>NZ_KI421517.1:0-703262 GCF_000473365.1 Adhaeribacter aquaticus DSM 16391
ACCTCTGCAACTATCAAACTGGTAGTTACATCCTGACCTTTTGCAGATTGAATTACTAGTGCTTCCATTAGGCAACGTTTTTAAGATAGTTGGTAATAATCTCTTGATTTGGGTCTTTCTGATGAGAAGTAGCTTCGTCAACCAAGGCTTGTAGAATAACAGGGTCTTTCTTTTTCCCCCAAGCCACGGCGTAAATCTGATTTAAATTAACATATGGTAGCTTCTTCTTAATTCTTGAAGCATACCCTCTTTTCATAGCCAAACTCTCCCGAATAGAAGTAATGGCTGTTTCGTAGGTTTTTTCTTCTGTGAGTTCCATTTTTGAGTATATTTGTTTTCTCTTGCTGATTGTTGAACAAATATACGCAAGTTAATCTGATTCAGTCAAGTTTATCTGATATTATTTTCAAGTTTTTCTGATTTATTTTTTTTATGAGTTCCTTAGGATTGAGAATCAAACAGTTACGTGAAGCTAAAGGTATGACTAAAATAGCTCTTGCATCATTAGCAGGGCTGTCTGGACAAGGGATAGCTGATATTGAGAAGGGGGAAAGTAAAGACCCAGGCTCAATGGCTATGCTTAGAATTGCTGATTATTTTCAAGTTAATCTGATTTGGTTATTAACCGGGAAAGGAGAAAAACATAAATCAGATAAATCGGAAATTACAACCACCGAATTAAAAACCACTGATGAAGTCATTGTAATCACACCGGACACATCTGATTCAGTAGTGGTACCAATGATCGATATGAAGGCAGCCGCTAATTTCATATCCGGTTATCAATCTTCTGACTATTATAACAACCTCGGACATACCACCCTGCCCGGCTACATGGCAAAAGGAGGAACGCATTATTGGTTACAGGTAACAGGGGACAGTATGGAGACTACCTTATTTGAAGGAGACTGGCTGCTTTGTGAACAAATACCAAGAGGCCAGTGGCACACAGCAGAAGACTTTAGTATACATGTGGTAGTTAGTAAAGACAGAGGGGTACAGGTAAAACGGATCAAGAATAGAATAAAGTCCAAGGGTTTCCTCCGTTGCCGTTCTGACAACCGGGCACACAAACCTTATTCAGTTGTTCATGATGATATACTAGGCTTATGGAAAGTAAAATGGTACCTGTCCAACTACATGCCTAACCGCAATGAAGACCTGTTTAATAAGGTAGATACTGTTGAGGAAAATGTAGAAGACCTCCGCGCCTTAACAGAGCAGTTGATGGAGGAAATGAATAGAATAAAAAAGCAATTACCACCTAAACCATAACCCATGAAAAAATTACTACCCATCCTCTTTTTATTATTCCCCTTTGCTTTAATGGCTCAAACCTCAGATAGCACCGCTATAAAACTAAACCGCTTGGAGACAAGACAAATGGCAGCAGGTGAAAACTTAAAGAAGTTTCATAGCGCTTATTCTACCAGTATGGCTGTAACTATTGCCAGTGGGGCTTTTATGGTGGCAGGAAATGTGCTTGCAGAAGATAACGAAACAAGAAGGTCAGTTACTGTTTTAGGCAGTGCTGGTTTACTTACTGGGGTTATTATTTCAATTGCATCACATAAATATATTAAGCTGGCTGGTATGGAATTAACCGGGCAGGGCACAGGGGTAGGTATTAAGAAACGATTCTAGCACCATGCCACAACTATACAACGACGATATAGAAAACCAGATCAGAAGCCGCTTTATCAAGAAGTTAGATGAGCTTATTGCTACAGGCCGGGCAGATTCCTACGTGGATATTTGCGACAACCTTAAGATATTTAAGTCTGCATTAACTCAGATAAAATTAGGTAAAACTAAACCCACGCTGCGCATGCTTTATAACTTACAAGTGGTTTATGGTATAATGGTAGAGGATATTCTCTTTGAAACACCACCTAAACCTGATGTAGGAAATCTGACTCACCAGATAAAAAAGCTACAAGATGGATTAGATGATATTCTGAAAAGCATCAACAAATAAACACATTCAATTTTGCAAAACACCCTATTCCTGACATCTCCCTTTATTATAAAACACAATAAGCAATATGCCACTCATTCTTATTCTATTATTAATAGAATAAGGGAGCTCCAGTATTGGATCACCTCATTAATGATTACAGATTCAGTTACTGAAAAAGATTTAACCATTGCCGCCATTAAAGCACGTTCTTACCAGTACCACTTACAATATCGCAAGAAGCGTTTAGCTATTGCCACTAAAAGATTAACCCGGTTTTACCCCTTCAGCCTCAACTAAGGCCCAACCATCCAGCAAATCGTTAGCTAGTTTTACTGCTGGCTGCAAAGTATAAGGATCGTATTTAGCCTTATGCCCTAACAACCTTTCCTTTAAAGCATCATTGCCAGTAACTTCATACATTCTACTAGCTGCTGTATGCCGTACATTGTGCGAGCTGATTACCTTATATAAAGGCTCCTGGCTATAAATCGCTTTCTTGTTAATGGTTTTCTTAATGGTAATCAACCGATCTAATCCGGCTTCCATTGCCGCCGCTTTAATCCTTTTATTGTAGTAATTCAAAACGGCTTTGCCTTCCTGTGTAGCAGGTACCGGAATTTTACCGTGCTGCTCAATCAAAGCAGCTGCTCTAGGTGGTACCGGCACATAGGCGCCGTACTGCGTTTTCACCTGGTCTTTATTAACTACTTTAAAGTGGCCGTGCTTCTGGCTGTAATATTCCTGAAAGTGCTCAGGCTTCAAGGTACTTAAATCACTCCAGCGTAAACAAAGCTGTACATCTATAACAAAGGTGTGCGCCGCTTCCTGCAGTTCCTTATTAGAATAGTTAGCCTCCTGCAGTTGTACCACTTCATGCCAGAACAAATCAAAGTTTTGCGGCTCCGCATACGCATGCACCTCTACCCATTCGTAAGGTAAATTAGCTTTACTTAAAATCATCCGGATAAAAGACTGGTGCTTAATCAGGGTATTGTCTTCTATCTCGGTGTTTTCTTCCAGAAAGTCATAATACTTTTGCAGGAGCTGCGGATTAAAATCTTTTGGCCGTAAACCTTTCCGGAATTTTTCCAGCCAGTTGACAATGGTTAATCCTTTCCTTGCTGCATCATACCCCTCAATAGCCTGAGTATTTTTAATCACCGTCTTTTTACCCGGCTCCCGTTCCTTTCTTAAATAAGAAGTTTTCCAGGCCGGGTAAAGCTCATTGTCTTTATTCAGCTTGTCCAGCGATTCCCAAAACCCAAAATAAAAGATTTCTTTAATCGTACCTTTCACCAGGGAGAAAGCCGGGGCCTTCGTCGGATCTATGACCTGTTGCAAGGCTTCTTTGGTAATGGGTTCTCCTTCCCTTCTTAACCGGGCACACTCGGAAAATAATTTCCCATCGAGTTCTTTTAACTCGTGCCGGTAATATAAGAACCGTTCGTGCTTGTTGGTAACAAAAAGATCGGAGTTGGGTAGCCAGTACTTGGGGTTAATAGATATCTTGGTGGATACCCGTACCCGTTCCGGTAGAATCCACGCCATGACTACTGTTTTCGCGGCTTTTGGCTTATCTGGGTAATAATAAATACTCGGCATACTACTGATATAACTACTGATATGCTTTTTTAATATCTACTGATATAACTACTGATATAAAAATTCAGAATCAGGCCGGAAACTTACAATGTATAATCTTAGGAAACAAGCCTAAATGGCTGAAAACAAAGAACCCACCCTGTATTTTACAAGGTGGGTTCTTAATAAACGTGGAGCTGCAGGGAGTCGAACCCTGGTCCAGACAAGGAAACTGTCGCGCTTTCTACATGCTTAGTTGCCGTTGGGTTTTCGAGCAAATCAAGGTCGGCACCAGACCTATTGATTTACCTTAGGTGTTTTGTTTCGCGGTTGCGCCACACCTTCGCAATCGCTATCCAAGCGTTTTCGATGCCCCGTACCCAGCCGCGGTTTGGAGTAGCAGCTGCGGGACAATGACTATTGCTTAATACCTAGATTAAGCAGCCATAGCGTAGTTAGACTCGCCGATTGTTGTTCGAATGACTTTTTCACAGGAGATTCATTCAACTCCCGACATGCTTACACGCAGCCTGCTCAAGCTGTCAATTCCGGTCAGCCCCGTTATTGATTTGTGTACTATTTAAACAGCCAGGAAACAAAAAAGATTCACTGAAAACTGTTTTGAAAAGGCAAATATATAAATAAAGTCCATTGTCTTTAGTTCATAGCCTATAGTTTTTTACTAATTCTTTAGATATTGCTCCTAGGTCTATTATTCTGGCAATGCGCTAAACGAGTTATTAATCTAGTTGCTGCAGAATTAAAGAGGTATTCTTACATTCTTACCTACTTTGTTCCCACTTCTTTCATTTATTTTTTTACCATTTCTGAATTTTAACAATTAAAGTTAAAATTCCTGACTACCACAAACTAACAAAACTCAACTAAAAATCTAGAGACTTTGAATATGGACTATGGACTAAATGAAGTATCTTTGTAAAGGAATGGAAAATTTTGTTGTTTCAGCTCGAAAGTACCGGCCTACCACTTTTGATTCTGTTGTAGGTCAGCATCACATTACTACTACTCTTAAGAATGCTATTACTAGCAACCATTTGGCGCAGGCTTTTTTATTCTGTGGCCCCAGAGGAGTTGGTAAAACTACGTGTGCCCGTATTTTAGCTAAAACTATTAATTGCCAAAACATTACACCAGAAACCGAAGCGTGTAATGAATGTGAATCGTGCCGGAGCTTTAATAACAATGCTTCCTTTAATGTGCATGAGCTTGATGCAGCTTCTAACAATTCGGTAGAAGATATCCGGAATCTGGTAGAACAGGTACGGTATGCTCCTCAGACCGGCAAGTACAAAATCTATATTATAGATGAGGTGCACATGCTCTCCAACTCTGCGTTTAATGCTTTCCTGAAAACGCTGGAAGAACCACCGGCTTATGCCATTTTTATATTAGCTACCACCGAGCGTCACAAAATTATTCCCACCATCCTATCCCGTTGCCAGATATTTGATTTTAACCGGATCCAAATAGGGGACATGGTGAAACACCTGAAGCGAATTTCTTCCAAAGAAGAAATAAAAGCCGAAGATGATGCTTTACACCTGATTTCGCAAAAGGCAGATGGAGCTTTGCGCGATGCTTTGTCCATCTTTGATCAGATGGTAACTTTCTCAGGCAACAACATTACTTATAAAGATACTGTTGCCAACCTTCATATCTTGGATTACGATTATTACTTTAAGCTGACGGACTTTTTATTAGCAGAAAATATAGCCGGCACCTTACTGTTATTTGATGATATCCTTAAAAATGGATTTGACTCTCACAACTTTGTAATTGGCATTGGGGAACACTTCCGGAGTTTATTGGTTTGCAAAGACAATGTAACCGTTCAGTTGCTGCAGGTTTCCGAAAACATTAAAGCTAAATATGCCGAGCAGGCTAATAAAACATCTTTGGCTTTCTTATTATCTGGTTTAAACCTGGTAAGCGCCTGCGATACCAATTTTAAAAACAGTAAAAACCAACGGCTGCATGTAGAGCTCTGTCTCTTGAAATTAGCTAACCTAAACCACGCCGTTAACTTTGCCAAGGACTTCTCTTTAAACGGAGACGTCAAAAAAAAAACTAGTCTAAGTTCCGGTTCCGAAAATCCAGTTTCTCCTAATCCGGGAACTAACGGCACACAAGTTTCAGGTTCCGCTCCAGGCAGTACGACTTATAATAATGTATCGGCTTTAAATGGGAATACCCCTGCGGCACCAAATGCTATGGCTGGTAACGGAGATACAAAACCGGCTAACGGAACACCTTTTGCTCCGGAGACCTCCCCTACGGCTTTAAACAAAATGCCCCCGGTACCGGTAGTTGATTTTCCTAAACCTACTGTGGCCGAGGAACCTGCCTCCAGTATGGCCAATCGGAGTATTGCGATTCCAGCAGCTAAAAAAATGGTTAAGTTACCGAGCCTGAAGGATATTCAAGCGCAGGTAGCCAACCCATCCGCCGGCATAACTAACAAAGTTTCGACTGACGTGGCAGTTCAGCCTGCCGGACCTGTAACCAGTATTACCCAAGAGAATTTCCAAACAGTTTGGCAGTCCCTGATTAATCAGAAAAAGGCCGGAGATAAAATGTCGGAATACATGATTCTGAATCGGCCGGTAACGCTAGACCAGAACCTGGAAATTTTATTACAGGTAGAAAACCCGGTTCAGGTAGCGCAGTTTAACGAAATCCGGGCCGATTTTATGGCGGAGCTTCGTCAGCGATTAGGCAATAACCGGGTAAACATAAAACTAGAGGTAAAAGAACAGGATACAGGCCGTAAACTATATACTTCCCAGGATAAATTTGCTTACCTCTCAGAAAAGTACCCGGTGTTACCCGAGTTAAAAAAACGCTTACTTCTGGACACTGATTTTTAAATATTTGCCTTTTTCGGCTTACTTATTGCTAAAACTTTGTATTCTCTGATAAAAGCTTATTTTTACAGAGTATACCTGATAAATCCTACATTAAAACCACGATTTTCATGAAAAGAATATATTATGGGCTGGCAGTTTTGCTAAGTCTATCTTTTAGCCAATGCAAAACCAGCAGCCCCAATACTGCAGCTTCTAATGCTTCGGAGCAACAAACAGAAGTAAAAGAAAAAGCCTATAAATACGAAACCGTTCCGGATGATCCCTTGAAAGCCCGCATCTACACTTTGGATAATGGCTTAAAAGTATACTTAACCGATTATAAAGATGCCCCTCGCATCCAGACCTATATTGCCGTTAGAGCTGGTAGTAAAAACGATCCCAGCACCGCCACTGGTTTAGCGCATTACCTGGAGCACATGGTGTTTAAAGGTACTTCTAAATTAGGGTCTCAGGACTTTGATAAAGAAAAAGCAGAGTTAGATAAAATTGAGGCTCTTTACGAAGTTTACCGCACTAAAACCGATGCCGCAGAACGGAAAAAAATCTACCACCAGATAGATAGTATTTCCAGTGTAGCCGCTAAATACGCTATTGCCAACGAATACGACAAAATAATGTCGGGTATTGGGGCTAGCGGCACCAATGCTTACACTTTTGTAGAGCAAACGGTTTATATTAATGATATTCCGGCTAACCAAATAGAAAAATGGGCGCAGGTAGAAGCCGAACGATTTGGAGAAATGATACCGCGCTTGTTTCATACGGAATTAGAGGCGGTTTACGAAGAAAAAAACCGGACCCTGGACAATGATGGCCGAAAAGTATTTACAGCTTTACTGGAAGGTTTATTTCAGAAACACCAATATGGCACCCAAACTACCATTGGCACCATAGAGCACCTGAAAAATCCTTCTATCTCGGAAATTAAAAAGTATTTTAATACTTATTATGTACCTAACAATTTTGCGGTATGTATGAGCGGTGATCTGGATTTTGACCAGACCATTCGGGTTATCGATAAATACTTTGGCAAGTTAAAAGCCAGGCCAGTGCCCCAATTTGGTCCGGCCGAAGAAGCTCCCTTAACGCAACCACTAGTAAAGGAAGTGTACGGGCCCAGCGCCGAAAATATTTCTATCGGGTTTCGCTTTCCGGGAGTAAAATCGCACGATGCCCTGGTTCTGCGCATGATAAGTCAGGTATTAGATAATGGCAAAGCTGGTTTAGTGGATTTAAACCTAAACCAGAAACAAGCGGTATTGGGCGCCTCGGCCACCGATATGGAAATGAATGATTATTCTATCCTTACCTTAGCGGGTACGCCGCGGCAAGGGCAAACCCTGGACCAGGTAAAAGCACTTTTACTGAGTCAGATAGAACTGGTAAAACAAGGCAAGTTCGAAGATTGGCTGATTCCAGCAATTGTAAATAATATCAAGATTGCCGAAATGAAGTCGTATGAAAGTAACCAGTCGCGGGCAGATGCTTTTGTATCGGCTTTTACCTCGCACATGGATTGGAAAGAATATTTAGCCCAACGCGACGAATTTGCCAAGATAACCAAACAAGAGGTAATAGATGTTGCTAATAAATATTTGAAAGACAATTACGTAGTTGTTTATAAACGTACGGGCAAAGACCCTAATATCCAGAAAGTAGAGAAACCCGCTATTACGGCCGTTCCGGTAAACCGCGAAGCGCAATCAGACTTTTATAAAAGTGTAATTACGAGTAAAACACCAGAGCTACAACCTGTATTCCTGGATTATAAGAAAGACGTAAGCGAAACAAAAATTAAGAATAATATCCCGGTTTACTTTACCCGCAACCAGGAAAATGGCCTGTTTAACCTGTATTATGTGCTGGAAACCGGGACCAACAATAACCCGAAATTGGGAATGGCCATTAATTACCTGAAATACCTGGGTAACAACCAATACTCAGCCGAGGAACTGCAAAAAGAGTTCTATAAGTTAGGTTCTTCTTTTGATGTTTTCTCTTCGCAGGAACAGGTGTATGTATCGCTTACAGGTCTGGACACTAATTTTGAAAAAGGGCTGGCTCTTTTTGAAAACGTACTTAAAAATCCTAAGCCAGATAAAAAAGCATTAGACAACATGGTGGCGGATATTCTGAAGAAACGGAATGATGCGAAGCTGAATAAAGGCATTATCCATACCCAGGCCATGGTAAATTATGCTAAATATGGCCCGGTAAACCCGTTTACCAGCGTAATTCCGGAAAAAGAGTTAAAGAAAATTACGCCACAGGAACTAGTAAGCTTAATAAAAAGCATCCCAGCCTACGAACATCATATTTTATATTATGGCCCGCGCTCTACCGAAAATTTAGTAGCAACCTTAAATGCCGGCCATCAGGTACCTGCTACTTTAAAGCCTGTACCACCTTTAAAGGTATTTAAAGAACTGGATTTAAAGGAACGCACGGTGTACTGGACAGACTTTAACATGGTGCAGTCCGAGATTATTTTCCTGGCAAAGTCTTTCAATTTTAATAAAGAATTAGTACCAACTATTACCCTTTACAACGAGTATTTCGGGGGCAGTATGGGTTCTATCGTATTCCAGGAATTGCGCGAATCTAAGGCTTTAGCTTATTCCGCCAGTTCCCGTTACACCAGTGCCAGCCGGAAAGACCGCGCCAATTATATTTTATCTTACATTGGTACCCAGTCCGATAAACTACCGGAAGCCATGGAAGGCATGCAAACCTTGCTGAATGATATGCCTCAGGCCGAAGCAAACTTTAATAATGCCAAGGAAAGTATTCTTAACAACATAACAACAGAGCGTATCACTAAATCCGATATATTGTTTGACTACGAGCGGGCAAAACGTTTAGGCCTGGATTACGATATCCGTCAGAATGTTTACCAGAATGTAAACTCCATTACGTTCGATGATTTAAAGAAATTTCAGCAGCAGTTCATTAAAGGCCAGAACCAGGCTATTCTGGTTATCGGCTCTAAGGATCGTCTGGACTTTAAATCGTTAGCTAAATACGGCAAAGTGAAACAATTAACCTTGAAGGAGCTGTTTGGGTACTAAAACTTAAGGCTTAATTTAAAATAAAAAGGCTGCCAATTTTTTGGCAGCCTTTTTATTTTAAACAGTTTATTATTACGAGAAGGTGACAAATTCCCAACCTAGACTAGGTACTTAACTATAAGATGGCGAAGCTACCTGAGAGGTTTCGTTAGCTACCAAACATATTCATTAAAATATACCTTAAGGTTTAAAATATTCAGTTTTCCTTTTTTCAAATAACTCGGCTACGCTTTCCCCGTTTAACCCAGTCCAATTTCCGTGAATATCTTTCTTAACCGGGTCAAATTGATATTTATAATGATAAAATTTGTTATCCTCTTCTGATTTCAAAAGATACATTATTACATATTCATAGTTTTCAAATTTAGGCCGCCCGTAGTGGTCGAAGGCCTGAAAAGTAATCGTGTTCTGCTTTAAGTTATTAAATACCGGACTTATAATTTTATATTTAGCCGTAAACCCCTGATCAAAATATAAAACATCCTGGTAAACAGTATCACCATCTAACCCTATAAACATTTCTTTTTTATTTGGGTCCCTTATAATTTTTTCAACTGAAATCTTTTGACCAATAAAAGCATATACGTTAATGCTACCATCTTCTTTATAGAATTCTGGGTGAATCAGAACATCTGTTGTTCTGCAACCAACCAGGGAGCATAAAAAAACCAAGAGTAAAAGTTTGTGTCTCATATTTTAAGATTTAAAATAACAGATTTTGTATTCGATAAGCCGGCTAATTTTCTTGCAGGTTCTAGCTTTCCAGCTAAACTTGTTTAGAAATGTAAACGGGAATACAACCCTGTTAAATTAAAGTTATGCTAGGGCTTATACTGCTTAGTTAAGGTAGCTAATATATTAAAGACTATAGCCTATTGAAGCCCATACCTGCACATCTGGGTGTCCTTTTGAATAGGTATTAGGGTCTGAAAGATTAAGGTTTAAATACCTGCCATATCCCACACTAATTTGTGCATCAAAATTAATTCGGCTTTTAGTAAAATAAGAAAGTCCAAAGGAGCCGCCACCTCGGATAGAATGGCCAGAAAATTCTCGGGAAGAATAGCCAAAGAAACCCATATCATCAAATGACTTTCCTCTTGTCCGGATGGATCGGTATAAATTTCCCACATAGATTCCACCGTAGGGACTTAGAGTCTGATAAGTCAAATCAGTAAAATACTTTTTTGTTCTTAATAAAAACCCCTGGTATTTATAATGATCTGTCAATAGGATATCATCAAACCTTCCTTGAACAAAAGATCCTTCAACACTAAAAGACTTACCAAAAAATTTTTCAATGGAGATAGTGGGTCTTTTTGCAATCAAACTTAAAACATTCGTTTTAACAACCCATCTATTTCCCAATGGCTTTAAAGCTTGCTGCCCACACAAAAGGGATGGCATAAAGCAGAGAAATAAAATCACTACTGTTTTCATATTAAAATTTAATTATTTTAAAGTAAACCCTAGTGGAATGGTTCTGTGTTAAGGGCAGGCGAACCCAGTAGCCTTAACTTTTACATTATGTTGGCAAGCAATGGTCTCATACCGTAATTATTATCATGTCCTATACGACCTTCTCATCGTCCTTAGCCCGTGCTTCTGCTTTATTTAAAAACTTATTTTTTTCACTTATTCAGCTTTCGGCCTGTTTAGCTGGCTGGCTCCGTTGGTCTATGTGATTAAGAGCTAACTTTCCCTTTAATAGCAATAGGTATTTATAATTGATTCCAAACAGCTAAAACTGCTCGTGTACTTGTCTGTAGATATAGTTCTTAAACCCAGATCAGTGAAAGCTTTATTAATACGCACTGGCTATTGCTTTACCCAAATTTTCTAACTTCACCAGACTGGCACTTTTGTTTTTTCTTGCAGATTAAGTGTTGGGGTTCATTATTTACCGATGTTGGTCAAACAAAATGATATTTCCGTCTGGGTCAGCTACCATAAGACTGGCAGGTCCAGAAGTTTCTTCATCAGCCTCGGTTATTAGCTCAATTCCTTTACTATTTAGTTGTCGCTGAATTTTCCTAACATCATCGAATACTTCCGTGTTACTGGCATTTTGATCCCAACCTGGATTAAAGGTCAAAATATTATCTTCAAACATACCTTGAAATAGCCCGATAATGGAGCTTTCGTTCTTCATTATGAGATAATTTTGATCCATGCTTCCAGCAAAAATGGTAAATCCTAAGTGCTCATAAAATTGCTTTGATGTCTCCAGGTTCTTGACGTTGAGACTAATCGAAAATGCGCCTAAATTCATATTGTTTTCTTTTACGTGGTTATGTTTGCTGGTAATGGGCCGCGGCTAAAAAGCGCTTTGGTGACTTTGAATGTTGATGGCTCTATTTACTTTTTATTGAGGAGAAGTCAAATTCATTTCTATCAATAGATTTTAGTTTAACCTCCTTCTCCTCTGAGTCTATTTTAACCTTTATTATTTGAGTTGGTATATTTTCTAATTCGTAACATAGATTTTTGATTTCGTTGTTATCTAAACATACCTTATCTTGAATAACCTTCCCATTAAATAGCACAGCTTCAACTATGGCGCATATTTCCTTTGTTCCAGAATTTGTTAAATGTAATTCTGTTGGAGTGGAGGCACCAAAGCATCTTAATTTAGGATGTGAGTTACATCCAGCAAATAGGAACATTGTCATTATTACTATTCTTCTTTTCATTATAATTGATTGCTACTGTCCAAGGGTTTTAAGAAAGGCGGGCATTTAAAAATATTTCGTCCCACTTTAGTACTTCAGTTGCATGGCTTGATTTCAGGTAAGAATAGTGCTTCAGCCCGACTTTTTTAAAGCTTCTGTTAGCCATAGTGATTATTTTTAAGTTATTTGCGGCTAGTGTTTAATAGCTACACCCTCACTCACTGGAAGGAGAATACGAGCCGTAAAGTTTCTTTACCTCGGCCGCAGGTGGACCTTGCTTTTCCTTCCAATCCTTTTTCAAAGGTGGTTCACTCCAGGGCATTGTGGGTATTAGCAGCTTCGGAAAATTGATGAAGACATCTTTTTCACTGCGTTTCAGTACCGCGTCCAGGGGTATATAAACAGCTGTTTTAAAAATCAACCCTTCTGAAAGCTGCAGGTAGCCTTCTGTTTCTTCGTTTGCTTTCACCACTTTTTCTACCGTTCCGATTTCGCCGTTATCTGATCCGCGAACGGTGTCACCCTCGTAAACCTCTATTCCATTTTCTGATGAAGTGCCAATTGCTGCCAAAAAAGATTCTACTTTCATTACCGCATTGCCGATTAATGGATAATTAAGATGGATAGAAGCTTCATATTCAGGAATGCTTGCTGCACCAATAGCATTGGAAAGGTAGGTTACATCATATCCCGATTCCATCGCATGTCTTCCCGTGGACTCACAACACAGATTGGCAGTCATACCTGCAATGACCAAATGCGTAATCCCTTTGTTTTGCAAATAGCCAGGAAGGTCTGTACTGAAAACATCAGAAGTTTTATGTGGAAGAAGTACTATGTCCCCTTCCTTTGGTTGTAACTCCGGATGAAAATCAGCTCCCCAACTTCCTGCCAGGAACATTTTTCGTTCAAACATCAGGCGGTTAATACCGCTTCTGCGTTGCAACTGTTCATTGGCATAATCTTCTTCTGTATAGGCCATAGGTCCCCAAAAAACTGGAATACCTTTTTCTCGTGCGCCTTCAACTGCAAGCTTTATATTTTCTACCACGTTATTCATTTTCACTGTGTGCATGGTTAAATCCCAGGCTGCTCCGCCTTCAGAAAGAAAATCATTCACAGGATCAATGATCAGGAGCGCAGTACGATCCCGCGAAAACAAAAGTGTTGTTTCGTGCTTTGGTAAATAGGTGAGCGACGTATTTTGTGGCATATGTGCTTACAATTTTATGTTGAACTTATTTTTAGTATAGGTATACGAAGCTGTAAAAAAATATAAGCATACAATTGCGGCTAACGGTTGGGCTAGAAAGTGTGAAAAGGTTTTTAGGTTTGGTTATGTGTAGTTTTACCCATGCTTAACAAGCTTAAAATCAGCATTTTCAAGTATGATAATTGCATCACCACCAATTGGTGTCAAGCCTCCTTTGATTTCTCCATCGTTATATAGCAACACAATTGGGTCGATAAATGTGTATGAAATAGCATCGTAATTGTCATTATATAGTCCGTCTTTACTAACTGGATAGCTCTTAAACATTTCCTTATTGTATGTTGGCTGCATGGCTTTTATTAGTGCCTTTTCAGCATCTAGAAATACTTTTTCTTGATGAGGGTAATTTTCACCAAGAAAAGCAGCAACCATATCTTTCACATCAGATCCTTTTCCGAATGATTGAAATTGCAAATTGTTTTGGAACTCAAAAGGAAGAATTACAATTTCATTTGCTGGTAATTGTTTTTCAGTAACAGGTGATTCTAGTGAAAGAATATCTTGAAATGTTGAATGCCCTGTTAGGCGTCTTAGTATACTTTGCTTAGTTGCTTTTCCAACATAATGCACCTTGTATTGTAGAAAGGATTGCCAATCCCCCTCAATTTCACAATCTATACTTCCTTTCCACCAGTTTTGGAGAAGTTTTTCCGGGGAAAACCAAATAATAAACTCTTTTCCCTCTTTTCTGTGTTTAGCCAAGGAAAAGCCATGAATATTTTTGAACTGTAGTTTATCCTGTTTAGTCGAATTGTCTAGATAATTAAAAGCCACATCAACAACATTGTCCTCCATTAACCCAAATACTTCTTGGTCAAAAGGTAGCTTGCATTTCAATATGTTAGGATTGTTTCTTTGATGAATTTCAAAGTTTAATTGATATATGGCTGTGTCAGGGCTAACATTCTCAAAAGTAATAACAGGTCTTTGCCCAATTAGGTAAAGGCTTGCTTTTTCAAGTGCTCTTTCAACCAATTTATCGTCCTTGACTATAGCGAATTCATATGCTGTCAAAGGAGCATAGGCTAATTCAAGTTGATTTAATAGGCTTTTGCGGTTCATAAAAATAATACATAACGTACTTGGCTAAGGCACGCTTTAGTTTGTGTTGTGAGATGTAATGTTACTCAAGTACTAAGGTTTTTTTGTACTGGTTTACAGTTACCGCTCTTACTGGCTGACCTATTTTAGAGGTAACATAACAATGTTCAAGCATAAGATTCCATCCTTTTCTTAAGTCGATTTTCTTTGAGGTCAGCATACCATTTATCCTTATGTCTAAATCAACTATTCGAATGGGAGTAATTTTATTCAGCTTGGTCTTCTTATTTTTATATAAAATCCACAGACCTTTATCATCCTGATAAATGGTAAATTGCGTAATACCAGTAGAAAAATCTGACTGAACAATTGCATTACTTACAACTTCCTGCCCATTTATTCCTACATCTACAGTATCAGACTCAAAGCAGCTTCCAATTGTTAGTGAGAAGTCATTCTTTTTAAGCTTTTTTTGGCTAATACAGGCTACAGCTAAGAGTTGAATACATATTAGTATATGAAGATATTTTTCATCAATTTTATAACTCACAACTTGTAGCTAAACGAAACCTGTTCCGGTTATTAACGCTTTGGGTGGTCTAATTAAAGCTGCAACGGCTTTCAATTGAGAGGACTACTCACCACTTAATTAATAATAATATGAAATTCGGGCGGATAAAAAAAGCTACCGAAATTATATTTCAGTAGCTTGTATATTATAAACGATCTTTATTTAGGTCATCACTAACACGGGCTGTTACTAATGAAACCTATAGTTAAAGCCCATATTTAAAGTAGACTTCTGATTCTTAAAGCCACTAGTCAAATTCTTGTTCAACAGTAACATTTCTCCGAAAATATTAAACCGGTTGCCAAGCTTGTAATTTGCACCTAATCCTAAAGACAAATACATATTTAAAGCTGCACTTTCATCCAAACTCCGATAAGTTACTATTTCATTTACCGAAGACGTATGGTTAACCCTGGTTTTGCCAAAAGCTGCCGTTAACGAACTAGTACCGTAAAACTGGAGGCGTTGTCCCAGATTTAAAAAATTATATCGGAAGGAAACCGGAACAATAAACCCTCTGGTTTTTATGGTATCGTAACTTCCTTCTATAGAACCAGCGTTATTGTATTCGCTTCCGGTTTGCCAGTTCTCATGTGCATAAGCTGCCCCAATTTGTACACTGGTATTTTTACTCAGCATATACCCGACATGAATGCCCGGGTAGGTAATATAATTTGGATTAAACCTACTAGTTGCCGGATTACTATTTCGGGGCGCTAAGGAATATTGCGTATTGGTATAATTTACGCCTATATAAAATTTCCGGGGCTGATTAATAGTTGTTCCCTTTTCCTGAGCAAATGCTGAAAATGAACCATAAAGTATAAAGAACAAGACAAAGGGAAGTGATAATTTCATAGTTAATTTTTAAGATTGCTGTTGTATTCAAAAGTAAGATTAGCTTTGATCCCTTGAGGTTGCTTCGGTCTTAAAATATATTTTAAATTATCATAGAGGTCAGCACCTATCGTTGATTTTATAATTAATTGAAAGTTTTAATCTTTTAAGAATTGTATGATGGTAATGCACCACTATTAGGTATTACCAGGCTTATGCCCGGATAAATTGCCAGTTGGCTATAGTGGATAGATTGCCAATCAGGCTAAACCAAAACCAATAAAAAAAGGCTACTGGATAAATTATCAGTAGCCTTTTTATTATAATTCAGGTTTTAAATTAGAAACTCGCTAAAGCCGCATTCAACGTTTCACTTGGACGCATGGCAACACTGGCTTTTTCGTTGTCAGGATGGAAATAACCACCAATATCAACTGGTTTACCTTGGGCCGCAATCTGCTCTCCTACTATCTTTTCTTCGTTTTCAGTTAAAGCCTTTGCCAAAGAAGAGAATTTAGAAGCTAACTCCTGGTCTTTTGTTTGCTCGGCCATTGCTTGTGCCCAATATAAAGCCAAATAGAAGTGGCTACCCCGGTTATCAATACCACCTACTTTACGGGCCGGTGATTTATCTTTATCCAGGAATTCACCATTGGCTTTATTTAAAGCTTCGGCTAATACAGCAGCTTTATCGTTTTTGGTTTTATAAGCCAAATCTTCTAATGAAACTGCTAAAGCTAAAAACTCACCCAGGGAATCCCAACGCAGGTAGTTTTCTTCTAAGAATTGTTGCACGTGCTTCGGAGCAGATCCACCGGCACCGGTTTCAAATAACCCACCACCATCTAATAACGGTACAATCGAAAGCATTTTAGCGCTGGTACCTAATTCCAGAATTGGAAATAAGTCGGTTAAGTAATCGCGCAGTACGTTACCAGTTACCGAAATAGTATCCTGACCAGCTTTAGCACGCTCGCAAGAATAACGCATCGCCTCTACCGGCGACATAATTTTTACTTCTAAACCATTGGTGTCGTGGTCTTGTAAATACTTTTCTACTTTTTTGATTAAGTTGGCATCGTGGGCACGTTGCGGATCTAACCAGAAAATAGCTGGTGCACCGGTAATTCGGGCGCGGGTTACCGCTAATTTCACCCAGTCCTGAATAGGCAAATCTTTAGTCTGGCACATTCTCCAAATATCGCCTTCTTCTACGTTGTGCTCCATCAGCGTATTGCCATTGGCATCTACTACCCGAACAACACCATCAGCCGTCATCTGGAAAGTTTTATCGTGAGAGCCGTACTCTTCTGCTTTCTGCGCCATTAAACCAATGTTTGGCACGGTGCCCATAGTTTTGGGATCGAAAGCACCATTTTCTTTACAGAAGTTGATTACTTCGCGGTAAATACCGGCGTAGCTGCGGTCCGGAATCATAAATTTAGTATCGTGCGGTTTGCCATCAGCTCCCCACATTTTACCTGAAGTACGGATAGCGGCCGGCATGGAGGCATCAATAATTACGTCGTTCGGGAAGTGCAGGTTAGTAATGCCTTTATCCGAATCAACCATAGCTAAGGCCGGGCTGTTGTCATAAACTGCTTTAATGTCAGCTTCAATTTCAGCACGCTGCTCTTCCGGTAAAGTTTGGATTTTAGCGTATAAATCGCCTAAACCATTATTTACGTTAACGCCAATTTGTTTAAAAATAGCATTGTGTTTGGCAAATACCTCTTTAAAGAAAACAGTAACGGCATGGCCAAACATAATAGGGTCAGAAACCTTCATCATGGTGGCTTTCAGGTGCAACGACAACAATACACCTTCTTCTTTAGCCGCGGCAATTTCTTTTTCATAGAAGGCGCGTAAGGCTTTCCGGCTCATGCGGGAAGAATCAATTACTTCGCCAGCTTTAAGGGCAATGTTTTCTTTTAAAGTAACATTTGTTCCGTCAGCACCTTCAAACGTAATTTTTACCGAAGTAGCCTCTTCTACTACTACCGATTTTTCGCTGCCGTAAAAATCATCGCCATCCATGTGCGCAACGTGCGACTTAGAATCAGCAGACCAGGCACCCATAGAATGCGGGTTCTTTTTGGCGTATTCTTTTACCGGAGGTGCAACCCGCCGATCAGAGTTACCTTCGCGTAAAACCGGGTTTACCGCGCTACCTAATACTTTAGAATAACGGGTTTGAATTTCTTTCTCCGCGTCGGTTTGCGGGTTAGCCGGATAATCCGGAATGTTGTAGCCCTGGCCTTGCAACTCTTTAATAGCAGCTGATAATTGCGGCACAGAAGCACTGATATTTGGTAATTTAATAATGTTGGCTTCCGGTGTTTTGGCTAAATCACCTAGGTAAGCTAAATCATCATTAATCTTTTGTCTGTCGGTCAGGTTTTCCGGAAAAGTAGCCAGGATACGGCCCGCCAAAGAAATATCTCTGGTTTCCACCTCGATGCCTGCTGCCTTGGTAAAGGTTTGCACAATTGGCAGGAAAGAATACGTTGCCAATGCCGGAGCTTCGTCGGTTATGGTGTAAATAATTTTGGATGTGTTATTTGCCATCTTTGTCTTTAGGTTTTGTAAATTTTGCCTTTTTAAAGGGCAAAAGGTTTAAATTCCTGTTTCGTAAAATAGATACTGCGGTTATTAAACCGGTTGAATATTACCAACTGATTTTAATCGGCAAATATACAAGTCTTTTTAATAATGCTAGGTTTAAATTGGGTTTCTTCCTGAATCATTTAACCTGCCTAAAAAAAAGGTTAATACCTGAACAAGAACAAGTATCAACCTAGTAAACTGCTGTAAAAAAAAGAATTACTGCCGGAGCTTTGCTTGCTTCAGGTCCGACCCATTCCGGATTTCCTCGGATGCCACGGCCACTAATTGGTCTCCCCGATTTAAGTCGCCATACACTTCAATTTTATCGTCGGCTTCCCTTCCTTTCTGCACATTTACCCATTCGGCTTTATTATTATTTACCCGGATAACAAATATTTTTTCAGTAGAAACCACCAGGGCCGAGCGCGGTACCACAAACGTACTATCTTTAGAAGGCAGCGGCAGGTGTACTTCTGCATACATACCAGGCATCAACTTCTTATCCGGATTAAATACGTCCATTTCCAGGCGTTCGGCACGCAAACGGCTATCCAGGGAACCAGCCATACGCTTTACTTTTGCTTTAAATTCCTGGTTGGGCAAAGACTTTACAGAAAAATCAACTTCGTCTTCCTGTTTTAGATAACCGGCATAAGCCTCCGGAACCGAAACCACCAACCGTAAGCGTTTCTGATCCTGTACTACCAATAATGGTTTGTCCGAACCTTTCCCCGAAGGCCCTACATAGGCTCCCTGGCTAATATTACGGGAAGTGACAACGCCATTGAATGGAGCTCTTATTTCCAGGTAATTTTTGGTTTGGGCCACTCCCCGGTAAGCAGCCCGGGCCGCCTCCAGTTGGGCGTAATCAGAATTCTTCTTGGCCAGCGCCTGGTCCAGTTCATTCTGCGAAATGGTGCCCGGTGTTTTACTGGTTTCATAAATGCGGTTATACTGGGCTTTACTGGCCGTATAAATAGCCTCCTGCGATTTTAATCGGGATTCTGCCTCAGCTATGCGGGCGTTTAGTTCCGGCGCATCCAAACTGGCCAGTAGCTGTCCTTTTTTTACCTCCGTACCAATATCTACCAGAACCTCCCGAACAAAACTGGTTTCTTTGGCATATAAATCTACCTGGTGGAAGGGCAATAATTCACCCGGAACAGATAAAGACGTAGATAATTTTCCTTTTTCTGCTTTAATGGTTTCAACGGCCGCATCTTCCATATTTTCAGCTTTTTCTTCGGAGGCAGCATCCGAAGAATTACAGGCTGGCAAAGAAAAAGCTAACAACAACCCGCAGGATAAACCAGCAAGGCTTTTGTAAATACTATTTTTAAAAAAATTACTTTTCATAAAGAGAAGGAATATAATGCTTACTTTCTTTGTCTTCGGGATCTAAGGAAACCGATTCGATACTGGCCTTACCCTGAACCCAGGCAAAAACCAAAGGCAACATAAATAAGGCTGCAAAGGTAGAGGCAATCAGCCCACCAATTACAGCCCGCCCCAATGGTGAAGTCTGATCTCCGCCTTCGCCTAAACCCAGCGCCATCGGAACCATACCGGCCACCATTGCCAAACTTGTCATTAAAATTGGGCGCAACCGCAAAGCCGCTGCTTCCCTCGCTGATTCCACAGCATCATCATTATGCAAACGCAGTTGCTCAGCATTGGTAATTAACAATACCGAGTTGGCAATAGAAACCCCTACCGCCATAATCATTCCCATATAAGACTGCAAATTAAGCGTAGAACCAGTTAGCATAAGCAAGGCTAAAGAACCCAACAAAACAGCAGGTACCGTAGATAAAACCACCAGCGACACCTTGAAGGATTGAAAATTAGCTGCCAGCATCAGAAAAATAACCACCACCGCCACTATCAGGCCGGTTTGCAAGCTATCCAGCATTTCAGTCAGGATTTGGCTTAGTCCTTTTACCTCTATCGATAACCCACGTGGCAATTCACCCAGCGATTTAATCACCTCTTCCACGTCTTCAGTAGCCGAGCCCAAATCTTTTTTATGCAAATTGGCGGTTACCGATAACATAGGCAATACGCCCAGGTTATCATTTTCTCCATAGGTGGTTTCGCGCTTTATTTCTGCTACATCTCCTAAAACCGGCCGGGGCGAATTACTTAGAATCGGAATTTCACTAATGTCATTAATACTGGCCATGTTATATTCCGGTATTTCTACCTGAACACTATAGCTGGTATTACTTTTCTCATCTATCCAAACATTTTTTTCGGTGTACCGCGAAGAAGAAGTGGAAGCAATTAAGGAACGGGAAATCTCGTTCACCCCTACTCCTAACTGCGCCGCTTTAACCCGATCGATGTTAATATTTAAGGTTGGATAATTTATGGGCTGCCCTATTTGAATATCGCGCAGGTAAGATACTTCCTTAAACTTTGAAATAAGTTTGTGCGCATATTCTTCATTCAGCTTTTTATTTTTACCTATTACTCTTACCTCTATTGGTGTCGGGGAGCCCTGGCTTAAAATTTTATCAGTTAACTCAATCGGTTCAAAAGATAATTTAAGATCGGGAATCCGGGATTTTACTTTTTTCCGGAATTTTTCCTTCAGGTTATCCAGGTCCACATGGTAATCTTCTTTCAGGTTTACCTGCAACACGGCTTCCTGCGGCCCGCTCATAAATAAGTAAATGGGGCTGGTAGAAAACTGCCCCGGGTGCTGGCCCACAAAAGAGGAGGTAATAGCAATATTTTCCTTACCCACCAACTCTTCTAAGATTTGTGTAACCTGTACCAGTTTTAGTTCAGTACGTTCTAATCTAAGCCCATCCGGGGCCCGCAGCCTTACCTGAAACTGACCTGCATTTACTTTTGGCAGTACATCCCGCCCAATGGTTATAAATAAGAATGCGGCTAAGCTAACGGCGCCTACCGTATAGAGAACAACTATGCTCTTCCGGCGGGGCAACATGTTTTCCAAAACAGCTAAAAACCGATTCCGGAACCTTTCAAAACGATCCGGTTTTCCATCTTTCCCGTGATGCTTGGTTAATAACACCTTTTTCTGATCCCAGGTATCTTCCACAGCATCGACATTAAGTTGCCCAGCAGCAAGAACCTGATCATTGGTAAATTTAATTTTGCCTGATTTAGTAACTACTGCTTGCTCGCCACCTTTCATTAACCAGTTAGCCATAATGGGCACAAAGGTTTGCGCTAATAAATAGGAGGTAATCATGGAAAAGCCTATTGCCATGGCCAGCGGCAAAAACAGATCGCCCGGAATGCCTTTCATGGTTAAGGCCGGGGCAAAAACGGCCAGAATACAGAATAAAATCAATAGTTTAGGAAAGGCAATTTCTTTACAGGCATCCCAGATAGCCAGGGCCTTGGGTTTGCCCATATCTAAATGCTGGTGTATGTTCTCTATTGTTACCGTAGACTCATCTACCAGAATACCAATTGCCAACGAAAGACCACTCAAGGTCATTATATTTATGGTTTGCCCAAGAAGGTGTAAAAACAACACCCCGGCAATAATGGAAGTAGGTATGGTTAATATAACAATAAAAGCCGCTCTTCTATCCCCCAGGAATAAGAAAACCATCAATCCAGTTAACACCGCCCCAATAGCACCTTCGGTTATTAAACTTTTTACGGCATTTATTACATAAACCGACTGATCAAATTCATAGGTTAAATTAACATCAGCAGGTAGGTTAGCCGCAAAACGTGGAATGGCTTTCTTCAACTCTTGTACTACCGTCCAGGTAGAGGCGGTTCCGGACTTAGTAATGGGCATGTACACGGAACGTTTGCCATTTACCAGGGCATAACTCGTGGTAATATCCGCCGCATCATCAATGGTAGCAATATCGCGCAGGTAAATATTCTGAGCACTACCTTTATATATAGGTATGTTCTCAAAATCTTTTACCTTACTAATCATGGTATTGGAAGGTGTCAGGTAATTATAGTCACCTATTCTTACATTTCCGGCCGGCGACGTCTGGTTGTTTTCCCGTAGGGCCAGCACCACCTGGTCGGGCGTTAAGTTATGAGCCCGTAATAACTGCGGATCAACTTTCACCACTACTGTTCGGGGAGTACCACCAAAAGGCGCCGGCGAAATAAGTCCGGGAATGGAAGTAAAAGAAGACCGGATATACGTATTCGCTAAGTCCTGCAGCTCTGTATTTGATTTGGTTTTACTACTTAACACCAACTGACCAATAGGAAGTGTAGAGGCATCAAACCGGACAATAAAAGGCGGCTGCGACCCGGGTGGAAAATTGGATTGCGCCCGGTTGGTAAAAGCTGATACCTCTGCCGCTGCCTGAGCCATATTGGTACCTTCATAAAAGGTAAGCTTTAATAAACTAAGCCCTTGTATATTGCGGGCTTCCACAGTTTTTAATCCGGAAACATATAAAAGCAGGTTTACATATTGTTTCCCAAAGATACCTTCCATTTGAGTAGGCGAGTACCCTCCAAAAGGATGTGATATGTAAATAACCGGCAAATCCAGTTGTGGAAAAATATCAATCTTGATGTTACGGACAGCATTTATCCCGAAAAAAAACAACCCCGCTACCAATACCATAACAGTAATTGGCTTCCTCAGTGCACTCCTAATTAAATCCATACCGGTACTTCGTAGTTAATAAACTTAAAACTCATTCATAAAAAGGTTGAAATCACCCATCGTTCCTGACTGATACAACAAGGCCTGCCACACATTACTGTAGGCAATATCCCGATCTGTTTCCGCCCGGTTTAGCAGATATAAGGCCTGGGTAATTTCAACAATGGTGGCCAACCCGTTCCGGTATAGCACGCTTTTTTGCATATAAGCGTCCGAAGCTGCTTTTACCTGAATAGGAGCTTCTTTAAAATTTTTGAGCGCGTTTTCAATTTTATTAACCGCTAAAGCTTGCTGCGCTTTTATTTGCTGATTTACCAACTCATATTCGTGCTGCAGGCCCTGGGAAATGAAAGACTGGGAAGCCACCTGATGCCGCACCCGTAAGGTGCTGGTCAGGTTCCAGTACATTCCTAACCCAACTAAGTAATTACCCCGTCCCGGCGTAACTCCCTGCCAGTAATTACTATTAATGTTCGTTGGATTTTGTTCGTTAAAACCATTTCCTATGCCCGAACCACGCCCCTGTATAACACTAAAAAAAGATAAGGTAGGATACTGAAACGTTTTAAAATATTTTGCCTGCTGGTTGCTAAGCTGAATACGGCTTCGGTAATAATTTAAGATGGGATGATTTTCCGGAATTTGACTGGCTTTCACTTCTACGGCATCTGGTATCCGGGTAATAAATAAGCTATCTAAAGCAAACTTTTGTGCCGGCACCCCCAGCAGGCGCGCCAATTGGTTACTTTGCTCCAGTTCCCGATCCTGCGAATTTACCAGGGCAATTTTAGCACTCGAAACCTCGGCATTGGCCAAAGACGAATCAACCCCAGGATTAAGTCCATTCTTTACCCGGGCTACTACTACTGTTCTAAGGGCCTGGGCCCGATCCAGGTTTCTTTCGAAAGACCGGGTTAATCGTTGCGCTGCCTGTAACAATAAATAAGCGCCTGCCACCCGAACCTGGTGCTGAAATTGTTCCTGCACCAAATCCTGTTCGTCACGGATTAAGCCTGCTTTAGCTACATTAATGCGTTCGCGTGCCCGGCCAAAATTAAAAAAGTCCCAGTTTAAGTTTGCCAGATACAAGGACCCAAAGGTACCGTTCCAGTTTTGAGTCGGCAACGGAGGCCCGGATGCAGAAGCCGATAAACCACGGTAGCCATACAAAGGACCGATTTGTCCGTTTACAGTACCGTAGTTTTGCTGACCCGATAATACAAAATCCGGCAGGTATTCGCTTTGGCTCTGTTTTAAAGCTTCTTTTGAAGCTTGTACATAACTAGCTTTTGCATTTATGGTTCCGTAATTCTGGAGGGATAGCTGAATGGCTTCTTTCAAAGAAAGTACTTGCTGCTGACCATTCGCTTGAAAAGTACTTATTAATATTATGGCAAGAATTGCACGAATACGATGGGCTCTAAACATCAAACATCTGCGTAAAAGCTACAGGCTTTTAATCCTGCACCAAATAATTATAAATTCCGTACCGCAATTTAATTTAATTTGAAGTGTTTGTAAACAAATATCTTGTTTTTTAAGAAAAAACTAAGAAAAGTCCTACGCCTCTACAATTCGTCCTTTTTACTCTTGTATATCTTTTCTCTTTGAGTTCGTAAAATTATTTTGCCTTTCAATTCTTAAAGGTGAATCCAGTCGCTAAACTTCCGGATAAACCTACTGGTGTATATACACGTTTAGGCAGGCAAAAGCTTCTTATATGTACTACCGGCAGCATCCACCAATAGAACCAAGCTTACTGACTGAACTAACCCAAAAACAGCAGGAGTTTAGTAAAAAAGTTATTATGCAAAAACCTGATTTTGATTTGAAAATAATTGCGGGTTGTGATTCATCCTTTATCGGGGAAAATATTTTATCAGTTTTTGTCTTATTAAGCTTTCCGGATTTGAAAGAACTGGAAATTCAGTACCATTATGCTCCTGTAACCATGCCTTATGTTCCGGGTTTTTTATCTTTCAGAGAAGCTCCTAATTTATTACTTACTTACGAAAAGCTCCAAATAAAACCTGATTTAATAATGGTTGATGGGCACGGCATTTCCCATCCCCGCCGATTAGGTATTGCCAGCCATTTAGGCATTCATTTAAATATTCCCACTATGGGATTAGCTAAAGAGGTACTGGCAGGCAAATTTACCATGCCGGATACTACCAAAGGTTCGGTTACCCCGGTCATTCATCGGAATGAACATATTGCCAATGCCATTCGAACCAAAGACAATGTTAAACCGGTTTTTGCCTCTCCTGGCCATTTAATGGATTTAGAAACAGCCACCGAAATTGCTTTCTCCACTACCCTAAAACACAAATTACCTGAACCTACCCGACTAGCTGACCATTATTCTAAAACTCTTAAGAAGGAATTTACCTAAACTATAGTAAGATTTACCAGCCAAGAATTAGACAAAAGTTTATTTTAAAGTAGGTTTGCTATAACACTGCCTCTCATTCTAATCCTTTTTTATTTTAGGTAATCTAGGCAAAGAAATCAAAAACAAGTAAACCTTTTTCTTTAAAAGAAACTCAATCCATCATATTACCTAATCACCTATTAATTAGACAATTCGCCTCATAATATTTAAATAATATAGAATATAGGCAATTTTATCAAATTATTGTTTTTATAATTTTCCCAATATTCCACAACCATTAAAAATTATTGATAACATAAATTTTTTTACTAATTTTTGCCTTTATTACCTAACTAAATAATAAAATTATTTAAAAAATACTAATATATAGTAAACATATTTCAATTCGAACTTCTATTTTAAAAATTCTATAAAAGCAAATTTAACTTCCTGTAATATTTTACCGTAATGGCTAAGCTAAAATTAAAAAAGGTTGCGTATTAATTATTTAAGGCCTTTTTTAAAATTTACAGATACATTTATTAGCATGATAACCTCACATTTTTTACTGTACAAAAAGGATCTATACCATTTTATAGTCTCCTTTTCTGCATGTAGATTAAAAGTTATTAAGGATAAAGTATTATTTTTGCGACACTAAAACAACATTCCAATGGTAATTACCTGATTTACATTATTCTGTATTAAACAAACGATTAAAAAAATATATTAATATAACAAAATAAACATTAAACATCACCGTTTATCTCATACAAAAGCAATATAGCCTTTTTAAATCCTAAAAGTTTAATAATACTATAGGATAATAAACGCCTTATCTCCTGAAAATAAAGGAGATCAGAAAAGTGCTACCCCAAACTTTTTTTTAGAACCCCAAAAACAGCAACGTGCTAATAAAGGAATACCTATGTAAATACATCAAAACACGACTATCCCTTTCAGGGACAAGACTTTTTCTTTTTACCCAATGTTTAACTAAACCTTAATTTTTTTTAATCCTTATATGAAGAAAACATTTCTATTATTTCTTCTGATGGCTTTTATAACAGGGCCATTACAACTGTTAGCTCAGGCTGTTTCGGTATCCGGTACAGTAAAAGATGGCGCTAATGGTGAAGCTTTACCGGGAGTAACTTTATTAGTAAAAGGAACTTCTAACGGTACCGTTACTGATGTTGATGGAGCTTTTAAATTACAAGTTACCAACGCTAATGCTGTTTTAGTGGTATCCTATATTGGATATACCACGCAGGAAGTACCTGTAAATAATAAAACTACTTTAAATATAGCCTTACAAACTGATGCCAAAGCATTAGAAGAGGTTGTGGTGGTAGGTTACGGTACCGTTAGAAAGAGCGACGTAACAGGTGCAGTAGCAACAGTTGATGCACAGAAAATTACCCAGGTAGCTACTGTGGACGTAAACCAGGCTTTACAAGGTAAGGTATCTGGTGTACAGATCACGCCAAGCTCCGGTGCTCCGGGCACTTCTGCTAAAGTACGGATCAGAGGGGTTGGTAGCTTTGGCAACAGCGATCCGCTTTATGTAGTAGATGGTTTTCCAACCAATAACATCGATTATATCTCTCCAACTGATATTGAATCAATGGAAGTATTAAAAGATGCTTCGGCTACCGCTATTTATGGTAACAGAGGCGCCAACGGGGTAATTTTAATTACTACCAAAAAAGGAAAATCAGGTGCTCCAACTTTCAACTTTAACACTTATGCCGGTATTCAGAATCCTTGGCGGCGGTTAGACCTGGCCAACGCTTCGCAATATGCTACTTTGTACCTGGAGGCTTTTGATAATGACAATAAAACCGTTTCGGCAGCTGACCGTGCTGTTTTACAAAATGCCATTACTAATAACCTGAGAGGAACTGACTGGCAAAGAGAAGTAATGCGCCAGAACGCACCTATCCAAAACTACAACTTCTCTGTAAATGGAGGCTCAGACAAATCGAGATACGGTGTTTCTGCTACTTACTTCGATCAGCAGGGAACGATTCAGAATACCGGTTTAAAAAGGTTCTTATTAAGAATTAACAATGATTATACCTTTAACAACCGGTTTACTGCTGGCTACAACTTATCTTATGCCAACACCCGGTTCAATAACTTTTCAGTAGATCAATACTCAGGGGTTTTACCGGCAGCGTTAATGGCCTCTCCGGTTACTCCGGCCTGGGATCCGGTTACTAACAACTATGGTATAACAACCCGCTTTAGCACGGGCAATAACCCTTTACGTCTGGCTAATGAAACCAGGAACCAAACTACGCAGCAAAACCGAATTGTGGCTAACGTATATAGCGAAGTAAAACTTATGGAAGGCTTAAGCTTTCGGTCTAACTTTGGTGGCGATTTAGGCTTTAATAAAATCCGGAATTACCTGCCAAAATTCAGTATTGCTCCAGCCGAGCAAAGAACGTTAAGCAGCTTATATGATGAGCGCCAACAAGGTTATCAGTGGACCTGGTCTAACTTCTTTAACTACAACAAAGAAATTGGCGACCACAGCATTAATGCCATGGCAGGGGCCGAAATACAGAATGCTTATACCGATAACATAAACGTTACCGGTTTTAACATCATGAACGACCCTTCTCAGTTTTACCTGGGAGCCGCTAAACAAACTTCTTACCAGGCAGGTAGCACGCCAGGTCAAAACAGTTTGGTTTCTCAATTTGGCCGTTTAAACTACAGCTTTAAAAACAAATACCTGATAACCGCTACCATCCGTCGGGATGCTTCTTCCCGGTTTAGCAAACAAAACCGCGTAGGTATTTTTCCTTCCTTCTCTTTAGGCTGGAATGTCCACGAAGAAGATTTCTTCCGGAACCAGAACCTGTTTACCACCTTTAAATTCAGAGCCGGTTATGGCGAAGTGGGTAACCAGAACATTAGCAACACAGCTACTTTAAACATTTTGCAGCCACAGCAACGCTACAGCTTTAATAACGAAGCCGTAGAAGGCCGGGCCATTAACCGGTACGGGAACCCGAACCTGCTTTGGGAAACTGCTAAAATGGCCAACGTAGGGTTTGATGCCGGCTTTATGAACAACCGATTAAACCTGACGGTGGAGTACTTTGATAAGCGGACTTCTGACATGATTGTAACCCCGCCAATTCCTGCTTATGCTGGTGCACAAGCTCCGAGCATTAATGCCGGTAACATGCAAAACAAAGGTTTAGAAACTTCTTTAAGCTTTAATAAAAAAGATGGTGCCTTTACCTATGACTTCGGTGTTAATGCTTCCTTTATCCGCAACAAAGTCTTGAGCTTAGGTGGTGGTCAGCCTATTCCGGGTGGTGATGTAAACCGGATTGGTTTTACTACCATGACGCAGGAAGGCGATGTGTTAGCTTATTTTTACGGACGTAGGACAGATGGTATTTTTAATTCTCAGGCAGAAATTGATGCTTATTCTAAGGATGGCCAGTTAATTCAGCCAAACGCCAAGCCTGGCGACGTAAAATTTGTGGACCTGAATAATGACGGTATAATCAACGATTTAGACCGTACTAAATTAGGCAGTGCCCTACCAGATTTTACTTATGGTTTTAACGCTTTCTTAGGCTATAAAAATTTCGACCTGAAATTATTCATCCAGGGCTTACAGGGTAATGAAACAGTTAATGCCCTGAAAGTTTTCACTGAAAACCCGAACGGCCAGTTTAACTCTTATGCTTCCAGAATGAACCGCTGGACACCAGAGAACCCGAACTCAAACGAGCCACGGATGACACAAACCGACGCGAACCAGAATATCACCTTCTCTGACCGCTATGTAGAAAATGGTAGCTACCTGCGTTTGCGGAACTTACAAATTGGTTACACCCTGCCCCAAACACTAGCCAGCAGAATCAAAGCAAAAGGTTTGCGCGTGTATGTATCAGCTGATAACCTGTTAACTCTTACCAAATATACTGGCTACGAGCCTGAAGTTGGCGACCGTTTTAACAACCCATTCTACTGGGGAGTTGATGTAGCTACTTATCCGCAAGCCAGAACCTTTATTGGCGGCTTAAACATCAATTTTTAATAAGTAAGATTTAGGAAAGAATTTAAAATGAAATTTATAAAAAATATTTTGCCTATTGCCTTGCTGGCCTTTGCCGGCCAGGCTTGTGAAGACGTCCTGGAAAAGGAAGCTTTAGGCTTACAAACAAGCCAGACCTTTTATAATGATCCGGAAAATGCTGTATTAGCAGTTAATGCCGTTTACGATGCCATTTCCTGGGACGAAGGTGGTGTAACAGGCTCCGGGCACTCTTACGAGTGGATGTTTGGGGACATATTATCGGATGATGCAGCCAAAGGCAGCACACCTGGTGACTACATGGAAATAAAGCAAATGGAGAGATGGGAAACCTTAACCAACGCTCCTATCCCGTCCAGCACCTGGAACAACATGTTTGTAGCTATTAGCCGGGCAAACCAGATCCTGACTAATTTACCTGGTTCTGCTATCAGTGAAGAAGTTAAAAACCGGATATTGGGTGAGGCCTACTTCCTGAGAGCGTATAGCTACTTTAATTTAGTTACTAAATTTGGTGGTGTGCCTTTAATGGAGAAACCAGTTGAACAAGCTGATTGGGGTAAACTAAAGCGTGCAACTGTGGCTCAGACGTATGCTTTTATTGAAGCGGATTTAAAAAAAGCAGTTGAGTTATTGCCAGAAAAAGGTAATTATGGTGCCGGCGACAGAGGTCGCGCTACTAAAGGTGCTGCCCGTGCTTACCTGGGAAGAGCAGCTATGTACCAAATTGGAACCGACAACACCAATGGCAAAACCTGGCAAGACGTATATAATGCCACCAACGCCATTATTACTTCCGGCCAATATACATTGGAGTCTAACTATGCCCGTATCTTCGAAATGGAAGGCGAGAATAACAGCGAATCTGTTTTCGAGATTCAGTTCTCCAGCGCCAACGAAGGCTGGGGCCCTGGTAAAACCGGAACCGCTAACAACGTAATTCAAAACAACCGGACCACCTGGGGCTGGGGCTTTAACAACCCTACCCAGGATCTGGTAAATGAATTCGAAGCAGGCGACCCGCGTTTAGCTGTTACCGTTTATAAAGATGGCGACATAGTTGTAGGCGAAAAGCAGGAAATTAAAGCTTCTGAAAACGAAACAGGTTATTTAAACCGGAAAGCATTCGTAGAAAGAGCGGCCAGACCAAGCCAGTCTACTAACAGCCCGAAAAACATTATTAAATTCCGGTATGCTGATGTATTATTGATGCAGGCTGAAGCTGCTTACCATTTAGGCAAAGAATCCGAAGCTCGAATATTAGTAAATCAGGTACGCGAACGGGCCAGAAAAAGCACTCAGCCAAAAGGTTCTACTGCCATAGGAGCTTCTGACTATGTGGCTTATGCTACTACAGAAGGCGTTCTGCCAGAAGTAACTGTTTCAGGTCAGGAATTATTAAACGCGATCTGGCACGAAAGAAGAGTAGAATTAGGAATGGAGTCTATTCGTTTCTATGACCTGGTAAGAACCGGTCGCTACTTAGAAGCTTTAAAGAAAAAAGATCCTTCTGGTGTGTCCAGCACAAATGCGCAGAAACGCAGTATTACCGGCACTATCAACCCAATGCCAGTAATGCCTATTCCATTGAACGAAGCATCTTCCTGGGGATTAGACCAAAACAGAGGTTACTAATATATCGGACTTAACTGTTTGCATAAAAAAGAGCTGGTTTAAAACCAGCTCTTTTTTTATATCTAATAAAGGAAGAAAAACATTTTTTGGTTATTTCCATTAAACTTTCTCCAGTCAGGTTAATCCTTAAAAATTACTGAATCAACCAATCATCAGTCCGGAAACTGGAAGCCGGCAAACCGGCTTTATTCACTAGATTAGGTTCTGCCTGATTGTCCCAGGCAAACCGTACAGCTACTGGTTTCTTTACTTCTTTGGCTTGCACCAACACGCTTTTACCAGCCACTTTAGCGGTAGCTTTGTAAAATTTCTGATCGGCACCGGCAACTTCAAAATGCGTTACTTCTTTTCCGTTTGCCTTCAAGCCATCGGCATAATCAAAGTTTACTCTTATTTTATTGCCTTCTACTTTCATATCGCGGTACAGCGGCCCCATAGGAATAATATTGGTTTTACCGTAAGTTTTATTCAGGGCTAAATTTGCCAGGCGCTGACCTACCGGTATTTTATTTCGGGGGTGGATATCGTCTATATTACCAACATCACTGATAACCACCATGCCAGTATTAGGAACTGCATTTAAAACCCGCCGCTGCGCATCCCGCAACCTTACCCCAGATTGTCCGCCGTATTTGTAAGGAGCAATTTGTACATAGTAAAAAGGGAAATCATTACCCCACTCTGTCCGCCAGTTCTGAATAAGTGTAGATAATAAAGGCGTATAGTTGTCAGGGCTACCTACGTTAGATTCCCCCTGGTACCACAAAGCACCTGCTATACGGTAAGGAATCAGGGGAGCAATCATAGCATTATAAACTTTACCGGGCTTTACCGGTCCGTAAGGTACTTCTTTTTGCTTAGCCGCATCCTGAGCCAGCATTTCGTTTTGGGCAATGGCTTTTTCATTAATCCAGACTTCGGCTGGTGTACCGCCCCAGCTGCTGTTTATTAACCCTACCGGGTACTTTAAATTCTTGTGTAAATCCCGGCCAAAGAAATAACCCACGGCACTAAACCCCGGCATAGTCTCAGGTGTACAAACTACCCACTCTCCTCTTAAATCAGTTTGCGGGGCATCAGTTGATTTATAGGCTACCGAGAAAAAACGAATTTCAGGATAATTAGCGGTTGGTATTTCCTGTTGCCCGTTATCTATACCTGCCCGGGTACTCCATTCCATATTCGATTGGCCGGAACATAACCAAACTTCCCCCATTAAAACATCATTAATCTGGATAGTATTATAGCCTTGTATTGTAACCGTATAGGGGCCACCCGCTGCCGGAGTTTGTAATTTTACCTGCCACTGAGCCAGATTGCTCGCTTTGGTTTTTACGGCTTTCCCATCCCAGCTACCCGTTACGGTAATTTCTTCGGACGGCTTACCCCAACCCCACATGGTAACTTCACTGTTCTGTTGCAGCACCATGTGGTCACCAAATATGGCTGGCAGCGTTACGGCAAAAGCATCCGACAAAAAGAGCAGGAATAAAAAAGTAAGAATACTTTTAGTAAAAATTTTCTTCATCATTAAAAATACAATAGTAGGTTCTGGGTGATAAAAATGTCTGGCAAAATACAAAGTTTACCAGGGCCAGCATAATATAATTTTATCGTTTTCTGTACTACTATTCATTCTATAGGCAAAATACATCTGGCCAATAGTTAAGGGGGCAAAACAATCCCATAACAAATTTATACCAAACCCTTTCCTAAAGTCTAGAATGTACCGCAGCCTTTACCTTATAGTATGGATAATACCAATACCGTGAAAACCTTTGCTGACACTACCATACCTATCAGGAGTATTAAAGTATTTACCTGTTCAATAGCTCTCTAAACAGGCACCTGTTTTTGTTAAATCATTTCCAGTAAACCTTTTATCATAAAATACGGGTAAAAGAAGGTATAACCAGTAAAGAATTACCTATGGAAAATAATTCAGGAAAAACAGCCTTAATAACCGGTGCCTCAAGTGGTATCGGATATGAGTTAACCAAACTTTTTGCTAAAGACGGGCACAACGTGGTAATGGTGGCCCACCACGACGATAAATTACAACAGGCCGCTCAGCAAATAAAAACCGAATTTCCGCTTATTCGGGTAGAAACCGTTTCGATAGATTTAAGTAAAGACGGATCCGCTGATCGCTTATATTCTATAGTACAGGATCGGGGCATCCAAATAGAATACCTGGTAAATAATGCTGGTTTCGGCGAAAAAGGACAATTTCTGGAAACAGATTTGGATAAGGAAATTGCCATGATTCACTTAAATACCATTACGGTACTCACCCTTACCAAACGCTATCTAAGAGAAATGATTAACCGCGGATCGGGCAGAATTTTACAGGTAAGTTCCGTAGCCGCTTTTTTACCGCATCCTTTATTAGCGGTATATGCCGGTACCAAATCATTTGTAAAATCTTTTTCCGAATCGTTGCAGGATGAAATAAAAGAGCATAAAAACGTAACGATTACGGTGCTTTGTCCGCCGCCAACAGAAACCAATTTCTTTGAGGTAGCCCACATGGAAAACTCCAAAGTAGTGAATTCGCCGCAGGTACAGGATGCCGATGAAGTAGCCAGAGGCGGGTACGATGGCATGATGAACGGCGATGCCCGGGTGCTGCCAACTTTGGTGGCAAAAATGTACGCCGCCCAGGGCATAACCTTACCAGATTCCATCAATGCCGCCATTGTGCATTCACAACTGGAAGATATTAAAAAATAAAACAAAAAAAGCTCCAGATAACGTATTAGGAGCTTTTTACTTTAAATTATAACTCTATGGAAAATAAAACATCTACTGCGCTTATAACCGGTGCCTCCAGCGGCATTGGTTTAGAACTGGCTCGTTGCTTTGCGCGCGATGGCCATAACTTAATTATGGTTGCCCATTACCGCGGCAAATTACAGGAGGCGGCTGAAAAACTGCACAAGGAATTTCCAGGTATTCGGGTAGAAACCATTGCCCTGGATTTAAGTAAAGATCATGCACCGGAAAAACTTTACAAAGAAGTACAACACCGGGGCCTGCAGGTAGATTTTCTGGTTAATAATGCCGGATTTGGCGAATATGGTCCTTTTTATAAATCCGATCTTCAGAAAGAACTGGCCATGATTCACCTGAACGTTATTGCGCATGTGCACCTAACCAAGTTATATTTACCTGAGATGATTAGCCGTAATGCGGGTAAAATCCTCCAGGTTGGCTCAGTGGCTTCCTTTATGCCTGCTCCTCTACAATCGGTTTATGGGGCTACCAAAGCTTTTGTTCTTTCTTTTGGAGAAGCTTTACAAGAAGAACTAAAAGGCACTAAGGTAACGGTTTCCTTACTCTTCCCCCCTGCCACCGATACCAACTTCTTTAATGTAGCCGGTGCTCAGGATACGGTTTTAGCCAATGGCAATTTAGCTACCGCCAAAGAAGTTGCTGAAAGTGGTTATAAAGGATTTATGAAAGGCCAGGCCCGTATTGTGCCAACGCTAAAAGGCAAGATAGAAGTAATCCAAAGCAACATTTTACCGGATGCAGCTCTGGCCAAGGCTATGAAAAAGCAATCAGAAGAAATAAAATCCAAGAAAACAGCTACAAAAAAAGCAGCAACTACTGAAGCCCCTGCCACTACTAGCAGTGAAACAGAAACACCTAAGAAAAGAACTACTAAAACTGCAAAAGCCAAGACTACTGAAACTGCAACTCCTGTAACTGAAACTGCACCCAACAAGAAAGGAGCAAAAAAAACTACTTAGTTTTAATCTATAATTTTATCCTTCTAACTACCTGTATAATGCTGATTAAAAAACGGAAGCTTATATAGGTAGTTATCTTTTCCCTTTTTATACACTACTTTTCAAACCTGCCATCGTCAATCTTCTTCTCTGGAACTTTAGCTTTATTCCTCATTCCTTTACCTAAAGAAAATATTTAAATAGCAGGTAAGATAATAGTATTCCTTTCTTTGCCTCAGGTTTAACATTACAGACGAGAGCTTTTTCCTGAAACGGGAGCAAAATATAAATAACCAATATACCACCTAGAAAACCATTACTCCCGACACTTTCTTTGGTAAAACATTCCAGCTTATGAAGCCTTTTAAGGCAAGATTTAGGTTTAGTCATTTCTGCCTATAAGTTGTCTGAAACAAGACAAAAAGTCTTACAACCAACATATTACTTAATTTACACCAGTCATTATTTCCGAAATACAATTAAAAATGGCCTTGGCTAGTAATTTGTAAGAAAGGTTCTAAGAGAACAGGAGATTGAGAATAAGGCTATGAACTTTAATAACTATACCATCAAATCTCAGGAAGCCATTCAGAAGGCCACTGAGATTGCCGGCGGCAATCAGCAGCAAGCGATTGAAACCGGTCATATTCTGAAAGGTATTCAACAAACCGACGAGAGTGTATTCTCGTTTTTAGTGAAGAAATTAGGGGTGAATCAGAACATGCTGAACACCCGCCTGGAAAGTATAATTAATAGCTATCCGAAAGTAAGCGGTGGCAACCCGTATTTAGGGAATGATGCCGCTGCTGCTTTGCAAAAAGCTACGTCTTACTTAAAGGAATTTAACGACGAATTCGTCGCCATTGAGCATATTTTATTGGGTATACTGGCCGGACGTGACCAGGTAGCTTCTTTATTGAAAGAAGTAGGCTTTGCTGAAAAACAGCTGAAAGCCGCCATAAAAGAGTTACGCGGTGGCAATCGGGTTACTGACCAAAACGCTGAGGCAAAGTATAACTCGCTTAAGAAGTACGCCAAAGACTTAAACGAACTGGCCCGTGCTGGTAAAATAGATCCGGTAATTGGTCGTGACGAAGAAATTCGCCGCGTACTACAGATATTATCGCGCCGTACCAAAAACAACCCGGTATTGTTAGGTGAGCCGGGTGTGGGTAAAACCGCTATTGTAGAAGGCTTAGCCCAACGCATAGTAGCCGGCGACGTGCCTGAAAACCTAAAAACCAAAACCCTGATGAGTTTGGATATGGGGTTATTAGTAGCAGGTGCCAAATACAAAGGTGAATTTGAAGAGCGCTTGAAAGCGGTAATTAAGGAAGTAGTAGATGCCGAAGGGGAAATTGTGCTCTTTATTGATGAGATGCACACCTTAATTGGTGCTGGTGGCGGCGGCGAAAGTGCGATGGATGCCGCCAACTTATTGAAACCAGCTTTGGCCCGCGGCGAGTTACACGCTATTGGCGCGACTACCTTAAAGGAATATCAGAAATACATTGAGAAGGATAAAGCATTGGAGCGCCGTTTCCAGGCCGTAACGGTAGATGAACCCACCATTCCGGATGCTATTTCCATTCTCCGTGGTATTAAAGATAAATACGAAGTACACCACGGGGTGCGCATTAAAGACGATGCCATTATTGCTTCCGTGGAGTTATCGAGCCGGTATATTTCCGACCGTTTCTTACCGGACAAGGCCATCGACTTAATGGACGAAGCAGCCGCAAAACTGCGTATTGAAATCGACTCCCTGCCAGTGGAGCTGGACGAAGTACAACGCCGGATTATGCAGCTGGAAATTGAGCGTGAAGCCATCCGTCGGGAAAACGATAAAGATAAAGAATCGCAGTTATCTAAAGAGATTGCTGATTTAAGTGGCCAGCGCGACGAGCTGAAAGCTAAGTGGCAAAACGAGAAGGAAATTATTACTGCAATCCGGACTGAAAAAGAAAATATTGAGCGGTATAAAGTAGAAGCCGAACAAGCCGAGCGCAGTGGTGATTACGGCCGCGTGGCGGAGCTGCGCTACGGTAAAATACAGGAAAGCGAGCGCAAGTTAGTTGACCTTCAAAAACAGGTAGATGAGCTGCAAAATGGTGATGCTATGCTGAAAGAAGAAGTTACTTCCGAAGATATTGCCGAAGTGGTAGCTAAATGGACAGGTATTCCGGTAAGTAAAATGCTGCAAAGCGACCGCGAAAAATTACTGCACCTGGAAGAAGAACTGGGTAAACGCGTAGCCGGACAAGAAGAAGCCATTGCCGCTATTTCGGATGCGGTACGCCGCAGCCGCGCTGGTTTGCAAGACCCGAAACGACCCATAGGTTCGTTCATATTCCTGGGTACAACCGGGGTAGGTAAAACCGAGTTAGCCAAAGCCCTGGCTGACTTCCTGTTTAACGACGAGAACGCCATGGTGCGGATTGACATGAGTGAGTACCAGGAGCGTCATGCGGTTAGCCGTTTAATTGGAGCGCCTCCGGGATACGTGGGTTACGATGAAGGTGGCCAGTTAACCGAATCGGTACGCCGGAAACCATACAGCGTAATATTGTTGGATGAGATTGAAAAAGCGCATCCGGATGTGTTTAATATTTTGTTGCAGGTGCTGGATGATGGTCGCTTAACCGATAATAAAGGTCGGGTGGCGAACTTTAAAAACACCATTATTATTATGACCTCCAACATTGGTGCGCATATTATCCAAAGCAATTTTGCGGAGATGGAAGAATACAACCGCGAACAGGTTATCGACCGGACTAAAGACGAGGTGTTTGATTTGCTGAAACAAACTGTACGTCCTGAGTTCCTGAACCGGATTGACGAACTGATCATGTTCCGTCCGTTAGCGCAGCACGAATTGCGTAAGATTGTCAGCATTCAGTTCAAGCACATCCAGGACCGTTTACAGGAGGCCGGCATCCGTCTGGAAGCTACCGACGAAGTACTGGATTACCTGGGCGAATTGGGTTACGATCCGCAGTTTGGTGCCCGTCCGCTGAAACGGGTACTGCAAACCAAGATTCTGAACGAATTATCGAAGGAAATTCTGGCTGGTACTATCCGGAAAGATGCGGTAGTAGAAGCGGTGTTGATTGATGATAAAATTCACTTCATCAACATTGATATTGAAATTCCGCTTGATAAATAATTTTATTGAGTACTAACAAAAAAGGCTTCCTCAAAAGTGGAAGCCTTTTTTGTTATTCTTCATTTTAGTTTATCCAAAGAAATATTGTTCCTAAAACTATTGGTTAGCCTTCAAAACCTTACATGCTTACTTACAAAGAGGAGCTAAAACTTCAATCCGTTTTTATAAACCGGCTTACCTGATTACCAGCATGGCTTTCTACCATAAGCAGATACGTGCCGTTGGGCAGATTTTGTACGTCTATGGTAGTTATTTCGCCCCCTTTCATGGGTTGATTTCTTATAATAGTTCCAGTTAAAGACGCTACTCGTACTGCGTAAGTACCCGGAGCATAAGAAGCTAAATCTATAGTTAAACTGGAAGAGGTAGGATTAGGGTAAAATTTAGCATACGAACTACCTTTTCCGGCTTTTACCGCTATTATTTTAGAGTAAGCCGTTTTGCCATCAATATCCTCCTGTTTTAAGCGATAGTAGTAGGTCTGGGCTTGAACAGCTCTATCGGTAAAGGTATAGGTTTGCACCTGGTTAGTAGTTCCTTTTCCTGCTACTTTGCCAACAGCGGTAAAGTTTTCCCCATCCGCACTACGTTCTACCTCAAAATGGCTGTTATTTTCTTCACTGGCTGTAACCCATTTCAGCGCAACAGCCTGATTCTGGTAGGCCCCCGTAAAGGAAATCAAAGTTACTGGCAATGGAGTCAAGGCTCCATCTTCTTCTTCATACTTATTGCACTTACTTGGATCTGTACTAAAACTTGTACCTACTGCATCAATAAATTTATCCTGTACTTTACCTGCTTTTGCTTCTAAGCCAATAGCGAAATTGGTTATGTAAGTATTTATTTTATTATAATTATTATAGGCTGAGCCACTTGGAAGCTTAAAAGTATAAGAAAATGTAACATTCTTAATCAAATCCTCATTTATTGAATTATTGCCACTTATTTGAGGAACTTCAAATTTTATTCCTCTTCTTCCATCAGAAAAAACAGGCAATTCTATATTAAAATTATCTGTTGGGGAAGCAAATGATCCTTCCCAAGCTTCACGGTGATTTGCTCCCCCTTGATGTGGTCTTGCGGGAAAAATTGCATCTCCAGGCACGGCAAAATACACATTACTTAAAGCGTTACCACAAGTATTGATAACATTAAATGTAATAGTTACTTCTCTATTGGTAGCATTAATTTGATATTTAACGAATGTTATTTCGAAACAATATCCTTTTTTATTACATATGATTGTGGGATCATCTTGTGCATAGCTTATACTAGGAAAAAGTAAAGAGATGGCTAAAAGCAAAATCCATATTTTCCTAAAAGGATTTTTATACTCTTTTAAATGCGTGTAAAATAATGCCATGTAATAAGGTTTAGGAGTTAAAGCTTGATTTACTTAATTTGCATTTTACCTACAAAAAATTGCAACATATACATGATCAAGTATAACGAAGCCCATATATAGGAGTTTCGTATAGCCGGTAAACTATGATCTATTTTCGATGAAGTATAGTTTTTCCTAGTTAAACCTAGCTTTTACCACGTTGAACAACCTGTAAATTATTTCTAAATCCGTCTTTAATTAAAATAAAAGTTAAATTGCTTAATGGCGTGTTATAGGAAAAAAGTGAAACGAGAACTACTGAGATAATTATTTTGTAAGGGAATAGCTTAAATCTTTAGGTATTTATAAAAGGCTAAAATTTCCTAAGAAGCAATTAATTTTACTTACTTATAGACTAAAATGTCCTTAAAAACCAACAATCTTCAGAATAGTCATACTACAACTATGCCCCAAATCCTCCATACCAAAGTGATTTCGAGACCGTCTTTGCATCTAGAAAGAAATATTGGCTGGTAATATCCGAAAGGATAAGGAAGTAGAAGCGGTCTTAAGTGATGATAAAAACTATTTTTTAATATCAATGTTGCTATTTCGCTTAACAAATTTTTGGGCTGGGTATTAGGCAAAAAGCCTCCTTTAAAGTAGAAACGTTTTATTTTACCTTTCAGAATGCCTTTTGTTTTCGGCATAATCCTAATGCTTTCTTTTTACCAGACCATTTATTGATGTGTAAAACCTATAGCTACTTCCACAAAAGTTTTTCACCCTTGCTTTACTAATCTTAGTAAAATTGAACCAATTACCCACCACCTGACGAATATAATTTTATTAAACTAAACTTATATTTTTCAAATAACAATCCTTTACAAAGCAGTTCCAACAGCTAGTAAATATAATTAATTTATAATTAATCTCTATTTTATTATATGTCATACAAACAAATAGAAACCTATATATTCTTCTTCCGTTATATACCCAAAATCTAATAGTTAACCTTGTATTTAATACAATAACTTACTAACACCACTAAAATGCCTATGTAAAACTTGTACGATCTGTTGTTTGCTACTCTAATGGCAACTCCTCTCCATTTAATGTGAAATATGCATTAACTCAATCACAAGTGTTTCATTCTGACTTATTCTCTAATAAAGAGAATATTTTAAAAACAAAATGAATTTAGTACAAATCCACTAATCCTACTAAAATCTATTAAATGAAACAATTTTACTATACAATCTTTATCTTCTTACTTGGGCTACTTACTCTTATAAGCGACTTACATGCTCAAGCTCCCGAGTTTCTATGGGTAAATCAATCATCAAGCGTTAATTCAGCAGGCACTTCCGTTGTAACTGATGCCGTTGGTAACACTTATGTTACTGGCAGCTTCACTGGCACCATTACTATAGGAGGTCAGCCTAAAACCAGCTCCGGCTCTTATGATATTTTCGTGGCAAAGTATAATGCAGCTGGTTCCTTACAATGGGTTCAATATGGAGGTGGAGCAGAGGATGATCAAGCCTTTGATATTGCGGTAGATGCCTGGGGTAATGTATATGTAACGGGGAAATATAAGAATTCAGCAACTTTTGGCTCTACAAGTGTAAAAAATAATAACAATAGCTTTACATTATTTGTAACAAAGTATGATCCTTTTGGCAACGTGCAATGGGTGACAGGTGGAGACGGACTTGGAATGGCGATAAGTAATGCAATAGCTGTCGATAAAAATGGCAATTCCTATGTTACAGGTTCTTTTACCACCACTACTAAATTTGGAGATTATACACTCACTAATAATACTGGTTCTAAAGACATTTTTATTGTTAGTTTCAATCCATCTGGAATCCCACGGTGGTCTATAAAAGCTGGCTCAACCGATACCGATGGTAATAATAGAATTGTGGACGAAGGTAAAAGTATAGCCGTAGATAAAGATGATAACGTTTTTGTCACCGGCTTTTTCGCAAGTAAAGCTACTTTCTCTTCAAATGATCTTGCAAAAAATAGTGTTGCTTTATCTACTTCTTCTAACCCTTCGGATATATTTATTGCTAAATATAATTCAAATGGAGCTTTACAATGGGCCAAAGCAGTAGGTGAAGTAACAAAAAACGAGGAGAACCATTTTGGTGTAACTACAGATGAGACAGGGAATGCCTATATAACTTCGGCAATTGAAGATAAAAAAGGCCAGAACACTACCAAAATGCTTTTAGCCCAGTACTCCCCATCAGGACAACCAAGCTGGAAGTTGATAGAGGGGGGAGCAGGTACTAGTAAAGCATTCGATCTGGCATATGGTAAAACAGAAAATAAGTCTGGATACCTTTATGTGACCGGTTCATTTACTGGCACTGCTACTTTTGGGAACCCTCTCGTAGATTCCAAAACCCCAACTACCCCAACTTCTCTAACAAGTGCAGGATTTGGCGATATGTTCATTGCTAAATATGAGGCTGCAACAGGTAAATTATTAGGCGCATATAGATCAGGCGGACCGAACGAAGATGTTGGATTTAGCATAAGCCAAACAAATGACCACGCTAGCGTAGCCGGCTACTTTAATCAATCTGCTTCAATTGGCACTACAACATTGACTAACTCTTCAGGAAAAGCAATGTTTGCTGCTAAGTTTGGCAAAAGAATTACTTGGACTGGCACCAATTCAGATTCTTGGACTGATGCCGGAAATTGGTCAGGAAATTTGGCTCCAACGACGACCGATGAAATAATTATTCCGGCAAATTTAAGCCGTTACCCAAATATAAATTCAGCAACCACAATCAACAATATTATACTGGAAGCTGGCACTTCTTCAACTACAGGTATTTCTACACTTTCAAGTACTCCTTCACTCACAATAGCAACTGGTGGAAATTTAACCGTATTAGGTTCACTTACCCTTAATACTAACTCCTTTCTTTCCATGAGTACCGGAAGCGCCCTTACTATTAACGGAGAATTGTTAAATCTTAATGGTAGTAGGTTCAGTACTGCATCTGGAGCTACTGTAAAAATCGCGAATAAAATCTCTAGTTTTGTACCTGAAATACCATATGCTAATTTGGAAGTAGAGCCAACTAACGGCACCCACCTAAGTCTCTCTAATAATATTACAGTAAATGGAAATTTGAGGTTAAAAGGTAAGCTAGGAGCCGCATCTGGCAAAGTATTAACCTTGAACGGCAACATAGAAAATGAGGATGTTGGTCGATTTTATGAAGGAAAGCTGCTGAAAAAATTAAATATTGGCACCAACACAACTTCTCAAAACTTCGGTGATATCGGCGTAACTATAAAAAACGAAGATGGAGGTGATTGGGGTGAAATTTCAGTTAACCGCACTACCGGAGCTGAAGCGGCCGTAGCCCATCCAACTAAGCCTAATATAAAAAGCGTCCAACGCCGCTGGGAAATTACCTCTACCAAATCTGCTAATAAAAATGTTTGGTTAAACCTCTCCTGGTTGATGGATGAGGATAACATGGCCGATTATAATGCTGAAAAGATTCAGGTCTGGCATAGCGTAGATGACGGACTTACTTGGCATAAAGTTGGGGTACCTACATTAGCCACAGTTACAGGCAATAAACTAGCTGTAGATGTAAGAACTGCCTTATTTGGCATTTTTACCTTATCCAAGGAAAGTGACAGTGACGGGCTCCTGACTCCGTTGCCAGTTGAACTAATTCATTTTACTGCTAAGAAAACCCAAAGTAAAACCATAAAATTAACTTGGGCCACTGCTTCGGAAAAAGACAACGAATATTTTGCCGTAGAAAGAAGCGCGGATGGTACTAATTTTACGCCTCTTGATAAAGTAAAAGGAGCGGGCAACAGTAACCAGCGGCAGGAATACACCTTTACTGACAATAATCCTTTAACCGGCACCGCTTACTACCGCCTGCGTCAGACGGATTTTAACGGCAAAACAGCCTATTCCCCAATCCGGGCTGTAGCCAATAATTTTGCATCAGGTCCGGCGTTTAAACTTTATCCAAACCCGGCTCATGGCGAGCAAGTGCAAGTAAGTTTGCAGGGGTTACAGGAAAAAGCTAGTTTAGAAGTTACTGACTTGCAAGGCAAACGTTTACGACAACAATCAATAAAACCCAACACAAACCAGCCCCTTCCCATTAATGGCCTGCCAGCAGGCACTTACCTGGTAAGAATATTTACAGGCGCGGGCTCACAAATACAAAAGCTCATAATCCAATAAAACACCTCAGGTAGTAACACAACTTACTGGAAGCTCCAGTAAGTTGTGTTACTACTAAAAGAGCCTGATACTTCATTACTCAAGAAGTACCAGGCTCATTTCGCATCCAGCCAAGTATGCTGGCTGCTAGCATCCAAAAGGATGTTGTGGTTAAAGAAATGCTATAAAATGAAATAACTCCCTCCCTGAACATCCACATTTAGGTTCCGGTACAATAGTAACAGCAGGAACTATTAACAAAAAAGCCTTCCTCATTTAAGAAAGGCTTTTTTGTTACTTAACATTCTAGTTTACTTAAATGAAAGATTTTACTAAGCACTACCTGTTTCTCCTAAACAATCCTAAATTCAAACTTATAAAGAGGAGCTAAAACTTCCATCAATTTTTACAAACCGGCTCACCTGGTTACCGGCTTGTCCTTCTACCATCAGCAAATACGTACCGTTCGGCAAGCTTTTCACATCCAAGGCAGTAATTTCACCTCCTTTTATAGATTGGTTTTTTAAAATAGTTCCGGTTAAAGAAGCCACCTTAATTAGGTAGTTTCCTGCAGCAAAAGAGCTTAAATCAATATTTAAACTAGAAGATGCTGGATTAGGGTAAAATTTAGCATAAGAGCTGACTTTTCCGGCTTTTACCGCTATAACTTTAGAGTAAGCCGTTTTGCCATCAATATCTTCTTGTTTTAAACGATAGTAGTACATCTGATCCTGAACTGCTCTATCTGTAAAATGGTAGGTTTGCAATTGATTTGAGTTTCCTTTGCCCTTTACTTTACCAATAGCAGTAAAAGTTTCCCCATCCAGGCTGCGCTCTACCTCAAAATGGCTATTGTTTTCCTCACTGGCCGTAATCCATTTCAGCGCATTACCCTGATTCTGGTAGGTTCCAGTAAAGGATACTAAGGTTACAGGTAAAGGGGTTAGGGTTTGGTCATCGCATAATAATGGATCAACACTAAAGGTAGTTTGTTCCCCCTGAAAGAGCTCCAGATTATTTGCGGCTTTTATCTGGCCAATATACCTTTGCTCTTTAAGGTAATTCACGATATCTTCCTGGGTCAGAAGAATCTTGGTACCATAACTTTTAGGTAGAAAAAAAGTGATAGTAAAAGTATAAGCTTTGGGTTGTTGGTTTTCTGCACGAGTTTCCTCAAATTTTATTCCTTTAGGATTGGTCGTTTCTTCATGTTTAAATCCCTCTGATGTTTTTGGGGAAAGATAATCGTTTAGGGTACCAATTGGAAAGTAAGCAGCGGTGGGCAATTCAAGAAATACATAACTTATGGCATACTTACATTCCTGTTTCTTATCATTTTTCTCCCTGGATAAAGTATAGGTAAAAGCAACCCTATTATCGAGCGGATTAATAACTATATTATAACTATTAAAAGTTAATGAATAACAGTTACCATTCTTGGAACAGCCAACCGTCTGCGCCAAGCTGGTGCCAGTAGAAAATAAATAGAATATTGTTACTAAAATCAAAAATTTTCCAAAAAATATTTTGGATTTTTTGTAGTGTGTGTAAAATGTTCCCATTTGACAAGGTTTAAAATTTTGATTCCCATTTGTTCCAATTGCATTTAACCTACAAAATATTGTATCATTGAGGAGTAAAAACATTACGTTCTTGATATATAAAGGTTTGCTATATTAGACGAACTATTATTCTTCCTAGTTAAAATAGCGTTTTTACAAGACCAATAAAAGAATAAGCTAAGAATATTTATTTATTCATAATAAATATTCATAAATTTATATATGTATATATATTTGTATTTTTCTAACAAAAAAAAACGATTACGCATTTTTGATTACTTCAGCAGAAACCTACTTTTTAAACACATGGAAAAACGTTCAGATATTTATAAAAGCAATATATTCAGTCTCCTACAGCACCAGGTGGTGTACAAAAAAAACTAATACCTGAATAGATGTATCAGGATCATAAACAAAGACAAACAAATAAGTAAATAAGTAAGTATTAATCATCGGCTAACTCCTGAAGATGGAAAAAGATATACGGGCAACTGAGCGCTATTATGAGTTCCAGAAGAAAGAATGGTTAGCATCCAGAGTCTTCTGGGTTTTTATGAGCTTTGTGTTATTCGCAGCCGCTCTGGGTCTTTTTGGTAAAGGATTATTAAGCAATAAAACCTATAACCAAAACAACCTGCGAATTGAATACAACAAATTTATGCGGGTAGAAAAAGGCACTGAACTGGTAATTCAGGTAGCTGATTCCCTTACAAAGGGCGAAGTAATCTTTGGGAACGATTACCTCAAAAAGGTCCGGATTGACCAGATTATTCCCGAACCTGAGTCAGTAACAGTCCTAAACAACAAACTAATTTACCGGTTTAGTACAGTCCAAAACGGCTTTATTACTTTTTACCTCATACCTACTAAAATGGGCGCTCATCAGTTACACCTTACTATAAATGAAAGAAACATAAGTTTTGATCAATTCATCTACTTTTAAAGCTAAACCTAACCATATGGAATCAGTAATTTTACGGGCAGTTATCGTTTATTTTCTGGTATTTATTATTCTACGAATGGCTGGCAAACGCACTTTAGGCGAGATGACGGCTTTTGACCTGGTTTTACTTTTAATCATAAGCGAAGCTGTACAAAATGCTCTTGTAGACGATGACCATTCCATTACCGGAAGTATGCTGGTAATTTTAACCCTCGTCTTTACAGATGTTATGGTTTCATTGGGCACAAATAAATACCGGCTGCTGGATAATATTGTAAACGGAATTCCGCTAATTATCCTGGAAAACGGAAAGTGCATGCCAGATCGCATGAAAAAAGCCAGGCTACAGGAAGACGATATAATGGAAGCAGCCCGAAAATCGCAGGGTTTGGAAAGCCTGGACCAGATTAAATTTGCCGTGCTGGAAAAAGATGGGTCCATAAGCATCATACCTTATTATTTAAATAAGGAAGGAATATCCCCAAACCTCACAAAGAATGCCTGAAGCTAAAATCTTGTTCAAAGATTAATTTATGGAATGGCTATTTTACTTTGTTTATTAACTCTTATTATATGCTGCAATTACTTATAAAAAATAGCTTCAGATAGTTGAAATAAAGCTGCAACTTTACCTGCTCATACATTAATTATGCTTTTGCAGTTTATTTTAGTGTTCCTGATTTTAGGAGTAGGAATGTATTTTAGTTTAAGAGCCCAAAAGCTTACTGAGGCTGGCGCTCTTACCGGTGGCCTACTAGGTTTATCTCTATTTCTGGGTGCTGGCTTTACCGGATTAGGCATGCTGGGAGCATTTTTTATTATAGGTACTTTGGCCTCCTCCTGGAAATTTACCTACAAAGCAAGTTTAGGTTTAGCCGAAGAAAATAAAGGCCGCCGCACCGCTGGTCAGGCCTTTGCCAATGCCGGTGTAGCCGGCATATTAGGTTTGGGTAGCTGGCTTTTTCCAGATAAGGCTAATTTATTAGGGGTAATGCTTGCCGGCAGCTTTGCATCTGCCACCGCTGACACGCTTGCTTCGGAATTAGGCAATCTATACGGCAGCCGCTACTATAATATTTTAACGTTTAAACCAGATAAAAGAGGCGAAAACGGTGTAATCAGCTTAGAAGGCACTCTTGCAGGCTTGGCTGGAAGTATTGTAATTGCGCTACTTTATGGTTTAGGTATTGCCTGGGATCAAAATTTTTTCTGGATAATTATAGCAGGATTGGTTGGCAACCTGGCCGATTCTGTCCTGGGAGCCACTTTAGAAAGAAAACATATTGTAGGAAACAACCTGGTCAACTTTCTGAATACCTTAACTGGTGCTTTGGTTGCAGGCTTGCTTTATGCTGCATTTTAAAGGATACCTGTCATTATAAGTAATAAACAGGCACCTTCATTTAGCAAATTTTCTTTTATAATTGTTTTAAGCTACCGTCAAGAGTATAAGTTTTGTTATTTTGTGTTGGGAAAGAAATCACCTGATCGCCGTACCGTATCTCGCATTTATTGCCTAACCGGGATAAAATTTTAACTTGTTTTAATTTACCATTTTCCCAATCCAGGTCCACTTCAAAACCACCCCGGCCCACAATACCATGAATATAACCCTGCTGCCAGGCGCCAGGCAAGGCAGGCAACAATTGAAGCTCTCCGGCGTGACTTTGTAAAAGCATTTCGGTTATACCGGCAGTTGCCCCAAAATTACCATCTATCTGAAATGGTGGATGTGTATCAAATAAATTAGGTAGAGTAGATTTGCGCAATAAGGCTAACAGGTTTTCATAGGCTAATTCCCCATCCTGCAAACGTGCAAAAAAGTTTATAATCCAGGCCCGGCTCCAGCCTGTATGCCCTCCCCCGTGCGATAAGCGGTAATCAATGGTTTTCCGGGCTGCCGTTAATAGCTCCGGGTTCTTTTGTTTGGTAATTTGCCGGCCCGGATGTAACGCAAACAAATGAGATATATGACGATGACCCGGCTCCGGCTCTTCAAATTCTTCGGTCCATTCCATAATCCGGCCATCGCTGCCAATTTTAGTTGCCGCCAACCGGACTAATATGCCTTCCAGCCTTTTCCGGAAAGCCGCATCTGTATTTAATATTTTTCCTGCTTCAATTGTATTAGTTAATAAGTCCCGGATAATCATGTGATCCATAGTAGGTCCCATGACCATAGTCGCCACTTCGCCGGCTTTGGTTTTAAAAGTATTTTCCGGCGAAATAGAGGGCCCGGACACCAGCTGCTTTGTTTCCGGATTCTGTACTAAATAATTGGCACAAAACTCGGCAGCTTCTTTTAGATTAGGATAAGCCAACTTTTTTAGGTATTTCTTATCGCCGGTAAACAAATAGTGTTCCCATAAGTGCTGTGCACTCCAGGCAAGGCCCATTGGCCACATAGCCCATTGGGTTTGGCCGTAGGTTTCAGTAAAGTGCCAGGCATCGGTAGTAAAGTGGGCCACCGTTCCTTTAAGGCCGTACATATCCCGGGCTGTTTTCCGACCATCTTCCCGCAAGGCATCCATAAAATAAAGGTACGGCAGGTGCATCTCTGATAAATTAGTCTGCTCAGCAAGCCAGTAATTCATCTGGATATTAATATTAATATGATAATCAGCACTCCAGGGCGGGTTAAGGCCATCGGCCCAGATGCCTTGCAAATTAGCTGGTAACCCACCAGGGCGCGAGCTGCTAATTAATAAGTACCGGCCAAACTGGTAATACAACTTTAGTAAATGCGGATCTACATTCCCGTTTTGCATCGCCGTTACCCGGGCATCGGTCGGAAAATAAACAGCCTCCGTTTTGCCAAAGTCCAGGTCAACCCGCTTAAAATACTGCTGATAATCTTTTAGGTGATTTGTTTTTAGGTCAGCAAAGCTTTTTTCCGCTGCTCCTGCCAAGGGTTTATTGGCCAATTCTAATGGATCACCACCCCGGTAATTGGTAGCTGCTGTAAGTAAAAGCGTTACTTCATTCGCCTTATCAATGGAAACTTTATCTCCGTTTGCCCGTACCTGCCCTCCTGAATTTAATATTTTAACCCTGGCTACCATTTTTACCCCGACGCCATTATTTACGTGTTCGCTCATGGTAAACTCATTATTGGCTGCCACCATAGTAGCTTTATTTCCCGGGCGAGTCAACCGCAGGTCCAGTGAAAGTGCCCCAGGCTTATCGGCTGTCAGTTTAACCACCAGTACCTGGTCGGGTGCGCTCGAGAAAATTTCGCGTGTATATAAAACCCTGTTTGCCCGGTAGGTTACTTTAGCCAAGGCTGTTTCTAAATCCAATTCGCGGCGATAGTCCGTTATTTCTCCCGGGTGGCTAAAGTCCAGGTGTATATCGCCTAAGGTCTGATAAGAGCTGCCATTTGCCCGATTGCCCATCATTTTCTCCTGAGCCAGCTTTTGCGCTTCGGCATATTTGCCGGCAAAAAGCAATTGCCGCACCTGAGGTAACGCTTTTAAAGCCTCCGGATTCACAAAATCTTCTTTTCTCCCACTCCAGACTGTTTCTTCGTTTAATTGTATCCTTTCGGCATTGGGGTTACCAAAAATCATTGCACCCAAACGTCCATTTCCGATAGGTATAGCTTCATTCCAATTACTGGCCGGGTGTGTAAACCAAATTTTTAAATCATCAGGTTTGGTTTGGGCTTTAAGCGGTGGGGTAATTAGAAAAGCAAAAATCAGGAAAAGAACAATAAAAGAACTGTAAACAATCTTACACATAACAATTTAATACCAGGACTTACTATTATTTGGAGCCACAACTTAAGCAAAATATCTTAATCCTTTTTCATCTTATTAGTAAAACAATTACTAAGGGTAGGTTTAATCAGATTTTTGATTTATTGTGATCAAAAGCTAGACGGCGCTTCCAATATATCAGCAACATATATGTGATTTCAGCAGTAATCTGAGGTAATAAGCCGTAAAATCTAAAAATTCAAAACAACAAGTTTGTTTTGGCTGTTAAGAAAAATAAAAATAGTACGCAGATGGCAATAAAGGCAGAAACGGAACAAAACTTTATTTATTCGCAGGCAGTACCGCTTATACCTATTTACAGTGTTTTGTTTATAGTTTTTTGGCTATATACCGGTTTTACCACCAGTAATTTTGTTAACTGGTCGCTCGAAAACACCCTAACCATTCCATTTGTAATTTTACTTTATTACATGTACCGCTGGCACAAATTTTCATCGGCCTCGGTTACTTTTATTTTTATTTTTTTGTTATTACATGTGTATGGCAGCCAATATACTTACCCCGAAAATCCGTTCGGGTATTGGTTAAGAGATACTTTTAACTTATCCCGAAACCACTTCGACCGAATTGTTCATTTCTGCTTCGGCCTTTTATTGGCTTATCCTATGTTTGAGATCTTTAACGATAAATTACGGTTACAAACCTGGTTAGCTTATCTATTGCCCATTCAGTTGATTCTTTCTTTAGGTGCCCTCTATGAGTTAGTAGAATGGATAGTAGCTGACTGGTTTCTACCTACTCATAAGGGCACCTCTTTTTTAGGTATTCAGGGCGATTTATGGGATGCACAAAAAGATATGGGATTAGGCGTTTTGGGTGCCTTAATAATACTGGGCATTACCTATCTAACCCGAAGAAGCACAACTTAAAATTTCGCAAACTATTTAACTACGGATTTCCTTTTTATACTTGCCGGCATCGGTCTTTAACTTTATTTCGTCTTTTTCTTGTTTAAATTTACCTTCCGGAGTTTCTATTTTAAGCTCTTCGTCTGTTATTTTTATTTTAACGGTAGCATCTTTGTAGCTTACTTCTCCAAAGCCTTTGTAATAATTCCAACGTCTTGCCATATAACGGCCGAAACGGCTGAGGGGCATAACCTTGGCTAAACGGGCATCTTTTATCAATACTTGTTGTACCGACGCTTTTGTTTTGACCTTATTTTTTGCTGGCTTATTTGAATTGATAACACCTCCAGCTGGTTTATTGGCTTTAGCAACTGCCTGTTCCTTCCCAGACGCCCTCTCCTCATAATCATTTAACGAGTCGGTTGTATCGGCATAAAAATCAGAATTATTTATTTGCTGGCTTCCAGGCCCAGCATCCATACCACCAGCATATTGAGTTGAATCTTTGCTATCCATTACCTCGACTACATCCTGATCATGATTATTTTTTACTACCACTGCATCTGGTTTTTTATCTGAACTACAAGCCAGTAACCAACCTCCAGTTAAAACAACTAAACTTAATTTTAATATGATTCTCATCTGCAGCTAATATCCATTTATTTAAATAATCATATTACTCATTTCACCAAAACAAGTTGTAAATCTTTAATTGGGTTGGCGCAGGCACAAAAAAAAGCTTGCTGTAATTTTAAATGCAGCCAGCTTCCTTACATATTTAAAATAAATAAATTAACAATGATTTTTTCGGCTACTTGCTTCTATTTTTCACTTGCAAAAACAGCAACTTCTACCCTACACTTAGCTGCTTTACCTCTTATAATAGTAGTGCCGATAAGAGGGTGCTTTTGTTATTGCCAAGCGTAGTAAATCTACTGAAACCCTCTCCTGGGAGTTAGTAAAATAGCATTTATTTAAATTTACCTTATTAAATAAATATATATTTTAAGCACCCAGGTCAGCAGCATTGAAAAACCCCTCATTCCGGATAATGGTTTCCTGGTTCTTCTTCAGGTTTTGCCAGTTAATTAAATATTAGCCATAGCCTCAGAAGTTAACCGCGCTACATTAGTTAGGAGATGAATAGTACTGGAGTCGTTATAAGAAGTATATAAATAAAAATCGGAGTTTAACCGCTAAACTTTATTAAGTTTCTTAGCTAAAGTTAAATTCTTAACTGGCATAAAACAAAAAAGCCGGACTAGGTAGCCCGGCTTTTTACTTTTACTATTATAATTTATTATTTGATATCGCCTCTTTCAGCAGCTTTTTGCAATTTCTCATTCGCAAAAATAGCAACTTCTACCCGACGGTTTGCTTGCTTGCCTGCTTCAGTAGAGTTATCTGCTACCGGCACACTAGAGCCAAAACCCTGAGTGGTGATACGGGAAGATTCTACTCCTTGAGCTAATAACTGCGCAGCAACTGATTTTGCCCGGTTTTCAGATAACGGAATATTGATGGCATCGGAACCAGTCGCATCCGTATGACCTTCTACAATCACGTTTGTATCGCCATACTTTTTAAGCGTTTCCGCCAAGGTGTTGATATCGGTAATAGAGTTAGATTGTAAGGTGGCAGAATTTGTGGCAAATAAAATACCTGAGGCAAAAGTAATTTTAATACCTTCTCCTACACGCTCTACTTTAGCACCTTTCATATCATTACGTAATTCTTCGGCTTGTTTATCCATGCGCCGACCAATAACCGCACCAGCAGTACCACCTACTGCAGCACCTATAATGGCTCCGGCAGCAGTACTTTTACCCATAACCTTAGCCGCAACCCCACCTAATACAGCGCCGGCACCACCACCTATTAAACCTCCTCTTTGGGTACGGTTAACAGGCCCCTTTGCAGTTTCCGGATTTCGTCTGGTAGAATCATTTGAGGTGCTATATGGATTAGATGATTTACATGACGAAAATAAAACAGCAATAACTAAAGAAAGCGAAAATAAAATTCTTGTAATTTTCATAGTATGTTTTCAATTTGAATTTGTAGAACAATTGGTCCTGGTTATAATACTTTTAATTTTAGAAAATGTTTTTCTTATATATTAAATAGTTTCTATATTATACTATTCAAAATCCGGGCCAACTTTTTTGAGTACAGTACAAAAACAAAAGTGCTTATTAAAAATATTAAATAAGCACTTTTGTTTAACAGGTAAATTAAGAAGCTTTGGCTGCCTTTTTACTACCGGCACCTTGTTTTTTTTCGGTAGTTTCAGTGCTGGCACCTTGCAACATAGTTAGCAAATCTGTTAGTTGTTGTTTCAGGTCTTTCCGGTGAACAATAAAGTCTAAGAAGCCATGCTCCAATACAAATTCTGCACTCTGGAAACCTTTAGGCAGCTCTTTGCCAATGGTTTCTTTGATTACCCGCGGCCCGGCAAACCCAATTAAGGCACCCGGCTCAGAAATATTAAAATCGCCCAGCATGGCATAAGAAGCGGTAACACCACCCGTTGTCGGATCGGTTAATAAAGAAATATAAGGTACTTTTTCAGCATCCAGTAAGGCCAGTTTAGCAGACGTTTTTGCCATTTGCATTAACGAAAAACCCGCCTCCATCATCCGTGCTCCACCTGATTTGGAAATCATTAGGAAAGGATATTTTTTTTCACGGGCAAAATCTATGGCCCGAGCTATTTTCTCGCCCACCACAGAACCCATAGACCCACCTATGAAGTTAAAATCCATACAGGCAATTACAATTGGCAACCCGTTCATGGTACCATGGGCACTGCGTAAGGCATCAATTAAATTGGTTTTGCGTTGAGTAGCTGCAATCCGTTGTGGGTAGGGTTTTGTATCTACGAAATCTAAAGGATCCGAAGAAGATAAATTAGGATCCAATTCTACAAATTCGTTATTATCAAAAATAATCTCGAAATACTCAGCAGAATTTATCCGGTCATGATGGTCGCATTTAGCACACGTATATAATTGCTTTTTATGCTCAGTCATGTTGGTAACCGACTTACACTCCGGGCATTTATACCACAGTCCGTCTGGAGTTTCCTTCTTTTCCTCCGTTGGTGTTACAATTCCTTTTTCTACTCTTTTAAACCAAGACATGTATATTACCTTTTTTAAAGCTTTTTACTCTTTTAACTAACGGCTACCAAATTTTATAAAGGTAGTACTTCTTCAGGCCTTTACTTGTTCCAAAGAAGTCGGCAAATATACGGTAAATTTTTAGAGCTTTAGCAATACCTATTTGTATAATTAACACTTTAAAACTCCTGAAAATATGGCAGGTTGGTTTCTGCTAACAAACAGCAACAATAGGCTCCATAAGTATTTAGTAAGTATAAAAACTATTTTTTATTCCTAAATAGCCTCTCCTTTACTATCATTGTAGAAGCTTCGATTGTAATAGGTTCGTCCTGAATTTTAATTTTGATCTGCTTTTGCCCAAACGGTCTTTTCTTATCTTTGTAGGCTTGACTTATTAACCTATATGATAAACCTTTTCTCTTCTCACAAAACTTACTTTTTTATTTTATTGATTTCGTTTTTTGCTTCTTGTGTGGTTCCCAAAAAGAAATTTGAGGAAATGAGTGCCCGCAAAGCTAAATTGGATTTAGACATTGCCGCCTGTGAAAAAGCTATGAAACAAGTGCAGTCCGAGCGCAAATCATTACAGGAACAATTGGAACGGATGACCAACAACAGCCGCCAGTTAATGAAAGACTCTGCGCAGACGGGACTGGCACTTCGGAAAACCCAGAAACTTTATAAAGAGCTAAATAATACTTATGATAAGCTCCTGAAAAGCCATGAAAGTTTATTGGCCAATAGTGCTTCCGAAACTAGTCGTTTATCCGGAGATTTAGCCCGTCGCGAAGCGGAATTAAAAAATTTAGAAGCCAGCTTAAAAACAAGCAAAACCCAGGTAGACAAATTAAACATAGATCTAAAATCCAGAGAAGAGCGTTTAAACGAACTGGAACGGGTTTTAGCAGAGAAAGACAAAGCCGTTAACGCCTTAAAATCCAAAGTAAGTAATGCCTTATTAGGCTTTAAAGCCGGCGACTTATCGGTGAATGTAAAAAATGGCAAGGTATATGTTTCTTTATCTGAACAATTGTTGTTTAAATCAGGCAGCACCAAAGTAGACCCAAAAGGACAGGAAGCTTTACAAAAACTAGCTGCCGCCTTAAAAGACCAGCAAGATGTAAATGTGCTGGTAGAAGGTCATACCGATGACGTACCAGTAGCCAAAGGCACGGTGGGCATGAAAGATAACTGGGATTTAAGTGTATTACGCGCTACTGAGATTACCCGTATCTTAACCGAATCAGGTTTAAATTCTGAACGGATTACGCCTTCTGGCCGATCTAAATTTGTACCGGTTGCTCAAAACACTTCTTCCGAAACCCGCCAGCTAAACCGCCGGACCGAGATAATTCTTACCCCTAAACTGGATGAACTTTTTCAGATTCTGGAGAAGAATTAATGTTAATTTAAAATCCTTGGCCCAAAATCCACAATTCACGGCCCAAAATACCTGATTGAAATAGTATAGTTCAGCACTTCTAAATTAGAACATAGAATTATGTTAATCCTTAACAACAAAAAAGCCCGTTCCTGTAAGCGGGCTTTTTTGCTTTAATGAATGTAAATTACTGATACTACCCAATAGCTTGCTCCAGATCAGCTAACAAATCTTCGTAATCTTCAATGCCTACACTTAACCTGATTAAAGAATCGCTCAATCCGCCTTTCAAACGTTCTTCACGCGGAATACTGGCGTGAGTCATAGAGGCAGGATGCCCACAAAGTGACTCTACCCCTCCTAAAGATTCTGCCAATGAAAAATATTTAAATTTTTCCAACACCTTGATCGCATCTTCCATTTTATCGCCTTTCAGTACAAAAGAAATCATGCCGCCAAAATCCCGCATCTGCGATTTAGCAATTTCATGATTTGGATGATTATCGAAGCCTGGCCAAAATACTTTTTCTACTTTAGGGTGCTCCCGTAAGAATTGAGCTACTGCCCGGCCATTTTCGCAATGACGCTGCATACGAATATGCAAAGTCTTTAAACCCCGTAATAACAAAAAGCAATCTTGCGGGCCCGGCGTAGCACCACTGGCATTCTGAATAAAGGCCAACCGCTGCGCTAAATCGTCATCGTTTACAATTAAAGCTCCCATTACGGTATCGGAGTGCCCACCCATGTATTTGGTAAGCGAATGCATTACAATATCCGCACCTAAATCTAATGGCGTTTGCAGGTAAGGAGTAGCAAATGTATTATCCACCGCTAATAATATGTTATGTTTTTTGGCAATAGCGGCAGCCCCTTTAATATCAATAATATTTAAAAGTGGGTTGGTAGGGGTTTCAATCCAGATTAAACGGGTATTTTCATTAATGTAACCTTCAATGGTTGTAATATCACTCATGGGTACAAAATGAAATTTCAAGCCGTATTGCTGAAAAATTTTGGTAAAAATCCGATAGCTGCCCCCATACAAATCATTCGTAGATATTACCTCATCACCAGGCTTTAGTGTCTTGATTAATGTATCGATGGCGGCCATACCGGTAGCAAAACATAAACCATGCTTCCCATTTTCTAAAGCCGCTAAGGCTTCCTGCAGGGCTGTTCGGGTAGGGTTATGCGTACGGGAATATTCATACCCCTTATGGTTTCCCGGAGAAGCCTGTACGTAAGTGGACGTCTGGTAAATTGGCGTCATGATGGCACCGGTGGTTGGGTCCGGGTGTACGCCGGCATGTATAGCTTTAGTTCCGAATTTCATAAGAATAAGTTTTATTTATCTGGCTGCAAGTTAAAAGTTTCGTTAGTTAAAACTTATAAATCCTGGACAAAGTTAATTTATGATTCTTTTCTCCGGGAACCAGTAATTAACAGCACCTTCATAAACTCATACTTATTATAGGGCTATAGCTGCTACTTTTGATTAAATAACAAAGAGCAGCCTTTTATCCCGGCAGAAGCTTTTTCTCCTACTAATGGGTAAAGCAGGCAAAATTTACAGCCCAAATTAATTTTTAACGTTTAACTTTCAGCTATAAATTTAAAATACTAAAAGCCGTGCTGCAAGAGCTTCTCCGAAAAAACGCCTCTACCTTATTTTCATTATTGCTTTTGGTGGTAATGCCGGTAGTAGTAAGTTCTACGCTTGCCTACTTTCTTTACGACTACCAACGGGTATTACAAAATTTATCTTTTGGGCCTGCCCTGTTGTATTTTGCAGTAGTTTCTTTTACCATGACCTTTGCCCTTACGCCTACCACCTTTGTGGCTTTGGTAACCGGGTATTTTTTTGGCTGGCCTGGGTTTGTTGGGGTAGTAGTATCTTACGGACTGGCTTCCTTGCTGGGATACCAGGTAGCCCAACTTATTGACCAGGGTAAAATGCTTGGCTTCCTGAACCGGTTCAATAAAGCCGCCGCCGTAATGGAAGAATTGCGCAACCAGAGCTGGAGTTTAATTTTTTTAACCCGTATCTCCCCCGTACTTCCCTTCGCTTTCATGACATTTATCTTATCTATTATGCGGGTGGATAGAAAAAAGTTTTTGCTGGCAAGTATGGGGGGCATGTTGCCGCGTACACTTTTCTTTTTCTGGGTGGGCACTCAAGCCCAAAATATTATCACCCTGATTAACAATGACAACACCGGTAATCAGGGCAAAATTTTGGTGGTGGTATTAATCCTAATATCAGTATTTGGGCTCTATTACATCTTTAATAAAGCCCTGAAAAAGGCTTTGGCGCGGAGTACCAAAGCAAAATTTTAGAAAATAATTTCAGGCAAGGCTTGCTTTAGATAATAGTTTATGCCTATCTTTGCACCATCAAAACGATAAAGCTGGTCACGTAGCTCAACTGGATAGAGCATCTGACTACGAATCAGAAGGTTTGGGGTTCGACTCCCTACGCGACCACATAAAAAAAGCCACTTACGAGGTAAAACTTGTAAGTGGCTTTTTTATTACATACAATACTGTTGTGTGTTTGGGTAAGGCAATAAGTGATTTTAAAGCTGTTTATTTAAATTAGGGGAAGGTGGCTTCCCTCAAAATTTATTATCACTCCTGCAAAAAGGCAGTTGTTAATTGAAATAAGGATCAATTTAAAGCTAATATTGAAGAACATAATACAACAATAGAGTGGCTTTCTCTCGAAATACAAAATTCCTTTTAATAGATTCTTTGCTAATATTGGTCTTTTGTTAAGATTATTCTCTTTTGTTCCCTCAACTGTTTGGTTTCATTTGCATTTCTTTTAACGAAAAAAATAAAAGAAAACCAGAAAAGAAAATGCAGATGTTTGGCAGTAAGCGAAGACAGCAAAAGCAACAAAAACAACCCCATTGAACACTAAAGTCTAGTTGTTCCAAGGCTCTTTATAGAATATAGTTTAACTTCTAAAAAACTGTTCACCGAGTAAAAAGAAGTGTTTAACGAAAGTTAGTATAGGTTAAGCTAAATATAGCCGTAGGCTATATTCTATAAAGTACATTTGAATATCAAAAGAGCACAACAGAGATAAAAAGCATAAAGGATATGAAAAAGCACTTACTACTATTAGCCTTCACATTAGTACTTTCAACAGTAGGATTTGCTAATGGAACTGTGGATCAGAAAAGATTTGATGCTACTTTAGATCAGCAGGTAAGAGTAGAAGTTCGCCAGTTACAGGAGCTGCTTCGTTTCAACGAATTTGAATACATCCAGATCAAGAAATTAACCGCAGCTGAGTTAGCAGATTTACAAGCAGCTAAACAAACATATACAGATGCTGCCGAGCTACACATCCAATTACAACAAATTAAAGATACTTATACTGCAAAAGTAAGTGCTTTATTAAACGACTCGCAAAAGAAAGCCTTTTCTGCTTATTTAGCGACTACACAAGCTAACTTATTAGCCATTCAATAATACTTTTACTATACCTACCACTATTTTACCTGAAGCCAGCTTTTTGCTGGCTTTTGTTTTTAAACTGTACCAATAAAGTACTTCAAAATCAAATATCACATAATAATCCTAATTTTCCAGCAAAAGTTTAATTTTATTAATTAATCCAATCTTTTATTTTTGTATAAGTTAATACTATACAACAAATACACAAATGGAAGAATTTGATTTACCGCTTCTTATAGGATGTACTATGGTACTTTTTGGCATTTTATGTGTTATAATCATCTTTACTAAATCCATTAAAAACACAATTAACGAAATTAACAGTATCCACGCCAGGAGACGTAAACGTGCTTTTAATCTAGTGAAATGATTAGATTGAACAAATGTTGTTCAGGCATAAGTCAGGAAGCAAAACCTTCTACAAATACAAAATCCATCATAAGCATTAACCTGAAAGCAGTAGCTTTCTGGATTTTCATATTTGTAGTTATTATTACTAATATCCTATGGTTGTTCTTTATAGCCGACAAAGCCACATTAAATGACAGGAGTTATTTATTTTTTATTCAGAGTGGACTTTATATAGTATTAATAATTGCTATAAAAGGCGCTATTACAAGAGGATTAATTAAGTCGAATTTGTTTTAGTCGATATCTAATATAAAATTAAGAATTTACCTGTTTTTACTTCTTTGGCTAGAATTGATGATGTATGGCAAATTAAGGGTAATTAATTTATTTGTCCCTGCAGATTACACAAGTAATTAGGATATCAACTATTAGCGTGGCATTAGTATTATTATTTGATACCCGCCCAATTTAATTTTATGCTATGGCCCGTCAGGTTAGCTCCTGTACTTTCAATGATCGGCCAGATATAAGTGGCGGGTTTAATACAATTAAAATTTGAAACCCTGAAATGGGCAAGGTTTATATAGAATCTCATAAGTATAAATTGATTGCCGCTCCCTTCTTTCCGCATGAACGGGGATTTTCTAGTTATAGCTAAGTACAGCTAGTAAAACACCTTATTGCCTATAGTATACTACCCTTAGCTTTTAAATAAGGTGGAATTAAATTGATTATTTATTAATTCAACTTTTGGTGTTATTAATTTAACAAATCACCTCCCTATTCATTTTAAAGTTGTTAGTTGCAAAGAAATAGAGGTAGCCCCTACCAAAACAGTTGACACTTCTTTAAATGTAAACCTCCCTTTAATTAACCAGACTAACCAGCCTCATTCGTTGCAGGATTACTTCGTTTTCCTTATAGCACAAAATAATTTTAAAAATATTAGTCCACCACTTTTGCAATTATTAATGCAACATAGTCGCATTAATAAAAAATAATCATATCTTTGCCTATAGCTTATTTATAAATACAGAGAAAAGAAATTATACAACAAGGTAAACTTGCTCTTACAGCCTTGACTTTACCTTTCCCATTAATCACAATTAAAAAAATAATCACATGCCAAAGGATAAAAATTATGAAGTAATCATTATTGGCGGAAGTTACGCAGGGCTTTCTGCTGCAATGGCCCTAGGGCGTTCATTGCGTCAAGTTTTAATAATTGACAGTGGACTACCTTGTAATAGGCAAACACCTCATTCGCACAACTTCTTAACCCAAGACGGAAAAACCCCAAAAGAAATTTCAACGCTTGCCAAACAACAAGTGGAAAAATATGAAACTGTAAAATTTTATAATGGTCTTGCCAGCACTGGAACCAAAACAATAAATGGCTTTGAAATAATTACGGATGCAAATGACAAATTCACAGCAAAAAAATTAGTATTTGCAACAGGAATAAAAGACATCATGCCAGACATCAAGGGATTTGCAGAATGTTGGGGTATTTCTATTATTCATTGTCCTTATTGCCACGGTTTCGAGTATCATAACCAAAATACAGGCATCATGGCAAACGGAGCAAAAGCATTTCATCTTGCTTCATTGGTCAATAATCTGACAAAAAAGATTACGATATTGACTACAGGGAAAGCGGGTTTTAATTCAGAACAAATTGAGAAGCTAAACAAGCATCATATAAAAATTATAGAAACTAACATTTCCGGAATAGAACACGAAAACGGGCAAGTAAAAAACGTAATCTTTGAGGATGGCAGCCAATTAGAATTTAACGCTATCTATGCAGCAATCCCGTTCACACAACATTCAGACATTCCTCTTTCATTGGGTTGCGAACTTACTGAACAAGGATACATCCAAGTAGATAGCTTTCAGAAAACAACTGTTGAGGGTGTATTTGCTTGCGGAGATAACTCAGTTATGATGCGTTCTGTAGCTAATGCCGTGTATAGTGGAAATTTTGCAGGTGCAATGGTAAATAATTTACTTACAGCCGCAGATTTTTAATTAAAATTATTTTTTATATATGGAAGAAGCTTTTATAACAGACCTCTAAAGTAAAATTCAGGCAAACAAAATTTCCAAGATTAATTCAGAAGGAAAACACCAACTGGAAAAAAAACTTTAACCGTAACGAAACTGCTTTTCCTTTTCATTGTGGACGCACAAATTCAAGAGATAAAGGTAGCCTATGTATTTTCGGATTAAATTCCAGCAACAGTAGCAGTATAGGATTTACTGCCAAGTTTTAGCATCTAAAATTTGTATCAAGATTGAAAACCATGATAGACTTTTGGGAAAAAGCATTTAAGGATAAACAAGAAATGTGGGGTTTAGAGCCTGCCAAATCAACTGTATTGACAAATGATTTTTTTATAGAGCATAATGTAAAATCTGTACTTATTCCGGGCATTGGTTACGGGCGAAATGCTCAAATTTTCAGAGACAATGGCATGACTGTATCAGGCATTGAAATTTCACAAACTGCCATTGATCTAGGTCTAAAACATTATGGAAACGACCTGAAAATTTATCATGGTTCTGTAACTGAAATGCCTTTTGACAACAACTTGTATGACGGAATATATTGTTACGGATTAATTTACTTATTAGGTAAAGCCGAAAGAGAAAAGCTAATCCAAGACTGTTATAACCAACTTTCAGGAAACGGTTTTATGGTTTTTACGGCAATAACTAAAGAAGCTCAAACTTATAGGCAAGGAACTTTAATTAGCAAAGACAGATTTGAAATGTTTGGTGGAGTAAAAATTTTCTTTTACGACAGAGAAACGATAGAGGAAGAGTTTGGAAAATCCGGACTTTTTGAAATAACAGATGTAACAGAAAACTACCCATTTTACCTAATAAAATGTAAAAAGACTAAATCAGAAAACTGACCTAACCAAATTTACCGATACCAGCGGCCTAGTAAAATAGAGTTCAAATCGAGATAAGACGTTTTTTATAACAACGCATGCAGCCACTCCGCGCTAGACCTATTAAATATCAAAATTTATATTTAATTGTTCGCGTAGCATCTGCGCCACTTTACCATCAGGGTTAATGGGTTTAACTTTCTTCATTATGACCTTGCGGTAAGTGATAGAGAGCCTTCTTTCCCTATGTTTCACGTTGCCATCAACAATGTCTTTTTTTCTGGAAGGAATGGAGTGATTCCATTTATACCTAGCCTCATCCTGCATAACATATACTGAACGTCTGGGAACCTCCACATCTACCACTACCCCTCCCTTAATTTCTATAAATCGCATGATGCAACCACTGCCAAGATTAACACCGCAGATTTGGTTTTCGAAATAGTTTCTATCCTTATGAGGCCTGAGCCCCTCTCCCGGAGCGTACTCATTAATAATGACCTGGTCTGGAAGGAGAGATACGATCTTCTTTTCTGTTATTTGCTCTGACAGTTTTTGAACCAGTGGAGGCATAGGAACTGGAATTTTCACTAGCGCATACGGAGCTTCCAATTCATTCCTGTAACCATAATACTGCAACCTCCTGTTGTAATCCACAACCCATATTTGGCTGTCAATTTCCTTTATCACTTCCTCCTCCAATGATTCACTAATAAAATCATGGTATAGTAGCAACCCTGGTACTGCTGTTTCCATTTTAAAATTGTTTGGCGCTCGTGATAAAAAGGCAATTGGTTAAAGATTTTTAAAGGCTAACGCATCCCTTTAAGTTATGTTTACCTTAGTGACCAACAACTTTTTAATTAGAAACAGCCATACAACCACAAACCAATAATTTAAAAATTTTTATTGTTCATGTTTACCCCCCTGCCTGGCTCATTTAGCTAAACCACTATTTAAACTATGTCTTAATGCCAACTTAACCCTCCTATTCAGATAGCGATAAAGTGACCAAAATAACTAACAAATCCTTTACAAGATTTAACAGGATCATTTCCTGCGTGGCTGGAAATTCCTAATCATGCGAAATCAACAGACCCAGCACATCAACAAAATATTTATTTACAATATATTAGCCCATGACCAGGGCCGCCTGCCTGTTTTTCTTCCATTAGTTTCCGGCAAAAAATTGACATGTAACACGACAATAGCAGCAAGCACCCATTATAGAAATTAGTGGGATCATATTTGGAAAGTAATCTTCCAATCATTTGGCGCTTTATACCTAGTCAGCTTAACGGGCTAAGGTTTCTGAATTTAGAAATGATATGATTGAAATTTACTTTATTTAAAAAGGCGAAAAAAAATCTACTACCTAGAACCTTCCTGAAAATTCATATTGACTTGCCTTCACCCCTGCTTCAAAAAATAAACAACAAGTATTTTAAAGGAGATATACCTTAATACAGCGCCCATGATGGTTTAGGGTTTGAAAATTTTTTAATTATAAAACTTCCATTACAGGTAAATGAGCGTGCTATTTAAATTGAGTTTTCTTTTATAAAACACTAGTATTTAATACCCTCCAAATTTTTTATGCATAAAATTTAAACAAAAGTTCTATTTCTAAAGATAATTGTTAATTTTACACTTATTAAAAATTTCATTTTAAACCGGTTAAAAGCCATCAGGAAATAGAAATTTTTCAAAATAAAAACACTACCAAGGATTCTATAAATTTTAATTTGATAATGAACATAGGGTTGTAATTTTTAGTATGATGAAAAACAGCTTCTTATTATTTATTTTCTTTATTTGGACTGCCTCAGCTTGTTATGGCCAACAAGCCTTATCTCCCTTTCCCTTATCAGCTGTTCAAGTAGTAAAAGGGCCTTTTCTGGAAGCTCAAAAAACGGATTTAGCCTATATTTTAAAATTAGATCCTGATAGGTTATTAGCACCTTTTCTTAAAGAAGCAGGCATTGAACCAAAAAAACCTAATTATGGGAATTGGGAAAACACGGGTTTGGATGGGCATATAGGCGGGCATTATTTATCAGCGCTTGCAAATATGTATGCCTCAACTGGCAATAAAGAAATCCACCAGCGACTCGGTTACATGATAGATTGGTTAGATTCCTGTCAAATAAAAAACGGGAATGGCTACATAAGTGGTGTGCCGGGTGGTAAAGCCATGTGGAATGAAATTGCGCAAGGAAAAATAAACGCAAACAGTTTTTCTTTAAACGATAAATGGGTACCTCTTTATAATCTGCATAAGTTATTAGCAGGTTTAATAGATGCCTATAGTATTGCCGGAAATGAAAAAGCCAGGCAAAGCTTAATTAAACTTTCCGATTGGTTTATTACTCTCACGCGCAACCTTTCTGAAGAGCAAATACAGCAAATGCTTAAAAGTGAACACGGTGGTATAAACGAAGTTCTGGCAGATGTAGCTGTTATTACTGGAAACCAGAAATATGTTGAAGCTGCTCGTAAATTTTCGCATCAGCATCTTCTTTCTCCTTTATTGCAAAATCAAGATGCTTTAACCGGTATGCATGCCAATACGCAAATACCAAAAGTAATTGGGTTTAAACGTATTTCTGAAATTACCGGTGATACCCGATGGGAAAATGCAGCCGACTTTTTTTGGAAAACGGTAGTAAATAACCGTACGGTATCTATTGGTGGAAACAGTGTCCGGGAGCATTTTCACCCGAGTTCTGACTTTACTTCCATGATAAATGATGTGCAAGGACCCGAAACCTGCAATACTTACAACATGGTGCATTTAACGAAGCAACTGTTCCTGACAAATCCCAAAAGAGAATATCTGGATTATTATGAACGGGCGTTGTACAACCATATATTGTCTTCGCAGCATCCCAATGGCGGCTTTGTATATTTTACCCCCATGCGGCCCCAACATTACCGGGTTTATTCTAGTCCGCAAGAAAGTTTTTGGTGTTGCGTTGGCTCAGGTTTAGAAAATCATGGAAAATATGCCGAATTAATTTACGCTCATAGTTCTCAGGATTTGTATGTCAATCTCTTTATGCCCTCCAAGCTGGAATGGAAAGAAAAAGGCCTTACCTTATTACAACAAACCAACTTCCCGAACGAAGAGACATCTTCTATAAAGTTAACCCTTAAAAAGCCGTTGTCCTTTGCGCTCCATATCCGCAAACCAGGTTGGGTAAGTGCCGGACAAATGCAAGTGCGGGTAAACGGGAAAGCTTGGAAAGCAACGACCAATGCAGCTGGCTTCACCGTGGTTAATAGAACCTGGAAAACCGGCGATGTTATTGACGTAGTATTGCCTATGCAGGCTAAACTGGAATACCTGCCGGATGGCTCACCTTGGGCTAGCTTTATCTATGGACCACTTGTATTAGCCGCTAAAACAGATACTTCTAATTTAACTGGTTTGTATGCTGATAATAGCAGAATGGGACATGTGGCCAATGGTAAACTGTATCCGATTTACACTGCTCCGGTTATTGTTAAATCCAGCCAGGATCAGGATAATGCTATTAAATTAACACCTGTAAAAGGAAATACCTTAGCCTTTTCCGCCTCATCCGTTATTCAGCCTGCTGCTTTCCAAAATATAGTTCTGCAACCTTTCTACACAATTAATGATGCCCGGTATATGATTTATTGGCGCGTAACCGATAAAGAGGGATTACAGCAGCTACAGGAAAATTTAAAGAAAAATGAAGCAGACAAAATAGCTCTGGAAGCCAGAACCGTGGACCACGTAGCTTTAGGAGAACAACAATCGGAAGTGGAGCATCAGTTTAAAGGAGAAAAAACCGAATCCGGAAGTTTGAACGATTGGCATTGGCGCAATACCACCAGCTGGATTAGCTATCAGCTAGACAATAAAACCAGGGCAGGAAAAACTATTCGGATTAACCTTCATGAGGCCGACAAGCAAGTACCATTTACCTTATTAGTTAAGGGCAAGCCAATTCAAAAAAGTTTAACTCAGAATGGCAGCACAGCCAATGGTTTTGTAGTTGATTTTAATTTGCCAGCTGAATTTACCCAATCTTCTGACAACTCTTTAGATGTTAAAATTTTGGCTACAGGTAATTCGAAAACACCCAGAATATTTTCTATCTACTTATTGAAGTAAGATTGATAAAGCTATATAAGTGCTACTAAATTTTTTTAATAGAAGAGCTTATTTTAATTTTTCAGAAATGAAAAATAACAAAAGAATGGAGATTATGTCTGGTACGAAAATAAGGTATAGCAAAATTTCCTGTACGCATAGAAGTAAAAAATATAGGGAGTAAAGTTTTAAATCCAGCTTATTACTTATTACAGCTTACAAAAAAGCATTATAAAAATTAACATAATTATAAGAAAAAGGAGGTAAAATCTCCGGTAAGTAAGATCCAGTAGTTTTGTTTTTAAGATTTTTTCTATGAAGGTGTTAGTGTGCAGCAAACCAGGGGAACTGGAATATACTACAGGTGCAAAACCAAAGTTGGAACCAAATCGGGCCCTGCTGAAAATTAAACGCATTGGAATTTGCGGAACCGACTTGCATGCATTTGAAGGAACGCAACCTTTTTTTCAGTATCCCCGCGTATTGGGCCACGAATTAGCCGGTGAATTAGTAGATACTGGTGGTAACTCAGATTTTAAACCTGGAGAAAAAGCATGCTTCATCCCTTATTTTAATTGTGGCAATTGTATTGCTTGCCGCAATAGGAAACCTAATTGCTGCACGCAGATGCAGGTATGTGGTGTTCATGTAGATGGTGGTATGGTGGAGTACTTATCGGTGCCTTCATCTTCTTTATTACACGGTGAAGGTTTAAGTTATGATGAACTGGCTTTAGTGGAGCCATTGGCTATTGGGGCACATGGCGTACGTCGGGCTCAGGTACAACCCGAAGAATGGGTGTTGGTATTAGGGGCTGGGCCAATAGGTTTGGGCACCATGGAATTTGCCCGAATTGCCGGAGGCAGAGTAATTGCTCTGGATATAAACGAACAACGGTTACAGTTCTGCAAAGAGAAGTTAGGGGTAGCACATACCATAAACGCCCTGGCTCCCGATGTACTGGAAAGATTAAAGGAAATAACAAACGGCGATATGCCAACGGTGGTAATGGATGCTACTGGCAGCCAGAAAGCTATTAACAATGCTTTTCAATATATGGCCCACGGAGCCCGGTTTGTTTTAATTGGTTTACAGAAAGGCGAGATTACCTTTAGTCATCCGGAATTTCATAAACGCGAAGGCACCTTAATGAGCAGCCGAAACGCCACCCGGGAGGATTTTGAACACGTTATTTCTTCGCTCAAAAATGGTTTAGTTAACCCCAAAACCTATATCACGCACCGGGTTCAGTTTGATCAGGTTAAAGAACAATTCGAAAGCTGGTTAAACCCGGAAACCGGAGTCATTAAAGCCATAGTGGAAATACCCTAAGACAAAGGATTATTAACCAGAATAGCCTACTAAGCTTAACTTATTATGAAATGAATAAAGTATTCTTTGCCTTTTTGCTGTTGATCACCATAACTGGCTTCTCCCAAAGTAAACCGGGTTTAAAGTTATGGTATAAAACGCCCTCTGGCAACACCTGGGAGAATGCTTTGCCTATTGGTAATGGCCGTTTGGGAGCAATGGTTTACGGCAACGTAGAAAAAGAAATTATACAGCTAAATGAACATACGGTATGGAGCGGTGGCCCGAATCGGAATGATAATCCACTGGCACTGGATTCATTAACTAAAATACGTCAGCTCATCTTTGCCGGTAAACAAAAGGACGCTGAGAAGCTAGCCAACAAAGCCATTATCACGAAAAAATCACACGGGCAAATGTTTCAGCCAGTAGGCAACCTGCAACTAAGCTTCAATGGTCATGATAAATACACTAATTATAACCGGGAACTGGATATTGAAAAAGCTGTCACCAAAACCACTTATACCGTAAATGGAGTGACCTATACACGCGAAGCCTTGGCTTCCTTTCCGGACCGGGTAATAGTGATGCGCTTAACGGCCAGCAAACGGGGTAGTCTTTCCTTTCATGCATCCTTTACCAAGCCCTTGCCTAAAACCGTCGTTCAGACGACTGCCACTAAAGAGCTAACCACATCTGGGACTACCATGGATCACGAAACAGTAAAAGGTATGGTCAATTTTAAAGGTATTGCTAAAATAAAATTAGATGGCGGCACCCTTGCAGCCAATGATACCTCCCTCTTTATTAGAAATGCAAACACGGCCACCATTTATATCTCCATTGCTACCAATTTTAATAATTACCAGGATGTAAGTGGCGATGCTGAAAAACGGGCAGCGGATTACTTAAATAAAGCCTATCCGAAATCTTTTGCCAATATTCTACCAGCGCATGTTGCGGCGTACCAGAAATATTTCAAACGAGTGAAGTTGGACTTGGGCAGTACGGCTTCTGCCAATCTACCTACTGATGAACGCTTGAAGCAATTTGCATCGGTGAATGACCCGCAGATGGTGACGCTTTATTACCAGTATGGTCGGTATTTATTGATTTCCTCCTCCCAACCGGGTGGGCAGCCTGCCAACCTACAAGGCATCTGGAACGATAAGGTGCGACCGCCCTGGGATAGTAAATACACCATTAACATCAACGCTCAGATGAATTACTGGCCAGCCGAAAAAACCAATTTGGCAGAACTGCACGAACCGTTTTTGCAAATGGTAAAAGAGTTAGCAGTTACCGGTCGGCAAACAGCTAAAGATATGTATGGTGCCGGAGGTTGGGCGGCACACCATAATACCGATATCTGGCGAGCTACCGGAGCGGTTGATGGCGCTACCTGGGGCGTATGGAATGGCGCTGGTGGCTGGACAAGCCAGCATTTGTGGGAACATTATTTATACAGCGGCGATAATGCTTTTTTGGCTTCGGTTTACCCGGTTTTAAAAGAGGCTTCTACTTTTTACGTTGATTTTTTAATCGAACACCCTACCAAAAAATGGCTAGTTATTAATCCGGATATGTCTCCGGAAAATGCTCCCGCAGCCCACCAGGGCTCTTCTTTGGATGCCGGTACCACCATGACCAACCAGATTGTTTTTGATATTTTCAGCTCAACCATCAAGGCAGCCGAAGTACTAAAAAAAGACGCTGCCTTTATTGATACCTTAAAACAAATGCGGAAACGTTTGCCGCCAATGCAAATCGGGCAGCATGGTCAGTTGCAGGAGTGGTTAGATGATATTGATGACCCGAAAGATAATCACCGGCATATTTCGCATTTATACGGGTTGTTTCCTTCTAATCAGATTTCGCCTTACCGCACCCCTCAATTATACAGCGCTGCCAAAACTACTTTAACGCACCGCGGCGATATTTCTACGGGCTGGAGTATGGGGTGGAAAGTAAACTGGTGGGCCCGGATGCTGGATGGGAACCATGCATATAAATTAATTCAGAATCACCTTTCTCCGGTAAGCACAACGCGCGGACGAGGTGGAGAAGGCGGAGGGACTTATAACAATCTTTTTGATGCGCATCCTCCCTTTCAAATCGACGGCAATTTCGGTTGTACGTCGGGTATTACCGAAATGCTGATGCAAAGCGCCGACGGGGCCGTGCATTTACTTCCGGCGCTGCCCGATGTATGGCAGGCAAGCGGTAGTATTACAGGCTTACGGGCCATTGGCGGCTTTGAAATAGAGAGCCTGCAATGGAAGAATGGCAAACTGGTAAAAGCCGTTATCAAGTCCAGGTTGGGAGGTAACCTGCGTTTACGTGTGCCGAATTCTATAACATTAGCCGGCGGTTCCTTAAAAAAAGCCACAGGCAACAATCTTAATCCCTTTTACCAGGTAGAGGAAACCCCGGCCGCTATTGTATCGGCTCAAGCCACTATAACCCCGGTAAATTTAAAAGAAACCTTGCTTTACGATGTACCAACCCAAGCTGGTAAAACCTATACAATTACTGCTTTATAACATATTAAAATGAATAGCTTAAAATTTAACTTTTTACCTAAACGCACTTTTTTACTAGGTTTAGCTACCCTGCTAACATCTACTTTTGCATCAGCACAGGAAACTAAGAAACCGGCGTTGAAAGATGCCCCAGTTTTTAGCCAGTTTACGTACCGCGGCGACGATCGAATTTACAAAGAAAATCCATTAGGGCCCGACGAGTTTTACACCCCTATTCTGCAAGGCTGTTATCCGGACCCAAGCATTACCCGCAAAGGAAACGATTACTACCTGGTAAATTCTTCTTTTGCCATGTTTCCGGGTGTACCCGTCTTTCACTCTAATGACCTGGTAAACTGGAAACAAATTGGTCACGTGCTCGACCGTACTTCCCAGTTAAAAGTGGAGACATCTGGTATATCAGCAGGTGTTTATGCGCCGGATATTAAGTACAATAAGAATAACGATACTTTTTACATGATCACCACACAGTTTTCGGGTGGCATGGGCAACATGGTGGTTAAAACAAAAGATCCGGCAAAAGGCTGGAGCGATCCGGTAAAGTTGCAGTTTGATGGCATCGACCCTTCGCTTTATTTTGATGATAACGGGAAAGCTTATGTAGTACACAATGATGCTCCGGCTAAAGGAAAAGCGCTTTACGAAGGCCACCGGGTTATCAAAATTTGGGAATATGATTTGCAAAATGATAAAGTAGTACCTGGCACTGATAAAATAATTGTGGATGGCGGTACCGATATTAATGAAGAACCAATCTGGATTGAAGGTCCTCATATTTACAAGAAAAATAACCGCTACTACTTAATGTGTGCCCAGGGTGGTACCGGTGACAACCACACCGAAGTGATTTTTTCGAGCGACAATGTGATGGGACCATATGTGCCTGCCAGAAACAACCCTATTCTTACTCAACGCTATTTCCCAAAAAAGAGAGTTAATAAAATGGATTGGACTGGGCACGCTGACTTAACGGAAGGGCCAGATGGCAGATATTATGCTGTATTTTTAGGTATCCGTCCGAATGAAAAAGACCAGGTAAATGCAGGACGCGAAACCTTTCTACTGCCGGTGGACTGGAGTGGTGAATTTCCGGTATTTGAAAATGGCTTGGTTCCTTTAAAACCTAAATTAAAAACTCCAACTGGGGTAAAAAACCAAACTGGTCAAAACGGTTTCTTCCCGAACGGTAACTTCACATTTATAGATAATTTCGCCGCTAAAAAATTAGATTACCGCTGGATAGGGATGCGCGGCCCCCGCGAGGCGTTTATCACAACAGGTAAAAATGGATTGCAGATTACGCCTTTTGCCAAAAATGTTAAAGAAGTAGCGCCCATCTCCGCACTGTGGCACCGCCAGCAACACAATGCTTTTGAGTCTACAGTAACCATAAACTATACTCCCAAAACCGAAAAAGACCTGGCGGGGCTAGTTTGCTACCAGAGCGAAAAATTTAATTATGTTTTAGGCCTGACGAAAAAAGGCAACGACAGCTACCTGGTGTTGGCCCGGACTGAAAAGGGAAAAACCTCTATTGTAGCCAGCGAGAAAATAGATACCCGCAAACCTATCCAGTTACAGGTGGTGGCGCAGGGTAATGATTATAAATTTAATTACGCCACCGATAAGCAGAACTTCATAAATATTGGCGGTACGGTTCCCGGAGATATTCTTTCTACTAACGTAGCTGGGGGATTTACCGGTTCGCTGATCGGGTTATATGCGACTTCTGCTAATGATATTCAACCATAAAAATAATACTTAATCAAAGACTTATTCATCTATTCAAATTTTTCCACCCCAATAAATTTAACCAATGAAAAACAAACTTTTAACAACCTTATTTGCTACTGCTTTTACCAGTAGCATGGCCTTGGCACAGAGCCAACCGGCCGTAATAGAGGATTTTAAACCATCTTCTTTTAACCAGCCTTTTCAGGATTATCCGCAGGTAAACTCCCAGGGCTATGCCCGCTTTCGTATTATGGCTCCCAATGCCGACAGCGTACGGGTAACGCTTGGCTTAGGTGGACAAGGCGGAACCAGATTGACAAAAGGAGCGGATGGTGCCTTTACCGGAACAACCGCCGGACCAATGGATGAAGGTTTCCATTACTACCATCTGATCGTTGACCGTGGCATTTATAATGATCCGGGAACCGGAAACTTCTATGGCTCGCAGCGTTGGGAGAGTGGCATTGAAATACCGGCCAAAGACCAGGATTTTTATGCTTTGAAAGATGTGCCGCATGGCCATATGCAACAAGTGTTATTTCCTTCTAAAAGCACCAAAACTTCACGGGTTGCCAATGTGTATACACCTCCTGGGTACGAAAAAGGCAGCACAAAATACCCAGTTTTATACCTGCAACACGGTTGGGGTGAAAATGAAACGTCCTGGGCTATCCAAGGCAAGACTAATTTGATTATGGATAACATGATTGCCCAAGGTAGAATAAAACCATTTATCGTGGTGATGACCTATGGTATGACTAATACAGGTGCTCCGATAGGACGTCGTCCTGCAGCTCCTGCCAATGCAACCGCTGCGGCTGCGCCGGGTGCAACTCCTGCTGCTCCTGCTCCACGTCCTGCTATGGGTGCACCTGGCGTTGTGCCAAATGGCGTAACGGCCGGCGAACCTACTGGTGTTGGCGCTTTCCAAACTGTTTTACTTGATGAGTTAATACCTTATGTTGATTCTCATTTCCGGACAATTGCTACCAGAGATGGACGGGCCATGGCCGGACTTTCCATGGGTGGGTTTGAAACACACACCATTACCTTAAATAAACCAGAAGTTTTTGGTTACTGGGGATTAATGAGTGGTGGTACCTATAATCCAGAAGAATTAAAAGGTAAAATGAAGCCGAAGTTGCTATATGTTACTTACGGTGCTAAAGAAACCAGAGGAGCTGAAGGGCTACCAAAAATGGAAGCTGATTTAAAAGCAGCTGGTTACAAAGTTGGTACTTATGTATCTCCGGGTACGGCTCACGAATTCCAAACCTGGCGCCGGAGCCTTTACCAAATGGCACCGCTTCTTTTCAAATAATTAACTAAAATCCAGGCCAGTCCTATTATACCAAACTAATATTTTCAAGACAAATTCTTAGATAAAATGAAAGTAATGCATACCCATAGTTTCCGGTTTTTGAAAAAGAAAATAGTGGCTGGCCTGGTATTATTAATAGGGGCCGGCTTTTCCGCCAGCGCCCAGGAAGTAATAGATTTGTATCCCGGTACAATACCAAATGCTAAGAAGCTGCCGGTTACTTATAAAAACATAGAAGGTAGTGGCATGATGCGGCGGGTGGTAAAACCAAGTTTAGAAGTTTATTTACCGGCTAAAGAAAATGCTTCCGGTGCTGCGGTGGTCATTTGTCCGGGGGGCTCTTATAAAGTAATTGTTTTCCAGGGCGAAGGGGTTTCTACCGCAAAAGAGTTTGCTAAAAATGGTATTGCCGCTTTTGTGCTTAAATACCGGTTGCCCAACGATACGCTTCAGACCGATAAAACAATTAGTCCTTTGCAGGATGCCCAACAAGCGATTAAGCTGGTTCGCGAAAACGCCACAAAATATGGCATTGATGCAAATAAAGTAGGCATTGTTGGTTTTTCCGCCGGTGGCCATTTGGCTTCTACGGCTGCTACCCATTTTGCCAAACCACTCATCGAAAATGCCAAAAACACCAATTTACGGCCTGATTTTCAGGTACTGGTGTACCCCGTTATTAGTATGCAGGAAAGATTAACCCATGCCGATTCCAAAACAAATTTATTAGGTAAAAATCCAACGAAAGAAGTAGAGGATCTTTATTCGAATGAATTACAAATTACCAATAATACCCCGCCTACCTATCTTACCCATGCTGCTGACGATAAACTGGTGGATGTAGATAATAGTATTGCTTATTTCCAAAAACTACGCCGTAACAACGTGGACGTGGAAATGCACATTTATCCGAAAGGTGGACATGGCTTTATTTTCCGGCAAAAAGATTGGACAGATCCTTTGTTTGCATGGATGAAAAAGAATAAATGGACCAAGTAGTAAATTCTACTTACTACTAAGATTTGCCCTATAGAACAGGTAATTTTTAGTACTAGCATGACTGCGTTAATTGTTTAAAGTGTTAAATTGACACTTTTAATTAGGTAAATGAATAATATCATAAGAATACTTCCTTTTGCAAACTGTAAATTCCTATGAATAAAAAAATACTTTTTAGCTTACTGTGCTGGGTAACGCTTAGCTGTTTACCTGGTTTAGTCTTTGGTCAGGGCCGGCCTGCACCACCCGTAGTGGTATCGCCAGAGGTGCATGCTGATAATAAAGTTACGTTCCGCTTTCTGGCCCCATCGGCCAAAGAAGTAAAACTAAGTGCGCAATTTGATAAAGCGCCGGTACCCATGACGAAAGAAGCGAATGGCATTTGGAGTGTAACGGTAGGCCCGGTTAAACCCGATATGTATCCTTATAGTTTTGTGGTAGATGGCATTTCGGTAGCCGATCCGAAGAATACGGCAATTTTCCCGAACGAAGGTTTCCAGAATAGCATGGTGGAAATAACCGGTAGTACTCCGCTAATCCACACCGTGCAGAATGTTCCGCATGGCACGCTTTCTTACCGCTATTACCATTCAAAAGAATTGGGCACCCGTCCGGTAGTGGTTTATACCCCACCCGGCTACGAAAAAGAAACAACTAAACAATACCCGGTCCTCTACCTCTTACACGGCAGCTCCGATACCGAAGAAACCTGGACCAAAGTAGGCCGGGCCAATATCATTTTGGATAACTTGATTGCCCAAGACAAAGCCAAGCCTATGGTTATTGTCATGCCATACGGACGGGCTTATCCGAAAATCAGCAAAGATGCCGGTAGCCTCCGGAACTGGGACAATTTACAGGAGTTTAAGAAAGACTTTCTAACGTATTTAATGCCGTTTGTAGAGCAAAACTACCGGGTTAAAAAAGACAAAGACAGCCGGGCTATTGCTGGTTTTTCCGGTGGCGGCGGCGAAACCTTGTATTTGGGATTAAACAATCCCGAATTGTTTAGCTGGGTTTGCGGCTTTGCTCCTGGTATGCTGAAAGAAGAGTTCGATCGCAACAATGCGGTGGCTTTCGCCAACCCTGCCAAAATGAATCAGCAATTAAAATTATTCTGGATTGGGGTTGGGAAGGAAGATTTTTTGCACCCGGTTATCATGGATTACCGGAAAATATTGGACGAAAAGAAAATTAAACACGAATTTTTGCTTTCAGAGGGCGGCCATACTTGGATGAATTGCAAACTGTACTTAACCACCATTGCGCAAAAGCTTTTTAAATAAAACCGTTTTCTAGTAATGGTTAAGGCCAGTTGCAGGACACAGTGGTTGCTATAAATTAAAAATTTCCACCTAAATAATTATTTACCAAACTAATTACTCCATGCAAAAAAAATCAGTAGTTCAATTATGGCTGCTATGGGTGATGCTTTTTAGCTCAAGCTTTGCCATTGGCCAGCCGCCACGGGGCCCTTTAGCCATTTCGCCCCAGATTCACCCCGATAATAAAGTGACATTCCGGTATCAGGCGCCTTCAGCCAAAGAGGTTAAGCTGAGTGCCCAGTTTGAGAAAGGCTCGGTTGCCATGACCAAAGAGGCGAATGGGATTTGGAATGTGACCGTAGGTCCGGTAAAGCCCGATATTTACGCTTATAATTTTGTGGTAGATGGTATTTCGGTGATGGATCCAGCCAATGTCGCTTTCTTTCCCAACGAGCGCTTTAAAGCCAGCTTAGTCGATATTCCCGGCCAAACGCCGCTTATTCATACCATGAAAGACGTGCCGCACGGTTCGGTTATTTACGAGTATTACCCTTCCGTTTCCGGCACTACCGGTTCGTTGGTAGTGTATACCCCGCCTGGCTACGACAAAGATGCTGGTAAGAAATACCCGGTTTTTTACCTGATAAGCGGCACTACCGATACCGAAGAAACCTTTTTTAAAGTAGGTCGCACAAATGTAATTTTGGATAACCTGATTGCCGAAGGCAAAGCTAAGCCCATGATAGTGGTAATGCCTAACGGGAACATCGAAGCCCGCATCGCAGAACAAAAAGGCGGCCCCAAGCCAGCCGATCCGGCCGACCGGGAAGGCCAGGAAGCCATAACCCGGGCCATAAATTTCGAAGCCGATTTAACTAAGAATATTATTCCTTACATCGAAAAAAATTACCGCACCCTAAACAACAAAGACAACCGTGCTATTGGTGGATTTTCGCGCGGCGGCGGCGAAACCTTACGGGCGGCTTTTAGCAACATGGATAAATTTTCTTATGTGTGCAGCTACAGTGCTTATTTAAGCCCGAAGGAAATGGAAGCCCGATACAAGCCTATCATCGAAAACCCTAACCGCATCAATCAGCAGTTAAAATTACTCTGGATCAGCGTGGGCGATGATGACTTCCTGTATAAATCGACGGTAGAATTTATGGATTTCTTGAAAGCCAAAAAGGTATACTACAAGAGCCTGGTTACAGATGGCGGCCATACCTGGATGAATACCAGAGCTTACCTGACCCAAACGGCGCAATTATTATTTAAATAAATCTCATGAAACGAATACTTTTCCTATGTACCCTACTTTTTTCGGTAGCACTAACATCCTGGGGACAAAGACCGCCGGCCATTAGTTCGCCGGATGTTCGCCCGGATAACACCGTTACCTTCCGCCTTTTTGCACCTAATGCGAAGAAAGTAACCTTAAGTGGCGAATTTTTAAAAGCGGATGAGGTAATGACTAAGGACAATGCGGGCATTTGGAGTGTTACCGTTGGGCCAATTAAACCCGATATTTATCCGTATATTTTTACCGTCGATAGCATCCAGATAGCCGATCCGAGTAACACCTATGTGTTTGCGAACGAACGGTTTAAGCGCAGTATTGTCGATATTCCCGGCAGTACGCCTTTGCTACATGCGATGCAAAATGTGCCGCATGGCAAAGTGAGCTACCGGTATTACAAATCAGGTACTTTAAAAACGACGCGGCAATTACTGGTTTATACGCCTCCCGGATTTAATCCCAATGGCAAAACCAAATACCCGGTACTTTACTTAATTCATGGCGGATCGGATACCGAAGAAACCTGGACCAAAGTAGGCCGCGCCAACTTGATTGCTGATAATTTGATCGCGCAAGGCAAAGCCAAACCCATGATCATTGTAATGCCTTACGGCAACGTACGGCCTGCCCCGATGCCTGATTTTACAAAGGATGTAACCAATGATATTATTCCCTTTATCGAAGCCAATTACCCGGTCCTAACCGATAGTAAAAACCGGGCCGTGGCCGGTTTCTCGGTGGGCGGTGGCCAAACCCTGAATATCGGCCTGACCAATACCGACAAGTTTGCTTATGTGTGTTCGTATGCGCCTTACACCGCTACCGAAGAGTTTCAGAAAAACTTTGGCAATTACAACCCGAATGCAGCGGAAATAAACAAGCGCTTAAAGTTATTTACCATTAGCGTAGGCACCGAAGATTTCTTGTATGAACCGGTAAAACAAAATATTGTCCTATTCAAAGAGAAAAATATTAACCTGGAAACCCTGATTGTACCGGGCGGCCATACCTGGATGAATTGTCGGTTGTTCCTGGCGAATTCTTTACAGCAATTGTTTAAAAACTAAGAAGTTGAAATTTTAGGATTTTGCCTGAAAAGCATCCTGAATAAATATTTAATAAAAAAATTAATATGAAGTATTTAAGTTTCCTGATAACGGCTTTCCTGCTATTAGGTGGAGCTGCCAAAGCCCAGAACATTGAAAAAGAAGCTCCCAAGGGTTTCGACGTGGTGCAACCCAACATTGCGCACGGGAAAATTGACACCATTACGTACGATTCTAAAACCGTTGGCGTAAAACGCCGGGCATTGGTATATACGCCGCCCGGGTTCTCGAAAAGCAAAAAATACCCGGTTTTGTACTTGCTGCACGGCATTGGCGGCGACGAGAAGGAATGGTTTAAAGGTGGCCAGCCGCACGTAATTCTGGATAATCTGTATGCCCAGAAAAAAGTGCAGCCCATGATTGTGATACTGCCAAACGGCCGGGCCATGAAAGATGACCGCCCAACTGGTAATATTATGGCTCCCGATAAAGTACAGGCTTTTGCTACGTTTGAGAAAGATTTACTTAACGACTTGATCCCGTATGTAGAGAAAAAATATCCGGTGAAGAAAGACCGCGAAAACCGAGCTATTGCTGGCTTATCTATGGGTGGTGGACAATCGTTAAACTTTGGCTTGGGTAACTTAGATAAATTTGCCTGGGTAGGCGGATTCTCATCCGCCCCTAATACCAAAGTCCCGGAATTATTAGTGCCGAATCCGGAAGAAGCCAAAAAGAAATTGAAGCTCCTTTGGATTTCCTGCGGCAACAACGATAACCTGATTACCTTCAGCAAGCGCACCCACGACTATTTGTTTGCGAAAAATGTACCGCACGTATATTACATCGAGCCGGGCGTGCACGATTTTAAAGTTTGGAAAAACGGGTTGTACATGTTCTCCCAGTTCTTGTTTAAGCCGGTTGATGTAGCCTCTTTGCCTGAATATACGGTTTTAGGAACCCCGGCTGCCACCAACGTGCGTTCGGCTAAATATCCGCAAATATTACCCGATAACAGAGTAGTATTCCGGACGAAGGCGCCGGATGCCCAAAAAGTACAGATTGATTTAGGCAAGAAGTATGATATGGTAAAAGGCGCTGACGGTTTCTGGGAAGTAACCACTGATTCTATTGGCGAAGGCTTTCATTATTACTCGTTAATAATAGATGGCCTAGCGGTAGCCGATCCGGCCAGCGAAACCTTTTATGGCATGAGCCGCAATGCCAGCGGCATTGAAATTCCATTTAGAGGCGGCGATTATTATGCCATAAAAGATGTACCCCACGGCGATGTACGCATTAAACGCTATTTCTCGTCGGTGACCAATTCGTGGCGCCAGTTTTACATCTATACCCCGGCTGATTACGATGCTAATACTTCGGAAAAATACCCAACCCTGTACATTATGCACGGTGGCGGCGAAGACCAAAGGGGCTGGGCCACGCAAGGGAAAACCGACTTAATCCTGGATAACCTGATTGCGGAGAAAAAGGCTAAACCTATGCTGGTAGTCATGCTCGATGGTAACATGGGCGGCGCCCCGGGTGAAGCGGCTTATCGAGCCTTCGAAAACGAATTAAAACAAACAGTTATCCCTTTTGTAGAGAAAAATTACCGGGCATTGCCAGATGGTAAAAATCGCGCCCTGGCCGGACTATCACAAGGTGGCTTGCAAACCTTACACGCCGGTATGCGGAACACGAATCTGTTTAACTACTTAGGCGTTTTCAGCTCCGGTTGGTTTACCAATCAGCCGGCCTTAACCAATCCGCAGTATGAATACATTAAAACCAATGCAGCTACGATTAACAACAACCTGAAACTGCTTTGGGTAGCCATGGGGGGTAAAGAAGATATCGCCTACAACAACTGTAAAGATATGCTCGCCAAATTCGACCAAATGAAAGTGAAATACACTTACACCGAATATCCGGGTGGTCATACCTGGCCGGTGTGGCGCAATAATTTGTACAACTTTGCACCGCAACTTTTTAAATAACTATACTAAAAAGTACTTCTTATGCCGGAATTCAAGAGCAAAAATTTTAAATCTATTATAATCTAAAAGAAGTACCGCCTGATACATGTTTTATAATTAAGGAATAGTTGGTGTGTTATCCTTCGATAATTTTTACGCCAGGGGGAAATAGCAGTAGTGATCTAAGGCTGCTTATTAACCTTTGGATTGTTGCTATAAGGTTTAAATACTTACAACAAGTGAAAGTTATCGTTTATAATTATTAACCTTATTTGGTGGTTAAAGCCATCGGCTTTTAAACAGCCTTAGAGGCTTTAGGTTAGGCATACGTAGAGTAGGTAAAACCTAAGATCAGCCCCTTTAAGAATTAAGTTAGAGGTCGATGGTACTTCTTTAAGTTACGGATTAAAAAAGCAACTATGTGTAAAGAGTAATAACCAAGTATAAATGTTTAACAATTGTCGATAAAATTTGGAACAGAAATCAGGCATGTTAGTATGCAGTAATAGTCCAAACGTACAAGTAAGTCAAAAGAAAAACAGACAGGAGAACGGAAATCAGTCTTAAAACCACAGAACCGGATTTGCAAATAATTATAAACATTTAGATTGCCAATATACGCCTTCAGGCATTAGTCGTAAACAGTAAGTCAATAACGAAACTATGGGAATACAAGAAAGAAATCAAACAGTTTTAGTAACCGGTGCCAGCTCCGGTATTGGCCAGGGTATAGCTATTGCATTCGGGCAAAAAAAGGCTAACGTAATTATTAATTACCATAGCGATGAAGAAGGTGCCAACCATACCTTAGAAATGATTAAAAAAAGTGGCGGCAATGGATTTATTCATAAAGCCGATGTGGGCAATGAAGAAGAAGTAATTACCATGTTTCAGAGAGCTATCGCAGAATATAAAGGTGTTGATGTATTAGTCAGCAATGCCGGAATTCAAAAAGATAATTCCTTCGCTGAAATGACCCTGGAGCAATGGAACAAAGTAATGAATACGAATCTGACTGGCTATTTTTTATGTGCCCGGGAAGCAATTAAACATTTCACCCAAAAAGAAGCTAACAATCCTGATGCTAAAGCAATAGGCAATATTATATTTATGAGCTCGGTGCACGATATTATTCCCTGGGCTGGCCATGTAAACTATGCTTCTTCCAAAGGAGGTATTTTGATGCTAATGAAGTCACTGGCTTTAGAGGTAGCCCCTAAAAAAATCAGGGTAAATGCTATCTCGCCGGGGGCAATTGCCACCGATATCAACGATGATGTTTGGAAAGACGAAGAAAAGTTAAAAGAATTAATGAAACTCATTCCTTACAAACGAATTGGCCAGCCTGAAGATGTTGCCAAGGTAGCGGTATGGTTAGCTTCCGAAGAAAGCGATTACGTAACTGGCACCACTATTTACGTAGATGGCGGCATGACTTTATATCCAGGTTTTGTTGATAATGGTTGATATTGTTCTACTTGTAACTAACTTTTCCTAAATCCTTTATCTAGTTTCTTTTCATTTTTTAATGATTAGTTTCCTTGATACCTGCCTAAGTTATCCCGCTCCAGGAAAATAAACGAAGCTTCCACTTTTTAATTGGAGGCTTCGTTTATTTTCTAAAAAGTAAAATTCCTTTAGCAATTAAGTAAATACTTATCTACAAGTGATTTCACCTTGATTACCAATAATTACACTTGAATAAAATGGTTACCTTACTGGTAAGGACCTTATAAATTGGCAACTTACTTGTGTCTGTGCGCAAGACCTGAAATTTAACTTTAATAGGAATTGAAAGATTATTGAATGATATTGCGGAATGTGGAAAATATTAGATGCCTTTATGGCTTGGGTAGTAGCTCCCAAAGAAGAATCTCCCTCTTTTAGTAACAATGATTTTGTAGTTTTTTATGGCGTATTAGTTTTATTAGCGTCTTTAATGATTGGATCAACCTTAGAATAACAATATCTTTCTCATTTAAATACCTTCCACTTCCATTACCCTAATAATATTTCCACCTTTTTTTTGTGGTTTAGGTTATCATAAATTACAGAGTATCTGGTACCTCCATTACCAGTAATTCTTGTTTCCGAAGGTAGGAGGTAAAATAAAATATTCAAATTTTTAATCTTTCCGTATCTAACCTGAAAAACGCCTTTTTTAATCTTTGGCCGCAATGAAATAAGCTATTACCCTGTCTCATATTCAAATTCCTTTAAATATTTAACTAAATGAATAATATGAATTCCCCATTGGATAGCCTTAATATATTGGAAGCAGAAAATGAGGTGTTACGCAATGAAAATAAACAATTACGTGCGGATATGGCGGCAACAATCTTTAAACTTGAAAAGCAGATAGCTATAGAGAAAAAGTACGAAGAAAGCCAGTCCAGATTTGAAACCATCTTTTACAAATCTAAACACGGCAATAAAATCATTGCCCCGGATTTACGGATTATTCAGATTAATGAGGTTTTCCGGGATATGTTAGGTTATACCGAAGAAGAAATAATAGGAACCAAGGTTATTGCCTTCGCACACCCTGACTTTATAAATCATTGGCACGAATTGCAGGAAAATCTTTGGACCAAACAAATTCCTTCTTTTCAAATTGATACCTGCTTAGTCAGAAAAGATGGTTCCACCTTATGGGTACAAGTCACCAGTATTATTTTTAGAGACAACAATATATCTTTAGGCTACACCATCGTAGAAGATATTTCGCAGAGGAAGACACTGGAGTTAAATTTAAAAGAACTCTATGATAATCAGGAAACTTTAATGCACATGGTAGCGCATGACCTGAAGAACCCACTTTACAACATTAAAGCTGCCAGTGAATTTTTAAAGGAGGATATTGCAGAAATACCCGTTCTGCAGAATGTTAATAAACAAGAAAGTCTAAACCTCATCCAGATCATATCAGATGTTTCTGATCAGGCGCTGGATATAATCCGGGATTTACTTATCATAGGTGAATTAGAGAAATCTTACAACACCCTGGAAAAAACGGACCTTCGGAATTTTATCCAGTCTCAGCTGGCTAAACTTAAGGTGAGGGCCCAGAAGAAAGATATTGATATTACCTTCTTGTCTCCTGAGGAACCCGTATTTGCGGCCATCCATCAGAGCAAATTTATCAGAGTTTTAGAAAATCTTATTTCAAATGCCGTAAAATTCACCAATAAAGGTGGGCAGGTAACCATCTCTTTAAAAAGCAAAGATCAAAGTGCGGTGTTACAGATAACTGACAATGGAATAGGCATCCCAGAAAAGCTGCTACCCACTATATTTAATAAATTTACCAGAGCAAACCGCAATGGTACAGAGCGTGAAACTACAACCGGATTGGGCCTATATATTGTGAAGTTAATTGTTGAAAAACACCATGGCAAAATATGGGTGGAAAGCAAAGAAAATGAAGGTACTTCATTTTTCGTGGAGCTTAAGCAAGCGTAAACTATGTACTAACTAAATGGCAAAATCTGTCATCTTTTACAGGATGCAATCATAAAAAATTAAATAAAAGAAACAGATCTTTAGCCTTTATAGACAAGTAATAATTTCCAGGCAGATGGCTTAAAAATGGAATTGTTCTGCCTGCTAAAGTGCTTGTTTAATAACCAGGCTCGAAACTTAAACTTTCTTAACCCTGGCTGAAATTTGTTATTTTATGGTGCTGTTTTCGCCCCCAACCAACGATTATTTCAATATAGTTTACCAGCACCAAGCATAGAGAAGGGGCAGCCCTTTATCAGTTTTTTTTCACCATATCCCCACTAAGTTATCTGGCGATAAAGATTGGAGTATGGTATCTCCTAAAAGCTACTCTTAACGCTTTTAAATCTTGTGGATTATCAGAAAAAAATTAAAATTTAGTAGCTATAACCCTTGCTTATTTACGAATCCACTAAACTTTTTTAAAATCTTTACCTTATTTATCCTCCTGAACCACAATACCCAAGCCTGTAAGCACTCTTGTTTGAAGGGTTAATGCACCAATAAGCCGAACTTCGGGTTTCGGCCATTTCCGAATTAAAGTGGGTATTGCTAAAATGCCTGCTTCTTCTGTTTTTTCCGGGTTTTCCTGAATGTCAATAATTTCTAGTTGATAATCTCCAGGAAAATATTTTTTAAGAATAGCATTTAAATTTTCTTCAGCACCCACTGAAGTTGGACTGTTCCTATTTATAAATAATTGTATCCAGTAGTTTGTCATTATAATTTCACCAGGGTCAATGCTTTTATCTTATTGCAAGCCATTATTTTCATTGTTTGCAAAACTTATTTTTAATTAATATCCTCTTTTACTTTGTAACCTTGGGGTTATTGGAAAGGATGCCGCTGATCCCGGTAAATGGTTCTCCAATCTGCATACCCGTCTGATTAATAGTGAGGCGCCGGATAGAAGATTCATGATTTGATCCCCGCATTTTTAGCACCATAATACTGCGTTGCATTTCACCCATCATTTCTACATAGCGTAATAAAATGATTGCATCTGTAATGGATGCAATATTTCCTTCGGGAACCGAGGCATCGCCGGTTAACATATGGGTGGTTGCTGTAAACATACTGGTAACTTGCTCGTGTTTTAAAAAATTACTAAGTGCTACTACAAATTCCTGAAAGCCTCTTTCTGATGGATTACGCGTTAAAGCAGATATACTATCAATAGCAACCCGGTCTGGTTTAAAGGCTACAACCAATTCCTGGATGTTAATGAGGTGATCTTCCAGGGAGCTTACTTCCGGGTAAAGACAAACAACTTTCAGATAGCCTTCCGCTTCCAGTTGAGCTAAATCCATTCCCCAGGTTTTAGCATTCCTAAAAAGCTGTTCTTTACTTTCTTCAAAGGCAAGTAAAAGAGCCCGCTCTTGTTTTTGTTTTACTCCGTTCAAAAAATTTGCCACCAGCAAAGTTTTACCGGTGCCCGTTGCTCCCGAAACTAAAACAATGGAATTTTTAAAAAAACCACCGCCACACATGTCATCTAATTTAGGTAAACCTGAGTAAAGGCGTTCACTCGAAGCTTTCTGATTTAAGGTCATTGCCGAAATAGGCACAATCATAATAGCCTTCATGGGAATAATAGTAAAAGGGTTCTCTCCTTTCACATGGCTGCTTCCGCGAAATTTTAATATTTCCAGGGTCCGGCGGCGTCTTTCATTCGCCAGAACATTACGCAATATAATAACATTATCTGTTAGGAATTCTTCCACCCCATACCGGGAAATAGGCCCGTATTCTTCCGAACGTTCCGTTGTTATAATGGCTGTTACTTTAAGCCGGCGTAGCGTCATGGATACCTTTGACATTTCCCGCCGGATTATATTATGTTCCGGAAAATGGGTAAAAATGCTGCCAATAGAATCAATAACCACCCGCTGCGCATTTATTTTATTTATCGCCAGTTCCAGCCTGATCCGAAAGGCACTCAAATCAAATTCACCAATAGTAATTATATCTTCTTCTTTAGCCGAGGCATCAATGAATTTCCATTTACCTTCGGCTTCCCATTTTTCTATTTCCCAACCAAAGCTTTGTAAATCTTTCCTGATATCATCTACCTGCTCCTCAAACGTAACAAAAACGCCCGGTTGATCATACAGGAGTATCCCCATGGCCAAAAACTGCGCTCCAAATAAAGTTTTAGCACTGCCCGAGCTTCCGGCCAATAAGGTTGTACGGCCGGCTGGTAACCCACCGTCAGAAATAAGATCAAAGGCAGGAATACCAGTTTTTAGCTTTTGAATATTCATATAATTATACCGCTAGGTGAAATAAGGGTAAATGCTTGATTTATGAAAAGAAAGAGAATAGCTGAGCCTGATTAACTAGGAACGCTCGTTTAAACAACTTGTCTTCCCTAATGTTATTAGCATCAAAAGTAGCAATAAATTAGTAAAATTATATTTTTATAATTAAGTTTTATTCTTGTGCAATAGCCTCTAACCTTAACAACTCTCACCTGAATAATAAAGAAGCATTTAAACTACTGTCTAATAACTTTGTACAAAATACCCTTTCCTACTTTTACTGCCCCAGCTAAATAAACATTTTGCCTATCTAGAAATTACGGTTAATTTCGTCCAATATTACCTCCAGATTAACCGTACTGATTATGCATCTTTATTCCGTTATCACGGGAACCGGCAACTACCTTCCGGAAACAGTTATTTCAAACCAGGATTTTAAAGACAAAGTGTTTTATGATTCTAATGGAGAAAAGCTTTCTAAACCAACCTCAGAAATAGTAGACAAATTTGAGCAGATAACGGATATAAAGGAAAGACGACATGTTTCAGATAACCTGGTAACGTCTGACATTGCCACCCTGGCAGCGCAGCAGGCTCTTGATTCTTCTAACACAGATAAAGAGCAGTTAGATTATATAATTGTGGCCCATAATTTTGGGGATGTTAAGGCAGGTAATAGAAAATCAGATTTAGTACCTAGTCTGGCAGCCCGGGTTAAATATAATTTAAGAATTGAAAATCCATTTACAATTGCCTACGATTTACCCTTTGGTTGTGCTGGTTGGTTGCAAGGGCTAATTCAAGCCGATTATTACCTTAAATCAGGCGATGCCAAAAAGATTCTGGTTATAGGCGCAGAGGTTTTATCCCGCATATCTGATCCCCACGATAGAGACAGTATGTTATACGCGGATGGTGCCGGAGCGGTGATAATGGAGGCCCGGGAAAGTGAAGAGTCTGTGGGCATATTAGCGCATCTTACCCGATCTGATACCTTGGAATGCGCGCACCTGCTGCGGATGGATAAGTCTAACAATAAAGCATTTGATAGCCAGGAATTGTTTTTAAAGATGGAAGGGCGTAAGCTTTATGAATATGCTCTAAAAACGGTACCGCAAGCTATTAAACAATGCCTCGAAAAAGCTAAACTACCTATTGAGTGCGTTAGTAAAGTGTTAATTCATCAGGCAAATGGCAAAATGGATGATGCCATTCTGAAACGACTGTTTGGTTTATATGAAAAAGTAGAAATACCCGAAAATATTATGCCCATGACAATCTCCTGGCTGGGGAATACATCTGTGGCAACGGTTCCTACTTTACTTGACCTGCTGTTGAAAGGTGAATTGGAAAACCAGGAAGTAAAATCCGGTGATATTATTGTGTTTGCCTCGGTTGGGGCTGGCATGAATATAAATGCCGTTGTTTATAAAATACCTTGAAAAATTTATAAAGGCCACAAACTATCTGTACAGCTTAGCCACCTCTCCTTCTGTTTGGAATAAAGGGTTCATAAACCAAAAAATTTAAGGAGGCAATTATAGGGACTCCTTACTAATTTACTTTATCCTGAAAGAAAAGTATAGTAATTCTCTTTATTTTACTTCAACAGATTTAACTTCTAAAAATCACGAAATAGGTAGGCTTAAGATTTAATAAGAACCTGTCTTTAATCAGAATCATGTATGCCCGGAAAATTTTCTTATTCTACCATGACCGTGCAAAGCCAGCAGCAAAAATTTAATATGCTATCGCTTTTAAGTAGTTTAAGCCTTTCTGCGTAATCACATATTTCTCCTGGCGGGCACTACGTTTCTCTAAATAGTTAGTCTTCAGGTATCGTTGTGCCAGTAACTGCTCAATATACTTGGCAGAATTAACGGACAGGCCTGATATAAGAAAATGTTCCAGAATAGCCGTTCGGCATTGTGCCTGTAAACAGAATTCTAACATTTCTTTTTTGACATCCTCTAAGGAGATAAATTCTTTTCCTGTTATCATATTTTTGAAGTAATCCGGTTCTTAAATATTTGGATGGTAAACAATAGCAGGAAGCAAATAGAAAGATCTTACTAATAAAAAATAATTTTAACCTCCGTTTATCTAAATAAATGCAAAAGGAGATTAATAATTAGCCATAACAGTAAGATCTTTCTTTAATTAAATGTTTTCGGTTCTGGACCTAGTACTGAAACACAAAATTTGTGCCGTTACGTATCCACTTCTCATAAAAAGAGTTGTCGTTGAACTCGCCAGAAATCAATTTAAAATCTTCTTTATTCTTATCCGGACGGGAGTCCATAAAGCTTTTTAAAGATTTTTGGTTGTTATCTACCCAATCCTGCCCTTTTTTTAAGGCTACACATAAGTACTCATGGGTGGTAGTATCGACTAAATATTTTCTGTTCATCTGATTGATAAGAAATGATTGATTATTTTTCCAACCGGGCCGAATAGTTTTATCCTTTTCCGGTATGTCAATAAAAAAGCCTTACTAGAAGTAAGGCTTAATTGGAATTATTATTTTAAAAACTAAGCGAGTTTAACGTTAATCGCATTTAGTCCTTTTCTTCCTTCTTGCAGGTCAAAAGTTACCTGGTCATTTTCTCTGATGTTATCTATTAAACCAGATAAATGTACAAAGTAATCCTGATCTGAATTTGCTTCTTTAATAAACCCGAACCCTTTCAGGTCATTAAAGAATTTTACTGTTCCGTTATTCATATTGTGTTGTTATTATATACCTACTACATAAGTAGCGGCATATATGTTCCATTTTTTTACAATATAGACTAAATAATTTACAATTCTAAATTTTTCAGCAATAGGCAATCATAATTTTAAGCTTAAGAAATGCTCTTTGGGTATTACTGGCTCGTGAATTTATCGGAAGCTCAACCTTATATTTAGTAGTTTAAAGGAGGCATGAAACAGGCATGCCGGTAGTTAATTGGTCAGGAAGTAAAAAAATAGCAGATGGATAAATGTAAGATGCGAAACAAACACCTCTCCTTTAAAATCCTTTTTAAAGCTTCTAAATTGTCTTTTATTGCATAATAGGTTACCAGTCACTTTTGAGAAATTGGGCTGGTGTGGATTTTAGTTGTATTAGCTTTTTCCTAGCCGACCACTAGATTTGGGCCGGCTAGGAAAATCTGTTTCCATTGGCAAACGCCTGTCAAAATAAAAATTTGCTTGAAGTAAACTAAGGTTTACTCCGTTTCATATTTATCAATAAACCTTCGTTTTGCCACATCACCCTTCCGGATGAACGGACGAATAATGAGGCGTGTGCTATTTTCATAGGTAAAGAATTTATAAATCCAGTTACTCAGCACCACCACCTTATTCCTGAAACCAATTAAATACATAATGTGCACGAACAACCAGATAACCCAAGCCAGGAAGCCGCCTAAATGCACTTTTTTAGACAAGTCCGCCACTGCTTTGTTACGGCCTATAATGGCAAGAGAGCCTTTGTCAAAATACTCGAAAGGTTCTAGTTCCTGCCCAGCAATAAGGCGCTTTAAATTTTTAGCTAATAATTTACCCTGTTGTATAGCGGGCTGTGCTACGCCAGGATGCCCTTTAGGCCATTTCTCAGTTTTCATAAAGGCAATATCGCCTATAGCAAAAATATTATTGAAGCCCAGTACTTGGTTATAATGATTTACCAATATACGACCTCTTTCAATAGATGCAGCCGGTAAGCCATCAATTAAAGCCCCCTGTACTCCAGCAGCCCACACCAAGGTTTGCGTCGGAATCTGTTCACCTCCTTTTATGGTTGCTAAATAGCCATCATAAGTTTCTACTAAGGCATTCAGCTTTACTATAATATTTAATTCCTGCAGGTATTTTAATGCTTTGGCACTTGCCTCCTGCGACATTGGTGGCAGTACCCGATCCATACCCTCAATCAGGTATATATTCATTTTGCTAAAATCTACATCCGGGTAATCTGTTGGCAGAATATGCTTACGCATTTCGGCCAGGGCACCAGCTGTTTCTACCCCGGTAGGACCACCTCCAACGATTACAAAGTTCAGCAAGCTTTGCCGCAACACAGGGTCTTTGGTCATACTTGCCTGCTCAAAGCATTGCAGCAACTGGCTGCGGAGGTTCAGGGCGTGCGGGATCTGCTTTAATGGGAAAGCATTTTTTTTCACCTGTTCATTTCCAAAGTAATTTGATTTTGTACCAGTGGCAATAATCAGGTAATCATAAGCCAACTCCCCAATAACCGTTTGTACTGTTTTAGTAGCAGGATTGATACCCGTAACTTTTACCAGCCTAAAATGAAAGTCCTCGTACTTATCGCCGCCAAACATTTTCCGCAGAGGCTCTGCTATGGCATCAGGTTCCAGACCGGCAGTGGCAACCTGGTATAAAAGTGGCCAAAACCCATGGTAGTTCTGTCTGTCGAACATAACAATCTGAAAATCTTTGCACTGTAGTTTTTTCGCTACATTTACGCCCCCAAATCCACCTCCTATAATAACAACGCGGGGCTTAGTGGTATCCGGAATATTAAGTGAAAGGGTATCAATTGTCTTTATATTATCCATATTGTTAGTCCTCATATGTTTATTAACAGGAGTAAGCCTCCTCTGACTCTCCTAAAAAGTGTCTTTCCTCCTATCCTACTTTAATTTTAATATAGAGTTTTATTGATTTAAAACTTTCTTGTTCTTTTGCTTACAAGAAAGGTGAATTTATATGCTTCGGGGTTTACTTAAGGCTTGGTAATTCTATTATAAAACCAACACTACCGGCGCTCAAGAAGATACCAGCTAAACTTATATATCCGGCTTAACCCACTCCCATTAGAACACCACTCAAGAATAAGGTATTGAAATAATTGCAAGTATTTTATTTTACTTTTTTTAACTGTATAATTGACATTTAATTATTTTATCCACTACTTATGTCTTCTTCTTCTCCCTTTGTAAAGTTAATTTTCACCATACTTTGGATTTCCTTTAGTCTAATAGCTACTGCACAAAAGCTTCAGTTGCCAAACCCCTTTTAATTGGCTAGTATGGGGGAACAGGTTACGTGGGGATTAGTTGCTCCGGCAAAGCTTCATTTTAAAGTTAGATGATAGCGGTAACGGTATAATGTTGAGAATAACAATGCAAAAAATAAAAAGCATTAATAACCTTCTTTTTTTAAGAATTATAGAATACAAAAAAATACGGTCCCGAGGGTTTTACTTTCCCAAAGCCTAATAAAGGTACCAATGTCTATATTTGAGCCTATTCTATTAGTAATATTTAAATGTCTGCCAATGCTGGGAGTTAGATATAAAGTTTTCTAAATATTGGTGCCGTTATCTTCGTAAAAGTGAGTAAGCCTTTGACCAAAAAACCAGGTTGGTAGGTTGGGGAATTTTATAGAATAATGAAAATTTAGTTTATACTCAAGTATGAATTGAACAAAAGAATTTAATTGTGAGGAACCGTAACCAATATTAAAGCCAAGGTTGCTTTTTTTTGTTATATCTCTATTAAACCTATATGGATCAAATCTAGTAACCCAACTCCAAGCGCTGCTTCCCATTTTCTATTTTGGGTAAAAGCACCATTATTAAACATTAGTAAAAATTATTTAACCTTAGTAAAAATGCAATCATAAATGGTCTTTTCATTTTAAACAGATTTTTCTTTAATATAAATGAGAACTAACTGTAAGCGATTTAATATGGCTTACTTACTTTTATACTTTCTTCCATGCTTCTTTCTAAAAAATTAGAAACCGGCGACCTTCAGATATTCCTGTTTGTATTTCAAAGGTGAAGTTCCGGTGAAATCTTTAAATTGTTTGTTAAAGTTAGATAAGGTATTAAAGCCGCATTCGTAACAAATCTGGGCTATGGAGTCTTTATCTTCCATCAATAATTTACAGGCAAAGCTTATCCGGAGCTCACTTAAAAAAGCTGAAAATGGTTTATTGGTCCGGCTTTTAAAATATCTACTGAATGCCGTTGGGGACATATTGGCCAGATCGGCCACTTCTTCCAGCATAATATCCCGCTTAAAATTTTTCATAATAAAATTATACACCTCCCGCATCCGGTCATTATCTTTCTCATTGCCCGAATTGATGTATCCCACGCTTGAAATAAAGTTAAAGTCTTTAGCTTCCGCTAACTGATGCAGAATGGCAAGCAACTGAATAATACCCTCCACCCCTTTTAACTCAATCAAATCCCACATCATTTGGGTAACGGCTGGCACAGTTTGTCCTTTAAAGCTAAGCCCTCTTTTCGCTTTCTCAAATAATTGATGGATCTCCAACATTTCCTCCTTATGGAGTAAGCTATCCGAAAGAAGGTGTTCCGGAAAATAAATAACAATGCCTTTTACCCGCAACTTATTTTCCCGGTTAAAATAAAAATCATCGTTGCGCCACAAGTGAGGTACATGCGGACCAGTAAAAACCAAATCTCCTTCCTGAAAATGACTAATATTGTCACCAATAAAACGGGTGCCGGTTCCCTGCAAAACCACAAATAATTGGTATTCGGAATGCGCATGCCAGTTGGTGTCAAAAAAGGGGTCATCCAAGTAATTGATAATATACGCTTTTGAGGCCGGAATCTCTGATTTGTGTAAAGCGCTGCGCATTTCTCCTAAATAATAATATAAAATCTAAATTTCCAACTAAAATATATCAAAAAACAGTCAGAAATAGTAAATAAGCAGAAAGATTTTTAAAATAAAAACGTGCAAACTTGTAATAACATCCACCACCATAGTTATTGTACATGAAAAAGTTTGCATCTTTTGGTTTAATCGTTATCGGCCTCCTGGCCAATGGTTGCACCAAACTATCTTCCTCTAAAACACCCGACGATACTGGCTCCGCCAGTGGGCCGCGTCGCATCGAAGTTTTATTCCTGGGGCACGAAAGTGAGCATCATAATTCTAATAAATATGCGCCAGGTTTAGCTAATGCTTTGTTCAGCCGGGGGATTAACATTACCTATACCACCAATCCGACCGATTTAAATTCCCAAAACTTAAAGAAATATGATGGCCTGGTAATATATGCCAACCATGACAAAATGGAACCGGCACAGGATAAGGCTTTAACAGAGTTCGTAGAAAGTGGAAAAGGCTTGATCCCAATTCATAGCGCCTCTTTTTGCTTCCGCAACTCCCCTGCTTATGTAAAAATGGTAGGGGGTCAATTCAAAAGTCATAAGACCGGCACCTTTACCACTGAAATAGTTAATGCTAAGCACCCCACCATGCAAGGTATGGCTCCATTTGAAACCTGGGATGAAACGTATGTGCATTCCCAATTGCAACCGGACAATGAAGTACTTATGGTACGGGACGAAGAAGGCCGGAAAGAACCCTGGACCTGGACCAGAACCCAAGGCAAAGGACGCGTTTTTTATACCGCTTATGGCCACGACGAACGCACCTGGAATAACCCATCTTTCCAGCAATTAGTTGGTAATGGCATTTTGTGGGCGGTAGGCGAAAAGCCAAATAAGTTATTAGCAAAATATGCCCCGCCTGCCTTAACCTATAACGATGGCCATGAAATTCCAAATTACGAAAAACGCAATCCTGCTCCCAAATTCCAGAACCCGCTCTCCACAGCCCAGTCGCAGAAATTAATTCAGGTTCCGACTGACTTTGAAGTAGAATTATTTGCGGCAGAACCAGATGTTGTAAATCCTATTTCTATGGCCTGGGACGAAAGAGGTAGGTTGTGGGTTATAGAAACAGTTGATTATCCGAATGAGGTGCGGGATGAAGATGGTATAGGAGACGACCGTATTAAGATTTGTGAAGATACCAACGGGGATGGCAAGGCCGATAAGTTTACCATCTTCGCAGATAAATTGAATATCCCGACCAGTTTAGTATTTGCCAACGGGGGCGTTATTATTTCGCAGGCACCGGTATTCCTGTTTTTAAAAGACACAAACGGCGATGATAAAGCCGATGTGCGAGAAACCATTATTACCGGCTGGGGTAAATCCGATACTCATGCCGGGCCTTCTAATTTAAAATACGGCTTAGATAATAAAATTTATGGTACAGTTGGGTATGCTGCTTTCAATGGCAAAGAAGGTGACCGCAATATTCAATTCAGCCAGGCCCTCTACCGGTTTAACAAAGATGGAAAAAGCCTGGAGCACCTGGCTAAAACCAGCAACAATACCTGGGGCTTAGGCTTCACCGAGAATTTTGATATTTTCGTATCTACCGCGAATAACACCCACAGCGCCTTTTATTATATGCCTGATAAATATACCAGGCGGGTATTGGCACCAGCCAACCAACCAATAGCGCAAGCCAATGCAGTAGTTACCAACACTTCCAATACGCCAGCACCGGCCGCTAACCCGGTAGTGCAGGGTATTAAGAAAATAGATGGCCACTACGCCATGCATACCATGACCCATAACCTGCGCCAGGTTGATGTACACGGTGGTTTTACTGCGGCTGCGGGACATAATTTTTACACCGCCCGTAATTTTCCAAAAGAATACTGGAACCGCATTGCCTTTGTTTGCGAACCAACCGGTCGCTTAGTACACCAGGCCATTCTGGAACCAAGTGGCGCAGGTTATGGAGAAAAAGATGGATGGAACTTCTTTGCCTCCAGCGACGATTGGGTAGGCCCGGTACATGCCGAAGTAGGACCAGACGGAGCGGTTTGGGTAGCCGATTGGTATGACTTTATCATCCAGCACAACCCAACGCCTTCTCCGCAAAATGGAGGTTACCAGGCACAAAATGGAAAAGGAAACGCTTACGTAAATCCGCTCCGTGACCGCCAACGGGGACGCATTTATCGGGTAAAATATAAAGGCGCTAAGTCTTCCACCCCAGTTAAACTGGATGTTACTAAACCAGAAACTTTAGTAGCTGCCTTGCAAAATGACAATATGTTCTGGCGGACTTCTGCCCAGCGCTTGATTGTAGAAAATAAAATAACAGCCGTTATACCCGAATTAATAAAAATAGCCGCTAACCAAAGCGTAGATGAAATTGGCATTAATGCGCCTGCCGTACACGCCCTGTGGACCTTGCATGGCTTAGGTGCTTTAGATGGCAACAATGCCGGTGCTTTACAAGTAGCTATGCAGGCACTTAAACATCCGGCAGCGGGGGTTCGAAGAAATGCATTACAGGTTTTACCAAAAACTCAGTTGGTTCAGGAGGCTATTTTAAAAGCCAATTTACTAACTGATTCGGATCTGAATACCCGCTTAATATCCTTGTTAGCCTTAGCTGAAATGCCAACTTCCGCCCAAACCGGCGAGGCGTTAGCCATGGCTAGTATGGTGGCCGAAAATGAAAAAGATCCTGCTTTAGCTCAGGCTTTATTCGTAGCAGTTGGCCGGCATCAAGCTGGATTTAAAGCCGCCATGACGCAACATAGCCACCACCAGATGGCCGGTAATTCCGGAACATTGATGGCCCGTATTATGGAGAGTCTGGATCGGGATGTGCGCGTATTAGATAAATGGTCCACCATTCCAGCCAACCAGGCTCCAAATGTAAACGGCAAAGAAATAAATATACGGGCAGCCATTATAAAACCAAGGACGGGTGCCTTATCGGGTGTAGTGGCAGCACAGGGAAACCAGGAGAATGGCTACGGGATATATGTAGCTGACGAAAAAATCAACCTGTTAGTAAAGCAAAAAGGTAAAGCCTATTCCATTGCGGCTCCTGTTCCGGATGCCAACCGATTCCAGGTAGAAGGTGTGCTGCAAAAAAATGGCAATATGCTTTTGCTGGTAGATGGTAAAGAAGTAGCCAAAGGAAAAGCACCAGGAGCTTTTCAAACTGCCTTACCGGCCAATTTAGTAGTTGGCTTTGATGGCAAATCAGGAGAGAAATTTGGCCCTTATGCCGATAACTTTAACCTGACCGGCAATATCGCGAATGGTTTTGTTGAGGTTAGCAATGGGTCTACCAAAGTGGGCCAGGTTGCCGAAAAAGCCGATGTTACTGTTACAATTAAGGTAGTGAAAGACCAGATGCAGTTTGATAAGAAAACTTTCTCGGTTAAAGCCGGACAAGTAGTAGAATTAATTCTGGAGAATACCGATTTCATGCTGCATAACTGGGTACTTACCCAAATGGGGGCCATGAATAAAGTAGGCGCGGCGGCCGACAAAATGGCCAGCGATCCGAAAGGTTCTGAGAAAAATTATATACCGAAAATGCCGGAAGTTTTAGCTGCTACCGAACTGGTAAACCCAGAAACCAGAACAGTAATTCGTTTTAAAGCACCCGAAAAAACAGGTGACTATCCGTATGTATGTACGTTCCCGGGACACTGGCGAATCATGAACGGAACAATGAAAGTAGAGAAAGCAATTCTACCCGAAAAGTCAGCCAGTATTACGCGGTAAACCTTAAGAAATAATACCAAGAAAGCCCGGTGCAGGAGATACAATAAAAGTAGGCTCCTGTCCAGGCACTTAAGCAGTACCCTCTAATCAATAATTATTTAAAAGAAGCTGTATTACTATTATGCCTTTAGATATAACCTTTGGAGTAAGCACCTGGCTCTGGACTTCTCCATTCTCTACTGAATCCATTTCGTTGTTTCCCAAAATTAAAGCTATGGGCTACGACAAAGTAGAAATTGCCGTAGAAGATCCGGCTTTGATAGATACTAAAGTGGTAAAACGGGCTTTAGACGAAATCGGGCTGGGCGTGCTTGTTTGCGGGGCCTTTGGCCCTACCCGCGATTTAACCAGTGCGGACGAAACTTTAAGGCAAAATAGCTTAAACTATATAGAAGCCTGCCTGGATATTTGTGTAGAACTAGGTGCCCCTTTTTTTGCCGGACCTATGTATTCCGCAGTGGGAAAAGCCCGACAGGTATCGCCGGAGCAAAAACAAACAGAATGGCATTTAGCCGTTACTAACCTGCAAAAAGCCTGCGATATGGCTCAAGCCCGTAACCTTTATTTGGCACTGGAACCACTAAACCGGTTCGAATCGGACTTAGTTAATACGGCCGAAGATGTAACCCGATTAGTAAAAGATATCAACCATCCAGCTGCTAAAATTATACTGGATGGATTCCACATGAACATTGAGGAACCGGATATAGAAGAAGCCATAATAACTGCTGGTAAAAATTTAATTCACTTGCAGGTTTCTGAAAATTACCGGGGCACACCTGGAACAGGCCAAACACGCTGGGACGCCTTTAAAAAGGGTTTAAAAGCCATTAATTACACCGGCACAGTTTCCATTGAAAGCTTTACCCCGGCTAATAAAGAACTGGCCGGTGCCGTATGTATCTGGAAGCCATTGGCCTCAAGCCAGGATTCTTTTGCCGCCGAAGGCATTAAATTCCTAAAGAATTGGGCTGGAGAAAAAGACAAAAAGCCTGCTCCTGCCAGTGCTTCCTTTATCGAATTATAACCACCAAATAATTACTTCCATGAAAAAAGAGAAAATTAATATTGCCATTGTGGGCTTAGGATTTGGCGCGGAATTTATTCCTATTTATCAAAAACATCCTTTAGCCAACATGTATGCTATTTGCCAGCGCAACGAAGATAAATTAAATGAAATTGGTGCAGCTTTTGGTATCGCGAAGCGGTACACCGATTACGATGCCCTTTTACAGGATCCGGAAGTAGATGCTGTTCATATTAATACGCCTATCCAGAACCATGCAGAACAATCTTTAAAAGCACTCTATGCCGGTAAACACGTAGCCTGTACCGTACCCATGGCTACTACTGTGGAGGAATGCCGACAAATTGTAGAAGCCGTGGAGAAAACCGGTAAAACCTACATGATGATGGAAACGGTAATCTACAGTCGCGAATTTTTATTCGTGAAAGAAATGTACGAAAAGGGGGAGTTGGGCAAACTACAGTTTATCCGGGCTTCGCATCAGCAGGAAATGGCTGGTTGGCCAGGTTATTGGGAAGGGCTGCCACCAATGCACTATGCCACTCACTGCGTAGGACCAGTATTGGCTTTACCCAGAGCGCAGGCCGAATATGTTTCCTGCTTTGGCTCTGGCCGCATCGACGAAAACCTGATCCCGAAATACGGGTCGCCTTTTGCCATTGAAACCTGCCACATCAAATTAAAGGACTCGGATTTAGCGGCCGAAGTTACCCGGTCATTATTTAACACCGCGCGTCAGTACCGCGAAAGCTTTGATGTGTATGGTTCTAAAAAATCATTTGAATGGACGGCCATTGAACACGAAGACCATGTCATTCATACCGGCGAAACGCCCTCCAAAGTACAGACGCCGGATTATGCACATTTACTACCAGAGGAAATCAGATCTTTTACTACCCAAGGCGTTTACGATACTGACGATAATCAGCACTTATCTTTTATTCAAGGTTCCGGTCACGGCGGATCGCACCCACACCTGGTACACGAATTTTTAACAGCCTTGGCCGAAAATCGGGAACCGTATCCAAATGCTCAACAATCGGCTAATATTACTTGTGTAGGAATTCTGGCGCATGAGTCAGCCATGAAGGGTGGCGAACTAATTCGCTTACCGGAATTTACATTGGCTACCCTTCAAACAGAAGCTCAAACCTTGGTAACAGGCTAACATTTTTTACCACCTAAAAAAGGAATCCGGCTTTATTTGTTTTTGCCTAGGCAACGATCAAAATAAAAGCCCCTCTCCTTAGCTGCAGGACAGTAAGGAATAATTTATTCGGGGAGGTGTCCAGAACTATTTGGACACCTCCCTTTTCTTTTCCCTTTTTATTGGATTCCGTCCTAACTTTTCAAATAATAAGAAAAGAAACCTACTATCTAGCTTATATCATAGGTTAATAAGGTTTGATTACTACTCCAGGGCTTTTCTTTACTATTTAATAAATTATAAATAAAATATAAGAAACTCTTATGGCTTTAACAGGTTGAAAGGAAGCCAGGTTAATTGTTTTACAGATAATAAATCAAAAATAAAAAGAATATTGATTATACATCCCAACTACCTTAAAGTTAATAACAAACCTGCGTAACAAGCACTTCCTAATAAAAAAGCCCAAAACCGGCTTTCTCTTTCTTCGGGTAACTCTTCTTTCATGACATTAAGAATTACACCACCACCAATAAAGGCCAAAATCATCATTAATACTTCTTCTGGTACTTTCCAGAAAAATCCAATACTCCAACCAAGTGTTAAGGAAAGAACCAGCACCCAACGTCCCTTTTTATCATATGTATTTTGATGTTTTTCTTGCAAACCATAGTCATTCACGATGAAGTGTAGCGCCATAGCCAAAGAGAATAAAATTAAATCCCGAACCTGCCCTTTTTCCTCTAAAAAAAGGGTATACCCAATTAGCGCATTATATATAGCAAACGATCCAATATGTACCCAGAAAATACCAGAACCATAACCTGCTTTCTTCTCTTCCTCCAGCTCTGGTTTTCTGCTCTTAGAATTTATTACAAACCGTTCCAGCCCGTAAAAAAAGACAAGCCCAAATAAGGCCAAAAGGTAAATATGGTGTTCCAGGAAAAACAAGGCCGGAATAGCTTTTTCGACTTGCTCCTGCCCTTCCTGAAACTCAGGAAACAAATGCAGGAAAATATAAGAAACAGATACCCCCCCGGCTGCAGAAAGCCAGATACTACGGGGTGTACCACCTAAAAACCTTAATTTGCCTACATTTAAATGAACCAGCGCTAAAATTAAAATAGGTAAAAAGGCCATATTACCAGAATATAAAATTCTAAACAAATAAGATTCAGCTTAGTATACGAGAATCATTTTATATTTTGTCCTGCCTGGTAAATATTGTTTCCGGTTAAAATAACAAGGATAAAGATGAGGATAAGGAAAATGATTTAATAGAATTGCAGGCTAGCTCTTTATTTTACCTTCAATGGCCATTCACCGCAACATTAGGGAATATAATATGTCTGGTCTGATTATAAATTGGTTTCAACTTAATGGGCTCTGCCCCCTCATAGAATTTAATTCTAAATATCACGATTCTACTAGCGCGGGCTTTAGAAGAAGAACCTTAAACAGAGCCTCTATTGCTAATAAGTTGCCAAAATAATATTAATACAGCACCTGAAACATTACCAATATACACCTTAGATATACCTGTGAAAAAAGAAGTTTAGTAAATAGTGTACCTGTTAAAGTTATTCAAAAAGTTTACATAAATATGGAACAAGCAATTCTAATGTTTTTAATATTTTAAAGATTGTTCTTTTTGCTTCTTGATTGCTTTCAGGAGAACATCATGGACTTTGTTTATAGTTTGTTTAGAGTATTCCGGGAAATAATCTATAGCTACTATAGTCTTATCTAAATTTAATTTATAGCCGTAATGAAAGGCAAAAATATGCCCCTCCTGGTTTTCGTAAAAAGCAATTTTCCCCATACTGTCGGAAGAGGCAAAAAGGGATAAGGTTTTACAAAAAACCTCCATTTCTTCCGTAACATATCCGCCTGCTAAAACCTGAACATTCTCCAATTCAGCATCTAATTCTGCTAGCGAAGTATTAGTTTTTAAAATCATATGCTATCTGGTTTAAGTTTAAATATAATTCAAACTTACTTTAGGTCAGCATTATCAAATTGTTAAGAATTTCCAGGATTGCTATACCTCTCGATATAAGTTTGTTTCGGAGAGTACACCTGTGATACATTCATTCGTGAAGCCTTACTCTAGAAGCTTATTAATTGGAGAAATTTTCAGCTATGTAATCTTTTTTCTTGGTTACCAAGCTTTAAAGTTCCAAACCTATATTTAAACAATAGTAGTTTTAATATAAGTGGTTCTTTGGCCAGAATAAGTTACGATTGAATTTACCCGTTTAAGGGTGTTTCAACATTCAGATTAAATTTTCATTTTAAATTAATAGGTTCCTCCTTTTCCTATTTATCCTGTCAGTTCAAATTTATCAGGTAAACCGAGTAAAAGCAGGCAAAACTGAAAGGAGTTTACCGGGTAAAAGGGGATCTTTAACAGGTTTAGTTATAGGTTTAGCTAAATATATACTAGTGCTATATTCTATGCAGTACTTTTGAATATCAACTAAGACAAAAAGCATTAGCGATATGAAAAAGCACTTCCTACTTCTGGCCTTCACCCTGATCCTTTCTACTGTAACTTTTGCCAATGGGGCAAAAGATCAGCAACGGTTTGATGCTGCTCTGGAACAGACAGCCCGTGTAGAAGTTCGTCACTTGCAGGAGTTGCTTCGCTTTAACGAGTATGAATACATCCAGATCAAGAAGTTAACTGAAACGCAGTTAGCGGATGTGCAAGCAGTACAGAAAACCATGCAAGCCGGTTCAGTAGAACTGCATGTAAAACTACAACAGATACAGGAAACTTATACTGCTAAAGTAGTAGCCTTACTAAACCAGAACCAACAGAAAGCTTTCGCTGCTTACTTAGCTGCTAAACAAGCTAACTTACTGGCTACTCTTTAACCTTTACTACTTTTTAACCTTTACCTAATACCAGTTACCCTTTACTTTACCTACCACTTAATCCACTAAGCCAGCCTAACCGCAGGCTTTTTTTATTACAAAAATTTCTCATATTGGACAGCGGGATAATTTGTTAAATTAACTATATTTAATCCAACTGTTTTTTAGTCACACCTATACATCCGGAACCAACGCCCCCTTTCCGGAAATACGGTGCTTAAGGTAGTTACTTTAAACTTGCACGACAGTAAGTTTGGCTATTGGAACAAACCGGCTACAGACCAACAGGTGAAAAGAGTTTGGGTACAAATATGCTCACATGATGTACAACCTGAACAGCCTTGTTTACCCTGTAGTAGTAACCAATACACCAGTCATTGCCCATTAATCTTTTTGTTAAAAGAAAAAATCACCATGATATAAAATACTTAACAAATGATTACAACACCAGGACCAGTTGGTAAAACAAAAAAGAAATACAAAATCAAGCTCCGAAAACCTTCCTTCCTGAGCCGGTTCTTGTTTGGTAGCTTGTTAATCTGTCTGGCCTTTATTGGTTTTATTCAATGTAAAAGCACCAGAAACATTTCTGCTTTACCTGCCGGCGACTCCGACAACGGCGGCTTATTTCTGCCCGGTGATTTTGAGGCCATAGCCGTAGTAGATAGTTTGAAAGGAGCAGCCCGACACCTGACCGTAAATAACAATGGGGACATTTATGTAAAACTACGGTTCCCGGATTCAGAAGGAGGCAATGCTGCTTTACGCGATACCAATGGGGATGGGAAAGCTGACATCATCCAGCATTTTGACGACTACCTGGATAAAAGCAGTTACGGCACAGAAATGCGCATTCATAACGGATATTTATGGTTTAGCTCCGTAACTAAAATTTACCGGCAAAAGCTTACCGGCGATTTGGTGCCTACTTCTGAAATGGAGTTGATGCTGACCGATACGCAGCCGCTTCGCCAGCACGATACAAAACCATTAGCCTTTGATAAAGAGGGAAATTTTTATACTGCTTTTGGTGCGCCTTCGGATGCTTGCCAGGTAAACGACCGGGCACCAGGCTCTCCGGGGCAAGATCCTTGTCCTATTTTGGAATTGCGTGGCAGCATCTGGCGATTTGATGCCAATAAAAAGAACCAGTTTCAGCAAGACGGACATAAATTTGCTACCGGCTTGCGCAGCGTAGTAGGATTAACCTGGAACAATCAGGACAATAACTTATATGCCGTAGTACATGGCCGCGATTACCTGCACAATACCTGGCCCGACTATTTTAGCGCCTGGCAGGGAGCTGTATTACCTTCAGAAGTTTTTGTAAAACTGAAAGATGGCGCGGATGCCGGGTGGCCGTACCATTATTACGACCAGATACAAAAAAAATATTTCCTGAACCCAGAGTACGGCGGCGATGGCAAAAAGCAAGGCGATGTAAGTAAATTGGTAGAACCTACCGTTGGTTTTCCGGGCCATTTTGCCCCTAACGATATTATATTTTATACCGGTAATCAGTTTCCGGAACGGTATAAAAACGGAGCTTTTGTTGCCTTCCACGGCTCCACCAGCAGTGCTCCTTTTCCGCAATCCGGATACTTTGTAGGTTTTATACCTTTTAAAAATGGCGCTCCCGCTGGTCCCTGGGAAGTGTTTGCCGATGGCTTTGCCGGCGTAGATACGGTGGTAAACACCAGCAATGCGAAGTATCGGCCAATGGGCTTAGCCATGGGACCTGATGGGTCCTTGTATGTGTCCGATTCCGAGAAAGGTAAAATCTGGCGTATCATGTACAAAGGTGAAAAGAGCAGATTTGGGACATCGCAATTAGTAGCCATGGAAAAAAGGAAGAATGAAGCACCCAATATTAAAACGCCTAATCAGGAAGATGAGGCTCGCATTGAAAAAAGAAAGCTAGCGGCTGGAGCACAACTTTTCAACAACAATTGCGGGGCCTGCCACCAAACCAACGGCCAGGGCAACGACCGGTTTCCGCCATTAAATGAATCGGAGTGGGTAAACGGCGATAAAACCAGGTTAATAAGTATAGTATTGAAAGGCCTAGAAGGTGAAATAAAAGTAAAAGGCAAATCGTATAACAATGTAATGCCTAAACTAGATCATATTAATAATGAGAATATTGCCAAAATTTTAACTTACGTGAGACAAAACTTTGGCAACAAGGCTAATGCCATTACAGCTAACGAAGTAGATGTTGTTAGAAGAAGTTTAAATCAGCCAAAGTAGACTCCACTAAAGAGAAATATCTGCAGGACTTGCAAAACTTTTGGATTTTAAAGCGCTGCAGGTATTTTTATTTAAAACCTGTTTCTCCAATTCCACCATATTACCCTATGTGTTGCTCCTGCTGTAACTTACCGGCAACCCAAATTTTAACCTACAAAAAACCCGGTAATTGTGGTAAAATAGTATAAAAAGGATGCTTAACGCCGGGATTAAAAATAAGCATTAGATTATGAAAATAAATTGAGGTATTTAGTTATCTTGATTGATAAAAGGTTACAAAGGCATTACATCTCTAAGAAGAAGCTTAAAAGAGGAATTGTACAGATCTAAAATAAATTATTTAAAACTGCTACCATGGAAAAAACACAAAGACGATCTATTTTAAAAAGAATATTTGCCTCTGTTGCTGGCATAACGGGTTTAGGTTTTGCTGCCAAAGCCAAAGGCCTGGCCAGTGAAGAAAAAGAAGCTTTCAACGTCACTACCTTCCAAAATACACCTTTATTCTCTGGATCTACCCGACATGGCAACCTGATTTTTGTTGCCGGTAAAGGGGCCCATGTTGAACCTTTCGAAATTAAAGCCCACACCGAAATTGTGCTGAAAGAACTGGAAGCAGAATTAAAAAAAGCCGGTTCTTCCATGGAAAAAGTTTTGAAAGTTAACGTGTACCTGGCAGACTTAAACGATTACAAAGCCATGAACGAAGTTTATAAAGGCCGTTTCGGGGCTAAACCTCCGGTTCGGACTACGGTGGCTACTTACGGCGGGGTGCCAGGCAATTCCTTAGTAGAAATGGACTGCATTGCCTATGTTTAAATAGCCTTCTTCACCTAATGAGTACAATTCTTCTTTTTTATTAATTTATTTATATACGCTACGCAGAAGAAATTATTATAAAGGTTATCTTCTATTCCTGATTTAAGAGGTTTAGCTGATAGTTCCCTTTATAGATTAGACTGTAAGTATAGGTAACATGGCTACCGACGTAACGGTAAAACAATTGCTTAACTATACCCCTACCCGGCATATTGCCTGAGGTAAAACAAAATAAAAACTATCAGTCAGAAAATACAAATACGGCTGCGTTACGGTAATCCTTCTATTGAAGCAGGTGGAGGTAATTCAGAAAATTATAATTTTAATGTAGCTGTGCGGATGAAATCCGGCCAAGAGAAAATGGTGGCAAAACACCTTAAAAGGACCATTGAAGGCAATTATCTGAAAACGCAGCCTGCGTTAATAAAATTAAAAGTATTTCAAACAGCTTCTTTTTCTGCGAGTCTTCTTTTTTAAAAGGCTGCTAATTGAAAGCTCAAACGAATACTTAAGTTTCTTTTTGAATACATAAATAAAAGGGTAATCCAAACTAATAATTTATCCATTAAGGACGGTATTACCCAAAACGCATTTTCTTATTTCCGCCGGATAAAATCTTTCCCGGCAGGAAGCAACTAAATATTCACCAGGTAATTTTTAATCATTAAAAACTTAAACGATTATGCGTAGAATATTCTCTTTATTATTCCTCCTCATTTGTTTAGGGGTTATAACCGTTCAGGGCCAAACCTATAGCATTGTCATCAAGGGCGGGCATGTTATTGATCCTAAAAATAATCTAAATGGCTTGATGGATGTGGCCATTACGGATAATAAAATAGCTGCCGTAGCCAAAAACATCGATGAAAAACTAGGCAAACAAGTAGTAAATGCCAAAGGCTTATATGTTATGCCGGGTTTACTGGATATCCATAGCCATAACTTTTGGGGAACCAATATGGACCAGACCTACATGAATGGCCCCAATGCCTTACCTCCCGATGGCTTTACCTTCCGCAATGGCGTAACCACAGTTGTTGATGCTGGCAGTCCTGGCTGGCGTACATTCCCGGATTATAAAAAACAAACCATCGATGCCTCTAAAACCCGTGTGTTGGCCTTCCTGAATATTTCGGGAGAAGGTATGCGTGGCGGTAACTACGAGCAAAACACCAATGATATGGATGCTAAACTATCCGCTAATGTAGCCAGACAGTATCGTAATCATATTGTTGGTTTTAAAGTAGCTCACTTCGAAGGTCCGGAGTGGACACCGGTGGATCGGGCAGTAGAAGCCGGCAAATTAGCCGGTGGTCTTCCGGTGATGATTGATTTTGGAGGCAGCAACCCTCCTCTTTCCATTGAAGAGTTATTTTTTAAGCACCTACGCCCCGGTGATATATTTACCCATGCCTACGGTCAGTTAGCTAGCCGCGAAGCCATCGTAGATACAAAAACTAATAAAGTAAAACCCTTTGTTTGGGAAGCGCAAAAACGCGGAATTGTTTTTGATGTGGGATACGGGGGAATCAGCTTTGCCTTCTCTCAGGCCTTACCAGCCGTTAAACAAGGCTTTTACCCCACCACCATCAGCACCGATATCCACACGGGTAGTATGAATGATGCCATGAAAGATATGCTGACAACCATGTCTAAATTTTTAGCCATGGGCATGGATTTACAAAATGTTATCAAAGCCAGTACCTGGGTGCCCGCGCAGGTAATTAAACATGAAGAGCTTGGACATTTATCGGTAGGTGCCGTAGCTGATGTGGCTATATTGGGCATGCGCAAAGGGAACTTTGGTTTATTTGATTACACTGGTTATAGAATTGAAACTGATAAAAAGCTGGAATGTGAAATGACCCTTCGGGAAGGCAAAGTTGTGTACAACCTGAACGGCATTATTTCGCCAATGGTACTGCCAAGAACCGCTTCTGGCTCTGGTTCTAATAACCAGGCAGCTGCGCACACGCACTAAAAGCAATCATGCTTTATACAGCTCAAAAATTTTTGTTTAATACCATTAAAAAAAGCCTATGCCAACACTAGAAAAGAATCAGGGAGGATCAGGCATTGGCTTTTTACTTTATAATTTACAAGTCGTACGAGGCGGTAGATATAGCATTTTGCTACCTTGATAACCAGAACTTAACTACTAGTAATAGTGCAGGTATACCTGAACTTGGTTATTGTTTAAAAATAAATAACCACAGTTTAGCCTGCTTTTTTTCAACAATTTTTTTTACCTCTTTCACCCGGCGACGAACCAGTTAATGTTTCCTTTTTAGCAACAAGGGCTTAAAACTCTTTACCTGTACAAAAGAAATGAGCCCATTTTATAAGCCAGGTAAGATTTTAATATTTTACTTTATAGACATTGTATAACACTATAAGTGAATTGCTTTAACCATATTTTGTAACAAATAAAAAGAGGGGAATTTTTACGAAGGTGAGCAGAAATTTTAGTAACTTTTAATTCGCAACCACCTACACCAATTGTTTTATTATGGGTAACACCACCGCCTTTATTTACAGCTTCCTGAAAAAAAAATACAGGTGGTTTATTCCTTCTTTGGCTGTAATTACCTGTGCTGGTTGTCATTTTTTTGTTTCCTCTAAAGAAGTAATTACGGATACCGATCGAACCTGGAGTATTTATAAAGCAGATGCCGCCAGTTCCAGTTATTCCAAACTGAAACAGATAAATTTAAAAAATGTAAATCAACTTACGGTGGCTTGGTCCTTCCCTTTTCAGGATGCTCCTGAGGGTAGCCGGGGCGCACGAAGCGAATGCAACCCTATTATCATAGATGGAGTGCTTTATGCCACTTCGGCCCGGCACCGGGTTTATGCTCTAAATGCCAGTACCGGCGATCAAATCTGGACTTTCGATCCGTTTAATGGTGCCCAGGGCGGTGGTGTAAATCGGGGTGTTACTTATTGGGAAAAAGGTGAGGATAAACGTATTTTATTTACCGCCGGTGATAACCTGTTTGCAGTGGATGCCCGCACCGGTAAGCTAATTCTTTCTTTCGGAAAAGAAGGCAAAATTAGCCTGAACGAGGGCATGCGCGATCCGGCCGAATCTATTTCGGTAATTCCTACTTCTCCCGGAATTATCTATGAAGACTATATTATTATAGGCAGTGAGGTTTCGGAATTGTACGGCGCCCAGCCGGGGTATATCCGGGCTTACAACGTAAAAACTGGTCAATTGGAATGGACCTTCCACACCGTTCCACTGCCGGGCGAACCCGGTTATGAGACCTGGCCTAAAGATGCCTGGAAATATGCCGGAGGCGTTAACGATTGGGCTGGCATGAGCTTAGACCAGCAACGCGGCCTGGTTTTCCTCGCCTTAGGCTCCCCCTCTTACGACTTTTATGGCGCTGACCGGAAAGGCCAAAACTTGTATGGAAATTGCATTGTGGCACTGGATGCTAAAACCGGAAAACCAAAATGGCATTTTCAAACCATTCACCACGATTTGTGGGACTACGATTTACCAGCCCCTCCTAATCTGGTAACTGTGGAGCGCGATGGGAAAAAGATTGATGCGGTGGCTCAAACTTCTAAAGTGGGATTTTTATATGTCTTAAATCGCGAAACAGGAGAATCGCTATTCCCGATTGAAGAACGGAAAGTACCCGCCTCTTTAGTGCCTGGCGAAGAGGCCTGGCCTACCCAGCCTTTCCCGCTTAAGCCAAAGCCCTACGCCCGGCAACTTATAACCAAGGATGACCTGAACCATTATTCGGATGCTTCTTATGATACCATTCTGAAAAGATTTAACTCTTTCCGCTACGAAGGTTTGTTTACCCCACCCGATACCCGGGGCACGTTAATGGTACCTGGCAGCCGGGGCGGAGCGGAATGGGGTGGCGCCGCTTTTGATCCGGCCACTGGGATAATTTACGTGCGTTCAAATGATTCCCCTGAAATAGATATTCTGAAAAAATTAGAACAGGATCCCGAATCGGGCAGCCAAACGGTTTTCGACAAAGGGAAAGCCTTTTACACAAACTATTGCCAGAGTTGCCACGGGGCAGATAAAAATGGGGATGAACCCAATTACCCTTCCCTGGTAGGTTTAAATTCTAAATTAAAAAAAGAAGATGCCTTAAATAAAATAAAAAAAGGAGGCGGTAAAATGCCTGCTTTTGCCAGTATTTTAAAAGGTCAGGAAGAAGCCATTATCTCTTTTTTGTACGAAAAGCCACCCGCTAAAATCTCTAAATCTGATCAGGCCTTACTGGATGAAATAAAGGTTAACCAGGCTGCCCAGAAGAAAGCTGTCGCCGAAGATCCGGCTACCGGCGATCGATACCTGAATATAACAGCTTATGGGTATTTTACTGATCCACAAGGCCGTCCGGCCATAAAACCTCCCTGGGGCACCTTAAATGCCATAAATGTAAGTACCGGCGAATATGCCTGGACCATTCCATTGGGAAATAACCCGGATCTTCAACAAAAAGGAACTCCTCCTACGGGCCTGGAGGGCATGCCCGGACCTATAGCAACTGCCGGTGGTTTAATTTTTATAGCCGGTACCCGCGATAATAAATTGCATGCTTATGATAAGAAAACGGGTAAGCTGGTATGGGAAACTAATTTACCCGCCATTGGTTCGGCTACACCCTGTACCTATATGAGCAAGGGCAAGCAATATGTAGCCATTTCAGTAGCCGGAGACAAAAATAATCCGGCAGGTTATATTATGGCTTTTGCCTTACCCGACAACTAAAAGGCATTATGCTTCTGGAAGAATAAATAACTTTTCTGATTCCATTAATACTATAAATACCTGACCAAACTAAAAAAGAATACTCTATTCAAACTTAAGCATATGAAACGCAGAGATGTTATAAAAGGCTTATCTATTCTTCCAATTGGAGGAGTAGTTGGTGCCAGCCAGGCAGCCACGGCCGCTCCGGCCAATGATTTCGATTACCCCTCGTTTCTGGGAACTACTGAAACATTACATACCATGACCGGTCCCCTTAAAGCCGGACCAGAAGTATACCAATCTATCGGAGTTGAACCCATAATAAACTGCCGTGGCACTTTTACCATTATTGGGGCCTCTGTTGAATTGCCTGAAGTTCGGGCTGCCATGGAATATGCGTGTCGTTACTTTGTACAGCTGGATGAACTGGCTTTAGGGGTAGGTAAACGATTATCCGAGATTACGGGTGCTGAATGGGGCATGGTATCTTCGGGGTGTGCGGCCGGCATGAAACATGTAACCGCCGCTTGTGTAACGGGAGGCAATCCAGAAAAACTTATCCGCATTCCGGACTTATCCGGCTTCGAAAAAACTGAAGTTATCATACCAAGATCTTCCCGAAATGTTTACGACCATGCCCTGCGTAATATCGGCGTAAAAATAATTACCGTTGATTCTATTGAAGAACTGGAAAAGGCAATCAGCTCCCGAACCGCCATGATTTATTTGATGTCCCATGATAATCCAGGTCCTGACCCCATGTCGGTGGAGAATATAGCTAAAATTGCCAAACCTAAAAATGTACCTATTCTGGTAGATGCGGCCGCGGAAATTTTAACCATCCCTAACGTGCATTTGCAAAAAGGTGCTACTGTAGTGGCCTACAGTGGCGGAAAAGCTATCCGGGGCCCGCAATGTGCCGGTTTATTATTGGGCGATAAAAATTTATTAATGTCGGCGTGGCAGGCTAGTGCCCCTCACCACGGGCCCGGGCGCGATAACAAAGTAGGACGGGAAGAAGTAATGGGCATGCTGGCCGCTGTTGAAACCTGGGTAAAACGAGATCATCAGTCCGAATACAAAACCTGGTTAAGTTACCTGGATACAATTAAAAAACGAGTAACCAAAATAAATGGGGTTCAAACTACTTTACGTGAGCCAACCGGGTTAGGTAATCGTACTCCAGTGCTGACTGTTTCCTGGGATCCGGCCAAATTAAATATTATTGGGCAGGAAGTGGCCAACGAACTGGCCCAAACCAAACCTCGAATCGCCATGAGCGTGGGAGGCCCTAGAAGTGGAGCCCCGGATCAAAATTTTACCTCCGTTTCTATTAGTTCCTGGATGATGCAACCCGGCAACGACAAAGTTGTGGCCGACCGGCTTTACGAAGTATTGGCCCGTAAAAGAAGTCCCCGGGCAACTACTATGAAAGCACCAGTTACGGATATTACTGGTCGTTGGGATGCCACCATTGAGTTTTTTAATAGTACAAGCAGCCACACTTTAAATATTGAAAAACAAGATGGCAATTGGCTGCAAGGTTCGCATAAAGGCGATTTTGCGGTTAGAGATATGGCAGGCTCCATTGAAGGTGACCAAATAAAATTCCGGAGCACCTATCGGGCTACCGCCGATGGCATCACATTTACGTTTTCAGGTAAAGTTTACGGCGATACGATGACCGGAGATATTCATATGGGCGAATATTTAACCGCTAAATTTACAGCTAAAAAATACACCTACCCTACCATGCACGAACCCATTATGGTACCGGTTGGCCCTCCATTATCCAGTTAATTAAGAGTACAAATATTTACCTCGTTTTACTTTAACAAAACTATAGCCCTATGCTAAGGCAGCTTAGGGTAGGGCAATTAAATAGTTTGAACTCAGGGATAGAAAAAAGTATCCTTTATACAAGCCACCCTTAAATAAGCCACTGGTTCAACATGTTTTATAAGCCATTTTATGCTGCAATTTTGATATGGTTATTAAGTGCTAATATCGTCTATGGCCAGAAAAACGATTCATCACAATTGGTGATCAAAAAAACCACGGACTTTACAGTAAGTGGCGAGGGCAAGGCTGCTAACTGGGCAACTACCAGGTGGGTTACCTTACCCGTTCAGGAATCAGCCGGCGGAACCATGAAAACCAAAGCAAAAATACTTTATTCCGAAACGGGTATCTATTTCTTGTTTAACTGCGAAGACCAGAAAATTACTGCCACCTACGAAGAAGATTTTAAACCGCTATACCGGGAAGATGTGGTAGAAGTTTTTCTATGGCCTGATACTACTATACCGGCATATTTAGAGTATGAGTTATCGCCTTTAAATTATGAACTGGTGCTAATGATCCTGAATAAAAATGGCAAGTTTAGCGGTTGGCGCCCCAGTGGCTATGCCGGGAAACGCCAAGTGCAACATGCCACCAGTGTGCAGGGTGGTGAAAAAAAGAGCCAGGCCACCATTAAAAGCTGGAAAGGGGAAATATTCATTCCTTTTGATCTGATGCAGCCCTTAACCATGGGAGCTCCCAAATCAGGAAGCCAATGGCGGGCGAACTTTTACCGGATTGATTACGATAATGGCTACACCACCGGATCCTGGCAAAAAACCACGCCAAATAAATCTGCCAATTTCCATGAATACAATAAGTTCGGCACATTCGTATTTGAGTAATCAAACATAAGGAGCGACCCAAAAATTAAATTATAATCCCGATTCCGGATATTTTTAAAATCATCCCTTATTTAAGGACCACATCTACTAATTCCAATTAAAAATCCAGATTATTTATTAAGTATATGGCTCGATTAAATTTAATAGAAGAGACGAGATACGAGAAGTTACCGGTGCGGGTATATCCGGATCAGCATATAGCTTCTAAACAGGTAGCTGGTCGTATAGCCCAGCTCATCCACAAAAAGCAGACCCAGGGGCAGCCAGCTGTTTTAGGTTTATTATGAAGCCATTGAAGCTTTTGTCAAATGAAAGTTTTAAGAAGTATTCAAGACAGAAAGCAGATTAATCTTACCATGAATATTAGTCACCAATAAATTTCATCTAATAATTATTTATATAATATTATAATTTATTGAATATATTAAAGCCGACAATTAGGGGGAATTAATTTGGTTAAACCACCAATATGTTCCTTTACATTCTGCCTGGAATTTAAAAACTTTATATCTAACCTAAAGCATACAAAAATGGTAAAGAACCTATTGCTCTTGATCTTTTGCTTTTTTAGTATTTCTGCTGGATATAGTCAGGCCAAAATCTCCGGACCCAAAAAGTATAAGGTTACAGGTTATGTGGGTGGTTACCGGGGATTGGTTCGGACAGAAGATATAGATGCCGAAAAACTTACTCATATTATTTATGCGTTTGTTAATTGTAAGGACAGCATGGCAGTATTAACCAACCTGTCCACCGATTCTACTAATTTCCGCAAGCTTAACCTGCTGAAACAGAAGAATCCTGATTTAAAAATATTGATATCAGTAGGTGGCTGGAGCTGGAGCGATTTTTTTTCGGACGCTGCCCTTACTCCTACTTCCCGAACTTTGTTTGCTAAAACCAGCGTGGATATTGTTCGGCAATACCAATTGGATGGTGTGGATATTGATTGGGAATATCCTGGTATGCCCGGAGAAGAAGGCAATGTGGTACGTCCGGAAGACAAGCAAAACTATACCCTGCTGCTGCAAGCCATCCGGGCCGAACTGAATAAACTACAACAGGAAACGGGCAAAAAATATGAGTTAACGGCGGCTGTGGGAGGCTCGCAATCTTTTATCGACCATACTGAAATGGATAAGGTGGCACAAATCTTAGATTACGTTTACCTGATGACTTATGATTATTCGGGCAGAAACAAAACCGTTAGTCACCATACCAACTTGTTTCCCACTAAAAAAGAAGGCTCATCTGCACATCAATCAGTTAAGAACTTTATGGCCGCCGGCGTGCCCAAAGAAAAATTGGGTTTAGGTGCAGCTTTCTACGGCAAAGGATTTGAAGCAGCTTCCACAGAAAATTACGGCTTGCACCAGCCACAAGTAAAAACAGCTAAAGGCGGCGGCTACACCGAAATAAAAGATAACCTGATCGGCCAGCAAGGCTACAAACGCTACTGGGACAAAAAAGCCAAAGCTCCTTATCTTTTCAATGACAACACCAAAGTATTTATTACTTACGAGGATGAAAAATCTATTAAAGCAAAGTGCCGGTATATTCGCAAAAATAACCTGGCCGGGATATTCTTCTGGGAGTATTTTAATGACCCAAAAGAGTATTTAATAAACGCTATTCACCAGCATCTACCTTAATTAAGGCTTTCGACTTTTGTACCTATTTACTCCCCGTTATTCACCTGCTAACGCCTTGTGGGATCTTTATAAACAGAAAATACAAGTCAAAGTTTATTCCAGCTAAGTCAACTGGTTGGGATAGAAGTTATTTCCTATAACGCGAAACAGTATTCACCTGGTCAACTGTTAGGCGCTTACCAAAAACTAAAATCATACTTTATGAAAAAAAGCATGCTCAAATGTATTGGAGTATTATGGGCGGGCTGTATGGCAACTTGAGCGCAAAAATCAGGTGGTAAAGAAATAATTTACGCTGGTACTTTTTCCAATAAAGGCAGCAAAGGCCTCTACATGTTAAATTTAGATCAGGCTACCGGAAAACTAACCGAATTAGAAACAGTTGCAGACGGCAAAAGCCCTGATTATTTAGAGATTCCCCCAACTGGGAAAAACCTTTATGCTGTTTACGACGAAGGTGCCACCCCTTCCCCAGAAAGGGAAGGTGCTGTAATGGCTTATCAAATTAATCCCAAAACTGTACTTTACCCGCCAAGCTAATCTTAATCCAGTAATAATCTGTACACCTTTTAAAAGACACTACTCTGTCCAGCTCCATTGTCAGAACTAAGAGTAAAAATAGAATTGCGCTGCTGTTTTAAGATTGGAAGCCCAAAAGCCTTCCTTTTTATATGAAACAGGTACTTGTAGGGTTTCTATAACTGGCGTCTATAAAAAAAGAAGAGGGCAGTTAATTAAATTACCCTCTTTCACCAATCACTAAATTCATCCTACACCCCTATAGGCTCTTTTTCCACCATCAATTTTTGCTAAAAGAAGACAGTAGTTATATTTTTATTTATTATTTCCGCTTTTACAGTATTAAGATACCAAACAGAAATTAAGGGGTGAAACAGGATAAAACTTTGTTAACTAATTTTTTCAAATGAGCTATTCATTTAGGTAAACCCATGGTACAATTGAATATCGCTTTTATGTATTCAATAAGCTTCTCCTGAGTTTATTGCTAGTCCTACATTATGGATTTTTTATACTCGCATTTAAACTGGTGCGCTCGTAGTTATAAACCGACTGTAATTGCTGGGCCTTAACAGGAAAGTACTTGGCTTTAATGGTTTTTTATTCACCAGAGAGGCTGTTAATTCTTTACCAAAACGAATTCGCTTTTCCTGACTGACCTCCACAATTTTGTTTCTGATATCGTAACTCCTTAAGAATATTTAAAACTTTACAATTTGTTAAAACCTTTAAATCAATTAATTACTAGTAATGAATATATTAGTGTGTTTTTTTAATATAACTATGGAGTTAGATGCGCTTGATATATTGGGTATAGCCTTGATTGTTCTTTCTATTGGGGCAATTACAATGGTAGTAATAAAAGAAATTAAAACCGCTAAAATGCGTACGCAAATGATGTACGGCAAAAAACGGAAACGGCAAAAGAAAACCACCTAACAGTTTTATTTTGGTACCGGTTATTTTGCCTAAGTTTACCTTTTAAGTGGTTATTTCCTTCAGCTGTACATTCACCCTTCGCACTTTTTTATCATTCCTGTAACGCTAGCAGATTCTATTCGCTACTTAAATGGCAATAGCATATCACTCAGTATTCTACGGTTCTCCCCAGCTTTACTAAATCAACTTAGCTTTCGTCTCCTTTTTACTACAGATTAGAAGTGTAATTATAAAAGTGATAATCAGTTTTACATACTTATAAATAATGCTGTGGCATTAGTACCAGCTTTATTTTAAATACGGCCTTTTATTCTGGTATTAGTAACTTCTTTAATAAACTTAGAAGAAGGTTAGTTTCTATAAATTAAACAACAATAGGCTGCCAGGGTACAACCCCACATCATCAGCATCATGGGGTAAGCTGTATTGTTATGTAACAAACTTAATAAAGAAGTAAAAATAAAGGCTGATAAATAACTCATGGAGCCAATAAGTGCAGAGGCAGATCCATTATAAAGCGGAACAGCAACCAGATAAAGGGCAGTAGCATTGGGTAAAATTAGCCCCAGCATGCTTAAAAAAAGAAATAACACACCCAGCAGCAGAATTACAGGCCCCTTAAAATATAAAATAAGTACCCCCACTAATCCGGCTACTATTTGCACCAAAACAGCTCCCTTTGTTATTATTTTTACCTGAAAGTATTTAAGTAGCACAGCATTAGCAAAACCAGCAATTATAATACCCACAGCGAAACCAGAAAATATAAAACTAAAACGCTTTTTATCTATGGCAAACAATTGGGTAAATACAAATGGAGACGCCGTAACAAAACAAAAGGCAGCGCTATTGCTGATAGCCCGAACCAAAGCATAATTAACAAAGGCTTTATTTTTTATAGCCTCTTGATAGCCAGATCGAATATCCGAAAAATTAACACTTAGGTTTTTAACCGGTGCTTTGCCTGTTGGCATAATGGTTAAACAGCTAATAAGGCCAATTCCCGAAATCAAGGCCATGATTAAAAAAAGGTATTTCCAGGTACTCTCATCTGAGAAGTACCCACCTATAATAGGTGCCAGAATGGGCGAAACACCCATAATAATCTGAAGCCAGGTAAAAACATGAGCGGCCTTTTTATCTCCGTACAGGTCATTTACCAAAGCCCGCGATATAACCTGACAGGAACTCCCGGCCAGCCCCTGGATAAATCGGACTAGTAAAAACAATTCAAAATTATTGGTAACTATGCTACAGCCAGCACAAATAATATAGATTATTAAACCTATTTTCAAAGGACGCATTCTTCCCCATACATCGGATAAGGGCCCGATAAATAGTTGACCAAGTCCCATTCCAAACAAAAATGCGGTAACGGTGTTTTCGATGCTGACAATAGGCACCCCAAAATAATTAGCTAATGCCGGAAACGCCGGGAGGTAAATATCAATGGAGATAGAGCCTATTGCCGTCAGGACACCTAAGGTAAGAATGATTAGGAGGGTAAATTTGCCCGTATCAGGTTGTGCAGTTTGGTTGTTTATCAAGCTAAAATAGGTACTTAAATAGGTCCTTCCTTAAGTTAAACAATCTGAAATCTGGATAAATAAAAACTAAATAGGTTGCTTAGGCTTTAGTCCTAAACAACCTATTTTTTCTGTTGCAAAATAAATTAGGCATAGCTAACCTTTAAGCGCTGGTTCAGGACCGACATAACCAAGAGGTAAGCTTTACCAGCATGTTTCACCTAGAAAGCAATCAACATGCAGAATCTTCTGAATTAAAAAGTTAAAATACAAGCCTTTGATGGCGCTACTTTTACCGGTATACCCTGGTCCAGGTTTTGCGCCTCCCCTGATTCTCCAGTTAAGACATTGTCAAAAAATAGTGGTTGTTCTTCTCCTAATGCCAAGGCTTCTTTTACATCCTGGGGCAGATAAATCCAGGTTTCCAGGGTTTGGTAACGGTCGAAGTTAGCTACCACCAGCACTCTTTCTGTATTGGTAAAGCGGAGAAAGGCATACTGCTTGTGGTTAAACCCAGGCAGATTTGGCAGTTCATAAAACTTTCCTGAACGAATGGCCTGATTACAGGCACAAAAGTTTAGAAGAATCTGGTAGAATAGCCGAAGCTTTTTCTGATCCTCGCTTAAACCGCCGCCGTCAAACAAGCCATTGTTCATCCATTTCTGGTGCTCAGGCACGCCCCAATAATCAAAAATAGTAGTGCGGTTGTCTTCCCCGCCAAAACCTTCTTCTCCTTTTGCAGGCTCTCCTACTTCCTGACCAAAGTAAATCATAACCGGACCAGAAGATAACGTAGCTGAGACCACCATAGCCGGTATGGCATACCAGGGATCCCGGGCAAAGCCTTCTGAAGCAACCCGTTCTTCGTCGTGGTTCTCCAGAAACCTGACCATGCGGGAAGAAAAACCCTGGCTTTCCTGGCTCCAGACGTACCGGATCCTTTCTGTATTACCGTGGTATTCGTCTTTTATCAACGGTTTCAGGACATCATACAAGCCTACTTTGTCGTAGAGAAAATCAAATTTACCAGTTGTAAAGTATCGGGTATATTCCTGAGGGTTGTAGGATTCGGCGATAAAAATAATCTCAGGATTTACTTTCTTTACTTCCGGGATAACCCAGCTCCAAAACTCTACCGGTACCATTTCGGCCATGTCGCACCGGAAACCGTCTATGTCTTTTTGGGCCCAAAAAACCAAGATATCGCGCATCTTTAACCACACTGGTGGCACCGGATCAAAATAGGTTTGGTAATTATTCTGGTAGTCTACGCCATAGTTCAGTTTTATAGTTTCGTACCAATCGTCCAGGCCTGGCGTGGCAGAAAATACATTATTACCCGTGGCCTTGGCAGGAAATTCGTGGAAATGATAATCCTTTAGTGGGTGCTGCCAGGCAGGGCCACCGGCATTGGTACCGTAAGGCACTTTAAAAGGAACTCCGGGTATGTAATAAAAATCGTTCTGCGGACTAAAGGCTTTGGTTACATCATCTTCTTCGCCAAAATCTTTTACTCCTGCCGGTTTTGCATCCGAGATATAGGTGCGGGCCACATGGTTGGGTACAAAATCAATAATTACTTTCAACCCGTTTTGATGCGTCCGGGAAACCAAATTCTGGAATTCCTGCATCCGGTTGGGAACATTTACGGCCAAATCCGGATCAATATCATAATAATCTTTAACGGCATACGGTGAGCCAGCCCGTCCTTTTACCACATCCGGATCGTCCATTGAAATGCCATATGAAGAGTAATCGGTCATGGTGGCGTGTTCCAGAATGCCAGTATACCATATGTGCGAAGCACCCAGTTTTTTTAATTCCTGTAAAGCCAGATCGGTTATGTCATCAAATTTGCCTACCCCGTTTTCCTCCAGCGTACCGTGCGTTTTATTGGTGGTATTTTTATTTCCAAACAGTCGCACCATCATCTGGTAAATAATAATTTTATTATCAATTATTTCTTCCTCGGTGGTATTGGCCGGATTTAGCATCGTATGTATCTTAGTTGTATTAGATTAAAAGTACTTTGTACGGTTGATTAGAGCGAAGCGGTGGTATAACCTTTTTTTAAGATGTGACCGTTATTTCGCCTTGCCCTTCTATGTGATAGGGTTTATCGTATACCAAAACGGTTACGGCTTTGGGACTTTGATTAATTATCTGTATTCCTTTTCTGCTCACCTTAACTTTTAGCAACCTTGCCCTAAAATTGATTTTAAACGAGAAGGACTCCCATTTAGCCGGCAAAAACGGACTAAAACTTAATGTATCCTGTTTTACCCGCATACCGCCAAATCCTTCCACCACACTCATCCAGGTACCAGCCATAGAAGTTATATGGCAGCCATCTTCAGTATCGTTATTGTAATCATCCAAGTCCAGACGGGCGGTGCGCAGGTAAAACTGGTAAGCTCTTTCTCCATCGCCTAATTTGGCAGCCAGAATGGCGTGCACACACGGCGATAAAGAACTTTCATGGACAGTACGGGGTTCGTAGTAATCGAAATTGCGGCGGATAGTTTCCAGATCAAAGCGATCTTCCAGAAAGTATAAGCCTTGTAATACATCAGCTTGTTTGATGAACGGTGAACGCAAAATACGATCCCAGCTCCACTTCTGGTTTAAAGGTCTATCTTCCGGCCGTAGATCTTTTACCAGTAATTGTTCTTTATCGAGGTAACCATCTTGTTGCAAGAAAATACCTTTTTCAGTATCCTCCGGCAAGTACATGTTTTCCAAAATATGTTGCCACTGATCCGTTTCTTCCTCTTCCTTAAAACGGGCTTTACTTACTAAAGCTGCATAAGCATCCGGAGCATGGCTTTTTACATAGGCAACTACTTCTAAAGCATATTCCAGGCACCAAATGGCCATACTGCTGGTATACCAGTTATTGTTCACGTTATTCTCGTACTCATTAGGTCCGGTAACACCTAGCATTACATATTGTTTTTTGGCTTCACTCCAGTTTACCCGCTGGGCCCAAAACCGGGCAATACCCAACAGTACTTCCAGTCCGTAATCGTTCAGGTAATTGGTATCGCCGGTGTAGCGAACATAATTATAAATAGCAAAAGCAATAGCTGCATTTCTATGAATTTCTTCGAAGGTAATTTCCCATTCGTTGTGGCATTCTTCCCCATTCATGGTTACCATAGGATAAAGCGCTGCCCCATTACTAAACCCAAGTTTTTCAGCGTTTTCAATAGCTTTTTGTAAATGCTTGTACCGGTATATCAATAAGTTTCGGGTTACCTGCGGATCGGCAGTGGCCAAATAAAAAGGCACACAATACGCTTCGGTATCCCAATAAGTTGATCCACCATACTTCTCGCCGGTGAAACCTTTAGGTCCGATGTTTAAGCGGGCATCTTCTCCGGTGTAAGTCTGGTTTAACTGGAAAATGTTAAACCTGATACCCTGCTGCGCTGCGGCATCGCCTGAAATTATTATATCGCTTTCCAGCCATTTATTGGCCCAGGCTTGCGCCTGTTCCTGCAACATTTGCTTAAAGCCTTTGGCTGTTACAAGGGCCATTAATTTCTGGCAGGCCGCCAATAATTCGTCTTTAGGGTAATTTTCAGAAGATACATTAGCGGCGTATTTGTAAATTATTGTTTCCTGGTTTGCCGCAACCGGTACTTTTATTTCACAGGCCACCAATTTTTCCCGCTGCACCGACCGGGAAGCAACCGGTAAAACCTGACCACCCTGTACAATTTGAAACTGCATACCCGTACACACTTCAAAAGCTGTTTTCTTGGTGCGCATGATTAAATAAGCGGAATCCAGGTTAACCTCCTGCTGCACCTCGTCCCAGAATTTCTCGTCGTAATTGGCGTCCTGGTTCTTGATATCGCCATCAATAAAAGGAGTAATGGTAACCTCACCCTCAAAATTTAGTGGGGTAATACTATACCGGATAGCACCTGCTTCATCATCCACAATGCTGCAGAAACGCTGGGCTACTACCTTAACCTGCTTACCACTTCTAAGGGTAGCCGTAAATGTGCGCAACAAATAACCTTCCTGCATATTCAGCACGCGCCGGAAATCAGTTACCGTGCAATGGTTTAAATCCAGCACCTCCTCCCCCAACTTAATAGTAATTCCTATCCAGTTGGCAGCATTTAAAACTTTAGCAAAATATTCCGGATAGCCATTTTTCCACCAGCCTACCCGGGTTTTATCGGGGTAATAAACACCGGCTACGTAATTCCCAAGTAAACTTTCGCCGGAATAAGTTTCCTCAAAATTAGCGCGTTGCCCCATGCGGCCATTGCCTAAGCTAAATATGCTTTCGGAAATCTTATTCAGGTGCGGATCAAAGCCTTCTTCAATGATATTCCACTCGTCTATTTTGATATAATCTTTCATAAAGTGTACTTACTTAAAACTGGCTTCCTTTTTCCGGCCAGCTGCCGTGCTTTTTTATTATCCGAAACAGTTAATAATATGATAAAGATAAGTTAGCTGCGATTAAGTGCCGCTAATTTTTCCAGGCTCATAACGTGTAAGCCAGGAATCACTATATCGGCCTCTTTCAAAACCTCTGGCACCCCAATTCCCACCACTTTCATTCTGCCAGCTTTTGCGGCCTCCACGCCTGCAATAGCATCTTCAAACACTACACATGCTTCTGGTGCAACACCTAAAGCTTCAGCACCCTTTAAAAAAACCTCCGGATCTGGTTTGGAAGCAGTAACCGAATTCCCATCTATTACAGCATCAAACAGGTCAGCTAAACCTACTTTTTCCAAAATTATTCCGGAATTTTTACTTGCTGAACCTAAGGCTGTTTTATAGCCGGCTCCTTTGAGTATCGTAAGAAATTCTCGGACACCCGGCAAAATTTCTTCTGGCTTCATTTGGGTAATCATTTCCACGTACCAATTATTTTTCCGGGTTGCTAAATCCAACTTTTCTGCTTCGGATATTGTAACTCCACCCCAGCCTAAAATCAGTTCCAGGGAATCCATACGGCTTATGCCTTTTAACTGCTCGTTCTGCTGTTCAGAGAAATCAAATCTTAATTCATTTGCTAGTCTTTTCCAAGCTTTATAATGGTAAACAGCGGTATCCACAATCACCCCATCCAAATCAAAAAGACAGGCTTGTAATTTCGTCATATATATTGAATATTATTAAAAGGAATCAAACCAGGGTTTAGGCCACAAAAATGCTTTTTCTTGTTTTTTATTTCCACCTTATACTTTTGAAAAGACTTAAAAAACTGAGAGAATAACAAGAAAAAATAAATACCTCTTTCCCTTATTTAAATATTATTCTTTAATGTTTTGGCAGGAATAGGAGCTAAATAAAAAAATAAAAACTAAGTATTATGGTGATATACCTTTTTTAAACAACTAAGTTATTTGCCTTTGCTATATAAATGTAAATAAGCAGCTAATAATTTATTAAATGGGATAAGTAGATTATAATTTATCAGAAATGCACTAAGGGAATATAAGGGCAGAACAGGAAATGTATAAAGGTGGGTATATTGCTTGGTAATATTAGCCTGGCAAGGCTTTCATTATTTTACCTGGTCACGGCTTTACACCCAAGCTCTCCTTATCTTGGAGAGTTATCTAAGATTATTTTATCTTTTTTTAATGCAGAGAATATAATTCCTGAAATGATCAGGATTTAGCATTCATCCATTTTACTTTTGAAGCTTGGGATCTGATTTCAATATCGTTTTGTCCCATTCTTCTTTTCCGAAGTTTTCTTTCGTACAAAAGAGAATCTACAATTTTAGCAACAGCAAAAAGAAGGGCGGCTAATGTTACTAAAACAAAAAATATAAATAGCCAATCTGTTTCTTGTGTTTTCATACAATAATTTATTAAAACGAAAGTTATAAAATATTTTACATTTATGAAAAAATCCTTTTCAAAATGTGAAGTAATTGAACCCTCAGGTTTAAACCACTCTTAAGAATACAAAAGAAACATCTTTTAAGTATTAATTAACGAATAGATAATCAACAGGTTATTTCATTTAACATATAATTCTAGTACATACTGTCAATAAATTTGGAGATGACATCCCGTTATTACCCCAGAAGGCAGAAATATTATTTAGGAAGAACATTAACAGACTTTCCTAAACATAAATTTATAGCTAAACCGCCTATTGTTTTAGAAAACGTAGTTGAAAAAACTTATTTTCTTGTGCAGCAATTTTACCAGACAAATAATATTTCAATTTCCTCTTTTTAGGAAGGGCACTATGGTGAGTAGAAATGAAATAGATTTTTATTAGGATTTAGATTTTAACCGGTTAAAACACCTTTAAAGAAAAGGGATAAAATAAAATTTAATATATCTCGCTTCCAGCCTTTTATATACTCAAAGCCTCTACTTAACTCAGGCTAAGAATAATGGGATATTAAACGAAACCCAAACTTATTATTTTATCCTTTACAGCAAATAATGAAGAGCATATTAACCAAATTGTATGACATTTTACAGGTTAGATGATACTCCTACCCTTGCGGGGTTTTCTCAACAGCCAATGGTTAGGGAGAATTTAATTAGACTTGGTTGTGGCAAAAACTCCATTAGCGTCTATATTTCATAAAATAGCAACACCAAATAACTTTAATAATTACTTATATATACAATTAGCTTTCCTGATAAAAAGAAAAAAGCTCCCAAATGAGAGCTTTTTATTAATGGTAATTTTTAATTCCTTTTCGTTTTCCTCCCCGCATTAGCAGCTTTCGCTCATTGGCTTCTTTCAAACTTTTTAAAAAAATAACTAAAATAAAACTAAAACAACTAATAAGGGCAACAAAAACAACAACATCAAATATAGGAAAACCCATCATAACTGGATATTTTTTAAACTTTATTTACTAATACTATAGTATTAACTAAAAAAATTTAAAAGGGTTACCTATATAGTCATTTAAAACTTAAAACCTGCTGGTTTATATATATTTAATATTTTTAAAAAGTAAAAATGGCAACTAAATTACCTGCTCAATAAATTTGGAAATATATACCGGCATTTGCACTTTTATACTTATCCCGAATAAACATTTTAATTAAGCCTGGGAATACACGAAGCTGAGATTAATTACTTCCTACTAACCATTGCGGCAGTATATTGAACCTGATTAAGCAAACTACTACTTAGCAGCTAACAGGCTCTGGAGCGAATGGGCAGCAGCATAAGTAGTAAAAGCCTGCTTTTGTACCTCTGTCAGCATTCCTGCTATAGCAGTTTTATAAGCAGCTTCTAGCTGAGCTAGTCTTTCCGGCTGATCTGCTGCTGTAGTTTGTTTTACTTGTTGTACGGCCGCTAAATAAGCGCCTGTTAATTTCTTGATCTGGATATACTCAAACTCATTGAACCGGATAGATTCCTGCATCTGCCGAACCTGCACACGGGCAGCCTGCTCGATAGAAACCTGTAACTGATGCTGACCGGTTAAGCTATGGGCAAATCCTGTTACGGTTACTACTAGGGTTAAGGCTAATGTGATAATGCTGCTTTTCATATCCTGGTTGTTTTAAGTATACCCAAAGATACGCTACCTAATATAGCCCGTTACTATATTTCGTTTAACCTATGCCTTAACCAGACAAACTACCTCCAACAGGCGATAAACCTAAATTTCAAAAGCATTAGATTAAACCTCTTTATAGATAACTCTAATAATGGGCAATTTTATCTTAATGGGTTCAAAATCTTATTAGGTACTATAGAAGGAATAAAACTTAACACTTTTGATAGATTCTTTTGAGAGAATAATCCTTTTCAATCGCAGCACCTATATGTTTCAAGAAAGGTTACAGCATCTAAGAAAATTCATATTTATAAACAAACTTATTATATCTCCATTTTCATACTTTACTACACCCACAACAATCAAAACTAAATTGCACTATTTTCAACAAACATTCTAATAACTTCTTTAAATATTATATTTTTTTATAAATAACCATTAAATATATTTGCATTAAGATTATTACAGGGCACAAGAGTACAATACTGCAACAATCTGAATTATTTAATTTTTGTGTTTTTTAGGCATTAAACATTTTTACAAGCACCTATAAAAATTTAAAAAATTAATAATAAAATGCAATTTTATTATATTACATAAGCTTTGTTTTTTAATATTTTAAAGCTTAACAAAACAATTTATAAACGTTGCATTTTTAAAGAAGAACAAAAAAAGCAGCTTGATTAATTTTTAGAAACCATTTAGTTAAAACAAAAAAACAACATGAATAACACCGACTACGCTACTTTATGGGAATTTTGCGATGGCGCTACCACCTGGGGAGAAGGACAAGCTGAATTTGAATCTTTCAAAAACGAAGTTAATTCAGATATTAAAGCATATGCACAACCTTCCGGCTTTTTGTACCCACAACTAAAAAACTATGCTAAAACTATTTTAGGTTCAGTATTTAAAAGTAAAATCAGAAGCATGGAAGCCACTGCTGCTTAACCATTTCGACTGCATAAACAGAAATAAACCAAATGAGCCTGCCTTAGCGGAAAATTCTCCTGAGGAAATATCTACAGTAAAAGGAAACTATATAATCCTTTTTGGTCATTTAAGTTAGAAAACATTGAGGAAGTAATTGGGTCACGGCTTTGGGCAGCAGGCACCTAACTAGCTTAGTATCGCCCCAAATGTTGGGCGGCACAGCTATTAAATAGTTCGTTTGGCCTTATATTAAGAGATTACTTCCTGGTTGCTCATCAGGCATATGCTTCAGATACTTTATATTTTAAATGGACTATGAAAAATTTCTTTAGCTTAAACCCAACTGTACCTGTTTATCAATTGTAAAAAGAACAGCTAAGTTCGTCCAAGGGAAAAACGCAAATCAATTACTAAATAAACTAATCATAATGTCGCTAATATGGTGGTTCCCCATAACAAATCTTGCGGAATTTGAGCCTGGCGATCGTAGTAAACTTATTTTATTTTCAAATCCATTCTAATTTATTCGCAGCTATAGTTTCTGACGCTAACTTACTATTTGGCTGTACCACGAAATCATTTTTCAGGTAAAATTTTAATGGTGATCTATAATACTCCTGGTTTTGTTTTAAGTAACAACCATGATTAATTACCCAACCGCTAAATTTTGTTTCCTGTTCTTTAAACTTTAACAAAAGCTTAGAACCGTAACCTTGACCGTGCAGACTACCATCCAAAATAAGCACAAACCAGTTTTCCAAATTCCTCTTAAAAACGCACCCCCAGGTAACTGGAAGCCTCTTTCAAAAGCTAAGAAATTTCCTGTTAATACTTCTCATGTATTTCAGTTATTATCCGTTCCATTTCATCCCTGATAACCGAGGAAGCCACTTTATAATTATTATTCATAAAACTAAAGAGTAAAGTTTTGCCGCTCTTAGTAAGCAGGTAGCCACTGTGGTTATGCACATGAGCCAAGGTTCCGGATTTACCAAAAACAAAGGGAACCGGAGCTTTATAAATATTCCGGAAGGTACCAGGCCGACCACCGGTAGCCAACAGAGGAAGCAGCCGGTTATGGGAACGTTCATTTTGCAGCTTCTGCAACAAGGCTATGATGGTACGGGGAGTACATAAATTTATGGTAGATAGCCCAGAGCCATCTACCCAAACAGGAGCATCAGGTAAATCAGCTAAATAAGTTTTTAAGGCAAACTGAATGCCTTTTTCTACCGAAAGCGTGTCTGATTTAGTTCCCGAACTTAAGACCATTAACTGCTCCGCAAATAAGTTGTCACTTACCTGCAACATGCGCTTATAAACTGAATCGGCCGGTAAACCCAAAAGTACTTTCCCTCCTTTAGGAACTGTTCTTTTTACCAATTTTACCGGTCGCTTTAGGGTATCTGCCAAAAGTTTTACTGTAAGTTCAGCAGAAGTAATAAAAGGTACTTCCATAGAAAAATCAGGGGCAGCAGATTTTGGGAAATAAGTGAAATTATTAGTCCGCCAATCCCGTAAAATAGCGGTTTGACTAGTTTGCTGACCTGCTACTACGCTGACATTACTTTTGAAGGTTGTTGGGGTAATCGAATATGGTTTAGCTTTGTTGGTAAACTTTACTACATTACCATAAATGGGAAATATACTTCGTTCCGGCTGGTAATAGTAATTGTAGTCGTCCCAACTCCAATTAGGTGCAAATGCAGTACTGGCAAAAGGTGCGGTTATATAATAAAGTTTCTCTTTTCTATTCTTTAAGAACTCATAAGCAGTAACATTCTTAAGATCCATATGCAAAAAGGATGGATCGCCGGTGCCCCAGAATAATAAAGAATCGCCAGTTACAAAATATTTAAGAGCCGGAATAGAATCACCTAGCATCTTGAGGCTGGCATAAAAGGTAAATAGTTTGGTGTTAGAGGCTGGCACAAAATATTTATCAGCGTTATGGGCTACTACCATGGAGTCGAGTTGCTGATCGTATAGAGCAAAGCCTATAAACCGCTGGTATTTAGTTTCTGAATCCAGAATGCGCAGTTTGATTGCCTGCGGCCCAAAAGAGGGTGGTTCCGATTTGCTAGAAACTACTTTTTGCACATTACTACAAGCTGAAAGAATTCCTAAACTAACCAACAAAATATAATAAATATACCTAGTGGCCAGGGTATAAAGAAAGGTATTGGTTACTTCCACTTACTAATTATTTTCTCCTTTAAACTTTTTTAATACTTTCTGTTTAAACCAAATCTGATGCCTGCTCTTTTGCAAGGCAGGAGCAAGTTACACCGTGAATTATTGTACCCAATAGTTACTGGATAATTCACTCCTGGCCACTAGCCTTTTACTACCTATTTACCTAATGCAATCTCCAGGGGCAAACCAGAAAAAATAAAATATTAACACTAGTTAAACTCATCTTTTCTATATAGACCCATTGCAACTCCTACATTTATATAGGGCGTATTTACTTTTTTCGTTTACCTTCCTAATACAGGTGAAACATTTACCTTAACTAATATACCATTATTAATAATAAACCAGCACAATATTGAAATTTGAGAGCATAAATTAAACTTAAGGTTTTACTTATTTAAATAAAAACAACTTTTATAGATTACAATAAATTTTAAAAAAAATAGAAGCATAGCTAAAAATGCAATAACTGGTATATATTAAACGGTAAAAGAGTAACTTATTAAGTTAAATCAGGTATTATATAAATGGTACCGTATATAGTATTTATAAAGTTGTAATCTGCACCAGAAACAAATAGGTTACGTTTAATGTGTTAGTAACTTTAAGTTTTAAGCCATTGGAAATCATACCCAATAACACAGCTAAAAGATTAACTTATTTTCTGGTTGTCTTATTTGAGATTTAAATTTTAAAGCTTATATTAATTTAACCGTATAAGATCATTATGGAGCTTTCTGAATTTAATCGTAATTCTGTTCCTAAACGGGCTGAAATTGTTTGGGACAGCGGATCTATGCTTTGTGTCAGGTGCACAGATGATGCCAGTGTTTTGCTTTATAATATGGGCAAGTTTTTTGCGGAGGTTTGGTACAATCCTGCTATGAACAATATTATTTATGTAAAGGGTTTTAAAAGCATAAATTGTTTAGAACCATACTTAGAACTGATAAGCTTAGACGATTTAAATTAGACCATTCTTCTTTTTTACCCATTATATTATCCGGCTTATTAGCTACTTCCGGCAGGAATCTCGCCCCTATAATAAATTAAACCTAATTGCCTCCTTTCGAATTAACTCATAAGTACTCCCCTTATAAACAATAAATAAACTAGTTAGACATTCAAGGCCTACCATTTATTCAAAATTCAATTAGTATACCCTTATATTATTCGCAAAATTACATCATTTTAACCTGTATTTATATAATTATCCTTATATATGAACTTGAAAATATTAAAATAAATATTGAAATTATGAAACAATACAAAATTTGAGGAGTAGTAACAATATACAATCACCTGATCTTTAGCACTATACCTTTAACCTAGCATATAACTATGTTCTATCAATATATTTTATAAAGTATTATTCACTAACCTAAAACTTTTGCTGTATGAAAAGAATTCTACTAATCACCGCCCTTATCTGCTCCACCATTAATTTTAGTGAAGCACAATCTCAAGACCAGAAAGATCTAGCGAAAGTGAGGAGAATTAACGGGGTAGAAGCGTACATTTTATGTGAACCCCTGAGGGACTATGAGGTTCTGGTAGATGCAGGAACTGGCTTAAAAGCAGAATCTCTTTTAACCGGAGGTATAGTAAATAAAACAATATCAGATAGAGTAGAGCAATTTATCAGAAAAGTGACCAAAGAAAATGGCCGAGTGGATGCGGTAATTTATAGTACAGGCAGAAGAATTGTGGGTGTGCAGTTTAAAGATAAAGCAACTCCTGAAACCAAAGGATTAGCTAAAGTATCAAAAGTAAATGGTTACCCTGTTTTTGTAATGAACGAACCTGTGTTAGAATACGAATCTCTTGGCAGTAAATCCGGCGGAATAAAAGTTAAATCAATTGTTACCGGCGGTGTAATTAACAATTCTATTGAGGAGGATGTACAACAAATGGTAAAAAGAGCTCAAAATCGTGCTGCTGATGCCATTTTATTTGAAGGAGGCCGGGAAGCAACTCCCATTCAATTTAGAGCAAAAAGTCAAGTATTAGCAAAATAGCTTATCTGAAAGCAGAATATTACCAAGCACCTCTAATGGAAACAAGCAAGGCGGGAGAATTTTCCCGCCTTGCTTGTTTCTGGTAATTAAAGTTTCCAGGACTCTTCCTTAAAAGTTGCTCAGATTTAAGCGACCACCGGTAACACATTTACCCGATAATGAAGTTGTTGGAATAGTAGTACTTAGAATAGCATTTTTAATGGCCGCGGCAGATGCCCCTGGATTTTTTGCAGCATAAAGAGCCACTCCTCCCGTTACGTGCGGCGTAGCCATGGAAGTACCACTATAAGATTCATACAAATTAAATGCTGTAGTGGAATAAATTCCGGAACCCGGAGCTCCTAAATCCACAGTAGTAGCACCAAAGTTAGAGAAGGATGATTTATTTCCGGCAGAAGTAATAGAAGCCACAGAAATAACATTCGCTAAATTATAATTAGCTGGATAGTTGGCCGTAACGTCATTATCATCTCCTACCCCATCACTGCCACCATTACCGGCTGCCGCCACAAATAAAATTTCTTTAGATTTAGCGCGGGCAATTGCATCATAAAGAGCCTGTGAGTAACCTCCGCCACCCCAAGAATTATTGCTGGCGACAATATTTAATCCATGCCGGTTTTTCAGGTCTGTCAGGTAATCAATTGCTTTTATGGCATTGGCAGTAGTACCACCTCTTCGCCCTAAAAATTTACAAGAAATCATGGTTATGTTCCAATTCACTCCCACAACACCAGTACCGTTACTTTTGGCTCCAATAGTACCGGCCACGTGGGTTCCATGGTCATCTAAAGAGCCTTTATTACCACCATCATATATGGTGTTGTTATTCCCGTCAAAATCCCAGCCGTTAACATCATCTACATACCCATTGCCATCATTGTCTTTTCCATCCACCGGATCATATGGGTTAGTCCATACCTGCCCATTTAGGTCCGGGTGGTTAAACTGCACCCCTTCATCAATAATACCAACTACCACAGAAGCAGAACCTGTATTTCCGTTGGCCCATGCTTCAGCTGCCTGAGAACCAAATTGATTAGCCGGTGAAGAAGCATCACCGTACATGCCCCAAAGCGAGCTATTTGTAAAATAAGTATCTGTAGAAGCAGTACTATGATTATATATATAGTTTGGTTCTGCAAATTCCACTTCCTCTGCTCCCTTTACTTTAGCGATAGCTTCTAAAGCTGCCAGTGGCGTTTTTAAAACTAAAACGCCTTCCTTGTCGCCAATTCGTTCCATGGCTTTAGTCAGAATCTTTTCATTTACTCTTCCACTTATTCGGGCCAGCACATTATTTTTAGCATTTTCAGAAACCCCAGCTTTAAATTTAACCAGCACCTCATTGGCCACATAATCTTTACCCGCTTCCCCTGCGGCATCTGCGGTTTGAGTGATTTCTGCAGTAGCCGATGGTCCTTCTAACGAGGTTTCACAACTTCCTAAAGCAAAGATTGAAAGCAAACTCAACGCTACTAAAGACCTTCCTGCCATTTTTGTATTATTCCATCTCATAGGTATAAAATTTAAAGTGTGTATATAATTGGTCTACTAATTCACCAAAACAAAACTAAGCACCTTGTATTAATAAAGGGTAATATTTTGTTTTATGTAATCTAAAATAAGTAGCTATTAATTTAAAAGAAAGGAATTATACTAAATAAAAATAACTTGTATTTTATTAATAAAATTTTTAATCAAGCAATTATATAATAATAGCAAAAGAAGTTCAAAAATAAGGTTGGGTAGGCATTCATTTAGCTAATCCTCCACCTGCAAACATCCATTTGGTTATTTACTATTTTATTTATTTCGTTATCTAAATAATTTATAACCTTTAAGCAACTAAGGTCTAATCCCAAGCTTTTCTATTAAACCAGATTTTACTTTTTAACCGCCATAAATTCAACCTTAATACTCTTTTACAACTTTATAGAATATTATGCAGTTTTATATACTGTAATAACATAATGGTTTTTCCATCTTTGATTTCCCCGGTGGTAATCATTTGCATGGCTTCATCTATGGCTATTTCCACTACCTCTATGTTTTCCTGCTCTGCGGCTAATCCTCCTCCCTGATGTACCTGCATGGTTTTAGAATATTCGGCTATAAAAAAGTGAACAAGTTCGGTTACAGAACCAGGCGACATATACGCCTCAAAAATTTTCTGAACGTCTTTTACCTGATACCCGGTTTCCTCTTCTGTTTCCCGTCTGATGCAATCTTCTTCGTGTTCCTTATCCAGCAAACCTCCACAAGATTCAATTAGCATCCCCGATTCGTTCCCGTTTACATAGGTTGGCATTCTGAACTGCCTGGTAAGTACAACTGTCTTTTGTTCCCGATTGTAGAGTAGAATGGTGGCGCCATTACCCCTATCATATGCTTCCCGGCTTTGCCTTTCCCAAGTGCCATCTTTATTAAGATAATCAAATGTTATCTTTTTCAGGACATACCAATCATCAGCAAGTACTTCTGTTTTAACAATGTTTACTCTTTTATCCATGTAAAATAATAAAATTAGATTGCATTCTCCGGAAACTAAATAAAGGAGATTTATTGATAACTTTTTGACCTTTGGCTCTAAAAAACCATTTATTTACTTTCTAAATACTTATTTATAGCACAAGTCTTTGTGGCTTAATATAGAAGAAATTTTTTATTATTAACTATGCCCTTGTAAACTTCAACTACCTAAATTTGACGTTATTAAAATAAAGTAATTAAACTTTATGGAATGGTATCATTGGTTAATTTGGTTAGCAGTTATTACGCTGGCCTTATGGTTTAGGGCCTGGGTTAGTAAAAAGCAGGATAAAAATCAAAAGTCCGGTAACCGCAAATAGGTGGTTGAGCAGCCGAAAAAACAGGTTCAAATGTAAAATATCAAATATCTTTTTGCCGTTTTTAGATCATGGAATGGTTGACTATATTCTGATTGCTTTTGCAGTAATCGCAGGAGTATTATTAAGAGATACCTTTTTTCCCCGAAGGCCCAGAAGGTAGTTTCTTTACCCATATTCAATAAACTCCGGGGTATTTGTGAAGTACACTTTTCTAGTATTACTATGTAAACCTAAAACAGAACATTGGGAGAGATGAAATAACTTCGGACTTTTACTAGCTATTTTCTGCGAAGCAAATACAAGGAAGGCTCTTCAGAAGGAAAAAAACTCGGCTATCATAAATGAAATAACCGATATAACGAATCCAAACATAAAGAAGGCATAAGCAAAACGAAGCTTTTTATATTTCTTCTCTAAAACAAGTCCCAGGTTAAAATTGTCGCGAATCATGCTGCCGTACAAATAATCTTTATCCTCCATCATTACATTAATACCGAATTCATAATCTTCAAAACGCATATTATAAAAATTACCAAAGAACAATAGGTTTCCTTTTTTTCTTTTTATATCCTCTAAAGTTATAGTCCCTCCCTGAACTGAAGGCATGGTAACCAGAATAGCTGCCACTAAAGTCACCAACGAAGTAATCAGGAAAAGAATGGCTGGAATAAGAAAGTGAGGTTCATCGGAAATTTTCCGGAAAAGAAAAGAAACAATAACCGAAACAATAACCGAATTAATAGTAAGTAAAATATGCGCTTTATTATCAGCCATATCGCTTAGGTGCATGTGATTAGCAGCTGTTATCCGAAACATGGTTTCAACCCCTCGTTCGGGCTTTTTAGCCTTATTTTCCTTGTCCTTTATTTTAGGTTTATCTGCTTCATTTGGTTTTTCCGGAACTATGGATTTTGCTTGTTCGGCCTCAGAAGCTAATACTTTTAACCTTTGCAGGTTTTCATTCTTACCTTCTGCCAGTAGTTTTCTACAATATTCGGTCTGGAATTCGTGCTTTTCTAACAGCTTAAACCCTATATTGTACCACACATCGTTCGTTATTTCCTGTTTTATGCGTAGCTCGGTTTCTTCTTTAACCTGCCGGTCGGTAAACTGAAAATGGCTGGTGCCAAAATGAAAAACATCTGCATCGGCTAATATTTTACCTATTTCGGAAACCGGATTTTGGGGCATTTTGGTCGCCATAATGGCTTTCTGCACCTCCGTTATAAAATTCTCCGAAGAGCTTTCTTCTCTTAAAAAGGAAGCTGCCATTTCTGCACTTTTTTCTTCGTGCAAATCGTGGGAGGTAAACAAATAGCCTACATCATGAAACCAGGCCGCAATCAGTAAAGCTAAATAATCTGTTTCAGTTAAACTAAACTGCCCTGCAATAACATCAGCCATGCGTACAACCTCTTCGGTATGCTTCAGGTTATGATAGGTAAACTCCTTCCGTGGGTTTTGCACATAGATTTTCCTCACATAGGCAGATGTTTTATATAGCAACCCAACAGTACTCATTAGTAGTTTTTTGAAGTAAGTAATGTTCTATCTGTCCGAATTATAAATATACATTCATGCTGGTTTCATAAAATCTATCTACTAAAGAAAACCAGGTGACGCAGCCGCATAATTTATATTAAACAGACAGATACAATTTTTCAGCTATGGCCTTATACGTCCATAGCCGAAAATTAAGTTAGGTGCTTTTTCGCCTTTTAAATTAAAAGAGGAACCGAAGAATTTTATTACAACTGAATTAGCGCATCAGGAAAGTAAAACGGCCAATATTTTGTAAGGCAATGCCGGTACCTCTGGCTACAGCCCTTAATGAGTCTTCGGCTACATGTACCGGAAGTTTAGATTTAGCGGCAATTCGTTTATCTAAACCACGTAGTAAGGCACCGCCACCGGTAAGGTAAATACCGTTCTGGTAAATATCGCCGGCAAGTTCGGGGGGGGTTATTTCCAGCGCTTTCATAACGGCATCTTCCATTTTAGCCACTATTTTATCTAAACAATGGGCTATTTCTGAGTAACTAACCTTTATTTGTTTCGGAACTCCACTCATAAGATCCCGCCCCAGAACAGGATAATCTTCAGGTGGATTATCCAAATCGGTTAATGCTGACCCAACTGCCAGTTTTATTTGTTCCGCCGTCCGTACACCAATCATTAAATTATGCTGCTGCCGCATATACTGTACAATTTCAGCATCAAAAGCCTGGCCTGCCACTTTTATAGACTGGTCGCAAACAATACCACTTAGCGCAATAACCGCTATTTCGGTAGTACCGCCACCAATATCAATAATCATGTTGCCGGTAGGCTCTTCTACATTTATACCAATGCCCAATGCAGCGGCCATGGGTTCCTGAATTAAATAAACTTCCTTAGCTCCAGCTGTTTCAGCTGAATCCCGGATAGCCCTTTTTTCTACCTCCGTAATACCCGCCGGAATACAAACTACCATGCGCAAGGAAGGAGAAAGCCAACTTCTCCGCAGGTCCAGCATCTTAATAAGGCCTCTGATTAAATGTTCCGCAGCGTTAAAGTCAGCAATAACGCCATCCATTAATGGTCTAACAGTCCGAATATTCTCATGGGTTTTTCCTTCCATTTGCATAGCCTTATTACCAACTCCCACAACTTCATTTGTAGTTCGGTTAAAAGCAATGATAGATGGTTCGTCTAGAACAATCTCATTATTATGCATTATCAGGATATTAGCAGTTCCTAAATCAATTGCTATATCCTGAGTTAAAAAATTAAATAATCCCATAGTCTCCTTTCTTTCCGTTGCAGACCGCAAAAGTAGGCTTTATTGTTTGTTAAGATCAAAAACAATTAAAAGAAATAACGCGCCTCCTGCAAATTTTATTTTGTAATTACTTTTCCAGGCCTCATGATACTTGCCTCAGTACTTTACAAAAAACTGGTTTATACTTTACTAGTAAAAATATTTAGTAAAGGTAACTCCTTATTAAGCAACACAATCAAAATTCATCCTTTCCTCCCCCTTTCAATACTTTCGCCACTTTAAATGCCTCTAAAAACATAGCTTTCTTTTTTTCCGTTAGTCATTTTTCAAGATGAATACTGAACGCATAAATATAGGTCGCCTCAATAAAATTTTAATTGCCATTTCGCTGGTATCGTTGCTAATGTTCCTGGGAAAATTATTTCTGGTACCAGTAGCTATAGCGGCATTTTTTGCGATGCTGCTCTTCCCGATAACTTTAACTTTGCACCGCCGGGGCTTATCTCAGTCTTTTGCCGCCCTTTGTGCCATAGGTATGCTCCTGATTACGCTCGGCTTTTTAGGTGTGATTATCAATTACCAAATATCAGCTTTACAAGAAGACTTACCGGAATTGGAAGTAAAACTTGAGGAGAAAACGCACCGGTTGCAATGGCTTTTATCTCAAACAACTGATATCACTACAAAGGAACAGGACAATATTATAGAAGAGAAAAAACCGGATATTGTAAAAGCAATGTATAAAGTATTAAAAAATGTAACGGTACAAAGTTTATTCTTATTATTACAGACTTTTATTGTACTTACTTATACTTTCTTCTTTCTTATTTATCAGCATAAAATACAAACCTTCTTTGTCAGGTTAAAACTTTTTAATAATCAAAAAGAATCTAAAATTTTACTGGCCCGCATCTCTCGAGTTGCCCACGATTATTTAAAAGGCACAATTATGGTAATCTCTCTTTTGGGTATCATATATGCTTTGGGTTTTTGGGCCATCGGACTGGAGCATGCCCTGCTATTTGCCGTAATTACAGCCTTACTAAGAGTTGTACCCTATTTTGGCTCCTTTTTAGGCATTGCTTTTCCTATAGCCTTTGCCATTCTTACAAAAGACTCTTTTTGGTACCCGGTAATAGTGGTGCTGTTTTTTATGGTTACCCAATTATTAGAAGCGAACTTTTTAACTCCTTATATAACGGGTTCGCGGGTAAAATTAAATCCGTTGGCTACTATAATGATTATTTTATTGGGCAATTTACTTTGGGGAGTACCCGGTATGATATTATTTGTACCCTTATTTGGTATACTAAAAGTAATTTTTGATGAAATACCTGCACTGCAACCCTATGGGTACATACTTGGTAAAGAAGAATAGTCAAACTCCATTTTTTTATGACTAACAACTGATTTAAGTAATAAGTAAAAGTAATAAGTAAAACCCACACTACAACCTAAAACCACGTGAGGCTCGTTCAAATTTTACTCCCATTGTTTAACAATGAATTTGAGGTATTCCCAAAGGACCATTATATAGAAATCCGGGAAGAGTTAACTGAAAAGTTTGGTGGTATTACTACCTATTCCCGTACACCGGCTACTGGTTTATGGAAGGAAAATGAAAACAAAACAGTGAAAGATGATATAATTATTTATGAAGTAATGGCAGAAAATTTAGACCGGGTTTGGTGGGAAAAATTTAAAGAAGAACTGGAAAAGAAGTTTAAACAAGATACAATTATAATTCGCTCCTGGGAAATTGAGGTAATGTAGATCGTTAAACCTATAATCAAGAATTCAATTTTAAACGTTAAAATTAAAATTGTTCTTTAATTAAATTTTTGATTAAAACTTAAAGAATATTCTTCCCCCTTCAACTTTGAATTCACTTCAGTCCGACTTTATATTTTGGAAGGTTAATCAGTATTATTTAATATTATTAAATAAGTTTGTAGTACTACATCAATCAGTTAAATTGTTTGTATTGTAGGTTATCCACCTTAAAACTTATTTAATATGAAGAGGATATTACTTTTTTCTGCATTATTTCTAAGTGCGGTATCTTTTAGTCAGGCACAAACTGCAGCCACTCCTTCCCCCATGACTTTATCTACTACTGCTTTTCCGGATGGAAGCCGTATTCCGATAAAATTTAGCCAGGCGGCCCCGGGAGCAGCACCCGGCGAAGGTACCTCGCCCGCTCTAACCTGGACCAATGTGCCAGCCGGAACCCAGAGCTTTTTACTTCACATGCACGATGTTGATGTAACCCGAAACAAAACTACCGACGACCAATTACATTGGTTGGTATGGAATATTCCGGCTACTGCTACTGGCTTGCCGGAAGGAGTACCCAAAGGAGCTCAACTAAAAGATGGTTCTTACCAGATTAGCGCTACCGGTCTAGTTTACCGGGGGCCTGGTGCCGCCGCAAATGGCCCTTTGCATCATTATATTTTTGAAATTTATGCCTTAGATACTAAAGTAAACCTTCCTCCTACCACTGATGCATTTGAAACCCGCACCAAGGTAATGCAGGCTATTCAGGGGCATGTTTTAGGGAAAGCTGCTTATTCCGGCTTATTCAAAAGACCTGAATAAACTCATTACTTTAAACCAATATTCAACAACTAAATAATCTATGCACTTTCTTAATAAAATGTTTTGTGCCTGGCTGATAACTTTTCCGTTACTGCACTTAACCCAGGCCCAAACTAAAAGCACTTCGAATAGTACTTCCAACCGTGTTACTATTGCAAACGGACAGGTGGAAGGCTCTGTTGAAAAGAGTGGTATCCGGTCCTTTAAGGGCATTCCGTTTGCGGCTCCTCCGGTTGGTGAACTCCGTTGGAAAGCTCCTCAACCAGTAAAAAATTGGCAAGGCGTAAAAAAAACGACACAATTTGGGCCACGTGCAATGCAATTGCCATTGTTCGGCGACATGAATTTTCGCTCTAATGGGGTAAGTGAAGACTGCCTTTACCTAAACGTCTGGACGCCGGCCAAAACGGGCAAAGAACGTTTACCTGTTCTGGTTTACTTTTATGGCGGAGGCTTTGTGGCTGGCGATGGTTCTGAACCCCGGTACGATGGCGAAAGTATGTCCCAACGAGGTATAGTAGCAGTAACCGTAAATTACCGGCTGGGTGTATTTGGATTTATGACTCATCCGGAACTAACGCAGGAATCGCCGAATAAGGCTTCCGGCAATTACGGCCTGATGGACCAAAGTGCTGCCCTAAAATGGGTAAAACAAAACATAGCTGCTTTTGGTGGCGATCCTAATAAAATAACTATTGCCGGAGAATCTGCTGGCTCTTTTTCCGTGAGTGCCCAAATGGCTTCGCCTTTATCGCGACATTTAATTGCCGGAGCAATTGGTGAAAGTGGGTCTTTGTTAGCCCTACAACCAACTACCAAACTCGCTCAGGCTGAACAGGAGGGCGTAAAATTTGCTCAGAGCTTAGGAGCAAACTCTTTGACCGCTTTACGGGCACTACCGGCCCAGGAGCTTTTAGAAGCTACCGGCAAACCGGGTACTCCGCGCTTTCCGGTAGTAGTAGACGGTTACTTTTTTCCTAAGGCACCGGCCGATATCTTTGCAGCCGGGGAGCAAGCCCATGTGCCATTACTGGCGGGCTGGAACTCAGAAGAACAAAACGCCCGATCTGTTCTAGGTCAGGATGCTCCGACCCTGGAAAACTACACAAAAGCCTTACAAAAACTTTACGGAGAAAATGCAGGGGAAGTATTAAAAGCTTATCCGGCCACTACTGATGCCGACGCAACCCAGGCTGCTACCAATTTGGCTAGCGACCGATTTATTGGTTTTAGTACCTGGAAGTGGATAGATGTACATAGCAAAACGGGCGGAAAACCGGTTTACCGGTACATGTACTCCCGTCCGCGACCAGAAATGACCCCAGAAATGGGTAACGCTGTACCAGGTTTAGCCGGTGGGGTAATCAGAAACCCGGATGCATCCGCTAAAAAAGCAGCTCCGGCACGTGGAGCAGTACACTCCGCTGAAATTGAATACGCCCTAGGGAACCTGGGGACAAACAAGGTTTATGCCTGGACTCCGGAGGATTATAAGGTATCAGAAGTGATGCAAGGTTATTTTGAGAACTTTATTAAAACTGGCAACCCAAATGGAAAAGGTTTACCAACTTGGCCAGCTATCAAAAATGGGGCACCAGCTCCAGTTATGCATATTGATGTTAATACCCGATTAGAAACTGATAACACCCGTGACCGTTACCTGGTTCTGGAAAAATTAGCTACTAAATAAACAGACCCAATATTAAATTAAAAAAGGCCTGGTAATCCAGGCCTTTTTTTTAGTCTCTTAATTATAAAATGTCAACTCTCCATTTTCTATGGAAAGTATATTAGTTATGATAATTCTCTTTAGGTGAAGGTGTTTGATCACCCAAACCAGAGTAAAAAGAGTTTATAGAAGTAGAGAACTGCTCCCATATATCTGCTAATTCTTGTACACCGGTAATATCCAACAAAGGAAACTCCTTAATTTGCCCTTGCCAAAAAACTGCTGTTTGGTTTACAAATTTGGCCGCATCTTCTACCGTAGTAAAAGGCTTTTGGTCTTTATCGGTATAAATCTTTTCAGAGAAAGACTTACTTACATCAAATGGGCTTTCCCCCATTAATTCAATAAGGTAATTTCCTTTGCCCCGATCACTCCCGTACAAATTTGGTTCCAGACGTAGTTTAAGATTCAATGTTCGAACTTCAACCATATCTATTCTGTTCCTAATAAACATGAGGCTATTAAATTAGATAAATTATATAATATAAGCAAAAAAAGCTTATTTTTGTTTTAATAATACAAATTTAAGGTAAAATATTTACATTAATTTATATTTTAATATTTAGCTTTTATCTTCGCCACTACTGCAACAACTTTCGTACACGGTTAATTCATTTTGCTTATAAAGAATATAAGCGTTTAATTCTATTTTTGTTTTAAACTATATCTGATCTTTTAACTAAACTTTTACAAATGGGAGTTTTTAACGAATCGACAAATTTACCCCATATTACTTACCAACCTCAGAATGAACAAGAAGCCTGGATAGCCATTATGCATGCTTGTATTGCTGTTGATGAAGATGTAGCCGAAGAAGAATTGGACGAGTTGGCTCAAACTTTGGCTAATAAAGAATTGTTTGAAGGCCATAACATCCTGGAGTATTATAAAACGGTAATGTTGGCTCATACCCAGATTGGCAGCAAACAATTAATTGATAACAGTGTTGATTTTATTTCACCAGAATATAAGGCGACCTTATTTGCCCTAATTATTGAGTTGGTTTTGGCGGACGGAAGAATAGACGAAAAAGAAAGAGAATTGATTAAATACCTTTATTCTGCTTTGGATATGGAAGTAGATTTAGCAAATAAAATAGTGGAGGTTATTTTAATTAAGAATAAGGGGAACGGTATATTTTAAAATCCTGTAGTAAAAATTAATTTGAGGTATATCAAAATTTCCGGCTGTTCGTTCATTTATCAAAAGCCTATGAAGGTTAGCTTCAAACTAAACGAATAGACCAGTTGGAATGAGAAGACTATTTTTACTTGCCCTAATTTTATTATCATTTTTTAGTACCGCAACCGCCCAATACAATAAATATCCAAAATCTAAAAATCAGAACCTGCTTAATTATATTAATCAGTACCGGGCAGCTTATGGTTTACCCAAAGTAGTTTATGATGATGGGTTAGAAGAAGCGGCCCGCCTCCAGGTACTGGATAACTATATAAAAAAGAAATTTAAAAAACGGGGCGATGATGTGAATAAACTTCATCAAAACGCCCGTTTCCCCCGTATCCGGGACCGGGTAAGTGCAGTTGGAGTAGCAACCGCAGGTGAGAACTGTGCCGAGATTTGTTATGCCAAGGCAGGCATGAACAACCAACCGTTAAACAGGGCCATAAGTCCATTTAAGAGCCTTGAACAATTAATGTTTACCCAATACCAGCGGTCTCCTGGTCATAATGCTATTATACTTACTCCCCAATATACCCGCGTTGGCATCCACACCATTTATGATGGCAAATATGTATATAATACGGTAGTTTTTATGACGGGCAACGCCAGAATAAACAAAAAGACTCAACGCTTAATTGCTTCTAATTAAAACAGGAAACAACTGAACGGCTAAAAATGTGATAAACCTGCAAAGGTATTCCTAAGCATTAGTGTTAGCCCTTGCTTTAACTCTCCGGGATAAATTTCGTAGCGGATAAAGATAAAAAAGGAGCTATGATAAAACCGTCTTATTTACAAGCAGGTGATAAAATAGGCGTTATAAGTACCAGTAATTTTACTGAAGAAAGCTATATAAACCAGCTCTTAGATATCCTGAAGTCCTGGCAACTAGAACCTGTACTAGGTAAAACCATCGGCCCCCGGGCGGGCAGTTTTGCCGGACCAGATGAGTTGCGAAAAAACGATCTGCAGGAAATGCTGGATAATGATGCAATTAAAGCTATTCTACAAACTACAGGAGGCTATGGGATATTTCGGATAATAGACCAGGTAAGCTTTCGCAACTACAAGTACAAGCCCAAGTGGATAGTGGGTTACAGCGATACCACCTTTTTACATAGCCACCTGCAAGGTTCGCTTGGTACAGCCTCCATCCAGGCCACTATGGCCGCCGATTTAGAAGCAGGATATGAGGAAGCCTCGTGGGAAAGTTTACGCAAAGCACTCTTTGGCGAAGAATTATCTTATACCATTAAAACCCATCCTTTAAACAGAGCGGGAGTGGCAGAAGGCATCCTGGTAGGAGGAACTGCCAGTATTCTATGTAATGCCAAGGGTACTTTTTCTGAGGTTAACACAAACGGTAATATTTTATTTTTAGAGGAAGTTGGAGAAAAGCATTTTCGTTTAGACAGCTACATTATGTCGTTGAAAAAGGCCGGTAAATTCAAGTATTTAAAAGGACTGATTATTGGGCACCTGACCGACATTTTGGAAGACGAACCGCCTTTTGGCATGACCCCGGAAGAAATTATTCATAATGCTGTTAAAGAATTAGATTTTCCGGTTTGTTTTGGTTTCCCGGCTGGACATAGCAGCCCTAATCTGGCTTTAAAATTTGGAATTCCGGTTAGGCTCCAGGTAACAACGTCAGGTTCCACCATTCGTTTTATGGAATAAATACTAAAATATTTCCCGGAGTTATTTGAACGCAAGCCTTAAATATTCGATTATGCCCCAATCCTTTATCCTTACTTGTGAACACGCCGGCAATAATATTCCTGCTGCCTACGAGCACCTATTCTACGGACAGGAAGAAGTACTTTATAGCCATAAAGCCATAGATTTTGGGGCCTTATGGTTAGCAAAATCTATGGCTAAATATAATAAGTTGCCGTTTTATTTTACCAGTACTTCACGTTTACTGGTAGAAGCAAACCGGTCTTTAGATAATGAAGAATTGTTTTCCCAATACACCAAAAACTTACCCGAACCAGCTAAGGAAACGATACTGGAACAATTTTACTTCCCACACCGGAAACAGGTAGAATCTGCCATTAAAAGTGAGATTACAAATGGCAACCAAGTCATTCATTTAGCAGTGCATACCTTTACTCCAGCTATGGATGGAAAAGTACGCGAAACCGACATTGGAATTTTATTTGACCCGGTCCGTTCTTTTGAACAAAGAATAGCAGATATATTTAAAATCGGATTACTTGCCCAAAACTCTGATCTTAAAGTTCAATATAATTCGCCTTACCCAGGTATAGCCGACGGCTTACCAACCTACTTACGAAAACAATTTACCGACCCGCACTACGCAGGCTTTGAATTAGAAGTAAATCAGAAATTTTTCTTAAGCGGCGAAAAGAAAGGATGGAATGCCTTGATTAGAAACCTGACTGCTGCTTTAGCATTAGTAATAAAAAATCAAACCAAGTACTAAGAGTAAAACTATAGTAAAATAATTACTTAAAGCCTTTAAAAAGTATAACGGTTGTTATCAAAAAAAATTTGGCCGTAGACTTTAAGGGCTATGGCAGATGAGCTTGGTAGTCCTAATAACTTCATTAAGATTATTTTAGTAAAATTAAATTTGCTTTTATATTTCCTTTTCTCCCTTTTCCGTCCTTAATTTATTGTTTGTTTTACAGTAAGCTTCGGAAAAAGCTTGGCATTTAAACAATTTCCTTTTCTATAAACTTTTAAAAGCTTCTTTATGAAAAGAGTCCCCTTTCTTTTTTTATTCTTTTTTTTGTTCTTAAAAATTGCCGTTGCCCAAAAAGTGAAAGTGGTTTATAACAAAGCCTTACCTCAGGCTGGTTATGCTGCCGATCGGCTACAAAAAGCGTTAGCAAAGAAAGGTTATACCCTGAATAACGGAAGTACTGATTATACTATTAATCTGGAAATTAAATCAGGTGCCTTAGGTAAAGAAGCTTACAAAATTACGACCGAGAATAAAAAAATCACCATTACTGGCGGCGATGCTACGGGCTTAATCTATGGCAGTTTAGCTATAGCCGAAGACTTAGGCAATGGAACAGCTTTACAGAATATTAAAGCCGCTAGCGAAAAGCCTAATCTACCTTTCCGGGCCATAAAATTTGACTTGCCTTGGGATACCTACCGCCACAGTTACTCCCTGGATCAGCACTACGAAACCTGCCGGGATTTAAATTACTGGAAAGCTTTTCTGGATATGATGGTAGAAAACCGGTTCAATGCACTAACGCTTTGGAACCTGCACCCTTATACCTACATGATTAAAGCCAAGAATTTCCCAGAGGCCACCCCCTTCAGTGATAAAGAATTAAAACAGTGGCAGGAGTTGCATCGGGGAATTTTTAGAATGGCTAAAGAACGAGGCATAGATACTTACCTTATCCCTTTTAACATATTTGTAAGTCCCGAATTTGCCAAAGCTCATAATGTGGCTATGGATAACCTGGAACATCATTTCTTTGTAGACGGGGATACCTCGGCTATTATAAAACGCTATACCCGCGAAAGTGTAACCCAGGTTTTGCAGGAATACCCGGATTTAACAGGTTTTGGTTTAACGCTTGGCGAGGGTATGGGAGGCATGACTCCGCAGCAACGGGAAGACTGGATGCAAGAAGTTATAATTGCTGGCATGCGTAATGCCAACCGTAAAACGAAACTAGTACACCGCATTCCTTTCTCCGGCAATACCGGCTCTTTAGGAGCCACCTCCGTAGAAATGGAACAGATAACCCGCCGGGGAATAGAAAAAGAAGCCGCCATGCCTTTTATAGAAGGGCCGGTTTGGGCCGATTTAAAATTTAATTGGTCGCATGCGCACTCTACCCCTAAATTAATTAAAGTACACGGCGGTAAATTATATGGCACCTACTGGAATCCCGTACCTAAAGATTACAAAATAACCTGGACAGCCCGCAACGAGGATTTCTTTTGCCTACGCTGGGGTGTACCTGGCTTTGTGCGGGAACATATTGCTCAGAATAGCCCCGAATATGTAGGTGGTTATTTCATAGGTTCTGAAACGTATATTCCTGCTTTAGATTATTTTACCAAAATAGGCGGACCAGTAGATTGGAAATATGCTTTTGAACGGCAATGGTTATTTTATAAAACATGGGGCCGGTTACTGTATAATCCAACTACTCCTGATGCCTTATTTAAAGCAGAATTTACCCGTCGCTATGGCCCGAAAGCCGAAAACTTATTGGCTGCTTATACCCATGCCGGTACTACTCCCCTACGCTTAGCTTCTTCATTCGACTTTACCTGGGACTTTTCTCTATATAGTGAAGGCTTTCTGGCGCTCGATCCGGTAAAGAAAAGTGTAGATTATATTTCAGTTGATCGTCAGATTAATCAACCGGTATTGGACCCGGATTATGTTTCGGTGAAAGATTATGTAAAGACTATAACTACCGGCGGTACTTTTGAAAAGAATAAAATTACCCCCCTGGTACTGGCTAAGATGCTGGAGGATGATAGTAATAAAGCATTAGACTTAGTTAAGGACATAAATCCTGGCAATAACAATACCTTTATGTATGAAGTGGCCGATGTAAAAGTCTGGGGTAACCTGGGATTATATTTTGCCGAAAAATTGCGGGGAGCGGTGGACTTACAAACCTACCGAACCAAAGGTGGCGAAGCAAACAAACAGAACGCTGTAAAACACCTGGAAAAATCTTTAGAATATTGGGATAAAGTAGTAGCCATTACTTCTCCTATTTACAAAGAAATGCCACTGGTTCATTTTAGTGAGCAGCCAGGAAATACTAAAGAACAAAATGATAAGCTGCGCTTCCACTGGTCTATTTATCGGCCAGAAGTAGCTAAAGATATAGAAGTTGCCCGGGCAGCCAAGGCAAATTCCATTCAATAGTTTGTTTTAACAGAAAGTTAAATTTATCCAAACCTTAAAGTACCTAAAGGCAAAAGCTTATAGGTGCTTTAAGGTTTTTCTATTAAAGGCCATTTACCTCAATCCGGGATTTTTAATCACTCTCTGGGCAGTTAATAAGGTGAGATCTAATATTTTGGATACACCTTCCCTTATATATTGCTTCTTATTTAAAATATTTAAAAAATTTCTTCTAATTAAACTGTTATAAACAGATTACAGGACCCAAACTGGCAGCAACACCTTTTTATATTAACTTTCGTATAAAAATCTATAAAAGATCTTAAAAGGGTTTGTATGGATTTGGACTTTACAGGGTTTATCGAAACGGAGTGCGGGAAGAAGTTTAAGATTGATATTTTTGATCAATTAGCCCTTGGCGTTTTGCAAAGTGAGAAGTTTTTAGATGACCCATCTCTTGTGCCAACTACTTTTTCTCTTTATAAGACCATTACTGATTTATACTTATTGGAAATTACCCGTTTTGACGAAGAGAAAGATAACTTAATTACGACCTACAAGATTTTATCGGAAGCAGAAGCTGCGCCTTATCTGGATAATTGTTACATTAGTATCTGAGGCCTTACCATCCAACTTAAAAACAAGCGTAACTATTCTAAACCTGAATGTTTACGCCTGTTTTTTATTTAATTTTAGACCTTACCATTTATACTTTAACTATCTCGGTTACTCTTTTCCAAATAAGCCAAGCTGGTTATGTTTTCTCAACTTCAGCAAGCAAGTTTATTTATTCTTCTAAAAAATTAAGGTCTTTACCAAAGGTTTCTTTTAGCTGCGATAGCGCAAGCAGCGCAATTATAACTGTAATTCCGCCCACTATTGCTGCGCCATTTAGCACCCCAAATTGCACCCGAAGCGCTAAAAACATAGGGGTAATAATATTAACACTACCCCGCACAAAGTTAGGAACAGTAGTAGCCACTGTTGCACGTAAATTGGTACCAAACTGTTCGGCCGCAATGGTCACAAACAAAGCCCAATAACCTATAGAGAAACCTAACGCCATACAAACTCCATAAACAATTCCTGAATGCTGAAGCGGTACAAATAAGTAAACGATAATAGACAGTGAGGTAAGTAATATAAATGTAAGGACTACTTTCCGGCGACTTCTTAATAACTGGCTCAGCAAACCACTGGAAAAATCTCCAATTGAAAGCCCTATATAAGCAAACATAATGGCTTTACCGGCAATAATAGGTTCGGGAACGCCCATTGCGGCTCCAAATTCAGGCGAAAAGGTAACTAAAATGCCTATTACAAACCAAATAGGTAAACCAATCAGGATGCAGCTTAAATACTTTGAAAATTGCTTACCAGATGTAAATAATTGCAAAAAATTGCCGCGGCTTACCTGCTTTTCTTTTACCTCTTTAAAAATTCCTGATTCAAAAACACTTACTCGCATTAATAATAGCAATAACCCTAACCCACCCCCAATAAAGTAAGCTATCTGCCAATCAAAAAGATCAACAACAAAATAAGCTAAAACTGCCCCTAAAACCCCTACCGAAGCTACCAAAGATGTACCATAACCCCGGATTTCTTTAGGTAGAATTTCGGAAACTAAGGTAATACCGGCCCCCAGTTCACCGGCCAGTCCTACTCCGGCAATAAACCTCAGAATAGCATATTGATTTACGGTTACTACCAAACCATTAGCAATATTAGCTAAAGAATAAAGTAAAATTGACCCAAATAAGACGGAAAGCCTTCCTCGTTTATCTCCTAAAATACCCCAAAGTATACCACCAATAAGCATGCCGGCCATCTGCATATTAATTAGCCGAACTCCTTGCTCCAGCAATTCAGATTCAGGAACTCCCAAAAACTTTAAACTGGGAATTCTTACAATACTAAAAAGTAACAGATCATATATATCTACAAAATATCCGAGTGCGGCTACAATAACGGGTACTTTTAGCAGTTGCCGTAGCTTAGAAGGCTCTGTCATTTATGGTTATAAACTACTAGTAGAAAAATAAATTATAATAAATTAAGCGGTAAGCATGGCTGCTCCAAATACGCCTGCGCTGTCGCCTAACTTTGGTTTCAATAAGGAAATTTCAGGTTTATTATTAAATACACGTGTCTTTAAGGCTTCTACCCCTTCGTTATAAAGTAACTCTATATTACCTACACCACCTCCAACAACAATAGCATCCGGATCCAGAATATTTATAACTACGGCCAGTGCTTTACCAAAAAAATGAATTAACCGATCCATGGTTTCCTTAGCTACCGGATCGTTTCCTTCCTGGTAACGTTTTACAATTTCTGGTAATTTTAACGCTTGGCCACTTCTATCTGCATAAAATCGTTGTAAGGCAGGCCCTGAAATTACGGTCTCTACACAACCAATCCGGCCACAGTAGCATTTCCCACCTGATTCATCCAGAAAATTATGTCCCCACTCGCCAGCTATACCTTGTTTGCCCTGTACGACCCTATTATTTACCACAATACCCCCGCCAACGCCAGTACCTAAAATTAAACCTACTACTACTTCGGCATTAGGAAATACATCAGGCACAATTCCTAAATTAGCCTCGGCTAACGCAAAGCAGTTGGCATCGTTACTGGTAAAAACCGGCACTCCTAAAACAGCTTCTATATCACTTCTGAAAGGCTTATCATTCATGCAGGTGGTATTGCTGTTCTTCATGGTCTTGGTAACCGGATCTATAATACCTGGTGTACCCATACCAATACTGGTTGGCTGCAAACCAGTTTCCTCTTTCAGCAATTGTACCAGGGTTTTAATTTGATTCAGGATATGTTCATACCCTTTTTCTGACTCGGTACCTACCCGGGTGCGGGCTAATATCTTGAAAGGATTACCGGGCTCTAATACAACACCCTCAATTTTGGTTCCACCTAAATCAATTCCCCAAAGTGGCTGCATAATTCTGTTCCTTTTTTATAATTTCTGAAAATATTTATAGAAGATTATTATACTTTAAATCTGATTAAAAGTGGCTGCCTTTTTCATTAAATTATTTCAAAACTAATGCTTCAAATATAGGTAATTTTAAATGTATAAGAAGCTGTGAGCTTAAAATAAGGCAATAAAAAACTCCTGCCGGGGGTCTGACAGGAGTTTTATTTTTTAAAGTCAAGAATTTAGCTTCCTGGTTTTAGCTTATATATTTTGCCAGAGGTATAAGCCAGCACGTACAAATTATTTTGGGCATCTTCGCCGAAGGAAGAAAGTGGTACATCTAATTTACCTATCTGCTCATTTTTTACTGCTTTATTTCCTTCATAGGTAAGTGCCCAGATATTACCACTCACATAATCGCCATAAATATACTTACCCTCTAAACCAGGTAAATTTTTATCATGACTTACATAACCGCCTGTGATAGACAACCCGGTACTGGCACCGTGTGGGTAAGTCCATATTGGCAACTTAAGATTAGTTTTGTCGCAGTTAGCCGGATTAAAGCAATTATTTGCCTCCATTAAACGCCAACCATAATTACCACCTTTTTCTATTATATCAACTTCTTCAATTTCATCTTGTCCCACATCGGCAGCCCAAAGTAGTCCTGTTTTCCGGTCAAAATTAAAGCGCCACGGGTTACGCATACCATAAGCAAAAATTTCTTCCCGAAATCCTTCTGTGTTGTTTTTAAATGGATTATCGGCAGGAATACCATACTTCATTGAACCAGCTGCATTATCTACATCAATCCGAATGATCTTACCTAATAATTCTTTTCGGTTTTGGCCGTTATTTAAGGGGTCGCCGCCACTTCCTCCATCGCCCGAAGCAATGTACAAATATCCATCGTTACCAAAAGCTACCTTACCTCCATTATGGTTGCTGTAAGGCTGCCGGTAGGTCAACAATATTTCTTCACTCTTCGGATCAGCTGTATTTGGATTGCCCTGATTTACTTTAAACCTGGAAATATAAGTTGTTAATGGGTTGCCTCCGGTATAATTTACATAGAAATAGCCATTTTCTTTAAACTTCGGATGGAAAGCCAAACCCAACAGCCCTCTTTCACCGCCACTAACTATTCTATCCGTAATATCTAAAAATACGGGGGCAGTTTTTACATCCGCCTGGTTAGGGAAAACATGAATTTTACCTTTTTGCGCAATCACAAAAATCCTATCTGTACCATCATCGGGGCTGGTTAATTCTACTGGCAGATCGATAACTAAATTAGGGAAAGCGGCAGTAAGCGTATATTGACCAGTAGGAACAGAAGGAGCACTAGCAGCATTATTTGTAGAAGGATCGTTTCCCTTTTGGCCGGAGGAAGGATCGCAACTGGAAAAAATAAGCGCCAAAGGTGCTAATAAAACTAATTTTGAAATTTTCATAAATTCTTTTTAGCAATTTAAAACGTGTTAGGAAAATAGCTTAGATACCTAAAAATCAATCTAAAAATAAAGCAAGAATAAACCTATACTATTGTAAATACGGAACATACAGGTTTAAGTAAATTTATTTTAAAAAACCTATATTCTAACGTTCTGAAAGGCTAAGATATATTTGATTGTTACGTTTATAAAAATCCTACGTACAGCCGAGGGTAAAGATTATAACTTTGAACAAAGCTCTTCACCGAATTCACTCCCAGCATGCAAAGGCGTTAAAGCATGCTATTTTAAAACAGCGTCCGCTTGTTATTTGGATGACCGGTTTACCTGCCTCCGGCAAAAGTACTTTAGCCAGAGCATTAGAAACCCGATTGTTAGAAGAAGGTTATTTCACCCAATGGATGGATGGAGACAGCTTACGATTGGGCCTTACCAGCGATTTAAGTTTTAGTGATGCAGATCAGGAAGAAAATATCAGGCGTTCTTCGGAGGTAGCTAAGTTATTTCTGGAAAGTGGCATTATTACCATCTGTACTTTTATTAGTCCAACTAGCCATATACGCTCCATTGCCCGTAACATAATTGGTGTCACTAACTTCATGGAAGTATACTTGAATTGCTCTTTAGAAACCTGTGTGCAACGCGATGAGGAAAACTTGTATGGCCGGGCTTTACGTGGTGGAGTAGTTAATCTATCGGGCGTCAGTTTTCCTTATGAAGCTCCGGACCGACCCTCGCTGGAGCTATTTACTGGTTATCATTCCATAGAAGATTGTACAAATCAACTAATGGAGGCAATTATTCCCCGCATAAGGCCTTTATAAATATAAAATATTATTTCACCTTTTGCCGTATCGCTAAAGTTTTAACTTTATCTTCCTGACTTAGTTACTTATTGTTAGAATTGGCTTATACTGTTTGTTTTCCACCATTTTAAACTAGCTTAGCGTGCCTTATAAAACTAGCTTCCGGTCTTTTAACCTAATTCTCAGAAACATTATCTGGGCCAGCGCAGGACTATTACTATTTACCAGCGGTTGTCAGGAAAATAAAAAGCAAACTTCCGCCCAGTCTGTTTCCTCTCAGGTTAGGCCAGTAAAAGCAGATAGTACAGTCCGGCCAGTTAAGCCAGCATCTTCCCCAGACACGGCAATTGCAGACTCCACTACCAGGAAAACAGCTAAAGCTCCCTTAAAAGCTAATCAGGATAGTCTGCGAAAAAATCTCCCCGGTTGGCCGGTTAAAGGACCAGAACCATTGCCCGGAGCCGTTTTACCCGGTAACCGGATCATAGCTTATTACGGCAATCCGCTCTCAAAAAGAATGGGTATCCTTGGGGAATTGCCACCAGAACAAATGTTCGCAAGACTGGATAAGGAGGTAGCAGCCTGGCAAAAAGCCGACCCGAACACACCTGTGAAACCTGCTTTTCATGTAATTGTAGTAACTGCCCAGGGTAAGCCCGGGCCCGGAGGTAAATACCGGCTGCGCATGTCTGATCATGTGGCAGAAAAGGTAATTGGTTGGGCCAAACAAAAAGACGCCTTAGTTTTTCTCGATATTCAGATTGGGCAGAGCACCTTACAAGAGGAATTGCCCCGGCTGATACCTTTTTTAAAACAACCAAATGTGCACTTAGGGATAGATGCTGAATTTGCCATGCAAGGCAATGGGGTTCCCGGGCGACGTGTTGGTTCTTACGATGCTGCTGATATCAATTATGCCACTTCTTTGTTGGCCAAGTTAGTTGATGAGCATCAAATTCCGCCCAAATTGCTCATTGTTCATAGGTTTACCCAACGCATGATAACCAACTATAAAAATATTAAGTTAGACCCCAGGGTACAGATTGTAATGCATATGGATGGATGGGGCTCACCGGCACTAAAAAGAAGTACTTATTCCCGCTACATTCAGCGTGAGCCTGTACAGTTTACTGGGTTCAAGGTCTTTTATAAAAACGATGTCCGGAAACAAGGTTGGCGCCTGATGACCCCGGAAGAAATATTACGTCTGCAGCCCCAACCACTTTACATTCAGTATCAATAATAAAGCAAAAAGCTTAAACTGAAATAGTAAGGTAATATAATTTAACTCTATTTTATATAAGTAGAGTAAAGGATAACTGTTGCCTAATTATAAAATAAAAGTATTAGGCTGTAGAAAATTTTACTTTCTAAAAAGCGGTAAATTATTAGAGTCTTAAAGCCAAAGGTTATTTGCCTGGTAAGCATTAACCTTATAATTCTTACTTAACTTTTCATCCTGGTTATGCTTCCGAATAAATTCTTCCGACAAATATAATTCGCCCATATGCATTGGCATCTCCGGATTTACCAGGTGAACATAATCTTTTAAAAAATTAGTAAATAATTCATCTACATACAGCGAATTAGGCACCTGCTTTAACAAACACATAGTTATCGAAAGTAAGTGATTAATTTGAATGTCTTTGGAATGTAAAGCTATATCTAAAGAATCAAACGAGTCGCCACATTTATCTATTTCTCCGATGTGATGATAAGCAGCAAGGGTAGCATTTAATTTGTGAATGATTGTGTAATAAAAATTCTCGGATTCCATCTCCTTATTATCCTTCAAGGTACTCATTTGTTTCTTTACGGATAACAACACAAACAGTAACACCAAAACAGAACTTTTTTAAGATTTTTTTATATTTTAAAAAACTAATATTCTCATCAGCTACCTGGCTAACAATAACATAACACTATTTCAGGAACTATTTAAGCCTAGAAAAGGTATTGGGTTTAACTGGTACAAGGCTAAAAAGCATATACTCCCATAGCCCTTTAATCAGCCAGTTTTAAATAAATCTTTGATGAAATATTTATTATTATTGCTTTTGCTCTGCGCACAAATTAGCTATGCTCAGTCTGATTCCACCTATACCTCAGATTCTCAGCTACCTGCTGGCACTAAAACAAAGCCTGCTGCTAATGAAGTTTATAATTATCGTAAAGCCGGCTATTTAAATGCAGCCAACTTAGATACACTCCCTTATCGCAATGTAGTCCGTTCAAATGTAGATGTTAAAAGTTTGGTTTTGCCCTCGCTAATGCTCGGTTACGGCTTGATTACTTTAAATAACCGGTCCTTACTGGCAACCAATGAATTTTTACAAGACCAACTGCAAGAACAATATCCCGGTTTTAACAGCAAACTGGACGATTACACCCGGTATGTTCCTCTAGCCGCTGTATATGGCTTAAATCTGGCCGGAGTAAAAGGTAAAAACGACCTGGTAAATATGAGTATGCTTTTTGTGCTCTCCAGCTTTCTAAGCAATACATTTACCAAAAACTTGAAAAACATGGCAAAGGAACAGCGCCCAAATAATACAACATTCGATTCCTTTCCTTCTTTACATACCAGTTCTGCCTTTGCCAAGGCTGAACTATTGCGTCAGGAATATAAACACCTTAGTCCTTGGTATGGCATTGCCGGTTATTCCTTTGCAGTAGCTACCGGAGCTATGCGGATGCTAAACAACAGGCATTGGTTTTCAGATGTAGTAGCGGGAGCAGGTGTTGGCATATTATCTACCCGGATAGCGTATGTGGTGTACCCGTGGCTACAAGAGAAAATTGCCCAAGGCCGCTATAAACAGTTAATGGTAGTACCCACTTATGAGCGTGGTGGCTTTGGCCTGGGCATGAGCTACAATTTAAATCAGAAACAAAAACGTTAAAATAATAACTATAAAAAAGCCTCCCGCACCAAAAGTACAGGAGGCTTTTTTATAGTTATTATTTTTCTTATTTAGCGCTCATTGATTCCGCTAGCTTAACCGCTTCATAGGCATTTACAATACCACCCGTTACGGATAACTCATCAAATTTTACTAATTCCGGACGCTTATCTTCCGAAGGTTTATTTACCCGTTTATCAGTATACTTAACTGTAGATTTTAGAATAATCTCCCGAATTTGTTCAGCAGTTAAGTTAGGGAAATAAGAGAAAAGTAAAGCTCCTATTCCGGCTGTTACCGGAGCCGCCATACTGGTTCCACTATTATTTTTATATTTTTGGCTAGGGATAGTGGAATAAATATCTACACCCGGTGCAAATACATCAACTGTCTTCTTACCATAGTTAGAAAAATCCCCCACAAAGTTAGTGGCATCTCCCCAGGACGAAGCGCCTACTTCTACCCAGTTTTTAACTTCTTTATTTTCATCTATTTTTTTAGAAGGGTAGTTGTGGGCATTATCAATGTTTTTAGAATCATTTCCGGCTCCATGCACCAATAATACACCTTTAGAAGCTGCGTATTTTATAGCATCATCTACAGCTTCTTTATTTGGAGAATATTCTTTACCAAAGCTCATATTTATAACTTTAGCCCCATTATTTACCGCATAATAAATGGCATTAGCAACGTCTTTATCACGTTCGTCTCCGTTTGGCACGGCCCTTACCACCATAATTTTCACGTTATCGGCAATACCTTTTATTCCAATTGCATTGGTACGGTTGGCAGCAATAATACCGGCCACGTGGGTACCATGTTCGGCAAAAGGACCTACTACATCATTATTCCCATAGCCCTTTTCTTTTATGTTATTCGGGTCATCGCCCACAATTTCCCGGGAATCGTAATTAGGATTCAGGTTATATTTTAGCTTTTCCAGAAAATAATCTTCCCCCTCGGCAAAAGCTTCTTTAGTAAGCTTATTCTGAGCCATGTACTGGATCATAGTTTTGGCCTGAGCTACTTGTTCATTGGCTGGTTTTAGTTTCTCTAATTCTTCCAGCGTATATTCGTCTTTGCCCATGGCTCCCTGCACAATCCCATTAGCCATTTTGAAGGCTTCATTCAATTTCTGAAATTGTTCATATTGGGCTTCGGTTTCTTTCAACTCATATTCAAAAGCTTTTTTAATTTGCAGGTATTGTTCAAAACCTGCTTTATCTTTTTTCTTAAACTTTTCTGCCTGGGCTCCTTCAAATCTATTTTTTAAGGTTACATACAGCCTGGTTAGCTCCTGGGTGTCATATTTTACATTACGGCCATCTTTCCCGCCAATAAAGTTCCAGCCATGCACATCATCAACATAACCGTTTTTATCATCATCTACTCCATTTCTGGGCACTTCTTTTTCGTTCGTCCAGATTTTGTCTTTCAGATCTTCATGGTTAATATCTATACCACTATCAATTACGGCCACTACTACTGTTTTGGAAGAACGGTTTTTTAAATATTCGTAAGCTTTTTCAGTACTTACTCCTGGCACTCCATTTTGTACCGGATCCAGGTTAAACCAGTTTATAGGTGCTTTTCCTGCAGTATCAGCTACAATACTCAACGTCTGCCGTGCAGGCACAGCCGCCTGAGTTGCACCTAAAGAACCAAAAAAGAGACCCAAAGCCAATAAAGAGGTTGGTTTCATATATAAATTTTAGTCGATTAAAAAATGTAAATAAGCAATAATTACCTGGTAATTAATATAATATTCATACTATATTAAACTCCTTTACCAGATTAAAATCTCCATGTTAGTAAAGCAATAACTTTACCAATTGTAACGCATTAGCAGGTACAGGGTTGATTTATATTAGTTAAGCTCAAGTTCCTGAACTATTACCAACCAGCCTGAGAATAATAAGTTTTTATCCTTAGGAAGGATTGCCCTTTACCTGATAAGTATAACGCTAAACAACCAGTTTATTTTTTACCCGCAGCTACTTATGAAAAGCGGTGCCTGCAATTCAGAAGATTTAACTTCAGCAAATTCTGTCATAAAAAAATGGTTGCCTTGGATAAAGCAACCATTTCCTAAATTTAAACATTTAACAATAAGTGTTTACTAAAGCTAGATTTTAGTTTGCACCTTTTACCTGCATGGGTAATATAAACACCGATTCCAGGGCTGTAATAAATAAGGTTTTACGATCCTTTCCTCCAAAGGTAGCATTTGCCGTCCAGCCGGAAGGAACCGGTATATGCTCAATTTTTTCACCTTTAGCATTATATACTGTAATACCTCTTCCGCATAAATATACATTGCCACGGCTATCCATAGACATGCCATCAGATCCTTGGTCTACAAACAGTTGGCGGTTTGTTAAGGAACCATCTTTATTAATCTGAAACTTATAAGTTTTATTTCCTTCAACATCGGCTACATACAAAGTCTTACCATCTGGCGTACCTATGATACCATTAGGTTGCTGAAAATCTTCTGCTGCCACCACGGCCTCATTTTTACCTTTTGGTAAATAATAAACTTTTTTTCCTCCCAAGTTAGGGTCCGGGCTCTTTCGGTCCCAATACGGCCGTTGGTAATAAGGATCAGTAAAATAAATATCTCCGTTTGGATGTATCCATAAGTCGTTCGGGCCATTGAACGTATGACCTTTAAAATCTTTAACCAGCACAGTTACTTTTTTATCCGGGCTTATTGACCATAACTGCCCTTCCTCATCAGCACAAGTAATTAAATTGCCTTTATTATCGAAGTACATGCCATTTGATCTTCCGGTCTTTTCCAGGAAAACGGAGAATTCCCCGTCTGTACTGTACTTCCAGATTTTATCATTGGGCTGATCCGTGAAATAAATGTTTCCCTGTTTATCTGCCGCGGGGCCTTCTGTAAAAGAAAATTGTTTGGATAAAAGTTGAAGTTGGGCACCCGGTGCAACTACGCTACCTGTTTGTTCATTACCAGAGGCAGCCGGCTGCTTAGCTGTGCACTGATAAAAAAATACAGAAAGGGCAAGTAAGGCTAATTTCTTCATCATAATATTTTTCAGCAAGATAAAAAAAAATCTTTAAGCTGCTTTATTCCCTTTTATTTCTGATAACTCTTTCATTGGAGACCAATTAGATTAAAACTTTAAAAGGAAACCCATTGATTTTTAGAATACTTTATTTGAGTTTTTTATAACCCACTATAAATCAATACCTACTTTTATCATTCTTCAGATTTTCTTCAGAATTATGTAGTAATATCGTAGTATAATATTCGTGGTAGGTATTATAATTTGCTTTAATTAAACTGTTAGAAATCTAAAACAGGTTCCTGCTTTTGGTTAGCATTTATAGCCATCGACTCTATTTTTATTTTTTGCATTTAAGATTGAGTAAGTTTAGTGGATTTTTCTGCTCAGTTTTGCAAAGAATAAGCCCCCAAAATTTAGGTCGATGGCTATTTTTTTGTTTCTACATTAACTGCTTTATTTTTCTTGTCTTTATTATTCCCTTATTTTCTGCTAATCCTGATCAGGAGACTTTTAAGGATTAATAATTATTTAAAACCAGATATTTAACTCCCAAAGTTTACTGCCGTATCCTTATAATCTTGGTACTAAAATTAAAACGGAAGCTATGAAAGAGTTAAAAGATTTAAATGACGTGCTGCTGAACGAAATTCAGTCGTTGTATAGTGCAGAAACATTGATAATTGCTGGTTTACCCCGAATGATAGAGAAAGCCCACAACGAAGAATTAAAGGCAGCTTTTACCCAGCATTTAGCAGAAACAGAACGCCAACGGGAGCGCCTGGAGCAAATAGCTAAACAATTTAACATTGACCCAGATGATGTAGGCAATCCGAGTTTAAAAGGTTTAATTGCCGAAGGTGAAAAATTAATGCACAAAGATGCTGCGCCGGAAGTAATGGATGCTGTACTGCTTGCCGCAGCTCAAAAAATAGAACACTATGAAATTTCTGGTTATGGAACCGCCGCCTACCTGGCCGAAGAATTGGGATTAAATAATGTTGCGCAGCTCCTCCGCCAGACATTAGAAGAAGAACAAAAAACGGACACCATTTTAAATAACCTGGCTAAAAATAGAATAAACCGCAAGGCTTTAGAGGTATAAGCGCCGTGTTAATACATAATAAACGTTAATACAGAATAAACGAAAAGGCCGAAAATTACATTCGGCCTTTTTGCTTTTTAGTTAGCTATTGTCGGGAGGCTTGTTTTCTGTTTGCCTCTTCTATTGCATCATAAATAACCTGCTGCACATTGGTACGGGTATTAAGTTGGCTTAACTTGTTATTATTCCGGCTCGGATATACCCGGTTCGATAAGAAAACATAAACCAAATTGTGTTTTGGATCTACCCAAGTAAAAGTACCGGTAAAACCGGAATGACCAAAACTTTCTGAGCTAGCTCCTTTCGCTGCATTGCCATTCTCTATATAAGGTGAATTTACTCTGTCAAAACCCAAGGCTCTACGATTGGTTGGGCAAAACTGGCAATTGGTATAGGTATTTAAAGTAGCTTCAGAAATATACCGGCGGCCAGCTACCTGCCCTTTTTGCAAATACATCTGCATGAGCTTTGCTAAATCATTGGCGTTACCAAACAAACCAGCATGCCCCGATACGCCACCCAACATGGCTGCACCTTCGTCGTTTACTGTACCATGTAACAACTGTTTCCGGAACAACGAATCGTACTCTGTAGGTACAATCCGATTATTGGGAAAATGTTGTTCAGGTTTAAAGGTTAGCGTAGTAGCCCCCAGTGGTTCATAAAAATTCTTCTGCAAGTAATCTTCAAAGCTTTGCCCGGTTAATCGCTGAACAATTATCGGGTACAAGTAAAATGATAAATCACTGTATACATAACCAGCTTTTTCGTTTAGCGGTGAATCCTTTATTTGTTCATAAATCTTTTTTGGATACTTCCGGTGCATATACAGGTTTTGCGCTACTTTAATGGGAAAACGGGCAGATGAATCAGTTTTAAAGGTAAACCACTTAAATTTACCATTCTTCTTCATGGTATTTTGCCAGAAAGGAATCCAGGCTTTCAGGCGGGCCTGATGAGCTAATATTTCTTTGAAAACCAGATTTTCCTTACTCGACCCCTTGAATTCAGGTAAATAGTCGCCAACAGTTTTATTGAAGTCGAATTTACCCTCGTCCTGTAACTTCATCAGAGCAGCCATAGAGGCACTAACTTTGGTAACAGAAGCTAAATCATATAAATCGGTATTTTTAACGGGCACTTTATTTTCGTAGGTATGGTATCCGAATGATTTTTGGTAAATCACATTTCCGCCTTTGGCTACCAATACCTGAGCACCCGGTATAGCTTTTTCCCGAATGGCCAGGTTCACTAAAGAATCTATCCGGCTAAACGTTTTTGAACTCAAACCTGCATCTTCGGGATAACTGTATTTAAACCGGCTTCCTTCTTTTGTTTGTAAGCCGGCCTGAGCTTTGAACGTACTGGAAACCGTTACCGGTAATTTACCCTGAGCACCACTTCCTCCAAAAATAATCTGAGCAGCAATTTCCTGAGAGTTTTTAGATTCCTGATAAGCTGTTATCAATCCACTAACTTTGGTTAAATCCTGAAACTTTCCCAGGGCATAGGCATTTCCGAAAACACTGACAATAGTAGGTTTGGTGCGGGCCAGTTCTTTTATAAAAAGTACTGTTTCCGGGCCAACTCCATAATTAGCCGCAGGACGGGAGCTTAAATCATGCACCCCGGCAATAACTAAATTATATTGCTTTAGTTTATTTTTTAAATTGTGTAAATAGTCCAGATTACTGTTGGCAGGCAAGTACAGGTAATCAACCGCCACATAATCGGAAAGCTTTTGCTGAAATGCAGTTGGAGCATTGGTACCAATAGCTAAAGCTGCAATTCGTAACGTATCCAGGCGTTGCAGCGGCAGCATGTACTTACTGTTACGCAATAAAGTAACCGACATTTCGCTTAACTTCCGGTTGATATACTCGGCTTTGGAGTTGTTTAAATCCTGGTAAAGGTTTTTAAGTGGCACCGATTTATAATTATTTAGTCCTGCCCAATATTTAGCTGCCAATACCCGCTTACACCGTTCGTCAATTTCTTGCTGGGTAATCATTTTTTTGGCAATTGCTTCTTTTACCATACTAATAGCCTTGCCTAAATCTTCTGATAACTCCAATACATCATTGCCCGCTAAAATGGCTTTTAGATCGGCCAAACCATTAGGAAAGTTATTGGTAACCCCCTTCATGTTCATGGCATCTGTAAAAATCAGTCCTTTAAAGCCAAGCTCTTTCTTCAATATATCGGTTACTATTTTTTTAGATAGCGTGGAAGGTAAATTAGCCGTTGAATCTAAAGAAGGAATATTCAGGTGGGCAACCATTACACTACCCAGCCCTTTTCTCATAATCTCCCGGAAAGGGTACATTTCCAGGGAATCCAGGCGCTTACGGTTGTAATAAATTTTAGGTAAAGAATAATGGGAATCTACATTGGTGTCGCCATGACCCGGGAAGTGCTTGGCATTAGCTAAAATGCCATTATCCTGCATACCCTTCATATAGGCATACCCTTTACGTGCCACGTTGTATTTATCCTCGCCAAAGGAGCGGAAATTAATTACCGGATTTTCTGCATTATTATTTACATCTATTACCGGGGCAAAATTAACATGCATGCCAATGCGCTTAAACTGCCGGGCAATTTCAGCTCCCATTTCGTAGATCATTTGCTCATCCTGAATGGCGCCCAACCCCATTTGGTACGGAAACTTGGTAGTGCTATCCAAACGCATACCAAGCCCCCACTCGGCATCCATTGCTATCAACAATGGTACCTTAGATACACTTTGGTAGTAATTGGTAAGTTTGGCTTGCCGAACAGGACCTCCCTGGAAAAAAACCAATCCCCCAACTTTATACTTTTTAATAACGCGGGCTACAGAATCTTCAAAAGCTTTATTCTTATTAGAATAAGCCGCTATCATCATAAGCTGGGCAATGCGTTCATCCGGAGACAAGGTAGCAAAAACCGAATCTACCCACTTTTGGTTATACTTTAAAAAAGGTGGATTAGCATCAGCGGCTCCCTGCAGCCGGTAATTAGTGTCCTGGGCAAACCCTTCGGATAAAAAACAACAAAAAAGGGCAAAGGCAAAAAATAATCTTTTCAAAATATCGCTGGTACTAAAGCTATTCTTATCTTATTTATACTTTTAATCTTCGCTTTTCATAAAAGATTAAAAGCATTTTGAATCCTATAACAAAAAGGACTTCATTGGCAATTAATAAAGTAACAGATTAAATCTGAAGAATTTCTGTACTTCAAATATAAACTTAAATATTCAGCAGCGAAATATATTATTTTGATTATGAAATGCTTTACTTGGTAAAATGTTTATATAAAGGTTTAGTTTAACCGTAGCTCCATTTGCAAATTTGCTCTTTCGTAAGGAGATGGCTTGCCTGTAATTTTATAAAACCCGAACTTATGGTATAAATTAATTGCCGGTTTAAGCATCGTATTGGTTTCAAGAAATAATTTATCGGCCTGTAATAGGTTTGCTTTATCAATGGAAGCCTTCATTAAAAGTTCACCTATACCTTTACCCTGTACTTTTGGACTAACAGCCATTTTCGCTAACTCATAAGTATTTTCTTCCATTTTTAATAAAGCCACTACTCCCACTATTTCGCCTTTATATTTAGCCATTATGATGTGGCCCCCTTTATCTAAAATATATGCTTGCGGATTATTTAAAGAGAGTAAGTCTTTTTCTTCTAATCTAAAATACTTTTCAATCCACTCTACATTTAATTTTTTAAAATCTTTCTGGAAATCTGGCGCATAGTCTACAATTTCTATTTCCATACAGTCGGTTTGTTTTTTCTTAACAGCAACACGTTTATACAAGCTTTGCCGCTCCAGCAAATACTCAATTTCTTCTATGCCTTTCCATAGATCGTACTGCATTTCATTTAATAATTCTTCGGCTGCTTCTCCTACAGCATCTGTTTGTTTTTTTAGTTTTGGCACTAATGCTTCTCCTTCGGGAGTTAAGGAGAGCAAGGTTCTTCGCCCATCCGCCAGGTCTTTTATTTCCTTAACCAACCCCTGCTTTTTCATTTCTTTTATTACCTGACTTACCGAGGCATGGCTTTGTTTGATAGCCTGAGAAATTTCCATTACCCCCATTTCCTTTTGTTCGGCCAGCATATAAAATACCGGAAACCATCTGGGCTCCAGATTTACCTCATATAATGCATATATTTTATTAGCATCTTCAGTTAGCATTTCACTTAGTTTTCGTAAACGGCTACCTAAAGCCATTTTGCCAGTTCGTTCATAAAAATCCATAAGCGACATTATTTACGTAAGTAGTTACACAAATATATTAGTTAATGGCAAAGCGCCAAAAAACCTTAAAAATTAATGAAAGAAAAGATAAGAAAGCCAGATAGCGGCTACTGCACCCGCTAAGTCAGCAATTAAGCCGCAGCTAACGGCATAGCGGGTTTTCTTTATACCAACCGAGCCAAAGTAAACGGCTAATATATAAAAGGTGGTTTCGGTGCTTCCCTGAATAACACTTGCCACCCGACCCACAAAAGAATCCACGCCATAGGTTTTCATGGCATCCAACATTAACCCCCGGGCACCACTTCCACTTAAAGGACGCATAAAAGCAACCGGTAAGGCAGGCACAAAATCAGTGTTTACTCCCGCCAAGCGAAATAAATAGCCTAACCCATTGACCACCAGATCCAACGCACCTGATGCCCGAAATACCCCAATTGCCACCAGCATGGCCACCAGGTAAGGAATTATATTGATGGCTACCATAAAGCCTTCTTTCGCTCCTTCAATAAAGGCTTCATAAACATTTACCTTCCGGAGCCAGGCTAAGGTCACAAAAGAAACAATAATGGTAAATAAAATTAAATTGCTGGCTACTTTCGAAATAAGCGAAACCTGTTCCTGGCTAATAGTCGAAAAATAATATATTAAAAGACCCACTACTACGCAAAGGCTTCCTATATAAGCCAAAATTACAGAGTCAAATAAATTTATTCGCTGGTAAATGGCTACAGTAATCAAACCTACCAATGCACTGATTACTGTAGCCAGAAGTAAAGGAATAAATACATCAGTGGGGTCTACAGCTCCTAATTCGGCCCGGTAAACCATTATACTAATTGGGATAATAGTAAGACCAGCCGTATTAAGTACCAAAAACATTATTTGGGCATTAGAGGCTGTATCTTTTACCGGGTTAAGCTCCTGCATTTCTTTCATGGCTTTTAATCCTAATGGAGTAGCTGCATTATCCAGGCCTAGCATATTAGCTGAAAAATTCATTAAAATAGAGCCGAATACCGGATGATTTTTGGGTAACTCCGGGAACAACCGGTTAAAAAAGGGGCCTACCAATCGGGCTAATATGGCTATAATTCCTCCTCGCTCCCCTACTTTCATTAAGCCTAACCATAAGGTCATTACGCCGGTTAATCCTAAAGATATTTCGAAACCTGTTTTTGCATTTTCAAAAGTACTGCCTACTAAAGAAGCAAATACTTCGGTATCATGTAAGAATATTAATCTAAAAAGAGCAATAACAAAGGCAATGAGGAAAAAGGCTATCCAGAGATAATTTAAAGCCATGCTTCAGAAAATGAAAATAAATATGGCTACAATATAAGGATAGAATTTAAAATTTTAAGCTACTCGTTTTAATTGCCAGGCTTCTAAATCAGTAAAATTTTTTGACTTAGCAACGATTTCATTAAAAACAAAACTCCAGTACATTCTAGGAATATACTGGAGTTTTTATTTAGCTATTTACCGTTCTAAGTTTATGGCAAAGCAAAAGCAATGTATTTGCCACCTGGTTTTAAGCCTCTGGCTCCACCAGCTGCAATTACCACATATTGCTTACCACCGGCCATATACGTGATAGGGGTAGCAAAACCACCGGCTGGTAATTGGTATTCCCAAACAACTTTTCCTGTCTTTTTATCAAAAGCCCGGATACGTTCGTCTCTGGTAGCAGCAATAAATACCAAACCACCTGCGGTAGAAACCGGTCCTCCATAACTTTCGGTGCCTGTAATTGGAATACCTTTTTTAGTTAATTCCGGGAACTCACCTAGAGGCACCCGCCATAAGTATTCACCAGTATTTAAGTCAATAGCATTAAGCGTGCCCCAAGGGGGTTTGATAGCCGGATAACCGTTCTGATCAGTAAACCTTTTCCAAACTTTGTTTACATACTGCGGCACGTACGGGAAGCTTTGTTTACCAGCCTCCTGAGCCGGACCATTCTCAGCATGTTCGCTGGCATCTTTATCGGCTGAGCTCTCTTTATTTAACAAGAACCGAACAATTGCGTCGCGGTTTTCTTTTGGAAGATGCGAGAAGGCGGGCATCCGACCACTTCCTTTTTCCAGGAGCGCCATAATACCAGCGGCGTTGTATTTTTTATCTATATTTACTAAACTCGGGAAATCAGAGCCACTTCCTTTGCGGTCCCGGCCATGGCATACTGCACAGTTAGCCAGGTAAAAGCCATTACCTTTAGAAACGGAAGCAATCTCTTTGTTCCGGTCTTGTTGCGAAACCATTTGCAGAATCCAGGGTTCATCATTGGAGTTCTGGTAAAGGATCCCACCCGGATCAATTGAGTTACCACCCCATTCTGCACCACCACTGTAACCAAACAAGATGGTACCTTTTTCGTTAGGCGGCGTAAATTTGTGATCGGTACGCATGGCTTCCCAACCTTTTTTCACATAATCATGGGCTTCCGGAGAGATGTTGGTGATATCATCGTCTGTAAACACCTGATGAGCAAACGGAGCTGGTTTTAACGGATACTTTTGCGTTGGGTAAGGATGTTCGCCTGGTAAACCATTAGTTGGAACTGGTCTTTCCTCTACCGGGAACAAAGACTCCCCGGTATCCCGGTTTAGTACATAAACCAAACCATCTTTAGTAGCCTGTACTACTACATCTACCATTTTGCCGTTATGTTTTACGGTAGTTAAGTTTGGCGGACACGGATGATCGCGGTCCCATAGGTCGTGGTGAATAGTTTGATAATGCCAAACGCGTTTACCGGTTTCGGCATCCAGTGCCATGATACAGGTAGCAAACAAATTAGCGCCTTCCCGATCGCCGCCATAAAAGTCAGAAGCAGGAGAACCAGTACCAAAATACACTGTACCCCGTTTTTCATCTAAAACAATACCGCTCCAATTATTAGCAGCACCAATGTATTTATAGGCATTTTTAGGCCAGGTATCATAACCATATTCGCCTGGTTGCGGAATAGTATGGAAAACCCATTTTAATTTACCGGTTACCACATCAAAACCCCGCACGTGCCCCGGAGCAGCATCACCTGATTCCGACACACTTGAACCTACTACAAAAGTATTTTTATATACTATGCCAGGAGTGGTAGCGGTTACCGAAAGTTTACTTACATCATGGTCCATACCAGTCTGTAAACCATCATGTAAATCGGCCATTCCATTTTTACCAAAAGATTCTATTTTAGAACCTGTTTTGGCATCAATAGCATATAGGTTAGATCCTACACTATATAATATACGTCTGTCGTCGCCATTTTCCCAATAAGCAACTCCCCGATTGGTATTAAATTTCTGATCGTCTTTCAGGGGCTCAAACCGCCAAAGTTGTTGGCCAGTTTTTGCATCAAGCGCAAATAATTTTAATTCAGGTGTTGTTCCGTACAAAACACCTCTTACCACAATTGGCTGACATTGAATGGCTTTAGGTCCTTGGCGTTTAGCCGGATCTACTGGTTCAGATGCATCATACTCCCAGGCAATCTGCAGATTCTGCACATTCTCCAGGTTAATTTGGGTTAAAGGCGAATAACGGTTACCAGCTTTGTTGCCCCCATAATTAGGGTAATCCAAATCTTTGATATTGGCACTAACCGCATTTTTATCCCTTCCGGGATTTACACAACTCCCTAACAGCAATAAGCCTATTGCCAAGGGTTTGATTGTATACTTCATAAATGGTTTATTATAGTTTATTTAAAGTGGCAAACGTGTTTCAGCGCTTCTATTTTTAATTAAAAGTCTGAAATATTGAATATTAGTTCTTTATTGGAAAGATAATTTCCCTTATCTACCTTCCCCGCAGAAGCCCAATTTAAGTTTGTACGGTTTAAGTATTATCAAATTTATTTAAAAATTTAAACTATACCAAGGCTAAGCGGAGGGTAATTATATTTAATTTAAATCTAGCAGGTTTAAATTTATATTTTTTGCAACAGAATTAAGCAGGCTTTATTTCTTATCCTTCACATAAAATTCGTAAGAATTTACCCATTTAAATTCCTGACCAGCTTGAGCTTTAACATTAATATAAGGTTCCGGGCAAGATGTTGTAGAACTAGACCAGAAGATCATTTTAGCCAGAGGCTTATCTCCTTTAATTTTTACACCGGCCCCGGTTTTTAGATTTTCTATCTGAAAATTATAATCTTTTTCTGTAGCTCCATAACCTGTGATATCACCAAGGTATACATTCTCATTCCGCTTTAACTCCCGCAGATAATTTAGTTCGCTTCCGTTTATTTCGGCTACAGTACCAATTCCCTGGCCTTTGCCCACAATGTCAAATGGAAATTTGATTTTTATAGCCGGGCCAGTTGGTTCTTTATCAATTACAAAAAAGTTGTGGTTGTATACAGTAGTTTCAATAAGCTTCTGCCCTGTATTTTTTAAGCTATGCTCTAAAACTAATTCAGGCTTACCCTTTACCAGTTTTACAGTTTTCCGGTAGATATAAGAATACCCTGATGCATCTTTTAATTCATGCGTAAATTCTACTTTGTCTTTTCCTGGTTTCACTTTCCAGGTGCCGGCATTAGCAATATCATAAAGCGAAAAAATAGAATAAGGTTTTTCATCTGCCTTACGTAACATTCCCACCCCAATTTTTAAAAACTCGCCCCCTACCGGAGCGGATTCATAACCTATTTGGGTAAACTCCTCAACCGGTCCGGTTATGGCATCATTTTTCTTTGGATCATATGTACCAAACCACTCTTCAAAATAACTATGTCCCTTATAATTTAAGGAATTAATAATCCCTGACCAGTCAAAACGGGTTGCCTGGTAATATCCGGTTTCTTTATTTGGTAAGCTTAATTTAGCGCGTACCAAACCATTAGTAATTTCAACCTGCCGGGTATCAACAAGTGAAAAAGCAAAACTGAAAACGCTAAATAGTATAAAGCAAAAAAGGTAATTTCTTTTAACCATTATTAAGTTAATTTAAGCACTTATGGTTTAGAAAAGAAGTATTGATAGGGGAAATGGTCAGGTATTCTCCGAAATTCTTCAATTATTAATTTATTTATTAAGGAGGAGTACTTTTTAGCTTAACAGCAGAATTACCCTTATCAGATTATTTTCTTTATCTAAAATATAAGCAAAGATTAATAATCTAGGGAATAATCCCTAATTTAATTTAAATTAGAACTATTCTTGGAATAGCGTCAATCATAAAACATCAACTTATATTTACTTTTAGTATAAAGTTTTAAGGATTTTTCAGAATTACTTTAGAAGTAACTTGAGAGAAGGTAAATCAGCACTTTACAAAAGTGGGCAGAAGCAGGTGGTTACTGATCCTGGTGTAAGTACAGGATTTTGGATTTTATCAAAATCCATTAGATTGGGTCAATTCTTTACTTGGCCCCACCAATATTTCACCTACCACAATAAAATAAAGGAGAGGAGCCAAGTCACTAAAGAATTGTTTAAAATTTAAAGTTAACTGTTTGTTGAATTACAAACAGTTAACTTTAAACTTGCATTTTATGCTTTACGCGGTCCGGCTTTACTAACAGCTTCCATTAAGCCGCGCATATAACCAATGGCAAATAAATTACCTAATGCCATATAACCTGGGCGGGTGTTTTCTTCCCCGTACATGGTAGGCACGTGATCCGGACGAATTGAACCTTTGAAACCAATGTCATAGTAAGCCTTCATGGAGGCATACATATCTATCTGGCCTTCGTCGTGGAAGGTTTCGGTAAATTTGGTGCTAGGTAATTTTCCGCTTAAATCCTGAACATTCCGGAAGTGAACAAAATGAATTTTACCAGCTTTACCCCAGCGTCTGATTAAAGCTGGAATATCCGTTCCCATTAAAGAGAAGTTACCCTGGCATAAAGTAACGCCATTAAATTTGCTAGGCATTATTTTCAGAGCGCGGTCAAAGTTCTCTACCGTATTCATGATCCGTGGGATACCCTGGATGCTATGTACTTGTGGATCATCTGGGTGAAGCGCTAACTTCATTTCAATTTTTTCCGCTTCCGGTACTACTGCCTTCAGGAAATATTCCAAATTCTTCCACATGGCTTCTTTGGAAACTTCGCCGTATTGGGTAAGCGGCTTGTTTTTTACATCATCGTAATCAAAGGCTGTTACTAATGCTCCACCACGTCCAGGGCGGTCCATTTGGGTACGGGCCCAGCTAATTACCGGCATCCAGTTGTAGCAAATTACATCAACCCCGGCTCTTTTTAAGTTTTTCATGAAGGTGATGAAGTTAGAAATTTCTTCATCTCTTCCGGCTAAACCTAATTTAGTTTGTTCGCCAAGCGAAGGAGGCCCTTCCACGGTATTATAGTTTAATCCTACTTTTTTATAAGCATCCACCACACCCTTGATTGCTGGATACTCCCAAGGCTTAACGCCAGAAACTCCAGATAAACGGGGATCAATACCAGCAACTGCACCAACTGCATCAATTTGTTTTGCCAGTTCTACTAATTGCTTATTCGCCTCAATACCAGCAAAGTAAGCATTACTCATTTGCATCCCGGCATCTTTCGCCATGGATTGTAATTCAGCCTTGGCTTTAGCACTCTGAGCAAAAGATTCTGACACAGCAGAACCAACGCCTCCAATAGAAAGTGCCGCGGCCAAAGAAGCACTCTTTTTAATAAAATCTCTACGATTATCCTTCATCGTTTTTTGTTTGTTTAATAAATTTAGTGGCAGTTTAATCTTTCAGCATGTATAGGCAACTACAGAAAGATATACAAATAAGCATTTTTTTTTCTTTTAAGCAACTTAACCGGGGAGTAGTTGAGGCTTTTAAAGCCATATCACTTTTTATTTCAGCAACTTAAGCTTTTACCTTAGTTTTACTTACCGATTCGGCTAATGCGCGCATATACCCAATAGCATATAAAGTTCCTAAATCCATATAACCTGGCCGCTCATTGGTTTCGCCATACATAGTAGGTACGTGATCTGGCCGAATGGCTCCTTTGAAACCAATGTCATAGTAAGCCTGCATAGCGGCATACATATCTATCTGGCCTTCGTCGTGAAAGGTTTCGGTAAATTTGGTGCTAGGTAATTTACCACTTAAATCCTGCACGTTTCTAAAGTGCACAAAGTTGATTTTACCTGCCTTACCCCAACGTCGGATTAAAGCCGGAATATCCGTTCCCATTAAAGAGAAGTTGCCCTGGCACATCGTTAAACCACTGTATTTATTAGGCATTATTTTCAGCATGCGGTCAAAATTTTCTACCGTATTCATGATACGTGGTACACCCTGAATACTGTCTACCTGCGGATCATCCGGGTGCAACGACAGGTTCATACCAATCTTCTCGGCCTCTGGTACCACAGCCTTTAAGAAATATTCCAGATTTTTCCATAGAGCTTCCTTGGTAAAGGCTCCAAACTCGGTAAGCGGTTTATTTTTTACATCTTCGTAATCAAAAGCCGTAACTAAAGCCCCACCCCGTCCCGGGCGGTCCATTTGGGTACGCGCCCAGCTAATTACCGGCATCCAGTTGTAGCAAATTACATTTACTCCGGCTATTTCTTTCAGATTCTTCATAAAAGCAATAAAATTTGCTATTTCTTCATCTCTTCCGGCCAAACCTAATTTAGTTTGTTCACCTAAAGTTGGAGGTCCTTCCACTACGTTCCACTTCATACCTGTTTTATCCCAAGCTTCTTTTACCGTTTTAATAGCTTTAGGCTCCCAAGGTTTTAATCCTGCTAATAAAGGGTTTTCAGGTCTCAGGCTTGTTACAACGCCATTTACGCCCATTTGTCTGGCAAAAGGAACCCTCTTGGAATCTACGGTTCTAATGGAAAGTGAAAACTCCATACCGGCATCTTTGGCCATACCAGCTAAATCTGCCTGCGAGGTAGGTTCCTTGCCTTCTTCTATGCTGGTAGCATTGGATTTAGAGGAGCAAGCATTTAATCCGGCCATTGAAATGGCTGCAGCCAAGGAGGCGCTTTTCTTTATAAAATCTCGGCGGTTATCTTTCATAAATAAATGTTTAGGTGAATTTTAGGGTGGATAATAGGGTTCGGATTGGTATTATTTTTAGGAAAGAAATTTAAACTTTGGCTCCCGTGCCGTTGGCAGATACTACTGCCTGCATCATAGCTTTGGCGTATGCTACATTATACGCCTGGGCAGCATACCCGCCTCCTCCCGGATATTTGATTCCTCCGGGTTGCATTACCGTTCCGCCGGTATGTTCCCGGTCATAGTCTAATTCCCGCGGGTGCTCCGGATACAGGCCAAACTGGTAACCCTGTTGAAACACTTCCTGCATTACTGCAAACAGATTAACCTGGCCTTCATCAAAGAAAACCTCCTGGTACTTTACATAAGGTTTTTCAACGGTTACATTGCGGTAGTGCATGTGATTAATGCGATCGCGGGCCCCCATATACCGAAGTACTTCAATTGGATCCTCCCCTAATTCCCTGACTACGCCACAATCATAGGTCATTCCGTTAGCCGGACTATCCACAATAGCAAGCAGGCGCTTCCAATCATTGAATGTGGCCAGAATTTGAGCATGCCCATGTGATACAGGAATTGGGGGATCATTGGGATGCATGGCCATGCGTACTCCGGCTTTTTCTGCTACCGGAATTATGGCCTTTACCAGATAAGTTAAATTGTTCCAAAGACTTTCGGCCGTTTGTGGCGTACCTAAGGCCGGATCATGTGGCGCATCTTTACCTCTTTCGTAATCAAAAGCCGTAGTACCGGCTCCGCCCCGAGCTTTTACTTCATAATAGCCTTCCATCAGCCGGTGCGCATAAAAGTTATACTCTATTACTGGTAGCCCTGCTACTCCGGCTGCCCGGATAGAATCCTGCAGAAGCTTAATTTCTTCATCCCGGCCTTCCCGCCCGTAAACGGTATTTGGAAAGCCTCCAATCATCATGTTAATTACGGTTAGGCCTTCTGGTTTAAACCGGTCCATTATTTCCCGTAGCCCTTTTTCTGTCCAGGGCATTTTAGGTCCGTTTACCAACACATAATCAACTCCTAACTGTTTTAGCTTGCGCATTTCTGCCAATGAGGCATCCCGGTCAGCAAGTACACAAAGCTTGGGCATACCCTCCCCGAATGTTACCGGCCACTCTACCTGGCTGGTTGCACCCACCGATTTTAGCCCTGCCCTTTTCTCATTTTCTTTACTTCTAGACTCCGAACAGCCACTTAAGCCGGCAACTGAAAGAGCAGCTAAAGCAGTACTTTTTATGATAAAATCTCTGCGGTTTTCTTTCATATTTATTCTTTATTAGCCTATGAATTTGGAATAACTCCGGCCCCCACTAAGCCGGGCCGGAGTGTATTCTAAATTAAGACATACCCCTATATCTTATTTCTTTAGGCTTTCGCCCCAGCTTTGGCAATTGATTCAGCTAATCCACGCATGTAGCCAATGGCATACAGGGTGCCTAAGGTCATGTAGCCCGGGCGGGTGTTTTCTTCCCCGTACATGGTAGGCACGTGGTCTGGCCGGATAGTGCCTTTAAAGCCAATATCATAGTAGGCTTTCATAGAGGCATACATATCTATCTGGCCTTCGTCGTGGAAGGTCTCGGTGAATTTGGTACTAGGTATTTTACCGCTCAAATCCTGCACGTTCCTAAAATGCACAAAGTTTATCTTACCGGCCTTACCCCATCTTCTTATTAAAGCCGGAATATCAGCACCCATTAAGGAAAAGTTGCCCTGACACATGGTTAAACCGCTGTACTTACTCGGCATGATCTTGAGCATGCGGTCAAAGTTTTCGACACTGTTCATGATGCGGGATATACCCTGAATGCTGTGTACCTGCGGATCATCCGGGTGCAACGACAAGTTCATACCTATCTTCTCAGCTTCCGGTACAACTGCTTTCAGGAAGTACTCCAGGTTCTTCCACATGGCATCTTTTGAAACCTCGCCGTATTTTGTAAGTGGCTTATTTTTAATATCCTCATTATCAAAAGAAGTTACCAAAGCGCCTCCTCTACCGGGTCTGTCCATGGTAGTGCGGGCCCAGCTGATTACCGGCATCCAGTTATAACAGATTACATCTACCCCTCCGTATTGCTTCAGATTCTTCATGAAGGTAATGAAGTTACTGATCTCTTCATCTCTGCCAGATAGGGCCAGCTTGGTTTGCTCACCTAAAGAGGGTGGCCCTTCCACTACGGTCCATTTCATACCTTCTTTCTCCCAGGCTTCTTTCGTTGCTTTTATAGCTTCTGGGTCCCATGGTTTTAGTCCTTCTATACGTTTTACCCCCGATACTGCATGCATGACATCTATTTGCTTGGCATAAGGTACCCGGGGCGAATCCGGACTCATGGCAAAGGCAAACTTCATTCCCCCGTCTCTGGCAAAAGCCTTGGCTGAGGCGGGAGCTTTATTCGCTGCCTGGGTTTGGGAAAAAGCAGTTGTTACGCCGCCAACTGATAAGGCTGCCGCTAAGGAAGCACTTTTCTTAATAAAATCTCTTCTATTGTCTTTCATGATAATTTAATTTGGTGGTGGAAATTATTTGCGGGAAAGAGAAGAATGTCTTGTCCTGATTAATCAGGACAAGACAATAAATTATTGGTAGTTATTGCTTATCCCACCAAACGCGGGTAGTATATAAATCCGGGCCCTGGTTTTTAATAGCGTTTTCTACACTTGCTGTATTCAATGATTTTTCCTCGAAGGAATACATCAGGCGTCTTAAAGGCTGTCCGCCTGTAGCATTTAAAGGATAATTAATGGTCTGAAGATTTGGTACACCTGTCCGGCGCCAGTTAGACCAGGCTTCGAAAAAGTCTAAATACATATAATGAGCCAGGTAAAACTGGGTATGTATCTGTCTGAATTTCTCTTCATCGCTACCTGTTAACGGATGAGAGGCGATATATTCGGCAATTTCAGCTGGTGTTATAACCACATTAGCCACTGAACTGTTAGGATACAAAGTAGAAGACTCCATATTTGCTCTGATGCCTTTGTGGTAATGCTCTTCTGCTGTACCAGGGCCCCAACCTCTTAAAGCTGCTTCTGCCAATAAAAACTCTACTTCTGAGTAACTTAAAATAATAGATGGCGCAGAAAAATTGGCTATGGTAGCTGTATTTGGCTCTGATAATTCTTTTAGCATTTCATTCTTCCAACCCGGAATGGCTGTAGCAATGGTGTTCGGATCATAACCATTAGGCAAGGCTTTTTGCTTATCAGCCGCAGTAGTTTGTGCAATAACCTGTCCCTGTCTGGCATCAATGTTACCTTCCCATAAAGTCATGTAAAAAGGTATGCGGGGATCGTTATTAGCCTGCAGTAAATCCAGAAAAGTTTTTCCCATTTTTACCAAACCTAAGCCTTGATTCCCTTCCGGTAAACTTTCCCTTTTCAGCTCACGGGCATCCCAGTTCCAGGTATTTTCATTATTAGGCGCATGTCTTAGTAAGGCTATATCAGCATTACTTTGAATTAGCCCTCCGGCAATAGCTTTTTGGGCCCACTCTTTTGCCATAGCTGGATCCACCTTGGTTAATCGCATAGCTAAACGTAGCATTAATGAATACCCAAAAGATTTCCATTTTGGCACACTTCCATTATAAATAACATCCGCTGCCCCAAACGAAGCTTTAGCAGGATCTAATTGCTTAAGGGCCGCCTCTAAATCCTGTAGCATCCACGGATAAATCTCTGATTGCTTATCGTAAGCAGGCTTGAATTTACCTTCGGGGGCCCCGACCGCTTCTTTGTAAGGCACATCGCCGTAGGCATCTGTAACCCGATGTAAAGCGAATATTCTCCAGATTTTGGCCATGCCATTTTGGTTTACCAAATCCGGCTTATTTTCTGTTTCCTTGATAATGACCATTAACTCCCGCAAATGAGAGGTATAAACCGTCTCAAAAAAGTTGCCGGTCTGGGCGTTTACAATACCTTTTTCTCCATACCAGAAGTTTTGTAAAGTAGCATGATATTGCATAATACCCGAAGCAAACTTAATGTTGGTGCGGTTCCGGTCATTTGTTCCGGTACCAACGGTTCTGATTAAGCTATTGGTAAACAATGGCCCCACAGCTGGCTGCGTATAAGCATTCGGATTGATGTTCATTTCCTCGAACCCCTTATCACAAGAAGTTAAGAGCATAACTGCCAGTACTCCTGTTTTTATAGTTACAGCGGCAATTTTGTTTTTTATATAATTCATAAATTAGGTAATTAAAGATTTTGTGATGAACAATCTTTTCAGCTAAATATTAAAGTCTAATGCTAAGATTAAAGCCATAAGTGCGGGTAGAAGGCAACCCAAAATTTTCTAACCCCTGCGCATTTCCACTGCTGTAGTTGGCTTCGGGATCTACGTGTTTGGTAGTTCTGTAAAGAATTAACAGGTTACGCCCCACAAAGGAAACATTAGCTGATTGGAAAGGCGTTTTGGATAATAAAGAAGCTGGTAAATTATATCCTAAGCTTAAAGACCGAAGTTTTATAAAGTCTGCTTTTTCTACAAATTCGCTGGTAATGCTGTTCCACAAACCTTTGTAATAGGTTTCGGCCGGAACGGTTCTGGTAAACGCTTCTCCTTTTTCGTTTACACCATTAACTGTTACACCGGTTTCCCGCACGTTATTTTCAACGGTACGCTTATCTAATCCAAATTGTGTTCCGTAGGCACTGGTTGCCGAATAAATACTTCCGCCCCACCGGCTATCTAATAAAATGCTCAGGTTAAAATTTTTGTAATTGAAATCATTATTTAACCCTATTGCTAATGGAGGAACGCCTTTACCTAATGGAACAATTGGGCTGGCAATTGGCAGACCATTAGAGCTGTTATAGATAATCTGGCCATTGGCATTTCTGGAATAAGTACTGCCGGCAATCATACCGAAAGGCTGCCCCTGGTAATGCGTAATCCAACCGTTTTCGGTTCTGGTAGTAGCCCCTGGCAAACGCAAGCTGGTTAATCCTAAATCCGGCGCAATTGAAATTACTTCGTTTTTATTATAGGCCATGTTGTAGGTAATATTCCAGGCTAAGCCACTTTCTGTTTTTATTGGCGTACCGTTCAACATTAACTCAACGCCCCGGTTTTTCATTTTACCCACATTCAAGGCCACAGCTGTATAACCACTGGCATGAGGAAGGGAGGCGTTTACTATATCATTGGTAGTAGTCCGGTCATATACCGTTAAATCTACACCAATGCGGTTATTGAACAACCGGGTTTCTATCCCGGCTTCAGCAGTTGTAGAAGTATAAGGCGTTAATAAAGTAGGTAAAGTAGCGCTGGTAACATTCATTAATGTTTGTCCTAAATGCTGCTGCGATTGTGCAGAATAGGTTTGGGTAATGGCATAGGCGTTAGGAGCACCACCACCAACCTGCGCCCAGGAAGTTCTAACTTTAGCATAATCTAACCAGGCTGGCTTGGTATTCCAGGCATCGGAAGCAACAAAGCTTAACCCAACAGATGGGTAAAATAAGCTGTTACCTTTTGGGGTTAATGTAGAAAACCAATCATTACGACCAGTTAAGGTTAAATATAAGTAATTGTTGAAATCAATATCGGCAGAAGCAAACAAAGAGTTTATACCGAATTGGCTATAATTAATACCAAAGTTTTGGCTCCGGCCATTGGCAATAAAATACTCGTTCGGGCGGTTAAACTGACCACTGGTAAGGTTAATTCCATCAAATGAATTACGCATTTGGTTTCCACCACCCAATAAATTTACTGTAAACCGGCCAATGTCTTTTTTAAAGCCGAGCGTTCCTTCAATGTTGGTCTCGCCTTGTAAACTCTGATCCGTGGTCATGGAACCTGGCTGGTTAAAAGCTAAACCTGTTGGCTGAATAGCATAGCCATCAAAATTAATTTGATCTATACCAAAGCGGGCACGGGCATAAAAGAAGTCGGTAATATTATAAGTAGTACTGAAAGAGCCTATAAACCGTTTTTTAGTATCTCCATTTCTTACTTTGTTTATTGCAAAATAAGGATTGGTAGCATATTCATAATCACTCCATTTAAACTCGTTGCCATTGGGTAAATAGCCGGGAGCCAGTGTCCGAACATCGATGTTATTTGCCAGCAGTTGTGCACCAGTATTAGGGTTTAACTGAAAATCTGCCAAATAAGTACGATTCTTAACATCTTCAATATTGTACTGGGCATTTCCTTCAAACACAATCTTTTTAGATAAAGTAGCGCTGGCACTTAAATTGAAGGTTTTGATATTCATCGTATTATTAGGAATAATAGCCTTGTTATCTAAATTGGAAGCTGAAAAACGAAATCTTGCTACTTCATTGCCTCCAGATAGTGCCAGGGTATTCACGAAGTTAGTACCAGTCTGATAGAAATTTCTAAAGTTGTTGCGCTGCGCAGCATAAGGTCTGGTTTGTCCATCTGGTTGAATTACCGCAGACCCATCTAATTTGGCACCCCACGACATTCTGCCATTGGCAATAGCCTGAGCCTGGGTAGTTGGAGCTACTCCCTGCGAACCTGAACCATATTGGTATTGCCAGTCTAACAGGTTAATGGCTTGTTGAAAGGTATAGTTAGTGTTATACTCTACTCCTAATCCTTTTTGGACACTGCCAGATTTAGTGGTAATTAAGATTACCCCATTTGCTGCCCTGGCACCATAAAGTGCCGCAGCCGTACCACCCTTTAATACTGAAATACTTTCAATATCATCCGGGTTAATACTGGCTAAACCATCTCCACGATCAATTCCACCAAAAGTACCTGCAGATCCCTGGTTATTGTTGGTGATGGGCATACCATTTACCACATATAAAGGCTGGTTATTACCATTTAAAGAACCATTACCCCGAATAATGATACGGCTTGAACCAGCCGGCCCACCTGAGGTGCCGGAAGCTGTAACTCCGGCCACTCTACCGGCTAACGCATTTCCAACATTTATTTCCCTGGCTCTGTTTAAGTTTTCACCGCCTACCTCAGACACCGCATAAGTTAAAGCTTTCTTCTCTCTTTTAATACCCAAAGCTGTTACCACAATTTCATCTAAGGCTTTGGAATCATCTGCTAAAGCAACATTAATGGTTGCATTGCCATTAAAAGGTACCTCTTTAGAGGTAAAACCAATAAACGAGAAAACCAATATCCCATTATTAGCAGGTGTACTTAATGAGTAAGAACCATCAGCCTGGGAAGTTGTACCAGTTGTTGTACCTTTAACCAGTACTGTAACCCCGGCTAAAGCTTCTCCGGCTACCGAAGTAATTTTACCAGTAATAGTAGAAGCGGCAACTTCTATTTTGGACTCTAACTGGCTGATACTTTCTTCATCTCCTTTAACTGCGCTACTGGTAGTAACCCGTTTTAAAACAATTTCTCCGCCTATTGGCTCATAATCTATTCGTAAAGGAGTAAGTAAATCACTCAGAACTTTAGCTAATTTCTGGTTACTTACATTGATGGAAACTTTGCGGGTGGCCGGGATAAGCTGAGGACTGTACACAAAATGAATCCCGCTCCGGTTTTCTATTTCACTTAAAACTGTTTTTAATTCAGTATTATTCATTTTAACTGAAATAGGCAGATTAAGTGCTTCCTGAGCTTTGCTATTTTTAGCGAGAACCGTGGTGGTAAGTAAACATAAGAGTAATATTTGAGCTAAAGCATTTTTCGAAAACTTTAACCATAACTCTCGTTTAATAAAAGTAATTTTCATAAATTTGTTTGTTTTGTTGAGTTAGTTTGCATAAAGACCAATTAGGACAAGACATAGTAATTCCTGGCATCGGCAAATGCATGGAATTGAAAGCGTAGGATGAGCAGATAGTGGTAGGACACCATCTGCTCATTTTCTTTTTGATAAGTAATTTCTACATCATAGGCATCTATAAGTATTTTAAATAAATATGAAAGGAGCTATTAATCTTTACATCCTCTTCCGGCTATTATATATTTAAAGTCGTCTGTTTTATAGTTAGCCCCGATAGATAAACAAATCATTTCTAGTTTCACATCAACCGGCTGATATAAAAATGAAGCAGTCAGCTTACAATTTTTAAGTTCCGGATTCATGAATTTTATGGAAACCTTGTATTGGTTTTCTAATCGGCTTATTACCTCTTCTAATGGTGTATTATTAAAAGTTAGCTTTTCTACATTTTGAATACTAGCCCAATAAGCCGGGTCTAAATTTGCCTTCTCTAACTTTGCTGACGCTGGTTCTAAAACAGCCTTCTGGTTTTTTACCAGGCAAATCACCTGCTTTTTATCTTCAGAAAACAAAGCAGCAACTTTAGGTTTAGGAACAGCTACTGCCACTTTACCGCTTCTTACTAATACCTCAGATTTTTTACCTTCCCCGTTAAAATCTACACTAAAGCTTGTTCCCAAAACTTTTATAGCCATTTTGTGTCCATAAACCCAGAAAGGTCGCCTGGCATCTTTCGCTACATCAAAAAAAACTTTCCCCTTTACTACTACATCACGTTTATTATCGCTAAAGACGGCTGGGTAACTTATACTGGAACCTGGCTCCAGCCACACAATAGACCCATCGCCTAGCGAAACTCTTTGGGTACCAGAAGAAAAATTATGTTTCTCAGCATAAGCAATTCTTTTTAGCTCTAAACTTATGGCATATTTATAATTATAAGCACCTAAACCCAGGGTTAATAACAGCATTGCAGCAATACTTAACCACTGTACCTTATTACTATTAAAAGCTAACTTATTTTTTTGTGCAGGACCTATTATTACCGGCTGCCCGATTTCAGTTAATTTATTTTGGATATCTTCCCAATTCTTAGCCTGCTGTTGTTCTAAATCAGACGGAGACACTTCAGGAATAATAAATCGTGATTTTCCTAATTCATTATACCAATCTGAAATAGTTGCCTCTTCTTCCGGAGAACTGGTACCAGCCAGGTACTTATCAATAAGTTTTTCCAGATTTTCCTGTTCCTTATTTTCCATATAAGAGGAGCTCGATCATAATTTAGAGGCAGATTCAATAGTAAAGCCAGCTACCGAAGCGCTAACCCTAAAAAAATAAATAAATATTTTAAAATAATTTTCAGATATGGCTAAAGCCGCTACCTAGGTAACCAGAGTCAGTTAAGAAAGAAATGAAAACGCTATTGCCGGAACGACAAAATCTTTTAAGAACCCTCGCAAGTGTTTTAAAGCTTTTGTAATATGATATTCTACAGCTTTGTCTGTTAGCTGCATATCTGTGGCAATTTCTTGTGTAGTTTGGTTGTGAAGCCGGCTTTTTTCAAAGACTTGCCGGGATTTAGTTGATAATGAGTCCAGGCCCTGCTTAAATTTAATCTCTAATTCCCCTGCAACAACTGCTTCCTCGGTACAATTAGTTGATGCGTTTGAATTAAGCGTTAATTTGTAGTTGTTTCTGACCGTCTGGGCCTGGTAATAATTAATAATAATGTATTTAATGGCAGAAAATAAATAAGCCTCTAAGCTGCTATTTATTTGAACTGTCTTCCTCTTTACCCAAAGGTTTAAGAACAATTCCTGAACAAGCTCTTCTGCAATTTCTTTTACACCAATCTTGCGGTAGGCCACTGCGTATAATTTAGACCAATACCGGTTATATATTTCTTTAAACGCATTCCCATCCTCTCCCCAAAGGGCAGAAAGTAGTTCTTCATCGTTTAAATTCTTGTATATCAAGCCCTAATACATAAAAGAGTTAAGCCAAATATATATTAATTTCATAATTAAAAAAAGCGCACATTTATACTCCAAAATTTACTTTTATTAAATAGCTAATTGCATACCTGATATCTTTTTAAAAATTTTACAAAAAACCAGATTGTTTTAATTTATTTTTAATGTTACCCAAAAAAAATTAATCTTCTGAAACTTTAAATATTGAACTCTTTTTTATTTCTTTGGACATTCCTTCTCCATTTGGATATTTTTTTTACCTACTATTTATTTAAACGGTTAAGCTGATATTCTCAATTTAATATTTACTATTTTTAATCCCTTTTTATTATTATTCAAAAAAGATTCAGAAATTTATACCATACCCGAGAATAAAGGAACTAAGCTAACTACTGCTTAAATAAGGAACCTTATAACTCCAATATGATAAAACCTTACATATTAACTTTTCTCTTCCTTCTTTACTTTTCAACTTTAATAACTGGTCAGGCCCCAACCGCTAAAGTTTTTCTGGAGGAAGGAAATATCCGGTTTCGGGATAAGGATTACACTGGTGCTATTTTATCTTATTCAAAAGCCATTGAATTAAAATCTGATTTAGCGGAAGCTTATAACAATCGTGGTTTAAGCAAGGCTAATTTAAAAGATTTTAAATCCGCCCTTACAGATTATAACAAAGTTGTTGCCTTATCCCCGCAGAATGCAGATGCCTATTATAACAGAGGCTTAGCTAAAGCTGGATTACATGACTTGCCAGGGGCCATTGCAGATTATGGCAAAACCTTGGAATTACGCCCCAATTTTGCTCCTGCTTATTATAACCGGGGATTGGCCAAAGGTTTGTTACTGGATAACAAAGGAGCTATTCCGGATTTTAAGAAAGTTACTGAACTGGATCCAAAAGATGCAGGTGCTTTCTTTTTATTAGGAGCCGCTCAATATAATTCTGGAGACCGTAAAAACAGCTGCATTAGTCTTCAGAAAGCCAGCCAGTTGGGCCATGCAAAGGCAAAAGCTTTACTGGAAAAAAACTGTAAATAAATCTTACGTAGATAAGAATTAATTTAGGAATCTTTCCTGCTAATGGAAGGTTATGTATCTTTACGTTTTAATATTCTAGAAAATAAAGTATATAATCATGGCAATGTATCCTGAATATATGGTGGCGCCCATCCGCGAAGATTTAACTTCTGCCGGTTTTGAGCAATTAATGACCCCAGAAGAAGTAGAGAAAGTATTATCCGAAACGGAAGGTACTGTTTTAGTAGCAGTAAATTCAGTTTGTGGTTGCGCGGCTTCTAAAGCTCGTCCAGCACTTAAAATGGCTGTTTCTTCTTCTGATAAACGTCCGGATAAATTAGTAACTGTTTTTGCAGGTATGGAAACTGAAGCGGTAGCCAAAGCACGCGAGCACATGCTTCCTTATCCTCCATCGTCACCTTCAATCGCGTTATTTAAAAATGGCGAATTGGTGCACATGATTGAACGGTTCCACATAGAAGGCAATGAATTAGTAAGAATTGTAGACAACCTGAAAGGTGCATTTGAAGATCATTGCTAATCTTAGGTTACCAAAAAATAAAAAAGCCGCTGACTATTCAGCGGCTTTTTTATTTTAGAAAAATAGAGTTGTTATTTTAAATCAAAGCCAATATCGCGACGATAATAGCGATCTTTCCAGATAACTTTTTCGGCAGCTGCATTCACAGCAGCTAAAGCCTCGGCCATAGAATCGCCTAAAGCTGTTAATGCTATTACCCGACCACCATTACTCAAAACATCCCCCTGTTCATTTAAACTGGTTCCGGCATGAAAAGCAACAACATCTGTTAGTTGTTCTAATCCTGAAATAACATGGCCTTTTTCATATTCATCCGGGTAACCACCAGCCACCAGCATTATGGTAGTGGCCGTTTTGGAATCAATTTCTAATTTAATATTACCTAAATCGCCATCGTGTAATGCCCGGAAAAGCTCAAATAGATCGGTTTTAATGCGCGGTAGTATGGCTTCTGTTTCCGGATCTCCTAAACGTACATTATATTCAATCACGTACGGATCCCCGTTTACGTTCATCAAGCCAATAAATAAAAAGCCGGTGTACGAAATATTTTCCGTTTGTAACCCATGCAAAGTCGGCTTTACCACCCGCTCCTCTACTTTCTGCATAAAAGAGGCATCGGCAAAAGGCACCGGCGAAACAGCCCCCATACCACCGGTATTTAAACCAGCATCAGCTTCTCCTATCCGTTTATAATCCTTGGCTTCCGGTAACAGCACGTATTCCTTTCCATCAGTCAAAATAAAGGCAGAAAGCTCTATTCCCTGTAAGTATTCTTCTATCACCACTTTGCTGCCGGCATTACCGAACCGCCCCAGGTGTAACATGCCATCTAAATGATAACTTGCTTCCTCAAACGTTTGAGCTATTACTACACCTTTACCGGCTGCCAAACCATCTGCTTTAAGTACTACCGGATAGCTATGGCCTTTTAAATATTCGAGGGCCTGCTCAAAATCAGCTTCTGTAAAAGTCTGGTACCGGGCAGTAGGAATCTGGTATTTCTGCATAAACTGCTTTGAAAAATCCTTACTACCTTCCAGTTGGGCACCTTCTTTACTTGGGCCTACCACCAAAATATTTTTTAAATAATCGTGGCTCAAAAAATAATCATGAATGCCCGCTACCAAAGGAACTTCTGGCCCCACCACTACCATCATTACATTAAAATCGGTAGCAAACTTGGCAAGCGCCTCAAAGTCGGTTACAGCAATGTCCACATTGGTAGCAATTTGAGCTGTTCCGGCATTTCCGGGCGCCACAAATATTTTATCCGTATACTGGCTTTGGCGCAATTTCCAAGCCAATGCATGCTCTCTCCCGCCCGATCCGATAATTAAAACGTTCATGTTAATGGTAAAATTAAACTTACTAACCTGTAGCAAGTGGGTTAAAAGTACATGTAAACTATTGTTTACAATTTAGAGGCGTGAAAATAATAAAGAGTTACCAGAATAAATACTGATAACTCCTTATTATAAAATCTAACCTTATTTTAGTTTGCGTACTCTGATAAGAACTTAATCCGCATTAATCGCAAATCTTCTTCTGTATAATCATCTGTACCCAATTCCTGTAAGGCTACAGCAATATTATCGGTACTTGCGTGCAGGAAATAATCAGTAATTTCTTCCTGCCGTTCGTCGTCTAATAAGCCATCAATGTAGTAGTCTAAATTAAGTTTGGTACCAGAGTAGCAGATATGTTCAATCTCTTCAATTAGCTCGCCCATGGTAATATCTTTGGCAGCAGCTATTTCCTCCAGGTCCATCTTCTTATCAATCTGCTGAATAATGTAGATTTTAATTTTAGATTTATTAACGGCTGATTTTACCACTACATCATTGGCCGTTACAATATCATTATCTTCTACATACTTAGCAATCAGGTCCAGGAAGGGTTTGCCAAACTTCTGTACCTTACCCATGCCTACTCCGCCAATATGAGCCAAATCGTCTTTGGTAGTTGGGTAAGTGGTGGCCATTTCTTTTAAAGAAGGATCCTGGAAAAGCACGTAAGGTGGAAGATCTTTTTCCTTCGCCAGCTTTTTCCGCAAGCCTTTAAGCAAATCAAACAATACAGCATCGTGACCGGTTGAAGCCTGGGATTCTTCTTTCTCTTCTTCTTTCTGAACTTCTTCTTCGAAGTTATGGTCTTTCGCTAATTGTATCGGATAAGAGTTCTGAATGTAATCTAAGCCTTTTTGTGTTATTTTCAGGACTCCAAAATTTTCGATATCCTTCTCAATAAATTCAGAAAGTAAGATCTGGCGAATAACGGAATTCCAGAATTGGGCATCATGATCGTCTCCCTGACCAAATACTTCTAATTTGTCATGCCCATAGCTTTCCACGTACTGGTTTTTCATACCGGTTAAAACCGCAACCAGGTGGTCCATACCAAAACGTTGCTCCGTCTGCACCACCGTTTCTAAGGCTAGTTTTACTTCTTCTTCCGCTTCAAACTTTTCTTTCGGATGCAAACAGTTATCGCAGAAGCCACAATCTTTTTCGTAAGTCTCGCCAAAGTAATGTAGCAATTGCTTCCTACGGCATACTGCTGAATCAGCATAGGCGGCCATTTCCTGCAGCAGCAATTTTGAATTATCACGCTCAGTTACCGGTTTATCTTTACTAAACTTTTCTAGTTTTACGATGTCATCATAAGAGTAAAACATTAAGCAGTTTCCTTCCATCCCATCACGTCCGCCTCTACCAGTTTCCTGATAATAACCCTCAATGGATTTAGGTGTATCATAATGCACTACAAACCGCACATCCGGCTTATCAATACCCATACCAAAGGCAATGGTGGCTACAATTACATCTGCATCCTCATTCAGGAAAGCGTCCTGGTTGGCCATCCGGATATGAGAATCCAGACCGGCGTGGTAAGGCAGGGCTTTTACATCATTTACACGTAGTAACTCGGCAATTTCTTCTACTTTTTTGCGGCTTAAGCAATAAATTATACCGCTTTTACCTTTATGCTTTTTAACATATTGGATTAATTGCTTTTTGGTATTGTGTTTCGGCCTTACTTCATAATACAGATTGGTCCGGTTAAAGGAAGTTTTAAATACCGAAGCATCATCCATTTGCAGGTTCTTCTGGATATCCAGCTGCACTTTTGGAGTTGCGGTGGCCGTTAAAGCTATGATTGGCAGATTACCAATGTTGTCGATTATTCCCCGAATTTTACGGTACTCTGGACGAAAATCGTGTCCCCATTCCGAAATACAGTGGGCTTCGTCTATGGCTACAAAGGAGATATTCGCCTTTTGTAAAAAATCAATGGTTTCTTCTTTCGTTAACGATTCTGGCGCAACATAAAGTAATTTAACCTGCCCGCTGATAGTTTCTTTCTTTACCTTCGTTATTTCCGACTTGGTTAAAGTAGAATTTAAGAATTGCGCATTGATACCAAAAGCGTTTAATTGATCCACCTGATTTTTCATCAGGGCGATAAGAGGCGAAATTACTATAGCTGTGCCTGGCAGAACGATAGCTGGTAGTTGATAACATAATGATTTACCTGCCCCGGTCGGCATAATCACAAACGTATTATTGCCTTTTATTATATTATTTATTATTGCTTCCTGGGTTCCTCTAAATTGATTATGCCCAAAAACTTCTTTTAATTTGTCTTTTAAATTTACCTCTTCAGTAACTAACATGATTATGGGGAAGATTATTATATAAGAGAATCTTATATTTTTAAATTTTCAGCTATTCTTTTTCTTAACACAAATTTAACTTGAATATACCAAAAAATTTTAAATTAATTGCAAAAAAAGTATTAGAAGAAGAAGGAAATTCTATTCATCGACTGATTGATTTTTTAGATGAGAGTTTTGACTCTTGTGTGGAGGCTATTTTAGCCACCAAAGGGCGTGTAGTAGTTACCGGAATTGGCAAAAGCGCTCATATTGCCTCTAAGATTGTAGCTACTCTTAACTCCACAGGTACCCCCTCTTTATTCATGCATGCCGCCGATGCCATACACGGCGATTTAGGTATGATTCAGGCCGAAGACTTTGTTATTTGCATATCCAAAAGTGGCAATACACCAGAAATAAAGGTATTAGTGCCCTTATTGAAACGAAAAGGTTCTAAGCTTGCCGCCCTTGTTTCCAATACCGATTCGTATTTAGCGCAACAAGCCGATTTTATTTTAAATGCTACAATAGAAAAAGAAGCTTGTCCGCACAATTTAGCGCCTACTACCAGTACAACGGCTGCCTTAGCCCTAGGTGATGCCTTAGCGGTTACATTATTGGAAAGCCGCCATTTTAGTTCGCAGGATTTTGCCAATTTACACCCGGGTGGCTCCTTGGGTAAACAACTTTATTTAAAAGTTTGCGATATTTACCCGGAGAATGCGGCACCACACGTTACAGAAAAAGCAAGTTTAAAAGAAATCATTATTGAGATTTCATCTAATAGATTAGGGGCTACCGCTGTGTTAGATTCGGTTTCCAAAAAATTAATTGGTATAATTACAGATGGAGACTTGCGGCGAATGTTAAATAAATATGAATCTATTCAGGATATTCTGGCTAAGGATATCATGACCGCCTCGCCTCTTACCATTGATGCCGATGAATTTGCTACCGCGGCTTTGGCATTAATGCAAGAAAAAAATATTACGCAATTAGTTGTAACAAAATCTGATAACTTTGCAGGCTTTGTACACTTGCATGATCTACTAAAAGAAGGATTAGTTTAATGAATAATCAGGAAAACACATTTGTAGTTATCATGGCTGGCGGAATAGGCAGCCGGTTCTGGCCTTTTAGCCGTACCAATAATCCAAAACAGTTTCATGACGTTTTAGGCGTTGGCTCATCTATGCTTCAAATGACGGTAAAACGGTTTGAGGAGGTTTGCCCTAAAGAGAATGTTTTTATTGTTACCAACACAGATTATAAAAGCTTAGTAAAGGAACAGTTACCTGAACTCTCTGATAACCAGATTTTATGTGAACCAATTGGCCGCAATACAGCCCCGGCTATTGCCTTTGCCTGCTATAAAATTTCTAAAATTAATCCGGATGCCAACATAATTGTTGCACCAGCTGATCATGTTATTTTAAACGAAAGATCTTTCATAGAAATAATCAACCAGGCTGTAAATGCAGCTGCAAAAGAAGATGTATTGCTTACGTTAGGCATCACCCCTAGCCGTCCCGATACGGGATATGGGTATATTCAGTTTATAGATGAAGGCAACCTCCTGAAGAAAGTAAAAACCTTTACTGAGAAACCAAATCTGGAAATTGCACAAATGTTTTTAGCCAGTGGGGACTTTGTTTGGAACTCTGGCATCTTTATCTGGAATGTAAAAAGCATTCTAGCCGCGTTTAATAAATTTTTAGGCGAAATAGCCGAGATATTTAATGAAGGCCAGACTTGTTTAAATACCGAACAGGAAATGGAGTTTATAAACCGTGCTTATTCTCATTGCCGCAACATCTCCATTGATTACGGAATAATGGAGAAAGCTGATAACGTATATGTTATTTTGAGCGAATTTGGCTGGTCTGATTTAGGCACCTGGAACTCTTTATATAGCATTAGCCAGAAAGATGAAGCCGGCAATGTGGTAGATGGTGATGTTATGCTTTACGATACCAAAGACTGCATCATTAAAACTCCCAAAGACCGTTTAGTGGTGGTACAAGGCATGGATAACTTTATTGTTGCCGAATACGGTAATGTATTAATGATCTGCAAAAAAGATGAAGAACAAAGAGTTAAGGACTTTGTGGCTGATGTAAAGACCAACAAAGGAAATGGCTATAATTAAAGCTTAAAAACAGCTGAAACAAAATAAGAAAGGGCCGGGTATACCGGCCCTTTCTTATTTTGTTTCAGCTAATCGTTGCCTTAGTACTTCAAAAAGCATAATGCCGCTGGCCACCGACACATTTAACGAACTGATTTGTCCGATCATTGGAATTTTAACCCGCACATCGGCTTTCTTTAAGTACTCCGGTGAAATTCCATCTTCCTCACTACCCATTAAAATAGCCGTAGGTCCGGTAAAATCTAATTGAGACGAAGTAATATCGGTATCGCTTTTTTCTGTACAAGCTACAATCTGAATACCAGACTGCTGTAAAAAATGTAGCGTATCCTTTAAATTATTTTCCCGGCAAACCGGAATTACATTTAGCGCTCCTGCCGATGTTTTTAAAGCATCTCCGTTTACCTGAGCGGCTCCTCTACTCGGAATTACAATAGCATCTACTCCCAAGCACTCTGCATTGCGGGCAATGGCACCAAAATTCCGGACATCAGTTATCCGATCCAAAATCAATAATAAGGGCACCTTACCTTTTTCATAAATATCAGCCACAATATTATCCAGCGGCATATAGGTAATAGCAGCTAAATAAGCTATCGCCCCCTGGTGGTTTTTACGGGTAAGTGTATCCAGCTTTTCAGGTGGCACCAAAGCTACCGGTACGTTAGCACGATGGGCCAGTTCTGTTATATCCTGGGTTATGCTGTTTTTCTGACCTTTTTGCAAGTAAATGCGCTCCAATCCTTTGCCAGCATTTAATGCTTCCAGAATGGGCCGTAAGCCAAAAATCATTTCAATTTTTTCGGCACTCTCACTACGTGGTGCCCTAAAATTTACTCCTCTTGAATAATTCCTTTTCTCCATTTTTCGACGGTGCTGTACCATACAAACTCATAATCCGGACGCCGAACCAGTTCGTAATGATTTTCTGTAAAGGTATTGGGTTTTTTAATGAAATTAAATTTTAATTCTGTACCCCTTGATTGTCTGCGGGTATACGTCCACTCCTCAACATTAAGCCGATTATTGACTATATCTGGTTTACCAAAAATTATGTACATCATGCCTCTATCCGACAACCAACCAGCCTTGTGCGATGAGAAAAACTGATTTGCTTCTTCTACCCGCGTGTAAAACACCTTAATTAGCCGCTTAGCCAAATTTTTATCTTGTTGAGCAATATCTAACCAAAAACGATCCAGGGCCTTTTTAGGTTCTGAGGCTTTATATAACTTCTCGCGTTCGGCGGCACTGGTCATATACACCAACGGCTCAATTAATTCTTTGGCCGTATTTAAAAAAGGAAAGTTATTTTCCCCAACCAACAGACCTTTGCTATCGGCTCCATTTCCAATTAAATATAAACCCGCATTATGTAAACTAATAATGGTATCAACGGGTGCTTCAGTAGCTTGAATAATGTCCATAGTAGGCGCAACGACCTTACCCGTTAATGAAAAAGGAGGAATGGCCGGCCCAAATTCTGCCGCATATTGTTTTACTTGAATGCTGTTATTGTCACTTGAACCTTCTATTCTAAAACTCTCCGAGTTATTGACATATTGCCGGAACAATGGGATGGCAGTAGCTGGTCCTGAAAAATAGAACTTCTGATTTAAGGTACCTTTGGATAAAGGAACTTTAAAATATAATATATCTTTTTCGTCAGTGCTGTGTTTTAGCTGCAAGTTTACTACTCCCGGAGGTATAAAGTTTATTACCGGAATGGTAAAACTAATCCAGTAATAACTTTCTTCTGATTTTAACCGACTGAAAAAATCAGCTACTGTATCCTGCCGAATAACTTCAGATTTTACATTATTAGTAGTTAATTTATAAGAGAGTTTTACCTGAGATTTTGGCGTGTTCTGGAAAAGTGTTAGATCAGCAAATTTCAGGAATATCCGCAAGCTATCGCCTTCTGCCTTGGTATCATAGGCTATATTGGTGGCATGGCTATAAATAAAATCAACGCTTTGCTGATAAAGGGCCTGCCTGGGAATACAAGCAGAAAATACAACAAATAAGAAAGGTAAAATAGTATGCTTCATTTAATTTACCAATGTTATTCCTCAGTATTTAATCTTTTATCTAACATACGATTTTAAGAGCCGCTTTAGCATAAAAAAAGCCGGTTCTTATTAGACCGGCTTTTTTTATGCTTTATCTGTTGCCGTAATACTTCATAAAAATCTGCTCTAACTCAGCTGATTTTTCTTTTAAGTTTAGGGCTCGGGAAGCTAGTACAAGCTGCTGCAAAATCATAAAGTTGGTTTGCAGTTCCCGCTCAAATAATTGTCCGTTAGAAATGCTGGTATAATAAGCCAATGCTTTAGTAGAACGATCAGCCATAACATTTAAAATCTCCATGGCTCTTTTCTCATCGCCTACCATCATTAAAGGCTCAATAAATTGCGGCGTATAGTAATCGTACGGAATAGATTTATCCGGCATTACCGTAAAGCAATGATCCATTACTTTTTTGGCTGTGGCCTTGTCGCCGTCCATTAAATAAGCAGTTGCTAAACGATAAAATTTTTCCCGGGTATTTGGCGGCAGTTGACTAATGTAACTTTCATCATAAAAAATGTTAGGGTTATCTAAATTGCGCCAGCTAAACTGAGTCATCATGTTATGGTACATGAGGCCTTTGTGCACATATCCTTCTGCTTCCTGATCAGGGTTTTTCACCGGTACTATCCGGAAAGCTAATCCTTCCAGCTGGAAGTACGGTGTTAAGTTTAAATAATCAGAAGAGCTAACCGTAGACGAGAAATAAACAGGTCGTTCCCAATTGTTGGTGGCTAAAATGTCCAGGATAATTAAATGCTTTTTCTCCAGACCTGATTTACCAACATTCCATTCCAATTGATCTACAATTTGCTCCTGCCGATCTTTGGGAACAGCATTATATTTGATAACCGCTTCTTTATCTACTGGTAAAATAAAGTTCTTAGTTGGGAAAGATAAAAATGGTTTAGCATTCTGAGCAGCTACCTGTAATACCTGGTGATTTTGTTTAACTAAACTAATGTACTGCTTTAAATCCATTCCGGCTTTTACCTGAGCCCGCTCTACATATGGCAGATAATCGTTTGTACCCTGGCGGTAGTTTTCATTTTCCAGCGAAATAGGCAGTGGTTCAGATTTATAAGACTGTCGCTTCATTTGGTCAACGTACCAATCGGTATTTAAATAACTTAGTACGGCTACCCTAACATCTGTCCGGAAACCTTCTACCTCCTGCGCATACCATAAAGGGAAGGTATCGTTATCTCCATTAGTAAATAAAATAGCATTCGGTGCACAGGAGCTTAACAAGTTCTTTGCCGAGTCAATAGAATTATACCGGTTAGACCGGTCGTGATCGTCCCACCCCTGTGCCGCCATAACAGCCGGAACACTTAAACAAAGTAGAGTTACCAAAGCAGCTCGTGCCACATCTGCTTTAATAAATCTTTTCAGGAATTCTGCTAATCCCAGTACACCTAAACCAATCCAAATAGCAAAAGCATAGAAGGAGCCTGCAAAGGTATAATCCCGTTCTCTTGGCTCTATTGGCGGCTGATTTAAATATAAAGCGATAGCAATACCGGTAAAAAAGAATAACAAACCTACAATAAATGCATCACGTTCGCTTTTTCTGATTTGATAAATCAAACCAATAATACCCAAAAGCAAAGGCAACATGTAAAAATTATTGCGCGCTTTGCTATTGGCAATTCTTTCCGGCAAATTCTTTGTCGATTCTGATAACCAGATGATACCTGAATTTTGAACGTCACTTTCTCTTCCTACAAAATTCCAAAGAAAATACCGCCAATACATGTGCCCTAATTGATACCGAAACAGGAAGGATAAATTTTCGCCCATTGTAGGCTTTCGATTCTCCTGAATAGAAACCCACTTTTTATACTCTTGTATATGTTGCGGCTGATTACTGTAAATCCGGGGCAGCAAAGCCATATCCTTCGGATCATAGATAGGCTTTGGCGATCCTTCAACAGCTTCGTACTTCTCTTTTCCTTTAATATATCGTGGCGGGCCTGGCTCCTGATCAATAACCTCAGCCGTAAATTGTGGTCCATATAGCAAAGGCCTATCGCCGTACTGCTCCCGTTTCAGGTAAGAAACAAAGTTTACAATATTACCTGGGTCATTTTCATCAATAGTAGGATCATACCCAGACCGGATGGGTATGATTAAATAAGAAGAATACCCAATTAGTATAAATACCAGACAAAGTAAGGCTGTATTTAAGTAGCGGTTGCTGTGCTTGAAAGAATAACGGAACCCGAAAACAATAACCGTAATAAATAATAAGAGAAAAATAATAATACCGCTACCAAATGGTAAACCAATATTATTAATAAAAAACACCTCAAAATTACCAGCTATGGAAGGCAAGCCAGGAATGATACCCCAGAGAATTATACCTACAATTACAGCACTTATAATAAAAGTTAAAAGGGCGCCCTTACGAGATGGTTTCTGCTGTCTGCGGTAATAAAATATAAATGCTAATGCCGGAATTGCTAATAGATTTAATAAATGGACCCCAATAGATAAACCCACCATATAAGCAATTAAGATCAACCATTTATCAGAAGACACCTCTTCGGAACGGCCTTCCCAGCGTAGCATAGCCCAAAAGACAAAAGCCGTAAAAAAGGAAGACATCCCGTAAACTTCTGCTTCTACCGCCGAAAACCAGAAAGAATCGCTAAAAGTAAAGGCTAATGCACCTACAAATCCACTACCCAGTATTAACAGAGCTTGACCGGTAGTTAGCGTGGTGGCAGCACCTTTAAGTATAATTTTTTTAGCTAGAATAGTAATGGTCCAAAACAGGAACAATACGGTTCCCGCACTTACTAAAGCTGATAAAAAGTTTACTAAAGGCGCAACCAGCAAAACGTTATCGCCGGCAAACATGGAAAAAATCCGGCCAATTAGTAAATACAAAGGCGCCCCGGGCGGATGCGGTACCAGCAATTTATAGGAGCAGGCAATAAACTCCCCGGCATCCCAAAAACTAGCAGTAGGTTCTAGCGTACTTCCGTAAACTACAGTCGAAATAATAAATACTACCCAACCAACAATGTTATTCAGTCTATTATAATTACTCATAAAAGAATTTCAAAATAATTCCCGAAATTAAGAAAATTACTTTTTATACAAGAAAGGCCTTAAAATTTATTCAAAAAAATAGCCGGCCTAAAGAGGTCGGCTATATATAATAAGTTCTGATTTTGTTATTGCTGCAGGATTAAACGTTTGGTCTCTACCATCTTATCATTAACTAATAAGCTATAGAAATAAACACCAGCCGGATAGGCAGATAAATCAACAGTAATGTCTGAATTATGACCGGTTTCCGGGACTTTAATAGTTTTAATAACCTGACCAATAGTATTAGAAACCGTTATTTTATATATAGCATCCGTTGCCTGAGCCAGAGAAATAGTTATTTTTCCTTTAGACGGATTTGGATAAGCATTAAGTGATGGCTTAAACTTTCCCTCATCCCATGCCATAGCAGAATTAATCATATTGATACCCACCATAGAATTGGAAGAAGAATTAGCCGTAAAATTATTATAAGGATAATATTTAGGCAGCGTTAAACTCTTAGACAAACTTTTATGCAAAACCGACCATTCTAAACCAGATTTATAAGTGGAAGCAAACTTAGTAACAGACTTCCCTATCCACATAGTTAAATCGTTTTGAGTAACAACTGGAGTTTTGGGTATATATACTCCATCATTGCTAGTACCAAACTTTTTTGTAGCTCCGTATCCAGAAAAATAAGCAACCAAAAGTGTAACAGCAAGCAAATGTTTTGTAAAAGTCTTCATATCATATACTTTAGTATGCACACACGGGCTCTTTCTAAAAGGCCAAATATACATTTTTTTTTATTTTTTATAATAAATTACCGGGAAATATTTTCGATTAGTTAAGCTGCACTACAGAAAGGCACTTTTACTATCTCAATTACTTGAAAATAGTAACAAATACCATACCTAATTTAAAAACAAACATAAGCTTTTAAAAAAGGTGAAGTAAATAAGTGAAAACTACCAGATACTAAAAATATTTAAGATACCACCACAATAGTATATGGTTAAGCATAATTCCTGCTTACTTTAGATAATGTAGCTTAATTCTTTAAAATTAAAATACTTTACCTCTTCGTTAATTTGTAAACCAAGCTGCCCCTGTTCATTTACTCCTAATATTTTACCTAAAAAGATTTCATCATCTTTTTTATAAAAATAATTTTCCTGGTACCGGAATAAATTTTGAAAGTAATCGAATCGTAATTTCTCCATTTTACCTTCCTTGAGCAACAAATAACGGGCCTCAATAAATTCCAATAACTTTTCTATAGTATAGCCTAGGTTATATTGTTTATCGGTGATTTTGGCTAAGGATGTGGCATTAGGATAAGCAAAAGAAATCTGATTTATATTTAAACCAATTCCAATGATACTTTGTTGTAAAAAATGACCGCTAATAGTATTTTCTATCAGTATACCCCCAAGCTTATAATTTCCGTAATATATATCGTTTGGCCATTTTACCTTAACATTTCCTGGTAATTCCGGTAAAAATTGTTTAGAAAAATCTAATACAGCCAGAGCTACACTAATATTAAGGTAAAACTGAAAATTTAGGTTTAAGAAGTTTGGTTTAAGAATAACTGAAAGGGTAATATTCTGGCCTGGCGCTGCCTCCCAGGAATTACCCCGCTGGCCCCGACCTTGGGTTTGCCTGTCGGTTATTACGACACAGCCTTCTGTGGCTTTATTTTTGATAATAAGTTCGTGGGCTACACTATTAGTGGAGTCACATTCTGGCAAATATACCAGCTGATGTCCAGTAAAAAGGGTTGAGGGCGCTATATTGTGCAAAGAATTTTATAATATTGTGTTTCAAATTTAGTTATACCAAATGAAAAAAACGAAGATTAAAGGCAATTCAGACATATTGGCAGAGCTTATAGTGAAAGGAATGCAGGAAAAGAAAGCATCTGACATTTGTGTTATTGACCTTAAATCCTTAAATAACGCTGTTTCTGATTATTTTGTAATTAGTTCAGCAAATTCCGACACCCAGCTGGATGCAATTGCCCGTTCTGTGGAAGAGGAAGTATTTAAAATTACTCAGCAAAATCCTTGGCAAAGTGAAGGCCGTACAAATAAAGAATGGATTTTATTGGATTACGTAGATGTGGTGGTACATATCTTCCTGAAAGATAAGCGTCAGTTTTATGCTTTAGAAGAACTTTGGGGCGATGCACCAGTACGTTTTATCGAATCCGATACCCAATAAATCTTTGTTTCGTATCTCAACATTTTGAGCTTAAACCTGTTTAAATCTATTGAAAATTAATATTCATGTCAGATAAAACACCGAAAAAAAAGAAAATTAATTTACCGCCTACGCCGCCGCGCCCAACTATGCAAATGTGGGTGCTGGCCGCTTTGGTATTTTTGATATTTGGGATTGCTTATTTTAACAGAAGCAATTCTACTATTCAGATTAACCAGCAACAGTTTGAAGAAATGGTAATTAGCCATGATGTAGAAAAACTGGTTGTTATTGTGAATAAACGAGTGGTTGAGGTAACACTTAGCCAATCAGCGTTGCAAAACGAAAAATACAAGAATATTTTACCTAGCCGGGGTGCTTTTGCCTTGGAGCAGGGTCCTCAGTTTCATTTACCTATTTTCTCTGGCGAAGGCTTTAAACAAGACTTAGATAAAATTCAGGAGAAAATACCACAAGACCAGCGCATTGGCTATAGCATAGAAGAACGCACCGGATTCTCAGAATTCTTTGTTAACTGGGGCTTTATTTTGATAATGCTGTTTGGTTTCTGGTTCCTGATGCGCCGCGTAACCACTGGTGGCGCCGGTGGTCAGATATTCAACATTGGTAAATCAAAAGCAGCTTTATTTGATGCCGAAAACAAAGTAAAAATTACTTTTAAAGATGTTGCCGGCCTGGAAGAAGCAAAAGAGGAAATTCAGGAAATTGTTGAATTCTTAAAAAACCCAGCTAAGTTTACTATTTTGGGGGGTAAAATTCCTAAAGGAGCATTACTGGTTGGCCCTCCGGGTACCGGTAAAACGTTATTAGCCAAAGCCGTTGCCGGCGAAGCTGACGTTCCGTTCTTCTCCTTGTCCGGATCCGACTTCGTGGAAATGTTTGTGGGTGTGGGTGCAGCCCGGGTTCGCGACCTTTTTAAGCAAGCTAAAGCTAAAGCGCCTTGTATTATATTCATTGATGAGATTGATGCTATTGGTCGTTCTCGTAGCCGTGGCAATATGCCAGGTGGTAACGATGAACGTGAAAATACCTTAAACTCCCTCTTAGTAGAGATGGATGGTTTCGCTACTGATTCCGGGGTAATTATTTTGGCTGCTACCAACCGTCCAGATACCTTGGATGCTGCTTTATTGCGCCCAGGACGTTTTGACCGTCAAATTAGTATTGATAAACCAGACATTGTAGGCCGAACTGAAATATTTAAAGTACACTTAGCTCCATTAGCATTAGCCAATGATATAGATGCGAAAAAGTTATCAGCTCAAACACCTGGTTTTGCCGGTGCCGAAATTGCCAACGTTTGTAACGAAGCCGCACTGATTGCAGCCCGCCGAGATAAGAAGCAGGTGGAAATGCAGGATTTCAATGATGCTATAGACAGAGTAATTGGTGGTTTAGAAAAGAAAAACAAAATTATTTCACCAGAAGAAAAACGTATTGTTGCTTACCATGAAGCTGGCCATGCTATTGCCGGTTGGTTCCTGGAGCACTGCGACCCGTTGGTTAAAGTAAGTATTGTGCCACGTGGTATTGCCGCCTTAGGTTACGCACAGTATTTGCCAAAAGAGCAATTTCTGTACACCACTGAGCAATTAATCGACGAAATGTGTATGGCCTTAGGGGGTAGAGCTGCCGAAGAATTGGTTTTTGGCAAAATATCTACTGGTGCCCTTAGCGATTTAGAGCGGATTACTAAAATGGCATACAGCATAGTTACTATGTACGGTATGAATGAGAAGATTGGGAATATATCTTTCTATGACTCAAAAGGTGCAAATGAATATTCTACAAGCAAACCTTACTCAGAGGCAACGGCTCAAACCATTGATGATGAGGTTCGCAAGATTATTCAGGCGGCTTATGACCGAACAAGAGATTTACTACGCAACAAGGCTAATGAACTGGAAACAGTAGCGCAGGAATTATTACAAAAGGAAATTTTATTTCAAACCGATTTAGAACGTTTAGTAGGACAACGACCTTTTGCAGCCTTAACTACTTACCAGGCTCATACCGCCGGTACTGATCGTAGCAAGACCTTAAGCGAAGTAGAACAACATGCAGGAGCTCATTTAAGTAATAATGCTGCTGGAACTGATAGTGCTTCCGGGGATGGCCCTGCAGGCAAAAATACTTCCACGCAGGATAACGATCCGGAAGCCTCTAAGAAAGTAGAAGAAAATGAAGGAGCTACTCCTGGCTCTACTTATTCTTTTGATGTATAATTTTAAAGCCTGCTGATACAGGAATGTACGAACCAAGATCAAAAGATATTATTTTAGGGAAAATAAGAGAGGCGCTGGCTAAACCAGCGCCTTTTATTCCTCCTACCCCCGACTTTTCCATTCCTATTCATCCCGATCCGGTTGATGATGTGTCCATTGTTTTTGCTACCAACTTTGTAAAAAACGGGGGCGTTTTCATTTACTGCGAATCAGAAGAAGATTTTTACGACCAACTTTTTTTATTTAAAAAGGAAAAAGGAATCAATAATCTATATGTCTGGGAAGAAGAATTAAAAGAAAAGTTACATGCGGGTGGCATTGTTTTTACTGAAGATGAAACAGACTTTATTAAAGCGGCCGATGCCGGTCTCACTACCTGCGAAGCCTTAATAGCCCGAACCGGTAGTTTATTGGTAAGCGGTGCTACTGAAAGTGGTCGTCGGTTAAATATTTATCCGGAAAAACATTTAACGGTGGCATTTGCGTCTCAGCTCTACTCAGATATAAAGGACGGACTGCAATTTGTAAAAGAAAAATACGGGCAGAAATTTCCGTCTATGGTTTCTTTGGTAAGTGGCCCAAGCCGTACCGCCGACATTGAAAAAACATTAGTTTTAGGAGCTCACGGCCCAAAAGAATTAATTCTATTCTTGATTGATGATACCCCCCATTAATCACCTTACACCTGGTAAAAAAATTTATTTTGCTTCCGATTTCCACTTAGGTGTTCCGGATGCAGCCAGTAGTTTAGCCCGGGAAAAAAAAATTGTGCGTTGGCTGGATGCGATTAAGCAGGATGCAGAAATGCTTTTCTTGGTTGGCGACATCTTTGATTTTTGGTTCGAATACCGCCATGCCATACCAAAAGGTTTTGTGCGACTACAAGGAAAATTAGCTGAACTGGCTGATAATGGTCTTCCTATTTATTTTTTTACCGGAAATCATGATATGTGGATGTTTAACTACTTTAAAGAAGAGTTAAATATTCCTGTACTCCGAAAACCAGTTTCCATTCAAATAAATGGTCAGAAGTTTTACATAGGGCATGGTGATGGTCTGGGACCAAAAGACTATACATACAAATTTTTGAAGCAAATATTTTCCAGTAAGCTTTCTCAATGGATGTTCGCGCGTATTCACCCTAACTTTGGCATTGGCGTAGCTAATTATTGGTCCCGGAAAAGTAGAATCAGGAATACAAAAGTAGAAGAAGTTTATAAACCTGGTAAAGAGTGGTTGGTTATTTATTGTACAGATATGGAGCAGCACTCGCACCATGATTATTACATTTTTGGTCACCGCCACTTACCGCTAAACGTTGCCATAAACGAGAGCAGCCAATATATAAATCTAGGAGAATGGGTCAATTTTTGCTCCTATGCTGAATATGACGGAAAAGCAGTACACCTTAAATACTTTGAAGAATAAGGTAAGCTATATTTTATTACAATTTGCGTTCCTATGTTTATTAGGAGTTCAGTCTCCCCATGCAGCGGCCCAAACACTAACGCTTCTAAATTCCACTCCAGTTGATCGGTTTGGAACCCTTTCTATAGACCGGCTTCACAATATTTATGTATCTGACCGGCGTAACAATGTATTCAAACTGGATTCGCTAGGCAACCAACTCCAAGTTTTTTCCCCTCCTACACAGGGACATTTAGCATTAATAGAAGCCTGGAATGTTACTAAAATACTTCTCTTTTACGACGACCGGCAACAGGTTACAATATTAGATCGTTTCCTGACACCGATTTCTTCTACCCGGCTATCCGATATAACAGAGGGCGGTATCATTAAAATGGCCACCATTTCCAACGATGATCGAATCTGGTTCTTAAATGAAAGTGATTTTACTTTAAGTAAATTTGATATCCGTTTTTCCAATGCTGCTTCCCGAGCGCCACTAAACCAAATTCTGAACCCTAACCAGAACGATATCCGCTTTATGCGGGAGTATCAGAATAATTTATATATCGTCGACAGGCTGTCGGGAATTTATATTTTTGATAATATGGGGAATTACAAGAAGCGACTCCCCCTTACCGGGTTATCCTATCTTGGTTTCAAAGGGGATGAAGGCTATTATCTCAAAGACGGTCAATTAGTTTTTTTTAATCTTTACACGCAACAGCAACGAACCTTTAATCTTCCTGCCAATAAGCCCTACCTGCAGGCATTAGTTGGAGATTCCTTCTTATATCTTGTTTCCGGGAACAGTTTAGACCTTTATAAGATTAACAAATAAGTTCTTCCTGCCTTATATTAAAAATAGCCTTCTACCTGAAGTCTATTTATATTTTACTTCTATATCCATTCTCCCTTAAAAGGAAAAGAGATCTTCAAAACAGCTCTCCAAACATTTATTGCGCCTTTTTTCATTGCGTTATCTGCATAAGAGAATTATTTAAGAATAAAATATGTATAAAGAAGAGCTAACTATTATTGTTTAGCTTTACAATAGGTGCATTTTCCTAAGAGAAAATTACCCAATGTAGGAGATTTTAGTATATTTGTCTTCTACCATAACAAAGAAAACAAGAATTAACTATATATAAGGTTACTGTGGGATGTAATTCATGTTCTAGTGGCGGTTGCAGCTCGAAGGGCTGCAATAGCAACGGCGGTTGTAGTACCGGAGGGTGCAACCGATTAAACGTCTTTGACTGGCTTAGCGATATGGATCTTCCAACTTCTTTTGAAGAATTCGATATTGTAGAAGTTAGATTTAAAGGCGGTCGGAAAGATTTTTTCAAAAATATAAATAGTATAAACTTAACTACCGGGGATCCGGTGGTGGTAGATGTTCCTAATGGCTATCATATTGGTCATGTATCTTTAAAAGGAGAACTAGTACGTCTGCAAATGTTAAAGAAAAAGGTAGATAATAACGAAGAAATTCGTAGTATCTACCGGATTGCCAATGAGAAAGACCTGGAAAAACTGGAAGGTATTCAGGACCTGGAAAGCCGTACTATGTACCGGGCCCGTACCATTATTCAGGAGTTAAAACTGGTAATGAAACTTTCCGATGTGGAGTACCAGGCTGACCGTTCCAAAGCTACTTTTTATTATTCAGCTGATGATCGCGTTGATTTTCGGGATTTAATAAAAAAGCTGGCGGAAGAATTTAAAATCCGGATTGAAATGCGCCAAATTAGCTTGCGCCACGAAGCAGGCCGTTTGGGAGGCATTGGCTCTTGTGGGCGGGAACTTTGCTGCTCCACCTGGCTTTCTGATTTCAAAAGTGTTTCCACTACGGCTGCTCGTTATCAAAACTTATCTTTAAATCCAAGTAAACTTTCCGGGCAATGTGGGCGGTTAAAATGCTGTCTCAATTACGAATTGGAAACTTATCTGGATGCTTTAAAAGATATACCTACTGTTAGCAAGCCTATACAATTACAAAAGGGTGAGGCTGTACTGCAAAAAACAGATATCTTTAAACGGATTATGTGGTTTGGCTTTCGGAACGATAATAACTGGTATCCGGCGCCGGTAGAACGGGTAAAGGAAATTCTGGAGCTTAATGCCCAAGGCATAATAGTTAGTTCGCTGCTTGCAGATGAAAAAACTGAGCAGCAGAAAAAAGCAGAATTAACGGCTCAATTAGAAGGCAATCTGGAGCATCTCGACGAGAAATATAAGAACAAGAAAAAGAAGAAAAAGAAAAATAAGAGCCCTCAGGCTCCGGCATTAGCGGGTCTTATTCAATCAGTTTCTGTTTCAGTTCAAAAGCAAATTCCGGCTCCTAAACAAGCGGAGGCCAAAACTGCACAACCTAAAGGAGAGGCCAGACCAACGGCACCAGCCGACCCTAAAAAGAAGTACAAGCGGCATTTTAAAAACAATAAACCCAGACCTGATAAACCTGCTAACGGATGAGGAAACAGTTCTTTGCTGTCCTGATTACTTTATTTACCTTTTTCTTAAGTGCCTGCGATAATAACCGGGTGTACGAAGAAAATATAGATCTTGCTAATAATAACTGGCGGATTGAAGACAAGAAATCATTTGATTTTGAAATTAAAGATACGTCTAAGAGCTACAATATTTATTTTAATATCCGGAACGTTTTAAGTTACGAGTTTTATAACCTTTACGTAAGCCAAACTCTAACCGATCCGGATGGGCAAATACTTTATACCCGGCTTCACGAGATGTATTTAATGGATAGAAAAACCGGCGAACCACTAGGAAGTGGCGCCGGTGATATCTTTGATCATACCTTTCTGGCAATTAAAAATCAAAAATTTTCAAAAGAGGGGAAATATAATATCCGGCTCACCCAATATATGCGTAAAAACCCTTTACCGGGTATTATGGCAGTGGGCATAAAAGTTGCTATTGCTGAATAGGGACTATACCCGAATCTGCAACAGGACTATATGAAATTTACACTAGAAGTAATAGGATCATTAATGATCCTCTTTTCTTTATTGCCTCTTATCAAATCCCATTACTGGTGGATTAGAGTATTAGATTTCCCCCGGGTGCAGGTAGGAATTTTTGCGGCTCTGGTTCTCATTAGCTATACCTGGCTTTATGATATAAATACTGTAGTAGAAAAACTATTTGTATTGCTTTTACTGGCGGCCCTAATAATAGAGGTGCTGCACGTATATAAATTTACCTTCCTTGTACCAGTTCAAGCCTTACGAAGCAAAATAAAAGCTCCTAAAAATTCTTTTAGCATCGTGGTTGCCAATGTGAGGATGTCTAATACTAACTATGATAAGTTTCTGAAAGTAGTACGCGACACAGATCCGGATATTTTGCTAATTAACGAACCTGATCATAAATGGGCAAAAGAACTAAAAGTTTTAGATGATGTATTTCATTATTGCATTAAATGCCCATTAGATAATACTTACGGGATGATGTTCTTTAGTAAGTTTAAGCTGGTTGAAAAACAAATTCGCTTTTTAGTGGAAGAAGGTATTCCTTCTTTTTATACCATTATAGAACTACCTACTGGCAAACGTTTCGATTTTTTCTCGGTACATCCCCAACCGCCTCATTTTAATAAAAATACAGATACCCGGGAAGCAGAATTATTATTGGTTGCCAAAGAAGCCAAAGCATCTCCCTATGCCTCTATAGTTGCCGGAGATTTAAATGACGTAGCCTGGTCTTATACTACAACCTTATTTAAAAAAATTAGTGGGTTGCTAGATCCCCGGATTGGCCGGGGGTTTTATAATACTTATAATGCGCTGATTCCTTTCTTTCGATACTCCCTTGACCATATCTTTTATGATCCGGCTTTTAGGCTGATAAGGATGAAACGTTTATCTAAGTTTGGTTCAGACCACTTCCCTATTCTGATCAGGCTGAATTATGAACCACTTGAAGCTGACGAGCATGAAATACCTGTAGCGGATGAAGAAGAAAAGGCGGAAGCACAGGAATTAATTGATCGGGTTAAGGAAGAGGGTTAAAACAAAAAATCCCGTTTAGCTTAGCTAAACGGGACAAAAATTAATAACAATCGTCTTTAAAGACGCAATGGGTTATATTTTTAGGGGAATTAGATTCTTTCTACGTTAACCGCGTTCAAACCTTTTTTACCTTCTGTAACTTCAAAAGATACTCTGTCATTTTCACGAATCTCGTGAACTAGGCCTGACTGATGAACAAAGATGTCTTGGTTTGTGTCATCAGCAATGATGAAGCCGAATCCTTTTGATTCGTTGTAGAATTTTACTTTACCTGTTTTCATAAAAAAATTGATAATAAATAATGGAACAAAGATAGGTGTTAAAATAGTAGAAACCTAATGATGCCTTATACAGAAGTTTTCAAATAAGGTTATTAAAATCAGCTAATATTTTAAATTATTTTTTTTGATGATTTACACCCGCTTCTGTTCCTTATTCTACTAACCTATAAACTACATCAAAAGGTTCCCCGTATATCCTTAATACTTATTTATTTCCAAAACAGAGTGCTTATGCCCCGGCAGATTTACCTAAAATAATGCTAGTTCTGCCGGACTAAACAGTTATTCACCTAAATGATAAAACTTATGGAAGAGAACAAAAAAGATCAGGCTGCCGGAACCGCTAATACATCTGCTGAATCAAAAGATAATAAAACAGGACAGGGTAACAATTTTCCAAATAATGATACCCTGAATAACCTAAGCAGTAACATTGGAGGAAGCTCCGCTTCTACCATAACTTCCGGTACATCAGAAAACACCGCCGGAAGCCAAACTGCCAATAACACCCCAAAATTTGCCTCCACAGATAAAAGTAGCTCTAATAAAACAGGATCTGAAAAAACAATGGGTTCAGATTATTCTACTACTCAGGGTTCAGCAATTGGAAATAAAGGCAAAACCAGCAGTTCAGCAAAAGCATCAAAACCAGAAACAAAAGAAAGCAAATCTTCAAATAAAGATAAATCACCATCCTCTTCTACCAAGGATATAACAACCGGAAAAACTCCTCCTAATAACAGCAATTCTAATCAGCCTACTAAGGATGAGTTTAACCGGAATAACCTGAATGTAGGAACAACTTCCGAAAATCAGGATCGCAACAACGATAAAAATGTTCATGGAAATTTAGGCAGCCAAAGCTATAACGACCGTGATAACTATACTACTGACCAAAGGGGCAGTTGGGGAAACCAAGGTGGTAGCTATGGCCATCAGGGCGACTATGATGACCCGTATAATTACGATGAGGGATTTGGCCAACGCACCGACTATGGACAATCCGGTCAAAACTTCCGGGGTAATTATGACCAGAACTCTTACGCTGGCCGGAACCAAAACTATGGCCAACGCGGCAACTATGGCTATGAAGCTTTTGATAACGAAGGCAGTGGCTACCAGTCTCCTGCCCGCGGAGGCTTTGGCAGCTACGGGCAGCAGGGTAACCGCCAAGCCGGGTACGGGGATTCTAACAATTATCAGTCAAACCGCTATGACCAACGGGGAGGCTATGACCGAAATGATCAATCGGGGGGCTACGGGGACAGAAACCGCTATCAGGACTATAACAACAACTACCAGGCTTCTCCTAACTATCGCCAGGAAGATCACTGGAATAGTGACTACAACAATCTAAATCGCTACCAGGACAGACAACGCAACCAAGATCAGGGCCAGGACCGCTACAATGATTACGGCAGTAACCGTGGGGGCTACGGCCGGACCAGCAACGATCAACGTCACCACGAAACGTATCGGGGCAGCGGCATGAGTGGCTGGCATGATGGACAAGGTAACGAAAGAGGCTATAGCTCCAACCAGGACCGCCAGGGCGGGTACAATCAACAAGGCGGCTTTGGTTCCCGAGGCGGTTCCTACAATGATGAGTATCGTCCATCCAACGATCAGCGTGGATCGCAGGGAAACCAGAACAACCAGGGAGGTAGTAATTACAGCTCACATTATTATGATGACCATGGTTACCGGCCGGCCCGTGAAAGAGGCTACTCCCAATACAGAGGAGGCTATGATAATTCTTCTTCCTATGATGACAGGAGCCGTTGGCAGAGTGGTTTTGATAATGACCAAAATGATTACCGAAATAGGTATGAGGGCTACGAAAGTAATTACCGTTCAAACCGTAATCAAAACAATGACCGTAACCGGCAAGAAGAAAAGTATCGGGGTGATAATCACTTGGATGATTAATTATTTTTAGTAAATAAAAAAGGCTTCCTGCTAATCAGGAAGCCTTTTTTATTTACTTTGGTATAAGCGCTTCTGCGTAATCCTGCGCAAATTCATCTATAGATCGTGGGGGCGTACCCGTAATTTCTGCTACTGTATTGGTAACCTGAGCGGCATAACCAGCCTTACAAATACTGTATAATTCCAGCATAGCTTGTACCATCCATTCAGGCATGTGGTGCTGGCGCATCGCTACTGCTGCTGCCTCTTCTGGTACATCCACATAAGTAATTAATCTATCAGTGGCTTGGGTAAAAGCATGGGCCACATCATTAACCGAAATGGCCGCCGGCCCGGTAAGCTCATAAATTTTGTTCTCATGCCCCGATTGTGTTAAGACTATTCTGGCTACGGCTGCAATATCTCTCACATCTATATAACCTACTTTACCAAGTCCCAAGGGCATATATACCCCATTGTTATTGCGGATAGTTTCGCCGGAATAATGAACAAAATTTTGCATAAAACTGGCAGGTCGTAATATGGTAAATGAAATTCCTGCTTGCTCTAGATATTCTTCTACTTCACGATGCCATCTCCCTAATTGAATGCCTGGCTGGGCATCTGCTCCGGCCGCCGATAAACGTACAATTTGTTTAACGCCGGCCTCCCTTGCGGCATCTATCATTTTTTTTGCTACCTCCTGCTGATTTTGAGTAAAAGGAGTTACCAGAAATACTTTTGTTACTCCGGTAAAGGCTACTTTTAATAACTCTGGGTTTTCAAATTCCAGATGTACCAGGTCTACATTTGGGAAGGCCTTTAAAGGATCTCCTTTGATTAAAGAATGAACGCCAGCCCTTACATTTACATCTTCTCCAGAAAGGGCCTTCACTACCTCGCTTCCGACAGTACCGGTAGCGCCGGTTACTAAAATGGTGTCTTTCATAGTTTTTGTTTACGTGCTTAGAAAGCAGAAATAAGCTTATGGTTTATTGAGATAAAAGATTACTCCTAAGAAGTCAGAAGAATCATTTATTTTCCTTTTTTAATGCTTTAAATATTTTACCAGCTTCGTTACTAAATATAAAGTCGGTGTTGTTCAGGAAAACCATTGCTTCTGCTTGCCCTGACTTTCCTACTGGGATACAATATTTTTTACCATCAAAAAATTTCTCACCCTCAATATCAAACAGATACACATTGCCATATCCGAGCAAAGCCATGCGCTTCCCATCCGGGCTTATATCAGCGGCTGTAATCTGTGTGCTTATCTGAATTTCATCAATCACCTTGGCTTCGTACTTACCAGGCTGAGCAGGCACTTTATATACCTTCACCGTCTCGGTTTTCCCCCGGTCCTTCGAGAACAAATATAAATTTCCTTTATGGAAGAAAAAGGCTTCACAATCAAAATTCCGATCTGATTTTTTAGGCGGAAAATCGTTTTGATCAGCATAATGAAACAGAATTGTATCTACTTGATTTACATTGTTTTCTTTAACCCGGAAAATCCGCAGGTTTTGCCGCTTATTGCCATTATTTCCAAAATCACCAATGTAAATATTCCCTTGGTCATCTTTGGCTAAATCTTCCCAGTCAATATTGGTTGTGTTAGGTATTTCAACGGTCGCTAATAATTTGCCGGCAGTATTTATTTTGTATAATACAGGTAAATTTCCTCCATCGGCATGTGTCCATAGATTACCATCTTCAGTAATTGCGAAGCCTGAGTTCTCCATTACTTCTTCTTTAGCCATTTTGCCCACCTGCTCCACTTTATAATCCTTGGGCCGAATTTCAAAATCTTCCCGCCGCTTATCTATGGAGCAACCACAAAAAATTGTATGAAAAAAGACGTAAACGTAAATTAAATTTTCCTTTAGCATAGCATATTAAGTTAATGTGCCTATACGCAGATTATATCTATTAAGTAAAAGATATTTAATAAGATTAAAGTTGAATATAAGGTCTTAACCGCTGATATTGCTTCTCCTCAAGGATTTTAATAGCTCTTAGATCTTCTACTTGTTTAAAAGTCCCATGCTGGGTACGGTAGGCAATTATTAATTTAGCCAGATTAAATCCTATATATGGATGAGTGCGCAACTCCTCAAAAGAGGCCGTGTTGATGGATATTTGCTTAGGAATAAACTTCTGCTGGATAAAAGTATATTTGTGCAGACTATCTATCACCTCTGGAGAAAGGCCATATACCTCTTTTACTTGTTGCTCATCAGCAAAGCCGCCTAATTTTTCTCTGAACTTAACAATACGGGCAGAAAGCTTTGAACCAATACCCCTTATTTTTTTAAGCTGAACGGTATCGGCAGCATTCAAATCGAAAGGTTCCAATTTAAAACCAGCACGAATCCTATTAGTATTGCCTGCGGTAGATTTATTTGTATTAGGTAGTCTAGGAGAAGTTTCTTTACCATTGAAATAAACAGTTGCGTCTGGTAAATCCAGAAATGGATACAGCCGATTATAAACCGCAAGGGGCAAACCATAAATTTTCTGAAGCTGCTCTTTATAAGTAAAGCCTCCTGCTTTTTCACGGTATTTTATAATGTTTTGGGCAGCGTGTTTAGGAACCCCTAGCTCCTGCCATTCCTCTAAGGTTGTGGTATTAGGATTAAATTTATGTAGTTTAAAATTTCCCGCTGGGGCAGTATCAGGATGAATCGTTTCTGACCGGGGAATTGAACGGTTTTTATCCAACTGAATTGCCAGACTATCCAGCAAAGCCTGATCTGCTGAAAGGTCATAGAAGTCTGGTTCAGGATCATAAACTAAAGGAATTACAATTGCCAGAAAGCTTATTAACAGTAATACCAGAAACCCATTGGTTTCGCGCTGCGAAAATCCAAAATAGCGCCGAATCCAGAACCTGGCTTTTTTCATATTCCTGTGCGCTACTTTGCTACATATTTAATATGGTTAATTACTGCATTTGGCTTGCTACCACCGCTATGCCTTCTGTAAAAGTATGTGGCCTGTAACCAAGATCCTGCTCTGCTTTGGTTATATCAAAACCTGTACGAAGCGGACGCCTTGCTGTTTGGGAAAAGGTGGAAGCATCTACTTTTTTGATTAATGCTTTATCTAATTTAAAATACTCAGCTACCTGTAGGGCCATATCATAAGGCGTAAGTACTTCCTTACCCGAAATATGATAAATACCTGTTGCCCCTTTTTCTGCAACTAACCAGCAACCCATCGCTAAATCCTCCGCTAAAGTTGGGGTTCGGATTTGATCGCTTACTACCTGAATAATTCTATTCTCTTGCAGGCTACTTTTTACCCAGGTAACTATATTGGACCGGCCATAATTGTGGACGATACCATATACCAAAACTGTGCGAAGAATAACCCATTGGCAGGAGCTACTTTTTACAATTTCTTCTGCAGCAACTTTGCTTTTCCCGTAGTAACTTATAGGATTAGGCACCGCTTCTTCTGAATAAGGACCGCTTTCGCCATCAAACACAAAATCGGTGGAAAGATGCACTAAATGCACATTATGTTTTTCACAAGCCTCTACCAGATGCTGAACCGCTTCTACGTTTAGTTTCCAGCAAGCTTCCTGGTTTACTTCACATTCATCTATTTGGGTAAGGGCAGCCGTATGAATAATATGAGTTGGTTTTTCTGCTGCAACTAATTGTTCTACTTCATCACCATCTGTTACATCTAATGACCTAAAATTTAACTCCGGTAAGAGTTGGGCAAGTTTGTTTGGTCCACGGGAAGTAGCAATTAACTCTATATTGGCATTGTGTATAAGTAGGTGAGCTAATTTTTGCCCCAACAGCCCATTAGAGCCAGTAATTAAAATCTTTTTGCGCATAAACGTAGTTCAACTAATACCTTATCACAAAAGGCCTATATGAAAGTTATTTATTCTCTAATCTGGCTAAGCACACAATTAAACTTTCGCGCCAATGCGGGATAAGCAGGTTTAGCTGCTGCTTTGCTTTAGCTTTATCCATTACCGAGTAAGCCGGACGCGTAGCTTTGGTTACATATTCAGCAGTACGTATGGGTATAACTTTAACAGGTACATGCGCTAATTCAAAAATAGCTTTGGCAAAATCATACCAGGAAGCTACTCCTTCGTTGCTGTAATGATAAATGCCATAGGCGGTGCTTTCGGATTGAATTATCTGCAGAATACAACCGGCTAAGTCAATGGCATAAGTAGGTGTGCCAATCTGGTCCCAGATCACTTTCAGCTCGTCTCTTTCTTTGCCCAGGCGCAGCATCGTTTTCACGAAGTTGTTGCCGTACTCAGAATAAAGCCAGCTGGTGCGCAGAATAAAATAGTTAGAGAGGTACTGGCCTATTACCTGCTCGCCTTCCAGCTTGGTTAACCCGTAGATGCTGATAGGAGCTGCCTCGTCGGTTTCGGTTAATGGTAAGTAGCTGTTGCCGGCAAAAACAAAATCAGTAGAAATATGGATAAGCGTAGCATCAAACTCCTGGCACAGCTTACTCAGGTTTTCCACCCCGTCCCGGTTTACCTTACGGGCAATATCTACTTCGTCTTCGGCTTTATCAACGGCAGTATAGGCCGCACAGTTAATGATGTAAGCAGGCTGATATTGCTCAAATGTTTGCCGTAACAGCGCCTCTTCCAGAATATTGGCTTGCTCTTCCGGTAAAAAGTAAATACCTGAAATATGCTTTTCCTTTGCTGCCAACTCCAGGCATTGCCCTAACTGACCTGAGCCACCAAATACTAATACGTTCTTCATGAATAAATTTAAAACAGGAGTACTTCTATTTATTTGCTTCTTTACTGCTGGAGGCTTTAACTTCCATAAGCATAGCCGTAAAGCTTGGTAATTTTTTTCTTTTTAAGTTTTTCTACCTTTACGGTCATCGGAATTGGAGTAGTAGGTCTATCCATCATTTCCTTTGGTTCTTCAGCAATTTTATCAATTACCTCCAACCCACTTATAACCTGACCAAAAACAGTATAATTATTATCCAGGTGAGGCGTACCATTGTGGTTTTCAACAATATAAAATTGCGAACCGCTTGATTCTTTCTGTGGATTATTATTGCGGGCTGCTGCCACTGAACCTCGCACATGTTTAAGAGTAGGCCATATTTCTGCCGGTATCCGATAACCTATATCGCCTGTGCCATCGTTGTAAGGATCAGTATCTTTAGAATTAGCATCTCCTCCCTGAATCATAAAATTATTAATAACCCGATGAAAAGTAGTGCCATTATAGAAACCTTCTTTAGCTAACTTCAGGAAATTGGCTTTATGCTTAGGCGTCTGGTCAAACAATATTAATTTCATTTCTCCCAATCGGGTAGAAATGGTTACCAACCTATCTTTTTTTGAAGGCTTTGGGGCGGCATGCGAGAACAATGGTAACCAAAGTAAAAATAACCCTGCTAAACCTGGCCAGAATTTTCTTTTCATATACCTTTGTATAAACATCAGCACCTAGTCTTAAGCACGTTGAGCCCTAATCTCGGCCAATATTTTATCTCCACCCATTTGCAAAATATTAGAGCCTAACTTCTCACCTAAAAGAACTGCATCAATAGCCGGAGCCTCTAAACGATCGGTTACCATCTGCTGCCCATTTAAACTTACAACCCCCCCGTTTATTTGTATTTTACCATCTTCAAGAGTAGCCAAGGCAAACGATGGAATACTACAGCCACCTTCCATAGTTCGTAAAAACGCTCTTTCCGCTAATAAACACAAATGCGTTTCTTCGTGGTCCAGACAATTTTTAATGGCTATTTTCCGGTTTAAATCTAAGGTTTTGGCACATTCTATGGCGATACTTCCCTGGCCTGCGGCTGGTACAAATTTATCTAAGGGCAAAATTTCGGTAACCAAATGATTATACTGCATCCGATGTACCCCGGCATAAGCCAGTAAAATGGCATCATACTGTCCCTCCTTTAACTTTTGGATTCGGGTTTGTAAGTTACCCCGGCATTCGGATGCAATTACATTAGGGTAATAGCGCTCTAATAAAGCCCGCCGACGGGTAGATGACGTACCCACTACTATTTGTTCACGGTCTAAGGAAAATTGCGAATCAAAGGATATAACTACATCATTTACCTGCTCCCGCTCCATAAAAGCCAGTAGCTCCAAATCATCCGGCAATACAGATTGCATATCTTTGGCACTGTGAACGGCAATATCGGTGGCACCGGAACGTAAGCTCTCTTCCAGTTCTTCCGTAAATACACCTTTGGCTCCAATCTTATCCAACGACCGGTCTAATACCATGTCGCCTCTGGTATTGATGACTTCTATTTCTACCTCGAAGCCGGCAGCTCTTAACTTTTCAGCTACAAAATGTGTTTGCCACAAGGCTAACCGACTACCGCGAGTTGCAATCCGAACCGGTTTACTATATATATCAGACATTAATTAAATTAACTTTTTAAGTATTTAGCAATTTGAATGGAAGAATCAACGAAAACAATTTTAGGATTGGCATTTCGCTCTATGTGATAATGCGCATTGCTTAACTCCTCGGACAAGCGGGTAACATTAGCGGGATTAATTAACTTAGAAAATTTTCCTACAAAATCCTGTTCACCAGGAGGAATAAAAGGTACTAACCGCTGGTCAACTCCATACAACAGCACCCGACGTAAATTATTTAAAGCGTAATGCAGAAAAGCCTTCTGGTTCTCCCGGCCCAGTTTCTGAAACTCATCGCTCATATCTACTACTTCTCCAAATTTATTGGCATAACAATTTCGCATCCACTGCACAAAAAATGAAAAATAGTCGCTGGTAAGTTCCCGGCTAAGCTTCATGGCCGCCTGCAGGTTACCATCGGCTAGGTTAGCAATCTGGTGCGCCACCGCTTCCTCTACCTGCAGGTTTTCTTCTAAATAATTGATTATCTCCTCATCCGAGAACGCCCGAACATTAACTTTTTGAGTACGCGATAAAATAGTGGCCAAAATCTTTTCTGATGAATTGGCTACTAATAAAAATATGGTTTTAGCTGGTGGCTCTTCCAGTAATTTTAAAAGAGCATTGGAGGCCGTTATATGCATTAGTTCCGGCAACCAAATTAGTATAATTTTAAACTCAGCCTCAAATGCTTTTAGCGACGAAAAACGGATAAGTTGCCGGCTTTCATCTTTTGAGATATTTCCTTGTTTATTTTCGGCACCAATAAACTGCATCCAGTCATTTAGCGTCTGGTACGGATTCCCCCGTACAAATTCGCGCCACTCCGTAAGGAAGTTCTGACTCAGAGATTCTTTGCTTTTAGCGGAAGTTACCGGCATGACAAAGTTCATATCGGGATGCACCAGCTTATTCATTTTAGAACAGGAAGCGCACGTACCGCAACTATCTTCGGGTTGTGGATTCTCGCAGTTTAGATAAGTAGCGTAAGCTAATGCCAATGCCAGATTGGCACTTCCCTCCGCTCCCATAAATAATTGAGCATGTGCCACATGCCGGTTCTGCACCGACTTTAACAACAACTTTTTAGTCTCGGCATGCCCGGGTATATCGGAGAAAAACATGTATTAAATTATAACTCTATTAATTCTGACTAATATGGATTTCCTGTTTTCTATCCCAGGTCCGGTATTCGCGTTCCAGCTCAAAAACTTTACTTAGAATAGCTTTGTCAACCTCGGTTAAAACTTTTCCGCGCCTTTCCATGGCTTTTTCAGCAGTTTCAAGCGCTTTACGCAACTGGTAGGTTTCAAAGCCAGAAGATCCTCCCCAGGAAAAAGAAGGAATAAAATTACGCGGCAAACCCGCGCCAAAAATATTTGCGCTTACCCCTGTAACGGTACCGGTATTAAACATGGTATTGATTCCGGCCTTGGTATGATCGCCCATAACTAAACCGCAAAATTGCAATCCGGTATTTTTAAAACCAGCTTTGGCATAATTCCAGAGCTTCACTTCGGCATAATTATTTTTCATATTGGAACTGTTAGTGTCAGCACCTAAATTACACCACTCTCCAATTACCGAGTTGCCGATAAAGCCATCGTGCCCTTTGCTGGAATAACCAAATAAAATAGAATTGCTAATTTCGCCGCCTACTTTGCAATAAGGACCAATGGAATTATCACCCCGCATTTTTCCGCCCATATTTACAATACTGCCTTCACCTAGAGAAAACGGGCCACGAATAATAGCACCTTCTTCTACTTTGGCATTTTTTCCTAAATAAATAGGCCCGTTAGAAGCATTTAAAATGGCAGCCTTTACTTCTGCGCCTTCTTCCAAGTAAATATTCTCAGGATTATAAACAATGGTATACGGATCCGTGATTGGTTGACTTTTAAGACCTGTAGTAATAAAATCAAAGTCGCTACGAATTTGTTGGCCGTTATACTGGAAAATATGCCACACTTCCCGCACAAAATGAACATCAGAAGGATATTCGCCGGCCGTCTCAAAGGTATGGCTATAAAATTCAGATAACTTATTGAAGCTGTAACTATCGGCGTGGAAGGCAATAAGCTCTTTGTTTTTAAATAGTGCTTTTCCTGGCTCCAGGCTCCTTATTTTTACTACTAATGCCACATCAGGGCAAATAGCACCATTTACATACACATTCTCGGTTCCCGGTTTGGATGGAAACTTTGCCTGCAGGTAATCTTGTGTTAAATAAGAAACATTATCTTTAAAAAAATGCTTCCACTTTTCCGCTATAGTTAATATTCCGGTACGAATGTCTGCTACGGGCCTGGTAAAAGTTAGGGGCAGCAGATTTTGCCGGATAGTCTTATCGTCGAACAGGATAATATTCATGGTGTAAAAATAAAAAAGTCTTCCCGATATACGGGAAGACTTTTCATAAATACTAAAAGTATCCTGGTTATTTTTTGTAACGCTTCTGGAATTTCTCGATACGTCCAGCAGTATCCACGAAAAGGTTTTTACCAGTATAGAATGGGTGAGAAGCAGAAGACACCTCCACTTTAATTACTGGATAAGTGTTACCGTCTTCCATGGTAATAGTTTCGTTAGAAGTCATGGTAGAACGGGTAATAAATTTAAAATCACTGGATGTATCCTGAAATACTACTTCTCTGTATTGAGGATGAATATCTTTTTTCATGGGTACTTTTATCTTTATAAAACTTTCAAATTCGAATTCGGACTGCAAAAATAAAGATAATTTTTATTTTCACCTAATCCTTTCTAAATATTTTAATTACTTATGCTAACTAAAACGTAGCTACCCCCCCTGACTCCAAGCAAATTAATAATTTTATTTTATTTTTTGCTTTTAGTAATGGATATTTGACCTGAATAACGAGGCTTGCTCATCATGGGAAATACAACTTTAAATATATCTAACCGCATTCTGGATCGCGACCAAATACTGCAGAAACTAAAACGGATAGCTTTCGAAATTTATGAAAATAACTTTGAAGAGCAGGAAATTCTGTTGGCTGGCATATTGGAAAACGGATATCTGATAGCCGAGCATTTACAGCAAGAACTAGAAAAAATTTCTGATATAAAGGTAACCTTGGTTAGTATTGCCCTCGATAAAATTCATCCCATAGATAAACCAATCGTTATTAAACCTGCTGAGGTGAATCTTACTAACCGGGTAGTTATTTTAGTAGATGATGTACTAAACTCTGGTAAAACATTGGCTTATGCCATGCAGCTATTCCTGAAAGCAGAAGTAAAAAAACTGGAAACTACCACTTTAATCAACCGGCACCACACCCTGTACCCGATAAATGCCACTTACACGGGTTTATCGCTTTCTACTACCTTGCAGGAACATATTCGGGTTACTTTTGATAAGGAAAAGTTTGGCGCTTATTTAGTTTAGCCCCTTGTATCATATATGCCTGTTACCGGGTTTAGGCGTGGATGAGCGGATGTTCCAATACCTGACCTTAGATAAGCGTTTTGCCATTACCAATATTAAATGGGTAAAGCCAGATGGTAAGGCTGACCTGCCTCAATATGCCCAACAATTACTACCTCAGATACCCAAAGCTGATAAGCTTGTTTTAATAGGCGTTTCTTTTGGCGGCATAATGGCGGTAGAATTGGCTAAAATTTTAAACCCAGCCTTGGTAATTCAAATATCCAGTGTAAAAACCCGCTTTGAGATGCCTTGGTATTACCGCCTGGCAGGAAAACTTCGGCTACCTTATCTCCTGCCCTTACACTGGGGTAAATCTTTCAGAAACCTACAGGCTTTTATTTTTGGAGCCAATACCACAGAAGCTAAAAAGTTATTAAATCAAATAATTTCTGAACTGGATGTGGCTTATGTAAAATGGGCCTTAACGGCAATTGCTAACTGGGCTAATACTACCCCAATACCCAATGTAGTGCAATTACATGGCATGAACGATTTAATTTTTCCGGCCAAATATATTAAAGGATTTACTTTGGTTGAGGCAGGAACTCATTTAATGATAATTATTAAGGCAAAGGAATTAAGCTTTCTTATAAACAAAGAGTTAGATAAACTTTTGAGCCAGCAGTAAAATAACCCTTCTGTAACAAACTCTTATTATAGTTTTCAGAAACCAATTACAGCCCTTAATGAGTAGAAGCATTTATAATGTACGCATTTCTTTAAAACAAAAGGAATTATCTTTGCTACTTATTATAAACTGAAAACCTAATTAAAATAAACCTGCACCCATGAAACTTTGCTTCGCCAGTAACAACGAACATAAACTTACCGAAATCCGGCAACTTGTCGGCAATCAGTATGAGGTACTAAGCCTGAAAGATATTGGTTGTGTAGAGGAGTTACCCGAGGAGCAGGATACTTTAGAAGGAAACTCTTACCAGAAGGCCGAATATGTTTGGCGGAATTTTAGGGTGAGCTGTTTTGCTGATGACACTGGTTTAGAAGTAAAAGCTTTAGATGGTGCTCCTGGCGTGTATTCAGCTCGTTATGCTGGTCCGGCCCGCAATAACAGGAGTAACATGGAATTATTATTGAAAAATTTAGAAGGTAAATCTGACCGTAGTGCTCAGTTCCGTACTTCCATAACTTTAATTTTAAACGGCCAGGTAGAGCAGTTTGATGGCATAGTTACCGGTAAAATAACAGAAGCTCCTGCTGGCGATAAAGGCTTTGGCTACGATCCAATTTTTACACCAGAAGGCCATGAACAAACTTTTGCTCAAATGTCATCGGAGGCTAAAAACAGAATAAGTCACAGGGGAAGAGCCATGGAACAATTAGTTAATTATCTTAAAAGTCAAAAATTTTAATAATATTTGACGAAATAAAATTTTTTAGGTCATATTATTGTTAGGCCTATTAAATACCTAGAACTTTAATTTTTTAATACATACGCTTTCATGCAGAAGCCATTTATTGTTGGCATAACGGGTGGTAGTGCTTCTGGCAAAACCACTTTTTTACATAAATTAATAGACTCCTTCCGTCCCGAAGATATTTGTCTTATTTCTCAGGATAACTATTATTTTCCTCAACCAGGTTTATCTAAAGAAGAGAATGTCCTTTTTAATTTTGATGAACCAGCTGCTTTTGATAGCCATCGGTATGCCGGTGATATTTTAAAACTGCGCCAAGGAAAAAGCTTTACCTGCCTGGAGTACACCTTTAATAATCCGGATGTAGTACCCAAAGAACTAAAGTTTTTCCCGGCGCCTATTATAATTGTAGAAGGTATATTTACCTTTTACTTTGAGGAGGTAGCTAACCTGTTGGATCTTAAAGTTTACATTGATGCCGAAGAACATGTAAAAATGTACCGTCGCATTATTCGGGATAAAGTAGAACGCGGATACGATTTAGATGACGTACTTTACAAGTACCTGAACCACGTAGTTCCGGCTTACGAAAAATTTATTAAGCCATATAAGCAGGATGCTGACCTTATTATCCCCAATAATAAGCAGTTTGAGCGCGGCTTAGACGTACTTGTTTCCTATCTAAACACTAAGGTGCAGAATTTCAACAGCTAAGAGATTTAATAACTTTAAAATTCAGTTTCGGATTTAACGGAATAAGTTTATATTTGCAGCCCAATGGTGTTTCCGGCTAACATATCAAAGAATTTACGGCTGTTGTTTACAGCTATCACATTGTTATTTGTGGTAGGCCTAAACAACCGCGAAGTAACTACTTATACCAAGTCGGAAGCAACATCAGGGCATCAGATAAATAAATCCGCTGCTGACACCCATGGCACACTAAAGCAGAAAGTTTCTTTAGAGGCTACTACCTCCTACATTGTTCTGCAACTGGCCTTTTTCACTGATTTTATTTATTACCATTTTACACCTCCGGTAAATACTTTTGATAGTAGCTATAATTTAATAAGCACTGTAACAGGTTTCTTTAGCTTATTATTAGCTACCGTTATTCAACCAAATGCTCCCTGATTTTATAGCAGTTTAGCACCATAGTCACACAGGAATATTATTCCTTAAAGGTGCTTTTGTACCCCTTCCTCTTAACGGAGGAGAAACAAATTCTATATTCAGAATACTATTAACTTTTTATATTTTTTAATTACTAATGCGAAATAAAACCGGTATATTTTTATTGACCATAGTTGTGAGCGCACTGTGCCTCTACTATCTGTCATTTTCGCTCGTTTCCAGAAACGTGCAAAAGAAGGCCGAAGCTTATGCTACGGATACAAAAGGAATAGTTGATAACAACAAAAAAGCTACTTACCTGGATTCTATCCGGAAAGAGCCTGTTTTCAACTTTTTAGGCTTAAGCTACACTTATGAGGAAATTCAGCAAAGTGAACTAGGATTAGGTCTGGATTTAAAAGGTGGTATGCACGTTACTTTAGAAGTATCGCCTGTGGAAATTATTAAATCCATGTCTGGTAACAGTAAGGATCCTAGTTTCCTGAAAGCATTACAAGTAGCGCAACAACGCCAAAGCAATAGCCAGGATAGATTTACTACCTTATTTGGTCAGGCCTACCGCGAAATTAACCCAACTGGTCGTTTAAGTGCTATTTTTTCTAATGCTGCCAATAAAGGTAAAATCAATTTCTCTTCTACCAACGAGCAGGTAATTGCAGCTATAGATAGCGAAGTAGAAGGTGCCATTGACCGATCTTTCAATATCTTGAGAACCCGTATCGATAAATTCGGGGTAAATCAGCCAAACATCCAGCGTTTACAAGGTACTGGCCGCATCCAGATTGAATTACCAGGTGTAACAGATGTAACTCGTGTTCGGAAGTTATTATCCGGTATGGCAAAATTAGAGTTCTGGGAAGTATGGAAACCAGAAGAATTTACGCCTTACTTATCTCAGTTAAATGATTACCTGGTAAAACAGGAAGCTGCTAATAAATTAAAAGCTGGCTCTACTAAAGGAGCAGATGTTTTAGCTCAATCAGCCGCTAAACCTGCTACTCCTCAAATTGACCCATTAACTGGTAAACCTGTTGTAGATAGCACCGCTACTGCCGGCGACTCTACCAAAGTTGCTAATGCAGCGGATACCAAAGCTGATTCTTTAGGGGCTAACCAAAGCACTTTATTAGCTCGGTTATTTGTTCCAATGCCTAACGGTTTAGGTACTAACGTACGCGATACAGCCCGTGTAAATGCTTTATTCCGCGATGCGAATGTAAAAGCGCTCTTTCCACAAAACATGAAGTTTTTATGGTCAGTTAAGCCAATTGTTACGCCGGATAAACAAGAGTATTTAGAACTTTATGCAGTTAAAAAAGGTCGGGATGGCAAAGCTCCTGTAACTGGTGAATTTATTAGTGATGCCCGTCAGGATTTTGATCAGCAAGGCCGCCCAGAAGTAACAATGGGTATGAACACAACCGGAGCCCGTAAATGGCAACGCTTAACCGGCGACAACATTGGCCGCCAAGTGGCTATTGTGTTGGACGAATATGTTTACTCTGCGCCAGTTGTACAAGCTGAAATTGCAGGTGGTAGCTCTTCTATCTCAGGTAATTTTACAATAGAAGAAGCACAAGACTTAGCTAACATTCTTAAAGCTGGTAAAATGCCGGCTCCTACCAGAATAGTTGAAGAAGCAGTTGTTGGACCATCTTTAGGAAGAGAAGCCATTAACCAAGGTTTAATTTCTTCTGCAGCAGCCATGTTGTTAGTGGTTGCCTTTATGGTTTTTTACTACAACAAAGGTGGTTTAATTGCCGACTTAGCCTTACTATTCAACATTTTCTTTGTTCTGGGTATTCTGGCACAATTTAATGCTGCTCTTACTTTACCAGGTATTGCCGGTATGGTACTTACAATGGGTATGTCGGTAGATGCGAACGTACTGATATTTGAACGGATCCGGGAAGAGTTAGCCAACGGCTTAACCATAAAGGATGCTATTCATAAAGGTTATGATCGCGCCTTCAGCTCAATCTTCGATTCAAACGTTACCACCTTATTAGCTGGTATTATCTTATACTTCTTCGGATCTGGTCCGGTAAAAGGTTTTGCCATTACCTTAATGATTGGTATTGCTACTTCTTTCTTTACCGCGGTTTATATTTCCCGTTTATTAATTGAATGGTGGATATCCGGTAAAGGTGCTACAAACATTTCTTTCTCTACGGCATTTTCCCGTGGTTTATTTAAGAACCTAAAATTTGATGTTCTTAAGTATCGGAAAGCTGCTTACATTGGTTCTGCTACCATTATTATTCTGGGTTTTGTAGCCATGGCCATGCAAGGCGGCCCTAACCTAGGGGTAGACTTTAAAGGTGGACGCTCTTATATTGTTGATTTTAACAATGCCGTACCAGCCTCTGATGTAAGAACTGCGTTATTAGATGATTTTAAAGGCCAGGGCACAGAAGTTAAAACTTTTGGTTCTTCTGATCGCTTAAAAATTACCACCAGTTACTTAGCTGAAGATGAATCTACTGAAGCCGACGAAACGGTAAATCAGGCTTTACAAAATGGATTACAACAATTCAAAGGAGAGAATCCGGTAGTGCAAAGCTCTACTAAGGTAGGTGCTACCATGGCTGACGATATTCAGAATACGGCTATTATTTCAGTTTTATTGTCGTTTGCCGGTATCTTTATTTACGTAATGATTCGCTTTACCAGATGGCAATTTAGCTTGGGTGGTGTAGTAGCCTTGATACATGATGCATTAATGGTAATTTCCTTCTTTGCTATTGCCCGCATCTTTGGTTTATCTTATGAAATTGACCAGGTATTTATTGCTTCTATCCTGACCATTATTGGTTTCTCTATTAACGATACCGTAGTTATCTTCGACCGTATCCGGGAATATTTAAACAATAATCCAAAAGCTAAAATGAAAGATGTAATAAACCCGGCCTTGAACGACACTTTCAGCCGTACCATTATAACCTCTTTAACCGTATTATTTGTGGTTGTAATCTTGTTTATCTTTGGTGGTGAGACTTTACGTGGCTTCTCATTTGCTATGTTAGTTGGTGTACTTTCTGGTACTTACTCAACCTTATTCATTGCTACTCCAATTGTATTGGATACTACTAACGATGACAAACCAACATCAACTGCTTCAGTAACGCCTAAATTAGCAACTGAGAAAGCTCGCTAATTGCAAGGTTATATAAATAAAAAAGGCCCGGTAAAATTTTACCGGGCCTTTTTTATTTATGTTTTTTACCGCTATATATATTATAAACCCAACACTAAATAAAATCAGAATACAGGCTAAGCTATTAGGGAAACCGTTGAATTTATTTCTTTTTATTCCTAACCCACTCTAATTTAGCTTTTTTGCCATACCGGTACCCATACGTTTTATGGATATAATTGAACTCTTTTGAAACTTTCTGATGAATAATATTAATGAAGAAGTAAGTAATAAAGGCTATAAAAAGAAATATGGTGATGATGAAAAGCAGGTTCATATAAAAAAGAAGATTAAAATTTATTCCTGAATTTATCTTCTTTATTTATCTAGCAACATTTATTTAGCTAAATGAATCTACTTACTCGTCAAATACTAATTGCTAAGCGGTAGATGCTAAAATATCCAGGTTAATGGCAGCTACTCTTTATTGAAAATCTATAAACTAAAAAAGCCAGAGAACTTCCCTGGCTTTTTTAGTTTATAGATTATATAAATAAAATTAGTAACTAGTTACTCCTTCAGCAACCACTTCTGTTACCTCTGGTACCATCCGTTTCAATAAATTTTCGATACCTGATTTTAAAGTAACAGTTGCAGATGGACAGCCACTGCAAGAACCCTGTAAATTCACAGTTACCACACCCTGGTTATAGGATTTAAAAGTAATATTACCACCATCTTGTTCTACTGCCGGGCGTACGTAGTTTTCTAATAAGTCAATAACTTTTTGAGAAATAACCGCATCATCACCAGATAATTCAGCTGTTGCATTAGAAGTTGCTTGTACATGTTCCGCCACCGGATCCTGTAAAAATATTGGTCCACCTGCTTCTACATACGATTTAATAAATGAACGGAGTTCAGGAATTAGCTGCACCCATTGAATATCAGTATTTTTAGTAACCGTAACAAAATTACTGGCAATAAAAACACGAGATACATAATCAAAGTTAAAAAGCTCTTGCGCTAACGGCGAATTAGCCGCACTTTCTAAATTTGGATAATCTACACTAACACCTTCGGCAACTAATGAGGTGCTCAGTACAAATTTCATTGATTCCGGATTAGGGTTTGCTTCCGCATAAACCGAAACCGATTTTTCTTTATTTTCTGACATAATATTCTGTATTAACGCGTAAATCACTTACTGCGATTTCTGTTCCAAAGTTAAATATTATTTTTAACAACCGGAACTGTCATGTTGTTCCCTTTAATAAGCCTGACATTCAGACAGGATCTTTGTTTTCCTCTGTAATTTTGAAATATCCGGCCCCTATTAAACAGGATTTATTATTTTTACCCGCAGAAACCCATTTTTATCATCTTAAAGATTTTCGTTCGTTATGGATGTAGTCCCGAGTTTTTTAGTTATACCCTTCTTTTTATTACTAGGCATGATTGCTTCCGGCCCAGTATTATTCCCCCACTTTTGGGAGCATCAGTATAAAAAAATAGCTGTATTTCTAGGCCTTTTGGTTTTAACCTACTATTTGTTTGTTCTCCATGATCATCATATGCCCGTGGAAACGTTAGCCGACTATGTTTCTTTTGCAGCGTTACTGAGTTCTTTATACATAGCTGCCGGGGGGATTTATATAAATGCGAATGCCCGGGCTACGCCTCTTATTAATGTGGGCGTGTTAATAGCCGGAGCTTGCCTGGCTAATATTGTAGGAACAACTGGCGCATCATTGTTGCTGATACGTCCCTTTATTCGGTTAAATGTAAATCGTATTAAACCTTACCAAATTGTATTCTTTATTTTTATTGTTAGTAATGCTGGTGGATTATTAACTCCTCTTGGCGATCCACCGCTATTTATAGGCTTTTTAAAAGGAGTGCCATTCTTCTGGACCACGCAAAACCTGGTGTTACCCTGGCTGATTGGAATAAGTGCCTTATCCTTGATCTTCTTCATCCTGGATTCTCGGAACAAAGCAGATCAGGAATACAAACCTAAAAAGGAAGTGCTGGAGAAAATAGACAAAAAGGTAGAGTTTTACTTTACCGGTAAACGTAATTTATTCTGGTTATCTGTTATTATTGGGGCTATATTTCTGGATCCAAACGTTATTCCGGGCTTACCGGCTATCTCTTTTGGCGAAATGAAAATTTCTTTTGTACGGGAAATAATTCAATTAACGGCCGCTTTCCTTTGCTACCGGTTCTCCAGTAAAACAGCCCTTAATGGTAACCATTTTTCATTTGGCCCAATCCTGGAGGTCGTATTCTTATTTTTTGGAATATTTTTTACCATGATGCCGGCCTTACAATTAGCTGCCGCCGTAGCAGCTCTACCAGAATACAGCCACCTACTATCACCCAATTCGCTTTACTGGATGTCGGGTACTTTATCTGGCTTTTTAGATAATGCGCCTACCTATGCTAACTTTTTATCTTTAGGAATGGCCAAATATAACATGAGTTACAGCAATGTTCAGGATGTGCAAAACTTTGCTTATGGCTTGGGTGGTAGTCCGGATACTTATCAGTTATTAAAAGCTATTTCGCTGGGATCGGTATTTTTTGGAGCTTTATCTTATATTGGCAATGGCCCTAATTTTATGGTAAAAGCCATTGCAGAAAGCGCCGGAGTTAAAATGCCTTCCTTCTTCAAATATATTTTATCTTATTCTATTCCTTTCCTGGTGCCCGTACTTGCTCTAATTTGGTTCTTAATCGTGTACTAAAACCCTTTAGAACGTATAAGAAATACAACATTATAAAAAAAGCCGCTTAGTTTAACTAAGCGGCTTTTTTTATTCATTATTATTATTCTTTTGTTGTTGTTTTACTTCGTTTTTAGCTGCTTTCTTCGCCTGTCGTTTAAAATATCCTTTTAACAAAAAATTATTTTTTAATGCTTCCAGGTTTTCATTCAACTGCTCAGAGCCAGTTGCTAAATTACCCATCATGGTTTTTAACTGTCCGGCTACTTTTTCATCATTCAACAACACTCCAACAGTATTATTGGTGTTGTTTAATTTAGCACTTACAGCATTTAAGTTATTGGTAAATTCGGCTGTGGAAGCCGTTGTTTTTTCCAGTTCTGCCACGGATTTGGTTAACTTGTTAAAAACTATCGTATCGGTTAGTAATTGATTGGCTAAACCTTCTTTGTTATTTAATTTATTAGAGAACTGGGCTAAAGCCCCCGAAGCCCGAACAGTTGTAGCCGAAGCTTGTTTTAAATTAGTAACCACATCCCGAAAGTGCTGCGCCATAACAGAATCAGCCAAAAGCGCTCCTACCGTTCCCTCCCCTTTAACTAATCGATTACTCAATACTTTAAAATCACTCGTAATATCTACCAGATTTCTATTATTTTCCTGCAGCTTCGCCACTAAGTCATCGGTATCTAGCGGATTCTCGGCTTCTAGGCGGTCTCCATCCTGAACCGGAGGCACCTCATTACTACCGCCAAAAATTACAATAATTTTATTTCCAATTAAGCTTTCTGAACTTATTCGGGCTTTGGCATCCCGTCGGATATATTGTTGTGCTTTTTCTTCGATGTTCATATCGATTTCTACCTGCGAGTTGCCATAGAAATTAATAGATTTAATAGTCCCGATTTTTACGCCGGAAAACCAAACATTATTACCTGGCTTCAGCCCAGCTACATCTTCAAAAACTGCTTTCAAAGTCACGCTCCTTACAAATCGCTTTTGCTGGCCGCCAAGTAAAAATACACCAGAGATAAAAATAACAATAGAAAGGAAAATAAATAATCCTACTATTACTAAACGCTTATTTTCTGCAGACCCCATTTACTTGATAAAGTTGTAATTATAAAATGATTTTACCCGCTCATCATCGGTATTAAATACCTCTTCAAAAGTACCTTCCCTCTGAAACTGCCCATCCAACAACATCACAACGCGGTCGCCGGTATCACGGGCACAAGTAAGATCATGGGTTATGATGATAGACGAGGTATTAAATCTTGTCTGAACCTCGTTAATTAAATTATTTATTTCAATACTGGTTATTGGGTCTAATCCGGCAGTTGGCTCATCGTACAGCATAATTTCTGGCCGAAGAATTAATGTCCGGGCTATGCCAATGCGTTTACGCTGCCCTCCTGAAAGCTCCGAAGGCATTTGATTAATGGTTTGTGAAAGTCCAACTGCCTCTAATACCACTTCTACTAGATTGTCTATTTCCTTGCGCCCCAATTCCTTTCTGTTTCTAACCAACGGAAACTCTAAATTTTCCCGTATAGTCATACTATCATACAAGGCACTGTTCTGAAAAGAAAAACCTATTTTTAAACGTAACCTATCCAGCTCTCTTCCGGCAATGCGGTTCATGTTGCTACCCAACACATTTACCACTCCTTCATCTGCCTTTAGTAAACCTGATATTATTTTTATTAAAACCGATTTTCCTGTTCCTGACCGACCTAAAACTACCAAGTTTTCACCTTGGTATAAATTTAAGTCTACTCCTCGCAGTACATCAAAATCATCGAATGATTTTTTTAGCCCGTTTAAAGAGATAACCTTATTATTCTTATCAATATTAGGATTTACTTTTTTCATACAATTCCCAGGAACTAAGCAAACCGGATGGCATGAATAATCTGAAGTGCTAACAACTCTTCAATAAACACTAAGAACATGGCCGTAACTACTGAAGAATTAGCGGCCTTACCTACACCTTCTGTTCCTTTAGAAGAATTATATCCTTTATAACATCCCACAATACCAATGGTAAACCCAAAAACAAAAGATTTGATGATGGATGAAAAAATGTCTAAAAAAGTTATGGCATTAAAAACCTGAACAAAGTAGGCTGTAAAACTGGTTAACTCATTTTTATGCACATTAAAATAGCCCCCCATTAATGCTACAAAAACCACGTACATCATTAGAGCAGGAGTCATAAAGGTGGTGGCTAATACGCGGGTTACTACTAAAAATTTAAATGGATTAGTAGCTGATACCTCCATAGCATCTATTTGCTCGGTTACTTTCATTGAACCTAACTCAGCCCCTATACTGGAACCAACTCGTCCGGCAGCAATTAAAGCCGTAACCAAAGGAGCTAATGCCCTTACAATAGCAATTGATATTAAAGCTGGCAACCAGGAAGTAGCTCCGAACTCAGCTAAAGAAACTCGCGATTGATTTGTAAAAACAATCCCGATAATAAACCCGGTTAAGGAAATAAGCGGTAACGATTTAACCCCTACTTCATAACACTGCCTAACAATTTCTTTGAATTCATAAGGAGGGAAAAAAACCTCTCTGAAAAATCGGACAATGAAAAAGTGAATATCAGCAAGTGTGGTAAAAACAGCATCTATGCGCTTGGATATTATATACTTTCTCACTCTGGTCTCGCCTGCGTTTTCATTTTTAGAACGCATTATTTTATTTGGTAATTCATCTGCAAAACTACAAGTAAAAAAATTAATCAGATAATTTAATACTTAGTTTGTAAAAATAAATTAGCTATTAAATTAATCTTCATTTATATAGAACTTTTACTATACTTTTAACAGATGTTTTAAAACGTAATTAAAATCAGGTAAAACTTTATAATATAAAAGCCGCTTCTATTGGAGCGGCTTTTACGGATGCTGATAATTTACTTTTAAAAGCTGACTTTTAAACCAACGCCGGTACCACTTAACCCAAACTGAAATTCTGAATTTCGGAAATAACGATTACTTAAGCTTCTGTTATGAATATTGGCCGCATTTTCTGCATGTTTCAAAAACCTTTTTGTAAACGGAATTCCAACCCCTATTAAACCAGCTCCTATTACCGCTACCGGTACGTTAATGTCACCGCCAAAAATTACATTAGTAATAGAATATCCTACTATAAACCCTCCAACGGTGTTGAACCCAATGGAAGCTAAATAATCTTTACGTCCTAACTTCATTTCTCTTACAGCTTCAGGACTGTTGGTAACGACCTCCCTTAACAGAGTGGCAGGTATTTTTTCGCCTTTCTGATAAAATTTTATACTCAAACCTGATCCTCTAATTTCAACTGGATCTGTTTTACTTACCTCATCATTTTCATCGGCCCCTGCCGTACCAGGTTGGGTTTGCGAAAAACCAGTAAAAACAAGTGTAAAAAACAGAACGATAATTAAAAAACAATTTTTCATATCCTCTCCTCAGAAATTAAATTTCTAGTAAACTTATTTTACTGCCCGCTGGCGCAATAAAAAATCAATTAGTACCAGAGCTGTCATCGCATCCACAATGGGCACTGCCCGTGGCAACACACAAGGGTCGTGCCGGCCTTTTCCTTCCAGCGTGATAGTTTCTCCCTCGTCATTAATACTTGTTTGGGGCTGCAAAATGGTGGCTACCGGTTTAAAGGCTACCTTAAAATAAATATCTTCCCCATTGGAAATACCCCCTTGTATACCTCCGGATAAATTGGTTCTGGTTCTTACCCGACCAGTTTCATCTGTGTAAAATTCATCGTTGTGCTGCGAACCATACAATTTTGTACCTTCAAAACCACTACCATACTCAAAGCCCTTTACAGCATTGATACTTAACATGGCTTTTCCTAACTCGGCATGCAGTTTATCAAAAGCAGGTTCTCCTAAGCCAACCGGCACATTTTTTATAACACAGGTTATTACTCCACCAATGGTATCCCGGTTTTTTCGGGTTTGATCAATAAGAGTAATCATTTCCTCAGCTACCTCTGGTTGCGGGCACCTTACTTTGTTGCTATCAATAAGGCTCAGATCTAACTGATCATAAGTTTCTTCTAAACTTATATTGCCTACAGCAGAAACGTAAGAGGCAATCTGGATGTTATGCTGCTTTAAATATTTATTAGCAATAGCCCCTGCTGCTACTCTGGCTAAGGTTTCCCGGGCCGAGCTACGTCCTCCTCCTCTATGGTCGCGCAGGCCATACTTCATCGAATAGGTATAATCGGCATGAGATGGACGGTACGCATGTTCCAGGTGAGAGTAATCCTTACTGGCCTGGTTGCTATTATTTACCATCAAGGCAATGGGCGTACCAGTAGTTTTATTTTCGAACAAGCCCGAAAGGATCATAATTTCGTCTCCTTCCTTGCGCTGTGTAGTTATATTTGATTGGCCTGGCCGACGACGATCCAGCTCCTGTTGAATTTCTTCTGCCGTTATTTCTAAACCAGCTGGGCATCCATCTACTACCACCCCTACTGATTGCCCGTGCGACTCGCCAAATGTGGTAATTTTAAAAAGCTTACCGTATGAATTACTCATTAATTTATTTTTTAAAAACTAAAAACAATGCCATGCAAATTAAGAACAAAACGATCACATTTGTATATAATTTTATCTCCTCGAACTGATAAAGACTATTGAGTTGATTTGGTTCTTTTTGAATAAGCTGATAAAAACTATCCGTTTCTTCCGGTGCTATAGCCAATTTATTTTCTTCTGCCCCTACCACCCGTATTGTAAGTTCCGATTTCAAAGTATCATATACACCTGCAACAGGATTAAAAAATACTAAGGAAAATAAATCATTTAACTTATAATCTCCGGCCTTTTTAGCCAATAAGTTATACCTAAACCTTTTACTACCGATTAGCTGACCTTCACCCCTCTTATTTCTTTGCTGAATTACTGGTGGGTAAATATCCAAATCGCCTGCGTTTTTGACTTCAGGCATCATAACAGCTTCCAAATTACCCTCGCCAATTACTTCAAAGGTGTAACTAAAACTTTTTCCTAAACGGAAGGTTGTTTGGTTAATGCCCTCTTGCAACCTGAACTGACCAACCGGCACTTTATCTTTTAACGGATGAGGTGGCAGCGGTATTACTACTACTCGTTTTGGTTCGGTAGTAAATGTAACAAGTTGCTGTTGAGTAGCAGCAGGAAATCCATAGGCTTCTTCAGTTGCCAATTGGTTCATTTTTAAACTTACTGCAGGAAAAACAAGGGCTTGGTTTGTTAATGGGAAGTAAATGCTTTCAGCTAATCTAAACCTAAGGAAGCCTTTGCCACTTCTAATAACCGTATCGGGTTTAATTTCTCCTAAATCAACGGCTTCTTCCCAAGCGTTTTTTTGTTTTAGTTGACGGGAAATAGAAGCGAATTGATTCGCAAAATCATAAAAATCCAAAACTCCTTGTTCCGATAAGGATACAAAAAAAGCAAGTTCTGTTCTTACGCCTTCCCCTACATATACTTTAGCCTTATCTGCCTCCAAACTAAAAAAGGACTGACTGTTCGTAAAGGTTCCTTCTTTAGCAATAGGAAGTGCGGGAAGTGGAGGAGTTACTGGAGAAGCATCTTCTTCGGGCATGGGATCTACCTGGATAGTAGTACCCCTGGAAGTTACTTCTTTTGAGTTTAATTGAATAATAAAAGACTTAAGCAGGTAATCACCCTCTTTATAGGCCGCATAATTTTGCGTTATAGTTTCTTCAATAAAAGATTGTTTCCCGGTATTAATTCTGGATTTTGTACGAGTACGGGTGCTTTTTTTAAATCCCTCAATTTCAGGAAAATCGCCTAATTGGTTAATTGCCTGATTTCTTACTTTTAAAGAGATGGTAAAATATTCATTTATTGTAATCCGCTTTTTACCAAATTCAATAACCGCTTCTTGTGCCCAAGTTGGTTGGGAAACACACATGATACTTATTATTAGAATCAGCCTCTTTAAATTTCTTATTGTACCAATCATTTACTCTGTTTAGCGGTAATACAAAGATAGCTAATATGGAAATTGTAATTAACACTGATCAATAATTCAACTTAATTAAATAACCACCAAAACTAAATTTCTAACGCTATTCTTTCAATTTTAAGAAAAAATTACAAAATTTTAAATTAATTTGAAATTATTTATCAATCACAATCTACTTATAATCAAGTAGTTAACAAATAAAAACTCCCCTTTATTAGTTATTTTGTTTTTTTTTATAACTACCTGAAATCCATTCACTACTGATCCCCCGTAGATTCTATCACCTATGAATATTACGATTAATGTTGGTAAAGGCACATTAACTTGGTGATAGCAAATAGTTAATTTTTATGTAAAACATTTAAACAAATAGAACTATGTCTAAAATCATTAAACAAAATGAGAACGACGCTGGAGTAATCAAAGCCATAACTACTCCTATGCAACGTCGGATATTTTTTAAGTACGCGGGAGCAGGGGCAGCATTGTCTACTTTATTATTGGTAAGCTGCGACGATGACGACGATAATGGCGGTAGTGGTAGTACTAACTCCGGCGTAGATTTAGGATCTGCAGATGTGGGAGTATTAAATTATGCTTATGCTTTAGAACAATTGGAAGCTGCCTTTTACACCATGGTAGTAGGCCATTCGGCTTTTAACACCACCTTCTCTAATGCTTTGGAACGTTCTGTTTTAACCGATATAAGAGACCACGAGGTAGCTCACCGGGAATTTTTGAAAGCAGCTATTCCGGCCAATTCCAGAATTAAGGATCTAACCCCTGATTTTTCATCTATTAATTTATCCGACAGAACTGCCGTTTTAAATGCTGCTAAAACATTTGAAGATTTAGGAGTTGCTGCTTATAACGGAGCTGGTAAATTATTTACTAATTCTGGTGCTGGCTTAACTTATTTAACCCTGGCCGGAAAAATTGTTTCCGTAGAAGCCCGTCATGCTGCAGAAATAAGAGACCTTATCTCTAACGGTTCATTTGCAGATAACACTGTTATAGATAATATGGGCTTTGATAAAGCTTTGATGCCTAATGAGGTTTTAACAGCTGCCAAACCCTTTATCAAAGACACAATCAATTTCAGCAATTTACCAACTCAATAATTTTTAGGAGGAAACTAATCATGAATATATTAAATATTATTACAGAGATACAAAAAGTTGATCCGGAAGTTTTTGATCGCTTAGATTCTCGTCGGAAAGTATTTCAACATTTTGCTGGATTTGGTAAAAAACTGGCGGCAACTGCTGTGCCTTTAGCTTTTGGCTCGATGCTAAACAAAGCCTATGGCCAAACTTCCGCTGACATTGTAGGTGTACTTAATTTTGCGCTTACATTAGAACATTTAGAAGCAGAGTTTTATAAACAAGCCGTAACCGCTGCACCGGCGGCTGGTGCACCAGCTATTGCTGTAACAGCGCTAACTACTATAAGAGATCATGAGGTAGCACACGTTAATGCGCTTCGTTCCACTATTACCTCCTTAGGTGGCACTCCGGTTGCACTTACAGCAGCCAACTTTGATTTTACCGCAAAAGGCGCGGTTCCCACTGTGTTTACAAACTATGGCAGCATGTTAGCCGTAGCCCAAGCTTTTGAAGATACCGGTGTTCGGGCTTATAAGGGACAGGCAGGAAATTTAGTAAGTAATAACGCCGTCCTGGAAGCCGCTTTAAGAATTCATTCTGTAGAAGCCCGTCATGCCGCTCATATACGCCGCATGAGAAGAGATACTCCAGCTATTGCTGCTCAACAAAAGCCTTGGATTACAATGAAAGATCGGGGTGGTTTACCAGCTTTTACGCAAGGTATTTATGATGGTGAGGAACTAACTACCCAAGCTAATGTTCCAATTGCAGGTACTTTTGGAACTGTTACTGTAAGCGCTAATGCTGCTTCAGAAGCTTTTGATGAACCTTTAACCAGAGAACAGGTTTTAGCCATTGTGCAACCATTTATTCGGATGTAAAAACACAAATATTTATACATAAAAAAAGGCCGAGTAGATCGGCCTTTTTTTATGTATAAATATTAATACTTAGTAATAAAAGTTTGCCTTAGGTTTAAATACTTATTTTTTAATATAACCTATTTTTAACTGAATTCTCTCTTGAAAATTTATAGAAAATTGGTTATATTAGAATCCTTTTAAATAAACCAAAACCTTTAATCTGTTAAAACCATGTTAGAGTATGTAAAAACCATTCTCCTTAAAGTAAGTTTTGACATTCGGTTATTCGAAAAAGAGCTGCGAAAGGCCTTTAAAGTTTTAGTAAAGCAAGACCTGGTTTTATTAAGAGCCTGGTGCTACGAACAATTTGCCTCTGGTATTTGTCACCACATTGTAAAACGCGTATTTACCAAAGCAGCCTTTTAATCTTTTTCATCTTCTAAAAATTTTATATTCCGTAACAGGCCGTTAAACCCAGTACGTTTAATGGCCGACTTACGGAAAAGCTCCCGAAATACATCTTCGGTAATTTCCCGCCAATCTTCTTTTTTTAAGTTTTTAAGAGTTGGATTTATCTGGAAAGCTGGCTCCTGATGGGGTTTAGCAAACCTATTCCAGGGGCAAACATCCTGACAGATATCACAGCCAAACATCCAGTTTCCAAATTTCCCGCTTACCTCGGCCGGAATGTGATCCTTTAATTCAATGGTAAAATAAGAAATACATTTACTTCCATCTACCACATAAGGCTCCGTAATGGCTCCCGTAGGGCAAGCATCCAAGCATTTTGTACAAGTACCGCAATAATCTTTTATAGGGCTGTCATATTCCAGTTCTAAATCAATAATTAGTTCGGCAATAAAATAAAAACTACCTACTTGTGGGGTTATTAAGTTACTGTTCTTGCCCACCCAACCTAAACCACTTTTTCTGGCCCAAGCTTTATCCAGAACCGGGGCTGAGTCTACAAAAGCCCTACCGCCTACTTCCCCAATTTCTTCCTGAATAAATTGCAAAAGCGTTTTTAGTTTGTCTTTTATAACAAAGTGATAATCCTGGCCATAAGCATATTTGGATATCTGGTAGCTTTCTTCATTTTGCTTTTCCGGAGGATAATAATTAAGTAAAAGCGATACCACCGATTTAGCTCCTTCTACCAGCAACCGAGGATCCAAGCGTTTGTCAAAGTGATTCTCCATGTAATGCATTTCGCCCTGCATTTGCTTTTTCAGCCAGTTTTCCAGGCGAGGTGCGTCTTCCTCCAAAAAGTCAGCTTTGGATATACCACAATACATAAAGCCCAATTCGATCGCTTTTTGCTTAATCAGGTTGGTATATTGTTGTTTAGAGGCCAATGAATTACTTTTTATTTAAAGAGAAACAAAATTAAGGCAAAATAGGTCCAGCAACTAACTAGTTTCTGAAAAGAACTTACTGATAAAAAATAATGCCACGCAATTGCTCACGTGGCACCTGATAAACTAAAAGTTTAGAAGTTTTTTTAATTCGTAATATCAAATAAAGTACCTACCTGCTTAGGCGGTATTTTACCTAAGTGGATATAAGCTAATTCAGTAGCCTCCCGTCCCCGGGAAGTTCGTTTAATATACCCCTCCTGAATCAGGAATGGCTCATAAACTTCTTCAATGGTTTCAGATTCTTCGCCACAAGCGGTTGCAATAGTAGATAATCCTACCGGGCCACCTTTAAATTTATCAATAATGGTGTTCAGAATCCGGTTATCCATCTCATCTAACCCATTATGATCAACATCCAAGGCATTAAGAGCATAGCGGGCAATTTCTACCGTAATGGTACCATCTCCTTTTATCTGCGCAAAATCGCGGGTCCTACGCAGCAAGTTATTGGCTATACGAGGAGTACCGCGGCTCCGGCGGGCAATTTCAAAGGCAGCATCCTCATGAATAGGTGATCCTAAGATTTCGGCCGACCGCTTAACTATACTGGTTAATAAAGTGGAGTCGTAATACTCTAACCGGGAATTTATACCAAACCGAGCCCGTAAAGGCGAGGTTAGTAAACCAGAACGAGTTGTAGCCCCAATCAAGGTAAAAGGGTTCAGGCTGATTTGTACAGTTCGGGCATTGGGACCAGAATCGAGCATAATGTCAATTTTATAGTCTTCCATAGCCGAGTACAGGTACTCTTCTACAATTGGGTTCAGGCGGTGAATCTCATCAATAAACAACACATCGTTCCGCTCCAAATTAGTTAGCAACCCGGCTAAATCACTGGGTTTATCTAACACCGGACCAGAGGTCATTTTTATATTGGCATCTAGTTCAGAAGCGATAATATGAGAAAGCGTTGTTTTACCTAAACCCGGAGGTCCGTGCAGCAACACATGGTCTAAAGCTTCGCCTCTTCGACGAGCCGCCTGCACAAATATTTTCAAATTCTCAACTATCTTTGCCTGACCAGTAAAATCACGGAAACTCAAAGGACGCAGGGCCTTATCTATTTCCTTTTCGGCAGCCGACATGTTTTCGTCAGAACCTGTTAGATACTCTTCGCGCATAATTTCAACAGAAATAAAACATTATTTTCTTAGCATAAAGTTAACACTTTTAGCTAAGAAAAGGCTCCATTTTTAGTAATTAAATAAAAGATACAAGTTAATAACCTGTTAAAAACAAGCATTTAACTAATAATATTAGCAAACACTACTCCTCTTTTCTTAACAGAAAAATTTTAATGTAATAGCTAAGTAAAAGGTATAAAAAAGCCTGCGTTGTAGTACGCAGGCTTAAAAATTTACTAGAAGTTAATTTAATTAATAATTCAGAACTAGAACCGCAAATTTAAGGAGGCTAAGAAATTACGGGTAGCCTGCGGATAATAGTAATTGTAATCATACCGGGTTGCATCACCGGCATACCGCTCGCTGTAGGTGTAGCCATTAGCTTCATACTTTCTGTTAAACAAGTTATTAACCAGCAAAGCAACTTCAATTTCCCGCATAAAGCTTGGTTTAATGGTATAACGCATTCTAAAATCAGCCACCTGATAAGGATTAATCTTCCGATCTTCGCTGGAAGTATTGTCTAGGTATTGTTTGCTCACTGTTTTATACAAAATTGCTGCTTTTAATCCGCGAATTGGCTGTATTTCAAGCTTATGAGCAGAAACAACATTTGGTGAAAAAGCAATGTTCGTTTCATTGTAAGCATTAACCTGTACCTCTTCTACATTATAATCCTGGTCATAGACATACAACGTTTCGTTATAATTACGGATTTTATTGCGGCTCAACGTTAAATTGCTGCTTACCTCCAGGAATTCATTCAGGTTTATTAAACCGGCTAATTCTACCCCCGACCGGTAACTGCTTTTAATATTAGTCCGAAGCGGCGATCCTACATTGTTTAACTGTCCGGTTAAAACCAATTGGTTATTGTAATCCATAAAGAAATAATTAGTCTCTATGCTATAGCGTCCACTCTGGCCAAATAAAGTAGTAGCATTTCTGTTTAGCCGGTAACCAGCCTCCAGGTTGTAAAGCGTTTCTGCTTTCGGCGAATCGGCCCCCTTGCGGTCTACAAAATCTGATCGTACCGGCTCCCGGTTTCCTACGGCATAAGAAGCATAGAGCATGTGGTTATCCGTTAGGGCATAGGTAACACCCGCTTTAGGATTAAAGAAATTAAAATTAGCTTGTTGCGTAATGTCGCGTTTGTCATCATCGGTTCCTGTAATTTCATAGTTTACAGTACGGTATTGTAAATCGCCAAACAAACCCAATTTAGTTGTTAGTTGGTAATTGGCTTTGCCAAAAATATTGAAATCAGTTTTTAGCGCATTGCCATCGTAATACCGGTGTCTGATTTCGCTAGTAGAAGCATACCTTGCCCAGATAACCTCCCCAAAATGGTCGCCATTGTATTGATTCCAGGCACCACCCAGGGTAGCAGTAAACTTAGGATTAGCTGCATTATAATTCAGGGCATAAGAGGCGCCGTAAAAATAATTATCTAACCACTTCTGACGAATTAAATCACTGCGGTTTATGGTAGTAGCACCAACTACAACTGCCGGAATGTTGTAATTAGAAAGTCGCTGATTTTCTTTGTGCTCTTCGTAGTACCCCCGGCCACGTACCATAAAGGCTACGCCTCCAAAATCAAATCTTTTTCCTAAACCTTTGTTGTAATGTAACTGATAATGGTCTTGCTGATAATTATCGGTTTGGTTTTCGTAAGTAAAAGAATTATAGGTTCGGTTGGTTTTAAGCAAATCCTGTGGTACGCCATTCCAGGCTTGGTACGTTTTTTCTTGTCCAGAAAAAGTAATAAACCGTAAAGAGCTGTTTTTGCCGTAATACCCAGCAGCAAAATAATAAGACTTTAAATTAGAGAAGGCACGGTCCATGTACCCATCCGAAGAAATTTTGGAAAGGCGCCCATCAAAAGTAAATTTATTATTAATAAGCCCTGTACCAAAAGCTAAGGTGTGGCGCCAGGTATTAAAAGACCCAAAAGAATTACTTGCTTCGGCATACGCCTGGCGGTTTTGAGTAAGCGTACGAATATTTATACTAGCGCCAAAAGCTCCGGCCCCATTGGTAGAAGTACCTACGCCCCGCTGTATTTGCACATCCTGAACGGAAGAAGCCAAATCTGGCATGTTCACGAAGAAAGTTCCGTGCGATTCCGGGTCATTTATAGGCACACCGTTCACTGTTACATTAATCCGGGTAATATCCGATCCCCGAATCCGGATTCCGGTATAGCCCACGCCTGCACCAGCATCAGAATTAACCACTACTGAAGGCGTCTGATCTAATAAATAAGGTAGATCCTGACCAAAATTTCGCTCCTGAATCTGTTCTTTGCTTACATTGGTAAAGGTAGTACCCGTTTTCTCATTAGCCCGCGTAGCCGAAATCACTACTTCTTCGGTTTGTACACTGGTTAACCGTAATGCAAAATTCAGATTGGTGTCCTGCTTTAAAGAAATTGTTTGCCGGCTGGTTTCGTAACCCACAAAAGAAATAGCTACGGTTACTTTACCAGCTGGCAAGTTAACAAAACTGAAATTACCCGAATTATCTGTGGTAGTTCCTACACTGCCCGCCAACACAGTTGCCCCAGTTAATGGTTGCTGCGAACCTGCATCTGTTATCCGGCCGGTTAAAGTAAATTGGGCAAAAGTTAAAAGTGGGCATAATAAAACAGCCCATAAGGAGAATAATTTTTTCATCCTGCAATAATTGTAAAAGGTTTAATTTATATGCAGAGATGCCTCCCTTGAAAAGGTATAAGCATAAAGAAGACCGTTATTCCCTTCGCCGGTATTACCCGGATCAGGTTCAATGGGTATAATCTCAGCCCGTAATTGTAAGGCACCCCTAAACGGCCGCAAAGGTAAAGCTCTTTTGGGAGAATAAAAATCAGACCTTCTGTTTTAAACAAGAGCAGATACTATAATATCATAACATAAATTTAATATTGTAGCATAAAATTATAAACTTATTGAATAATTCTTCGTTAAAACGAGTAGCTAAAATCACCACCTATTTCCTCTTAATATCTGGCGATTTACTTAAAATGAACTCATCACTTTCTTATGGGACTTACGCTGTATGATTAGCTTATTTTACACCGCTGTAGTTTTACTTATTCTGGCTTACTTTATGGTTATGCCGAAACGTAATTATAATAATAACCGCCCTTCTGAAGGCAATGATGACGACGGTGGAGAACCAGTAGGTTACGATTTGCCCGACCTGGATTTACCTCCAGGCATTAGCTTGCCTATTAACGATTTTGAACCAGATTATAACAGAAAGCCGTCCCGTATTTTTGTGGATGAGGATGGGACTTTAATATTCTCTAAGTAGAGGTATTAAATAAAGAAGCCTGAGCACCTATATATGTTGCTCAGGCTTCTTTATTTATTTTATTTTATTTAATAAACCTTAATTTGATAAGAACAGGTAAATTTTCCCTGCGATTCAAGTTTAAGAATTCCTTCTTTCTGTGTTAACTCACCGCTGTCTGTAAGGCGGCTAGCCACACCATGCCACGGCTCCAGGCATATAAAGGGCGCATCTTTTTCTTTTGTCCAGATACCAAAATAAGGATAGTTTTTAAACTCAAAATCTAAGCCGTGGGAGTGATTTCGACTTTTTAAAGAAATTCTCTCCGATTTTAATCCTTTTAGTACAATTGCATCCTTTTCAAATATTTCATAATTTAAAGGTAGCTCTGCTGATTCCTTTAAAACAGGTTCCATTTCGCCATTTCGCAGCCCATCGGTTAACAGTTCGCGGCTTTGCGTTTCCGGATGTTCAAATTCTAAATAGTAATCATTAAATTGTTCATCAGGTAATAAAGGGCAGGTAAATCCGGGATGCGCGCCAATGGAAAAATACATTTCCTTTTCCCCGGAATTTTCTACCCGATAGTTAATATCCAGACAATTGCCATTTAGGGTATAATTGATTTCCAGGCGAAACGAGAAAGGATAAAGGGCTAAGGTATCAGGAGTACTTATTAGCTCAAAAGAGAGCGCTGTTTTAGAGGTACTTTTTAAACTAAAATCCTGATCACGGGCAAAACCATGTTGCGACATGCTATAGGTTTCGCCTTCGAAACCGAACTTATTAGCAGGCACTTTACCCACGATTGGGAAAAGCACCGGGGCGTGACGGGGCCAAATAGCCGGGTCAGCTTGCCATATATATTCTAGGTTAGTTGTTTTGTTTATGAAACTGCAAAGTTCTGCCCCGCTTTCCTTCACACCTATTTTAAAATGTTCATTTTCCAGATAATGTATCATATTATTTTACCTATTTTGGAGTAAAGCATTTACGTGATTTAACGCATTTTGGAAACGTACTTCTTTTGTCCCCGATATTTCGACGAAGTTAAAGCCATACTGTTTTAATTCCCGCTTATACCAATCATAAAAATATTGGCGCAAATGTGGATGTTCCCGCTGAGGATCTTCTTCCCAAGGCAAATCTATATCGGGCAACAAATACAAATCAAAATCCTGCTTTAGTAAAGCCTCTAAAATCCAGTCCGGGCAGTTTCCATAGGCATTCAGCATCCATATCTTAATAACCAGTAAATCTGTATCGGCAAATAATACGTTTTTAGCTCCTGCTAAAACTTGCTGATAACTTTCTAATTGGCCTCTGGCAATACTTTCTACATCTTGCTGGGCGTAAGGCCGCGATAAGGTTTCCAGATAAGTACGGGCAAATTCCGGCACCCAAGCGGTATTATAATGCGCCGCCAATGCCGCTGCTAAGGTTGATTTTCCTGTAGACTCCGGACCTGTAATAGCTATTTTCCTGATGTTTTTATTCAACCGGTTAAAAGAGATTTTTGATTATACACAAATATTAGGTGACCAAAGTACGGAATTATAAGTTTTGATTAATTACTAATCAACAAGACTACCTATTGCCCCCCTCTTACATCTTCGTACTTCCCAATTTAAAACGCATCCTAATATTTGTTCTAAAATCGAACAACAAATTGTACCAAAAACGGACGACTTAATAAATTTTATGTACTCAAATAAAAAACAACCAGCTAAATTTCAATACATTAACTTATTGGCACTCTTCTTAAGTAAAGGTATATTTATTGAAACATGTTACTTTTTAAATAAAGCCAAGTTATCTTTTATGAAATCGTATTTACTGAAGCAACTTTTACCAAAAACACGGCATCTATCCCAGTTAACCACTTAATAATCATTAATAAAAAGCCACTATGAAAAAATTTGCTCTTACCTTCCTCCTCTTAATTACTCTGCTGTTTGGAGCCTTATTATCTTTTGCTCAGGATGAACAAAAGCCTTATCTAGTTAAAGAATTTAATTTAGGAAGTAATGGAAAACTTATTACAAAGACCTCCGGAGGAAGTATTAAGGTAACCGGTACTAAAAGCGATATGGCTAAAATAACTATGTATATTCGTCCCTCAAACTGGCGAAACCGCAACGATGCACCTAGCAAAGAATTATTAGCAAAATATACTTTCGACATCAGAAAAGAAGGAAATACTTTATATGCCGTTGCCGAAAGAAAAGAAAAAAGCTGGATCTGGGATGATGAATCTTTAAGCGTTTCTTTTGAAATTGAAGTACCTCAGCAAACTACCACTAATTTACATACCAGCGGAGGCAGCATTAGCTTAGGTAATGTTACCGGAACCCAGGAGGTAAAAACCAGCGGAGGTAGTTTAACCTTTAAAAATATAAAAGGTAAAATTGTTGCTCATACTTCCGGGGGCAGCATTCGGGTTAACCAATATAATGGCAATTTAGATGCTCATACCTCTGGTGGATCCATAAACCTAGACGAAGCTACCGGGATCTTAAAAGCGCACACTTCTGGTGGTAGTATTCATTTAAAAAGTGTTTCGGGCGATATTGAAGCGCACACCAGTGGCGGCAGCATTCATGCCGACGTAGAAAGATTAGGAAAATTTTTAACTTTAACCACGAGCGGCGGAAGTGTACATGCTACAGTACCTGGCGGAAAAGGCTTGGATTTAGATTTAGCCGGGAATAGTGTTAAAACTCAATTATCTAATTTCACGGGTTCTTCTGAGAAAAACCGGGTTAAAGGCAGCATAAACGGAGGCGGCACTCCGGTAAAATTATCAACCAGTGGAGGCACTACCGAATTAAGTTATCGCATGTAATTTTGTCTTCTCAGCATTGCCAGGTTATTATTACCAGGCAATGCTGATATAACTACTAAATAAAAAGGATTTCAGTAATCAAACTTAACTTACAAAGCTGGTATGCTAGTTTTACAGGATATAGACAAATATTACTCCAGTGCTTTCTCGCGCACTTTCATTCTTCGCAACATTAGCTTGGAGGTTAAAGAAGGAGAATTTATTTCCATCATGGGACCATCTGGTTCTGGAAAATCTACGCTGCTAAATATAATAGGCATGCTTGAGGAGCCCTCCAGTGGCGAATACTTCTTTCTGGACAAGCCCGTTCACAAAATTAAAGAGAAAGAGCGCACCCAGTTACACAAAAACTTTATAGGTTTTGTTTTCCAGAGCTACCACCTGATTGACGAATTAACTGTTTACGAAAACATCGAAACCCCTCTTTTGTACCAGGATGTAAAATCCTCTGAACGCAAAGCAATGGTAGCCGATATTTTAGACCGGTTTAATATTGTAGGCAAAAAAGATTTATTTCCGCATCAGCTTTCAGGCGGGCAGCAACAATTAGTTGGAATTGCCCGGGCAGTAATTGCGGCACCCAAATTAATTTTAGCCGACGAACCTACCGGCAATTTAAATTCTAAACAAGGCGAAGAAATAATGGAGCTTTTCCAGCGCTTAAACCAGGAAGGTACTACTATTATTCAGGTTACGCACTCAGAAAAAAATGCGACCTATGGCACCAGAATTATAAATTTATTAGATGGCAGATTAGAAAAAGAACCAGCCTCCCTAGTTTAAATCTTTAAGCTTGGTTTTGTTGCCAGGAACGTCGCCAATGAAAATAACCCTGCACGCATAAAAGTAGGAAAACAAGATAAAGGCTCATTAGCAGGTACAATTGCTTATACAGATAGATACCGACGTAAGCAATGTCTACCACAAACCAGACAATCCAGTTTTCCAACTTTTTACGGGCTTGCATCCAGTAAGCAGATAAACTAATGGCCGTAACAGCCGAGTCAGGATAAGACAAATCGGCGGTGGTATAATTACTAAGCACATACCCCAGACCGGCAGTAAAAACCAGCGCAAACCCCGATAGCAAAAGCCATTGTTTGGAACTGGTAAGGGATACTTTTAGCTCTTCCCCTTCTTTTTTACCGTGAGTCCAGCTATACCAACCATAGGCACTGGTCACAAAGTAAAAAGCATTTAAACCCACATCAGCCAGTAATTTAGCCTGATAGCACACATACATAAGCAGCAAGACACTAACCATGCTTACCGGCCAGTTCCATTTATTTTCTCTGGCCGCTAGCCAAACCCCCATGGCACCACTAAGAGTACCTAAAACTTCAAATATGTTTAAAGAAGCCATCCAATCTGAAATATTTTGGAGGCCAATTAGTAAGAGTTGTAAAAGACTCATGTTATTTTCTCAGGGATTACCAGGTTATAAGAGTGCATATTGCAGCCTGCTTTTTATAAAAAGAACCGTATAACCTTATCTGCAATAGCCGCAACTGAACGTAAAAGACCAGACTGCGGCGAAGATATACAACTTTATGATGCCCGGGAACCAGAGAAGTATAAAACCTACTATTTACCATAAGTTTTAATTGTTTTAACCACAATAGCTTAAGATTTGCGCTTATTTCTCCCAATAAGCTCGTAACATTTATTAATCATATTGGCTTTTGGGGTGTGCAGGCAATTTATTTTAAAAGTAACGGCATAAACTCTTTATTTACAAACCTAAAAAGAGGTATAAATAGTTGGCCGCTGCAAAAACAAGTTGCCATACCCCTTTATTAATTAAGTGCAGTTTTAAAATTTTAAACCTTAAATATAAATTTACTTAATGATCTATAACAATTATTACAAAAATTTAGCTTAACTTTACGCGGCAAATAACGAAATGTATTTGCCATGCACTCCTCTCAATCCAAAATTCTTTTCGAAGCCCTTACTTACGATGATGTTCTTTTAGTACCAGCTCATTCAGAGGTACTTCCACGCGAATGCGATACATCAACTCCGTTAACCCGTAATATCCGGCTTAATATTCCTTTAATTTCTGCGGCAATGGATACCGTAACCGAAGCCGAACTGGCTATTGCTATGGCGCAGGAAGGGGGCATTGGCATCATCCATAAAAACATGACAATTAAGGAACAGGCCAAACAGGTACGTAAAGTAAAACGTGCCGAAAATGGTATGATCCTGGATCCGGTTACCATGGATGAAAATGCTACTTTAGGAGATGCCTTACGCCTGATGAAGGAATTTAACATTGGAGGTATTCCGGTAACGAACAACGATAAAAAACTGGTGGGCATTATCACCAACCGCGATATCCGGTTTCAGAAAAAAACAGCTATGAAGATTTCTGAAATCATGACTAAAGAAAACCTGATAACGGCGCCTAAAGGTATTAGCCTGACTGAGGCCGAAGATATCTTGCAACAATACCGGATAGAAAAACTGCCGGTAATAGAAGATGACGGAAAATTAGTAGGTTTAATTACTTATAAAGATATTCTTAAAAGAAAAGACCGCCCTAACGCCTGCAAAGACGAATTTGGCCGTTTACGCGTAGGAGCCGCCGTTGGCGTTACCCACGATACCCTAGCCCGGGTAGCTGCTTTAGTAGAAGCCGGCGTAGACGTAATAAGTGTGGACACCGCTCATGGCCACTCGCAAGGTGTATTAAATGCCGTAAAAGAAATAAAAAACAATTTTCCTAATTTAGATTTAATTGCTGGTAACGTAGCTACTGCCGAAGGAGCCCGGGCTTTAGCCGAAGCCGGAGCCGATGCTGTGAAAGTAGGTGTTGGACCAGGCAGTATTTGTACCACCCGTATTATTGCTGGTATTGGGGTTCCTCAACTTTCTGCAGTAATAGAAGCCGTTCGTGGTTTAGAAGGCACCGGTGTTCCAGTAATTGCTGATGGCGGTATCAAATTCTCGGGTGATATTGTGAAAGCTATTGCCGGTGGTGCCAGTACCGTCATGATTGGTTCTTTATTAGCGGGCACCGAAGAAGCTCCGGGTGAAATGGTGCTATTGGAAGGCCGTAAATTTAAAACCTATCGGGGCATGGGCTCTATTGAAGCCATGGAAGATGGTTCTAAAGACCGTTATTTCCAGGATGCCGAAGATGATTTGAAAAAGCTGGTTCCGGAAGGAATAGTAGGCCAGGTACCATACAAAGGCTTAGTAAGTGAAGTTTTATACCAATTAGCAGGTGGTTTACGTGCCGGTATGGGTTATTGTGGTGCTGGTACTATTGCCAAATTACAGGACGCTAAAATGGTTAAAATTACAGCTGCCGGTTTACGCGAAAGTCACCCGCACGACGTACAAATTATTCGGGAAGCGCCGAACTATACGCGTTAGAAATAAAGAAAAAATAGTATATTTCTAAACTTAAATTACAAAAAAGAAGTAGTGTGCTTTACACCAGGGAACACAGATTGGTATTTCCTGGTGTAATTCTTTTTAAGTTTAAATAACTATGCCTTTAGCTATAAGAGACTTTTTTTCGTATATACCTACAAATTTACTTACTTACGTTTCACAAATTTTAATATCCTTACGAGCAAAAGCACGACCAGTACTACATGCCTAATCCGGTAAATTTTAAGAAAACTTTTCTATTTATTGCGGTTTTAAGCTGGTTTCTGCTTTTAGGAAATATTCTGCTTAACCATTCCCAAAGCCAGCTTTCAGCTTCTTTGGCCGGGGTATCCGATTACCTGAATTACATTCTTAAAGCTGCTTTCGTGATAGCTATTTTCATGCTGCAACGAATTAGTGTAAACAGCATTAAAGGCCTTGATTTTATTGGTTACCTGTGGAAATTATTTACGCGGGCAGGCATCACGGCCTATATCTGTATTGTGCTTTACCTGGGCTATGAAGTGTACACTAATTATTACACGGACACAAACCTGTACTTGCTTGAAGTAATTTATACCATTAATTTTGCCTTCTTTATTTACTTTATTGCAAAAGCTTTTTACATCTGGCGGCGCCTGATTTTATTTCAGAAAACCAAGGCTCTGGATTTTGAATGGCGGTGGTTTGAAATTTTACTATACAGCACCATTTTACTATCTATTTTCCGCCTTGATTATACCAGCATCATTTTTATTCCACTATTGGCCCTGCTGGCCTTATACGTTTTATTCCTGAGCTCCCATTTAAAATGGGTAGCCTATTTAACCTCTGGTAAAAGATGGCGCTCCATTTTTTTACTTCTTGCCATTTTGCTTAGCCAAGGCATTTTTATCTGGTATTTCACAGAAACCATCCCTGAAACCAGTGGTATTCAGTTAAATTACCTGGATGATCCATTTATTTTGCTTGCGGGCATGTTTGTGGTAACCTATACCGGAATTTCTTTTCTGGTTGCCTTTTTTAGTTTACCAACCTCTTCTGTATTTGAGCAAAAGCGCGATGACCTCCTTAACTTTCAGCGGCTAACCCAGCTAATACAGCAAGGGGAAGATGAGCAGCAGGTTTATAAAACTTTATTTGATAGCGCTATTAAGGCATCTAATACAGATGCTGCCTGGTTAGAAATATTAATAGATGAGGGTTCAGAAGTAATAGAAGTACTTAATCTGGAAGAATCAAATATTGTACAAATCCGGAACCTGGTTCAAAGCTTTATCATTACCAACGTAGATTATATAAACGGTAACCTGGATAACAATATCCATTTCAAAGCTTTGCAGCTCCCTTACAAATCTATTTATGTAGTTCCCTTAAAATCACCCCAGTTAAGAACTTATGGCGTTTTATATTTATTAAAAGATATTGAACAAGGCTATGACCGTGAAACTGTGAATGTAATCCGGACTTTTGCCAGCCAAACCATTTTAACTATCGAAAACCTTCGTTTAGCCAGCGAAGCTTTACAAAACGAACGGTATAAAGAAGAATTAAAAATTGCCAGTTCCGTTCAGGACAGCTTAATACCTAAAACATTCCCGCGCGATACCTGGTTTGAAATTAGCTGTTTTTCGCAGGCGGCAAAAGAAGTTGGCGGTGATTTCTACGACTTTTTGCAACTAAGCGAGAGTAGAATCGCTATTATAATTGGGGACGTTTCAGGTAAAGGTATTTCGGCCGCCTTTCATATGGCTCAAATGAAAGGGATCTTCCATGGATTAATGCAGGATGATTTGGAGCCAGTTAAGTTTATGGTTAAAGCTAATCAAGCTTTAACCCACTGCCTGGAAAGGACATCTTTTATTACCTCGGCCTTGTATATTATAGACTACAAAATGAGGGGGTTCTTTTTTGCCCGGGCCGGGCATTGTCATACGTTGTATTACAACTCCATGACAGAAGAAACCTTTTATTTTAATACCGATGGCCTGGGATTAGGTATTATCCGGGATCAATCATATGGGAAACGCATCCATAACATGCACTACGATTATAACCCCGGAGACGTCATGGTTATCTATACAGATGGTATTGTTGAGGCTCGTAATATTAAACAGGAAGAGTACGGCGAAGACCGTTTGCGGGAGATGCTGGCTCAAACTTATCACCTGAATGCCGATGACATAAAATACGCAATTATCAACGATGTAAACGATTTTAGTCAGGATATGCCTATCCACGACGACCAGACACTGATCGTAATTAAGTTCTTAAATGTTCAACAAAACTAAAACAGTTGACGTAAAAATAAAGCCATGAAAATAACACATCAAATTAATGACAAAACCATCACCATAAGCTTAGACGGTGAATTGGATGCCAGTTCTTCCGTTATGTTAGACGAAGAACTTTCAAAGCCCGAGATCATGCTATTCAGCAAAATCCTGGTAGATTGTGAACGCTTAAACTATATTTCTTCGGCTGGTTTAGGTGTATTTATTTCCCACTTACAGCGTTTCGAAGACGCCCAAATCAAACTTATATTCTTCAACATGCAGGAAAAGGTAAAAAACGTGTTCGAGATTCTCGGCCTGGACCTGCTCATGACCATTGTCTCCAGCTATGACGAAGCCATGACTGTTGCGAATGAATAACTCAATCCGGATTAGTAGCAATAAAAACAACTTAAAAGTAGTCAGAGATTTTGTTACGGATTTTTTGCACCCTTACGGGCTTTCGGCCATTGTCCTGAACCAGATTATATTAGCTGTAGATGAAATTACAGCCAATCTAATTATTCATGCCAACCACGAAGACAATAACAAATTCATAAAGCTGACTATTGAAAAGTTAGACGACACCTTCTTATTTGAAATTTCGGATAAAGGAAGATCCTTTAATCAGGCTAATTATAAAGAGCCTGATATAAAAGACCACATCCGGATTGGCAAAAAAGGAGGTGTCGGAATAGCGCTTGTGCGTCGCATAATGGACAAAGTAGAATTCACGACAGACCAGGGCACCAATGTTTGTCGCTTATATAAAAAAGTTGGGTAATCTTATTTAAAAGCTGGATGCAAAACTGTTTCCGATCAAGGAACTTAAGTACCTGTTATAGCCTTTTTAAGGTTTAAACACAAACTTCACGTATTAACTCGTACAATTTTATCGTTACTACTTAAAATTTCGCTAAAATTGCATCCAGCAAATTCTTATTTAACTATTTACCATTTTTACCCAGTATACTTTCTTTTGTATGCGTAAATGCCTTTACTATATTGGTGCCGCGGTTTGGTTCTTGTCGGGATGTAAAGCTACCGAAACTTCTGTTGCAAAATCTAAAGAGCCTGTTATTGAAACCCTAGGTGGCAAACCAGTGCCTACCACTGAGTTTGAGTATGTATATAATAAAAATAACGGCAACGCAGAAAATGCCTATACCCGAGCCAGTATACAAGAATACTTAGACTTATATACTAACTTTAAGCTTAAGGTTATGGATGCTGAAAGCCGGGGGCTAGACACCACTACGGCTTTTAAAACCGAACTGGAAGGTTATAAACAGCAACTCGCCCAGCCTTATCTAACAGAAAAAAGCGTAACCGAAGGGTTAATCCGGGAAGCCTACACCCGGATGCAAAAAGAAATTAATGCTTCCCACATTCTGGTAGCGGTAGCTCCCGATGCTGATCCCAAAGACACAGTAGCGGCCTACAATAAAATTATAGAATTACGTAAGCAGGTATTAGCTGGTGAAGATTTTGAGAAACTTGCCCATGACTATTCGGATGATGCCTCAGCTAAAGAAAACCATGGCAATTTAGGGTATTTCACATCTTTGCAGATGGTTTATCCCTTTGAGAATGCAGCTTATAAAACGCAACCGGGGCAAATCTCTGAGCCGGTAAGAACTCGGTTTGGATACCATGTTGTAAAAGTAAATAATTTACGGCCGGCTCAGGGCGAAATAAAAGTAGCCCATATTATGGTGCGGGCAACTCCGGGCTTACCTAAAGCTGATTCTGTAGCTGCAAAAAAGAAAATAGACGAAATATACAACAGAATAACGCGCAAAGGCAATTGGGATAAGTTAGTGTCTCAATTCTCTGAAGATGCCAGTTCTGCACAAAATGGTGGTGAACTACCATGGTTTGGAACAGGCCGCATGATACCCTCTTTTGAGGAAGCAGCTTTTAAATTAACCAATCCGAACGATGTTTCCCGTCCGGTGCTTACGCCTTACGGCTGGCATATAATTAAATTAATTGAGCGCAGGAACTTACCCCCTTATGAAGACATGGAGCCATCTTTACGGAGTCGGGTAGCCAAAGATTCTCGCTCTGAATTGAATAAAGCAGCCTTTTTAAAAAGAATAAAAGGTGAAAATAATTTTCAGGAAGATGCAGGCAGTAACACCTATGTCTTAGGCAAAGCTGATTCGGCAATTGTAAAAGGAACCTGGCAGAATACTTTTCCTGATAAAGAAACAAATACCCAATTGTTCACCATTAAAGGTAAAGTGTACCGGATAAAAGACTTTTTCAATTACATTCAGGCAAATCAGAAGGCCCGGAGAAATACATCGCCAACCCATGCCATGCAATTACTGTATGATGCTTTTGTGGAACAAAGCCTGATGGATTATGAGAAAGAAAATCTGGAAAATAAGTATGTAGATTATAAAATGCTGGTGCGGGAATACCGGGATGGCATTTTACTATTTCAGCTAATGGACGAAAAAGTTTGGTCTAAAGCCTTGGAAGATACGGTAGGGCTAAAAAACTTTTTTGAAAGAAACCGGGAAAATTACAGATGGGACACCCGTGCTGAAGCCACCATATTAAGTGCTGCAAATAAAGAAACGTTAGCTACGGCTCAGAAATTAATGACCACCGGCCGGTACGAACTACGGAAAAGCAAACCAGCACCTATAGTATTTGCGGCCGGCAAAGATATTATTTCAGCTCAGGCTAAAACACAACTAGACCAACTGGCCACCCGCCTTCAGGCTGACACGTCCTTAACCCTGGTAATAACCGGTAAAATTGATGCCAGAGAAGTAGCACAGAAAAACACCACGCTGGCATTAAAACGTGCTAATCATGTAATAACCTATTTACAAAATAAAGGCGTACCGAACAGGCAACTCCTGCTCGATACCGAAAGCAAAATTAGTGGCACTCAGCGAGCTGTCCAGTTCGATTTATATTCTACTGACTTAAAGGTTTTAGAACAGATTGTAAATGATGCTAATCCGTTAGCCTTACAGGCCAGCCGGAAAAGATTTGCCAAAGGGGAAAACAAAATATTGGATACCGTTTCCTGGCAACCTGGCACCCAAACAGTAGAAAGAGATGGCCGAATATACTTTATTCAAATTCATCAAATATTACCTCCTGCCTACAAAAGGTTAAACGAAACCCGGGGAATAGCAACTTCTGATTTCCAAAACTACCTGGAGAAAGAATGGATAACCGAACTTCGGCAACGGTACCCGGTGGTGGTAAATCAGGTTGAAGTAGAAAAACTTATAAAAAAATAAAGCTTAAAAGCGCTGCCTGCCAGGGCAGCGCTTTTTATTTTGTACCTGAAATAGATACCTTTGCGAATTATACCTTATTTAAAATTTTTTAGAAAGAATTTACGTTATTAGTGCGCTGGTCTGGATTGTTTTATTCGTAACGCCAGACTTGCTTCTTTTTCCGAATTAAAACCAATGATTAATAACCCCTTCGTGAATTTATTTGTAAAAGGCTTGTTTACACTGCTACTCTGCGTAAGTGTATCCATTTTTGCTTCAGGCCAGCAAAAACCCAAATCTCTGGATGGTATTATAGTAAAAGTAAATAACCAAATTGTTTTACGCTCCGATTTAGAAGCTGCCGTTGCCCAGGAATCAGCTCAGGGCAGAACCCCCAGCGAAAAAGACAGATGTGCTATCCTGCGTTTTTTATTAACCCAAAAATTAATGGTAGCCCGGGCCGATATCGACTCCGTAACGGTGGACGATGACATGATAGAAGGCCAGTTAAATGAACGAATGCAGTATTTCGTTTCTCAGATTGGCAGTGAGCAACGACTGGTGGAATATTATAACAAAAGCCTTAATCAATTAAAAGATGATTTACGGCCTTCCATCCGGGAACAGCTCATCGGGCAAAAAATGCAACAAGAAATTACTTCTAAGATAACGGTTACGCCAAGTGAAGTAAAACGGTTCTTTAATAAAATCCCGAAAGACAGCTTACCTTATTTTTCTACTGAAGTAGAAATTGGTCAGATAGTTAAATTAGCTACCGTTAATAAAAAGCAAAAAGAAGAAGTTCGGAATAAGCTGCTGGAGTTTAAAAAACGTATTCTGGCCGGTGAAAGCTTTGAATCCCTGGCTACACAATATTCTGAAGACCCAGGATCTGCTGCTAAAGGTGGTGAACTGGGTTTCTTTAAGAAAAAAGAACTGGTTCCTGAATACGAAGCCACTGCTTTAAAATTAGAGCCCGGACAAATTGCTGACCCGGTTGAGTCGCAATTTGGTTTCCACTTAATCCAGTTAATATCCCGCCGCGGCGAGGAATATAATACCCGTCATATTTTAATTAAGCCTACATCTACGGATCTGGACATGGATGCCACCGGTGAAGAGCTAAAAAAATTGCGTTCCCGTATTCTGGCCGATAGCATTTCTTTCTCAAAAGCTGCTAAAGATTTGTCTGATGATAAAATAACTAAAGATAATGGCGGTCTATTAATGAACCGTTCCGACCGTAGCACGTATATTCCGCTGGACCAGGTAGATCCTTCTATCTTCTTCACAATTGATACCATGAAAGTTGGTTCAATTACTCAGCCTTTACCTTACCGTACCGAGGATGGCAAACAGGCCATGCGTATTATTTACTTAAAATCTAAAACGCCACCGCACCAAGCTAATATGAAAGATGACTATCAGAAATTAGCTGCGGCCGCCTTGAACGAGAAAAGAAATAAAGCCCTGGCTGATTGGTTTGAGAAGAACAAGAATACGGTATTTATTGATATTGACCCAGAATTTAATAAATGTGATATTTTAAGCTCTGATCTCTATTAGAACCCTATGAAGCATTTTAGCTCGGATAAGGAAGCAGCCGATGCGCTGCACCAGGCCTATCGTGGCCTTAACAGTGAAATTTCCAAAATAATAATTGGTCAGGATGAAGTAGTACGATTAGTACTTACGGCTATCTTTTCACAAGGACACTGCTTATTAGTGGGGGTTCCGGGGCTGGCCAAAACACTGTTAATTCAAACTATTGCTTCATCTTTGGATTTATCCTTTAATCGGATTCAGTTTACGCCTGATTTAATGCCATCTGATATTGTGGGTTCCGAGACCATGGATCAGAATCGTAATTTCCAGTTTGTAAAAGGACCGGTATTTGCCAATATTGTTTTGGCCGATGAAATAAACCGGACTCCGCCTAAAACCCAGGCAGCTTTACTTGAATCGATGCAGGAATATTCGGTAACGGTTGCCGGAATGCGGTACGATTTACCCCGGCCTTTTTTTGTTTTGGCTACCCAAAACCCGATTGAACAGGAAGGTACCTACCCCTTGCCCGAAGCCCAGCTGGACCGCTTTATGTTTAATATTACGTTGGACTACCCTAGCTTTGCTTCGGAATTACAGATAGTAAAAAATACTACTTCCAATATCAAACAAACCATCAATAAAGTATTGCATTCAGATGACATTATGGCTTACCAGCAATTGGTACGCCGGGTGCCTGTAGTAGATAATGTGGTAGATTACGCGGTACGTTTAGTCCATAAAACTCGTCCTAATACCGAAATGGCTTCTCCGCAAGCAAATCAGTTTCTGGAATGGGGCGCTGGTCCCCGGGCTTCCCAACATTTAATTGTCGGAGCCAAATGTAATGCGCTATTAAACGGCAAATATTCACCAGATATTGAAGACGTACAAGCAGTAGCATTACCCATTTTGCGCCACCGGATTGTACGGAATTTTAAAGCTGAAGCCGAAGGCATTACAGTAGAGAAGATAATTAAAGATCTTCTGTAAGATTAGAATCAATTTAAACATAAAAGGCTGCTCTTTTTTAAGAGCAGCCTTTTATGTTTAAATCCAATTGAATTACAATTATTTAAAGCCGTAAATAGAATAGAGGCAAGTCAGACTAGTAAATAAAATCTAAATTTGCTTTGCAACCATTTGCCTCAGATTAGGCTCATTATAAATAATAACAAAGGTCAAAATCTTTTACAATGATGAAAAGAGCTCTACTTCAAAAAAAATGGTTAAATCTCCTCCTGATATTTTCTGGTTTTATGGTGATGGCGTGTACCGACGAAATAGAAACAACCATTACCTATACCCGATATGAGCCAGTCTATATGTTGCGGTCGGAACTAAAAAGTGCCATTAAAGTAAGTGCTCCACAGGGGCTTGTTAATCCTGGGAAAATTTATGTCAAAGATAATTACCTTTTTATCAATGAAGTAGAAAAAGGAATTCATATTATTGATAATGCCGATCCTGCAGCTCCTAAAAAAATAAGCTTTATTGAGATTCCGGGTAATATGGATATAGCTGTAAAAGGGAATATATTATATGCCGACAGTTATATAGACTTAGTTGCCTTTGATATAAGTGATCCATTAGAGGTAAAACTGGTAAAGCGGGTCGATAATATTTTCCCAACTAATGGAATGTTGGTTGCCGATACCGCCAAAGTTTTTTTAGCACGCTATGAAGAAAAAACAATAACCGAAAGCGTTAAAGATTATAACCGGAATCAATCCGCAGGATCAGCCATATTTTCAAGCAGAGACGCCGTAAGTATGACGTCTGCCAAAGCTCCTTCATCTGGCGGGGCAGGCAAAGGTGGCTCTATGGCCAGGTTTGCGATATCAGGCAATTACCTATATACCGTTAGTTTAACCAACTTACAAGTCTTTGACATTAGCAATAACACTGATCCTAAAAATGGTGAGAAAATAAATTTAGGTTGGGGAATAGAAACTATTTTCCCTTATAACAACAAGCTGTTTATTGGCTCCACCACCGGCATGCATATTTACGACAACAGCAATCCGGTTAAGCCAGAACACCTTTCCACCTATCAGCATGTAAGAAGCTGCGACCCGGTAGTTGTAGAGGGAGATCTGGCTTGGGTAACCTTACGTTCCGGTAACGCTTGTGCCGGCTTTACTAATCAGCTGGAAGTATTAGATGTAAGTAATGCCCGGAGCCCAAAATTACTTAAAACTTATCCAATGGATAATCCTCATGGTTTAGGTATCGACAATCACACCCTATTTCTATGTGAAGGCACTTATGGTTTAAAGGTTTTCGATATAAAAGATCATATGAAGGTGAATGAAAACCTAAAGGCTCATTTCAAAGGCAAGGACGCCTATGACGTTATTCCATTAGGAACTTCACTTTTGATGATTGGGAAAGATGGTTTGTACCAGTACGACTACAGCAACATCAACCAAATAAAACTTTTAAGCAAAATACCAGTAGCTGGTAAAAGTATTTAAATGAAATATTTTCTAAAGTCTATGGCCCTCCTGATCTTACTAATAGGAAGGTCTAAATTTACATCTGCCCAAAATATTAGCTCCCATACAACTGCCGTAGAAGCCAACCCTAATAAAACTTCCAGGTATATTGGGACTATAGAACTAGGTTATTTGTATGGGAAAACATCTGGCCTTTCTTTTAATAATATTTATATAAACCATAGCACTCCAACCGTTCAATTTTTTAATGGCTATCGACTTAACCCTAGATTAGCCTTAGGAGCCACTATTGCTTTTGATTTCTATCAGGAAGTTCTAATTACTCCTATTGCATTGGGTATCAAAGGTGCTGTCTTGGATAAAAGAGTAAGCCCTTACTATAGTTTAGATGTAGGTTACGGTGCCACCATCTTGAATAGCACCAGCAATGGCAGGAAGCAAGAAGGAGGCTTTATGTTTAACCCAACTTTAGGATTTCGGGTAAATACTGGTAATATGTCGGCTTTTACTTTTGGAGTTGGTTTCAAAAGTCAACGTGCCCAAATAGAATATAATAATTGGGGCACCCGAACCAATCAAAACATTTTGTTTAAACGCCTTTCCTTACGAACAGGGTTTATGTTTTAAACAACTAGAATAGATAGAAGCCTGTGTTTTGGTAAACACAGGCTTTTTGCTTTTAAACCTCTTGAGATTATTAAGCTTCAAATAATTCTAGGATGAATAGATTTTCATCTATATTGCTTAAAACTCTTTATGAAGTGGTAAAACAAAAAAATTACTCCTTAAATAAGAAGCTTAAAAGGCAAAATAAATAGTAAAAAACCATAAGGCAATAGGTTAGTAAACTAATAGCTAAAACCATACTTTAAATGTATAAAGTAAATGAAATACGCTTTCCTCCTCCTTTTCCTCTTAGGATTCATTACTACTTCCTGCCAGAAAAATGCTGCCAACGAAATCCAAAAAGAGAATGCAGCCATAGGAGATTCTACTGCTTTGAGTATAAAACAAGCAAGACCTGCCGCAACAAGCAATAATGAGTTGGCGAAGCAAATAGATTGCGAAGCATATTTTAAATTAAATTATGTCTCAGATTCACTTAAGGCATTTTATATAGCTCAACTTATTGCCCAGCATAATTCAGCCCTTTCCCTGAACACTAAACAATTTTTGCTACAACTGCAAGATGAGTTACTAAACCCTATGAAGTATTCTGACCAATTAGCTTTTACCAAAGTACTTGCTCCTGTTTTTAACTTAGAAGCTAATCAGTTAAGTATTATTACTTTCCCAAACTACGTTCAAGCTCAGGATAGCTTTCAGGATATTTCTGCTGAAAGTGATTTGGTAAAACTTACCAGTTCTGCCAAGCAAAATAATAATGAGGAACCCAGTTTAGAGAAGGGAAAGTTAATTTATTATCCTCAAATTCTGGATTCAATTTTAAAAGCCGGTAAGCCCTTAGTTTATGTTTATTCAACTAAAGGTGTAAAAAGCACCTGCATTAAAGACTTTGGCTTTAATGCGGGCGAATGTTCCGAGTCTTACCATTACTTGTTAGATACCCGAAACTTTACCACACAAGACAAGAATTTATTTGCCAGCAAATACAAACTAGATTTAATTTTTGAAAACAATCCGGAAATTGACCGCCTGATGAGGAATCAGGTAGTAAAAGAATGTGAAGATTGCCCCAGCAGTAGCCATCTTGTGAAAACGTTTGCCCGTTTAAAGGGCACCGACAATGTGTATTTCACTTATGCTGATACTTTTCCGTTGAACAATGAATTAGATACCCCCTCCCGCGGCTTAATTTTAAGAACAAAAGAAAATAAAATTGTAAACCTGTGGTATAAAGAAGTGGATTTATTTGGCTGCAGCTGCTTGTAAAGAGGTCCACTACAAATAGAGACAAATAATATTCAAATGAGTCCATTTATAAGCCTTTGCCGGGATATTCTCGTAAAATAGTTTTGTGAAGTTTTTCTACTTTTGTGTAACACCTCATAGCCAAATATTAGCTTTATAGGCAAAAATATTTAAGATCTTAATCAATTTAACTGTAAGAAAATACATGGAAGCCCGCTCCCTATACGAACGTTTTGAAAATAACCTGAATACCCTTCTGGAAATTTTAACTCACGATATTGATCTGAGTCGTACGCCTTTTGAAACATCTTTGCCTTTAGAAATAAACATTCTTTGTGCTGTTTTAAACACCACCGGCGAGCATTTCGAAATCAAATCAACGGGAATTCAATCGGTAGCAGAATTTAAAGATTTGTACGTGCACAATAAAGAACACGCTTCAAAAGCCATGGAGCAGATCCTGAATGACAAGCGTTCTTACATGAAAACTCCGGAAGGCACCATGCTCACTAAAGAAATGCTTATCCGACGTCTGGAATATTTTAACGAAGCAGCGCGGGTACTTAACGTTATGATTACGCAGAAATCATTGGGAAGCCCACTACAATACAATTATTCTTCTTCTAAGTAACTTCTATGTAAGTATAAACTAAAAAAGGCCTTAAGAATAGAGGCCTTTTTTAGTTTTGGTTTGTAAGAAAGCTTTAGTTTTCCCGTACCCGTGTTATAAAAAAGTCGGTATAATAATGGACATAAACACCTAAGGAAAATTCTGTCTGGGGATTATTTAAATCGAATACCGGTTCAAAACGGGTCGAAATGGATAAGTTATCCAGTATCGGAAAATCTCGCATAAAGCGCACAATTAAAAGACGCCGGTCAGGCTCTAAATAATTTGGCTTCTTAACTGTAGTAGAAGCCGATGAAAATAATTGTCCACCTTTCTCGGCGTAATAATTATGCCCATCCCAATACGAAAGCATTACATTTACCGCTTTGGTATTTAAACCGGCATTTAAGTAAAGGCCCTGGCCAGATGCAAATGGCACTTGTCGCACATTAGATTGATCTTTATAAAAGACCCAAAAGTTTTGCGAGGTAAAGCTTTGGAAGAAATTCCCTTGCAACTTCTTTTGCAGGTTAAATCCGGTAGCTCCATTTAAAAGGGTTAGTAACGGTAAATTAGAAACATCAATTTGGCCGCCTTTATGCTGGGCCGTAAACTGAAGTGGTACTCCCAGTCGCCAACCGCTTGTAGTTTCAAAAATTTTCTTTTCGGCAGTTATTCCCCCAAATATTTCTTCCCGGGCATTTTCGCCCCGGTACAACATGCGTTGCCAGTCTATCCAAGCATCCAATGTTAGACCCTTAGTTTTCAATAAGTATTGGGTACCGTTTTCCAGGGTATTTGTAATTACCCGTTCAAAATCCAGCAACGGTTCAATATACCCGTGGTTTAGGTTGCCTTCCAGGGTTCCAAAAATAAAAGCCGACTTTTGGTTTTGAACTTTCACCGTAAAAGTGGGTTGCACTTGCTGTAGTTTGGGGTTCCCAAAGTCTTTCAACAGAAACACTCCTCCTTCTATCCTGACATTCTGAGCCGGAAAGTACACCAGCCGAGGATTTAAATGATAGCCAAACAAAGTATAGCCAGCTGCTATATCATTGGTGTATTCATTGTCGCGCATAAAGCCTAATGTCCGGAAACCAAAGCGCAAATCTTGCTTGTATTCGGGCTTTACCGGTAAAGAATAAAGCAAGGCTGAATTGTTTAGTTGGGCATAACTTTTAATAACTGAAATAGTTAAAATAAGGGCAATAAAACGACGAAATATTTTCATAAAATCAGCTACGAAATGGCACGAAAAAAGGCGGGTTTATGTTAAAAATCAGCCACCAATTACAATGCTTTTGCAGCTATATTTTACTTGGAAATTGCTACAAAAAACTGTAATTTAGGCCTAAATTTAAGGAATATAAAAAGACAAAGATGAGTGCAAACAACGAAAAATTAAAGGCTCTCCAATTAACCATGGATAAGCTCGACAAGACCTATGGAAAAGGTACTGTGATGAGACTGAGCGATAACAAAGTAGAAGATATCCCGGCTGTATCCACTGGTTCTCTAGGGCTTGATATTGCGTTGGGTATTGGCGGCCTACCAAAAGGTCGTATTGTAGAAATCTATGGTCCGGAATCATCAGGTAAAACAACTTTAACCTTGCATTGTATTGCCGAGACCCAGAAGCGTGGTGGTTTAGCTGCTTTTATTGATGCAGAGCACGCTTTTGATCGGGTTTATGCCGAGAAATTAGGTATTGATACAACTAACTTATTGATATCGCAACCAGATAACGGTGAGCAGGCTTTAGAAATTGCCGACCACCTGATTAGCTCTGGTGCTATAGATATTATTGTTATTGACTCTGTTGCTGCCTTAGTACCAAAAGGGGAGTTAGAAGGTGATATGGGTGATAGCAAAATGGGTTTACAGGCACGTTTAATGTCGCAAGCGCTGCGTAAATTAACTGGTACAATTAACAAAACCGGCTGTACCTGTATTTTCATTAACCAGTTACGTGAGAAGATTGGGGTTATGTTTGGTAACCCAGAAACAACCACTGGTGGTAACGCGCTTAAATTTTATGCCTCTGTTCGGTTAGATATTCGTCGGATAGGCCAAATTAAAGAGGGTGCTGATAACATTACTGGTAACCGTACCCGGGTGAAAGTTGTAAAAAACAAAGTAGCACCTCCGTTTAAAGTAGTGGAGTTTGATATTATGTACGGCGAAGGCATTTCTAAAGTAGGTGAAATCTTGGATTTAGGTGTTGAGCTAAATATTATTCAGAAATCAGGTTCGTGGTTCTCCTACAATGGAGATAAATTAGGCCAGGGCCGTGATGCTGTTAAACAAATATTACTTGATAATGAAGGTTTAATGGACGAAATTGAAGTTAAGATTCGTGCTATCATTAAAGGTGAGCCAGAAAAAGTGGCTGCTATAGTGGATGGCGAATAATTGAAGCTTTTTTCTTCAGGATTTTAGAAAGGTGTCTGCATGCGGGCACCTTTTTTTATAACAATAAGTTAAAGACTTATAAAAATCAAATAATTAACTTTGCGTTCTATAATCAGACGTTGTTGGTATAACATTTGATTGATTATGGTAGAAGCAAAGATTACCTGTTATGAATAAACTTTCCCTCTTGATATTAGTGCTGTTGGTGGTAGGGTCAGGCTTTATTGCTAAAGAGTCTGAGCGTACTGTTTCTCAGAACGCTTTTACCAGGGGCGAAGTCCTTAATTATAAAGTGCATTACGGGGTTATTAATGCTGCCGATGCCGTTATAAATATTGATGAGGACATGAACTGGGTAAACAACCGGCCTTGTTATAAAGCAACCGTATTTGGAAAAACAACAGGTTCTTTTGATTATTTTCTGCGCATTCGCGATACGTGGCGCACCTATATTGATACTGCCTCCATTTTACCCCAGCATTTTTACCAGAATATTGAGGAAAATAAATACCGCAAAACCGAAAAAATAACATTTGACCATTCTAAAAACGTTGCGGTAGTAGAGCGGATTAAAGTAAAAGAGCCTAGGAAAGCTGAAACATTTAAAATTCCGGATAATGTACAGGATATAGTAAGTGGTTTTTACTACCTCCGCACCCTGGACTTTAATAAATACCGCAATGGCGATGTAATTAAAGTTAAAGGCTTCTTTGATAACGAAGTGTTTGATATGGATGTAATTTTTAAGGGACGCGAAACAGTAGCTACAAAAGCCGGAACTTTCCAGGCTTTTAAATTGGTACCACGTATGCCCGACAATAAATTATTTGCCGGTGAAAATGCCATTTCAGTTTACCTTTCAGATGATAAAAACAAAATTCCGGTTTTAATCAAAGCTGATATGTTTGTAGGGGCTGTAAAAGTAGACTTATATAAATATAGCGGATTGCGGTATAAGCTAACGTCTATTCGAAACCATCAATAGCATTCCTATAGTCTTCTTAATTAGGAAAATATTACCAGAAAGTTAATAATTTCTTAACAAAAGACCCTATCCTTCCTCCCATCTGTTAAAAGTAAAAGCCCTATATTTGTCGCGTTAAAGAACGAGTAAATTAATTTGTTTTAAATGTTTGTTCTTTTCTAAACTTAACAGGCTGACTTGTGCAAACAACATATAAAATTCTGGTAGTAGACGATGATGCTGATATTGTAGAATTGCTACAATACAACCTTACTAAAGAAGGTTACGATGTAACTCATGCCGAAAATGGCAAAGAAGCCATAGCCGTGGCTACTCAGTTTCAGCCAGACATTATCCTGATGGACGTTATGATGCCTATTATGGATGGTATAACGGCTTGCCGGCATTTACGGGAAATGCCTGAATGCAAAGACACCTACATCCTCTTTTTAACAGCACGTTCAGAGGAATTCTCCGAAGTTGCAGCTTTTGAAGCAGGAGCAGATGATTTTATTACCAAACCTATCAAGCCTAGGGCCTTATTAAGCCGTTTATCTGCCTTCGTGCGTCGGGGTAATCAGGGAGCAGCCGATCAAAATGAAGTTATTCAGGTAGGTAATATTAAAATAGACCGCACCAGTTTCTCAGTTTTTAAAGGCGATGAACGAATAACTTTGCCTAAGAAAGAATTCGAATTATTGGCATTTTTAGCCAACACCCCTGACAAAGTATTTAATCGCGAGGAATTACTCAATAATATCTGGGGTACGGACGTTTATGTAATTGCCCGTACCGTAGATGTGCATATAAGAAAAGTGCGCGAAAAGATTGGTGAAGATCATATTAAAACCATTAAAGGCGTAGGCTATAAGTTTAACACCGATTAATAACTTATGGAATTTAATTCCAGAACTATTGCTATTATAATTTCCGTTGTTGTAGCTCTTATTTTTACTACTTTTTTATATTTCTCCCAATTCTTATCTATGCGCGCCCTAGCTTTATCGCTGGGCTGCACTTTCTCTATTTGTTTTATCATGATTTACTTTTCCTACGAGATCCTGATATTTAGAGAAATCAATAATATTTACGCCAGTCTGGAACATATTAAACGCAAAGAGTTCCGGCGCATGAGCAATAAATTTCTTTTCCGTCCTGAGCCACTTAAAAGAATTAAAGAAGAAATTCTGTACATGGCCGAACAAAAGCAAAAAGAAATAGATGAGCTAAAGCAACTGCAGGTTTTGCGGAGAGAATTCCTGGCGGATGTTTCGCATGAACTAAAAACCCCCATTTTTGCCGCTCAAGGCTTTATCCATACGCTTTTAGATGGAGCCGTAGATGATATTAAGGTACGGGATAAATTTCTGCAGAAAGCAGCCCGCAGCCTGGATGGCTTGGATAATTTAGTACAAGACCTGATTAGCATTTCACAGCTTGAAAAAGGTGTGGTTAAAATGCAGAAGAAAACATTTAATTTGGTACTTTTATGTCAGGAGGTTTTTGAAGAATTAGAATTAAAAGCCGCCGACCGCCAAGTAAATTTACATCTACAGGTAGAGGATCAATCTGCGGAAATGATGGTTTATGCCGATAGCAACCGAATAAAACAAGTATTGATAAACCTGGTTGACAATGCCATAAAATATGGCCGGGAAGGTGGTAATATTTGGATAAAATTACAAAACGCCAAAAGAAAGATACAGGTAGAGGTAACCGATGATGGCCCAGGAATAGCCACAGAACACCAACCCCGCATTTTTGAACGTTTTTACCGCATTGATAAAAGCCGGTCGCGCGAGAGTGGCGGCTCCGGACTTGGTTTAGCTATCTCCAAACATATTCTGGAGGCGCACCGTTCTTCTATCGAACTAATAAGCGAAGTTAACCAGGGAACCTCTATGCAATTTAAATTAGCAAAGGCTAAAAGCTAATTTACCATTTATTCTTGCCTCAACCCTCCCCTAATTAATTCTAATTGGAATAATTTACCCATCTTTGTTGTTGTATTACTTTTAGATTTGCTGGTTTTCAGAAAAGCTTCTGTTTAAACCTTTCATGAGCATTTTAAAAGAAAAATATTAATTCATCCATTCAGCTAATAAACATGAAATATCCTGTTTTTAAGGATTTAATCATTTTTGAGAACGAAGATTATATTATAATCAATAAGCCACCATTTCTGGCTACTTTAGAAGATCGTGCCTTAAATTCAACTAACGTATTACGCTTAGCCAGGCAATATAACCCGGATGCGCAAGCTTGTCACCGTTTAGATAAAGAAACTTCCGGTGCTTTAGCTTTAGCTAAAAATAACGAAGCGTACCGCCATTTATCTATGCAATTTGAGCATCGGGAAGTTACTAAACTTTACCATGCAGTAGTTTGGGGTGCCCAGGATTATGAAGGCTTGTTAGTAGACCGTGCCATTCAGCCAGGATTAAAAGGTACTGCTAAACTTACACGTAGTGGTAAACCAGCACAAACCTATTTTAAAACCCTGGAAAAGTATAGCCGACATACCCTGGTTGCTTGTAAACCTGTTACAGGACGTATGCACCAGATCCGACTGCACTTAGCTTATTTAAATGCCCCTATTGTAAGTGATACATTGTATGGAGGAGAACATTTATATCTTTCCAATCTCAAGAAGAATTTTAACCTGAGCAAAGACTCTGAAGAACAACCATTCATCAAGCGTTTTGCTTTACATTCTTTTCAGTTAGGCTTTACTAACTTACAAGGCGAACCTTTACTGATAGAAGCTCCTTATCCAAAAGACTTTCAGGTTTTAATAAAGATGCTACGGCAACATAAATAACCTGCTTCCCTAATACTAAAAAAGCCACCTGTGCAGGTGGCTTTTTTAGTATTAGGGAAACCTTAAATTAAAAGTTATTAGCCCGACCTGTTTCTTTTAATAATTTATAATCATATAAATTATCACGCCTGATTATGCGCAGCAATTCCGATACTGATAAAGAATCAAAAACCACCAGCATGGGCAATTCCACTGATTTTACCAATTTCCGGAAATACGTTTTTATAGTAATAACAAACGGCTGGTATTCCGGCATATCCTCCAAAATGTGATGGATAGAACTGGCCTCACTGGCAAATAAAGCAGAGGCATTTTGAGTAGATAACTTAAGATGAAGTATCTTAGATAATTGCGTGGATAAAGCGGAGGTAATAATCTGACTTATTTCTAATAACATTTCCTGCTTTTGGCTATCATAATCAGGAGATATGCTAGAGACATCTTCTAAACAAACATCCGCAATCTTTGTAATATTTTCTGCTGTAAATAATAAAAACGTTTTCCCATTTAATTCGCCCTTTATATCTGACCGAATTACATAATATATTTCTTGATATTCATCAATCACATCCGGCAAAACCCTTGGCTCTATTATTTTAATCTCCGGAACATCGAGCAGCACCCCACCTTTAGCATAGTTAGAAAAAGAATCAGCAGCACGAGCCAGCCCAATGCTGATAATTTCACGTAGGACATCCTTCTCTAACTCATTAATTATAATATACATATACCAAAAATAAAGAACAAATATAAAGGGCTATTGATTAAGCAAATATAGTAAACACAACTTTTTTATACCGTATTTAATACTAAGTATATTTAACATACTAGAAACGGTTAAAGACCTATTATGTTTAAAAAAATGTATTATTTATATACTCAAAGAAGGATTTTACCTGGAATCAGGATAGCGGAAGCCGTTGAATTAATTTATTAAAACTGAATAATTTAGCTTTATATTAAATATACGGTTGTATATTTAATATAAAGCAGTTATCTTTGTGCTCATTTTCTGGAAAAGTCCAGAATTATTTTTTATAAACTAAACGCTTAAAAAAGCACCTAGATGGATCACTTAAGTTATAAGACGCTATCAGTTAGTAAGGCGACCGCTAATAAAGGTTGGGTAGTGATAGACGCCGGAGACGCAACATTAGGCCGCGTAGCGAGCCAAATCGCTAACATTTTAAGAGGCAAAACTAAGCCTTCTTTTACTCCTAACGCCGATTGCGGTGATAACGTAATTGTTATCAATGCTGCTAATCTACGGGTTACCGGTAAAAAATTAGACAACAAAGTTTATGTAACACACTCTGGTTACCCAGGCGGTCAGAAACATACTACTGTACGTGAATTAAAAGCTAAATCTCCTGCTAAAGTAGTAGAAAGAGCGGTACGTGGTATGTTGCCAAGAACCCGTTTAGGCCGTGAGCAATTCCGTAACCTGTTTGTTTATGATGGAGCTGAACATCCGCACGAAGCACAACAGCCAAAACAAGTAAAAATATCCTAACTATATAACAATTAATGGAAATTCTCAATACATCTGGTAGAAGAAAAACCTCGGTAGCGCGCATTTACCTGAGCGCAGGGCAAGGGAATATCACTATTAACGATAGAGATATCAAAGCGTACTTCCCAAGTGAAGTATTACAAACAATCGTAAATCAGCCGCTGAAAACTTTGGATGCAGTTGGTAAATACGATGTTAAAGTAAATGTAAGAGGTGGTGGTACAAGTGGTCAGGCAGAAGCAATTCGCTTAGCTATTGCAAAAGCCTTAATCGCTGAAAACGCAGAAGCTCGTCCAGCTCTGAAGAAAGAAGGCTTCTTAACTCGGGACCCACGTATGGTTGAGCGTAAGAAGTTCGGTAAAAGAAAAGCGAGACGTTCATTCCAGTTCTCTAAACGATAATCTCAAAGGTGTATTCACAAAATGGCTAGTACAACAAATTATAAAGAATTATTGGAGGCAGGTGTACACTTTGGTCACCTTACCCGTAAATGGGATCCAAAAATGGCGCCGTACATTTTCATGGAGAAAAACGGCATCCATATTATTGACTTAAACAAAACTGTTGCTTCTTTAGACGAAGCAGCTGCTGCTATCCGTCAGATTGCAAAATCTGGTCGTAAAATCATGTTCGTAGCTACTAAAAAACAAGCTCAGGACATCGTAGCAGACGAGGCAAAACGTCTGAAAATGCCTTACGTTACTGACCGTTGGTTAGGTGGTATGCTTACTAACTTTGCTACCGTACGTAAGTCGTTAAAGAAAATGACTTCTATTGATAAGTTAATCAAAGACAATACTACTTACACTAACTTAGCAAAGCGTGAGCGTTTAATGTTATCGCGTGAGCGTGAGAAATTAGGCCGTGTATTAGGTGGTATTTCTGACTTATCTCGTTTACCAGCAGCTTTATTTGTTGTTGACGTAAAACGCGAGCACATTGCTATCCGCGAGGCTCAAAAATTAAACTTACCGGTATTTGCTATTTGCGATACTAACTCTAACCCAGATTTAGTAGACTTCCCTATTCCGGCTAACGATGATGCTTCAAAATCAATTTCTTTAATTGTAAGAGTAATTGGTAAAGCAATCGAAGATGGTTTATCAGAAAGAAAAGTAGACAAAGAAGATACGGAACGTAAGCGTTCTGAAGAAGAAGGAATTGCTGAGAAAGTAGCAGCTGATTCTCCTTCGGCAGAATAATTCCAAATTAATAAATAAATGAGAAACTGAACATTAGATAACTTACTTCTAGTGTTCAGTTTTTTTTAATTAAAACATTAGCAGTTAGGCAATGAATACAGGAAATTTACTTACTCCTTACAACCTCCTAGCGCTTATCTAATAATCTTTAACTAAAAACTAAATTAAAAACATGGCTATTACAGCACAAGATGTTAACAGACTTCGCCAGGAAACCGGTGCCGGTATGATGGACTGCAAAAAAGCGCTTACCGAAGCAAACGGTGATTTCGAAGCAGCTAAAGATATTCTTCGGAAACAAGGTCAGAAAATTGCCAGCAAACGTGCCGATAATGCAACTTCTGAAGGTGTTGTTTTAACTCAAGTTAGCGAAGATGGCAAAACAGGTAAAGTTATTGCTTTAGCCTGCGAAACTGAACCAGTATCGAAAGTAGCTGACTTCCAAAATTTAGCTAAAGCTATTTTGGATGCTGCTGTATCTACTAATGCCCCTACTAAAGAAGATTTATTAGCTACTCCACAGCCAGATGGCCGTTCTTTATCTGATCATATTACTGATTTAATGGGTAAAATTGGTGAGAAGTTAGATGTAGTTTCTTACGAAACAATAACTGCTGACCAAGTTGTAGCTTATAATCACTCTAATGGCAAATTAGGTGTATTAGTTGGTTTAGTAAATAATAACGGTACTGATGTTACTGAAGTTGGTAAAGACGTAGCTATGCAAATTGCTGCTATGAAACCAGTTGCTTTAGATAAAGATGGCGTTGATTCTGCTACCGTTGAGCGTGAAATTGAAATTGGTAAAGAGCAGGCTCGTGCAGAAGGTAAACCAGAAGCAATGTTAGAAAAAATTGCTTTAGGTAAACTAAACAAATTCTACAAAGAGAATACTTTATTAAACCAGGAGTTTGTGAAAGATAACTCTTTAACAATTGCGCAGTTACTGGACAAAACTTCTAAAGGTTTAACAGTAAGTGCTTTCAAACGTGTTTCTATTGGTTAATTAATAATAATAATAAATAAAAAAGCCTTCTGAAAATTCAGAAGGCTTTTTTATTTACATCGCATGTCATTTACTGACCATTGGCTTCAAGAAATTTATTTTCCAGCAGTTGCTCTTGCCGGAAGTAAATTAATTTAAAGCTCTGATCAAACTTTGCCCGCACCCGTGCAGTTGTTTCCTGCTTCTGCCCTTTTGATTTACGGAAGGCTGTACCGTGTTCAATAAAAGTCACTTCATACCCACCTCCAGTATTATTCTCTAACTTTATTGAGCCATCTTCTATTGTAGCTTCACTTTCCTGGAACTCTGGAAAATGATTGGTATTAATATTATCATTAATAGCGGCCGGAGTTGTATTTGCTAACGTATAAAAGCGTTCAACATTGGAAGCAAAATGACGTTGAGCCGAAAATGGTGCGGCTTTAAGATCATCATAAAAAGATTGCAGCCGGTCTTTAACACGTTCTAAAGCCTCTTCATTGGAAATGGAAGGAGCAGTAGCTTGGGCTTCTGTAGCAGCGGTGGTGGTATTATCAGTAACAGTAGTTGCCGGAGAAGTCCCATTTTCTGGGGAAGCTGCTCCTGCTAGTGAACCACTCGTAGTAACAGTGGTAATTTGAGGCTCTGCGTCAGGTCCTTTTGGTACATCTAACCGGCCATCGCCAATTACTTCTTCGGTAGGGCCGCTCTTACTGGTTAATTTTTCGGAATCTTTATCACCAAAGAACTGATAAGCAATCAAGCCGATCATCAAAAAGACCCCTAAAGTTACTAAAATGGTTACAAGCCAATCTTTGCCCTTCGTATCACTGTAATCAGTTGTAGATGCAACACCATCCGGTCCAATAGCATCTGTATTTGTATTTCTGCTTTCTAAACCTGTATCGTAGCTAACATAAGATTCATTGCTATAATCCGGCGTCACCGGATCTGCCTCCACGTAGTCAGCGTTTGCTGGCAGGGATTCTGGCTCTGGCTGCGAAGGAAGAATTGTCGCATCATTCGTGGAAAGGGCATTTCCATATATAATTTTCCGCTTTAAAACTACAAATTCTTCCGGCGTAATAGCACCAGAATCGAGCAGATTCTTTAGTTCATTTAATGATTTAATGGCTGAAAAATCGTTTTCCATTTATTTCATAGTTTAATATAGTTCTGGTTACGTAATATAGTGCAGTAAAGTGTTGATACCTGTGGTTAACTAAGTATGCCGCTCTAAAGTCTCCTGCAAATCCTGATTCATTTCTGAAAAGCGTTTTAAAGCATTATTGATAAACTCTTCGTCCAGCAAATCCTTTACCTCTGCTTCATTATAAATATCCATTTCGCTGACTTTATAAGTTTGTTCAAAAGGTCCTCTTTCCAGTTTAAGAAGGTATTTCCCATTCCAGGCAAAAATGGTAATTTTAACGTGCGGATGGGGAACTTCGGCTACTACTCTCATATAAAAACAATATTAAAACAAAGGTACTACAATTAAGATAAAGTTAGGCGACAGAAGCCACTACCTTAGTTCAGCAAAAGAAAGTATTATTTTAATTTAGTACACATACCGCTGTAAAACCTGCAATGGCCTATTAGGCGTAATGTTGTATTTTCGCTTTTTAAATAATAACAAAGCCTGCCCAAACGCAAAGGCTGACAGACCGGTTTTAAGGGCAAACTCAGCATCTGCATGATTGGAGGTTAATAGATAATTGCCTGCTCCCACTAAACTAAACAAGCCTCCACCCTTACGGGCAAAGCCACCGGTGGCCCGCATAACTTTTCCAAAGTGTGATTTATTAAGAACTGTAATTTGTTCTATTTCGGAAATAGGGATTTCGGTACCCCAAACGATAATGCTATTTTTTCTAACCTGAGCTATTTCGGCTGTAATACGATCTTTTTCGTTTTTGCGCCTAAATGTTATTTTATCCCCTGCGAAAAAACGGACACGGTTATAGGCCCCTTTATTCCTAAGAATTAAATAATTTTCGGTTGGCCTGAAATAAGGGTTTTGTGTGGGCGCCACTTCCTGTCCCAAACAGAAATTAACTAAACCAATCATTAAAAAATATAACAACAGGCTGGTTTTAATCATTTAGCAAACCATTAGGTAATCTACTAACGCTATATATATTATAAAATTTTCATATTTACCTTTAATTAATTCACATTTCAATACCCATAAGCTGCATTAATTTACTAGCGTTAAAGCTTTTACAAATTCCAGGATGCAGCTTATAATCAAATATAATTTTATCTCCTTCAATAATACTGTTAAAGCTATAATTCTGAATAAAATCAGGATGTTCCTGTTCAAGAGCACCCAATTCCAAATCGTGCGTTGATACAAGTCCAGAAGCGTTTCGTTTGTGTAGTTGAAGTATTAAAGCTTTGGCACCGGCATGTCGGTCGCCGGAGTTAGTACCTTTTAATATTTCGTCCAGCAAGTAAAAAACCGGCGTATCGGTAATGGTTAAGTCCAGTAACATCCGCAACCGTTTTAATTCGGCATAAAAAGAAGAAGTACTTTCGGCTAAATTATCTTCCGTGCGCATGGCAGTATATACCTGCATGGGATAAAACAGAAAATTGTCGGCACATACCACTGCCCCGGCCTGGGCTAAAACTAAATTGATACCAACTGTTCTCAGGAAGGTACTTTTACCCGACATATTTGAACCCGTTATAATACCAGTATGACCTTTCCCAGCCATTCGAAAATTATTTTTAATCAGGTTAGAGCTAAAAATTAAGGGATGGCCTAACTGCTGGGCAACAAATTCGAAGGGAGTGGAGCTTATTTGGGGCACAGTAAAACTCGGATTAGCATATTTAAAAGCTGCTAAACTGGCCAAGGCTTCCGTTTCGGCTACTACTTCTAAAATGGCTTGCATATTACCCGATACCCTGGCTTTCCATTGATCTAAGCGCCACATCCAAAAGAAATCCCACATCAAAACTGTATTCAGTATCAAACTTACATACACATTCATACGGGCCGAAAGATATTCCACAATTTGGGTAAGGCTGTGAATATGCCTGGAAGCTGGTTGCCCATCTACCTGTAACTGTTGCTGTAGCTTTTGTATTTTAGCTGCTTTAGTCGGGTAGTTTTCTATATGTTTAAGAATGTCCCGATAAGATTGTAATACCTCATACATACCACTGCTCTTTTCGTAATAAGTGTCGCGTTCAAGGCTATATTTATAACCCAACAGGTATTGACTTATCATTCCGGCTAGGGCTAAATAGGACCAGTTAGCGGTGAAAAGCAAGTATAAGCCGGCAATGGTTATTGGCGGCAGCACAAAAATTAAAGCTTTAAGCCAACCTTTATCTTTATAAAATGTAGGTTCATTCAACCAATCAAAAAACTGGAAGGGTTGAGTAACGGTATGTTTATAATGCAAGGCTTTAGCTTGTAGTTCCTGCCGCCAATCTATTGCGGGAGCAAGGGTGGCTACAGCTTCTTGTCTGGAGCTTATTTCCTGAAAGGGAGCTGGTGCTTGCAACCAAGCCGCTAATTTATCTTGTCCAATACCGGTAATAGCCCTGTTTAACAGTTGATATAAACTATGCCGGCCAAAAATATCTAAATCTGAGGTGTATAGGTGCTGGCTATTCTGGTATCTATTGCCGGGATCAAATACATGTAAATTTCCTTTTAGCCGCTCTACTTCTTCTTTATTGATATTGGTCAGAAAAGTATAATGCTTTTGTTGATATTGTAACTGGGTATGATATTTTAAAGCTATAAGGAAAATAATATAAAAACAGATCAGCATACTGAAGCCTGCTAAGTTTTGACCTCTGTCAAAGAAAAAATAACAACCTCCTACTCCTCCTAAAAATATAGCCAAGCGTAACCAGCCTATTGTTCTAGACTTTCTGGTATAACGAATTTGCTGTTGGGTGAATGCTGCAATTCTGCTTTCAAATTTTAAAACTGGTGTTTCATCAGTAACCATATCTAATTATTGAGCTTTTATAGGCGAGTTAAAGGTACTAAATGTAGTTGTACCTGTAGTTATTTTAACTTTCTCCTTTTACAGTATAATTCAAAAATCTCTATCTCTTTTGGCTTATTGATTTTTGAATGTACACAACGGCAATAATACCTTTAGTTAATACACAATATCAGGCACTACTAATGCACAGACAACATCAAACCTTCTAATATAAAAGTATTTATGAATGCAACTTGGCGCCATTTTATAGAAAAGGATAATAAAATTGTTTTGTACCGAGGCGATACAACACAACTACAGGTAGATGCTATTGTTAATGCTGCTAATAGTTCGTTATTAGGTGGTGGTGGCGTAGATGGGGCAATTCATAGAGCAGGCGGATCAGAAATTTTAGAAGCTTGCAGGCATATCAGGAACACCAGAGGTGAGTGCCCAACCGGCAAAGCCGTTATTACAACGGCAGGCAAACTACCAGCAAAATTGGTTAATCATACCGTAGGGCCTGTTTGGCAAGGAGGCCACAGCCATGAACCAGAGCTACTCGCTAACTGCTATAAAAATAGCCTTCAATTAGCAATTCAGCACCAATGCAAATCAGTCGCTTTTCCCAATATTAGCACGGGTATTTATGGCTATCCTAAAGAGAAAGCAGCCACTGTTGCCATAAAAACAGTTTCAGATTTTTTGAGTCTTCACCCGGAACTTAACTTTGTTTTATATGTAATTTTTGACAAAGATAATTTTGCTCTCTATAAGAAACTTTTAAACTACTAAAGATCTAATAAAAAAGGCTCTGCAAATGCAGAGCCTTTTTTATTAGATCTTTAGTAAATACTATTACCGACGACCAATCGGATAGTAAGCACGACGACCATCCGGGTATATACCTTCCACTAAAACGCCCTCTTCTCCAGCATCTTTTAAAAGCTTTTCTACATCTTGCGGCTTAGTTACTTTCGTTTTGTCAATTCTGGTAATTATAAAACCATCTTCCATACCGGTATTCCGGAATTCACTGCTTTTAATGTTACTAATCTTAGCACCACCTTCCAGGTTAAGTTTATTTAACTCCTGCTTGGTAAGTGGTTCAAAACGAGCACCCGAAAAAGTTACTGCTTTTGCTTCTACATGTTTTACTACATTGGTATCGCCCATGCGGTTACGTAAAGTAGCTGTTACAGTCTTCGGTTCATTATCGCGTAATACAGTAACTTTAATTTTGTCACCTGGCCGGTAACGAGCTACCTGCTCTTGTAACTGAGCAGATGTATTTACAGGATTATTGTTAATATGGGTAATAACATCGCCTTGTTCTATACCAGCAGCTTTAGCGGCACTGTTTTCAGTAGTAGAAACCACATAAACCCCATTCAGCGTTTTTATTTTCTTTTCTTTTGCTAATTCAGCATTTACTTCCTGCATTCTAACACCCAGAAGGGCACGTTGTACTTCTCCATATTTCAGAAGATCATCAACTACTTTGCTTACAATAGAGGACGGAACAGCAAATGAATAACCTTCAAATGAACCGCGACGGCTGGCAATTGCTGTATTGATACCAATCAGATCACCATTTAAGTTAACCAGCGCTCCTCCACTGTTACCAGGGTTAACGGCAGCATCAGTCTGTAAAAATGATTCTATACCGGTATTCTGATTTTTCTCGTCGGTAGCCTGAATAATACCTACACTACGACCTTTGGCACTTATAATACCAGCTGTTACAGTAGAATTTAGGTTAAACGGATTACCTACTGCTAATACCCACTCCCCTACTTTTACATTATCAGAATTACCATAACGCACAGTAGTTAAATTATCAGCCTTTACTTTTAATACAGCAATATCTGTGCTTGGATCGGTACCAACCAAAGTGGCCTCTAACCTGCGTTTATCATCCAGCACAACTTCAATTTTATCTGCTTTATCAATAACGTGGTTATTGGTTACAATATAACCATTAGAAGAAATAATTACGCCCGAACCAGAGCCCATAGAAGGCCCTTGCCGCTGATGAAAATTCCCCAAGTCTTCTCCAAAGAAATCCCGTAAGAATGGATCCATTAACTCGCCCCGACCAGAACGGGAAGCTTGCCTGCCGTACTCTGTCATAACGTGCACTACCGCAGGAGTTACTTTTTCAGCAGCCACAATAAAATTAAGACCTTCCGGTACCTTTACATCACTATTATGCAGTAAACTGGAGTAACGGACATCCTTATTCTGCAATTGAACCTCCTGCGACTGGTTGTTATCATCTAAAAGTTTATAACCCCCAATGGCCATGCCTCCACCCATCATGGCAGAAAGCACCAGGCCCAACATAAATTGTCTTGCTTTCATCTGTTACTAAATATTATTTAATTTAAAAATCCTTGATGTCTGGTTATGTAATATTTCCAAGCCCAATTATAACGGCAATATATAGCAAATATTATATTAAACAGAGGTATATCTTTTGAACGAAAAATAAACAAAAAAGACGCCAATTTGCGTCTTTTTCAGTTAATATATTTTTTATTTTTACTTTACTTCAATCTGGCGTTTTGCCACTTTCTTTTCGTCTTTTGGAATAACTACTGTTAAGATGCCATCCTCAAAACGCGCCTCTATACCAGCTTCTTGAATATTCTCGGGTAAATTAAATGCTCTTTTGAAGCTGCCATAGTTGGTTTCCACGAAATGATACTTTTTATCTTTTGTATCGGTATCAAATTTACGTTCGCCGGAAATGGTTAATCTGCCTTCTTCAAACTCTAAATGAACGTTTTCTTTTTTAACTCCTGGTAGTGCTACTTGTAATTGAAATTCTTTTTCAGTCTCGATAGAATCTACTTGCGGATAAAATTTTGTTAAGTTTCTTCTATGAGTAGATAAACCTTCGTTAAAAAATTTATCAATTACGCTACCATATGTTTCAGGTAATCTATCTACTAAATTTGAATTTAATTTTACCAGTGTCATAGCTTTTATCTCCTTATTATTTGAATTCTGATATTTACATAGACACTATAGTAAATTTTATACCAATCAGAAAAAAACATCAATTTAGGACATTATGTCTTAAGCTAATGTTTTTAAGGGTAAAAAACAAGACTATTAGTCATACACTTACCTGTTTCTAGGGAATGGTGTCCCTCCTTCAAATATGGTATACCGGATATCCAATCCCCAAATAGGTCTTATTTGGTTATGCCTACCTCCTGCTCTTATTAAATTCCCAACTTTATCATAAGCAGGCTCTACCAAAAAGTAATCAGATTGTTTAATGAAATGCGGCATAATTCCCAGCCGTTGATTTACCACATATTGTAGTTCCAGCCGCAACCTGGTCCGGTCCACCTCTCTTTCTACATCTGGATCAGCAGGACTTTGTTTATAATCGTAATTAAAGAATAACTCATAAGCAATGCGGGGCCTTAACTTTATCTTACCCAGATTTATATCCCGGTCCACATCAGCTCTAATTCGGGAACGGCCAAAAGTTTCTGCTCCCCAACGCACCACATGTTCATAGGCGGCCCTTTGAGTAAACCGAAACTTTCCGATAGAACCAATATGCCGACCATATATTTCATTAAATAAAATTCTACGGGTTCGTTCAATGGCATATGATTCAGAAACCCCTAAACCCCAATGCCCCCTAAAAACATACTCATAGCCTCCCCTTATCTGAAATCTTTCTAAGTATTGTAATGGACCATTTTCGCGGGCATGATTAAAGGCGTCATCGAAGTTATGTCGGTTTTGATTTCTGAAAAAGAAGAAGCTGGTGCTTTTTAAAACATATTCAACCTGTACTTCCGGCCAAAAAGCACCGCTCCGGTAGGTTTTACTTTGTCCAAAACTTGGCTGATGAAATAAAAATAAGAAAAGTCCTGTCACCCCCAACAGGACTTTTCGGAGTTGCCGGTAGCAATATGTTTTCAAGTTCAAAAAATAGAATTGTACTAAGATAGAAGCTCTACTTGTAATCTTTGATTTTAGTTACTAAGCTCCTGAATAGTAAGCCAAGCCATTAACCCGATGCCTGTTTCCAAAGCATTCTCATCGATATCAAAAGTTGGGGTATGTACCGAGGATGTAATACCTCTTTCGTCGTTACGAGTACCTAAACGGTAAAAGCAAGCATCTACTTGTTGGGTGTAATAAGAAAAATCTTCCGCCGCCATCCAAATATCCAGGTCTATAACATTTTCTTTACCTAAAAAATCTACCGCAGCGGTATGCATTCTTTCAGTAAGGGCTGGCTCGTTTTGTAAAAAAGGATACCCTTTGGCAATATGAAAATCACAGCTCCCACCCATGGCCTCTGCCATTTGTTCTGCCATTTTTTTCATTTTAATGTGAGCTTGGGCTCGCCAAGGCTCATTCATGGTTCGGAAAGTGCCCTCCATTTTAACTTCATTTGGTATAATGTTGGTAGCGCCATTGGCTATAACTTTTCCAAAAGATAAAACAGTTGGTACTTTAGGACTGGCATGGCGACTCACTATTTGCTGAAGAGCAACAATAATATGAGCGGCAATCACAACTGGGTCCACGTTCATTTCGGGCATAGCCCCATGGCCACCTTTTCCTGTTACTGTTACATATATCTCATCAGCGCTGGCCATATACATCCCAGACCGTACGCCTATTTTACCAGCAGGCAGCATCGGGAACACATGTTGGCCAAAAATGGCAGCAGGCTCAGGATTCTGTAAAACACCTTCTTTAATCATAATAGAGGCACCACCCGGAAGCAATTCTTCTCCCGGTTGAAAGATAAGTTTCACCGATCCTTCAAACTGATCACGAAGTTTATTTAAAATTCGGGCCGTTCCTAATAAAGAAGATGTATGCACATCGTGTCCACAGGCATGCATTACGCCTTTGTTTTGTGATTTATAAGGTACGTTATTCTGCTCTTCTATAGGCAAAGCATCCATGTCGGCACGTAAAGCAATGGTTTTCTTTCCCGGATTTTTACCTTCTATCAAAACAACCACGCCGGTTTCTGCCATACTTACCGGGTTTAACCCTAGTTCCTGTAGCTTTTCTTTAACAAAATTAGCAGTATTATATTCTTTAAACGAAAGCTCCGGATTAGCGTGCAAATGTCTTCGGATAGTAACGGTATCGGAAACAAATTCAGTTGCCAGGTTTTTGATTGCCTGTTTAAGATCGGCCATAATAGTGTTTACTCTAAAAATAAAAATAGCAAATAAGTTTGCCTGGAATTTTGAACTTATGTATACAGATTAGTTTGAAACATTACTTCACGTTTATCTGATCTGCTACAATCATAGCATTAGGAGTAATGTTCTTTATTTGTAATAGCGCCTGTTGGGCTTCTACTCTGGTAAAGTAATCGCCAATTTTTAAGCGGAAAGTTGGCTGTTTATATTGTAAGTAATCCCGTTCCTCCGGCATACGGGCAATAATGGCTTTTCGCATATCCATAGCTGCTTTACGTTCGGTGCCGGAATAAGCTAATATGCGATAACCCTGCGCATACCTGATGGATTTATTCATGCTAGCCACCGTATCTAGGAGTACAGCTACCTTATCATTGATATGACGGGTAGGCGTTATACTACTAGCACTTGTCGTATTAGTTGGTGCATTTGAAGAGGCACCCCTTGAGGCAGGCAAATTGAATTTAGGCCGGTATATACTTAAATCTTCTGATTTAGGAGATTTTGCTGTTCCGCCTGATTTGCTGTCATCGCTTCTGGATGCAGTAGGCGTACCAGAGCTGGCACAAGCCGAAATCAGCAAAAAAATACCGAGAATGTATAAAAGGCTAGTATAACTCTTTTTCATGTTTAAGAATTTTAATTCCGGAAGAAGTTCCGATTCTGTCTGCTCCTGCAGCTATCAGTTGCTGGGCAAAACCATAATCTTTTATACCTCCTGAGGCTTTTATCCGAATAGTAGCCGGCAAATTAGCCCGCATAAGTTGGATATCTTCTAAGGAAGCACCCCGGCTGGAAAAGCCGGTAGAAGTCTTCACATAATCCACTTCTGCTTCGGTACAAAGCTGGCAAGCCGTTATTATTTCTTCCTCAGATAAAAGAGCTGTTTCAATTATTACTTTTAGAATACCATTTTTGAAATGGCAAAGCGTTGCCAGTTCACCCAGTTCATTTTCAACTTCTTTGTATTGTCCGGATTTAAAAGCGGCTATATTCATTACGGCATCAATTTCAGAAGCACCAATACTTAAGGCCTTATGCGCTTCAAAAAATTTCACATCAGCCGTTTGATAACCTAACGGAAAACCAATAACGGTAGCAACTTTTACTTTTTCCTGATCTAATAAACCAGCTGCTTGCTTTATATAACAAGGTGGCACGCAAACCGCTGCAAACTGATATTTATCAGCCTCCTTACATAAAGCAACGATCATACGCTCGTCTGCATCAGGGCGCAGGAGCGTATGATCGATATATTTTGCTATGCTATTTACCGGTAAGTCAGAGCTAGTCTTCAATAATGACACATCGGTTGTTATTTACGTCTTCTTCTACGTTTTTAAATTTAACGTCGCGCACTACCCGCCCATCGTTGTAACGTACGCTAACTTTATCGTTACGTCCGGCTACTCTCTGGGCACGTGCCGGCATTACTTTTTCAGGCTCCGGTGCTACAGTAGCAGCTCCTGTATTACTTTCTAAAGTAGAATGAGCTTCTTCTTTCTGCAGTTTTAACGCTGGCGCTTTAGGTTGCGGCTTTGGAGCTCTTGCCTCTCTTACTTCTTCCGCTTCCTGAATCGGAATATCAGCTTTAAACAAGAAAGAAACAGTTTCCTCATTTACTTTACCAATCATACGTTTGAATAACTCAAACGATTCAAACTTATAGATTAATAAAGGATCTTTCTGTTCATAAACAGCATTCTGAACGGATTGTTTTAAATCATCCATTTCCCGTAAATGCTGCGTCCAGGCATTATCAATGGTTACTAAGGCAATAACCTTCTCCAGTTCCCGGATCAGCTCTTTTCCTTGGTTATTAACCATCTTCTGCAAATTAGCTACTACCGTCATTTGCCGGCGACCATCAGTGAACGGAACGGCCACATTCTCAATCATCATACCCCGATTCATGAAAATATCCATGATAATTGGGAAAGCATGCTCAGCAATCTGACCAGTTTTGGAAATATAATAACTCAGAGCTTCTGAATACAACCGCTCGGTTAATTGAGCTTCCTGCAAACTATTCATTTCCTGTTGGGTAATCTCGGTATCATAACCAAATACCCGGATTATATTCAGCTTAAAATCGTCGTAATCACCACTGCCCTTGTGGTTAGCGGCAACATCTTCGGCCGTATCATAAATCATATTCCAGATATCCAGCTCTAAACGCTCACCATACAAAGCATTCCGACGACGACGATACACCACTTCACGTTGAGCGTTCATCACGTCATCGTATTCCAGCAAACGCTTACGGGTACCAAAGTTATTTTCTTCTACTTTTTTCTGCGCTCTTTCGATAGAGCTGGAAATCATAGAGTGCTGAATAACTTCGCCCTCTTCTAAGCCCATTCGGTCCATTAAACGAGCTATCCGATCCGAACCAAACAAACGCATCAGGTTATCTTCCAAACTCACAAAGAACTGTGAAGAACCTGGGTCACCCTGACGGCCGGAACGACCACGTAACTGACGGTCAACGCGACGGGATTCGTGGCGTTCGGTACCAATAATAGCCAACCCTCCGGCAGCTTTAGACTCTGGCGTAAGTTTAATATCTGTACCACGGCCAGCCATGTTGGTAGCAATGGTTACGGTAGATGGTTTACCTGCCTCGGCAACAATCTCGGCTTCACGCTGATGTTGTTTGGCGTTAAGTACCTGATGTTGGATACCACGCATTTTAAGCATCCGGCTTATTAGTTCAGAAATTTCAACTGAAGTGGTACCTACTAATACCGGTCTGCCAGCTTTGGTTAATTCAACGATTTCCTCGGCAACGGCATTAAACTTTTCCCGAACGGTTTTATACACTTTATCGTCGTAATCTTTCCGTTGGGCTATGCGGTTAGTTGGAATTACCACCACATCCAGTTTGTAAATCTCCCAGAATTCTCCAGCCTCGGTTTCGGCAGTACCCGTCATACCACAAAGCTTATGATACATCCGGAAATAATTCTGCAAGGTTACGGTAGCATAGGTTTGAGTAGCATCTTCTACTTTTACGTTTTCCTTTGCCTCAATAGCCTGGTGCAAACCGTCTGAATACCGACGGCCTTCCATTACCCGACCAGTTTGCTCATCTACTATCTTAACTTTTTTATCTTCTGTTAAGATATACTCAACATCCTTCTCAAATAAAGTATAAGCTTTTAATAACTGGTTTACTGTATGAATGCGCTGCGACTTTTCAGCAAAGTCATTCATTAACTTATCCTTGCTATGCAGCTTTTCGTCGTGCGACAAGGTTTGATTATTCTCAATATTAGCTAACTCAGTTCCAATATCTGGCAGAATGAAGAAATGCGGATCTTCACCCTGACCAGTAATCATATCGATCCCTTTTTCGGTTAGCTCAATGTTATTACTTTTCTCATCAATAGTAAAATAAAGCGGTGCATCTGCTTCCGGCATCTGACGGGCATTATCCTGCAGGTAGAAGTTTTCAGTTTTTTGAAGAACTGAACGCATTCCCGTTTCGCTTAAGAATTTAATTAATGGTTTATTTTTAGGTAAACCACGATAAGCACGGAATAAGGACAGGCCTCCCTCTTTATCGTTACCTTCCTTTATTAATCGTTTTGCTTCAACTAGGAAGTTATTTACCAGTTTCCTTTGTGCTTCTACCAGCATTGAAACGCGCGGCTTTAACACGTAAAACTCGTGTTCATCACCACGTGGCACCGGACCCGAAATAATTAATGGCGTACGCGCATCATCAATCAAAACAGAGTCTACCTCATCCACCATGGCAAAGTGATGTTTCCGCTGCACCAGTTCATCAGTACTGCGTGCCATGTTATCGCGCAGGTAATCAAACCCAAATTCGTTGTTGGTACCGTAAGTAATATCGGCTTGGTAAGCCTGACGGCGCGCATCTGTATTTGGCTGGTGTTTATCAATGCAATCAATCGAAATCTCGTGGAACTCAAACAAAGGAGCCATCCATTCCGAGTCACGTTTTGCCAGGTAATCATTCACCGTAACTACGTGTACCCCGCGTTTAGCCAAGGCATTCAGGAAAGCTGGTAGCGTAGCAACCAATGTTTTACCTTCACCGGTTGCCATCTCAGCAATTTTCCCCTGGTGTAAAACAATACCACCTATCAACTGCACATCGTAATGCATCATGTCCCAGGTTACTTCGTTACCAGCAGCTATCCATTTATTATACCAGATAGCCTGATCGCCAGTAATCTCAACATTAGATTTTCTGGAAGCTATTTCCCGGTCATAATCAGTAGCAGGAACTACCAACTTTTTATTTTCTTTTAACCGGCGGGCGGTTTCTTTTACAATGGCAAATGCTTGAGGTAAGATTTCCATCAGCACCTTTTCCAGATCTTTATTCCGTTGTTTTTCCAGCTCATCAATCTGAGAGAAAACGGCTTCTTTTTGAACAATATCCAAATTAGGTTCGTCGGCCACACGTTTATGCAAAGCCGCAATCTGGGCATCAATTTCACTTAAGCGTTCGTTAATCTGGTTTCTAACGGTAGCAGTGCGGGCACGTAATTCACCATCGGTAATGGAAGCTAAATTAGTGAACTCCTGATTTATTAAATCTACGTAAGGAAAAATCTCTTTAATATCGCGTTCAGATTTAGTTCCAAACACTTTAGCAATCGCTTTTCCGATAAAATCGAACATCTGTTAGCTTTTTTATTATGTATTAGTAATCGTCAAAAATACGCTGTTTTTCTGAATATTCTTATACGTTCAGCTAAAACAACTTAGGGTTACTTTAGAAAATGCAGCCTCCGGGGACTTAAAACTTATTTCTTTATAAGTAACTCTATATTATGTAAACTGTTAAAATCACAAATCAATTCCCGTTTTACTTACAAAGATTATACCTATCTTTTTTCAGGCAAGATGTCAGTTAAATTGAATCTTATGCAAAAAAAAACCGGAAGCAAGTTGGTTTTCCTGCTTCCGGTTACTGATAAATCTACCTCTAACTATTTAGTACCTGCTCTGGCATTACTTGCTTTAAGGGCTGTATTTACCTGTTGCGTGTTTACATCTTTGCTTATGCGCTTATCTAATTGGTGCATGTTCAGCATAATTTCTTGTATACACCGGTAAAGAGCATCCTCCACAGTTGGCATCAAATCAGCCTTAGCGCTGGCTAAAACTGCATTTTTTGGCCGATATGCTGGCAAAGCTAAATTAGCCACGGAAACCTCTTGTAAATCGTAATTATCAATTTTCGCAATAGTTGCCGTTAATGCCGCCAGTTCAGACCAAGTATAATCCCCTTTATTGGTTAAATGCCAAATACCTTTTTCTTCATCTATAAGTAAATTCAAAGCAGTGTGCACCAAATCAGGAACATACGTCGGCGAAACACGAACATCACTGGCCGCGGCAAAAGTATTTCCTGACACAAAGGCACGGAGTGCCCGGTATACAAAATTATGTTCATCCCAAATTCCAAAAAGGGCACTTGTGCGAATTATTAATGCCTCTGGCAATAGCCTAAGCACCTCTTGTTCTGCCTGTAGCTTACTTTTACCGTAAATGCTACGTGGCGCTGGGTTATCTTCTTCGGTATAAGGCGCTTCTTTTAAACCATCAAATACCATATCGGAAGAAAAAGTTAACAACTTAAGATTATATTGCTTGCACTTTTCTGCCAGAATGGCCGGACCAACACTATTCTCCCGGTAACAGTTTTCTGAATCAGTTTCGGCATCATCTATCCGGATATAACCCCCAGTATTTACAATAGCCCAAGGCTTATACTTACTTATAGCCTCCTCCACTGCTTCCGGATTAGTTATATCTAAATCTGCTTTGCAAAGAAGTTTATAACTTAACCCCCTGATCTTACAGATGCGCTCGAATGCTTTACCTAACGCACCGGAAGCACTAGTAATTAAAATTGGCGGCACCCCATCTTTCTGATGATTTACTTGGTGCTTAAGAGAACTAATGTAGGTAAACTCTTCCTTTACATTATACTCATACCGTTCTTCCCGGTCCCACCACCCTTTAGTATCTAGTAAAGGATGTTTATATTCTCCGGTAAATGATAAACTTTTGAGCATAGGAGCCATAGCCGTTGCCCGAGGCTTACCACCTCGTAAATCGTAAATACCGTTTTCATAGAAATTCCGCTCCTGGGTTAGTAAAGAATTCCAATCATAAGAACCCAACAAAGCCCAAGCTGTTACTGAACGGCAATCTATACCTTGTTTTCTTAAGGAAGCTGTGGTATCCCAAATTTCCTTAAACCACCGCATTTGTTCTTCCCGGGTACAACAAATATGGGCTTCTGTAACGCTTATTGGTAATTGATACCTTTCCCAAGTTTGCTGCAATAAGCCTTTTATTCCAACCCGTTCCACGCCCCGAACACGAACTGTTTCCACGTCGGCATATTTATGCTTTCCGTTTGTGCCATGGGTGTGCAAAGGATAATTTACCAGATGCTCATCCAGAAACCGTTCGCTGGTAATATAATGGTTGATTCCAAATATATCCGGTGGCATTGGGTCGTTTACAAAAGACAGTAATTCTGCTTCTGAAGCGCCTGATTTTCTTAGATAATCCCAAAGTGCATGCACCCGGTTTACCTTTCCACATAATATATCAAACGATAACCAGCGGCGGGTATTTTCGAACTTTGCCTGGTAGGCTAATTTAGCGGTACTTTGGGTTTGTCCTAAATCTTCGGTTTGCACCAACTGAGCCTCCGGATTTATCTTCCGGATAGCTTTCATAGCTAAACGGGTTCCATGCAGTTCGTTTAGCAGGCATCTAATAAAGGTAGTATCATTTTGACCATGTGGATACCAAAAACCATATAAGCCACTAAAACGAGCAGTAGTAAGGGGCTCATTAACGGGTGTATAATATTTTACCCAGGGATAACGCTCGGCTACCATACCGGCATATTGGCCTAAACCTTCCGCAAAATTCTCACTAACTAAACTTGTATAGCGGGGTCCGCTGCCGTGATGAACAAAACCCACAATAGGCTCTATGTTCAGCTCACGCAAACGGTTCAGTCGTTCATCGGCCCAAGCCCAATCAGGCTTATCCAAACTTTGTGGGGCTACGTGCTCCCACAAAATTGGATACCGAAGTTTTTTTATGCCGATAGAAGCAAATAAATCTAAATCAGAAATTCTGGTTAAATGTCCGTTCCGGCTTATCTGATCAAAAAACTTATCTTCTACCCTATTATGACTGCTTTCTATCCCGCCCCATAGTTCAATGACTTCCATTGGTACTGATTTTGATGGCAGATCCGTTCAACGACTTTCCCTTCACAATCTTTTCAATTTCGGCAATCGTTTTATCTTCTTCAACCTTCTCGGTCAGCTTTTTGTAAAGAGTTAAAGCCTGGGCCACAACCTGGTCCATGTTATAATATTTATAAGTAGCCAAACGGCCTACAAAGTGTACACCCGGTGTCTGGTCAGCTATTTTTTTATACTTATTGTATAACTCAGCATTTTCAGGTTTTGGCACTGGATAATATGGGTCTCCTTCTGCTCTCGGAAACTCATAAACCACACTGGTTTTGGAATGTTTTTGTCCGGTTAACATCTTAAATTCCGTTACACGGGTATAAGCATGCTCATTCGGATAGTTTACTACCGCGGCTGGCAAGAAGCTTTCCGTATTTAAAGTTTCATGCTTAAACTCTAAAGAACGATATGGTAGCTTACCAAACTTATAGTCAAAATATTCATCAACTGGTCCGGTAAAGATCATTTCCTTATACTGAATTTCATTTATGATCTCTTTATAATCAGTATTCAGCATAACTTTAATGTTCGGATGGGAAAGCATATTTTCGAACATTTTGGTATATCCGTGCAACGGCATTGCCTGGAAAGTATCGGTAAAATACCGGTCGTCACGGTTTGTACGTGTTGGAACACGGGAAGTAACAGATTTATCTAATTCAGATGGATCCATTCCCCATTGTTTCCGGGTATAGTATTTAAAAAACTTTTCGTAAAGCTCACGTCCTACTTTACTTACTACTACATCTTCTGAGGTTTTAATTTCCGGCACTTTTTCCGCTACGGATTCAAAAAACTCTTCTAACTGAAAAGAAGTAAGGTTTAAGCCATATAATTTATTTATTGTATCTAGGTTGATAGGCATGGGTACTAATTGACCATCTACACTGGCTAACACCCGGTGTTCGTAGGAACGCCATTCTGTAAATTGAGATAAGTAATCAAAAACATCTTTAGAATTGGTGTGGAAAATATGCGGACCATATTTATGAACCAGTATGCCTTCTTCATTATAGTGATCATAGGCGTTTCCCGCAATATGCGAACGTTTGTCTATGATAAGTACTTTTTTATTTGATCTGGTGGCCAGACGCTCTGCCAACACACTACCGGCAAAACCAGCTCCTACAATAAGATAGTCAAACATATTCGTGCTATTATTAGTGAATTAATTCTTTAATTTATAATTAGTTAATAAATGGGTCTACGCCCGATCAGCCTTTTCGGTTAAAGCAATCTGCATTAGGCAAACCATATTCTGCCAGGTTGTATCCCAGGAAATTCCGCTCAGGTAATCATCCGTTTTAGCCAGCCATTCCGCATCATCCCGCTGGGCTAAGGCTTTTTCAATGGCTGCCACAAATGTTTCCGGCGTATCGGCAATGTGTACTAAATTTAATTCGCCATAAGGTCGTACCACGTCCTTAATAGAGGTTGAAACTACTGGCTTGCCAGCGGCTAAGTATTCGGGAGTCTTGGTAGGACTAATGTATTTGGTAGATTCATTTAATGCAAAAGGCAATAAAGCCACATCCCAGGTACTTAAATAAACTGGTAACTCTTTATAATTTTTACCACCCAGGTAATGGATATTCTCCGCCTGTGGCAACAAAGCCGGATCTATCTTTACAACCGGGCCAATAATTACAAAATGCCAATCAGGCCTTAAAGCGGAAATCCCCCGCAATAATTCTATATCAAAACGCTCGTCTACTACGCCATAAAAGCCAAACCGTGGATGCGGAATACTTTTTTGATCTTCCGGCTCCGGTAACCCCTGACGGGCCTGGGTAAAATGGGCTTTATCAATACTACTAGGGAAAGCGTAAACATCTTTATGATGATCTTTCTTCGCTTCATAAATGCTATGGCCGCCGGTAAATACCAGATCAGCTTTCTGGAACATTTCTGCTTCCAACTCACGCAATCTTGGGGGCGCTCCTTTAAAAGCTGATAATTCATCCATGCAGTCGTATACCGTTAAAGCGGGCTTTAACTGCCGGGTGATTTCCAGGGCCATAGGAGTATAATACCAGAAAATAAAGCGATCCAGACCTTTTTCAGCAAAAAACTGGTCTAATAAGGCAATTTGTTTTTCATCGGATTCCTGAGGCGTTAAACCATTAGGTAAATGAGCTACTACTATATTTATATTGCCTCCTTCGCGTGTAGTAACCTCCAGCCGGGGCTGGGCACCATCGTAGAAATAAGGCTCTTCAAAATAGTACAAATTAGCATGCTGGGCGAAACGAGTTAGTAAGTGTTGCGGACGCTGAAATACAAAATCCCACCGTAAATGCGACATACAAACGATGTCTGGTATATCAGATAAGAAAGCTTCTATTTTAGTTATTTTTGAATCCGTATTGTTTGTATCTAAACATCCAGACTCTGTATTATTCATTGCTTCTTTAGATAATAAATCTGTTTTACTATTATTTTGGTCGAACTTTAACATAGCTTTCTTAAGGTAATGAAAAACTTACTATACTAATTATTAATAAATTTTCAGGAATTGATGTAACAAAAACCAGTCAGGCATGTAGGTTTTGCTTACAGATGAATTGTACGGAAAAAACGAAAAAAGGCTGTAAAAAAAATAATTTTTGCTTTGGTTTTTTAATAATTATAAGTATAGAAACGCCTTTTTATAAGTATTTATACGGGAGGGATTAGAACGTCCTGTTCTATTTTTAAGAAATTAAATTTATAAAAAATATAAATTTTCTTATTTAACTAATTGTAATTCAGAAGTTATTCTTTCTGTTTCTTTCAAACATTTCTATTAAACCGCGCAGTTTCTTTATTTTTTTATATAATCCATCTCTTATACAAAATTTATAAGGCGTTGATTTAACGGCTCAAACTATTACACACGGCTAGTGTACTCCGTAGTAATTACTAATTGTTTAAAATTTTTTGCAATTCATATACTGCCAGCCAACCATTTACTGTTTTTATCCAGTCCTTCCGGACCCCTATAACTTTAAAATCAGCTTGTTTAAACAATTTTAAACTAGCCTCATTACTTACAGCGATAGTACAATAAACCTGATGGAGCAATAAATAATTATGGCAATAAGAGAGAAGTAGCGCTAAAGACTGGGAGGCAAAATGTTGTCGTCGGAATGTTGGTGCAATGGTTATGCCAATACCGGCGCGTAAATTTTTCGGATCAAAATCGAATAGATCAATAGCACCAACTGGCTCATGGTGTTGGCTACAAATAATAAGGCGTAGTTGCTTAATAGTATATATATCGTAAGCTGCCTGATCTATATATTGTTGGAGGGCTTCTTTAGAGTAAGGAGTGGTGGTATTGCTAACCTGCCAAACAGATACGTCATTTTCCAGGGTGTACAAAAAATTCAAATCTGAACTTTCTATTGCTCTCAGGTATAAAGTATCTGTTTCTAAAAACATAAAGCAGCTAATGGTCCATGGTTTCTATTTCGGCCTCTAAACTTATTTAAAAATTTTAAGCAGAATTACGAACCATGAACCAGAATTGTATTTTATATTGTAATTTTTCCTTCAAATACTAACTGAGCTGGGCCAGTTAAATAAATATCTGTTACTTTTTCCCCATCCCGGTTAAAAGAAACCTCTAATTTTCCGCCCAAAGTTTTAATTTTTACCGGGCTGGCCAATCCTTTGTAAGATGCCGCAATGGCAGTGGCGGTTACCCCGGTACCACAAGAAAAAGTTTCGTCCTCCACCCCTCGTTCATACGTCCGAACAAATAATTCATTTGTTTCAACGGGTAGCTCTGCAAAATTCACATTGGTACCTTCTGCCTGGAAACGGTCGTTGTACCTAATATTTTTACCTTTTTCGAATACATCGTAATTGGTCAGTTCCTCCACAAAAGATACATAATGAGGAGATCCCGTATTTAAATAATAGAAATCATCGCTGCACTCAATAGCTTGCACGTCGTTCATTTTAAGGGAAACTAAACCTTCATCAGATATAGTGGCATAATGATCGCCATCGGCGGCCAAGAAATAAGCTTTATCAGTAATTACCCCTAGCTGCTTAGCAAATTGCACGGTACAGCGCCCGCCATTTCCGCACATAGATCCCAACCGACCATCGGCATTAAAATAAACCATCTCAAAATCATAGCCTTCCCGGTTCTGCAACAAAATCAATCCATCCGCACCAATACCAATCCGTCGCTCGCATAAAAAATGTACCAGCTTTTGATTGGTTACATCAAAATGAAGATTCCGGTTATCAACCATAACAAAATCGTTAGCCGTACCCTGGTATTTATAAAAAGTTAATTCCATTTTATCTGTGCTCTTTGGCAATTTTTCTTTAATCTGCGTAACAGCATTTAATTACTATATTTGCGCCCGCAGCGTATAAACAACTGCAAAGATAATAATATTGCCGCTACATATATATTTAAAAACGGCAAAGCCTTATCTCAGCATATAACCAATAAATTTTACATATTATCAGGCTCATGTATTCTTTTCTTACTGTTAAAAATTGGGCAGATTATGAGCTACTGGATTCCGGTAACTTTGAAAAGCTGGAACGATTCGGACAATATATTTTAGCCCGGCCAGAGCCCCAAGCTATTTGGGATAAACATTTACCTGAATCGGAATGGTCGCGTTTGGCGCAGGCTGTTTTTAAAAAAGAAAAAGGCAGTTCTGAAAAAGGGCAATGGACTTTAAAAAAAGGAATGCCGGAGCAATGGGTTATTAATTACAAGTACCAGGACCTGCAATTACGTTTCCGATTGGGTTTATCTTCGTTTAAACATGTAGGCTTATTTCCGGAACAGGACCCCAATTGGAAGTTTATTTTTGACCATGCCCGGCAGTTAAAAACGCCGAAACCTAAAATTTTAAATATGTTTGCCTACACCGGCGCAGCTTCTTTAGCTGCCCGAGCCGCCGGAGCCGATGTAACGCATCTGGATTCGGTAAAAGTCGTAAATTATTGGGCACGCGAAAACATGGAAGCCAGTAATTTAGATAATATACGGTGGCTGGTAGAAGATGCGATGAAATATGCGCGCCGCGAAGTTAAAAGAGGCAATAAATACCAGGGACTTATCCTGGATCCGCCGGCTTATGGGCGTGGCCCAAACGGCGAAAAGTGGCAACTGGAAGATGAATTAAATGAATTAATTAAATTATGTGGTCAGTTGTTAGACCCAACCGACCATTTATTTCTTATAAACTTATATTCTTTAGGATTCTCCGCTTTTATTCTGGAAAACTTAATAAATCAGAATTTCACCTTAAAAGAAGATGGTTTCCGGGAATTTGGCGAATTATATTTATTAGATAAAGGCAAACGAAAATTACCATTAGGTACTTTTTTCCGTTTCAGTTCGGTAACTGACAAACAAAATCCAGATGGAAAATAAGAAAAAGCTGGCTTTAATTGACCTTGGCACCAATACCTTTCACCTGCTAATTGTAGAGGTAGATCAGGACAATCAAGTTGAAACTCTTGTAAAGATCAAAGAACCCGTTAAACTGGGTGAAGGAGGTATCAGTCATGGTGCTATTACGGATGCCGCCCGCGAACGGGCTCTTAAAACGCTAAAATCATTTAAAGCGCTGGTAGATGAGCACCAGGTAAACGTAGTAAGGGCATTAGCCACCAGTGCCATGCGTAATACGGCCAATGGGCCTGAACTGGTACAAGCTATTGCTGAAGAAACCGGGTTTGTAGTAGAAATTATTTCCGGCGATAAAGAAGCTGAATTAATTTATTATGGTGTTAAATCGGCTTTGGATTTAGGTACAGAAAAAAATCTGATTGTAGATATAGGAGGCGGCAGTGTAGAGTTCATTATTGCCGACAACCAACAAATCTATTGGAAAGAGAGCTATGAAATTGGTGCTCAACGCCTGTTAGATAAATTTTTTGTAACGGATCCAATTTCCGAAATAGCCATAGAAGCCGAAAAGCACTTTTTACAGGAACAATTAAGCTCTTTAACTAAGGCGGTAGAAGAATTTAAGCCTACGGTACTAATAGGATCCTCTGGTACCTTTGATACACTTTGCGATATTGATGCACAAAAGAATGGTATAGATCGCCAGCAGGATTGCTGCCCTGAATCTGATTTGTCCTTAGGCTGCTTTTACGAAATATATGAAGATATTATTCGTAAAAATAAAGCAGAACGGCTTGCCATACCGGGTATGCTGGAAATGCGGGTAGATATGATTGTAGTGGCGTCTGTACTGATTGATTATATTCTGGAGAATAACGACCTGCATAAAATCAGGGTGTCTTCTTATGCATTAAAAGAAGGCATGCTTAATCAAATACTTTCCCAAGCATAATTTAAATTTGGCCGGCAGGCCGGTATTCTTTTCATGTTTCCATACCAACAACTTTACCAGTTTACCAAGAATATTTTTCAAAGTATTGGCTGTTCTGATTCTGATGCCGCATTAGCCACAGATGTTTTATTAGCCGCAGACTTACGAGGCGTAGATTCCCATGGGGTAGCTCGCTTATCCGGTTATGTTCGCTTATGGGAGGCCAGACGCATTAATGCTACACCTAACATTCGGGTGGTACACGAAACCCCAAGTACCGCCGTAGTAGATGGCGATCGAGGTTTGGGTTTGGTAGTGGCCCCTAAAGCCATGGAGATTGTCATTGAGAAAGCAAAAATAGCTGGTACCGGCTGGGTTTCAGTACGAAACTCTAATCATTATGGCATTGCTGGTTATCATGCCATGCAGGCATTAGCCCATGACATGATTGGTATGGCCATGACAAATGCTAGCCCTTTGGTTGCCCCCACGCGTGCCGTTGAACGACTATTAGGTACAAATCCTATTGCCGTGGCCATACCGGCTAAAGAGCAACCTGCTTTTGTAGCTGATTTTGCTACCACCACAGCGGCTAACGGAAAGCTTGAAATACTGCAGCGGAAAAACTTGGAAGCTCCAGTTGGCTGGATACAGGATGCTACCGGCAAAAACTCCACCAATCCGCATGAGCTTAAGGATGGCGGCGCGTTATTGCCTTTAGGTGGCGAGACTGGCAGCCACAAAGGATATTGCCTGGGCTCTATTGTTGATATATTCTCTGCCGTACTATCAGGTGCCAATTATGGTCCCTGGGTTCCTCCTTTTGTAAGCTTTTTACCGCTTCCGGCCAATCCGGTAGGCGAAGGCATTGGTCACTTTTTAGGTGCTATGCGCGTAGATGCCTTTCGCCCCGCCGATGAATTTAAAGCCCATATGGATAACTGGATTTCAACTTTTCGGAATGCTAAAACCCGTGAAGGTGAAGAAGCTGTGTTAATTCCTGGAGATCCAGAACGGTTAATTTCAGCAAAAAGAATGGAAGAAGGTATTCCGCTATTAGATCCAGTAATCAAAGACCTGGAAGGATTGGGCCAAAAGTTTAATATTAGGCTATAAAAGTTTAATAAAAATTAGCATTTATAAAATCCTTTCCTGGTAGAAACCTTTTGAAAAGTACCAAGAAGTGATGCTCTACATGTGGTGCTTGCACCAGGAGGGAAAGCTCTAGAATCAAAGCCTTATTTAAACTGGAAGTGAAAACACGTTTTTATGTCAACAGAGTTTGGTTTATCAAATCCTAGAGGCAATAACCTGTATAAATGAAATTATTAGAAATTAAAAGAAAGAAGCCACTGACTATTCAGTGGCTTCTTTCTTTTAAGGAGTAAAATTATTTTTGTTTATCTTCCTGTTTCACAATAATGAATAAATCTTCAGCAGGCTTTTTCATTAAATATTTTTCTCGAGCATACTTTTCCAAGAGTTCCTGATTACTTAACAATTCCTCCCTGTCTTTCTTAACCTCAGAAATTTTTTGCAAGTAAAATTCTTTTTCCTCCTCTTTCTCGCTCAACTTCTTACTCATTTCATATTGCGTTATAAAATCGTTTGAATCAAAGAAAATCATCCAAACCAAAAATAACACAGTAAAAAGGAAATAAAAACTGCGAACAAACTTGGGAACACGTGCCAACATAAATAACAATTTCTCCAGACAACAAAGGCTGCGGAACTTACGGTTCCAGCAGCCCTTGAAAATACTTAAAATAAAAGTAATTACTACATTTTTTTCCCAGGGAAGTAAGCTAATTCGCCTAACTCCTCTTCAATGCGTAGTAACTGGTTGTATTTAGCCATCCGGTCAGAACGAGAAGCAGAACCAGTTTTAATTTGGCCTGTATTTAAGGCCACTGCTAAGTCAGCAATGGTATTATCTTCTGTTTCTCCGGAACGGTGCGACATGATGCTCTTATAACCGTTACGACGGCCTAAGTTGATTGCATTGATAGTTTCAGTTAATGAACCTATCTGGTTTACTTTAATTAGAATTGAATTGGCAATTTGTTGATCAATACCTTGTTGTAGACGGGTTACATTAGTAACAAATAAATCGTCACCTACTAATTGGGTAGTATTACCAATAGATTCTGTTAAGGCTTTCCAGCCAGCCCAATCATCTTCATCCATACCATCCTCAATAGAAACAATTGGATATTTTTTAGTCCACTCCGTCCAGTAAGAAACCATCTCATTAGAGGTTAATCTGTCACCGGTAGATTTCTTGAATACATACTGTCCGCTAGCCGAATCATAAAACTCAGAAGCAGCAGCATCCATGGCAATCATTACCTCGTCACCTGGCTTATAACCAGCCGTCTCAATAGCCTGCAATACTACTTTAATAGCTTCTTCATTAGACTTGATGTTAGGAGCAAAACCACCTTCATCACCTACGTTAGTAGATAAACCCTGCTTATGTAAAACGTTTTTCAGGTGATGGAAAATTTCAGTTCCCCAACGTAAAGCTTCTTTAAAAGAAGGAGCGCCAACTGGCATAATCATGAACTCCTGAAAATCAATTGAATTATCTGCATGGCTTCCACCATTCAGGATATTCATCATTGGAACTGGCAGCGTAGTTGCATTTACACCCCCTACATAACGGTAAAGCGGCATGTTTAATTCTTGTGCAGCCGCACGCGCTGCCGCTAAAGAAACACCCAGAATAGCATTAGCACCTAAGTTACCTTTATTGTGCGTACCATCCAGCTCGACCATTATTTTATCCAGCAAGCCTTGCTCAAATACACTGAAACCTACCAGTTCGTCAGCAATTTTATCATTTACATTTTTAACGGCATTCAACACACCTTTACCCATGTACTGAGACTTATCACCATCGCGTAATTCTACGGCCTCATGCTTACCTGTAGATGCACCTGATGGTACTGCAGCACGGCCAATAGTGCCATTTTCAGTTATTACATCAACTTCTACAGTAGGATTTCCTCTAGAATCAAATATTTGGCGGGCTTTTATGCTTCCTATTAAACTCATCTTTAGTTTTATTTAGTTAAGTATATGGATTTAAAATTTATTGATCTTCCTTCTTCGGCAACATCGACACAAATTCATCAAATAAGTATTCTGAATCATGTGGTCCTGGTGAAGATTCTGGATGGTATTGTACAGAGAATGCTTTCTTCCCTTTAACCCGGATACCTTCAATGGTACCGTCATTTAGGTTTATATGCGTTATCTCTATATTCTCATTATTCTTTACATGTTCGGCATCAACCGCAAAGCCATGGTTCTGTGAAGTAATTTCACATTTACCAGTAATTAAGTTTTTAACCGGATGATTTAAGCCACGGTGCCCATTATGCATTTTATAAGTTGGAATACCATTGGCTTGGGCTAAAATCTGATGACCCATACAAATTCCAAAAAGTGGTTTATCTTGTTCCAGCATTTTGGTAACGTTTTCTACTGCCTGAGTAGTAGCAGCCGGGTCTCCAGGTCCATTAGAAATAAAATAGCCATCTGGTCCCCATTGCTCCATCTCTTCATAACTGGTGTTGAAAGGAAACACTTTAACCTCACAACCCCGCTGCACGAAATTATTTAAGATGTTTTTCTTAACGCCTAAATCCAGAATAGCCACTTTGTATTTCTTATCTGGCGATTCTATGGAATATTCTTCTTTAGTACTTACTTGAGAAGCTAATTCTAACCCGTGCATAAGAGGAGTAGCATCTAATTTTTCCTGCAATAAGGCTAAATCAGAAATTTCTGAAGATATAACAGCATTCATAGCTCCTTTATCCCGAATATGTCTAACCAACTCGCGGGTATCTATTTCACAAATACCAATAATACCTGCCTTTTCGAAATACTCCTGCAGAGATCCTTCAGCTGATTTACGCGAAAAGAATTCAGAAAACTCTTTACACACTAAACCTTGAATCTGGACCTGATTTGATTCAACTTCTTTATCCAATACACCATAGTTACCAATGTGCGGAACAGTTGTAACTACAATTTGGCCGAAGTACGAAGGATCTGTAAAAATCTCTTGGTAACCTGTCATACCAGTATTAAAACATAGTTCACCTGAACTTGTACCTATACGACCCAGGCTTTTACCACGGTAAACTTTACCGTCAGCTAATAATAAAATTGCTTCTTTCAATTCAGTACCTTTCATTTCTAAGATTGTGCAAAAATAAAAAAAGGGATATGATAAATATCATACCCCTTTAAATAATTAAGATAATTTTTTATTATTCTGCATCTTTTGACTCAGTTGTATCAGCAGCAGCATCTGTAGAAGGTTCTTCAGCAGCTGGAGCTACATTAGTTTCTGCAGCTGGAGCAGCAGCATCAGCCTTCTTAGCACCACTCCGACGACGAGTTTTAGGTTTAGCAGCAGCCGTTGCGGTTGTTGTGCTTAACATATCCTCGTTGTAATCTACTAGTTCGATAATACACATATCAGCATTATCACCTAAACGATTACCAGTTTTTAAGATTCGGGTATAACCGCCCGGACGATTTGCAATTTTAGCTGCTACTTCATCAAAAAGAACTTTAACAGAATCTTTATTCTGAAGATAAGAGAAGATAGTTCTTCTGGAATGGGTAGTATCGTTTTTTGATTTGGTTAAAAGCGGCTCTACATATTTGCGTAAAGCTTTAGCTTTTGCTACCGTGGTGGTTACACGCTTATGTAAGATAAGCGATGAAGCCATGTTTGATAACATAGCTTTCCGGTGAGCTGACGTTCTACCTAAATGGTTAATTTTTTTACCGTGTCTCATTATTTTAATTGTGCACGTGCATACCGTCGATCAACCTTTCGGGATCGGGAATTATGCCGCTAAGTTACTAATCTTCGTCTAATTTGTATTTTGATAAATCCATTCCAAAGGTAAGACCTTTTTCCTGAACTAAGTTTTCCAATTCGGTTAATGATTTCTTTCCAAAATTCCGGAATTTCATCATATCCTGCATGTCTAATTGAACTAAGTCACCTAAAGTTCTAATATCAGCTGCTTTTAAACAGTTATAAGCACGTACTGAAAGATCCATGTCATTTAAGGGAGTTTTCAATATTTTGCGCATATGCAGCATTTCTTCATCTACAGCCTCTTCTTCTTCAGGTTTAGCTGTTTCAAAAGTCATTGTGTTATCCGAGAATAACATGAAATGCTGAATCAAAATATGAGCTGCTCCTTTCAATGCATCTTCCGGATGAATAGATCCATCGGTTGATATATCGATTAGAAGTTTTTCATAATCCGTTTTCTGTTCAACCCGCGTATTCTCAATGCTGTATTTTACATTTTTAATAGGCGTAAAAATAGCATCAATAGCAATTTGTCCAAATACCTGATCATTTGGTTTATTTTCCTCGGCAGGAACGTAACCTCTTCCTTTTTGAATGGTTAATTCAACTTCTAAGGAAATGCTGGTATCTAAATGGCAAATAATTAAATCAGGATTAAGAATTTGGAAGCCGTTAGTGAAGTTGTTAATATCGCCCGCAGTAAATGTTTCCTGATTCCGTATAGAAACAGTAATTTTATCTTCAACAGCATCACTAATTTTCTTAAACCGAACCATTTTCAGGTTCAGGATAATTTCAGATACGTCTTCTATCACACCTTCAATTGTAGAGAATTCGTGCAGAACACTAGGTATTCTAATGGATGTGATAGCGTAACCTTCCAAAGAAGAAAGTAAAATTCTTCTAAGCGCATTGCCAATAGTTACACCGTATCCTTTTTCAAGGGGTTTAAATTCAAATTGACCATTAAAGTCATCGGATTTCTCCATCACAACTTTCTCTGGCATTTGAAAGGCTAATATAGACATATTTGCTATTTTATCAGTTAAGGTATAAGAACTAGAACTATTACTTAGAGTAAAGCTCGACAATTAATTGTTCCTGAATTTTCTCAGGGATAAGGTCACGTTGTGGAGCAGAAATGAATTTACCTACCATTTCTTTACCATCCCACTCTAACCAGGAAAATTGACGGGCATTACGCGCAGATAAACTGGTTGTAATAGCTTCTAATGATTTGGATTTCTCACGTACTGCAACAGTTTGACCTGGCTTAAGGCTGTAAGAAGCAATGTTAACTACTTCTCCATCCACTAAGATATGTTTATGTAAAACCAACTGACGAGCAGCTCTTCTAGTTGGGGCAATACCTAAACGGTAAACTGTGTTATCTAAACGTGACTCTAATAAAGCTAACAAGTTTTCACCTGTAATACCACCTCTACGGTGTGCTTTATCAAATAAATTAGCGAATTGCTTTTCTAATACGCCATAAAGGTATTTAACCTTTTGTTTTTCCATTAACTGAACAGCGTATTCAGATTGTTTCTTTCTTCTTCCTCTTCCGTGCATCCCTGGAGGGTAAGCTTTTTTCTGTAAAGCCTTGCTTGCACCAAAGATAGGCTCGTTAAACCTTCTTGATATTTTTGTTTTAGGGCCAGTGTATCTTGCCATTTCCTATTAATATTTGAATAGAAAGCTTTCCCGTTTCCAGGAAAGCTTTAATTTACAATTTTTATACTCTTCTACGTTTTGGAGGTCTGCATCCATTGTGTGGTAAAGGCGTTACATCTTTAATAGTGGTAACTTCAATACCTGCATTTTGTACAGTACGAATAGCTGATTCTCTACCTGCACCAGGACCTTTAACAAACACTTCAGCTTTCCGCAAGCCTAATTCATGTGCCACTTTAGCACAATCAGAGGCGGCCATCTGAGCTGCGTAAGGAGTATTCTTTTTAGAACCTCTAAAGCCCATTTTACCAGCAGATGCCCAAGAAATAACCTGGCCATTGTTGTTGGTAATGGAAATAATGATGTTATTGAAAGAAGCTTTAATATGAACCTGACCTGTAGCTTCCACAACTACAACACGTTTCTTAGCTTTATCTTTTCTCTTTTGAGCCATTATATTAATTATTTAGTAGCCTTTTTCTTATTAGCAACTGTCTTACGTTTACCTTTACGGGTACGCGTATTGTTTTTAGTCCGCTGACCTCTCACAGGCAAGCCTTTACGATGACGTAAGCCACGGTAAGAACCAATGTCCATTAAGCGCTTAATGTGTAGTTGAACTTCAGAACGAAGAACACCTTCAGTTTTATGTTCCGCTGCAATTACTGAACGGATAGCACCAGCTTCTTCTTCAGTCCATTCATTAACTTTTTTATCTAAGCTAACGCCCGCTTTAGTTAAGATGGTTTGAGAAAGTTTGCGACCAATACCATAGATATAGGTCAAGGCTATCTCGCCTCTTTTTTTATCCGGAATATCTACTCCTGCTATTCTAGCCATATTATTAATTATCCTTGTCTTTGTTTATAACGTGGGTTCTTCTTGTTGATCACATAAAGTTTTCCTTTCCGACGGATAACTTTACAGTCAGCGCTTCTCTTTTTAACTGATGCTTTAACTTTCATTTTATTTATAACGGTATACTATTCTTCCTTTAGACAAATCATATGGCGACATTTCAATTTTTACTTTGTCTCCAGGTAAAATTTTAATATAATGCATTCTCATTTTACCTGAAATGTGAGAAATTACTTGATGTCCGTTTTCTAATTCAACACGAAACATCGCATTAGATAACGCCTCCACGATAGTTCCGTCTTGTTCTATAGAAGACTGTTTTGCCATATACTTTAAACTCGCTTTTCTATGTAATCAAAAGTTGTTAAAACTTCTGCTTTATCTTTCCTAATTACTACAGTATGCTCAAAATGAGCAGACGGTTTATTATCTCTAGTACGAATGGTCCAACCATCCGCTTCTTGTACTATATGTTTAGACCCAAGATTAACCATTGGTTCAATAGCCAACACTAAACCATTTTGAAGTTTTAATCCTTGTCCACGTTTTCCGTAGTTAGGAACCTCAGGAGCTTCGTGTAAGTTCCTTCCAATGCCATGTCCTACTAATTCTCTTACCACTGACATTCCTTCTTTTTCAACGAAGGTCTGAATTGTTGAAGAGAGGTCACCCATTCTATTTCCTACAGTTGCTTTTTCAATACCTAAATATAAAGAAGCTTTGGTAACCTCTAAAAGTTTAGCAACTGCCGGATCTACATTACCTACAGCATGTGTATAAGCACTATCAGTGTGGTATCCTTTATAAAATACGCCGCAGTCAATAGAAATAACATCTCCAGATTTAAGTTCGTATTCACCAGGAAATCCATGTACAACTACCGAATTGACTGATATACATAAACTAAATGGGAAGCCATTATATCCTTTAAAGGATGGCTTACCACCAAAATCATGTATAAATTCTTCCGCCCGTTTATCTAATGTTTTGGTTTTGACACCTTCATTAATTAACGAAGCGATTTCTCCGTGAGTTTGGCTAAGAATTTTTGCTCCCTCACGGAGAACTTCTATATCTTCTTCTGTTTTGTAAATAACCATTCTTATGAAGCCATGGCAATATTATTCTGAGACCGGCCTTTTAACTTGCCTGATTTCATCATACCATCATAGTGTTTCATTAGTAAATAACTTTCAACTTGGTTAATAGTATCTAAAACAACACCCACCATAATTATCAAAGAAGTACCGCCAAAGAAGGCCGAGAATTCTCTTGTTACACCTAAAAGCATAGCAATAGATGGTAGTATAGCAATAACTGCTAAGAATATGGCACCTGGTAAAGTAATTCTATCTAGAATTCCACCAATAAATTCTGAGGTAGCTAATCCTGGTTTAATACCTGGAATAAAACCACCACTTCTCTTTAAATCATTAGAAATTTGGTCCGGATTAACACTTATAGCTGTATAGAAATAGGTGAAAACCAAAATCAATAAACCAAACAACAGGTTATATTGCCAACTAGTGTAATCAGAAAAGGTAGTACCAATATAATTGGCCATATCACTTGTGTCACGCCAAATAGAAGCTATTAAAGAAGGCAAAAACATTAATGATTGAGCAAATATAATAGGCATAACACCAGCCGCATTAACTTTTAATGGAATGAATTGGCGCTGTCCACTATATTGAGTAGTACCTCCTACTTGTTTAGCATATTGAATAGGAATTCTTCTAATGGCTTGTGTTAGCATGACTACAGCCATTACCACAAAGTATAGAATAATTAATTCTAAAATAAATATTAAGGCACCATTTAACCTTTTAGATAAGGCTTCAGCAATAATAGCACCTGGTAACCTGGATGCTATACCTATCATAATTAACATAGATATACCATTGCCAATACCTTTGTCTGTTATTTTCTCCCCTAACCACATACAAAATACAGTACCTGCAGTTAAGATAAATATTGAAGAGATGGTAAACCAAAAAGGATCTACTACAATAGCTTCAGCATTTATAGTTTGAATAAAACCAAATGATTGAGCTGCCGTAATGGCAATAGTTAAAACACGGGTGTATTGGTTAATTTTCTTTCTGCCTGATTCCCCTTCTTTTTGCAATTTCTGAAAATAAGGAACTGCAATAGTTAAAAGTTGTAAAACAATAGAAGCAGAAATGTATGGCATTATACCTAATGCAAAAATAGAAGCATTACTAAATGCTCCTCCTAATAAGGTATCTAATAAACCAAAAATCCCTTGCGAGTTAGATTGTAATCGGTTAGGATCTACACCGGGTAAAACAACATAAGAACCTAAACGAAATATAGCAATAAAGCCTAAGGTATTCAAAATACGAATCCTTAGGTCTTCAATTGCGAAGATGTTCTTAAACGTTGTTATTAACTTCTTCATAAAAATAATTTATAGAGTAATTACTTTTCCTCCAGCTTTTTCTATTGAAGCTATAGCTGATTTAGAAAAGGCATGTGCATGTACTTCAACCTGGCTGGTTAATTCACCTCTGCCAAGTATCTTTACTCTATTATTTTTAGATATTAAACCGTGAGCTTTTAAGTAATTTAAATCAATAGTTTGAGCATTGTCTTTCTCTACTAAAGATTGTAAAACATCTAAATTAACTCCTGTAAATTCAACACGGTTGAAATTTTTGAAACCAAATTTAGGTACACGTCTTTGAAGTGGCATTTGACCACCTTCAAAACCTGTTTTCTGGCTATAACCAGAACGAGATTTAGCTCCTTTATGACCACGTGTGGAAGTTCCACCACGACCAGAACCTGTTCCTCTACCTATTCTTTTTCTATTTTTAACAGCTCCTTCAGCAGGCTGTAATGAACTCAGATTCATATTTACTATTTTTTAACTTCTACCAGATGTTGCACTTTCTGAACCATACCTTTAATCTGAGGAGTTTCTTCAACTGTAACAGATTTGTTAAGTTTACCCAAACCTAAAGCTTTCATTGTAAGCTTTTGTCTTTCTGGGCGGTCAATAATACTTTTTACTTGCTTAATAGTTATCTGTGCCATTTCCCCTTATCCGTTAAAAACTTTCTGTAAAGAAATTCCTCTTTGTTGTGCAACAGCTAATGGATCTCTCATTTTTGATAAAGCATCAAAAGTTGCTTTTACCACGTTATGAGGATTGGAAGAACCTTTAGATTTAGCTAAAACGTCTTTAATACCTGCACTTTCAAAAACGGCACGCATTGCACCTCCGGCTATTACACCTGTACCGGCAGCAGCTGGTTTTACTAACACAAAACCACCTGAAAATTTGCCTTCAATTGAATGAGGAACTGTATGATGGTAAATAGGAACTTTAACTAAGTTCTTTTTAGCATCATCAATACCTTTAGCAATAGCATCTGTTACTTCATTTGCTTTTCCTAAACCGTATCCTACTGTACCATTTCCATCACCAACTACAACGATAGCAGAAAAACTGAATCTTCTACCACCTTTTACTACTTTAGCTACACGCTTGATTGCCACAACTTTTTCTTTGAGGTCAATCTCACTCGCTTTTACAACACGTAAGTTATTCTGTGACATATATTAAAATTTAAGACCAGCTTCTCTGGCTCCTTCTGCTAATGATTTAACGCGACCATGATACAAGTAACCTGAACGGTCAAAAACTACTGACGTAATTCCTTGCTCTTGCGCTTTTGCAGCTAATTCTTTGCCAACCGTAGATGAAGCTTCCGCTTTACCAGTGCTACCTTCAACAACCTGTGCAGATGATACTGCCACTAATGTTTTGCCAGCTACATCATCAATTAATTGCGCATAAATATTTTTATTGCTGCGGAAAACTGATAAACGGGGACGTTCAGCTGTACCAGAAATCTTGCTTCTGATACTCTTTTTAATACGGTTTCTTCTTTCTGATTTATTTACTGCCATGACAGTTATTATTTAGAGGCTGTTTTACCAGCTTTTCTTCTGATTTCTTCACCAACAAAACGGATACCTTTACCCTTGTATGGTTCAACTTTCCGTAACGACCTAATCTTAGCAGCAATTTGCCCTAAAAGTTGTTTATCGTTACATTCTAAAGTAATTAAAGGAGCTTTACCTTTTTCAGTAACAGCAGTTGCTTTTACTTCCTGAGGTAAGGCAAGGAAAATATTATGAGAATAACCTAAAGCAAGTTCTAAAGTAGCTCCTGTAACAGTAGCCTTGTAACCTACCCCAACTAATTCTAATTGCTCTCTGAATCCTTCACTTACCCCTTTAATCATATTGTTGATTAGAGACCGGTATAAACCGTGCATGGCTTTGTGACGTTTTTGTTCTGTTGGTCTTTCAACTGATAAAGTGCCATCAACTTGGTTGATAATGATATCTCTATCTACCTGAGTAGATAAAGAACCTTTAGGCCCTTTTACAGTTACTAAATTTTCCTGGCTTAGGGTAACATCTACGTTAGCCGGCACAGTAATGGGTAATTTTCCTATACGTGACATAGTTTAAGTTCTCTTAATAAACGTAACACAAAACTTCACCACCAACATTAAGGGATTTTGCTTCTTTTTCAGTAACAACACCTTTGGAAGTTGAAAGAATAGCAATACCTAAACCATTTAATACCCGTGGTAAATTCTCAAAATGAGAGTATTTACGTAAACCAGGTTTGCTTACACGTTCCAGGTTAACAATAGCAGATTGCTTTGTGCTTGGATTATATTTAAGCGCAATCTTTATGGTACCTTGTACTGATGAGTCATCAAAGCGGTAGCTTTGGATATAACCTTTTTCATGCAGCACACGCGTAATCTCTTTTTTGATTTTACTTGCTGGAATTTCAACTATGCGGTGATTTGCTTTAATTGCATTTCTTAGCCTAGTTAAATAATCTGCTATTGGATCTGTATTCATTATGAATAAAATTTATTGGCTCCTTTTGTTAAAAGAGCCGCAAAGATACTAATTATTTTTTTATTTTAATAATCTACAGAAAAAATTACCAACTAGCTTTTGTTACACCTGGTATTTTACCTGCAGAAGCCAATTCACGGAACGTAACCCGGGAAATGCCGAATTTACGCATATATCCTCTTGGACGACCGTTTATTTTATCGCGGTTATGCAAACGTACCGGAGAAGCATTCTTCGGTAACTTATCTAAACCATCCCAATCACCAGCTGCTTTTAATGCTTTTCTTTTTTCAGCAAATTTAGCAACAAGTTTTTGTCTTTTTAATTCTCTAGCTTTAACTGATTCTTTAGCCATTGGTCTATTTCTTTATATTCATGAACGGCATACCAAACGCTTTTAATAACTCATAGCTCTCTTCATCGTTTTGAGCAGTAGTTACAAAAGTAATATCCATTCCTGATATTGCTTTAATTTTATCAATACTGATTTCAGGGAAGATAATTTGTTCCTTCACGCCTAAAGTATAATTACCACGGCCATCAAATCCTTTATCGCTAACACCTCTGAAGTCACGAACCCGAGGAAGAGCAATAGTTGTTAACCGATCCAGGAATTCATACATTTTGTCGCCGCGTAAAGTAACACGAGCTCCAATTGGCATACCTTCTCTTAACTTAAAGTTAGAAACTGAAGTTTTAGCCTTAGTTGCTACTGCTTTCTGACCAGCAATAGTAGATAATTCTTCTACTCCTACGTCTACTAATTTCTTATCAGACACAGCACTACCAATACCTTTATTGATGCAGATTTTGGTAATTTTAGGAACCTGCATGATGCTCTTGTATTGAAAACGCTCCTTTAAAGCAGGAACGATTTCATTTGTATATTTTTCTTTTAATCTAGCAGTTGCCATTATATTAAATCTCCTGATTTTTTAGAGTAACGTTGCAGCTTACCATTGTCTCCTAATTTTTTACCTGTACGAACAGCAACACCTGTGGCATCTACTAATTGTACATTGCTTGCGTTAATTGGAGCTTCTAACTTAGTGATTCCACCATTTGGGTTTTTAGCACTTGGTTTGTTTGCTTTGGAAACAATATTAATTCCTTCCACTACAACTTTATTTGTATCAGTCTTCACAGATATGATACGGCCAGTCTTCCCTTTGTCATCACCAGCAATAACTTTAACAGTATCGCCAGTTTTAACATGAAGCTTATGTTTTTGTTCAACTTTTGCTTTCATTCTATAATACTTCAGGAGCTAATGATACGATTTTCATAAATTGTTTTTCACGTAATTCACGTGCAACTGGTCCGAAGATACGAGTACCTCTAGGCTCATCGTTGTTGTTTAATAAAACAGCAGCGTTATCGTCAAAACGAATATAAGAACCATCTTTGCGACGAATTTCTTTTTTAGTTCTAACTACTACTGCTTTTGAAACAGCGCCTTTTTTTACGTTGCCAGAGGATAAAGCTGATTTTACAGTTACTACGATTTTATCACCGATAGAAGCGTATTTTTTGCCTGTACCACCCAATACCCGGATAACCAAAACTTCTTTGGCTCCACTGTTATCTGCTACAGATAATCTTGATTCCTGCTGTACCATATTATTTCGCTCTTTCTATTATTTCGACTAAACGCCAGTTCTTTGTTTTGCTCAATGGACGAGTTTCCATAATACGAACAACATCACCGATGCCACATTCGTTCTTTTCGTCGTGAGCCATAAATTTATTAGACTTAGTTAAGAACTTACCATATATAGGGTGTTTAGTTCTGCTTTCGACTAATACGGTAATAGATTTGTCCATTTTATTGCTGACAACCTTACCGGTTCTTTCTTTTCTTAGATTTCTATCTTCCATTGTAATTGTTATTTAGAAGTTGCCTCTAATTCACGTTTTCTTAATTCAGTTCTAAGACGCGCAATCAATTTACGTGATTGATTAATTCTTAAAGGGTTTTCTAATGGAGAAATAGAATGCGCAAATCTTAGCGTTTGGCCATTTGTTACTTCTGCATTAACGCGCTCTTTCAACTCTTCCAGTGACAGAGCTTGGATTTCTGAATATTTCATAACTATTTCTCTACGTAATCTCTACGTACTACAAATTTTGTTTTTACTGGAAGCTTTTGTGCCGCCAATCTTAAAGATTCTTGGGCAGTTTCTAATGGAACACCATCAGATTCAAATAAAATCGTTCCTGGTTTTACTACTGCTACCCAATACTCTGGGGAACCTTTACCTTTACCCATCCGAACTTCAGCTGGCTTTTTAGTAATAGGTTTATCTGGGAATATCCGGATCCAAACCTGACCTTCACGTTTCATAGCACGGGTCATGGCAATACGAGCAGCTTCAATTTGACGGCTGGTAATCCAGGAAGCTTCCAATGATTTTATAGCAAATGATCCGAAGGAGATAGAGCTACCACGATGGGCTAACCCTTTAACTCTACCCTTCTGCATTTTTCTATATACGGTCCTTTTCGGCTGTAACATCTTCTATATCTATTTTGATATTGTCTTATAAATTATCTTCTGCCGCCACGGTTTCCGCCGCCGCCAGAGTTATTGTTCCGGCGTGGTCCGCCATTGTTATCTTTCCGGTCTTTAGAACCGAATTCACCACCAGCTCTACGGCCACCACGGTCACCACCACGATCATTCCGGTTATCACCACGTGATCCACGCTCGTTACCACCTTGTGCATTAGCAGGCTTAGCTGGTTCCTGGTTAGGTGATAAGTCTTTTTTACCAAAAACTTCACCTTTGAAGATCCACACTTTAATACCTAATTTGCCATATACAGTCTGTGCTTCTGATAAAGCATAATCAATATCAGCACGTAAAGTATGCAATGGAGTTCTACCTTCTTTATAGTGTTCAGTACGGGCCATTTCAGCACCACCTAACCGACCAGAAACTTGAACCTTGATACCTTCAGCACCTACACGTAAAGCAGCTTGAATAGCTTGCTTCATGGCACGGCGGAAAGAAATACGAGCCTGTAATTGTTGAGCGATAGATTCTCCAACTAGTTTAGCATCTAATTCTGGACGCTTAATTTCGTAGATGTTTATTTGAACATCTTTGCTGGTGATTTTCTTTAACTCTTCTTTAATTTTATCTACTTCCTGACCACCTTTACCAATTACCACGCCCGGACGAGCAGTGTTGATTGTAATGGTTATCCGCTTAAGTGTTCTTTCAATAATAATTCTTGAAATTCCGCCTTTAGGAATACGAGCTAGTATATATTTTCTAATTTTCTCATCTTCGATGAGTTTGTCAGCGAAATCTTTTCCTCCATACCAATTAGAATCCCATCCTTTGATGATTCCTAATCTTAAACCTACTGGATTAACTTTTTGTCCCATTATTACAAACTATTTCGCTTTATTTGACTTTTTAGAAACATTGATCTCTTCCTCTGTGCGGCTGTCAATTACAAGCGTTACATGATTTGATCTTTTACGGATACGGTGACCTCTTCCTTGTGGAGCAGGACGAAGACGCTTTAACATTTTGCCTTCATCAACTCTAATTTCTTTTATATACAAGTTAGATTCTTCTATTCTCGCATCCTCATTTTTCTGTTGCCAGTTAGATAAAGCTGATAATAAAAGCTTTTCTATTTTTTCTGCACCAGCGTTAGCTTCAAACTTTAATAAACCTAAAGCTTTGTTAACACTCTGGCCTCTTACCAAACCTGCCACTAAACGCATTTTGCGAGGAGAGGTAGGTACATTTTTTAATTTAGCTACTGCTTCCATGATTATCTCTTACCTTTATCTTTTTTAGCAATATGGCCTCTAAAGTTTCTTGTTGGAGCGAATTCTCCTAATTTGTGACCTACCATATTTTCTGTAACATAAACTGGAATAAATTTATTTCCATTGTGTACAGCAAATGTATGGCCTACAAAGTCAGGAGAAATCATGGAACGACGTGACCAAGTCTTTATAACAGCTTTTTTACCGCTGTCATCCATTGCAGTTACTTTCTTTTCGAGCCTGAAGTCAATATATGGCCCTTTTTTTAATGATCTTCCCATTATTTTTTACCTCTATTAACAATCAGGTTCTCTGAATATTTATTTTTATTTCTGGTTTTCTTACCTTTTGCAAATAAACCTTTACGAGATCTAGGTTGACCTCCTGAAGATTTACCTTCACCACCACCCATAGGGTGATCTACTGGGTTCATAGCTACACCTCTTACACGTGGACGGATACCTAACCAGCGGCTTCTACCAGCCTTGCCTAAGTTAACGTTCATATGATCAGAGTTTGAAACTGTACCTATGGTCGCCATACAAGTAACCAAAACCATTCTCATTTCCCCTGAAGGTAATTTTAGAGTCGCATATTTACTCTCACGTGCCACTAACTGGGCATAAGTACCTGCGCTTCTGGCAAGGGTACCACCATTACCTGGCATTAATTCAATATTGTGAACAATAGTTCCCAAAGGTATATTAGAAAGAGGTAAACAATTTCCAACCTCTGGCGCTACGTCTGGTCCGGAAACCACAACCTGGTCTACTTTTAAACCGGTTGGAGCTAAAATATAGCTCTTTTCACCATCAGCATAAAATAATAATGCGATACGTGCTGTTCTGTTTGGATCGTACTCTATTGCTTTAACAGTAGCAGGTACACCAAACTTAGTTCTTTTGAAGTCAATGATCCGGTATCTTTTCTTATGGCCACCACCTACATAGCGCATGGTCATTTTACCATCATTGTTTCTACCACCAGATTTTTTGATAGGTGCCAACAAAGACTTTTCAGGAGCCTTAGCCGTAACTTCATCAAATTGCGGGGCTATTCTGAATCTTTGACCTGGTGTTGTTGGTCTTAGTTTTTTTAATGCCATTTTTATTTATAATTAAATGCCGCTATAAAAATCAATTACTTCACCTGCTTTCAGGCTCACAATTGCTTTTTTAACTAATGGTTTACGACCACTAACTACACCGGCTTTTGTATTTTTAACCTTTAACTTTCCTTGGGTGCGCATTGTAGAAACTTTCTCAACTGTAACGCCATACAGTTTTTCTACAGCTTTTTTTATCTCTACCTTATTAGCATTTTTATCTACTTCAAAGGCATATTTACCTACCTCATTCTGGGAAGTAAATTTTTCTGTTACGATAGGTCTTTTTAAAACTTGCATTATTCTGCGCTGTAAAGTTGTTCTAAAGTTTTTAACGAATCTTCAGTAAGCAGTAAAGTGTCTGCATTTAAAAGATCGTAAGTATTTAAGTTAGCTGCTTCAGCCACTTTTACTTTTTGCAAGTTCCGGCTAGATAAATATACTTTTTCATCTTTCTGAGCCGTAACAATTAAAGTTTTGCGTTCAGCAACCTTCAAGTTAGTTAGGATACCTGCAAAAGCACTTGTTTTTGGTGCTTCAATAGTAAAAGCATCCACTAAAGCTACTTTATTGTTTCTTGCTAAGGTTGAAAGAGCAGATAAACGAGCTATGTTCTTTAACTTTTTATTAAGTTTAAAGCTATAATTTCTTGGTCTTGGACCAAATACACGCCCACCACCAATAAACACTGGCGATTTCATGCTACCTGCACGAGCGCCACCTGTTCCTTTTTGCTTTTTCAGCTTTTTTGTTGTACCAGAAACCTCGTTACGTTCCTTGGATTTATGAGTACCTTGGCGTTGATTTGCCAGATACTGTTTTACATCCAGATACATAGCATGCGTATTTGGTTCAATACCAAATACCGCATCCGAAAGAGTTACCTTTCTACCTGTATCCTGTCCTGTGCTATTTAATACAGAAAGCTCCATTTTATTTCTCTAAAACTACAAATGAATTTTTGGCACCTGGAACGGAACCACTAACAAGAATTAAATTTTTATCGGCAATAACACGTAGTACTCTTAAATTTTGTACTTTAACTCTGTCATTACCCATACGACCCGCCATACGCATACCTTTGAATACGCGAGAAGGCCAAGAACAAGCTCCAATTGAACCTGGGTGTCTTGCTCTGTTGTGCTGACCGTGGGTTTGGCCACCAACACCACTAAAGTTATATCTTTTTACAACTCCCTGAAAACCTTTACCTTTAGATGTACCTACTACATCCAAAAATTCACCTTCTTCAAAAAGATCTGCCTTGATTGTATCACCTAAGTTGAAATCTTCCGCATCTGTTCTGAATTCAACAACTTTTACCTTAGGTGTTGCGTTTGCTTTTTTAAAGTGACCAAGTTCAGCTTTGTTTGCTAATTTCTCTTTTTTGTCACCATAGCCCAATTGAACAGCCTTATAGCCATCTACTTCAATTGTTTTCACTTGTGTTACCACACACGGACCTGCCTCAATAAGCGTAGCGGCTACGCTTTTTCCGTCAGGTGTGAAGAGGCTTGTCATTCCGATTTTTCTACCGATTATTCCAGGCATTCTACTTTCTGATTATTTCTATCTAATAAACGATTACTTCCCTTCTCTAAGGGAGTGCAAAGATACTACTTTTATTTTTCTTTTTACAAACTGTTTGTAAATTATTTTGTATTAATAAGATAAAAAAAGAACCGACATAAATGCCGGTTCTTTTTTTATTTGTCTGGTTCTTTATCAAACCTTTATTTCAACATCAACACCACTTGGTAATTCTAGTTTCATTAAGGCATCAACCGTTTTTGAACTAGTAGAATAAATATCTACTAATCTTTTATAAGTACAAAGTTGAAACTGCTCACGTGCTTTTTTGTTAACGTGCGGTGAACGTAATACAGTATATATATCCTTTTCTGTTGGTAACGGAATTGGACCACTTACTATGGCACCGGTAGTTTTTACCGCTTTTACGATTTTTTCAGCAGATTTATCTACTAAATTATGGTCGTAAGATTTTAATTTTATTCTTATTTTTTGGTTCATTTTTGTTTCAACTATTTACCAGTACCTTTTATTTTAGCTACAATCGCCTCGGCCAAGTTTGTTGGCACTTGCTCGTAATGCGAAATAGTAATGTTTGCAGTTGCACGACCTGAAGTTAATGTTCTTAAATCAGTTACATAACCAAACAGTTCGGATAAAGGCACATCTGCTTTTATTACCTGTGATCCAGCTTTAGTATCCATACCTTTCATTAAACCTCTTCTACGGTTTAAGTCACCAGTTACCGGACCTGTATATTCGTCAGGTGTTACCACCTCAATAGCCATTATTGGTTCTAATAATCTTGGGCTACATTTTCTGGCTGCTTCTTTAAAACCTTGACGAGCTGCTAATTCAAATGATAATGCATCAGAGTCAACATCATGATAAGAACCGTGGAATAAGCGCACTTTCATTGACTCGATTGGGTAACCTGCCAATACGCCTTCTTTCATTGATTCCTCGAAACCTTTTTGAATAGCTGGAATAAATTCTTTTGGAATTACGCCACCCACAATTCCATTAACAAACTCCAATCCTGGTTTTCCATCTTCTCTTGGTCCTATTTCAAATACGATATCACCGTATTTACCACGACCACCAGATTGCTTTTTGTAAGTTTCACGGTGTTCAACAGAAGAAGTTATGGTTTCTTTGTAAGCTACCTGAGGAGCACCTTGGTTGATTTCTACCTTGAACTCGCGTTTCATACGGTCCATGATAATCTCCAGGTGAAGTTCTCCCATACCACGTAGAATTGTTTGTCCTGTTTCGTGGTCAGTATTTACTTGTAAGGTTGGATCTTCTTCTACCAGTTTAGCAATAGCCATACCCATTTTATCAGCATCTGCTTGAGTTTTTGGCTCAATGGCATATCCAATAACTGGTTCTGGGAAGTCCATTGCTTCTAATACAATTTTCGCATCCTGGGCACAAAGGGTATCTCCGGTTTTGATATCTTTAAAACCTACTACCGCTCCAATATCACCAGCACCTAAACGCTCAATGGCATTTTGCTTGTTGGCGTGCATTTGGAAAATACGGGAAATACGTTCTTTATTATTAGAACGAGTATTGAATACATACGAACCTGATTCCAATACGCCTGAATAAGCTCTAATAAAGCAAAGACGGCCTACATAAGGGTCAGTTGCAATTTTAAATGCTAAAGCTGCAAATGGTTCTGATTCAGATGGCTTTCTTATTACCTCTGCACCTGTATCAGGGTTAGTACCAGTGATGCTTTCTTTATCTAATGGCGATGGGCAAAGAGCCATTACATAATCCAACATTGTTTGCACTCCTTTGTTTTTGAAAGAAGATCCACACAACATAGGAACGATTGCCATATCGATAGTAGCTTTACGCAATGCATTCATGATTTCTGCTTCTGTGATCGTTTCCGGATCATCGAAGTATTTTTCCATTAATGACTCATCGTAATCAGCTACTGCTTCTAATAATTTTTCGCGGTATTCTGTAGCCTCTTCTAACATATCGTCCGGAATTGGAACCTCCGTAAAGGTCATACCTTTATCGTGCTCATTCCAAACAATACCTCTGAAGTTTACTAAGTCAACAACACCTTTGAAATCATCTTCAGCACCAATTGGTAACTGTAATGCTACGGCGTTGCTACCTAACATTTCTTTTACCTGGCGAACCACATTTAAGAAATCAGCTCCTGAACGGTCCATTTTATTAACGAAACCAATACGAGCAACATTATAGTTGTTTGCTAAACGCCAGTTTGTTTCAGACTGTGGTTCTACACCATCAACAGCTGAGAATAAAAACACTAAACCATCCAACACCCGTAAAGAACGGTTTACCTCTACTGTAAAGTCTACGTGACCTGGAGTATCAATAATGTTGATGTGGTATTTATCGCCTCTGTATTCCCAATTTACTGTTGTAGCGGCAGAAGTGATAGTTATACCTCTTTCCTGCTCTTGCTCCATCCAGTCCATGGTAGCTGCACCATCGTGCACCTCCCCAATTTTATGACTAACACCAGCATAATATAAAATACGCTCAGTGGTAGTGGTCTTGCCAGCATCAATGTGCGCAGCAATACCTATATTTCTTGTGAATTTTAAATCGCGCGCCATTTCTAGAATCTAAAGTGGGAGAATGCTTTGTTTGCTTCTGCCATTCTATGTGTATCATCTTTTTTCTTCACCGCAGCACCTTCGCCTTTGGCAGCAGCAATAATTTCACCAGCTAATTTATCAGTCATGGTTTTCTCACCACGTCTTCTAGCGTACAAAATCATCCACTTCATTCCTAAAGAAACCTTTCTGTCTGGTCTTACTTCAGTTGGAACCTGGAAAGTAGCACCACCTACCCGACGGCTTTTTACTTCCACACTTGGCGTAATATTATTTAACGCCTTTCTCCACTGCTCTAATCCGTTTTCTTTAGTACGTTTTTCTACTACGTCGCAAGCATCGTAGAATATATTATAAGCTACACTCTTCTTACCATCAAACATTAAGTAGTTTACAAAACGGGTTACTAATGTTTCTTTATATTTTGGATCAGGAAGAAGAAGTCTTTTCTTAGGTTTTGCTTTTCTCATCTTAGTAATAATGTATTATTATTTTTTCTTACCGCCTTTACCTGCAGCAGCTGCTGGTTGCCCTGGCTTCGGACGTTTTGCTCCGTATTTAGATCTTCTTTGCAATCTTCCGTTTACACCGGCAGTATCTAATGCACCGCGGATAATATGGTAGCGAACGCCTGGTAAGTCTTTTACACGGCCACCTCTGATTAACACAATGGAGTGTTCCTGTAAATTATGACCTTCACCCGGTATGTAAGCGTTTACCTCTTTCCCATTTGTTAAGCGCACACGAGCAACTTTACGCATAGCGGAATTAGGTTTCTTAGGGGTTGTTGTATAAACCCTGGTGCACACCCCTCGTCTCTGTGGACAAGAATCTAAGGCTGGAGATTTTGACTTTGTGGTCAATTTTTCTCTACCTTTTCGTACTAATTGTTGTATAGTAGGCATTTACTAAATTTTTATAAGAACTCTTCTTCTTGATTTTTTTGGTCTGCAAAGGTACAAAAAACCTTTTGCAAATTCAAACATTTATTTTTTATAATTAATTAAGCTTCACCGATATTGCCTCCAAAATTCATTGGAAAGCTTGGTTCTTCTACAGTTTGCTTTATATCACCAAAGCTTTCTTCAAACCTTTTGATATTATCAGCCAGAGCTGCTAATAGTCTTTTAGCATGCTCTGGCGTGATAACAATTCTAGCTTTTACTTTGGCTTTTGGGATACCAGGCATCAAGCGGATAAAGTCAATTACAAACTCACTACTGGAGTGGGCAATCATAGCTAAATTAGCATATTGACCTTCTGCAATCTCCTCGCTCAACTCAATGTTGATCTGATTTTCCTGTGGTGCCTCTTTTGCCATTATTATTTGTTTTGTAATTCCGCCTGACGGGCTTTAGTTGCTTGTTTAGAAGAAACTAAGTTATCGTATTCCTCTTTCGACCCTACAATTAACTTTGTATATTCTCTTAAACCAGTACCAGCTGGTATCAGGTGACCTACAATTACGTTTTCTTTCAGGCCAAGTAATTCATCTGCCTTACCTCTGATAGCAGCCTCACTTAATACCTTAGTTGTTTCCTGGAAGGAAGCAGCAGAGATAAAGCTTTGCGTACCCAAGGAAGCCTGTGTAATACCTTGTAAAGTTGGACGAGAAACAGCTGGCTGTGCATCGCGTACAGTTACTACACGTAAATCGCGGCGTTTTAAGCTAGAGTTTTCATCCCGTAATCTTCTGGCTGTAACAATCTGACCTGGTTTCAGGTTTGGTGAATCACCGGCATCTTCTACTACTTTCATATCGATAATCATGTCGTTTTCTTCGATAAATGTTATCTTATCAACTACCTGATTCTCTAAGAAAGAAGTATCTCCCGGATCCATTACTACTACCTTCTGCATCATCTGACGAACTACCACTTCAATGTGTTTGTCATTAATCTTTACACCCTGCAAACGATAAACCTCCTGAATTTCATTTACCAGGTACTCTTGTACAGCACCAGGGCCTTGAATATTCAATATGTCGTTTGGTGTAATGGCTCCATCAGATAATGGCATACCAGCCCGGATAAAGTCGTTATCCTGAACTAAGATATGTTTAGACAATGGCACCATGTATTTTTTCTTCACGCCATCTTTAGACTCGATGAAGATTTCACGGTTACCACGTTTGATACCACCGTAGGTTACTACCCCGTCTATTTCACTAACCACAGCAGGATTAGATGGGTTCCGGGCTTCAAATAATTCTGTTACTCTTGGCAGACCACCTGTAATGTCACGGGTTTTACCAATAGCACGTGGAATCTTAGCAATAATCTGACCTGCACTTATCTTTTCTGCGTCTTCTACTGTTAAGTGTGCCCCTACCGGAATGTTGTAGCTTTTACGCTCACCACTTCTAGCTGCAACTGCAATAGATGGGTTTTGAGTTTTATCTTTGGTTTCGATAATAACTTTTTCCCGGTGACCAGTTTGTTCATCAGATTCCTCCCGGTAAGTAACACCTTCAATTAAGGCTTCATACTCAATTACACCATCGTATTCTGATAAGATTACTGCGTTATATGGATCCCAAACACATATTTCATCGCCTTTAGCAATTTCCTGTCCTTCTTTAACCATTAAGAAGGAACCATATGGTACGTGATTACTGATTAACACTTTGCCTGTACCCGGCTCCACTACTCTTACCTCACCAGAACGTCCCATTACTACTTTAACCGGAGTTCCTTCATTGTTAACAGTGTCAATGGTCCGAACATCTTCGAACTCAATAACCCCATTAAATTTGGCCCGGATAGCGGCATCTACTGCAATGTTAGAAGCAGTACCACCTACGTGGAAAGTACGAAGTGTTAACTGAGTACCTGGCTCACCAATAGATTGTGCTGCAATAACACCTACGGCTTCACCTTTTTGTACCATGCGGCCAGAAGCTAAGTTACGGCCGTAGCATTTTGCACATATACCACGCTTGCTTTCACAGGTTAATACTGAACGTATTTCCACTGTTTCAATGCTAGTTGCATCAATACGTTTGGTTATTTCTTCAGTAATTTCTTTTCCTGCTTCTAGGATCAACTCGTTATTAAGCGGGTCAATAATATCATGAACATTAACACGTCCTAAAATTCTCTCAGAAAGTGACTCTACGATATCTTCATTATCTTTTAAAGCACTTACTTCAAGACCACGTAAGGTACCACAATCAACCTCATTTACAATCACGTCCTGAGATACGTCTACCAGACGACGGGTTAGGTAACCAGCATCCGCAGTTTTAAGCGCAGTATCGGCAAGACCTTTACGCGCACCGTGGGTAGAAATAAAGTACTCGATTACGTCCAAGCCTTCTTTGAAGTTAGACAAGATCGGGTTTTCAATAATTTCACCTACAGAACCCTGTAATGATTTTTGAGGTTTCGCCATCAGACCCCGCATACCACCTAACTGACGAATCTGCTCACGGGAACCACGGGCTCCGGAGTGCATCATCATATAGATTGAGTTGAAGCCTTGGTCGTCTTTTTCCAGACGGCCCATCAAAGTTTCTGTGATCTGGTTGTTAATACGTGTCCAGATATCAATAACCTGGTTGTAACGCTCATTATCGGTAATCAGACCCATAGAGTAGTTAGCCCAAACCGCATCTACATCTTTTTTAGCCTGCGCTACCAGAATATCTTTTTCTTTTGGAATAACAATATCACCAAGACCCATTGACAAGCCACCTTTGAAGGCAGTCTGGAATCCTAATGTTTTGATATCGTCTAGGAATTGAGCAGTCCGCGCCATTCCGGTTACTTTGAATACGCGGGAAATAATTTGCTGTAACTTTTTCTTTGTTAAAAGTTCATCCACAAATCCAACTTCTTCCGGAACAAATTGATTGAATAATACCCGGCCGGCAACAGTTTCAATAATTTTAGTTACCAGTTGTTCATTTTCATCACGTACTTTAGTTCTTACTTTGATGAAAGCATGTTTAGATAAACGACCTTCATTTATAGCAATAACTACTTCTTCTGCGCTGTAGAAAGACATGCCTTCACCAGCAATATTTTCATTTTCAGTAGTACGTTTTCCTTTAGTTACATAATATAAACCTAGAACCATGTCCTGAGAAGGTACTGCAATTGGTGCACCGTTAGCAGGGTTCAGAATATTATGTGAGGCCAACATTAACATAGAGGCTTCCAGAATTGCTGCCGGTCCTAATGGAACGTGCACCGCCATCTGGTCACCATCAAAGTCAGCGTTGAATGCCGTACATACTAATGGATGTAACTGAATAGCTTTACCTTCAATTAACTTTGGCTGGAAAGCTTGAATACCTAGACGGTGTAGCGTAGGAGCCCGGTTTAAAAGAACTGGGTGACCTTTTAGAACATTTTCTAAAATATCCCACACTACCGGATCTTTCCGGTCTACAATTTTCTTTGCTGATTTTACCGTTTTAACTATACCCCGTTCAATAAGTTTGCGGATAATGAACGGCTTGAATAACTCAGCTGCCATATTTTTAGGCAGACCGCATTCGTGCAGTTTTAACTCAGGACCTACTACAATAACCGAACGACCAGAATAATCAACCCGCTTACCTAATAAATTTTGACGGAAACGACCTTGCTTACCTTTCAGCATATCTGAAAGTGATTTCAAGGCACGGTTACCTTCGGCACGAACTGCGTTTACTTTACGAGAGTTGTCGAACAAGGAGTCAACCGCTTCCTGTAACATACGCTTCTCATTACGCAGAATTACTTCCGGCGCTTTAATTTCTATTAACCGTTTCAAACGGTTGTTCCGGATGATAACGCGACGATATAAGTCATTTAAGTCAGAGGTAGCAAAACGGCCACCATCCAACGGAACTAACGGACGCAATTCTGGTGGAATAACTGGCACCATACGGATTACCATCCACTCTGGTCTGTTCTCTATACGAGTTGCAGCATCCCGGAAAGCTTCAACTACCCGCAGACGTTTTAAGGCTTCGCCCTTACGTTGCTGTGATGTTTCGTGAGCCGCTGAGTAACGTAAGTCGTAAGATAAGTCATCCAGGTTAATCCGCTGTAATAACATCTCTAATGCATCCGCACCCATTTTGGCGATAAATTTATTAGGATCGCTGTTATCCAGCATCTGGTTTTCACGAGGTAACTTATCGATCATATCCAGATACTCATCTTCCGTTAAGAAGTCCAGTTGGTTAACGCCATCTTCAGCCAGAATACCAGGCTGCACTACTACATATCTTTCGTAATAGATAATCTGGTCTAATTTTTTGGTTGGCAAACCTAACAGGTAACCAATTTTATTTGGCAAAGATTTGAAGTACCAGATATGTGCTACCGGTACAACTAACTCTATGTGGCCCATGCGCTCACGACGTACCTTTTTCTCGGTTACCTCTACCCCACAACGGTCACAAATAATGCCTTTATATCGGATTCGCTTATATTTACCACAGTGGCATTCCCAATCTTTAACCGGACCAAAAATACGCTCACAGAACAAACCGCCCATTTCAGGCTTGTAAGTCCGGTAGTTGATGGTTTCCGGTTTCGTTACCTCACCGTTGGAACGCTCCAGAATAGATTCCGGAGACGCCAGGCTAATGGTAACTTTAGAGAAGTCCTGGTTTAATTTTTTATTTTTTGCAAATGCCATTTTTCAGATATAATAATTTGAAAATACTATTTCTAATAACGAAAAGAAGAGTAGCAACTTGCCGATGCTACTCAATTTTCATTATCTAGTCTAAGGTAATCTCTAGCGCTAAACCTCTTAATTCGTGAATCAATACGTTGAAAGATTCCGGGATATTTGGTTTTGGCAACACGTCGCCTTTTACAATAGCTTCGTAAGCCTTAGCTCTACCAATTACATCATCCGACTTCACCGTCAGGATTTCCTGCAGTACGTGAGAAGCCCCAAAGGCCTCCAGCGCCCACACTTCCATTTCACCGAAACGCTGACCACCAAATTGAGCTTTACCACCCAATGGTTGCTGCGTAATCAGGGAGTATGGTCCGATTGAACGGGCGTGCATCTTATCATCCACTAAGTGACCTAATTTCAGCATGTAAATTACCCCAACTGTAACTGGTTGATCAAAACGATCTCCGGTTAATCCGTCGTGCAGGTAAGTACGACCATATACAGGTAATCCAGCAGCTTTAAGCTCTTCCGAAACTTGCGCATCTGTAGCACCGTCAAAAATAGGCGTAGAATATTTCTTACCCATTTTAAGACCAGCCCATCCTAATACTGTTTCGTAGATCTGACCAATGTTCATCCGAGAAGGTACCCCAAGTGGGTTCAATACGATATCCATTGGTGTTCCGTCTTCCAGGAACGGCATATCTTCTTCACGTACAATCCGGGCTACAACCCCTTTGTTACCATGACGACCTGCCATTTTATCACCAACTTTAAGCTTACGTTTCTTGGCAATATAAACTTTAGCTAACTGCACAATACCTGCTGGTAATTCATCACCTACTTCCAGCGTAAATCTCTCACGTTTGAAGCGGGCAGAGATCATGTTGCGGCGTTTGTTATAGTTCTTCACTAATTCCGCCAACATGGTATTGGTTCTTTCTTCGGTAGTCCAGTTTTCCAGAATCAAATCCTTAAACATATTCACCTCTTCCGGAACGGAGTAATTGCTCTCGTCTTTGTAAGGGTTTTTGTCCGGGAATAAATTCTCAACAATATTTCTGCGGGAGAACTTCACGCCTTTCGACATGATCTCATCCCCGAATTTATGTTTTACACCTTGGGAGGTCTTACCATCAAGTAGTTGAACCAGTTTGTCCATCATTACAACTTTTACTGCTTTCAGTTCATCGTTGTATTTAGACTTTAAGTCTTCAACTTCTTTCTTAGACTTAGCCCGGAGGTTTTTATCTTTTTTAGGACGGGAGAATAATTTAGTATCTATTACCACCCCGTTTAATGATGGAGGTGCCTTAAGGGATGCATCTTTCACATCACCTGCTTTGTCCCCAAAGATAGCCCGTAAAAGCTTTTCTTCCGGCGTTGGATCGGTTTCACCTTTAGGTGTAATCTTACCAATCAGGATATCTCCTTCTTTAACTTCAGCACCTTCACGGATGATACCATTTTCATCTAAATTACGAACAGCTTCTTCACTTACGTTTGGAATTTCTGAAGTTAATTCTTCTTCTCCCCGTTTCGTCTCACGAACTTCCAGTTCAAATTCTTCAATATGAATGGATGTAAATACGTCATCTCTTACTACTTTTTCGGAGATAACAATAGCATCCTCGAAGTTGTACCCCTGCCAAGGCATAAAGGCAACTTGTAAGTTACGTCCTAAAGCTAATTCACCGTCATTGGTTGCATAACCTTCGCACAAAGCTTGTCCTTTTGTAACAACCTGTCCTTTTTTAACAATTGGAGTTAAGTTAATACAAGTATCCTGGTTAGTTCTTCTGAACTTAATCAGGTCATAGGTTACAAACTCAGCATCGAAGCTTATTAATTTATCTTCATCAGTTAAGTCGTATTTAACTACAACTTTATCTGCATCTACATAATCAATCACCCCAGAACCTTCAGCAACTACTAAAGCACGCGAGTCTATAGCTGCACGAGCCTCTAAACCTGTACCTACAATTGGAGCTTGTGGCTTTAATAACGGAACAGCCTGACGTTGCATGTTAGATCCCATTAAGGCCCGGTTAGCATCATCATGTTCCAGGAAAGGAATTAAAGATGCGGCAACCGAAACAATTTGGTTTGGAGCAATATCCATATAGGTATATGCTTCCGGATCTGTAACTGGGAAGTCACCCTCAAAACGACCTTTAACTTTATCATTGATAAAGTTACCGTTCTCATCTATTCGGGCATTTGCCTGAGCAATGTGGTGCGTATCTTCTTCTTCCGCTGTTAAATACTTAACATCAGATTCAATTTCAACCCGACCATCAGATACTCTCCGATATGGTGTTTCAATGAAGCCCATGCTATTTACCCTAGCATGTACACACAGCGAAGAAATCAAACCAATGTTCGGTCCCTCTGGTGTTTCAATGGTACATAAACGACCATAATGGGTATAATGCACGTCACGTACTTCAAAACCAGCTCTTTCCCGAGATAAACCTCCAGGTCCTAATGCAGATACCCGGCGTTTATGCGTAATTTCAGCTAATGGATTTGTTTGGTCCATGAACTGAGATAATTGGTTTGTACCGAAGAAGGAATTTATTACAGAAGATAAAGTCCGGGCGTTTATTAAATCAACCGGCTTAAATTCTTCATTATCCCGTACGTTCATCCGTTCCTTAATGGTTCGGGCCATACGTGCTAAACCAACACCAAACTGCGCGTATAATTGTTCACCAACTGTTCTAACCCGACGATTAGATAAGTGGTCAATATCATCAACTACAGCCTTAGAGTTTATTAACCCAATCAGATACTTCACAATTAACACAATGTCTTCATTGGTTAATACTTTAGCATCCCAATTGGAATCTAATCCTAACTTTTTGTTTATCCGGTAACGGCCAACATCTCCTAAATCATAACGCTTATCCGAGAAGAACAATTTCTGGATAATATCACGAGCAGTTTCCACGTCAGGAGCTTCTGTATTCCGCAGCTGACGGTAAATTTGCTCCACAGCTTCCTGCTCAGAGTTTGAATTATCTTTTTGAAGAGTGTTATAGATGATGGTAAAGTCAGCTATGTTTATGTTTTCCCGGTGCAGGATAATAGACTTAGCACCAGAATCCATAATTGTTTCAATATCACTTTCTGCAATAATTGAATCCCGCTCTAAAAGAATTTCATTCCTATCAATTGAAACAACCTCGCCAGTATCCTCATCCACAAAATCTTCTGTCCAGGTTCTCAGAACTCTGGCAGCCAATTTACGGCCAACAACACCTTTTAACGTTTTTTCCTCTGCTTTAACTTCTTCGGAAAGGCCAAATAAATCTAATATATCTTTATCTGTACCATACCCAATTGCCCGCAGTAAGGTAGTAACCGGGAATTTCTTTTTACGGTCTATATATGCATACATCACGTTGTTAACGTCTGTAGCAAATTCAATCCAAGAACCTTTAAAAGGAATAATTCTGGCTGAGTATAGTTTTGTTCCGTTTGTGTGTTTACTTTGTGCAAAGAAAACACCTGGAGACCGGTGTAACTGAGAAACAATTACACGTTCAGCACCGTTGATAACAAAAGAACCTTTTTCCGTCATGTAAGGAATATTTCCTAAGAAAACTTCCTGTTCGATGGTTTCAAAATCCTCATTATCATCATCGTTACAAACTAAACGTAACTTTGCTTTTAAAGGAACTGAATAAGTTAAACCTCTATCAATACATTCATCCACTGAATATTTTGGTGGATCAACATGGTAATCTATAAATTCTAAAACAAAATTCTCCCTGGAATCAGAGATAGGAAAGTTTTCAGCAAATACTTTGAAAAGCCCTTCATCTGTTCTGTTTTCAGCAGCTGTCTCCAACTGGAAGAAATCACGGAAAGATTGTAATTGAACGTCTAGGAAATCCGGATAATCAATTACCGGCGTAATGGAGGCAAAATTAATGCGCTCCGTAATTTTATTTATAGCCAAAACTTCTTCAGTTTAAAGTTTAAAACCTCAATCAAAAATCTATCCAAAATAATTGGATTTTAGAAAAAGCACTGATTTTATTTTTCAGTACAAACAGGAAAAGACCTGACTAAATTGCCAGGTCTAATCCATGTGGTATGTTAAGAAATAGAGATTATTTTACCTCTACTTCAGCACCAGCTTCTTCTAATTGTTTTTTCAAAGAATCAGCTTCGTCTTTAGCAACACCTTCTTTCAAAGGTTTTGGAGCACCGTCAACTAATTCTTTAGCTTCTTTCAAGCCTAAACCAGTAAGATCTTTTACTAATTTAACTACAGCCAGTTTAGAAGCACCAGCTGATTTCAATATTACATCAAATGATGTTTTTTCTTCTGCTGCAGGAGCATCAGATCCACCAGCAGCACCACCAGCTACCATTACAGGAGCAGCAGCTGCAGGCTCTATGCCGTATTCATCCTTCAGGATAGTAGCTAGTTCATTTACCTCTTTTACAGTTAAATTTACTAACTGCTCAGCGAATGCTTTTAAATCTGCCATTTTATTAATTATTAATTGTTATTTATTGTTTAAATTATTCTTTTTCTGATAAAGTTTTTAAGATACCGGCTAGCTTATTACCACCACCTTGTAGCGCAGAAATAACATTCTTCGCAGGAGACTGTAATAAACCAATGATTTCACCGATAAGTTCTTGTTTAGATTTAATATTTGATAATAAATCTAATTGGTCTTCGCCAACGAAAACATCTGAATCTACATAAGCACCTTTTAATAAAGGTTTCGTTGCCACGTTTTTACCGTAGTTTTCAGATTTGTAAAAGCGCTTTAATAATCTAGCTGGAGCACTTCCTGAATCTGCAGTAAATAAAATGCCGGATTGACCTTTCAAGGCAGCATCCATGGCAGTTGTATCTGCTTCTAATGTATCAAGGGCTTTGCGGATTAAAGTATTTTTGTATACTTTATATTCCATTCCTTGGTCAAAGCAAAGTTTACGGAAACGATTGATAGCAGCAACGGATAAACCGGCAGCATCAGTTATATAGAAAAAATTGTACGTAGCGAATTTCTCGGTCAACTCATCTACGATTGCTTGCTTTTCTTCCCTGGTCATTTCTAATTCCTTAAATTAAATTTTTATCAACTGTAACCGCAGGGCTCATTGTGCTAGACAACGTAATGCTCTTAATATAAGTACCTTTAGCAGAAGAAGGTTTTAAACGGTTTAATGTTTGAATAACTTCAGCCGCATTATCAGCTAATTGATCTGGTGAGAAAGAAACTTTCCCAATGCTGGTGTGGATGATACCTGTTTTATCAACTTTAAAGTCGATTTTACCAGCTTTAACTTCTTTAACTGCTTTAGCTACGTCTGGAGTAACTGTTCCAGATTTAGGGTTTGGCATTAAGTTACGAGGACCTAAAATACGACCTAAACGACCTACTTTAGCCATAACAGAAGGCATTGTAATAATTACATCTACATCTGTCCAGCCTTTTTCAATCTTCTGGATATATTCGTCTAAGCCTACGTAATCAGCTCCAGCATCTTTTGCTTCTTGTTCTTTATCTGGTGTACACAGTACTAAAACACGTACTTGCTTACCTGTTCCGTGAGGTAAAGTAGCGATACCACGCACCATTTGATCTGCTTTTCTAGGATCTACTCCTAAGCGAACATCAATATCCACGGAAGCATCAAATTTAGTATAAGTAATTTCTTTTACTAAACCAGCTGCATCTAATAAAGTATACTCTTTATTCTGGTCTACTTTTTCTAAAGCAGCTTTTCTCTTTTTAGTTAATTTTGCCATTTTGCTTCCTCCTTATTCAGACCAAGGCGCAGTGCCTGTTACTGTGATACCCATACTTCTGGCAGTACCTGCTACCAGTCTCATTGCTGACTCAATTTTGAATGCATTTAAATCAGGCATCTTTGTTTCAGCAATAGTGCGGATTTGATCCCAGGTTACAGATCCAACCTTATTCCGGTTAGGCTCTTTTGAACCAGCTTTGATTTTTGCAGCATCCATTAATAAAACTGGAGCCGGAGGAGTTTTGATAACAAAGTCGAAAGACTTGTCAGTATACATAGTGATTAACACGGGACAGATTTGGCCGGCTTTATCTTGAGTCCGAGCATTAAACTGCTTACAAAACTCCATGATATTTAAGCCTTTCGAGCCAAGTGCAGGTCCAATCGGCGGCGATGGATTCGCGGCGCCTCCCTTTACCTGAAGTTTCAGATAACCTTTTATTTCTTTTGCCATTTTTCTCTAAGCTACAGGCCTTTTACCTGCTGCTGTAAAATTTTAAGTTAGTTATTCAGTCTCTTTTTTTCAACTGATGGAGACCTTACATCAGTATATTATGATTCTTTTTCTACCTGCATGTAGTTAAGCTCAACTGGTGTATTCCGACCAAAAATCTTAACCATTACATTTAATTTGCGGCGCTCTTCAAACACTTCTTCTACCGTTCCGGAGAATCCGTTAAATGGACCATCCATTACTTTAACTGTTTCACCAACAATAAATGGTGTGTCTAAAGTTTCAACTTGTTCATCTGTTTCGTCAACCTTACCTAAAATCCGGTTAACTTCTGACATTCTTAAAGGAACTGGCTTTTTGGTTGCCTGCCCTTCATTGGCACCTAAGAAACCTATTACGCCTGGAGTACTAACAATTATATGTTCTGCTTCGCCATGCGTTAAATCAGCATGAATTAAAATATATCCTGGAAAAAAGCTTCTTTCGCGTACCCGTTTTTTACCGTTACGCATTTCATATACTTTTTCTGCTGGAATAAGCACTTGAGGCACATATTCAGTTAAGCCTTGGCGCGCTATTTCATTTTCTAAATATGACTTAGCTTTTTTCTCCTGACCACTAACTGCCCTAACTACATACCATTTTAATTCTGCCATTTGTTACTAACTAAAATTGGTTGTAGAAAAACTCTAATGTTTCTTTATACACTAAGTCTACTGCTCCAACCACTACTGCGAACACAAGAGAACCTACTAATACTAATACTGAACTTTTTTGCAATTCAGAATAACTTGGCCATGAGACTTTAAATCTCATTTCCTCCATTGTTTCGCTTATATAATTTTTTACCTTTTCCATTAAGTTTAAACAGAAAGACTTTGTCTTGCACGGGTGGAGAGACTCGAACTCCCAGCCAATGGTTTTGGAGACCACTACTCTACCAATTGAGCTACACCCGTAAAAAAATGCACACCGCGAATGCTTTATTGAATTCGGGAGTGCAAATTTAGTTATTTTGTTTAGATAAACAAAATCCGTCCCGGAAAAATATTCCAAGACGGATTCATTATTTATTAAAACTAGTCTAAAATTTCAGTTACCTGACCAGCACCTACTGTACGGCCACCTTCACGGATAGCGAAACGAAGACCTTTCTCCATCGCTACTTTGTTGATCAATTCAACAGTGATAGTAATGTTATCACCTGGCATAACCATTTCAACACCTTCTGGTAATGTAATAACACCTGTTACGTCAGTTGTTCTTAAATAGAACTGTGGACGGTAGTTGTTAAAGAATGGCGTGTGACGACCACCTTCTTCTTTAGACAGAACGTAAACTTCAGCTTTGAATTTAGCGTGAGGAGTTACAGAACCTGGCTTACAGATAACCATACCACGACGGATTTGGTCTTTGTCAATACCACGTAATAATAAACCTACGTTATCACCAGCTTCACCTCTATCTAATATTTTGCGGAACATCTCAACACCAGTTACAACTGATTTTAAGCCTTCTGCACCCATACCTAAGATATCAACTTGCTCACCTGAGTTAATGATACCACGCTCGATACGGCCTGTAGCAACAGTACCACGACCAGTGATAGAGAATACATCCTCTACTGGCATCAAGAATGGAAGATCAGTTAAACGAGCAGGAATTGGAATCCAGCTATCAACTGCATCCATTAATGCATCAATTGTACCTACCCATTTTGGATCGCCATTTAAGCCACCCAAAGCAGAACCTTGGATAACTGGAATATTGTCACCATCGAAATCGTAGAATGATAATAATTCACGGATTTCCATTTCAACTAATTCTAATAATTCAGGGTCATCAACCATGTCCACTTTGTTCATGAACACAACTAATTGAGGCACACCTACCTGACGAGCTAAAAGAATATGCTCACGAGTTTGTGGCATAGGACCATCAGTAGCAGCAACTACTAGGATAGCACCGTCCATCTGAGCAGCACCAGTAACCATGTTTTTCACGTAGTCAGCGTGACCTGGGCAGTCAACGTGTGCATAGTGACGGTTTTCAGTAGCATACTCCACGTGAGAAGTATTGATAGTGATACCACGCTCTTTTTCTTCAGGAGCATTGTCGATTGAAGAGAAATCTCTTTTTGCGGCAAGACCTTTGTTCGCTAAAACCTGAGTAATAGCAGCAGTCAAAGTTGTCTTACCGTGGTCAACGTGACCGATAGTACCGATGTTTACGTGCGGTTTGGAGCGATCAAAACTTTCTTTAGCCATTTTATTAGAATTAATGAAGTGTTTAGTTTTTTATTTGAACTTTAAAAATATAACCAAGCTCTATAATACAGCTCAATATTTTATATAAGTTTGAGCCAACGATGGGAATTGAACCCACGACCCCTTCCTTACCAAGGAAGTACTCTACCCCTGAGCTACGTCGGCTTTTTACAACTATTAGCGATTAGCTTTTAGCTCATCATCAAACAAAATATAAGATGACTTTACTGCTAAATGCTAATCGCTAAAATGAGCGGGAGACGAGGTTCGAACCCGCGACCTACAGCTTGGAAGGCTGTCGCTCTACCAACTGAGCTACTCCCGCTTGTAATTGATAACAAACTAATCTTTTATTAAAGAGATAAAACCTCTTTTTTATTTTGATTAGCTCCTGGTGTGGGGAGAGAAGGATTCGAACCTTCGAAGTCATTACAACAACGGAGTTACAGTCCGTCCCATTTGGCCACTCTGGTACCTCCCCAAATCAACTATAGTTGACACTATAATTAAGAACTTCCTTTTAAAAACAACCGCTTGTATTCGTGTTGTTTGTTTTAGGAGCTGCAAAATTAGACGCTTTTTTTTCTTTGTCAAACATTTTGCAAAAAAAATATTAAAAAAAACGCCTTTGTACGTAAAAAACCCTTATTTCGGTACCGTTTTTTGCTCTTGTTTCTCAGCCTTAGTAACTGATATTCTTATAGATATTTATTAATTTAGGGTCTTTCTCATTTTTTTTTATATCTTCTTTAATTTGCTCTAATTCCTGCCTGTCTCCGGCCAAAGTTAAAGCTTGATAAGCCCCTAATCGCACATAATAGGTTTTGTGGTGGCGGGCCAGTTGTTCTAATTTTGCTATAGCCGGTTTTTGTTCTGCTGGCGGCACCTTCATTAAATAACCCCCAAAAGCTTGTAAAAAAAAGAACAAGTTTTCTCCGTGAATTTTATCCAAGGTGTTCAAGTACCAATTATATTTACTTTGGTCGCCAAAGAAAGCGTAATAGTTCGCTACTGATGCTAATACTTTTCCGTTTGTATAATTTTCAAAGGCTTGCATCTGGTTTATAAAATTTCCATTCTTAGTAGTGGTTAAAGCTTCTATGGCTGCACCTACCACGGCATAAGAACTATCTGTTAATCCTTTAGAAAAAACAGTAGTATATTCTGCCTGCCCAAACGTTGCTAATGTATTTATAGCTTCCGATCGTACTGAACTATTTTCATCTTTGACCGCTAAATTTTGTACCAGTGTCCTTAGTTCCGGATCAGCTACCTTTTCAAGGGCGGTTAATGCATCACTGCGAATTTGCCAATAGTTATCTTTTAAAGCAGATTTATACATATTGGCTACCTGAGGATCAGATACCTTTTCTTTTAACTTCTGCAACGCTTCGTATTTAGGCACATATTGGCCACTATTATGGAATTGAAATAATAGTTCGGCATCAGATTTTGGATGCGACACCACTCCCAATAATTGTTGTGCACCATCAAATAAAACCAACTGAGGGGAAGCAGGCACTTCGAAAGCAAAGGTTTCCCGAGCTTTGGTTAAGGTAATTGGGAAATTAGTCCTTTTATTATTTATCCATACCGATACTGAAAGGGGCAACCGGTAAACGGGGGTATAGGCTGAATCTTGCAACTGGGTTACCGTCACCGTTAGCATTCCATTCTGATATCGATGCTCCACTTGCAAATGGGGATGCCCGGGCGACATAAACCATTGATCAAAAAACCAGTTTAAATCTTCGCCGGTTACCTCCTCAAAAGCCATCCGTAGTTCGGCTACTTCTACGCTGGTAAATTTATGCTGCGTTAAATAATTTTTAAGAGCGGTAAAAAAGGCGTCATCACTAATATAGTTCCGCAGCATATGTAATACCCGTCCTCCCTTGGCGTAAGAATGGCTATCAAACATATCTTCCTTATTCTGGTAATGGTACCTGATTAGGGGCTCTTGTTTGCTTTCCGATTCAGCCAGGTATTGTTGCAATTCTTTTTCGCCAGCGGCATCGGCCGCCATTTTCCCGTTTTTATGCTCTTCCCACAAATACTCAGCATAATTGGCAAAGCTTTCATTTAAGGGTAAGTTAGCCCAGGACTCCAGTGTTACTAAATCACCAAACCATTGATGGAATAATTCGTGGGCAATGATATAATCCCAGTTTGCATCCAGAAGCCCTCTCCTATCTACCTGAACATCTTCCATGAATACAGAGGCGGTGGTGTTTTCCATTGCGCCCGAAACAAAATTCCGAACTACAATTTGCGCATACTTATTCCAGGGAAACACCACACCCAGCTTTTGAGAAAAAAACTCCATCATGGCAGGCGTGTTCCCAAAAACGGCTTTAGCTGTATTTTTGTATTGCGGTTCTACATAATAATTTACATCAAGATTACGCCATTTATCTTTTACCACCGCAAACTCACCAACGGCTAACATGGCTAAATACGGGGCGTGTGGTTTGTCTAATTTCCAGTAATCGGTACGGGTGCCATTTTTATTGGTGCGCGAATACTGCAGCGTACCATTTGAAAGCGTCGTAAATTTGGGATCCACGGTAATATAAATTTCCTGTGTCATCCGCTCGTTGGGTTTGTCAATAGTTGGAAACCAGGCAGAATTTGATTCTGTTTCGCCCTGGGTCCAGATTTGTTGCGGTCGGTTTGGATCGGTATTAAGAGGATCTATAAAATACAAACCTTTATCGGAGGTAATAGCAGCACTCCCTCCTGCCTCTAATTCATTGGGTTTGGCAGTGTACTCGATAAATACCTGATAGGTATCATTCCGGGTATAGATTTTATCTAAGGTTATCGTTAGTACTCGCTTATCATAAATATATTTCAGTTCCTTCTCGGTATTATTAGAAACTAACCGGACCCGATGAATATCCATGCCTTTGGCATCCAGAATAAGTTTATCCTGCGGGTAAAAATATGGCTTTAAAGTAAGAGTAGCTTCGCCTAATAAATATTGTTTCTGCAGGTCAAAGCTTACCCGTAATTTTGTATGTATTAAATCGTGCAGGCGAGTAGCTGCGGGCCTATAGGGGCCTTTTTTAGAAATCCAATCCGGAATACTGTCTTCTTCCGCTACACTATCAGCAGCAGAAAAATCAGCAGTTTCTATGCCGATAGTAGATTTATCTGAAGTTTGGGTAGGGGAAATTTTATTTATGCGGCAACCCGAATACGCAATACTTATTATCAGGCAACTTAAAATGCTAAAATGCTTATAACTCATTAGAGGATTGTTTAAAAATTACAGGCAATTTCTACGATTACTTTTAGAATTCAATTAACTTTAGGCTCCGAAAAAATAAGCAAGCTCATGCTACAGGTAATAACCGCTAACGAAAAAAAATGGCAGGTTGATATTAAAAAAGATGAAATCCTGGTAGATGATATTGCTTTTGATTGGGATCTACACCCCCTCCAGCCCAATAAATTCCATATTATCAGAAATAATAAATCTTACGTTGCCGAAGTGATTAAAGCTGATTTTAAGCAGAAATCCTTCCTGATCAAGATTAACGGAAATCAGTATGAGTTAAATATTAAGGACCGGTTTGACCTACTTCTTGAAAAAATGGGGATGTCGGTAGATGAGGGGATAAAGATAAACGAAGTAAAAGCACCTATGCCTGGTTTAATTATTTCTATTAAAGTAGAACCAGGACAAACCGTAAAAAAAGGAGATCCTATATTAATTCTGGAAGCAATGAAAATGGAGAATATTATAAAATCTCCGGGCGATGGAATTGTAAAGGCTATTAAAGTAAAGCTGCGTGATAACGTAGAAAAAAACCAGGTGCTGATTCAGTTCGGGTAAAACCAGATAGGTTAGGAGCCCAAGCGTTAAAAAAAAATTAAAAGGTATAGCAAATTAATAATTAATAATAGCGTGAAATATAAAAAGATACTTTTAAAGCTAAGTGGCGAGGCCTTGATGGGCGAACAGCAGTATGGGATTGATACTAATCGGTTAGTTCAATATGCAGAAGATGTAAAAGGGATAGTAGACCAGGGTGTACAGGTAGCTGTGGTAATTGGAGGAGGAAATATCTTCAGAGGAGTACAGGCAGAGAACGTAGGCCTGGACCGGGTACAGGGCGACTACATGGGGATGCTGGCCACGGTTATAAATAGTATGGCATTACAAAGCGCCCTGGAAAAAGCGGGTGTACATACCCGTTTACTTTCTGGTATTAATATTCAGCAGGTTTGTGAGCCTTACATTCGCCGGCGAGCCATGCGCCACCTGGAAAAAGGCAGAGTAGTTATTTTTGGTGCTGGAATTGGTAGCCCTTATTTTACCACGGACTCAGCAGCTAGTTTACGTGCCATTGAAATAGAAGCCGATGTAGTTCTTAAAGGTACACGTGTTGATGGTATTTATACCGCCGATCCGGAAAAAGACCCTTCGGCTACTCGCTATACCACTATTAGTTTTCAGGATGTTTTTGAGAAGAACTTAAACGTTATGGATATGACCGCCTTCACGCTTTGCAAAGAAAATGAACTACCAATTATTGTCTTTGACATGAATAAGCCAGGCAATTTACGTAAGGTAGTAGAAGGTGAAAGCGTAGGTACTTTGGTAACAATGTAATGCAGGAGTAAGTGATTAAAATAAGTTTTCTTTGTTTAATCACTTTGCTTTTACCTATAGAACAAGCACTTAAAACTATAACTTTTAATTATCAATAAAATATCGTTTTTTTGACGTGATAATTAATCGGTTTGCGTTAATCCCAAAACCGACAACTGATCCTAAAAACCGATAACCAATAATCATGGAAGAAGAAATTCAGTTTTATCTGAGCGAAGCCGAAGAGTCAATGCAAAAGGCATTGCAGCACACCAGCAGCGAACTAACTAAGATCAGAGCGGGCAAAGCCTCTCCGGCTATGGTACAAGATATTCGGGTAGATTATTATGGCACGCCAACTCCTATTTCACAGGTTGCCAATGTTAGTACTCCTGATCACCGCACTATATTTATTAAACCCTGGGAGAAAAACCTGATTGGCGAGATAAATAAGGCACTTAAAAATAGTGATTTAGGCATTCAACCCTTACAGGAAGCCGACGGCGTACGGCTGAATATACCGGCTTTAACTGAACAACGCCGGAAAGACTTAGTGAAGCAGGCAAAAGCCGAAGGCGAAAGCGGAAAGGTTCGGGTACGGAATATCCGGAAAGATGTGAATGACTCGCTGCGTAAGCTATTAAAAGAGGGTGCTGCTGAGGATTCCGTTAAAGATGCTGAAGGCAAAGTTCAGAAACTAACTGATAGTTATATTGTAAAAGTAGACGAACTGCTTAGCAAAAAAGAAGCAGAAATTATGACCATCTAATTAAGTAAAACATAAATAAAAAAGCCTTCCGTTATTTACAGAAGGCTTTTTTTATGCAACTAATATAAATTATTATACTCTTTGTTTCAGAACTTTCTTCTCTTTTTTCTTACGGTTCTTATTTAGCCGATTAAGCCAAAGAATAACCCCGGTAATAGGGAAAGTAAAGCCTGCAATACAACAAATAAAAGCAATGACACGGCCCGGCAGCCCCCCTATTGACCCTACGTGTACCGGGTAAAAAGTAGCTCTGACCCGCTGGCCTAAATTTTTATCTTTAAATAATATTTCTTTTAAAACCTCCCCGGAGTACTGATCTACAAATAGTTGATTGGTATCCCGCTCGTGCCGGGCATTTCCGGGCATAACGGTAATACTAAATGCATCTGCTGCTTCTTTGGGTTTATTTAAGGTATAAAACTCAGCATTTGGCATTCTGTTTTGTACTACCTGAAAAGCTTTCTCAAAACCAATGGTAGAAGCGCCTTCCTGTACCAGCGACAATGGGGGCTCTGGCTGTTGCTTATCTGAATTGGTTAATTTGTAGATACTGTCATTAAACCATTCAAACGACCAGGCTAAACCAGTAAAAGCAAAAACAAATAAAAAAATGGCAGTGTAAAAGCCTATAACAATGTGCAGATCGTGATTAATGCGTTTCCAACCAGCATCCCATCTTAAGGTAAGCCGCTGCTGAAGTACCTTTTTAGTTTTTGGCCACCAAAGAACAATACCGGTTAGTATAATAAATAAGAAAAAAACAGTACTTACCCCTACAATTAGTTTACCCGGCCCATCCTGATTTAATAACCACCGGTGCAAACCAAAAACATTGGTGAAAAATGCATTTCGTTGTTTAGAAGTTGTTATTAAAGCGCCAGTATAAGGGTTAAAATAAGCCTGGTTCATTTGTGGTTTCTTTTCCGGTCCCTTGCCACCATTTCCGCCTTTGTCCCCTTTTTTATTTTCTCCACCTTGTCCTTTAGCCTGGCCAACTTCTTCCTTTGGGCTATTCTCCGCTTTTTCCTCTGTAAAATTAATTTCAACCGTACGGGTTAGATCTCCATATACGCGCAAGCCAGCAACTTTTGCATCAGGCTTGGATTGTTGCAAGGTCGATAATAATTGGTCTAGCGGTACTCTCCCCGATCCTGCTTCCACCTTATACCTTTCCGGGTAGATGGTTTGCATCCATTCTTTTTCAAAAACTAATGCCGCCCCTGTTAAACACACAAGCGCAATCACAAGACCTGCCGCCAGGCTCAGATATAAGTGAATGGATCGGAAAAAATTCTTCATGTTAATTTGTCTTTATTTGTTTTGTTATTTTGTTTCCTGTTGTCTGAAATTTAGAGCTAGCCTTTAAAGCAGTACCAGCACTAAATTTTTGTTTAAAATTTATATGAAACGGTTGTAGTAAACTGTCTTGGAGCAATCGGGTTTATGCTATTATCATCATGGGCATTATAGCTAAGCTGATTAAATAAATTTGTTACTTTAACTCGCAAAGATACTTTATTTAAAGTATAACCTATATGGGTATCAAACAGGAAATAATCTGGTAAAGGCATTAGTTGCCAAGTATCGTTGGCTACATTAGTTCTGGTGGAGCGGCCAGCTAACCGATCACCTATATAGAAGGAAGTAAAGCCTAAATTTAACCCGTTTAATTTATTGTTGCCGGTTACAGTATAATATAAGCTGGCATTGGCTGTATGCGCCGGGTTGTAACGCAGACGGCTGCCTTCTACGTTTACCGAACTCTTAATAAAACGGGTATCATTGTAGCTGTATCCCCCTATAAATGAAAACCCACGTATTGATTTACTCATCAGGTCTACTTCCAAACCTTTACTAGCCGTAGTACCAGCCAACTCGAAAGCGTTATTAGCAGTAGCCGGTAATATTAATTGGGCAACGTTACTATTAATAATTCTATAAGCAGTTACATTAGCAGAAAGCAATCCCTTAAACAACTCGTTTTTTACACCAACTTCATACTGATCAATGATAGAAGGGGGCAGATCAGCTCTTCCGGTAACACTGATTGCAGTATTAACGGCAAAGGAATTAGCATAACTGGCAAAAACCGAAGTGGCTTTACGAGGTTGGTACACTACTCCTGCTCTTGGCGAGAAAGCCGCATCGTATTTTTTAGCAGTACCGGAGTTCGTGCGCTGGTAACTATACCGGATACCAGCCAGTACTTTAATTTTATCGGTTACATGTAGCAAATCCTGCACATATGTTCCCATCCGGTTGATGGGGGTATAAGCCGTAGTCAATATTTTTGTGCCGGGTATATCAGTCCGTTGGCTGGCAAACGTTTCCGGATTAAATATATTAATAACATCATAAGCAGTAGAAGCTTTTTGCGGGTTACTTCTATCGGCAAAAATTGCATAAGTGGGCACTTCTGTCCGATACCGGTCTACATCAGCTCCTATTAATAAATTATGCTTTAAGAAACCGGTTGAGAAATTTCCGGTTACATCCAGCTGACCTAAATAATATTTTTCGAAAATACCGGTTTGCTGTAAAGATCGTGTAAAAGTACCATCTCCCTTAATATTAGTACTGGAAGGGCGTCCGGTACCATATTCTTCTTTAGAAAATTCCTGAAAAGAAGTGACTCCTTTTATTGTCCAGGCATTGTTTAATTTGTGGGTAACAGTAGCTGTAGCGGTTTTTTGAATAGCTTCATAATTGGCCCAGGTAGCTCCCAGGAACCGGTTTCTTGGCACATCCGGAATCGAATAATTAATGGCTCCTAGCCCGTAATCAGGTACGCGGTTATCTTTTAAGTAATCAGCTTCTAGCAATAACTGCGTTTTAGAGGTAGCCTGAATTAGTAAAGAAGGATTAATATAGAAACGCTCTGAGTTTACTATATTCCGGAAACTATTTGCCTTTTCGTAAGTTGTATTTAACCGGTAGGCTACTTTGTCACTATTGTTAACCGCCCCATAAACATCTAAGGAAGGTTTATACAAATCGTAGCTTCCAGCCCGTAAACTTACTTCTCCCCCACTTTCAAATTTAGGTTTTTTGGTTATTAAGTTTAGAACACCACCGGCTGCTACATTTCCATATAAAAGAGCGTTGCTCCCTTTTAAAATTTCTACTTTTTCTACTGAAGTCAACTCCGGCATTACCCCATTATTAAATCGGGATCCATTTTTAAATGTATTACTACTTCCCATTGCAAATCCCCGACTGGCAATTTCCTCTTGTGTTCCTCCGGTATTCCCCATCTGGTAAACACCACTAACATTTTGTAATACTTCGCTTAAATGTAATGCTTGTTGTTGTTCCAGTACTTCTCTCTCTATTATAATAGTACTCTGAGGCAAATCCATAGGGTCTATAGCAATTTTCCCTACACTTACCGGCTTTTGATTAGCTGACTTTTTATCAATTATAACCACCTCGTTGAGTTGCTGGGCGCTGGTGGGTAATAAAACTTTTAAGAAACTGGTTTGACCGGCAATTACTGTTACTTCTTTTTCCTGATCTGGTATACCAATGTATTTTGTTATGATGGTATGCGTTCCTTCTTTCACATTACGGAGGTGAAATTTACCATCTTCTGAAGACATATCCCCTTTACTTGTTCCTTTAAGCATGATGCTGGCAAATTCAACTGGTTTCCCATCAGAGGTTAAAATAATTCCTTTAATTGCTCCGGTTGAAACATATTCGTGACTGGGTGCCTGTGTATGTTGTTGAGCAGCAACGAAACCAAACGTTGCCAATAACAGCAGCAAGATGAGGCAAGGCAGTAAAAAATAGTGAGAAGGGAAAATTTGTTTCATGCGTGATATCTATAAATATTATTTAGATTAATTCTTAATAAGACAAAGGAAGTGTCTATTTAGAATTATTCCAAATAAAAAATTAAATATTATTATTTATTAATACTGTACCTCTAAAAAGCACCTTTAATATTAGCAGGAGCAAAAGCACTGGGAATTTAGCTATGTAAGGGTTGAATAGTAGATTCAGGTAAGAATTGATTTTATAAAAAATAAAAACCTAATCAGGCTTTTATTCAGTATTAAACCTGTATAACTTAATTATATATCTATAAATTTTAATTTTCCCATACTTAAATAAAAGAATTATCTTTCCGTATAAACCTTTGGCATACCAGCTTCTATAAGAAGAAACCGATACTATGAAAAAAGAAACCGTTTCGCAGTTGCAATTAATACAAGATGACCCCTGGCTGAAACCTTATGAAATTATTTTAGAAAAACGCCAGAAAACATTTTATGAGGCCAAGTACAAAATAGAAACTGAACATGGCTCTTTACTTAATTTTGCCAATGCTCATAAATATTTAGGTATTAATTATGATAGTGAAAATAAAGGCTGGTGGTACCGGGAATGGGCACCGGCTGCTTACAGATTATATTTAATAGGTGATTTTAATGAATGGAACCGGGAATCGCACCCGCTTACCCGGAATGAGCAAGGCATTTGGGAAATATTTCTACCAGATGCGGAATACGCCCATACATTCACGCATGGCTCAAAAGTAAAAGTGCACATACATGCCGAAAATGGCCACTTAGATCGAATTCCCCCTTATATCCGCCGGGCCGTACAAAACCCGGAAACTTATGATTTTGCTGGGCAGGTTTGGGAAGACATCCCTTTTGGCTGGGAAGATGGTAATTTTTCTACTGAATTAATTACTGAGCCCATTATTTATGAGACGCACATTGGTATGGCTCAGGAAAAAGAAGGCTTGGGCACTTTTCAGGAATTTACGGAAAATGTTTTACCCCGAATACACAAGGGCGGCTATAATTGCATACAACTAATGGCCGTTATGGAACATCCGTATTATGGTTCTTTTGGCTACCATGTTTCCAATTTTTTTGCCGTTTCTTCTAAATTCGGTACGCCAGAAGATTTGAAGCACCTGGTAAATGAGGCGCATAAGTTAGGGATTGCCGTGGTTATGGATGTGGTGCACTCCCATGCTGTAAAAAACGTGGCAGAAGGTTTGGTTAATTTTGATGGATCAGGAGATCAGTATTTTCATCCGGGACCTCAGGGTTTCCATCCCGCCTGGGATTCAAGGGTCTTTGATTATGGAAAACAAGGCGTCCGCCAGTTCCTGCTTTCTAACTTACGTTATTGGTTAGAAGAATTCCACTTTGATGGATTCCGTTTTGATGGCGTAACTTCTATGCTTTACAAGCACCATGGCGAAGGTGTAGCTTTCGACCATTATGACCGGTACTTTAAAGCAGGCGTAGATAACGAGGCCATTACTTACCTGCAGCTAGCTAATAACTTAATAAAACAAATAAAACCTAATGCTTTAAGCATAGCAGAAGATATGAGCGGCATGCCTGGATTGTGCCGTACTGTTGAGGAAGGCGGAATCGGTTTTGACTATCGGTTAGGGATGGGCATTCCGGATTATTGGATTAAGCTCTTAAAACATAAACGCGACGAGGAATGGAATATTTATGAGTTATGGGGAGTAATGAGTAACCGGCGCTACAAAGAAAAAACGGTTGCCTATGCCGAATCGCATGACCAGGCCATGGTTGGGGATAAAACCCTTGCCTTTTGGCTAATGGACAAGGAAATGTACTTCCACATGCATGTTAATGACCCCAACTTAGTTATTGACAGAGGTATTGCGCTACATAAACTTATCCGGTTATTTACCATTTCTTTAGGTGGCGAAGCTTATTTAAACTTTATGGGCAATGAATTTGGCCACCCTGAATGGATTGATTTTCCAAGAATAGGAAATAATTGGAGCTACAAACATGCCCGGCGCCAGTGGTCTTTAATTGATAACCCGGATTTAAAATACAAATACATGAGTGAATTCGACAAGGCTATGACAGAAACAATTCGTCAGAACAAGGTTCTTAGCGCTTTACCTGGCCGGCAGATTAATATGGATACCTCAAACAAGGTGGTTATTTTTGAGCGAGCCAACTTGATATTTATATTTAACTTTAGTGCTACCCGCTCTATTTCCGATTATGAATTCTGGGTACCTGCAACTGGCCGTTATCGGATTATTTTAAATTCCGATGCTCCGCAGTTTGGAGGGTTCAACCGGATTGCTGACGATTTAGATTACCCTACATTTGAAAGAGATGGCCACACCCGTTTAAAAATTTACGTTACCAATCGAACAGCACTTGTTTTGAAAAAAGTAGATTAAACTTAAAAGCCGCCTTGGGTAATTTATATTACCCAAGGCGGCTTATTTGTATGCCTTTTTCCTTATATAGTTTTTCAGCCTGGCTTTTAACAGTGGCTAATTCCCCTATCAATCAAACTCCTTTCCACTTATTATTAAACTTCAGGATGATACCTGGAAAATACTTACCTGCTAATGTATTTGGATTAGCTTATTGCCGAACAAACCTTAGTTATTTCATCCCAAACTAAATCCTATTTTTTCTTAAATAATTATTAATTTAAATATAATAATTAAAGCGATTGGCGTTATTCATCTAACAATTATATTTCATTGTCAACTAGTTGTATCTATTACTGACTATATAGTTTAATGGGTAATCCTTAATTATAGGATTAAATAATTTTTATGACCATACATTATGGAAAACTCTTTTCCTATTCATCTTAATTACTAGTACGATAGTATTTTTTTTGTCTCTTTCTCTTAAAGAGTGACAGAGGTTTAGAAGCAGGATATTTTAAGGGCTTTAGACGCATATTCTTCTTAAATCAATTTTCCCGTGAAACGGCAAAATTGGTTTATTTAACATCTTAATTCAGTATTGCGCATACTGCCACTTATGGTGGGGGGCTGCAATATATTTTTTTTCAGTTATCTGATTAACCTAATAAACGAACCGGAAGCTAATATTTAGGAGCTTCAGTTATTTAGTTTTGGTTATTAATAGAAAACACCCTGAGAAGATGATTTATGCAACTGTTTTAACACCCTTAAACCATGAAAAAAATTTTATTCCTGCTACTGGCTGGCTTCCTTTCAATTGAGACTCTCCAGGCGCAAACACCAACCCAGAAATCATCTAATACCCCACAACCAGCAGCTCCTCCTGATTTGAACGCCATTCCGGCTTTACAAACCATAAAAGGTAATGGCAAAATAGCAGGCATTATACAAGATGAAACAACTAAAAGCCCCATAGAATTTGCGACTATTACCTTACTTCTAAAAGCTACGGGCAAAGCCGTAGATGGAGCTATCTCCGATGAAAAAGGAAAATTCTCTATTATTAGGGTGCCTCCCGGAGAGTACCGGGTTTCGATAAGTTTTATTGGTTACGAAACAAAATTCTTAGAAAATATACAGGTAAGCAAAGACAAAAATGAGGTAAATCTGGGGGCAATAACAGTAAAATCAGATGCTAAGTTATTAAAAGAAGTTTCAGTTACCGGAGAACGTCCGCTGGTAGAAGAAAAAGTTGATCGGATGGTGTATAATGCCGAAAAAGATATATCTAATATAAGCGGAAATGCCGCCGATGTTCTTAAAAAGGTACCTGGCTTAACCGTAGACCTAGAGGGCAATGTGCAATTGCGGGGCTCTTCCAACATCCGGGTACTTATCAATAACAAGCCTTCCAGCATAATGGCAGGCAGTATTGCGGAAGCTTTACGCCAAATACCTTCGGAGCAAATAAAAAGCGTAGAAATCATCACCAGTCCATCGGCTAAGTACGATGCCGAAGGAACCGCCGGCATCATAAATATAATTACTAAAAAAAATAACCTTCAGGGTCTTACGGGTAATGTGAATTTATCTTACGGTACCCGCAACAGCAATGCTAACGGAAATATTAATTACCGAAAAAGCAAATGGGGTTTTAACAGCTCAATGGGGTTAAGCAGGGGCAATAATCCTGGCCGAATGGAACTTCAAACAATTTATAAAAATAATGACCAGATTGATAAGGTAACCCAATTAACCACCGGTCGCCAGGAAGGTACCTTTAAGTACATGCAATTTGGAACAGACTACGAAATAAATAAACGTAATACCTTATCAGCGGGTATCCGGCTCAACGATCCTAACTTTACTATCAAAAGTACCCAAATAGCTTCCACCATTAATAATGACCAAATAAGTGCTTTCCAAAGAAGGAATAACAGCCAGATGAAAGGCAGTATTTATGACCTTAATTTTGAATATACCAAAACCTTTGCTAAGCCGCAACAGGAACTTTCCTTTTTAGGATTATATAGCAAAAACAACCGGGACAACCTTATGCATATCGACCAATGGGATATGCATAGCTCCTTACTCTTTAGAGAAAGAAATGTAAACTTTGCCAATAATGAAGAAATAACGTTTCAGACAGATTACACACAGCCTTTCCCCAAGAATGCAGCGTTAGAAATCGGAGCTAAAACTATTATCCGAAATGCGCATAGCGACATTCAATATAACCGATCTGCTAACGAAGGACCTTTTTTACCTAATAAGGATGCACCGAATGATAAATTTGATTACAACCAGCGTGTAGTAGCGTCTTATGCTACTTACAGTTTTAACCTGAATAAAAAATACAGTTTTAAAATAGGAAGCCGTTACGAATACACGAATATAAAAGCTAACTTCTTACTGGGCAAAGCCTCTATACCCGACTATGGCAATTTAATCCCGAGTATTTCCATTGCCCGGGATTTGCCTAAGAATCAGAAACTACGACTTAACTATACGCAACGTATTCAGCGGCCCCAGTTGTATTTCCTGAACCCTTACGAAAACCGAACCGACTCTTTATATAGGCAGGTAGGAAACCCTTTCTTAAGAGCAGAATTAAGCCACTCGTATGAATTGAATTATAGCACCTTTTTTAAAGGCACCACCCTTAATGCTGCCTTATTCTGGCGACAAACGAATAATGCTATAGAAGCTTATGTACCGGAACCAGTTAATAAAATTGTTTATACCACCTTCGGTAATTTGGGCAGGAACGGCAGTTATGGCCTTACTTTGTTTGGCAACTCCCGGTTTCTAAAAAAAGGGAATATTAGCAGTAATCTTAATTTATTTTACATGAACATGAGCAGTCAAGCTTTGAACATTAACAGAGGAAGCTTTATGTACAATGGCAACATTAATGCTAGTTGGCAATTCCCCAAAGGACTGAGTATGCAAGTATTTGGCTATTATAACTCGCCACGCTTAACCTTGCAAGGCAAATCGGCGGCCTTTAATTATAACAGTTTAGCGCTTAAAAAAGAATTGTTTAATAAAAAAGGCAGCATAAGCGCCGGCGTAGATAACCCTTTTAATAAAACTATACGGCAACGCACTTACTCCAGTACCCAGGCGGTAGATTTCCAAAATACCTTATATGTTTATAACCGACAACTGCGGGTATCTTTTAATTACCAATTCGGAAAAATGGATTTTAAAAACCAGCCCCGCCGTAAGAAGAGAATAAATAACGATGATGCCAAGAGCGGTGGCGATGCCGCTACAGGAGGACAATAGGGTATAAAATAAAGAGAGCTGGCTAGAAACTGGCTCTCTTTGTTTAGAATAAAATTGAAAAGTGAACTTATAAAATATTTGTTTATAGTTACGATCTCGCTATAAAAAATAGTAATTTCATATTTCTATTAAAAAGCCCTATAATAATTCAAATCCTATATATTTATTCTTTTCCATTTAATACTCCATAGGTTCTGATGAATAAATTTCTACTAACTCTTTTTTTCTTATTGTTTATTGAATCTGTTCATTCCCAAGATTTCGGTTTTAATTATGGGAAAGTAAATGTTAATGAATTACAGATGAAGTTTTACCCAAAAGACTCCACTGCCAACGCTCTAATACTAAATGAATTTGGAAATTCAAGTATCACAAATGAAAATTTCCACCTTATTCATCAATTTCATTCTCTAATTAAAATTTTTAATAGTAAGGGATTTGAACAAGCAAACTTTTCAATACCCATTCATAAAACATCAGGAAGGGCTGAACTTTTGAAAGGTTTAAAAGCTTCCACATTCAACTTAGAAAATGGAAAAATTGTAGAGACTAAATTTAACGGGAAATTTTATACTGAAAATGTCAATAAAAATTGGGACATCCTAAAATTTACTTTACCTAGTATAAAGGAAGGTTCAATAATAGAAGTTGCCTATACTCTGGAATCTCCTTTTTTATATAATTTCAGAAAGTGGGATTTTCAATCAGAAATTCCAAAGCTCCAAAGTGAATACTGGACATCTATTCCAGGAAATTATGTATACAATATAGCATTAAAAGGACCTTTTAAACTTGCTAAAAACGAAGTTTCTGTTTTAAGAGACTGTTTTACCAGTAGCGCAGGAGGAAAAGCTGATTGTACTTTCAGTAAGTATGTTATGATGGATATACCTGCTTTCAAAGAAGAAGCATACATGACAGCTAAAACTGACTTTTTAGCTTCCATCAATTATGAATTAGCAGAAGTAAGAGATTTTAATGGGAAGGTAGATAAATTAACAAAATCCTGGAATGATGCCGATCAGGAATTAAGAATTGAACCAAAATTTGGAGGGCAGTTACGGAGAGGAAAGGAATTATTTAAAGATGATATTATAACCCTTGTATCTGGGAAGTTAGATTCTCTGCAAGCAGCTCAAAAAATTTTTAATATTATAAAGAGTCATTATAAATGGAATGAAAGGTTTGGGATTTTTAGTGATTTAGGTATTAAAAAAGCATTTGAAGAAAGGTCCGGAAACATAGGCGACATAAACCTCTCCTTGATAGCTGCCTTAAATTATGCAGGTTTCAAAACAGATCCTATCCTGCTATCAACGCGCGAAAATGGCACTCCTATAGACCTCTATCCCGTTATTTCAGATTTCAATTATGTTATTGCACAAGTTAAGATAAACAATAAAATGTATTTTCTTGATGCTTCTGATAATTTCCTACCATTTGGCACACTCCCGATTCGTTGTTTAAACGGAAAAGGTCGTGTAATTCCGTTTAAAGGACCTTCATATTGGACAGATGTTAAACCTACTCAAAAAGATAAAAGAGTTACTTACTTAGATATTGCTCTTCAAAATGATGGCACATTAAAAGGGAAAATGACTCTAACATCTTATGGATATGATGCATTGAGTGAACGAAAGAAAATAAAATCTTTCAATACACAGGATGCTTACATTGAAGAGGAAAACAACAAATTGGATAGAATAAAAATTAACAAGTATGTAATAACTAATTTGGATGACCTTGAAAAAAATATTATAAAATCCTATGAGGTAGAAATAGAAGGCTATGACAATCTAAACAACACAAAACTTCTCCTTGACCCCTTCTTTATTAAAGATTGGAGTAAAAACCCATTTTCCTCAAAGGATCGTTTTTATCCTGTTAATTTAGGAATGCCTATTGAGACTCAATATATTTTAACCTTAACCTACCCTTCCCAATTTGAATTAAAAGATACTCCTACGTCAATTGCGGTGGCTTTACCAAATGAAGGGGGAAAGTTTATGCTTAATTTTCAAATTATGGGCAATAAAGTAATAGTAACTAATAATGTCTTTTTAAATAAACCTATCTATTCTCCTGATGAATATCACTATTTAAAAGAACTTTTTGCTAAAATTATTCAGTCATATAATACTACTTTGATTTTTAATAAAAATATTTAGTGAAAGCGCCCAGGTTTCTATATACGCTATTATTTTATTGTTTCATACTTAATCTTAATGCACAAAATCATCCTTATAATGTAGCTTTGATTACAGATGAATTATACAAGAATGCAAATGCAATTGTAAGATTTCAGGAAAATATAGTGGAAGTTAAGACCTTAAATAATGTTATATTTAAACGAAAAGAAGCTATCACAATTTTAAATAGTAGCGGAATAGAATACGCTAATATATACCTTTATTACACACATGCCTCGCCTATTAAAAATATTAAAGTTTCTGTTTATGATGCGCATGGTAAGATTATAAAAAAGGTAAACGCCAATGAATTTAAGGATGTAAGTGCTATAAGTGATATTTCACTCTTCGAAGACAGTAGGGTTAAATACTATAAACCCTCTATAACAGAGTTTCCTTATATCATAGAGTATGAATATGAAGAAAGAAGAAACCATACTTTCTACTTTCCACGTTGGATTCCCCAAAAAGGATTAGATATAGCTGTTGAGAAAAGTAAATTTACTTTTATTTCTAAACCTGATTATTCTATCCGACTAAAGGAGCACTCTGTAAATACTCTTCGTAAGGAATACCAACAGGATGGTAATAAAATTACAGAATGGGAACTTCACAAGTTACCAGCCTTCAAAGCAGAACCTTTTACTCCCCCCTTATCACAAGTTGTACCTTGGGTAGAAGTAGCGCCTGTAAAATTCACTTATGAAGGTTTATCCGGCTCTTTTTCTAATTGGCAGGAGTACGGAAAGTGGGCTTTCGAAAATTTATTAAAAGACCGAGATCAATTACCTCCAACCACAAATGAAGAGATTAAAAATTTAGTCAAAGGTATATTATCTCCTGTTGAAAGAGTAAGGAAAATTTATGAGTATGCCCAGCAAAAAAACCGTTACATCAGTGTTCAAATTGGAATAGGAGGATTACAGCCCATGAAAGCGGAAGAGGTTAATAAACTTGGGTACGGTGATTGTAAAGCTCTAACTAATTATACAAAAGCTTTACTTAAGGCTGCTAACATTCCTTCCTATTACACAGAAGTACATGCAGGTTTTTACAAAACTAATTACCAATCAGATTTTGCCAGTGCTTTCCAAGGAAACCATGCAATTCTTTGTGTTCCTATTGCTAAGGATACCATCTGGTTAGAATGCACTAGCCGTGATGCTCCAATGGGTTATTTAGGGACATTTACTGACGATCGCAAAGCTCTACTTTATACAGAAAATGGAGGTATAATTGTACGTACAAAAACTTACCAACCGGAGGAGAACAAACAATTAAAATCGATTAATCTGGTTATTGATGAGAAAGGTAACTTAAATGGAAACATTCATACTCGTTTCGAAGGAATCCAATATGAACGTAGGAAATTCATTGTTAACAGGCATGAAAAAGAACATAAAGAGCTTATAGAGAAATTTTATAATATAAATAACCTAAATGTTGTAACCTATAAAGTTTATCAACAAAAAACTGATACTCCTTTTACTGAAGAAAAGATAGAAGTTAAAGCAGAAAGTTATGGAACCATTAATTCATCTTTACTTTTTATACCTATTTATCAATTGGTCGAAAATTCATCTAATCCAAAAGATATTTTAAAATGTAGGCAAAAGATACGAATTGAAAGAGGTTTTTATGATGAAGATATTATTACTTTTAATATTCCTGAGAGTTTTAAAGTTGAGTATCTTCCACAATCCATCAACATAACCACCCCTTTTGGCACCTTTTCATCAACAGTAAAAGCAGAGGGTAATAGTATAACATTTACTAGAAAAGTTTTATTTAAGCAGGGAGAATATTCTCCTGATCTAGACAATACATTTTATAGCTTCTTAAAGAAAATAGATAATTCAAATAAAGAGAGATTTGTGTTAATTATGAAATAAAGAGAGCCGGCTAAAAACCGGCTCTTCTTGCTTATTTAGATAATATTTATAACCTTAAACTTCCTGAGACTCGTAAGTAACCTTCCGCAGTATCTCTAAAATTTCATCTCCGGCTTCTTCCCAATCCTGCTGTTGCGCCTCACTCATGGCTAAGGCAGTTTTTACTTCTTCGTTATTGCTTTCAGAAACTTCCATATTAAAAATTTCATTGGCAATATCATCATCAGCAGAAGTTTCAGCTTCCTCAGGTATGTCTAGCTCTAAAACTTTAATTTTTGATGGCGCAATTTTATATACTTCCTCTATTCCGGCAGCTATTTCTGCTCCGACAGCAATTACATAATCGCACTTTTCTAAAGCTTGTTTTTCTAATTCATACACCCATCCTCTGGAATCCGGACCGCCCCGGTCTTCGCTTAAAGAACTTACATGTATAACCAAAGGCTTACCACTTACTAATTTCAATTCTATTCCAGCCAGGTAGGTACGCCAGTCATAAGCATAAATGGCATCATAAGGTTTGTAAGAAGCAAAACGGCTAGCATAACGGGCAAAATGAATTACCTGCGAGTTACTATCGATTAAACTTAAATCAGTATGACCAAAAATTTGTAACTCCTCTACATTCTGGGCTATTTCATCCAGATTTTCTTCGCTGCCCAACACTCCTACCGATGCTGCCTCACCCGGCAGTTCTATTTTAGGTTCTTCTACAAGCTCTGGTCCGGTTTTTACAGATGCGCCGTAGGGCTGAATTTCTTGCTGCACATATTCAGCCTCTGAGAAAGTACTAAACCCAGGTTTTTCAATTACTGGTTTAATATTTTTTAAGTCTAAATTATTAAGCCCTGTTAGATCTACATTTTTTAATATAAATTCGGGATCGGATTTTGGTAAAATTAAAGAAAGATTAACTCGGTTAGCTAATGCTTTCGAAATACCATAACACGCTGCCCCCAATCCATCCTTAACAACGGGTGGGAAATCCCACCCTAGCAGCAAAACGTTCATTTTTGTCATATATTGATTATCGATATTATTGATCTCAGGCGTTAAAATTTAAACTAGCACTTATACGGTAAATCTACTCTAAAGTATCCCAGATTTGCTATGTCTAATTACTTAAATTTATTTATGACTAAATACGTATATTGGATCAGGATTTATACTTACTCTCCTATGCTTTCTATTTTATCTCTAAACCTCTTGGAACTAAATATATAGAAAAAACTTATTTTCAGACACCTTTTTTTTCTACCGGCACGTATAACACGTTTTCTTATTTCAAAAATAAAAATAATTTTATTTAAAACATAAATTTTTTCTAATTTTTATTTTATTTTTTTGAAATTTTTACACAAATCCTGCTCAATATTTAAACCTTTAAAATTTCCATCATTTTACAACAGGTTTTGAACCTCTATGCAAGAAAAAATCAAGGAAAATAATTACATGATTAATGACCTGGCAAATAAGAAAGCAGACTTATTTCCGGGTAATGCCATAGATTACAACCAATCCGGAAACCAATTTTCCTTTTACAGTGACAATGATGTGGTTTTAATGCTTCAATTGGTCTCTGATAAAATTATACGGTTTCGTTTTGCTAACGATGGAAATTTTTCACCTGATTTTTCTTATGCCATAGATGCTAACTACCAGCCTGCCGCTCCTCAAATTGCTTTCAAAGAGAAACTGGACCATTACCGGATTACTACTGACCGACTTATATGCACCATTTCAAAAGAAGGGTTACGTGTGCGCATAGCCGATAAATCGGGAAATATTTTAAATGAGGACGAGAAAGGGTACCATTGGGAGTATGACCTGCATACCGGCAATGATATTGTAAAAATTAGCAAAAAAGTACAGAGTGGAGAATTTTACTATGGCTTAGGCGATAAAACCTGTAATTTAAACCTGCGCGGAAAACAACTTCAGAATTGGGGAAGCGATACCTACGGCTATGGCAAAAACTCTGATCCGCTTTATAAAAACATTCCTTTTTATATTGGTCTGCACCAGAAAACCGCCTACGGCATATTTTTCGACAATTCCTTTCGCTCCTTTTTTGATTTTGCCAGCGAACGATCCAATATTACCAGCTTTTGGGCTCAGGGTGGCGAAATGAATTATTATTTTATTTATGGCCCGGAACTGACAGAGGTAGTAGAACAATACACTTGCCTTACCGGACTACCAGAACTTCCGCCCTTATGGGCTTTAGGGTATCACCAATGCAAATGGAGCTATTATCCCGAAGATAAATTTAAAGCTATAGGGAAAGAATTCCGGGACCGGCAAATTCCCTGTGATGCATTGTACCTGGACATAGACTACATGGAAGGTTTTCGCTGCTTTACGTGGAACAAAGATTATTTTCCGGACCCTACCCGCATGGTGCAAGAGTTAGCTGCAGATGGCTTTAAAACAATAGTTATTATTGATCCTGGTATAAAGATAGATAAGAACTACTGGGTTTATAAAGAAGGGTTAGAGAAAGATTATTTCTGCCGCCGGGCCGATGGCCCCTATTTGAAAGGATCGGTTTGGCCAGGGCTTTGCCACTTCCCAGATTATACCCGACCAGAAGTTAGGGAATGGTGGGCTGATTTATTTAAAGGTTTAATTGCTGACAACGGCGTAAAAGGTATCTGGAACGACATGAACGAACCAGCTGTTTTTGAAGAAGGTACCTTTCCGGATGATGTTCGTTTTGATTATGATGGTAATCCGACCAGCCACCGTAAAAGCCATAATATTTACGGTATGCAAATGGCCCGGGCCACCTACCAGGGAGTTAAAAAATATATTTACCCCGAGAGACCCTTTGTAATTTCCAGGTCAGGTTATTCGGGTTTACAACGTTTTTCCTCTACCTGGACTGGCGATAACGTAGCTTCCTGGGATCATGTATGGCTGGCCAATATCCAATGCCAGCGGCTAAGTATTTCCGGTATCTCCTTTACCGGCTCCGATATTGGCGGCTTTATTGAAAGCCCCACCGGTGAATTATACATACGCTGGCTTCAGTTAGGTATTTTTCATGCCTTGTTTCGCACACACTCCTCCGGCGATCATGGCGACCAGGAACCTTGGTCATTTGGCGAGGAGTATACGCTTCTGGCTAAAAAATTTATAGAGTTACGCTACCAGCTTATACCTTATATATATACTACATTCTGGCAATATGCCACTTTTGGGACACCCATGCTCCGCCCCCTGGTTTTCCTGGACCAATGGGATTCTGAAACCTATAGCCGAATGGCTGAATTCGGACTTGGCGACAATTTATTAATTTGCCCTATTACGCAGGCCGAAGTTGATGGACGCTGGCTTTATTTACCAAAAGGCAACTGGTATTATTTCTGGGACGATAAAGCAGAAACTGGTGGCAAAGAAGTATGGGCCGAAGCTCAGCTAAACCGCATACCTATATATATAAGAGCTGGCGCTGTAATACCTTTTTATCCGGTGCAGCAATTTATAGGCGAAAAAGAAATACAAGAGGTCACTTTACACATTTACTATATAGAAGGGAGCTTGCAGAGCATACTTTATGAGGACAATGGTCTTAATTATGATTACAAAGAAGGCAAATCCATTCTAAAAACGTTTAGAGTAACTGGCTCCAAAAATACTATTTCTATATCTCAGAATACGGCAGGTTCTTATACACCATCTTATTATAAATATAAAATCATATTACATGGTTTGCCATTTACAATTGCCAGCTGGGAGGCCAATGGTCATTTAGTTTCACAAGACGAGGTGGAAATTAATGATCAAAATAATGAAAGAGCAGTTTTAGTTGATCCTGACTTTCAGTATTTATCTTTTACCAGTGTAATTGCTTAAAGTTTTTTAACTCGTAGGCAAATAAAAAAGGTGAAGCATGTGCTTCACCTTTTTTATATAAAAATAGTTTATATAATTAAATATTTCTGTTGTTAGCATTCAGGTCAGTGAAAGCTTCTTTCAACCGGGCAATAAAGTTATTTTCGCCTTCACGTAACCAAACACGCGGGTCATAAAATTTCTTATTTGGCGAGTCCTCTCCTTCCGGGTTACCTATCTGTGCTTGTAAGAACTCTTTCTTTTTTTCGTAGTAGTTCTTGATCCCTTCCCAGAAAGCCCATTGCATATCAGTATCAATGTTCATTTTAACAGCACCATACTCAATAGCTTCTGTAATTTTCTCTTTCTCAGAACCTGAACCACCATGGAAAACAAAATTTATGGAGTTTTTAGCTAATCCTAGTTTCTCAGATAAATATTCCTGGGAATTTTTAAGGATATCAGGGCGCAACTCTACATTACCTGGCTTGTAAACACCATGCACGTTACCAAAAGCAGCAGCAATAGTAAATCGTTTACTTACTTTACTAAGTTCTTCGTAAGCATAAGCAACCTCTTCTGGCTGAGTGTATAATCGGGAGCTATCTATTCCTGAATTATCAACGCCATCTTCTTCACCACCCGTTACGCCAAGTTCAATCTCAACTGTCATCCCTAACTTATCCATCCGCTTCAGGTAAGTAACACAGGTTTCCACATTTTCTTTCAGTTCTTCTTCTGATAAGTCAAGCATGTGTGAGCTGAAAAGCGGCTTTCTGTGCTGGGCAAAGAATTTCTCGCCAGCATCCAGTAAACCATCAATCCAAGGCAAAAGTTTTTTAGCAGCATGATCGGTATGTAAGATTACAGGCACACCATATGCCTCTGCCATTAAATGTACGTGGTGGGCGCCGGAAATAGCACCAGCAATAGCAGCTTTCTGGCTGTCGTTAGAAAGACCTTTACCAGCAAAGAACTGTGCTCCACCATGTGAAAACTGAATAATTACAGGAGAATTAACAGCTTTTGCCGTTTCCAATACTGCGTTTACCGAGTTCGTACCAATTACGTTTACGGCCGGTAAGGCAAAATTATTTTGGTTGGCATAGTTAAACAGCTCTGTTACTTCATCCCCGAATAAGACACCGGGCCGAAACTTTGTTGTTACTTCACTCATTTTCGTGTAATAATTATTTATTAGAATTATTTAAAACCAGTTATAAAAACAAGTCAGCAAAAAACTTAACTATATAAATATAGCAGACTTACATATAACTGGGGCAAAGATAGGCAATTACTTTTTAAAGGCGTTAATTCAGTTAACCTTACCACAATATTCTAAGCCATTATTACTACATGTTTTAGGGATAAGTTTCATTCAATAATTTTTGGTGCTATATCCTGAGCTACCCCTTTCTTACCTTTTTTTACAAGTCACGTTTACTTGAACTAAAGTTTAATTCAATTATCTAAACCAACAGGTAAGCCTAACCTATATATAAATACTCGTTCTGTATATTAAAGATAAGAATTAGGTATTTTTTTAAGGATTACAGCCTTACTTAAAATCCAGAAGCCGATAGTTAAAACCTACCGGCTTCTGGATTATATTTTTTGTAAAAATTTATTTTGAGACAATAGGCGATACATTAACCCTAATAGCCGACTCTGTTTCTATTGCAGTTGCAGCATTGGCATAAACCTTAATAGGGTCTTCGTGCAACCCTAACCCAGCACCTGCACCATTGATATCTGGATAAGCGTGCATGCTGTGCTCATAAATAGCAAGACCTTCGATTTAATCCACACCCACTAACACATTCTTGGTTCCAGGTATTAAGCCTACATTATAAGTAGCACCCTTGTATTCCATGACGGTTGTTAAACCATTTCTTAATAAAAAGGCCATTTTACAATTTATGTTGTTTATCACCAGTAAATACCGTTTAACCTTTTTAAAAAAGCTTATATTCCTAATATTTTCAACCAAATACCTAAATTTTAATACCACTTACCAAAATTTTTTATTATTTTTCAGCATAAAGCCTAAAATTTTATATTACTTTACAACAAATTATATATTTTATAAATAATTAGCCATTTTAATAAACCTGCTTCATGAAAGAAAAATTATCTATTGTCCCTTTCTCAACACTACTCATTGTTAGTATTCTGGGCGTGGTATTATCAGGTGTCCCAGGCACTATTCCAACCGAAGGAATTAATACAGGCGATGTAGCCTGGATGCTGGCAGCTTCCGCCTTAGTATTACTCATGACTCCTGGTCTAGCTTTATTTTATGGCGGAATGGTTAATGCCAAAAATGTTATTTCTACCATGCTGCAAAGTTTTATTTGCATGGGCATTATTAGTGTATTATGGATAACGATTGGTTTTAGCCTTGCCTTTGGTGATGATATTGGAGGCTTAATTGGCGATCCCCGCACTTACTTTATGTTTAATGGCGTATTAGAAAGCAAACCTTGGCCTATGGCCAGCACTATTCCGTTAGTTTTATTTGCCTTCTTCCAGTTAAAGTTTGCAGTGATTGCACCTGCTTTAATTACCGGTTCTTTCTCGGAGCGCATCCGTTTTACTTCTTATATTTTATTTGCGTGTTTGTTCAGCATGTTTATTTACGCACCAATAGCCCATTGGACCTGGCACCCGGAAGGCTTCTTATTTAAAATGGGCGCCTTAGACTTTGCCGGTGGAACCGTGGTTCATATTTCAGCGGGCTGCGCCGCTTTAGCCGCTGCCCTATATTTAGGAAAGCGAAAAAGCGCAGTAACACATGCTCCGGCTAATATACCTTATGTACTCTTAGGAACCGGCTTGTTATGGTTTGGCTGGTTTGGCTTTAACGCTGGTTCGGCGGTGGGCGCCAATAGTTTAGCCGCTACAGCTTTTGCAACTACCAACACGGCTGCCGCTGCTGCTGGTTTAGCCTGGATCTTATTTGATGCCTTTAAAGGCAAAAAGCCTTCTGCTATGGGTTTTTGCATTGGTGTTGTAGTTGGTTTAGTAGCCATTACTCCTGCAGCCGGCTTTGTAGGCATTTCTGTAAGTATCTTTATTGGTGTATCAGCTAGCTTAATCAGCAACATGGTAGTGGCCTGGAGAGCCAAAACAACTATTGATGACACCCTGGACGTATTCCCCTGCCATGGGGTAGGCGGTATGGTAGGCATGGTTATGACTGGCATTTTCGCGCACACCGCTATTAATTCTGCCAATACTACTGGTAATGGATTATTCTACGGCGAAACTAAATTGTTTTTCATTCACATGACAGCCTTGGGCATAGTGGTAGCCTTCTCCTTTATTGGCGCTTTTATTTTACTTAAAGTCACAGACTTGATTTCTCCTCTTTGTGTAACCAAGGAAGAAGAAGTTTTGGGTCTTGATGCAACTCAACATAACGAAAGCATTACCTATAACACCCATACCGTAGCAGAATCAACTTTAGTTGAAATGCACGCATAATTGCTCTACTTCCAATAAAAAAGGGGTGATTTTAAAAGCTACCCCTTTTTTTATTGCCTATACTACAAAATCAATTTACTTTTCTATAAAAAGAGAACTTAAACACCTAATAAACCTCAGCAAATAATTTTACCAAAAAGCAAGATAGATTAAAGTTGAAGGTTGAAATCTATAGTGCATATTGATTAAAAAGCTACATTCCCGTCAATCCTATTTGCTTTTAAATAACATACTTAAATTTTTACCTCATACTGTAAATTTTAGACAAATTTTTAGAGCATTAACCTTAAATATTAAACCTCCTTTTACAATTTATAAATTTTACTGAGTATAATTACTTAAAATTTTTGAATTTCCACCTTAAATAAAGTCTCTTGATTAGCAAGTATTTAAAATACGTACTTACATTCTGAAATTTTACGATATTTCTAACTACTGCCTCTATTTTTATACCTATTTATTAAAATTACACCTATTTTTGTAAAACTAGTGTGAAATTAAAAGCTAAAAATCAGAAAAATGAGAAAAAAACTATCGATCATCCCTTTCTCAACACTACTCATTGTAAGTATTCTGGGAGTAACTTTATCTAAAGTACCCACTACTATTCACACGGAAGGCATAGTAGCCGGTGATGTAGCCTGGATGCTGGCAGCTTCCGCCTTAGTATTACTCATGACTCCCGGTCTGGCTTTATTTTATGGCGGAATGGTTAATGCCAAAAATGTTATTTCTACCATGCTGCAAAGTTTTATTTGCATGGGCATTATTAGTGTATTATGGATAACGATTGGTTTTAGCCTTGCCTTTGGTGATGATATTGGAGGCTTAATTGGCGATCCCCGCACTTACTTTATGTTTAATGGCGTATTAGAAAGCAAACCTTGGCCTATGGCCAGCACTATTCCGTTAGTTTTATTTGCCTTCTTCCAGTTAAAGTTTGCAGTGATTGCACCTGCTTTAATTACCGGTTCTTTCTCGGAGCGCATCCGTTTTACTTCTTATATTTTATTTGCGTGTTTGTTCAGCATGTTTATTTATGCCCCAATTGCCCATTGGACCTGGCACCCGGAAGGCTTTTTATTTAAAATGGGCGCCTTAGACTTTGCCGGTGGAACCGTAGTACATATTTCGGCAGGTTGCGCTGCTTTAGCTGCCGCTATGTATTTAGGCAAACGTAAAGTACACACCACTCATGCCCCAGCCAATATTACTTTTGTTTTATTAGGAACCGGCTTGTTATGGTTTGGCTGGTTTGGCTTTAACGCAGGTTCGGCGGTGGGCGCCAATAGTTTAGCAGCTATTGCTTTTGCAACTACCAACACGGCTGCCGCTGCTGCTGGTTTAGCCTGGATCTTATTTGATGCTTTTAAAGGCAAAAAGCCTTCTGCTATGGGTTTTTGCATTGGTGTTGTAGTTGGTTTAGTAGCCATTACTCCTGCAGCCGGCTTTGTAGGTATTTCTGTAAGTATCTTTATTGGTGTATCAGCTAGCTTAATCAGCAATATATTAGTTGGCCTTTGGTCGAAAACAAGAATTGACGACACGTTGGATGTATTTCCCTGCCATGGAGTAGGTGGTATGGTAGGCATGCTTTTAACGGGTGTTTTTGCGCACCAAGCTATCAATCCTGGCAATGAAACTGGCAATGGGTTATTTTACGGCGAAACTAAATTATTTTTAGTTCATCTTACTGCGCTGGTAATTGTTGTGGCTTTTTCTCTGATAGGGTCTTTTATCTTATTAAAATTAACCGATTTAATATCGCCATTAGGTGTTACGAAAGAAGAAGAAACATTAGGCTTGGATCTTACACAGCACGACGAGCAATTAGTGTTTGCCGGGCCTTTATTTACTACTGAAACAACTGAGGTAGAAACAGAAGAAGTGGCCGTAATTGAGGCAGTAGCCTAATAATAAACTTAAACAATAAAAAAGGGCGACCAATTTGGCCGCCCTTTTTTATTAGGTTCCGAAAAACTTAGATAGTTTCGGAATCATAAATCTTTACGCGCTCCCAAAGGTGAGCACAGTCTGCTACAAATTTAGTATGAATAGGATCTACCTGGTAAGTATCATGATCTTCCAGAGAATCAAAAACTAATAATAAAGAGTACGAATAAGAACGGTCTATTACCGGACGATCTGTACTGGCGGGTTTGCCAATATCTGCTATTTTAACAATACCTACTTCTTTCAAGGAAGTAACTCCTTTTTCAAAAAGCTGAACATCTTCAGTTGCAAGGTCAGGCTTTAACCAAAAAAATACGTGGTGTACAAACATAGTTCTTTCTGTTTTTTGTTTGCAAAATAAGGCCTTCCGCCGCAAAACAAAAGGGTAACTACTATTATATTATTATATTTTTAAGACCGTAAATAAAAAAGGCCAGCCTGTTATAATTCAGGCTGGCCTTTTTTATAAGGGTTAACTCTATATTAATCCATGCGTGGCTCTTGGTTAGTAAGCAAATAACCCTCCGTAAATACTTTATATTTATCAAAAATAGCGTAAACAGATTTTTTGATATGACCTTCGTTGTTGAAATCTTTATTACCTAATAATCCGGATGCATACCCCTGCCAAACGGATTGATTGCGTTTTCTATCTATTAATACCACATACAAGGTTCCCCGGGTTAAGCTATACTTAATCGGATCATATTCTTTTTTTTCTTCATTCAAACTTCGGTTATCCTCGTCATCATTATCGGCCTCTTTTTTACCGGAAGCCAACCAGATGTTTATATCTGCTTGGTTATAGCCATTCAATACAAAATCTTCATAAAAAATCCGGTGCGACACCAATATATCAGGTTTATTTTCAGTGTAACGATACCCTTGGGCTTGCAACCTAGTACGAATCATTTTCTCCACAATAGCTAAATGCAGACTAGAGTCGGAATCGGAGCGTTTATACTCCATAAAACTGAAGGTTTTATACTTTCTAAAATTGCCTTTGTAGCTATAATCAGATTCAACCCGGTTTTCGTATAAATTCATACAACCGGTTAGCCAAACCAGCCCCAGCAAAACAGCACAACGGCAAAGCTTTTGGGTATTCCAGTGCAGTATAGTTCTTGTCATATAAATAAAATTTTATTTGAAAGGAGTGTTACATAAACTACTGTGAGTCAGAGGTAACCTATACGCAAGATAAAAGAAAATCGGATATATTTTAAAAAAATAAAAATACTTATTTTACCAATTATGAAGAGCCCGCAAATGAGTAATATGAGCCAGATGATGTTTACCATGCCAGGCGTAAATACCGGCTGCCTTGATTAAGATAGTCTTACCGGATGCAGGGTGGTGAAAGCTCTTTTGCCATTGATCTGAAGTAAGCGCCCGCAAAATTTTAATCCATCTGTAGTGCACTGCCTCCAACAATACCAGTGAAACTTCTACCGGCTCTTTGCTATCTGGTAATTCAGCCCATAAATGCTCTTCGTAAGGCTTAATAGTGGGGTTTTCTTCGGTCAAAGCTAGTTTAAACCGGATATAGCTATTCATGTGGCTGTCTGCCACATGATGAACCACCTGCCTTACCGTCCAGCCTCCCGGACGATAAGGGGTGTCTAATTGTTCATCTGAAAGATTTTCTACCGCCTGACGCATTTGCGCCGGAAGCAATTCTATGTCCTGTAAATACGCTTGCAATTCCAGTGAAGTAATTTCATCAGGTGCAGTATATTGACCAATCGGATAGCGTAGCATATCTAACTGTACCGTGTCAATAGAATTTATAGCCATATATCAGGTTATTGGTTAAAGTGGCTTTTCAAGTACCAAGCCGTAAGCTTTGTTATAATATTTGGTTAAGTTTTTCCAATCAAATTCTTCTGAAGAACTTTCCACCTGATTTCTTAACGAAATTCTTTCCCGCTGACTTAGCTGCACATAATCAAATAAGAAATCAGTAAGTTGGGTTACTGCATCATTAAAACTCCGGTTCCGGCGCTTCACCACCAAAATACCTCGTTCTTCCTTATCCGACATTTTATTTACAACATAGTCTCCGAAGCCAGAAAGGTCGCTGGTTACTGCTGGTATACCCCGGGCAATACACTCTAATGGCGTATAACCCCAAGGTTCGTAATAGCTTGGGAAAATACCTAAATGGCAACCCCGTACAAACTGGCCATAATCTAAGCCAAATAGTGGGTTGGTTACCGAAATAAAATCCGGATGGTAAACAATTTTAACTTTATCATGAGCATTGTTAACCAGATTGGCTGAACGCAGGAAGTTTAATATTTCGTCAGACTGATCGTTAACTAGATTATGGGTTACAATAGGTGGCAATTGCCTGGTTTTCCAGAATTGTAGGGTCCGCCGGTAACGTAATTGCCAATAATCATCTACAAAATCATTCAGATAAGGCAGCTTAAAGTCGGTACTGGAGGCAGCTGAGTAAAACAATTTCTTACCAATTTCTTTCTGAATAGCCGTAGTGGTTTCCCGTATTTCCTCCATCATCGCCCGCGATTGCAATACAGCCGGATTAATAGAATGGAAAGGCTGCTTGGTAACAAAAAACATAACTACTGTTTTTTTAATACCCGCCTGCTGCATCCGATAATTTAATCGCGCCAATGCTTCCAGGGTAATATCAAAACCTTTATTCCGGTATTCATACCGGCCTGAGGTAAAGAAATAAAGTGTATTATCTAAATCAAAAGGATAACTCTGAAAAAAATGCGCCATCGAAAACTGATGAATTTTTTCTTTGTAACGCTGGTGCAGGTTCTGAAACTCGTGTAATGCAATAAAGCGCTGAATATTTAATCCGTTAGGCAAAATAACATCTGGTATTCTGTCGAGCAAAAATGTACATTCTCTCGCTGTTACTTCACTAACTGTCGAGAAAATATGCGAACCATGCGCAGCTGCCCGTTCAATCCTGACAGCTGTTTCAATGTTAAAATGAATAGATTCTTTTAACCAGTCTATGGATGTGAGATGATCATAAAAATACGGATCATTCATGGCCAGGTAACGCCCCAGCATAGTGGCATGGGTTGTAAAAACAATGCGCAGGTCTGTCCGCTCCCGGCGTAGGTCCGGAATAGCCGTACCTACCATCCACTCGTGAAAATGAGCAATTACTCTTTCTTTAGTAATACCCGGATCTACTAACTGCTGTAAAAAAATTTTAGCCAGATAACCAAATGCCTCTACCTGGTTTAACAGATCGTCGTGGCCCGGTGTGGGAATATTATGCCGATCCCATAAAGAAAATTTAATCTCCTCTAAGCGATCGTATACACTATAAGGATTTAAAAGCACCACCAAAGGCTTACCGGTAACTAACCAATAACCAAAATGCACCTCAAACCCCAGGCTGCGCATTTTTAATACCGCCTGGCCAAATGGACTGTTGTAATCATCCGTAGGTTCAAATTCAGCCTGCGCATTATTATGAAAGTATGGCCCGATAAGGCAATAACAGTCGCCCCAGGTATCCATCATGGAGGGCACTTTAGACCGAATTACTGTATATATACCTCCTACCTGGTTACAAACCTCCCATGCAATTTCTGTTAATAAGGCGTTTTCTGTAACTTTAGGTTTTGACTTCGCGATGTTGAAACTATTCTCTGCCACAGCTATAATGGGTTGGTGAATAATATTTTGATTTAAATATATAGAATTGCTTTTATTCTATATCATTTGTCTCCGGTTTATAACGGGAAAAAGATTTTTCCGATCAAATTATTACCCACTAAATCAGAAAAATAATTTACATTTTTTCTTTAGCTGAAAAATATTAGAAAAGTCCGAATAATTCTACCTGAATCTTATTGATAATAAAGCCCATATCTTCAGGATTGGCCACAAAATCCAGGTTGTTTACATCAATTACAAGTAGTTTACCTAAATCATAGGTTTTCATCCAACTTTCGTAATGCTCATTTAGGTGGCGAAGGTAATCTAAACGAATATTGCTTTCGTAATCGCGGCCTCGCTTTTCTATTTGTCCAATCAGCTTTGGTAAATCAGCTTTTAAGTATATCATTAAATCGGGAGGTTTTACCATACTTATTATAGATTGGAAGATTCCATAATAATTATCATAATCCCGCTGACTCATTAAACCAGACTGGTGAAGGTTTTTGGCGAATATGTAAGCATCCTCGTAAATAGTCCGATCCTGAATAATCGGCCTGGTACTTTGGTTTATGTTTTTTACCTGCTGAAAGCGGCTGTTCAGGAAATAAATTTGCAAGTGGAATGCCCAACGGGGCATATCTTCATAGAAATCCTTCAGGTAAGGGTTATTATCTACTGCCTCCAGAAATAAATCCCAATTAAAATGCTGTGCTAATTTTTGTGCTAAAGTTGTTTTTCCGGCTCCTATATTACCGACAATGGCAATGTGCATACGCTCTAAAATATTTAAAGCTGCAAGTTACTTATTTTTAAACCATAGTTTACGAACCAGCACATCCTGTTTTACCTCTTCCATTCATAAAACATTAAAGAATAGCCATCTAAATTATAGTCAGACTTAAATAAGCGGTAGTATCTTTGATTAAATGTTTATAGCCAGCAAATGCGTTTATCTGGTTAATTTTAAGACAGGGTTTACCATTTACAGGATATTAAACCCAAAATCTCTTCTGGTGAATATACTGTTCGACTACTTCAGGCACCATATAAGTAATAGACTTATTAGCTCGCACACAATCCCGGATAAGAGTAGCAGAAATATCCAGCAGGGGCGCCGGTATAAACTTTATTTTTGGATGATTTTTTAAGGGTGATTCCGGGTTGCCGGAGCGGGGGTAAACATAAACTTCAAAAAAATCTAGTATACGTTCGTAGTTTTTCCATTTAGGAAAAGATGGAAGGTTATCTTCCCCAATAATCAGGACAAACTGGTAGGCGGGGTACTTATCTTGTAAATAAGTAAGCGAATCAATGGTATAACTAGGTTTAGGCATTTTGAATTCAATATCCGAAATACCTAACCGGTCATTTTTATCAATGGCTAAGGAAACCATGTGCAGCCTGTCAAATTCATGTAAAAGGCTACTACTGGCTTTAAAAGGATTCTGAGGAGATACAACGTACCAGACGGCACTTAGATCGGTATTATAAGCCATGTAATTACCCAGAATTAAATGGCCCATATGCACTGGATTGAAAGAGCCGAACAGCAGCCCTACTTTCATCCGAAAACTTCGTCGTCAGCTAAAAATTTATTAACTAATTCCTCAGCTTCCTGAAATGCATCCTGTAGGTTTTCATTTACAATTACCGCATCAAATTTGTCTTCGAAGCTTAACTCAAACTTAGCTTTGAATATTCTACTGGAAATACTGGAGGCTGAATCGGTGGCCCGGGCTTCTAACCGCTGGGCCAGTGCCTCAATAGAAGGAGGCTTTACAAAAATAGCTAAAGCACGCTCTTTGTAATATTCTTTAATTTTTAACCCACCTTTTACATCCACATCCAGAATTACATGCTTGCCCTCACTCCAGATACGTTCAATTTCAGATTTTAATGTACCATAAAAAGCGCCTTCATACACTTCTTCCCATTCTACAAAGGCATCCTGCTCAATTCGTTTGCGAAATTCTTCGGGGGTAATAAAATAATAATCTTTACCGTTTTCTTCAGCACGACCTCGTTTATCGCGGGTACAGGCTGATATAGAAAAGCTTAGCTTCGGATTAGTATTAAGAAGGTGTTTTACAATGGTAGTTTTACCGGCTCCGGAGGGAGCTGTGAATAAAATTATTTTGCCTTGCATCAGGGGTTAGGCTGTAGCGTGTATAACAGATTTAATAGAAGTGAGTAATCTAGAAGGGACTGCTTTACGTTGTATACTATCTTTCAATACTTCTTTTAGGCGCTGGTGTTTCTCATGTTCAGAAAAGCATTCTTTACAGGTTTCTACATGCGTAAAAAAGTAATTTTTATCCTCGTGGGTAGCTTCTCCATCCACAATCATGTCCAGTAGCGAAACTATTTTTTCACAATCGGGGGTGGCCCATTGCTTCTTAGATACCTGATTAAGATGCGTAGCGGTTGACTTCATACTAAAAAAATTTATTCTTCATCATTATTATAACCCATTGTTTTGGCATAATTTTCTAATTTCTCTTTTAGAAAATTACGTGCCCGGTGCAGGCGAGACCGAACTGTTCCAATAGGAATATCCAGGATCTTCGCCATTTCCTCGTAAGTAAAACCTTCTAAATCGCAAAGAATGATTACGGTTCTAAAATCAACGGGTAAAGAATTAAGCGCACTCGCTACCTCATCTCCTATTAATTCCTGCACACTCTGGGAGCGCATATCCGATGTAGAAGCAATCTCTGCATCGTTATCGTTCCCTTCAGTGTTGTAGTAACTTTCAACTTCACTGTAATCGACCTTAGCCGGTTGTTTACTCTTCTTTCTGAAATCGTTAATAAACGAATTCTTCAGTATCCGGAACAGCCAGGCCTTAGCATTAGTTCCTTGCTCGAAATATTCGAAGAACCGGTACGCCTTCAGGTAGGTTTCCTGTACCAGGTCATTCGCATCGTCTTCGTCTAATGTCAGTCGGAAGGCAAAGTTGTACAACGAATCGATAATGGGCAAAAGCTCCGCTTCGAATCGTGAATCTTTTTCTTCCTTACTGAGTTGACTACCTCTTTGGTCGCTCATCTAGATCACTATGTACAATTGATAGTTTTATTTTGACAGACACCTATACGCAAATCTAGAAAAAATATATAACATGGCTAATACTTTTATTATAGCTCATACATATTCTCCTGGATTAAAACCGAATAAAGTTTCGTATAGGTTATTGTTTATGGCTGTTTTATACGAATAAAGTAACTGTTGTTGCTATATTATTTAGCTACATTCGTTAATTTCTCTTAAATTTTATATTTGTTCTCCATATTTGTAAAAAGTTTGACTCACCTACACTTCAAGATACTATAGTTATTTCTCCATGCAGTTACTCACGGCAATTATTCTTACTAAAAACGAAGAAGCAAATATTGCCGAAGCAATAAAAAGTGTAAGCTGGGCTAATGAAATAATAATTGTCGATTCTTTTAGCACAGACGCTACCCTGGCTATTGCCAAACAGTTTCCAGTTAAAATATTACAGAGAACTTTTGATACCCATGCCCGTCAAAAAAACTGGGCTATACAACAGGCTTCTTATAGCTGGATATTTATCTTAGATGCCGATGAGCGGGTGCCCGAAAGCTTAAAAATTGAGGTGCAAAATGTACTTAAAATAAGCTTGCCGGCAGAAACTGCCTTTTGGATTGGTCGTCAAAACTATTTTATGGGGCAGTTGGTACGTTATTCCGGTTGGCAACATGACAGAGTAATCCGGTTATTCAGGAAAGATAGCTGCTGGTATAAAGAAGTACAAGTACACGAAGAAATAGAAACTTCAGGAGTGGTTGGGCATTTAACACATAAGCTTGTTCATTATACCTACCATGGCTTAAGACAATATTTAGAAAAGTGGGATTATTATACCTGGTTATCGGCTCAGGATAGAGGAAAAAAAACTGAGAAAGTAACTGTTTATCATTTAGGTATTAAGCCTCTGATACGCTTCTTCCGTCATTATATATGGTTTAGGGGTTTTTTAGATGGAAAAGTAGGTTTTGTAATTAGCTATATGGCTGCCATTAGTGTGTTTATGCGTTACCTGAAACTGTGGCGCATTCAAGAAGGAGAAAAATAAGGGCATTATGAAAATATTACATCTAAGTTCAGAAAGAACCTGGCGGGGCGGCGAACAACAAATTGCTTATTTACTGGAAGAATCAGTAAAGCAAGGCGTAAACTGTTTTGTTGCCTGCAAAAGTGGCTCTGCCTTTGAAAAGCATTGCCAAAAGCATAATATTTCCCATATAGCAGTTCCTTTCGCTAACGAATTTGATATACTCTCGGCAAGCAAAATAAAAAAATATTGTTCTGAAAACCGGATTGATTTAATACATGCTCACAGTGCACATTCCCATGCCTTAAGTGTATGGACCGCACTTTTAGGTAATAAAACACCTATCATACTAAGCCGGCGGGTTGATTTTCCGGTTAAAAATAATTGGTTATCACGTTTCAAATACAATTATAAAGGCATTGCTAAAATTATCTGTGTATCAGATAAAATAAAAGAGGTCATGGCCCCGGCACTGGAAAAACCGGAGAAACTGGTAACTATTCATAGCGGTATAGATTTAACCCGCTTTGAAGAAAGCAGCCGGATTGGGAAACTACACGAAGAGCTTGATTTGCCCTTAAGTACTTTTTTAATTGGAAACGTTTCGGCTATAGCTCCGCACAAAGATTACTATACATTTGTTGATACCGCTGAAATTTTGTTAAAAAATGATTTAGAGGCTAAATTCTTAATTATTGGCGAGGGTCCGTCTAGAAAGGAAATTGAGGCATATGTAGCTAACAAGAATTTGCAAAAGGAAATCTTATTTCTCGGTTTTCGGAAAGACATTCCGGATATACTGCCCGAATTAGATGCCTTTCTTATAACTTCTGAAACGGAGGGGTTAGGCACCACCATATTAGATGCTTTTGCTTGTAAGGTGCCGGTAATAGCCACAAATGGCGGAGGCATTCCGGAAATAGTAAAATACAACCATACGGGTATGTTAGCCCAGGTAAAAGACAGCCAGATGCTGGCAACGCATTTATTGAATGTACTTACTATAGACAGCCTGCGAAGCCGGCTGGTAGCTAACGCATCCGAATTTCTAAAAGAATTTATTAAAGAGCGAACCGCCGAAAAAACCATAGCGGTTTATAAGGAAGTTTTATGGGCTTAAAAGAAAAGAGCCAGGTAGTTCTTTCTACCTGGCTCCTGACTAATTATTATTGGCTTATAAGATATTAATAACGATAATATTCAGGTTTAAAAGGACCTTGTTTCTCAACACCAATGTAAGATGCTTGTTTATCACTTAATTCTTCCAGCTCCACACCTATTTTAGCTAAGTGTAAACGAGCAACTTTCTCATCTAAATGCTTAGGCAAGGTATAAACATTGTTCTCATAAGCATCACGGTTTGTCCAAAGCTCTAACTGCGCTAACACCTGGTTAGTGAAAGAATTAGACATTACAAATGATGGGTGACCAGTTGCACAACCTAAGTTAACCAAACGACCTTCAGCTAAAATGATTACGTGCTTACCTTCTACGCTATACATATCAACCTGTGGTTTGATAGTATCCTTAGTATGACCGTAATTACCATTTAACCAAGCCATATCAATTTCGTTATCGAAGTGACCAATATTACAAACAATAGCTTTGTCTTTTAAAGCTAAGAAATGTTCGCCACGAACGATATCGCAGTTACCAGTTGCTGTAACAACAATATCCGCTTCTTTGATAGCATTTTCCATTTTACGTACAGCAAAACCATCCATGGCAGCTTGTAATGCGCAAATTGGGTCAATTTCAGTAACAATAACCCGGGCTCCAGCACCACGTAAAGAAGCAGCAGAACCTTTTCCTACGTCGCCGTAACCGCAAACAACAGCTACTTTACCAGCCATCATCACATCAGTAGCCCGACGGATTGCATCTACTAAAGATTCCTTACAGCCGTATTTGTTATCGAATTTAGATTTAGTTACCGAGTCGTTAATATTGATTGCCGGTAACGGAAGAGTGCCATTCTTAACGCGCTCGTATAAACGGTGTACACCAGTGGTAGTTTCTTCCGAAATACCTTTTATACCAGCTGCTAATTCCGGAAAACGGTCTAATACCATATTGGTAAGGTCACCGCCATCATCCAAAATCATGTTTAATGGCTTACGATCTTCCCCAAAGAATAAAGTTTGCTCAATACACCAGTCAAATTCTTCTTCATTCATACCTTTCCAGGCATAAACCGGAATACCAGCAGCAGCAATAGCGGCAGCAGCATGATCCTGGGTAGAGAATATATTACAAGAAGACCAGGTAACTTCTGCACCTAGTTCAATTAAAGTTTCAATTAAAACAGCAGTTTGAATGGTCATGTGCAAGCAACCAGCAATGCGGGCACCTGCTAATGGCTTAGAAGCACCAAATTCATCCCGAATAGCCATTAATCCGGGCATTTCAGCTTCTGCCAATTTTATTTCTTTACGACCCCACTCAGCAAGTGAGATATCTTTTACTTTGTAGTTTACGAAAGTTTCAACCATTACTTTTATAGTTTTGAAATACAAAATTACAGAAAACACTTATTAAATACAATGTAAATTGCTTCAACTGAGTGTTTATCAATACACACTAGTTACATATAAGTTTATTTACCAGCGTATATTATTTAAAACAACATTTAAATGAAAGAGTTTAATCCTCAAGAAATTAAATATTTAACAGAAAATGCTGATAAGGATGCGGCCGCATTAATGTTACAAGCCAGCCGTTACCCCGAATTGCCTATACCTAAATTAGTACAACATATACAAGCCCGCCAGAAAGTAAAAGATAAGCTTCCTACCTGGTACAACAATGTTGAAATTCGTTATCCAGCCACTCTTTCCGTGGAACAAAGTTCTTCAGAGAAAACAGCAGCTTACAAAGCCAAATTAGTATCAGGTAGTACTTTAATTGATTTAACCGGAGGCTTTGGAATTGACAGCTACTTTTTTTCTCAAGAATTTAAGCACGTAATTTATGTGGAAAGAAACCCGGAACTCGTACAGGTGGCAACCCATAATGCTCAGGTTTTAAGCGCCACCAATATCCAGTTCTATGCAGCAGATGCCAGTCATTTTCTGAAAAACTATATTGGTAAAGCTGATTTTATATACTTGGATCCGGCCCGACGCGACAGTAGTAATAACAAAGTACATTTACTGGAAGACTGTGAGCCAGATGTACTAAAGTTATTGCCACTCCTGTTTGAAAAAGCTTCTCAGGTGTTTCTCAAAACATCTCCTATGCTGGATATTAGTCAGGCTGTTCAGAATTTAAAGCAAGTAGAAAGAATTTATGTAGTAGCTGTAGAAAATGAATGCAAAGAGGTTCTTTACCTGCTTTCCAACCAAGTAAATTTAAATCCGGAGATTTCGGCGATCAATTTATTAGGCACCGGTAAAGATCAATCTTTTAAATACAACCGTGAGCAGGAAGAAAATGCTCAGGTAAACTATAGTGAGCCTTTAACCTACATTTATGAGCCCAATACAGCAATTCTAAAATCAGGAGGTTTTAAGGCCCTGGCCCAGGAATATAAAGTAAACAAGCTTCACCGGAATAGCCATTTATATACCTCAGAAACGTTAAGAGCAGATTTTCCCGGAAGAATTTTTGTACTGAAAGCCATAAGCCGCTTGCACAAGAAAGAACTCCTATCTTATTTACCTGATGGCAAGGCTAATATTACTGTGCGAAATTTCACAAATACTGTAGCTGAAATCAGAAAAAAAACCGGCATCAAAGAAGGGGGCACCATTTATTTATTAGCTACAACTGATCTTCATCAAAAATCTATTATACTAGTTTGTGAAAAAGTATAGTATCTATTAGAAATACAACTATAAAATATTGCCACAATTTTAAGTCTGCTATTAATAACCTGGGTTTTATTTAGCTTTACTGGTCCAGGAATTACCTTTAAGTCGAAAGCGCCAGGGCAACAAAGCATCCACACCGGCATAAGCCACTCCTACCCTTGGGCTGGCCAATAAATGCTCTTCTGTATATGTAGTACCGCTGTCCTCTAGCCAGATTAATTCTTTGGTTAGGTTCATTCCGTAATGTTTTAAAGTTATACCCAGCGCAATGGTAACTAAACCGGGCCCGGAAGTTAGCTTTGGTGTTAGTTTTTCATGCTTCCGGCGCAGGAGCATTTCCGGAATTCCTTCAGTTGGCTCTATTGCCCGAATAAGCACGGCATCGGCCTTCCCAGCAACATTAGTTATTATATTAAATAAAGAATAAATGCCGTAGATCAGGTACACATACGCCACTCCCCCTTCGTGGTACATTATTTCGGTTCTGGCCGTCCTTCGACCCGAATGAGAATGACAGGCTAAATCATTCTCTCCGGCATAAGCTTCAGTTTCTACAATCATGCCTCCGGTAGTTACGCCATCTATACAGGTAAATATATATTTACCTATTAAATCTTTCGCAATTTGCACAACGTCACCTCTGGTGTAAAAAGATAAGGGCAGCTTATTCATGTAATATCTAAAAAAGTTAAGCCATTTACGATGTTGGCACCACAACAGGTACAAGGGTTTTGTTGTTAGTCTAAATTAAAAATACATGAGCTAGCTTTCAATATTCCCCTTCCCAATTCTTTTTCAGTATGTATAAATATCCTTAATGAATTACTTAACAGCTATATAGTAAACCCCTGCCAACAAGATTAGTAAAATACTTAATAATCAGACTAAGTAAAACAACAGTAACGATAAAAAGGATAACCAATATGAGAACTATATTGCTAATATTAATAGCCTTGACTGGCTTAGCCAGCTGCTCTACCACCTATGTTAAAAGTGTTGATTCTGATAATAATTTTGCCATATCGAACTACAAGACTTTTAACTTTTATGAAATTTCAGCTAACGGTGAAACAGCCAATGGCAAATACAATGACAGAATTAATATTCTGAAAAATGAGGTTAGGCAACAATTGGAAGCCAAAGGTTTAACCCTGGATCAGACTAACCCGGATTTACTAGTAAATATAGGAGTAGTGACTACAGAGAAAGTACAAACCCGGGAAACAAACATCCGGACCGATGGACCATTTTATATGGGACAACGGCGATATACCTGGAGAGCTCAACAAGTACCCGTAGGAAAATATAAGCTAGGCACAGTTACTATTGACTTGGTAGATCCAAAAAAAAATGAAATGGTATGGCAAGGAATAGCTGAAGGAACCGTTCCTAAAAAAGATGAAAAGCTTCAGGAAACGGTAGAAGAAGGGTTAACAAAATTATTTTCCCGGTTATAAAATAGATAAACAAAAAAGCCTGGCACATTTGTACCAGGCTTTTTTGTTTATCTATTTTATACTTATTAAAACTGAACCAAACGTGAGAATTGCTGAACCCGCTTTTCAATTTCCCGGTCAGATAAATTAAGCAACCGTTCAGTTCCAAATTTTTCTACACAGAAAGAGGCCATTGCAGAACCATGAATAACGGCATTTTTCATGTTATAGAAAGTTGCCTCTCCGTATTTAGCTAAATATCCTATAAAACCACCAACAAATGTATCCCCAGCACCAGTTGGATCAAATACTTCGTCTAGTGGTAAGGCAGGAGCATAAAACATGTCGTCGTTACTAAATAACAGCGCACCGTGTTCTCCTTTCTTAATAATTACATATTTAGGACCCATTGCTAATATTTTCTTAGCCGCTTTTACTAAGGAATACTCCTTAGAAAGCTGACGGGCTTCTTCATCGTTAATGGAAATAACATCAACCAACGCAATTGTTTTTAACAATTCCTTATAGGCCACATCCATCCAAAAATTCATGGTATCCATTACAATAAGCTTTGGACGATTTTGCAAGCGCTCAATAACGGTACGCTGCACCTGCGGTGCCAGATTACCTAACATCAGGTACTCGCAGTTCTGATAGGAATCCGGAATAATAGGATCGAAATCTTCCAGCACATTTAACTCAGTAACCAACGTCTCCCGGCTATTCATATCATTAAAATACCGTCCGGACCAGAAGAAAGATTTTTCGTTTTCTCTAATTTGTAAGCCGGTTGTATCTATTCCGTGTTCCTGAAATTTTTCTATATCTGATTTTTGAAAGTCGCCACCTACAACTGCCACAATATTTACCGGCTTCACAAAATAAGAAGACGATAAAGAAATGAATGAAGCAGAACCACCTACAATTTTGTCTGTTTTACCGAAAGGAGTTTCTAAAGCATCAAATGCTACTGACCCCACAACTAATAAACTCATTTATATCTTTTTATAAATTTTAAGGCCTTTTGATAATTGTGTGCAAAATTAGGATAATATTTAAACTTCTCTCCAAAATTTATGAAAAGGCTACATAATCCGCTTCTTTGGGAATTTAGGTTATAAAATCAGGTTGATTTATCTACGCCCAGATAATTTTAGGTAGCAAAAGCTTACTAAAAAGAATGTACAACACAAAGTGCCCATTACTAAACTTTTACACTTTCCTTTAGGCAACCTCGGAACCTTTGTTATTTAATTTATTCCTTAAGCAGGTTACAAGTTAAAAAGCTCCAGAAGAGTACCAAATTAGTTTTATAACAATATGTTTTTTTGATTAAAGGAGGTGTTATAGACCTGAATAAACTAAACCATTGCGGTTTCGCTTTCACGCACAATAGGACAGGTAAGCCAATCAAATGCTGCCTCCGGATCTGTGAAGAATTGGATGGTCAATGATTTTTCAGGTTTAGCAGAAAGATTATTATGAGTTTCGGCTAATAGTGGTTTCCGAACTTCATGCGCACCGTTAGTTATTCTGGCAATTTTCTCAACAGAGGTTTCCAATATTATTTGAGGATAATCTTTAATTAAAAATTCCTGATTTTCCGGACTTATATAATCTAACCGACGCAGGTCACTGATGAGATGTTTAATTTTGTATAATTCAAGAACACTGATAGTCATCAATACAGCATCTTTAAATTCCATACCAATAGGTTGAGACTTAAAACAAAGAAAGAGCAACGAAGCCTCCAAATCCACTGCTAAGGTAAATGCCTCTCCTTCATGAATGAGTTTCGTCTTGATCATGGTATATTTTAAGATTTCATTAATGATTTATCTGAACCTTTATCTGGTTGGGAAGCTCAAATATACTTAATTACCTAATTTCTCCTGCTTTAAATTAATTATATAAATAAATATTTGTATTTTTTCAATTTCATAAACAAAATTTAATAAATATCTTAAAGAATAAAGCCTGTTATAGAAAATTAACTACTAACGGCAGGCCAATTATATTGAAAGGAAGAAATCAGTGCTGAAAAAAGCTAGCAATTGTCAGCCTTTAAAATTTAGATGGATTCGATTTAAGGCGGAAAATAAAGTTTGCCTATTGAGGGCTTGATAACACAATTAATTAAGTGGCAAAGTACTATTCAAGGGCAACTTAAGAAAGGCTTGGTAAACCAGTTTAAAAATAAAAATTAGCAGATTATTAATTAAAATAGTTGATGAGAGGACTAAAAACAAAAAAGCCTCTGAAATTCAGAGGCTTTTGGGGTGGAAGATGGGGCTCGAACCCACGACCCCCAGAATCACAATCTGGTGCTCTAACCGACTGAGCTACAACCACCGTGTTATTTAATGGAATGCAAAAGTAAATTAGACTGCTGAATATTGCAATAGCTAGATCATTTTTTTTTACAGAAACAGCCAAAAAAATGTTTTCTACTTAATAACCAGCAACATAAATTTTACTTCATTTTAAGCAATACTCCTTATAAAGCTTATTACGGCGTTTTGTGTAATATCTTTTTGTTCAAACATGCCCATATGGCCAGTTTGATCTAGTAATAAAACATGCGCAATTTTAGGTAGTGGGCATAGTTGTAAGGTTTGCTCAAATGGCACAGCGGTATCCTGCTTGCCAGCAATAAACTGAATTGGAAAATTTGCTTTTCGTAAAACGTGCGTACGGTCCGGCCGATCGCGCATTCCAATTACTGTACCTATGATGGCCTCCCCCGAAGCTTCTTTTCCAAGACCAATCAACAAATTAATAGCTGCTTCATTTTGTTTCCGGTTCCCTTCGAAAAACAAAGGTGCTACAAAAGAATCCATAAACTTACCTACGCCATGCTTTTGAATAAACTCAATGGTGCGGTTCCTAGCTTCCTTTTTTTCTTCAGAATCGGGGAAAGCAGTAGAATGAAAAAGACTCAGGCCATTTACAAATTCGGAGTACTTTTCTGCATAGGCCAAAGCTACGTAGCCACCCATGGAGTGACCTATAACGGTAGCTTTTTCAAAACCTAATGCTTCAACAATTTCATGTACTTCAGCGGCAGCACTATCCATGGAATAATCGTCCCGGAGGTCCTGGTTCTGTCCAAACCCTGGCAAATCCACTGTTACTACCCGAAATTCTGGTTTAAAAGGCTCTATAAATTGTTCCCATACTTTCTTACTTTCACAAAAGCCATGCAGGAATATTATTGGTTTTCCGTTACCACCAGAATCCGAAACTATATTTTTAAAGATATTGCTCATATTGTTTTACGTTGGGTTAAACAAAAAACCTATAAACAATTTATTGCTTACAGGCTTCTACTGCAATTCTACATTATTTGAATTATACTTTTACCTTAACAGACTGAGCCCATAAAGCCCGAACTGTTTTTTCAATGCTATCCGGATCAAAGCCTGCCTCCCGGTGCAGTTGCAACTGGTTTCCATGTTCAATAATAGTATCGGGTATACCCAACCGTTTCACCTGAGAAGTATACTGATTATCGGCCATAAATTCTAAAACGGCACTTCCGAAACCTCCTTGTAAGCAGCCATCTTCAATGGTGATAATTTTATCGTATTTGCGGAATATTTCATGCAGCAATTTCTCATCTAAAGGCTTGGCAAAACGCATATCATAATGCCCTACCTTTATATTTTCTTCTTTTAGCTTTTTGCAGACCTCTACAGCATAATTACCAATATGACCAAAGGTTAAAATAGCTACATCTTCTCCTTCCTGCAATACCCGGCCTGTACCAACTGCAATTCTTTTTAAAGGGGTACGCCATTCCGGCATAACTCCTTCACCACGTGGATACCGAATACTAAACGGTCCCATATCTGGCTGGCTGGCGGTATACATCAGGTTCCGGAGTTCTGCTTCATTCATAGGTGCAGATACCACCATATTAGGAATACAGCGCATATAAGCAATGTCGTACGCACCGTGGTGCGTAGAACCATCTGCTCCGGCAAACCCGGCCCTATCTAAACAAAAAACGACATTCAGGTTCTGCAAGCATACATCATGAATTATCTGATCATATGCCCGCTGCATAAACGTGGAATAAATATTACAAAAAGGAATTAAGCCCTGGGTAGCTAAACCAGCGGAGAACGTAACAGCGTGTTGTTCTGCAATACCAACATCGAAGGCTCTGTCGGGCATTGCCTCCATCATAATATTTAAGGAAGATCCGGAAGGCATAGCCGGCGTAACTCCCATAACTTTATCGTTTTGCTGCGCTAGTTCCACAATAGTGTGCCCAAATACGTCCTGATATTTAGGCGCTTGCGGCGTATCGTGATGTACTTTATAAATCTCACCGGTAATTTTATCAAAAGTGCCCGGGGCATGCCATTTAGTTTGGTCTTTCTCAGCCAGGGCAAACCCTTTACCTTTTACGGTAAGGCAATGCAAGATTTTAGGTCCCGGTATATCTTTTAAGTCTCTTAAAACCGAGGTCAGGTGATTGATATCATGCCCGTCGATTGGTCCAAAATACCTGAACTTTAATGATTCAAATAAGTTGCTTTGTTTAAGCAAAGTAGCTTTAATACCACTTTCTACTTTAGAAGCTATTTGTTGAGCGTTTGGACCGAACTTACTGATCTTACCCAAGATGTTCCATATTTCATCCCGCAGCTTATTGTAAGTCCGCGAGGTAGTAATATCCGTTAAATATTCTTTTAAAGCCCCTACATTAGGGTCAATGCTCATGCAGTTATCATTGAGTACCACCAGCAAATTAGCGTTTGATACGCCAGCATGGTTTAAAGCTTCAAAAGCCATGCCGCCCGTCATGGCACCATCCCCAATTACAGCAATATGTTGCCGATTATCTTCGTGCTTATATTGAGAAGCCACCGCCATACCCAAAGCCGCCGAAATAGAGGTAGAAGAGTGTCCTACGCCAAAAGCATCGTATTCACTTTCTGATCTTCTTGGAAAACCTGAAAGGCCGTTATACTTCCGGTTGGTATGAAATGTATCCCGGCGTCCGGTTAATATTTTATGCCCATATGCCTGATGCCCTACATCCCAAACTAACTGATCATGAGGCGTCTGGAAAATATAATGTAAAGCAACAGTCAGCTCTACTACTCCTAAGCTAGCCCCAAAATGCCCCCCATAAATAGAAACATTATCAATTATAAATTGCCGTAATTCCTGGCATACCTGCAGTAATTGTTCCTGATTAAGCTGGCGTAAATCAGCAGGTGAGTTTATATTAGCGAGTAATTCTCCGGGCTTGATAATCATGGGCATTTCCTATATGCATAAGAACACTTGTGTTAGACAAATGTTCAATTTTCGGATTTTCCTTTTATACGAAAAAGCTGGTAAAAGTAATTATTTTTTCTGACTTCCCCGAAATTGAATTCAAACTCCAGACCAAATTGAGCAAAGGCAGTTGATTTACCATTATTTTTTTTGGCAAGGAAGGTTACATACCAGCACCTATAACCCGTGGCTAAGCTACCAGCCGAGTACCAAGCAGATATTACATACCCAAGCAAGCGGCTTTTAAAGTAAGTTTCCCGTAATTTTCTTTATTTTTGACGTTAATTACGTAGTATTTCTATATAGCAGCAGACATAGTGAGTTTTGAAATAAAATTATCCTTATTTGAAGGCCCTTTTGACCTCCTCCTTTTCTTCATTGAACGGGATGAGTTAGATATTCATGACATTCCAATTTTTAAAATTACGAATGACTTCATGGCATATATTTCTCAACTAGAGCAATTGAACATTGAAGTGGCCAGTGAATTTATTTTGACCGCGGCCACATTAATGCGCATAAAAGCAAAGATGTTGCTTCCCCGGACGGAAAAAGATGCGCAAGGGAATGAAATTGACCCGCGTCAGGAATTGGTGCAACACCTGCTGGAATACAAAAAATATAAAAACGTTTTAGCAGATTTAACATTACTGGAAGAGCGACGCCAGATGATGGAATCACGTGGTAATATACAAGCAGAGTTACAACACATTGCCAAACAAAGCAATTTAGATTACGAGCTGCAAGACCTGAATTTGTATAAATTAATGCGGGTTTTCGAAAAAGTAATTGTTCGTTTTGAAGAAGAACAAAACCGGCCTAAACATACGGTATACACCTACCCGTATACCATCGAAGATCAGAAGCATTTTATTCTGGAAAGAGTTAATAAGGATAAGATTGTGGATTTTACAGAAATCATAGAAGCTTATCCAGAAAAAATTGGTTTAATTTTCAACTTTTTGGCTATTCTGGAAATGTTGCAGCTCAATACCATCAGTATTATCATTAATGAAGGATTTAATAATTTCCGAATAGTACCTTACAACGATAATCAGGCAGCTTAATGGACCACAACCGCAAGAAATTACTGGAGAACTTCTCTACCCGCCGAATTTTAATTCCGGTGGTTATTGGTTTGTCGGTAGTTGGTTACATGCTCTACCGGGACCCGGCTTCCCGCAACTTAAGCGCCCTGGCTAATACCCAGGTACATTGGCTTCTTATTACCATTTTTGTATTGTTGGTCCGGGATGTTGGTTATATGTACCGCATAAGGCATATAACCGGAAAAGCTTTAAGCTGGCGCCAAAGTATAGATGTAATTATGTTGTGGGAATTCGCCTCCTGCGTAATGCCATCAGTAGTAGGCGGATCTACCGTAGCTACTTTTATTATTAACAAAGAAGGAATTCCGCTAGGAAAATCATTGGCTTACGTAATGGTTACGGCTATGCTCGACAACCTATACTTTGTGGTGGCAGTGCCTATTGTATTACTTTGTACCCAAGGCAAAATTTTTCCAGATGTTTCGGGCTTAAATTTCTCGGTTAGTTCCAGCCTGGAGGTGGCTTTCATGATAAGTTATGCCTTGATTACTCTGTATGCCATTATTATGATTTATGCGCTTTTTTATAAACCTACTTCCGTTAAACGTTTATTGTTAAGAATTACTTCTTTCCTATTCCTGCGCCGGTGGCGGCCATCTGCCTTAAATCATGGCAACGAACTAGTGAAAGCTTCCCTGCAAATAAAAGGTAAAGGGTTGGTTTATTGGCTGCGTGCCAGCCTTTCTACCGCTTTTGTCTGGACGGCCCGTTATTATGTAGTAAGTTGTATTATTGCCGCTTTTATTCATCTTTCCTTAAATGACCACCTGATTATTTTTGCCCGCAACTTTGTCTGGAAAGTGGTTTTATTAGTGGCCGTAACTCCTGGGGGTGCTGGTATTGTAGAAGGCACTTTCAATATCTTCTTCCAGGATTTTATAACACCCTCTCTGCTGGTTTTAATTTTACTCTTCTACCGAATTGTTACTTATTACTTATATCTGGTTTTAGGGTCTATCTTTTTACCTCGCTGGGTAGCCCGGGTATTTAAGTCCAGAAAAGAAACCGAACCAGAAAAAGCAATCAAAACATAACAACTGATTATCTTCCTTTAGCAATCGGATTATATCTGGTTACATAAAGTTTGCGGGTATATGTTAAAAATACCTGCAAGACCACCAGATTTAACCTGCTGAATAAATAAAAGAAAACGGGCCTTTCAAAAGCAAGACTGAACAAGCAGATGCTGTAAAACAACAACTGACCCCAAAAGAAAAAATCGTAAAAAGCAGCGGCATTGGAAATAAAAAGATTGGAAAGAAACAACAGAAAGAATAATACCGGAAAAAACAACCGAAGAATTTTATGAAAAACCAAAGCCCCTAGAATAGGATTCTTCTTAACATTAAATACATCCTGGTGTTCAGCTAAAAAAGCTATATTATTTTGCAGAATAGTTTTCTGTCCAAGAATCATCTGATTAAACGATGAAGATTTAGGGCAAAAGCCAACTGCTTTAGGTGCGAAAGCTACTTTATACCCCCGTGAACTCAGTATTACTGGTATGGTAATATCATTTTGGCAAAGGTAAGGCTGCACAATAGGCCATAATTCTTTACGCACCGCAAAAACAGTATTATCTAAACTAGTTAAAGATTTAACCCGGCTCTCGCTTTCCTTCAAAAAATTTTCATAGTGTTGCAACAATCCTTCCCAACCTATCTTTTTCAAAAAACGATTTTTAGAATGTTCTTCCTTGGTTTGGTAGAGTAATTTACCGGCTACCCCTCCTACTTGGGTTTGGCTAAAACCCGGCTCCATACTTTTTACAAATTCAGGGGTAAGCACCTGAACCGTATCAGAAAAAAGCAAGATTTCTCCAGTTGCCAGGGCTGCGCCTGCTTGCTGTGCCTTCAGCTTTCCTTGAGGGTACGGAAGTGATGAAAACTTTATTTGCGGATGGGGTAAAAATAACTCAATAATTGCTTCACTTCTATCACTAGCTCCATCCAAAACCAGAACTATTTCCAATTTATCAGCAGGGTAATCCAGCTTTAAACTATTCTGAATTTTCCTTCCTATTCTGTTTTCTTCATCCTGGCAAACAACTATTAAGCTCACTTTGGGAATAGTATCCAGGATCTTTTTAGGCAACTCTTTTTCTTTTAATCTGAGTTTTACGGCCAAATAAAGCGGATAGCCCAGGGTGCTACAAAAAAGAAGGCTGAAAGAAAGCCAGAAAATAAAATAAAACATAACTAAAGGAGAAACGACAAAGGCGGGAATGTTTATTGATAATATTATTAACTCCTTTTAACTAACTAAACTATAACCGGAGCCAATCTGGGTAGAAAGATACAGCTTTTTATCAAAAAAAGAGTCTTAACCTTTTGGCCAAGACTCTTTTACTTTATTCTTAATTTAAATTAAAATTGCTCGTCGGCAGAAAAGAAAAAGTCACCTTCAATTTGGGCATTTTCGTCTGAATCGGAACCATGCACTGCATTAGCTTCCATAGATTTGGCAAACTTTTTCCGGATAGTACCCTCTTCGGCCTGAGCTGGGTTAGTGGCTCCAATTAATTTCCGGAAATCAGCTACCGCATTGTCTTTCTCCAGAATCATGGCTACAATTGGGCCCGAACTCATATACTTAACTAAATCACCATAAAAAGGACGTTCCTTATGTACCTCATAAAATTTTCCTGCACGCTCTGGTGTTAAACGTGTTTTTTTCATTGCCACAATCCGGAAGCCACCTTCTTCAATCATTTGGGTAATTGCCCCAATGTGGTTATCCTGTACCGCATCCGGCTTAATCATGGTAAAAGTTCTGTTTGATGCCATATTTCTATTTGATTATTATTAAAATATTTGGTTAATGATTAAATAAATCCCGAATAAAGTATTCCTTTTAAAGTTTACAATTTTTAGTTGTAAACCTAACATAATTCATTTTAAGCTTATGGCTCTACTTCTTTACTGTATACTATTGGTGCAAAAGTAATAGAGTTTTATAAATATCCTTACCTGCTTACACGGATTCAAAAAGCTTATAAAAACTGATAATCCCGTATTTGAATTATTTTTTTGTTTATGAAGTTATTAATTATGAATTTTGTGTCTTGCACCTTAAGTAAAATCGGGTGCTTTTTATAGCTAAGAATGCATAATATTGTTGCTCTTAAGGAGCTACTTCAGAATCCGAAACAAATCCTGATTACCACGCATCATAAACCTGATGCTGATGCTTTAGGATCTTCGCTTGGTTTAGCCGGTTACCTTAAAAAAAAGGGCCACCAAGTTACTGTTATTACGCCCTCCGACTATCCAAGTTTCTTAAACTGGATGGAAGGCAACAGCGATGTACTTATTTATTCGCAGGAAAGCGATCCGTTGGTTCGCAAAATCATCAATCAGGTAGACGTTATATTTTGTCTTGATTTTTCGGCTCTTTGCCGCATAAATGAAATGGGCGAATATATCCGTTTAGCACCGGCTACCAAGGTTTTGATTGATCACCACTTGGAGCCAGAAAATTTCGCGGATATTGTTTTTTCTGATACCTCTGCTGCTGCCACTGCCGAATTAATCTTTGAAGTAATTCGGGATTTAGGCGATCAGGATTTGATTGATGTAAACATAGGCGAATGTTTGTATGCAGGGATTATGACCGACACTGGTTCTTTCCGGCACCCAAGCACTTCCCGAAATGTACATTTAATCATTGCTGAACTACTTCATATAGGAGTAAATACTTCTAAGATTCACCGCTTAATTTATGATAGCCACACCGAATCGCGCCTGCGGTTTTTAGGTTATGCCCTAAAAGATAAATTAACCATTATCCGGGAGTTTAAAACAGCTTATATAGCCATTACTTCCGATGAATTAAAAGAATACGACTCCAGGACCGGTGATACTGAAGGTTTAGTAAACTTTGCGCTTTCCATTGAAGGGGTAGTTTTTGCAGCCTTATTCATTGAACGAAATACATTGGTAAAAATGTCATTCCGGTCGGTTGGCGATTTCTCGGTAAATGACTTTGCCCGTAAACATTTTGAAGGTGGCGGCCACCGGAATGCGGCAGGAGGAGTTTCCTCTTTACCTATAACCGAAACGGTTCAAAAGTTCATCAGTTTACTCCCATTATATAAAAACGACCTAGTAAAAGATCAATAATAGTTATAACAATCCAACTCAATGTTTAAAAACACAAAAGTAATACTTCCTGTATTAGCGGCTGGTATGCTGGCTTTTCAGGCATGTAATAAATTAGGTGGCAATTCTTTTAAGAAAACCGAAACCGGTTTAGAATACCAGCTTTTCGCTAAAAACAAAGATGGCAAATACGAAGCTAAGGAAGCACCTTCGGCCACAGACACTACCAAATTAAATAAAGAAGGTCAGATTTTACGCGTACATATGCGTTTTGACGGCCAGTTAGAAAAAGGAAGCAAAGATACCACGCTTACCAATTCTTTCACTTCCCTGCCAATTTACCTGCCTATCACAAAGCCATCTTTTAAAGGTAGCGTAGAAGAAGCTTTTGCCATGTTAGCTCCCGGCGATAGTGGTGTGTTTAAAGTAAACGCTGATTCTACTTTCTTAAAAACATTTAAGCAGCCTTCCATTCCTCCTAGGTTTAAAAAAGGTGGCACTTTTACTTTTTATCTGAAAGCTGAAAAAGTAATGAGCCAGCAGGAAGCTATGATGGACCAGCAAACAGAAATGATGGCCTTTATGGCGAAGCAGAATAAAATAGATGAGGGGGTCATTGAAAAATATTTGAAAGAAAATAAATTTAGCATGCAACCTCAGAAGACTAGCTCGGGTCTTTATTACGTTATAACCAAAGAAGGAACAGGTCCTAAACCAGAAGCAGGCAAAATGGTATCGGTACAATACACCGGAACTACTTTGGATGGCAAAGAATTTGATTCTTCTTACAAAAATCCGCAATTAGGAGGTAAACCAATTGAGTTCCCTATTGGTCAGGGTGCAGTAATCCGGGGATGGGATGAAGGTATTGCGCTTTTAAACAAAGGTACAAAAGCAACGCTTATTATTCCTTCTACCATGGCTTATGGTCCGCAGGAGCAGCCAAAGATACCGGCTAATTCTGTATTGCGGTTTGATGTTGAGTTAGTAGATATTAAAGATATGCCGCAGCAGCAAATGATGCAGCCGGGCTTACAACAACAACCACAATAGTAATTTTAAAATGTTAAATTTAAGTAAACTCAAAAGCGTAAAAAGTTCTAGTATTTTTTTCGGCTCTTTATTTTTAGTAATTTTTTCTTTCGTGTTTTCTAGTTGCGATGTTAAACGGAACGATGATGCCATTCAGGAAATTGAAAAAGTAAGAGCAGATTTTTTAAAGCAGCTTGGTACTGACACCATGGCTATACGGCAATATTTAGGTGAAAACAATTTGCTAACGGAAGCTAAAAGCACTAAAACCGGTTTGTTTCAAATTGTACTTACGCCCGGTAATGGTATACAGCCTAATAGTGGTTATACAGTTAATACGCATTATGTATTACGTAGGCTAAATGGTGATGTGCTACAGAGTTCTTATGAAGCCAGAAATGGGGTTGTGCAATCATTCCCATTTAACCTGAATCTTAATAATGTAAATCCTATTACTGATTACCCTAGTCCTATCTACGGCTATCAGCAAGGGGTATACATGATGAAAGTAGGTGGCAAATCTAGGTTTATTTTACCATCTGGTTTAGCTTATAAGGCTTTTGGTAATCCAGCTGGAAAAATTGCGCCAAACGAGATACTTATTTTTGATATCGAGTTGCTGTCTGCAAACCCTCAATAATAAAGTTTTATGCACAAACAATTCGTTCAGCACTATTTAAATTGCTTTTTGCTGATAAGCATTCTTCTCTTTGCATCTTGTAAAGATTCCATGACCGAGATGGCAGAAAGAAGAGATGCCCTTGATGAAGAAATAATCAAGAAGCATATAATTGAAAAAAATATTACAAATGCTCAGCGGCAAGCTTCCGGACTCTACTATGTACCTAAAACTCCCGGAACCGGTGACCTGATACAAAAAGGTGACTCGGTAAGGGTGCATTATATAGGGAAGTTTTTAGATGGCTACAAATTTGAATCTTCTTACGATAATAATCAGCCTTTACGAACTAAAGTAGGCGTAGTGGGAATGATTGTGAAAGGCATGGACGAAGGCTTACAATTAATGCGGAAAGACGAAGTAGCTACCTTGATACTTCCTTCCAATTTAGGTTACGGCATGTATGGAAATGGTGGCAGTATTCCGGGCCGCACCGTTATTCAGTTTGAAGTAAAAGTGCTTTCAGTAAAGAAAAACTAACAGCATAAACGAACTACATTTTAAAAAAGCCTTACTAATTAGTAAGGCTTTTTTTATTATTCAGCCAGCACCTCTGATAAAACTTTAAGCGATCTAATTTCGCCTAAGCTGTCCATGTGTAACTGGTAATACCAAATAATTATCTGCAACATCTCGCGCCTCACTTTCCCATTAGTAATTAAGGTGGCAGTAGGGTCATTTATCAGATTATCAAACAAATCCTCATACATTTGAAAATGAATGACAGCTGGTCGGCCATTAATCAAGTTCTGACTGCCCGAAAAAGCAATTTGAGAAGTTACATCCGCCCCTGAAGTAGGACCAAACCCTAAATAAGATGAAAGCTGGAGCAGAAAAATTAAATGAAAATTTTCAAAATGCTGTTCCTGCTGATCAAAAGCAATAATGGCATTATGCAGAAAATTGAATAGGTCCCGGTTTTCTTCTTCTTCTTTCACCGTGAAAGAAAGCATCTCGGATAAAAAGAGTAACATACTACTTTTCCGGATATCGTAAGGAATAGAGGAAAAAGGATAATTGCACTTGTATTCTGATATGCGGGTTATGCCGCCTTTAGCTGATGTATAAACCACCATATCCAACAGGGTAAATGGCTGAAATAAAGCAATACGGGTAGTATTAGACTTTTGCCGGATACTGTTTACAATATAAGTTTGCAGGCCAAGCTCTTCGGTATAAATACGGGTAATAATAGATGTTTCCCGATATTTAATAAAGTTTAGGACAATACCCCGGGTTTTTACAAGCACGATTTATAAATTATTTTAGTAGTTACTATATTTAGGCGTGATACGCTGTATAAGCATGCTATACGATTAAATTAGGAGTTAATAGTTCAGGTAACTAAAATTACAGTAACTTATTCTACCACCGCAATTTTACTAATGCAACTCTGGCTTCCATCAGCAGTGGCACTGTAAGCCAAATAAACTCCGGCTTTTACCCGGTTACCAGTTACATCCTTCAAATCCCAAGCCATTGTTCCTCCTGCGGCCTTTGCCTGGTAAACCAAATTGCCAGCGATATCAGTTATTTTAACCACTGCATTATTCGGTAGGTTAGATAAACCCAGTAAACCGGTATAACCCGGCCTTACCGGATTAGGAAATACCAGGGCACATTCAGGTTTACCCATTGTTTCTGTGGCTCCACCCCGGTAAGAGATCAATCCTGCATCTGTGGCTACAAATACTTCACCAGTACTGTGGTTAAGGGCAATATCCCTAATTTTATTTGAGGGCAAGGGACTATTCTGAGTTGTAAAATAGGCTAATAACTGATCTCCTTCTTCGTTGAAATACCATAAGCCCGCTTCCGTTCCAATCCATTTTCGGTTTGCTCCATCTACGGCAATACTGGTGACTACCTGGTTTTCGAGTAAAGGTCGGCCGTTAATTAATGGCAGAACTGCAGAAAAGCTGTTATGGGTAAAAACATTCTCCGGCTCATGAAATACGGCCACCCCTTTGTCAGTCCCAACCCATACCAAGCCATTCTTATCTCTAGTCAAGGCATGCACCTCTGCCCCCGGTAAATTTCCGGACGAGGCCAGCGTGGTTAAGTACCTAAACTGATTTTTCTTTTCATTATAAACTAAAACCCCCTGGTTCCTGGTACTATTCCGGCTAACCGACATCCACTTGTACCCCTGGTTATCTATCAAAATTTTCTCTAAATTACTTCCGTCCGAAAACCCTGGAAAAGCAAAGGATTGCCAATTACCATCCTGTTTCAATACAAAAAGTCCAGGGGCATTAGCAAGTTGGGTTCGGTTAGTAACCCAATTATTACCTTCCTTGTCGACTGCTATTCCAGCAATACGGGTAGTGGAACTATTGCCAGGTTCAGCACTTAATAAGGGAGAGTTAGCAGAATTATAAATTTTAAACTTGCCCAGCCCCTCCCACTCCAGCAGACCATAACCATAACTAGCTATATATAATTTGTTGTTGACAGGATTACGAACCGCTCCTACTAAATCCTGTATATTAGGAAAATCATTAGTACCCGGAAATTTTTGAGGATTGTAACTTTGCCAAAGGCCATTTTCATAAACAGCAAAGCCCGTCTGCAGATTTTGCGGTTTGTAATTCTGATCGTACCCCCCTCCCAATACAAAAACTTTATCTTTATCCACATAAAGGCGAAATGCACTATTGTACATCGGAGCATCAGTTATAAAATTCTGTGCTGTTGCCTCATCCAGCTTTACCAAACCATTTTTAAAATCAGCTACCCAAAACGTTTTGTTATTGTCGGGAACAGCATCTTTTGGGTTAACTACCAAACCGGCATATTTAACCTGAACCTGATTATTTTTATTTAAGGTTAGCAATTTTTCATCTCCTACTATCAGCAGATAATCCAGGTAAGGTTTCAGTTGTTGAAAATCTTTATTAGGTAGGTTAATAGAAGCTGGAGACCATGTTTTGCCATTAAACCGGTACAAGCCTAGTCCGTTTATGCCAGCATAAACTTTATTGTTAAAAGCCGCAATGGTTCTATAATGTTGGGCAGGTGCATTAGGCAAATTATCTGCAATGGAAAAGGTACGCCAATTTCGGTAATCCAATAGGTTATTATTGCTGCGCCGGGCAGCCAATAACCCGTTGGAAGTCGCCAGATAAATACTATCGTTTAGAATAGTGGTGCTATAAATATCAAGGACCTGCCCATTAGGTCCCAAGTTACTGTACGTATCCTTAATTTCTTTTTTAACCAGGTCCAGCACCACCACCCCAAAGCTACAGGCTAGATAAGCTTTTTTATCTTGAAAGAAAATATGGTGGATTTGCTTTTCCCCCGGTATGGACTTCCGCAGAATATCGTTCAGGTTAATAATTTCATCCTCTTGTACCAGATCAATATTTGTATTTTGGTAGGCAATAAGTAGGGTTTTAGTTTGGGAGTCGTACGCCAGTGTACTAATATTACTATCACTAAAACCGTCTGCTTTAGATAAAACCTTTAGCTGATCGTAAGTTTGATCGTAGTAAAAGAAGCCATCTTCAGTAGCACAATATATCTTGTCTTCTACCTGAGAAACTGCTTTTGCTCGATTATTAGGCACATGTAATTTCCAGCTACCAATTGCCAATGAACCGGCTTGGTTTTGAGCCTGAACCGGAAGGAGCTTTAAGCTGATAGCCGCTAGAAAAAAAATTAAGGAAAATTTTGGAAACATGTATCCCGCCTTTGGGTAAGCAAGTTTAAAAAAATGAGGATATGAAATTTAAGATAACAAGCTATTTTTAACATCCCCTAACTAATCTGTTTACACCTTAAAGAAATTAAGGTGCCATTTATTAGATTTATTACAATTTAAATAAAATTATCAGTAATTAATTTACTGACCCAATTGGGTATTGGTAGCCCCAGAGAATAAAGACCAATATCTTTAATTACACAATCAATAAAAGGCAATAAAAGCCGTAGAATCACAAGTATTTTAGAGGGTTTATGATTATCATTAATAATAACGCCCCCGTTTACCTATCTTCTACCCGCTACTATCACTTGCTCTTTATATAGTTGGGCATAAAAAGGTTATCCAGAATTCAAAACGTATAAGCTAAAAGGCACTTCGTGATTCTTTGAATTTCCTGTTATGAGTAGCTTATTGGTAAGTCTTACCCAAAACAGAAAATTATATGCCTAACCCGTTTAACCTAAAATTCTAATTACTTCTGATTCTCTTTCATACCTTCCTGAAAACAGTGCCGGCACCGAGCTTCATACGTATCGGTTTCACCTAGTACTATTCTTTCAACTGAAGCAGCTTTTCTAAAAGAATAAGAAGCAATATCCCCACAACTCATGCAAACGGCATGCACTTTGGTAACGTATTCGGCTATGGCCATAAGCGCCGGCATCGGCCCGAATGGCTTGCCTAAATAATCCATATCCAGGCCGGCAATAATTACGCGGGTACCATTGTTGGCTAGCCGCACACACACCTCTACTAATGCCTCATCAAAAAATTGAGCTTCATCAATTCCTACTACATCGCACCCACTAGCCAGCAACAGCATATCATTAGCTAACTTAACAGGTGTTGATCGGATGGCATTGGCATTATGCGAAACAACATCTACCTCGTGATATCGGGTATCAATGGCTGGTTTAAAAATTTCCACACATTGTTTAGCTATTTTAGCTCTATTCAGGCGTCTGATTAGTTCTTCTGTTTTGCCGGAAAACATGGAGCCACAAATCACTTCAATCCAACCTCTTCTTGCTGAATAATTTTTATTACCTACCCTTGGCTCTATAAACATATTTAAAATTGGTAGTTTGTGGTAAGCTAAGCATCACCAACAGGCTTATAACTTAATGACTTTATTATTGGCTGAAGCAAAATTAATGGGAATAAATTAGGTGCGGAAATTGCGTATCAGAAGGTACTTTAACGATAACATCAGTACGTAAATAGCTTTGACAGGCCAATCGTTCGTTTGCATTAAGGCGTCCGTTCTCCTGGTATTTTTGCTCCGGTAAGCTTAGAGCACCAAACCCCTCCATCCCTTTTATTACTATTAATCTGTAGGTGGTGCATCTTCCCTTGCCACCACAGGCTTTCATCCAATCCAGACCTGCGGCCTGAATAGCATCTAATACCTTTTGCGAAGGTGGCACATTAATTGCCCGCTCAAAGAGGTTTTGAACAATGAGTTTCGGCATATTTTACTACCTTTACAAATAGATTTAGATGGTAATGGAACACAAATATAATCAATTAAGCATAGAGCGGTATAGCGCTGATTTAGCTAAACTTTTGTGCGACCGCTATTTTGGGACAGCCACAGCTATCAACGGTCAGCAACTCATTGCTTTTATGCCAGTTAAGCAAGTTAATCTTTTTGTTATAAAAGAGCTGCTTTTAAACTGGAATAAGGAAATGGCTAACCTTAAAAGTCCTTATTTTGATTTTGAAAACGAGGAGGTTAAAGAGGCGTTGGTACAGTTTATGAATGTGCTTTCCCGGAAAATATTAATTAAACGGCCACATTTTGAACCTCTGTTAACAAAAGCAATAACAGATACTTTCCTTTGGGTGCTGGACCCGGCTAAGGTTTTTGAAGAGAAATTCCTGAAAGTCCAGGATACTATATCTGCCGATAAACTACAAACTCATTTAAAGTATATTGCTATTCAGAAAGATTACCTGAAAGGGTTCTTGGAAAATTTAGTTTCAGGTCCACTTCCTTATGGCAATGTTTTAAATCAGTTTAAAACTTATTTACAACGGAACAAACCAGAAACTAATCTTTTTGATACAGTAGCAGCAGAGTTCAACCAGATCTTGCCTTTCAACAAAGCTTCTTTTCTGGAAATGCCCAGTTGGGTAAACGGTTTTGAAAAAGAAGATCCGTTTGCGCCTGAGCCCGAAAAACCACAGAATATAACGCCATCGTTTCCAGAGCAGTTGGTTGTAACACCTAAAGTGGAGCCGGCAACTCCGAAAGAAGAAGAACTTAAACCTGTATCGGTTTCTCCTACGCCTATTAACGGGCATATAAAGGATGAAACCATTCAAAACCTTCGGGTTGCCGAAGCCCGGTTAAATGATAAATTGCGGGTGGAGAAGTCTACTTTGAACGAGCGATTAGGAAAACCGGTAACTCCTTCGTTGCTTAGCAACCAAATGGATAAAAAGATAGAATCCCTTAAGGACTCTATTTCTATAAACCAACGGTTTAGCTTCATTAATGAATTATTTAACGGCGAAAATATGGAATATTATAATGCCATCCAGCGGTTAGATCAGTTTGGTGATGCAGAAAGTGCCAAGAACTTTGTAACACAAGACTTGGCAACTAAATATAAATGGGCTAAAAAAGAAGAGCACGTAAATAAGCTGCTTAAACTAATTGAGCGAAAATTTACTGCTTAAATCCTTAATAAAAATCATAAATAAAAAAGGCGAATCTAATCTGGATTCGCCTTTTTTATTTGTCCTGTTGAAGGATTATTCTTTCTTTAAAATTATCGGGTTAAATCTTGTTTCCGGTTTGTATCAATGGCTAATAATATAAACAACAGTATGGTAAATGACCATAAAGAAGAGCCGCCATAACTAAAGAATGGCAGCGGAATACCTACTACGGGTGCTAAACCAATGGTCATACCCACATTAACCAGGAAGTGAAAGAAAATGATAGAGGCAACACAATAACCATAAGACCGGCCAAATACTGTTTTCTGGCGTTCTGCAATAAATATAATTCGGGAAAGCAGAGCCATAAAAAGCCCTATTAAAACTAAAGCACCTATCCAGCCATGTTCTTCCCCAATGGTACAAAAAATAAAATCGGTACTTTGTTCCGGTACAAAATCAAACTTTGTTTGCGTTCCTTCTAAAAACCCTTTCCCAAAAAAGCCACCTGAACCAATAGCAATTTTGGACTGCGTTACATTCCACCCATAGCCCAAGGGGTCTGCTTCCGGATTGATTAATGCTTTAATTCTATTTTGCTGGTGCGGCTGCAGAATATCATTTACGAAAAAGTCAACACTAAAAATCATTCCAACCACGCCCACGTAAATAGCCAGAACAGTTTTTAGTTTGCGTAACAGGCGCTGATTAACCCAAATAAATAATCCAAACAGAACCGTAATAGCTATAATTAAATATAACTTAGGAATTAATAAGGTTAGAATAAACAAAGCCACTAAAACACTACCAATAATTAGTATTAGCGGCGACATCCCTTCCCGGAAAAAGGCCAGCAACAAAGACCCAAATACCAGAGCCGAACCCGTTTCGTTTGATAACAAAATCAGTAAAGGTGGCAACAAAGCAATACAAACCAATATTGCATGCTCTTTCCAGTTCTGATGCCGTAAATTAATAGTGGCCATAAACCTGGAAACAGCTAAAGCGGTAGCAAACTTAGCAAACTCGGCCGGTTGTATTCTTATACTTCCGAACTCCAGCCAGGAACGGGAGCCAGCAATAGGCCGCGCAAATAAGAGCGTAAAAATCAGCAACAGAATCATTATCCCATAAATAAGGTATGCCACCGATTCGTAAGCTTTATAATCTATTACTAATAAAATTATAATGATAATAATAGAGGTACCAATCCAAGCTAGTTGTTTGCCAGAGTTTATATCCCAGCTAAATATATTTACTACATTATCGGGGCTGTAAACCGCTGCATAAACATTAACCCAACCCAATATTACCATCGCGGCATACAGGAGTACAGTTATCCAATCTAAATTTCCGGACAATCTAAAAGATCTTTCCATTAGTGTGATGCTCCTTTATAAAATCCTCCAGTTTCTATATAATTCTCCCACCATTGCCGCTTTGGATTATCTGCAATAGTGCCGTTTATATATTTTTCAATCATTAATGTAGCTAAAGGTGCCGCCGAAGTTGAACCAAAACCAGCATTTTCTATATAAACAGCAATTGCAATTTTGGGATTCTGGCGAGGTGCAAAAGCGGCAAAAACTGCATGGTCGGCCCCATGCGGGTTCTGAACCGTTCCTGTTTTACCACATACTTCTATTCCTAAATGATTAATATTTGCATGCCAGCCTGTTCCCCACCGGGACGACATCACCTGAGACATTCCCTGAATAACTGGTTCAAAATGTTTAGGATCTACCGCTACATATTTTTTTTCCCTGTATTTAGACAGTGGCTGATGTGTATTATCAATGCTTTTGATTAAATGAGGCACATAATAATAACCCCGGTTAGCAATGATGGCCATTAAGTTTGCTAATTGTAAAGGAGTGGCTCCTGTTTCTCCCTGCCCAATACTTAAGGAATAGAAAGTAGCATACTTCCACCCAGTTTTACCGTAAATTTTATCATATAACCTGGAGGAGGCAATAATTCCGCGGTTTTCAAAAGGTAAATCAATCCCTAATTTATTAGCAAAACCAAAGGTTAATACCTTTTCCCGCCATTGATCTAGTCCCTTATGGGTATCTTCATAAATATTCCGGGATTGCCCACGATTAACTTCTGCTTGAAAAACCCGATAAAAATACGGGTTACAGGAGTTCTCAATTCCCAAGGCTAAACTAGCGGGATAGGGATGACCATGAGCACATTTAACTAACGACTGGTTGCAGGGAAACCCCGTTCCTGGTGTTATTACGCCGTCTTGTAAAGCAATAAGCGCCTGCACCAATTTAAAAACAGAACCTGGCGGGTTGGTTGAATTGATAGGTCGGTTTAATAAAGGCTTACTTTTATCTTTCAGCAAAGCCATATAATTATTACCCAGATCTTTTCCGGTTAACAAATTAGGATCATAAAACGGCGCCGAAACAAAGGCCAGTATTTCGCCGGTGCTGGGATCAATAGCTACCACTCCGCCTCGCTTTCCTTTCAACATGCGTTCAGCATATTGTTGCAAATCCAGATCAATAGAGGATATTAGGTTCTGGCCAGCGACCGAAGCCGTATCGTACATCCCGTTTTTAAAAGAACCCTTATCAATTCCCCTAACATTCACCATCCGGTACTTTACCCCTTTGCGTCCCATGAGTATTTTCTCATATTCCCGCTCTATCCCGCTGACTCCTATATAATCGCCGGGATCATAGACTGCATAAGCACTATCCTCCAACTTCTGAGGACTAATTTCGCCAATATAACCTAAGGCATGGGATAAACTTTGGTGCGGATACCCCCGAACCGTGCGGGCATTTATATAAAACCCCGGAAATTCTACCAGATTATCCTGAATAGAGGCAAACTCTTCGGTATTTAATCGCTGTAAAAAGGGAGAAGCCTTAACGTAAGAGTATGCCTTCGCCGCTTTTATTTTGAGACGAAATTCTTCCAGAGGAATTTTAAATAATTGGCAGAAACGTAAGGTGTCAATATTTTTTATTTCTTTAGGAACTACCATTACGTCATATACCGGCGTGTTCTGCACCAGTAACTTGCCTTTGCGGTCATAAATTAACCCCCGAAAAGGATACTCTATTACCCGCTTAATGGCATTAGCGTCTGCAGCATGTTTATATTCTGCGCTTAATACCTGGATAAAAAATAACTTTATTGCAAATACAGCTCCTACTATAAAAAAGATAGCCTGAACAATGTATTTTCGATTCTCTAAATATTTCAACTTCTAACAGAATTGAATAAAATGGTTAATCCTTAACCAATTTAAGAGGCTACCAAGTTCAAAAGTAAAACTTGTGCCGCCACAAAGATACCAGAAATTTAAGGATAATATAAAAGGAGAAACAAAGCCTTTTAAAGAGATATATGGTTATCTGCTTCTGCGCTCTGAGAAGAATAGTAATTGAATAATAACTAAAACCAGGAAAGTAAAAAGGGTGCTTAGAAAAACTTTGGCCAAGGTAAATCCTATTTGCCGAAAACTTCCTAATTCCAGAAAAAACAAGAAGAAGTGGTGTATAAAAACCAAAAACAGCGCATATACCGAAAACCAACGCCACCCCATAATGTGAACATTTACACTATCATTCAACTCGTAATCGTCCCGCGGAGTTAATACATACAAAACATAAGGCCGCAAAAAGGCTAGTAACACGCAGGATGCAGCATTTATACCTATGGTATCGTAAAATATATCCACTGTTATTCCCGAAACAAATGCCATTACTAACAAAAAAACTTTGGGCATTTGAATGGGCAGAAATAACAGAAAGGCTATGTAAATAAAGCAAAATGCCATATTAAATAACACCATATTACGCATGAGCAATATCTGCATGGTCATAAAAATGACAAAATGGAAGATATGAGCAAATATGCGATTATTCATTTTCTTCTGTAATTCCGCTTTTCAATTCTAAAGAGTCACGCTCAGTCCGGTGCAAATTTTTAATCACGTACACGTACGACAACTTATCAAAATCAACTGCCAGACGCATTCGAATAGTATAAAAGCTCTGATCCGCTTCTTTGGCAACAGAAGTTACTCGTCCTACCATAACTCCTTCCGGAAAAACAGCATTGTACCCGGAAGTTACCACTGTATCACCTTTCATAACTTTTATATGGCGTGGAATGTAGTTAAGGTTAGCCATCAAGTAATTTTCGCCACCCCATTTAACTGACCCAATGGTGCCATTGCGCCTTATTTTAGATGATACTAACATTTGGGAGTGCAAGATAGATGTAACCGTAGCATAATGTTCGGAGGTAGCTTTTACCCGACCTATCACACCTTCACTGGATACTACACCCATACCCGGTTCTACGCCATCGGCACTGCCAACATTAATGGTTAAGTAATTATTAACCCGTCGAACGGAGTTATTAACGACTTTGCCAGGAATAAATTGAAAGGTTTTTAATAGTCCAAAATTGTTTAACTTTTCTTGAGCTAAAGCAAGGCTATCAGGTTTGGTTCTATAAGTAGAATCTGGCGCTGGGGGTATTTTTTCCAGAATACCGGAAGTCATGACCTTGGTTAACGATTCCTTTAATTCCCGATTTTCGTCGACTAAGGCCCGGTTCACTTCTATCAGACGGAAATAATCAGAAACTTCCCGCTGGAATTCCATGACCCGCCCCGCATACATATTGGCAGAGTTATAGAAGGCCGCTCCCTGGTAATTGTTATTTTGAACAATGAGGTAGCCGCAAACTATTTCGAGCAATAAAAACACCAGGAATCCCCGGTACCGGTAAATAAAAGCAAATAAATTGCGCATTGAACGCGATTAGGTCAGAAGTACATTCTTGAAGCCATCGATGTTCTTAATAGCAGCACCTGTACCTCTTACTACCGCACGTAATGGATCTTCCGCAATATGAATAGGCAATTTGGTTTTAGCTGCCAGACGCTTATCTAAGCCCCGCAACAAAGCGCCGCCGCCGGTTAAATGAATGCCGTTAACATATATATCCGCAGAAAGTTCAGGTGGCGAAATCTCCAGTGCCTTCAGCACCGCTTCTTCAATTTTAGAAACCGATTTATCTATAGCTGCAGCAATCTCTGTGTAAGTTACTTTTATAACTTTTGGAATGCCCGTCATCAAATCCCGGCCGCGGATTTCATAATCTTCTGGTGGGTTATCCAATTCCGGCAGGGCCGCCCCCACCTCAATTTTAATTTTTTCAGCAGAACGTTCTCCAATCAATAAATTGTGCTGACGGCGCATATAATCCAGAATATCCTGGTTAAACACATCTCCAGCCACTTTAATGGATTGATCGCATACAATACCCGATAAGGCAATCACGGCAATTTCAGTAGTTCCCCCTCCAATATCTACAATCATAGAGCCAATTGGTTGTTCTACATCAATGCCAATACCAATAGCCGCAGCCATTGGCTCCTGAATCATCCAAACTTCTTTGGCGCCAGCATGTTCTGCAGAGTCGCGCACAGCACGTTTTTCTACTTCAGTAATACCAGAGGGAATGCAAATAACCATACGGTGAGAAGGTTGAAATAACCGGCTCCGGGTATCTATCATCTTAATTAAACCCCTGATCATTTGCTCAGCCGCATAAAAATCAGCTATAACTCCGTCCTTTAAAGGGCGAATTGTCTTGATATTATCGTGCGTTTTTTCGTGCATTTGCATGGCACTGCGCCCTACCGCTAACACTTTATTAGTAGTGCGGTCAACAGCAATGATTGAAGGCTCGTCAACAACAATCTTATCGTTATGAATAATAAGGGTATTGGCAGTACCCAAATCTATGGCTATATCGCTAGTGAGAAAATTAAATAATCCCATTCTGAAATGTTCTCTGGCTTATAAATGTGTATGCTTTGGGGCACACCAACATTTTGTGAATTTTTCAGCGCAAAACTACGTATTTTACATCAATTATTAATACTATTCTAATAAAACAAACTTTGTGTTCTAATTAATCTTCCCGTATTTTCTATTGATTTATTATTAACAGCCTCATTTAACTCTTTCAAATAACTAATCGGCAAAATTCCTTCTCAGTAAAATGCCTGTACAACCTTATTTTACAAACCTTTATATTTAAAGCTTTAGATACCGTTAATCCACTCCAAACTCTAATTTAACAGTAATGGAAGCCGTTTTTTGTTTTGCGATGGTATTAAAAGTACCGCCATAGCTAAAGCTTTCGGATGAGTTTTGGCCAGTAATTTGAAAAATACCCATATTCGCACTTTTTAGAGAACCAATCTCACTGCCGGCATTATCCGCAATTTTTGTGCCCCGTAACCGACCATCAGCGGTGGCTTTAGCCAACATTTCAATTTTTAACTCACTTAACCTGGTATAAAAATACTCTGGTGCCTGCGAATACAGTTCAATATCCAAATCAATTAATTCAGTAATTTCCCTTGATATCTTTTCTACTTTATCTACTTCTTTTGATTCGATGCTGATATTTTGTACTAATGTATAACCATCGAATACTTCAGTACTCATATTTTCATTTAACCTTTCGCTGCGATAGTTTTTTTGAATATCTACCGCCGAGAATACGATCTCTTTTTCATTTACACCTTTCGACAGTAAATATTTGCGGATATTAGCTGCATCTTTTTTAAGCACCGTGTAGGCATCCTGTATGGATAAAGACTTTCTGGAAAATGAGGCGCGCCAAACAATTAAATCAGAAGTAAAATCAGTGGATGCTGAACCAGTCACATTAATGGTTTCAGGAGGTCGTTTAGATTTAGTCCAGGAGTTTCCCAGAATAAGCGCCGTAATAATGACAGCTAGCGCCAGAATTGAGGTATTTAAAGCATTTTTCATAATACAGGAATAATTTACAGCATAATATGTTTATTGCAAATCTCCGGCCACAAATATTAACTAATGAATATATTTTAGAGCAAATCTTCTTGAGCTTACTAAAAAAAATGCCTTGCTTTATAAAGCAAGGCATTTTACAATTTATAACTAAAGTTTTATTGCAAATTAATGCTTAAAGTGACGCACACCGGTAAATACCATAGCCATGTTATTAGCATTACAATAATCAATAGAATCCTGATCCTTTATGGAGCCACCTGGCTGTACTACTGCTTCAATTCCTACTTGGCTTGCAATTTCCACGCAATCCGGAAATGGAAAGAAAGCATCTGAGGCCATTACGGCACCTTGTAGTTCAAACCCAAAACTTTTAGCTTTTTCAATTGCCTGATTCAAGGCATCTACCCGGGAAGTTTGTCCTACTCCACTGGAAATTAACCGGTTTTCAGTAGAGAACACAATGGTATTAGATTTAGTATGCTTACAAACTTTCAAAGCAAAAACCAACGCTTTGTTTTGTTCAGGAGTGGTAGCGCGGTCTGTAACCACTTTAAAATCTGCTTCTATTTCGGTAGCTAAATCTTTATCCTGCTCAATTACCCCATTTAATAAGGTTTTAAATTGTTTTACTGGCAAGTCAAGTGGTTTGCGACGAAGTAAAATCCGGTTCTTTTTAGTTTGTAAAATTTCTAACGCATCAGTTGCAAAATCTGGCGCAATCAATACTTCAAAAAATAATTTATTTAATTCTTCTGCTGTCGCTTTATCTATTGTCTTATTAGAGATAATTACCCCGCCAAATGCAGAAACCGGATCACAGGCAAAGGCCGTTACATAAGCTTCATGTAAGGTTGGCGCAACCGCTACCCCACAGGCGTTGGTGTGTTTTAAAATAGCTACAGCCGGCTCTTCCTGAAATTCATCAATTAACGCTACGGCCGCATCTACATCTACCAGGTTATTATAAGATAACTGCTTTCCGTGTATCTGATCAAATAAATTGCTTAAATCTCCATAGAATACTCCTTTTTGGTGAGGATTCTCGCCGTAACGTAATGGAGTAGCCTCCCGCAGACTTTGCTTGAATACTTCTTCAGCACCATTATTTAAATAATTAAAAATATGGGTATCATAATGCGAAGAAATATCAAATGCCTTAGCGGCAAAGCGCTTCCGGTCAGCTAAAGTTGTTCCGCCCTGGTTGTTACGCAAAATATCCACTACTTCAGTATATTGTTCGCGGGAAGAAACGACCAGCACGTCCTGGAAATTTTTAGCCGCCGCCCGGATTAGGGAAATACCGCCAATATCAATCTTTTCAATTACATCTGCCTCGGAAGCTCCTGATTTTACAGTTTCTTCAAAAGGATATAAATCAACCACTACTAAATCAATAGTTGGGATTTCATAAGTCTGTACCTCTGCCTGATCATTTTCATGAGACCGACGGTGCAGAATACCACCAAAAATTTTAGGATGAAGGGTTTTAACACGGCCTCCAAAAATAGCCGGATACTGCGTTAAGTCCTCTACGGCTGTTACCTGAGCGCCCAGGCCTTCCAGAAAACTTTGCGTACCGCCAGTAGAATAAATAGTAGCACCCTGTTCTTTCAGGAACTCAACAAGCGGCTCCAGGTGGTCTTTGTAATAAACCGAAATTAAGGCTGATTTGATTTTTATGGTATCCATGGGTATTTAATATAATTCTATTCTTTCTATAAGGTTCTGCCAGTAATGCGTTCCTATTACACCCACTTCCGTTTTCTATTTTTGCTCTTGCAAAAGCATTTCTACTACCCGGGGCAGGTGTTCATGTTCCAGCGCCAGAACCCGTTTGGCTAATAATTCCGGCGTATCTTCTAATTCAACCGGGCAGACATGCTGGTAAATGGCAGCGCCCTGGTCATAATATTCATTCACATAATGAATGGTGATGCCTGATTCCTTTTCCTTTTGCTGCAGCACCGCTTCATGTACAAAATGGCCGTGCATTCCTTTACCGCCAAACTTAGGCAATAAGGCCGGATGAATGTTGATGATTTTGTTTGGGTAAGCTGCTATAAAATGAGCAGGCACCAGCCATAAAAAACCGGCTAAAACTACTAAATCAGGATTAAAAGTTTTTACTTGCTCTAGTACGGTTCCATTCCGGAAGGCTTCCCGAGTAAATACCTGGGCAGGTATGTTAAATTTCCTGGCCCGTTCTAAAGCAAAGGCCTCCGGATTATTGGAGAATAGCGCCACTATTCTTATAGAAGCATGATTATCAAAATATTCCATCAGGCGCTGAGCATTGCTGCCGGAGCCGGAAGCAAATATAACAACACGTTTAAAAGAGGAATCTGCCATGGCGCTAAAAAAGAAAGCGCAAATATAGATGATTAATATGGAATTGCACTGCCTATCTTAATCAAAATCCAGAATGACTTTATATTTCTTAGTATTTTATTAACAAAACATTTCTGCAGCAGAATATTCTTAAATTTTATCCCGCCTTATGCTCAGCAAATTATAACTTTTAAACTATACAGGTCTTAGTTAAAAAATTTATCCAGCGGCCCAGACAATATAAAAACAAAAGCCGGATTAGTAGTCCGGCTTTTCGCTTTCAGTTCTTTTCCAATTATTTACCACCATTGGCCCGTAAATCATTCAGGCAGTTAGCATCTAATTGTGGCATATTGCCCCCAAACAGGTTTTGTACCACATTACCGGTTTCTACGGTATAATGCATCAAACAATTAGAGTTTGTACAATGACGACCATGTGGTGCATCCTGATGATTGGTAACCATGGCTGTACCGGCATTAACTAAACCCAAAATATGAGCTAATTCATGCTGCCACACTACAGTTTCCAATTTACTACGCTCAGGCTGGGTTATGCCACCTGATAGATCCCGGATAGTGCGTTCAAATAAAGCCATGGAGGTATTCCGGTAAGCCACGCCTAACACTTTGGCGTTATCTTTGTCTTCGGCATATTTGCTGTCAGCAAAAAAGAAATAAATAGCCATGGTATCCGGGCGAGTAAACTCTTTGCGGTTTCTGTCTTCAATAGCAGCTATATCAGCAGCTGTGTAGGACGTTTTACCTGGAGCCGGAATAGAACTTTGTTTTAAAATAATTCCTCCGGGTTTGTTCAGGCGTTGTTCCATAAAATTCTTCAGATTAGTAACGGCCTGAGAAGTTGGTTCAAAACCCTGAGCAGATTGAATCTCCACAATGACTTTGGTAAACTTTTCGGCTGATAATAAATCTCTAGCACTTTCCCCTACATTTTTCTTGTTCAGCACTCCATTTGGGTTGAAGTCCTTTTTGGGATCTGCCCCTTCTTTTTCTTCACAACCAGCCAGGAATAAGGATTGACACACCACAGCCAGGAATAAAACTTTTTTTATACCAGATAAAAATCCTACGTTCATATTTAAATTTAAGTACAGTAAAACATCATTAATTCTGCTCAATAAAACGGAGAAGACTGGTAATTATTATTGATTTATAAAAATTACTACCTTAGCCAGTATATAACTTTTTAAATATTCTATTTTAAGCTATAACATCAAGTTAATTATTTTAAAACCAAAAAGGCCTTTCAAAAGAAAGGCCTTTTAATTGCAATCTTGAATCTTTATTTTACTTTGTAAGCGTTGAAACAAAGTTAACAGAAATTGAAATCTTTATTCTTTCACACCTATTAGCGAAATAAAAGCATCGATAAAATACCCATTAGCATTATAGCTTTACAATAGCGACTTAAAAAACTAAAATCCTTTTTACGATCAGCTTTTACTAAAAAATATAACAGTCCCATGCCCGGCAACAGCACCAGGATTACCATATGCAATGTAAAAAACAAGTCAACGAGGCGGTAAAGAATAGCCATGATAACGGTGGCAAAGAACGCTAACATTAGGGGGTATATCACCCATTTTGTTTTTGCAATCCCTAGCACAATGGGTAGGGTTCGGCAATCAAAAGAAGCATCGCCTTTTACATCTTCCATGTCTTTTATGATTTCACGAATAAGGGAAATAAGAAATGCAAATATGGCGTATGCCCAAATAGATTTATTTATGCTATTAAAATTTGCTGCCACTACTAATAGCATTAATGCTGATAATAAGGCAATAGTTAGGTTACCAACCAGAAAATATTTCTTTAACCTGGCAGAATACCCCCACAGCAACATCGTAGCGAAAAAATTTATAAATCCTACTTTCCAGTTTATAGCCAGACCTACTACAATTCCAATTCCTGATAGAATAAGATGGGCAAGCATTGCTTGCCGCCGGTTTATCGTTTTACCAACTACTAACCTTTTCGGTTTATTGATAGCATCTATTTTAATATCATAATAATCATTAATAATATAGCCGGCAGCAGCCACACAAAAGGTAGAAAGCAATAACAAATAAAAACGGTCATTCAGAATTATCCGCCAAATAATAATATCTGGCTGCAGCAGGCATGCCTGAACCAAAAGTTGGCAAAAGGCAATCAGCAACAGGTTGGGAAACCGAATCAGGTTAAAAACTTTCTTCAAGAAATCTGGCTTATAAGATAAGGCACTAAGATTAATAACAAATCTACAGCTATTGCCTTAAAATAAAAAAGCTCCCGGGCGGGAGCTTTTATTGATGGGAATGGAAATATTATATTGCACTAAACTTTTTTCACGTTTACTGCATTGATGCCTTTTTTACCTTCTTGTGTGTCAAACTCAACTTTATCATTCTGCTGAATCTGAGTACCATTTAAACCAGTAATGTGTACGAAGAAGTCTTCTTTGCTAATGTCATCTGTAATAAATCCGTAGCCTTTTGATTCATTAAAGAATTTTACTGTTCCTGTTTTCATAAAAAATTAAAAATTTGAATTTAAATATCCTGTAAATATAGGAGTATTTTATTTCCACACAACTTTTTAAACTTTTTTTTAAACTTTTTTAAAATACCAGCATTTTTTACAAATCCTGTAACTTACCAACGGCTCTGAGTTTTCATAACTAATTCTATCAATTCACGGGCTGCGCCTTTGCCTCCTGGTTTAGCAGCAATGTAATTAGCAACCGAAACTACATCTGAGACAGCATCTTCTGGGCAGGCCGCTACTCCACATTGCAGCATTACTTCCAAATCCGGCACATCATCTCCCATATAAGCAATTTGCTCGGCCGTTAAGCCATACTTCTGCAGGTAGTCTGCAAACACTACTTTTTTATCTGGAATGCCGAGAAAAATATCGGTCACATCAAGTGATAATAACCGTTTCCGGACCCCTTCTTCCTGCCGGCCCGATATAATAGCAACCTTATAACCTTTATTTATAGCATGACGGATCGCAAATCCATCTTTAATGTTGAAAGAACGGACCTGTTCTCCACTTTCCAGGGCTAATAAACTTCCATCAGTAAGTACGCCATCAACATCAAAAATAAAGGCTTTAATCTGACTTAAATCTAAGGACGGGTGGTGGTGCATAATTTTCTTGAATTAAAAATATTTAAATGTAGGAACCCTTATCTTTTATTAATTAAACTAAAGCATTAAACTTTTATTTTTTTAACCTGTAGTACTTTTATTGATTTACGCGCCATTCACTAGTCCATTTTGGCTTAATATGTTTAGGATCACTTTCGTTAGCTTCCCATCTTTATTTTCAAAGGTATCTAATGCTAACACCCACTGTAGGAAACCGAATACAGGAAATTTTGACCTTATTAGATTTGATCCTAAAATATCAGCAGTAAGCTTTAATACAATCTTCTGGGCCTTTCCAATATTTATGTGGCTCGTTCAGGTTAATTTTAATATTGTATTTACTTAGCCACTCCTGATAACCCTAGCTCATTTACCTAATATGTTCTCCCTATCTTGATGATTTGGAAAATCTTGTTCCGGAATGGTGACTACCAAATCTTCGTTCCCCTGCACTACACACTGACAAGCTAAGCGGGAATGTAACTTCGGATCTTTGGCCTGATTGATAAAATTTTTTTCCTTATCGGAAATTTCAGGTAAACCAGCCATTCCTGCTTCCACATAAATATGACAGGTACTGCACTCACATATGCCACCGCAATTATGTTGCAATTTTAGTTTGTTATTAAGTGCGACATTCAGCACTGATTCGCCCTCCATAGCAGGATACTTCTGATCAGGCTGGCCATCTACAAACTTAAAGGTTACATTGACAACTTTCATTGTACTTCTAGCTAATATTAGTCGGTAAAAGTAGTAAAGCAGGTCCCCAGTACAAATAATATTTTATAGTACGGGCCAACCCAAACTTCGGGACCAGCTAAAAACTTTCCATTTATTTCTTTTGATTCTGAATGCTTAGCGAAATCAACTTATATAATTGCTGGTAATTGGTGTTGGGTGCTAAGAATTGCATCTGCGCTTGCATAATGTTCTGATCTCCACGAACAGCTGGTCCTGTTTGCACCTCATAAGGGTTGTTTTTCATTGCTTTGGTGATGGTACTTTCTACCAAAGGTTTAAGCAGAACAGGATCCAAACCATGACCTTGCAAAATTTCCTGGCTTATGCCTAATAAGTGGTTAGTAAAATTACAAGCAAAAACAGCGGCCAGGTGCAGTATCTTTCGGTCTTGGCTTGATAAGCTAAAAACCGAAGATGAAATACTGTGTGCTAAATCCTGTAAAATTCTTACCGTTGTATCATCTTCTGCTTCAATTGCAATGGGAGTATTGGCAAGATCTACAGCCTGGTTTTTGCTAAAAGTTTGGACAGGGTAAAAAACCCCTTTTTTAAATTTTTGCGTGGTAAATAAGACGTTCATTGATAAACTTCCGGAAGTATGTACCACCAAACTATCAGGAGGAAATTGCATTTGGTTAATAACCTCCGGAATAGCAGCATCGTTTAGACACAGCAGGTAAATATCAGCAGGCTGGGAACTACTAAAATTAAGCGAATCGGAAGCAACAGCATTTTGTAGTTTTCGTGCCAACGCTTGTGCATGGGCTAATTGGCGGGAATACACTGCCTGTACCGCGTGCCCTGCTTTTTCGAAAGCAATACTTAAATGCGTGGCTACATTCCCGGACCCAACCATTGTTATAAGCAAGGGTTTTGTAACTTGAGCAGGTATTTTCAATATTTCTAAATATTTACTAAAACAAAAAGCTCCCTTGCAGGAGGGAGCTTAAAGTAATTTCAAATGTAGGTTATACGTTTGCTACTTGTTTAGATCGGGTTGCCCGTTGTTTGGCTGAACCTTTATCCGGAGCAGCATCCGTAACGGAGCTACCTTCTTTATACCGACGAACAATAGCCATCACAAATCCGATACTCATTAAGATGGTTCCTATCCAAAGAACATTAATAAAGGGTTTCTCCATCGCCTTCAGAATAATATAATCTTTTTGCGTTGTGTTTACGCCTATTTTGAAGCGGTTAGCTTTTGTATCAATGTTCATAAAAGTAAGGCGTAAACCTAAATCTTCTATCTCATCCGGAATACGACCAACCATACTATCTTTTATTACAAAGATTGGGTGCCCGTGGTACTCCTTATTATTCTCACCATAAATTTTCAGGTCAGCTTGTACAGCTACATCAGTTTCTCCTAACTGTACACCTTCTATTTTACGGGTTGGTTCAATGCCTTTCAACACGGCAAAATAATCGTTCAGAAATAAGGTATCGCCTATGGCTAAATCAAACTCTTTCAGTTCGCTCCACTCCCGCTCCTCTTCATTTCCAACTGCCGAAACGTGGGTATATAAATCAGATGTTAAACCATTCTTTATAGAAGGAGAAGCAATAAAACCCATTTCCCGGTTTACTTGGGCCCGAGGATACAATTCAAATGTTTTACCAGATTCTTTTTCCAGGTATTGTACTTGGTAGTAAGTATTCTCAGGATAGATACCTACTGTGTCGCCGGTTTTAAAATACAATTTATCTTTATATTTTAAATCAGTACGTGCCAAAGCCCGGTGCTCATCTTCTAACCGGAACAACAATTCCCGGTTAACATACTCCGGAAAATCTTTCACTTCTAAAAACTTGCCTTTGTAGGTAAGCTTATATTTACCCATATCCGCATCATCGTTACGGAAAAGCAGTACGTTGTCACGGTTAATGTCTTCTGGGAACTCGCGGGAATAAAGCAATCCAGACGTGTTCATGGAAACAATACTGGAATAGCCGGAAGAGTAAAGTATTCCAATAAGCATTAAGGCAATACCTATGTGCGCAACAGCTCCACCTGTTAGTACAGCTTTCCGTTTCACTAAGGTAAATATCATACCTAGATTAGCTATTACCGCAAAGAACGAGGCCACCAATAAAATAATGTAAATTGGATTATCAATTTTAGGTCCTATGCCCATTTTACCTAATACTAATATCAGACTTACAAACAGCAAGGTTAAAATAAGTGGTACGGCTAAAGCATTCGCTAATTTTTCCTTATCGTTTTTTTGCCACCACATTAATTGCGCAAAACCAGATAATATGGCAATAGCTACTCCCATCCAAAGCTGGAATTTAGTGTAGTGCGCAATCTGATCAGCTGGCAGGGCCAGATTAGTTTTGATACCGATAAAGCCCATGAAAGCATTATATACCGGAATGGATGTAGTAACTAACACCTGGAAAGCCCCTAAACATAAAACTGCTGCCCCTATAAAAACCCAGAACTCACTGTTATAAGTAGTAAGTTCTTTTTGGGTAGCAGGAATAGCCTTCCAGCGCCAGATTAAAAGCACAATTGCTAATACCACAAAGGCTGCCAGGTACGAAAATAACTGACCCGATAAACCTAAGTCTGTAAAAGAGTGAACAGAGGCGTTGCCTAAAATACCGCTTCTGGTTAAGAAGGTAGCATATAAAACTAACAGAAAAGTAGTTATTACTAATATAAAAGTGGTATGTAAAGCAGATTTACTACGCTTATAGATAACCATAGTATGGATACCAGCCACCAATACCAACCACGGAATATACACCGCGTTTTCTACCGGGTCCCAGTTCCAGTAACCGCCAAAGTTAAGGGTTTCATAAGCCCAGTAGGCTCCCATCATTATACCAACGCCTAAAACCACACCTCCAAACAAAGCCCAGGGTAAGGCTGGCTTTATCCACTCCTTAAATTCATTTTTCCATAAACCAGCAATGGCAAAAGCAAAAGGCACTAATGTAATGGCAAAACCTAAGAATAAGGTTGGCGGGTGAATAACCATCCAATAGTTCTGTAACAAAGGATTCAAGCCAGTGCCATCGCTAGGGATATAATTAGGATTAAGCTTAAATACCGGAGCATCCGGCATAAAGTCACGCAACAGGATAAAGGGAGAAGAACCAATTTTCAGGTCTCCTACAACTATTCCCAAAATCATGGAAGCCAGGAATATTTGCACAAAAGCGAAAACAGCCATTGTAGGCGCTTCCCACTTTTTGTTAAATTTGATAATAGCCAGTCCTAATAAGGTATGCCAGAAAATCCACAACAAGAAACTCCCTTCCTGACCTTCCCAAAAGCAGGAAATCATAAAGTGAGTAGGCAGGTAGTTAGAAGAATGACTCCAGGCGTAATAATATTCGTAGCGGTGGGTATAAATAATGGTAAACAAAGCTGCTATAATACCCATTACCGCTAAAGTATGTACAAAAAATGCTCCCCGGCCTAATCTTTGCCAGTTAGCATCAACCATACCCAGCGGCTGCTTCAGGGTTGCCATAAAATAAGAAAGTGCCGAAACAATGGCCGCTACAAAAGCCAGTATAACGCAAAAGTGCCCCAGGTCACCAATAAATGTATTTATCACTTCTTTTATTTTTAAGTGGTAAGTTTAAAGTTATAAGTTGACATTACTACTTTGATACTTTTTGCAACTTTTAACTTCAATTAAATTTAAATTTCCTTTTAAGTAACTAGCAGCAAAACTTACCACCTATTACTTAAAACTATTAATTTTATAATCCGGCGGTTTCGGCTTTTATTTCGTTCTCCACGTATTTAGACGGGCACTTCAGCAATATTTTATCAGCTACGAAAATATCTCTATTCATTTTGCCAATAATTACTACCTGCTCCGACCGTTCAAAATCCTGGGGTTTCGGTTTAAAATAAACCACCTGTTGCTCTATTCTATTGGTATCAACCAAGGTAAAGGTAAAGTAGTTCGGGTCCAGCAACGGATCGTATTTCATCCCCAAAATATGATTGTTTGGGTCTTTCTTCAGTCGCCCAACCACGTGCACCGCATTATTATTTCCTTCAGAAGCCAATTCGCGCGCTTCTTTAAAAGAAACATAAGAACTGGCATCGCCTGCCGTAGAAACTATAATAGCTATTGCCATGGCAATAATGGCGATTCCGATTATATGTGTTTTTTTCATTTTAACTTTTATTCAAATGAATTTGCTTCCTTTTAACAAGAAAAAAGATAATTAAAATCCAATAAACTGAAATAATTTACAGGCTTTATTGTGTTTATTAGCTTTTGTATTGCTTTTCCAGCCGGGAAATTTTTTTATCTATTGCTACTAAATAAATAATCATACCCACCAAAACTACCAATACACACCCTACAACCACGTAAATTTTACCATCACTGCGCAACTTATCTGCCATTTCCACTTCCTGAGCTCCGGCATTTGCTTCTACCATAACAGTGCTTTCAGACTGGGCCACACTTACATTGGCCACTAATAAACTAAGCAAAAGGCAAACCAATAATGCCCACTTCTTAAACATTTTCATATAATTTTTGTCTCAGAATTTCGAATCTAGATTTAACATTTAATATCCAAATGCCCAGCAAGGTCCAGCCTATTACTGCCGGATAAAATACTTTGCGCATATTACTATCCATGTCGTAAGTACCAAAACCCGGATTGCCGCCATTACCAGGATGTAAAGAATCAGTCAGGCGAGGCAGAATAAACAATAAAGGGATTAAAGCCGCGTAAGCAAAAATATTATACACCGCACTTATGCGGGCACGCTGCTGGTGATCTACAAAGGAACCGCGCAGTACGAAATAAGCAAAATACATAAGTAGGCCAATTGCTGAAGCATTTTGCTTCGGATCATTGCTCCAGTATTCACCCCAGGTTATCCGGGCCCATCCCATACCTGTTATCATTCCTAGTACGCCAAAAAGCAAACCAATCTGGGCTGCTTCCATAGAAATGATATCATTTCGCAAAGTGGGAGTTCTTAAATATTTAATGGCGTAAACTACTGAAACACCCAATAATATAATCATCCCAAACCACATGGGCACGTGAAAATAAGTATTGCGGATACTCTCATTGAGTATAGGCAAATGCGGGACTTCGTTCAGGAAACCAGCTATTAACACGTATAGCAGTAATACTACAGTTAATATTTTCCACCAGGCGTTTTTCATTTATATATACAACTATAAAAACTATAAATAATTTAAAATTAACTAATTACGCCATAAGTAAGGATACAAAATAAAAGAAATTGTAACCACTATGGCATTTATAGCTAATAAAGTAATTAATTCATCCAAACTTGCCGACCGATCCAGGCCATCTATTGCATTCTTCGACATTTTCATCAGCATCAACAACATGGGAATAATGATGGGAAAACCTAAAATGGCCATCAAGGTACCACTATTTGAGGCTTTGGCCGCAATGCCCGATACCATAGTTAAACTGGTAGAGAACCCAATAGCACCCAGCAAAATAGTAGCTAAGAATAAATAATCATCCTGAACCGGGTTTCCAATAACAATGGTGTAGAATAAATAACACATTAAAGCCAAAATCAGCATCAGGCAAGTATTATAGGCTATTTTAGCTAAAATAACTCCTTGCGGACTTACCAAAGAATAAAGGTATAGTAAGCGCCCTTTACTTTCCTGAGTGAAGCTTTTGGCTATGGCATTAACTGATGTAAAGAGAAGAATAATCCAGAAGAGGGCATTCCAAACCGGCACACCTAACGTACCACCCCGTAAGCCAAAACTAAGGTAACAAATAAATACCGTACTGCTTACATACAACAGCATGCCATTGAAAGCATATTTTTGCCTCCATTCGAGCACAAAATCCTTTTGCATCAGGTATAGAACTTCTCGCAGCAGCACTTTATTATTTTGCCGCAAAGTTACAACAGAAAAAAATAGAATGGTAATAAATAAAATCTATGTTATAATCTCAGGTGCTTTCAAGGGTAAACTTCTTATTCAAATAATTGCTCTATATAGATAGAACTTAATATTGGCATAGTTTTAGCAAGAAAATAAAGCATTAAAATTAAACTATATGCGATTCTTTACTATACTATTCCTGTTGTTTTCTTTTTCGGCCTTTGCCCAACAAAAAATTCTGATTCAATCTATCCGAATTACTAATAATTATGATGAAGTAGCCGCTAATCCGTTCTTAAAGCAGGAAAATGAAAACAAGTTTTTAAATATTCTGGAACAGAAAATCCAAAACCATTTTGGTTCGGGGACCATTTACTACTTAACAGATAAAAAAATACTTTTTACCGACCGGGGTCGAGATAAACATCCATCCACCTTGATTAATGACCATCAAAATATGTTATTAGCCAAGCGCCAGCTGGACCGGCAAAAATATGATATATTTTTAGACATAGCCCTAGATATTAACGATTTCTGGAAAGGCAAAAATGACAACTTTATATTAGTCGCCAAGGTGAAAGCTCGTGATAAAGCCAAACATAAACTGGAGAAAAATACAGGAAAAATAAAGGTCATGATACCGGCCATTCCGTTTACGGAAAGCCAGTTTAATGCCACTGAAGCCACTGTATATGAAAGTTTTCCCTTAACCGAAGATAAACTTATAGAAGCGTTTGCTGAAAGTATTGCTTCGGCCTTCAATAAGGAGAAAAAGGTAAAAACCCTTACCGTAAGCCGCCAGCCATTTACGGACTATGCCTCTTTTATGCAAGATGCCACCTCCTACCGGTTAATAGTTCGAAATGATTATGGCGAGACCAACTCCACAAGCAGACTGTTTAATATTTTTACTTTAGTAAAATTTAAACCTATACCCGTTGTACGGCAACATGATAATCGGGCTTTGCTTTTAGGTTTTCAGGATCGTAGGATAACTGACGTTGATCTTAAATTAGGTGTACCCAAATATTTTTATACCTCCCGATTTAACAAGAATTATGTACTTTCCGCACAATCTTCTCCGGAAGAGAAACAAACCTATTTTTTACATAGCTCTCAGGTAGATAATCTTACTTTAGGCCGGTTAAACGGGCGCAATGCCTTACAGTTTAAATTAAGGAATGAGCAACATCAAGTTATTGGAAATTTTAAATTTGAAGTAAATGATTTTATGGCTAAATCTGCCATGAATTATGCGCGTTCGCTAAGCCGGATTTACCACCCTTGGGCTAATTTAAACGGCACTTTAGAAGGCAAACCCTTTTCTATTAGCACAAATCCGTATGCTCTTAATGCTGTAGAAATAAAATGGGATGGACAAGTGCTTGGGGTTATAACACACGCCGCAGCCTCCAAGAAATACCTTCGGAAAGAAAGAAAAAAGCTACCTTATTACGTTTATTTTTCACCAGAATGCTCCGCAGCGCAACAACAACTTTTATTAAATATGGTGCAGGTATTTCATATCGGGCATGCGCTGGAAAACGAGCGGGATAGGCGAAATCAATTTTCGCCTTTTAATAATGTGGCAAACAATACGTTATGATAACAACCCGTCAAACAAAAAAGCCAGAGTTTATAAACTCCGGCTTTTTTGTTTAGAAATCAGTTTTCTGCTACTCCTTCCGCTTTTTGACTTTCTGTTGATGTTTAACCACTTTGGCATCCACATAAAAAACTATTTCCTCCGCTATATTGGTTATCTGATCACCAATTCGTTCTAGTTTCCTAATTATACCAGATACCTTCAAACTTTGGGCTATATTATCCGGATGGGTCTGAATATAATCTACCAGCACTTTATCTGTTTTCCGGTGAATCTTATTTAACAGTTTATCTTTTTTAATCAGCTCATGGGCCAATTCCGAGCTTTCTTCATTGAAGGCTTTCTGCACATCGACCAGCATACTTACCGCTCCATCGTACATTTCAATTACCCGCGTAGCTTCCAGCAAATCATTTTCTAAAGGTCCGGCTTCTTGTATTAACCGGGCAACACCCTCTGCCGAATCGCCAATTCTTTCCAGGTTAGCGTTTATCTTTAACACAGCTAACACCAGGCGCAAATCAACCGCCACCGGATTAAATAAAGCAAACAAGTTTTCGCACATTCGATCTATCTTTACATCGAAGGCATTTACTTTTTTACCTCTTTTAATTATTTTCTTAGCTAATTCTTTATCAGCATTTATCAGAGCATCTTTTCCGCTGAGTACCTGAAACTCAACTAAACTCCACATCTCGTTTACTTTATCTTTAATGCGGGAAAGCTCTTTTTCTAATTGGTTCATAAAGGTGATTCAAATCTGAAAACTGGGCAAAAAATTGGAAAGCTAACGTTAAAAATACCTAAAACTGACCAAATTACCCGAAACGGCCGGTAATATAGTTTTGTGTACGCTGGTCTTTAGGGCTTGTAAATAAGGTCTTGGTTTTGGCATATTCTACCAGCTCCCCTAAATAAAAGAAGGCTGTGGAATCGCTAACTCTACCGGCCTGTTGCATGTTATGCGTTACAATTACAATGGTGTAATTTTCTTTTAACTCATAAATTAGCTCCTCTATCTTAGCCGTTGAAATAGGATCCAAGGCAGAAGCTGGTTCGTCCATTAATAATACAGACGGTTCAATGGCTAACGCGCGGGCAATACAAAGACGTTGTTGCTGACCTCCTGATAATTCAAAAGCCGATTTCTTGAGTTTGTCCTTTACTTCCTCCCAAAGTGCTGCCTGCCGTAACGATTTTTCTACCCGCTCTTCAATAAGCGTTTTATCCTTGGTGCCATTTACCCGCAGACCGTAGGCTACATTTTCGAAAATAGATTTGGGAAATGGATTTGGCTTCTGAAATACCATTCCGACGTGTTTGCGAAGGTCATCCACCAAAATATTTTTGTTATTGATATCTACTTCATCAATCAGAATTTCTCCTTCGATGCGAACGCCATCAATCAGGTCATTCATCCGGTTAAAACACCGCAGATAAGTAGATTTACCACAACCGGAAGGACCAATAAAAGCCGTTACTTGGTTTTTCTTCATAGCCATGGAAATACCTTTCAGGGCATGAAAATCACCATAATACAAGTGAACGTCTTTGGTTTCTATACTATTCATTTAGATATATTCAATATTAAAGCTTAAGCTTTTAGCAGTTAGTACTACATAAACTGCAACTTATAAACTAGTTAACTTCTAATACTTATTTATTACGTTAGTAGCACCTTACTTCTGCCAGCATATAAGATACCATTTTACTACTTAAATTTATTGCATTTTTACTTTTTTGCTAAAGTAGCGGCGAAGCCAGTTTGCTAATAGGTTTACTATTAATACAATCAGAATTAAAATAAATGCCGTTCCATAGGCCATAGATCTGGATGCCTCAATATTGGTCCCACTCGTGGAAATTACATACAAGTGATACGGCAAGGCCATTACCTGATCAAAAATACTGGTTGGCAATTTTGGCAAGAAATACGCCGCCACAGTAAATAAGATAGGAGCTGTTTCTCCGGAAACCCGTCCGACTGATAAAATTAAGCCCGTTATAATGTTGGGAAAAGCCATGGGCAACACTACCCGGCTGGTTGTTTGCCATTTGGTGGCACCTAAGGCTAAACTACCAATTCTAAAAGATTTATCTATGGCTTTCAAAGACTCCTCGGTTGTCCGGATTACAACAGGTAGCGCCAGCAAACCTAAAGTTAAGGAACCCGCCAGAATGGAATCCCCAAAACCAAAACGGTTTACAAATAAGGCCATACCGAATAAACCGAAAACGATGGATGGTATACCTGCCAGGTTATTGGTCATAAGTTTAATAAAACGCTTAAACCAGCCATCTTTGGAGTATTCATTAATATAAATTCCTGATAGTACTCCTATTGGAAAAGCAAACAGCATACTGCCTGCTACCAAACACAAAGTACCTACAATGGCCGGGAAAATACCGCCTGCCGTCATGCCTTCTTTGGGCATTTCGGTTAAAAATTCCCAACTGATTACCGACGCACCATTTACCAGAATAAAGCCCAGAATAACAATAAGAATAGCTACTACCAAAAAACTAAGCAGCTTAAAAATTGTAAATGCAACGCTTTGAGCTAGCCGCTTGGAATTATTTATACTTTGATTTTGACTAAAGCTCATGACTTACCGGTTTGCTTTTCTTTTTGCTGAAACAAAATCAACAGAAAGGTTGATAATAAGGGTCATTAGAAATAAGATACAGCCCAAGGCAAATAAAGCCTGGTAATGCATGCCACCCTGCGGAGCTTCTCCCAATTCTGCCGCAATAGTAGCCGGTATAGTACGTACCGGTGCCAGAAAGGTATGCGGAATAACGGAGGCATTACCTGTTACCATAAGCACGGCCATGGTTTCGCCAATCGCCCGACCAATACCTAATATTGCGGCTGTTGAAATACCAGACATAGAATAAGGAACAACTACCTTATAAATAGTTTGCCATTTGGTAGCTCCCAGGGCCAGACTTGCTTCTTTCATAGCCCGTGGCGTGGTCCGCATGGCATCCTCCGAAACTGAAATAATGGTAGGTAAAGCCATAATGCCCAGAATAATACTTCCGGCTAAAGCTGTTTCGCCAACGGGTAAGCCAAATAAATCCTGAATAAGCGGCACAATTACTACTAAACCAAAGAATCCGTAAACCACCGACGGAATTCCCGCCAGTAATTCAATAACCGGTTTCAAAAGGTTCCGAACTCTTTTGTCAGCAATTTCGGCTAAGTAAATAGAGGTGGCCAAACCTAACGGCAAGGCTATTAAGATGGCTCCTAAACTTACCCAAAGAGTACCTAATATTAAAGGCAGCACCCCCATTTGCACCGCTGGCTGAATGGTGGGGTACCATTCAGTGCCACCTAAAAATTCCGAAACAGAAATATTCTCCAGATTTATTCTGTGGCCTTGGAAATCCTTAGCCAAATACTGCTCAGGGAAAAAAGCTACTATAGTTGGCTCTTTGGCTACTACTTCACTAAGCCGTTGCGGCAAATATTCAAAGTCCTTTCCAATTTGCTCTTCGGTGTAGTAGTCGGTTATATCGTCAATGCGAAATAACTTTATGGGAGCATCCTGACCACCTACTTGTTTCCAATTGGTGATATTCTGATCAAAAATTTCTTTTAATTCTTTCGCTGAAAGTTCTTTTACCGGATTCTGGTTATTAACCACAATAGCTGAACCTTCGGCAACTGGTGACTGGTTAAAAATGCCTAACCCTTCTTTAAATAAAAAGAAAACGATTAGAAGCACAGTTAAACTGGTAACTGTACCACTAATCGTTAGAACTCCTTCTATTACGCGCTCACCAAAGTTATGGAAGTACCGTTTCAAGGATATGATTTTTAAAAGCTGAGTTATTTACTTACCGGAACATAACCTGTTTCCAGCACAATTTTCTGACCTTCATCAGAAGTTATAAAGTCAATAAATGGTTTTACTTTTCCTTCTACAGAAGCATCATAAAAGAAATACAAAGGCCGGGACACCGGGTATGTTTTATTTTTTGCGGCTTCTACACTTGGCGCTACAAAAGTTTTGCCCTGGTCGTAAGAAACTGCTAAAGATTTAACTTCTTTGGTTTGATACGCTAAGCCAATATAACCAATGGCTCCTTTTGTCTGGCTAACAGATTGCACAATAGAACCAGTAGCCGGCATCATTAAAATACCCTGGGCATAATTCTTTTTATCTAAAACATGTTCTTTAAAAAACTCATATGTTCCAGAGCTTGTTTCGCGGGAGTAAGCTACAATTTTTTCATCAGACCCACCTACTTCTTTCCAGTTAGAAACTTTTCCGGTAAAAATGCTTTCTATTTGTTCACGCGTTAGTTGGCTTACTTTATTACCCGGGTTTACGATCACCGATAAAGCATCATAAGCAATAAGCGTTTCTTTGATATCTTTTTTTGCTCCCTGTAATTTTAGTTTTTCGCCGGTTTTCATTTCCCGGGAAGCCATAGCTATATCGGTAGTTCCTTCTTCTAATGCTGAAAGGCCTACACCAGTACCACCACCCACTACGGTTATAGAAGCACCAGAATTTTTAGCCATGAATTTTTCAGCTTCCTGCTGCGCTAATGGCAAAACGGTATCGCTGCCTTTTAAAGTCATGGTAGCGCCACTGGCTGCCCCTGATTTATCAGCTTCGGTATTTTCTTTTTTACCATCTCCACTTTGGCCACAGGCTCCCAAAAGAAAAACGGAAAGAAATAATCCTGCTAATTGTGTTTTGAATGAATTCACTTTGTTAATTTTCATAGGTATTTAAAAGTATTTTCAGTAAGGCTTAGAAGTTAAATTGAGCCTGAATGCGCAACAAATTACCAAACTGTCTGTTATTTACTGCTTTGCCGTCACTTGTAGTTCTGTCAGAAATAGTATACTGAGTTACTAACTCAAATGCTGGTATTGGCTGCCACTCTACCCCAATTTCTGTTTCATAAACCTTGCTGTAGCGGGCATCTAATTCGCTTTTCTTCCCGCCTTCGTAATATTGGGCTTTTACAAATGGTATCAGCGTATGTCCTTTTACTTTTAAATTATACATAGCCTGGGCATACCCGCCTTTTAAAGATTTTACTTGAATGGTCCTGGTGGCAGCATCAAACTGAGGACCTTGCCCTACGTTATATTCAGCCTGAAACCCGAGCGGTTGCGGATAAACAACTAAGCTTCCTGCAATTCTTCTGTCATCAAAAGTTCCACCTTTTATTCCGGTCAGCTCTCTGGAAGCAGCTGTTAATTGGTCGGCCGTAACGGTGTATTTCCCGGTATAGGCTTGTATGCCTGGTTCAATTATTTGTCCGTTAGGCAAGGCAATCGGGTAAGAGAAGCGGGTTACGACGTGTTGATTATTATTTGCTTCTTGCTTATTGGTAGTTTGGCCGTTGTATGCCCCTACACCAAATACGCCGTAGTCACCACTGCCTTTCAATCCTTTAGCTATTAACTCGCTAAACCGGGCCCTGATTTTAGCTGGTGCCCAGTAGAAAAACACGCCTAGATCCCGCTCATTAGGTACAGCGCTATTTAATGCATCATTCCGATCTAATGTTAAACGATTCTGACTAGATTGCATGTTTTCGAATCCATAAGGCACCTTACTTTGTCCCACTCTAAACCTGAATTCTTTCGCTTTATCTAAAGACAAATCAAAGTAGGCATCCCGAATCTGGGCAAAGTGAATCAAGGAGCTTCCTGTTGGTGTAGAAGCCAAATCTGGTTGAATATAAATATATACGCGGTCATGAACATTTCCGCTGAATACTAACCGTGCCCGACGAATAAGAAAACCGCCATTTTCACCAACCGATCGGTCATAATCAGTTCTTAAACTCGGATTAGTTTCCAGCAGGCGGTTATAACGTAATTGCACGTAACCTCTTAATGAAATTTTATCGTACCAGTGGGCAGACTTTTTCACCGCTTCCGGCTTAGTATCGGCAATAGGTTTTGGCACCGTGGCCGTAGTTTTGTTTGTAGCTGTTGTATCAATCTGAGAAAAAGCGACTTCTCCTGAAAGCAGGAATACACAAACTACACATAATTTCCGGAAAATAGATTTTCCAAAAACTCTGTTTATGGGTGAGAACATAAACGAATTTTAAGGTTAATATTAAAGTTTAGTTTTACGCTAACAGGCTGATTTAGTCAGAATCACCCCATTTTTTTAAACAGCTACCCGATATTTTACTCCTGGCAACTTTGAAAAATTATTAGTTAGTCTCTCCTAATAATTTCACGCTGCAAAACTACCTCCTTAATATTATCTGAATATTACGCCATGTTGCCCCAATGTTAACAAATTGTTAACCTTTTATACTTTTACAAAACCCCAAATAATCTTTTCCTTTTTTCTGGCAGAGTTAGCTGATAACATTTTTATGATAGCCTTACAAAAACCAACAAATAAAAATTTAATTATACATTAACTCAAAAAAGCATAGGCAAAATTGAATAATTCACTTAAGCTACCTGCTTGGAAAGCAAATATTATGAAGGTATATATAAGCTACTACTATAATCAGGGCCATAGAACCTTACCGCCCCAGGTTCTGATGCATATATACCTGCATTAACCGCTTTAAAAATTCGTCTGTTTTAATGGACACCCCTATTTGGCTGTTAGGAGCCTTACCCGCATCAACTATGGTATAACCTTCATCATCTACATACATAAAAGCTGGCTTCGTAGTAAATAAATCGGGCCAAAGAACCATGCCAACGGCCACCGCATCAAATAATGTTGGCGTTTTTTCATACCCCCAAAGTGTCTTTAAGCCAACTAAAGCATTAGTAAGCGGAGACTGCCGTAATAGTATTTGCTTCTGCCTGGCCTCATCCCATTTTACAAAGGTGGTTACATCTAATCCGGCATAAACAATAGGCACGCCTGCCGAAGTATATGCTTTAGAAGCCGGAATATCTACCCGCACATTCCATTCTTTATCAATTTTAGGACTACCATTATACCCAATGTAAAAGGAGCCAAACATAGCATAAATATCTTTAGCCAGTTTTAGTGCTCCCGGATCTTTTTTAAGCACGTCCTGCATGTTCTGCACCGGCCCTACTGTAATAATAGTTACCTGATTCGGATATTTACGAAGGTTCTCTATTATAAAATCAACAGCATTTTGTTTAATGGGCTTCACTTTATTAAATCCTTTAGCATAATAATATTGCTCAGAATAAGGGGCCGGCTTTCCCCAAGGATCATCTGTGGCCCTCCCTACTGCCACCGGAATTTTTTCTTGACCAGTTTCATATAGCATTTTACAGGCTAATTCGGCCCGATCCCTTGTTCTGCCATAGGCTGTAGTAATACCCAATATTTCTATTTCCTCCTGACTAGCTAATAATAAGGCCAAAGCATAAGCATCATCAATATCATCTCCTAAATCACAATCAAAAATTACCTTCTTCTTTGCAGCTGCATTAGTAGCAGTTTTGGTTTGAGCTAACACCAGCTGGTTTGTAAAACACAAAATAATAGAAAGGCAGAGTATGCTGAGTTTCATAAGGGACCCTTTTTGTTAGATTTAGAAAAGTTAATAATAGGGAATCTTATACTTCTTTACAAAAGGATTTTGGCAGCCTTACCTTTTGGGAAAATGGATAACCCTAACTGGTCGATAAAAAATTTATGGAGAAACTATTTTATTTAGGTCTTAAAGAAAAGAAATAAGTCAAATATTGTCACTTATTTACCCTGGAGCATGCTATTTGCAGATTAAAAACTATCTTATTACCTTTGCTAAACTTATCAAGAAAGACGGAGGGATATGGCCCATTGATGTCTTAGCAACCCTGGCAAGCAGGGTGCTACTTCCATCCCTTAAGCGGTACACGGCCGTGGGGAAGATGAGATAAACTGATTTTCTGAATCCGAAACCTCACCTAAACATTCTTGATAAGCAAAACTGGCTTTTAAAGAGGCTATTATTTTGCTTGATACATGACTACTGTACAAACTGAAGCGGCAATTACGCCAATTGAAGAAGAGATTAAGAAGCGCATTCTGGTATTAGATGGCGCCATGGGCACCATGATTCAGCAGTATAAGCTGGAAGAGGCCGATTACCGGGGCGAGCGCTTTAAAGATTACCCATCCGATTTAAAAGGTAATAATGATTTACTTTCGCTTACGCAGCCCCATATTATAAAAGAAATTCACTGCCAATATTTTGAAGCGGGCGCTGATATTGCCGAAACCAACACCTTTAGTGCCACTACTATTGGTATGGCGGATTATGGCATGGAAAGCCTGGCCTATGAACTCAATTACGAATCAGCCAGATTAGCCCGCGAAGCCGCTGATGAATTTACGGCCCGCGAACCGCATAAGCCACGCTTTGTTGCTGGTGCTATTGGCCCAACCAACCGCACCGCCTCCATGTCGCCGGATGTAAATAACCCGGCTTACCGGGCTATAACTTATGATGATTTAGTTATTGCTTATACCGAGCAGATTGAAGGGCTGGTAGATGGTGGCGTGGATGCTTTATTGGTAGAAACCATTTTTGATACGCTTAACGCCAAAGCCGCTCTATTTGCCATCGACCAGTACTCGCAGCGCACCGGCAAACGCTTACCTATAATGGTTTCGGGTACTATTACCGATGCCAGTGGCCGGACCTTATCGGGCCAAACAGTAGAAGCCTTCTTATATTCCATTTCGCATTTGCCTTTATTAAGTGTAGGCTTGAATTGTGCATTGGGGGCCAAGCAGCTACGGCCTCATATTCAAACCTTATCTAAATCAGCTAAGTTTTATGTGAGTGCCTACCCTAATGCTGGCTTGCCAAATGCTTTTGGCGAATACGATGAAAGCCCACAACAGATGGGCGAGCATATCCGCGATTTCCTGGAGCATAACTTTGTAAATATTGTAGGTGGTTGTTGCGGCACTACGCCGCCACACATAAAAGAAATTGCCCGTATTGCGGCCGAGTATTCCCCGCGTCAGAAACCACAATTACCCGCCGTACCTAAATACAGCGGCCTGGAGCCTTTAACCATTTTCGAAGGTTCTACTTTTATAAATATCGGCGAACGTACTAACGTAACCGGTTCTAAGAAATTCGCCCGTTTAATCCTGAACGATAATTACGACGAAGCCCTTTCCATTGCCCGCGAGCAGGTAGAAAACGGTGCGCAGATTATTGATATCAACATGGACGAAGGCATGTTAGATTCAGAGAAAGCCATGACGCACTTCCTGAACCTGATTGCTTCGGAACCCGATATTTCGCGGGTACCCGTGATGATTGACTCTTCCAAATGGAGCGTGATTGAAGCCGGATTGAAATGTGTGCAGGGTAAATGTATTGTTAACTCCATCAGCTTAAAAGAAGGCGAAGAAAAATTTAAAGAAGTAGCCCGTAAAGTGCGCAGCTACGGTGCTGCGGTAGTGGTAATGGCTTTCGATGAACAAGGCCAGGCCGATAACTACGAACGTCGGATCCAAATATGTGAACGTGCTTACAACATATTAACTAAAGAAGTAGGCTTTGCACCCGAAGACATCATTTTTGACCCGAATATTTTAACGGTTGCTACCGGTATTGAGGAGCACAATAACTACGCTGTAGATTTTATTAATGCTACCCGCTGGATAAAAGAAAACCTACCGGGCGTAAAAGTAAGTGGTGGGGTAAGTAACATTTCTTTCTCTTTTAGAGGCAATGATACCGTGCGTGAGGCCATGCATACCGCTTTCCTGTACCACGCCATTAAAGCTGGTTTAGATATGGGTATTGTAAATGCTGGTCAGATTGAGGTATATGAAGAAATTCCCAAAGACCTGTTAGAGCGCGTAGAAGATGTACTGCTAAACCGCCGCCCGGATGCTACCGAAAGGATGCTGGAGTTTGCCGAACAGGTAAAAAATAAAGGTAAAGTAGTAGTAAAAGACGAAGCCTGGCGGAATGCGCCGGTTCAGGAACGCCTCACCCACTCTTTGGTAAAAGGCATTACCGACTACATAGATATTGATATTGAAGAAGCCCGTCAGCAAGCCGAACGCCCGCTACACGTAATTGAAGGTCCGTTAATGACCGGCATGAACGTAGTGGGTGATTTGTTTGGAGAAGGTAAAATGTTCTTACCACAGGTAGTAAAGAGCGCCCGCGTAATGAAAAAAGCGGTGGCTTATTTATTACCTTACATTGAAGCTGAAAAACAGCCCGGCGACGAAAGCAGAAATGCGGGCAAAGTGTTATTAGCCACTGTTAAAGGCGATGTACACGATATCGGAAAAAATATTGTGGGCGTAGTACTAGCCTGCAACAACTACGAAATTGTAGACCTGGGTGTAATGGTGCCCACCGAAAAGATCCTGCAAACGGCATTAGAAATTGGCGCGGATGTTATTGGCCTAAGTGGTTTAATTACTCCATCGCTGGATGAAATGGTGCACGTAGCCAAAGAAATGGAACGTCTTAAATTTAATGTGCCATTATTAATTGGCGGTGCTACTACGTCTAAAGCCCATACAGCCGTAAAAATAGATCAGAACTACAGCGGCCCGGTCGTGCACGTTCTGGATGCGTCGCGCAGTGTGCCGGTGGTAGGTAGCCTACTACAGCCCGAGCAAAAAGCTGAATACGCTAAGAAAATTAAAGCCGAATATGAAATTTTGCGCGAGAGCTATGCCAACCGCAAAAAAGACCGCAATTATTTAACAATAGAAGCTGCCCGCGAAAACATGTTCAAGATAGACTGGACGCCGGAATTGGTTTACACACCAAAATATATCGGCACCAAAGTTTTTGAAGAATACCCGCTAAGCGAAATTGTTAACTACATAGACTGGACCCCATTTTTCCAGGCTTGGGAGTTGCACGGGAAATACCCTAAAATTTTAACCGACGAAGTTGTTGGAGCCGAAGCCACGCGCTTAATGAACGATGCGCAGGCTATGCTGAAGAAAATAGTGAAAGAGAAATGGCTGAAAGCCCGGGCGGTAGTTGGCTTGTATCCGGCTAATACGGTTAATTCCGATGATATTGAAGTGTACAACAAAGAGCGCACTGAAATATTGGCTACTTTCCGGAATTTACGCCAGCAAGGTCAAAAAGGCAATGGTGTTCCAAATATTTCATTAGCTGATTTTGTAGCCCCCAAAGAAAGCGGTATACAAGATTATATCGGCGGCTTTGCCGTAACCGCCGGCATTGGCATCGACGAGATTGTGCAGAAGTTTGAAGCTGAACACGACGACTACAGCAGCATTATGGTGAAAGCCCTGGCCGACCGTTTGGCTGAAGCATTTGCTGAATTGTTGCACGAACGCGTGCGTCGGGAATTCTGGGGCTACGCACCGGAAGAACAATTTTCTAATGACCAATTAATCAAAGAAGATTACCAGGGCATTCGCCCGGCACCAGGCTACCCAGCCTGCCCGGATCATACCGAAAAAACAACTTTATTCCAGCTGCTGGATGTGGAGAAGAATACTGGTATTACCTTAACCGAAAGCATGGCCATGTTCCCAACCGCCGCAGTTTCGGGGATGTACTTTGCGAACAAGCATGCCCGCTATTTTGGCTTAGGTAAGATAAACAAAGACCAGGTAAAAAGCTATGCCCAACGAAAAAACATGACCATAACCGAAGTGGAACGCTGGCTGGCGCCAAACCTGGGATACGATAATTAATGTATGAATGAGTGATTGAATAAAGGAGTAGCTTGCAAAATAAACTCTGTTCCTACTCGCTCCTTCAAAATTTACGCATTCAAAATTTAAAAACGCCCTCATTTTATTTAAATGAAAGTTACTGAACATATAAGAAACGCGAAGAGCACCTTATTTTCTTTTGAGATATTACCACCCGTTAAAGGTACCAGCATCCAATCTATTTATGATGGCATAGACCCTTTGATGGAATTCAACCCTCCCTTTATAAATGTTACCTATCATCGGGAAGAATATGTATTTAAAGAGCGGGAAAACGGATTACTAGAAAAGATTTCGATCCGGAAGCGGCCTGGTACAGTAGGTATTTGTGCTGCTTTAATGAATAAATATAAAGTAGATGCGGTGCCCCATATTATTTGTGGTGGTTTCAGCAAGGAAGAAACCGAAAATGCCCTAATTGATCTAAACTTTTTGGGGATTGATAATTTATTGGTGTTACGCGGTGATTCCATAAAAACGGAATCTACGTTCCGGCCTCATCCGGACGGCCATGCTTATGCCTGCGATTTATTAGAGCACGTAGTTAACCTAAACCATGGCAAATACTTGGATGAAGATATTGCCAATCCGCTACCTACTAATTTTTGTCCGGGAGTAGCCGGTTACCCCGAAAAACATGCCGAAGCACCTAACATGGCTACCGATTTAAAATATTTGAAGAAAAAGGTTGACATGGGAGCCGAGTACATAATTACCCAAATGTTTTTCGATAACCAAAAGTATTATGACTTTGTAAACGCTTGCAGAGAAGCCGGCATTAATGTACCAATCATTCCAGGTATTAAGCCACTTACCACTAAAAACCAGTTGAAACTATTACCAAACTTGTTTCACATTGATTTTCCGGATGATCTGGTAAATGCCATTGAAGACGCAGAAACGCCGCAAGGCGTAAGACAGGTAGGTATAGAATGGGCTATTCAGCAATCTAAAGACTTGATGAAATTTGGTGTGCCCTGCCTTCACTTTTATACCATGAGTAAATCGGATGCCGTAGTAAAAATAGCCAAAGAGGTCTTTTAATAACATCTAACTCCTTCACATAAAAAAGCCAATACCCACCCCGGTGTTGGCTTTTTTATTTATTCTTTTTAAAGCTATACCACCTTTTCAACTTTGTTCTGACTCCAGGTAAAAGCTTAATTGGGTAATTCAATTAATTATTGTTGTTAAGCAATATTGCCTGCCTCAATTTCTTCTCTAGTCTTGTAGAACTTACACCTAACTATTTCAAATACTTTGATAAAAAGTAGAATCATTTGGCTTAAAAAAATTTAGCTCTGCATTAATAAAAAGAGAAAGGATTATTTAAAGCTTTTTACTTTCTAATGAGAATAAAAAATATCCAATAAAATTTAAATAATTATAAACTTTCTAATAAATCGATATAATTATTTTTTTTTAAATCATTAAAAATTACCTTTATAACAATTCAAATAAAGTTTTTAATGATTATCGAATCAAAATAATTAAAAACCTTAATAGTGAATGAAAAATAGGAAAATATCTATATAATATAAATCAGATGAATCGGGTAAATATTCTGCTAGGGTTAATTTTAACAGGCTCCACTTGTTTCGCCAAAACTAACGATAACGTTAATACTACTTCTCAGTTAGCATTAGTTTCTTACAGTGTTGATGCCAGCAATATTCCTAACACCTTAACTCCTGCAACTGCTCCTTCAAATAAAAAAGAACTATTAAAAGAGTTAAATCTACGGTTAAAAAATAATCCGGCAGATGAGGAAACCTATTTTGAGCGTGCTCAATTAAAACTAAAATTAAATGATGCTGCCGGGTCCATCAAAGATTTAAATCACCTAATTAAGCTTTCGCCTAACGTGGCTAATTACTATCAGTTACGGGGAGAGGCCAAATTGGTGAAAGAAGATTTTCTGGGAGCGTTATTAGATTTTAACGTTTTGGTTAATACTAACCCTTCCGCCGAGGCTTATACTTTACGGGCTAAATCAAAAGCATTTTTAGGCGATGTACAAGGGGCCATAATAGACAATACCCAGGCTATTGAGTTAGATAAGGCCAATTATATAGCTTACTTTAACAGAGCTATGGAAAACTTTTATTTAGAAAAATATTCCTTAGCCGTTACGGATTTAAACCAGGTATTAACCTTAACCACCAGCAATGCCGAGGAAGTATACTATAACTTGGGCTTAGCTAAATATTTATTAGGTGATAAAAAAGGCGCTATGGTTGATTTAGTTAAAGCCGAAGAAATGGGTTACACGGAAGCCTTAGCAACAATTAAAGCTTTAAAGAAATAATCATCGGGTTGTTTCCTGCTGTTATAGAGAGACATTAGCAGGTAATATAACCCCAGCGTCCATACATATTAATAGTTCAACATAATTAAAAGGCAGATAAGGAGTATTCTTTATCTGCCTTTTTACTTCCTAATTCAGGGCTTTTCTTAAACCAACTTCTTCTAAAACAGTTATCTCTATTCCCGTATAAGGAGCTAATATTTTTATGGCCTGTAACATAACAGTTCATACTAAGGGAAGAAAAGAGAAAGAGGGTTAAATAAAGTAAATTAGATATGAAGAAGGTATTAGTGGCTTTAGGAATTCTATTAAGCCTTTTAGTTTTGGCGGGAGCATTGATATTTTATTTTATTCCGCGTGAGAAATTATTACCCTACGTTACGCCAGAGGTGAAGTATGTAACGGTAACAAATGCCATTATAGGTGATACTACGGCTACCATGGATGTACAATTAGAGGTTACCTCCAAACTAATCCCTGTATTTGTAGATAGTATTGTTTATAATTTTCATGTGTATAATCAAAGCCTGGCGCAGGGAAATCAGAAATTTTCTCCTGATTCTAAAGTGGGCAAGGTTCAGACGTTAAGCATTCCTGTTAAAGTAGAACATACTAAAGCGCAGCCATTAGTAAAACAACAAATAGCTGACGGCAAAAAAATACAGGCTAATGTAGAAGCCCATTGCCGATTACCTCTTGTGGGTATAAGGCGTTTTAATTTTAGCCGCGAAGTAGATATGGCTGTTCCGGTAATGCCAGGAACCGATATTATAAGTGCGAAATAATCTTTTATAAAAAGACACAAATCAGCGCACATTTGCCTAAAAAAAACAATAATCAGAAATTTAAACAGCATAAGTGGTATTGTAGATAAAGTAAAAGATGCTTTAGATTAATTAATCAACCTTGATAACTAGTAAAGCCCTGACTTTTTCTCATAGATCAGGGCTTACTTTTTATAGTAGCAACTTTACAAATTTGCTTTTCAATATTTAGGCTTAAATTTTACTTTTTGAACAGGCTTTTGTTAGTTGCAAGTATAATAACAGTAGGTTTATCTCTAAACTGCCCTTTATGCTAGAAGAATTCCTGGAGCGAGCCATTCCCAGTAAAGAACTGATTTTTCTCACCGGTCCTTTCATTTTTATTTATGTGTTATTGGTAGCCATTTTAGTCAGTTATTTAAAAAAATACCGGCAGGTCCGCACGCCCTATACCCGTAAAATATTTCACTTTTTAATATTTTCCACGGCCGGTGTGTTCCAATTCCAGTTTGGTTTGCCGCTGGTAGTTTTATTTGGTTCTATTGTAAGTTTATTTGTGCTGGGAGCAGTATTAGCTGGTGAGGGATTTGTTTTTTATGAGGTAATGGCCAGAGAAACTGATCGACCGTATCGCACCTTATTCATTATAATTCCTTTAATTACTACAGCTCTGGGGGGTGTTCTGATAAATATGTTCTTTGGCCAGTTTGCCTTTATTGGCTACTTGGTAGGTGGTTGGGGCGATGCCGTAGGCGAACCAGTAGGCACCCGTTGGGGCAAACATCGCTATGCCGTGCCTTCGCTTATGGGTGTGCCAGCGCAGCGTAGCCTGGAAGGTTCTGCCGCGGTGGTGGTAGTAAGTTCATTAGTTGCTTTTGCTGGCTTCTTTTTTTTAGGCTATCCGGTTCTCACGGCCTTAGGAACAGCTTTGTTATGCGGCATTGGAAGTGCCGCCGTAGAAGCGATCAGTAATCATGGGTTAGATAATTTAACTATTCAGGTAGCAGCTGCTGGTATTGCTTATGCTGTTTTAGCTTAATTTTTTTGTTTCAAGCTATTTCATTCCTGTAGTAATTTTTACTTATTTATTAATATTGTAATACTAACGATTACCAACTTACAACTATAAATTGTAGATTAGTCGCTGATTTCTTTTAAACATACACACACCACATGAAAAACTTTTTCCGTGTACTAACCCTTACCCTAACTTTAATTGGTTACATGACAATTTCTGACACCACAGCAGCTACACCACCTGCAAATGATGGCAAATTTTACGAAATGCGTATTTATTATGCAGCGCCCGGTAAATTAGAAGATTTACAAAGCCGTTTCCGGAACCATACCACCAAAATTTTTGAAAAGCATGGTATGACCAATGTTGGTTACTGGGTGCCGGTTGAAAATACAGATAATAAATTAATCTACATTTTATCGTATCCGAGCAAAGAAGCCCGTGATGCCTCCTGGAAGGCTTTTGGTGCTGATCCGGAATGGCAGGCCGTTGCCAAAGCTTCGGAAGCGAATGGTAAACTGGTAACTAAAGTCGACAGCTGGTATTTGGAAACAACGGGTTATTCACCAGCCGTTAAAACCACTGGAAACAAAAAAGACCAACGGATATTTGAATTGCGCACTTACACCGCTTCGCCGAATAATGCTGACAATTTACACGACCGCTTCCGGAACCATACCTTAAAAATGTTTAAGAAGCATGGCATGTCCAGCATTGGCTACTGGAAACCAACCGACAAAGACAGCGACAAAAACAATATGATTTTATATATCCTGGCTTATAAAAACCGGGATGCTGCTACCGCTTCCTGGAAAGCGTTCCAGGGCGATTCAGCTTGGGCCGCTGCTAAGAAAGCTTCGGAAGAAAAAGGCGGAGGCTCCCTTACCAGCAAAGTAGAATCTGTTTACATGACACCAACTGATTACTCTCCTATTAAATAAGTAGTTGGTTTCTAGCTGGTAGTTAAACCAGAATCAGCAATAAAGTTTAGATTATTATTTAAATATAGCTGCTTCCGAAAGAGGCAGCTATATTTGTATTATAGCACCCATTATTTCAGTCTAGTACTGAGTTAACGTTTTATTGAGAACCTATTTTTATGTCTGCTGAAGCGTATAAACAATTTTTGTCTGGTTTAGTACAAACCCAGCTTCCCCCCCAAGGGCAGAACTGGCTGGAGAAACAGTTAAATCAAATTAAATCAGAGAAAGAATTTTACCTCGCGTTTAGTATGGCTCCCCGGTTCACAGGCAAGAAACAACTAATACTTACCGAGGAGGAGCTTCAGCAGGCAACACAACTACGAGAAGGTTTTAATCCTAATAATTGGACTGTTGATCAGGTAGCCAGAACGCTATTGGTTCTCGCCATTCCACACCAGACTCCGGAACAATTTATAGCCATCCTTAACAAAATATTTTCAACCGCCGACCTAGGGGAACTGACTGCTTTATATGCTGCCTTACCTTTATTGCCTTACCAAGAGCTCCACGTGAAACGGGCGGCAGAAGGTGTTCGCACCACCATGACGCAAGTGTTTGATGCGATTGCTTTAAATAACCCCTACCCGCACGATTATTTACCAGAGGAAGCCTGGAATCAGATGGTTTTAAAATCAGTGTTTAATGTAAGACCGTTGTACCAGATTTACGGCTTAGATGCCCGTCGGAATGAAACCTTAGCGCGTATAGCTATAGATTATGCGCATGAGCGCTGGTCAGCCAACCGGACCCTTACGCCAGAACTATGGCGTTTAGTAGCACCCTTTATTAATGGAAATAATCTTGCTGATGTACAACGCTTACTTAAAAGCTCTGAGCAAATCCAACTGCACGCAGCGGCTCTTGCCTTAACCGAAAGTAATTTACCGGAAGCTCAACATATATTAGCTCAATACCCTGAGATAGTTAAGGGTATACAAGAAGGTAAAATCACCTGGAATTTAATTGGAAAACAATCTTATTCTTAATTTAGAAGTAATAATCTTTAAAATTAACAAAGAAGAAATATGTTATTTATAGATCCACACGTACACATGACCTCTCGCACCACCGATGATTACGAAGCAATGCGTAAAGCCGGTGTGGTAGCCATGATTGAACCTGCCTTTTGGATGGGCCAACCCCGCACCGAGGCTGGCACTTTTAAAGATTATTACAGCCACTTAATTGGTTTTGAACGGTTCCGGGCCAGCCAGTTCGGCATTAAACATTATTGTACAATTGGCCTAAATTCCAAAGAAGCCAATAATGAGCCTCTGGCCGAAGAAGTAATGGAATTATTACCCTTATTTGTCATGAAAGAAGGTGTGGTTGGGATAGGAGAAATTGGCTATGACGACCAAACTGCCGCTGAAGACAAATATTACCGTTTACAATTGGAATTAGCCAAAGAAGTAAACCTGCCGGTACAAATTCATACCCCGCACCGTGATAAAAAGACAGGCACCATCCGCAGCATGGAAGTTGCCCTGGAACACGGTTTGGACCCTGCCTTGGTAATTGTGGACCATAATAATGAAGAAACAGTAAAAGAAGTACTGGACAGAGGCTTCTGGGCAGCTTTTACCATATACCCGCATACTAAAATGGGTAATGAGCGCATGACAGAAATTGTGAGGCAGTATGGCCACGAGCGCATCATGATTAATAGTGCTGCCGACTGGGGCATTAGCGATCCTTTAGCGGTACCAAAAACAGCCCAGCTAATGTTAGAACGGGGTATCTCAGAGGAATCTGTGCACATGGTTACTTACCAAAATGCACTGGCGGCTTTCGGGCAAAGTGGGCAAATGCAGGAAAGCGACTGGCTGGAAGTTACCCCAATTGACCAGAGCCAGAAATTTTCCGGTAATTCTATTTTACGTGGCGGACAAACTCCCCGTGTTGATACCGGTGAAAACAAAAACGAATCCAATATTATCCGATAGTCCCGCTACATGAACCGAATATACGCGCACCTGGTGCTGATGCGTCCTGCCAACATTATTACTGCTATCGCCGATATTATGCTGGGTTTTGCCGCATCGGGTTCCGTCATGATGCTGCTAGAAAGTAATAACATTCAAATTGGGAGTCCGCAGTTGCGTTTGCTCTTTTGGCTTATTTTAGCCACCATCGGATTATATGGTGGTGGTGTAGTTTTTAACGATGTATTTGACGCCGACCTGGACCGGGTAGAACGGCCGGAGCGTCCAATTCCAAGTGGGGCTGCCTCGCGTACCAGCGCAACAGTACTTGGTGCTCTTTTATTAATTGGGGGTATTGGTGCCGCTTTCCAGGTATCTATGCTTAGTGGTGCCCTAGCAGTAATTACGGCTATTCTGGCGCTAGTATATAATGCCTTAGCTAAGTCCCATCCTATTCTGGGCCCGCTCAATATGGGTATGTGCCGGGGCTTTAATTTATTACTGGGTTTAAGTGCCGTACCATCGGCCGTTCAGGTTTATTGGTATATGGCACTTATCCCTATTGTTTACATTGCAGCCATTACAGTTATTAGTCGCGGCGAAGTACACGGGGGGGATAAAAGAATTTTAAAAGGTGCTTTTTGCTTGTACTTAGTAGTGATTGCCGGAATATTCATCCTGGACCGATTGCAGCAATATAATCTATTATATGCTTTACCTTTTTTAGCTTTATTTATTTACTTTATTTTTCCGGCATTACTACAAGCCATTAAAACCCTGGAGCCGCTTCATATTCGCTTGGCAGTAAAAGCAGGTGTAATAGCCCTTATTGTAATGGATGCCACCATTGCTGCCGGATTTGCCGGCTGGCAGTATGGCTTAATTGTATTGGCCTTATTTCCAATTTCCCGCTTTCTGGCCAAGCAATTTGCAGTTACTTAAATAATGGCGCAACAGAAATTATTTATTTTAATTTTGTCTAAAAAATGAGCATGAATAACGCTTATTTTATACTTAGTTTTGTACTATAACTGGTATGGCTTTTGAGTTATACGTTATAGTTTTAGCGCTTTAAAATTAAATGCAGATAGCTCCTATTTACCAACAGTTTCAGATAACCTTTAAATATACCGTTCATTTTACCGAAGGCTTATTTAATTTATCTAACCCCCTACTTCGCAATGTAATATTAGAGGACCGTACTGAGGAGGCCCCTAAAGTACTTTTTGTTATCGATCATCACGTAGCAGAAGCTGTACCGGCCTTGGTTTCGGACATTCAGGCTTACTCTCAGCAAAATGCTGATGCTTTCCAATTAGTAACAGAACCAGTTATTATTCCGGGAGGCGAACAATGCAAGAATGATCCAACTTATGTGCAACAGGTTTTAGATATTATTAATGATCATGGCATAGATCGCCACTCTTATATAATAGTTATTGGGGGTGGTGCTATTTTAGATATGGTTGGTTATGCCGCTTCTATTGCGCACCGGGGCATCCGTCATATTCGCATACCCACTACCGTATTGGCCCAAGACGATTCAGGAGTTGGGGTAAAAAACAGCATCAATGCTTTTGGTAAAAAAAATTTCCTGGGCTGTTTTACACCGCCCAATGCCGTTATTAACGATTTTAACTTTTTACTAACCCTCTCCGATCGCGAATGGCGGGCAGGTATTGCCGAAGCCATAAAAGTAGCGTTAATTAAAGATGCTTCTTTCTTCCAGTTTATTCAGGAAAATGCTGCAAAGTTGGCGCAGCGCGATATGGCCGCTATGCAATATCTGATTCGGAGAAGTGCCGAAATGCACGTCCAACACATTGGCAGCGGCGACCCCTTCGAGAAAGGTTCGTCCCGACCGTTGGATTTCGGTCATTGGTCGGCGCATAAAATTGAACCATTGAGTAATTACCGCATTCGGCACGGCGAAGCAGTTGCCATGGGTATTGCATTGGATTCAGTTTATTCTCATTTAATAGGCTGGCTAACCGAAGCAGAGGTAAACCAAATTATTTCGGTTATCAAAGCATTAGGTTTTGAGCTGTATGCAACAGAAATGACGTCTCACTTAGATGATGCCTCTCACCCCGACAGCTTATTACACGGCTTACAGGAATTCCGGGAGCATTTAGGTGGCCAGTTAACCATTATGCTGTTAGAAAAAATAGGGTACGGAGTAGAAGTGCATGAGATAGATGATAAATTGGTGATAGAAGCTATAAAAAAATTGCAAACCTATTAAAAAGTTTTATTAACCAGGTTTTCTTCTGCCTCCGCTCCAAAAAGAAATAGTCCTTTAACTTATTTAAAAGCCTTTAGCTAAAGATAATACTTATAGTTAAAGGCTTTTTTATTGATTTACTTCCGAAAAACATTTACCTTTTTGCAGCTGCATCCCATTCTTTTTTCTCCGAATTTCAAGAATTCAGGAATTAGAACAACCTCTTTGTTGTATGTTAGTATGTAAAACAAAATAAATTTTCAAGTTTTAGCGTACATTTTTCTATGCATACCATAGAGCCTTATTATAACTGGATAGACCAATACAGTGCTTCAGAAGACCCTAAATCACCGCTCTATGGAGCGGAGAATAGCTTAATGGAGTTTACAAACACTATCTATGGGTATTATATTCATCCCCAGTGGGACGATATAGAATCTGAAACCCTGTTCCTGAAAATACTATTCGTAGATTACGATATGGGTTTTGGTATTATTGAATTCATTGGCGAATGGAATGATACCTTACATAACGATATTATGCAACTGAAAAGAAACATAATAGACCCGATGCTGCAGGAAGGTATCCACCGTTATATTCTTATCGGGGAGAACGTGTTTAATTTTCATGGTTCAGACGATTCTTATTATGAAGAATGGTTCGAAGACGTAGAGGATGGCTGGATTACGGCCATTTGCTTCCAGGATTTTGTACTGGACGAGATGAAAAAATTTAACCTGGATTATTATATAAATTTTGGTGGCACGTTAGAAGATATTAATTGGCGCACCTTAGAACCGCGTGTTTTGTATAACAGAATAAGCAATTTGATTCAAAAAAGAATTGGATAAAAAATTAAAGGAATGGGTTAACCCTATTTGCTAGATCCAAATAAATTTTAAATAAAAAAAGGCATCTATTAACAGATGCCTTTTTTATTTTTAAACCATAAATTATTTTTTTGTTGAATCAGGCGCTATCAAGGCTAAGGAATCAGGCACCATTGAAGCCGTTTCCGCCATATCGGTAGCTGTGGATCCTTCCAAAACATCTTCCGATGGCATGGAAATATTTACCCCATCCGCATTACGCGGCTGACAAGCATAAAAGCTAATACTATTAAAGATGATCAGTAGAGCACCAAGCTTTTTCATTTTTATGTTATAAAAGAATAAATATTTTTAAATTATTCGCTACAAATTACTTCTTTCTGAAAACAATATTAATTGGCACGCCTTCAAATCCAAAATGTTGTCGAATCTTGTTTTCCAAATACCGGGTGTAAGACTCCCGAATATATTGCGGTAAATTACAGAAAAAAGCAAATGTTGGGTTGTGCGTTGGCAATTGGGTAACATATTTTATTTTAATAAACTTCCCTTTAATTGCCGGCGGCGGATAGGTCTCTATCTCTTTCAGGATAACATCATTTAATTTAGATGTAGGTATCTTTTGCGTTTTATTTTTATAAACCTGTACCGCTGCTTCAATAGCTTTATGTACACGTTGTTTCGTTAAAACCGAAGTAAAGATAATTGGCATATACGTCATTGGAGCCAACTTCTCCCGAATCTGGTCTTCCAGTTGCTTCATGGTGTTAGTTTCCTTATTTTCGATAAGGTCCCATTTATTTACCAGTATGATAGTACCTTTCCGGTTCTTATCTGCTAAACCTATAATGTTTACGTCCTGTGCTTCTAAACCACGGGTAGCATCAATCATAACAATACACACATCTGATTCTTCCATAGCCCGGATAGAACGCAACACAGAATAAAATTCAATATCCTCGTGCACTTTGGATTTACGGCGCAAACCAGCAGTATCAATAATAATTAAATCATTGCCAAAGGCATTATACCGGGAGTGAATCGCATCCCTGGTAGTACCCGCAATATCGGTTACTATATTCCGCTCTTCCCCTAATAATAAGTTTACAAAAGAAGATTTACCTACGTTCGGACGCCCTAATACTGCAATTCTGGGAACACCTTCATCCGGATCTTCTAAATCTTCGGTTTCAAAATGTTTTACTACTTCATCTAATAAATCACCGGTACCAGAACCATTGGCGGCAGAAATTGGAAAAATTTCTTCTCCCAGGCCCATCGCATAAAACTCACCGGTAAGGTTAGCCCGCAGGTTTGTATCAGCTTTGTTTGCTACAATATAAATAGGTTTATCGGTGCGGCGTAATACGTCAGCAAACTCTTCGTCCAAGCCTGTTAAACCCGCATCCACATCTACCATAAATAAAATAACGGTAGCCTCTTTTATTGCCAGTTCTACCTGCTTCCGGATTTCACCTTCAAAAATATCTTCCGAGCCATGTACATATCCACCAGTATCAATAACGGTATAAAATTTACCGCACCACTCGCCATAACCATAATGCCGGTCGCGGGTTACGCCGCTTACGTTATCCATGATGGCTTTACGTTCGCCAACCAGGCGGTTAAAAAGCGTGGATTTCCCGACGTTTGGCCGGCCTACAATAGCTACAATATTTGCCATTTAATTTTAAGTTGTTGTTTCAGCCCGGTTTTGTTGCATCCGGGTATCCGAAACAGTTTTAGAAATTTATTTAACTGTTGCCTCAGCTCTTTCTTTCGTCAGAACTTCCGGCTATCCTGTATACTTCTCTGCAGGGAAAGAAGTCTGAATACTAAATTACAAGCTTAATAGCCTGAATATATTTATGAACAAAGAATAACTTGTTTAAATTCTATTTAAGAAAAATAAACTATTCCTGGTTATACCCAAAGCGGTTTAACGCTTTTTGGTTGGTGCGCCAATTTTCATTTACGCGCACATATAATTCAATGTGTACCTGCTTTCCGAAAAATTCTTCTAAATCCTTCCGGGCCATTGTACCCACCTTTTTCAGCATTTCGCCTTTGTGCCCAATAATAATGCCTTTTTGGCTTTTCCGCTCCACATTAATATCAGCCCGCATCCGGATGATTTTCTCGTCTTCCTTAAACTCTTCTACTACTACCTCGCAACTGTAGGGTACTTCTTTTTTATAAAGAAGGAATATTTTTTCGCGAATAATTTCGGCCGCAAAAAAGCGCTCCGGCTTGTCCGTCAGCTCATCTTTATCATAAAAAGCGGGGTGTTCTGGCAGGTATTGCAATATTAATTCAAATATCTTATCCGTTCCTTTTTTCTCTAAGGCAGAAATAGGCAGAATTTCTTTAGCCGGAACTTTATCTTTCCAATATTCAATTTTCAGCAATACATCATCCTGGGTGGCCTGATCTATTTTATTTATCAGCAGCAAAATGGGTACGCTTGTTTTTTGCAACCGGGCTACAATCTCTTCTTCGTCGTGCTTTTCGTAAATATCGGTTACAAATAAAATAACATCAGCATCCTCCAACGAAGCATGCACAAATCGCATCATGGATTGGTGCAGTTCATATTTTGGCTGAATGATACCTGGCGTATCAGAATAAACAATCTGGAAATCATCGCCATTCAGAATACCCATTATCCGGTGCCGGGTGGTCTGAGCTTTGGAAGTAATAATAGAAAGGCGCTCACCTACCATCACGTTCATGAGCGTAGATTTACCTACATTAGGTTTCCCAATGATACTGACAAAACCGGCTTTGTGGGGAGTTTGGCTCATGAATGACAGAAAGTTATTTTTCTTCTTCCTTAGATACTTAAAAACAGAAGAAGCTGTTTTATTTGCGGGTGCAAAAGTACAACAATAAAACGAAATTAACTGTACCCTTCTAAATATTATAGAAGTTTTGCTAATCAGGTACTTATATTTAGAAACTTGCAGAAGTAACTTTAAACCTTTTTCTCCTTAATTAAATAAGTGTAAAACAAATGCAGCAAAGACTTGTTATCTTTGCATTTTGAAATTTAACTAAACTATGGCCTCTTCACCTTTCGGTAAAATAGGTGTTTTACTTATAAATCTGGGCACACCTGATACGCCCGAAACGCCGGATGTACGTAAATACTTACGCGAGTTCTTAATGGATAAGCGCGTAATTGATATACCTGCTCTGCAACGTTATTTTTTAATTAACGGCATTATTGCTCCTTTTCGGGCACCTAAGTCAGCTAAAGTGTATAAAGAGCTTTGGGACGAACGGGGGTCGCCGTTGCTTTACTACGGCCACGACTTGCGCGATTTGGTACAGCAGGAATTAGGTGATCAATATATAGTAGTGCTTGGTATGCGGTACCAAAGCCCAAGCATTAAAAGTGCCTTGGAAGAATTACGCGACCAGCAGGTAGAACGCATTATAGTTTTACCGCTTTATCCGCAATATGCTTCAGCTTCTACCGGCACCTCCCACGATAAAGTAATGGAAGTGGTAAAGGACTGGTGGGTGGTACCAAGTATTAGCTTTATTAGCAACTTCTGCGACGATCCTTTATTTATTAAAGCATTTGCTGAATTAGGACGTAAACACCTGGAAGCCCGCAAATACGACCATGTAGTATTTAGTTATCATGGTATACCCGAGCGGCATGTATTAAAAGGTAGCCAAAAGAATTACTGTAAATTGGGTAGTTGCTGCAACACGTACCATAAGTTAAACCGATACTGTTACCGCGCCCAATGTTTCGAAACATCTCGCTTGTTAGCGAAGGAATTGGGGTTAACCGAAGAGCAGTATACTGTTTCTTTCCAATCCAGATTAGGCAAAGATCCGTGGTTAAAACCTTATACCGACGAGATCTTAAAAGAACTGCCAGCTAAGGGCTTTAAGAATGTACTGGCTTACAGCCCGGCTTTTGTGGCTGACTGCTTAGAAACGACCATTGAGGTTGGCCAGGAATTTAAAGAAATGTTTGAACAAGCCGGCGGCGAACACTGGCAATTAGTGGAAAGTCTGAATACGCATCCGCTCTGGGTGGAAGCAGTAAAGCAAATGATACTAAGAAACTAAATAAAAAAGCCTTATCTACATCAGATAAGGCTTTTTTATGTTAATCAAACAGATCGTCCCAATCCGTATCACCATCACTCCCATTATTTAAACCACTCCCCAAGAAAGGATATTTAGCATAAATACCAGGGGCAAAAATGCTTTGCTTATTGATCCTACGCCAGCGCAAATTTGCCCCGACAAAATAATTAGCCCAGATATTTGTCTGCCAACCTACGTGCATCGGCTCATCATTCTTTTTTTCCAGCACTGGCCCGGCTGCCAATCCGGCCAGAACAGCCCCGACCTGACCTTCTAAATAAACGCGTTTGGCGCCCTTCTGAAATTCCAGCCCCAAATCGAAGCCAACCGGAACGTTATCTAAATTCCAATAAGCCGCCTCCAATCCATAACTCAATTTGTTTGGAATATTCTTGCCAATATTATAATGCAACATTGGCCCAAGGGTAAAGACATTCTGAGCCTGGCTTACAAAAGCAACAAAAAGAGAAAAAAGCAGCGTAAAAGTATATCTCACGTCAGTATTGAAATTTAGGAGTAAATAATTAGAAATTGAAATATAGAAATAATATTTAGTAATTTAAATATACTTAAAATTTAATTTATACTTGGTTTAAACGCATCCATTGGGGAGTAGGCAATGGCTGATAATTTTTCATTTTATGTAGTAAGTCTGCTTCGTCGGCGGTTACAATAAGGTTACTCAATCGTTCCTCTCTTACAAATCCTTCCTCCACACAAGTTTGAAACATTTGGATTAGATAACTATAAAAGCCATTGGTATTCAGAAAAGCACAAGGATGGTTGATAATACCTAATTGGTTCCAGGTAAGAATTTCACAAATTTCATCAAAGGTCCCCCAGCCACCCGGCAAAGCAACAAAACCTTCCGATAATTCCGCTATCAAAGCTTTTCGCTCGTGCATGGTTTCGACTACGTGCAGTTGAGTTAAATTCGGATGAGCCACTTCGCGCGCTACTAAAGCTCTGGGAATTACGCCAACTGCCTTCCCACCAGTTTCCAGAACGGCATCTGCAATTGCTCCCATAATACCAACCTTCCCGCCTCCAAATACCAGAGTTATACCCTGTTCCGCCAATAATTTACCTAGGGCTCTGGCTGCGGTTACATAGACAGGATTATTACCAGTACTGGCACCGCAAAAAACTGCCAAACTTTTCATATTTAATAAATTTTATCTTTAGTAAAAAAGTAAGCTGTGATATAAGCTCTTTAGAAGAGAAAATCGGACTGTTAATGAGCGGCCCGGCGTAATCTATCATTTACTGCCCGGCCCAAACCTTCATCCGGAACTAATTCTGTTAGAATAAGATCAATAGGCTGCAAATCCAAATGGCGCAGAGCAGAGAATAAATTACGAGCAGCCTCCTGTAAATTACCAGATAGCGATAATTGCACCTGTTGATTTCCCGGAACTTCTTTGTAGTGTTTCTCAAAAGACAAAATACCAACTTTGGCATCCTTGTAATCAGCGAGTAAGGCATCTATCTGGCCCAAAATTACTTTTTTACGGGGAGCATAGTGGCTGCTAAGCATACCCGGAGCTGTTGGGTTAGAACTGGAAGTTTTAATCTTTATAATTTTTTCGCCTATAACTGCTTCAATTTCTTCTAAAGCCAGCCCCCCTAACCGCAGTATCTCTACTTCATTATTTACAACATGAATAATAGTAGACTCAATACCTACACTACAAGTACCACCATCTAATATATAAGGTATCTTTTGGCCGAGCTGTTGGTTTACGTGCTGAGCCGTGGTAGGACTAACATAACCAAATGGATTAGCACTAGGCGCGGCTAATGGAAAATCTAATGCACGTAACAGTGCTAAGGTTAAGGAATGATTGGGAATTCGAACGCCTACCGAATCGTTGCCAGAGGTAACTAAAAGTGGAATTTCAGGTGATTTGGGCAATATCAAAGTTAGAGGTCCAGGCATAAAAGCCTCTGCCAACTGATACGCTTTGTCCGGAATATTAGTAGCAATCGTTGAAAAAGCCGCTACACTATGGGTATGAACAATCAAAGGATCGAAAGCCGGACGGTCTTTCGCAGCAAAAATTTTTACCACTGCATCATCAGCGTAGGCATTGGCGGCTAATCCATATACGGTTTCCGTAGGAATGGCTATCAATTCGCCATTCTTCAATAATGAAACTGCTTTTTCTATATCGGTACCTATTGCTGCCATTTCTAAATTTAGGTGCAAAGCTATTATATTTCTGGTATCTGTACCTAAAAAAAGCCTATTGGGTTAGCAACAGGCTTTTTAATTAATTAAATTTTTAAACCGGCGTTATTTCTAATATAAGGACGCTAGCTTTTCCACTACATAATCAATCTCTTCGGGCGTATTGTATTTGCTCATGGAGAAACGAACGGCTCCTCGGTTAGGATCGGAATGAATACCCTGCAAAACGTGTGACCCAATATTAGAGCCACTGGTACAAGCACTTCCGCCTGAAACTGATATTTTATTGATATCAAGTTTAAACAACAACATTTCATTAATATCAGAAACGGGCAAACTTACATTCAGCACGGTATATAAACTTTTATCTGCCTCGGCAGAATAGCCATTAAAGGATACATCCGGTACTTGTTCCTTTAACTTATGGATGAGCCTATCCTTTAACCCCTGAATGTACTGCTGATGCTGATCCATGTCGCGGTAAGCAATTTCTAATGCTTTTGCTAAGCCCACAATGCCGTAGACATTTTCGGTACCACCCCGCATGTTGCGTTCTTGAGAGCCACCATGAATGAGGGGTGGCACTTTTACGGCCGGATTGGTGTAAATAAACCCGACACCTTTTGGCCCATGAAACTTGTGTGCCGATCCTACTATAAAATGTACCGGCAGCTTTTGTAAATCATGGCGGTAGTGCCCCATTGTCTGCACGGTATCCGCATGAAAAATAGCGCCGTAGGTCTGGCAAATTTCACCGATAGTCTGGATATCGTTTAAATTACCAATTTCATTATTCGCATGCATCAGGGATACGAAAGAAGTTGGTTTCGTTGCCAGCAACTGTTCCAGGTGTTCTAAATCCAAACCACCTTTGTCATCATGGTGCAAGAAGCTTAGCTCTAGTTCTCCATTTTTAGCCAGGCTTTCCAAGGTATGCAAAACTGCATGATGCTCCAATGGGGAGGTAATAGCATGTTTTATTCCCAAACTGCGAATGGTCCCAAAAATAGCAGCATTATCCGCTTCAGTTCCGCCCGAAGTAAAGAATATTTCAGCAGGTGAGGTATTTAATAACCCAGCTATTGTTTTGCGGGCTTTTTCAATGGCAGATCTTACTTGCCGCCCATGGGCATGTATAGAAGATGGATTGCCAAAATGCTCCAGCATATAAGGCATCATGGTTTCCAGTACCTCTTTATCTAAAGGCGTAGTAGCCGCATTGTCTAGGTAAACCTGCATGTTATTACTTTTTAAGGTAAATGCTTAAATACATATGTCTATAAAAAGAAAATACTTAAACCAGACTGTCCGATTTAAGTATTTTCTTTCAAATTAGTAGGCCTTACTAACTATTGATTATCTCTTTTATATCGGCAATAATTTTATTAGCCAAATGATCGGCGGTGGCAATCGCATCTGACTCGGCGTAAATTCGGATAATAGGTTCTGTATTAGATTTACGCAAGTGTACCCATTCCTTTTCAAACTCGATCTTTACCCCATCAATAGTATTAATTGGGTGTTTGGCATATTTCTCCTGCACTTTTACCAACACGGCATCCACGTCTATTTCAGGAGTTAACTCAATTTTATTTTTAGATATATAATAGTTAGGATATGTACCCCGCAAACGGCTGGTGGTTTTACCTGATTTAGCTAGAAGGGACAGAAATAAAGCAATACCTACCAGAGCATCGCGACCATAATGCAGTTCCGGATAGATAATACCACCATTGCCTTCCCCCCCAATTACGGCATTGGTTGCTTTCATCATATTTACTACATTTACTTCGCCTACCGCTGCCGCCGAGTATTCGCCACCGGCTTTTTCGGTTACATCGCGCAAAGCACGGGTAGAAGATAAGTTTGAAACAGTATTACCTTTGGTATGTTGTAAAACATAATCTGCTACGGCTACCAGGGTATATTCTTCGCCAAACATGCTGCCATCTTCACAGATTAAGGCCAACCGGTCTACATCCGGATCCACGACAATACCTAAATCAAACCGACCTTTTTCTATAAGCTTAGAAATATCGCGCAGGTTTTCTGGTAAAGGCTCCGGATTATGCGGAAAATTACCATCTGGTTCACAGTACAACTTTTCTATATGCTCTACCCCTAAAGCCTCTAGTAGCATAGGTACAGCAAAACCACCACAAGAATTTACGGCATCAACTACAACCCGAAAGTCTTTAGCCTTTATAGCTTCTACATCTACCAAAGGTAAATCCAGAATGGCTTTGATATGACGCCGCAGCGCATTTTCACTTTGGGTATATTTCCCAAGTTTATTTACTCCTTCAAACTCAAAAGCCTCTTTATCGGCTAGCTCCAGTATTAATTTACCATCAGCATCCGATATAAATTCGCCCTGATTATTTAATAATTTAAGTGCATTCCATTGTTTAGGGTTATGGCTGGCTGTTAAAATAATACCCCCACCGGCTTTTTTAGCAGGCACTGCCATTTCCACAGTTGGCGTAGTAGAAAGTCCTACATCTATTACATTTATTCCTAAACCTTGAAGTGTAGCGCACACTAATTTATTTACCATCTCACCAGATAAACGCGCATCCCGCCCTACTACAATCGTATTGTTTTGCGTAGTTTGCAACACCCAAGTTCCAAAGGCTGCGGTAAATTTTACTACATCCAAAGGTGTAAGAGCTTCACCAGCCTTACCACCAATTGTACCTCTAATCCCTGAAATTGATTTTATTAATGCCACTTCTGTTTTCTTGATTTTTTGCAAAAGTACTTAATTCCTACTTATTAAATGTACTACCGGGAATATTTCTCTTTTCCAACCTTAAAAAGGACGCATAAACCTGCTTGAATAAAGAAAATTGGGACTTCACCTTTTCTTAAAAATTATTAAAAAGATTTATGGAAATTTTACCGGCCCTGCATCTAAATAATATAAATTGCACCCAATGCTACATTCAAGAGTATTTTGCTTCCAGGCCTAAAGCATGAAATCCTTGATGGCAAGAAATGTAATTTATATACAATGTCGACTACTAGTAGAGAAACAAGAGAACAGCAACTACAGGCTTTCAACCGGCTGCTGGATATTATGGATGACCTGCGGGAGAAATGTCCCTGGGACCGTAAACAAACCATTGAAAGCTTACGGCATTTAACCATTGAAGAAACCTACGAGCTTTCGGATGCCATAATGAGGCAGGATATGCAGGACCTGAAAAAGGAAATTGGAGATTTAATGCTGCACCTGGTATTTTATGCAAAGATAGCTTCTGAAACAAACACGTTTGACGTTGCCGATGTACTGAATGCATTATGTGAAAAATTAATCTTCAGGCATCCGCATATTTATGGAGATGTAGAAGTACAATCAGAAGAGGAGGTAAAACAAAATTGGGAAAAACTTAAAATAAAAGAAGGTAATAAATCGGTATTGGGCGGAGTTCCGGTTTCATTGCCCGCATTGGTAAAAGCCATGCGTATTCAGGAAAAAGCCCGTGGCGCAGGTTTTGATTGGGAGGAAAAAAGTCAGGTTTGGCAAAAGGTAGAAGAAGAGTTGCAGGAATTCGAAGAAGAATTTAATGTAACAGATACTACTACCATAGACCAGCAAAAAGCAACAGATGAATTTGGTGATTTATTGTTTTCATTGGTAAACTTTGCCCGGTTTATTGACATAAATCCGGAAGAAGCATTGGAACGCACTAATCTTAAATTTATTAAGCGTTTCCAATTTATGGAACAGGCCTCGGCAAAGGATGGCAAATCTTTATCGTCGCTTACGCTGGCAGAAATGGATAAATACTGGGAACAGGCTAAACAATTTTAATTGGTTACTAACCGTTTAGAATTTACTTTTAGAAAAACCATTAAAATCAATCCCTGATTTTGGTAATTTTCAACTCAATTTTGTAAAAAGTACAAAGTTATAAGGATGTAGTAATGGAGAATGGCTTAAAATGCCTGGTTTTATTCCTTATAAAATTTATAAATATTTCTTGCAAATCTGAGTTATTTCTTAAAAAAACCAAAACCCTGTTAGCATAAAACCAAGCTTTTATGTTTATTATTGAATATGATCAAAACAGGCAAATTTGTTGATTTTGAAGGAAAATTGATTTTAATTAGGTTTGTATAATGGTATAGGCTAAAAAAAAATTAAAAAGAGATTAAAAAACTACTTTGATTTTTCGTTTCGATTTAGATATTTGCATAAACGATACATCTAAAATTTAGAATTTACGCTAGCATCTAAACAACTTGGTCAAGCAAAATCTTAAAACAAACAATTAAAATCTAAAACCAAACACAAACAACTTAACAATTAAATTACAACAACAATGGAAAAAAAGAATGCCGTAGTTACAAATGCGCCAAAGCCAGCAGCAACTGCAAACAAGAACACGGGTAAAGTTGAAGGAAAATCAGGTGGTGCTTTTGCCAGCTTTGCTATTCCAATTGCAATTTTAGCCGGTATATTAATTTACACATTCATTTTAGGTAACGGATCTAACTTTGAAGGTGGCGATAATGCCAACCACCCACTACCAGGAAACATGTTAGGCCAGGTTTATAAAGGTGGACCAATTGTGGCAGTTTTGATTGCCGTAAACATTATGATCATTTTATTTGCTATCGAGCGTTTCTTAACCATCAACAAAGCTAAAGGTAGCAAAGGTGTTGAGTCTTTTGTAAGAACTATCCGTCAGAAATTAAATGCCCATGATATTAACGGTGCTCTTGCTGCCTGCGATACTCAAAGAGGTTCTGTAGCCAACGTAGTGCGTGCTGGTTTATTAAAATACCAAGAAATGCAAAAAGACACTACTTTAGCAAAAGATCAAAAAGTATTAGCTATTCAGAAAGAAATTGAAGAATCTACTGCTTTAGAATTACCAATGTTAGAGAAAAACTTAGTAATTATATCTACAATTGCTTCCGTTTCTACTCTGATTGGTCTTATCGGTACAGTACGTGGTATGATCGTGGCTTTCGCCGCTCTTGCAACTGCTGGTACTCCTGATGCAACTGCTCTTGCGAACGGTATCTCTGAGGCTTTGATTAACACAGCTCTTGGTATTACTGGTTCTACTATTGCAATTATTGCATATAACTTCTTCACTAGCAAAATTGACCAACTGACACACAGCATCGATGAAACTGGTTTCAGCATCATTCAAACATTTGCTTCTCAAGAAGGTAATACTGCAACTACTTCTCACGTTTAATTAAAATAATTAGAACAAAAGAACAAAATGCCAAAAATAAAAACACATAGAGCAGCTCCTTCTCTGGACATGACACCTATGGTGGATTTGGCCTTTCTTTTGGTAACTTTCTTTATGTTGATTTCACAGTTCCAACCGGAAGAGGTTGTAACTGTAACAACACCATCATCAACATCTCAGATTAAGATCCCAGAATCAAATGTTATCACACTTACCGTGGATAAAGGTGGTCGGGTATTTTTCGGAGTAGATGGTAAGAATACCAAGGCTGAATTACTGGACAAGATGGCGGCTAAATACAATGTTACTTTCTCTGAACAAGAAAGAGCAAAGTTTGCAAACTTACCAAGTTTTGGAGTACCTATCACTCAGTTAAAGTCTTTATTGGCCCTACCAAAGGAGCAGCTTAAAAAAGCTAACCAACCGGGCGTACCAATGGATTCTTTAAATAATGAACTGGGTAACTGGGTGCACCAGACTCGTATGGCTAATCCGCAAACAGTTATAGCCATAAAAGGTGACGAAGGAGCCGACGTGCCAACAATCAAAAAAGTAATTAAAACACTTCAAGATTATAAGGTGAACCGGTTTAACCTGATCACTTCTCAAGAAGGCGGACCAAGTTCCATTTAATTAAATAGTAAGAAAATGGCAGAAATACAAGCAAAGGATAGCGGCGGTAAGGGTGGGAAACCAAAAGCGAAGAAGCACTCAACCAAGATAGACATGACTCCCATGGTGGATTTAGGTTTCTTGCTTCTAACGTTCTTCGTTATGACCACAACCTTAGCCAAGCCGCAGACCATGGAAATTAACATGCCGGTTAAGGCAAAAGACCAGGAAGAGCAATCGCAACTAAAAGCTTCAAATGCACTTACCATTTTAATGGGTGAGAACAATAAAGTTTTTTGGTACGCAGGCTTACCAGACGCCCCGGCCGCACCAGGTGTACAAGTAACCGATTACTCCGCAAATGGTATTCGGAAAGTATTACTGGCTCGCAGAAGCAACAAAGACTTGATGGTACTTATCAAACCAATGGAAAAAGGTACTTACAAAAACATGGTAGATATTCTGGATGAAATGAATATCACCGGTATTGGTAAATATGCCATTATTGATGTGGACCCTCGTGATGAAGAATTAGTTAAAAAAGTACAGTAAGAAATGGCAAGTAACATTAATTATGCAAATGCCTCGATGGACGACATCGTCTTTGAGGGTCGCAATAAAACTTACGGTGCTTATGTATTACGTCAAGTATATAATAAGCACGTAAAGATTGCTACTGCTATCGCTATTACTCTTTTCATACTTGTTCTAAGTGCCCCAATCATCGCCAATATGATAGGTGGTGATGAAGCAGACGAAGAAGTTCAGGTAGAGAAAATAGTTGAATTGGCAGAACCACCTTCATTAGAAAACAAACCGCCGCCACCGCCGCCACCTGACCTTCCTCCTCCTCCACCACCGGTAACCTCAACGGTTAAATTTACCCCACCGGTAATTAAAAAGGACGAAGAGGTAAGAGAAGAAGAAGAAATTCCAGATCAGAAGGAACTGGAAGATGTGGTAATTGCTACTAAAACAGTAGTAGGTACTACCACTCAGGAGGTACTAACAGAAGTAGAAGCGCCAACTGCCGTAGGTGAAGTTGTTAAAGAAGAAATCTTCAACTTCGTAGAGCAGCAGCCTACTTTCCCAGGTGGTATGGAAGCCATGTTCAGATATTTAGGTAAAAACATTAAATATCCTAACGTGGCATTACGTAACCAGTTGGAAGGTACTGTAACCTTACAATTTGTAGTAAACAAAGAAGGTGAAATATCTGATATTACAGTTCTTAAGCCTCTTGGAGGTGGTACAGACGAGGAAGCTATACGGGTAGTAAAATCTATGCCAAAATGGACTCCTGGCCGTCAGAACGGTAGAGCAGTAAGTGTAAGATATACTTTACCAGTTCGTTTCAAAATTCAATAATTATAAACTTTGGTTTGTTTATAATTTAATAAATAAAAACTCCGGGTTCAGTTATGGATTCGGAGTTTTTTATTCATCTATATTGAGAGGAGTACTTAAACGCAGCATTCATGAGAGCAGATTCCAACGGCCCTAAAAATAATTTTCAATCTATTCTTAAATATTTTAGCCTGGTAATGGCACTTGTATACCCAGCCATTGGAGTATACCTTTTCTTTTCTACTCCCGAACAAATAGCCTTACCAGCTAAAACAAAAATGGCTATTGGTGCAGTTTTATTTTTATACGGAATCTTCCGATTCATCAGAACCTACAAAAGGCATGCTGAGCAAAAAGATGAAACTTTTAAAGATTAACTTCTTAAAGAATAAGAGCTAATAGCTAACCTTTTGAATCTGAATTCGTCTAAATAATGATGGTTAAATTTGAAGAGATTTATATCTAACCATTTATATAAATCTATTTATTAGATTTGTGCACCGGAAACTTTATTAGTTTTCAAAGACAGTTAAAATGAATACATTATTAAGATATATAATCTTTTTAGTAATAGGCAGCAGTGGCCTAACTGCTTGTAATAATAACTCAGGTAAACCACCTGTAACGGATACTGGCACATCCGGCGATATAAAAATAGTAGTAGATGAGTCTTTTGAACCAATTTTAGACTCTCATGTCTATACTTTCGAAAAAACATATAAATATGCCACTATTAGGGCTTCTTATAAACCAGAAGGAGAAGCCATACGTGATTTATTAAATGACAGCGTGCGGTTGGCAATTGTTCCCAGAGAACTAACAGACGAAGAAAACAAGGTCTTCAAAAATATAAAGATCACCCCACGCGTTACAAAAATAGCGATAGATGGAGTAGCTTTAATTGTGCATCCTAATAATCCGGATACCCTTTTGGCTATTCCGCAATTACAGGATATATTTACGGGTAAGGTAAAGTCTTGGAAGCAAATTAATTCAAAATCATCATTATCAGATATTACAATTGTATTTGACAATAACAATTCCAGTACAGCAAGGTATATCCTTGATTCCATCAATCATAAACAACCCTTGGCCCCAAACGCTTTTGCAGCTAAATCACATAAAGCGTTAATAGATTACGTAGCCAATAATCCTAATGCCATTGGGGTATTAGGGGTGAGTTGGATAAGCGATTTTGATGATCCTAACGCAATGGGCTTTTTAGATAAAATAAATGTAGTGTCAGTAGGTTTAAAAGTTAATCCAAGTAAGCCCGATACTTACTACCAACCCTTCCAGGCTTACCTGGCCCAGGGAACTTATCCGCTCCGAAGAAACTTATATATTATAAGTCGTGAGGCGCGAGTAGGACTTGGCACAGGTTTTGCAGCATTTGTAGCAAGGGATAAAGGACAAAGAATATTTTTAAAATCAGGACTGGTACCCGCTAATGCGGTACTAAGATTAGTAACCGTAACAGAGTAAATTTTTTCTTTTACCAATTTTTTTAACCAAACAAACAAAAACAAATGATCAAGAATTGGAAGTATATCCTCGTTTTAGGAGCTTCGTTAAGCTTTACTACTGCCTTTGGGCAAAGTGTAAAAGATGCCCAACGGTCAATTGACTTGGAAAGATATAATGAAGCAACCAAAACATTATCTGGCATAAACAGTGACGAGGCATCGCTTTATTTAGGAGACGCGTATTTGAGAACTGGTAAGTTGAATGAGGCAACAGCGGCCTATGCTAAAGGCTATGCTGCAAATCCAAAATCAGCTCTTGCCATGGTTGGTGCTGGTAAAGCGGCTTTACTCAAAGGTAACACAGCAGAAGCAGAAGGATTATTTGAAGCGGCGATAAAAGCCTCTAAAAAGAAAGATCCAAATGTATATATTCAAATAGGACAGGCTTATGTAGATGCTAAAGTTAAAGAGCCTGCAAAAGGAATTGAATATGTAAACGAAGCCTTAAAAATAACTAAAAACAACAGTGCACCAGCTTACGTTGTTCTAGGTGATTTACATCTTTTAAGAACAAATGGTGGTGGCGAGGCCGCAACGGCTTTTGAACGTGCCACTCAAATTGATGGCAAATTAGCTAAAGCACACGCTAAACGTGGCAAGTTATTTGTGCAGGCCAGAAACTATAACGAAGCTCAGGCTTCTTATCAGGCTGCTATAACAGCTGACCCTAACTTTGCTCCGGTTTACCGCGATTTAGGTGAAATGTATTACTTCGTAGGTAAATATGACCAAGCTGCTGAGAACTTCAAAAAGTTTATCTCAATGGCTGAGGATTCCCCGGAAACTCGCATGCAATTAGCTTCATTCTTATTTTTAACCAAAGATTATGAAGGTTCAATAAGAGAGGCTCGTGCAGCTTTACAACAAAGCCCAGAAAACACTGCTATAAATAGTGTTTTAGCAAAAGCATTATTTGAAGCTGGTAAAACAGACGAAGCTTTAGCTGCCATGGATACTTATTTTAAAGGTGCTGATCAATCTAAATTCATTGCGTCTGACTATTCTTATTATGGCCAGATGTTATCAAAAGCAGGCAAAGGGGCAGAAGCACAGGCTCAATTTGATAAGGCAATACAAATGGATCCGGACAATGCAGAATTACAAGATGATGTAGCTGCTTTTTATATCAAACAAAAAGAATATCCAAAAGCAATTGCTCTTTATAAAGCAAAAATTGCCGCTAAACCTTCTAGAACGGATAACTTTAAATTAGCAGAAGCTTATTTTGCAGCTAAACAATACGCTGAGGCTGATGAAATTTATGCTGCTTTATTAAAAGAAGTACCTAATTATACTCCAGCAGTTTTACGTAGGGCTGAAATTGCTGAAGCGCAGGATAAAGACCAAGGTGGTGCTGCAAAACCTTATTATGAGGAGTATGTTAAGCTAATTATGGAAGATCCAGCTAAAGCGAGCAGCCCTTCTTATAAAGGTGGTTTAATGAAAGCTAATTATTACTTAGGTTATCAAGCTTACAAGTCTAAGGATTTTACTACGGCTAGAAAGTATTGGACAGAAGTAAAACGTTTAGACCCAACTAACAAAGATGTTGACAACGCTTTAAAAAATCTTGACGTAGCATCAAAATCAGCTAGAAAATAAATTAGCTAATTTTATTTATAAAAAGTAAAAGCCTGCTCTACAAAGAGCAGGCTTTTACTTTTTATAATGCTTTAACAAAATACCTTTAACTTTTATATAGGCTCCATTTATCAAGAGCAGCAATGAAATCTTCCGGCAAATCTGAATTAAATTGCATAAATTCTTTTTTAACCGGATGTTTAAAGCCTAAAGATTTAGCATGTAAGGCTTGTCGGGGTATAAGTTTAAAAGCATTTTCCACAAAGGCTTTAAAAGAGGAGGTCCGGCTTCCATATACAATCTGATCACCGCCATAAGTGGCATCATTAAATAACGGATGCCCAATATGTTTCATATGAGCTCTTATTTGATGGGTGCGCCCGGTTTCCAAATTGCATTGGACAAGGGAAACATACTGAAACGACTGCAATACTTTATAATGCGTTACGGCATGTTTACCGTAATCGCCTTCCGGATATACAGCCATTATTTTCCTGTCCTTAGCGCTCCGGCCTATATGACCCACAATGGTTCCTGTTTCTTTTTTAGGCACTCCCCAAACTAAGGCATAATAGGTTCTTTCAATGCTATGATCAAAAAACTGCCTGGCCAGGTAGGTCATGGCATAGTCAGTTTTGGCAATAACCAATAAACCAGAAGTATCTTTATCAATCCGATGTACCAGGCCAGGTCTACCCTCCCCATTTCTACTGGTTGGTAAATTTTGCAAGTAATAAGTTAAGGCATTTACCAGGGTGCCTGACCAGTTGCTGTAGGCTGGGTGGACTACCATTCCCGCAGGCTTATTTACGAGTAGCAGTTCTTCATCCTCATATATGATAGTTAAGGGAATGTTTTCCGGAACAATTTCTGTATCACGTGGTGGGTCCGGCAAAGTAACCGTAATAATATCAAAAGGCTTAACCTTATAACTTGATTTAACAGGTTTGTTATTCACCTGAATAGATTCAGAACTGATAGCTTCCTGCAGCTTATTCCGGCTCACGTTTGGTAACCGATCCATCAGAAATTTATCAATCCGAATTAACGCCTGACCTTTGTCTGCTACGATACGGTGGTGCTCGTACAACTCATCTGTGTCAATATTGCTGTCTAAGAATTCTTCAGCCATTAAACATTGATATTTTTATTTCAAAACTACATAAAAAAGAAATAGCCGGTACAAAGAATGTACCGGCTATCCTATTATAAAATTAAACTAGATTACTTCTTCTTCTTTACTGTTGGAGCAGTATTAGTAGCTGACGGTGTAGTAGCTTTTGAAGCTGGCATCGCTGCCGGAGCAGCACTTGCTGTTCCTTTAGCAGGAGGTGTTACACCCATTTTCTTTAAAACTAAATCAGATACGTTACCTTCTTCCGGAGCGTGTAAAAGAATAGTAGTTGATCCGTAACCAGCATCAGAATTAAAGATATAAGTATATCCATTGTCTTTAGCTACATCATCAATCGCTTTTTGCATTTTAGTATAAGCAGGCTCTAATAAAGATTGTTGTTTCTTTTGTAAAGAGGCTTCTGCATTACGTTGGAATTCTTCAATAGAATTTTGCAGATTCATCAATTCTTTTTCTTTATCAGCCCGAATAACTTCTGTCATGGTAGAAGCACCTTTTTGGTAAGCATCACGTTTCGTTTCAAACTCTTTAAATTTAGTTTGTAGCTGAGCTTCTAACTGGGTGCTGTAGGCCTTTAAATCAGATTCTATTTGTTTGCTTTCTGGCATTGAACCTAAAATATAAGACACATTGGTGTAACCAATTTTAGGAGCAGCTGTTTGTGCGTTAGAAACCACAGTGATGGCCATCATACATGCGGCTGCTACAAATAATTTAATTTTGTTCATTTTAAATAATTAATTAATAGATATTACTTTTTTTTAGGTTGTGACTTGGTTGTTTGTGTTGTTCTTTTCACGGCACCTCCTGCAGCTTTTGGCTGTGTTGAGGCTTCATCCTCTCCTACATCTGTTACCGCAGCGGCAGGCGTATCAGTTGGTCTTACAACAGGAGCTTTGCCTGGTGAGTTCCTTTCTGTTGATGCTAATCCTAACGCTTCTAAAACATACTCAGTATAATCATGTACCGGATTGGTATAAAGCATTACCAAACCTCCTGATTTATCAAATATTATTTGCAATTGCTTTTGTTTAGCAACCTTTTCAATGGCGTCATACACTTCATCCTGCACTGGCTTAATTAATTCTTGTCGCTTTTTGAACAGCTGGCCTTCGAAACCAAAAATGCTTTTCTGATATTCTTTGACTTCCCGTTCCTTTTCAACAATCTCGTTCTGACGCCTTTTTTTCATTTCATCCGTAAGCAGAACTTCTTCGGCCTGGTAGGCTTTATACATTTTGTCTATGGCTGCATACCTATTCTCAATGTCTTTTTGCCAATTAGCCGATAGCTTATCTACTTCTTTCTGAGCCGCTGTATAGGCCGGAACCTTACTCATGATGAACTCAGAATCTACATAACCAAACTTCTGCGCATAAGCAGCCTGAAAGGTAAGCAAGGCAAAGAAAACTAAAAATAATAATTTTTTCATTCTTACAAAATTGTTTGGTTTAACTCTTCTATCGTTATTATACTTATTTACCTACTAAACAAGCACTTGATTATTTCTTTTTATTTAACGATTGCTTTATCTAATAAAGTATTAAGCGAATATGATACCAAACATTAATTAAAAATAAATTTTATTACCTGATTTGCTGACCAATAATAAAGTGGAACTGTCCGCCTGGTTTAGTACCTGGTATTCCTTGCACCGCAGGAACCCGATCAAAGCCCCAGCCATAATCAAATCCTAGTAATCCAAAAGCTGACATAAATACCCGGGCACCTAAACCGGCTGACCGGTATAATTTTAACGGATTGTAGTCTCTGTAATTATTAAAGCTATTACCTGCTTCCATGAAACCTAGTACATAAATAGTAGCAGCCGGATTTGGAGATACTAAATAACGAAGCTCGGTCACGTATTTACTGAAGGTAATCCCACCACGTTGTTCCGGAGAAAGTGATTCATCTTCATAACCACGTAAACCAATATAATCTGTACCTACAATAAAGTTACCAATACCTAAACCAGAACCACCAAGTTTGAAACGTTCAAAAGGTCCTACTTGCCGCTTATTGCTATAAGTATTCAGGAACCCAAAGTGCGCGCGGGTATTCAATACAAATTTACCATTAGGGCTCAAGGTTGTAAACCAGGAAGCATCAAACATCCACTTCTGGAACTCAATCCATTTACTCTGTTCAACATTCTTAAATAATAAAGAATATGGAGGAGTCATGTTAAGGCTTAAGCTTAAGGAAGAACCTCTTCTTGGAAAAGTAATTTGGTCTAAGCTGTTCCGGGCAATGGTGTTTGTAAAAGAAATACTATTAGCAGAAGCTTCCTGCTTATCCCGATCAACATTACCGAAATTATAAACTTCCATAAATCTTCCACTGGTAATATATTGGTTATACCCCAATGAGTGCGATAATGAGAAATAATTATCTGGCTTCCGTAACCTACGTCCTAAGCTAACGGAAGCTCCATTAATTTTAATTGCTCCACTTACAGTATTATCGAGACCAATCTGACGGGAAATGGTTTTGTTCATCCCAACTGTAAAAGCATTTGGTCTTCTGCCGCCTAACCAAGGTTCAGTAAACGAAAGAGAATAAGATTGATAACGCAGACCATTCGCCTGAATATTTAAAGCTAACCTTTGTCCATCACCACTAGGAATAGGCCGCCAGTTTTTCCAATCGGTAGCCTTCCGGGCTGAGAAGTTATTTAGCACTAACCCAACAGTACCAATAATTCCGTAAACACCACCCCAACCACCAGACAGGGTAATCTGGTCGTTTGGTTTTTCTGCTACTGTATATTTAATATCTACGGTACCGTCTGCTTCATTCGGAACAGGATTCATGCCAATCTTCTCCGGGTCAAAATAACCTAACGTGGCAATCTCCCTTTGCGAATTAATTAAGTTAGTACGGCTAAACTTCTGACCAGGAATGGTATAAAGCTGACGAAGAACTACGTGATCACTTGTTTTGTCATTACCCGAAACAGAAACGTTTTTAATCCGGGCCTGAGCACCTTCAAATATCCGCATTTCAATATCAATAGAATCACCTTCTACTAATACCTCCACCGGATCAACATGGAAAAACAGGTAACCATCATCCATATAAAGCGAAGAAATATCAGCTCCCGTTGGATTGTACTGTGTTCTTTTTTGTAATTGTTCATTACTGTAAACATCGCCTCTCTTAAAACCTAAAACACTGGCTAATTGCTTATCGTCATAAATGTAATTCCCTTTCCAGGAAATATTCCGGAAAAAGTATTGCCGACCTTCCTCTACCCGAATGGTAATACCAATACGTTCATCAGATAGATTATAAACTGAATCAGAAACAATTAAAGCATCTCTGTAGCCCTGAGAATTATAGTAGTCAATTAACTTCTTCTTATCTTCCTCGTAATCAGGACGTTTAAATTTAGATGCCGTGAAAATTCTGAAAGGCCTTTTCTCCTTGGTTTTCTTCATCCGGCTGGCTAACTTCTTATCCGAGATAGCTTCATTCCCAACAAAATTAAGTTCGCCAATCTTCACTTTTTCGCCTCGATCTACGTGAATATCCAGCACTACACTATTAGCCAGTACTGAATCAGGTCTTTGCAGAATATTTACTTTGGTGTTCAGGTAACCCTTATCCTGAAAATATGTTCTTACAGTATGGCGGGTAGTATTTAATAAGGCATCGGTTACTACTTTTCCGCGGATTAACTTAATTTTATCACGTAAAGCATCTGACTGCCCTTTCTTGATACCAGAGAACTCAAAGCGAGATAACCTGGGCCGCTCCGTTAAAAAGAAGTCCAGGAAAACTTTATCGCCTTCTATTTTAACAATATTTACCTCTACATCGCCCAGAATACCTTGTCCCCATAATTTGTGGATTGCCCGGCTAATATCTTCACCTGGCAAGGTTACCGAATCTCCTACTTTTAAACCTGTAATGGAAACAAGGGAATTGGGATCTAAAAATTTGGCACCACTTACTGTTATTCCCCCTACAGTATATTTACGTGGATTTGTGTAATCAATAGAAGCACCACCGTTTGCGGGAGATAAGCCTACTTGTGCCTGAGCTGTTAAAATGGCTGCTATTAAAGAAATAAACAGCAACCCAAATCTTTTTACCATTAAAAATTATTTCGTTAGTTGTTCACTTATTTTGCCAAACCTTCTTTCTCGACTCTGGTAAGATACGAGCGCCTCGTACAGGTTCTTTTTCCGGAAGTCCGGCCATAATAAGTCAGTAATATATAATTCTGTATAAGCCAGCTGCCACAACAAAAAATTGCTGATACGCTGCTCACCACTAGTTCTAATCAGCAATTCCGGATCAGGCATGTTGGCTGTAGCCAGAAAGTTGCTGATAATAGTTTCTGTTATATCTGTAGCCTTAAGCTTTTGCGCTTCTACCAATTGAGCAATTTGTTTTACAGCCTGGGTTATTTCCCACCGGCCGCTATAACTCAATGCTAAGTTTAAAGTCATCCGGGTATTGGAGGCCGTTATTTCCATTGCTTCAAACAACTCCCGCCGGCAGGCATCCGGCAGAGAGGCTATATCTCCAATAGCCTGTAAACGAATATTGTTCTTAGTTAGTGTGGCCGTTTCTTTTCTAATAGTTGAAACCAGTAATTGCATTAATGCGTTTACTTCATATTGCGGGCGTGACCAATTTTCAGTAGAGAATGCGTATAGGGTTAAATACTGTATACCTAATTCTGCTGCAGCCTCCACGGTTTCCCGAACAGCTGTAATAGCGTTTTGGTGCCCGAAAATCCGAAGCCCACCTTTTTTCTTAGCCCACCGTCCGTTTCCGTCCATTATAACGGCAACGTGCTTCGGCAAATTGTTTATATCAACTTTTTCCAGAAGGTCCATTCAAAGCAAATTTCGCCGCAAGTTATAAAAATATGGCCAACTTTCAGAATGGCAACAGGAGTTTAAACTAATTAATGTACGGATTTGTAATTAATTACAAAATTTACCTGTTAATTAACGCCTTAACAGCTTCGGGTCCTTTTTGTAAACGTCCGGACAAACTATTTTATAGAAGGTATAAGAAATGCTGATTCCGTTGTAAAAATACCAGTCTTTGTCGTATGGATTGGCAAACTGCAAGTTTTGAGGCGGATTAGGCGAATATTCTTTTGTTTTCAGGTAATCAAACTTATCACCACCTTTTAAAACGGTTTTTCGGGCAGCTACTTCCAAACCTAAATTCCAGTGGTAAGATAAGGCATACTTAACCCCTACTCCCATTGGAATACCTAATATAAAGCCATTTTCAAAAGGTTTTATTAAATCATTATTAAATACTACCTTGTTATTATAATTAGCTAAGGCAGCCCCGGTAAAGAAATAGGGCGTCCAACGCACCCGACGCTTCATATCATAATAATCCAGAAAATTATAATCTATGCCAATAGCTAACTCACCTAAATTGGTGCGCATATCAGCCTGGCGGAATTGGTTTACAGGCAAATCCACATTAATGTCCTTAGCCCTGGTTTGCCCAAATAAAATACCGGCCCGGGCCACTACTGCCTTAGAAATATCTTTTTTATAGAAAACCGTTAAGGCAGGTCTGTTATTAAGGAATCTGTAATTAGGAGAAATTTCGCCTTTATAATTGGCACCCCCTATTCCCAAGCCGACCTCACTTGTTTTTTGTGCAAAAGCTTCTAAAAAAGAAAAGCTCCCTATTTGTAAACAAACAAGGAGCATCATCACTAATTTAATTTTCTTCATAAATATTTAATAAGTAAATAAAATTCTTACTTATTATCTGAATTTAGGTCCTCTGGTTCTTACTGGTATAATGTAATTTAAACTTATACCTGTAGTTATGTACCAATCTTTGTCGGTAGCATCACCACGTTGATCACCTTTTACACCATAACCCGGTACGTGGGCATAAGGCGTTCCAGATGGATCTGGTTGACTTGGATAGCCTGATTCACTACTTCTGTCAGATAAAATGGCTGCCCTCCCTGATGGATCGCTTTGTAATAAATCAGCTTTAGAGGCATAATTAGTACTTACATCATCTAAGTAATCGGTAAAGGTTTTACGCCAGCCAATTTCAAAGCCTAAATCCCACTGCCGGTCTAGTTTATAACGGAAACCAATACCAAATGGTATAACAAACTCTAATTTTCTATATGGTTCAGGGTAACCGCTACCATTAGAATACTGGCCTTCAGTTCCTAATGGTTGTAGTTCATAGTAACCGGCTGCCATCTCTTGTCCGTTAGGTAAGATTGCGCCACCACCATAATAAGTTTTAGGGTTATGATGAATTAAACCTACTCCAATAAATCCATACGGTGCAAAATCAGGACGTCTGGTATAAGTACCGCGGTTTTCGAATAAATCTATTACAATTGCTCCGCTCAACTCTTTAATATCGTTCCGGAAATTTAAATTACGTTTGAACCGTGGTAAATTTTCGGCCTCGTTCTGAGATGCACTTTTTTGGTCATCGCCAGTAATACGCCCCCAGGCAAGACTTCCCCGAAACGAAACTCTTGGATACATTTTATATTCATAGGTCAGGCCAAGGCTAGGACGTGTAGAGCGTAACCGTAAACTGGTAAAATCGGCTTGCGGAACTATATCTCCAAAATAGTTCATGGCCGCCACATTCACACCAAGAGAATAATACCTCCTGCGCTTAGACCACCGTTGGGCATCTGCCTCGGTCGTGACCAGCGATAATAAAATGCCCACAAGAATAATAGTAGAGAATATCTTCTTCATAGTCCAACCAGTAATAGATCTTTAAATGCCTGTAAATTTATGCTATAAAACGTTTGCCCAAAATTAACAATAAAAATATTAGATATAATATATAAAATATAAATATCTCAGTATGATAATTATAAATTAATATTAACCATCATTCCGCTTATCAAATCCCCAATTTAATTTTGTGCGTAGTGTGTTCAGAAAATTTACGTGCGTCATCTTAACTAGTTTCGCATTAAAGTTTTCTTTTCTTACAGCAATTTGAATAGAGGCATCTACAGACCTGGATCTCGAGTCAAGAGAAATTAAAAAATTATTACTCCTTCCTTCAATTTCAAAGGTAATAACGCTCTTATCAGGCACAATCAAGGGTCTTACATTAAGATTATGAGGGCATACGGGAGAAATAATAAAATTGTTTGTTTGAGGTAACACTACCGGTCCGCCACAACTTAAGGAGTAACCCGTTGAGCCAGTTGGGGTAGAAACCAGAAGCCCATCAGCCCAATAAGAATTCAGGTACTCACCATCCAGGTAGGTATGCACCACAATCATGGTAGAAGTATCGGTTTTAAGAATAGAGAATTCGTTTAACCCAAAATTAATCCCGTCAAATACCTCCTGATCTGTGTCGGCTCTAATTAATGATCGTTCATCAATCGTATAGTGCCCCTTATACAAAGCATCTATGGCTGCAGGAATATTATCATAAGCAATGGTAGCCAGGAAACCCAAACGACCAGTGTTAATCCCTAAAATAGGTATTTGCTGAGCTCCTACGTACGTTACCGCATCTAACAAAGTGCCATCACCACCAATACTAAAAACAAAGTTTACGTCTGTTAATTTATCACCCCGCCGAAATACTCTCATTCCTTCGGGTATGGATATGTTATTTTGTAAATAGATTTTAAAATACTCTACTACAATTATTTCTGCGTTGCGATTTATGAGTTCTTCAAAAAGGCCCTGAATATAAGGTTTCAGCTTATCGGAAAAAGGCTTACCAATTACTGCTATTTTCATGGGCTTTACTCAGAGGAAGGTTTATTTGCTAAAGCTGTTGCTATAGTATAGTAGTTAAATATTTATGTATTTCAGAAGCAAATCCAGCCGGTCATGATCATCTTTCAAATCAGTAGCTTCCTGAAATTGAGCTGTAATCCGGTAATCAAAACGCTCAAAGGTAGCTATGATCCGATTCAAATCATTCTTATTTATTTTTAAAGTTACTTTTACTTTAAATCCATCTGTTTCATCCGGAGAAACAAACGCACTCAGAATTTTGGCATTATTAGACTCTACATGCCGGCTAATTTCAGCTAAAGAATAATCGCGCTCATTCATGCTAAGCACTAATATTCCCCCCTGACCTTGTAAGGCCGACATTTGACCAAAAGCAGCAAAGGTGTCGTTTACAGTTATTACTCCTAAAAATTCGCGATGCTCATCCAAAACCGGAACAACCTGAATTTTATTCCGGATAGCTACTTCCATTACATTATAAAAATGCTGGTAATGCATAACTACGGCATCGGCATAATCAAAAGGAAAATGATCCAGCGTTGCTTCTCTATCATTGTTCTCTAGGAGTGCACTCTCACTAACCAAGCCCACATACTGCCGGTTTTTTACTACCGGCAACTGATTCACGCGAAATTCTTCCATCCAACGCACAGCTTTATCTACCGTGTCGGTACTCTTCAGGGGCGGAATCATTTGATTTATGAGCTCTTCGGCAATCATAGCATATCTTTAAAGCAATAGCTTAATTTACTGCTGCTTCGGTTCTTGTTCTTACTAAGAAACTTTCTAAGTACTGGTTAAACAGGCCTGGATGTTCCATCATTGGCGCATGGCTGCATTTATCTATAAAATACAGTTCTGATCCTTTTATTAACCGGTTAAACTCATGTGCTACTACGGGAGGCGTAATATTATCATTCAACCCCCATATAAGTAAAGTTGGCACTTTGATACGGGTTATGTCTTTTGCCATGTTGTGTCGTTGAGCTGATTTGGCAATGGCTATTATCCGAAGGCATTTAGAATTACTATTTGCTATATTAAATACCTCGTCTATCAACTCTTTTGTGGCGGTAGCCGGATTATAAAATGTATACTCTACCCGCTCTTTAATATATTCGTAGTTTCCGCGTTTCGGAAAAGAGCCGCCCATAGAATCTTCGAATAAGCCCGAGCTCCCCGTTAAAATCAGGCGGTTTACCTGGTTAGGGTTATTCAAGGTATATACCAGGGCAATATGGCCACCTAATGAATTACCCAGCAAAGAAAGGTTATCTAATGATTTAAATTTTACAAAACCCTCTACAAACCTCACTAATCCTGGCACACCTGCTTCCCGCAAAGGCATTTCATAAATGGGCATTAACGGAATAACAACCCGGTACTCTTTTGAAAAGGCCTCAACTACTCCATTCCAGTTACTTAATGCTCCAAATAAACCATGGAGCAATAACAAGACCTCTCCCTGGCCCTCATCTATATATTTATATCCCCCTTCTTCTTTGATTTCTAAATTCATTCTATATTAATAAAAGGTATTTCAGTTGCCAAGGTACGTTTTTTTATTTAACCACCATACCTGTAAGAATAGCCCAATTTCGTAATATATCTAATCCATAGGTAGTTAAAATAGCTTCCGGATGAAACTGTAAAGCATATAATGGTAATTTCTGGTGCCGAAAAGCCATTAATTCCTGTTCTGCAGTATATGCCAAGGGTAATAATACCTCCGGAACTTCTTTAAGCACCAAAGAATGATACCTTACTACCGGCATTTGAAGCGGTAGGTTTTCAAAAATTGCGTCCTTTGTGCAAAATATTTCTGAAATTTTTCCGTGCATTGGCCGCAAGCCCTTGGTAACAGAAGCGCCAAAGTATTGGCCAATGGCCTGATGGCCTAAACAAATACCTAATATAGGTTTAGATTGATGATACCGATCTATAACTGCCATTAAATTTCCTGCCGTTGCCGGGGTTCCAGGCCCGGGTGATAACACAATAGCGTCAAAAGCTATTTGGTCAAGCTCGTTTAACGGCACATCATTTCTTATTACTGTAGATTCAATACCTAATTGGCCAAAGTAATCCAGCAAATTATAGGTATAAGAATCAAAATTATCCAACAGCAGAATCAACTTAATCTAAATATAGTAAAACACCTATAATAAGAAACGAGAAATCAAGGCAGAAAATTCAGAATAAGCCTTTTAAAGTAGTAAGAATAACTTTTATGAAAGGCAGCATCCAACTTAATACGTCTAAAGCCACCGGAGTAGCCTTAATTACAAAAGGATATATAATGGATTCCTGAACACTTTTTTCTGAAATGGCAATACCGGCCAGGCTTCCTACATAAAGTAGTAAACTTATAGCTAAACACCATTTTAACCCACCTAATAAACCACCCAGCAAATTATCCACCATTCCAAAAGGCGTAAAATCTAAAACTTTCTTAAGAATGACTCCTACCAGGCGCACCCCCATTATTATTAAAACAAATACCAACAGGAACGAAAGAAACGGCAATAAACCAAAAGCATTGCCTATATAACTTTGTACAACCGGAATGGCCGTAGTTAAAAATTTAAGGCCTAAAATAAATCTAAGGAATAAAGCAATCACTGACAGCACTTCCAGCATGAATCCTTTACGGAAACCCTGAAATGCACCAAATGCAAGAGGTATTAGCAGGAAAACATCAAATGTACTCATCTTTGTAGGCAATGGTAAGTTTTAAGTTATAAGCTTTCCCTAATTTTAATACAACCTGGGTTACCTATTAAAAAGTTATCAAGCAAGATGTGGTTTGGGTAAAAAATAGTAGAAGGGCATTTTACCCAAAACTTTTCATGCAGCAGGGTACCTATAACTTAAAACTTACCCTTGATTAAGCATTTGTATTATTAAGCAATCTGCTAACAGCCGCTGAAATAGCTCTACCATCGGCTAAACCCGCTAATTCTTTAGAGGCTATTCCCATTACTTTTCCTAAATCTGATGGACCAGCTGCACCTACCCGCTGTATAATCTCAGCAAGTTTACTAAGCAAATCGCCTTCTGATAATTGCTGCGGCAAATATTCCTCAATTATGGCCAGCTCTGCTAATTCCGTTTCCTGCAAATCGGTCCGGAATTGTTTTGCATACACATCTGCCGACTCACGACGTTGCTTTGCTGCCTTTGTTAATAATTTTATTTCTGCATCCGGAGTAAGAACCTCCGCTGCCCCTTTTTCGGTTTCGGCTAATAAAATTTGCGATTTAATGCTGCGTAAAGCAGTTAAACGGGTTTTATCTTTGGCTAACATAGCCTTTTTAATATCGGCTTCTATTCTTTCTTTCAAGCTCATTTTTAAAGAATTATTTAAGGTTAAGTGTTGGTTAAAGATTCTTTTTAACTCCTCTGGAACCATTCCAGGATTAAACAGACAAAGTACCGGATTTATTCAGGATGCTACAAACAATAAATAATATTAAATAAAAACGTATTATTTTTGGTCGCCACCGGATTTCTTTCCGGTTGTTCTATAATTTAAAATACCAAAGTACATTTGGTGTATACAATAATTGCTAACAATTGAAACTGAAAAGCAATGACAAAATTAAGTGTAAATATAAATAAAATTGCCACGCTGCGGAATGCCCGGGGTGGCAACCGACCTAATGTAGTGCAAGTTGCCCTGGATTGTGAACGTTTTGGAGCCCAAGGCATTACTGTTCATCCCCGTCCTGATGAACGGCACATCCGGTACCAGGATGTGTTAGATTTAAAAAAAGTAGTAACTACTGAGTTTAACATTGAGGGTAATCCTACTCCCGAATTCCTGGAACTGGTAAAAAAGGTAAAACCGGAGCAGGTAACATTGGTACCAGATGCGCCCGATGCCATAACGTCTAACGCTGGCTGGGACACCATTAAAAATCAGGACTATCTAAAAGAGATTATTGCCGACTTAAAGGCTATAGGTACCCGTGTTTCCATTTTCGTAGATCCGATAGTGGCAATGGTGGAAGGAGCAGCTAAAACAGGTACCGACCGGATTGAGTTATACACCGAAGCTTATGCTACCAATTATCTAAACGATCCGGCGTCAGCGGTAGCGCCTTATGCCCAGGCAGCACAAAAAGCCAATGAATTAGGTTTAGGAATTAATGCCGGTCACGACCTTGATTTAGACAACCTAAAATACTTTAAGCAAAATATTACTGGATTATTAGAGGTTTCTATTGGCCATGCACTTATTTGTGATGCCCTTTATTATGGCATGGAAAACACAATTCAGCTTTATCTAAGACAATTACAATAAGCCCCCTACTGCTTAAAATAAAATATTTAATTCCAATAAATTTTCATAAGCCAGGCAGGAAGCAGTAATTCGGTTTAGGCCAGTTCAGCTACTGCCTGGCTTAATTTAGTATTGCAGTTACCTCTTAAGCTTATTTTACTTTAAAGTTCCTCCGACGCATTTAGGGTAAGTAATTAAAATTTTAAATACGTTCTAACTAAATTTATCAGGATAAAACTCGTTTATTAATAGAAAAACAGCTGTTCCACCACCACTATATTTAATGGCTCTATACATAAAATTATTGAAGTTTTTAGGAATGATGGCCGCACTCATGTATGTGCTCCGTTTCTTAATTACCTTGTTATCTAAAGAAAGAAGTGTTTATGTTCCTGATGCAAGCCGACACTTTTTCATGCTCTTTTGGGCCTTGTTGTGCCTGTTAATTTCGGGGCCTTTACTAGTAGTTTACTTTGGCCGGCCCCAGGTACCGCCTTTAGAGGCTTCGTTGCTTTTAGTTTTAGGTTTGATGCTAGCTTCGTTCTCTTTTCCGGTATTTGTTTTGCACCTCCAGTATTTTTTCAATGATTTTCAGAAGCTGGTAGAAATAGATAAAAAAAATGAGACATTTACCATCTATGACATCCGGCAGAAACTTTATTATCGCAAAGAAGACATTATTGAGGCTATTCAGGTAAAATGCCGAACTTCAAAGTATTTCTGGAGTAACTACGAATACATTACCTTTGAATTGCGGACTGGCCAACAAATTACACTTACTTCTTTGTTGATGCCACTGGATAAAATAACCCGGTATATAAAGCCTAACATTATTTCAATCCAGAAAAAAACTATCTGTTTTATTTAACACAGCTTATGAAATTACATTTCAGAGAATTAGGTACAGGCTCACCTTTATTAATATTACATGGCTTATTTGGCTCATCAGATAACTGGCAAACACTGGCTAAATATTTAGCAAAAGAATATAAGATTTATTTAATAGACCTGCGCAATCATGGACGCTCGCCTCACAGCCCGGACTTTAACTATGATGTTATGAAGCAGGATATTTTACAATTTATGCAAGATCAGCAACTCCCGGAAGCTACTATCATGGGCCATTCCATGGGAGGAAAAGTAGCCATGAATTTTGCGTTGCGTCATGCCGATATGGTTACCAGGTTGATTGTGGTAGATATTGCTCCTAAATTTTACCGTCCGCACCACCAGGATATTTTGGCGGCCCTGCATGCTGTTAATTTAGCTGAAGTGACAAACCGCACAGAGGTAGATGAAGCCCTGGCTCAGCATATTCAGGAATTGGATGTACGGATGTTCCTGGCTAAAAACCTGTATCGGAAAGAAGACAACTCTTTTGCTTGGCGCATGAATTTTCCGGTTATAGAACAACATATTGAAGAAGTTGGCCAGGAAACAAAAAGCGCTACACCTTTTCCTAAACCAACTTTATTTATTCGGGGGGCAAATTCGCGTTATATTAAACCTGACGAGGACACCGCTACCATAGAAAAAATTTTCCCGGCAGCTAAAATAGAAACCATTGAAAATGCCGGACATTGGGTACACGCCGAAGCACCGGAAAAATTTTATAACCTACTAATTAACTTTTTGGCAGAAGAAGGCAAAATTTAAATAAAACCTGCATCTGCTTAAATTATTAAACCCCGCCTGCTTCCTCTGGCTAGTGGGGTTTAATAAGAATATATAACCAAAGTAACCACTCTATCTACCAGCAATTACTAGTGCTGGTATAAGAGCCCTGCACCTATGGACGTAACCAAAAAAGGCATACTTTATCTTATCCCATCCGTTTTAGCCGAAGACACAGCTAAAGAGGTAATTCCGCTTCAGGTCAGAGATTGTGTAGCCAGCCTTTCTTATTTTATTGTAGAAAATGCCCGCACAGCCCGTCGCTACATTAAAACCGTGGCACCCGAAAAAGTAATTGAAGAATTAAAGATTGTAGTTATCGATAAGGATTCTTCGGAAGCTGAAGTAAAAAAGGCGCTGGAGCCTTTAAAAGCCGGTACAAGCGCCGGTATTATTTCAGAAGCTGGTTGCCCGGGCGTGGCCGACCCGGGAGCTGAATTAGCAAAATTTGCGCACCGCCAAAACATTAAAGTGGTACCCTTAGTTGGGCCTTCCGCTATTTTATTATCCTTAATGGCTTCGGGTTTTAACGGCCAATCCTTTGCTTTTCATGGCTACATTCCCATCGAGAAGAAAGACCGCATTGCCGCTATCCGCAACTTGGAAAAAGAAATGTTGCAGAAAGATCAAACCCAAATTTTTATGGAAACGCCCTACCGCAACAATCAGCTTTTGCAGGATTTAACTCAATACCTCACCGGTACCTATCGTTTGTGCATTGCCGCCAATATCACCGCCCCTAACGAACTCATCCGTACCGATACTATTGCCAACTGGAAGAGAAATTTACCTGATTTACACAAACAACCGACTGTTTTTTTGCTTTACAAATAGGGTTAAACTAGTATTTGATAAGAATATACTACCGTGCTTAGATTAGGTTATTTAAAAACCTGGAAGACAATATACGAACAGAGGTAAGCCAGGCCGCTCATGTAAAAGAGCTGCATCACCGGCCATTTCCAGGAACGAGTTTCCCGGTAAACTACTGCCAATGTACTCATGCATTGCATGGCCAGCACGTAGTAAATTAATAAAGAAAAAGCGCGGGCTGGAGTAAAGAAAGGCTGTCCGAATTCATCTTTCTCAGCCATTAGTTTTTCTTTGATGGTACCAATATTTTCTTCTTCTCCTACACTGTAAATGGTAGAGATCGTACCTACAAAAACTTCCCGGGCAGCAAAGGACGTAAGTAAGGCTATTCCAATTTTCCAGTCGAAGCCCAGCGGACGAATAGCGGGCTCAATGGCGCGGCCAAATATACCAGCATAAGAGGCCTCTAACTTTTGAGAAGCAACCAGATTATTAGTTTCCGCTTCGCTTAGATTTTTAATAACTGCTTCCTGACGTACCTTTTGTTCCACCCTTTCTAAGTTATTGCCAGGGCCATAAGAAGCTAGCACCCACAAGATAACCGAAATGGCTATGATTACCTTTCCCGCTTCAAAAACAAAAGCCTTTACTTTCTCCACAATGGTGATGCCCACGTTTTTCCAGCGAGGCATTTTGTAAACCGGAAATTCCATGATGAAGTAACTGCGTTCACGGGCTTTCAGGATTTTTTTCATGGCCCAGGCCGATCCGACTGCTGCTATAAAGCCAAACAGGTATAATCCCATAAGTATTATCCCCTGCAGGTTAAGAAAACCAAAGTAATATTTTTCGGGCACTACCAGGGCAATAAGTACGGTATATACCGGAATCCGGGCAGAACAACTCATAAGTGGCGTAACAAATATGGTTATCATCCGGTCTTTCCAGTTATCAATATTACGCGCCGCCATAACGGCGGGCACGGCACAGGCTACACCCGAAATCAGAGGCACAATACTTTTACCGTTCAGGCCAAACTTGCGCATAATTTTATCCATCATGAAAGTAACCCGCGCCATGTAGCCGGTTTCTTCCAGAATTGCAATAAAAGCAAACAAAATGGCAATCTGAGGAATAAACATGAATACCCCACCTAATCCGGCTAATACACCTTCGGTTAGCAAATTCACTAAAGGCCCATCAAATCGACCCTGAATCCAACTATTTAAGTTGGCTATGCCCTGATCAATTAAGTCCATGGGGTATTGCGCCCAGGCAAAAATTGCCTGAAACAACATAAACAATACCGTAAAGAAAATCAGGTAGCCCCAAACTTTATGCGTTAAAACCTGATCTAGTTTATTACTGAACTTCTCATTTGACTCTGCGCGGGTAACCTGTACAGAATCCAGGAGCAATTCATTTATTACAGTATAGCGCTCAATGGTTTCGGAAGCCTGTAAGGCATTAGATTTGAATTGATACTTCTGAAGTAAATCCGCTATATAATCTTTGTCAGCTTCACTTAAGAAAGAAAGTTTTTTATACTGATGCGCATATTGCAGCGCGAGGTAATCATTTTTTAATTCAAAGTAATACCGGATTTGCCGAACCAGAACCATTAACTCTTCTGGTATCTGAAAGAACTTTCTTTCAGGCTTATCCAGGGGTTGCGAGGTCACAATTTTTAATGCCGCAACGCCTATTCCATTCCGGGCATTTAACGGAATAACCGGCACCCCTAAATCTTCCTGCAATTGCTTCAGGTTGATTTTTACGCCGTGGGTTTCGGCCACATCCATCATATTCAGGCCTAAAACTGCCGGAATTTCTAAATCTGCTAATTGCGTAAAAAGTAAAAGATTCCGCTTGAGGTTAGAAGCATCTACCGTTATTATAAGAACATCCGGGTACAGGTCAGACTTTTTGTTGTAAAGCAGATCTATGATTACTTTCTCATCGAGAGATTTAGGATAAAGGCTGTAGGTTCCGGGTAAATCTATAACCTGAGCTTTGTGTTGGGGAGTAAGCTGGCTAATACCAGTTTTTTTGTCAACGGTAACGCCGGGGAAATTACCAACTTTTTGGTTTAAACCAGTAAGTTGATTAAACAAAGATGACTTACCGCAATTGGGATTACCAATAAGTGCTATCTTGGAAATAGAATTATCAACTACTTTCTTTACTTCCGCCGCCTCTGCCGTATCAATCACTCCTGCCATAAACCCTTATTTGAGCACAATTGTTGCTGCTTCGTCTAAACGTAAAGAAAGGGTATAATCGTTTACTATTATTGTAACCGGGCAACCTAGCGGAGCTTTGCTGTTCAGCTTTACCTCTGTACCAGGTATACAACCCATTTCTAATAACTTAAGCGACATTTCCGGATCAGTAAGGCAGCAAATGGTACCTTTTTCACCAATTTTAAGATCCCGTACACTGCGCTGGCCTTTTTTCACCTTATTCTTATTTAGACTTTTTATAAACAAATGCAAGTTAACAGGTGTTCCGTTTTATTCCAAAATAGTTTTTAATTTATAAACCAGCTGTACCAAGTCCTGCCTCTTCAACCTGCTCATACTATATGTTACATTCCATAAAAATTTTAATATCCTAATGCTTCTGTTTCTCAAGGTCTTTAACTAAATTTTAAAACAAGTAGTCAGGTAAGCCTCTCCAAGAGGTCTAATATTTATTTATTCCCGATATACCTGCTCCTTCTAAACAAGTATTTCAACAAATTAATACCTATATTTGAACGATTTTAAGCTCCTAATTTACTACCATGAAACCAAATATCCACTTCGAAACCGATTCTGTGGTTATTTTTACCGATAAAGAAATAAATTCGGTAGCTGTTGTTTATAAACGGAAAACTACATCTCAAGAATTCAGGGCTTTACACCTGGAGTTATTGAAAGCATTTCAGATTAGTGCCTTAAACCGGCTATATGTAGATATTCGTAAAATGGAGATCGCTGCTCCTGATGATCAGAAATGGTTGGCTACTACCATTATTCCGCAACTAGCACAGTACGCTTCCAGCAAGTTCTTACATATTGCTGTAGTAGTTAATGAGAATATTTTTACCAGACTGGCCGTAGAAACAGTAGAAAACATTTCAAATGATCTGGGTATTTGCATCCACCGCCACTTTAAAACACCAACTGATGCAAAAGAATGGTTATTAACCACTTAATCGCTTCTTTTATATTCCAGTCGCCTATTAAGGACTTTAGTTATTCCGAATAAAATACGCGTTTTACCCGGGCGCTAACATTGGTGAGTAATTCGTAGGGAATGGTGCCAATACTTTTAGCGAGTTTGGTGATGCTTACCTCCTCTCCAAAAATAACAACTGGGTCACCGGCTTTCACTCCGAGACCGGTAACATCTACCATACACATATCCATACATACATTACCAAAAACAGGTGCCAGGTGGCCGTTTATTAAAACTTTTCCTACGCCATTGCCAAACCTACGGTCGTACCCATCGGCATAACCTATAGCAATAGTAGCTATTTCTTTGTCTTCAGTGGCAATACCGCGCCGGCTGTAGCCTACTGTCTCCCCGGCCCGTATTTGTTTTACCTGAGATACTGTAGTTTTAAGAGTACCCACGGTGCGTAAACTTTTCTGCTCTGTATTGGTAGCCTCCACTCCGTATAAGCCTATACCCAGGCGTACCATATCCAGTTGGTCTTCCGGGAACCGAACAATACCGGCGGAGTTTAACGTATGCTTAATAACAGAATAACCTAACTGCTCTTCCAGCCCGGCCGCCATTTTCCTGAACTTACTTATCTGTAGTTTGGAGTAATCGTTATGAAAAGCTTCATCCGCCCCGGCTAAATGGCTAAAGGCACTCGCTATATGAATTTTTGGATTTGCTTTAATGATTTTTGCAATTTCAGGAATCTCAGCTTCCGTAAAGCCCAGCCGATGCATACCCGTATCCAGCTTTATATGAATATTTAGAGTAGCATTCTGATCTGGCAGCGCTGCCAAACAAGCTTCCAGAATTTCAAAAGAATAAATCTCCGGTTCCAGGTGGAATTGTTGGATCTTAGTAAAACTATCAGGCGACGGATTCATTACCATAATAGGCAGCGTAATGCCATTTTCCCGCAATTGCACCCCCTCATCGGTATAAGCAACTGCTAAATAATCAGCTCTATGAAACTGAAGCAAATTAGCTATTTCATAAGAGCCGCTTCCATAGGCAAAAGCTTTTACCATAACCATAATTTTAGTTTCCGGTTTAAGTTTTGCCCGGTAAAAATTTAGATTATGCACCAGCGCATCCATATTAACTTCCAGCACAGTGCCATGAACTTTACGCTGGAAAGCAGCTACAATCTTTTCAAATTCGAACTTACGGGCTCCTTTTATGAGGATGGTTTCGTTGCGGAAACTGTCCGGAGTAAAAGCATTTAAAAAAGCAGTTGTAGAAGAATAAAATTGGCTATCTAAATCAAACTCAGACTGGTACTGGCTTATCTTTTCTCCTATTGCAATAAGTTTATCTAACTGCTTTGCCTTAACTATTTCGGCTACCTGGCTATACAGAACTTCATCCCCAAGCCCAGACTCGAGTAAATCCGATAAAATTAAGACCTTTTTCCCCTGCCGAGGTTGATGCTGTAAAAAATCTAACGCAATGGCCAGGCCACTTAAATCATTGTTGTAAGTATCATCAATCAGGTAACACCCGTTAATGGCTTCTTTCATTTCCAGTCGCATGGCAACTGGTGTTAGTTTATATACCCGTTGCTGAATTTCTTCAATAGGTAGTTGCCGCCACAACAAAACAGCCACACAATGCAATACATTTTCAAGAGAAGCCTCATCGGCAAAAGGTACATGCAGCCCTTGTTCTACTCCTTTATACTTAAATAAAATAGTAGTCTCATTACCAATAGGTGTACTAGACAAAATTTGCAGGTCAGCCGGCAAATGCCTAGACCAGGTAAAGGCTGGTATTTGTTGGGCAGCTACCGCTTCCTGAACTTCCTTCTGATCCAGGCAATAAAACAGTAATTCTACCTCCTGAAAGAGCTTTAATTTTTCATTTACCTTTTCTTTCCGGCTGATAAAACCTTGGTCGTGGGCAGGTCCAATATTGGTAAATATTCCGAAGGTAGGTTTAATTACCTGGCGCAGATTTTCCATTTCGTCAGGTTGCGAAATACCTGCCTCAAAAAGGCCTATTGTATGATTATCGTTAAGTTGCCAAACTGATAATGGTACCCCAATCTGTGAATTGTAACTCCGGGGGCTTTTTACCACCATTTCGTCTGGATTTAATAATTGCGAAAGCCATTCTTTCACAATAGTTTTACCGTTACTGCCGGTTATGCCAAAAACCGGAATCTGAAATAAACTTCGATGAAAAGCCGCCAGCTGTTGTAAAGCTTTTAAACTACTTTTTACCTGAATAATATTAGCTTCCGGCAAAGCCACCACCAACCCAGTTTGGTCGTCTTTTTTTAGAATATCCGGAATATACTCTACCACAAACTGCCTTACACCTTTTGCATACAAGGTTTCCAGGTAATCATGACCATCGTTAAAGCTTCCTTTAATAGCAAAAAATAAAGAGCCCGCCGGATGCAAGATTTTACGGCTATCTGTCAGCAAATATTGCACAGAATAGTTTTGGCTGAATTGTAAAATAGTCCCGGCTGTAACTTTGGTAATCTCTTCTAAAGAAAGCATACTAAAACATTAATCCTGCAAAGGTACAAAACCCCGGCATTACTGCATTGCTGCATCAATCCAATTATATATTACCTATCCTCCTTGTAACTACTCCGTAAAAGTTTCTGTAGTAACAGCAATTAGCCGGATTTAGTATGGTCAACAACCGCTCCCAAACATCTTTAAAAGAAAAACTTTATACTATAATTTTTGAAGCCGAGACGCGCGCCGGAAAACTTTTCGATGTGATGCTGATTATAGTTATCCTGCTCAGCATTCTAACTGTTCTGCTGGAAAGCGTAGCCAAGCTGCGGCAAGATTTTCAGCAAACGTTTGTTCTGGCTGAATGGACATTTACCATTTTATTTACCATTGAGTTTATTCTACGAATATATTCTTCTCCTAAACCCAAAAAGTACCTTACCTCTTTTTTTGGTGTAGTAGACTTACTTTCTATTCTGCCCACCTACATAAGTTTATTAGTACCGGGTTCACACTATTTCATGATAATCCGGGTGTTACGTTTATTGCGTATTGCCCGCATTTTTAAATTGTCCCATTACCTCCATGAAGGCCAGATATTATCTAATGCCTTAAAAGCAAGTGCTACTAAAATAATTGTTTTTATTGCTACCGTAATGATGCTGGTAGTTATTATAGGGGCCCTGATGTATGTAATAGAGGGTACCGAACATGGCTTTACCAGTATTCCTAAAAGCATTTATTGGGCTATTGTTACCTTAACTACAGTTGGCTATGGCGATATTGCTCCCCAAACCACCCTGGGCCAGTTTTTGGCCAGTGTGGTTATGCTTTTAGGTTACGGAATCATTGCCATTCCAACGGGTATTGTTACGGTAGAAATGGCTAACGCTTCTCATCCTAAAACCACAACTCAGGTTTGCCCCAACTGCTATAAGGAAGGGCATGAGGAAAAAGCTAACTTTTGTAACCAATGTGGCCATCGGCTTAATCCGTAATATTACAACTTACTCATAAACAACCTTTTATTTTTGTTGAGCTTTATGTTTACCAAAACTTCCCAGAACTACTTATGTGTAGTGGGCGGTTCAGCCAAGTCTGAAATAAACCCTAACCCTATTCTATTTAATTGCTTTCTCGTACCTTTGCTTTCTTTTAATCAGAATATTTTGAAACTAAATAAATTTTACGGGGCGGCCATTGGGGCCTATGTGATTTGGGGATTTATTCCGCTGCCCTTAAAAGCCCTTACCGATTATCCTAGTAGCCAGATTTTATATTACCGGATATTATTTTCGGTCATGATCTTAATTGCACTAAACCTTATTTTTAGGCGCGACAGTGTAATGGCTTTATTTGACCATTACAAAGCTGGCGCAACCAAAGAAAAACGAACTTTTATTATCCTAACCATTGCCAGTGGCATGCTCTTGCTGGTTAACTGGTTTGTTTTTATTTATGTGGTCAACCATATAAATGTACAAACGGGCTCCTTTTCTTACCTGATTTGCCCTATTTTAACGGCCTTATTAGGTTTTTTACTTTTGAAGGAAAAATTAAAATCTAATCAGTGGATAGCTATCTTCATCAGTTTCCTGAGCTGCTGTTTAGTAGGTACCGGTTCTTTGATGCACCTGCTCTTTAGTTTATTAATTGCGACCAGTTATGCCTTATTTTTAATTACTCAACGGGTATTGCGGAATTACGACAAGATTACAATGATGATGCTGCAATTATCAGTATCGGCTTTATTCTTAATACCCTTTCACAATTATTTTAATGCTGAACATCCATTAGGAGCAGACATGTATTTCTTTGGGGTTATCTCCATTCTCAGCCTTGCCTTTACGGTGATACCGCTTTTTTTAAGTATGTATGCTCTGAAGGATCTGAAATCAGGCACCATGGGAATTTTGATGTATATAAACCCCATTATTAACTTCCTGTTGGCATTCTTTTACTTTAACGAAGTTTCCTCTTCATCCAAGGCTATTGCATACAGCTTAATCTTTTTATCGGTGGTTATCTATAACCTTAAATTTAAAAAGAAACGAAAAATACTTCCGGCTGAATAAATAATCATGCAACGTTAGCTCCGGGTATTGGCTCTTATAAGTATAGATTTAAAAACATATTATGAAGAAAAATCTGATACTTATGCTGGGTATTATCACCTTGTTTACCCAATGCCAGAAAGAGGAGATTCCTTTATCTGAAAAAAGCAGTGAAACCATTATATTACCTCAGGAATTTAAAATAGCCTTAAACCAAACCTTTGTTATTAGATCTAATAATCAGCAGGAAGAAATAGGCAGGATTCAATTTGTTCAGTTAGAGGAATCCCAGTGTCCGGCTAACGCTATGTGCATCCGGCAAGGGTCAGCCGTTACACATTTAAAGATTATTTCTACAAAGGCAACTGATGCTAAAACAGTCCGTTATTTATTGGTGACTTTATGAATAATGATCCACGCAATAAACGAAATTTAACAGCTGATACCGTAGCCTTAAACTGGAATAATCAGACTTATCAGCTTATTTTGAAAGATGTGACTCCTTACCCCGGGACCTCCAACAGCATTCCTAAAGCTACACTGGTCATAAATAACCAATAAAAAGGCCTGCATTAATAGCAGGCCTCTATTTGATATTAGTACAGAAAGAGTAAATGCCATTTCTGTTAGAAGCGGTTAATATTTAAAGTAAAATTACTTTATTTATTAACCGCAATTCTTTTTCATAGTTTAATTCTGACTACGCACTCCAGTTAAACGAGGGATTTGTTAGAAGGTTTACATTTATTTGCCTCCGTCTTATATTCAGAAACAGAATTCAAGATAGCTGCCCGCAACCTATCCACGTCTCCTCCGATACTGGACCACCTCTCTTATATCAATTTTGATACTAAAAATTAAATATATTCCTATTCAGTTTGCTTGAAGATGCTTAAAAACCAAAGCCAATTCTAAAGCCAGACCCTATTTTTTCTTTTGACTGGAAACTAGAAATAAAATCAACCCTAAAAATTTTAAAGATGTGCTCTATTCCAAAGCCAATTTCCAGATAATGATTGGAATGTCGTGTATTTAAATAATTAACGGTTGCCACTTCCTGCCACTTTAACTTCCGCAGTAAAGGTATTTTATTAATTATAAAGCCATTAAACTCATGGCTAAAGTGGGCTTCTAAATACCGGTTTGTAGTACTGTAGAGGTAATAATTCAGCAGCTGAAACCCACCAAAATTCCCGGCATAAACGGTTCGGTTACCAGAAAAATGTTTATAATCCATGAAGTGCAATTGCTTTTTATTCAAAAAAGCACCTACCTGCACACTATAATTACTTCGCCCTAATAATTTAAAATCTAACCGGTCACTTATGTTAAAAGCTAACTGATCGTAATTTACATCGCTGCCAAAAATAGCAGAAAAGCCTTTTGTATAATTTAACCGGAACGTAGGAGATTTTGATTCTAACCGCCATTTTTCCTCTGGCCGCATAATATATTTTTGCCCGGGTCTGTATTGCAGCGTTACAGTACCTATTAAAGCTTGGTGCCTCGGGAAAAAAGTTTTATTTAATTCTGCATTTACAGGGAAATTACTAGTAAACTGCCGGTTCTCAAAATCCTTGAATTTATAATCATGTGCATTCTCTAAGGGAAGTCGATCGGCATATTCCAGGCCAGTGCTCAGAAAAAAGCCATTCACTACTTCTATTCTATTCGTAACCGACGCAAAATTTCGTTGGTAAAGCTTCATGTAGTTTTGCTCCCCTAACAAGGTATACAGCGAGTTCCAGGTAGAAGAAATAGGATCTGTGGGATTAAACTGGCTAACAAACCGACCTCCCTCTGCGGAGATATCGCCAAACTTATGCGGATTGTATCGGTAACGGCCACCCACTTTTGCCTGTAACTTTTCATTAGCAAATCCATAACGAATGGTAGGCGCAATTTCGAATCCCTGCTCCGATTCTGCATACTTTATTTTGTGATACCGCACCCCAAGATTTATGACAGGGCCTTCTACCGTATTATATTGTAAAATAGAAGCACCCTGCGGTATGGCTACTAATGGATTTAACGTAACGTAATAATTCTGATAAGAATTACGGTAGCGGTATCCGCCTAAAAACAGACTTCCTACCTCAAATTTGTTAGCCTTTTTATCTACTGAGTCTTTGTAAGCTTTAGATTCCTGTATTACCTGAATGCTATCTTTTACAACATAATCTTTTTGCTCTTCCAGCGTGAGCGGCACTGGCCTGATTTCAGCCCAATAAGCAGAGTCATGTTTATTAGCATCCTTCTCTACTGCCATTACTTCGTTCTTCAGCTTTTGCTTATTATATAAGGCATCGGCTTTTGCTTTTTGCTGGCGCTTAAAAATCTTTTTTTGGGCAGCTATCCTGGTATCCGCAGCTTCGTCTATAAGCCCTGGTGTAGTGGGAATAACAACAGCAGGCGTTGGGGTAGTATTCTTCGGGTAGGTTGGCTGTACCTTATAATTAGAATATACCGTAGTAAAATACCCGTTTCCTTTAAACCCAAACGAATCAAACTGAAGGGTAATTTTTTGGTTTAGTAACATCCAGATGCCTTCCGGCATTTCTCCAAATGTTTGCTGTACGCGTACCGTATCTACGTATTCTATCTGGTGGGCTTTAGTTAGTTTAAGGTCCAGGCTATGCAGGCGCCACTCATCTTCTACAATATAAATATATCCCTCAAAAGCCGGGTCATTCCGGCGAATAGGCGTTACTTTAATTTTATTAATAAACTTGCCATGCTCCTGGGTTGCTCCAATTAATTTGTACCGGTAATACAGCATGGCATTTCCGGCCAGCGGCGATACAAAAGCCCGCTCACTTAACCCTTGCGCCCGTAATAAATTTTCATAAAAATTAAGATTTACCCTGGATGCACGATTAAAACTAAACCCTCTTTGATCGCCGCTTACTTTTGAAGATACCATGCGTTCGTGGATGCGGTTGGGTTGCCGAAAGCTTATTTCGCTTACCGTTTCCGATAAATAAACAATACCTGTTTTTAAATCATTTACCTTTATACCCATAACCCGGTTTGGCACCTCTGTTAAGCGCCCCAAACCTTTCGTATAAACGCGGCAGGTATATGCCAGGGCTTCCTGCAAGTGGTACTTTCGGCGTCCTATAGCGGCCTTTACAATGGCATAAGCCGGATCTTTATCATTAGCATTTATTTCAATTGCATTCAGGTTGTATACATCTAACTGCAGTGTCACATCCCGTACTACATCAGCAATACCAATCTCTATCTCTTCTATTTTAGCTTTATAACCTACATATTGGAATACCAATTGGTAGGTACCAGGTGTTAAAGTTAATTGATAATACCCCTGCTCGTTAGAAGCCGTTCCGGTGGTAGTATTCCGCACATATAAAGTGGCAAAAGGCAACGGTTCTCCTTTTTCGTCCAGCACCCGACCTTTTACTACTGCCGCATGTGCACCCAGTGCTACTGCTACACACAAAATCAGGAGGAAGTATTTAAGCATAAACAAAGGTATTAGGAGTTAAAAAGGTCATAATACCACTCCTCGTTTTTACAACGAAGACAGCATTCATACATTTTCTGGCTAACCTCCAATTAACACCAATCATCTAATTTAAACTAAAGGTTCGTTGCATATTCTTACAAAACCGTATAAACATATTTCAGGCACGTTTATAACAGTTACTAGATATCCATTATTACAAAAATTAAAAAATTAATGCTTTTCGTAATAATAGTTTTAGTTACAATCACCAAAGCATAAATCAAACTGTTTTCACGTAATTTTGGTTATTCTATAAAGAAATTTTGAGGCGTACCTATACCATTTTGGTTGCAACAACGCCCTATCGCGCTTATGTACGAACCTAAAAAGAAGAAAAATTATACAAAAAAGGAAGCGCTTTTAAAAGCGGCGGCTTATTGTGCTTACCAGGAACGGACCCAACAAGAAGTACGCACTAAGCTGTTTAGTTATGGTTTAGATCCCGATGAAGTGGATGAGCTTATTATTCAACTATCTGCTGAAAAACTAATAGATGAAGAGCGGTTTGCAAAGTCGTACGTTCGGGGGAAGTATGGCCTTAAGCGCTGGGGACGGCGAAAAATACTGCAAGGGCTAAAAGCTCACCAAATTTCTGATTATTGTATAAAACAAGGCATGAAAGAGGTTGACCCGGAGCGTTACGAAGAAAACTTACTTTATTTACTGGAAAAGAAAAATACTACCGAAAAAGAAAAGAACCCGCACCTGCGTAAACAAAAGCTTACTTATTACTTAATGAGTAAAGGCTATGAAAATGACCTGGTGCAAGATGCCCTGAAAAGCATGGAGCAGTAGTACCAGTTCCACACCTTAATCTCTTCGGGGTAAAACTGGTGCGGCCGTGGTTTGTTTTCTTATAAGAATTACCTGTTTCCCGGTCATTGCTTCTAACATGGGCCGTAATATTTTATTCGCATTATCTGCTGTTTGCTCCAGAATGCCGGAATTCAAAGCCGCCGCCCGCACATTTTTTTCCGCAAATTTATAGCTATCGTCTACCAACTCTGCATCCCGGAAATAAGTGTTTTGAATATCGTACACTTTTGATCTATCGTGGTCTATTTTAAAATAACAAATCTCGGGATCTGGTAATTTAATAATAATGGTAGAGTCATTGGGAAATGTTATATCCTGACGGTTTACCTTTTTCATATCAATACAACCAACTGCTTCGCCTGCTACAATTAAAACTGTTTTAGAGTCGGGTAACCACCTCGATATTTCTTTTTTGTATTCAACCACATCCTTAAAATTATACCGTACCAGTTCCATCTTTCCCAGATCCTCAATTTTAGTTAGTATGGTATTATGCGTAACCTGCACTTTTTCATCGGGCTTTCCTAAAAGAGTATCTTTACAGCGCTTCCAAACAAATATCCCCAACAACAGCACAAGAATTACAGGAAGGAATTTCCGAATCAGATAAAAAAAGAAGGTCATGTAAGTTTTATTTGTTTATCAACGGGTTTAAATCTGAAAAGCTATTAGCTTGATGATATCAGGCAGTGAAAATAAGAAAGCAAAAGCTATTCCAAGTAATTACGCTTATTTATTGATGTTTATTATTTAATTGGTTTCAGGTTGTAAGGTAAATTATTTAGCCCAATAGTACTACCTAACCCTTTCCTTGAAAATTACCCGCCCATAGTTAACCAAGAATTATTCCCAGCCGCTCTTCTAAACCCTTGATTCCTTGTAAACCACCTGTATGTACAGCTATAATAACACTTCCTTTATTAAAGTAATCCTGTTGGATTAAATCATATACCCCAAACATCATTTTACCCGTGTAAATTGGATCCAATTGAATGTGATGCTCTTGTTTAAAATGTTGAATAAAACTCACCAGCTCTGGTTTTATTTTGGCATAACCCCCAAAATGGTAGTTTGTTTCCAGTACCCAATTTTGCAGGTCATACTTCGTATAATTCCGAATCAGGTTCCGGATATCTTCTTTTAAGAATTCACCACCTTTTAAAGCCGGAAAACCAATAATTGTTTTTTCTCCCGCTAATCCGGTTATTATTCCGGCCAAAGTTCCGCCGGTACCAGCGGCACAACAGATATAATCAAAATCAACAGGAATGTCCTGTACAATTTCAGTACACCCTTTTACCGCCAGCATATTAGTTCCTCCTTCCGGTATGATATAAGCCGTGGGATGTAGTTTTTCTATTTGCCGGAGAAAATCCGGATGGCTTTTCTCCCGGTAAGTTTCCCGATCCAGGTACTCCAGTTGCATTCCGGAGGCTTTAGCTAAAGCTAAAGTTGGATTTAAAGGAAAATGTTCCTCGCCCCGGATATAACCAATAGTTTCAAACCCAAACTCCTGACCCGCAGCTGCAACCGCTGCAATGTGATTAGAATAGGCACCTCCAAAGGTTAATAGCGTGGTTTTTTGCTGTTCCCGGGCAGCATATAAATTATACTTTAGCTTTCGCCATTTATTTCCCGAAATAGTGGGATGGATCAGGTCTTCCCGCTTGAGGTACACCTGCACCTGCTTTTCTGAAAACAGCGAATTCTGAATTAATTGTAATGAAACTGATGCTGCCAATGACTTAAAATACCTGCTCAAAAAAATAGCGATAGGAACCCCCATCGCTATTTTATTTAATTATAATTTACCAAATTACCTTTCTTTACCTGGTGTTCCCTTGAAGGCATAATATACACCTCCTACTACCACCAATAGCATCAGCACAGATGATATTAAAGAAACAGTGTTACCCAGGTCATATTCCTTTGGCGCAAATTTAAATTCGATAGTATGGTTTCCAGCGGGCACTGGCATACCCCGTAATATATAATTCACCCGAATATGATCTACTGGAGTGCCGTCTAAATAAGCTTGCCAACCATCTTTGTAGTAAATCTCTGAGAAAACAACAAAACCATCCTGAACGGCCGTTGCTACATATTTTAAATAATTAGGTTCATATTCTGTCAGTCTGATCATAGAACCGGCCTGGTTAAACTGTTTTTCTTTAACCGGAAACTTAGAAACATCTACCACCGCTTCGTTGGCCGGATATAAACCTTTAATACCAGCTAACTCTTCATCTGGTGAATTAACCGGAATCAATTCTTTAACAAACCAGGCATTACCTAAAGCCTGCGGATTACGTTGTACCGGTTGCTGCGGATTTCCAGTTATTATATACCGGGTATTCAGCATGTTTAAAACTTCTACATTGTTCTGGGAAATATGTTGATCGATTACATCCTGATAACGGCGAAGCTTTGCACCATGATAACCACCAATAGATTTATGGAAGTAAGAAGTACGGGCATCATTAAATGGGTTAGCCATATTAATTACCCGATAGCTTAAATCTTTGTCTTGTAATATGGCCTGATCAGCCGGCGATGGTTCGAAATGGGTTTCCAGAAGTCTAGGTTGAAAATCTTCCTTACTCAAGTAACGCTTATCCACCGACCAAAGATCAATCAGAATTAAAAGCCCAATAACAAGTGTTGTGGTGGCAGGAGTAAGTTTGTTTTTTAAATAAAAATATAATACTCCAGCGGCTAGCAAGATAAATACTAAGGAGCGAAAGGCATCACTGCGCATCATGCTTTCCCGGTCAGCTCGCAACGCATCCACCGGCCATTGCATTTGAGTCAATTGCTCATCGACAGCCCCTACATAATCGGCCATACCTGCGAATAAGAATACCAACACACAAAGCCCTCCTGTGATACCGGCCGCTAATAATATTTTTTTCTGGGCTACTTTTTTATCAATACTAGTTTTTAATAAGCTGGATAAGGCAAAAATACCTAAGAGAGGCATAGCAACCTGGGCAATAACCAGTGCCATAGATACTGCCCGGAATTTATTATAAGCCGGGAAGTAATCAAACATGAAGTAGTTGAAAGCCTCAAAGTTTTTACCCCAAGACAGTAGAATAGAGAAAATAGTGGCTGCCAATAACCAGATGCGCAAACGGCTTTCTACTACCAGTAAGCCTAACACAAATAAGAAACAGATAATGGCACCTACATAAACCGGGCCGCTGGTACTAGGCTGATCGCCCCAATAAAGCGGCAAAGCATTCAGCATTTGCTGCATTTGGTCGGCAGGCATTCCTAAACGGGCAAAAGCAGTAGCAGTTTCCGAATCAGCATCCAGAGCTCCCTGACTAGCCCCTCCTCTAAAATTGGGAATAAGCAAGGTCATGGTTTCACTTACCCCATAACTCCACTGGAAAGCATAATCCCGATCAAGACCAGAAGAAGTATTTCCATTATTTTCTATAGGTTTTAATTCAGATTTACCCCGGATGGAATATTTACCGTATTCCCAGGCTGTATATAACCGGCCAAAGCTTACACCTACGGCTATTAATAATCCAAAACCAAGTAATATAACTCGTTTGGAATAATCTCCCACCCATTTTTCCCGAACGGCATAAACAAGTTGTACAATACCAAACACCAGGATCAGCAACATTAAATAATAAGTGATTTGGGGGTGATTGGCCCGAACGTGCATGGTAAAGCCAAATGTAAACAGGGCAGTGCCTATTATTAGCTGACGCGTACCTTTTCGGAAGGCATAAAGTAAGCCTGCCAATGCCAATGGGATGTAGGCAATAGCTAACGATTTTGTATTGTGCCCAGCTTCCAGAATTACAAAATTATAGGAGGTAAACGTAAACGCAATGGCCCCTACTATAGAAAGCCAGGTACTCATACCCATTACCACAAACAGAACATAGGCACAAACTAAGGTCAGGAAAATATTAGCGGCTACGGCTGGCAAATTCAGCGTCATGGCCACGTGTACATATTTTGATAAATCGCCCGGGAAATTGGTATTGATAAGATACGCTGGCATACCACTGAACATAGCATTTGTCCAGAGTGCTTCTTTACCAGTTCTTTCCCGATAATCTATTATTTCCTTGGAGCCTCCTTTGGATTGTAAAATATCATTTTGTACTAGTTGCTTATTCTCAAATAAAATAGGCGAGACATAAGTGGCCATTAAAACCAGGAAAAAAGTAACAGCCAGTAAATGCGGTAATACCTGGCGTTTAAAATCAAAAGGACGCATGTGTTGGTTAATAATTATTAGAATTAGGAGCTATCAATAAATTCTTAAATGATAGCAAAAGGATTGCGGAAGTTAGGCAATTATTTTACTTCTTCATAATCCACGTACTCGCCGCCCCGAAAGTCTTTTGGTTTAGGATCCTTCGGAATATACTCTACTTTGATCTCTCCTTCTGGCTGTGGGGGCCTGTTTTGCGTAAATGGTCCGGCGGCATTGGTAAAAGTACCGTTGTTAATTGTTTTCTTTACAAAGGCTTTTAGTGCCCACCGCATTACGTGCGGCATAATAAGCCGGAATAAAAAGAATAAAATAGTTAGAATTATGAAAAACTTCATGCTGCTGCAAACTTAAAATAAAAATCACCCTGATGGGTACTTAACGACTCTTCGTCTCCAGGTATTAACGTTTGATTCTGCCCTAAAATATATATTTCGTAGCCCAAACCCGTTAAAAGTTGACAAACCTGTTCCCGGTTTTCTTTTCCGTTTAGTTCCGTTTGTATAAGGGGCTTAAACTTACGCAGGGTTTCCTGCATGTTCCGGAATACTTCAAACTCATACCCTTCCACATCACACTTAACAAAATCTAACCGGTTTAAGTTGATAAACAACTCATCCGGAATTTTCATTTCTACTTTGTATTTACGGGCATAATTATCTTTAGCCGAACTCATGATTTTGGTCATGCCATGATGCAAAAGACCATCACGCTCCGGCGTTCCCATTTCTACCCAAGTATTTTCACCACCCAAAGCATACGGCCACATAGATAAGTTAGCAATGCCGCTCAGCTTCACATTCTTTTTCCAGATTTTCCGGAAAGCATTGATCGGCTCCACCGCCAGCACTTTTCCTTTGGGCCCTACCAAACGCGATAAAAAAGTAGAATAGTAACCCAGATTGGCCCCTATATCGATACAGGTAAAACCTGGTTGAATTATTTTCTTCAGGAAAAACAACTCGGGGTACTTTTTTTGCATTAATCCCGCCTTTACCAGCATAATATAAACTCTGCTTACAAACCGGATATAACGCTTAAAACCGAGCGAATTAATTAATAATTTACGTAGTGCTTTCAATAGATTACCTGAGAAACAAATTTATGCGCAAAAGTAAGAAGAATTTACAGAAGCTGATAAGAAGACTTTTCTACAAGTTTGTATAAAACAAAAAGCGGCACCTTTAAGGGCGCCGCTTTTTAAAATTTATGTTATTTATTTACTCAGATACAAATTCCGTTCTGAGTAAACTTTTGTAAAGTATTCATCTTCCAGGTCATCAATAAAATAGATGGCCTCGCCCGTAGATTTCATTTCAGGACCTAGCTCCTTATTTACTTCCGGGAACTTGCTGTGCGAGAATACCGGTACTTTGATTGCATAACCTTTTTTAAATGGTTTGAAATCAAAGTCTTTTACCTTTTTCTCCCCTAACATTACCTTGGTAGCATAATTTACATAAGGTTCCTGGTAAGCCTTGGCAATAAACGGTACCGTACGGCTGGCACGAGGATTCGCTTCAATGATGTACACCACCTCATTTTTAATCGCGAACTGAATATTTATCAAACCTACAGTTTTTAAGGCAACTGCAATGGTTTTAGTATGTTCTTCAATCTGGCGAATAACGTTTTCACTTAAGTCGAACGGAGGTAGTACGGCATACGAGTCACCGGAGTGGATACCAGCCGGCTCAATATGTTCCATAATTCCAATAATGTACACATCTTCCCCATCGCAAATGGCATCCGCTTCCGCTTCAATGGCATGATCCAGGAAGTGGTCGAGCAATACTTTATTACCCGGGTTATCTTTGATAATGTCAACAACCTGCGCTTCCAGTTCTTGCTCGTTGATTACGATTTTCATACTCTGGCCACCTAATACGTAACTAGGGCGTACTAACAGCGGAAACTTTAAATCTTTTACTTTTTCTAAAGCTTCTTCGGCACTGGTTACAGAAGCAAATGGCGGATACGGAATATTGTTATCACGTAATAAGCTGGAGAAAGCTCCACGGTCTTCAGCTAAATCCAAAGCTTCGAAGCTGGTACCTAAAATTTTGATACCGTAACGTTCTAACTTCTCCGCTAATTTAAGCGCCGTCTGGCCACCTAACTGCACAATAACCCCTACTGGTTTCTCATGCAGAATAATATCATAAATATGCTCCCAGAATACCGGCTCAAAATAAAGTTTATCGGAGATATCAAAGTCGGTAGAAACTGTTTCCGGGTTACAGTTAATCATGATGGTTTCGTAACCACACTCGCGGGCGGCTAATACGCCGTGTACGCAAGAGTAGTCGAACTCTATACCCTGGCCAATCCGGTTCGGACCAGAACCCAATACCACTACTTTTTTCTTATCTGAAACAACAGACTCGTTTTCGCCTTCAAAAGTAGAATAATAGTAAGGTGTTTTAGCTTCAAACTCAGCTGCACAGGTATCAACCACTTTAAATACCCGATTGATGCCTAGACTTATACGTTTTGTATGTACTTCGCTTTCCTTGCAATTCAACAGGTAAGCAATTTGTCGGTCAGCATAACCTTGTACTTTAGCCTCCCGCAGCAATTCAGTTGGAATTGTATCCAGCGTATACTGTTTTATTTTCTTTTCGGTAGCATCCAGTTCTTCTATCTGGTGCAGGAACCAAGGATCTATTTTGGTAATTTTCTGGATAGTAGAAGTTGGGATACCAAAACGCATGGCATCTTTCACACTGAATACGCGGTTCCAGCTTGCATACGTCATGCTTTCGATCAGTTGATCGTAATTAGTCATTTCTTTACCATCGGCACCGATACCGTTCCGCTTGATCTCTAAACTCTGACAAGCTTTTTGTAATGCTTCCTGGAAAGTACGACCAATACCCATTACCTCACCTACCGATTTCATTTGCAGGCCTAACTGTTTGTTAGCTCCTTTAAATTTATCGAAGTTCCAGCGAGGAATTTTAACAATTACGTAGTCTAAGGCTGGCTCAAAGAAAGCCGACGTAGTTTTGGTGATGGCATTTTTCAGCTCATCTAAATTATAACCAATAGCTAGTTTAGCAGCAATTTTGGCAATTGGGTAACCAGTAGCTTTAGAAGCTAAGGCCGAAGAACGGCTTACCCGAGGGTTGATTTCAATAGCAATAATATCGTCGGTCTCCGGATTAACTGAGAACTGCACGTTACATCCGCCGGCAAACTGACCAATACCGTTCATCATTTTAATGGCCAGATCACGCATTCTCTGGTAAACGGTATCTGGCAGGGTCATGGCAGGAGCTACCGTAATCGAGTCGCCGGTATGAATACCCATTGGATCGAAGTTCTCGATAGAACAGATAATGATAATATTTTGGTTATTATCACGTAGCAACTCTAACTCAAATTCTTTCCACCCCAGGATGCTTTGCTCTACCAAAACTTCGTGCGTTGGAGAAGCGTGAAGCCCACGGGTTAGGGCTTTATCAAATTCAGAGGCATCGTTCACGAAACCACCACCTGTACCACCTAAGGTAAAGGAAGGACGAATAACTAGCGGGAAGCCGATTTCCTGGGCGATTTCTTTTCCTTCTAAGAAGGAAGTAGCGGTAGCGCCTTTACAAACATTAACGCCTAATTCCAGCATCTTCAACCGGAATTTTTCCCGGTCTTCCGTGGTTTCAATGGCCTTAATATCAACGCCAATAATTTTTACACCGTATTTTTTCCAGATACCGGCTTTATCGCAGTCAATAGCTAAGTTCAATGCTGTCTGACCACCCATGGTAGGCAATACGGCATCAATTTTATGCTTCTCCAGAATTTCAATAATGTATTTTTTTTCCAGAGGCTTTAGATAAACATTATCTGCCGTTACACTATCGGTCATGATAGTTGCCGGATTGGAGTTAATGAGAGTTACCTCAATACCTTCTTCCCTTAAGGAGCGGGAAGCCTGAGTTCCGGAGTAATCGAATTCAGCGGCTTGACCAATAATAATGGGGCCACTACCAATAATTAAAACTGACTTAATACTTAGATCGCGAGGCATGTGCTGTATGTGTAAATTGCGCAAAGGTAGGCAAGAAAGTTAAATTTTATATAAAACTTTTTGGTAAAAGGCTGAAAAAACTTGATTAACCTTAAAATCACCCTGTCCTCTACATTAAATTCAAAACAAATAAACTATTTATAATTAATAAGTTACCTTTTACTACCAAACCAATTAGTACCTAAAAGATAAATAACCAGATTTGATTTTTTTTTCTGGCAAGATTTTAAGTGTAGCTATCTTAAGGTAGCTACTTTTAAAGAAAGCGGGCTTTTAGTTCGGGGGTAGGCAACATACAGCTTGCCTGTTGGCCAAACCACCGGTACCGATTTTTAGCAACCAAACGATAGACGCCATCTCTTAAAAATGCCGGCAGTATCATAAATGCGTAAAGCAAAGGCCATCCGCCCGTCAACCCCCGCAATATGCGCAGAGCCGCCGCAGACTGTTGATAGTACCGTCCGTTTTGGATAAGCACAATAGATTCAATAGAACGAACTGCCGGAGGCAACTGCATTAAATAACTTTGTGCAACATCTGACTGCAACGATGCAAATTTAAAACGATTAGCAGCATCGCGCTCAATAACAAACTGCACAAACCCATTACATAAGTTACAAACGCCATCAAATAATATTATGGACTCATCCTCCTTCATAAGGTAATTATTAACACTAATTTGTTCCAAGATACGCTTACCCGGCCACTCTGTTATTGATTTTGCTGCCTTTTATAACCCGATAAACGCTTATCATAACAACAACTATACTTAAACTTTATACATAATTAAATATCCTTAAATTAATATATTTATATTTAATACAACCCATTACCAAATCTTTCTATTCATAACTAATTAAATACCAATAGATACAAAGTATACAAACTCAATAAATATATAATCAACTCCAATTAACTTCTTAGAATTATTATAACCTTTAGCAAATTAAACACCGTATTATAGGAACTAATTAAAATTTAAATAAAAAGTTATTAATAAAGCTATGAAAAAGACCTATTTAACCGTAATTGCTGCTTCCATGTTGGGATCAGTATTATTTTCTTGCTCTTCTTCTAATACTATGGGTACAACGGATGGCACTACAGGCTCTGACATGAGTACTGGCTCTACTTCCGGTACCGGAGTAATTGGAGGCAGCTCAACCTCTGGCTCCATTAATGAAGGAGGAAGAGAAGTTGGGAGAACAACTGCTGGTGGCTCTACCAGCGGAACAGGAGCATACGGTACAACTTCTGGTGCCTCTGGCGGAAGCACAACGGGTAGTGGTGGCACTACCAGCGGTTCAGGAACTACAAGTGGATCTACCTCTGGTTCTACTTCCGGCACTACCAGCGGATCTACTTCCGGAACAACAAGTGGCGGAACTACTAGCGGTTCAGGAACAACTTCAGGAACTACAAGTGGGTCAACTAGCGGAACAACATCCGGCACCAGATAAAAAAGAAGTGAACTAATAGATTGTTTGTAAAAATAAAAAGGCAAAGTGCACGTATTGTACTTTGCCTTTTTATTTTTACAAACAATTTCCCAGGTTCCGGCTATGAAGCTTCTTTTACAATATTTTCAAAAAATATTTTCTGTTGATCTGCGTGCCCTGGCATTTATGCGCATTTGGGTAGCCGCTATTATTATTACCGATTTAGTTATTAGAGCTACTGACCTGGAAGCTCATTACTCTAATATGGGTGTGCTCCCGCTGCATGTTTTATTTCAACATACCTGGAACCCATATTACATTTCTTTCCACACCCTTAGCGGCCTGTGGCAGGTACAAGCTGTATTATTTGGTATTGCGGCCTTATTTGCCTTCCTTTTATTAATTGGCTACAAAACCCGATTAGTAACTATTGTTTCCTGGATTTTAATGGTTTCACTCCACAACCGCAACACCCTTATTTCTCAGGGGGGCGATGATTTATTACGGATGTTGCTTTTCTGGGCCATGTTTATGCCTTGGGGTAAATATTATTCTTTAGATACCCTGCGTAAAAAAGAAACTCCTGCACGGCCCGAGCCTTACGTAAGCATTGCTACGGCCGCCTATATTCTGCAGATATGCATCATGTACTTCTGTACCGCTATGTTAAAAAATGCTCCGGAGTGGCGCACAGAAGGAACCGCCCTATACTATGCTTTAAGCCTGGATCAGATTTTAATGCCAGGAGGCAGATTAATTTACCCTTATCCTGAATTGCTGAAGGTTTTAACCCATTTTACCTTTTACACCGAGCTGCTATTACCCTTGGTTTTGTTTATACCTGTTTACACTACTTTTTTCCGATTGGTATTTGTTGGCGTATTGACTTCTTTTCATGTTGGTATTAGTTTAACGTTATTTGTTGGTCTTTTTTACCTTATTAATTTTGCATCCTTGGCAGGCTTTCTACCTCCGGTAGCCATGGATTGGTTAGATAAAAAAGTATTCCCGCATTTCAGCCGTATAGGCTTTTATATTAAAAGCTTTTTTAATAGTTGGCAACCCCCTATTTCTATACAGCTCAACCGCCCAACCTGGCTTTCCACTTCCCGGACCCGTTTTATCCGCGAAACTACGGTTTTGCTCTTGCTGTTTTACGTTGTATGGTGGAATGCTAATGTTGCACTGTATCGCGGCAAAATAATGAATGATAACAGCCGTTGGTTCGGAAATTTTCTGCGCATCGATCAATACTGGGGAATGTTTGCTCCAGCCGTATTTAAAGATGATGGCTGGTATATTTTGGAGGGGATTACCTCGCAAAACCGCCACGTAGACTTAAACCAGGAAGGTGAAGAGCCGGACTTTCAAAAACCCGCATCGGTAATGAGCCTGTTTAAAAACGATCGCTGGCGAAAATATTCAGAAAATTATTTATTTGTTCAGCATGCTTTTATGCGGCCTTATTACTGCAATTACCTGCTTCGCCGCTGGAACGAGGAGCACCCGAATGAATCAATTAATACCTTAGACGTGATCTACATGAAAGAAGTATCCCTTCCTAATTATCAAACAGCGTTACCCATGCGGGAAGTTCTTTGCAGCTGCTCAACCATGTCGCGGTAGAAAGCGGTTTTTTAACAAACCTAAATAAAAATTTAACCTTTACTTCTATTCTGCCCGAAGCACCTGCAAAGCCTCCTGAATTTCATCCCGGTTCTTTTCTTCCTTAGCATTTGCATCGGGTTTAGGAGTCCGGTCGTAGTAGCGCAAGATATTTTGCCGCAATGGCTGACTGATTTCCTTGAAGTCATTTTTGGCTAATTTCAGCACCAGCTGATCATAGGCTTCATCGGCTTTTTTGTAACTACCAGGTTCTGATTTACTACCGGTATCAAAGTCTGTATTTTCTAATTTTAACGTTTTAGCTCTAACCTGATTTAAGCCGGTAGTGTAGTTATCTACGGTGGTCATAAAACTTTCCATAAATAACTTTTCTGCTTCGGGAGTAGGCGGCTTAAAAGCAAAAGTACGTTGGGGGCCAACCTTTGGCAAAATCCGAAATGTCCAGCTAAGAAATTGCTGCCACACATTTGGTTTCTGATAATCCTTTCCCCACTGCTTTTGAAAATCAGCTTTACTTAACCGATAAAGATAATTACGTCGGGTTATGCCGGGCTTAGCTTCCTGAATATCATTCCGCTTCATACTCCAGGCGGCTTTGGTTAAATCCGGAATAATAGTACTAACTGAACGGCGATAGGTATTTATGGCTAAATCCAGGCTAACAAACTGCTCTTTTAGTTCCAAACCATACGTTTTCCTAAATGCCCGCTCAAGCACTTCCTTGCTAACATCAAACCCAATAAATTTTTGGTACGCCTCTGGCGCATAATTGCCTCGTGCCACCTGAAGCACATCAAAACCAAATTCCATCTTAACGTGCGCAATGGGATCCTCCTCGTACGTAATAGTATTTCCAAATTCCGCTTTTAATTCCGGATAGACCAAAGGAACTGATTTATTGGTGGCAATTGAATGTCCGTAATTATCGGCGTAATAATGTGCTAAAGCGCCCAGAGCAAAAGCATATTCCTCCAAATTCTGAGATTCTGCTATTAAATTCTGCACAAAGTCCCCGGTACGGACATAGTGGACCAGATTGGTAAAAAACTTACTCCCAAAAGGATAGTACCCCATATCCTGAATAATGGCCCCACCATAAGCATGCGCATGGGCTTTTCGCAATTCTTCTTCGGTGGCATTCGGAAACCTTTTTTTCAGTAAAGGCTCTAAAGACTTACTCCAGGAAACATCAATAATTGCCTGGTGCGTTAATACACTGTAACCATAGCCCGGAAAAGTTACTCCGCCTAAAATCCAAATTATAATAACCCATGGCAAAAATACTTTTGGGGTAAGCTTCATATTTAATTTCCCGCTCCTTATCTTATTTGAATGATTATCAGCATAAATACTTTTAGTACGTATTTGCCGCAAAAATGGACATAACCTAAGATTTGGACTATTAGCTTAAACCTATGTTCTTTTTCAAAGACTTCTGCCGGGAAAAAGTATCGCTACAGCTTTTGGTAAATCAGGAATTTACTATCGTGAAAGCCTTATTAGATTAATGCTAACCTTAATTTTCCCAACGCCTAATTATATTTTACAACCTGACGAGAGGCAACATCTCAAGCCTCATTGGGAGCTTTGGGCTGAGGACGATCGGGACTGGTTACCGGGGCATTAATTTTGAAAATAGAATGAAAAACAAGGGATACGCCTAAACCTACCAAACAACCAAAGGCAACAGCACTTATTCTGCTTAGGGCAGCATCCCAGGGATGTACCCCTGGCTCATGCAGTAAAATAATAATTAAGGCGGCTAAAGTAGACCGGGCGGCATCATTCAGTTTTAACCGGTCGCAGATAAACAAAGATATAGCAGCTCCTACACAAATATTTACAGGATTTGGAACGCGGGTTAATAAGATCAGGATACCAGTAAGACCACCAACAATATTGGCTTTTATGCGGGTTTTGGTAAGGTTTAAGGCGTCCTTTCCTTCCGGCGACAACACCAAAACCACAGAAATTAAACTCCAGGCATAATCAATTTCGGGAATTAGCCGGGCAATTCCGTAACACAATAACAGCCCCGATATATTTTTTAATGTGTAAATGATTAAGGTCTTATTCCGGTCGCTCATTGAGGGTAGTAGGATCATCGTTAATTTAAACAAGGCATTGGAGCTTAGTTTTGCCTGTTAATTATTCAAAATTTTATAAGTATAAAGCTTTAATTTTCATTATCAAAGCCTGCTTAGTCGTTATAGCTAACCTGGCTGCTATTCACATAAAAATTAGCATCTACCACAAATTTACCGGTACTTGACCCAGTTATTTCTTTCCAGGTAGTTTCGGGCTTCAGCCATTTCTCCTGACCATTTATTGTAACCTTAACCGGCATGTTAAAGCTTTCCAAGCAATTTGCCCAACGATAAGCTATTTTATTATTTATTATTTTATACTCCAGCTTGGGCACCCGCACATCGCGCAAGTACTGGTTAAAAAAAGCGTTTAAATCTAGGTTAGCTTGTTTAGCCAAGTAATTCTCTATTTGTTGTGTGGTTACTGTTTGATGATAAAATTCTTTATTCAGTCCCCGCAAAATACTCCGCCATTTATCGTCATCATTAATGAGCTGCCGTAAAGTGTGTAGCATATTAGCTCCTTTGTAATACATATCGCCGGAGCCAGGATAATTAACATGGTAATAACCAATAATGGGCCTATCGTTATGTATTTTTTTACGGGTACCTATAACGTATTCGTTTCCAGCTTTCTTACCATAGTAATAATCCAGGAAAAGTGTTTCTGAATAAGCCGTAAAGCTTTCATGAATCCACATATCGGCAGCATCCTTATAGGTTATATTATTTGCAAACCATTCGTGCCCTGATTCATGTACTATGATAAAATCAAACTTCAAACCCCAACCGGTAGAGCTCAAATCATTCCCCAGATAACCGTTCTTATAGCCATTTCCGTACGTAACCGAGCTTTGGTGCTCCATACCTAAATAAGGCACTTCTACCAGTTTAAAACCATCTTCATAAAAAGGATAAGGCCCAAACCAATGCTCAAATGCTTTCAACATCCGGGGCACTTCCTTAAATTGTTTTTTGGCCTTACTCAGGTTATCCCGCAGCACATAATACTGACAATCCAGGTTACCTTTTTCTCCTTTATAAACTTCAGAAAAATGAACATAATCTCCCAGATTAACATTAACCCCGTAATTATTTATTGGGTTAGTGACAGCCCAGTAAAAAGTTCTGGTGCCGTCCGGGTTGTCTACCACTTTTCGTAATCGTCCATTCGATACCTCAACCAGCTGCTTGGGAACTGTAACATTTATTTGCATACTGTCTGGCTCATCGTACATATGGTCTTTGCAGGGCCACCACAAACTGGCTCCATCACCCTGACAAGAAGTAGCCACAAACGGATTCCCCTGCTTATCTCTGCTCCAGGTTATTCCACCACTCCAGGGCGGTCGTTCACTTACCTGGGGCTTTCCACTATAAAATACTTCTACTTTATTGATTGCCCCTATTTTTTGAGGGGCTGTCAGGGTTACTAAATAAGCATTGCCCTCCCGGAAAAATGTTAAAGATTTACCTTCCTGCGTTATCTTATCAATACGCATAGGTGGTTGCAAATCAATCTGCATCACTTGCTTTTCCTGCAGTACCCGGTAAGCAATAGCATTCATACCTCTAATGCTACTATCAGCGGGGTTTAGGTGCATATTTAAATTATAGTGGACTAAATCCCACCAGGCTCGTTCTTCTGTAATAGATCCGCGTAAGCTATCCTGCTTAGTGAAGACTGGCACCTGCGCCTGTAGCCGGGCAGTTGTTAAGCCCAAAAAGGTTATTAGAAAAAAATAGCGGAATAAACTGTTATTGTAAATCAAGAGCTAAGCTTAAAAGAAATTAATGATATTTAAATATATTTCAGATAAAGAGCTATCAACCATTTTACCCACGTAGGTTAAGCTACATTATCTTTACGATCACTGTGGCCCAAAAACTTATCCGGCGCTATCCGATCGCGAATCAGTTGTTTTATTTCTTTGGCTTCCGGAAAACGCCCCTCTTCTTTACGCGAATAAATCAATTTGCCATTAAGAGAAATAGTAAATACGCCGCCGGTACCCGGTACCAGGGCCACCTCGCCCATTTCTACCTCAAAAGTGGTTAATATCTCCTGGGCTAACCAGGCTGCCCGCAATAACCACCTGCATTGGGTACAATAGTTAATTTCTACTCTTGGAGCATTCATACTGTTTAACGTTAATTAAAACGAATTCCGAAATTATTTCTTTTCTTTAAAAAAAGTAACAGGTCTTACCATTTAAGTTATTTATTGCCTTTACTTCTTTTGTTTAACTTGTATTTTTGTAGCTTGGTTATAAAGGTTTGCGCTCAAAACTATCAGATTTTTTATATCACTTTCATAACAATCTCCTATTATCCTAATCCAGATTATCAGGATAACAAAAGAATAAATCTTTTCCGATATATTTACCCTTGATGCGCCCTTTTACTTCTACTTTAATTTTCATTCCCAAACTAAGAATTTCCTATTCTTTACTTATTTTATTTTCAATATTTCTATTACTTACTCCTAATCACCGGTTATGGGCCCAAAATGAAGTACCTAGTAAGCTGCATCCTTATACCCACGCTTATAAAACCGTTGATTCTTTAAACGAACTTGCTTTTGAAGTTAAACGCCACCACGTAGATAAAGCCCTCACGTTATTGAATACCTCTGCCAACCTGGCTATTCATTATAAATACTCTAAAGGCGAAGCCACCTCACTTTTATACGAAGCAGGTATTTTTCATCAAAATGGGTATTCTAAAAGGGCTTTGTCTTTATATTATAAGGCTCTGGAGATAAGCAAAACCATCAAGGATACTTTTAACATTGCCCGGGCAAATCAGCAAATTGGCAACGCTTTAATGGAAATGAATAAGCTGGAAGAGGCTGAAGTTATTTTTAAAGAAGCCATGAGTAACTATGTGCAGTTGCACCGCGCCGAGGATGTCATAAATATTAAAAATTACCTGGGTTTAATAAACCTGCAGCAGCAAGATGTAAAGGCAGCAGAACAGTATTTGGAGGAAGCGCTTCAGGAAAGTAAAAAAAATAATTACCACTACGGCTCCAAAAAGTCTAATTACAATTTGGGCTTACTCCACCTGGCCCGGCATAATTTGCGACAGGCCAGCGCTTACCTTAAAGTAGCCTTAACTCTGGATCAGCAGAAAAATGATAGGTATGGTCTTTCGCTTACCCAAAATAAATTATCAGAGGTTACCGCTCAGGAAGGAAACCTGCCAGAAGCCATTGCCTTAGCCACTGCTGCCTTACAGGATGCCCAGGCTATTTCGGCGATGCAACTGGAGATTGCAACCTTTAAAAACCTGGCAGGTTTATATAAAAAACAGCAAGATTATGTCCGGGTGGCAGAAATGCAGGAAGCTTTAATAAAAGCCCAGGAAACCCTTTTCGAAAAAGAAAGAACCTATGCCATAGATTTTCTGGATATGCTGAAGCAGAAACAGGAAGAACAACTAGGCTATGAGAAACAAGCCGTTGAAGCCAGACACAAAGCAGAAGTATCTTATTTTATTCTGTTCCTGGTAATCCTGGGGCTAATCATAATATCATTCGTGGCCTTTATGTGGTATAAAAATTATCAGAAAGCCAAATTATACAGTAAAGAATTAAAAAATAAAAACGAAGTGATTGAGGCAAATGCTGCCCAGCTAAACGAATTAAACCAAGCTATTTTAAAACAAAATACCCGGTTAGAAGAGGCTATCCTCTTAAAAAATAAACTAATTTCTATTATTTCGCATGATCTGAGGCTCCCTCTGGTAAACACGAAAGGTTTGTTACAGGTTATTCAGGAAGGTGTATTAAGTAACACCAATACATTGCATTTACTATCAGAATTAGAAAAACAATACGGCCGCTCCCTTTCCCTACTGGACAGTTTATTATTCTGGATGAAAAGCCAGATGCAGGGCACCATTGAGTTAAGGAGAACGGACTTAAAAAGTTTATTGGAGGATATCATTCAGGAACAGGAAATACCGGTGCTGGAGAAAAAGATTAGCATCCTGAATGAAGTAGCCCCCAATTTAGCGGTTTTGGGAGACAAAGAAATGCTTAAGGTAATTTTCAGGAACCTGCTTTCAAACTCACTAAAGTTTACCAAAACCAATGGTAAAGTAAAGCTAAATTCCCTGGTAGAAGCGTCTAAAGCCATTCTTATTCAGATTGAGGATGAAGGGATAGGCATGACCAAAGAGCACATCCAAAACATTAAAAATAAAAAGTACTTCTCTACCAGAGGTACCCAAAATGAGCTTGGAACAGGTATAGGTTTAATGATATGCCTGGACTTGGTAAACCGCCACGGAGGCGACCTTCAGGTAGAAAGCGAACTACACAAGGGTACCCGATTTACGGTCCGGTTGCCTTACACTGAACAAAATTAAATAATCAGGTCCTGGTAGGCAGGATGCCGTTTTACATAGGCCTCCACCACCGGGCAGGACGGTATTACTTTCAGGTTATTTTCCCGAGCAAATTCTAACCCGGCTTTTACTAATTTATCAGCCCAGCCTTTATTACGGGCAGCTTCCGGCACAAACGTATAATCCAAATCCAACACATCCGCTTCCGGATAACTATAGGTCAATTCGGCTTCCTCTCCTTCTATATCGGCGTAAAAACGCAGATCTTCTTTATCGTGAATAACTTCCATGGCAACTGTATTTACTTTGTTGCTGTACGGTTTTGGGATGGGATGGATGCCTGGTAGCCGAAGAAGATATATCTGGCACCATAACTTATGGCTTCTATACCAATAACTTTAAAAATTTAAGCTCTTTACCCCAGCGTATAAAAGGAATAGTTAATAAAACCGAATAGCGGATTTTTTAATTGAATTGCTTTAAAACTGACAATAGGAGCAGCTGTTTTGATTTACTGGGTATTTTTGGGTATACCTGTTTTCTTGGCATCCTGCTCATACGCCAACTGCATAAACTTACGCACCTCCTCATTTAAATCATCCTTACTGTAAATGCGACAATGATGGTTCCAGGTGTTGGTACCCGGTAGTTGCGAAACCTTTATAAAGCAAAAGTTTTCGTGGTAAGGCTGGCTAAACTGAAAAACAAAATGTATAAAATCTTTTCCTAATTGGTTGATGGAGCAAAAGCGGGTATTCTTAGCTAATGCAATTCGGGATTTAGCTGGGTGCAATATAAAATCCCCAATTTTTTGGTACTCCTCTAAAAAATGGTGGAAGAGCTCCAGCGTATGGGTAGTTTTACCTTTGGTAAAATCGGCTACCGATTTGTCGTTGCACGAATGCCCCTGGTTGGTGTGTAAGAAACGGTGCTGACAGTTGGGGCAAACCCACATGATTTACTTTGTATATAATTATTTATTCTGGCAGACCAGCAAAAAAATAAGCTATTACTAAAACAAAACAACCACCAATTGCTAAACTTTCCAGTTGGTGGTTGTTTTGTTTTAAATCAGGAACAGTTAGTTATTTGGATACCAGTTCCGTAACCTTACTTCAATTTCTTTATTATCGGCGTTTACCTGTTTCTTAAAACTTTCTACATCGCTCAACCCGCCCTGACCACGGTAGTGATACGGGTAAACGATTTTTGGTCTAAAAGCCAGCACCGCCTGAGCCGCCTGGTTCACATCCATGGTGTAAGGCAGGTTCATGCTCAGAAAAGCTACATCAATATTTTTTAACCCTCGAACTTCCGGAGTATCCTCCGTATCGCCGGATAAGTACACATTTTTACCGCCCATATTTAAAATATAGCCGTTACCCCGGCCTTTCACGTGCATGGCATCGGGTGCTTCCGGCAAATTATACATGGGCACGGCAGTAATCTGAATACCTAATTGGGTTGTTTTGTCGCCATTTTTCAAAACAACTAATTTCTTCTTCAGGTTATCAGTTAATTTTTCGGCAACGGCTTGGGGTGCTACAATTACGGCTTTAGCTGTATTTATGCCTTCTAACGTCTTGAAGTCTAAGTGGTCGCCGTGAATATCGGTTAGCAGAATCAAATCCGGATCGCCTAGCCCGGCAAAGCCCTGGGTCCCGCCATAAGGATCCACAAAAATAGTTTTGTTATTCCATTTAAAAGCTACTGTACCGTGCTGAATGGGCTGAATAACTAGTTTCCCATTTTTGGTATCTAATTGATCGGGAGCTGGTAGTTGCGCTATGGCCGAGTAATAAGTAAAAACTAAAAGCAGGAACAGGATGTTTTTAATTTTCATAGTTATAGCTGTTTAAGAAGTAAACAATTATATAGTTAAAGGTTTATTTAAATTCAAATAATTTACCAGATTAAATCTTAGGCACTTTGTATTCCTAAAAGTAGCAGCTCCGCTATTGCCTGAGGCAAAATTATTTTATTTGGATTCTATTGGTTAAGGTAATTCCCAATTATTAATGGTCCTACTTTTCATCAGGCAAAAAAAGTTTAGGTCAGGCACGGAAACCAAACTTATCCGGTAATTGAATAATTCTGTTAGCCATACTGGTAGCAGTTAAACAAAAGGCCATTCCTACTAGAATGGCCTTTGGCAATAATTTTATTATATCTGAGAGGATGCAGTTGGTGTCAGAAAGGTTCGGGTTATTCGGGACACAATCTTAGCATCTAAATAATCCGGCAAAGTTCTAATTCTTTGCCACTCCGGATCACCACCGAAAGCTTTCCAGTTTGCATCATGTTCAGCCATATCATCGAAGGTAAGCATGTATGTTAAGTTCGGGCGCATTTCGCCAATAATGGTTTCGCCAAAGAATACCGGAGTTAACCCAACCCGCTTAAAAATAGCTAATTCGCCTACATTGTTAAACATGTCGATCTTCTTTTTTCCGGCTACCTCGCTGTGGCTTTCGTACCGACGTAATTCAAATATGCGCGACTTTTTCTCTGGCACAAATAAACGGGGCATTCCGGCAAAGGCTTCCATCAATGAACTCTCCATGCGTTCATAGGCTGGTTCGGTAGCTGGAGCATTTAAATAAGCGGCGCCTGCTTTGTTATGGGTGGCATCGGCAGCCAGTTTAGCCGGCATTTTAATAAAGTTTTCTACCGAGCTATAAGGTATTAAAATATATATTTTACTTTGCCCTTCTGGCTGTAATTCTTTAAATACCCCAATATTTTTACTACCGAATTTATTTAGGGCAGGTATAGCGGCTTGCGCAAAGTAATTTTCTACAAGCTGTTGCTGTGTGCTGTTTTTTAAACTATACACCCGCAATTCGTAAAATTCCGGGGTTGATTTTTGTTGTGTATCTGCAAGATTATTTCCTAAACTTGTCTGCGACATAGTTCCTGCTAACGTACCCGCCAACAAGGATGTTTTTACAAAGTTGCGTCTTTTCATAAGGCTTAAAAATAAACTAAATATTTGGCAAGTTTACTTTTCAGCTGTTTTTTTACTTTTAACCTGATAATTGGGCTTCTTTAAGCCAGCCTCTTAAGGTGGTTAAGTCTTTCCGCATGGCTTCAATTACGGTAGATTCCGGTACCGTTAATTTTCTGGCTCCGGTATCGGCACCGCCTAAGGGGTATTCCAGATGCAGCGAAATAGGTCCGCTTATATTATATTGCTTTACGAGGGCAAAGAACTTTTTAAAATCTACCATTCCTTCTCCCAAGGGGGTGTATTGAATATCCCATTTCCCATTTTTCTTTATCCAGAAGAAATCTTTTATATCCAACGTCTTAATATGAGACTGAATAGCTTTAAATCCTAAAGGCCAGGAAAACCCGCCTTCTAATGTGGCGTGTTTAATATCATATTGGCTCCCCATCCAGCGCGGGTCCATTTCTTTTATCAGGTACCACAAGTCCCAAACCGGAGCACCTACATCCGTGCCGGAATGGTTCTGATAAGCCCCCTGAATGTTATACTTCCGGTTAAGGTCAGCCAAGGCTTTTAATTGTTGCTTATACTTCTGGAGGGTTGTTTCCATAGGCACGCCATCAGGATAAGGCAGGTATCCGAGGCGGTAATATTTAACACCCAATTGGCTGGCCGTTTTAAGAATGGGCTCGGTCAATGGGTCTTTTGCATCCGTAATTTTGGTTGTAATCATGGGCACCGAAAGCCCAGCCTTATGAATTGCAGCTATAGCTTTCGGCAACTCTGTTTCCACATGCTCCGGTTTCACATGCCCATCTGGCCTTACCGTTAAATCTATGCCATCAAAGCCTATTTGGGCGGCGGTTTGGGCCATGGCCTCATATCCTAACCAATGCATTTGCTTAGAGAAAATACAAACCTTCATTGGTTCATCTGCGCCTGAAGATACTCTATGTGTAATAATATTAGTCGATTTTCCGGCTTCGGTGGTTATAATAGGGAATGCCATCCCTGCCGTAGCCAGTAAGGTCTTGGCTATAAATTCTCTTCTGGATGAAACAGGAACTTCTTCTTCCATGTAGTTAAGGATTATTACGGGATCAAAAAGAATTTAAAAGATAGGTTATGTATAGCTTTTAGTATAGGCTTTTATGCACCTTTACCAAAAGTGAACTTTATCGGTCCAAAGGTTGACTCAGCATTCAGAATATTAATCTAATAATTTTCCGGAACTAACATAGCCAAGTTGCTTTAGCGCTGGATTATCTGCACGGTCCAATTTAAGGTTTACGCGAAAGTGGGTATAGAAAGTAGCTTAAACTAACTTTATTTTACTACCTCTTCGCTCTGATTATCTTCGGTAACTTTTAATAAAACAGACTCAATATTGCGCTGCGATTTCTCAAGTACCTTAAACTCATATTCATTATAAACAGTAGTATCGCCTATCTCTGGTATTGTACCGTAAATAACATTAATTAAGCCTCCCACGGTTTCGTAATCTTCGCCTTCCGGCAACGGAAAAGGAAGAAAATCATTTACATCCAGGATAGAAGCAGCGGTACTTACCTTAAATTCAAAGTCAGATAACTTTTCCACTACCGGCACTTCTTCATCGTATTCATCCTGAATTTCGCCTACCAGCTCTTCCATAATGTCTTCCATGGTTACAATACCCGACACCCCACCAAATTCGTCAGACACAATAGCCATGTGCAAGTGGTTGGCCTGAAAATGCTGCAGCAAGCGGTTAATTTTTTTGGTCTCGGGCACAAAATAGGCCGGTCGTATTAATTTTTCCAGGTTAATAGGCTCATTGCGCCGGATAACAATCAAAAGATCTTTTACATACAGAATACCTACAATATTATCAATGGTTTCGCGATAAACAGGAATACGGGAATACCCCTCGGTAAAAACCAAATCCAGGATTTTGTCTTCTGTGGACTCCAGGTCTAAGGCACATAACTTGGTACGAGGCACCATAATCTGCTTCACCATCCGGTCATTAAACTCAAAAACGTTTTCTATCAAAACGTGCTGAGAATCCTGAAAAGCGCCACTCTCCCTACTCTGTTCAAATATCAAACGAAGTTCTTCCGAGCTATGCGCCTCCGAACCATGTATAGGCGTAATGCCAATAGCCCGTAAAACCAAATTAGAGAATCCATTCATAAACCAGATTAATGGTCGGAAAAGAAAATAAAAGAATTGTAATGGAATGGATATGGCTATACTAGTAGCTTCCGAGCGCTGAATGGCCAGAGATTTGGGTGCCAACTCGCCAAAAACAATATGTAAAACCGTAATAACTGCAAAAGCAATTGGAATGGCTATTTTATGCGCCAGATCAGCATCACCGGCAAAACCAAAGGCATGCATAATTTTGATAACAATTTCTGCCACAACGCTTTCCCCTATCCAACCTAAGCCCAAACTGGCCAGGGTAATGCCTAATTGGGTAGCCGATAAATAAGCATCCAGATTATTTATCATTTTTAATGCAATTTTTGCCAGCCTGTTACCGGTTTGGGCCCGCAACTCCATCTGGGAAGCCCGAACTTTTACTATTGCAAATTCGGCAGCCACAAAAAAACCGTTGAGGAAAACCAGGAGTATTGTTAATAATATATTCAGAATCATAGTTTCGCAATTGCAAGGAGCGGCGTGCCTTAGCCTAATAAACCCCAAAGATATCATTAAGGAAATATATTCAAAGGATTACGGCTTAGTTCTGCTCCATATTAGCAAATAGTATTATATGGATTTACAAAAAATAAGTTTTACGGGTTTTAATTCGTTATTTTGTAATAGTAATGATCCTACACCGCAAAAGCGGACTGAGTAATGAAATTCCAAAAAATTGTATGGCTGATTTTATTGTTAAGTATAAGCCACTTAGCAGCCGTGGCTCAAATTCTGCAACCTGCCCGCTGGAGTTACGATGTAACCCGGAACGAAGCAAAGGTAAATGAGGAGGTTGAATTAGTTTTTAATGTTACCATACATCCGGATTGGTATTTATATTCCAGCGATTTTGACCCGGATCTGGGCCCAACCGTTACCACCTTTACATTTCAAAAACACCCTTCTTATGCTTTAGTAGGAAAGATAATACCCATAAACCCGAAAAAAAAGTTTGATAAAGTTTTTGGTGGCGAGTACACTTATTTTACCAAAACCGCACAGTTCCGCCAAAAAATAAAAATCTTAAGTCCAGATTTGACAATCAAGGGTAGTTATGAATACCAGGTGTGTACAGACAAAGACGGCAAATGCATTGCTTTCGACGATAACTTTGTTTTTGATCAGATAAAAGTTAATGGCGTTGCAGCAGTTACTCCTCCTGGCCCAGTAGAACAGGTTGCTACTGCAACAACAACTCCTTCACCAGCTACTAATTTAGAGGAGAATGGGGTTTTAGCTGATGATCCTGTTTTTCAGAACATTATTGCAGAGGTAGATGCTGCTCGGGCCGATTCAGCCCAAAAAGCCGGGGCATTGGCCAGTACAAACCTGAAACCTGATTCTGCATCCACAACATTAACCGCACCAACTTATGCGGGTGCTAACGTAGCTGACAATAATCCTGATTTATTGGGCTTTATGCTAGTTGCTTTTTTAACGGGTTTATTGGCTTTACTTACCCCGTGCGTATTTCCCATGGTGCCCATGACGGTCTCTTTTTTTACCGGCAATAGCTCTAATAAAGGACAGGCCATATTTAAAGCTTTTATTTATGGGTTATCTATTGTTTTTACATATACCCTAATAGGTACGCTTTTCTCTAAACTAGCCGGTCCGGAAGCTGCCAATTTTATTAGCACGCATTGGCTACCCAACATGTTGTTTTTCCTGATATTCCTGTTATTTGGGATGTCGTTCCTGGGCTTGTTTGAAATTACCTTACCCAGTTCGTTTGTAAATAAAGCGGATGCGCAAGCCGATAAGGGCGGCTGGTATGGCATATTCTTTATGGCCTTTACCTTAGTCTTAGTTTCCTTTTCTTGTACAGGCCCCTTGGTTGGCAGCCTTTTAGTCTCGTCGGCGGGCGGCGAAACATTAAAACCCATAATGGGCATGCTGGCCTATTCTTCGGCTTTTGCGCTGCCATTTACCTTATTTGCTGCTTTCCCGTCTTTATTAAAGAGTTTGCCTAAATCGGGTGGCTGGCTAAATAGTGTTAAAGTATGCCTGGGGTTTATTGAATTAGCCTTATCCCTTAAGTTTTTGAGTATGGCCGACCAAGCGTATCATTGGGGTATTTTAGATAGGGAAATTTACCTGGGACTTTGGATTGTTATTTTTACGCTACTTGGTTTTTATTTATTAGGCAAATTAAAATTTTCTCACGATAGTGATCTTAAATTTATTAGTGTGCCCCGTATTCTTCTGGCTATCCTGGTTTTTGCTTTTGTAGTTTACCTGATACCGGGTTTGTTTGGAGCACCCTTAAAAAGATTGGCCGGGTATTTACCGCCTCAATCGTCTCTGGATTTTGATTTAACCTCTCTGAACAACGAAAGTAGTTTAAATAATGAGGGAAATATTAGCTTCAAAGCTGATGAACGCTGTGAAACGCCCAAATATGCTGATTTTCTTAAATTGCCCCACCAGTTACAGGGCTTTTTTGATTTAGAACAGGCTAAACGTTGTGCTCAGGCACAAAACAAGCCTTTGTTCATTGATTTTACCGGGCATGCTTGTGTAAACTGTCGCGAAATGGAAGCCAATGTTTGGTCTGACCCGGCAGTTTTGCAACGGTTAAAGAACGATTATGTAGTGGTAGCGTTATATGTAGATGATAAAGCGGAATTACCCCGGCAAGAGTGGTACGTATCAGTTTATGACCAGAAAGAAAAGCGTACTATCGGGAAGAAAAATGCTGATTACCAAATAACTAAGTTTAAAAATAACGCCCAGCCTTTTTATATAATTATGGACCCTGCTACTGAACAACCCTTAGTAGCTCCTATGGCTTATAATTTAAAGGTAAAGGATTTTGTTACTTTTTTAGATGCGGGTATTCAACAATATCATTCCAAATACACTATCAAATAAAAGAGTTTTATCATTTATCACTATCTCTTCTTTTCTGTTCACTGATTTTTTAAAGTGGCAGCATAATTGAGAAGAGTTAATAATCAGAAAAGTAAACCACCAGTATTTAGTTAAAATTTAAAGGGCGGAATTCCTATTATTTAACATTTACTTACGGTTTATAAGAGAATAAATAACTTATATTGAACACCCAAATATGAAAGAAGAAAGTATTGCAGTAGACCGGATGCATGGGTCAATTTACATTTTACTTAAACGATTTGTAGAAGGCACTTACGACTACAGTACCTGGATAAAATTATTGGAGGCGGCTGGTATAGACCATGCCCCTTATAAAATAGATGAAATGTATCCGACGCAAGAAATTTATGCTATTGTAACTGCTGCTTCTACAATGACGGGTATTCCGGCATACGATTTAACGGAAAAGTTTGGTGAGTACCTGGTACCGGATTTGTTATTAATGTATAATAAATTCATTAATCCGGAATGGACTACTTATAACATGCTGCTAAATACAGAAAGCACTTTCCATGGGGCGGTAAAACAACAAGATGGCAGAACTAGTCCACCCATTTTACAAATAAAGAAGGTAGGCGAAAAGCAATTGTTAGTTGATTATTATTCTAAACGTAGAATGGCGGGAGTAGCTGTGGGTATAATAAAAGGAATCGCTAATTATTACCAGGAAAGTGATACGGTGAAGGTAACTCGTTTAACTCACGAAAGTGAGGAGCAAGTACAAATAAAAGTAGACTTTCTTAATTAAAAAGCTGTACAAGATCAATTTATTATCCTGGTTTCCTTTTAGTAAAAAGCAAATTTATAAAAATAAAAGCAGGCTAATCAGCAACCTTTCATTGGTTTGTTGGCTAGCCTGATTTTCATTTAGGCTTATCGGCTTTGTTTAAGCTTTAGCCGCGGTTCTTTTTAAATAAATAGAAAAGACAGAACCTTTATTTTCTTCGCTTTCGAGCACTATTTTGCCTCCATTATTTTCTACAATTCTTTTCACTATATAAAGACCGATACCACTACCATCTACATGGGTATGTACTCTTCTAAACATAGAGAAAAGCTTATGTTGTTGATCATCCCGAATACCCAGACCATTATCTTTAACGGTGAACCGAATAAAACCTCCTGCTACCTCTGTAGAAACAGTTACTTCAGGTACTCTTTCCGGAGATCGGTATTTAATAGCATTAGAAATTAAATTATACATAATGCTCCGCAGATTCTTCCGGGCATATATAATTTCCGGCACAGCAAAATCTGTTTTTATAATGGCTTTGCTGGTTAAAATCTGACCTTTTAAATCTCCTTTAATGTCTTCATACATCTCATCAAAGCTGATTACTTCTTCATTTATATCCAGGTCTTTCTGCACCTTGGTAATATCTGTAAGATCGTTAACCGTTCGTTTAAGCTTATGAATAGAGTCGGTCAGCAATTCTAATAAATATTTATCTTCCGACTCCATCCTGTCCCGGAAAGTAAATTCTATATCATTGGTTAGCCCTTCCAGATTAGCAATAGGTGCTTTTAAATCGTGCGAAGCTGTATAAACAAAATTATCCAGGTCTGTATTTGTTCGTCGCAATTCGGCATTTGTCCGGCGAAGCTCCCCAATCGTGTGCTGTAGCTTTTGGCGGCTTTCTACTAGTTCTGTTACATCAATGATAAATAATAAAACAGCCGCTACGTGTCCTTCCTCGGCAAATAAAGGCTGAAAAACAACATTAAAATACCCTGACCTGCTTACACCTAAATTTTCAATAGTGGCAGGCATTTCATTGCCAACAAAGGCTTTTCTACTCGAAATTACTCCTTCAATTGTTTCAAAAAATCCTTGTCCTTCCAGGTCCGGGTGGGCGTGCCTGATATTTTTGTATAACAACTCTCTATTCCCGTGCAGCTCATTATATCGGGCATTGGCTAAAACATAAACCTGATCAGACGCGCGTACTAAGGCTACGGAAGCCGGCACTTCTAAAAAAATCCGCTGTAAGAGAGCTGCATTTTCTTTGATTTTTCTTTCAGCTTCTTTTCGCTCGGTTATATCTACTATGGAGCCAATATGACCTAAAAACTCACCGCTGGCGTTAAACCTGGGAGTGGCTGTTGATGCCATCCATCGGTAAGTACCATCTTTTCCCTGAATACGATAGTCTTGCTGAAAAATCGTTTGATTTTTGAGTGCCTGTAAATAATCTTTTTTGGCAACTAACAAATCATCCGGATGAATTACCTTCTGATAACCATTTCCGGTGGCTTCTTCTAACGTTTGGCCGGTAAATGTAGTCCATTGCTTGTTTACATAAATACACTGCGAGTTGGTATCGCTGATCCAAATCATTACCGGGGCACTATCGGCCATGGTCTGGAAACGGCTTTCACTTTCCAGAAAAGCCATTTGGGTTTTTCGTTCTTCGGTAATATCCCGGACCTCTACTACTGTAGCTACAGGAGTGCCCGATTCAAATATAGGACGAGCCGCACAGGTAACCTGAAAAAGAGAACCATCCTTACGAATAAATACATCTTCATGAGCTCTTACATCATTATTGGTTGGCAAAGCCCGGTCAATCGGACATTCTTCCATTGGATAAAATGACCCATCAGCCCGACGATGATGGATCATATAATGCAGGGGCTTTTGCCGTATTTCCTCAAAAGTAAAGCCTGTCATTTCTGCTGCTGCCGGATTCATAAAGGTGCAGTATCCTTGGGCATCCATCATAAAAAGAGCAGAAGTGGCATTATTGGTAATGGTTTGCCGTAAGCGGTTAGACCGTCTTAGTTTAGAAACGGACCACACCGCAAAAAACAAAAGGAAACTAATAGATGTACCACCTCCCAAAAGCAAATTTGCTAAATTGTATTCGCCTGCATTAAAATTAGGTAAGCTCCTGTACCGGATGCTCCAGGTTCGGTTTAGTACTTGCAACGGCTCTACCTGGTGATAAGCAGCTTCCTCATCAGATATATCCCCGGTTTCTGTATGTTTATCATAGAGCAGGTTCTCAGGAGTTAAGGAGGTGCCATCATAAATATCTATATCTACAGTACTATAGTTCCGGAAAAACATAACATCCATTAGATTCCGGGCTCGAAACGGGAAATATACATAGCCAATTAGTAATTCCCGCCTTTCGGCTATGGTTGCTGGCAAGGCGGTTCCTTTATATACCGGCATATAAATCAGAAAAGCTGGCTCCTGTTTATTATACCCCGACTGAACTAAAGATACCCGACCGGTAATGGCAGGTTTCCCGGTATCGCGGGCTAGTTCCATGGCTTTTCTACGCGTAGGATCGCTAAACATGTCGTATCCAAATGCCAGCAGGTTGTTCCCTGTAAATGGTTCTATGTAAAGAATTGAAGTATAAACAGAACGTGGACCAACCGGCGTAACCGTGTAATCCGGAAAACCTTCTGCCTTAATATCCTGGATGTGTTTTTCTAAATCAGCGGGTTTAATCACCTTGGAAAAACCAATACCCTGCAGTCCTGGAAAAATTTTCTGTAGCTCTACCGAATTTACATAATCGCGCCAATTTTCCCGGCTTACACTATCAGAGGCTAAAAAGAGCCCTTTTCCGCCTTTCAGAATCTGAATATGGTTATTTATTCGTCTAACTAATACTTCTTTTGTTTGACGAATAACATTAGCAAAAACTACCTCATTATGCTTCCGGGCCTTTTCTTTTAAGTAGAAATAACCAAATACTGTAATACACATACAGGCAACGAAAACAACTAAAGCTGTAAATTGTGCCCGTAAAAACTGCCCTATTTTTTTAAACATGAATAATTAAAAACCGGAGGTAGAATTATTTTATATACTAACACCTACAAGAATACAACAATATAATTATTAAATCAGCTTTCAAAATAGCTCTAAATTTAGCTTATCCTTTCATTGAAAAATTCGACGGGATTTTTCAGGATAAGCAGAAAAAACTATTTCTCCAATCAATATAATAATATAATTCTTTTAGGTAAAAATAAGCTTTAACACAAAGAAGCGGAGGAAACGATAACCACTGATAAAAGAAATTTATTTTTTAACTAAGGTACCTATAAATATGCAAATGCCGCTGAAATAGTTTAATTCAGCGGCATTTGTCCTTATTACTAATACCAGTAGCTTATACTACCGCTACATCATCTTCGTCTAATTCTTCAACACTGGGTTTTTCAAACAAAACCCGCGATAAAGTGGCAGCAGCCAAGCCACCCAAAAAATATAAGGCTACGGTCATTGCTTTCGTTTGGGGAGTGCGCCCACTGGGTTCCGTTCCCAAGCCCATTGGCCCTGGGAGAGCAACCCCTCCAACACCAGCCGCTAAACCCAGAGCAGCTCCGCGCCACCAGGCCTTCCGGCCCGTACCAGTCAGGCTATAATACAAAGAGTTCGAAATAATATCACCTAGTATAGAATACCTAAAAAGAGTTTCCTCGGCCGGTGGCCGCTCATTGAATTTGTACATTCCTCTGGCAATGGCTCGCATACCTAATACATCCATCCGGGGAGCATAAGGCACTAACCGTCGGGCTGCTTCATGAACTAAGGTTAATGTTACCGCACCGGTAATGCCACTAGCCAATGCTACCAAAGGCCTTTTTAATAATGCAGTTGAAGGTTTTTTCATAATCATTTTCAAATTAGGTGGTATCGTAACGCTGGAAGATTTAACCATAAATATTAAACTTCTATTATATACGGAAATTACTTCTTTGTGATTACACTAATATTTCCACTCCGTTCCAAAAAAGCAGCTTCAACATCTTCTACTTTAAGAGTACTTCCATTAGTTCGCATTGCTTCATTCAAATCATTTGCGGTTATGTGGTGTTTATTCATTTCATCCTGGAGCATCCTCCCATTTTTTATTAATTGAAATTCGTGCCCTTTTACTAAATAGCCAAACTTACTATGGCAAGATAATTTGGCCAGTAGCCAATGCAAAAAGACCAACAGCGCACTTGTAATAAATACTGGAAAAAAGGGAGCATTTGCCGTAATCGCTCTGCTTATATTAGAACCCAGGATAATTCCCAACACAACATCCAGGGCAGTGCTTTTGCCAAAAATACGTTTATCGCCAGCCCGAATTATTATTAAAGCAAAAATAAATCCTAATACCCCTCTGATACACATTTGCCACCAGGTGATGGCATCCGAATCCGGACCAATAAATTCACGAATATACATTTCCATAACCTTCAGCTCCTTTTATCCTTTTTTACAATGTCCAGTCAAAACGTGCTGAATAATTTAAAGGTTATTAAAGATTGGAATTTTATGCTTAAAGGTCATCTATGAGATTGAAACAAGTTTATTAAGATATTACTTGAAAAGTAAAAAGCCGGTAATTTCTTACCGGCTTTTTACTTTTCAAGTAATATAGCTATCTATTCTGTTTCACGGGCTGCATGCGCCGCATTCATTTTAAAATTATTTTTTGATCTGCTGGATAAGTACCAGGCTCCGGCAGCTATTATAGCTCCACCCAATACTTTCTGTGTGGTACTCATGCTTTTCACTGTATCAGCAGCAGTAGTGCCATATTGTTTTAAAGAATCTGGTACTTTGTTCATATCCACATTCTCAAACCAAGAGGTTGCTTTGCCCATGAAACCATTAGTACCAGTTTGACCTTGAGCTGTGTTATTTGTTGAATTTTCCATAGTTTTCAAATTAAGTTTAATAAAATCCCTTTTATTTCCTATTAATCTTTTAGGATAGAAGCCTACAACTATACCTTCATAATATTAAATCGGTTATTTTATTATCGTGAAAACTGCTGAAGGGTTTCGTATTAGATAAAGTTTATTTTGCTATATCTTAATATTTAGTATTTTTTCAACAAGAGAAAAAAATTTACTTGGTAGCTGATAAATTTTATATTTCCTTCTCCGAATTTTAAGTACCTTGGCTTCTAGGTTTAATATGCCTGTTTTCTGTCTTTTAGCTATGATGAGTTACGCTGACTTTATTAATAAAATTTCTTTTCGGTTTTTGCAACCACAAACCAAACAACCAATTGGCCTTGGCACACTAAAGCGTACTTTACCCAAAGCCGGTATTTCCTTAGATGTACTTAATACCGTTTTGCCGGAGCAGGACGCAGAAATGAAAGACCGGTTAAAAGAGGTTTGTAAAGTACCTCGTATGTCTACGTTTGCCGTAGGCGCCATGATTAATAAAGCCGTTTCTCAGCTAAAGCCAAATGAGGTTTTCGTAAATGTGGGCGTTTGGAATGGATTCACATTTTTATCCGGAGTAGCGCATAATCCTGATAAAATATGCATTGGGGTAGATAATTTCTCGCAATTTGGTGGCCCCCGCGAAGCATTTTTAAAACGCTTTAACAGGTTGAAAAGTGCAAACCACTCTTTTTACGACATGGATTACCAGGAGTACTTTGCGCGCATACATCAGACCAAAATAGGATTTTATATTTATGATGGCGGCCATTCTTACCAGGATCAGCTAAAAGGGCTGCAGGTAGCTGAGCCTTATTTTACAGATAACTGTCTTGTATTAGTAGACGATACCAATTGGGATGATCCGCGGCAGGCTACTTTGGACTTTATGAAAAATAGTAAGCACGAGTACAAACTATTATTAGATGTAAAAACTTTCCGTAATGGGCACATAACTTATCACAATGGTGTCATGATTTTTCAGCGGGTACCATTAAATTCTTAGTACAATTATATATCTTTTTCTACTTTCCCCGTTAAATACACAACTTAGAAATATTGCAAATCTGATTAACAATATTTCACGTAAGTACATCCATTAGGCGAACAGCCTGCAGTATTATTACCTATATGTTTGTTGCATAGGGGCTTTGGTGCCAAACGGCATTGTAGTATAAGCCTGTTTATCCTTAATCTTTAATGAATGAAAACATGGCAAATTACCAATATTCCATTGACTTACCCATGCCTTCACCCGATTTATCGGCCGACGAGGTAATTCAGTTAGTAATAGAGTCTCTGCAACAAAACGATGCAGCTGATATTGGCATTGAGGTCGCTTTTAATTTTGCCTCACCTGGTAACAAATTAGCTACCGGACCTTTGAATAATTTTAAGCAGTTAGTCAGAGAGCCATTGTTTCAGCCCATGCTAAATTTTTGCACCTATAAATGTAGCGAATTAATTACCGATGGGGAGCGAGCGCAACAGATAATTGTGGTACAGGAAGAGGATGGAACGGATGCAGGCTTTTTGTTTAGTTTATCTAAACAAGACGACGCCCCATACCGAGAATGCTGGATGACGGATAGTGTTACCCGGGTAAAACCAGAATTGTATGGTGTTGAAGTGAAATAGAGTTAAGTAAGGATATAAAACGTATCCTTACTTAACAATTTTTATAGGACTTAGCTGATGGCAAACAAATCGGCCACAACACATTTATCATCCGGTTTGCGGTTATCCGTCGGCGAATCAAAAACAACCAGAACAGTGTTTTCATCCATCAAAGCCATTCCCTCTGCTTTGTCCTGACCAGACGTCTCGCCAAAACCATGCGGAACATCAAATAAACGCTGCAATTCTTTCCGGTGCACAATACTTTCTTCCTCTTTTTTTAAGGCATAAGGCCATCGGTAAACAGCAATAGTACCATCCAAGTCCATGGAAGGCCCCGCTAAAATAAGTAAATCATCGCCTGAAACTCGCAGCTCCCGAACGCCCATTCCTTCTAAATGCAGGAAGTGTTTCTTATATAATTTACCGCAATGGTCTGGTTTCAGCCGGAAAGTATCCGCTCCTATATCTTTTACATTTATTTCTAAAACAGAAGCCCAGCCCCTTAAAACTGGTCCCCGAATACCTAGAAAAATTTTATCTCCACTTATGGCTAAGCCCTCTATATCAAACCCATTATCTTTACCCGGAATGCGCATAAAGTCTTTAAAATGAATATCATCACGCATAACATCCAGCAATTCATTACTTTTGGCATCACCTAATAATTGAGCTGCGGTTAACAACTTTTTTGGATTATTGGGATCAGGGCAGGATTTATAAAGCTTGTACTCCCCGGTATTTTTATCAGCCACTAAAGGAATACGAGCTAATAGGTAACGGTTTGGATCTTCTTTTAACTTAGCTAATCTTTTAATTTGTTTGGCTGGCGGATCTGTTTTACGGGGTTTTTTACGAGCCAAACTATGTGACCCTACCAACCACAAGTAATTTCCGTTATGCCCTAAACCTTCAATATCTATTTCGCAATCAGCTCCGCCCGGTAAACTTAAAAATTTATTCAGCTCGTAAGATTCGTGTTCGCTATAAGTATTTTCGGAAGTTAACTTCAGGCGTTCCAAGCTACTCCGCTCATCACAACTTACCCATAAATAATTGCCCGTCCGAAAGGCTGCCGATAAGCCATCGCGAACATGTTTGCCATCACCATTAAAGCTTTTAGTATTATCAAATTCCAGAACAACTTTACCTTTTTCCATGCTTTTTATACTTTTTAATCAACCCACGCCCTATATAAGGTGGAGGAAATATTAGTTTAACGTAACGTTATTGTTTTAGATAAAACGTACAAGACGACTAGCCCATCCTAAACATGAAAGCCAGCTAATAGCTGGCTTTCATGTTTAGGTAATAAAAATCAGGAGCTCTAATCAGAACTCTATAATTAAATATGGATAGCTCTGTTTTCAGAAGCTGCTAAACACGCTTCTTTCATAGCCTCGGTATAGGTTGGGTGGGCATGGCTCATGCGAGCAATATCTTCGGCAGATGCCCGGAATTCCATTGCCACTACTGCTTCAGCAATCATATCCGCCGCACGTGGTCCAATCATATGCACACCCAGGATCTCATCAGTAGCTTTATCCGCAATTACTTTTACAAAACCATCAGTATCCATTGAGGCTTTAGCACGACCAGAAGCTTTGAATGGGAAAGAACCTGTTTTATAAGCACGGCCTTGTTCTTTTAATTGCTCTTCGGTAAAACCGACACCCGCAACTTCCGGCCAAGTATATACTACGCCTGGTATCAGGTTATAATTAATATGTGGTTTCTGACCTACTATTTGTTCAGCAACTAACACCCCCTCTTCTTCGGCTTTGTGCGCTAACATTGCGCCCCGTACCACATCGCCAATAGCATAGATGCCAGGAACATTGGTTTCTAAAAGGTCATTAACAGCTATTATGCCGCGTTCGCCCATTTGTACACCTGCATTTTCTAAGCCTAAGCCTTCTGTATAAGGTTTACGTCCAATAGAAACCAAGCAATAATCACCGTCAAATGTAACTTCTTCGCCTTTTGGGTTCTGAGCCGTAACTTTTACACCTTCGCCAGTATTGGTAGCACCTGTAACTTTGTGCTGGAAGAAGAACTCGAAGCCTAATGTTTTCTTTAGTACCCGCTGTAATTCTTTACCTAATGCACGGTCCATGGTTGGAATAATAGAATCCATAAACTCTACCACCGATACCTTAGCCCCTAAACGGGCATAAACCGAACCTAATTCTAAACCGATTACCCCACCACCAATAATAATTAAATGCTTTGGAATTTCCTTCAGATTTAAAGCCTCGGTAGAGGTAATTATGCGCGTTTTATCTACCGGTAAAAAAGGCAAAATGGTAGGTTTAGAACCAGTTGCAATAATAGTTTTATCTGTTTCAATTTCCTGCGCATTACCGTCGGTACCCGTAACTTTTATTTTGTTTTTGGAAACGAATGAGCCTAATCCATAATACGTATCAACTTTATTCTTCTTCATCAGGAACGCAATACCATCGTTATTAGACTTAATAACTTCGCTTTTGCGTTTGATCATCTGCTCCATATTAGCCTTTAAGTTATCCAACTCAATGCCGTGGGTTGTGAAGGTATGAGCAGCATTATGGAAATGCTCAGAAGAATCTAATAATGCTTTAGACGGAATACAGCCTACGTTTAAGCAAGTACCACCCAATACATTATATTTCTCGATAATAGCGGTTTTCAGGCCAAGCTGGGCACAACGAATAGCCGCTACATAACCACCCGGTCCGGAACCAATTACAGTTACATCGTATTTCATTTGTTTTTCATTTTAGGCTTTGGAAATTACCCCAAGCCGATTTTATCTTTTGTATAAAAACAAAGGAGGGAAAATAATAAAATCCTCCCTCCTTCTTCAAATTTTAAAAATTAAACGCCTAATAATAAACGCATTGGATCCTCCAGTAATTCTTTTACCCGAACCAGGAAGCTTACCGACTCCCGGCCATCAATGATGCGGTGGTCATAAGATAATGCTATGTACATCATTGGACGGATTACCACCTCATTGTTAATAGCTACCGGACGCTGCACGATGTTGTGCATACCCAGAATAGCTGACTGAGGGGCATTAATGATTGGAGTAGACATCATGGAACCAAATACGCCACCGTTAGTAATGGTAAAGGTACCACCTGTCATTTCTTCCAATGAAATTTTATTATCACGGGCACGGGTAGCTAACCGGATAACTTCTTTTTCAATACCATCTAAAGAAAGTTCTTCAGCATTCCGGATAACCGGTACTACCAGGCCTTTAGGTGCTGATACGGCAATAGAAATATCGCAGAAATCATTAAATACCATTTCGCCTTCATCAATCATTGCATTAACAGCCGGGAATTCTTTTAAAGCAACGGTACAAGCTTTAATGAAAAACGACATAAAGCCTAAACCAACGCTGTGCTTTTCTTTAAACTTATCTTTGAACTTAGCCCGGATATCCATAATCGGCTTCATATCTACCTCATTAAAGGTAGTTAGCATAGCCGTTTCGTTTTTAACCTGTACAAGACGACGCGCTACCGTTTTACGTAAGCTAGACATCCGCTCCCGACGTTGATTACGGTTACCAGATTGGGCACCTGCTGGTGCCGCGGCTGGCGCAGCACTGGCTTTAGCTGGAGCAGCAGGTGCTGCGGCAGGTTTAGCCTGTGCGTTTTGCGCATCTTCTTTTGTAATTCTACCATCGCGGCCAGAACCAGCTACCTGATCTGGAGCAATACCTTTTTCTGCTAGTATTTTACCTGCAGCCGGAGATGGCGTACCTGCTGCATAGGCAGAAGAACCACCCATGGTAGCAGTAGCCGCCTGGGCTTGTTGCGCTGCCGCACCTGGAGCAGCAACAGCTGGTGCAGCACTGGTAACACCAGCTGTACTGTTGGTATTAATGGTACAGATTACGGCACCAACTGGCACGGTTTCACCTTCCGGTGCTTTGATATTTAATGTACCAGCAGCCTCAGCAGGTAATTCAAACGTAGCTTTGTCCGATTCCAATTCGCAAAGAACTTCGTCCATTACCACACTATCACCATCTTTCTTCAACCATTTAGAGATGGTTACCTCAGTGATTGATTCGCCTACAGCTGGTATTTTTATTTCTTTTACTTCACCTCCGGCACTAGCTTGGCCACCACCCTGTCCGGATACTGTTTCTGCAGTAGGTGCGCTACTCGTTGGCTGGCCGGATCCGCCGTAACCTGATTGAGTATTGGCTTCCGGAGCTTCACCACCTGCTGCAGGAGCGGCTACAGCCCCGTCACCAGAGATTTCGCAAATAACTGAACCCACCGCAATGGTTTCGCCTTCCGGCACCCGGATCTTTAAAATGCCTGCGCCCTCAGCGGGTAGTTCAAAGGTTGCTTTATCTGATTCCAGTTCGCAGATAACTTCATCCATAGCTACCTGATCACCGTCTTTTTTAAGCCATTTGGCAATAGTAACTTCTGTGATCGATTCGCCTACAACCGGCACTTTAATTTCAAGACCCATAGTTTTTCTATTTTGGAATAATGATTTTAAATCTGTGTTTTTATTGATCTGCGCAAATTAGGAAATCCCCCTGCACAAGATCAATTTATTTCTTAATTTATTTAAAAATACTTTTATTAAATGCTGAAGGCACGCTCTATTAATTCTTTTTGCGTTTTCACGTGTACTTTGTTGTAACCAGTAGCTGGTGAGGCAGCCGCTTTACGAGCTACAACTTCCTGCAATATATTTTTATGACGCAACGCACGTAACATATAAGCCCAGTAACCCATATTGGAAGGTTCTTCCTGTACCCAATGTACTTTTGCACCTGGATATTTGCTCAACTCAGCTTCTAATTGTGTATGTGGGAACGGATGTAACTGCTCAATCCGAACAATAGCTACATCATTCCGTTTGCTGTTTTGCTGTTCTTCCAGTAGTTCATAATAAACCTTACCAGTGCATAGTAACACCTTTTTCACCGAATTTGCTTCTGCATAATTGTCTCCTATTACTTCCTGGAAAGATCCATTTGTAAAGTCTTCTACAGGAGAAATACATAATGGGTGACGCAACATTGACTTAGGCGACATAATTACCAACGGCTTACGGAACGGCCAGGCCAATTGCCGGCGCATTACGTGGAATAAGTTGGCCGGGGTAGTTAAATTCGCTACCACAATGTTATATTCCGCCGATAATTGTAAGAAGCGTTCCGGACGGGCATTCGAGTGTTCTGGGCCCTGACCTTCGTAACCATGCGGCAATAGCATTACTAATCCGTTCATCCGTTGCCATTTAGTTTCAGATGGCGTAATGAACTGATCAATCATTACCTGCGCTCCGTTAGCGAAGTCACCGAACTGCGCTTCCCAGATTACTAGTGCATTTGGATTTGCCATTGAATAGCCGAACTCAAAACCGGAAACGCCATATTCAGAAAGCAACGAATTGTAAATCCGCATTTTTTCCTGGCCTTCCTGAATGTAGTTTAAGCTGTTATAAGATTCACTGGTTTCAGCATCGCGCAGAACTGCATGGCGGTGCGAGAAAGTACCACGCTGCACATCCTGACCACTTAATCGAACTATTTTATTTTCTAATAATATAGAACCGTAAGCTAATAATTCAGCTGCTGCCCAATTTAACACCTTCTGCCCAAAGAACATATCCTGACGTTCTTTTAACAGTTTCTCTATTTGTTTAAGTGGTTTAAATCCTTCTGGAATAGTGCTTAAAGCCTTACCTACTTTTTCAATAACTTCTTGGGTTACGCTGGTATTCGGCGATTTTTCAAAATCTTCTGGCTTAGACCGACGCAGGTTTTTCCACTCTTTTTCCATATTTTGTAATTGATATGGAAGTGGTTTTTGTTTTACCTGGTTCAAGCGGTCCTGCAGCAAATCACGGAATTCTTTATCCATGTTTCCTGCTAATTGAGCATCTACATCGCCACGACTTATTAATACTTTGTTATAGATTTCGCGTGGGTTTGGATGCTTAGAAATAATATTATAAAGCTGCGGCTGCGTGAATTTTGGTTCATCGCTTTCATTATGACCATGACGACGGTAACATACCATATCAATAAAGATATCGTTGTGGAACCGCTGACGGTATTCTGTAGCAATATGAACGGCAAAAACCACTGCTTCCGGATCATCACCGTTTACGTGCAATACCGGCGCATCAATTATTTTAGCTACATCGGTGCTGTAAATAGAAGAACGGGCATCTTCAAAGTCAGTAGTAAAACCTACCTGGTTATTTATTACAAAGTGAATGGTACCACCAGTCCGGTAACCGTGCAGGTTAGACATTTGGGTAACTTCGTACACAATACCTTGCCCAGCTAGAGCAGCATCACCATGAATTAAGATTGGCAATACAGCTTTGTAGTCGCCTTTGTACATGGTATCTACCTTTGCCCGTACAAAACCTTCTACTACCGGGTTAACAGCCTCTAGGTGCGAAGGATTAGGAGCTAGTTTCAGATTTACTTTATTACCAGATGGCGTGGTTACCTCGCTGGAATAGCCCATGTGGTATTTGACGTCACCATCACCCATAGTCAAATCTGGCACAGCGGTTCCTTCAAACTCGCTGAAGATCTGCTCGTAGGTTTTACCCATAATGTTGGCCAACACGTTCAAACGACCGCGGTGCGCCATACCAATCATTACTTCTTTTACTCCTAATTCCGCTCCTTTATCTATGATAGCATCTAAAGCCGGAATAGTAGTTTCGCCACCTTCCAGAGAAAATCGTTTCTGACCTAAAAATTTAGTGTGCAGGAAATTTTCAAAAACAACAGCTTCGTTTAATTTGGAAAGGATTCTTTTTTTATAATCCAATGAGGGCTGAAAACTTAAAGATTCGCGTTCGATTTTTTGTCTGAACCAATCTAAAATCTCCGGGTCCCGGATGTACATATATTCGAAGCCAATAGTGCCTTCGTAAATTTTCTTTAATGCAGCAATTATATCACGTAATTTGGCAGGGCCAATTCCTATTTCTTCACCAACTCTGAATACAGTATCTAAATCTGCTTCTGATAAATTAAAGTCAGGTAAATCCAGACGAGCTTTCCGATCTTTACGCGGCCGAACCGGGTTAGTATTCGAACGCAGGTGACCACGGCTTCTGTAAGCATAGATCAGGTTACGTACCTGCACTTCTTTATCAGATTCAGAAGTTACGGCAGGTGCACTTTTTTGCTCAGTTGCTGCAGCATGTCCGTTAGAACCATTCTTGGAAGAAAACTTAGCAGAAAAGTCAAAACCCTCAAAGAATTTACGCCACCCAAAATCCACTGATTCCGGATCTTGCTGGTAGTTTTTATATAATTCATCGATGTATGCAGCATGTGCATTCGCGATATAAGAATAATTATCCATAAGAAGTAATTATTTAAATTTGGCAAATATAAGATTATTAGCACGAAGCATGCAAATTCTAAATTCGCATAAGCAAATATGATTAATTCTCAATCTATAAATGTTATACCGAGGGTGGTAATTAGAAAGAGTTTTAATAAAAAACATTAAAAAACGTTAAATTATAAACGCTATTTACCTTAAAAAGATTATAAATTTTTTATTTTTAACAATTCTATTGGAGAAGAAAACTTAAATGAAAAAGAACTTTCAGAAACTTGTATTTATTTTTCTGTTTTTGGTTTGCCAAAGCAGCTTTAGCCAAACCCCAGACAAAGCCTATACAACCATTTCTACTACTGAATTTCAAAAGCTTATTCAGAAAAGAAAAACCACTTTATTAGATGTAAGAACGCCAGAAGAATTTCAGAAATCACACTTAAAAGGCGCCATAAACATAAATTATAATGATCCAAACTTTAAGAACCTGATACAGGGTTTAGATAAAAAGAAAAAAATTTTAGTTTATTGTGCATCCGGTAGACGAAGTGCTAAATCTTGTGATTTATTACAGGAGAGCAACTTTAAGAATATATATAACCTGGACGGCGGCATAAATGCTTGGCTAAAGGAAAGTTTACCGATTGAAGAAAACTAATAGCTAAATTTAAAATCCTTCCCGGTCGTATAAATGAACAGCTATATCTTTAGTAGTTTTATCTACTGTTTGCTTTCCCCATTTGATTTTGTTCCCCTTTTTTGTATCATAAATTAAACATTTGCCTTTTTCCTGTATCACTTCAGAAACATCGCCGAAAGTGTCCTCGCCAGGACCTCCAACTAAATTTATTTTAATACCCACAGCAACGCGGCCCGAAACCTCAAAAATATCTCTTCCGGCTAATCCATGAAGGGTAATACTTTTGGTTTCGTTGGTTTGAAAAACCCGATGATACAAAGGCTTGATAATTTTCTGGCGGTTGTCTACCTGATAAATTGTTATGGCAGTCTGATCATTATTTAGGCGCTTCACCACAAACTTTTCCTGCTCATCTGATCCAGCCACCACTACATGTTCTGCTAATAGCTTATAATACCTTTCTGCAACCTCTACTAATTGATCTCGCCTTGCTTTTAATTTACGAGTTGTTTCCTGCCCTACCAAGTTAAATACCGGAGCAGGAAAATTTTTAACGGCCTCCTCTATAACCTGATCCGTTAAGGCCAGCTGAAGTTGCTGAGCAACCTTTTTAAGCATTGGTAGCGTTACGCCATTCAAAGCTCTTTCGTCCAGAAAAGCGGCATTTACGGTATAGGCATACACATCTGAAATCTTTTCATCAAAATTGCCCATTTTACGCAGAGCAAACCTTCGGGTAAGTAGCCAAGGGATTAAGCCATCATGGTATTTGCTAAAGGCCTGATCGCGATCTTTAGGCACCGGTACATAAACTACATTTGTTCCTCGCTGAAAGGCTGCCCAATTCCACTGCCCTTCGTGGCGGTCCCAATCACTAAGCAAAATATCAAACAAGCGGCTTTTAGCGTAACCTAGTTGGTTAATTTGGTGTTGGCTATACCGAAAGCGTTTATCCAGCATCTCCACACTATTTACTATATCAAGTAAACCAGTATCAGTAGTAGCAGAAGCAAAGCTTTGAGGAGCTGAATACTTTTCCTCTAATAAAAATAATTTATTCTTTATAAGCTTATGATGCTTTTTGAAGTTAACATCGCTGCCAGAAACAAATACAATCCGCGGATTGGTATGATAAATATTGGCTGCCTGCGCCAAGGGTGCTACAACCAAAGCAGCATACGGATTAGAGGCCGAAATCTGATCACGAACTAAATCGGCGGCAATTGTTCTTTGCCAAAAGGGGGGCAAAACATTAATCGGATCTTTATCCAGAGAGCGTAACACATAAGTTCTACCTTTTTTACCCAATAGGTTTATGCTGATTGTTTGCATGCCTCCTCCCTGTTTTCCAACCTGCAGACCACCGAATATATTGGTAATATTCAAAATAGGAGCTTTTATTGGTACTGCCCACACATCCCGGTAATGCTTGCCTAGCCAGAATTCACCTATCTTACCTAATTTATATTGGGTTCCTGCACTAGCCCAAACATATCCGGGCTCCTTTGCCTTATAAAAGAAAGTACCTTTTTCATATGGTTGGGTATTTCCTGAGAAGAATAGCCCTTTGGTTACTGCTATAATCAGTAAAACAAGCAATAAAGAAATAACTATTTTTTTCCACATGGGCCAAGAGTCGCCGCTCGAATTCCTGTAAACGAAAAATTTGCGTAAAGTTTTAAAAGGAGCAAAAAATATTCAGGTTGGTTGAGTTTTAATTTTTACTTTGGCTCTATTAAAATTTTTAATATTAATAAATCATTTTAAGTTATTCTGCCTGATGCTGCTCAATAGAATTCATCATATTGCTATTATTTGCACAAATTATGCTGTCTCCAAAGATTTTTATGTTAATAAATTAGGCTTAACCATTATAGGCGAAACCTACCGGGAGGGCCGCGATTCTTACAAATTGGACTTAGCTGTGAACGGCACCTACCAAATAGAGCTTTTTTCTTTCCCAGAACCACCCGCCCGTCCCAGCCGGCCGGAAGCGGCCGGCTTACGCCACCTGGCTTTTGAAGTGTCTGACCTGGATGCCACTGTCCAGGACCTCAACACCAAGAACATTGAAACTGAACCTATCCGGGTAGATGAATTTACCGGCAGACGATTTACATTCTTTCAGGACCCTGATGGTTTACCTTTAGAGCTTTACGAAATTTAGTACACACGTTAAGGGAAATGGTTAATCTAAATACGTGATTATGATTCCGGCTACAAACTTAGCGAATACAACTTTTACCACTATATCCGCTGCTAATACAGAAGAACAAGTGTAAATCCCCCCTAACATAGGGGCAACTCCTTTCTTGGAGCGCTTAATAAACATGAACTGGTAAAACTCATTTCTGGTCTTTCCAAACTTTCAGAAAAAGAACAGCAAATGATGGAGCTGCTTATTGAGGTTTCGCAGTTGATGGATGAATCAGGTTAATATGTGCTGTTAGCTGAAAAAGGTAAAACAGATAATAATTCCAAGCTGATCTGGATCGTTAGAGTAATGCTAATATTCCAGTTAATAATATTTTTAGCAAGCCAAAGAAGTATTAGGTTTAAATTGTACTTTTGCCCTTTAGGTCAGGCCTAAACTTCAATTTTACAAAAGCGTTTAACCAATAAATTTCACTTAAAAAACTATGTCAAACAGCGTAAAATATTCCGGTATTTCTCCAGAAATATACAATAACTTAAGATCTAAACTTTCCGGATTTGGTATTAACCTGGCCGGGAATAACGGCCGCATTTCCGAAAAAGGCGTTTCGGCTGAATATACTTTTGATGAGACTACTCAAACACTCTCGGTAAATAATGTGAAGGTAGGTTTCCCGGCGAGCATGATGTATAGCCCGGATAAAATTATTTCTACTATTTCCCAGGAAGTTCAAAGGGCAGGCGGACAGGTCGCGTAATTTTCCGTAAAGCTAAATTCTAAATCCTTAGACACAGTTTTTATTTTTCCGTATACCACTTCTGTTGGCGCAATTAGCAGCTAACCGTTAAAGGTAGAAGCAATTAAAATATTAAAACTATGAACCAAGGAAATAATCAATTAATTCAGCCTGAAGATTTATCCCGTACGGTAGAAAATGCTTTGCATGTTTTCCGTCAGGGCAACCATGATAAGTTACCTGATTTATTACAGGATGCGGGTAATTTATTATATAAAGCAAGTAAAAAACTTACTCCTACTCAATTAGTATTGGCAGTTGCGGCAGTTGCAGTTGCTACTATATTTGTGGTGTCGCAAATAGAAGATGGCAATTTAGATTTCCACAACCAGGCTGCCTAAGCAGGAAAAAAATTAAAAAAAGCCTCAGCTCACCTTAAAAGGAGCTGAGGCTTTTTTTTATATGATTTTAATCTTCTGCCCGATCCAGAATAATATAATCGGCCGAAGCCCGATTTAAGGCAATTGGAACATTATTGATAACTGCCGTCCGGATCAAAGTCTGAATATCGTGCTCGTGCCCATGCGGGCTTTCAGAATCTATAAAGAAAACCACCTTAAATACTTTCCCCCGTAGTATTTTGGCAGATAATAAGATATCACCACCACTTGGCCCGTGTCCAAAAGGCTTAACAGTTAACCCTAATACGCTATTTAGTAACTTAGCAGTATTGGTTGTACCTATTAATTCAAATTGACGTAAGGTTTCGATGTGCTGCTTTGCCCATTCCAGCAATTCATTTTTCTTTTCGTTATGAGCGATTAATGCAATTGTTTTCATTAAGATTCTTAATAAATATTAGTTGATTAAATTCTACCTTTAACTCAAATATTCTCTATGTGTACTACCAGAAATATTTTGAAAGGTAAATATTTATCTTCATTTATAAAGCAGTCCATAACAGATAAATAAAAAAAATAACAAAATAAAAGGCCTTCTGAAAAGAAGGCCTTTTATTTTGTATTAGAAAGGTCAGATCAGTAAATTTTTTTCAATCTTAAAGGTCTGATTCATTAATCACTTTCAGTTTAATAGTGTCTAAGTAAGGATCCAGGTTTGGCTTGCCATTTAAAACTCGAATAAGGCCAATAGTACCCATATGATTCAGGTACCATACTTCTACATAATAATTATGAAAATAATAAAGATCTATTTTACACCAGCCTTTTATACGATAATGCATATAGCGGCCCTGGGTACGCAAAATCTCTAATTGATCTTTAGTTGATAGAGTTTTAAATTCTTTTAATTCCAACATATTGATGTTCCTGCCCTTACTTCAAACATTAAAACCGTTCCTGCACTTACGATTATTAGTTTAAACAGATACTAAAAATTTCAAATCGATGTGAGGCAAAGCTCCAATGAGAAGGTGACGGATGAATTTCTTCCCCGTTTTTGTCCAGGATTGTTACGGCAAAACCTTCGCTTGTATTTAAGGGCTCAGTATAATGCTTCACCTGGTAAATGCGCCCTTTTTCAATCCATTCTTCCGGAGAAAAGGTTGGCAATGTATCGTCTATGCACTGTGCATAAACTGCCAGGTATTTAGGTGGTACAATCAGATTAACCATACAAAATAAACTGCTTTATAAGAAAAAACGTTCCGGCTAGGTAAGGCTTATCGTAACTTTTACCGGTATGGTTACAAATACCCTTACTTTGCGGCTTGTATAAAGTAAACGAAAAAGGGCCATATTTAATAGCCCTTTCCTAAAATTTATTTTCGTTTTTCTTACAACTGTTCAATCTCAATGGAACGACGGCCATTTAACCGCTCAGCCTTATAGGGCATTATAATTTTTAACTGGCCCTCTGTATAAACAGCTCTTATTTCTTCGGCTGCCACATGAAAAGGAATTTCTATAATGCGGGCAAACATTGGAAAGTTTATACCCATTTGTTCCTTATCATCCAATTGTGGCAAGGTAGCATAAACAAATAACTTATTATATTCTACTTGTACCTGTATCGTTTCCGGTCTTACCGACGGCGCCTTTACAGTAACAACCATTTTATCTTTTTTCTTAGCCACTTCTACCTGGGCCATGCTTATGCCACCATTCAAAGTATTCAGCTGATCGATTTGATGACCTAAACCTTTAAGTATCTTTTTATTCTTTATGATATTCATCTTCTCATCTGCTTTATTCAGGTAGGTTAGTGCAAATGGTATACCAGTTCTGCCATAAGACCTCGATAATACTTATACCACCCTAACAATGCCAAACTGACACATTAAAAATTCTTATTTCAGAAAAAGCCAGCCATTAAGGCATATCTATTTTACTACTAGAACTACCAGAAAATAAACCGTTAGCAGCAGCAGATTATTTATGCTTTTACTTCAGGTTAAACAAGTGCCTTCCTCAATTTTAACTACTTTAACTACCTGGTAGCTGATGTAATATTTTAACCTCCAGGCTTTCCTTGCGTAGAAAAAGTTTAGTCTTAAAAAATTAATCAACCTAAACTTATAAATAAACTATGAATTCAAGACCAAATAATTCAAATCGCGATGAGGATTGGAACTTAGAAGAAAACCAAAGAAGAGGTCGCGAAATTGCCCGTGAACGGGGAAATGAGCGGCCGCAAGATCAATATCGCAGCGGCCAGAATTACCATAACCGCAACGAAGGTTACTCATCGGAGCAAACGCATTACGGTTCCCGGCCTGACAGCGCTTACCGCGATCCGAACCGCATAAACTACGGCGATAACCGGGGGCAAAACCAGAATAACTGGCAACGTTCCAACCAAAATTCCCAATATAATACTGGTTACCGCAACAACTTGGATAACGACAAAAGAGGACGGGACTTTGACAACCCACCACTAGGTGACCATGGCGGAACCAGGTACTGGGGCGAACGCGATCAGTATAAAGAAGATGATTACCGCTATACCAGCGGCCATCGGGGCGACTGGCATACCCCTGGGACTTCATCTGATCAGGATTATGATAACCGGCGACGGGATAACCGTTACAACCAAAGCAGAAACCAGGATGAAGGCATGTTTGACAGGATGGGCAATTCAATAAGCCGGGCTTGGGATAACTTTACCGAGTTTTTTGATGAAAACAATAACAACCGGAACAGCACCCATACAGGATATCGCCCAGATCCAAATTACCAGAACCGGAATCAACCACGGGGTTATGAATCAGGTCCGCGTTGGGCCGATGAAAGCGACCGACACCGCTATGATCGGGACCGGCAAAACCGTCGTCGGGATCATGATGACGACAGATATTAGTAACAAAAAAAGCCGGTAATATACCGGCTTTTTTTATGCATTATATTTTATTAAAACCGGGCTATGCCATTCAAAAAGCTATGATCATCTAAAAGCACATCTTGATTTTTGCGCCGTTTTATTGCCAAAGCCACCAGCCCCACTAAAGTTAAAACACCTACGCCAGCCATAATTTTTGGAAACGGATCAGCTACTTTAGGAGGTATTATAGTTACACCTGTCTCATCAGCTTCTGCCGGCTGGTTTACATAACGTCCTTGTTTTGGTAAAGCCCGTTCATCAAACTCATGGAATAATTGTTCCAGTTCGTGCAGCATTTCTTCGCCGTACATGGGCAAACCATGCCCGGTAGCTGCCACTTTGGGCCGTAACAACATTAGCCGCTCGATAGAACGTTTAGATAACTCCCAGTTTGTAGTAAAATAAGCTGGCGGACCATGTATTTCTTTTTTCTGGGAGATAACCCCCATCATGGACTCCTGCTTTTGAGTCACAAAAGCATCTCCGGCCAATAATACATGATCACTTTCTCTGAAAAAGGAAACGTGACCGGTAGAATGGCCCGGGGTATGTAAAAAGCTCCAACCGGCCAGGTAAGGCACATCGCCATCGCTGGGAAGTTTACGCACCCAAGCACTTACATTAATGGGCTTTTTAGGATACAATGGTGATAAGAAAGACATGGCTCCCCCGCCTACTGTTGGATCAGGTGGCGGATAAGAAGAACGGCCGGTTACATACGGCAATTCCAGCAAATGAGCATAAACCGGAACATTCCAATCACGGGCCAGGGCTTTTAAAGCACCAACATGATCAAAATGTCCGTGCGTTAAAATAATGGCTTTGGGGCGGGCTCCTTCACCAAATAGCTTGGCGGCGGCCCGCTTAATCCGGTTAGCTGAACCTTGCAATCCCGCATCTACCAAAACCCAGTTATTGGGGTTTCCTTCTATATCTCTTACAAAATACACATTTACCATTACTATCTGTAAACAATGTATTCCCGGAGCTACTTCTATTAAATCATTCTTTACAAGATTCTCAAAAATTGACAATGAGTTCTGCATACGTTTCAGGGTTTATGCCAGCAACACTTTACAAATAATTAACTTATTTTTAATCTTGCGTTGCCGAATATTATTACCTTATGCGTACGAGCTAATTTGGCTATTAGTTTATTTAAATATAGAACTTTGGCCAAGCATTTTAAAATTGTATAAGCGCCCAAAATACTCCTTTAACCACCTCTGCCATTTTATCAAAATCTAAGGTATCTATTGTATCAGTGGGCATATGGTAGTTTTCGTTCCGGAAGAAAGAAGTGTTGGTAATCATTACAGCCGGGTAGTTAAAGCGCCAGTAATTCAGGTGATCAGAAAAATCGACGCCGGGTACGGAGGCCGGAGCTGTAAGCGATTGAACATCTATACTACTACCTGCCAGCATCTGCTTTTTTACATGACTAACTAATGAGGTCTGCCCCATATTTCCCACTACAGCAATAAAATTAGCGGTAGTAGGATAAATGGCTTTCATAGCCGCCACTGGAAAATCCTGGGAATTCTTTTTTTCCGAATAATATCCAATCATCTCCAAGCAAATCATAGCTTTTACCGGCACCTTTTCTTTCGCTAAAGATTTAGCGTGTACCGCACTGCCCATACCGTCGGTTTTGAAAAACGGTGGCTCTTCTAAAGCAAAGGCAACAAAATCCAGACGGTATTTTAACTCTATTTTTTGTTCCTGAACCAGCCTGGCAATTTCCAACAGGCCTGCTACTCCACTGGCATTGTCGTCGGCGCCGGGTTGGTCTCCGCACACATCATAATGCGCACCCAAGATCAAACGCTCACCTGTTTCGGGCCCCATACTACAAATAACATTTTTGTATTCCTGGCCATCTATAGTAAAGGTTTGGAAACTCACGCGGGTAGAAACTTTTTCAAATTCCTGGTAAATATATTCTGCACTTTTATTGAGAGAAGTAATGTGCTGAAACTGACGCGGTGGGTTTAATTCAGTTAAAAATTTAACATCGGCATATAGCCGCTCCTTTTTTACCTCTATAATTGGTTTGTTCATTTTTACTTTATTAAAAGATGAATTCTTTAAAAGATACGCCGACAATACGCCACCCAAAAGCAATAAACCAGCCCACCAGAATATTCTTTTCATCATTTTGTTAGTTATTTTTTCATTCTGTTTATCTGGATAATATACCAAAGGAGCTTTTACTAACCATTAGCTTTTTGCCATACGGTATCTATTATTTTTGTTTTAACGTCTCCCGTTTATCCGTATAAGTTGTATTTATTTTACGTACATATCGCTGTAATATAAAAAAGTCAGACACGTATAAACAGATCAACTTGGAACCGCTACCCAAATTAAAGAACATGGATTTAAAGAATGATATTGTGGTTCAGACGTGGGAAGAACTACAGTCAGCTTTATTTCAAAATTCCTGGGATGAACGCATCAACCGCTTCCGTTCGCCTTTTATTTACCGGGGCTTGTGGAACAAAGATTATGATTTAAAAACCAGTCTTATCCGGTTAGGCGGCGCCTACGAAAAACTAGAACATCATTTATTGCGCAACTTCCGGAAATATGCGCATGAAAATGCTTCTCCGGGAAACTCTATCTGGAACTGGCTGGCTGTAGCCCAACATCATGGCTTGCCTACCCGACTATTAGACTGGACCTATTCACCGTACGTAGCCCTGCATTTTGCCACTGCTGATTTTATGAACTATGATCAGGATGCAGCTATCTGGTGTGTAAACTATGTCAAATCAAATGAATTTATTCCTGAGCCCCTCCGGAAAGCTATCAAGAAAGAAGGTTCTAATGTTTTTACACCAGAGGTATTAGAGCCAGTATGTTCTTCATTACAAGAATTAGAAGCCTTACAAGAAGATCCATATGTTTTATTTTTAGAGCCCCCTTCACTAGATACCCGCATTGTACATCAATTTGCTTTATTTTCGATGATGTCTACCCCCACCGCTGTTTTGAGTGATTGGCTTTCAGACCACCCGGAGCTATTCTTTCGGATTATTATACCCTCGCGCCTGAAATGGGAAGTTCGCGACAAATTAGATCAGGTAAATATTACCGAACGCGTATTATTTCCGGGCCTGGCTGGTTTAAGCCAATGGTTGAGAAGGCACTATACCACCACTTAATTCTAATGGAGCAAATGAGTGAAAAAATGAAAAACACCATTAAATTATCTCATTTGCTCCATTAGAAATTTAGCTTTACTCGGCCCATGGGTACAGCTCTGGTGGTTGGGTATGATCCTGATAAATGGCTAATGGATGCAAAGCTTTAGTGGTATCTATAAAGGCAAAGGCATCGTAACGTTTAGGCACAATAGAAGGAACCCAATTTCCAAAGCGTTCCATTTTAGGATGATACACCACCCCGATAGCTCTATGCCCAATAGGCTTTTCCAGTCCTTTAATATCCCGCAAATCCTTCGAAAATATTAATTTATTATTCGGGCTTATTTCGTGCAGCATGTACTCCCAGGTTCCGGCAGGCGCAGGTGGCACTTCCATTTTTTCCATAGCTTCGCCCCATTCATCGGCCGCTATAACGGTACCCCGATAAGAGCCAAAACCCAAAATAAAGGTATTCTCTTCGCCGTATTGTTCCCGTACCAACTGGCCTACATTTACCATACCACTCCTGGCCATATCGGTATAACGGGCATCACCCACGTGCGTATTATGCTCCCAAATAATGGCTTTGGAATCTGGTCCGTGTAAATCTAATAGGCGGGTCAAAGTTTCCATCATGTGTCGATCACGCACATTCCAGGAACTGCCACCACCCCTAATCATGGCCCGGTAATAGCGCTCTGCATTTACCGCTACCAAAGCATTTTGCTCCGCATCAAATTCTGCTTCGCGACTAGCACCGGTTCCTAAGGCTTTGGTACGCAAAGCATGTAACATTTCTACCACTTCATCTTCACAGTCCTGCGATACAAAGGCTACGGCCCGGGCATACTCCTGCGGATCCTCACTATAGGGCTCAAAACAGCGGAATGCTTTTCTGGCTTCTGCCACCGCCGAACCATCTTTCTTTTCCAGGTAATGTAGTATTTCCTGTAAAGAATCCCAGAGGCTATATACATCTAAGCCATAAAACCCAGCCTTGGCGCCTTCGGGTCTTCCGGTATTATATTGTTTTAACCAATCGGCTAAGGCGGCTATTTCCCAGTTGCCCCACATCCAGGTTGGCCAGCGGTTATAAGTGCTTAATACTTCCAGAGCCGAAGGTTTAGCCTGAGCATGGCCTTTTATGTAATTATTTACTTCAAAACAGTCGGGCCAATCGCCTTCAACCGCAATAAAATTAAATCCTTTCTCCTCAATAAGCCTTTTAGAAATAGCTGTGCGCCAGGTATAATACTCAGAAGTGCCGTGCGAAGCTTCTCCTAACAAAACAATTCGGGAATCGCCAATTTCCTGCATTAACAAATCCAGGTCTTTGGTAGTTTGTAGCGGATGATGTGGAATATTTGCCATAGCTGCTCTTTGTTAAATTCATAAATAAGGTTTCCTTTTTACGAGAAATCAGGTTAGGGTTTCCTTTTCCTGCCATCCATATTTACTACTTCAGAAAAAGAATAATTCATTTACAGATTAGCCTTTTCTGGAAATGAGCCGTAAAACTGAATCACTTTAATAAGATTTTAAACCTAAATACATAAAACTATGGCTCAGGAAGAAAAAGATAAACAAGATCAAAAGCAAGCTGAAAACAATAGCATTGAGAACTTAGCTAATAAATCACCGGAAGAGCAGGCTAGCTTTGCCCAGGGAGGTCAACCCAAAGGTCATACCCAGGGTGGCCAGGGTGGCAACCAACAACCTCATGGCGGCGAAAACCCGCGCCACGATGAAGGTGATGAATTAAGTGAATTTGCCCGGAAAGACAGCTAATTCAACAAGTAGGTAAATAAAAAGGCTGCCCAAAATTTTGGGCAGCCTTTTTATTTACCAGCATTTTCTGCCTTACTGCTTAATCATTCTTATATTTCCCTACTTCTACCACCTTAAAACTTCTATTGGAGCAACTGTTTTGCTGTTTCCATATTCTAAACATCCTCTATTAAATTATTTTAAAATTTCAGGTAAAAAAGTAGACTCAGCTACGATTCTTTCGTAATATTACGAAAAGATCGTACATGGAGAAATTAACCACCCAAGAAGAAGAAGCTATGCAAGTTATATGGGACTTGAATGGCGGATTTATTAAAGACTTTCTGGATAAGCTGGCTGAACCCAAGCCCCCTTATACTACACTGGCTTCTACAGTAAAAAACCTGGAGCGGAAAGGTTTTTTAACCAGTGAACGACTAGGCAATACCTACCGGTACCATCCAATAATAAACGCGGAAGATTACAAGAAGAAGTTTATGAAAGGATTTGTGGGCGATTATTTTAAAAATTCTTATAAAGAATTAGTGGCTTTTTTTGCCCGGGAAAAACAAATAAGCGCCGAAGAACTGAAAGAGATAATTGATATGATCGAAAATAAAAAATCAGAATAATATGTCAGAATTACTGATCTATTTATTTAAAGTAAATGTAGCATTAGTTCTCTTTTACCTCTTTTACTTGCTGGTTTTACGGCGCCTAACGTTTTATTATTTAAACAGGCTCTTCCTGGTCTTTAGTATATTATTTTCAACTAGTTATCCTTTTATTGATGTTTCGGAATTATTGAGCCAGCACCAGGAACTAACGGCCCGCCTTTATATACCTAATGCGAACTGGCAGCCTACCCAAAACGCTCCGGCAATTGCTTCGTCATTTAATTATGAGCAGGTTTTCCTTCTTTTATTTTGGGTGGGAGCTATACTTATGTTTTTGCGGCTGTTAATGCAGCTCGCCTCGCTGTACCGGATACACGCGCTCTCTAAACCGGCCAGTTACCAGAATATATTCTTCCAGCGCATACAAGAAAATATTAATCCTTTCTCTTTTTGGCAACTAATTTACTTAAACCCTGATAACCACGAGGAAGAAGAATTATTACCCATCCTGCGCCATGAATTGATTCACCTACAGGAGTGGCACACGCTGGATGTTCTACTTGCCGAAATCAATACCATATTTTACTGGTTTAACCCGGGAGCCTGGCTTATAAAAGGTGCCATTAAACAAAATTTGGAGTTTATAACCGACCATAAAGTACTGCAAAGCGGGCTGAATACGAAAAAATACCAATATAGCTTAATCCGGATTAGCAGCCTGGCCCAAGGCACTCCACTTGCCAATAATTTTAATTTTATAACCATAAAAACCAGAATAGCCATGATGAACAAAATGCCTAGTACCAGAGCCCATCAGCTTAAATTTCTGTTGGTCTTGCCCGTTGTGGTGGGTTTAGTTATTGCCTTTAATGGTGTAGCTCAAACTACAAACTCAGTAGATAAAAAACCTTCTCAGACAGTAAAGTCTAAACAAGCCAGGCCTGATAAATTAGTACCGCCGCCCCCAGCCCCTATGGCCCCTCCAGCACCAGCTTATCCGGAAGTTCCGGCTAATCCGCCGGCCCCGCCTGCTATTACTGAACCCGTTACAAAACCTTCCAGAAAGAATAGTGATCAGATAACTATAGAAGTACCTATTGGGAATCAAATTATTTTAGGTAGCAAAAGCAATGCGGGCAACTCAGAGGCTACAACTCAAAGCCCTTCGGGAGATCCAATATATTTTCTGAATGGCGAAAGGATCAGCAAAAGTGAATTTAAAGCTTTAAACCCCGAAAATATCGCACAAGTTGAGGTATATAAAAATAATACTGCAACCGAAAAATTTGGGCAAGAAGCAGAGTATGGTGCAATTCTGATTTCTACAAAAACAGCTGAAAATTCAAACGAAAAAGATCTGTTTAACAACACTACAAAAGATGTTATAAAGATACAAGAGCAGCCCGCTACCATTGAAAAGCTTGCAGAAAATAGGGCTTCTGAAAATCCCATAGGAAAATTAAGCCGGCAGGATAAAGAAGACCTCCTACTACAGGAATTGAGAAGTGATAACCTTTACAGCAACGATAAGCTTTATACTTTCCGGATTACAAACTCAGCCATGTACATTAATAATCAGGAACAGCCCGAAGCTTTATTCAGAAAATACCGGAAATACCTGCCATTCCCTAACAAAAATATTCCCGGGCAATCATTTGAAGTCAAAGGCCGATTTAGGGTAAAATAATCTTTCAGTACAGGATAATAATTATTTAAAGTCTGAAATTTATATAAGTAAAATTCAAATTATAAGTAATAAAAAAGACTTTCCTGTTAAGAAAGTCTTTTTTATTTTCAATTATTCCGAAAGCCGGATGGTCTCCCTGAAAATGCCGGTTTCATCGTAAATATAGCTTTGCGGCTCACGCGGGTTCTTTAGGATATCGCCATAGGTAATATTCCATTTCCGCCACATTTCTTCCAGTAATTTGGCATAAGCGGTATGCTCCCACGGATTAAAAACATCCATGGTAATATCATCCACCAGGGTATCATAAATTAAATACTCCTCACCAGTTTTAGGTCGCCGCTCAAAATATTCCGGTATAATATTTAATAAATAACCAGCGTAATACGCACGGGCTGTAAATTCAGCCATTTGGATCGGGTGCAACTTTTTATCCTTTATATCTTCCCAAACCGGGCGTAAAGCTTTTTTAACAATACCATTGTCCAGTAAACAGGCCACAATGGCTACGGGTCCTAATTTAATACTGAACATCATAGTGCTTAGTTCATCCCGGTATTCAAAAGGCGTATCGTCTTCGGTTGCATCTACTTCTAAAATAAAAATAGAGGCTGGTTCAAAATCATCAAAAACTATGGGCACCCGCAAAGCCTGCAGTAACTTAAATAACGACTGAAACTTCAGGAACATTTTCGGATTTTCGCCTACGGCATGTTCCGGTTTAATCAACGGATTCATTTCGTTTAGTAACTCCCGCACCAGGATGCCATAAAACATTTTTGTTAGCCAAAGGAACAAATCTTTTTCATCCAGCTTTCTAAATCCGGTTACTCCTTCCTGTAAAGCCATTTCAATTTTACTTTCCAGCGGAGCCACATAATTTTCGCGACAATGCGAACAGCACGGAATGGTAAGTTCGCGGTAAGTAATAATACTTTTATCCAGTAACAGTAATTGTTTATCAGCAAAGTTGTATTGTTTCATCAGCCAGTTTGGAAAAACCGGCGTCACATCGTCCGGCGTAATAGCCGCCCCACACAAGAAACAGGAATGGCTGTTAAAACACATTCCATCAAAAGGATCATATAAAGAAGGAAAAGACATAACAAATCAATATTTTCGGCAAAGATAAGGCAAGCAGATGGAAATCTTTTTGGTAAATTTTTTACCGGCCCTTTATACCACAGCCTTCAAGCCTGCCGTTGTATAGAAAAGCTCTATATAGATTAGGCATGATACTTGCACCAACCTGATCTATAATCAAAATAAAACTATGAAACCCCTATTTGCTTTTGTTCTTTTTTGCTTAAGCCTTTCTGCCTTCGCCCAGGTGCAACCGGCCTTGCCTCCGTTGGTAAGTGTAACCGGATTGGGCGAGGTAAAAGTAGCACCCGACCAAATTGCTTTAAATGTAGGCATTGATGTACGGGATAAAAACTTAGAAAACGCCCGCCGCCAAAACGACCAAAAAATTGCAGCCTTACTGAATTACTTAAAAAGAGCTGGCATTGATGCAAAAGATATTCAAACGACTAATTTGAGTGTTTATCCAAATTATGTAGGCGAATATGGCCAAACTACTCCTGAATTCTACATGACCCAAAAATCAATTACGGTTACCATTCGGGATATTAAAAAATTTGATGAAATACTAACAGGTATATATAAAACCGGGGCCAACCGGGTAGAAGGAATAGAATACCGCACCTCGGAGTTGCAGAAACACCGCGAACAGGCCCGCAAATTAGCCGTTCAGGCGGCCAGGCAAAAAGCTATGGCCTTAACCAGCGAATTAGGCAGCAAAGTGGGCCGGGTATATGCTATTAATGAATCGGGCTCCGAAGGTTATCCAACCCCCTTGTATCGTGGACGCGGTGCGAATAAAATGATGGAATCAGTCGCGGTAGATGCTGGTGGCCCCACTATAGCAGTAGGCCAGATTACGGTATCGGCTTCGGTCGATGTAAGTTTTGTAATTGAGTAGCTTGTTTTATTTTTGTTTTTATTGTTTGTGAGGATTAGCCGGTATTGGAACAGTACCGGCTTTTTTTATTTAGTTTATGCATAAATCTAATAACTTAGTACGCACCTCTTAATTAAGCAACTATGAAAAATATTTGGTTTGCAGCAGTTTTAGCTGGATTACTGACTAGCTGCAACGAAAATTCCCGACAGGTAGGCCAAGCAGAAACCGATGCTCAGAAGAACCGCTTTCCCGCTGAAGTAATAGCCGCCCTAACTCAAATAGATACTACTGATTTATTAAAGCATACCAGCATATTGGCTTCAGACGCCTTTGAAGGTCGTGCCCCCGGTACTCCCGGTGAGGACTCTACCGTAACTTACCTGACACGACAGTTTACCCGTTTGGGCTTACAACCTGGTAACCCGGATGGCACTTACATTCAAAATGTTCCTCTAGTGGGGTATACCTCCCTGCCGACGGCTTCTTTTACGGCCGGAAATATAAAAATAAACTTACAACCGGCTACCAATTATGTGGCCACATCCCGCCAATTTATCCCGGATATTAAAGTCACTAACTCCGATATGGTATTTGTAGGGTATGGCATTGTAGCCCCTGAATACGGCTGGGATGATTATAAAGGATTGGATGTAAAAGGCAAAACCATTGTGATGCTGATTAACGATCCGCAGATTCCCGACCCGCAGGATACTTCTAAACTTGATCAAAAAATGTTCAACGGCCGGGCCATGACTTACTACGGCCGCTGGACTTACAAATACGAAATAGCAGCCCAGAAAGGAGCGGCAGCGGCCATTATTATCCATGAAACCGGACCGGCTGGGTATCCTTTTGAAGTAGTATCGGGTAGCTGGAGCAGTGAAAATTTTGACATTAACAACGAAAACAAAAATATGGACCGCGCTAAGGTGGAGTCCTGGATTTCATTGGATAAAGCCAAAGAATTATTTGCAGCTACCGGTAAAGATTTTGATACCCTTAAAAAACAGGCGCAAAATAAATCCTTTAAACCCGTTCCTTTAGGTGCTAAAGCTAATTTTACAATCAAAAATAAGCTACGCGAAATTCAATCCCGAAATATTATTGCTAAACTGGAAGGCTCCGATCCACAACTTAAAAATGAGTATGTTATTTACTCTGCCCATTGGGACCATTTAGGAAAAGACCCGCAACTAAAAGGTGATAATATTTTTAATGGCGCCATAGATAATGCTACCGGTACAGCCGGATTACTAGAACTAGCACAAGCCTTTACCAGCTTGCCCCAGAAACCTAAACGTTCGGTTTTGTTCCTGGCTGTTACCGGCGAAGAACAAGGCTTATTGGGTTCCAAGCATTATGCCACGCATCCCCTTTACCCACTAAATAAAACGTTGGCCAATATTAATATGGATGCTTTAAATGGGTTTGGCCGGACCAAAGATATTGTGGTTGTGGGTTACGGCAACTCTACCTTGGATGACTTATTAGCCAAAGCAGCCGCTACCCAAAACCGCAGAATTGCTCCTGAGCCAACCCCGGAAAAAGGATTCTTTTACCGCTCCGACCACTTTGAATTTGCAAAAGAAGGGGTACCTGCCTTATATGCAGAATCAGGAACAGAATCAGTAGACAAGGGCGCTGATTATATGGAAAAGAAAGCCGCTGAATATACTGAAAACAATTACCACAAAGTAACCGACGAAGTAAACCCAGATTGGGATTTATCGGGTGCGGTAGAAGATTTACAGCTTTACTTTATGGTTGGCTATGACGTGTTGCAGGGAAATAAATGGCCGCAATGGAAACCAGGCACCGAGTTTAAAGCCAAACGCTAACAGATGCTGCAATAAGGTAGTTAAAAAATAAAGCCTGAGTTTACTTAACTCAGGCTTTATTTTTAGGCATTTAATAGGCACTTGCCCGGGCTAACTTTTCAATGGTGGCATTATCCAGTTTAAGCTCCGCCGCCTTAATTAAAGATTGCAATTGCCCTAAACTGGTGGCACTGGCAATAGGCGCGGTTATGCTGGGACGGGCAATTAACCAGGCCAGCGAAACACTTGCCGGATCGGAGTTATAATCTTCGGCAACCTCGTCTAAGGCCTGTAATATCCGGAAACCTCGTTCATTTAAATATTTTTTAACCCCTCCACCCCGCTGGCTTTTGCTTAAGTCGTTCTCGGAGCGGTATTTACCGGTTAAAAATCCACTTGCTAAGGAAAAGTAACTAATCACACCAATGTTATTCTCCAGGCAAAGCGGTTCCAGTTCTTTTTCGTATTCTTCCCGGTCGTACAGATTGTATTCTGGCTGTAAAGTTTCGTAACGCGGCAATCCTGTTTGGCTTAATTCAATTGCCTGGTTTAACCGCTCAGGACTAAAATTAGAAGCACCAATAGCCCGTACTTTGCCTTCTTTTATGAGTTGGGCGTATGCCTCCAGAGTTTCTTCTATAGGTGTATCCAAGTCATCGTAGTGCGATTGATACAAATCAATATAATCTGTTCGCAGGCGTTGCAACGACTCTTCCACTGCCTGGAGTATATAGTGCTTTTTAAGAACCTTGTGGCCCTGCCCCATGTCGCTGCCTACTTTGGTCGCAATTATTATTTTATCGCGGTTGCTCCGCTGCTTTACCCAATTTCCTATTATGGTTTCGGACTCGCCGCCTTTGTTTCCCGGCACCCAGGAAGAGTAAGAATTAGCCGTATCTATGAAATTAAAACCAGCCTCTATAAAAGCATCTAATAAGGTAAAAGAATTTGCTTCATCTACTGTCCAGCCAAAAACATTGCCTCCAAATGCCAGAGGTGCTACTTCTAAACCAGAATTTCCTAACTTTCTTTTTTCCATTTAAATTTAATTTTGGAGTTTAGTTAACACCATACCTGCTACTTACAAGAAAGTTTCGTTTGATAATTTGGCTGGCGCCACCAATTATAATCTTAGGTAATAAACTTATATTCAGGGCACTATAAGCAAAAAACCTCCTCTTTTAAGGGAGGAGGTTCAATATTGTTTACCAGAAATTTTAAAATGATTACATCCAGTACTCTTAATACAAAACTAATTTGTATTAACGCTCGAAGGATAAGCGTTGCCCCATCTGCGCCTCGTTAAACTCACCGTTTGCATAAGCTAAATGGCCGGAAACAAATGTATGGGTTACTACTGAATAAAAGGTCTTGCCTTCAAAAGGCGACCAGCCACATTTGTAAAGCACATTTTCTTTAGATACGGTTTGTTCTTTGTCTAAATCTACCAAAACTAAATCAGCCCAATAACCTTCGCGTAAATATCCGCGCCCTTCTATCTGGAAACAAATAGCTGGTGCATGGCTCATTTTTTCTACCACCCGCTCTAAAGAAATTTTTCCTTCTTTAAAAAACTCCAGCATTACCGGCAATGCATGCTGTACCAAAGGCAAACCCGAAGGAGCTTTCTTATATAAATTCTGCTTTTCTTCCCAGGTATGCGGGGCATGGTCGGTAGCAATTATATCTAACTTATTGTCTAGTAAGGCGGCTAGCAGAGCTGCTTTATGCCGCTTTTCTTTGATAGCCGGATTACATTTAATTTGAGCACCTAATGTTGCATAATCATCTTTATCAAAATAAAGATGATGCACACAAACTTCCGATGTAATTCTTTTTTCCGCCAGCGGAATATCGTTACGGAATAATTCTAGTTCTTCTTCCGTAGAAATATGCAGAATATGTAACCGCGTATTATTTTCTTTGGCTAAAGCAATTGCCATGTTTGAAGATTTATAACAAGCTTCTTCGTCCCGAATTTCCGGGTGGCAATGCATAGGAATATCCTCCCCGTATTTCTCGTCGTATATTTTTTGGTTCCGCCGAATGGTTTCCTCATCCTCACAATGTACCGCAATCAACATAGGTGCTTCCCGGAATATCCGCCCCAGGGTTTCCTGGTTATCTACCAGCATATTACCGGTAGAAGAGCCCATAAATATTTTGATACCACAAACGGTTTTAGGATCAGTTTTCAACACCTCCTCCAGGTTATCGTTGGTGGCACCCATAAAGAAGGAGTGGTTGGCTAAGGAGGTGCTGGCCCCAACCGCATATTTATCCGCCAGTAATTCCTGGGTAGTAGCATTGGGTACGGTATTAGGCATTTCCATAAAAGTAGTAACCCCACCTGCTACCGCTGCCCGCGATTCTGTAAAAATATTAGCTTTATGTGTTAACCCTGGCTCCCGGAAATGCACCTGATCGTCAATTACTCCAGGTAATAAATATTTTCCGGTAGCATCTATTACCTCATCAGCAGGCAAATCTATACTGGGAGCAATACGTTCTATCCGCCCATTTCTTACATAAACATCACTGGCAAATATTTGGCCTTCGTTTACTAATTGCGCGTTTTTGATGAGGTAGGTTTTCATTTCTGAGTATCTGAATTTTAATGGTTAACGACAAGGATTATTTAATATATACTCCTTAAAAAATAAGTCCAAAAGGCAAAGCACGGAAAGAAGTAGTAACAAAACAAGTTTAAACCTAACGGCTTAGCGCTAAAAACGTACCTTTGTATAAAATAATACCAGCATGGCCACAACTTTTGAAGATTTTAAATTAAATAAACAATTACTTAATGCCGTTACCGAGGCCGGCTTCACTACTCCTACGCCGGTGCAGGAGAAAACTATACCGTTGGCTTTAGCCGGGCACGATGTATTAGGTATTGCCCAGACCGGTACCGGTAAAACAGCAGCTTATGTATTACCGCTGCTCATGAAGGTTAAATTTGCTCAGGGCACAAATCCACGCGCTTTAATCCTGTGCCCTACCCGGGAACTTGCTATGCAAATAGAAGAAAACATTAAGGTGTTAGGCAAATATACTGACATTCGTTTTTTATCGATTTATGGAGGTGTTGGGCCCAAAACTCAGATTGAACACATTAAAAAAGGGATTGATATATTAATAGCTACACCAGGCCGCCTGATGGAAGTATACCTGAAAGGCGATTTGGTTTTGAAAGAGCTTAAAACATTAGTACTGGACGAAGCGGACAAAATGATGGACATGGGATTCATGCCTCAAATTCGCCGGATATTAGAAGTTATTCCGCGTAAGCGTCAGAACCTGTTATTCTCAGCTACTATGCAGGAGCGGGTAGAAAAACTTTCCGAAGAGTTTCTGGAATTCCCCATGAAAATAGAAATAACCCCTTCGGCCACCCCGGTAGAAACCGTGTCGCAGGTACTTTACGAGGTGCCTAACCTGCCAACCAAAATAAACCTGTTGGCCTATTTACTCCGCGACCAGGAGCAATTTACCCGGGTAATGATTTTTACCAAGAGCAAAAAAAATGCAGAAAATGTATTTAAGTTTCTGGAGAGAAAGATTCAGGGTGATGTTCGGGTAATTCATGGCAATAAAGGTCAGAACACCCGCATAAATGCTATGGAAGCTTTCAAAAGTGGGGAGGTGCGCTTTTTAGTGGCTACAGATGTGGCTGCCCGTGGTATAGATATTTCGGATGTGAGCCACGTAATTAATTTTGATGTACCTATGATCTATGAAGATTATGTGCACCGGATTGGTCGTACAGGGCGGGCATTAAAAGAAGGAGCTTCTATAACATTTGCAAATGAAGCCGAAATGCATCATATCCGCGAAATAGAGAAAATCATAAAGATGCAGATTCCGCAGGCAACATTTCCGGAAGAAATAACCGTAGCTACAACTGGTTTTGAAGAGAAACAAGACATTGCTAAAGAAATAGATAACCAGAAACGGAAAGCCGACCCTAACTTTAAAGGTGCTTTTCATGATAAAAAAGAAACACTGCGTGAAGGGGTAATAGATAAACGTACTGGCCGACCATTTGAAGAGAAAAAACCAACTAAAATCCGTGGCTTCCGCAGAAATAAATCTTAATTTTTTATCAAATAGCTAATTTATGTTGCTGAAGACCTTGAAAGGCAAGGGTTTTCAAAAAGTTATTCTGATGCCAGCCTGATCCTGCATAAAAAGAAGAGGTGGAGTTATCTTATTGGTTATAGATAAACTCCACCTCTTTTTTTTATAATTAAAGTACCTTTAACTTCTCTTCGGAAAACGATCTCCCATCTGCCGGTCCACCATCCAATAAGGATAAATTTTATCAGGTTGGCTTACTGCTCTTAGTTCTTCCAGCTCAACAGTTGTCAGATCAAAGGTGGTAGAATGAATATTAGATTTTAGTTGGCTTGGTGTTTTTGCGCCAATAATGGTACTGGTTACACCTTTTTGCTGCCGTACCCAGGCCAAAGCCACTTCCGCCGCCGAAACATCATAATTTTTACCTATCCGGATGAGCACATCAATAATGTCATAAGCACGTTCTTTATTGATGATAGGAAAATCAAAATTATCTCGACGGGATTGTCCCCCGGTATTGCTTTGCTCCCGGGTAAACTTACCAGATAAAAATCCGCCGGCTAAAGGGCTCCAAGGCATAAAGCCAATATTTTCTTCCAGCGCTACCGGAATTAAATCATATTCGGCTTCGCGGTTAGCCGCTGAATAAAAATACTGCATGGCAATAAACTCGTGCCATCCCTGTTTACGTGCAATACCCAACGCTTTCATTACCATCCAGGCTGGCCAATTACAAACCCCTATATAACGTACTTTCCCGCTTACTACTACATCATGTAAGGTATGCACTACCTGTTCAACTGAGGTTGCTAAATCAACACCGTGCACGTATAATAAATCAATATGATCTGTTTGTAATCGCTGCAGGCTTTCTTCTACCTGCTGGAAAATGTGGTAACGGGACAATCCTAACTGATTTACGCCCTGACCCATGCGTCCTCTAACTTTGGTGGCTATAAATAAACTGTTACGGGCAATACCCATGTCTTTTAAGCTTTGGCCAAGTAACCGCTCAGATTCACCAAAAGAATACATATTAGCTGTATCAAAGAAATTTATTCCGGCATCTACTGCCGTTTTCATTAACTCGTTTACTTCGGTTTGCTCTTGCTGGCCAATAAGCTCCCACATACCACCCTTGCCTTTTCCTCCAAAAGTCATGGCTCCAAAACACAGCTCCGATACCAGCACACCAGTATCAGCCAATAAATTATAATTCATAGTTTAATGGTTAAGGTTAGAGATAGAGAGGCAAGAATACAGATTATTTAGAACAAGTAATAAAAAAATAGCACTTTTTATTTATGTAGCAAAGGCAGAAAAATATGACCTAACTTAGCTAGCATAAAAGTAAAAACACAACCCCACAGCACAGCACTCCAAAGCATGTTTAATAAAATGGTACGCTGAGGAGCGCCTAATACCGTTGCCACTACTGTACCAATAATAGGGCTTAAAAGTACAGGTGTTAAGAAGGCAATGCCGGTGATGCCAAACCGCTGCCAAATACGAACGATATTGCGGCTTTTTTTATTAAAGATGGGTTTTTGCTTTAAACGGCGCTGCTGCACATACCAATTAGACAGGATACATCCTACTCCGGAAAAAATAAAAACACTGGTCATCATACCAGTAACTGACAAGGCTAAAGTAGCTAAAAATGGTAATCCCATGGAGACTCCGGCTAATGGCCCTCCAAAAAATTTAACCATACTTAGTAAAAAAACAGAAAGGTATTTAAAAATTTCAGATGCTATCATTTGCACTATTTCTATACTCTAAATATCGTAAAACTAATCCAGAGCAGTATACATTTACGTAATAAAACTTACGTGCAGATTTATTAATACTTAAATATTAACAGGTTAACAAAAATTTAACAGAAACTAAAGTTTGGACCCAAAGGCTAAATCACCGGCATCGCCTAAACCAGGTACTATATAGGCATGCTCATTTAGCTTTTCATCCAATGCCCCTAACCAGATTCGGGCGTCGGGTAACTCCGCCTGAATATGCGCCACTCCTTCGGGGCTAGCAATAGCTGCCGCAATATGTACCTGCCGGGGCGTACCAAACCGTAACATGGCTTTGTAAGTAAGCGCCAGCGATTTACCGGTGGCTAACATGGGGTCTACTAATAATAACACTTTATTATCTAAGGAAGGGCCAGCCAAATAATCTACATTAACTGAAATATCAGAGGAGGCCTCGATACGGTAAGCCGCTACAAACGCACTTGGGGCGCCATCGAAATAATTTAGGAAGCCTTGGTGAAAAGGTAAACCAGCCCGCAGAACCGTAGCCAGTACCGGATAATCTGCCAGCACCTTTTCTTCTGTAGAAGCCAATGGCGTTTGTATTATTTCCGTTTTATAATCAAGCTCGGCAGATATTTTATAGGCTAATATTTCTCCCAGTCTTTCTAAATTACGTCTAAACCGCATACTATCTTTTTGGACAGTGACATCCCTTAGTTCAGCAATAAAGTGATTGGCCACGGAAGGTTCCTGATTAAGAATATAAGTCATTTGTTTAGCCATTTAATATATAAGTAACTATTTTTTTGCTTAAAGATATATACGGTACAGCAAGAGCCCCAATGTTGCTTAACTTTTTTGGCAAACCTTACATACTGTAGCTTTTAAAAACCTAAATTCTGGTTTGGAGTACTAGTTTGTATTTTAAGTTTTTAACTACTTACTTTCCTTTTTATTTGAACCCAGATGCTACTATGAAATACGTATTACCCCTGCTTTTCCTGCTTTTTGTATTACCCTTTACGGTTTATAGCCAAAGTACCTTTGTTCCTTTAGACCGGGAAGTTTACCACCTGATAGATCGTTTCCAAATAAAGCACGGTGAAAAGGTGCCCCAGCTCCATACCGGTATCCGGCCCTACCGGCGGCAAGATGTTGCTAACTTAGCCGCAGCCGTTTCTCCGGATTCTGTTACCTTATCCCAAGCTGATAGTTTTAACCGAACCTATTTGCTAAATGATAACTGGAATTACAGTACTGAAGCGCCACAAGAGGAGAATAAACCTTTTCTAAAACATTTTTATAAAAACAAAGCCGACTTTTTTCATGCTAAAGGAGAAGATTTCAATATTCGAATTAACCCTGTTATTCATTTTCAACTGGGTGCCGATACCGACTCCAGCGGTTTACGTTATGTAAATACCCGTGGGGCACAAATAGAAGGCAACATTAGCAATAAATTAGGGTTTTATACCTTTTTTACTGAAAACCAGGTAAGATTTCCGGATTACGTAAATGAACGCATTGCCCGAGACACCATTGTACCCAACGAAGGGTATTACAAACCTTTCAAAACAGGTGGTTACGACTTTTTTACGGCCCGTGGCTACATAAACTATGGCGTTACCAAAAACATAAATGTTCAGTTTGGCCACGACAGAAATTTTATTGGCAATGGCTATCGTTCCCTGGTACTCTCCGACTATTCAGCCCCCTATTTCTTCCTGAAAGTTAATACGCAGTTCTGGAAAATTCATTACATGAATTTATTCTCAGAAATGAATGCTGATTTTGACTTTAGAGATCAGTTGTACCCCAAAAAGTATTTTGCTTACCACCATTTAAGTATCAATATTACCCCGGCCATAAACATAGGGTTATTTGAGTCTTTGGTATTTGCCCGGGGTAAAGGCCGATTTGAATTACAATACTTAAACCCCGTAATTTTTTACCGCAGCATAGAGCAACAATTAGGATCTGAAGACAACGCATTATTAGGTTTAGACTTTAAGGCCAATATAAAACGGCGTGGCCAGGTTTACGGCCAGTTAATACTGGATGAATTCTTATTAAGTGCGGTGCGGTCCCGTAACGGCTGGTGGGCCAACAAACAAGCCATTCAGTTAGGAGCAAAATATTTAGATGTGGCAGGTATTTCTAATTTAGACATTCAGGGAGAATTTAATTTTATTCGCCCTTACACCTACCAGCACGAAAACAGATTTACAAATTACCAGCACTACCAACAACCACTTGCCCACCCAGTGGGAGCAAACTTGTATGAATTTATTGGAGTGGTTAGGTACCAACCCATTGGCCGATTATTTCTAGCCGGGAAAGCCATTTATACTAAATATGGTTTAGATGAAGGTATATCCGGCTTAAACTGGGGTACTAATGTATTGAAAGATTATAACAGCCGGGTACAGGAATACGGCAACACGATAGCTCAGGGCAATACTACTTCGCTGCTGCACCTGGATTTTACAGCCTCCTGGCAAATTCGTCACAACATGTTTTTTGACCTGAAGCAAATAATTCGCCGTAGAGATAGTGATTTAGCGGCCTACACCAATAATACGGCAGTAAGTTCTGTTTCCTTTCGGTGGAACATTCCGCAACGTATACATGAATTCTAAGATAAAAAATGTATGTTAACAAACGCGGCAGGTTAGGTAAAACCTGCCGCGTTTGTTTTTATTGTATCTTTGCAAGCAATCTAAAGCAATTGTCAGTATCAGGGGTAGTCAGAAGTGCAAAACTTTAATCCTGGCAATTGATTATTCTTATGAAAACTTATTTTCGGATATTAAGCTTTGCCAAACCCTTTGGTAAATATGTGCCAGGATATTTCATTTTTACCTTATTGGCAGTCATTTTTGGCTTACTTAATTTCTCTTTATTAATACCACTGCTTACAATTCTGTTTAACCAGGTTAATTCGCAGGAGGCAACCACTATGGTGCAAAAACCGGAATTTGCTTTCTCTGCTGAATATATTAAAGATTTCTTTTACTATTATTTTGGACGAATTATTTTAAACAACGGGCAGTTGGGTGCGCTTCGCTTTGTTTGTTTAATTCTTACAGGCTCCGTATTTCTTTCTAACCTATTTAAATATTTAGGATTACGGATTGAGGGAGCTGTCCGGGCCCAGGTTGTCCGGAATCTGCGGATGCAGGTTTATGAGCGCATTACAGAATTACATATCGCTTTTTTTTCTAATCAGCGTAAAGGCGATGTAATGTCTACTTTAACAAACGATGTACAGGAAGTAGAAAACTCGGTGGTAAGTACCCTTAATGTGCTTTTCCGGGAGCCTTTTATGTTATTTGGCTTATTTTTTCTTTTGCTTAAAATGTCGCCGCAACTAACCTTGTTTAGCTTATTGGTTTTACCAATTTCAGGTTTAATAATTTCCCGCATATCCAAATCCTTAAAAAGAAGGGCTGTACAAGGGCAATCTTCGCTGGGTAGCATCTTAAGTATTATTGATGAAACACTGGGAGGCATGCGTGTAATAAAAGGATTTAATGCACAACCTTACATCAAAGAGAAATTTAAACAGCAAAACGATTATTACGCCCGCATTATTAATTCTATTACCAATAAGCGCAGCCTGGCCTCCCCTATTTCAGAATTTTTAGGTGTTTCTATTGTAGCTTGTATTTTATACTATGGCGGCTCTTTAGTATTAAGCGGCGAATCAGAACTACAGCCGGAAGAATTTATTGGTTATTTAGTGCTTTTTTCGCAGGTACTGGTTCCGGTAAAAAACATTTCTACTGCTTTCAGCAATATTCAGCGGGGTTTAGTAGCCGGTGATCGGGTGCTGTCTATTATTGATACCCAAGCTCAAATCAAAGATTCTGCCAATGCTACACCTTTACCGGCTTTCAACCATCAAATAGAATTTAAAAATGTTTCTTTTGCTTATGAGAGCGAAACCGTTTTAAAAAATATTAACCTTATTATACCTAAAGGGAAAACCATTGCCTTGGTAGGACCTTCCGGAGGAGGAAAATCTACATTAGCAGATCTTTTACCTCGATTTTATGACCCAACTGCCGGCGCTATTTTACTAGATGGGCATGACATCCGGGAGTACACCCTGGAGTCGTTGCGGGCTCAAATGGGAATTGTTACCCAGGAGTCTATCTTATTTAATGACACTATTTTCAATAACATTGCCTTCAACAAAACCGATGCTACCGAAGAACAAGTAATAGCGGCCGCCAAAATTGCTAATGCCCACGAGTTTATTATGCAAAGTCCGGAAGGCTATCAGACCTTTATCGGAGACCGGGGCGGAAAACTATCGGGCGGGCAGCGCCAACGCATCAGCATTGCCCGGGCTATTCTTAAAAATCCACCCCTTTTAATCTTGGATGAAGCTACTTCAGCGCTGGACACGGAATCAGAAAAGCTGGTACAGGAAGCCCTAATCAACCTTATGAAAAACCGGACCTCCATTGTTATTGCTCACCGATTAAGCACCATACAACACGCCGACGAAATTGTTGTGTTGCAGAAAGGCATGGTTTTAGAACGAGGAACCCATGAAGCCCTATTGGTCCAAAACGGATTATATACTAAATTAAATAAGATGCAGATTACGACATCAGTAATTGATTAAGATTAGATTACTCCAGGCCAGATCTCTGGATTAATGGGCTGCTAAAATTTCTTTGTTCAAGCAGGTTCCTTAATTGGTTTCTGTTTTATCTAGTTCTGAAAGTTTACGTACAAAAACCTGAATATTTAATAATTAATATACATAGATATGGAAGGTGTAAAAAAATTTGTAAACATTTTAGTAATGATATACCTGGTTGCCGCAGCCCTTATTTATTTAGGTATACTAAATGTTGGCCAGGCTAGCAATCCAGATTTCTATACCACCTTTTTTATGGTTGGCGGTATATTAATGCTAATTGAGTTACTTGCAGAAAACTTATACATCGTTAGCTTAAAAAGAGGCCATGTACAAACCCAGCAAAAAATCAATGAATTGAAAGCTAGTTTATACGACCAGCAACAAGAAGTTCAGGAAATTAAAAAAAGACATGCAGATGAATTAGCCGCCACTTTTTCATTGAAAGATACCAGCTATGCTACCAAGGATACCAGCTCTACTCCTTTTTCGGAACCAGCATTGGGTGCGCCCACAGGCACAAATCCTATACCGCCCATGGCAACTCCGATAACGGAACCCTATCCTAATGTAATAATAACGCCTAGCCCAACTCCCGGCATACAAAATCCGGAACGCCGGCTACCTCAAAATTCCGACTCCTAAAATTTTTATGAACGATTCCTCCAATATAATTCTGGCTGAGTTGATTGAAGCCCAAAACGTACTGACTCAATTTTTAAATAATGCTGATAACTTAAACAAAATAGCCGAAGCAGCCACTCTAATGGCCGATTCGGTTAAAGCCGGCGGCAAAATTTTATCGTGCGGCAATGGCGGCTCCATGTGTGATGCCATGCATTTTGCCGAAGAGCTTACGGGCAGATACCGCGATGACCGGAGAGCCATACCAGCCATTGCAATTGCCGATGGCAGCCACATGAGCTGCGTTAGCAATGATTACGGGTACGATCATGTGTTCTCTAGGTATGTAGAGGCCTTGGGTAATTCCGGGGATGTTTTACTAGCCATCAGTACCAGCGGCAATTCGGCTAATGTATTGAAAGCGGCTGAAGTAGCCCGAAGCAAAGGAGCAAAAATAGTAAGCCTGACGGGCAAAGACGGAGGGAAATTGGCCGCTATAAGTGATGTAGAAATCCGGGCACCTCATTTTGGTTATGCGGATCGTATTCAGGAAATCCATATTAAGGTAATCCATATTCTGATTTTATTAATAGAAAAGGCCCTGGCAGACCAGGCTTAATACTTCCTGCATTTACAAAGGAATTTATTGCCTAGCCTTATTGTTCGTACTCCAATCATTCTTTAAACCAATACGTCTGATATGCTTACAAAAACTTTTGGCAGCGCCGTACATGGAGTTAATGCCTATACCATTACCATAGAAGTAAACGTAACTCCCGGCACCCGGTATTATTTAGTTGGGTTACCCGATAATGCGGTAAAGGAAAGTGAGCAACGGATAGAGTCGGCTTTAAAAGAAAATGGCCTTCGCATGCCCCGCCAGAAGGTATTAGTAAATATGGCTCCCGCTGATATTAGAAAAGAGGGCTCAGCGTATGATTTACCTATTGCACTTGGCATACTGGCCGCCTCTGACCAGATGCAGGGTGAAAGATTAGCCCAATACATAATTATGGGAGAACTTTCGCTGGATGGCATATTACGCCCTATAAAAGGTGTATTACCCATTGCAATACAAGCACGTAAAGAAGGTTTTAAAGGGATAATACTGCCCGAGGAAAATGCGCATGAGGCAGCAATTGTTAATAAACTAGACGTAATTGGTGTTTCTAATATCCGGCAGGCCATCGACTTTTTTAATGGCCACATAGATATCAAGCCCTTACAAATAGATACCCGGGAGATTTTCCAGAACACTGTAAATCAATACCAAGCTGATTTTGCGGATGTCCAGGGGCAGGAAAATATTAAACGAGCTTTGGAAATAGCTGCTGCCGGTGGCCATAATGTGATCATGATTGGCCCTCCAGGTGCTGGCAAAACCATGCTGGCAAAAAGGCTTCCATCTATTCTGCCGCCCTTAACTATGCAAGAGGCATTGGAAACAACCAAAATTCATTCGGTAGCCGGTAAACTAGGCACTGCCGCAGGCTTATTAGCTACCCGGCCTTATCGTTCACCGCATCATACTATTTCTGATGTGGCTTTGGTAGGCGGAGGCGGTGTTCCCCAACCTGGCGAAATATCGCTTGCCCATAATGGAGTTTTGTTTATGGATGAATTGCCAGAATTTAAGCGCACGGTATTGGAGGTAATGCGACAGCCTTTAGAAGAACGACGCGTAAGTATTTCGCGGGCAAAACAAACCATCGATTTTCCTGCCAACTTTATGCTGATCGCCAGCATGAACCCGTGCCCCTGCGGCTATTACAACCATCCGGAAAAAGATTGTGTTTGCGGACCCGGCATGGTACAACGGTATTTAAATAAAGTAAGTGGTCCATTATTAGATCGCATTGACCTGCACGTAGAGGTCACTCCGGTAACTTTCGACCAAATGACAGAAACCCGTCGGTCAGAAAGCAGCGAAGCTATTCGGGAAAGGGTAATACAAGCCCGTCAAATTCAGGAAGACCGCTTTAAAGACTTTGATGAAATTCACTCCAATGCCATGATGCCTTCGCAAATGGTAAAAGATATCTGTGAAATAAATGCTGCCGGCAAAACTTTATTAAAAACAGCTATGGAACGGTTAGGACTTTCGGCCCGCGCCTACGACCGTATATTAAAAGTAAGCCGTACTATTGCCGATTTAGCCGGTAGTACTGAGATCAAAATAGAACACCTGGCAGAAGCCATTCAATACCGTAGCTTAGACCGGGAAGGCTGGGCAGGTTAAGGTTATATTTTAAATCCTAGCCTATAAGAAATAACATCTGCCCGAAATACATCATGTAGTTTCAAATCAGCTGCCAGGAACATATTTTTATGAATATAATAACGTGTTTCCAGGAGCTGATAAAACGCGGCATCTGCTTTATAAGGTCGATAGAGATAATAGCCTACTTGGGAGCCAAGGGCTAATTTTCCAAAGTTAAGCTCATGCCCTATATGTAAGGCTACTCTTTTTATATCCGGAGTAGTACCGGCCCTTACCCGTGGGTCCCATTGACGACGGGGATAAAGCGATTTATCATAAAACCCTTCTAAACCCAATATTGTTGTACTTTTATGGTTTAACCGGCGGTGCCAGGCTAAGGCCATTGAGGTTACAGAATAGGTATTTACATCAAATTCGTTTCGTTGCTTAGTCCCAAAACTACTACTGAAGGCAAAAAAATTACGCTGTTCTACAGGACGCTCCTCTTGCTTGACAGGTATATAAGATGATGATCTATCAAAATTAAGGCCTACCGTACCAGTGGCTATATTAACCCCCAAATTTGGTTTAGAATTACCTCCGTTAGAATAATGGTTTACACCAAAACCTGTTACCAAAGCAAGTCCCCGATTTAGCTTATACTCATACTCCAAACGGAACTGGATTACAGCATTAACATGGGCACTAATAATATTATTAGTCGGATTTTCCTGCCGGTCATATTTATTTGTAAGATAAGCTAATCCAGAACCAAACCTGAAATTTAATTGCCCTTTCTGAAAATACGCTACAGGCAAATTCAAATAAACACTACCGGCAAAAGACCGGCCAATAACCGGGTTATTGTAATCAAAATATATAAAGGAGGTTCCTATTCTAGGGTAGCGATAAAGTTGGTGCCAATATTTGTTGCCAGTAGTTTGGCTCTGTATATTAACTTCTATACCAGTTGGGTGCGTAGCAGACAGGTGCCTGATGTTGGGCGAATGGATAATAATAGTACCAGGCTGATAGGCAACGCCAACTATAGCGGGCTGATGATTTTGCGCAACTAAAGGTTGGTGTATAACATAACAAATAAAAACTAACGTGAGCAAGCGGTAAAAAGCCATTTGTACAAGTTATGGATCTGATTAATCTGAAATATAGGAAACATCAATATTAACTATTTACTTCCTGAAGGTTAACAAGTTGTAGAATAACAAAATATTACAATTACATAAATTGTACTTTTCTTAAAAAATTATTGCACCCTGTGTAATTTTATACCCATTATGTAACATATTGCTTGTATCACGTATAGAAACGCAAATTCAAATGTTAATAAAATACAAATTTGAATAAAAGTAAATATTTAATTAATCTTTATAAAACTATGAAAAAATTATTCTTTTTATTAATAGCAGGTTTAAGTGCAACTTTTGCACAAGCTCAATCATCCCCAAAAATCGGATTTAAAATTGGTGCTAACTACTCTAATATTTCAGGTGACTTACAACACCAGAATATTTACAGCAACAAGTTAGGTTTTGTGGGTGGTATTACCACAAGCTTTCCACTAGCTTCTGATGGTTTTATTTCCATTAATCCGGAAATTCTTTTTTCTCAAAAAGGTTATCAGTACCGCGATGAGGAATTTACTAACACCTCTGGACAAAGAATTAAAATGAAAGGTGATGTAGGATATAACTATATTGATGTACCAGTACTTTTAAAAGTTAAAGCGGGTGGTTTATTCTTCGAAGGTGGTCCACTGGGATCTTATTTACTAGGCATTAAAGATAACGTCGAAACGAAGGTTAATGACCAAAGCTTTGAAAGAACCACTACAGTAAGCAAAAATGGCTTAACTAAGTTTGAAGTAGGATATGCTGCCGGTGTTGGCTATATGCTTCCTGTTGGGGTAAGCTTAGGTGTTCGTTATAATGGCAGCATCAGCCGTCTTGCTAACGACAATAACAATAACAACTTAATGAACGCCCGTCATTCATTATTCCAGGCATCTTTAGGTTATACTTTAGGTGGCAAATAATTAACTGTAACCATTTACAAAAAGACCTTGCCTGGTAATTTAAGCAAGGTCTTTTTTTTGCAGCTCCTATTTTTATTTGCTGCTACCAATTGAATACTAGTTTACCTGTTGCTCTTATTTTATTGTTGCTTTTTATTGTTGCTTGTAAAGTATTGTACTAGCCTTTGTGGGAGCGGGTTAAAAAGAAAAGGCTGCCTTATAGGCAGCCTTTTCTTTTTCAATTACTTATTCTTCATCGTTTTCATCGCCATCCTCCCCAGGCTGCGAGGCTGATGTTGGTTCGTCCGTAATCACGTCCAGCAATTTATTAACTTCTACTGCCTTCTCCGCTTCGTTCAGTTTTTCAAAAGAAAGAGCTAAATTACGTAATGCCCGTTTTACAATATCTAAATTAGAACAAGGTTCATAAAAAATATCAACCGGGTTAAGATTAAGCTGTAGGATATAATTATCAATATCGCCTTTAGACAACATTAATCCTTTATTGTAGACATTAATGTAGAACTGCAAATTGTCCTGTTTGTAAGTAAGGACAAATAAGTTAGGCAAATTTACTCCAAAGATCGGCAGGTTAAGCTTTTGTGCAATGGTCAAATAAATAACACATAAGGTAAGCGGGTTGCCTCGTTTCGTTTCCAAAGCCAGGTGCAACATAGAATTTGCCGGTGAATGGAAATTTTTGGTATTGGCTGAGAACTTATAAAGCTTAAACAATACATGATTCAGGGCTTTTATTTGATCATACGGATGCATATCGGGTTTAACATGCAACCAGGCTTCATAATAAATCTGATCCAAGGTTTTGTTTATATTCTCAATGGAGGCATCCGGGTATTGATAAGTATTTACTAACCACATCCCTTCAATCAAATTCTCAGCTCCGCTTTCTTTCCAGGCTTTAAGCTTACTGGTAAGGCCGTCATACTGCAATTTATGAATCAGCTCCTCAATCTTTTTCTGTACTTCCGGGTTCAGGCTTTCTTCCCACTCTTCTTCCAGAAAAGGAATTATAGGTTCTCCTAAGGATACTATTTTTTCCTCTACATGCGATGCAATGTTTTCATCTTCATCTTCCAGTAAGGAAATTAATGCCTTTATCTCTTTATTTGTCACTATCTTAAATAAAAGTTTACAATTATAATTTATGAGCGGAGAATACAACTAGGTCGTTCTTCCTATAAAATATATTGTTAATGCTATCAAAGTTATTCCTACAATTATTTATATGCAGAAAGTATTGCCAAATTTCTAAATTTTAAATTCTAAATTCTAATTTATTTAATGCCCCCGGCACCCTTTTCCTAAACATTCTTTTACTCCAGGTAATAAAATTACGCTGAAGCCTCCGCTGAAATTGGATTTCTAATATTCAGTTTTACCTGTAATAAACTCACCTTGTACCTGGCAGTTTTATTTACTACTTATGGACCCAGCTACACCATAACTCTATGGAATAAAAAATCCGCATGAAGCGGATTAATTATTATAGCTTTAATTAGAATCAGAGAAAAGACACCACTATTTATCTACTTCATTTACCACGCCCGTATTTTCTACTGTATTGGCATTTTTTACTTTAGTAGCTGTTTTTACATTTTCAGCTTTATTTACTTTTGTTCCTCCCCCTATTAAAGAGAAATGTACATAACGTTTCGGATTCGCTTTAAAATCTTTCAGAAGGGCATTCAGGCTCTCGGTAGAAGCATTCATATTGGCATACAAAGAATCATCATTCATTAATTTACCAACTGTTCCGTTATTCTGGTTAAACTTATTAATAGCATTTTGTGCCTCTAAAACAGTAGCATTCAGCTCACGGACCGTAGCATTAATAGGTGTGGTTTTTAATGAATCAGTAATTTGGGTAAGGTTGGTAGCTAATTTATCAAACTTATGTTCTGTTACATTTAATGCCGCACTAAGCTCCGCCATATTTGAGGTAATAGCATTTATATTTCTTTGATTAGATAATAACATGCTCCTAACCATTTCGGTAGTAGCCTGGGTATTAAGAATAGTAGCCCGTATGCTTTTTTTAGCATCTTCATTGAAAAAGGCATTTAATTTAAGTAAAGTAGAATCTACTTTGCCTAAAACGGGCATAGCCTTAGCCGTTAACATATCAGTTAAACTCTGCTGCACATAGGATATTAAAGTTTCGCCGCCTTGATATTCTTTTGAATTGGGGCGCACATATAAGGTAATGGCTTTGCCACCTAATAAATCACTGCTGGCTAAGGTAGCAATAGTAGAATCGCCTATTGGAATTTCCTTATTTATATTTAAGGCAACTTTAATACGGTGCTTTGGTTCGGGCATAATTTGCATATTCTCCACCAAACCCACATGAACGCCATTTAAAATAACCGGACTCGAGACTGTTAAGCCATCAACATTCTCGTAAATAACATAAAACTTCCTGGTAGAAGTGAAAAAATCGGTTCCTTTCAAGAAAAGATAACCGAAATATAGGGATCCAAGTGCAACTACACCTAGCAGAGCAACTTTTACTTCTTTGGATATTCTCACGTAAGTAGGGTCAAAAGATTGTTTTAATTCATGGCTTCGAGTTCTTGCTTATACTCTTTAAAAGCCTTGTATATACCTGTTGCAATATACGATTGCCCGGATTTATCGTTTAGATATTTTTCTTCTGCCGGATTAGTAAGAAAACCTATTTCAATTAAGGCACTTGGCATGGCTGATTTCCATAGCACAATGAAACCTGCCTGTTTTACCCCGCGGCTATTTCGGCCTAAGGTATTTTTAAAATAATGCTGTACTTTCTGCGCAAACCGCAAACTATTATCCATGTAAGCGCTCTGGTACAAACTCATTAATATATGACTTTGAGGAGACCTTGGATCAAAGCCATCATAATTTTTCTGGTAATTATCTTCCTTTAAAATAACCGAGTTCTCCCGGTTAGCTACCTGTAAATTACTGTTGGTTTTATGTAAACCCATGGTATAGGTTTCGGTGCCAAAGGCAGTAGAAGGCCCTGAGTTACAATGGATAGAAATAAATAGATCAGCACCATTCTTATTAGCTATCCCGGCCCGGTCGATTAACTCCACAAACGTGTTGGTTTTCCGGGTATAAACTACTTTTACATCCGGCAAATTGTGTTCTATTTCGTTCCCTAATTCCAAAGCTACTTTGAGGGCTACATCTGCTTCATGGGCAGAACCACCCCGGCAACCAATATCTTTCCCCCCGTGTCCGGCATCAATGACCACTGTCCGGACCTTTCCGTCTTTGCTTCCGGAAGGTTGAAAACTACTGATTATAAAAAAGATGAGGAGGAAAGAAAAGCAAACAATATTTTTCACAACATTCGTTTCTTTAGTGCTAATCATATTAACTTTGCAAAAATATATAAAATTTACGTTTATTCTGAAAAGATTACCATCCGCCTTGAGGATTTTACTGTTGTTGCAAGTGGTATGGCTTTCTGGATCTGGGGTCTTTGCTCAAAATACCACCAGACCTGTTACACCCCCAACTGCTCCTACTATTACTAATAATCAGGCTGTTGTCCGGTTGCCTGCCGATAGCGCCAAAACCAGAAAAGACTCTATTCAGGGAGACATTACAACTACTATAAAATATTCTGCCAGAGACTCTATTGTTTTTGATGTAGCAAAAAAAGTAGTGAATATGTATGGCGACGCCAATATTAACTATGGCGACCTAACAATAAAGGCTGCTAAAACCATTATCAATTATAATACCAACCTTGTTTCTGCCTACGGCACCCAGGACTCTACGGGCAAAGCTATAGGAACTCCTGTTTTCAGGCAAGGTGCCGAAACCTACACGGCCACCCAGATGGATTATAATTTTAAAAGTAAAAAAGGGAAAATTAACGGAGTAGTAACCCGTCAGGGAGAAGGTTTCCTGCATGCAGAAATTGTTAAAAGAAATCCAGATGAAAGCATATTTGGTGCCCATGCCCGCTACACCACCTGTGATTTGCCCCACCCGCACTTTTATATAAATGCTCCTAAAATAAAAGCCATACCAGGCAAAAAAATATTTACGGGTCCTTTTAACCTCGTTTTTGCTGACATTCCTACGCCACTTGGCTTTTTATTTGGTTATTTCCCAACACCAAGCAAAAAACGAAGTACCGGGTCTTCAGGAGTAATAATTCCAACCTTTGGTGAAACCCGGCAAAGAGGCTTTTATTTACGACAAGGAGGTTATTATTTAGCTTTAAATGAATATATAGGTATGCAGTTGCTGGGCGATATCTATTCTTTTGGAAGCTGGGGGGCCTCATTCAACACCAATTACTCCAAACGCTATTCGTACCAAGGTAATTTTCGGGTTGATTATACTGCTTTTAAGTCACAAAACACCCCCACCAACAGTTTAATTGATGCTAATTCAACTTTTGCCCGGCAGGAACCCAAGTCATTCTGGATTAGCTGGAACCACTCGCCCGGAGCAAAACCAGGCGGAAAGTTCTCAGCAAGTGTGCGGGCAGGTAGTACTTTCTATAACCAACAAAATCAATTCAATAATCCGGCAGCGGCTTTATCGGGCTCGTTTAGTTCATCGGTACAATACCAATTTGCTAACCCTAATTCGCCGGTTACCTTTACCGTATCAGCTTTGCATGACCAAAATGTTAGCACCAAGGTCATGAACTTAACTTTGCCACAGGTAAACTTTGCTGTAAACCGCCAGTATCTGTTCCGGCCAATATTAGGGAGCAGTCCCAGAAACCCAATTCTTCAGAACCTGGCAGATATAGCTATTGCTTATAACATGACTGCCAGTAACCGCCTTACCAATAATATTACTGGTGGCTCTACTTTAAGCGGCGTAAATTTAATCGGAAGTCCGGCTGGAAACCGGGTTTTACCTATTAACCCGAATAACTTCGCCATGATCCTTAAGAATGGCCAGTTTGGAGCGCAGCACAACCTGCCAATAACTATGAACAGCATTCGGTTATTCAGGTATTTCAGTTTGTCTCCGGGTGTTTCTTATAGTGCCACCACATACTTAAAACAATTAAACTATACTTACATAAATGAAGCTAATGCTATCCGGATTGACACTCTTAACAAATTTAGTGTAGCGAGTGTGTATAGTGCCAATGCGAGTTTAACTACTCGTATTTATGGTATGGCTAATTTTAACGGAGAACGCTTAAAAGCTATCCGGCATCAGCTTACGCCCTTTGCCTCTTACAGCTACAGCCCTGATCTAGTCAATAAATACTCGCAGCCTGTACAATTAAGCGACATTGTAAACAGCACTACCGGTTATGTACCTACCCAATTTTTATCGAGGTACAACAATTTCCTGTTTGGCACACCAAGCGCTGGCCGCCAGAGTGTTGTTTCCTTTGGTATCCAGAATCAGGTAGAGGCAAAAATGAAACCAAAAGGTGATACAGCTTCTACCTTTGAAAAAGTGAGTTTGATTGACAACTTTAGTATTTCGGGTGGCTATAATTTTGCAGCGGATTCCTTCCAGTTACAACCCTTGAATGCCCAATTCAGAACCACTTTATTTAAAAGAGTAAACATATTTTCCAGCGCCAACCTGGACCCATACCAGGTTAATTCGCAGGGACGAAGATTAGACCGGTTAATGATAAACGAAAGTAGTTTAAGATTTGCCCGCCTTACTTCTGCTAACGTAAACGTTGACTTTGAATTGAATCCGGAAGCTATCCGGGGAAAGCGACAAGCTCCTACTACCAACCGCCCGTCGCTGGAAACGGATGTACGTTTGCAGGATCAATATGTAGACTTCAGTATACCGTGGACGCTCCGGTTAAATTTTCAAGGTAGCTATTTTGCAGCCACTACTCTGGGAGCCAGACCCAATGTAGCTAAGACAGTTGGTATTGATGGTTCTTTGAATTTAACTGAAAAATGGAAGATTCGGTACAGCTCTAATTATGACTTCCAAAATAAAACAATTGCCTATACCAGTGTTAATATAGATCGTGATCTGCATTGCTGGACTATGAGTATTATGTGGGTTCCTTTTGGACGATTCCAGTCTTACTCTATTAATATTAACGCCCGGGCCTCCATTCTTCGGGACTTAAAATTATCAAAACGTAATACTCCTTTCCAGCGATAATTTTGTTACTGGAATAAAACAGTTGAAATATATTTAAGAATTTAATCATAATTTTACGCCTCTTTTGCAACCAACTAAGAGGCGTTTTTTATTAAGAATACTTTTATAACCTGAATAAAATGTCTGTACAGAAAAAAGACATCAAGATAATTACCACGCACCAGTTGCAGGCCATGAAAGACCGGGGCGAAAAAATATCTATGCTTACGGCTTACGATTATTCCATGGCTTCTATTTTAGATGACGCCGGGGTAGATGTTTTATTAGTTGGTGATTCAGCCTCCAACGTAATGGCCGGCCACGAAACAACACTACCAATAACCCTGGACCAGATGATTTACCACGCTTCTTCCGTGGTAAGAGCTGTAAGACGAGCCTTTGTAGTGGTTGATATGCCTTTTGGTTCTTATCAGGGTAACTCTTCTGAAGCTTTACGGTCTGCTATTCGCATCATGAAAGAATCCGGTGCTCATGGTATTAAACTGGAAGGCGGCAGCGAGATCAAAGATTCAATCATCCGGATTCTCAGCGCCGGCGTACCGGTTATGGGCCATCTAGGACTTACACCTCAGTCCATTTACAAATTTGGCACTTACACGGTACGGGCTAAAGAAGAAGAAGAGGCCAATAAACTAATAGAAGACGCCATTTTGTTACAGGAATTAGGTTGCTTTGCCATTGTGTTGGAAAAGATTCCTTCATCCTTGGCTCAACGAGTGGCGTCGCAATTACACATACCCATAATTGGGATTGGAGCCGGCCCCCACGTAGACGGTCAGGTACTGGTAACGCACGATTTATTAGGTATCACCAAAGAGTTTAAACCTCGTTTCCTCCGCAGGTACGCCGATTTACATGACATCATGACCAATGCTGTTAGTAATTACGTGCAGGATGTAAAGGACCGGAACTTCCCTAATGAAGATGAAGCATATTAGTTTCGGAAGTTACTATCATTTATCCCTTCTATTGGATGCTTAAAGATTCAATAAAACACTTATAAACCAGATAGAGGAGAATGGAGAACTTTGTATTACAAGATCATCATATCTTGTATGAAGACAATCATCTGTTAGCTATTAATAAACCTTCGGGAATATTAGTACAAGGTGACGACACAGGTGATGTTCCACTTTCCGAATTAGCCAAAGACTATATAAGAACCAAATATAATAAGCCCGGTAATGTTTTCATGGGCGTTATACACCGCTTGGACCGACCTGTAAGCGGAGTGGTGCTATTGGCTAAAACTTCCAAAGCGCTTTCGCGCATGAATGAGTTATTCAGGAGTAACAAAACTAAGAAAACCTACCTGGCCATATCTGGAAAGCGTCCGCCTCATGCCAAAGATACATTGATTCATTGGTTAGTAAAAGATGATGCCCGGAACACCACCAAAGCCTTCGCCAAAGAAAATAAACAGGGGCTTCGGTCAGAGCTAAGTTATAACCTTCTCGCCACTCAAGCCGATTATAATTTATTTAAAGTTAATCCAGTAACAGGGCGCCCTCACCAAATACGGGTACAATTAGCCTCCCAGGGTTGCCCTATTACCGGTGATCTACGATACGGAGCTCCCACCCCTATGCCTGATAAAAGCATTTGCCTGCATGCTTTCCAATTGGAATTTGAGCACCCCATTCAAAAAACACTTCTTACTATTTCGGCGATGCCACCCAATAAGCAGCCCTGGCAAAACTTTACAAATGAAATTTCAATTTCTCTTAAATGAAAAAGATGATATTCATCAGTTTCCCAATATTTTTCAGGTAGGAATGCACGTTATAATTTAACATGTAGTAGTTTTGTGAACTTAAACCCTGGATTGCTGTTGTAGATGTAGTATTTCAGGTATATCAGACTAAATATTTTATTTTAATTCAAATAACCTAATGCCCATTCTAATATTTTTTGTAGCTCACTGGTACCTTTCTTTGTTTGTTCAAACATTTTACTTACATCGTTACGCGGCGCATAAAATGTTCACTATGAACAAATTCTGGGAGCGTTTTTTCTTCTTCCTGACATACGCTTCGCAAGGCTCTTCTTTTTTATCGCCCCGCGCCTATGCTGTATTACATCGGATGCACCACGCTTTTAGCGACACTGAACGTGATCCACATTCTCCGCATTTTTCAAACAATGCTTTTTCCATGATGTGGAAAACAAAAAATATTTACAATGATGTATTAAACAAAAGAGTTGAAACGGAAGCACGTTTTGAAGGCAACTATCCATTATGGGATGGGCTGGAAAAATTTGGCGATACTAAATTTTCCCGTTTAGGCTGGGGTACTCTTTACACCCTTTTTTATATTCAGTTTGCTACCCATTGGTGGATGTTCTTGTTATTACCATTACACTTTTTAATGGGCCCATTGCACGGAGCCATTGTAAACTGGAGTGGTCATAAATATGGCTATCAGAATTTTGACAACCATGACAAATCTAGAAATTCTTTATTCTTTGATTTTCTAACTGGTGGTGAATTGTTCCAGAACAACCATCATAAATTACCAAACCGGGTAAACTTCGGGGTAAAATGGTGGGAAGTTGATCCTACCTATCCTGTTATTTGGACACTTGATAAACTTAGAATCATACGTTTGAAAAAAGTACACGCTTAAACTTCCCAAACTAAACAACTTATTTTTATACAATATAAGATCTTACCAGGGCTCACCAGGTAAGATCTTTTTTTTGATTATTATTTTAAATTTACCAACCAAAAACCCTTACCAGCAGACTGGATGGTGTTAATAAGCATCCGCTTTTTTTCACCTAGAGTTTATCGCCTGCCTTGCTAAAGGCAGCAATTTTATAACATAAATCTTACTTTCAGTAGAAGACATTATTACCGCCATTGCAAACATGCTTGTACTATTTGTAAAAGCTCCTCTTTATTAGAGGCAAATAATTAACGGTATCAATGTATTAGCCAAACAGGATTATAAGTTTGTCTTATAAAACTAAAATCAGCAACTTTTTACCGATTTTATTTACCGTGTTTCATCTGACAGAGAAAATACACGGCTTCTTGAATTCAGCATCGTACTAAATCCATAAAGAACCTGCCTGGGCTTAGAGCAACTATAAATAATTTATCTTAGCCTGAGATAAATTGAATCTTAGCATTTCTCTACTACGGGAACTAAATTCAAATAAAAATTGCTAATAATCAGCTTAGTTAAGCATTATTTTGCTTACCTTTGCAAACTCAAAAAAGACGGACGGGTTCCGTCGCTTAGGAAAAAATTATTTATTATGCCTGTTAAAATCAGATTAGCCCGCAGAGGCCGTAAAAAAGCTGCAATTTATGATATCGTTGTAGCCGATGCTAAAGCACCACGTGATGGTCGCTTTATTGAGAAGTTAGGTACTTATAACCCTAACACTAACCCTGCTTCCATCAACTTTAATGAGGACAAAGCATTTCAGTGGGTTATGAATGGTGCACAACCAACTGACACCATGAAAGCTATTCTTTCTTACAAAGGAATTCTTTTCAAGAAACACTTACAAGTAGGTGTTGCTAAAGGTGCTTTAACTCAGGAACAAGCTGATTCTAAATTTAACGATTGGAAAGAATCTAAAGAAGCTGCAATCCAGGGCAAACGCGATGCTTTAAGCCAGAAAAAAGCTGATGTAGCTAAAGCTGCTTTAGCTGCTGAGCGTAAAGTTAACGAAGAGCGTGCTGAGTCATTACGTAAGCGTGCAGAAGAAGCTGCTAAAGCTGCTGCTCCTGCTGCTGAAGAAGGTGCTGATGCGCCTGAAGCTGCTGCTCCTGCTGAAGAAACAGAAGCTTAATAACTTTATTTGCCATGAATATTGACGCCTGTTATCAGTTAGGCTATATTGTCAGGACGCATGGCGTAAAAGGTCAGGTAATTGCATTCTTTGATGTAGATTACCCTGAAGATTACGAAGAATTGGAATCAGTTTTCCTGCAATTAAACGGGAAACTGGTTCCTTTTTTTATTGATGCCCTTGACATTCAACCTAACGGCCGCATTATCATAAAATTTGAAGATGTGGACTCTATCGTTGAAGCTGAAAAGCTAAAAAATACTCAGCTTTACCTGCCCCTCGAGAATTTACCAGAATTAGATGAAGACCAGTTTTACTTTCATGAAGTAATCGGGTATTTAATAGTAGATAAAACTTTAGGCGATCTTGGTACCGTAAAAGAAATTTACGAAATGCCTTACCAGGATCTGATGGCCATGGATTACCAAGGTACCGAAGTATTGATTCCTATTCAGGATGAATTGATTTTACGGGCTGATAAAGCAGAAAAAAAACTTTTTGTGAACTTACCGGAAGGATTGGTGGATATTTACCTAAACCCTACCGCTCCGGAACCTGACGACGAAGACAAAGACGACGATGCGGTTTGATATTATTAGTTGTCAGCCTGATTTACTCCAAAGTCCTTTTAGCCATTCTATTTTAAAACGAGCCCAAAATAAGGGTTTGGTAGAAATTCATATTCATGACTTACGCAAGTTTGCCATTAATAAATATGGACAAATAGATGACTATGCTTTTGGCGGTGGGGCCGGCATGGTCATGATGATTGAACCCATAGCTAAATGCATTGAGGCTTTAAAAGCAGACCGTTCTTACGATGCCATTATCTATATGACTCCAGACGGGGAAACCCTGAACCAAAAAATAGCTAATCGGTTATCGTTGTTGGAAAACGTAATTATCTTGTGCGGACACTACAAAGGTGTAGATGAGCGGGTCAGAGAAAAATACATCACCCATGAAATTAGTATTGGGGATTATGTTTTATCAGGAGGTGAACTAGGAGCAGCTGTTTTAACCGATGCCATTATTCGCATACTTCCTGGTGTTCTAAACGATGAATCATCTGCCCTGACGGATTCGTTCCAGGATGGGCTACTAGCGCCACCGGTTTATACCCGGCCAGCTGATTACGAAGGTATGAAAGTGCCAGAAATTTTATTATCCGGCGATACGCCTAAAGTTGAACAATGGCGTTTTGAGAAAGCCATTGAACGCACGAAACAACGGCGGCCGGATTTGTTAGAAGATTAAATATTTAACTATCAAAAAACTAGTATCTATATTCGGAATAAATATTTTTAAAGCTACTATTTTTCTACAAAAAAGTTTTATATCTTTGCAGTCCGAATTTTGAAGATACAATAGCATTAATTACAATAGCCATGAGCAATATATTAGACGTATTAAACGAAGAATATCGTGAGCAACGTGCCGCCATTCCTGCTTTCGCAGCTGGTGACACTGTAAACATTCACGTTAAAATCCGCGAAGGTAACAAAGAAAGAATTCAGCAATTCCAAGGCGTTGTAATTCAGCGTAAAAATGTGAACACTGCAGGTGAAACTTTCACTGTTCGCAAAGTATCTAATCAAATCGGTTTGGAGCGTATTTTTCCTTTACTTTCTCCAAATATCGAAAAAATTGAATTAGTACGTCGTGGTAAAGTAAGAAGAGCTCGTCTGTACTACTTAAGGGGCCTTTCTGGTAAAGCTTCCCGTATTAAAGAGCGTCGGATGAAAACAGCTTAATTACCTGTACATATTCCCTTATATTAAAAGCCGGTTTTATAACCGGCTTTTTTATTTATATCTTTTTAAATTCCTCTGCCACCCTTATCTTAGTTCTGATAAAAGTATTTAAACTATTACTTACCTTTTGGCTGTTTCATATTCTTATGCATGGACTTGTGGGCTTAAAACGTTTACCCCACATTGGTGCCTTCTGTTAGCTTTTTTATTTTTTTGTTTTGGCTGTAAAACAAATTATGAAAACTTACCAGCCTATTCGGCAAATAAACAAGTACAGGTAGTTGTCCTTACCCCAGCTGGCACGAATCACCCGCAAAGCTACAACCCAAAATCGCAGGAATTTGAACCGCAGCAAAATGCTGGATTAGCTGAAGAAATAAAATTTTTGCCTTTCCCCGGTAATTTTGGCTTTATTCCATCTACAGATTTACGAATAAACAACCTATCAACAAGCAAACCTTTAGAAGCAATTGTATTAGCCGAACAAGCCCCAGTGGGAACAATATATGAAACAACACCTTTGGCTACTTTACTGGTAGAAACAGCTGGAGAATTAAAATACATTGTGGTTGCAGTGCCCTCCCGCCCAAGTGAACAAATTATTTCAGCTACAGATTTAGCTTCTTTTTCAGCCAATTACCCGGCAGCTAAAGAAATCATTCAGCGTTGGTTTATTGCTGCTTTTAAACATAAAAGTTACAAATTTATTGGGTGGAAAGATGAACGGTTTACAGAACAACTTATACAAAAATACCTTAAGTAATAGTTGCACTCCGTCCCTTTAACTAAATAGCTTACTATTTTCTTTTATCCTTTTAGATAATTGTTATTTAGTAATTAGTAAGCTAAAATTTTTCTCCACTTAATTGCTTGATACGTAAATTACAGCTACTATAACGTTTCTTTAAGAAAGTTACTTACTTTTGTTTCTTCAGTTTTAATTTATTGGGATAGCAAATAGAATAGCTATTCTCTGTCATTCACCGAACATTTTAACCTGTATGGTTGTTTAATTACCATGAACGTAACAGTTTGTAGAAAAGAACATTTTAATGCTGCCCATCGGTTACACAATGCTGCTTGGAACGACGAAAAAAATATTGCTGTTTTTGGCAAATGTAATAGTCCTAATTATCATGGGCATAATTATGAACTTACTGTAAAAGTGAACGGACCGGTTGATCCTGATACTGGATACGTCTTTGATATGAAGGTATTAAGTACTCTGGTAAAGACAGAAATTATAAATAAATTTGATCATAAAAATTTAAATCTCGATACCGAAGAATTTAAACAACTAAACCCTACGGCCGAGAATATGGCGATAGTTATCTGGAATCGGTTACGACCAAAAATAGATGCTTCCTACCAACTATCAGTAGTATTACAGGAAACCGACCGAAACCTTGTAGAATATAATGGATAACTTTGATATAGAATCTGAAGACCACGTGGGCTCTTCTTCCTTACACACTCCCCTGCGCGAAGATGCCTTCAAACTTACCGATGATGTAAAAATTGAATTAATTGAAAAGCATTTTCGGGAGATCATGCATGTTTTGGGCCTTGATTTAACAGATGATAGCTTACAGGGCACACCGCATCGGGTAGCAAAAATGTATGTAAATGAAATATTTAAGGGTTTAAACCCGGTTAATAAGCCAGCCGCTAAACTTTTCGAAAACCGGTTTAACTATAATCAGATGTTGGTGGAGCGCGATATTACCTTATACTCATATTGCGAGCATCACTTTGTGCCTATCATAGGAAAAGCCCACGTTGCTTACATTCCGGATAAGCACGTAGTAGGTTTATCTAAACTAAACCGAATTGTACAATATTATGCCCGTAGGCCCCAAGTACAGGAACGGTTAACTATGCAAATTGCGGAAGAGCTAAAATCCATGTTATTTACCGAAAATGTGGCGGTATTTATTGAAGCAGACCATTTATGTGTAATGAGTCGGGGTGTAAATGATGTAAGTAGCAGTACCATTACAGCCGAATACTCTGGTTTATTTCAGCAAGAGCAGTACCGCAACGAGTTTTTAAATTATGTTCGGAAATAGTCCTGGAAGCTTTTAAGCTTCATTATCAACTCAGAAATCCTTACCCAGACCTTAGTACAATAAACGCGTAGAACACCAATCAAATTTTGCGTTCCGCTTTTGGACAATTACTGAATATTAGAACATGGCAGGCAGAATATTAATTACCGGTGGTACCGGGCTGATTGGGACTCGCCTTTCAGAGATGCTTATTGACCAAGGATATGAAGTAGCGCATCTGAGTCGGCAAGTACCCCAGTTTTCTCACTATAAAACATTTAAATGGGACCTAGAGCGAAATTATATAGACGACAATGTACTCTCTTATGCAGATTACATTATAAATTTAGCGGGCTCTAGCGTGGCGGAAGGTAAATGGACCAAGGAACGAAAAAAAGAAATTGTTGATAGCCGCATTAAAAGCACCCGCCTCCTCCGCGAGTGCCTTAGTAAAACCAACCACCACGTAAAAGCTTTTATTTCTGCTTCGGCCGTTGGCATTTATGGCGATACCAGTGATCGATTAGTTACCGAAGAAAGTACCTACGGCAATGACTTTTTAGCTGAAGTTTGTAAACACTGGGAATCTGCAGCCTGGGAAATACATGAACAACAAATACGAACCTGTATTTTTCGGGTAGGTGTAGTACTTAGTAATAAAGGAGGAGCGCTGCCTCAGATAGCTCGCCCAATAAAATTAATGGCTGGCGCCCCATTAGGCTCCGGTAAACAATACATGTCCTGGATTCATGTTGATGATCTATGCCGGTTGTTTATCAGGGCTATTGAGGACACTTCTTTTCAAGGTGTCTATAATGCTGTGGCGCCCAATCCAGTGACTAACGAACAATTCACCAAGATCTTAGCCTCTGTTATGCATAAACCATTAACAGGTTTAAAAGTACCAGCCATTGGTTTAAAATTAGCGTTAGGTGAGATGAGCGAAGTAGTGTTAGCTGGGCAGCGGGTAAGTAACAATAAACTGATGCGCATGGGCTTTACCTTTGACTATCATAATGTGCAGCAAGCCCTGGAATCTTTTTACGCAGCAGAAAACGTTTAAATAAGCACCTATTAATTGCTATTGACAGTAGGAAAAAGTATCTCCTGGCGTTAAATACCCGGCAGCGAATCTGTATTTATTTGCTCCAGTATCTGATCGGTTTGTAAAGTATCTTTCTGCGGCACGTAAATTCTTGGCGAAACACATTGGTATTTTTTCCGGATCTTGATAGTTGGTTTAGGAAAAGCTCCCATTTTGTAGCCTAGATCCTTATCCTTGTAAAGTTTCTCCATGAACAAGCCAAAAATAGGTAAGGCTGTTTTAGACCCTTCCCCGGTAGAGGATGTCCGGAAGTGAATACTTCGATCTTCCCCTCCTACCCAAACGCCGGAAACCAAATCTTTGGTAATTCCCATGTACCAGCCATCAGAATAATTTGAGGTTGTTCCGGTTTTACCACCAATTTGATTCCCATTCTTCCAAAGATCGTATTCCCACAAAGCTTGCGATGTTCCGCCTGGTTCCTCCATGCCTCCTTTTAGCATATGTACCATTAAAAAAGCTGTCTCTTCGCTGATTACACGCTTTTGTTTTGGATTGAATTGGTGAATTACGTTACCGTTACGGTCTTCAATACGGGTCACATACATCGGTTCGCTCCAGAAGCCGTTATTAACAAAAGTACTGTAGGCTCCTACCATATCATACACCGATACATCACCCCCAGAACCTAAACCAATAGACGGAACTGCCTGCAAAGGACTTGTTATGCCGAGTTTTTTAGCATATTCTGCCACTTTATCCCAACCTACTAATTCTGTTAACTGAGCAGTAACCGAATTCACAGAACGAGCCATAGCCTGGCGCAGGGTCATGTTGATTCCGGTATAAGATCGGGTTACGTTATTAGGTTCCCAAACCATTGGCTTGCCATTCTCTACATATTTAATAGTAACCCGCTGATCCCGCACTCGGTCGCAAGGGGCATATCCATTATCAATGGCAGTTAAATAAACAAATGGTTTAAAAGTAGAACCAGGCTGCCGGCGGGCTTGCTTAACGTGGTCGTATTTAAAGAATTTAAAATTAATACCACCCACCCATGTTTTTATTTGTCCGGTAAACGGGTCCATGGTCATCATGCCGGCGTGTAAGAAGCGCTTATAATACCGCAACGAATCCATCGGACTCAAAACAAGCGTAGTATCTTTATCCCCTTTCCAGGTAAATACTTTCATCGGGCGCGGTGTATTCAGCAATTGGTTAATTTTTGCTTCATCATTACCGTATAAGCGTTTTAACTTTTTATAATATTCAGTTCGCTTAATATTGGTTTCAATAAAATTAGGTATTTCCCTGTCCTTCTCATCCACCCATGGGTTTTTCCCCTTCCAGTGGCGTTCAAACTTTTTCTGCAGATCATTCATTTTATCTGCTACGGCCTCTTCTGCCAGCTTCTGCATCCGGGAATCAATGGTCGTATAAATTTTTAAGCCACTGGTATAAATATCATACTTCTCATACCCGGCTTTCTCGTTTTCCCTTGCACACCACTCTTTCACGAATTCATTTACCGCTCCCCGGAAATACGTTGCCGGACCTTCTATATGGTTTTCAACGTGGTATTTCAGGGCAATTGGTAAAGCACTTAATGAGTCGGCTTCTTGTCTCGTAATGATATTGTATTTGGCTAGCTTTTCTATTACAAAATTGCGTTTCTCTAAAGCAGCCTGGGGATGAAAGCGGGGGCTATAGCGGGTTGGGGCATTTACCATTCCTACTAACATGGCCGCTTCTTCAGTTTTTAAGCTGTCAGGTGAGGTATTAAAAAATGTTTTAGAGGCTACTTTTATACCAAATGCATTTGACCCAAACTCAATGGTATTCAGATACATGGTTAAAATTTCTTCTTTGGTATAATTGCGCTCCAGACGAATGGCGGTAATCCATTCTTTAGTTTTGGCAATAATGGTACTTACTACGGGAATATAGCCTAGTACACCCTTGGTTTCTTGCCGTCGTGTTTTATATAAGTTTTTAGCTAATTGCTGGGTTAAAGTACTTCCTCCTCTTTTATCGCCTCGAATAGTAAAATAAAAAATAGAAGCTAAGGCTTTAGCATCAATGCCCGAATGCTCATAAAACCGGATGTCTTCGGTAGCAACCAAGGCATTTATTAAAATGGGGGATATTTTTTGGTAGGTTACCGGGCTGCGGTTCTCGCTAAAATATTTCCCCAACAATACCCCATCGGATGTATATAACTCTGAAGCCAGATCTGTACTAGGGTTTTCTAACTTTTCAGTACCCGGGGTATCACCAAAAAGAAATAGAAAATTAACAGAAACGCAGAATATATATATAAATAAAAATGCAATACCTAAAGCAAATAATCGCCAGATATTCTTAATGATAGATTTATACTTGGATACTTTTTCTTTGGGTCTTTCTTCGGACATGCCTACAAACTAAAACCTATTAGAGCTCAACACAATGTCTCCATAAAAAATTTCACAAATATACTTTATGTGTTTTACTTTAAGGTAAACTGGTATAAATAAAATCATTTATAAATAGCATACAGGTGTTAAGGGCTCACAAAATCCAAAGACAGGAAAGCTAAAGTTTACTATTATCCGTAATTAAGAAACTATATATTTAGACAATTATATACTATAAGACATGAAGCGTATCCATTTATTTGAATTTGAAGATTTGTCCTGGTTTCCGGATATGCTCAGACAAAACATGATGGACTTCCTGCGCTTTGCCATTAGTACTCTCCGCATTTATGATCCTATTGTTCCACTCTTGCAGGTCCTGGTAGAAAAAAGTACTCCATCAGAAATTTTAGATCTTTGCTCTGGAGGAGGTGGTGGCATTATTGGAACCAAGGCAAAGTTAGATGCTGCTTTAGGCAAAAATGTAAAAATTACCATCAGCGATAAATTTCCCAATATTCCGGCCTTTGAACTAGTAAAACAAAAAACCAATGGTGAAATTACTTACATTACTGATTCGGTAGACGCTATGGATGTTCCTAAAAACCTGGAAGGTTGCAGAACCATATTCTCAGCTTTTCATCATTTCAACCCAGAGCAAGCCCGTAATATTTTAGCCGATGCCGCAGAAAAAAGAGTACCCATTGGCATTTTTGAAGGAGCAAGTAAAAGTTATTGGGAAATAATGGCCGCCATTTTTATTTTCCCAGTGGTGTTTATCTTTTGTACGCCTTTTATAAAACCCTTTCGTCTTAGCCGGTTATTTTTCACTTATTTTATTCCTTTAATTCCGCTTTTCACCATCTGGGACGGCTGTGTTTCTATTTTACGCTTATACTCGCCCGAGCATTTATTAAAGCTTACAGAAACTATACCGGCAAAGAATTATGCCTGGAAAGCAGGAAAAGTTACACACAAGTCTGGCGCAAAGATTATTTATTTAATTGGCTTTCCGGAGGAGGAAAAATACAGTGCAGTATAGGACTAGTTAAAAGAACAACCATATACTTTTAAATATTTACTTCCTGCAAACTACACCAATAACACAACAATGCTTGATGCTCTGAAATTAATGCGCATACCTTTTTCAGTTTACCTGATGCCCATTTTCTGGTTTTCGGTAAGTACTGCAGATAGCTTTAGTACCACAAGAGCATTAGGTATATTTTTGATCATTCATTTATTGGTTTACCCGGCCAGTAATGGGTACAATTCTTATTTTGATAAAGATGAAGGCAGCATTGGCGGTCTAAAAAACCCTCCTAATGTAAATAAATCTTTATTCTGGCTAGTCGTAATTTTTGATTTACTGGCCATAGGTATGGCATTTCTTTTATCGGCTGCCTTTGCAGCTTGTATTACTATTTACCTGCTGGTTTCCAAAGCTTACAGTTACGATAAAATCCGGCTCAAAAAATACCCGATCATCAGCACCTTAGTAGTAATATTCTTTCAGGGTGCGTTCACATTTATAATGGTGCAGGTAGGTTTAGGCTATAAAACAGAATATTTATTCCGCCCCCAGAACCTGGTTTTTGCAGCCGTGAGTTCGCTCTTTCTTTGTGGCTCCTACCCTATTACCCAAATATACCAGCACGAGGAAGACGCCCGCCGGGGTGATAAAACATTAAGTTTACTACTTGGCATTAAAGGTACTTTACTATTTGCAGCTATTAGTTTGTTAGTAGCCTCCGCTGTTTTAGGAATTGCTTATTTTAAGAATCAGCAGCTCCAAAATATGTTTATATTCTTAGTATGTACCGCACCAGTTGTTGTTTTCTTTAGTCAATGGTTTTGGAAGGTTACTAAAAACCCGGACGAAGCAAATTTCGAAAACACCATGCGGATGAATAAAACATCTTCCCTTTCCATTAGCCTGGCGTTTATCTTGATGATCCTGTGGTCATAACTTATATTAAAAATGAAAAGGCCTGCTTCCTTTTCAGAAAGCAGGCCTTTTGTTAATTATTATAGAATTGATTAGCTGTTCATCGATATCAGGAATTCATCGTTGTCTTTAGTACCTTTCATACGGTCTTTCAAAAACTCCATGGCTTCTACGGCATTCATATCAGCCATAAACTTGCGCAGAATATATACCCGGTTCAGTTCATCTCTGTCCATCAACAAATCTTCTTTACGAGTGCTGGATGCCGGAATATCAATAGCCGGATAAATACGACGATTCGCCAGTTTCCGATCCAATTGCAACTCCATGTTACCAGTACCTTTAAATTCTTCGAAGATAACTTCATCCATTTTAGAACCGGTATCAATTAGGGCTGTAGCAATAATGGTTAAAGAACCACCATTTTCTACGTTACGGGCTGCTCCAAAGAAACGCTTAGGTTTATGCAAAGCATTGGCATCTACCCCACCCGATAATATTTTACCAGAACTTGGCACTACAGTATTATAAGCACGGGCTAAACGCGTAATAGAATCTAATAAGATTACTACATCGTGTCCGCATTCTACCATACGTTTGGCTTTGTCCAGTACGATGCTGGCAATTTTTACGTGGCGCTCCGCCGTTTCATCAAACGTAGATGAAATAACTTCTGCGTTCACATTCCTGGACATATCGGTAACCTCTTCCGGACGCTCATCAATCAATAAAATCATGAGATAAACCTCTGGATGGTTTTCGGAAATAGCATTAGCAATCTCCTGCAACAAAACGGTTTTACCGGTTTTAGGCTGTGCCACAATCATACCCCGCTGTCCCTTACCGATGGGTGCAAAAAGATCCATGATACGGGTTGAATATTGGGATGATTTGGTGCTTAATTTTAACCTTTCCTGCGGAAAAAGCGGTGTTAAGTGTTGGAATGGAATCCGGTCCCGGATTTCTTCGGTAGTACGGCCATTAACGGACTCTACCTTTAATAAAGCAAAATATTTTTCTCCTTCTTTCGGTGGACGAATTTGACCTTTAACTGTATCTCCTGTTTTTAACGCGAATAATTTAATCTGCGACGGCGATACATAAATATCATCCGGGCTAGCTAAATAATTATAATAGGTAGAGCGTAAAAAGCCATAGCCATCCTGCATCAGCTCTAATACCCCTTCGTTTACAATTACGCCATCAAATTCTTTAAAATTATTATTGTTGGCCATGGCCACCTGTGCCGATGTCAAATTGGCATTAGTGTTATTACCTGGATTCTGGCCCTGCGGTTGATTATTCCGGCGTTGCTGGAAATTATTTTGTTCCCGGTTCTCGCGCGGTTGTTGATTTTGCTCCCGGTTATCCCGTGGTTGTCCATTCTGTTCCCGGTTCTCGCGCGGCTGGATATTTTGTTCCCGTGGTTGCTGCGGCTCCCTTGGTTCCCGGGCTGGAGCTTGCTCCCGTGGTTGAATATTTTCCCTAGGAATAACATTTTCCCGAGGAGGAGCACTTTCCCGGTTCTGCGGCGTATCCCGTGGCTGCTGCGGTTCTTTAGGTTCGCGATTTGATTCACGCGGTACCTGATTATCCCGGTTTTCTCTTGGCTCCCGTGTTCTTGGCTCCCTTGGTGTGCGTGGTTCGGTATGCTGGCGCGGCTCTCTTTTTATTACGGGCCGAACCTGAGTATCAGTCAATTCATTTGTGGCAACAGTTGGTTCTACTGGAGCCGGCACCGGAAGGGCATCTCCAGTTAAAGAATCTGTCATGGGAGATGCTTCTTCAAAAATAGAAGCCTGCCCAGTGTTTTCTGCCGTATCGGCTTCTGGCTGTTTACGAGCTGAGGAACGATATTTTTTAGGAAGCTTTTCAGGAGGGGTAACGGCTTGTTGATCTAATATTTTATAGATAAGATCTTGCTTGCTTAATTTGTTGAAATTGGTAACACCAAGCTCTTCAGCAATCTCTTTAAGTTCTGAAAGAAGCCTGTCTTTCAATTCTTCAATATTGTACATACAGAAATTAGGTAGTTAGTAACATTTGCTTCACAGAATTGCGGGAGGCAACAGGAGCGATTTTTTTCTGGAAAAGTGATTATTGTTAATAGAATGAGCCAGGAAATAGCTCGGGTTTTTTTAATTAGCACTACAATGTTATAGCAATGTAACCTAATTACCAAATAATACGGTAGATTTTATATAAAATGTTTCAATAAATATATTAAAATTTTCTATTCTTTAATCTGCTACTTAAAAAAGTATATTTTTGCAGGCCCAAAAGAGATAAACATGTTACAATTAACTGTTTTAAGAGAACAAACTGAGCACGTAATTAACGGATTGCTCAAAAAGCATTATAAAACGGCCGAGCAAGATGTTCGTGCTATTCTAGACCTTGACCAGCAGCGCCGTAGCATTCAGACCGAACACGACGACACCCAGGCAAAAGCAAATAACCTGGCTCGCGAAATTGGCAATAAAATGAAGAGCGGCGACAAAGAAGGCGCAGAAAAATTAAAAGCGGAAACCGCTGAACTAAAAACTAAAACCAAGCAATATTCAGAGGAGCTAGCTTCTCTGGAAGAACAATTGCAGGCTACTTTGGTAAAGCTACCAAACCTACCTCACAGCAGTGTTCCTGAAGGTAGAACAGCTGAAGACAATGAAATAGTTCTCCAGCATGGAGAAATTCCGACGTTACCCAAAAATGCTTTACCGCATTGGGAGCTGATTAAGAAGTACGATATAATTGATTTTGAATTAGGCAATAAAATTACAGGAGCAGGCTTTCCGGTATATAAAAATAAAGGTGCGCGCTTGCAACGAGCTTTAATAAACTTTTTTTTAGATGAAGCAATTAAAGCGGGATATAGCGAAATACAACCACCTATTTTGGTAAATGAGGCCTCTGGTTATGGCACTGGCCAATTACCGGATAAAGATGGCCAAATGTACCATGCTACCGCCGATAACTATTATTTAATACCTACGGCCGAAGTACCGATTACTAATATTTACCGTGATGAAATTATTCCCCGCGAAAAGCTTCCGATAAAAAATGCCGGCTATACCCCCTGTTTCCGGCGCGAAGCGGGCTCCTGGGGAGCAGATGTTCGTGGTTTAAATCGCTTGCATCAGTTTGACAAAATTGAAATTGTCCAGATTCAGGAACCTGAAAAATCGTATGCGGCCCTGGAGGAAATGAGTCAGCATATTCAAAGTTTATTGCAAAAGCTAGAATTACCCTACCGGGTACTACGGTTATGCGGCGGTGATATGAGCTTTACTGCAGCCCTTACATTTGATATGGAAGTTTACTCGGCTGCCCAGAAACGCTGGCTGGAAGTAAGTTCGGCCAGTAATTTTGAAACCTACCAGGCTAACCGGTTAAAGTTGCGCTACAAAGGCGAAAATGGCAAAACACAGCTATTAAATACTTTAAATGGTAGTGCCCTGGCTTTACCTCGTATTGTAGCAGCTATTCTGGAAAATAATCAAACACCAGAAGGCATAAAATTACCTTCAGTGCTGCACCCATACTGCGGATTTGACACGATTAATTAAAAACCAATTTTAAGAATAATACAAAAAATGGACCCACTTCTCTAGAATGTGGGTCCATTTTTTGTATTATTTTCAGTAAAAGCCAATATTTACTTATTAACTCATAATTTGAATTATACCAATTTTATAAAATCTGAGCTAGCTAAACTTACACATTATTAAATTCAATCTCGCGCATACATTTAAAATGTCCTTGCGGGCATTTTGCATAGCCGATTTTAGAACAAGGCCTACAAAGAATATTGTTGTTTTCCAGCACCGTAAATTCTGTTTTGTAAGGATACATACCAAACTCCGGCACCGTATTACCCCAAATACTTACAACCTTTTTCTTGAAAGCTGCTGCCACGTGCATTAGTCCTGTATCGTGGCTATAAACTATATGAGCTTGCCGAACCAAAGAGGCCGATTGGTTTAAGTTAAACTTACCACAAGCATTATATATTTTTGTACCCTTAGATTCTTTGTTTAGAAAGTATTGCGCTATCACATCTCCTGCTGCTGTATCTTCTTTGCCGCCAAGTAATAAGATGGGCTTGTTTATCTTTTCACATAATTCTATTATGCGTTCAGTGGGCAAACGCTTGGTATAATGCTGAGCTCCGATGGCAATTGCCACATAGCCGTTTTGGTGCGTAGCCGGCAAAGTTGATAAGAAAACTTCATCCTGAGCAGGAATAAAATAATCCAGCCCTGCTCCGTCGTTTTTGATGCCTAATTTTTTAGCGGTTGCCAAATACCTGTCTACGATATGAACAGCTGGCATTTTGTTAATTTTAAAGTTTACCAACAGCCACTTGCGGAGGTTTAACTTATTGAAACTGGCTCCGGGCACACCTAATTTAAACCGGATTAACCGGCTTCGTAAATTATTATGCAGATCAACAATGTAATCAAAATTTTCTTGCCGTAATTCTTCTATTAAAGTAGTTAAATTCTCCTGCAGGTAATGTACTTTATCTAAATAAGGATTAGGTGCAACAATACTTTTAAAATTCTGCTTCGTTACATAATGAATTTCAGCATTGGCTAATTGCTTTTTCAGTGCCCGTATAACTGGTGTAGTAAGTACAATGTCACCAATGGAAGAAAACCGGATGATTAATATCTTTTGCTTCATTAGGAGGCTACTAGTTCTGCGGCGCGTGCTTTCCGTTTAGCAAAATGAGCGGCTACCTCTTCTACTGAAAAAGCATTAAACGTCATTTCCCGGGCAAGTCCTCCTTTGCGACCCATTAAAACCCCGTACCGCATATCATGATAACCTTCCATGCTGTGGGCATCTGGATTAATACTCAACATTACTCCTTTACTTAAAGCATACTCAACCCAGCGCCAATCTAAATCCAGGCGCCACGGATTAGCATTGATTTCTATGATAACTCCATTTTCGGCACAGGCATCAATTATTGCTTTATGGTCAATCGGGTAACCTTCGCGTCGTAATAATAACCGGCCGGTTGGATGCCCCAATATAGTAGTATAAGGATTTTCAATGGCAGTAATCAAGCGGTTGGTGGCTTTACTAAGGTCCATTTTAAGATTACTATGAACAGAGGCTACAATAAAATCAAAGGTTGCCAGTATGTCATTGCTGTAATCTAAGGAACCATCTGCTAAAATATCAGATTCAATACCTTTAAAAATTTTAAAAGGAGCCAGCTGCTCGTTTAGTTTATCTATTTCCTTCTGCTGCTCTTTTACCCGGAACTCCTGTAATCCATTAGCATAAAAAGCAGCTTTAGAATGATCGCAAATACCTAAATAATCATAACCTTTATCTCGGCAATAAACAGCCATTTGTTCTAAGGTATGGGCGCCATCACTGTAGGTAGAGTGGTTATGCAAAATTCCACGCAAATCATCATCGGATAATAATTGTGGCAGCGCATTTTCTTTGGCCAGCAGCAGTTCATGCCTTCCTTCCCGCATTTCAGGTTGCACATAAGCTAAACCCGCCCGTTCATAAATAGCTACTTCCGAAACAAAAAGTTCCTTTCGGGTTAGTTGCAGCAAACAATCCGTTTCATTATAAGTATTGGTTAGGTGTTCTTCAGAGCCGGTTAACAAAAGTAGCTCATTGAAGAACCTGGCTGGTGGCACCATTTTTACTGATACCGCTAAACCCGAAGTTGTTTCGCGTCCGCGCCACATAAAAGGGCCAGATGCAACGCCATCCTGTTCTAATTCCGGTACCTTATTTAGAACTTCCTGTACCTGTACCGGGCTTTCAGAGGCTACTACTAAAGATAAGGTTTGAATAATTTCTAACCGACGACGCACCTCTCCTGCTACTTCTACTAAAGCTGTTTCTAACTTTTCCTGCAGGTAATCCCGTAGGTTATAGGCTAGTGTTTCAACTTCGGCATACAAGGCTTTACCTTTGCTTTCCTGGTTATAGAGCAAAGCATTCTTTATAGTTTCCTGGGTTTTAGCACCAAACCCTTTAAGAGCTGCCAATTCATTTTTTTCACAAGCTTCCAGCAAAGCCTCAGAGGTTTCTACTCCTAAATCTTTCCAGATGGCACGTATTTTTTTCGGACCAATGCCTTTTATGCTAAGCATTTCAATAACGCCCGGAGGAGTGGCCGTAATAAATTGATCCAACTCGGCGAATGAACCTGTTTCAGTTAACTCTACAATTTTAGCTGCCAGCGTTTTCCCAATCCCATCCATGCGCTCCAGTTGCGCCGCAGACAAACCGGCTAAAGGTGTTTCGAAGCGCTCTAATACGGCAACCGCATTGGTATATGACCGAATTTTAAAAGGGTTCTCGTCGTGCAACTCCATTAAAGAAGTTGCCAGTCGAAAAGCACGTATAACTTTTTTATTTTCCAAAGATAGAAGCTTAGCTTTTTTACAAAGATAAGAATTTTGGTTTTACCTTATCCCGTGGGTTGCCTTAAAATCCAGTAGGTTTGCAGGGATATATAGCCACTAACAATACAACACAAGATACCTTATTTCTCGTTAGAAAAATGTATATTAGCAACAACGGGCTTACTTACTGCCATGAAGTATTACATTCTGTTTCTTTTTGGGTTCTTAACTTTAACCGGTACTACCTGTAGCCAGAACGAGGAATTACCGCCGTTTTTATTTGGTAAAATCTGGATTCACGCGGCAGAAGAAGATAATTTAGAAATCAAAGTTTATCGGCCTAATACGTATCCGTTTCCGCCAGCCCGCGGCAGAACTGGTTTTGCCCTGGAAAAAGAAGGTGTTTTTAAACTGTATACCATTGCCCCTACAGATGGCTTAGAAGAACATGAAGGTAATTGGAAGCTCATTAAGCCAAACCAGCTGCAGGTAACGTTTAAGGACGCTACTTATAATTTAAATTTGGAGTTCGTTTCCATTTCAGAAAATTTACTATCCCTGCGTTTTCATTCTAATTCAAAAAAATAGATTTATTACTTTTGATCCTCATTCATTAAAGTAATCAGAATAAGTTAGATTTAAATGCGTTATTGGTTAGTAAAATCAGAGCCTGAGGCTTATAGCTGGGGCAATTTGGTTCAAGATGGACAAACATCCTGGACGGGAGTAAGAAACTTTCAGGCTCGTAATAATTTACAGGCTATGCAAGCCGGCGACCTGGTGTTGTTTTATCACAGTATATCGGAAAAAGCGATTGTGGGTTTGGCAAAAGTAGCGAAAGAAGCCTACCCGGATACTACCAGTGACGACCCGAGATGGGTTACTATAGACCTGGAGCCCGTTCGTGATTTTAAAGAAAAAGTTACCCTGGATCAAATTAAAAAGGATACTCGTTTAGAAAATATTGCTTTATTAAAACAATCTCGTCTGTCGGTAATGCCGTTAAAGGCAGAGGAGTTTGAAGTAATTCTGGGCTTAGGTAATTAATTTACCGCCTGTTCCCATTGAGCAGCAATACCTATTGGCGACTCTTTTTAGAATGCTACAAGCATGAACTACCTTTCTAACGTAATTCGCTTTTTATTTTGCCTTGGGTTCTTTTCGGGAACGGCTCTGGTTGTTGCTGCTCAATCTATTTCTCAACCGCACCGGATAGAAATAGAAGATGAAGACTCTAATCCAATAGAGGTGTTGCCTTTACCCGATAGCACGTTTCTGATTTATAAACGTCCTTACTTTTCCTTTAAAAAAGAACATTCTTTCCAAAAGTATTCCAAAGATTTCAAATTGGTTTGGTCACAAAAGGTAGAACTGGAAAATCGGCTGGAGTTTTATCAGTTCTTCCCGGGTCCTGATTTTGTTTATGCTCTTTATAAACACAGTAACTCTTCGGAGTTCAGCATTCTTAAAATAGACCCTAAAACCGGTACAAATATATTAAACAGCTATAACCTTCGGCAACATGATATAAAATACGAAGTAGACCTAGAGAGCTTTCAGATTTTAGAAAACCACATATTTATTACAGCTAAAAGTTCTGTTAACTCCTTTGTTATTCACCTAGATGAAATAAACAATGAGCTTAAAACTATACCGGCTCTTTATGGACCATTAAATACTTTAGTAGATTTTCATTTAGACACCCTCACCAGGCGGGCAGAGTTTATTCTGGCCGAATCTAAAAGTAATATTGGGCGGCTACAAGTAAAACGTTTTAACAGCCAGGGCAACCTTTTTACTTCCAATTTTATAAGGCCAGTGGAGCGGCAGAGTTTAATTACAGCAAAAATAAGTCCCGGCGATAGTACTCGTAAAGTAATAATAGGAGCTTATTCTCTCCGCGATTCCCGCTTTGCACAAGGTTTGTTTTCTACTACCTTAAATAATTTAGAAACGATCCGGTATTACGATTTTATCCAGTTGAAGCACTTTTTCGATTTTATGCGGAAAAAGTCCCGGGAGCGGCTTTTCACAAAAGCCCAAAAATACGCGGCTAAAAACAAGACATTCCGGCAACAATACCAACTGCTTATTCATGATGCTATTTGGCACGGGGAAAAATTATACTTAGTGGGGGAAGTGTATAATCAGCGTTCTACCACTTATCGTTCCTTGTATAACTACCGCAGCAGCGCCATATTAGCCCGAGCTCGCTGGCGACCTGACTTATTGGAAAATGCCTACCGGACAAACCCCGGCTATAACCGCAATTATAAGTATTCGCACTCCCTGGTTTGCGTTTTCGACAAAGACGGCAACTACCTATGGGATAATAGCTTAGTAATTAAAGATGTAGAAGATGATGAACTAATACCTGTTTCCCAATTCGGGTTTTATCAGGACAAAACAATTATGGCTTATGCCTACGAGAAAGAAATCAGGTATAAAATTGTGAATCAAGATAGTACCAGCGAAGAAGCTTTAGTAGAGCCTCTTAGAACAAATGCTCCGGATGAAAAAATAACCTCTGCTGACAACACCACGCTGTTGCACTGGTACGGCCCCCATTTTATTGCCTTTGGTTACCACTATATTCGCTCTCCCCGCAGTTCGAACAAACGGATCTTTTTCATAAACAAAGTCTCTTTTAAGTAAAGGAGATACTTCTAAAGGATTTTGGCATACGACACAAAAGGTTATAAATGCCGTTAGGCAACTATGACATTACTTATACCATTACCTTTTACTGGGCAAAAAAATAAGTACTTATCCCGAATTGCTAATAATTATTTTGTGCCTAGATTCTAATATTTATATTTGTGCTGGAAAAAGGCCATGCAGAAAAGACTTATCGTAAGCAATCAGTTGCTGGACATCATGATTCAGCGCCTCTCGCATCAGCTCATCGAGACTCATGTAGATTTTTCGCAGTCTGTAATTCTTGGCTTACAGCCCCGTGGTATTTTTGTAGCCGAGCGAATTCAGAAAAAACTGCAGGAAATATTAGGTTTTTCTATCCGGACTGGTCAGTTAGACATTACCTTTCACCGCGATGATTTCCGCCGACGTGAAAGCCCGATAACCGCCAATGCTACCAATATTAACTTCCATATAGAAAGTCAGAAAGTAATTCTAATTGATGATGTGCTGTTTACTGGTAGGTCAGTAAGAGCCGCCTTGGATGCCATGATTGCTTATGGTCGTCCGGCAAGCGTAGAATTATTAGTTCTGGTTGATAGACGTTATACCCGGCATTTACCCATTGAAGCCAAATATGTGGGTAAATACGTGAACTCTTTACCTTCTGAACGGGTGCTGGTAGAATGGAAAAACGAAGATACCCCAGAAGATAATATTTGGCTTTTTACCAAAAACGACGAAGTTTAAATATGCAACAATTAAGCGTCCGGCATTTACTAGGCATAAAAGATCTTACTCCGGCTGATATCCAACTGATATTTGAGACAGCCGATAATTTTAAAGAAGTGCTGAGCCGGACTATTAAAAAAGTACCTTCCCTGCGTGATATAACAATCGCTAACGTCTTCTTCGAGAATTCAACCCGTACCCGGCTTTCATTTGAACTAGCCGAAAAAAGATTATCAGCAGATATTATAAACTTCTCGGCCAGTGGTAGCTCCGTAAAAAAAGGAGAAACCTTGCTAGATACCGTTAATAATATTTTAGCCATGAAAGTAGATATGATTGTGATGCGGCATGCCAGTGCTGGAGCGCCTCACTTCCTATCGCGCCACATTAAGGCTAACATTGTAAATGCTGGTGATGGCACTCATGAGCACCCAACCCAGGCTTTGCTGGATTCTTTCTCTATCCGGGAAAAATATGGCGAAGTAGGCGGCAAAAAAATCGCCATTATAGGAGATATTTTACATTCTCGGGTGGCACTCTCCAATATTTTTGCACTAAAAAAGCTAGGGGCCGAAGTAATGGTATGTGGTCCTGCTACTTTATTACCAAGGTATATTTCAGAATTAGGTGTTAAAGTAGAACTGGACGTTAAGAAAGCATTGGCCTGGTGTGATGTAGCAAATGTACTCCGGATTCAGTTAGAAAGGCAACAAATGAAGTATTTCCCCTCTTTACGGGAATATACCTTATACTATGGTATTGATAAAAAATTATTAGACACACTGGATAAGGAAATTACGATTATGCACCCAGGCCCCATAAACCGGGGTGTGGAATTAAGTAGTGATGCAGCCGATTCTCATCATTCTATTATATTAAATCAGGTAGAAAACGGCGTAGCTATCCGGATGGCTGTTCTATACTTACTAGCCTCTAAAACGAGCTAATAGACTACTGTAATAAAAAAATTCAGGAATAAAAAAGCCCGCACAATTTTTTGTGCGGGCTTTTTTATTCCTGAATTTAAGCCTTGGTAAAAAACTATATAAAAACAAAAAGAGCGATGGATATTTCCACCGCTCTTTTGCTTTATTGTCCGATTAGTTCTGCTAAGTACTATGGCTGTTAGGCCAACTAATCTTCTTAAGGTTCTTATTCAAATACTAACTCTACCTGGGCGCGACGGTTAAGTGCTCGTCCGGCAGCTGTTTCGTTATCACCACGTGGTCTGGACTCACCATAACCAACAGTAGTTACACGGTTTCTTGCAATTCTACCTCTGCTAGTCAGGTAACGAGCAACAGCAGCAGCTCTTCTTTCTGATAAGCCTTGGTTATACTCATCGGTACCAGTTGCATCTGCGTGACCAGAAACGTTCACATCAAAGTCTGGGTTTTGTTTCAGGAAGCGAACAATTTGATCTAATTTTCTGAAAGAAACTTTACGCAGAACAGCTTTGTCAAATTCGAACTGGATGTAAGTAGTATCTTGTAAGTTACCACGGTTAACACCTCTTGGGATTGGTTTTCTTAATGGGCAACCATTAGCATCTACCTGAGTACCAGCCGGAGTATTTGGACACTTATCTAAAGCATCAGCTACACCGTCACCATCAGCGTCTAATGGACAACCTTTAGCATCTACCTGAGTACCAGCCGGAGTATCTGGGCATTGGTCTTGAGCATCTGCTACACCATCATTATCAGCATCTGGGCAACCATTCAGAGCAGGTAAACCTGGCGTATCTGGGCATTGGTCTTGCGCATCTGCTACACCGTCGTTATCACGGTCAGGGCATCCGTTAAGAGAGGCTACACCAGCAACATCTGGGCAGTTATCTTGGTAATCAGGAACTCCGTCTTTATCAGTATCAACTGGGCAACCGTTTTCATCAACTTTTACGCCAGATGGAGTATCAGGGCATTTATCTTTTCTATCAGGCACACCATCCATGTCAGTATCTTTAGCTTTACCTAAAGCAAAAGTTAAACCTGCATTGTGTTGTAAGAAACGGTCGTGTAATTTATCATTTGGTCTTCTGAAACCGTCAGTTTGGTCGGTAGTTAAATACATCTGACCAGTTTGTACAAATAAACCTACACGCTCGCTTACGTTAAGTTTAACACCGGCAGCACCCCACCATAAATCGTGAGCTAAATCGCCGTCAGTACCGTTTGGCGGGAAAGTACCGAAACCACCACGACCAGAAACGTCTGTAAAGGCTCCACCATAACCGAAGGATACATATGGATGTAAAAGAGCATCGTCTTTAATACCAAATTTAACCTTCACACCACCCAGCACATTCATCATTTCACCATTGAAATAATAGTTCTGAGAACGGCCACTTGCAAACACACCGCCTTGTACGTTGTTGTTATAATCAATACGTGCCCGGCTGAAGTTTAACGTTAAGTCAAACCAAGGGCTTAAGTAACGGGAAAGACCAATACCACCACCGGTTCTTCCTTCTCCGAATTTAAAGAACTCGGAACCCACATTACCTTTGTATTGATATACGCTGGCAAAGCCAGAGAGAGCCCACTTATTGTCGGCGTTTTGTGCATAACTACTAGTAGCCAAAAAGGAACATAGCACAAATGCCGCTGCTACCGTTTTGTTAAAAATTCTTTTCATAGTTTTAAATTAGTGTTGATTTACTTGTAATAATTATAAAATGGAATATTAATTTTCGCGTATATACCCTAATTCATGAAAAATGTTCCAATAAAATAAATCCTTTTAAAATTTAGTTTTTATTTAACAAAGGCTTTTTTCCTAATTAAAGCCCTTCTTTTCATTTCAGGTCTGTTATCATTTATTACCTTTTTGCTTTAAATATTTGTTTTAATACGGGTCAAATTATTATTAGATACATCTGACACTTCCTATGTACCAACTATCCGACCGCAAAAATAATTTTTTTTCCTATATAGTAAAATTTCATTTGAATAAATATGGATTAAACTAACTATCTAAATACTTTAATACCTTTATAAATGTTTAGTTATCTGCTATTTAAAGCTCTTTATTTAGATAAGCATTAAATAAATTTTTTAAACATTTAACTAAATCCCCATAAGTGGCTCATCCAGCTCAAAATCATATAAAGTTATTCTCCTGATATGATAATAGGCGTGCCAGTATTTATTTAAAGCACTAATATAGCTTTTGGTAGCTTTATCTCTTTCTTCAGTGGCAATGTTCAAATCCACTAAGCTAATTCCACCTTTTAAATATCTTTCTTTTGTGATTATGTATCTTTTATCGGCTATTTCATCGCTGCGCCGGGCTATTTCCATTTGGTCCCGTAAAACCCTGAACATTTTAACATTTAAGTAAATATCCTGATCAAAGTTAATCCGCTGCTGCTCGACATTAGTTTTAACCAGCTCCTGATTAGCTTTGGCCGTTCCCAAACGTCCTGCTGTACGACCCCAATCCATTATAGGAATATTAAACCCTAAATGTACCCGTTGCTGCGCAGAAGGATCATCATACACCTGCGCAAATTGCAACGACTGCTGGGTTAAACCAAATGAAGCGAATAAATTGGCTCTTACTCCGGTTTCGCCTTTAGCACGGGCCAGGTTTTGCTCTGCTTCCAGTAACTCCCGCTGAAAACCAATCATGCGTTGCCGGTTTTTATGCGCTTGTTCCAATGCCACCTTTTCATTTACGTCAAATTTAGGAATTTCCGTTGGCGGCACTAAATGCATGGGTTCGTCGTCTACCAAACCAATATAAACCTTCAGGCGCAGTGTACTACCTTCTACATCCAAAGCTACCTGCTCCAGGTTTTGCCTGGCATTCAGCAAGGTTAACTCCATTTGCAACAGTTCATTTTCAGGCATTTTCCCCTCATTAAACCGTTTTAAGGATACTTTGTAGAGCGTATCGCTGTTTATTACATTTTTTTTAGCAATCTGAAAACTTATCTGGCTCAATAACAAATTAAAAAAATGAGTAGAGGCCTCTTCCGAGATAATTTCCATTCGCTCTAAATATTCCCGCTTAGCTTCTTCATACTTAAGCGGTTGAATCTTTTTCTCCCAGCTTAGCCACCTGTACCCAAAAAAAGGCTGATTATAGGTGACGGTATAGGGTATTGAGGAATAACGGGTACCATTAGCTGCGACCTGAAAGTCGTCAATTCTTTTGATCTGGCTATTAATAGAAATATGTCCTCCGGTAAAACCAAGTTCCTGCCCCAACGATAATTGCAAGGAAGAATTGGCATTATGGGTATTAATAAATGTTAGGCTACCTTTATCTGTAAGACGAGGCTCAATGGTTTTATTAAATTCAGGTAGCGTTCCGTTTAAATTTAGCTGGGGCAGAAAGTTAGACTTGTAATTTTTGTATTGCCACGTTTTGTTTTCGAGCAGCACAGACGCATACCGGTAACTGGATGATTGTGACTTAGCTAAAGACACCACTTGTTTTAGGGTGAATACGCGTAACGGAGCATGTTCCTGGGCCTTTACAAGCGTTGCAAGCTGAAGAGTGATAAATATAAGAAAGCCTATAAAACGAAATCTCCTCACCTACTTAACTTCTTTGATCCTTAATTTGAAATTTTTAAACAAACAGCTCAAAACTAGCGGGAGATTCTGTCTCAAATTTGAAGTTTCCAAGAACTATGCACTTTCTGTAAAAAAAATGAGCACCCCTAAAACAGGAGGTGCTCATTTTTTTGGCTTAGTAAATTTTATTATTCCTTCATCAGCCGTTCTATATCATCTGGCTCCAGCGGAATATCCTGCATTAAATCTACGGGACCATTTGCCGTTACCAGAATATCATTTTCAAGCCGGATCCCAATACCCTCCTCTCTTATATAAATACCAGGTTCGCACGTAAACACCATTCCGGCTTCAAATGGCCGGTACTTATTACCAACATCATGTACATCTAACCCTAAAAAGTGAGAAGTACCGTGCATAAAATACTTTTTATATAATGGCTTCTCCGGGTCCTGATTTTTAACATCGCTTTCATTAAGCAGCCCTAGCTTTATTAGTTCGTTTTGCATAACAGTACCTACAAAAACATGGTACTGATCCAGGGTATTACCCGGCACTAACATATTTTTAGCGGTTTTCATTACCTGTAACACGGAGTTATAAACTTCCCGCTGGCGCTTGGTAAACGTACCATTTACAGGCACCGTTCGGGTTAAGTCAGAAGCATAATTAGCGTATTCCGCTCCAAAATCCATTAAAATAAGATCTCCTTCCTTACACTCCCGATTATTATCCACATAATGTAATATACAGGCGTTGGCTCCCGATGCTATGATTGAACTATACGCTGGTCCGCGCGACCGGTGCTTCAGAAACTCATGGTAAATTTCAGCTTCAATTTCATATTCCATAACCCCCGGCTTAATAAATTTAAGCAAGCGCCGAAAAGCCATTTCGGTAATGTTACATGCCTTCTTTATTAATTCTATTTCAATTTCTGATTTTATTGCTCGCAGGTAGTGCATCACCGGAGCACTGCGTTCGTATTGGTGCGCCGGGTATTTTTCCTTACAATATTTAATAAAGCGGGCATCCCGCGACTCCACTTCTACATCGGCCCGGATATGTTCATTCGTATTAACATATATATGTTCTACTTCGGCCATCAAAGAATTAAACACCTGCTTGAACTCAGTAATCCAATAAATACTTTTGATGCCGGATATTTCATAAGCCTGTTCTTTGGTTAGTTTATACCCTTCCCAGGTAAGAATATGATCATTTGTTTCCCGCAGAAAAAGAATTTCCCGATTTCGGGCATCCTTGGCCTCCGGATAAATTAATAGAATACTTTCCTCCTGATCAATTCCACTTAAATAAAATAAATCACTGTTCTGCCGGAAAGGCATCGTGCCATCGGCATTGGTAGGCATTATATCATTAGAATGAAAAACAGCCAATGAACAACGCTTTATCCGATCGCAAAACCTTTTCCTGTTTTCTATAAACAAATTGGAATCAATAGGTAAGTATCTCATAGTTTATAAATTTATTGATAAGAGCCATACAGGTTACAGCTAACCTAAAATTCTTTTAACGTGTGTTACAACGCATTCCTTTGAGCAAATATTAACTTCTGCTACTTAAAATAAAAGAATAACCCGGCTTTATTATTATAAAATGTAAAAGCAGAACTGTAATTTTACTTTTCTTTACAGCTAATGCATGATGCGAATAGGCTTTGATGCCAAAAGAGCTTTTAATAATACTTCCGGGTTAGGTAATTACAGCCGCTTTGTAATATCGGAGTTACGCAATTATTTTCCTTCGGAAAATTATTTTTTATACACCCCGCGTTTATCTCCACAATTTCAAAACTTTTATACCCCATCTAACCAGGTACAAATTAAACAACCTCAAGGATTAGCCAAATTCACCAAGGGTTTATGGCGAACAGCCGGCATAAAAAGTAACCTCCGGCAGGATGGCATTGAGCTTTACCACGGTTTAAGCAATGAATTGCCTTTTACAAAAACCTCCGGCACCAAGTACGTTGTTACCATTCATGATCTTATTTTCATCAGGTATCCGGAGTTATACAAACCTATTGACCGGTTAATTTACAAGCAAAAGTTTAGATATGCTTGTGAAAAAGCCGACAAAATTATTGCTATTAGCGAACAAACTAAACAAGATATATTAACTAATTATAAAACACCCGCTGAAAAGATCCAGGTTATTTATCAGGATTGCCATGCTGGCTTTCATGAGGTACGTTCGGATGCGGAAAAAACTTTGATCAAACAGAAATACAACCTACCAGAAGAGTTTATTATATGCGTCGGAACCCTGGAAGATCGGAAAAACCAATTAATGTTACTGAAAGCGTGGCACCAGGCGGGTGCGCACCAAAATATACCCATTGTTTTTATCGGCCGACGAACTGAATATACCAAAAAACTGGAGGCTTATTTAGTCGCTAATCAGCTAACCCATGCGGTTTTCTTTTTGCCCTACATACCTACAAGAGAATTACCAGTAATTTACCAATTAGCCACCATTTTTGTATATCCTTCTTTATTCGAAGGTTTTGGCATTCCAATTTTAGAAGCCTTAAATAGCGGAGTACCGGTTATTACCTCCACTGGCTCTTGCTTTGCCGAAGCCGGTGGGCCTGATACCCTTTATGCCGACCCGAATAAACCAGAAGAGCTGGCCCAACACTTACAAACAGTACTACAAAACACTGCTTTACGCCAGCACATAATTGCCCGGGGAAGAGAATACGCAAAACAATTTCGCGCCGAAAAAACAATTCCTCAGATCCATCAACTTTACACCTCCTTATTAAAAGGTTAATCGTATATAAATGCCACCAAAATTGCTTATTTTTTAGTAATTTTGTCGTCCCAAAACCAAAACTGCATGCCTGATTATCACTTGCATACCTTGCCTAACAGCATTCGCATTATACATAAACAAGTTAGTCATACCAAAATAGCCCACAGCGGCTTTATTTTAGATATTGGCAGCCGCGACGAAAACCAGGACCAGCAAGGGTTAGCCCATTTCTGGGAGCACATGGCCTTTAAAGGTACCAAGAAGCGGAAGTCATTCCATATTATAAACCGGTTAGAAACCGTAGGCGGCGAGCTAAATGCCTATACCACCAAAGAAAAGTTATGCTTTTATGCTTCGGTTCTGGATAAGCATTTTGAGAAGGCCTTTGAACTGCTTACCGACATTACTTTTAATTCTACTTTCCCTTCTAAAGAAATAGAAAAAGAACGCGGGGTTATTCTGGAAGAAATGTCGATGTACCTGGACGCGCCCGAAGATGCCATTGTGGACGATTTTGATGAAGTAGTTTTTCAGAACCACAGCTTAGGGAATAATATTTTAGGTACCCGCGAAAGCGTATCAGGATTTTCTAAAAAAGATTTCCTGAAATTTATTGCGGATAATTTAAGCACCGACCATCTGGTGTTTTGTTCGGTGAGTAATTTACCATTTGAAAAAGTAGTAAAACTAGCCCAGAAATACCTAGGCAATATTCCTACTATCACCAAAGAACGTGCCCGACAGCCCTTTTCGGCTTATAAAGCCAATATAATTAGTGTAGAAAAACCTATTGTACAGGCCCATTGCGTTATTGGCTGTCCGGCTTATGCCCTGGCCGACATTAAACGCATTCCATTTTTTATGTTGGTGAATATTTTGGGTGGCCCCGGCATGAACTCCCGTTTAAATTTAAGTGTGCGCGAAAAACATGGGTTAGTGTATACCATTGATGCCAACTATGCCACCTACATTGATACCGGTTTGTTTGGCATTTACTTTGGCACCGAGAAAAAACAACTAAAACGCACAACTGACCTGGTACTAAAAGAACTAAAGAAGCTGCGGGAAAAACCTTTAGGTACCTTACAACTACACACAGCAAAAGAGCAATTAATGGGGCAATTAGCCATGGCCGAAGAAAGTAACATTGGTTTGATGATGATGTTAGGGAAAAGTATTCTGGATATGGACAAAGTGGATACTCTGAATGAAATTTTCGATCAGATTCGCCAGATTGATGCGAAACAACTGCAGGATATTGCTAACGAAGTTTTATTTGAAGATAATCTAAGCTTTCTCAATTACATTCCGGCGTAAATTTATTCCTGTTTCTCCTGTAGTTTTTGCAGAAGTAACACCACCCAAACATAACCGAAGTGGTACTTTTACTATTTAAGGTACCACTAAAATTTAGCTACCTGGTTAAGCCAGCTTTACCTTAAAAAAAATGGACTTTCTTTCTCCAGAAATACAGCAATATGTGGCTCAGCATACCAGTCCGGAATCGGCCTTATTACAAAAATTAAACCGGGAAACGCATTTAAATGTACTAAAGCCCCGCATGCTTTCCGGGCACGTGCAAGGAAGGTTCCTTTCTATGGTTTCCCACATGATAAAGCCAAAGCAAATTCTGGAGATAGGAACTTATACCGGGTACTCCGCACTTTGCTTAGCCGAAGGCTTAGCTCCGGAAGGCCAACTTCATACCATTGATGTAAATGACGAGTTAGAGGAAATGGTGAGGGACTATGTTAGTCAGGCGGGTTATGCAGAAAAGATCAGCTATTACCTAGGGGATGCTGCCACCATTATTCCTGGGCTAAATTATGCTTTTGATTTGGTTTTTATAGATGCGGATAAGAAAAATAACGCAACCTATTATGACTTGGTTTTTGACAAAGTAGTTCCAGGTGGCTTTATTATGATAGACAATGTACTGTGGAGCGGAAAAGTAACCAAAGGAGCAGCACCTAAAAATGATGAACGCACCCAGGCTTTCCAAAATTTCAACCAGAAAATACACCAGGATGAACGGGTAGAAAACATTTTACTTCCGCTCCGCGATGGGTTGTTATTAGTCCGCAAAAAATAAAATAATGACTTTAAACTGATTCATTCATAGGAAATATTATATATTACAATCACTCTACAAATGTAACATTGGCAGAACATCTGTCCTCCAATGCTCTTCCTATTCCTAATACAATTTATTCATTTTATGAAAGTTGTCCCATATGCCTTCAAGCAGCACTTTTCAGATTTGTGGATAAAATGTAGATAAATATTACCGCTTAAAATTTATTCTTCCATTCTTAATCTGCTATTTTGCTTTCAGGCATAATCTTTCCTTATGCTTTAGGTAGTTCTTAATAATCCTTCCGGAACGTTTCCTGCTTTTAAATTTTATTTTTCGCTCATAAAATTTATTTGTTGCTATGAGAAAAAGCTTACTTCTTTTACTGAGTCTCCTATGTTTGGTGGCTAAGGCCCAGTCCGTTATTGTTCCAACTAATATTTATTTTGCTGATCAGCACCTGATTGTAAATGAGGGTGCCCAAAAGGAAATCCAGCGCATGGTGGACGCCCTGCATAAGTACCCGAAATATTTTCAGTTAAAAGTTGATGTCGCGAATATTTATTTTCCGGTAATTGAGCGAATTTTCCGGGAAGAAGGCCTGCCGGATGATTTTAAATACCTGGCTTTACAAGAAAGTGGCTTAAATTCTGAAGCTGTATCTACCTCCAATGCGGTGGGTTTTTGGCAATTTAAAAAAGAAGCCGCCGGCGATTATGGTTTAAGAATAAACCAGGATGTAGATGAACGTAAACACATTATAGAATCTACCAGAAGTGCGGCCCGTTACCTGATTAAGAGCAATAATCTGTACTATAAAAATTGGCATAACACGATTCTTTCCTACAATTTAGGTTTTACAGGAGCCAAAAGCTACGCTAAAACCGAAGATGTAAATAAAAAGGAAATGGAAATTACGGAGAAAACGCATCCGTACATTTTAACCTTACTGGCTCATAAAGTTGCTTATGAAAGTTCGGTAAATAAAAATCCTGCTCCTGCCGTAATGCTGGCTGAAATTAAAGCCTCCGGCAAAAACCTATCGGATATAGCGCTAGAAAACCAACTTGATATTGCAGAACTACAGAAATACAACAAATGGGTAGCCAATAACTATATTCCATCAGATAAGCTTTATACCGTTATTGTACCGGTTACTAACCCCGATCAACAAGCCGTATTTGCCTCCCAGCAAGTTGGTAATGCTCCGGCTACCGCCTCGGCCACCTTACCTGAAACCAATAAGAGAACCGGCAGAGTTGCCAAGCGGGAATTCAGAAAACAAAATGGCTTAAAAGTTATTATTGCCCGCAAAGGCGATACCAAAGAAAAGCTGGCCTCAGCAGCTGATTTATCTACCAGAAAATTTTTGGCCTATAACGACATGTATAGTTTTGATCCCATTGTAGAAGGGGAAGCTTACTATATTGAGCGGAAGAAAAACAAAGCGGAATCGCAGTACCATGTTGTGAAAAAAGGTGAGCAGGTACACCAGATTGCACAGAAGCATGGCATGAAGGTTAAGTTTGTAATGTGGTACAACCGCATGAAACAAAATGAAACTTTGGCAGAAGGCCGTTTACTATGGCTACAACACCGACGTCCAAATCATACACCAATAGAGTACCAGAAAACCTATCCGGAGGTAGAACCGGTACAAGCGCCGGCCAATCCGGTTGTGCTATCGCAGAATGAAGTACTGGATGAGGTAAAAACTAAAAAAGCAACTGCAGGCACCAGATTACCGGCAAATAAAAATAAAACCGACAAAGTTAGTGATCTCCAAAAAGAAGCAGTTATTACCGAAGCTTTTAATGGTACTGAATCAGACGATGATGACGTATTTCTCACAGAATCAGCTCCGGTGGATGCGGCTTTAGCCCAAACCAATGGAGCCGGAAATCAAACAGAACAAGTGCTAACGGCTAATATTGATACGCAGGTAGAACAAATTAATCAGCAGGAAGAGCTTATTCTGTACAGGAAAAGAACTAAAGCCGCTCCGGTAAAAACCGAAGAATCTGTTTTTGCTAATGCCAACCCGGTAGTGCTAAAAGATGCCGCACCAGGAGCAAAAAAAGAAGCAATAAAAACAGCAGCGGTTACCAAAGAACCTGCCGGACCCAGTGCTTCCGCACCCGTTTCAAAAGAACAACCAGGCGCCATGGCACCAGTAGCCAACCAAAATTCGGGGGTACATGTGGTCAGTCAGGGAGAAACCTTGTTTAGTATTTCCAGGAAATACAGCATTACAGTAGAAAACCTGAAGGCCTGGAACAACATAGGAGGGACGCCTCTAGCAATTGGCCAGCATTTACAGGTATCCGGACCAGTAAGTACCCCAAAAGTAGCAGCTACACCAATCACTAATGAAGCACCAGCATTAAAACCAGCTAAACAAGTAGTTGCTTCTATAGCATCCGGGACTGTTACTACCCATACTGTAGCAACCGGCGAAACAATGTACCAAATTTCCCGCAGGTATGGTGTTACCATTAAAGAGATAATGGACTGGAATAACAAAGTTGATTTTAATGTAAAACCGGGCGAGAGGTTAGAGATAAAAGTTATATCTGAAAGCCGGAATTAAGAGTAAATATTTAAAATAAAGGGCGCAGTGAATATTCATTTCGCCCTTTATCTTTTATTCCCTGTGAATAACTTTAACCGTTTTACTATTTTTTTGCAGCGGCTGTTAAACCTGTTGTTACTTGTAAACCTTTAGCCACTTCCGGCAAAATACCAAGGCGCTGGTATATAGGTTGAACCATTTTACGTAAAGCCGGCAATTGCACGGCAAAAGGGACAATACTTACAAGACACAAAATGCCACAGCCCAGAAACGTATAAGCCACTCCTATTTTATCCGCCACCGCTCCTGCTAACAAAGATCCAAACGGGGCCATACCCAGAAAAGCCATCGAATAAAAACTCATTACCCGTCCACGCTTATCATCATCAGATATGGTTTGCAAAATGGTGTTGTTGGAGGCCATTTGCACTATCATGCCCAGACCGGTAAAGAATATAAAAATCAGAGCCAGCCACAGCGTAGTAGTAAAAGAGAAGCAAATTAATCCGGCTCCTAGCAAAATGGTGGCGGCAACTATTATTTTTCCCAAACCCAGTACTGTAGAACGTTGAGCCAGATACAAAGCCCCCACCAAGGCCCCAATTCCGGATGCTCCCATTAAATAACCGAGCGTATTAGCCCCACCGTGTAAAATGTCGCGGGCATAAACTGGCATTAATACTGTAAAAGGCATGCCAAATAAACTTATACTGGCAATTAGTAAAATAATAGCCCTGATGGGAGGGAACCCAAATACATACCCCGCCCCTTCTTTTAGAGATTCCCAGACCCGTGTTTCAGTCTTAGGTATTTCGCGCGGCTTTACCTGCATTAAAAGTAACGAAACAATTACGGCTAAGTAACTTAGTGCATTAATTAAAAAACAAACGCCCTCTCCTACTGCCGCAATTAAAATACCAGCAATAGATGGTCCTACTAGCCGGGCCATATTAAACATTGATGAATTTAAGGCAATGGCATTGCTTACATCTTCCCGTTTATCAATCATTTCTACTACAAAGGCTTGGCGCGCACTTATATCAAAAGCATTAACCAAACCCAGAAAGGCACTTAAAGTAATTAGCCAGGGAATGGTAATAGTATCGGTTAAAACCAAAATAGTTAAAACCGTTGCCTGAACCATTGATAAAATTTGGGTGATAATTAATATGCGATGCCGATTGTTACGATCGGATACAACTCCGGCAAATGGTCCCAACAGAAAAGATGGAATCTGGCTGGCAAACCCCAATATACCTAACAGGAAGACCGAATCAGTTAACCGGTATACCAGCCAGCTTATGGCAATTTGCTGCATCCAGGTACCAATAAGCGATACCCCCTGCCCGGCAAAGAAAAGACGATAATTCCGGTATTTTAATGCCCGGAACATTTCCGAAAGTGAAACCTGTCGTTTTGCAGCACTGGGTTGGGTATCACGCATGTAAAATTAAACTTTAAGATTATTCCTGATGAGTTCATACGATACCCGGGTCAAAGAGATGATAAATTAATCTTATTCGTGGCTGCCAATAAGCAAATAGATAACCTTTATTAGCGCTTAATTAATTCGAAGTTTTATTTGTTTGTTCCTATACCTGAATCATTTAAAAGACAACTCTGCCATTATAATTCTTCAAAGAAGTAGCTTAATTGCGAAACTAATTTCCCTATATTACAGCTAAATACAACTAAGAAAATAACTAAACAATACCTCATGAATCTGCTTCGTATCAATCAAATTGTTTGGGTTTTTATTTATATAACTATTACCCTATCCGGTTGTGCGTCCAAAGGGCAGCCACAGCTTACCTCCTTTGAACAGGGTAATAAAAACAATTCTACAAAAGAAGTGCAAAGGGTAATTTTTGATAGTGATCCGGGCGGCGATATTGACGATGCCGGCGCTCTGGCCATTTTACATGCCCTTGCCGATCGGGGAGAAATTAAGCTTTTGGCCATGGGCGTAGTTATTGGCCATAAAGCTGCCGTTCCTTACGTACATGCAGTAAATACCTGGTACGGCCGGCCAGATTTACCTATAGGTACCATTAAAGGAAAAGCACCTTATGCCCGCGACGAGTACATGGAGGCTGTTGTAGCAGCTTATCCGCACACGTTAACACAAGAAACTGCTCCCGATGTAATCAAACTCTACCGGAAGGTACTTGCCACCCAACCAGATAAAAGTGTTACTCTTATTGTGGTTGGTCCGGCTACCAATATTTACAACCTCCTTAACTCTGCGCCCGATGAAAATAGCCCTTTAACCGGTGTAGAACTAATGCGCCGCAAAATCAAGTTTTATGCGGCTGGCGGAAACGGCGGCGGCGGCCTGCCCAAAGGGAAATGCGGTTTTAACTATTACACGGATTTACATGCAGCTAACGGAGAACTCCGGTTACTCCCCTCGGATTTCCCAACTGTATTTGCTGGTGGCAGTGGCTTGAAACTGGAGGTTGGCGCGGCATTAAGTCAAGCCCGGCCCGACCACATTATCCGCAAATCTTATGAAGCTTATTACAAAGGAGTAGCAAAAGATCGTTATTCCTGGGATCAGCTGCGGGTACTTTACGGTTCCCGCCCCGCGGCACGCGCTCTTTTTAATACTTCCCCGGCCGGTAAAATTGATGTTGGGATGGACAGCATTATAACTTATTCCGCTACTCCAAATAAAAACCAAGCGTATGCCTATGTTAATAACCTGGAAGCTATGCGTACTGTGCTAACAGAGCTGATGCTCTATGATCCACGAGAAAAATAATTTATTTCGGCAGGGCTAAGACAAGGTAATATCTATTACAACTATAAATACCTGGTGGAAACTTCCTGCAAAGAAGACAAGGCTGGTTTCTCAACAAAAGCCTATCCCTAACAGGATGGGCTTTGATGTTTATGTTAAATAAACAACATTCATACCTTCTCATTAAATCATTCCATTGACCTTTAGAATTTTAATTATATAGAGCCGAATCCACGCCTAATATAGTTTTTTAACCCATCATTTTTTCGTAATTTTAATAATAGTTCTGCCATAAATTTGCAACAATAAACTTGCACCCATTGACATTTATGAAGGGTTTATTTTACTTATTCATGTAAAGAATTTTCAAAAAAATAACACCTGAACTAAACGAAAAGACACTTTATTGTTTTTTTAACAAGTGACACTATAGAAACCTTAGAGTTTCCTCCTGAATGCAACAGAGAAATAAGTGCTGAACCAACTTTTATCCTTTAACAATTAATTTTAATTAATTACCGTGCCTGATTATTCGCATTTACATACCCATACCCAATATTCGTTGTTAGATGGTGCCGCCAGCATTGGGAAACTAATGAAAAAGGCGCAGGAAGACGGCATGAAAGCTGTTGCCATGACCGACCACGGCAACATGTTCGGGGCCTTTAACTTTGTGGCTGAAGCCAATAAATACAACGTCAAACCTATTGTTGGCTGCGAATTTTACCTGGTAGAAGATCGCCACCAGAAAACGTTCACCAAAGAAAGTCGCGATAACCGCTACCACCAGTTGTTATTAGCCAAGGACCAGGCCGGGTACCAAAACTTAGCTAAGCTTTGCTCCTTAAGCTACATTGAAGGTTTGTACAGCAAGTGGCCCCGCATCGATAAAGAATTATTACAGAAATATAGCAAAGGGTTAATTGCGACCAGCTGTTGTATTGGTGCCGAACTGCCCCAAACCATATTGTGGAAAGGCGAAGAAGAAGCCGAAAAACAACTTAAATGGTGGCTCGATTTATTTGGCGAAGATTATTACATTGAAATTCAGCGCCACGGTTTACAGAACATAGATAACACCGGCAAAAGCCAGGAAGATGTAAACCAGGTTTTGCTGCGCTTAGCTAAAAAATACGGGGTAAGTGTAATTTGTACTAATGACTCCCACTACGTGGAACAAAGCGACTGGAACGCGCACGATATTCTGTTGTGTGTGAACACCGGCGAAGACGAAAGTGTACCGGTTGGCGATTTCCAGACCAAATATTTCCGGTTATTAACCGGCGACGGCAAAGTAGCCTACGACCATTACGACAACTTGCGCCAAAGTGTAGCCACCGACCAGAAGGCGCGGCAGATGCTGTACCGCATTGAAGAAGAAATGAGCAAGCCAAAGCCGCAAAGCCGTTTTGGTTTCCCCAACGATGAATTCTACTTTAAAACCCAGGCACAAATGAACGAATTGTTCAAAGATGTGCCGCAGGCGGTAGATTTCACCAATGAGATTGTCGATAAAATTACGCCGCCCAAGCTGCAGCGCGATATCTTATTACCCAACTTCCCGATTCCGCCGGAACATGCCGGGCCGGATGCCTTTTTGCGCCACTTAACTTTTGAAGGTGCTAAAAAACGTTACGGCGAAATAACTCCCGAAATTGAAGAACGGTTAAACTACGAACTCCAGATTATTGAAACAATGGGGTTTGCCGGTTATTTTTTAATTGTACAGGACTTCATTAACAAAGGCCGCGACATGGGGGTAGCCGTAGGGCCGGGCCGGGGCTCGGCAGCTGGTTCCGCTGCTGCTTACTGTATTGGTATCACCAACATCGACCCGATTAAGTACTCACTCCTTTTTGAGCGTTTCTTAAATCCGGAACGGGTATCCATGCCCGATATTGATATTGACTTTGACGACGAAAACCGCCAGCGGGTAATCGATTATGTGGTTGATAAATACGGCAAAACCCAGGTAGCCCAAATTATTACCTTTGGTACCATGGCTGCCAAATCGAGTATCAAGGACGTGGCGCGGGCGCTGGAACTGCCTTTATCCGAAGCCAATGAGCTGGCTAAAATGGTACCGGATGCACCAGGGACAACCTTAGCCAAAGCCTTTGAAGAATCGCCGGAACTGAAATCTATCCGGGATGGAGATGATTTACGTGCCAAAACCCTGAAACTAGCCGAAAAGCTGGAAGGTTCGGTGCGGAATACCGGTATTCACGCGGCCGGTGTAATTATTGCGCCCGACGATATTACCAACTACATCCCGGTTTCTACTTCCAAAGATTCCGACTTATTGGTTACTCAGTTCGACGGCAAAGTAATTGAATCGGCGGGGATGCTGAAAATGGACTTTCTGGGGCTGAAAACCCTGACCATTATCAAGGATGCCTTAACCCTCATTAAGCGAAACCATGGCGTAGACATCAACATTGATGATATTCCGATGGACGATGAGAAAACCTACGAACTCTACCAGCGCGGCGATACCATTGGAACATTCCAGTTTGAGTCTGAAGGTATGCGGATGTACCTGAAGGATTTGAAGCCAACCAACATTGAAGACTTAATTGCCATGAACGCCCTTTACCGGCCGGGTCCGATGCAGTTCATTCCGAACTTTATTAACCGGAAACACGGCCGCGAAGAGGTAGATTACCCGCACGAACTGCTCGAGCCCATCCTGAATTATTCGCAGGGAATTATGGTGTACCAGGAGCAGATTATGCAAACGGCCCAGATTCTGGCCGGTTACTCACTGGGTGGCGCCGATTTGCTGCGCCGCGCCATGGGTAAGAAGGACATGAAGAAAATGGCCCAGGAGCGGGAGAAATTCATTAAAGGTGCCAAAGAAATAAATAATATTCCGGAGAAAAAGGCTTCTGAGGTATTCGACGTAATGGAGAAGTTCGCCCAGTACGGGTTTAACCGCTCCCACTCCGCCGCTTACTCCGTTGTTGCTTACCAAACCGGTTATTTAAAAGCTCATTACCCGGCCGAATACATGGCATCGGTGCTTACCCACAACATGAACGACATTAAAAAAGTGACGTTCTTTATTGAGGAAGCCCGGAAACAACAAGTACCGGTATTAGGCCCGGACGTGAATGAATCCATCTATAAATTTAACGTAAATGCCGAAGGCGCTATCCGTTTTGGTTTAGGTGCGATAAAAGGTACCGGCGAATCTGCGGTAGAGGCCATCCTGGAAGAACGCGAGAAAAACGGCCCTTACACCGATATTTTTGACTTTTCCAAGCGCGTAAACCTGCGGGCGGTAAACAAGAAAACCTTCGAAAGTATGGCCCAGGCTGGTGCTTTTGACTCATTTGAGAAATACCACCGTGCCCAATATTTAGAAATACCGGAAGGCGAAACCCAAAACTTAATTGAAAAAGCTGTACGCTTTGGTAATAACTACCAGGCCGAGCTAAACGCTGCCCAGCAAAGCTTGTTTGGAGGAGGCGCTGCCGTAGCCGCTCCGTTACCAAAAGTACCGGAAGTTACCCCCTGGACGCCAACCGAAAAGCTGCGCCGAGAAAAAGAAGTAGTAGGTTTCTATATTTCCGGTCACCCTTTAGATCAATTTAGTCTGGAAATAGAATCGTACTGTACCTGCGGCCTGGATAAAATTGTTGAGCACAAAAATAAGGATATTAACGTAGCCGGCATCTTGTCGAATATCGTTATTCGGACGGCCAAAAACGGTAATCCATTTGCTTTGTTTACGCTGGAGGATTACGACTCTACGCTGAACATGGCCTTATTTGGGGAAGATTATGTAAAGTTCTCGCCGTACCTGAAAGAGGGCATGTTTGTGTTTATCCGGGGTAAAGTGCAATTGCGCTACAAATCGGAAGACCAGTGGGAGCTGAAGCCAATGAATATTCAGTTGCTGGGCGACATTGCCGACAAAATGGCTAACGGCGTGCGCCTGGATATAGACATTTTAACCCTTAACGACCTGCTGATTGACCGGATTGAAGAAGCGGCCAGCAGCTCACCCGGTGGGAAAAAATTAGAACTGATGCTAATTGACACCACGGAGCGTTTAGCCATCGAAATGTTCTCCCGCAAATACCGCATTGATCCTAAAACCTTTATTCAGAAGGTAAAGGAAAACAGTATTGGTACTTGTAAGTTATTATAGATTTTACGAATAAGTGTCAGGTGATAATACCTGACACGGCAGAGATTATATTTAGCTTTGAATTTTATAGCGTTTATCTTCTAATTAATAGTGGGTAAACGCTATATTGCTTTAATACATTTCCTTCTAATCATATAATACTTTTTCTAATAATCAAAAAATAGTATGCCTGAATCCTTCAAGTATAAATATGACGATCTTTTTAATCCTACATTAAAAGCTTTACATAATTTAGGTGGTTCAGGATCAGTTGAAGAGATAGAAGAACAAGTCTCTTTAATCCTTAAATTAACTGATGAACAAGTTAATGAGGTTCATCGTGGCAATACAAGTAAATTATCCTATCGACTTACATGGGCCAGAAATTATTTAAAGCGATTTAATCTTTTGGAAAACTCATCCAGAGGTGTTTGGGCTTTAACTGAGTTAGGACTTAAAACACCATCCGTTGATAAAGAAGTCGTAAAGCGTCAGGTTGTTGCTGAGGACAGACTTCAAAGACCAAAAGATAAATCCAGACCGGCGGCACCTATTGAAGAAGTTTTAGAGGATGAAGAGCTTCATAAATATTCCTGGCAAGAGAAATTAATTGAGGAGCTTCAAAATATTAGTCCAGCAGCATTTGAACGTCTTTGCCAGCGCCTTCTGCGTGAGCTTGGATTTCAAAATGTAGAAGTTACTGGGCGACCTAATGATGGAGGAATTGATGGAAAAGGGATGTTGCGTTTAGGAGGCGTGCTTTCCTTTCACGTTATATTCCAAGCCAAAAGATATAAAGGAGCTGTTTCTCCTTCTATAGTTAGAGATTTTAGAGGTGCGATGGTAGGCCGGGCAGATAAAGGGTTGATTATTACTACCGGAACATTCACAAGAGAAGCAAAACGAGAAGCATCACGTGACGGCGCACCTCCAATAGATTTAATGGATGGAAACGATCTTGCTGAAAAATTAAAAGAATTAAGATTAGGAATAGATATTGAACTGGTTGAAAAAATAAAAATTAAAAGCGATTGGTTTAAAACTTTTTAATTTTCTCCACCTGCCCCACCTGCCGCAAGTTTGAGTGAAACGGAAACTTGTGGCTTTTATTTAGCCAGTTTGTAACTGGCGCAAGTTGAAAACTTGCTTTATTTCTACTCCAAGTTATTGCTACGATCAAACTTGAAGTAGACTTAATCCAGAATGGTCTCCAAATTTGAAAAAGCGAAATGGCAAGAAGTTAAAAGTACAGAAACTAATGCCTGAACTTTATAACTTTCCAACATAATTATTTCAGATGAATCACCATACCCAAGCCAGGTTTTCCGGTTGGAAGCACGGTAGGCATAAACATGGTATTAAGTCCTTTATCTTTAAACCACCGGTCGTTAGCCAAGTAAACCAGGTTGGTAGTTAAAATACCAACACCGGCACCAGCCAGCACATCCGAAAACCAGTGTGCATCGTTTAGTACCCGCATCATGCCGGTGGCAGAAGCAGCGGTGTAAGAGGCAATGCCAATCCATTTACTCTTGCCCCTGAACTCGCGGCTGACCATAGTGGCTACCACAAACGCATAAGTTGTATGCCCCGATGGAAACGAATAGCTGTTCGCCTCATTAGGTCGTGATACGTTTGTAATCTTCTTCATCGGCCACAAAATACCCGAGGCCAGTGCGCCGGAAGCTGCCAATAATCCAACCTGCCGCGTTACATTGTGTCGGTTCTGCGACGACAAGATATCAAACACCACTAAACCGGCAGCGGGTGCAAAAATGAGGTAATCATCTACGTCAGTTTTAAAGTTAGGAAACGTTTTAGTTCGAAGATCATAACGCACATCATGCCGGTCATAAATACCATTATTTATCATTAATAAGCCCGTACCAATAAAAGCCGCAGGCATAATAAGCCCCCGTCTTAAGTTACCCTTGCGGAGGAATGGATCCCGCGGATCTTCCGGCTTTTGTTGTTGTATAGTATCTGCCAGAACGGTGGTAGCCGGTGAATCTGACGTTCCTTGTGCCAAAACCGAAGCCGGTAAAAGTGCAAACCACAGGTATGGTATTATTACCACATGGCGCAACCGATGTAAAAAAGAAAAAGTAGGTAGTTGAGTCATAAATATACAGCCTTGGTGAGAAAAGATTCCGTTTTTACGAGGTTTTGTTATTCTGGTTAGCTCCATAAATATTTTAAACACTCTCAGGGCTAAAAGTTGACCTAACCAGAGAAAAAAAATGGATTAATGCATTTCCGGATGTACTTAGCTAAAAAAACTTTGGCGGACGCATTACTCCGCGCAACCCATCATGCGGGTTAATAGCTTTGCCAATAATATTATCTTAATGGATAAATCTGGATTAACATTTTTATCTGTCAGCAGGTCCATTCTAAATACCGGTTTCATCTGTTTTTACTGCCCTATAACAGCCTACCTCTTCTGCTTCTCAATAGCCAGGCAGCGAGCAATCCGAAAAGAAGTTTTTTGACATGCACTACTACGCCTGAGCCAACCAAAAGAAAAAAGAAAACAAATTCCTGAATACAATGATCAACCTTAAACCAAAACGCTTCCTACTTAGGTTAACTGTTCATTTTACCTTTATTGTAGGCTCATGTCTTGCAGATACTTACATACAATTATTAATAGTTTGTGGATAAAATTTATGCCGTTCGTATACTAAGGGGATTAAGTTTTTCATTATGTAAAAGTAGTAAGTAGGTTATTTAGCACCACCATAAATATACTAAGGGTTGATTATGATCAGAAGAACTATTACCACAAATTTAACAGGGCTTTTAACTTTTATAATGTTGGTTTTTGGCCTTGAAAGGGCAAACGCACAAACTGGTACTGGATCTAATATGAACCGTCAGATCCTGGCTTTTAGTTTATTTGATAAAACCGGAAAGCAATTAACCGATGAAGATTTAAAAACCGGTCTGGTTAAAGTTTATTCCTTACGGGAATCGTCAAAAGCCTTTTACCCGCAATTAGCTTTTGATAAAGAAACTGGTCTGTTTACTTTTTCCGAACCTGTTCTTTCGTATGGTATTGCTTTGGCTTTTGTAACACCGGCTGAAACGATGTATGTATTCACCCATGGCAGGTTTGGCCCTCCCCGGACCATAGACGGCATTAAAATCCAAAAAGGCAGCTATATTTTCTCATCTAATGATTTTGCTAAAAGTAATGTAATAAAGGTAGATGACTGGAGCCAATATTTAGAAGATGAAACCCCGGTAGCTAAACAGGATCTTTCCGCTTATAATGACCAGTTACAGGGAAAAAGACCAGTACCGCTTCTGAAGAAAGAATAAAAGCACATTTTGTTTCACTTACTTACAGAAGCCAAACACTAAACCAACTGATTAATTAATTATCTGGTAGCCCGGTGATTGTGTAAAAAAATGCAACAACCTTATTAAAAACTAACCAGCCAGCCCTCCCCAACTAATGAAATAACTGTGCAGCAGTAAACTTTATTCTCTTTCTATTTTCGGATTATTAAGAGCCTGTATCCACTAACTCTTACTTACTTTTCAAGAAATTTATGAATGAACATACTATTTACTAAATTTGTTTTTATAATAGTAACGCTGCCAGGTTGGCAGTAAAAAAAGTTGGCTATTAATTTGCAGGCATATTTAAACTTTTATAACTAAGTGACTATATTAAGTAAAATGAAAAATTATAAGTTAGGGCTAACGTTAATATTAGTAGTAGTAAGCGCTACTTTAGTTTTGGCTCAGACCTTTTCCAAACAAGGTATTTCCTTTACTTTGTTTGATAAAAGTGGCAACCAACTAACCAACGAAGCTATAACTTCCGGACAAGTAAAAGTATATTCTTTACGGCCTGAAAACGCTGCCAAAGAACAACAATTAAGCTACAACCGGATTACAAAAAGATTCATATTTACAGAGTCGGCCATATCGCCAGGTATTAGTTTAGCATTGGCGAGTCCAACTGACACCATGTATATTTCTGTATATGGACGCTCTGGCACTGACCGGGTGATAGAAGGGCTAAAAGTACAGAGAGGCAGTTATGTACTTACCTCTAATGAGTTTGCTGGCAGAAAATTATTGAAAGTAGATAACTGGGAAGAGTTTTTAGAAGATGAAACGCCAGCTGCTGAACAAGATCTTTCTGCTTACCGCAATGATTTAAGAGACAAAAAAGAAGTAACTCTCGTAGAAGGACTCAACAACTAAAAATACTTTAATAAGGCTTTGAACCTTAGTTTTTTTTTAATTTTTAAACCTTAAACCACAAATGTCATGGGACACAAAGCAATCGAGATAACCGATGCCAATTTTGAAGAAATCATAAATTCAGATAAACCAGTATTAGTAGACTTCTGGGCAGAATGGTGCGGACCTTGCCGCATGGTGGGCCCGGTAGTAGAAGAACTAGCCGGCGACTACGAAGGACGAGTAGTAGTTGGTAAAGTAGACGTTGATGCCAACCCGCAGACTTCTGCAAAATTTGGTATCCGCAGCATCCCTACTTTATTAGTTTTCAAAAACGGACAAGTAGTAGATAAGCAAGTTGGTGCTGTTCCTAAAAATGCTTTAGCGCAAAAATTAGAAGCACAATTAGCTTAATTTAATAACTTTTTATAAAAAGCCCTGCTAATTTTTATTAGCAGGGTTTTTGTTTTTATACAGGCTTAACTAATGCGCACATACCTTATTTAAATAAAATTTTACAAAATATATGCGCCTGTATTTTCTTCATGTTCTCTTCATTTTCCTGTTCTAATTTTCGGTCATAAAATAAATAATAAGCAAAAAAAGATAAACATGACAAAAAATAAGAACCAACTTTCGTACCTGAAGAAATTTTCGGCTGCTCTAGCTTTCCTTCTTTTAATCTGGACGGGTGCCACGGCTCAATCAGTTAAATTAGGAATAAAAGGAGGCGCTAATTACGGCACCATTACTGGTAAAATTCCAGCTTACCAGGATTACGACCTTAAACGCAAATTAAGCTTTAACGCTGGTATTTTTACCAATATCGCCTTTTCTCAGGTAGTAGCTGTTCAGCCAGAAGTACTGTATTCTTCTAAAGGTTTTCGGATTGATGACAAGCGTTCGGCAGGCAGTACGACTACTGAGCGGGAAATAACAGGTACCGTAAATTACCTGGATGTGCCGGTATTGGCTCAGGTAAGTGCTGGTAATATTTATTTTGAAGCTGGTCCGCAATTCTCCTTTCTGTTAAACCAGGAAACAAAAGATCACCAAAGAATTACCCAGGAAGGCTTACTGGGCAAATCAACAACAGAAGGCACAACTTATAACAAGAGCACCGATAATTACAAACCAACCGATTATGGCTACGCCGTTGGTATCGGGTTCAAGTCTGCGGATAGCCCAGCCAGCATTAACTTCCGGTATACCGCAGGTCTTTCTTCTTTCTTAAAATCTGATGATGTGGATGCCAGACATTCTGTTTTCCAGGTGTCGTTAAATTTCCTGTTGCCTTATAAAAATTAATCCCAACTCAGTTTAATAATAAGTGCAGGCCTCTAGGTCTGCACTTATTATTTACATTAATCTATTTTCAAGGAAAATTGCTCCCGTTAAACAAAAAAACATTGCCACTCGTCCTAAAAGGCATTTATGTTCTAAATTTATAAATATATTGTGTTTAGTTAACAAACAGGCTCTGTCCATCACGCTACAGCAATCAGTCAAATAATTTAAGCCTAAGAGATACTCTTGATAATTAAACCTTTTACTAAAAATGCTTCCAAAAGCTAAATGGCACAAAGCAGAAGTTAACAGTTTCTTATAATTTATAAAACAGTGTTGTACTCACCTACGGGAGCTATTTAACTTAAACCATTTCCCAAAAGGAGGCAGACCGAAATCCGGCTTTCCCTTTATATGCTACAAGGCGAGGTTGAGATTATCAGAAAATTAATCTTTATCTTTACAGTTAAACATTCCACCAAACATGAAAAATTTACTTAAATTTCTTTTGGCGGCTTCCTTCTTTTTGGCAGCCGAAGCAGGCTTCGCTCAGGCAAAACCTAAAACTCAAGCCCGCCCTGTGCAATTAGGTGCAATTGCCCAAACCTCAACTATGCCGCAGGCTTTAAGCCTTAATCATATTGCCATTTATGTAAATAACCTGAAAACAGCCACGGATTTTTATGAAAACATATTACAATTAAAAGTTATTCCAGAGCCATTTCACGATGGCCGGCATACCTGGTTTACTATTGGAGGTCCCATGACCCTGCACCTGATACAAGGTGCAGATGCTAATATTAAACGCGATAAAGACGACCACTTATGCTTTAGTGTTAAATCAGTAGAAGCATTTATGGACCATTTGAATAAAAACAAAGTTGAATATACCAATTGGCCCGGTACCGAGAAGGCTCCTACTATTCGGGTAGATGGCGTAAAACAAATTTATTTTCAGGACCCGGACGGTCATTGGATAGAGATAAACGACGAAAATTTACAGAAGAAAAATCTGTAATTCCCAATCTATATTTAGGATTCTAGTATGCCACCTTTACTAACTAAGGGTGGCATATTTTTTTATAACCGTACTATTTTATTCTGCCTTAAAAGAATAAAGTAATACAGGCACACTATAGCTAAAAAAACAGTTAACTTATGTAAGAGTAAGCTGATTATTACTAGTTTTTAAAATCCAAAATTGTACTGGAGGCACCACTACCTAAACTTTTTTATGGGTTTAGAGTAAAATCAAATATTCAAATTCTTTTATACAAGGAGTATAATTATTTGATTTTAAAAGCTTTTAACTCAAAATAAAACTATGAAAAATATTCAAGCATTTTTATCAATATGCTTCATCTTGCTAACTTTAACTTTAAGTAGCTGCGAAGTAATTGGAGATATCTTTAAAGCAGGCATGTGGACTGCAGTGGTATTGATAGCCGTAGTAGTCTTTTTTATTATGTGGTTACTACGAAAAATAAGAGGTCCACGCAGGTAAAAAACCTAACCTAAACCAATAAAAAAGGGAAGCTAAATAGCTTCCCTTTTTTATTATTTACTCTTTTCAGGCATGGTACCTAATATCCAGTCCCAAAGCGGCGAAGAAACACCATAAGCTTTTTCATGATCTTTGTAATGGTGAATACTATGGTGTACCCAAAGCGTTTTCAGGAAATTTTTAGGTGGAGCAAATGCGTGTACGGCATAATGCACAAACAAATAAAGGGCATAGCCAAATAAAAAGCCCGATAAAATCCCAAAAACGAAATTGCCGAATATTAGCCTGAATACGAAAAAGAAAAACGACGAAATCAATAAACTCACAATTGGCGGCATAGCCAACCTGCTTTTATCTTTTGGGTATTCGTGATGATTGCCGTGGAAGGCATATTGAATATTTTTCTTTATTTCAGTATCCGTTTCCATGTGAAAGATATTGCGGTGGGCTGCATACTCCACAAACGTAAAAATGAACCAACCTATCAGAAATAACCCCAGAGCTGAAAGAACAGAAATAAACCCATGGGTAATGCCATAATAAATTAAAGAAATAGCAATACAAACAAAAATAGAAATAGGTAAGGCAATATGGGTTCGGGTCAGTTTCTCTAAAACCGGGTTTTGGAAAATCTGAGCGGAACCTTTATGATTTACTTTCATAGTTACTCCAATTAAATAAAAATTCTTGCGGCAAAATTAAGAAAATATATTCCAAAATCCTGCCAATACCTGTAAATACTACTTAACAACTAGATTCTATTCTCTTTATAAACAGGCAAAGATCTGTTATATCAAGTCCTGGATTCTGATAAGTTACGTGAGCCGCTTCATAAAACTGGCTACGCTTGCTTAAGGTTTCAGAAATAAATAATTTTACTTCTTCGGGTGTTTTTCCGGCAATCAAGGGCCGATGACCATACCCGAGCAATCTTTCTACCAAGATTTCCTCCGGCGCTTTAAGGTAAATAGTGGTTCCCACCTCATTCATAAATTCCATATTGTTATGAAAGCAGGGCGCTCCGCCACCAGTAGCAACAATGGCACCTTCAGCTTTTTGAACTAACTCATGCAAAGCATTCTTTTCCAGTTCTCTAAAAAACACTTCTCCTTCCGCTGCAAAAATTTCTCTTACTGTTTTACCTTGTTGTGCTTCTATGTATTCATCTAAATCGATAAAGGGCATGTTTAGTTCAGCAGAAAGTAATTGCCCAATAGTTGTTTTACCAGCTCCTGGCATGCCTACAAGAAAAATTGGATTATGCATTGTAAAAAGGAATTTTAAGAAAAGATTAAAAAGTTTAGGTGGCCCGTCTTGCTATAATTTAACCCTAGGATCGATCAAGGCATAAAGCATATCAACGGCAATATTAATCAACACGAACAAAAAGGCAATAAATAAAGTGGCCCCCATTACCACCGGAAAATCCAGGTTTTGCACCGCATTTATAGTAACTGCTCCAATCCCTTTCCAGTTAAAAATATACTCTATAAAAAATGCACCCGCCATTAACGAAGCCAACCATCCGGATACTGCTGTAATAACTGGATTCAGGGCATTTTTTAAGCCATGCCGCTTTATTACCAGGTAATTATTTAGTCCCTTAGCGCGGGCCGTCCGGATGTAATCCTGGGCCAGCACTTCAATCATAGAACTGCGAGTAAGTTGAGTTATAACGGCTAATGGCCGGATTCCTAAAGCTACTGCCGGTAAAATAAGATTTTGCAGAACAAGCTTTTTACCAGCAAAAGCATCTATTTCATACAACTGGCCAGTTAACTTTAATCCGGTAAAACCGCTCCAGTAAAATCCAAAAGTAAGCGCAATTAGAATAGCCGCCACAAACGAAGGAACCGATATCCCCAACACGGAAGTAGTAATGAGCAGGTGATCCAGCCAGGTATGGGGTTTTAGGGAAGCCATTATCCCAAATAATATTCCAAATATGGTAGCTAAAAGCATAGAGGCTCCGGCCAACCATAAGGTTCCGGTCAGGTGGTCCAGCAATATTTCCGTTACCCGCTTATTACTTTGGAACGACCGCCGGAGGTAAGGCACTTTTAAGACCACTTCTTTTTTGCTAATTTTCAGCAAAGAATGGTATTGATACTTCTCCTGATTGGCCACGGTAGCCTCGTGCACCGAAACCGGAGAGATGTCATTTACATAATACAGCAGTTGTGCCGGCAAAGGCTTATCCAATCCTAGTTCTGCCGTTAAAGCTTCCCGGGTAGCTAAATCGTTGCGTTGCCCAGCCAAAAGCGCAACCGGATCGCCGGGCAAAACATTAAATAAGAGAAAAACAGCTACTACTACCCCCAGTAAGATTACTAAACCATGTACCAGGCGGTTAAGCAGAAAGCTGATAATTCTCATAAGAGTTCTTTTACGGTTCCAGCAGAAGGTGTATCGTTATAATGCCATTTTCCTATTACTTGACCGTCTTTCAAGAGCATAATCCCCGGATTAGATCGCGTCATAGTTTTCAGAACAGTTCCATCGCCAAAATAATAGGGAGCAGCTAAATTTACATCGTGCCGGAATACATCAAAATCCTGGCTGCTGCTGGCTGTTAGTACAATCGGTTCTACTTTAGGGTCGGCTAATTTTTCTACGTCGCCAACTAATTTATTAATCGCTACAAAGGCATCCGCATCCGTTTTACGTATGTCCTGTACAATAATAAGCAGTTTGTTACCGGCAAAAATTTGTTGAGTAAAGTCCCCTTCATTGTTCCAGACACTAAAATCCGTAATTTTCGGCCCCGCTTCCGGGTTTAGGGGCACCATTTTTACAAATTTAAAGGTGGTATCCTTCGGATAGTCAGTAAACTCTTCCTGTTGCCCGTTCTTTTCCATTATATATTTATACTTTAGCTGGGCAGAAGGCTTCATAAGCGTCGGGATATTATTACCTACTTTATAAGCTCTGAAATCAACAAAAGGCTCGTGCCTGTAGGCATAGATACCCAATCCGAAAGAGACCAGAGTAGCCAAAGCTACCGCCATACCGGCAACTGTACTTTTTCCACTTTTTTTAACGAGGTATTGCTGCGTGAGCAGTAAAATAACAATCATAACCAGCAGCACAATGTCCTTGGTAAACGATTGCCAGGGTGTTAGCTTGATAGCATCACCAAAACAGCCACAATCAGTTACTTTATTAAAATAGGCCGAATAAAAAGTTAGAAAGGTAAAGAAAACCATCAGGGCCAATAAACTGACAAGCACCTGCCGTAATCTCCAGCGTACCAATAAAGCTACCCCCAATATAATTTCCAATGCGCTTAAAAATATAGAAAAGTACAGCGCATAAGGAATTAAGGTTAAAAAGGCAGGGCTAAAATCAGTACTAAAAACCTCAAAGTATTCTTCCAGTTTAATGGCTGTTCCAACCGGGTCATTAATTTTTATTAAACCGGAAAAAATAAAAAGGCCGCCTACAAATAGCCAGCATATTCTACTAATGAGCTTCATCGGGGGCAAAGTTTAATTTTATTAAAACAAAAACAGCATAATTAATCATATCCCGGTAATTAGCCTCTACTCCTTCCGAGATTAAGGTTTTTCCCTGGTTATCTTCAATTTGCTTTGTGCGGTACAATTTCATCAGAATTATATCGGTTATGGAACTGATCCGCATATCTCGCCAGGCTTCACCATAGTCATGGTTTTTATTCAGGAGCAGTTCTATATTCTCTGCAATTTCCTGATTATACCATTCCTCTACTGTTTCCGCCGGAAGTTCCAGTTCGGTATTATTAGCCAGTTTCATCTGCATCAAGGCTATCACACAATAATTTATGATGCCTATGAACTCAGAAGTAATATCCTCTTCTACCTTTTGTACACCTTTCTCCTGGATAGACCGAATGCGCTGGGCCTTTATAAAAATCTGGTCAGTAATAGACGGTAACCGCAGTATCCGCCAGGCCGTACCATAATCTTTTGTTTTTTTAATGAAGGTTTCTTTACAGGCTTTAATAACCCGATTATATTCCTGCAGCGTTTGATTAATCAACTTTTTTAGTGTTATTTTAAAGGAAATTGTTCCTAATACCCAAAATGAAGGCGAAAGATACATTTTTTTACAGAAAGAGCACGCTTAACTGTCATGGAAAAATAGTATCACTAACTGACCCTTTAATAATGGGAATTTTAAACGTAACGCCAGATTCTTTCTTTGAAGGCAGCCGGATTAAAGGCTCTGATTCCTTGCTTAGCCGGGCAGAAAAAATGCTGGAAGAAGGAGCTACTATGCTGGATGTCGGTGGCTATTCAAGCCGGCCGGGGGCTGCTGAGATTTCAGTTAAGGAAGAAGAAACCCGGGTTGTTCCGGCTATTCGGACCTTGCGTAAAACTTTTCCGGATTGTTTGATTTCTATTGATACTTTCCGAGCCAGTATAGCCGAGTTAGCTATTAAGGAAGGAGCTAATATCATTAATGATATTTCGGGCGGAGAACTGGATGAGGCCATGTTTAATACAGCCGCGCGCTTAAAAGTTCCGTATATATTAATGCACATGCGGGGAACTCCGCAAAACATGACTAGCCTAACCCAGTATGATGATATTGTACTGGAACTAACAACTTATTTTGAACAGAAGGTAGCCGCTTTGCATGCGCTGGGAGTTACTGATGTTATCCTTGATCCGGGTTTTGGTTTTGCCAAAACCATAGATCAGAACTATGAGCTGCTGCGCCGCCTGGATGATTTTAAAATTTTGGGATTGCCCATATTGGTTGGTTTATCCCGAAAATCAATGACTTATAAAACGCTGGGTATAGATGCGGCAGAAGCCTTAGCCGGCACAATTGCCTTAAATACCATAGCGTTGATGTATGGGGCTAATATTTTGCGTGTGCACGACGTTAAAGAAGCTGTACAAACTGTAAAACTATTTAAAAGAAGCGTAACCGTTTGATACTTTTATTTACCATAGGATTCCTAGAAATAAACTGGCTGGATATAGTAGATGTTCTGCTGGTTACTATCCTATTGTATCAACTTTACAAGGTATTAACGGGTAGTGTAGCGCTTAAAATCTTTGTTGGGTTTCTTTCCATCTACATGCTTTACCTGGTTGTAAAAGCAGCCGGCATGGAACTACTGACGATTATTTTAGGTCAGTTTATGGGAGTAGGCGTTTTGGCGGCCATTATCCTTTTTCAGCAGGAAATTCGCCGGTTCTTGATGATGATTGGCAAGACCACCGCTTTTAACAATGATAAGTTATTTAAAAGCTTTCCGTGGCGCAAAAATGATGATCATCGGCTAAATTTAACGCCATTCATTGAAGCTGCTAAAACGCTGGGTGGCAAAAATATCGGGGCGCTTATTGTATTTACCCGTAGCTCCGATTTGAGTTTTTACGCTGAATCGGGTGACTTGATTGATGCCATAATTTCGAAACGATTGTTGATTTCTATTTTCAATAAAACCAGCCCCTTGCATGATGGTGCCGTAATTATTGCAGATGGGCGCATTAAAGCCGCCCGTTGTATATTACCGGTAACTGAAAACAATGATGTTCCTGCTTCGATGGGCTTACGCCACCGGGCTGCCATAGGATTAACAGAAGTAACGGATAGTGTGGTTTTAGTAGTATCGGAAGAAACCGGGCAAATTTCATTAGTGCAAAATGGAATTGTTTACCGGAACCTTGCGGTGTCAGATCTGCGGTCAAAACTCAACTTCTTCCTGCTGGGCATTGAGCCTAAAGTTATAAAAGAAAAATCCGCTTCCGCCGCCTAATTAGCCTCCAACAGATTTTAACCAATTGCGTGCTAACGACTCTTGATCAAAATACTCAATAGTTATTTCCCCTTCCGCAAGAACCTGTTTATTGGTAGCTTCCATGCTGATTTTACCAAAAATATCTTCAGGCACCAGAAAAGCCATATACCTTACACCAGCTCTTTTGGCTTCCGGAAACCATACATCATTTATCCAGTCCTGGTTTTGTTTTACCATAACTTTAAGCTGGCTGGTATTAACCAAGATTTTTGATGATGTGGTTTTGCGAATTACGCCTAATGTACTACTGGCAATCTCTTTAAACTCGTCAAATTTTAAAAATCCCTCGTAAACGGAGATGACAGCCCCCAACTCCTCATCGTAAAAATGCAATTGCATAAATAAACTTTAAAAAATTAACTTCTTCTAACGCAAAAGTAAATACCACGTTATCCACAAACTGCCAGTATAAGAGCTAGGTCCTCCTTAAAATATTACTCCTCAGGCGCATCTGGTTTGGTGGGTCGTTTAAAAATAGGGCGTGGCCGAGGTGGCTTGCGTGGCTCCTCCTCCGGGGCAGGCGTTTCCGGAACCGGTGGCACAATAGGTTCATTGCCTTCTGCTCTAGGTGGTTGTTCTGGTTGCTCGGCTGCAGGCGGGGTAGGCCTGCGGATTATTGGCCTTGGCCTTGGCGGCCTGGCTGCCACAGATTCCTCAGGGGCCGGCTCAGTAGGTGCAACATTTGGTATCTCAGGAGCTAGTGGAATTTCATTTGGAACTTCTTTTGCCGAAGTTTCTGCCTCCGGTGCCGGTGCGGCAGCCGGTTTTTTAAATATTGGTCGTGGACGGGGTGGTTTGGGAGCAGCTGATTCGGCTGGTTCTATGGTTGGAGCCTGCGTAGGTGTTGCCTCCTCCGGTTTTTCCTGGCTTTCAGAATTAGCTGCAACAGGATTCTCATTTTCTGATGGCGCGGCAGCTGGCGTTCCCGGCCGTTTAATTACTGGCCGTGGTCGCGGAGGTTTGGGTGCTGTAGTTTCAGTTTCCGGTACCGGATTAGTATGAAATGGAATAGCTGAATTGGTATCGTCTTTGGCTATTTGTTCCGGGTTTACGGTTGGCTCTTCCGGTTTGGCCGGCGTGGCAGTTGGCTTCCGGATTACCGGCCTTGGACGAGCCGCCGGCTTGGGCGCTTCTCCTGTATTTTCGAGCGTAGGCGTATCTTGTTTTGTTTCTTCTGACTTAGGTGGCTCGGCAGGCGCATTTCCAACCACCGGCCTACGAATTACCGGCCGGGCCTTTGGCGGCGCTGCAGCAGGTATTTCAGCAGAAATCTCCGATGTTTCAGGTACAGCATCAGGAGTTGTGGCTGGTTTTGGAGCACCCGGGATAGCTGCCCGTCTCGGATTTGGTTTATTAAGAGCTTCGGCCGCTGGCGGAGATACTACTTTAACAGCCTCTGCTAACCAAAACTTACGACGCACATCATTTATTACCATTTTAAGGGCCAAATAAAAGCTATTAGGATGCATTTGTGCATACATATGCTTCCATTCGTTAAAACGTTCCGGCTCTCCAGCTGCAAAGGCAGCAACATCAATTCGTCGTTTGGTCAGATCTTCCTCAAAAGTCATCTTACAGGTAAACTGGATTTTAATTTATTTGGCCTTTTCGTGTTAAAACGTGGTAATGGCGCCCCCGTTGCCACACAAGTTTTGTTTAGCAACATAAAGGTACAAATATACCAAAACCCCAATAGCTTCCATTACATTTTAAAATCTCCCGTACAAGGATTTAATACTACAATTTTAGAATTAAGCTTAAAAAAAGCCTCCATGATTGTAAATGCCGTACCAGAAGGATGGGAAATAATTTTTCAGCAGGCTCATGCTTTACTAGCCACGCAGATAGCGTTCGAATGGCGGGTAGCCGACCGTCCGGAGAGGTGGGTAGAAACCTTGGCAGCCATAGCCCAACACGATGATGGGCAAAAATTTTGGGCGGGTAAGATAGGATTAACACCTGCCGGGGCCCCGGCCAACTTTACCATGCTTCCCTTTTCTTTAGAACAAGCTACCCAAGTTATGTATGAGGCAAAATTTCAGGGCCGGTGGCGGGCGTTACTTACCTCCATGCATTTATCTTTTTTATACGAAGAGCTCCGTGGGCAAAACAATAGAACAGACGAATTTTTAAATAATCAATTGGAAAACCAGGCGCGCTGGCGCAAGGAATTAAAAATAAACAAAAAGAAAGCCCAACAGGCTTATGACCTGATGCAATGGTGCGATCGGTTTTCACTTATTTTATGCCGGAGCCAATTACCGGAAGCAGAACGGACGCTGGAAGTCAGCAAAGGCCCGGATGGGGTGCAATACCATGTAATACAACAAAAAGATGGTTCAATAAAAGTAACCCCCTGGCCATTTGAGAAAAGGCACTTTACCGTTTCCGTAGAATTTATTTGCTTAACCCAACTGCAATTTCAGGATGAGGCAGAATTAACCGAAGCCTTGATGAACAGCCCTATTCAGTTAAAAGAGTGGACTATTTCTAAGTAATATATTAAAAAACTATATATAATAGCTTAATTTTTGTTCTTTTGTTTTTAATTAAAATCATGTTTAATTAAAAACCCCCAATGAGAAAACCTTTATTCTTATTCGCCTTTTTGAGTTTGTTTGTATTTACCTCTTACGCCCAGAACACTACTGATGGGTTTAAACCAACCGCTGGCGATTACACCACAGAGGTTAACTTAAATTTATTTAATAATAACGGGGGCTTTTCATTGAATCAAATCAGACTAAGGCACTTCACCTCCCCTACCACTGCTTTACGTTTGGGATTTTCTGGCTCTTTTAATTCTAATAAAGATGAGCGGCTCCAAAATAATTTTAAAAGCTTCGGACTAAGTATTAATCCGGGATTTGAGAAGCATTTTGCTGGCACCACTAGATTATCTCCTTATTTAGGTGCAGAATTAGCCTTAAGCACCTCCTTTGCAAAACAGGAATTAACGCGGCGATTTGTCAATTATGAGGTTAAAAATGGCCAAATGTCGTTTGATGGTAACAGCCAAAATATTTCATATGATGCTTATTCACAAATCGGAGTCAATGCCTTGGCGGGAGTAGATTATTATTTTGCTAAAAGATTTTACGCGGGGATAGAATTAGGATATGGATTCTACTATACCAAAGCGAAAGATGTCGAAGTTAAACAAAGCGGAAATACTATCCTTACCGCTAAAGGTGAGTCAAATATTAATATAAATCCTTTTGTAAATAATGGTCTTCGGGTTGGGATTATATTTTAACAACAATCTTCCTTATTAATAAAAGGCTGATGAGGTTCATCAGCCTTTTTGCTTTTAATACGCCCGAACCATCTGGCCACCAAATCTGTTCTTTTAGGGCAATAATTATTGTTATAATTTTGCGTCTCAAAATTGTTTGTATGAAAATATTATTCCGTTGCTGGCTTCTAGCTGTAGTTGTTCCTATTTTAATGCTACAGGGTTGTTCCAAGTCCACTCATTTAAACACGCAAGCACCTACCGATGGCGTAGCTGCTGCCCCTACTTTTGAGCCTAAGCTATCTACCATTAATGTACCGGTATCTTTCAAAATAAATACCTTGCAAGAAAAACTAAATAAAGAGTTTGCCGGAGTACTTTATAAAGATGATAACCTGCAGGATGACAATGTAGCGGTAACGGTAATAAAGAATGGCGCAGTAGCCGTTAAAGCCGAAGGCAATAAAATTGCTTTTACGGTACCTTTACATATTTATGCCAAAGGCCGCTGGATGTGGGCAGCCTGTAAGATGTGCCCTACCTTACAAAAAACTGAGGATACTGAGTTTGATTTAGTTATTAAGAGCGAGAGTCAATTATCTTTTAGCGATGACTATAAAGTAAAAACAGTTACGGTAGGCGACTTTGAATGGGGAAATACCAAACCTGTATTAACGGTGGGTCCCTTACAAATTGGATTGGCGCGTTTTGTAGAACCAGCCATGCGTAACCAAATGAGTACCCTTACTGCCAAACTGGACAAAGAAATACAAGACCGCATCAAAATTAAAGATTACATACAAGAAGCCTGGGTACAAATGCAACAACCCATACCTTTAGATAAAGACCTGGATGCCTGGCTAACCGTAACTCCTAAAGATATTAAAGTTTCTCCGCTGGTAGCCCGGAACGGCGAACTCCACCTGAATATTGGTTTTACTTCTTATTTACAAACCATTACCAATGGTAAACCTAAAATTAAAATAAACAAAAACTTACCTAAGCTAATAACAGACAACCGCTTGAGCAATGTGGTGCAGATTGGCCTGGTAAGCGAAATCTCCTATGACCACGCCACTAAGTTGTTAAAAGAACAAGTTGCCGGACAAAAATTTACCTTTGAAGACGGGAAAGACGTAATAACCGTAAATGATATTAAACTATCTGGAAGTGGTGATAAAGTAGTTTTGATGCTGGATGTTACTGGAAAAACCAAGGCTGGTATGTTTACTAAAAATATTGCCGGCAAAGTATTCCTGAAAGCTGTACCCTATTACGATGTTGCCTCTACCAGCATTCGGGTAAGGGATTTGGATTATGATTTAGATACCAAAGATCAATTATTAAAAACCGCCAGCTGGTTGGCTAAGAACAGATTTGTGGAGAGTATCCAAAATCAAATTTCATTCCCGGTCAAATCGCAGTTAGAGGATGCTCATAAAATGCTTCAAAAGACGTTAGATGAATCTGGCCGGGTACATGAATCTGTATTACTGAAAGGCAGAATAACCGAAATTGTTCCGGATGCTATTTACCTAACGCCAACCGCTATTCGGGCGGTAGTAAATGCTAAAGGCAATCTAACGGCTCAAATAGATAAATTATAACACGTATCTAATTTCAAAGAACGTACAAAAACAGAGCAGGCCGGATTATCCGGCCTGCTCTGTTTTTGTACGTTCCTGTTTCTATAGTCTCTTCATGGGCAACGGACTGTTAAAAACAGCTGCCGGTATATTTTGGGATACAGCAATATTGCTCATGTCCATTTTTGGATCACCGTCCATTGCCCTACCAGAAGCCATCTTTATTTTTCCGTATGTTTTATAATTGTTCCAGGCACGGGTAAAACCTGGTTTTTCGTCGGTGGCACTGCGATAGAATGACCATTCAGTAACCAAACCTGATTTTTTATCTACGGCTACTACATATTTGTTATTAGGCGTAACACCTACATTTTCAAAAGTAAGCTCTAATAAATCGGCCTCTTCTCCGGCCTTAGTTTTACCTTCGCCTTTGTATTTTAAGGTAACGCCACTGTCTTTAAGTTTAAAAGGCATTATCAGCCAGTAAGAATCATTTACCCAAACCGGATACATGCTTTGGATTAATTTCTGCCCTTGCGGAGAATCCGAAATGTCTTTCCCTTTACTATAGGCCTTTCCTTGTTTAGTATTCAAATCGGCCACTACTACCAACGTATCGCGCTCCAGTCTAAACTTGTTTTCGTACTTGTCCCATACATGATATTGGTTACGCCAGGTCCAGGCAATGTAACGGGTTTTATTCCAGCCGTCTGTTCCGCCCATATTTTTAATAACCTTAGTGGCAATATCAACAGCTTTTTTATCGGAGTCAGTGGCATTATTAGCATCCTGAGCCTTGCCTGAAAAAGAAAATAAAAGCACCATGAAAAACACTGGCCAGTATATCTTTTGGCTTAGCTTATTATAAATGTGTATCATCTGAAAATCAGGAATTTTAAAGGATAGCTCCCAGACAATAAATGTATTAAATACTTCTGAGGTATACTAACACCAGCGAGCTAACAATATTATAACTAACTAAAGTGTGCTACAATCGTAACAACTTCATTCTACTATATTTCTGAAATACAAGGATATTAAGAGGCAATGGCACATTATACCTTAAAAGACATCTGGCAACTAACTAAAAACACCGTTGGGCAATTCATGGAGAATAACTCTTTCCGGTTGGCGGCCGCGTTAGCGTACAACACTATATTCTCTTTGCCTCCTTTATTGCTTATCATTATTGCAGCTGCTGGTGCCATATGGGGCGAGGAGGCTGTTTCCGGTCAATTGGAAAGTCAGCTAGGAAGTATGGTAGGAGCCGATGCGGCGGCCTCCATACAAAATATGATAAAGAATATTAACCAATCAGGCAAAGGCGGAATTGCTTCTACCATAGGTATAGGCACGCTAATTTTTGCTGCAACCACCTTTTTTATTACGCTTCAGGATTCGCTTAACAGTATCTGGAACGTAAGAGCTAAACCCACTAATAATATTGTCAAAATATTAAAAGACAGATTTCTATCTTTCGGGCTTATACTAAGTATTGCGCTCCTGATGTTGGTTTCACTTTTGATTAGTGCTATTCTGACTTTATTCACTGATTACTTACAACAAACTTTTCCAACCATTGCTATTATTTTTATTCATATCCTCAACATAATTGTATCACTGGCTTTTATAACTTTTCTTTTTGCTTTGATATACAAATATCTGCCAGATGCCATTATTCGCTGGAAAGATGTTTGGGTAGGTTCTTTTCTGACTTCCTTACTTTTTGTTATTGGCAAATTTTTAATCAGCTGGTATATTGGCAGGGGTGATGTAGCATCTCCTTATGGCGCAGCCGGATCGGTAATTATTATTTTGGTTTGGATTTATTATTCTTCATTAATAATCTTTTTTGGATCAGAATTTACGCAACAATATGCCAATACCTTTGGGGAAAAAATAAGGCCAAAACCACACGCCGTAGAAATTGAGATTCGGGAAGTGCAGCACGAAGACAGTGATGACTCTAAGGCTGGTCGTCCAAAATCTGAAGGTCGTTTTCGTAAAGAATAATCTTTCGGTAAAATGAAAAATATTTTGTTTACCGTGCAACGGTAAAGCTAGTTATTGGATCATGTAGATAGTAACCTTAGTTCTTTTTACATGATTAAATTATCTGCTAAACAAAAACGCGAGTTTTCTTCTGTTACAAACCTGGTATTGCACGTACTTATTTTTATTGCCCTATTAGTTACCCTGAACTCTTGTACCAAGGAAGTAAAGGATACTAATGCGCTAGCTTCTCCTATAAAAGAAGATAGCCGTGGTAAAGGGTATTTAGTTAAAGCAACTAAAAACAGTTATTTCAGTTGTAGTTTTCTCCAGCCGCTAGAGGTTAAAAACAAAATATAGCTGGAGTTTGACCAGTTAAAACAAATGGCCTTAGCTTAAAAGCTAAATTTAGCAGGGAGCCTGATTAAGCATCACCAAAAGCTATTTACCCAAGCTCCCTGCTACAGAAAACTAGATCAAAATTTAAACTTATTTTTTTAGATTCTCGTGACGATAGTGGTACTATAACTTTTTAGTCTAAAACTATTTTTTACGCCATTCCTACTCAATATCTACCCTAAACCGATTCTCACGCTTGCTCCGATAGATGGCAATAGGGATAGACACATTCCTGCAAAAAATTTTCATGGGGATTAATACAACATTCTGAGACTGGAAGAGTTTAATAAATAACCTGCAGGTATAAGAAATTTTTAATGTAAATAGGTCTATATGTTTTTAACCTAAATATCAGGTTCAAAAACATATATGGTATTATGAAAATATTAAATTTTCAAAATAAGGATTAAAAATATTTTAAGTTACTTGCAACTTTATTAGTAAATATCGTATATTTGTACTGTTCAATTAATAATTGTCGTTTCAACGATAATCAAAAACAAAAGAGCAAAAAATTAAATAAAGATATAGTTCTGGTCTTCAGAAAAATAACCTGAAGTTTTTACCGGAAATGAAGAGTCCTATTTGTATAGGTGATTTAATTATTGTGGTGGATAATTAAATAGAAAAAAACAGCTCGCTTTTTAAGCGAGCTGTTTTTCTTTTAGGCCTACTTAACCCTTTGGAGTACTTTACCTAAAACCTGCCTGACAAGTAAATCTATAGGATATTTATTTAAAAATACTTTCGCTTATAAACCTGTATCCGAAACAAACCGTGTATCTAATACTAAAGAAAAACAGCTCGCTTTTAGGCGAGCTGTTTTTCTTTAGTGGCGAGCTGTCCGCAGGCAGCATCTATATCTTTCCCTCGGCTTCTTCGCACATTTACCTGGACTCCTCTATCGGCTAAATAATGCACAAACTTAGATAAATGGTCATCGTCGGTATTCCGGAATAAGGCCGCAGCAATTGGGTTATATTCTATTAAATTAACTTTACACGGAATAATGCGGGTAAACCGTAATAGCTCTTCGGCATCCTGTAAAGAATCGTTGAAATTTTCAAAAACAATATATTCGTACGTTACCTTACGGCCTGTAATCTGATGGTAATACGTAAGCGCCTCAGCTAGTGCATCTAACGAATTGGATTCGTTTATCGGCATAATTTCGTTACGCTTCACATCGTTAGCAGCATGCAACGAAAGAGCTAAGTTTGCTTTTACGCCATCATCAGCCAACTTTTTTATCATTTTAGCTATACCGGCAGTACTTATAGTAATTCGTCGCGCTGCCATATTCAATCCATCCGGCGCGGTAATACGCTCCACACTTTTTACCACATTTGCATAGTTAAGCAAGGGTTCACCCATACCCATATACACAATATTGGTAAGCGGCACACCATAATTCTTCTGCGACTGCTCGCTAATGCGCACTACCTGGTCATAAATTTCAGCTGCATCCAGATTACGCTTACGCTCCATGTAACCAGTAGCACAAAACTTACAGGTTAAGGAACAACCTACCTGGCTGGATACACAAGCCGTCATGCGTTCATCATGGGGAATTAAAACGCCTTCCACAATATTGGCATCATACAACTTAAAAGCTGATTTAATAGTACCGTCATTGCTCCGTTGGTGATTAGCAACAGTTACTATATTTATAGCAAAATTCTGATCTAGTTTCTCACGTAAAGCCAGCGACACATTATTCATTTCAGTAAATGATTGTGCTGCATGCTTCCAAAGCCATTCGTATACCTGTTTGGCCCGGAAAGGCTTTTCTCCATTCTCCACAAACCAGGTTTTAAGCTCGTCCAGGGAAAATTTTCGGATATCTTTTTTTATTTGAGTGGCTTCCATATAGCAAAATTACAAAAAATATAGGGCTTTAGTTTCATTTACTTGTAGTAAATAAGGCTAATGCTTATCATCTATCAAAGCTTGTTTCTCAATTAGAAGAGTTAGCGGGCAATTTCAATTTAACTTAAAGAACCCAAGGAAGAAATTGCCTCATCTTACGAGAAGCATCATCTTTCATGAGTTCTTCCTTTCTTAAAGATTATAAGTAAGTATTTTGCTTTTATGAGAGAAGATAAAATTCAGAATGAAAATTTTGAACTAACCGGGCAGATACTAAAGGTAAAATAAACAGCTTTTATTTATTCTGATTATTTGCACTCGTGTCTGAGTTATTTTTCCTCCTTAAGCCTTCATTTAAATCATTTTCTTTCCGCCGATATTCTTCCTGACCTTCAGGGCTCAAACGCGAAATATATTCTTCCCGTTCCTGCTCCAACTTTTCTATATATCGTTTAAAACTAGCCTTATCCATGATTGACATACCCTAAAAAATTATAACTAATTGTAGTTATAAACTTTAAAAATCGTGCCAATATGGGCTTATAATCAGCTAGTTTGCTTGAATTTAAAATTTATTTCTGAAGGCATGAAAAGGCTTAAAAGCCTGATAATTTTTGCTCTACCTCTACTGGTAAAGATACCATTGTCCTGTTTTGGTAATTAAAACAAACCATTCCGGTTTTAGCCAAAGCAATTAGTTTTAGGTCCTGGTTTTTCACTTCATAAACCACATCAAAACCGTATTTGTTAAAATCCTGAGCGGCTACTTGTATTGTTAGCATATCTCCCCGGAAAGCCTCCCCTTTATACGCAATGGCCACATCAGCCATTATTAAACTTTTGCCCGCTACATCTAATTCGGAGTAGCCAGACTTTTGCAAAAATTGCATCCGGGCTTCGTGCAAAATAGAAAGTAGTGCATCATTACCCATATGCCCCCCGTAATTTATATCCGAAACGCGAACCGAAATAGTGGTAGCGAAAGTAAATGTAGCAGGTAAATCAATGTTGATGCGTGCCATATTTCGTAAATACAAGTTAAAGGCAGAAAGTTAAGAATTACCTTGTATACTTGCTTTAAATAAACAGGACCTAATACTTAAAATTGTGAAAACAGAAATCAGGCAAACCAAGGATGGTTCTACTACCTTATATGTTCCGGAATTAAACGAGCATTATCACTCCGTACATGGTGCTCTACAAGAATCGCAGCATGTCTTTATTCAGGCGGGACTGGAATATATTTTATCGCAACATCCGGAAATACGCTTATTGGAAATTGGATTTGGTACGGGTCTAAATGCATTGCTTTCCTTACAACATGCTTTATTACACCCCAATAAAACCATTCAATACGATGCTCTGGAAAAGTTTCCGGTAACAGCAGCTACTATTGCAGATATGCATTTTGAAAAATTTATTCTGAACCCTGAGTTAATGGAGTACTTACAAATACTGCATACGTCCCCGTGGCATGAACCAGTACCGGTAACGCCTAACTTTGAACTGCGAAAGGTAGAAAACGACTTAACTATTTACACTTTTACGGATAACTATTACCACCTTATTTACTTTGATGCCTTTGCCCCTGAAAAGCAGCCAGAACTTTGGACAGACGAGATATTTGCCAGATTATACCAAGCTTTAGTACCCGGAGGCGTATTGGTAAGTTATTGCGCCAAAGGTAGCTTTAAACGTAGCCTGAAAGCAGCTGGCTTTACATTAGAGGCTTTAGCGGGCCCAGCCGGTAAGCGTGAAATGACCCGAGCTATTAAAAATTAAGGTCCTTTTCTATCTGAGCGTGTATTTTTTAATCTGATAAGGTATGCTCTTGCGGGAAACAAATGATCATTTTCTATTGATTCAGCAACACGACCACGCCCAGGTATCAGGAGTAATGGCGGAGCATTGGAACCCAGCTTATTTTACTGGGCAAGAATGGCGGGACAAAGTAATACTGGCGATTTACCACCATGATAGGGGCTGGATAAATTTAGACGAAAATCCTTTCTGGGATGATAAAGCTAAAAAGCCCTATTCTTTTGTAGAACTCCCACAAAACCCCAAATTAGCACATTATAAACTTGGGATAGAGGAAGTAGAAGTCATGGATCCTTATGCTGGTTTGCTCTGCAGCCTGCATTACTATTCCTTTATTGACCCAGCTATTAGTACAGGCAGCCAGAGATTCATCGACTTTGAAAAAGCCCGGCAACAACGACTAAAAAAGGAACTTCAAATCTTTTCTCCTGTCCAGGAAGAAGTATTAAACTATTATTTGCAGCTCTTAAAGTTCTGCGACAATCTTTCTTTATATGTATGTTTAATTCAACCCGGAGCCACAAATACGGATAATATCTCCTGGTTTAAGAATGGTATCCCCAGCTCCAGCTTCTTTTCCTTTACCAACGGCAAGAACATACAAGCTACCTGGTTATCTGAAAATCAAATTCAGGTAACACCTTTCCCTTTTATACAAGAGCTTACCATTACCATTCCGTATAAAAAATTGATTAAATCTGATATCTCACAACAAGGATTATTAAGTGCTTTTAGAACCGCACCGATACAATACCAGGAAATACACCTTATATCATAACCCAATTAAGCAAAGCTGTATACGCTGGTTGGGGTAACGGCAAAATCCAGGGCTATATCATCTGGATGCGTATCGGTAATCTGGTGGATAGATGCCTCATAAGATAATCCGATTTTTAAAACCTCTGGTCGGCATGCAGATAAAAACCGGTCGTAGAAACCTTTCCCGTATCCCACCCGATGACCTTGTAAATCAAAAGCTAACAACGGGATCAACACCATATCTATCTCATGGGCATCTACTTCCTCTGCTCCTTCCGGCTCTTGTATACCCCATCTATTTACTTTCAGAATGGTATCAGGCGTTAAAACAAAATGAGTCAGCGAAAAATCGGCTATATTAGATACCGGCACTACTATTTTTATATGCGGGTAAGCTGCCTGCAGCTTCCGGATGATGTACCAGGTATTTACCTCATTATGCTTTTCAATGGGCAGAAAAACATGCAGGACTTTGATAGCTTCTAACCGGAAAGCGCCAAAGAATTGCTCACAAATCTGTTTACTTAAATCAGCTGTTTCGGACGCAGCATATTGCGCCCGTTTTTGTAACATATCCTGGCGTAATACTGTTTTCAGCATTTTATTCTTCTTCCAGAACGGTAAATTTATTTTCTAATGGGTTAAAAGCCTCTATCAGGTTCTGAATAAATTCTGGATTATTGGTTTGGTAGGTTAACAGATTATCTACCCGCTCCTGTAAAGTTCCGTTCGGGAACAACTTCTCTTTTAGGCCGGTCAGCTGACTGAAGTAGGTTTCGTATTTGGTTTCGTTTGCTTTCACCAGCTTTTTCTCCAGCATCATCAGCGAATTCTGGGTCTTTTGGGCTTCGGCGGCTACTGTTTTGGCTAAGGTAGGATCTACTTTATTGGCCAGTTGTGTTATTTGTTCAAAAACAGACTCTATTTGCTTCCGCTCTGCTTCCAAGGTTAGTTCTTCCTGTTCAAACTGAGCCATAATTTGCTTTTTAAGCGCAGCCGTATCTTTAAATAAATCTTCAATACTCAGGTTTAGCTTCTGCCGGCGATTCGCATTGGGCTTGGAAATATACAAAGCCGAATTGCGAAGCATCACCATAGGATAGGTAACGCCATTCGCATCAAACACCCCTTTTAGCTGACACCAGTAAGTTACTTCCGCTCCTCCCCCAATATAAGCCAGATTGGGTAAAACCATTTCCTGGTAGAGTGGGCGTAAAATTACATTTGGGCTAAACTTTTCCGGCGTTTCTTCTATGAGCTTTTCTATTTCCGCTGGTGAAAATGTTAAAGTAGTATTTAACACTTTATATTGTCCATCCTCCAGTACAAGGCGCTCCCGTAGATTTTCATCCAGGTAAAACAGGTTTATTTCCCGCGACATTACCTGTGGTTTATAATGCTCCGCTAATTTATCGCTTACTTCGTTTACTAATTTTTGGGAACTCTGCTCCTGTAATTCTTTCCGGATAACTGGTTTAAAGGCCTGCTTTAATTCTTTATCGTCCCCATCTATTGCCACTAAACCATACTGCCCAAACAATGCATGGGTAATTACCCGGGTAGCATCAGCTAAAGTTGCCGATTGTGTATAGGCTTCTTCAAATAAAGGATAATGTTCTGGTAAGGAAGCCAGTAATTCAGACATACTTTCAGTAGAAAACCGCCCCACAGCACCTTTCTGATCTGTTTCCCAGGAATAAGGCTTACCAAATAAAGTAAAATGATTTACCTCGGCAAAGTCATGGTCTTCGGTGGCCATCCAATAAACCGGCACAAAATCACATTCCGGGTAAGCGCTTTTTAACTGCTTAGCCAAGTTAATGGTACTTATTATTTTATAGACGAAATAAAGCGGTCCGGTAAAAATATTGAGCTGGTGCCCGGTAGTAACCGTGTAGGTAGTGGGCTTTTTCAGCAGTTCCAGATTTTGCTGAACCTCTGCCTGTATATTTAAAACAGATGCGTATTGCCGCTGCAGAGAATTGATTAAATTTGTCCGCTGTTCCCCTGAAAACTGCTTTTCCTGCATTTGGCTCTTGAAATTCTCAAGAGCAGGATAGCGATTATAAAATGGGGTTAACTTTGGGTCCTGGGCAATATAATCAGTTAACAGGGAAGAAAAAGCGCCGGTAGCGCGATAATCTATTTTAGAAATTTTCATTCTTTTTTCAATAGAAACTAGTGCATCCGCAAAGCACAAAGTAACAGCAATATTTTATAATTACAGATAAGAAATTTTTATCTCTAAATAATTTCCCCTCGCTGCCTGTTACTCAATATTTCCGGAATAAGTTATTAAAAATAAAAAATCCTCATCTTTTCAGGATGAGGATTGGTCTTTGTTATAAGTAAACTTTAGTTTACAATCTCGCCGTACAAATCAAAATCCGAAGATTCTGTAATCTGTACGTTAGCAAAATCGCCCAGACGCACATAATGGTTATTTGCCGGCACCAACACTTCGTTGTCTACCTCCGGCGAATCGTACTGAGTACGACCCACATAATAACCACTTTCTTTCCGGTCGAATAATACCTTATAAGTTTGCCCAATGCGCTCTTCATTTAACTCAAGCGAAATTCCTTGCTGTAGCTCCATAATGGCATCGGCACGTTCTTGTTTTACTTCAGCCGGCACATCATCGGCTAAAGAATAAGAATGGGTGCTTTCTTCGTGCGAATACGTGAAAATACCTAGGCGATCGAAGCGGGTTTTCTCCACAAAATCGTACAGTTCTTCAAAATCCTGCTGGGTCTCGCCCGGGTGTCCGGCAATTAAAGTAGTACGCAAAGCAATGTCTGGTACCCGCTGGCGAATAGTATCTACCAATTCAATGGTACGGCGTTTACTGATGCCACGGCGCATGGTTTTCAGCATATTATCCGAAACATGCTGCAAGGGCATATCTAAATACTTACAGATATTCTCGCGCTCAACCATTACATCCAAGGCATCCATCGGGAACTGCGACGGATAAGCATATTGCATCCGGATCCATTCAATGCCATTAACATCTGAAAGATTCCGTAGTAAGTCGGCTAGTTTACGCTCGCCGTAATGCTGCAAACCGTAATACGTTAAATCCTGAGCAATTAAAATTAATTCTTTCGTACCCATAGAAGCTAAACGCTTTGCCTCCTTTACCAGGTCTTCAATCGGACGATCTACGTGCTTGCCCCGCATTAACGGAATGGCACAGAACGAGCACGGGCGATTACAACCTTCAGCTATTTTAAAGTAAGCATAATGCTTTGGGGTAGTTAATAATCGCTCGCCAATTAATTCGTGCTTATAATCCGCTTCTAAGGTCTTTAATAACTGAGGGAGTTCTAAAGTACCAAAATAAGCATCTACCTGCGGTATTTCAGCTTCTAACGAATCTTTGTAGCGCTGCGATAAACACCCGGTAACGTATAATTTGTCAATATTGCCAGCTACTTTTTCGTCGGCATATTGCAAAATAGTATCAATCGATTCCTGCTTGGCATTATCAATGAACCCGCAGGTATTAATAATAATTATATTGGCATCGTTTTTCTCTGATTCATGGGCTACCTGCATATCGTTGGCACGTAACTGCCCCATCAATACTTCCGAATCAACGAGGTTTTTAGAACAACCCAGCGTAATAACGTTTACCTTATCTTTTTTTAAACTTCTAACTTTCACCTGTTAATATACAGCGTTATAATCAATTTTAAATTCTACCGGAGTTACCTTTTGGGCTTTCACCTCTACCGGAAAAATGTTACTTTCTCCATCAAATAAATTAGCAAAAAATCCATCAGGTTCTTTCGAGAATAAAGAATATTTACCCGGCGGTAAGGCCACCTGAAAATTTCCAGTTGAGGTAGAAACAACTTTAGCTACCAATTTAGTTTGAATATTAGTATAAAAAGTACCATTTCTTTTTACCTGCCTTAAATTGGTAAGCTCATAAACATAAATTTCCCGGGGAGTTATGCTCTTGGCAACAGAAGATACTGCGGTATTATTCTTTCTGGTCAGGCCAGGCATTAAGTTACCTTCCAGTACAACAATATTACCCTTGATGCCTTGCGACAAGGAAGATGCTTGTTGAAAAGAAGCGACAGGACCGGCACATGAAAAAAGCAAAGTGCTTAACAAAAGCTGAACGAGAGCCGGCATATTCTTGTAGGGAAAGAATTATTTTGTAAACAAGGAGTCTACAAACTCGTGCTTATCAAATACCTGCAGGTCATCAATTTTCTCACCTACCCCTATGTATTTAACCGGAATTTTAAACTCATCCGAAATACCAATTACCACACCACCTTTAGCCGTACCATCTAATTTAGTTATGGCCAATGCTGTAACATCGGTAGCTTTAGTAAACTCACGGGCTTGTATTACCGCATTCTGGCCAGTACTGCCATCTAAAACCAGTAATACCTCGTGCGGCGCTGCGTCAATAAACTTTTGCATGACCCGCTTAATTTTAGTAAGCTCGTTCATAAGGCCTACTTTGTTGTGTAAACGGCCAGCTGTATCAATAATTACCACATCAGCCTCCATCTCAACGCCTTTTTTTACAGCATCAAAAGCAACAGAAGCCGGATCAGTATTCATGCCATGCGAAATAACCGGCACGCCAACCCGGTCGCCCCAGATAATTAACTGGTCTACGGCAGCAGCTCTAAAAGTATCGGCCGCCCCCAAAACAACTTTTTTACCGGCTTTATGAAACTGAGCAGCTAATTTACCAATAGTAGTAGTTTTACCCGCCCCATTTACGCCTACCACCATAATTACATAAGGCTTTATGTTTGATGGCAGCACAAATTCTTTGGTAGCTGTTCCCGAATAACTTTCGTCTAGGAGTGCCGCCACTTCTTCGCGTAAAATACGATCAAGTTCAGATGTACCCACATATTTATCACGAGCTACCCGATCCTCAATCCGGCGGATAATTTTTATAGTAGTTTCAACGCCCACGTCGGAGTGCACCAGCATGTCTTCTAAGTCATCCAGAACTTCTTCGTCTACCTTAGATTTCCCTACTACTGCTTTACTCAACTGGTCAAAAAAATTGGTTTTGGTTTTTTCCAATCCTTTGTCCAGTGATTCTTTTTTCTCTTTACTGAAGAAGTCAAAAATTCCCATAGTCGCTTTTTCGCAATGCCGTTGAAAACTTAATTTTTTAAATAATATACAAACCAAAAAAGTCCCGATACCTGCGGGACTTCCTGTAATTATCTAACCTAATTGGGAGCAATTATTTTGCAGCCAAAAACTCCTGTACTTTATCTACAGGCACCATTTCTTCTTTAAACGTGATAGCACCTGTTTTAGGTGACTTCACCGCTTTAATCACTTTTGCCCAGTCTTTACCGGTCGCGGTTTTCAGGGTCGCAACTACTTTCTTAGCCATGGTTATTTAATCTCTTTATGTACAGTTACTTTTTTCAGGTTCGGATTATACTTCTTCTTCTCCAAACGCTCCGGCGTGTTTTTCCGGTTTTTGGTAGTGATGTATCTGGACGTTCCCGGTACACCGGAATTTTTTTGCTCCGTACATTCCATTATTACCTGTACGCGGTTTCCTTTTTTAGCCATCTCAAACTCAATATTTTATTTGGGACTGCAAAGATAGGAGAAAAAATCACAAATAGCAATAAGCATTAATTAAAAAACTTTAGTCTTTTTCTGGTTCAGATTATCCCCGATTTGCATCCGTTTTTATTTTTCTTTCTGAAGCACTTCGGAGGGGCAAAAATAATTGTATTCTAACAATAACTTTATAAGTAAAAAAAGGTACAATACAGAGCATTTGTAATAGTCATTATTATAAGTAGTTTTGTTCCCACAAATGCAAGCTTATCCTTTAATTAAAATAATACTATGAAAAGAAACCTATGCTACTAAACGCGAACACCACATGTATTATCCCTTTTTATAATGAAGGTTACCGTGTTTTTCAGGTACTTGAAGTAGTTACGCAAATAAAAAATATAACCCAGGTAATTTGTATTGACGATGGCTCTACGGATAATACAGCTGATTTAATTGCCGAAAATTATCCTACTGTAGAGTTGATAAGGTTACCTGAAAACCAGGGAAAAACCGATGCCATCCGGCATGGGGTATTAGCGGCTTTAAATGAGAATATTTTATTAATGGATGCTGATTTACAGTCTATTAATAAAACCGAAGTTGAAAAAGCTATTCAGGCCATAGCACAACATAACCTGGATATGGTAATTCTACGAAGAATTAATGCCCCTTGGTTTGTAAAATTTGACCGCGGCGACACCTTATTATCTGGGGAGCGAATAGTGAAAAAACAAGACCTCATCAAAATTCTAAATGAAGAGGTAAATGGCTACCAGATAGAACTGGCAATTAACCTTTACATGCAACGCCATAAACGCGACGTTCGGTGGATACCCTGGTCAGCTACCAATACCTATAAGGCAGAGAAGCTGGGGTTATTGGAGGGCTACAAACACGAGTTTAAAATGTTTACGGACATTGTGCTATATGCCGGGTTAAAAAACATTATTAAACAAATTACTTTATTTGCTACCAAGGAAGTAGAGGTAGAATAACCCCAACCTGAAAACGCCTATCTGTAAATGGCCCGGCTCTTACCGGGCTATTTTACTTTTTGCTCATCCTTTATTTATTCTTCCACTTTTAAATCTCTAACTAATAAAAATAAGTATGAGTATGAAAGACTATAAATACAGGAAATATGAGCACAACATCTATCTGGAGTAACCGTTCGGAAGAAACTTCCTTTCCAACTTTAACCAATGATATTACAGTGGACGTGGCTATAATTGGCGGTGGCATAACCGGCATTACTGCTGCTTCTATTTTAGCTAAGGCCGGTAAAAGAGTTGCTGTCTTAGAAGCTTGGCAGGTTGCCAAAGGCACTACCGGCTCCTCCACTGGCAATCTATATGCTCCAGTTGGGGAACGGTTGCATACCGTCGAAACAAAGTTTAATCAGGAGGTATTGGAAAAGGTGGCCGCTTCCCGTTCGGCAGCCATAGACTTTATCCAGAAACAGGTACAGGATTACCAGCTAGATTGTGATTTTGAAAGAGTACCCTGGTTTTTCTTTACTGAACCCGGCGAAAATGACTTGAATGTGGAAGAAGAAAGAAAAGCTGTAAAAAGAGCAGGCTTACCCATAAGTGAAGAGGTTCCGGCCAATTTTCCTTTTACTACGGACTCTTTTTTTTATGTACCGAACCAGGCCCAGTTTAATCCCCTGCGGTATACTCAATTACTCGCTAAAAAAATTGAAAGCCCTACCTGTCAGATATACGAAAATACGAAAGCCGTAGAATTTAATAACGGCTCTCCTTGCACCGTACGCACCGAAAATGGTCATACCGTTACAGCCAACCAAATAATTATGGCTACGCATACGCCAAAAGGCATTTACGGTGTGCACACCACCATGGGGCCTTACCGCGAGTATGCCATTGCCGCTCGGTTAAAAGAGCCTTATCCAAACCCAGGTATATACTGGAACATGCGCATGATGCAGCACCTTTCTATCCGGACTTATACCGACCAAACCGGCACCTATTTATTGATGCTGGGCGAGAAACATAAAGTGGGTCAGAAAGAACATAACGAAGAAAATTACCAAAAGCTAATAGAATACATCCGCACCCGCTTTTCCGTTGACTCCATTGCCTTTACCTGGTCGGCCCAGAATTACAAACCTTCGGATAGCTTACCTTTTATTGGGCCAGACGGGAAAAATTCTAACATTTACATTGCCACCGGTTTCTCGGCTGACGGCTTAACGTATGGTACACTAGCGGCCATGATTATTGCCGATCAGATCCAGGGCATTGACAATCCGTGGGGAAAAATTTACGACGCCAACAGGTTTACCCCGGTGGCTTCAGCATTAAAATTTGCGAAAGAAAATATAAATGTGGCTTATGAACTGGCTAAGGATTATTTAACCGGTGGCGATGCTGATAAATTTAATGAAATTAAGCCAGGCGAAGGCGCAACTGTTGGCGTAGGAACAGGACAAGTAGCAGCTTACCGCGACGAACAAAACAATTTACATGTAGTTTCAGCAGTTTGCCCACATATGGGCTGTATTGTTCATTTTAACAATACCGAAAAAAGCTGGGACTGCCCTTGCCACGGCAGCAGGTTTAGCATTGATGGCGAAGTTCTGGAAGGCCCGGCCATTGCAGGGCTAGCGCCAAAGAAAACCAACACCGAAAAAGGATAATTCCTTTTCCTTCCTGCAGAAACAAAAAGCCTAAATAAAACAGCGGCGGAGTTAGAATTTAAAACTCTAACTCCGCCGCTGTTAATACCTTCTTTTTACAAAATTAACCTACTCCCCTACCAGAAGCTATTAGTAGCTGCTGTTTGAGTTAGCAAAGAAACTAAGGTTAATTAGTAAACGATATAGCCGTCAGCAACTGCTTTTTTCAAAACAGCTGAAATACCGTTTTTATTGATAGTTCTGATAGCAGATGTAGATACTTTTAAAGTAATCCAAGCATCTTCTTCAGGGATGTAAAATCTTTTCTTTTGCAGGTTTGGGTAAAACTTACGCTTTGTTTTATTGTTCGCGTGCGAAACATTATTTCCAACCTGAGGTCTTTTTCCAGTTATATCACAAACTCGTGCCATTATTATTTTTTCAGTTTATTCTAAGGGAGTGCAAATGTACGGACTTCAGCTTTAAAATTCAAATGGTCTGCAAATATTTTTTCGTTTCTAGCCTTTGGTTTTCCTGGTACTGAACCCGTAAGGGCAATGCAAACAGCCATTTTTACAGCAATGACCCCGTTTTAAGTGATATTTTTGTGTAAACACCATAAGCCCTTGTTCATTAAAATAATAATCACCTGGCTCTAAGGGAGGTATTTGTTTTTTGCTCAAATTACTTTTTTAGCCAAAAATAAAACATAAAAAGGAAAAGAGCACAAAATGTAATAAAGCCCTACTTGTGCTGCTCCTTAAACAAAATGGTAAAGACGGCTATATTTTTTATCTCTGTGGCATTAGCTACTTTTGCCGCCTACTTCGTTATACTGCATATTGCCCGGCAAAGCACTAAAATTATAAGGTTATGGATACACTTACTATATCTACCAGTCAGGAAGCCATGTTCCTCGAAGACAAATATGGGGCTCATAATTATCATCCACTCCCTGTTGTATTAGCAAAAGGCGAAGGTATTTTCCTTTGGGATATAGAAGGGAAACGGTACTACGATTTTTTATCCGCTTATAGCGCCGTAAACCAGGGCCATTGCCACCCCAAAATTATTCAGGCTTTAACAGAACAGGCCCAAGTACTCACCCTAACTTCCCGGGCCTTCTACAACAATAAGCTGGGAATTTGTGAGCAATACATCTGCGAATATTTTGGTTACGACAAGGTGCTAATGATGAACTCTGGCGCAGAAGCTGTGGAAACAGCCATTAAAATGGCCCGCAAGTGGGGCTATGAGCAAAAAGGCATACCAAAGCACGAAGCAGAAATAATTGTTGCTGAGCATAACTTTCATGGCCGCACAACCGGCATTGTTTCTTTTTCTACAGATCCGGACTCTACCGGTGGATTTGGTCCTTATATGCCCGGTTATAAAGTTATTCCCTATAATGATCTGGAAGCGCTGGAAGAAGCTTTGCAAAACCCACATGTATGTGGTTTTTTAGTGGAGCCTATACAGGGAGAAGCCGGTGTTTTTGTACCCGACGAAGGCTATCTGGCCACTGCCAAAGCGCTGTGCGAGAAACACCACGTATTGTTAATAGCCGACGAAATACAAACCGGCATAGGCCGCACCGGCAAATTACTGGCTTCGGATTACGAAGAGGTAAAACCCGATATTTTAATATTGGGCAAAGCCTTATCTGGTGGCGTATTGCCAGTATCGGCAGCCCTGGCTAATGACGAGATTATGCTTTGCATTAAGCCAGGTCAGCATGGGTCCACTTTTGGGGGCAACCCTTTGGCCTGCGCCGTAGCCATGGCCGCATTGGCCGTAATACAAGAAGAAAGCCTTACTGATAATGCGTTTCGTTTGGGCCATATTTTCCGAGCCCGAATGGAGGCTTTACATAATCAGTTTCCTCATCTAGTTACGTTAGTCCGCGGGAAGGGCTTATTGAATGCTGTAGTAATCAAACCCACTCCTGATGGCAAAACAGCCTGGGACCTTTGTGTAGCGTTAAAAGACAATGGCTTGCTGGCCAAACCTACTCATGGCGATATTATTAGATTTGCTCCGCCTTTGGTTATTACGGAGGAGCAATTAATAGAATGCTGCCTTATTATTGAAAAAACAATTGCCGAATTTTAAATACTGAGTTTTGTTCAGGCAGAAAGATAACTTTGCCTATTAAATAATTTACATATGAGCCACTACTTAACACGGCGGCCTCGCCGGAACCGGAAAAATGAAGTAATCAGGGATTTAGTTCAGGAAAATACCGTGTCGGTAAATGATTTGATATTTCCCATATTTGTAATTGAAGGCGAAAATAAAGCAGTAGAAATAACTTCCATGCCTGGCATTTACCGGTACAGTACCGATAAAATGCTGGAGGAAATTGCTGCTTGCCGGGAATTAGGCATTAAAACTTTTGCTCCCTTTCCGGTTATTGATGAAGCTAAAAAAGACCGGTTTGCCCAGGAAAGCTATAATGCAGAAGGCCTTTTCATAAAGTTTATAGAAGCCGTTAAGAAAAATTTTCCGGATGTAGTTTTAATGACGGATGTAGCGATGGACCCTTATAGCTCTGATGGCCACGATGGCCTGGTAGACAACGGTGAAATTCTAAATGACCCTACCCTGGAATTCTTAGGCAAAATGGCTTTAGCCCAGGCCCGGGCAGGTGCCGATATTATTGGTCCGTCGGACATGATGGATGGCCGCGTTGGCTTCCTGAGAAATTATTTGGATAGTAATGGTTTCCAAAACGTTGGTATTATGTCCTACACGGCCAAATATGCCAGTGCTTTTTACGGACCATTCCGCGATGCTTTAGACTCAGCCCCTAAGTTTGGCGATAAGAAAACCTACCAGATGAACCCAGCCAACAGCCGGGAAGCTTTACTGGAAGCAGAACTCGACACCTTGGAGGGAGCTGATTATTTGATGGTTAAGCCAGGGTTACCTTATTTAGATATTGTAAAACTGTTGCGCGATCATTCTCATTTACCTATTGCAGTTTATAACATCAGTGGAGAATATGCCATGGTTAAAGCAGCTGCCGAAAAAGGCTGGATAGATGGCGAGCGTGCCAGAAACGAAATTTTGTTAAGCTTTAAACGGGCTGGCGCCGATATAATCCTTACTTATTTTGCAAAGGAATATGCGCAATATTTAAAGCGGTAAAATTTATTTTTTTTTGACACCCTATCAAATTTTGGGTTTATTACATTTATTAAAAACTATACCCTGTTTTAATAAATAAAAAGAGTCAGGAAAACCTCCTGACTCTTTTTATTTAGAATATCGGCTTATTAAAATTAACGGCGGAGTAACAGCATTTGCTTTGTTATTTGCTGGCTACCTACCTGAACATTGTAAATATAAATTCCGTCGGCTAATGCACTTCCATTTCTGCCGTTCCAGGTTACCTCATGCGTACCCGCCTCCTGTTGGGCATTTATCAGGGTGGCAATTTCTCTTCCGGTTAAATCAAATATTTTTACTGATACCTTCCCTGATTTTACCAAACTGTAAGTAATGGTTGTACTGGCACTAAATGGATTAGGATAGTTTTGCTTAACCGTAAAAGTCTTTGGTACCTCTACCTCCTCTGGCACTGCCAAAGGTTCTGTATGCCGGTAACTGTAGGCCCCATTCCCATAGGTGCCTACGGCAACCATGTTATCTACACTGCGGCTATCAACCATATCTACGGGCACACTACCAATGGTAGCTGCTCCTTCTTTTATCCAAGTTGTTGTATTACCACTGAAATTAGAGGTAGCATACAAACCAGTACTGGTACCTACAAAATATTTATATTGCCCACCTGGTACAGCTGGCGGCAAAATGTTTATCCACCTTACCGATGGCCCATTTCCACCACCATCGGGCTTTTCTTCTAAATTGCCACCAATAGCTGTCCAGGAGCTTCCGCCATTAGTAGTTCTAAACAAGCTCATTACCCCGTAATTAGAAAAGGCCACAATTACATTCTCGCCATTAGCAGGGTCCACTGCAATGCTGTTTATATAAGCATTAGGGGGGAAATTGGTACCGGTTATTTCGGTTCGGGCAGGGCTATCTCCAGACAAAGCATCCGTAATTTTATACATCTTACCATCATCCGTACCAAAGTAAAGCAGGTTAGCCGTACTCTTACTTGCCGATATAGCAGAGATGCTTTGGCTGGCGTTTAACACAGAAATTACTTTCCAGTTCGTTGACTTAGGCTCATAATCTGTACCCTTGGTGTTACTGTTTCCGCTTACTGGTATTGCTTTTAAATTAGTATTTCGCCATAACGAATCGCCGGCGGGTTGATACATGACAAATTCATTATTCGGATCAATAATATATGGGTTAATAAACATGTACCCCTTGGCACCTTTAGGATCCACCCGGGTAGAGCCAACATATTTCCCCTGGCTGCTAAACTCGTGGCGTAGTACATAACCTTCGTATACCGATACAAATACAGATGATGGCTTGATAAATGCAAAACCACCATCACCACTGCCATACTCATACCATTCTGCCTTTGGGTCATACTCGCCAGTGATATGCGTACCATTATCCTGCATCCCTCCAATCAAGGTATTATTAGCCTCACTATGGTCAAGGGCAATGGAGTAAAACTGAGTAGTTAAATACCCCCGGTTCAGGTTTTCCCAGCGCACGGTATCGGTGGCCAGAATATTAGCGGTACGACTTAATCCACCATCATGAGCGGATATATAACGGTTCGCGTTACTTGGGTAAAAGGCCAACGCATGCTGATCCGGGTGATGATTCGCGTATTTGGAGACATTATTCTTTCGGCTGTACCCTCCTATCCAACGGGTATTGGCAGAAGAAGCAAAACCATCGGTAGATAAATATAAATTAGTTCCGCCTATTATTACATGGTTGCTATTATCCGGCTTTACTTCCACCACCATATTATAATTGTTTTGGTGGTTATAGTTCCCTACTTCACCGCCAAAACCCGGAATATTAACCGAGCGGTTTTCCCAAATACCACCCGCGCCTGCTCCATTTCCGGAACTATAGGTATATTTATATAAGCTGGTATCAAACTTCCCAGCATTAGGAGTATTGGCCAGAAAATAAACTATATTTTCATTGGAAGGCGCTATATCTAAAACTATCCGCTCATAAACCTGTGGGAAATTTGCCGGGGTTATATTCGTCCAGGTTACCCCATCAGTAGACCGAAAAATGCCGCGAACAGTAGCCGTTCCGCCATTGTTACTCAACTGGCTCATGGTAGCATACATGACTCCTGACTGACCAATGGCTATCTCGGTAAAATAACTGTGCTGTCGGTACACGCTCTCAACGTTACTTATAGTGCCTAAAACATTGGCCCAGGTAGCACCGCCATCAGTTGAGCGCTGAATACCTGCAATAGTAGCCGCGAATACTTCATCCTGCAAAGTATTGGCCGGATTTACAGCAATGCGGTTAATCCACTGAAAAACATTATTAAAAGTAGCCGGGCCAGAGGCAGCTGTAGCAGGCAAAATCTTCCAGGAAACTCCACCATCGGTAGATTTAAATATGCCATTTCCCCGGTAAGCTATACTGCTCCGGTGGAACCCGCCAATGCGTTCGCCGGTACCATAATACCAGGTATTTCTTTTCCCGGTGCGGGTATCCTGTGCTACAGTAGTTACATTTTGTACCACACTCGGATCTGTTGTTTTAACCCAGGATTGCCCATTATCAGTAGAACGCCACATGCCTCCGGAAACACCACCTGCCAGAATTATATTTTCATTGCTAATATCTATCGCCAGAGCCCTGGTTCTTCCACCAATGTTATAGGGCCCACGATGATCCCAATTTTGCACAAAAGCTCGCGCATTGCGCCCAAATTGATTCATGGAAACCACTTCAGCAATTGGTATAGTGGCGGAAAACGACAGCTCTCGTTGCCGGATATCAACCGGAATTTCATCGGTATATGGGTTTCGTAACCGTTTAAATTCCCATTTTGCCCGGGCATCCGGATCATCCGGCGTTCCGACAGAAGCTTTCAACATTTTCCGGTTTTTCCGGATAGCTTTTGCCGCTTCTTCAATTTCGAGTGTAACATAAGAGCGTTTTGAAATAGGATTGCTTAAGTTAAACCAAAAAATTAAGCCAAAAAGTACAAGCAATATAATGCTGATGATACTTATTTTATTTCTAACAGACGAATCTATATTCATGTAAATTATAATCTGATTGCAAAAAACATGCCGCTAAAAATCCATGAGTTTCAGGGCAAATACACCAGGTAATATCCTGCTAATAATTAACCTTTTTAAAGCAAAATAGTTCAGAAGAACCACCGAATACAACCAGGAAATTTACTATTTATACCATTGATTATGAGAAGATAAAGATCTGTTTTGGAGTAGGGAATAAACTAGGAAATCCACAAAGTATTTGAGCTCCTACTCTTGTTTAGGCAGCACAAATTTTATCTAAAACACTATTTTATTTCTTTATATAAGAGGTAACTAAAAAAGCACTTCCGGAGGATGTTCCTTCTGTCATTCTGGAAATATCAGCCTGAAAAACATCCCCTTCTTTTAAACCCGGCAGAGGATTGGTTAATTCCGGAAAAAAATCAGCTGTATGATGCAAGGTAAACGAGAAGTGGGTTTCTACCTTACTTCCTTCTGCCAGTGTACCAAACCCGGCACCATAACCCAACACCCGCACCACTTGCACCAAGGCTTTACAAGGCGTTTTCCCGCAGGGCGTGGCTTTATTAGTATCTAAATCATCTGATATATTTACAATTTTTCCCAAAATCCGGCAGGTGTTTGGTGCCAATTGGCCTCTTTCTTCTCTTTCTTTTCCCGGCGGCAGTGCCATGCCCTGATTTATTTCTCTCACTGATCCTGTGGCATTAAGTTCTCCCTTATTATCCTGGTGCTCTTGGGCTGGGGTTTTACAACCTAAGGTCATTATTAGAAGACTTACTAAAATATGCTTCATTTCTCCTGAGTTAATAAAAAATAATCTTGTATTAACTGATTCACCAAATCCATTTAATACAATACTAGATCAATAAAAAAACCGCTCTTTAGGGAGCGGTTTTTTTATTGATCTAGTATTGTATTAGTCAAGATCTTCTTCCCGAATCAGCATTAAAATAGCCGACTGCGGAACAATAAAATATTTTTCGCCGTGGTAAACAATTTCAATGGCATCCCGCTGAACGTATATAGCTAAATCGCCATCTTTGGCTTGCAGCGGAATGTAACGGACATCATCCTGTTCATCCCGGTTCCAGACTTCATCATCAAAACCATAATCGGCCGGAATAGGATAACCAGGCCCCGTTTTCATGATATACCCTTCCTGAACCTTTTCTTTTTCCTGAACACCCGGCGGAAGGAACAAGCCGCTTTTAGTTTGCTCCTGGGAGGTCTTCGGTTTTATTAAAACCCGATCTCCAACAATAATAACCTTTTCTAATTTGTTTGTTTCCAATACACGCATGCAATTTTCAGAAATTGGCTGCAAATATACATAATATCTTTATTTATGATATTATATGGCGAGGGCCTTATTTAGGTTAATATTTTACAACTCTTGCTGTATTAACAAAAACAAAACCAAAATGTTATAATTACCCTAGTTTACAATGACTTGGCTACCACTTTGAAAATTACGTCTATTTTCATTGTTACATCATCTGGCACACTTTCATCAATGGTTGCATTAGCTCTTATTTTAAAGTTTTCCGCATTTATATACTTCATCAAATCCGGATTAGCCGAATTAAGTTTTAAGGTGTTTCCGACATTAGCTGGTATATCATGCAGGTAAGCCAATTTAGCTTCATTGGTATTATCAGTAGAAATAAAAACATCAATATCCTTCAGGAACCCGAAATCTTCAGTAGCAGGATTTTCGATGGTGAGTGTTAAGTCATCGAGGGTAATATTTTTAACTAAATTTGCCCGGGTATTATGGTTTTTAAATTCCTGCTCCATGCTAACAGCGGAGGGTACCGGCATTCCGGGTAATTGCCGGCCCGGAATAATAAATTGCTTGGGTACGGTAAAGGTTTGAGATTCTTTAATCGTGAAGGTAAGCAGTTTATCAATCTCCTTACAGGAGTTAAATACAAACAAAAGGGCAAGCAATAAAAAAGACAAAGTAGATTTCATAATTTTTACATTAGGTACTGGTAAAAGCATTTTACGATATCTTAAGGCTTGAAGATTAAGAACCGGTAAAAGAAGTAAAATACGCTCTTTACTTACTTAATGCTTAAAGTAAAGAATTATTATTCAGAAAAATCTAAAAATTAGTCCTCAGAAGTAAAGCGCAGCAAAAAGCCCTTCTGGTTCTCTTTCCTGTAAAAAGGTTTAAAGAGAACCGGAAGGGCGTGTTATTTAAAAGCTTATGGCGCTTATTCCGGCACAGAATGAGCCTGCACATAATTTTTTTCGAGCAGGCCTGCCCGCCCAAAACTCTGTAAGGCTTGCTTTAGTTCTCTGTCCCGCTCCTGGAAAATGGTATAAAAGCCTTCCGAGCCATAAGCACTTCTGGCAATGTAAGCCTTAATATGATTTTTAAGCAAGTCTTTAGAGCGCTCAAATTCTTTTTCTTTATAAACTATTTTCAGGCTGCTTGCCTCCTTAATAATACCTTGCAGCATTTTATCAGATACCAAGAAGGACGTTTTATAATCCTCAAAAGGCATTTTTTCAAACTCTTTACGGTGATCTTGGAAATAATTTACTGCAAATTTCCGAACTAGATTTTTGGCAAATAATTGGTTTAAATAATTGGTTACGTCAGAAGTATCGCGGGAAACAAAAACATCAGGCATAATACCACCACCTCCATAAACAATTCTACCATTTATAGTTTTATATTTCAAGGAGTCATCAAAACGGATACTATCCTGGTGGAAGAACTCACCTTTTTTATACCGGTTCAAAATATCATTTCCATATTCTTCTGTTCCTTTTTTATAGGACTTTTGGATGGAACGACCGCTGGGCGTGTAGTACCTTGAAATAGTTAAACGCAACTCAGAACCATCGTTTAAGGAAATAGGCATTTGTACTAACCCCTTTCCGAAAGAACGACGACCAACAATTAAAGCCCGATCATTGTCTTGTAAAGCACCAGCTAAAATTTCAGAAGCCGAAGCACTGCCTTCATCTATCAAAACTACTAGTTTACCTTCTTCAAACTCTCCTTTTACTTTTGCATAGGTATCAGAGTCATACTTGGTTCCTTTTCCATCAGTATATACAATCTTTTTATTACCCGAAATAAACTCATCAGCTATTTTAGTAGCCCTATCCATATACCCCCCGGGGTTACCCCGTAAATCGAGCACCAGGCGCTGCATACCCGATTTCTTTAGTTTTGATAAAGCTTCTTTAAATTCAGCATAAGTATTATTGGCAAAACGAGCTATTTTAATATAACCGGTTTGCTTATCCAGCATGTAACTTACATCTACCGAGTGAGAGGGTATTTTATGCCGGGTAACCACAAAATTCATTGGTTTGGTTTGGGCTTTACGCAAAATGCTTAATTGCACTTTGGATCCTTTAGTACCACGTAATTTTTCCAGCACCTTCTGTGTAGTTATACCCACTCCGGCAATATTCTCCCCATTAACTTTTACAATTTTATCGCCGGCCTGAATTCCCACTGTCTCTGATGGGCCACCACTTAAAGGTGCCACTACATAAACCGTATCCCGGAAAACATTAAACTCTATGCCAATACCATCGAAATTGCCTTCTAGATAAGAGCGCGCAATACTAATTTCGCTTGCCGGAATATAAGAGGTATGCGGATCAAGTTTCTCCAGCATTTTGGCAATAGCAAAATCTGTTAACTCTTCTACATTAACTGTATCTACATAATCGCGGTCAATGTAACTTAAAATATCCCTAAACTTCAGGTAACCTTTAGCAGTTTGTTGCGCATTGTTGGGGGATGCCTTAAAACTATTAGCGCCAATTAAAACACCAAAAGATAAAGCAAGTGCAATAATAATTGGTAACCTGACCTGGAAGACTGAATTCTTTGGATTGTTATCCATAAAAATTTAAAAGAGATTTAAGTATAAGTTTAACAGCTAAAACCTGATAATCCTTTTCAAAGTAATTTACAATAAAATAGTTTCATATCCATCTTATTTATAAAGGAGTTACAATTTAATCCTAGTTTAGTAAAATACAATTTTTTAAGTAAAGGCTTTTGTGTTTTTTTTAATTATATCAATTATTCAACTAAATAATCAAAATTGAACTGATTACCTAACCAGTCAAAGTATTTATTATTCTTTTTAAGCCAATTTTAAGCTTTTCCCCAAGGCCGCTTTTCTAATTAAATAAGAAAGGCGAAACATTACAAAATACAAATTTTCGCTTATTTGTGTATCCTGCATCATGGCTACAACAAAGCTTTTATTTCATAAAAGAGGAAAGCTTTTTTACCAAATTCAACTACTTACTGAAATATTCTAAAAAACATAAACCCAAACCTGCTTAGTCCGAAGTATTTTAGAACAATAGAATAAGATTACTTAAAACTGAATACCTTTGTCTTTCAATTTTATTTAAATGGCGCGAGTATTAGCAATAGATTACGGAAATAAACGGGTGGGTTTAGCTGTTACCGATCCGTTAAAGCTCATTGCTAATCCTTTGGATACCGTACATGCCAAAGATGTAATTATGTTTCTGAAAAATTATATTCAGAAAGAAGCGGTTGAAGCTTTTGTGGTGGGCATGCCTAAAACCTTGGATAACACCCCTACTGATGTTACAAGTGCAGTAGTAGGATTTGTCCGGAAATTAAAAAAAGAAATACCCGAAATACCCGTTTATACAGTAGACGAGCGCTTTACTTCCCGGATGGCTTTTCAGGCAATGATTGATGGTGGTGTAAAAAAGAAAGATCGCCAAAACAAAGCTACCGTAGATAAAGTAAGCGCAACTATTATTTTACAATCTTATTTAGCTCAGCAAAGTTTATGATTTATCCGATTGTTGCTTACGGCGACCCAGTATTAAAAGCAAAGGCGCAGGATATTCCACAGGATTTTCCGGATTTGAAAAAACTGGTGGAAAATATGTATGATACCATGTATAACGCCCATGGTGTAGGACTTGCCGCTCCTCAAATAGGCAAAAGCATCCGTTTATTTGTTATTGACTCGGCTCCTTTTGAGGAAGATGAAGAAAAGAAAGCAACAGCGGTAAAAAAAGCCTTTATTAATCCTCAGATATTAAAAGAAGAAGGCGAAGAGTGGGCATTTGAGGAAGGCTGTTTAAGCATTCCGGGCGTTCGGGAAGATGTTTACCGGCCCGCTATTGTTACCATCCGGTATTTAGACGAGGAATGGCAGGAACACGAAGATGTTTTTGATGGCCTGGTAGCACGTATTATCCAGCACGAATACGATCATATTGAAGGTATTTTATTTACAGATCATCTTTCAGGGCTAAAAAAGCGCCTTATTAAAGGTAAATTAACCAAAATCAGTAAAGGGGATGTAGATGCCGATTACCGCATGAAGTTTCCGGTAAAACGGTGAAAACCGGTAATATAATTACACCTTTGAAAAAGCTTGTACTATATACAAGCTTTTTCAGTTTTTAAGCACCGGCTTAATTTCCTTTTCCCGGATACAATATTGCTGCCCCTCTACCAATAGATGCATGACCAGGTGTTCTACAGCAATTGGTAAACCATGCTCTACTTCATGTATATTAGAGTATTTTATTTCAGATCCATCTATTATTGTTACCACACCAATACCAAAGACCTCTACCAGATTTCCTTCCCGAATAATAATACCCGTTTCCTCGCCTAATCCTATGCCAATGTATTCCGGGTGTTGTGACACCGCAATAGATAATCGCCCAAACCGGCCCCGCTCCGTAAAGTGAGTATCTATGTAAACCTTATGAATAAAAGATAAACCCGCACTGGTTTTGGTTCTTCCTTTCTCCAGGGCATAAGGACCGTACCCTTCATAAATCATCCTATCGGACATAGCCGCAGAACCGGCACTGGTACCGGCAATAATCAAATCGTCGGTACGGTACCGCTCCCGCATGATTTTATGCACTTCAGTTCCTTTCAGAAATTCCAGGATCCGGCGCTGATCGCCACCCGTAAAAAAGATTACATCAGCCGCTTTTATTCGTTTTATATAATCTGCCTTATCCGCCTCATTATTCTCATCTATATGCATAAAGCGTACATTAGGCAAGCCAGTTTCTTCAAAGGCTTCTACATAAGCTTTTCCCGATTCTTCGGGCTCAGGAGCAGCTGTAGTAACTACTTCAATTGCTGATTTTTCATGACAATACTCTGATTCTATTAATTTTATTAAACCATCATCACCACCACCACCTAATGCAATAAGGGTACCTTTGGGAGCTTTCATAGAACTTTCGCTGTGACTTATACTATTAACCGGCTACTGTTTTCCGGCCAGTTAAAATAATTTTTTTAAATTAATTAATCTTTAACTACGGCAAGACCAGAGCTAAGATAAAAATATGGTATTACGAAAAAGGCAGGGTTAAAATATTTTATTTCCTAGGGTTATTTCACCGAAAAATACAACCTAAAAAAACAACAAATATTATAAAATTAAAGTATACCTATATATAACACAGGTAACTAATTATTTAAGCAATAAAGCCACTGGCACACTTATTTTCCGCCAGCAGAATCCTTTTTACGCCTTGCTTTTACTAATTAGATTTCTGGGAATGTAACTTTAAAATTTTCTTAAACTATGAAAAGAGCCATATTAGTTTTATTCGCCACATTACTCAACATAATTGCTTTTGCTCAGGAAACTGGTGCAGATATTAATGTAGATATTAATAAAGGTGGTGGTGGCGGTTCTCCGGTAGCCCCCTGGATGTGGGTTGTTGGTGGTGCTGTTTTTGTTTTATTATTAGTTGCTTTATTACGCGGCCGCGGAAGCAGAAGCTAGTTACCCGCTCTCACCCAGTACAGAACAAAAAAGCAGCCCTCGGGCTGCTTTTTTGTTCTGTACCTATTCCAAAATCTTATAACATTAAAAAAATATCCTGTAACATATTTCCCCTAACCGTACCATAATTTTGTATTGTAAAAAAAGAACAAGTACATAAAATTATAAAAGCTAAAAGTATGAGTACTACAACCCAACCCGTTGCTACAACCAGCACCACCCGAAATACTTTTCCGGTGAACGGAATGACTTGTGCTGCCTGTGCCGTAAGCGTGGAGTCGATGTTAAAAGCTCAGCCTGGGGTAGTAGAGGCTAATGTAAGCTATGCCAACCGGTCGGCAGATGTACAATACAACCCGCAGGAAGTAAATGTAAAAGCACTTCAGAAAGTTATAAAGCAACTAGGATACGAGTTAGTAGCCGATGCTACTATTTCTGCTGAAGATTTAGAAAAAGCCGATGCCGACCAGTATGCACAGTTAAAGAAGAAAACCATAGCCGCATTTGTTTTAACACTGCCGGTAGTAATTATAGGCATGTTCTTTCACCATGGGTTTCCGGGAGCTAATCTTATTATGCTGGTGCTTACTGGCCTGGTCATATTTTGGTTTGGCAGAAGCTTTTTCATAAGCGCTTTTAAAAAAGCGCGTCATTTAACAGCTAATATGGATACGCTGGTGGCCCTAAGTACCGGGGTAGCCTTTATGTTTAGCGCCTTTAATACCGTTTATCCACAGTACTTCTTAAGCCGGGACCTGCAGCCGCAGGTTTATTTTGAGTCGGCTGCTGCTATTATTGCTTTTATTTTAACTGGCAAGCTAATGGAAGAGCGAGCCCGCAAAGGGACATCGGCCGCTTTAAAAAAATTAATGGGCCTGCAGCCCAAAACCGTGCGAATAATGCGTGATACTGGTGAAGAAGAAGAACTACCCATTGAACAGGTGCAGCCTAACGACCAGATTTTAATCAGGCCCGGAGAAAAAATACCGGTAGATGGCCTGGTACATAAAGGAGAATCGTTCGTGGACGAAAGCATGATTACCGGCGAACCAGTGGCTCAACTTAAAAAAGCAGGAGCTACCGTATTTGCCGGCACCGTAAACCAAAAGGGCAGTTTTGAATTGTTAGCTCAAAAAACCGGCTCCCAAACCATGCTGGCTCAGATTATAAAAACTGTACAACAGGCTCAGGCCAGCAAACCACCGGTACAAAAACTGGTAGACAAAATTGCTGGAATTTTTGTACCCATTGTGATGGCTATTGCTTTGTTAAGCTTTATTGTGTGGTACTTTTCTGGGGTAGATAACAATGTAACCTATGCCTTACAAGCTTTGATTACCGTTCTGATAATTGCCTGCCCCTGTGCTTTAGGCTTAGCTACTCCTACCGCTATAATGGTAGCAGTGGGTAAAGGTGCTGAAAAGGGTATTCTTATAAAGGATGCTGAAAGCCTGGAAAAAGCCCGTAAAGCAACTGTAGTAGTAATAGACAAAACCGGTACGCTTACCAAAGGACAACCAGAAGCAGAAGAAATTATATGGAATGAACCAGTAATTGAAAAAACAAAAATAGCTCAGGCCATTCTAAGTATTGAAACCCGTTCTGAGCATCCTTTAGCCGACGCCATTATCCGAAAATTAAAAGCCGATGGCTTCACTCCTGCTTCTGTGACTAATTTTGAAAGCATTACGGGAAAGGGAGTAAAAGCCGATGTGGACGGAGTAACTTATTTTATTGGCAGCAAACATTTATTGGCGGCTTACAACTTGCCGGTACCCGAATCTTTACAAACAATAGCCGAACAACAGGCTGCCTTAGCCAAAACTATAATTTTTATTAGCCGGAAAGAACAAGTAGTGGCGCTAATACCGGTAACAGATCCCATAAAAGAAACCTCGGCGGCAGCCGTACAGGCTTTACAACACCTGCACTTGCAGGTACATTTACTTACCGGCGATAATATACAAACCGCTCAGGCTATAGCTAAACAAGCTAACATTGCCCAGGTACAGGCGGAAGTATTACCAACCGAAAAGGCGGCTTATGTCCAACAGTTGCAAGCCAAGGGACACGTAGTAGCCATGGTAGGCGATGGCATAAACGACTCTCCCGCCCTGGCTCAGGCGGATGTAGGAATTGCCATGGGGAAAGGCACCGATATTGCTATGGAATCAGCGGGAATAACCTTAATGCAGTCAGATTTAAGGTATATTGTTACAGCTATTAAATTATCGCGGGCCACTGTTCGAACCATAAAGCAAAATCTTTTCTGGGCTTTTATCTATAACCTGATAGGCATTCCAATTGCGGCCGGTATACTTTTTCCGTTCTTTGGATTCCTGCTAAACCCCATGCTGGCCGGAGCCGCCATGGCGCTAAGTTCCGTATCAGTAGTAACCAACAGCCTTAGATTACGAACAATTACGCTATAGGCGAAACTTTTTAAATGCAGATTATTTCGTACAACCTTTAATTTTTACCTACAATGAAGACTTTAAAATTTAAAACCAACATAAATTGCGGCAGTTGTGTGGCCAACGCCAAACCTTACCTGGACGCAGTAGAAAATGTGCAAAACTGGGAAGTAGATACAACTAATCCGGAGAAAATATTAACCGTAAAAGGAGAAAATATAAAGGCCGAAGAAGTAGTGGAAACTGTAAAAAAGGCTGGCTACAAAATCGAAGAAAAAAAAGGTTTGTTAGGCAGCCTGTTCGGGTAAAATTTAATAGTACAAAACCTTACTTAAACCAGTAAAACTCGTTAATAATACATCTTTGCCTGTAGCCGGTAAGTTTAACAACTTGCGGCTACAGGCCTTTTTATAACAACACCTGGCACCATGAAGATAGAACAGTTTGAAGATAAAGGTTTAGCCCATTTTTCTTATATTGTAATGAGTGCCGGCGAAATTGTTGTTATCGATCCGGCCCGCAATCCGCAGCCTTATTATGAATTTGCCATGCTGCACGATGCCCGCATTGTAGCGGTAATAGAAACACACCCCCACGCTGATTTTGTTAGTAGCCACCGGGAAATTGCGCATACCAAAGAGGCCGAAATTTATACAAGTAAATTAACTAAGGCCAATTACACGCATAATACCTTTGACGACGGCGACTTTTTTCAGGTAGGGCATGTTATTTTACATGCTATTAACACCCCAGGTCACTCTCCCGATAGTATATGTGTGCTGGTAAAAGACGAGCAAAATAAGGCACTGGCCCTATTCACTGGAGATACCTTATTTGTTGGCGATGTAGGCCGTCCAGATTTGCGGGAAAGTGCTGGTTCCATAACGGCTACGGCCAAATCCCTGGCTCAGCACATGTATCAATCTACCCGCCAGAAATTAATGCCATTGCCTGATGATGTGCTGATATACCCAACCCACGGAGCCGGCTCGCTGTGCGGTAAGGGCATAGGCGATGCCAAATGGAGCACCCTGGGCGACGAAAAGCAGCACAACAAAGCACTGCAGCCTATGCCTGAAGATTCCTTTGTAGATTATTTACTGGCAGACCAGCCCTTCGTGCCTGTATATTTTAAGTATAATGTAGAGCTTAATAAAACCGGTGCGCCCTTTTATAGAGAAAGTACCTTAGCTGTTCCACGTTTAAAACCTGATTGTATTTTTAGTAAGACTGGTTATTTTATTGATACACGGCCGGCAGAATTATTTAGGCAAGGGCACCTGGAACATGCCATTAACCTGCAGGATGGCTTAAAGTTTGAAACCTGGCTAGGTAGCATACTGGCCCCCGGAGAAAGATTTTATTTAATAGCTCATACCGAAGAAACTCTAGAAACAGTAATTGCCAAAACTGCTAAAATTGGCTATGAAAAATTTATAAAAGGAGCGGTTATTAATCCTGATAATGCCACAAAAGTCTCTCCCACCTTTGAGGTAGAAACTTTTAAAACTAATCCAGATCAGTTTACCATTGTGGATATCCGGAACAGCTCTGAATCGAAAGAAAATAAAATATTTCCGCAGAGCCTTAACATTCCCTTATCAGAACTAAGGTTGCGGGCTACAGAGATTCCTACCGATAAACCGGTATTAGTCCACTGTGCCGGAGGTTATCGCTCCGCTATTGGCGCCAGCATTATTGCCCAGGCTGTACCAAACCAACCCGTTTATGACTTTGGTGAAGAAATAAAAAATTTCAGCTAGTAATTAAAATTCGTTTGGTCTGATTTTTCCGCGCGCGGCTTTTTTGTCGGCTTGCATTTTCTTCCCACTTAAACGCTCCTGGCGGGCAGCCTTGGACGGCTTGGTAGGCTTCCGGACTTTCTGCCGGGCAAAAGCCTTCTTTAGTAATTCGTAAAATTTTTTAATACAGTTCTCTTTGTTCCCAAGCTGGCTGCGCTCGGTCTGGCAAATTATTTGCAAATAACCTTCTCCCGTTATATAATTAGCTAGCTTTTCCTGCACTAATATTTTTTCTTCGGGGTTTAAAATTTCAGAGTTAGCCACATGAAACCGAAGTTCTACCTTTGATGATACTTTGTTTACATTTTGTCCTCCCGGACCACCACTTCGGGAAGTTCTAAACTCGAACTCTTTTGAAAAATCGTGCACCGCTAAGTTTTTTATATAATTTGGCTACTTATAAGCATGAACATTAAATACAAATACTAGTTTTGTAGGCACTATTGGCACTGGCACATAATACAAAATACATGCTAAATATTTTTAGGTTTTCTATTTTAATGTGTACGTATTGCATTCTTTTCGTAACATGTAAACCACAAACGAAAGAACCGGTAACAACGTCTCCAGTAAAAATGAAAGCCATTATTACCAAAAGAAAACTATTCAGAGAAATTCCTTCTGCCTCAGGCATGGAAGTAGTAGGAGATAAAATCTATGTAATTGGGGATGATTCGCCATTACTATATATTCTGAACCAAAAGAATTTAAAAATAGAAAATAAGGTACAGCTTTTTGAATCGGAGTTCTTTGGCAATGGCCGCATACCCAAAGCCTTTAAACCAGATTTGGAATGTTTAACTACCTTGAATATTAACGACCGAAACTATCTGGCTGCTTTTGGGTCTGGGGCGGCCCCTACCCGTGCTCATTGTTACCTTATTCAGTTACCCGAAAAGCCCGGAGACGTTATTCAAATAAAACAATACTCTTTACAAAAACTATACGCTGCACTTCAAATTAACAAAGACTTGCTAGCAGAAGATTTACTGAACATTGAGGCCGCAGCTTCCACCTCGGGGCAAAAGCTATTTTTACTCCAGCGCTCTATTGCCACAGGCCCCAATGTATTGTTATCTTTTGATAAAAATGAGCTCTTCCGGCACCTTACTGATTCTACTTCTACCGTACCTGCTTACCAGGCTTACTACTTTGAACTGCCGCACTTATCTGGCCTAAGCGCTCGTTTTTCGGGAGCTTATACGTTTGCTGATAAACTGTTTTTTACGGCCTCCGTTGAAAACACGACAGATGCCATTCTGGACGGGCAAATACTGGGAAGCTTTGTTGGAACCATTGATTTAAAAACGCTTAAACCTACTACTAAACCCATGGGTCTGGAAACGGCTTTAATTCTTAATGAAGAAGGCGAACCGTTTATTGGCAAAGTAGAATCGTTAGCAATTCTTGAAAAAATTGGGGAAAGAACTTACCGCGCAATTGCCATGACAGATAATGATAACGGCGCATCTGAATTTTTGGAATTAGAGATTACTTTATAAAAGGTATAAATATTAATTAAGGATAACATTCCTGTAATCTTTAGCTAACATGGCTTGCGTAATATTAATGGCTTTTAATTATGTTGCCATGAGATCCAAAGCCATGTATAGATATAGTGCTTAAAATTTTTCTAACTATTCAATTTCTCTTGGCTACCAGCCTTTTCCCGCTTTAATAAATCGTAATTAAACTATTCTTTGATAACAAGGCTGCTCTAAACTATTTGTAATTCTTTTTGAGTAAACTTTATTAGACTAAACCGGTTAAACCTTAAAATTAAAAATAGATATAAAGCTGAAATTTTTAATTTTGCTTTTATACTATTTAGCCTCTATAAAGCACCTACCAAAAAGCTATGGATACGCTTAAATTATTTCATTATATCCCGGAAAACCTAATTGCAGTTTCTCCTGATTATAAAATCATTGATGCTACAAATGCCTATCTGAAAGTAACCTTAAAAAAAAGGGAAGAAATACAAGGTCGGCATTTCTTATTAGAAGCGTATCCGGACCCAAATTACACTTTTGAGGCCAACCCTGTGCGTCTTTCTTTTGAGAAGGTGTTACAAACAAAAGCAGTAGACTACATGAATCTGGTTAGCTACCGGATAGCCGTACCAGAATCAGAGGGAGGCGGTTTTTATGATAGCTACTGGGAAGCCTCGCATACTCCTGTTCTCGATGATAATGGGAATATTGAATATATTATTCAAAAAACGACCGATGTTACGGAACGGGAATTAGCGAAACAAGCGCAGAAGGTAAGTGAAGGCAAATTCAAGTTTTTAACCGATGCTGTTCCGCAGTTAATCCATACGGCCGAGCCAAATGGCAGCTGCACCTATGTAAACCAACGATGGGTAGAATATACCGGTGTTCCCCTTGAAGAACTTTTAGGCCCTAAATGGCAACAGGTTATTCACCCGGATGATATAACGCAAATTTTAAATCGCCAAAAAGAAGCCATTTATGCTGAAACAGAATTTCAGGCAGAACTGCGAATAAAAAATAAAGACGGCAACTACCGGTGGCACCTGGTTAGAAGTCTCCCTATGAAAGATGAGCAAGGCCAGGTAATTATGCGGGTTGGTAGCTCTTATGATATCCACAGCACCAAACAAATGGTGCAGGAACTGCTGGAGGCAAACGAGCAAATGTCAGCTTTATCGGACCAGGTACAACTGGCCTACCAGAAAGCAGAAGACCAACGCCTAACCCTGGAAAGACTGATTATGCAGGCACCGGCCATTTTTGCTATTTTAAAAGGCCCTGAACATAGATATGAACTCGTAAACCCACAGTATCAACGACTACTACCAAACCGGGAGCTTATAGGCAGAACAGTAGCCGAGGCCGTACCGGAAGTTGTAGATCAGGGATTTGTTCAGATTCTGGATAATGTTTTTAAAACCAGGGAGCCTTTTATAGCGAGTGAAATTGGCGTAAAACTAGATTGGTACAATACCGGCCAGTTAGAAGAAGCCTTTTTTACTACTACGTATCAGCCTCTGGTAGAAAATAATGAGGTAACCGGAATTATTGCTTTTGGTTATGAAGTAACAGAAAAAGTAAAACTAAGACAAGAATTAGACAAACTAAAAAGCGGCAAATAATTTTATTCCACTTACCTCCTAAAGGTTTTACCTTATAAGTAGCCTTACGACTACACCAGATGAACCAGGCCCAAGTAGATTTTCAACAGTTAAGGATTAAGCACATTCTGTTTAAGTCAAAGGTACGTTCGGTACTTTACGGCGGCTCCTATGATGCTGAATTCTTTTCTCCTAATGGCCCAATTAATATTTGGTTCAACGCCATTGGCCTATCCCGGTACCGGAACGAAACAGAAATGCGGGAACTGATACAGGTGCAGCAGGAATTAAATGCTACTGCCAATCTGCTATTCAATCTTTATAAAAGCGGCAAAATTGAACAAGCCCACGATGGGTTGAATAAAATAGATCTTCTTTCCGAAAGATTTACCAAAATTCTTTCCGCTCTGGAAGGAAAATTAGCAGCTTAAGCAAGTATAAAAATTTATCTGGAGCCCTTCTTAAATACGGAATGACTTCTGGTTATTTAAGCGCCGGGTACAGGAAAACCTTGTAGCTACGATTAAATTTACTAATCCTCCTTTACCAGCTATACCTGTATTTCTTATATTTTTGCTTTTCCAACAGATCTAACGCCGCATGATAATAGAATCCCGGGCCTATGCCAGAGCCGCCATTTTAGGAAACCCTTCAGATGGCTATTTTGGCAAAACAATATCTTTAATTGTTAAAAATTTTGGCGCTCATATTTTACTTTATCAAACGCCGGAGTTGGTAATTGAGCCACAGAAGCAAGATATAAACCAATATAAAAATATTTACCAACTCCGCGACCAGATTAACCTTACCGGCTATCATGGTGGCGTGCCTTTAATAAAAGCAGCTATTAAAAAATTTTGTGATTACTGCGAAAAAGAACAAATTACCTTACCTAATAAAAACTTCACCATCCGGTACAGTTCTTCCATACCCAGGCAGGTTGGTTTAGCGGGCTCAAGTGCCATTATTGTAGCTACCATGCGGGCTCTGATGCAGTTTTATGAGGTACAGATTCCGCAGGTATTATTCCCCAGTTTAGCATTATCCGCTGAAATAGATGAATTAGGCATTAATGCCGGCTTGCAGGATCGCGTTATTCAGGTGTATGAAGGCCTAGTATACATGGATTTTAATAAAGAACACATACAAAAGCACGGCCATGGCATTTACGAACCGCTGAACCCGGCGTTGCTGCCAAATTTATACATAGCCTATAAAACCGAGTTAGGAAAAGTGTCGGGCAAAGTACTGAACGATGTCCGGACCCGCTACGATAAAGGTGACCAATTTGTAATTGATACTTTAAATACCATTGCGGGTTTAGCTGATCAGGGAAAAGAAGCATTATTAAATCAGGATATAAAAAACCTGCACGCCCTTATGAATGAAAATTTTGATCAGCGATGTAAAATCATGAACATCAGCCAGAGCAATATGGAGCTTATAAATACGGCCCGAAATTGCGGTGCTTCGGCAACCTTCACCGGATCTGGCGGTTCTGTTATAGGTATCTATTACGGAAATGAGATGCTGAACAAATTAGTAGCTGAATTCAAAAAAATAAATGCCCGCGTAGTTAAACCAACGCTTGTATAACGAATATACTTACGTGTAACTGAACGCCGAAAAGCTTGTACTTAAATAAACTAGGGCTAAGCCTGTTGTGGAAAAAAAAATAAATATATGATAAAAAAAGCCGTAATACCTGCCGCCGGATTAGGCACCCGCTTTTTACCCGCTACCAAAGCGCAACCAAAAGAGATGCTTCCTATAATAGACACGCCAACTATTCAGTATGTGGTGCAGGAAGCCGTAGATTCAGGAATTGAAGATATCCTGATAATTACCGGCAAAGGCAAACGGGCCATTGAAGACCATTTTGACCGCAACTTTGAATTAGAAGAGCGCCTGCAGGAAAAAGAAGAGGCTATGTACTGGGAGATGCGCAAACTTTCCGAGATGGCAAATATTTATTTCATCCGGCAAAAAGAAATTATAGGACTGGGCGACGCCATATATTATGCCCGCCAGCACACCGGAAATGAACCTTTCGCGGTATTACTAGGAGATACTATCATGGATTCTGTAATACCAGTTACCCAACAACTAAGTGATATATATGCCCAGTACCACAGCAGTGTGATTGCCGTAGAAACCGTACCGGCAGATAAAGTAAATCGTTACGGTATTGTAGGCGGCAAAAGTATAAGTGATTCTATCTTACAGTTAGATCAGTTAATTGAAAAACCTTCGATAGAAAGTGCTCCTTCTAACCTGGCCATTGCCGGAAGATATATTTTAACGCCCGAAATATTTAAGGCCATTGAAGAAACGCCTAAAGGCAAAAACAACGAACTGCAGTTAACGGATGCAATGCTTAACCTGCTAAAAACAGAGAATATTTACTCGCATACCATAGAAGGTAAACGTTACGACATTGGCAATAAACTGGACTTCCTTAAAACTACGGTTGAGTTTGCATTGCGCCGAAAAGAATTTGCAGATCCTTTCTATCAATTTCTGCAGGAAATAGTAGCCTCTCATCAGGCTAATTCAGATAAAAATTAAGGTTATTTATCCTTACTCAGGAGGAAGCACTAATATCATAGTTATTAAGCTTCCTCCTGAATAAGGCACAACAAATATTAACTAATCGGCACTTTACGAAGTATAGCCTCTACAAAGTCCTTGGTTTTAATACCATCGGCTTCTGCTTCATAATTTAGTATAATGCGGTGATTTAAAACATCCGCAGCTACTTCTTTAATATCTTCTGGTAATACATAATCCCGTTCATCAAAAAAAGCAACCGCTTTCGCACCCAAGTTCAAGGCAATACTGGCTCTGGGCGAGGCGCCAAACTGGATGTAATCAGCATACTCTATCAGGTCATAATCTCCTGGTTTGCGGGTAGCAAAAACTAATTCAATAATGTAGCGCTCCAGTGTTTCCGAAATCTGAACCTGATTAATTTCATCTCGGATAGCGAAAATATCTTCTTTGGTTAAAACAGTATTCACATTATTTACAAAAGACATATTAGCCATCCGGCGCATTACTTCCAGCTCATCCGCTTTGGTTAAATAGTCCACGTATACCTTCATCATAAAACGATCAACCTGGGCCTCCGGCAAAGGATACGTTCCTTCCTGTTCTACGGGGTTTTGAGTAGCCAGCACCAGGAATGGCAGATCTAATTTATAAGTAGTTTCGCCAATGGTTACCTGCTTTTCCTGCATAGCTTCCAACAAAGCCGACTGCACTTTGGCCGGAGAGCGGTTTACTTCATCGGCTAATAACAGATTGGCAAAAATAGGCCCTTTCTTTACCTCAAATGCAGATGAATTCTGATTATATATCATGGTGCCTACCAAATCAGAAGGCAATAGATCAGGTGTAAATTGAATCCGCTGAAAGTCAAGATGCAATACCTTAGATAGGGTATTAATGGTTAAAGTTTTGGCCAGGCCAGGTACCCCCTCCAGCAAAATATGCCCATTGGTAAATAACCCGATTAACAGGCGGTTAACCATGTAATGCTGCCCTACAATTACTTTTCCAACTTCTGTAAATACCTGTTTTATCTTAAGCTGATGTTGTCGTATCCGGTCTTCGTATGCTACTTCTTCAATTTCCATAAATGCATATTAATGCTTTTTTAACACATTACCCAGTAAGGTTATACCTATTTAGCTATAATCCTTACCAGTCCCCCAGCAGGCAATTTACTAACATAGTTCCGGAAAAGCGTATTGAAACAGATTATAAGTAATATTTCCGCTAAAATCAGGAACGTACCAGATCCATTTATAGTCTTTCCCTTTTACCATATCCTGTAAGCATTAAAGCAGTTTAAGCATTAGAATAAACTGCTTTAATGCTCGGAAAACTAGCTTTAACGAGTTTATGATGGGGTTCATCTAAAAGGGCTGATTAACCTTTCTTCTATTACGTATTTAGCTACATAATCTCTTACTAACGAGATAGTCTATTATATGAGTATGCACAGTGAATTTAGTTTCGATATCAGAGATATTGAGAACTATACCTTAGTTGAAACAGAAGAAAAATTATTGTATTTACGTTACCTTATCCGGCGAGAGCAAAAGGATTATAAAATAATAAAATACCAGTACCTATTAGAGCACTTAGAGCAACACTTACAACATCTTAAATTTGCCTCAAAAGAAACAGATTCCAATTTAAATTTCTAAAATTATTTGAAGCTACTGATACAAACAATATTTACCACTTTAAAATAGGACAAAAACGTTTAATAACTTCTTAATTCAAACATATTATCTATTTATGTTTAATTATTTAAAGAAGATATTATGAAGTTTTAATAAAATATAATCAAGGGAACTTATCTAATAACAATATAATTATTCAGGCAGTATTAACGATTTAAACTCACTATATATGCCTAAAATATTACTATTCTCATTTTTAATTCCAATTGCTATTTCTGTGTCTTCTTGCTCTGAAAAAGTAGGTGCTTCTGGACTAAAACAAAAATCTTTTGCTAAATTTTACTTTCATAGCAATAACAGAAGTATTTCCAAGGCTTCTGTTTATAAACGCTATATAGCTCATAACAGAGACTACAAATCTTATCCTACTGCTAAAAAAGGAGCACATAAGGATGCTGCTCCTAATAAAGAAAGATTAGCTCTTACCAAGTAATTATAATTTGCTTTAGTGGGCACCTGAGGCTCATACTGCTTATTAAAGAGTAAAGAGTTATAAAAGGAATATATTAAGTAATAGAAACAAAAAAGCCGGTTGATAACCGGCTTTTGTTTTATATAGAAACAGCGTAAGCTACTACTTAGCAGCTAACAGGCTCTGAAGCGAATGGGCAGCAGCATAAGTAGCAAAAGCCTGCTTTTGCACCTCTGTCAGCATTCCTGCTATAGCAGCTTTATAAGCAGCTTCTAGTTGAGCTATTCTTTCCGGCTGCTGATCGGCTGCTGTGGTTTGTTTTACTTGTTGTACGGCCGCTAAATAAGCGCCTGTTAATTTCTTGATCTGGATATACTCAAACTCATTGAACCGGATAGATTCCTGCATCTGCCGAACCTGCACACGGGCGGCCTGCTCGATAGAAACCTGTAACTGATGCTGACCGGTTAAGCTATAGGCAAATCCTGTTACGGTTACTACTATGGTTAAGGCTAGGGTGATGAGGCTGCTTTTCATATCCTTTTTGTTTTTATGTATACCCAAAGATACGCTACCTAATATAGCCCGTTACTATATTTCGTTTAACCTATACCTTAACCAGACAAACTACCTCCTGCAATCGATAAACCTTTTCCACGCTCCCTTAAACCTTTTAGATAAACCGGCATAAAGTTTATATAGATAAAAATCAGGAGCAAACTTAAACTGCATGCTTTATCTGGCCAGACATGAAATGGGAAAAAACTAAACCTATCTTCAAGGCATTTATACACCAGTAGATTTTAAAAACCTGGGTGCTTTTCTGGCTTTAGAAGCTTGTTCATACGCATACGCTAACCCTATTAATTCCGGCTCAGCGTAAGCAGTACCAATAAAAGATAACCCAATAGGTAATTCCTGCACAAAACCCATGGGTACGGTTATGTGCGGATAACCCGAAATAGCCGACGGAGACGTAAAACCATAACCGGTACCGTAGTCACCGTTTACTAAATCAATGCACCAGGAGGGCCCGTAGGTAGGTCCAACAATAGCACTTAAACTATTATCTTTTAATACCGCATCGATAGTGTGACGAGAGACTGCCAGATTGTTACTTAAAGCTTTTTGATACTCTTTGCTGCTTAAATCGCCTAAAGCTTCTGAGCTTTCTAAAATCTCCTGCTTAAAAAAAGGCATCGCCTTAGCTTCATTCTCTTTATTATAAGCAATAAGCTCTTTTAAGCTTTTCACTTTACCTTTTGCGCTACCCAGGTATTTATTTAAACCATCTTTAAACTCATATTGTAACACTTTGAATTCATTATCTGAAAGAGGGTTTATTTTACTAAGTACATCTACCTCTACAATGGTAGCTCCCTGACTTTTTAACACATCTAAGGCCTGCTGCAAAAGCGCATCCACCCCACTATGACCTTTTAAATAAGCTTTTTCTACGCCAATTCTTTTCTCTTTTAAGGCGGCAACATTTAAAAACTGAGTGTAATCGGGCTGCACCTTCCCCTCACTTTCTTTTGTGACGGCATCTTCCGGATCGGTACCGGTTAACACACTTAATAAAATGGCCGCATCTTTAACTGTACGGGCCATAGGGCCAGCGGTATCCTGCGTTTGAGAAATAGGTATAATACCGGAGCGACTTAATAAACCCACCGTAGGTTTTATGCCAACCAAGCTATTTACCGCCGATGGACAAACAATAGACCCATCAGTTTCGGTGCCAATGGCTACAGCACATAAGTTAGCCGCTACGGCTGTACCCGACCCTGAACTGGACCCACAGGCCGAACGATCTAGCACAAAGGCATTTTTAGTTTGCCCACCCCTGCTACTCCAGCCACTGGCCGAGTGGGTAGAACGAAAGTTGGCAAATTCGCTTAGGTTTGTTTTACCTAATAATACTGCTCCTGAAGCCCGAAGTTTTCTTATAATAAAGGCATCTTTAGTGGCTTTGTTACCTTCAAGCGCAATGGAGCCAGCAGTGGTTAACATTTGATCTGCCGTATCGATATTATCCTTAATTAAAACCGGTATACCGTGCAGTGGCCCTCTTAACTTACCAGCTTTTCGTTCTTTATCCCTGGCCTCGGCAATTTGTAAAGCATCCGGGTTCACTTCTATTACCGAGCGCAACTGAATACCATTTTTATCTATTGCATCAATGCGCTTTAAATACAGTTCTGTGATAGATCGGGAGGTATACTCGCCACTATTCATTTTCTCCTGTAACTGATCTATGGTTATTTCATTTAATTCAAACTCTTCTACTGAATTAGCACTTGTATCTGCCTGAAATTCTTTCCCTCCCGGACTAACCTGCTGGCAGGCATTAAAACTAACTGTATAAATGGAAAGGCCAGCTAAAGTAGTGGCTTTAATAAAATTCCTTCTCTTCATGAATGGTTGGTATTCGTCACTTTAGTAAAATCATCTGGCCAGGAGCCAGCTTCAAAGCTTAAAATATTAAATAATAAGGACAAAACCTGTACCTCCTTCTATTTTTACCAGACTAAAACTAAAATGCTCTTCCTAATTTTCTGCTTATTTAAATAAGAATGCGGAAAGAAGTAACCTAAGTCTAACTGATTCCTTTGACTGTAGGCAAAAGAACCCCTTACCTACAAGAGATTACTCAATTATTTTAAATCCAATCCTTTACCTCTTATTATTACTACTTCATCTTTTCTTACCCAAAGCAACTATTAGTCGGACCCTGCTGATTTGTTAACACAATTTATATTGTTAAATAACCGCTAAGCTTCTTCTTTAGATTACTCTATTTAAAAACTTTATTGGTTTCTGTTTTACTATAATTAAAAGAATATAAATATGTGATTTTACTATTTAAACAATTTAAAGATTTATACCTGTTTAATAAATAAATGTAAAGTTTAAACAAGCTCAGGTATCTTATTTGAAAAATTAAAATATTTATTAGAATGTTGAATTTTATTGCTATTTTTTAATTTATATATTGCAAACGGTTTCAGTTTTTTAATTATTGTTTAAGTGAAGGCGTTTTTTTTAGAGGAGTTTGATACAGTTGTAAAATTGTGCTTTTCCATTATTGTAATTTGCACTATTTTATTGTTGTATTTAATTTACGATTACGTAAAAAGTGTAAATAGAAGAAAAGATTTAATGCAGGGGAAAAGACGTAAACGCTTTTTCAGGTTTAGCTACAAACGTGCCAAGACTTCTCCTTCAAAAACTAAGGAATTACCAAATGTACTTGGCCATTCCTCACATATCCTAGCCACCAGTAATCATAATTTAGAGCATGGCTCATTATCAGAAGGCAACAGGCAAAAACATGAAACTGCAAAACAAGAGAATAATATACAGCTACTAACCTCCAAATATTTAAACGGGTTTTCCAACTGGTCAGGTTCAGGCCCCAAGGGAATCCGGCTTTCCTAAATCACCCAGTTGGTCAGCCTAAGGAAAAGATTGTAATTGTTAAAGCATTAGGTAATAACTGATCTAGAAACGAATTAGAATTCTCCAGACAAAAATAAATTTGATGGGGATTCAGATAATAATATTGTTGATCTAAAACTTTAAACCTGATTAATTAAGACGTTAAACTAAAAGCTATGCTAAATAAGGTTTTACTGGTGGATGACGACCGCATTTGCCTCAGACTATTAGAATACTGGTTAATTAACACAAGCTTTGCCAGGGAGCTAATCCCTTTCACTGATGGAAAACAGGCTTTTGAGTATCTTAAAAGTAATGCAGACGCCCCTATAGAACAGGCTCCAAACCTAATCTTTCTGGACTTGGATATGCCTGAAATGACCGGATGGGAATTTATAAAAATATTTCCCATACATTTCCCTCACTTGCTAAACCAAACCAAAATTGTTGTTATTTCTTCAACAATGGATACAAAGGATATCGAGGATTTCGAGCTAAACCCGTTGGTAATAAAATTCATAATGAAGCCACTAAATAAATCAGGATTAAATGAGTTAAAAACCAATCCTGAATTAGAAGGTTTCTTCAAAAACAATCATAGTTGTTTTCTTGACACCATTACTTAAAATCTTAATTCTTTAAGCTTTACTATGGATCAAAAGTTTACTGTTTTATCTGCACAACAATGGTAGAAATATTCATTTTTGCATCTTAAATTTTAACAAAGTTACTAGTTCTGCGTTCTCGTTTCTTTCCGGATATCATGGCATTTTCTTGCTTTAGGGACGAAAAAGGTATAATAACTTTTATTTAAAGAAATGATTACACCTCATTACTACTTCCTCATTTTTCTTACCTAAATCAGGAAACCTTCTGACCTGGTGGTAAACTTAAAGTTATCAGCTATCCGCCCTGCTGCTGCTGCTGCTGCTGCTTTATTAATTGATCGATTATGATTAACGCTTTCAGAATCCCCTCTTCGATTTCTATTCTAAATACCTGTCCACTATCCTTGCTAATATTTATTCTCCCACCTATAATACAACCTTTAGAAACCTAGAAACTTAAATTGAGGCAGAAATGGGTAAACCTCCGGAAGCACTATAAAATTAACCGCTGCATTTGATATTAAGGCAAAGGTGCAAATAAGAAGTTATAGAGGAAATATTGCAGAAAGAAGAAGAAAGGATAAGGTTTATGGGAAATTTGGATAAGCAACCGCAGCCATAGGCAAAAGTTGCTGCTGCCAAAATAAAGGCAAGGGGAAATAGAACCTTTACTTGTTGTGCTACTCTTCTTATTTACTTGCTATTGATAACTTTAAATGTTGTTGCCAATTGGTTACTGGCAAAATAAAAAAGCCTTGTAAATTTCCATTTACAAGGCTTTTTTATTTTAGTAAGAGTACCAGGGGCGGGACTTGAACCCGCACATTCTAATGAATACAAGATTTTAAGTCTTGCGTGTCTACCAGTTTCACCACCCCGGCATGAAGGTCTGACCTTCAATGTTTTAGATAAAAAAGACGTTGCTGGGCAACGTCTTTTTTATTTGAGCGAAAGACGGGGTTCGAACCCGCGACCTCGACCTTGGCAAGGTCGCGCTCTACCAACTGAGCTACTTTCGCGTTTTTTTGTTTTTACCAACCCGCTGTTCGAATTAGTGATGCAAAGATACGTACGTTTTTTTATTTGTCAAGCCCTGTTCTAAAAAAAATTACCTTTTTTATGTTCCCTACTGATTATCAGAGGAATATTTTTTCAGTCTTTATAAAGAACCAGACCTATTTTACAACTATTTGTTCCTTACCTGCACTCCAACACTTTTAAAATAAATCATAAGGTTAAATAATTAAAAAGCAGGTTTAGGCTACTCCTAAACCTGCTTTCCTTCGTTGGATAACATTTTTAATTCATTTAACTTAAGCAAAGCTTCTACCGGCGTAATGGTATTGATATCTAGTTTATCAAACAGCTCTCTTATTTTTATCATTAACGGGTCGTTCAGCTCAAACATATTTAATTGCAGCTTCTGCTTTGGCATTTGAGAAAGCTTTTTACCATCGCCTTTGCTTATTTTATCTTTCTCCAGGTGGTGCATAATTTCATTTGCCCTAATAACTACGTCATTAGGCATACCGGCCATTTGCGCTACATGAATACCAAAGCTATGCTCGCTGCCTCCGGGCACCAGTTTGCGCATAAATAAAATTTTATCGCCCGCTTCTTTTACCGACACATTATAATTGCGCACCCGGGGTAAATCTTCAGCTAATTGGTTTAGCTCGTGATAATGAGTAGCAAATAACGTTTTAGCCCGTGATTTTGGATGATTGTGTAAATGCTCCACAATTGCCCAGGCAATAGAGATACCATCGTAGGTACTTGTTCCCCGGCCAATTTCGTCCATCAGCACCAGGCTTCGGTCGCTTAAGTTATTCAGAATGCTCGCCGTTTCGGTCATTTCCACCATAAACGTACTTTCTCCCCGGCTTAAATTATCAGATGCTCCTACCCGGGTAAATATTTTATCAATAATCCCTACTTCGGCTGCCTCGGCTGGCACGAAGGAGCCAATCTGAGCCATTAATACAATAAGAGCCGTTTGACGTAGTAAAGCAGATTTACCAGCCATGTTTGGCCCGGTAATTACCATTACCTGCTGCTCATCCGTATCCAGTAAAATATCATTTGGAATATAGCCTTCGCCAAGAGGCAACTGCCGCTCAATTACCGGATGGCGGCCTTTTTTAATATTTAAAACTTTATTCTCATTAACATCAGGCTTCACGTAATTAAACTGAACAGCTGTGCTGGCAAAAGAGGCCAAACAGTCAATCATACCAATTACTTTGGCATTTTGCTGAATCTGGGGCACATAATCCGCCAACGACAGCACTAGTTCATTAAATAGTTGCTGTTCAATGCTAAAAATACGATCCTCAGCATTTAGTATTTTTTCTTCGTAAGTTTTTAGCTCTTCGGTAATGTAACGCTCCGCATTAACCAAGGTCTGTTTTCTAATCCATTCCTGCGGCACTTTATCTTTATGGGCATGCGTTACTTCCAGGTAATAGCCAAACACTTTATTATAAGCTATTTTTAGCGAAGTGATACCTGTATTTTTAGCTTCGCGCTGCTGTAATTGCAATAAATAATCTTTGCCCGAAAAAGCAATTTTGCGTAACTCGTCAAGCTCCTCGTGAATACCATTATTAATAATATTACCCAGGTTAGTTAGCATAGGAGCATCGGGCTTTACTTTAGCTTTTATTTCTTCCCGTAGTTCTTCGCAAGGCGCCAGCTGTCCGGCCAGTTTTTGTAATGCCGGAATATTGCTATAAGCCATTAATTCTTTTATGGGCAACAAAGCTTCCAGGGCTCGGCTAAGTTGCAGTAATTCTCGGGGATTAATCCGTTTTACAGCTACTTTAGAAATTAATCGTTCCAGGTCATTAATTTGCTTCAGGTAATGCACCACATCCTGCAGCAACTCCTGGTTTTTAATCAAGGCTTCCACGGTATCGAGGCGGCGCTGGATCTGGCTTATTTCCTTTAAAGGCAGCACCACCCATTTTTTCAGCAACCGGGCACCCATGGGCGTTACCGTCTGATCTAAAATCTGGATAAGCGGAATACCTTCCGCTTGCTGCGGATAAATCAGTTCCAGGTTGCGGACAGTAAATTTATCGAGCCAAACGTATTTATCTTCCTCCAGCCTGGATATGGCGGCAATGTGCTTAATGTCGTGGTGCTGGGTTTCGGAAAGGTAATGTAAAATACAACCAGCCGCTATAATGCCTTCACGCAAATTTTCGATTCCAAAACCTTTTAAAGAAGCGGTATTAAAATGGCGGGTTAAATTTTCATAGGCAAAATCATACCCGAAAACCCATTCATCTAAAGCATAATGACAGTAATCCTGATTAAAATTGGTAAAAAATTCTTCCTTAGCTCGCTTACAAAAAAGTATTTCTGCCGGATTAAAATTTTGTAAAAGTTTCCGAACATATTCCTGGTTTCCCTGAGCTGTTATAAATTCACCGGTAGATATATCCAGAAAAGCAATGCCCGTCTGGTCGCGGCCAATGTGCAGAGCCGCCAGGTAATTATTGGATTTCCTTTCCAGTACCTGATCGTTAAAAGAAACGCCCGGCGTCACCAATTCCGTAACGCCTCGTTTCACAATCCCTTTCACCATTTTAGGATCTTCCAGTTGGTCGCAGATAGCTACGCGCTGGCCTGCTCTTACCAATTTGGGCAAATAAGTATCCAGGGAATGATGCGGAAAACCGGCCAGTGCCACTTCAGAAGCCGTCCCGTTACCGCGTTTAGTAAGCACAATATCTAAAATTTTAGCTGCTTTAATGGCATCTTCGCCAAAGGTCTCATAAAAATCGCCCACCCGAAAAAGGAGCAAAGCTCCAGGATGCTTGGTTTTTATGGCGTTATATTGCTTCATGAGCGGGGTTGTAGTGGCTTCCGCTCCTTTCGCATTCTTTTTTTTATCTTCTATCTCCAGAATCTCCGGATCGTTTTCTTTTGATTTCACAAATCGTCCCTTTTCCAAAATATTATAGCAAGATACAGTGTATCTGCCTAATTTTGCTCCCCCAGAACATATTTTTTAAATAGCTTAAACAGGTATAATTATGCGCAAACTTAAAATGGATGAGTTAAACCGAGTTTCGGTAGAAGAATTTAAAACCTTACCTAAAATTCCGGTCGTGCTGGTATTAGATAATGTGCGCAGCCTGCATAATGTTGGTTCAGCCTTCCGAACCGGTGATGCTTTTCGGGTTGAAAAAATTTACTTATGCGGCATTACCGGCACTCCGCCCAATAAAGAAATAAATAAGACCGCTCTGGGTGCCACCGATTCAGTAGCTTGGGAGCATGTTCCGGACACAGGCGAGCTAGCCCAAAGGTTGAAAGCAGACGGTTATCAAATAATTGCGCTGGAACAGGCAGAAGGCAGTACCATGTTGCAAGATTTTAAACCGGACCCGGAACAGCAATACGCTTTTGTTTTTGGCAACGAAGTATTTGGAGTAGCTGAAGAAGTTATGAGTTTAACTGATACGGTAGTAGAAATTCCACAGTTTGGTACTAAACACTCTTTAAATATTTCCGTGACCGTTGGCGTAGTAGTTTGGGATTATTTAACCAAAGTAGAATTCTAAACTTTTGCTTAAATTTTACATAAAAAACTAAAAAGCCTGCAATTTGTCTGTTGCAGGCTTTTTAGTTACGCTTTTAAAAAATATTTATTCTACTATATTATCATCCTTCAACTTAACAGGGGTGCTCGTTCCGCGTATTTTGGAATTTAACATTTCTACGGATAACGAGAAGAACATAGCAAAATAAATATAGCCTTTTGGCACGTGCAAATGGGTAGCTTCCAATACCAGCATGACCCCAATCATAATTAAAAAGGCTAAAGCTAACATTTTTATGGTTGGGCGGTTGTTTACAAAATCAGCAATGTATTTAGAGAAGGCCAGCATAATTCCCATAGAAATAACAACCGCAATAATCATGATCAGAACATGATCCACGAGACCCACTGCAGTTAAAATAGAGTCAAACGAGAAAACAATATCAACCATAATTATCTGTACTACTACTTTACCCAAGCTCTGAACAACTTTGGCCGGTCCATCATTACTCATTTCTTCCCCTTCTAACTTATGGTGTATTTCGGTGGTACTTTTAGCAATGAGAAATAAACCACCGGCTAATAAAATTAAATCACGACCGGTAACCCCAAAATCTCCTTCTCTAAAAGGTAAATCCAGCACAAAAAGCGGTTCTTTTAAACCTACAATCCAGGAAATGGATAAAAGCAGCAATATTCGGAAAATAAGAGCCAGGGTTAAACCAATTTTACGGGCTTTGCCTTGTTCCGAGGCCGGCAACTTGCTGGCTACAATAGAAATGAATATAATATTATCAATACCCAATACTATTTCCATAAAGGTTAGGGTTAGCAAGCTAATCCAAGTATCGGCGGTAAGAAAGATATCAAACATAGTTTTATTTTGTGTTTAGCGTGGTATATTCCGATAAATACTTTACAACCATTAATTTGTTTGGGTTTGCAGGAAATAAATGACCGCAAGCTAAAGAGGCCATAGGTAAAGTATTTTGGAAGACAAAAAGAACCTTAGGATTTCATGTTTACATATTGCAGGGGTAAACCCAGATCAGACCGGCGCAACAAACTAATGACCTCCTGTAGATCATCAATTTTTTTGCCGGTAACCCGAATTTGATCATCCATAATAGCAGCCTGTACTTTTATTTTGCTGTCTTTTATAAGCTTTATAATTTTTTTAGAAGTTTCTTTATCTACCCCGGCCTTAACCTTAATATCTTTCTTTATCATGGGTCCGGAAGGAAATTCTTCTTCACTAAAATCCAAAGCAGTAGCATCAATACCTTGTTTTACGGTTTTACTGATGATGATATCTTCAATATGCTTTACCCGCATAGAGTTTTCGGTAGTAACATGGATAACATTGGATTTCTTGTCTAATTCAATACTTCCTTTGGTATCCCGGAAATCGTATCGGGTTTGAATTTCCTTTTTTACCGTATTGATGGCGTTTTCCAAGGTTTGAGGATCTACTTTGCTTACAATATCAAAAGAGGCCATGTTTATCTTTTAAGTTTAAATTAAATTTTTGAATGATTATTACACGTAGCAGGAAAAGCAAAGTTAGCATTTTAGGTAAACCCTGGTACTTTTCAGTTGGAATAGATTTGGTGTGCTTTATGGTTCTAAAAACTTGTTTAATTAAAACCCATAAATTTGGATGTAGCTAAAGCCAAATGATAGAATAAGACTAATAAAATTTTATACCGATTAAGACCGAGGCGTAACCTCTGCTAGTACTTCCAGGCTGTAAAGCTATTTCCGGTTACTGCTATAGCCGAATTTGGGTCTGGTACTTCTTCGTTTTCCTGCTTTCCACTCCACACGGCATACACTATTCCTAAAGCCAATACAAACAGAAATGGCAGCAGAATATTCAGGTATAAAAACTTACGATGGGTAGTATGCCGGTGCTCACCCACCAGAAAATAGGCTATTAAAAAAACAACGCTTAAAACAAAGATGGGTGTTGTGAGAAAAATCATGAGGGAACTACCCCACCATTGCTCAAACAAAAATACCAGGCTTAAACAAGCCATAGCGTTGGCTAAACTGCTAAAAGCACCCAGCAAAGCTAATCGTAGATGAGAAAAAATATAAACCAGCGAAAGCCCAATCTGCAAAATCAACAGCAAGGCCATAACTGATAAGGAAAAGACAAACACAACATCTTGTCCTATCAAATGCATGAGTTTTAAAACTACTCCTAACAAAACGCCCATACCAGTTAGTAATAAGCCAGAAGTAAAAGCGTTAATTATGGCATTTAGATGTGCATTTACAGAACTTCTAAAACCGGTATTACCTTTGAGGGCGGCGGCATTTTCCATAGAATTCTACTTTACAGTATCCCGATTACTTAATATTACGAATTTATTCTGAAAACGATATTCTGACAGTTAAGGAAACATCAGGCAATACTAAGGAGTAAGAGCACAAAAAGCCGTATCTTTGCACTTTCATTAAGTAAAGGAATCAACGCATTGAAAATAAAAGATTTCCTGGACCTTTACCGCCACGATGCCTTGGTACAAACCATTGCCGAACGGTTAAAGTCTGATCCAATATATCATATTCACCTGAAAGGGTTAGTGGGCAGTTTGGATGCTGCATTGGCTGCTGCTGTCTCAACCTTGCTGGACGATAGCCATCACCTGTTTATTCTACACGATAAAGAGGAGGCCGCTTACTTTCACGCCGATTTGCAGAATATTACAGACGGTGAAAAAGAAGTATTATTGTTTCCTTCGTCTTACAAACGGGCCTACTCTTTTGATGAGACCGAGAACGCTAATATTTTAATGCGGGCTGAGGTACTAAACCATTTAAATAATAAAACCGGCAAAGGTTTATTAATAGTAACGTATCCAGAAGCCCTTACCGAAAAGGTAATCAATAAAAAGTCGCTGGTAGAAAATACGTTTGGTGTAAAAGTAGGCGAGAAGCTTGATACCAACTTTTTAACGGAGGTATTAACTGAGTATGATTTTGAGCGCACTGAGTTTGTGTATGAAGCCGGCCAATTTGCTATCAGAGGGGGCATTGTAGATATTTTTTCTTACGCAAACGACTTACCTTACCGAATTGAATTATTCGGCGACGAGATTGAAAGCATCCGGACTTTTAATCCTAATACCCAACTTTCGGTAGAAACTAAAAAACATGTTTCCATTGTACCTAACGTGCAAACCAAGTTGTTGCAGGAAACCCGGGAGCCTTTTTTACAATTTATCTCGGATAGTACTAAAATCTGGTTTAAAGATGCAAAACAGGCCTTTGATGTTATTGATGAATCGTTTGACAAGGCCAATCAGGCCTTTGAGTACCTCATGCTAACCAGTGGCAATACGCAAATTGTTTCCAAGCCAGAAGACCTATTCGAAAGCAGCAAAACCTTTAAGAAGCACCTGGATAATTATGTAACGGTAGAGTTTGGCAAGCGCTTCCATTTTAAAGCAAATGAAGTTATTACCTGGCAGGCCAAGCCACAACCTTCCTTTAATAAAGATTTTCAATTACTGGTAAACAACCTACACGAAAACCAGGGCCAGGATTTAGTCAATATTATTTCGTCGGATTCGCCGCGTCAAATTGATCGACTGACCACTATTTTTGACGAACTGGACCACGATGTACGGTTCCAGCACCTGGCTATTTCGGTGCGCGAAGGCTTTGTAGACCATATCCTGAAACTTGCGCTATACACCGATCACCAATTATTTGAGCGCTATTATAAGTACAAAACCAAGGAGAAGTTTTCTAAAACCAAAGCCTTAACGTTAAAAGAACTACGCGCCCTCTCTCCCGGCGATTATGTAACGCACGTAGATTACGGTATTGGCCGCTTTGCCGGTTTAGAGAAGGTGGACGTTGGCGGACGGTTGCAGGAAGCCATTAGGCTGGTATACCGCGACGACGATTTGCTTTATGTGAGTATTCACGCATTGCATAAAATCAGCAAATATACCGGCAAAGAAGGCACCCCTCCTGCCATGAGTAAACTGGGTTCGCCGGAGTGGGAAAACAAGAAGTCGCGGGTTAAGAAAAAAGTTAAAGATATAGCAGAGGAGTTAATAAAGCTCTATGCTAAACGCAAAACCGCTCCTGGCTACGCTTTTACCCGAGACGGTTTTCTACAGGCCGAGCTAGAGTCGTCGTTTATTTATGAAGACACCCCGGACCAGGGCAAAGCCACCGAAGATGTAAAAGCCGATATGGAGCAACCCCACCCGATGGACCGGCTGGTTTGTGGCGACGTGGGCTTTGGGAAAACCGAAGTAGCTATCCGGGCTGCCTTTAAGGCTGCCTGCGATGGCAAACAGGTAGCGGTTTTAGTACCCACTACTATCCTGGCCATGCAGCACTACAAAACGTTCCGCGACCGCCTGGAAAAATTTCCGGTAAATGTGGAGTTTATTAACCGTTTTAAAACCGCCAAAGATATTAAGGAAACCCTTAAACGCGTAGCAGAAGGCAAAACCGATATATTAATAGGAACTCACCGCATTGCCAGCAAAGACGTAAAATTTAAGGATTTGGGGTTGATGATTATTGATGAAGAGCAGAAGTTTGGGGTAAAGGTAAAAGAACGTTTGAAAGAAATGCGGGTAAACGTAGACTCTTTAACCTTAACGGCCACCCCTATTCCCCGTACCCTGCATTTCTCATTAATGGGAGCCCGAGATTTGTCGGTTATTGCCACTCCCCCGCCTAATCGTCAACCGGTAACTACGGAACTACATGTTTTCGACCAGACTATTATCAGGGATGCTATCATGAATGAGTTGAAACGCGGTGGCCAGGTATTTTTTGTGCATAACCGGGTTAGCGACATTGAAGAAATGGCGAACCTGATTTTAAAACTGGTACCGGATGCCCGAGTAAGTTATGCTCACGGCCAAATGGAAGGCGAGCAACTGGAAAAGCGCATGATGAAATTTGTGGAAGGCGAATACGATGTGCTGGTTTCTACCAATATAATCGAGTCGGGGCTGGATATTCCGAATGCCAATACCATTATTATAAACCGGGCGCACATGTTTGGCCTCAGCGATTTGCACCAGATGCGGGGTCGGGTGGGTCGTTCCAATAAAAAAGCTTATTGTATATTATTAACGCCGCCCGTTTCAGGTTTACCTTCGGATGCCCGTAAGCGCTTAAGCACCCTGGAAGAATTCTCTGACTTAGGGGAAGGCTTTAAAATTGCTATGCGCGATCTGGATATTCGGGGAGCTGGTAATCTATTAGGAGGTGAACAAAGCGGTTTTATTAACGATTTAGGCTTTGAGATGTACCACCAAATTCTGGATGATGCCGTGAAAGAACTAAAGGAAACTGAATTCCGCGATTTGTTCCTGGGAACAGAAAAAGACTTGAACCAGTTTTTAGATGTGGTGCGCGAATGTACGCTGGAAACCGATATGGAGATATTAATACCAGACACTTACGTAAGCAATATCTCGGAACGGTTAAATCTCTACAGCAAACTAGACCGGGTAAAAGACCTGGAAAGCCTGGACAAAATTGTCAATAGCATTACCGACCGTTTCGGGCCATTACCACGGGAGGTTGTGCAACTCGTTGACATTGTAAAATTGCGCTGGGAGGCGCAAAAATTTGGTTTTGAGAAGTTAACAATTAAAAAAGAAACCATGAAAGGCTACCTGCCTACAGAAAAAAACGAAGCTTATTTCCAGAGCGAGCAGTTTGGTAAAATATTAAAATACGTGCAACAACACAGCCGTAACAGCCGCCTGAAAGATAGCAAGGATAAATTAATTGTTATATTTGATAAGGTAAATTCAGTAGATAAAGCAAAAGGAATTTTTACTGATTTGCTAGCCATCTAATAATTGTAAACTACTAAAATTAAGAGGCCTTTTAAAAAGTATATAGTAGGTTATATACTTTTTAAAAGGCCTCTTAATTTTGATTACTAAATAAGTTATTTAACTTTTAAACAGAGCGTAGCCATTGTGCGGCATGTTCATAATCATAAAAGGTTTTCACAAAACCTTCATTGGTGTGATTTAATGTTTTATCAGTAGAAAGTTGGCTAAAAACACTTGGTGAGTAAACCCAGCCAAACCATTTCATCCCGGCATCCCGCATGCGCGGAAACCAATCTACCGCCACCCATTCAGAAGCACCTGACCATATACCCTGCACATGGGTGTTATCATTCAGTACCCGGTCAGAAGAATATTGTTTCAGGGCTTGTAAAATATCCTCACATCCCTCCTTTACTGTTCTTACCGTATTAAAACCTAACCAGTTCGCATAAATCCATTTCCCTTCTGTATCATAGGAAATTTCTATAAATGGTTTACGAACCAACACTTCAAGTGCCATACGTTTTTGCCCTACTAGATTTTTAATGTATTATAAAGGTTATTCATTAAACCCGCTACCTATAGCCAATGCTGCTACTCAATGCTTGTCTTCACTATCTCCTATTCAATTCAACCCCAAAACTCCTGAAGTATGAATTGCACGAATAAGTATTACTACGTAGATATTTAAAGAAAGCGTAAATCTGCAAACTTTATTTCTTATTTTCTGTTTTTAAGCATTTTTTTTAAATCCAACCGATAAAACCTTTACATTTACTTACAAAGCCTATTTCCTGAATTTCAATTACATTCAGTTACCCCATGATATCGAATCTGCCCGATTCCAGTATTAACTTTAGAGCAATTTTCAGAGCTTTACCAGGTCTTCTTGTTGCTGTTTCGCCAGAGTTTAAAATACTGGCAGTCAGCAAAAGTTTTGAGCGGGTTAGCGGCACTACTGAGTCTGACCTTATTGGCACTTGCATGGCAGAATTTTGTGCTAAATTTTTACCCGGCACCGTATCTGACCATCAGCAAAAATGGCAAAACTCTTTAAATTTTCTTATCCAATACCAGAAGCCACATAATCTGGGAACAGATTGCATTACGGTAGCCATCCCGCATGGCCAAAGTGAAACAAAATACTGGCACACAGTAAATACGCCGGTTTTTGATGAGCTAGGGCAACTACTATATATTTTGCATGAAGCGAAAGATATAACCAATGAGTATTTAGCATCTCAGGAAGCTAAACAAAACAAGGAACGCTTCGAAACCTTATCATTAGCTACCAATGATGCTGTTTGGGACTGGAACCTGGAGACCGATGTTATTACCTGGAACGAAGCCTATAAAACCTTATTTGGTTATATTCAAATAGACGCTACCCTTACCTCCTGGTACCACCTCATTCATCCTGAAGACCGGGATAGGGTATCCGCAAGTTTACAAAAAGTTAAAGCTAACGGTGATAAGTTCTGGTCAGATGAATACCGGTTTTTATGTGCCGACGGTTCCTATTGTTTTATTCTGGACCGGGGCTATTTGCATTACGATCAACAGGGAAAACCATGCCGCATGATCGGTTCCATGCTGGATATAACCCTGCAGAAGAAGTATGAAAAACAATTACAGGAACAAGCGGATTTCTTTCAGTTTTTAGCTGATTCCGTTCCTACTTTTATTTGGACGACTAATCCTGATGGCGTTACAGATTACCGGAATAAATATTACCTGGATTACGTAGGCAAAGATAAATCTGCCACTTTTCATTTCTCAGAACTTCTGCCTCCTGACACCAGGGAGCAAGTTGCAACCCAATGGCGTACTAACCTGATGCTAGGCCAGCCTTTTGAAATGGAAGTCCATATTAGGGCTAAAAACGGGGAATACCGCTGGACATTAGCCCGGGCCACTCCTAAATATAATACCAATGGAGAAATAATTAAGTGGGTAGGAACGGCAACCGATATTGATGCCCAGAAAAAACTAAATGAGCATTTAATAGAAAGCACTAAACGTTTTCAGTTCTTATCAGATACTGTTCCCGCCTTTATCTGGACCAGCAACCCGGATGGCACCACCGATTATCGGAATAAACATTATTATAACTACATAGGCAAACACCAGGTAAATAATCCTGATTTTGACTGGTCTACAGTTATTCATCCGGAAGACCGGGAAGACACAGTTAATAAATGGATTCAATCGGTAAATACCGGGCGGCCTTACGAAATAGAACACCGCATTCATTCTGAAAGTGGCGAGTTTCGCTGGATTCTTTCCCGGGCCCATGCCATGCGTGATGAAGCTGGTGCCATTGTAAAATGGTTTGGTACATCTATTGATATTCAGGAACAAAAAGAAGTACAACAGGTAATTCTGGAGCGGGATGCGTATCTGCAACGCATGCTTTCGGATGCACCAATTTTGTTTTTCATGCTCCGGACGGAAAACTTAGTTTGCGCTTTTACCAACCCTAGCTTTAATAAATTATACAATAACCGGACTTTTATAGGTTTACCGGCCAAAGAGGCCTGGCCAGAACTGGAAGCTCAAGATTTTATTCACATTATTGAAAATGTATACCATTCAGGCACAGCCTATAAAAGCAATGAGTATCCTTTAAATTATGACCGCTACGGTAATGGGGAAATGGATTCCGGCTTTTTTAATTTTTCTATTCAACCCCTTTTAAATGAAAAAGGGCAAGTAGAAGGCGTTATGTGCTTTGCGGTAGAAGTTACAGAGCAGGTACTGGCCAAGCATCAGGCCCAGGCGCTGGCAAACCGCCTCCAGCACGAAAAAGAAAATTTCCGGTTCTTAGCTGAGTCTGTACCCCAACTGGTTTGGTCGGCTCACCCAGATGGTTCTGTAGATTACTTTAGCCAACAATGGCAGCAATATACAGGCGTAGATCCGTTGCAAAGTCTAGGTTGGGGCTGGGAGGATGCTTTATACCCGGAAGACTTACCGCTTACCCTGGTAAAATGGAATAATTCGGCCAAAACCGGCGAACCCTACGAAATAGAATACCGGTTGCGCAAATTTGATGGTACTTACCGTTGGTTTTTGGGCCGAGGAGTTCCCATGCGCGATCAGTATGGCACTATTGTTAAATGGTTTGGCACCTGTACTGACATTCACGAACAAAAACTTATTCAGGAAAAACTGGAAGAAAGTACCAACCGTTTCCGCTTCCTGGCCGAAGCTATGCCACAAAAAGTCTGGACCGCCCAAGCTGATGGTTATATAGATTATTTTAACCAGCATTGGCTAACTTATACAGGCCTATCATTTGAGAACCTAAAAGGCTTTGGCTGGACGAAAGCTTTTCATCCTGAAGACCAGCACTTAACCACCGTAATCTGGGAAAATGCGCTACAACAAGCTACTGATTTTCAGATGGAACACCGGCTGGTAAATGCCGATGGAACCTACCGGTGGCACTTAAGCCGGGGTATTCCCATGAAAAATGATACAGGGGAAGTGGCAATGTGGGTAGGCACCAACACCGATATTCATGAGCAAAAAATAGCCCAGCAAAATTTAATTGCTATCAATAATGAGCTTACAAAACGGAATGATGACTTAGACCGGTTTGTTTATACCGCTTCGCACGATTTAAAACTTCCTATTATTAACATGGGAAGCATTTTTGAAGAGTTAGTCGCCAATTGTGAATTTACAGATCCGGATAATGTGAAACTTATTCAAATGTTTCATAAATCGCTGGAACAGATACATACCACTATTACAGACTTATCCGAGATAGCTAAAATCCAGAAGAATATAGATGCCGAAACAGAAGAAATAAATGTACCAGAACTTCTGGAAGAGGTAAAGTTGAGTATTCAGGAAATGATTAAAACCGCTGGTGCTACCATTCTAACAGATTTTACAGGCTGTCCTAAAATAAATTTTTCCCGGGCTAATTTGCGGAGCATTTTGTATAACCTGGTGAGTAATGCCATTAAATATGCCTCACCTGAACGGCTGCCTGTAGTAAAAATCAGTATAACTCCCCAGGATGATTATAACGTATTGAGCGTGCAGGATAACGGCCTGGGCCTCAATTTAGACCAACATCAAAATAAGCTTTTTCAAATGTTTAAACGCTTCCATAACCATGTACCGGGTACAGGCTTAGGGCTTTATATTATAAACCGGATAATGCAAAATAACAACGGGTATGTTCAGGTAGAAAGCAAAGAAAATGAAGGCAGCACTTTCCGGGTTTATTTTAAAATGATTTAAAAAAATTACTAGCTTTACCGAATGAGACCTTTAGATCTGATCTTATTAGTGGACGATGATGACACTACCAATTACGTTAATAAACGAACTTTACAACGTACCAATGCTGCTCACGAAATAAAAGTTTTTACAAACGGAGAACAGGCTTTAACTTACATCAAGAACTCTGTCTGCGGCACCGACGGAACAGCTTTAAACCCTTGCCCGGACCTGATATTTTTAGACATTAAAATGCCTATTATGGATGGCTTTGAATTTTTGGAAGCTTACAAAACATTAGGTTTAAGTAAAACAGCACCTACTACAATCATGATGCTTACTTCTTCGGCCAGTTTTTACGATTTGAAAAAACTGGAAACTTACGAAGAGGTAAAAAGGCATTTTTCCAAACCTCTTGCCGATCATGATGTGAAAGAAATAATTAAAGATTATTTTCCTGCCAACGCTGATTAGCCTTCTGGCCCGCTTCATTTCTGGACCTTTTACAACTTAAACGTGATTCCTGACTCGAAACTACCGGCTGTTGGTACCAGTATTTTTACGGTTATGTCACAATTAGCTTCAGAATACGGAGCCATTAATCTTTCGCAGGGGTTTCCGGATTTTAATTGCCCAACAATTCTGGCCGATTTAGTTAGCCATTATACCAAAGCTGGTTTTAACCAATATGCGCCTATGGCTGGTTTAACTACGCTGCGGGAGCAAATCAGCCTTAAAACCCAGCTTCTTTACCAACATACACCCAACCCTGAAACAGAAATTACCATAACCTCCGGCGCTACTGAAGCATTATTTGCGGCTATTGCAGCCGTAGTAAACCCCGGCGATGAGGTTATTGTAATAGAACCGGCTTACGACTCTTATGTACCGGCTATTGTATTGAATGGCGGTATTCCGGTATTTGTACAACTAACCCTTCCGGATTTCTCAATCGACTGGGAAGCGGTAGCAGCCAAAATTACTTCCAAAACGCGCTTACTTATTCTTAATTCCCCGCACAACCCAACCGGAGCTGTTTTAACCCGCGAAGATTTAGAAAATCTAGCCCAAATAGCAGACCATACGGGCATGTACATAATTGGGGATGAGGTGTATGAACATATTGTTTTTGATGGACGTCAGCACCAAAGCCTTTTGCGGCATAAAGCCTTAGCAGCCCGAAGCTTTGTAATATCTTCCTTCGGTAAAACTTATCATGCTACGGGCTGGAAGGTTGGTTATTGTATTGCTCCCCCGGCACTAACTACCGAGTTTCGAAAAATCCACCAATACTTAACTTTTAGCACCGTTACGCCCATTCAATACGCCCTTGCCGATTTTTTAGATAATAAAGAACATTACTTAAACTTACCTCACTTCTACCAACAAAAGCGGGACTTATTCTGCCAGTTATTGGCCCGTTCCAAGTTTACATTGACCCCTTCTCCCGGTACTTATTTTCAATTAGTAAGTTACCAGCATATTACCAATGAACCAGATTTGACGTTTGCTAAACGTTTAACCCGCGAGTTAGGGGTAGCGGCCATTCCTATTTCGGTTTTTTACCAGAACCGGCAAGACAACAAAATTTTGCGGTTCTGCTTTGCTAAAAATGAAGATACTTTGCGACTTGCCGCCGATAAATTATGTAACTTGTAAAAAGTTTTTTTACTGGAAAGCTAATCTAAAACCTGAAGGCAAACTTTCTTATGATGCAGGACCTGACCATAACGCTCATTCAAACCGCTCTTCGCTGGCATAGCCCCGAGGCCAACCGACACCAACTTGAAGAGCAATTTGAGCGCCTGGGCAGGAACACCGACTTAATTATATTACCGGAAATGTTTACGACCGGATTTACCATGGAAGCTCCTAATTTAGCTGAAAGCATGGCTGGTCCTACCATGCAGTGGCTAACTGAGCAGGCGGCTAAAAATAAAGCTGTTATTACCGGGAGCTTAATTATTCAGGAAAACGGGCAGAATTTTAACCGACTAATCTGGATGCGTCCGGATGGCAGTTATTCTTACTACGATAAGCGACACTTGTTCCGGATGGCTAATGAACACCATACTTTTGGCGCGGGCACTTCCAGATTAATTGAACAAATAAAAGGTTGGAACATTTGCCCGCTTATTTGTTATGATCTGCGTTTTCCAATCTGGAGCCGCAACTTAAATAATGCTTATGATTTATTAATTTACATTGCCAGCTGGCCCGACAAACGCAGTTTGGCCTGGAAAGCTTTATTGCAGGCCCGGGCTATTGAAAATTTAGCTTATGTTGCGGGTGTAAACCGGGTGGGTGTAGATGGCAATGGTATTTATTATTCGGGTGGTTCTGTTGTACATGGGCCTTCTGGCGAAATACTCTGGCAACGCGACCACGCCGTAGATATGCACACCATTCGTCTTAGCAAAAGTGCTTTAGAAAAATATAGGGAAGTTTTCCCAGCTTACCTGGATGCTGATTCTATCCATTTAAATACTAAGGTTTAAAAACTTCTCCAGTTCCGCTTTTAACGGTTCTTCAGTTGTTGCCTGTACAAAATTTAAATATTCCCTCGCACCAAAAATTCCAGATAACTGGCGATGTGTTCCTTCCAATAATATTAAGTTAGGTTTACGTTCCCCAATAATTTCCTCTACCACCCGAAATGCTTTTCCTAAAGCCATGTTGGGGAATGAAGTTCTGAAATACACAACTAGCTGCTCTGATTCTTTGGCCAATCTAACCACGTAGCTCACCAGAGAATCATCTGATTGCGAGTCGATATCTATAATATCCGTCTGAGGCCAATGTGCTTTTACCCAGTTTAACAACGGTTGCTGGTACATAAAAGAGGCAGACTCTGCTAATTGAATAAATAAAAAAGCCGTAGCCATTATTTCTGAATAATTAATTTATAACCAATTCGTGTATGCTCCTGGGTTTCGAGTTGAACGACATAAAGACCAGGTTGTAAGGTATCTGTATTTATTTTCTGAGTTAAAAGATATTGCCCGGTAGCTGGCAATACTAGCTGTCCTGTTATATTATAAATGCTAACTGTCACCTTTTTTGCACTCTCTACCGTAATTTCATTTGTAGCCGGATTAGGATAAACCACCGACTTTAAGATAGCTTCTACTGGCTCTTTATTTCCCAAGGCGCCACGAACCTGCTGATTAAACAAATGTAAGCCTCCCCCCTGACTACCAGAAATTATTTCGGGCTTGCGGTCGCCATCCAAATCTGCCGCGGCCAAAGTAAGTCCACCGCCAAGTTTGCTAGCCTGGTAGGCATTGCTGCCTGGGTTCATTAATATATCAGAAGCATAAGTAAAGGTACTACTCGTATTTTGCAGAAAATCACTGTAAATCCGGATCTCACCCGTTTCATCGGCCAATAAAAGTTCCGGATTATTATCCTGGTTTAAATCCATTATCAAAGGAAAGACATTACGCCTGTTAAAATCAGCAGCAATATTACCCCACGCTTCATTAGCTAACGTAAAAACTGGATTCGCTGGCGTACCCGTATTCCGGTAATAGCGGAGGGCGCCACTTTTCTCAGTTGGATAAATATTTGAAGCTAAAATCAAATCCTTATCTCCATCGGCGTCTATGTCATAAAAAGCTGGATTATCGCCCACTCCAGTACCGACAGACAGCGTTTTTACAGCGGATAAATCAAATTTAAAAGGAGAACCAGCAGCCCCGGTATTTAACACATACTTTATAGTCCCGGCCGAACCGGATGTACCTGCTAACACTAAATCTAAAGTACCATCGCTGTTGATATCTGTAAATTGAGGCCTGATATTTCGAATATTCAAGCTGCTTAGATTTAAATAGTTAAAGCTTTCACGTTCAAAAACAGCCTTGCTAGCAGTACCTTTATTCCGGAAAAACCAAATAGTTCCCGTTCCGCTACCAACCAGCAAATCTAAATCACCGTCGGCATCTACATCTGCCAAGGCTGGTGCCGATTGCTCTCCCACATCCACCATATCTTTCTGCAGGAAATCTGGTCGCTGAAAATTAAAAGCCGGCACATTAGTATTGCTGGTATTTTTGTAGAACCACCCCGATTGCGAAAAATTTATTTCATCATTGGTGTTGCTTCTAACAAAAGGCGAAACAAATAAGTCTGGTTTATTATCAAAATCTACATCTTCGTAGTAAGCCACGGGGTGGTAATTCAGGCTGGCCCTGGTGGTATTGTTAGGAAATGCTACCTGCAAATCGGCACTCGTCATAGCTGCCACCGTGGGATTACCACTATTAATAATCCTGGCTAAATCCGGGCAGGCATCGCTGCTTACTAAAATGTCTTTATCCAGATCTCCATCCAGATCTATAGCGAGTAAGGAAACTCCATCGTTATGGTTTGTGCCAGCTGTTCGGCAATTGCCATTAAACACATATCCATTACAAACATGCTGGCAACGGCTTACATTGCCCCACTTGCTGGTTTCTAAAGTAAATTTCAAGATTTCGCCGGACAAGTTTTCCTCCATCTGTTGGTTCCGGTAATACTCAATTGCTGTACTGCCCGAAAAATCGAAAGTCAGAATATCTAAATCACCGTCGTTGTCCATATCTTGCAAGGCCGGTAAATTATCACCACTTACCTGTAGGTTTGCATTATTATTAAAGCGGATAAACTCTTTTGCCAATTCAAAAGAAAGGGAACCACCCGCTGTTGTAGTATTCTTATAAACTTTTATTCCCTGGCTGGTTTTAGTAAAAATATCTTTTAGGCCATCCTGGTTGTAATCGCGCAATAAAACCCAGCTGTTTAAATCAGCCGGAAAAAGCAATTCGAATTGCGACGCATATTGCCACTGCCACCCGCTATTATACTCTTTAGCTAAAAAAGTATAAATTTTACTGTGAGTTCGGTCAAAAATAAACAAATCTTCCGTGGCGTCGCCATTAAGATCTATTTTAGATAAAACAGCACTATTAATGCCACCTGCCCAGGCATTCTTTAATGTATCAGAATCAATAACTATTTTTACATCATTCCGGAATTGAAACGTATATTGCTGCTGCGCAACTACTGATTGAAACCAGAAAAGAAAGCTAAAAAGCGCTACGAGTCGCAAGTGTTTCATTGGCTTTAAATTTAAAATAAAACTACACCAAATAATGGCTGAAAGCATAGAAGCTCTATATCAAAAATATTTACAGTGCCAGTACGTAAGCACCGACTCCCGGGCGGAACAGAATAATTCGCTGTTCTTTGCCTTGAACGGTCCTAATTTTAAAGGTGCTCGTTTTGCCGAACAAGCTTTAGCCAAAGGCGCCCTATATGCTGTAATAGACGATGCCACTTACGCCACCGACCGTTGTATTGTGGTGGAAGACACACTTCAGGCCTTACAGGATCTGGCCCGCTATCACCGGCAAAAGCTAACTATACCGGTTATAGGCATTACAGGTAGTAACGGCAAAACTACTACCAAGGAACTAACTAATGCCGTTTTAAGCCAGAAATATAATACCCTTTATACCAAAGGCAATTTAAATAACCACATAGGTGTGCCCATTACGGTACTTAGCATTAAGCCCGAACACAATATGGCCATTATAGAAATGGGCGCCAACCATTTAAACGAGATTGCTCAGCTCTGTAGTATAGCCTTGCCTACTCATGGTTTAATTACCAATATTGGCAAAGCCCACTTAGAAGGCTTTGGAAGTTTTGAAGGCGTAGCCCGTGCTAAAAGCGAATTGTATCTGCACCTGGACAACCACCAAGGACTTGTTTTTATAAACAGTCAAAATGAACATTTAATGCGCATGGCTCGTCGCATTCAGAATAAAGTTATGTATCCGGCAACTCAAGACTTCTTTCATTGCGAGTTTCTGGAGGCTTCACCTTTTGTTATCTATAAATCAGAAAACGGCGCCACAGTAACCACGCAAATAATAGGAGAATATAATTTTGAAAATATTGCGGCGGCTTCCTGTGTAGGAAAATATTTTGAAGTGCCTATTGAAAAAATTAACGAGGCAGTGGCCGGTTATACTCCTTCCAATAACCGTTCGCAGGTAGTACAAAAAGGTAGCAACACTATTTTACTGGATGCCTACAATGCTAATCCTTCTTCTATGAGTGCCTCAGTTACAAATTTTGCAAAAGCTAAAGCCAACAAGAAAGTAGTTATTCTGGGTGATATGTTTGAGCTTGGTCCGGATAGTGTTGAAGAACACGAAAAGTTAGGGCAGTTGGCTGCTGCATCTGGTTTTGACCAAGTAATTTTATGCGGAAAAGAAATGCAGGCCGCGGCAGCCCAGCATCCCGAATTTATTTATTTCCAGAACCGGGATAAGCTCCAGGAGTGGCTACAAACCAATCCTATTCAAAACGCTAGTATTTTAGTTAAAGGATCCAGAGGGATGGGGCTGGAAAACCTGGTAGAACTTTTATAAGCTTTAAGTTCAACAAAAAAACATTATTTTCTGGAAGTAATTAATATTAGAAGCAACTAATATTAATTACTTCCAGAAAATAATATCCCCGATTTAATTTAAAAAAAAGGTGTCAGCTATATAATTTCAAGTTGGCACCTTTTTTTTATACATTAACTAAAAAGGAGAATTAAGCTTGGCCAATGTTGGTAATATTTGATCTTTAGCAGATACCAATGGATCAGTAATATTCCAGTTTATGCCCAGAGCCGGATCATTCCAGATAATCCCCCCTTCCGAAGCCGGATGATAGTAATTGGTGCACTTATATAAAAAAGTAGTATTATCTTCCAAGGCTACAAAACCATGCGCAAATCCTTCCGGCACATAAAACATGTTGTTCTGCTCTGTGTTTAACAAACAGGTTACATGCTGCCCGTAAGTAGGTGAATCTTTCCGAATATCTACTGCTACATCCAAAGCGCTGCCTCTGGAAACTCGGACTAGTTTACCCTGCGCGTAAGGTGGTTTCTGAAAATGCAGGCCTCGTAATACTCCCTTTTGCGAGAAAGACTCGTTATCCTGAACAAATGTAACGTCTATTCCTGCCTCTGCAAAAACTTTTTGACTATACGATTCAAAGAAATAACCTCGTGGATCTCCAAATTTGCGGGGTATGATTTCTATAATGCCTTCAATCGGATATCTTTTAAACTCCATTTGGTATTGATTTTTTTTCCGGTTGTAAAGCTAAGCATAAACTCATTTAGTTTTTACAGATTGTATAGCCGATAAATATTTACTTATAACAAAACGTTCATCAAACTTTTCCACGGCCAATTGCCTGCTGGCCTTACTCATGCGCTCTAAAGCTGCATTGGATAATTCATACATCTCAATCATCTTTTGGGCTAAATCAACGGCATTTCGCACTTCGCATAGAAATCCATTATAACCATCTATGACGGTTTCTTTGCAGCCCGGCACATTAGTAGTAATGATAGGCTTACCCATACCCGCTGCTTCTAACAATGTTTTTGGAGTACCTTCCCGGTAAGAAGGCAACACAATGCAATCTGCTTTGGCAATATGCGCCGCCACATCATCCGAAACGCCTAAATATTCAATAGCCCCTTCTTGTACCCATGGTTCAAAAACTGCTCGTTTAATACCTACGTTACCGGATTCATCTATTCCGCCTAATAATTGCACTCGTACATTCGGATATTTCTGCCGGATTATCCGGGCCGCCTCTACATATTCTACTACCCCTTTTTCATATAGCACCCGGGCTATCATCAAAAAGGTGAAATCCGGATTCCGGATAAAGACTTCTGCAGGCTTAAATTTATCTGTATCAATACCTGAACCGGGCAAGACATCGGTTATCTTGTTTTTTATTAATTTATTTTCCAGAAAAAGCTGCCGGTCATCTTCATTCTGAAAAAAAACTTTAGCCGGAAACTGAAAAGCAAATTTGTATAAGGCTAATGCTACCTTCGAAACAAAATTTTTTACAATAAATACTGTACCCAGGCCCGACACATTATTAATGGTGGGAATACCGGCTAATTTAGCGGCAATAGTACCATAAATATTAGGCTTAATTGTATACTGCAGAATAACATCCGGCTTTACCTGTCGGTAGACATTGTAAAACTGCTTGGTCAAAAGCAAATCCTGTAGCGGATTAGTCCCTTTATTCTCCATTTCAACCGGCACATACTGGCAGCCAGCCGCTATCAACTTGGGAGAATACTCATCTTCGGGAGCAATAGCAATAACTTCATGTCCTAATTTCAAGAAAGCTTTTACCAATCCCATCCTAAAATTGTAAATGTTCCAGGATTTATTTATTACAATGGCGATGCGCATAAGAAGCGTTGGTTCCGGAGACAAATATAAGATAGCCGGACAGATATTAAGTATTTTTAGGGTTTCCCACCTTTACTGTTTTTTACTCTATTTAGATTCAGTTATTTTAATACATCTTTTCTGGTAGGATTAATTACTTTTACCCACGCATTCTGCGTATACACTTGACTGGTTCCAGTAAAAGTGGCTGGTAACCATTAATAAAAATTGGTATAGCTGAAATGGCGAAATAAATAAATTACATGGCAAAAAAACTTCACGAAACTGCAAAGGAACAAGAGACGGCTATTTTAGTTGCCGTACCAAACAAACTTCAGGCAGAGGAAAAAACAAACGAATATTTAGATGAATTAGCTTTTTTAACCGAAACAGTAGGCGCCGTTACTGTAAAGCGGTTCATACAAAAGCTGGATAAACCGGATATCCGGACCTATGTAGGCAAAGGAAAACTTGAAGAAATAAAGGCTTTTGTAAAAGAGTTTAATATAGATATGGTCATTTTTGATGATGACCTTACGCCTTCCCAGGTTCGAAATCTTGAAGCCGAATTAGGCGTTAAAATTGTTGATAGGAGCTTACTTATCCTGGATATTTTTGCTATTAGGGCAAAAACAGCACAGGCCCGCACGCAGGTTGAAATGGCCCAGTACCAATACTTTTTACCTCGGCTTACCAACCTCTGGACCCACTTATCGCGGCAGAAAGGTGGAGTTGGAATGCGTGGTCCTGGTGAAACAGAGATTGAAACTGACAGACGGATTGTGCGGGACAAAATTGCGTTGCTTCGAGATAAACTCGAAAAGCTGGATAAGCAAAATTTCCAGCAGCGTAAATCCCGGACTGAAATGGTACGCGTAGCCTTGGTAGGTTATACCAACGTAGGCAAATCTACTATAATGAACCTGCTTTCCAAATCAGAAGTATTCGCTGAAAACAAGCTATTTGCTACCGTGGATGCTACTGTACGAAAGGTAGTCATTGATAACATACCATTTTTGCTTTCTGATACTGTAGGTTTCATCCGGAAACTGCCTACCCGTTTAATTGAAAGCTTTAAATCTACGCTAGATGAGATCCGAGAAGCTGATTTACTGATTCACGTAGTAGACATTTCGCATCCTTCCTTTGAAGAACACATTGAAGTAGTAAATCAAACTCTTAAGGATATAGAATCTGCTGATAAACCGGTAATGCTGGTATTTAATAAAATAGACCAGTACCGGGTACAGGAAGCAGATGAGATGAATGATATGGGAGAAGGTGCGGAAAGGCCAACGATAGAAGAACTAAAAACAACCTATATGGCCAAAATGCATGCGCCGGCTATATTTATTTCGGCGGCCGAACGCCTAAACATTGATACCCTGCGGGAAGAACTCTCCCGTAGAATTGCGGCCGTTCATTTTGTGCGTTATCCTAATAATATTGAGCAGCCATTAGATAATAACCAATAATAATGGTTACAAGAACCATTCAAATAAGACTTTAATAAATTAGGTGAAGAGTATAAGTCAGCTTATACTCTTTTTTATTTCTAGTGTACTGCTATGCTGCTTAAAGCTAGCAAGCCACTTAATATAGAGAAAGCATCTTTTTAATTAAAAATAAGTAAAAGGCATAAACCCTGTACTAGTTAAACACTAACCTATGAAAACCTTATTCTTAATGCGTCATGCCAAATCCAGTTGGGATTTTGAAGACCTTAGCGACCACGACCGACCACTAAACAACCGGGGTCGGAAAGATGCGCCGCTCATGGGCCGGGAACTAGTATCCAGAGAAATAGAAATAGACCTGATTATGTCCAGCTCTGCCGTTAGGGCGCTTACCACCGCAACCCTGGTGGCCAAAGAATTAGAATATGACGCGGAAAAAATAGCTATTGAGGAAAGCATTTATAAAGCCAACAAGCACGAGCTGCTGGATATTATCAGGAGTATACCTAACCAGTTTGACAAGGTATTATTACTTGGTCATAATTACTCTATTACCGAAGTGGCCAATTTGATTTCGCCAGAAATAATTGCTGAAATACCAACTGCCGGCGTGGTGGGCCTTAACTTTACCTGTACTACCTGGCGCGAGATAACTAAAGAAAACAGCACCTTTCTTTTCTTTGATTATCCCAAAAACCATTCTTAATACAAGTATACAAATAAAACACCACTAGCTGATTGCCTGGTTGGTGATGAAGCATTATTTTTTGAGCTTAAACAGGTATAAAACGCATTAGCAAAAGTAAACTGCTTTTTCTATGCTTACCTGGCAGATAATCTATTATGGAAAAAGATAAAAAATTTCTAAACCGTGAATTAAGCTGGCTGGCTTTTAACTATAGAGTATTGCAGGAGGCTAAAGACGCTTCTGTGCCTTTACTGGAACGCATTAAATTCATGGCTATTTTTTCTTCTAATCTGGATGAATATTTTAAGGTACGGGTAGCCACGCTAAAACGGCTTATTAAACTTAAGAAAAAGACCCGGGAAAAATTAACGGAAGATCCGGCTCAGGAACTGGAACAGGTACTGGAGGAGGTTGCCCGACAGCAGGATGAACTCGGAGTAATTTTCCGGACGCAAATTCTGGAAGACCTAAAAAAGCAGCAAATATTTCTGGTAACTGAAAAAGAATTACAGCCTGAACAGGAGGAATTTTTAAAAGGTTATTACGAAGAACATATAAAGGACATTCTTGCTCCCGTACTGCTAAACGGCTTAAGTTATTTCTTTTTAAAAGATCAGGTAGAATACTTGATTATTCGTCTCGTTCAACCACGCCACTCGCATTTAGCGCAAGAGGCATTTGCCTTACTGGAGGTACCGGTAAAAAAACACGGCGGTCGTTTTGTGAAACTACCTACGCAAGGCGAAAACCGTTACTTTATGTTTTTGGATGATGTAATCCGTTACTTTTTGCCGCAAGTATTTCCCGATTACATAAGTGCGCAGGCTTATGCCATAAAAATTTCGCGGGATGCAGAGCTGGATATTGAAGAGGAAGTATCCGGAAATTTAATGGCCAAAATTCAGAAAAGCTTAAAAAAACGAGAAACCGGATATCCTGCTCGTTTGCTATTTGATGCAGATACCCCTCATTCTTTATTAAAAATCATTCAGGATAAAACCGGCATAACCTCCGATGAATTAATACCAGGCAGCAAATACCATAATTTCCGGGATTTTTTTGGTTTTCCTAACTTTAATTTGCCCGATTTAAAATACGAACCGCAACCAACTTTGCCCCATCCGCAATTGCGTTTCCATAAAAGTTTGTTAGAGGCTATTCATCACCAGGATTTTTTATTACATTATCCTTACCAGTCCTTTGAGTATGTAATTCGTTTTTTTTCCGAAGCAGCTGTAGATCCGGCCGTGAAATCTATAAGTGCTACGCTATACCGGGTGGCAGAAAAATCGCAGGTAGCTAAAGCCTTGGTGAAGGCAGCAAAAAATGGAAAGATAGTTACGGTGGTAGTAGAATTAAAGGCCCGCTTTGATGAAGAATCTAATATCTATTGGGCTCGCAAATTAGAGAAGGCCGGGGCAACGGTAATTTATGGTATTCCGGACCTGAAGGTGCATAGTAAAATAGGTTTAGTAACCCGACAGGAAGGTCAAAAAATGGTAAGTTATGCCTATTTGAGCACCGGCAATTTTAATGAAGTTACCTCCTATATATATGCCGATCATGCCATTTTTACCGCTGATACCCGCATTACCAAAGATGTAGAGAAAGTGTTCCAGTTCTTTACAGATCGCTTACCTAATAAGCGATTTAAAAACTTATTAGTGGCTCCGTTTAATATGCGGGAAAAATTTACGCAGCTTATAAACGAAGAAATACGAAACGCAAAAAAAGGCTTACCGGCCTACATGATTTTAAAGATGAATGCCTTACAGGATGAGCGCATGATAATGAAGTTGTACGAAGCCAGCAAAGCCGGCGTACAGGTAGAACTTATTGTGCGCGGCATCTGCAGCTTAATTCCGGGAATTCCGGGTTTAAGTGATAATATAACGGTACGTAGTGTTATAGATCGGTACCTGGAACACGCGCGGGTTTATATTTTCTGTAATAATAATCAGGAACGGCTTTATGTGGCTTCTGCCGATTGGATGACCCGGAACTTAAGCCGCCGGATAGAAGTAGGATTTCCGTTGCTAGACCCCAAACTACAACAGGAAGTTAGGGATATGGTAGAGTTTGAAAGAAAGGACAATGTAAAAGCCCGTAACTCCCGCAATATTTATTTGCGCCGGTCTCAGGAACCTGAGGTAAGATCTCAGTATGCTAAGTACGATTATTTAAAGCAGTTGAACCCCGCGCTCGAAAAGCCATCCGAAAGCGAACCCAGTAGCAAATAGGTATTTATAAAACCATAAGTACCTACCTACTTTAAATGAATGGATTAAATATTTAGGCTAAATAACACATGTGTATTGCATGATAAGGCATAAAATTAAGAGTAACTTATTGCAAAGGAAGAGTTGATAAGATTATTTCAAACTAAATGTTTTTATGTACTTTTGACTTCCTAATACCTACGGGTAAAGTTGTATTTTAATCCATGCCTTTAAGAGAAGAGTTTGAACAAAATGGCAATTGGCTTTTTGTAAGAAGAAGTTGGTTACCGGTATTGTTATACCCATTTGCCATTGCTATTATTTATTTTTACCCGGAAACTACCCATCACTATATTTCCAATGACCGCTGGGGCATCTTTTGCTTTCTAGTTTCTTTTTCAGGTCAGGTAGTCCGGGCTATTACTGTAGGTTTTACTCCCAAAGGAACTTCAGGTCGTAATACCTCACAAGGTCAGGTAGCAGAAACGTTAAACCAAACCGGTATATACTCCGTGGTGCGGCACCCGCTTTATTTGGGCAACTTTTTAATGTGGCTGGGGCTCTTTATGTTTATTGGTGTTTGGTGGTTTGTACTAATATGCGCTTTAGCTTACTGGATTTATTACGAGCGCATCATGTATGCAGAAGAAGAGTTCCTGCGCCGCCACTACTCAGCTGATTACGAAAACTGGGCCAGCCGGACACCCGCTTTCTTCCCCCGTTTATCTGGTTGGGTACCTTCCAAACTAGATTTCTCTTTCCGAAACGTTTTAAAACGTGAATACAATGGTATGTTTGCTACCGTCGTATCTTTTGTTTTGATTAATATTATCAGTAACTTTTTTGTTTTAGAAGAAATTAAAGTTGATGTTTTATGGCAAGCAGTTTTTGTTCTTGGAGCCGTATTATTCATAGTTCTCCGTACCCTGAAAAAAAGCACCAGGCTATTAGATATTCCGGGCCGATAAAACTACCTGTTCTTAAAAAGTATACAGTATAAAAAAAGCAGCCTCATTTTTAAATGGCTGCTTTTTTATTTACCTGAAGTGGATATTTATTGTTTTAGGAATCTTCTTGGCGGCACCAGGAAAACTTCTACTTTAAATAATGGCGAACCTTTTAATCGGTTATCAATTAAGGGTTCTCCTCGTTTAGAAAAAAGGAAGCCGTTGTTGCTTTCTTTATCAAATACATCAAAAGAAAAATTTACCCGATAGCCTGCTTCTGCTCCAACCCACAAGAAGTCGTATATTTCCCGCTCCCAGCGCACCCGGCCCCTAACTTCCGACCTACGTAACTCCATCGTTTCCAAATTAGTAAATTTAGGATCTACCACATTTATGTTATAATTGGCACCATCCACAGAGAGTCCGGCAAACCACAAAGATTTTTCGGAGGCGTTATACCTGATATCAAACCTGGCCGGCAAAATAGATTCTAAGCCCCATTTTGCATTAAAGGTGCGGTTATATAAAAAGGCAGGATAAATACGGCGGCGCCCAAGTACATAACCTAATTGAGCTCCCACGCCATAAGACAGCATCGGGCTTTTCTTCCAGCCATACAAAAACTCTACTGTCGTTTTCAGGTAATCCGGCACTGCTACCTGGTGCGATTCATAATCCCCGTTCAACTCACCTTTAACCCGGAAAATGAAATAATTTCGCTCATTTATAGGCCGTAATACCACCACTTGGCCGCCAAGGCTTTTTAAATTTTTATCTTCTATGTTATTATAAAATTTATAAGCCGGAGGCTGCGGGTAGTTAAAATTAAATTCTTCAAAAGAATAATCAAAACCAGCAATTATCTTTAAATGTGGATTATTAAGGGCCGGCACATAAAACTTTACATTAAATTTATTATTTCGCCGCACATCTCCCTCCCGGTTGCCTATGCTCGGATCCGGGGAAGTGGACCTTATGCCAAAAGTTGATTGTCGTTCGTAATTAATAACTACTCCCTTGCTCTTGCCCATCCCCTCTACCGATGGGTTAGCAAATTCTTTTGGAGATACCGGTAATTCGCTTGGATTAGATGTGTCTTGTGCTTTTACCTGTATCTGAAAAAATGTAAAACTCAACAGCACTCCCCAGTAATAAAGCTTATTCATTTTCATAGTTTTATTTAAACCAATAGCATAGATTTTAATGGAATCCTTTTTAGAACAGGAAGCCAAAGGTCACGTTAAAAAGTTTTTCGCTTTCTCCAACGGTATAAGTACCAGAAATTAGTGCTTGTTTAGCTATATCAAACCAGAGACCTCCACCAACTCCCCGATGTAGTCCCTTGAAGGGATTTCTTGAAGGATCATCATCTGTGAAAACCCGACCGTGATCTACTAATCCTAACACTCCAAAACTGCCAGGAAACAAATAAATATTGTAGTTAGATAGCTTTACCCGCGCCTCAAAATTAGCATAAAGGGTACTCCGGCCAGCATACCGCGCGATCCGATAACCTCTTAAATTGGTTGTACCACCCAAAGTATTAGCCTGGTAAAAGCGATAGTCACCAAAATTATGAGTTCCTCCTATCCGGCCAGCCCAGGTAAGCTGAAACGGGAAGTGCGGTGTAAGGTAAAACCTTACCTCGGAAGCAAATCGGGTGAAAGACATATTCTCGCCGCCTAACTGACGACTTACATTAGCTTCATTTAACCACCGTATCCCAATTTTAGGATTTATGATATTATCTACTGCCGATATATTCATAAACATACGGGCGCCCAAGTATTTATTTAAATCAAAAGAGGTTGGCTCCGTTTGGGCTATCAGCTCACGGGCAATGGCTCCTGTCTCATTCCTTTCCACCTGAAACATGTCGAAACTAGGACCAATACCTACTTTTACAAAATGAAAAACATCATAGTTAAGGGTGGCAGAGGCTATATACCGGGAAAACCGTACCCTATAATCTTCAATGCGCGATTCATCTGCATCTCTTCTGTTTCCTTGTCCGAAATAGTTAGCCAATAATTGAGGTCCGTTTCGGCTGGCATGTAATTCTAAATCCCAATCTTTGATAACATCTGTAAATAACCCGTTATACCTAATATTATAGGCGGAGGTAACAAAGGCATAATTTGCTAAAAAAGTATGTTGGGCCGCAAAAGGTTCTTTCCGGAATTTATGGGTGCGGTAAACAAACCCACCTCCTATATATAAGCGATCATCTATATTATACTGTAAAGAAATTTTTGGACCTACATAAGGAATTTTATGTGCGGTACGCTCATACTTATTAACCTCCGGATAATCATCTGTTTTGTTTTTTGTTTCCGGACCAAAATGAAACACGTTGTTTGATTCTGTATCATAAACATAAGTGCGCCGCATCAAACCTTTTACAGAAGAATTATCGACAATACTGTCCCGGTCATTCCCACCAATTATCCTTATCAAGGAACCTTTATTTGCATTACCAGTTACATTAAATACATCCTTCCCATCAAGCCCATACAGCCTGATCTCTTTTGTTTCCTTTGGATCAAAGGTGCGCCTATACAAATGCCTGCCTAGCGTGCCGTCCCGCTTAATATTCCGGACATGCACTTCTGTCAAGCCGCCTTCAAGTCGTTTTATTTCAAAATGTTCTCTTTTATCGCTACCAGTAACATCAACTATTTTAGAGAGGAAAGTATGATAGTTTGCCGCTAACTCCGGTAAAAGATCGCGACGAGATTTTAATTTAGCCGCAAGTTCCGGAGCCGACTGTTTATATACCTCTTCCGGGAGTTCCCGCAAGGCTTCTGCTATTACATTATCAGTAACTTTGGCTTTTATATCCTGAGCAATAGCAACCCATTGCTCTTTCGTAACACTTGAAAGAAAAGTACGGTCATTTGTTAAAGCCGTTAAATTTAGCCCGATATAATCGTTATAGTCATATCCAAAGTTCTGGAAGTTTCGCACTGCCCACTTACGGGTGGTTAGATACGGAATCAAACCATCGGCTTTAAAAAAGGCTACGTCCCGGTCCTTCGGTACAGGCTCATAAAATCTGCCTTCTTCCATTTTCCGTTCTGCCCACCGCCACTGACCTTCGTGCCGGTCCCAGTCGCCTATCAGCATATCAAACAACCGGGCCCGGGCAAAACCTTTTTCATCTATTACATTGTCGTTGTCGGCTTGCTTTCTTTCCAGTACTTTTTCAGTACCCACTAAATTACGGGCATACCCTAAACTGGCTACATCCTGATGGTCTTCGTCTGGATTTTCTTCCAGTGTAGCAACGGTGTTTCCTACCCGTGGCAGATACGGACCTAATAAAGGATCATTAGGTATATAAACTAATTTTGGATTTACGTGAAAAACCCCGGCTGCTTTAGACAACGTAGGCAATACCAGTGATCCGTAGGGGTGCTGAGCTGAGATTTGGTCTTGTAGAATATCACGGGCAAAAGTTTCCCGCAGGGGCTCAGGTAACACAGCCTCTGGATTTTTATTTATGGAACGTAAGGAGTATTCCCGCCCTTCTTCATTGCGCAAACGCAGCGAAATAGTTTGTTTTCCGCCGCCCATTCTATATGGTTGTAATCCGCCTTTTTCAGTAGTTAAATCTAACAGCGGCATTTTTACCGGGGTACTCCAAATAGAGCGGTAATGCTCTCCCAACAACACCTTTTTTATAGCCCCGGCCTTATAAGCTGGGTTAGCCGCTACGGTAACAGTACTATCGCTGTAATTTGGCCGACCGGCACGTAAATTTATCTGAGGTTCCTGGCCTTTGGCTACTACGGCTCTGGCCTCTTTCTTGTACATAAGGGTTTTATAAAACATTTTCCCCTCGCTGCCATCGCCTACCGGTTCCCAGAATTCTGCCCAAACCTCTCCATTCTGATAATAATTTACTTTTACATATCCTTTAGCTTCGTGGGCAAAAACAGCTTGTCCACCCGCAGCTATATGCTGCGTTTTACATCCGGAACCACTTACAATTGTTGGTACATTATCTACTTTAAAATACTGCAAACCGTGCTCATGGCCGGCAGTATAGGCCACATTAGGGTATTTCCGGAAAACTCCCATTAATCCCTGAATAAAGGCCTGGTATTTAGGATGAGCTACATCCTGACTGATTCCGCCGTATTTGCGGGCAAAAGGATATATGGACCCAATAATGGGCATTGGCAGATACAAATAATCTTTCAGCATGGTTAGCGGAAAGAAATGATCTTTTAAGGTAAAATAGCCACCATGGGTACCGTTGGTAAATAAGGGATGATGGGCCACAACCATTACATGCTTATCGGCATTACGCCCTATTACATCTTCTAACTGGGTCAGTACTTCCGCCTCATCGGTTACATCACAATAGTTATTGGCACCGTAGGGACGCTCCTGGTCTTGTAACCACCATTGCGAATCCAGTACAATTAACACTACGTCATCCTGCAAAATCACCTCAAATGGTCCCGGACATCCCTGATCAGGCACGTAAAAATTACCTCCGTTTACCACGGTAGAATCCCTTAGGTAAGCTTCCACATAAGCTTCCTGCCTGATTACCGCTCTCAGGCCACCCGGAGTACCTTGTGCCCAATCGTGGTTGCCCGGAATCATGTATTTTTCGCCCCTATACCCCTTAAAAATATCCAGTTGGGTATTCATCCGTTCTTCATCCCTTTTTCTTCCGGGTGCATTGGGCTCTGTTAAACCGAAATTATAAATATTATCTCCCAGGAAAACAGTAGCACTTTTCTCCTGGGCTTTCATTATTTCATTTTGCAGCAATTTAAGCGATGGTTCTAACGGATCTTTGTTAGGCGCTCCCACATCACCAATAAGAAAGATACTATAATTAAGTTGACTGGGGTCCGGTGTAGCCTTGTTAGACTCCCAGTTTCTCGCCTCCTCATTATAATAGGGTTTTATTAAAGTACAGGCGTTAACTAAAAAGAAGAAAATCAAAAAAATATAAAAACGATATCCTTGTTTCATGGACAATACTTTACTTAAAACAGCTACACCTTTACCAGGTTAGCTGATATGGAGATATTTAAATTATTTTACTTGTTTTACTACTTATAACATAACAATTCAGGAGCTTCCTGGTTTATTATTTATATACTATATACAGAATATGCTATCTGACGTAGAACATTCCAGAAAGTTTTATTTCAGTATTCAAATAAGTAAATGCTTATACGGCAGGTTACTACTTTTATATAGCTATTCTGAAAAATTTATTAGCAGTTCTTTACCAAAAGATGAGCTTTTTTTAAATTAAACTTTACGCTTATAAATGCGTTTCAGAACCCAATAGTATTATTTGAATATTTTGATCTATATTTATTACCAACCGGCTTCAGGCAACGTATATGGGCTGACGCAGCACTATTATGAGAGACGAAGAAATTATTAGAAAAGCAAGCGAATATGTTTTTTCTTTATTTAAAGAAAGGCTATCCAAAAAGCTTGTTTATCACAATTATAAACATACTTCTGAAATTGTAAAGGAAGTCCGCAACCTGTCGGAAGAATATAATTTGGAGGATGCTGACCAGGAAGCCCTATTACTAGCTGCTTGGTTTCATGATACGGGATACAGTGAGACCTACAATGGCCACGAAGACAGAAGCAATGACATTGCCGTAACTTTTCTTCAGGAACAAGGCTACCCCGAAGACCGTATTCAGGTAGTAACGGATTGTATTATGGCTACCAAAGCCAATTTTACTACTGCTAATTTATTACAGGAAATTCTGGCCGATGCCGATATTTCTAATATTGGTAAAGACACTTTCTTTTCTACTGCAGAATTACTTCGGGTTGAGTGGGAAATTTTTTTAAACCGCTTTTACTCCGATACAGAATGGGCTCAGCAACAGCTTGACTTTTTATTATCAGCCTCTTTTAAAACCCAGGCTGCCCAAAAAAGGTTTGGCGAACAACTTACGGTAAATATTCAGGAGCAGCGGAAACGGTTAAAAGAGGTAAGCGAAAAACACAAGAAAAAAGAGAAAAAGCAGCGCGAAACTTTAGCCCAACCCAAACGTGGCATCGAAACCATGTTTCACACCACCTATAACAACCACATGAGTTTAAGTAACATTGCCGACAATAAGGCAAACATGATGATCAGCTTAAATTCTATTATATTATCAGTAATTATAACTTATTTAGGAGCTAAAACTTCTGTATTGGGTACTGAGTTTACCCGAAATCCTATTTTATTGGTACCCGTGGGCACACTTTTACTAACTACGCTGGGTTCTGTGGTATCGGCTATTATGTCGGCCCAACCAGAGGTTACCAGTTTTAATATCCGACCTAATAAAGTAAAGAGTAAAAAAGTAAATATTCTTTTCTTCGGTAACTTTACTAAAATACCACTTTCTGATTTTCAGGCTGGCATGCACGAACTCATGCGGGAAAAAGATGCCTTGTATAGTAATATGATTACGGATATCTATTATTTGGGCGAGGTATTAAGTAAAAAGTACCGCCTGCTGCGCATCTCTTATACCATATTTATGATTGGGCTAATCTTAACTGTGCTTTCCTTTGTTGTAGCTATGTCCAGATAACTAAGACCAAAGAACTGATTTAAAGACACGCGGTAATTGCTGTAGGCACACCTGATTGCTTTCAGCAATGGCCGCTCCTGAATTAGTTGTTTAGTTTGCGTAATTAGCCTGGTACATACGCTCACATAAGGCTTTTAAGCGCTGTAAAGATTTTCCTAAAAACAACTTCATGCGCCTCCGCATAAAAAAGTGGAAAAACCGCTGAGTTAGGATAATACGGCTATAATGGAATTTGATATTTATATAAGTGTGGTGCTCATCAACGGCCATCAGGTAATAAAATAGCATGGCATTCGGGAATATCCGAAAGTTCGCAATCTTCTCTACGTATTCTATCCGCTCTTCCCCTATAAAACTTTGTACCGTCTGGATATCAATCTGCCCGTTGTTTAAATCACATTTATAAGACATCCCCATTCGGTTGGCTTTGGTTGTATCAAAGTGTACCTGCTTCATGCCCGACACCCAACCTGGTTTTAGCCTAAAGTTACTGACTACGCGCAAAACAAAGCGAGCTGGTGCTTTAATAGTGATGCTGGCCGAATAAACATTAGGAAAGTCCTTTTTATTATCCAGCGGGCGGTTATTAGTTACCAATAAGCGCAAAGGTGTTAAAAAAGCATACCGGTAATTAATATCCCCTAAATATTCGTAAGTAGTGCATCCCTTTTTTAATCGGGTCCAACCAAAATTAGGCTTAATGGTTTCTTTAGGCTGCGTTTTCAGGTAATCTTCTGTCAACAGCAAATACTCATCGCCTTCTACATTATTTTTAAGTAACCGATGCGCAATAATAACATCTTTACCCATTAATTTTATGTGCTCCCGAATGTTGGTAACACTGACATGACCATAGTGGGCCACTACTTTCAAGGTTAAATTGCTATTAGATAAAGATGCCCCCATGCTTGAGCCAGTATCCCGTTCTACTATCCGCAGGTAGTTCTGAAAATCCAGAAAGATTTGTTTACACTGATTAACTACTTCCTGTACAGTAGGAGGCTCTCCCAGACGATAAAATAAAACGGCATCACCCTGTATTTCAGAGATAGACATATCCAAAATATTGGCCTCAATTATTATCTCCAATAATTCGGCAATGAGGGTACGGCTTACCTTTATACCCGTTTCATTTACATATTTTGTAAAGCCGCTAATATCCGGAATAAAAATTAGAGCCGCCTGGATATCATCGGCATCAGAAACTAAATCGGGCATAAAGTTGAAACTTATTTAACTATACGTAAAGGTACTTTATAGCGGAATATCCCTCGCTATTACGGTTATTTACAAAAAAAGTAACTTCTCCCCAATCTTTTGCTTTTTAGTTTTAAGAGATGAATTTAAACTAAGTTGCTACAAAATTTGCCTTTACCTTTAAGTGCTGCCTTTAATTTTGTTAATTAACTAAACGGATAATTAATATGCTTATTTAACAGAATTTTAATAAACTATTTCTATTGGTAATTCCAGGTGGTTCTGGAAATTACTGCTTATGCCAATCAAGTAAGTTTTATAACCGCTTTGTGTGATGTTGCCATAAAATGTATATTTGCGTAACTGATATTGTTGGTTAAGGCAAAAGCTATAAGTGTTCTTGCCATATTAAGGCTGCGTAGTTCAATGGATAGAATAGAAGTTTCCTAAACTTTTGATATGGGTTCGATTCCCGTCGCGGCTACTAAACACCATATATAATGCTTTGATATTCAAAGCATTATATTAGATATTATTAATTAAGTAACAAGGGGGTAACAAAATCTATATTGTTATCCCTGTTACTTTTCAATTTATGGCCTTTACCCCCCTTACCTTAATTTTGGCAGCAGAAACTTTTGTCTAAGGCTGCGGTTACTTCTCCAAACCTTCCAGAGATTTTATACCCCCTCCCCCTGAATAGTAATACAAGGTTTTTACTTACCTACTTGCACGCAGATAGAGATTGGTAAGGCTGCGATTAATGAAGTGAAATGCCTAAGAATTTACCCAGACTACCCTCAAAAGCTTTATAACGATTTCACCCCCTTTTACCTTTAACTTGCCGGTATAAATGAATTCCTAGGGCTGCGGTTACAGGTTCATATTTTTCAAATAAAAGTAAGGGGCTTTAGAAAAAACATTTTATGAACCATCTTTTGACTATTTGCATCTTAAAATATTTATAGTCACTTCTTAAATGTATTTAATTCCATATTCTTTACAAGGAATAATCGATAAATATTTTATTCATTATGACCCTGTTTTATTGTTACAAACATAATGTTTAAGTGCGTTTTTTATAGCAAGTCATAATATATTATTTTTTAATAAAAACTAGATTTGTTAGAATATCACAATTTATGTATTAATTTAGTGGAAAATATTTTTTTACTGCTCCTTATAAGAGAATAGTACTCCATTGAAAACAAAATGACAAATAAAAATAACCTAGGATTAAATTTTAGATATGATATAAATGCGCTAAGAGCAATTGCGATTCTGGGAGTAATTTTCTTTCATTATAAAATTGAAGTTTTTGAAGGAGGCTTTACGGGTGTAGATATATTCTTTGTTATCTCTGGTTATTTAATGAGTAGAATCGTTATTAAATCAATTAATAAAAACGAGTTTAACTTTAAAGATTATTTTGAAAAAAGACTTAAAAGAATAGTACCTGCATTATTAATCCTTATTCTAACGATTACTTTAATAGGCTTTTTTGTTTTATTTCCCGAAGATTATTGGTTAAGCCAAAAGAATGCGGCGGGAAGTGTTCTGTTTTTATCAAATATATTATATTGGCGAACTTCAGATTATTTTGCTCCTTCTTCTGATACTAATATACTTTTGCACACGTGGTCTTTATCAGTTGAATGGCAATTTTACATTCTTTATCCTATTTTTCTATTAATATTAAACAAAGTGTTCAACAGAAGAGCATACTATATTGTATTCTTCATTGGATTAACAATTATATTATTTATATTATCTGCCATTTATACAAGTATAAATCCTACTGCCTCATTTTATTTGCTCCCTACTAGGGCTTGGGAGATGATGTTTGGAGGGATTGCTTATTTTTCAGAGGATTTAATAAAAAACATTAAATGGAGAAAGGCTATAGCTTGGATTGGATATACTTCATTATTGGCATGCTTTTTACTCCTTAACACCTCTATGGTATGGCCAAGTGTATATACCATTTTCCCAGTATTTGCTACATTCTTAGTTATAATAGCGAATTACAATGAATTCAAAGTAGTTAAGCATGTAAGTATTCAATTTATTGGTAAAATTTCCTACTCTTTATACCTTTGGCATTGGCCTATTTATGTTATAGCTCAATATTTTGGGGTACAAGCCAATTTAGGATCAGCAGCATTATTCACCTTGCTTTCAATTGTTATTGGATATATTTCATTTACATATATTGAGACGAATAAATTTTATAGTAGTAAAATAATTATTGCTGCTATGGTATTGCTCTGTATTAGTGCTGCTTGTTTAGGGTATTTCAGATTAAATAAATTTTTGCATAATGCGAGTGCTATTAGCATAGCAAGTTATAATAAGAATCACCAAAAAGAACAAATCAAACAATTTAGCAGGAACGTTTGCCATATTGACACTAAGGCGGAGGATTTTAATAAGGAGCGGTGTCTATGTATAAAGGAGGGTAAAAAGAACATTTTACTTATAGGTGATAGCCATTTAGCTCAATTATCTTTATCATTAAGGGAACATTTAGAAAAGAGGAATATTAACTTATTGCAATTAACACTTTCAGCTACTTTACCTACTATAGAAAAAAGAGGCAAAAGAAATCCACATCTTAGGGAATTAATGGATTATATTTATCTTGATTTTGTTCCCAAGAATGCTGCTAAAATCGATGGAGTTATTATAAGTGCACACTGGGCTGCTGTAAAGGATATAGATAAAGAGGTAATTTTAAATGATATCAAAGAAGCGGTTAATTATCTTAAGAAGTACAATATAAATACTATTATAATCGGCCAAACAGAAGGGTATACAATCCCATATCCTGTTGTTGCTGCAAAAAATTTTGAAAGCAAAATTGAGAGAGAGAAATATCTTGATGATTATTGCTATGAAATAGATACATACTTAAGTGATAATTTAGGAGCAAGTTATATTAAAGTAATAAATAAAAATTCCTTTCCTACATTATCCTCTAAGAACGAACCTTATATGTTTGATATGAATCATGTTACAAAATTTGGGGCAGATTTGGTAGTTGAAAAAGTTTTGAATGACTCAACAGCTATGAATTTATTAAATAATTAGGATAAAAATGTTAATTGATATATGAGCCAAGAAGGACCTTCAATTTCCATTCCCCAAGTTGGAAAAATAGATATGAATATTGCTTTAGATTATGAACACTAATCCTTGTACATATCGATTAGTTTCAATTAAAGCTTTCTGAATAGTAAATGATGACTCTAAAATAGATAACATTTTACCATCAAGCTACTATAGGGTAATTCTTACACCCAGCCAATAATGCGCTCTCCTCCGATTGAACAGGAACAAATGAAGATAATTCAGCCACTTTTTTATTGTTTAACATTATTCCCTAAACACCAACTAACAATAGAAAAGCATTTTGAAAGTCAATATAAATGTCCAATCTTCCAGAACTTTTCTTTGTGTATTTTCATTGTGTCAACACTTAACTTAAGCTAGAAACCATAGTTCCTTTTCACTGTAAGCTATGCTTTTACCCTCCTCAACTATTTTATTCATAAGCTTCATATAAATTTTAGTTGGTTTACCTGCATAAGTTTTCTTAAAGTGCTTTTCGTATAGCTGCTCATAGAGCTTATCACTACCAAAAGCTTTCTCATACATTTTAAATAATCTCCTGTTCTTCTTGCTGTAAGTTTGAGATTCATACATACAGCCAGTGAAAGCCTCCCTATGCAGGAATCTTCCACCAACTGAATAAAGAATCCTACATAATTTATTAGTAGCTGGACAAAGGAAGTACCATACCTTACCTTTACCAATGTTTGAAGGAACAGTAACTAGAAGTACTTTATAATTAATTGGCTTATCTCTGGATTTATAATCTAGTTCTAAATAGGGCGATTCAGCATAGGTATTAACCATTATATTGATCCTGCCGGTCATATTACAGTTCCTACTCCAGGTAATCGTCCCACTTTTTCTTTGTTCAGTTTTTAGATATTCCCATTGTTTGAGGTTAGAGATAGAAATATTGAGTACATCATTAAATAAGGTAGGGAAAGATGAATGTCTGGGCATAATAACCTAAATCTTTAAGGAACTTGCTATTTTAATCTTACCTGTAGCTTTGTTTTACACGGTTTACTTTCCGGTTTAGTTCTTCTACCAGTTCTGGAGTGTTGGCCAAAGAAGTACTTTTTGCCAGTTGCTTTATCCTACTTCTTAACCGGGAATAATATTCTGGCTTATCAAATGTTTTCTGCTCTTTAAGTAAGTCCACATGATGCAGGAAAGCATCTAAACCTTTTTCCTGAATGGTTAAAGTTATTATCTGATTGAGGTAATCCTTTAGAGTTCTAATATTGTTTAAGTCCATCTTGATTAATGCTGTTTTTTGTATTGATTCATATTCTTTGGCCCATTGGTCAATTAAGCTCATATAAAAGCTTTCATCTATAAGGGTCTGAGGAGTTATAGAAGCTAGCTTTAACTGCTTGTTAAGCCTTTGCATGTACCTTAGTTCATACCTGAGTACATGCTGGTTCTGTAGTACTTGTGGAATTTCCCAGTCATGCCTTTTACTTTCTGCTATCTTGTTATAAAAGAGTTTTACCCGTTGGGTGTTGTTGTAATAAATAGATTTAGGCTGAACTAACCGTTGGTAGTAATTACTATGTCCTAAATAGGGGAAATAAGCTTCAGGCTTATATTTAACTATTAGGTTCTGAGCTATGTCTATCCTTGTAACTGTTGCTCTTTGTATAGGAAGGCACAAGGTGTCAGAAAGCATTTCAAAAGCCCGTTTGCTGTCGCTCCTGGTTAGGGTATGCAGGTTATCTCCAAAGTATAGTTTTGGCAGGCTTCCTTTCAGGCTTATTCCATAATCAGATACAGTTACTCTATAGTTGTTTAAATTGCCTGTGATGTAAGTTTGCCCATCTGCTTTATAGGTTTCTGCTACATGAGAGAGGGAAGAAAGGCAGTGAAATAAATCACCACCTGCCTCCTCTTTGCTTAGTCTAAGGTGTAACGTGTCATACATTGATTGATCCTTTTTGTCAATGAATACAGGTTACTATACAGCATTTCTATAATTATAAAACACCTTAGACTGTTCCCTTAGGCTTTCAATCTGGCAATCTAACTCCCCATCAATAAGCCTTTGATAGTAGAGGTTTACTAAGTTTCTACCTTCTGGAATAATAAGTATCTCTATTAGGCTTAGGTCTGCATTGGTGATAAACAGGTAGCAGTCATTTCTGAAAGGAAACATAGGGTTTAGGCTGCCATTGGTTAAAAGCCGGTTAGCATTAGGATACCCATAGCCATATTCAGGAAAGTCAGTATCCTCAAAGTAGATGCTGGAAAAGTTAAGGCTGCCATTGGTTAGGCTCCACTCAGCTAATCTTTTCCTGTCTGCCTGTACAAATTCTTTAGCCGGGGTTTTATAAAATGCTAGTTGCCCTTTGCTATTGACAAAAAAAGTCAAACCTGAATAGCTAGCGGTATTTGTGTAAGCAGTACAATCTAAGCGGGCTTTGCTTCTGATCTTATTTATAGCTTTTAAATGATCAGGTAAAGCTTCTAATCTAAGATAAGCAGCTAGCATCTCACACCTCCTTTTTTAAGGGTTATTTGAGTAGCAGCTTCCATTTCTATTTGATAGTTAGTTTTCACTGGATTTCTTAACATCCAGGTTTCCAACTCCTCCCGTTCAAAGGTTATCATTTTACCCTCTCCTTTGTAATGAGGGATTGAACAGGTAGATGTTAATTTGTAAAGGTTGGAAATAGAACGGCCTGTAAATTTTGCAGCCTCTTTGAGAGTTAAAGCTCTTTTTTGACTTAAAAGCAGATTTTCAATGCTATCTAGTCTTTGTATTATTTGCTCTTGCATAAATCAGATAAGATTTAAAGTACAATAGCAAAGGAAGTTTATAAGAGAAAACTAAAGAATAGTCAAGCATGTAGTATACAGCTGTATACAGTTAATGTACATTATTTAAAGTTCAGAACTTTGAATTCTTGTGATAATATCATCAATTAATTTATAGTTTGTCGGCTTACCTATTTTGGAGTTTTTGTAATTATTACTTGAACGCGATAATTGAGTATTAATAATGTCAAATGGTGTCTTCTTAAAAAAACATTTAGATGCAATATAATAGCGTCTCCCAAAATCTGGAATAGAAACCATCTTCTCTAAACAATCTAACATATAAGCTAGAAGAGTTTCGGTTCCAATCCACCTTATTGGATTGATATTTTCTAATTCAAATCCTGTAAACATTTTAATGAAATCATTTTCTAATGAATCCGCAGAGATAAGTCTTTCTTCTCTTAAAAACTTATAAAGTTCTATAATCGATATTTTAGATTGGCAATTAAAAGAGAACTTATTGTCATCCCTATAATCGATGTATTTTTTGTCCTTTAATGTATTATTTAAATTAACTGTATTATAGGTTAGTAAATATTTTTTAAATTCTCCAAGGCGTTCTCGTACCGACTTTTCTGAGTTTAGTATATATACCCTTTCTAAATGAGACAACACTTCTCTTGATAATGCTTCTCTTTCATCCAATGCGGTTTTCTGGAATAAGGTGTCAAGATGTAACAAATCATTTTTAAACAAGGTCTTCATTATCCCTGTGGCAAAGATAGCTTCATTGAAGTTCTTCTCTATTCTACTTACTTGTTCAATACTTAAGGGTCCTATTTTCCTACTACTTACAAGTTCATATTGAGCTTTTAAGAAGATTTTATTTAGCTCTACTCTATAAGACAGGGTTTCCATTTCATCCTTAGAATTATCTTTTAAATAATTTAATAAGGTATTAACTTCTATTTTATAATAGTTAATATCGCCTTTTTCTTCTATGTATTTGCGCTTTTGAGACATTAACCCTACCAAAGCCTCTCGTATTTCATTTGGAACTGAAAGAGATAATTTTACATACTCATATGAATTCACATCATTTGTTTTTTCTATAAAGAATTTCTTTACAGAAGGATTAACTACATCAAAATTCAATTGTCTAGAATCTAACTCTTTGTAAATAGCATCTAAACCTTCCTGATAAATTGGAAGTCTTAGTATAGCTTTTTCCTTTTCTTCACCAGTTAAGGATAATACATAAGAAATGGCTTCATCAAGGCTTGAAGGGTTTTTATTACTCATATTAACACTTTAAAAATCAATTTCAGGCAATCTATTAACTGCTTGCTCTTTTAAAGCTTCAACTGCTCTTACATATTTTTGAGTATGTTTAAAGCTCGTATGTCCTAGGAGGCTTGACACTGTACTGATATCAGTTTCATAAATAACAAGATTTGTAGCAAAAGAATGTCGGGCTACATGGAAAGTAATATGTTTTTCTATTTCTGCCTTTTTAGTCCAAGCTTTTAAACTCTTTGATAAACCTGTATGAGAAGGCAGTTTGAAAATACTTTCCTCTGGTTTCCCTCTATCACCTAATAATTTGAGTGAAGTACTATTCAGATTTATTGAAACTGGCTTATTTGTCTTTAACTGTTTAATCTTAAGAGTACCATTATATATATTACTCCACCTAAGATCTCGTATATCACAATATCTTAGCCCAGTACAACATGCGAATAAAAAAGCCCGTTTTACCTCAGTATTTCCACAATAAGTGTTAGCTAAAGTTTGTATTTCATCTGTGCTAAGAATATCCTTGATAACCCCTTCATTTTTCTTATTTTGAATTTCTACTCCTGGATTAAAAGCAAGAATTTTATCTCTATTAGCCTGCTTTAGTAGCTTTTTAAATTTAGCAAAATAATTGGCCGGTGTTTCTCCATTAAGGCGGCTTTCCAAGTAGGATTTAAAATCAATACAAAGCTGTGCTGTTACTTCATAGGGATACAGGTAATCTTTACCTACAAAGTCTTTAAAATACTTTAAACAACTCTTAACAAGTCTAATATCTTTATTTTTATAAGTATTAAGGAAGCTTTCAAAATAATCAATGAAATTAATCTTTTTCTTGAATCCAGGCTCAAAACCATGCTCTAGTGAATTAATATAAATTTCCCTCTTAGATCTAAGGCTTTCAGCCATTTTAAGAGTCTCTTTATTTTGCTGCCTATCAAGAGTAGAATTGGCTTTAAGAAGATACAATTTTAAAAAATCATAGTTTCTTTTGCCGTTGTGGTATATATCTAAGTATAAAGATATTTTGCCGCTTGCTAATTTCTTTTTCCTCAGTTCAACTCCCATAATTACTGATGGTTAGGCTTTAGTTGCTTTTACTAACTAAAGATAACATTAATAATATAATGAGTAACAATTGAGTAACAAAAAATAATATAAAAACAGAAAACAAAGGAAGGAGCAATCAATAATATAGCTTTATATAAAGCGTATAAGCCCTTTTTACTAATTAATATTTGCTGTTGTTTAATGGTGTTGTAGCCGTCGCGGCTACTACAAAGCCACCCTAAACACATTAGAGTGGCTTTTTTATTAATTTCGAATGTTTTTCAGTTACCGAAAGGGATGTTTTTTTGAATTACAGGCTACTTTTGCTGAAGTTTTCGTTTGCTTGTTTGCCCCACCACCGTTTTGCCGTGCCATTACCCTTTTACTTATTTCATGTACATAATTTTAATACATGCTTGATCAGGTGCCAATTGATTAATAGTTGAGTTTACCTAAAGACAATAAATAACCTGTAATAATTCTCTCAATTAATGAACTTACCTTCAGGAGGCAAGCCTTATAAAATCAAATTCAGCTTGTATCTGGTGCGAATTTTTAAAGGTACAGGACCCTTCTCTAGAGTACCTTTATTACAAGGCCTTTCTAAATTTTTTCTGTTTTTCTTACCATCTCTCGGATAACGCCATCCAATTCAACTGCTGACTGTTGGATGTATTCTAATATTTGTATCTTATCTAATTCAGAAGGTTTACTACTTAAAAGATCAACCAGGCCCATCAGGCGGGCCAGTGGAGCCCGTACTACATGTGATTGCATCCAGGCTATTTCACGTAATTTAGCATTCTGGGCTTCAATAGCATGAATATATTCCTTCGTTTCAGAAACATCCTGCATTATACCTTCTAATAAAACCGGGTTACCCTGGTCATCCAGTACTAAATTTGTTTTTTGATATAGGTGCCGCATACCACCTTTGCTATTCAGAATCCGGTGCTCAATTTCTGCAACTGGAAACCCCTGGATAATCTGCTCCTTGAAAACATCAATTTTTTTTACATCTTCTGGATGAATCAAAGAATAAAAAAACTTTAAACTAGGTTTAAATAAAGTTTCATCAAGACCTAAAATTCTATAAACCTCGTCGGACCAGAATAACTCCTCTGATTTAATATTATATTCCCAATAACCTAACCTCCCTATTTCTTGTGCCGTTTCCAGCTTCTTATTTGTTTCTGATAACTGGAGTTGGATTTGTTTATTTTCAGTGATATTACGCCCATAACAAGCTATTCCAATAATTTCCTGATCATTAATAATGGGGTTCAACCTTATTTCTAACCAAGAATTTGGCCGGTTACGTTGAATTTTGGTAAAAATTTCTTCTTTAAAAGACTCTCCAGCCAACACCTTTCCATAGTTCACCTCCAGAAATGAAATATATTCAGGAAGAGACGCCTCTTTCAGCAGGATATTTTCACCCGTTCTTATTATCTTTCCTGAAACGTCTTCTAAAGATTGAATAAAAGCTTTGTTGGCAGCAATTAAGGTAAAGTCTTTTCGAACACTCCAAATTAAATCATCTGTAGCATTAATTAGGGCCTCTTTATCCTGCCGCTCAAATTCTTGTCGCCGTTCTGCTTCAAACTTATCAGTAACATCCCGAAAATTATCAACAACACCTCTAATAGCTGGCTCATGAAATAAATTTGTACCCGTAATTTCCATCCAACGCCACATACCATTTTTATGAAGCATTCTAAAAATATAGCCTTGTACAGGAACCCCGGGTTGTGCAGAAATCTCATTATTCATTTGCTGTAGCGCAGCAAAATCGTCAGGGTGTATAATGGAGGCAATATGCATTTGCTTGACATCTTCTTCCAAGTACCCCAGCAAATTAGATATAGCAGGAGAGATATAAATGGGTTTGCCTTCTGCCGATAAAATTGCTACGCCATCAAATTGATTTTCGACTAATGCCCGAAATCGTTTTTCACTGATTTGTAATAATTCTTCTGCTTTTTTCTTTTCTGTGGCATCGCGGGCAATAGCGAATATTGCTTTTGCCTCGGCATCCCACCGAGCTGACCAGGTAATAGGTACAACCGAGCCGTCTTTCCGAACAAACCGGTTTTCGAAGTTATGCATATTTTCCCCAGCTTTGATCTGGTAAAAGGCTGCATTTGTAAATGCTAAATCTTCCGGAAAAACCAGTTCCGGTAAATATTTACCTAAAATTTCCTCAGGCTGGTAACCTAAAACTTGGTTTGTGGCCTGGTTTACCTGTAAAAATTTCCCTTCTGCGTCAATGGTACAAATTACATCCAAGGTTGCATCCAACACTTTTTGGAGTTGCGCCCGGTTTTGCTGCAAAGCAATATTAGCTTCTACTCTTTCAGTAACATCCCGGAAATTATCAATAATGCCATTAACAGCCGGGTCCTGTAATAAATTGGTAAGCGTTGCTTCAATCCAGCGCCAGGAGCCGTCCTTATGACGCATCTTTCCTGTTCGGCCAGCAATCGGGACGCCCGGAGTTTGCATTACTTTCGATAGTACGTTGTGATATTCCTCTATTTCTTCAGGTAAAATAATAGAAGTAACATCCATCTGCATTAACTCTTCTTCTGAATATCCCAAAACCTTGTTAATGGAGGAGGAAACATACTTTATTCTAAAATCATCCGTAAAAACAACTACCGCATCATTACCATTTTCGACCAACGCCCGGAATCGCTTTTCATTCACCAGCAAAAGTTCTTCAGTGTTTTTTCTGGTAGTTATATCTGTACTAGTAATGCATATGTTTGTGATTATACCGGAGGTAAAAACCGGATTCAAAATAAAATGCAGCCAAAAAAGGTTGCCATCTGCCTGAACGTAATCTTTATCATAAGCAATCACTTCTCCCTGCAGTACTTTTTCAAACAAGGTTAAAAAATTCTTCTTCCAATCAGGTTCTATATAATCTACTATCTTTCTCCCAATTTCAAGCTGGCCTTCATGTACATTGTAGGAAAAATACTCTTTGGCTTTCGCGTTAAAGGTTTTAATAATACCATCTGGATCTAACATGACAAAGCCTTCAACTGCATTATTAAAAACAGCTCTAAAGTCAGCTTCTGACTGCTTAATCTTAGCTTCAGCTTCTAATCTGGCAGATATATCACGATAGTTAGAAACTATAGCGTTTACATCTTCGTCTTGCAGTAAATTAATTATGGTACCTTCTACGTCTACAGAATAACCTTTCTTGGTTAGTAACTTATTTGTTTTGGCAAAAGGAATTCCTGGATTTTGTAATAGCTGCTGAATAAAGCCTTTTAGATTTTCACCTTGGTTTGGTCCTAGTACAGTGGTTCCTGGTTTCCCTATTACTTCCGAGGCGGTAAATCCTGTAATTCTCTCATAAGCGGGACTTACATATACTATGTCTCCTTTAGCATTTACTAATAAAATTATATCATCTGCATGTTCTATTAAAGCTTTGAAATGTCTCTCACTTCTTTTTAACTGCGTTTCGGAAGATTTTCGGGTAGTAATATCACTTAATAAAATACTGGACCGATTTTCACCATTTCTATCTTTGAAAATTACGGATGAAAATTCACATGGGAACCGTTCTCTGTTTTTCCGGATCCCAATTGCTTCTCCGGAGGTTTTACCTGTAATTTTTCTTTCCTCTAATAGGGAAATAAATTGAGGATCAGTATGATCAATTAAATCCTGTCGCCCCATTGTTTTCAACTCTTCCAGGCTATACCCAAACATTTTTACGGCGGTGGAATTTGCCTCTAGAATCTTTCCATGCTCAGGTATGGTTAATAAGAAAGAGTGAAGGGAATTATTTATTATTGAATGGTATTTATCTTCACTATCTTGAAGTTGGTTATCAGCATTTAGCCGACCGCTTTTATCGATTGTGTGCACCATCAGATGCTGAGTGCCGGTATTTTGAAAATTATTATTTATAATTAATTGCAGCCAAACCCATTCTCCTGTAACAGCCCGAAAACGGTATTCCTTAAAATTGATTTGTTCTTTCTGATTAGATTTAGCCAATAATAATTTTATTCCTGGTAAATCATCCGGGTGAATAAAGTTAAAGAAAGTAAGCCCTAGTAATTTATCTGGGTCATACCCTAATATTTTCTGAACCGAATTGCAAACAAATACAAATTGCCCCTCTACATTTAGTATAGCAATTAAACCAGAGCAGGTAGATTCCTGAATTTCATTAAAAACACTTTCGGGTATATTCTGATTATTTTTACAACCCAAACAGGTAAACCAGGCGGTATAATTGTCCCGATTTACGCTCCAATTTAAAGAAACAGGTTGTCCACTTTTACTTAAAAACCGAATATTAGAATTTGTCGCTATTGCTTCGCGTTGGGCATCTAGTAACAATAGCGCCGCACTAGCTTTGTCCTTGGGATGAATAAATTCAAGCCAGTTCGTCCCAATTATTTCTTCTTTATCGTAACCTAAAAGTACTTTAACGGTAGCATTTACCTTACCTATAATTCCATCCTGTCTTATTCTAAAAATAAGGTCTGATGAAAATTCCAAAATATTTTCCAAACTTTCATTCTGGTAATATTCCCCCATCCCTATGCTTGATCTGTAGTTAAAATAAAAATTTGTTAGAGGTTAATAAAGATCAATATGCTTTAACAAGCCTCAATTCATATTCCACAATTTAGCCAAGCAACACACATATTAAAAAAAAATCTCAGATTTGATTAAAAATTATAAATAGTTCTTTAATTGTTTATAATATTCGGTTTAGAAGCATACAGGTTTTAATGTTCCAATTTCTTTCAAAAACAAAAAACTTTACCATGATTAAATTAGCCTTGTTTTGAACCGATTTATTAAACGAACTCATAACCAGGAGGCTCTTTCTACAACCTAGAGCATTCCAAGGCTGGGCTTATCACCTTTCCTGGCGTATACCAATTAAAAACGGCAAGGGTGTAGTAATTGGCGCCATTGCAGTACCGGCAGCAAGTAGAAAAAACCATTTAGTAGCTGAAGCCGGGGTACAGACGCCTCGCTAGAATTTTTAATGTCCTGCTATACATAAAATGCCAAAATTACACTGTTAAAGCTCTTCGAAACGGGCAGCCTTTTTTGTTCGTAGCTGTATAAATTTTTGCTTATATAAAATGACTTAATATCCGTTTTAACAAAAGCCTTTTTATGAGATAAAGGAAAGACATCCTCCTTGGAATACGGTTGAGAAGGTTTTTAAACGAATTATGATTGGGAACGTTGAAATAGCGGCCACGTTCCCGGTAGTGGTTTGCAATTGAAGCCTTGTTCCTTCTCTATTAAACAACTGATATATAATCTATTACCATTGCATTCTAAATTATTTTAAAATGAAACCATGGCAAATTCAGGTTTGACGAAATATATTGAAGCCCAAGAAAAAGATTTTGAACTTGCCCTTGCCGAAATTAAATCTGGCAGGAAAAGAAGCCATTGGATGTGGTACATATTCCCGCAATTTGAAGGCTTGGGGTTTAGCGAAACATCCCAGTATTATTCTATCAAAACATTAGAGGAAGCGAAGGATTATCTTAATCATCCAGTTTTAGGAAAAAGATTAATAATAATTACAACTGAACTTTTAAAACTCGATCATACTGATCCAAAAAATATTTTTGGAAGTCCTGATTATTTAAAACTACATTCGTCAATGACTTTATTCTCCCTTGCAAGTGACATTGGCAACAACCTATTTGATATGGTTCTCGAAAAATTTTTCGGTGGACAATATGACAACAAGACTTTACAACTTGTAAAATTGAAGGACAAGTAGTATTCAAGTTTAGTTAAAATGAGTGCTAAAACTGCTTATTAGCCAGGCTTGGTTTTCAATCGTACCAGAAACCACTCAGGCAACTTAAATCTTTTACTTTGATTGACCCTACCAGTAATCGGGCTGCACTACGGCTAGAGGACCCCATAGCAACATGAAAAAGTATTTAAACAGTATTGCGGTACTTTTGCAATAAAAATGTCGATTTTCATCGCAGCTATAAAAAGCTGTTCTTTACTAAAAAGAACAGCTTTTTTATTTTATTCTGGGCCTAAAATTAAATAAATCTGCTCCGGATAATAAAACTAAAGATCAAACCAAGAATAGCTCATTCCTTGTTTGATCAGGTTATTGCTTCTTGATAGTTGCTTTTTACCCCCTTTACAAACAGGAATAATGATACTCATTTTCAGCCTTATAAAGCAATTTTATAAACCTTTTAATAGCACTAGTTGGAACCATGCTATTAAGCTAGGGCTAAAAATTTAAGGGTATTGGCTACTTCGAGAAAATAACAAATCGCTTTACCGTTTTTGCACTCTTACTTACTCCGTTTTCTGTATAAGCTATTGTTCCCGTTTGCTCGCTATACCACGTCATGTTTGAATTATCTAACACACTTAACTCAAACTCTGCATAAGGTGTACCTAAATACATTAATGAAAGTGTGTTTTTGTTGTTGTTATTATTAATCACATAAGTTACATTCTGATCAGGCTGCCCGTTATTAAAATAGATGATACCATTTGTTTTATCAAAGGATACTTTGGAGATTTCAATAGCTCCGGTTCTCTCATAAACTTTGGCGCCAGCATCATTATAATACTCTTCTCTATAGTTATTAAAGTTCCAGGTTCCCTGAATTAAATCAGATGGTGTCTGAGAAGGAGTCGGATTATCTTTAGTACAACCTGTGAAGCCTATGGGCAACACAATCAGGAAAGCCAGGAGAAGAGTGATATTTTTCATTTCAGTTTAAGTTATCTTGTGTAAGTATTTTACTAATAAAATTAAAACGAATAAGTTTGTTATGAAGTTAATCTTATCTATTATCTGTTTCTTTTGATACTCTTCTCTTAGTCGCTTTATGCCCCAATAGAAACATAAAAGCAAAACTATACCTTCTCAATAAAGCTTTTGTTACCAAAACAAATCTGATTCAGGAAAAGGGTATCAAAACTGAAACGGTTTACAAGAATGAAAAATCATTGAAGAATAGTTATAGGTACTGCCTTCCTGCATCATCATCTATTACAATACAACTTCTCCTTTGCTAAATTACCAGCTATCAAATGTAAATTCTAAAAAAATTATGAAGCTCTCCTTAATCCATTTTGATAATCCTTTAAAATAGCCCTTAAATAAGGAGGAGGTTTACCGGGTAAAAGGGGATCTTTAACAGGTTTAGTTATAGGTTTATCTAAATATATACTAGTGCTATATTCTATGCAGTACTTTTGATTATCAACTAAGACAAAAAGCATTAGCGATATGAAAAAGCACTTCCTACTTCTGGCCTTCACCCTGATCCTTTCTACTGTAACTTTTGCCAATGGGGCAAAAGATCAGCAACGTTTTGATGCTGCTCTGGAACAGACAGCCCGAATAGAAGTTCGTCACTTGCAGGAGTTGCTTCGCTTTAACGAATATGAATACATCCAGATCAAGAAGTTAACTGAAACGCAGTTAGCGGATGTGCAACAGGTACAAAAAACAATGGAAGCCGCTTCAGTAGAACTGCATGTAAAACTACACCAGATACAGGAAACTCATACTGCTCAAGTATTAGCCTTACTAAACCAGAACCAACAGAAAGCTTTCGCTGCTTACTTAGCCGCTAAACAAGCTAACTTACTGGCTGCTCTTTAACCTTTACCTAATACCATTTAACCTTTACTTTACCTACCACTTAATCCACTAAGCCAGCCGCCCAGCTGGCTTTTTTTATGTGAAAATTTGTAAAATTTAGTATATTGATTGTTGACTATCCTTATTTATTTTTAATCCACTCCTTAATTCCTACTTATAAGTATCCTTCTTTTAAACCTTATTTGATGATGATCAGCTAGTTCCTTTGATTATTAGCTAACTATATGCCTTTAGTTTATTTTAGAAATTTTAAGTAGCTAAA
>NZ_KI421517.1:703362-1493779 GCF_000473365.1 Adhaeribacter aquaticus DSM 16391
TGGCCTTCACCCTGATCCTTTCTACTGTAACTTTTGCCAATGGGGCAAAAGATCAGCAACGTTTTGATGCTGCTCTGGAACAGACAGCCCGAATAGAAGTTCGTCACTTGCAGGAGTTGCTTCGCTTTAACGAATATGAATACATCCAGATCAAGAAGTTAACTGAAACGCAGTTAGCGGATGTGCAACAGGTACAAAAAACAATGGAAGCCGCTTCAGTAGAACTGCATGTAAAACTACACCAGATACAGGAAACTCATACTGCTCAAGTATTAGCCTTACTAAACCAGAACCAACAGAAAGCTTTCGCTGCTTACTTAGCCGCTAAACAAGCTAACTTACTGGCTGCTCTTTAACCTTTACCTAATACCATTTAACCTTTACTTTACCTACCACTTAATCCACTAAGCCAGCCGCCCAGCTGGCTTTTTTTATGTGAAAATTTGTAAAATTTAGTATATTGATTGTTGACTATCCTTATTTATTTTTAATCCACTCCTTAATTCCTACTTATAAGTATCCTTCTTTTAAACCTTATTTGATGATGATCAGCTAGTTCCTTTGATTATTAGCTAACTATATGCCTTTAGTTTATTTTAGAAATTTTAAGTAGCTAAATTTCCATACAAGATTCATAAAAACTAAATTCATATTACCTTCTTTAAATTTTACACATCAAATTTCTGTTAAACTTTTTAATTTAAAACATTAATCGCAATTTTACGATTAAGCAAAATAGCATGGGAGTAACAAAAACACAAAACTTTAAAGAAGAGCAAAATAAAGTAGCTGTTTATGCTAGAGTTATAGCGCATCCTGCTCGCGTAGCCATTCTCCAGTATTTACTAAAACAAAAAACCTGTATCTGCGGAGATCTGGTAGATGTATTGCCACTAGCTCAGGCTACTGTTTCCCAACATTTAAAAGAATTAAAGGCTGTAGGATTAATAAAAGGGACTGTAGAAGGTACAAGTGTATGTTACTGCATTGATAAGCACAAATGGGAAGAAGTAAGAGATGTATTCTTTAACCTTTTTGCTAATCCGGTGGAATGCCAGGATAAATGCTGTTAAAATTTTTTATCACTATTAATCGTAAAATTGCGATATTATGAACAATCCAAACTTAATGAATTGGCAATCTTTCAAAAACGAATTATTGCAGCATCCTGAAAAACATTTACAGTTTCAGTATGGCGAAGAACAACTGGTGGATGTTTCTTATCATATTACAGAAATTAAGCAAGCTCCTATTATTTCTGTTGATTGTGGCGGCCAACTCAATAGCTGGACGGAAATAATTGTACAGTTATGGGAGCCGGAGCAACGGGACAGCAACCGGGAAATGAAAGTGAGTAAAGCGCTATCTATTATTGCTACAGTAGAGAAAGTTTTACCGCTTAATCCGTTAGGAATTGTAAAAATAGAATTTGGCAACTCTACGTTTGCAACCCGCCAGATGTACCCAGGTGAGTTTATCTCTTCCGGTGAAAACTTTATCATCAACCTTTCTCCGGACTCTGTGCAGTGTAAGGCGGTAGAGCGTGGCGGTAGTTGTGGCGTTAACGATAAAGGAGAAGAATGTTGTGCTCCTGTTACAGAGAAAAAGAAAGTTCAATTAATCCAATTACCAACTATTTCTGCTAACACCAGCTGTGCTCCGGGCTCAGGCTGCTGCTAATTAAAAGGTTATTTACCAGCTAAACCAGCAGATACCTTTCTGATCTACTATTATTACCTATCATGAAAAACATACTTGTTCTATGTACGGGCAATTCGTGCCGAAGCCAGATAGCCGAAGGGTATCTCCGTTATTTTTCTCAGGATCAGGCAAATATATATAGCGCCGGCATAGAAACACATGGTGTAAACCCAAAAGCAATTGCTACCATGGCCGAAGGCGGTTTAGATATTTCAAAAGCATACTTCCAACCACATTGATGAGTATCAGGAGGTGACCTTTGACTACATTATAACCGTTTGCGACCATGCCCGGGAAAACTGCCCTTACTTCCCTTCCCAGGCAACCCGTTTTCATCAAAACTTTACAGATCCGGCAAAGGCGACAGGAACAGATGAAGATATTAAAGTCTTATTTAGACAGGTGCGGGATCAAATTAAAACTTATTGCCAGGAGTTTACAACTACTTACATCCTGAATTAGAACGCGTCTGGCAAATAAACCTTGAAAATTTTTATGAGAATAGCCCTTTTTAGTGATATACACGCCAACCTACCGGCCTTAGAAGCTGTTTTTGCCGACATGGACAAACAAAACCTAGATGCTGTTTACTGTTTAGGTGATTTAGTTGGTTATGCTACTTGGCCCAACGAAGTAGTAGCAGCCATCCGGCAAAGGAAAATTCCCACTATTGCCGGAAATTACGATGAAGGCGTAGGCCTGGCTAGTCCTAATTGTGGTTGCGCCTATAAAACCGACACCGATAAAAGTTTAGGCCAGCAATCTATAGACTATACCAATAGCATTGTTACGGAAGAAACGCGCCAATATTTAAGAATGCTGCCGCGCCATCTGCGCTTAACATTTATGGATGAGTCAAAGGCTGAGAATAAACTGGATGTGCTGCTGGTTCACGGCAGTCCCCGCAAAATAAATGAGTACCTTTTTGAGGATAGGCCGGAAAAAAGCTTTCTGCACATGTTTGAAGAGGCTCAGGCCGATATTATGTTCTTTGGTCATACGCACAAGCCATACCACCGGGTGTTACCCTATGACAAAGAAAAACAAACCCGGTACCGCCATGCCATAAATATTGGTTCGGTTGGTAAGCCCAAAGACGGTGACTCTCGCAGCTGCTACGTAATTCTGGAGCTTACTCCTGCAAGTACTTTAACTAATCCAGATAGCATTAAAGTCGAATTTATTCGGGTGGCTTATGATGTAGAGAAAGCGGCGCAAGCCATAGAAGCCAGCCCATTACCCAATGAGTTCGCCGGTATGTTACGGACAGCTTAATTTTTAAAAGTAAGAATAATAAATAATATGAGTCAGTGTAATATAGATAAACGAAAGCGCCTTTCGCGCTTAGACCAATTTTTAACCTTATGGATATTCCTGGCCATGGCCGTTGGGGTACTTATCGGATATGTTTATCCGGAAAGCGAGCAACTTATAAATTCTTTTCAGGCAGGTGGCGTAAATGTGCCTATTGCTATCGGACTGATTTTAATGATGTACCCACCTTTGGCAAAAGTAAAATATGCCCAACTAGGACGGGTATTCGAAAACATTAAAATCATTACTTTATCACTGGTGTTAAACTGGATTATTGGCCCCGTGCTTATGTTCTTTTTGGCCATTATATTTCTACGGGATTACCCGGAGTATATGGTTGGCATTATTTTAATTGGCCTGGCCCGGTGTATTGCCATGGTGTTGGTGTGGAATGAACTGGCCGAAGGCGACCGGGAATATGCGGCGGGATTGGTAGCCTTTAATAGTATTTTTCAGGTTTTATTTTACAGTGTTTTTGCTTTTGTATTTATAACCGTTTTGCCAATCTGGTTTGGCCTGGAAGGCCAAATAGTAGATATAAGCATGGGTGCTATTGCTGAGAGTGTAAGTATATACCTGGGAATTCCTTTTTTATTCGGATTCTTATCTAGCTTTATCCTTCGTAGTTTAAAAGGTGACGAATGGTATAATCAGGTATTTATACCGGCTATAAGCCCAATTACTTTAGTCGCCCTGCTATTTACCATTGTGGTCATGTTTAGTTTGAAAGGGAATTTGATTGTGCGCATTCCATTAGATGTTGTACGAATTGCCATTCCACTAGGCATCTATTTTGCTATTATGTTTGTTGTAAGCATCTATATGGGAAAAGCACTAGGCGCGAACTATGCGCAGAATGCCTCCGTAGCCTTTACGGCAACCGGAAATAATTTTGAATTAGCAATTGCAGTAGCTATTGGGGTTTTTGGATTGAATTCAGGACAAGCTTTTGCCGGAGTAGTAGGACCATTGATTGAGGTTCCGGCTTTAATAGGTTTGGTTAATCTGGCTTATTGGTTTCGGAAAAAGTATTATGGTAAAACTCCCGTACTGGAAACGACTATTTGATTTTACAACTACCCGCGAGTTAATTCTATCTACGTTAGGTAAAAAACACAGCCCTAAATTTTATGTCTCTTTATAATAAAAATAGCCTGCCCGTAATGGCAGGCTATTTTTATTATAATTATTTTGGTTAAGCTTATTAGTAGCGCAAGACGTTAATATTTGTTATCAATACAATTATTCAAAAGTAAAATGTATTGATAACAAATATTTTTATTTCAATACCTTAATAAATTAATCCTTGGTTAATTCTTATCTTTTTCAATCTCTTCCATTACCACAGCGGCCAAACTTTCCAACATTTTCTGGTCAGAAGCGGAGAATTCCCTGGGCTTCTTATCTACAATACAAACAGCACCTACATTAAATCCATCAGATGTTTTTAAAGGAGCTGCTGCATAAAACTGCAATCCAAAGTCTCCTGTTACTAATGGGTTTGCCAGCAAACAAGGATCTTGCTTAGCATCCTCAAAAACAGTAACATCATCGTTGAGTATTGCCAGGGAGCAAAGGCTGGTGCCTCTGGGTACTTCCGTTACCCCGTTCATGCCAACATCTGCCTTTGTTCTAACAAAATCTCTATCAACTAAATTAACCAAGGCAATAGGTACATTAAACAACCGTGAGGCAATAGCAGCTATGTGTTTAAATGGCCCTTGCTCATCATAAGAACCTAATATATCCAGGCTATGTAACTTCACTAACCGTTCTTCTTCATTAGATGGTATTATAGGTCTACCAAAGGTATTCTGCATATTTTATTTATAATTTAATCATATACTGATATAATTCAGTAGTTGCTTTGCAAAACAAAGATAGGACATTAAATATTTTTGATACTATTCGGCAAATGTACTTCCTCTATAATATAAATTTAGAATGCTAGCTAGACTAACTAAATCATAAGTTTTCAGATTATTATAAAAATATATTAGGTAAAAAATCTATTTAACTTTTTCGTGATGGGCTTAATACCGAAACTCAGAAGTGAAATATTTTTATTGCAATTCCCCATTATTTTTTGTTTACCTATAGGCGGTGTTGCTTGATAGCTGTAGACAACCAAATAATTCCATTGAGGTCAACTACCAACATGTACGGGCATAAAAATGAGGTCAGGGAGAATTAGTTTAGAAAGAAGGGTGTAGTCTGAAACTAGACTCAGTAAATAATTTTCTTTAAATAGGTTCTAAAATAGGTTGTTGGGCAAACGAGGAATTATACGCGGCCATAAGAATTAATAAACAGGAGCGGTAGAAAAGCAGAAGAGCTAACGGAACCTTTTCACTTTAGCAGCTTTAACGCTTTCGCTGACTGCTGGTGAATTTGTTCTGTTAGCTCCTTTAGTAGCTTTATTTGTAGTGCTTTCCTTAGTAGGCGTTCTCACTGCCCCGGATCGCCTGCCACACCGTCAAAAACACAATCTTGATGTCGAGCAGCAACGACCAGTTCTCCAGATACCAGATATCTGCCTCTACCCGCTTGGCCATACTTTCTGTTTCTTTTGTTTCGCCCCGGTAGCCGTTTACCTGCGCCCAACCCGTTATACCGGGTGTAAGGAAGTGACGCACCATGTAGTTCTCTATTTCCCCGGAATAATCTTCTGTATGCTTAAGCATGTGCGGACGAGGTCCCACTACTGACATATCTCCCAGTAACACGTTGATAAACTGCGGCAGCTCATCAATGCTGCTCTTGCGCAGAAAGGCCCCTACTTTCGTTACCCGCATATCCCCTTTCGTAGCCTGCTTGTTATCGGAATCTGCATTAACAGCCATACTCCTGAACTTAAAGCAATAGAAGGGCTGGTTGTTTTTACCGGATCGCAACTGCTTGAAGAAAACCGGTCCTTTGGAATCCAGCTTGATGATCAACCCCACCAGCGGAATAACCCAGCTCAGCACAAACACTAAAATCAGCAGGGAAAAAGAAATATCAAAAATTCGCTTCAGCAGCTCGTTTGCCTTGTTCTCCAGCGGCTCTACCCGCGGGGAAAGAACCGGCAGACGATAATCCGCACTGGAAAGAATATTCTGTGCCAGCAACTCGTTCATGTCCGGCAGCATCCTAAACCGCACCATGTGCTTATCGGCCAGCTGCATGAGCGACTTAATGGTCTTCAGATCTTTATTAGGCAACGCGCAGTACATTTCCCGGATACCGGCAGCACTTACATATGCCATACATTCTTCTACTTTGCCCAGGATGCTGTAGCCGTCCTTGGCCGGAGCTGCATTATTATCAAAGAAACCTTCTACCTTATATCCCAGCTGTGGATTAGAAGAAATATAGTCAGCCATTTTCATGCCTACCGGACCAGCTCCCACAATAACTACTTTGGTAAAGTCCATCCAGAAGCGGCGCTTGGAGCGGCGGATCACCAGGAAGTTGAACTTCCAGAACATAATCAAAAAAGACAGCAGGGCAACTGAATGCAAAGTAAATTCAAACGGAAAGCTGAAACGCGGAAAAAGCATTCCTAAGCCAAAAGCCGCACAGAAATACAGCAACAATACGTACAGCGTATCCAGCATAGTAGGACCCGCATCCCGGTAGATGACATTGTTGTATTGACCAACTATTTTGCTGCAGTAGGCCCAAAACAGGTTTAAAAGCAAAAAGTTCACCTTGTAGTACTCCGGCAAATCGCCTGAAGCCGGATACAGATCATTAACCAGTAAAGCGATAAAAAGGCAAAAGTTTAAGAGAAAATAATCCGTCAAGACATTGATCCACTTAAACAACGTTCTGTATTTGTTTGCCATACCCTTATTGAAAATATAAACTCACTCCTTATTACCTGATCTATTTGTACACTAAGTTAATGCTTTATAAGCAGATACCAAACTTTTGTTGCAAAAATTAACAAATCCTTGATATTATCATATAATATATTTAACAAACCACCACTACCATTGAATTTATTATAATGCTAATGCAAAAAAAATTCACATACTTAATAGTCTTTTTACTTCTTGAACTTATTGTAAAAAAGACAGAAACATTTAACTTGCTTTAGTCAAACATTAATCTGTAATTTTTGTTCCAGATAGTTTAAATAAAGTGTTATTTTTCTGTAAGCTTTTACACTTCTAACTTTTGGGGTGTAGTAGCTGCCAATAATTAAATAAATTTTTAGCCCCGTCCCTTGTCTATTTTAAGAACTATTAAATGTTCTTCTAAAAAATTCCAGCATTTTCCAAATAAAAATTATAAAGATATTTATGATATCTGCAATTATGGTTCTACGAAACTCTAAATATTAGGTTAAACAAAAAGATATAATTATTTCAACTTATTATTAGAATCGCCATAGAATATCAGCTAATCAAAAATTTAGGAATTTAGCTAAAACCCAATTTCAATGATTAAAAAGCAACTGCTAAATTAAATTGTATCCACTTGTGGTGGCGGGCACCAATAAATTCAGGAGTGCTCCAAATTATTGATGAACCAAAGCCAAAACCTTTATAAGCACAAACCAAACCAGCTGTTTTATGCCAGATGCCCCTTTTTATCTGATCTGCCCGTAAAACAGCGGGGCTGGTTTTATTTAATAACCCACCCTGAAGGGTAGCATTGTAACCTACAACCCGGGCCTCCAAACTACCTTGTGCATAAAATTGAAATCTTTGAAGATTTACCCTATTCTCTTTTGACGATACACCTAAATTTTGGAAATAGGAGTTTAGTTTTCCGACCCGGGCCAAAATAGTGCCCGCGGCATTGGTATTTAGCGTTCCTAAAGCAACTTTTCCACCTCCTATTAATTCAAAAGTATTACCAAAGGAAAGTAGTTGTTTTTGCAGTTCAACCCGATAACCCAGCACCAAATCTGTCCGAACCTGATAATCCCAACCCAATGGCTTAGGGTTATTTGTCCATTCATGTACCTTTGTCTGGAAACCCTTAGCCCCGGCTTCCGGACCTATAATCCCAATATCTACCCCACTAGAAATTCGCCAGTTCTTTAGCGGGTTATTTAAAACCAGGTAATGCGATGTATAAATATAAGCGGCATAGGGACGATCGTTATATCGCAAATTAGGATCTGTAATTTTTAGCGGGGTAAATCCATCATATACCACCGCTACTCCATAATACCGTTTAGCCGGGTTGCGGCTCTTAATGGTTAGTTTAGTTAAAGGAGATTTCTGTAGTTCAGGCCAAACCATGTTCAAGGTAATGCCCTGCGTGAAATAATAATCAGTTCGAAAGGTAGCATCGTTGGAGAAAGTACTAATCAAAATCTTATCCGTACAAGTCGCCATGCTATCGGGAGGTATGGCGGCTAAAAGCTGAGGGCAGGATAAAATTAAAAGTATACCGGCAATGCTTTTATATCCATTGAGAACTTTTATAAAATTAAAATCTATCTTGGCCACCACCAATTAGTAACAATTCAATATCACTTTAGTTTTTGCTACGTAAAGCTAAAAAACTTCTAAATATTTCTAATGGAACCTGCAAATACTCCCGCTACTGACCCGAGGCTCCGCTGGATTGAGGCTGTTTCCACGTTTATGGATAATCAGTTTAAAGTACCGGGCACCAATTTCAGATTTGGATTAGATCCTATTTTAAGTTTTATTCCTATTGGTGGCAGTGTAGCTAGTTTTGCTATTTCGGCAGGCTTACTTCTAACTATGCTAAAGTATGGGGTAAGCCGCAAAGTCTGGATACTGATGCTGGGCAACCTTGCCTTAGATACAATAATAGGAAGTATTCCCATTATTGGAAATATTTTTGATTTCACTTTCAAGGCTAACCAACGCAATGTAAATCTGCTTAAAAAACATTACCAGGAAGGAAAATACATGGGAAGTGGAAACGGTATTATCTTCATGGTTATTCTGGTAATTCTTATTCTGCTGTTCCTGTTAGTGTACGGAGCCTGGAAATTAGTGCATTACCTGCTTTCATTAGTGTAATACCTCAAAAGGTCAAATTATATTTCCGCATTTTGAAAAGGTAAACATCCATCTATAAAGGGTTTACGTAGCTATTTAAGTTTAGAAAAATAGCTACGTATACTAACATAGTACTGAGCAATTGGTAATGATGAATAGTAAATTTTTCACCTAATACAGCTATAAATATCTAGTTAAAATAAATATTAGGCCTCTTTAATATTGAAAGTATTTTATAGATCTTTCAGGAGCTAAATAAGGAGTATCCCACTTTGTAAAAAAGCAGTATTATGTCTATAAATTATTTACACCATAAAATATTACTCTTCTTTTTTACTATTTCACTTTTATTAAAAAGCTTACCTACGCAAGCCCAGGAAGCCTGCATGATAATACCCGCTTCCTTACCTGATAGAATTGCAAATTCTGTTTTAATTATTGAAGGCAAAGTAACTAAACAATATTCTTATTGGGACAGCCAACATCAGAACATTTATACTAGTAACCAGATACAGGTTTTTAAAACCTTGAAAGGCGAATTACCGCAAGGGAAAACAGCTATAGAAGTAATTACTGAGGGCGGCACAATTGGAACCACAACCCACCATTTCTCCTCCACTTTAACATTTACACGTAATCAGCAGGGCATATTGTTTTTAGAAGCCTCTAAGTTACCAAATCCCACTGTCACTACCTCTCCAATATTTAGTGTATACAGCAGTATGCAAGGCTTTATCCGGTATAACCTGCCCTTAGACGAAGCCCAGGAGCCTTTTCAATTCTATTCCAGCATTTCGAACCAACTGTACCTAATGCTTAGGCAGCATCCGTCAATTAACATAAAGGTAATTAGCCCAAATCCCGAATTAGAAGCTGCGGTAACACGCACCTCGGGCTTGGCCAACCCCGCAGCCCGCACCCAGGCCACACCAGTATTTAATAGTTTTTCTCCGGATAGTATCTCGGCCGGCACAAATGCTGTTTTAACTATTTCTGGTTCTAATTTTGGTGCAACCCGGGGAAATGGTTTTGTTGAATTCAGAAATGCTAATGATGGTGGTGCTACTTTTATTAAACCACTTGCTTCTGACTATATATCGTGGAGTGATAACACTATTAAAGTACGGGTACCAAGTACTACTGCAGACGGCGGCGGAGTAGCCGGAACTGGCCAGATCCGCGTAACCAACAACCAACTTCAGAGCAATACCAGCTCCAACATGCTTATTATAAACTTTGCTGTTTCTAATGTTACCAAGGATGATGTTGCTTACCCGGCGCATTTGATAGACAAAGATAACCTAGGTGGCTATACCTTTCAATTTGCAAACTTTCCGGAAGCGGCCCGCCAGGCCTTTACCCGCTCGTTGCAAAACTGGACGTGTTATACTACTGTAAATTGGCGAACCAATGAGCAGGTACAGGCGCCAGCCTCCACGGCTTCTGACAATATTAATACGGTTAGGTTTGTAGCGGGTAGCTCTTTACCGGCCAATGTTTTAGGCCGGACTATTAGCCGATACGAAGGATGTGAACTTAAGGGCCGTAACGATTATTTTGCTCGTGAGTTAGATTTTGAATTTAATATAAATATAGCCTGGAACTTTAGCCAAGGCAATCCAATATCGGGCCAATACGATTTTGAAACCGTAACCTTACACGAACTTGGGCATGCTCACCAATTGGGGCATCTTATTCAACCAGGAGCCGTAATGCACTATGCCATTGCCAACAACCGGGTAAACCGCATGCTAAATGCTCGGAGCGACATTAATGGGGGCAATTATGTTGTTAGTCGAAGCTTTCAGCCTAACTTTTGTGCAGTTTTACCCATGCAACCTTTAATAAGTACTGACTGCACCCTACCTCCTGCTTTACTTAGCTTTTCTGTTTCCAGGCAGCCAGATGGGCCCACGCAGCTTTCCTGGACAAGCCGGAACGAGCAAAATATAAATTATTATGCCATAGAGCGTAGCTCAGATGCCATCCGATGGTTTCGGATTGGCCAGGTAAAAGCCACCGGCAACAACAATACCTACAGCAGTACAGACCCCATTAACCTGCCCGGCCTTACCTATTACCGCTTGCGAATTGTTTTTACCAACCAGCAATTCAGCTATTCTCCTATCAGGCAGGTAGGCACCGAAGCAGCAGTGGCTACAGTCCGTATTTTCCCTAATCCATTACTAAATGAACAATTGCATTTTGAGTACCAAGCTCCAACCAGCGGCGATGTAACCTTACGTATTTTTGATTCCGTAGGCAAAGTTCATGCGCAAGCTATCAGACGGGTAAACAAAGGCGAAAATCCGTTTTACCTGAATGTGGCAGGATTAGGCAAAGGCTTTTATGTATTACAGTACACACAGGGCAATAATTCAAACGCTGTAAAATTTATAAAACTTTAAACCTTATTAAGCTAATTGTTTTCTTTTCTTTATTTGTGCTGTACATTCAGGCCCTACTAGTTACCAATAGGCATGAGCAATATAACACAAATGAACTGGGAGAAACTTCTTTCGCGCAAACGGTACGAGGGGCAACAATCTTTATCGGAATCAGAGGAAATGGTTCGGGGGGAGTTTCAGCGCGATTACGATCGGATCGTTTTTTCATCAGCTTTTCGGCGCCTGCAAAACAAGACCCAGGTAATGCCCTTGCCCGAAAGCGATTTTGTACATACCCGCTTAACACATAGCCTGGAAACATCTTGCGTTGGCCGCTCTCTGGGCCGAATAGTAGGGAAAAAAATCCTGGAAAAATATCCGGGGTTAGAAAAGAGCAACCTGATTAATGAAGCTAATTTTGGGGATATAGTGGCTGCAGCCTGTCTGGCCCATGATATTGGCAATCCGCCTTTTGGCCATTCCGGTGAAGATGCCATTTCAGCATTTTTTCAGGGCCCGGAGGCCTCTGTCTTTTTACAAAACTTAACAGATACGCAGCAAGCTGATTTGCAAAACTTTGAAGGCAATGCCGCTGGTTTCCGGATTTTAACCCATACCTACCCAGCCCAATGCAGTTTACCCGGCGGGCTAAGCCTAACCTATACCACATTGGCTACTTTTACCAAATATCCTAAAGAAAGCCTGCCCAAAATACCTGACACTAAAAATACCAGTGAAAAAAAATACGGCTTTTTCCAAAGCGAGAAAATCTGGTTTAAAACGATTGCCGACGAATTGGGTCTGCTTTCCAAAACACAAACAGGTGAAATTTTTTATCACAGGCATCCGCTTGCCTTTTTAGTGGAAGCCGCCGATGATATTTGTTACCGGATAATTGACTTTGAAGATGGTTGCCGGTTAGGCTTAATTCCTAAAGATACAGCCGAGAACCTCCTTAAAGCTATACTGGAAATGCCCGAAGGGAAGAAGTCGCGGTTAGAATTCTATGATTGGCGCGAGCAGATTGGATTTTTACGGGCAAAAATAATCAGCAAATTAATAGCCGAAACCGCTGAGATATTTTTAGCCAACGAAACCGAAATTTTAGCAGGAACTTACGACAATCCTTTAATCTCGGAAGTATCAAGTAAAACAATCCTGAATCAAATAAAAAAGCTATCAATAGAATCTATATACAAAAACCGGGCAGTGCTGGAAATTGAGGCAGCTGGTTTTGAGGTACTGGGCGGTCTGCTGGATATATTTTTGAATGCCGTTTTCAAGCCACAATCACGCCGACACCAGAAAATACTCGATCTTATTCCGGATCAGTATCTAGACATGAACCGACAGGTACATCCGGATGAATACGAGCGGATTTTACAAATTACAGATTTTATATCAGGGCTTACAGACCAGGCAGCTATTAACTTATACCGCAAACTAAAAGGAATATCTCTGCCCAAAGGGTATTAAACAAAACGTCATTTTTCGCAAAGCGCCTTAACATCAATTTTTACTTTTTAAAAAACTCTCCTTACCATTTGTAGCTATATAAAAAAGTATAGCGAGCTTAGATTGAAATTAAATTCCCGGTCATTATCCTTTAAAAATTGCAATAAACCTTTTATAACTCTGCCAATTAATTTATATTTAAGTATATAAATTTAAGAATACCAAAACAAGATGTCTAAAAACTCATTAAAACTAATAACTCAAAACTGGCAGGCTTACCTGCTGATGGTGTACCTCTGCTTACCTTTTACAGTACAGGCACGTCCCGCAGCTAATAACCCTATTTTAATTAGTTTTAACCAGAGAATAAACTTTAATAAAGTCTCTCCTGCTGATATAAAAGTTGCTACCGAACAGGTTATGGCTGATTCTAAAGCCTCTTTAGTTAAAATATATAACATTAAAAACGGCCAACACACCTTTGCAAACACCGCATTGGCTTTGGATAATTTATATGATCATTTTAACACCATAGCCGGCACCATCAACATTTTAGCTAATGCCAGTCCGGATTCAGCTATTCGGAACCAGGCCTTGCGTAGCCTGGAGGTTTTAGATAAATATGACAACCAACTAAGTCTGGATGAAAAACTTTACCAGGCAGTTAAAGCTTACGCTAAGGATGCGCAAAAGCTAACCGGGGGCCGGAAAAAATTTGTCAATGAATTAATAGAAGACTTTGAGCGCAATGGTTTTGCGCTACCTGCTGATAAACGTCAGGAACTGCAAAAGATAAACGATAAAATATCTGAACTAACGCTTAGCTTCAACAATAACATTGCTGCCTACAAAGATCAATTGCTGGTTGGCGAAGCAGACATGAAGGGTTTACCGGAAGATTATATTAATAGCCGCAAAAAAGAAGGCGATAAATATATAATTGGATTAGATGGACCGGCCTATTCTACTTTTATGAAATATGCCGACTCGGATGCTGCCCGGAAAGCTTTATTTATAAAGTATAATAATCGTGCTTCTGATAAAAACCTGACTCTGTTAAAGCAACTTTTAATTGAACGGCAGAAAAAAGCCAATTTACTCGGCTACCCAACCTATGCCGCCTACCTCACAGCTAGCCGGATGGTTAAAACGCCCACTACCGTTTGGGATTTTGAGAACAAACTAATAGAACAGGTAAAGCAAAAAACGCAACAGGATGTAAATGAACTTTTAGACGTTAAACGGAAGTACACTAAAAACACAACTATTGCTACTCTAAATCCTTGGGAAGTTTCTTATTTTAATAATCTACTGGTAAAAGATAAATATCAATTAGATCAGGAGAAGCTTAAAGAATATTTTCCGATGAATAATGTACTGGACGGCCTATTCCAGACTACCCAACATTTATTTGATGTAAAATACGAAGAAGTTAAAAATGCTGAGGTTTGGCATCCGGATGTCCGTTTGTTTGAGGTAAAACAAAATGGCGCTACAATTGGCCGTTTTTACCTGGATTTGTATCCACGTGAAAATAAATACACGCATGCAGCCTGCTTTCCAATTCAGAAAGGTAAAGCTTATAGCCAAGGCTATCAAATACCAACTGCAGCCTTACTTTGTAATTTTAATGCACCTACCGCCGACAAGCCGGCGCTGTTAACGCATGCCCAGGCAGAAACTTTTTTTCACGAATTTGGACATGTACTGCACAACATGCTTACCAAAGCCGAACTAGCCAGTCAGTCGGGCACTTCAGTAAAACGAGATTTTGTGGAGGCGCCTTCTCAAATTTTTGAGAATTGGGTTTGGGATTATAATTCTCTTAAGTTATTTGCCAAACATTATAAAACCGGCGAAGTACTGCCCCAGAGCCTGTACCAGAATATGCTGGCTTCGCGCAACGTAGGATCTGGCCTTGCCGCTTCTGCCCAAATTTTGTATGGCACCCTGGATATGACTTTACACGACAAATACGATCCAAACAGCCCACAAACTACAACAGATATATTAAAGGAAGTTTATAACAGAATAATGCCCTACTCTTTTGTAGAAGGCACAAACTTTCAGGCTGCATTTGGCCATCTAACGGGTTATGGCGCCAGCTATTATGGCTACCTCTGGAGCAAAGTTTATGCGGAGGATATGTTTTCGGTATTTGAGAAAAATGGTATAATGGACCAAAAAACTGGCTTACGTTATCGTAACCTAATTTTAGCCAGCGGTTCCAGCCGCGATGAATTTGATCTGGTAAAGGAATTCTTAGGAAGAGAACCTAACCAACAAGCATTTCTAAAATCTCTAGGTTTATAATCTCCTTTTACTTTAGAAGCAATAATAAAACAAGAGCGGCTCCTGTAAGAGCCGCTCTTGTTTTATTATCAGTCACCATACATGGCACTAAACCAATATTTTTTTTATTTATTTTGATAAATATTTATTATACATATAAATATTTATCTATATTTAAAAGGTTGAATTTTCATTGAATTTACTTAAAGGTGGCACAAAATAACTTTACCGCCACGATAAATTTTTCTTTGTGAAATAGTTAAATAAAAATAATACAATTAATTAAGACCCAAAATAGCCTGTAATTAAATTTTTAAGAAAACCAGGCCTTTTCTCATCCGTATTAAAGACCCAATATCACCAATGTTAACTAATTAATAAACATCAATTTAAGTGTTAAATATTTTTAATTGATATATCAGCATGAAAAAACTATTTACTTCTATATTCCTTTTGTTAGCGTTAGTCACTGCTCAGGCAGCTGAAAGTAACCCGGAAGAATTAAAATCACAGGCAACTGCATTAACCAGGGAATTAGCTCAAAAAATTGGACTTAATGAGCTTGAATACATAAAAGTTAAAAACTTTACTTTTGAAAAGTTATTGGCTATTCAGGAAGCAACCGAAAAGTATGCGAATGATCCGGAGGTAAAGCAAAAGAAAGTTGCTGAAATAGAAGAACAATTTGATAAAAATTTAATCTCTACGCTTTCGCCTAAGCAACAACAAAATTACCTGGCCTTAAAAAAAGCTACTAATGCCTCTACAATAAGTTCTTTAAAATAATAAATATACAATATTATATAGCGTAACAAAAGACCTGCCCTAATAAGGCAGGTCTTTTGTTGTTACTACCTCCTTCCTGTCAAATCCTTTAATGCCACTCCTACACCTCCTTGGTTATCCAGACAAAGCAGGCTAATATTTATAAAATTGCAGCAAGTATATAATTCTTTTGACTTCTGCCTGTTTTATTTAGAAAGAGGTAAAATCTTTAAGCAAACCTATATATTTGCTTCTCAATCACCTTTGTATTTAGCTATTAGTTTCCTTTATGAAAAAGTTTTTATTTACCTGTCTGTTGCTCTGCGGAGGGTTAGTTAGTTCCGCGCAAAGCAATAAGATAAATTTCACGGAGTATACGCTTGACAACGGCCTGCACGTAATATTGCACCAGGATAAGTCTACGCCCATTGTAGCTGTTTCGGTCATGTACCACGTTGGCTCTAAAAATGAATTACCTAATCGTACTGGCTTTGCCCATTTCTTTGAACATTTAATGTTTGCCGGCTCAGAAAATGTTGGCCCTGGACAATTCCCTATTTTGGTTCAGCAAGCAGGTGGCGAACATAATGCCAACACTAGTTTCGACCGGACTTTTTATTATGAAGTTTTACCATCTAACCAATTAGCACTGGGATTGTGGCTGGAGGCTGAGCGCATGCGCAGTGCAAAAATAGATCGGGCGGCTGTAGAAACCCAGCGGGCAGTTGTAAAAGAAGAAAAAAAGCAACGGATTGATAACCAACCATACGGTACCATATTAGAGAAGGCTTTCGCCAATGCTTATTCAGTACATCCCTATCGGTGGGTACCTATTGGATCAGATCAATACATCGATCAGGCTACTTTAGATGAGTTTACAGATTTCTACAAAACGTATTATGTTCCTAACAATGCTGTCCTAAGTATTTCGGGCGATATAGATATCAACCAAAGCAAGGAATTAATTCAAAAACATTTCGGCTCTATAAACCGGGGCACCCGCGGGATTATCCGGCCTACAGTACAGGAACCACCACAAACTTTAGAGAAACGGGAAATTGTTTTTGATGAAATACAGTTACCGGCTGTAGTGCAGGCTTATCACATCCCCCAGTTAGGCTCCCCGGATTTTTATGCCATTAGTATGCTTACCAATTTACTATCTGGTGGCGAAAGTGCCCGTCTGAATAAAGCTCTTGTAGATCAGCAGCAAATAGCTACCTACGTGGGTTCTTTTCCGATGGAACTGGAAAATCCCGGACTATTTCTGGCTTTTGCCATTGCCAATTTAGGAAAGGATGCCAATGAAGTAGAACGGGCCATGGATGCCGAAATAGAGCGCATTAAGAAAGAACCTTTAACTGACCGGGAGTTTCAAAAGCTGCGTAACCAGATTGAGAACAAATTTGTACAAAAATTCACTTCCAACTTTGGATTAGCCGAACAACTAGCTACTTACCAGCTCTTCTACAAAGACACCAACTTAATTAATACAGAGTTACAAAAATATTTAAATGTAACCAAGAACGATATTACCCGGGTAGCTAACCAGTACCTAACGAAAGAGAACCGTGTAGTTCTTCATTATTTACCTAAAACTACCCAGCGTTAATTAACAAGAGATAAGTAAAATGAAAAATATAGTAAGTTTCCTGCTGGCTTTTCTTTTAGGCATGCCAGCCGTTTTTGCCCAAACCAGACAAACGCCGCCGCCGCCGGGTCCGGCACCCGAAATAAAGGTAGGCGAACCGCATACTTTTGATTTAAAAAATGGCTTAAAAGTATTTGTGGTAGAAAATCACAAAGTTCCAACTGTTTCATTGGCCTTGATTTTAGATAACGATCCTTTTTTACAGGGTGAGAAAAATGGTTATGTAAATATAACCGGCTCTATGCTTCGCACCGGTACTAAAACCCGCACCAAAGAGCAATTAGATGAGGAGATAGATTACATTGGCGCCAGCCTGGAAACCGATGCCGATGGCATTAATGCATCTTCTTTAAAGAAACATGTTGTAAAATTATTTGAGTTGACAGCCGATGTTTTACTGAACCCACAGTTTAAGCAGGAAGAACTAGATAAATTAAAGCAGCAAATGCAAGCAGGTCTGGCCTCTGCCAAATCTGATCCTAATTCGGTGGAGAACATGGTTCGGAACACTTTGTTATTTGGTAAAAATCACCCCTTCGGTGAGCAACTTACCGAAAAAACCATTGATAATATTTCCTTAACTGATGTGCAGGGATATTACAACAATTATTTTAAACCTAATGTGGGTTACTTAGCTATTGTTGGAGACATAACCGAAAAAGAAGCAAAAAAACTAGTTAACAAATATTTTGCCTCCTGGAAAAAAGGTCAGGTACCTACTCATACTTTGCCCACTCCTGCTCCGGTAGAAGGAACCAGAGTAGCCATTATAGATCGGCCCGGTTCTGTGCAAACAGTTTTATCCTATTCAAACATTGCTGATTTAAAACCAGGAAGTCCGGTAGTAATCCCAACAGGGGTAATGAATACTATTTTGGGGGGATCTTACTCCCGGTTAATGAATAATCTGAGAGAAAAACATGCCTATACATATGGCGCTTATTCACAAATATCTCCCAGCAAATTAATCAGCCAATTTGGAGCTTTTACCAGTGTTCGGACGGCTGTAACCGATAGCGCCGTAGCACAAATGGTGCTGGAGCTATACAAAATGCGTGCTGGTCAGCCGGAAGCAGCTGAACTACAAAGAGCCCAGAATATGGTTTCCGGAGATTTTGCTCGTTCCTTAGAAAATCCGGCCACCGTAGCTTTATTTGCTATTAATACTGCCCGTTACAAGCTTCCTAAAGATTATTACACCAACTACCTGAAGCAAGTAGCCTCCGTTACGCCCCAGGCAGTAAATGAAGCCGCCCAAAAATATATTACGCCCTCCAACGCCTATATTCTGGCCGTAGGCGATGCCGATTATATTGAAGCCCGATTAGCTCGTTTTGATTCAGATAAAACAATAGAGTACTATGATGCAAGTGGCAATAAAGTAGCAAGAGCGCCTTTAACCATACCAGCAGGTTTAACTGCCGATAAAGTATTGGAGAATTACATTGCAGCTCTTGGCGGCAGAGCCAATCTGGAGAAAATAAAAAACATTACTATTACAAGCCGGATTATTTCCCCAGCCGCTACTTTGGAAATGAGTCAGATCCAAAAAGGAACAGACAAATTTCAGCAAGTTATCAAACAAGAAACAGGAGAAGCTCAACGCCTATTGGTTAATGGAGCAGCCGGTAGATCAATTAGTGGCAAACAGATTCGTAACCTTGCGCCGGTAGAAATCCAGAATCAGAAATTAAAAATGTACAATGCCGTTTTAAATTATGATAAACTAGGCGTAAAAAGAAATTTAATTGGCATGGAACGGATCTATGGTAAAGCTGCCTACCGCGTAGAATTAACTACAGCGGCAGGTCTTCGCCAGGTTCATTATTTCGATTCTGAAACAGGATTAAAACTGCGGGAAATTGATATTGAGGAAACCAACTATGGCAATGCTACGCAGGTAACGGATTTTGGCAATTACCAGGAAGTACACGGGATAAAGTTGCCGCACCGCACGGTTTTACATGTTGGCAACCAGGGCATAGCCACTGATATTCAAAACGTCCAAATAAACCAAAGTATTAAAGACGATCTATTTAAGCTATAGCCCCTAATCACAATATAAAAAAGGCTCCTGTTTAAAGTAGGAGCCTTTTTTTATGTTAAAACAATTTGCCCTGGATAAGCTGCGGAATAGGTTTGCTTTTTGCTAATTGAATGCCACAAAACCTTGCTAACTGATCTATTAAGTAATTAAGCAAAGCCGCCGAGTGGTTTACATCTTCCTGATGAATAAAAAAATAAATGGTTTGCAATCCCTGATCTAACCAGGATTGCAGCCGTTTAACCCATTCGTCTATCCGGCTAAAGTCTGTTCTATGTAACCCATACCCATTGAAGCGAATAAAAGCAGTAGCGGTAGTAAGCCGGGCATGTAAAACATCCCGGCGGCCGGCCACATCGGTAATTACGGTACTTATTCCTAATGCTTCCATTGCCGTCCATAGTATTTCAGCTTGATTTGGATTTGAAAACCAGGCGGGATGCCGAAATTCAACGGCCAGCGGAAAGTCTTTCGGCAAACTTTCAAAAAATGATAATAAGGTATTTGTTTCTTCAGGGCCAAAGGCGGGAGATAATTGAAGAAATACTACACCCAGATGCTCTTGCAAACCTGTTAAAGCTTCTTTGAATATTTTTATAAGTTCTCTTGCCTGACTTAGTTTTAAATCCTGACTTATGCTCTGAGGCACCTTTGGGCACAGTTTAAAATTAGGACTAACCTGTTGCCGCCATCGGTCAATAGTAGATGTCTCCGGAATGCGGTAATAAGTTGTATTAACTTCTATGGCATTAAATTGCCGGCTGTACCAATGCAACAAATCTTTATCGGAAGCATCAGCAGGGTAATAACTACCTAACCATTGTTTGTTATGCCAGGTAGGGCATCCAATATACACCTGGGGCTTTAGGTAGTTTATACTTTCTGTAGCTTCTAACATCCGGGTGGTAGCCGGGTTGTCAGGAGGCAATGCAAACAAAATATTTTCCAAGGTATTTACCTTTCCAAATTCCATAATTTAAACATAAAAATGTGCCAGCTATTTTCCCCTTTTGTTCTTCCTCATTCAGCTAAAATTTGCTTAAAAAAAATGATTATGAAATTTTTTTTAGATTTTTTTTAACCTGTTTTTAATATATAGTTTGATATATATATTGTTGTACTAATTTTCGATAAAAACAGCTCTAACAGCCTGTAACAAAATATTTTTTTGAATTAAAACGTTTTTAAACGCTTATCTCAAAAGCGCTGTGGATACCACAGCTCCACCCCCTGAACGCGCCTAAAGGTCTTAAAATTAGTTTTTATAAAAATTTGTTGTAATTTTGCTGCCTCACCAATAGATGAACACATGCGTATAACGAAATTACACTATGTATTCAGCTTACTTTTTATCTTATTTATTGGCCTAAGCGAAGCAGTTTTCGCACAAGAAACAGGCAACATTCAGAAAGGTTCGGCAACTTGGTATGGGTCGCGTTATCATGGTCGGAAGACTTCCAGCGGCGAGATCTATAACAAAAATCAAATGACTGCCGCTCACCCAACTTTACCTTTTGACACCAAAGTAAAGGTAACCAATCTTGATTCAGACAAATCCATAATTGTAAGAATTAATGATCGGGGCCCCTTTGGAGGTAAAGGTCATATTATCGATTTATCAGAAGCAGCCGCCAAAAAACTTGATGTTTTTCGGGATGGTTATGCCCAAGTTGAAGTAGAAATTTTAACGCTGCCAGAAAGTACCGAAGCGGAGGACGCAACACCAGTTTTAGTAACTCCTGAGCAATTTGTTACTAAAGCTGATTCTCTGGGATCTTCTGCTTCTATAAGCACGCCTTATTTCATTATTCAGGCTGGTGCCTTTGCCGACGAAACCAATGCCATCCTACAGTCGGAAAAGCTAAAAGCCTTGGATGTTAATTTACCAGTAGCTTTAACCGAAGAATTGGTAAAAGGCAAAAAGGTTCACCGCGTAGTAGCCGGTAAATTTACTAACCGGGCCCAAGCCGAGCAGTTTAAATCCAAATTGCAAAAGAAAGGCATCTCGGGCATGGTTAAACAGGTTTATACAGCCTCGTAACAATACTTAATACCCCAAATAAGATAAAAGTAAAGCGTACATAACAAACGCCAGCCAATTCAGAATTGGCTGGCGTTTTGTTTTACATTATTATACAACTACATTAAGCGCAGGCTTTTTTAGGAAAATTTTAAAAACAGAACCATTATTTACCGCACTTTCTACTTCTATATATCCGCCCGTATTCTTAACTAACCTGTTTACAATGTAAAGCCCGATACCAGAACCCTGAGTATGATCATGCAGGCGGGAAAACATTTTAAATAACTTGTTTTGGTTCTTTTGCACATCAAATCCAATTCCATTATCGGCTACAGAAATCATGTAATAGTTTCCAGCATCTGACCCAGTAACAATTACCTCTGGCACCCTGTCCGGGCTCCGGTACTTAACGGCATTACTTATTAAATTCTGAAGAATACTTTTTAAGTTGGTACGAGAATAAATTAACTCCGGCAACTCTGCAAAATAAGCTTGTACTTGGGCGTTGTTTCTTTCAATTAAATCAAATAAACTTAATTTAACTTCTCCCAGCACCTCTTCCAGGTTTATTTTTACCAGCTCTTCTTCTACATAACGTTGGGCTCTTGCTACCTGGCTTAAATCCTCGATGGTAACATAAAGTTGGTGCAGTGATTTATCTAAATAAAAAGATATATCTTTTGCATCCGGCGATTCGGGTTTAAGCAAGGGCTTTAATTCTTCTACTAATTGCAGAATATTAATCACCGGACTTTTTAAATCATGTGAAGCCCGGTAAACAAAATTATCCAGGTCCTCATTAATTTTTACCAGCTCTTCATTCTTTTGTAATAAGCTTTCCTGCGCTTTCTTATAATCATCAATATCAATACTAGTTCCTACCCAAAGTTCCAGTTCATTATTATCGTTAAATACAGGTTTAGCTTGCGTCAGGTGCCATCTGTACGTTTTATCTACTCCTCTTAAAAGTCTGCCTTCCCTTCTATAAACCTTTTTATGCCTGATGCTACTTTCCCACATTTTACTGGCAGTTCCCACCTCGTCCGGATGAACAACTTTTTTATAATTAGCTAAATCTAAATTTCCTCTCTCAACTCCTGTATAGTTATACCAACTTTGGTTATAGTAGGTAATTTCACCACTTGGTTTTGCGGTCCAGGTTATTTGAGGTAACGATTCTAAAACCAACCGCACCCGATGTTCCGCATTTTGTACCGCTTTATATAAACGGGCATTATCTATGGCTACAGCTGCCTGGGCAGCAATACCTACCACTAGTTGTTCGGCATATTCATTGAAAACATCAGCGTCCGAATGTCCGAAAAAAAGACCTCCAATAACACTCCCATCTTTTGAAAAAACAGGCACGGCCAAATAGCTTCTTACAGGCAAATGCCCCGCTGGCATACCGGCATATGGTTTATTTCTTCCATAACGCGGGTCCTTGGTAATATCTGCCGACCGAACAACCCCAATGCCATCAAAGGTGTGGCCAAATACCTCGGTTTTACGTGGCATAGGAAATTTAGAGAAAGCTTCGCGCGGCACACCCGATAAGGTATAGAGCTGGTACACTTCGCCGTGCTCATTAATATTATTATAGAAAAAGGCTCCAAACTGTGCCTTACTGATTTTAGTTGCCGCATCTGTTACTGCCTGCACTATTTTATCCAGTTCTAATTCGGAGGAAATAGAGGCGCCAATTTTTGATAAAAGATCTAACTGCAGATTTCTTTCTGCCAGCTGCTTTTGAGCTTCCTGCAACTTTTGTTCTAACTCCTGAATAGTAACTGGTGCTTGTGTATCCATAAAATTTTTCACTGAAGACTCCGAGGCTGATTTAAGATACGGGTAAAACTGGGGAAGGTATAAAGGGTAACGCAGTCAATTACCGCTGTTAATTTAGATAAGGTATGCTGCCAATAAAGAAATGTATTTACTTTATTGGCTTCAGGAAATGCTTTTTAGCAAAAGCTATGTGTTGCTGCCAATCGTAAAAGGTAATATCATGCTTACCTTTCCGGATATGATAGCCGATGGTTTCTCCTACAGGTTGTTCTAAAGGAGGCATTTGCTGCACAGTTATACCTTTCTTAGCATACAATTGGTAAACCGGCCCGGCATGTAAGGCTCCTAAAAACTCTCCTTTGGGGTCGGACCACCGATCTTCTACCGCACTACTTATATAGAGAGGCCGGGGAGCTACTAAGCTTAACAACAGGTGCTGGTCAACAGGCAATTTGTTCGGATTATTATTGTACCGGGCGTAACTTGGGCTAAACCAATGTGGGAAATTATTATTTAAGCGGGTAATTGTTTCTCCAAAATTTCGGCGCGATAAGGCAGCCCCTCCTTCTCCGGAATCATTAGCAACCACAAGGGCATAACGGGTATCATTGGCACCTGCCCATAAAGCAGCTTTTCCTATTCGGGAATGCCCGGTAAGCACAATTTGCCTAGAGTTAATAGCTGGTTCAGTTACTAAAAAATCCATGAGTCGGCTTAGTCCCCAGGCCCAAGCCCCAATAGCACTCCAATTCTCTTTTGGTAGACCTAACTCCTGAGCCATAGTAGTACGGATACCTGTTTGCCAACCCGCCGCATGATCAGGTTCCAAGTCGCCGTAATAAACAGTAGCTAACGCAAAGCCTTGCTGCATTAACTCTTCTACCGGCCACCGGCTTGCCTGCATCCCCCTGGCCGCTTCGGTAGCCCTGTTATTTATTACTCCCTTCGATTCATTATTTATCATCCATCTTTCAGATAGCTTGATGCTAGGGTCGGTGCTGATACAATGATTGCCATAGAAATTAAGGCCGGCAAAAGCGGGAACTGGTCCTTTGGGGTTATTTGGTAAATACAATAGCACCTCCATGCTGGGGCCAGTAGTGTCTTTGGTAAAATAAACCGTAACTTGTTTGCGGGTAGCTAATCCGTTCAGAGCTGTTTTATCTATTTCGGTTACCTGAAAATGCAGTTCCGTAGGTTTACCCGGCAACTGTCCGTAAACTTCCTGCTTAAACAAATTCAGAATTTCGGGCCGTCTCTGTGTTTCCCACTCACTTACCGTAGTTACCTTATCCCCATTAGCTAATTTTAAAGGATCAGGCAGGCGATAGGAGCCCACCTTAGCTTCATCATAATTTATATCGTTACCCTGGCTAAAGCCTTGCAGGGTAATTAAAAGAAAACCCCACAGATATAAAAAAGACTTTTGAGTTAAACCGGATTCCATACTTTATCTGTTAATACTATTCTTTAAATATTAAAGATAAAAAGGGGATATCCTATCAGATGGGCTATAATTTCACCTGCACTTCTTCTACCCAATGCATAGCCTCTCCGGCATCTACAAAAACAACCATTTCTAGGTCACTCATCTTAGGAAACTTGTTCTTAAGCAGGTGCACCATGTTATAAGAAAGCAATTTAGAAGCATTATCGTTGGGTACTACCCCTATAAACTTCCGGATGCCGTTTTGTACCAGATTAGCCAGAAAATAATTAATAATCCAGTTGGCATCGGCGGCTTTGCCATATCCTACCTGGGTAATATCATTTAACCAGCAGAGAGGGTTATAAAGCATTACCATATTTAGCGCAATTTCTAACCCTTGCTTAAATTCCTCGGGTGAACGGCGCTGCTTCCAATACAAATGAAGCAGGGATAAGGCAGGCTTGTAAGTAATTAATAAACAATCGTTTTCTTGTGTAATATCTACCTCGGGCAAGGTCATGTTGGTAATTTTTATCTCTTTTTACAGAATAATGGATTAAAAGTTTACGTGAATTAATTAATTAATTTTTTCTTTTCCCTAAAAAGTAGGAGTATCAAAAATCACTAATAGAAATTTATTCTTTGTATACTGTAATTTACATCAAAGAAGTTATTAAATCGTATGCACCGTTACTGCTCTAATATTTGAATAACATAGCATGAAAATTATTACCCTTATAACATTAGTAACCACCAACCTTATACTTTTTACAAGTAGTTGCACCCATCAGCATGTTGTAGGTTATACAGGCGCTGCCGCACCTGCCAATGGCACACCGGCGGCCACTACCACCCCACGGGCTGATTTAGAGGGCAATTGGGATTATAAAATGACAGGTGATCAAGATGTTCAACCTTTAAGTGGAGCACTGCACATACGGCGCAACGGCGCAAGTACCTCCGGCTATACCGGTCATATTACTGTAATAGAATTGGATATTGACGCCGATACAGAAATTGGGCGGGCTGAATTAAATGGCCAGAATTTTACTTACGATGGCCGCATCCAAACAGGCGTTGGCCCCATTCCCTTTACCCTTACCGGAACCATTATAGGTAACTCTTTAAATGGCCAGGGAGAAATTCGCCTGCCACAAGGCAATACTACCTATAAAATAACTGCTACCCGCCGGTAGTTAAATTAATAAAGCAGCAATAAGAACTTAATGGTACTATATGTTCCAAGATTAAATGAAATTAAAAAGCACAAACTTTTAAGTTCATGCTTTTTAATTTCATTTAATAAATTCCTGCGCCACTACCTGCTTGCCACCGGGCTCTAGTTTTATATCTGGTTTTACATGGACTTGTTGCGTACCAAATAAATCATCTAATCTTGTTTGCTTTGCATCCTTTCCGGCTCTGTTATCTGCCGATTTATCATTTACTATTGGGCTTAAAATGGGTGTGTACCTGGGCTTGTAGTAGATTAACTTTTTAGGAGCATTGGCAGATTTAAAAACAATAGTATACGTATCAGGCGGCAAGCTAGTAAACATATAGTTTCCGTTTGCATCTGCTATTGCCTCAAAGAAAACGTTTTTAAACAAATCATCGGTTGAGGCACTGGAATTAACCTGTTTAGTAGAAACTGCATAAACGGTTGTGCCTGAATCCGGTAAGGTTTTTTCTTTTTCTTTTACAGTGATTGCTCCAAAAATAACTCCCGGAGCTGATCCAGGTTTACTATTGCCCCCCCCCTCCTGCGATTTACCTTGGGTACAGGCAAAACCAACCCATCCTATCATAATGCCATATAATATTTTTTTCATAGTTCCCCCTCGTTACAACTAGAATTTTATTATGAGGTAATTATACCTCAGGCCTCTTAATTTGTTTTCCTAAAGGCTCAACTTCCGTATTAATACAGCCGTATTTTATAATAACCAGAAAAAATACTTTTAACAAAAACTACAAGAAGATGAATCAGCCAATTAGCCGATCTGCACATGGTGTTGCCGATTATTCTTATGCTTCGCTGGTACCAGTTGCCCCTAAGCTATTAGGTTTTTCAGAAGAAAGAACTGCCTCTAATTTGTGCTACCTGCTAGGTAGCGGCGCCCTGTTATATAGCTTGTTTACTCGGGCAGAATGGGGTGTAGTTCGGAAAATGCCTTTTAAAACGCATATTGCCCTGGACATAGCAGCTAACTTATTTGCCATTGGTGCTCCCTGGTTATTAGGCTTCCATAAAAATAACCGCGCCCGCAATACAGTTCTGGCAGTTGGTTTAACCGGATTAACTATAAGCCTTTTTACGAAGCCCGAAGAAATGAAAGAGCTGTAAAATAATTTTACAGCTCTTTCATTTCTATTAAGTGGTAACTACCTGTTCTACTCTTGTTGCTTTTAAACCTGCTGCTCTTACTTCAGACTTTATACTATTCTAAATTCTTTATCATATTTTACGTATAGATAATTTAGGTTTGTATTTAACCCATTTAGTAAAATATAGTTATTGACTTCTTGATTTGGGCTGGCATAATTTACTTACAAGTACTTAATCTTTAAATTAACTATGAAAACAATTTTATCATTTTTAGCTGGTAGCCTGCTCTGTTTTACTATAAGCACTGTCCAGGCACAAACAGAAGCAGCAAGTTTAAAACCTGAATCAATGAAAGATGGTTATGCCATGCATAACGGAACAATGATTCAGATTAAGAACAAGGAAATTAGCCCCCTTACAAACGATGTAACTTTAAAAAATGGAACAAAAATAACTAAAACGGGGCTGGTAACCCTGCCGGGGAAAAAACCACAAAAGTTACAGGAAGACTATGCAGTAAATTTAAATGGCAACATTGTAATGCTGAATTATGATATGATGACTTACGAATCCATACAGCAACATTCGCAAAAAACACTAGGTAATACAGATGCAGAAATAATTACAACGGATAAAGGCGCCGCTATAGGACGCAATGCTGATGGCTCCAGTTCTGCTGCCGGTCTGGATGTAGATGTCTTATTTAACAGAAGGTCAGAAATTATTAATGAGCGGAACAATTTAGTAAAACAAAGAGCGGCTGTGCTTAACCGCCTTAAAGATAAAGCAGCTCAACAAAAGAGTACTGAAGCAGCCCAAATAGATGAGCAGATTAAAAAGTTAAGTCAGGAATTAAAGGAAATTGATGAAACTTTAAAAAAACAATAATTTTTTATAAAATTTAAAGCAAAAAAGGTGTCCGTTAATTTACGGGCACCTTTTTTGCTTTAAATGAAAAATATTTTATTTGCAGTGCAACCCTTTAAAAAATATTTGGTCTTTAATCTTAAAAAGGAGTTCTTTTTAAAAATATTTTAATATCGGATAAATTATTTTTTGAGGTGCATTGCAATTTAAAAAATACTTATATATATTTGATAAACAACAATAATAATATCCATCAACCCCTAAATCGTACTGCATGATAAAAGCTTTACATTAATCCTTATGTAGCTTTAGAAATGAATATAATCCAGCTTAGCGATTCCGCTTTAGTATCGCTTTATATTGCAGGTAACGAAAACGCTTTTGAACTTTTACTTAACCGCCATAAAAACAAAGTCTATACAACTATTTTATTAATAGTAAAAGACACAGACACGGCCGAAGACTTGGTACAGGATACTTTTATTAAAGCTATCCATACCATGAAAAGCGGCCGGTATAACGAAGAAGGTAAGTTCTCTTCCTGGATATGCCGTATTGCGCATAATCTGGCAATAGACTATTTCCGTAAAGAAAAGCGCAGTCCGATGATAAATCTGGAAGACGGAAGCAATATCTTTAATCACCTGTCGTTTTCAGAAGAGTCGATAGAGACACTGCAAATTAAAGAGGAAACACATGACCGTCTCCGCGAGCTGATACAACAGCTACCGGAAGCCCAGAAAGAAGTGCTGATTATGCGGCACTATGCCGACATGAGCTTTCAGGAAATTGCCGAGGCAACAGGTGTTAGCATTAATACTGCATTGGGTAGAATGCGGTATGCACTCATTAATTTGAGAAAGAAAATGACTAACCCAGATATAGCTTATGATCAAAATCTTTACTCAAAATGAACTACTTCAGTATGTGTACAACGAATTAGATGAAAATTTAAAAGCACAACTAGAGGCGGCCTTGTTACGAGACCACCAGTTAGCTGAAGCCTGTGCCGAATTGCTAATTGCCAAAGCCACCCTGGAGGCGGTTGAAAAAGGTCCCGGCAAAAAAACAGTAAATGCTATTTTAAATTACTCCAGAAACTTAAGTTTGCAGCTAGAATAGCTGCAAACTTTTTTTATGCGCAAACAAGAACGCTTTAAGCATTTAATAGAATATTTTACTTCGAATTTTCCGGAGCCCAAAACCGAGTTGGCCTATACCAATGCCTATGAATTAATTGTGGCAGTGGTGTTAAGTGCGCAGTGCACCGATAAGCGGGTAAACATGGTTACCCCCGCTTTATTGGAACAATATCCTACCCCGGAACATTTAGCCACGGCCACGCCAGAAGAAATTTTCCCTTTTATAAAAAGCATTTCCTACCCCAACAACAAAGCCAAGCACTTAGCCGGGTTAGGGAAAAAATTAGTAGAGGATTTTAATAGCGAAGTACCCGATACGGTAGAAGACTTACAAAAGCTACCGGGTGTTGGACGTAAAACGGCCAATGTAATTGCCTCTGTAATTTACAATCAGCCGGCTATGGCCGTAGATACGCACGTTTTTAGGGTTTCAAAAAGAATAGGCCTGGCCACCAAAAATGCGCATACGGCCCGGGAGGTAGAAAACCAGCTAATGAAAAACATTCCGGAAGACTTGGTACCTAAAGCCCATCATTGGCTTATTTTACATGGCCGTTATATTTGCGTTGCCCGTCGCCCCAAATGCGAAGAGTGCCCACTTACCTTCTTCTGCGATTTTTACCAGAAACATTATCCTAATTTACCAGACGACCCGGAAAACAAACTATAACAACTCTTATAAACGTGGCTGGCCATTGGTATATATTTTGCTGAAAACTAATAAAGTAATATTTTAAATTTATTAGAAGCTAAATATACCCAAAAAGTAATATAAACCGTTTCATCTATAGGTTAGTGGTATCAAAAATTAAAGGTGAAGCTTATGAAAACATCTTCTACTTATTTCTTCAAGCTTTCTTTGTGCCTCCTATTTATCCTGCTAATAAACTTAGTCCAAGGCCAATCCATGAATGGCTATATTTCCTGTGTAAGAGACCCGAATAATCCCTATAAAATAACCGCAACTTTAACCACCTACCAACCCAAAACCCTAACCAATCCCGACAATGTAGAGGCTACCCTATATTGGGGAGATGGCACCAAATCAACAGAACCAAGATTTCGCAGATCTTCTTTAGATGAAAATTATTTTATAAGCATCTACAAGCTCGAACATACTTATGCCTCACCAGGTACTTATACTATTGGGTTTCGGTGGGCGAACCGCGACTTAGGTATTTTTAATATTCTGGAAGCGCACAAGCATAGTTTTTATATCTCAAATCAAATAAAAATAGATCCTATTTTAGCTAATAATAGTACGCCCACTTTAGTAGCTGCGCCACCTTTTTGGTTACCAGAAATAAATACTAATCAAAAATTAACTTTTAACCTGGCTGCACAAGATACGGATGGCGATAGTATAGCATACCAATTGGTTCCGGCGTTAGAAGATTTGGTTTTTCAGCCATACCCTGTAGGCACCGTTATTGCTAGTTATACTATACCTAATTTCGTTTCCATAAATGCTAAAACCGGCGCCTTTATATTAGAAAATGTTCCTGCTCCGGGTGTTTATAATTTCGCTTTACAAATAGCGGAATACCGTAAAAAAGAACTTATTAGTCGGACCCTAGTAGATTTTACTTCTTTGCTAGGGTACCTGGAAAATAATCTTAAGCTTAGTTTTAAAGTTACAGATGCCTCTGATCAACCCTTAGCTAATAACCATACCATTAGTGCCTTATTAAATCAGCCTATAACTATCAACGTTCAGGTATCGGATCCTAATGCTACCCAAGTATCTTTAGATGTTTTTAGTGAGTTAATCAGAGAAAACAACGCTACTTTTAAAACCTCCTCTGAGGGGAAAACCCAATCAGGCACTTTCACTTTTACGCCACTTGATGGCCTAAAAGTAGATCATCCTTATAGAATTTCTTTTTCGGGTTTATCAACTAATGGCTTTCATTCCCAATATACCAGTACTGATATTACTATAGTTATAAAACCTAATACCACCACAAATGTTAGTAATGATAAAAAAATTGAGTTAAAAAATCCTTATCCAAATCCAGCTGAAAACTATATTATTATTGAGCATCTCCAGGCAAAATCGGGTCATTTGCTGACCATTAATGACCTGACAGGAAAAATAATTAAAAAAATACCTATCAATAATCCCGCATACACCGTAATTTTCCGCCAGGACCTTATGTATTCCGGACAGTATTTTTACTTTATATCCGACAAATCACAAATAAGGCAATCTGGCAGGTTTAATTTTAAATAAATTTTGATAAACACTTAGTGTGCGGCATTAATCTAATCCTGGATAAGACAGGAAATATTCCAACTGAAGCTATCAGTAAAATGACGGCAGCTACCGTTCATCGCGGACCTGATGCGACAGCTGTGCATACTGCTCCTTATAAAAGCGGTCAGGTATTCTTCGGGCAGAACAGGCTTAAAATTATAGACTTATCGGATGGAGCAAATGGTCCCTTCCGATCAGATGATGGCCGGTATACATTGCTTTATAACGGCGAAATATATAATTACCAGGAACTCAGAATAGCCATACAGCGGCGGGGCTACGAGTTCAGAACAGAATCAGATACGGAAGTTGTTTTACAATTGCTGATACAAGAGGGCCCCCGGGCACTAGGGCACCTTAACGGCATGTTTGCTTTGGCGTTTTATGATTCCCAAAAGGAACAGCTTTTTCTGGCCCGCGACCGGTTCGGTATTAAACCCCTTTATTTTGCGGAAACAGAAAATTTCCTGATTGTATCCTCAGAAATCAAAGCTATTCATCAAAGCGGATTAATAGCTAAAGAATTAAACGAAAATCAGTTAGAGCAATATCTGTTATACAAACACGCCGCTAAGCCCCAAACATTTTATAAAAAAGTAAAAGAATTAAAAGAAGGCACTTATTTTATATACGAACAAGGAAAGAGCGGATTATATACTTATTTTAAAACCCCGCCTTCCAAACACCGGCAGGAAAATCCAGAGAGACTGGTTCAGCACGTAGAAGTATTATTGAAAGAAAGCTTACAAAAACATTTAGTCTCTGATGTACCAGTAGGCTTGTTCTTAAGCGGCGGAATAGATTCCACGTTGTTATTGGCATTGTTGCACGACCTGGGACATAAGCAATTCCCGGTATTTACCATAACCCAAAAAAATACGGCAAAGTCTTTCGGCTCCAGGGATAATAGTTTTGCCCAACTGGCAGCTAAACAATATAATGCTGCTTATACTCCTTTTGAAATTGAGGACTCTCTGCTGACCGAAACCAATGCTTTTATTCAACACCTGGATCAGCCTATTGCTGATAGTGCAGCCCTGCTTACCAGCTACCTGGCACAACAGGTTAAGCCATACATAAAAGTAGCGCTTTCGGGCGCTGGTGCCGATGAATTATTTGCTGGTTATAACCGGCATCGGGCATTTTATGAATACCTGAACAGTCCGGTTAAAGCTTCTGTGTTTAAAACCCTGGTTAAACCCATCGCCGGGATACTACCCACCGGCTTTAGCCATCCACTGCGTAAAAAACTTTTACTTTACAGAAAGCTAGCTTATAAGTTAAATAAAAGCCCGCGCCAAACTTTTTTAAACTTTACGGCTATGGAAAAAGAGTTACAACAACTCTTATTAACTACTGCCGGCAGCACTAAAGAACCAGATAAAAACAAAATCAAAGACCGGGATTGGTTACATTGGGCATTACAGCACGATCAGCATCAATATTTAATTTCTGATATTTTGGCCATTACCGATCAGGCCTCTATGCTACATAGTTTAGAAGTGAGAACCCCCTACCTGGAAAATCATTTACAACTGTTCTTATCAGGCTTAAATACCGATTGGCTACTTAAACACGGCCAAAAATGGATGCTGAAAGAAACCTTAGCAAAACACCATGGGCGCGCATTTTTAAAGCGTTCAAAAGAAGGTTTTGGCATGCCCCTGGGTATCTGGCTCAGGCAAAAGCACAATCATCATTTATTAGAGGAGCTTCAGAATTCGCAATCCTTGATTTTTGAATACCTGGACTTTGCTAACACGCAGGAGTTAATTCAAAGGCATTTACGTGGCCGCCATGATTTTAGTACCGAGATCTGGGCCTTGATTGTATTGGCTAAATGGCTTCAGTATAACTTTGGCTAATGCGCATTCTTTACATTCATCAATACTTTAAAAAACCAGCAGAAGGAGGTGCGTTACGTTCTTATTTTTTAGCTAAGGCCCTAGTAGCCGCCGGGCATGAGGTTGAGCTTATTACTGCTTATAATGGAACGGTTTATAAACAGGAGGAGGTAGCTGGTGTACTTGTTCATTATTTACCAATAGCCTATGACAACTCCTTTCATCCTGGTCAGCGCTTAGCTTCTTTTGCCTCTTTTATGGTACGTGCCACGTTGGTAGCATTAAAACGGAAGCATATCGATGTATGTTATGCCACCTCTACCCCACTAACGGTTGGTTTAATTGCGCTGGTACTAAAAAAATTAAAAAATATCCCTTTCTATTTTGAAGTACGTGATCTTTGGCCCGAGGCTCCTATTCAGTTAGGATATATTAAAAGCAAATGGGCCCAGGGGCTGCTGTATAAACTGGAACAAACTATTTATAAGCAAGCCGAAAAAGTTATTGCTTTATCACCGGGAATAGCAGCAGGCATTACCCGTAATAAACCTACCTGGGCCATACCAGTTATTCCTAATATGGCCGATGTAGATTATCATCGGCCAACTTATCCGGTTTATTCCCCTAACCACGACTTATTTTATATTGGTTACTTTGGCACAATTGGTCGGGCCAACCGGTTAGATTTTTTACTTAACATTGCTAAATCCGTTCAGGAACAACACCTAAATCAGGTAAAATTTATAATTGGAGGTACCGGAGCCGAAACTTCTAAATTAAGAGAAGAAACCTATAAATTAGGAATAAGTAATATTACCTGGACCGGATCACTTAATCGCGAGCAGGTGCGGCAGTATCTAGCTCTTTGCCATGCTACCTATACTTCCTTTGATGTGCACCCAATTTTGCAAACCAATAGTCCTAATAAGTTTTTCGAATCATTGGCAGCGGGCAAACTGACTCTTGTAAATACAAAAGGGTGGCTGCAGACTTTAGTTACCCAAAATAAGTGTGGTTTTTATGCTGATCCGAATAACCCGGAAGAATTTATCCAAAAGCTAACTCCTTACTTGCATGATGCAGATCTATTACGGCGGGCTCAGCAAAACGCCCGGCAATTAGCAGAGCAGCAGTTCTCCCGGCAAAAGCTTTGCCAGGAGTTTCTGCAATTATTTACTTCCCATTAATACTAAATTAGCTCCGCTTTTTAGGCTTGTATTTCGACTGCAGGAATATTTTTTGTGAATCCGAATCATTCATAAGTTGCTGCAGTGTAATGTCAGGGTTCTCTGCCATGTATTTGCGAACAATTTGCCACCCTACCCAAGTGGCTACCCGTCCCGGACAGCGCTTACCTATTTCCGGGATGTTTGGTCGCTCACCTACATATTTATTAACTTTAAAATGATCAGTTTCATACAGCAATCCTTTTTCTATAAAATGAGCCCAGATTTTTCCTTCGTTATACCTTACATCTGCTATTTGCTGGTCTGAGTAACCAATAATCAAGGAGTCAGGCGTGCAAGGCATCATGCGTTCCGTAAAGTAAAGCGACTTACCGTAATTAATCATTTCAGCCATCATGTTGCTCCTTTCCAAATCAATCTTGTTGTATTGCGAAGACAGCTGTAAAACGACTGCTGGCACCATATTCTCCGGTTCGTACCGTTGCAGAATGTATTCAGGCTGTTGCGGACGGTACCTGGCCTGCTTACCTGCAAAATAATCGATACCCAGCACCAGCAAACTATCAGACACAAACAAATCAGGTCCTAACAAACCACTGATATATGTATTTACCTTTGGGACAATAAAAGTAGGATAATAATATTTAAGATGTTTAAATGCTGTTTCTAAGTCTTGTTTAATAGGCGTTAGATCCTTAAACTTATTCTCCGTCTCCTGGGCAAACTTATTTAAGTTAGGTTCGTTCGTTAATCGGGTTAAAGAAGCTACTATATTACCATCCGGAGCCTGAGGCTTTATTTGCAGGTATCGTTGGGCAAATGAGGGATGCTGTGCTAAAAAGGCTCGTATGGCATTTTCATCTTTGGCCGCAAAAAATGAGTTCTCTAACCGCTCAATAGTTACCTGAGCCTTTATTTTAGCTATTTCGGGATTTATTTCACACTTCTTTTTCTGGCAACTGAAAATTATTGATAGAGTAAAAAAGAAGGCAATATATTTTTGCATAACATTTGTACGTTTAAGACAAAATTAGAAACGAATCCGTTACTTAAATAATATCCTGCTCTATTTAAACATCATCTATGAAAAAAATTGTTTTTGTTGCTTTTCTAACGCTGCTTACTAATTCTGTTTTTGCTCAATGGGAAATTGGTTTACGCATTTCGCCTTCCATGGCAACCAACCGGGTAACAGCTCCCTCCGCTTTTCAGTTTAAAGGGCTTAATGCTAAAACACATTTAGGCGGCGGCATTATAGCTGATTACTTTTTCCAAAGAAATTATGCCTTTAGTACCGGATTTATTTATAATGGAACCGGAGCTGGAGTTGCGTACAAGGATGCGCAAAATCAAATAAGAGCCGACGAGTTCCGGCTCCAGTACCTGGAAATTCCGCTTACCATTAAATTATTTACAAATGAAATAGCTCCGGAAACCAAGCTGTTTTTTCAAGTAGGAGGCTCTTTAAATCCTATTGTAGCAGCAAAGGTTAACAATCAAAAGCTAAACCCGGACAATGATTCCAAATATATCCGGCACTTTAACTTTATGGATCTGAATGCTATTTTTGGATTAGGAATAGAAAGACAAGTAGGCGAAAGCACCAAAATATTTAGTGGATTATCTTACCATCGGGGCCTGACCAATATTGACAATTATTATAAAAAACGCGGCCAGTTAAACAACAGAAACATTTCTATTAAGGCAGATTATGTAGCCTTAGATTTAGGAATTAGATTTTAAGGTGCAGTTATAAAAGCAGAAAGCCCCAAAAGATATCTTTTGGGGCTTTCTGCTTTTATTATGGGTTAGATTATTCTGTCTCAGATTCTACAAATTTCTCCTGGACGGAATTTTGTTCTACAACACTGGCATGAAGTTCTATTTCTTCACCATTCTCGTCAACTACTCTAAAATCAGTAATTCCCAAGGAGGTGTCCTGTACAAACTTGATCCACTTATAATATTTAAAAAACAGCTGCCACTGTTTGGACATAAACCCTTTGGTATAATAAGAATATACAAATGGATGCACAAACAGCGAAATATTCTTCTGATTCTGAATAGTCAGTAAATCATCAATAATGTGCTCAATCTGGTCGGTCACCAGAATACTAGCCGTAATTTTGCCAGTTCCGCCGCAAGTAGGGCAAACTTCCCCGGTTGAAATATTTTGTTCAGGCCTTACCCGCTGACGGGTAATTTGCATTAACCCGAATTTAGAGATAGGAAGTACGGTATATTTAGACCGATCCTTCTTCATTTCTTCTTTTACCACTTCATATACCTTCTGCCGGTTTTCCGCAGATTTCATATCGATGAAGTCGACAACAATAATTCCGCCTAAATCGCGCAAGCGCAATTGGCGGGCCACCTCGCGGGCGGCAGTTAAATTCACATGTAAGGCTGTTCCTTCCTGATCCGTTTCTGAGTTGGATTTGTTACCGCTGTTAACATCTATAACATGCAGAGCCTCCGTATGCTCAATAATCAGGTATCCGCCGCCTGGTATACTAACTGTTTTGCCGAAAAGCGATTTTAACTGCTTTTCAATGCCGTAGTGTTCAAAGGTCTTTACTTTGCCCGTATAATGCTTCAAAATATTAGCTTTATCCGGGGCAATTTTTTCTATGTAAGTTCTGATTTCATCGTGCATCTGGGTATTATCCACCACAATGTTATCAAAGCTTTCATTTAAAATATCTCTCAGAATGGATGACGAACGTCCAAGCTCACCGATTATTTTATCACGATCTTTCGCAGTTTTTAGCACATTTACACCTTGTTCCCAGGTGCTTACCATACTGCGCATATCTCTATCGAGTTCCGCCACATCCTTTCCTTCGGCTACTGTCCGGATAATAACCCCGAAATTTTCGGGTTTAATGGACATAATAAGCCTTTTAAGGCGTTGACGCTCCTCTTTGCTCACAATCTTCTTCGAAACACTTACCGTGTTTGAGAAAGGCACCAATACCAGGTAACGGCCCGCCAGTGATAACTCACAAGACAAACGGGGTCCCTTAGTAGAGATAGGTTCCTTTACGATCTGAACCAGCACTTGCTGGCCCTTTTTGAGCACATCGCCCATTTTACCCAGTTTATCTATTTCGGGTTCAAACTTAAAACCATTAAGTTTGGACGTAATATTTTTCTGGGTTTGAGCTAGTTTAACAAATTTATTAAGTGACTTAATATGGCCACCTAAATCGTGATAATGTAAAAACGCGTCTTTCTGATAACCAATATCAATAAAGGCGGCGTTTAAGCCCGGCATAACTTTTTTAACTGTACCCAGAAATATATCTCCTACGGTATAGTTCGTATCATTTCTTTCAAAATGATATTCGACTAAACGTTTGTCCTGTAACAGGGCAATCCGTTCTCCATCTTGAGTAGAATTGATAATTAATTCGTTACTCAATGTCGTTATGTTTTATATGAAAGAAAATACCAAAACCCACGCTTGCCTTTGGCAACGTGGGTTATTAAGAAGTTAGGCTAAACTACTTCTTCTTATGTCTGTTTTTTCTAAGACGTTTCTTTCTTTTGTGGGTAGAGATCTTATGTCTCTTTCTTTTTTTTCCGCAAGGCATGACTTAAATTCTTTAACGTTTTAACTAATTTATTTTTCTTATTAAATGGCCAGAAAGGCCAATGGCTTTATTTTAATTTGGCTAATTCGGTATCAATGGAAGCTTGAAATCCCGGATCAGCATCTAATTTCTTAGCATTTAAAAACACCCGGCGCGCCTCTTCTTTTTTACCAACCTGCGCCAACGATACAGCTAAATAAAAGTTTCCTTGGACGTGCTTCGGATTAACCTCCACCAAATGCTCAAATCTTTCAACAGCCTTATCATACTGACCGGATTGAATAGACAAAATTCCCAAGTTGAACACTGCCTTCTCGTTATTCGGATCTGCTGCCAGTACCTCCCGTAATAAACCAATTCCTTGCATAGGAGCTTCACCTAAAGCTATATAAGTCATAGCCATATTGGTTTTAGCATCTAAATTAGAAGGATTGTTTTTTAGGACTTTTTCGTACAGACTGCGAGCCTTCACCCCTAAGGATTTTGCCCGGTCTTCGGTAGCAGAAAAGCTAAATGCTTCAAAATATTGATCAGCCGCTTTCTGGAAAATTTTCTCACCCGGACGGGCAGCAGCCACTACTTCATAGTAATATCCAGCACTATCGTATTTAGAAGCTGCCGCATATTTTCCGGCTAACTCATTTGCCAGACTGAGTTTAGTAGTAGCATTATTCTCTTGCTCGTATTTTTTCCGGAGGGTGTTTAGCTCACTTAGCTGTTCAGGAGTAACGGTGGCATGGGCCGCAGCAGCTTCATCTTCGCCTTCATGCACATGACCGGCCTCGCCGTGGCCTTTATCTCCGCCCGCTGCTACATCACGGTTAGCGGTAGCAGCGGTTCCGGAGAGTGAGTTCTTCTTATCTTTGTTGATAATTATTTTAGGTAAAGAAAACAACACCCCCACTAATGCCAGGGCGGCTACAACTACAAATATTTGGAATCTAATAGTTTTCAGATGCTTACAGAAATAATTATCACACAATACTTTAGCTTACAAAGCTACTAAAAAATTAAGAAACAACTTCAGATTTAACTTTTTTGCTGTTTTTAATTTTGCTTACGAAAGATTTAGATGGCTTAAAACTTGGAACGTAATGCTCGTCTATAATAATAGATGTATTTTTAGAAATATTACGGGCTACTTTTTTAGCACGTTTCTTATTTATAAAACTTCCGAATCCTCTTACATAAATGTTATTTCCATTTGCCATAGAATCCTTTACCACTTTGAAAAAGGCTTCCACTGTAGCCTGCACATCAGCTTTTTCGATCCCTGTCTTGTCGGCAATCTCTGATATTACTTCTGCTTTAGTCACTTGATGTAATGTGTTATATAGGTGAATAAAATTTTAAATTTCCCGTTACCACTACTAACAATCTGTTAGTTAATCTGAAACGGGGCACAAAGGTAACTTCATTTTTGAAGAACTAAAACTATTTATCTAAAAAAAATCTATTAACCTGTTCATTTGTTATAAGTTTGGGTTTTTATACTTTTCAAATATTGTGATGTCTGCTCCTGATCCCCACTTTTTTGCCCGTACCTTAATTAACTGGTACCACCAGCACAAACGCTCCTTGCCCTGGCGCGAAACTACAGATCCTTATGCCATCTGGTTATCGGAGGTAATATTACAGCAAACCCGTGTAAACCAGGGTCTCCCCTACTTTTTAGATTTTATTAATACGTATCCTACCGTCCAGGATTTAGCCAATGCTCCTGAGGATGAAATACTCCGCCACTGGCAGGGCTTAGGTTATTACTCGCGGGCCCGGAACATGCACCACACCGCCCAAACTATTGTAAATAAATTACATGGTATTTTCCCTAAAACGTACCAGGAGCTAATTAAATTGCGCGGCATTGGCCCGTATACAGCAGCAGCCATTGCTTCTTTTGCTAATAAAGAAAAAGTAGCCGTGGTAGATGGCAACGTTTTCAGGGTGCTGGCCCGGGTTTTTGGCCTCGCCGAAAACATTGCATCCCCTGCCGGAAAAAAAGCATTTCAACTATTAGCCGACTCGCTTATTTCGGAAACGGAACCAGACACATACAACCAGGCCATTATGGAATTTGGAGCTATACAATGCACCCCTACTATGCCCGATTGTTTATTTTGCCCTTTACAGCAAGAATGCTTTGCATTTTTAAATGGCATGGTGCAGGCGCTACCCCATAAAAGTAAAGCCAAGGCCAGCCGGGAAAGATTTTTTCATTACCTCGTACTGCAATACCAGGATCAGTTTTATTTGCGCAAAAGAATACAGAGCGATATCTGGCAAGGGCTATATGATTTTTATTTACATGAAACAGATGCGTTAGAAATCCCCGTAAACTTACTGAAGGAGCAGTTCCTTTTACTTAAATCAGACCAGATATCAAGTATCAAAAACACTTCAGGCGTATATAAACACGTCCTGAGCCATCAGAAAATATATAGTAAATTTTACCTGTTTGAACTTCAATCTCGTTTAAGTGAAGAAACCTTGCAAAGCACCGGATTAAGCCTTTTTTCTTTGGCAGAAATAGAGGCTTTACCTAAGGCAGTAATGATAGATAAATATTTGAAAGACGCTATTTTTTAGTTATATTTACATTACAATTTACATAAATTGTTTACTTAAAACTATAAAACGAATGGCTAGCATAAACAGAGTAATTCTAGTTGGCAACTTAGGAAAAGACCCCGAAATCCGGCACACTGAAGGTGGTGTAGCGGTAGCTCGCTTTCCCATTGCCACTTCCGAAAGCTTTAAAGATAAAAATGGCAATAGACAGGAAAGAACAGAATGGCACAATGTTGTAGCCTGGCGCGGATTGGCAGAAGTAGCCGAAAAATATTTAAAGAAAGGCCAGTCTGTATACATCGAAGGTAAAATACGTTCTAATAATTATCAGGACAAGGACGGTGTACAGCGTTATAGCATAGAAATTGTGGCTGATAACATGACTATGCTGGGTAGTGGCCGGGGTGGCGAGAACGGTTCTCAAAACGGGAACACAGAAACCGGAGCGAATTATGGAACTGCCGGAAATACCGCTAAGCCCGAAATGAGCAATTCTTCTTTTGATTCTGAACCGGACGATTTACCCTTTTAATTTATTGTTGAACTAAATTATTTATTTTGGAAAATATAGATGCTGGGGACCCTCCGAGTTATTACTCCCAATTGGTTTCTGCTTTTATTACACCTGTAACCCTAGATCTGGGTCTTTCTTTATTAGGAATAACTTTATTATTGCTTCTCTCGGCATTAATTTCTAATGCCGAGGCAGCATTTTTCTCTTTGTCGGATGCGGAATTAGAACAATGCCGGCAAAAGCCTCAACGCGCCTACCAGCAAATCTGGCAATTACTACAAAATCCAAAGCGCCTATTAACCACTTTGTTGGTACTGGATAACTTTATCAATGTAGGACTAGTCATGATTGCCATTAACGTTGCCATTCGGATATCGGGGGGCAGCACCTTAAATTTAGTTACTATTGTAATTTTAGCCTTGTTGCTTACAATTGCCGTCGCTTTTTTTGGAGAGGTATTCCCAAAAGTGCGGGCAACTCAAAACAGGCTGGCTTCGGCCCTGCGCATGGCAGGCGTTATTCAGGTTGCCCATATGTTGTTAGCCCCAATGGTAAGCTTTTTATTAGGCTTAAGTAATCTAATAGAACGCAGGGTACGGAATAAGCCAGGTACAGTAGTCTTACATGAATTGCAAAATGCCATAGATGCCTCCATTCCGGCAAATAGCAGTGCCGAGGAAAAAGAAATATTAAAAGGCATTGTTAACTTTAGCTCTATTACGGTAAAGCAAATAATGCGGTCGCGGGTAGATGTTATTGCTTTTAATGCAGAAATTACTTTTGCTGAATTACTGCCACTCATTAGCCAGGAAGGCTATTCCCGGGTACCAGTGTATACCGATACCATTGATAAAATAGAAGGCATTTTATATATAAAAGATTTGCTGCCTTACTTAGATGAGGCCCCTGATTTTGCCTGGCAAAAATTATTGCGCCCACCTTATTTTGTACCAGAAAGTAAAAAAATAGATGATTTACTTCGGGAGTTTCAGGAAAAGCATGTGCATATGGCTATTGTGGTAGATGAATATGGTGGCACTGCCGGACTTCTCACCTTTGAAGACATAATAGAAGAGATTGTAGGTGAGATAAATGATGAATTTGACGAGGAAGAAGAAATAGAATATTCGCAACTTGACGAAAATACCTATATTTTTGAAGGACATACTGCCTTAAATGATTTTTGTAAGGTGATTGGTATGCCTGCCGAAACCCTGGAAGCAGTTCGCAAAAACAATGAATCGGTTGGTGGATTAATGCTGGAGCTCTTTTCAAAGATTCCGCAGGAAGGTGAAGAAATAGAATTGGATTCGTATCGTTTTATAATAGATGCGGCCGATAACAAAAGAGTAAAACGCGTAAAAGTATATGTGGGTGAAAGCACAGGAAATATTCAGACCAGTAGCTAGTTATTTTTTTTTAATCCTAATTGGCGGGCTGTTGCTGATTTCATGCCGCAATGAGGAATTTAGTCCCAAACCCAAAGGCTATAACCGAATTGATTTACCAAGTCCCAAATATCAACTTCTTAAAGGCAATTATCCTTATTCTTTTGAATATTCTATCTACAGTAAAATATTAAGAGATTCTTCCCGCACGGCTATGCCTTACTGGATTAATGTTTATTATCCGAAATATCAGGCAAATGTTCAATTAACCTACCGCACCATAAACAATAATAAAAAGGTATTAAACAGCCTGCTGGAAGATGCACGGAAGCTTACTATTAAGCATCAGATTAAAGCCGAAGCCATTGAGGAAGGATTAATTCAAACACCAAACGGTATGAAAATTAGTGTGGCCGAATTATCAGGACAAGTACCTACACAGTTTCAGTTTTATGTAACTGATAGCACCAAACATTTCTTTCGGGGAGCTCTCTATTTTCGCACGGCTACTGCCAACGATTCCCTGGCACCAGTTATTAATTATATTAAAAAAGATATTGTTCATATGCTGAATACCTTGAAATGGCGGCATATATCTGGCAAGTAATTTAAACCAGCTATAATTGTGCCAGAGCTTTAGTTTAAACTCTTTAAAGATCATACTTTTCTTCCTCAACTTACTTTTAAGCTTTAATTCTATTCTTAATTATACGTGAATTTTTTCCATACCAAAATTGAGTTTCTGAAGGGGGTGGGCCCACAACGGGCAGGTTTATTACAGACAGAACTTAATATTTTTACGTATGGCGATCTGATCCAACATTACCCCTTTCGCCACCTCGACCGCACCCAATTTTACCAAATAGCCGACATTCATGAAGATTTACCTTACATCCAGGTAAAAGGTAGAATTCGTTCGAAAGAACTTTTAGGGGAAGGCCGTAAACAACGATTGTCGGCTGTTTTTACTGATGCTTCCGGCGAACTGGAATTAGTATGGTTTAAAGGAGTAAAGTGGATGAACACCAGCCTTAAAACTGGCGCTGAGTATATTGTTTTTGGCAAACCTACCATATTTAATAGCCGCATTAACATAGCCCATCCGGAAGTGGAAGAAGCTACGGAGGTAAAACAAGGCCAGAGTTATTTACACCCGGTTTATTCTACCACCGAAAAATTAAAAAATCACCGGCTCGACAGCAAAGCCATTTCCCGGATAATGGCTGAATTGTTAAAACTTGCCGCTACCAATATACCTGAAACACTTTCTCCGGATTTAATAGATCAATACAAGATGCTTTCTAAGCGGGAAGCATTATTGCAAATCCATTTTCCAATAAACACAGATAAATTAAATGCTGCGAAATTCAGGCTAAAATTTGAAGAATTGTTCTACGTTCAGCTGAAATTACTACGACAAAAAACAATTCGCAAAGCAGATTTAGCCGGGCAAATATTTAAGAACGTTCCTACTTTAACTGAATTTTATAACAATCATTTAACCTTTGATTTAACCAATGCTCAGAAAAGGGTAATAAAAGAAATTTATAAAGACTTATGTGCTGGCAAGCAAATGAACCGCTTGCTGCAAGGCGATGTAGGAAGCGGCAAAACTATTGTGGCATTTATAACCATGCTCATGGCCAGCGATAATGGGGCTCAATCTTGCTTAATGGCCCCCACCGAAATATTAGCCGACCAGCATTACGTAGGGTTAAAACAATTTGCGGATAAGCTAAACATTAACCTGGGCAAACTTACTGGCTCCACGAAACAAAGCGAACGCCGCAAAATACATGAGCAATTGCAATCCGGCGAGATGAAGATAATTGTGGGCACCCACGCCTTGCTGGAAGATGTGGTCCAATTCCAGAATCTGGGGTTATGTATAATTGATGAACAGCACCGGTTTGGGGTAGCACAGCGCTCTAAACTCTGGCAAAAAAATCCGCGGGTTATTCCGCATGTATTAGTAATGACGGCTACGCCTATTCCCCGTACCCTGGCTATGACCTTGTACGGCGACCTTGATGTCTCTGTCATTGATGAATTACCCGCCGGACGAAAGGAAATTGTTACAGTACATCGTTTTGATGCGCACCGGTTGCGGGTATTTGGATTCTTACGCGAGCAAATTAAATTAGGCCGCCAGGTTTATATCGTATATCCGCTCATTGAAGAATCTGAGACCATGGATTATAAAGACCTTATGGATGGCTACGAAAGTGTAAAACGCGCTTTTCCAGAATATCAGATAAGCATGGTCCATGGAAAAATGAAGCCCCAGGACAAAGATTTTGAGATGCAACGCTTTGTAAAACACGAAACTCAAATTATGGTGGCAACTACGGTTATAGAAGTGGGCGTAAATGTACCTAATGCCTCGGTAATGGTAATAGAAAGTGCCGAACGCTTTGGCTTATCGCAATTACACCAGTTACGGGGCCGGGTTGGCAGGGGTGCCGAGCAATCCTACTGCATCCTGATGACCAATTATAAACTAAGTAAAGAAAGTAAAATAAGGTTAGAAACTATGGTGCGCACCAATAACGGTTTTGAAATAGCAGATATTGATCTAAAACTAAGAGGACCGGGCGATTTAATGGGTACCCAACAAAGCGGTGTATTAGATTTATTAGTAGCTGACCTTGCCAAGGATTCTAAAATATTACAGGAATCCCGTGCAGCAGCGCAACTAATCCTGGAACAAGATCCAACATTAGCCCAACCTCAAAACCAAAACATTAGCCGACATATCCAATCCTTAAAAAAGAACACCCTGAATTGGAGCCGTATTAGTTAACGTGTAAAAAGGTATATATAGTAAAATTAGTAGTTATAATTAACCTGAATTTTTTTGATTGTTTGATTAGATTCTTTTGGCAGAATATTTAAATCAATACTTTGGGAGTACATTGGGTAAATAATAGTTGCTCTGGGTTTATCTTCAGTTAACGAGTTGTCTTTCCCCCACTTCCCTAGTATTATTAAGCCAACTAATACGAAAACTTTAAAAATAAATCTCATATAGTATCTTTTATAAGTTCCAATATTTTAACTCTATTTAAGGTACGGGAGCAAAAAACTAATGGATGTAAAACTTTTCCCATTTTAATTCTTTCTCCTTTTAGACTACCCATTTATATAGTTATTACCTTTACTCTTTCTTTCTTTTAGAGTCTTAGCGAATACTGGTAGTAAAAACTAAATGTTTCAAATAAGAAATTATAATTATCAACATTTAATATTTTTACAAATTTAGACTTATTTATTTGAAACATAAAGGATAAACCTTAATACTTTTAAATATTTTTCAATACAAATAGAAACTATAGTAAATAATAGAAATTATTTAAAATAGGATACAATAAGGCTCGTAAAATAAAAATTTCACATTTTTGTTTCTGAAGAAAGCTTAACACTGGAGAATATGATTACTTTAACCCAACATAAGATTACTAATATCTTACTAAGTTTCATCTTTTTAGGGCTATCATATGCTAGTCCGGCGCGGGCGCAAATTAAAGCCAAATCTGCTCCCTTTGAGTATATTCCGGAACAATCAGAAGATCAGTATAACCAACGCATACCGCAGAAGGCGCACCCCATTGGCAGCAATAACTTTATTATACTTAGTAAAAAATCTGCCAATGACTATGCGGTAGAGCTATACAGTTCCGATCTGAAAAAGATATGGCAAACTTCTGTTCCATTGAGCCCTGGTGAAGATATTGAAGCTTTTGCGGTTAATTCAAGCTCCGCCATTATTTTAACCAACCGGAAGCCTTCAGGAGCAGGTAGCCAAGCAGTTTATGGTACCCTTATAAATTTACAAACAGGTAAAAAAGCAGAATCCAAAAAGTTGTTTGAAGCACCTGCTCAGAATCGTCGGATTGGTACCGCCATATCTCCCAACGGCACCAAGTTGGTAGCTTATAAATACAGCTACCAGCAAGATGAATTAAAGGCTATTAATGCTTCTGTGTATGATGAAAATTTAAATAAAGTATCGGACCGGTCATACAATCTTCAGGATTTGAATAATATATTATCAGCCAATGTGCAGATAAATGATACTGGCGAACAATTTGTTTCTCTTATTACCCATAATGCTACCAAGCTTTCTGTCCGGCGCTACATTAATAATAACAAAGAAATAAAGGGCATGGATGTACAGGTAGGAGGTTTATTTGATGGTCAGCAAGTGTATGTGCTAGATTCAAAATTTCTATTACAACCCGATGGGTCGGTTTATGCCGCAATTATTTGTGCCGACGAAAAAACAGGAAACTATCATAGTTTAAAGGTGGCCAGATTTGATTTTACCGCCGGTAACATGAAGTTTGCGCCTGAATTTAGGTTTAATCCGGAGTATGTGGCGGCTTTAAATAAAGTCACTAAATCCGGAGAGGCTGCCACTACTCGCTTAGAGGATATTTATTTAACTGATTTGCTAGTAAATGCCGAGAAAAACTTAGTGGTAATTGCAGAGAAAAAATACAATGAGGGACCAAAGCTTCCTTTTTTAGCTAAGGAAATGCACTTATTTGCTTTTGATGACTTTTTAAATCCTACCTGGCATTCTGTTATTAATAAAAGCCAAAAAGCGGCTGCATCCGAGGGCTTTAGCAGTATTTCGTACAAAGCTAATTTAGTAGAAAATAGTTTGCAGGTAGTAACACTGGAGGCACTGAATGGAAAAACTGATTTATACAGCCGTAAAATTAATTTGCGCAATGGAGCTACAGACGCACCTAAACCAATGGGTTTAGGCATTACCAGCACAGAAGGCTTGCCTTACGTTAAAGATTTTACCACCTGGCTTAATGAAAAAACACTTATAGCCGTGGTGCGTCCTTCTAAAAAATCAATGGGCTTGCAGCTAATTAAGATCACCTTAAAGTAAAAAGTAAAGCTCAGATTACCTTTAAAAGTAAGCGGTGGTGCATATAAATAACTTATATACACCACCGCCTTTGTTGTACCAATTAATAAATTATTGATTCGGTTTATTTGGACACTGAAGACTATTTATAAAACCCATCAATAACAGACCGATTATTCTGGCTAATTATTTTTCGTTTTAAACTAAGTTTGGGCGTCATTTCGCCACTTTCAATACTCCAAACCTGCGGCAAAACTTCAAACTTTTTAATCTGTTCCCATTGTGCCAAATCTTTATTAAATTTTACTATTTCCTGTCTGTAAACATCCCTTACTTCTTTCAATTTCACCATCTCCGCATCGGTAGTGTAAGAAATATTATTTTGTTTACACCACTCCTTTAAATCGGGGTAAGAAGGCACAATAAGCGCCGAAGCAAACTTTTGGCTTTCTCCTACTATCATGGCTTGTTCAATCAATACAGATTCCTTCAGCTTATTTTCTATTGGCTGTGGAGCTATATATTTCCCTCCGGAGGTTTTAAACATCTCCTTTTTGCGATCGGTAATCTTTAAATATTTACCTTGCACAAATTCTCCAATATCTCCGGTATGAAACCATCCATCAGCATCAATTACCTCGGCTGTTAATTCCGGACGCTTATAGTACCCTTTCATTACACTGGCACTACGCGTTAGTATTTCTCCATCTTCAGCAATCTTTATTTCCACATTATCTATGGCTGGCCCCACTGTACCAATCACATTTTCATCCGGGTTGTGGCGATTAAAAGCTATAATGGGCGAGGTTTCGGTAAGCCCATAACCTTCCATTACCCGGATTTGCCCTGCCCAGAAAACCCGTGCCAGGCGTGGCTGCAAGGCAGCTCCCCCCGAAGCAATACAGATTACATTACCGCCTAATGCTTCCCGCCATTTACTAAATATAAGTTTATTGGCAAGTGCTAATTGCATATTATAAAAGGCACTGCGATTTTGGTTATCGTATTTTAAACCTAGTTCTATGGCCCAAAAGAAGAGTGACTTTTTTACCCCAGTTAAGTCTTTGCCTTTACTTACTATCTTATCATATACTTTTTCGAGTAAGCGCGGTACGGTAGCAAATATATGGGGTTTAACTTCCTTTAAATTATCCCCAATAGCTTCCATGCTCTCTGCAAAATAAATAGAAACTCCAAATTGCATATACACAGCCGTAAGCATACGTTCGTATATATGACAAAGAGGCAAAAAGCTAAGCGCCCGATGATTATGGTTTACCGGCACATAAGGCCTGGCCGACAAACAGTTGCTAATAAGGTTGTTATGCGTAAGCATAACCCCTTTAGGATTGCCAGTAGTACCTGAAGTGTAAATAATGGTTAATAAATCTTGAGGATCTACACTGGCCTTGACAGGTTCCAGGGTAGCCACATCAGCTAAATTGGCCTGCGCCCAAATCTCAGACCAATGCTTGGCTTCGGGTACGGGCTCAAAAGTATAAATACCTTGTATACCCTCAATATCGGCCGTAGCGGCTACTACTTTTTTATATAAGCTTTTATCCGACACAAAGATCAGGCGGACTTCAGCATCTCTGAATATATATTTATAGTCATCTACTGTAATGGTAGGGTACATGGGCACACTTACAGCACCTACCTGTTGGATGCCATGATCGCAAATTAGCCATTCCGGGCGGTTCATGGAAACAATTGCAATCCTGTCTTCTTTTTTAATGCCGGCTTGTAATAATCCTAAACTAAAAAGGTTAACAGCATCTATTACTTCCTGGGTGCTTTGCTTTTTCCATTGCTTATTTGTTTTGGCAGCAAGGCAATCTTCCTGAGGATAATTTTGTAGTTGGTAAGGCAGAATATCAAAAACTCTTCTTAGTTCCATGGTGGTGGCGATGGCTAATTTAAATGAAGTTAAAAATACAGGCTTTTTTCTGAAAAAACAGTAAAATTTATGGTTTAGGTTTCAACAAAAAATCTTACATTTCTTTACGGAAGTAAATATATCATTCCTGCTTTATTTTGTTAAATTTGGTCTTAGTTCTATACCATATTCATGAATTTATCTATATTTTTTGAGCCTCTGCGCGATTTTATTGATAATTACTCCCATGATGTAAAATCAGTAGGTAGTTCTCTCTCAATTTTTACCCAGAAATTCCCGGAATGGCGGTCAGCAGATATAGCATTAATTGGTATGAATGAGTACCGCGGAGCTAACCAGAATACCCCCACCCTGCACCCAGCCAACGAAGTACGTAAAAAACTATACCGACTAAAAAAAGGAACCGGCACGTATAAAGTGGTTGATTTGGGCAATTTACTTCCGGGTATTACCTTAGAAGATACGTACCTGCGCCTGAAAGAAATAGTTGAAAATTTAGTAAGCAGCAATACCTTGCCCATTATCATTGGCGGCAGCCACGACCTGGACTACGGCCAGTTTTTAGGGTACGAAAATTTAGAAAAGGTTATAAACCTGGTTACCGTAGACAGCAGTATTGATATGACAGAAGGCGCTGATACGCCACAACATAAAAAACACCTGCACCGAATTTTAATGCATGAGCCAAATTATCTGTTTAGTTTAAGTCAGTTAGGGCACCAATCTTACTTGGTAGAACCCGAGGTAACTGCCACCTTAGAAAAACTGCATTTTGAAACCATTCGGGTAGGCGAAATCCATAAAAATGTTCAATTGGCAGAGCCAGTTATTCGCCAGGCTGATATGCTAAGTTTTGATGTTAAAGCCATTAATGGCCAAGCGGCACCCAATATTACCGAAAGTAACCCGTTTGGGCTAACCGGCGAAGAGGCTTGCCAATTGTGCTGGTACGCGGGCCTGAACGACCACCTAACCTCTTTTGGCATCTATGAATACAATCCGGAGCAGGATTTACATGGCACCACCGCCATGACCATTTCGGTTATGATCTGGTATTTTCTGGAAGGCTTTTCTAACCGGAAAAACGAAATTGATTTTACCGGCAAGAAATTCGTAAAGTATGCCATTGCTTTTCATGACAACCCAAACAAAATGGCTTTTTATAAAAGCAAAGTAAGCGATAAATGGTGGATGGAAGTAGAAGGATTAGGGAAGGAAAAACTAAGAAAGATTGTGCCTTGCAGCTACGACGATTACATACAAGCCAGCAACGGCGAAGTTCCTAATCGCTGGATCTTAACCCAGGGCCGGATGGCATAATCCGAATTCCCGGCTACACCAACATATAAACTGAAAGAAAGATTAACAACTTTTGAATAAACTTACTCAGGCGGAGTCTGATAAACCCAATCAACTTCTCCCCGAATAATATAACTGAACAAACACAAAATTACTGCTATTGTTACGGAAGCAACCTATGTAACAATAGCAGTAAATAGGTTACTTTTAAATCCGGTAATTTATTCCTAACCGCACCACCCGGGCATACCTGTTTAAGGTAGCCCCCTCTAGCATAGGCGTATAATTTTTTATTCCGTGGGCATACCCCAGCGAAATTCCTATATGTTTATAATAACCAGTCAGGTTTAACCGCCCTCTGATATCTGAACCAGGCCTGAAACGTTCCCGGTCGGAATAGTAGGTTTGCCCATTAGCCGTGGTAACACTTCCTTTTTCCCGGCTTTCCTGAAAAAAAGCTATTTCCAGACCACCTGTTAAGTCTAAATCTATTTTGCGGATGGTAAACCGGTGGCCTGCGTAAGGATTTATGTTAATAAAATCGTTACGCAAAACTGTTTCACCAGATTTAATGGGAGTAGGCTCCGGCCTTATATTATAAACTGACGTTATTTTAACCCGGCTTCTTAACACCTCATACCCGGTTTGTAATCCCAATATAGTACGGCCCTGAGTAACACGCTGCAGCTGAATAGCTGCGCCATATCCTACTCCAACATATTTCCCGTAAGGGTCATTTGTATAATTATCAGACCCATCGCCACTTACTAACATACCGGATGTTCTGGTGGCATTTGCCCCACCAAAGGCCGAAAACGTAGTAGTTCCCTGTAATGAAACCTCTGTTTTCTGGCCTAATAGGGTACCCGAACTAACCAGGAATAAAATAAAAATAAAACTGATTCTTTTCATTATTTAAATAATCTAGAGTTCTTTGTATGAGTTAGGCTAAATAAACAGGACTTATTAACCAGAAGAGCCTAAAAATAATAATTTGGTTGCAGGCCCTCCTATTTTTATTAATAAAAGATTATTCAATACATGTTGGAAGAAAACCTACCGGAATACAGTAAATCGCAATTGGCGTTGCGTAATGGCCAGGATCGGGACGAAATATGGGTAGCTTACAAAGGCATGATATACGATGTACGTAAATCAAGGCTTTGGCGCGATGGCAACCACTATGAACACTGGGCCGGTCAGGATTTAACAGCCGAACTTAAGGATGCGCCTCATACTGAGTTTGTCTTTGATAAATTCAACGTTGTTGGAATACTAAAATAAGGAACTACTATTTAGCTTAACTTTACATTTAAACTATATCACTGGCAACAGCCAAAATAAATCCCCTATGAGCACCACCGAATCAGCTTCCCACTTTAATAACCTGGAGCACATGCATGTGCACGAAATACTGGTAAATATTAATAAAGAAGACAAAACGGTACCCGATGCCGTGGAAAAAGCAATTCCGCAGATAGAAGCGTTAGTAAACGCCACTGTGCAACGTTTAGAGAACGGTGGCCGGTTGTTTTATATTGGTGCCGGCACCAGTGGCCGGTTGGGTATTGTAGATGCTTCTGAATGTCCGCCAACTTATGGTGTACCCCATGGCCTGGTAGTAGGCATAATTGCCGGCGGCGACGGAGCCATTAGAAAAGCCGTAGAATTTGCTGAAGACGATTTTGAACAAGCCTGGAAAGATTTAGCCGAGCACCAGATAACCAACCAGGATATAGTAGTAGGAATTGCTGCTTCCGGCCGCACGCCTTACGTAATTGGAGGTTTAGAAAAATGCCGGGAACAAGGTATTGCTACCGGTTGCATTGTTTGTAATGCTGGCTCTAGAGTGGCACAGGTAGCTGAGTTTCCGGTAGAAATTGTTACCGGTCCAGAATTTGTTACTGGCAGCACACGCATGAAAGCCGGTACTGCTCAAAAATTAGCGCTTAATATGCTTACTACCGCCACCATGATTCGGTTAGGACGGGTAAAAGGCAATAAAATGGTTGATATGCAATTATCCAATCATAAACTGGTAAACCGCGCGGTGCTTATGGTTATGGACGAATTACCTGTAAGCCAGGAAGAAGCTGAAAAACTGGTAGCTCAATATGGAAGTGTACGGGAGGTAATTAAGCAGTACCAGAAATAAATATTCGTGAAGCAAAAGTACCTTTTATCAGGTTACTGCTAAGTATAGGCCAGCAGAATTAACTGTCAAAAAACGTACTGTATTTGAAGAGATTATATCTTGCTCTAGTATTCGCTTGCTTCCTTTTAGGGCTTAAAGCTACTGCTCAGGATAGTGCTGCCGTTACAATTAGCGGCTACGCAGAAGTTTATTACGGCTTTGATTTTGCTAAACCTCAAAATCACGAAAGGCCTTATTTCCTTTACAATCACAAGCGCCACAACGAAGTAAACATTAATCTGGCATTTGCTAAAGCCTCTTATACCCAAGCCACGTTACGGGCTAATTTAGCCTTAATGACCGGAAACTATGCTCAATATAACCTGGCTGCAGAACCTACTCTCCTCCGGTTTATTTATGAAGCTAATATTGGGGTTAAGCTTTCCCGGCAACATAACCTTTGGCTCGATGCAGGTATTATGCCTTCACATATTGGCTTTGAAAGTGCGGTTGCTGCTGATTGCTGGACGGTTAGCCGAAGCATAGTTGCTGAAAATTCGCCATATTATGAAACCGGTGCTAAGGTTACATTCATTAATAAAAAAGCTAATCTGCAAGTAGCCGGCTTAATATTGAATGGATGGCAACGTATCCAAAGACCCGATAATATCAATAAACCTTCGGCAGGCTTTCAGCTAAATTATAAACCCACTAGTCAAATTACGCTTAATTACAGCAACTTTATTGGCACAGATAGTCCTGATTCGCTAAACGCCATCCGGACGTACCATAATCTATACGGCATTTATCAGCTGGGCAAAAAATGGGGGCTTATTACCGGGTTTGATATTGGCCGGGACAAAAATTCCCAACGTAACTATGCCTTCTGGTATACGCCCGTTCTTATAGTAAAACATAATCTTACTTCTGCTTCAACTGTCGCTTTGCGAGGAGAACTCTATAAAGATAAAACCGGAATCATAATTGATACCCAAACACCCAATGGCTTTCAAACCTATGGACTATCCATAAATTATGATTATGCTATAACGTCAAAATCGCTGGCCCGCCTGGAGGGCAGAAGCTTCTTTTCCGAGGATAATATATTTAGACAAAACAGCCAGCGTACTAATTACTCTGTATTACTATCGTTAAGCTGCAGGCTGTGATAATTAATAGTTAATATGAAAGTCATTAGCCTGTTACCGGAATTATGATCGTTACCAAGGTACCCCTACCCGTATTTGGGATGGAAATGGCAAAAGTACCGTTTAGCAATTTTACCCGATCCGAAATAGAACGAATACCAATACCTTTATTCTGAACAGGCTCCCCATGAATGCCTTTTCCATTGTCCCGCACTTTTAAGGTAATTTCATTTTCTTCCTGGTAAAGCAGAATATTCGCTTCGGAGGCATCAGAATGTTTTACTATATTATTTACCAATTCCTGGCAAATGCGGTAAATAGCTACCTCTAAGTATGGTTCAGGTCTGGTTTCAAAACCATCTACTTCACAATAAAAACGGATTGCACTCTGGTCGTAGACGCGGCATAACTCCTGAACGCTTTTCTCTAATCCAAAATCTTTTAGTATAACCGGTACTAGCTCATGCGACACCCGTCGGGTTTCATTTATCGCGTCTTCCAATAAACTTTGAGTAGTTTGCAATACCTGGCGTTGGGCCTCCGGACCTTTAGGCATCTGGCGTTCTACACGGTCCAAATTTAATTTAGTGGCATATAATATCTGCCCTACTCCATTATGCAAAGATTCTGATATACGTCGTCGTTCTTCTTCCTGAGCATCCAGGATAGCAATTAATAAAGCTTTCTGCTGATTTAAGCGCATCTGCAGGTTTTCTTCTTCCAGCCTTTTTACTTCCGATACATCCAAATCTATGCCCAGCACCTTAATTGGTTTACCTAGCTCATCGCGCAACACAATGGCTTTTATTTTGAGCGTAATTATCTCCTGGTCTACCTTAATGCGCATGGTCTCCTCCAAAGGAGCCGGTTTGCTTCTTATAGTATTTATAAGTCTTTGGACCAACGGAAGATCTTCTTCAATTACGTGCTCCAGGTAGGTTGTCAGATTAACCGGGCTGCCCGTTGGCAGCCCATACAAGCGGTACATACCCTCCGACCAATGAATAGCTCCGGTATTTATATCGTATTCCCAACTACCCATGCCCACTACTTCTTCTGACTGCTTTAGCAAGGTAAGGTGCTTCAGGATATTTTGCTCGTACTTCTTCAAATCAGTAATATCCTGGGCAGTACCTGTAAGGTACATAAATTGCGCATGCTGATCGGCCCGCGCCTCATAACGCCGCAGAATATACCGAATCTCGCCATCAGACCGTACAATACGGTGCGTAATTTCGTAAGAACCTGCTTGCTTACGGGCATTGCTAAACCTTCTTTTCACAAATACTACATCATCCGGGTGCACATAAGAATACACCAGATCCAAGGTTACTTTTTCGCACTGCGGCTCCAACCCGTGAATCCGGAACATTTCATCCGACCAATAGATATCATCAGTAACAGGATTCCATTCAAAAGTACCTATGTGCCCAATGGCCTGCGATTCTTTCAGCCGCCGGTGCTCTTCTTTTAAGGCTTCTTCTGTTTTTTTTGTTTCAGTAATATCCTCAACCGAAATAAATAAGCCATCATAAAATTTTACCGCCCGCCACCGAAACCATTTATTAATTTCCATTTCACGCAGATTATACGCATATTCGGTAGCTTCTCCGGTTTCTACAGTTCTAATAAACTTTTGAAGCAGTCCGGTTTTCCGAACATAAGGAAATCGTTCTGTTAATGGCAATCCTAACAAGCTTCTGCCGGCCATCACCTCTCCAATTTTACTAACCCAATCTATTGCAAAATCAACAATTTGTTTTTGGCTATTCCGCATGCTTTTTACCACACCTAAAGCCACCGGAGAAACATTAATGGCCGCTTCAAATTGCTCATTTCTTTGTTTTAAGGCAAAAGTACGTTCGGCAACCTGCTCTTCGAGTAAAGCATTAAACTCTTTAAGTTGTTGTTCGGCACTTTTCCTTAGCGAAATATCGCTGGCGGCACCAAACCATTCAATTATCTCTCCCTGCTCGTTTAGTACCGGTATAGCCCGCGAAAAGATCCAGCCAATAGAACCATCTAACCGGTAAACCCGGTGTTCCAACTCATAAATATCTTTAGTTTGTATAGCTTTCCTGATAGCATGCAAAACCACAGGTCTATCTTCTTCTGGAATATATCTTTCTATCCAGTTAGGTGTAGGCTCTTCCGCATCTAATACAATTCCCTTACCCACTAAACTGTACAATTCTTTCCAGTCCGGGCTTGCTTTGTAAATAGTATCGGAGCTGGCCGTAACAAATAAACGAAACCGTTCTTCTGATTTACGTAAGGCTTCTTCTGCCTGCTTCCGCTCTGTAACCCCCTGAGTCCTTCCTCCCACAGCTTCCACCGATCCATCGGCAGCAAAAAGCGGAACAAAAATATATTCGAATTGCTGTGTTACACCATCTTTGTTGGTATAGGTGCTTTCGCCTTCCACCGCCTGGCCAGTTTCCACTACCCGCATTATTTGCTCCTGATGCTTTTTGACAAGATCATCAGGATACCCTAATTCAAGAAAAGTTTTTCCAACTACCTGATCCAAGGTTAAGCCCCACAAATCCAGCAGCGGCTTATTAACGTACTGGAAGCGGCCTTCCCGGTCGAACAGATATACAAATTCCTGCAGACGGGCAAGAATAGTGTCAAATACCTCCAGTTGTTTTTTACGGGTTTCTTCCAGGCGCCGGCTTTCCTGCTCCGACTTCCGCAAGGCCTCCTCCGTTAACCTTTGTTCGGTTACATCATTAAAAACAACAGCCACCTGGCGGCTATTTATATCCCCAACTTTTGTTATGTAAAAATTAAACCATTTTTCATCCGGATTTGAATACAGTTCCAGACGTTGGCTTTTTCCGGTTAAGGCCACATCTCCCCATATTTGAAACCAGAAAGCCTCATAATCAGGATTGATCTCCCGCAGTGTTTTGCCAACCAAGCTTTTTCTAATAATTCGTACAGCCGCCGGATTTTCTTCCTGATAAAAAATATCTACTGGATTGTTATCTGCATCGAAGATAACTTCGCATAAGTAAAACCCCTCATCAATAGAGTTGAACAGCATGAGGTATTTGTCAGTGGCTAATTGCGCTACCTCATCTTTCAGCTTCAGAATTTCCTGTTCTACTTTTTTGCGTACTGTTATATCTTCCGCACTTTGTACTAAACCATCTCCTAGTTTTACATTAATAAGTCTAAACCAATTGATGTTGCCTTTATAGGTGTGATGTACCTCCAGATCCAGAGGAGTACCTTCTTCTACAACCTGAACAAAACTTTTAAAGGTAGCGGTCTCCCTAATTTCCGGAAAGACTTCAGTATAACGTTTACCAACCAGATCGCCCCACATTTGCTTGGTAGACGTGTTTATCATGGACCATTCAAAATCTATTATCTGTCCCTCTTCGTCGCGTATGGCCTGAGAAACCGAAATAGCCCTGAGCGAAGCATCTATAACTGATTGCAGGTATTCTTTACTTTCCTGGAGTTGTTTTTCAGCTGTTTTCTGTTCGGTCACATCCTGCACCACTCCCCTAAATTTCAAAGCTTGGCCAGATGCATCGCAAAGCACCCTGCCATGCGATTCAACCACCCGCCAGGTACCATCCGGAAGCTGAATGCGACGGGTATACATATAAGGTTGTTTGTCTATAGCGGCCCGATCCAGTATTTTCCTGACTTCGGCCGCATCCTCAGGATTAGATCGGGAATCTATAAAATCTAATGTGGGAATAAATGCGCGCGGCGCTTCGCCAAACAGCCGAAACATACCATCAGAAAAATAAAGTAGACCCGTAGCCAGGTCAAGCTCATAGCTACCCAAATGTCCTATCTCTTCAGTTTCTTTTAATATTTCCTGCGTTGCCTCTAACTCTTGGCGTATTTTAATTTCTTCCGAAAGCGTTTTAGCTAATGTACCGGACTGGCTTTTTTGCCGCATTAATTCGGTAATATCTTCTGCTTTATGAATAATATACCACACCTCTTCTGGCTCATTTAGCACAGGTGTATTTATTAGGCGCCAATACTGTTCTTCCCGGGTATCCTCCGGCGAGTTAAATTTGAATCGCTGCGGAGGCATCTGGTGAGGCTTTTTATTTTGTAGTACCTGCCGGAGCGATTCTTCCATAGCCGTTATGGTTTCTTCGGTCATTGTTCCTGGCAGGGTAAGAAGCGCTTCCCGTACAGTTTTACCAATTAAATCAAACCGATTGGCACCTGTTTTTTTTAAATAGGCATCACTTACCGTAAGAATGGTTAAATCCGGGGAAAAAACCAGGTAAAGATCTGGCACCGATTCAAATGCCCTTAATACTTCCCTCGGTAGTGATGTATGAATCTGCATAACTAATTTTTAACAGGCTAAAAGATAAGCTTATTATCTGCTCACACAAAAGCTATACCTACTAATTTAGTAATAAAACATAGAATCTGTTTATTTTGAATTTACTCCCATGCTAGTATACTCCTAAAAGCAAAAAAGCAGCTGAATTTAAGACAGATAACCACTGTATTTCCTCCTTATTCAGCCTTTACTTTAATCTTCTAAACCGGTACTGTAAATTGCCGTTTAATTAGGCGCATTTGCTTTAATTAAAAAAGATACATATTATTTTCATAAAGTATTTTAGCTTATGATTTTAAACAAAACCATTTCACTTCCATACATTTTTAACCAGATAAAATACGATATATTTATTGTGTTGCTGGTAGGACTAACCACTAATATAATTTCTTTCCGGTATATCCATCTTTTACCAGATATGCCGCTTACCATTCCTTCTTTCCTGGGTACTGCCATTTCTATTTTACTTTCTTTTAAAATGAACCAGTCTTACGACCGTTGGTGGGAGGCCCGGAAAGTTTGGGGCGCTATTGTAAATGATTCTCGTAGCCTGGTTATTCAGTTGCAATCTTTTTTAGGATTTACCGGATTAGAAGATGTTAAAACCATTGCTTACCGGCAAATGGCCTGGTGTTATGCGCTGGGGCGGTCACTAAGAGGGCAAAATCCGCTGGAAGACGCAGAACAATTTATTTCGAAACCTGAACTAAATGTAATTTCGGCGCATAACAACAAACCTTTGGCCATTTTGCAATTAAATGCCAAAGACATAAGAGCTTTGCGGGAAAGAGGCAAAATAGATACCTTTACTCAATTACAACTGGACGATACACTTACCAGGCTAACTGACTCTATGGGAAAAGCCGAAAGAATTAACGGCACTATTTTTCCATCTACTTACCGACAGTTTTTATATTTTACGATTTATTTGTTTGTGGTTACCTTAGCTATTTCATTAAAAGATGTTTCCATGATTTTTGAGATTCCGCTTTTATTGTTAATATCGACCAGCTTTTTTTTAATACAGAAAAGTGCTTCTCAATTACAGGACCCCTTTAGGAATAGACCAAGCGATGTATCGGTAACGGCAATTGCCCGTACTATAGAGATAAATATCAGGCAATTGTTAGGCGAAACCAACGTACCAGAACCTTTAAAACCTATTGGCTTTTATATTTTATAATATTAACCCTAATTAAAAAATAGCTATGTATACCCATTCGAAGGAAAATTTAATTAACCTGGATCCTCAAGCAGCATTGGAGTTGCTGAAAGAAGGGAATGAAAGATTTATTAATAATTTACGGGCTAACCGGAATTATTTACAACAGGTGAACGAAACCAGAAATGGCCAGTATCCTTTTGCGGTAATTTTAAGCTGTATGGATTCCCGAACTTCAGCAGAGCTTATATTTGATCAGGGCTTAGGCGATATATTCAGTATTCGGGTAGCCGGTAACGTTTTAAACGAGGATATTGTAGGTAGTATGGAATATGCTACCAAAGTGGTCGGCTCCAAAATCATTGTGGTGCTGGGCCATACCAAATGTGGGGCCATAATTGGGGCTTGCGATGGGGTAGAGTTAGGCCAGTTAAGTAATTTACTGAACAAAGTAAAACCCGCTATTGAACGCGAAACGAGTACTCAAACCGAAAGAAATGGGAATAATCCGGAATTTGTAAAAAATGTAACGGAGCTGAATGTGCAAGTGACTCTGCAGCAAATAATAGAAAGAAGCCCAATTATTGCGGAGCTGGCTCAGGAAGGTGAAATTAAAATTGTTGGGGGTATTTACAATGTAGAAACCGGCAAGGTAGATTTTTATGAAGATTAAACCTTAACTTAATTTTTTTATAAAGAAAAAGGCACCTGGATACGCAGGTGCCTTTCTATTTATGGTCATTTACAGTAATAAAAGATAGTTTTCCTTAAAATTTGTCTCAGCCAAAAACCAGCTTATTAAATTAAAGCAAACTTTTTTTATTGTTTGAGGCTTTTCAGATAAGCAATACTTTGCGGCACCTGCGTCTGAATATTAGGGCTTTCGTCTTCAATATAATAATGTTTAACCCCGGCTTTTTTGGCTGCTTTTAGTACGGCCGGCAAATTTATCTGGCCTGTTCCCAATGCTACATCGTTTTCTACTGGCGTACCACCCGAATAATCGCCTTGCACGCCTTTCTTTAAATCTTTCAGGTGCATTAGTTTAAAACGGTTGCCATATTTATTTAATAACCGAACCGGATCATCGCCGGGATGCACCGCCCATAAAATATCTAATTCATAAGAAACAGTAGCTGGATCCGTATTCTGCACGATATAATCGAAGAAGGTGCCGTTTTTATAGGGTCTGAACTCGAACCCATGGTTGTGGTAAACAAAGGTAAGCCCCTGCTCTTTTAAAGTTTTACCTATTTTGTTAAAGTCCTGGATAGTACGGTTTGCATCATCTAATGTAAAGTTACCTTTTTCGTGGGGTACACCGGCAATGCGTACATATGAGGCCCCTAACACCTTTGCCTGACGAGCAATTTCCAACGGGGCCCTCATCAGGTTATCATAACTCACGCCATACGAAGAGCATTTTATGTTATGCTGATCGAGCAACTGACGGAGCTTTTCCGGGGTTTGCCCGAACAAATTAGAGAACTCCATATCGCGAAATCCCAACCGCTGAATGGTATCTAAAGTAGCCGATACATCTTTAGCAAAGCTGTGCCGATAGGTATAGGAAACCAGTCCCGGCATTTCGGGAAACAAGGGCTTACCCGATTGCGCTACAGAGTTAAGGCTTCCGGCCACTACTAAACCTATTGCTAAACTAAAAGCATAAAATAGTTTTTTCATTCTATTATGGTGTGATATCTTTTGAATAAATAAACGTTACCAAATTACTTAAACGGTATGGGCAACAGCTAATCAAATCTGAAATAAACAAGTATTTATAAATTTCCAAATTCCTAAACCTGCACATGCCAGCCTCGCTCATAGTCCCGTTTCCAAAGCCTCATTGATTCGTCGTCGTTCAAAATATGGCCATTTTCCGGATTGCAGATTAAGGTGCGGCCTACCCGGTAAGAAATATTTCCTAACTGAGGCAGCAAGGTAGATTTGTGCCCCTGAATAATTTCGCAGTTTAATGGTGCATCTCCCCGCAGGGCAGCCACAAAATTTTGCAAATGCACCACATCCAGTTGTTCTAAAGGGCTGACAGTGTTATTAGCGTCAAAAGGCGTATTATCTTTTACTTCTTTTACTAATTTATTCCGGTCGTCAAATACCTTATAACTATTGGCTCCGCCATAGTATAAGGTTCCTTTATCGCCGTAAAAGATAACACCCCTAAAATCGCCTTCTGTCGGGTAACCATTGCAACTCCGGCCTTCCCATTGCATAGCGGTGTTGTTGGAGAAATTAAACAGAATGGTTTGTGTATCGGGAGTTTCCCAATCGTCTTTAAAATGAAAACGTCCGCCCGATGAAGTTACTTTATCAGGAAAATCAACGCCCAGGCCCCAACGCATTACATCCAGCTCGTGGGTGCCGTTATTTAACGACTCCCCAGTACCCCAATTCCAGAACCAATGCCAATTATAATGCACCACATTATCCTGATAAGGCTTACGGGGTGCCGGGCCTTGCCATAGTTCATAATTTAAATGAGCCGGAACAGGCACCTGCTTACCAAACCCAATACTTTTACGGCTGTTATCGTACCATCCTTTAGCAAAATAAACCCGGCCAATAATACCATCGTGCAATTCTTTTATAAAAGCCTGCACATTGGTAAAAGAACGGCGTTGGCTTCCCATTTGCACCATCCGCTTGTATTTACGGGCAGCAGCTACCGCCATTTCGCCTTCATAAGGATTGTGACTGCAGGGCTTTTCCACATACACATGCTTACCCGCCTGGCAAGCCATAATAGTAGCAGGAGCATGCCAATGATCAGGAGCCGCAATAACCAAAGCATCCATATCTTTCATTTCCAGCAACTTCCGCACATCAGCTATCCCTTTCGGCTTTTTACCGGTAATACCTGCTACGGCCGCTATAGTTTTATCTACTACTTTGCTATCCGGATCACAGATATAACCCACTTCTACATTGGGCATAGTGGCAAAATTTCTGGCTAAAAACAGACCCCGGCTATTGGAACCCATAATACCCAGAACCACTTTTTTATTAGGCGAACCTTTAAAATAGCTCATAGCAGAAAGTTCTGAACCTACCATAAAAGTAGTACTGGCCAGAGCCGCAGTACGAATAAATTTGCGACGATTTAACATGGTGTGGGTGGATTAAAAGTACGTGATTAGAAATATAACTATTAAATTTTACATCTTACCACAATTACCGAAACTGTTTTTATTTTTAATCAGCCAGCTATTTCATCACTTTCGATTTCAAGGTAAATTCTGTTTATTTATTGCTGATTTCCTCTTATATTTATTATGGCCACTACTGATCCACGCGTTGATACTATCATTCAGAATTCAGCAGATTTTGCGAAACCAATTTTAAACCACCTTCGGCAGCTAATACATCAAGTCTGTCCGGATGCTACCGAAACCATTAAGTGGGGCTTTCCGCATTTTGAGCACAATGGTTTACTGTGTAGCATGGCGGCCTTTAAACAGCATTGTGCTTTTACTTTCTGGAAAGCAAATCTTTTATCTGACCCGCATCAGTTATTTTCTAAAGACAGCAAAACTTCTATGGGTCAATTGGGCCAGTTAAAAAGTTTAACTGATTTACCAGCGGATATTGTTCTAGTAGGATATATACAGGAGGCGGTAAAACTTAATTTACAAGGAGTAAAAGGACCTGCAAAATTTAAACCTGCTATTGCAGCCAAAGCATTAGAAATACCAGAATACCTGGCACAAGCTTTAAAGGAAAACGAAGCTGCCTCCAATACCTTTTCAGGCTTTAGCAACAGTAATAAGAAAGAGTATATTACGTGGCTAGCAGAAGCTAAAACAGAAGCTACCCGCCAGAAGCGCCTGTTAACGGCTATTGAATGGATAGCCGAGGGGAAACCCCGAAACTGGAAGTATATAAAAAAGTAGACCTTATTTTTATTCTACATAGTCATTTACGCCACCTATTTATTAACGTCTCAGATTAGCAGTTCTAAAATTTTTGAAATTCACTACCAGCCCTCACTTTTCCGCCTGGAACATAAGTAAAAAAGGCTACAGCAAAACTATAGCCTTTAAACAAACTTAACAGATGTTGGAATAAATTATAAAAAATGGGGGCCCTTCTCGAATGGTTTATGAAAGTTACTGCGCTTGCATAAAATTAAAATGCAAGACGCAGCGACTTTTTCCACCTACTATAATTATATGAATAAGCAATAACACCATTGCCCTATTCCAATAAAATTAATCTTCCTCAACGATTTGGTAAAAGCACAAGTATTCTATGTAAAAATACATTACATTTTTACTCATTCTACCTCTTTCCTACAGAATCATTAAATCAGAAACAAAACATCAAATTGGTATCAGAATTCTATTCTAATCTACTTCAGATAATAGATTCGTACTGCAAATCCACTTCAAACTAATTTAAAAAACCTTATTACCAATATATTAACAACTCAAAAAAAAGAAATAAGCGCCTGAATAAGCAACTTTTTCTCCAGTCCTTATTGATCTTATAATTAGAATCACAAGTTCTTTTTGGGTTATTTACTACACAAAAGTAGGAGCCTATTAGCATATTTTTATTGTAAAAACTCATTATTAATTAGTAGATTTGGCAGCATGAAACGCTATATCCAATACGATCCTTTTAATATTTATCAATTTGAGGTAGCTGAATGGCCCCACCCGGTACATAACCATACCTATTTTGAGATAATATTTATCCGGAGCGGCACCGGCAAGCATTTCATCAACGAAAATATTTTTCATTATGCCCCGGGCGATGTGTTTTTACTAGGTCCGGAAGATTATCATTATTTTGAAATAGATACCCTTACTCAGTTTTGCTATATCCGTTTTACTGAAATGTTCATAAAAGACCATGCTTCTCAAAAACACGAAAGCTGGGAACGAACCATTGAGTTTCTTTTACATACTCCTTATCAATCTTGTGGCAGTATTGTAAAAGACGAAATGGAGAAGGAACTGCTGAATCACCTGCTCGCAGTATTGGTTCATGAAGAGGCTAACCGTCAGGAAGCAACTCATGAGGTAATAATGGACAGCCTGATGAAATCTATTTTAAGTATACTGGCTCGTAACATTATAAAACAAGGATTTGCCGAAGGCAGCAACCGCAAGAACTCCAGCTCTATTGAGGCATTAATGGTATACATCCGGCAACATATTTATAAACCGGAAAATCTTCGGATCGAACATCTGGCTACAGAATTTAACTTTTCCCAAAGTTATTTAAGCATCTTTTTCAAACGCCATACCGGCGAATCGTTGCAGCAGTATATTTTAAAATACAAGCTAAAATTAATAGAAAACCGGTTACGCTATAGCAACCTGAGCATTTCGCAGATTGCCCATGAATTTGGGTTTACCGACGAAAGTCATTTGTATAAAATGTTTCGGAAATATTACGGTGTAACCCCTAAACACTTCCGCAACACTGCCCAACAAGAAGAAACACCCGGATAAGCTATAGTTTACCGAGATTATTTATTATTACCTGCCTTTAGCTTATAAGCTAACTAAACGAGTCGGCAATTCTTTGTTCAAGCTCCAAGAGCCAATAACTACATGCTTTGTCCTTTTAGCATAAAAAACTTTACCTGTAAGTAAAAAAACTAATACCATCATTTCTGTTCCTTCTTTTCCTAATTCCCGTTAACTTTCCGATTAAATAGAAGCAACATGAACATCGGCAAAGACTATCACCTCTCCTACTGCACCAATATTCATCCTGGCGAAACCTGGGCAGCCGTTTTTGAAACGCTACAGAAATATATTTTGCCCATAAAAGCTAACCTTTCGCCAGACAAGCCTTTTGGTATTGGATTGCGTTTATCCGATTTAGCCAGCAAAGAACTGGAACAGGAAAACCATTTGCCGCAGTTTAAAAACTGGCTGCAAGAACACGATTTGTATGTCTTTACCATGAATGGCTTTCCATTTGGCGGATTTCATCAGCAAGTAGTAAAAGATGAGGTGCACCAGCCCGACTGGACCACAACCGCCCGCCCGGCATATACCATTCGTCTAGCCCGAATTTTAGCTTATTTATTACCCGACGGATTAGAAGGAAGCATTTCTACTTCACCTTTATCGTACAAACTTTGGTTTAAGGATGATGCTGAAAAAACAGATCAGGTATTTGAACAAGCTACCCGGCATCTGGCTATGGTTGTAGAAAACTTAATTAAGATTAAAGAACAAACCGGCAAACTTATTCACATAGATATTGAACCTGAACCGGATGGATTATTAGAGACATCAAAAGAGTTCATGCACTATTATGAGGAATGGCTTTTACCAAAAGCGGGACTTTATTTAGAGAACCAATTAGGTTTAGATCAGCAAGGTGCCCAAAGTGCTATTCGGGAACACATACAACTATGCTACGATGTTTGCCACTTTGCCCTGGCTTACGAAGAACCAACCGATGTAATACAAGCACTTTCCCAAAAAGGAATAAAGATAGGCAAGGTACAAATAAGTGCCGCCCTGAAAGCTGATCTTCCAACCAATATAGAAGCTAGAGAAGAATTAGCACAGGAATTTGCCGCCTTTAACGAACCTACGTATTTACACCAGGTGATTGTACGCAATACGAATAATACTTTTACCCAATACAACGATTTACCGGTAGCATTAGAACACATAAAAAATCCGGAGGCAGTGGAATGGCGGTCGCATTTTCATGTTCCGGTATTTCTGGATAGGTACCACAAATTACAATCAACCCAGGTTGAAATAGTAAAGGTATTTAAATTATTAGCTGAGCAAGCCTTTACGAATCACCTGGAAGTAGAAACCTATACATGGGGCGTATTGCCCGAGGAAATTAAACAGGATTTGGGAGCATCTATCCAGCGTGAACTAGAGTGGGTGTTGCAGAATATTAAAGTTGCAGATTAATATGCCGTTTAAAACGTTTTAGTAAAGGATTCTGCAGTGCCTTAATCACCGGAAGGTTTAGAACTGATAAAAATGCAAAAAACAATAGTTATAGATGTAGTAGGGCTTACCCAAAATTTAATTGGGGAAAATACGCCATTTCTTAAAAATTGGTCAGCGCAAGCCAAGCTGGCTCATGTGGGCCATGTACTGCCTGCTGTTACGTGTTCGGTGCAAGCCACTTACATGACAGGCAAATGGCCTACAGAACATGGCATTGTGGCTAATGGCTGGTATTTCAGGGATGTTTGTGAAGTACGCAACTGGCATCAGTCAAATAAATTAGTACAGGCCCCTAAGTTTTGGGAAGTGGCCAAAGCTCAGAACCCTTCTTTCACGGTTGCCAATATTTGCTGGTGGTTTGCCATGAATTCTACCGCTGATTACACCGTTACGCCGCGTCCGCAGTACCTGGCTGATGGCCGTAAAATGCCCGATTGCTATACTTACCCAATGGAGTTACGCGACCACCTGAACGAAAAATTAGGCACGTTCCCTTTATTTGATTACTGGGGACCTAAAACCAACATCCGTTCGAGCCGCTACATTGCCAATGCCGCCATTGAAGTAGATAAACTGCACGACCCGACTCTTACGCTGGTTTATTTACCGCACCTGGATTACAACGCCCAACGCCATGGCCCAACAGATGCCAGTGTTGCACAGGACCTGAGAGAAATTGACGAAGTTCTGAAAAACCTGATTACTTACTTTGAAAGTAAAAATGCCCAAGTAATTATTTTATCTGAATACGGCATCCAACCTGTCAATCAACCAATACACATCAACCGTGCTTTACGGGAAAAAGGGTATATTTCGGTACGGGAAGAACGCGGTACCGAATTATTAGACCCAGGAACTTGTAAAGCTTTTGCGGTAGCTGATCATCAGGTAGCTCATGTTTACGTAAACGATTTATCAAAGCTGGAGGAAGTACGAAAATTACTTCAACAGCTGCCAGGTGTAGAAAAAGTAATTGGTCCGGAAGAAAAAGCAGCTTATCATATTGATCACGAACGAGCCGGCGAGCTGATTGCGGTGGCAGATAAAAATTCCTGGTTTACCTATTACTATTGGCTCGATGATAATCGGGCACCCGATTTTGCCCGTGTCATCGATATTCATAAAAAGCCGGGGTTTGACCCAGTGGAAATGTTTACTGATCCGAATATTAAGTTCTTGATTCCGAAGGTAGGTTTTAAAGTAATTAAGAAGAAACTTGGTTTCCGGATGCTGATGGATATTATTCCGTTGGATGCTACGCTGGTAAAAGGTTCGCACGGCCGCAAACCCGATAACCCGACCGAGGGCCCGCTCATTATGAGTAAAAACAAAGCTTTAATTCCGGCTGAATCTGTAGAAGCAACGGATGTATTTCATATTATTCTGAATCATATAAAAGGAAAGAAAAACTTCCATTAACAATAAACAGAAAGCTCCTTTACCAAGAAAGTATAGGAGCTTTCTATTTTTCTAATAACTCAATAAGTAAGTACTAGCGCGGTAATCTCCAGGTAACACCACCTCCGGCAAAAAAGTCGTTAGCGGCATCTGTTAACCCTGTGCCGGCAATGGCGTCTAATTGCAAATTAGGCAAAACTTTATACTGCAAAGCTGTGTCCAGCAAATTTCTGGCTGAAGCTTCTTTTGGTTTCCTCCCCACAAATTCCACACTGTATTTAAGTTTTTCTGAAAGTTTTAGTATAGCAGATGCGCTATAAAAAGCTTCACCAAAATACTTCTCCTCTTCTTTTCGCTTACGATAGCCGGCATTGTATTGTATTTCTACCTTTTCCGATATTTTATTATTAAAAACAAAGCGTCCTTCGGGAGCAGCATGAGGTGGCCGGAATTCTTCATTGCCTACCGGTAAGGTAATGTTGCCTATGAAGCCTATTTTGGGCAGCCCCCCTTTCCCCTTAAATAAGCTTATTTTGGTTCCTATCCGCACATTATTAAAGCCTTTTTCCTCTGCAAACGGAAGGTTGGAGCCAAGGCCATCTGATTCATTGCGTTGTCGTCTATAATCTGCATTCACCCGTAACTCCGCCTGCTTGAGCACCCCGATCCTAATTAAAGTAGTTGGGTATAAGAATTCTTTTTTCCATACCTGGTCCGCAAAATCCTTATCATACTGTAATCCGGTTTCTATTTGTGTAAGCTTCCCCGAAAATAGAACTGTTTCTAAATAGAAAAAAACTTAATTTAGAACAGTAGATATGAAAAGGAAGACTTTTACACCCCAACAGATTGCCAAAATTCTCAAGGAGTTTGAGGACGGCAAAAGTGCCGCAGAAATTAGCCGGGACCATGGCGTTAGCCAGGCGGCCTTTTACAAGTGGCGGCAACGCTATAATGGCATGGATGCCACTGAGCTGAAGCGGCTCAAGGAACTAGAAGAAGAAAACCGGCGGCTGAAGTCTATGTATGCAGAGCTGGCTTTGGACCTAAAACTAGCCAAAGAGATTATTGAAAAAAAGCTCTGAAGCCCTGCCAAAAGCGGCAAATAGTGCTTGAGGTTTACCAGCAGTCTCAAGCCGGCATTAGCAGGGCGTGCCGGGTGGTGAATTTGAGCAAATCAGTTTACTACTATCAGTCGCACAAAGATGATGTTGTAGTAGAAGAAGCATTACGGCAAAAAGCGGAGCAGCACCCCAGAGAAGGATTCTGGAAAGCCTATGGGCGGTTGCGAAAAGAAGGCCAGGAATGGAATCATAAGCGGGTATACCGGGTATATAAAGCCATCAACTTAAACATCCGGCGCAAAGCCAAAAAGCGTTTACCCGCCCGCGTGCAACAGCCTTTACAAGTTCCCCAGGCATTAAATCACACCTGGTCAATCGACTTTATGAGTGATGCGTTAGAAAACGGAAGAAAATTCCGTTCCTTCCATGTGCTGGATGATTATAACCGCGAAGCTTTGCATATTGAAGTAGATTATTCCTTAAAGAGCAACCGGGTAGTATGGGTGCTTAATCATTTGTTAAAGCGAAGGGAAAAACCAAAGCGCATCCGAATGGATAACGGACCGGAGTTTATTGCCACGCTTATGGCCGAATGGAGCCAGATGCATGAAGTAGAGTTCATCTATATCCAGCCAGGTAAGCCCACGCAGAATGCCTATGTAGAACGTTTCAACGGGACTTTTCGCCGACATGTACTAAATGCTTACCTATTCGAAAACCTGGAAGAAGTAAGGGATATTACAACCAGCTGGCTAGAAGATTACAACTACAACAGGCCGCATGATGCACTTGGAGGGTTAGCACCAATAGAATTTGCAAAGAAAAAACAACACCAACAATTAGTGTCAATTTAAACAAATTTTATACTTTTAATCAGTTCTAATTAGGGGAAGCTTACATTTGCACCCGACCTTGTGGCACCACCTTTGGACTTTGTGTAATAGAAGGTCTGTCGGAATCTAATTCGGGTTCCTTCTCCTCACTTTGGGCCATTGCCAAAAACGGCAACAACAACATTACCATACAACACTGGATAGATTTCTTCATGACATTATTAATAAGAAACCAATCGTACGGTTTATTTAATTCTAAGATGTATTCTGGCTAAAATAAAAGGGCAGAAACATTAACTGCTTCTGCCCTTTTATTTTAAATTAACCTCTACCTCTACTGGGCCACTTTCCTGAGCGGCATTCCTAATAATAAATAAATAACCAATGTTACAAAACACATACTAAGGCCCAAGGACTCCCGGCCTTGTTCAATAAATATAGTTTTCATACCATTTTTTAAGGCTACCCCCTCCCATTGCTCGGGCCACATAAATATGGCCCCCACCAGAAACGATAAAGCTGATATCATAAATAAAGGCTTAATTATTTTTCCTTTAAATGCCAGGTAAGACAAAGCCGCCACATATAAATAAATAGGAATCCAAATGTAGGGATCCGGATCATTGTACTGCAATGCCGCAAAACTTACAAATACGAAAGCCATTATTAAGGCAAATATTTTCATAACTAAAGTTGCTTAAGCTGGAATAGTAAGAGACTGTTCTCTACCCAATATTACGAAATCCTAAGCTTTTCACTATAATTTTTTCAGATTTCAGCACCATTTAACCCTGCTATTTACCATATATCCAGGCATGCAACCTCGCTGTTTGTATAAAAGTAAAACTAATCAAGCTTTTGCCTGTTTAATCCTATAGAATTGTGAAGGTTATCAGCAGTTTAAATTACTCATAGACGTTTGCGCTGCTGCCTGCTTACCTACAATTCTGGGTACGTACCGGGTCTTTTTTCCAGAAGAGGCTAAAAACTAAAAACTATGAAAAAAAATTATCTAAAAGCTTACACCTGTTTAGTTTTGCTTGCAGGCAGCTTACTATTGAGTAGCTGCTGGAAGCTTCGCGGGCACTATGGCGGTCCAAAATCTTTTGAACCGGTGCCCCGCTCCATTCAACCTGCCGATATCGCTTTACCTGCCGGATACAAAATTGAAGCCATAGCCCAAGGTCTCAATTACCCCACTGCCATTACCTTTGATGACAGCGGCAATATTTATGTAACGGAAGCTGGTTATGCCTACGGTGAAATCTGGACTCAGGCCCGTCTCTTGCGTATAGAACCAGATGGAAAAACCACTCAGGTCGCCGAAGGAGGTAAAAATGGTCCCTGGTCGGGCTTATCCTTTTATCAGGGAAATTTTTATGTATCAGAAGGAGGCACGTTAGAAAAAGGCCGCATTCTACGCATAACACCTAATGGTGCTATTACGCCTGTTATTCAGGATTTACCAACGGGTGGTGACCATTTTACCACCGGCCCTGTTATTGGCCCTGATGGAAATATATATTTTGGTTTAGGAACCTATACCAACTCCGGGGTAGTGGGCCTAGATAATTACCGCTACGGCTGGTTGAAACGAAACCCGCAGCTACACGATATCCCGTGCCGGGACATTACGTTAGCCGGGCAAAATTTTATAACGGACAACCCTTTAACTCCTGACCCTAAAGATAAAGCCACTACCGGTGCTTATGTTCCGTTTGGCACACCCACCACCTCTGGTCAGGTTATAAAGGGCAGTTTACCTTGTTCCGGCGCTATCTTAAGAATGCCGGTAACGGGCGGAAATCTGGAATTAGTTGCCTGGGGGTTGCGTAATCCGTTTGGACTGGCTTTCGCGCCTAATAATACTTTATATGTAACCGATAATGCTTACGATGTGCGTGGCAGCCGGCCTATCTACGGAGCGGGTGATGTACTATGGGCAATCAATCAGGGACCTACCTGGTATGGTTGGCCCGATTACTCGGAAGGCAAACCCCTAAATACTTCAGATTACGAAACAAATAAACAGGACCCTCGGTTTGTTTTGGCAAACCACCCGAATAAACCTCCTAAACCAGCAGCCATTCTGGGTGTACATTCTTCGGCAAACAGTTTAGACTTTTCCAGAAATACAGCTTTCGGCCATGTAGGTGAAGCTTTTATTGCTGAGTTTGGTGATCAGGCACCAGAAGTTGGGCGAATTTATGGCCCGGTTGGTTATAAAGTAGTTCGGGTAAATACCAGTAATGGCGTGGTAGAGGATTTTGCAGTTAATAAAGGTCGCACCAACGGACCGGCTTCGATGCACAAAAGTGGCGGTTTGGAACGTCCTATTGCAGCGCGTTTTGATCCCAAAGGCGAAGCGCTTTATGTAGTGGATTTTGGGGTAATGCCCATTACCGAACAAGGCGAAGCTCCTAAACAAAAAACTGGTGTTGTATGGAAAATCACAAAGGAGGCTACCCGATGAAAAAAACAGTATTTAATTTAGCTAATGGTTTATTATTGGGCAGCTTAATTCTATTAACTAATTGTGGTTCAGCCCGCAGAAGCGAACCTTTACATGGTCCGCTTACCATGAATGAGCAAGTAAAAAGAGGCCAGGTAGTGTTTATGGAAAACTGCCATAAATGTCACCCGGGTGGCGAAGCCGGTGCCGGCCCCTCCATTAACAATGTGCCTCTAACCAGTTGGATGCTAAAAGCAAGGGTAAGGAGCCGGGCCTTTTTCTTTGGAATAGGCCGCATGCCTTCTTTCAAGAAACACGAAATATCAAGGGAAGAGCTAAATGATTTGGTGCGGTATATTAAAGTCCTGAAAAAACACGATGAGGATGCCGCTACTGCTGCCCGGTAATTTGTTATATTAATCCTAAATCCAATTTAGCTTCTTGTTTCAACTAAAAATAAAGAGGCTGCTAGAAATAGCAGCCTCTTATGATGGTGTGGTGGATATTAAATTCTACGTTGAAAAATTACTAACTATTAAGGAGATTTCAAAAGTTATTTTAGATTAATTTTATCTAAAAATATAAATATTTAAAATATTTATTATTATCCACCAATTGTTGGAAAATTATCAACATTATAACTTTTTCCTTAACAACTTCTGAACAGCAAAATTATTACATTAGGCACTAGTAAAATATTAAGTATGCGCCTCATAGATGCATTCATTTTCTCAGCTTTGCGATTCCGCAAATAAAATAATTGGTATACCTAGTAATACAACCAGATAGCTCAAAGTTATTGCCCCAGCATTAATTCCACCACCAGCAATTGTTTACTAATTCGTCATGGTTTTACTACCCACTGCTATAGTCTGGATTACTGAACCCATATCCTGTCAATTGAGTTTTTTAACTTTCCTTATTAGATTGTGCTTATTAACTAACTGGTATAAACAAAAAAGGCCGCCAATTATTAGCAGCCTTTCTGTATTAGAATATGTAGATTAATATTTATAACTGAATCTATTGAATCTGGATAATTAGAAATATTAATGAGCGGAAGAGGGCACGCCAGCCGTATTCTTTGAATTCCTTTGCCAGAAAAACAGAATAATAAATAGTACTATTAAGATAGCTGGGAAAGCTATCATTTTTTGTAAGGTTTCCTGTCCTGTAGCTAGTTCTAGTGCATTGCCAGTAAGCCCCTGCGCCGTGTTTTCTGAACGGGAATTATCGATCCAGCTCCCAATAATTGGCTGAAAAATAGAAGAAGAAAACATACCGACTGCACCAATAATGGACATACCTAAAGCACTACTCAAAGGCACCCGCTGTGCAACAGATCCTACCATTACCGGCCAGAAATAACCATAGCCAAGGGCAAAAATGATGGCGGCCACATAGGCAGTAGAACCAGTTACAGTACTAAACAAATAAATGCCAATTGCTGAAAGAATTGCACCTCCTAACAAAACTCCCGTTTGTCCAAGACTCGCCACAACAGGGCCGGCAAAGAACCTTGCTACAGCCACTAACCCGGCAGTAAGTGCTAAAATCAGCATTGGATCTGCTCCGCTGCTACTCAAAATAATACCAACCCATTGCCCAGGACCAAATTCAGTAATAGCAGTAAGAGCCATACATACAATCAGGAATATGTATAATGGACTTAACATCGCTTTTAAATTTTGACCAATTGAGGTTGCCCCTTCCACTTGTGGTTTTGGGAAAGCTTTGCCAAAAAACAAAAAGGCATAGGCAAGCGCTGGCACCAGGATAACCCACATCTGGGCTTGCCAGGAAAATCCTAAATCAGTCATAAATTTAGAGATAAGAGAACCTATTAAGATTCCTCCGGGAAACCACATGTGAAACCTATTTAGCATTTTATTTAGGGTAGTACCAGAATACATATCTGCAATCATAGGATTACAGGCAGCTTCTGTACAGCCATTAGCAATACCAATTAAAAGGGTCGAAATAAGCAATCCGGTGTATCCACCTGCATATATGGTTAATAAAATCCCTAAAACGTGGGCTAAAAATGCAACGGTCATAATAATTTTAGGACCTACAGTATGATAAACTAATCCGCCAATTACCATGGAAATAGGGAAGCCTAAAAACCACATGGAATTAATAAATCCTAATTGCTCGGCCGAAAGGCCAAATTCATTGCCCAACTGGGGCAAAATACCTGCTCTGATAGAAAAAGTAAAACCTGTTGTGATTAGGGCAAAGCAACTCCCATAAAACAGAGCACTTTTATTAATGTTCTCGTTCATTAAGTTTAGTTATGTAAAGGTTTAGATGAATAATGCTAGCTTATATTGGGTTCAAATAAATAAAAAATGGCCATTGCTCAAAATACTTGATTTATTTTTTGGCTACCAACTAATATTAAGCTCGGTTTAAATAAAAGCAGGTTAGGTTCTTAATCTGCTTTTTATGTGGTAAATATTTATGTGGTAAATATTAAAGAGGGCGGATTTTTATATTTTTAAACCAGACTTTATCCCCATGGTCTTGCAAAGCAATGTGTCCGGTTTTCATGCGGCCATAACCCGGCATAGCTGCAAATTTGCTTTCTTTTACCAACTGCTCCCACTCTGGGCTGCCCAATTGGTACTCCACTACTTTTTTCCCGTTTAGCCAATGTTCAACATGCCCGTTTTGTACCTTTAACCGGAAATTATTAAACTGACCTACTGGTTTTACAGCCGGCTTAGATAGTGGAATTAAATCATAATTAGAACCTGCCTGCCGGTTACCATTTTTCCCCATTTTGGCATCCGGGTGCCGGTCGTTATCTAAAACCTGTATTTCCGGTCCTGTTTCATAGGTATTTTTATATTTCGGGTCTTCCGAAACGTGAAACATAATACCACTGTTACCCCCTTCAGAAATTTTCCAGTCCAATACCAACTCAAAATTTTCGAATTGATTTTTAGTAATAATGTCGCCACCTCCTTTGCCTACGAGCGTGATGGCATCATCTTTTATTTGCCAGGCGTCAGCAACAACTTCCTTTCTAAACCCACGCCACTGGTCCATCGATTTCCCATCAAACAATAAAACCCATCCTACTTTTTGCTCACCAGGTGTTAACCTGTTATCGCTTGGGTTCTTTTGATTACCCGGTTTTCCCGTAATTTCGTATACTCCAGCAAAAGCTAAAACCAAAGCTATCAGAAGTTTTACTTTTTTAAGATTCATCTACCTGAACTTTTAAGGTTGATTTTTATAAAATGGGGTTGAAAATTGTCTAAAAATAATAATTTAAACTTAATTGCTACCAAAAGTTTTATTTTCCTTTATTGAATTTTATCAACTTTCTACTTTTTTCAAACATTTGATTAAATAGCTAAATACTTTTAAACAGATAATCACATTGATTGATTAAATACTAAATTTTGAAGAATTTTTTAAATTTAAACCTGATTAAATATGCTTTAAAAAGGTAATTTATACCTTATTGTTGGCAAGAAAGGCTGTTGCAGAGGCGGTCTTATTTCGTAATTATTTTCTTATGCTTTACATTTATATCCTGAATTATAACGTTATATTATTAACCCACCAATAGCTAATTTTAAATAATACCAATGAAAATAACTCGATCTTCAAGGTTACTCGCCGGAAGTATTTTCACCTTGCTGGTACTAGCCTTGTTTAGTTTCAGCAAGATTCTGGAAAGACCAAAAATTCTTATCTTCAGCAAAACCAGCGGCTACCACCATGCCTCTATTGCTCAGGGTAACATTGCCCTATTGAAGTTGGCATCTGACAACGGCATGGATGCCGACACGACCACCAACTCCAATGCATTTACAGATGAAAATCTTAAAAAATATGCGGCTGTTTTGTTCCTTAGCACTACCGGCGATGTATTAAACAATTATCAGGAAGCTGCTTTTGAACGTTACATCCAAGCCGGTGGGGGTTTTGTGGGTATCCACGCGGCTACCGATACCGAATACAACTGGGGTTGGTATGGCCGTTTGGTTGGTGCTTATTTTTTAAGCCATCCAAAAACGCAGCCTGCTACCTTACAGGTAATTGACCGAAAAAATATTGCCACCAAACATTTACCAAAAAAATGGACCCGCACCGACGAGTGGTACAACTTCAAAAATCTAAGTAATAAAACGAAAGTTATTATGAAAATAGATGAGAAGAGCTACGAAGGTGGTAAAAACGGTGATAACCATCCTATGTCGTGGTACCAGGAATTTGATGGTGGCCGGGCTTTCTATACAGCTTTGGGTCATACACCAGAATCTTTTACGGAGGCTAACTTCTTACAACATGTACTGGGTGGCATTAAATATGCGGTAGGCAAAAATGCTCCTTTAGATTACAGCAAAGCTAAGACGCAGCCTGTACCGGAAGCAGATCGTTTCATTAAAACTTCTTTAGCCGTAGGTGTATTTAACGAACCAACCGAAATGGCTATTTTACCTAACCTGGATGTTCTGATTGCCCAACGTCGCGGCGAACTGATGTTTTATGATTCTAAGAATCAATCGGTAAAACAGGTAGGATCTTTAAACGTTTATAATAAGACCAATACTCCTGGTGTAAACTCTGAAGAAGGTATCCTGGGTTTAGCGGCCGATCCTAACTTTAAAGAGAACAATTACATTTATGTTTTCTACAGCCCGCAGGACACCTCGGTCAACCGTTTATCCCGGTTTACCTTTAAAAACAACACCTTTGATAAAAGCTCCGAAAAAATTATGCTGCAGTTTTATTCGCAACGCGAAATTTGCTGCCATACCGGAGGTTCCATCGCCTTTGGGCCAGAAGGTTACTTATATTTATCTACCGGCGATAACTCTACCCCATTTGATGAACCTAACCAACGGTACGTATCTAATGGGTATGCTCCTTTAGATGATCGCCCGGGCCACTTACAATACGATGTGCGCCGCTCGTCTGGAAACACGAATGATTTAAGAGGAAAAATTCTACGTCTTAAAATAAACCCAGATGGCTCTTATTCAATCCCGGAAGGAAACTTATTCCCGAAAGGCCTGGCCAAAACACGCCCGGAAATCTATACCATGGGTCACCGTAACCCTTACCGGATTACAGTAGACCAGAAAAATGGTTGGTTATACTGGGGAGAAGTAGGACCAGATGCCCGTAATGATAGTATGACCACTCGTGGCCCACGGGGTTACGATGAAGTAAACCAGGCTAAAAAAGCAGGCCATTTTGGCTGGCCATATTTTATTGGCGATAACTATCCGTACCGCGAATTTGACTATGCAACCGGTAAACCGGGAGCTGCTTTTGATCCTAAAAAACCAATTAATAACTCCCGTAACAACACTGGCTTAAGAGAATTACCACCAGTGGAGCCTGCTCTTATTTGGTATCCTTATGCGGAGTCCAGAGAATTTCCGGAAGTAGGTACCGGTGGACGTAATGCTATGGCTGGGCCGGTTTATTATACCGACCTGTATCCGAAAGAAACTCGTTATCCAGACTATTATAACGGCAAGTTCTTTATTTATGAATGGATTCGCGACTGGATTAAAGTAGTTAGTCTAACTCCGGAAGGCAACTATGATAAAATGGAGCCATTCTTACAGGAAGGCAATTTAGCCTCTCCAATTGATATGGAAGTTGGACCTGATGGCAGATTATATGTACTGGAATATGGTAAAGGCTGGTTTGCTAAAAACCCGGATGCTGCACTTTCCCGCATTGATTACTTACCAGGTAACCGTCCGCCAAAAGTAGCTGATTTTAAAGTAGACAAGTTAAACGGCAATCTACCATTAACCATAAACGCCAGCGTTAAAGCAACTGATCCGGAAAAAGATAACTTATCCTATATCTGGAACATTGGTGATACGAAGGTTGAAACCAAAGAACCCAATCTGAAACATACAATTTCTAAAGCCGGCAGCTACAAAGTAAGCGTGCAGGTACAGGATACGGAAAAAGCTTGGGCCAGAAGTACAGTAGTGGAGGTTTATGCTGGTAATGCACAGCCAGTAGTAAACATTAATGTACAAGGTAACCGAAGCTTCTTCTTCCCAGGCAAACCGGTAAACTACCAGGTAAAAGTTACCGACGAAGGTGCTAAAGTAGATATGAAGAACTTATATGTATCTACTGACTATATACAGGGCAGAGACATGGCCGCCGCTTCACAGGGGCACCAGGTTATTTCAGAGTCCATCCTGGGTAAAAATCTAATGATGGCATCTGACTGCAAGGCTTGCCACAGTATCACTGAAAAGTCAATAGGTCCATCTTTTACTGCCGTAGCTAAAAAGTACCAGAAAGATACCCGTGCTCATGAATATTTAGCTTCTAAAATTATTAATGGTGGTAGCGGGGTTTGGGGCGAGCACGTAATGCCAGCTCACTTAACCATGGACGAAGGTGATGCACGCTTGATTGTAACTTACGTATTGTCTTTAGCCAATGCTGAAAGCAACAAACCATCTTTACCAGCTAGTGGTAAAATTCAGCCGGTAATAAGCGAGCAGAAAAAAGAAAATAATGTTTTCCGTTTACTGGCCACTTACACCGACAACGGTGGTGCCGGCATTAGTCCGCTGGCTGGTTCAAGCGCCGTTTACCTAAGAAGCAATGTAATGGATGTAAGCGACCTGAGAGAAGTTACCGGCTTTGCCCGTAAAGATTCATTAGGTGCCCGTTATTTAATTATGCCAACAGCTCCGGCTACTATTAAAGGTACACAGTTAGATTTAACTGGCGTAAAAAGCATCGAATTAACCGGATTTGGTGCGTACCGTCCAGGATCTTACCAAGTAGAAGTACGTGCCGGCAAACCTGATGGACCGGTAATAGGTAATGGCACTTTAAACTTTGCTGCTAACCGTGAAAAAGTAACTGCTAGTATTCCGTTACAGAAAACGACTGAAACCGGAAGTGCTCCGTTACAAGATGTATTTATACTAGTAAGGCCACAACAACCAGGTAGAGCCTTCCTCAAAACCATTACTTTTAATCCGGAATAGAAAATCGGAAAATAATAAAAAAAGCCGCTTTAGAAATCCTAAAGCGGCTTTTTTTATTAAGCAAATTATCTTATTTATAATTCAAAGTTTTAAAATCAGCAGTTGCCCCTCTAATACACCAGTAAAACCTTAATTTACTTTCCTCGGGAGAGGAATAATATCAAGGTAACCAACTTTAAGCTCCTCATTCCTGCCTTTAAGCAATTAACTTTTCAAAACATACACTGCTGAGCACGTTTTCATACTGCCCATAGTTAGGTATTACCTTGTAGGCATTTTTCTTATATAGTTGCACCGCTTCTGGTTGTTTTTCACCCGTTTCCAAAATACATTTACTATAAGAAAGCTCCCTTGCCCACTTTTCCAGTTCCTTCAAAATTTGGGTGGCTATGCCATTCTCACGGTTTTCAGGTGCCACATACATTCTTTTCACCTCTATTACCCCAGGTTCATATTCTTTTATGGCACCACAACCCACAGCTTTCTCATTCAAAAAAGCCAGAACTACATATTTAATTTTATCAATTTTATTGAACTGAGCAAAGAAGCCATGGTCCTCCCCGTCTCTAACTCTTAAATCAGCATCTAAATATTTAACTAACTCTACAAAATCAGGATTGGCTGAATCAGTTCTCAATAATTTTAGCATTTTATTTCCTCTAGACAAAGTAAAAAGCGATGTACCGCCAATAAGAAAAGCAGTATAATAAAGCTAGTACTTTTTATTATTAAAAGTTAACAACTTGAATGAACACGAAAAAGCCTGCTCTTTATGAAGCAGGCTTTTTATTTGCAAGATTCTTTAAGATTAATCTAAACCTAATACTTTGCGGTTGTAGGCTTCATCTGAACCCGTTCCAGCAAAATCATCAAAAGCTCTTTCAGTACGGCGAATCATGTGCGATTGGATAAAGGGAGCACCTTCGCGGGCACCATCTTCCGGATGTTTCAGGGCGCACTCCCACTCTAATACTGCCCAACCTTCGTAGTTATATTGGGATAGCTTGCTGAAAATAGATTTGAAATCTACCTGGCCATCGCCTAAAGAACGGAAACGCCCCGGACGATCTACCCAATCCTGGTAGCCACCATATACACCAGAACGACCAGTTGGATTAAACTCGGCATCCTTCACATGGAACATTTTAATATGCTGGTGATAGATATCAATATACTGTAGGTAATCTAACTGCTGTAGAACAAAGTGACTTGGGTCGTATAATAAATTAACCCGTTTGTGGTTACCAGTAGCCGCTAAGAAACGTTCAAAGGTAACGCCATCGTGTAAATCTTCACCCGGGTGAATTTCGTAGCAAACATCTACCCCCGCTTCGTCGAATGCATTCAGAATTGGCATCCAGCGTTCCGCTAATTCTTTAAAACCAGTTTCTACTAAACCAGCCGGGCGTTGCGGCCAAGGGTATACGGTATGCCACAGTAAAGCTCCTGAGAAAGTAGCATGGGCATTTAAGCCTAAATTTTGGCTCGCTTTAGCGGCATACTTCAATTGCTGCACGGCCCACTCGGTACGGGCTTTCGGGTTATTGCGGTATTCTGCGGGTGCAAAGCCATCGAACATGCTGTCGTAAGCCGGGTGCACGGCTACTAACTGGCCTTGTAAGTGCGTAGAAAGTTCGGTAATCTCAACGCCATTAGATTGCGCAATACCTTTAAATTCATCTACATAGTCCTTGCTTTCGGCCAGCTTTTGTAAATCTACTAACTGGGTAGCCCAGGTTGGAATCTGAACTCCTTTGTAACCTAAATCAGCCGCCCATTTACACATACTCGCTAAAGAGTTAAAAGGGGCTTCGTTGCCCACAAACTGGGCTAAAAATATGGCGGGTCCTTTCATTTGTTTTATTTTTAGTTTTAGTAATTACAATATAAAGGCATTAATAAAAATGGGCTTTTTATAAATTTATTCCTTTATAAGAAGCCCATTTTTTGATCACTGATAGATCAGGTTTACACGTTAACCCACGCTTGCTTGCGGTTCGATTCTAAAATCCGCTCACAAATTAATAACTCCCGGTAACCATCAGCAAAAGTTGGAAACGGTGCGTTTTCGGGTTGCTTACCCGCTTCTACTGCCGCATAAACTTCCTTAAATAATTGTTTTGATGTATCACCAAAACCTTCGTTATGGCCACCTGGATAAGTAATAGTAGAACGCACTTCCGGATGCACCAACGATGGATCGCGCATTAACACCTGGTTAGCACCATCGCGGTTACCAATCCACATTTCGTTTGGAGCTTCTGAGTTCCAGGCAAAGGTGGTTTTGGAACCGGAAATCTCTAACTTCAGTTGGTTTTTACGCCCTGCTGATACCTGCGATACGGTAATAACACCGCGATTACCATTGTCGAATTTTAACAATACGTTGGCATGGTCTTCGGTAGTAATTTCCACATCCGCATAATCTTCTGGTTGCAACATTTTACCAGAGTAAGTTTCTAACGGCTTCAGTGGTTTTTTACGGGTTTTATGTACCGTATTAAAATCGGCCATAACGGCTACCGTTTTTAAGCCGGTTATGTACTCTAAATTATCAATTAAGTGTGAACCAATATCAGCAATAGCGCGAGAATCGCCGGATTTATCTGGTTCTAAACGCCAGTTATAATCCGTGTTATAAAATAACCAGTCCTGCAGGTAAGAGCCAATAATAGAATAAACTTCGCCCAGCTCACCTTTTTCACGCATTACTTTCATCTGGCGCACCAAAGGATAATACCGTAAGTTAAAGTGTACGGCATTTACTAATCCGGTTTCTTTGGCTAAGGCCACTAATTCTTCGGCTTCGTGTAAATCTTTGGCTAATGGTTTTTCGCAAACTACGTGCTTGCCGGCTAATAAAGCTGCTTTAGATTGTGAGTAGTGCAGGAAGTTAGGCGTACAAATATGCACACTGGTTATATCATCCTGCTTCAATAGATCGTCGAAAGTATAATAACGCTCGATGCCTAAGGCTTCTGCTTTTTGTTTGGCTAATTCTTCGGTTACTTCACAAAGAGCGGCTACTTCCACGTTAGGCAATCTCCGCAGTGCTTCAATATGAGCCGGACCGATAAAGCCTGTCCCTACTACACCAACTTTAATTTTGTTCATTTCTAATTTTAATTCGTGTGGATTTTAAAAATTTTTTAAAGGTAATAAGTTATGCTTTTAACTTACAAATTTAGTCCACTTCTCATTAGAGTTGTTAGAGGCAATACAGGTATCAATAAACGCTAATCCCCGGATACCTTCCTCAATACCAGGAAAATCCTGGTAAATTGGGTTTGGCTCTTCCCCATTTAAGCGGCTGCGTAAAGTAAAGGCAAAGTTGCGGTAAAGGTTAGCAAAGGCCTCCAGGAAAGCCTCCGGGTGACCAGCAGGAATACGAATATGGGCTTTGGTATGCTCAGACAAATTACCTACTCCAGTACGGATCCGACGGGTGCCTTCTTCGTTGGTTTTGTAAAGCAGTGTATTCGGCTCCATCTGGAACCATTGTATACCTCCTAACTCGCCGTAAACCCGGATGTTTAAATCGTTTTCTTCGCCGTTGCAAATCTGGCTGGCATGTAAAACACCTTTTGCTCCGTTATCAAAGCGTAACAACACGTTGCCATCGTCTTCTAATTTGCGGCCTTCTACAAACGTAGTTAAGTCAGCACACAGCTCCGTAATTTTTAAGCCAGTAATGTATTCAGCTAAATTCTCAGCGTGGGTTCCAATATCGCCCATACAGCCGGCGGCACCAGAACGGGCTGGGTCGGTCCGCCAATCAGCTTGCTTATTACCGCTTGCTTCTAACAACTGGGCTAACCAACCCTGCGGATATTCTACAATTACCTTCCGGATTTTACCCAGTTTACCGCTCTTAATCATTTCGCGGGCTTCTTTTACCATTGGGTAACCGGTATAATTATGCGTCAGGCAGAACAACATGCCAGTACGATCAATTACTTCTTTTAAAGCTTTAGCTTCTTCTAGATTTAAGGTAACCGGCTTATCGCACACCACATGAAAGCCATTTTCCATCGCCATTTTAGCCGGGCCAAAGTGCATGTGGTTAGGCGTTACAATCGAAATAAAATCCATGCGCTGGCCTTCCGGTAACTCCTTTTCCTTCTGAATCATTTCTTCAAAATTGGCATACACCCGATCAGCCGGTAATCCCAGGGCCTCACCAGATTTTTTAGACCGTTCGGCCGTGCTGCTAAAAGCACCACATACCAATTCAATCTGACCATCCAACGCCGCTGCCATCCGGTGCACTGATCCAATAAAGGCATCAATACCTCCACCAACCATGCCCATTCTTAATTTTCTATTCATAGCTTTTATGTTTAGTTTGAATGTTGTTTTATGTATTTGTTTGTGCCCAGAAGCATCTTCCGACAACCCGCAAAGCTAAATTCAGGCGTTTAAAACTACTACTAAATATCTTAAAAGCGGAAATATCGGCCTGTATTTTTTGCACCTTTTTATCCGGAGGAAACTATATACTGCCCCGCTGGAAATATCAGAAATATCCGGCAGACATTCCGATTATAAATTATCAAAAAAAGTTCTTAAAAGCTTTAAATTTTCAAAACATTCAACCCAATTACCTGCTTAAATATAAATCTTTATTTAAACCTTTAAGCAAGACAATTTTATCCATTCAGAATTCTTAAATTAGGTTTAGATTTCCTGAACCCTAAACTAATTACCGATTCCTAACTTCTCTCTTCGTTTATGAACAGACGCGATTTTATGCATAAATCTTTAGCCGTAGGCTCAGCGGGTTTGGCGCTTAGCAATAGTGCTTTGGCGGCTACTTCGGTTTTAATTCCTGACGCGCACGGCAACGCCAAAGCAGCTCCAAAGCATAAGTTTAAACTAAAGTATGCCCCGCATTTTGGCATGTTTAAAAACCTGGCCGGTGACGATGTAATTAGCCAGCTTCGGTTTATGGCCGACCAGGGCTTTACAGCGGTAGAAGACAACGGCATGATGGGCCGCCCGGTAGCCGAACAGGAAAAGATAGGAAACGAATTAGCTAAATTGGGGATGACGATGGGTGTATTTGTGTTGGATAAAGGTGGCAATGGGGCCAATTCTCTGGCTGCCGGCAAACAAGAACACCTTGATATTTTCCTGAATGGTTGCCGGAAAGCAGTGGAAGTAGCCAAACGCGTAAATACCAAATGGACCACGGTAGTTCCCGGGGATTTCGTCCGCAATTTACCCATCGGCATCCAAACGGGTCATGTAATTGAAGCTCTCCGCCGGGGCACCGAAATATTGGAGCCGGCCGGATTGGTAATGGTATTGGAACCACTTAGCGATACGCCTAACCTTTTCCTGCGCAACTCCGACCAAACGTACATGATCTGCAAAGCCGTAAACAGCCCTTCCTGCAAAATACTTTTCGACTTTTACCACATGCAGAAAAACGAAGGCCGTCTAATCTACAACATGGATTTATGCTGGGACGAAATCGGCTATTTGCAGGTAGGCGACGAACCGGGAAGGAAGGAACCGGGAACCGGAGAAATTAACTACCGATATCTTTTTAAGCACGTGTACGAGAAAGGCTACAAAGGCTTATTGGGCATGGAACACGGTAATTCGCAACCCGATAAAAAAGGCGAACAGGCGGTAATTGACGCTTATGCTTTGGCAGATGGTTTCGTGGTATAACCCATCCTGCCCTCACTTTATCTATACATCATATTGACCGAAATATGAATAATAAAAATACTCTTAAAAATCTACTTTATAACCTTAAACCTATAAAGCGCCACCATTTTTTTAAAGCTGGTACTGGTTTAACGTTAGTCTCGCTTTTGGCTTTGAGTTTTGCTTTTAACCAGAACAAGGCCCGCTTACCTTTTGCAGATCCGGAAAACGATGGATTGGAAACAGCCTCTGGCCTCGAAACCAAACTCTTTGCCAATGCCCCCATGACGTTAAACCTGACCAACATGGACATTGATGCCAAAGGCCGGGTGTGGGTAACAGAAGCTGTTAATTACCGGTTGCAGCATAACCCGCAAAACGAAGAGCGGAAAGAAGGCGACCGGATTTTGATACTGGAAGATGTGGATGGCGACGGCCGGGCCGATAAGCAAAAAGTATTTTACCAGGGCAAAGATGTAGATGCCGCTTTAGGTATTGCGGTATTAGGCAATAAAGTAATTGTATCAGCCTCGCCGAATGTATTTGTATTTACCGATACCGATGGTGATGATAAAGCCGATAAAAAAGAATTGCTGTTTACCGGCATTGGCGGCGTGCAGCACGACCACGGCATGCATACCTTTACCTTTGGACCCGACGGTAAATTGTATTTTAATTTTGGAAACGAGGGCCAGCAGATAAAAGACAAAAACGGCAATCCTATTAAAGACCAGGCCGGCAATATAGTTGCCAACAATGGCAAGCCTTACCGCCAGGGTATGGTTTTCCGGTGCAACCCCGATGGCGGCGAGTTTGAAGTATTAGCCCACAACTTCCGGAATAACTACGAAGTAGCGGTAGATTCTTACGGTACGCTTTGGCAATCGGATAACGATGATGACGGAAACCGCGGAGTACGCATTAATTATGTATTGCCTTATGGTAACTATGGGTATCAGGACGAGAAAACCGGGGCTGGCTGGAGTGCTTATCGCACCGGCATGGAAAGTGAAATTCCAATTCGTCACTGGCACCTGAACGACCCGGGCGTAGTACCTAACTTATTGCAAACCGGGGCCGGTTCACCAACGGGTATCCTGATTTACGAAGGCAAATTACTTTCCGCTCCTTTCCGCAACCAGATGATTCACTCGGATGCCGGACCAAACGTAGTACGGGCTTATCCGGTAACGCCGGACGGGGCTGGTTATAAAGCCAAAATCGTAAATGTGGTAAAAGGCGTTAAAGACCAATGGTTCCGCCCTTCAGATGTAACAGTAGCACCGGATGGCTCCTTGTTTATTTCGGATTGGTATGATCCGGGCGTAGGTGGCCACCAGCAAGGCGAAGCCCAGAAAGGACGCGTCTTCCGGGTAGCTCCACCGAATACACCTTATACAGTTCCAAAACTGGATTTAACTACCACTTCTGGAGCTGTACAAGCCTTGCAAAGCCCTAACCTGGCTACCCGGTATTTAGCGTGGCAAAAATTACATAGCGAAGGCAAAAAAGCTGAAAAAGAATTAGCTAAACTTTGGAAAACTGGCGAGTCGCGGATGCGTGCCCGGGCACTTTGGTTATTAAGTAAAATAGAAGGCTCCGGTAATAAATACTTGGAGCAAGCTTACAAAGATGCTGACCCGAATATCCGGATTACCGGTTTACGTGCCGCGCAGGAATTGAAATTAAACGTAGTTCCGGTTCTGAAAGCTTGGGCCAAAGATCCTAACCCGCATATTAGAAGAGAAGTTGCCATTGCTTTACGGTACAATAAATCGCCGGAAGCTCCTGCAATTTGGACCGACCTGATTAGCCAATACGATGGTCAAGACCGCTGGTACCTGGAAGCCTTAGGTATTGCTTCTGATCTACAAGCCGATTCTTTTTATAAAGGCTGGGTAAGTAAAGGAGGCGGCGATATTAGCAAAACAGCAGATCGGGAAATTATCCGGCGGATACGTACTGCTGAAGCCTTGCCAAAACTAGCTCAACTCATCAACAACAGTAAAACGCCAACCGAGCTCAATTACTACTTCCGGTCTTTCGATTTTCACGAAAACTCACCTACTAAGCAACAAGTTTTAATTGGTTTATTGGAAGGGAATAATCCTTTGCAAAAGCAAATTACTACCCTGGCGTTACAGCACAGCGACAGCAAATCTGTAGAAGGTAATCCGAAGTTCCAAACCGCCCTCCGGAAAACAGTAGATAGTGCCAAGGGAACCAACAAGTTTGTGATGTTACTGAATCAATACAGCTTACCGGAATACAATCCGGAATTAGCTAAATTAGCTTTAGCAAAACCTGATAGCGCTATTGGTTGGGATGCGGCCCGGGCACTGGTGCGGAATAACGGCACTGATCTGATTCAGAAAACCCTTAACAGCTCCGATCCGATAACCGTTACAGCCATGATTACGGCCCTGAGCAACAATGAAAATAAACAGGTAAAAGATTTACTAGCTGGCATCTTGCAGGACAGCAAACGGCCTATAGTAATTCGTAAGTTAGCTTTGCAAAAATATGGGCAAGGCGGCAGTGGCGAAAACCTGTTAGTAGAAATGGTAAAAAACCGCCAACTACCCACCGACCTGGAAGAAACTGCCGCTACCATATTACTGCGGGCCTGGCGACCAGAAATTAAAGAAGCAGCAGCTCTTTACTTTAAAAAGCCGTCCCGGGCAGGCAAACCATTGGCTCCCATAGCGCAATTAACGGCCATGACCGGCGATGCCGTAAATGGGAAAGCTGTTTTTGAACAATCCTGCGCCATGTGCCACAAGGTAAATGAAACCGGAGCCTGGTTTGGTCCGGAGTTATCCGAGATCGGTAGCAAATTACCTAAACTGGCAATCTACAACGCTATTCTGCACCCGGATGCGGGTATCAGCTTTGGTTACGAGGGGTATATTATCAAGGTGAAAGATGGCACCCAAACGGCCGGTATTATCTCCAGCCAAACCGAAGATAAACTGGACTTGCGCTTACCGGGCGGTACTGTAGTGAGTTACCCTATGAAAGACGTTACCTCTAAACAAAAAATGGAAAACTCCATGATGCCAGCTAATTTACAACAAGGCATGACCGAAAAAGAATTGGTTAACCTGGTAGAATATTTAGCTTCCCTGAAAAAAATTGCCGCGAAATAACTTTTACCAAACCTATCTCATCTAAGAGCCTTGATTAAGTCAAGGCTTTTTTATTATTTATCCTACTTCTGCAGATTTTTGTATGTCAGGTACCGCGCACGATTATAACTTCAATAAAAAGCTTATAATCTGTTTGTTTCTATTTTTATGGGTAGTTGCTATTCCGGGAATTGCTCAAAATAAAGTACCGCATCGCTTTGCATTTAGTCAGCCGCACATGGGTACCCTCTTCCGGATAGTACTTTATGCAACTGATTCGGTAAAAGCTCAGCGGGCGGCAGAAGCAGGATTTAAGCGAGTAGCCCAATTAAATAAAATATTGAGTGATTACAATCCGGAGAGTGAAGTTAATAAGCTATGCCGTACTGCCGGCTCCGGTAAATGGGTACCAGTTAGCCAAGACCTATGGTTTATCTTAAATAAGTCTGCTGTAATATCGAGAAAAACGCAAGGAGCTTTTGATATAACAGTTGGGCCTTACGTGCAACTGTGGCGTCGCACTCGGCGTACCGGCATACTACCTTCCCCGGAGGATGCTTTAGCACAAGCTAAAAATTTGGTTGGGCCTGAGAAAATCAAATTAGATAAAAATAACAAATCGGTCCTGTTAACTACTTCCGGCATGCAGCTGGACTTAGGTGCTATTGGCAAAGGATATGCGGTAGACGAAGCTATGAAAACGCTAAAGGCTTATGGTATCAAATCGGCGTTGGTTGATGGCGGTGGCAATATTGCAGTTAGTAAGGCTCCACCCCAAAGTAAAGGCTGGTTAGTAAGTTTTCTTTTACCTCAGCCAACCGATTCTGCCAATCAAGTTCCCTTATTTCTAGAAGATAAAGGTTTGGCTACTTCCGGTGACTTGTACCAGTACATTCATATTGATGGCACCCGCTATTCGCATATTCTGAACCCGACTACCGGTTTAGGACTTACCGACCAAAGTTTAGTTACCGTTATAACCCGGAATGGAATAGAAGCAGATTGGTTATCTACTGCCGTTAGTGTTTTGGGGCCAGAGAAAGGTATACGATTAGCCAATCAGGAACCTAAAACTGCCGCTATATTTACTTACCTTAATAGTGAGGCCAATATAGTGCAGGTCTATTCGAAATCCTGGAAAAGGTACCAGCAAAAGTACCTAAAGAAAAAGGATGCAAAGTAAAATATCTGCCTTAAAGAAGCAGGTGCTAAACCTTTATCATACTAAAACAATTAATCTAGCAGGTCATCCTGAGCCTGTCGAAGGATCTAATTTTTACCGTGATGTTCGCGGTATTAATTAGTTTCCTCGGCAAGCTCGGAATGATCTTATTAAAAATGCAGGTATAAACTTAAATAACTTTAGTAATACCTGGGGTTGGAATCGGATACCGGCCGGTTGCATCTGGCTTGGTTGGCGTTTCGGCATCCCAGGCAAATATTTTCGGCATCAGGCTTACTTCCGAATTTAAAGCTTCTTCCCATTTGATTACCTGACCTGAATACGTGGCCATCCGGCCCATTAAAGCGGTTAAGGTACTTTTTGCTCCGTATTCAGCATTGTTAATAGGCGTGTTGTTGCGAATGGCGGCAAAGAATACATCGTGCTCGGCCTGGTACGGATCTGGATCATTTTTGGCGCGGTGGTTATAAAGAACTGTTCCTTTCAAATCTGTGATAATTCCTTTGCCATCGCCGGAGAGCACAACCCTACCCTTGGTACCCGTAAAAGTTTCCTCTACCCGGTTCATGGTATTGGGCATATGCCGACATTGACTGTTTAGCATAGTACCGTCGGCATAGGTATATTCCACAAAGTGGTGATCATAAATCTCACCGTGATCAATGCCATTGCGCACCTGCCGGCCACCCATACCCTGCGCACTTACCGGGTACCCGTTTTTCACCCAATTCGCTACATCCAGGTTATGGATATGTTGCTCATTGATATGGTCGCCGCAGAGCCAGTTAAAATAATACCAGTTCCGCATCTGGTATTCCATTTCAGTTTGTCCTGCCTGGCGCGGACGTACCCACACCCCGGCATTGTTCCAGTAAGCCTGTGCGCTTACCACATCGCCAATAGCACCATCGTTTATGCGTTTAATAGTTTCCAGGTAAGCATTCTGGTAACGGCGTTGTAAGCCCACGACCACTTTCAGGTTTTTCTTTTTAGCTTCTTCGGCGGCTGCCAATACGCGGCGAATACCCGGCGCATCCGTTGCTACCGGTTTTTCCATGAAAATATGCTTACCAGCTTTCACTGCTTCTTCAAAATGAATCGGCCGGAAACCCGGCGGCGTGGCGAGAATTACCACGTCGGCTAAAGCAATGGCATTTTTGTAGCCATCAAACCCGGCAAACTTATTCTTCTCCGGTACATCCAACAGCTTTTTATCGCCATTGAATTTAGTGGAGATGTTTTTATAGGAGTCGTCCAACCGGTCGCGGAAAGCATCAGCCATGGCAACCAATTTAACGTTGCCTTTGGCACTGAGTGCCTGAATAGCCGCACCAGTTCCCCTCCCTCCACAACCAATCAAAGCTAATTTCAGCGTATCGCTGCCAGCTGCATAAGCCCCCACAAAAGGAAGCTGGCTCACCAGAGTTGCGCCAAGTACGGCAGCCGATCCTTTTACAAAGTCACGTCGGCTACACCCTGCCGCAGGAAGAATATAAGATTCGTTATTGTCAATCATGGGGAAAAGATTATAGATGAAACAATATATAAAGTGGTGAATAATTAAATGTTAAAGTTCTATTTAGTATCCGCGGCTATTTTAGCACGTGTATTTGATAAACTATCGGCGGCCAAAATCTCCCGGCACATATTTACCACGTGGTAATCTAATTTATACATACTGCCTTTAATCAGCGATTCCGTTCCCCCTAAACCAGGAGGATTTTCGTACCATCCGCCATAAACAGCATCCATATAATGCTGCCGAACAAAATCTATACTGCGTTTCAATGGTTCTATTATTTCCTTGCTATTATGGCGGGTTACATACCGCTGCATGGTTCGGATTGCCTCACATTGCTCCCACCAACCCTTTCGGGTATCCTTTAGAAGATTACCCTCTAAATCAACCCGGGAAAAAATTCCACCAGCTTTGGAGTCGTAGCCGTGTTGCATCCCATAGGCTAAAAATTCACGCGCTGGTTCCATAAGATTGCTTTCCAGATTCAGGGCCTGAGCTTCAGATAGCAGGAATGCCCACTCAAAAGCATGTCCCACTTCAATAATGGCTTTATCTCCAGTCCGCACGGGTTGCCAACTGGTGTCGTACCATTCTGGTAAGCAACCGGGGCTGGGCATTCGGGCACGAATAAAGTGCCAAATACCCGTTGCATCTTTTCGTACTGTTCCGGTAGTATCCAGCGGTGCCAAAGCCAATAATGCCTCAAAAACATGCATCATCGGGTTCTGTGATTTAAAAGTATCTAATACCCGTCCATCCCGGTTAACTTTCCAAACTAACCCACCTTGCTTATCCCGGAAACGCTGTTGCATATACTGCCAGGTTAGCAAGGCCATATCACGATAATGATCGTTTTTAAATACCGCTGCTGCGGTGGAAAACACAAGAATCACAAAGGCCTGCCCATAAGCATCAGAGGTATCATCTAATAAGCGGCCATCGGGATGACAAGACCAATGCCACCCTTTATTATCTCCGGCCCAAAAATAGGTAGTTAATGCATCGAGTCCCCTGAGAGCTAATTGAGCATAGGCTTGGTCGCCGGTCCGCTCAAAAGCGCGCATAAAATTATAGGTAATCCGGGTCTGAGTAACCAGCGTGCGGGGTCCATCCTTGTAGCGCTGCCATTGGCGGTCAAAATAAGGATGAAATAAGGCATTGGGGGTGTCAGCATTTTTTCGCCAGGAGAGCAGTACTTTATCCAGAAAAAGACTTATTGGTTCATTATCTGAGGCAAAAGCATGTAACAATGGCCATGGGCCGGCCAAAGCTCCTCCCAACAAAACAGCTGATCCCTTAACAAATTCACGCCGGGTATAACCGGAAGCAGGTCCGGTACTGGGTTCTGTTTTTTCATCCATGAGCAGTTAGTATAATGTGAAACAATCATTGTGGTGGTGAATATTTAATTTCCAAAATCTTTGATCGGCTCCGACCAGTATTTTTCTATTTCGGCCGGGGAGGGTTGTTTTAATGGCCGCACTACCCGGAAGCCAACAAATGGGGCATCGGTAAACCACCATTGGCTTTTAGGTATTTGCGGATCGCGTTGCTTCCAAACCGGTTTAGAATATTGCCGGGCCGCACTCCGTAAAGCATCCGGCTCATCGTCCCAGGAGCCGCCCCGTAACACATGTGGATATAACTTAGTAGGTTTTAGCCAGGGATTTGTTGCGGTACCTTTCGTAAACTGTGCGTAATAATCAGGACTGTATTGATCCAGCGTCCATTCGGCTACATTGCCATGCATGTCGTACAGGCCCCAGGCATTTGGCTTTTTAGAGCCTACCTTTTTAGTACCGGCGTTGCTGTTGTTATATTGCCAGCCATATTCATCCAGTTTACTTACTTCTTCGCCAAAACTATAAGCCGTTGCAGAACCTGCCCGGCACGCGTATTCCCATTCTGCTTCGGTAGGTAATCGGTAAAAGTGCCCTGTTTTAGCTGTAAGCCATTTACAATAAGTTAAGGCGGCGTATTGCGTCATGTTGATGGCCGGAAAGCCGCTTTTCCCCATGCCAAAGGTCATGTCCAGATAGGGTGGCGACGGACGGGACACGGCATCAGCAGTTGAGGTTTTTGCCATAGACGACGCATTCATGGACTGTTTTTCTATTTCGCGGTAAACAAATATTTGAAATTCGTCCCAGGTTACTTCGTGCTGTCCCATCCAGAAAGGCTCAATTTTAACTTTGTGCTGAGGCCCTTCGTCTGGCTTCCGCTTAGCTTCCGTAGCTGGGCTGCCCATTACAAATTCACCTCCCGCTATAGGTACTAAGTCAAACTTTACTTCGGAACCCGGAATGGTTTCGGTATACTTTTCAAAACCGGGTATATCAGCAACAATAGTTTTTTTTCCCCGAGCACTTAACAGGATAAAAAAGCAAAAGGCTATACAAATCGGCTTTAGCCAATAAATTTTATTTACCAGATTCAGTCTGAACATGTTATACGTTTTTCTTTATTGACCATCCAAAAATTCAGGTTCTATTTTTAAACCAATTTTTACATTATAAGAAATGCAAAAGCTTTCCTTTTCTGAAAATTTGCCAGTTATTTAAATTTACAATTATTTTTTATTTAAACGATTAAACAAGCGACAAACAAATTGTATCATAAAATTTATTTTTGATACAAAGCAACCAAATTCAGTACCAATCACTCCTATAGATAGCTCCTCACCACATTTATCTATTTTAAAATTTAATTCATTGATAAACAATCGTTTACTATTAATACAGTTATAAAAAGTTGTTTTAAGTACAAAATTTTCCTCTTAAAATTAAAATTGGTAAAGTTTTTGGTAATATCTATTTACCTATATATAGAAACCCCACTTTAAGAACTATGCTTTAATCCTTTACTCCTTATTTTATGCGTTATTGTTTTACTTTAATTTTACTTTGTTTTCACCTACTTACATTTGCCCAATCCAAACACACTATCAGCGGTTACATCCGGGAAAAAGGCAGTAAAGAATCGCTAATTGGTGTAAATATCTACCAGCCCGGAGCCAGTGTGGGTACTACCACCAATACCTACGGTTTCTACTCATTAACCCTACCCGCTACCGATTCCGTTAAGCTTGCCTTCTCTTATGTAGGTTATAAACCGGAGATCAGAACCATCCGGCTACGGCAGAATATAGAATTAAACATCGAACTTCAGTCGGAAGCTACTTTACAGGAGGTAGAAATTGTGGGTACCCGCCAACGGGAAAGAATAACGGAAACACCACAAATGAGCAACATCGAAATTCCGGTTAGCCAAATTAAGAATGTACCGATGCTGCTCGGCGAGAAAGATGTAATGAAAGTATTACAACTTATGCCAGGGGTGCAGAAAGGCAGCGAAGGCAACAGCGGTATTTATGTACGGGGCGGTGGCCCTGATCAGAACCTGATTATTCTGGACGATGCAACGGTTTACAATGCTTCGCACTTATTTGGCTTCTTTTCTTTGTTTAACGGGGATGCACTGAAAAGCGTGGAACTAACCAAAGGTGGTTTTCCGGCCCGGTATGGTGGTCGTTTATCTTCGGTAATTGAAATGAACATGAAAGAAGGCAATAAGGAAAAATTACACGGCGAAGGCGGCATTGGTTTATTATCGTCTCGTTTGGTATTGGAAGGGCCTCTAAAGAAAGGTGTATCTTCTTTTCTTGTATCTGGCCGCCGGACGTATGCGGATGTTTTGGCGCAGCCTTTTTTACCTAAAGATGAAAAAGGCGGCTATTATTTTTACGACTTAAACACCAAAGTAAATTACGACTTTGGCCGCACCAATAAATTATACCTAAGTGGCTATTTTGGACAAGATCGCTTTTATGCCCGGGAAAAACTGGAACAAGGTGATTATTCAAAAGCAGGTATAAACTGGGGAAATGCTACCGGTACGCTCCGTTGGAACCATTTATTTAATAACCAACTGTTCTCTAATACCTCTTTTATATTTAGCAATTATAATTTTAATATCTATACCGAAGATAAAAAGGAGAAAGAGAAATATACACTGGATTATTCTTCCGGAATACGTGACATAGGCATTAAATATGATATGGATTACCTCCCTAATCCTCAGCATGCCATCAGGGCTGGTATATTAAGCACCTACCACCGGTTTACCCCTAGTGCCCTGGTAGTAAAAGATACCGAGATCGACAAAGTCGATCGGAACATTAAGAACATTGATGTATTGGAAACCGGTATTTATGCCGAAGATACGTACCACCCTATTCCACGCCTGCGCATTAATGGAGGTTTACGGTTAAGTTATTTTGTAGCCGAGAAAAAGAATTATTTCCGGCCGGAACCCCGGTTATCAGCCAGCTATAATTTACGTGATGATTTAGCTTTGAAAGCTTCTTATGCCAGCATGAACCAGTATGTGCACCTGTTAAGTAACACCGGCATTGGCTTACCTACTGATTTATGGGTCCCTTCTACCAACCGTATTGCGCCGCAGCAATCTAAACAAGTGGCCATGGGAATAGCCAAAGACTTACCTAAACACGATTTAACTTTAACTGTGGAAGGCTATTACAAAAAGTCGGATAATATTATCGGGTACAAAGAAGGCGCCAGCTTTTTAATTGTAGATGATCCGGAATCGGCGGAAACAGTAAATTGGCAAGATAATATGACTGCCGGACAAGCTTGGTCTTATGGTGCCGAATTCCTGCTGCAGCGCAAGTTTGGTAAATTCTCTGGCTGGGTAGGTTATACCCTTTCCTGGACACAACTGCAGTTCGACTCCCTAAACTTTGGCAAGAAATATTATGCCCGCTACGACCGTCGCCATGACATTTCGGTAGTTGGTATTTATACGCCTAATGCCCGCATAACCCTTTCTGGCACTTGGGTGTACGGTACTGGCAATGCCATTACTTTACCACAAGCCTCTTACGATGCGCCCACTAATACGCCATCGCAATACCGGCCAGAATACAGTCCAAATTATGGCTATGGCAATGTTACCCATTATGGGCAGAGAAATGCTTTCCGGATGGCTCCCTATCACCGGTTCGATATTGGCATCCAATTTCACAAGAAAAAGCGATGGGGTGAACGCACCTGGGAAATCAGCGCCTACAATGCCTATAACCGCAAAAATCCCTTCTTCTATTATTTAGACACGAAGTATCAAAACGATGGCACAAGTGAGACCAAACTGAAGCAGATTTCCTTATTTACCATTTTACCTTCTGTCAGCTACAGCTTTAAATTTTAATTAGCTTTTATCCCTGATACAAATGAAATTACATACATATAAATTATTACTTCTATTATTCGTGGGCTTATTATCCAGCTGCGAAGAAGATATTACTGATAAAGTTAACATTGATTCGACCCGCCAATTGGTAATTACTTCTTTTATATCGCCGCAGGACACCGCCCTAATTGTTAGAGTAAACAAAACGCAACCAGCTATTGGTAAAACAGAAACAGCCGAAAGTCTATTAATAAGCAACGCTACTGTTAATTTATCTAATGGTTCGCAAACAATTAAGCTGACATACGACCCCATTCGCAAGCTTTATAGAGCACGGGCAACTCAGCTCCCTATTATTTCCGGAAGAACCTATACCTTAACGGCAACTACCCCCGATGGCTTTAGTACTTCGGGCACCTGCACGGTTCCGGCCTTAAACGGGATACTTATTCAGGACCTCTCCCATTCGGTAGAACAGATTACTTATGATGCCGGGCCAGATAAATACGTTTACAACCGCCATACATTTACTTTCAAATGGCAGGATGCTCCCGGCAGAGGGAATTATTACCACGCACTTACGTTACGAGAGTTTAAAGAGAATTTTAACAATAAGACCTACCGCATGCCCTTAGATGCCTATGAGGTGGAAAAATATTTTTCGGATGAAAACCAGGATGGGGGTACTTTTTCTACTTCTGGCCAGTATACCACCTCTACCAATGAAAATGAACCTTCCCCCAACATCCTGCGGGCACACTTATCGGTTACTGACCGGCACTATTACCTGTACCACAAAACCATAGAACAACAAAGGGAGACAAATGCCAATCCCTTTGCCGAGCCAACTTTTATTTACACGAATATAAAAGGGGGATTAGGTGTTTTTGCCGCTTACAACCAAATGCAAAGAAGCATAGTAGTCCCGTAGTAACCACTATAAGTATAAAATGGAGAGCTGTTGTATCGGATGATACAACGGCTCTCCATTTTATACCCATACTTACTAATCTATGGTTAAAATAATTTTGCCGATATGTTCACTGCTCTCCATAAGTGCATGCGCCTGTGCCGCATCTGTCAGTGGAAATAATTTATAAATAATAGGTTTAAAATTTACGGTTTGTAGCAATGGCCAAACTTTATCTTTTATTTCATCCGCAAGGTTAGCCTTGAAGGCAGCATCACGTGGCCGTAAAGTACTTCCCGTAATGGTTAGCCGTTTCTGCATTAGTTGCAAGGCATTTATTTCAGCTTTTGCTCCTTGCATGGCATTTATAAACACTAAACGTCCGTCAGCATGTAGCAGGTTAAGGTTTTTAGCTGTATAATCGCCGCCAACCATGTCCAGTACTACATCCACTCTTTCGCCCTTTAAAGCTTCGGCAAAATCTGTGGTCTTATAATTAATGCATTTATCGGCTCCCAGTTCCAGACAGGCTTTACATTTTGCTTCACTTCCAGCAGTAGTAAATACCATAGCGCCGAAGGCTTTTGCCAATTGAATGGCGGTAATGCCAAAGCCACTGCTTCCGCCGTGCACCAACAATCCCTCTCCTGCTTTTAATTGCCCCCGCTGGAACACATTATGCCATACTGTAAAAACGGTTTCAGGCAGTGAAGCTGCTTCCGGAAACGACCAACCTTTAGGGACAGGTAAACAATGCCGGGCATCTACTACCGCGTACTCTGCGTACCCCCCGCCTGCCAATAAAGCACAAACGGCTTCCCCGGTTTTCCACTGGCTAACATCTGCCCCGCATTGTTCTATGGTGCCCGCTATTTCCAGTCCGGGTATATCGGCCGGAACCCCATTGGGAGCCGCATAATTACCCTTCCGCTGAAAAACATCCGGACGATTTATACCTGCTGCTTTTACTTTTACCAGCACCTGGTGCGGCAGCGGAACAGGCACAGGTCTTTCCTGCACTTGTAAAACTTCCGGTCCACCGGGCTTGGTAATAACAATAGCTCGCATCATCTATAAAGGCTTTCCAGTTTTAAAGTTTAAAGTGTTTGCTCTTCTTTCCGGAGGCGTTTGTCTAATATAAAAGTCCCGAAAGGTAATAAGGACGCCACAAAAGCGCCGACCACCTTTAAAAAAGACCATTTCCGTAAAACCCAAACCTGCAATAAGGCCAGGCAAAATAAAACAAACAATACCCCATGTACCCAACCTACATATTTTACCGGTTCCGGTATTTGCGCCAGGTATTTAAGCGGCATGGCAATAAAAAGTAAGATCAGGTAAGAAATGCCCTCCAGAATACCAATGTGGCGAAACCGGCGCAGAGCAGGCAAAGAACTAGTATGATTCATTATGAAATTTTATGCAGTTTAAGAGTAAGCTTTCTTCTCTTAAACTGCTTTTAACTATTTATATTTTACCCGAAGGTTTATAACAAATTGAAAACCTTACCAGGTATAGTGCACCAATGGCTTAATTTTAGATTCGTAAATTTCTTTTACGCCGGCTAATTGTTCTGGCGTTAAAGCTGGCACCTGTTCTGTTTGCAAATTAGAAGTAAGCTGGCTTAGTTTAGAAGCTCCTGGTATAATACAGCTAACCGCATCAAACATTAAAATCCAACGCAAAGCTACTGGCGCTAAGTTTTCCTGACCCGGAAATAATTTTTTCAGTTCTTCCACAGCCTCTAACCCAACATTATAATCAATACCTGAGAAAGTTTCACCTTTATCAAATGCCTCGCCGTTCCGGTTAAAGTTCCGGTGATCATTTTGCGTAAAGGAGGTTTCGCGGCTGAATTTACCTGTTAGTAAACCACTGGCCAGCGGCACCCGCACAATTACACCAATATCCCGCCGCTTTGCTTCCTGAAAAAATAACTCCGCCGGGCGCATCCGGAACATATTAAAAATAATTTGAACGGTGGTGACATTCGGAAACTCAATAGCTTTTAAAGCTTCTTCTACTTTCTCCACGCTCACGCCCATATTCAATATTTTACCTTCTTCTTTCAGCCGGTCGAATACTTCAAATATTTCAGGACGATAAAACACCTCAGTTGGCGGGCAATGCAACTGAATTAGATCCAGCGTTTCTAAGCCCATATTTTGTAAGCTATCTTCTACAAACTTCCGGATGGCGGCCGGTTGGTAAGCTTCATTCACGTGCGGCTGCAAACGCCGGCCACACTTGGTAGCTACAAATACCCTTTCGGACCTTGATCTTACTACGCGACCTACAGCTTTTTCACTTTCGCCATCACCATACACGTCGGCAGTATCAATAAAATTAACGCCAGCATCTATCGCGGCATTTAATATCTCATCGGCATTTTCGTGGCTGAATGGATCGCCCCATTTGCCGCCTACCTGCCAAGTTCCCAAACTTATTTCTGAAACTTCAAATCCTGTTTTACCAAGCTTCCTGTATTGCATATGTTTCTGTGTTAGTTCTTAGTTTGGTTTGCAAGTTAAGGCACGTTGCTTAAATATGGCAGAAAGAATCTCTAAAAAAAGAAGCCCCTGCAATGGGGCTCCTGATCAAACTTATTTTTATTAACTTCTTTTTTATTTACCCGCAGCTTTTTTAATTAAGGCTTCTATTCCGGGCAATACCACCAATTCAGTTTTACCCCGTTGTTTTTTAGCCGCCTGCATTGTAGCTATACTGCTGTTATACCACTCTTCCGACAAGTTTGCCTTGTTTGCTTTTAATGCATTTACTGCCTCTAACCCAATCTGACTTACTTTAGCTAAATCAGCCGAAAGGGTTTCTATTTCTTTTAAAGCTGGCGCTTGCCGGATAATAGCTTGCAGACCGGCATGGTTATTTTGCCATAAGTTTAGCCAATAAGTAATTTCGTTAGTTACCTTCGGAGTAGGATTTGTTACAAACTCCTTTGCCAGGTTTCGGAAATTGCGCGCTACTTTCGCATCCGGGCGGGCTGCATCAGCAATCAAAGTGTAAGGCGAATAAGCGTAATAAGTGGTTCCCTGTTGATGCCGGGTATATTCTTTTATGGGTTCTATCACATCCGTAAAAGTTTTAAGCGCCGTAATGTCCTGCCCGTTCGCTAACCGGCGCAGCATCATGGGGTAATTCTTCTCGTGGGTTAGCCCAACGTATTCCAACTCCAGGCTTACCCGATCTAACCGGCGGTACATATCTGCAACATCTTTAACCGATCCCGGTGACCATAAGCGCTCAGCAATAGCCGCGGTGCGTGGCCACACCCGGGAGTCAACAGTTTCGGGCGTTACCAGCTCCGACCACATGGTAGCTTCGCCGCCCAAAATAAGTTTTTGCTGCTCCGGCGTTAGTTGTTTTTGATTTTCTTCCGGCAATGGATCATTTAAATAATGTTGTTCCGTGTTCTGGACCAGATCTATGTAATACCCATTGGAAAGCATAGCCTGGTAACCTTTAGAAACGGCTTCGTATAAATACTTTTTGCCCCGCCACGACTGAATAACAATACTTTTGGTAATACCAGGCTGTAATATTTCGTCCCAGCCCACCATTTTCTTGCCGTATTTGGTCAATATTTTCAGGATACGTTCATTAAACATGGCATGTAATTCTTCCTGATTTTTAATATTATTGGTTTTCATGTAAGCCTGAATCTGGGCATTAGCCTTCCACTGTTTTCCATTATTTTCGTCGCCACCAATATGAAAATAAGCATCTGGGAACAAGGCTGTCATTTCTTTCAAGAAAGCATCTAGAAACTTATAGGTTGTTTCTTTAGTCGGATCCATAACCGGATCCATAATACCCCAGCGGCGCTCAATGGTATAGGGTCCGGGAGCACTGGCTAACTCCGGATGCCCCACAAACCAGGCGGTAGCATGGCCCGGCATATCAAATTCCGGCACCACTCTTATGCCCCGGTCATCGGCATATTTAATAATAGCTTTAATTTCTTCCTGCGTAAAATAATTGCCGTTAGAACCTAACTGATGCAGTTTAGGAAAAACTTTACTTTCTATCGGAAATCCCTGGTCTTCGGAAAGGTGCAAGTGCAACACATTCATTTTCACAGCAGCCATGCCATCCAGATTGCGCTTGATTACCTCCATAGGCATAAAGTGGCGGCCTACATCCATTAGCAATCCCCGCCACGGGAACCGGGGTTTATCTGTAATATGAATAGCGGGCATATAATAGCCGGTTTCATCTGCTTCTACTAATTGTAGTAAAGTTTCTAATCCGTGCAAGGCTCCCAAATCTGTTTCGGCAGTAAGATTTACTTTCTGAGGAGAAACCGTTAGGGTGTAGCTTTCATCCTCATGCAACATGACCTTACCCGGCCGTTTTACATTTATTACAAGGGGAGCATTGGCATCGTTATCAGCACTAGTTATTTGATTTTGGGTTAAGAAGGAACCAGTTTTATCATCCAAACGACGCAGAAACCGAGTAGCCCCTTTAAAAAGCCGCTGATGTGGTTGTCCAGTGACGGCCAGTTTAAAACTATCAGCAATTCTAAACTTACCGTCCTGCATCGTAAGCTGACCAGGAACAGGCATTAGATTCAGGGTAGGACCAGTGGTAGTTGACTGGGCACAACCGGTAAACAGGTATAAAGAAAATAAAATAAGTAACAAGAACTTTCTCATCTGGTCTGGGTCAATATTGTTCAATTTCTAAATATACCATCCTCCTACATAAAACAAAATCCCTGACCAGTTTTTAACCAATCAGGGACCAAACAAAAACAACTTAATATTATGAGATAATTCTTTCTACAACTTTGCGGTTAAGCTAGTTTTACGGGTTTTAAGTTTTGTCGCAATTAAGCTTCCTACATCTTTTCCTTGTTTGGCGCCTAATTCATTAGCTGGCCGGAAGTGAATCCCCCCGTACATCCGACTTATACCGGCCTCATCCGAAGCCTCGTAAAAAGATTTAAACTTACGCACCGGCAATCCTAAAACAAGCTGGGTAGAATCAGCAAAGGCATAGTTCTCGCCAAACAAATGCGTAAGCGCAGTTGCGGCCGCCGCCGAAATGACACTGTGGCCACTCGGAAACTCCGGAAATGGAGGCGTCTGAATAAGCGGATTCCAATCTTTATCAATATATTCTTTAATATATGTATCGGGCCGTATATGCACATGCTTGTACTTGGCATCCCAGCAACTAATAAATCCATCGGCCAGTGAAGTAGTAACATACACGTACGTTTCAGCCGCCTGCATTATATTAAGTTTCTTATTCTTAATTACACCCGAAGCTATTGACACCCAATGTCCACCCGGAGTTAGTTTTTGCTTAAAGTAAGTAGCATGTCCAACCGTTTCCGAAACATTGGGATTATCATCCCAGTAACGGGCAATCAGTTGTTTTTCATCATCGGAGTTTTTACCTAATAAATAAACTTCTTTGGCTTCTTTGTAAAATTTAGAATTAGCTAAAGTATCAAAAACGGTTGGCAACATGGGCTTGCATTGAGCTGCAGAATCTAATACAAACGGACGCATCTTGTTCCAATGTGGTTCTACAGCAGGCATATAATCGGGCGGAGTTGGCTGCCAGGTATTTGTTTTATTGGAGAGCACATGCCGGGTTAGCGCTCTTGTTTCCAAATAATTATCTTTAGCAGCCCAGGCTATTACGTGCTCCCCTACTTGCTGGCCGTACGCCAGGGAGTTTTCCAAAACTTCTTCTTTTATACCAATCTTTTTAATCTGGTCTAAATATTCTTTTTCAAAGCGTTCGGTATTTTCAGGTACTAAGGTTAGCTTCTTAGTTACCGTAGCAAAAGCTTTTATACTAGCCAGCGGGAAGTAATACTCTTTAGTAGTATCGGGTTTAGGTACTTGTGGCAAACCATTCAACTGTCCGGCCAAGCTTTGGTATTCCGGGTAACCAGGCACCAACGCTTCATAGGCAGCAATGTTGGTATAGGCATAAATCCGACTGGCTACCGGCGGGGAAAAAATGTCCCGCACAATTATTTTACTTAAATTATTATTCCATTGCTCTAACTGCATGTTAGAGAACGCATCTAATTTAGCTACATCTTGTTTTTCCTGGCAAGAACTTATAAACAAGGTAAAAAGGCAAAAGAAAACTAAAAAGGGTGACCTCATAAAAATGGCAATATTTTTATAAAGTAAAAATACTTAAAATTTAGTTCCCTTTCCAACCCCATATGTTGCTTCTTATGCCAATGCCTTCAACTATTATCTGAATATTTCTTTCTGCTACACGAAATAATTATTAGCTTGGCCAATTGCCAGAATCATTTAATTACGCGGTCATCCGCTAAAATTGTTGAGTTTTTACAAAGAATTAAAATAATATACCAACATTTTATAAGAATTTATTAGTTCTTATTTATATTTGGGCTATATGCGGTCTGTTATCCTTACCAAAACTTTATGGTGGGCTAACGGTTGGTAATTCAGGAAGGGAATAAATAGAATTTTATGTCGGTTTCAGCAAACGAAGGTGTAAGTTTTAAAACTGTTATAGTTGATGATGATCCTTTTTCTGCGAAGGTATTAGAAAAATTTGTTCAGAATATTGAGTTTCTAGAGCTGAAAAATGTTTGTCATAGTAGCCTGGAGGCTTCTAAGCTGCTGCGCTCAGAGCCAGTAGATTTATTAATTCTGGACGTTGAAATGCCCGAAATGTCGGGCTTGGATTTGATCTCTACTTTAAACCGTGAAGCAATGGTTATTATGGTAAGTGCCAGCCGGGACTATGCTGTAGAAGCCTTTGAACAAAACGTGGTTGATTATTTAGTAAAGCCTGTTACTTATCCTCGTTTTCTTATTGCTGCCAATAAAGCTTTAGAAAAAGTAAAATCGCAACAAACCCAAGCTTCCTCAGAATTTACTTTTGTCAAGGTAGAGCAAAAGTTAGTTAAAATTATTTTTACTGAAGTCCTTTATATTGAAGCTCTTGGTGATTATGTACACATTATTTCTAACAATAAGAAAACCATCGTGTACTCTACTATGAAATCCATCGAGAACAAATTTCCGGGCAATAAATTTATCCGGGTTCACCGATCTTTTATAGTAAACATTGATAAGATTGGTGCTATTGAAGATAATAACATCCTGATTGGAGATAAGTATATTCCAATTGGCGCTACTTATTTAAAAGGAGTTATACAGGTTTTAAACCGGTTCTAACACCTTCCGCTACCTAAAATTGATTTTGTCTTTCTTTTTTATATCCCTAAATTCTTTTTTAAAGGATTTTATGGGCGTGTAGCGTTTGCAAATCGTAGCAAAATAGCTGACAAACTTTTTAAGGTGCTAGTTTTAGTTAGCCCCTCCCCCGCCATTTTATAGAGCAATAGCCCTAAGTGTTGGTCCATTTTGCTATCTTTCCTAAGTAGCTTTTTAGATTTAGCACTAATAAATAAAACCATTATTTCCTTTCTACTTCCTTTCCGGGTTATTTCACATAACATCTTCTGGCTTTCAGATAATTATCAGCAACTATTTTAAAAATTTAGTAAATTCGCTATTGCATCGAGTTTGCTTCTTGAATTTTTTGTAATGAAAATCAAATATCTATTCTTCTTTTCTCCCCTTCTTTTTTTATTTACCCAGTGTAATTTAATAAAACAGAAAGAGCCTCTTTTTACATTGCTTAGCCCGGGCGATACCGGTGTAAAATTTAACAACACTATTACTGAAACCGATACTTTTAATGTCCTGACCTTCGGGTACATTTATAATGGTGGCGGTGTAGCAGTAGGCGATGTAAATAATGATGGATTACAAGACCTTTACTTTTCAGGTAATATGGTTTCCAGCAAACTATACCTTAATAAAGGCAACTTTAAATTTGAAGATATTACACTTTCTTCGGGTACCGGAACAAAAACCTGGATTAACGGTGTAACCATGGCCGATGTAAACCAAGACGGTCTTTTAGATATTTATGCCAGCACTGTAAATCCTATTGCGGGTCAGCCGCAAACACCTAATCTGCTTTTTATTAACCAGGGACTAAATAAAGAAGGCAAACCTACCTTTAAGGAAGAAGCGAAAAGCTATGGTTTAACCGATGCCGGTTCCAGCACCCAGGCAACTTTTTTTGATTTCGATCAGGACGGCGACCTCGACATGTACTTGTTACGCAATGCGCCAGATGGCACCATGAATCCCAATATTTACCGCCCTAAAGTAGCCAATGGTCAATCGCCAAGTAACGACCGGCTTTACCGGAACAACGGGGACAATACGTTTACCAATATTTCAAAAGAAGCCGGCATTCAGATGGAAGGACGGGGCTTAGGAATGGCCATTAGTGATATTAACCAGGATGGTTGGCCAGATATATATGCGGCAAATGATTTTTTAACGAACGACCTGCTTTGGATAAATAATAAGAACGGGACTTTTACTAACCAGGCTGCCCAGTACCTGAAGCATTCCAGCTACAATGGCATGGGCACCGACATTGCCGATTATAATAATGACGGCTTACCAGACATTATTGAAATGGACATGCTGCCGGAAGATAATAAACGGCAGAAAACTACCATGGACGGGCCAAATTATGACCGTTTTCAATTAAACAAGCGTCTTGGTTACGAAAATCAATATGTGCGCAATACTTTACAGTTAAACAATGGCAACGGTACGTTCAGCGAGATAGGTCAGCTGGCCGGCGTATATGCTACCGACTGGAGTTGGAGTCCGCTCTTTGCTGATTATGACAATGATGGTTTGCGCGACTTGTTTATTACCAATGGTTACCTAAAGGACATGACTGATCTGGATTATATGCATTATCGCTCCGAAGAATCCATGTTTGGGTCAGCCGAAGCCATAGAAGCCAAACTGAAAACTGAATTTAACAAATTAAAAAGTGTTGTTATCCCGAACTATATTTATCAGAACCGGGGCGACCTGACGTTTGCCGACAAGACGAAGGATTGGGGACTGGAGGAGCCATCCAATTCCAATGGAGCCGCTTATGCAGACTTAGACAATGACGGTGATCTGGACCTGGTGGTCAACAACCTCAACAGCGAAGCCTTCATCTACCAGAACAACGCCCAGCAGCTAAACCAGAACCACTACCTGAACCTGCGTCTGCAGGGAGCAGCTCCCAACCGGGAAGGTATCGGTGCCACTATCCGGATCAAATACAAAGGCCAACAGCAGTTCTATGAACACTACCCTACCCGCGGCTACCAATCCTCGGTAGACCCGACAGTACACTTTGGTTTAGGTAAAACAGCTGTTGTTGATTCTTTAGAAGTTATCTGGCCGGGTGGCAGGTACCAGCTACTTCGCAACGTTAAGCCCAACCAGATCCTGGTTTTAGATATCCGCCAGGCTACGGGCACCAAACCTGCCCCTAAACCAGCACCAGCACCTTTGTTCACAGAAGCATCTTCTTCTTTTGGCATTGCTTACAAACACGAAGAAGATGATTTTATTGACTTCAAGAACCAGCCCTTAATGCCCCACAAGCTCTCGCAGGGAGGACCCGGTTTAGCCGTAGGTGATGTCAACGGAGATGGCCTGGATGACTTTTTTGTGGGCGGCAGCGCCCGCCGCAGCGGCACCATCTTTTACCAGAACCACCAGGGCAAGTTTACTTCCCGGCCTTTAACTTCAGTGCCCAACACCGAAGATGACATGGGTGCTTTGTTTTTTGATGCCGATAACGATAAAGACTTAGACTTGTATGTAGCCACTGGTGGCAATGAATACCTGAACATGCCCCAGAACTATCTGCATCGCTTATACAAGAATGATGGCAAAGGCAACTTTACCTTAGATGAAAATGCTTTGCCACGCATTACCAGCAGCGGCTCTTGTGTAACGGCCGCTGATTATGATCAGGACGGGGATCTGGATTTGTTTGTAGGTGGCCGCAATAATCCGCGGCAGTACCCGATGCCGGGGCAGAGCTGTTTGCTCAGAAACAATGGCGGCACCTTTACCAACCAGACCGCCAGCTTGTGTAAAGAGCTGGAGACGATTGGTATGGTGACGACCGCTTTGTGGACAGACTTTGACCAGGACGGGCAGGTAGACTTACTGGTAGCCGGCGAGTGGATGCCGCTGACTTTCTTTAAGAACAACAAAGGCAAATTTACCAATGTAACCGCCAGTACAGGTTTAACCCATACCGAAGGCTGGTGGAACAGTTTACTGGCCGCAGACTTTGATAATGATGGAGACATGGATTATGTAGGTGGTAACTTAGGGCTGAACTCCCGCTATAAAGCTTCGCCGGAGCAGCCGGTAACCATTGTGGCCAAAGACTTTGACAAGAGCGGTAACGTGGATCCGGTAATGGGCTATTATATCCAGGGGCAGAATTACCCGGCACCCGCCCGGGATGCGCTTACCGATCAGATGGTGATGATGCGCAAGCGTTTCCCCCGGTATGCGGATTATGCCGAGACTACTTTTGAAAAGCTGTTTACAAAAGAAGAACTGGAAGGCGCTTATACGGCCAGGAGTTATACCTTTCAGAGCAGCTACATCGAGAACGTAGGCAATGGCAAGTTCCAGATCAAAGCGTTACCCATGCCGGCGCAGGTAGCCCCGGTGTTCGGCATGGTGGCTTCGGATTACAACCAGGACGGCAACCTGGACTTGCTGCTGGCGGGTAACTCCTATGCTCCGGAAACGGCAGTAGGTTATTACGATGCCGCTTATGGTACTTTACTAACGGGTAATGGTAAAGGAGGCTTTGCCGCAGTAGCGCCCAAGCAAACAGGTTTTGCCGTGAAAGGAGATGCTAAAGCGATGGTGCAGTTGTTAACCAGGGATAAAGAGCCATTAGTACTGGTGAGTCAGAACAGTGACAGCCTGAAAGTATTCCGCAGCAAAGCAAAAGCAGAGTACCAGGTAGTGCCCCTGCAGGCTACCGATGCTTATGCTGAGCTGGAGTTCAACAACGGTAAGAAACGCAGAGAAGAATTCTGCTATGGAACCACTTACCTCTCCCAATCTTGTAGAACTTTGGTAGGTAAAGACTTAGCTTCTGTGTACATAACTAATTCTCAGGGCAAACGCCGGCAGATAAATTTAGATCCGAAAGTAATTGCTCTTAAATAGAAGGAAATTAGATTCAGTTAAATCAATAGTAAAAACAAAGGCGGCCAAGATTGACCGCCTTTGTTTTTAAACCTACAAAATCATTTTGTTAGCAATAACATGGTTACATCATGCTTGGGTATAACGGTTTTAAAATCTTTCTTGGTCGTGCCTACATCTTTCTTAGTCCAAAGATTACGCACTTTATAAGTCACTTTATTTGTATTCAACTCCATTTTAGATAGATCATCGGTAATGGGGTTATCTTTCCATTTAAACTCTACCGTTTGCGGTTGTTCAGAACGATTAAGAAAACAAATGGCCCAATTCCCATTACTTAATGGCTTTAACCACGTTTCGATTCCGTCTTTAGAAGAATGCCGAAATCCCTGAATTCCTAACTTATCCTGATTTACTGCAATTACTTCCTTGTTTGTCAGGACTTGAACCGTTTCCTTGCTCATCTTGCGCAAATCATTACCGGCAATTAAAGGTGCAGCTAACATGGTCCAGATAGAAAAATGAGCCCGATCTTCATTAACAACCATACCATTTCCTACTTCCAGCATGTCCGGGTCGTTCCAATGGCCGGGACCAGCGTATTGCCGTAGCCCCTCTTGCTTATCAGCTATTTTCATTACGCCCCAGGATTTCCAGGTGCCATGGTCTTCCACACAATCAAAACAGTTAAAGATATCACCAGTAGTCCGCCACAAGTGCCCTACCGATTGGCCCCAGGTCCAGGGTTTATCAGTACCCCACTCACAGATACTTAAAACCATAGGTCGGCCAGCCTGGCGTATTGCTGCCGTAAAAGTTTTATAAGCACCCTCCGCCTTTAAGCCTTCGGTGTTGCACCAATCATATTTTACATAGTCTACGTCCCAGCTGGCATAGGTTTTTGCATCCTGAAATTCGTAGCCGCGGCTACCCGGACGCCCCCCACAGGTTTGTGAACCCGCATCCGAATAAATACCAAACTTTAAGCCCTTCGCATGAATATAATCTGCCAAAGCTTTCATGCCCGATGGAAAACGTTTTGGGTCTTCATGAATAAAACCTAAACTATCGCGGTCCCCGTGCCAGCAATCATCAATATTGATGTACGTATAACCGGCATCTTTCATTCCGGTGGCCACCATGGCATCAGCTATTTCCCGGATCATTTTTTCATCGACGTTACAGGCAAATTTGTTCCAGCTGTTCCACCCCATAGGAGGCGTTAATGCCAATCCTTCAAATTTCTTGTAGTTCTGTACGTAGTTGTTTCCCTGACTAATGGCTGAAACTGACAGCGTTAAACTAAATACAAGGAGCAGTATTGTTTTAAAATGACACATAAACTTTGTTTAAGTTAGACGTTTGTTTTTTAAGTGAATAGAATTAAAGCTTTTTGTTGAGTACAATCAAAAGAAGATGTTACCTTCTTTTTTGTTGGGTTAAATACCAGCAACAGATCTCCCAGCCAGATCGATGGCTCGCTTATTTCCTTTAAAATCAGTAATAGTAACTTTGGATGCATTTTGCACCACCAAAGTTCTACAGGATTGGGAGAGGTAAGTGGTTCCATAGCAGAATTCTTCTCTGCGTTTCTTACCGTTGTTGAACTCCAGCTCAGCATAAGCATCGGTAGCCTGCAGGGGCACTACCTGGTACTCTGCTTTTGCTTTGCTGCGGAATACTTTCAGGCTGTCACTGTTCTGACTCACCAGTACTAATGGCTCTTTATCCCTGGTTAACAACTGCACCATCGCTTTAGCATCTCCTTTCACGGCAAAACCTGTTTGCTTGGGCGCTACTGCGGCAAAGCCTCCTTTACCATTACCCGTTAGTAAAGTACCATAAGCGGCATCGTAATAACCTACTGCCGTTTCCGGAGCATAGGAGTTACCCGCCAGCAGCAAGTCCAGGTTGCCGTCCTGGTTGTAATCCGAAGCCACCATGCCGAACACCGGGGCTACCTGCGCCGGCATGGGTAACGCTTTGATCTGGAACTTGCCATTGCCTACGTTCTCGATGTAGCTGCTCTGAAAGGTATAACTCCTGGCCGTATAAGCGCCTTCCAGTTCTTCTTTTGTAAACAGCTTTTCAAAAGTAGTCTCGGCATAATCCGCATACCGGGGGAAACGCTTGCGCATCATCACCATCTGATCGGTAAGCGCATCCCGGGCGGGTGCCGGGTAATTCTGCCCCTGGATATAATAGCCCATTACCGGATCCACGTTACCGCTCTTGTCAAAGTCTTTGGCCACAATGGTTACCGGCTGCTCCGGCGAAGCTTTATAGCGGGAGTTCAGCCCTAAGTTACCACCTACATAATCCATGTCTCCATCATTATCAAAGTCTGCGGCCAGTAAACTGTTCCACCAGCCTTCGGTATGGGTTAAACCTGTACTGGCGGTTACATTGGTAAATTTGCCTTTGTTGTTCTTAAAGAAAGTCAGCGGCATCCACTCGCCGGCTACCAGTAAGTCTACCTGCCCGTCCTGGTCAAAGTCTGTCCACAAAGCGGTCGTCACCATACCAATCGTCTCCAGCTCTTTACACAAGCTGGCGGTCTGGTTGGTAAAGGTGCCGCCATTGTTTCTGAGCAAACAGCTCTGCCCCGGCATCGGGTACTGCCGCGGATTATTGCGGCCACCTACAAACAAATCCAGATCCCCGTCCTGATCATAATCAGCGGCCGTTACACAAGAGCCGCTGCTGGTAATGCGTGGCAAAGCATTTTCATCTAAGGTAAAGTTGCCTTTGCCATCATTCTTGTATAAGCGATGCAGATAGTTCTGGGGCATGTTCAGGTATTCATTGCCACCAGTGGCTACATACAAGTCTAAGTCTTTATCGTTATCGGCATCAAAAAACAAAGCACCCATGTCATCTTCGGTGTTGGGCACTGAAGTTAAAGGCCGGGAAGTAAACTTGCCCTGGTGGTTCTGGTAAAAGATGGTGCCGCTGCGGCGGGCGCTGCCGCCCACAAAAAAGTCATCCAGGCCATCTCCGTTGACATCACCTACGGCTAAACCGGGTCCTCCCTGCGAGAGCTTGTGGGGCATTAAGGGCTGGTTCTTGAAGTCAATAAAATCATCTTCTTCGTGTTTGTAAGCAATGCCAAAAGAAGAAGATGCTTCTGTGAACAAAGGTGCTGGTGCTGGTTTAGGGGCAGGTTTGGTGCCCGTAGCCTGGCGGATATCTAAAACCAGGATCTGGTTGGGCTTAACGTTGCGAAGTAGCTGGTACCTGCCACCCGGCCAGATAACTTCTAAAGAATCAACAACAGCTGTTTTACCTAAACCAAAGTGTACTGTCGGGTCTACCGAGGATTGGTAGCCGCGGGTAGGGTAGTGTTCATAGAACTGCTGTTGGCCTTTGTATTTGATCCGGATAGTGGCACCGATACCTTCCCGGTTGGGAGCTGCTCCCTGCAGACGCAGGTTCAGGTAGTGGTTCTGGTTTAGCTGCTGGGCGTTGTTCTGGTAGATGAAGGCTTCGCTGTTGAGGTTGTTGACCACCAGGTCCAGATCACCGTCATTGTCTAAGTCTGCATAAGCGGCTCCATTGGAATTGGATGGCTCCTCCAGTCCCCAATCCTTCGTCTTGTCGGCAAACGTCAGGTCACCCCTGTTCTGATAAATATAATTCGGGATTTTTACTTTAGGCGCACCCGCTAACTCTTTCTCTCTTTCCTTCACCGAAGAGGCATCTCCAAAACTAATAGCATCCTGCTGGTAATGCACATAATCTAAATCGGTAATATCCCGAACATACCCATTGGTAATAAATAAGTCGCGCAAACCATCGTTGTCATAATCAGCAAAGAGCGGACTCCAACTCCAGTCGGTAGCATATACCCCGGCCAGTTGACCTATCTCGCTGAACGTGCCGTTGCCATTGTTTAACTGCAGGCTGTTCCGGATATACTGTATTTCGTAGCCCATTTTTTTATTCAACTCAAAGCGGTCGTAGTTGGGCCCATCCATGGTGGTTTTCTGCCGTTTATTATCTTCCGGCAGCATGTCCAGCACCATTATATCTACTAATCCATCGTTGTTAAAGTCTGTAATATCAGTACCCATAGCATTGTAGCTGGTGTGCTTCAGGTATTGGGCGGCTTTATTGGAGAAGGTGCCATTTTTATTATTTATCCAAAGTAAATCATTACTTATAAAATCATTAGCCGCATAAATATCCGGCCAGCCATCCTGGTTAATATCACTAATTCCTACCCCTAGCCCCCAGCCTTCCGTCTGAATTCCGGCTTCTTTGGAGACATCCGTAAATGTGTTATTGCCATTATTCCGGTAAAGCCGATCGGTATTATTGTTTTGGCCCCGGGTAAGCTTATAATTAGGGTTATTTCGATTAGTTCTATCGGAGGCATTGGTGAGCAAGTACATGTCCAGGTCACCGTCCTGATCGTAATCAAGAAAAGCAGCTTGCGTACTATAACCTTTATCAGCTAAGCCATAAGCCTGCGCCTCCTCCTTAAAGCTTAGGTTTCCTGTTTTATCAATTCCCTTATTTATAAACAGGAGATTAGGCGCGCCTTCTATGCTATTGGGTTTGATGGTGCATACATAAATATCTAAAAGGCCATCCTGGTTAATATCAACCATGGTTACGCCAGTTACCCAAAGGTTAGTATTTACTCCAGCCGGAGCACTAATATCCTCAAATTTTAATTTGCCTTTATTTAAATATAACTTACTAGAAACCAGGTTGCCTCCAAAAAATAAATCGGTTAATCCATCATTATTTACATCACCGGCGGCTACGCCTGCGCCGTTATAGATATAAATAAAATTTAAAATGTTCAGGGAATCGTTTTCCGAAATGGTGTTACTAAAATTTATACCTGTATCTGTTGATTTTAGTAAGGTATACAACGGCTTCTCCCTTTTAAAGAAGTGGCATTGCGGCAGAAGCGCAAGAGAAAAAAATAAAAGTAGAAGGGATTTAAAATTCATTGAAAGCAGCTATTGAAGAAATAAAATGCAAGAGAGGAAGTTATCTATCAGATTAAAAGTTCACCTTCACCAAAGGCAGTTGCCAAGGTTTGGAGCAGAAACAGGTTCTGAATGTTGACAGGTAGTAACATATATAACAACTACTTCATTCTGGTCTTTATCATAAGCAGCAAAGGCCTTGTAATTTTTACAAGGCCTTTTACTACAAATTAACCTACCACAAATTTGATTTTACAAATTCAGGTGTTAAGAATTAATAACCAGAATTTTGTTTCAATTCTGAATTGCTAAGAATAGCTTGTTGCGGAATTGGCAGGATATCTTTTCCACTAGGAATAGTAATACCAAATTCGTCTCTTACATAATTCTTATGCTCACCTGATCTTCTTAATAAGAACCATAACGACATCTCACCAGATAACTCGTGACGGTATTCTTCTATGATGATATCTTTAAACGCTTTGTTAGCCGGAGCCGGAGCTAAACCAGCTCTTTTCCGTATGGTGTTATTGATTAATTCGCGCGCGGCAGCTTCCTGTCCGCTTCTCCATAAAGCTTCGGCCTTACTTACATAAACTTCACCTAAACGCATCATGATAACATTCTGACCATTGAAAATAGTCTGTGGGTTACCAGTACTGCCTCTTACGTTCGGATCTCTCCAGGTTTTTACACTGTAGTAACCTGAACGAAGACCATCAGAACCTTTCCAAGGCTTTTCTTTCGTGCCAAGAGTATTGATACCACCAAATAGTTCTTTCACTTTAGGATAAGCGCTAATTTGAATAGCCGGGCTAGGGTGTGTATCGCCTGGGCCAATTACAGTAGGCATCTTTCTTTTATCGTCCTGCTCAAAAGAAGTATACAATTTCGGATCGGCGTAGCCATAACCAAAGTTGGTAATTTCTTCCGGCATGTGGAAAGATGTAAACCAGATGGTTTCATCAGCGTGTCCCCAAGATTGATCAGCACCTTCTAAGAACTGTACTTCGAAAAGCGACTCATCATTATTCTGATTCGCATACTCGTGGATGTTAAGGAAATTTTCCTCTAACTTATAACCACCCGCATCAATCATATCAAAGGTTTTAACTGCATCCGCATATTTCTTCTGCCACATTTCAGCAGAACCTTTATAAGCTAAAGCAGCACCTTTAGTAGCACGACCTAAGTTTGACCGGTCATTTTTATAGTTCCATGGTAACAGGTTAGCTGCCGTTTCCATGTCTTTAGCTACTTGCGCAAAAACTTCATCCTGGGTGTTACGTGGGTGACGGCCTTCATCTGTTACAGTTTGTAATTCTAAAGGAACACCACCAAACATAGAAGCTAAATAATAATAGAATGTGCCTCTCAGAAAGTAAGCTTCCCCGTTTAACCGATTTGCTAAATCTTCGGTTATTACACCATCCGCTTTCATTTTAGCAACAATCGGGAATACAGAGTTAGCTCTGGCGATACCTTCGTAAGACTTAACCCAAGCAATGTTTAATGGGTCAAAGTTTGTTGGAACTTCATATGTTTCGAAGAAAACGTCAGCACCGTAATTGTGGAAATCCTGTGATAAGAAGTTAGCTCCATACCACAAAGATTTGTTCATAAAATCTGAATCGTGGAAGGTATCATAGATTGCGTTTACTAATCTAACACCATCTTCAGGCTTCTTAAACAAAGATGCTTCGGAGATATTTCTAGTATCTGCCTCATCTAAAAAGTCCTTACAGCTTAGGGGCAGTAATGTAGCCACCCCCAAGGTAAGTATATATATACTTTTATTTAATTTCATAAATTGATTAATGATATCTGTTACTTCTAATTAAAACGTTACATTCAAGCCAAGGCCAAAGAATTTAGATAAAGGATAAGTTCCTACATCAATACCTGCCATGGTTACGTTTCTATTCCCAGTATTTGGATCAGCTACCTGACCAATTTCAGGGTCTAAACCAGAATATTTAGTGAAGGTTATTAAGTTCTGAGCGCTTACAAATACTCTGATCTTGTTGATATTAGCTCTCTGTGCAAAAGTACCTGGAATAGTATAACCAATTTGTAAATTTCTTAATCTTAAATAGCTACCATCTTCTACATAAGCATCAGACGGACGCGTGTTACCATTAAGATCAGGACGAGTTACTCTTGGATAAATATCCGACGGACGATCTGCTCTCCAGTAGTTGTTGTAGTAATCTAAACCAACGTTCTGTAAACCAATACCACCTTGCGTAGCACCAAAATTCTGAAGAACTCTGCTGGTGTAGTTGAAGATGTCGTTACCTACAGATGCATACCAGAACATGTTCATGTCGAAGTTCTTAAAAGTTGCATCTAAGTTAAGACCACCAAAGAATTTAGGTAGTGGACTTCCAATAATAGTACGGTCTTCTGTTGTAATACGGCCATCACCATTTAAGTCAACAAACTTACGGTCGCCGGGAACAGTAGTAGAAGCCTGATAGAACGTGTTTTCACCGTTTTTCTCAACAGCTGCTGTATTTAAAGCATCAATCTCAGCTTGGGTCTGGAAAATACCTGCGCTCTTATAACCGTAGAAAGCACCTACCGGGCCACCTACTTCAGAACGGCTAAACTCAACCCAGGTATTACCACCTACATTCGGGAAACCTAAACCACCAATGTTACCAATAGCATTTAAACCATCATACAAGCTTAAAATTCTATTTTTAACGGTAGTAATGTTTGCTCCAATACCATATTGGAAAGCTTTTTGAGATTCACGGTATTCAACGCCTAATTCAATACCACTATTACGGATACTACCTACGTTACGGGTTGCTACCGAGAAACCAGTTTGTGATGGAACCGGAATATCTAACAAGAAATCACGGGATTCTTTAATGTAATAATCTGCCGTGAAGGTTAGTTTATTATTCAGGAATGAAGCATCCAAACCTAAATCGCTCTGAACAGAAGTTTCCCATTTTAGGTTAGGATTTGGTAAACCTTGTAAAGCAAAGCCTTCCTGATAAACCTTATTAAACGGATAACCTAAGTTGTTAATTGACAAATAGTTACCACCAGTATAATATTGACCTAAATATCTAAATGGACCTATACCAGCCTGGTTACCAACACGGCCATAGCTAGCCCTTACTTTTAAGTCAGATAATACATTTACATCAGCAAGGAAAGCTTCGTTTTTAACTCTCCAGGCAATAGACGCAGATGGGAATACACCATAACGGTTATGTGCTGGGAATTTAGAAGAACCATCCCGTCTTACGGTTGCAGTTAATAAATATTTATCTGCGAAGTTGTAACTAACTCTACCGAATTGAGAAGCTAAAGAAGTGGCAACCTCATCTCCAAAAATGTTAGTGATAGTTTGTACGTTTCCTAAATTACGTAACCGGTCGCTAATTAGCCCCAGACCACTACCACCAATCCGGCGGAAGTTATTTTGCTGAAAAGAAAAACCACCTACGAAGTCAATATTGTGCTGACCAAAAGCTTTGGTATAAGCAACAGTATTTTCCCACAAATAATCTACCGTATTATTAGCGCTCTGAGAATAATTAGCTAAAACAGGTGCCTGTAACCGCTCATGTGAAGGCGTAAAATAATAGCCAGAATAATCAGCGATATTAGTACCAAAGTTTGTTTTTAACCGAAGACCTTTCGCTAGTGTTGCCTCTAAATAACCAGAAGCTAATAAGTAGTTGTTTTCGTTTTTCTGATCCTGCGTCTGAATCAAAGCAACTGGGTTATCTAGGTAATTTACAGCTGTATTATTTTTTGTAAAATAACCGTATTCACCATTTGGCCCTATTACCTGATCAGTAGCCGGGTTACCAGTCATGCTTGGAATTAACTTGGTTAAAGTACCAATACCAACTCCGGCATTCTGACCACCTGTACCTAAAGCAGTTCTGCTATTGCTACGGGTATATTTAATGCTGGAAGAAGCTTTTAACCACTTGGTAGCATTATAATCTACGTTTACACTCGCGTTATAACGTCTGTAATTAGATCCTTCAACAATCCCTTTTTGATCTAAAAAGCCTAAAGAGAAAGCAGACTGTAACTTATCGCTACCGCCACGGATACCAACATTATAGTTTTGGCGAAGACCTGGACGATATAACTCTTCCTGCCAATCAATGTTACGTAAAGCAGCCGGATTACCCCACTCAGGTAGAGGTTGGAAATTATCTTCAGCCGCTCTTTCATTAGCTAATGTAGCAAATTGCTGAGCATTGGCTAATTTATACATTTTAGGTTTAGTTTGGATAGAGCTTAAAGCATCTAATGAAATTTGCATTTCACCGGCTTTACCCCGTTTAGTAGTTATAATAACAACCCCATTAGCCGCCCGGTTACCGTAAATTGCGGTAGCAGATGCGTCTTTTAATATTTCCATGGAGGCAATATCAGAAGGGTTGATTGTATTAATACCACCAGTGATTGGATAGCCATCTACTACGTAAAGAGGATCGTTATTACCGAAACCACCTACACCCCGGATCTGTACATTTATACCAGCTCCCGGAGAAGCATCATTGTTAGTTACCTGAACCCCGGCAGAACGACCTTGTAAAGCCTGATCTAAAGTTGTAACCGGCGTTTTCTCAATTTGAGCAGCTGTTATAGAGCTGATAGCACCTGTTACATCTTCCCGTCTCTGTGTTCCATAGCCTACCACAACCAACTCTTGTAAAGCTTTAGCATCATCAGATAACACAACATTGAAAGTAGCCGGACCTGTGTAAGCTTTCTCTTGTGAGGTATAACCAATATAAGAAAAAACTAAAGTTCCTGCCTTCTCAGGCACATCCAAGGTAAAGGATCCGTCCGGAGCAGTAGTAGTACCAGTTGTAGTACCTTTTACAATTACTGTAACGCCTGGTAAACCTTCGCCGTCGCTAGAGGTAACTTTACCTTTTACCGGCCAGGCAATTGGTTTAACCGCCGCTTTTACAGAAGCAACTGCTGCTTTGGAGGTTACGCCTCCTCCTAATGCGAGCAGTAATAATAAACAGCAACTTTTGCGCTGCCAAGAATGGGTATTCTTTTTCTTCATAGAAATTTATATAAATAATTGTGTTGGTTCTACCATCAGGCTTATGCACTCCATTTCTTCAATAAAAATATGATATTCTTAATATTACCTGGATTTACCGAAAAGAATAAGAGGAGTTACTTAAGGTATATTTAGGATTCAACTAAATTCAAGCCGTTATATTTTCTGGCCTCAAATTTAAGGGCTTTAACTAAGGTAAAAGTAATACTTTTTTATCCTTTCCTTCGCTTATATTTTCAAAAGTGCTATTTTTTGGGAGAAAAATACATGGATACTATACTAAAAGCACTTTACATAAAAGAAAACACAAATCCACTTTTATGCATAATTTTTTATGAAAAATTTAAAAAATAAAGAATTTATATACCTGGCATTTTATTTTATCTAATACTATTATTTACACGATTACCATATTAACTAAAAATTTTATAATACTTTTTTAACATAGTTAAATAATTTTTATAAAAACTAATTGATTGTTAAAAAATACATAAAAACAAAGAATTAGAAAGGAAATTTTAACAATTTCCCAATAAATGACTTATTGTTGCTATTACACAAAGTAATATTATTATACCCTTTTAACTCCTGTAACTTATTATTTACGTAAATTCCAACCTATGTAACTACATAATAATTAAGCACTAATCCTTAATTATTATTGTATAAAAATTATATAAACTAGCAACCACCTTTTAGTATTCATATAATTTTTCTAATATTATAGAATTAGTAAAATTTAAATATGCAGATTAAAGAAGATCAAACAGCATGGAGCTTTAGGATTTATACTTCCAAAAGAGATGTACAGCGGGAAAAAATATTTAAACAAGCGCGGGTATTGTGGTAAGGACCTTTCCAGAACCCTATCTTATCTTCTTTAAGCATAGTTGAATAATCATCGTACACGCCCCAGAACCATTCTCCCTTTTCATAATCCAGCAAGTGCTTTTGTATAAAGCTCCAACTATTCCAAGCTTTTTCAAAAAAAACTATTTCTTTAGTAATGTTATAGGCATTCATAAAGCCAATCATTGCTTCGGCGCTAACCCACCATTCCCGGTGCTTGTCATAATGATTTAGATTAGCATTGAATTCATGATACAAACTACCATCCGGCTGAACCTGCAAGGCAGTAGCGGCAGCTAACTTTGCAGCAACCACCTTAACTTCCATTAGCAAAGCAGTATTACCTAAGGATTCTGCTGCTTCCACCAATAGCCAGGATGCTTCTATATCATGACCAAAAGAAATTAAATCAGCGGTTGATACCCAATCAGAGGTAAAAAACAATTTAAGATGACCTTGGTCTCCATCGATAATAGTGTGCAGAAATACCCGAATTAAATTGGTTAATTGCTTGGCTAGTTTACTATCTGGCCAAACCCGATATAAATTAGTGTATGCCTCCAATACATGCAGGTGCGTATTTGTGGTTTTTAACGCATTACGGTCTTTAGGACTTAAGCGTAAATCTTCCAACAGATCCCCTTCCTGGCTAAAAGCCTCCAGATAGCCACCCTGCACCGGATCATAGCTATACTTCTCTATCCATTCAAACAGGTTCTGGCAGTACAGCAAGGCGTTATTGTTTTTGGTAGCTTTATAGAATTCACTTAAACCATAAATAGCAAAAGCAAGACTATAGATTTGTTTCCTGGTATTTTCAGGATTTCCTTCAGCACTTACCGACCAGAACACGCCCCCATACTCTTTATCCAAAAAATAATCTTCAAAATAAGTAAAGGCTCTTTGTGCCAGGCATAAATCTTCCGGATTCTTAGTATGTTGATACCCCGCAGAAAATCCCCAAAGAATTCGGGCATTTAAAATACTTCCTTTTGCTGCACTTTTATCAACCTGGTTATTATTATCAAGTCTGCCAACAAACCCTCCGTTTACCTCATCTACAGCATACTTCCGCCAAAACAAAAGAATCCTATTCAACTCTTCTTCTGCTTCCTGCCGAAATTGTTTTATGTCATCCAAAAACTCAGTATTTAAAGAGTTATTCATCTTCTGTTGTTAGAACCTGATATTTAAACTTCCTGATATTTATTTAACTCAACGCTATAAAGAAGAAGTTTTTCCGCCTACTTAAAAGAAGTAAGTCATTTATTTTTATTGATTTTCTACAGGAAAGCAGATGCTTCTGAAACTTATCTTACAGAAGAATGGCAAAGAAGGATGCTATTTTAAAGAAGGAACTAGTTATAGACAAAGGCTTCTTCTTTTAGAACCTGATTAGCAGGAGTATCTTTGGGCAATTTGTCCCACCAGGTCTTTTTTAAAATATAAGAAGTTACCAAAACTACTCCGCCCACAACGCTTAGTTCCATATACATTTTCAGCACCAGGTAAATCGGCAGTAAGGTCAAGCCTATTTGCCAAAATATTCCAATGCTCACATTAAACATGTCTAACCAAAAGTCTTCATTTTTACGAAAATCAGGATTATCTGCCACCACTAAATTATGAACAGGTTTCCAAAATCCCCAGGGACGGATTGTACAATAGAATAGTTTTAAAGTAGGCAAATCGGTTTCAGGACGCGAATAGGTTCCAACTATACAACCCAAAAAAGAAAGTGTTAGTAGTAAAGGGAAGTAATTTAAAGGATTGCCGGCAAAGATGTAGGGGAAAACCAAAGCCGGAATTATACCCGACAGCATTCCCCAGAAAAAGCCACTCCCGTTAAACCGCCACCAATACCATTTTAATAGGTTGGCCGCAATATACCCTCCATACAAGCCAGCCACAATCCAATGCAGAATACTATTAACATCTTTGGTAAAGTAACCTATGATAATACTAACCAGAACTACCCCAATACCGCTTAAGTAGTTCATGCGGCTTATGTTTTTATTACAAGCTTCGGGATTAACATACTTTAAGTAAATATCATTAACTATATATGCCTGTGCGGCATTTAATGTACCCGCAAAGGTTCCAATGAAAGCCGCTAGCAAACCTGCCAGCAATAAACCCAATACCCCGGGAGGAGCAAAATTTAAAATGGCAGAGGGAAGTATTTTTTCAAAATCAATACCCTGATCTCCTGCTATATTTAACTGCTTGAAATTTATGATTGCCAAAACCGCAAAACCAATAACCATTAGGTAGCGCGCCGGAATTAGCACCAACGATACAATCCCACTCATTTTAGCTGCATCTTGTGGACTGCGCGCAGATAAAATTCTTTGCATGTCATAACTAGGGGCCGGGCCGGCTAAACTGGCCAGAACACCTTTAAAAAGCACCATCGAAAAAAACAGGCTAAATAAGGAATAACCGTCCGAATTGATTTTTTCCTGTACTTCCTGATTAATGTGCGACCAATTTAAATCGCTTAGGGTGGCGCCAAAAAATGGGGTAGCCCAACCCTCCGGAACCTGCAAAACGGCTTTATCCAGGTTATTCATTGCCAAAACTGCTATAATTATGGCTGCCAACGTCATGATGATATATTGCAACACATCTGCCCATACTACACTTGCCATACCACCAATGATAGCATAAAACACGGCAAAAAAAGTAAACAGCAATCCATAAAAATGAGGAACAAATGGAGGGGAAATAGAAAAAGGAATATGAGGTTGTACAAGCTTCCAGGGAATGAAAATTTCAATAAATTTCCCCAGCCCAATAAATCCATAAGCCAAAAAACCAAGGCAGCTTAATAAAGCAAAAATAACTACTATGGCGTGCGCTTTATCCGCATCCTTTCCTCTTCCAAACCGGGTTAACATCCACTCGGCACCTGTAGTAACATTAGACCTCCTTAACCACACTCCCATAAACATCATCAGAAAAACCTGATTAAAGGAAGGCCAGAGCCAGGGTATCCAAATACTTTTTAGCCCATACACAAAAGCCAGCATCACCATCCACATGGTACCCGAAATATCAAACATACCTGATGCATTTGATAAGCCCAAGGCATACCAGGGCAATGTTTTACCTCCTAATAAATAAGCATCTTTGCTTGTTTTTGCTTTTTGCCGCATTACCAACCCAATAAAGATTACCGCAGACAGGTAAAGTCCAATAATAGCTATATCAAGCGCCGATAATTTCAAGATGTTGGATAAAAATTAAGTGAGAAATTGTAGCATTTAAATTTGCAACCAGGCTAATAGATAAACCTCTTTGATAGTTAATCAAGAACATTTCTTCTCATCAATCCTCCTGACTTAAAACTGAAATTTAGGTTCTTGCTATTAAGTTACTTTTCTAATTTATAATAAAGCCACAGGAAACTTCTTAACCAGAATCAGTGGAGTAATCTCCTGGTATATTATTATCATTTTTTAATAATATTTTACCTGATTATAAAGTTACTTAACGTGTAAAGTAATAATTTTACTTTTACAACTAACTATAATTTGGTTTAAACGAAATACATTTAAATAAATTATAACTCAATGAAATAACTGGTAAAGGTAAAAATTTAGCATAAAATAGTTTAATCCGTTTCCATTGAAGTATTTTAAAGAAAGGTTACTTAAGCTCAACACCTAAGAAAATTACATACTAAGCCTTATTAACAATTTTAGCACAAAAAGTAACCCTGCCTTTAAAAGACTTTAATTCTTAAGATACTTTTTACATGAATACTATTTACCGGGAAATCACTCCACTTACTGAAAATGATTGTTTTACTTTTTTTTCAAGAGTAAAACAAGAGTTTGATTTCCCTTTACATTATCACGAAGAATTTGAGTTAAATTTTATTGCCAATGGTGCCGGGGTAAAACGGATTGTTGGAGACCATATAGAAGTGATTGATGATTTAGAATTGGTTTTGGTTGGCAGCAATTTACCGCATGGCTGGTTTACGCACCAATGCCAAAACAAGGAAATTTTTGAAATCACTATCCAGTTTCATCGCGACTTATTTGATCAGAAATTTTTACAACGTAACCAATTAAGTTTTATAAAAACCTTGTTGGAGCGGGCAAGCCGGGGCATTAGTTTTTCACGGGAAGTTATTGAGGCGTTCAGGCCCCGGTTAGAAATTCTTACCCAAAAAAGTGGATTTGAATCCGTACTGGAGTTATTTTCTATTTTACATGGCTTATCTCTTTCCCACAACATGCGCTTGCTGGCAAACAGCACATTTTCTACCGAAAAAATTAATTACCATAGCCGACGGATAGAAAAAGCCTTTAACTACATGCAGGCCAATTTTGATAAAGAAGTAACCCTGGCCGATGTAGCCAAAGAGGTAAACATGCCTGAAGTATCGTTTAGCCGCTTTATCAAAAAAAGAACCGGAAAAACCTTTGTTGAAAGCCTAAATGAAATTCGTTTAGGGCACGCTTCCCGGCTACTTATTGACACAACAGAAACCATTGCGGAAATATCTTATAAATGTGGTTTTAATAATTTATCTTATTTCAACCGCATTTTCAGGAAAAAGAACGGCTGTACCCCCAAGGAATTCCGGCAAAACTACTCGGGCAGCAGAATATACATTTAGATATTCCTACTTATAGTCCAGTACCTATAAATTAAAAGGGCACCTACCTGTGTTGCTCATAGGTATTTGGTTGGTTACTCTCTTTCAAGCTGGCTAGTTCTTTTTCAGGCAATGAGGCCGCTCCTGCTACCTGAATAGCATCCTGCAACTGCGCTTCGGTTCTTATGCCTAATACAGCTGAAGTAACAGCCGGATGGGACAACACAAACCGGGTGGCTACTTCGGCTGCTTTTGTTTTATTGCCAGCTACTTCTTCTATGGCCCAGGCTGCTTTCTCAACTTCTTCCGCAGTATAATTCAGGTATAATTTCGAACTTTTTCCTGCCAATAGTCCCTGTGCCAAACTTCCCCTGGTTAATACCCCAATAGTATTCTCCTGCAATAAATCTAAACAGGTTTCTTCCGGACGCCTATCCAACAAACTGTATTGCATCATTATGCTTACCATAGCAGATCGCTTAACATATTCCCGGATTACATTTGGCCGAATAGAAGAAATGCCGTAGTACCGGATTTTCCCCTCCTGCTTCAGTTGCTCAAAGGCTGCAATGGTTTCGTCTATCGGATCATCCAGCGTGCCGCCGTGTAACTGGTATAAATCTATGTAATCTATTTGCAAGCGTGTTAAGCTTTTATTTACTGCTTCCAGTATATATTCTTTTCTGGGGTTCCAATCCCAGCCGCTTCCATCGGGGCGCCATTGGTTGCCTACCTTGGTAGCAATTATTACTTTGTCGCGCATACCTTTGAATGCTTTACCAACAGTAATTTCATTTTCGCCCATAGCGTATAAATCAGCCGTATCAAAAAAATTAATCCCGGCATCTACTGCCTGGTGCAGGAGTTTAGCATTGTCCGCATGGTTATTACCCAACGACATACACCCAAAACTTACCTGACTAATGATTAAATCTGATTTACCTAATTTTTTATATTTTACTTCACGCATGATTCTTTATTTAGCAAGGCCCAAATATCAATGCTTATGAACGCATCATGTTTTATTTCCCAATCCACCAAAGTACCCTCTACTTGAAATTTAAATTTCTTAAGTAAATTTTCAGAAGCTTTATTTGCTGTTTCCGTAAATGCCTCAATCCGGTGCAGGCTCATTTCCCGGAAACCATAGGTAAGCACCACCGGTAGCACCTCTTGCATAATTCCCTGCTTCCAATAAGCTGGCAAAAGCCAATAGCCCATTTCGGCCTTCCGATGTGCCTGCTGCCAATTATTAAACCCACAGGCACCAATTAATTTTTCATCTTCTTTCCGGGCTATGCCCCACCAAATACCTGTTTTAGTAGCATAAATAGTATTGTACCATTGCATTTGCTCCCCGGTTGCCTCATAGGTATGGTATTCTACTCCGTAATATTTAATCACCCGCTCGTCCGATAAACCTTCAAAAATTGTTGGTTGATCATGGGCTATAATTTGCCGAAGCGTAAGATTTTCTGTTTGCAGGACCGGAAAATCCGGAAAGCCACCTGGTTCTCCTCTTGCTGGCTGCAGGAACGAGCGTAGTTTATTTAGCATGTTCTAATAAATCAGGAGTAAAAGTATCTTCCGCAGCATAAAAGGTTATTAATTGTGTTCGTATAAATTGGCTGTATCAGTCTGTGCTACATCCGTTAAAAAGCTGGCTATTTTAGTGATAGTATCTCCCAGATGCTTGGCTCCTTTTTCAGCAGTGGCTTTATATGGGTTACCGGCTCCCGTATCGTTTGTGGCTTTGGTCCATTGGCGGGGTGTCCAGGCCCATCCTTCCTGAATGGCTTTAAGCTTATTTTTATTGGTGCTTCCATCTCCCGCTTCCGATAACGGTAAAACTAAATGGGGAGCGATATGCAACATGGCACTGGTTTCCATTTCGTCGGCATGATCGCCGGGAGCATCAAAATAGTTAGCCCGTGTTACTACTTTAAACCAATTAATTTCAGCTATAAACATATCAGGAAAAAACCCTTGCAGCTCCCGAATCATTTGCCTGAAGTCATTACCTCCGTGCCCATTTAGCAATACCAGTTTTCGAATTCCTTGCACCAGTAGCGAATGCACCAGATCTTTCAATATTAGTAGCTGGGTGCTAGGGTTTATATTCAGGCAAAAAGGAATATCCAGCTGCCCGGTTTGCACCCCAAAAGGAATGGTGGGCATAATCATTACCTTGGCTCCGGTTTCCCAGGCAATCCGCCCAGCTTCGCTGGCGATAAAATCACATTGAATTACATCGGTACAATAAGGCAAATGATAGTTATGGGCTTCAGTGGCTCCCCAAGGCAGTACCGCTACTTCGTATTTAACTTCTTTTATTGTTTTCCAGTTTGCTTCCGCAAGGATGTATGGTCTGGGGCTCATAAGTTTCTGAATAAGAATTTTGGATAATATTACTTTCTGAACAATTATTTATACACTAAATATATTCTATTTAAGACAAATGCAGTTCTAAAGTTACCAGAGTAAAAAGAATCTCAATAACTTATACGACTCCAATATACAGGTTTCATGTTTTTCTACTAATCTTGTTATCCCATCCGTGGGCTGCCACTATAAGCTACATTTTCAACTGTTTTCAAAAAAAGATTTATAAGTAACTCAGCGTAAAAGTTTCATACAGGAATAGCTATAAATTGTCGAACTTTAGACACTTCCAATAAAATACTTACTTACAACCGATTGCATAACTTTAATTGCTTAAATGCCTTTAGATAAACTTGGCAGATATAAAAGGAAAGCATTACTTTTGAAATATGTAATCTTTACAATAACCATTTTAATAAAATTTATAAGAATTCGTTCCAATTAAACATGGTTATTTAAAAGTTCCTTTATTTTGTTTTATACTTATTCTTATTCATACTTTTAAATTTTTTAACAGTACCTGCCAATTCAGACGCATGGAAATCAAAAATTATCCAAAATTAGTTTGCTTACTTGTTTGCCTGTTTTTTGCCCATTACCAAAGCAAAAGCCAGTCTGCCGCTTTAGCACTTACCCCTGTATCGCTAAATGATTTATCAGCTTTTAAGCCAGTAACCAATAACTGGAAATTAGTCAGTGATGTATTTTTTGACCCTATTAAAGGAGGTGCTGCCAAAACAACTTCCGGTACCGGAATATTGGTAAATACGCCATCTAAAAATGCTGAAGGCCATTTATTGACTACCATGGAACACGGCGACCTGGAACTGGAGCTGGATTTTATGATGGCTAAAGGTTCTAATGCCGGTGTTTATTTACAAGGCCGTTACGAAATACAAATGTTTGACTCCTGGGGTGTAAAAGATCCAAAATCTTCGGATGCAGGTGGTATTTACGAACGTTGGGACGAGAGCAGACCAGAAGGCCGCAAAGGCTACGAAGGTCATCCGCCAGCCCAGAATGTAAGTAAGGCTCCTGGTTTATGGCAACATTTCCGGATTGTATTTCGGGCTCCCCGTTTTAATGCGCAGGGCCAGAAAACGGAAAATGCCCGTTTTATTGAGGTAGTGCAAAATGGAGTTACTATTCATAAAAATGTAGAAGTAACTGGCCCAACTCGTGCCGCTGCTTTTCAAGACGAAAAACCATTAGGACCTTTAATGATTCAGGGCGATCATGGTTCGGTGGCTATCCGTAACATCAAATACAAAGCCTATGGCACGGAACTGGTAACGTTAAGCAACTTAAAATTATCGGCTTTTGACGGCACCTTTAAATCAGTTGCGGAATTTGATTCCAAAACACCTAAAACCGTAATGGATCTGGATGTGTTAGCTCACCTGGCTCCTGCTACCCGTGATAATTTCGCTGGAAAAATTACCGGCACCATTCATGTTCCTACTTCAGGCCAATATTATTTTAACCTGAACCTGGCCTGGATCCCGAATGAAGTTAACCCGGAAAGATTAAACGGTACTGGCGAGTTATCTGTTAATGGCAATAAAGTTTTAACGGTTGATCCAGGTAAAGGCTCCTCGGCCGAAGCTACCGTAAACCTACAAGCCGGTGACTACCCTATTACACTTTCGTATTATAAAAACTATGGATTCTGGTACGCCCGCAGTAATGATATTACGTTGTCAGTTGCTGGTCCGGGTGTAGCTTACCGCAGTTTAAATACGCCTGTTAGAGCTGCCGATCCAGTTGGCCCAATTACAGTAAGTGTAGAAAACGAACCTGTAATGCAAAGAGGCTTCGTAAACCACGGCGATACCAAAAGAACCCACGTAATTTCAGTAGGTGAGCCGGGAGGTGCCAGTTATACGGTTGATTTACACGCCGGCGAATTTTTACAAATCTGGCGGGGCAATTTTCTGGAAACAACTCAGATGTGGCACGGTCGCGGTGAAAGCCAGTTAGCTGTTCCGCAAGGCTCCGTTATTCAATTTCCGGCTAAGCCTTCCCTTACCTTTCTTACCAATCAGAAAACAGCTTGGCCAGATTCGAATGCAGCCTTCTCCTATTTAGGTTATGATGTTACTAAAGCTGGCCGACCAATATTTAAATATGCTTTAGGAGCCGCCAGTGTACGCGAAACCATAGAACCAGAAGATGGAGGCAAAAAATTAGCCCATTCCTTTACCGTTATGCCGGGCCAGGAAACCAAAGAAATCTGGTGCCTGGTAGCCTCCGGTGATAATATTACCAAACTGCCTAATGGTCTTTATGCCGTTAATGATAAACAATACTTTATAGAGTTAGCGGGTAAAGAGAAGCCTGTTATCCGGACCAATGCTCAAAACAAAACAGAAATGCTGTTGCCGGTTAAAGTAAAAAATAACATGGGCATGGTTAAATATGCGATTGTTTGGTAAGAGAGAAATTATTGGAAGTACAACATCATGAAAGTTAAAAATACAATTAACAATATAGCCAAAGCAGCCCTAGTAGCTGCCGGTATTTTATTCTCAAATAATACAGCTGTTTGGGCGCAGGCCAAAACGCCGGCCAGCGGCAGCAAGCAACCTGCTCCTGCCCCTAAAGGATTATCCAAGCCCGAAGCACTACCCGAAAAAGAAGACGATTTTTACCGGCTGATTTCTTTACCAGTTCCGGAAAATATTATTCTGGAAGTTGGCGGTATGACTACTTTACCTGATGGTAGTTTAGCTATCTGTACCCGCCGGGGTGAAGTTTGGCTGGTATCAAACCCAAATATTTCCGGCACAGACCGGCCAACCTTTAAGAAGTTTGCCACCGGTTTACACGAACCATTAGGGTTAGCTTATAAAGACGGTGATATTTATGTAACTCAGCGGAGCGAGCTTACCCGCCTGCGCGATATGGATGGCGATGGTATTGCTGATTCTTATGATAAAATTTATTCCTGGCCATTAACCGGTAATTACCACGAATATTCTTATGGCCCAACTTTCCTGCCGAACGGTAATATGCTGGTTACTTTAAACCTTGGCTGGAGCAACAGCTTAGGCCATGGAGTAAGTTTAGCGCCGTGGCGGGGCTGGACGTTAGAGATCACCCCGGACGGCCAAATGATTCCGCATGCTGCTGGTATGCGATCACCAGCGGGTTACGGCTTTAACTCCGCCGGTGATTTCTTCTACACCGAAAATCAAGGCGACTGGGTTGGTTCCGGTCGGATTTCGCACGTAGAAAAAGGTGATTTCCTAGGCAATGCTGAAAGCTTAAAATGGACTGATTTACCAGGTTCTCCTCTAAAAATTAAACCACAGGATGTACCTAACACTGGAGAGCCATTGTTTGATGTTTCTAAACGGTTTAAAGAATTAAAACCACCAGCTATTTGGTTGCCGCACGGTATTTTAGGTATTTCAACTTCTGGTTTACTGAACGATAATACCAGTGGTAAATTTGGCCCCTTTGCCAACCAATTATTTATCGGTGACCAGGGCCAGAGCAAACTGATGCGGGTAGACCTGGAGAAAGTTAATGGTGAGTACCAGGGTGTGGTGTTCCCATTCCGCGAAGGCTTCTCGTCTGGTATTTTGCGAATGGTATGGGGCAACGATGCGTCAATGTTTGTAGGTATGACCAGCCGGGGATGGTCATCTACCGGTAAAGAATTATTCAGTTTACAACGCGTTGTCTGGACTGGTCGTACCCCATTCGAAATGAAAACCATTCATGCTATGCCAGATGGTTTCGAAATTGAATTTACTGAACCGGTTGACCGGAAAACAGCCTCCGATCCGGCATCTTATAAAGTAACGGGTTTTAACTATAAGTATCATGCTACTTACGGTAGCCCGGTTATCAACAATGCTCCTTGCCCAATCCGGGGTATAGTGGTGTCTGAAGATGGCATGAAAGCCCGGTTGGTAGTAGATGCCTTACGCCAGGGGTATATCCACGAGATTAACACCGATGGCGTACGGGCAGCGAGTGGCCGGCCTTTACTGCACAATGTTGGTTATTATACCTTAAATAATATACCGCAAGGAGCTAAATTGAACATTGCCAGTGCAGCCCCGGCGCACAATCATGCCGCCATGATGGCTGGTACTAAAAAGGCAAAAACAGCAGCAACACCAGCGGCAGCCAAACCAGCAGCCACAACAAAAACAGCTACTACTGCTGCGGCCCCTAAGACGGCGAAACGCCAGACTGAAATGCCAGCCACCTGGAATGGAGATGCTGATTTTACTATTAACATGGGCACCAAACCTGGCTTAAAGTTTGATCCGGCTCAATTTCAGGTAAAAGCCGGCAGCAAAATAAAAGTTGTATTTATGAACGACGACGATATGTTGCACAACTTTGTAGTAGTTTTACCAGGCACGGCCATTGAAGTGGGTACATTAGCTATGAAGTTAGGATTGGAAGGACAACAAAAAGATTATATTCCGAGCACGGATAAAGTATTGTATCATACCAGCCTGTTACAACCTAATACTACCGAAACGATTTATTTTATAGCTCCGGAAAAACCAGGCAATTATACTTATGAATGTTCGGTGCCAGGTCACTTTTATGTAATGCAGGGCACTATGAAAGTAGTGAAGTAACTATCAAAACTTCAAATTAGAATTAGCCTCCGGTGGAAATTAATCATTCTGCCGGAGGCTAATTTTTTACAGGAAATTCTATTTCTGTTGCATCGTATACAAGGACAAATAATTCCTATATTTAAAGCCAAAACAATTATTTACCTGTCAAATGCAAGCACTTTACTCCTTTCTTTTACTTTTGGCTCTTACCTGCCTTAGCCAGCAATCTTTTTCAGCTACCATTGATACATTAACTATTGAAAGTCCCAGCATGCATAAAAGTATTAAAGCGGGCATAGTTATTCCACAATCCTACACCAAATCCAAAACTAACTATCCGGTTCTTTATTTAATGCATGGTTTTAGCGGCACCTTTCGGTCATGGCTTACTAAAACAACCGACAAACAACAGCTCCGCAAACTAGCCGATCAATATAATATAATAATTGTAACACCTGATGGCGGTTATGCCAGCTGGTACATGGATAGTCCCATAAACCAGGAAAGCCAGTTTGAGACTTTCTTTACAAAAGAACTTATTACTAAAATTGATGGCAGCTACCGGACCATCCGCAACCGGAACGGCCGGGTTATTTCAGGCTTAAGCATGGGCGGACACGGTGCTTTGTATTTAGCGACCCACCACCCGGAACTGTACTGTGCGGCCACCAGCATGAGCGGAGCCGTAGATATTTCTGATATAGTATCTAAAGATACAGAACCCCACTTTTCCGCTATCCTGGGCTCACGCGAAGCAAACGCAGCTTTATACCAGGAACATTCAGTAGTATTTATGGTTGATAAAATGCGAAACAATAATGTAAAAATGCTGATCGAATGTGGAACAGAAGATTTCCTGATTGACAGTAATCGGGAGCTGCATCGTCGGCTGTTGTATGGGAAAATTCCGCATGAATACCTAGAGCGCCCGGGAGCCCATACCTGGCCTTATTGGAGCGAGTCCCTGCCCTACCACATGCTATTCTTCCAGAGAACTTTTCAGGAAAATGGCACTTTTTCTACTGCTTCCGTTAAGTAACAAATAAATTATCAAGAATTTACAAGAGATATATAGGTATCGGTTTCTTTTAGAACTATTCATCTTTGACCAGATTCTATCATAAATTAATCAGGGACCATAAAACAAAAACAACAAAATTTACCGCTATGCTATCACAAGGCCTCCGGACAGTTATTTATCATGTACCTGATTTAGCAAAAGCCAAAGCCTGGTATAGTGCTGCTTTTGGAGTACTACCGTATTTTGATGAACCATTTTATGTTGGTTTTAATATAAATGGTTATGAATTAGGTCTTGATCCGGATATGACAGCGGTGCAGCCCGGAAGTAATGTAGAAGCATATTGGGCAGTACAAAATGCGGATGCTGCTTTTAAAAGCTTATTGGAAAAAGGGGCTACTATATTTAAAGAAGTACAGGAAGTAGGCCAGAGTATTTACGTAGGTATGGTAAAAGATCCTTTTGGCAACACCATTGGTATAATAGAAAACGGCCATTTCCAGTCTGATAAGAACAGTTTATCGGCTAAATTATAACCATTTTATATTATGGGAAAGCTATTTTCTTCCCATTACTATTTTTGTAGATTTTTATATAAAGTAATTGCTTTTTCAACATTCACAGCACCTCTTTTTCTTGAAATTAAATATGAAAATCATTTAGCTCGAATTATTCAAAATAGCGGCTAAAACTAAACATATTAATAGGTCCTATCCGTAAGAACAGAAACAATCTTTAAAACAGAGGACCGATGAAAAGAAATAAATTTTATTTAAGCAATAGTTCTGGTGGTGGCGGCGGTTATGAATCTGGTAACCGGGTTTATCCGGATGACGAAACTAAACATCCTTTGAAGGGTAGTGAAGAAACCGGCGATAATGATGCCGGACCAGGCAGTGGCGCCGGAAATGCAGGAAACGCAGCTAAAGCAGGTGGTCTGGGTGGCGGCAATACCGGCGGCATGGAAGGTTCTCATTTGGTTGGGGGCTTTGAAGGCGACGGACCAGAGAAAGAAAAAGAATAATGTTTCTACCCGGAAAAGCAGGTTAGTTAAACCTGCTTTTCTGTTATATGGTGGATCTCCGCAAAGCAAAGAGATACTTTTACTTACTATGGCAGAAGTAATTATACAATGCAAGTACTATAGGCATGAATAATTAGCCTTACCCTCCTTTCTCTAAAATTTTACCTATTTTCACTAACGATGTTGTTTACCCTCCGCTATCCTTCCTTCAGGCTATAATTACTTTACTAATCAGAAAGTGGATTCAAATCATTTCGTTTATAGTCTAAAAGCTACTCCTAATGTCAAAATTTAATTAATCATTTATTAACTCAGTGCTAATTTCCAGATAATATCAAGTTTTTAATTTCGCCGGTAGAAAAGCACCAACCATGAAAAATTTTATGGTAAAGTTAATACTATCATTCTTATGCTATTTGCCGGCCATTGCGCTTCAGGTTTAAACAACACAGGCATTTATTTTAGAGGTTGAAGTGGATGAGGCAAAGATTTAATTATCGGGCGATTATAAATATCAAAAACGATTTATTGGTTTTATATCCACTACTAAAGCTAACAAGTAGTTTATTTTCATACTACACCCTCTGGACAGCATGTAAACCCGAATGCAGGTATATTATTCTTCCAGCAAGCCTAAGCAGATTCAGTAAGGCGTACGTTACTTATTCTAAACTAAAACACTACAGGATAAATGCATTTGTTCAATCTAATGTGCTTACCTTTTTATTTATAAAATATTTTAATTTTTTAAATCACACGCAACCTAAAGTAAGTAATGAGAAAAGTATTAATACTTGTTTTGTTTCAAATGACCTTGTCAATCCTGAATGGTTTCGGCCAAAGTAACGAGGGACCATCTGTTTACCTCACCAACTATACTTTTTCGGATAAGCAACCTGATGTAGGTTATATTAAAATAAAGTCAGCCAAAAATACGCCCATAAAAGGAGTAAGTATTGGCGGCAAGCATGCCAAAGTGTTCCGGGTAAGTAAAGACAATAAACTCACCTTAAGGAAAGAAGCCATTACTCCTGGTTTAAATTGGGTAGATGTAGTCCTTACCGTTAAAACCACTGACGGCGACCTAAAAAACAACTTCAGAATTGTAAGGGATCAGTTTATCCGGAATAAAGTTGTTGCGCATCGGGGAGCCTGGAAAAATACTGGCGCTACCGAAAACTCTATTGCGGCCCTGAAACACGCCATTGATTTAGGTTGCGAAGGGAGCGAATTTGATGTCCACATGTCTGCCGATTCGGTATTATATATTAATCATGATCCGCATATTCAGGATGTGTCAATTGCTAAATCTACTTCCAATGTTTTAGCTGCAGTTAAATTAGGTAACGGAGAGGCTTTACCAACGCTGGAGAGTTATTTAAAGACTGGCACCGGTCAAAATAAAACAAAGCTTATTCTGGAGTTAAAACCGTCAGAACTGGGAAAAGAAAGCTCTATTGCTGTAGCGCACAAAGCTGTAAAAATGGTTGAAGACCTGCAGGCGCAAGCGTGGGTGGATTACATTAGTTTTGATTATGAGGTCTGCAAAGAAATAATGAAGATTGCACCCTACGCAAAAGTAGCTTACTTGAAAGGAGATAAAGTGCCGGCAGAATTGGCCCAGCAAAACTTATTTGGGCTGGATTACCATTTTAGCATATTACAGAAAAACCCGGACTGGATTAAGGATGCGCAGCAAAGAAAACTAACAGTAAACGTCTGGACGGTTAATGACCAACCCGTTATGGAAAACCTTCTGAAAGAAAATGTGGATTTTATTACAACTAACGAACCGGAGCTTCTGTTAAATTTAATTTCAGCTAAGTAATAAGCTGTTACTTTCAAACTCAGCAAAAATAAAACAGGTAAAATAAAAAGCAGGCTCCTGAGGCCTGCTTTTTAATTTACCTGTTTTGATAGGATTAATAATTCAACTTCTTCAGGTAATTAATATTATGTTTTACGCTATCCATCGGGTCGCCAGCATATTCTTCCTGTTCTACAAAGAAGTGTTTCATACCTGATTTCTTAGCCGCCTGGAATAGCTCCACAAAATTAATCCGGCCATTGCCAAATTCAGTGCTCTCTTCTTTTTCCTTTTTCATGTCTTTCAGGTGCCACAGCGGAAAACGGTTTGGATATTTCTGGAAATACCGCATCGGGTCATTACCTGTTACAATAGCCCAACCTAAATCCATTTCCATTTTCACTAAGTCCGGATCGGTTTCATCCAATAAAATATCATATAATATTTTCCCATCAACTTTATCAAATTCGTACTCGTGGTTATGGTACCCAAAAATTAAATTTGCCTTTTTACAAGCCTCCGCAGCTTTATTAAAAGTTTCAGCTACTTGCTGGTAATTACTTATAGTTTGTCCCCGGCTCGGCAGCGAAGAGCAAATTAAGTAGGTTTGCCCGGCTTCAGCCGCTTCATCTACAGTTTTTTGCCAGTTCTCATTTACGTGTACGTGGCCACTGCGTAAAATAAGACCTAAATCTTTCGTTACTTTCTTCATCTCTGCACCCGTAAAACCATAGTAGTGGCCTTTTTCGCTCCGGGCCGACTCAATTTCTTTATAGCCCATTTTGGCTAAAGCCTTTAATGTTCCTCTGGCATCGGCCAGCATTTCTTTACGCACTGTATATAACTGAATACCTACGTTTTTTACTTTTGCTGCCTCACTAATAGTAGGCAATAACAAGGTTCCTAAAGCAAAAGCGCCCGAGGTTTTTAAGAAGACTCTTCTGGATGTCATATGAGTAGTTTTAAGAATTTCTAATGGCTTGGAATAAAATTAAGTTTGTAAAAATATTAAATTAATATGGTTCATTCTGCATTTATTGTTCCGGCAATAGCTTTCTTTGCTAAGGACCAAATAGTTATTTCCTGATACTATTTATAAAACAATAGCAAAAACTTAACCTATTTTTAGCTAGCACTTCCGGACCAAAGAATTATTAAATATTTTAACAAAATTTGTCTGTTTTTACAGGAAATAGTCCTCAGTAGAGCTTATTGAAAGATGTTTATAAATTAGGAAAACAAACCGCCACAAAATTTATTAATAAAAACAAATGACATCAACTTCTTCTTTTCAGCCCATAACGGTAGGTATAGCCTCTTATGGTATGTCTGGTATGGTTTTTCATGCCCCTTTTATTTCGAGTAACCCCAAGTTTAAACTTAGAAAAATTGTTCAGCGGTCTGGTAATACAGCTCAGGAACGCTACCCGGATGCAACCATAGTAAGAAGTTATGAGGAGCTGTTACAAGATGAATCACTGGAGCTTATCATAGTAAATGTACCCAATTCGCTCCACCTATCTATGACCCGCCAGGCTTTGGAAGCCGGCAAACATGTAATAGTAGAAAAACCTTTTACCGTTACCAGCGAGGAGGCTCAAACGCTTATTGAAGTAGCTAAAGCCAATAACAGATTATTGAGTGTTTACCAGAACCGCCGTTGGGATGGTGATTTCATGACAGTACAGCAAGTGGTTCAGAATGAGTTATTGGGTAAACTGGTAGATTATGAAGCTCACTATGACCGCTACCGCAACTATATTGAACCAAATACCTGGAAAGAAGCAGCAGCTCCTGGCACTGGCATTTTATATAACCTAGGATCCCATATGATTGATCAGGCCCTGGTATTATTTGGCAAACCAAATGCCATTACGGCCGAGATTGGTATCCAACGCGAAGGTGGCCAGGTAGATGATTACTACCACCTGACTTTACATTATTTAGGATTAAGAGTTACGTTAAAATCAAGCTATTTAGTTCGGGAACAAGGGCCTCGTTACATTTTACATGGCACAGAAGGATCTTTCTTAAAATATGGTTTAGACCCACAGGAGGAGAATTTGAAAGTTGGTGTTTTACCAACCTCAGCCAACTGGGGCATGGAAACAGAAGAAACCTGGGGGCATTTAAATACGCAGTTAGATGGCTTACATGTAAAAACCAGAATAGAAACCTTGCCCGGAAACTACCGGTTATATTATGATAATATTTATGAGGCTATACGGGAAGACAAAGAACTACAGGTTAAGCCAGAGCAATCCTTATTAGGAATCCAGATCATTGAGGCGGCCCTGCAAAGCAACGCAGAAAGACGAACTGTTACTATCAAGTAAAATAAAAGGGCCGATATTTTCGGCCCTCTTATTAATGATTATTTTGGGTAATTAGCTTTTTTTAGCAGCTGGCTTCGCACCTGGTTTAGCAGCAGGCTTGGCCGGAGCAGCAGTAGGCGCTAAAGAAAGAATGTATTTTACCATTTCAGAAGCATCGGCTTTAGAAAGTTGTGGGTGCGGAGACATTGGAATCTCGCCCCAGTTACCAGCGCCACCTTGAATAACTTTGTCAGTCAGCATAGCTAAGGCATTTTTATCACCTTTGTATTTCTGAGCAATTTCTTTAAAAGCAGGGCCTACAATTTTAGTATCCAAAGTATGGCAAGCCATACAATCGCTTTTCTCCATTAATGCTTTACCTTTTAAGGCACCGGATGCCTGGCTTGGCTCAACCACAGCCACATTTTCAGACTTACTGGTAAAAGCAAACGACCCTAATACAATCGCCATCACACCAGCTGCCTTAAAACAATTTGTGAAACTCCTTCTCATTGATTTGTTTGATGTTTACTAAATTAAAAATATTTTTTCTGCTTCTGGTTTACTTACTAAATATCACTTGGTAAGCTGGCTAAACCTTTGCAACGAAAATAAACCAAGAATTGTGCCTTATTTATTTTTCGGGTGCAGAATTAATTAAGATTCTGCTAAAATACAAATAAACTTTTAATATTATTAGCCTACCTTAAACTATTACCTATTCAAAACTAAGTGCTTAACCCTTTAGGCAAAACTTGTAATAAATTATTCTGACCTGGGATTTAACAGGTGCAGTAAATAATGACTGCTTTTTTGTAGAGCTAAAACTGTTACACATAATACCATTCCAGGAAAAAACACCAACCACCATGCCATAAAGTTCATCCGGACACCAACAATAGCCCGACCCCAACTGGGTACATCTGCCGGAATGCCTATTCCCAGGAAAGAAAGCGTAGCCTCTAAGCCAATTAAGTTTATGAGACCAAAGGTAAAGGCAACTACAATGGGCGTAAGCACATTCGGAAATGCATGTTTTACTAAAATTCTGCGGTTAGAAAAACCCAGTGATTTTGCTGCTTCTATGTAAGGCAAGGCTTTAATTTTTATCATCTCGCCCCGCATCAGCCTAGCTATAGCTGGCCAATAAGTTAGGGCCGACAGCAATACTATATTCCCTAAGGATGGAGTTACAAAAGCCGCTAAGCATAATACCAAAAGCAACCGGGGCACGCTTTGTACCAGCTCAACTGTTTTCATCACCAAGGTATCTACTGGCAGAAAAATACGTTTTTGAAAAGCGTGTATAAATAAGAAGAGTTTTAGCAGCAGGAAGTAAAGGATTAACGAAAATAATCCAGCAAGTATATGCAAAACAAATAAATCAGCTTGTGTATAAAAGGCAAGCCAACCTATTATACAAAAACCAAAATATAAATATACGCCTAAAGCAATTATTACTGACGGGAAAAAGGCGATGGAAAGCTTAAACTCCTGGTCGCCAAAGTACCCTGCCACCCCACCAAAAAAAACTCCAACTAAGGTGGCTAATACCATAGCAGGCACACTTACTAACATGGCTGTTCGGGCACCAAACACAATATTAGCTAATAAATCGCGCCCTAATTGATCTGTACCAAGCCAATGAACCTTATTAAGTGGATTTGTTGATTCCCATTGAAAAGGCGGTTGGTAAACCCGATCTAAATCTATATCGTTGGGTGAAAAGTTTAGCGGCAGCCAGTTAGCGCCTATTGCAAAAAGGGCAAACAGGCTTAAATAAAGCAAGGCCAATTTGCTTTGCCAGTTAGGGATTAAAAATTTATTTATTAATGGAGAAGGCAATACTTTAAGGTTTTATCCTGGTTCGGGGATCAGCTGAAAAATAAAGGAAATCGGTTAATAAATGGGAGCCAACTTTTAATGTGGCCGCAAATAGTACCAACCCAAGCACAACCGGGTAATCACGTGCTAAAACCGATTCTGCTAACAATCGCCCCGTACCGGGTATGGCAAATATTACTTCTATAACCAAAGCTCCACTAATTAAACTGGGCAAGTATCCGGTAAATAAAGTAATTAAGGGTAGTAAAGCATTTCTGAAAACGTGTCTGCGTAATACCAAATTATTAGGCAAGCCTTTGGCTCGGGCGGTGGTAATGAATTCGGCCTGCATTACTTCCTGTAGTTTTTGGTAAAGCTGAACAGTAACATAGGGCAGGCCAGCTAAGATTAAACAAATGCCTGGCAACACCAGGTGCGGTACCTGCTCCAAAAATTTACCCCACCAACCTTGGGCAGCTCCCATACCTGAACTTAACCCAAATAATGGAAATATATGCAGGTATCCAGAACCGGCTAAAAAAATTAAAAGCAGGAAAGCCACAATGAAAAGTGGAATACTATCTAACACATATAAAAAAGATAAAACGCAAGCCTGCCACCGCGACTTTTTATTTCTGGTTAAGACTAAACTTAGTTCTACCGCTAAAGCAAAAATCAGAAGCAGGCATCCTAGCAATAAAATTAAGGTGTTGCTAATAGCACGGCATATTATTTTGGTAACCGGCTGCCCGTCCCGGTATGAATTGCCTAATTCTCCTCTAACAAAATTTCCCAGCCAGCTGTTGTATTGGTTTTCTGAACCATGCCACTTAATTACCGGAATTAAATTGTTAATTGGCTGCGCCTCCTGTTCTAACCTTGCAAAATTGTTCCTGACCAGCAGATAGTGTGTTCTTAAAATAAGAGAGCCAGGAGCTTGCATCTGCCGCTTTTCTATTTTATTTAGTAGTTGGGTAATTTTTTGAGGATCTGTTTCAGTGAATAAGACCTGGGTTTGCTTTTGAAGAAGGAGAACATTTGTACCCAATACCTGCTGCTCCCATTTTAGTAAACTTTTATAATAAGCTGCTATGGCGGGCCAATTACCATATTGGTAAATTAACTTCTGCAAAAACACCTGATGCCGCACTGGAAATACCTTAGCTAACGTATCAGGTTCTGCTTTAGAATATATAGAAAAATAAAATAGAGGTTTATCTGCACCAGTTGTTTTTAAAGATTGCAAGTAATCAGCGTGACTTTGTATTACCTGGTTACCTGTTGAAATTGTTCCTTCTGTTTGCTGTAGTAAATCTTTATAATTACCTGGCACAACTTTACTTAAAACAAAAATTACAGAACCAATTACCCAAATAGTTGGTGCAGCCAGCAATAATCTTTTACCAAAGTAAGCCCACATAAAAAGTTAATCTTCTTTAAGCGTAAATGAGCTTACATCATAGCCAGGTTTAATAGCCGATACTTTTAAATTGGTAAACCTTTTATGTATAGCTAACCGATCGGTGTTAAAGTACAGGAAAATAAGGGCACTTTGTTCGTGTAAAATCTCTTGCAGGCGTTTCAGCGCATTAACTTTTGTTTGGTTATCTTGGGCATCATTAATTTCACCTATCAGCCTATCACTTTCTGGCGTACCAAATCCGGTATAGTTGCCCCCTCCTTCTGCTGCGCTTTGGGTATGAAAGATAGGCTTAAAATTATAAACAAACGGATTACCAGAAAGGTATCGGATAAAAACCTCGAAGGAATGGTCTTTTAAATTTTTTGTTAACAGTAAGCCTTCCAGCGGCTGAATGGTAATTGGGATATTTATTTTAGCCGCCTCCTGCTGAAAGATCAGTGCAATGTTTTCAAATTCAGTATTACCGGCCTTGTAGTTCAGGTTAATAGTAAGAACCTCTGCTTTGCCGTTGATATTTTTCTGCCACCTATCAGGAAGTTTTACCCACCCCGCTACTTGCAGCAAACGCATTACTTCCTGTAAGCTATAAGCGTAAGGCTGAATTTGGGAATTATAAAATTGTTTATCGGTGGGGATGACCGGGCCAACAGTTTGAATGGCGTACCCCTTTTGTGTAGCTTGGATTATCTTTTTAACGTCTAAAAGATGTGCTAAGGCCTGACGGGTAGCCGCATCTGCAAACTTTGGTAAACGGCTATTAATGCCCAGGTAAGTAAATTCGTAGGTTGCAGGCGTAAAAAGATTATAGGATTGTTTAAAATTTTGATCTGCCTGAAGTTGTTGAAAGGCATTGACTGGAATGCCAGAAAAGACATCTAATTGCTGGTTTCTGAGAGCAAGAATTGCAGTGCCATTATCTGGTACTACCTGAAAAATAATCCTTTCGGGCTGGGCGGTTATATGTTGGTGGTTTTGATTTATTTTTTCGCCCCACCAGTTACTTTTTTTCCTAAGTCGTACAAACTGACCGGTTTGCCATTCCTCTATTTCATAACCCCCGCTACCTTTTAAGAACGCTTTGTTCCTGGTAAACTGGTCGCTATTAAACCATTGGGCAAATTCCTGTATCTTAGGGTTATTACTTATATGTTCAGCTTTCTTTTGAATATCGCTTAAAGAAAACTGCTTTAATATATTTTTTGGGTCTACCAGATGTGCTGGCAGTATAAAAAAATCACCTGCTAAAAACTCATTCTCTGGTGTCAGCTCGTCTGTAATCAAAGTAAATTCCTTTGCATCACTGGCACTGAGCTGTATATCTGTAATAAATTCAAAAGCTAACTTTTGTCGCTCATTTTGCACCAAAGGGCAATTTAGCACCTTCAGGGTTAATGCGACATCTGCCCCTGTAACTGGCTTTTGGTCACTCCAAACGGCTTCTTCCCTGATTTGGAAAGTAAGTTTAACTTTATTCCCTTCCTTAGTGATTATGGGCTTACCTGTGGCTAAGGCAGGCTTTACCTGACCATCAGCCAAATCAGCCATCATTAAACTCTGGAAGAGTAAATTTAAAATTTGCAGGGCGGCTGCATTATTATAATTTACTGTACTTAAGTTTTCCGGATCCTGAGAGATTCTAATTTGAACCTGGTTTGTATTCGCTGGCTTTTTGCAGGCCAGCAACAACCCAAATATCAAGAATAGGAGCTTAGGGTACTTGCTCATGCTTACATTTTAAATAAACAAAGTAAGCACGATTTTTTTAATTAACTATTCCCCGAAGAGCAACAATTAATTATTGTCATCCCAAGAACCAGCACCACCACGGCTATCTGTAGGTGCAGAAGAGCTAAGATTTAATACTTGTGTATTCCGAATTGGAGCAACTTTAGTAAAGCTTGCACGAGAAGATGCAATTTTGTTTGGCACTACTGCATTTTGAGAATTTACGAAAAAAGAAAGGTTTAAAAGAGTAGTGAAGAATAACTGGAACATGGCCTTTATCTTTTATGGTTAATGACTTATTTTCTGCGTTTTATTAAGACAAAGTTGGCATAAGAAACGCAACCAAAAAAGGAAAAAGTGCCTAAAAAAATAACAATAACATTCCTAAGTTAGCTTATAAAAAATCTAACCAGGAATATTAAAAAAGTACCTAAATATTAAATAATTAAATAATCAAAAATTATATATTCTGTTAACTATTGGTTTTTGTAACATTTAAGATATTTTACTACCTTACAAAAGTGAAAAAAAGCCTTTTAAAAGAAAAGTAAATAATTAGGCAAAACGTAACATGTACTTTTCTTATGTATTTTGTTTAGTTTTAACTATTAAATCTGCTTAAAAAGTAAAACTGGGGCTATTTGAGGAATGGAAGACTTGCAAAAATTAGTTAGGATTGTAACAAATAAACATCCTAAAAACGCTCCTTTACTAGACCTTAAAGGCAAAAGTCTAGGCAAGGAAGCAAAATTATTTTTATGTATAAAAGGTGGCGCTTGTAAAGATGATGAACAGGCTGCCAAACTAATGTACAATTGCGGTGCTGACGATCCCAGGATAAAAATGCTTAAATCCCGGTTACGCAAGAAGCTATTAAACCATTTATTTTTTCTCGATTTATCAGATAATAAAGTAAAAATAGCTCACCGTTATGAACAAGAATGTTTAACATTACTTTACCAGGCAAAAACGCTGATAAATGAAGGAGAGTATAAAACCTCCCATAAATTATTATTGTCTGCCCTTAAAATTGCCACTGAAGCTGAATTTACTCATTTAATTATTAATAGTTTTGAATATTTACTACTAATTTATTCTGCAACAACATCTATAAAGGAATTTTATGCTGCAAAAGAAAGTCTAAAAATCCACCGCGAATTAGCTAACCTAGAACAAGAAGCACAGGATCTTTACTTAACTTCTAGGTTGGAAGTTAATAAATCTGTTTCTGCCAAGAAAAATCACTTACCTAAGCTTAAAGTGGCGTTAAATAGAATAGAAGAACTTTGGCATAAAACAAATTCTATCAACATTTTTAACCAATATTATACCCTTTCTATTATTTATCAGGAATTAATTGGTGATTTTGCTTCCATATTAAAATTAACTAATGCTTCTGAAGAATTGTTACAGCAGTCAAAAATTAATGTTAAACGCTTTGATGATCGTTTTAACAAATACATGAATGTATTTGCCTACTTAAGGGTAAAAGAATATACAAAGGGATTAGCTGCTGCTGAGAATTATTTATCTGCTTTTGACAGAACCACAAATAACTGGTTTGCCTTTATGGAAAACTACTACCTTATGGCCATGCATGCTGGCAAATTTGATTTGGCAGCCAAACTATATGCGGATGTACAACGGAATGGGTTATTTAAAAAAATTAGTCGCAATGCCCAGGAGCGTTGGGCCTTGTATGGTGCCTACTTGTATTTTGTAAATCCATCTGAACAAGTACTAAAACAATCCAATTATTTTAAGCTTATTTCAGCAGTGCCAGAATATAGCAAGGATAAACAAGGCTTTAACGTCGCTATTTTAATTCTCCAATACATGTACTATCTAAAGTCGCAGGATACAGATGCGTTACTATATCGGATAGAAAGCTTAAAAAAATACGCCGGGCGCCATTTAACGCACCAGTTAAGCCAGCGTAATTTGCTGTTTTTTAAATTATTGACTTTATTAGTTAAAGAAGATTTAAATTATGCTGGAGCCCGAAGAAAAGGCGCTGGTTTATTACAGAAGTTAAAAGAGACACCTATACCCGGTGATGCCTACGCTGAAATTGAAATAATACCTTATGAAGATCTTTGGGGAATTATTTTACAAATGGTAATGGAACTGGAAACGCATTAAAGCTTTGAGTAGAATATGAAAGACTTAATTTGAAACCGGCAGATTAACATCTGTTTTTACATAGGCCACCGGTTTTCCTATAATTTTATATGAGCCTTCCCCTTTTAAAATGGTAGCATATAAGCTAGCATCCCGCAGCACCCGGTTTGCTTCTTTTATAGCCAAATCTGTTTTAAAGGACGCTTCTAATCTGCCTGTCTGAAAATAATAGCGCGCAACAATTTCAGACTCCAGTAAAACTTTTATTTCCTGTTTATGCTGCACCAGGCTGGCATTTTTTGCCTCCTGTAGCTTTTGCTCTAAAGCAACAAACTCTGCTTTTATATTATCGTAACTTTTTTCCTGTAAAATAACTTTTTTAAGCTCCTGTAGTTTTTTCTCTTCTTTGGTAGCAAAATTATAATTTTTAGAAGTCAGAAATTTGAGGAAAGTCTCATACTCTGCATCACTCAGTTTAAAAGCTTTTGCTCCTTTCAAAACAGGGTGTCTTTGGCGGTATTGGGTAGCAAAATCAAAAACAAATAAATTCTCTGCTAAATACTCAGCAACATGACTACTATTTAATTCCGGAGTGGAAACATCCGGGTAAATACCACTCCCATCATAAACTGAACGGCCATGCTTTGTTTTATATTCGGCCACCAGTGAATCTGAAATTTTACTGCTTGTTCCGTCGATATCTTTATGCGAATAATCAAAAGCTTGTATGCATCGCCCGCTTGGAGTATAATACTTCGCTACTGTAAGCTTTAATAAGGCTTTAAAAGGCAGGTTAAGTGTTTGCTGCACCAATCCTTTCCCATAGGTTCGCTGCCCGATTATTGTTCCTCTATCTAAGTCCTGTATAGCTCCGGCCACTATTTCTGAAGCCGAAGCACTACTGTTATCTACCAGCACAACTAAGGGAATACGATTATCAACCGGTAACAATTCAGCTTTATAAGTAATGTTATGCTCTTTAAAGCGCCCTTTTTGCGTAGCTACTTTCTGTCCTTTATCTACAAATAGATTCACAATATTTACCGACTCCTGCACAATGCCGCCGCCATTGCCTCTTAAGTCCAGGATCAGCGATTGTATATGGTGTTTCTCTTTCAGAGTAATCAAAGCTACCTTTACTTCCCGGGCTGCTCCTTCTAAAAATTTATCTATCTTGATATAACCAGTTGTATCATTTAGTAAACCAAAATAGGTAACATTCTTAAAAGAAATTACTTCACGTGATAACTTCTTCGCCAACGGTTGGCTCTCCCCTTCCCGCCTGATCAATAGTTTGATTCCGGAACCACTTTGTCCTTTTAATAAATCTGTGCTATAGGCACTATTTTTAGCCGTTATGTTAAGGCCATTTATTCCTATTATTTCATCGCCTACCCGTATATCTGCTCTCTGAGCCGCAAAGCCTTCGTAAACTTCTGATACAATAGCCTTCCCTTCTCTATTGAATACAGAGGCGCCTATTCCGGCATACTGCTTACTCACATAGTTCATTCTAAAATCTTCTATATCTGATTCCGGAATAAATTCGGTATAAGGATCAAGAGAAGTAAGCATGGCATTAATACCTTCGCGCATAAGCATCGTAGGATTAACTTCTCTTACATAATGGTTATTAAGGTGTCGGAAAAGGGTAGTGAAGGTGTCTAAACTTTTTGCTATTTCGAAGTACCTGTCTATGAAACCAAAAGAAGTTAGCAACCCAAACACCAGCACTATACTTATACCATAGCGTTTAAGTGTCTTCCTGTTTACGTGCATAGCATTCGAGGTAAATAAATTAAGATAAGCAATATAAAAATAAATATAAATAGTTGGAGATTAAAAAGTAAAATCCACTATGTACTTCTTTAAAATCGAATCTGAGAAAAAGTGGTGACTAACATAACCCACTTAGCTTTCTGTTTAAGCAGAAGCTTGGGGTTATATCCTTTTAAATTTTAAATTAGCTTGTCTTGCGGAAAGTATATATAAGGAAAAAAAGGTATGTTTCGTAGCAATAAGAAATATTATAATGCAATTCCTAATTCGGCTATAATATCTTCGACAATACGGGAGGCATAATTTTTCCGGATGGTTAATGGCTTACCTTCAGCATATTCGTTTACGAGGCTAGAAGGTAGTATAAGATTTACCAGATTTTCGCCGTAAGTGCCAATAACCCGCTGCCTTACCGGCAACAACTTAGCTTTTCTCGATTCAGCTTCTTCTTTGGTTACTAAACCCTCCGGGCGCCGTGGCCTAACCGGACGATTAAAGGAGACACCCGTTTCTTTGGCTATTTGTTGTGCTTCCTGAATAATGCCCCGGATTAACTTAAAATGTTGATGGTCTTTTATTCTACCAATAATACCTTTCGTGTTTTGCCATTCCCGAAACTCCGAAACCGGATTTATAGCAAGCTCTACTAATACATCATTAGGTATAACCATAGCTGCCGGTTTATTTAATTCCAAGGCTAAACTTTCCCTAAATTCAAAAAGATATTTCAGAATAAACTGTTCATAATACGATAACCGATCAGCCCCTCTTAATTTAAGATACCGGTCAGCCGGATCTCTAATTTCAATTTGCTCCAGCAACCGACACTCTTCTCCTAACCACTCTTCTCTACCTAATTTTGTTATACGTTCCAGCAAAACGTCTTTAAGAGCATGCAGGTAAACAACATCATTGGCCGCATAAATTAATTGGTCCTCCGAAAGTGGCCGGGTTGTCCAGTTACTAACCTGATACGCTTTATCAATGTCTGTTTCAAATATAGCAGACATCATATTGGCAAAAGAGGTGCGTCCGTAATCCAGAACTTTAGAGGCCAATTCAGTATCCAGAATACTCTGGGGCTGGCAACCTAATTTCTTAAGCAGTAAAATATCGTTACTGGCACTATGAATAATTTTTAATATGGCAGGATTATCAATGATTTGCCAAAGAGGCTTGAGCGTTTTTAATGGAAAAGGATCAATCAGGTAACAAGTTTCTTTATCTGCAATCTGGATTAAGCATAAAGTTAACCCATAGGTGTACCGGTTATCATCAAACTCTAAATCAAGTGCCAGCTCCGTAGCATGCGATAACTTCTGGACTGCCTTTTTAAAATCTGCATCTGTGGCAATATATTTTACCTGAAATCCATTTAATTGCCCCAGTGCCTCTGCCATTAATTCGTGTAGTTGAATTGCTTAAAGTATAAAAAAAGTTATTCTGAAAGGTAAATAATACCTAACCAGAAGCAAATATAAATTTAGTTAAAAGAAAAACCAGCAGAAGCTTATGAAGCTGTAGTAAATTTAGCTTTTAAGGACATCTTCTAATACCTCCCAAACATTCTTGGCAAGTATCTTATGGCCGGCTGCCGTAGGATGAATACCATCCGGCAAATTCAATTCCCGCATGCCACCCACGCCTTCTAGTAAAAATGGCACAAAAGCCATGTTATTTTTAGTAGCAATTTGCCTGAATATAACCCGAAACTGTTCGGCATAGGTTCCTCCCATATTAGGCGGTATTTCCATTCCCAATAGTACCAGTTTGGCTTCCGGGTATTTTGCCTTTACTTTATCTACAATAATCTGCAGGTTACGTGAAGTTTCTTTTACCGGAATACCCCGTAAACCATCATTAGCTCCTAATTCCAAAACAAATACATCTACTTTTTGTCGTAAAAGCCAGTCGATGCGGTTTCTTCCACCCGCTGTTGTTTCGCCACTTAAACCGGCATTTATAACTTTATAGGGCAACTGCAGCGAATCTATTTTCTGCTGAATAAGTGCCGGGAATGCTTGTGAAGGTTCTAACCCATACCCGGCTGTAAGGCTATTACCAAAAAATAAAATAGTTTGCATAGGTTCATTTTTAAGCGCCACTTCCTCTTGCTCCACCTTACCGGCTTCTTTATTTTCTTGTTTAGCTGGTCCTTTTTCAGAATTACAGCCGGCCAGCCCTAATACGAGAAAGCTCCAAAACCATATAATATTTTTGTACATAAATCTTAAACTCTTTAATTAAAATATATTTTTGTTTAAACCGTAAGAGGCAGTTACAGGTTTAGTTATTAAAATATTTTTACCTGTTGGCAGTTAGTTCAATAACTATATGCGTCAATATTAGGCAAACAAAGTTTATTACCCAAGACAACATACCCCGTGGACAATACTATTATTCTAGATATACAAAACCTGACTAAAACCTACCAAAGCTCCGGGCGCACCCTTACCGTATTGGATAATGTAAGTTTCTCGGTTCCGGCTGGTGCCACTATTTCCATAGTAGGTCCTTCGGGTAGTGGCAAAACAACTTTATTGGGTTTATGTGCCGGCCTGGATCGGGCAAGTGCAGGCTCTGTTGCCTTAAATAATATTAAGCTGGAAAATTTAAACGAAGATCAACGGGCGCAGGTGCGTAACAGAAATGTAGGATTTATATTTCAGAATTTTCAGTTACTCCCCACGCTTACCGCCCTGGAAAATGTAATGGTACCGTTAGAGCTTCGGGGAGAAAAAAATATTAAAGACCAGGCACTGGATTTATTAGAAAAAGTTGGGTTAGCAAACCGGCACCACCACTATCCGGCCCAGCTATCGGGTGGGGAGCAGCAACGGGTGTCGCTGGCCAGAGCATTCTCTAACAAACCAAAAATATTATTTGCCGATGAACCTACTGGTAACCTGGATGCAGAAACCAGTGAAAAGGTAGAAAAATTAATTTTTGATTTAAATAAAGAAACCGGAACCACCTTGGTTTTGGTAACGCATGATCTTGAATTAGCCTCTAAAACAAAGCGCATTATACGGGTAAAGGGCGGAAAACTGGTTTCTGACGAAACTACCTAGGCTCATTTACCTGATTTTTGATATTCTAACGCAATACTACTGCATCTAAATATAAAGTAGATGAACAACGATCCTACTCTTTACTCAAGGCCGCTTAACCTTTCCTGGCTCTTTAAAATGGCCTGGCGCGATAGCCGACGAAATCGGTCGCGGCTATTTTTATTTATCTCTTCTATTATTCTGGGTATTGCCGCGCTAGTAGCCATTTATTCATTTGGTTACAACCTGAGACAGGACATAGATAACCAGGCCAAATCCTTATTAGGCGCAGATTTAGCTATTTACAGCAACCAAGCTATCAAACCGGAAGCTAAACCCTTACTAGACTCCATTGGTCCTACTAAATCAGAAGAGCGAAGTTTTGCCTCCATGGTTTACTTTATAAAGAATCAAGGTACCCGGTTGGTGCAGATTCGGGCGTTAAGCGGTGCTTATCCTTATTATGGCGGTATTGAAACAACCCCGGTTCAAGCGGCTCAAAACTTTCGCCGGCACCAAAATGCATTAGTTGATAAAACCTTGATGCTTCAGTACAACGCCCAGATAGGCGATTCTATTAAAGTAGGCGAATTAACTTTCAAAATTGCCGGTATTTTAAACAAGGCCCCTGATCAGAGTGGTCTTTCGGCCACCGTTGCTCCGGCCGTATATATTCCGCTCCAGTACCTGGACCAAACGGGATTAACTAAAAAAGGAAGCCGCATTAATTATAAATTTTATTACCAACTAGATGCCGGAACAAACATTAAAAAGCTGGTTAAGCAGCTAGATGCCCGCCTGGAACGGGAAGGCTTCTCCTACGAAACAATCGAATCAAAAAAAGAAAATACCGGAAAGTCATTTGAAGATTTAACCCGCTTTCTTACTCTGGTAGGTTTTATAGCTTTATTATTGGGTTGTATTGGGGTGGCCAGTGCCATCCATATTTACGTGCGCGAAAAATTACCCTCCATTGCGGTACTACGGTGCCTGGGCGTAAAAGCGTCTCAAACGTTTCTGATTTACCTGATACAGATATTAGGCATTGGTTTGATTGGTTCTATTATAGGTGCCGCATTGGGTACGGTCGTACAACGGGTACTCCCTATAGTTTTACAGGATTTTCTGCCCATCCAAATTACGATGGCTACTTCCTGGTATGCCATTATGCAGGGTATTGCCTTAGGTGTACTTATATCCCTGTTGTTTGCCTTGCTACCACTAGTATCAGTCCGTAATATTTCTCCTCTTAATACGTTACGCATCTCTTACGAAGAAACCAGCTCACGTCAAGATCCGCTGAAATGGGCAATTTTTGTACTAATCTTCCTATTTATATTAGGCTTCTCGTGGATACAAATGGAAACCTGGCTTCAGGCCGTATGGTTTACAGGTGGGGTGGTATTAGCCTTTCTTTTCTTAGCCGGAGTAGCGTATGCTCTAATGTGGGCTGTAAAAAAGTTTTTTCCAAGCTCATGGAGTTATCTATGGCGCCAGGGAATTGCTAACCTCCATCGGCCCAACAACCAGACTTTAATTTTAATTGTTGCCATTGGCTTAGGCACTGCCTTTATCTGTACCCTCTATTCTATCCAAAATATTCTGGTAAATCAGGTAAGCTTGTCGGCAGGTAAAAATCAACCCAATATGGTTCTTTTTGATATTCAGAGCACGCAGAAAGAACAGATAGTTGCTTTAACCCGCAAAAACCAATTACCTATCCTGCAACAAGTACCGGTAGTAACCATGCGTCTGGAGGAAATAAATGGTCGTAATGGCACCCAAATTTTACAAGATACAGCTTCAGAAATATCTAAAAGAGCCTTTACCCGCGAGTACCGCGTTACGTACCGCGACACCCTAACAGATTCAGAAAAAATTACAGCGGGCAAATGGCGAGGTACCGTAACAACTTCGTCCGATACTGTATATATCTCTTTAGATGAAGGATTTGCTCATCGTATTCATGTAAAGGTAGGCGATCAATTATTATTTAATGTACAAGGAGCTCTGATAAAAACTGTAGTAGGCAGCTTTCGCAAAATAGAATGGCGGCGGGTACAAACAAACTTTTTAGTTATTTTTCCAGCGGGTGTACTGGAAGAAGCACCCCAATTTCATGTGCTCATGACCCGGGTACCAACCAATCAGGCCTCAGCCCGTTTTCAACAAGCCTTGGTTCAAGGCTTCCCTAATATATCGGTTATCGATCTGGGCTTAATCCTGAGTACATTAGACGAAATTTTAAAGAAGATAGCTTTTATAATCCGTTTTATGGCAGGCTTTAGTATTTCTACTGGTTTGGTAGTGCTTATTGCTTCTGTTTTAATAAGTAAATACCAGCGTATTCAGGAAAGTGTATTGCTGCGGACCTTGGGTGCAAACCGCCGGCAGATTTTTGCTATTACTACCCTGGAGTATTTTTTCTTAGGTGCGTTAGCTGCTGGCACTGGCATATTAATAGCTGTTGCAGCAAGTTGGGCTCTGGCCAAATATATTTTTGAGGCTCCTTTTACTCCTTCCTGGGTACCTACCTTCGTATTATTTGGAGTAGTAACTTCCTTAACAATTATAATAGGCTTAATTAATAGCCGGGGCATCCTGAACAGGCCACCATTGGAGATATTAAGAAGTGAGGTATAACAGAATTTATTATATCTGAAGTAATAGCTTAAATTACCAAAGTATTGATTTCTGCTATTAAGTCTTCGGCGTTTAACGGTTTAGAGAGAAAGGTATTCGCGCCAAGCAACATGCATTTGGCGGCTTCACTGGTACCAGTTAAGCTGGTTATTACTATTATAGGAATATTGCTTTTAGCACCCAATTCATTACGGATATAGGAGGTAGCTTCATACCCATTCATTTCGGGCATTTCTATATCCATCAAAACCAGGTCATAATCATTTTCCTGAAGCTTTTCAACAGCTACCTTACCATTTTCAGCAATATCCAAATCAAAACCCACGCTTTCAACAACCTGTTGAATAAGAATCTGATTTAGAAAATCATCTTCAGCAAGTAAAATTTTTAACACGTTCATCAATATCTAATTACTTAAAGAGAACGAACACTTATAGTTATAATATTCCTCCAAATATACAAAGCTTGTATTACAAAATGTATAATATGTAAATAATCTCTTGTAAGATTAACTTTATACTAATCCGGCCAAACTTTTTTCTATTATACCAAACCAGATTTCAAAAGAAATTCTTTAGACATTACTTAATTACGGTGAATATTAAAATAAGGGAAAACTTCCCTGGAAGGTACGTAAGCAGCTATTAACCTTTAATAAAAAGCTTTAGCTTCCGGAAGCTAACTTGGCCAGGCGGTTTTTGGTAAATATTCCCGCTGAAATAGTTAGAAATTCTGCTTTTAATATATTTTAATATAACTTTTCACAGCAATACTCGTCCATAAAGAAACCGTGCAAAAAGGGTTAAAGCAAAATTTATCGGTTTAAGCCACTTAAAAGAAGAGGTGTTAGAATTGAGGATGTAAGGGCTATTCAGAGGAGTATTTAAAAAAATAGCAAAATCACTAACATTATTCTTCCCCCTGATTTTGCAAAAGCATCTGTTTTTATAAAAGATAAAATCTAGTTCTATAGCATTTAATAAATTTTATAATAAACGCCATAAAGCCTAAATCTCTGGAAAGGTTCTTGCTAAATAAGATTAAATCATTTTTATTTAAGGAACTTACATTTTTAGCTGATTAAAAAAAACGCTTTGGGAATAGGTTTACATAAACAAAAAAGAAATTAATTGGCTTGTTTATGCATTTTCTTTCCCAGGTAGCAGACAAAGGTTAAGCTTGATTTAGGTAAAATTCAAGTGCAGGCTTTAGGTAAGCACAATAGAACTTTGAAGCCGGGCACAGGTGTTGGTTCTACATTCGAAATTATGTTTAGCAATTAAAGGAATGTCTATTTTTAAAACTATACTCTTAATAGATGATGATGTAATAAGTAACTTTATTACTGAAAAGCTAATAATTAGGGAGGGCTTTGGGCGAAGGGTAATAACTTACCAGAATGCAGAGGATGCACTGGACTTCCTGAACCAATGCTTAAAAGCCAATGAACCATTTCCAGATTTAATTTTTCTGGATTTAAATATGCCGGGAATGGATGGCTGGGAATTTCTGGAGGAATACCGTAAGTTTCCGGAGGGCACAATTAATGCCTGTCGGTTATTTATGCTTTCTTCAGCAGTAGATGCCAAAGATATTGTGCATGCTAAAAGCCTAAATGAGGTAGAAGACTTTATTTCGAAACCGTTAACTACCGAGGATATGGTTATTATTCGGGAACGAAACTTTAATGAATGAGGAATCAGGAAACCTATAGTTTCCTGATTCCTCATTCATTAAATAATAAAGTGATAAAATTCCGGACGGTTGTTGATATATTCACAATTAAAACCATACTGTTCCATCCGGTCTAGCAGACCCTGAAAATCATTCCGATTTTTTAATTCTATACCAACCAACGCCGGTCCTTTCTCGCGGCTGTTCTTCTTAGTGTAGGTAAAATGCGTAATATCATCGGTAGGACTTAGCACATCATTTACAAATTGCTTCAGAGCCCCGGCTCGCTGCGGGAAATTCACAATAAAGTAATGCTTCAGCCCTTCGTATAGAAGTGAACGCTCTTTAATTTCTTCAGTACGGGTAATATCGTTATTGCCCCCACTTACTACACATACTACTGTTTTGCCTTTTATTTCTTCTTTAAAAAAATCTAAAGCCGAGATAGATAAAGCTCCTGCAGGTTCGGCCACAATAGCCTCTTCGTTGTAAAGCTGCAGAATAGTGGTGCAAATTTTACCTTCCGGTATGGTTAGCATGTCATCCAGCTTTTCCCGGCAGATTTCAAAAGTAAGGTCGCCTACTGCTTTTACAGCTGCACCATCCACAAATTTATCAATATGGTCCAGCACTACTTTGTGGCCGGCTTCCAAAGATTTTTTCATAGAAGGTGCACCTTCCGGCTCTACTCCTACAACTTTCGTAGTTGGGCTAAGCTCTTTAAAAAAGGTAGAAACACCTGCTGCTAATCCGCCCCCGCCTACTGGCAATATCAATAAATCAACTGGCTCTTTTATGTCCTGCAGTATTTCCAGACCAACCGTTCCCTGACCTTCGATACCCTGAGGATTATCGAAAGGATGAATAAAAGCAGTTTGGTGCAGATCTGAGAACTTAAGTGCTTCGTAATAACAATCATCAAAAGTATCGCCAACAAGCACCACCTCTACGTGTTCCCGGCCAAATAACTGAACTTGTTTAATCTTTTGGTTAGGAGTAGTAATAGGCATAAAAATATGCCCTTTGATGCTCATTTTATGACAGGAATAAGCTACTCCTTGCGCATGGTTACCCGCACTGGCACATACAACCCCATTTTGTAATTGCTCCGGAGTTAAGCTGCTCATAATATTATAAGCTCCCCGCAATTTATAAGACCGTACTACCTGCAAATCTTCCCTTTTCAGGTAAATATTGGCTTCGTACCGCTCTGATAAATTCATACTCCGGATTAAAGGAGTACGCACAATAATATCTTTTAATCTTTTTTCGGCAGCTTTTATTCCATCTACACTTACTAAAGCCTTAACTTCTGCCGGCACTACTTCTGACATATTATTTGTATTTAAGTCAACAGTCCACAGACCACAGTTATCAAACTATTCTGATAACATATGAACTGTGGACTGCCAACAATATTTATTTGTGATCCACATTCGATAGACTATAATCCACAGAGTTATTATTGCGGACGATAAACCAAGGACTATGGACTAATAATTAGTTATTCTGCGGACGCAGCTTACGCACTTGCGCACCAGCTTGCCACATTTCTGACTCACGCAGTTCTGCTAACTCAGCATCTAATTTCTCACGGTAATCAGGTTGGCTATTGGTATCGATAGAACGTTGTGCTTCTTCACCAGAAGCTACACTGTTATATAAATCTTCGAATACCGGCGCAACTGCATCACGGAATTTGTTTTTCCAGTCTAAAGCACCACGTTGTGCTGTAGTAGAGCAGTTAGCATACATCCAGTCCATACCGTTTTCAGCTACTAACAGAATTAAGCTTTCAGTTAATTCTTCTACTGTTTCGTTGAAAGACTCAGATGGAGAGTGACCTCTTTTACGTAATAAGTTATATTGCGCTTCTAAGATACCAGCTAAAGCACCCATTAAAGTACCGCGCTCACCAGTTAAGTCAGAGTAAACTTCTTTTTTGAAATCAGTTTCGAATAAGTAACCAGATCCAACACCAATACCTAAAGCAACAACTTTATCTTTTGCTTTACCAGTAGCATCCTGGAAGATAGCAAAGCTTGAGTTTAAGCCTTTTCCTTCTAAGAACATACGACGTAAAGAAGTACCAGAGCCTTTAGGTGCAACTAAAATCACATCTACATCGGCAGGAGGTACAATACCAGTACGCTCATTAAATGTTACGCCAAAACCATGAGAGAAATAGAGCGTTTTGCCAGGAGTTAAATAGCTTTTTACAGTAGGCCAAGCTTCAATCTGACCAGCATCGGATAATAAGAACTGAAGAATGGTACCGCGTTCGCAGGCTTCTTCTAACGAGAACAAAGTTTCTCCTTCTACCCAGCCATCATTCACGGCTTTCTCCCAAGATTTTCCACCTTTACGCTGCCCAACAATTACGTTGAAACCGTTATCGCGTAAGTTAAGTGCTTGGCCTGGGCCTTGTACACCATAACCTAAAACTGCAATAGTTTCGTCTTTTAGTACTTCTCTTGCTTTTTCCAGTGGAAATTCCTCGCGGGTAACTACATTTTCTTCTGTTCCGCCGAAGTTTATTTTTGCCATTGTTTTAAAATTGTTGGTTAATAAATAGTTGTTTTCTAGGGAAATGCCCGAAGGCAATTAAAATTTGCGTGCAAGTTTACACATTTTAACTGTAAGCTTCTGCTTGTTCGCGTAAATAAGTGCGTAAGTCTTTCATGTGCTTGGTAATAGCTACCCTGCCAGAGCGTACAAACTGCAGAATTCCAAAAGGCGCCAGCTTTTCAAAAAGCTCCTGCGTTTCTTCCTGGTGCCCTGTTTTTTCAATAATAATGTATTCCGGATCTACCGTTAAAATACGGGCGTGGCTATCACGTACAATCTTTTCCACCTCACTCGCATTCACAATAGAAGACATGGGAATTTTATACATAGCCAACTCTTGAAATACAGTGGCTTCTTCCGGGTAAAAAGAGGCCCGTAAAACATCTACCTGCTTGGCAATTTGTTTTACCAGCTTTTCTACTGTCTCTAATTTACTGCGAATAATAATGGTATACCGATAAACCCCTCTTACTTCTGATTCAGAGACGGTTATACTCTCGATATTAATATGTCTTCGGGTGAAGATGATGATAATGCGGTTTAATAAACCTACTTTATTTTCGGTGAATGCAAATATGGTATAATTTTTCTCCTCTGATTCAGAAGCAAACTCGTTGTAATCCATATAATTAAAATATTTTCAGCCTGGTAAGATGTGCAATAAAGATTTGGAGCCTGACAAGCTAAAGTGACTTGTCAGGCTTTTATTTTTCTACTCTAACCGGATATTGGCTACAGAATCACCGGCAGGTACCATTGGGAATACATTTTCTTCAGTTTCTACTACCACTTCTAATAAATAAGGGCCGTCGTGCTCCAGCATCTTTTTAACTTCTGCTTGCAGGTTATCCCGATCAGTAACTTTACTGGCTTCAATGCCATAAGCTTTGGAAATACCTACAAAGTCAGGGTTTACCATTTCGGTAAAAGAGTAACGCTTCTGGTGAAAAAGTTGCTGCCACTGGCGTACCATTCCCAAAAAGTTATTATTTAGAATTACAATCTTTACCCCAATCTGATATTGAAAGATACAGCCTAATTCCTGAATAGTCATCTGGAAACCACCATCACCAATAACTGCTACTACTTGTCTGTCAGGAGCACCAACTTTGGCACCCATAGCCGCTGGTAAGCAGAAGCCCATGGTACCAGCACCACCCGATGTAATATTGCTGTTTAGCTGCTTAAAGTTGTAGTAGCGCATGCTCATCATTTGGTGCTGCCCTACGTCAGTAACTAATACCGCTTGTCCATCCGTTTGTTCAGAGATTACCCGGATAGCTTCTCCCATTTGTAATTTATCTGTACTTGGGTAAAGCTTATCCCGAATGACTTTATTATACTCTATTTCGTAGCAATCTTTAAAAGTCTGCACCCACGCTTTGTGTTGTTTTTCTTCAACCAGCGTAGTCAAGGCTTGTAAGGCTTCCTTGGCATCAGCATTAACTGCTACCGTAGCGCGTACGTTTTTATTTATTTCAGCCTGATCTATTTCAATATGAATTATTTTAGCTTGTTTGGCATAGCGCTTTAAATCACCAGTAACCCGGTCATCGAAACGCATACCAATGGCTATAATTACATCAGCCTCGTTTGTTTTCAGGTTGGGCCCGTAGTTCCCGTGCATACCCAGCATACCTACGTTTAGCGGGTGCTCCGTTGGCAAACCAGATAAACCAAGAATAGTCCACGCCGCCGGAATACCTGCTTTCTCCACAAAAGCTTTAAACTCTTCTTCGGCGTGCGATAACAATATACCTTGCCCCCACAATATGAAAGGCTTTTTTGCCTGATTAATTAAATCAGCTGCAGCCTGTACTGCCGATAAATTTAATTTAGGTTTTGGAAAATAGCTGGCAATTTTTTTCCATTTTTTATAACCAAACTCAAAAGAAGCATTTTGCGCATCTTTTGTTATATCTATTAAAACTGGTCCCGGACGGCCAGAAGAAGCAATGTAAAACGCTTTGGCAATTGCTTCTGGTATTTCTTCGGCACGGGTTACCTGATAGCTCCATTTAGTAACAGGCATGGTTACGCCAATCACATCTGTTTCCTGAAAAGCATCTGTACCTAACAAGTGGGAAAATACCTGACCGGTAATACAAACTAATGGCGTAGAATCTATCTGGGCATCGGCAATACCGGTAATCAAATTGGTAGCACCCGGACCAGAAGTAGCAAAACAAACACCTGGCCTACCAGTAATGCGGGCATAACCCTGTGCCGCATGAATACCACCTTGTTCGTGCCGAACCAGATAGTGCTTCAGGCTGTCGCTAAAGTCATAAAGTGCATCATAGATAGGCATAATTGCCCCGCCCGGATATCCAAAAATGGTATCCACGCCTTCTTCCAGAAGTGAAAGTAACACGCCCTGAGCTCCTGTTACTATCTTTTTCTCAGTTGTGGTCTTTATTTCTTTTTCTGTTAATTCTGTAGCTAGACTCATGACTTTAGATGTTATTAGATATATAGAACATCACTTAACTCATTAAAATTTCAAAAAGGCCGGATTATCTGTCGGTTACACAGCCTTCCGAAGCCGTAGAAACCAGCTTCGCATATTTATATAAAATACCGGAAGTTTTGCGTAATGGGCGCGGCTGCCACGCAGCTTTGCGCTCCGCAATTTCTTCTTCACTCAGGTCTACTTCTAAACGGTTATTTACTGCATCAATGGTAATTTTATCGCCATTCTGAATTAAACCAATCATACCACCCACGTGGGCTTCCGGGGTAATGTGACCTACCACAAAACCGTGCGTACCACCGGAAAAACGACCATCGGTAATCAGGGCAACTGATTTACCTAAACCAGCTCCCATAATTAAAGAAGTAGGTTTAAGCATTTCTGGCATACCTGGGCCACCTTTTGGTCCTTCGTACCGGATAACCAGCACATCGCCTTCTTTTACCTTACCCGATAAAATACCGTCGTTGGCCTCAAATTCACCATCAAAAACCACCGCCGTACCGGTAAATAATTCACCCTCTTTACCCGTGATTTTAGCTACGGCACCTTGCTCGGCTAAATTTCCGTAAAGAATCCGGATGTGGCCGGTTTCTTTTAGCGGCTGATCTAAAGGCATAATAACATCCTGCCCATCCGCTAAATCCGGAACACTAGCTAAGTTTTCGGCTACGGTTTTCCCTGTAACCGTTAAGCAATCGCCGTGCAATAAACCAGCATTCAACAACATTTTCATTACGGCCGGAATACCACCTACTTTATGTACTTGCTCCATGTGGTATTTACCACTTGGCTTCATATCGGCTAATAAAGGTGTTTTATCACTAATGCGTTGGAAATCATCAATTGTAATATCTACTCCCGCTGTATTGGCAATAGCTAATAAGTGTAATACCGCGTTGGTAGAGCCACCCAAAATAGTAATGACTACCATGGCATTTTCAAAAGCCTTTTTGGTCATAATATCCAATGGCTTGATATCTTTTGCTAACAGCTCGCGGATAGCAATACCAGCCTGTACAGACTCCTCTGCTTTTTCCGGGCCAATGGCCGGATTAGAAGAAGAATAAGGTAACGCCATACCCAAAGCTTCGGCAGCCGAGGCCATGGTATTAGCAGTGTACATACCGCCACAAGCACCTGCTCCCGGGCAAGCATGCTCAATAACGCCTTTAAAATCTTCCGGCGAAATAGTACCGGCATATTTCTCGCCCAGCGCTTCAAACGCCGACACGATATCTAATCTTTTATCGGTGAATTTACCGGCTGCATCGCAATAATTACCAGAAGCAATGGTACCACCATACACCATAATAGACGGGCGGTTTAAGCGGGCAAACCCAATAAGGGCACCCGGCATATTTTTATCGCAACCTACTACGGCTACTACGCCATCGTAACTTTGCGCATTTACTACGGTCTCAATAGAATCAGCAATAATATCGCGCGATGGCAGCGAGTAACGCATACCCGGAGTTCCCATGGAAATACCATCACTTACCCCAATGGTATGGAATATTAAACCCAGTACATCTTCGGTACTGTTTACCCCGTCCTTCACCAATTTGGCTAAGTCGTTCAGGTGCATGTTACACGGGTTGCCATCGAACCCGGTACTGACCACCCCGACCTGTGCTTTTTGTAAATCGGCGTTGCTTAAACCAATAGCATGTAGCATGGCCTGGGCGGCCGGATTGGTTTCTTCCTGGGTAACAATGTAGCTGTAACGGTTTAATTTATTACTCATGATATTTAAAAGATTTGTATTTCGTTGGTTTAAGCTACTATATTATTTTTCGCTAATGTTTTAAAAAAAAGCGCCACTCTTTTTGGAATGGCGCTTTATCAATTTTTATAAAGTATTTTACACCATCCACCGTTTAGCATCAATAATGACGCTAAAAATAATTTGGCTTAAAATGACAGTGTTAAAATTCATTTTTCGTTTTTGAAAATTCTTATTTGCGCCGCTAAGTAATTAATAATTTGGAACAAAACAAAATATTAATTTTAATTTTAGCATTAATACTTTAATATTGGCGTCCACAAACATGGGTTAGCAGGGTCTGTTCTTATATATTGAAATATTTTAAATATCGATCTTTTAACAGGTGGTATAATTTTAAAATTTTCAAGCATTAACTTTGTGACCTATTTTTGTAAAGCGGAAGAACTGAATTTTTATATTTTTTTTCTTCCGAGAGAATTCCTGATCTGGTATTCTCTTTTGTATTAGAATAATTGCTAGTAATATTATTAAAAAGCGCATGGTAGTTTTAAAATTTGGTGGTTCTTCGGTTAGCACCCCGGAAAACATATTAAAGGTTCTGGATGTAGTTAAGTCGCACGCCTCCATTAAACAAATGGCAGTAGTGGTATCGGCTTTTGGCGGACTAACGGACCACCTGATTCACGCCAGTAAATTAGCCGAAAAGGGCGATGACAGTTTCCGGCAAGAATTAAAAAATATAGAAGAACGTCATTTGACGTCTGTTAAAGAACTTATTCATGCCAAACACCAAAGCTCTATTATTGCTAATATAAAGTTCATGCTTAATGAACTGGAAGACATCATGCAAGGTGTTTTTCTGGTAAAAGAGCTTAGTTTAAAAACGTTAGATTTTATTTTAAGCTTCGGCGAGCGCTTATCATCATATATTGTAGCCGAAACTTTTAAAGAAAATGGTTTACCGGCAGCGGCTGTAGATTATCGTAATTTTATTGTTACTGACAGAAACTTTGGGAATGCTAAAGTAAACTTTGAAGTTTCCAACGAAAACATTCGCCGCCGCTTTGCCAATAACGAGGAACTGCTGGTAATTCCTGGCTTTGTTTCTACTACTGAATACGGCGAAACTTCTACTTTAGGAAGAGGCGGCTCTGACTATACGGCTGCTATTGTTGCCGCGGCAGTAGATGCCTCTACCCTGGAAATCTGGACCGATGTTAGTGGCATGATGACGGCTGATCCGCGCCGGGTAAAACGCGCTATCCCTATTGAAGAACTTTCTTACGAGGAAGCCATGGAGCTTTCTTATTTTGGAGCGAAAATTATTTATCCGCCAACCATTCAGCCGGCTCTTACCAAGCACATACCAATCCGCCTGAAAAACACCTTTGCCCCAGATGCTTTTGGCACTTTAATTTCTCAAGACCCAAGAAGCAGTGAAGCACCGGTAAGAGGTATTTCTTCTATCCAAAACATTGTTTTGCTTACTATATCGGGAGCAGGTATGGTGGGAGCCTCCGGTATTGCCATGCGTTTCTTTGGGGCTTTAGGTCGCAGAGGTGTAAACGTAATTTTAATTACCCAAGCCTCTTCCGAGCACTCTATCAGTGTTGGTATTAACCAGAACGACGCCACCCGGGCTCAGCAAGCCGTTGATGAAGAATTTCAATTAGAAATTCAGGCGGGCATTGTAGATCCGGTACAAGTAGAGCAGAACTTGGCTATTATAGCTTTGGTTGGTCAGAACATGAAAAATAGCCCGGGTATAGCGGGGAAACTATTCAGTGCGTTAGGGCAAAATGGCATCAATATTATGGCCATTGCGCAAGGCACTTCGGAGCTTAATATCTCTTGTGTTATCCAAAAGAAAGACGAAGACAAAGCTCTAAATACCATACATGAGGCTTTCTTCCTGTCCGAAACCAAAACGCTGCACCTTTTTGTAGTGGGTACGGGTACAGTTGGCGCTACTTTACTAAAACAAATAAGCAATCAGGCTCCTTATTTATACAAAGCACATAATATAGATATCCGCTTGATTGGTTTGGCTAATACCAAAACCGCTGTATTTAACGAAGCAGGTATTGATTTACCTTTCTGGCGCGAAACATTGGATCGTGCTGAACAGAAGTCCAACATTGAAACCTTTGTTGATAAAATATTAGAACTGAATTTACCTAATGCGGTTTTCGTGGACTGTACCGCCAATGCAGAAGTTGCTACGGTTTATAGATCTTTATTAAGCAAAAGTGTATCAGTTGTAACACCTAATAAGATTGCGGCATCCGGTAATTACCATACCTATAAGGAACTGAAAAATATTGCAGCCAAACGGGGTGCTAAGTTTTTATATGAAACCAACGTAGGTGCGGGCTTACCAATCATCAGCACGCTTACCGACTTAATTCGGAGCGGGGATAAAGTTCTGAAAATTGAAGGTATCTTCTCCGGAACTATGAACTACTTATTTAATACCGTGAGTGCCGAGAAAAAGCTAAGCACGGTAGTACAGGAAGCCATGGACTTAGGCTATGCCGAACCAGATCCGCGGATTGATTTAAGTGGTAAAGATGTAGCTCGTAAGATATTAATTTTGGCCCGTGAAACCGGTGAAAACCTGGAACTGGAAGATGTAAATATCAAACCTTTCTTACCAGCCAACTGCTTAGCTGATGGGCCAATGGATGAGTTCTGGGCCAACCTGCGGAGCTACGAAGATACTTTTGAGGCACAACGTGCCGAGGTAGAAAAGCAAGGCAAAGGGTACCGCTTAATTGCATCCTGGGAAGACGGCAAAGCTCGCATTGAATTACGGGAGATTGAAAAAGGCCATCCATTCTATTCCGTTTCGGGCAGCGATAACATTATCCTGTTTACAACAGAGCGCTATAAAGTGCAACCGTTAATTGTTAAGGGTTCTGGTGCCGGTGCCGAAGTAACCGCGGCCGGGGTATTTGCCGACATAATTCGAATTGCCAACAAATAAACTAGCGCCAAGTCAAGGACTGATAATCCACTGATAGGTTATATAAATTCACTGTTGGGAGCTTTTTCGCTCCCAACAGTGAATAAAAATTAAAAAGTGCTTTTCTAAAGTTTCGGAAGAGCCGGGAGTCGGTTAATCAACTCTCCAACTATTTAGATACAACCGTGGACTGTAGTCTATGGGTTATCGATAAAAAAATGAAAGAAAGTATCAGAGTTTTCTCGCCGGCAACTGTAGCCAATGTGGCTTGTGGGTTTGATGTACTGGGTTTTGCCCTGGAAAGTCCGGGTGACGAAATTGAAGTGCGTAAAAAAGATGAACCTGGTTTTACAGTAATTAATAAAACTAAAGACACGGTTTTTCCTGCTGACGTAAATAAAAATACAGCTGTAGTGTCGTTGCAAGCTTATTTACAGCATATAGGCTCCGACCAAGGATTTGAAATCACTTTTCATTCTAAAATTAAACCGGGATCTGGGATTGGTTCCAGCTCTGCCAGTGCCGCCGCCAGTGTATTTGCAGTAAATGAGTTATTAGGTAACCCACTTAAACAAATAGACTTGGTACAATTTGCCATGCAAGGCGAAAAAGCCGCAGCCGGCGTAGCACACGCCGATAATGTGGCACCTGCTATTTTAGGAGGCTTTGTTTTAGTCCGCAGTTACGCACCTTTAGATCTTATTGAAATTCCTTTCCCGGATGATTTATATTGTACCATAATACATCCGCAAATAGAAGTAAAAACGGAGGATGCCCGGAAAATTCTACGAAAAGGGATCACGCTGAAAGATGCCGTTACGCAATGGGGCAATATAGCTGGTTTAATCGCTGGTTTAATGAAAGGTGACCATGCGTTAATTGGTCGGTCCTTAACAGATGTCATCATAGAACCCATTCGTTCTATGTTAATTCCTGGTTACGATGCGGTTAAAGAAGCAGCTATGCAGGCTGGTGCTTTAGGGGGCAGTATTTCCGGATCAGGACCTTCTATGTTTGCCTTAAGCAGCTCTGAGGAAACAGCTATAAAAGTAGCTAAGGCCATGAAAGAGACTTTTAGTAAATATGAAATTGAGAATCACAGTTATGTGAGCAAAATCAATAAACAAGGCCCCAAAGTTTTGTAAGTAGCCCATGATATATTGTTAGTTTTTTTTCACTGCTAACAATTAATCAAGTCTAACTTAGTTTTATTGTAGATTATCACGATCAAATAAAGAATAAAATATTTAACAAGTAGTGCTGGTTGTTTAGATCTAGCTAAAACGAAAACCATCACTTACTACTAACTACTTAATAATGTCTTTTTATAGTACCAATAAGCAAACCCCAGTTGTAAGCTTAAAAGAAGCGGTGGTAAAAGGCCTGGCCGATGATAATGGTTTATTCATGCCTTCCCAGATTCCGCAGTTACCTGCTTCCTTCTTTGAAAATATTGAACAGCTTTCCTTATCGGAAATTTCGCTGGAAGTAGCCGCCACTTTGCTGAAGGATGAGATAAGCAAAGAAGAACTGCGAACAATTGTAGAAGATAGCATGAACTTTGAAATCCCGGTGGTAAATGTTCATGACAACATCTACTCACTGGAGTTATTTCATGGTCCTACGCATGCTTTTAAAGATGTGGGGGCTCGTTTTATGGCGCGCTTATTGGCTCATTTTACTCAGGAAAGCAAGAAGCAGCTTACGGTTTTGGTGGCTACTTCCGGCGATACCGGCAGTGCCGTAGCCGCTGGTTTCCTAGGTGTACCCAATATTAACGTAGTTATCCTTTACCCAAGCGGAAAAGTTAGCGATATCCAGGAAAAACAATTAACCACGCTGGGTCAAAACATTACTGCACTGGAGATTGATGGCACTTTTGATGATTGCCAGTACCTGGTAAAAAAGGCCTTTCTGGATAAAGAATTAAACCAGAAGATGCAGTTAACATCGGCAAACTCTATTAATATTGCCCGGTTAATTCCGCAATCCTTCTATTACCACTATGCCTATTCGCAAGTAAAAGCACAAGGCAAACCTGTTGTTTTTGCTACACCTAGCGGAAACTTCGGAAATATTACCGGTGGTTTACTAGCCAAGCGCATGGGGTTACCTATTCATAAATTTATTGCTGCTACTAACCGTAACGATATTGTGCCTGCTTATTTGCAATCTGGTCACTTTATTCCCCGGCCATCAGAGCATACCATTTCCAATGCGATGGACGTTGGAAACCCAAGCAACTTTGCCCGGATGATGGATATGTACGACAACTCGCTGGAAAAAATTCGGGAAGAAATAATTGGCTACCGTTTTACCGATGAAGAAACCCGTCAGTTAATGCAGGAAGTTTACCAGCAATTTGGTTATACCTTAGATCCGCATGGAGCTATTGGTTATGGCGCATTAAAAGATTACTTAAAGGACAACCAAGAGCTAACAGGCATTTTCTTAGAAACAGCCCACCCGGCTAAGTTTATAGACGTGGTAGAAGAAACTATAAATAAAAAAATAGAAATACCTGCCAATTTAAAACGCCTCCTGGAGAAAAAGAAAGAATCTATAAAAATGAGCATAGAATACGAAGGGCTCAAAAATTTTTTATTGGCTAAGGTTTAATTCTGGAGGCTGCCAAAAAACAAATTTTATAATTAACTTTATCTATAACTTGCTAACTTGTAAAAATATAGTAGCAGTAATAGTATTAAATAGTAATTCTCATGAGTGATAAAGTCCATATCTTCGACACGACGCTACGCGACGGAGAACAAGTCCCCGGCTGTCAGTTGAATACCCGTGAAAAGATTGAAGTAGCTTTGGCTTTAGAGGAGTTAGGAGTAGATATCATTGAAGCTGGCTTCCCTATCTCAAGCCCGGGCGACTTTACGTCAATAGTAGAAATTTCCAAGGCCGTTTCGAACCCAACGATATGTGCTTTAACCCGTGCTATTAAAGGTGATATTGATGTGGCGGTTGAATCTTTGAAATATGCGAAACGCAAACGGATTCACACCGGTATTGGCGCCTCTGATATGCACATCCAGTATAAATTTAACTCTACCCGCGAAGAAGTTTTAGAACGGGGTGTATCCGCCGTAAAATATGCCAAGCAATTTGTAGAAGATATTGAGTTTTATGCAGAAGATGCCGGCCGTGCTGATTTGCCTTTCCTGGCGCAGATGATTGAAGCTGTGATTGCCGCTGGTGCTACTGTAGTTAACATTCCCGATACCACAGGTTATTGCCTTCCTTGGGAATATGGTGCCAAAATTAAATACCTGAAAGAAAACGTTAAGAATATAGATAAAGCCATTATTTCGGTTCATTGCCACAACGATTTAGGTTTAGCAACCGCTAATTCTGTATCCGGAGTTATGAACGGCGCCCGCCAGATTGAATGTACCATTAACGGTATTGGCGAACGGGCTGGTAACACCTCGCTGGAAGAAGTGGTAATGATTATGAAAAGCCATAAAGAATTGGCTTTAAATACTGGTGTTAATTCCCAACGCATTTACCCTACCAGTCGCCTGGTTTCCCGCCTGATGCGCATGCGCGTTCAGCCAAATAAAGCTATTGTAGGAGATAATGCTTTTGCCCACTCTTCTGGTATTCACCAGGATGGTTTTCTGAAACACCGCGAGACTTATGAAGTAATCGATCCGCATGATGTGGGGGTAGCTGATTCTTCTATTGTATTAACGGCCCGCAGCGGCCGGGCTGCCTTGAAACACCGCATGGAAAATCTAGGCTATATTATTAATAAAGAAGAGCTTGATGAAATTTATCAGGATTACTTAGTGTTAGCAGATGAGGTAAAGGTTGTTAACGACGACCATCTGGGTGTACTTTACCAAAAAATTGAGATTAAAAAAGAAAACGCCGGAATTAAAAGTTAATAGTAAGAATGGCATCTGATAAGAAAACATTGTTTCAAAAAATTTGGGACGCCCACGTGGTAACCAGTATAGAAGATGGCCCGGATGTATTGTACATCGACCGCCATTTAATACATGAAGTAACCAGCCCGCAAGCTTTTGCCGGCTTAGAAAAAAGAGGTATTGGCGTATTTCGTCCGCAAAACGTATTAGCTACTGCCGATCATAACGTACCTACCAAGGACCAGCATTTACCTATTGCTGAGCCGCTTTCCCGTTTTCAGGTTGATAAATTAACTGAGAACTGCGCCAAATTTGGCATTGAACTTTATGGTTTAGGTCACCCTTTCCAGGGTATTGTGCACGTAATTGGACCGGAACTAGGCGTTACTTTACCCGGCATGACCATTGTATGCGGCGATAGCCACACGTCTACTCACGGCGCGTTTGGCACTATTGCTTTTGGTATTGGTACTTCAGAAGTAGAGCAGGTTATGGCAACACAATGCTTAATGCAGAGCAAGCCCAAAACCATGCGCATTAACATTGAAGGTGAGTTAGCCAATGGTGTCCTTTCCAAGGATATTATTTTGTACATCATCTCTAAATTAACGATGGGTGGTGCTACCGGTTATTTTGTCGAATATGCCGGATCGGCAATTCGCAGCTTAAGCATGGAGGCCCGCATGACCATCTGCAACATGAGCATCGAAATGGGTGCCCGCGGCGGTTTGATTGCCCCCGACGATATTACTTATGAGTATATCAAAGGCCGTGATTTTGCTCCTAAAGGTGATAAATTTGAAGAAGCCGTAGCTTACTGGCGGACTTTATTCACTGATGAAGGCGCTACTTTTGATGTGGAGTTAACCTACGATGCTGCTGATATTACCCCAATGATTACCTATGGTACCAATCCGGGTATGGGTATTAAAATCACTGAAAACATCCCAACCGTTGCTGATTTGAAAGAAGAAAGTGGTAAAGCCTCTTTTGAAAAATCATTAGCTTATATGGGCTTTAATGCCGGTGATACTTTAATTGATAAACCCATCAACTATGTATTTATTGGTTCCTGCACCAACTCCCGCATTGAGGATTTACGTTTAGTAGCTGATTTTGTAAAAGGCAAACGCAAAGCACCTAATGTAAACGCTATGATTGTACCAGGCTCCAAGCAAGTAGAAAAACAAGCAATAGCTGAAGGCTTAGATGTTATTCTGAAAGAAGCTGGTTTTGAATTGCGCGAACCAGGTTGCTCGGCTTGTTTAGGCATGAACGAAGACAAAGTACCGAAAGGCGAATATTGTATTTCTACCTCTAACCGGAACTTCGAAGGCCGGCAGGGACCAGGCGCCCGCACTTTATTAGCCAGCCCGCTTACGGCAGCTGCCACGGCAATATCTGGTAGAATAACCGATGTTCGTGAATTATTAAATGCTTAGTACGACATGGAAAAATTTGTAAAAATAACCTCAACGGCAGTTCCGTTACCGATAGAAGATATTGATACCGACCAGATTATTCCGGCTCGTTTTCTGAAAGCTACTACCCGCGATGGCTTCGGAGATAACCTGTTCCGCGACTGGCGTTATGACAACCAAAATAGCCCTAAGGCTGATTTTGTACTTAACAATCCTAACTACAGTGGCCAGATATTGGTAGCAGGCAAAAACTTTGGTTGTGGTTCCAGCCGCGAACATGCTGCTTGGGCCATTGCCGATTATGGTTTTAAAGTAGTTATTTCCAGCTTCTTCGCCGATATTTTTAAAGGCAATGCGCTAAACAATGGTTTGTTACCTGTTCAGGTTTCGGATGCATTTTTAGCCGTTGTTTTAGAGCATATTTTTGCTGACAGAAATACACAACTGGAAGTAGATCTGGAAACACAAACTGTAACGATTGCAGGCACTGCTATTTCCGAAAAGTTTGAAATAAATCAGTACAAGAAAACTTGCTTAATTAATGGCTATGATGATATTGATTATCTACTAGCGTTAAGAGATAAAATTGAAGCTTACGAAAAAACCAGCAAATATTTAAGCTTAGTCGGCTTAAACCAGGAGCAGGAAATTGAAGCTTAATTTTAAGCTACTAAATAGTAAAAAGCCAGTTCATTAAGAACTGGCTTTTTTGTTACCCACAGGTTAGTTTATCCATGTAAAAGCACCTTCAAAACCAAACTGGCCATATCTAAATACCTTTTGTTAAACGTCCTGCTCTTTTGTTTCTGCAATAGCTAACTTCAGCAATTTCTACCTTTTAAATTTAGTTAAAACATAACCTCCCCCAAACCATTGCTCGTACTCTAGCATTTTAACTGAAATTTAAAAAGAGGACGATGACAGAACTGCTAGAAAGAGTTTACCTTCGAAATACTGTTCAAGATTACCTAATTGCCCTGGGTATAATTCTTTTGGGCTTTATTGCAACAAATGTTATTAAGCGAGTTGTATTAACCCGCGTAATCCGCTGGACCAGCCGCACAACCACTCATATAGATGACTTTATTGTATCCAGTATTAATCGGTTTGGCATTCCGGCCTTTTACATAACTGCCGTTTATATTGGTATAAACTACCTTACCTTAACTCTACGGCTGCAAAATATCTTCAGAATTGCCATAACAGTTGCCGTTACCTTTCTTATCATCAGGTTAATTTCCTCAACCATCCTGCTAGTCCTGAAAGCATATGTAAGGCATCAGGACAATGGTATTGAGAAGGTAAAGCAGCTGGGTGGCATCATGCTAATCATCAACATAATCGTTTGGGGAATAGGCCTTCTGTTCCTATTCGATAATTTAGGTTATGATGTTACCGCTATTATTGCCGGTCTGGGAATTGGGGGTATTGCTATTGCATTAGCCGCTCAGAATATACTGGGTGACTTATTTAACTACTTTGTCATTTTCTTTGACCGACCTATTGAAACCGGTGATTTTATAGTGGTGGACGAAAAAAATGGGATTGTAGATTATATTGGCATCAAAACCACTCGTGTAAAAACTTTATCCGGGGAACAACTGGTATTTTCTAACAGCGACCTGATGAACTCCCGCATTCATAATTTTAAGCGGATGGAACAACGCCGGATTGTTTTTAAGCTTGGGGTAACCTATCAAACTTCTTTGGATAACATCAAACGAATTCCGCAAATAATCAAAAGTGTAATTGAAGAACAAAGCCCCGTGCGGTTCGACAGGTCCCACTTTCAGGCCTACGGCGACTCCAGCTTGGATTTTGAAACCGTGTATTTTATACTTGATCCGGAATACAATAAATATATGGATATTCAGCAGGCCATAAACATCCGGATCTTTGAAGAATTTGAAAAATCAGGTGTTGATTTTGCTTATCCTACCCGCACCCTATTCTTATCAGCCCAGCATACAGAAGACAAAAATAATTTAAAAAAATAAGGTTTGCCAAGGCTATGATAGTTTGCCTTATAAAAAAGCCAAAGCTGTTTTATCATATAAAGTTATGTAATCGATCTTTTAAAATTAAAGACATAAAAAAAGGCAGCTTAAAAAAGCTGCCTTTTTTATAAAATACTTAAAATTACCTGGCTGTTGTAGAAGCACCGGTAGTAGTTGTGCCACTAGTTGTGCCGCCGGAAGTAGTACCCATAGTACCCCCTGCTGTTGTACCCATGCCGCCAGCACCTGAAGTAGTTCCGGTGGTAGTGGTACCAGCGGTGGTTCCCATTGTAGTTCTACCGGAAGTAGTTCCTGCTGTTGTACCCATACCTCCAGCCGTAGTACCGGCAGTTGTACCCATACCACCGGCTGTTGTGCCGGTTGTGGTTCTTCCAGATGTAGTTCCCGCAGTAGTACCCATTGTTCTTCCGGAAGTTGTTCCTGCTGTAGTTCTTCCTGAAGTTGTTCTACCAGCTGTTGTCCCAGCAGTAGTACCGCTGGTGCTTCCGCCCCTCATTGTTCCGGAAGTAGTACCAGACGTAGTTCCACCCCGATTTGTACCTGAAGTAGAACCAGTCATAGCGCCACTACCTGCACCTGAAGTAGTACCCGCTGTTGTTCCAGCAGTTGTTCTTCCTGTGGTAGTTCCGGAGGTGGTACCAGAAGTACTTCCGGAGGCGCTACCGCCAGCGGCACCTGAAGTACTGCCACCAGTAGTTTGGGCAGGCTGTTCTGCCCAAAAATTCCCTTCAGTATTGGCTGATGCTAAGAATATGGCGGAAGGAAACATTATCGCTGCCGCTACTGCTGAAATCCATTTCTTTTTCATAAGGTTATTCCAATTTTAATAGATTAAGAATTTTACCACTTTGGTGTACGGCCTTTTTATAAATATGTCAACTTAATTAGTGAGATTTAATACTTAATCTTTTTCCGTAATAACCTCAGTCATCCGTATTTTTAATTAGAACACCCCCTTATTAACAGGCTTCCAGAATTAATTTTTATTTCCTTTAACTATAAAAACTCTTATGCTTAAATAATTTAATCTACCAGATGGTGGTCTTGAAGTGCCCCGATCTAAATAATGAAAAGCTTTAAATATAAGCTTGTAAAGCACCTCTATAACGAAAATACTTCTACTGATACAATTTACTAACATGGACTAAAAAGAAGACGAGAATTTACCAATTCCACAAACAAAAGAATATTACCAGAATGTTATTGGCCTTAAATTTTTTATAAGCTAGAACACATAAATAATGCTAACCGAGCCCTTAATAATCGCTCGGATTTACCAGCGCTAATTGCTACAACTTAAACTTAGGTTCGGTTGCGTCTTTCTCGTGACTAATATTATCTCACCCTTCCCCTAGTGGCACTAGTACTTTGCACCATACTTAAAATTTTATATTCTTCTATACAGGCAAGGCATTTTATACTATATCTGGGTTCTATTTTTCAATCTTCACCTGGTAATAACGGTAGAATTACAAAAATACATTTGAGGAGATGCCTTGGCTGCAACTAAACGAAAGCAATCAGCTGTAATACCAATCCACCCGCCACTTCACAAAGCATTAATTACAAGCCTCTTAAGCCATTTTTACCATGTTTTACCATAATTGCATTTTCATTTAACGCTACTCTTTCCTTATCCCTTCAACCCAATAATTTATATCAACTTATTAAAACACAATTTAAGTTAGAATTTTATGAACTTTTATTTATGATTTCTAATTATAATTTTATTAATTTTGAACACATTAAAAAGCAGACCATATATATTACTTATTTCTGCTATAATCCTATAAAATCCGACTAAAACTATGAAACTAATAAAAAAAATACAATTCATAAAAGCACTATTGCATGAAACTATTTTACTTACCATTAATTGTATTATTATTATTTAATTCGGCTTGCCAAAAAGAAGATGAAATTTTACCAGAACCACTAACAGCTTCATATAGTCATACAATTACTACTTTTACCTTCCTTAAAGACAATAATCCTACTTTACCAGAAGATATAACTGCCAAAATCATTGGCAATAACATTTATATTGAGCTTCCTAAGGGCGCAAATGCCAGTAGACTTATTGCTTCTTTTGCCACTCTTAATAACAGCAAAGTTTTTATTAATGGAGAAGAACAAATAAGTGGTAAAACGCCCAATAACTTTACCTCGCAGGTATTATATAATATTGTTGCCCAAAATGGCCACAAGGATAATTATGAGGTGGAATTAAAACAGGCTGAAGCCCCACAAAACACCACAACCATCACCCCGGATGTTACCCAGACAAACCAGGAAATTAATACAGAGCAAGATTTTTCTGAATTGGATGCAGCCGTAAAGGCCTTGTTGCAACGCTACAACATACCTGGAGCCGCTGTAGCTATTACTAAAAATGAAAAGTTAGTTTATGTTCAGAACTACGGTCACGCCAACAAGGAAAGCAACGTGGCTGTAAATAGCAAAAGCTTATTCCGGATAGCCAGCATCTCAAAACCTATTACTGCCATTGGCATCTTAAAACTGGTACAGGATAAAAAGATAAGCTTAAACCAGAAGGTGTTTGGACCAACTGGCATTCTAGGACTGGACTATGGCATTCCGCCTATTGGCTCTGGCATAACAGATATTACGGTTCAGCATTTATTGGATCACAAAGCAGGTTGGGACAATACAGCAAGCGACCCAATGTTTTCAAATTTATCGCTTAACCACAAGCAAATTATAACAGACCTGGTAGTAAACCAGCCGCTAAAACACACTCCTGGCACCACCTTCCTTTACTCTAATATTGGCTATTGCATTTTAGGGCGCATAATAGAAAAAGTAACTGGTAAAGCTTATACTGATTACATTACATCTGAAGTGCTGAACCCTATGGGTATTACAGACATGAAAATTGCCCGCAACACCCTTAACCAACAGCTCCCTAACGAGGTTACTTATTATCAGCCAGAATGGAGTCCTTATAACCTGAATTTAACCCGGATGGACGCGAGTGGCGGTTGGGTAGCAACAGCTGCCGATCTAATGCGTTTCATGGTACATATCGATAGAAACAACATTAAAAAAGACCTCGTAGAAACCGCCTTACTTAAAGATACTTACTTGAACTCTTTTAACTGGACTCAAACAGGCTCCCTACCCGGCACTGCCGGCATTTTAACCAGGCTAAACAATGAGTATAACTTTGTGATTTTAACAAACTCCAAACCTAGCAACAACGAGCAAACTTTTTTTAATGAATTGAACACGACCCTTAAAGAAAAAATAAAAGCCAAATCAACCTGGCCCCAAACGGATCTATTCAGTATTAATATGTAATCTGCTAAATAATACAAGTAAAACTACTACCAATACTTTAAAATTTACAATATCAAATAACAGAAAGGCTGCTAATAAAAGGCAGCCTTTCTGTTTTACTATAAAGCCGCACATCTTAGCTTACCTAAAGCTTATTAGTCTGTGGTAATTCTACTACCCTAGAAATTTTTCTGGTGGCTCTAACTAGTTGTTCTAAAAGTAGTTCCCGATATAGCTCCTGAAGCTGTTCCATTATTCCACCCTACACAAGCTAAATAAATTAAAAACTTACAAAACGCCCCGTAATGTCAACTACTGCTTTTACCATATCCTTAGGACCTGGTTTTACTCCTTATAACTTACTTAATATTTATTTCCACAAACTTCTCAAAAGTCCTTACTTTTGCGGCAGTAATTATTAAGATATATCCTCATGAACAAACAAATAGCTGTATTGCCTGGTGATGGCATTGGCCCGGAAGTGACCGCCGTAGCGGTAAAAGTTTTAAAGAAAGTGGCTGAAAAGTTTAACCACAATTTCACTTTTGAAGAAGGGCTCGTTGGTGCCATTGCCATTGATGAAACAGGCAACCCTTTTCCTGATGAAACTTTACAGCTTTGCCAATCTGCAGACGCTATTTTGTTTGGTGCTATTGGCCATCCGAAATATGACAATGATCCATCAGCCCCCGTACGCCCAGAACAAGGCTTATTGGCTATGCGCAAGGCATTAGGTTTATATGCCAACATTCGTCCGGTTGCTACATTCAAATCTTTGGCGGGCGCTTCTCCGCTTAAACCAGAAATTATTGCGGGGGTAGATTTTGTGGTATTCCGGGAGTTAACTGGCGGAAGTTATTTTGGCAAAAAAGGACGTTCTGAAGACAGAGAAAGTGCTTATGATACCTGCACCTATACCAAAGATGAAATATTGCGCATTACCAAACTAGCCTTTGAAGCTGCTTCCAAGCGTCGTAAAAAGGTAACGTTAGTAGATAAAGCCAATGTAATGGAAACCTCCCGGTTATGGCGGGAAGTAGTTCAACAATATGCTACTGATTTTCCGGACATAGAACTAGAACTAATGTTTGTTGACAATGCCGCTATGGCACTTATACAAAACCCAAGCCGGTTTGATGTTATTTTAACGGAGAATATGTTTGGCGATATTTTAACCGACGAAGCTTCGGTTATTACTGGTTCACTGGGGATGTTACCTTCTGCTTCGGTAGGAAGCAAAGTTGCTCTTTACGAACCTATTCATGGCTCGTATCCACAAGCTGCCGGGTTAAATATTGCCAACCCAATGGCTGCTGTATTATCAGCCGCTACCCTGCTTGAAACTTCTTTTGATTTATGGGAAGAAGGAAAAGCTATCAGAGCAGCGGTGGAAGCTTGTCTGGACAAAGGCCTGGTAACTAAAGACATTAATCCGCAAGACTATTTAAGCACCTCTGAGGTAGGCGAACAACTTTGCAACTTTATATAATAACCATCCAATCCAAATATTTAAGGCAAAAAGCCACCTGTTCAGGTGGCTTTTTGCCTTAAATATATCACGTAAAACTTTCGATTTATTACCTAATACTTCACAGAAAGAGAAACGTTAAAAATCGAAACCAATAGAGGCTTTCACCACCCGATTATAAGTATTAAAATGGCCACCCTTATCAATTCTATTTAATCCATGATCGTAGCCAACACTAAAGTTCAATCCATTATTCAACCGGTAACCCAATCCACCAACCAAGCCAAAATCAGTTTTCCGGAAAGGACTGTCGTAATTAAAATCTTTATTAATCAGGTTAAATCCTACTACGCTGGCCCGGGTATTAATTTTGTTGGATACTAAGAAAGACATTTGTGGACCAGCAAAGAAATGAAGGCCCTCTGCCACAAAAAGCTTACCCAGCAACGGCACATCAATGTATTCGGCTTTATCTGTAATAGTTGCTTTCAAATTCAGAAAATCGAACCGTTCAGAAGAAAACCTTCCCTGAAATCGCATCCCTTTTTGGGAATAATAAACGCCTGGTTCAATATAAAAATTAGTTCCGATAGGTAAATCTATATACATCCCACCATGGAAACCAGAACGAACCTCTGTAGTAACATTGCCATCAGCTAATTGAATTACATTATCCAAGCTTTTCATAGCGTCGCCTTCCCATGTAGCTGCGTTATAACCGCCCTTGATACCAAACCGCACATTTTGAGCTGAAGCTTGAAAAGCAAATAAACTTAACAACACCAGACTAAGGGTAAATATTATCTTTTTCATAATCGTATAGCTTTAATATTCATAGAAAACTTTAATACTATACCTTTTTAGAAAAACCGTGCCAATTCTGATAAAGGATGAACAAAAAAAAAGACCCACTTTGCATGGGCCTATCAGAAGCTGGTTTATAAATTTGTTTTTAAATTATCTGCTTAAAAACTGCTGCCCTTATTGGGCCTCCCCCGGTCTTTATAGCGCCCATAAGCATTTCCAGGCGGCATATTTTTATTCCCTCCTGAACTATTCCGGTATTGATTCCGGTCGTAAACCGCTCCCGGACTTGGTAACAACACCACAGAACCATCCTGACGGGTTTCCGGATATAGAATCTGGCCTAATCCATCAATTGCTTGTCCGTTGCGCAAATTTCTGCGGATGCCATCGTGCTGCACGATTACCCCGTTTGGCAAAACGGTAGCGCCGTTATTCAACAATATTTTATTTTTAACAGGCCGCACATTTCCATTATCTACCTGCACCATTTGTCCGTTATGCAGCAAATACCCATTATTCACGACCATGTAGCTTTGTGCCTTTGCCCTAATAGCCGAAGTTCCCAACAACAGCATCATTAAACTAGTTATAATGAGCTTTTTCATATCCTTTCAAAATCCATTTTACGGGATATCCCAATTTTTATGCCATAACAGAAATTTAGTTTAAGAAAATTACGGATAAAGTTCTTCTAAAAATTTCTACAACTTTTTTATCATTCTACAGGTAAATGCGTAAAAATCACTAGAAACTCCAATCAATTAACTTATTCATAATCATGGAATCCAACATGAATAATATGTACAACATTAGCACTACCTGCGGTAGAAAATTTGATTTAAGAAACACAGAGAAAGTAATTGAGAAATCTAACAGCTTATTTAGTTATAACATTCACAAGCTAAATACGGGTGAATTTATAATTGAGGAAAAGTTCTATGCTAACCCGTATAACAACAGGTACATTTTGTTAACGGATGAGCAAATTGAACAATTAAAGTTAAGCTAACCCAATTTTTGAAAATTCTTTCTGTGTCCGCTTCCTCGATTAGTATTCTGGTTATATTAATGCAACAGTATCAGAATAAACTTGTTTAAGCAAATACGCCATACCATTAAATTACTAATCTTACACCTCCAAGCTCTTGTAAACCATATACAAACCGATCGCCGGGTGAACCTATAAACATAAAGTTTTTAGGGATATTCCATTTTTTAGATAATTCCTGAATCAGATCAGGCCCAAAGTGTCCTTTCATTACAATAAAATCCACATCTAAATCGGGATAAGCCCGGTCTAGTACATCTACTTCGTGCATAAGCTTTTTTGGGGGAGTATCATTCTCTCCCAAAATATTCACGATTTTAATCCGGCGGGTGTCCTCATTTTCTTCTATGTAGCGCATTACCTTGTTAATATTGGCAATGTTATCTCCTTTAGTGAAAAAAATAAATTGCTGCGAATTTATTTCCATAATCAACCGCTTTAAGCTATAAGAGGAAAAGGGCAGGTCCGTTTTAAAGCCATGTTCTATCTGCTGAACTATATAAGCTAAATACCGCAGCAGGGTGGTGCGGTATAGCATAATAAATACAATAGAGACCGCCGGAACAAAATATTTCAAGAAAACAAGCAGGTAAGCCGGGTTTAATATAGCGTTACCTATTAATGCACCTGCCACCGCCAGCAAAGCAATTAAAATAGCAATACCCGAAGCTTTCACAGGTCTTGGCAAACGATCCCGACGTACTTTAAGTAAAATATTACCAACACCAAATAAGCCCATAACTGATAAAAAAGATATGGTATAAACTCCGGCTAATGCCCCTAAATCCCCTTTGGTTATTAATAAAATAGAAACACAAAGCAGAAAAAAGCCTATCATAATTAAAAAGGCCGTACCACGACGGTTAGTTTTTAAAAGAATTTGGGGCAAACACCGATCCAGGGTCATCCGGTGGACCAAACCCGTTACACCTACATAGGAAGTTAAAACCGCTCCGCTTAGCACCATGGCAGCATCCACAGATATCAATATTCCCAACCAGTTCCCACCGGCTATTTCACCTACGTAAGCCAGTAAGGCTGTTTGATGGGGCTCCACCTGGCTCATGGGAATAATGCCTAAAACCAGGAGGGCCGTTAAAGGATTAAATATGGTAACGGCCAGCCACATATTTCTTAACGTTTTTGGGAAAACTCCAGGGGCCTGCTCTTCCACAAAATTAGCTGAACTCTCAAAGCCCGAAATACCCAACATGGCTGCTGCGAATCCGAAGAATAACGCTTGCCAAATACTACCCGATACAGGTTGCCTGTAATTAAGCAGAAACGTATCAAGGCCGTGGCTAAAAACATACATTCCTCCTACAATAATCAGTAAAGTAAGTGTTGCAATATGGGTAAGAAAAATAATAACGGCTACCATGGAAGACTCCCCGATGCCCAGTATAGTTAGCCCCATAAAAAGGGCCAATAAACCAACGGTGGCAACAATAACCGGCAAATTTGCCCAAAGATGGTGTACATAATGCATGGCTTCGCTGGCCGAGATAACCGCCGTAGCCATATAAGATAACAACGTTAAACAAGCAGCTAAAGAAGCAGTTCGTTTGTTGGTCGTATTTAATAAAGCATTATAAGCCCCTCCATTTAAAGGTAGCGCGCCCACCACTTCGGCGTATATTCTACGAAATAGAAACAAAACCGCCCCAACTAACAAAAGCGCCACCCAGGCATACTGACCAGCATAAATAATGGCCAATGCCGATACATATAAGCAGGATGAAGTTATGTCGTTCCCGCAGATTGCTGTTGCCGGCAACTCAGTTAATTTAGGAGCATGTGTAGGGGAAATGGAATTAGTTAAATTTTTTTCCATATCGGATAAAGCAAGACCGGCTTATAATTCTTATAAAAATATTAAAATTGCAAATAGTAGCTCTGCTTACGCAGGAATATTGGGCTTGTTTTAAAATTAGCTCCCGGTAATTCGTACCATTCCTTCCTGCATCTTAACCACTCCCTGCCTTTGTAATTCTTCTATTATTATTGTGACCACTTCGCGCAGGTCCTCATTTACCCGAGTCAATCCTAACAATTTTACCACTGCCGGTGCAATATCTGCCGGCTCAATTCCAAATCCATCCCTAATTATTTTCTGAATTGCTAAACTAAGTTCTTCCGGGGCAATACTCTCGATAGTTCGTAAACTAGCTGGTGCTTCCTTTCGGCTGCGCAGAGGTGCCTCCTGCTTGTTACTTAACCACAAAAATTCTTTTTCCTTTTTAATTTCTCCTGCTTGCAGAGATAAAGCAATAGCCGATTCAATGGCGGTACGAACCCGCGGCCCTATGCGATTTACGTGGGTAGCTTCTGCAATCCTACTTATTACTTCCTGCACGTGTACCGGGCTTTCTGCTTCTACTACCTCTTCAACCCAATTCTGGATTATGTTAACAGGTATATCGGTCAACTGCTTATCCCCAATTTTTATTTGCAAGGCGGCTGTTTTGTAAAGTGGGATATCATTTTGAATAAGTGGAGCCGATATCGTTTGCCGGCTTATTACTGGTACTTCCGGCGGAGAGACCTGTTTATCTTTAGTTCTGACTTCCAACTCCCCTTGTAACGCTTTTTCCAGGTACTCCAACAACCGGTTTTGTTCGGCCTCCGGATTCCGAAACCAATCGGTACTCCAGATACGATATATATTCCATTTTAATCCCTCCAGCACCAATTGTTGTAACCGATCACGGTCGCGGGCAGATCGGGCCCGATGATAATTTGCGCCATCGCACGTTATACCTGCTAAATACTTACCAGGCTGCTGCGGATGCGCAATAGCCAAATCTATACAAAAAGCAGCTGAACCTACCTGAGCATCTACTGTATAACCGGCATTTGTTAAAAACTGGCGTATTTCTTCTTCAAGCGGCAAGGTAACAGCTGCTACGGCACCTCTACGATGCGTTCCGCCTCCATTTTTAGCATAACTCAGGAACGTTTTAAAAGCCTGCACACCTCTTGACTGCGTACGGGTTAAATCAATATCTTCCGGCAATAAATTGGTAAAAACTTCACAGCGCAGCCGGGCCCGAGTTATTAACACATTCAGGCGTCGCTCGCCACCAACTCCATTCAAAGGTCCGAAGCTCATAGACAAATGCCCTTCTTCGGTACGGCCATACCCAATACTTATAAATATGACATCCCGCTCATCACCCTGCACATTCTCTAGGTTCTTGACAAAAAAGGGTTCGTTGGGATGCGCATTAAAAAAGGTTTCGGCATTAATATCCTGGCGCCGCAACAACTCCAACTGATAAATAATCGCCTGCATTTGCGCCATACTGAAAGCAGCTACTCCCAGCGTTAGTTCAGGTTTATTTTTGGCATGCGCCATAATGGCCCTTGCTACCACTTCCGCTTCCTGGGGGTTGGTTCGGCTTTTACCCCGGTCGTAAAATGTATCAGGCAAATAATTATAAACTAATCCGGTTTCCTTTCTTTCTGTATCGGGGCTAGGAAAAACAACTAATTTATTATCATAAAACTCCTGATTGGATACGGTAATAAGCGATTCGTGCCGGCTACGGTAATGCCACCTCAGCATCCGTTGCGGTGCTCCCTGGGCAGCAAATAAGCCCAAAACACTTTCTACTTCAGCCGCAATATTCTCTTCTTCTACTACTTCATCTTTTACCAAGGCATCAAAAAAGCTGGTGGGTGGCATTTGTTTACTATCTCCTACCACTACTACTTGTCGGGCTCGTAAAATAGCGCCAAATGCATCTACCGGTTTTACCTGGCTGGCTTCATCAAAGATTACCAGATCAAAATCTACCGCTTCAGGAGGAAGAAAATTAGCAATAGACAGCGGCCCCATCATAAATACCGGCTTTATTGCCTGAATAGCCTTACCTGCTTTGGCCATTAGCTGCCGGACAGGTAAATGGCGCACTTTCTTTTCGAACTCCCGGCGCAGTACCCCTAGCTGGCCGCTTGCTCGGTGCTGCGGCAGCTGGTGCCAATGCAAAGCAGCTAACCGGGCTTGGTTATAAGTAAAAGATAAATAATCCAGGTGCTTAAACTTCTGGATAACTTCTTCGTGCCCGGCCCGCTCAAACTGCAATAAGGCCGGACGCTCTTCATAGGCTCTTTCCAGTAAAGCCTCCAACCACGTTTGCTGAAAAGCCGCAACTAAGTTCTGGCTTGCTTCCGGCCAATCCAGAGATAGGTTAATAATTTCCTGTAAACCTTCGTGCTGCAGACGCTCAGCTGAACTGTTCCAGGCTACTACCTGATGCAGTTCCTCCGGTTTTGCCTGCCACTGGTTTAAGAGAAAAAGTAAATCAGTAAAGGCCAGATTAGCTAACCTGTTTTCAGAGCTAAACCGGACCTTATCTGCCCAAAACAAGACCTGAGTAACCTCGGCAACAGCTTTCTCAAAATTCCAGAAAGCGGTTTCTGCCGTAGCTAATGGCAGTTGTAGACTCCGTAAATCCGGCTCCAGCGCTAAGTAATCTAAAGTCGCAACTGGTAATTGCTCAGCAATTATATCTTCCTGCAACTTTTTTAACCAATCAGAAATAATGTTTAGCTTTTCCCAATCAGACTCCTTGCCTTGCCATTGCAGCTTGAATAAACTTTGCCCTAAGCCAGCATACTGATTGATAACTTTTACCTGGCGCTGGGCTTCCAGAATGGCATCTACCAACCTGAGTTGTGCCGTATTTTCCTTTGGCAAACCCAAACGGGTAAAGCCAGCCAGTTTATTTTTGCTTTTCCTGTAAGGGCCAGCTAAAAAACGCCACCATTTATCGCCGTAGGTTATTAAATTTTGTCTTATTTCCTGGACATCCTGTTCCCAAGCTTCCGGAATCAGTTGATCCGCGTATTGCTGCTGTATTTGCTTTATGGTTTTCCCGGCCGTTATTAATTGCCCAAGCTCTTTTTGTTTTTCCTGCCATAGCCCTGATTTTATTTCTACACCTTTGTAGTTTGGGCTTTGTAATAGCCGGCGGACAATTAAAATGAGCTCCTCTGCCCCTGTTTTATTTACTGGAGCTGGAAAATGCATAATGCCCGCTAGGTTTATAGCCGCTTCTGCAAATGCTTCGGCTTTTTGCCTGGCATCCTTAATTACGCCGGTAATTTTATCTATATCGGGAGGCAATAAGGTACGCCGCTGGCTGCCCCAAAACAACAACTTATTGGGCTGACCAATTTGTTTGAGGCGGGCTTGCACCTCCTCTATCAGTGCTTCTCTGCGTTTAAAATCATCCCGGCTCCAGGCCAGCAGCGATGGCAGCGCCAAACGTGGCAATTGTATCTGCGCGTATTGTTCCCGTTGTTTTAGCAGCAGGCCATATACAGCATAAACCGTTAAATCACTTTGTGCCACCGGTGTATTTACCGCTTCGGCATAAGCATTCAGGCGGCTTCGCAGTTGCGTCAGGAGATTCATTTCGCTTTCCAGGTCCTTAACCTGAGGCTTTCCTAAATCAAGCGTGCGCTTTAGCTCTTGTAATAAATCTTTTTTATTTGTCTTATGGCTGTGTAATTCCAGGCAGGCATCTCCTAAACCTGTTTTATCCAGACGCCGCTTTACTACTTCCAAAGCGGCCATTTTTTCGGCTACAAACAACACTGTTTTGCCCCTACCTATAGCTTCGGCAATTAGGTTGGTAATCGTTTGAGATTTACCTGTTCCCGGTGGCCCCTGAATTACTAAATTACGACCTTGGTTTACATCCAGAATAGCTAAGGTTTGCGTACTGTCGGCATCTACCACCTGCCAATTTTCGGCCGGCACTACAAAATCATCCAAATGAGCCTCATCCGGAATAGCAGAATGTGGTTCCTGAAATCCTTCGTCCGTTAGTAAAGCCTTTAAAATTTTATGATCAACAGGTTTGGCAGTTACAGGCCAGGTAGCTTCGTGCAAATCATTATACATCATAAACCGGCCAAATGAGAAGAAACCTAATGCTACGGACCTGGAATTTATAATCCACCCCTTGCGGCCCACCACTTGTCGCCACACCTCATCAAAATACTGAACTACATCTATTTCTTCCGGCTCCGGCAATTCCGGTATGGCAATACCAAAATCAGCTTTCAGCCGAGCAATCAACGACAGGTTGGATTCTATTTCGCCGCCGGTATAACGCACCTGGAATTGCTCCCGAGCCGTTGTTCGTTGCAGCTCTACCGGTACCAGTATCAGCGGCGCCTGCCTCCCCTCTTCTCTATTATCACCTTCGTACCAGGTTAAGGTTCCTAACACGAGGTAGAGAATACTAACGCCTTGTTCTTCTACATATAACCTGGCCGAGTGATAAGTATCCAGCAACCGGGCCTGGAGCTTAACAATGGTTTCTTTGGTTTGTAATTTATTATCGGTCTGGGCAGGTGTCAGAACAAAATTATCCTCCTTTCCTTCTGCCTGCTCTATCAGGTCTAATGCCGTTTTAGAATCTATAGGCAGAAAAGACATGGGCTTGCCTTCCTTCACCAGGATCCGAAATATTTCTGCCGGAATTTCATTAACCACCTCTATCCCTCTTGACTTTAAAGGGCGGTAATTAAGCAAAGGGTTCCGCAAGCTTAGGTCTAATAATTCACGACGGGCAGCTTCCAGTTTAGCAGCAATCAGGTTATCCGAAACAGGCATAAATTATTTATAGAGATCGGGGTTATTCGGCTAAAAGTACGGATACCCTACCAAAACTGCTATGCCAGCAGGCAATTTATTCACGGTAATTAGAAGTAAAATTTATTTCATTTACGTTTAATTATTAACTTTTCCTGATAAACCCTTTTATTCGTACTTGTTACTAATAGTTATGCGCATAAAGAAAAAAGTTAAAATGTTATTGCCCGTAGAGGCATCCCGGTTTGTGGCCTTAGGGGCTTTTGTTAAATCAGCCGAAAAAGAGAACTGGTCGGAAGAAGAAATTCAGTTTGTAATGGACGAAGTAGTAGAAGCTTCTACTGATACGGAGGCCATGCAGATTTTACAGGAGTATGTACAGGCATAATATCGGCTTTCCCTAAGCTTCAAGTTTTCTACAGAATTATTCCATAGTTTAGTTCTTTTCACTAGCATGAAGATATTATTAGTTGAAGACAATCCGGACCTTTCGGAAACGGTGGTAAATTACATGCGGCAGGAAGGCTACCTATGCGAGATAGCGCTTACCTATGCTGCCGCCGATGAGAAAACAGCCATTTATGAGTACGATATTATTGTACTGGATATTACGCTGCCGGATGGAAATGGACTGAATTTGTTAAAAAAGCTAAAGCAAAATCATTCAGATGCCGGGGTATTAATTGTATCGGCCAGAAATGCTTTAGATGACAAATTGGAAGGTTTAAACCTGGGCGCTGATGATTACCTGACCAAACCCTTTCATTTAGCTGAACTGAATGCCCGGGTACAGTCGCTGATGCGCCGGAAGCGATTTAACGGTACTAATGAAATATTAGTGGATGATATCCGGATTAATACCTCTACCATGGAGGTATTTGTAAAAGGAGAGGAAATAACCTTAACCAAAAAAGAATACGAACTACTGCTTTATTTTATTAGTAACCGGAATCGTATTTTAAATAAAGAATCTATTGCTGAGTACTTGTGGGGTGATAATATAGATATGGCTGATTCTTTTGACTTTATTTATACACATATTAAAAACCTGCGCAAAAAAATTCAAACCAAAGGCAGCACCAACAACATAAAATCTATCTACGGGATGGGCTATAAATTTGTAACCGAATAAATGAAGCTCATTACTAAAACTACTTTACTTTATTTGCTTATCATTGGCCTGGTAATATCTACCAGTGGTTTTATATTATACACAAACGCCAACAATTTTATTGATAAACAAGCCCGGGACTATTTCCGGTACCGCGAAAACCGGATTCTAACCATGCTGGCTGAGCCCATTCCGGACATGGAACGCATTGCTACTTTTAAAACCATAAAAGTAGAGTTACTACCTAAAGTTACCAAGCCCATTATTGCTGGCTTTAACCGGGATGTTAAATTATTAAATGATGTTTCGGGCGAACTGGAGCTTTACCGGGCCCGTACCTTCGACAAAGCCATTAAAGGTAAAATTTACCGCATAACTATTTACATGGCTATTCAGGACTATGTGCTGCTCACCAAATTTATCATTCACGCGGCTATTTACATTTTCCTGGCTTTAATGGTGGTATTACTGCTTTTAAATTACCTATCGTCGCGGTATTTGTGGCAACCCTTTAACCATACCCTCGACCAGATCCGCAACTACTCGGTTAACCGGAATCAGCCCCTGCTTTTACAGCCTACCAATACCCAGGAATTTGAAGAATTAAACCTGATTATTGCGCAGATGATAAACCGCATCGAGCACGACTACCGGAACATAAAAGAATTTACCGACAATATTTCGCATGAGGTACAAACACCTCTGGCCGTAATACGGGCTAAGTTAGAAATGCTGCTAAAAGCTGGCAATATGCCCGAAGACCTTTTCCAGGTACTTAATGCTATTTACCAGTCTACCTCCCGTTTATCCCGGTTAAGCAAAACGCTCGGGCTCTTTAGCAAGATTAATAACTCGGAATTTATAAACAAGGAGCAAATTCAGCTAAAAACATTTATTAACGGTATTCTTTTTAATTTTAAAGAATTAGCTGAACTTAAGAACGTAAAAATTACCGCCGATTTAGACGAGCATGCTACTCTTTATATTGATAGCTACCTTTTAGATGTATTGGTTAATAATTTGCTTAAAAACGCCCTAACCCATAACCATGAAGATGGGGAAATTGCCATTAAAGCAATACCGCATCAGATTACTATTAGTAATACAGGCGAACCGCTTTCTTTCCCGGCTGATAGAATATTTGACCGTTTCCGGAAAAACCCGGACAAACCACAATCGCTGGGTTTAGGTCTGGCTATTGTTCGTAAAATTTGCGACATGAATGGCATATCCATACAGTACAGCTACTCCAAAGATTGGCATTCATTTACCCTTACCTTCTAATAAGCAGGTACCGCATCTATACTCCAAATCCACCACAATAATTGTATTATGATTAAAAGTTTTACTCTTTGTGCGTTTCTCAGCCTCTTTATTCCTATTTCAGAATTATGGGCCCAAACGCCTGACGGCAAGGTAAGTGGAGTTTTAGTTGATCAAGCTACAAGGCAACCGGTAGGCTTTGCCAATGTAATATTATTGGCCACCGAGGATACAACCAAAATAGTAACCGGTGCTATGGCCAATGAAAAAGGCAGCTTTGTGGTAGAGGGTATTCCGTACGGCACCTACATTGCTAAAGCATCCCTGGTAGGCTACCGCACCAAACGCTTAACCACGGTAACCCTTTCTGCCACAAATCCGGCAGTAAACTTAAGCACGATTGCTTTCTCGCCGGCAAGTACTACTTTGCAAGCTGTAGAAGTAATCGGGCAACGCGAAATGGTAAGTTATGGCCTGGACCGTAAAGTAGTAAATGTGGCCGCAGACCTAACCAATATCGCCGGAACTGGTGTGGATGTTATGAAAAATGTTCCTTCCGTAACGGTAGATGTAGAAGGTAATATTAGCATGCGGGGCACCGGCAATTTACGGATATTAATTAACGGTAAGCCAACTGGTATGCTTACTTCTACACCTGGTCAGATTCTGGAGCAAATACCAGCCAGCTCTATTGAAAGTGTGGAAGTAATTACCAACCCTTCATCCAGGTACGATGCGGAAGGCGAAGGTGGAATTATCAATATTATTCTTAAAAAAGAAAGTCAACGGGGCTTTCATGGGCAGGCAGCCGCCAATATTGCTTCTCCTTACCGACTAAATACCTCACTTAATTTAAATTACCGGTACAAGCGCGTTAACTTTTACGGCTCTTATGATCTGCGTCAGGAAAGAAGAACCGGGTACAGCCGGCAAACCCGTTTTACCCAAATTGGCAGTGATATTTCTAACCTGAACCAGTCGTCGAACGAAAGTCGGAACGGCAGTGTATACACCGTAAAAGTAGGCGCTGACCTGGAACTTACTTCTACGCAAACCCTATCAGCTTCTTTTATTTACCGCAACCATTACTCCCTGGAAGGCGAAAATTTAGTTAACCGGATTACTGGTGCTAATAATAATTTACGGCAATATTATTTCAGGAGCAACGATGAACGGGAGAAAGAATATAATTATGATTATGTATTGGGCTACCGGAAAGCCTTTGCCCAAAAAGGTCGGGAACTAACCGCTGATTTTGTTTTCTCACCTTCCAATGGTTTAGAAACTCAGAACTTTATTCAGCAAAACCTGGAAACTACACCATCGCCCCGCCTTCAGCAACCAAGAAGTTTTAATAACGAGAATAACTATCAGGTAACAGGCCAACTCGATTACACCGAACCGCTGGGCGAAAAAGGGAAATTGGATGCCGGTTATAAAAGTATTATTACCCACCGCGACGGCGATTACTTTATCCAGAAGCTTAATACTGACGGCCAGAACTGGGTAGATGTACCCAACAGCACTAACCATTTTGTGCTGGATCAACAGGTGCATTCGCTGTACTCCACCTATGGGAATAGCATAAATAAAACCAGCTACCAGATAGGTGGCCGGGTAGAATATACCAATGTAAAAGGTGAACTTATAAGCAATAACCAGATAGCTCCAGACAGCTCTTACCTAAACTTTTTCCCCAGTATATTTATCACGCAGGAACTGAGCAAAAACGACCAGCTTCAGGTAAGCTACACCCGTCGCATTAACCGGCCCGGGTTCGGTAATCTGAATCCTTTTTTAGATTCTATCTCCGACCCTTTAACTTTTCAGCGGGGCAATCCAGGTTTAAGACCCGAGCTAGCTAATTCATTTGAATTTAGTCAGATACATTACGGTGATAAAGGTTCTATTACCGGTACTGCTTTTTACCGCGAAACCAATAACGCCATTCAGGGTTACCGCATAATTTTAGATGCAAACGACCCACGCATTAACGCTAATCAGGTGCTGCGCCCAGCCAACACACCCGATATAACCTTGATAACTCCTATTAATTTAGGCAGCCGTCGCGCTTTTGGAATAGAACTTACCGCTAACCGTACCTTAACCAGTTTCTGGAAAATAAACGGCAATATTTCTGGTTTCCGGAACCAGATTAGAGGTGGCAATGCTGGTACAAACCTAAACAATCAGAACTTTAGCTGGACGTCCCGCTTAAACTCTACCTTTAGCTTCAATAAAGGATTAGACGTACAGGTTTCCGGCTTCTACCGGTCGCCGGTTATATTAGCCCAAGGTACTTTAAGAGCTGTTTATGCTACCGAAATGGCTTTGAAGAAAGATATTTTAAAGGAGAAGGGAACCATCAATTTACGAGTAACAGATATTTTTAATACCGTTCGGTTTACTACCCGGCAAAGCGGCGAAAATTTCAATTCTACGAACATGACCAAACTGCAAACCCGATTTGTATTTGTAGGCTTTACCTATCGCTTTGGTAACTTAACCGGCAAGCGGAAACAATCCGATGACGACGCGGACGATGATGTGTATGAGAATTAATAAACTTAGCAGCTTTAATTCATACAAAAGTTTAGAAAGAAAAAATTAATACCAATCAGTTAATGGCACTTTTTCTTTGAAATAAAATTAGTAACCAGGTAAACAGAATCAGCAAGGGTAATAAATTTAACCAGAAAGTATTTAATAGATCCAAATAAGACCTTTGGCATAAAACCAATTACCTAGCTTGATAAAGTGAAGGGAACCATCTTTGTCAATAATATTTTTTATTCACATGGGGTAATTTTCACCAGAACCACGATCGTGGTATAAGTGGCTAAAGCCAGCCATACTGTTTAACTATTTTACTTATTTACTGATTCTTCTATTTAACTTTTAAAAGTTGCTGCAGATGGCATCAAATCTATTATTAGCGGCACTTTAATCCTTAAATATTAGACAATAAGCATGTAACTACATGACAAACAGTGGAAAACCCTGTGCATAAAGAATCTAAATTTAACTTGCATCCTCTTCACGGGGGCTCTACCTTTAACTACCTGAATAAGTCCGCTAACTTAATCTTTGGGAAGATGAAGAAAAATAGAATGAACTGGTTTTTACATGGCTTCCTTTTAATCTTTTTCTTTACCGCTACTTCCTGGGCACAGGTTCCGGCCTCCGGGCCAGGATATCACTTGGTAGTAAAGGGAGACACTTATTATCAGTTAGCAAAACGATACCAGATCCCCCTGGATAGTCTCTTTGCATGGAATGGCAAAGCCTTACAGATCGGTAGTGTTATTCGGGTAGTAACCAATACAAGCCCATCTGCTGCTACTGACCCAGAACCTGCTACTACGGAGGAAGCATTCCTGGCAGATCAAGTTCCAACCTCAGTACCCGAACCACAACCTGCCACACCTGTTACTACTCAAACAACAGCCAAATACGCGAAAGCCAATAAACAGGCCCAACGGATTTTAATAATCCCATTCGATCCGCACCTCTATTTCTCAGATGCCGATAATGACATTGCTCTCCAATCGAAAATTCCGCGCCAGCATATTCGTTATATTTTCCGGAGCCAGCTAAATGCTTATTTAAAACCGGAAGGCTATGAAAATATTAATCTAATTGGCGGCGCATTTCACGATAGTACGGCAGAAGCTGCTAAGATTTATAAATCTTTAAGTTATAACTACCAGCGTGTTACGAAGTCTAAATTTTATACAGACCCTTTGCCTCAAAAAACAGCTACGAACAATTGGCTACAAAAACAGAAAGAAAAGCTTAAAGCTGCTTCTGGAACACCCAAAAGCCCCGCAGTATCTCAGGATGACAGCAAGTACTATGGTGTACAGGTAAAGGACTCTTCTTTATACACGTATTTTAATACCCAGTATGCTGTAGATTATTACCTGTTTATTAATCAATTTGAAATTCACACCGACTATACCAGTTGCCTGGATCGGGTAACTAAAAATTTCGTCCGGGATTTTGTTGTTCATTATACCATATTGACTAATGAAGGGGAAATAATTGCAGGTAATAAACTGCGGATACCTTATGTTTCTAACATAAACGACATTAACCGGATTGTGTGGGATAACCTTACTAAGATGGCGCAACGCATTATGCAGGACCTGCCCCGGCCCCAATCTGTTAGTACAACTGCATTAAGTAACTAAGCTTTAGGAGTATTGTTTAAAATTTAATTACCTCCTTATCTCATCAGGAGGCTCCTGGAATAAATGGACTTACTACAGATATAGGTTGTTTAAAATAAATTTGTTTGACTACCCGGCAGCCCATCTTTATTACTTCCGTGTAGTTTATAAAATACAAAAACATTATCCGTTATAACTTTTACCTGCTTATTGTTTTGGTCTACTAAATTAATCCGGCCAAGCTCTTTTAACATTTTAAAAGCTGTCGAGTAATTTTTTTTGCTATAAGGTGTTCCGGCCCCATGCTCCTCGTAAACCTCCTGAATGGTTTTATAATGGAACCGGCTTTTGCTTTGGGCTAACTCTTCTACCAGGTTTTCCAGGCAGTATTTATTAATTTGTTTAAAGAAGCCGGGTATAGTTGGTGCTACGTCCTGTAAGTTTGCCCCCATCAGCGGCACTTCATCTTCCTGCAAATCGCTATACTGTTGTAGCCTTTCCTTAAAAGCCAGGTAAACAGGTTTTGCCTGAGAAGCAAACAGCAGGTAGTAGTCGGCCTGATTTTTATCAGGATGATTAATTTTAAAAGAAAGGGTATGGTAGTTTAAATCTGAAAAAATAGCTTCTAATTTAGTTATTAGCAGTTGCTCTCTTCGTTTAATACTCTTTTCAGATTTGAATGCTGTTTTAGAGGCAGAAATTCGGGACGTTAAAAAGTATTGATCCTCTTTTTCACCCTCATTAGCCAATAAGGTAGCTTTTAATTTAGTAGGGCTAAAAATAAAAAAGAAATCAGCGGCCCATTTATCAGGTTCTAAACCTGCCAATAATTTCTGACTATAACCACTACTGAAAGGGTCCATACACACCAATGCCGGATGTTGCTTATTGAGCAGTTCTAATAAATCCGCTTGACTAGCCTCTTCATCTAAATAAGCAAGTGCGTCAGCTAACGGGTTATCTTCTGCCGCCTCTTCAAGATTTGCTTTAATCTTTACAAGATTGTTTTTATTAGGATCGTGCAGAAATACCTGAACCTGATCAGCAGCAATCTGGCCGGCTTTCAAAGTATCAAATAATTGAAGAACCGCAGCAGGATTTCCTTCCTTATCGTACCCAGCTCCAGTATTAAGATCCAGAAAAAGCTTCTTTTTTGCAGCAACTCCAGGGTTATGATGATGCTGCTCCAGCCATACTTTAAAAAAAGGCAATAGTATTTCTGTTTTTATCTCAGAAGCATTACGCCTAATCTTAAAAAAATCACCTAGCTGTAGTAAAGACATTTATTTAACAAGATTTTACTTTAGATATTTTACTTCAACAAATTAAACATAACCAGTTGTTCAATGGCAGAAGTAATTTCAGCATAAAAAAGGCAGCTCATAAAGGCTGCCTTTTAATATATTATGCTCCAGAACTTATTATTAATCTACTAATTTTTTATACCGGATACGTTTTGGTTCCACATCACCCAGGCGTTTGCGTTTAGCTTCTTCGTAGTCCGAGAAGTTTCCTTCAAACCAAACCACCTGCGACTCGCCTTCAAACGCCAAAATGTGAGTAGCAATCCGGTCCAGGAACCAACGGTCGTGGGAAATAACGACAGCACAACCAGCAAAGTTTTCAAGGGCATCTTCCAGTGCCCGGATAGCATTTACATCCAAGTCATTGGTTGGCTCATCGAGCAGTAACAAGTTGGCTCCTTGTTTTAAGGTCATAGCCAGGTGCACCCGGTTACGCTCCCCACCCGATAATACGCCTACTTTTTTCTCCTGGTCCGAACCTGTAAAGTTAAACCTACCAACATAGGCCCTGGAGTTTATTTGGCGACCAGCTAAGAGCATGGTTTCAGTTCCGCCCGAAATAGTTTCGAAAACTGATTTGTTAGGATCCAGGGATTCATGTTGCTGATCTACGTAAGCTACTTCTACCGTTGGCCCAACTGTTACCGTACCGGCATCGGGTTTATCGCGGCCGGTAACTAACCGAAATAAGGTGGATTTACCCGCTCCGTTTGGCCCAATAATACCTACAATACCAGCTGGCGGTAACGAGAAGGATAAATTCTCAAATAATAATTTATCGCCGAAAGCTTTGCTCAACCCTTCAGCCTCAATTACTAAATTTCCTAAACGCGGACCATCCGGAATAAATAACTCCAGTTTTTGTTCTTTCTCTTTTGCTTCTTCGCTGGCTAATTTCTCGTAGTTACCTAAACGGGCTTTAGACTTTGCCTGACGAGCCTTAGGCGACATACGGGCCCACTCCAACTCGCGCTGTAATGTTTTCTGACGTTTGCTTTCCTGCTTTTCTTCTTTTGCTAACCGGTTAGCTTTTTGCTCTAACCAGCTGGTATAATTTCCTTTCCACGGAATACCTTCGCCGCGGTCTAATTCTAGAATCCAGCCGGCCACTTTATCCAGGAAGTACCGGTCGTGGGTAACGGCAATTACCGTTCCTTTGTATTGCTGTAAGTGCTGCTCCAACCATAACACCGATTCAGCATCCAGGTGGTTGGTAGGCTCATCCAGTAATAATACATCCGGCTCTTGTAATAGTAGGCGGCACAACGCCACCCGCCGCTTTTCACCTCCCGATAAATTACCAATAACAGCCTCGCCTGGTGGTGTGCGGAGCGCATCCATGGCCCGTTCTAATTTGCTGTCTAGTTCCCAGGCGCCAAAATGGTCCAGTTTTTCCTGCACCTCGCCCTGACGGGTTAACAATTTATCATAGTCGGCATCCGGATCGGCAAAGGCTTCGTTTATTTCGTCAAACTCCTTTAATAAGGCCACTACTTCGGCCACCCCTTCTTCCACTATTTCCTTAACCGTTTTAGTGGGGTCTAATTGTGGTTCCTGCTCCAGGTAACCTACCGTATATCCCTGCGAAAAGGCAACTTCGCCCTGGTAAGCTTTATCTACGCCGGCAATAATTTTAAGTAAACTAGATTTACCCGAACCGTTTAAACCCAGTACTCCAATTTTTGCTCCGTAAAAGAAAGAAAGGTAAATATTCTTAAGAACTTGTTTCTGAGGCGGATAAATTTTATTTACCCCCGCCATCGAAAATATTATGGTTTCACTCATATAATAGCTATCGTTCTAAGTATAAACTAAATATCAAAAATAAATGCGCAACAAATTTAAGCTACTTATAGGCAGGAAAGAAAGGATATAATAACTTTGACAACAACTTTTTAACCAACAATAAGTATATTCTAACGCCTATATTACAGGTAGGCAACTTTGGCAAATATCGGAAATATTCTCACGTTTTCGGTTTTTGAAACTAGAGAAAGTAGTAAACTTGTGAAATTTTTAGTTTAATCCAATTAAATGGAAAATAAAGACTATCTAGAAGAGGCCCGGAAGTACGGATATATACAGGAAAATCAGGTGTGGTTGAAACCATTCATGAACTTTCCGGCCAGACAAGTTGGCGAAGTGAAGGACGTGGAAGAAGAATCGCTGCAATACTTTGCTTATCGTTTCGAAACGTTTCGTGAAAAAGTAAATGCGCTTTTAAAGAAAATTGAAGAATCTGAAAATAAAGGTTCGTTCCTGATGAAGGTAATGCACCTGAAAGAACAGGTAGAAAAATACGATGCGCTAGGCGATTTTGAAGGTGTTTATAACCAGCTTACACAAGCCGAAAACGAAATAAAAGCTTCAATCAGCCGCAACCGCGATAAAAACCTGGCGGCCAAAATAGCTTTGATAACCGAAGCAGAAACCCTGCAGGACAGTGTAGACTGGAAAGGAACCACTGAGAAACTAAAGGAACTCCGCCTGAACTGGATAAAGACCGGCCCGGTAGATAAAGCCATTGCCGAAGAAATTGAAGTTCGTTTCCGAAATGCCGTAGAAAACTTTTTTACCCGTAAAAAAGAGTTTTTTGAGGATAAGCAGAGCATGCTTAACCGCATACTGGATAAATATAAAGATTTAATTGCTAAATCGGAGGCTGTTCAGAATTCTGATGATTGGGAAGGTACTACCCAAAAATTAAAAGAATTCCAGCAGCAATGGAAAGAAATTGGGGGTAACCTGCCACGTAAAACATCTAACGATCTTTGGAATAAATTCCGGAAAGCTCATAACCATTTCTTCGACCGGCTGAAAGAACATATTAACCAGACTAAAAATGAATCCAAAGATCGGTACTTTGAGGATAATTTAAGCCGCAAACGCAAACTGGCCGAGGAGGCTGAAGGTTTACTTACCGTAGACATACAACAAGCTGTACCCAAGGCTAAAGAGTTACAAGCCGCCTGGAAAAAGGTAGGTCCGGTAAAAGGCGAAGAATCTGATAAACTTTGGGAGCGCTTTATAGTGGCCTGTGATAAGGTATTTGAACTTAGTAGTCTGGAGCACTATTTGCGTAAGCGGAACTTAGCTGGTAAAGCCAACCCAGCCGAACAAAATCACGCCCGAATGAATGCTTTGCGCGATTTTATTAAATCCGATAAACAGGAACTGGAAGTATTGGAAACCAACTTAGGCAAGTTGGCCGATACGCCAGGCAATGAAGCTTTCCGAAGCATGTTGCAAGGCAAAATCAAGAACTTTAACAGAAAGATAAAAACGAAACAAGAACTTATTGAGATGTTAAAGACTCAGTAAAGTTTAGCTGAAAATACTTTTTACCTTATCCGTAAGAGCATTAAAAAAGCAGGTTAATTAACCTGCTTTTTTATTTAGATAGCTTATAATTCGTACTTAAATTACGGATTAACTACCAGCCGTTGGGTTTCATTAAACTGGTTTTGTGGAGAGCTTACCTGTACAAAGTATACCCCTGTAGAAAGCGCATTTAAAGAAAGTGGCGTAGTTGGCTCCGAAATTTTTAAGTTTCTCACTAATTTTCCCTGCAAATCAAATACACTAATAGTGTAGTCTCCGGTTGTTACTCCGGCAGTATGTAGCTGCACCGTTACATGCTGACCAGAAGCAGTAGGGTTTGGATACACTTTCAAAGAAGCCAGGTTATTACTAAGTGGCAGTTTTACCGCTACTACTTTAGAGTATTCCTGGTCGCCGTTAAAATCTTCCTGGCGCAACCGGTAATAAACTACTTCTTTATTTGCAGCCGGTAACGGATCTACAAACGAATACTCCTGTACGGTATTGGTATTGCCTTTACCAGCAACTTTGCCAACCGGGGCAAAACCTTTGTCGGGGCTTAAGCTACGCTCTATTTCAAAGAAATTATTATTTTCTTCGGAAGCAGTGGACCAGGACAGTTTTACCGAATTCCCATTTAATTTTCCGTTAAAAGATAGTAGTGTAACTGGTAAAACATCATTTGGAACTGTACCCTCAGGAGTAATTAGTTTATCATCCGCAAAGGCATAATACACCTCCGTATCCTCTAATACTGTTGCTCCTCGGTTTAACTCTACCGCTACATAATCAAAAGGCTGGGTAGTATAGAAATATACTTCCTGCTTATTGTTATTTAATAAATTTAGTGCAACTAAAGAACTACCTCTTGCAGACTCAATTAATCTGTCACCAGAGTAAGTAGAAATTACTATATTTTCTAAAGCTGCTACATCTATGAGGCCACTAACGGTTCTTAAGATGACTCCAGCCCGGTTACCAGCAGTACCTGTTTTATTAATCCGCAACTTTAACCCTTTCGAAGAAAGAAGAGATGCCCAATCCTTTAATTCTGCAAAATTTGTTAAATCATTATCAGCAGCTTTAAAGGCATTTAAAGTTGTGCATCCTGGACAAAGAATGCCATTTTCTTTGGTAGCATAATATTGTGGATCAAGAGAAGAAAACTGAGAAAGTGCTTTATCTCTTGGATCAAGATAGGTAGGTTCTAAACCAAAACCATAATATATTCTTAAATTTTGTAGAAGAGTTGCTAGGCTATTTAATCGTAGTCGCACTTCATTAAACGGCTTAGTAGAGGTAAAATAAAGTTGTTGTTTACCATCTGGCAATAGAGCTAAACTCAATAAATTGGCTTCATTAGTTGATTCCTGTTCTGCACCATTTAAAAATGTAGTAATAGTTAAGCGGCTAAGGGCATCAGCGTCTAAAATACCAGAACTACCAACTATAAATCCTGCCACATAATTAGCTGGCGCATTTTTTTCCAACGATACCTTCATATCAAGCGAGCAGGTTAGAGCAGCTAAATTATTAATGGTGGCAAAGTTTGTCAAATCTCTATCCGCCACATTTTCTGGAGTTACCCAGCCAGTGGATGAACAGGAGCTGGCGGCAACATATTTATTTGCTAATGACGAACCAGTACCATCAAACCGGGAAAGATAGCCAACAACAGGTGCTTGAGATCCAATAGGAATTCCATAACCATAATAAACACGAAGTTTTTGTTCTAATGAAGCTCCGGCCCTAAGCTCAATTTTCACTTGATTAAAATCTTTAGTAGAAATAAACTCCAATTGGAATGGTTTACTTTTATTACTTAAAAATGCTGCCTTTAATAAATTAGAACTTACTTTGTGCTCCTCCTGAAAACTATTATTTAGATATGTTGTAATATAAACATTACTCCAAATATCTGCTGCTGCAATCTGGTAATCATCAGGAGCAACTAAAAATCCTGCTCTTGTACCAGCTTGAGATGTACCATCTAATTTTATCCTTAATGAAATTTGTTCTCCTATTAAATTATTTCCTAAAACATCAAGTGCTAGAAGTCTATGAAGCGTTGCATATGTAGTAGGATTATCATCGGCTGCATACTCTGCATTAAGTATACGGGTTAAAATTTTGTTACTGGAAGGGTTTCGTTCTACAACTCCTGAAGTTCCACCAGTAGAATAATGATTGTGCCCATAAGCAGCGGAGTTTGGCCAAAAAGTTAGAGTTAGGAGAACACTCAATAGAAATAACCTTAAACTGGGAGTAAAAAGTAGCTTCATAAACGTTTGTTTTAAAATTTTTATTTTAATTCTTATATAGACTCAATGACGGCAAGTCTTATCTCAAATTTGTTATAAGACCTTTGTGGTGGTGGCAGAAAAAAGGCAATACAATTCCTTATGCTTCAAATGTTTACAAAACACAAGCAAGTAATACAACCTCGATAAAAGCTAAAATTTCTTGACTCCAGAAATCTTAACTCACATTTTATCCCTTATTCTAGTATATCTATTAACCTAAATTTTTATAACTATTTATATATTTAATTAAACTTTAAAACTTACTTTTTTAATTTAAATTGTAACTATACGACGATTATTTTGAACCATTTAAATAAATTAATAAATTAAATATATAAAAAGCAAATATTTATTGATTAAATGCAAAAACTTAACATTGAGATAAACTAGAGGGGGGTTTTAAGGCAAAATTCAAGGATAAAAACGGATGAGTCTTCAAGCTATAACTTTAATCAGAATTTTTTGAACAATAAATTCTGTCATTAAAGATGTATAGAATTAAATATGAAAAAATTGAATTTTTCTTACTCAAATAAGAGCAAGTCTTTTTTATAATAACCGAGATAAAAAAAGATCTTGTTGTAACATCTTATTTCACTTGGGGCGTATACTTGGGCTAAGTATAAAAACTGACATACTATGAAAAGAAATACATTTACCCTTTTTGCTTTTTTATTAGCCGCATTTGTTAACCAGCTACAGGCCCAGGATTTGGAAGTTACCCCTGACCCAGCTACTCGTAACCAGCACGGGAGCTTTCATTTTGGCTTAACCACCGCTCTGAATAATACCTGGATTATTATTGACCGCAACGATGAGGACTTTAACAAGCATAGCCAGCACAACACAACTTTTAAATGGGCACCTATTGGCGTAGCGCTAGGTTACAAAGTAAACAGCCGGCACGATATACAAGCAGAAGTTTACCTTTCTAACCAGGGAGAGAACTTTACCATTACCGATGGATCGGGTAAAGAAGTAGGCGAAAAAAGAATAGACTTAACCTATTTGCAGATACCCTTTCTCTGGAAGTTTACCGGGGGCGATGTTACCCGCTTTAATGTTCATTTTGGGCCACAACTAGGTTTACTGATAAAAGGAGAAGAAGTAAACCATTTTAACCAAACCGCCACTTCGGCAGCAAGGGGAGGAAGTTCTAAAACCATAAACCAGGGAACATACGTGCTGGCCAGAAAAGAAAAAGGGGCGCCCTGGGGCAAACCCGCCGGCGGATTAAATGCCCCTGACCTGTATGCAGTATTAGGTTTTGGCGTGGAGCATGATATTAGCAGCAACTTTTACCTTTCGGCCAACCTCCGCGTAAATTATGCTTTTAAAGAAATTCGGGATAAGGAATTTACCCAGGATCAGTATGATTTTGACACCTATATTCTGCGGCATAACACCTACGGTGGCTTACAGGTAGGAATTCATTATATATTTAAAAAGCCGCAATAAGCGTGGAAAGTTAAATTTTTCAGAAAACATTTAAGATTTTTATTCGTTGTCAAGTTAAAATTATCAATAATTCTATTATATTAGTTCTTATTAATATTTGGATTCTAATAAATTATTTTATTTTTGCGAACCGTTTATAAGTCATTTTAAGGAGAAAAAGATATGTATTGGACACTGGAATTAGCCTCATACCTAGAAGATGCCCCTTGGCCGGCAACTAAAGACGAGTTGATTGATTACTCAATTCGTTCAGGCGCTCCGATGGAGGTTGTAGAAAACTTACAAGCTCTGGAAGATGACGGACAGCCTTATGAAAACATTGAGGAAGTTTGGCCAGACTATCCAACTAAAGAAGACTTCATGTTTAATGAAGACGAATACTAGAATAAATACGAATTAGGCATTACAGAAAAGAAAAACTTTATTTGTAACTGCCCAATTCAAATTCGTAATTATTCATGTTAGAAGTAAAAAACCTGGTTGCGGGATATGAACAACGCGTTCTGATCCGCAACCTTTTTTTTTCAATCCCGGCTCCGGCGCTGGTAGCCATTGTGGGGCATAACGGCTCAGGCAAAACCACCTTTTTTAAAGCATTTACCAGCACCATTTCTTACCAGGGCCAAATCCTGATTCAGCAACAAAATATAAAGTTTGTAAAGAACCCGGCTGCCTCCGGTATACTTTCATATTTGCCGCAAAAAAACACCGTAAACTTTCCTATTCAGGTACAAGACCTGGTCGTAATGGGTTTGTTCCGGAACAAACGCTTTTTTGAACAATACTCCCGGGAAGATTACGTGCTGGCAGAACGGATATTAGCTCGTTTGCAAATTGCTCATTTAGCTAAAAGGGAGTTTACAGAGTTATCGGGAGGCGAACAGCAACTGATTTGGCTGGCGCAACTCATGCTGCACAATGCAACAGTGTGTTTACTGGATGAACCTACGCAACACCTGGATATTTATCATAAGAAGCGGGTTTTTAATTTACTTCAATCCTGGGTGCAGGAAGATCAGAAACTGGTGCTTTGCATTACCCACGACTTAAGCAATTTATACGGCCACACTGGTTACATTCTTAATATATCTAAACCTGAGCCAATTCTGGAGGTACTTTCCAGCGAAACAATCAAAGAAAACATTCTTTTTCTGGAAGAAAAACACCCATTTCCGGTCAATACTCCTGAATGTTAAATGAAATAAAACATTACTGGCAGGACGAGCAGTTAATCAAATAGTTTATTTACAGAAGTTCTCCTTCTTATGCATGGCTAGCTATACCAGAAAACCATCCCCATACAGGAACTTTACTGCTGCTAAAATGCCTTTCTTAGTTATATTGTTTAATTAAAAATCGGAGGTTGTTCGGCTTATTTATATGCCGGCCATGGCTGGTTATTTAAGTAGCAGCAACTTTATTATCTTTGTAAAATAAAAGGTTTTACCTTAACAGCACTATGAAATTACCACAGCTTCCTACTACTTATAAACTTCTACTACCTGTTTTTTTATTTACAGTATTATTTGCCTGCAACCGGAATAAAACATTTAATGATATAGAGGCCGGTATGTCGGCGAGTACGGTAAAAGACATTATGGGCGAACCTGACCTTACCACTGGTTGGGTATTACCTTACAAACAAAAGAATGGCAGCAAAATCAGAGAATCGTTTACAGCGTACCACTATTCTCAGGACACCGTAATTTTTATTTTTAACAAAGAAGGAGAAGTATATCTAAAAGAATCCCAGTTTCGGAAAAACCGGGCTAATTATAAAGAATACATTCACTAAAAAAGTTACTTGACAACTTGCTGTTCAATCTTTTGCAGAAGTGATTTGGTTTCTTCCGCAAGGCTATGCAATTGATCATTACCTAAAGTACCCGCCATATCTTCCAGCTTGTAAACCGAAGCTTTTAGATGCTGCGCGGTTTCTTGTAAAAGCAGGTTTACTTTTTTAGTATTCTGGCGGGCTGATAACCTTATTTCAATCTCGTCCATGGCTACCGCTGCAAACTCCCGCAATATTTCTCTTTGATTTTCAGTAAGGTATCGCTGCTTTTTATCAATTAAACAAAAAGTACCCAGGTTATAACCATCCCGCGTTTGCAAAGGCGCACCGGCATAAAACCGCAGACCAAAGCCTTCGGCAGCTAATGGATTAGCCAACGTTCGCAGATCTTCTTTAGCATCCTCAACAATATATACCTCGTTTGATAAAATAGCTGAGTCACATAAACCCGGATCACGGTCAACCTGCTCTACCTCCAACCCATGATGCGATTTAAACCAGATCCGGTCGGTATCCACCATACTAATTATAGCAATGGGTACATTAAATAATTTAGCGGCCAATGCGGTTAACCGATCCAAAGAACCATCAGGTGGCGTATCCAAAATATCATACCGTCTTAATACCTTTATGCGTTCTTCTTCTCTGGTCTCTGTTATCATGGTATTCAATAAAGTAGTATTGTTTAGCGTAAACCTACTAAAAATAGCTAATATTTACTAGTTATCATTTGGCGCATAGCCGGCACATTGTTCACCTCAATGGCATCTGGTTCCAATTTCAGGGCCTTTAAAATGGAGCTTTTAGCTTTCGGACCAAAAAGAATCACCTGCAAATTCTGCTCCCGGGCTTTTTTTACTTTAGCTTCGTCCATACCTTTAGCATTTGCTACTAAGCCCTGTAATTTATTAATCCGAGCTATGGCTAAACCTTTTTCAAAGTCCTGATCAATATCTAATAATAAGGTTATCCGGGGCTCTTCTTTTTTAAAAGCCAATAATAAATCTGGTTTTACATACACAATAGATACTTTTTCAACCGGGTATTTGTATCGGCGCAATAACCCCATAACCTGCCCTGCAAAATAAGCATGCCGGTTAGGCCCATGATGGCGTAAATCAATATGCAAATACGGATATGCCGGGTACTGCTGAAACTCCTGCAGCATGGTTTCTAAACTTATAATTTTTTCATTCTGAAAGAGATCATAAGGGTTCCCACCGGTATAGGCTAATCCTACTACCTTTGAGGCTGGCAAGTCTTCAATTAAGCCTTTACCTGCAGACATGGAGTTTAAGGTTTCATCGTGGTACAGCACCGGAACCCCGTCTTTCGATAAATGCACATCTATTTCTACGCCATCGGCACCGTCTTTAATGGCTTTAACAATAGAAGCAAAACTACTTGGGGGTAATGGGTTAAAGGGATTTAAAGGAGAGAAAAATCCACTGCCGGCATGGCCAATTAACAAAACATTTCTTTGTATTGGCGTGAGGGAAGCTATTTGTTCTTTAATTTTGAAAGCGTAACCAAAATAAATAGCAGCCCCTAGTAAAAGTATAAGTAAAAAAGTAAATCTTATTTTCTGTTTTAATGAAGATTTTCTGGTTTGCCGGTAATTCATAAACAAAGATACTTTGCAGGAAAAAAGTTTTACCTTTCAAGCTTAATAATTTATCAGGCTGCCTTCACATTTATAATAAGTTTATGGATATACCCGCTCCCCTCCCATCTGATAAAGAAATTCCTGCTACTACCCCCGACCAAATAGTACCCAACAACCGGTACCTGATTCCGTTGTCGGCTATTTTAATAATTGCCTTACTTATTCGGGTAGCAGCTGCTTTCTTTTCCCGGGGTTATGCCTTCCATGATGATCATTTTGATATTATCAGAATAGCGCAGGATTGGGTGTATGGTTTACCGGTTTGGCTAAACGAAGACATGCCTCCCAGGCACAGCATGTTTTATGCGGGTATACACTATGGCTTATTTTTCTTTTTCGATAAAATAGGTTTTACCAACCCAGACGGGAAAATGATAGTAGTACGTCTGCTACATGGTTTATACTCTTTATTGATCGTCTATTTTGGTTATAAAATAACTGAACTCCTTTCGCACCAGCGCAATGCCCGCATTGTAGGACTAATGCTGGCCCTTATGTGGTTTATGCCTTTTATGAGTGTCCGTAACCTGGTAGAGATGGTATGTATTCCGCCGTTTCTGGCAGCTTTTTACCTTTTACTTAAAAATCAGAAAGGTCAAAAAGGCTCCGTTTACTTTTGGGCTGGCGCTTTATTTGCCCTGGCTTTTGTACTGCGGTACCACACCCTGCTTTTAGCCGGAGGCGTTGGCATTGTTTTACTTTATCAAAAACAATGGCGCCGGTTATTGCTGTTTATTGTAGGTTTTATTCTGCTGGCTTCACTTATTCAGGGTACCATTGATGTAATCTTTTTTGATTACCCTTTCCATTCGGTAGTTACGTATTTCTTTTATAACACCGACCACGCCCAGGATTTTAGCAGCGGACCAGTATACCGCTTTTTATTAACCATATTAGGCTTTTTGGTTCCTCCTCTAAGTGTTTATTTATTAGTGGGCTTTACCCGCATGGCCAAAATAGCACCCATGCTGTTTTGGGGAGGGGTTATCTTTTTTGTAGCGCACTCGCTTTTCCCTAATAAACAAGAGCGTTTTATCCTGCCGCTTCTTCCGGTTATTATGATTTTAGGTGTGATTGGTTGGCAAGGCTATGTAAGGCAATCACGCTTTTGGCTAAGACGGCGGAAACTATTGGCCGCCAGCTGGAGCTTTTTCTGGATTATTAATTTCATTGCCGCTACCGCCCTGGCTTTTACTTATACCAAAAAGAGCCGTGTCGCTCCGCTGGTTTACCTTTCTGAAAAACAAAACCTGAAGGGAATTCTTTTGGAGTTTGGCAACCATAGCCTAAAAATGCCCCCTTTATATTACTTAGGCCGTATGAGCGCCGAAGCCGAAGATTTCGATAAAGATGAGAAACACATCTGGGCTAAGTATAAAACCACTTTGCCTTTGCCAAAAAACTTTGTAATGGTTTATAGCCTGAACGATAAAAAACCACTTGACTCTTTGCAGGCTGAAATAAAACCAAGGTACAAACCCGCGTATTTAGTAGTTGTGGGGCAGGATGAGTTAGATAAACGATTAAAGCGTATCCACCATTTATATCCTAAGATAAAACTGGAAAATACCGTTGAACCGTCACTTTATGACCAATTATTACACCGCTTAAACCCGCGGGTACACAAAGACGAGCACGTGCGTATTTACCAGATTCTGCCGTAGACTTTTTAAGAAGTGAAGGTATACAGGTAATTCAAGAAGAAATTCCAGAAAAACACCAGCACGATAGCACAAAACTTACTTACATAAAAGTTTTGTTTAAAGCGCTCGGTTAAGAGAAATATAATAAGGTTGTTTAATAACAAACCTATTACCGATACTAATAAGAACTTGGAGAATTGCCAGGCTATTTCGGGATCGGCGCTCTGAAAAGTCCAGGCCCGGTTTAAAAGGTAATTGCTGGTGCAGGCCACAATAAAGCCCAGGCTATTGGCCAAATATTTATTCCAGTTTAGCTTTTCTTTGGTTAAATAAGTTACACCAAAATCCAGAGCCAATCCGGAGAAACCAACTAAGCCAAACTTAAGAAATTTAAATAACAGAGATACAGTATTGTCAGGCATGTATGCTGATTTTCGACTCAGGCTATTTTTTATTAGCCAATTCTGGTGCAAAAGTAGAAAGTTCTTTTGTAGAAGCAACCATAAATAAAAAAGCCAGCTGCTGTAACAACTGGCTTTTTAAAGTTCTAATATAAATAATGTTACAATGTTGACATATCTATTACAAACCGGTACCGCACATCGCCTTTTATCATGCGCTCGTAAGCGTTGTTGATTTCAGCCATTGGAATTACCTCTACATCCGAAACAATGTTATGTTCGGCACAGTAATCCAGCATTTCCTGAGTTTCGGCAATACCGCCAATCATGGATCCTACGATGCGCTTACGTTTAGGAATTAAACTGAAAGCATGCAAGGGTGTTGCCTCAGGTGGTGCCCCTACTAATATCATAGTACCATCGCGTTTTAATAAACTTAGGTACATATTTAAATCGTGTGGTGCCGAAACAGTATCTAAAATAAAATCGAAATAGCTACCCAAGGCTTTCATTTGTTCCGGATCTTTGGTAACGGCAAATTTATGAGCGCCCAGTTCTTTGGCATCTGCTTCTTTAGAAGGCGAAGTACTTAAAACAGTAACTTCGGCGCCCATAGAGGCAGCTAATTTTACGCCCATATGCCCTAAACCACCTAAACCCACTACAGCTATCTTATGCCCCGCTCCCACTTTCCAGGTACGCAACGGCGAATAAGTAGTGATACCCGCACATAACAGTGGCGCTACACTTTTCAGGTCCAGTTTTTCCGATATCTTTAAAGTATATTGTTCATCAACGGTAATCTGAGAAGAATAGCCACCATAAGTTGGTGTTTTGCCATCCATTTCCACGCTGTTATATGTCTGCACATTGTGTACTTCGCAGTATTGCTCCAGACCTTCCTGGCAGCTGGCACAAGTACGGCAGGAGTCTACAAAGCACCCTACTCCGGCTAAATCGCCTACTTTAAATTTGGTTACTTTACCGCCTACTTTACTAATGCGGCCCACTATTTCGTGGCCTGGCACCATCGGGAAAATAGACCCGCCCCACTCATCGCGTGCCTGGTGAATATCAGAATGGCAAACGCCACAATATAAAATATCAATTAATACATCGTTCTCGCCTACTTCCCGGCGTTCAAAATTGAACGGGCCTAAAGGCGTAGTAGCATTTTGAGCGGCATAACCACGTGCTGGTATCATAGTTTTAGTTGGTTTATGTATTGAAGATTATAAACGGGTTCCGTTATAAATATTTAACCTTATACTGTTATTTTGGCTTTACGTATATTAAACCTTCAAAAATGCTTTAGGGCTAACCCAATATAAGGCCATTATTAGCGCTAAACCCCATTATTTTAGCTCCTTTATTGGTATTTAAATAAATCTGAAGACAAATAACGGTCGCCACGGTCGCAGATAATACAAACCACCACGCCTTCTTCCAGTTCCTCAATCAGGCGGGTAGCGGCTAAAACAGCCCCGCCACTGCTCATACCGGCAAACACGCCTTCTTCCCGGGCCAGCCGGCGGGTCATAGCTACTGCATCGGCTTCGGCCACATCTATAATCCGATCTACGCGCTCTTTTTCAAAAATAGCTGGTAAATATTCTTGTGGCCACCGCCGGATTCCAGGAATTTGGGAACCTTCAATTGGCTGCACCCCCACAATCTGCACGGCCTCGCTTTGCTCTTTTAAGTAACGCGAAACGCCCATAATGGTACCCGTTGTACCCATAGAAGAAACAAAATGCGTGACGTTACCAGCCGTATCATTCCAGATTTCCGGACCAGTAGAATAATAATGAGCCATGTAATTATCCGGATTCCCAAACTGGTTTAGCATTAAGTAACCGCCACTGGCTACTTTATCACGGGCATAATCAATGGCAGCTTCCATAGAGCCGGCTTCCGGTGTTAAGGTTACTTTTGCCCCAAAGGCTTCCATAGTCATAACACGTTCGGCGGTGGCATTTTCCGGCATTACCAGTTCCATTTCAACTCCAAATAATCGGGCAATCATGGCCAACGCAATTCCGGTATTGCCGCTGGTTGCTTCTATCAGCTTCATCCCCGGTTGTAACTCGCCTCTATCCAAAGCACCCTTAATCATGCCATAAGCCGCACGGTCTTTTACACTGCCGCCCGGATTATGCCCTTCTAGTTTAGCTAATAACTTTACATTAGCCTTTCGGTTAATATTATTTAATTCAACCAGTGGCGTATTGCCTATAAATTCTAATAAAGAAGCCATATTTAAATAATTCATTGGCAGCCATTTTTAGCAAAACTTTTTGTTTTATAAATGGCTGCTTTACCTAAAACTAATAATTTATTTACTGCTGCAAATATAACAGTTGCCTAAACGGAATAGGAGTAAATTTTCTTAATCATTAAGCCATTCTTCCTTAATTCCTTTACCCCAGAACCTAGCTGATAAGTTTGCCCTTAGATAAGTTTTAAAAAAGTTTTACCTTATGCTTAAGTTCTTCCATTAACTCGGGCTGCATGTAACAGTAACGGCCCGGAATACCTAATAATTTTAGTTTACGGGCCCTTATCGTTTCTCGGAAGAATTTATTCAGGTATTGTTTCTGTTTTTCTTCCATTACTAAAACAATATCAACCCAACAAAGCTCTCCGCGATTACTTGAGCTTTAGCCTTTGCTTCCGATCTGGCAGTTTTAACCTTCAGTTCCGGATACTTTCTAAAAATTATGTGGGCCGTAACGCTGCAATACCGATAGCTACTACAAATAAATAACACGATCCTAATTTACTCCAGCTAAAAGAATATACTGCTTGTTATATCCTTCGGCATTTTAACCTTTTTACTCAAAAGAAGTTTAAAAGAGAAGACTAACGTATACAAGGTAATTGATCTGGTACGTTAATGAACCTGAGCTAAACCCTAAAAAACTATGGAAAATATTAGAAAACAACTTTCTTACGGATTACTGGCCCTGACTTTATTGTCATCGTCGTGTGTATCATCTAAAAAATACAAAGCTTTAGAATCCCGGCACTTTGATTTACAAAATACGCGGGATGCTCTAAGCCAGGACAAAGCAGCTTTAGAACAAGAAAAAGCTAGATTGGAACAACAGCGAGCCACGCTGGAAAGGGAAAAAGAAACCTTACAACAACAGATGGCTACTACTGAGCGAAACTTGAGCGAAAACTTGAAAAACAGCAATCAGAAAGTTTCTCAATTGAGTTCTGACTTAAAATCAAGAGAGGCTCGCCTCCTGGAAATGCAGCGAATACTGGCCGAAAAAGATCGAGCCGTCAATGAATTACGAAATCGGGTAAGCAATGCTTTATTAGGCTTTAAATCCGGTGACTTATCGGTAAACGTAAAAAACGGGAAGGTATATGTTTCTTTATCTGAGCAGTTATTGTTTAAATCAGGCAGTACCAAAGTAGATCCGAAAGGTCAGGAAGCCCTACAAAAACTAGCTGCTGCCTTAAAAGATCAGCAGGATGTAAATGTACTGGTAGAAGGCCATACTGATGACGTACCGGTATCCAGAGGCACGGTGGGGATGAAAGATAACTGGGATTTAAGTGTATTACGCGCTACTGAAATTGCCCGTATATTAACAACATCTGGTTTATCAGCCCAGCGCGTTACGGCCTCCGGACACGGCGAATTTGTACCGGTGGTAGCTAATAATACGCCGGAAAATCGTCAGTTAAACCGCCGAACAGAGATAATTCTGACGCCAAAACTAGACGAGTTATTTAAAATACTAGAACAAAACTAACTGTCTAACAGCTAAAGAAGCTCAGAGAAGACATACTTCCCTGAGCTTCTTAATTTTAATTTATACCTGCCTAACGGTGTCATTAACTTTTTAGTCAATCACGCCTACTCACCTCTCTCCTTTTAACAAAAATTACCCTTAACCTGAATAGAACTTTCTACTTTTATTTAGTGTATATACATTTAATGTATATACAAATTGGCACATTATTAGCTAAACTTGTATTGCAACACGAGTAAAGCTATGAACCTGAAAGGTCTTGATAACATAACCAAAAATTTTACTACTACCGAGGCAATGCCTGTTTTATTTGTAGGTCACGGTAGTCCCATGAATGCTATAGAAGAGAATACGTTTGCTCAGAACTGGCAGCAACTAGGGAAAACCTTACCCAAACCAACAGCTATACTTTGTATTTCTGCACACTGGCAAACCCGGGGCACTTTTGTTACTGCCGCCGAAAAACCAGAAACTATTCATGATTTTGGAGGGTTTCCCCAGGCCTTGTTTGATGTACAATACCAGGCACCAGGAAGCTTAGCCTTAGCCCAGGAAACACAAACTGTTATTACCAGCACATCCGTTGGCTTAGATTATAATTGGGGATTAGACCATGGATCATGGAGCATTTTAAAGCACTTCTACCCGAAGGCAGATATTCCGGTAGTGGAAATGAGCCTGGATTACACTAAAACTCCGCAATGGCATTATGAATTAGCTAAAGAATTGGCAACACTTCGCCGAAAGGGTGTTTTAATTTTGGGAAGCGGTAATATTGTACATAACCTCCGGATGATAAACTGGAACAGTCCAAATCAGGGTTTTGACTGGGCTGTAGAGGCTAATGAAAAAGTTAAAAGCTTAATTCAAAAGAAAGAACATAAGCCACTTGCCTATTATTCAGGTTTAGGTACGGAACTGCAGTTAGCTATTCCTACACCAGAGCATTTTTTACCTTTGCTTTATACCCTGGGTTTGCAGGAAGACCAGGAGAAGGTTTCGTTCTTTAACGATGAAACAATTTACGGCTCCATATCCATGACTTCTTTGAAAATAGATAAAGCTTAATACTGGCTCTGCTTCACCTATTCCACAAAACGACCAGCGCCTTATGTGTTAGCTCAAAAAAGAGAAAGCCCTCTGTTTTAAAAACAGAGGGCTTTCTCTTTTATTCTACCTAAAAACCTTAGGCTTGTTTTACAAGCTGAATTTCGGCTTGCAGTTTTATTTCATCACTCACTACCACACTTCCTGCCTCGGTAACAGCACTCCAGGTTAAGCCAAACTCTTTGCGGCTAACTTTACCGGAAACAGTGAAACCAGCTTTGGTTTGTCCGTATGGGTCTACTACAATACCACCAAACTCTACCTGTAGGCTTACCGGCTTGCTGATGCCCCGGATAGTCAGGTTACCATCCAACTGGTAATTATCGCCGCCTACATTTTTATAACCGGTACCTTCAAACCTGATTTCTCCATGATTAGCCGCATCAAAGAAATCAGCTGAGCGCAGGTGCGTATCCCGCTGGTCATTATTGGTATTGATGGAATCAACATCCGCTGTAAATACGACACTTTCTGCTGACGTAAACTGATCATCTGCCGTCTCTGCTTCTACATGAAACTTCTGGAAATATCCTGTTACTGTAGTAATCATTAAATGCTTTACCTTAAACTGCACCTCACTGTGCATCGGGTCCACAACCCATTTTACATTAGCCATAGTTTTATTCTGTTTGTTAGTTTAATCTCCATTCAAATGTATGCACAATAAATGTATATACATATACTTTTACTAAAATATTTTCTCGCTTTTAATTTCCCATTATTTAAACTAAAATTTAAAAACCATTTTAACGAAGATTATAGAAAAGGGATAACATCTGCCAAGGAAATTCACTTTTATACTACTTTACCAGCTAATTAGAAATATTAATGAGGTAAAAGATTTACTGCGTTCATTACTGCTCCAATAAGCTACAGGACTTATATCTAAAATAAAAGACAAAAAAAAGCCTCAGGAGCTTTACACTGCTGAGGCTTCTTACTAAAATAACTTCTCGGCTGGTGGCTTAACGCCCTTCATCCGTAAATAAATAGTGGTTTGCCCCCGATGGTGCGTTTGATGCTCAAAAGCCTTAGCATAAGCCAGCTCCCGGTTGAGGTCGCGGTTAAACAATTTTACATTCTCGCCCAGCTGGGCATCGATGGTAGTTTGTAAAGCACTTATTACAAAATCGTAGCTATCCAGTACGGCTTTGGTTAAGGCAGCCTTAGATCTAAACTCCTCCATCTTTTCTAAATTTTTACCCTGGTACGGATTAGATTTGCCGGAAGCAGCCGCAGCAAAATTATAATTAGCGTTGGCCAGGTGCAGCATTTGCTCACCAAAAGATCTGATCTCCGGATTTGGTTTATAACTGATACCATCTTCTGGCATAGCATCCAAATATTCCTTGGTATACTCTTTGGCCCGCTGCCAATCGGCTACTAATTGCGATTTAGGTGTTAGAAGTGTAGCAGCAGAAAGCTGACAAACACTACCAGCTACCAGTAAAAATCCTAACAAAACATGCAGGAACAATTGGGTTAAATTTTTCTTTTTCATAGGCATTTCTTTTATACTGTAAAATATTACTTCATTGAAATATATGAAATAAAGTCTGCAGTAAATCTCGGATAATTTATTAATAAATAATTAGTTAACCAGATATTTTTTCCTGCCAATAATACTTTTTACTCGTTTTTGGTGTTTACAAAGTTATTATCCTTTTACTGGCTAATCAAGCTTGCTTTAGACTACTATTTACCCATGAAACCCATTCCATTATTAACCATACTTCTTGCCGTATTTTATATTATAGGTTGCGACAAGCAAGAGGAAGCTACCCCAAATAAAGTTGTACCTCACCAGATAGAAACATTAAATCTAAATCCTCTAAAGAATACATATGAATACCTGGTAAATGTTTTGGCCAGTGATTCGCTAAACGGCCGCTGGACGCATGAAACCGGTATAGACCGTACAGAAAAATTTGTTATAAAGCAGATTTCAGAAATTGGTTTGCAGGAACTTCCCCGTTATAAAAGCTTTAAAGACGGATTTAAAGTAGTATCTACTGATTTTGAAACGCTAACCATAAATCTTAATAACCAACCTGCGAGTCCTGAGCGTATAATTATTACGCCCCAAAGCCCGCAGGCCCAGATAAGCTTAAACCAAATTAATCGGGTTGTTTATTTCTCCCCTACCACCACCCTAAAAGAACAGGTTACCAGCTTACATAACACCTCGGTTGCCGGACAAAATTACTTGGTACTGGTACCACTTGCTTTGCAGGAATCTTTCCAGGAATTTAAAAGCTATTTCCCGGCACTAGGCGCTTTTGTCCCTAATACTATTCGTTACGCCGCCGGATACCCTATCCGCTATGGTTACAACAATATCATTTATGTTTTGTCAGATACCAAAATGGTAGAAACATTTACCGGCAGTTTCAAACTTAAAGAAGAGGCTTTGAACAATGTGGTAGCGGTTATTCCGGGCAAATCGAAGCCAAATGAATACGTTATATTCTCGGCCCACATGGATCATTTAGGTATGGCCCGTTCGGGAACCGACCGAATCTATAATGGTGCAAACGATAACGCCAGCGGAACAGCCGCAGTAATTACCTTGGCCAAGTATTTTAAGGAGCAAAACTTAAATGAAAGAACGTTGCTATTTGTGCTGTTTAATGCCGAAGAAAAAGGTTTACTGGGTTCTAAAAGCTTTGTAAATGCTTTCCCGGACAAATCGGCTATAAAAGCGGTGTTTAATATTGATATGATTGGCAACATTAGTCCATACGGAGCCGGGAAAGCTTTTTTAAGCGGCCATTCCCGGTCTACGCTGCAAAGCATCATGAATAAAAACCTGCAACCTATTAATACGCTGATTAACAATGAGCCGGCAGGTTATGATTTGTTCGCGCGATCAGATAATTATCCTTTTGCCCAGGCACAAATTCCAGCTCATACCATAACAACTTTTAATAGTGCCGACCGCCTATATCATACCGTAGCAGATGAGATAAGTACTTTGGACTTGCATTCGGCTTTTACTGTTGTGAAAACAATTGCCCAAAGCAGCTACTCCATTATTAAAGGCACCGATGAACCTAAAATGACCAATTAAAACTTAATTAGCCGATGGACTAAGGTTAACATTTTCTAATCCTTCGTTATTTTCCTCCAGCATTTGCTTTAGCTCATCCTCAATAGAGGTGTTTTCTAATAAAGCAAAATAAACAGCTTCATCACTCCCAATATTAGGATAGGCCATATTAGAAGATACTACTTTCCAGCCAGCCTGCGCCAATTCATTCAGGCTGGTTTCGAAAGACTCTGCACTTTGTAATTTTACTACTTTATATTTTTTCATCACAGCTTGTACGAATACCGCGGGTAAGAATGTTCTCTATTTTTACCGGAGCGGATACCCCCCTTACCGCCGCTGGTTTTGAATCTGCCTTTTAAAAAAACTCCAGGCTTCCTCGTACACATCTATATCATTCGGATAATCGTGTTTGCCGCCATTTACTTTAAGTAAGGTTACTTCCGGGCTTCCTTTCTTTTTGTACGTATACTGTTCAATAGTTTTCCCATCGCCAAGATCTTTATCCGGCAAATTAGATTTTATAGGATTACCTGTATAGCCAGCCAATTTTGCCCAATATTGTAAAGTATTCTCCGTAGACCGAACCTCGCCAAAGTTGACATTATTAGCAATAACTACGCCTCCCATATAGGGATTGATTTCATCGTTAGTCCCATTGATAATCATAACAGGTACCGGGATGTTTGCCTCGCCACAATCCAGGTTATCAGGCGTAGGTAAATTGGCAATAATAGCTGTTATGGCTCTAAACTCCTGGGGCATAGTAAGAGCGAGTTTGTAAGTCATATGGCCGCCACCGGAAGTACCAATGGCAAAAACTTGTTTTTTATTTATCTGGTATTTGTCCTGAAAATAGGTAATCATGGCCGCGAAAAAAGCATTTTCATCTATATTCTCCTTGTTAGCTATTGACTGAGCTGTTCTCCGGCATTCATTCCAATATTTTTTGTATCCGTCCGGGTATACCAATAAAATATTCTCAGTTGCTGATTTTTGCTCTAGTTTAACCGCCTTATCCATCATACTCATACCCGTACCACCCGAACCGTGTAATACAAAAATTAAACTTGCTCCTGATTTGGCTTGGCTAGGCTGGTTAAAATGAAAAGCCCGGTAATGAGTTCCAATTTTAACTGAATCAGAGATTATTGCGGCCTGGCTTTTTATGGCAAAGGCACTAAGTAATATTGTAATAGCAAGAGTGATTAGTTTCATGTGAGAATTTACCAAATAAGCTGGTTAAGTTGAAAATTTAAGATAATATCCAGAAGAATAAAATAACTGCAGCTGGTCTTATACGTTACTATACATAAGTATAACGCAATTTAAGCACCAAGGACTATGAATGATGATTTTGATAATAACGCAGCCGAGCTAAGAGCTCGGAGCAATTGGCAGGAAACTAAAGGGAAAATCCGGCAAGCATATGGCGACTTAACAGACGATGATCTGGAATACGCTCAAGGAACACAGGAAGAATGGTTTGGTAAAATCGGCAATAAGATAGGAAAAACCGCTCAGGATGTAAGAGCCTGGATTGCCGGACTATAATTCTGTATAATTACCTTATTCAAAGCGGCACCTTAACTAGTTTTAGGGTGCCGCTTTATTTTGTTGAGACTTTGCAATGGCTATTTAATTTGGGCTACTACAGCTTTCACTTCTTTGGCAAAAGCAGCTACATTGGCGGGCAAGTTCTTTTCATCCCGTTCGAGAAAAATACGTTTTACCTGCCCATTATAAACAAATTCCAGCACTAATCCGCCTTGATCATAGGCATCTGGCGCACCATACACTTCCTGATTAGAAGTAAGCAATTCCGCAGGCAATTTATTAACCAACTTTTTAGCAACTTCATATTTAGCAGCCGGTAACGGTTCCGGATGAAAAGTAATAAGAGAACTGTTATCACCTACTCGTTTTATATTATCGGCTAATAATTTATTATCCTGAATTTTATAGACCGTAGCGCAGTCGCTCTCCAGCGGGCAAAACCCAAAATACTCTCCAAATACAAAAGAATTATTTAATTCATTGGTCTTTATTTCTGGTATAGCGGCATCCTTTTCTTCACAGGAAGAGAAGCTGACCAATAATAAAAGCGCCAGCATAAACTTTAATGGTTTCATATAATTAAGCTTTTAATGTTCTTAAATAAATGACCCAACTAGCAGTTTATTAGTTGCATAGCCTTTAAGAAATATTTCTGGTTATGGCTTTCATTTTAGCTAAAGCCGTTTGTGCCACCAGTAAAGCATCCTGGGCATAATAACTTTTATTAAATACTTCCAACGACAATATTACCGGCTTATCGGGATTTCGGATGGTTTGCAGAATACGCTGAATAGGCGCAACTCCATCTCCCGGATAAACCCGATCAGCGTCTGTAATACTAGCAGGTGACATATTGGTCAGGTAATCGTTTATATGAAAAATTTCTATACCGGCTTTACCCACCAAAGGCAAACTATCGAGGCTGGAACCGCCCTTGTATAAATGATACACATCCAGCAATACTCTTGCAAACTTATGGCCGCTTTCGGCTGCTACATATAGTACGTCGCTCAGCCGGCTTAAATTTTGAGAAAAACCCCACATCTCTAAGTGTGGTACAACACCCGTTTTCTCTCCTAATTCCAGAATAACCCGATAGCGTTCAGCAGCCCGTTTTAGATCCAGTCCCGGATCTTGCGTGGCCCCCACAGGTGGCGCAGCCACCCGGTTGCAGCCAATCTGGGCGAGCATTTCCATTTCGCGTTGCATTTGTGTTACGCCTTTATTGCGGGTAGCCTCATCATCCACTATCCATTGCGCAAATCCTATGGCATTTTCAATTGTCAGTCCTAAATCAGTTATGCGTTTACGGGCACTGGTAAGGCTACCACCATTATCCAGGTAGGTCTGCAACGAGTTCATCCAGATTTCTACCGACCGGAAGCCAGCTTTGGCAGCAATTTCTAATTCCTTAATAAAACCTAACTTCTGGCCCTGAATAGTGCTCATGTTTAAGCAAAGGGTAAAGGCCGGCTTGGGTACTGCCTTAGCCATACTAACGGTTGGTATTGCCGCAAGGCCCGCCACAGCTCCTAATAATTTTATGGTATCGCGACGGTTTTTTAAAGGATTGGACATGAGTTTATACTGGAAATAATTTAGTGATGGAAATTATAAATAGGGTAATTTGAAGAGGAAGCGGTTGAGCTGTTTTGAGAAGTCTTACCTAAGGTAAAACATCACCATTTAATAGGACAATCTTAGCGCTTGCTCTTCATGGCCGGGATCACTTTGATGCCTTCTGTCCCTACTAACTTTTTATATTCTTCAGATTCCATTGGGTAAATGGCAATTTTTCCTTCTTCATTGTAATGGGCTCCCCAACCGTATCTTTTTGTTAGCGACGATGCCCGCATACAAGGATGCCCTTTGGAGAACAATTCTTGTTTTATCTTTTCTGAATCTCTTGCTAAAACCTCTACCGGAATTTCTTTTTGCCGCACATATACCTGATAAACTAATTCTTCGTGATTGTAGGCATAAGGCTTTTCCAGAAGAAGCTCGTACTGAAATACATGTATTGGTTTAGTTTTCATTTTGGCTACCGGAATTTCACTTTTATTTACCGGACAATCGGCGGCTACTTTAATTAAGGTATCGGTGTAACTCATGTGGTATAGCTCAAAAAGTATATGCTAAATGTAACCGATCCACCCCAAAATAAAAAGAACAGGCAGCATATAAGGCTTAATAAATATTATTTCTCCCCGGCTTCTATTCTTAATGGATGCAAGATAAAAAGAGCTTCATTAGCCCTGGCTAATGAAGCTCTTTAGCATTTTAAAAATTCCGTCTTATTTCTGCAGCATTTTTAATAGGGCTTCCGCAGCCGGCTCTGAGGAGGCCGGATTTTGACCGGTTATCAATAAACCATCTGTCACTACATACGGAGCCCAATCTTCGGCTTTACTGTACTCCCCACCCAATTCTTTTAGTTTATCTTCTACCAGAAAAGGCACAATATCTGTTAACTGCACAGCGGCTTCTTCGGAATTAGTAAAGCCCGCTACTTTTTTACCTTTTACCAATGAGCTTCCATCGGGTGCTTTTGCTTTTGCTAACACGGCTGGTCCATGACAAACAGCCGCTACCGGTTTATTTTGCTTGTAGAACGTTTCGATCAAATTGATAGAATTCCGGTCACTGGTTAAATCCCAAAGCGGGCCATGGCCACCCGGATAAAAAACAGCATCATAATCATCTGCCTTTACCTGGCTCAGTTTTTTAGTTTGGCTCAACTTCTCCTGTAATGCAGAGTCATTGTAATACCGCTTGGTCGCTTCTGTTTGGGCATCTGGTTCTTCACTTTTCGGATCTATCGGAGGTTGCCCGCCTTTAGGCGAAGCCAGGGTAACGTCTACTCCTTCATCTGCTAATTTATAATAGGGCGCAGCAAACTCTTCTATCCAAAAACCTGTTTTTTTACCAGTACTACCTAATTCATCATGAGATGTTAAAACAAAAAGTACTTTCATAATTTTATCAAATTTTAATCCTATACTTCTCTTCTTACGCGGCGCTAATAAAGGATGGTTGTGGTTGCAGCAACATAGCTGGTATTAATAAGTTATTGGTAAAGAAAACTTTTAACCTGAGCAAGTAGCCAAAAAGTACCAGTTCCTTACTTTTTCCTTGACCAGCAACCTTTTTACTTCCACTTTCTTATTAAATACAGGTAAGGCGCCAGTAAATGGTGTGCAAATACATTCTCTTCATCATTAGGATAAATTTTCCGGTACTCTTCGTCGGCCAGTAATACAATAAAATTACCTGCGCGGGCATAATTGCTGGTGTTAGCATAAACAGGTGGCACAAACTCCGGCAGTTGCTTCTTTACAAATTTGGCTGCAAAACCACCCAGGTATTTCTGGTATTTGCGAAGTGCTTTCTTAGTTGGTTTATCCAGCTGATTAAAGCCAAAACTAAACAAAATATTACGCGGGAATTTTTGTCTCTTTATTATACCGGGAGCATTTTTAAAAGGATTGTTTGGGCTAAAATCATTCAATGTCTGAATGGTAACCGGTGTTTCGGGTACCCAATCGGCGGAATTTACTATGTTATAAGCCCATCCATTAGCGGTGGCTGCTTCATATTCGTAAGCATAAAATAAATTGCCGGGTTTGGGTGCCGCAATACAATAGGTTTTAAATTGTAGGTTGGGGCTAATACTGCCATTTTTTTGTAAACTCTTTACATAGGAAGTAAGCAAATACGCTATGGCTCCACCCTGGCTATGCCCCACAATATAAAAATCTTTTACTCCCAGACGAACACAGGAATCTATCTTGGCTTTGATATCCCGGGAGAGGGCAGCGGTTGCCACTAACCAGCCCACATGCACGGCCGCCTGCGGATTTTCAGCAAGGCTATAAGTAAAGGTAAAATCTTTGGATAGCTGTAACTGGCCTTTGGCCGGCACCATGGCCGCATAAAAGTTACCCAGCCAGCTAATATTATTACGCACTGTTCCTCTTATGCTAATGGCAGCCACTGAATCGGGAGTCAGCCACAAATCCCACCGGTTTTCCAGGCCCAGCACGGGCGACCTGTATATTCTTTTAAATTTTTGGGGTACCGGAATATTCCTATAGCGTGTGGTATCGAGTTGCCGCGCCGAAATATACAGCATTTCCAGAAATTCAGTTTTGTTAAACCCGGGCTTCAGTTTTTGCCCAAAACAACCCGGGGCAGAATAAAATAAGCAGATTAGTAAAATTAATAAAACAGGTTTCTTCATGTAAATTGTTTTCACCAATGCTTACATACGGCAGCTTTAAATTTTATTTTAACAAATTCTTATAAGGTGTTAAGCTTAACACATAATAAAAGCTTCCGCTACTATTATTAGCAACGGAAGCTTTCCATAGTTTTTAATATGGTCCTGCTTTCTATTTCTGAGCACTTACCCGCCAGATCGTATTACTGGCATCATCGGCTACCAGCATGGCACCATCTGGTAAAACGGCAAGGCCCACCGGGCGGCCGTACACTTCACCTTTTTCTTTGTCAGAAATAAACCCAGTTAAGAAATCCTGGGGATTGCCTGTAGGTTTCCCATTGTCAAACGGCACAAAAACAACCTTATAACCTACCAAATCAGAGCTATTCCAGGAGCCATGCTGGCCGATAAAAGCACCATTCTGATATTGGGCCGGGAAGGCCTTTCCTTTATAAAAAGTAAAGCCCAAGGAAGCTGTATGTGAGCCCAGGGCCACCTCCGGCACAATAGTTTTTTTCACTAATTCAGGCTTTTGTCCGGCCAGGCGCGGGTCTTCGTGCTGACCAAAATATGCATAGGGCCAACCGTAAAAACCACCTTCCCGCACACTGGTTAAATAATCAGGCACTAAGTTATCGCCAATACCATCGCGTTCGTTTACAGCTGTCCACAAGGTATTGGTGCCTGGTGCCCAATCCATTGGTACCGGGTTGCGGAGGCCTTCGGCATAAATGCGTTCACCGGAGCCATCCGGGTTTACCTCCAGAATGGCGGCCCGCCGCACTTCGTGCTCCATGCCGTTTTCCCCCACATTGCTACCCGAACCTACCGATATATATATTTTAGAACCATCAGCGTTGGCTATAATATTGCGGGTCCAGTGGTTGTTATAGCCGCCAGCTGGTAAGCTGACAATTTTTTGGCCCTTACCAGTAATATTGGTCTGGCCAGGTTTATAAGGATAACGTAAAAGGCCATCAGTATTGGCAACATAGAAATAATTGCCGAGTACCAACATGCCAAATGGTTGGTTGAGGTCTTTCAAGAAAACTTTCTTTACCTCTGGTTTTCCATCTTTATCAGCATCCCGGAACAGAGTAACGCGGTTGGCGCTATTACCTAAATTTTGTGACTTATCTTTTCCGGTGGCTATCGCCTTGGCCTTGTCTATAGGGTCCGGTTCGGTATTGGCTTCAGATACAAATATATCTCCATTAGGGGCAACATAAATCCAGCGGGGATTATCCAGTCCATCAGCAAATTTGGTAACAGCGAAACCAGCCGGGGCAACCGGTGTTTGGCCATCGGGCCAGCCAATTACATTGCTATACTTTTTTACCTCATGCGTTGTGTCGGGTTCGGGCAAAGGAATATTATTTCCCATACCATACTGGTTTATTTTTTCGGTGGTAGTTTGTGCCGAAGAAGCTTTTGTTGCATCATTTTTCTGATTTGAATTGTTGCAACCGAACAGGGTACCCGCTAAGAAAAGCCCTAGCCAGTAAAAATCCTTAGTTTTCATAGTTCGTATTTTAGCGCGTTTTATTTAAAAGCGTCTATACGAACCTACCAACACAATGGCTCAATATTACCATACTATCCCATGTATCCCAAACTTGTTTCTGTGCTTCAGATACATTTATGGTTTTGGGTTTTTAGCCCTTAACTCCTCCCGTACGAGTAATCCAGAAGGTGTTATTTGTGCATCAGTCCAGCCACCGGTAGGGCTGGCATTAGGTCTAAGGGCGGCCGTAGCTTCTACTTTATCCGCAAGAGACCAGTTAGCCCAGGATATTTTATTATCGTCCAGGAACTTCCACCAGGTTTTGGTTTCGGTTACATCTAGGTTCCCATCGCCGCTGGCTTCGGCAGTACCATATTCCGTAACCATTAACGCTACCCCTCTGTTTAATGCTTGTGTTGCTTTATCGCGTAACCCTTGTTTGTGGGTAGCAGCATAATAGTGTAACGTATAGGCAATGTTTACACCAGCTATCGGATTATTGGCGGCTTCGGCTACTTCCTGTGACCAGTTTCGGGTACCTACCACCACAATATTGTCTGGATCGTGCTGCCGGATAGCTGCAATTACGGCTTCCGCATAAGGTTTTATAACGCCACTCCAAGACACATTTAAAGGCTCATTATAAATTTCGTAAATCACATTCGGTTTGTCGCCATACTTTTTAGCCATCTCGGCAAAAAAGGTTTTGGCCTCTTCCCGGTAATCCTCCGCATGGTGCGAATGCCAGTCAATAATAACATATAAACCATTGGCAATAGCCGCATCTACCACGGTTATAACTTTTTGTTTTTCTACTTCTGGCTTTCTCAGGTAACCTTCTCCATCATCCACGGCCATAGAAGCCCGCACCAGCGTACAACGCCAATCCTTTTTTAGCCATTCTACTGTTTCTGCGGTGTAGTATTTGCCAATCCACTGGCTCCAAAAAAACGACATGCCCCGTAACTGGACTGGTGTATTATCTTTTCCAACAATTTTGTTACCATTTACTTTTAAAGCGCCATAGGCTTCCACTGCATTAGCAATAGATGGATTAGGATTAGGGGTAACCGGCGTAGTGGGAGTTGGTGTGCCGCCTGAAGCATTTTTAGGCGCTGGTGCATCTTCTTTTTTATCGGGCTTACAAGCCAAACTCAAACATAAAAACAAAACCGGCCATCTAAAATAAGATGCCATGCTGGATAAGTAATTCATTTTTTTGTGGTGTAGGTGGGAATAAATAAGACCAGGTAAATATACCAGATCCAGAAAAACTTGAGCAATTAGTTTCTAAACTAAAAGAAATAATCAATTATTTCTCCTTAAAAAAACGGGCGGCAACACTTTCAATTATGCTTTTGGGCAAAAACCGGTTTGAGGTAGCCGAAAAGGTATTTAACAGACCCGGAATGATTTCTGCCTTCTTTTTAAACATGCCTGCAATTGCCATTTCAGCTACTTTATCGGGTTGCATCTTTAAATTATCAGCAATGCTTTTTAAGGCGCCTAACCCGGCTCGGGCAAAAAAATTAGTATCTACCGGACCTGGGCTCAGGCAACTTACGGCAATAGGGCTATTCTTTAATTCGTACCGCAGGCCCCGCGAAAAAGATAACACAAAGGCTTTGGTAGCACTGTATAAGCTAAGAGTAGGTATGGCCTGGTAAGCGGCCGTACTGGCAACATTTAATATAAAGCTTTGAGGGTGCCGCTTTAAAACCGGAATAAATAGGTGGGTAAGTTGTACCAGGGTCAGCATATTAAGCTGCATCATATTGGTTTGGTCCTGCAAACTAAGGGCCTCAAAATTGCCAAACAGGCCATACCCGGCATTATTAATTAAAATAGAAACATCATATTTATTAGTCTCACACCAATCCCGTAGTTTTTTGGCTGCTTCTGATTCCGTTAAATCAATTGAAAGAAAGTCCACAGGTACTTTATGCCGCTTGGTTAAGTCATCGGCTACCTGTTGTAATTCAGCAGCAGAACGTGCCACTAAAAGCAACCCATACCCTTTTCTGGCTAAAATTTCAGCCATAGATTTGCCTATCCCTTTGCTGGCACCGGTTATTAATGCATAAGAGGAAGTCATATAGCCATAATTTTATTTTAGCACTTCTACGGAAATATAGGCGGTAAAAGGGAAACTTTGTAAGCTGATTCCATCTTTTTATCTTTACAAAGATTAATACTATTATTGCTCACCAGGTTTGAACTCCCCTATTCGTAAAATTATTCACGTAGACATGGATGCCTTTTATGCGTCGGTGGAGCAGCGCGACAACCCTGAACTACGTGGGAAGCCAGTTGCCGTGGGTGGTTCTAAAGCCAGAGGCGTGGTAGCAGCTGCCAGCTACGAAGCCCGAAAGTTTGGCGTATTCTCAGCCATGGCGTCTAAAATTGCGCTTCAAAAATGCCCGAATCTAATATTTGTAAAGCCTCGGTTTGAAGTATACAGTGCCGTATCGCGGCAAATCAGGGAAATCTTCTACACCTACACAGATTTGGTAGAGCCACTTTCTCTCGACGAAGCTTATTTAGACGTAACCGAAAATAAAATAGGTATGCCGTCGGCCAGTATAATTGCCAAAGAAATAAAAGCCCGCATCTTAGAAGAAACCAAGCTAACTGCTTCGGCCGGAGTGTCTTTTAATAAATTTCTGGCTAAGATTGCCTCAGATATGAATAAGCCTAATGGCTTTACTCTAATTACCCCAGACAAAGCCGAAGATTTAGTCGCCAGTCTGAATATTGGCAAGTTTTATGGCATTGGAAAGGTAACTGCCGCTAAAATGCAAAACATGGGCATCCATACCGGGGCTGATTTACGCACGCGTACAGAACAGGAATTGGTTCAACGTTTTGGGAAAGCGGGTCATTATTATTACCAAATTGCCCGTGCCCAGGACAGCCGTTTAGTACAGCCGCATCGGGTACGTAAATCTATTGGGGCCGAACGTACTTTCGACGAAGATTTAACCGAGGAAGAAGATATGCTGGAGCGACTGCAATTTTTAGCCCAGGAAGTAACGCAAGACCTTACGCGGTTACAAACTTCCGCTAAAACTATTACCTTAAAATTAAAATATTTTGATTTTACCCAGCACACCCGCAGCAAAACCTTACTTACTTATTTAAGTACTTCGGATGCTATTTATACAGTAGCCAAAGACTTACTGCGCACGCCTCTTCTTCCTCACTCTCCGGTCAGGTTATTAGGCATTTCGGTTTCAAATTTATTATCCCAACAAGACCTCCAGCCAAACTACCAATTAACTTTTGATTTTTAAATGATAGCCTAATAGCTTTTTGTAACTAATTACAGGCTGTTATATAATTCGGAATGAATTTGTTACAACGCACTCCCAGAAACAGGGTGTAATAAGCTTCTAAATTATTTTATTAAGTTTTATACTCCCTGACAAAAAAAAGCCTGCCTCAGTACTTACTGATGCAGGCTATATATTAACCTAGAGCTATGATTTTAGGTTAAGCTGTTTTCTCGCGGCGGTTGCCAAACCATTTCTTCTTTTTAGGGCTAGCCGTGCTGGCTGCCCGTGCTCTTTCAGCACTTGACAGCACTATTTCAGTTCTATTGATAGAAGCAAAATGATACGGATGCTCTTCTTCTACCGGAATAGTTTTGGCAATAAGTTTATGAATATCTTTCAGGTAAGCTTTTTCTTCGGCATCGCAAAAAGATAAGGCTATACCACTGGCACCAGCCCGGCCGGTACGGCCAATGCGGTGCACATAAGTTTCCGGCACATTAGGCAATTCATAATTAATTACGTGCGTTAGCTCTTCTACATCAATTCCGCGGGCGGCAATATCGGTAGCTACTAAAACCCGTGTAGTACGGTTTTTAAAATTACTTAAGGCCCGCTGGCGCGCATTTTGCGATTTATTGCCATGAATGGCTTCAGCCTGAATTCCTGCCTGGGCTAAATCTTTCACCACGCGATCAGCACCATGTTTAGTCCGGGTAAACACTAAAGCTGTCTCAATGGATCTATCGGCCAAAACATGGTTAAGTAACGCACGTTTTTTAGTTTTCTCCACAAAATACATCTTTTGAGTAATGGTATTAGCTGTAGACGAAACTGGCGTCACTTCTACTTTTACCGGAGCATTTAAAATAGTATCAGCTAATTCCTGGATTACCGAAGGCATAGTAGCCGAGAAAAATAACGACTGCCGTTTAGCTGGTAGTTGTTTTATCAGCTTTTTAACATCATTTATAAAGCCCATATCCAGCATCTGGTCAGCTTCATCCAGCACAAATATTTGCAACTGGTTTAGCTTTATAAAGCCCTGATTCATTAAATCGAGCAAACGACCCGGAGTAGCTACCAGAATATCTACGCCTTTTCTTAAGGCATCTGTTTGGGATTTCTGATTTACACCACCAAATATTACCAGGTGCTGCAACCCGGTATGGCGGCCATAGGCGGTAAAACTTTCTTCTATCTGAATAGCCAGTTCGCGGGTTGGGGTAAGTACCAAAGCCTTAATAGCTTTTAGTCCTTTTTCCGCACGCTTTTCGGCATGTAGTATCTGTAAAATAGGAATAGCAAAGGCCGCTGTTTTACCGGTACCGGTTTGGGCGCAGCCTAATAAATCTTTCCGGTTTAAAATTAACGGAATGGATTGTGCCTGAATAGGGGTTGGCACAGTATAACCTTCTGCTGTTAAAGCCTGCAGAATGGGCTCAATAAGATTTAATTTTTCGAATGACATCAGAAATTGTTTCAAAGATAAGCTGAATGCTAATTTCTGCAGTCAGCGTGATAAAAATAGCACTTCTCCTTTTGAATAATAAGATAAAGTCCGGATTAGAAACTACTTAATGTTTGTTATATATAAAAGCTTTTTAAGCGTGTGAAGGTTCAATCGTGCAGATAGAAACAGGAATAAAATTACTTATAGAAGATTTACTTTATTTAATCTGCCCGCGAAGGTAACATAAATATGTTGTTTCTTAAGCTTTTGTTTTTTCAGGCTGTAACCCCTGTTATCTAGGGCGCTTCAAAAAAGCTTCGGCCCACCATAAATCTTCGGGTGTGGTTATTTTAATATTCTCATAACTTCCTTCCACCAGGTTTATTTTCTGACCAAAGCGTTCAACTACTGAGGCATCATCGGTGAAAGTAGGCTCCTCCGGCAGCTCATATGCCTTCCGGAACATAGCCAGTCTAAAACATTGCGGCGTTTGAATGAGTTGGTACTGGCTCCGGTCCATGGCTTTACTCTTGGTTTTAAATATCTGCCGAATAGATTCTTTTAGTGGTACAGCTACCACGGCATTCCCTTTTTGTTTAGCTACCGCAAATGCATTGGCAATATTAGCAACAGGCACAAAAGGCCGTACGCCGTCGTGTACCGCAACAATACCATCCTCCGCTGTAATAGCAGCTAAACCATTTTTAACCGAGCCAAACCTGGTTTTTCCGCCAGCTACCACTTCATGCTTTATCTCAAACACATGCGTAAAACAAAGCGAATTCCAGATTTTGATCTGATTCTGAGGCAGCACCACCACGAGTTGCATTTCCGGATTATAGGCATGTAACCGCCTTATGGTGTGCATCAAAATAGGCTCACCGGCTACAGCAATAAACTGCTTGGGCACCTGGCTTTGCATGCGGGTACCAGAGCCTCCGGCTACAATTATGGCATGTTCTGAAAGAGAAGCAGGCATTATTCTTTACTTAAATAAACGCACAAGATACTAGACTTTAAGGTATATCGGTAGAAAGATTCTTTCTTTTCCCTGATTGGGTCTTAATGGCTGGCTTTCACCTTCCGTTTTAACTGCTGCTGGGTTAGCCTTGCCCACTACTGCCGGCCCTTCCCTCTTTACTATGCTGGTACTGTTTCTTCTTTTTAATATCCAATAGAATAATAATTGGCAAAGATTTGATTACAGTTATTTAGTAAGCCTTTCGGTGTAAAAAAAGAGCCTGTTAATTTAAAATCAACAGGCTCTTTTGGTTAATAATGTTTAACTGTATTATTATACAATCAGCATTACGTCGCCGTAGCTTAAGAAATTATATTTTTCTTTTACCGCCGTTTTGTAAGCCTCCATTATTAACTCATACCCTCCAAAGGCGCAGGTCATCATTAATAAAGTTGATTCTGGCATGTGGAAATTTGTAATTAAAGAATTAGAAATTTTAAAATCGTGCGGCGGGAAGATAAATTTATCTGTCCAGTTCTCGGTCGGCTTTAAACGCGCACTAGCCGATACTGAAGATTCCATAGCACGCATTGTAGTAGTACCTACTGCACAAACTCTTTTTTTATTATCCAGAGCTTTGTTTACGGCCGCAGCTGTATCTTCCGGAATAACGAAATTCTCAGAATCCATTTTATGCTTGGTTAGGTCTTCCACATCTACCGGACGGAAAGTACCTAAGCCTACGTGTAAAGTCAATGGCATTACATCTACCCCGTTCAGCTCCAGGCGTTTTAATACCTCGCGGGTGAAGTGCAAACCCGCTGTTGGGGCAGCTACTGCTCCTACATTCTTTGCGTAAACAGTTTGGTAACGATCACGGTCTTCTGGTTCAGCAGCCCGTTTTAAATATTTAGGGATAGGTGTTTCGCCTAAATCATGAATGGTTTTATAAAATTCTTCATCAGTACCGTCAAATAAAAATTTAATGGTACGGCCCCGGGAAGTAGTATTGTCAATTACTTCGGCTACTAAATCGCTATCGCCAAAGTATAACTTATTACCAACCCGAATTTTACGGGCCGGATCAACCAATACATCCCACAGATGGTTTTCTTTATTTAACTCGCGCAGCAGGAATACTTCTATTTTGGCGCCGGTTTTTTCCTTGTTGCCGTACATACGGGCCGGAAAAACCTTGGTGTCATTAATCACCATTACATCGCCATCATCAAAATACTCCAGGATGTCTTTAAAAATTTTATGTTCAATTTTGCCAGTACTGCGATGCACCACCATCATACGGGCTTCATCACGGGTTTTGGCAGGGTGTGTAGCCATTAAATTGGCCGGAAGTTCGAATCTGAATTCGGAGAGTTTCATGTTTTAATTTTACGGAATTAAATTTATTTTAGCCTCCAGGAAAAAATCAATAAATAATACAGAACCAATGTGTGCAGGAACTACAACTGCACTACCAATCCTCATTTTATTAGCTCATTGTTCCCGTAAAAAGCGGCGCAAATTTAATTAGTTTTAATGGATAATTCGTAATTTTATGAAAATTAGTTGTATATACCTGACCACTTGATTTTTTTACGGCTTATTCTGGAAAGCTTTCGCTTTGCCTGGCAGGCACTTAAGTCAAATTTACTACGTACCATTTTATCTCTCCTGGGCGTAACCATTGGTATATTTGCCATCATTTCTGTTTTTACTATTGTAGATTCGCTGGAACGAAACATACGGAACAGCATGAATTTTCTGGGAAATAATGTAATATACGTACAGCGGTTTCCCTGGGCATTTGGCAACGACTACCCCTGGTGGAAATATTTTCAAAGGCCGAGCGCCACCATACGGGAATACCGCTTACTGGAGCATAAACTGGAAAATGCTGAAGGCGTTGCCATTTTCTGGGACCGGCGGGGCAACACGTTACGCTACCGGAGCAACAGTACGTCAGGGGTAAACATACAAGGTATTTCGTATGGCTTTAATAAAATATCGGATGTCCCGGTAGCCCAGGGTCGTTATTTTACCCAGCAAGAGGCAAATGCCGCCCGCAACGTTATTATTATCGGAGCAAAAATTGCCGAAAACCTTTTCCCAAATGAAACACCTTTAGGCAAGGCTATTAAAATAAGGGGCCTAAAATTTTCGGTTATTGGTGTTATGGAAAAGCAAGGCGAAAACATGCTTGGTATGCCTACCAATGATGCCAATGCTTATATGCCCTTTGGTGCCTTTAACAAATTATTTTCTACGGGCAGGCAGGGCATAGAACCTACAATAGGTATAAAAGGTCGCGAAACAGATATCGGGTTACTGGAACTAGAGTACGAAATCAGGGGGGTGATGCGAAATATCCGGGGCCTGAAACCCCGCGATAGTGACAACTTCGCCTTGAACCGGCCGGAAATGGTAGCAGAAGCCATAACCGGTATGTTTAATGTAATAGGAGTTGCTGGCTGGGTAATCGGAGGCTTTTCTATTTTAGTTGGCGGCTTTGGCATTGCCAATATCATGTTTGTATCAGTAAAAGAGCGCACCAACATTATAGGCATTCAGAAATCTTTAGGAGCCAAAAATTATTTTATTCTGTTTCAATTTTTATTTGAATCTATATTTTTAAGTTTAATTGGCGGCGGAGTTGGTATTTTCCTGGTTTACCTGATTACGCTTATTCCTCAGAATGCTCTTGAGCTACTCCTTAGCTTTGGTAATATTACGCTTGGCTTAGGTGTCTCAGTAGTAATTGGCGTACTTTCCGGTATTATACCGGCCATACTTGCTTCTAACCTGGATCCGGTAATAGCTATTCGTTCCAAATAAAATTATTTAATAAAAATTCTGAAAATATCATTACCAATACCATGTTAAAAGCAGTATTGCATTTCCTCTTGTTATTTAGTTTATCTATTCCGGCTTTTAGCCAAACTACCAGTAATTTAAATGCAGAAGCTCGTCCTCAAGATGGCTTAAATAAATTAGCCTTAGCTTATTATAAAATTAAATTTACCAAAGAACAGCGAAAAGCTTTAGAGGGACTTGAGCTGGAATTTATTTATAACATTGATGCACAGGGGACGCCTGTTTTAGAGCAAGTTAATGGTATAAACGATGTGGCTATACTCGATAGCCTGAAAAATACTACCCAAGCCCTACCTAAATTTCATCCCAAAACTGTAAACGGCAAAACAGAAAGCACCTTGTATTTCATGAAGCTTACCTTCCCTAAATATAACACGGTGGGAGAGCCCGCTCATTCCTTCAATGGGTTTAATTATCAGGTATTAAAATTAGAAGACTTTGAATATATCCAGAAGTCTGGCAGCAGGTTTGATTTAGTTTTTGGTGTAGTTTCTAATGGCTTTGGGGGAAATGCTGGCAAGCATTTAAGTGCTGGCGGCGGCATGAAAATGGATTTATTAGTTACCGGGGAGAAAGGCTATGGTGCCGGCTTAAATATGAGCTTTTACGGTAATCAATTTAAAATGCCTTACAACCTGGCTACTGACCGGGAGCAGAATAGTGCCCCACCAACTTTATTAGTAGGAGCACTATTAAATAAATTTATTTCGCAGAAAAAACATCAGAACATAAACGTACAGCTTGAGTTAAATTACGCAATACAAAATGTTACGCCCCGGCTAAATGATGCTGATGAAGATTGGATACAGCTACATGGATTTAGCCCTGGTTTGGTAGTTAATTATATGTTTAAAATCGGGAAGGAAAAACCTATGAATTATTATGGTAATCCTACTTTAAGTAATAATTATATTAACGTCCACTGTGCCATCAGACCTATTTTATTTAATTTAAAACAAGCGTCGGGGGTCATGTTTGAACTGGGGCTGGCTTACCGGTTGGGGCTACACGCTATTAAGGATTATAAAATAAAATCTGAAGTAATTCAAAAGGTAAATTAATCGCTTGTTCTCCTGCTTAATTAAGCCTTTAAAGCGCCGGAAAGCTTTTTACCCTTATTAACTTTATGTTTCCTTTGTAACTCTTTTGGATACATATAGTAGAGCATAATAGAACTGCTAGGAATAGAATAGTAGCTTATAAGCTATAGCAACAAGAATAACTGCAAAAATTGGCAATACTTACTATAAAACGGCAACTTATTTACGTTAATGTAGTAAATGCTTTTCCATTTTAATATTTATAAATAACCCACCGTACAGCGAAAGAGGCACTGGCCGGTATTTTATTGCACACCCATGACAAAACTAAGAAAAACCAGCAAAACCAAGCTCCACGAAGAAAACAGTAACGTAGGCAGCGGGGAAACTATTAGTCAGCCGGACGTAAACGATAATAAAGCCAAATCTATAAAGGAGGCCCGAAAAATTGCGCGCGAAGAAAACCGGGTGATTTCAGACGAAGATCAACGCATACGGCAAGCTTTTGTAGACAAGGATTGGAATGAAATAAAAATTGCAGACTCCTGGCAGATATTTAAAGTAATGTCGGAGTTTGTAGAAGGATTTGAAAAGTTAGCCAAAATAGGTCCTTGCGTTTCCATATTTGGTTCGGCCCGTACCAAACCCGACAACCCTTATTATATAATGGCCGAAGAAATTGCTGCCAAATTAGTACGTCATGGCTACGGTGTTATTACTGGCGGTGGCCCGGGTATTATGGAAGCTGGTAACAAAGGTGCTCATGCCGAAGGAGGAAAATCGGTTGGGTTAAACATTGAATTACCTTTTGAGCAATTCAATAATATTTACATTGATTCGGATAAGCTCATAAACTTTGATTACTTTTTTGTGCGAAAAGTAATGTTTATCAAATATGCTCAGGGATTTGTGGTAATGCCTGGAGGCTTTGGTACACTAGACGAATTATTTGAAGCCATTACGCTGATCCAAACCCGTAAAATAGGCCGGTTCCCGATTATTATGGTTGGCCGTTCTTATTGGGAAGGCTTATTTAAATGGATTGAAGAGGTAATGCTGCACGCCGAAAATAATATTAGCCCTGAAGATTTAGACTTGGTACATATTGTAGATACACCATCTGAAGCCGTAAAAGTGATAGACGAGTTTTACAGCAAATACTTACTATCGCCAAACTTCTAGGTTATTTTTTTACCAGCCTATATAAGCTACAGTACAACTTACTGTGGCTTTTTTTATCTAAAGTAGATTACAATTAAAAGAATTACGTTTTACTGGCAGGCAACCTTTAGGAGGTGCAACCACCTGTAGTCGGTAAGGGAGTAGAATTAATATTACACTTTTGAATTTGAAACAGTTTTTACATCGTACTTGGCTTACCATTCTTGCCATAAAAAATTTCTTGTACCGCTTTCTCCTTCAGCCACTAGCTAAGATTACTTATAACCAGCGGCAGCAAAAGCAGAACTCTTTCAAGGCCTTTAACTGGCGAAAAGCCAAACCAGCGGATTTTACTTTTCTTATTAAAGGAGCCGTCAGATTAGGTTTAATAGCAGTTTTGGGCGTCTTTATATTTTACCTAATAGTTTATTTTGGCTTTTTGGGTAGCCTACCCTCTCGCTCCGATTTAAGATCTAGGCAAAACAATACGGCCTCTGAGGTATATTCAGCCGATGGTGTTTTGTTAGGCCGTTATTATATTCAGGACCGAACCAATGTAACCTTTAACAAAATTTCCCCAAATGTTATTCAAGCATTAATTGCTACAGAGGATGCCCGTTTTTATGAACACAACGGCATAGACCCTCGAAGTTTGTTACGGGTACTTTTCAAAACTATATTATTTCAGGAGGAAAGTTCGGGTGGTGGCAGTACGCTGAGCCAGCAATTAGCCAAAAACTTATACCCCCGCAAAAATTACTGGTTCTTTAGCACCCCCATCAATAAACTGCGGGAATACATTATTGCCCGTCGGCTGGAAAAAGTTTATTCAAAACAGGAAATATTAGAGTTGTATTTAAATACCGTTCCCATGGGTGGCGACCTATATGGAATTGAGCGGGCTGCCAGACGATTTTTTAACACTTCTGCCGATTCTATAAAGCTGGAAGAGGCAGCCGTTCTGGTCGGCATGTTAAAAGCCACTACTACCTATAACCCTCGCCTGAACCTGGAAAAATCCAGACAACGGCGTAACGTGGTTTTAAATCAAATGGTAAAGTATGAATACATATCGGCCCAAAAAGCTTCTGAGTTAAAAGAAAAACCCATTGAATTGAAATACCGCTACGAAACCCATAACGATGGTCTGGCTCCTTATTTTCGGGAACAACTCCGGTTAGAATTAGTTAAGTGGTGTGCTACTCAGCAAAAAGAAGATGGTACTCCCTATAATCTCTATACCGATGGGTTAAAGATTTATACCACCATTCATGCCGGAATGCAGGCTAAAGCTGAGAAAGCAGTAAAGAAGCACATGTTCCGGCTACAAAAACTATTTAATAGCCATTGGCAAGGCCGCTCCCCGTGGGGTAATAAATCTGAAGTTATTAAAACGGCTATGCAACGCTCAGACCGGTATAAAAAATTAAAAGCGGCCGGGTTAGCAGAAACAGAAATTACTGAAAAATTTAAGGAACCTGTACCTATGCAGGTATTTAGCTGGCAGGAAATTACCAGGAAAACCATGAGTCCGCTGGACTCCTTACGCTATTACCAGAAATACCTGAATACCGGTTTATTTGCCATGGAACCCCATACTGGTTACGTGCGCACTTGGGTAGGCGGTATAAATCACACCTTTTTTAAATACGATCATGTGCGTTCTAAAAGGCAGGTAGGCTCCACTTTTAAACCTATTCTATATGCAACTGCTTTAGAAAGAGGTATTGCTCCCTGCACGTATTTCCAGAATAAGCTTACTACCTATTCTGATTATGAGAACTGGACTCCCCGAAATGCAGATGGCCAATATGGCGGCGAATACAGTATGCGGGGTGCTCTGGCACACTCTGTAAATACAATTTCGGCCCAACTGATTATGCAAACCGGCATTGAACCCGTTATTTCAACAGCATCCCGCTTGGGCATTCAAACCAAACTTCCCCAGGTTCCGGCCTTAGCATTGGGTACCGCCGAGCTTTCTTTATTTGAAATGGTAAATGCCTATGCTACCCTGGCTAATAATGGCTACCGGGTAAAACCTACCTATATAACAAAAATAGTAGACCGGAAAGAGAAAGTTATTTTTCAGCACAATACTAGGGAAAGTATGGCTAAAGCAATGTCTTCGGATGTGGCAGCCATTATGATTGAATTGTTGAAAGGTGTGGTAGAAGAAGGCACCGCTGGCAGAGTTCGGTCAGAGTTTAACCTAAGCATGGAGATAGCGGGGAAAACGGGTACCACCCAAAACCACAGCGATGGCTGGTTTATTGGTATTACCCCTGATTTAGTTACGGGCGTTTGGGTAGGAGCCGAAAATCCATCAGTACGTTTCCGTACGCTGGAGTTAGGGCAAGGATCACACACAGCCCTACCTATTTGGGGCGAATTTATGTCTCAGGTAATCAAGGATCCTTATTTTAAGGATTACCGTTACAGCCGTTTTAAGCCCCTGCCGGCCATGCTGCAGAGCAGCCTGCTTTGTGATGGCTTTATAAGTAATCGTCCGGAACCAATTATTAGAGAAGCTACTTTTTTAGGCCGTTTCTTTGACCGAATTAAAGAAAAGCGAAAGAAAAAGAGAGAAAAAAAAGAACGCAAAAAATTTGGGAAATGGATAAGAGGCGAGTAAGATTGACTTTAGCTTCCTAGCTCTGATTTAGCTGATCGCCACCCTTTTTTATTTGAATTTTTGTATTCCGGAAGTTAATGAAAGGCCTGAAAAAAATTCCAGGCCTTTCTCTTTTTATATTTTGTTATTTTACAACTTATAGACAGAAATTGCAAAAGATAAACCGCTGTTTTAGGGTCCATAAAAAATTTTGCCTTTCCTCGCCAGTTCCTTTGAACCTTTAAAAATATTCTTTCCGGCAAAATGTTATTATTTCATTTGCTACGCTGTTAGTTGGTACTGACTCAAATAATTTTACATTAAAATCAATTTTTTATTTCTTCTCATAAAACTGGTACAGTTTTTAATATAGATAATTTACTATCTTGATTATTAACTTTTATTTATGAAATAATGTTACCCCAATTTTTATCCCTACTCCTTATTGCGGTATTCTTCAGCTGCTCCTCCGGTAAAAAATCTTTTGAAAAAGGAGATTATGATAAAGCTGTCTTACAAGCAGTTAACCGCTTACAAAAAGACCCCAATAATTCTAAAGCGCTTTCTACCTTAAAACATGCCTTTAAATACGCTGAAGAAAGCCACCTGACCCGCATTAAACATTTAGCAGCAACGTCGGATCTTTACCGCTGGGAAATAATTATACAGGAATATGCAGATTTGAACAACCTGAACGAAGCTGTCAGAAGATGCCCATCTTGCCGCGAAGTGGTTGGAGCTAACGAACTTTATATAGAGCAGCTTGCGCAGGCTACCCAAAAAGCAGCCGAAGTCCGGTTTGCCCAGGGGGTAAAATTATTGGCCGCCGGAGACCGTATGAGCGCCCGGCAGGCTTATGAAAACTTTGAAAGAACAGAACAACTGGTACCAAACTTTAAAGATGCTAAAAAACAAATGGAAGATGCTTATTGGGCCGCTGTTTTAAAAGTGGTAGTAGAGCCAGTAGAGGTTCGCCGGGGCATTTACGAAATAAGCAACGACTATTTTCAAAATAAAATTTATGAATACTTACAGCATTACGAGCGGTCGAGTTTTATCAAGTTTTATACACCGCAAGAAGTTCGGAACAAACAATTTGTACCTGACCAGGTACTAACGTTGAGTTTCGACGATTTTGTAGTGGGCCAGACGTACCTGAAAGAAAAAGAGCAAGAAGTAAAACGTGATAGTGTAAAAATATCGAGCAAAGATGAAAAAGATATTTACAGCACAGTTAAAGCTAAATACATTACGTTTGAAAAAACTATTTCCTCCAGCGGCTTACTTGATTTCCGGGTAATGGATTGGAAAACTAAGAATATCGTGACGCAGGAAAAAATGCCGGGTACATTTGTTTGGCAGGATACCTGGGCCACCTATAAAGGGGATGACCGGGCCCTGACTGACGCACAAAGAAAAATGATTAAAAGAAGGGAAAGCCCTAACCCGCCACCACAAACTTTATTTGTAGAATTTACCAAACCTATCTACGACCAGTTAACCGGAAAAATTCGCAGCTTTTACCGTCGTTACTAAATAAATTAAATCAGGTAAAAAGCCACTCATTTAGTTGAGTGGCTTTTCCTTTTCTTCAGATTATCTCCAACATCCCTTTATTATATTGAGTATAATTTAAGACGGTTAAATGAAAATGAATAAAAATATGGCTACTGTTCAGCGTTATTGGAAAACAATCTTTACCACTATTTTAATAGTAGGTGGAGTAATATTAAGCAGCCAGCAGGTACCGGATCTTCCCCAACTTACGAATTTATACGGGTCTTACCCCGTACCGCAAGAACTTAACTTTGCCGGAGAACCAGTACCATTACACATAACAGATGTAGCCGAGCGTATGGATCGGGAGTTACAGTCTAATGCCTATTTCCACTCCAATACCATTTTGGCTTTAAAACGCCTAACCCGTTTTTTACCTGAAATAGAAGCTAGTTTGCGCGAGAAAGACATGCCAGCAGATTTAAAATATGTAGCCCTTGCCGAGAGCCTTTTTGGCAATGTAGTTTCGCCGGTTGGTGCCGCCGGTTTCTGGCAACTTATGCCCGAAACTTCCCGGGGGTATGGTATTATTATTAATGATGAAATTGACGAACGTTATCACTTACCTAAGGCTACCAATGCAGCCATTGGTTATTTTAAAAAGGCTAAAGAAAAATTTGGCACCTGGACCGATGCCGCCGCTTCTTACAACCGGGGCATGAGTGGTTTGCAACGCGCCTTTGATACCCAGCATGTATCTTCTTTTTATGACTTATACCTAAACGACGAAACATCCCGGTATATATTCCGGATTCTGGCGCTGAAAGAAGTTTTGGAACATCCCGATCGGTATGGCTATGATCTTAATCATATCCGTGGCTACGAGCCAGTCAAAGTCCGCACCGTTACGGTAAAGGAATCCATTCCGGACTTACCTCAATTTGCTTTAGACCAAGGGGTTAATTACAAAATTTTAAAGCTGTATAATCCTTGGATAAAAGGCTATAAACTAACTGTAACCAATACTATTCCCAGCTACGATTTAAAGCTACCGCTGCAATAAAATCTGGTAAGAGTAGTTTGAAATAAAACAATCTAAATCAAACTAAATAGCTTGTCTATCAGTTATCAATAGATAGAACGATATCTGCAAAAGCGGGAATAAATACGTATCTTTGCGGATTAATTGAACAACCAGCAATGGGTCGAAAAAAAGAAAATTCTACCGTTTTAGACGGCAATACCATACAACAACCTTCCGCCCCTGTTACTTCTGAAATTGCGCAACAAATTGAAGTTTACGGAGCCCGGGAGCACAATTTAAAAAACGTTAGCCTTTCCATACCGCGTAATAAACTGGTGGTTTTTACAGGCATCAGCGGCAGTGGCAAATCTTCCTTAGCTTTTGACACTATATATGCCGAAGGTCAGCGCCGTTACATGGAAACCTTCTCGGCTTATGCCCGATCTTTTTTAGGTGGACTGGAACGGCCGGATGTAGATAAGATAGAAGGGTTAAGTCCGGTAATATCTATCGAGCAAAAAACTACCAGCCGGAATCCTCGCTCTACAGTAGGTACCATAACCGAGATCTACGATTTTATGCGCTTACTTTTTGCCCGAACCGGCGAAGCTTTTAGCTATGTATCGGGCAAAAGAATGATCAGGCAGAGCGATGACCAAATTGTACAGCACATCCTGGAGAATTTTAACGGGAAAAAGCTGATTATTCTGGCTCCGGTGGTAAAAGGCCGGAAAGGGCATTATCGCGAATTGTTTGAGCAGATCCGGAAAATGGGCTTTGTGCGGGTACGGATAGATGGTGATCTGATGGAACTGGTACCCAAAATGCAGGTAGACCGCTATAAGATTCACGACATTGAAATTGTAGTGGATAAAATTGTGGTGAATGCAGATGATCGGTATCGTATTTCCAGCTCGGTGCAAAATGCGCTTACGCATGGTAAGGGTACTATTTCTATTCTGGAACCAGATACCAATAATACCCATTTCTTCTCCCGGCATTTAATGGATCCGGAAACCGGTATTGCTTATGACGATCCGGCACCTAATACATTCTCTTTTAACTCGCCCTATGGGGCTTGCCCGATTTGTAATGGATTAGGCGAAATACAGGAAATTACCGAAGATTCTATTATACCAGATAAATCTTTAAGCATTAGCCGGGGTGGTATTGCGCCTTTAGGTGAGTTCCGGGATATCTGGATTTTTAATCAAATACAGGCGCTTTTAAAAATTTATAAGCTTAACATTTCTACGCCTATTCAGGACTTGCCGCAGGAAGTATTAAATATACTTATGAACGGAGTGGATGGCGAATTGGAAGTAAATGCAAAAGGCGGCAGCTATACAGTAGAATTTGAGGGCATCATTAATTTCCTTCGGAAGCAAATGGATTCCGATTCAGATGCTATCCGGTCGTGGATAAATGATTTTACGCAAACCAGTACTTGCCCCGAGTGTAACGGACACCGGCTAAAAAAAGAATCGCTCCATATCAAAATTGATAATAAAAACATAGGGGAGCTTTCGCAGCTAAATATTGCCAAATTAGCTGACTGGTTCCAAAACCTGGAGGAGCGCTTATCGGAAAGGCAAAACTTAATTGCCCGCGAATTATTAAAGGAAATCCGGAAACGAATTGGCTTTTTATTAGATGTAGGCTTGGATTACCTGAACCTGCACCGCTCTGTGCGCACCCTTTCCGGCGGCGAATCGCAACGGATACGACTGGCTACCCAAATAGGCACGCAACTGGTTGGGGTTTTATACATCATGGATGAACCAAGCATAGGTTTGCACCAGCGCGATAACGAAAAGCTGATTGCCGCCCTGAAAAACCTGCGTGATATTGGTAATTCGGTTATTGTGGTGGAGCACGACAAGGATATGATTATGCATGCTGACCATGTGCTGGATATTGGACCGGGCGCGGGCATACACGGCGGAAACATAGTAGCATCAGGTTCGCCGAAAGATATATTTAACTCCGGTAGTTTAACCTCGCAGTATTTAAGCGGACAAAAGCATATTGAGGTTCCCCGGGAAAAAAGAAAAGGAAACGGAAAATCCATAACATTAGCAGGTGCTACCGGCCATAACTTAAAAAATGTTACGGTAAACTTTCCGCTTGGTAAATTAATTGCTGTAACCGGCGTTTCGGGTAGTGGTAAATCTACTTTAATTCATGATACCCTATACCCCATACTAAACCGGCACTTTTTTAATGCCAAACGCGAACCGCTTCCTTACAAAGCTATTGAAGGGTTGGAACATATTGATAAAGTAATTGAGGTAGATCAGTCACCGATTGGCCGTACCCCACGTTCTAACCCGGCTACTTACACAGGTATGTTTACCGATATCCGTACCTTATTTGCCCAGTTGCCAGAAGCTAAAATTCGGGGCTACTCAGCTGGCCGGTTTAGTTTTAACGTTAAAGGTGGCCGCTGCGAAACCTGCGAAGGAGCCGGCATGCGGGTAATAGAAATGAATTTTTTACCGGATGTGAATGTGCCCTGTGAAACCTGCAAAGGCAAACGCTACAACCGCGAAACCCTGGAGGTCCGATTTAAAGGTAAATCTATTACAGATGTACTGGACATGACGGTGGAGAAAGCAGTAGAGTTTTTTGATAACCAACCTAAAATTCTGCGCAAAGTTAAAATATTGAACGAAGTGGGTTTAGGTTATATAACCTTAGGCCAGCAGGCAACCACCCTCTCCGGCGGCGAAGCTCAACGGGTAAAGTTAGCCACAGAACTAGCCAAAAAGGATACGGGTAAAACTTTCTATATTTTGGATGAACCTACTACTGGCTTACATTTTGAAGATATCCGTCATTTATCGGATGTTATTCATAAACTGGTGGATAAAGGCAATTCGGTATTAATTATTGAACACAACCTGGATATGATTAAAGTAGCCGATCATATTATAGATATTGGTCCTGAAGGAGGCGAAGCCGGCGGCACGGTAGTAGCCGAAGGGCCACCCGAAGCAGTAGCAAAAATCAAGAAAGGTTACACCAGCCGATTTTTAAAAGAAGAGTTAGCTACCAGCCAGTATAAAGATTAAATTAAAAAGCCTGACTTACGGTAAGTCAGGCTTTTTAATTTAACAAAGAATTGAACTCCACAGCAGCATTTATTTTCCTTAACTTAAATTCTTAATAAGCCACTTTTTCATCAAATCTATAAGCAGCTTTAAGTACATAAACCTAAGAAGCAATATTTTCTATCCTCAAACTGGTGTATTATTTTTAAAAAAGGTCAAACCTTTTTACTTAACCTTCGTTAACCAATTTGGTTTAACTACAGTTTGGAGCTCTATTATATTTGGGGGGAAGGGAATGAATTCCATTAATACTACAAGAATCATTACAGATTGCGGAAAGGAATTTGAATTAAATAATTTAGAACCGGTTACTAACGGAAGTATTAATTCGAACGCTAATTATACCTATACTATTTATAAAACACCAACACAGGAATATATAAAAAAGAAATGCTTTTATAATCCTTCCATGAATCATACATCTATAAATTATGAATTGATTCCGGAATCATTAGTACAAAGTTTTACCTCTAGTAATTAAAAGATTTTTCTTAATAAAAATAAAAGTAGCTTGTACAGAAGGGCCGCCAATAACGCGGCTTTTTTTGTGCCAATTTAGTACCTATCTGTTCGCCATTTACGTAATTTCTGGTATTGTAATTGCAGCCATTGGTTATATTTGTGGAGCATAAAAATTATGAGTAATCTAAATTTAATAACAACAGAGTGCGGCCAGCAATTTATTATTGATTATCTGGACCAGGTGGCCCTGGGGATAATTGATTCAAAAGAATATGTTCCAAATTCTTTATTTATACCGCCAACTTATTCTTTATATAAAACCGTAAATCAAGATTATTTACTGGAAATAACCCATTTCAATACAAAAAATCATTCTTTAGAAACGACCTACCGCCTGCTTCCGGAGACAGAGGCTACTACTTACCTTGAAAATGGCAATTTAAATGTGCTTATGCATTAATGAAACCTTATAATACATAAAAACAGTAAAAGCAGCCTTTTATCTCAAAGGCTGCTTTTACTGTTTTTATGTAGTCTTTCTCTTTATTTATGTTGAGATGCCCTGACTAACGTGTCATGGTAGTGTCTTCTCCTTCGTGTGATTTATTAGTATCGCTTCCATAACCAGATTCAGCCGCACTTTCTGCTTGTACTTGTTCATCCGGCTGTTTCCGGTCAGTATTCATCTGCGATTGGTCGCAGCCATAACTCCAAAATAATACGACCGCAAATAATCCTTTTATAATTACCTTTTTCATAGTTTCAGCATTTAATAAATAGATGATGAACTATACGGTTTAGGTATACCATTGTTTTAAGACCGCTATTTTCCTTTTGCCACCTATTACAATAAGCTTTATTCCTCAAAAAGAATAGTAAGAAACGTCCCGATTTACCGCTAAAACAAAAGAGGCATAAGAATTAACTTATGCCTCTTTTGTTTTAGCGGTAAATATAATTTTAAAACTCAGCACTTTTAGGAAAACGTGGGAATGGTATTACATCCCGAATATTACCCATACCCGTCACGAATAAAATTAAGCGTTCAAAACCTAGGCCGAAACCAGAATGCGGAGCCGTACCAAATTTGCGCAACTCCAGGTACCACCATAGTTCTTCTTCATGAATACCCATTTCCTGAACCCGGGCTAATAGTTTCTCATAATTTTCTTCCCGTTGCGAACCGCCAATAATTTCGCCTATTCCAGGGAATAAAACATCCATGGCCCGCACAGTTTTGCCATCTTCATTCTGTTTCATGTAGAAGGCTTTAATGTGTTTAGGATAATTTATAAGAATAACCGGCTTTTTAAAATGCTTTTCAACCAGGTAACGCTCGTGTTCACTTTGCAAATCGGTACCCCACTCTACCGGGAACTCAAACTTTTGCTTCGCTGATTTTAATATTTCAACCGCCGCTGTATAATCCAACCGTTCAAAACTATTTTGTACCACAAAATTTAAGCGGTTTAACAGTTCCTTATCGTACATGTCGTTCAGGAACTGCAGGTCGTCTTTGCAGTTGTTTAGCGCATACATTACCAGAAACTTCAGGAAGTCTTCTGCTAAGTCCATATTATCTTCCAGCTCATAAAAGGCCATTTCCGGCTCAATCATCCAGAACTCCGCTAAGTGGCGGGTGGTGTTAGAATTTTCGGCCCGGAAGGTAGGACCAAAGGTATAAATTTGACCTAGGGCCATAGCCGCTACCTCTCCTTCCAACTGCCCCGAAACGGTCAAGTTAGTAGCTTTACCAAAGAAATCATCGGCATAATTAACCTCACCAGCTTCGGTCATAGGCGGATTAACCGGATCTAACGTGGTTACCCGGAACATTTGGCCGGCACCTTCAGCATCTGAGCCCGTTATAATTGGGGTATGTACATTGTAGAACCCGTGATCATTAAAATATTTATGCACCGCAAAAGCCATGGCATGCCTCACCCGCAACACCGCCCCAAAAGTATTGGTCCGCGGACGTAAGTGTGCAATCTCACGTAAAAACTCCAGGGAATGGCCTTTTTTCTGCAACGGATATTTTTCCGGATCAGCTGTACCCAATACTTCAATTTTAGAAGCTTGAATCTCTACTGTCTGGCCTTTCCCCTGCGAAGCTACCAATGTACCGGTAACCGCAATACAGGCGCCAGTTGTAACATCTTTCAGGCTTTCTTCACTAAATTTCTCAGCATCAGCTACAACCTGGATATTATTTATAGTAGAGCCATCGTTAAGGGCTATGAAGCTTACAAATTTGTTACCACGCTTGGTCCGTACCCAGCCCTTTACCAGCACTTGTTTGTCTAAATCAGTGGCAGCCAATACGTCTGCTACTTTAGTTCGTCTCATATATTTTGTCATTAGCTCTTTCGTTATAGCCCAGAGTACCTTACCTGTTTTCTAAATTAAAGCTTTTTTTATTTTAGAATATCCCGGCAAACGGCTCTTTTAAAAGCACAAAGTAATGATATTTTAACCTTTTTTTTAAAGAAGAGTAAAAATATTCTAAATTTGAGGGTCATCATTCATACTTAGACCTGGTGTGAAACCGATATGCAGCGACTAGATTTAAAGCAACTTTTATCACAGAAACTTTCTCCCCAGCAGATTCAGTTCATAAAACTGTTGCAAATTCCTACTGCCGAACTGGAAGCACGCATTAAGGAAGAAATGGAGGTAAACCCAGCGCTGGAAGAAGGCCCTGATGAAGACAATGATCGTTCAGAGGAAGACAATGACAGCAATGATGATTTTGATACGGACGATAGTTTAGACGAAGACTTCAATGATGCGGGCTCAGATGATGATTCGCCGGGCCTGGAAGAAGATTATCGGCAGGACAATGACATTGACTTAACTGACTATATTCATGACGATGAGATAGCCGGTTACAAAATGCAGGGCGATGGCCCCGGTGAAGAAGAAGATCGGGAAACCCCAGTTGCCGGCACCTCTTCCCTAACTGATGCGTTAATAGATCAGTTAGGTTTCCTGGACTTAGACGAAAAGCAGCAGGCAATAGGAATGCAACTGGTTGGTAGCATCGATAGCGATGGGTATATTCGTCGTGATTTAAATGCCATTGCCAACGACCTCGCATTTTCACAAAATATTGAGACTTCTATAGAAGAAATTGAAGCGGTACTGCGGGAAATCCAAAGCTTTGACCCACCAGGTATTGCAGCCCGCGATTTACAGGAGTGCCTTTTACTGCAATTGGAGCGCCGTAACCAGGACGAGAATACGGAGATAGCCGAGCAAATCATTTTAGAGTGCTTTGATGAATTTACTAAAAAGCATTATTCTAAAATACAATCGAAGCTGGATATTGAAGATGACGAGCTTAAAGATGCCTTAAATATTATATTGCACCTAAACCCAAAGCCGGGGGGCAATTCTTCCGGATTAGCTAAGGCGCAATACATTGTACCGGATTTTATTATTACCAATGACAACGGCATCTTAAGTATTACCCTTAACGCCCGTAATGCTCCTGACTTGCGCGTAAGCCGCACCTATACTGAAATGTTTGATGCCTACGACAAGGGAGCTAAAAAAGATAAAAAGCTTAAAGAAGCCGTAACATTTGTAAAGCAAAAGTTAGACTCCGCCAAATGGTTTATCGATGCCATCAAACAACGGCAGAACACCTTACTGCGCACCATGGAGTCCATTGTACGCTTCCAGCACGACTTCTTTTTAGAAGGTGACGAAACTAAGTTGCGGCCCATGATTCTGAAAGACATTGCTACAGAAATTGACATGGATATTTCCACCGTTTCGCGGGTTGCCAACAGCAAATGGGTACAAACCGAATTTGGCGTTTACCCACTGAAATATTTTTTCTCTGAAGGTATAGCCACCGACTCCGGCGAGGACGCCAGTAGCCGCGAGGTAAAACAAATACTAAAAGAAGAAATAGAGAAAGAAGATAAGCATAAGCCCTTATCTGATGACAAACTGGAAAAAATATTAAACGAGAAAGGCTATAATATTGCCCGTCGTACAGTTGCCAAATACCGCGAACAATTAAATATTCCGGTAGCCCGGCTCCGGAAAGAGCTTTAACTTAAAAACACAAAGATTCTGTCCCTATAAATCAATTATTTCTGTATTTATAAATAATCTGTGAACCGCACTTTAGCGCAAGTTTTGTCAGCAGTATTTCATCCTTTGCTGGTACCTACTTTTCTGTTCTTTATTATTTTTTATATCATTCCTGCATCTGCCATCACGTTTCCGGTAGAGAGCCGGTGGATTATTTTAGTTATGTTGTTCTTTACCACCTGCATGGTTCCGGGGCTAGGAACCTATGCCATGCTGCGCAGTGGGTACATTAAAAGCTTACAACTTGAAGACCGCCCCGAAAGAAGCATGCCATTCTTTTTTACTTCAATGTGTTTTGCTACTACTACTTACATGCTTTACCGCGAAAGTTATTTCGATAGGCTGTTATTCTATGTAATGTGCCTGATTACGATATCGGTCTTCTTGACTTATTTATTTTCGTTTTTCTGGAAAATAAGTGCTCATAGTGTAGGTATGGGCGGGCTCCTAAGCATTTTATTATTGCTTAACACTATTATAATGGATACCAGTTTACTTTATACCCTTGTGGCTAGTATTGTTTTAGCTGGATTGGTTATGGCAGCCCGATTAGCCTTAGATGCCCACACGCCTGCTGAAGTTTACAGTGGTTTTGCACTTGGCTTCTCTACCGGTTTGGGTATGTGGCTGGTTATAGCTTAAGCATAAATTAGCTTTCTCCTTTTTATTTATTACCTGTTCTGAGAATGAATTATAAACAATTTTCCGCAACAGCTTAAAGCCTGATATAGTGGCAAGCCATGATAAAGCTTTTAAATATTGGCTTAATGCTTAATTATAGAATAGCTACTTTCAATATAGGTAACGGACTTTAAAGTACTCCTCCTCAATTCACCTGGTCTTTCTGTTATTTTACCCAGCTCTTTATTCCATTCGCGGAATATTACTTTCAGGAGCCGCACAATTAAGCCAGTTTTGCTTAGTCTTTAAAAGCTGATTTGTATTAATTAACCTTAAAATTTTAGAATGGCTGCTATAATAAAAGAAAGAATGACGGCCCGCCTGGACCAGAATTTCGTTGTATTTCTGATTGGAATGCGGATTAACAATTTTTGGAAAGTTAAAAGTTGGTTACCCGTAGCCATGGCCATGCCCAAAATGATTAAAGAACTGGAAGCTAATCCGGAATCAGGTTTTCTGGGCGGCGAACAATGGTTAGGCAGAACCACCATCATGGTACAATACTGGGAGTCTTTTGAGAAACTGGAAGCATATGCCCGCAATCGTGATGCACAGCATTACCCGGCCTGGATGGCATTTAACAAGAATATCCGTAAATCCAATGAGGTAGGAATTTGGCATGAAACGTACCAGGTAGCAGCTGGTAATTACGAAACTATCTATTACAATATGCCGGCTTTTGGTCTAGGCAAAGCGGGACACTTGGTTTCGGTTGGGAGGCCAAATAATGCGGCTAAAGAACGTATGCAGGCTAGTAGTCAATAATTTAACACTAGCAACTAGGCTATTATTTAAGAAAAACAACTTTATCTTTTAAGTAAACTGGCGTGGCCAAATTACCATTATTTATCAAGGTCTTGGCATGTTCTTTTTTTAACCAGCGGCTATTCGCCTAACTGCATTATTTCGCGATAGCTTTCTTCAAGCTGTTTTAACTGAAGTTCACTTACTCCTTCGCGGGCCTCTTGAAAAATTCCGGTAGCTTTGGTCCGGAGTACATTTAAAAGCTCGGAATTTGCACCAATATAAAGAGGCTTTTTAATAGCAGCCAGCATTTCAAGAGTTACGAACAAATTAGATTTGCCATACAACTGAAACTGGTTAAAGCAGGTATCGACAATTTCCTGGTAGGTAATCTGGTTTAAAATTACCCTAATGTTTTCTTCTTTATCGTATAAAAAAGGATTATTAAGTTTTTTTTTAGATAATTCCGATAAAGCAGCTCCAATCCAGTGGATACAGGTAATTGCCGTATATGGATCATTGGTGCCGGGTGACAAGGCTCTTACCCCAACCTCTACGATTTGCCGGAGAGAAAATACCAGGTCCTGGTTAGGCGTTCGTTGGTAAGCCGTAAAAAGAAATTTCCGAATTTGCTGGTCCGGCTTATGGTTCTGAGGTGAATGATGATGCACTACGGCAAATGCCTGAAAAATGGTGGCAAAAAGCCCGGGATATACTAACCACTCTATTACGGCCTCGTTTTTTTCTGCCCAGCTGCAGGCACCTTCGTAATCTATACTCTGGACATAACCTGAACTATCAAAGTAAATTTCGGTTGAGAATGGATAATCAGTCTTGACTTTTTTTACCTGTTCTGGAATGTTTGCTGACTCTACCTGCTTGTTCTCATCTAAAAGCGCATGAGTTATTAGCTTCTGAAAATCATTATAAGAAGTTTTGATTATATAATCGGCCTGAATAGAAGTGGCTACATGATGAATAAAATAAATAAGCACCCCCAGACTTTGAACAGCCAACAGGAAGGCAAAAACAATAGAAATTTTTGGAACAAACATTTCATCATCACCAGAACCCCGGATGGTCAATAAAACAATTAAAGAATAAATAAAGGTGGATATAAAAGTACCGATTACAAACTGATTACCTTTATCTGAAATAAAATTGCGAAGCAAACGGGGGCCAAACTGTGAAGAAGCCATGGTAAGCGCCACCAGGGTAATGGAAAACGTAACGCCTGCAATGGTAACCATAGATGAGGCAATGGTGGATAGCACAGATCTGGCTCCATCGCGTTGCCCACCATAAAGAAACCAGGCAATCGGAAAATCATCATAATTAATGCGGGAATCTAATTCAATAAACCCAAATGCCAGTATGGTAGCTGAAATCGCCATCATGGTTGGCAAAAACCACAAGCTATTTTTTATATTGAACCAATACTGTTTGATTCGTATTTCCATTGCATAAAATTAAATTTTGAGCACCTGCTTGTGGCTGCTTGTAACTGTTAAAAGATAAAAGTATGCTGTCACGGTTCAAACGAAACACAATTAACTTCGCTAGTGTCCTTGATCAACAATAAAAATTCTTTGTTAATCAGCCAAGTAAAATGAGTTGCGTAAGTGCGCTTTTATCAAATACTTTCGACCTTTAGTTAAAAACTTTATTCTGAACCACAGCCACTTGTACGGGTGAAAGAATAATCTGATTACTTAAGGAGGAAGCATGACCAAAGCTGAAACTTCTAATGCTATCAGCAGCAGCCCAGGAAGAGAATAAATATTAACGAATGGGACAGTGTAATTACTGCTAAGATCTGCTATGTCTAACCCTAAAAGATCATGAAGTTCAGGTAGAAACGCTTGTTGAAAAATAAAGGCTAATCAGCAAAAAAAGTGTTTGACAGCTGAAATGGAATTCCTATTTTTCACAATTATTTATACAAGCCTGAAAAGGAAAAGAAAAGCCTAAACTTATCCTATAAATTGAAGGTTCAAGTACCTTATATAGCATAAACAACTGCTTTTATTGCGAATTTTACCAGCAGATAGTAGCAGGAGCTTTCGCATGGGCGGTGATAAAACCTCCATTCTTTTTCAGGCGGAAATATTAAACAGAAGCTTTGCCTCTATCAAAATACCAGTAGGCTATATTTTTGCATCTGATACAACTATTGATTGTTTTTAAATCTATACAGTAAAATAAACCATATGAAGAAGACGTGTACGCTTATATTGTTCTTAGTTTCCGGCTGTTTTTCGGGCTTTGCGCAAGCAACCAAACCAGCTGTAGGTACTATTGAATTTACCTCAAATGAATTAACTAGGCTTATTAAAAAAGATGCTAAAATAGAAGTAATAGCCGAAGGTTTCCAATTTACTGAAGGTCCGGTATGGGTAGAGAAAGAGAAAATGCTCGTATTTTCCGATGTTCCGGCTAATACTGTTTACAAGTGGACAGCAGCTAAAGGCAAAGAAGTTTACCTGAGACCTTCTGGCTATACTGGAAAGACTACCCGGGGTGGCTTTATGGGATCTAATGGATTGATTCTTTCTCCGGATGGTAAGTTGTTGCTTTGCCAGCACGGCGACAGAAGAGTAGCCCAAATGGACGCACCGCTAAATGCACCCAGAGCCAACTATGTAACTGTAGCCGGAACCTACAAGGGTAAAAAATTAAACAGTCCCAACGACCTTGTCTTCAATACTGCTGGCGACCTCTATTTTACCGATCCTGCTTATGGTTTTGAAGGTGGTTTAAAGGACCCTAAGAAAGAAATTCCTTTTCAGGGTGTATATAAAATGAATAAGGCCGGATTAGTAACCCTTTTAACTGATTCCATCGAACAACCTAACGGAATAGGTTTTTTCCCTGGCGGAAAGAAGCTGTTAGTAGCTAACTCAGCAGAGAAGAAAAATGGCTGGTATATTTATGATATTACCTCAAATGGTTCTTTAACGAACGGTAAAGTTTTTTATAACGTACGGAATGAGAAAGAAGCGGGCGGATGTGATGGCTTTAAAATAGACAAAGCAGGTAATGTGTTTGCCACCGGTCCGGGTGGGCTTTGGATATTTAATAAATCTGGAAAATTGCTGGGTAAAATAAAGCTAAACGGGATAGTTGCTGCTAACTGCGCTTTTACGCCCGATGGTAAAACCATATTTATTACAGCTTCTAATTACCTGCTTCGGGTAAAGATGCAGTAATTTTTACCTGTCAAGGTTCAATTAGTTATACCGGGCATTCTTAAGAATCAAATTTATAGATATCGAAAGATTTAACCGAAGTAGGATATTCTTTGAGCAATTAGTAAGGAAATGTTTAGATCCTTCGCCCAGCTCAGGATGACAATAAATACTTTATTATTTTAATGAAAGGGAATTATCAAAGATTTAACAAGCTTTAAAAAATAAAAAGGTCTCCTGATTTATAAGGAGACCTTTTTAGGTATAGATTAATTAGCCATTGTTAACAAGGATTCAGGCCTTGTTATTTGTTCTAGTATTCTAACTTATAAACCTAGTATTACCAAGTTCTTTTTTCCATCACTTTATCGACTTCAGCTCTGGTCATTTTACCTAGTTCCGGGTGTTTTTCCAGCCACTTTACAAAATCATCTTTTATTTTATCAGTCCATTGGCTGTCAATTTCGCCGGTGCTGTACTTGCCTGTGCGTACCATCTCAAAGCCAAACTTGTCTTTGCGGATTACGAATTCTGAAGTACTAACTACTAACTCAGCCAGGTGAGAAGGAACAAACAGTACGCCTTCGGGCTGAACAATCACTAAATCTCCGGGAAGAACTACTGCCCGGCCAATCCGGATAGGAGTATTAAGTCCGGATAAAACCATTTCTTCCGTGTAAGAAGGGTGGAAATCCCGAACTACGGCATTAAATCCTTTGATATTACGTATCTCCTGTAAATCGCGGGACGCGCCATCAAACACCACTCCATTACCAGATTTGCTGATAATTGAATTAGCTAAAGTAGCCCCCATAATGCCGCCACCAGCTATTTTACCAAAAGCATCGGCCACATATAAATCCCCTTTCGTCAGAATATCAATGGGCCAGGCGTTCGTATTGCCTTTGCGGCCTTGCCTGGCTCCCCGGTCTTTAATTTGCTTTTCTAAATCAGGACGGCTCGGCAGGTATACAGCTGTTACGGCACGTCCGGTCATGGGCATATCATTCACCATTTTCCAGTTACCTTCAAACTGGTTCACATAGCCTTCGTTTTTCAGTACCGCCCAGGCATCATCTATCATAATGACTTTTGCCCGCTCCAGCAGATTATCTGAAATCTTGGGCCGCCCATCCGCAAACCTTTCTCCCTTCCAATCGGCCGTCAGGTAAGTTAATTCTTCTTTGGATATAGTCTGGGCAGAAGCTACTCCGCTCCAAATAAAGCTACTTAATAACACTAAAAGAAAAATACTTTTGAATTTCATTTGATAATTAATTAGTTATTATGGTTTGTTTAGAATTTAATAATTTCAACCCCTCAGCTATTTCGCTAAATATTAAGCGGCATCTGTTCCGTCTTCATCCAAAGCCGGGTATGGAAAGAACAAAATTAGAAAACTCACCGGATTATTTCAATTAACGTTTATTCTGAGTCTGGTCATCCTCGCCCATTACGTCATACCCACGCCACTTGTATTCTTTCCCAATATTTATGGCTGCCGGCCAGGCAATCTGGTGCTGGCTGCTGGCTACCCATTTCCGGCGGTTTTCTTCTGTATCAAACGAAATCTGGATTTGGTAATTGTAAGTAGTTGGTTCGGCCTGTATTTCTTTTGAAATATTTTCTGGGTATAAACGCAATAGTTTGGAGCCTAAATATCCCTGCTGCACTAGCATGGCCGGCACATAAACGGAACGGTACATTTTCTCAAAGGCTTCACTTTCCTGTTTCGGAACCTTAAAGTCCATTTGCAATACCATGGCTTTTGGTTTTCCCGGTGTTGTTTGTAAGCTAAGGCCTTTTTGTTTGGTAGTGGAAGTGCCAATAACCAATATTTCCAGGTCTTCTCTTCCATCATTTGTAATAGTTACATTTTCACCAACTAAGCCATAGGCTGCATCTTCTGGTTTGAGTGCTGCTTTATCATTATTGATGGCAATGGCACCATTCCCTTTTATTACAAAATATACTTCTTCGATGCCCTCCAACTGGCGTTGCCCGGAAGAACTGCCGGCTGGAATGATTACGTGGTCCACATGGTTCCAGCTGGTACTGAAAATGTCAGGTCCAAAAACCCGGCGGTAAAGAACTCCCTTGCCCGTATAAGCTGGATTATTAGCTCTAAGTTTATCCCGCTCCAAACGACCAGATACAAACACCGGGATTGGATCGATAGCCGCACCTACGCGGGTATCACCCAGATCAAAGGCATCGCCGCGGCCTTTAGTTTCGCTAACAGCAAAGTTAAGCCAACGAACAGGTTGATTAGATGGATTGTGAATAGCATGGGCATCTCCCAATTTACATGGCACAACAGCTGGTGCTTTTATCTTGGAAGTACGACCATTCACGGTAAATTCTGCTTCTCCGGTTAGCAGCACATACATTTCCTCAATTTTATGATGAAAATGGTGGCCAATACCTGATTTAGGCTCTATAACTCCGGAGTGCAGGTAAAGAAAATTAGAGGTTACTTCTTTACTGCCTACTAATTGGGTATAACCCATTTTCCCAGCTCCGGCATGTACGGCGGTTAAGGGACGGTATTTACTTGGATCATTGGGAATAACCCTGTCTCTGGCAGGTTGGGCCACCGTCGCAAGAGACGTTAGTGTTAAAATTGTTAGTAATAATCGTTTCATATTAGGTGGTGGTTTAATTAACTAAATGAGTAGTAAATTTTAACATTACAAGTAGTAAGATGCTAAGCTTTTATTAATCAAGCATTTCATCTTACTACTTATTAAAATAAATTTAAGAATCTTAAAAGAAGCGTATTAGCTGCCTTAAAATATTATTTTTTACCGGACAGTGCATATACCACGTAACCTCTTGGTAAAGCGCCTGGCTTTTTGGCATGGTTAATACCATCTTGCGTAAAGTTAGAAGAGGCATTAACTACCAAATATTGTTTACCTTTTGCTTCGTACATAATTGGCTGTGCATTCGATTCATGGCTCAGGGTAGTTTCCCATAAAAGTTTACCATTGCCAGAGTCATAGGCATATAACTTACCACCTTTAGCAGTACAGAACAACACCCCGGTCGACGTTACCACAATGCCTTTGCGCTGCGTACCACCCGGCGTGCCTAAGTTTTGGGTTTCTTTCTTCATCGCCAGCGTATCTTCGCCAATGGGTCTTTCCCACTTAATGGTACCCGTGTTTAAATCGTAAGCCACTACTCTTGACCATTTCGGATTTAACAAGCCCGGCCAGAAGGTACCGTAATCAGTCGTATAGCGGTCTTTCGGGTGATCAACACCTTCCGGGTATTCTGACATGGGAGCTTTCGGGTTTACATCTGGTTTTATGGGTGCTCCGCCCGAAGCAACCACTGGACCTTCCGGCATTTTAGCCTCAGTATTGCGGCGGTTAAACATCCGCATATTGGGGTTACCTCCTAAAAACTTATAAATAGCCGTTACCTGCTCTTCCTGGATATGCGCAAAGCCCGGCATCTGACCACGACCACTGGCCAGTAAGCCTTTAAATTCATCTATGTTCAGACGTTGGCCAGCATTAACAATAGAAGGGGCAATACCCGCACCGGTCATATTTTCGCCGTGGCAAGACCGGCAGGTGCTGGCATACAATGTTTTCGCTTTGTTTACATCATCCGCTGACATTAATTCAGTAGCTGGCTTAATTCTTTCCAATTTGTATACCGAAGGGTATTCCTGCGCCAGAATATACATCATGCCTTTTTCGGGATCAGAAGCCGTATTCCCAAAATTTACCCCACCCAAAGCACCGGGTACGGCAATCGTTTCGTACTTATCAGAAAGCGGAACATATAAACCAGACTTAGCCGCGGCTATCCGCTTGGTCCATTTCTCTTTTTCGGCTTTCGAGTAATACGGGTTCAGGGTTTCCAGCGTCACCTCGTGCCGCGTGAAGCTTGGCAACGATGGAATAGGTTGCGTTGGCCAGGATTGTTCCCCCGGCATTTCGCTCTTCGGGAAGGGCTTTTCTTCAATCGGGAAGACCGGCTCGCCCGTTACCCGGTCAAACACAAACATAAAACCATGCTTGGTCGCTACGGCCACCGCATCAATGCGCTTGCCTTTGCGGTTTACCGTTATTAACTGTGGCGCAGAAGCCAGGTCATAATCCCATAAATCATGGTGTACCGTCTGGAAGTGCCATTTACGTTTACCCGTGCGGGCATCCAACGCCACTAAGCTGTTACCAAATAAATTACTGCCTATCCGGTCAGCCCCGTAATAATCATAGGTAGGTGAGCCTAAAGGTAAATAAGCAATGCCGCGTTTGGTATCTACCGATATTTCGCTCCAGACATTTACCGCGCCTACATATTTATAAGCATCTTTTGGCCAGGTTTCGTAGCCATATTCGCCTGGATGGGGAATGGTGTGGAATATCCATTCTTGCTTACCAGTTACAATGTTATAAGCCCGCACGTGACCAGGAGGCGAAAAATAAGCTTCACCGGGTGCTGATCCCATAATGATCAGATTTTCAAAAATAACACCGGGCATCATGGCTTGTATTCTCCGGATACTTGAAACTTCCCGGTCCAGGCCCTCGCGCATATCTACATAGCCGTTTTTGCCAAAGGTCATAATCGATTTTCCGGTGAGAGCATCTATAGCCTGTAAACTGTTATTCAGGGTAAATAATAAGCGGCGATCTTTGCGGTCTTTGCTTTCCCAGTAATTAATACCACGGCGAGTTAAGCCTTGCAGGTTAGCATGAATCCAAATTTCTTTCCCCGTCAGGGCATTAATCGCTACCAAAGAGTAGTTTTTAGCCATTACATACATAATGGTATCCACTACTATCGGGCTAAAAAAATTAGGCACCGAATCGGTGGTAGGGTAAACCCAGGCTACTTGTAGCTTGTCTACATTTTTTTTGGTGATTTGGGAGCCTTTAAAAAAGCGGGATTGGTCGGGGGTACCGCCGTAATGTTCCCATTTACTATGATCGTTAGCGGGTGGCGAATCTGGCACAAAGGCTACGTAAGCAAATAAAGACGTTAATGCCACCAGGACACCGGTAATCTTTTTTTTCATTGTTAGTTAATTTGAATTATGAGTGGTGGTAAATAAATTTTGTTTAGCAGTATATTTTAAGTTTAACAGGGATTCTCCAGAGTGCCCGGGTAATAAGCCTGATCTTGGGGGGTAGCATTAAACTTATATACCTTGAAAGATTCAAGCATGATATCCGGAAAAGCTGACTTGCTACCTCATCGAAATTAAAATACAGGCGATGAGAACAAGCAATTATCTGAAATTTATGGGGGCATCCTCTTTTCACATGGCCATTTGCTTTAGCTTTATAAATCTGGTTCATACTGTTAAATGAACAATTTGTAAATCTAATAGTTTGTTGCAATGGGTTTTAATAAATTATTAGATTTATTTAGAATAAGCTAGCTACACGATACGGTCAAATAAAATAATTTAAGTCTAAAATAAGAACTAAAAAACTGAAGCAGTTGATATGTTTGTCTATAAAACAGAAAATATCAGTCTTTTGTAAACAACAATAAACAAAGTGTTTGAAGCTAAATAATAAATAAAATTAGTATACTAGAAGTTGATATCTTTTTAATTTGTTAGCAACCATGGCTTTAAAGAAAATATTCGTTACCCTATTTACCGTTCTGGTTTTAGCTAATCTTATCGGTTTAACTAGTTGTAAACTAAATCAAGGTAAAGAATCTAAGTCAGAATTATTACAGAAAACACTGGCTTACCACGACCCGGAAAATAATTGGCCTAAGTTGAAGGCACGTTTCTATTTAACTTCCACAGATACAACAGGAAAAACTAATTCTTTTGAATTAGAAATAGATAATACCATCGGGTACTTTGCTCATATTAGCCGGAAAAACGGGAAAGAAGTAATAAAAGGCATGGCCGGAGGTAAGGCATTTTATCTCCTGGACGGGAAAAAAGAGATAAGCGACGCAGACCGTAAAGAATATGACCTTACTTCTGATGCGGTAAAGTGGGTGCATCAATTTCATGGATACTTATATGGCTTACCCATGAAACTTACTGATGAAAGTGCCCAGCCTTCAGATAATCCTGCAACAGAGGTATTTAACGGGGAAAGTTATCAGGTACTGCAGGTAACCTACGATCCTACTATAGGAAGTGACCATTGGTATTTTTACCTAGATCCTAGAACTTATGCGATGCAGGCATATAAATTTAACCATGGCAAACCCGAAAGTGGTGAATATATTCTGCTGGAACAGGAAGAAACGGTGCAGGGGATAAAAGTACCCAAAGTGCGCAAGTGGTACCTGAATAAAAATAACAGATACCTGGGAACAGATACGTTAGTCAAAACCGAACCCCTCACCTCCTCCCGAAATAGTTAAGGCTTACATATTTAAAAGTTTAGGCAACCTGTAATTTACCAAAGCCCCACTTTAAAGAGCTGAAAGTTTAAGAATGGTAAATCAGCATCTCTAGGATAGCAGCTTTAAATAAAAAAGAATGGAGCTAAAACTGGTGTGGCTGCTACCAAATAAACTTGCCGATATTACTGCTATTCTTCGGTAGATAAACAGGCTCTAAAATTATGAATGGAAGCATTCCTGCAAACTTAAGAAAGAACAGGCAGTTCCTAAAGCAACTACTTTACGGTATGGGAACCCTAGCCGCTCCCTTTGGATAACTTTAAAAAATGAAATAATATTTAGCTTCTGCCAGAATAAGTAATTAACTACTCCGGTCGCTACTGTCTTCGAGAACATATTTTTTGATCATGAGCTGCACTTCCGGTTTATCAAAATCAGCTTCGGTTTGAATATGCGGCATTAGTTGGGCCATGATTTTCTCCTGTCGCTCACCGGCAGCTTTAGCTTCGGCATACGGAATATCGCTAAAGGTAACCATGGTATAGAGCGGAATCCAATGCTCCGGGTACAGCGCGTTGATTTTACTTTCTATTTTTTTTTGCAGTAAAAATCGTGGATCGGCCACTTTATCGCGCATTTCTATAAAATTATAGATGGCCAGATCGGCCATGGCATCGGTATTGGGCTTCCGCAACTTCTGGAAAGTATCAAAAATAGTATGCCAGTCGCCGGTGTGCTGCTCCAGTAATTCATTAAAAATGGTACAATCTTCAAATCCTGCATTCATGCCCTGTCCGTAAAATGGAACAATGCCATGAGACGCATCACCAAGGAGCAAAACTTTATCGCTAAATGCCCAGGGAGAACATTTTATGGTTACCAAATCTCCCACTGGGTTAGCAAAATATTCTTTAGCTAAATCTGGCATTAGTGGCACCGCATCCGGAAATTGCTTATTAAAAAAAGCTAAAACATCAGCTTCTGTTTTTAAAGCACTAAAAGATTCTTCGCCATCATAAGGGAAAAACAAGGTACAGGTAAAAGTACCGTTCAGGTTTGGTAAGGCGATCATCATGTAATTTCCCCGGGGCCAGATATGCAAAGCTTCTTTTTCCAAAACCCATTTCCCGAAAGGCCCGGCAGCAATGGTTAATTCTTTATAGCCATAATTCAGGTAACTTTGAGAATAATCGAACCGCTCGGTTTTTTGCATAGAATAACGTACCATCGAATAAGCACCATCTACGCCAAACAAGCGGTCTGGCTTTATAATCGATTCTTCTCCGGTACCTGAGTTTTTTAAATAAACTTTGTTCGTTTGTAAATCAACCCGCTGGCATTGCTGGCTAAAGTGTAGGTTAACGTTTGGCTCTGCTTCCACCAAATCCAGTAAAGCAATATTTAAACCGCCCCTGGATACCGAGTAAATAGCCTGGCCGCCTTTGCCATAAGGTAAAAAGGATAAGTTTCCCTGTATGTCGTGCATCATCCGGCCATACATCGGAATGGCTACTTTCCGAATATCGTCGCCAATACCAATACCGTTCAAGGCTTTCCAACCACGGTCGCTTAAAGCTAAATTTATAGAACGGCCATATTCTTTATATGCTTTCCGCAGATCCGGTTTACGCTCATATACATCTACATGATAACCTTTTTTGGCCAGATATAAGCTAAGCAGGCAGCCCACCAAGCCGCCTCCCATAACGGTAACATTCTCTTTATTTATCATTTTTGTAGGCAGCAATGGCTACTTAAAGGAGTAAAGTTAGAAGAATAAACATTGCTTTCTTCTAATATTATAACAGATAAAAATACCCGGCTCTTCAGAAGAACCGGGTATTTGCATTTTGATATAAGGATCAGGCTCCTATAAGTAATGGTTAAAGTGCAGGCCGTAGCTTTCTTCCTGCAGTACATTTTTCCATTGTTTTATAATTTTTTTGTATTCTTCCCCAGCCGGACGAATCTTTCGGTTCATATCGTACAGACCTAGAGGGTTGATATTGCCGGCATCATTCCGTAAAGCTGAATCCCAGTCCACCTGGTCTGTCAGGCTGTACCACGTAAAACCTACTAACGGAATACCATCGCGTTTTAAGCGTTTAGCGTTAGCCCATTGCTTCCGCATCCACATAACCGAATTTGGTTCATTCATATTTGTTTCGGTATGCATAACCGGTAACCGGTAACGGCGGTAGTATTGATGAGTAATTACGTAGTAACCAAAAATATCACCAGAAGCACTGGTGGTACCATTGGGGTGCACCATGTGTTCATTGGTATAATAATAATCGTTACCCATAATACAATGTGCTTTTACCTGGTTTTCCCGGAACCACTCGTATTCTCTTCGGGTCATACCATGGTCCTGCAGATACAAAAGCATTTCAGCTGAAATTGGATATCCGTAAGTAAAGTCTAAGGATAAAAACCTTTTCTGGTTCAGGAAGTGCGCCAGTTTCGTGCAACTTGGATCTTCGGCATGAAAATATTCTGAAGATTCACTTTGGATGAAGATAGCATCGGGCTGCACACTTAGAATTGCCGCCATGGCCAGCACATTGGCTTTGCACAAGTTTTTCAAGGCAGTTACATACGCCCGATCACTGGCCAGGCATTCGTTCCACCAGCCATATTGGGCCGAGAACATAGCCGTAATAAATATTTCATTTATTGGGGTATACAATTGTAAATAAGGAAACCGACGCGCAAAAGCCAAGGCATATTCGGCAAAGTATGTCGGGAAATCTGGGTTCTGGAAATTACCTAACCAATCAGGCAAACCAAAATGGCATAGGTCTACGATGGGTGTTATTCCCATTTCCTTCATAGCATGGAAGGTGGTATCGGTAAAATCCCAATTATATTTCCCTGGTCCTTCAAAGGTTGAGTATAAGGGTGGTCCGTACCGCAAAAACTCAATACCCATTTCTTTTACCAGTGTAAAATCTTCTTTCCACAGTTTATAATGACCGCATTTTTCCATTTCATCTACCCGCTTAAATTTGCCATTTGGCAGCTTAATGTTGGGGTAGCTGTTTTCAATGCCCGTCGAAAACATAAATTGATTTACTGTTCTCATATGCAGTTAAGCCTTTAAACACGCTTCCGTTATATATACTTCAAAGCGCACGTTACATGTACTATTTATTTAGCTCGTTTAATAGTATTAGGTATAGCGGTAATTATTGGTTCAAGTATTACATTTAGGTTTTCAGCCACTCAAAAAGTATTTTCCTGGTAGCCTTTGGTTAATCAAAAACCTTCATACGTTAATATTCTTTAAACTGGTTGCATAGAAATCTATATCGTAGCTTATATTATAAAAATTATAAGTATTTACCTCTTCTGGGGCTGTTATGACCCGCTCCTAACAGTTATAATATTTACCTGACTATCCGAAAGGCAAGATTTAGACGAGGGGCAATAGATTTAGTTGTTTTAGAAATCTGGTGCTGCCAGAAATGCTGCGTAGTTCGCTGCATTACCACTAAGCTTCCGGAGGATAATAGTAAAGACATCCTGGGCTGGTTTTGATTTGTTTTATGCCGGAAAACAAATCAAAACCAGCCCATACTATCTTGCCCGCTGCGGTAATAATTTGAAGCAACAGTATTAAAACTTATACCAACAGATATTTCTAATACTTTTTTGATATTTTACAAGATAGGTTTCCAAGGTAAAGATCATTAATGAAGTTAAAGTCTTGATATGCTTTTCCGGAATCACCGTACCAGGCGGTTAGGCGCGGGAAAAGCTCTTCCTGACCAAATATCTTGATTTTATCTTGCTGCCAGGCGGTGGTAGTTAGCAACGCTTCCAGAGAAATTATGACTTTGTACGGCGGTGAAAAACCGGGAGCAATAATGCTCCTCTGCATACTACATATTTAGCTTCTCGGAACTTTCTGGCCCACTCAAATCTCCAATAAAATTGTTTTGCTAACTTTAGGCCTATACACCTGGCCATGGATCCCTTACACCAAGCTTATTTTTCTTCCCCAATTGGCACCATCATTATTTCTGCTACAGCAGCTGCCTTAATATCTGTACTTTTTACAGAAGAAGCTCCGCAGGTTAATTCTCCTGATTTACCGGTCTGCCTGCAAGATGGGTTACAGCAACTAACAGAATATTTCTCGGGCAATAGAAAAACATTCGATTTACCTCTCCATTCCGGCGGAACTGCTTTTCAGGAAACTGTTTGGCAACAGTTATCTCATATTCCTTTTGGGCAAACCCTCTCCTATTACAGTTTATCATCTCAGTTAGGCAATGTAGCTGCTATAAGAGCCGTAGGTAGCGCCAATGGTAAAAACCAACTGCTGTTAATTCGGCCTTGCCACCGCGTTATTGGTTCTAATGGGCAATTAGTAGGTTATGCCGGTAGCTTATGGCGGAAAAAATGGCTACTGGAGCATGAACGTAAAGTGATGGGTACGCATCAGTTGAATTTATTTGGGTAACAGAAAATTATTGTCAGCTTTTATTTCATTTAAGTCAATGTATAGCCCTGTAATTCATTTAGCTTTCTATATAGAAGCCTTAACTCAATTTTAGGTGTATCTATTAAATAATCATTTATTTGAGTTGTTATTAAGAAAATAACTTACCTGCAATTGGGTTGCTTTAGTTTGCCAGCTAAAACTAGTATAGTTCGTAATGGGTGTTTTAATTGTTTGCAATAAAGCTATTTCTACTTTGTTGTTGATAGATACTCCGGATCGCAATACTCCCGAAAACCAAACCGGCACAAACTTATAGGGCGAATCTTGGTACATTTTTTTTTCTCCATTGGTTTGAAGAATAAGCAGGTAAGATTCATTATTGGAGTATATAGAATAATTCACCATTCCCCCACCGCCTATATAAAGTTTGAAGTTATTTTTATTATAAATATTCCATATTAATTGAGGAGCAACTGAGACATTTAGTTGAGTTAGTCGGTAACCTCTATACTCTGTTTCAAATTGATATTTTCCGCCTGTAAAAGAAGCTTCTCCTCTAAGGAAGAAACGTTGTACATTAGGATTAAAAAAAACATCTCTTCCCAAAACTACCTTAGGGAAATATGATAGTTTACTCTGTTGATTATACGCAAAAGTAATATTGCCTTCCACATCCATAACAGCCCTGTTCAAACCAGCGCCAATAAAGGATCTGTGACTTAATCTAATCTTAATTGCCTGCTTTATTTCTTCTACACTCAAACCATTGATGCGACTAACTATATCTATCATATCATTGGCTACATATTCTGATGATGCTATCTTACGTTTTAATTCCGGAGAATTGTCATAAAAAGGTACAGCTGCTATCCCAAGCTGCCCTACATAAATTCTTGATGTTTTTATTGCTTTATCTATCCGGAACCTTCTGTAAAATAGCTCCTGTGGGGTTGTATCATTTTTTTTCTGAATAAAAAATCGGGTCTTCCAATTATCTGTATAAGAAAATAGCGCCAGATTCTTTCCTTTCTGTAACACCTTTAAGAAAAAGGTCCCGACGACAGTAGAGGTATCTATACCATTTGACAAATCATTTAATTCGGTTTTATCGTTTGTTATTCTTCCGGCATATTGCTGATAAGCTTCTACGTTTTCTATTGAAAAATATTTTGTATTTTCCGGAAAGAACACTTTTTCATCTTTCTCCTCTAAAGACTTTTTAAAGGTGAACGTTTTAGGGTTCTGATCCCATTCACGGTAGTTGATATACCCAATTAAGGTATCTCCCTGAGCATTTACAACTAATCCTTTCTTATAATTAGCTTGCGAAAATAAAATTGCCGGATAAAAAAAGCAGCCAATTAAAACAGTTATAATATATTTCATAAATAAACACCTGGAAAGACTTGTAAACTTTTTAGTATAATCAGACCTATTTCTTCTTTCTATTAAACAGATAATTCACCTCTGCCTGAACCGGACTGTACTTAAAAAAAGTATTTAAGCTTGGCTTTAGATATAGTACAGAAAAGTCTACTTTGTTGTTAATAATAATGCCTGTTCTTAATAAATAGCCATAATAAAGGGGCGGTAAAAAATTAAGTTCGGATATACTATTGGAACTAGTGTTCTGGTTTGCCTTTATGCTGGCAGTGGTGCTTTTATCATAGGAGGCAATAGTATAGAAACCACCTCCGCCTATGTTAAACTTGAATTTTTCCGAATTATAGAAGTTATAAAGCAGCTGCGGCGCAATATTAAACGTGCTTTGCTTTATATTAAACTTTACTACCCCATCCTCAGAACTAACATTGAAAGAAGCCAGCGCATACGAGAATTGGAACCGTAAAAAGAATTGCTGTACATCCGGATTAAGATAAGTATCGGCCCCAAAAGAGACTTTTGGTAAAAGAGAGGTATAGGAAGGTTTATCTAAAGTTAGCGCCCATACCGGTTCTGCCTGCAGTTGCGTCCGGCTTAAGCCAGCTCCGGCAAAATACCTCATCTTCGGGCTCCCTGCACTCCTGGATATTTTTAGTTCTTCTTTACTTACATGATTTATTAGGCTAACTACTTGTAAAAGATCTGCCTCGCTATAGGCAGCCAGTTCTATCCGGCGCTTTAATTCGGGCGTAGATACGCCAAATTCAGTAGCCGCATTCCAAAGCTGCGGTGCATATATTTTTAAGTTTATAATGGCGTTGTTTCCGTTATCGGTTTGGGAGCGGTACCGCCGAAACTGCAGCTCCTGAGGCGCCAATTCATTAGCCTTCTGCAAAAAGAACCGATTCTTTAATTCATCCCGGTAAGAGTAAAGCGACACGGATTTACCTCGTTGTAAAAGCTTCAGGAAAACAGAGACTTTAGCGGTACTGGTATCCGAAGTAATAGCCAGGTCTTTTGTTTCTACATTGCCCATACTAATCCGGCCATCATACTTTTGATAGGCCCCTAATCCGTCCAAGGCAAAATATTGGATAGTAAGCGGATTGAATTCTTGTACTTTATTTGATTCTAGGCTTTCCTTATAAGAAATCTTTCTGGGATTTTTATCCCACTCCCGGTAGTCAATAAATCCGCGAAGGGTATCTCCTTGGGTATTTACCACTAACCCCTTTTTATAATTGGATTGAGCACTAATAAAAAATGGAGAAAGAAATAAACAGGCAAAAAAACTTAGGCACTTCATTTAATTCGGCGGTAGTCAGAATATATCTTAAAGAATAAACCAAAGTTACTCTCACTTTCGCAGAAGGCACAATTTCATTAGGAGAAAAAGTAAATTAGAAATTTTTGCCACTACCTATTTAGCTTTAATTAAATAAGTAAATGGAAGCTTTTAATCAGGCAGGACAGGTAATTTGTGCAAACTTTATCTCTTAAAAAAATAGTTTAGCTCAAGATGAATCATTTGCGATCTAAATTCATAATCACCGTCTGAGGTTAATAAAACAGGTGAGTAATACAAGGCCGATAAGTCAATTTTTTTATTAATAATCAACCCGGACCTTAATAACACACCGGCTGTTTTCTTAGGAAAATACTGATAATTTTTCCGCAGGGTACCTATTTCTTCCTTTTCTGAAGTTAAGTAAGATTTCCTGTAGTCGATATTGGAGTATTCAGAAATATTTGCAAACCCGCCAACTCCTATGTTAAATTTAAAAATATCTTTATTAAAAATATTATATATTAACTCTGGAGAAAGTGATAAAGTGTTTTGCTGAACTTTTAGATTAGTTAAATACGAATTATATACAGATGTAATTTCTGTTTTGGAGCTTAAAAAGGAAACTTCTCCTCTAAAAAATAATCGTTGGGTATTTCTGTTAAAAAACAAATCAATGCCAGTAGATATTTTAGGAGAATACTCTGACTTTCCGGCAAGCTTTAAGTTACCCTGATTTTTAATTCCTGTTACCGTTAAATTACTTCTATTACCCCCAAACCCCAAGAAAAACCGAGCTTTATTAGGCGTGTTACCCTTGCCGGTAATTACCTCCTGCTTTCCTAGCCCATTGAGTTTATTTAGGATATTTACAAAATCTTTTTTAGCGTATTCAGCTGATTCAATTTGGTTTTTAAGTGCAGGCGAAACAACCTTCAGGTTATTAGCTAAAAGCCAAAGTTGTCCTTTATATATTCTTGAACTCTGGATCTTTCGGATATTAACATCATCATATGTTTGGTAATATTGCCTGAATAATAATTCTGTTGGTTTAACATCGGCATTTTCCTGAATAAAAAACCGGGTTTTAATATTATCCGTGTAAGAAAGTAAATTTACCCTTTCCCCCTTTTGGACAATTCTGATAAATCTATTTGCTTTGCTCGTGGTTGTATCAATATCTACAGACAGGTGAGTCATGTTTATTGGGTCCATGGTAACCCGCCCAACGTATCTTTGATAGGCATCCAAACCCGTTATTTCAAAATAGTTAGCCGTTTCGTTAGTAAATTCAATAGGATTAGTATCGTTCAAATTCTTTTTATAATAAACTGATACAGGATCACTGCGCCATTCCTGATAATCAATAAATCCTCTTAAAGTATCTCCCTGAATATTTACTACCAGCCCTTTTTTATAATTGGATTGGGAGAAGGAAATTGTGGGTAGAAAAATGCTCCAAAAAAGAACGGCTAAGAAAAATCTCACAAATAATTATATAAAGGACGAAAAAATAAAAAGGAATTGGCTATATCTTATTGCTTTTTATTAAATAGATAGTTCACCTCAAAATGAACAGTATTAACTTTAAAAATTGCTAAGGTAGATGCCGGAAAGTATAGAACTGATAAATCTACTTTATTATTAACCATAATACCTGTTCTTACCATAAAGCCATACCATAAAGTTTTATAATAGTAAAGGTCATTTCTTTCCGTAGTAGAAACTACTTTTCCTTCGGAGTTTTTAATTTCTCTTTTAAATTGATTTTTGGGGTAAGAAGAATAATTGAATACAACCCCTCCGCCTACATTGAATTTAAAGTTTTCTTTATTGTATACATTAAACAGAACTTGCGGGAGCGCCGAAATACTATTTTGGTTCAAGGTATATTCAGCATTTTCTGAGGCGAACCTGAAACTAGCCATAGAGTAAGATAATTGGCCTCTCAAAATCACCCTTTGTACATCCGGATTTAAGAAAGCATCTGCTCCTATCGATACCTTTGGCATATAAGATACTTCCGCCGGATTATTTATCGAGGACATAATACTATTTGCTGATTTAAAAGAAGACTTGTTGATGCCAACTCCGGCAAAAAATCGTGTTTTGGAGCTTGTAACCTTACTGTTGGCCAACTCCTGCTTACTTATATTATTAATCCGGCTAACAATCTTTAGTAAATCAGATTCTGTGTATTGAGCAAACTCAACCTGACGCTTTAACTCAGGTGTACCCTGGTTATGGGCATTGGCCACATTCCAAAGCTGAGCAGCATAAATTTTAGTATTAGTTACTTCTGTTTTACCATTGTTAGTTAAGTACCTTCTGAATATTAATTCTTCTGGCTTTGCAGCATTTTGCTGCTTTAAGAAAAACCGAACCTTTACTTCATCCCGGTAAGAGTAGAGGGCAACGTTCTTACCGTTCTGCAATATTTTTAGAAATGCGGTAACGGTTGCTGTACTGGTATCAATATCAGTGGAGAGCCTACGGGCATCCACTTTGTTCATGCTTATACGGCCCTGATAACGTTCGTATGCTGCCATCCCATCTATCGCAAAATAGGTACTGGTCTTTGGTGTAAATTCCAGGATACTACCTGCTTCAGAAGATTTAAAAGAAAAAGATCTTGGGTTCTGATCCCATTCCCGGTAATCAACAAAACCCCTAAGCGTATCTCCCTGCGTATTAACAACCAATCCTTTTTTATAGTTGGATTGAGCTTTTATAAAAAATGGGATAAAAAGAAAAATAACGAGGGTATAGCAGTGTTTCATAAATTATAGATTCAACTGCCAAGGTAATAACATATTTATACTATATATAATTATGTTATTATTTTATTTTGGGTTGTAAGAGGCTGCCTTTTAATACCTGAATAAAGTAAAACACATCTGCAAAAGTATTATACAGCGGAGTAGGCGCTACCCGTATTACATTAGGCTCGCGCCAATCTACAATTATGCCCGCATCCGTCAATTTCTGAAATACCTCCCGCCCATTTTTATTAATCAGCAAGGATAATTGGCAACCCCGTTGGGCCGGATTGGATGGGGTAATAATTTGTAATATATCCTCTCCCACACCAATATCGTTAATTAGATACTCCAGGAAACCGGTCAGCTGCTCACTTTTCTGGCGGAGAGCCGGCATGGTAGCGGCATCAAATATATCAAGGGAAGCTTTGTGAATGGCCATGGTAAAAATAGAAGCATTGCTTAACTGCCAGCCAGCAGCACCGGCCATGGGTTTAAAGCCTTTGCGCATCTGGAAACGCTCTTCTTTGTTATGGCCCCACCAACCGCCAAACCGAGGCAAAGAGAAGTTGTTTCCATGGTTTTCATGCACAAAGGTACCCGACACCCCGCCCGGACCAGAATTCAGGTATTTATAAGTACACCAGACAGCAAAATCTACTTCCCAATCGTGCAGGTTTAATACTATATTACCGGCAGCATGCGCCAAATCAAAACCTACATATGCACCAATGGCATGGCCTGCTTTCGTGATAGCGGCCATATCAAACACTTGTCCTGTATAATAATTGATACCACCCATCATGATTAACGCAACCTCTGAACCATGCGCTTCTATCGTAGCTAAAATATCTTCGGTATGTAAAGTATATTCACCTGGTCGGGGAGAGAGTTCTATAATGGCATCATCCGGGTTAAAGCCATGGTATTTCACCTGCGTTTCCAGGGCATATTGGTCAGATGGAAAAGCTCCGGCTTCGGTAATTATTTTGTAGCGCTGCGGAGTGGGCTGGTAAAACGATACCAGCATCAGGTGCAGGTTCGTGGTCAGGTTATTCATTACCACTACTTCGAAGGGCCTGGCACCAACTACCCGGGCTTCTTTTTCTTCCAGGTACTCGTGGTAATGCAGCCAGGGATTGGTACCATGAAAATGACCTTCTACTCCCAGGTTTTGCCAATCCAGAAACTCTTGTTCTACGGCAGCCCGGGCGGTTTTAGGTTGTAGCCCCAGCGAATTGCCGCATAAATAAATAGAATCTTTCCCATTTACTGGTGGTATATAAAACTGCTCACGGAAATGCTTAAGGCGATCCTGTTTATCTAATTCTTGGGCAAAAGCAATGTTATTCTCGTACTTCATAATTTAATGCAGGAGCTTTTTCTGCGGGCAAATTTACGTATACTTTATACTTATAAAATAAGGTTTTAAATCTACGTTCTTTCCAACACATTGAATAATCGCTAATTAATTTACCCGAACTTTAAAATAATTTTAGTCCAAATAGCGTAAAAGTCGTAAACCAATAGTAACTTTACAGCAGTTTTATTTTCCCTATGGAATTAGTATACTTTTCTCCGGCTATTTTTACATACACACAAACATGTTGTATGTGTTGTGGTAAACTTTCGTGAGGGAAGGCTGTATAATATTTTATATTCTTTAGGTCTTTCCTCCATTGTTGGGCAAGACCTTTTTTATTTTTAACTGAAACGTAAATTTTAAACGATAAAATAATGCTTAGTTTTCGTTCCGAATTAGAGAATCCGATAGTACAGAAGGAAATTATTGAGCTGGACAAGAAAATACGGATGTTTCGGGAAGGCCAGATTCCGGATGAGAAATTCCGTAGTTTGCGTCTGACACGTGGTATCTATGGTCAGCGCCAGCCAGGCGTACAAATGATCCGGATCAAATTACCTTTTGGTAAAGTTACGGTTAAGCAGTTGTACCGCATCAGTGATGTTTCGGACGAGTATGCTTCTAAAAACCTGCACTTAACTACCCGTCAGGATATTCAGATACACTTTGTAAGCTTAGACCGCACGCCGGAGCTTTGGAATAAATTAGCAGAAGACGACATTACGTTACGGGAAGCTTGCGGTAATACCGTACGGAACGTAACGGCTTCGCCTAATGCTGGTATCGATCCAAAAGAACCGTTTGATGTATCGCCTTACGCTTATGAAACTTTCCGTTACTTCCTGCGCAATCCTATTTGCCAGGACATGGGACGGAAATTTAAAATTGCTTTTTCTTCCAGCGACGATGATACTGCCTTCTCCTATATCCATGACTTAGGATTTATTCCGAAGGTTCAGATTGAGAATGGCCAGGAAGTTCGTGGATTTAAAGTAATGGTAGCCGGTGGTTTAGGGGCACAACCTATGTTGGCGCACCCGGCTTACGAATTCTTACCAGAAGATCAGATTATTCCGTTTACCGAAGCTGTTATCCGGGTATTCGACCGCCATGGTGAGCGTGTTAGCCGGAACAAGGCGCGTATGAAGTACCTGATTCAAAAAATTGGCTTTGATGCTTTTATGGAACTGGTAACTCAGGAACGTACCGCTAATAAAGCTAAATCGTTTGTAATCGATAGAAACAGTGTACCAGAAGCAGGCCCGGCTCCCGAAAGAGAAGTGCCAGCGGTTACTGTTAACAACCAGGCAATGTACGATGATTGGTATAAAACCAATGTTTTCGAACAAAAGCAAAAAGGTTACTATGGGGTTTGGGTACGCGTATTAAAAGGCGATATCAGCACCGAGAAAGCCAGAGTTATTGCTAAACTGGTTTCAGAATTTGCTGCGGATGACATCCGGATTACACCAAATCAGGGCTTATTATTTAAATACGTACGTCCGGAAGCATTACCTTATGTGTTCCATGTACTAAACAGCCTAGGTTTTGCTTTACCAGGTTTTGATAGCACCACTGATATTACTACCTGTCCGGGTACTGATACCTGTAACTTAGGTATTACCAACAGTATGGACCTGGCCGCGGTGTTAGAGCGCATGATGCTGGACGAATTTCCGGACTTGATTTATAACAACGATATCAAAATAAAAATCAGTGGCTGTATGAACTCCTGCGGCCAGCATGGTTTAGCCCAGATTGGGTTCCACGGCAGCTCTATCAAACATGGTGCTAACGTAATTCCGGCCCTACAGGTAATGCTGGGTGGTGGTACGGTTGGTAACGGAGTAGGCCGTACAGCCGATCGCGTAGTTAAAGTTCCTACAAAAAAAGGACCGCATATTTTGCGTACGTTGTTCAACGATTTTGAAGCTAACCACCAGGAAGGTGAGTTATTCAACGAATACTACGACCGTCAGGGTAAAAACTATTTTTATACCTTACTAAAACCATTAGCAGATTTAACTAAACTGGAGCCAGGCGATTATGTAGACTGGGGCCACGTAGAAGAATTCGTTACAGCTATTGGAGTTGGTGAGTGTGCCGGCGTAATGATTGATTTGGTTGCTACTTTATTGTTCGAATCAGAAGAAAAAGCAGAATGGGCTAACGAAGCCTTACAACAAGGCCAATATGCCGATTCTATTTACCATAGCTACAGTGTATTTGTAAGCACCGCTAAAGCTTTATTACTGGCTAAAAGTGTAGGTGCAAATACGCAAGTTGGTATTATTAATGATTTCGAAACGCATTTTGTACAAGATGGTACTTTTACATTTGAACCTGATTTCAAATCAGTAGTAATGCAAATTAACCAGAACGAACCAAATGCTGAATTTGCGGCTAAATATTTAAATGAGGCCCTTAACTTCCTGGAAGCTGCGAAAGTACACCGTAACGAAGAAGTTAAACGTCCGGAAGTATTGGATAATTTATTGAAAGTAAATATTTAATTTAAAGTTAGGTAAGCTAAAGCTTACCTAACTTTTTCTATTTTTGTATACTAATTCTATCGACAAATATTATTTCAAGTGTTATCCGAAACCGAGAAGACAACAACTACTACTGAAAACCACTTATTCCCGGTTTTTCTAAAGCTGCACGAACTCCATACATTAATTGTGGGCGGCGGATATGTAGGAGAAGAAAAAATTACCGCTGTTCTGCGCAATAGCCCGGAAGCCACTATAACCTTAGTAGCACCAGAAATCAGACCAGAAATTGCCATTCTGGTAGAACAGTATCCTAATCTAACCTTAATTCAGAAAGAGTTTTCCCCGGAAGACCTTGATGGCAAAGATTTAGTAATTGCTGCTACTAATAATAAAGCTGTTAACTCAGAAGTGAAAACCGCGGCGAAAGCCCGGAAAATGTTAGCCAACGTGGCCGACACCCCGGAAGAATGCGATTTTTACTTAAGCTCTATTGTGCAGAAGGGCAATTTAAAAATTGCTATTTCCACCAATGGCAAATCACCTACCGTAGCCAAGCGGGTAAAAGAGGTTTTAAATGAGACTTTCCCGGACGAGATTGAAGATGTACTGCAAAACATGGAGCAAATCCGAAATTCATTAAAAGGAGATTTTGCCCAAAAAGTGAAACAGCTGAATGAGGTAACTGCTTCGCTCGTACAAAATCCGGATGCCCAAGCCCTTGCTCCTGCCCCAGAGGTGCAGAAACCTATTTTCATCCGTCACAGCTGGAAATTTAGAATACTGATCGGTTTATCGGCTTTGGCTTTAATGATTATTGGCCATGTGCTGTTCAGCTTTATTCCGGTTGACGAGTTAAGTGGCTTTGCAGTACAAACCTACAATAGCCTGGACGAAGATATTTTATGGTTTATGCTGGGTGGTTTTATTGCCCAAATGATTGATGGTGCCCTGGGTATGGCATACGGCGTAAGTGCTACCACCTTTTTATTATCTTTTGGGGTTCCACCGGCGGCGGCCAGCGCTAGCGTACATGCTTCCGAAATATTTACCAGTGGTGTTTCCGGTTTGATGCACCTGCGTTTTGGTAATGTAAACAGTAAACTATTTAAAACCTTATTACTACCGGGTGTGTTAGGGGCTATCTTAGGCGCCTATGTTTTATCATCTGCCGAAGAATACGCCCACGTAATAAAGCCAATTGTTGCCGTATACACTTTTTGCTTAGGATTTGTAATTATTCGGAAAGCCCTTCAACAACATACCAAGAAAAAGAAGATCCGTAAAATGGGCTTATTGGCTCTTACCGGTGGTTTTCTGGATTCTATCGGTGGAGGTGGTTGGGGCCCAATCGTTTCGTCATCCCTGATTGCTAGTGGTCGTCACCCGATGTATACCATTGGATCAGTTAACTTAACTGAATTCTTTGTGTCCTTTGCCAGTTCCGCCACCTTTATTACCCTTATTGGCTTAGACCATTGGCAGGTAGTACTGGGCCTGGTATTAGGAGGCATGGTAGCAGCGCCAATTGCTGCTGTTGCAGCCCGCCGCTTACCTGTTAAAACCATGATGATATTGGTAGGTTTAGTTGTAATAATTGTCAGTATGCGTAATATATATACCTCCTTATTTTAGACTTAATCTGATCTGAAAACTATCATCTAGTTTAGCTATAAACTTCTTTTTTAGCTTTTCTGCCTTTAGATTTTACCAGGTAATATTTAAAGGCAGAAAAGCTAGTTTTATATAAGCTAACCAGAATTAGCAATTACACAAAAAGTTGCTTACTTTTGCACCCATATTACGCTTCCCTACTTTTGAGGATTGATTTATAAAGAAGAGGCGAGAGAATAGGCTCCGTGACCCTCTGGCAACCGCAGACAAACTGAAAGGTGCCAAATCCTATCCCAAATGGGAAATATAAACCAATAAAAATGAACAAAGACACAGAAATTATCCGTACCCAGAGTGGCCAATCACAGAATCGTGAACACTCCGTTCCGCTTTACTTAACATCCAGCTTTACTTTTGAATCGGCTGAACAAGCCAGATCCTTATTTGCTGACGAGATTGAAGGCAATATTTACTCCCGCTTCTCTAACCCGAACACATCAGAATTTATTGAAAAAATGTGTTTGCTGGAAGGCGCTGAAGATGGTTTTGCTTTCGCTACTGGTATGGCTGCCGTTTTTGTTGGATTTGGCGCTTTTTTACAGGCCGGCGATCACGTACTAGCTGCCCGTTCTGTTTTTGGCTCTTCGCACCAGTTGCTTACTAAAGTGTTACCGAAATGGGGCATTACCAGCTCTTACGCCGATGTAAGTAAACCAGAAGAATGGGAAAGCTTAATTCAGCCAAATACCAAGTTAATCTTCATTGAAACGCCTTCTAACCCGCAATTAGAGTTAATAGATTTAGAATGGTTAGGCAACCTGAAACGGAAGCATAACTTAATTTTAAGTGTAGATAATTGCTTTGCTACGCCTTACTTACAAACCCCAATTGCATTTGGCGCTGATTTAGTGATTCACTCGGCTACTAAATTTATTGATGGCCAGGGCCGTGTTTTAGGTGGTGCTATCTTAGGCCGGAAAGATTTAATTTCAGAAGTTAGATTTTTTGCGCGCCATACCGGTCCTTCTATGTCGCCGTTTAATGCTTGGATTTTGTCTAAGAGCCTGGAGACTTTACCAGTGCGGATGGATCGCCATTGTAGCAGTGCTTTAGCTTTAGCCGAACAATTAGATGGACACGCTGAATTAGAATCGGTAGCTTATCCGTTTTTGCCTTCTTTCCCACAATATGAGTTGGCCAAGAAACAAATGAAGCAAGGTGGCGGCATTGTAACTTTAATTGTGAAGGGTGGCTACGAGCGGGCACATAAATTTATTGATGCCCTGCAAATGCTTTCAAAAACGTCTAACTTAGGCGATTCCCGCACCACCATCACGCATCCTGCTTCTACCACGCATTCTAAACTTACTTTAGAAGAGCGCGAAGCAGTAGGCATTTTTGATGGATTAGTACGTATTTCGGTAGGCTTAGAGAACAAAGAAGATATTATTCAGGATATAGAAAGAGCGCTGGAAGCTTCTAAATAAATAAGTATAAATAATAATACCACCCCCATCTGTAAGAATCAGGGGTGGTATTATTATTTTGAAATGTAAACAATGTTCTGAATTTTGTCCGGCTCCTACTTTAACTATGCGTAAGCTTCATTATTATTTAGTTGATGTTTTCACCGACGAAGTTTTTGGTGGCAACCAGTTAGCCGTTTTCCCGGAAGGACAGGAAGTACCAGAGCATCTGATGCAAAAAATTGCCAAGGAGCTTAACCTTTCCGAAACTACTTTTGTTTTACCCCCGGTAAATCCGGCTAATGATATCAAGTTACGTATTTTCACCCCTGGTAAAGAACTACCCATGGCCGGACATCCTACCATAGGTACTGCGTTTGTATTACTGCAAAAGGAATACCTAACCGCAAAAAATAACCAACTAATTTTTGAGGAGGGTGTGGGCGATATTGTAATTGATATTGAGGAGCAGAATAAGGTCCTAAGTAAAATAACTATGGGGCAGCCTTTACCACAGTTTGGGCAAACTTTCACCGACACTCAGGTTTTAGCCGATCTACTATCTCTTTCTCCGGCAGATATTGAAACTTCTCTTCCGGCCCAGGTGGTATCATGCGGGGTTCCTTTTTTTTATATTCCACTTAAAACATTGGATGCAGTAAAAAAAGCTAAACTCCGAGCTGATGTTCTGGAAAAAGAATTAAATACGATTGGAGCCGAAAGTGTTTTTCTTTTTTCTACCCAAACAGAATTACCAGGCAACACTGTACATGGCCGCATGTTTGCCCCCGCTTTTGGCATTCCTGAAGATCCGGCCACCGGAAGTGCAGCAGGACCATTGGGTTGCTACCTGGTTAAATATGGTCTCACGCCAGAGCAATCTGTTTTCAAAATTATCTGTGAACAAGGTTTTGAAATGGGCAGGCCCAGCATTTTACATATTACCATTGAGCAAAGCCAAAATAAAATTACTTCTGTAAAAGTGGGCGGCAATAGTGCATTTGTAGGCGAAGGGTACCTTTACTTATAAAAAAACAGTGGGTGGCAGTACCTATATTTAGCAGGATTAAAATCAGATATCTTAATAAATTCAAAATCACCCCTTAAAAACTAACCTAGTACGTATAGGAACGTACTATATTAAAATTTCTTACTATTTAAGGAAACGCTGGTTCTTTGTACTTTTCTATTGTTTATTACCCTGCACAACTAATAGGGCTTAGCCCCGTCAGGCATAATTTTCCGTGTTCCAGGTTATGGGTTTTAGGTAATATATAAAACAGGGTAACAACTGCAGAAAAAAAACAAAGATTAGTTAGGCAATATATTTTATTTATTTAATGTTTGTACTAATGATTACATCTTATTAATTTATTCATAAATCTTTTTATCATTCCTTATTTTCTTTCATTAATTACTTAGAACATGAAGAATTTACTACACTTTGTTTTTATTTTGGCTTTGTTGTTTTCACAAGCATGTAAGGGCCCTGAAGGGGCAGAAGGACCTCCGGGACCAGCAGGACCGGCAGGACCAGCGGGACCGGCAGGACCAGCGGGAGCTTCATCAACAGCCACTGTTGTAGATGTGACCCAGGTTAATTTTACTGCTGAAAATCAGTACTCTTCCGGTTTGAATTTCTCTCAGGCTAATATTACCCTAGGCGCCTCTGATGTAGTATTGGTTTATATTTTGGCTGCCGTTCAGAATAATATGCCTTTCTGGAGCCCTTTACCACAAACCTACTACACCAACAATGATGCTATTACCTATAACTTTGCCTTTGCCCAGGCAGGAGTTATTATATTTTTAGATGCCGCAAAACCAGAGGATTTATCTAATGATTTTACTACAAATCAAACCTTTAGAATTGTAGTGGTTCCTGGTGCACCTAAAACAGGAAGATTAGCCGGAAAACTACCAGACTACAAAAACTACAAAGAAGTAGCTGAGTACTATAACATAAACGAAAGCCAGGTAAAAAAAGTAAGTTTATAAAATAACTGGTGTTGCCCTTTTAAAAAGCTACTCTAAATTATGAGTAGCTTTTTTGTTTAATAATCTTTGTCAAATAAGACCTCCTTTTACCACGTAGAAATTAAAAAATATTGAATTTATACGCTTAGCAATTTCTTGCCTTATTTATATAATAAATACCTTATTATTAGGTTATAAGGAGACCAATATTTAAATTATCAAACTAAAATAATAAGTTTATTTTAGGTACTCATTAAATCCGGGAATATACTATACTACACGCTTACTCTCTATAATTTATGGATAATACCTTTTACAAAAAGATAAAGGGAAGATTACAGCTTATTCTGCCAGTAATGGCAATTATATATTCCAGCACCTCACCTGCCTACGCAACCTCCTCCCCCCTATTTTTTGTCCGGGAAACGTTAGCAGATGTGGTGGTAAAGGGCATTGTAAAAACCCAGGGCGCCAGTGGCGCAGCCGAAGCAAGTCCCGGCATAACGGTTACAGTAAAAGGAGCTACTAACGGAACCGTAACCGATATTAATGGCAATTTTCAGCTAACAGTGCCCGATAATGCTATTTTAGTATTTTCCATGGTAGGCTACAAAACCCAGGAAGTAGCCTTAGCTGGTCGTACTACCATTAACATTACCCTTCAGGAAGATGTAAGTTCTTTAAAAGAAGTAGTGGTTACTGGTTACCAAACTATAGACCGCAAAATGTTCACCGGCTCGGCAGCCTTACTTAAAGCAGATGATGCTAAGCGCGAAGGTGTAAACGATGTAAGCCGAATGTTGGAAGGCCGGGTAGCTGGCGTATCGGTACAAAATGTTTCAGGTACTTTTGGCGCTGCGCCTAAAATACGGGTGCGGGGTGCCACCTCCATTACCGGCGATAATAAGCCCTTATGGGTTGTGGATGGGGTGGTGCTGGAAGATATTGTTAACGTATCCAATGAGCAATTATCAACCGGAGATCCTTCTACCTTGATAGGTTCTTCAGTAGCTGGCTTGAACCCGAATGATATTGAAAGTTTTCAGATTTTGAAAGATGCCTCGGCCACAGCATTATATGGAGCCCGCGCAATGAATGGGGTGGTGGTAATTACTACTAAAAAAGGGAAAGTGGGTAAACCGGTTATTTCGTATACCGGCAACTATACCTCTTATTTAAAGCCTACTTACAACTCTTTCAACATTATGAATTCGGCCGACCAAATGTCGGTTTATGCCGAAATGGCTAGAAAGGGCTGGTTAAACCATGCTGATGTCTCCCGCCGGCAGGATGGTGGTGTTTACACAAAAATGTATGATCTTATCAATTCTTATGATGCTACCAATGGCACCTATGGTTTACGAAATACGCCCGAAGACCGCGCTAACTTCTTAAATCGTTATGCCCAAACTAATACCGATTGGTTTGACACTTTATTTAAGAATTCTTTTATGCAGGAGCACTCGCTTAGTATTGCCTCCGGTACCGAAAAATCCCAATTATACTTTTCCACCAGCTACCTGCAAGATAATGGCTGGACAGTAGCTGACCAGGTTAAACGCTTTACCGGAAATGCCCGGGCCAATTTTAATGTTTCTGATAAAATAACTTTAGGCTTAATTACGCAAGGTTCCATTCGGGATCAGCGGGTACCCGGGACAGTGGGCCGGATCAGCAACCCGGTAACCGGCCAGTTTGATCGGGACTTCGATATTAACCCTTTTAGTTATGCTCTTAATACCAGCCGTACCTTAACGGCTTTTGATGAGAATGGTAAACGGGAATATTTCCGCCGCAACTTTGCTCCTTTTAATATCTTGGACGAATTAGAAAATAACACTCTAAACTTATCAGTACTGGATTTAAAACTGCAAGGTGATTTTTCCTACAAAATACGGAACAACCTTAAATATTCTTTTTTAGGAGCTCTCCGCTACGCTAAAACCAACCAGGAGCATAAAGTAAATGAAAACGCTAACATGGCTAATGCTTATCGGGCAGCTGGCGATGCAACAATTGAGCAAAGCAATAAATTCTTATACCGCGACCCCGACGACCCGGAAGCACAACCGGTAGTTGTTTTGCCTTATGGGGGCTTTTATAATACCAACGATGATAACCTGGTAAGTTATAACCTGCGGAACGCCCTGGAATGGGACAAAAAATTTAATAATATCCATACCATTCGTTTTTTTGCATCGCAGGAATTACGCTACGCCGACCGCCAAAACCGAACTTTTAACGGCTTTGGCTATCAGTACGATAAAGGAGGAGTTCCTTACATAGACTACCGCATTCTTAAGCAAAATATAGAAAACAACTTTAACTATTACAGCATGCGCATGCGCTACGACCGATTCTTGGCTTATATGGCGAATGCTGCTTATTCTTATTTAGGCAAATATAATATTAACGGTACCGTTCGGTACGATGGATCTAATTTACTTGGCCAATCGCGCCAGGCCCGGTGGTTACCTACCTGGAACATAAGTGGCTCCTGGAATGTTGATACAGAACCATTTATGCAGAAACAGGACATTGTTAACCGGTTAACGTTGCGGGCTACTTACGGGCTTACCGCCAGTATGGGCAGTGCTACCAACTCCAGCTTGGTTTTGCAGAATGGCAGCACCCGTCGGCCTTATTTATCGGAAGTAGAATCTATGATTTACATTCAGAACCTGGAAAATTCGGAATTAACATGGGAAAAACAATACGAAACGAACGTAGGCGTAGATGCCGGTTTCTTTAATGAAAGAATCCAATTAACCATAGATGGCTACCTGAGAAGAGGATTTGATCTGATAGGATTAATCAGAACATCTGGTATTGGCGGCGAATCTACTAAAATTGCCAATTACGCCGATATGCAATCGCACGGGGTTGAACTAACATTAGGCAGTAATATATATCAGGAAACAGATTGGGGCGTGCGTACTCAGCTTACTTTGGGTTATAATCAAGGCAAAATTACCAACTTACAGAATAACCCTGATATTTTTTCCTTGGTAAGCCCAGAAGGTGGTCCAAAGCAGGGATACCCCTACCGAGGTTTATTTTCCATTCCTTTTGAAGGACTTGATCCTAATACTGGCTCTCCTTTATTCATAAATGAAAATGGTGAAAAAAGCGGGAATGTTTATTTGCAAAGTGATCAAACACAACATCTGAAATACGAAGGTCCGGTTGATCCCATAATTACAGGTGGCTGGTTTAATTCAGTACGCTACAAGAATTTCTCCCTTTCCGGGTTAATAACTTTCAGTGGCGGGAACAAAATTAGGTTAAGACCTGCCTTTAGAAACAGTTATACTGATTTAGATGCTATGCCAAAAGATTTTGTTAACCGCTGGACATTACCGGGAGACGAAGAAAACACCAATATCCCTTCTATTCTGGACCGGACAAGTGTAGCGAATTTAGGGGGCATCTACCCATATAATGTATACAATTATTCTTCGGCTCGGGTAGTGAACGGCGACTTTGCCCGGTTAAAGCAAGTATCCTTTACTTATAACCTTCCGGCAAACCGGGCCAGTGCTATTGGCCTATCTACTATGTCGTTAAGTTTGGTAGCCAACAATGTATTCTTGTTATATGCTGATAAACGTTTAAACGGACAGGACCCGGAATTTTTTGGATCAGGAGGAGTTGCCTTACCTATACCACGGCAGTTTACTTTATCATTAAAAGTTGGTTTATAGCAGTTGCTTATTATTAAAATGAAAAAAATACTTACTTATACCTTTCTTTGTAGCCTACTTGTAAACACCGGGTGCAAAGATTACCTGGAGCAAGCTGTAGACCAGCGGACGCAGTTAAATTCGGTTGAAAAAGTTAGTGAATTACTGACAACAGCTTACCCGCAGGCGGATTACGCTACTTTCACCGAAGCCATGTCAGATCTGGCTATGGATAAAGGCACCAACAATGTAGAAACCGAAGAGGTAAATCGTAACCCATACTTTTTCCAGGATGTGATAGACCGCAATCAGGGTTCGCCCAATAACTATTGGTTTGCCTGCTATGCCGCCATTGCTGCTGCTAATCAGGCTTTGGATGCCATAAACAAAGCTTCAAACCCAGATGATTACAAAGCCCAGAAAGGAGAAGCTTTAGTAGCCCGGGCTTATTCCCATTTTATGCTGGTTACGCTTTTCGCTAAAGTATATACTCCAGCCACGGCTGCTTCAGATCCGGGCATACCTTATGTAACTGAGCCCGAAAGAGTAGTATTGGCCAAATACGACCGTAAAACAGTAGCCTATGTTTATGAACAAATAGAAAAAGATCTCCTAGAGGGTTTGCCTTTGCTTAATAACAACGCTTATCGTTCTCCAAAATACCATTTTAATACAGCCGCTGCTAATGCCTTTGCTGCCCGTTTTTATTTATTTAAAAAGGATTACCAGAAAGTGATACAGCATGCTAATCAGGTTTTTCCGGGTGGTAATATTAGTTCTAACCTGCGCCCCTGGGTAAGTGTTTACAGCAAACTAACTGCAAAAGAGGGCTTGGCTATTTACACCCAGGCCACTGAAACGGCTAATTTACTTTTAGTAGAAGCACCTTCTAACTGGGCCCGTAATTATGCTACCTACCGTTATGGATTAGCTACGCCTACTGTAAATAAATATTTCCGAAGCAATAATGTTACCGGCGCCCGCTGGATTTTTCCTTTATACACCCAAGGCGATAACAATTGGGTTATTTTAAAATTCAGGGAGCACTTTGTACGGGAAAGCACGAATGCAAATATTGGTTTCCCGTATACCATCTTTCCTTTATTTACAGCAGAAGAAGTATTGTTTAACCGGGCCGAGGCTAATTTAGAATTAGGGAATAATGAAGCGGCCCGTACCGATCTTAACAGCTATGCCAGTACCCGCATTGAAAATTATAATGCCACGCACCATGCCATAACCAATGCTAAGCTTTCCAGCTACTACGGCACCACCAACCTGAAACAAGGTTTATTAATGGCTTTACTCGATTTTAAAGCCGCCGAATTTGCGCAGGAAGGAATGCGTTGGTTTGATATCCTACGCCATAATATTCTCGTTCAACATACTACTGTAGAAGGACAATCTTTTACCTTGGGTCCCAATGATCCGCGCCGTTTATTACAATTGCCGCAGGAAGTTAAATTAGCAGGAGTTGCCCAAAATCCGCGTTAAAATTTATTCACCCATGAAAACATTCTATTCTAACATAATATTTATTCTCTTATCGGTTGGGATTATAGCTGCCTGTTCAGAAAAAGAGAACCTGGATACCGACCTGACCGGCATAGGTGGTGACACCTGGACGAAAGGACAGGTAGATAACTGGCTGGAGCAAAATTACATCAACCCTTATAACATTGAAGTAAAATACCGCTTCGACCGGTATGAGGTTGCTCTTGGCAAAGTTCTTTCTCCCGTACGCGAAGACAAGGTTATTCCGGTAATGGAAACGATAAAGAGAACCTGGATAGAACCATATGAGCAGCAAGCTGGCGAAACGTTTATTAAAAGGTTGTCACCGAAGCAATTTGTTTTGGTGGGTAGTGCCGAGTATAATAATAACAACACCATAAAATTAGGAGCGGCTGAAGGCGGGCGCAAGGTAATTTTGTTTGTAATCAATGATTTTGATAAAAAACAAAAATCAGAAGTAAAACAAATGCTGCACACCATTCATCACGAATTTGGACATATTCTGCACCAAACGGTCATGTACTCGGTTGATTACAAAACCATAACACCGAGCTATACCGCCAGCTGGAACGATTATTCACTGGAAGATGCCCGTTCGCGCGGCTTTATCACAGAATATGCGCGCAATAACCCGGATGATGATTTTGTGGAAATGATTTCCATTATGCTGATAGAAGGCAAAGCAGGTTTCGATGCCATTGTAAATAGCCTTCCCGCTGATGCACAAGCTTCTCTCAGAAAAAAAGAACAGCTGGTTGTAAGGTATTATAAGGAAGCCTGGAACATAGATTTCTACAGTTTACAGTCCAAGGCTCAGGCAGCTATCAACTCTTTATAGTAGGGAAGCTTTTCATCCAGTAAAAGTACAGAACATGAAAAAAATAGTATTGTTTAGTTTGCTCATAATCAGCTTACTTGCAGGCTGCCAATTAAAGGAAGATGATCCGGCTCCTGGGGAGAGGCCTGATGAACGTTTAAATCAAACACTTACCCAGTATAAAAACCAGCTAACTACTGCTCCCTTTGGCTGGAAAGCCGTACTACATACCGGTAAAGGGGCTGGTTATAGCTTTATCATGAAATTTGGCACCGATGACCGGGTAACTATGGCCGGTGATGTGGATGCCAGCAGTGCCACCCCTATGGGAAGTACTTATCGGGTTAAAGCGCTTCAGAAACCTACTCTATTATTTGATACATATTCTTACCTGCATATTATAGGAGATCCGGATCCGAGGAAGAGTGGTGGCGATGTTGGCCAGGGAAAGTATTCTGATTTTGAATTTTCGTTTGAATCTGTAACTCCGGAAACCATAACCTTAACGGGTAATTTGCAGGGTAGCCGGTTGGTTTTAACCAAAGCTACTCAAGACGAAGCTACCAACTATGTAGCTCGTATTACAGCTGCCGCCCGGGCTTTTGAATCTATTACCAGGTTTACTACTTATTTTAAACGGCTCACGCTTGGCTCTGCTGTATATGATGTTCATGTAGATATAAATGCAAGAACTATAACCTTTATTTATTTTGAAGGGAATGTATCCAGATCTTTTACAACTCCTTTTGCCTATACTGAAAACGGTGTTGCTCTCTCCAATGCTTTTACTGCAGGCGGTGTTTCCATTACAACACTGTCTAACGTACAGTATAATGCCACTCTCCGAAGAATAAGCTTTAATGCTAATAATACAGCCGGAAGCATTCAGGAATCTGCCAGGCCGGCCAGAATTGATGCACAAGCCGCCAGAAATTTTGTAAACCTGGCTACCGGCGATGACTATTGGATAGCTGAAGCCGGCTTTACTATAAATGGGAAAATTGATTCTTTAAAAATTGCCGAAATCCCTAATTTCTACTTTATGGTAGTCTGGCCAAAATTTGGTGCATCTGGCTTTACGTCCTATGATTTGATGGGCTATATATTTTTAGATCCGGGTCAGAGTCAGGCATATATTGGCTATGGCACAGCTGCTACTCCAACGGTTACACAGGATGGGCGACTTGTTTATACCGAATTTGGCACCTTAGGAACCGTACCGCCAGCGGATGAACCTAAAGTGACAGCCATGAAAAATATTTGGACCGATCCGCAAGGCTTTTATGTAGTACAGGTATCTAGTACCCAAATAGATTTGGTTAGTGCCAAGGATGGCAAAACCTGGCTTAACCTCTACAATTCTTAACAGGAAGTATTGCAAATAAAAAGGGCTGTACTTTAGTTGGTAGAGCCCTTTTTATTTGCAGCTTTACCAGCCCTTTAGTTAATAGAATAGCTATGCGTAATTTCTGCTGTTTTATTTAAAATGGCTGTAACGGAGCAATACTTATCCATAGAAAGCTCAATAGCTCGTTTTACTTTTTCTTCATTTAAATCGCCTTTAAACTTATAGTGCACATGAATAGTCTTGAAAACGGAAGGAGTTTCATTAGGAACCCGTTCTGCTTCAATAGTAATAGCCATGTCCTCTATAACCTGGCGTTGCTTTTGCAAAATCAAGACAATATCAATTGCACTGCAGCCCCCTAAACCCATCAAAATCATTTCCATGGGACGGGCACCAGCATTTTCTCCACCAATATCCGGCGAGCCATCTATATGCACAGCAACATTAGCTGCACCTACTGCTTCAAAATGGAAGGCATCATTTACGCGCCTGAGTTCTACTTTCATATTTTTTATCCTTTAGTAGCAGGAGGTTAGAAAAATCTAACATTACTACTTTATTATAACATAACTGCTGCAAAAATAATTTAATAACGGTACTCCTACTAGTTATTCCTGCTAAAAATACCTTTATTATTCAGAGGCCTTTGCTGGTTGAGGAGGAGCCATCACGGTACCACAACTTTTGCAGGTACGCTTTTCCTCAGCTGCATAAAACCTATTCATTACTTCCGGCAGCTGTTTTACAATATCGGTTACTTCTAAATATTCTTCATAAAGTTTGGTGCCACAATTTTCACAAAACCATAGGAAGCCATCCTGCTCCCCCGCTTGTCTGTATCGTTCAATTACCAGGCCAATGGTATTAGCCGGACGCTGTGGCAAATGTGGTACTTTTCCTGGCAACAAAAATATTTCACCTTGTTTTATAGGCACATCAACCGGTTTTCCATCCTCAATTATCCGAACATTAATGTCACCCTCTAACTGGTAAAAGAACTCTTCTCCTTCATTATAATGAAAATCTTTTCGGGAATTAGGCCCTCCTACAACCATTACAATAAAATCCTTATTATCCTTAAACACTTGAGAGTTACCCACCGGAGGCTTTAGTAAATGCCGGTGCTCATCAATCCATTTCTGAAAATTAAAAGGTCTTGTTACAGCCATTCGATATCTTTATTAACAGTTCATTTAAAATATTTATCTGAAAATCTCGTAAATCAAGCATGTTGCGTATTCGGATTCGAAATTAGAAAAAAGCGGGCAAATATTTACTTTGCTCAATATTTTAACGCACTATACCAATTTTACTTATTTTTAAGTTATGAATTTAAACTTACGAGATAAACAAGCCATTGTTTGTGGCAGTACCCAAGGCATTGGTAAAGCCACTGCCATCGAGTTAGCATTATTAGGCGCATCTGTTACGCTAATAGCCCGGAACGAAGAAAAACTGGAAGAAACGCTACAGGAATTAGATAGTAGCCAAGGGCAGCACCATGATTATATATGCGTTGATTTTAACAAACCTGACGTACTGGCACAAAAAATCAAAGCGTACGCAGATCAAAAATCAGCCATACATATTCTGGTAAACAATACTGGCGGACCTGCTGGCGGACCAATTTTAGATGCCGCTTTAGAAGAGTTTAAACAAGCTATTTCTAACCATTTATTGTGTAATCATATTCTGGTGCAAGCTGTAGTACCATCAATGAAAGCACAAAACTTCGGTCGTATTATTAATATTATATCTACCTCAGTAAAACAACCCATTCCGGGTTTAGGAGTTTCCAATACTACCCGGGGTGCAGTAGCCAGCTGGGCTAAAACGTTATCTTTTGAATTGGGCAGCTTTGGAATTACGGTAAATAATGTGTTGCCAGGTGCAACAGTTACAAGTCGTCATACTTCTATAATACAGAGTAAATCCGAGAAGACAGGTCAGGCAGTGGCCGATATTGAAGCAGAAATGTTAAAAACAATTCCGGCCAACCGCTTTGGAGAACCGAAAGAAGTAGCTGCTGCAGCCGCTTTTTTAGCTACTCCTGCCGCCGCGTATATTAATGGGGTAAGCATCCAGGTAGATGGTGGTCGCATTACAAGCTTATGACAGCATAATTATCAAATAATAAAAGCCCGCAATTGCTTTTTAAGTGAATAAGCTATTGCGGGCTTATACTACGATCTTTCTATACCTTCAACCAAAGCAACGGTATACCAGTTACTATTGCTCCTAAACTTTATGCCTTTACCTGCAAGTAAGAATTTGATAAGCTAATAATTAGTTTCCTTTATAATACCCATCTATTTACAAGCTTTAGGTAAAACCCCAATAACCAAATTTATAAATTAAATCAGCTTATCCGTAAGATTTAATAATTTTACAACGTTAAGAAAAGCATAATGCTTTTGTCAGAATTAAAACCTACATGCTTAAACTGAAACGTATCAGAAAATACTTTTTATCCGGCTTTATAATATTAATACTCTTTACCGGATGTAATTCAGATCCGGAACCCCGGACAGAATTATTGTTTGCCTCCGGAAACAACTTAACTACCACCAATCGGAGTAATGTTAGAGGAGGTGAAATTTTATCTACTTCTATTTATGCCCGTACACCGGCCAGTAATAAATTTCAGAATTTTAAAGTTACTTATACCTATGATACTACGGATGCTAAAAACCTCACTACTTATTTAGACTCTACTTTAAATGCGGAGGAATATGCCATGCTCTTTACCTTTAGCACCCGTGCTTTAACTGGCTATGAAGTATGGAATTTTGAAATTAAGGATAGCAATAACAAAGTTTACTCTAAAAGGTATAGAATTACTACTACTTCTACCAATAGCCAAAACCGGCCTTTTTATACAGACTCAACTTACTTTTACAGAAAATCTAATGTGGAAAACCTCCAGTACTTTTCTGTAACGGATGGTACGGTTTACCCGGGTAATGTTGTTCGGCAAAATATTCAGATTCGTAATAAAATCAATTTCTACTTTGAACAGCCAACCCCGGAAACGTCGCCTGAAACTGTTAATTTAAAAAGCTTTAACAATACTAGTTTTAAAACTACCAATCTTACTGTAAAAGAATTTAATAGCGTTAAAACAATAAGTAGTTTAGAAAGTGCATATAGTAATGCTACCGATGCCAGTAATACCATACCTACTTTAAAACAAGGACAAGTGGTTGCTTTTAAAACAGGTACTATTGGTCAGGAAAAAATAGGGTTAATTAAAATAATAAATTTTGTAACTGCTTTTGATAGGCAAAAAAATGATTCTATTTTAATCAGGATGCCTTACATTGTGAAAGTTCAGAAATAAGGTAAAAAGAAAAGGCTGCTAAAATTAGCAGCCTTTTCTTTTTAGGGGAAATCCAGTTAGAAGTTGATTCCGAAAGTAAATAATAAGTTATTATAGCGATTTTTAGTAACCACTACGGGCTGCGAGTTATCACTTATGGTATACGGCGAATAAACTGAATTATAAGCTGTATTCACAAAAGCAACATCAAAAAAGCGGTTAGCTTGTCTAATACCACCACCCAGCGTTACAAAAGATTTTTGCCGGTCGTAGGCATCGTTTTTATACGGACTACCATACAACGCGTAACCTGCCCGAACTCTAAATATATCGAACCGTCCTTCAGCACCTAATCTTAAATTTACAGCAGAAGCATACTTTGTACTGATGGTATTATTAATACCTTGGAACCCGGCATTATCTGCAGGATCCTTTAAGCGGGCACTGCTATAGTCTACATACTCAACATCACCGGAAATAAAACCATACTTATTTAAAAACACTGCAACGCCACCGGTAGCACGCATTGGCGTAGTTAAGTTATATTGGTATTCACCTGGGTCCGTTGATTCAGAATAAGACTGGTTCAACCTGGTATCCAGCGAAGTGGAATAGTCATCGTGCATAGAGAAATAGGTTGGCGTTTGAAAACTTGCACCAAAACGAATGAGATCTAAAGGCCTGTAGATCAAACCTAAACGAGCATTTAATCCATTTCCAGTAGTTGTCAAATCGTCGCGCAAGGTTAAATTTTGAAACGGCGTGTTAGGGTTGTTTTCTACTTCCCGGTAAATACGCTGCTGTGTAAACCGTAAAGAGGATAAACCCAGGGAAGCACCTACGTATAATTTATCTTTATAACTTGCACCGTAAGAAAAATCCCATTGATTTTGAGCACCTTTACTTAAAACATCTTCCGACTGCTGAATTCTTCCCTGCCGGTTTACGGCAAAATACTCCTGATTAGTATTATCATAATCAATGATGTAAGTTTCGTAAGCTAAATCTTCTAAATTTTCTAAATTCCCGTTGGTACTTAACCCAAAACGGTTAGCTTTTTCGGCTATTGATTCTACAATAGAGAAGTCTGTTTCTCCGGTTAAGTTCGAATAGTTAAACTTATTGTGGAAGGTGTTCTGGCGGGTAAAACCGATGCCAAATGCACCACCTCGCCAACCGCCTCCTTCGCCATCGCTTTTCCGGTTAGCAAATATCACCCCGAAGTTAGAAAAATTCAAGTTATTACGCTGATCTACAGAGGTACTACCACCAACCACACTGGAAGTATTATTACCACTGATAGCAGGAGATAAGGAAAACTCCGACCGGCGGAATAAACCTAAACCGGCGGGGTTCCCGGATAAATTACCGGCATCAGCTCCAATAGCGGTTTGCACACCTCCAATACCCTGAGTACGGGCTGTACCTCCAAAATCAAGTCGAGAATAGCGTAACGCATCTTCCTCGTTTTGGGCATAAACTTTCCCGGTCAGGCAAAGCATTGCCAGACCGGTTAAAATTATAAACGATTTCATGTGTTTTCTTATTTTTACAAAGGATTAACTATCGGCTTCTGCGGCCTCCACCGCCTCCGCCACCACCATTGTAGCCACCGCCACCTCCGCCGCCGAAGCCACCATTGCTGCGGCTACCGCCATTGTAATTGCCACCATTATAGGTAGGCTGGCTACTTGGCATTTCATAAGAGCGGGTTCTGGCAGGCGCCTGATAAGTTGGCTCAGAGCGATATATTTCCCGGGTACGCTCCTGACGCTGCTGCGGCTGATAAGTTGGCTGCTGTTCCATGCGCCGTGTACGGAACTCCCGATTAGGTTGCTGCTCAAGCTGAGCTGGACTTGTATTAATGTTATTATCCGGCTGGCCAGAAGGAGTTGAAGGAATTTCATAAGACCGGCCCCGGCGTCCTCTCTCCATGTTGCCATTGTTTGGAAGCTGAGCTGGCGTATTCTCTAACCCAGCTGCATTATCTATCCGGCGCGCACGACGGTCTCCACGATTAATGTCTTCTACCCGGCCCAAATTAGAGTCGTTCATGATAACCTGGTTTTGTTCTCCAACGGTTTCTGCACCAGTTGCCCTGCGACCGTTCCGAACAGTATTACCGGAAGGATTTGCCATACCTCCATTATTAGGAGCACCTATATCTCCCCGTGGCCGACTACCGGCATTTACCGCACCACCACCTGGCACACTACTTCTGTCTGTTCTTGGGCCATATTGCACCCGGCGGGCATTGTTGTCACCGTAACCATATCCGCTGTTAGCAAAGTTATTGTAATAACGGTTATACCCCCCGTACGGATTGCCAAAGCCCATGCCGTAACCCATTCCATAGCCAAGGCCTCCCCATCCGAAACCATAAGGGCGGCCAATCATAATAGCTATATTAGTAGAGTACCGAGGATGTCCCCAGCCCCAACCTGGGTAGCCTGAATACATAAATGGATCATATAAACCATACCCGCCATAACCATAAAAAGGATCATAGAAAGTACTGCCTAAAAACCGAGGGTTATACCAGTAATTGCTGGTAAATCCATAATCAAAATAAGAGCGGCCAATATACGGTGTATGAAAACGACTTAACTGAGAAGCATAATAATAATCGTTTTCACTAAAGTTAGGGTTATAATAATCCTGAGAGTTATTGTTATTGGTAGCATTACCAGATCTTGCCGAATATTCGGGGTTTTGCACGTCAGCATTACTACTTGCTCCCGAGGTAGGAGCCTGCGCAGAATTCTGAGCGGCCTGGCTGGCAGCCACTACATAACTATCCTGGATTATGGTTTTATCTTTGGAAGTATAATAAACGTCATCGTATTCCGATGACTGCATGGAGGTCGGAACGCTACAACCTACGGTTAAGGCTGCGAGCAAAGGTAAAATGAATAATTTGTCTATATTTCTCATCGCCGTGGTGAATAAAGAATACCTGGAATAAAAATTAAAACAATCGCGCCTCCAAGTAACAGTTTTATATATTTATTTAACGTAATTTTGGGCAAGATTGATATGTTTTTTATAAAGCAAATCTTATACCAAAATATAATAGGATAACTATACTACAAATATAATAATAAAAATGAGCAAAAGCTTACCAAAAAGAAGCGAAGATTATTCGGGTTGGTATAACGAGTTAGTAAAAAGAGCCGGCTTAGCCGAAAACTCCTCTGTACGGGGTTGTATGGTTATAAAACCTTATGGTTATGCCATTTGGGAAAAGATGCAACGGGTGCTGGATGATATGTTTAAAAGAACCGGCCATTCGAATGCCTACTTCCCATTATTTGTTCCTAAAAGTCTATTTGAAGCCGAGGAGAAAAATGCAGAGGGCTTTGCAAAAGAGTGTGCTGTAGTAACGCACTACCGACTAAAAACTAATCCGGATGCCAAGGGTAAGTTAATGGTGGACCCCGAAGCAAAACTGGAAGAAGAACTGATTGTACGGCCTACCAGTGAAGCCGTGATCTGGAACACCTATAAAGGCTGGATCCAATCTTACCGGGATCTTCCAATTCTGGTAAACCAGTGGGCAAACGTAGTTCGCTGGGAAATGCGCACCCGTTTATTCTTACGTACGGCAGAATTTTTATGGCAGGAAGGCCACACAGCCCACGCTACCAAAGAAGAAGCTATTGCCGAAACCGAACAAATGCTGGATGTTTATGCCGAGTTCGCAGAAAAGTATATGGCGGTACCAGTAGTAAAAGGCATTAAAACCCCTAATGAGCGTTTTGCCGGTGCCGTAGAAACCTATTGTATTGAAAGCTTGATGCAAGATGGCAAAGCTTTACAAACCGGTACTTCGCACTTTTTAGGCCAGAATTTTGCAGAGGCTTTCGATGTTAAATACGCTACTAAAGAAGGTGGTTTAGAGCATGTTTGGGGTACTTCCTGGGGAGTAAGCACCCGCTTAATGGGTGCTTTAATCATGACTCACTCTGATGATGCTGGTTTGGTATTACCTCCTAAACTGGCTCCTATACAAGTAGTTATTGTGCCTGTATTTTTTAATGATACCCAGCTAGAACAAATCAGTTTGAAAGCTAACGAGATTAAGAAGAACTTGGAGGCTAAAGGCGTTTCGGTTAAATATGATAACCGCGATACCCAAAAGCCAGGCTGGAAATTTGCTGAGTATGAATTACAAGGTGTACCAGTACGGATAGCAATTGGTGCCCGCGATTTAGAAAATGGCACTGCTGAAGTTGCTCGCCGCGATACAAAAGAAAAAAAGGCTTACCCGCTGGAAAATATTGAAACTATTGTAGAAGGTTTGCTACATGACATCCAGGAAAATATTTTCCAGAAGGCCTTAGATTTCCGGAAAGAACACACTACTAAAGTAGATTCTTACGAGGAGTTTAAGGAGGTACTAAATAAAAAAGGCGGTTTTGTATTAGCACATTGGGACGGAACTCCGGAAACAGAAGAACGCATCAAAGAAGAAACCAAGGCCACTATCCGTTGTATAGCTTTACAAACTGAACCAGAAGAAGGCTCTTGTATGGTTACGGGCAAGCCATCTGGCAAAAGAGTGTATTTTGCCCGGGCATATTAAACCAAATTTTTAATAATAAAAAAGGCCGCTATAACTTATTAATAGCGGCCTTTTTTATTGCTTAGTATCAATTAAATCAAATAGGCTTATTGGCTAGTTAATAACTTTTTAGGCGTTTCCATGCTTACCACCTGATACCGTTGGTTTTGCTTTTTGTCGCCAACCTTAGCTAATAACACAAATTCTACCCGTCTGTTTAATCTTCTGGTTTCTTCTATATAATTGCTAAAATCGGGCCTCGTACTGCCATAGCCACGGGTATAAATACGCTTTTTTGAAATACCCTGAGCTATCAGGTAATTTCTAACCACTTTTACCCGATTTTGTGATAAAATATAATTCGCCTTCTGGTCGCCCTGGTTATCCGTGTGACCTTGTACTGCTATTTCAAAATTGGGATTTTCTTTTAGTATTTCAGTTAAACGTTCCAATTCCTCCAGAGATGGATCTAGCAACACATACTTACTTTGTTCAAAGAGAATCATATTTACGTTAAACCTGATTCTACTATCTTCAACGGGTACTCTTTGTCTTTTAGGTTTAGAGGTAAATTTTGTTTCTTCATTAACTACCGGCTTCTCCTCTTTAACTCTGGGTTTTACTGGTGCTTTAGCAACTGCTTTAACTAACGGCTTTGCAACTTCTTCAGCTTTAGGCTTCGCTTCTGCCTTTATTACTGGTTTTGCTACTTCTTTAACCAATGGTTTAACTACCGCTATAGCCTCTGGTATTGCTACTGGTTTTACCTCCTCTGCCGGTAATGGCTTAATCTCTTCCTTAGGAACCGCTTTAACTTCTTCATTCGCTACAGGAGTTGCTTCTACTTTAGCAATGGGTTTAGCTTCTTTAGCAACAAGTCGTATATCTTTAGTTTTTTCATTATAAGCAACTGTAGAAGTACCAATAATTTTATCATCAACTGTATTATATCCAACAGACTCTACCTGGAAACTATAATCTTTACCACCAGGCAAAACTATGGTATAGGAGCCATCGACCGGATTAGTGCGGGCAGTTCCAATTTCCTTTCCATCTACCAGCGATCTATAAATTATTTTAGCGTTTAAAGGAAGGTTAGTTTCTGAGTCTAAAACCCGACCTTTAACTAAAATTACCGGTTCCGGCTTAAACTTTTCCTTTATATCCATGCGAAAAATATCGCGTGAACCTTCTGTTCCATTTTTAGAAGAAACAATATAGGCTTGCTGCCCAGAAGCAGTAGTGGTAAAATAAGCATCCCAATCAGAGGTATTAACAGAACGGCCCATATTTACCGGCACCGTCCAGTTTTGCCAGGTATCATCTAACCGCTTGGTATAAAAAATATCGCTTTTGCCATAACCTTTATGCCCTTCAGAAGCAAAATATAAGGTTTTTTCGTCTGCTGCTAAAAAGGGGGCAAAATCAGCTTTTCTGGAGTTTACTTGCTTCCCAAGGTTTAGAGGCTTAGACCAATTTCCTGATGCCTGTAGAAAACTCACAAACAAATCTTGGTCCCCTAAGCCGTCTCTTCTTTCTACCGCCATTAATAATATTTTGCCGGAGTAAGACAGAAAGTAATCTACGTTATCTGGGTTATTATTATAATAATTATCAATATTTACTTTTACCGGTAACGACCAGCCATTGGCCGTTCGGGTTGAAATGGAAACGCCATCTCCTTCCAAACTACCATCAGCGTTATATGTATTTATTACTAAAAGAGAATTCCCATCTGCAGTAACGGCACAAACCCCATTGGGAGCACGGTTGTTTATAGGAGACCCTAGGTTAACCGCTTTAGACCAAGTATTTGCGCTGGCATCTTGCAGTGTTGCGTACCATACATCTTGGTCATCCCGGGCACCACCCTTATTCTGGGGATGAAATTGCCTGGCAAAGAACAAGGTTTTACCATCCGGGGAAATTACGGGTCTAACTTCTGTGTATTTAGAATTTACAGAAGGCCCAAGGTTATGCCACACAGAATCATAAGCAACAGCTGTCCGTTCAGCTTGTTGGGCATATACAGAAAACCAGGAAAGAAGAATAAAAATAAGAGTAAACGTGTTTCTCATTCGCATCCAGATTAATTTTCCTATATATTAATAAAGTGATATGTTCTACTCTGATTTATGAATTAAGTTTTAAATTTTTAATAAAAAAAGAATCCGCTTAAATCTATTTAATAGATCCAAGCGGATATAAATATCTTTATAGATAGAATTATTTAGGAAGCTTTCAAAGTAATTTTTCTTTCCACAGTATTGAAAGGCCCAGGTACAACGTTACCATTTTTATCTAGTAGTTCAAGTTTAATGGTGCTCTCTCCCATTGGTAAACCTTCAATGGTATGTGGTTGCCATTTATCAATTAAAAATTCGGTACCATTTATAGTAGCGCGTACTTTATTGCCACTACGAGCCAGGTCAGTATTAACCAAGTAAAAGTCCAGCATTATTTTTTTTGTGTCATTGCCTACATACTCTCCTTTTGGTCGGCTGTAAAACATATGTTTGCCTTTTACATCAAAACCAGCTCCCGGGCCTGATGTGCTGTTTCCCACATTTACAATACGTAAATCATAAGCATTTTTATGTTTTAAGCTTTCATGATAAGAGCGGGATAAGAAAGACAAAACTACATGGCTGCCCTCCTGCATAGGCTTGGCAAAAGTGGTAGTATAATGAGCTGTGTAAGGCTCGTTATCTACAATATTATGAATATGCTGCCCCTGGGCCGAATTTGCATGATCGTGATGCGCAGAACCATCTGTCTGAGCTGTTAATTGGTAGTTTTCTAACTGATAATTAAAGGTTACCTCGCCGGCAGGCACCGAACTAGCCGTTCCTGGTTCTGAAAGTTTTAATTTAGCATCCGGAAATTTAGGAGAATCGTTAAAAGCATAAACTTTTAAACCACCCTTTTCCATTGCGGCACTACTGGAGCTGGTGCTTTGGGAACTGGCAGACTGATGACTGGACGGGCTACAGGCATTAAAGCCCAAACTAGCAATCGTTGCAGCTAATACTATAGATTTTTTCATAGTTCTGATACGGTTTTAGAGGTTATGAGTGTTTCTAATTTACATCAAAAATATAAATTATCCATAAATTGCAGTCTATAAAACGGTATATTTACCAATAAACGAGAAAAGAGTATGAGTGAGCAATTACTAGACAAAATACCCTCTTTGGATTTAGCTGATTTTACATCCGGAGATGCCGATAAAAAAAACCAGTTTGTACAGAATTTAGGCGAAGCTTTCCAAAACATTGGCTTTGTTGCCATTCGTAATCATGGTTTGAGCGATACCTTAACTCAGGATTTATACGATGCCGCCAAGAATTTTTTTTCCTTACCTGATGAAGTAAAACAAAAATACGAGCGCCCAGAACTGGCAGGGCAGCGTGGTTATATAGGCAAAGGAAAAGAACATGCCAAAGGCCGCAATACCGGTGATTTAAAAGAATTTTATCACGTAGGTCAGGAGCTACCGGATGAGGAACTAAAAGCAGAAAATTATCCGGCTAATATTTGGCCAGAAGAAGTACCTGAATTTAAAGAAACGGCTTTACAGGCTTACCGGGCACTGGAAAAGGCTGGACATAATATGCTACGAGCCATTGCGCTTTATTTAGGTTTAAATGAAAGCTATTTCGATGATAAAGTATACCATGGCAACAGCATTTTGCGACAAATCCATTATTTCCCGATTGAGGATCCGGATAGCGTACCAGCTGATGCCGTACGAGCGGCTGAACACGGCGATATAAACCTGATAACTTTACTTATGGGTGCCAGCGCCGATGGGTTACAGGTATTGCGCCGCGATGGCAAATGGATTCCTATAACCGCTCTGCCAGAACAAATAATTGTTAATGTAGGTGATATGCTTTCGCGCCACACCAACAATAAATTAAAATCTACAATTCACCGGGTAGTAAATCCGCCCCGAGAATTAATGCACACATCGCGTTTCTCCATTCCTTTCTTTATGCACCCACGTTCAGAAATGGACCTTACCTGTTTAGAGAGCTGCATAGACGAAGAAAACCCTAAAGCTTATACAGATATAACTGCCGGCGACTTTTTAACTGAACGCTTAATTGAATTGGGTTTATTAAAAAAGAAATAACATTGGTAAGTAAAAATTAACAGCAGGAAATATAGGCACATCTATATTCCTGCTGTTAATCAATATCTTACTATATTTAGATAAATAAATTAGATAAAAGCAGCAAGACTTTTAAACTAATTTTGAAATCAGTTAAATATAGTTTAAACCCCACCTAATTTAATTTGAGTCTTAGGCATTATATCTTCCTAAAAGATGTGCTAAAGCTAGCCTTAACTGCTTTTGGCGGCCCACAAGCACATATTGCTATGATGCTAAGTTTAATGGTAGACAAGCGCCGGTACCTAACCGAAAAAGAATTAATAGAACTAAACGCGCTTTGCCAGATACTCCCCGGGCCAACTTCTACCCAGACCCTTACGGCTATTGGCTTTCGGGTGGGGGGGCCTAACTTAGCATATTTAACTTTACTAGTCTGGATTACTCCAACAGCCATTCTCATGACTATTGCCGGAATAGCCATGGCTTATTTGCACCGCAACAACATACCTTTAAGCTTTATGCGTTTTATTCAGCCCATGGCAGTTGGTTTCGTAGCCTTTGCTGCTTATAAAATAAGCTTTAAAGTTGTAGAAACTAAGATTGGAGTTATTCTGATGGTTTTAGCGGCTATTATTTCTTACTTCTTTAAATCGCCGTGGGTTTTTCCAATTTTACTAATATCCGGAGCTTCTGTCACGGCTCTCAGGTTTAAGAGCCACCCTCAGGAACAGAATAAAAAAATAAAAATAGAATGGAGCAATTTCATCCTTTTTATTGCGGTATTGATAACAGCCGCAATTTTAGGGGGCACCACCCGCTTATTACCAATCCGTTTGTTTGAAAATTTTTACCGCAACGGCAGCCTGATATTTGGTGGCGGGCAAGTGCTCATACCTTTCATGTATACAGAATTTGTTCAATTTAAAGGCTACCTTACTTCTAAGGAATTTCTTTCTGGTTTTGCATTATCGCAGGCCATACCAGGCCCCACCTTTATCTTTTGCACCTACATTGGCACCCTAGCTATGCGCGGCTATGGCATTTGGGGGCAGTTGTTAGGCGCTTTTGTGGCAACAGTTGGCATTTTTTTACCAGGCACTTTTTTAATATTTTTTATAATCCGATTTTGGGATGAACTAAAAAAGTACCGCATTATAAAAGCATCACTGGAAGGTATCAATGCGGTTAGTTCTGGCATGGTGTGCGCAGCTGCTATACTTCTGTATCATCCTATTGAGAACTCATTGCTAAACTTTAGTATTGTAGTAATAACTTTTTCTTTATTACTCTGGACTAAAACTCCTCCTTACATTTTGATTTTATTTGGCTTAGTAGCTGGGATATTTATAAAATAAAAAGCTGCTTCAGGAGCAGCTTTTTATTAATAGATTATGTTAAACTATAGGTATCATCTAATCAAGGAAAATATAGCTTACCTTACTTTTCCTGATAAATAAATTCCTGATTATTCTTAAACCATTCCAACGTGCGTTGCAATCCTTCCTTAATTCTTACCTGGGGTTCATAGCCCAATAATTGCTTAGCTTTAGAAATATCTGCTAAACTATCCCGGATATCCCCTGCCCGATCGGGCCCGTATTCTGGCTCAATAGTAGCTCCGGCTTCTTCTTTTAAAATATTAAACAAATCATTTAACGATGTTCTGTCTCCTACCGCAATATTATAAACCTGATTGACGGCCTGCGGATCCTGAACCAATGCTGCCCGGATATTAGCTTCAACACAATTTTCTACAAATGTAAAATCACGAGTCTGGCCACCATCGCCGTTTATACGCGGCGATTTACCTTGTAAAACGGCATCAATAAACAAAGGAATAACTGCTGCATAGGCCCCATTCGGGTCCTGACGCGGACCGAATATATTAAAGTAACGCAAACCAATAATCTCCATGCCGTAAGTTTTACCAAAAACATCGGCATATAACTCATTTGCATATTTGGTAACGGCGTACGGTGATAAGGGCTTGCCTATTTTATCTTCTACTTTAGGCAGGGCTTTACTATCACCGTAAGTAGAGGAAGATGCGGCATAAACAAAACGTTTTACCTGCTTTTCTTTTGCAGCCAACAACATATTTACAAAACCACCAATATTTACATTATTGGTAGTAACCGGGTCTTTTATACTACGGGGCACCGATCCTAAAGCCGCTTGGTGCAACACAATATCTATGCCCTCACAGGCTGCCATACACGTATCTACCTCTCTGATATCTCCCTCCACTACTTCAAATGCCGGGTTATCTAAAAAGAATTTAATATTTTTCCGGAAACCATTAGATAAATTATCCAACACCCGAACCTTACCGGCGCCATATTTTAGCAAATACTCAACCAGATTAGAGCCTATAAATCCAGCTCCGCCTGTAATTAAAAACGATAGGTTTTCTAATGATTGATTATGAAAGGGTTTTTCGTACACAGCTTTTATATAAATTTGTATATTTTTGCAGATTGGATTTTTATTGCATTAAGCTAAGCATTAGCTTTGCCAGCACAATTATCTTGTATATTGGGTCTGATAATAATCTTGGTAGCTGCCACTTGTTACATGTTGCAGCCATTCTTTGTTTTCTAAATACCAGTCTACTGTTTTAGAAAGACCTTCTTCAAAAGTCACGGAAGGTTTCCAGTCCAATTCGTGCATTATCTTAGACGAATCAATGGCATAACGTAAGTCATGTCCTGCCCGGTCAGTAACAAACGTTATTAATTGCTGAGAAGTCCCTTGGGGTTCGCCAGTTTTCTCATCCATAATATCGCATAGCAACCGAATCAGATCTATGTTTTTCCACTCGTTTACGCCTCCAATATTATAAGTATCGCCAATTTTACCTTTATGAAAAACAGCATCAATAGCAGTAGCGTGGTCTTTTACAAATAACCAATCCCGTACGTTTTCTCCTTTTCCATAAACAGGCACTGGCTTACCATTCTTAATATTATTAATAGCTAGCGGAATGAGCTTCTCCGGAAAGTGATTTGGCCCGTAGTTATTAGAACAGTTAGATACTTTTACCGGCAATCCATAGGTTTCGTGGTAAGCTCTTACAAAATGGTCGGAACTGGCTTTAGAAGCAGAATAGGGAGACCGGGGATCGTAGGGCGTTTCTTCTGTAAACATTCCTTCTTCTCCCAATGATCCATAAACCTCATCTGTAGAAACATGGTAGAAAAGGTGACCATCAAAGTTTCCTTTCCATTGTTCTTTGGCTGCATTCAGTAAGTTTACTGTACCTATAACATTGGTAAACACAAAAGCTAAAGGATCTGTAATAGACCGATCAACATGAGATTCTGCGGCTAGGTGAATAACAGCATCAAATGCTTCTTGCTGGAATATACTATTTATGAATTCCGCGTCTACTATATCTCCTTTAATAAAATTATAGTTGGACGCATTTTCAATATCACGCAGGTTTTCTAAGTTACCTGCATATGTTAATTTATCCAGGTTAAAGATTTGATACTCCGGATACTTGGTTACAAATAGCCGAACCACATGAGACCCAATAAAACCGGCACCACCAGTAATTAAAATTTTCATTATAAACTGTTTTTTAAATTTACTTCCCACTGCCAAGCACTAGACAAGGCTTCTTCTAAGCCTAATTCGGTTTTAAAACCAAGCTCCTGCGTTGATTTAGTAACGTCTGCGTAAATAGCAGGAACATCACCAAGACGTCTGGGACCTATTTCATAATTCAGCTTCTGCCCGGTAACTTTTTCAAAAGTATTTACTACTTCCAAAACTGTGTTACCACGGCCTGTACCTATGTTAAACATTTCAATTGCTTTGGCCTTACCTTGGATTAAACGATCAATGGCAACTACGTGTGCTTTCGCTAAATCCACAACATGGATATAATCCCGGATATTGCTACCATCCGGTGTATCATAATCATTGCCAAATACCGTAAGCTTTTCTCTGATACCAATAGCAGTTTGGGTAATAAAAGGCACCAAATTGTTAGGAACACCAAGAGGCAATTCACCGATCTGAGCAGAAGAGTGTGCTCCAATTGGGTTAAAGTAACGTAAAGCGATGGTTTTTACCTGGCTACTCCCGCTATTAGCTAAATCTGTTAAAATATCTTCACAAATTTGCTTTGTATTACCATAAGGAGAGTTCGCTTTTTTAACGGGTGTTTCTTCCGTAACCGGTAACGTATCCGGAATGCCATAAACTGTACAGGAAGAAGAAAATACCAGGTTATTTACTCCAAATTCTTCCATTACCTGTAATAAGGTTATCAATGACCCTACATTGTTATGGTAGTATTTTAGTGGTTCTTTAACAGATTCACCTACTGCTTTGTAGGCCGCAAAATGAATAACGCCCGTTATATCTTGTTCTTTCCGGAAAACATCCTGCAAAGCTTGTTTATCTGTGCAGTCAATCCTATAACAAGGGAATTCCTGCTGGGTAATGGCTGCTATTCCTTTTAAAGCTGTTTCTTTTGAGTTTACAAAATTATCAACAATAACAGGTTCATATCCTGCTTCAAATAATTCAACTACGGCATGTGAGCCAATATAACCAGCGCCACCAGTTACTAATATTTTACCTTTTGTTTCCAACGTTTAGTTTGTTTAGATACCTATAAGTTATTATAAACTCCAGTAAGTTAAATCATTTATTTTATTCCGGAATATACCCTTTATGTCTACCAAGATAGCTCTGTCAGATACAATACCTTTAAAGTATTCCTCATCCAAACCAACATATTGCCGGTGGTTTACAGCTACAATTACCGCATCATAGTCTTGGGCTGGCTCCTCTGTTAAACTAAAACCATATTCATGCTTTAATTCTTCTGAATTGGCAAATGGATCTACCACATCCACATTTACAGAAAACCCTTTTAGCTCATTAATAACATCTGCTACTTTAGAGTTTCGGATATCTTCCACATTCTCTTTAAAGGTAGCTCCCATTACTAAAACTTTCGATTTAGAAATATCTTTACCCGCTTTTATAATAAGCTGTACGGTTTTTTTAGCGATGTAAGCACCCATACTATCGTTGGTAGTGCGGCCGCTTAAAATTACTTTGGCATCATAACCTAATTCTTTTGCTTTATAGGTTAAATAATAGGGATCTACGCCAATACAATGCCCCCCCACCAGACCAGGAAAAAATTTCAGGAAATTCCACTTAGTTCCGGCTGCTTCTAATACTTCATAGGTGTTAATGTTTAAGCGGTCAAAAATGAGGGAAAGCTCATTCATCAGGGCTATATTTACATCACGCTGCGTATTTTCAATAATCTTGGCTGCTTCTGCTACTTTAATAGAAGATGCCCGGTGTATTCCTGCCTCTACCACTAACTCATACGTTTTAGCTATATTCTCCAAAGATTCTTCATCACAGCCCGAAACCACCTTAACTATTCGGGTAAGCGTATGCTCCTTATCACCAGGGTTTATTCGTTCCGGTGAGTATCCTACTTTAAAGTCCTCACAAAATTTTAACCCTGAAAGCTTTTCTAAAATAGGTACACAGTCTTCTTCCGTACAACCCGGATAAACAGTGGATTCGTAAACAACGTAATCGCCCTTTTTAAGTACTTTCCCAACAGTATTAGATGCCCCAATCAGTGGTTTCAAATCGGGCATGGCATGCTCATCAATTGGAGTAGGTACTGCTACAATAAAAAAAGAAGCTTCTCTCAAAACTTCGATATCATTGGTGAAAACAATATCGCAGCCCACAAAAGCATCTGCCTCCAATTCTCCGCTCGGATCAATTTGTTGGCGCATCATTTCAACCCGGGCAGCATTGATATCAAAACCGATAACTTTTACCTTCTTTGCAAATTCTAGCGCGATTGGCAAGCCCACATAACCTAATCCAATTACAGCCAAGGTGGCTTCTCTATTCAGTATCTTATTATACATAGTTTTATTTTAAAATAGCTTGTATACCTGATTTTGTTTAGCTTATAAGACTAACTTTAAACTCAAACAAGCTCATGTCTCATTGTATATGATTATAGCATTAATGGACTAATGCTAATTATTTACATTTTTATATTATTTTTTACTACTTATACTTTTGGCTAGACATAAAAAAGACATGCAAAACTAATATCTAAGCATAATTCCAGCTCTTTTACACATTTTCTAACTAAGATTTTTTAACTGGAAGATGCACAAAAATAGACTTTTCTTCTTAAATGAATAGTTAATTAACATTTACTTAATGCATTGCCTTAACAAACCGATCTTTACTAAATAAATCTTTTATTATTTGGGTGGTAGTATAACCAAGTTCTTTAAGCAGAGGCATTAAATTAGTAGCTTGTCCTTCATTTATTTCGAAATATAAAGCGCCGTTAGGCTTTAACAGTGAAAAACTAAGTTGTGCAATGCGCCTGTAAAATAATAAGGGATTTGTATCTGGCACAAATAAAGCCAAATGCGGTTCAAAGTCTAATACGTTCTTGCGCATTAATTTTTTTTCCTGATTTAAAACGTATGGCGGATTACTAACAATGATGTCTAAGCTGCCTGGCTCCAGATTAATATTTTCTTCCAGTATGTTCTGCTGCAGCCAGGTAATATCCTGCTTATATTTTAGGGCATTATTACGGGCTACAGCCAACGCAGGTTCTGAAATATCTAAACCAAATACTTTTTCTGTTTTTAAATGTACTGATAATGCAATAGGAATACAGCCGCTACCAGTACAGATATCTAATATACGCAGGTCTTGTTTAGCCTTATTTTCCCGAATTATAATATCTACCAATTCTTCAGTTTCTGGTCGGGGAATTAATACCGATGGATTCACATCTAATTCCAAACCATAAAAGTGGGCACAACCCAATACATATTGCAAAGGTTCGTGTTGCTGAAGCCGCTGAATAATTTGCTTTGCATTTACCCATGAACTTTCAGATACCGGGCTTTGCCGCTGTAAACTAAGCTGTAATCGGGTTAGCTGCAGCACATGTTCTGTTACCTGCATAGCAATAGCATCCGCTTCATAGGTTTCGTATATAGTTCCTATTGATGTTCGGATGTAATTTATTAATTCTTGAATATTTTTCTCAGCCACAGTTCAGTAACGCTATTCCTTTTAATACTTTTGCAAAAATAGCAGCCCTTATGACAACTACCGACCAAATATTTATGCGCCGTGCTTTAGAGTTAGCTGCCCTTGGCCGGGGAACGACCAGTCCCAACCCTATGGTTGGTTGTGTAATTGTACACGAAGGTAAAATTATTGGCGAAGGCTGGCACCAGCAATACGGTGGTCCACATGCCGAAGTTAATGCCATTAACTCTGTTGAAGATAAATCACTACTGCCAGCTAGCCGTTTATTTGTAACCTTAGAACCTTGTTCGCATTACGGCAAAACACCTCCCTGTGCCGACTTTTTAATTAATCATGGCATTAAGGATGTAGTTATTTGTAATACAGATCCTAACCCCATGGTAAAAGGAAATGGTATACGTAAATTATTGGAAGCTGATTGCCAGGTGCATGTAGGATTGTTGGAAGAAGAAGGGCTAGAACTAAATAAATATTTTTTTACTTACCACACGCATAAGAGGCCTTATATTACTTTAAAATGGGCTGAAACAGCGGACGGTTTTATCGGCCGCCAGAACAACAGCCCTCTTTGGATTTCTAATAAATTATCTAAAAAGGTAGTTCATAAATGGCGTGCCGAGAAACAAGCCATTATGGTGGGCACCCGTACCGCTTTAGTAGATAATCCACATCTTAATACCCGGGAATGGACCGGAAAAAACCCACTCCGAGTTATTTTAGATAAAAACCTAAGACTGCCAGAACATCTCCAAATATTTAACCAAAGTCAACCAACTGTTATCTATAATTATATTAAGCAGGAAGCCGAGGTAAACCGGGAGTGGGTAAAACTGAAAGAAGATGAGCCTTTGGTGGAAAATATTTTAGCCGACTTGTATCAACGTAATATTCAATCTGTATTAGTGGAAGGTGGGGCCGCTTTATTAAATAGCTTTATTAAAGCAAATTTATGGGATGAGGCCTTTGTGTTTAAAAGCTCCTTTTATTTAAATGAACCGGGCATAGCAGCTCCCAATTTGCCTTTAGCTAATTTAAAATTTACAAACCACATCGCCACTGATAAATTACTTCTGTATAAGAATTAATACTTCTTATTACTTGTTCAACTTAAAACTTACTTTCATTAATCAGTACCTAAACCATGGCTGAATCGCTAATAATAGACTCTACTTTAGAAAAAGCAGAAAAATATAAAGCATTGCTTCCGCAAATAGAAGCATTAGTTACCGGCGAAAACGATTTAATTGCAAACCTTGCCAATACTATGGCCGCACTTAAACAAGGATTTAACTTCTTTTGGGTAGGTGCTTACCTGGTAAAAGACGGAGAACTTGTTTTGGGGCCGTTTCAGGGGCCGGTAGCCTGCACCCGCATTGCTTTTACCAGAGGCGTATGCGGAGCCAGTTATTCCCGCCAGGAAACCATTATTGTTCCAGATGTAGACGCATTTCCTGGCCATATCGCCTGCAGCAGCGATTCTAAATCAGAAATTGTAGTACCTGTTTTCAAAAATGAACAAGTGGTAATGGTATTGGACGTAGACAGCAATAAACTTGATGATTTTGACGAGACTGATAAATATTATTTAGAACAGTTGGCAACCCTAATGACTAATTGGTTTTAAATTATTACTTGTAATTTAACAAAGTACTACATAAAAAGCAGAAGCGCCATTCAATTATTGAATGGCGCTTCTGCTTTTTATAAACTTTTGAAGGCATATAGTCTAACCAAAGAAAGAACCTCCCCCTGTTTTAAGCTGGGCTATTACGGTTTGGCCACCTTTTGTTTTCTGGCCTATCTTCACTTTTACTTCAGTATCAACGGGTACAAATATATCAACACGCGATCCAAATTTGATAAATCCAAATTCTTCCCCCTGGCTTACTTCATCACCTTCTTTTACATACCATACAATCCGGCGGGCCATAGCTCCGGCAATCTGGCGGAATAAAATATCCGGACCTACATCAGCGGTTACTACTACTGTGGTGCGTTCGTTTTTAGTACTGGATTTTGGATGCCAGGCCACTAAATAGTTACCCGGATGATATTTAAAATATTTAACTGTGCCGGAAACCGGATTACGGGTAATGTGCACATTTATGGGCGACATGAAAATGGAAATCTGCTTTCGCACGTCGTTGAAAAACTCGGGTTCATGCACATCCTCAATTACTACTACTTTCCCATCGGCAGGTGCAATAATCAAATCCTCGTGAGTAATTAAATTTCGGAAAGGACTTCTAAAGAACTGCAGGATAAGCAGAAATATGATTCCAGAAATAACCGAAAATATTTTATTGAAAGTGGGATGAGATGCATTAAATATATGTAATGCTACATTTATAATTAAAAGCCCCAGCAGAGTAAAAAATAAAATCCTACGCCCTTCCTTATGAATTTTCATGTACTAAAATGTTAACCGGCTTTTATCAAACGTAAGAGTATACCTAAAAAGTTAGGAATTTACGATACCAGCGAACAAATTAACACTGAAAATATGAATTTTAAAAACATGAATACCCTCCAACCTTACCTAATTACTAATAAAACTGGTTAAAAGCCAGAAAATACGATACCAAAGCACTGTTAAAAAATTTTTAAAAAAGCAATAATAAAAGGTACTACCATTATCAAACTATCAAATCGGTCTAATATACCGCCATGGCCGGGCAACAAAGAGCCGGAATCTTTTACGCCCAAGCTCCGCTTTAACATAGATTCTACCAAATCCCCTAAAACTCCAAATATCGAAACCAAAACAGCTACACCCAACCAGTGAAACACATCTAAATCAGTAAAATATAAGGATAGCACATACGATGCCCCCAAGCAGAGTAAAGTACCTCCTACCCAGCCTTCCCAGGTTTTGCCCGGTGATATTCGCTCGAACAATTTATGGCGCCCAAAACTTTTCCCGAAGAAATAAGCTCCGGTATCAGCTGCCCAGATTAAGAGCAAAGTACCTAAAATAACATGCCAGCTATAAGTAGTTGCATCTGCTGGAAAACCTAATAAAATTACTCCGGAGAAAGGACCTGCAACATACAAGACGCCTAAAAAAGTAAAAGCAATATTGGTAAATGGCTGCGCTTTCTTACGGTAAAGCTCTGCAACCAGCGAAACCATAAATAAGGGAGGCAGCAGAAACAAGTAACGATTTTCTAAAAACCCTGTTTGAATGAGAAAAACTAATAAAAATAAACCGCTTCCCATTAAAATGCCAAAACTTCGGTTAGGTTCAAAACCTTTAAACGAAACCAGCTTGTAGAATTCCATTAAACCTAAAACCGTCAGGCTTAAGAATAAAGCTCCAAAGGTCCATTGACTGAACCAGATAGCTCCTATAAACACCAGACCGCCCAGAATACCAGTAATTACACGTTGTTGCAGATTAGATAAATTGGCGGGTTCAGCGGCCATAAACAAATAAAAAAGGTTGATTAGATTTTTTAAAGATAGCTATTTAGCAGCAGTAGTTTTACCAGGTATCATCATATTTTACTTCTGGGACCCGGGCCGGAACCGCTTTTAGTTGTTTCTGCAAAAGAATTAATAAAACAATTGAAAGTACCACAGAAAACAAGATGCTTTGCCAGGACATGGCTTCTACGGAATCAACATCATAATCTACCATTTTCTGCCTTACCATATACGATAATACTACCACAAAACCATTGTTTATAAAATGTCCGATGATAGGTATCCAGATGTTTCCTGACCACCAATACAAATAACCGAACAAGGCTCCTAAAAGCGTGCGGGGCAACATACCGTAAAATTGCAAATGAATGGCTCCGAATATGATAGCCGTTACCCATATTGCCAGATGCGGTTTTTTAAACCACCTAAGGAGTTGCTGCTGAATTATTCCTCTAAAAACCAGTTCCTCGCCAATGGCCGGTATTAAAGCAAATACCACCAGGCCTAACAAAAATTGCCCCACGGTATCAAACTGAGTTAAGTATTGCGTAAGCTTGCGCAAGGTTTCTTCCTTTTCTTTAGCCCACTGCTCAAGGCCCTGCATGAAACCTGGCAAGTTCATTTTGCTATTAATATCAATAAACCAGGAGTTTACGGGCATAATAATAAAGCACAAAATAGCAGCCAATACTACTGCTGAAAAGGGGATAGCTGTTTTAGGAGAAAAATATTTATCGAGATTAAACCCAAAGCTTAGCATCATGATTACGGGACCTAGGGTAAAAGCACAAAAATGAGAAATTCCCTGAAAAATACTCATTGCTTCTTTGCCTTGGGGGTATCCTGCCGGATTTTGTACCATCATGGCCAGTTCGGATATACCCAAATGATAGCGAAGAAACAGCACCGCCATGGAAAAGAAGTTTCCTACGAAAAAGCCACCTAGTATAAATACCAGTAATAGTAAAATATAATTAACCGGATGAGTATTTCTCGGAATGAAACCTTTCATGTGTGCATTTAAGTTAATAAAGACGTAAATTTACCCTAAATTTTAAATTTCGCTAAGCGTGGTACAAATTGGCAATATTTCGCTACCTGATTTTCCTTTGTTACTGGCCCCTATGGAAGATGTAAGTGATCCTCCTTTTCGGGCAGTCTGCAAAGAAAATGGTGCTGACCTGATGTATACGGAATTTATTTCGTCGGAGGGATTGATACGGGCGGCAGCCAAGAGCCGTCAGAAGCTGGACGTTTTTGATTACGAAAGACCAATCGGCATCCAGATATTTGGTTCCGATATAGAATCAATGCGCGAATCTGCAGCTATTTCTACCGAAGCCGGACCAGATTTAATTGATATAAATTATGGTTGTCCGGTAAAGAATGTAGCTTGTAAAGGAGCCGGAGCGGCATTATTACGGGACATTCCTAAAATGGTGGCCATGACGGAAGCTGTAGTAAAAGCCACCCATTTGCCGGTTACTGTTAAAACCCGTTTAGGTTGGGACGATTCTACTAAAAACATTATAGAAGTAGCTGAACGCTTACAGGATATTGGCATAAAAGCCTTAACCATTCATGGCCGTACCCGGGTTCAAATGTATAAAGGCGAAGCTGATTGGCGCTTAATTGCCGAAGTCAAGAATAATTCCCGCATCCAGATACCTATATTTGGTAACGGAGATATTGATTGCCCGGAGAAGGCTGTAGCCTACAAAGACCATTATGGTGTAGATGGCGTTATGATTGGCCGGGCAGCTATTGGCTATCCCTGGATTTTTAGGGAAGTAAAACATTTTGCTAAAACCGGAGAGTTATTGGCGCCGCCAACATTGCAGGAACGGATGGAAGCCTGTAAATCTCATTTTACTAAATCAATAGAATGGAAAGGCGAACGATTAGGCATCTTTGAAATGCGCCGGCATTACACCAATTACTTCCGCGGATTACCTCACTTTAAGCCTTACCGCATGCGGTTGGTGCAAACCGAAAATCCACAGGAAATTTATGATATTCTGGATGAGGTTGCCGGCACAATGGCTTATGCTTAAAAGCTGCTGAATCATACGCTAATTTTCGACAACCTAATGCGGCAGAAAAATTACCTCTGCCGCCCTATAATTCTTAAAGATTATTATTGAAACCTTAAATACACAAGGCCAGCATTCTTTTAGTAAGCTGGCCTGGCTATTATTGTTATTTCTTTCTTTGGTGTGGGGTTCTTCCTTCATTTTAATGAAGAAAGGTTTAGAAGTTTATACCTCCGATGAATTAGGAGCCGCCCGCATTACCATAGCTTGCCTGGTTTTATTACCTTTTGCCCTTAACAACATTCGTAAAGTAGAGTCTGCTAAATGGAAATACCTCGTTGCCTGCGGCCTGATTGGCAATTTATTTCCGGCTTTCCTGTTTGCTTATGCTGAAACCCGACTGGCAAGCGGTTTAGCTGGTGTACTAAATTCCTTAACTTCTCTTTTTACTTTACTTATTGGAGCCATTTTCTTCCGGCAGCGCATTACATCATTGCGATTGGTTGGTATACTCATCGGTATTATGGGTACAACCGTACTTATTTTAGGCGGAAGCGAAAAAGAAAATTCAGATAACGCTTATTTTGGGCTTTACGTGGTACTGGCAACCATTATGTATGGCGGTAGCTTAAATATTATCAAATTTCGTCTGCAAGGCATTCCGGCTCTAACAATGGCCAGTTTAGCTTTATTTTCGGTAGGTCCGGTAGCTTTTACTTATTTATGTTCTACCTCGTTCTTTCATAAGTTAACCTCCGCTTCCGGTGGTTTAGAAGCACTGGCCTATATTGGTGTGTTAGCAATCTTAAGCACGGCTATTGGCCTGATTCTGTACAGTAAGTTAATCCATTTAACAACCACCCTTTTTGCCAGCTCATCTACTTACCTGATGCCCATTGTTGCCTTACTTTGGGGACTCCTAGATGGCGAACAAATCCACCTGATTCATTATGCCGGTATGGCGATTATTCTCGCAGGGGTATTTATAGTTAATCGGAATAAATAAGGTTAGCACCAGCTTTTAAAAGGTTGCTTTGAGCTCCTTCAGAAATGCAAGAAGTTATACTTCCTATATTTATTATATCTCTCCTTCCGTAAACTTCCATTTGACAAAGGCTTCCATAGCTTCATAATCCGCTAAGCCGAGCTGGTCGTAGAGCTTAGCGGTTTCACGGTTACGTTCCGCTGCTCTAACCCAGAACTCGCGGGAGTCTTCACCTGGAAACACGGGTGTATCCTTCTGTGACTGGTGCTTGAAGATGGCGTTGCGTTTGCGGATAACCTCCTGCGGGGAGAGCGGCACAGCCATCTCAATCTCATGGATCTCAAACTCATGCCAGGCGCCCCGGTAGAGCCACAGCCAGCAATCCTGTGTCCATTCCTCTGTTTGCCGCAGGCGCGTTAAGGCTTCCAGGATAATGTTAAAGCACACCACGTGCGTGCCATGCGGATCGGCAAAATCACCGGCCGCAAATATTTGATGAGGCTTTACCTGTTGCAATAGCTCCATGGTTAGCTGCACATCTACTTCCGAAACCGCATTCTTTTTGGTTTTACCGGTTTCGTAAAATGGCAAAGCCATGAAGTGGATCTGCTCATCGGGTAAGCCGGCATAACGGGCTCCGGCAATGGCTTCGGTCTTGCGGATAAAGCCTTTCACGTTGCGCACCTCCGGCGTATCTACCTGGTTGGGCTGCTTGTCCTGAAAGAACTGGCGCATGTCTTCGTAGATACTTTTGAGCTGGCCTGTATCCTGGCTCATACTTTCGTTGAAGTCAATGGCAAACTCCACATACCGCAGCACATCATCGTCCCACACGGCGGTATTGCCCGAAGTCTGGTACGCCACGTGCACCTGATGCCCCTGGTCTACCAGCCGGATAAACGTGCCGCCCATGGAAATGACATCATCATCGGGATGGGGCGAGAAGATAAGGGCTCTTTTCTGCGCTGGCTGGGCCCGCTCCGGCCGCTGGGAATCATCAGCATTTGGTTTACCACCGGGCCAGCCGGTAATGGTTCGCTGGAGCTGGTTAAACACATGGATATTGATGTTGTAGGCGGGTCCTTTCTCTACTGCCAGCTGCGCCATGCCATGGTTGTTATAGTCTTCGTCGGTGAGCTTCAGGATAGGCTTGTTTACTTCTGCTGATAACCAGATGATGGCTTTTTTGATCAGCTGTTCCTCCCAAAGGCAGTCTTTCACCAGCCAGGGAGTATCAAAGCGGGTCAGCAGGGAAGCCGCATCCTGGTCCAGCACAAACTCTACCTGCTCGGAAAGCTGCAGGTAGGTAGCGGGGACTTCGCTGGAGATCTCTCCTTCCACAGCTTTCTTCACAATAGGTGCTTTCTTGCCGTTCCAGGCCATCAGGATGATTTCCCGGGCTTTGAAGATGGTGCCGATGCCCATGGTTATGGCTTTGGTGGGTACGTTTTCCTTGCCGCCAAAGTCACGTGCGGCATCTCTTCTGGTCAGATCATCCAGCGTTACCAGGCGGGTGCCGGAGTTAGGTGCCGAGCCGGGTTCGTTGAAGCCAATGTGGCCGGTGCGGCCAATGCCCAGGATCTGCAAATCCAGTCCACCCAGAGCTTCTATCTTGTGTTCGTAGGCCAGGCAGAAAGCGGGTATGGCTTCCAGGGGTAGGGTACCATCGGGTATATGAATGTTAGCCGGATCGATATCAATGTGGTCGAACAGGTTCTCGTGCATAAAGCGCACATAGCTTTGCTTAGCAGTGGGCTGCATGGGGTAGTATTCATCCAGGTTAAAGGTGATGACGTTGTGAAAGCTTAAACCTTCTTCCTGGTGCAAACGCACCAGTTCGGCATACACGCCCACGGGCGTAGCGCCGGTGGCTAAACCTAAGACAGCCGGCTGCCCCTGGGCCTGCTTCTTCTGGATGAGCTGGGCAATCCGACCAGCTACCTGTTTAGAAGCTATATGCTGATCCGGATATATCCGCACCGGTAACTTCTCGTATCTCGTCTCTTCTAATAAATTTAACCGTGCCATAGGGTTGCAGATTTAGATAGATTAAGCAATTAATATACAAGTAAGAAAACAAATACTTTACCTCGACCTTCTTATTTTGATCAAACTCTATTAAGGTAAAAAGTAAAAGCTAATATAATACTCTTGGAATACCTCCTGTGTTAATTTTAGGTAAATAAAAACTTCAATTAAGGACCCTGATAATAGAATACGGTAAGGCTATTTAGCTATATTTAATTTACTGTTTTTTTGTCCGTACAAGAAATAAATAAGCAACCCTAAAGCTAACCAGGCTAAAAAGCGGCTCCAATTAGTTATTCCCAACTCTGTCATCAGGTACAAGTTAGTAATCAGGCCCAATACCGGGATAAGCGAAAGATTCTTAAGATAAGATAAAACAGTAATTACTATACAGAATAAAATAAACCCTATTAAAGGTATTTTGTGTTTAAATACCTCCCAGCCCTGCTCATTTCCATCACTAAAACTAAAGAAGCTTTGTATTCCGCTTTGGTTAAAAAACAAGAGAATAACTACTATTAAAACCATTAATAAAGGCACTAAATATTTCCCATTGTAGTAAGGCACTTTGAACCCGGAACGCCCCACATGATCACCGGAATTATCAGCTAATAATATTCCGCCACATACCAGCACAAAAGCAAATAAAGTTCCTATACTGGTTAAATCCGTAACTTCGGTCAGGTTCATAAACAAGGCGGGTATGGCCACTACAAAACCTGTTACAATGGTAGAGAACGAAGGTGTTTTGTGACGTGGGTGCAGCCTGGAAAATACTTTAGGTAATAATCCATCCCGGCTCATCGACATCCAAATGCGGGGCTGGCCAATTTGAAACACCAGTAAAACACTAGCCATGGCTACTACCGCGCTTACCGCTACTACTCCCGAAATAAAATTAAGGCCAATGCGGCCAAATACATAAGCTAACGGATCGCCAACTGCCAACTCGGAGTAAGGCACAATACCGGTTAAAATTAAGGCTACTAAAATGTAAAGAACTGTGCAAATAACCAATGAATAAATCATGGCCTTAGGCAAATCGCGCTGGGGGTCCTGACATTCTTCTGCCGTGGTAGAAATAGCATCAAAACCAATATAAGCAAAAAATACCGCCGAAACACCTTTTAATATACCAGTAACGCCATTAGGCGCAAAAGGACTCCAGTTAGTTGGTGACACATAGAATATACCCACTCCTACTACTAATACAATTACCAGCAACTTAAGTAATACCAGTAAATTAGCAGTACGTTTCGATTCTTTGATACCAACATAAACTAAATAAGTAATGACTACTACAATTAATAAAGCCGGCAAATCAGCTACCAAATGCAGGCTACCTAAACGAGGAGCATATTGCCAGGCCTCATAGGCTGCCTGCAAATTAGGTGTTAATTGGTTTAAAGGTGTGCCAGCCGCCACCAGAGCATTGGCTTCGGTAAAACCGCGGGAAGCACTCAGGAAATCCATGGTTAAATAAGCCGGAATATGCATTCCTATACCCTCTAGCAAACTGGTGAAATAATCTGACCAGGAGATAGCAACCGCAATATTACCGATGGCATACTCCATCAGTAAATCCCAGCCAATAATCCAGGCAACCAGTTCCCCAAAAGAAGTATAGGCGTAAGTATAAGCGCTGCCGGCTACTGGCAAGGTAGAAGCAAACTGGGCATAACATAAAGCAGAAAAAGCGCAGGCAATAGCTGTAAAAACAAAAAGCAAGGAAACTGCGGGGCCACCAGATGCACTGGCATTACCAATAGTACTAAAAATGCCGGCTCCAATAACAGCAGCAATGCCTAAAGCAGTTAAATCGCGAAGAGTAAGATTTTTAACTAAACTTATTCCATGTCCTGTTTCAGGATCAGCATGGATTTCTGCCAACATGGTTGTAATATCCTTCTTCCGAAAAAGACTTTTAAAATTCATGTAATTGTAGTTTAAAGTCAAAAGGTAGGGAATAATTACGAACTTTTCTAAAATGACCTTACCCGCCAATTGTAACAGGAAGAGGCTGAATAAAATTAATTATTCAGCCTCTTCCGAAAGAAAATTTAAGCTTGCTTACGGTCTGACGAGGGTACCATCGAACTTGCGCACCTGCCAGTTACCTGCATTATTGGTGATAGGATATTTAGCGGCTGCTTTTTCATTTATCTCCACCCCCAATCCCGGCACCTCATTCACGCTCATGTAGCCCTTGTTCATGGTGGGGCAGCCCTGGAACACCTCCAGCATCTTCTCATTAAAGCTCACCGCCTCCTGAATACCAAAGTTCCAGGTGGCCAGGTCCATGTGACACTGCGCCGCGTGCCCTACCGGCGAGACATCTCCCGGTCCGTGCCAGGCCGTCTTGATGTTAAACCACTCCCCCAAACGGGCTACTTTCATGGCTGGTGTTATACCACCTATCTGCGAGACGTGGATGCGGATGTAGTCAAACCACTGGTTCACCATGGCCTCTTTCCACTCGTTCTGGTTGTTGAACAGCTCGCCCATGGCAATCGGCACCGTGGTGTTCTGCCTAAGCATCTGGAACCACTTGGGGTTCTCCGGCGAGAAGGGATCTTCAATAAAGAAGGGCCGGTACTCTTCCACTGACTTGATCAGGTGAATAGCATCCATGGGATCCAGCCGCTCATGAATATCATGCAGCAGCTCTACTTCCTCGCCGCATACTTTCCGGGCTACTTCAAACAGCTTCGGCACTGACTTGCGGTAAGCGACCTGGTCCATGTACTGGTCTTTTTCATTGGCAAAACCAGCGGTTTTAAAATCTGGTTTACTCGATATGGCCGTTGCCCCATAACCGCCCTGCTGCACCCGTACATAACGGAAGCCCCGCTCCATGATCCGCTTGGCATCTTCGGCCGTTTCTTCCGGGCTTCGGCCATTGGCGTGGGTATAGCAAGGCACGGCAAAGCGTACCTTCCCGCCCAGCAGCTGATACACCGGCATGCCGGCTCGTTTGCCTTTGATGTCCCACAAAGCCTGGTCCAGCCCGCTCAGGGCATTGTTGAGCACCGGCCCGTTGCGCCAGTAAGAACTGGTATAGACACTATGCCAGGCATCTTCTATGTTATCGGCATCTTTGCCGGTACACAAATCATTTAAGTAGCGGTTGATGGCGGTCACCACCACTTCGGCCCGCTGGGTAAAGGTAGCGCAGCCTAAGCCATACAGGCCCGGCTCGGTAGTATCTACCCGTACGACTACTAAGTTAGAACCTTGCGGAGCGGTGCCAATGGCCCGTACGCTCTTGATGCGGATGGGCTTCATGCCTTTGGCATAGCTTGGCACTGCTTGCTCTGCCTGGGCGCTGCTGCTGTTAAACAAGCCTAATACGCCGGCCCCGGCGCCCAAGCCCAGCTTCTTCAGCAGCTCCCGACGACTCTCTTGTACTTGCTGTTCCTCTTTGTTCATTCCTTTTGTCCTTTTTATTCTGGTGGATATACTGGATATTAAATAAGGCTTTAATTCTTACTTCCTCACCTGCTTACTTTGTAGGGTAAATTGGTGCAAATTAGAATTACAGCTACTTCAATAATAGTAAATAAAATGAGGTTTGCCAAAAATAGCTGGTCTTCTATATTTGAAAAAGAGGAATCAACAAGGCAGGAAAACAAAACAAAAGCAATAATTAATTACCGATTTAAGACCAGGCGAAAAGTGGTTCCCTTCCCTACTTCAGACCATTTCACAAATAAACGGCCACGATGATAATTTTCTATAATTCGTTTTGCTAGCGCTAAGCCTAAACCCCAACCCCGCTTTTTAGTAGTATAACCAGGTAAGAAAACATCGTTTACTTTAGTTTTCGGAATCCCTTTACCGGTATCTTTTATATCAATAGCTATGTTATTTTTCCCGGCAGAACATAAGGTCACATCTATACTTCCTCTGCCCTCCATAGCATCTATAGCATTCTTACAAATATTCTCAATCACCCATTCAAACAGCGGAATATTTACTTTAGCCTTTGTATCAGGTGGAAATTCTGCTTTTACACTAAATGCCACTTTTTTAGAAACTCTATTTTGCAAGTAGCCAATGGCATTCTCTGTCACCTGCAGAATGTTTTCATCTTTAAGCGCTGGCACTGAGCCAATATTTGAAAAACGTTCAGTTATAATTTCCAGGCGCCTTACATCCTTACCAAGTTCTTCCACAATAGGCTCATTGGTAAATTTGGGGCTTACTTTCAAATACTCGTACCAGGCCATTAAAGATGACAAAGGCGTACCTAACTGATGGGCAGTTTCTTTGGCCAGCCCTACCCAAACCCGGTTTTGCTCTGCTTTACGAGAATAACTAAAAGCAAAATAAGCCATCAAAGAAAAGCAGGCCATCACCATAAGCTGCACATAAGGATAGTATCGTAATTGCGCTAGCAAATCAGAATCTTTATAGAAAATATAGCTCTTTGCATTTTTACCGTAATTAACGACAATGGGCGTATGCTGCTCCTTCATTTCTTCAATCTCCCGCCGGAGCAATATCTTTTTTCGCCGTTCAGAAATATTTGCCGGTAAATTCAGATTACTGTAACTCTCTACATTTTCATTGGCATCAGTCTGAATAACAGGTACAGATTTATTTGCTCCAATAATTTCTTCCTGTATAAAAACCAGGTTATCATCGCTTTTGGAATTAATCATGTACCGCAAGCCATCAGCATAAATATCTATTAATTGCTCTTCCCGCTCGGCAAGTTTTCCTACCAATATATTAGTATAGATAACAGTTGCTGCACCTATAATTAAGGCGACAACTAAAATAAGCAATTTTACCCGGGATTTTTGCGAATATATTGGCAGCATGTATATCAGAGAACAATAGCAAAGAAGCTACTGTATAAGGGCTTTTTTAATTTTACTTAATAACGGACTTAGGTATAAAAGTATTCGAAAATTTTAAAATATAAAGCTTTATCCTAAAGATCATAAAGAGTTCTGCTCCTCTTCCCTCCCATTAATTTCCTGTTCCTTCTTCTAAATACACCATATTAATGTAGGTACATTATTTAAATATTTGTCAATTAGACATTTATTAAGAGTAAAACAGTAAAAAGTTTATTTTTTTATTTTTTTGCACTTATAGATATTAAAAATTTAAAACATTTTGAAAATCATTGGACTTTTTAAAATCAGCAGGGGGGCTTATTGTAAATTTGCCAATAAGAAATTACAATTTTAGACCACTTTTGCAATTTTTTTAGCAAAGTACTTGTAGTTGAATCAAATTTTATTTTATCTTTAAACTATAATAATCCTATAGTAATGAGCTTATTGTTCTTTAAAGACACCGCCCTAGAGGTGATGAATAATATAGAGAAGAAGAAGTATTTACAAAAAGTCAATATTATTAAACACCTATATATTGAAGGCGCCATGTCAAATGCTGACATATGCACCCGTTTTAATATTAGTGCACCCAAATCTGTAGGGCTTATTAATGAGCTCATTTCAGAGGGCTTGGTTCAAAAAGAAGGCAGAGGTCTTTCTATAGGAGGGCGCCGGCCTGATCTTTTTGGCCTGCAAAAGAATTCATTCTTTATTCTTTGCATAAACATTGACCGATATTGTGTTAAAGTTGGCTTGTTTAACAACAACAACTGCAACATTACAGGCATGAACAGCCATATTATTGAGCTGAACAAGGTAAAAACTTCTATAGAGGATATTTGTCAGTTTGCGAGTGAGGTAATAAAATCATCTGGCATAAATCAGGAAAGAATTATTGGTATTGGCGTAAGCATGCCGGGTTTAGTAGATACTACCGAGGGAAGAAGTTATACCTATCTTATTCCGGAGCGGGAATCGCTTAAACAAATTTTGGAAGCCCGGTTTCAAAAGCCTGTTTTTATTGAAAACGACACAAAAGTAGTAAGCCTGGCCGAACACCAGTTTGGTGTAGCACAAAAAAAGAATAATGTACTGGTAATAGCTATGTTTACAGGTACCGGCTTAGGTATCATCATAGATGGCACCTTACGCCGGGGCTCCTGCGGGTTCGCTGGCGAATTTGGTCATATTCCACTTATTCCGGAAGGTCAGTTATGCCATTGCGGCAAACGCGGCTGCCTGGAAACAGTGGCTTCCGGCGGAGCCATGGTTCGTATGGCTTTAAAGGGTATCAAATCTGGCCAAAACACTATTTTAAACCAATTAAAGGACCAGGAAGGGGGATTGATTACCCCACAATTAATTATTGATGCTGCTATTCAAGGCGATCAGTATGCAATAAACATTATATCGGAGGTTGGTACCAATTTGGGCAAAGGTATTGCTACGCTTGTTCAAATTTTTAACCCGGAATTAGTTGTTATAGCCGGCCCATTAACAGAAAAATTAACAGAGGTGCAGCATTACCTTACTACACCTATTCAACATTCATTAAATATTTATTGTATGTCAAAGCTTCAGGAAAAAACACAAGTGGTTATTTCCGATTTAGGGGAAAATGCAAGCATGATTGGATTGGTTGCACTAGTGATGGAGAATATCAATAAGATAAGCTTGCAAAATTAATATCCCAATATTCAATTTTTACAATATTTATAAATTTCAAACCCATTAGTACCAATTAAATTCAAGTAAACATTTAAATTCTAATATTCTGAAGCAGCTACCAAACCGTGCTAGTAATTATAGCGCCATGGTCATTTCAGCCTAAAATTAACTTAAATAAATTTTTAACTAAACCATTTGACTATGAAGAAATAACGGCCCTTTTTCCTTAACACTTAAACGAACACAACTAATAATGAAACAAAAGCTTTATTTAGTTCTATTTAATTTTTCAACCTTCTATTATTTTACATGAAAAAATATTTACAGTTAATCATTCTTATACTGATCGCCGTGCAGAGTACGGTTTATGGTCAGGTTAAGAGCGTTACCGGAAGGGTAACCGGCTCTAATAACGAGGGGCTTCCAGGAGTAAGCATCCAGATAAAAGGTACTAATAGCGGTACCGTGTCAGACGTTGATGGTAAATTCTCCATCCAGGCCAAGAATACGGATATATTGGCAATTTCCTACATTGGTTACTTAAGCCAGGAAATTACAGTAGGTACCCGGACCAACTTCAATGTTTCCTTAAAAGAAGATCAAAAAGTACTGAGCGAAGTAGTAGTAACCGGTTACGGTGAAATCAAACGGGCTAATGTTTCCAGCGCGCAAACTACTATCAAAGCTGAGGAAATGCAGAAAACTGTTAACACCACCATTGAGCAGGCTATTCAGGGCCGTGCAGCTGGTGTGTACGTAACGCAGAACACTGGTCAGCCAGGTGGTGGTATTTCGGTAAATATCCGGGGTATCAACTCTATCAACGGAACCAATGAGCCGCTTTATGTAATTGACGGTGTGCAAATGCAGCCAGGTAACGTTGGTTTTGGTGCTACCAGCTCCAGCAACCCATTAGCCGGTTTAAACCCAGCTGATATTGAATCAATGGAAATTTTGCAAGGTCCTTCTGCAACGGCTATTTACGGTTCCAGAGGTACTAACGGGGTAGTTGTAATTTCTACCAAAAGAGGTAAATCTGGTGAAATGAAAGTTAATTATGGCTACCTGTATACCTTACAGGACAAGCCAAAAACTTTACCGGTAATGAGCCTGCGGGAATATGCAACCATGACCAATGAAATGAGAGCATTAACCGGTGCTACTCCAAATGCTGATTTCCAGGATCCATCTATCCTGGGCGAAGGAACCAACTGGCAAAATGCTTTATTTAAAAGAGCTCCTTTACAAAAGCATCAGTTAAGCTTAAGCGGCGGTAACGAAAAAAGCCAGGTTTATTTGTCTGGTGAATATTTCAACCAGGAAGGTGTAGCCATAGGTTCTAAATTCGACCGATACTCTTTCCGGATAAACGTGGATAACCAAGCCCGTAAGTGGTTAAAATTATCTACTAACTTAGCCGTAAACCAAACGAAAGACCGGTTATCTTCTACTCAGGAGAACGTAATTATTACCGCTTTACAAATGGCTCCTAACATTGCCGTAGTAAATCCAAACGGTTCTTGGGGTGGTGCAGATGAGTCGAATGGTGCCGCAGTTCAGTTTGCGCCATTAAACCCAATTGCATTAGCTAACATTGTACAAAACAACTTAACCAGAAGAGGTGTTATTGGTGGTTTAAATGCTGAAGTAAATATTATGAAAGGTTTAGTTGCCCGTACTTCCTTAAGTGGTAACGTGAACTTCTCTAACTCACATTATTTCACGCCTTCTTATACTATTGGTGGCCGTACAAACCCTACTGCTGATTTACAACAAGGCTCCAGCAACAATACTTACTGGAACTGGAACCAATTATTACAATACAATAGAAAAGTTGGTAAGCACGATATTGATGTAATGGCTAGCCATGAATCTCAAGCTTCTAATTACTACAACATTTCTGGTAGAAGACAAGGTTTCTTATCTAACGATTTACCAGTTCTTTCTTTAGGTAATGCTATTGGCCAGACTAACAATAGTGGCCAAGGTGCATGGGCTATGGAGTCTTATTTAGGACGTGCTATTTATTCATTCAACGAGAAATATATCTTACAAGGTGCTATCAGAGCTGATGGTTCTGCAAACTTTGGTCCGGAAAACAAATGGGGTTATTTCCCTTCTGTATCTGCTGCATGGCGTGTTTCTCAGGAGCCGTTCATGAAGAACATTCCGGTAATCAACGATTTCAAAATTCGTTATGAGACTGGTTTAACCGGTAACCAAGGTACTGGTGGTATTTACGCACCAATGAGAGCTATCCCTACTACCTGGGGTTCAGGTTTCGTAGTTAACCAATATGGTAACCCGAACTTACAGTGGGAATCTACTTTAACTAATAACATAGGTTTTAACATTAGCTTATTACAAAACCGCATTCAGTTAGAAGGTGATTTATACATCAAGAAAACCGACAACCTTTTAATGCAGGCCCCGCTACCGGATTACATGGGTGCTACAGGTAATGGTAGTATTGGTAAACCAACTGTAAACATTGGTGCTTTACAAAACAAGGGTTATGCCTTTAGCATTAACACGGTAAACATGGACCGCGATGGCTTTAAATGGAATACCAACTTTAACGTTTCTGGTTTCAGAGCTAAAGTAACTAAGTTCTTCACTGAAACGGCCATGGTTGAACGTTCTGCCTGGTTCATGAGCTACTTCACACAACGTTCAGTAGTTGGTCAAACGCCATGGTTATTCTATGGCTACACAGAAGATGGTATTTTCAAGAGTATTGAAGAAATTCAGAACAGCCCAGTACCAACCCGTAATGGTGTTAGATTACCAATCGATCAGGCTAATGGTGTTTGGGTAGGTGATACCAAATACAAAGACATTAACGGCGATGGTGTAATTGACGAAAGAGACCAATCATTTATTGGTAACCCTTGGCCAAAAGCCACTTTCGGTATGACCAACTCTTTAGCTTACAAAGGTTTTGACTTTACTTTATTGTTAACTGGTTCTTATGGCAACGACGTGTTTAACTACGTACGTTTCGCAAACAGCCAGCCTAATAATATTAACTTAGGACGGAACTTAATGAAATCTACTTTTGATTATGCCAGAGTAGGTGGTGATGCTAATAACCCACAATTATTAAACCCTGGTACAGACGTTCCTCGGATCAGCAGCACAAACGTTAACGGTAACGGACAACGGATTACCAGCAAATTTGTGGAAGATGGCTCTTACTTAAGAGTTAAAAACATCCAGTTAGGTTATAATTTACCAAACACACTTTTAGCCAGACAAAAAGCTGTACAAGGTGTTCGTTTAGCGGTAGGTGTTCAGAACATTTATACCTTCACTAAATACTCCGGATACGATCCAGAAGTAGGTGCTTATGTTGGTCGTGACGCACAAGTAAATTCTCAAACTATTGGTGCTGACTATGGTCGTTACCCACTTACTCCAATGTACACTTTCAGTTTAGGAGTTGATTTCTAATTATTAATAGTTTCTTAAGATGATAAAAATTAATTATAAAAAATATGCGGCTGGTCTAATGTTATTAGGCCTGTTCTCAAGCTGCAAAGAGGAATTCCTGGATCGTCCGCCTCAGGACCTGATCGTGGATGCGAACTACTATAAAACAACTGACCAGGTATTAATGGCTACAGCGCCTTTATACAGCGCAGTTTGGTTTGGATACAACGACAAAGCTGCTGTAGGTATTGGTGATGGCCGGGGTGGGGTATTCTTCTCACCTTCTTACGAAATGGAACACGTTCGTTTGGCTAGTTCATCTACTCAGGAATCTGTAAACGGTGCCTGGCAGTCTTTCTTCAACATTGTTGGTCAAGCAAATGCGGTTCTTATCAACGTAGAAAAGCATGCCGGACCTGCTGTACCAGAAAATATTAAGCAGCATGCCATGGGCGAAGCCCGGTTCTTCAGAGGCTTGGCTTATTCTTATTTAGTACAAAACTGGGGCGAAGTGCCTATTATTGCTAACAACCAGGCTTTACTTACTGATACTTCAGTTACCCGTAACAATATTCCTGATGTATGGGAATTCGTTATCCGGGATTTAAGATTCGCAACTAAAGTTTTACCTGCGGCTCCGGTACAAAAAGGTCGTTTAACTAAAACTTCTGCGCAAGCTATGTTGGCCAGAATGTTTTTAACCCGGGCTGGGGTAGGTTCTCCAGGAACGCGTCGTCAGTCAGACCTGGATAGTGCTGCTTATTATGCTAAGACAGCCATGACTGGTCCTTACAGACTATTGCCTAACTACGAAGACCTGTTCTTAACGAAGAACAACTTTAATGATGAAACAGTAGCTGCTTTACAATGGGTATACAATGGTGGTAACACGTACTGGGGTGCTCAAAATACCCAGCAGGCTTATATGGCTTTCAGTGCAAGCATCACTGGTTTCGGTGATGGCTGGGGACAAGATCATGGTGCTACCATGGACATCTTACAGACTTACGAGCCAGGTGACAAACGCAGAAAAGCTACCTTCATGTTCCCAGGCGATACTTACTCTTATATTACAGAAGAAGTAAATGATCCGACCAGAGCAGGTGCAAAAATCAAGAGACCGCTTCAGGTAGTTACTGATAATAACGGTACAGAGGATTTTAAATCACGGGCTAACATTAAAAAATACGTAGTTGGTCGTCCGGAAGATAACGATGGTCGCGTAGTACAAATGGGTACCGAAATCCAGACTTACTTGATGCGTTATGCTGAAATACTTCTAATTTATGCTGAAGCTAAATTAGGCAACGCTGCTTCTACTTCAGATCCAGAAGCGTTGGCAGCATTCAATGCCGTACGTGTAAGAGCTGGTTTACCAACGAAATCTTCCATTACCTGGGAAGATATTTACAAAGAGAGACGTACCGAGTTAGCTATGGAAGGCCAGGCATGGTACGACATTGTTCGCTTACACTATTATAACCCGCAACTGGCTTATGATAAGTTAAAAGCTCAGGATAGAGGAACTTACCGGATTTATCCGGATAAAAAAGTAAATGCTACTTCCTGGACAATAGAATCTGTAGCGCCAGCTTATTATACGGTTGATAAAAACAGCTTCTATGTGCCTTATCCGGCCGCAGAACTTAGCCGTGCTCCTAACCTGAGAAAAGCTCCGGTTCCCTATAAGTTTTAATTAAGGTTCAATTACCTGTCTGTCCGGAGTAAATCCGGACAGACAGATAAAAAAATATTTTATGAAGAAAAATACTTTTAACTCAATAAAACAAAAAAGCTTTCTGCTACTAGCTTTAGTAGTAGGATCGCTATATGCTTGTAAGGAGGAAGATCCTACTGCCCCGCTTGAAGCCAAAGCAGCTCCAGTTATAGAAGCTATTCGTACTACTAACCCAGACAAGGCCGATAGTACTTTTACACAATCTACCTTAGGATCAACTATTGTCATCAAAGGTCAGAACCTGGCAGAAGCCCAATACGTGTCTTTCAACGGACAAAAGGCTTCTTTAAACCCGGTATATGCTTCTAATAACTACCTGATAATCCGTATTCCGGAACAAACACCAACTGTTGCTACTGCAAGCAGCGTTCCGGATGAACTGAAAGTAGGAAACTCTAAAGGGGAAGCAACTTATAAGTTTAAAGTACTACCTCCTGCTCCAGTTGTTCAAGCTATCAGCAATGAATCAGCAAAACCTGGGCAAACCATAACGCTTTATGGCCAATACTTCTACTTTGTAAAAGATGTAACTTTCCCAGGCGGTGTTAAAGGAACTAACGTTTCAGCGGCGGCAAACGGTTTATCATTAAACGTTACTGTTCCAGCTGGTGTAGATCCTACTAAAGGAGATGTAATTGTAACTTCTGAGAGTGGTAGATCAGTAGCTTCAGCCAAAACTAAGCTTTATAGCTATGGTATGGTTGGTAACTTCGATGATAAAAACCCATTTGGTTGGGGTATTCCTGCTGCTGCTAACATTACTACTTCAGCGCCAGGCATCACTGCCCTGGATGGCAAATTTGGTTTAATTAGCATGGCACTGCCAGGTAATTGGGGCTGGGCCAACGAAAAGGTTATTAACTTAGCAGACTATAGCGGCGGCCAGATTTTCCCTACTGAGCCAGCATCTCATTATAACGCTAATGACCCGATTGCCAACTACGAAGCCAGAATGGAAGTTGCCGTTTCTAATACAGATTTAAAAGGACTGCAATTACAGGTAATGACGCAGGAAGCTACTGATAAAGAACTTACTGCCAACGTTAATTTAGCAGACTTTGTACGTAGCACTGATGGCAAATGGTATACTGTTGCTGTGCCTTTAGCAAATTTGGCTAACGGGAGCACTAAACTGGCTAAATACGGTGACTTTTTAAAAGGTAATAAAACTGGTATCAGACACTACCGTGCAGTTATTGTTAACACTAATGCAGCTGATGTACCAGCCACTATTGCTATTGATAACATGCGTATAGTAAATATTACAAAATAACATCCTCCTAATTTTAGGTTAACAATAAAAATGGCAAGTATAAATACTTGCCATTTTTATTTTCAGCTATTGCAAACCCACAAGAAACAACTTACTAAAAACTGATTAGAGTATACATTTAAGCCTCTAATTACCTAATGCCTTACCTAAAAAGTAAACTTTACTAGTATTTCCAGTTTTGGTGTAAGTACCCCCTTTTTCGGACAGCCTAAAGTAGACTTTTCTATCTTAACTACTACTATAATCAGGAAGTAGGAATGTGGTAAACTTTCGGCGGTGGGATAAGGTACCGGGGTAAGTTTTCCATATTTCCACTTTCATTTTTTGCTGGCCATTGGCTGGGAGTTAAGTTGCCTAATGCTTCATGCGGCCTTCTGGTATTATATTCTTCTACCCACTGCCCCGTTAATTGCCGGACTTCTTCCAGGTCAAAAAACAGATAAGCATCGAGTATCTCCCGGCGATAACTGCCGTTAAAGCGTTCAATATATCCATTCTGCATCGGTTTTCCGGGCTGGGTATATTGTATTTGAATTTCCTCCTTTTTACACCAACTACTGAAATCAGCACTGGTAAATTCCGGGCCATTATCTACCCGGATTGTCGCTGGCTTGCCGCGCCAGTCAATTAGTTGCTCCAAGGTGCGTACCACTCTTTTAGCTGTAATAGAAGTGGCAATTTCGATAACTAATGCTTCTCTATTACAATCATCTATAATGTTCAGTGTCCTGAATTTATTACCCGAAGCTAAGCTGTCACTCATGAAATCCATACTCCAGCTACTATTCAGCACTGCTTGCGCTTGCAATGGCTGCTTGACCCGGGCCGGCAATCTTCTTTTCCCCCTTTTCTTTTTGTTTAGCTTTAAGAGTTTATAAACCCGGTACACCCGCTTGTGATTCCACGTCTTGCCTGCCCTTTTCAGGTAGGCTAGCAGCTTACGAAACCCATAAACCGGATGCTTATCGGCTAATGCTTGTAATGCACTGATGACCTCGGTATCATCTTTACAGCTCTGATAATAAAACTGGGAACGGGCCAGGCTGCTTAACCCGCAAGCCCTGGTAACAGGTAAGCCATAGTCCGAAATTAATTCTTCAGCTAGTTGCTTTTTCCCCCAGGGCCCCAGCCTTTTTTTGTGATAACCTCTTTCAAAATGCTGTGGTCCAGGCTTAAATCAGCAAACATTTTCTTTAGCCGGGCATTCTCTTCTTCCAGTTCTTTCAGCCGCTTTACATCCGAGGCTTCTAATCCCCCATACCGGCTCTTCCATTTGTAAAACGTCGCCCGACTTATTTCCAGCTCACGACAAATGTCCTCGGTCTTCCGACCAGCTTCATTTTCTTTGATAGATTTTACTATCTGACTTTCACTAATTCTGCTCTTTTTCATCTTTTCTAGTTTAAAAATAAACACTTTTTGTCTACTTTTAAACTGTCTCGATTTTAGGGATACTTACATTGGCACCTAATATTTTACTAAAATCAGAAAAAAGTTTAAAGCATATTCTATTAAATGCTGAAGTAGATGTTTTAAATAAATTAATATACACATTAACGAATAAAAAGTAATAATTTTGGAACTGATGGCAGCATTTTTGATGTAGTATACATAGATAAATAGCCTCAGAACCAGCTTTTATTTTGTAAGCTTTAGTTTTAAGATTCTTCGTATTAAACCTAAAGAACAAATTTCCTTGGCCTTGATCTATTTAAATAATATCTAAATTAAAAATTAAACCAGATATCGTTTCTTTTTACAATATCTACCTGTTAATTTTGCAGGCTTAGTTTTTGCAACTATAAATATGCTTCATAATTTTAAGGCAGTAACCTTATCACATAAAAAAGCGCCTTTAGATATACGCGAACTTATTGCGCTCGATGAAACGTCGTGCAAGCAATTTTTGCAAACGCTTAAAGACTTTATTCAGGCCACAGATCTGCTGGTACTTTCTACCTGTAATCGTACAGAAGTTTATTATACCGCAGACGTTGACTACAGCCAGGACATTATAAAGCTCCTGGGTATCACCAAAGGCCTTAACATAACTCAATACCTGGATTACTTCACCATTATTAATACCCATCAGGATGCTGTTCAGCATTTATTTGAAGTATCAATGGGTTTAGATGCGCAGGTTATCGGCGACATTCAAATATCTAATCAGGTAAAACAAGCATACCAATGGTCGGCCGATAACGAAGCTGCCGGTCCATTCCTGCACCGTTTATTACATACTATTTTTTTTACTAATAAACGCGTAGTGCAGGAAACTTCTTTCCGCGATGGCGCTGCCTCTACCTCTTATGCTACTGTAGAACTGGTAGAAGAACTAACGCACGACTTGGATAACCCACGTATTTTAGTTGTAGGCATTGGCGAGATTGGAGCGGATGTGTGCCGAAACTTAAGGGACAACACTGTACTAAACAATGTAGTAATAGCTAACCGGACAAATGCCAAGGCTAAAGTATTAGCCGACGAATGTGGGTTTGAGGTATTACCCTTTGAGAATTTGGTACAGGGAATGAAAGATGCTGATGTTATCATTTCATCTATTTCGCGTGAAACGCCATTCTTTACCACTGAGATGGTAAAACGTTTGGATGTGCTATCTTACAAGTTCTTCATTGACCTATCAGTACCCCGTAGCATTGAAGCCGACGTAGAAAATGTGCCAGGTGTGTTGGTTTATAACATTGACACTATTCAGAATAAAGCTACTGAAGCGCTGGACCAACGTATAGCATCAATTCCTAAGGTAAAACAAATTATTACGGAGTCCATTGATCAGTTTAATGACTGGTCAAAAGAAATGATGGTCTCTCCTACCATCCATAAACTAAAAAATGCGCTGGAAAATATCCGGCAGGAAGAAATATCCCGATATCTTAAAAAGTTAGGTCCGGAAGAAACCAAACTTGTTGATGATATTACCCGCAACATTATGCAGAAAATAATTAAGCTGCCGGTATTGCAATTAAAAGCGGCCTGCAAACGGGGCGAAGCGGAAACCCTTATTGATGTTCTGAATGATTTATTTAATCTGGAAAATCAGGTAGAGAGCATTAACAAATAAACAAGACATTTTATTAAACGTATAAAAGGCCGGACCAATAAAGTCCGGCCTTTATTTTTATAATAGATACGAAAGGATAAGCTTTTATTTCTAAATTTGTTTCGTCTGCAACCTTATAAATAAATCTGTTATGTCATTTCAAAAGAAATATGTCCTGATTTATTTTTGTGTGGCTGCGTTCTTTATTTTGCGGCATCAACATTCTTTTGCACAAAATGTAATTTCTGATGATAAATTAAAAGTGAATGTATCTACCATACATAACTCACTTGAGTTCATCAATAAATTAGAACCTAAACGATTTGATTATAAAACCAGGGATTATCATAATTTACAATTGCCACATGGCGGCCATTATGGGTTTATTACTGAAGAATTCAAAAAAGTAATGCCTCCATCTGGTTAAACATGAATCTAGATCCTTCTCTGTCGGGAAAAAAACGCAGCAGGCTGCTATTATACCGGCGGTAGATATGGAAAAGCTAGTTCCTATTTTGGTTGGCGCCATACAAGAGCAGTAATCGGTAATAGATGAGCTCAAGCAGGAAATTATGTTGCTGAAAGAAAACTGGAACAGTAAGTAAAGTATATTTTTTTAAGAATAAAAAAATAAGTTAAACCTAACGGCGTACATGAATAATTCTTTACAACCGGGCTTCAATAATTTAAGTGATATAGTAAAAGCGCTGGAAAACCAGCATAAAGTTTCTACTACCATAACCAATAATGCCACAGTAGCCATGTTCATGATGAATGATAAGGGCTTCTGTACATTTATGAACCCGGCCGCAGAGCAGATGATTGGTTTTAAATTAGAAGAAGTTCAGGATCAACCACTGCATTATATTATTCATCACCATCACCCGGATGGCACGCCCTTCCCCATGGAAGAATGCCCTATCGATAAGGCATTGCCAACCAATAATAGCGTACGTGCTCATCAAGACACCTTTATCCGGAGAGATGGCACCTTTTTCCCGGTAAGTTGTGCTGCCAGTCCGATATTCGAGGATGGTGTACCGGTAGCAACCGTTATTGAGGTAAAAGATTTAACAGAAGAAAAAAGAGCAGAGAAAGCCTTAAGGGACAGTGAAGAGATGTTTAGGTTTATGGCTGAGACCCTACCCCAAATGTTCTGGATTACCCGTCCTGATGGCTATTGCACGTATTATAACCAGCGGTGGGTAGAATTTACCGGGATACCAATGGAGCAGTTATTGGGCTTTGGCTGGTTAGAGACGTTGCACCCAGACGATAAAGAGAAAGCTAGCCTGGCCTGGCGTACAGCCGTAGAAACATCAGGCGATTACCAGGTTGAATACCGGGTAAGGAGACATGATGGTAAATACCGGTGGCATTTAACCCGAGGCCTTCCCCGGGTGGATGAGAACGGAGTTATTAGCATGTGGGTAGGAAGCACTACTGATATTCACGAACACAAATCTTTAGCTCAGGAATTGCTTTCTGCTAATGAGGAAATGGCAGCAGCTTTTGAACGGGAGCAGGCTGCTTATCAAAAGGTAGAATCGCAACGGCAAATGTTGCACGACTTGTTTATGCAGGCACCAGCCATGATTGCTATTCAACGGGGCCCGGAACATGTATACGAATTGGTTAACCCGCATTACCAACGCCTGGCCCCCGGCAGAACCTTCGTAGGCAAAACAGTAGAAGAAACCTGGCCGGAACTAAAATCACAAGGCTTTTTTGACTTATTAGACCAAGTATATAAAACAGGCGAGCCCTACTATGGCAAAGAACTATTAGCCAAAATAGATCGTTTTAATACCGGTAACTTAGAAGACACTTATTATAACTTTGTTTACCAGGCTTTTAAAGAAGAAGGAAAAATAGCTGGAATTGTTACATTTGCCTTCGATGTAACAGAATTGGTACTGGCTAAACAATCTTCTGATATTAATAAAAATAATTCTGCAGAATAAACTACTTTTGCACCCATAATGTTATTCTGGTTTAAAACCAAAACATGTTAAATTCCCAAGTTAATCTTAACAGCTTAGACATCCAGCAGGCCCGGATTAAATTTATTTTATTTAAGTCCAAGCTACGCTCTATTCTGTATGGAGGCACTTTGGATGATACCTTATTATCTCCCCGGGATAATGCTTTGGGACAGTGGCTTTATACATCAGCTTTAAATAAATATAGTTATATCCCGGAAATTCGGGAATTAGAACGGTTAAATGTTCATGTTACCCGGCAGGCTCAGGATTTAGTAAATTTATACAAACGAGGTAAAATTGAAGAGGCTCGTAACGGATTAGGAAATTTAGATTTTACAGAAGAAGAGCTTACTCGCTTAATAAGTGTTATTCAAACTAAAGCTGCTGCTTAAATAAATACTGGCAATAATAGCCATAAACAAAAAAGGGTTGTAATAATTACAACCCTTTTCTATTCTTAGTTTACGTAGATTCAAGTTACATGTCGGAACAACACTCTTCCAGGCAATCAATCACATCAATGAGTTTCGGAATAGACAAAGAATAATAAATCTTTGTTCCTACTTTAAACGAGGAAAGTACCCCCTTATCTTTGAGTGTAATCAGATGCTGAGAAGCAATTGCCTGAGGCAGGTCCAGGTATTGATAAATCTCCGTCACAGTCATTTTTTCCTCCTTACCCAACAGATCAACAATAGCTAAACGTTTTGGGTGCGCCAGCACTTTCAACATAGAAGCTGCTTTGTCAATCTTCTTGGTTTCAACCCTGGACAACAAATTTCGCATACTCATAATTTAAAATTAAAACACATCTTTACATACAACACATACTACTTACACGTCAAATGAAACAAGTGCCTCGTTCCTACAACCTTCATTTGTCCAATTCATAATAAATCAGTTAATTTATTTATGATAAATGGGACAACTTATAAAGTTATCGGTCTAATGTCGGGCACCTCACTGGATGGAGTCGACTTAGCATACTGCGTGTTTACGTATGAAAATAAAAATTGGATATATAAAATACTAAATACTACTACATTTCCATATACGGTTGCTTGGGAACAGCGTCTGAGAGACCTAATGCAGGTTTCGGGGGCAGAACTAATTTCACTGGACCACGCGTACGGCCAATATCTGGGGGAGCTTATAAATACTTTTATTCGTGCGCATAATTTAGATGTAGATTTTATTTCTTCGCACGGCCATACAGTTTATCACCAGCCAGGCGAACACCTTACCTTACAAATAGGCAACGGGGCTTATCTAGCTGCTGCCACAGGCCTTCCGGTGGTTTGTGATTTCCGGACGCTGGATGTTGCTTTAGGAGGCCAGGGTGCGCCTCTGGTACCCATTGGCGATCAGCTTTTATTTTCTGATTATGAATTTTGCTTAAATCTGGGTGGTATCGCCAATATTTCATTTGCCGGGACTAGCGGACAGGTAGCTTACGATATTTGTGCCTGCAATATCCTGCTGAACACCTTAGCTAGCGAGCTAAACCTTGCCTATGACCAGGATGGTCATATTGCCAGCACTGGAAAAACAGACGCCAACCTTTTGCAAAAACTAAATACTGCTGATTTCCTTCTGGCCCCCTATCCTAAATCGTTGGGTAAAGAATGGGTAGATGCTAATAGCCTGAAATGGTTAGCAGAATCCGCTGCCACTATTCCAGATAAATTACAAACCGCTTGTGAACACATTGCCACACAAATTGCGGCAGCCATTAAGCAAACTCCTCAGCCAGCCAATGCCAAAGTATTGACAACAGGTGGCGGCGCTTTAAACAAATACCTGATTCAATTATTACAAGAAAAAGCAGGAACTCATTATCAGGTAGTAGTACCGGAGCCAGAACTAGTTAATTATAAAGAAGCCCTTATATTTGCTTTTTTAGGCGTACTCCGCTGGGAGCAGCAGCCTAATTCCCTACGCAGTGTTACAGGAGCCCGCCGCAATAATATTGGTGGCGCCATTTATATTGGTACCTGATACATGGGGTAGATATATGTAAAGAAGCAAGTGTGTTTAGCTATTTATGACGATACAGGAAGTATTAAATTTAGAATTCCTTGGCAATTCCATTGAAAGTTATGCCTGGTTTTTAGGCATTATTTTATTTGGGTATATTTCTAAAAAGATCTTGTCCCGGCTGCTTTCTACTATTATGTTCCGGGGCCTGGAGCGGTTTGCAGTAGACGTTACCAAGGCTCATTTTGAACATTTACTGGTAAGCCCGCTGGCCTTTCTTACTTTCCTGGTATTTCTTTACATTGCTTTTGACCGGCTACATTACCCAATCGAAATTATTGGGCTGCCCCGCAGGGGGGAGCTTGGTCTCCAGGCGCTTTTAGTACGGATTTACAACATCTTCTTAATTGTATCTATTACCTGGGTTGGGCTGCGAATAGTTGATTTCTTTAGCCTCATATTTATAAAGCGCGCTGGCAAAACCTTATCCAAAATGGACGACCAGCTGGTCCCTTTCTTTACTGATTTTGCTAAAGTAATTGTAGTTATTATCAGCTTTTTTGTAATTCTGGGCACGGTATTTCAGGTAAATGTTACTAAACTGGTAGCTGGCTTGGGAGTGGGTGGTTTGGCATTAGCATTTGCTGCCAAGGAAAGCCTGGAAAACCTCTTAGCGTCTTTCACTATTTTCCTGGATCAGCCTTTTGTAGTAGGCGACTTGGTACAAGTAGGCGAAATAAATGGTGTAATTGAAAAGATTGGTTTCCGAAGCACCCGTATCCGCACCATGGATAAAAGCTACGTAACAGTACCTAACAAATTTATGATTGACAAACCACTTGACAATTTTACCCTGCGTACCTTCCGGCGGGCACGGTTTGATATCAACTTAACCTATAGTACTACCTCTGAACAATTAAGGAAAATAACGAACGACATTCAGGAATTTGTTGACGCCCATCCCAGAACTAACCAGGATGGCAAAATCCGATTCAATGCCCTTGCCCCTTCTTCCAAAGATGTACTGGTACAGTATTTTGTCGACACCATGGACTGGAACGAATACATTAATATTAAAGAAGAAATAAATTATAAAATTGTGGAAATAGTGGAGAAATACGGCGCCTCATTTGCTTTCCCCAGCACAATGGTATATCTGGCCAATAATAATGCCGCTCCTAAATCCTGTGAAGCTAATTCGGCAGAAACAAAAATTACTAACTAATTTCGTAAACAGAATCAGGGTCAGTTTAGTTAACATGCCAGCTTACTTAGTCATTGCCCATTAAGGCAATGTGGAGTTTTATGCTAACTGCTACTTATTCAGGTAAGCAACACTTATACAATACTTACATGATTATAAGAAAAAAACATAATTGGTTTAAAATGCTTTTTGTCTGGCATGGCTCAGTTATGCCTGAAATCTGGCCTCGTTTAGTTGTTTTATTTTTATTTTCTGCTACGGTAGTTCATTTCCATGGAACGCTTTTCAATTATAAAGTTCCTTTAAATCCGGCTCCGTTTACTTTGTTAGGGGTAGCATTGGCTATTTTTATGGGCTTCCGCAACAGTGCCAGTTATGACCGGTGGTGGGAAGCTCGCAAACTATGGGGTGCTTTAATTTTAGAAACCCGCTCATTGTGCCGCCAGGCGCTAACCCTAACCCACTTACCTGCTAACTCCGAGCATATCCAACACTTTGTGCAGCTGCTTATAGCTTATACTTATGCCCTGAAGCACCAACTCCGGCAAACAGATGCTACCGCTGACCTACAAAGGCTTTTACCCCCTGATTTAGTACAACTATTACAGACAAAAACCTTTAAGCCGGTAATACTTCTAACAGAGATGGGGTTATGGTTGCAAAACCGGCGTAAAGAAGGCAATTTGGACTCTATAACCCTCACCGCCTTTGATCAGAATTTAAATCAACTATCGGGCATTGTGGCCGGTTGCGAGCGCATTGCCAATACACCAATACCATATACCTATAGTGTAATGCTACACCGCACTGTTTATGTATATGGCTTTCTGCTACCATTCGGGCTAGTAGATAGCATTGGCTGGATGACACCTTTTATGGTAGTATTTATTGGGTTTACTTTTATTGCACTGGATGCCATAGTAGCGGAAATTGAAGATCCTTTTGGTCAGGAACCCAACGATCTTGCCTTAAATGCAATGAGCTACACCGTTGAAAAAAGTTTACTGGAGATGATTGGACAAAAAGCTCCTGAGCTTCAGGTAAAGGTGAAGAATAAATTTGTATTGGACTAATAAGAGCTTTATTAAGGTTCTAATCAAATTTATATATTTGATCTATTAGTTATTCTTTCTAGTAAGTTAATCCAATAACAACATTATCCTGTTTAAAAATTAAAGTACTCGTCTTCTTCCAACTGCACCTCTTTTTTCTCTTCTGTTTTTTTACCTCTTAAAATATTGGTAACTATTTGTTTTTCACGCTTTAAATCCTGCACTATTTTATTTTTAACCCGCTCTTTATCAAAGGCAAATTTATAGTTTGTTTCGTTTCCTTTAAGGGTTAGAAATAAATTAGGAGTACCCGTATTCGTGCCTGTCAGGCTCCCGTAGCCCTCATGTTGACCTCGTGCTTTTCCCATAGTCAGCGGAATCCGGAATTTATAGTCCATTTGCTGATCAAAGGTATGCGTGCCCTGAATACCAATAACCGGAACTCTGGAAACATTAGACCGGATCTCCATTTCAGGAATGTAAACTGTCCGGCTTTGAATAAAAATGCTATTGCTAAGCTCGGAGAACCGAATATTGGCGAGCTCCCGCCGGTGCGCAAAAACTGATAACTTCTGCATGGGCTCAAAATTAATTAATTGCCCATTACGAATGGTGGCTTTCACTTCTGCTTCCATTTTATCTGTTATGGCATTTAACTGGTTGTCAAAATACAAATCCGAGTCTACAGTGGCTGTTAATTCTCCTTTTAAATGACGTTGCACAATAAAATTCTGACCAAAGTTTTCAAACACGTAAAACAAGCTATCTACCTGAATCTGATCAAGACGAGCCTTGGTATTTACTTTTATTCTATTGGCTGAACGCGCATCTAAATTACCTTGTATTCCAAACTTACCTCCCATAACCTGAAGCGAAATATGCGGTGAGGAAACAATTTGATCTTTAAGCCTTACTTGCCCGCGGGCATTAGTACCTGTAAATCTCCTAAACCGCATCTTACCTATATGGGCATTTATATTAAAATCAAAATAGGGAGATAAAACAAGGCGATAATCGTTATAAGCTTTACTTTTACTTGCGGGCTTACCAGGTGCTTTTGCCACTCCAGCTCCGTTTTTTTCTACGGTACTGCTTAATAATTCATCAAAATTAACAAATCTAGATTGTAGATCAGCTTCTATGAATAATTGCTGCTTCTTTAAAAAGGTCCATCCCAGCATATTCTTAAAATAGCCGTTTAACTTAAAATCTGAACTTCCCAGAAATCCGGTAAAATTAGTTACTGCAACATCATTCTTTCGAATTAAGAAGGTTCCGTTTAACTGATGAAAAGGCTGCTGATGCTTTTTTAGCTGAAGACCAACCTGGTGCAATGTTACATCGCCGGAAGCAGTAATTCCGGTGCGGTGGGTGCTCGATTTTAAAGCACTTATTTTCGCGGAGAGATTTATAGCGACATTGGCTAATCCGTTGGCCCTTTTTACTTCTTCCATGGGAAACAAACCAAAGAAATGAGCCAGATCAATATCGGCCTTTAAGTTTAGCTTTATACCAGGATCATTAAAATTACTATAAATTAAATTGCCTGCAAAAGCACGGTTTTCCAGGGTACCACTTATATCTTTTAAAGTTATTTCCGAAGTAGAGGCATTACGCCTGGCACCATTAGTAAAAAAGCCTTTTAAGTTAATATTCCGAAGCTTTTGTTTGTATTGCGGATGGTAAAAAGAAGCTTGTTTGGCGCCAAAATCAATGGTTACAAGAGGATTTTGCTTTCCGTCCATTAATCCATTAATTTTTCCGTTAAAATATACCACCCCATTACTTTGATATTGACTAAACGGTTTATTGTACTTTTGTGGCAATAAGGCCAGAATGGACTGCACTGTTGTATTTTTTCCGGAGAAGTCTAAATTAAGCTTGGTAATGCTTGCATAATCAATAGTACCATTAACCTGATAATCGGCTTTACCTATCTGAATAAGAGAGGGCGCTATTCTTATACTTTTTCCTGTTGGATTTATTACTAACTGGGTGTTAAGGTAAATTTGTTTGTGGCTAAAGTAATTATTCTTGTCTATAAGTACTTTTTCTACCCAGGTATTTCCAGTTGTATTAATTTCAATATTGTCTGGCTGCACATTTAAAGCTGCCACCCAATCCTGAGCTACTATTTCATAAAACTGCTTCAGCCTTTGATCAGAATAAGAAACAGCCACTTTTTTTAAAATTATTTTCTCTAATTGAAAAGCGAAGGCTTCATTTGCGTTAGCCGGAGTACTTTTTTTAAATATATTATAGTTCCTTTCCCCGTTAGGTAAAACATTTATCTTTACTTCTCCTTCCTCTAAAAAAAGCTCTTTAACCTTATAATTTTTGCGCCAGATATCATATAAACTAAAGGTGCAATAAATTTTTTTCAAGTCTGCCAGGCGTTTATCACTATTAGGCAGGCTTTCTATTACCCGTACCTGATCCAGTTTAACAGAAACCTGCGGAAATTTATCTATAAACGACAGGGATATTTGCTTTACCTCTACTTTGGTAGCAATATGTTTGTTGGCTTCAGAAATAAAAAGCTGAATTATTTTATCCTGATAAAAAAAAAGAAAGGAACCTGCCAAAATAAAAAAAGAAAGAAGGCTTACGACACCCCACAACACAATTCTTACTATAGTTCTGCTTTTCAAGGCAATAGGTTTTAAAACTAGTTTCCTGCTTTATAAAGATACGGGTAAGCCGGAAGATCGCCAAGATTTAGATAATGCCCATCAAGATTTTTTTTTACTTTTTTTTGCAAAAACATTTGCACATTCAAAAAAAAAGCCGACATTTGCATCACCAAAACGATAACAACAGGTTATCAGAAAGTAAAAAAAAGGGGTGTTAGCTCAGCTGGTTCAGAGCACCTGCCTTACAAGCAGGGGGTCACTGGTTCGAATCCAGTACGCCCCACACTAATAAAAAAGCACTTATATCGACATACTGATGTAAGTGCTTTTTTTATTTATACACAATTGCCCATATCCCCTTCCCCAATAACCTAAATCCAATCTATATCTTAGCTTTATAAAGTTTGAAGGTTTGAAATGGATTATGTCTCAATCACCGTTACCAGACAAGTCTAAGGCTTAGGCTATAGGGAACCAACAATAATAACATCATTTGCCGTTGGACATGGTTACAGAACCGAATTGCTGATAAGTTTGATGTTGAATCTGTAAATTTGACAAAATCATTTATCCGTTGAAAGCTGAAAAAGCACATGACCTTTCAATAAGTCGGAAAAATTGAAGAGCAGTATAATTTGGCTGAGCCTGACTCAAATAAACTAGCTTCTGCATTGCAAACTAGCCTGAATCAAAGTTATCTTATAGTAGTAATTACCAACATTTACAAGAGCCCTATATTAGGCAATTTATCAGAAGACTAAAGATGAATTGTTTGAGCTGGTTAAGGAGTGATAGGCAAATCGATCATTTCTTAAAACTTTTTTTTTGCATCGCATTACCGAAGCTTATAAATGCATTTAACTATTAACCGAATTAAATAAAAAAAGGGTTAATGCGAAATTGCTATAAGCTACAGCGCCTGTCATTAATTCAGTAACTTCAGTTGTATTATTCAAATTCATTTTACGCAAACTAAACTTGCGATACAAAAAGCGGAGGTTGTCGATATTATAAAATCTAAGGAGGATATTTATTTATAGGATGCAATGAAGGTACAGCTTAATGAAAAAAAGTTTAGGCTATTATTAATTGGTTTTTCTCTTGAAAGGAAAAGCTTGTTGCTGTAAAAAAGAACCCGGATATTTTTCCACTTCATCAAAACCCAATTCAATATCCCGACCATCTTCAGGAATATAAGCTGTTTTGAAAATATAGTCCCAGATACTTAGGCTAATGCCATAATTGGCGCCGTAACGGTGCGGCATTTGTTTGGCGTGGTGCCAGATGTGCATCTGCGGATTATTAATTAAATAGCGCAAGGGGCCTAATGGCACCCGAAAATTGGAATGGTTAAAATGCCCGATAGCAGTAGCAAAAATGTGAACCAGGAAGAAGTCCTGGATGCCAAAGCCAATCATAGCAAGCGGGATGTATTCAAGGGTACGGTATACCATCGTTTCCATCCAGTGAAACCGCAGGTGTGCGGCAAACCCCATTTGCTGTACGGAGTGGTGTACTTTATGAAATTCCCACAAAAATTCTACACGGTGCAATAAACGGTGTACGTTCCATTGAATAAAATCGCGAACCAGAAATAAGGTCAGGAGCTGGCCCCCAACCGGCCAGGTATTTATTTCAAAAGCCACAATATTCTTCAAGCCAAAAAGAGCCAGGAAATCATTAAAAGCCTGCACCCCAATGTTAGAAAAAGCATTAAAACCTACCAGTGAAAACAAAAAGAAATTAAAAAACATGTAAAAGCCATCGAGCCAGAAATCCTGCCGGATTTTAGCTTGGTGCTGGCGCCAAGGCGTAATTATTTCCAATGACCAGAATAATAGCGACAAACCTAATAACCAATAGAAGTAGTTGCCCCATGAGGGGTATAATAACTCGTTCAGTAAATAGCTGCCGTAGTCAGAAAACGACTTTAAGAATATATTCCAGTACTTTTCCATCTCTCCATTATCTAGAAAACCTTTGTTCCTTTGTGCAGCCACTTGCCCCAGCTTCTGGAATAAGTATGTACTTCTGTGGTAGGTTCCAGTTGTTTTTTATAAACCGGCTGGTCTTGGTTTACCCACTCAAAGATGCTACCGTACAAATTCCGGACATTAGTGAAGCCAGCTTTTAAAAGTCTTTCGCCCACTTTTTCGCTTCTATAACCCACCGAACAATATACTATTATAAGAGTTTGTTTTGGCAGACTTTGTATCCGGCTCAGACTAAAATCTTTGTAACCAACCCACCTTGCTCCTTTAATGTGGCTTACCTCATATTCTGCTCTTTCCCGAGTGTCCAGGAAAACGGCTTCAGCAGTTAATTGTGCAGCTTCAGATACGGTTATGAGTGGAACCGTTTTCCGGTACATAACCTCCAGCATCTTTTTATAGTGCGGGTTTATTGTTTGTGCAAAAAGCTCATGTATTGAAAACACCATGTATATAACAATCAGTATTTTAACTAAATTTTTCATGATGACAATTTAGATTTTCTAAAGCGATCTGCTAAGGTATTACCATTGCTTTTAATAATGTATATTATTAGCAAGGTTAAGTAACCAATTAAAATACGTTATTCAGAAGCCCGGAGGAATACCATCCAAAGAATATTTAAGGATAAAGTAGTTATTAGTTAGATTAAAAACTTTCCGGAAGTAAAACCTGCTTGGAAGTGGTTTAAAGAATAAGGTTGGATGTGCTTCGCCCTTAATAATGATATTTGTAACGAAGCCTTGTCCCGATAGTATACTAGTAAAAATAATTAAGTTTTGCCGTTGAAAATAATTTTACATCGTTTGTGGCACACGCTGCTGGCTCTACTGAAGTTCTGCTGGAAATACATCGCTCAGCCTTTGTATACCTTTGGCAAACGCAAAAGTGTAGCCTATTACCAATTACATAAACACCGCTTAACTGCTCCATATTGGCAGCACAAATACCGGCAAGTACAAACTTATAACTGGCGCAAAGCCAAAGTCTCGGATTTTTCCTTTTTCTTTAAAGGCGTACTTCGGCTAAGCCTGATCTTTGTTTTAGTTTTTTTTCTCTTCTACCTGGCCACTTATATTGGATTCTTCGGGAGCCTTCCTTCCCGCAATGATTTAAAAGCCCGGCAAAACAATACGGCCTCGGAAGTTTATTCCGCCGACAGCGTTTTACTGGGCCGCTACTACATTCAGGACCGAACCAACGTAAAGTACCAGGACATAGCCCCGCATGCCGTTGAGGCGTTGATTGCCACGGAAGATGCCCGGTTTTACGAACATGCCGGCGTAGACCACAGGAGTTTGCTGCGGGTATTCTTTAAGTCCATTTTGTTCCAGAAAGAAAGTTCTGGTGGCGGAAGTACTTTAAGTCAGCAGTTAGCCAAAAACCTGTACCCTCGAAAGCATTACTGGTTTTTTAGTACCCCCATCAATAAATTCCGGGAGTTTATTATAGCCCGACGCTTAGAAAAGGTATATTCCAAGCAAGAAATCTTGGAACTCTATCTGAATACCGTGCCCATGGGTGGCGATTTGTACGGGATAGAACGGGCCTCCCGCCGGTTTTTTAATACTTCCGCCGATTCGCTTAAAATAGAAGAAGCTGCCGTGTTAATCGGGATGCTAAAAGCCACTACCACCTATAATCCCCGGCTGAACCTGGAAAAGTCCCGGACCCGTCGCAATGTGGTCCTGAACCAGATGGTAAAATATGGCTACCTCTCCCCAGAAAAAGCCTCCACACTTAAAGAAAAGCCTATAAGGTTGGAGTACCGCTACCAAACCCACAATGATGGGCTGGCACCATACTTCCGGGAACAACTGCGTCTGGAACTGGTAAAATGGTGCGCGGATCAAAAGAAGCCGGATGGCACATCCTATAACCTTTATACCGATGGCTTAAGAATTTACACTACCCTAGACTCCAAAATGCAACAGCTGGCCGAGCAGGCCGTCCGGAGAAGAATAGCCCGTTTGCAAAACCAATTTGATGCGCACTGGCGCGGGCGTACTCCTTGGGGCAGTAACCAGGAAGTCATTAAAACAGCTATGCGAGCCTCTGATCGCTACAAGAAGTTAAAAGCGGCAGGCTTATCAGAAGGCGAAATAGAAACAGAGTTTGCGGAGCCGGTTTCCATGCAGGTTTTTAGCTGGAACAAGAGTAGCAAAAAAGAAATGAGTCCTTTGGATTCCATTCGCTATTACCAGAAATTCCTGAATGCCGGACTAATTGCCATTGAGCCTTATACTGGTTTTGTGAAAGCCTGGGTGGGCGGTATTAACCACCATGTCTTTAAATACGACCACGTGCGTTCTAAGCGCCAGGTTGGCTCCACCTTTAAACCGATTGTGTATGCGGCTGCCCTGGAGCAAGGTATGGACCCTTGCACCCCCTTCCCTAATCAGCGCATGACGTATGCTAATTATGATAACTGGTCTCCCCGGAATGCCGATGGGAAATACGGTGGCGAATACACTATGCGCGATGCCCTGGCCCATTCGGTAAATACAGTTTCCGCCCAGATAATCATGAAGGCAGGGATAGAACCAACTGTTTCGCTGGCGCACCGGTTGGGTATAAAAAGTACGTTACCCAAGGTGCCCGCTTTAGCTTTAGGTACGGCTAATTTATCTTTATTCGAAATGGTGCAGGCGTACATGACGCTCGCTAATTTCGGTTACCGGTTAAATCCCACCTACATCACCAAAATTGTCAATAATAAAGGCGAGGCTATTAGGCAGTTTTCTCCGGATATGAACCCCAAACAGGTATTGGCTCCAGAACACGCGGCTACTATTGTGCATTTACTTAAAGGCGTAGTAGACGAAGGATCAGCCCGAAGGTTACGGTCGGAGTTTGGGCTGGCCATGGATATTGCCGGGAAAACTGGTACGACCCAAAACCATTCGGATGGCTGGTTTATAGGCATTACCCCCGGACTGGTTACCGGTGTTTGGGTAGGAGCTGAGAACCCGCTGGTTAGATTCCGGACCCTTAACCTGGGGCAGGGCTCTAATACCGCTTTGCCGATTTGGGGAGAGTTTATCAGTAAAGTGGTGCGTACTCCTAAGTTTGCTAGTTACCGATACACCCGGTTCCGTCCTTTACCGCCGGATGTGGAGGCAAAATTAACCTGTAATTCTTTCCTGGAACCGGAACCACAAGTGGTGCAAGCCTCTTTCCTGGATAGATTATTAAACCATTTACCCGGCAGAGGCAACCACCGGGAAGAAGATCGGGGCTGGGGAGCCCGCCGCGACCGTGACCGTTACGAACGGGAGGAAAAAGACCGGTGGAAGGAAGAAGAAAAGTGGCAGGAAGAGCGGGAAAAGAAACAGGAAGAAGAAAATAAAAAAAAATGGGAGGACGACCGAAAATGGCGGGAAGAGCGCGGTAAAAAGCTGGAGGAACGTTTGAAAAAGTGGAGGAAGGAAGGCCGTAAATGGCGCGATAATTAAAGCGGAAAAGTTGTGGTATGAACTTTGATTTACTTAAAGAAACAAACTAAAAAAAGCCATGCGTAGCAAGATGATCAAAATTATCCCGTTTATAATCGGCTCCGGCTTGTACTTATCCCTGGTATCAACGGCTATTGCCCAAGGTAAAGGCAATGATAAAAAAGACGAAAGGGATAAATGGGAAAAAGAATATAAAGAGGATAAGGATAAGAGAGAAAAAGAGTACAAAGATCGGTATAAAGACGATGAACGTTATAAAAATACCGGACCTTATACCAATAGGGAAAAACGGGATAGAGATGATGATAAGGACTACGACCGGGACCGGGATTATGACCGCAACGGCCGACGCCGCAATGGCGGTTTAGGTGGTGTGTTGGGACGGGTGATTTTTCCGCCGGTGGGTTCGCCGGGGCCAAGACAATTAGCAGGTGTTCCCAAAGGGCACTACCCACCGCCGGGTGAATGCCGGGTGTGGTATCCGAACCGTCCGCCTGGCCAGCAACCCCCGCCAACCAGTTGCCACAACCTACGGGGCGTTCGGTTAGAGCCAGGAGCTTTTGTTTTACACGGCGACCGGGCCTATGATGCCGATTATGACTGGCGGGAAGAAGAACGCCGTCGGCCAGGTTCAGTAGGGCGCGATATTCTGGATATTCTTTTTCCTCCCCGCCGTTAATTTAAGTTTGGAAATTAGTAGTAATCACCAATTGAGCGGCTTCTTAAGTGTCATCTGACCTTAGGAAGCTGTTTTTCTAGTTATATAAAATATTCCTCTTCACGAAGTACTCAGATGAGGGCGCATTAACAAAGTGGCAGGATTGAAAGAATCAAATGTTTTGAATGCACCTAGTATAAAACAGGTGGGGAAAGCTAATCCGATAGAAACGTCTAACATAACAGTCCTTTTATTACTTCACCGGCTTTACCGACCGGAGTCACTTTATCCGCATTTTCAAAAAGCATACGGGGCAGAATTCATCAGATTACAAAAAAGAACTGACAAAAAGTAAAAAGATTACAAAAGGTTAAGAACATTCTATATTACCCTAAGTATTACCTTTAGTATTGTACCTAGTAAGTACTTTAATAACAAATTACTATGGGTGAATTAACTTCTGCCGAAACAAGTATTGCCAAACCCAGCTTCAAAGAGGCCTTTTATTTTTGGTTAAAGCTAGGCTTCATCAGTTTTGGGGGGCCAGCCGGGCAAATTGGTATCATGCATACCTTTCTGGTAGATCAGAAAAAGTGGATTTCGGACCGCAAATTTTTGCATGCCTTAAATTACTGCATGCTTTTACCCGGTCCCGAAGCCCAACAGCTGGCCATATACATTGGCTGGTTATTGCACGGCACCATTGGCGGGATAGTAGCTGGTAGTTTGTTTGTTTTACCTTCTGTTTTCATTTTAACGGGGCTAAGCACTATTTACGTGATGTTCGGTAAAATTCCTTGGGTGTACGCCTTATTTTATGGACTAAAACCAGCGGTAGTTGCCATCGTGATTCTGGCCTTGATTAAAATTAGCAAAAAGTCCCTGTTAAGCATTTTTCATGTGGCCATGGCCATTCTTTCCTTTATCGGCATATTCTTTCTTGATATTCCTTTCCCATATATTATACTGGGGGCAATTCTAATCGGTTGGCTGGCCCGTAAGTTCACTCCCAGCCTTTTTAAAGAAAATAAATCAGCTGAGGATATAGCCAAAAATGAAAGCGGATATTACCTTAATATGGATACAGAAATACCCGGCACCGGCTTTCATGCCTTTCGGTTACTAAAGCAAATTTTGGTAATAGCCGCGCTTTGGCTTTTACCCTTCTTACTTTTTTCGGCTAGTCAGGGGGCAGACTTCTGGAAAAAGCTTACCCTGTTTTTTACCAAAGCAGCCTTTGTTACCGTGGGGGGAGCGTATGCGGTTTTACCTTATGTTGCTCAGGTAGCCGTAGAAGATTTTAACTGGCTCACCAAGTTAGAAATGATAGATGGTTTAGCCTTAGGTGAAACGACTCCGGGCCCTCTCATTATGGTACTGGCCTTTGTGGGATTTTTGGCTGGTTATCATCATTTTGGCGGGTCGGTTTTAACGGGTGCTTTGGGGCTGTTTACGACTACCTATTATACCTTTTTGCCTTGCTTCCTTTTTATCCTGGCTGGTGCGCCAATTATTGAGAAAACGCAGAGCAATAAAAGCATCAAAGCCATTTTAAGCGTTGTAACAGCAGCTGTAGTAGGTGTGGTTTTAAACCTGACGGTCTACTTTGCTCAGGCCGTAATTTTTCCGAACCGTCTGGCCATAGCCGGCATCGATTATTTTAGTTTAGCCTGGATAATTATATCTTTTGTAGCCATGTACCGGTTTAAAATAGGCATGATTACCTGGATAGGAATAAGTGCTTTGGCTGGCCTAATCCATTATTTAGTTACGCAGGTACTTTAAATAAATTTACTTTAGATTTATTGAGAACTTCTATGAAAAAGAATATTAACCGCCGTCAGGCCTTACGTGCTGGTGCATTAATCGGAGCGGCCTCTATTATAGGGTTGCCGGAATTAAAAGCAGCTCCAGTTAAAGGAAAAACGCCGCCACTTTCTGCTGCCGAAATTTCTGCAATTGAATCAGGTTTAGGTAAAAAAGGCACGTATAAAGAGGCGGAAGCTACCCACACCACTCCTTTGCCACGCAACGATTTAAAAATAAAAGTTAAAGGTGAACCGGTGCCCATTCCTTTTGGTTTCGGGGGTTGGGTATCTATTAAGAAAACTGTGGATGGCAAAACAGCCATGCTCATGAGTGATACTGTTTTGTTGCAGGAAGAAGTAAACCCACTTATTTCGGCTGCTCAGGCGAATGGATTGGAAATTGGCGCTATTCATAATCATTTCTTTTATGAGGAACCCCGCATATTTTATATGCACTTGCACGGGATGGGTACCCCGGCCGAACTGGCTAAAAAGTTTGCGGCTACCATCAGTCAAAGTAAACTATCCCCAGCCAACCAGCCGCCAACTCCGGCTCCAAACCCATCCGCGCAAAGTGGAAATACTTCCCCTGGCACCGCTGCGGCACCTACTGGTAAAGAAAATTTTGATATTCCGGCCTTAGATGCCATTGTAAAACACTCAGGCGTGGTAAACGGACCAACATATAAATATACAATTGGCCGTGATGATTTAACGGTAATGGCCATGGGAACCGAAATGACAGCCTCAATTGGTTTAAATTCCTGGGCTTCCTTTGCCGGCAACAAAGAGAAAGCGCATATTGCCGGGGACATTGCCATGTTGGAAGCGGAGGTAAACCAGGTTATTGCGGCACTACGTCGGAATAACCTGGAAGTAGTAGCGCTTCACCACCACATGCTGGGTGATGACCCCCACATGATATTTTTGCATTACTACGGGCAAGGAACCGCAACTACTCTGGCGCAAGGGTTCCGGGCGGCGTTGAATGAATTAGGCAAGCATGGCAAAGGTATCAATCATATGAAGCATTAAGTTTATGAATTAATTCTCATGAGCATCCGAGATAAACCAAATTGCCTATCCTTGATTTCATCCACTAGTTTACTGCCCCAGCGACTCAGGTTTAGATAGGATTAAAAGCGGAATTATTTATTTGGCAAATGCCATAGAGTCCTTATACAAGGAAACCCCGGGAGCTGGCTTTTAATGCAGTAGACCTTGCCGAAACTGTAAGGGCCAACATTTAGTTAGTCCAGCTGAATAGTATCTGAAGGCTCAAATTAACCTCACTCGATACTCCAATACCTTCCACAGAAAAGAGGCTGCCCTTTAAAGAAAGCCTCTTTTTATTAATTTGAAATCAGTAAACTTAAATTTTACCTATACCATTTTATTGGACGCTTGTTGTAAAATCTAGTTCTATATCGGTTTCGCCAGTAGCAACATTATTATATTTAATTCCAGGTTGGTGTTTCAAACCACTTTTAGTTTACCGGTACTGGCTGCACCTATAGTAATTTTGGTTTTTAAGCCAGCTAGCAGATTGTTTTTATCAGTAATAGAAACAAAAAAAGCCGGTAATTAACCGGCTTTTGTTTTATATAGAAACAGCGTATGCTATTACTTAGCAGCTAACAGGCTCTGAAGTGAATGGGCAGCCGCATAAGTAGTAAAAGCCTGCTTTTGCCCCTCTGTCAGCATTCCTGCTATAGCAGCTTTATAAGCAGCTTCTAACTGAGCTAGTCTTTCCGGCTGCTGATCGGCTGCTGTAGTTTGTTTTACTTGTTGTACGGCCGCTAAATAAGCGCCTGTTAATTTCTTAATCTGGATATACTCAAACTCATTGAACCGGATAGATTCCTGCATCTGCCGAACCTGCACACGGGCAGCCTGCTCGATAGAAACCTGTAACTGATGCTGACCGGTTAAGCTATGGGCAAATCCTGTTACTGTTACTACTATGGTTAGGGCTAGTGTGATGAGACTGCTTTTCATATCCTTTTTGTTTTTATGTATACCCAAAGATACGCTACCTAATATAGCCCGTTACTATATTTCGTTTAACCTATGCCTTAACCAGACAAACTACCTCCACCAGGCGATAAACCTTCTCCACGCTCCCTTAAACCTGGTTTAACTTACTTAAAACCGCCTCTTACAGGTTTTAAAGAACAGGAACTAATTATGTTAAAGAATTCAAATCTTCTTTCGACTTGAACTGCCCTTCAAATACATAGCCAAAAGCTTCTGCAATTTTATTTAGGGTGTCTAATGGCAGACTATACTTTCCCGATTCCCAGCGCGTATATGCTGATTTATGAATACCAAGTCGTTCACAAGCTTGCTCCTGCGTCAGACCGGCCTTGTTTCTTGCTGCTACAATAGCATCACGCATTTCTTTTAGAGTCATGAGTCTATTATTTAAGGTTTATAGTTAATAGCTTATTTCAATTTTAATATTTGCCTCAATTTTTAATAAGGCCCCATCTACTCAACTATTGCTTTTAATTTTTTAGAAATCGTTTGGTCTGATTCAGGTCCTGGCCTTGTACCAGTACCAGGTAAGCACCCGAGGTTAAAGCCTGTATATCTAAAGTAGTTACCTGACCAGCTTCTACTGCTTGCTGACTTAGGATAGTACCCGTTAAAGAAGCTATTTTAACCTGATAGCTGCCAGAAGCAAAAGCGGAAAGATCTACCTGTAAAGCGGCTGAAGCCGGATTAGGATATACTTTAACTAAACCAGTAACGGATGAATTTGTTTTCACGGCTATTACTTTGCTGTATTCAGCAGCACCGTTAAAGTCTACCTGGCGTAAGCGGTAGTAGTATGTAGCCGAAGCTATAACTTTATCGGTAAAGCTGTAGGTCTGCTGCAGTTTAGTTGTGCCTTTACCTGCTACTTGGCCTATCTGGCTGAAAGTTTTACCATCGGTGCTGCGCTCTACCTGGAAATAGCTGTTGTTCTCTTCTGTAGCGGTAACCCATATCAGTTCTACTACCTGCCCCTGATTGGCACCTGTAAAAGAAGCTAAGGTTACTGGTAAAGCAGTTAATGATCCATCTTCTTCTTCCCCACTACAACCACTTGGATAATCAAATTTGAAAGAACCTATGGTAAGAGCAGATTTAGCTTCTACCTGGATAGAAGAAAGTTTATTAAAATCATCCCGCTTAAGCGTATAATAAAAAACATCTGACTGACCATTAGAAAGCCCCTCAGAACTAAAACCCTTCCTTTTACTAGGATCAAAATTAAACTGGATGCCGTAAAATGGGTTATTAGTTCCGTTTTCAACAACATATTCAAATTCAGTTTTGCTATTACTGGGACTAATGGCCTTAGCACCTGCAGGCAAAGAAAAATTTACATTACTTAAGGCACTTAAACACTTAGAGTTCACTTGCACTTGGAAACTTAAGGTAACTGTTTTATCGGAGATATTCTCCTTATAGCCATAATATGTAATGGTGTAGCAGCCATTTTCTTGCTTGCACCAGGCAGAAGCTGTACTGGGAGAAAGAAAAAGCACCAGCAAAGTAAAAACAAAAAAACTTTTGATTACGTAAGATGCGGCAGGAAGAATCTGAGAGGAGTAAAATTGTTTCACTGGATATCGGGTTATTTTGGTGCCCGAAAATTGATATTATTCCAACGTTTTTTTATACTTTTTAGTTAAACAGTCCTAATTACTCGGTGAATCATACCAACCTAATATCATGTTTCGTTGAACATGCCTTTTTACTCGATGAATACCTTCTTTTACCAGATTAAAATATTTATGTTTTTTATTAGTTTAAGTATATAAATTCAGTATATTACGCCCATTTAGTACCAAAAGAAATTATTTAGTTTTCTAATCCTATTTCATATTGAAGAAGATCTATATTTGAGCTTCAAATTTTCCCAATCTATATGTAGGAAATTTTTTATTAATAAATTCAAGAACCTTCAGAAACAGAAATTTAATATCAATGACTGAAAAAATGCAATTTGAGTCGTTATTAGCTGATTCCGGCTATGCTATTGCAGGTAGCATTAATGATAAGGTGGCCATTCATGAAGCGTTACTAATTCTGGATTTTAAATTGGATAGTGAAGGTAGCTTTTCTGAAATTTTGAAATATATGGCCTTAAAAGAACTCCTGTTAAACCGGCTACAAGAAATGGAATAGGTCTTAGCTTTAGCAATAAACCAGCTGGTTCCTTTTGAAGTTTTTAGAATTTCAGATTATTTTTTTCCGCACAACATCTCCTCAAAAGCTAGATTAAAAATTTCTTACTTTCCATTCCTCGAAGCATTCCTAGTGCCTATGAGTGTTCCTATATGAAATTACTAACTATCCTCCTCTTATTAGAATATATTACTCCTGATTAGGCATTAGCCTTGATGGGACCTAAAGTAAAAAGCTTATATCTGCAAAACGCAACAGGTAAATTCAATACAGGACAATTTTATTTTATAATAAGAAAAAATTAGCAGTGAACTTTCAGACTTCCGTTACTTAATAAAATTTTTTCTTCAAATAACTTTTGCAACAGGTTAAACTCTTTACCTAAAAAATATGAAGCGGTTAATTAAATAGTTGAGGAAAGTTTATTAAATTAAAATATTAGCATGCATGGCTAATAATCTACCATAAAAGTAACTTTTTAACTAACTTATAACTTACTTTAAAACTCTTTACGTATAACAACTTTGCAGATATTATATTTCCGTTTAATATACTTAAACAGGTGCTGCTGCAAAAGAATCGGGTAATAGGCAACCGCCTAAACCTTGTATAAGTTTTTAAGGTATGAGCATACAGTTTTACAACAAAAAACATGGCCGCTAATTTAGAACAGATTGGAACTCGCCTCCAGTTTTTTATGAAAATAAAAGGCATGGATATCTTTGCTTTGGGTGAGTATACCAATACCTCCGCAATATTAATTTCTAATATTATTGCTGGTAAAAACTATAGTATGGATGAGTTACTAGAAGTACTCAAAAATATTCCAGAACTCAATTCTCATTGGGTCATTTACGGCGAAGGCAATATCTTTAAGGATGACAAAGCGCCAGTAGCTGCAGATCCAATTACAATGGCAAAAAACCGGTTAAAGCACCTGCAGGAAATGCAACAACTCTTGGAAAAGCTGGATGCCATTGAGAAAGTAAAGAAAAACAAAAACCAGATAGATGAATTACGCAATCGCATCACCGAATTGACTAAAAAGTTATAACATTACTCCGCAATAAACAATAAAGGCAAACTTTTTTGAAGTTTGCCTTTATTGTTTAAAATTAGGATCAGGTTAGTACTGCTTTGCAGCGACTATAGCCGGTTTAGCTTTCTCTTCTACTTTAGTAAGCACCCACTCTCCTACCTCTAATCCTTGCTTCCGGCCATTATTGATAGCATCCATGTAATGAATACCTCCATAAAACCGGGAAATGCCTGCTTCAATGGCCGCCTGCTGAAAAGAACTAAAGCTACGGGCAGGTAAGCCAAAGCGCACTTCAACTGTATCCTGATATTTAAAATTGTCGCCAAAATAATGCGTTAAAATTACAGCAGAGGCTGAAGATATGGTCGAATGACCACTTAAATACTCTGGAAAAGGAGGCGTTTGCAGTAAGGGCTTATAATCAGGATTAATGTATTGCCGGATAGCTGTTTCCGGACGAATACGATTACTTCGAAACTTTTCATCCCAACAAGAAATAAAGCCATCCATCAGGGAAACAGCCACCATGGTATGAATCTTCATGGCTTTAGCGAAATCTACATTTTCTTGTTTACAGGCTATTCCGGTTATACCTAACCAATGTGCTCCCGGTGATATTTTCTTCAAGCCTACCATTAAATGCCCATTATCTTGTAAGGCGAAAGGGTTACAATCCCAGAAAGCAGCAATTTCCTGGTGTTCTTTTGGCAGGTTTACCCCTTCTTCATAACTAGCCTGCAGTAACTTAAAGAATTCCGAATTTTTATCCTTTGAAAAAGCTACCGGTGCTTCCGGCTTAAATTGTGCACAAGTATCTAAGGTAAACGATCGGACTGTATTAAAATAAGGCTCTACCGGTGCAAAAAAACCGGGCGGGGTTGGGTACCAATCGCCTTCTTTTTGCGAGGGTGTATAGCGCGGATAATTACTGATCCGGTTGTACTTATCGGCTTTGGCATAAGCCAATATTTGTTTACTAACATCCTGCGCATAAACAAGAGAGGCTTGCATTACCTCTTCCGAAAAACCTTTTTGTTTGAGCGAGTCCAGAAACCGTTGTTCATACTTCTCAAACAAGGCACCTGAAGGCTGCATTTTTTTTGCTGTTTCCATCATGGCCAGCAACGCGCTAAGCTGGTAATAATACGCTTTATTTATTTGTGGCTTTTGTATATTTGGATATCGGTTTAAAAGGCCGTGCATACTTTTAGCTGTACTATCATTCTGCACCACCACCTCATAACCAGCCAGGCAAGCATAAGCGAAAAAGCGGGAGGCTAATGGAGGATTGGTAACATCATTCACCATTAAATCAGTCATTTTAGCTAAGACTTGGCTTATTTGGATACTGGAAAATTCTGGTTGCTTTTGCGCTTCTTTTTTACAACCTACCAGCACCTGCACCAACAAAATAAAAAATAAAAATCTCTTCACCACTATAGCCTTTTATAAGCTTTTATTCCTTGTTGATTAATTCCAAACAATAACTGATCATTAATATTTAGAACACTGCGTACATCTCCCTGCAACTTAAATCCGGATTTAGCCTGGGGAACATATTTGAATCCGCCCCTTCCATCTCCTTCCAAAAGCACACCATAATTAGCATCATACTTTCCAAACCTTAACCTGGCTTGATTCATGTTACCGCCCAGAAATAAATCTTGTTTTCCATCGTGATTATAATCCAAGGTAGTTATGGCATAAACCGGAGAAACTTGTGCTTCTAGGGGCAATGCTTTTTCCCTAAATTTGCCAGTCGTATTCCCTTCAAAATAAGTTGTTTGCAAGCTATTAGCTGACAATCTTACAGCTCCATTAAGTTCCTCTGGGGTAAAAATTTCTTTAAGGGTGGCATCGGCATAGCTGGCATAATCCGGGAACCGGGTACGCATCATGCTTATCTGATCAAACAATTCGTCGCGGGTAACATACGGGTAGCTTTTGCCCTGCATGTAAAAACATAAAATAGGATCTATAGAGCCATTATCGTCAAAATCTTTATAAAAAAGTTCTGCTGGTCTTTTATCCGAAGCTTTGCATTGGGAGTTTAACCCCAGGTTACCAATAACTATATCCGTTCGCTTATCCTGATTGAAGTCACCTAAATATATTTTATTCCACCAGCCACTATATGTTTTATTAAAATAAGCATTGGTGTTATTGGTAAGCTTTCCGTTAGTATTAGAAAAAACTGTAACTGGCATCCATTCGCCTACTAAAATAAGTTCTGCTTTAGCATCACCATTCAAATCGTGCCAGGCTGCATCTGTTACCATACCAACCCGTTGTAAAGCAGGAGCCACATTGGCCGTCATATCTTTAAAATGACCTGCGCCATCGTTTAAAAGCACATAGCTTCTGGGCGCTTCCGGATAACGGCCCGGTACTACTCTTCCTCCAACAAAAAGATCATTAAAGCCATCCTGATTGATATCACTGGCCCGCACACAACTTTTGCTTACCAGCATAGTTGGTAACGATCCCTCACTCTTTGTAAAATTACCCTTCCCATCACCTATATAAAGGCGATCCTGCAGCCTGGCATCTTCGGGCATAAAATTATGATACCCGCCACTGGCTACATATAAATCCAGCTTTTTATCATTATTAACATCCAGGAAAATAGCATCAGCATCCACGCATTTAGCATCGGCGGCAAAAGCCGGGTTAGCTTTTAAAGTAAATTTGCCCCCTTTACTCTGCAAGAAAAACGCTCCCGGTTGTCCTTCATCGCCACCTACATATACATCTTCTAAACCATCGCCATTTACATCTGCCTTTACTAAACACGGCCCCGGAAACGACATAGGATTTACCATTAAAGGCTGCCGCTTAAAATCATTGATAGTATTCTTCTGCTCTACAAACTTAATGGGCGAAGTTACCTCCTGATATACCGGTTTAGTTTTAGGAGCCGGTTTATAAATGGTATTTGCACCCTTTTCCTGCAAAACTAAAATTTGGTTAGCTTTTACATTACGTAATACTTGTTGTTTTCCCGTAACCCAAATAACCTTTACCGAATCTGCTGTTGCCTCCTGACCTAAACCAAAATGCAGCACCGGCGACACCCCCGATTGAAAGCCCCGACTAGGAGTTTGCTCCAGGTACTGTTGTTTCCCATTGGCATATATCATTACTTTTGCTCCTACACCGCCTGTATTCTTGCCGTTCCCAGTTAATTTTACCTGTAGGTAATGATGCTTTAGTTGTTCGTTACTTTTATTCTGATAAATAAAAGCTGGCTCATTGATGTTATTTGTTACAATATCTAAATCGCCATCGTTATCTAAATCGGCATAGGCGGCGCCATTACTGTTAGAGGGAATATTAAACCCCCAATCTTGGCCTTTATTCGTAAAAGTTAAATTTCCATTGTTCTTAAATATGTAGTTATTTACATTAGAAGCAGGAATATTATTTACCAGGTTCATTACTTTTTCTGCTGTCATCTGCCCATTCATATTTTGCAGATATGAACTCTTGAACTTAATAAAGTCCATGTTGGTAAAATCACGAAGAAAACCATTGGAAACAAAAACGTCTTTCCAGCCATCGTTATCATAATCAGCCACTAAGGGCGCCCAGCTCCAGTCGGTGTTAGAAATTCCGGCTAATTGCCCAATTTCGCTAAAAGTACCGTTGCCGTTATTTACCTGCAGCATGTTGCGCATGTATTGGTTGTGGAGCCCAACCCGAAGCAGCAGGTTAAAGTGTTCGTAATTATCCGGAGAGAACAGCAGCTTTTGCCGTTTATTAGTCTCCGGTAGCATATCCAGTGTAAAAATATCCGGCAGGGCATCATTATTAATATCTGATACATCGTTACCCATTGAATAAATGGGAATATGACCAATGCTTTGCTTTAATTGGTCGGTAAAAGTGCCGTTTTTATTATTAATATATAGAAAATCAGGGGCGGAATAATCATTAGAAATATAAATATCCGGCCAGCCGTCCTGGTTAAAATCGGCTACTCCTGCACCTAAGCCATACGAAAGAGGTGATTTGTTAAATCCAGCCTTATCAGAAACATCTGTAAACTTTCCATCCTGGTTCTGAAAAAGCTTAAGGCGCATTTTTGGATCGGATTTTTTTAGCAACTCTTTAAAAGAAACATCATCCAACCCGTGGAATAATTCCGGATTATGATTAAGCAAAAACAAATCTAAATCATTATCCCGGTCATAATCCCAAAATGTAGCATTAGTACTATAAGAAATATCAGCCAATCCTAATTCTTTAGCCTGATCAACAAACTTAATCTGACCATCTACCACACCCTGATTAATAAATAATTGATTGGTCAGGCTTTCATCGGGCATATTTCCGGAGTAGCATTGGTATATATCTAACAACCCGTCGCCATTAACATCGGCCATGGTAGTACCGGTTTTCCAGGAATAACCTTTACCTGCAACGCCGGCAGCTTCAGTAATATCCTGGAACTGCATATTCCCTTTGTTCAGGTACAACCGATTGGGCACCATGTTACCAGAAAAATAAAGATCCTGCAATCCATCATTATTTATATCCCCAACGGCTACGCCACCACCATTATAAAAATACTGGTAGGTTAAAACGTTTGCTGTCGGAAACTCCTTCAATGAGTTAGTAAAATGAACGTTTGTTTGAGCAGGCGGTAATAAAGTAAATAAGGTAGTAACTGGAGCCTCTTCTGCGGATTGTTCTTTTGCTGATTCTTTTTTCTGACAACTAAAAAAGATAAAAATAGCTACTGCTAACAAGAGCAGGTTATTTAACTTTAGAAACATTTTATAAAAATAGAAACTTATAAAAATAAGTATTATCTATGAAAGATACCTAAAGTTCCTATTAATTTCTTCCTGAGCTACCACAAATAAGCTTAAACTAATTTGCTAATTCCCAACGGCGTGTCTGTGAGAGCGTAAGCAGGAATGGAATACTGTTACTAACATAAGTACTGTTCCACCTTAGAAAAAGAAGACTTTGAGGATGAAGATTAATCTTTCCAGAAAAGCTGTTAGGGACGATTTGTTTTTGCTAATTAAGCACACGTGCGGAGGCCCTATAATGAAGGGACAAGAAAATTAGAGGAAGGCAATTAGAAGAGGAATAAAAGAACAGCCTTGGTATATCATATACCAGGCCTGTTCTTTAAATTTTACTTTTTACTTTCTACCGGCAATTTACGAGAACGCAAGTAAATAAAGGATTCGCCCACCTTTACCACCTGATTAAGTATGCCAAACAGCTTCTAGTAAATAGTATAAGTGCTGTAATTAGAATGCTAATTCTTTCGATTCTTGCTGAGGCTCAGTCGGCACTTTAGTATTTTTATTTGCCGCTTTAGCCTTCATTTGCTCTTTCCGCATTTTCTTCTCGGTAGAAATGAAGCTTAAAAATGTACCTTTTGTTTTCATATTATTACAATTTAAACAGTTAGCCTAAACAAGGACGTATTTAGTGGATTTTTGTTCCTTGAATAGTTAAATTTAATAGTAGTAAATTTAAATAAAAGGTTTTGTTAAGTCAACCTACATATTTGGGTAGGTATTTGAAATATTTAATTAATACTTAGATAATTATAAAATACCCTTTTTAGCTTAATAAGCTAAACTATTAATTAACAAGAAGGTCCTTCTTTAAAACTTTAGCAATAACTTCTGACTTGCTATTAACTTGTAACTTTTTATAGATGTTCCGGAGATGAAATCTGACAGTATCCAGAGAAAGACAAAGCTGAGCGGCAATCATTTTGTAGCTTAACCCTTGTGTTAAGCAAGTTATAATTTCCTTTTCCCTACTAGTTAGATCATAATTTTGCTCGGCAACCGGATTTTGTAAAAAATCAACCATTTTTCGGGCTATAAACGGCGACATATAAGCCCCTCCTAAAGAAATACCTGTTAGTACCTTTCTAACATCGGCAAAAGAAGTAGTAGTTTGTAAAAATGCCAAAGCTCCGGCCCGAAAGACATCTATAATAACATTGGTTTCTTCTTCATCGGCTAGAACTATTACGGCAGCTTCCGGAAAACATCTTTTTAAGGTTGCAACCTGAAGCGGTATGGTATTTTTAACAGACGTATACAGCAGAATGTAAAAATCAGATCTTGTTTTAGTTGATAATTTAATAAATTGGTCAACAGAGGATGTGGCCACGGAGCAAACAAGATCATCCTGAGCATTAAGATACTTTTTTAGCTCCTGTCTATAAGCTGCTTTTTCTTCTATTATTCCAATATTAAGCATGCTATAAGACTTTAATAAAATAGGCAGATTTAAATATAAAACAGGAAATTTTCCTGTCAGAGTTTAATTATATAGCATAATTATATAATCCCCAAATTTGAAGGTTAAAATTTTAATTAAATCTTAATAAAGCTAGTAAATAGCAGGAGATAAAATAGAATAATAGACTTAGGGTAAAATCTCTACCTGCAGCGTTGCCTGATTATCAGGACCGAAAAATTCTAAAAACTCATCTTTCGTTTTCAGCTTATTCTCCTGAATATATTCAAACAAAGCCGGATAAAGCTTATTGGGCGCTAATATAAAATGGGCTTTTACACTAGCCTGCACAATTTTTTTGGTTTCAGGTAAATAGCGCAGACTATAGCCAGCTGGTAAAGTCTGGGTAGTATCGCTTACTAGCACGCCTACAAAGGCTTTTATACTATCTTCCCGTTTTTCCGGATTATTGTAATAAATATTGGCCATGGTATTGGGCAACTTTTTTGCTTCCACCAGCCGGACAGTTTCCTGAAATAGCCGACCTAACTCATTACTATTGGCAGGCCCAGCATACTCTTTACCGGCCACCATTCTTTTCTGAGAGGTTTTTATTTGTATTGCGGGCTTGTTCAATCCTCCTAAATAGGCATAGCATCCAATTGCTACCACCGTCAGGACCAACATAATTATTAGAAATTTTCTACTCACTTAATTTAAAATTTATCCTTTGTTTCTTTTCAAGAATTTAAAATCAGGCTTCACAATTCCAGCCTATACATTTACCCCACTATCAGGTGCGGCCATAGAGTTAAATAAACTGCATCTGATAAAGCTGAGCATAATACCCTTCGTGTCGTAGTAATTCTTCGTGGGTGCCAGCTTCTTTGATCTCTCCTCTATCTAACACAATAATTTTATCGGCTTTCTGAATAGTAGATAATCGGTGCGCTATCACAACAGACGTTCGGCCCTGCATCAATTTATCAATGGCGTAGCGAATTAGCTCTTCTGTCTCGGTATCAACGGAGGAGGTTGCTTCGTCAAGAATAATGATTTTAGGATCATAAACCATCGCCCGTACAAAAGAAATAAGCTGCCGCTGCCCTACAGACAAGGTAGCCCCGCGCTCCATCACCTTGTAATCTAGCCCTTCGGGCAACCGTTCAATAAATTTACGGGCACCTACCAGGTCAGCAGCTTCCCATATTTGCTCCCGGGTAATTTTAGGATTTCCCAAGGTTATATTATCAGCAATAGACCCTGAGAATAAAAATACATCCTGCAATACCACTCCAATATGGCTGCGCAAAACATCCAAGTCAAAATCTTTTAAGTCTACCCCATCAACCTTGATTAACCCTTTATTAATTTCATAAAATCGACTTAACAAATTAATGATAGATGTTTTCCCGGCACCGGTAGCCCCTACAAAAGCAACTGTCTGACCGGCTTTTACATTAAATGAAATATCCCGTAACACATACTCTTCATCGTTATAAGCAAACCAAACCCGCTCAAAAGTCACATCACCCTTTATTGTATCGGGCGCATGGGTTCCTGTATCCGAAATTAATTCCTGGCTATCTAATAGTTTGATAATCCGTTCTGTACTTACAACGCCTAGTTGCAAAGTATTAAAGCGATCGGCTATCTGCCGGATTGGCCTGAAGAACATAGATATGTACATGATAAATGCAATCAGAGTACCTAAGGTAACTTGTTCATCTATTACACCTCGGGCACCATACCAAACCAATAAACCAGTACCCGTAGCGCCAATAACTTCAGCTACCGGAAAGTAAATAGAATAATACAACACTCCCCGAATTTGCGCCTGGGTATGTTCCGCATTTATTTTCTGAAATTTCTTTTCTTCCCGTTCTTCATTGTTAAATATCTGCACAATGTTCATCCCGGTAATATGCTCCTGCACAAAGGCATTGAGGTTAGCTACTGCCGTACGCACTTCCTGAAAGGAAGACTTTACTTTTTCTTTAAAGATGTAGGTACTAACAAATAACAGCGGAAAGGTAGCCAGGCTTACCAGCGTTAATTTCCAGTCGAGGTACAGCATATACCCCAGAATAAACACCAGTTGCAGCACATCGCCGGACATGGCCGCCAACCCTTCACTAAATACATCCGACAGCTGCTCTACATCCGATACATTTCGGGTTACCAGGGTACCAATAGGTGTCCGGTCGTAAAATTTAAGACGAAGTCTGAGAATATGTTTGTATAATAATATCCGGATATCACGTACAATGTGCTGCCCCAGCCAACCAGAGTAGTAAGTGTGTAAATATTGTACCAAGGCATGCACAATAAGCGAAACGGCAAGCCAGATAAACATTTTGTTCAGGCCCGCCATATCGCCTTCCATAATGTCATTATCCACGGTATACTGAATCAGGAAAGGGCGAATGGCCGCTAGTATAGCCGAAGCAATAGTAAGAAATATTATAAAGTAAAATATACGTTTATGAGGAAGTACAAAAGCATACAACCGCTTCAGCGTCTGCAAATCAAAAACCTGACCTGTTTTCTTTCCCGTCGATTGTTCCAAGAGCTTAATCTTTTAATCTGAAAATAGTCGGAACCAAATATGTTGGTTAGGAACTATGGTGGTAAAACTACTAAGTAAGTAGTAAGTTTGTTTTAATAAATTATAAGTTTTTCCACTTGGCGCACTTACCGCAGAAAAGTTTTTACAGATTTATTTCTACTGGTTAAAGGTTCCGAGTGCTTATTCCTCAGTAGCAGCTGCTTTGGTTTGCTCAAACTTTTCCTGCTGTTGTTCAAAATAACCTTCCGGATATGTTACCTGGGTTAAATATAAACCAGTTGCCGGAGCGGCTCCGCTGGCCTGCTTTCGGTCCTGGGCAGCAATTTTATTCTTAAAATCATCCATCGATATTTTACCAGTACCTACATCCAGTAAGGTGCCTACCACCAGGCGCACCATGCCCCGCAAAAACCGATTGGCTTTTATGGTGAATAGTAAATTTTCCCCTTCCTGTTGCCAATTAGCCTCCAGCATCTGACACCGGTAATGCAAGGTATCTCCTTTTACTTTGGAAAAAGTGGTAAAATCTTCAAATTGTAATAACGAAGCAGCGGCCTTATTTAGCTTATCTACATCTACCTGACGATTTAAATAATATGCATATCGCTGCAGAAAAGGATTTTTTACCTGCGTTATCCGATACTCATAGGTCCGGGCGATGGCATCAAAACGGGCATGGGCTTCCGGTCCAACCTGATATAACTTTTTCGCACTAATATCGTCTGGCAATAACCGGTTCAGACGGTGACAAAAAGCATTATTTTGCAACTCTTGTGCTATCTCAAAATGCACAAACTGCTGCCCGGCATGTACGCCGGTATCTGTACGTCCGCTACCAACGGTTTCAATGGGCTGACGCAGAATAGTTGAAAGGGATTTATTTAAAACTTCCTGCACCGTACGAGCATTTGGCTGCATTTGCCAGCCGTGGTAATCGGTGCCGTCGTAAGCAATTTCCAAAAAATAGCGCATAACTAATGCAAAGATACAACTTCTAAGCAACTGCCTTCGCAAAAAGGTAAAAAGCCGGATCAGAACCCACTTTTGGAATTTTCGTACCGAAATTTTAGGTTGTGCCAGAAGTTTTTCTTTTAAAGCAGTTTCTCTACTTTTGCACCGTTAATTATTCCAGAAATATTATGATACAAAGAATTCAAAGTGTATTCCTATTGATATTGGTCATTGCCATGATTAGTGTTCTGTTTTTACCGTTATGGGCTAAAACTAATCCCCAAACAGGTGAGGAAGTAGTACTAAGAGCTTTCTCTCTGGCAGCAGAACCCCTTGCTGTTACGGATAGTGCTACTGCGGTAGCTACCAGCTCTATTAATACCAATACAATGGTTATTGGTGCTTTAGCTATTTTAGTAGCCCTGGTAGCTCTTTATGAAATATTCCAGTATAAAAACCGCTTCACCCAAATAAAATTAGGTTTATTGAACACCTTATTATTAGCAGCACTCTTAGGTACTATTTTCTATTACTCTTCTTACATAGGTGATGAATTAATCAAAACTGACACTCCTGGCAAGTACCAGGCCGGCTTCTATTTACCTATATTAGGGCTTATTGTTAATTCGCTGGCCAACCGGTTTATTAAGCGGGATGAAGATTTAGTTCGTTCGGTTGATCGGTTACGATAGTTTTATAAATTAAAATTTCTAAAAAATATAAAAAAAGGTCCCTGCTATTAACTAGCGGGGACCTTTTTTTATGCTGATTGAATTAATATTCCCGGTTTACTTCACTTACAAATCTTTGTAGTTCTCTCGCATAAGAGTCATAAGTAAAAGCATCGTACACCAGGTAAAAATTACGGCGGTCATGAACCCGGTTATAAGCCATTTTAGCCAGCTCCAGTTTATTTTTATCAAAGCTAAATATTCTCAAAATTCTGCTCAGGTCTTCCGCATAAATAGTAGCTTCGCTTAATACCTGCCTTACAATAGGCATCTTGCCATCATCAAAAGGTTTACTTTCCAAGGTCCGTAGTAATCGGTCTACTTCGCCCGCCCGCATTACCTCTGCCCGATAGTTGCCACGTTCGTAACGGTCATCATACCTGTCGTCATACCCACCTGGTCTTGGATCACGAGGCACTGGTACCGGATAGGGATCCCGGGCAACAGGAGGAGGTGGCGGCACCATTCCGCCATTGATAGGATACAGCCCTACTTTGTTAAGGAATACCCGGGGTCTGCGACCAGTAATTTGAACCATAAAATCAGTTTGAAAACCAGGCTCCAGAAATATACGGGTACGATGCACCAGCGCCCCAAACCGGTCCGGGAACCGTATTTCTGCCTCGTGGTATCCGGCTGGAATATCCTGTAAAATAATCCGGTCCGTTACCCGCGGATTGATTAATCTACCGTCAAAAATTATTTGGAAAGGTTCCCCCCGACGGGAAGCAAACGTAACATCTGCCCGAATGGCTAAGGCTTGCTGGGTCCATAGAAACATTCCGAAGAATAAGACCACTAAAGATTTCATGCTATTTAAAATTAAAAGTGTAAAGCTTATGGCATATAGCTTTTAGAATTCAAGTATTATGCCAAATATTTACCTTTTCTAATTTTTAAATTTAACACATCTTAAACCAGTGGGAAGTGGCGGCCTTAAACTAGCAAATGCTGGTAAAAGTTATTGTAAGAAGAGTGCTAGCTGTTACAAAAAATGCTTTTTCCTGATACACACATACCCGCAGGTTGAACAGGAAAGGGGTATGTGAAGGTAAAAATTAAAAAGCCGGAAAAAACCCTGCTCTTCCGGCTTTTTAATTTTATATTTTAATTGGCAGGACTAGTATTTGAACTCGCCAAATGGGCTTGTGATGGTCAATTCATTTTTATCGCTGGCTTCTACCCTGCCCACTATCTGGGCTGGTATATTAAAGCGGGCAGCAATATCTATTAAATCTTGGGCATGTTGCTCATTAATATAAATCTCTAACCGGTGCCCCATATTAAATACTTTGTACATTTCTTGCCAACTGGTTTGGCTTTCTTCCTGAATGATCCGGAATAAAGGCGGCACCGCGAACAGGTTGTCTTTAATGATATGTACCTTTTCGGTGAAGTGTAGTACTTTGGTTTGAGCACCACCACTGCAATGCACCATGCCATGGATATTGGCCCGATGGTTTTCCAGAATTTCTTTTACTACCGGCGCATACGTACGGGTAGGCGACAACACTAATTTACCTACATCTACGCCTACTTCTTCTACTACATCTGTTAACTTATATTTACCGGAGTAAACTAAATCTTGGGGCACTCCCGGATCAAAACTTTCCGGATAATTAGCCGCTAAATATTTTGCAAATACATCGTGCCGGGCTGAAGTTAAGCCATTGCTGCCCATGCCGCCGTTATACTCCGTTTCATAAGTAGCTTGTCCATAAGAGGCAAAGCCTACGATCACGTCTCCAGGCTGTATGGTATGGTTCGAAATTACTTCGTCGCGCCGCATACGAGCTGTAACGGTACTATCCACAATTATTGTCCGAACTAAATCGCCTACATCAGCGGTTTCGCCACCAGTGCTATAAATACCAATGCCGTTATCCCGTAGCATTTGTAGTATTTCTTCGGTACCATTAATGATAGCGGCAATTACTTCGCCGGGCACTAAGTTTTTATTTCGGCCTATGGTAGAAGAAAGTAAAATATTATCCAGAGCTCCTACACAAAGGAGGTCATCTATATTCATGATAATGGCATCCTGGGCAATACCTTTCCACACCGATAAATCGCCGGTTTCTTTCCAATACAAATAAGCCAAAGCAGACTTAGTACCAGCTCCATCCGCGTGCATGATGTTGCAATATTCCGGATTTCCGGTTAGTATATCCGGAATAATCTTACAGAATGCTTTGGGAAATATCCCTTTATCAATGTTTTTGATGGCAGCATGTACATCTTCTTTCGAAGCAGATACACCACGGCGGAGATAGCGATTTTTTTCCATTATGAGATTTTAGACAAAAGTAATTAGCTTATTCAGACGCTAATACCCTAACTAGACTGCAAAAATAAGAAAGCCTCATCAATATGAAGCTTTCCTGCAGGTTTTTCCTTAAATATTATTCTTAATTTACTATTTCTCCTAATTACATGAATCTGAATTACGAAAATTGTATTTAGGTGTAGATCTTATGGATCTAGCTAAAACTCAGGAGACAAACAAATCTATTTGCCAATTTAAAACAGAAGTATTAAAATTTAAAAGGCAAATTATTTCATTTATATATATTGTAAAACAATGACTTTATCTTTTCTTCTTCACTCTTAAATATATGCTGAAACAGCGCTATTATTCCCTTGATGTTTTTAGGGGAGCTACCGTAGCTTTTATGATTCTGGTAAATAACCCAGGTACCTGGTCTCATATTTACTCTCCTTTGGAGCATGCCTCCTGGCACGGCCTTACTCCTACCGATTTAGTTTTTCCTTTCTTCTTATTTGCGGTAGGCAACGCCCTGGCTTTTGTAATGCCGCGCCTGGAACAAGCCGGGGATGCTGTTTTCTGGCGGAAAGTAATTACCAGAACCGCTTTCATTTTTTTGATAGGTTTGTTCTTGAATTGGTTTCCGTTTGTGCGCTGGGAAGACGGGCAACTGGTATTTGAGCAATGGACTTACCTGCAAAAGGATGGTGACTTAGGTGGGGTACGTATTCTTGGGGTGCTGCAACGGATTGCACTTTGTTATTTCTTCGCCTCTATAATTATATATTATGCCAAAGCCAGAGGAGCCTTTTATATTGGCGCTGCTTTATTGCTGCTTTATTGGATTTTATGCTGGCTTGGTAATCCTACTGATCCGTACAGCCTGGAAGGATGGTTTGGAACTGCTTTAGATAAACATATATTGGGAGAACCCCACATGTACCACGGCGAAGGAATAGCTTTTGACCCGGAAGGAATAATGAGTACTTTGCCCGCCATTGTTCAGGTAATTATTGGCTTTTTGGTTGGGGATTATATCCGCAGCAGAGGAGACCAAGATATAAATAATGAAGAAGTAAGCGAAAATTCGTTTCAGCCAGTTTACAAAACTATTACTGTTTTATTTGTTTCTGCCGTTATTTTAATGATCCTAAGTTATTTCTGGAATTTAAGCTTCCCGATAAATAAAAAAATCTGGACGAGTTCTTTTGTAGTTTGTACATCCGGACTAGCCATTGCCTTACTAGCCACTCTTATTTACTTTATAGAAGTAAGAAGTAGGCGGAGTTGGTGGACGCGCTTTTTTGATGTGTTTGGAAAGAACCCCTTATTTATTTATGCTTTGAGCGGGTTAATTCCCAATATTATTAGTCTTATCCGCATCAGTAACGGAGTAAATACGGCGGGTGAGCCCAGGACTATTTCGGTTTGGAGTTGGTTTTACGAAAACATTGCCGCTAAAGTGCCCGGTCCGCCCGAAAATGGATCGCTATTTTTTGCAATTTGTTTTGTTATACTGCTTTGGGTTATCGGCTATTACTTGGATAAAAGGAAAGTATACATTCGGGTTTAAAGCTGCGCCTGTTCTCTTTTTGTAAAAAATTATCTATTTAACCTTTCTACATGAAAAAAGTAGTTTTCATTGCTATATTAATCTGTCAGATGGCCTTTATTGGCTGCTCCGAAGCTGCTAGGGAAATAGATGCTAATACCGAAACCGAGGCAAGTACTAATCTCGCAACAGAAGCGAAAGGCTTTACTTTAACCATAGAACTGCCCGCGTCTATTTCTCAGAGTCAGGGAAATACTAAGGCTATTTTTACTTTAACCAATGGTACCACAGAAACTTTGCCCGCCACCGGCTGGAAACTGTTTTATAATGGCCACAGCATCAAAACTGATGACGAGCAGGTAGGTACCATTAAGCATTTTAACGGCGATCTGCATTATTTAACGCCCAGCACTAACTTTAAACCTTTAGCCGCCGGTCAGTCTACCCAAATAGCAGTAACAAGCCGTCGGGTAAAGAACATAACGGATTTCCCATCTGGCTTTTATTTAGTTTATGATAAAACACCCAATAAAGGCATACCTGTAGCTCTGGAAGTTAAAACTGGTAATTATTTTCTTAAATCTGACCAGATTCTGGCCGCTAAAATTTACGATCAAAATGCCAAAATAAAAGATATTCCGGCCGAGCAGCTTCCTAAAGTATTTCCAACCCCTATTTCTTATGTAGAAAAAGGCAATGCGTTTACTTTTACTAAAGAAGTAGTAATTGTAGCGGATAAGGAATTCAGGCAGGAAGCAGATTTGTTGGCAGAAAGTCTTGCAGGAGTTACAGGCAATAAACCTACTGTCCAAAGCCAGGCAACAGATAAGGCAATTGTTTTAAAAAGAAAAGAAAGTTTAGCCAGAGAAGGATACGAACTAACTGTTAATCCCAATCAAATCCTTATTTCTGCTTCTTCCGCAGCCGGCGCTTTTTACGGCATTCAATCACTTAAAACCATGCTATCGCCAGCAGCCTTCTCCGGAAAAGAAAATTCAGTGCAAATAAGTGGCGTAGAGGTTAAAGATGCTCCTCGTTTTAGTTACCGTGGTTTTATGATGGATGTAGCCCGGAATTTCCAAACAAAAGAAGAGGTGTTAAAGGTACTGGATGTAATGGCTTTGTATAAAATGAATGTTTTTCATTTCCATTTCAGCGACGATGAAGGCTGGCGTATTGAAATACCTTCTTTACCCGAACTAACCACCGTAGGCGCCACCCGGGCCCACACCACTGATTATAAAACCAGCATTTCCCCTTCTTACGGCTCAGGGCCCGATGCACAAAACACCACCGGTACCGGTTATTACAGCAAAGCCGATTTTATAGATATTTTAAAATATGCCCGCGACCGCCACATTGAGGTTATTCCCGAAATAGAATCGCCGGGACATGCCCGTGCTGCCATAAAAGCTATGGATGCCCGCTACCAGCGTTTATCTGAAGAAGGGAAAAAAGCCGAAGCTGAGCGTTATCTTCTGCGCGACTTAAACGACAAGTCAATTTACCGGTCGGTGCAAAACTGGAACGACAACGTAATGGATGTAGCTAAACCATCTACCTACGCTTTTCTAGAAATGGTGGTAGACGAATTACGGGCTATGTATAAAGAAGCCAATGCGCCACTGACTACCATTCATTTTGGGGGTGATGAGGTGCCGGCCGGCGTGTGGGAAAAATCACCATCCGTGCAACAATTAATCAGCAAAAATGCCGGCGTTCAAACTACCGACGATTTATGGTACTATTATTTTGATAAAATCAACCAAATGCTAAAAGTGCGTAATTTGTTTTTATCGGGATGGGAAGAAATCGGGCTAAAGAAAGTAAAACAAAATGGACGGGTAACCTGGGTTACCAACCCTACTTTTGCTAACCAAAATTTCCGGGTGAATGTCTGGAAAAACAGCCCCGGTTCCGGGGCCGAAGATTTAGCTTACCGCATGGCCAACGCTGGTTATAAAGTTATTCTCACAGGCGTTACCCATTTGTACTTAGACCTGGCCTATAATACCTCTTCTACCGAGCCCGGACAATATTGGGGCGGCTACGTTGATATAGACAAACCTTTTTATTTTATACCCTACAATTACCTCAAAAACTTAAAAGAAGATGATCGCGGCAATCCGCTAAATCCGGCTACTATTAAAAGTCGCGAAGCATTAACCGCTAAAGGCAAAGCAAATATTGTGGGCATGGAAGCGCCGCTCTGGTCAGAGACCAACCGCTCGCCTGAACAGTTTGAATACAAAATGCTGCCTAAATTGTTGGGCGTAGCCGAACGTGCCTGGGCCAAAGACCCACAATGGGCTACCGAACAAAATGCCGCTAAAAGTACAACCTTGTATGCTCAGGCCTGGTCAGAATTTATTAACAGAGTGGGCAAAAGAGAATTGGCCCGTTTAGATACTTATGCTGGTGGCTTCCAATATCGGGTTCCTACTGCTGGCGCTAAAATTATCAATAACCAGGTTGCCGCCAATGTGCAATTTCCCGGCTATACTATCCGGTACACCACCAACGGTTTGGAACCAACAGCCCAGAGCGCTGTCTACTCAAAACCTATTTCGGCTACCGGTACTATTAAACTAAAGGTATTTAGCCCGGCAGGAAGAGCTGGACAAACAGTAACCATAGAAAATAGATAGTGAAGTGGTGCTATCACTGAACTGGGATAACTATTTGATTATAATTTTAAGGCTACTAACAACCAGGTTAAGCAGGAAAATTAGGGCGTATAATACGGGTAAGAACAAAACAGCTTTATACATGCTTTCCGGCCAAACTTTGATGATTACTGGTGCCCATATAAGTTATCGTTCAAAGTTTGGTTTGTTATCAAATTTATCAGATTGTAAGCCTTTGAGTTTTATTTTTAACATCACGCCTTCCGGTGTCAGTGTAGAGTGGTATACTTCATCGCCATTCCAATTTCGAATTTTCTGCCAAACCCCATCTTTGAAGGTGCCTTCTTCTACCGATATAAACTCAGCTGTAGAAAAACCTGAACCCAATTTAGGCCGGAACTGAAATTTTGTATCGAATCCAATCAGTATAAATTCATCTGGGCCTATCTCCCCAACCAGTACCCGACCGGTCATTTCTTTAGGTTCTTTATATGTCGGAAATCCATAGGTTAGCAGCAGATCGTAATTACTGAAATGCAGTAATTCGTCGCCTAACCCATCTTCTTCAGCCGCGGCTTGCAATTTACCAGTTCCTTGCAAAGAAGTTATCAACGGAATAGCCGGACGTAAAAGCCGGTAGTTGGCAGCTATGCCCGAAAATTTATTATCCAGCTTTTCTTTATCCCGTTTATCATTCGGATCAGCATGGAAAGGATCGATGCCGTAAGGCGCCACACCTATAGCATTATAATCGCCAATGGCATAAAAATGGAAACGGGCAAAAGCAATACCCCGCCCGGTTTCGGGAATAAACAACGCATTATCAGGCCGGCCATACTTTTCACAAAGCTCCCGGAACTGCATATAATTTCGGTGGTAAATATCAACGGCTAATAAATCTATGCCGGGCGCGGCGGCTTTATAAATATCCAGCATATTAGAGGTAGGTCCGCCGCTGGGATGCTCACCTGCCCGGCCAAAACGATTTTCTTTAATCCAGGCATTTACATACATGGGTAAAGGATATTCTTTTTTACCAGCCTCGGCAATGTAATTGATATAAACAGCCATATGATAAGCAGAGAAGGCCTCGGCCGCTTCCGGACCAAATACCTGCTCCCAGCTACCAGGTTGTTTTTTAAGAGCTGAAACCAGTTTAGCTGGTACCTGTTCTTTAAATAATTGAGTAGCCTGAGTTGAGTAATCCCGATCCGTGCCTAGTGAGCCGGGCTCATTCTCAGGTTGAACCATGATAACTGTCTTATAACGCTCATCCACTTGTCGTATATGCCGCATCATAGCGGTAAAAGCTTGGGCATCGGCATTTCTGTTCTTCTCCGATAAACTAGATAAAACCCCTATTGACCGACCAGTACCATCTACCATGCGCGGATATTCCTGCGGATTTTCCTTCACCCAAGCTGGTACATACTGCGACTGCCCGTTTTTATAGGAACCGAACCATAGCAATACTAACCTCAACCCTTCCCGGCGCGCATCCAGAATTAACTTATCCAGATTAGCAAAATCAAATTTCCCCCGCTGTGGCTCTATTTGCTCCCAGTAAACAGGCACTTCTAGGGTATTGCAATTTAACTCCCGCAATTGCGGCCACGTTTTATCCAATATGGCGGGCCAGCCACTGGAATTCCACATCTGGGCTCCTAATATCAGGTATGGCTTTCCGTCTACATAAAAAGTATGTTTTCCATTTTGGGAAACCAGTTGAGGCATAGAAGGTGATGAAGCCTTATTACCCTTCTGAGCACGGTTCTTGGTAGCCTGACCAAATCCAGAACCTACGTTTAGAAACATAAGAAAACCTAAAAGAATCTTAAGCAGCAATCCTGGCATAACAACAAGCTATATTTTTAGATTAACGTTACTCCTCACATACCTGCACCAAGCCGTCCTGATCAATTTGCCAGCATTTACCTGCTGCCTGACCTTTTATAGTGGCTAAAAACTGACGGGAACTGACCTCTAAGGTTAACTTATTTGCCTGCCCTCCCACTTGGACCAGTGACTCTAACCCCAACTCTGATAAAGAAGGAGCATACCGCTTGTGCTGCTGGTAATGTTTTTTCTGTTGATAATAAATGGCCCACAAGAATTCCTTTTGCTTTTCTGAATAAGGTAAGGCAAACGAAACCGTACCAGAGGCTTTCTTACTAAATTGTAAATATCCCCACCGTTCCGGGAAGTGCATATTTATTACTCCTTGCGGAGACCACACCCAATTATGCTCCGGTAATTTTTTGCCCTTTGCATTTGTCTTTATTACATACCGGCCATTCTCAATAGAAGTATCCCATTCTACCCGGGAAAAATTAAGGCGCCAAAGAGTACCTTCGGTTGGAATACTGGCACTATTACCTAAACTAACTGCTTGAAAAGGAATGGCCATTTCTACTGTCCAACCTTTATCGGTATCAGTGGGGTTATTAAGAGTACCTTGTATTTGTACTGCAGAACGTAAGCCTTCCGTGTTCCAGCCAATCATGGCGCTGCTTTTATTACGGTAAGGCTTGGCCATAAATAGATCAAAGATGGTGTTTAAAGCATTAACTTCTATCTCAAAATATTGATGGGTATTGTTATCCGGATCAATAAATATTTCAAAATCATTGTCATGAAATACAATGGCATCATGTTTTTGCAAAGAAGCCCAAACATGGGGTTCCTTTAATTCGGCCGCTATATACAAACAACTATCCGACCATAGCATTTTCACTTTTGTTTCTAACCTGGGGGCTGGCTTTAGGCTTCCTTCAATATCTATAAATTTTTCTGTCCAGGCTGCTGCTTCCCACGCTTTATCATTCAGATGCCCATCAACTTTTACTGCACTAGTAGTCCGATATACCACATAGTTAAGAGGAGGCGTAAATAAATTCTCGTACCCTTTAAATATAGGATGCTGGGCAGAGGCAGCTATTGGCACAACCAGCATTGCCACCATCAAAGATAAGTACAGCCTTAAGCTCGTATCCAGCCTACCAAAACCTAATAAATCCATTTTAAGCAAATTTAAATTAGCCTGATACTTACCTTCACCTAATTATATAGTAGAAATATAATAAATAGATTAGAGAAATTAACCTGCTTAAAAGCCCTGACTAAAAATAAATAAAAAAGCCTCCCAGGAATTACCCAGGGAGGCTTTACATTATTACAAGTAATATCTTATTCAGCGATTTTGGTTACTTTAAACTCTGTACGGCGGTTGCGCTGATGCTCTTCTTCTGTTTTTGCATTTTTAACAACTAACCGGGTTTCGCCGTAACCTTTGGCTGTAATACGGGCGGGTTCAATACCTTTGGAAATAATATATTCGACCGCTGATCTTGCCCGCCGCTCTGATAAATCCATGTTATAAGCATCTTTACCACGCACGTCAGTATGGGAACTTAGCTCTATGGTGATTTTTGGATTGTCTCTCAGCGTTTGAACTAATTTATCTAACTCTAAGGCTGCATCCGGACGAATATCAGCTTTATCCAGGTCGTAGAAGATATTCTCTACCACTATAGCTTTGTTCTTGATAATAGGATTCAAGGTTAAAGTAGCCGATAAACGAATTTCTGTTAATGGTTTTGTTAAAGAAGCCTGAGATGGCGTTTTACCTACCGTTGTGATAGCTTGACGAGCAGCGAAATATCCGTTTCGCTCAGCTAACAGCGAATAGGTACTTGCTGTATCTAAGTCAAAACTTACCAAACCGTTAGCAGGTGTTCTGGCATCTTCTATTCGTTTCCCCTGGGCATCTAATAACGTAACCCGAACATCAGCCATTTCCCTGGTTCCGCCTCCGGTTTGTAACTGCTCCAATACTTTTACATCCACCCAAAAATCAACCCGTTTAATCGGACTTTTTCTAAAGAAGTAAATATCATCACTCCCCTTGCCGCCTTCTCTTTCAGAAGAAAAATACCCACTATCCTCACTTACCGGATAAAGCGCAAAATCATCCCCTGTAGAATTTATTTCGGGTCCCAAATTTACTACCTGGTTATTCTCTACTTTATAAAGGTCTAGTTTACCTAAGCCCAAATGGCCATCAGAGGCAAAATACAAGGTACCATCCGGACCTACAGACGGAAAGCTTTCGTTACCGGGTGTGTTTATGGGCGCTCCCACATTTTCGGGAGCAGAAAAATTACCACTGGCATCTAAAACAGATCTGTAAATATCAGTTCCGCCTTGTCCGCCCTTCCGGTTCGAAGCAAAATACAAGGTCTTGCCATCAGGCGCTAAAAAAGGAGTAGAATCCCAGGCATCCGGACTATTAAGGCGAGGGGCACGAGGTTCTGTCCAGGCTCCAGACCGGAAACGGGAGACAAATAAATCTACGTTCTGACGGCCTTTTCGAGTTCCTTCATTGCCCCGGGCAAAAATCACCGTTTTACCATCTGCCGAAAAGGTAGCCACCGCATCATGTATACCCGAAAGGTTAAGCATATTATCCAACTTACGTACCGAGCCGGTTCCCAGAAAATCAGTAGAGATACTTGGTTTAAAACCATATAAATCCGTAAATCCCTGACCATTACCTTTAAAGGTTGGTCCTGCTCCCCGCGATGAAGCAAATATTATTTCTCCTTCGGCCATACTTACCCCAAAATCTGCCGCTTCGGAATTTATGTGATCCAAAGGAATAACTTCGTAGTTAAGCTTGTTTTTTAATACCGTAGGTAAGGCTTTTAAATTCTGAATTTCTAGTTTTGCCTGATCTAAAAATTTTTGGTTGGCACCTATCTGCAGGTATTGGGCCAGGTGGGTAGCAGCCTCATCGTATTTCCCGTTCGCCCGCAGCGCCATGCCATAGTAAAAGTTGGTATCTTCTCTTTTAACGCCGTTATCCAAAGCTGCCTTGTAATAAGGTTCTGCCAACTGGATGCGGTTTGATCGGCGGTAAGCTTCTGCCAGCTTAAGGTTTAAAATACCATCGCGTTGTTTATTTTTTACTGCCTTCAGGTAAAACCTTACGGCTGGTTCAAATTCCTCACGCGCAAAGTATTTATCGGCCCGGCCCACATTGGAGAGGGAGCTGCAGCCTACCATTGCAGTTAAGGATAGCACTACCAATACTAAATAAATTTTGGATACCATTAATTTAGCAGTAGAGATATTTAGTGTATAATTAAGCTTCAATATTATTACTATTTATAGTATATACTCAGTTATTAATACATTTAGAAGTACCGGGAAAGCCAGGTTTCTTTTGCGGGCTTTGGCCATTCCTGCAATACTTGTCCGGCTGTGTTTATAGTACTGTCAAAGTATAGCGAATCTGGCTTGATGACACCTGCATTTACGCCTTCTTTTACTTCTTTTAACGGAACTACGGCTACGGTATTGCCTTGTAAAAAAGCTAATTGCGTACGGTCAAAGAACGATACGTTTAATAATTCCTCCAGTTGCTTTACAAACCGAACGGAGGCATCAATTGAGCAACCACTCGGGCTATTTACATCTTCATTATTGCCAATAACCAGGAAGCGGTTATGAAATATTTGGGCAGATGCCTGAAGTTTTTGGCCATGACTGGTCCACTCCACCGAAAATATTTGTAAAGCTGGCTGTAAGCTTTCTATTTCGGCATCGGTTAAACTACGGCTGGCCTGGTATATCCAAACCCGGGAATTGGCTGGTAATTGCTGAAAAGGAATATACATATGTTTAATTGCCGATGACTGAAAACCCACGGCTTTATTTTAAATTTTAATGTAAGCGAAAGTTTATAGAAAATATACTCAAAGCAAAAGTTAATTACCGCAATTACAAAATTTTATTTAAAACTGGCCGTTTCTGCTAAAGGTAATTAGGTATTAATACCCTCGGCTGAGGCAATTAGTTCGGCAATATCAAAGACTTTAACCTCCTGCTCTTTTTCCTTATTTTTTACGCCATCCGATAACATCGTCATACAAAACGGACAAGCCGAAGCAATTATTGCAGCTTCGGTTCCCAGGGCCTCTTCGGTTCTCTCTATATTGATATCTTTCAAGCCTGGCTCAGGTTCCTTCCACATTTGTGCCCCGCCGGCACCACAACATAAGCCACTCGCCCGGCTACGCTTCATTTCTACCAAATCGGCATCCAGAGCTGCCAACACCGCTCTGGGAGCCTCATAGATGCCATTAGCCCGCCCCAGATAACAGGAATCATGAAATGTAATGCGCTTGCCCTTAAATTCACCGCCCTCCGCTAATCGTACTTTGCCTTCATCAATAAGTTGTTGTAAAAAGGTACTGTGATGTATTACCTCATAATTACCACCTAAAGCCGGATACTCATTTAGTAACGTATTAAAACAATGTGGGCAGGCCGTCACTATTTTCTTTATGCCATACCCATCCAGCACCTGAATATTGGTTAGCGCCTGCATCTGGAACAAAAACTCATTTCCAGCCCGTTTTGCCGGATCGCCGGTACAACTTTCTTCTAAACCCAAAACAGCATATTTAATTCCTACGTGTTCCAGGATACGCACAAATGCCCGGGTTACATTTTTATACCTATCGTCAAAAGCCCCCGCACAGCCTACCCAGAATAATATCTCCGGCATTTCGCCTCTGGCCATGTAATCAGCCATAGTAGGTACGGTAATCTGTCGTTTGTTTTCCATTAAGTTTAGCTCAAAGCCCAATCCTAAAAGTAGAAAGTTTAAGCCTATTTTCTAATACCGAATCGCTCTTCTTTTATTCAGGATTGAACTCATACAAGCTACGGCTGTTTAGCTCAATTACATAAGCTTTGTTATTTACTACAAAAGTATTCCGCCCGGTACCACCCGGGTAGGGCGCTTTCTCTAGCCACTGATTAGCGGTTACATTATATTGCCAGCAGTTTCCATTTTCTTCCATTAGGTAAGGCGTATTATTCAGGACGAAGGCCAGCGAAAATTTTTTCTTTTCTTTATTGAAATCTGGTAACGCAGTCCATAAATCTTTATTGGGTTCATATTGCCAGAACGCATAAGACTCTTTGATGCTCTCAGTACCAGCAAAATAATAACCTCCTCCTACATAAGCTTTGTCGCCGAGCTTGAAACTTATTGCGCTTTCTAAGGTATTAAACGGAATATCCTTTTTCTGGGTCCATTTATCCGTTGCTGGATCGTATTCCCACATATCTTTCACTTCCGGGTCAAAATATTCACCCCTGCCAACGGCAATATAACCTTTGTTATCTAAAACAAAAGCTGCGGCATGTATGCGTCCACTTCCCGGAAAGTCGGCTTTTTTTGTCCAGGTTCCGGTTTCGGTATTATATTCCCAAAAATCGTTCTTGAAACCTAAAGGCCAATACGTAAACCCGGTCGTAATGTAAATTTTATTACCAATGGTAAAACTAACTCCGCCTAACCTTTTCAGGCCTGGAAAATCATTCTTTTGAATCCACACATCGGAAGCAGGAAGGTATTCCCAAAAATCCTTTTCAGTAAAATCACCCGAACCGCCTAAAGTAAGAAAACCGGAATTTACGCCCGAGATGGTTAAGGCGTTACCACGGGCTTCTCCCAGAAAATCCTTTTTGCGGGTCCAGGTGCCGGTAAGTACGATAAAATCCTGGGTACTGGTAAGTGTTACGCTTTCTCTAGTCACCGATACTTTACCGGTACTGCCATTTACCGGTACTTTTGTAATAATGGTGCTGTCATTCATTTCCATTACCTCGGCTACCGCACCGTTAAAACGTACTGTTATATTAGCCGGTCTATTCCCAAAATGCTTACCACTTACCGTTACTAATTCGTTAACCTTTCCTTTACTGGGTTTAACCGTCAGTTCAGTTAACGTATCGATGTTGGGCAAAACACCATCCTCCTGATCGGTAGTACAGCCCGGAAAAAGTAGTACACCAACCATAAGCAGGCTTAAACAAAAAAGGTATTGAATAGCTTTCATTATAACTTGTTTTAAATTAAGTAAGCTTACGCTACTTAAAACAACTGCACCATTCTTCCTTTGTTTATTAACTTATTTAGCTTTCTGGCATTGCTTTAGCCTGCCTTTGTATCGGCTTTCTCCTGGATAAATAAATTATCAGCCCAGTTCAGGCGGTCGGAGGGCGAGAAAGCCCAAGGCGCCCCATTATTTTCGATGTTGGTAAACATGGCATTTAACGCTGGTGGCGCGGCCGATTCCTCTAAAACCAAATACCGGCGCATTTCTACAATGGATGATAACGGATCTATGTTCACGGGGCACGCTTCTACGCAGGCATTGCAGGTAGTGCAGGCCCATAGTTCTTCCGGCGTAACATAGCCACGCAGCAACGTTTTCTCCTCCGTTACCTTCACCCCCTCTTCGCCCAATTCCCGGTAATGGTTGGGCCGGAAAATAGCCGGGTGTTCGCCTTTTTCTTCCATCCGGTCGCGGGTATCCATTATAATTTTACGCGGCGATAATAATTTACCGGTAATGTTAGCCGGGCACATATTGGTACAGCGGCCACATTCCGTACAGGTATAGGCATCCATTAAGTTTTTCCAGGTAAGGTCTTCCACATCCCTGGCTCCGAACTTGGCTGGTTCGGCTCCTTCAGGTAAAGCTGGCATTTGGTAACCCGGATCTAACATAGCTTTTATTTCGTGGGTAATGCTCTCATTTGTAGAAAATTTTCCTTTGGGCTCTAACCGCGAGTAATACACATTAGGAAAAGCCATAATAATATGGAAATGCTTGGAGCTGGGCAGGTAATTTAAGAAAGCAAAAATGCCTAAAATGTGCAGCCACCAACCAACACTTCGTACAACTTCCAGATAATCGATATCATTGCCATAAATATCAACCAATAAACCGCTAATAGGAAAACTACCAGCTAACTCCTGCCCGGCCAATTGATGCAATTTCAGATCGGCAATATTAAAAGCAAATAAGGCTTTCATCAATACTATTTCAATTATTAGAATAATGTTGGCATCTAACCTGGGCCAAGCGCGCATCTCTGCCCCCCAAGTTAAGCGGGGCACTTTTACCAGATTGCGACGGGCTAAAAAAATAACGCAGGCCACTATTACCAGAAAGGCCAGTATTTCATTAACAGCCATAAGCACATCATAAGCTGGCCCTAAAAAACTTAAAGCCCGGTGGGTACCAGATATTCCATCAATAAGTATTTCCAATACTTCGATATTAATAACCAGGAAACCTACATAAACCAAAGCATGCAAGATGGCCGGGAATGGCCGCTTAAACATTTTCTGCTGACCAAAAGCAACCAGCAATAACTTATTAACCCGCTCCGATCTATTGCCTCCAATAGCTAAATCACGGCCCAACTTAATATTTTTAGAAATTTTTTTGGTTTGCCAAATAAAAAAAAATGCTGCAAAAAAGGTAATAACACCAAAGAGTATATTGCTGATCATAGGCCTTTTACAGTTATATTTTTGCAGTACGTAAGGTAAAGAAAACCGCCATGTTTTTGCTCTGATTAAAAATTTATTTTGCGATACTATTGCACAGTATATTCCTACTTCTTACTTTTGCATACTTTTTAACGAAAGCAGTTGGTGATGTAGCTCAGTTGGTAGAGCAAAGGACTGAAAATCCTTGTGTCGTTGGTTCGATTCCAATCATCACCACCAACTGAAAAAAACCTCCTAGTGAAAACTGGGAGGTTTTTTTATGCCCTTTTTACGACCGCATGAGTGTTCGTGCGACATTACACATGAGACGTATGTAATATACGTTATCCCCCCAATAAAGCATAACCGCTGGAGCAATTTGGCGCATATTTTGGCGCACAATACCCGTTAACGATTCTCCATTAATGCTACCTCTAAGGCAATTCGCTATCTTTCAGGCTGGTGCAAAACGACGCAATAAAAATCACCTGTCGGGTATAGCAAATCACAGCCCAACTGTGTAATTTAGGGTTGATCAAACCAGCCCCAACGATTTAATTACCGAAGAATTAAGTGGCAAGATTGACAAGGTATAGGAAGCATTCCGGCCAACAGAATTTATCGAACGTCAAGATAATATGAGACCCCTTGCGTAGGAAGAAGTAAAACATGGACGAACGTAATCCAAAGATCATTGAAGTTAGCCGAGGAGAAAGCACCTCAACCTATATATTGCAAAATGGCGCTAAATTGGGCGAAGTTTTTGACTTCCTACCCGCTGGCATAGTAAATAAAACAGAAACCGGAATAGGCGCTACCACTCTGGAATTGAATTCCGAGCGGAACTCCATTATTGTTGAACCGATTAGGGTAACTGCGTCCCGAAAAGCAAAGAAAACGCCGGGTTCCTTGTATGTTGGTAGTCCTACCCCAGAATTTAATCAAAAGGTTACCAACGACAAGATTAAAGCGTATATTGATAGCCCCGGAGGTAAACATAAGAAGCTGATAGTAGTGGCTGATAGCCTTCCGCGCGTTATTGAAGCGATTGGTGAAAACGTATACCGCGATTACTTCCTGATGATTGATGAAATCGACGCGTTCCAAAACGACGCAGCGTTCAGGGGTAGTATGGAAAAGAGCCTGGACTATTACAAGAAGTTTCCCCAAACCAATCGAGCATTGGTTACCGCCACGCCGCTTGGGTTCTCCGATCCAGAACTTGAGCATGAACATCAAACTATTATACAGTATGAAACCCCGGTTGGCCGGGATATCGCGCTTATTTACACCGATAATGTTTCTGGCTCAGCATTCGACCATATCAAAGAACAACTTCAAACAAACCCGGGCCAAAAAATTGCCATCGCCTTCAATTCTGTAACAGGTTGCCGTGGGTTAGCGCAGAAGTTAGAAAAGGACCGCGTTGTTTCTCCTGCCGAAATTAAAATATTATGCAGCACAAGTAGCGAGGAAAGGGTAGGGAAATACTTCGCTGAGCTCACAAATGAGCAGCTCCCGGGCCAGGTAACCTTCTTTACCTCCGCCTATTTCAATGGATTCGACCTGGATGAGCGTTATCACCTGGTGTCTATCTCAGACCCAACATCCCCGATAACCGCATTATCCGACCATAAACTTAAGCAAATTGCCGGAAGATCAAGGCCAGGCCTACTTTCGGAAACTGTGATTTATGGAACAAGCAAAGAGCTTCCGGAAGAGATCACTGCCGTAGATGAAAAATCTTTAATAAGTGCCGCGGTTGACGAGATCAAAGCGATCGAGTGCTTCGAAATGAATTTCCGAAATAACCCCGTACTTAAAAATAGTATAAAAAAGATCAGAGAACTGGTGGTAGAAAGGACCCGCCATTTAAAGTATTCCTTGGTACGGTTAGACGCGGATGGTAAACCTCAAATATCCTACTTCAACGTAGATGCTTGCCTAGAAACCATAAGGGTAAACAAGGAAGTTTACCAGGACGCGGTGTCGCTAAAGGACCTTTTGGGCAAAAATAATAATATAATAGGCTTCCACGTTTCTCATTCAAAAACCGCCATCAAGCATGACCTAAAGAAGGATGGCGAGATCAGGAAACGAAATGCAGAAGAAGCCATCAACCTACTCAGAACCACGAACTCTAGCGCGCAGCTTTCCCTCTTACTGACTGACCCAACCTTACCAGAACAACAAAAGAAGATTATCAGGGAATATGAGGCCCTCTACCAATTTATAGACGGGGAACAGCTGCTAGAATCCTTAAAAAACCATTATAACCCGGGTGACGCCAGAGCATGGAACACCTTTAAAAGTGCCGCTATATTCGCCGCTTACGATGAAAGTCATCCTTTTAAACAAAGAATGAACCGCCACTTCAAGGTTGGTGATAGGTATACCCCAGAGCAAATTCTAAAAAGGCTTAACGCTGTTTTTGAAGAAGCCCACCTGGGTACCAAGCTAGACAGCCCAGTAATTGCAGTCCGGATGTTTAAGCTCTTTTATGCTACCGTTGTAAAAAGAAAGAGTGGCAAAAGGGCACAGGAAGTAATATCCGACAATCCCAGGAAGGTAACGGTAACCATGACCATAAAAGACCTTACCACATTTGATCCTGCCCGTTTCCTTGGATAAAACCCCCTTAAATAAAACGTATAATAAAATCCAGCTGCCTGCCCATGCTGCCTGCTCATTCTCACCTTAAACATAAACACACAAGAACTTCACACTTTCCTAGATATGCAGCGCAGCCGCAGCTTTACCACTTTGACCACTTATCTATTTTTTATTAGGGGGATAAGTGGTCATTACCTACGTACGGGTACCCAATTTCGAGTTGCGCGCTCACGAGTATGCTCTCCCTATACGGGCTAATATTCCAATCCCACAAGTCAGGAACAACCCGACTGACTGGTAATATATGTAATAGCTACCGTGTTCCTTTAATCCTGTCGGAAAGAACGGCTTATTTATCCGACAAGTGAAATCTACTACGCGCATTCGCGTGTATGGTACCTAGCCAAACACCCCGCCCCTTCGCTCGCCCGACGCCTACCCCCCCGGTGTTTCAATGGCACAATCTAATTCTGGCGCCCTGTAGCCATGTATTTTCCTAGCAAACGGAACCTGCCACACCCCAAATAATCCAGTCTGTTCATTTTTCAACCTTAAACCACAGCGTATGCAATTACAACCAGCCAATCGCAAGCGGTCCAAGATCCGGTTGCTCTTACAATCTCCTGCCGGCGGAGGAAAAACTATGAGTGCCTTATTAATAGCTAACGGCATAGCGGGTTCATGGTCAAAGGTCGCCATCGTTGATACCGAGAACCGGTCAGCGGATCTTTATTCCGACTTAGGAGCGTATAATGTATTACACCTTTCACCACCGTGTACACCAGAGCGCTTCATTCAGGCAATAGAAACCTGTGAAAGCGCGGGCATGGAGGTTATCATTTTGGACAGTATTACCCACGAATGGGAATACCTATTGGACTACCATGCCAGTCTTCCAGGAAACTCGTTTACCGCCTGGAGCAAAGTCACACCACGCCACTCAGCTTTCATCGAAAGGATCCTTCAATCAACTTGTCACATCATTGCTACGGTGCGGTCGAAAACAGAATATGCCCTTTCGGAGAAGAATGGTAAACAGGTTCCTGAGAAGTTAGGCATGAAATCTATCCAGCGGGATGGCATTGACTACGAATTCACGGTGGTGCTGGAGCTGGATCTCAAGCATAATGCCAGTGCATCCAAAGACCGTACCCGCCTGTTTATGGATAAACCTCCTTTCCGGCTAAATGAAGATACCGGCAAGCAAATTCTAGCATGGTGCACAAGCGGCCACTCTGAAACAGCGCCTTTAGACGATGAGGCCATCCAGCAGCAGGTTAGCCAATGCGCCAGCCTCCCGGAGCTAACGGCAATCTATTACCGGTGCAATGAGGAGCAAAAAGAAGCGCTCATGCCGGTATTCCAGCAGCAGAAACAATATATCATGCAATCAACGGCACTAACCAATCAATTACTAAACCAAACAATCAACAACCATGGAACTAATACACGCCCTAGCTAGAACACAAAATCATTCGATTAGAACAATTAATCAAGAGCTGGACCAACAATCCAGCTCTTCTGCTTTTATAGAGGCCAATACGACAGCTGTTCCCTTCCAGGATATACAGCATAACCACATTATCCCGGTGTTTGTTAAGGATAATGAGCCGCTCATTAGCCAGTCGGATTTTATCCTGGCTACTCAGGATGCGGTACAGGATCTTTTCCGGGGAGAGACCATTCTCCAGCCACAGATACGGGTATCGCACCCTATTAAGGGCCGCATACCGGAAGCCAAAGATAAACCAGCCAGTCAGCTACTGGAATGGGAACGCACCATCTATTATGAGCGGGCTATGTTCTGCATCGAAATACCAACCATTATGGATGATATTGATGGCAACCGGCTAACCTTGATGGTAGGCGGTGTGAAAGCCTATAACCTGGACAACCTCTATAATAAAAAAGGGGCGGCCGAGCATTTCAAGATATTCATTGGTTTTAAGAACCTGGTTTGCACCAACCTCTGTGTGCGTACTGATGGGTACAAGGCAGATTTGAAGGTAGCGAGCCTGGATCAATTACGAAGTGCCATCTACCGCTTAATGGATCAATATGACCAGCACCGGCACCTTAGACAGATGCAGGCGCTGACCGGTTACTCTATCACGGAGCAGCAGTTCGCTCATTTGCTGGGCCGTTGCCGCATGTACCAATATCTCCCATCGGAAGAAAAGAAAGCAATCCCGGCACTCCTGTACGGTGATTCCCAGCTGAATTCGGTATGCCAGGACTACTACAAGGATGCAAGCTTTTGCCGACAGGAAGATGGGAATATTAACCTGTGGCGCTTATACAACCTGTTTACCGGGGCAAATAAGTCGACCTACATTGATCAGTTCCTAGACCGCTCAGTGAACGCGCTGGATTTCGCCTCACAGGTGCAGCATGCACTGGACGGAGGCCGTGCCAGTTGGTTCCTAAACTGAGAGAGTTTAAACGCTAGAAATTTAAACCCTTGCGTGTCTCTTTTGCCGGTTTTCTGAACATTACAGCAAAACCGGCTTTTTACATCATATGGTGTAAGGAAGGATAGGCTCATGGGTGAGCCTCCAAAGGCTCTATCACAAACCACTGACTTCCGAATTGATATGAAACAGCAGTATATACTACTTCCCATATGGTGCGTGCTTCGCCCTAGGCTTAAAAGAATAATGAAAAGCGAACTATTCTAGGTAGATAGTTGTATATTCGGCAGAGGCGGCCCACGGGATAACAGCGTTTCCAAGAACGCATGCTATCAAGTAACCCCGCACCCGGCTTCCTGGAGTCACTGGCCGAGGGCAGTGACCAAGTGATTTTCTCCTTTGAGGTGGCCAGCCAGCGGCTCTCCTACCTCAACCCTGCCTTCGAGGAGGTCTGGTCCCAGACCCGCCGGAGCGCCGTGGACAACCCCCAAGGCCTGCTGGAGACGGTTCACCCCGAGGACCTGGCCTACGTCCGGAAAATATACCGCAATGTGCTTAATGGAAGGATAATCAAGGACGCAGAGTTCCGTATCCGTACCCACGGCGGCAGGGAGAGGTGGGTCTGCGTCTGCCCACACCTGTCGGAGGACCATTCCTACGTCATGGGCTACGTCAGCGACGTCACCGCCCAGAAGCACTACAACGACACCCTCAAGAAGTACTCCGACAAGAAGAACTCCATCCTCAACATCCTCTCCCACGACCTGGCCGGCCCCCTGGGCATGATCCACAGCCTCTCCCAGATGCTGGGCGACGGCAAGGAGGAGGGCGCCCGGGAGATCATCGGCATCATTGAGAAAAGCAGCCGCCAGGGCGTGCAGCTGATCCAGGACTTCATCAAGCAGGAGTTCCTGGAGTCCTCCGAGGTGAAGCTCATCCGGCGCCGGGTGGACTTGGCGCAGGCCATCCGGGAGTCCATGGAGGAGTACTTGGCCACCCAGCAGCTGACGGGCAAGACGTTCCGGCTCCACGCCTCCGGGGAGCCGGTGTTCCTGGAGGTGGACGACAACAAGTTCATGCAGGTCATTAACAACCTCATCTCTAACGCCATCAAGTTCACCCCTGACGGAGGCCAGATCACCGTAGCCCTGGAGGACAAAGGAGAGACGGTGCTGGTGACGGTGGCCGACACGGGGGTGGGCATCCCCGAGAGATACCACGCCACCCTATTCGACAAGTTCACCCGCGCCAGAAGGCCCGGCATCAAGGGGGAGCCCTCGGTGGGACTTGGCATGTCCATCATCAAAACCATTGTAGAGTGGCACGGCGGCAGGATATGGTTTAAGAGCGCGGAGGGGAAGGGCAGCACCTTCTTCATAGAGCTACCCAGATAGGGCCTTATCCGGAGGGACTATTTCCCCCGGATGTTAGTGCCAGTGGCCCCACTCCCAGGGCGCCTATTGTAAAAAGAACCTTCATAACAAAAAAGTGATTACAGAATACTTTAGTGAACAGAATGGCCCAGGCAGTGCAGCCGGTCCAGCCCAGGACGCAGCCGAACAGGTGGTGCCCGGGAAAAGGCTGGAAGTAAGCGAGACAAGCCTGGCGGCAGACCTCACGGGGATGCGCCGGCTCTATGAGCTGCAGTCCAAACTGGCACAGCAAACGGACGTAAAGGTGGCCTTCCAGGAAGTGCTTGCCCTGGCCTGCGTGTTCACCGGTACCGACCGGGGCTGCGTGCAGTTCCTCAGCGATGACAGGAAGCGAATGGAGATGTTCGTCTGGCAAGGGTACCCAGATGACAGCCCCTTTATCTCCTTCTTCCGCTACGAGGGCCTGAAAAATGGATGCGAGGTGACGCGTGTTCAGCGGCAGCGCCTGATCATAGAAGAAACCGTTGGTTTTGAAGGATTGGCAGGCACTGATGCTGGCGCCGCCACCTACGCAGACGAAATCCGGGCCGCACAGTCCACTCCCATGACGAGCCGCTCTGATGAGACAATAGGCGTCATCAGCACCCAGTTCCGCCAGCCGCACCGGCCAAGCGACCACGAGCTGCGCCTGATGGACATGCTGGCTTGGACAGCCGCGGAATTCCTGGAGCGCCACCGGGCAGATGCAGCGCTGCGCCATTCCGAAGAACGTTACCGCACGCTGTTTGAGACCATGGATGAGGCCTATGCCGTTATAGAGATGCTTTTTGACACGCAAAATAAACCCGTTGATTTTCGCATCCTTGAATGCAATCCCGCATTCGGAAAACTGACCGGACTCCAAAACGCCGCCGGAAAAACAGCGCGGGAACTCGTGCCCGAAATTGAACAATTCTGGATAGAGACACACGGCCAAGTGGCTTTGACCGGCGAGCCCACCCGTTACAGCAACCGCGTCGCAGGACTCCATGACAGGTGGTATGACGGCTATGCTTTTCGCCTCGGCGGCAAGGAAAGCCGCCAAGTCGCCATTGTTTTCAGCGAAATCACCGAGCGAAAACGCACCGAGGAAGCCCTGCGCGTAGCTGAGGAGAAACACCGTACCCAGCTTGAGCAGAAAGTAGCCCAACGCACAATTGAATTAATGGAAAGCACCGCCCTGCTGCAATCCGTATTTGACACTTCTTTAATAGGTATGTCGGTGCTGAAGGCCGTGCGGGACGGAAACGGGGAAATTCAGGATTTCAGCATCCAGCTGGCCAATAAAAAGCTGCAACGGGAAACCAACCGCCCTGATCTGGAAGGGAAACACTTTGCAGAGGAGTTTCCCGGCATCAAACAGACAGAAATGTTTGAGTTGATGCTCAGGGTAGTGGAATCTGGCGAACCGGCCGGCTGTGAGCACCCTTACCGGTACGAAGGTCTGGATAAGTGGTATTCCAGTACATTAGTCAAGCTTGATGACGGGCTGGTGATGACCACCCTGAATATTACCTCCCGGAAACAGGCCGAAAAGGAACTGGCCAAAAATCATACGCTGCTCCGACAAGCCGAGCAGGTTTCTCGCATGGGCAGCTGGGAGTACGACGTGGCCACGGGCGGTTTCGACTGGAGCGAGGGCATGTACCACCTGTTCAATCTACCAACAGGCCAACCGGTGAGGCCGCAAATCTATCTGGATTTTGTCATTTCAGAAGACCTGCCAAAGGCTGAAAAGATTGTTAAGGATATAGTAAAGCCCCTGCAATCTTTTGAAGAAACAATTCGGATCTCAGTGGACGGGCAGGAGGTGACGCTTAAAATCAAAGCAATCGTACAGGAGAATCTTTCGGGCGGAGCCGAAAAAGTACTGGGGGTAGACATGGATACATCGGAGTTGAAGCGGCTGGAGCAGGAGAACCTCTCTATGCGCCTTCAGCAGCAGCAGCAACTCCTGAAAGCCATCCTGGAGGCCCAGGAAGAAGAAAGTAGGCGTATCTCGGAATCCCTCCACAATGGGGTGGGGCAAATCCTCTACGCCGCCAAACTCAGCCTGGCAAGAGTAGATTTAGATGCGCCCAAGGCGCAGGAACCCGCGGTGGCAGAAGCCCTCCAGAAGGCAGAGTCCCTGCTTACCGAGGCAATTGTGGAGACCAGGAAGGTATCGCATGAACTGGTACCCATCCTGCTCAAAGAATTTGGCCTGCAGCATGCGATTGAGGAATTCTGCAAGCACTTTTCCGTATCCGGGATTAAGCTTGATTGCCACTGCTTCCCAGATCGACTGCCGGACCATCTGGAGAAGGCCATCTACCGCATGGGTCAGGAACTGATCAATAACATTGTACGGCATTCGGGCGCCACCCAGGCGAACCTGGAGTTGAGCAGGGACCAGGAACATATTTACCTGGAGGCCCGGGACAACGGCAAAGGCATGGATTGGGGAAGTACCGAAGACGGTAGCCAAAGCAGGGGCATAGGCATTCGCACCATCCAGGACCGGGTCAAACTCCTTGACGGGACTGTGGAGGTTGACTCCACCCCCGGTAAAGACACCTTCATCACCATCTGCCTGCCTGCCCCTGATCGCGCTAGCAATTGATGGCTCAAATTTGGCAGGAATCGCAAACCCCCGGGTGCAAAATCCAATTCACAGTGCCGGCGAATACTTTTCTACAACTCCGGCATCATTGAGCTTTCTACCTGTATTGCGCCGATACTTCGCAAATAGATCAAGCTGGTATTCAGATTGGAGTGCCCGAGCAGTTGCTGGAGCAGCTTCAGGTTTTGGGTTCTCGTAAACACGTTTACCGATGCTGCATGGCGGAAGCTATATAACGTCTGCTTCGGTTGTAGTAATCCAAGATCTAGCATCTTCGTCTTCGCACGTGACCACATGGTATTAAAATAGCACTCGTTGAATGGCTCCAAGCACCTGGTGAATATATTCTCATCCGGCAAGAGATCGCCAATACATCTTTCCACCAATTCTTGTCGGACAAAATCCGGTATCGGCAAACTTCTGATCCTGCCGCTCTTGTTCTCTTTCCCGTCAAGAGAGAAGCAGGTAAAGTGTTCATCGAAATGTTTGCGCTTAAGCAACCTGATCTCCCGGTGGGGCCGCAATAAAGTCCCGTACATCAATAAAGCGCACAAGTACAAGTGCGGAAAATTTTCCTTTAAATACTGCAATACCGGTGCAAGTTGCTCGGGAGTATAAGCCTGATGCAGCACCGCTTTCGCTCTACGCTTTGTCGTTTCCAGCACTGGATTAGTCTTACAATATCCTTGTTTTAGAAGCCGAGAAAAAACCGCCCCAAGGGTTCGACGTTTGTTCTGGTAATAAGTCCCGGAAGAGGAAAACCGTTTTAAGAAGCGCTCTATATCTGCGGTAACGATCTCATCCGGTAGCGCACCTTTCCGGTCCTCAGCCACCAGGAAATCAGAGAAACTTTCAACCACCTTCAGGATATCCCGGCGATAAACGCTGCTGTATGAACCACCTTCAATATCCTGAGCAACCTGGTTGAGCAATTGAATAAGTGGTTGCTTCTGTACTGGGGTTTTAACCTCCTCCGGGGTCCATCCCGAAAGGAGCGCTTTGATATAGCCTCGGACTAGCTGCTTTAACAACCGCTCTCGTGCTGCCAGTGTATCGCAGTTATTGGGCATACAATTGATTCCTATTGCTTTCCCGTTGTAGAACCGGTAACGCTTACCGGAGTAGTAAAAGGTGATGTAAGCCCGCTGACTTAGATCATGCAGGTTGACAATCTTTGGATCTGTGAACATGTGACAGGTTTTTAGGTTTCTGTCGCATGTGTTGGCGCACGGCTTTGATACTCGCCGAAAATAGACCTCTATTTACTGCAAATAGGGTTTCCAGTTGGTAGAGCAAAGGACTGAAAATCCTTGTGTCGTTGGTTCGATTCCAATCATCACCACCAACTGAAAAAAACCTCCTAGTAAAAACTGGGAGGTTTTTTTATGCCCTTTTTTCCCAGACAACCTTCTCAATAGTTAGTTTATAATTCACCTTTAAAACTGAATCTAAAAATTTAATTGCTGGCATTTCACCCCTTATTTCTTATTCTAATAATAGAACCAGCTAATTTTATCTAAAATTTACTACCTATTTTTCCTTTACTTTAATTCCCAGCCTTTCAACCCCAATAAGCAAAAAAGAATATGTCAGTTGATCTTACTTCTTCTCCTTTCAAGGTATTTAAGTGGCTATACGGATGTAATTCCGTACTTATCCGGGAACGTCCAATAATACTCCGCGTATTAGGTTCATTTGTATTAAGCATTTTTTACCACTTTACCCTAAAAGTAAAACTATGGCCCAAAACTTTGTACTTGTTATACATGGCGGAGCAGAAGATAAAACCCGCGAAGATATAAGCCCGGAAAAAGAGGCAGGATATAGAAAAGGGCTGGAAGAAGCTTTAGATGCCGGTTATCAAATTTTAAAAGCTGGTGGTTCAGCTATAGATGCCGTGGAAGCGGCTGTTATATCTATGGAAAACAATCCATTATTTAATGCCGGTAAGGGTGGCGCCTTAACCATAAAAGAAAGCCATGAGTTTGATGCCGCCATTATGGACGGTAAAACCTTACATGCCGGAGGAGTAGCAGGAGTTAAATCAGTTAAAAATCCTATAAAACTTGCCCGCACTATTATGGAAAAAAGTGAGCATGTTTTAATTGGTGGCGATGGAGCAACTGCGTTTGCCAAAGAACACAACTTGCAAATAGTGCCAGAGGCTTATTTTACCACCGAAGAAAAATTAGAAGATGTAAAAAAACAAAAACAGAACCAACTAAAACACACCAGTAAAGATACAGTAGGTGCTGTAGCCTTAGATATACATGGCAATTTAGCTGCTGCTACCTCTACCGGTGGCCTTACCGGCCAACATGAAGGGCGCATAGGAGACAGCCCGATTATTGGCTGCGGCACTTACGCAAACAATGAAGTGTGTGCTGTTTCCTGTACCGGCGACGGTGAAAGCATTATAAGAGGCACCGTGGCGCATGAAGTATATGCACTGGTAAAATACAAAGGACTATCTATTACAGAAGCGGCAGCCCAAGCTATTCGGTTATATAAAGATAAAATAGAAAAAGACCGGAATTTGATTGCCTTAACGCCAAACGGCGACATTGCAATGGAGTTTGAGACCGAACTAATGTTTAGAGGCTACCGCAAAGGTGATGAGGCTCCTTATATTGCAATTTGGGAGGATTAATTATTGAACACAATATTGTTGAATATCGCCGTAGGCAGCCTGATAACCCAAATTAAATGCCTGATAAAAATTTTGGCAGGCTGCTGCAGTACTATCGGTTTCGGCCTGAGCTTTACCTAACAGGAAATATAAGCGGGCATTCTTGGGCTCTTGTTTCAGGGCAACCCGGTAATCTTTAATTGCTGCTTTGTTTTGCTGCGTTAAATAGTAGCAAAACCCGCGGTAAAACAAGGCTTTATTTTGCATTTCTGCATCTGCCATTTCTAATTTAAGGAAATTAGTTAGATCCTGAATAGCCTCCGGATATTTATTTAAGGCACTCGCCCTCAGCATGCCACGATCGTAATATGCCAACGCAAATTTTTTATCTTGTGCAATTGCCTGACCCAAATCCAGCTCAGCAACTAAATTATGCCTTAATTCTTCGTGGCACTTACCCCGGAGGTAATACATCTGCGGCAACTTATCATGAGCATAAGTAATGGCGGCATCTAAATCAGACAAGGCTGCTTTATAGTCTTTTCTTACTTCCATCTCTATGTAAGCCCTTTTAAAATAGGCTTCGCTATAGGAAGGTTTAAAATGAATGGCTTCCGATAAATAAGCGTGGGCAGTACTCCACTTCTCCTGCTCTATATACGATAGCGCCTCCTGGTAATTATCTTTAGCCGCAATATGATCCATCACAAATTTTAGGAGCGCACAAAAAAGTAATATGCCGGCAAAGATACCTGCCAGGATATAATAATCTTTCTTAATAAAGCCTGCTTTGGGAATGTTCCGGTAATATCGTTCTGAAACCGAGGCAGGTTGCCTGATAGGCCCCTGGTATCGGTACCGCTGTTGTTGCTGAAACTGCTCCTGCAGCTTTACCTGAATTAAATACTGTAGCCGGAGATCGTAGGTAGCGCGTTTCTGCGGATTTGATAATACCTGGTATGCTTCGTTAACTAGTTTAAACCTTTCCTCAAAATAAGGGTTTCCCTGGTGTTTATCAGGATGATATTGAATAGCCAGCTTTTTATAAGCCAGTTTAATTTCCTGAGCAGTGGCTGTGGCCGGCACATTTAATATTTTATAATAATTATTATTCAAGCGAAAAGCCAGATTTAGTTGAATTACTTAATTTACGCAAAATTTCAGACAATCTATGCCAAAATTCGTAATACAGGTTTTGAATATAATAGGGTTTCTCTAATATATTACAGACAATTATAATATGACCGAAAAACGATCTGACCATTTGCTTAATTGTAAATAAAATAAAACTATGATGGGTGAAGAAAAAAATTCTCGCACTGATAGCATGATCAGTAACCTGATGGGCTATATTGATACACGTATAGATTTAATAAAGCTGGAAATTCAGATGAAACTGAAGAATAGCTTTGTAGGTTTACTACATGCTATTATGTTAGGATTTGCTGCCTTTATGGCACTTATTTTCTTAAATATTTTTATTGCTCTTTTATTGAATGACTTATTAGATAGCCATTTTTGGGGATTTGGAATAGTAACCTTATTCTACATTATCTTATTTATTATTTTCTTTATGGGAGTAGACAAGAAAGTATTCCAGGGTGTAGCTGATAAAACTTTCGATAATACAATTTATAAACAGGATAAAAGAAACGAGCCGTTATGAGTGAAATACATAACCCACTTTTTGAAAGCCAGAAAGAATTTCTGGAAAGGCAAAAAGAAGAATATAGAAATGCATTGCTAAGCGATGTATCAGAAATAAAGAATCAGTCCCAGCAAGTAGGAAAAACGGTTCTAATGGCAGGAGGTGCTTTAGCAGGGGTGTGGCTGATTACCTCTATGTTTAAGGGCAAAAAAAAAAGAAAAGCTTCTAAAGGTTTAAAGGCGGCTCCCACCTATAAAACCTTACCCTTGAATGCTGCTCATATTTCTGATGCTCATATTGTGAATGAAGATGGAAGCATTAATTATGCCGATGTTTTCCACGATCCGGTTGTCAGCTCCACAGGTTTTCATCAGCCCGTTGCCGAGGAACCATCAGTGGTCAAAGAAACAGCCAAAGGTTTCTTCCAATCAGAAATGGGAAAGGCAATATCGCAGCAGGTAACTGCATTTGTTTTAATTTACCTTACCAAAAAACTCGAAGAGTACCTGCAGGAGCCAAAAAATGCCGATATTGCCACATCAACAGAAGCGGGAGTAAAAGAAACTGATTTCTCCCATCCGCAAGAGAATGCCATTTAGCAAACTTTATTTAGAACAAATTAAGAAATACACATCAGGACAGAAAGCTTTAGCTGTTCTTTTAGATCCGGACAACCTTGATAGCCAAGGCTGTTCGGATGTTATTAAACTTTGTAATACCCATCAGGTTGATTATATTCTGGTGGGCGGCAGCTTAATTACCCAGAATACCCAAGCATCTTTAATTAAGCAAATAAAGCAGGAAACCTCTATCCCGGTTATTTTATTTCCAAGCAGCAGCTTACACATAGATACTCAGGCCGATGGCATCTTATTACTTTCCTTGATTTCCGGCCGCAATCCGGAATACTTAATCGGCCAACACGTCATTGCTGCACCTATGCTTAAGGCCAGTAAATTAGCCGTGCTTCCTACGGGTTATATCCTGGTTGATTCCGGAAGACAGACTACCGCTTCTTATATGAGTGGCACTACACCTTTGCCGCACAACAAACCAGCAATAGCTGCCAGCACCGCCTTAGCCGGCGAATTATTAGGGATGCAGTTAATTTACCTGGATGGGGGCAGCGGTGCCTTACATGCTGTGTCTGCCGAAATGATTCAGGCCGTGAGAAAAGCTATTGATGTCCCCTTATTGGTGGGAGGCGGTATAAATACCGTACAAAAAGCGAGTACGGCCTTAGCCGCCGGTGCCGACATTATTGTGGTAGGTACCCAGATAGAAAAAAACCCCGACTTTATAGCCGAGGTTTCTGAAGTAGTAAAAACTTTTAATGCTGAATTAGATATTCGTAGCTGATTCGCGGCGACGCATTTTACCGGCTGGAATACCAAACATCATCTTAAAACGGCGGCAGAAATAAGCGGTATCTTTATACCCAACTTCTTTCCCAATTTCCCGAATACTTTTCTTCGTCGTACGAAGCAAAAATACTGCCCGCTCCATCCGCTGGTATTCAATGTAATCCTGCGGATTAATACCCGTTAACATTTTAAAATACTGGCCTACATAATCTTCCGAAACATTAGCCACATTGGATAATACCTTATTAGATAAGTCTCCGCCAATATTTTCTTTGATATAGTTGAATAAATCAATCAGGCGTGGATCTTTGAAATAAGTACTGTTAGTAGCTAATTGCTCCACAAACATACGGTTACGTAGTATGTAGCGTACAATTTCTACAACAATATTCTCAGTATAAATATTAATCAACCGCTCTTTACCAGGTAAGTCCTGCAAACTTTCTTCAATAACTTTAATTACTAAGTTAGCTAATTTAGAGTTATGAGAAATAAGAAATGCCGGCACATCCAGAGAAGCAAAAAAGTTTACCGAATCAAATACTTTAGCTTCAAAGGAAACAAAGCTATGGCTTTCTTCTGCATCCCCGATTAAGTCTAGATCAGCATTACTTTTAAAGAACTTATCCCGGTTGGAAATCAAATCATCGTTAGAGATGGTACGGCTTTCCAAATCACCGTAATAAATTTTAGTACTTCGTCCGCCAGGAACAAAAAGCATTTCACCTTCTTCTACAACATGTTTCTCGTCACCAAATGCAATGGTACCTTTATGTAGTAATATAATATTATTTCCTACATCATAGTAATTACGCACCGTAAATGGTTGCTGCAATATCAGGTTCTTAGATTTGATATATCGAACGCCTAACGATTCAATAACCTTATTGTAATCTTCCATGATGTATCTATTTTAATTATTTTGCTGTAAAGTTATATTTTGAAGCTTAAATCTAAAATAAATCTTTTAATATTTCAAAATTTATTGCATGATTTTTATAAAATTAAGCATATTTTTTTTCAACCTTTTACAGGACTATTTCAACATCATCAAATTCTACTATTTTAGTATCTCTCTTGATATTACTATTTTCTGTATTTCTGAGGTACCTTCATAAATTTGGGTAATTTTTGCATCGCGCATAAGCCTCTCTACATGGTATTCTTTCACATAGCCGTATCCTCCGTGTATTTGCACAGCCTCTACGGCTGTATCCATAGCTACTTGCGAAGCGAACAATTTGGCCATTGCACCCGATTTTGTATAGTCTCTTCCGGCATCTTTATCGGCAGCTGCCTGAAAGCACAGCAAACGGGCTGCTTCTATATTGGTAGCCATATCGGCCAGTTTAAATTGTATGGCTTGGTGCTTCGCAATTTCAGTTCCAAAGGCTTTGCGTTCTTTGGCATATCTAAGCGCTAACTCATAGGCGCCAGACGCAATCCCTAAGGCCTGAGCCGCAATCCCTATCCGTCCGCCAGCCAGAACACTCATGGCAAACTTAAATCCAAATCCATCTTCGCCAATACGGTTTTCCTTGGGTACCTTTACATCCGTAAACATTAAAGAATGGGTATCTGAACCTCTAATACCTAATTTATTTTCTTTGGGTCCCACTTCAAAACCGGGCGTATCGCGGTCTACAATAAAAGCATTGATCCCCTTGTGTTTCAGCTCCGGATGGGTTTGCGCCATAACCAAATAAACCGAAGCGGAGTTACCATTAGTTATCCAGTTCTTGGTGCCATTAAGCAGGTAATATTCGCCTTTATCTTCAGCAGTAGTATGCTGACTGGTAGCGTCTGAGCCTGCCTCCGGCTCTGATAAACAAAAAGCCCCTATTACCTCGCCGGCAGCTAACCGGGTTAAATACTTCTGCTTTTGCTCTTCTGTGCCGTATTTTTCCAATCCCCAACAGACCAAAGAATTATTTACCGACATCACCACCGAAGCCGAGGCATCTACTTTTGAAATTTCTTCCATTGCCAGCACATAGGCAATACTATCCATGCCTCCCCCATTATATTTAGGATCGACCATCATGCCCAAAAAGCCTAGCTCCCCCATTTTTTTAATTTGGTCAGTTGGAAATTTTTGCTGCTCATCGCGCTCAATTACTCCTGGCAATAATTCACTTTGAGCAAAATCACGGGCTGCTGCTTGTACAGCCATGTGTTCTTCTGTTAGGTCAAATAGCATAAAACAGGCTTTTGAGATTAGGCTTACACCAAAATATTAAATTAATTATATATTATATCTACTAGTTCGCCCATACCAAAGTTTTATTGTTTTACACAATTGTATAAAATAAAAAAGCTGCCTTAAGATTTAAGGCAGCTTTTTTATTTTATGATATACGATAATTAGCTTCGGCGACTACCACTTAACAATATAGACACATAGTACAGCAGCGTAGCTAAGGAACCTAAAGCGGCAACTACGTACGTCATAGCAGCCCATTTTAAAGAATCTTTCGCCATAGCATGTTCCTGAGCTGTTACAATTCCTCTGCTGTCCATCCAGGCCAAAGCCCTACGGCTGGCATCAAACTCCACTGGCAAAGTAACAAAACTAAATATAGTAGTAAGTGAAAATAAAGCTACCCCAATTGCCAAAGGAATTATTGTTGTTTGGATCATGAAAATACCAATTAACAGAATCCACTGCATATACCGCGAAGCTACACTTAAGGCTGGCACCATTGCCGATCTAAACTTAAGCATGCTATAAGCAGTAGCGTGCTGCACCGCATGTCCGCATTCGTGAGCAGCTACTGCCGCCGCGGCCGCGCTACGGGAGGCATAAACCCCCTCACTTAAGTTTACAGTTTTTTTACCTGGATCATAATGATCTGTTAACATTCCTTCGGTTGAAATAACCCGAACATCAGTAATGTTATTATCTGCCAACATCATCTCGGCTACTTCCCGGCCACTTAGGCCTGAACGCAAACCAATTTCCGAATATTTCCGAAACTTACTCTTCAAGGTCCAGCTAACTGCCATGCTAGCTAACATGAAGACGATCATGATTAAATATATTCCACCCATTTTCTTTATGCTTTTATTTGTGCTTTTATCTTTTCAACGATACCTGATGTTGAATACCCTTTTACGAGTCTAATGGTTTTAACGTCGCCGCCATTTTGTAAAACGATATCATGACCAACAATATTTTGAATATTATAATCATCACCTTTTACTAAAATATCCGGCAGCAAACTTTTTATCAGCTCATACGGAGTATCTTCATCAAATAATACTACTGCATCTATAAACAATAAGGATGCCATGATACGAGCACGTGACAATTCGTCTTGCAATGGGCGGTGGGGGCCTTTTAAACGACTTACTGAGGCATCTGTATTTACGCCTACTATCAATTTGTCACCTAAAGAACGCGCCTTCTCCAGATAATCTACGTGCCCTAAATGAAGCAGATCAAAGCAGCCGTTTGTAAAAACAATTTTTTTATCCTGCGCTTTCCAATCTTTTACCTGCTTTACTAGATCTTCCCGGGCAAATATTTTAGACAGTGATTTCATTAGAAATAGAATCGGTGGGCACTGCTACAACCTTACTGGATTTACCAGATTTTATTAAACTTAATAAAAAACTGATTCCCCCTAACAGAACTACCATTAAAGTTTGAGAAGTATGATTGATTAGCGCAAAGGCCATACCAGCTTCTTTTGATATTCCATATAATAATAGAGTACTTCTTACCATTATATGAAATACGCCTATTCCCCCTTGCACCGGTACACTCATACCCAAACTACCAATAACCAGTACCGACAGAGCAGCAAATGGACTTAAATGGGCGGTAGCGGGCAAAGCAAAAAAAGACAAATACCCCATTAAATAATAAGAGAACCAAATAAAGATAGTATGCGCCACAAAAGCCGGCTTATTTTTAACTTTACTTAAACTAAAAACACCTTCCAGGAAACCCTTTATAAGCGTTATTGCTTTCTGAAAAAACCTGATTTCCCGTAGTTGGTTCAAATAAAAAACTGCTAAGAAAATTACTACCAGTAATCCGCCTATACCAAAACCTACTAATAAATAAAGCAAGGTTTTATTTTCCTGAATAGAATAATATTTATCGGAAAGCAGGCTTAGGAAATAAGTGTTTATATGTTCGAATTCAACCAGAAAGGCTAAGCCCATTAACAACAGCAGCATAACCATATCCAGCAGGCGCTCTGTAATTACAGTACCAAAGGAGGCTTGTACAGGTATATCGCTACTTCGCTTTAAAATTGTACACCGAAAAACTTCTCCCATACGGGGCAATACCAGATTAGCTAAATAACCAATCATGGTAGCATGGTAAGTATCTTTAAATGAAACTTTGGTGCTAATAGGCGCAAGCTGCATCTTCCAGCGATAGGCCCTACTGGCAAAACCAGCCAACGCTACTAAAAGGGAAATACCTAACCAGAAATAGTTTATTTCCTGCAGGTGATTTTGCAGCAGCTTCAGGTCGATACCTTTCAAAGCATACCACATTAAAAAAAATGACATTCCGAATAAGAAAACGTATTTCAGAATATCCAGTAACTTTTTCATTCTTGCTTATTTAAACCAACCGGTTGTGCTGGTCTGGGAATACTAGGGTTGGCTTATGCTCTTTTGCTTTACTAAAATCGATTTGGCCATAAGAGAAAATAATTACCACATCGCCTACCTGCACTTTTCGGGCAGCTGGTCCGTTCAGGCAAACCGTACCCGTACCCCGTTCACCTTTTATAATATACGTTTCAAAACGCTCCCCATTGTTTATATTCACAATGGTTACCTTTTCATTCTCCACCATATTGGCCGCATCAATTAAATCTTCATCGATGGTTACGCTTCCTACATAATGCAACTCCGCCTGCGTAACTTTAACCCGGTGTATTTTAGATTTTAAAACCTCAATTAACATTGATTTATTTTATAATAAAATGCAAAGGTATGTATTTTTAAGATAGATTATTCAGCCATATTTAATGTTAGCTTATGAACCTTTTACCTTAATTAAATAATAACATTATCAATTAACCTTACTTCTCCTACGTAAGCCGCAATACAAAGGGCCACCCTATCAGAAGCATCAAATTCCGCCAGGGGCTGTAAAGAATTAACGTCGGCGACCTCAAAATATTCCAGCTTAATTGCTGCAAAGGGCTGCAAGTGCTTACTTACCGCCTCTTTTACTTCTGCAACCGTATGTGCTTTACTCAATCCGGATGCTAATTGCAAAGCCTTATACAGTTGAGTTGCCTGCTCCCGCTGCTCTTCTGAAAGACGCCGGTTGCGCGACGACATAGCCAAACCATCTGCCTCCCGGATTATAGGATGACAAACTAGTTCCAGATCGAAACTTAAATCTGTTACTAAGCGGTTAATAACTGCGTATTGCTGCAAATCTTTTTGACCAAAGTAAGCTTTATGGGGCCTAACTGCATGAAATAATTTACTTACAATTGCGGCCACCCCAGTAAAGTGGCCTGGCCTGAACTTTCCTTCCATTACAGTTTCCAACTCACCAAAGTCAAATTTCAGCTGCAATGTTTCCGGGTACATATCGGCTACAGAAGGGGCAAACAGCATAGCGCATCTACTCTTTTTTAAGGCTTCGATATCGTTCTCTAAAATTCTAGGGTACAACTTAAAATCTTCCGCATTGTTAAACTGCGTCGGATTTACAAATATACTACAGATACTCAGATCGTTCTGTTCAGCCGCTGTTTCCAGCAAAGTTAAGTGTCCCTGGTGCAATGCTCCCATGGTAGGTACAAAACCTATTGTTTTACCGGAACTACGCAGCTTCTCGGTTTGTTCTTTAATATCTCGGAGAGATGTAATTATCTGCATGCCTCGGATTAAAAATATTTGTTAGAAAAGAGCACAAATGTATATTCTAACAAATAAAATTGAAAATATGATAAAAATTATGTAATTTTGTGCTGCCGAATTTTGTGCATATTTCAACCAACACTTTTCAAGCCTATGTCAAAGCTAAGAATCTTATACGCTGCAACCGAAATTAATCCATTCTTACAAACTACAAAGGTAGCGGAATTCCTGAGAATGTTACCTCAAGGCATGCAGGAGCGCGGCATGGAAATCCGGATTTTTGTTCCCCGGTTTGGATTGATTAATGAACGTAAGAACCGGTTGCATGAAGTAGTAAGATTATCAGGTATCAACATAGCAGTAGGAGAAGAAGAAAAACCTTTAATAATAAAGGTTGCTTCCATTCCTAATGCTAAACTTCAGGTTTATTTTATCGACAACGAAGACTATTTCCATCGGAAATCCGTTTTGGTGGATAAAGACAATAAATTTCACGCGGATAACGATGAACGGGCAATATTTTTCTGCAAAGGCGTTTTAGAAACAGTTAAGAAATTAGGTTGGCAGCCAGATATTGTACATTGCAACGACTGGATGACTGGCCTGATTCCAATGTATTTAAAAACTACTTACAAGAAGGACCCTATTTTTAAAGATGCAAAATCTATGTTTACAGTTTATAACAATGGATTTGATCACAAATTTGAAGGTGACCTATTAGAAAAGGTAAAAATGCTGGACATTGAAGACAGCATGTTAACGCATTTAAAAACTGCTGACTTCGAAGGCTTCGTAAAAATGGGCATGGAATATGCTGATATTGTAGTACGTCCGCAAGAAGAAAACTTCAGTGAAAATATTGCGGCTTTATTTACAAAATATACCAAAACACGGCAGATAAGTAATGATTCTGACGAAAACTTTTTAGATGCGCACTACGATTTATATAATGAATTGGCTAACTAGAACTCCTGTTCTTTTTACTTTTATTTTATTTACCTTTTTTGCTTGCGAAGAACCCAATAATATTGGCTTAGACGGTGCCGGACAAGATGTATTGCTGGGTACCACCCATATCGATACGCTTACCATTAGAGCAGCTACTGTTCTAGATACTGATTCTGTTCTGGCTTATAAGCGCGGAAGCTTTAATGTTGGTCAATTCTCTAACGCAAACTTTGGAACTGTATCATCTAAAACATTTGTAGAGTTAGGTGTATTACCGGGAGTAGGTATTCCAGATGCCGCCAATGCTACTGTAGACTCAGTAGTATTAGCCTTGGATTATGATGAGTATTTTGGCGATACTACCCAGAACCTGACCGTAAACATTCATAAGTTACAGGAAAGATTTGAGGAAACTAAAACTTACTATACCAATAGTAAGCTTAACCATGAATCTGCTCCTGTAGGGTCACTTACTTTTAAACCTACACCCAAAGCTAGTAAGAAAGTTACTGTAACCACTTCTGGTTCATCTAGTGTGGTCGCACGTTCTTTCCCAGCCCGAGTTCGTTTAGATAATAATTTTGGTAAAGAAGTTATAACTAAAGCCGGAACAGGCGGATTTGCAAACCAGGCAGCATTTGTGAACTTTCTTTCCGGAATAGCCATCACCTCGGATAATAATGCAAAAGCCGCATTAGTTTTCAGACAAAATTCGGATAGCACTTATCTTAAAATTTACTATAAGACAGGTACAACTAAAGGCAGGTATCAATTAGGACTAAATAGTAATAACAATTATTTTAATCAGGTAACGGTTAATCGGACGGGTACTCCATTGGCTACTCTACAACGTCCAGGCGATTCTGTACGAGCAGTTAACACCAATAATCTTGCGTTCCTACAAGAGTCGGTGGGGCTTAAGGTAAAGTTAACCTTACCTTATTTCAATAAATTAAAACAAACCATAGGCAATAAAGCTGTAATAAATCGGGCTGAGCTAATAGTACCTGTAGTTAATAGTTCAACCAATACACCTTCTACTTTTGCATATTTGTTTAATACCAGCAAAAGCAATAGAATTATTGGAGGTAATAATGCTGTTCCCCAATTCCCTGCTACATATAACTCCGAAACTAAAACCTTTACGTTCACTATTACGAATTATGTACAAGCTTTAGTTAATGGAACCAGATCAAATACCGGACTTATTCTTTCTCCTAGCTCATTGGCTTACGATCGAAATTCAGTATTAACCATTGATATCTTAGCATATCAGACCTTACGGCAGACTATTTTGAATACTGCCCCTAACCAACTAAAGCTGCGAATTTATTACTCAGCGGAGAAACAATAACTTATCTACCATTTATTTATAATTCGGGAATAAAATATGTGTGGCATTGTAGCATATATTGGACATAGAGAAGCATGCCCAATAATTTTAAAAGGTTTGCGGAGATTGGAATATCGGGGATACGATAGCGCCGGCGTAGCCTTACTTAACGGCAACTTAAATGTTTATAAAAAAAAGGGAAAAGTTTCTGACTTAGAAAATTTCCTTTCGGATAAAGATACCCACAGCACTATAGGCATGGGCCATACCCGTTGGGCTACCCACGGAGAACCTAATGATTCTAATGCTCATCCACATTATTCAAACTCTAGCCGCATTGCTATTATTCATAATGGCATTATTGAAAATTACAGCACGTTAAAAACTTTACTCCAATCTAAGGGCTACACTTTTTATAGCGATACAGATACAGAAGTTTTTATTAACCTGATAGAAAATATCCAGGATGAGAATAACTGTAAATTAGACGAAGCAGTAAGACTTGCCTTACATGAAGTTGTGGGAGCCTATGCCATTGTGGTGCTTTCCAAAGACGAACCAAATCAACTAATTGCTGCCCGTAAAGGGAGCCCATTGGTTATTGGTGTAGGACAAGATGAGTATTTTTTAGCTTCGGATGCAACACCTATTATTGAATACACAAACAATGTGGTGTATGTTAATGATTATGAGATTGCCATCATCAAAGATGGGGAGCTTAACATCAAAACCCGTGAAGATATTCCAACTACGCCTTATGTTCAAACTTTAGCGTTAGAACTTGATTCTATTGAGAAAGGTGGTTACGACCACTTTATGCTAAAAGAAATTTTTGAACAACCCCGTTCAATTCATGATAGCATGCGTGGCCGCTTAATTGCTGCCCAAAACCATTTAATTATGGGTGGCTTCCGTGAATTTGAAAATAAGTTTGTTAATGCCAAACGCATCATTATTGTAGCTTGCGGCACATCGTGGCATGCGGGTCTGGTAGCGGAATACCTGATAGAAGATCTGGCTCGTATACCCGTTGAGGTAGAATATGCTTCTGAGTTTCGTTACCGGAACCCAATAATTACGGAAGATGATATAGTCATTGCCATCTCTCAATCCGGCGAAACAGCAGATACATTAGCAGCCATTGAATTAGCAAAACAAAAAGGTGCAACCATATTTGGCATTTGCAATGTGGTTGGTTCTTCTATTGCCCGGGCATCTCATGCCGGTGCTTATACACACGCCGGTCCGGAAATTGGCGTTGCAAGTACCAAAGCCTTTACTGCTCAGGTTACGGTTCTGACTTTATTAGCCATGATTATTGGCAGCAAACGTGGTACTATCGAAACAAGTAAACTGCGTTCGCTTATGATTGAGTTGGAGAATATTCCTTCGAAAGTAGAGCAAGCTTTGGAAATGCATGATAAGGTAATTGAAATTGCTGAAGAACTAAAAGACGCAACCAATGCTCTGTATTTGGGAAGAGGCTATAATTTTCCGGTAGCGTTAGAGGGAGCCCTAAAGCTAAAAGAAATCTCCTATATTCATGCAGAAGGCTACCCGGCTGCTGAAATGAAACATGGTCCAATTGCTTTGATTGACGAAAACATGCCAGTTATTGTAATTGCTACCAAAGATAGTTCTTATGAAAAAATTGTTTCTAACATACAGGAAGTAAAGGCCAGAAAAGGCAGAATCATTGCAATTGTAACGGAGGGGGATAAGGTAATTCCGGCAATGGCCGAACATGTTATAGAAGTACCTGCAACCAGCGAATACTTGGTACCTCTGTTATCAGTTATTCCGTTACAACTCCTCTCTTATCACATAGCCGTTATGCGTGGATGTAATGTAGACCAGCCCCGGAACTTAGCAAAATCGGTAACTGTAGAATAAGCTGTTATCAAATAAAAAACCAGTAAAGAGGAGGCAATTGCTTCCTCTTTTTCTTTTATAGCCGTAGGCTTACCTCAAAATTCTACTTGGTGATTTGTTTAATTTGAGTTACCACAAGCTTTTATTTGTACATTTGGATTCCTATATCAACCTTCAATTATACTATGTCTACAATTATTACTTCTGCCAATGCGCCAGCTCCTATTGGCCCTTATAATCAGGCTGTGTTAGCCAATGGTGTTTTATATGTATCTGGTCAGATTGCTTTAGATCCAGCTTCCGGAGATTTAGTACAAGGTGACATTGAAACAGAAACGCATCAGGTAATGAAGAACTTAGAAGCTATTCTGCAAGAAGCAGGCTTGGGATTTGAGCAAGTAGTAAAGTGTACTATTTTTGTAAAAGACCTAAACAACTTTGTTAGAATTAACACAATTTATGGTAGCTACTTTAAAGAAGAAAATGCGCCTGCCCGCGAAACAGTGGAAGTGAGCCGCTTACCCAAAGATGTTAATGTAGAAATTTCCTGCATAGCGGTACAATAAGTTACTCCTCGGGTTGTTCAAATTTACCTGGCTCTTTGTTTACAGCAGTTTTACCAGCCTCTATCTCCTCTACTTTTACCCGAACCGCATATTCAGACGGGTAAATATTAGAGCCATATTTGCGGGAATAAATTAATGTAAAAATAGAGCCAAAGTAAAGTATTTGAGAAGAGTAATACACCCAGGTTAAAATAACTACTACCGTACCAGCTGCGCCATATACGGTAGCTAGATTACTATTGCCCAAATAAAGACCTATCAGATACTTACCAAAAGTAAAAAGCAGTGCCGTCACAATAGACCCTACCCATACATCGCGCCATTGTATTTTAGCATCAGGTAAAAACTTATATATGGCAGCGAATAAAAAGGTAACAACGGCGAGCGAAAAAACTGAATTAAAAAAGTGAATCAGAATAATAGCCGTTTCACCAATATTGTTAAGTAAATAATTACCTACCCGGGCCAGCAAAGCATGCACTATCAAGGAAACCAACAATAAGAAAGTTATACTTAAAATCATAGCAAACGATAAAAGCCGGTCGGTAATTAACTTAAGGTATTCCCGCTTAGGTTTTGGTTTAACTCCCCAAATAGCGTTCAGTGAGGTTTGCATGGTAACAAATAAACCGGTAGCAGTTACTAGTAAAGTTGCAATTCCTATTAGGGTGGCAAAAGTTAACCCACTGAACTTACTAATATTTTCTACCATCTTTTGCACCTCATAGGCCCCTTCTGCCCCTATAAGTCCTTTTATTTGATAATAAATTTCGCCTGAAACAGCTTTTTGACCAAAAATTATTCCGATGGTATTAATAATAATGATTAAAATAGGTGGTAAGGCAAAAATGGTATAATAAGATAGCGCTGCTCCTTTATCCAAAGCATTATTCTCTAAAAATTCAAGCACCGTTTCGCGGAACAAGTGCCATATAGCTTTGAATATTCTGGGGGTTATAAATAACATTATCTTTTTGAAAACTAGTAATTTCGGAGTTTTTACTCATGATACGTAAACCAGATAATAGGTTATTGCCACTCCCTAAGCCTAAACAATATTTGTCGCAACCGCAGGAATATTAAAATCCGTGAAAAAAACCATTTGGTTTAGTACCTTTGCACCAAATTTGAAAGCAGCCAAGTATTTACAAAGGCTGCACCTTATTTATTATGGAAAGAGAAGTAAGAGTAAGATTTGCTCCTAGCCCTACCGGGCCTTTACATATTGGCGGTGTACGTACTGCTTTATATAATTATTTATTTGCCAAAAAAATGGGCGGCAAAATGTTGCTCCGCATTGAAGATACCGATCAGAATAGATTTGTACCAGGTGCCGAACAATACATTTTTGAATCGTTGGAATGGTGTGGAATAAAATTGGATGAGAGCCCTGTGCATGGTGGTCCGCACGCGCCCTATCGCCAGTCAGAGCGCAAGCCTATGTACATGGACTACGCACAAAAACTAGTGCAGGATGGTCATGCGTATTATGCCTTTGATACAGCTGAAGAATTGGATGCCATGCGGGAGCGTTTGAAAGCTGCTAAGGTAGCCACTCCTCAATACAACTCCATTACTCGTAACACCATGCGAAACTCGCTTACGCTACCAGAAGACGACGTAAAGAAATTACTGGAAAGCGGGACGCCGTATGTAATCCGATTAAAAGTACCGCGTAAAGAAGAAATCCGGTTAAAAGATTTAATCCGGGGATGGGTACTGGTACATTCTTCCTCCATTGATGATAAAGTACTCATGAAATCGGACGGTATGCCTACTTACCACTTGGCAAATATTGTAGACGATCATTTAATGGGTATAACGCACGTAATCCGAGGAGAAGAATGGTTGCCATCAGCGCCGTTACACGTGTTGCTATACCGTTATTTAGGTTGGGAAAGCACTATGCCAGAATTTGCCCACTTACCTTTATTATTAAAGCCAGATGGTAATGGTAAACTGAGCAAACGCGACGGCGATAAATTAGGCTTCCCGGTATTTCCATTACAGTGGAGTGATCCATTTACGGGCGAAAAATCGAGCGGATACCGCGAAAGTGGCTACTTACCCGAAGCTTTCATCAACTTTTTAGCCTTTTTAGGCTGGAACCCAGGTACGCAGCAAGAATTATTTACCATGGATGAATTAGCAGAAGCTTTCTCCATAGAACGAATTGGTAAATCTGGAACCCGTTTTGATATCAATAAAGCGCGTTGGTATAATGAACAATATTTACGTGCTAAACCGGATACCGAACTGGCTCAATATTTACTACAGGCTTTAGCCGAACATAACATTTCCTGCTCCGAAGAAAAGGCTGTTAAAATTTCCGGTGTTATGAAAGAACGTGTTACTTTCCCTCAGGACTTCTGGCGTGAAGCTTCTTATTTCTTCCTTACGCCAGAACAATACGATGAGAAAGTAGCTGGCAAAAAATGGACTGCTGCTGCCGTAGCTGTATTTGAGGACTTTAAGAACCAATTAGAGACTATCTCAGATTATACAGCTGATAACATAAAACAACTTTTGCTGACTATTCTGGAGCAAAAAGGAATGAAAATTGGCCAGGTAATGCAAGCCCTACGTTTAGCTATTACGGGTTTAGAGGCCGGCCCGGACTTGATGGCTATTATTGAAATAATTGGCAAAGACGAAACCAAGCATCGTATTGAAGCTGCAACTACCAAACTGCAATCTTTTGTAAGTTAAATTACAGCCTGCCTCATTCTAGTAGATTTTAAATTTGCAGAATATCTTAATTAAGAAAACCTGTTTCATCCATGAAACAGGTTTTTTCGTTTTATACAGTTTAGCTTATAAAGCAGATTGAGGTTATGGTTCAACTTTCAACCCTATAAGCTATTATTTATAGATTTAATTGGAATAACAAAATGGCTAAAAAGAAGAAGACATCTGAAAAAAAAGCCCGGGTTCATAAAGAATTGGAAGGCTTTGAAATAAAAATAAATCCGCTAGGCGAAATTTCTTCAAACTTCGATATTGACCAGATAAATAAGTTTCTGGACAAAAACGTTTATGATAAAAAATTGGTAAACCGGGATGAGGAGGATGATGAGTATCATATTGAAGAAAATGCAGATAGTGATGAAAATGAAGTAGATTTCCTGGATAGTTCAGACGATGATGATCCGGAAACACCACCCCGCCCTTTAAAAAGCTAGGTTAAAATAATTAGGCTCATTTGTGGCGAACTGCCTGGAAAGTATTTATACTTGCTATTATATTAAACAAACTTAATATTAAAGAAACGTATGCGTTCGCACGAAATAGATTACCGGATTTTTGGCAATGATATTCAGGTACTGGAAGTAGAGCTAGACCAGCATGAAACCGTTATAGCTGAAGCCGGTGCCATGGTATACATGGAAGAGGGCATTGCCTTTGAAACAAAAATGGGCGATGGCTCGGAACCACAACAAGGCTTTTTTGGCAAATTAATGTCAGCGGGTTCCCGCATGATTACAGGTGAGTCGCTGTTTATGACCCATTTTACCCATCGTGGTTATAGCCCCAAAAGCCGGGTTGCCTTTTCTGCGCCGTACCCAGGCACTATTATGCCTATTGATTTAAGCCAGATTCCACAGGGGCTGGTAGTACAAAAAGATGGCTTTTTAGCCGCCGCCTTAGGCACAAAAATTAACGTTCATTTCAACCAGCGTTTGGGCGCCGGTTTCTTTGGTGGCGAGGGATTTATTTTACAACGTTTAACCGGCGATGGCTTAGCTTTTATTCATGCAGGTGGTACGGTTATAGAAAAAAGGCTTAATAACGAAACACTTCGGGTAGATACGGGTTGCGTTGTAGCTTTTGAAAATGGAATTGATTTTAATATTCAGCGGGCAGGAGGCTTAAAATCCATGATATTTGGTGGTGAAGGCTTATTATTAGCTACCTTAAGCGGTACTGGCCGGGTTTGGATTCAATCAATGCCGGTGAAAAAACTGATAGAAGCATTAATGCCGCGTGGCCAAAATTCACAAAAAGAAGGCGGCCTTTTAAGTAGCTTCTTAGAATAGAATATTCTATCAAAATAAAAAGCAGCCTTCTATAAATGAAAAGGCTGCTTTTTAATACTTCAAGCTAATCTTCAATTTACATTAGCTGTAGAATTTCTTCCAGATGCTCGCGGGAGTTAGACAAGCGAGGAACTTTATGCTGCCCGCCAAGCTTACCTTTATGGCTCAGCCAGTTGTGGAAAGTACCTTTAGGCGCTATATGGATAACAGGTGCCTGCAAGGCAATATCATTTTGCCGTTTTGCATCATAATCAGAATTAATCTCCCGTAGCGTCTCATCCAACAACCATTTAAATTTATCCAGGTTATCAGGCTCTTGTGCAAATTCAATTACCCACTCGTGTCCGCCCCTATTCTTACCTTCAAAGTATAAGGGAGCTGCGGTAAAATTACTTATAATGGCATTTGTTTCCTGACAGGCTTTAATAATGGCAGCCTCGGCATTTTCAATAATTACTTCTTCGCCAAACGCATTAATAAAATGTTTGGTACGGCCCGATATTTTAATGCGATAAGGAGTTAAGCTGGTAAACTTAATCGTATCGCCAATTTTATACCGCCATAAACCAGCATTGGTTGAAATAACCAAGGCATAATTTTTATTTAGCTCCACCTCGTCTAACCCAATGGCTTTTGGCTCTTCTGCCTCGAACTGATCGGCTGGTATAAATTCGTAATAAACTCCGTAGTCTAGCATTAAAAGCATTTCATCTTCTGTTCCTGCCTGGTCCTGAATGCCAAAGAAACCTTCAGAAGCATTATAAATTTCCAGATAGTGCATGTTATCAGATGGAATCAACTTTTTGAAAAGCTCCCGGTACGGACCAAAAGCTACGGCCCCGTGGGCAAAAAACTCCAGGTTAGGCCAAATCTCCAGAATATTATCTTTACCGGTAACTTCTAATATGCGGTTTAGTAATACATAGGTCCAGGTAGGCACACCCGAAATACTCGTTACATTCTCTGGTATGGTTGTTTCCAACATAGCCTCAATCTTCTCCTCCCACTTATCCATCAAAGCTACTTTTAGCGGAGGAGTACGTGCTACCTCAGCCCAGATAGGTAGGTTATTCATGAGTATAGCCGACACGTCTCCACATTGGGCATTGGGATTAAATTCATTTTCCCGCAAGCTACCTCCAATAGAAAGCGCTTTGCCAGTAAATAACTTTGTTTCCGGATACAAGTTGGTATAGATAGATAACATATCCTTACCACCTTTGTAATGGCAGTCTTCTAAGGCTTCTTTGGATACCGGAATAAATTTACTGCGTGCATTGGTAGTACCTGAAGATTTTGAAAACCAGGAAATAGTACCCGGCCATAACACATTGGCCTCGCCTTTCATGGCCCGTTCTATTTCCGGAAAAAGATCCTCATAGGTAGAAATGGGAACCCGCCGCCGGTATTCAGCAGGAGACGTAATATCAGCGTAGCCGTGCTTTTGACCCCATTCGGTATTTTTAGCCGTTTGGATGAGGTTATTAAATAATTCGCTCTGTACGTCGTGGGGGTATTTTCGAAAAAGATCAATCTGGTGTATACGCTTTTTCATGACCCACGTCATGATCGAATTAATTATTTCCATTAGGCTTTATTTCGTAGTGATTGGTTTTGTCCCTAGTACACAATTATTCCTTTTTCGGTTGTCCGAAAAAGAATATTTTATAACAAACCTAAACTTTACGCTTAAGTTCGAAATGTTTACCCAGGTATACGCGGCGCACCTGTTCGTCGGCAGCTAATTCTTCTGCTGTACCCGACTTTAATATTTTTCCTTCAAACAACAGGTAAGCCCGGTCTACGATAGAAAGTGTTTCATTTACGTTGTGGTCGGTAATAAGAATACCAATATTCTTGGTTTTAAGTTTAGCTACAATAGTTTGTATCTCTTCTACGGCAATTGGGTCAACACCGGCAAAAGGCTCATCTAGTAAAACAAATTTAGGATCTACGGCCAACGCCCGGGCAATTTCTGTACGCCGGCGTTCGCCACCCGATAAAACCATTCCTTTATTTTTCCGAACGTGCGTAAGCGAAAATTCTTCCAGGAGCGCCTCTACCCTATCCCGCTGTTCCTGTTTGGGCTTATTGGTCATTTCCAATACGGCCAGAATATTTTCTTCCACTGTTAAATTGCGAAAAACAGAAGCTTCCTGAGCCAGGTAACCTACCCCTTTTTTAGCCCGGCGATACATGGGTAAAGTTGTTATTTCCTCTGTATCCAAATAGATTTTACCGGCGTTAGGCTTCACTAACCCGGTAATCATATAAAAAGAGGTAGTTTTGCCAGCTCCATTGGGGCCTAATAATCCAACAATTTCACCCTGATTAACCTCGACCGATACGTCGTTTACTACCGTACGCGACTTATACTTTTTTATAAGGTGTTCCGCTCTTAATACCATTGCCTCAAAATTACGCAATTTTAACGGGATTGAACAAATCAGGTACCATAGCTATAAAGGTATTATAATTTAAATATTCTACTGAACGGCTTTTGGTATAAGTTATTATGAAATTACGCAGGAACTCCCGGTAATATATTTATCTTTCACTCCTGCTAAATTGATGTCTCTTAAGAATAGGTGCTTTGGGAAAATTATCTGATATTAGATTTCTTTAATATTTAATTAATCTTTATGAAATATATAGTTGCTGCTGGTTTAGCCTTGCTATTCTTTACCAGTTGTAAAAACCAAAATAAACCAAAAGAGAATACTGCCACCTTAAAACTGAGCAGTATCCTGGATAATTATTACGAGGAAAGATTACCCTTATTTCCATTAGAAGCCACCGCTATTGCCGATAACCGTTATGACGACCAGCTTCCCAATGATTTATCTGCCGCACATCGGGCCAAGACGAAAGAACTCTATTCCAAATACTTAAATCAGTTAAACCATTTAGACACTGCTGCTTTAGCCGGGCAGGAAAAGTTAAGCTACGCTATTTTTAAACGCGATATGCAATTGGCGCTGGAAGGTTTAAGTTTTAATGAACACCTAATGCCGGTTAACCAATTTTGGGGATTGCCGCTTACCATGGCGCAACTAGGGTCCGGAGCCAGCAACCAGCCTTTTAAAACGGTAAAAGATTACGACAACTTTCTGGGACGGATGGCTGGTTTCCAAGTATGGGCCGATACTGCTGTTGCCAATATGCGCCGGGGCATGACCAGTGGTTATGTATTACCAAAGACCTTAACTGAAAAGGTAGTGCCTCAATTAGCTGCTCTCATAGTCGCTGATCCTCAAAAAAGTATCTTTTACGACCCTATAACTAATTTCCCAAAAGATATTTCGGTTACCGAAAAAGACCGCCTGACCCAGGCATATACAAAAGCCATTGCCGAAAAAGTAGTTCCGGCTTATAAAAAGCTGCACGACTTTATGAAAAACGAATACTTGCCAAAATCGCGCAACACCAGTGGCATCTCCAGTATCCCAAATGGCAAACAATACTACAATTACCTGGTTCGCTACTGGACTACTACAGATAAAACACCTGAAGAAATATTTGAAACCGGCCAACAGGAAGTAAAAAGAATCAGGAGCGAAATGGAAGCAATAAAAAATCAGGTTGGTTTTAAAGGCGATTTGAAAGCTTTCTTTGCTCATTTAAAAACAGATAAAAAATTCAGACCTTATAAAACCGATGAAGAAGTGCTTCAGGCTTATCGCGCTATTGAAGCACGGATGCAACCACAGCTAAAGCAATTGTTTGGCCAGGTACCAAAATCTAAATTTGAAGTACGGCAGACAGAAGCTTTTCGCGAAGCCTCGGCTAGTGCCGAGTATAACCCGCCGGCACCAGATGGCTCCCGCCCCGGTATTTTTTACGTGCCCGTTTTGGAGCCTACTGATTACACCACTCCCAAAATGGAATCGCTGTTTTTACACGAAGCCATACCGGGCCATCATTACCAAATCTCATTGCAGTACGAAAACGAAAGCTTACCTAAGTTCCGGCGGTTTGGCTGGTACGGTGCCATGGGCGAAGGCTGGGCTTTATATACCGAAGGTTTAGGAAAAGAATTAGGCTTATATACCGATCCGTATCAATATTTTGGCAGATTAGACGGAGAAATGCACCGGGCTGTAAGACTGGTTGTTGATGCCGGCATGCATGCTAAAGGCTGGACCCGGGAACAAGCTATTCAGTTTTCTAAAGAAAATGAAGCAATGGAAGAAGCTGGCATTATTTCTGAGATAGAACGTTATATGGCCATACCAGGACAAGCACTTTCGTACAAAACCGGTGAGTTGAAAATACGGGAGCTGCGTAACCGCTACCAGCAACGGGGAGGCAATAAGTTTAAACTAAATGCTTTCCACGACGAAATATTGAAAGATGGCGTAATGCCGCTGGACGTGTTAGAAAGCAAAATGGAAACCTGGGCAGCCCAGCAGAAATAACAATCAGTTTTTCGGAAACATACTATGGAACTTCCTAAAATAGATACATCACGATTACTGCTCCGAGGTTTTGTTCCGGAAGATGCCCCACTGGTACAAAAACTAGCCGGCGACAAAGATGTAGCTTTTAATGCCCTTAACATTCCGTACCCGTTTCCGGCTGAGTCTGCCGCCGTCTGGATTAGCACGCATAAGAAGGAATTTGCGCAACATAAATCCGCTATTTTTGCTATTGAAACTACTAGTAACCAAGAATTTATTGGCGCCGTTGGTTTAACCACCATCAGTGAAATAAACAACACCGCTGAAATGGGTTATTGGTTAGGCAAATCTTACTGGAACAAAGGTTTTGCCTCTGAAGCCATTGCTGCTTTAATAATTTTTGGTTTCGAAGAATACAAGCTTAATAAAATTTTTGCCACTCACTTAAAACGTAATGCGGCCTCCGGCAAAGTGCTGATGAAAAACGGCTTTCAGGTAGAAGGCATACTACGGCAGCACATAAAACACTTTGGCAAATACGAAGACCTGGTTCATTTAGGCTTATTACGGCAAGAGTACCAAGACCTGCACGAGTTTTAAATCCTTTTCTTTTAAGAAGCTTAACAGAAAAACAGCATTCAGTATCGATTCAGGAAGCAGGTTAAAGATGATAAAGTTTTAAAAGATGTTAGCTTATCTTTTTTTACTTTAACCCGTAAGCCTTGCTCATGATAACGAGGCAGCGTGTACGGGTTCTGTGGTTTTTATTAAAAGATGCTTTTCGGGAATTTAAGAAGAACGATCCATTAAGGTTTGGGTCTTCTACTGCTTTTTTTACCACCTTTGCCTTGCCCCCTATTCTGGTTATTCTAACAAATTTATTTGGGTTATTAATTAACGTCGACTTTATTAGCCTGAACCTTATTATAAAATTACAAACAATGGTTGGGCAGCGGGGTGCCACCCAACTATATTATGTACTGCAAAACATACAAGATATTCCTACCCACTGGAGCATTGCCACCACGGGTATGCTTTTCTTAATGTTTGTTTCTACCACTTTATTTATTGTGGTACAAAAATCCATAAATGAGTTGTGGAGCATTAAACCCAAATCAGGTGGAAAGAAGATTCGGAAACTGATTAAAAACCGGGCTATTTCATTAGCTATTATTCTGGCTACAGGTCTGCTGTTTTTAATTTCTCTGCTGGCCGATTCGGCATTATCCTACATGGGTAATAACCTGAACCAGTTTTTCCCGGATTCAACTACTTTAGTAATTCATGTTGTAAATCAGGTGTTTTCCATACTATTTGTTACGGTTTGGTTTGCCATAACTTTTAAATATTTGCCTGATGCGCATATCCATTGGAAACCCATCTGGGTGGGAGCAGGTGTAACAGCCGTATTATTTACAATTGGCAAATTTATTTTAAACCGCATGCTTATTAATAGTAACCTGGGACCAATTTATGGACCTTCCGCATCAGTATTATTAATCATGCTTTTTGTTTTTTACTCGGCCATGATTTTGTTTTACGGCGCATCTTTTACCAAAACTTATGCGAATTATGCGCTATTTAAAGTAAAGCCAAAATCGTATGCCATGCGGTACGAGCCAGGACTTAAAGAAAAGGAAAAGCCCAAACAAGACTTGCCGCCCGGAGCCAGTGCGGCTAATGCAGCTTTAAGTTAGTGGTATTTTAATGGCTACACTTGTGCCCTGTCCGGGTGCTGTATCAATGGTAATGGTGCCTTTTAAAAGCTTTATCCGGTTCCGGATACTGGATAACCCGATACCCTTGGCTGCTGAGGCTACTAAAGCCGCATCATACCCCATACCATTATCATCTACATGTATGTTAATGTTTCCGCCTCTGTTAAGAAGTAAAATAATTACTTCAGATGCCTGAGCATATTTTAGAATATTATTGATTAATTCCTGAATAATCCGAAATATGGCCAGCTCCAACAGGCTTGGCAACCGGTCATTAAAGCCTATGATGTGTAAATTAAACTTAATGGCGGGCGGGGCAATCCGTTGTACCAAATCATGTAATGCCCTATCCAGCCCCAGGTCCCGTAACGTAACTGGTGTTAACTCAAAAGAAATATTTCGGGTAAGCTTAATAGAATCTTCCAGCAACTCCCGTACCCGGGTAAGGGTAGCGTCATTCCGACTAGGCTTGCCTGCCAACTGATTTATATAAGTATCTAGGTTTAGCTTGGAGGCATACAACACCTGCCCCAGCCCATTGTGCAACGACTCCCCAATGCGTTCTCTTTCCGACTCCTGGGCCTGCAGAATAGCGTGTAATATTTCTTGCTGTTGCTTTAATTTTAAACGCAATGCTTCTTTTTCTAACCGTTTACGCACGGTTATATCATGAATAAGAGCTATATATTGTATTACCTTGCCGGTTGCATCGCGCTTAAAAACCTTCCCTCTAATCAGAAACCAGCCTATTTCACCTTTTATATTTTTTATCCGGTATTCTAATTCCTTAACTTCCTCGTCGGCAGCAGTGGCAAATGCTGCCTGGAAATTTTTTAGCCTATCATAATCTTCCTGGTAAATTACTGCCCTTCTGGCTGTATCATCCATTTGCAGTAACTCCTGCATGGTTAATCCAAATGAAGGAGACAGTTCCCGGTTCATGTAAACCAGTTTATTCTCCGTCAGATCATAAACATGTATTAAATCTGGTGTTGAATCAGTTATCTTCTTAATAAAATATTGGCTTTCCTGCAGCTTTTGTTCTTTTTTAACCAGCTCTGTAATATCATGAAACAGCGAAAGAACACCTGTTACATTATTATTTTCATCCTTTAATGGAATAAAAAAACCATCTGAATAACCCTGAATAGCTAAATCTTCCTGCTTTGGCAGGTGTACAAACTCGCCCGCCAGACACCGTAATAATCCATCCTGAATTTTCTCAATAGAAGCTGCTTTTGGAAACAACTGGAAAAAAGGTTTACCAATAACAGCCTCTTTTTTTAAGCCATAGATTTCTTCGCAACGCCTGTTCCAGGCAGTTACAACCAGGTTTTTATCTAAAGCCGATATCCGGTCAATATTGGTATCCAGCAACGTTTCAATAAAAATATTTTTCTCGGTAAGTTGTTGCTGCAGGGCTATGGTTTCAGTTATATCCTGCGTAGTACCTTCCATAAAAACGGGTATTCCGGCACTATCCCGGTGCACCTCTCCCAGCGAATGCAGATACCGGATGTCACCATTTCCCCGGATAATCCTGCAAATAAAGTTAAAGGGTTTATCAGTAGTAAGCGCCGTATTAATGGCTTCTAAAATAGGCGCTTTGTCATCAGGGTGATAACATTGCGTTACCTGCTCAAAAGTCAATTGTGTCCCAACTGGCACATCATAAATCCGGTACAACTCATTTGACCAAAGCATTTCATCGGTTTGCAGGTTGCGTTGCCAATTGCCTAGGCGCGCAATGCGTTGGGCCTCGTTTAGGCGATAATGCTCTTCTTTTAGCTTTTCTTCTGTTTCTTTATGGGCAGTAATATGCTGGGCAATGGCAATAACCTGCCAAACAGTACCTGATTTATCACGACCGAAAAGCCCATTCCGAACCCTAAACCAACACCAGTTCCCGGAGCTATCTTTTATCCGGTATTCTATTTCCCTTACCTCTCCTTCTTCTAAAGTAGCCAACTCTAAAAAGTGATCTACTACTTTCTGGTAATCGTCAGGGTGCAATAGTTCTTTAAAAATAGTAGCCCCTAATTCATAAATATAATTTTCATCGTAGCCTAAAATTTCATAAACCTCCCGGTTTACATATACAATCCGACCTTCTATAGCATCCAGAATATATAAGATATCTGGAGTACTATCCATTATCTGCTGAATGAATTTATTGCTTTCCTGAAGTCCTTGCGTGGTTAGTACTATTTCCGTTACGTCTTGCAACGTACCCCGCACCAGGCATACTTGCTCATCTTCATCTTTTACACATTCTGCCTTACGATGCACGTAGCGAATGCTACCATCCTGACGAATAATGCGGTGGGTGAAGTTAATACCCTGCCCTTCCTGAATAACTTTCTGAACTTCAGTTTTAAAAAGATCCAGGTCATCCGGATGGCAGAAACGCTCCAGCTTGGTTAAGGTAATTTCCTCGCATTGCTCTTCTAATCCGTACAACCGGTACATTTCGTCTGACCAGATTATTCCGCGCGTTTGTATATTCCACTCAAAGCTGCCTACCTGCCCAATCTGCTGTGCCTCTTTTAGGCGGCGGTGTTCATTTTTTATTTTTTCTTCAGCTAACTTCTGTTCTGTTATATTTCGGGCAATTGCTAATACGGTAACTACCTTTTTGTCCTGGGCAAATTCAGGCGCTAACTTTACATGGTAATACTGCCGATTATGTGGAGTAGGCAATTCAGTATAAAAATCGACAGGTCTGGCATTGTTGAAAACTTCCTGTAGTTTTTGAGTCCAAAGTGCTGTTATTTCGGCAGGGAATTCCTGCTCCCCAAAGGCTTTATCTAATAAGTTTGTAGTTGGGGTCCCTAATTCCTTTTCCAGAGCAGCATTTGCCGAAATCAGCTTAAACGCAGGATTAAACCGCAGAATAATGTCTGGCGTGTTATCAACCAAAGCCCGCCAGGTTTCCATTCCTTTCCGCGTTTCTTCCTCAGCCTTTTTTCTTGCCGTAATATCCTCATAAGTCAGCACACAGCCATCTTCTAATTTTACTACCGTTAGATTGAGCCACAATTCCAGGTTGTCAAAGTTGTAATAAGTCTCCGTGGAAAAAGAAACCCCGGTTTCTATAACCGACACATACCGTTGAAACAGACCTGACTCTTTCGTGCCCGGGAAAAGTTTTAATAAGGACTTTTCAATCTGATCAGTGGTCTTATAGAAATCATTAAAAACTTTATTCCCCAGAATATATTCTAAGTCTACTATATTTTCGGCGGCATCTCTTACAGACTTGAGTACTACCACCCCTACAGTAGACGAGTTAAAAATCGCCTCCAGCCATTGCTTTTCTTTGCGTAGCGTTTCTGCCTTTTGCTGTGTTTCTGCCAGCTGGTTTTCTAAATTTATTATTCGATCCCGATGCCCAACTAAGGCTGTAGCATCTATAAGCTTATGAATTATATAACTTATACAACCCGCCTCATTTAAAACCGGCGTATTACTAATACGCCAAAAAGCTGCTTCCTTTTCCTTTTTCCCTGATACAGCTGACCTAACCACATGGTAATGCTGAGCAGGCAGGTGATGAACCTGTTTGGTGGTAAGCACTGTGAGTAGGGAAGCACTGAGTTTATCCGTAAAATCTATTGCAGCTGGGGAGGCGTTAGCAGGAAATATATCAAACAAATAACACCCTTTTATTGCTTCCCGTTTAGTACAGGTAGCTTCAAGATAAGCATTACTAGCTGTTTGTATATATAAATCAGGCGAAAGAATCAGGTATAAATCCGGCACTGACTCAAATGCGGCCAAAACATCCTGTGTGATAGTGGATACGGCTTGCATGTATTTGTACAAAAGGATTAACCTGTTTTAATTTAAATTCAAAGCGACAGACAACCAATAATATTAGCCAAATATTTTAAGCTGAACAAATATGAGAACTATTTTAGAAAGGCTTTAGAGCAAAACAGGTATTTGTACGTACGCGTTAAACTACTTAGGTTAATATCTTAGTAAAGGCCTATGGATGCCTTCCTTATTACCTGCCCTATTATAAATTTATTTTACTGATAAAGCCACAATACCAGATTTCTTCGGAAAGCTTAAACCAAAAAATTTACTTGAACGCTGGAAAGAGTTTTCCGGAGCAATGTATGGTGCAGGTAAAGTTAAATGGAGGTGTATAGTTGTTAAAAATAGATTATAATAAATGCAGGGGTAGTGTTATTTAACTTAATCTGCAAAGCGAATATCTTTTATGCGCAACTGTAAGGTAGACACTCCGCGAAAAACATTTTCTTCCACACAATAACATACATCAAACGGAATACCTTTCAAGATACGGGGATAATAATCGGCCATTCCAAAAGCAATAGCATCTATTGGAAAGCTATCTTCCTGCATCAGCTTTAATTTCAGGTGAGTATCGCCTACAACCCGGCACGAACCTGTATCATAAACACATTCTGACGTAAAAACCGGGGCCATGTTACCGGGGCCAAATGGCTCCATTTGCCGGATGATCTTCAGGAAGTTATTGGTGATTTGCCGCAGACGTATAGGGGCGTCTATCTCAATTTGCGGTACCAGTTGTTCTTCTTTGATATTCCGGGTTACAACCTGTTCAAAACGCTCCCGAAAAGCAGGCACATTTTCTACCGGTAAGGTTAGACCTGCCGCATACATATGGCCACCAAACTGATCAAGTAAATCACTGCATTCCAAAATGGCACTATGGACATCAAAACCATGTACTGAGCGGGCAGAACCCGAAGCTTTACCATTTGATTCTGTAAGAATAATGGTAGGACGGTAATATTTCTCGATGCAGCGGGAAGCCACAATACCTACTACGCCTTTGTGCCAGGTTTCCTTAAACAACACTGTCGACCGGGAGTTACGCAAAAAATCATCCTGCTCAATCATCAGCAGCGCCTCTTTGGTAATGCTCATGTCGTGCCCCCGGCGTTCGCTGTTGGTTTTGTCTATGGCATCAGCTTTGGTGAAGGCTTCTTCTTTAGTAGCAGCTATTAACATGCTTACAGAACGCTTGGCATCTCCCATACGGCCTGCTGCATTAATGCGTGGGGCAAACCCAAACACAATGCTGTTAATATCCATTTCATCTTTCAGTCCAGCCAAATCTTTTAAAGCTGCCAAACCCGGCCGTAGCGCTTCTCCCGAATTCAGTTGTTTTAATCCAAAGTAAGCAAATATCCGGTTTTCTCCTGTTATAGGTACAATATCCGCTGCGATACTTACTACTACTAAATCCAAGTAAGAAAACAGTTCTTCCGCATCCAGGTCGTTGTGGATACAAAACGCCTGCAACAACTTAAACCCAACACCACAACCCGAAAGTTCTTTGTAAGGGTAAGGACAATCTACCCGTTTGGGATCTAGTACAGCTACGGCATCCGGAATAGTAGTATCTGGCAAATGGTGGTCACAGATTATAAAATCTACGCCTTTCGTTTTGGCATAAGCTACCTTTTCCATGGATTTAATACCACAGTCTAAGCTTATAATTAAAGTAAAACCATTTTCTGCCGCCCAATCTACCCCCTGCGTAGAAATACCGTACCCTTCAATATCCCGGTTTGGAATATAAAAATCAATTTCCCGGATATATTTTCTAAAGTAACTGTAAACAAGCGCAACCGAGGTGGTGCCATCTACATCATAATCGCCGTAGATCAGTACTTTCTCAGCTTTATGAATAGCGCCATTAATTCGGTCTATAGCTTTATCCATGTCCCGGATCAGGAATGGATCATGTAATTCATCAAGCGAAGGGCGAAAAAAAGATTTAGCTTCAGGATAGGTACAAACGTTGCGCTGACATAAAACAGAGGCCAATGATTGACTTATCTGCAAGCTATTAGCTAAGCTGCTCACAGTGTCCTGGTCAGGCACCGGTTTTAAAACCCATCGTTTCTCCATGTTGCTGCTTCGTTTGTGCGGAATACAAAAGTAAATAATTAAAGAGGAATTCTCCGCTACAAGTTCCTTTTAAATCTGGGTCGCCCCATAAAAATTTAGTATCTTTGTTTAAAGTAATAACACTCAATGCCTTGAAAAACCTACAAAATTTTTACAATAAATGGAAAGATTACATTCAGACAGACCTGTTAATGTATCTTGTATTTATTCTTTTTCTGGCTATTTTATTTATTTTCTTCCGGGACTAACGCCTAAAAACCTGCTTCCGTACTAAAAGCTTTTATAAGCTATTGTTTAAAATTTCAGACTTAAATAACCGCGATCTTTTAGCAAACAGCTAAACCCCTAATTCCCCGTTATGACATATTGTTTAGGTATTAAATTAAAGGAAGGCCTGGTAGCAATTGCTGATACCCGCATTACGGCCGGCACCAATACTACTACTAAGAAAAAAGTCTTTATCTCGCAAAAGGATAAATCTTCAATCTTTATTATGACAAGCGGATTACGCTCTGTACGCGATAAAGCTATTCATTATTTTGAGGAGTTGATAGAAGAAGGAGCTGATTTCAATAAACTGTTTAAAGCCGCTAATGCCTTTGGCGAACAGGTAAAGCGAGTTGCGGAAGAAGACAAAACTGCTCTGGAATCGGCAGGTCTGAGGTTTAACTTAACGACCATAGTGGGCGGGCAACTACGAGATGATGATGAGCATAAAATGTTTTTGCTATACTCTGAAGGTAATTGGGTAGAATTAGATGAAGGTGCACCCTATATTATTATTGGCAATTCCGGCCAGGGCAAAGCTATCCTAAACCGGGTGCTACACAATGACTCCAGCATGCAGCAGGCCCTAAAAGCTGGTTTCCTTTCTTTTGATTCTACCCGGGTAAGTAATAATGATGTGGAGTTTCCTATAGATGTAATTTTATACCAGAAAAACAGTTTTTCTATAGTAGAACACCGGTACGAGAAAAAGGATTTAGAGCATATTGCCGATCTTTGGGCCGAAAAATTAAAAGCAGCCCTGGACGATATACCAGAAGAGTGGATGGAAATAGCCCTAAATAAATTGCCCCAAAAAGAGGTTTAAATATCCCTCCAAATTATTTTATGAAATTTCAGGTAGAGTGCCAAATAGGATACGAGGTATTACAACCCAGTACTTTAATTTTTAATATACACGCGCTGCGTACCCACAATCAGATTGTACTGGAAGAAACCCTAGACATAGATCCGCATGTACGCATAGATGAATTTACTGCCAGACACAGCCCTAACCGCTTTGTTCGTATGGAGGTAAACGAACATCTCTTCTTTACCATCTCTTATAAGGCCATCGCAGAAACTGTTTATCAGGAAATAGCCCATCAGGATTTAATAAATGTGCCAGTAGGCCAATTGGACGGGGATATTATTCCGTTTTTATTTCCTAGCCGTTATTGTCAATCTGATAAACTGCAACGATTGGCTTATAAAAAATTTGGTGATATAGAAGGTACTTATGCCAAAGTATTAGCCATTACAGAATGGATTTACAACAACATAGAATACGTAAGTGGCAGTACCACCTCCCAAACTTCGGCTTTTGATACCATTACGGAACGATCTGGCGTTTGCCGCGACTTTGCTCATTTAGGAATTGCTTTGTGCCGGGCGCTTTCTATACCGGCCCGCTATTTTACCGGCTATGCCTATAAGCTTTATCCTGCCGATTTCCATGCTTGTTTTGAAGCTTACATAGGCGGCCACTGGATAATTTTTGATGCGACTCAATTAGCCCCCTTGAATGGCCTAGTAAAAATAGCCAATGGCCGTGATGCTGCTGATGCTGCCGTAGCCAGCATTTTTGGCAATGTTATCTGCAACTATGTACAGGTAAACTGCCAAACCCTGGACGATAATTTTGTTCCATTTTTCCCGAGTAGTAATCCTTTAAAAGGATTATCTCTACAGTAACTTTTTCAATTGTTATAAACCAAAAGCGCCTGTTCTTATAAAGATTAAGAACAGGCGCTTTTGGTTCATAATCCTTTATTTTACGTATTCCCATCTGTAGCTTCAGTTCCGGTACCACCCACATGACCGTTATACCCTTCTCCAGTTGGTAAACCTATTTCACCACCAGAATTTTTATCGGTTCCTAAACCAGCGGTACCGCCAGCTGCACCGGCCATAGCTGCCGGGTTTAGTCTATCTTTATCGGCGTCCTGCGTAGCTGCATTACCGCCAAACCTGGCCCCGCGCACACTATCATCTTCCCATACTTCATCCATACGCCGCTGCATTGCTTTCATGCTTTCGTTCTTATCTTCTAAATGCTCATCCATAACTGTAAAGTTTAATTCTACTTTATTCTTGTTACAGATTTACGTAAGGAATTACTTTCTGTGGCCTAATTTATTTAATATTCTTGGCCAGATTAAATATTTACTACCCGATCCTTTTTGTTGTTTTTAACTTTTTGGGGTAAACAAGCTACAATTTCTGCTTTCAGCACATCTACCAAGCGTTTCTTTACAAAATCGCGGTGGGTTACCAGGCTCACTTCCCGTACCGGTGCCGGTGCATCAAAGTACCGCACCAGTTTTTGTTGTTTCGGCGACAAATCCAGGGTAGCCAGCTCCGGAATTATGGTTACCCCATTATCCTGCTCCACCATCCGGCGCAATGTCTCAATGCTGCCAGCTTCGTACTCAAAGGCTTTACCATCGGGCAAAGCACTGCGCAACTCACATAAATTTAATATCTGCGACCGGAAACAATGACCTTCTTCCAGCAACCACAGCATTTGCAAGTCTATATCTTTAGGTAATACATATTTCTTGTCGTACAGCCCGTTCGATTTAGATACATAAGCTACCAGCTCTTCGTAAAACAGAACATGTTCCTTTAGGCTGGTTTCCTGCAAGGGTGTTACCAGTAACCCGGCATCCAGTTTATTTCGTTTTAAGTCTTTCGCAATGTTCTCAGTGGTCATTTCTATAATACGCAACTTCACCTTCGGGTATTTTTCCAAAAACCCTTTTAAGAAAAGCGGTAATAAATAAGGTGCTAAAGTGGGAATGACGCCTAACCGTAATTCTCCTCCTATTTCCCCCTGTTTATTACTGATTATTTCTTTAATGCCTTGCGCCTGTAATAATAGCAACCGGGCCTGCTGTATAATTTCCTCTCCTACTTCGGTGGGAACAACTGGCTGCTTACTTCGATCAAATATTTTCACTCCCAGCTCCTCTTCCAGCTTCTGAATCTGCATGCTTAAAGTAGGCTGGGTTACAAAGCTTTTATCCGCGGCAGTGGCAAAATGCCGGTAAGTATCAACGGCCACAATATATTCTAACTGTACAAGCGTCATCTGCTAATCCTAACAAATTAAAACACAAATATAGACACAATCTATGAGTTATTAAAAATTATCGATTTGATCAATATATTAAATAAGCCAACCTTTGTGCAACGCAAAAGCAATAAGATGCTCAAAAGCTTTATAAAATTACTAAATGTGCTTTACCACCTGGAGAGGAAATTATAGCAACAGCAGATAAATAATTAGCCTTAAGTCAAAATAAAACAGCACCAAAAAACATAGAAAACACTACAATGGAAGAAAAAGAAAGAACCCACAAACTAACTACCGCTTCTGGTATTCCTTACGCCGAACACGAAAACTCTAAAACTGTAGGCGCCCGCGGACCAATTTTATTAGAAGATTTTATTCTGCACGAAAAACTAGCGCACTTTAACCGGGAGCGTGTGCCGGAACGTGTAGTTCATGCCAAGGGTTCTGGTGCTTATGGTAAATTTACTGTTACCCACGATATAACTAAATACACCCGGGCAAAGGTATTCAGCCAGATTGGGAAAGAAACTCCCTTATTCCTGCGTTTTTCAACTGTAGGCGGCGAAAATGGATCGGCTGATACCGAACGTGATCCGCGAGGCTTTGCCATTAAATTTTACACCGAAGATGGCAATTGGGATTTAGTAGGCAATAATACCCCGGTTTTCTTTATTAAAGACCCGAAAAAATTCCCGGATTTTATTCATACCCAAAAGCGCGACCCGCGCACGCATACCAAAAGTGCCACTATGGTGTGGGACTTCTGGAGCCTGAACCCCGAAAGCTTACACCAGGTAATGATATTAATGAGCGACCGAGGCACACCTTATGGTTACCGCCACTTGCATGGTTTCGGTAGCCATACTTTCTCGTTCATTAACGCTGAAAACGAACGCTTCTTCGTAAAATTCCATTTCAAGACCTTACAAGGCATTAAGAACTTTACCGCTGAAGAAGCTACTGCCATGAAAGGCATTGACCCGGATTTTGCCCAACGTGATTTAGTAGAAGCCATAGACCGGGGCGATTATCCGCAATGGGCGCTTAAAATTCAGGTAATGACCGAAGAAGAGTCTAAAACCTATAAGTGGAATCCTTTTGATTTAACTAAAGTTTGGTCGCAGAAAGATTATCCGCTGCTTGATGTTGGTATTCTGGAACTGAACCGGGTACCCAACAACTACTTTGCCGATGTAGAGCAATCTGCTTTTGCGCCGGCCCACGTGGTTGATGGTATTGGTTACTCGCCAGACCGCATGTTACAGGGCCGCTTACTAGCTTACCCGGATGCGCACCGGTACCGGATTGGCGCTAACTACGAGCAATTACCGGTAAACCGTTGCCCTTATGCTACCAACAACTACCAGCGCGACGGCGCCATGCGCTACGATGGTAACGGCGGCAGTGCACCAAATTACTTCCCGAACAGCTTTGATGGTATTTATGCCGACGAAAAATACAAAGAACCGACTCAGGACTTAGGTACTTCTATTTCTGGTTGGTTTGATAGGAATGGGGAAGGAGAAAACGATCATTATACCCAGCCTGGCGACCTGTTCCGTCTGATGACAGAGGAGGAGAAAAAAGCTACGATTAAGAATATAGTTGGTGCCATGAGTGGCATCTCTGGTGAGAAACGTGCCTTAATTATCAACCGCCAATTATGCCATTTCTTTAGAGCTGATATTAGCTTAGGCATTGGAGTAGCTATGGGCTTAGGCATCAATGTGGAGAGCCAAATGATGCAGCATGCCATGAGTGGCAACTAGTAAAGTACTTTACCTACTACATATATATAGCAAGAGGCGGGATACTTATTCCGCCTTTTCTTTTATAGCAATTTCCTATTTATCTTTACAGGCACATAGGCAATGGTGTCTGCCTTAAACCGTCCCGTCACTTGGGAATGATGGCGCCTACTAAACGGCAAAAGCCAGGGTAGCGTGTATTATGCTTAACTAAGTGATTTATGGCTTCTAAAAATTTTAAAAGGCGGCTCCTCTCCATCGAGCAAATCCCGGTATTTCTTTACTTAGTCAAGTGGCTGTGGCTATGTGCCCTGATAGGTGCCTTAGCTGGTTCGGCTTCAGCTATATTTCTTATTTTGTTGAATTGGGTAACCACCTGGCGCGAATCACACCTGTGGATAATTGCTTTACTGCCGGTCGGAGGTTTGCTTATTGGCTTAGCTTACCATTATTGGGGAGAAAGTGTAGTAAAAGGTAATAATTTATTACTGGAAGAATTTCACTCCCCAAAAGCTGTCATTCCGTTACGCATGGCTCCTTTAGTTTTGTTTGGCACCCTAGCTACCCATTTTTTTGGTGGTTCGGCGGGGCGCGAGGGTACTGCTGTACAAATGGGTGCTGCCATTTCTGATCAGTTTACCAAGTATTTTAACCTGCCTGCCCGTGACCGGAAAATATTATTGATAGCAGGCATAAGTGCGGGCTTTGCTTCGGTATTTGGCACTCCACTAGCCGGAGCTGTATTTGCGTTGGAAGTTTTTACCATTGGCAGGGTCAGGTACGATGCCATTTTACCAAGTTTTTTAGCTGCCTTTTTTGCCGATTATATTACTCGCTTCTGGCCAGTAACGCATACTCATTATGTAATTCCGGTTGTACCTGAACTAACCCTTGACAAATTACTGTGGATATTATTAACGGGAATATTCTTTGGTTTGGCTGCCCTACTTTTTTCAAGAATGGCCCATTTTTTTGCCAGCTTTGCCAAAAACAAAATAAGCTACCCGCCCCTGCGTCCTGTAATTGGGGGTGTTGTTATAGCCCTTGTAGTTTGGTGCCTGGGCACCACCAAATATATAGGTTTGGGGGTACCAACCATAGTAGCTGCCTTTAATCACTCCCTGCCTCCTTATGATTTTATGTTAAAATTACTACTCACCACTTTTACCTTAGGCATGGGCTTTAAAGGCGGTGAAGTAACACCCTTATTTTTTGTTGGTGCGACCCTGGGCAATACCTTAAGTTTCTTTGTTCCGTTGCCGCTAGCCTTACTTGCCGGTATGGGTTTCGTTTCTGTTTTTGCCGGCGCTACCAACACCCCCATTGCCTGTACCCTAATGGGCATTGAGTTATTTGGCAACGCAAGCGGACTGTTTATTGGGTTAGCCTGTGTAGTTGCCTATTTGTTTTCCGGCCATACCAGCATATACAGCTCTCAGCTTATTGGCAGTCCCAAACATTTGCTCTATAGCCGTCATAAACAAAAAAAACTAGATGAATTAAATAGTAAAAAATTACAAAAAACTTAATAATTTAAGCTCTTTATTATACCCCTATGCATATTAAATCTGTAAATATTGGGCTACCTCAAGAAATAGAATGGAAAGGTAAAAAGGTAGTTACGGGCATTTTTAAACAACCTACCGAGCAACCGCTACAAGTTAAACAGACTAATATTGCCGGAGATGGTCAGGCAGATTTAATAAACCATGGCGGCATAGACAAAGCCGTTTACGCTTACCCGTACGAGCATTATAATTATTGGTACCAATTGCTGGGAGTAGATAACCTGGAGCTGGGTAGTTTTGGCGAAAACCTGACCACTACAGGCATTACAGACCCTAAAGTTTTTTTAGGCGATTACTGGCAATTTGGATCGGCTGTTTTAATGGCCGTACAGCCCCGCTTTCCGTGTTACAAGCTAGGCATCCGGTTTAAAGACGAACGCATGACCAAAACCTTTCTGCAAGCCAGGCGAAATGGCATCTATTTTCGGGTGATAGAAGAAGGTATTTTACAAAATGGAGATGCTATAAAATTAATTCAGAAATCTGAACACCCGGTTACTATACAAGATGTGGTAGATAATTATGTGTTACCAGATAAAGATCAGGTAAAAATAGAACAGATACTCTCTATTCCTTTTCTTCCTAACTTTTTAAGAGAACATTTTACGCCTTTATCCAGCTGAAACGCTAAGATAAGCGTTGCTATAAAAGATCAGATAGGCTTTATCTTGTATAGCAACGCTTACCAATACTTTAATTCCTATACTTCATAAATATAAAAATCGCCCGGAAAGCCAGCTTTGTGTAAAATAGGTTTGGCTACATTAAAAACTTTTACCCCGGCCGATGTTTCACCCTCCAAAGTGCCTACGTGGGCATGTCCGTGAAAAACCACCTCTACTTGTCGGCGGTTTATAGGTTCTACTAAACGGGAAGATCCCAGGTAAGGGAATATCTCCGGTGGTTCACCAACTACGGTTTCTTTAATGGGTGCAAAATGAGTTACTACTACCTTCTTCAAGTTATCATAACTATTTTCCAGGTGAGCTAAAGCCCTATCCAACTTTAATGCTTCATCTACTGCTTCCTGCACAAAATTTTTAATGCCCTGCTCCCCAAACATAGAGAGCATATACCTGTCAAAACCACCACCAAAACCTTTCACGCCAGCAAAACCAATATCATTTACAACTACCGCTTCTCCGTCCAGAATAGATACCTGATCACTTTCCAGAATTTTTTTAATAGCCTTCTGCTGATCCCGTTCAAAATCATGGTTACCCAAAACGGCAACTACCGGAATGGTACAGGATTTTAATTCTTCTTTTAATACTTCTGCTTCGTGCAAGTGCCCCGTGTCCGTTAAATCGCCAGCTATTACTAAAATATCCGCCTGACGGGATATTGTTCTAAAATATTCAATCCATTTGCCCTGATCAGTTTCCTTTACGTGAATATCACCTACGGCTGCAATCCGGACTTTTTTCGTTTCTATTTCGATTATCTCCATAACTTAAATAGTCTTGATTGTAATCACTTTATAATCCCATTCCGTAATATCCATACGGTATTGTGTCTGATCTATAATGGGCCCTAAGCAAACTTTTTCAATGGGCAAAGGCATATCGTATTGATTTTTAGCCAATTCAATTAATTCATCAAACAACCATTTAGGCACAATATCACGCTCAGTAGGGTATACAAACTGGAAATTAAGTACCTGGCTTAACAATAAATGCCAGTGCTGCCCCAACCGGCTCCAGATTCGCTTCCAATCCAGTTTATCGCCATAACGCAGAATAAGATGGTTTACATCGGCACCATCATAACGCTCCCGGTTTTGCACGTATATCTTGCACCATAATAATTCTTCTGCCGGAATCATTTTTACGGGAACTCCATAAGCTTCACCGTCCACAGCATTATCAAACCAAGTATCATCTACAAAGCAAATGTTGTTAACGGTGTTAAAGATCAGATCAATGTACATGTCGTCTTTGTACAGCTTAGCCAACCATCGGACATCTGTTAATTCGGTTTTGTAGCCATTGTCTGAAAATAATTTTAATATTTTTGGATATTCATTGGCTTTACAGAATAAATCCAAATCTTTTAAATCGCGCATGATGCCGGTATATTGACGGAAAGCTAAGCCTCCCCCCAATAAATATTGTAGACCACTGCTATTCAGCAGTCCTAGTGCCTCACGATAGAATGCTTCGGCAGCCTCTCTGTCTTCTTCGGTTTGAGCCATATAATTTTTAAAATATCTTTTTGTTGAAACCTGGCTTCATAAGCTCAGGAAGGGTTTATTAAACTTGTCAGGCAGTAACTTAGCCATAGAGAAAGAGGCAGCACTATTGACAAAGTAGTACATTTACTTAATTCAGAAAGATTTGTTGTCTTAACCATATATTGCTCTTCTTTATCCTGTTTCTAATGATTTTAATTAGCCCTATATTTTATTTTTTTGGAAACAAAATCAGTGAAAACAAGCTAAGTATAGGTTTACCAACCACCTTAAGTTATGCTGAACATTCGTGTATATTCTGATTATGTGTGCCCCTATTGCTTTTTAGGCGAACAAGTATTGCTGCGCGCTATTAAAGGAATGGAAAACCAAATAGCAATAGAATGGATGCCATTTGAATTACGCCCTTTCCCTACGCCCACGTTGTTACCAGAAGGAGAATATTTGCAACAGACCTGGCAAAATTCGGTTTACCCAATGGCAGCCCAATTAAATATTCCAATCATACTTCCCAAAGTATCGCCGCAGCCTTATACCCACCTGGCTTTTGAGGGTTATCAATTTGCAAAAAAGCAAAATCTGGGCACCGCTTATAACCACCGCATGTTTACCGCTTTTTTTCAGGAAGAGCAAGATATTGGGCAAGTGGATGTACTGGTAAACCTGGCAACCGAGGTTGGACTGAATGCTTCAGATTTCCGGAAAAACCTGGAAAACCGTACTTACAAAGATCAACATCAGGAGGCCTTGCGTCATGCTTATGAAGAAATACGCATTTCGGCCGTACCAACTTTTGTAATCAATGATGTTGTGTACCGAGGATTGCTCCGGGAGCAAGACATTGTTCGGATTGTTACAGAAGCATTAAATTCAGGTGGTTTTTAAACCATCAGGAAATTACTGCTTCCTCCCATTCTAAATGGTTACACCGCTCACATTTACTATCCGGTTTACGCTGTACTTTTACAATATTTCCACAACTGGAGCAGGCAAACTGCCCATTAGCTTTTCGCTGTTCTTTTTTATATTCCTGGTCAACATCAGGTAAAGTAGAAAGGCCAACCCGCTCATCGTCTTTATACCTTCTAAAGGTAAAGCCGCCATTCGTTTCCATATATACCCGCTGTAGTTTACCTAAATTATCAATACCTTCCGACCGAAGCTCAGCTAGTAGCCGCTCCCGCGTTATACGGGCCTGCTCCATACTATCAAGCTTTAAACAACCATCTACTACCAGCGTATTGATATCGTCGAGCACCAGGCTTTCAAATTTTTGGTTTGAAGCAGATTTAGCTGCAATCCATCTTTGAAACATAATAACAATTGCAGCAATAATGAGGGGTGGTAGTAAGCCTCTGGAAGGATCCAGTAACGAAACCCCGATTGCTGCGGCTAATGAAACCAAAGCAATCATCTCGTTACGGGTTAATTGTGCCCCCATCCGGTTACCCATTAACCGCATCGAAACCATTAATAAAAGGTACATAAAAGCCGCGCGAATAACTGCTTCCAGCAAAAAGGTTGGAGGCATATCGCCCATAAAAATCCGCATCCAATCAGTAATTCTTATTTCCTCTGGTTTCATATTCTTTATTTAATAGCATTAGTCCATTCTTCACAACCACAATTAGGACAATTCGCCTCCCGGGCTTTTTCTGTAGGTATAATATTTCCACATTGCGAACAAGCCTTTACCTGATCGTCTACTGGTTCCTGTTTTAATAAAGCTTGGTCCTTTTCCGGTAATACCGATAATCCAGGTTTTGTTTCAGCTTCAGTAAAAACACTAAACAGCCCACAAGCTTCCATGTAAACTCGCTTAACCTGCCCAAGATGCCGAATACTTTTATCCCGCAACTGAGCAAACAACTGATCTTTAGATATTCTGTTAGCCTCCAGAGCCGAACGGTTTATTACGCCATTATGTACTAATATGCATAAATCGCCCTGGGCTACTTTCTCTACTTTCCGGTATTTAAAACTCAACCAATTCAGCCCCCGGTGAAATACCAAAGCACAAACCAACACCACTAAACTGGGCGCAATACCTCGTTCCGGAATCTGAAAGGGTACGGCCACAATAGCTCCCAGGGTTAACATAACAGCGAACTCAATAATTGTCAACTGGCCATTCATGCGCTTTCCCAGCAGGCGCATCACTACCACCAGTGCTATATACACGATCAGGGTCCGAAAAAACACTTCAAGCATAAACTCCATTGGCGTGTTACCAAAAAGAATTCTATACCAATCGCTTAAAAAAATTTCTTCTTTTTTCATAGTTCCTCCAATACGAGGAGTAAAAGGTGTGGTTATGCTGATTTTGCAGGTTATAACTACGTAGTAATCAAAAAGAAGGCCTGAGAATGGGTTCTAAGGGGTAAAATCAGGTAAATACCAATACAGGTAATGCTATTTTAGATAAAGGGGGCTGAAGAGATGATTAACGATATAAAATATTCACCGTTATATATATAAACACACAAGTCTTAAATGCTACACCATGAAGAGTATATCCATTTACCGACTTAATGCTATTCTATTATTGGTTATTTTAACTACCATAATCCTTTATTATGGCAAAGTATTTCTGATACCCTTGTTCTTTAGTATTATGCTTGCCATGCTATTACTGCCGATATGCCGGAAACTAGAAAAATGGGGTATTAGCCGGGTGTGGTCTACTTTAATTGGCATTTTAATTATACTTTTTATTATACTAGTTTTTTTGGGCATTATTGGTGCACAAGCGGCCAGTATGTCCCAGGATTTACCTAAGATGCAGGCTAAGGCACAGCAGTTTATTCAAACTACTCAGTCCTGGATAGAAAGCCAGTTTGGAGTAGCGCCCAAACAACAAATAAATTACCTGCAAAAAGGGGTGAGTAAAATATCTCAAGTTGCCAATTCCTTTCTTACGTCGCTCCTTTCCGGGGCAATGAGTTTAATTACCGGTTTGGTACTGGTAATTTTATACTTCTTTTTCCTGATGTGGCGGCGGGAGAAATACAAAGAATTTATTTTAAAACTTGTAAAAGACGAAAACAAAACGGAAGTAAACAAGGAATTAAATCAGATAACGCAGGTAGCTGGCCAATACCTGATTGGTCGGTTAGTTTCTATGGCTTTTCTGGCAGTAGTTTATTCTATTGGATTCTCCATTTTAGGACTCGAGAATGGCATTTTAGTAGCCTTAGTGGCAGTTATTCCTACAATTATCCCATACATTGGGGCTTTTATCGGCGGTTTCTTCCCTTTAGCCATAGCATTAATTAGTGGCACTTTAGGTACCGTTGTACCGGTTATTATTATTTTAGGAGTCGCTCAAGCCATTGATAACAACATTATAGAACCATTGGTAGAAGGAGAAAGTCTGGATATTAGCCCTATTTTTACCATTGTAGCCATTGTACTGGGCGAGCTGGTATGGGGAGTGGCCGGCATGGTGTTATTTATACCCTTGTTTGCTATTATAAAAATTGTTTTCGAACATATCCCGGCATTACACCCATTTGGGTTTTTACTGGATAATGAAGTCGCGGAACCTAAATGGATGGAAAAATTAAAAAATCGGGCTGAAAAATTAAAAGACAAAATAACATAGGTTTTTCTCCTCCTTATTTTTCTACCCAGTTTGTACTAGTCTTTATTCACATTCTTCTTTCCTTGAAGTAGATTCTGGGATTATAATGTATTTCTGTTAGCTATTTTGCCTTTAAATAAGACAAGCCGCTTTCCCTTATCTTTTATTCTTTGAGCATTAAAACCAGTCTGCCCAAGCCAACTAGAATAATTTGCTCTTCCCATACTATGTAAACAATTCATTATCAATCAAAAATAAGCAAGAGATACTAAACCCATTTACTATAGTAGCCCCGTAAAGCCAGCAAATGTTTATGAACTTTAATAAATCGAACTATTATGAAAGTGGAAGAAACTTTGCAAAAAATTCTGGATCAATATGCCACCTTTGAAGTACCGCCAATAGAAAGTCTCTCCCCTGGAAATGCCCGGAACGCACCTACCCTAAAAAATGCAGTAGAAGAAATGAATGCCGAACATGTAGGTAACCGGGTTATTAATTTGGCTAAACCTATGCCGGAACCGGTGGGCAAAGTAACCCATGTGGTTATTCCAGGTCAGGGCGGAGATATTTTGGCCCGGGTATACACTCCAAAAGGCGATGGCCCTTTTACGGTACTGGTGTATTTCCATGGCGGCGGCTGGGTTATTGCCAACCTGGATGTTTATGAACCAACTTGCCGGGCCCTGTGTAATGCTGCCGAATGTGTAGTGGTTTCTGTAGCTTACCGGCAGGCACCGGAAAATAAGTTTCCGGCAGCAGCAGATGATGCTTATGCTGCTTTGCAATGGGTAATGGCCAATACTGCCACCATAAATGGTATTACAGGCTGCGTGGCTGTAGGTGGCGAAAGTGCCGGGGGAAACTTAGCTACCGTTGCCTGTTTAATGAGCAAAGACAAAGGTGACCAGATGCCATTATTCCAATTACTGGTCTATCCAATCACTAATTATGCTTTTGATACCCCATCCTATATGGAAAACGCCAACAGCAAACCATTAAATGCAGCTATGATGAAATGGTTCTTTAGGCATTATTTGGGAAATGAAGCAGACGGAAATCAGCCTTATGTTTCACCATTACAAGCTCCGGATATAAGTGGTTTGCCTCCTGCCTTGGTTATAACGGCTGAGTTGGATGTACTACGCGATGAGGGTGAACAATACGCCCAGAAGCTGCAGGCTGCCGGAGTGCAGACAAAAACCGTTTGTTACCCGGGTATGGTACACGAATTTTTTAGTTTATCGGGAGTGGTGCCAACCGCTAAAGAAGCGCTGGACGAAGCCGCCAGTGGATTAAAGGCTGCATTTGAAGCTATTCCTGTTAGATAACTAAAACGATGTATATTTATTTAATGAGTCCCTGAAAAGAGGGCTCATTATTTTTTCACAATTCTATAATAACTTTTTAAGCTAACCAGTCAATTTCATGCTTCTACCAGTAGCGGCTTGGGAAAAAGCCCTGGCAGCAGATTAATAGTGATAGACGCCTTAACTGATCCGGAAATATTAATATTTGCTTACAAGTAACAACTAAACTTGCTTAAAAGTTGGCTAAAGTTATTCCCCCAGGAGGCGAAGCGGCACTTGGGCCCTTAGAAGCCGCCATACGGTAAGCAGTTGCTAAAGTCTTGAATAAAGAATAAACAACTATATCATAAGAAATAACAACTTGATTTACTTCCTACTATATTACTAATCAATCCATGAATGGGAAGCAATCTAAAAATAAGGATTCATAGCAAATAAATGTAAAAAGCCTGTTATTACCTTCCTGGAAACTTGGTTTAGATAAATTTTCACTAATTTATCAGCTGAAAAGGTTTATTTAACAACAGGTTTTTGTAAGTAAAATTAATATTGAACCTATACTCCCAGGAGGACTAATATTAAAAAAATATAAAAACATATCTAAAACAGGTAACTTAGAAAGTCTTCTGTAGTATAAGAGAATCAAAACAAGTAAATAATTAAACAGATCTGTTTCTAACAAGAAACCTATTACAAAATAAAACTATGAATCACTCAAATTTAACTATAAACTTTAGCAAAGGTCGCAGAGGAACCATTATTGGCAAAATTCAAGAATTACCAGAAATTATGGCACGGGGTACTAATCTTGAAGAAGTAAGAATTAAAATATTAAAGGCATTAGCTTCTTTTAAAAATAACCAAGCCCTCAGCTAAACCGGTCCGGTTGCTTAATAATATATATTTAAAAAGATCAGCAGGAAGATTATTTATTTTCTGCTGATCTTTTTAATTTAACCAAACCCAAATAAAAAGATACACAAATTTCCTTTAAATCAGCCCTGATAAAAATTAAAATGGAAGAGTTTCTGGTTAAGATGCACGACTATGACTACGTTATGAATAAATTGTGGAACACCATTAATACATATAAAAGCAAGTATCCGGACTTAAATTTATTGGCTGATTTTATAAACAACCTTAATAAAGCAGAACACACTACTTTTTCTTATTTAAATGCTATCTGTACCTATTCAGATAAGTTGGCGCATACCAGTTATGTTATCCGCTTTTTGCACTACCGTTTAGAACGGGAAGTGCAGGATTTTAGAAGAAACGAATTTGTTCAGGAAAAATACCCCTACTATCTCGAATTCCCGGGCAGTGATGTATGAAATAATTGCTTCATACTGACACTTCTGTTAAAAGAATATACCGCTGCCATACCCTCCAAGCCGCTCCTATCAACTTTACTCTTCTTTGTACCCTTTTTATAACCAGTTAAAGTATAACTAAATCTTTTCTCTCCAGTAAAAACAGGAATATAGGAAAAGACCAGCGCAGGCATATTCCTGCTTTATCTTTAGGAGGTATTCAGGGCAGCAAATTTTATAATCCAGGTACAATGGAGGCAGTAATAGTTAGTGCAGACAGTACAAATGGCATGGTAGCTCAAATTAAAATGGGCACCCACTACTTTGAAATAGATGAGTCTACTTCCGAAGAGAATAAACAAACCCAGCCTGCACCAAACGATTATATATTAAGTGCTTTAGGAGCCTGTACCGTAATTACTCTACATATGTACGCGAAACGGAAAGGCTGGCCTTTAGAACGGGCCGAGGTGCAATTACAACAAGTACCTTTACAAACCGGAACCGACATACAGGTTGGTCAGAACAATAACAAACGATTACTGATTACCAAAAGATTGAAGTTAACGGGCAACCTTACCTCCGAGCAAGTTAAACGCCTGGAAGATATTTCTTCTCGTTGTCCGGTACAACGTACGCTGGAAGCGGGGGTGGTGATACAAACCATTTTGGAATAAAAATTTAGTCTTTTTAACCAACTACTCTAACGGAAACAAAAGCTTCTAAATAGTAATCCGCCCAATTAAATTAATAAAAATTTAACCTCACCCTGGCGGCAGAACCTGACCAAAACTTATCCTTAAACAAGAAGCTTCCGTAGAGGTACGTATTTATAAGTAGGTAGAATTTCCAGAAAAATCACTTAGGAATTGTGGAACGATTGGTGGCAAGGAAAAGAAATTCCTGAAAATGAGCCTAAAAAATAAATTCATAATCTAAAACTGCTCTACATGCAAAATCAGGCAGCATTCGAAATATCAGCATTACAACCCGCATTACCCCCGCAGCAAGCCGTTACCTTAAAGGTGAATGGCCAGGAAAAAACAATAAAATTAGCCCCCTGGGTTTCTTTACTTGATGCCCTACGGGAATACTTGCAGTTAACGGGAACCAAAAAAGGCTGCGACCACGGCCAATGCGGAGCGTGCACGGTGCTGGTAAATGGAAAGCGTATAAATTCTTGCTTAACCCTGGCCATTATGGAGGAAGGAAATGAGATTATTACCATAGAAGGCTTAGCGAAGGGAGATGAATTACATCCCTTGCAAACAGCTTTTATTGAACATGATGCTTACCAATGCGGCTATTGCACCCCGGGCCAGATTTGCTCGGCAGTTGGGCTGCTGGCAGAAGGAAAAGCTAAAACTACTGCTGATATAAAAGAATTAATGAGCGGTAATATTTGCCGTTGTGGTGCCTATACCAATATAGTTTCGGCAATAGAAGAAGTAATACAGAAAGGAGGTCAGGCACATGAATAGCTTTACCTACACCCGGGCTACAACATTAGAAACTGCTGTGCAGGATAAAGCTTCAGCAGAACTAGCCAAATTTATTGCTGGTGGCACCAACCTTACCGACCTGATGAAGGTTAATGTTGAGGGCCCGAACCACTTGATTGATATTCGTCAGTTAGCCTTAAAAGACATCACAGATAATGCTGATGGTGGCTTACGCTTAGGCGCGCTGGCCACAAATGCCGATACGGCTTACCATGAGCAGGTAGCAAAACGGTATCCTTTATTAGCAAAGGCCATATTAGCCGGAGCATCGGCTCAGCTACGCAACATGGCTACCAACGGTGGCAATATTTTACAACGCACCCGGTGCTACTATTTTTACGACACGGCTACTGCTTGTAACAAACGCGAACCGGGCAGCGGGTGCGCTGCTCTTTCCGGTTTCAATCGCATTCATGCCATATTAGGAGCCAGCGAACATTGTATTGCTGTGCACCCGTCTGATATGGCTATAGCCCTGGCCGCCCTGGAAGCCAACGTAAATGTTACAGGACAGCAAGGCAACCGTACTATTCCTTTTTCAGATTTTCATCGGTTACCCGGCGACGCACCCCACCTGGATAATACTTTACAACCCGACGAAATTATTACTTCTATTGATTTACCGGCTAAAGGTTTTGCCCAACACCATGCTTACCTGAAATTACGTGACCGGGAAAGCTATGCTTTTGCCTTAGTATCGGTAGCAGCAGGATTAGAAATGGATGGCGATACTATAACCGAAGCCCGTATTGCTTTGGGCGGCGTGGCCCACAAACCCTGGCGCAACCGTGAAGCCGAAGACCTGTTAACGGGAAAATCTGCCACGGAAGAAAACTTTAAGCTCGCTGCTGCTGAAATTATGCGCGAGGCTAAAGGCTACGAGCACAATAGTTTTAAAATAGAGCTGGGTAAACGGGCCATTATGCGGGCGCTGGAACAGGCTGTAAAAATGAGCAATAAGCCAGACAGTCACTTCCACCGGACCAGCACCGAACCAGTTTAAAAGTAAACAGGAAAACCTGCATCTGTTCTGCCAGGATTTACCTTCCCTGTTTTCTAATCCATGGCTTTTAATGCTGCATGAGAGCAGCTTAAGTAAACCTATAAAAGAGGAAAGTTAACGTATTAGGAATTATGTCTACTGAATATATTGGAAAACCAACCAGCCGGGTAGATGGCCGGGATAAAGTAACGGGCAAGGCCCAATATGCTGCCGAATTTGAAGCTCTTAATCTTACTTATGGGGTAGTTGTATCCAGTACTATTGCCAAAGGAAGAATAAAAGCCATGGATATAAGTGCGGCATTACAACTTCCGGGGGTACTCCAAATATTTACCCACGACAACCGCCCGGGCTTAGCCTGGTTTGACAAAAGTTATCAGGATGAAGATTCGCCGCCGGGGGCTCCATTCCGGCCGCTCTACGACGAAAAAATATTATTTAGCCAGCAGCCTATTGCTTTGGTAGTAGCCTCCACCTTTGAGCTAGCACGTTACGCAGCCTCACTGGTTAAAGTAACATACGAAACAGAACCCCATGTTACCGATCTGAATCAATTACGGCAAGATGCTTATACACCTAGTAAATATAAATCTGCGGAACCAACACCCCGGGGCGATGCCGAAACTGGTTTAGCTCAAGCCGCCATAAAAATTGAAGCCGAATACAACCACCCGAGCGAGCACCATAACCCGATGGAAATGCATGCTACCACTGTGGCCGTTGCAGAAGATGGCACCCTTACTATTTATGATAAAACCCAGAGTGTTCTGAATAGTCAGAAGTACATTTCTAAAATATTTGGTTTATCTACGAAAGAAGCCCGGGTTATTTCACCATTTGTAGGAGGCGCCTTTGGTTCCGGGTTACGGCCGCAATACCAACTATTTTTAGCCATGATGGCCGCCTTGCAACTCAAACGTTCCGTTAAAGTAGTCCTAACGCGGCAGCAAATGTTTTCTTTTGGGCATCGGCCGGCCACCATTCAAAAACTGGTGCTGGGCGCGCAGGCAAATGGCGCTTTAGAGGCAGTGGTACACGAAGCCATTGCCGAAACTTCACAATTTGAGGACTATAGCGAAAACCTGGTCAACTGGTCGGCAATGTTGTATAAATGTGAAAACGTACAACTAACTCATAAAATCGCCAAAATGGATGTGTATACGCCCTTGGATATGCGCGCACCGGGCGGAGTAAGCGGGATGTTTGCGCTAGAGTGCGCCATGGATGAACTGGCTTATGCCACCAAACTAGACCCGCTGGAATTGCGCCTGGTAAATTACGCCGATAAGGACTACAGCGAGGACAAACCCTTTTCCAGTAAAGAGCTACGGCAATGCTACCAACAGGGAGCTGAAAAGTTTGGGTGGAACAAGCGCAATCCTAAACCACGATCTATGCGGGAAGGCAAAGAATTGATAGGCATGGGCTTAGCTACGGGTGCCTGGGAAGTAAAACAAAAAGAAGCGAGCGCCAAAGCTACTTTATCGGTGGACGGAACCCTACAGGTAAGCAGCGCCACGGCCGATATTGGTACCGGCACCTATACCATCATGACGCAGATTGCCGCCGAAACGTTGGGTTTACCCATGGAACAGGTAACCTTTAAATTAGGTGACTCTACCCTACCAGAAGCGCCCTTACAAGGTGGCTCCTGGACAGCCGCTACAGTAGGCAGTGCCGTAAAACAAGCCTGTGAAGCTTTAAAAGAGAAAATATTAGCTGGCCTCCGGAGTGCAAAAGATTCGCCTTTCGAGCCTGTACAAACTCTGGAAGATGTAGTTTTTACCGATGGCAGAGTATTTCTAAAAAATAACTCGGAACAATCGGTTTCTATTACGGAGGCTATGCGTTTAGCCGGCGAAAACGTTTTGGAAGTTACTATTACGGCCAAGCCTAAAAAAAATCAACAGGAATACGCCATGTTTTCTCATTCGGCGGTATTTGCTGAGGTACGGGTTGATGAAGATTTTGGTACTGTACGGGTAAGCCGGGTAGTTAGTGCTATTGCCGGTGGTCGGGTTATAAATCCTAAAACCGCCCGCAGCCAGGTTCTTGGTGGCATTGTTTGGGGCATAGGTATGGCTCTGGAAGAAGAATCAGTAATAGATCAGCAGTACGGCCGATTTATTAATCATGATTTGGCCGAATACCACGTACCGGTCAGCGCCGATGTACACGACCTGGAAGTAATTTTTGTAGAAGAGCACGACGATATTGTAAACCCTATAGGAGCAAAAGGACTAGGCGAAATAGGTATTGTAGGAGCAGCAGCTGCTATTGTCAACGCAGTTTACCATGCTACCGGTAAGCGCATTCGGAACTTACCAATTACCCTGGACAAATTGCTTTAAGTCGCTTAAAATAGTATTAGGTAAAATACTCCTGGAGTAAAATTTACTTTCTTAAAAAATGAAGAGGAAAAAAATAGCTATTGACATGGACGAGGTAATGGCTGATGCCATTGGCCGGTTTATTGAGCTCTATAAAAAAGAATTTAACGAAGACTTATCTGATCTACGGTTACCCGGCCGGAACCTACAAAATACTGTTCCACCCGAAAGACTGGAAGCAGTAAGGCAATTTCCGCACCGGGCAGAATTCTTTAAAGACCTGGATCCTATACCGGGAGCACTGGAGGGCATACACCAGTTGCACGAGAAGCACGATGTTTATATTACCACGGCAGCCATGGAATTTGAACTTTGCTTTACCGACAAATTTAATTGGCTGAAAAAGCACCTGCCCTTTATTTCCTGGAAAAATATTGTGTTCTGCGGCGATAAAAGCATTATCCTGGCAGACTACTTAATTGATGATTTAGAGCGTAACCTGAAAACCTTTACCGGCACTCCCCTGCTGTTTACGGCTCCGCATAATGCCCATGTGGAAGGCTATACGCGCCTCAATAATTGGCAGGAAGTAACAGATTATTTCCTTAATTAACAGCGTCTAATTTTTGCGTAATGTTATCAGCAGTATACCCGCTAATACAATTAAGGTACCCATCATCTGGATAAAGGAAATACGCTCATCCAGAAAAACATAAGCTAATAAAATAGTAGAGATAGGCCCAATACTGGCAATAATAGAGGCATTACCTGCTCCTACCAGTCTTATGCCTTCGGAAAGTAAATAAGCCGGGGCTACCGTGGCTACCATAGCCATTAAAAAACTATACCAATATACAGGTGTTGGCAAAGCCATTATATTGTGTTCACCAGCAATAAGATAATGCATAAAAACTCCCAATGCCGCCAATGTCATGGCATAGGAGGTAAACCGGACAGTACCAAATTTTGGAATAAGCTGACCACTGCCCATCAGGTAGCTGGCATAAGTAATGGCACTGGCAAAAACCAATAACCCTCCTTTTATGATATTTGCCCGGCTTTCTACGTGCACATCGCCTAGCAACACTAACAAAACACCTGCATAGGTTAAGCCCAGCGCTATGTATTGTTTTGGGTAAATAGGTTTTCCTAAAAATAAATATGAGAACAAAACTACAAGCGTAGGATAAACAAATAAAATTAGTCGTTCTAAGCCGGCAGAAATATATTGCAAACCTAAAAAATCAAATAAGCTGGAAAGATAATAGCCAATAAACCCCATTAGTATTAACCAGCCGTAATCTTTTGAAGATATAGATCCGGATTGGGCACCTTTATTTGATTTGGAAAAGAACCCGGTTACTACAAAAACTGGTACCGAGAAAGCCATGCGCAAGGTTAGTAACGAAATAGTATCTACATGATACTGATACGCCAGCTTAACTATTACTGCTTTAGAAGAAAAGCATACTGCAGATAGAAATACCATGAAAGCTCCTAAAACTTGCCGCATGTTTATTTTGGCAGCGGTATCAGCAATTTGTTCCATGGCAATAGGTAAATTATCTATATTAGGGTATGCCAATAAACAAGGCATGCAGCAACAAAGGTACAGGTATAAAATTTAATAGTAACTAAAGAAATGGGTTCTGTCTTTGCTAATCCTGATGTAGTAAGGCGGCGGTACGGCTATAACTTAAATAATGCCATACCTTCTTTGAAACGAGATAATATTAATGCCTATGACTTATTTGCCCGTTCAACCTACCAGGTACAGGTACCTTAAAGCTGTACTTCATTCCTTAAATATTGCTTAAAATTTACTATCAACATGTTACACCTACTACTTACAGGTTTAATCTATTGCTCCGTTCAGGTAGCTGTATTTGCTCAAACAGGTGCTCTTAAAAGAAATATTGAGGATCTTATCGCATCCAAAGATGCTACCGTGGGTGTCGCGATCTACGGGTTAGAAAGTAAAGATGCTATATACATAAACAATAATAAGCACTTCCCCTTACAAAGCGTTTTTAAATTCCATATTGCGCTGGCTGTTTTATCTGAAGTAGACAGAGGCAGGCTAACGTTAAACCAAAAAATCCGGATTAAGAAAAGCGATCTATTGCCCAATACCTGGAGCCCCATCAGGGAGAAATACCCCCAGGGCAATGTAGAATTGCCATTAACGGAGGTTCTTAAATACACAGTTGCCGAAAGTGATAACAATGGCTGCGATATTCTATTGAGACTTATTGGAGGCACGCAATTCGTAAATAATTACCTGCATAAGTTGGGTATAAAAGAAGTATCTATTCAGGCTAATGAAGCAGAGATGCACCAGGCATGGGACGTGCAATTTCAAAATTGGACTACCCCCAAATCAACGGTAGACCTTCTTAAACTTTTTCAGGAAAGAAAGATTTTATCAGCAAAAAGTTATGACTTTTTATGGCAAACTATGGCCGAAACTGTTTCGGGCAAGAATAGGATAAAAGGACAACTACCCGCAGGCACGGTAGTGGCGCACAAAACCGGAACCTCCGGCACCAATGACCAAGGCATAACGGCCGCCATAAATGACATTGGCTTGGTTACTTTGCCCAATGGCACTCACTTTGCTATTAGTGTTTTGGTTTCGAACTCAAAAGAAAGTACTGAAACAAACGAGAAAATTATTGCTGACATTACAAAGCTCTCCTGGAATTATTTTACCAGTGGAATTTGATTTTCTGGTTAGTTCTTCCGGATGCCATAAAATTCATGAACCCAATAGATCTCTTACAAAGTTACTTTACCTAACGCACTACTCTAAAAGAGCTACTACTCAACAACTTGGGTTGTGAAGAATGATAAAGCCCAGGAACTGACTTTTAGCTTAGCAGGCCCTACCAACCTATCAAACCTAAAAAGCAAGTTTATAATTAACTAACTTTACACCTGCAGAACAATGAGGCTCTCAGAGCATCGTAAAAACGGTAGTTATAAGTTATAATCGGTGTCAGCTGAGCAAAACCAACTTGTAAGACTTAGATATAATTGAGCTGCCAAAGATTCAGCAAACAACTATTTTGTAAATAAAGCATCTACTCTTTTTAGAAAAGATTTTATGAAATGGACGCTGATAGTAATAGTTATTTCCCAATTCTTTTGCACTTCCCTCTGGTTTGCCGGTAATGCTATCATGCCGGATTTAGCTCAATACTTTAAGGTTGCCCCTGCGTTTGTGGCTCATCTGACCAGCGCTGTCCAGGTTGGATTTATTGCCGGCACTCTTATTTTTGCGACCTTTGCTATTTCAGACCGGTACTCGCCTTCCAAGGTGTTTTTTATTTGTGCTTTGGTTGCTGCTTTGTTAAATACTGCCATTAATCTAGACGGTATTGAGGCCACTGGTTTACTTCTTTTACGGTTTACAACTGGCTTTTTCCTGGCTGGCATTTATCCAATAGGCATGAAAATAGCCGCCGATCATTATCAGAAAGGACTAGGCAAATCATTGGGCTTTTTGGTTGGAGCATTAGTATTGGGAACAGCATTCCCGCATTTATTACGCTCCATAACCACTAATTTACCCTGGCAATATGTTATTTATGCCACTTCTGCCTTTGCCTGCTTAGGCGGTGCAGCCATGTTTTTATTTGTGCCAGATGGACCTTACCGTAAAACCACCGCCAACTTAAAGTACAATACTATATTTAAAGGCTTTTACAACAAACCTTTTCGAGCCGCTGCTTTTGGTTATTTTGGGCATATGTGGGAGCTATATACTTTCTGGGTATTTGTGCCGGTAATAATAAATACGTATAATAATCAATATCCGGAAGCTAATATAAATGTATCGCTGGTGGCTTTTTGTATTATTGCATCGGGTGGAATTGCCTGTGTTTGTAGCGGCCTGCTTTCCGAAACCTTTGGTGCAAAAAAAGTAGCTACTATCGCCTTATTCCTCTCTGGTTTATGCTGCCTTATTTCGCCTGTTTTTTTTGTACAAGCATCCGCCGGTATTTTTATTGCGTTTTTGCTTTTCTGGGGAATGGTAGTTGTGGCAGATTCTCCTTTATTCTCAACTCTCGTAGCTCAAAATGCGCCAAACGAATTTAAGGGCACTTCATTAACCATTGTGAACTGCATTGGGTTTGCTATCACCATTATTAGTATTCAACTAACTAAAGTTTTATTAAGCTACAGCAACAACCAGTACTTTTACATGCTGCTGGCTCTGGGGCCTTTACTGGGATTAGTAGCTTTAGTTAATAAAAAGTAAAATTATAACACCCCAAGATCTTATAATATAATCACAATGGGGATTTAGCCCTTATCCCTGGCATAAAAAGCTATCTTTAAATATAAGGAAGTAGAATCTATCAATTTAGGTCTGAACAGATTTACCTACGAGGGCTAATTCACTACATCGCCTCTCAACTTCCGGAAGCGCTTTCGGGCATCTACTGTAAAAATGCTGCCAGGATATTTCACCATTACATTATTATATAATTCTTTAGCCTTCTCCTTATCGTTTATATTCTCATCATAAATGCGAGCCATTAAGAATAAGGCATCATCGCTCAGGATATCATACTGCGGATTAGAAGTTATAAAGTTCAGGTTTTTAACCGCCTCCTGGTATTGCCCTGCCTTTAGATATAAATTTGCTTTAAGGAAATAAATTTCATCGGTTAGGCTATGCCCGGGAAATTTCTTTAGCATTTCATCCAGTTGAGCCAGCGCCTGTACCTGCTTATTCTGGAATATTAACAACTCAATGCCAGCATATTCTTTTAAAGCAGTAGTGTTAGAATCAGAGTCCAGACCAGAATTATCAGTTATCAATAAGCTAAGGTCCATGGCATCATTTGCAATTTCCCGGCTAGTCGCTAATTTTAGGATATCCAGGTGCTCCTGCGCCAGTTCAAAATCACCTTTGTAAAAGCTAAGTTTGGCGTTACGCAATTTAGCCTCATGCCCCAGCGGATTTTCTTTATGTGTTTTTTCAACCTGCGAGTATAACAAAGTGGCCTCCCAAGGTTCACTGCGCAATAAGTAAATATCCCCTAAAGTAATCTTAGCTTGGGCCACTAAATCATCGTTAGCACGGGGTGTATTCACTACTTCCTGTAGCATCGCCACTGATTTTTCTTTATCATCCAGGTAAAAAGCATAAAGCTCGGCCATGTTTTTCATAACTTCAGCGGTACGGGCACTTTTACCTAATTCATTTAAAAGTCCTTGATATTCGCCAACCAACGTCTGAATTTTAGCTAAATCTACCGGAAAGGTATTCCGGACCTGCTCCTCCCGTGCTTTAATAGCACGTTCCCGGGCTACTTCATAATAGGGCGTATTCCGGTACTCCTTTACTACATAGCCATACGCTTCAATAGCACTTTCATAATCTTTATTTTTTAAGCTGATGGCACCCAAGTCCATTAGCCGGTTGCCACCACCTTTGGTGCGTCTATCTAAAGACTTGGCTTGTACCATGGCACTAAAAAAGTCTTTTCGCTGGGTATACAACCAGATAAGTAATTCGCTATACACCACCTGATCCGGAAATTTTTGTAAATTTGAAATTAAGGCTTTTTCCATTACCTCAAATTCCTTCTCATCCTTTAAGCTATTTTGCAGCATATTTTGCGCCAGCAGCAATTGGTTTGGGTTAGCCCGCACTAATCCCAGTATTTCCTCAATCAGTTTATCTGACCGTTGCTGAGAAGCATATAATTGCATCAGCTGCCCAGTATACTCAAACTCATTTTTGCTTTGTTTTCTACCTTGTAAATAAGTTCTTTCAGCATATTCGGGTAGGGCATTTCTCTCAAAAAGCATAGCCGTAGCGCGGGTACTCTCCGGCTTTAGCTGATCAATCATTTTTTTAAAATACTTATCGGCATTATCCTGGTTACCGGCCGCTTGGTAAACAATACCTAAGTCAATAGCATAAGCCATTTGCTCCGGACTTTTCTTGATGGCTTTCTTTACCAGCTTTTCAGCATCTTTATATTTTTTTAATGCCAGGAGCGTTTTTAAATACTCAGGATATACTGTTGCAAAAACCTGGTTATTATCACTCAGCTTTTCAAATATCGTTTCCGCTTTCTGGTAGTCCTGCTTTTGAAAGTACTCCCGGGCAAGTGCAATATCATCAGTTTGAGCCCAGGCAGAAGTGCAAATGAATAGCAGGCTCAGGTATAACAGTAAAATCTTCATTGATTGCAGACAGTTTAGAGTTCCGGAATTGCTGATGCGTGACTACTAATGGAATATAACGTAATTCCTGTGTTTTTAGTAACAGGTTTATAAATAAAAAGAGCTGCCCTTTTCAGGAGCAGCTCTTTTTATTTATAAAATAGATCCTTCTGGCTTAGAAGAATTTAATACGGTCATCTTTGATATCTGATTTTTCTTTGATTAACTGGAAAGCGCTACCTTCTGTACGGCCAGAACGGGTTGTTTCAATTTGTTTTTTAACACCGTCAAAATTACCAGTGAAGTTAATTTTGTTTAGTTGTTGTAATTCCAAAATAACTACTCCTGTTTCTCCTTCAACTGGTTTGCTACGGGCACCTTGTTTTAAACCAAATACGGCACCGGTTGCTAACGGATCATAACCGATCCCTTCAATGTTGCTACCAGCCATAGTAACATCAGTAGCTGTTCTTACTACTGCTTCCGGTCCAAATTTAGCAGCAATTTGTTCTAATGTTCCGCTTGCACCATTTAGCTTGCTCATGATGCGTTTTGCTTTTTCCTCGTTACGCACAGCTGCTGTTAATTCCTCCCGGATATCATTTACTTTAGCATAGCCTTTTTCACGCTTATCAACTAAGGCCGCTACTACATACTGATCACCAACTTCAAACACAGGCGATACATCTCCTTTTTCTGTTTGTTTAGAAAATGCCCAACGTACTAATTCACGTGCATTCATCAGGTTGTTAACAGAACGGTCGGTAGCTCTTACAGATTTAGCTTCACCTTTCACTAAACTTTTATCTTTAGCTACGGCCGCACGTAAATCCTCAAGATTTTTGGCAGTTCCAGCAATCTCATCTGCCCGACGGAAAGCAACATCCCGGGTTTCATCGCTGGAGCTAATGTTGCGGATAATAGTGGCAATTTTGTAATTACGGGTGCTTCTTGGATCGGTAACTTTTACAATATGGTAACCAAACTCTGTTTCTACTAAGTTGGGTAATAATCCTGCAGATTTAGCACCGAATACGGCTTTTTCAAAAGGAGCAACCATGGCACCTTCAGAAAAATAACCTAAATCACCGCCGTTTGCAGCTGTACCATCCTGTCCGTTCTGCGCAGCAGTAATGGCAAAATCAGCCCCACCTTTAATTTTGGCTAATAAATCTTCTGCTTTCTTTTTAGCAGCCGCTTTAGCTTCCGGAGTTTGATTTTCTGGTTTAATCAAAATGTGACTTGCCCGGGCAGCAGCTTTACCATTTTCTCTTACTTCGGTAACTTTATAAATAATGGCATTACCATTCTCTGTATAAGGCCCATATATTTTATCTTTTGCTAAGTTCTGACCTTTTAATCTATCTGGCAAGGCACCAGCATTAACCACAGAACCCAGGAAAGGCACATCTGAATTAGCATTCACAAAAAGCGAATCGTTTTCAGCTGAGGCAAATTGTCTGGTTAGGTCATTGATTTCTTTCTGAACCGCGGTACTATCATCTTTAGAAGGTTTAACCGCTACTGTTACATATTCAATAGAACGGCTTTCTTCTACTTTATACCGCTCTTTATTTTTATCAAGATAGGCTTGTAATTGATCATCCGTTACTTTAACAGCAGAATCGCTGATAGCAAAATAAGGCACGTATACATATTTTACTACAGCTTTATCGTTTGTTTCTGCCTGGAACCGCTTAGCTTCGGCAGTAGTAACATAAGAAGAAAGACGAATAAGGTTATTGTACTTCTGTACTTCCCGCTCCGGACCTAGGTTGTTTTCGAAGTTGAACCAGGCAGCTTGCTGCTCAGGTGCTGATCTTGGAAGGTCTTCTTTTAAATACTTAACCACCAAAGAACGGTCAAATTGCTGCGTCTGTGGATTTACAAAAGTTTGCTGGATAACAGGATGAACGTTGTTTCCTTGTACCATGTCCACTAATTCATCGTCAGATACAGTAATACCTAAACGGTCAAGCTCTTTCTTATAAGCGATTTTTAAAATTAATGTACTCCAGGTTTGTTCGCGCAAAGCTCCCATTTCTTCTTCTGATGGTTGCCGGCCGGTTTGGGAAGCATAATTCTGCTTCATACCATTTAAGGCTTCCTCAAATTCCTGAATGGTTATTTTCTCACCAGCAATTTCACCTACTACATTTTCGTTTCCGCCAAACAACCGGGACTGCGTGCCAAACATGTCTATCAAGATAAAACTCAATATTGCTAGCGCGATAATGGTAACGGCAACTCCCGATTTTTCTCTGATCTTATTAATTAAAGCCATTATTTGTGTGTATTCTTAAAAGGGTATGCAAAATAAGGTAAATATCCCTTAAATTCAAACAATAAAAAGAAAGGTAAATGTATTCTGTTACAATTAAATAAAAGAATAAAGTACTTTCAATTACCTGATCTACAAGCTTAACAATTTTTAAAAAATAAAATTCACCTGATTTTTATTTTTTATACTGGTATATAGACCTTTATAGAAATTCTCTAAAAGCCTATTCAGAAACCAATTTATCTTCTGTAGCCGCTTGCTTAACCAGTTGAATAGTATTTATCCGGTTTTCATCCATGGACAGGATGGTAATAACATAAGGTGCTACTTCAATTACTTGATCTGGCTGCGGAATGTCTTCGTTTACCGATAAAATAAACCCGCCCAGCGTTTCATAATCTCCGTAAGGCAAGTCCAGATTGTATTTCTCGTTTAGGTAATCTATTTCTTGGCGGGCACTAAATAAGTAGGTATTTTCATCCACTACCTGCTCTAGTAAAGCCTCCTCATCAAACTCATCCCGAATTTCCCCGATAATTTCTTCCAGTAAATCTTCGGTAGTAACCACACCAGATGTTCCCCCAAACTCATCCACTACCAAGGCAATGCTGCGGTGCTCCGAAACAAATTTTATAAATAATTCGCTTGCCGCCATACTTTCCGGCACCGCCAGAATAGGTGTTACGATGGACGCTATATCGGTTGGCTTTTGGAATAGCACCAATTGGTGACAATAACCAATAATATCATCGATGGTTTCTTTATAAATAATAATCTTAGAATGCCCGGTATTAGAAAAAGCTTCCCGGAGGACCTCAATGGGCTGCGAAATTTCTACCGCTTCTATTTCGGTACGGGGCACCATGCACTCCTTTATTTTCACGTTTTTAAATTCCAAAGCATTATGAAAAATACGGGCGTCAACTTCCGGTGCCTGTTCTTTATCTGTCTGATAAAGACTTTTTTTCATATACTCATCTACATCAGTTAGTCCGAAAACCGGATTTTCTTCTGAAAATTCGATTTTCATTATTTTAACAGCTGCTAACCGTATGGCAGCAATAACCAGATAAACAACCGGGTATAATGCATAATAAATGACTAAAAGAGGTACTGCAAAAATGCGCAGGAATGCATTTGCCCGTAACATAAATAAACTCCGGGGCAAAAATTCTGCTAAAATCAGGGTAAGCACCGACGCAATACTGGTTTGTAGAATAAACAGCACCACATCATTAGCCAAAAAGGCAGGGAGGTAAAAATTGAGCAAGGGATTTAATAACCTGGCAATACCAATAGTAAAAAGAACGAGTGCGAAAATATTGCCCACCAACAGGGTAGCAATTAGTCTAGAACGCCTTTGTATGAAATGGGTAATGATGCGCCCCGCTATTGAATTTTCCTTTTCCTGCAACTCCAGCTGCAATTTGCTGGCCGCCAGAAATGCCATTTCCATGCCTGAGAAAAAAGCTGAAAACAAGAGCGAAATTACAACAAGAGGTAGTTGCTGATAAATCATGTATCGCTGAAACGCTGCCTAATTCTTTACTAAGATAGGGATTGCAAAAGGTTAAATGCTAATGTTCTTAAAAAAACAGTACTTCCTGAGCAAAATTATTTTTTACGCCCCTGATACCGAAAAAGCATCAGGCAAATAAAAGACACCATAAATATCCAGTAATTGCCAATAATATCTTTTTCAACAATAGCCCGGTGAATACCTATTACTGAGGAAACAGTAGCTACAGACAGCAATATAACTTTTATTAAAGACATGTTATTGAATGGAGAAGATACCTTTTGGTTGAAGAATTTTATATCTGGAAAAATCCTGACTGGCCGTTAGTCCGGTTCCGGTTAATATTTCGGTCTCCGTCTGAATGCTAACAAACTTATCAGTATAAAGCTGCCTTTTTTGTCTATCCCAATGTAACTCTTCTGTTTTCATGGTTTCTTGTTTGACGGCATTAGCTAATATTACATTGCCCCGAACCAGGTAGGTGTCTGTTTGCTTTTCGTATTCCCCATAATTGGCTTTTAAGGTATTGGTAATTTTGCCCTGTCGATCATAGAATACCATGTCAATACCTTTGGGATAAGTGCCGTTGCCGTTCTCAAATTGCAATTGCAATGGTGCCGATAGTTTTATTTGTAGTTTGGCAGAATCGCTGTATAACGTAAAAACATCTTTTGCCTGCGCAATAGGGCCGTTATAAACAACTTTCTTCTTAGGATCTTTAATAGAAGGATTACAACAAACTAAGTTAACAAACAAACAAATAAGCAACCCAAACTGGATGGTGCGTCTCATAAGGTAACCGTGCAGGTAAAGCAGCTTTGCTTATTTTTTAGTATGTTTTAATCTAATTTAGGTTTTATAAACCAGGTGTTATTAATAGATAAACCTACCATAAACCTGATATAATTCTCCCGGATTAAATTACCTTCAGTTGTTCCCCGTTGTCCAATAGCAACACCTAAATTAAGCACTGATTGGTTATATTCAGGTGGACGGGGAGCGGTTCCCAGGGGTAATGTTAAGCCAGCGGTTAAGGAAACATCATTTATTTGTTGATTGTTGATTTGCACAGGTGCTTTTGCATATTTTACTCCAGCTCTATAAGTCACCCGTTTAAAATAGCTATTCATACTGGTGGGATCGGGAGTGTACTCACCACCCAATCCAAACCGGTAGTTATCGGCTAAATTTTGTGAATTAAATCCCCGGTAATTTGTCCATTTTTTTGTACCTAATTCGGCCGCTAAAACCCAGGTTCGGTTATTATCAAAGCTTAGGCCTGCTTGCCAGAAACCCGGCATCGTTAGCTGCTGCCGGCTACTATCAATGGGCGTATTAGCTATTTGAGAATTATCAGATAAAGCCCGGCGCTGTAATTGTGTTCTGCTATCGTAGTTTAAATCTGATTGAAAGCCGTATGTGCCTCCAATATTCATATTAACTTTCTTGCCTAATGCCTGCCGGTAAGCTAAACCACTGTTAAACGTAAGGCCGGAAATATTAAACTTTTCATTTAATACAGCATATTCTCCTGCATTTGTACCATCATCTATTATAGAATAGGCATTTCGGTCAATTACCCCAAATAAGTAAGAGGCTCCTACTCCTGCTGTTAAACCTTTATAAACTTTAAAACCATTCGAGAAAAAAACTTCTGAAATATTTCCTTCCCCACTATTTCCTACTAAAACAGGCGTGTTATTAGGATCATTTTGGATGGTGCTGCGCGATGAGGTATTATAATCTACAGTGCTAAAAGGCCGGAATCCTACTGAAGATCGCCAACCCTTGGTAATTGGCACGGCTAAAGCTAAGTAACCTAAGCTTACATTACTGGTATTTTGAGAGGCACTCTGATTGGCAATATTTTTTACTATTCCACTAACGGCCATTTCGTACGTTACCCGGCTGTTATAAAAAACCAATGCCGGATTAAGCACATTTACATGTGAAAAACCTGGTGTACTAACGCCTATACCCCCCATTCCAAAATTGCGGATATTTCCGGTAAACTCGTTTGTTTCACCTAAACCTACCCGGGAGTAAGGCAATATACCTTTATTTCCCTGGGCCTGGCTTATTTGCGTTACCGCCAAAACCAATAACCCGCAAAGCAAAGAAGAAATTTTATACATTATAATTTAATATTCTATTAAGGCCTATCAGCACTAACTCTGGCACTACAAAGATGTGTTGTTTTAAGTTAGTTTCAAAAAAAGCAGCATCGCCCCCACATAGTACTACTACTAATTTAGGCGCCTGCTCTTTATAAACATTTATTATTCCTTGTACTTCAGCCAGGGTACCATTAAGTATTCCACTCTGAATGGCCTCCCTGGTATTACGTCCAGTTAGTTTAACGGGCCCAGAAGTTTGTTCAACTAACGGTAGCTTCTGCGTAAAAGTATGGACTGCTTTGAATTTCATCTCCAGCCCGGGCGCAATGCTGCCACCATGGTAATAATGCTGGTTGTCTACAAAATCATAAGTAATACATGTGCCAGCATCTATTACCAAACAATCCTTATCCGGGTACAGTGCTTTTGCACCAATTACGGCTGCCAGCCTGTCCATACCTAACGTTTGCGGTGTTTCGTATCCGTTTTTAACAGGTATGGGCGTTTGGTAATTTAAGGTAATGGTAATGCCCTTTACTTCTGACAGTGCACTTAATTTCCCAATGTTTTCCCGGACAGAAGAAATAATTACGTTGTCTATCTGGGTTATTTCTGGTAACAGGGCTAGCTCCTGTTCCTGGCCTATGGTTCCGGACTTCCTTAAACTTTCGGCTTCAAAAAAGCCGTATTTAATGGCTGTATTCCCAAAATCCAAAGCCAGGTTATACATGGAGCTACTCTGTTCTTATAAAAAGTACTTTAGCCGAATAACTTCTTTTTCGTTCAGGAAACGCCAGTTACCACGAGGTAAATCTTTCTTGGTTAAGCCTGCATACTGCACTCGGTCAAGCGAAACTACATCATAACCAAGGTGTTCAAAAATACGACGTACAATCCGGTTTTTACCAATGTGTATCTGTATACCTAAAAAGGTATTGGTATCTCCAATTATGGCCAGATCATCCACTTCAGCTTTTCCGTCCTCTAATTCCAATCCGTTGGTTATCATTTCAAAGTGATCCCGGGTAATTGGCTTATCCAGCTCTACCTGGTAAATCTTTGAAATATTATTGGATGGATGCGTTAGTTTCTGCGCCAATTCACCATCGTTCGTAAACAATAATAAACCAGTAGTATTTCTGTCCAGACGACCAACCGGAAATATTCTTTCTTTAGAAGCATTTCCAACTAAATCCATTACTGTTTTGCGGCCTTCCGGATCTTCGGTAGTGGTAATAAAGTCTTTGGGTTTATTCAGCAACACATATACCATCTTTTCACGGTTCAGGCGCTTTTTGCCATAGGTAACCGTATCTTCCGGTCGTACCATATAGCCCATTTCTGTAACTACCTCGCCATTTACTTTTATTTCCCCTGAAGCAATTAAAGTATCAGCTTCGCGGCGTGAACAAATACCCGCATTAGCGATGTACCGGTTTAAGCGTATTAAACCACCTTCTTTCTTTTCAGATCCTGCTTTACGTTCCCGTGCCTGATATCTTTTTAAATCATAGTTAGGCGCCTCAGCTAATGGTTTATCAGTCGGATTCCGTTCAAACCCTCGTTTGCGGCGGGGCTCGGAACCAGTATCTTCATTACGGTTACGGGGAGCTCTCTCGCCTACCGAGCGTTTATTAAAAGGTTTTTCGTCTTCCCGGCTAAACCGTTTCGGACGATCATTTCCTTCTGCACGATCAGGTTTATCAGATCTAAAAGGTTTTTCTCCGTAAGGTTTACGGTCCGTGGTGGAGCCAGCTCTTTCGCCACGTGAACTGTATACTTCTTTATTTCTTGGAGCCCCGTAACGGGGGCGTTCCGGCCGGCCATCTTCGGTTCTTTCTGGCCGATCCGATTTAAAACCAGTCCGGTTGGTATTGCCTTCCCCACCAGCAGCATCGCGTCGGTTGCCTTTAAAAGGAGAAGGTTTACTAAATTTTGGTGCTCCTTTGAAGGAAGCTCTTTTCTCTTCAAACGGACGGGCGCGGTCTCCGGTGGGTCTGTTAACAGTCTGATCTGGGTTGCGGTTAAAGCGTTCGCTCCGGTTAAAAACTTTTTTACCTTCACCAGAGAAGTTAGCTGTACGCTCTTCTCGAGCCGGACGATCAGGTCGATCAGCACGGTTTGGCTGCCCTTGCTCCTGGTCGTTATTATAGTTGCGGGAAGTTTTGTTATTAGTATATGGGCCAGAGTTACGGCCTTTAAATTTATTACCGGAGGCAAACTTGCCTGCTCCCGGCTTACGATTATTAGATTCCATATGATATGTATTGTGATGCAGTATCGCTACTGTATCAGATTTAAAAATTAATTTTCGGAGATTTCGCCAATGGCGTTTTCTTCTGATACGAAATCTTTGAGTTGGGGAAGATCTTTCAAATGATTAATGCCAAAATAATCCATGAACTTTTGAGTGGTACCATAGATTAATGGCCGACCAATAGTATTGGCTTTGCCCTTTATTTCAATCAGCTCTTTTTCCAGTAGCTTATGAATAGGGTAGTCGCAGCTTACGCCCCGTATTTGTTCCACCCCAGACTTCGAAATAGGTTGTTTATACGCTATAATGGCCAATGTTTCCAAAGAAGAGGTAGATAACTTACGCTTTGATTTCTGCTTCAGAAACAGACCAATAGTATCCTGGTAATCAGGTTTAGTTAAAAACTGATACCCTCCACCAATGGCATAAATCTGGAAAGCAAATCCATCATCAGCAAAACGCTGATTGATTTCCTCTATGCTTTCCAGCACATCACTAATGCTTACTTCTACCTCCAGTACCTCAGACAAACATTTCTGAATATCTTCAATAGGAACCGGAGCCTGGGCACAGAAAATAAGTGCCTGAATATGACTTTGCAAGCTATTCAAGATTATTTTTAATCTCTGCGTTGTAATTTTGCTTCAATAGAATGCTGCGTGTGCGGCACAGCCCGTAAACGTTCTTTTGGAATAAGTTTACCGGTCGCAATACAAACACCATAAGTTCCATTTTTAATACGAACTAAGGCATTCTCTAACTGCTGAATAAACTTTAACTGGCGAGAAGCTAACTGATTTAAACTTTCTTTTTCAGCTGTATCAGCGCCATCTTCCAATACTTTAGCAGAAGAAGCTGTATTATCTGTACCGCTATCGTTCCGGCGGCTAAGCGTTTCTTTAATAAAAGCAACTTCTTTCTTAGCGTTATTAAGCTTTTCCAGAATAATTTCTTCAAACTCCGCTAATTCTTCGCGGGAATAACGCATTGACTCCTGACTCATGGTCGTAATATTTGTTGTCTAGTTTCTTATTTCAACTTTCGTAACAAGTATCTGCCTGATTTAGTTTAATATCAGCCAAAATACTCTAACTGCTTACTTTCCTGCTTCTTTTTAAGCAAGAACTAGGCTAAATTATCCGCAAAACTAAAACGATTTTGGTTAATTAGCTACATATAGCAATCTTTTATTATAAAAGTTAAACCAAAATAATATTTCTTTGTAAGACTTTAAGTTAAACCTTAATGTAGCTTTAAAATCTTCAAAGAAATTATTGTCAGGATCTGTAAAAAAAGAACGCATGCGATACATAAACAGATTATTAACTTTTTCTTACTTAATTTTAATATTCTCCTTTTTTAGCTGTACCTCTTCCCGGAATATTATAGCTTCCGGCAAGGTAACACCTAAGGGGGCCTGGAAGGTAGGATTCAACTCTTCCTTTAACATAGCATCTGAATCTATCTCTCAACTGGATGATGTAGCCGAGGCTGCTATTGATGTTATTTCTGATCGGGCTAAAAATAATAACCCGGTTTATTACAGTGATTCGGTAAAAGTTTTAACTCGGGCTTTAATGGCCTATTCTTTAGACCCTGTTGCGCCTAACTTTGATTTTTATGTTCGTTATGGCGTGGCAGAGCGGGTTGATATTGGCTATCGGTATGCGTCGGGTGCTTCTGTATTTGATGCCATGTATCAGTTTATGGGGTCGACGGGTACTCCAAATAATCCCGGGCCAGCGGGCATTTATGGCAGCATTGGCTTGCAGTATTCTGGTCAGAAGTCTAATTTGCCAAAAAAATTAGGCTTTAATAAATTAAGCCCACTACTAACTTATGAAGCCAGCAGAAAAGATATTTTAATCCCGCTAGTATTCAGTAAATCTTTTGGCCCGGAAGAACAATATGGAAATATTTCGTGGGGGTTGGTTTATGGTCACTCGTTTATTAAATACGGCTTTAGACCAGGCAACTTATATGAGCGCATTGGTGGCAACAGCCGCAAAATAAATGATTTTATGGATAAGGAGAATTACTCTTCTTATGGTGGATTTGTTAATGCTAAGATAGGTTTTAAATATGCTTATTTTTTACCTTCTCTTAACTTTTATTATCAAAACTATGGCACCTACAACTTTTTTAACTTGCAGCAAGAATCCTACAAAGGGTTTACAATAATTCCATCTTTAGGGCTACAAGTAAATCTTGGCTATGGGAAAGCCGGCAGACGCTAACCTGTTCACATAGGAATACTTTAAAAAGAGCAGGCGTTAGGGAATCTATCGCCTGCTCTTTTTTTAATTAAACCCTAACATTTGAATGGCAGCTGCCGCAGCTTCCACTCCTTTGTTACCATGCTTTCCACCGGCCCGATCCCAGGCCTGTTGTTCGTCATTAGTGGTTACTAACCCAAATATTACCGGTTTATTATATTTTAAAGCCACATTGGTTATACCATTTGCTACTGCATGGCAGATATAATCATCATGTTTAGTTTCGCCTTTTATAACCACACCCAAACAAATTACGGCATCAATATCTGCACTTTGAGCTAAAAACTGCGCACCTAAAGTTAACTCGAATGAACCCGGTACTGTATTACGATGAATATTTTCTGGTTTAGCACCGTGCTTTACTAACGTTTCGTAGGCTCCTTTACAAAGCGTATCTGTAATGGCTTTATTCCACTCGGCCACAACTAAGCCAAAACGTTTGCCGGAAATATCAGGTAAATTTTCAGAATTATAATCGCTTAAGTTTTTAAGGGCAGTAGCCATTCTTATTATTTGTTTTTAGTAGAAAAAATAACCGTATTCTTTTAGGCTGGTCCAGCATAATCAGAATCAACTACAAATATAGGTTTCTTTTGTACGAAGTAACGTCATCCGGCAGGCCATATTCTCCTAAATTATCCTATTGCTCCAGCAGAAAACTTACGATTCCTGTTTAAAAGTATTGATTATCCTAAAAACAAGAAGGAGCTCCTGTAGCAACAGGAGCTCCTTCTTGTTATAGTATTTTAATGTTATTATTTGCCACTAGCTAATAATTCAGCGCGAGCTTTATATTTTTTAGCATCAGCCACTTCCGGAGCATTTACATACTTTTCCACAATAGTATTGTAGGCCTCAACTGCTGATTTATAATCATTATTTTCTTCGTAAGCTAAACCCGCTTTTAACAGGTACTGTGGTGAGAAGAACTCATTTGCTTTGTAATCAGCTGCTTTCATGTATAATTCTGCAGCCTCTGCTTTTTTACCTAATTCCAGGTTAGCATCGCCTTGCAAAGCGTAAGCACGCCCCTGTAGAATTAAGTCGTCAGATTTATAGTCTTCCAGGTAATTTAAAGCTTCCTGGTATTTTCCTTGTTTCAAGTAAGAAACACCGGCATAAAACTTAGCTAAATTCCCTGCTTTGGTACTGCCGTATTCATCAGCAATAGCCACTAATCCGTCGTGCTGGCCATCACCTTTCAAAGCTTTACTCAGAGAATCAGCCTCGAAATAATAAACCGCCTGGTACATAGCGGCCTGTGCATCTTTTTCCTGTCCGCTGCGGTAGTTATAAAATAAGAATGCCCCTACAATGGCCGCCGCAACTGCTGCGAAAAGCCCTAACAGCACGTTTTTGTTTTTCTTCACGAAATCTTCTGACCCGTGCGTTAAGCGATCTGCTAATACTTCTGGGTTCTCCAGCAGCTCTAAATCGCTTTCTCTTTTAGTGATATTCTTTGCCATGAAAATTAATTAAGCAACAAAAATAAAGAATCAGGATAAGAACCTCAAAACAAGTTGCTTAATTCCTGATTCTTTAAAAAAATTTTATAAAGATATTAAATTAATCCTGAACGTAAGGATAATCTTCCTGCACATAGATATCTTTGAACAACTCATCTGCCGTAGGATATGGTGAGTTTTCTGCAAATTCTACTGACTCATTTACCTGCTCTTTGATTTTAGCATCAATAGCGGCCAACTCCTCTTCCGTAGCAAAATTATTTTCCATGATAGACTGACGCACATCTTCAATCGGATCCTGGTTGCGGTACTCTTCTAATTCTTCTTTGGTCCGGTATTTGGCCGGATCAGACATGGAGTGACCTTTATAGCGGTAAGTTTTAAATTCTAATAAGGTTGGACCTTCACCGGCACGGGCACGCTCAGCAGCACGGGCTACGGCATTATGAATATCTTCTACCTTCATGCCATTTACCGGCTCCGAAGGCATCTCGTAAGAAAGGCCTAATTTATATAGTTCGGTTACATTTGAGCTTCGTTTTACGGAAGTACCCATAGCATAACCATTATTTTCAATTACAAATATTACCGGTAATTTCCACAACATAGCCATGTTGAAGGTTTCGTGCAACGCTCCTTGACGTACTGCACCATCACCCATAAAGCAAATACACAAGTTGCCGGTTTTATTATATTTTTCAGCAAAGGCTAAGCCCGCTCCTAATGGAACCTGACCACCTACAATACCGTGGCCACCCACAAAATTTACTGCTTTATCAAAGATGTGCATCGAACCACCCTTGCCTTTAGAACAACCGGTAGCTTTGGCAAATAATTCTGCCATGACAGCATTAGGCGAAGTTCCTAAAGCCAGTGGTTGCGCGTGGTCACGGTAAGCAGTTATCCATTTATCGTCTTTGGTAAGAGCAGTAACAGCACCTGCCACACACGCTTCCTGACCAATATATAAATGGCAAAAGCCTTTAATTTTCTGTTGCCCGTACAACTGACCAGCTTTCTCTTCGAACTTACGCATCATCTGCATCATTTCGTACCAGCGCAAGTAAGTCTCTTTTGAGAATTGTCCCTCTGCGCTTACCTTTGCGGCATTAGCTGCTTTGGGCTTATCTTTCGTAATTGCCATAAGTTTATGTTCCCAATTCTATTTTGTGTGCGAAATTAATTAAAATTCTTATAGAAAGAAATTAATGATCCTCGAAAATATAAGTTTACTGTATTTTAAAAACTACGAAGAAGCGGATATTAATTTCTCTCCTCATATTAATTGCTTTATTGGCGATAACGGCAGCGGCAAAACCAATTTGTTAGATGCCATTTATTACCTTTCTATGAGCAAAAGTGCATTTACTTCTTCTGACTTGCAAAATATTAAACAAGGAGAAGAATATTTTATGGTTCGCGGCCGCTTTACAGCCCCCAATCATAAAGATGTCATCCAATGCACTTTCCGGACTGGCCAAAAAAAAATAATCACCCATAATAAAACTCCTTACGAAAAAGTAAGTGAGCATATTGGCCGCTATCCGGTAGTTTTAATTTCACCATATGATACAGATCTTATTCGGGAGGGCAGCGAAGACCGCCGAAAGTATTTTGATAGTTTACTTTCCCAGTTAGATCATGATTACCTGGAAAACCTCATCCAGTATAACTATATTCTTAAACAACGCAATTCGCAGCTAAAACAATTTGCTGACCGGAATTATTTTGACCGGGATTACCTGCAGATATTAGACGAGCAGTTAGTTCCGTTAGGTGAAAGCATTGCCCAGGTACGGCAGCAGTTTCTGGCCAAGTTTGTACCTATGTTTCAGAAGCACTACCAACACCTGACCGATAGCCGCGAGTTTGTAAACCTGCAGTACAAAAGCCAGCTGCCTAATGCTAATTTTGCTTTACTATTAGAACAAGCGCAACGTAAAGATTTAGTACTACAGCGCACTACGGTTGGTCCGCATAAAGATGATTTTGTTTTCTTGATGGATGAATGGCTTATAAAACAATATGGTTCTCAGGGACAGCAGAAATCTTTTGTGATTGCTCTTAAGCTTGCACATTTTGAAATTGTAGCACAATATAAAGGTCAAAAACCATTGCTACTGTTGGATGATATTTTTGACCGGCTGGATGAAAAGCGCATTACAAAATTGATGCAGTTAGTAGCTAACCACACTTTCGGCCAGTTATTTATTACTGATTCTCACTTAGAGCGTACCGATAAAATTGTAGCCGGTTTATCTGAACATATCAGCAGGTTTCAAGTGAATAACGGCCAGGTTAAATCATTCTAATATAGGCCTTGGCATCAGGTAATTAAACAAGACAAAATCCGATACCGTGGTAAACGCTTCTATATCTACCTATTAAGTAATTCGTGGCATTATAAGAAATAACCATTTTAAATTTTTGTATTTCTATAAGTTTACGTATTTCCTTCTATCCACATATCCACCGTTGATAAGTAGTTAATTACTATCCTTTATTTGCGCTTACATTTGTGCTTATAATTCGTATCTAACTAAAATCAAAATCTAACATCCGGTGGCTTTTACTCCTTATCAATCTAAATATACTACCCGAAAAGCCGATATTCAGCCGGTAAAAGAAAGCATTCAAGATCTGCTGAGAGTATACCGCCTGCAAGGTAAAATTACTCAGACTCAGGTTATTCAAGGCTGGGAAGGAATAATGGGAAGAGGCATCGCTTTAAAAACAAAAGAACTCTACTTTAAAGACCAGAAATTATTTGTTACCCTTACCTCCGCCCCACTTAAACACGAACTTAATATGTCCAAGAGTAAGGTAATTGATCTGATCAATCAAAAAGTAGGACAAGATTACATTAAAGAAATTGTATTTTTATAATATATTATATTGATATATAGCCATTATTTGGTAATATATTTTCTGTAATCTAAATTGGTTGCACTGGCAATTAATTTAAATGTATTTGAGATTTTTTTTACGCACCTTTACCCTTCTTTTACTAAATCTGTTCTTTTTTAGAGGCTTAGCTCAAACCGGCAGTTGGAATCCTACCGGAGCCGATTTAAGTTATCCACGTGTTTTATTGAAGGCTCATGAGGTCGCTGCAGTACAAACCAACTTAACAAACCCAGACCGGCAAGATATTTACACCGGCCTTTATAACAGCGTCAGCTTTTCGCTGCCCAATGCCCCAGGCTCCGATCATAACTCCCGCAGAATTCATGCTACCTTGGCCAAAAATACTGCCTTTGTGCTACTCATGAACCGCAAGCCAAATGGAAGCCTTTTAACAGAAGATGAAAAAGCTACTTTAAGGACAAATGTCCGGGTGATGCTGGAGCAGATTAACACTTCAGTAGAATCTGCTTTCTCTTATAATAACTGGCAATGGACATCTAAAGAACTAATAGATTACATGATTGCTTATGATTTATTACGAGGTACTGGCGAGTCTGATGCCACGCTAAGTATTGGCAAAACTAAACTCCAAGAATTTGCTGGTAACCTCTATAGCCAGGCAATAAGTTACAGCTACTACTTTTTCGGTTCTGTTAAAAATAATCATGCTTTAATGACGGCTGCCGCCTTAGGCCTCTCGGCGGTTGTACTAAATGATGCAACTAGTTCTACTATTTCGCGCCAGCCTCTAAACTGGATAAATGTAGGCTTAACTCAGGTAGATAACTTACTTTGGCGAGATGGCCGCCGCCAATCCGACTCTACCACTGTAGCCGGTTATGCCGAGGGCCCTTATTATTTTAAATATGGTTTTTTAAACTGCCTCCCCTTTTTCCGGGCAATGGGCAACTTTTTACCTAACGATACTAAATACCGCGCTTACTTCTACAATGGCACTACCCGCCGGAGCATCCGGAACCCTTTTTACGACCCTAAATACGACCGTCTGTACCAATGGATAACCAATATTAGTATGCCCGATGGCCGGTTTCCTGCTCTGGAAGATTCTTATATAGATATGGGTATGCCCGAACTGGCCATGACCGGGAAAAGCCAATACGTAATACCACTTTCCTTGCAAAATCTGGCTGACAACCAACTTAACTCGCTGCATGCGCAACTGCGGGACGCCACCGTCGACATGCGGGCTGCCTATTTAGCCGCTAACATAATGCCCTCCTGGCCAAATAATAACCTCCTTACGGCGCTTCCCAACAGTGGAAATTTAATTTTTCGGTCAGGCAATGATAACTTAGCCAGCTACTTGCATATGAATGGTAAAAACGGACTGGCACTTACTAACAGCGGAGGTCACAATCACGGGGATGCCAGTAGTTTTATTATCCATGCCAAAGGTCAGTTATTAGCCTTAGATGCTGGCTACCTGAGTTACAGTAAGCGGGCTGACCTAGGTCAGCCGACCAATCATAACTTGATTCTGGTGAATGGCAACGGTCCGGCTATTGGCACTACTGGTAGTGCTAATGATGCGCAGGCTTATATTGAGAAAAGTTTTAGTTCAGACCATTTAGATTATGGCGAGGTACGAACAAATTACCTGAACAGCAACATTACCCGCAAAACGTTATTTGTCCGGAAAACTTATTTCCTAATTGCTGATTTTGTTTCGGCTACAGATGGAATAGCCAAAGATTTTACCTGGCAATTACATGGCTATGGTTTGGAAAACGGGAGTAACAATACCGGCACATTTACTAACAGCCTAACCAGCCACGAGGGCACCTGGCATAAAAATAGCGTAAACTTAAAAGCTCACGTAACGGCTACTAATGGCGCTATCTCTTATAATACCGCTATTAAACCACACGAAATAACTTATAATGTAACAGAAAACCATACTACGCTCCTAGCCCAGACAAACGCTGTTACGTCTACTCAATTTTTGTCAGCTTTATACCCGTATACCTCCAATAAAATAGCCTTTTCTACTACTTCTAACACTGGCACGGCTGCATTAGCGGCCTCCGAAACAAACTATACTGATGTTGCCTGGGCTAAAACAGAAGCTACTACCAATTTTGTTACAGACAACAGTGGTAAGTTGCCTCAGGCCGTTGGGTCAGATGCTTATTTTACTTTTGTATCTTATGATAACAATACCGCTGATTTAGCGCAGGTATTTCTGGAAGAAGGAAAAATAGCCAAGTACGGCAACACTACCATTGTACAATCTTCGGAGCGGGCCACCCTTAGCTTTGAAAAAGTAGAGGGGAGCAATTACGAAGGATATGTAAGCCGACAAACAAATTTAATCTTACACTTACCCAATGCACCAGCTTCGGTAACCGGCACTGGCGTAACCAGTTATGCTTATAATACTGAAAGCCATTCTTTAACAATTGCTTTTTCAGGTCCATCAGCATTTACTGTATTTAACCAACCACCAGCATACAACACTTTGCCAGTTACGCTGCTAGCATTTAAAGGCAAACGTCAGTCTAAACAGGTAAACCTAACCTGGATTACCGCCAGCGAATACAACAATAAAGGCTTTATTGTTTTAAGACAAACCAGCCCCGGCGGCACTTTTGAGGAGGTAGGATTTGTAAAAGGACAGGGTAACGCCAATGTAAAAAATACTTATCAGTTTACTGACTATACCGCACCAGCTCAGGCCTGTTATTATAAATTAAAACAGGTAGATATAGATGGTAACTTTGTGTTTTCACCGCTTTCAGCAGTTAGTGCACAAAAAGCAGAACCTAAATTAATGATAAGCCCCAATCCGGCTAGCAATTATTTAAACTTATATTTTGCTGATGCGGCAACTGAAGTTATGGTGCAAATACGCACGGCAGACGGCAAGCTTGTAAAACAACAATTATTTACAGTTCAAACCGTATTAAACACAGGCTCGCTAACACCAGGTGTTTACTATATAACTGCCCTGTCTGGAAATGGGCAGGTAATATCTGGAGCACAAAAAATTATTATTACACATTAAAACCGATCTGAAATTGGGCAGTTCCTGACTTCCTGTTATATTCGCCAACAACAAAGTACTTTAAATTATGCTATTGCCTGATTACCGGCCGGTTTCTTATTCCCGCACTACCCTTACGGAATTAATGATTCCGAGCTACGCCAACTTTGGAGGCAAAATACACGGCGGTATTTTATTGTCGCTCATGGATAAAGTGGCCTATACTTGTGCCGCCAAACATGCCGGCAATTATTGTGTTACGGTAACTGTTGATGGGGTTAACTTTTTACAGCCTGTGGAGGTGGGCGAATTGGTTTCTTTAATGGCATCCGTAAATTATGTAGGACGCACCTCTTTGGTAGTTGGCATTAAAGTTATTGCTGAAAATATTAAAACCGGTACCGTAAAACATACCAATACGTCTTATTTTACCATGGTAGCTAAAGACGAAAATGGCAAACCAACTCCAGTACCGGGATTGATATTAGAATCAAGAAATCAGGTACGTCGCTTTTTGGAAGCTATCAGACGGAAAGAAATAAAAGCCGCCTTTCAGCAAAACTTTGACCATGCCAAAACTAACCTTACTATAGAACAAGAAGTAACCAGATTGGAAGGTGAGCGATGCCAGATTGCTTATAAATAGGCAAAACCCCGAAGCTACTTTAATTTTCTAGCCTTTTCCAGATTTCTGTCTCCAGTTAGTTGCCTACAAACAATATGTAAATGTTTATATTACCAGCTTTAAGCTGTAGAACTATGGCATACCCAATCCTAAAACTGCTAAACCACCTGCTACTTCTTCGTAGGCTGGCTCCAGTACAGTAGTTACTATAAGGTAAAGCCACTTGGCCACAACAAGAGTTAAGGGTATTTGGGGAGGTAGGGTAACAACTTGTAAAATCAAAGGAAAAATAAGCTTAACAGGCAATACGGGTGAGTGACCTAACACATATATAAACCATGTACCAAAAGCGATCTTCCATTTTATCTTAACCTATTATTTTCTAATTATATAGATAATTGACATGTAATCAATTAACAATTTTTTTTCTATGAAAGTATTATTCATATCAAATAAAATATTACAACTGCCGCATCGAACCTAGTGAAGTATTTAGGTGTTCATTTACCATCAGTCAGAAAATATTTAATTATCAACGCTGACTATTTTGAATGAATCAAACCCATGCTACATACTATTTTTAAGAACGGCCAGGTTAACCTAAATGCCATTCTGATTTTTAATAAAACCCGACGTTGGAGCGCCTTATTGCTTACCCTGCTGTTGCTGGGAGCTGGTCGTTTGCCAGACACTAAACTGGAGCCGATTACGCTACAACCCACCACCGTAAATTTTACGCCGAAAGAATTTTACATAGCCAGTATCATTGATGAACGCCAGAACCGGAAAGCAGTAGGGTATTTAGTTCCTCTAACAACTAATTTAGCTCAGGCAGCTTCGGCCAGTCCGGTAGATTTACAGGGAGGTGGCCTAAATGCCATTAAACAGTTTGTGAACCAAAGTTTACCGCGTAATTCAAAATTGCGGCCTATTACCATCCGGCTAAAAGAATGTAAAATAACAGAAACACCGGGTACCACCGGCCGGGTAGATGGCCAGGTAGTGGTTGCCATGGCTTTTTATTATACCCGGATAGATGGAAAAACTATAAAATTAGAAGAATATCGCGGTGGTGCCCGCTATAGCCGTATTCCAACACAGCATACGGTAGTGGAACCCGCCTTGCGCCAATCTTTAGTAGAAGCTTTACGCTACCTGCATACCTGGATGGACCGGGAAGCAAACCGAAACGATAAATTAGCGAAAGGTATAAAAGTTAATATTACTGATTTCACCTATAATACAGATAATGACACTGTTTTTTATACCGTGAAACGACCTTTGAACTGGAGCGATTTTCAGGCTTCACCCAGAGCCAATCAGTTTGCAGCAGCCGTGTTTCCAAGCTTTGCTTATGAAGGAGGCAGCGATGTAGAAAACGGTATTATCCAGGTTAATTTAAAAATGAAAGTTTATGTACTGAAAAGCTCTTCCTGGGTAAGAGCTCCCGCCAAAGACGATTACACGCTAAACCATGAACAACGCCACTTTGATATAGTGAAGATAATTGCCGAAAGATTTAAGCGCAAAGTTCAGCCAGATAGCCTAAACCTGGAAGATTACAACAGCATTATCCAGTATAAGTATATTGAATCGTTCCGGGAAATGAATAAACTGCAGGATAAATACGATGGGGAAACCCAACATGGAACCAACCACATGGCTCAGGAAGTCTGGAACAACCGCATCGATGCAGATTTGAAAAAGTACGGCATTAAGTAAAATATTTTCCTATAACAGCAACTCTTCGTTTTACCTGCACCTGAAATTCAGATAATAAAAAACAGCGGCCTAACTGCTTTAAGCAGTTAGGCCGCTGTTTTTGTTTTCCACACATTAGCCAATTATAAAGGTTTTATAGGATTAAATACTGAATTTTACTACCCCTGATAAATTACCTTCTTTTTTCTAAACCTTTAGAAATCAACTCCAGTAAAACCCTCTCCAACAATCTATTTGTCAACTAATTAAATACACTTCTATGAAAAACTTTTTTGATTACGATATTAACAATCCCGATGAAAGTAAGGAGCAGCTTCAACAATATCCGGAGCTTTCTAAGTTTTACATTGCCTTAAGTGAAGAGCTCTCACAGGATGAATTTGAAAATTTTTATGAAGCCGAAAAACAATCTTTTTATTCCGTTACTCAACCTTCCAATAATCATAAATCAAAATGGATTCGATAACTGCTTTCTGCAATAAATAAAAAGGGTAAACAATAAAACTGTTTACCCTTTTTATTTATTGCACTACTGTCTATCAATCCTCCCGCACAAACGGATGTTTATACGCCAAGGCTTCTGATTCTGGTATAATTTCATACGTATTTAGCATATGGGTGGCAATACCTGAATTAGTTCCTTTCACAAATACTCCTTCCGGCGACCGATAAATAGCATAATTATGCCGTCCAAAAGGGAACAGGTTATTACTCCGCAGTTCCTTGCCTTTCGTTAAATCTATTTGCTGGTTATCTTGCGTGGTAATGATAAATTTATTTTTATCGGACATGTCATTTATATAAAGGTTGATTGCAGAAAGGTACGACTTTACAAAAAAAGAACTTACGTCATCTCTGCTCAAAATTTTAACAGCTTCCTTATCCAGATAGAAAAAGAATTTATTTATTAAAAAATTGTCCTCAACTACAAGAAAGCAAATAGCGTTACAGCTACAAACAGTATGTGTGCAAAGGCAATCTAAATAATTTAATTTCAGTATAACGACCTATGTTCTTCCGCGAAGCAAAAATAGAGGATATTGAAAAAATGCACCAGGTCCGAACATCGGTGCAGGAAAATAAATTAGTACATCCTGGTCAAATTACGCCCGACGATTACAAAGAAATGTTAACTAAACGAGGTAAAGGTTGGGTTTGTGAAGTAGAGGATGATATACTAGGTTTTGCTATTGTAGATTTACAGAAAGCCCATGTTTGGGCTTTATTTGTTCGACCTGCCGAAGAGGGCAACTTTATTGGGCGTATGCTCCACGACATGATGACCACCTGGTGTTTTGCCCGGGATATACCAAAGCTTTGGCTAACTACTTCGCCGGGTACCCGGGCCGAAAAATTTTATGTAAAAGCTGGCTGGCGGCAAACCGGCATGGAGCCCAATGGCGAAATCAGGTTTGAATTAGAAAATAATTTAGAACTGTATTAGCGCCTATTGTTTAGGTTACCAGCGCTTTTTCTTTATCCTGGAGCATAAGCAAAGCCGGATTAGGTAATAATATGGTAAAAGAACTGCCGCTTCCTTCTTCACTTGCCACAATAATTTGCCCGTGCAGGCTTTCCAGCATTTCTTTACAAAGTTTTAGCCCCAACCCAGAGCCTTTTTCTTTTTGAGTACCTAAAGTAGTAAACCTTTCTTCGGCGAATAATTTAGGTAAGTTTTTAACCGCTATTCCTTTTCCTTTATCTTCTACCGCAATAGCCAGGTATTCTTCATCCTCTTTGGCTTCAATTTTAATGTAGCCCCCGGCAGAAGAAAACTTCATGGCATTCTGTATTAAATTGCGCAGCACAAAATTTAATCGTTCCTTATCCGTAAGAACTATCAGGTTATCCGGAACCTGGTTAATAAGTTCTAACTGCTTCTGATCCGATAACTGGCTTATTAATTGCAAATTATCTGCTACTAAACGTCGTAAGCTGGTTGGCTCCAGATTCACTTTGGATTCGGCTAACTGCGCTTTAGACCACACCAGCAAATTATTTAGCATATTAATAGAAGCATTTACATCTTTGCTTAACAAAAGGAAAATATGTTGAATTTCTTCAGTGGACAGGTTTTTTGCCTGCACCATATCCAGTATTCCTTTAACTGTTCCGAATGGCGCTCGCAGATCGTGCGAAATAATAGAGAAAATTTTATTTTTAAACAGGTTATGCTGCTCCAGTTGCTGGTTCTGTTCTTTTAAAACTATTGCCTGCGCCGACAACTCCTTTTGCTGGTTCGTAATTTCAGCGTGCTGTACCTGTAATTGCTCATTTGCATCCAGCAAATGCTGATTAATGGCTTTTATGTTTCTTCTGCTTCTGATTAACTCTATCACTAAAATCAGCAGCATAACTAAAAGAAGTATCGCTCCAGCCAGAACAATATTTTTATGGGTAATTTCCTGTTGCTGCTTTTCTTTTTCGGCTTTCAGCTTATGATTTTCAAGTTCTTTCCTAGCTGTTTCGTATTTGGCTGTAATTTCCGCGGCTACTTCTTTTTGTTTTAGCAAGTTCAGATTGGCTTCATGCTTATCTAAAACAGTCTGAAATAAAAAGGCCTTTTCATAGTCTTTTTTAGCTACATAAATATCTTTCATCAATTGGGCAGAGGCCACAATCTTCTTTTCCGATCCTGATTCCAGAGCTTGTTCGTAAGCGGCAGTGCCATATTTTAGCGCCTCCTTAGTATTACCTGTAGCCTTATAAATCTGGGCTATACTTTTTAGAGTTGTTACCGGGTTTAACTTATTTTGAATTTGGGCATCCAGTTCCAGCGACTTAAAAAGGTAAGGTAACCCTTTTTCGGGATGGGGAAAGTTTAAGTAAATATTACCAATATTAAGTAAACTAATGGCTAAACTTTTCTTATCATTAAGAGTTTCTTGTATGGCTGCAGCTCGTTTAAAGTAAGCTAAGCCCTTCTTATAGTTGCCCTGCGCCTCATATATATTACCCAGGTTATTATATATTTTACCCTGACCTTGTTTATCGGCCACTTTTTTGGCTAGTTCCAGGCCCACCAGGTAATTCTCTGTCGCCCGGGCCCTATCCTCTATTTTAGTATAGATGTTGCCCAAGCCATTATAAGCTGCTATAATTTGTAGCGTATCGTTTATTTGCTCACTAACCTGCAGCGACTGGTAGTACACTTTAAGGCCCTGATCAAATTCTCCGGCCACTATATGGGCATAACCTAATAAACTTAATGCTTTGGCTTTACCCTGTAAGTAATTATTCTTGGTAGCCAAACTATCGGCTAAAAGCGCATAGGCCTTTCCTTTTTTGGTATCCGATAAATAATATTGCTTACTAAGCAGACAATTCAAATCAACCCGTTGGTTTAGGGAAGTAGCTTTATCTAAAGCAAGGTGAAGGCTATCAATAAGCTGCTTATTTTGTGCTCTTAGGTTAGTACAGGCTACAAAAAGCAGGAGCAGAAACAATCTCATTACAAAGTCAGGCGCAAAGCCATATTATTTAATGGCAACTTCTATTATTCTTTTTCTTTCTGTAAAAATAACGGTGTGGCTATTGCGTGAAAACCTGATTTAAATATATAAAAATTATTATATTCAAAAACACTATTCCTGATAACCAATATATCATTATCTTATAAAAATAATATATTTTAACGTAAACAAATTATCCGGCAAATAATTCAATATTAAATAATTATAAATTGATATTGATTATTGTCTTATAGGAGAATCACAAAGCGGAAGCAAATAAAAAGCCCAGACTAGCCGGGCTTTTTATTATTACTAATTTAAAGTAGTTGTTTTTCTGAGGTTCAATTATCTGAAAATAAGTACAAACCAAAATCCGGTATAATAATGTAAGAATAAAACCGATTTACATCGGGTGCTTTAATTTCTTTATTGTAAAGCACTTTAGCCATTAACTCATTCCGGAGGCGGTTATTAAAACTTAATTCAGCCGGCACTTTAATCTCCTTCTTCATATCTATATCCTTATGACATCTGTTTTAGTCAGGCAGCCTTTCCTTATTCTCCAAGTATATTCCAAAGGATGGTACCTTACCATAGGTTGCCTGTGGAGTTTATACGTGCAGGCAATAACGCAAAACAGTACTTTTATAAGAAGGTAATAGCACTCATAAAATATTTTAGAAGGGTTATAAAGCTAAAATATTGTAACCAACAGCTACTTAGCCCTACCAATTAAATCGAATAAAAACCCGCCTATCTTAAGCTAAACGTTGCATTTATAGATATATGAAAAATGGATTTATTGTCTTTTGTCTCAGGTTTCAGGTTGTTCTACTACCTAACTACTATATAAAACAAGCAGCTAACAAGCTTCAAATTTTTGAATAATATAAAGACTTCTATTTGTTTTAGGAATTCTGCTTATAATTGGCTTACAAAAAACCTGCCCCTATTTAGAAGCAGGTTTACCTGGCTATATATAGAATGAATTAATTATTTTATGGCACCATATACTTCCTGCGCAATAAGAGCAGCCCCCTCTCCTGTTGGGTGGATACCATCCGGCGCTAGGTTATCTTTTCCTAAAAAGGGCGTGTACAAGTCAATAATCTGCACTTTAGCTTTACGGGCAATCTGTTCTATTAAAGCTAATTGCTCGTCTTTTATAACCGCTGGGTTAATCCTGAAATTTACACGATAAGCCGGCATAGGTTTGCAGATGTAAATTTTTGGTTTACTTTTCAGCTTTTTAAAAGATTTTATAAAGGCAACATAATCTTTTTTAAAATCAGCTTTATACTGCCAGTTTTGCGGTTTAGAATCGTTAGTACCTAGTTTTATCACCACAATATCTGGATTCCATTGCAGCACCTGCTGGTACTTAGCTTCTTTCCAATATGGGTAATCGCCTTTCTTTAAAAGGGTGCGACCGCCAACTCCGTAGTTTTTTACTTCATACGCATCCCCTAACAACCGCTGCAAATGATCCGGATATTTTTGACCAGCCTCTATGCCGTGACCTTCGGTAATACTGTTGCCCACACAAGCTACTTTAATTTTATCCTGGGCAAATACAGATAAGTTTACAAGGAGGAAAAAGAATAAAAATACGTGACGCTTCATATTAGTTATTTTCTCTAATTTATTTTTCGAATATAAAGAAGAACCGGAACATTCAGGTAAAATTTCCCGGAAAGACTACATCCTTTATCAGGAGTATTGCTTGCTGGTTATTCTTAGTTCATTAAAGATAAAATGCATCACAACTATCTCAACTCCATTTTATTAAATCCGGCCTTAGCTAACTGCTGGGGCAAAGACTTAAGCAAAAGAAAAAGCCTTTAACTTTTCATTAAAGGCTTTTGTTTAGTCGGGATGGCCGGATTTGAACCGACGACCTCCAGCACCCCATGCTGGCGCGATACCGGGCTACGCTACATCCCGTACAATTTATTAGGGGCTACAAAAATATATAATTTAGGTAAATTCTGAAATATAGGTCATTTAAAATATATCCTATTCCTGGTCTTCGGCCTGTAACTGCTTTTCGTACAAAGCCTTATAAAGTCCCTCCTGCTGTAATAAATTTTCGTGGGTCCCGTGCTGCACCACATCGCCATCATCTAAAACCAGAATATGGTCAGCCAGTTTAGCCGAAGAAACCCGATGTGAAATAATAATCGTGGTACGGTTTTCCATAATGCGCTTCAGGTTATTCAGAATAGCATTCTCCGTTTTGGTATCTACCGCCGAAAGCGAATCATCGAGAATCAGAATACTCGGCTCTTTTACCAGCGCCCGCGCAATGGATACCCGTTGCTTTTGCCCGCCTGACAGCGTTATGCCACGCTCGCCGAGCTTAGTGTCAAACTTTTCTGGGAAGTGCATGATGTTTTCGTACACGTCGGCATCTTTGGCGGCTTGCATCATTTTCTCTTCGCTCATGCTGTCCATACCAAAGCCAATGTTATTCCGAATGGTATCGGAAAACAAAAACACATCCTGCGGCACATAGCCAATCTGGCTGCGTAGCGTAGGAATATCGTAATCGCGCACATCAATGCCATCAACCGTAATAGTACCACTGGTAGCATCGTATAAGCGACACAACAAATTAGCAATGGTGCTTTTCCCGGAGCCTGTATTGCCAATTACGGCCAACGACTCACCGTGCTTTATTTTAAAAGTTAAATTCTTCAGGGCATGTATGCCCGTATCGGGGTAAATAAAATTTACGTCCTTAAATACCACATCACCAGCAATGGTGCTTTTAATATGCTTTTGCGAAACAATATCAGTTTTGGTATTTAAAAATTCATTTATTCGGGCCTGCGAAGCTGCTGCCCGTTGTACCAAACTGGTAGTCCAGCCCAGCGAGGTTACCGGCCAGGTGAGCATATTTACGTAAATAAGGAACTCGGCAATAGTACCTGTAGTAATGCTACCCTCCAGCACTTCTTTTCCGCCAATGTATACAGTAATAATGGTGCTTAACCCAATTAAAAACAAAATAAGCGGGAAAAACAGGGAGTTTACAAAGTTTAGCTCCAGTGATTTGTCTTTGTATTGGTTGCTTGCAATAGTAAAGTTATGTTGCGAATCTTCTTCCCGCACAAACGACTTAATTACTCGAATGCCCGAGAAAGCTTCCTGCACAAAAGTAGTTATACCAGAAAGGCTTTTTTGTATTTGATCAGATTTTCGCTCAATAATATTATTAACGTAGTAAATGCTTACCGAAAGTACCGGGAGCGGCAACAGCGTGTAAAGCGTTAATTCTACATTTACCGAAAACATATAGGGCACCACCATTAAAAACAGCGCTACTAGGTTGATGCCGTACATAATAGCTGGCCCCAGGTACATGCGCACCCGGCTTACATCTTCGGAAATGCGAGCCATTAAATCGCCCGTATTGTTTCTGCGGTAGAAGCTAAGGGGCAGCGTCTGGTAATGATGGTAAATCTCGTTTTTCAGGTCATTTTCAATCAGCCGGCTCATTACAATTATAGTCTGGCGCATGTAAAAGGTAAATACACCCTTCAGCAAAGCCATTACCAAAATAATAATGGCATACACCGTAACGTTACGGGCAAACACATCATAAATTTCCGTTTGCTTATCCAGGCCATCGTATAAATTATGCAGCGTAATCCCTTCTTTCACTAAATCAAAAGCATGGCGTACAATCTGAGCCGGAATAATGGCAAAAATATTGGATAGCACCACAAACAATATACCCAGCAAAAACCGGTATTTGTATTTTAATATGTATTTATTCAGGTAGCTTAATGACTTCACAAAAATTATTTAAAGGTATCCGAACTTAATCAGATCAGAATTAATCTAGTCTTTTGTCCTGATACTGGAATAAAAAAAATAAGTAAACGTGAAAACGGTTTTTTTCAGCATTGGGCATCTCGAAATAAAGCGTTAAATTTGCACCGCTAATTTAGAGCCGCCGTAGAAACGTGGTGCAAAGATATTAAGTAAGTGGTAAGTTTTAAGTTATAAAGGGCAAGTAATAATTATTTGCCCCGACTCAACTAGCATTTACCAGTTTGCATAATAAAGCCTTTGGGTCTTAAATATCTGTAGTTATGCTGCCAATTGCGCTTTCCTGCTCAGAATAGGTAAGAGTTCTAAAAGCCAGCATAACCAAATATCTTTAATTTGGCAGAAAAGTGGATAGTGAGGCAAGTGCCGATTGGAATAAAACATATAAGTAAACATATAAGTAAATATAGAGCACGAGAAATATAAACCTCTGGTCGCTATATTCAGTAATTTAACAAAAAAACGTTCTTTAACATACGCTTATGCTTAACCGCAGGACATTACGAATTAAAGCCATGCAAGCCATATATGCCTATCAACAGGCAGAAAGCTCAGATTATTTAATGGCACTGGATAGAATTGAAGAGGAGTTTGCGCCGGATTTAATGGCTTTAGTACCCCAGGATCGGAAAAGGCTGCAGGGTCAGAAAGAAATAGCTGCTATTATATTTAAAGAGTGGTACACCACCCGGCAGCTGGAGAATGAAGAAAACCATCCGGAAATAAAAGACGCGGTTAACCGGGCAATTGCCTTTTACAACAACCAGGTTAAAAAAGACTATAAGTATTTCGGGCAGCAAATGCTACAAGCCGTGGAGCTTATTTACGACCACTACCTGAGCACATTGCAAATAATGGAAGTATTTGTCAAGCTTATTGAAGAAGAGGATCAACGTAATACGAATCGGTATACTGAATTAAAAGAAAAGAGCGCCCAGCCTTTTTTAAAAAATAAAGTATTACAAAAGCTGTTATCCAATAAATCGTATCAGAACTACGTAGTGCGCCGCAACATTAAGTGGGCCGATGGCGATTTAGATATTATCCGGCAGCTTTACAAAAACGTCCTGCGCAAAGACGAAGCGTTTATTCAATATATTAGCTGGGGCGAACACACGTACGAAGAAGATCACCAGCTTATCAAACATATCTTTAAAACTATTATTTTTAAAGACGAAACGGTACAATCGTTGTTTGAAGAGCACGACTTAAACTGGCAAGAAAACAAGGTAATTGTTAAAAACCTGGTAAATAAAACCGTTAAGTTGCTGGATGAAGCCAGCGATGAAAACCTGATGTTGCTGGACTTATCGGCTAATTGGGAAGACGATCGGGCTTTCTTTGAGGAGCTTTACCACAAAACCCTGGAAGCTGACACCAAATACGAACAGATTATTTCGGAAAATATCCAGAATTGGGATGTAGAGCGGGTAGCCGTTATAGACAAAATAATTTTAAAAATGGCTTTAAGCGAAATGCATATTTTTAGAAGCATTCCCGTAAAAGTAACCATTAACGAGTATATTGAAATTTCTAAGTTATACAGCACCCCAAAAAGTAAGCAGTTTATAAATGGTGTGTTAGATAAACTGGCCCAGGAGTTAACCGATAAAGGGGATATCCGTAAATCTGGAAGAGGTCTTATCGACAATAAATAATTTAATTTTTAGTTTAGGGTAGAGAAACGGCAGTTGTTGTAACTTAGTGCGGAGGTAAAAAGGCCTTATTAAGTACCCGAAAACGTTTAGCACTACCGAACACAAAATAAAATTATGAGTAAAAAACTAACTTATGCGTTATTAGGCTTTGTATCTGGAGCAGCTACCGGGGCAGCCATTGGAATATTATTTGCGCCGGATAAAGGCCGCGAAACCCGCGATCGCTTAACGTACCAACTTTTCCGGTACCGCGATATGCTGGTAGATTTAACCGATAGCCTGCGCGATAACAAGGAAAGTGGAACACCATCGGCGGCCAAATCAGAAGGCCAGCGGGTTATTAACGATGCCAAAGACAAAGCTGAAAAGCTATTAGGCGATGTTGACTCCCTTATAAACCAAATAAATAGACAAAAAGAAGTATAATAGATTGCTATTAAACTGTTTCGATGCTTACTTGCTAAGCATAACTATCTTAACAGAACAAATACTTCAACGCAAAATTTAAACTATGAAACAAGTTACACTGATACCAGGTGATGGCATTGGGCCGGAAATTACAGAGGCAGTAAAAGCCATCTTTGAAGCAGCACAAGTACCCGTAGTTTGGGATGTACATAATGCTGGTCAAGCAAGCCTGGAAGCTGGTGGCGAATTAATTCCGCAGTCCCTGATTGCCTCTTTAAACAAAAACCGGGTAGCTTTAAAAGCCCCGATTACCACACCGGTAGGCAAAGGGTTTAAAAGTATAAATGTGCAACTGCGCCAGATGTTTGATTTATATCAGAATATCCGGCCAGCCAAATCTACGGAAGGTATCAAAACGCGTTATGGCAACGTTGATCTGGTATTGTTCCGGGAAAATACAGAAGGATTATATTCTGGTTTAGAAATGTACGATGCGCGTTTAGGAGTTTCCGATTCTATTGCCCGGGTTACGCACGTAGGTTGTCAGAAAATTTGCGATGCTGCTTTTGAATATGCCCATAAACATAACCGTAAGAAAGTTACGATTGTGCATAAAGCTAATATTTTAAAAACTGCTGGTAAAATGATTATTGAAGCAGGCCAAAAGGCGGCTGAGCGTTATCCGCATATTAAAATGGATGACAAAATTATTGATAACATGTGTATGCAGTTAGTAGACCGGCCAGAGCAATTTGATGTGCTGGTAACTACCAACTTATTTGGCGACATCTTATCTGATTTATGCTCGGGCTTAGTAGGTGGTTTGGGCGTGGTTGCCGGTGCCAATATTGGCAAAGATATGGCTGTATTTGAAGCTGTACACGGTTCTGCGCCGGATATTGCCGGTAAAGGTATTGCTAACCCTACCGCCTTGTTACGGTCAGCGTTAATGATGCTGCACCACATTGATGAACACGGCCAGGCTTTTAGAATTGAAGCTGCCCTGGAAAAAACACTAATGAATAAAGAGCAGTGTACCGGTGATTTAGGCGGGAAAGCCACAACAAAAGAATTCACGCAATACGTTATAAATAACCTGGCAGCTTATGCTCCGGGTGGTATTGCGGTAGAATCAGATAATAACGCGTAAAAAACTAAGGTACTTTACGTTCCTGATATAACTAAAAATTTTTAAATGGCTTTTGTAACAGCGTTTGTTGTTGCAAAAGCCATTCACCCATTTATAACTAATGCTTAAAATGAAAAAAAATATTTTCGTAGCAGCAACGTTTGCAGTATTATTTACTATAGGCTGCGAACAGAAGAAAGAAGCTTCAGCCGATGAAATAACCACTACTGAAGTAGCCAGCACGCCCACTAACACGGTAAACAACCCTAATACTACCAATCCGCAGGAAATACAACCAAGCGCTGATGCCCCGGTAATGTCTTTCAAGGAAACCGAATTTGACTTTGGCACTATTAAAGAAGGTGAAGTAGTTAATCATACCTTTACTTTTACCAATACCGGTAAATCGCCTTTAGTAATAGAAAGTGCCTCTTCTACCTGTGGTTGCACCATTCCGGAATTCCCGAAAGAGCCAGTAGCTCCAGGAGCAGCAGGTAAAATTTCAGTACAATTTAACAGTTCTGGCAAAGGTGGTACGCAGCAGTTAAAAGTAATTACCATTAAAGCCAATACCCAACCTGAAATTACGCAGGTAAATATCAAAGCCAACGTAGCAGCAGCTGCCGGCCAAAACGGACCTTTCAGAACTAATTCTTAATACATGCTTCAGATATTATTACAAGCTCCTGCTCCCGGTAGCATCTCTAATATTTTATTTATTGGTGCTATTATTCTGGTATTCTATTTTTTCATGATCCGGCCCCAACAAAAAAAACTTAAGGATCAAAAAAAATTCCGCGAGTCTTTAACCAAAGGAAGCAGTGTTGTTACTATTGGTGGTCTGCACGGAAAGATAGTATCGGTAGAAGATACTACAGTAGTGCTGGAAGTAGACAGAGGCGTTCGTTTAACTTTTGACAAAACATCTATTGCTTCTGAAGCAGGAGCTAAAACAGAAGAAATAACTAAATAAAACCCGTTGACTTGCCGGCCGAAAGAGCGAAATACATCTTATTATGGTTGTTAAAACCATTTTCTTCAAATGATCGGCAATACTGGAAAGTAGTGCTGCTGTGCTTTATAGCAGCCGCTACTTTCTGGTTATTAAATGCTCTAAATAAAAACTATAGCAATATCCGTACTTCCTACCCGCTGCGGTTTGTGTACGATCAGGAAAAGTTTATTCCGCTAAAGCCCCTGCCCGAAGAAATTGAGATTAATGTAAGCGGGAAAGGCTGGAAATTGCTGCGCAAATACTTAATGATTGATTTGCGCCCTGCTGAAATAGTTTTTTATTCTATTCCCCCATATAAATATTTAACCAGCAACGCATTACGCCGCAATGTATCCAGTGTATTGGATGGACTGCAGTTAAATTTTATTTCAACCGATACCGTTCGCTTTTCTTTCGACCGTCGGATCCGTCGCAAAATTCCGCTAGCCGTAGATTCAGCTAATATTCAGTTAGACGCAGATAGAATAATTGCGTCTCCTATTGTTATAACTCCTGACTCGGTTATTTTTGATGGGCCGGCTTCTATGGTGAATAAGTTACCATCGCCTTACAAAATTAAATTGCCCGTTAATACCATAGACAGAAGCATCAAGCGTATCGTACCCTTAGAGTTTCCTACAAATAATGAATTAGTGAAAGCTAATATTACAGAGGCTGAAGTTTCTTTTGCGGTAAGTCCTTTAACGTGGCAACAATTACTTATTCCGCCGTTAATCAAAAATCTGCCCGAAGGCAAAGCTGTTAGAATAGTACCCGAGCTAATTACTATAAGATATGGTTTTGAACAAACCAATGCGGCTCCCATAACACCCGATCAGTTCGAGGTTGCCATAGATTATACCACGTATAACCCGGCTGATTCTACGGCAGGCGTTTTGGTTACCCGCCGACCGGTTCAGGTAAAAAGAATTTCTATAGGACCTACCAGAGTAAAGCTATTGCAGTAAAAAATATGCTAAAAGTAGGAATAACAGGTGGAATTGGATCGGGTAAATCAATTGTATGTCGGGTTTTTGCTTTACTGGGAATTCCTGTATACGATTCTGATTTTCGGGCTAAATGGGTTATGCAGCACGATCCGGTACTACGGGAAAATTTAATTCAGACCTTTGGAGAAAAAGTTTATGATACTGCTGGTTTATTAAATCGCTCTTACCTGGCTGCTGTAGTTTTCAATGAACCGGAAAAGTTAAGATTACTTAATAGCCTAGTGCACCCCCGGGTAAGAGAAGATTTCTTAAACTGGTCTGCAAACCAAACCCAAGCCCCATATATTTTAAAAGAAGCGGCACTTATGTACGAGAGCAATGCTCATAAACAAGTACAAAAAATAATTACCGTCAGTGCTCCCTTAAACATGCGGATAGAGCGGGTACAGCAACGCGACACGCACCGTCAACAAACAGATATAGAAGCTATCATTGCCAAACAATTACCGGAAGAAGAACGTTTGCAACGCGCTGATTTTGTCTTATATAATGATGGCCAACAATTAGTAATTCCACAGGTAGTAGCTATTCATAAAAAATTATTGACCTTAAGCACGCAATAACATACTTCGTACCTTCCTTTTAAAATTTTTGTTAATTCCTCACCAAAGAAAGAAGGTTATACAAACCTTTACCCATTCAGCTTTGCATTAAATATAATTTTTAATATTTCAGGCCTCGTATTTTATTCAGGTATAAAGCCTCTCCCTTCATGCCGAAAAAAAAGTATTCTCCTTTATCAAAATTTCTTTAACTACCTTTTCTTTTATATAATAACCTACTAAATAAATATAATTTATCTAAGTAGTTTGTTTATAATAGATAAAGAAAAAGAATAAACATTATTAAAAAAAGTACGTTTATTCACGAATCTTAAATATATTTGCTTTTTACCATATCTAACTGATTAAGAAGAGGATAATTGTACTTTTTACCATAAGTAAAATTTTACAAAGCTTTTCCTGATCGCTGCTTTATGCTATTGGTAAATACATTTCTGGTAATAATTACTTGCTTTTAAAAGCAAAAAATTGGCTCTTCTTTTTATAAGCTGCTGATTTTAAATATCATTGCCAACCAGTAATTTATTTTACTTGGAACTGAAAGCAGAAATTGACAGTTCTGACAATGCCTGAAGAAGCAGTTTTTTATATTTTTTTATTATATTAGATATAATCTGCTACTTATGAGCCTTCTATTGTAAAGCGAATAAGAAAAAGGAACCTGAACGGGAAAAATATTTCTAACCATAAATTACAATACACTTGGAAACGAATAATCAATTAGCTCTACCTGTAGGTGTAACCCTAGATCGGTACATCATGCAGAAACAAAGCGCTTTTCCTTTTGCAACAGGAGAATTGTCACAGCTTTTGCGCGATATAGCGTTAGCGGGAAAAATTATTAACCGTGAAATTAACCGGGCAGGTCTGATTGATATTAGTGGCGTTTATGGTGCTAATAACGTACAGGGCGAAGCACAACAGAAACTGGATGTTATTGCCAATATTCGCTTTATCCGGGCTCTTAAGAATGGTGGGCAGGCTTGTGCTATTATTTCTGAAGAAGAAGAAGACATTATTTATACCGGTAACGACAACGCCAAATATGTAGTGGCAATGGACCCGTTGGATGGTTCTTCTAACATTGATGTAAACGTTTCGATTGGTACTATTTTCTCTATTTACCGCCGGGTAACACCTATTGGTACCAAAGCCAAAATTGAAGACTTTTTACAAGGAGGTGATAAGCAGGTAGCTGCTGGTTACATCATTTATGGTTCTTCTACCATGCTGGTTTATACCACTGGCCATGGCGTTAGCGGTTTTACTTATGAACCATCCTTAGGAGAGTTCTTTTTATCACACCCGGGCATTGAAAGCCCAACCGTAGGCAATATGTATTCCTGCAACGAAGGGAATTTACTTCATTATCCGACGCCGGTTAAGGAATATGTAGAGGAGGCTCGTCGTAAAAACTATACGGCTCGTTACATTGGTTCAATGGTTGCTGATTTGCACCGAAACATGATTAAAGGTGGCATTTATTTATACCCACCACTGCCTAAAGCCCCTGATGGGAAGTTAAGGATGTTGTATGAGTGCTATCCTTTGGCTTTCATTATAGAACAAGCCGGCGGCAAAGCCTCTGATGGCAAACGCCGTATTATGGATATTCCAGCTTCGTTCATTCACCAACGGTCGCCTTTGTATATAGGGTCTTCCAGCATGGTTGATGAACTGTTAGAGAAATTTGACACTTCAACAGCAGAAGTGCTGGATACCGCTAAAGATGTTTCCTCTTTAGCTTAGTATAAAGCACCCAATGCTTTGAAAACTAAAACAATATAATATTCAAAGAAAAGAGCCGGTTATGTATAACCGGCTCTTTTCTTTTAGCTTATAGCCATAGTTGCTGTTTGCAAAAATTCGCCCTACCCGTTAATTATTGCTGCTGGTCTATTAGGGAGGTGTATTTGGTATCCTTCATAAATAGGTAAACCAAAAGCGAAATAAAAATACATCCGGTAACGTACCAATAGAAATAAGGCTCATGGCCCGTGTTTTTAAAACTTAAAGCTACGTACTCAGCCGTACCACCAAAAATAGCTACTGTAATAGAATATGGAAAACCTACGCCTAAGGCCCGTATAGCTGTCGGGAACAACTCTGCCTTTACTACTGCATTTATTGAAGTATAACCGCTTACTATAACTAAAGCTACCATTATATAACTAAAAGCCTCCCACTGCCCTTTGGCCTGGCTTAAAGCAGTTAGTAAAGGTACGGTAGCCAATGTACCCAATACTCCAAACCCAATAAGTAAGGGCCGTCGGCCAATCTTATCTGATAGCAGGCCAAAAAGTGGCTGTAATGCGGCATATATAAACAGAGATAAGAAAGTAATCAAGGTTGCTTGGCTTTTGGTAAGTTGCACCGTATTTACTAAAAATTTCTGCATGTAAGTGCTGTAGGTATAAAAGGCGATGGTACCACCTAGCGTTAGCCCCATCACTATCGCAACAGCCTTTGGGTGGCGCATTAGTTCTTTTAGCGTACCACTCTTTTTCTTACCAGTAACTTCTGTTTGATCTGTAAAAGCAACAGTTTCTTTCATATGGCTGCGTAGGTATAGAGCCACTAATGATAATCCCGCACCAATAAAAAAAGGGATTCGCCAGCCCCACTCCTGCAACTGAGCCTCAGACAAAAAAAACTGCTGCATTATTAACTGAATTCCCAATGCTATTAATTGTCCACCAATTAATGTAACATATTGAAAACTGGAGTAAAAGCCCCGGCGATTAGAAGAGGCCACTTCACTTAAATAAGTAGCCGAAGTGCCGTATTCGCCACCTACACTAAGCCCTTGCAGCAGGCGGGCAAGCAACAACAAAACTGGAGCAGCCACTCCAATAGTATCATATGAAGGGGTAACCGCAATAACCAATGACCCCAACGACATTAGCAATACCGAGAGCGTCATGGCCAGCTTCCGGCCCATTCTATCTGCTATACTACCAAACAACCAGCCACCAATAGGACGCATTAAAAAGCCTACTGCAAATATACCGGCGGTATTTAGCAGTTGCGCCGTAGCATTACTTTTCGGAAAAAACACTGGCGCGAAGTATAAAGAAAAAGCTGAGTAAGCATACCAATCATACCACTCTACCAGGTTTCCTATCGAGCCGCTGATAATAGCCCTTAACTGGTTAGGCTGTTTTGTTTTTACGGTTGCGGCTTTTAGCATAGGCGGTAGGTGCTTAAAATTATTTCTCGAGAGAACTAAATTATTGTAGCTGCTGCCAATAGGCGGTACAGGTTTTAAAGTTAATGAGCTTAAAGTTACGTACCAGAAGTATTAGCCTTAAATATACAAAAGGAGGTTGCGTAAACGCAGAAACAGTATTGAAATTTAATTATTTTGACTTGCTTATGATAATGGACAATATAATTAGCAGGTATTTTTCTAGAATTATATTGTTTAGACTTCCCTTTTCAAATAAGGCGGCACCTTCTTTAACTGGTTAAGAAATAGTAGATCTCGCTCCATAAGCAGGTATATTACCCCTGCTTAATCTTGAGCAAAAAAAATAAGCTCTTCTAATTTTATTAAAAGAGCTTATTTTTTATATGTTTTTATACGTTAGCGTTTACTGCTTTTTGTTGTGCAGGTATAGTTAGCTTCCAGAGTTCTAGTTCCTTCATTACCACTGCGGCTAAATGCTCCAGAATCTTTTGATCTGCAATAGAAAATTTACGAGGTATTTTATCTACAATACATACTGCACCCAGATTTAGGCCTTCCGGATTTGTTAAGGGGGCCGCTGCATAAAACCGTAAACCAAATTCTCCGGCAACCAACGGATTGGCCAGTAAACAAGGTTCCTCTACTGCATTTTCAAAAACAGTAGGCTCATGACTTAAAACTGCCAACGAACAAAGACTGGTGCCCCTATCTACCTCATTTACTCCTTCCAGCCCCACATTAGCTTTAAACCAAACGCGTTGCTTATCTACTAGGGAAACAAGTGCAATAGGCACTTTAAAAAGATGTGTAGCCAGGGAAGCAACATGTTGGAAAGGTCCTTCCCCAACCGGGGTATCTAAGATCTGGTACTCGTGAAGTTTTTGAACTCTTGTTGCATCATTATCAGGAATGATTGGAATGCCAAAGGTATTATTCATGCTCTCGATGCCCTCCCTTTTACAAATTGTACTAGTAAAGGTTTTACATTATAAACTGTATAAAGTTTTTCTTTTACGAGAGGAGAAAAGTTTGGTTTTAAGATTCATGATTTTTTCAAAAAATTCCAGGATGACCATTCTGCTTTAAGCCAAGTCGCCTCCTAGTAGAGATTTTGTTCCGCTATAAGGTTTTTTAAACAACTTTATTTTTTTACTTCCCTAGCTTACCTTCTATGCCTTTATTGAAGGCATCTATAAAAGCGTGTCTTAGCACGTTAACAAAGGTCTTCCAATTATCAGTATTAGGCTGGTTTACATTACCCGAAACCGGCACAACAGTGGCTATTTGGTCCCGCGGTTGGTTTTCCAGGGCTTCAGTAAATAAACCAATAACAGCTTCTTTTGCGGCTTTCAAAAAGCCTTCTTCTTTTTTATCTTTTTCCCAGTTAAGCACCTGTATGTTTTCAAAGAAAGGCTTCATGTACCCATCATACTGCCCATTCATCAGCTTTACTTCACTGTACATATCCATTTTGCCTCTTTCTACATCAAACTTACCGTAAGCTTTAATAAAGCTGTTTAAGCTGGTCAGGTTAACATTGGTTAACTGCATGTCTAAAACAAAATCAGGTATCTCTTTCAAGGCATTTACTTTCATGTTGCCTTTTAATGCACCTCCCCCAATAGAGCTACCGGTAACCGTAACAGTAGAAGGCAATTTTTGGCCAGCATTTTCTACGTTAGCTAAATTTAATGCCACCAGTTGCATATTGTTAATGAATAAATTCACATCGGGGCTGACAGTAAAATCCAGGTAAGCAAGTTTGCCATTATTTGCCCGGAGCCGGTTTATCGTAATGGGCATCAAATCCTTTACAATCTCCGTCCAATGCTCACGGGTAGGCTCGTTTGCAGGAGTTTTATTGGCAGCGGCTTCCACTATATTAAGCTGAGGCTTTTCCATAATAACCTCTCCTACCAACCTTCCTTTAAAAACAGAATTCCACTCGATGGATAAATCGGTGCGATCAATATTTAAGAATGGATATTTTGGATTGCCTTTTTCTTCCACCAACACCAGTTGCTTGATAGTATAAGCGCCACGATATAAATGAATATCTATATCGGCTACCTGGCCGTTATAGCCAGGCAACTCATTTAGTGATTTATTTACATAATGCTTTACAATGCTGGGCAGCGCCAACCGGAAAATGAGGAGCAACAAAATTATACCCGCTGCAATCAGATACGGCCTTTTAAGCTTCTTCAACATAGGTTAATTAATATTTATAAAATAACTCAACGTGTAGTTTCCCATTTCGAAACTATTTATACGATTTATTCTGAATAAATATTCAGGAACTAATTTTTACCCGCTAATCAGCTTTAAACCGGCTGTGTACTTTAGACGTGCCTGATGAGAGTAAACTGGAAACTTTTATTTTTGCCCTTGCTGGCATAGTCTCCAATTACGTATACTTTGCATCTAAACCGTATACCAAAAACAAACCTAAAACACAATCCCTCCTGTAGCTTTCACTTCCCATATTTTAGCTGTATTTTTGAAAAAGAATCAAAAGCAATTCGTGCTGAATGGAAGACTTACTAAAACATTTCTTAAAAATTGCTACTGAATTAACAATCAGTATAAAACAAGTACAAGCCACTGTACAATTGTTAGACGAGGGCGCTACTGTTCCGTTTATTTCCCGCTATCGGAAAGAAGTAACCGGATCTTTAGACGAAGTGGCCGTGGCTGCCATCCGCGACCGGATGGAGCAACTCCGCGAGCTGGATAAACGCCGCGAATCTATCTTGAAATCTATTAACGACCAGGGCAAACTAACACCGGAGCTGGAAGCGCAGATCAACGCTGCTGAAACCATGGCCGTGCTGGAAGATATTTACCTGCCGTACAAACCAAAACGCCGGACCAAAGCCACCATTGCCCGTGAAAAAGGCCTAGAACCACTGGCTACGCGTATTTTTGAGCAGGAACGTTTTGATGTAACTGCAGAGGCCAGCCAATACATCAGCGAAGAAAAAGAAGTAAAAGATACCGAAGAAGCCTTAGCCGGTGCCCGTGATATTATAGCCGAATGGATAAACGAAAACCCGGATGCCCGTGCGCGCATGCGGAATTTATTCGAGAAAAAAGGCGTGTTTAAAAGCCGCGTGATGCTGGGCAAAGAAGAAGAAGGCCAGAAGTACAAAGATTATTTTGAGTGGGAAGAGCCGATTGAAAAGGCCCCTTCGCACCGGATTCTGGCTTTGCGCCGCGGCGAAAAAGAAATGATTCTGATGCTGAATGCGCAGCCCGAAGAAGAAGCCGCCATTGAAATATTAGAGAACATGTTTGTAAAAGGCAATAATGAGGCCGCGGATCAGGTGCGTCTGGCCTCCAAAGATGCTTATAAACGCATGTTAAAACTTAGTATGGAAACCGAGGTGCGCATGAGTTCTAAAAAACGCGCTGACGAAGAAGCTATTCAGGTATTTGCCGATAATTTACGCCAACTATTGTTATCTGCGCCGTTGGGCCAGAAAACAGTATTGGCCTTAGATCCGGGTTTTAGAACCGGCTGCAAACTGGTAGTGCTGGATAAACAAGGTAAGCTACTGCACAACGAAAATGTATACCCACACACTGGTAACCGCCAGGCTCAGGAAGCCGCCTCAACCGTTAAATATTTAGCTAATAAATACGAAGTAGAAGCTATTGCCATAGGTAACGGAACTGCCAGCCGCGAAACCGAAACTTTTGTGCGCAGTTTAAACTTACCAACCAATATTGCGGTGGTAATGGTAAACGAAAGTGGTGCGTCTATTTACTCCGCTTCGGATGTAGCCCGCGAAGAATTTCCGGATTATGACGTTACCGTACGCGGTGCGGTTTCCATTGGCCGCCGATTAATGGACCCTTTAGCTGAGTTAGTAAAAATTGATCCGAAAAGCATTGGTGTAGGCCAGTACCAGCACGATGTAGACCAAAATGCATTAAAGCATACCCTAGATGATGTGGTCATGAGTTCGGTAAATGCCGTTGGCGTGGAAGTAAATACTGCCAGCAAACAATTATTAACTTACGTTTCTGGTTTAGGCCCTAGCTTAGCCCAGAATATTGTTGAATACCGCAACCAGAACGGCCCTTTCAAAAGCCGTTCGGACCTGAAAAAAGTACCGCGCTTGGGCGATAAAGCATTTGAACAAGCCGCTGGTTTCTTACGCATCCGCGATGCCAAGAATCCGCTGGATGCCTCGGCCGTGCACCCGGAGCGTTACGAGTTGGTACAGAAAATGGCTGCCGATCTAAACGCTACCGTTACCGACCTGATGAAAAGCGCCGAACTGCGCCAGAAACTGGATCTGAAAAAATACGTGACTGCGGAAGTTGGTTTACCTACGCTGCAGGATATCATGAGCGAGTTAGCCAAACCTGGCCGCGACCCGCGCGAGGGTTTTGAGGCGTTTAGCTTTACCGAAGGCGTAAACGAAATCAAAGATTTGCATCCGGGTATGAAATTACCTGGTATTGTTACCAACATTACCGCCTTTGGCGCTTTTGTTGATATTGGGGTGCATCAGGATGGATTAGTACACGTAAGCCATTTGTCCGACAAGTTTATCAGTAACCCGGCTGAAGCGGTGAAAGTACACCAGAAAGTTGAAGTAACCGTGCTGGAAGTAGATGTAGCCCGCAAGCGCATTTCGTTATCTATGAAATCGGATCCGTATGCAGCCGGCAAACCAGCCGGAGAGCGTGGCAACGGCGGTAACCGGAATAACGGCGACACCCGAAGAAACAACAACAGCAAACGTGATGAAGAGCCGCAGGATGATTTCCAGGCGAAACTGGCCAAGCTAAAAGGCATGTTTAAATAATCCAACATAAAATTAAAAAGCCGTACCTTGATAACAGGTACGGCTTTTTAGTTATGCCCATTGCCTCAGGCTTATAGCCTTATCGGCGATTATTCTCTTTATAGCACAAGTATACTTTTAATTAAAATAAAACATTGCTTATCCAAGACCTGTGCTACAGCTGGCAACCAGCAGAACTGAAAATGAAATGGAAAGAGAAAGCCAAAACAGCTCAAAGCACATACTATTTAGGCAGCTTAGATGACTTAAAAAAAGCGCTACTCGTGCCTGAAACCTACCTTTTTATTTAATACACATTAAATTCGGGTTTGTCCACAAAAAAGATAGCTTTTCAACAGGCAATGTGCAGAAATAGTGGCACCTATATATAACTGTAAGCTTAGCAATAGAAGTATAAGGATAACACCTTTTATGTATTGCCTATGCTTCCTGTACACCCACCTACCAGAAAAACAATAGGCGTTGCCTGCTTCCAAAATCAGTATTTTATAATTTATCTGAATGAGGAAAATAAAATAGCAAAGGCAGAATGGACTGGCTTTTTAACGGGTGAAGATTTACGGGAAGCTTTCCTGACCTGCTTAAAATTCATTAAACAGAAACAACTGAAGTTTTGGATAGCTGATAATAAAAAAATGAAAGTTATTAAAAAGCAAGATCAGGAGTGGATCGTAAATGAATTCTTGCCGCTGCTTGCCAAAACATCTTTAGAAAAAATGGCAACTATCAGTTCGGAAGATATATTTAACCAAATGGCAATGACAAATATTTTAATCAAAGCAACCCCGTTTTTAACCTTCGAACATCAATATTTTAATGACGAAAGAGCCGCCATCAAATGGCTACAACAAGCAACTACAGAAGTAATTAAGACTTTTTAATTCAACATTTTTTAGTTTCGTCAGTCATTTTACCTGTCTTTTTTATTTTTTATTTTAAATATTTAGCCTTATTATTGGTTTAGTTTAAAATAATAAAGCTTAAGTACTAATCCGGTAGAGCTAGTAAAACAAGTTGTTCTTTCGAATTTTAGATTAACCAGAGCAGCCTTCTTATTAGGAGAAGGATTAAAATAATAAGTTTATTTTACCTACTATTCTGCCCATACAGGTGCAAGCATAGTAATAAAAATTTAATTAAGAATTAGCGCTTAATAATACAGGTTGTAATACAGTTTCTAGATATCCTGGAGAAGGAAAAAGCTATCAGTTAAATAAGATCAGCAAATTGATTAAAATATTTAACCAGCTGTATTAGGATGGGGGCTTTAGAGTTCCTTTATAAGTTAAGGTAAAACTTCATCCGAAGAATGGCTTCTATCGTATCAGAAGGTAGATTATATGGATGATTGAGAGAATCCTATACAGACCTGACACAATATAATTTAAATCTATCGGTAGTATACTGATACATAATCTGCCTTTATTAGGCTAAGTGAAAAAAATATAATGGAGTTAATCTGTTTCGAAAGTGACTACTTGAAACTTTACTTTGATGAAGAAACCAAACTTGCACGTGCGGTTTGGAATGGATTTTTGAGCGGCGAAACTATGCATAATGCAGTTAAACAATGCATTATATTGATTGAAGAAAAAAATCCGGTTGGTTGGCTGGCAGATAATCGCAAATTGAAAGCTATCCGGCAAAAAGATCAGGAATGGATTTCTGAAAATCTAATGCCCCGATTGGCTGCTTCTTCTTTGAGAAAATTGGCTACCCTTATATCGGAAGATTTATTTAGCCAGATGGCAGTAGAATCATTATACACGAAAGCTTCAGAGCTTATCCATTTTGATCATCAATATTTCAAATTTGAGACAGAAGCCTATAAATGGCTTTTGAATGAACAGCATAAAAATTACTTCCAGTTAGGCTTATAATACGATACTGTTACTCTAAAATTAAACCTTTAATTTGCCTATCAGTTTACAGATAAATACTTCTTTGCTGTGTGTAGTTTGATTCAAGGCTTTTAAAGTAAATAAACAAGAATAATTAAATGGCCCTTACCCACTAAAAAATGGAGACTGTTTACTTTGCTAATGAACACGTAACCATTTACTATGATGCTGCCACCAGAACAGGCCGTGGAGTATGGGTAGGCTTTTTAAGCAATGAAGATTTACGGGAACCGGTTCGACAGGGCTTAAAATTAATTGCCGAAGAAAAACCTGTTAAATGGCTCGCAGATAACCGAAAGTTAAAGGCTATCCGGCAACAGGATCAGGAATGGTTACAAGAGAATATGATGCCGGCACTGGCTGTTTCTTCTCTCCGTAAAATGGCGTCCTTAATCACAGAAGATATTTTTGGGCAAATGGCTATTGATAGCCTTTACAGCAAGGCAACTCACCTTATAAATTTCGACCATCATTATTTTACATCTGAAGCAGAAGCCTATCAGTGGCTTGAGGAAGATATTACTGAAAATAACTTCCAATTAAGAAACTAAATTGTTTCTTCTATGATACTTTATTCCTGCGCCTTATTCAGTTAAATTTTTTTAGAAAGTTATATACTTTTACTCCCTAACTTTTCTAATCTACCTTTCTTGCCCCCTGCTTTTTGCCGCTAATACTATAGCTTATTCCTACAACAGGCGTTGCTATAGGTAGTAATCCCTTTCCTCCAGGAAAAAATTTTTGGTTTAGGATGCAACCAAAACCCAACTTTATTTCTCTTACAAATACACAAACACTACTTGTTAACCTGATTATGTTATCCAGCCAAAAAAGCCAAAGCATATTATTAATTATCTCCTTCCTGCTTTTCCTGCTGGCTGTAATTTCCTTTTCCTACAGTCACCAAACTAATAAAGCTCCGCAATCACAGCTAAACACCATCCAGACAAGGAACCAAAATTTCGCAACCGTAAAAATCGGCTACCACACCTCTGCACCAACAAACAAAATTAGTACTGATGAATTACCTTTAGGTAGCTTACTCCTGTAACGTACTTGGTTCTTCTTCAAGACTAATAAACATTAAATGGCAGCGCAATTCTAACTATTATTTAGCCTGGGGTTGTATACCAAGTCATTAATAATCAAACCAGAAAATTAAAATAGCCTGACTTACCTGATTTAAATACTTAATTATTATTTAACCTAATTTTGCCAGTTTTAGCCCCTACGTTGCTGAGGACCTTCAAAAAATATCATACTTTTGTGTCAGCTTTGCATTCTTTCATGACAGTAACTAAAACCGGCCCGCAGACGCTTTCTTTCTACCAGAACCTCACGCCCGATGAGAAGGTAGAACTGCTTTTCCGGAAATATTACGCCCCGCTTTGCAAAAGTCTTTACCGCACCCTCCGCGATGCCAGTTTTGCCGAAGATGTTGTGCAGGAAGTATTCTTAAAAGTTTGGGAAATGCGTGAAAGTTTACAGATGGATGATGCCATTCAGTCTTACCTATATCGCTCCTGCTACAACGCGGCCTTAAACTTCTTAAAAGCCCAAAAGAAAAAGCAAGCTTCAGATATTGATGAATTAGAAGAAGCTATACCAGGCGGAGAAACAGCCGAGAAAACATTGAATCTGCTGGAAACCGAGGGAGCAATTTTAAAAGCCATCGACTCCCTCCCGCCCAAAACCAGACTGGTATTTTCGATGAGCCGGTTTGAGGAACTAACCTACAAAGAAATAGCGGAGCGACTGGATATTTCGTTAAAATCTGTAGAAAAGCATATGGGTATAGCTCTGCAACGCCTGCGTGAAAACCTGCAGGAATACCTCATAAGCCTGCTTTTATTGCTCCTTTCTGATCTTTTCTAAAATTATTTAATTTTTTTTCAAAGGCAAGGTAGGGTACCCGGCCATTCTGTTGTTTTATAGATGAAGACAATAAGGCGCCCCTTCCTAAAAACTAAAACTATTGAAAAAATTATTAACTATTTTATAAAATGAACACTTTAAAAAACAGTACCCTTGCCCTTTTCTTATTAACGTTTGCATTTGCTTTTACTTCCTGCGACGATGAAGTATTACGCGGCCATGGCGACACCGTTTCTCGTACCCGTCCGGTAGCTAATTATGAAGCCGTAAGTCTGGGCGGCAATTTTGAAGTTTATTTATCGCAGGGTCCAACCAAAGATATTATTCTGGAAGGTCAGGAGAATGTATTAACTGAAGTAACCACCGAAGTTAGAGGCTCTAAGCTTTATATAAAATACGATAAAAACCGGGTAAAAGTAAACCAGGCACCTCGTATTTACTTAACTACACCAAATTTAAATGAAGTTTCTGTTTCCGGAGCCAACTCTGTGAAAGGGTTAACGGATTGGCAGGTAGAAAATTTTAAATTACGTACTTCTGGTAGTGGCTCAATCAATCTTAATATTAAAAGTGCCAATAAGATAGAGAGCCATATTTCTGGATCTGCTAACATTACCTTAACCGGAGATGCTAAACACCACGAAATGAATATATCTGGTTCCGGCCAAATTAAAACCTTTGATTTAGCTATTAAAACCGCAGATATAAAAGTTAGCGGTTCTGGCCGCTGCGAAGTAAATGTGGCAGAACACCTAAAAGCCGATATTAGTGGTTCTGGCAAAATACGCTACAAAGGCAGCCCGGTAGTAAACAGTAAAATTTCAGGCAGCGGCAGTGTGTTCCAGGCTAATTGAGTTAGTTAACATTTAAATTAAAATTTACCTTTACAGTAGGGTAAGCCTTATTTTAAATGTTATATAAATAGCAAATGAACGACAACCGGCCAACATATTGGGAAAAATTAGCCCGGGAAGTCAGCGGAAATGCCTCGGAAGCAGATAAAGCCTGGATCCGGCAGCAACAGGAACAGGACAAAGAATTAGAAGAAGCACACCTGCAGGCGGAACGGCTCTGGCAAGGTACACCCTTACCAGACGAAAAGTACGAACCTAATGTGGAAAGCGGTTGGCAACGGTTCCAGTTTAAAGTACAGGCTCGGGAAACTGCTCGGCCGGTAGCAGAACAAGAGAAAAAATCGAGTAACTGGATATGGGCAGTTGCGGCCTCTATTTCGCTTCTCTTAGTAGTAGGTGCGTATTTCTTAACCAAGAAAAATGAACCTGCTTGGACTGAGATAAAAACCGCGATGCACGAAACCCAAACCATTCATTTGGCCGATGGCAGTACGGTTTCGCTTAACCAGAACAGTACCTTCTCGTACCCCGTCAATTTTCAGCAGGAAAACCGGACGGTACGCCTAAAAGGAGAAGCATTTTTTGAAGTAGCTAAAGCTGAAGGAAAGCGTTTTACCATTTTTGCCGAAGGCACCAAAACAGAAGTAATCGGGACTTCTTTTAACCTGCGGGCTTACGAAAACGAGCCCGTAAAAGTACAGGTGGTATCGGGCAAAGTTGCTTTTGCCCGTACCGCTACCGACGATGCCATCTTCTTAATTCCTGGTCAGGAAGGTGTATTAACAAATAATGAGATAGTCCCAGCAGTTAAACAACCCATTAAAAATTCCAACTTTCAAGCCTGGAAAACTAAGAGTTTAGAGTTTAACAATGTGGAACTGGCACACCTGGTTTTAGAGTTAGAGAGCCATTTTAATGTAAAATTTAGGATTCAGGATAATTTACGTAACTGTCGCTTTACCACTTCTTTTAAAGATCCGGATCTGAAAGAAGTACTGGATATTCTGGCACTTACCGGCAACTTAACTATAACCCAGAACGGAAACCAATATGTAATTTCCGGCTCCGGATGTAAATAATATCTGTACAATATTTAATTATTTTTGAATAATGAAAACACGTAGTTTTTTCATACTGGCTTTGCTTTGCCTATTAGTTTTTACAGTTACGGCTCAGGCCCAGCAACTGGATAAAAAAATTTCTATACAAGTAAAGGAAGCAACTTTACCGCAGGTATTGCAAAAAATACAGCAGAAATATGCCATTCGTTTCTCGTACCTGAATAATGCCTTACCAGCTAAACAACGTTTTTCGGCCGACATTACGGATAAACCCTTATCCGAAGTACTGGATGTGCTTTTATCACAAACCGATATGGGCTACCTGGAGAGAAACGGACAGGTAATAATTAAACAAGGCCTACCCAAAAAAGAACCTAAAGCCATTACTTTAAAGAATGTACCAGCAGCTGTGCCGGCTCCTAAGCCGGCAAGTAAAAACAATACTGTATTTGAAACCAAAGTTACTACTACGGTAAAACCTGACGGCACTATTGATAATAAAGTAGAAACAAAAACCAAACCCGCTGAACCCGTTCTTGCTGCACCAGAAACTGTAAATACGCCTGCTACAGCTGAAACAACGCCCGAGCTAGGAAAAACAGAAGAGTTGCTTGCTCCTGTTCCCAAACCAAATACGCCCAGTTATGATGACGATAATAATGAAATGAAAGCGCAGCATTTTGGTATTATTTATCCTTTAAGTACCAATGGCATACATGCCAATCTGTATGTAAATAAAGTATCAGCGCATTTATTAATTGGTACAGCCGCCGGTTTACAAGGTTTCGAATTTTCTGGCATTGGCAACGTGGAGCAACAGTATGTACATGGTTTGCAATTTGCCGGAATATTTAATATCTCTAAAAACCTGAATAACAATTCTGAAGTAAGTTTACGTGGAGGCCAGTTCGCTGGCCTGGTAAACATCTCAAAAGGCAACAGTTCAGGGGTGCAGTCTGCCGGATTATTAAACGTAACTAAAAACTTGAATGGTGCCCAGTTAAATGGCTTTATGAATAAAGCTAAACAGGTGTATGGTGTCCAGATTGCCGGCTTTCTAAACCATGCCCGCTCGGTAAGAGGCACCCAGATCGGATTTATTAATATTACTGATAGTATCAGCGGCGTACCCATTGGCTTAATTAATATTGTGAAAAAGAATGGTTACCGCCGCCTGGAAGCCTACCATGCTGATGATTTTGACGTGAACCTGACATACAAAATTGGGGTCCGGAAATTCTATAACATGATTGCCGTAGGTGCTCAAACTGGAGGCTCTAATTATTGGGGTTATGGTGCCGGATTTGGAGCTGAATGGAGACTTACCAAATGGTTCCACGTGAATACCGATCTGATGTCTTATTATGTAATTGACCAGAATTATAAGACTTTCCCGGATGGGCTATTCGAAAATTACCACCTAAATCTTTTAAACAAATTCCGCTTACTGGGTTCCCTGCAACTAAGTAATCGTTTGGCTTTATTTGGCGGTCCAACTTACAATGTTTTCGTGACAGATAACGCTACTAACCTAGTAAACCACACCCTTCATGACCGCACCAACTTCAATGGGACTAATGTGCAAATGTGGGTAGGTTTTAATGCTGGTATCCGCTTTTAGTATTACTATTTACTAATCCTAAACTTCCTGATTTACCATTTTTAAACAGCTTTTCAGCTGTACTGGAATTCTATTGTCTTCATTTTAATATACTATAACTATGAAACAAAGTAGAAATGTAACAGCAAACTCCATTGCTCAGGATTATGCCCGTGGATGGGAAATAGCCCAGAGAGAATACCAGCGGCAGTTACAGCAAACCCAATTAGCCACGAAGACTAAAAACAATTTATTATCAGACAATACGGGAAAGACATATAGCCTGTAATAGTTGGTAAGTCCAGCTATAGGTTTACGTCATTCAGCACCTCCGCTTAATTTCCTATACAGTGGAAATTCAATTGTGTATCTCATTCTCTTAAACTTTAAGAAATCCTTATTTCAAAAATTTAAACCATGTCGACATTAAAAAGCTTAGGCCTCATCCTGTTTTTAGCAGCTTTTGTAGCCACAAAACAAGGACTGGCACAAACCCTTACCCAAACCATTCGGGGACGGGTAATTGATAAAGAATCTCAGGAGCCGTTAATCGGAGCATCTGTTGCTATTACCAACTTAAACCCGGTGAAAGGAGCTACTACCGATGCCGATGGTAATTTTAAAATTGAACACGTGCCGGTTGGTCGGCATACTTTAAAAATTAATTACATTGGTTATGAAGATCAGCTTATATCCGAATTACTCTTAGGTTCCGGTAAAGAACTGGTTTTACACATTGGTTTGTTAGAGGCCATTAACCAAATAAAAGAAGTAGTTATTACTTCCAGCGGTTCGCAGGAAAAAGGCGTAGCCCAAAACGAGATGGCTACGCTTAGTGCCCGCTCTATTTCAGTAGAAGAAACCAAACGCTACGCTGCCAGTGTAAACGACCCGGCCCGTGCTGCTCAAAATTATGCAGGAGTGGGTAGTACAGATGATGCCCGCAACGAAATTGTAGTAAGAGGCAATTCTCCTAAAGGTATTTTGTGGCGGGTAGAAGGCATAGAAGTTCCTAATCCAACGCACTTTGCCGAAGAAGGGGCTTCGGGTGGTGCTATCAGCATCCTGAGTGTAAACATGCTTGATAATTCAGACTTCTATACCGGTGCTTTCCCAGCCCAATACGGCAATGCCTTATCGGGTATTTTTGATATAAGACTGCGACGGGGTAATAACGAAAAACGTGAATATGCTTTACAGGCTGGCCTGCTGGGTTTAGATTTTGCGGCCGAAGGTCCGTTTAAAAAAGGCTACCGGGGCTCTTACCTGGTAAATTATCGTTACTCAACTTTAGCTATTCTTAATAAAATCGGAGTAAATATTGCTGGCGATGCTACTCCCAAATTTCAGGATCTATCCTGGAAAATAAACTTACCCACTACTAAAGCCGGTGTTTTTTCGGTTTGGGGATTAAGTGGCTATAGCGAGCAAAACCTGGAAGCCGTAAGAGACGCTACCAAATGGAAAGAAAGCTGGCAACATAATGATGAGAAATTTAACTCAAGTATGCTGGCTACCGGTATTTCTCATACTTATTCGTTTAAGAATAATGCTTACTTAGAATCCGTAATATCGCTTTCCGGCAGCCAGAATACCTACCGCCGCGATTCCCTTAGCTCTACTTTTACACCAAATTTAAAATACCAGCAGCAATTTGAGCATACAGCTCTTAGGACCTCCCTGTTATACAACCAGAAATTTAATGCCCGCCACACATTACGCACTGGATTTATCCACAGTACTATTGGGTTTAATTTGTTCTCTGAAGGTGTTGATAACGAAGATCATCAATTAAAACGCTATGTGGATAATGATGGCCGAACTGGCCTATACCAAGCTTATGCGCAATGGAAATACCGGATAGCTCCAACCTTAACGTTAAATACTGGCTTACACGCTATTCGTTTAGGATTAAACGGCAGTACATCTGTAGAGCCACGTTTAGGATTGAAATGGAATTTCTCTCCTACGCAATCTTTAGGCGCTGCTGTTGGTATCCATAGTCGTCATGAAACCTTGAGTGTTTATTACGCGCAGAAAGCGTTGGCTAATGGCCAATTGGTTTACCCAAACAAAAACTTAAATTTTACCAAAGCCCGGCACTACGTACTTTCTTATGACCATTTAGTACGCCAAGACCTGCGCCTGAAAGTAGAAACCTATTACCAACGATTGGACCATGTACCAGTATATGCTGATCCGGAAATTCCGGAAGCAACTTTGAATGCTGAAGCTGGCTTTACCACCGATTCGCTGGTAAATAAAGGAAAAGGCCGCAACTATGGTTTAGAATTTACACTGGAGAAATTCTTTACCAACAATTATTACTTCTTACTTACCAACTCTTTGTACAACTCTAAATATACCGCTTTAGATGGCATCGAACGGAATACCCGATTTAACGGAAATTATATTGTCAATTTTTTAGCTGGTAAGGAATATAAAGTGGGGCGACAAGATGTAAATTTATTCAGTGCCAACATCAAGGTAAGTACCGCCGGAGGTAATCGTTACACGCCTATCCATCTGGAACGTTCTAAAATAGAAGGTAAAGCTATTTATAACGAAGCGGAGCGTTATAGCTTACAGGCTAATCCGTACTTCAGAACGGATATTCGGATAAGTTACCGGAAAAATAAACCAAAGGCTTCTTACATTCTGTCTTTAGATATTCAGAATGTAACCAACCGCCTGAACATGTACAACCGCTACTACGACAACAATACCCAAAGTATAAAAACGGCTACCATGACAGGACTGATTCCCATTCTTAATTATCGGGTTGAGTTTTAATTTATGGCCTACAACAAATTAGTCAATAGTAAAATAATTTCCCGAGGACCATTGACTATGGACTGTAAAATAATATTCTGCGTATAGCACCCGGAAAGAAATAATTACCTTGAAATAGCTAAATCTATGAAAATACTTAACAAAGAAACGGTATACGATGGCTTCTTTAAGCTATATAAAGTTACGTTAGAAGATGAAGGTGAAACTTTTGATCGGGAGGTATTTGTAACCGGAAATGCTGTAGCTGCCTTACTATATGACACAAATAAAGACAAATTTATTTTTGTAAAGCAATATCGGCCGGCCGTTGAACAAGACATGCTGGAATTAGTAGCTGGCTTATTAGATAAAGAAGGAGAAAGTTTAGAAGATGCTATAAAGCGGGAAGTAGAAGAAGAAACAGGTTATGCCGTAGACCAAATAGAACCTATTTTAGATTTTCATCCATCCCCTGGCGCATTTGCCGAAAAGCTTCATATTTTCTACGCCCAAGTAAGCCATAAAATAGGATCTGGTGGTGGTGCTGAGGGCGAAAATGAGAATATCAAATTAGTAGAATTTACCAAAGAAGAAGTAAAAAATAAAACCTTTAACGATGCTAAAACCTTAATTGCCGTGCAATGGGCCCAGCTTAAAGGCATCTTGTAAAGATGTTTTATTTCTTCCCCGTAACATGATTTTTTAGAAGATATCTAAATATAGAGATTTGCGTATAACTTATTTAGAAATTTAACAAAAAAGAAGGTTACTTTTTTAACTTTCTTGTATTAAGTAAAACAAGACCATGAAAAAACTAGCAAGTATATCGTTCTTTGCTTTTGTAGCTATTTTTGCTTTCGCTTCTTGTGAAACAAAAACTACAGAAAACAATACCGAAACCGTTGAAATCTCTGAAGATGAAGCAGAGAATGATGTGGAAGAAGCTGCAGAAGAAACAGAAGATGCAGTAGAAGATGCGGCATCCGACGTTAAACAAGGTTCTAAAAAAGCAGCCGGTGAGGTAAGAGAAGAAGCAAGAGATCTTAAACATTAATTTCCTTCCCTTTAATTAGGGCTTTCTGATACAAAAACCCTTGGGCAACTTGCTTAAGGGTTTTTTGTTTTACATCTCTTTATTACAGCTTTATAAGCCATCACCAAATTTAAACTCCTCGCTTACCGTTACGGGCAACTTCCCATTGGCTCGAATTTGCCCATAAATTAATTTAGCGGTGGCCTCTTGCACAGCCGGCAATTGCTGGTAACCTACCAGTAAACTGTTAGCTTTAGAAATAGCATCAAATTGGTTTAAGGTATAAGCATTATCAAATAAGGCAACTACACACTTCTTATCCGCAATTATTTCGTTTACCAGGGCGCGTTCCTCTTTTGCCAGGTGCAGGGAGTTACTAGGTCTTATGCTGGGCCCGTAAATGCCTATTACCACAAAATTATATTTTTTAAGCTTTTTGATAAGAGCTATCCGATCTTTTTTAGTGCTACTCCGGGGTAAAAACAAAGCATCTATTGGAGCATATTGCTGCATCTTCCGCTGAAAAAAAGTAGGTCGGGTAGCGCCTACTGCCAGTACAGCTATTTTTTTGTTTTTACTTTTAGCTAGTGGCAAAAGTTTACGCTTATTGGTTAGCATGGTAATGGCGCCTTCTGCCAGCCGGCGATTAGTTTCATGAGCATGGGAAGTCCTTAAATCCTGAGCCAGGCTATTCAGCTCAATAGGCTTATACTTATGTAAGCCCACCCAATATTTAGCTGCCAGTACTTTCTTACACTTCCTATTTATTTCCTGCTGGCTTATTCGTCCTTCCCGGATAGCTTGTTTAATGGCAGCTATGGCTCTGGGCACACTGGTTAAACGTTCTAGTACATCATTACCCGCCATTAAGGCCCTAACTTCTGCTTCTCCGGGTTTAAAATATTTGGTTACCCCTTTCATTACCATGGCATCCGTAATTATCAACCCGCCATAGCGTAATTCCTTGCGCAGTAAATCTGTAACTATGGGTTTAGATAAAGTGGAAGGTAAATTATTGGTAGTATCAAGTTTTGGCATATGCATATGTGCCACCATGATGCCACCAATACCACTTTTTATCAATTCCCTGAAAGGGTATAACTCCAGCGTATCTAACCGACCTCGTCCGTAAGGAATAATGGGTAAATCATGATGCGAATCAATATCAGTATCGCCATGGCCCGGAAAGTGTTTAGCAGTTGCAATAATGCCATGGTCCTGCATGCCCTGCATATAAGCCAAACTTTTAGAGGTAACATCTTTTTTATTTTCGCCAAAAGCCCGATAGCCAATAACCGGATTCCGGGGGTTATTATTAATATCTGCCACCGGCGCAAAATTTAGGTGCATGCCCAAACGCTTAAACTCATCTGCTATTTCGGCGCCCATCCGGTAAATTAAACTATCGTTATTAATGGCTCCTAACAGCATAGGCAACGGATATTGCATAGCGCTATCCATCCGCATACCTATCCCCGATTCAGCATCCATACTAATCAGCAAAGGCACTTTGGCTGCAGCCTGGAACCGGTTGGTTAGCTTGGCCTGCCGGATAGGTCCACCCTGAAAGAATATGATTCCTCCTACTTTATACCGCTCAACTAAGGTTAAAACATCTTGCGCATGATCTTCTCCTTTATTTGAGAATGCTTCTACTATCATGAGCTGGGCAATCCGTTCGTCCAGGGTCAATTTCTCAAATACTGAATCTACCCAATTGTTATGCCGATTTAAGGTGGTTATTAAAGCGTTTGGATATTTTATAGTGTCTTCTGGTAAAATGCGGGGAGCTTTAAAGACAACCGTTTTGTGTGGCTTACGCTGCTCCTGGCAACCGGCTACTACAGCAATAGTTGCTAAAAAGAATATAAACCACCGGAATTGTATATTAAACATAAACTTCAAAACCTAATTTCCATTGTATCAGAGCCTGATTACTGGTATAACCTGCTTGTGGTTACAATTTAACTTTTTCCAGATCAGAAATTACGGAATATTCTGCAAGGTTTAAAGCATAAAGAGCTATATACAGAAGATTTAATTTAGATTAAAATTTAGAAAAGAGGTTAGTTTCAATTAAAGTAATAATCCAGCCTCGCCCCCATTAACCCAAAATAGTAGCCATATAAACTAACTATTTTAAAATCACCTGTTTTAAATTATACAGTAAATACTATTTTTCTGGCAAGTACTAACTAATTTCCCGTAATTTGCGGCCGATTTTTACTAATATGATTGAGAAAAGTAACCGGCTGCTTGATGTATTTTATGAAATACGCGGGCCAATTTTTGAGAAAGCACACGAACTGGAGCTTCAAGGCTACAAGATCACCCGTTTAAATATCGGGAATCCCGCGCCCTTCGGTTTTGATGCGCCCGATGAAATTATCCACGACGTTATTATAAACTTACGGCGAGCGCAGGGTTATACAGAATCGAAAGGCTTGTTTGCAGCCCGCAAGGCCGTAATGCACGATTGCCAGCGTAAACAGATTCCTAACGTACAGATTGATGATATTTACATTGGCAATGGCGTCAGTGAGCTTATTCTGCTTTCTATGCAGGCCTTGTTAAATAATGGCGACGAAATCCTGATTCCAAGCCCTGACTACCCACTCTGGACAGCGTCTGTAAATTTATCCGGCGGGAAAGCGGTGCATTACCTTTGCGATGAACAATCGGACTGGTACCCGGATTTAGAGGATCTGGAGAAAAAGATTACGTCCAAAACCAAAGGGTTAGTTATTATTAGTCCCAATAATCCAACGGGTGCCGTATATCCAAAAGAGGTAATCCAGAAGATGGTAGAAATTGCCGAGCGGCATAACCTGATCATTTTCTCGGATGAAATTTATGATCGTATTCTGTACGATGGAGCCGAGCATTTTTCTCCGGCTTCTTATTCAGATGATATCTTATTTTTAACGTTTGGCGGCTTATCTAAAAACTACCGTGCTGCGGGCTTTAGAGCTGGCTGGATGATTGTGAGTGGTGCTAAAAGCCAGGCTAAATCTTATATAGAAGGATTAAATGCCCTGGCTAGTATGCGCTTATGCAGCAATGTACCTTCGCAGTTTGCTATTCAAACAGCTTTAGGAGGCTATCAGAGTATTAATGATTTAGTTTTACCTACGGGCCGGTTGGGTAGGCAGCGCGATATATGTTATGAAAAACTAACACAGATTCCTGGCATAACCTGCGTTAAACCCAAAGGGGCACTTTACATGTTCCCGAAGATTGATGTAGACAAATATAATATTACCAGTGATCAGCAGTTTGTATACGATTTATTGGTTGACCAGAAGATTTTGGTGGTGCAGGGAACTGGTTTTAACTGGCACAAACAAGATCATTTCCGGGTAGTATTTTTACCAACTGCAGAAGAACTCACGCAGACTATTGATAAAATAGGAGTATTCCTGAAAGACTACAAAGGAAACTAAAACAACTTTGAATTTTAAATAAAAAAGGCTTGGTTATAACACCAAGCCTTTTTTAAAGATTTCCTTATCTTAATTGGTGCGAATCTGGCCCTTTTTGCATCATTTCCTGCAGCTCGCCCATGTGCTTCTGCATTTTAGACTGACCTAACTGAGCTGTTTTAAGCATAATGGTAGTTTGCTTGGCAGCTAATTTTTTACCGGTTTCAGTTTTATAGAAAGCACTCATGTCTTTTATTTCTTTTTCTGAGAACTCTTTCATGTATATACTTATATAATCATCTTTTAGCGCTGTCCAACTCATATATTTAGATAAGAAGGCTTTTAAAGAAGATTCCATGGGTTGTAAAGCGGGATTGCTCTTTAATTGCAAGGCAAGCATTTGCTGCATACTTTGCTCTATATTATTTTTCATATTCATGGTGAGCATTAACTCTTCGGCAGCTTTATAATGGCTTGATTTAGCCGGCGTAGTTTGTGCCTGAACGGTAATTAGGGATATTAGCAGAGAAGCTAACAGTATTAATTTTTTCATAAGGTAAAAACGTTAAACTTAAACAAGATAGTATAATAAATTTACTTTGGCCATAATAGTCAGCGATTTATACTGCCAAAAATTAGAATCCTAAGTTAGCTATGATAAGCTCTACAACTGGTTTATTGGTTTGAGGCAAATACGATACCCGTACACCAGCATCTAATAATACTCCTCCCAACCGCATAAAATTAAAATCAGTGGAGAGTTCTACTCCTACAGATTGATAGCGTGTGCTCCCGCCTTTTCCATAATCATAAAAAACGTTGCCTTTCAATCGCTGAAAGTACAAGATTGGTCCTAAAGCTAAATCAGGGTAGAGAATGGGAAACCGGTATTGGGTGGTAAAGCTATAAAAGTTATCATGAATTTGATAACGATACCCCCGCGGAAACCGGATGGGACTACTAAAGGCATAAAAGCTGGCATCCTGCTTTTGATAATTTCCCCAAAGTTGAAAAGAATGATGCCTGATAAAGCCTGGAAAATAAGCCCGCCCCGAAGCAGCAAACAAGTTAGAATGGTAATTACCGCCCAAGGGCGTATGTGTATAATAAACCTGAGCCTGCTGAGCATAACGTCCCACCAGGTCGCGACGGTTCTGGCGTAAGGAATGTTGATACGTTACCTGATAATTTACACTTCGCAATACTCCGTTGGCCTGTTCCGTTACCCGCCGGATATTTCGGGAATAATCAGTTACTTTAGTTACTTCTAAATTGGTAGCTAAATTAAGCGATTCTCTGTATTTAGAATTGGTAAGATTTAATGGCAAAGCTAATCCGGTGGAAATAGACTTCTCCTGCCATTGATACGCACTTCGGGCATCTTGGGCGGCGCGGGAGCCCGCAGAACCAGTAAGTCTTATAACCGGGTACCAGCCTAAATAACGGACACCAGCAAAAGCATAACCTGTTCGTTCGCTTATGTTTTGGGCATAGCCTATATTGGAAACAGTAGTACTCAGAATATCCTGTGATTGTACGGCTAAGGAAACTTCGTTTAAATCTTGGGTAACTGTTGGTAACCAACTATGCGGATTAAAAGCATGCGATAAACGCCTGTATTTTTCTACCGGATAAGTTTCCTGTGGAACATTAGCTAATATATTGCTATTATTTTCTTGCTCTAATAATGGCTGAAAATATTCAATCTTGTGGGTTGGCACCTGCTCTATAGGTACCCAGCTATCCGGGTCATAAAGCATTCGGGCAATATTATAGCCCTGAGCAGAAAAATCATTAAACACAATGGTTTTAGCATCTGGATTAACTACCGCATTAATACCGGCATAGCGCCTTGAAATTACCTGATATTGTTTTTTGGTTTGAGTGTTAAGAGCGAAAGTACTTTCTATGCCATTATAAGGCGCATTAAATAAGAGAAATTTACCAGCAATTACCGGATGACCTATATTCTCAATTGTGTATGGCAATAAATCATTAAAAGCTCCTGTTTCAATGTTTATCTCCGAAATTGTTCTTTTATTTTCATGATTCCGGAGTACCACTATGCTTTTACCATCCGGTGCCCAATAAGGCATAGCCAAAAAATCGTTCTCCGGGCTGGGTATACGCTTTATTTCTTGTCCTGTACTGCCATCTAATATTACCAGCGCATTTGTATTAGCAGTACTTACCTCTATAACGGCTATACGTTTGGCATCCGCAGAAAAAGCTGCGCTACTAAAACGGGTCTGGTGCGTCAGGACTTTATGCCTTTTAGTTGCTATATCAAAGGTTTTGACTACGGTATAATTGCGTGTTCCCCAGCGAGGGTCGTATTCCGTTTCAGTCCAAACAATCTTATTCTGAGCTACCGATAACCTGGGGCCATTGTTCATAAAGCCTGGGGTAAACAGCTTTTTTTCCTGCTCGCCATTAGCACTTATCCACACAAAAACCGGAATATGTGAGAGGCCTGTTTTTAAAGCTACCGTACTGCCATCTGCTAAAGGCTGTGGATAAAGGTAGTCGGTATAAGTATTATTCTTTCGTTTTGTTAACACTTTAGCCGGCGTTATAGTTAAGGCATCGGCTTGTTGGCGCCACAAAGAATCTACCTCCCTGACCATACTTCTATAAGTAGCAATTAAGCGCTTGCCTGTTTGTTGGCGCATTGCCCGGGAGAATGTAAATGGTATGTAAAAATTATCTAAAGCTCCCTGCATTATATTGCCCCAAACATCGCCTTCGTGTTTCCGGCGCACATGCGTAACCATATGATAGCCTGTGACATAATGATTTGGGACATTATCCCGGAAAGACCCCAAATGCTGCTTATTATAACTAAATGCTCCCCGCTCCAGCAAATTGGTTCGGAAAAGTAAATTAAAGTCTGGAATGCGGCCACGGCCACCCGAAGAATAAGCTGTTTCAGTAGCTACCGCATCGCCTTCCCAAAACCAATTAGGGACCGCCATGTTACTAACGGCAGCTAAACCATTTTGTCCAAACGGATAATAAGCCCATTTAGCGCGGCTATGATACGCTTTTTCGTATTGTACAATGTGTCGGTATTCGTGAAGGGCTAATAAATTAAGCCAGTTGTTGGTACCTAACAAATTATAGTTCTGGGGAGAAGTAGTATAAAACTCACTTCGCCGCGGCGATAAGGCAACAAACCCATTAGAAACAGTACCCTGATTTTGCAATAACACCGGAATTTTATGCGGAGCTGGTCCAAGGGAAGTGGCTAAGGGAGCATGAATATATTGTAAGGTATTGGCCATACGCTGCCCTTCATGTTCCAGGCCTTTTGGAAAAACCATCTTAAAATGCGGGGTATTAATTTGGTTAAATTGAATGGAAGCCGGATTTGTTTCTAATTGAGCTGAGGCGGTCTGAGCAATTGCAAATAAAAACAGAAGCGAAATCTTTATTCGCATAGAAGTTATTTAACAAAATTAATATTAAAACAGAGTGAGCCTTTCTGGCTAACCAAGTAATGCTTTACCTAACAATATTATTGTTTTAGGTTAACAATAAAAAAGCCGGCAATACAAATAGCCGGCTTTTTAATTCTTCAAATTTACTTACTTTTTAACATGCTGGTACAAATCGCGGGCATCACTGCTACTCTCCAATGCCAGGTATTCGGCCTGCAAGGCTTTAATTTTTATTCGATGAGTTGCAGGAATACCTGATTCTACTTGCTGTTTCCGGTCGTTAAGCTGGCCATAAACATAATCTACATAGTCCCAGTCGTCTTGCGTCCATTTGTTATTTTTAGCCCGTACAATGCCCATAAATAATAAATATGTTTCCCGCATATCTGCTCCGGAGATAGAAGCTAAATCACGGTTTCCGCCCAGTAATTCTTGTTGCCATTGCTGAATTTTAGCTGGATCCAGCGGGGTACCTTGCCGTTGATCCTGCTGGCTCTCCCACCTTTTGTATTTTGCTTTTAGTTTGGCGTACTCGGCTTTAGTTTCAGCCGATAGACTATCTGCTTTAGCATCTAACCGGGCTGATTTTTCTTTGAATTCTTCTTTTACTTGTGGCCAGTTTTCTTTGGCATTGTTTTCTGTTTTATTGGCTTTGCTATTTACCCAGGCCCTAAAATCATCAAGCTCTCTGGAAACTTTGGTCTCTCTTCTGGTTACCCGGATTGTATCATTGTTATCAGAATTACTAAGGCCTTGGGAAGAATTTGTACTCCTGGATTCACAGGCAAACAAGCCCGCTGTTACAATAAAAATTAATGCTAATTTATTTAATGCTTTCATAGTTCTTTCATTTAGTTTTATAGGCAGATATATACATCTTATTCGATATACAGGTAGAATGGTTTCTTTACAGGATAAAAGCACTTAATAACTTAGTCCAGAAGAGCACTAACTATCTGGTTACTTCTATCTCCTGCAACTAGATAGCTCCAACAGTTTATATAAGTACCGTTTTATTGAGTTAATTTTAATTAAAAGAATAGCATTTTGGTTTTCTCTCCTACAGCAGATCGGTATGATAAGTGGCTAACGTGGCTACAACAACCTGTTGATAACAGTCCGTTAATTATATTCCGGATATTTTTTGGCTTACTGTTATTTCTAGAAACTAGCGGAGCTATCGTTACGGGTTGGGTTAAAGAAAACCTGATTTTACCTAAAATACTTTTTCCTTTTATAGGTTTTGAATGGCTGAAGCCCCTACCCGGTAGCGGTATGTATTGTTATTACGACTTAATGGCTGTATTGGGCTTCTTTGTTTTAATAGGCTTCTGGTACCGGGTGAGTTTAGGGTTATTTACATTGCTGTGGTGGGCCACTTACCTGATGCAAAAAACCAGTTACAACAACCATTATTATTTAATAATACTGCTGTGCTTTCTGATGCTGCTGGTTCCGGCTAATGCCTATGCATCATGGGATGCCCGCCAGCACCCCCAAATAAGAAGCTTAAGTTGCCCCCGCTGGTGCCTGGTTATATTTGCCGCACAATTAGGTATAGTTTATACTTTTGCAGCCATTGCAAAAATATATCCTGACTGGTTAGCCGCTAAACCAATCAGTATCTGGTTTGCAAGCAAGGCTCATTATCCTGTAATTGGTAATCTACTACAGCAAAAAGGAATACAACAACTTATTGCTTTTGGTGGTATTGCCTTTGACTTAACCATTACCCCGCTGTTGCTGTGGCGCCGTACTCGTAAAGCAGCCTTTTTTTTAGGATTAATTTTCCACTTATTTAATTCAGTAGTTTTTGCCGTTGGTGTATTCCCTTATATGGCTCTGGCTTTTTCCGTTTTCTTTTTTTCACCGGAAACTAGCCATAAACTATTTTTCCGTAAAAAGCCACCGTTAACTGATTTAAATATTAATCAGAAAAAGAACAATAAAACACCCCTGATTTTTTATGTATTAGCTTTATATTTTGTTCTACAGGTATGGTTACCGCTGCGTCACTGGTTTATACCGGGAGATGTACATTGGACCGAGGAAGGCCATCGTATGGCCTGGCAAATGATGCTACGCGCAAAAAGCGGAACCCTATATTATTTAGTAAAAGATAGCAGTACCGGTAAAACAGCAACTGTAAATCCAGAAGAATTTCTGACGCCAAAGCAGGCACGTATTTTAGCTACCCGACCGGATATGATCTGGCAAATGGCCCAATATTTAAAAGTGCACTTTCAGAAACAAGAATACCGGCACGTACAGGTATATGCTTATAGCATGGCCAGCTTAAACGGCCGACCCTACCAGCCATTGATTGATAGTACGGTTAATCTTGCTGCCGTTCGCTGGCGTCCCTTTCACCATGCTGCCTGGATCTTACCTATATCAGAGTAAGCTCAATCAAAAAGTATTTCCTTACCCGGATTATCCATGTATTCAAACATTAGCTTAATATGGCCTTCGGTGCCCCGTTCTACTGACAATTCTGGCAAAGCATCTCGTTTAAAAAACTGTGCATCCAGCGTTTCTGAACCCTGTTGCAAAGTGCCACCTATAATTTCACAAAGAATAAACAGTTTATAAGTATGATAAGGCGTTGGCGGATAGGCATGAAATTTTTTATCAAACACGCCTAGTAATTTTACCGCTTTCACCTCTAAACCAGCCTCTTCCTGCGTTTCTTTTACGGCTACCTCACCGGGAGAATACCCAACATCGGCCCAACCACCCGGTAACGCCCAACAATTATCTACCTTTTCCCGAACCATAAGTATTTTGCCTTCTTTAAATACAACGGCCCGAACATCGGTTTTAGGGGTTTGATATCCTACTTCATTTGTAAATAACTCCCGAACTTTAGTTATTTCTGTATCTGAAATTTCAGACATTAATTTTACACTAATCTCACTTAATTCCTGATAACGCTCCTGGTCGAAACTGTTTTCGGCATAGGTTAGTCCGGCTTTAGCTAACGCCTGCACGCGCTTTGCATATTCCAGCCATGGGTGTTGTTGCATAATTGAATTTCTATTTTAGGGCAAGATAAGCAGATAATATATTTAGACGCCTTTACTCAACTTACTTTTTTGCGTTGCCTTATATTCTGAAGAGCTTTTTATTCCATATTAATAGCCTTAAGTTATAAGCTTATATTTACCTATTAGCAAAAAGTAAAGGTTGTACTAGCAATCATTATCTAATGGACTTTTTAGAGGGAGACCTATAATCCTGTAGAATCGTTCCCTTAAAAAGGCAAGAGCGACACCCACCGTAACCACTTCAGAAAACCGAGGCTCGTTTATTATAGCAATTTTGGCTAGGAGATAAAAAAAGGAAAGTGATGAATGGAATTTTCTTGTTATCCCGCAGGCAATCCAGTACCACAGTTCTTAATATATTTATTTTGGCTTTCCTCATCTGCCGGCAAAGATTTGTTTATCCTTTAGAAACTCAGGTATAAATTTTTATAAACTTTATAGGTAGTCAATCAGACTATTAGATAAAGCTTCCCTGATTACCGAGGGAAGCTTTATTCCTTAATAAGAAATTGTAAATATTTAACTTTTATCCCTGTTTATTGTAACAAATCAGCTAATTTATCCACTGATAACTCATCAAAATCATTTATTACCAGGTGCGTATGAGATAACTCTTCTGCTGTATGTGTAGTAGTGATTCCTACTACTTTCATATTAGCTTTTAAGCCTGCTTCTACCCCGGTTGTAGAATCTTCCATTACAATACAGCGATCACTAGAAATATTCACCATTTCAGCCGCTTTTAAATATATTTCAGGATCTGGCTTACCTTTTTTAACTTGTTTAGCATCTATAATAGCATCAAAATAATGGCGTACCCCGATTTTATGTAATATGAAATCGACATTGGACGTAGGAGCATTGGTAGCTACAGCGGTGGCAACATTATTCTTTTTCAGCTCTTCCAGAAAGTTGATCAATCCTTTAACCGGCACCATTTCCGGCCCGTGCAAATCGCGGTATAAGGCTTCCTTTTCTTCTCCTAATTTATCACTTTCTTCTGCGGAGAGCTCTTTTCCTAATATATTCTTAAGAGCATCTTTATTGGTTTTGCCATAAATATTTTTACCCAGTTCTTCTTCTTTAATATCAATCTGGTGAATTTTACAAAACTCAACCCAGGCACTTTTATGGTAAGGATTGCTGTCAATAATCACACCATCCATATCAAATAAAACGGCAAATTTTTCTTTCATAGTTAGTTTAGTCAACATAAAAACAAAACAGACATACGCAATATTTGGTTGTATGTCTGTTTTATAAAGAAATTTAGTAAATTTTATCAGGCTACAAGTTTGCTCCTGGTATTAGAGTTGCGGGCTTGTTAAATGTTTTTCCAGGCTAGAGGAAAGCTTTGTCAGGTAAGTTTTGGTTCTTTGTTTGGGTGTTCCTTTAGTTCGTTCTTTTTTAGGCAAACGGCCCAACTGAGAATACGCTACATTATCTGCCACCATATCTACTAAATTATCTTTAAAATAAAAGGTCAGATCAAAATTAGTAGTCCCAGCATCATCGGTAAAAGAACCTCTGCCTGCTATTAAGTTTTCTGTCTCGTCTATATTATGTGAAGTAAAGCGCTGAGGGGGCAAAGTAGCCTTTACCCACGACAAAGTAGAATCTAATAAAACCTCTTTTTTAGTATTAGGCACTCTTATAGTTGCCGTAAAACCATACCGTTTGTCGGTCTGGGCCTGGGTCTGAAAAATAAAGGCTCCCAATACTATTAGTAATAATAACAACCTCTTCATATATATCGGTAATAAGATTAAATATTCCTATTACCGATATATGTAAAAAGAGTTTACTTAAGCCATATTATGATAGACGGCCTGCACATCATCGTCCTCTTCAATTTTTTCAACCAAATTTTCGATTTCTTCGGCTTGTTCATCAGTTACCTCTACCCGGGTGTTAGGAATGCGCTGTAGTTCGGCACTGGTTACTGGCAAGTTTTTTTCTTCCAGGGCTTTTTGCATGGCACCAAAATCAGCAAAGGCAGTTTCTACTATAATCTCGCCTTCGTGCTCATAAATATCTTCAGCACCGTAATCAATTAAATCCAGTTCCACTTCTTCTAAATTCAAACCCTCAGCTGGTAGGCGAAATATGCCTTTGCGGGTAAAAATAAAATCTAAAGAACCTGTTTTACCTACACTACCACCCGCACGGGAGAAGTATACCCGCATATTTGCTATTGTCCGGTTAATGTTGTCGGTAGCAGTTTCTACTAAAATAGCAATGCCGTATGGGCCATAGCCTTCGTATACAACCTCCTCGTAATTTTTTTCTTCTTTAGAAGAAGCTCTTTTAATGGCCGCCTCTACCCTGTCTTTAGGCATGTTTACACCTTTGGCATTTTGGATGGCCGTGCGTAAACGCGCATTTGATTCCGGACTAGGCCCGCCTTCTTTTACGGCAATTACAATCTCTTTTCCTAGCCGCGAAAAGGCTTTAGACATTTTATCCCATCGCTTGAACTTGCGAGCTTTTCTAAACTCAAATGCTCTTCCCATATTATGATGTTATATAGCTATTACTGATTTATTTTTTAGCTAACAAAGATAAGAAAGTCAAAAAGAAATATCCAATTTTAGTCCGGAATAGGTAATGCATTTTGATTTAGCTTACTAAACAGCCAACCCAAAAACAGACCAAGCAGGCTGGCCCCTAATCCATACATCAGCGGATTTACTAAGCTAGTAAGATAAATAGCGATCAACCAGGTTCCCATACCCATAATCATAGAAAGTATAGCGGCGGCTGGTGTTGTACGCGGCAGGTAAATGCCAGCCACCATAGGTACAAATAAAGAAACTAAACTAAGGGCCGATGACTCACTCACTAATTCATAAATATTGCTGCGCATTAATGCAAATCCTAAAGACACTACTGAAACCAACAATACACTAATCCGCGACAGCAACAGCAAGTGCTTATCCGTTATCTGCCTAAAAAAGGGTTTCAGAATGTTCTCACTTAGAATAGCGGCCGGTGCCAGGATGGCACCACTGGCGGTACTCATAATAGCAGATAGTAATGCCCCGAAAAATAATATTTTTAAACCTATAGAAGATTGCTTCATTATTAATCCGGGTACCAGCATTTGAGTATCGCTGACCATTAGTTCCGGGTGCAGCACTTTGGCATATAAAGCTAATACTAATGGCATAATGGCTACTGTTAAATACATGAAACCGGCAGCGAAAGAAGAAGCTACTGCTACCTTTTCAGATTTAGAGGCCATTACCCGTTGGAAAACATCCTGCTGAGGAATAGAACCCAAACCAATGGTTATCCACATAGCTAAGTAATTTAACCATTCCGCCTTTGTGGTTGAAGTTGGATAAAACTGAAAAAAATTAGCTGGTAAAGTATCTTTTACCTGAGCAAAGGGAATTGTTAAACATACTGATACAGTAACTATAAGGAGTCCGATAATGATTAGAATAGTTTGCAGGAAATCGGTAATTGATACCGACCACATACCACCTAAAAAAGTATAGCCAACAACTATAAAAAAACCGATAGCTATACCGGTAGTTAGGGCTACCCCGGCTACCAGATTTAAAATAATTCCTAATGCCACTAATTGGGCAGCTATCCAGCCAAAGTAAGAGATTATTAAAAAAAAAGAGGCAATAAGTTCAGTATGGCGGTTGTAACAAACCCGGTAAAAAGTACCAAAGGTTAGCAGGTTCATCCGGTACAACTTTTTAGCGAAGAAAAACCCAATCAAGATTAAGCAAAGCGATGCGCCTAACGGATCTTCAATAATGCCTAATAATCCTTTTTCTGCAAATTCGGATGAAGCGCCCAACAAGGTTTCGGAACCAAACCAGGTAGCAAAAACTACCGCAGTAGCAACTGGAAATGGTAACCTACGGCCAGCAAGTAAATAATCAGTATTGTTTTTAACCCGGCTGGATGCCCATACTCCTACTAAAGCATTCAGAACCAAATACACCAGAATAAAGAATAAAAGCATATGTTGATAAAATCAGTTTTAAAAGGTAACAACCTTTATTCAAGAGTTTCTAAACAGCAAATATTACCTTAACCAAAAGCAGCATTACTAGTACTTATTAACAATCCTTCTTACCCAGTATAATTTACCTACTATCTTACCCAGTATAATTTACCTACTAAATATATCTATGAAGCTGCATTGTACTTGTGCTGTGAAGAGATGTAGGCGCTACTGAAATAGTATTATCTCCTACTCTAAATCTTCTGATTACTTGCTGGCGATATTAAATAAAAGCAGCGGTTTCATCCAGTTTATAAAAACTAAACAGCTTTATTAAATATAAACTAATTTAAAATTGATTAAGCTTTCTTGGAAATTTAACTTCCACAGATTAGTAGTACCGTGGATAACCTATTAATAGTCGACCTAGAGTATTGGTATAAATTATTGTTTCGCTTATTTTTTTAGTTCATAAGCTACTACTTTGCTAGTATAAAAAGTAGGAACCAATACTAGCTTTTTCTTAGGGATGTAAGTTAAATCCGCGGCATTTACTTTATCGGCTTTCGTATCTATCAACTTAGTAACTTGTCCAGTTGCCGATACATGATTTATTTCTCCACCGAAATTAGTAACCAGAAATTCATTCTTACTTAAAGGTGTAATACCGTCGCTGCCCCCTAAGTTTTGAGCAATTTTTCTCAAGGCTTTTGAAGTTTTATCCACTTCATAAAAGATTCCACCGCCGGTTAATTCTAATAAGTAAAATTTGTTATTATGTGCCAAAATGCCATTTACCCGTTTTAGTTGTTCACTTTTTAACCAAAGCTCCGGCTGGTCATTGGTTATTTTGAAAACTAAACCTAAGTTAGAATCGGAAGCATATACATTCCCCTTCTCATCAATGGTCAAATCATTTAAAAAGCTTGCTCCTTCTACCGGAATTTCCCGCACTTTTTTTCCTGATTTGGCATCAATAGCAACTACCTTGGTGATATCTACCACATAAAGTAATCCTTTGTACAAGCTCATACCTTTAGGTGCATCTAATCCAGTAACCCACTCAGCTTGCTCCACACGGCCATCTAAACTAACCCGGCTAATAAAACCATTCCCGTCCTTATCACCCGGCTGTCCGTTAACACTGGAGACATATAAAATATTTTGGCGTTTATCGTAAACCACCGACTCGGTAATATTTAATCCAGCGCTGGCCTCCCACTTTTTTGTCAGACTCAGGCTTTGTGCTGTAACCTCTTCTTTAAGGTTAAAAAAGTTGATAACTAAGGCAGCAACTAAAATTTTATTTTTATTTATTTTCATATTAGTTTTCCAGGAGGAGATTAAAAACAAAAGTCCTGCGGATAATATTTGATCACTACCCGCAGGACTTCTCAAGAAATTATTAACATTTATTTTACCGTGTAGGCAACTACTTTATTAGCAAAGAAAGTTGGCACTATCAACAGTTTCTGGTCTGCCAGATACTCAATATCTGCAGCATTTACTTTATCAGCTTTAGTATCTAATAACTTTTCTACTTTACCATCTGCCGTAACATAATTTATTTCTCCATTCCAATTAGAAATAATAAAGTCATTCTCATATGGCACTATACCATCACCTCCTACCAAACCTTCCGCTATAGTTCGCAGTTCTTTTGTGTTTTTATCAACCTCATAAAAAATTCCGGCATTCATATCTACCATGTAAAACTTATTGCTATGCGCTAGTAACCCATTTGGTTTCTGAAAATGGTCTTTCTCTAACCAAACTTCCGCCTGGTTATTATTTAATTTATAAACACGCTTCTTATCCGAATCAGATATATATACGCCCCCTTGTTCATCAACGGTAATATCGTTTAGCATACCTGCATCTTTTACTTCAATGGTACGTTCTACTTTTCCACCTTTAACATCTATTACAACAATTTTTTTCAGGTCGGCTACATATAATTTACCATTGCTTAAGCCTAAACCTTTAGGAGAATCCATTCCACCTATTACCCACTCTACTTTTTCAATTTTACCATCTAAAGAAATACGACCTACAGAACCATTACCATCTACCCCAGCTTCCGGATCGTTAATATTAGAGGTATATAAGATATTGTTATCCTTATCAAATAATACCGATTCCGGAGCTTTTAAATCAGCAGGCGTTTCCCATTTTTTTTCTAAAGTAACAGTTGTTTTAGCTTGGGCCTCCTCCTGGCCAGCATTGGCTTCAGAAGTAGCTTCCTGGCTATTTTTAGACGAGCAACTTTGCGATAAGCTTAATACAAATGCTGCGTAAACACAGCTGACAAGTAATTGTTTTCCTTTCATAGGTTCTGTGAAATTTATGTGGTGTTATTTTCAGTTAGGTAAAGTTAAAAATATATTCTATTCAAGTGCAGCTTTCGAATTTTATTTAACTCAACTCAATTTATGCCCGTATAGCTTCATGTTTACTATGACAACTTAAAACATAAAAAATAAAACTATGAGTAAGTTAAAAAACCTGGAAGATTTATTCCATCATGAACTGAAGGATTTATATAGCGCCGAGAAACAACTAATTGAAGCATTGCCTAAGATGGCCGAGACAGCCTCAGATCCTAAACTAAGATCCGCTTTTGAATTACACCTGGAGCAAACGAAAGCCCAGAAAGAACGCTTGGAAAAAGTTTGTGAGATTGTGGGTATAAGCCCTGGACGCACCAAGTGCAAAGCCATGGAAGGTTTGGTTGAAGAAGGCCAATCTATGATTGATGAGAAAGCTGAGCCAGAAGTAAAAGATGCTGGACTTATTGCTTCTGCCCAACGAATTGAGCATTATGAAATTTCCGGCTACGGTACTGCGGCCCATTATGCCGAAAGATTAGGTCATCAAGAAGCTTTCCAGCTTTTAAAGGAAACCCTGGAAGAAGAAAAAAACACTGATAGCAAATTAAATAAACTTGCTAAAGGATGGATTAATCAGAAAGCTGAATAACAAAATGAATCTTTTTGATAAAAAGCCTGCCCTTGTAGCAGGCTTTTTATTTTATAAAGTATCTAACCTTATTCCTGCCACAGAAGTAAAATACGATAATTAGTAAACGCAAAATTGGAGAACAGTACCATGGAGGAAAATAAAAATAAACAAGACCAAACTAAAACCCGAAACGAACAGGCGGTAGAGCAACCTCAGGAGAAAACCGGATCGGATAGTAATTTCTATAAAAGAACCATGTTGGGCATAGGCACAGAAAAGATAGATGAGAATTTTGATGGCATGCACCGTAAAATGAATGAACTGGATCAGGATGACCGGGATAATAATGATGGCGACGCCAACACAGAGAACAATTATTAATATGCCTTTTTTGTTGAAAAGTCTTTCTAAAACAACTTTAGGAGGACTTTTTTATTAGTAGCCCTTATGGACAACTTATAAATATAAACACAGCATATCCACACGAATTTACACTTTTTCCACGTGGAACATTTGTGGAAATCTAACTTATCAACAACTATAAAGCACTGACAATAAAACACAAAGTATATTTAACACAACCATATATACACAATCTCCGTTTGATAATCCATACCTAAAAATAAGTGTCAAATCTAAACAGTATTAAATGGTAAGATACAAGTTGTATGGTATTCTCTCGCTTTTCATTTTTTCATTTCCGAAATTATTTAGTAATACTTTAAACCCGCGAGAAAATCCAACCTCTACAAGCCAAGAAACCATACTACATAAAGAAGTACCGGTTTCTTTAAAATCAGAAGAAAAAGAATCCTTCCATGTATCCGCTTCAGTTTATTTTCCGGAAGAAGAACAAACGGATAGCACCCCTTACATTACAGCAGATGGTTCGAAAATTAACGAGGAAAGACCTGGCCAACATAGATGGGTAGCAGTTTCTAGAAACTTACTCCGAAAATGGGGAGGCTCGATTGATTATGGCGATACTTTACATGTGAAAGGCATATCAGACAAATTAGATGGGGTATATGTTGTACGAGATACTATGACACGCCGCATCAAAAACCGAATTGATATACTAGTTGGTGAGGATGATGAGATAATGGGCTTTTGGGATAACGTTCAAATTTATAATTTAAACTAAACAATAAGTCACTATCATAATCTTCAAAAACAAAAAAGGCTATAAATGGAAACTTAATCCATCTATAGCCTTTTTTGTTTTATGGTAATTTTTTGCTTTACCCTAAGCTTATATTTAAAACATGCGCCAATTAGCTATTTGAGAAACAAAATTCTCAAAAGCACCAGGCACTAAAAAATTAGTTAAGACAAATCCATAAATGGCACCATAAAAGTGGGCATCGTGGTTAATATTGTCACCCATGCGTCGGCCTTGGAAATAAGAATAAATCAGGTACAGAAATCCGAAAATAAAACCCTTGATAGGAATGGGAACAGGAAAAATAATGATACTATTAAGGGGGTTTATTAGGATACTGGAAAAAATAATAGCGGATACTCCGCCCGAAGCACCTAAGGCATAATAGTCGAAGTTTTTTCTCTGTTTAAAGAAAGTATATATATCCGATACAATAATACCTCCTATATATATGAGCAGGAACAATAAAAGCCCTTGACCCTGCCCATGAAAATTCAAAAGCAAATTCTCTACTACCTGGGCAAACATGTAAAAAGAAAACATGTTAAACAGCAGGTGCGTCCAATCAGCATGTAGAAAACCGGAAGTAACAAAGCGGTAATACTGATGCTTTTTTGAAACACTAAAAGGGTGGAAAATTAAACTTCTCAGAAAGCTTTCGTTTTTCCAGGCATAGAGGGAAACTCCCACAGTTAATATAATAATGATAAAGGTAATGCTCATGCTGACTGGTAATAGGTGAAAGGTTTATTTAGTATAAAATAAGCGAGACTAGCTTTCCCGTTCCATTAAATCCAGCGCTAATTGCCGTAATATATTTTTACGTTCTACCAGCGCTTCAACGGCATCAAGACTTTGAATAGCTTCTTCAAAAAACAAATTGATTTTAGCTTCGGTTTGAGCTTTAATATTTAGCTGATTGTAAACAGCCGTAACTTCAGCAACCTTTTGCTCTGGCGAGTAAATAGTTTGATTTCTAAACCCTGTTAATATGTTACGTTGTTCTACATTAGCCTGAGCCAAAGCTGTTAATTGTAAATAGGTTTTTTTATCTGCCAATATATCTCCACCTACCTGTTTACCAAATTTCTCCTGCTCTCCATATACATCCAGTAAATCGTCCCGCAGCTGATATGCAATACCTATATTGATACCAAAATTTTTCAGTAATAAAGCATTGTTGTCGGAAGCATTATTTAAGGTAGCCCCTAACTCTAATGCTAAGCCCAATAAAACAGCTGTTTTTAAGGTTATCATTCTGATATAATCGTCGATGCTTACCAGATCAGACTTTTCAAAATTCATGTCCAGTTGCTGACCTTCACAAACCTGAGCGGCACAGGTACTAAACAAGCGTAGCACCTTAGCTAATTTACTTGGCTCAACCTCCAGAAATAATTCATAGGCCCGTACCAGCATAACATCGCCGCTTAGGATAGCAATATTCTGATCCCACTTTTCGTGTACAGTAGGTTGCCCCCGTCGCAGCGGTGCCTTATCCATTACATCATCATGCAGAAGCGTGAAATTGTGAAAAACCTCTACCCCGGCAGCTGGTTTTAAACAAGCTTCTACATCATCATTAAATAAATACCCAGCTAATACCGTCAGTAAAGGACGAATACGTTTTCCGCCCATTTGCATCATATAACGCAGCGGGTCGTATAATTCGGCAGGATTATCCCCATAATTAATGGTGGATAAAGTTTGATTAACTTTTTGCGAGAAATAAGAAATATCCACAGGAAAAATTTAGTAGCGCCGGAAATTCCGGCGCCTTAAAATTACTCATCAAATCCGTAATAATCTTTTAAATTACGGCCAGAAGTTTCAACTTTTTTACGAATTCGTTTTTCTTCTACTACAGGAGCTGGAACAGGTGCTTTTTCAATAGGCCTTGGCAAACCTTCTTCGTTACCAGCCAATTTGGTATTTTCAGAGGTGAATTCAAAAACCTTTTCTTTTTGCTTTTTACCTGAATTTCGTTGCTTATTAGTCGATTTACCAGCTTCTGGTTTATCTTCTTCATCCGATGCGTCTACTAATGTTAAATCAATAGTGCGATCATTCAAATTAGCAGCTTTCACTACCACATAAACTTCATCACCAAACGATATAATCCGTTTATTACGTTTACCAATAACCCGGTAGTTCTGGGCATCTAGCTCATAGTAATCATCATCCAGGTCAGCTAAACGTACCATGCCTTCGCATTTATTTTCCTGAATTTCCACGTATAAACCCCACTCCGATAAGCCCGAAACCAAACCTTTGAACTTTTGGCCAACGGTATTCTGCATAAACTCTACTTGTTTGTACTTAATAGAAGCACGCTCGGCATCTGCAGCCCGTTTTTCCTGTTCTGAAGAATGCTTACACATTTCTTCAAATTGTTCTTTATCCGCAGAAGGTTCACCATTCAGGTACTGAAATATTAAGCGATGCGCCATCATATCGGGGTACCGACGAATAGGTGAAGTAAAATGCGAATAATGGTCAAAAGCTAAACCAAAATGGCCTAATGGTTCGGTAGTATATTTGGCTTTCGCCATTGTCCGGATGGCCAGATTCTGCAGAACACCTTGCTCTGGCTTTCCTTCTATCTGCTCGGTTAATTTATTTAATTCCGTAGAAACTTCTTTGCTTTCTAAATCTACGTTATAGCCAAACTTCTTTGCAAAAATAGAGAAGTTGCTCAATTTATCCGGATCTGGGGCATCGTGTGTACGATATACCATTGTATAGCGCTTACCTCGTTTTTTAATGTTAAACACCCATTCGGCCACTTTACGGTTTGCCAACAGCATAAACTCTTCAATTAATTTATGCGCATCTTTTCGTTCTTTTACATAAACCGAAAGTGGCTTTCCGTTTTCATCCAGCTTAAATCGAACTTCTGTAGTTTCAAAACTGATAGCGCCGTTTTTAAACCGCTTTCCTTTTAATTCCTTAGCTATTTTATTCAGCATATGGATTTCCTGCACAAAATCGCCTTCTCCGGTTTCAATAACCTCTTGTGCTTCTTCGTAACTAAACCGACGATCGGAATAGATAATGGTTTTACCTATCCAGGTATCGTACAAGCGACCGGTTTCATCCATTTCAAATACTGCCGAAAAAGTTAACTTTTCTTCATGCGGACGTAAAGAACATAAACCATTAGATAGCTTTTCTGGTAACATCGGAATGGTCCGGTCAACTAAATAAACGGAAGTTGCCCGATGTAGGGCTTCTTTCTCCAGTTTCGACTTCTCGTTTATATAATGCGTTACGTCTGCAATGTGCACGCCTATTTCCCAATGCCCGTTTTCTAACTGCCGAATAGATAAAGCATCATCAAAGTCTTTCGCATCAACAGGGTCGATGGTGAAGGTGGTAATGTCTCTGAAGTCCCGACGATCGGCTATTTCTTCTTGGGTAATTTCTACCGGTATAGCTTCTGCTTCTTTTTCTACTTCTTCCGGAAACTCAAAAGGCAAACCAAATTCGGCCATAATAGAGTTTATCTCAGCTTCATTTTCACCAGCTGGCCCAAATACTCTTATTACTTTTCCTATTGGGCTTTTTGTAGCAGATTTTGGCCAATCGGTAATTTTTACCAAAACTTTATCGCCATTCTGCGCACCGTTTATTTCTTCTTCCGGAATAAAAACATCAAAATAAAGCTTCTTGAAATTAGGCACCAGGAAGGCAAAATTTTTGGACAGCTCAATACGTCCAGCAACTTCCTCACTTACCCGTTCCAAAATTTCAATAACTTCGCCTTCCTGCCGATCACCCCGGCTAGGTAGCAAACGCACCCGCACTTTGTCGCCACCCATGGCAAACTTCAGATTCTCGGTTGCAATTTTTATATCTTCATCTACCTCATCAGAAATAACAAAGGCAAAACGAGAGTTAGCCAAATCAACTACTCCCGTAATTTCTTTTTCTTCTCCAATGTTCAACGTATAATTGCTATCCTGTAAAGCCTGCAGGCGGCCTTCTTTCTTTAATTGTTTTAAATGTTCAAATATCAACTCCCGGCCGGCTTTATCTGTTACATCAAACCGACGCGACAGTTGCTTATAACCAAAAGTTTTACCCGGGTTAGTGGTAAATACCTGTAGTATTTTATTTTTGGTAATTTCTACTCCACCACGTTTGCTCTTACTGCTTCTGGTTGTGTCAGCTTTCTGACCACGGGTAGATTCACTATTTTTTCTTTTTCTTTCCATTGTATTCAGAGGAAACTCTGTTAATTTTTTTATTAAACCTGCTGTCTCAGCATAGTTTCGCGCTTCTCCAGCGCATTTTTTATATCTTCGATTTCGCCTTTTGGTATAGCAGCGAGTAATGTACGCGTATAAGGATGCTGAGGATTAGTATAAATTGCTTCTGCTGTACCCGATTCTACAATTTTACCTGCCTGCATGACTAAAATTTTATCAGCCATGAAACGGGCCACCGCTAAATCATGGGTAATAAATATATACGTAATCCCATATTCACGTTTCAGTTTATTTAATAAATTTAAAACTTGCGCCTGCACTGATACGTCCAGTGCCGAAACGGATTCATCACAAATAATGCATTTAGGTTCTAAAGCCAGCGCCCTGGCTATACTTATTCGTTGCCTTTGTCCACCAGAAAATTCGTGTGGATACCGGTGAAAATGTTCTGGCCCTAAATTTACTTTCTCTAATAATTCATACACTTTTTCCCTTCGCTCCTTTTCTGTTAGCAATACCTTATGCACACGCATCGGTTCTATTAAAGCATCGCCAATAGTTTGCATTGGGTTAAGCGAAGCATACGGATCCTGAAAAATCATCTGAAAATTTTTACGGGTTTTCCGCATTGCCTCATCAGAAAGTCCGGCAATATTTAGATTATTAAAATAGATATTGCCTCCCGTTGGTTTTACCAAACGTAGTAAGGCCCGCCCAAGAGTAGTTTTCCCACAACCCGACTCGCCCACTAAAGCAATGGTTTCCTGCGGGAAAACACTAAAGCTTACACCATCAACGGCTTTTATAAATTCTGAGGAGCGTGTGAATAATCCTTTCCGTATTGGAAAATAAACCTGTAGGTTATCAACGGTTAATATGGGCTTCTCCTGCTGCGGTTTTGGAGAAGAATCTGTCTCCTTAATAACAAATTCGGGTGTGGATATAGTTTCTTTTTTATAAATATTTCCACTAGCATCTACACCCATAAAATCACTTACAATGGGTAGATACTTTTTGCCTAATGATAATTTTGGTCGGCAGGCAAGTAAGGCCTGGGTATAAGGATGTTGTGGATTAGTAAATATTTCCATTACACCTCCTTGCTCTACCACCTTACCCTTATACATGACAATTACCCGGTCGGCTATTTCGGCTACAACACCTAGGTCATGGGTAATAAAAATAATAGAAGTATTATTCTGAATCCGTAATTCATTCAGTAATTCCAGAATATGCGCCTGAACAGTTACATCTAAAGCCGTAGTTGGTTCATCTGCAATAACAACAGCTGGTTTACAGGCCATGGCCATGGCAATCATAACCCGTTGCTTTTGCCCTCCTGATATTTCGTGTGGATAAGCTTTGAATATTTTTTCTGGCCGAGGTAATCTTACTCGTTCAAATAAGCTTAATGTACGTTCTTTGGCTTCTTGGTCTGTTAGTTTCTGGTGCCATATCAACACCTCAGCAACCTGACTTCCACAAGTAAAAACAGGATTCAAGGACGTCATGGGTTCCTGAAAAATCATGGAAATCTCATTTCCCCTAACCTTCTGTAGTTGCTTATCATTAAGTTGAAGCAAATCGACCTGCCCAAAAGTATTAGATTGAAAGAAAATTTCGCCGCCAGCAATTTTACCAGGAGGTTGCTGAATTAATTGCATTATGGATAGCGAGGTAACTGATTTACCGGATCCCGATTCGCCTACTATGGCAATTGTTTCCTGGTGGTTTAAAGTAAAAGAAATATTATCTACCGCGGTCACGGCACCTCTGCCTGATAAGAATCGGACCTCTAAATTCTTAACTTCCAGTAAGGGCTTTGATTTATTCAACTTAAATATGCAGTTTTTACTATTTTATCAAATGTAGGTATTATCGCTAATAATTAATAGTACAGTACGTGCCGACAGATTTATCATTCAACTTTTATATAAGTTTATGCGCAATTTTATTATGCCTTTGCCTTGAATTTTTGACTTAGCTGCTTTTGGTTCCTTATAATAGCAGCCTGATAGTTAAGACAGGAACTCCTCCTTTTATTATGAATTAACCTTTTTACATCTATTTTGCCTTTTTACTTATTAACCTGATTTTATCAAAGGGCATAAAAAAAGCGGGAGCTATTTCTAACTCCCGCTTTCTAATAATTAATATTGTTATTAAGCTTCTACTTCAGCATTAGTAGTTTCTGCGTTAGTAGCTGGTCTTTCCACCACGGAATGCTTGTTTTCTTCTGGATGAAGACTACCAAAAAACTTTTGCTGGTTAAATAAAATTATGACTACACCTATAAATATAGCTGAATCCGCTACATTAAAAATTGGCCACAACGACATAGCTTGTCCTCCTAACAATGGAATCCAATGGGGTACGATTCCCTCCCAGATGTCAAGGTAAAACATGTCGATAACCTGGCCATGAAACCAGGCTGAAGGGGCTCCGTAGGGAGCATTATCGAAGATAACCCCGTAAAAAATACTATCTATTAAATTACCAATGGCACCGCCTAAAATTAAAGCTACGCACCAAATTAAGCCGGAATGTGCTTTATTTTTCCACAGGTAATACAGGTAATAACCTATACCTACCATGGCCACTAAACGAAAAGAAGTAAGAATTAATTTTCCGTAACTAGAACCTAATTCTACTCCAAAAGCCATGCCTGGATTGGTGGTATAATGAAGCTTTGCCCAATCACCAATCAAGTGTACCTCACCAGGTAAACCCATTTCCATTTTAAAATGTACCAGCACTTTAACAGCCTGATCAATGGCAATAACTAGTAAGCTTAATAAATAATACTTTAAATATTTCATCCAATATGTTGAAAAGCTCAGCTCTTCCTTAAATTTAATTTTAAACCAAACTGTTATAAGCCAATATTATACCACTTCCAGTCTGGCGTCTAACGTAAACTCATCTATTTCTAAAGTAGTTCCGTTAGCAATTACTTCAGCAAACTGAATACGGATAGCCTGAGTTTCTTCCCGGATATATTGTTCAAATGAATTTACGGCGGCTGTCACTTCCGGATGGTTATTCTGCAGGAATATGGTAATCTTATCCTGCACATCCAGGCCAGTATCCTTCCGTAAATTTTGGATACGGTTTACTATATCGCGGGCAATACCTTCTTGTTTTAACGCTTCGGTTAAGGTTATATCTAAGGCAACCGTTAATTTACCTTCGGAGGCCACTAACCAGCCTGGTATATCTTCCGACATAATCTCTACATCTTCCGGCGTAATGGTAACGGTTTCTGTAGCTAATGCTAAAGCATAACTGTTCTCCCGTTCTAATTGCGCTATCTGATCCTGGTTCATGGTTTGAATGGCTGCCGCTACTTCTTTTAACCTTGGCCCGAAAACTTGACCTAAACGTTTAAAATTAGGTTTTATTTTCTTAACCAATACCCCGGAAGTATCATCTATGTACTCAATCGTCTTAACGTTTACTTCTGATTTTATCAAATCTGCTACGGCTTCTATTTGCGATCTGGATTTTTCATTCAGAATAGGAATTAAAATACGTGACAATGGCTGACGTACTTTAATAGTTTGCTTTTTCCGTAAAGAGTGCACCAAAGAAGATATAGTTTGCGCTAATTGCATCCGCTCTTCTAAATCGCCATCAATTGCACTTTCATCTACTTTCGGAAAATTAGCTAAATGCACAGATACTTCTGAGTGCTTACCTGAAACGGCGTTCAGATCCTGGAACAACTGATCCATGTAAAACGGTGCAACCGGCGCAGCTAATATTGCTATGGTTTCCAAACAAGTATACAGCGTTTGGTAAGCAGCAATTTTATCCTGGTTGTATTCTCCTTTCCAGAAACGCTTCCGGTTCAGGCGTACATACCAGTTACTTAAATCATCAGTCACAAAATCCTGAATAGCCCGGGTAGCTTTAGTTGGATCATAATCGTTATAAGAAGCATCCACGCTAGCAACCAAACTATTTAGTTTAGAAATAACCCAACGATCACTTTCCGTGCGGTTTGCTAACGGCACATCCAATTCACTAAAAGTGAAATTATCTAAATTAGCATACAGCGCAAAGAAAGAATACGTGTTATGCAAGGTACCAAAGAAACGACGTTGCACCTCTACTACACCATCGGTGTTAAACTTCAGGTTATCCCAAGGAGGCGCATTCGAAATCATGTACCAACGGGTAGCATCCGGTCCAAACTTTTGAATGGTGTCGAACGGATCCACGGCATTACCTAAGCGCTTGCTCATCTTGTTGCCGTTTTTATCCAGCACCAAACCGTTCGCCATTACATTTTTAAAAGCCACACTGTCTTCCAGCATAACAGCAATTGCATGTAAGGTAAAGAACCAACCACGCGTCTGATCTACTCCTTCAGCAATAAAATCGGCCGGGAAGTTTTCACGGAATGTTTTTTGGTTCTCGAATGGATAATGCCACTGTGCATAAGGCATGGCTCCCGAATCAAACCAAACATCAATAAGGTCTGACTCTCTGTGCATTGGCTTACCATTCGGACTTACTAAAACTATATTATCCACATACGGACGGTGCAGGTCCATAGAAGATACTTTAATAGGCGCTATTAAACCAGCCGCTACCGATTTATATACCTCTTCCTGTAATTCCTCTACAGAACCGATACAGATTTCTTCGTCTCCATCTTCAGTCCGCCAAATTGGTAGAGGCGTACCCCAGTACCGTGAACGGGACAAATTCCAGTCTACTAAGTTCTCTAACCAGTTACCAAAACGGCCAGAACCGGTAGATTCAGGTTTCCAGTTAATGGTTTTATTCAGTTCTATCAACCGGTCTTTAACGGCAGTAGTTTTAATAAACCAGCTATCCAATGGGTAATAAAGAACTGGTTTATCAGTACGCCAGCAGTGTGGATAAGTATGCTCATACTTTTCTACTTTAAAGGCTTTATTATCCTCCTTTAACTTAATGGAAATCAAGACATCAGTAGACTTATAAGCCTTATCATTTTCGTCTTGTCCATCGTAGTTTTTCACATAGCGGCCGGCAAAATCAGTAATTTCTTTTACAAATTTACCTGTACGATCTACGATTGGGCTTACCTTACCCCATTCGTCCGTAACCAATAAAGCAGGAATATTATTCTGCGCTGCTACCCTAAAGTCATCGGCACCAAATGTGGGCGCAATGTGTACAATACCGGTACCATCTTCGGTTGTAACAAAATCACCGATGATTACTCTAAAAGCAGGTTCTTCGGGTTGTACATAAGGCAACAATTGCTCGTATTCTACTCCTTCTAAATCTTTACCAGTGTATTCAGCTATTACTTTAAAAGGAATCAGTTTATCACCCGGCTTGTAATCTTCAATAGCTAATTCAGCAGCTTTATCAGTGAAGTACCGCTTCACCAGATCTTTAGCTAATATTACTGTAACAGGCTCAAAGGTATATTGATTAAACGACCGGACTTTTACATAGCGAATATTTTTACCAACTGCTAAAGCCGTGTTGGCTGGCAAAGTCCAGGGAGTGGTTGTCCATGCTAAGAAATAAACAGGTGCATCATTCTCTTCATTGAATAAGAAGGTAGATTTGTCGTTTTGTTTAACTTTAAACTGAGCTACTATGGTGGTATCTTTCACCATTTTATAAGTACCTGGCTGGTTCAGCTCATGGGAACTTAAACCTGTACCAGCAGCCGGAGAGAACGGTTGAATAGTATAACCTTTATACAGATAGCCTTTGTTGTAAAGCTTTTTCAACAAAGCCCAAACCGATTCAATATAATCGTTCTCAAACGTGATATAAGGATTATTCAGATCAACCCAATATCCCATTTTTTCGGTTAAATCATCCCATTGACTTTTAAAGCGCATTACCGTTTCACGGCAACGAGCATTATAATCTTCAATAGAGATTTTTTTACCGATATCTTCTTTTGTAATTCCTAGTTCTTTTTCAACCTGTAGTTCAATTGGTAAACCATGCGTATCCCAACCACCTTTGCGGTTTACCTGGTAACCTTTTAAAGTTTTATAGCGGCAGAAAATATCTTTTACCGCCCGTGCCATTACGTGGTGAATACCTGGCGCTCCATTTGCTGAAGGAGGTCCCTCATAGAAAACAAATGGTTTATGTCCTTCCCGTGTGGTGATAGACTTTTCGAAAATATTATTCTTCTTCCAGTACGCTAATATATCGGCTCCCACCTTAGCGTAATCCAGATTTTTATACTCGTTGTACTTCACGATTTTCGAATCTTAATTTTAACTTATATCTGCTCGAGTAATCCTTAATTTTAATACTCCTCGTCTTAGCTCTAAATGCTGAATAACATTTTACTTCTAATCTCAGGTGTTTTTATAATAAGATTTTAGCACCTTAATGTAAATTCCTGCAAAAGTAACAAAACAGAAGTAGAAAACCGAAGAAGTAAGAAGGTAATGCTGGCCACCTGAAAGTTATTTAAGGAATTAACAATTTTTTGATATTTTTTCAGATACACCATACATTATTTTAAAAAGAAGGGCGTTAGTTGTAAATCTTAATAGCTTTTAGAGCAGAAGGGTATTATAATTACAGGAAGCTATTACCTTTGCCTTACGAATTACTTTATTTTTAACGTTAACTATGGAAAACTTACGCTTAAATAAGTTCGCTTTTTTACCTCTGCTCCTCCTGATTTTTGTTTCTTCTTGTTCCAGCCCGAAACAAGTATTTTATTTTCAAAATGCACCGGCTGTCGCTAAAACAGCAAGCAAACCTACACCGCCAGAACCGGTGTATACAGCCAGTACTTCCCTGACTTTACCAGATTTACCAGTTACCAATCTTTTAAACAGTAATGAAGAAGCCACGGCCGTTAAAACAATGAGCAAAAAAGAACTTCGTAAATTTGTAAAACAGACTTTACGGGATTTAAAAGATTCTGTAAGAACCAGCCCAGCGGCTGATAAACGTGTTTCTGTTTCGGCCAACCGTGACCGGTTAGGGCAATTACAAGCCGACGTAGCAAATGTTAAAAATTCGGTTCGGGTACAGAAGGATGCAAAAAAAGTAACACTTGACATGAAACAACCCACTACCAATCTTTCGCAAAATGAAATGATTTTACTTGGTATAGCAGCTCTCCTGGTGTTAATTATTTTGCTTTCTTTACCTGTATTAGGCACCATTCTAGGTGTGGTTTTAGCCTTAGGTATTATAGCCCTTGCAGTAGCTTTATTGCTGGGAGTTATAGAAATAAATGGTTTTAACTAAATGTTTATTTTTTATAAAAACAACTGATTATTAATCAGTTAAAAACTTAATAAAATAGAACAAGCAAGTATTACCCACAATATTTGCGGAGTATATAGTTTAGCTTATTAACATAATTTAGTAAAGCAAAAAGAGCCGCTGGAATAATTTCCAGCGGCTCTTTTTGCTTTATATTTACTAGTACTTAAAGTTTTTCGAATATTCTTTTAAAGCTAACGGCATCCCCAATAATTTGGCGAAGCTGGCTGATTGGCACCCGTTGCTGTTCCCGCGTATCGCGGTCACGAATGGTTACAGTATTATTTTCCAAGGATTCATAATCCACAGCTATACAGTAAGGGGTACCTATTAAATCCTGACGGGTATAACGCTTTCCTATCGCATCCCGCTCTTCATAAATTATATTAAAGTCGTATTTCAGGTCATCAAAAATTTGCTGCGCTTTTTCCGGCAAACCATCTTTGCGTACCAGCGGGAATATTGCTGCCTTTACCGGGGCTATAGCCGGATGTAATTTCAAGAAAGTACGGGTTTTAACAGCATCGCCTTCTGTAACCTCTTCCTCCGTATACGCATTACACAGCACCATTAAAAAAGCCCTATCGGCACCAATAGAAGTTTCTACTACATAAGGTACATAATTACCGTATGGTTTGCCTTCTTCGTTCAGATCATTATCAAAGTATTGTTGTTTTTTCCGGCTTAATTCCTGATGTTGGGTTAAATCAAAAGCGGTACGCGAGTGAATACCTTCTACTTCTTTATTACCAAATGGGAATTCATATTCAATATCAACGGCTGCATTAGCATAATGCGCTAATTTTTCATGATCATGGAAACGCAGCTTTTCGGCTGGAATACCTAAGGCCTGGTGCCATTTAATACGGATTTCTTTCCATTTATTATACCATTCCATTTCGGTGCCAGGTCGCACAAAGAATTGCATTTCCATTTGTTCAAATTCGCGCATCCGGAAAATAAACTGGCGAGCAACAATTTCATTCCGGAAAGCTTTACCAATTTGGGCAATACCAAAAGGTATTTTCATCCGGCCGGTTTTTTGCACATTAAGGAAATTTACAAAAATACCCTGAGCTGTTTCAGGACGTAAATATATAGTGCTGGCATCTTCTGCTACTGAACCAACTTGCGTAGAAAACATTAAGTTAAACTGGCGCACTTCTGTCCAGTTGGCTGTGCCCGAAACAGGGCACGTAATATTTTCAGCTATTATTAATTCCTGTACTCCTTGTAAATCTTCGGCTTCCAGCAAACGCGCCAGGGCTTTGACTAACTCCTGTCCTTTCTCAGCATTTCCCTCTTTTTCGTATTGAGCAGCTCTTTCTTCCACCAACACGTCAGCACGGTATCTCTTTTTCGAATCTTTGTTATCAATCATCGGGTCATTAAAAGAATCAATATGACCAGAGGCTTTCCAGGTAAGCGGATGCATAAAAATGGAGGCATCTATCCCAACCACGTTTTGGTTCAGTTGGGTCATACATTTCCACCATAGATTTTTGATGTTATTTTTAAGCTCTACTCCATTTTGCCCATAATCATAAACGGCTTGCAAGCCATCGTATATTTCACTGGAAGGGAATACAAAGCCGTATTCTTTGGCATGTGAAATAATATCTTTTAATTGCGTAGATTCTAATGAGTTTTTTTCTGATTGTGTTGCCATAACTGCAAATATATTATGCCCTTTCCGGTCTGGAAAGTAAAAGATGCGAATTTACATTTATCTTTTTCATTTTTAACTTATTAAAATTATTTACGTCTAATGACTATTTATTTTAAATTAAAAAAGAATGGATTTCTACCGTATAATGGTACAATAAATTACACTTTTTGTTAACGATTTAATAAATTCTTTACCTAAAGCAGAATCTTTTCCTTTACATTTGAACCTAAATTGGACTAATTATAACCTTTATGTTTGGATTACCCCCAGAGCTACTATTTCTATTAATCTTATGCTTAGTAGCAGCCTGTGCTTTTGAATTCGTAAATGGTTTTCATGACACAGCAAACGCAGTTGCTACTGTAATTTATACCAATGCCCTTCGTCCCTGGGTAGCGGTAGTTTGGTCAGCGTTCTGGAATTTTATTGGTGTATTTGCCGGTGGTATTGGTGTTGCCATGGGTATTGTTTATTTATTACCAATAGAAGCCCTCATTGATCAAAACATTTATCATGGTATAGCCATGATTGGTGCTTTATTATTGAGTGCCATTATCTGGAACCTGGGCACCTGGTACTATGGTTTACCTTCCTCCAGTTCTCACACCCTTATTGGTTCTATTCTGGGAGTTGGAATTGCTTTTTCGCTTCTGCCAGATAACACTTCTGGTGCTGCCGTAAACTGGGACGAGGCAATAAAAACCGGAATGTCGTTAATTGTTTCACCGCTTCTGGGTTTTACCTTAACCGTAATTTTAATGTTCCTGCTTAAGCGGTTCGTTAAAAACAAAACTATTTTTAAGGAGCCGCACAAACGCAAGCCACCTCCCCTATGGATCCGGTTAATATTAGTTTTAACCTGTACATTGGTAAGTTTCTTCCACGGTTCTAACGACGGACAAAAAGGTGTAGGATTAGTAATGCTTATTCTTATTGGTATTGTTCCTTTCCATTATGCTTTAGACCGTAAAAAAGATCCGATAGCTATTGTGCAATCTATTAATCAGGTAGACCAGGTTATAGGCAAAATTGATACAACTAATTTATCTTCTACTGATTTAAGATATATTAACTCTGCTCAGGGCAATATTGCTCAGATGCAGCAACTATTCCAATCATCAGGCAATTTGCATGCCTTGCCAGACAAGAGTAAGTTTTTAGTACGTAAAAATATACTTCTCCTAAATAAGGATTCAGAAGCATTATTAAAGAGCCCCGATGTTTCATTAAGTATGGCCGATCGGGAGCTTATAACTTCTAATGTTAAAGGTTTACGTTCTTATACCGATTATGCCCCTACCTGGGTAATTTTTATGATTGCCTTGTCTTTGGGTATTGGTACTATGATCGGCTGGAAACGGATTGTAAAAACAATTGGCGAGAAAATTGGTAAAGAGCACTTAACTTATGCGCAGGGAGCATCCGCTGAATTAATGGCGGCAGGTGTTATTGGTTTCTCTACGTTTGTATTTAAACTGCCTGTGAGTACTACGCATATCTTATCTTCTGGTATTGCCGGTAGTATGGTAGCAAACCGTGGAGTTAAAAACCTTAATCCAAGTACAGTAAGAAACATTGCTTTGGCCTGGGTTTTAACCTTACCAGTATCCATGTTTTTAGCAGGAACCTTTTTCCTTTTGTTCCGCTGGATGCTTTAATTATAGCTTATAAAAAATAGTTAAAATAAAAAAGCCGCTTGTAAAGCGGCTTTTTTATTTTAAATCAGTTTCTCCTACTCCTTTATTTTAAAATAATTTTAACAGTAGCAAAGGTTAAAGAACTAAATACACTCCGGCTTTACTCATTTATAAAATCCAGCGTGTATTCTTTATTTTAATTTTAAGAGTTATCGGGCCATTGTACTTCCAGGTCATCATCAATAAATACCCCAAAGTTGATAGCTAAAAGCTGGTCATCTTCTACGTATATATCAATCATTTGCCGCTCAAAGCTATACCGGGTTTCTCCTGTTTCCAGTTTTTCAGTTTCAAAATCGGTTAAGCCTTGTTGCTTCAGCAGCGCCATTACTTCTTTTGCCGGCATATCAAATACTTTTTTGCCGAACAATATTACTTCCGGGTCTTCTGTCTGGATGCAGCTTAATCTGTAATCGTCTTCGCGGTCAAAAAAGAAGGAATAGCCTTGTTCCCAGTAGTTCCAGGCTTTATGTTCAAATTCATCTTCCTCGTCTGATTCTTCAATTTCCTCTGGCTCTCCCATAATATCTTTTACTTGCTGCATGCTGTAGCCAAACCGGATATTACCAATACCAGTACCTAGTTCAATTTCGTGTTCTTTCATAGTTTTATTATTTACCGTATTTATGTTCGTGTTCTTTTTTTAATTCCTGGTAATATGAGTGCAATTTAGCATTCGTCCAAACCTCTTTAAAAATAGCGGCAGATTCTGCCTTTACAGGATCTTCTTCGTTTGGCAGCAGCAACTCCTTACGCGCTGCCTTTTCCGCTTCACTAGAGGCTTCTAACTGCGGATTCCGGGCATATTTCCTACCCGACTTATGGTTAGCATACCTCCGCGACCTGGTATATCCCATTTGTAAAAATTTGCGCGCCATGTCGGCTCCAATAAAATCATTCTGCTGCAGATAATCTATAAACAGCTTATAAATGGATTCGGCTGAATTTCGCGCAATTTCCGGCGTTTTAAATCGCCAGAAAGGTAATATCTCAGATTTATAAGGCTCGACCAATAAAACGCCCTGTTCTCCTTTTCCTACACGGTATAATTCGGGCGAAGCCCGAAAATTTATTTTTTTGAAGTCTAAGGTATAATCAAACGGCATTTTTATTAGCTGAAAACTACCTATACGTATTTTTTTTTTCTTTTTGTTCAGCTAATTTTTTTTAAACCGTTTCTTTTCCACACGATATTAATATTAGTGTTTTAAAAAATTTTAATCTAAAAGAATATCGTTCGTTATTAGCTCCGTTAATAAGTGGAAAAAGGGCATTATGTGAATTGTTGTTTGTTTCTTGTTTATAAAATGGAGCTATTCTCTGATTTATCTACATCCCTAAGCCTTCTAAATTTTTATTTTTAGCGTAATCTTGGGGTTTATCCACTTTTGTGAATATCCATCGGGGAAAACCTCCTGGATTTGTTAACGCGTGAACAATTTTAAATTTCTGCTAGAGTTAGAGCCAACTTATAAACTTTTGCTTTTCCGAAGACCTGATTTTGATGCTTAAAAATTGAAAAGTAAAAAATGGTGCACATTATAAACAATTATCAACAGGTATACACACCAGTTATCCAACCTTACTAGAAGGTTAAAGCAATTTCAATTTCCCAGTTCGCTCTTATTTCGATTTGGTCCGGGAAATGGAAAATTCGCTCGGCGGGAGCTACTAATTCAGGATCGCCTGCCTCCCACTTACCGTTATTATTTTCATCTATTTTTATCCGGATTCGGTAAGTACTCGGCTCCAGTTTATTTAGATTAAGTGCTTTTGGGGTATCAAACACTTGTACTACTTTAAAAGAATTATCCATTAGCTCTACCCAATACTTTTTGTGCGTAGTATTTATTTTGGCGATTAAGGTTCCTACTTGTACCTTATTAGTCATCTGAACTTTATTTGTTTGCCTGGTAAAGCGGTCTCCGGATATGGGTACTACCTTAGTTGTATCTAATATAACCTGTAGCGTTTTATTAGCAATCAGAGGTTGTTTAACAGTAGCTACCGTAGCAGTTGTATTTAAAGTAAAATCCTGCGGGTAATTTAATGTTTTACGGCTTACAGAATCTTCTACAATGGTTAAGGCTGCTTGTGGTTGAGCTATTTTAACCGGAACAACAAATTCTATTTGCAGTGGATCTTCTTTGGTAAGCTGGCCGTTCCGGGTTTTAACTGAATAAGAAGGTTTAGGGCGGGTAGCTTTTTTGCCTTCTAAGGATACATTTACCGTATCTGTTTTAGTATTGCCGGCACTATCGGTTACAGATACCAGAAAATTTGATTTGGTGATATTAAGATCGGTAGGATATAAAACAATATTATTGCTTCTACCTTTTGTATCGATAAATGGAAAAAAGGGCGCATTGGATGCAGGAGCGGATACCGGTGCTACTTTTACTGCTGTTATTCCTTCATTATAGACAATCCGAAATTCGTCAATAAATTTTTGCGTAGACTCAATAATTGGTTTCCGGGAGTCTACCCGAAGCGTAAGTAAATTAACTGGATCAGTTTTGGCGGTTATATTTACAAAACCTGGTAAGTAAGCTATTTTTTCTGCTTCATTATCAAAGATCATGTTATTGTTTTTATCCTGATGTGCCAGGATCCGGTACTCTCCAAATTTAAGATTAGGCAAGGCAAAGTTTCCTTGTTCATCTGTTTGGGTAAAGTAATAAGGCCGGTGTTTCCGAATGGTGGTAGTATCTTTAGCTGCGTACAATACTACATTAATGCTTTTTTCGGGGGCATTGGTAAACAAATCCTTTACGGTTCCTTTTACTGAACCAGAATCTATATATGCACCCGTACTAAAAGTTAAAGTTGGGTTTTTTACTTTATTTCCTTCTGTTACATCTTCTACCCCTCCTCTTAAGTTTAGGTAATAGGTAGTATTGGGTAAAAACGGCTTTTCAAAATCAATTATAAGCCGGTCTTTTTTAACGGTAGTTTTATAAGTGTTGGTGGTATTAGGAGTAATAAGAATTTCGCGGGTAAAATCTTTTAATCTTATTTCTTCATTAAAATTTAATTCAAGTGTTTTGGTAGAAACATTTATGGCTCTGTTTAGCGGATTGCTTGAGATTAGTTCAGGGCCAACAGTATCTTTTGGGCCCCCTTCCGGGCTACCTACACTGGCGCAAGCATAAAAAAAAACAGAAAGAAGTAAAAGGTAAAGAGAGTTGGATTTGAACATTATTGATATAAAACTTAAGGCGTTAAATGAACGGCTTTTTAAGTTTAATCATATGCCCGAAATCTTTATTTTTTTCGGGCGATATAGATTAAGCTAGAATAATCCTGGGTGCTGCTTTTCGCTTTGGAATTGGATTTGTACCCGTTAATTAAGGAGGTTATGTATTTATTGTTGCCATGAATGTATTTTTCGCTAAGTAAGCTTACATAATAGGCATCAAACTTCATGGGTAAAATTTTTGCGATTTCCATTTTATGTTTTTTCAGAAATCGTTGCATGGTGGTTTGGGTAAAATGGTACAGGTGTCTTGGCACATCATAGGCAGCCCAGTTTTCCCTGTATTTCATGGCATCCGGAGAATCGGCATTTGGAACCGCCACCAATAAAAATCCATCCGGTTTCAATAAAGCTAATAGTTGTTGGATAGTCTCGTTTAGCTGGTGAATATGCTCCATAACATGCCAAAGCGAAATGATATCAAAAGAACCGGCTTCAAAATTTTCTAAATTTTCAGAAGCAATCTCTTTTTGTAATAATTCAGAGGCATGCTGCCGGGCAGCCGCGTTGGGTTCGAAGCCTGCTACCTGCCAGCCATTTTTCTGACAAGCCGATAAAAAATAACCAGTTCCGCAGCCGTAATCCAGTATTTTACCTTTAGCCGGTACGAAGCTATTGATGAGCTCTACTTTTTGCTTAACCGTAATAGATCGTACCACCTGGTAAGCCTTATTAATTAAGCCTTTATTAGTGTTACTATGCGAAATATATTCTTCCGAAGCATAGTACTTGCCAATAAACTCTTCGGCCGGCCGGGGGTTAGTAAATTTAAAACTGCAGTTTTCGCACTGCACAATAACAAAGCTTTCTTTAGAAACGGAATTGTCCGGTACAACCAGAAAGTTTTTAAATTCTTCCTTGTTGCATACCGGACAATTATCCAATCGTTCGTATTGCATTTATTTTCCTAAGTAAACCATCAGAATAGATATATCGGCTGGCGATACACCACTTATCCTGGAGGCCTGTCCAATTGTTTCGGGGTTGATTTTTATTAATTTTTCACGGGCTTCTTTAGAAAGAGCTGGCATGTTATTATAATCAAGTCTTTCCTTAATTACATAATTTTCTAGCTCCTCCATTTTAGCGGCCAGTTGATTTTCTTTCAAAATATAACTTTCATACTTCAAAGCTATTGAAGCTTGTTCAACACTTTCTGGTAAATATTTGCTCAGGTAATGTTCTATAGTTGGCACCGCCTGTGTAATATTTTCTATATCAATATTTGGCCGTTTAAGTAAATTAGCGGCTTTTGCTTTCTCGCTAATTGGAGCCGAACCTTGTGCCAGTAGGCTATCGTTAATTTCGATAGGTTCAACGGCTTTCCGATTTAAGTACTCCAGTACCTCTTTGGTTTCGCTTATTTTTCTTTCTACTGCTCTTAAACGGTTTTCATCAGCTAAGCCTAGATCGTAGCCTAGTTTAGTTAATCGTATATCCGCATTATCCTGGCGCAACAAGATGCGGTGCTCTGCCCGGGAAGTAAACATCCGGTATGGTTCTTCGGTACCTTTATTTACCAAATCATCAATCAGTACACCAATGTATGCCTCGGAGCGTTTTAGTATAAACGGCTCTTTTTCGTTTATTTTATTGTGTGCATTTATACCAGCCATTAGTCCCTGGCAGGCAGCTTCTTCATAACCAGTTGTTCCGTTTATTTGACCTGCGAAATATAAATTCTCAACCAACTTAGTTTCTAAAGTTAAGTTTAGCTGGGTTGGTGGGAAGAAATCATATTCTATGGCATAGCCCGGACGGAACATTTTTGCTTTCTCAAAACCAGCTATTTTGGTTAATGCCTTATATTGTACATCTTCCGGAAGTGAACTGGAGAAACCATTTACATAGATTTCAATTGTATTCCAACCTTCTGGCTCCACAAAAATCTGGTGCCGGTCTTTATCGGCAAACCGGTTTATTTTATCTTCTATAGATGGGCAGTAACGCGGACCTAAGCCCTTAATACGTCCCTGAAACATAGGTGATTTTTCGAAACCTGTTTTCAGTATTTCATGAACGTCAGAGTTAGTATAGGTAATATAGCAACTCCGTTGTTTTTGTAATGGTGCCGTAGCGGTATAGGAAAATTTAGAAGGATTCTCATCTCCTTTTTGTTCCTCCATCCGGCTGTAATCCAACGAACGGCCATCTATTCTTGGCGGTGTTCCTGTTTTCATTCGGCCACTCTCAAAGCCTAACGATACCAATTGCTCGGTTATACCTGTAGCCGCTTTTTCGGCCGCACGTCCTCCTCCTAATTGTTTTTCTCCGATATGGATGATACCATTTAAGAATGTACCATTTGTAAGTACTACAGCTTTCGACTTTATTTCAATACCTAATCCGGTTTTTACGCCGGCTACTTTTCCATCTTCTATCAGAATACTGTTCACCATATCCTGCCAGAAATCTAAGTTTTCTGTCTGCTCTAAGCTTAAACGCCATTCTTCCGCAAAACGCATTCGGTCGCTTTGGGCACGCGGGCTCCACATGGCAGGGCCTTTAGAAAGGTTAAGCATACGGAATTGAATCATGGTCTTATCGGTAATAATGCCACTCATTCCGCCTAAAGCATCCACCTCTCTTACTATTTGTCCTTTTGCTACACCTCCCATAGCTGGGTTGCATGACATTTGGGCAATAGTATTCATATTCATGGTTACCAAAAGTGTTTTGGAACCCATTTTTGCTGCTGCAGCTGCTGCCTCGCATCCAGCGTGGCCTGCCCCTACTACTATTATATCGTACTTATCAAACATTTATCAACAGTATGTTTCACGTGAAACACCCTTTATCCACATTAAAATTCCTGAATTAACATTTTAATTCAGATAAAAGTTTTTATAGAAATTTTCGCAAAGATAAGCAGTAATCTTCTTTTTCGCTCATGAGTTTCTTTTTATCAGGTGTTTTATCATCATAACCTAATAAATGAAGCAGGCCATGCGCCATTACCCGGTGTAATTCATCTTCAAAACTTATACCTAAAGAAGCTGCATTATCTTTAATCCGATCTATACTAATAAAAATATCACTTTCAATAACACCGGTTTCGTCGGCATTATTAAAAGTGATAATATCAGTGTAGGTATCGTGGTCTAAATATTCTATATTAATCTGGTGCAGGTAATCGTCTGAACAAAATATATAAGTTAAAGCTTCTAACGTATAATCATGTTCTTCTATAAGCTGCGTTAACCAGTCAGTAATATTTTCTTGATTTGTTAATTGGAATTCAATGTCTTCAGAAACAAATTCTATTGGAGCATCAAGCATTATTTATAAAAAATGTTAGTTGTACCTTACGGCCATCGTTGGAAAACTCCACCTCATCGCTCAGATTACGCATCAGAAAAATACCACGCCCACCAGGGTTTTCGATATTCTCCGGGGCAGTTGGGTCAGAAAGAGAATTAAAATCAAATCCTGTTCCCTCATCTTCTACTTCAAAACGTAACCGATCCTCGTCAACAAATAAAGATAAAATAACATTTTTATCTTTATCAAATTTGTTTCCATGACGAATAGCATTGTTTACAGATTCAGTTACGGCTACCATTATATTACCGTAAATATCATCTTCAATATTAAATTTTTCTTTCGAGTTGTCTATAAAGCTTTCTACTACCCGAATGTTTTCGATTAATGAAGGAATCTGAATTTTTAATTGATTCATAGTTTTTTAAAGATTTCGCTATACGTCACACTAAAATTTATCTCGTAATTCTTTGGAAATACTCGTTCACTTCCTGTTTGTAATACGGAGAAAAAGCAGGTGTAACCGTTTTTAGTAATTCCGTTTGTTTCTCTTTTGTTTTTAGATACTTCTCTAACGACGGTGGCATTATACGTGTTTTTTCGGATGCTGTTCGGGATTCCCGTTTGTTATCTAACTCACGTTCCCGCGCTGATTTCTCAGCTTCCAGCAAACGAGTAAGTATTTCACGCTGCCGCATAATGGTTTGCTCAGTAAGTCGTTTATTAACGAGATCGGTTTCTGTTTGTTCCATCATTTTACCCAAATCGTTTAACTTATTTCCCAAACCTTGCCCTTGGTTTTCTTTACCACCTTGTTTTTCTAATTCTTTCAGGGCATTCCGCAACATTTGTTGTTCGGCCGCCAATTTAGCTAATTCTTCTGATAGTCCCTTGCCTTGTTGGTTACCTTTTCGCAATTGCTCCATTTTTTCATTTAAACTTTGCTGCATCTGGCCCATTTCGCCGGGTTGTGGCTTGTTCCCTTTCTTTTTCTTACCCGATCCAGGCTTAGATTTAGCCATTTGTTGCATTTGCTGCTGCATTTGTTTTAAAGCATCATTCAGCATCAGCGCTAAATTATTAATAGAAGTCATGGTTAGCTGCTGGTATCCGGTAGCTTTGCCTACGTTACGCTCTTTAATTTGCTGTAAACTATTAGCTATATTATCATTCATGGAGCTCACCTCCCGCGTTACGAACGACTGTATCTGAAACACTTTTTTAGCTAAAGCATTTAAACTATCCTCTATAATTTTAGCATCATCTTTTAATTTTAGCTGCTGCTGCCCTAATTGTATAAACCGGGGATCGCTTTGGCTTACTCCCCGGAAGGATTTCATTAATTCTTCCTGGTCAAACGAAAGCGTAATTAAGTTTTCTAAAATATCGCGTAAATTATCCAGATTCTGTTGGGCTTCTTCCTGCTCGCTGCTCTCCATTTTCTGTTTCATTTTTTGCGCCATTTGTTTCATTTGCTCTGACGCATTTTTCTGTGATTTGCTGGCTTTTTTATTCTGCCCTTTATCTAACGACTCCTGGCTGTCCTGCATCTCTTTATCGATCTGTTTTTCCTGTTCTTTGGTGTCATCCATCTGGTACTGATCGTTGAGTTGCTTATCCAGTTCTTTCATTTCCTGCATATCTTTTTTCAGATCTTCAAATTTCTCTTTCAGATCTTTTTGCTCTTGCTGCAGTTGCTGATCGTTGGCTTGTTTATTCTCCGTTTTCTCAGCCAGCTTTTCCTGTTCCTTGGCCAGTTCATCCAGTTTATTAGTAGTATTCTCCAGTTTATTTTCCAGCTGTAATTGCTTGAATAATTCCAGAGCTCTTTCTAGTTCTTTTTCCAGGTTTTTCTCTTTGTTATCAAGCTTATCCATTAGCTTCTGTAACTCCCGTTCATTAGGCTGGTTTTGCTGCAATAATTTTTCCAGCTCCTGGTAAAGTTTTTTGGTTTCCTCATCCAATAACTGATTCATCAGTTCCTGTAACTGCTTCGCTTTCTCGGCTAATTCAGGGCTTTTTTCATTGAATCGCTCCTGTTGTTTATTTAGCTGCTCAAACATTTGTTTCATGGATTGAATGTCGCTTTCTAACTGCTTTTTCTTCTCCATTAAATCTTCAATCTGCTTTTTATCCTGCCACGATAGTTCTTTTTTTGTTTTGAGCTTTTCTTCTGCTTTTTCAATTTCCTGCCGGATTTGTTGAGACTTTTGAGCTGTTTTACTCAGCTGCCCCTGCATCGATTTAGCGTTGGCCGTTATTTCATTTTCAATATCCCGGCGGGTTGGTATCTGAAAGTCAAATAAATGGGTACGGGCACTTTTAGATCCGTGTACACCATCATTATCCCACACCTGTACAAAATATTCCAAGCGGTCCCCGGGAGCTAATTTTAAATTATCCAAATCCCATTGGTAATAATAAGTCTGGCTTAGCTGTTGCGGATCAAAACGAAGCGGAATGGTTTTGTAATCTCCGCTGCGGCCAGCTTTATCGTTGGCTATGCGGTAATGTAAGTTTAATCGGGTTAAACCATAATCGTCGTTTATATTGCCACCTAAAACCAAATAAGAAAAGGTAGCAGTATCCTGAAAATTTTCCATGCTTATGTCTGGTGAACGATCCGGAATACTGCTAATCATAAAGTTCATTTCATCTTTATTAAAGCTGTACTTGTTACGGAGTTTCACGGCATATTCCTGGCTTTTATCTATCCGCTTACTAACTTTAAATAGGTTATTATCTGAAGAAGCTGAAAGCGTTTGGTCAGGACTTTTAAAATCCAGTGAGAGTTGTTCTGTGGCGTCTGTTTCGAAATTCCATTTAACGGTACTTCCTTCCGGTACACTTAAATTTCCGGTATTGCGGATGGTTTCAGTGGCTTTGTGTAAGTAAGTTGGGTAAGTAATATCTACAAAAAAATCGATCAGGTTTGGACGGGCAATTATATTCAGGTTATACTCCTCTGAGTAAAAACCGCCTCCGGCTAACTGAAACTGAACAGGTTTTTGTAGTTTCTGAAAGGTGAAAGAATAGCTGCCATTTTTGTCCTGTACCAGCTTTTGTTCTCTGCCATTATATAGTATGGTTACTTCTTTAGGAATGGTTTTACCTTCCAGTTCTACTTTCAAAGTAAAATCCTCGTGCTGGAAAGCCTGTAAATTTTTATTTTGTACATGAAATGTAAATGGTGCTTCCGGGGCGTAATATTTTTTATAATGAATTATACGTTCGGTGCCTTGTACAAATAAACTCGGGTAAATAAGCGCAATACCTAGCATTACTGCCATGGGCACCAAAACATATTTTAGTAAAGGTTTATTTTCTCCTAAACGAATACTATCCGCAAAATGAAAGCCGGAAAATTGCGCTGATTTTTGTTCAATGCTGGCAGTAATCAGTTCATTATTAAGGCCAATGCCTTGAAGCTGAATGGTATTTAATAACTTGTCTTTTATTTCGGGATAATAATTTCCTACCCGCTGTGCTGCTTGTTCATCGGTTAGCAGTTTCTTTAAATTGGCAAATGCTGTAAGAGGTGTAAAAATCCAGCGCAAAAAAGCATACAAACAAATGCCAATAAAAGAAAAGAATAAAAAGGCCCTGACGTAATACGGAAAATAAAAGAAATACTCCAGTAACGTATATATAAGGAAGAAGGATAATAATAATCCTAATGAAAAGATGAGCCCCTTAACTAACAAGTTCAGGTAGAATCTTTTTTTAAATTCCTGCAATTGGTGCAAGACTGCTTCCATCGCTGAGTTTTGCCGCATCTTATAATAAGTAAAAGATTATCAAAAGGTTATAAGGTTTATTTAAAGCAGCCTAGATAAAAAAGCACTCTAAATACAGGAATGACCAGTAATATAATCATTTTACCTAAAACGATAAATATCAGGATTTTGATATAATTTTTTCTAACCTAATTCCACCAGTACCGGGCAGTGGTCAGAGTGTTTAGCTTCGGGTAAAATGGCTGCTCTTTTTAACTTATCTTTTAGGCTTTCGGTTACAATAGCATAATCAATTCGCCAGCCTAAATTTTTGTTGCGGGCACCAGCCCGGTAGCTCCACCAAGTGTAGTTGTGCGGCTCTGCATTAAAGTGCCGGAAAGAATCTACATAGCCATGCGATAAAAAATGGCTGAACCACTCCCGCTCTTCAGGCAAAAAACCTGAACTCTTGGCATTTGATTTAGGGTTATGAATATCTACAGGTTGATGGCAGATATTATAGTCGCCGCAAATTACCAGACCGGGCAAAGTTTGTTTTTCTTTTTCTACGTGCTGCAGAAAAAAGTCAAGCCATTTCATTTTAAAATCCTGCCGTACATCGCCACTGGAACCAGATGGCATGTAGACATTCATGACAGAATACTCCGGAAAGTCGACACGCAATACCCGCCCTTCTGTATCATACAATTCCTCGCCGCAGCCAATACAGGCACTTACAGGCTTTTGTTTGGTAAAAGTAGCTACTCCGCTATAGCCTTTTTTTACGGCCGGATGAATAAAGCTATGGTAACCTAAGTTTTCGAATACCTGCTTATCAAAAGCTGCTTCGTCGCATTTTATTTCCTGTAAGCATAGTACATCCGGGTCAGCTGCTTTTACCCAATCTATAAATCCTTTACTAATGGCTGAGCGAACACCGTTTACGTTATAACTAATAATTTTCATTTATGCGTTTTGATCAAAATATTCCAGAATATGCCACTTCAGCATGCGGTCCTGCTCCTTCAGGTTAGCTGGTGGTATAGGTTTAACTAATTTATAATGCGGCCAGCCTTCATCATCTAAACCTGTAAATTCATAAAATCCGGATAGACTAAATAACTTACAGGTAGCTATGTGCATTAAATCCTGTTTTTGCTCTTTGGTAAATTCACTTAATCCTTTGCCTAATTCCTGCACGCCAATTAAAAAAAGAATACCGTTTAAATGCAACTCTTTTCCAAACTGTGCGCGTAGCTTCCGCAGCAACTCGAGCCAGCGGTTCTCAAAATTTTCGTTATTTTCTAATTCCACTTTTAAGCCGTTTTCAGTTCTTCCCAATATTCCACGGCTCTTCTAAAATGCGGAATAACAATAGAACCGCCTATTAAATTAGCAATGGCAAATACTTCGTAAATCTCCTCATCGGTTAACCCGCATTCGTGACACTTTCCTAAATGGTATTTTATACAATCATCGCAGCGTAACACCATAGAACACGCCAAACCTAACATTTCTTTGGTTTTAACATCCAAAGCACCTTCCTGATAAGCATTGGTATCCAGGTTAAAAAAGCGTTTAATTACTTTATTATCAGCCGCCATTATTTTTTCATTCATTCGGCTGCGGTAATCGTTAAACTCTTGAACTTTATTCATGTTATTTTGAATCTTGTAAATTTAAATTAAATATAAAAGTAAGGAGAAGTTTTCGCAGGTAATATGCTAAGTACTTTAAATAATATATTTCAGGATTTTACTACATTGCTCTTTCCGGAATATTGTTATGCCTGTCAAGGTTCCTTAGTGAAAGGCGAAGATTTAATATGTACCAAATGCCGCCTACATCTCCCCTATACTAACTTACACCGGGTAAAAGAAAGTTCTCAAAATATACTACATCACCGTTTCCTGGGTAAAGTGCCGGTAAAATTTGTGCTTTCTTATTTATATTTCAAGCAATCTGGTCGGGTTCAAAATCTGTTACATGCCCTTAAATATAAAAATGTACCGGCTATTGGCGAACTACTGGGTGATTGGTATGGGCAAGAATTAAAGGAGGCTGCCTATACTACGGCCTTCGATATGATACTGCCGGTGCCCTTACATCCTAAAAAGCAACAAAAGAGAGGTTATAACCAGTCGGCAAGTTTTGCAAAAGGCTTAGCCAATGCTTTAGGAGTTCCGTGTTCAGAAGCTATATTAATTAGAACCCTAAATACCTCCTCTCAAACAAACAAGACCCGGCCAGAACGATGGGAAAATGTAAGTAAAGCCTTTAAAGTAATGGACGCGGAGCAAGTTAAAGGAAAAAAGGTTTTATTGGTTGATGATGTACTGACCACTGGAGCCACCTTAGAAGCCTGCGCGGTAACGTTATTGGAAGCCGGAAGTGCAGAGGTAAGTGTGGGGGCTATTGCAGCAGCTTAATTAAAAAGCAAAAGCCTGAATGTAACCATTCAGGCTTTTTATAAATAAAGTTGTTATTTTAAATAGTAATAATTGACTACCGGTTAGAGCCAGTGTTGATCATGGCACAACGGAAACCAATAGTTGCTGTAGCAGAGTCCTGGGTCATGAACCGGCGGGTACCAGGTACTAACCAGTAAGCTACATCTTTCCATGAACCACCTTTATATACACGAACTTCGTCAGTAATCAAAGATTGAAATCCACCTTCGGGGCCAGAAGCATAATCAGTGGCTGGATCGCTGAAACCACCTTTATGGCGCACTGGGTTTAAATCTTCCACGTCCTGGAAAGAAAGCGGACGGTATACGTCTACTACCCATTCGTTTACGTTACCAGCCATGTTATACAAACCAAAATCATTTGGCGGGTATGCGTAAATATATTCTGTAATCATGGCACCATCATTCAAGCTACCGGCAATACCAGCATAATCGCCACGGCCCCGCTTAAAGTTAGCTAAGAACTGACCTTGTTTTTTGCCGTATGGATTACGCAGTTGGTGACCATCCCACGGATAAATACGTCTGTTAGCCTGGTTTTCATCTTCGTCTAATTGAGTACCAATCATGGCCTGAGCAGCATATTCCCATTCAGCTTCAGTTGGTAGCCGGTAGTTTGGTAACCGTAAACCAGATTCAATAGAAGCTCCGCCACCTTCTGCAGGTGTTTCGGCTGCGCCTCTTTTTCTTCTGCCAAATAAACCTCTTAAACCGCCACCATTTGAGCCACCATTTTGAGCTAAGTTTTCATTAACTTTAGCTGTACGCCATAAACAATAGTCATTAGCTTGTTCCCAGCTAACTCCTACTACCGGATAATAGCGGAAACCTGGGTAGCGTAAATAATATTGTTTGTAAGGGTCGTTAAAAGAAAGCTCTTTTTCCCAAACGGTAGTGTCTGGTAAAGCAGAACGGTAAAATTCTTCAGAAGAGTCACGTTTGATGTACATCAGGTACTCCAGCCAGTGAATATTAGCTACTTCAGTTTCATCCATGAAAAAAGAGGCTACCGTAACCGTGCGTTCAATATTATCACGCGTCATGGCTACGTCTTCTTCACTAGATCCTAATGTAGTACGACCTCCTTCTATAAAAATAAGGCCCGGGCCTTCTTGAAGTGCTTCGTAATCAGCTACCTGGAATCCTTCTTCCTCATTATAAGCTAAACCAGTTTTTGTACTTGTGTCTCCTGGACGGGCACTGGTTGGATTGCTGTTCTTATTACAGGAACTTAAAAATAAGATCCCTGCGGCAGCGTACGTTACATACTTTAAAAAATTCATAAAAGTTTATTCATTACCTGTTTTGTAGAAAAATAAAAACAATACGGCATTAACTGCAATATTACTAAAAGTCAGAATGATGGACAAGCTATCCGTTTATAATTTTTTCCAGAAACTCGTTTTTTAAATATTTTATTGTAATCTATCCTTTCAAAAGATAATGATATTTCATGTGCTCCCCTAGTTCTGGCTCCAAAACCAGATAAAGGTACGTCATAGCTATAGCCAATCTTTATGGGGTCAAAAACTATCCCGGCTATAACAACAAGTGATTGATCATACGAGTAATTACTTAAAAAGGGTAATCCTCTATATAAAACTCCAAACGTAACAGGCGTGTATGTAGTATATACGCCTATATCAGTTTTTTTAAACGGCCCCTGGTGCGTGTAGGTTAGGCTGGGTGAAATGCTCCATTCATAAGGTTTGTTCAGGTAATAATATTTATCCAGAACAAACTTATACCCCCCATTCAGAATAACTTTAGCTGGTAATTTGCTGGTGTAATCAAACCCAATGTTTGGTTGATTTAAATGATAGCCAGCAAAACTTACCCAAAAATTATTACTATAAATCAGGCCACCAGCTTCTACGCTTACATAACGGGCCGGATCATATACGTTACGCTCTAAAGATGTTTCATTTACAGTACCATCTTCGTTTAATTGATCACCAAAAGTAAGGGCTCCATAATCTACGCGTTGCGAACCATACGATAACTGCATACCGGCACTAAAAGCCAGCTTTTCATTAATATTGGATTGATAGGCATATATGCCGCCTAGTTGGTGTTTTGTAAAACCCGTAGACCCAGCTTTATCAGTAGATATAACCAAGCCGGCGGTTGTTCTCTCATTTTTTAACCGGTAATAGCCCGCAAATTGGTTAGTAATAAAAGCTCCGTTCAAACTAGGCCATTGATTCCGATGCGTAAGAACAGCGCTGTAATCGGCATGAATGCCGGCATAGGCCGGGTTCAGATGTAACCTGTTAGCGTACTGTTGGGAAAAATGCAAGTCTTGCGCCACCCCTTTTAGCCATAGCCCGAATACTAACAGGAAAAGGATACCAATTCTTTTAACCACTAAAATAATATTGCGGGAAATAGCAGACAAACAGCTAATTAATTTATGTATCCTTTTCCGTATAAAACGTGCCAGCCGGACTTTCCGGTATAGTTATTCCGGCAAATATTTAAGACTTAACAAATCAGACAATAAATCTTGAATATTTTCGCTTTCAAATATAGTTTATATAGTAATTATGAAAAAAGTATTAACTGGAATCATAGCTTTTATTGTTGTTTTACTGGTTGTTTTGGCTGTTTTACCTTTCCTTTTTAAAGATAAAGTAAAACAGGTGCTGGATAAACAAATAGAAAAGAATATTGCAGCCAAAGTAATTTACAAATCGGAGGATGTAAACCTGAGTGTATTCCGAAACTTTCCTAATCTGTCGCTTACAGTAAATAATTTAACGGTTATTGGCTTAGATTCTTTTCACCGCGATACGTTAGCAGCTTTACCTAAATTTTCTATGGGGCTGGATCTTATGAGTGTCGTAAAGGGAAATGAACTGAAGATTAAATCGGTTCAGCTCCAAAATCCTAAAATAAAGCTTAAAGTTTTAAAAGGCGGAAAAGCTAACTGGGATATTTTTATACCCGATACAACAGCCCAACCTACTGCTGATACCGATACCAGCCACTTTAATATGGCTATAAAAGGCTGGAAAATAGAAAACGGTACATTAGCTTATGAAGATTTAAGCATTTCATTTAGCGTGAAAGCCCAGCACGTAAACCACAGTGGTAGCGGCGATTTTACCAAGAATGTATTTGATATGCAGTCGCAGACAACAGCGGATGGCTTTACCATGAATTATGCCGGAATAAATTACCTGGAAAAAGACCGGCTGGATGCTAATGTAACCCTGGCCATGGATTTGAATAAAACACAGTACACCTTTAAAGAAAACCAGATTAGAATAAATGATTTTCCTTTTGGTTTTGCCGGCTCTATTACCATGCCCGCAGAAGCAATTGATTTGGATTTAACTTTTAAAGCCGCCGAAACCAATTTTAAAAATATACTCTCTTTAGTGCCGGGTATGTTTACCGAAAAGTTTAAGGATATTGATACCGATGGGAACATGGCTTTTAACGGCTACGTGAAAGGGCGCTTCGATGAAGTTTTGCTGCCCGGTTTTGGAATTAATTTACAGGTTACTAATGGCCGTTTCAAATATCCGGATTTGCCCCAGGCAGCTACTAACATAAATGTAGCTATTAAAATAGCTAATGCGGATGGCAATGTAAATAACACGCAAATCCAAATTAATAAATTTCACCTTGACTTAGGTAAAAACCCGGTAGATGCCAAAGCCATAATAAACGGGTTAGAGCCTATGCAGGTGGATGGTAATGTGAAAGCTAATATTGATCTGGCTGAAATAACCAAAGTTTTCCCGGTAGAGGGCATGACGCTACGCGGACTTTTATATGTAGATGGCAATGCCAAAGGAACCTACAGTAAAACCCAGATGCCGGTGGTAAGTGCACGCCTTAACCTGGCAAATGCTTTTATTAAATCGAAAGATTTTCCGGCTCCTATCCAAAATTTAACTATGGCCTCTACTATTAGCAATACAACCGGCAATACCGATGATACCCGAATTGTAATCGACCGGTTTAACATGTTGTTGGATGGCGAGCCACTGGAAGGGCGGGTAACTATACAGGATATAGATAAACCCGCTTTTGATGCTAAAATTAAAGGGGTGCTGGATTTAACTAAAATCACGAAAATATTTCCGCTGGAAGGCATGACCCTTTCCGGGCGTATAGTAGCCGATGTAGCTACCAAGGGTAAAATGACGGATATTGATGCCGGTAAATATACCAATATTACCTCTAGTGGTACCATGCAGGTAACTAACCTGAATTTTGTTAGCAAAGATTTGCCACAAGGCATGAAAATAGCGAGTGCTCAAACTACTTTTAATAATGATAAAATTTTGGTGCAGCACCTGAACGGAAACATTGGCAAAAGTGATGTGCAGGTAGATGGTACCATTTCTAATTACATGGGTTATTTATTCTCTCAAAATCAAGCCTTGCAGGGTAACATGAATTTAAATTCTAACCGGTTTGATGTAAATGAGTGGATGGTAGATGAATATTCGGGTGAGCCAACCCAATCAGCCTCCGAGGGAGTTGTAGCAGTCCCGGAGAATATAGATTTTACTTTAAATACTTCGGTAAAACAAGTCCTGTATAGCAACCTGAAATTAGAAAATTTAAAAGGGAAAGTCCTTTTAAAAGATAAAATAGCCCGCCTCGAAAGTGTGGCCTTTAATACGTTAGGCGGAAAATTTGTAACCACCGGTTCTTACAATACGCAGAATCTGGCGCACCCGCTCTTTTCCTTTGGTTTAGATATCGACAACCTGGATTTTAAAGCCGCTTATAATGCTTTTAATACCGTTAAAGCTTTAGCGCCTATTGCTCATTTACTGGATGGACAGTTTTCTACTAATTTTAATTTTACCGGAGAGCTGGGCCAAAACATGATGCCAATTTACAGTACCTTAACCGGGAAAGGTGTAGTTGAAGTAGTAAAAGCCATTGTTACCAATATGCAAGTGCTGAATAGAATCAGCCAACTAACTAATTTTTCTGAGGTAAAAAACTTTGTAGTTGAAAATAGAGATTTTGGAGCTGAGATAGTGGGTGGTAATTTAGTAATAAAGCCATTTGATATTAATGTGAAAGACATAAAGATGACCATTGGCGGCACCAATAACATTGATGGCAAAATTGCTTATGTAACTGCCCTGGATGTACCAACAGGTAAAGTTGGAGATGCCCTTACTGCCAAACTTACCTCTTTTACCGGCCTGAAAGATATAAAGGGAACCGATCGCATAACTTTAAATTTAAATGTGGGTGGCACCTTAACCGATCCTAAAGTTTCCTTAGCTGGTGGCAGTGCTAAAGCTCAGGCCACTGATATGGTAAAAAATATGGTGGCCAGTAAACTGGAAGATGCCAAAACAAAACTGGAAATTAAAAAGCAATCTATTCAAGATAGTTTAAGAGTTGAATTAGATAAAAAGCGTTTGGAGACAGAAGCGAGGTTAAAAGCTGAACTGGATGCCAAGCAAAAGCAAGCGGAAGAAAATCTTAAAAATCAGGCCCGTAATAAATTAAATACCATATTAAATAATAAAACTAAAAAGCCTGCCGCAACCGAACCTGCTCCTGCTCCGGAGCCTTCAACAAAACCTGATACCGCTGCGAGTAAATAAAATAACCCAATACTTATTCTTTGGGAGCAAACAAAATATGCCAGGAACCACACCTACTAAAAAGGTGTGGTTTTTTTATGGTTTGTACGCTACTAGTAAAACAGTCGGTAATTATAATGAGTAGATATCTATAATCGAAGATATAAAAATTTTTAGCTATACCGGGCTTCATCTGTTCTTCATGTTGTCGTGTTAGCTTTGGTTTAAATAAATTACTCATCCTATATTAAATCATATGAAATTAAAATTTTTGGTGCCCTTTGCGTTTGCGGCCTTACTGGGGTTTACTTCTTGTGATAACTCGAAAGACAATAATGGTTCCGCTAAGCTAAATATACATTTAACCGATGCTCCCGGCGATTATGCTGCTGTGAATGTAGATGTAGTTGGGGTGGAGATACATAATGAAAATCAGGATAATGGAACAGGTTGGCAAACCTTAAATATGGTAAACAGAGGCATTATAAATCTATTGAATTTATCTAATGGTAGAAATATGCTTTTAGCTAGTGCCGAACTACCAGCTGGTAAAATAGGTCAGATAAGGCTGAAATTAGGTAATAATAACACGCTTGTTTTAAGAAATGGCCAAACCGTAAATTTAAATACACCTAGCGGACAATCTTCGGGTTTGAAATTGCAGGTAAATCAGGAGCTAAAGCCAGATGTAACATATGAAATATTGTTAGATTTTGATGCGGCTAAATCTATTGTAAAACGCGGCAACAGTGGTCAGTATAACCTAAAACCAGTTATTCGCACCATAACTACGGCTGTTAAAGGTGGCATTAGGGGTAAAATAAATCCTGCGGCAGCCCGACCAGGCATTTTAGTTTTAACGGCTGCCAACGACACCATAGCTGGAGGATTTTCAGATGCAACTACCGGTGATTTTCTGTTAAAAGGAATAAGTGCGGGTACTTACACAGTAGAATTTAGCTCGGTTGCGCCCTACAAATTAAAAGATACCAGAACGGTGGTAGTTACCAATGAAGATATAACGGATGTAGGTATCGTAAACCTTAACTAAATAAAAAGTAAAGAGATAAAAAGAAAGGAGCTTGCTTAAGGCTCCTTTCTTTTTAGAGAACTATGCTGCTGTATTAAGTTTAATTTTTTAATTAAGACTGAGAGGTTAGGGCAAGCTCTAAATAATTTTATTGCAGATTTTGGGTTATTTATGTCGGGCACTAGATGATATAGTTAACTGGTTAAATTTGAATATTATAGGCAGTATTCTGGTATACATCTCCCCAATTATTTATGTGATATATTATTTTGTTTATTCAGGTTTTAGGATTGAAATGGAAAGGCAGGACATACATTTTAAAACATATGTATTACCTATTTTCGTAAGAGCCTAATAAGCAAAATTTATTACATGGTCCCTTTTAAACCCTCATCTGAGAAAACGCTCGCACATCAATTGCTAACCTTTGTTAAACTAACATCGGTACTTAAAGGAGAACAAGAAAAACTTCAGGTATTAAAAAGTAATCAGCCTAAAACCACGGCTTCAACCATTACGTGGGATGAGCTAAACCAAGCCTTAAGCCACGAAGCTGAAATAACCAAAACAGAACAACGAATTACTAAATTACATCACAAAACTGAGGAGTATGAAAAAGAACTGATTCAGTTTGTTCCTGTTTATTTATACAACAAGATCATTGAAGTTAATTTAGTGGATGAAAACAATCATAAACGCTATTGCTTTCAGCTGCAGGTTGTTTCGAGCCGTGAAGTTGTAGTTAAAGTAGTTACAGAATAGAGAATTCAACTTATTGATCTTTATCTGAATTGGTTAGGCTGCTTTTATAGATTATATCAATAACTTTTACCACTTCCTGGTTTCGCCCTAACTGTAACGTAACTAGATCATGTAAGCGTGCTCCTTGTATGGCACGTGCAATGGGTGCTATAAAGGCAATACGACCTGCTGCAACGGAGGCTTCATCTACACCAACAATCGTAAATTGTTTTTCGGAACCCGGCTTACCTCCGCTGATTGTTTTAAGCCTGACGATTGCTCCAAACCGTACTTCATCGGCAGGTTGCTTTTGTAAATCTACTACCTTGGCACTGGCAATACGGCTGGTAAGTGCACTTAGCTGGTTATTTATAATAGAAAGCTGCCGGGTTCGGTTTGCCTCATCTTCCCGATTTACCTCTATTCGGGTGCGTTCGGCTTCCAAAGCTGTAAGCTCCGCCCTTAAAAGTTCTAATCCTCGCGGTGTTACGTAATTAGGTGTTGCTGGAGGTAAGGCAGGCCGGGGTGGTATAATGGGTGGTTCCCCGGCATCATCTTCTTTTACAAAAGCTCGGCTCATAGTTATTTTTAACGCAAAAGGTAGATGCCTTGTTATTCGGTTCAGCAACAAATACATTAGCGTGACTTTGACTTTTTAAGAGAACTGATTTTAAAGGGATTGAACTTAATCAGCCATCAATTCCTTCATTTCTTCTGGGTTTACCTTTAAATATTATTCCCAAGCCATTTTCATATTCTACTTTTTACCTCGTACTTGCGTTAATATTAGGCAACCAATCTAAACTTAAACGGATTGGTGGTAAGCCTTTAAAGTTATGGAACCAAAAAGATTAAATAAATATATAAGCGATTCAGGTTTTTGTTCCCGTCGCGAAGCTGATAAACTAATTGAGCAAGGTCGGGTAACCGTGAATGGAAAATTGCCGGAACCCGGCACCCAAATAACAGATAAAGATAAAGTTAGGATAGACGACCAGACATTAACCGTCCGGCATGAGCCAACGGTTTTCCTGCTGTTTAATAAACCAATTGGCATTGCCACCACCACCAACCTTACGGTACGAAACAACATTATCCAGGCGCTAAACTATCCGGCTGCTTTGCTGCCTATTGGCTTTTTAGATCGGGAAGCGGAAGGACTAATGTTTCTGAGCAACGATACCGAGCTGGTGAACAGAATGACCAAAGGTGACAATAAATTTGAAAAAGAATACCTGGTAACGGTAGATAAATTTATTACTCCGGATTTCCTGACAAAAATAAGCGAAGGAAGCTTTCCAACAGCCGGAGCTAGCAGAGCGAAAAATTTCGTTAAAAAAGAAGGCACAAATCGTTTCCGGATTGTGCTGGAGCCTGGCACCAATCATCATTTAAAAAAATTAGTAGAAGATTCAGGTTATCGGGTTGTACACTTAAACCGGGTGCGGGTTGCAGATTTTACTCCGGGTAACCTGGCAATAGGTATGTGGCGGGTTATGACCGAAGCGGAAGTACAATCGCTAAAAAGCATTTTGTCGGGTAAAATCAAGACAGCAAGTACCGGAAAAGATGATTTTATTAATTATCAGGATGACGATCTTCTATCTTCTAAAGAGGCATCTTCGCGGCCTAAAGCTGCACCCGGCCGGGCAGCTCGTATTACTAGTAGCCGTGGAATAAATGCAAAGGCAGTACCTAATTTTAACCCTAAAAGTAAAGAGTTAAGAGGTGGCAGGAAGAAATCCAGCACCGGTGGTAGCCCTGGTTCTCGCGGCAATGCACCTAGTAAAGGCAGAGACCGGGGCAAAGGTCCTTCTAAAGGTAAGCGGTAGTTTTTATTTGTAATATTAGTAAAATACAATACTTAACTTTTGTTAAATAAAGGTTAATATATAGATAGCTTATTATATACTAACTGGTTATTTAAACAAGTAGATGTAAGAATTGAAATAGAAAACTCATTTTTGTTCTAGTTGATTTATTGCTTTAATTCTGGTTTCTTTGTACTGGAATGGAATTATATATTACCTCGTTAAATTCTGGTAGTAATGGCAACTGCTATTATGTAGGCAATAAGCAGGAAGCAGTATTAGTAGATGTTGGATTATCGTGCCGGGAAACTGAAAAGCGAATGGGTCGGCTAGGTTTAACCATGGAGAAGGTTAAAGCTATTTTTGTTTCCCACGAGCATTCCGATCATATAAGTGGCATACCTGTATTAGCTAAAAAATATAATTTACCGGTTTATATTACGCCAGATACCCGCCACAATATTAGGTTAACTTGGGAAGGTATTTCTATTTTTCCTTTTCAGGCGTATGAGCCAGTAAAAATCGGTGAGCTTTCTATAAATGGGTTTCCAAAATTTCATGATGCCGCCGACCCACATAGTTTTGTAATTAGTTATGAAGGAATAAACGTTGGCGTTTTTACCGATATAGGCTCTTCCTGCAAGCACCTGATCCGGCATTTTAGCCAATGCCACGCCGCCTTTTTAGAAACAAACTATGATGATGATTTATTGGAACAGGGTTACTATCCGCTTCACTTAAAGCGCCGGATTCGGGGCAATAAAGGCCATTTATCTAACAAACAGGCGCTGGATTTATTTCTGACGTATAAGCCGGATTTTATGAGCCACCTATTGTTAGCGCATTTATCCAAAGAAAACAATTGCCCTAAACTGGTAAAGGAATTATTTACTTTGCATGCTGCTAATACCGAAGTTGTAGTAGCTTCCCGGTATGCAGAAACGCCGGTTTATACCATTACTACTTCTGGGTATGCTGTAACTAGGCCTATTGTAGAGCCAGTAATAGTTAAAGCAAGTAAAAAGCCAAAAAGACCAAAGGTAGATCCGATGCAGTATTCTTTATTCTAATTGAAATAACTGTAAAAATTGGTGATCTTACTTCCTGTTATTTTTTAGCAGGAATGGTTTACTTCTTTGATTTACTGGTTTTAGTAAGTGTCCAGGCCCAATAAATCAATAAAAATTGAATAGGTAATCGCAGTAAACTTAGGATGAAACCTGGGTGCTGGGTACGGCCATAATCAATTGCCATTTGAATGTTTGCCGGAAATACAGCTAATAAAATGGCTATGGTTAACCAGGCACCCATGCGGCGGGTAGGTTCAAATAGCACACCTATACCCGCCAAAATTTCAGCAGCACCACTTAGATAAATAAGGAATAATGGTGCCGGCAAATAGGCCGGCATTATAGGTTTGTAAAAATCCGGATTAATAAAATGATTGACTCCTGCTCCTACGTACAAAATCCCCATCAGGTAAGGAGATATATTTTGTTTAGATAAAGGCAATTATCTATTTAAACAGCAAAGGTTATAAAGCTCGTACCAGTCCTGATTATCCAGATCAAGGTTAAAGGCATTAGCCGCATTTCGGAGCCGTTGCTCATTTTTGGTACCAATCAAAGGCAAAGCTCCTAATTTAATAAGCCAGGCCACCGCTAACGATTCAATATCACTATTATACTTCTGGCTGATTTCCTGTAATTTATTCCGCACCTTCGCTGCTAACTCATCCATGCCATCAGCAATTCTTCCGTCTGCTAATGGGCTGGACGCTAATGGCCGCATGTACCGTTGCTTAATGTAATCTACCTGGCCATTATCTAAAGCAGAGGTATTTAATAAGTTCAGCTCAATATGATTGGTTACAATGGGGATGTTTAAGTAAGAAGCTAGTAATTGGTGCTGGAAAACAGAAAAATTAGCTACGCCTATGTTTTTAACCTTGCCCGAGTCTTTTAGTTGCCGCAGCGTAATAGCTGTTTCTTCTAAGTTAGAGATGGGGTCCAGGTAGTTCAATAAAAAGATATCGATGTAGTCGGTTTTTAATTTACGTAATGAATTTTCGACACTCCGCAAAATGTGCTCTTTGGTAGTGTCGTAATGTTTTACCCGTACGTTTGGCTGACTTGGATGCGGAATACGCAGGCCACATTTTGTAAAAAGAACTAAATCTTCTCGCTTAAAAGCTTTTTGACTAATGATTTTGCCAAACAATTCTTCTGTCTGGTAATCTCCATATATATCTGCATGGTCAAAGGTATTTATTCCTAATTCTAAGCAAAGGCTTACAATTTTTTCCATGGTGGCTTCTGTATTATTTAATTCGTTATCCCACCTATGGAAACTGTAAATAGCAGGCGACACCTTTGGTCCGGAATCACTTAAATAGATTTTTTGCATAATAAATTTAGTCTTTACTTTTCAATGCTATAATGGCGAAAATGTGCGAATCAGGTAATCCATACGCAAAAAAAATTTTTGAGTAGGAGTACTTAATCTTTCCGTTAAAACGGAAGCCACCACTGGTAAAATTTTAGCTCTGTCTACATCACTTACTAAATAGCTGAACTAATCGCTTATAAATATTTTATAGAAAAACATAATTAGCCATTCTTTCATTAAAATTATAAAGTTGCGCTAAATACCAATTATAAGAATAGCTTCTCTTTATAGTTATTAAATAAAGATAAAAGCATCTTCCAATTGAGGTTAATTTCAATCAGAAAATGCTTTTACCTGTTTAGTTAAATTCAGCAGGTTATACCAACCTTTATAAGGGCCTTTTTAAATTATTAAGCACCAAGCGGGAAGTTAAGCATAAATGTAGTACCATCTGGTGTAATGCCATCTAAGCGAATCATACCACTCTGAGAAGCTGCAAGGGCTGTATCTAGCTCCGCCAGGCTATTTACTGGCCGACCATTTACGCGGGTTATTATAGTTCCTGTAGGAATGCCAGCCGATTGGAAAAAGCTTCCTCGCTGTAATTCGGTTATTACAACACCTGAATTTATCCGGTAACGTTGCTTGATATTATTGGGTACTGGTGCAAACGAAGCACCCAGCTTGGCATTTAAGCCCTTACCAGATTTATTAGTATCAGCCAAGGCACTATTTGCAGATTCCTCTCCTTTCAGGGTAACTGTAGTAGAAGCTGTTTTATTACCTCTCAAATAGGTTAATTCTACTTTATCGCCGGGGCGGTGGCGGGCTATTCTTTCTGAAAACTCTGCCGATGAGGTAACCTTTGCACCATTGATACTTTTTATAATATCGCCTGTTTTTAAACCGGCTGCTGCCGCTCCGCTACTAGCCAGTACGCCGGTTATGTAAACCCCATTAATGGAAGCCGGATCTATGCCTTGCTCACGTAGTAACTGATCTTCTACAGAAGGAGCCGGGAAAGTAACTCCTAAATAGCCTCGTTTTACTTCGCCATATTTTCTAAAATCGCTAACTATTTTTTTTACCAAATCTACCGGAATAGCAAAACCATAACCTGCATAACTTCCGGTTTGCGAGGCAATAGCGGCATTAATTCCGATTAACTGGCCAGCGGCATTCACCAAAGCTCCTCCACTATTACCGGGGTTAATGGCGGCATCTGTCTGAATAAAAGATTCGATAGCTGATCCGGCTGGTTGTTCGTCGCCGTAGCCTCTATCCCGTTGCTGATTTAAAATACCAATGCTGCGTCCTTTTGCACTTACAATGCCGGCCGTAACAGTAGAGTTAAGCGATAAGGGATAACCAACTGCTAAAACCCACTCCCCTACTTGTACATTATCAGAAGTTCCTAATTCTACTATAGGTAAATTCTGCCCTTCCACTTTAATTAATGCCAAATCGGTATTAGGGTCACGGCCTACCAGTTTAGCTTTAAAATTTCTTTTATCTGGTAGAATAACCTCCATTTCAGAGGCATTTTCAATTACGTGGTTATTAGTAACAATGTAGCCGTTTGGGGTAATCAGTACGCCTGAGCCTGAACCCATGGCCGTTCCGCGGGACCGGGGCGAACCAAACAAATCCTCGAAGGGATCACCGGAGCTAGCAGAAACATTCTGATAAGTAGTTTTAATGTGTACCACTGCCGGGCTTACCCGGCTCGCCGCCTGCACAAAGTCTATGTTTCCTGCCGAAGAATTAGCAGGTGGCGGATCATTTACAAACGATACTTGTCGATCTTGGGCGGTATAATAATAAGGACTGTTCCTGTTTTCAAAGTACTTGTAACCGGCAATTGCTAATATTGCTGATACCAAAGCAATGAATACTGCAAAACCTACTTTTTTCATAGAACTTATAGTTAAGTAATTTTCACCTTCAGAATAAATGCTTAAAAGCCTTATTTCTTGTACTCAGGCAAAATAAAATCAGACGTTTTATTTACAGTTTTATTTCTTTTATTAACCTTATTTTTTGCCTGCTAAAGTAATATAAATTGGTTTTATCAACAACAGGTGCCAACTTTTACAAGTTAATTGCTTTAGATTTTTAGGCAAATACATTGAAATATGCTTTGGTATTTAGGAGGTACGTATGGATTAAAGCCTTGTTGATGAATTTTACCAAATGCACAAACGGTAAAGAGGTTAATTTGTAAATTAGTTACAGGATTTAATATAATTTTAAAACAGTAACAAACTTAGCACGTACCTTGGGAAAAAATAACCTTTAGGAGCAATGGAAAATAATATTAAAAATGAGTTTTTAGCTTTTGTAACTGAACCTGATAATGTTCATAGAGCTTTTGAGGATCCTGCCAACTTTGGTTTACAAGCCTATAATAAATTAACAACCTCCCAGAAGCAATATTTATTATGTGCCGCTGGCATTGGGCTCTTTATTTATGGACTTGTTCTTGGAAAGAAAAAGTAAGATAGTAAAGAATAAACAGTCATAGATATAACGACTATGGCTGTTTATATAGGTAGCTTAGCTAAGGCCCAAGAATAATATTGCAGGTGTTTTCGTGAGTATGGTTTACCTTAACAATCATTTTCCGCTAATTCTATCTAATTATTTGTCTTTACTATAAGTTATTACTGATTTTACTTTTAACCTGGCCGCTTCTTGGTGCCCCTGGTTGGTACAGCTGCTAGGGGATCTTCGGGCCAGAAGTGTTTTGGGTAGCGACCACGAAGGTCTTTACGAACCTCAAAATAACCGGAAGTCCAGAAGCTTCGCAAATCGCGGGTAACTTGTACAGGTCTGGATGCCGGCGAAAGCAGATGTATTAGTAAAGGTACTTTTCCGCCTCCTATACGAGGGGTATCCAGCAGGCCAAATACTTCCTGTAAACGCACCGCCAAAACAGGAGCCTTACTATCCGAATAATCTAATGCAATGCGCGATCCGCTGGGTACCTCCAGGTAGGTTGGCGCTAACCGGTCCATTTCCTGCCGTTGTTCCCATGATAAATCTGCTAGTAATATTTCGTTCAGATCTAGTTTGGCAACCTGGTCCAGAGAACGTAAGCCTGCTAAATGTGGAACCAGCCATTCTGATAAAGAAGAAGTTAAGGTTTCATGTGAAACATCTGGCCAGCGTTCTGGCTCCAGGTTATGCAAAAAAGCCAAGCGTTGGCGGGTTCGATTTGCTTCCTCTGACCACGGTAAGCGGTCAACGCCTTTTTCCTGCAGTGCCTGCAACAAAGCTTGCGCTACCAGTTCCGGATCAGGTTTAGCAATATTGCCTTCTTCTAAAAGTAAAGCCCCCAAGCGGGTAATTTGTCGAGTTATAACGCGTTCGGTAGCAGTATCCCACCTTACTTCCTGAACTTTTTCTGTCTGACCGACAAAATGATTCAGTATCTCGTTTTTTGTTATGGGGGCTGCTAATAATACCCGTGGCTGATTGCCTAACTCCAGATGAGCTACCCCATAAAATTCAGCTTCGGAAAATAATTCTGTAGGCAAAGTAGCCCGTTGGCCTGAGATCAAACGAATCCGGCCATTTGTCTCCCGCTGAGCAATTCTTTCGGGAAAGGCCAGAGCAGTAAGTAAACCTGTGGCATCAACATTAATTGGTTTATCAGATTCTCTTAAGCGTTGCCTTAAAGCACGCGCTTGCTCCCGTACCCGGCGCAACGTAGCTTCATCTGTACTATAACCGGGGGTAAGTGGCCGTTTACCGGCTACCATTTCCAGCCGTAGGTGCAGGTCTGGTAAGGTTTTGGAGCGGTTAATTTCTATTGATTTTAAAATGTCACGTTCGGCAAGTAAGGCGGCCAGTGCGCAGGCAGTTGAACCTAAATTTAAGTCGTGGCCCCGTATTACCAAGTGTCCTAAACGGGGATGGAGCCCTAACGCAGCCAAAGCTTTGCCATGGGCTGTGGCATTACCAGATGCATCTATTGCTTCGAGCCGCTGGAGTAAATCTTTGGCCAAAGCTAAAGCTGCAGCGGGTGGATTATCGAGCCATTTAAGCGAATTAGCCTCTTTTACTCCCCAAATAGCCAACTCCAAAGCAAGACTGGTTAAGTCAGCTTCACAAATTTCCGGATCTTGCCGGGCCGGTAATTGTAACTGATCTGCCTGAGACCAGAGACGGTAGCATATTCCGGGACCCAAACGGCCAGCCCTACCCCGTCTTTGGTCGGCGGCGGCCTGGGAAACCGGAACGGTGGCTAAGGTAGTAAGGCCGGTGCGGGGAATATATTTAGGAACGCGCGCTAAACCACCATCAATTACTATTTTAACGCCTTCAATAGTTAAACTGGTTTCCGCAATACTGGTAGCTAATACTACTTTTCGTATTCCTTTTGGTGCCGGCTGAATAGCGGCATGCTGTTGGGTAAGTGTTAATTCGCCGTGAAGTAAATGTAAATTAGTATGCGGAAAAAGTTTGCCTTCCAGGCTTTGCGCAACTTTACGCATTTCACCTAGTCCGGGCAAAAAAACCAGCACATCCCCTTCTGATTCCTGCTCCAAAGCTTTTCGAATAGTTTTGGGTACCAGGTTGATTAATCGTTCTGCCGGAAATTTACCGGCTGCGGCCATGTCTGCAGGTGATAAGTAGATTGTTTCTATCGGGTACATCCGGCCTTCACTCCGGATTACCGGTGCTTCTAACCAGTTGCCAATAGCAGTAGCATCCAGAGTAGCACTCATCACCAGCAACCGTAAATCAGGCCTTAGTACCGCCTGGGCATCCAGCGCTAAAGCCAAGCCTAAATCAGCGTTCAGGCTTCGTTCGTGAAATTCATCAAAAATAATAGCCGCAATGCCTTCCAGGGCTGGGTCGTCTTGTAGCAGGCGGGTCAGAATACCTTCGGTTACTACTTCTACCTTGGTATTATTAGAAACTACATTCTCCAGCCGTACCCGGTAACCAATTGTCTGTCCAACGGCTTCCTCCATTAAGTCAGCCATTCGTTGGGCGGAGGCACGTGCGGCCAACCGCCTTGGTTCCAGTACTAATATTTTCCCATTATTACGCCAGGATGCATCAAGTAAGGCCAGGGGTATTAAGGTTGTTTTTCCGGCTCCGGGAGGAGCTTCCAATACAACACGCGTACTTGCTTCCAAGGCTTGTAATAACCGCGGCAGCGCCTCCTTTACGGGTAATGGGGGTAATTTTTGCAAAATATTAGTAGTGGCTGACATGTACCACAAAGTTCGGAATTGTTTCTGAAATTAGGTAGGGGTAAAATTTACAAGTATTTAGGTAAAGCTTACTTACATAAAATAGTAAACTTTAGCTATCTCCGAAAGTGCAGAAGTGTAGAATATAATACTTGTTGTAAGGGAAATACTTATTTATTTAGTTATAAAGGCACAAACGCCTACCCTGACAACTTCATAGAAGGGAAATAAGGGCGTTCGGGTAGAGGATCGGGATAAGGAATCAATTTAAATTCAATTAGTTAATTAACAGAAAGAGCTGAAAACGAAAGAATCACTTAAATTTAATAAGTGATCCTTTCGTTATATGATTTATGTTAAGAGCTGGGACTTTTATTAGCTTTTCTGCTGCAATTTGCTCGCGGCGGCTTCATCTACCAACCACAGTACTTCCCCATTTTTGGGTGCAATTAATTGCGATGGATATTGCTCCACATTTTTATTCCCTTCTAATACCTCATACAAGGCATTGGCTTTATTTTGGCCAAAAGTGAGAAACATGATTTTTTTCGCCTGATTGATAAGCGGAGCTGTAAGGGTGATGCGGTACATAGATTGCGGCTTTAAGTAATAAGCCTGTACCCATCTGGAATCTTCGTGTAATACTTGCGTGCCCGGAAATAATGAAGCTGTATGCCCATCATCACCCATGCCTAACAAAATCAAATCAAACTGAGGCGCTTGCTGATTAAAATGCTTTTGTAATAGTCTCTCGTATCGCAAAGCGAATTCCTCTGGCTCATCTTCTTGCCACATCGGGTAAATCTGATCTTTGGGTACTGGTACCTCGTTTAGGAACGTATCCATAGCCATTTTAGCATTGCTACGATCATCTGTTAGTGGTACCCACCGCTCGTCGCCCCAAAAAACAAATGTAAACTCCCAGGGCATGAGCTCCAGGTATGGCGACTGCATTAGTAATTTATACAGTTGTACTGGTGAGGAGCCACCCGTTAAAGCCACTGTAAAACGGCCATTTTTCTCTACGGCATCCCGGGCCGTTTGCAGAAATATATCTGCCGCGGCTGTACTTAGTTCCGATGTATCTTTGAAAACTTGTATCATAATTTAATGCCGGTTGTGCTCTTTATTTTTTTGTGGTAACGTAACAGCCCAGGTATGGCCTTCGCGAGCAATAAGGGCTTCGGCGTTTTCCGGTCCCCACATGCCGGCTGCATAGTTAGGAAATTCCAACGAAGGACGCGATTCCCAGGTTTCCAGAATAGGTGTAATTACTTCCCAGGCTACTTCCACCTGGTCAGAACGCATGAATAAAGTAGCATCCCCTTGCAAGGCATCCAGCAGTAAAGTTTCATAAGCTTCCGGCGATTGCGCATGCGTGGCATCAGCATTAAAATCAAACACCATTTCGGCTGGTGTTAAAGCCATTTCCAGCCCTGTTTTTTTGGCCGTAAAACGTAACCGGATATCCATTTCTGGCTGAATATTGATGGTTAGGCGGTTAGGCAAAATGTTCTCGGATAAAGCTGTTGGAAAGGTTAAATGTGGTACCGGCCGGAACTGGACGGTGATGGAAGAGTTTTTCTCCTGCATCCGTTTGCCAGTGCGCAAATAAAAAGGTACCCCTTGCCAGCGCCAGTTGTCCAGGTAAAATTTAACGGCAGCATAAGTTTCGGTGCTGGATTTTGGATCTACGCCGGTTTCTTCGCGGTAACCTGGCACTTCTTGGCCTTTCATCCAACCTGCTCCGTATTGGCCCCGCACCGCGTATTGGTTTACTTCCTCTCTCTTTAACCGACGGATAGCATGAAGCACATCTACCTTGCGGTTCCGGATTTCTTCGGCTTCGAAGGTAACCGGTGGTTCCATGGCCACCATGCATAATAGTTGCAGCAAGTGGTTCTGAATCATATCGCGCAAAGCACCAGAACCTTCGTAATAACCGCCCCTGTCTTCTACCCCAACCTGTTCGGCTACGGTTATTTGCACATAGTCAATATAATTACGGTTCCAGAGTGGCTCAAATAAGGCATTAGCAAACCGAAAAGCTAAAATATTTTGTACCGTTTCTTTTCCAAGGTAATGGTCGATGCGGTAAATCTGTGTTTCCTGAAAAGTATTGGTAAGTAATTTATTCAGGTCTTTGGCTGTTTCCAGGTCATGGCCAAATGGCTTCTCTACCACAATACGGTCGCAATCTGGATTGTCGGCAATGCCGGCTTTTTTCAGGTTGACCGTAACCGACTCAATAAACTGGGGGGCTATAGATAAATAAAACAAATGGTTTGCCCGTCTTCCCCAGCTCTCTTCTAGGGCTTTAATCTGCTCAGCTAACTGGGTGTAAGAGGCTGGGTTATTTATTTCGGAAGTTAGGTAATATAAGGAGTTTTGAAATACATCCCATTTATTTTCGGTAGGCTTGCCACTTCTGGAAAACTCCGTTAAGCCCTGGTATAAACGTTCCCGGTATTCCTGGTCATTAAGTTTAGTACGGCCTAAGCCAATAATGGCAAATTGCTCTGGTAACCAGTTGTCCAGGAAAAGGTTATAGAAGGCAGGAACCAGTTTCCTTTTGGTTAAATCTCCGGTTCCTCCGAAAATAACCACAATGGTAGGTGCTGCTTTTTTAGATGCTTTCATAATAATTGGAAATGGGAAAGGGCAATTTAACTGTTAACCAGTTTAAGTAAGTTTTGGCAGGAGAATAATCTATTTACTTTAAGAAATAGGTTATTCTCCTGCCAGACATTATTTACGTATTTAATTGCCGTATAAAAAATAAATCTAATCTACCACTGCGTATGGAATATTCCTTCCTGATCGATGCGCTCATAGGTATGGGCACCGAAATAGTCGCGTTGGGCCTGAATTAAGTTGGTTGGCAGGGTTTCGCTCCGGTAGCCATCAAAATAACTTAAAGAAGCCATGAAGCCCGGCATTGGAATACCTTTATCAATAGCTGTTTTTAATACAGTTCGCATATCTCCTAAACGGTTTAATAAATCACCGCCAATCTTAGGGTCTAAGAGCAGGTTAGGTAAGTCTGCGTTCTTTTCGTAGGCTTGCCGGAAATCTTCTAAACAAACTGCCCGGATAATACAGCCACCGCGCCAGATTTTAGCTACTTCCTGTAGTTCCAGGCCATAGTTATAAGCTTGTGAGGCCATCCGTAATTGGGCCATACCTTGGGCATAAGCCGTAATCATGGCAAAATAGAAGGCATTGCGTAACTGCTCAGCTAATTGTTGTTTATCAACGCTGGCAGCCTGTAAAGAATTATTAGGTAATAATTTAGCTGCTTCTACACGTTCTTCTTTGTATTTAGACATATCGCGCATCAGCACCGCCATGTCTATGGTTGGGATCGGAACCTGTAAATCCATGGCATTCTGGGAGGTCCATTTGCCAGTGCCTTTAGAGCGGGCCCGGTCCGAAATTACACTTACCAGGCGCTGACCTGTTACATCGTCTTTTTTAGCTAATATTTCGCCGGTAATTTCTACTAAGAAAGATTGTAATTCGGTTTGGTTCCAGCCTTGGAAGGTAGCTTCTAATTCATCATCGGAAAACCCAGCTCCTCTTTTTAGTAAGTCATAAGCTTCGGCTAAAAGTTGCATAATGCCATACTCAATGCCATTATGTACCATTTTTACATAATTACCAGCCGAACCGTTTCCTAAGTAACTCACGCATGGTTCGCCGTTTACTTTTGCGGCACACGCTTCAAAAATAGGGCGTAAACGTTCGTATGCTTCGCGGTTACCGCCCGGCATCATACTAGGGCCAAAACGTGCGCCTTTCTCACCACCCGAGATACCCATGCCAAAGAAATGAATACCGGCATCAGCTAAGGTTTTTACACGACGATCGGTGTCCGGGAAATAAGAGTTACCCCCATCAACTACAATATCACCGGGCTCCAGTAAAGGCAATAAACTGGCAATTACAGCATCTACGGGGTTACCCGCTGGCACCAGCAGCATTAACGCCCGCGGCTTACGCAACGAGGCTACAAATTCTTCGGCGGAGGTGGTGCCCTTTACCGGTTTACCAGCAGCAGCTTCTGTTTCCAAAGCAGCCGCTTTTTGTGGGTCCAGGTCAAGGCCAATAACAGCAAAGTCGTTGTCGGCCATGTTCAGGAGCAGATTTCTGCCCATTACGCCCAAACCAACCATTCCAAAATCAAATTGAGTCTCGTTCATAAACTAACCAATGGTATTTATTAATTTCTTCTCTAAATTCTTATACGTCTTAGACTTTTAAGCGCGGCAAACCTAGAAGATATATATTATATAAGCAAGATAAATTGGGCTGGAGTTTGGAAGGAATAATGGATGAGGCGTATTTTATAAATCAAAATTTTTCCAAACCACATAAAAATTTACGGCATGGGGTAATTTTGAGATCCGGTATCTCTTAATATAGAAGAAAATGGGGAGTATATATAATTTGTAAGTAAATAATATATAACCGGAATACTAAGTGCAGTTTCTCCGGTTTTAACTTCGCCTAACTATAGCTGTTTAATTAAAATTTACTTCTCCGGTAAAGCCGGCTACATTGGTTAACAGTTCCTCTATTAAGTTTTGCTCAGGTATTTCGTAAATAAGCTCTCCTTTTAGGAGAAACTTATTTGTATCCTGCAAAATATCATAAATAGGTGTATGAATATGTTTTGGAATTTTGAAGATCCGTTCGTCTTTTTTATCAAAGGGTGTAGGAACTTTTGAGTTAAATAAAAAAGGTATTAAAATTTTAGAACAGCTTAAAGCAATCCGGTCAATTTTATGGGTAGCGAAATAAGTTTGTAAGCGCTGGTTGATGTTTTCAAAAAATTCAGCGGTTTCGGCTAACCGCACCCGCGAACCAGCCCGCGATTTACCTTTTGTTTTTAAATATTTTACCTGGCTCTTTCCTTGCTTCATCCGGACCATATACGCCCGGAATACTTTATGATCCAGGTTGAGACCATTTTCAAAATAACCTATGGCACAACTTCCCGATTGAATGAGCAGGATGATATAATTTACCGATTGTGCGTCAAGATCGGGATGTTTAATAGGGTCGGGTAAGGTGATGGGTAACCGAAAATGTACCAGCTCCTTTTGATTACCATCCATAATGCTTAAGCGATGTTTCTCGTAGTCGTACGTCCAGGGAAAGGCAGAATATTTAATTTTTTGTACAAGGTGTAAGGAAGCTTCCCGGGATAAAAAGCGATTCATGATTTAAGCTAAGCTGGTTTATTCTAACCCCTGTACGAAACTAGACTGTATTAGGCAACGAATGAAATTACAATTAATCTGAAGGTTGTGTAATTAGGAGTATTTTACCTTTTAATAAATAAAATTTAATCCGAAAAAAGCGAAAAGAATCGAATAATAATAGAGGTATTTCCTGACCTACCTTTCCGGTTGTAATCAGTACTTCTTTTTTCCAGGGACCACATTAGTAAGTTTTCGAAAAAATAATTATCAAAGGTTATTTTTAGTTAATGTAGATCGTGTACAACAGCCAAGGCTTTTTCTATCTCTTCAGGAGTATTAATTATACCGGGTGTAAACCGGGCATAGCTGGTTTTGTACGGCGACGCAGTAGCTATTATTTTTTTATCCAGTAATGCCTGCACTACTTCTGGTGTTGTTTTTCCTTTTATTTCAAACGAAATAATACCTGCCGATAAATGATCTTGCAGCGGCGTATGTAATTTTACATGAGGCATAGCGGCTAAGCCTTCTTTGCAGTAGCGGTTAAGTTCGTGTACCCGGGCATATACCCGCTTCTTGCCAATAGTCTCCATAAATTCAAAAGCTTCTTTTAAAGCCCAACGGCACTCCAAGGAATGAAAACCACCGGGTGTCATTTCTTTGCCGCTATTTTTTTCCGGACGTTTTTGTTCTTCAATTACCATGTCCATTGTTTCGGTAAAGCTGGGTATTACCGGCGTTACTGCTTGCCAGGCTTCGCTGGTAGCAACCACAATACCGGTGCCTCGTGGTCCGTATAACCATTTATGACAACCCGAAATAAAGAAATCGCAGTTTAATTCCGGGAAAGTATCTGTTTCAATGCCAAAGCCATGTACGCCATCTACCAGGAAAATAATTTTGTTTCTTTCGTCGCGGTTCTGATTTATCTGAGCTATGGCTTTACCAATTTTGGCAATTGGGATTTTAAGACCAGTGCTGGAGTGCACCCAGGTTAAACCTACTACCCGTGTTTGCTCTTTTATTTCTCTTACTACCGATTCTACTATTTCCTCTTCGCTTACGTAAGTTAGGTCCTTATATAAATTTATTTTTCGGTAGCTGGCACCCGTACGTTTGGCTGCCCAATAAATAGATTCATGGTGCGAATAATGATCGTTAAAAGAAGTTAATATTTCCTGCCCGGGTTGTACGTTTAAGGCCGTATATAATAAACCTAGGCCCATTGTAGTACTATCAGTTATGGCAATATTATCCGGATTATCTGCTTGCAGATACCGTGCTGCCGCTCTCCGGACTTCCTGCATGTTTTCATTTTCATGGTCGAGGGTATAAATCACCGGATTTTCATCCAAAGCGCGTCGATGCTTCTCAATAGCCTGTCGCACTGGTTTGGGAATGGATGCTATAAACTGAGAAGCGCCCAAATGAAGATGGGTTGGGCTTAAATTAAACTGGTGTCTTACGCTTTCCCAATAATATTCTTTAGTAGGGGCATTATTATTGTTTACTCTCTCCTCTCTTACTGCCATACAAGTTATACTATTTTTAAAAGTTTTAGACTGCTTTAAATTTTATACTCTAATAATTCACTTCTTGATACTATGATTATTAATCAGGGAGATTAAAAACTTTTGAAATTTACGATAGAGCTGAAAGGCGGTTTATCTGATAAATACTGAAACTGAAAATTAAATACGGACAGCAGCAACTAAAAATTTTGAAATAAAGGCTGTAAATAAAAGTATAAAATAAGATTTTAGTTTCAGGGGTTAAAACAACTTGAATTAATATAAATTAGGTTGGGCAAAAAATTTTCTTAAGCTTTAGCTTACGTGTACTTTTAGCACAAACAGGTTTGGAAAAGCAGCCTATATACAACACCTCCCGTAGCTGCGCGTACTAATAGGCTAAATACTATAAGACATGATTGCTAACCTAGAAACAGACCGAGAAGATTTAGTAGCCATTCGGTTAACCGGAACTTTAGTTAAAGAAGATTATAACCAGCTGATACCGGTGCTTGAAAGCAAAATAAATCAATTTGGGAAAATTGATTTATACTGGGAAATGGATCACGCTGATGGGTGGGAGCCTGCAGCACTATGGGAAGATATCAAGTTTGATATAAAGCATATTAACAGTTTCCGGAAAGTAGCAATTGTAGGCGATAAAAAATGGGAAGAACTTATTGCTAACCTGATAAAGCCTTTTACTACGGCCGAAATAAGTTATTTTGATACATCTCAAAAAGAAGAAGCCTTTATTTGGGTAGGTTTAAAAGTTTAGTTTTTCCACAGCTATCGTTCGGTACGGAGGGGTCTGTTGCTACCGATATAGTTTTTTTTGTGCCAGAATAATTACCTGCTATCTATCCGGAAAATTATTAAATTGATACTACTAATAATCAACCTCGTAAAGTTTTTTAAGTTGGTTATACTTAACAAACTTTGGTATCAGGGGCATAAGCTGGTTGCGTAAGGTTATTAAAAGTTTATTTTGGAGTTGAGCTAATTGTCCTACCCGGTAAGAATTATTAATAATCCATTGCGTACGGTCTTTGCGGAGCCGTTCAAAATGTTTAGCAGCTTCGCTAAAGGTAGGTTGTGCTTGTATTTGTTTGGCCAATACCCACGCATCTTCAATAGCCTGACAAGCCCCCTGCCCCAGGTTAGGCGTGGTAGCATGACTGGCATCGCCAATAAGTACTATGTTCCCAAAAGCATACTGTGCCAGGTTAGGTAAATCGCAGATGTCGTTCCAGATGAGGGACGTGTGGTAGGAACTTTCCAGGATTTGCGGAATTGGCGCATGAAAATCATGAAATAATTTTAATAAGTCTGGTGCGGTATAATGTTTTAAAGCCGAATTATTTTCTTCGGCATTTACGCAGGCAAACCAATAAATCTTATTTTGCGGCAAGGGCGCTATACCAAAACGGCCCTTGGCACCCCACGTTTCTGTAGCTTGATTCAGGGATATTCCAGGGTTTTCGATTACTGCCCGCCAACAGGTATAGCCGGCATAGCGGGGGCGCACCCGGGGTAATAATTTCTGCCGGATTGGGGAATGAATGCCATCCGCTACAATTAAATTATCCACTACTTCTGTTGTGCCATCCTCGAAATAAACTTTTACCCCAGTGGTATCTTGAATAACATTTATAGCTTTTTTATTCTTGTATAAAGAACTTAAGTCCACATGTTGCAGTAACTGGTGGTGCAAATCGGCGCGATGGATAATAAAATTGTCCAGGCCATACTGCTTGCTAATTTCCAGGCTATTAGTAGTATCAAGAATTTTCCCGTGCTGGTTTAGGATGGTTAAAGCATTTAAGCTACGGCCCGCAGCAATTAGATCCTCCGCAATACCCAATTTGCGAAATACTTTCATGGCGTTTGCGGCCAATACAATACCGGCTCCTACTGGTTTTAACTCCGACGCCGCTTCGTAAATAACGGGTTCTATGCCTATTTGGCGCAGCGCAATGGCAGTAGAAAGTCCGGCAATGCCTGCTCCAATTATTCCTGTTTTCATGGCTTTACATGCTGTTTTGTAGGCACAAAAGTCAAACTAAAAAAGATTAATAAGATTAACCATTTTATGATATTATGTATCGTGCAAATCAGATGAATTGTCTGCAGGTACGAAACCTTAATTAATTATCTGGTTTTGGTACCCGGCTTTGAATTAGGAAGAAATAGTTATAGCTGTACCTATTAAATATTTATCTGCTTTGGTCTTTTCTGGTCCTGTTTTAATATACCTCTCTTGAATAATTTATTAGGTATCAGGAACCTTAAATGGTATATTTTATTCATCCAGAATTTGATAGCCTATAGGTTTGAAGGCATAATTATTAGACATTTCAGCAGAACAGGCCGTCATGCCTATCAATAAATCCATCTCGGCTTCCAGTATAATAAAATCGCCCGCTTTGCTCTTAGGAGGTAAAACTTTAATCTTACCGGTTGTGCCATCTACTGCTACGTTCATAAAAATATTAAAGCAGATCGGAATATCGTCGGGTTTAATTCCATGCTCTTTCAAGGCCTCACACAAATTACCAAAACAACCCCGGTGCGGTTGGGTATGTCCGTAAATAATCCGGAAGGTATCGGCGCTGCAAGGCGTCAGTAAGAAATCGTGGCGACCTACGGTGTCTTCTACTAAGCGGAACATAATATTGCTCCTATTAGAATAAAAAGCGTGGCCTTTAGTCAAAAATATAGTATCGGCATAGTCAATGGTACGCCCAGAAGATAAATATTCCTTTTTATTATGAAGGTTATAGCAAATGAAATCAGATACCTGTTCGCCTTCTATATCAAAAACCTGAAGCTTTTGCCCCTTACGCAGAATAAATGAATCGCCACTACGCGGCGGAATTAGAGTTAATTTTTGCATGGTTAAGGTTTAACGGGCATTGCCAACTGGTACCGTATTGCTTGCCGCTGTATTGGTACACTTCAGAAGCTTCGCCATAATTTTTAAGCATTGGATTTATAGAACCGGAAAGCGCAATGTCTCGTTTTCTTACAATATTTTGGATTTTATTATAATTTCCCATATCCCGCATTTGTTCAAATTGGGCATGGGGGTTAAATACCAAAGCAGGATAGTTAAATCTGCGGGCAAGCCGGCTGCTGTCAGGATGTAAACCAATAATAAAAAATGCTTCTTCTTTTAAACTAAAACTAAAGTTAGCGGAACTTGGGTCTGCGTCAACGCGTGAGTCATAATTGTATTGGCGGGCATCTAGGTTTGCCAACGCCTGTAAACGTTGCCATATTAATTCTTCAAACTGGCTTTCTGTAATTTTTTCGGGTTGTTTAAAGATAATAACTGCACTATGAAACAGCTCTTCTGTATGCCGGAAATAGTCTACAAACTGGTATAGGAAATCTAATATTTGTGTATCGTCTTTGGGGCAAGCCATGTGGTCTACTACTAAATACTTTACCTGCTGGCGTGTTATGGCAGCACGAGCTGCTACACACGGAAAATCTTTATTATTTAAAAAATCCTGATACAACTTTATAATATCTTCTGAATTCATCTTAAGGTAATCCAATTTTGGACGCTTTAAGATGAAGTACGGAGGTAATATATGTATCGTTGTTATAAATACGCAGTGGTTAATGCGGAGGGTCTTTAGTATAAAAATAAAAAACAGGTAAGAAATGTAGGTTAATTAAGTTGTACATTACTACCTGTCTTTTTAGTGCCTTCTGAGAAGGGATTCCATTTAATCCTCCTCGTAGAAATAAATTAAACTGCCAAAGTAAGCTTCGTCCCAGCCTGCTGTTATATCAGCAAAGGCTTCTGTCGGAATATTAGTGTGTTTTAATTCGGCAGAGGTTCCTTGTTTATGCGGATGCAGCTTAATGGTAACAATAGAAGGTTCCGGCTCATCGCCAAAATACCATTCCTGCACAATCTTTTTACCTTCTTCAAACTCCAGGTTTTTACCGGCAATGCTACCGCCAAACAGCTCAAACTCAGTGCCTGGTTCCGTACTCATAACCGCTTCTTCGCCCGACCAGGCCTGAATGGTGTTTGGATTTGTTAAGGCCTGGTAAACAATTTCCGGTTCGGCCGGTACGATATAGTATTTTTTATAATCAGGCATACATTTAAAGTTTTAAGTGCTGCTAATTACGTAAAATATCTGCTGGGTATCCTTAAATTCTGATAAAAAAGGTGCAGTTAGTTACTACACCTTTTAACTTAAGCCAGGTGACGTTTAGCCTGCAGCATATGCCGTTGGTTATGGGCAATTAAAAATTGGAAAACATCACCTAAGCGTAATTTGAGCCATTTAGCAATGGAAACGGGCACTTTAATTTTATTTAAATCTGCCGTACGGGCTTTTTTCAAATAGCCAATCAGTTCTTCCTGTTGCTGAATAAATTCGGCTATTACAGCATGGGCATCTAACGCTGGTGCCGGCGAGTAATCTTTAAAAGCTTTATATCTTTTTTGGTTTGTTGCCGGGTCCATCATCCGGGTAAAATAGCTGCCCAGCCAAGTGCTGGTAAAGGTATCCTGGTTTGGCTGGTTGGCCTGATGTATAAAGCCTTTTTTTATTTGAGGCAAATAATATTGGCCATAAGCATTCAGGTGTTGCAGGCATTGAGCAATGCTCCACCCGCCGTCTGTTGCGGGCTTAAGCAGCGTTGCTTCAGGGGCATTCTGGTAAACCCGGATGGCCTCTTGCAGGTGGCTCTCCACCTGGTTCTCCAGCCTATCGAGCAGGTGATATTTATTTACAGTATCCATTTTAATTTGCTAGTTGGGATAAAACTATTTTCCGGCTTAAGTATAAAAGCAAGGCCGCTATCACAAAAAATATACTTTCGGTTATAAGCCATTGGGTGCCAAAAGCGCCTAGTGCTCCTTCGGTATAAATGGTTACTATTCTGGATAAAGCATATAAACCCCAAAGCAGGCATAAGAAACCAAGGCCCAATTGCAGGTCTTGGCGTAGCAGGTAAAGCAATAATAGAAAAAGAGTGAGACCTACTCCTCCGTAAACACCCCGGATAGAGCTAAATGCATCGGGACTGGTAAGCTTAACCCCAACTAAATCCATAATTGCCTGCGGGCTGGCAAAAGCCATAACGCTAATTGATAATAAACTAAGGGCCGATAAAAGAATAAATCCCTGAGAAGCTACTTTTACTACTTTCTGTGTTTTCATAATTCTCTGCTTTTAAGTACAGGACAAAGGTGGAACTGTGCGGCAGCATTATTCTTGGTAAATACCAAGATTTTCAGATTTTAACTTTATTAATTAATTTACTGAAATTGGTAGCTTCAATGCCCAGGTAATTGGCGAGGTATTTATGCGGCACCAACTGCAGAATATGCGGGCTACGTTTTAAGAGCTTCCGGAATTTCTCTTCCGACGAATAACATTGTAATTCCACCAGGCGCTCCAGTACACCAGCCAGCGAATACGAAAGTCCTTGCCTAATCATATTTTCGATGGCTGGCCGGGTAGCCATCAACTTTTCTAAATCGGAGTAGGCGGCCCGAAGAAATACGGAAGGTGTTAACGTTTCGTAAAAGTACCGCGATGGCTGTTGCAGCAACATGGAATCGAGTACTCCGCCAAATGAGGGCGCATAGGTAAAAACCAACGTAGCTTCCCGGCTTTGTTCATCGAAGTAATAAACACGCTGCACCCCCTCCACTACGAAATACAGGAACTTTTCTACGCTGTCGGTGGTGGTAATAACCTCTTTTCGCTTGGCCGAAAAAGGTTTCCAGATACCTTCTAATGCTACCCAGTCTTCATCGGGTAAAGCATAAATAGCAAATACCAGCTGTTTAAGTGCGGCTAAAGCATCGGGCATGGTAGTGTAAAAATAACATTTATATAGTATTCCCGGCTTTAAAATACGAATTATCAGGCGAAGACTAAATTTATTATTTTCTCATCTGTTCTCTAAAATTATCCTGTGGGTTTTGGGTATGAAACAGAAAAGAAAAACTTTATTAAAGGGAGGATGAGCTGATCCGGCTTAGGAAGTATTTCTTAGATAGGTTAATTAATGAATAAGTAGATATACCTAAAAACAGATTACGTATTCTTAACTAAAATAAGCAGGAAGCGTAAATAAAATTTCATAATTTATGCTATGACGCAAAATTTATCCTTTAACAGGACTGCAGAACAGGAGCTGGCAATGATGTTGGAAAGCAGTAATCCTGAAGCACTTAGTATGCTCTACGATAAATATGCGTCGGTATTACTGGGTTTGATAACCCGTATGGTAGGCGACGAAGAACAAGCGGAATGTGTGTTACAGAAAACGTTTGTAAGCATTTGGCTGCAGCGGTCTCAATTCCCGGCTTCCAATTTAAGTTTATATTCGTGGGTTATTTTACTGGCCCGCGACGCAGCTAAAACTTTCCTGAAAACTGAAAAGCCCCAATCCTTTTCTAAAACAGCAGAAAATAGTACCTTTGTATTATCTGCCGATCGTACTTCTTTGGAAGTGCCACCTGTACCACCAAAAGAAAGTAATTTTATTTGCCACCTGGAACCACACGATAAAACAGCTTTAGACCTGGTTTACCTGAAAGGCTGTACGTGTGAAGAAGCAGCGGCTATTTTAAATATTTCGGTAGATGAGTTAAAAATAAGCTTGAAAAAGGCTATTAAACAATTGGGAGCCGATAAAGCTGCATGAGGAACATTGCTGAATTTATAGAATCCGGAATTTTGGAATTGTATGTAATGGGTAGTACTACTCCTGAGGAAACGCAGGAAGTAGAATTGCTGGCTGCGCAACATCCGGAAATCCAAGCTGAAATAAATGCCATAAGTACTACCATGGAAGCGTATGCCATGGCCCATGCCGTAGAACCTAATCCTACCATTAAATACCTGGTAATGGCCACCATTGATTATATGGAGCGCCTTAAAAATGGTGAACTGTCCGCTACTCCACCAGAACTCACGCCAGCATCTAAGGTAGCTGATTATGCCGAGTGGTTAAACCGGTCTGATTTGCAGGCGCCGGCTGAAGTAAAAGAAATTTATGTAAAGCTTATTGGTGCTACTCCAGAAGCTACTACTGCTATTGTTTGGCTAAAAGAAGGAGCTCCTACAGAATTGCACCACGATGAGCACGAGCGTTTCCTGATATTGGAAGGTACCTGCGCCATTACATCCGGAGATCAGATATATCACCTGGGCCCAGGTGACTTCTATGCTGTACCTTTGCATGTGCCTCATAGTTTCCAGGTTACTTCGGAAATACCTTGTAAAGTAATATTGCAACGGGTAGCAGCCTAGGGTAAATTCGTCTGCCAGAAAAAATCAGTTGAAATTTTCCTAAACCGGTAGCCTTTTCAGACTGTAGTTTATAGCTGATTTATTTCCGATCCTGCATAAATTGGCGTATTTCGTTGTACCGCGGATTCCAGGAGAAAATAAATTGGGTAATCATGGGGATATGCTTTTTCCCTTCCAATATCCGGTAATCAAAATAAGGTGCCGTAGTTTTAAGGGCCTTCACAAACTTCTCGTTGCTTTTACTAATAGAAGGATAGGTTTTTTCGCCTAAATAAATAAGGAAAGGCGGTACTTGCGGATGCAAATGATACAAAGGAGAAGCCTCTTTCCAGGTGGCCGGATCAGTAGTAAAAGTATCTAAATAGGTGTTGCCGGACGCATAATTTTGTTCTTGTAAATACCCATACATATCCAAGCCGGCAGCATCAATAAGAATAGTGCCTTTTATAGGGTTCTGTATCCCAATTTGGTTGAAATATTCATCTCGAATAGAGATAAGGGCTGCCAGGTGACCGCCCGCTGAGTGACCTGATATAAATATACGCTCCGGGTTGCCGCCATACGCCTGAATATGCTGCTTTACCCAAACTGCTGCTTTAGCAGAGGCTGCTGCCATTTCGCGGTAAGTAGCTTTAGGGCTTAGCGGATAATTAATGATAACGGTTACTACTCCTTTACGGGCCATACGAGCACCTAAAAAACTATACTGTGTTTTATTGCCGGAGTTCCAGTTGCCCCCATGAATAAAAACAAAAACATCCTTCAGCTCTTTAGTATTATAGGGGGCATACACATCTAATTGCTGCCTTTCAACCGGATGTGCTTCTTTCGCATCCAGATAGGTAATGTCCTTACTGCGGTTGATCCTTGTAAAGGCACACCCTGAGATATTGAATACTAAAAAGCAACCAGCAAGTAAATTAGCTAGAAAAATAGTAGGTGTTCTTATTAGCATATAAGGTTCTGGAATACTTTGCCATTAACCCAGATAGTAAAAAAATGTTTAAAGAATTTACCTGAAGTTCTTGTTAAGCTTGCCGAAGAAATTTTTAATACCCGTTGTGCTTATTTAGTATTTTAAGTTCTGAGGCAAGCTTGGAAGATTTAATATTAGCTAACAATCTTTTGTTTACCTACACTGATTAGAAGCCCGGACTTAACTCAATACCGGTATGGCGGGCAACTTCTTCCAGAGAAGAAACCACTTCTTTATTTAAGTTAATGCCTTCTTTCATCAATTGCTCATAGGCCCTTCTTTCCGGATCACCAGGAATTAAAACTTCTTTTTGTCCGGGTTGCGGTTTGCTACCGCGCATGGTTTGCACCCAATCATCTATCTGGCGTTTAAACTCATCTTTATCCCGAAAGCCTTCAATATCGTAAGCACCAAAAAAATGACCAATCCCCTTCCCTACTTCGCGTTGCGGCGGAGCTACGTGTATGGCAAATGGCGAAGCAAAAGGTCCCCAATTGGCACCGCTCAGAACCGCACATAAAATGTCTACCATGGCGGCTAAACAATATCCCTTGTGTCCGCTACCGGTTTGGTCGCCGCCGCCTCCTAATGGCAATAAAGCACCACCCTCAATCATATCGGCCGGGTTTGTAGTAGATTTCCCATCCTTGTCCAAACACCAGCCTTCGGGTACTAGTTGACCTTTACGTTTAGCAATTTCTATTTTTCCGTAGGCAACGGCACTGGAGGCAAAGTCTATTAGTACCGGAGGCTCTTTATATCCAGGAAAAGCAATAGCAATCGGGTTAGTACCTAACATTTTTTCTGCTCCCAGGAAAGGCGCTACTCCCGCAGTAGTATTGGTCATGGATAAACCTATTAAATCTTGCTTTAGGGCCATTACCGGATAGTAACCGGCAGCGCCATAATGGTTGGTATTAAACACGCTAATCCAGCCGGAGCCGTGGTCGTGGGCCCGCTGCATGGTTAGTTCCATTACTTTGGGGCCAACTACTAAGCCCAAACCATTATCGCCGTCTACGGTAGCCACGCTGCCTTTGCCCCGTACTATTTTTATTTCTGGTCGGGGGTTAATGCGTTTTATGTTTAATAAATCGAAATAAGTTTTAAGCCGGGCAATGCCATGCGACTCAATGCCGTGTTCGTCGCTGTAAGCCAGTACATCGGCGGCTAGAATGGCGTCTTCGGTAGGTACATTAAAATATTCAAAAACCTGAGTAGTAAATTCCCGCAAGTGCTGCGGCGAAAATAAAACGGTATTAGCTGGTTTTTCGGCCATAATAGTAGTTGGTGGAGGATTAAACTTTATCTGGCAGGTTAAATAACTGTGCTGCCGGAAAGGTGAAGTTTGTAAGGAAAGGCTATAAATACAAATTTGTTCATGATTTTCTATCCTGTAATTATAGATTTGCTTTCAATTACTAACCCTGTACCTGATAGAGATGCATGCAAACGGAAAATACCGGAGCTTTTGTTTTTAGATATCAATTTCCTTCTTTTGTCGTTACCTATTTTAATTCTTTCCTTACAAGTATTGAGTTAGAGAGTGCAGAATCACAAAAAAATTAGCAAAAACAATAACAGCAAATGCGTCAGTTTCTTCTTATTATGGGGATTTTGTCCCTATTAATGGATTGGTATGTTTATCAGGGAATTAAAAAAATTACAGCTAACTGGAAATCAGAGCGGGCACGCCGCTGGGTACGCCAAGGCTATTGGGCTTTTTTTATTCTGCTTATTATAAGCTTTGCCTACACATTTTATCTGAGGTTTTCTACCGACGATACTTACCCTTTTATGAAATGGGTGATTAGTGCTTTCCTCACTTTTTTTGTTACCAAGCTGGTGTTTATTCTGGTCTTGTTCAGCGAAGATATCTTCCGATTAATAGTAGCCGCTTTCCGATTGTTTAGCGGAACAAAGCAGCAGGATGGTACTGGTAACCAGTTTCTGCCGGAGCGCCGGAAGTTTGTGAGTCAGTTAGCTTTATTGGTGGCTGCCATTCCATTTTCGGCATTTATCTACGGTATTTTTAAAGGCAAATATGCTTATAAAGTACACCGGCACACCTTGTATTTTGAAGATTTGCCGGCGGCCTTTGATGGTTTTACCATTACTCAAATCTCAGATGTGCATTCTGGTAGTTTTGATAATAAGGAAGCTGTGCAACGGGGAATAGATCTGATAAATGCTCAAAAATCGGACTTATTTGTTTTTACCGGCGATCTGGTAAATGATGTGGCAACCGAGATCGAACCATACATGCCGTTGTTTAGTCAGATTAAAGCGCCATTTGGGCAATATTCTATTTTAGGTAACCACGACTATGGCATGTATACCGACTGGAAAAGTGTAGAGGAGCGTAATCAGAACCTGGAAAAGTTAAAAAAACATCATTCAGAATTAGGTTACCGATTACTCTTGGATGAGCATGTAGAAATAGAGAAAAACGGAGAAAAAATAACTTTACTCGGAGTAGAGAATTGGGGGACAGGTTTTATTGAATTGGGAGATTTAGACAAAGCCTTAACCGGCGTAGCTACTAATGCCTTTAAAGTGTTGCTGTCGCATGACCCTTCGCATTGGGAGGAACGCGTAAAAGTACATCCAACCCAGGTGCACCTAACCCTTTCAGGGCATACACATGGGATGCAGTTTGGCATAGAAACTCCTCTGGGCAAATGGAGCCCGGTAAAATATCGTTATAAAAACTGGGCAGGGTTAGCCGAGGAAAATGGCCGAAGGTTATACATTAATCGGGGTTTCGGCTTTATTGGCTTTTCCGGGCGAGTGGGTATCTGGCCCGAAATTACCGTATTAGAGCTAAAGCGGGGAAAAGCTTAATTGTCAGTTGCTTTTGATTCAGCTACTCTGTTTAAATTTGAACTATGCTATATTTTGCTACTGGATAAGATGTAGGAGATGCTCATGTATTTCCGGGAGCATTTTTGGCAAATGTATCTTTTTAAGATGTTTAGCTACTTTTGATTAATGGAAAGTAAATTATTCCAAAGTAGGCTTTAACGGCATAAAACAAAAAGGCCTGGTATTTCACCAGGCCTTTTTTATAAGTAATTAAGCGTGTGCTGTTTTGTTACGGGCAATAGCAGACTGAATTTTATTGTTTACTGTTGATCTGTTTGCTAAGTAATAAGCGCTGGCAGCTATTAAAGCGCCACCTGCTATTTTCTGAGTAGTGCTCATATTTTTTACATGAGTAGCGGCAGTAGTTCCATAATTGCCTAAAGAAGTTGGTAAGTTTCTAACGGCGGATGTCGCCTTATTCATCCAGCCACCATTATTAGCTGGTACGTGCTCTTGTAGATACTCCTGCGATGCAGTTAATGATGAGGGTGCTTCTTGATTTTCCATAGTATAAATATTTTAAAAATTTAATATTTCTTATTTTTAGTACTTTCAATTTACCCCTTTGTAACAGGATTAGTTACGTAAAATCATACTTTTATAACTTTAATTTTAATTAAAGCTAATATTTAATATATAAATATCCTGATATTATTCCCGCTGTCATTTAGAATTATAAAGTTTTAACCTTAAAATGTACAGGGTTCTTAACACTATTATTGCGCAATCAGGAAAAGCAGAACATAATTTATTTCCGGTCAGAGCCTGGTTGTTTATCATTGATGAAAACCGGGTTAATCATATTTTCAAAAGAATAAATTTCATCCCACTTCTCCTGCTCAATGAGTTTGCGTTCTAATACTACAATATCATGGATGGATTTACCGGTAGCTAAGGCTTCTTTGGCAATAGAGGCAGAAGTTTCGTAACCCAGAATTGGGTTCAAAGCCGTGACTATACCTATGCTATTCATTACCATATTTCTGGTAACTTCTACGTTTGCCTGTATACCATCTATGCATTTGGTTCGCAGCGTATTAATGGCGTTTATCATGTAGTTGATGGAGGTAAATAAGCTAAAAACAATTACTGGTTCCATTACATTTAACTGCAATTGGCCGGCTTCAGCAGCCATGGTTATGGTTACGTCTGCTCCCACTACATAAAAAGCAGTCTGATTTACTACTTCCGGAATTACCGGATTTACTTTACCCGGCATGATAGAAGAACCCGGCTGCATAGGCGGTAATTTAATTTCATTGAAACCGGTTCTTGGGCCGGAAGAAAGCAAACGTAAATCGTTGCAGATCTTGGAGATTTTAATGGCACTGCGTTTTAAGGAAGCAGATATCTGCACATACGTACCCATGTCAGAAGTAGCTTCAATTAAATCCGGGGCCAGATAAATGGGCAACCCGGTTATTTCAGCTAAATATTTCGTTACTAACTGCGGATAGCCTTGCGGTGCATTAATACTGGTACCAATAGCGGTGGCACCCATATTTACTTCTACTAATTTTTGCTGGGCTTCCTGCAAATGCCGGATGTCATCGTTTATGGTGGTACAATAGGCGTGAAACTCCTGACCCAATGACATAGGAACAGCATCTTGTAACTGGGTACGGCCCATTTTTAGCACGTTTTTAAATTCTTCGGCTTTTCTTTCGAAAGATCCGGCCAGAGCTGTCATCGCCTCCAGGTAAAAATCTACCTTTCGGTAGAGCGCCATCATAAGAGCAGTTGGATAGGTATCGTTAGTGGATTGGGAAAAGTTAACGTGGTTGTTCGGGTGTAAATACTCATACTGCCCTTTCTGGTAACCTAAATATTCTAAACCAATATTGGCAATAACTTCATTAGCATTCATGTTGACGGATGTACCTGCTCCGCCCTGAATCAAGTCTGTTACAAACTGATCATGGTATTCGCCGGAGATTAATTTGTCGCAGGCAAACACAATTGCTTCCGCTAATTTAGGATCCAGTACGCCTAGATCACGGTTAGCTAATGCTGCAGCTTTTTTTACATAGCCAAAAGCTTGGATAAAGGCCGGTTCGCTTGCATTGGTAATACCCGTAATATTAAAATTTTCGAGCGCCCGCATGGTTTGCACCCCATAATAAACATTGTTAGGAATTTGCTTTTCGCCCAGGAAATCGTGTTCTATTCTATAGGATAAATCCATCTATGTTATATTAGGTTAATTAGATATTTAGAAGCTCTTAATAAAATTAACTTACCTGTTTTAGATAAACTTTGTTTAACCTATGGGATAAAGAGGTAAATAATTGGATTATTGTACAGGTTTATTTTAATGCAAAAAGCCTCCAGAACTATAGTGTCAGGAGGCTTTTATTTAGATTTAATTCTATTGTTTATTCTGTCCAGACGGTAACACCCGGGCTTGGCAATACTTTTTCGCCTACCAGTATTTTAGCATTGGCCGGTAAATTTAAGTTAAAGGGTTGCGAAGTGTAATTTACGGCTACCCAAAAACCATCCCGATATTCTACGTTTATGCCAGCCGGGTAATCTTCCGTTGCAATACCGGCATCTGCGTAAACTTTCCGGACTGCAGCTTTTTCTAAATCACCCGTGTCAGTATCTACGCCAATATACGTTACGGTGCCTTTACCTTGCTTTACTTTAGTAACAGCAGTTTGGCCGGCATAAAACTGATTGGTGTATTTGGCTAAACTTTCGGTGCCGGCAAAAGGTTTTAATATATCGCCCCAGTTGTTCCAGTTGTATTCGGTACCGGCCATCGAAATTTTCCCTTCGGTATTCGGCATCATTAAATCGAAGAACTGTACTTCTGCACCTATTAATTTATAAATTGGTTCAGCCCATTTTGCTTCCCACAAGTGGCCGTTTTTATCTTTATGGCCCGTGCGGCACGTTAAAATTACCTGCCCCCCATTCTCGGCAAACTTCTGTATTTTAGTTATAATCGCTTGGTCTACTAATTGATAAGCTGGTACCATTAACACCTTATAGTTAGAAAAATCAGCATCTTCGCGCACAAAATCTACGGGTGCTCCCAATGCTTTAGCAATTCGTAAATATTTCATCAGGTGCTCAAAAGGGTTCCACTGGGTAGTTTGTTTCTGCAAATCCTGGTCCCAAAGGTTATCCATAGTAGAAAGAATAGCCGTTTTGCGGGCCACGTACTTTTGTGGAGCTGCTTTTTTAGCGTTGTACTGTTTGCGCAGTTTATTTACTTCCGTAATGTATTGCGCAAACTCCAAACCACCCCGGCTTGGGGTAACGCCATCAGTGCCTACAATACCATAGTGATATAACTCAGACCCATAAAGCGGCTGGCGGTAACGGTAAGTGCAGTTTAAAGAAGTACCGCCAGCAAATGTATGCCACAACCACATATGTACAGCACCTGGTTCAGGCTGTGGGTTTATTGGTCCCCAATTTACTTGTCCGGGTTGCAATTCCATTACCCCATACACACCTTTTACAGAGCGGTGATAATCGTTTGAGAAGGTAAGTGGGGTCATACTGCCCATCCGGAAGCTTTTGCTGCCGTTGTCATTATAGCCGGCAGCCGGGTAATTGGTGTAGGAGGTAAAATCCAGGTGCTTAGTGCGGGATGGATCATAGCCGACGTTATTGCCAATAGTCATGTAATTGGTCATGATCCATTGCTTCTCCGAAATATACCTGCGTAACGTTTGCGCCTGGAAATCAAGCGAGGCAGCTAATTGTTCAACGGAAAAACGTTTGGAATCTAACAAAGCATGTGGGCTAACCCCGTATAACAGCCGTTGGTTAGGAATGCGCACCTGGTCGAAATTGTTGTACATATTGCTCCAGAAAGCAGCCCCCCAGGCTTTGTTTAAGGCATCAATGGTGCCGTACTTTTTCTTTAACCATTCCCGGAATTTTTCCTGCGCCGCCGGACTAAAGTCAATGTCGCGGGCGGGTTCATTATCCAGCTGCCAGCCCATTACCCGATTGTCTTTACCGTACCGTTTGGCTAATTGAGTAACAATTTTTTCGGTATATTCTTTATAGATATCGCTGGAAGTAGAATAATTGCCCCGCGATAAGTGTTCCATGGGCTGGTAGATATTATTCTGAAGAAATACCTCGGGATGTTTAGTTACAAGCCAGGCCGGCGGAGTGGGTGTAGGCGTGCATAGTACCACTTTCAGGTTATTTTTACCTGCCAAGTCAATTACTTTATCCAGCCACCGGAAATCGTATTTGCCTTCTTCCGGCTCCATAAAAGCCCAGGCAAATTCGCTCATGTGAATGTACTCAAAACCTAACTTGGCAATGTTTTTAATGTCCCGTTCCCATTGAGTTTCCGGCCAATGTTCCGGGTAATAATACACGCCCGTTTGGGTTAACTTTTCTTTTGAGAAGAAACGCTGTGCAGTTTGAGAATAGCTTTTAATTGTTGCTAAAAGGGCAAGAGCAAAAAGAAGTTTTTTAAGCATTTTACTTGAGCTGCCTCATAATGGGCAGGTTTAATTTAATGTAAATTAATTAATTTCGACTACCGAACATCACCCATCCACTTCCGGATAACAGGTACAAACAGGATAAAAAATATGCCAATTGCAATAGCTCCTATTCCGATTTTGCTCAAGATATCGGCATAGTACGGCAACGATAGTACCGGATTATCAACTACTTCTTCGGGTACACTCATCAGCGAACCGATTTTAGCCGCCAGAAACTCGCCGCAAGCACTGGAGAAAAACCAGATCCCCATCATTAAAGCTACAAATTTGCCCGGCGCTAGCTTAGTAACCATACTTAATCCGATAGGTGAGATACAAAGTTCTCCGCAGATAATAAAGAAATAGCCCAATACAAACGGCGTTAAAGAAATGACACCCGTATCGGTATTCAGGCGGCAGGCCAGGTAAAATACACAGAAGCCAATTCCTAAGAGCACATACGAAAGGCCGAATTTAAGGGGAGTAGAGGGTTCTAAGCCTTTGCGGTTAAGAGCAGGCCACAGCCAGGCAAAAAACAAACTTAATATTACTACCCAGCCTGGTGGCAAAAAATTGTTAACCGCTAAAGCCGGCAAATTTATACTCCCTACTTGCATATCTACATTGCGAATTGCAAACAAATTAAGGGAGCCGGAATTTTGCTCGTAAAAAGCCCAGAATAAGGTAGAGAAAATGATGAGGATAAGAGCGGCGTATAATTTAAACCGGGCCACCCGATCCAGCTGAAAGGAAATAAATAAGATGTAGGAAACAGAAAGGGTTCCTAAGCCAAACATCAGGTAATCCATTACTTCGTATTCCCGGAACAAACTCACCACTACCGGCACTACCAGCAGAGTAGCCAGGTAAATAAAAATCTCGGTTGGAATACCCGCAAAAATTGGTCTCCGGAGGGCTTCGGCACTGGGAGGCAACCCTTTCTCGCCAAAAGATTTGCGGCCTAAATAGAAAACCGTTAAGCCCAGGATCATAAAAATACCGGCTAAACCAAAGCCATAATGCCAACTTATGCGCTGCCCTACGTACCCGCACAATAAACCACCCAAAGCAGCACCAATATTGATGCCCATGTAAAAAATAGAGAAAGCACTGTCTTTTCGCGGGTCGTTATCGCTGTACAAGGTGCCTACCAAACTGGAAATGTTGGGTTTAAAAAAACCGTTGCCACAGATGATAAAAGCCATTCCGTAAAAAAAGCTCCAGGCCTCCGGAATGGCCAACACCAGATGTCCGATGGTCATAAGAACTCCGCCAAAAATTATGGCTTTCCGATAACCCAGAAATCGATCGGCAATAAAACCACCAAACATGGGCATGGTATATACCAGACCTGAGTAAGCACCCAAAATAGCATATCCTTTTGGCTCGTCAAACTTTAGTTCCGTTACCATGTAGGTAAGCAACAAAGCGCGCATGCCATAGAAAGAAAAGCGCTCCCACATTTCGGTAAAGAAAAGCAGGTAAAGCTGCCTTGGATGACCAGTAACCGGAGAGGCTTCAGGCAGGTTGGGTTCGGTTAAATCCATATTAAAATTTGTAGGCGTAAGCTGTTTTCGAAGACAATTTAGGTAATTATGTTTTTATTATTTAATTCTTTGACTTTTCACCGGATTAAGGAGCAGAATTAGTAAGTAATTTTATGTTAAAACCAACTTCTTTCTAGTACCTTTAGCAGAGAACAGATCCACCAAATCAATAATTAAAAACTTATAAACCAAAATATTATGGCAAATAACCGTAGAGGCTTTCTGCAAAAGCTGGGTGTAGGAACTACTGCTCTGGGCTTAGGCGCTGCCATGCCGCTAACTTCTCTGGCTAATACAAACCAGGTAGATAAGGAAGGAGATGATGAACAGGTACTTTTTATTGGCGAAAAAATAGCCGTTGCCAATACTACCTATGGTAAAGTAAGAGGCTTTAAGCTAAGGGGCATTTACACCTATTTAGGCGTTCCTTATGGGGCCGATACTTCGGGCGCTAACCGATTTATGCCACCTAAAAAACCAACTGCCTGGGCAGAGGTAAAACCCACTATCTGGTGGGGCAATACGGCTCCGCAGAACATGGAAAAACGCTACGCCGATCCGGTAAGTTCTTTTGTGGACCATTGGAACTATGACGATGTAAGTGAAGATTGCCTGCGCCTGAATGTTTGGACACCCGCTATTGCCGATGGTAAAAAAAGGCCAGTAATTGTTTGGTTACACGGGGGCGGTTATACCAATGGCAATGGCATTGAGCAAGATGGTTATCATGGTGAAAATATCAGCCGTCGTGGCGAGGTGGTCTATGTCTCCATCAACCACCGGTTAGGTCCTTTTGGTTATGCAAATTTTGCCGGTGTTTCGCCTGATTTTGCCGCTTCCGGTAACGTAGGTATGCTGGATATTGTGGCTTCTTTGGAATGGGTGCGGGATAATATTGCCAATTTTGGTGGCGACCCAAACAGTGTTACAATTATGGGCCAATCTGGTGGAGGCGGCAAAGTATGTACTTTAATGGCCATGCCTTCCGCTAAAGGATTATTTCATAAAGCGGTAGCGCTAAGTGGTGCCACGCTAAGAGTAAGTGAAAAGGCAGATTCCGAAAAATTGGGAGTTTATATACTACGGGAAGCGGGTTTAAGACCCGAAGAAATGGATAAACTGCAGTATTTGCCATGGAAGGAATTTAATGAAATTGCCACCCGTGCCAGCCGCCGGCTAGCCGAAGAAATGCGCGGACAGAATCGACGTACCGGCTGGAGCCCGGTAGCCGATGGTACTTTCCTGGCGCAACATCCTTTCGATCCGGCTGGGTCGCCGCTTTCCGCGGATGTGCCATTGATTTTATGTTCTACCTTTAATGAAACGTCGCCCAGTCGTTCTAATCCGGCTTTGGAGAACGTTACGCTAGCAGAAGTAAAAGATAAAGTAAAAGAACGTTTTGGCGTCAAAACTGATCAGGTAATAGATGGTTATGCCAAAGCTTTCCCAGATAAAAAGCCAATAGAAATCTGGTCGATGGCCGTAAGTAACCGCCAAAATGTTATAGCCTTAGCCGATGTAAAATCGAAGCAAAAAGCTCCGGTGTATGTAGCCTGGTTTGGCTGGCAGCCACCTTTATTCGATAATCGTCTGCGGGCTTTTCATTGCTCTGATATTAGTTTCTGGTTCTATAACACCGATTTAATGTTAACCCATACCGGTGGTGGCTCCCGGCCACGTAAGTTATCGGCTAAAATGGCTGATTCGCTGGTAAAATTTGCTCGTACCGGTAATCCTAATGGAGGTGGTTTACCAAACTGGCCAAAATACTCCTCCGACAATGGCGAAACCATGATTCTGGACGATATGCCGGTGGTGAAGAATGATCCGGACAGATCTGCCCGGAAAACGCTTGCTTAAAAATAAGGTAACCAAGTATAGCAAAAAGGCTGCAGTAGTTAACTGCAGCCTTTTTTGCTATACTTATCAAGACGCTCTTTTGAATTATTATTTTGTATTATGAAGGTAGAAGTAAAGGTCACTAGCCACACTTAGCTTACGCTAAGTATTAGAAAGTCATTACAACAGAAGAGCATCTACCCGGTGGGCATGTACCATAAACTCGCACGGAGACCAGCCAAAAATAGTAAATTTACCATCCTGAGAAGCTACTAAGGCAAGAGCATCCCGTTGGTCGTGTACAAACTGTGCGGCTGATAAATGCCGGGTGCCTCCCTCCTGAGTTGGTGGTACAATTACAGCTCCTCCGCCCATAATTGGTTCGGTAACCACTATCTGCTCTACGGGCGAACCACCGGTTGGGCGTCTTATTTTTGCCCCAAAAGCCAGTAACTCATATTGGTCGCTGATAATAGTAGCACCATCAACGGCAGTAAGGCCAGCAATGCTTTCAACAGCCCGGTTTAAATCCCGCTGCCAGATACCTCCATTGTTTTCTTTTATCATTTGCTCTACAATATCTTTTAAAGTAGAAAAAGCAGGGGCTATGGCGTATGGAATGGGATGAATAATAGAATTACGCCAGTTAGTACTATTAGCCGGTACAACCAATAAAGTTCCTCCCCGGCTATGCGCTCGCATCGAAACGGCTAATTGTACCAGTACATTTACCGAGTCGTGCCAGGAATTAGAAGTTGTAAAGCCAAGTAAGGAGGAGACAAGTGCGGGGCAGTCTGGTAAATTCGCTGTATCCTCATTTATAATTTTTACCTGATCGCCTTTTAAAACTGCTACATTGGTAAATTTGCCAAAGCCATCGATGTGGCTGTGTTTTATAACAAGTAAACCTGGCTCTACCACCTCCAGCACAAAACATAAATTTGGTATAGTTCGGGTTGCTCCCCAAACGTGCAGGTTTTCCCCTTCAAACCAAACGCCTAAATGAATGCCCGGACGTTCAACGGCAGGGGCTAATTTAGTAAGGGTTGTCGGTGTAAGTGATAACCGTTGCTCAAAAATTAAGGGTTGGCTGGCTTGCTCCGGAGGCAAAAAAGCTAATGAAATTTTAGGAAAATGCCCTTCTTCGCGACGCAGGCTAGCCCAGAAAGTAGCATCAATGATAGCCTCTATAGTTGGGGCATGCGGTATAGGAGCTAAATTTTTTTTGCCGTGCTTACTGGCGGCCGCCATATGTTGGGCAAAATGTTCTTCAATGGTGTTGGCTACTGCACGGGCAGCCTGGTAAGTAATTTTATGGCTCATGCTCTTATTATCACTCGTATTCCACGAGCAGATACCAGAATTATAGGTATATATTATTTAAATAAATGTCCATTAAATAAAGATCTAACTTACACCTAATTCTGATTAAGAACAAGTATTCATACCAATAGGCCCAGCTTATTCGATATATACAGATGATATCCTAGTTGAAGGTACATTGGAAGATTAAAGTGTTAGCTAAAGCTATACTATAAAAGTTAGGGATGGTTCCAAATATAACAGAAGGCAATGTATACAGGAGTGTAACAAAGGTATTTGTATAATTGAAATGCAGAATACCTATAACCCTTAATGAGAGTGGCTACTCATTGCTCACCAAGAAAATGCGTATTAGTAACATGTGAAGGCGTTAATAAATTTGTGATGCAGATAAAGAGAACACTTCTGTTAGAATTGCAGATTTAATTAATTTCTTGATAAACCAACCGTCGATAATTTCGGTTGTATGTCTGGAACTAAGCTATTTTGTACATTTCTCAAGTCTTTGTGAAACTGTTATAAAAATAAACAGCTCCTATTTTAGGAGCTGTTTATTGATTTTTGTATCAGATAGGAATTACCTTATTCCTTACCTCCGGCCCACCATACTTTGGTAGTATAGCTATCTGGCATAGAAGCCGTTGTTTGATAGTTCTTGTTCCCGGCGGCTTCGGTAGCAGGGTATTTAAGCCGTTGAGGAATAGTTCCGTTGGTGATATTGCCTGGATAATTTACCGGGGTCAGGTTAGGGAATCCAGTTCTTCTCCAGTCAGACCATGCTTCCCACCAGTTCATGAATTTGTTTAACCATAACTGCTCATATACCATTTGTAATTTAGGTTTGGAGCCGTATGGGTAGGTGGCCAGGTATTGTGCTACCTGTGCATCCGATACTGTTAAAGTTGGATCGTAAGGTGTATACATTTGCATGGAAGCTTTAACGCCAGCATTGTAATGTTGCTCAGCTGTACCAGTAATTCCTGTTCCAATTCCTCTTTCCAGGGCTTCTGCTAAAAGCAGTTCTACTTCTCCGTAATTCATCAGCATGTAAGGGTCATCTAGGTTCAACATTTTAACATTTATCCGGGAGTAAGTAGTGTTAGGATTAACTTGTTTGCCTTCCAAGGCATCCAGCATTCCCTGATCGTAGCCGTTAGGCATCCCTTTTTGCGCTACCGGGTCGGTGGTAGTTGGGGTGAAGGCTGTTACTGACCAGTTTCCAATGCCACCACTGAAAATCATTAAACGTGGGTCATCATCGGTAGCAGTGGTTAGATCAGTTCCTTTTAACATATCAACCAACGTTTTGCTAAGGAAAGATGGTTGTCCGCCATCGCCCGGTAAAAAAGCGCGGGAAATGCCGTTCTGGTTCATCCACTGGTTTGGTCCGGTAGCCATTGGAATCCAGGCATTATCCGCATTGCTGGTCATAACACCTCCGGCAACGGCTTTGGTTACGTACTGCTTAGCTAATTCAGGCGCAACATTAGAAACCCGCATAGCCATTCTTAGCATCAAAGAGTTACCCCATTTCTTCCACTTAGCCACATCGCCTTTATAAACTATATCAGCCGCAGCAAAACCTTCATCCGGATCAGAAGCATTTAGAGAAGCAACTGCCTCTTCCAGTTCCTTTAACAGGCTTGGATAAACAGCAGATTGTTTTTCATATTTAGGAAAGAAGATTTGCTCCATGCCTTTATTGGCCTCAGAATAAGGAATAGCACCGTAGTAATCCGTTAATCTTTGAAAATTAAAGACACGTAAAATGCGGGCAGCATCCCGGGTTTTTTTGTTTTTCCCTTCCGCAAAGCCACCTTTATCGGTTTGTTTCAAGACTTCATTTATGTTTTTTAACTGATCACCATAAATGAATTCAAAAGGAGCAGCAGAACTTTCAAAGTTCTCCTGATACTTATCACCCGGCGCTATGCCTCCTCCAGCATTTGCTAGCTGTTGGATAGCATGTGCGGCCAGACCTATGTTTGTACGCCAATCTATGAAGCGGTTATCACCGCCCGATCCGCCAGAGGCACTACCTAATTGGGCTGCTGTAAAAAAGTAGTTAGGATTAATTTGGGTAACGGCCTGAGGGTTCTTGTTTAAATCGTGTAATTCTTCGGTATCGCACCCAGCTAGCGGAATAGCCAGTACCAGCGTACCTAGTATAAATTTATGTATAGACTTCATTTTTTTATCGTTTATTCTGATTGCTAAATGTTAGAAGGATGCTCTTAAATTAAATCCGAAAGTTCTGGTGATTGGCATACCAAAGAAATCTAACCCCTGACCATTACCACTGGAATAAGTAGACTCTGGATCGATGTTAGGTACATTTTTCCATAAGATGGCCAGGTTACGACCTACAAAAGAAATACCTAAGCTCTGGAATGGAGTTTTAGATACCAGGCTGGATGGTAAATTATAACCAAAAGTTACCTGACGAAGTTTGGCATAAGAAGCATCATAAACCCAATGATCCTGCACTCTCTCGCCTAAATTGTTCCAGTAGTTACGGGCTTCCAGAGGTGTCAAAGTTTTCTCGAATGGCTCGTAAACTGGACTACCATTGGTATCAACTGATTTTTGAATTACCCCTTTTACCGTTAATGGAGCTTCTCCTTCACGACCTTGCAGTGATTGTTTGGTTAGGCCCCACTGAGTTAAACGTAAATTGGTTCCGGAATAAATATCACCTCCCATTTTCAAATCCACCAGAAAGCCAAGTTCAAAGTTTTTATAGGATAAAGTATTGGTAAGACCTCCTGTAAAATCAGGAACACCATTACCAATAATTTGCATTTTATCTGATTGTACAGGTGAGCCATTGGCTTCATAAACAGGTTGTCCATCAGGAGATCTTTTTTGTACCCAACCGGTGATTACTCCAAAAGGCTGACCTACTATGTGTTTTACAAATGTTGTACGAGTTCTTGGCTCCTCTACAATCATTTCGCTGTTACCTTCCACCAGTTTTTCTACCCGGTTCCGGTTTCTGGCGAAGTTTAAGTAAACATCCCAGGTAAATGCTCCTCTCACCGGAGTCGCATTCAATCCTAACTCAATTCCTTTATTAGTTAATTCCCCTACGTTAAGTAAAGTAGAACCAAATCCAGAACCTCTGGAAATAGTTGCACTCAGAATATCATCAGTTGTTCTTTGGTTATAATAAGTAAACTCTACTCCTAACTTGTTATCGAATAAGCGTAAATCGAAGCCGGTTTCTAACTCAGTAGAAGTTGCTGGAAGCAATAAAGAATTTGGAATAGTACCATTATTTCCCTGAGCAGAAGAGAAAGAAGCCATTGGCTGGCCTACGTGGGTAGCGCCTAACAAAGAATAGAACACTTGAGTTTGGTATGGACCTACAGTAGCATTACCCACCTGCGCCCACGAAGCTCTTACTTTACCAGAAGATAACCAACTAGGAACTAATTCCCGGAAAGCATCGGTAAACACAAAGCTGGTGCTGATAGATGGGTACAAAATGCTGTTCCGCTCCGGATTTAATACAGAGAACCAGTCGTTCCGGAAAGTACCGGTTAAATATAAATAACCTTTGTAATCTACCTCTGCTGATCCAAATACAGAGTTTATTCCAAAGTTAGATTGTCCATAACCAAAAGTTCGGGTTACCGCGTTATTAATGAAGTGTTGGTAAGGTACGTTAAAGCCATTGCCGTTCAGGGAAAGGTTTTCGCTGTTTTGGCGCATTCTGTTACCACCAACAAAGGCATTAATACCAAAGTTGCCAAAGGTTTTATCAACCCCAATCATGGTTTCCAGGTTTATTTCTCTGAAACGGCCTTCTGTCTCATTCATCTGGCCATTACGGGTGTGGCCGGTTCCTTGTGGTATAATATCCTGTCCTCTACGAGTAGACCAGTCCATACCAGCTCTTCCGGAAACATAAAGGAAGTCGGTAATATTATAGCGCAGTTGGGCGGATGGAATTACCCGATCCCGGGTGTCATCAATAGAAACCTGGTGAGCTGCCCAGTAGGGATTTTGCAACCAGTTGTTGTTGGCCATTTGGAATTCGTCGCCTACGGCTTTACCCCAGAAGCTTAACAAGGCAGGATCTGTTCCGGCTGGTATAGCTCCTAACTTATTTGGGTCACCTTTATAGTCTAATACATTGTGATGGCCGGGCATTCTATATATCGCCTGGAAAGCATTATTAGGGGAGTCAGATAAGTAAGGGCGGTTTTTAGCATTTTCGTGCGAGTATAAAACTTTTGCATCAAACATTACCCGCTTGCCAAATTTGCCTGCTGTTGATAAAGATGTATTAAACCGGTCGAAGCCAGAGTTAGGCATTACAGAGGTGCTGCGTAAATCGGATACCGAGAAGCGGAAAGATTGATTTTCGCCACCACCGGTTAACGCCAAGGTATTAGTCCAGGAAGACCCAGTTCCGTAAAAACGATTCCAGTTTTCCTTGCCTATATAAGAGTAAGGGCGGGTTAGGCCATCTGAGTGCATGGCCGAGCTACCATCGTACCTTGGTCCCCAGGAATCGCCACCCCAGTTATAAGCTTGCTGTATGGTAGTTGGTTTTGTAGGAACTTGTGGTGAAGCAGGGTTGGATGGATCGGATGGAGCAAAGTTGCCACCCCCAAATTCTGTTTGTAAGTCTGTTTGGTTGTTAATTCTTTCAAATACATAGTTAGAATTATACTCCAAGCCAATACCTCTTCTCTTGGAGCCTTTTTTGGTAGTAATGTTAATTACACCGTTGGCAGCCCGGGCACCATAAAGCGCAGCAGCACTGGCTCCTTTTAATACGGTAACCGATTCAATATCATCCGGGTTGATACTGGCCATACCGTCCCCACGGTCTACACCTCCCCAAACACCGGCTTGTCCGTTGTTGTTGTTATTGATAGGAATACCATCTACCACGTAAAGTGGCTGATTATTTCCCTGCAATGATTTTGCTCCCCGGATAATAACCCGGGAGGAACCGGCCGGGCCAGAAGCTGGTTTACTTACGTTCACCCCGGCTACTCTACCTACTAAGGCATTGGAAACGTTATTTTCCCGAGCTTGGGTCAGGTTTTCGCCGCCTACTTCCGTTACAGAATAACCTAGTGCTTTTTTCTCCCGGGTTATACCCAAAGCTGTAACAACAACTTCTTCTAGCTGTTTGTTATCCTGGGAAAGAGTAACATTAATAAGGCTTCTATTATTGATTGAAATTCTTTGCGTATTAAAGCCTATATAGGAAAATACTAGGGCGCCACTGCCTGGTGCGGATAAAGAGTAATTTCCATTAGCATCAGTGGTAGTACCGGTGGTAGTTCCTTCTATAAGAACACTTACTCCCGGTAAACCCTCATTACCGGCAGCGCTTACTTTACCCTTGACCTGGACTTGTGCCCATAAGGACATCGAAGCACAGCAAGTCAGAAATAAAATTAGTAGTAATTTTTGTTTCATGATTAATTAATTTAGTGTGTGTGGATTTAGGTTATATATAGAAATAAAATTTGGTAGTTTTTGTCTATTTCTCAGGAGCGGCTTGCTGATCTAATGGGCAGCATTTAAAAAATAGATTTATATTTTTATATAAATCTAGCTATCAAAATATATATTTTGTAAATAATTAGCAATACAGGTTTGAAAAAATATCAAATTTTTAAGTTCATAGTAAATAGGTTCTAATAATGCTAAATAAATATTAGTTTTATTGGGTAAGTTTTAATTTTTGCAAGATGTAAAAACTTATTTGTTCACCTTGTTTATAGCCATTATCAATAGCATCCCGGAAATGAATACCTCCATACAGGCGGGAAATAGCTGCTTCCTGAGCCGCTTGCCGAAAAGAAGAAAAAGATCGTGCCGGTAAGCCAAATTCCATCTCTACAGTATCGGTATAAGTAAAATTTTCACCAGCCAGCGCTGTTAATAAATTAGCTACTGCAGCCGATACAACACTATGCCCTGAAGTGTACTCAGGAAAAGGTGGTGTTTGCAGGAGAGGTCGCCAGTTGCGTTCTATGTATTTATTAATAAAAGTTTCTGGTCTTACCCGATTACTGCGGAACTTTTCGTTCCAGCAGGAGATAAAAGCATCAGCCATGGTAATGCCCGCCAATGTGTGCCACCGAACGGTTTCTGCTAAAGAAAGCTTCTTCTGCATACAGGCAATGCCCGTTATGCCCATCCAATGACCACCCGGAGAAATTTTTTTTGTTCCGTAGCTAATATGGCCCTGCTGAACCAGAAAGAAAGGATTACAGTCCCAAAAGTTGGCTATCTGCTTTTGTTCCACGGTTAGGCTAGATGTAACATTAAATACTTCCTGAGCTAAATTGTAAAAAGGAGTTTCGGATTTTTCATTGAAAGGAACCGGAGGCGCTGGTTTGAATTGGGCCGCGCTGTCCAGCATAAATGGCCTTAAAGTTCCCCAATAGGGTTCATAGCTTTCCTGGTAAGCCGGTGGGGTAGGTCGCCAGTTGCGGGCCTCCTTTAAGGGGGTGTAGCGAAGGTAGCCGGTTGTTTTAAGATAGCCGTCTTTGGCCACATACAGAAGAAAGTTCTTTATTACTTCATCGGCATAATTGGCAGAAGCCTGTACCTTTTCTTTGTTCAGGTGATATTTTTTACTTGCTTCCAGCATTAACTGGTTCCGGTGCGGTACTAACAAATGACCAGATGGTAACAGTTCTTCTCCTATCCGGAGCAGCGCGTATAAACAGGCAAAGTTTGCATCTATGGGCTGCTCAGCTTTCACAACAGATATATCCGGAAAATCACGTAAGGTAGGATGAAATGAAAGAAAATTATCTGGCCGTACCTGCTGATGTAGAATTTCATAAGCCGCAAGGTTGGCATAGGCATAATATCTGGAAGCCGCACAAGGACCTGTTACATCAATTACCATTACATCGGTTAACTTTTTAAGGGTTTGCACATAGGTTTGCGCATCTGCCGGATAAGCAATGGGCTTCGGTTTAGCCTGAGCGATGCAAACTAAAAGTAAAAAGAATAAACACAGCTTAATCTGTTTCATAAGCCAGGAGTGTTTAAGAGGTAGCTTTTAACTGACTGATTATTACGCCCAAATAAGAGCATGGTGCCGTTGCCTTTTTTTAAAACAGCTATATCCCGTACATCCCCTTTTACCTGTAAGCCACTTTGCCATTGGGGCATATAACTGAATTTGCATTGACCCAGGTTGCGCAAGACGGTACCGTAGCAGGCATCCATTTTACCGATTTTTAAACGGGTATAAGATTGATTGCCCCCCAGAATTAAATCTTTTAAACCGTCATGATCTACATCTAACAGGGCAATGGCAAATACTGGTGACATCTGGGCTTCAGTTGGTAATTCGTACCAGTTAAAGGTGCCATCTCCTTTGTTTTCCAATATTACCGAGCTAAAATCTGTCGCCTTTAACGTTTGGGCCTGGTTTAATTGTTCCGGTGTGAAAATATCCTGCAGGGTAGCGTTGGCATATGATTTATAAGATGTAAACTTTTTGCGTAAAGGAATAATTTGGTTTAAGGCTTCGTCGCGACTAACCAGCGGGTAAGAACGGCCTTGAATGTAGTAGCTTACGAAAGGATCTATAGCACCATTCTGATCAAAATCACTATACACCAAAGTTACCGGCTCTTGTTCGGTTGGTTTTAGCTGCGTATTTTGCCCAAAGTTACCGACAACAATATCTAAATCGCCATCTTTGTCTAAATCCTCCAGAGCCAAACGATTCCACCAACCGTATTTGTTATTGTTTATGGCAGTAGTGTTGGCGGGCTGCAATACCCCTTTTTGGTTGATCAAGATTTGAATCGGCATCCATTCGCCTGCAATTATTAAATCGTTCCAACCATCTTTATTTACATCCAACGAAACCGCATCTGTAACAAGGCCAAACTTCTCCAGGAAAGCAGCATGTAAAGCGGTGCCGTCGCTAAATTTGCCTTTCCCATCATTAATTAGAATTCGGCTGCTGGCTGGTTCCGGATACCTTCCCGGAATAACTCTGCCACCCACAAACAGATCTAAATCGCCATCTTTGTCTATATCAATGGCCGTTACACAAGCATCGCTGCTAGTTTCAAAAGGTAAGTTAGTTTTAACTTTGGTAAAGTTTCCGGCACCATCGTTCAGGTAGAGTCGGTCTTGTAAGAGCAAATCTTTTTCTAAATAGGCAAAGCCACCGCTAACCACATATAAATCTAAATCTTTGTCCTGATCGGCATCAAAAAATAAAACGCCTGTATCTTCTGACATAAAATCACTTTCAATATCAGGCTGAGCAGAAGGTTTCCAGGTGCCGTTTTTCTGTTGTAACAGTAAGGTGCCGGCTTGCCCTTTAGCTCCGGCCAGGTATAAGTCCGGTAATTTGTCGCCGTTAACATCGGCCTGCGCGATGCGTGGTCCCTGATAGGAAAGCATATTGGGCATTAACAGTTGCCGCTTAAAATCATTATACTCGTCTTCCTGGTGCAGGTATGGAAGGGTATCCTGAATCGCTGCAAATAATGGTTTTACACGTAAGGCTGGTTTATATGGGTTATTTGTTGTTTGAGCATCTACCACCAGTTTTTGGTTAGCCGCCACTTTATACATAACCTGTTGTTGGTTATCAGCCCAAAGCACCCGTACGCTATCAACCAGGGAGGCTTTTCCTAAACCAAAATGCAGCGGCGTATACATGCTCGATTGGAAGCCGCGCGAAGGATAAAATTCCTGGTATTGTAATTTGCCATTAACATAAATCCAGACTTTAGCGCCCAGTGCTTTAGCCGGGTTTTCTTTCGTTAGCTGCACCTGGAGGTAATTAGATGCTCCTGAACGTGCATCATTCCGGTAAATGGAGGCCTCTGTATTTACATTGTTGGTAATTATTTCTAAGTCACCATCCAGGTCCAGATCAGCATAAACGGCTCCGTTAGAAAGAAAGGTCTGATCGAAACCCCAAGCTTTTCCCTTGTTTTCAAATTTTAATCCGCCGTTGTTGCGGAATATGTAGTTTTGCGTAGCACTTGCCGGCATCTCTTTCAGGATATCCATTAATGCAGTAGGGCTACCTTGGGCTTCTTTCATTTTTTTATCAGCATAGAACTTCATAAAGTCCATGTTTGTGTAATCGCGCAGGTAGCCGTTTGTAATAAAAATATCTTTCCAGCCGTCGTTGTCCCAGTCGGCTACCAAAGGCGCCCAGCTCCAATCTGTATTTGAAATGCCGGCAAGCTGACCTACTTCACTAAAAGTGCCGTCACCGTTATTGATCTGGAGCATGTTGCGCATTAACTGGTGGTAGAACTTGTTTTCGAGCATGTTTTGGTACACCTCATAATTCTCCGGCCCATAAAGCAATTTCTGCCGCTGGTTATCTTCGGGTAACATGTCTACGGTAAGAATATCAGGCAACCCGTCGTTGTTGATGTCGGTGATTTCATTGCCCATGGAGAAAAAGCTTACGTGCCCAAGTGATTCTTCCAGTTTGTCGGTAAAAGTACCGTTGCCATTATTAATGTATAAATAATCCTGTTCTATGTAATCATTAGATACATAAATATCTGGCCAGCCATCTTGATTAACATCTGCAATGGCTACCCCTAGCCCAAAACCAATGGGATTTGCTTTTATGCCAGCGGCGGCACTTACATTTACAAACTTGCCGTTATTGTTTTGCAACAGCTGATCGCCGGCATTTGGATCACGCATCGCCTTCACCAGCTCGGCATCAAAGCGTTTAAATTCTTTGATATTATGATTTAAGACAAAACAATCCTGGTCTCCGTCTTTATCATAGTCAAAAAAGACAGCCTGAGTACTATGGGTAACCAGATCCAAGCCGTATTCAGCGGCTTTTTCTGAAAAAGTAAGATTTTTGTTATTAATGTAAAGCTTGTTTCTTCTGGTTTCCGGTTCTCCATTACCTGAGTAGCACACATAAATATCCAACCAGCCATCCAGATTAATGTCTACCAGAGTTACGCCGGTTTTCCAGCCTTGCCCGGCATTTAATCTGGATTTTGCGGTAATATTTTTAAAGGTTAAATTACCTTGATTTAGGTATAACTGGTCTGGCACCATATTACCTGTAAAGAACAGGTCCGGTAAGCCATCGTTATTTAAATCACCTACTGCTACGCCACCACCGTTGTAGAAATATTCATAAGCCAAGACATTAGCCGACTCCGATTCAGTTAGTTTATTGGTAAAATGAATACCAGTGTGTTTAGAGTTAAGGAGGGTAAATTGCGCGAATGCCGAATGGCTTAAAAGGATAAAAATAACCCAAAAGCTATTTTTACCCCAGGCAGAAGTAGGCTTACATGTTTTCTTTTTTAACGTACTACTAAACCAGTCCGTTTGGCAAAGGGGGCTTAATCTTGTTACCACGGTCTTAACTCGCTAACTTTTTTTTATTCTTTAATCAAGATTCTTGCTTATGAGGATGAAGTAGGTTAAAAAGTTACTTATGTACAGATTTCCTTCAGAATCTCATGCTTAATTTACTTAAAAAAAATTCAATATATTGGCATATTATGGCCTTTATTTTATATATTTTCATTATATTCATAGTATTCTGCATTTCTTTTCAAATAACACTTTCGCGTCTGGTTTTTTTTAGAAAATTTTCAAAGTTAAACTTATGAAAAAAGCAGAGTTAATCATTCGATTGATAATGAACAAGTTAATTCCAGTATGCTTTATCTTATTTATTCTGTTACCCGGTATAGTAACTGCCCAAACAAAACCGAAAACACCTACCAAATTTGAAATAAAAAGAGGAACAAACATTAGCCATTGGTTATCACAAAGCACCAGGGTTGGGGCCGAGCGGAAGGCTTTCTTTACCGAGAAAGATGTAGCTAATATTGCTTCTTTGGGTTTTGATCATATTCGGTTACCCATAGATGAAATGCAAATGTGGGATGAAACAGGAAAGAAAGAGCCGGAGGCGTTCGCTTTGTTGCACGATGCTATACAATGGAGTCAGAAGTATAAACTGAAAACAGTTGTAGACCTGCATATTTTGCGCTCTCATTATTTTGATGCATCAGAGAAACCGCTTTTTACCCAAGCTGCTGCACAGGAGCGTTTTTACCAATGCTGGCGTGACCTGTCAGAAGAATTGAAAGGGTATCCGGTTACGGAAGTTGCTTATGAGTTAATGAATGAACCGGTAGCAGATGATGCTGAAGACTGGAATAAAATAGTAGAAAAAGCTATTGCAGTAATCCGCCAAAAAGAACCTAACCGGATAATTGTGGTAGGCTCTAACCGGTGGCAATCGCACGAAGAATTTGATAAGCTCCGGCTACCAGCCAATGATAAGAATATTCTCTTGAGTTTTCATTATTACCTGCCGTTCCTGCTTACCCACCACCAGGCTAGCTGGACTAAAACTGCCAAATACAAGGGCCCTGTACATTACCCCGGCCGAACATTGACGGACGCTGAAATAGCGGCTATTCCGGCGGATATAGCCAGCACAATTATTAATTATGAAAAAAGTGACATCAGGGGCACCTATAATCCCGAAAAACTAAACCAGGATTTTCAGAAACCTTTAGCCTTCGCCCGGAAATATGGTTTAAAATTATATTGCGGCGAATGGGGAGCGTTATCTACCGCCCCAAAAGCCGATCGCTTGCGCTGGTACCAGGATATGCGGATTGTATTGGAGAAGAATGGAATAGCCTGGGCTAACTGGGATTATAAAGGTTCGGGCTTTGGGTTTACCAACAACAAAGGAGAAAATTACCAGCCGGAGTTAATTAAAGCTTTAACTGGTAAAGATATAGGTTCACGAAAATAGCCCTATAGTAAAACAAAAAAGCCAGAAGTAGTTTCTGACTTTTTTGTTTTGTTCAAGATATGAAGTCTGGGCTATGATATCGAACTTGAAAAAGATGAGAACAGCATAACTAATAGAAGAAATTATTTTTTGGAATCTTTATTGGTGATACCTAATAATTCTACATCAAAAACCAAGGTAGCGCCTCCCGGAATATCCTGGCCTGCTCCCCTGTCGCCGTATCCTAAAACAGACGGGATGTATAAGCGCCACTTGCTACCTACCGGCATCATTTGCAAAGCTTCTGTCCAGCCTCTTATAACTCCAGTAACCGGAAGCGTAATAGGTTGGCCGCGGGTATAGGAATTATCAAATTCTTTTCCGTTTAGTAACTTTCCGGCATAGTGGGCACTAATGGTATCATCTTCGGTAGGCTTTGGTCCGTTTCCAGCTACTAAAATCTCGTACTGTAAGCCAGTAGCGGTTTCCATTATACCAGCTTTCTTTTTATTCTGTGCTAGAAACTGTTGGCCCTTTTCTTTTTCATCATTTATTTTTTTCATGGCCCGTGCTCTGGCCGAACGTTCCATTACTGAATTGGCTTGCATGTCAGTTAAAACAGGTTTGCCGTTTTTCAGAACATCATCAATAGCTTTACTTAATACCGCATTATTAATATTAGTGAACCCCTGTGCTTTTAAAAATTGGGCAACTGAAATGCCCATGGCATAACTAACGCTATCCTCGACTGTTTTCAGAATTTTAGTTGGGCCAGTAGTAGTTTTAGTAGTAGTAACGGGCTTTTTTTTAACTGGAACAGGTTTTTTAGTTTGTGCCTGAACAGAAATGGTTGCCAGTAGCAGAAAAGGAAATAAAATCTTTTTAAACATAATACTTGTGAGGGGTTGCTTTTTTAACGAATGCGTAAAGTTGTCAGTTATGGTTGTAAAAATATGCGTGTTCCGGTATTTATATTTCCTAAATACGTTATATAAAGCAAAATTATTATGCTGTAATAAAAAACGGTGCTGATAATCTCTATTCAGCACCGTTACCAAAAAGCTTTCGGTTGGTTTAGATTATTTCTTAGCAGCTTTCTGTAATGCAGCTTTAAAATATTTACCCTGACGAGTCGGGGTATAATTCCAGTCGGTAAATAACATAGGCGCCCATTGTGGATCGAAAACCCACACGGTATAGGAAATACCATTGGCATCGGCAAATTTGGTAATGGCTTCTCCGTACGATTCATCACTGATTACTGGTACGTGTTTGCCTCTTTCATTTTCCCCACTAAAGCCAATTTCAGTCAGAATTACCGGGTATTTTTTAGCTACAAATCCCCAATCTTCCATCCATTTTGGCTCCCAGGGCTTCTCCCGTTTCTGCGGGTACGGATGGCTCACATAGGCTATTCCCTCTGCTTTTATTGGGTCGTTTGCCACTGGGGTTAAATCATAAGCCCAGTTAAAGCCTGCTACTAGCGGAACGGCTTTTGCTCCGTTGGCCCGAATAATACCAATTATTTCTTCATTCAACTCTTTCCATTGACTCCAGCTGCAGGTACCTAATTGGCCCCCCTGAACAGTTGGTTCATTAAAAATTTCGAATAACGCTACGGTAGTATTGTCTTTATAATGCTTAGCCATGGACCGCCAGAATTCAAAGGTTTCTTTCTGGGTAGTTTCATAATTCGGACTCTGGTACATTTGCGTACGCAGGTTCCCTATGCTGTGCCAATCAATAATTACATACATGCCTAAATCAGTTGCCCATTGCACGCCCTGATCCATGAGCTTAACGTATTCGGCTTCTCCTAATTTGCGCCAGGCAGTTGGATGCACCGGAAAGCGCACAATGTTAGCGCCCCAGATTTTCATCTGCTCAAAGTACTCTTTGTTCCAGTGCCCGTCACGCTGGAGTTTTTCCGGATCGCTGGTATCCAATCCCCGGAAAATAATAGTTTTCCCATCGGCCGTAACAAACTTATTGCCTTGCACCCGTACCTGGCTAAGTTTATTACTAACTGGACCGGCAGCATTCTGAGCGTATGCGCTTATGCTTCCAAATAGTAGGGCGCAAGCCAGCAGACTTTTACTTAAAAATGATTTCATGGTGGTAGATGTATACACTAGTTGGTGATTAACCCTCAAGTATAAGAGAAAAGAAAAGGATAGCCAAACGGTTAAACCTTTGAATTACTTCTTTTGAATAATTGTTATAAGCAGCAGTTAATTCCTCGGCTTACCGGTAAAATGGTCCTTTTATGGTTCTTGGTCCGTATACAGGTACCGGTTCACCTGCTTCTATGGCTCCTAAATCTGGAGCTTTGCCTTTGTACCCGTCGTTAATATTGGGCAGCTTCACGCCTTTGTCTACCGCTTTACCTTTAGGGTTTAGGCGGAAATCAATATCCTCGGCATGATAAATACCATGGGGTTTGGTATAATCCGGTGCCTGCAGATTATTAAATATATTATAATCTACCTCCACGCTATGAGTCTCTAATCCGCTAACTTTTGCCAGGGAAGCCAGGGTAGTAAAGTTTTGGGCATCTTTGGTAGTAAGTTCATAGTTGCGCAACTGGCCCTTCGCGGGTGTCATTAATATATATTGATCACCGCCGGTTGGATTAGGCCGATAGCCATTATAATCAGAAGTGGAATAAGCCGTGGCAAAAGGGTAAGCAGTAATAGGGCGTTGGGGTGCATTGGTACCTAAAAACAGGTTATTCCGGAAATGCACATTAGAATAAGGATCGGTGTTCCGATTTTCCGAAATGATGGTGTTGTGCAACACGTATAGTCCGGCTGGTTTGGCCATAAATTTAAAAGCTACACCATTAGGTATGTGGTACAATACGTTCCGGATAAAGTAAGCTGGTCCGCCAAAAACAGGTTGCGCACTTAGTCCACACTGGCCCGCATTTACGCCCCGGTTACGCATTACCCGGATGTTATGCACGCCCCCATCAGCTTCAATGAAATCATCCGCTACCAAGTGAATATCATTGTTATAAATATCGATGGAAACGGCTTTTAAATCCTGTTCTTTTTCCGGTGTGCCGTAAGTAGACACATTAATGCCATCATGGAAATAAGCAATAGCATTGTGGCAGATCACGTGCCCGGATCCATAGACTTTAATGGCCATGTAGCTGTTTAACTGATTAGCCGGATAAACTCCTGGATTAGCCCATCCGCGCAGCCGGTACCGGTCATCACGGCCGGTAATCACATTATCAGCAATGTAGAAATTCTTGGAGCCGGCATACTCCGAAATAATTCCGATTCCCACATCTTCAAACCGACAGTTGCGAATGGTAAGGTCTGAGGCGCCGACTACTTCTTTTACGCCCGCAGCAAAAGCAATATCGGTATTCCGGAAAGTTAGGTTTTCAAATATATGATGTCGGGAGCCGGTTACATCAAAAAACCTATGGGCACCAGCTCCATCAAATATGGCTTCACCGTCTCCAGCTCCCCGAATAACAATAGGTTTTTCAGCAGTGGCTTTAGTGGTAAGGGTATAAGTCCCGTCAAAAGAAATTCCGTTGGGCTCCACGTAGTTTAGGCGATCAGCCTTATACATGCCAGCATGCACCAGAATAATATCTCCGGGCTGCGCTTTCTTTTCAGTTACTACTGACCAGTCACCTGTGCCAGAACCATAATAAGCCGCTTTCAAACCAAAGAAAGCAGGTTCCTGAGTCTTGCCTTTCCAATCCACGGGATAAACATGAAGAACCCGGCCACCTTCTGCTGCTTTAGGTTCGGTGCGGGTACGCACTTTTACTGTCTGCACTATTTCGCCTTCTACACCATCCGGATCAGTTATGGTAAACCGGCATTCGTATTCAGTACCAGGTTGTAAATCCAGAATACTGCCGGCAAATAAATGTGGCACTGTATAGTCTAATTGTTCGGCTTTCCGGAAAATGCGCTCCCCTCCTACACGCAGAAGTGGCATGGCATCTTTCCAATTTTCGGTACCTATCGGCCGGTAAGCCGTTTGTACCGTCGCATTCCGGTTATCGTCACCGGTTATCTGCCATTCAAAACCAAGGTTTAACAATGTGGGCGGCTCTACTATAAAAGTACCTGGCTTAACAGCATTTTGGGCTTGCAGAAAATACGGAAATAGGGTTAAGAATAAAGCTTTCGAGATAGACTTTATCATTTAGAACAAGAGAGTTTAATTTTGGGTGGATGATTAGTGTAGAATACAGCAAAATGCCATAAAAGAACCGCAGGTTTAGCCTGAAACTAACCTGCAGTTCAAAAATTATTCTGAAACGGGAAAGGTAATTTTATATTTTAACACGTTGTCCGCTGGCCGCTGATTTATAAATGGCCTGCACAATCCGGATATCCCGCATTCCTTCTTCTCCTGGTGCAATTAATGGTTTCTTTTGCATGATTGCCATGGCGTCATTGTCCATTTGTTTGGCTTGTTGCCAATGCAGCTCGTACGGATGATTGATTTCACCTAATGGGCTGGTTCCTTTAACTCCATTATAGGCCTGATAAGGGGCAATCTTGATTTCACCTTTCTGGCATTTTATATTTAGGAAGTTAACGTTTTCGCCAAAGGTGGTTTTTAAATCACCCATTACCCCACCCGGAAATTCTAATGTAGCAACTACGGTTTCATCGAGCCCATTCTTGTAAATTTCCGGACGGGTAGTAGATGTTTTAGCCGACACTACCGCAATGGGTTCCATGCCTGAGCCCATACGTACGCCCTGAATAGAATACACGCCCATGTCGTACAAAACACCCCCACCCATGGCGCGATCTTGTTTCCAATGATTCGTGCGGTTTTCGCGATAACCAGCGGCGCAGCTTACATGCTGCACATTACCTAATAATTTCTTTTGAACAATGCGCCGGTATTCCTGCGTGTTAGGTTCGTGCTGTAACCGATAGCCAATAGCTAAGGTTTTCTTATTTTTTCTGCAAGCATCAATCATGGCCTGACATTCTTCTACTGTAACTGCCATTGGTTTTTCGCACCAAACGTCTTTACCAGCATTAGCTGCCCGTACTACATATTCTTTGTGCATAGATGGCGGTAATACCACATACACCACATCTATGTCCGGGTTATTTGCTATCTGGTCGAAGGTCTGGTAGTTATAAATATTCTTGTCCGGAATGTTATACTTCTTTTTCCAGGCTTCTGCTTTTTCAGGCGAACCAGTAACAATACCGGCTAAGTAGCAATTTTTTGTTTGCTGCAGCGCCGGTGCAAGTAAATCGGTGCTGTAATAGCCTAAGCCAACTAAAGCTACTCCTAAACGCGTTTTTTGCTGGCTGGTAGATGCCAGTAAAGTATTGGGGGAGAAAATAGTAGCGGCACCGCCTAAAGCCAGTGCTTTTAAAATATCCCTGCGTGAATTTAAAGTCATAATCGTGGTGGTTTTATATGTTTTAAATTAAATCTTTAAGAGTTGTATGCCTGTGTTACGCAAATAATAAAACAGAATAATTTTTTTAAGAATCCTGCACAAGTAGGGTTGACTTATGCTCTTATTGGTGTTTTGTATCAGGAGCTTTAGTAGCTCTAAGAACAGAATATTATTTTTAAAAATAAAGACAAACCAGTAAATACCAAAGAAATAGCCGATGAAACACTTTAATCAGTTTTTTTGCCAGCTGCAGATTTACAAGCTTAACTAAAAATAAGCTTCTCCTACTAGCCACTTTAAGTTCTGAAAATTAAGATCATAACTACCAATATACTTTGTAAAAATAAAAAATAAGCTGTTTAATACGTCAGTCAATATAGTAGCATCAGTGAGAATATTGTTTACTTTAATTTTTTTAATATTAATTACAATAACTGCCTGCCGCTATGAGAAAAAATTTAAAAGCATTCATTCTCCTGTTCTGTATTTCTGGTTCGGTGGCTTTTGCTCAAAGTAAAGATCCGGTTGTAGACAATATTATAAAGGAAGCTAACGACAATTCCCAACTGGAAATATTAGCCCATGAATTACTGGATGTAATCGGCCCGAGATTAGTAGGTACCCCGCAGATGAAACAAGCTAACGATTGGGCAGTAACCAAATATCAAGGTTGGGGCATACCGGCCCGGAACGAAAAATGGGGAGAATGGCGGGGCTGGGAAAGAGGTATATCACATATTGACCTGGTTTACCCGCGTACCAGAACGCTGGAGGGTATGCAATTGGCTTGGAGTCCGGGCATGAAAAAAGCAGTTACTGCTGAAGTAGTTGCTATTCCGGATGTAGCTGATTCCATAACTTTCAGGAAGTGGTTACCTACGGTAAAAGGCAAATTCGTTTTGATTTCGATGCCTCAACCTACCGGCCGACCTGATGACAACTGGCAGGAATTTGGCAAGAAAGAATCTATTGATAAAATGAAATCCCAACGCCAAACTCAAACAGAAGCCTGGCGTAAACGCCTTCGAAAAACGGGTTATAATTCCCAAACTTTGCCTATCGTTTTGGAAAAATCCGGAGCTGCCGGCGTAATTACTTCTTATTGGTCTAATGGCTTTGGCGTAAATAAAATATTTAGTGCCTCTACCAGAAAAATTCCGACCGTTGATATCGCCCTGGAAGATTACGGCTTGCTTTACCGGCTTACTGAGTCCGGGAATAAACCAAAAATCAGGGTACTAACCGAATCGAAAGAAACAGGAATCCAACCTGCTTTTAATACCATTGCCGAAATAAAAGGTACCGAAAAGCCAAACGAATACGTGATCCTCTCTGCCCATTTTGATTCCTGGGATGGCGGCACCGGCGCTACCGATAACGGAACCGGCACTTTAATCATGATGGAGGCTATGCGTATTCTGAAAAAAATATATCCGAATCCCAAAAGAACGATTCTGGTGGGTCATTGGGGCAGCGAAGAACAAGGGCTGAACGGTTCCCGGGCTTTTGTGGAAGATCACCCCGAAATTGTTCAAAATACACAAGCGTTGTTTAACCAGGATAACGGCACAGGCCGGGTGGTAAATCTTAACGGGCAAGGCTTTGTGCACGCTTATGACTACTTAGGCCGCTGGTTAAGCCTTGTACCCGATGATATACGATCCCAAGTTCAAACCAATTTCCCGGGTATGCCTGGCACAGGCGGTTCGGATTTTGCACCTTTTGTAGCCGCCGGTGCTCCTGCCTTTATGTTAAGTTCGTTAAGTTGGGCATATGGCACCTATACCTGGCACACTAACCGCGACACCTACGATAAAATAGTTTTTGATGATGTTCGCAGCAATGTTATTTTAACCACCATATTGGCTTATATGGCCAGTGAAGATCCAACTAAAACTTCGCGGGAGAAACGTATTTTACCTATTAATTCCAGAACCGGCCAACCCGGTACCTGGCCTGCACCAGCTAAACCTAACCGCAGAGGAGGTTTGGATTAGCTATTTGTTTCTATTCCAACAGGTAAAGAAAAAAAGCCTATCTGTTTTCAGCAGATAGGCTTTTAAATTATAAAGTCCGGAGCCATTTCGTATAAACAGCCAGTTGCTCTGGTGTTTGATTCGGTAATTTTTCTAATTTATAATTCACAGTAGGGTTATTAGCCAGTGTAACATCTAAATCCAGCAGGCGGCCCGCACGGGCCACCGTAACTTTTACTTTATCGTTGGGGCGGTACATCTGTAAGTAAGCGGCCAAGTCGTTTCCAATCTTAAAACCATTCACCGCAATGATTTCGTCATTTACGTTAATGCCGTTTTTCCAGGCCGGTGAATCGCGCAGTACAGAGGTAACTAGTAACTTACCGGAAGTGGCCGAAGTATTGGCTCCCAGGAAAGCTTCGGTTTTACCTTCGTTTTGATTCACCAGTTTTAAGCCGGCATAACCAAAAAACTTGTTGTAGTCAAAAGTTTGGGTGCCGGCAATATAATCCCGGAAAAAAGCATCCAGGTTGTGGCCGGCAACGCGTTCAACCGCTGCCTTAAATTCATCATCGGTATAGCCGCGTTTTTTCTTTTTATAATATTCCTCCCACAAATACCGGAATACATCATCCAGTGTTTTCTGCCCCTTGGTAGCGCCCATAATTTCCAGATCCAGCAAATTGCCAATGACCGAACCGCGGCTGTAATAAGAAACAGTTGAGTTCACGGAATTTTCGTTTGGCCGGTAATTTTTTATCCAGGCATCAAAGCTTGATTCGGTAGCCGATTGAACTTTATTACCCGGTATATTTTCGATAGTATTGATATTGCTGGCTGCTGTGGCCAAATACTCTTCTGGCGTATAAATAGCTTTCCGGCGCAACAATACATCCTCATAATAGCTTGTAATACCCTCCGACACCCAAAGCATGTGGGTGTAATTTTCATTTTCGTAATCGAAAGGACCTAAAGCAATGGGGCGAATGCGCTTCACGTTCCAGAGGTGGAAATATTCGTGGGCTACTAAACCCAGAAAGTTTTTATAGGCTCTTTCGTTCGTGCCAAAGAAAAGGGAGGTCTGTACCGTAGTAGAGTTTAAATGTTCCAGCCCACCTCCTAAACCCGGTCCGCAATGTACAATAAAGGTATAATTGCGGTTGGGATTTTCGCCGGTTACGGCCGTGGAAGCTTCCACTATTTTGGCCATATCGGTTTTCAGGCGCTCCTGGTTATAAAGCGGCTGGCCGTAAATAGCTACGGTATGGGGTACACCGGCAGCCTGAAAGGTAAATATTTCCTGATTCCCGATTTCAATTGGCGAATCGGCTAATATATCAAAGTTAGGGGCTTGTAATACCCACTTATTTCCGCCTACTGATTGCAAACCAGTGGAGATTTCTTTCCATTGCGAATAAGGTTTAATGGTAATAGTAGAAGCCAGATCAAGCTTTTTGTCGGGATACAAAAATAAGGCAGCGCCATTTATATAACCATGCGATTGGTCCAGGAAGTTGGTGCGTACGGTTAATTCAAAGGCATATACCTTGTATTTTACCTTTACTTCTTTCGCATTATTGGCATAAACCCGCCAAGTGTTTTTATTTATTTTTTCGGCTCTTAAGTTTTGATTTCCAGTGGAGGCCGAGAAGGCCTCTACGTGGCGAGCGTATTCCCGAATCAGGTACGAACCGGGTGTCCAGGTAGCCATTTTTAGGTCTACGTACCGTTGTTTCAGATCGGTTAGCGTCATCTCCACTTCAAAAAAATGCGTTTGTGGCTCCGTCATGGAAACCGTATAAGTTAGTTTTGGTGCTGCCGAGGCTCCGAAGACAAGAAACAGGAAAAATAGAAAGCAGGAAAAAAAGAATTTAGAGAAAGAATTTTTAACCATTTTAAAAGTTTAAGATCATTATCTTATGGTAAGCTTTAAAATTTAAGGCTAATCATAAATTTTTATCAAATATAAGTATAATTTATATGCAACTATTCATTAGAGAAGGTTACAGAAAAAAGTAAGATTACTTACATAAAAACGAATGCTTATTGATGAAATCAATTCCTACTATCAAGGAGGTATATAGCATTAACTTCGGGGCAGGGTCGCTGTTTCATCCTCCAGGTGCCGTTCCCCTATTTGCTGTCGCCACATAGCATAATATAATCCTTTTTGAGCTAATAGATCAATATGTTTCCCGGCTTCGGCAACTTTTCCCCGCTCCAGCACATAAATACAATCAGCATGTAGTACAGTAGAAAGCCGATGAGCGATCAGAATGGTCATGTGCCTGGCACTGGTAGAAACGTCGCGTACAGTTTTGCTGATTTCTTCTTCGGTTAAAGAATCCAGGGCAGAAGTAGCTTCGTCGAACACCAGTAAGGCCGGGTTACGCAAGAGGGCACGGGCAATAGAAAGCCGTTGTTTCTCCCCACCCGATACTTTTACGCCCCCTTCACCAATAACTGAATCTAACCCATTTTCAGCACGGGATAATAAAGAGCCACAAGCCGCTTTGCGGAGCGCATCCATACAATCAGCGTCGGAAGCCTGAGGCGCCACAAACAATAAGTTTTCCCGGATAGTACCAGCAAATAATTGCGTGTCTTGCGTTACAAAGCCAATTTGTTCCCGCAGGTTATCCAGTATGAGCTCATCGGTGGGTATACCGTTGTATAGTATGCGGCCTTGTTGGGGTTTGTATAAACCAACTAATAATTTTACTAGGGTAGTTTTACCGGAACCAGAAGGACCTACAAAAGCAATGGTTTCTCCTTTTTTAGTATGAAATGAAATACCATCTAAAGCTTTGTGAGAAGCTGTCTGATGCTGGAAGCTTACTTTTTTAAAGGTTAGGCTTTGGAGGGTATCGAGTTGAGCCGGATGAGCCGGACGAGCTTCTTTGGGCGTGTTTAAAATAGCCTGGAAGTTATCCAGGGATACCTGGGTTTCACGGTAAATGTTAATAATATTACCTAATTCCTGCAAAGGACCAAATATAAAGAAGGAGTAAAGGAACATGGAGATAAAATCGCCCACTGTGATGCGGTTAGTAAAAACGAGGTACAGCATCAGCAGCAGAATTACGTTGCGCAAAAAGTTAACGCAGGTACCTTGTATAAAACTTAAGCTACGCAGGTATTTTACTTTTTTCAGCTCTAACTTTAATATTTTGTCAGTTGTATTATTCAGGCGGTCAGTTTCCTGTTGCGCTAATCCTAAGCTTTTTACCAATTCTATGTTGCGCAATGATTCGGTAGTAGCGCCAGCCAGCGCGGTGGTTTCAGCTACAATAGTTTTTTGAATAACCTTTATTTTTTTACTTAATACCGAGCTTAAAATACCCAAAATAGGTACAGCCGAGAAATAAACCGGCGCAATTACCCAGTAAACATTTACCGCATACACCACCACAAATATAATTCCTACCAAGGAGGTAAAAAGCACATTAATGGCGTTAGCAATTAATTTTTCAACATCGGTCCGTACTTTTTGTAGCGTGCCTAAGGTCTCGCCGCTACGCTGGTCTTCAAATACAGAATAAGGTAAATCCAAGGAGTGACGTAACCCATCAGCATAAATCTGAGCTCCCAGCTTTTGGGTAATTACATTTACATAATAGTCTTGAAAAGCCTTGGCAATACGCGAAACCATTGCCACACCCATAGCTAATAATATTAAACTTCCGGCACCTCTAAAAAACTGCGTTGAAGTTAGATGCAACTCTTGGGTAACAGCGGCCGTGGCGTAATCATCTATAATCTTGCGAAGAATTAAAGGATCAAGAAGAGAGAAGGTTTGGTTTATAGCCGCTAACAACAAAGCTAGAAAAACCAACATGCGGTATTGCTTTAAATAACTGAATAACAGTTGCATAGTATTCTATAGGATTGCATTGGAAGCAATAAAGGTAAGCAGTTCTGAGGGAAAGTGTACCTGCTAAGAAAAAATTCAATCATATTTAGAAAGATTGGGAATAAGATTATCATAAAAATTAAAAATGTTAAGAATTAAATATTGATAAGTTTCTTATTATCTTGATCTTTCAATCTTAAGTAATTGCATGACTTTACTTTACAGGTTATCTTCTTCAAGGTTATTCATATTTTTAATTATCGTTTTGTTTGCAAGTACTTCTTGCGAGGAAGAGGATTTTAAGAATATAAAAGACCAACGTTCAGAAAGTGCCGATGTAGCTACTGCTTGGGCCGACATGACTTTAAAGTTATTAAATCGAAGTAATAATCCTCCTACCTATAATGCAAGGATATTAGGGTATATTGGTTTAACCATGTATGAATGCGCTGTTCATGCAGATCCTTCAAAAAAGTCTTTAGTTGGGCAGCTTGAAGGCCTGGATTATTTGCCTGTTCCAATAGCTGCTACAGAACATTATTGGCCTTTAGTTGTTCACGCAGGCCAGGAAACAATTATAAAATTAATTTTTGGAAGCAGAGTAAAAGAGGCAGGGATAGCTCCACAATTCAATGAGTTATCAATTAACATACTTAAAGAAAAAAGCCACAGATTACCACAAGCTACTGTTGAGCGCTCTTTGCAATTAGGTAAAGATATTGCTGAAGCAATTTTTGCCTGGTCAGAAAAAGATGGCGGAAAAGATGGACGGCACCAGAGGTTTGAGGATATTAGACCATTTCCTAAAGGCCCTAGTTATTGGATTCCCCCACAAGTAGGCCAAACGCCAGCCAGGTCACCCATGCATCCACAGTGGGGCAATAACCGCACATTCGCAAAAGCTAATGGGCTAATACCTATTCCGGCTATTTTACCTTACTCTACAAATCCTAACTCAGAATATTATAAAGTTTATAAAGAAGTTTACGATAAAAATGTAACCTTAACCCAAGCGGAAAAAGAAATTGCTGCCTGGTGGTCTGATGACCCTTCCGAAACATATTCTCCGGCCGGACATTCTTATAACCTGGCTACTCTTACCATTAAACAAAATAAAGCAAGTTTAGTAAAAGCCGCTGAAACATACGCCCGGGTAGGCATGGCCGTTGCTGATGCTTTTATTTGTTGCTGGAAAGCAAAAATGACTTATTTTAATGAACGCCCGCAAACGTATATAAATGCCAATATTGATCCTAAATGGCATCCTTTCTGGCCGGAACCTCCTTTCCCAGCTTTCCCTTCTGGGCATTCTACGCAATCGGCAGCTACGGCAACCGTCTTAACTGATTTGTTCGGTGAAAGTTTTGCTTTTGAAGATAACACGCATAATAACCAAGACAGGGGTTTCTTTGCTGCATGGCCTGGTGAAACCGGCAAATATACTACCTTGATAGTAAAAACAAGAAGCTATAAAAGTTTTTGGGAAACAGCCGAAGAATCGGCTTATAGCCGTTTTTTAGGAGGCATACATACGCGCCAGGATAATGAAGTAGGGTTATCAGAAGGAAAGAAAATAGGAACCAATATAAATAAGCTGACCTGGAATAACTAAAGTTTAATCATGTCACTCTTACTGAAAGGAGCAAAATCAGATAAAGTTTAAATTTATTTGATTTTGCTCCTTATTTAGGAATTAGCTACGTATTCTCTTCGCCTTCTTTGTTAACCCATGCCTTCTTATAGTACCAGCTTTCAGTAAAAGTGATTTGTTTTTTGCTTTTTGTCTTAACTGGTCTATAGGCTCTTGTACTTTATAAGCTAAAATAGCTTTGGTTACTGATATAGAAATTTCAATCTCTAACTGCATACTGCCAATAGAGCGAGTTGTAGACTAACAAGCATCCTGATTGTCTGGAGCTTTTTATTTAGTGGTGTACATCTTTATTTCTTATGTCGTTTAATTGTTTATCCAGGTTGTGAGCCGCACTAATCAAACCTAGATGGGTAAAGGCTTGTGGGAAATTACCTAAATGCTCGCCCTGGAAGCCTAGTTGTTCTGCGTATAAGCCCAGATGATTAGCATAACCAAGCATTTTTTCAAAATAGAATCGTGCTTTTTCTAATTCACCAGCCCGTGATAAGCACTCCACGTACCAGAATGTACACATAGAGAAAGTGCCTTCGTGGCTGATAAAGCCGTCGTCGGCAGCAAGTTTGGGATTGTACCGGTAAACAAGGGAGTCAGAAACTAATTCTTCTTCAATTCTTCTTAACGTAGATAGCCAACGAGGATCCTTCGGACTAATAAAGCGTAACAAGGGCATTAGGAGAGCCGAAGCATCTACAGTGGCTGAGCCGGGATATTGCATAAAAGCTGCTTTTTCAGCATCCCAGAAGTCGGTGAAAATGGTGTTAAAGATTTGGTCCCGTACCTTGCGCCAAGTATCATTTAACGGAAAGGATCGCATTTCAGCAATTTTAATGGCTCTATCCAGCGCTACCCAGCACAACAAGCGCGAGTGTAAAAAGTTTTTTTGTCCGCCGCGCACTTCCCAAATGCCTTCATCTGGCTGATTCCAGTTTTGGCATAACCAGTTTATTTGTTCTTCCAGGTTTTTCCAAAAATCATAAGAAATAGGATCTCCGTATTTATTATATAGATACACAGAGTCCATTAACTCTCCATATATGTCCAGTTGTAGCTGGCTATAGGCATTGTTCCCAATCCTAACGGGTGCTGATTTCCTATAACCTTCAAAATGATCTAATATGCTCTCTTCCAGCTGGCGATTGCCATCTATGGCATACATAATACCTAAGCGATTATGCCCTTTTATATCCTGACACTGTTTTTCAATCCAGTTCATAAACGCGCCTGCTTCTTTGGTATACCCAAGCCGGATAAAGGCATAAACAGTAAAAGAAGCGTCTCTGATCCAGGTATAGCGGTAATCCCAGTTTCTTGTGCCGCTAATTGTTTCGGGTAAGCTAAAAGTAGGCGCAGCTATGATAGAGCCAAATCGGTAAGAAGTAAGTAATTTTAATACCAAAGCAGAACGGTTTACCATATCCATCCACCGCCCTTTGTAGGTAGATTGGGCTATCCAGTCTTTCCAGTAGTTTACGGTTTTAAATAAACTTTCCGTGATAGAGGTTTTAAAGTCTCTATCGGTCATGTGGCATATATCGATGTGTTCTAACAGGAAATCGGCGGTTTGGTTTGGCGTTAAAGAGAACTCAGCCACCGCATCAGAATTATGAATTTGTAATGGAACAGAGCTTAGTAACCGGAGGGTAGTTTTGTCCGGGCCATTGCTGATAAATATAACTTCATACTCTGATTTTACTTCTACAGTGTGGGTGCTTCGTCCATAATTAAAGCGGGGGCAACATTGCATTTTATAATGGACTTCGCCACGTACCGTAGTTACCCTTCGTATTAGTTCTTTTCCGGTAAAAAGCTCTTCTACCGGCATAAAGTCAGTTATTTCTCCCACCCCGTCCGGAGATAGAAAACGGGTAAGTAACACGTTGGTATCCGGGAGGTAAAGTTGCTTGGTTTTCATCTTGTCAAGCTCTGGCTTTATTGCAAAGTTTCCTCCTTTTTCAGCGTCTAGTAAAGCGGCAAATATGCTGGGCGAATCAAAATTGGGGAAGCACATAAAATCGATAGAGCCGTTTAAACCTACCAGCGCAACTGTATTTAAATCACCTATAATTCCGTAGTTTTCTATTGGTTGATAACTCATGCCTTGCATTTAGTTTGCCCTAACTAACGCATTTTTACAGTAGGTGTTCAGATTTCCTTAGGAAAGATAGGCTGAGATGAGAGGGTGTGTTTTTAAAAAGCTGTTTCGGCAACCTGATTGAATGCTAAAAGGGTTAAGTTATAAACGCGGGTAGTTTAAAATTACTTTTCTATTAAAAGGCCTCACCTATAAAAAGATAGAAGCCGGGTTTTTCTTTGGTAAAAGCTACATCTATACGGGTAAAGATATCTTTTTTCGGAAATAACAGGAACCGGATACCACCTCCGCCTGACCAAACCACATCATCAGGAGATAAATTTTTAAATTTGTCGAATACGGTTCCCGTGCTGCCAAATACTGCAGCACCCCACCTTTTGGCAAAAGGAAGAGGTAAAAAGCGATATTCTACCTGAGCGGTTAATTGGTTATTATCCCGGAACCTCCCGTAATAATAGCCCCGGTTGATGTTTTCTCCCCCAAAAAGAGCCAGTTGGTTAAAAGGTATGTCACCGGAGTTAAATTGCCCTAATACTTGGGCGGCAAATACATCCCGCTTGTTTACGCGTTTATAAAATCGGCTATCTGTAATTATGGAATTGAAGTTATAGTCACTGCCCCAGGTGTTGGCGTATCGTAAAACAGCCAATTCTGAGAATATGCCTTCGCGTACGTTCAGAACATTGTGGCGTTTATCGTACACGAGTCCTAATCCAAAAGCTAAGTTCGTGGAACCTTCACTTCCTCTTGGCTTTTGAAAAAAGGTTTCAGACGTTTGTATAAAATTAACATTGCGTAATTTTTGGAAATCTACTTCTAAACCAAAGAAAAGATTGGGAAGAACCTGGCGCAAAGCCCGTTCTTTTATTTGAAGTTGTTGGGTTTCGACTAAGGCAATATGCTTAGCGGGAGAATTAGGCCCAATGCCATAATAAAGTAACGGAAAGCTTTGAAAGCGGAAGCGACCGGGGAAAATCCACTTACTTTTATCCGTGTAAATGTTGTGGTCGAAGAACAAGCCATATTGATTTTCCAGCGTAACAAACGAAAATCCGTTTACTTCGCTTAGCCGGTTGGTGGTATCTTCTTTGGCATAATAAACATATAAGCTGCTTAACCCAAACTCCAGGTTGGTTTCCGGCGAATAACCTAAAGTAGGATAAGCTAAAAATTTGGGTTTAGAAACATGAGTGGTATCGTTTATTAATTTGTTCCAGTACCGGTTAATAAAATTAGAATTTTGGGCCTGCGTTGTAATTAATAATAAATAAAATAGCGTGGTTAGTAAACCAGTTTTCATAGTCGGAATAACTATATGCAAGTAATGCATTTAAGTTTTAAGGAACGAGAAGCGTAGTATTATGTTATTTAATATCACAAGAACTTTCCTAAATAATACAACTATTTAGTTTTGTTAGTCTTAGCGGAGATAAAAAATAGAAAAGCGACCTTTTATTAAGTCGCTTTTCGGTATAATCAGGTGGTAATATTTAGGTGTTATTTTAAACTGCCCGTCATGTCTTCCGGACGTACCCAGGCGGTAAACTGTTCATCTGTTACATAACCAGTAGCAATAGCTGCCTGGCGAAGAGTTGTACCTTCTTTGTGTGCTTTTTTAGCAATTTCAGCTGCTTTATAATAACCAATGTGCGGGTTTAGAGCGGTTACCAGCATTAGGGAATTCTCTAAATGGCGAGCAATTGTCTCCCGGTTTGGCTCGATGCCATCGGAGCATTTAATCGTAAACGACACGCAGGCATCGCCTAATAACCGGGCTGATTGTAATACGTTGGCGGCAATTACCGGCTTAAATACATTTAGTTCAAAATGACCCATAGAACCACCAACTGAAACGGCCACATCATTTCCTATTACCTGAGCACACACCATTGTAAGTGCTTCCGGTTGGGTTGGGTTTACTTTACCCGGCATAATAGATGATCCTGGTTCGTTGTCAGGGATAATAATTTCACCAATACCACTGCGTGGCCCGGAAGACAACATCCGAATATCATTAGCTACTTTCATTAATGCTACGGCACTTCGCTTTAAAGCTCCCGATAATTCTACCATAGCATCATGGGCAGCCAGCGCTTCAAATTTGTTTGGAGCAGTAACGAACGGATAGCCAGTAAAATCAGCAATTTTCTGAGCTACTAAAACATCATAACCTTTAGGAGTATTGAGTCCGGTACCAACAGCTGTTCCGCCTAATGCTAATTCCCGTACCATTTCAAGGGCGTTTTTTATTGCCCGGATGCTATTATCTATTTGCTGCACATAACCTGAGAATTCCTGACCCAAGGTTAGTGGTGTAGCATCCATAAAGTGGGTACGTCCTGTTTTAACAATTTCTTTGAATTCTTCAGCTTTCCGGTGAAGGGAATCCCGCAGTTGCTGCATGCCCGGTAGCGTAACCTCTACTATTTGGGTATAGGCGGCAATGTGCATAGCAGTTGGGAAGGTGTCATTGGATGATTGAGATTTATTTACATCATCATTTGGGTTAATGCTTTTTTTCTCATCTTCTAAAGAGCCACCCAAAATTACGTGAGCACGGTTAGCAACAACTTCGTTTACGTTCATGTTGCTTTGCGTGCCGGAACCTGTTTGCCAGATTACCAACGGAAACTGATCATCTAACTGGCCGTTTAAAATCTCGTCACACACCTGGCTAATAATGTCACACTTGTCCTGAGCTAATACGCCCAATTCTAAGTTGGCATGGGCTGCTGCTTTTTTTAGGTGAGCAAATGCATAAACAATCTCCTTTGGCATACTGCCTTCCGGACCAATTTTAAAATTATTTCGGGAACGTTCAGTTTGTGCGCCCCAGTATTTATCGGCAGGTACATTTACCGGCCCCATAGTATCTTTTTCGATGCGGAAATTACTCATAATCTTAGGTTAAATAAGTTAAAAACCGGGGCGAAAATAAAGAATATTTGCCTAAATGTGCAGTTACTTCCTGTTTTTTACACAGATAATAATAGAAAAAGCCCCTGGTGCAGTTACAAGCATACGTTGTTGCACCAGGGGCTTTATAAATTTCAATAATTGAGAATCTTAAATGTAGTTTAATATTAGCAATACTAAACCAATAAGAATTAGTAAAGTACCCAAGGTATAGAATAAAGAACCTAACAGGGCTCCAAATAAGGCTATTATTAAACCTATTATTATCAAAGCAATAGCACTGCGGTTAGATACTGGTCCGGCTGTGGTGTCTTGGGTGTCTTTCGTTTTAGTTACTTCCCGTTCCATCTTAGTTACCTGCTTTTGCAGTTTATGCATCACTACCTTTTGTGCTAAGGAAAGCTTTTGTTTAGGCTGGGCAGTTGCCTCCTTTTTAGACATAGCTGCAACCTTGGATAAAGCAGCCTTATGTTCGGCTGAAACTTTGGCAATTTCCGGTAAAATAACAGGCGCCTCCGTGGTACTGGCTGTAACTAAATTAGCTTCCGTAGCGGGCTCGGGCGAATTTTCAACAGTTGGTTTAACTTTTTTCATGTAAGCTGGAGGTGCAGCCGAAAAGGTAAAATGTTGCGGACTGGAGCATGAGCTCATTACTAGCAACGCTACTAGAAACAAGCATACGGATAAAGAATAGATACGTGCCTGAGTAATTTTTTTCATCATGGGAGTTCAAGTTTAATTTTTGTAATTACCTATTGATACTGCATATACCCTAAAAAAGATATACCTACAGCTATATTATTCTGAATATTTTGCAGTTTTTGGCCTTTATCTGTTGCCGGTATAGCTAACCAGATGGGCAAATTTATATTTCTAACACGGTAGTAAAAAGCAGAGGAATGGTAATTTTACATCCTTTATAGCACGAGATCAACTTTCATGAATAATATAAAACCACCTAAATGGCAGATTTATCTGGCTTTTGCCGCTGTTTACATTATTTGGGGCTCTACTTATTTAGGCGTTAAATTTACCTTAGAGTCTATGCCTCCCCTGTTAATGTCAGGTTTCCGGTTTATTGTTACGGGATCTATTCTATTTCTTTATTGCCGGTTTGTAAAAAAGATGACTGCTCCTACCTGGGCCAATATCAAGGCAGCAGGTATAATTGGAACTCTGCTTATAATGGTTGGTAATGGTACCATGGCTTTAGGGGTGCAAACGGTGCCCTCTAGTGTGGCCGCGTTGCTTATAGCTACTACACCTTTATGGTTTGCCATTTTAGGCTGGATTTTTTATGGCGATACCCGACCTAATTTTTTTATAATTGCCGGGTTATTATTGGGATTAATTGGTATTGTATTCCTGATTGGTCCCGGGCAACTTACCAGCCATGCTATAGATTTAGGTGGATCTATCATTATTTTAGGCGGAGCCTTTTCCTGGGCCTTTGGTTCGTTATATGCGGCGCACTCTAAAAACCTGGCGGCCCCGCTTGTTTCTACGTCGTTGCAGATGCTTACCGGTGGGCTTTTATTAACCTTTTTAAGTTTGGTAAAAGGTGAGTTTCAGTTATTTCACGTGGAAAAGTTGTCTGTCAAGTCGTTATTAGCCTTAGCTTATTTGATATTTGTAGGCTCCCTGGTAGGGTATACTGCCTACAGCTGGCTTATTAGGGTAGTGCCGCCCAGCCAGGCTTCTACATACGCCTATGTAAATCCGTTAGTGGCTGTATTGTTGGGTTGGCTATTTGGTGGTGAAACCATAAGCCTGCAGATGATAGTAGCAGGCGCTTTCATTTTACCAGGAGTTGTGTTAATTTTAAAATCAAAAGCAAGGCCGCAACGGGTGAAACCTGTACCGGAAGAAGAAATAGCTTAAGGAAGCCTATTGCAGTTGCATCTTTTCCTGAAAAATCTCTTTTCAGGATGCCTGCTTATTCTGCTCAAATAATTTACTGCCCTCCGAAACTAGTTTTTCTGCTTTTTTTACACCGTACCGGCCAATTACCTCAAACTGCTGGCCCCTACTGGCATTGTAAGAGCGGAAGAAGTGTTCTATCTGATCAAGTAAATTTTTATCTAAATCTTTAATATCCTGGAGCAATTGGTGGAGCTTGGAAACCGCTGAAACCGCTAGAATGCGATCATTGCGTAACGTGTTACCGTCTTTGGTTTGCTCTACGGCTATAACCCCAAGTAATCTGGCTTGAACCAGGCATCCCGGGTAAACCGGTTCATCCATTAATAGCAATACATCTACAGGGTCGCCATCTTCACCCAGCGTGGATGGTATAAAACCAAAATCATAAGGGAAACTGGCCCCGGCCGGCAGCACAGCTCTTAGTTGATAAAGATCAAATTGTTCGTTATAGACATATTTGTTACGGCTGCCCTTTGGTGTTTCTATTATTACATGATATAGTCCGCTTTCAGCATCCTGCAAAGGAAGATTATGAACAAGTGGTGCCATAAGTGTATAGTTTCCTTATTGTAAATAGTGGAATAGGTATCTGCTGGTGTTTAACGGGAGAGATAGGCAAGGTGTTGGCGAGACTGTTTTTAGAGCAGGAACATTGGGTTGCCATTGTATCCGATTTTAGCATAAAGGCGTAAAACAAACTCTTATATCAGATGCACAAAATTCCTAACCTGAAAAAACTATGAAAAGAATTAAAAACAAAAAGCTTTGGATTACGGCCGGTGTTGGGGCATTGGTAGCATTACGGGCTATACAGCGAAAAAGAAATGCCTATAGTTTTTCAGGAAAAGTTGTTTTAATAACCGGTGCTTCGCGCGGACTGGGGTTGGTAATGGCTCGGAAGTTGGCGGAGGAAGGTGCTAAATTAGCTATTTGTGCCCGTAGTATTTACGACCTGGACAGAGCAAAAGAAGATTTACAAAGCCGTGGCGCCCAGGTGCTGGCCGTACCTTGCAATTTGCGCATAGAAGAAGAAGTAAAGCACATGGTAAAAGAAGTGGAAAATGAATACGGGCGGATTGATGTATTAATCAATAATGCCGGGATTATTCAGGTAGGCCCTTTAGAAAACCAAACAGTTAACGATTTTCGTGAAGCTATGGATACCCATTACTGGGCGCCTTTATACACCATGTTGGCAACGCTGCCAGGTATGAAAGATCGGAAAGAGGGAAGAATTGTTAACATATCGTCGGTAGGCGGGAAAGTTAGTTTACCGCATATGATTCCTTACAGTGGAAGTAAATTTGCTTTAGTTGGTTTATCCGAGGGGTTTAGGGCAGAACTAAAGAAATATAATGTTTTGGTTACTACCATTAATCCTTTTCTTACACGGACAGGTAGTGCCCGAAATGCCACCATAAAAGGTCAGCATGAAAAAGAATATGCCTGGTTTACCACCCTGGATTTACTGCCATTGGTAACCATGAGTGCGGAAAAAGCAGCCGAAAGCATTATTAATGCCTGCCGGCACGGAGATGCTGAAGTAACGTTAGGGGTTTTAGGTAAGTTGGCAACGGCTATTCATGGGTTGGCTCCGGGTTTTGTCGGAGATTATTTTGCCTTAATAGATCATTTATTACCTAAGGCTGGTGAAACAAATGAGAGCAAATTAGGCAGCGAAAGCCAATCCGATAAAACCCCTGGTTGGATAGAAGCCCGCAATGAAAAAGTGGGGGAAGAAAATAATGAGATTTAATTAAACGCTACTAATAACATAATAACTAATCCCAGCCAGGACCACCAGAATAACTGCATAATTAGGGGTTTGTATAGCCGTGGCAAAGTGGAGGTAAGCACCAGCATAGTGCTAATGGTAATAGCCAGGTAAAGTAGTGTAAAATATATAAAAGCGTTCCAGTTAGTAACAATAACAGGGGCTTTACTAGGGCTTTCTGCTCTTTGGTTAAGTAGCAGATAAGATAACAGAAAATAAATACCAACTTCAAAACCAATAAAGTAAATAAAGGCCAGTATTTTATTAAATGAAGAGGTAATCTGTTTAGCCATAAATTTAATCCGGTTGTGATAGCGGAAAGCAAATTACCGGTAATAAAATAAAACAGCACGCTTTTTAAAGAGCGTGCTGTTTATAACAAACAAATAAAAACAGGAAGTAAAGTTTTAAGGTTAACTTTTTACTTCTTCAAAGATAAGCAGGAACATGAAGTCGGCTATTTTTATTCGGTCAACCACCCTTTTCCCCGGTTGAACGAGCCTTCTTACTCGTCTATTCAATATTTATACTTCCGCTAGGAGTAAATTGTACTTTATTGTAAAAGCCTAATATTTAGTGGTGGCTACTGCGAATAGCCTTAAACGGTTGTTTGTATAAACTTTCAGGATTAGTTTCAGCATAACCAATCAATTGCGGAGGCTGGTGGTACGAAATTTTTTTTAAAAAGTTTCGCTCTTTTTGCGGCTATTTCAAAAGTATTTTCTATTTTAGTAGTGGTATTTATCTGGAGGAAAGCTTGTAGGGAGTTAATGTGAATATATTCACCCTCTACTTAATTCATTTGAACATCGGTATAGTTTTGGTAAAGAACCTATACGCAGAAATATATATAAATAGCATTATTTAAAGAGTGGTCTCAGGGATAAAAGTAGCCCTGGCCTGCTATAAATATGTATTTCAAAGAATAGGCTATTATTTTTAAAGGTAGCAACCTCGCTAAATATCCGGTTTTAATTGAAGCTTCTAATAGAGGATTTAAGTTTTGTGTTAGGCGGTAAACTGTTGAGGCAGTGATTTAAGTTAAATGAACAATCGTTTTTTATTCTTATTATTTCTTTTAATTTCTTTTGTATTTGTTGTTCCTTCCTGGGGCCAGGTAATACCTAATCTGGATGGTTTTGATGAAGAAATAACTGCTTTTATAGAAGGGTGGCAATTGCCCGGAGCTTCTGTTGCTTTAGTAAAAAATGGGCAGTTAATATACTCGAAAGGGTATGGTCAGGCGGATGAAGATACCCCAACTCAGCCGCAAAATTTATACAGAATAGCTAGTGTATCGAAGCCCATTACCGCAATAGCTATTTTTAAATTAAAAGAACAAGGTAAATTAAGCTTAGATAGCAAAGTGTTTGGCCTTAAAGGTATACTCCCTATAGCCGAATATCCGTTTACCGACCAGCGAATAAATAATATAACCATACGTCAGTTATTACAACATACCGCCGGCTGGGACCGTGCCCATAGCCCTGAAGGCGATCCTATGTTTAATTCGGTGCATATTGCCCAGACCATGGGCGTTCCGGCTCCTGCCAATGCCGAAACCATTATCCGGTATATGCTTACAAAACGTTTAGATTTTAAACCGGGTCGCCGCCACGCTTATTCTAACTTTGGCTACTGTATTTTAGGAAGAGTAATAGAAAAGCTATCGGGAGTAAGTTACGAAGAGTATGTACAAACCCATGTTCTGCAGCCTATAGGTATTAAAGATATGCACCTGGCCAGTAATTATTATGACCTGAAGAAACCTAATGAAGTACGGTATTTTGATACAAATGACAATACCCACGTTCCAGCTTTTGACAATTTAGATAAATTTGTTCCTGGACCGTATGGTGGGTTTAATATTGAAGCCATGGATGCGCATGGTGGTTGGTTGGCCTCGGCCGCTGATTTAGCTAAATTGCTGGCGGCTCTTGATGAAAATACATTCGGCCCAACTATCCTATCGGCAGATTCGCTTCGGGAACTAGGTTTGCCTTCAAAGGCTAACAAAAGCTATGCTAATGGTTGGATGGTGAATGGTTCTGGCGCTATGTGGCATACAGGTTCTTTGCCTGGCACTTCCTCTTTGGTTGCAAAATTGCCAAATGGTTTAGCGTGGGTAGTGTTGGTTAATGGGAAGCCTAATCCCAGGCAATACTTTAATGATTTAGATAAAGTAATGTGGCGTGCTACAGCCAAAATTTACGATTGGCCAACGCATGATTTATTTAAAGCCCCCACCATGGTAGCGGGTAGCAGTTCAACAGAAGAGGCAGAACCGTTTAATATGGCCTTGCCCGCAGAAGAGATAAAAAGTATACAGTAAGAATGTTACTGGCTTTTTTAAGCTACTTTTAGAAGTAAACCGTAAGGTATTGTTTACTCATAAATACCTCAGTCCCCGAAATAATATGCAGGCAATAATTTTTTGTGGCATTCAGGCTACGGGAAAATCTACCTTTTATAAGGACTATTTCTTTAATACACACGTGCGTATTAGCCTGGACTTATTGCGTACCCGCAACAGGGAGCGCATTTTCTTGCAGAGTTGCCTGCAAACCGGACAACGCTTTGTGGTAGATAACACCAATCCGACAGCGGTAGAGCGCAAAAGATATATCGATGTAGCCAAAGAAGCTAAGTATGAGGTAATCGGCTATTTTTTTGAATCAAATACTCAGGAAGCCGTTGTGCGTAATAGTAACCGCACCGGTAAAGAAAAAATACCCGACGTGGGTATTTATGGTACCCGCAAGCGGCTAGAGATTCCCTCCTACTCCGAAGGTTTCGACTCTTTGTTTTATGTACATATAAAAGAGCTTGGCAGGTTTAGCGTGCGGGAGTGGCAGCAGCAATAAGAGGAGTCCATTCGCTTAAGCTATAGCTTGCACCAACTTGTGTAAACGCTGGGCATCTCCTACTGCAAAACCATTAATATCATTATCAAAATAAAAATATACACTCTTACCTTCTTTTTCCCAGGCAAAAGCCATATCAGCCCAAGTAGTAAGCGCCTCATCTGAATAACTACCGTAGTACTTCCCTTCCGGCCCGTGCAGTCGGATGTAAACAAAATCTGCAGTTTCCAGAATAGGCGAATGGTGGTAATCTAAATTATAAATACAGAAAGCTGCCTTATATTTTTGTAGCAGCTCATATACGTTATCATTGTACCAGGTTTGGTTGCGGAACTCAAACGTATATAAAAGACCAGTAGGTAAAGCCTGTAAGAATTCTTCAAATCTTAGTAAATCGCAGTTCCACATAGGTGGTAACTGAAACAAGATAGGCCCTAGTTTTTCTTCCAGTGCTACAACATTTTTCATGAAGTTAGCTAAGCTGGTTTGTGGATCTTTCAGCTTTTTCATGTGGGTAATATACCTACTGGCTTTTACGGCAAAAGTAAAATCAGCAGGTACCGATTCTTTCCACAAGGCAAAGGTCTCATAAGTGGGCAGGCGGTAAAAAGAATTATTGATCTCCACCGTCTTAAAAAATTGAAGGTAGTAGTTCAGGTAATCTTTCTGCTGCATGCCCTTTGGGTAGAAAACCTCCTTCCAGTGCTTATAATGCCACCCCGACGTGCCTACGTATATCATGTAACCATTTTTAGAAAGGATACCCGATAGCAATGTGTAACACCATGCTCTTGCGGTTTGGTGGCACGCGCAATACATAAGATGGGCTTTGGTACGGATCGCGCAGTGGAATACCTAAATCCAGGCGTAAGACAAAAAACTCGGCATCTACGCGCAAGCCGGCACCAGTACCAATGGCTAACTGGCTAACAGCCCGATTAAATTTAAATTCGCCATTTGGTCGCTCCGGGTTACCCTTTGCCAGCCAGATATTACCCGCATCAACAAATACAGCTCCCTTTAAATACGGAATTAAATTAAACCGTAATTCAGCGTTGGCCTCAAATTTTATATCGCCTGTCTGGTCGAAATAACCACTGCCAGTTGTGGTAGTATCAACATAAGTACCCGGCCCTAATTCTCTCGGGCGATAGGCCCGGATGCTGTTGGCACCGCCAATAAAGTATTGTTTTATATAAGGTAAAGCCGCTGAATTGCCATACGGAATACCAGCGCCTATAATCATCCGGGTAGCTAAGCGGGTGCCTTTGGTTAAGTTCTGATAAAAACGGGTTTCCAGTGTTAAGCGGGAGTATTGCGAGTAAGCTTGTTTCAGTACGGTATTAGGGTTTACTTCCTGTTTCTGAATTTTAGACGTGAACAAGTTTAGCAAATTACCCGAAACGTCAATATTGCCATTAAAATAAAAGTCGGTCTTATGTTGTTGTTGATTTTGGGTGTTGTAAGTAAAATTATAAATAGATCCCGCAATAAATTGGTTCTGGAAGGTCTGGCGCAGGTATAAACTATTGTCTAGCCTTCTCTGGAAAATCGTATCTACGTTAGAAAGTTGAGAATACTGAATATTAATAGGCGTTAATTCGTGCGTAATCCGAGGTTTAGGCCGCCAAACGTAACCATAAGTAGCATTGTACCCCAACATTTGGAAGAAATTACGTCGGTCCATAAAGGTAAAACCCAGGGTAAAGCGGGTTTTAGGTACAAACTCGCTCCGGAGGTTGGTTAAGTTGAAGGGCGTAATAAACCGGGGAACATCTAATTGAGCCTGGGCACCGAAAATCAAGGAATTTAATCCGCTGGCGTTGTTGTTGCCGGTGTTAGTTTCATTTACGTTAGAGCTGTTCCGGTTTTTGTTCCCCGAAAAAGATTCCTGGCTGGCGTTTAGCGTTAGCTGCAATTGTTCGGCTCCCCGCATAAGGTTGCGGTGGCGGTACCGGATATTAATACCCGGCCCGGCAAATCCATTGGTTTTAGTTACGGTTTCTACCTCGGCTCGTAGCGATTGGGTACGCTGGGGCGTTAAACGCAGGTAAGCATTTAAGGCATTCCGGATGCTGTCGCTTTTGCTAAATTTAACATCTACGTACCGAAACAAGCCTAAACTCATCAGGCGGCTAACAGTTAACGCATGGTCGCGACGATTGTAGGTATTATTTTTCTCCAGAAAAACTGAAGGTAATAAATGTCTGGCTTTCAAAGATTCTTCGTCCGGAAAATATTGATAGCCGTTAATTCGTACCGGCGGTATATTGTCGGTGCTATCCCGACCCAGCGAATAATTGGTATAAATATAAATATCGCCTAATTTATAAGAAACCAAGGCATCTTCGGGGGTATCGGGTTTAATAGTAGGATATACCTGAACGGTATAATTATTATGCGTGGTATCTACTTTATACAGCAGATAATCCGGATCAAAATAAAAGTAACCCCTGTTTTTAAGAGCCGCATCAATTCGTACACGATCTGCTGAAAAATTAGCCAGGTTGTAAATATCACCTACTTTTAACAAGCTGTTTTCTTGCGAAGCGGCTATGTCGCGGTAAACCTGGGCGGCTGAATCGCCGGCAGGATAGGTGATGCTGCTGATGGTATATGGTTTGGCTACTTGGGCGGTATAGGTAACACTAACTGTTTTGGGTTTGATATTTTCTTTATACGAAGCCGTAGAATGAAAATAACCTGAATTGTTTAAGCGGTTTACCATTAGATCAGTAATATGCTTGTTACTTACCGAATCGTAATATACCGGTGGTTCGCCAAAAGTTCGGCGGATAAAACTACGTAAGCCTTTTTCTTTTTTAGGCGTGCCCACAAAATTGTAAATAGCCAGCTTTGGCCGCATACCAAAAAAGGAAGTATTGGGCTTTGGCGTAATCACTGATGCCAGTTCAGTAGATAGTGCAGCTTCGTTTTTAATAGGCTCCTGTGATTCCAGCTTAACAGTGGCGCCTGTGTACAAGCGTTTACCCGGTGGTAGTTTTGATAAGCCGCTGCAGCCGGCTAAATAAAATAAGCTAAAAATACCTGAAAGTAGTAAAACCGCCTTCCGGTAATTTATTTGTAACAAAGATTTGTAAATATGGCTTAAGCCGTTCATAGGCGTGTATTCAAATTATTTAGTGTTCTTTTATCTGTATTATAGTTTAATATTAAATCTCCACATTCTTAATAATTATCGGTTACCTGTTCGGTATTTCGGTTGCGACGGGCTTCCTTGTTTTTGCCACCCGACAGGTTCGAAAACAGATCGGCCAAGTCATTAAAATTGCGTTGGAAAATTAAAGAAACCCCTGTTTGCTGCACTTGCGTTTCGGTCAGGTCCTCGAAGGAAGGTTGCTGAAACCCGCGCACGCGTAAGCGGCCATTAGGTGTAATTAAGTACTCTACTGAAATATTGCCGGCAAATCCGCCAGTACCCGATTGTCGTTGGCTCTGGCCTTCCAACCCTACATCCGTGCCCAAATTAACAACTAAGCGATCGTTCAGGAATTGCTGGTTTAAGGCTACATTTAAATCGGTTCGGTTTTGGCCGGTAGCCGCGCCTGAACTATAATCCTGGTAAGAATTTAAACCTAATTCCAGACCCAGTCCACCTAAATATTGCCCGGTTAGTTTGTTTAATTGGTCGCTAAGTACATTGCTTACACTGTTGCGGGCAGTGGTAGCCAGGGAGCCCCCACCCGAAGATTGCAGCGGATCGGAAGCCATAAAACGACCTAATACAATTAGGGAGAACGCCTGCCGGTTCAGTTCGGAAGCGTCCTGCCGGATGTTTTCCAGGCGCGCCGCTGCCGCATTAGCCGTTCCTGTTCCTCTTGCCGATTCTTCTAACTCAATATCGAAACTGATATCAGGTTTCAACAGATCGCCATCTAAATTGATAATTACATCAAAAGGCAGTTGTTGCCGCGATTGGTTACGGGTTACTTCGTCATCTCCGGATCCGGAAAGCTGGTTTGAAATTAGCTCGGTGGTACCGGTTTTTATATTGTAAATAGCCCGAATGTCCATATTGGCGGTAAACGGATCGCCAGCCCAGGTAATGCTGCTGCCCCGTCCAATTTCAAATTCCCGTTTGGCTAGATTATAAAAGTTTAACCGGTACCGGCCACTGCTTACCACATAGCGTCCGCTTAAGGTAATATGCCCATCATCGTCCATGCCGGTATTTAACTGGCCTCGTCCTCTAATTTCCAAAAAGTCGCCGGAAGCTTCGTCAATAATTACAGTAAACGGAACATTATCCGATACATCTACTACGGCACTTACATTGTAACCAAACAAATTGGTTTGAGACAGGGTATCCCGTTTTTGCAGTTCGGCTAGTCGTGCCGTCAAAGTATCGGTAACATCTACAAACTGTACAATGCCTTCGTGTTCTACCATACCGGCCGCCGTAGCCGGGATAACCAAGGTCATGGCTGAGCCATCTACTACGGTTACATTGCCGCTAATATCAGGATGGTTTTCCTCACCGCCAATACGGGCATTTGCATTCAGAATAAGCTTTCCATAATAAAGTGGGTTATCTTCGCGGGTAGAATTCATGACCACGAAGTTGTTGGTGTTCACATTCAGGGCAAAGCGGTAGGTCAGGTAATCTTTGGTAAAGACCGTTCCGTTTACTGTAGCTTTGTTGTTTAGGGAATCGAGCAGGGTGAAATTATTAAAGCTGATACCCCGTTCATCAAAGGTCATGGATTCGTTTTGTAACCGGAATGGTGCACCCAGCATGGTAGGTACAAAAGAGGCATTGGCAAAAGTTGCCTGCCCGCGTATGGCCGGCTGAGCTACACTGCCGGTAATGCTTAGCCGCCCAACCAGAGAACCTGACATATCCTGCAATTGGCCCATAGCAAAGCCCTCGAACGCAGCTAAATTTAATCCACCAATATCGGCAGTCAGGTTAAGTGAATTAGATGTGGCCTGAGCTACATAATAGCCGTTAATAGTGGCGTTATTACCATTTCCTGTTAAGCTGGCATTCAAATTATAGCGGTCGCCGCCGGCATTATCGGCCTGCAAAGCAATATTACCAATCAGGTTTTTCTGGAAGGCAAAATTATCAACCCGCACATCTGAAGTAAAACTTAGTTTTGTAGGGATGTCGCGTAAAGTAATGGTGCCATTTACGGCCCCACTTACTAAACTATCGGTACGCTGAATGGCTTCGGAAATATCGGTTAACTGAAAGTTAGTAAAGCCAATTTGGAAAGGCGAATTCCGGCTGCTACCCTGGCTATTAAAAGTTAAGGCACTGCCGGCTGCATTCGATAATCGTACATTATTGGCAAATATATCGCCTGTATTATAATACTGGAGGTAATTGTCGGAATTTACGTTCCAGGGCTGGTGGTTAAAAATAACATCTCCTTGCGTAAACTGAAAGCGGTAAGCGTCGGGCAGCGTATTCAGTAAGCCTCCTAACGCAAACCGTTCCTGTCCATTGTCTTCCGCAATGGCTAAGCGGGTTTTTAACTGATCGTCCTGGGCGTAGCCTCCAAAACTTAAATTCTTAATAAGCATGGTAGAATCTGATAACTCCTGCAGACCTACTGCATAATTAATTCTGTTGGCGTCGCCATTTAATTGTATGGTTAAGCTATCAAGATTGTAACTGGTGTAAATTATGTTAGGTAAATACCCATCTACATCTAAGGTCTGGTTGGCGCGGGTATAGGAGCCGGTCATAATGCCGGGCCCAAATTTCTTCAATCCGGGTACCAGGCCATTGGTTAATAAATCAGTACGACGGAAGCGGAAATCGAAGTTAAAGTCATTTAAGTTTACGTTGGCCGGGAATGGGGGCTCCTGAATGTTAAAGTAAGAATCGGCGTATTTCATAAAGGCGGTGCCTAATTCTTCGGCGCTGTTGGTTCCTCTAAAAAAGCCATTCATAATATCAGACCGAATCGCAATATTAGTGCTGCCTATCTGGTTGGCCATCCGGACGAACAAAGAATCGATGCGGTATGTTTTTGGCCCCTGTCGGATAGTGAATTTGCCGGCATCTACAGTGCCGGTTAAGGTATTAAGTGAGGCTCCCCGCATGTCAGCAACCACTTTTCCCTGCAGGCGCAGCGGGCTGGTATATAAATTTAAAGCCTGTAAATTGGCTTCATCCAGGTTAAGGGTAAAGGCATAACTTGGTTCTGCCCCACGCATATTTACATTCCCATCAAAATTGAAAGCCAGGTTCTGGTCTTTCATGCTAACCGTGCCATTAAATACATTTCGGTCAGCAAGACCTTTGATAGCAATATTATTGTAGTTGTAGTTGTTGTATTGCACCTGCTGAATGGTAGCATCAATATCGGCGCGCATAGTTTCTGGTGTTAAGCCCGTGCCGTTAACAGTAGCGGTGGTGGTTATGGTACCTAAGGTACTATCCATCTTCATTAAGTGGCCTAAATTAAACTTGGCTAAACTAACCGTGCCGTTGTAGCGTTCGCCAGGCTGCATCCGTATGTTAGCAGTTGCATTTCCAAAAGTGGTAGTTATAGTAGAGTTGGTAGTAAAGTTTTCCAAGCTACCAGTAAAATTACCCGTCAGGCTCATGCTTTCCGGTAGTTGTATGGTAGGAGGAATTAAATCTCGTGGTAATAAAGTTTGAATATCGGTACGGGTGGTGGCAAAACGCTGAATAGTTACGTTTGCAAATAAACGATTAGGTTCAGTCAGATTCCGGATGGTACCCGTAGCTTGCAGCGCTGTATTAGGCCCTGCTGTTAGCCTAACGTTTTGAAGGTTTAAGTTCTGCATGCCGCCATTAATGCCACCGCTCAAACTTACCCGGCTTGGTACCTGGTACCCTGGAGGTAAGGAACCAGGTGGTAAGAAAGCTAAAATATCAGCGCGAGAAGCGGTAAAGCGAGTAATATTCAGGTTCAGGTTAGCTTTTTCCGGATCTGGTAAGCCCGTAATGGTGCCGCTTACATTCAGGGCAGTCCCATTTAAACCGGCAGCTTGCAGGTTCTCGATTCTTAGATTATCCATGCGCCCATACATGCGGCCATCTATGTACAGCGGGCGGTTTAATATACTCCGGAAAGAAGGATTTTTAGCTAATGCCGGCTGGAAATACAATAAGTCACGGAAGCCAATTTTTGAATTATCTAAATCAGCTTCGATGGTTAAACGGTTGATATTATCAGCTATGGTTTCTAAAGACGGATACCCTATAGCAAATCGCCTGCGTAAAATACTTTCACCGGTTTCCAGGTGCAGATCTTCTAAAGCGGCACGGGTGGAGTCGACAGAGATAGCAGCGGTAAATTTCCGAACTTCAAAACCACTCTTTTCTTTCAATCTAAAATCATTTAAATCAGCGGCTATGCGGTTCTGGCTAAAGTAAAAGTCATCCAGATCCAGGTTGATATCTGTAAAATTTAAATGATTAAAATCCATGCCGGTAGTCTGGGCGGGAGTGTTATAATTTCCAAACTGTACGTTAAGCCCCCCAATGTTCATGTCTTTCAGGGTTACTACCCAGTTTACGGGTGCTCCTTCTCTTTCTTCTACCGCTTTGTCCAGTTCTTTCGCTGTTTCTACGGGTTCAATGGCCATAGAATCCGGATGCGTATACTTGTCCTGGAAGTAAGCGACTGAGGTATTCTGTAGATCAAACTTATTCAGGTTTACTTTGGCATTGGGTAGGTCAATGTTATCGGCCTGAAGTTCAGTGCGGCCTATATTTAAAGCTATGCGCTGCGAGGCAACTGTATTCTGGTAATTTAATTTTACTTTTTCCAATAATACGCTGCCTATATTAAACTGCATTGTCAAAGGTTTGGTCTCCGCTGTATCAGTTGTGGCATCAGGTACTTTGGTTTGAATAATATTGGCATAACTGTTTTGCAGGGTTACGTTATTAATCCGGTATATTTCTTTATCGGGATTAATTTCATCCATGCGGGCTTTTAGGTTGCCAATGCGGGTGCGAACATTATTACCATAAATCTGGTCGTCCATTGTCAGGAAAATATTCTCCAGTTGCATATCGCCCATTTTATAGGTAAAAGGTGCGGCAGTAGTATCTACCGGTTGCGCAGTAGCTGTATCTGCGGCAAAAGCATTTAATACAAAGTCATAGTTGGTAGTACTGTCGGGCATAAAAGTTTTTATATGCGCCGTAGCATTCCGTAAGGTGGCAGAACTGATATTGATTTCGCTATTAAGTAGGGAAAAAAAGTTAATATCCAGGCCCAGCCGACCAGCATAGAGCAACGTATCGCCTTTCTGGTCTTCCATGTAAAAATCTTCTAAAACAAAGCTGTTTCTAAAGTCTGTTTTAACACGGCCAATGCGCACTTCCGTTTTCAGCTTATCAGCTAAATAATTTGTGCCCTTGTCTGCTAAGTAATTTTGGGTGGCCGAAAACTGCAGGGCTATCACCAGCACCAGAATTAAAACCAAGGGGATCCCGATAATCCACAAAAGGATTTTAAGGATGGTACGGCCAATATGAGAGTTATGTGTAGTTGTCAACGATGCGAATTGAATTTTCTTCCGAACTCGTCATACGTTTTTTTATCACTTTGGATAGTCTTTGATTTGGATATATTATAAAATTTTTATATGTAGAATAGGTTATAAAGCAAAAAGCCGGGAATTTACCGGCTTTTTGTCAACTGCAAAATATTATTTAATCCTTATTTATCTTCATGTATACCGTTAGAAGAGTTGTTTTCAGCGGAGCTGCCAAAATTTAATTGCCGATCCAGGTCTTCCAATCGGCTATCCAGGGTTTGGAGTTGAGAATTTATATCACGGGCTTTTTTATCTTTATTTATAACGCTACTCATTAACTCTATTTTCTGATTGAGTAACATCATCTTCTCATTTAAAAGACGCGACCGATCCAGTTGTAAGAATATTTCGCTCTGCATGGCATCTAACGTGGCTTTATCATAAAAACCTGTTGCAGACAAGCCGCCTGACTGCACATTGCCCTGGCGCTGATAGCTCATGGAGCCATTTAAATCAGGGTTGGTAGTGGCAGTGTTATTGTTGCTCAGAGACTTGTTCCCATTAGAGGAGTTGCTGCTTCTGTTTTGAGAAACGCTGCTAGCCGGATTTTTTTTATTATGACCAACTTTAGAGCTTTTATCCACAGCAGATTGGCTGCCACTGGAGCTTAATGGATCGCCGTTATAGCCAGGGTTGCTTAAATAGTTATGTTGCACCTGGTTATAAACATCGGAAGGAGCATTAGTATTGGCACCTGCTTTGGTATTAGTACCCGATTGTGAGGTTGTACTTTTATCTCTTTGAGATTGCGTTCGGTTAGTGGAAGAGCCATTACTCTGTGCATTGGCAGCCAACGAGCAAAAAGCAAAAGCAACTGCCGGAATTAATTTAATGTAACGTTTCATAGCTTATTAATTTAGGTTAAACATTTACCTCCGGCCGGCAGAAACTACCAAAATGGACACATGGGTTTTCCTAAATTAAATTTTGCTGATTTCCCCGCTGTCCTTTCTCATTTCTTACCAGACCAACTTTGCTACTCAGTTAGCAGCAAAGCCTGATTTTTTACGGGTACCAAATATGATAGGATAAAATTTATGGTAAAAAATTTGGGTATCAAGTATAGATTCTGCTTTAATTACAATAAAATAATTTATTAGTTAATATTTTAATATTCAGTGTTTTATATGTAGTAATGGAGGGTGTCATTAAGGGTCGGTAGCCATTTTAGAAGTGCTACTTTACAAACTGACCTAGCAGCAGGTAAAAGCAACATAAATAAAACCAGAATTTTTTTTCTGAAAATTTATCAGTGGGGGTTTAAATAAAATTACCTAAGTTTAACGTTCGATTGTAGAAAATACACCACAAACTAATTCAATTCATTTAACTAAGTAAAGACATGAGAAAGCAAGTAAGAAAAGCAACATTTTCCCTAACGGGACTTTTATTGGTAATGGCTTTAGTTTTGGGAGCTTGTAAAAAAGATGAAGAATCGCCGGTAGTAACTTTTCAAACTACCACTTTATCTGGTGCAAATGAAAGACCGACCGTAGTTAACTCACCAGGAACCGGAACAGTTAATGGTTCTTATAATAAGGATACAAAAACAATAACGTATACCATAGCCTGGAGCGGAATAACTACCAATGTAACCGGTATGCACTTTCATAATGCTATCCCAACAGCAAATCTGCCTGCAACGGCTGTTTCTGGTAACATAGTTATTCCAATACCAGGTACCGGAAATCCAGCTACTTATACCTCCCCTGTTTCTGGTACTACCCGTACGCTTACTGCTGATGAGGAAACTGCTTTATTGGCTGGTAACTGGTATGTAAATATTCATAGCAGCCAATTTCCGGGTGGCGAACTTCGGGCACAGGTACTTCCCCGCTAGTAAGCTATAACCTATAATTTTTTAAGTAGCTAAAGCAGTTATTTAATTAATATTGACAAATTTCATTTAAACTAAGGAGGAGAAAAGACTTAGTCTTTTCTCCTCTCTGGCATGCTGTACCTTTATTAGCCTTCATTAAAATATATTGCTGTTACGGCTCTAATCCCCACTTCAATTAATGAAGTTAGTAGAGAGCAAAAAGAAATTGGTAACTGCAAACCAGCAGGCTCTTTGTAAACTGATAGTATTTAGCCCACTCCCTCTAGTGTAATTGCTCTGGTTATCCTTATACTATTTTTAATTAAGGAATAATCCCCTATTTCCTTGTAAAGAGGTAATATAAAGCTTTTTTCGTTGCTAAAACTGAGGTAAAATGGCCTTCTGTACTAAACTGTTTAGTCGGAATCCAACGTATTAGCTGCTTTCTGGAGCGGCTTTAAAGGCTAAATTATATAGGTCTTTACTATATTAGAGAGAGTATATAATTGGTACATATTTTGTTGTAATATACAAAAAGAAGTGCCATGAAAAAGTTTCTAATTTTTATCGGTCTAGTTATCCTGGTTGGGTCAGGTTTAACTAGTTGTACCGGAGCTTATGTAGGTTATTCTTCCTACCCTGCTTATCCGGTGGTACCAGCTCCTTATTATCGCACTTACCCCAGACCCTATTTCCGACCATACATGGTATACCCGCAACCTTATCGGTACTACCCACCTCCTGGCCATGGTCGGGGTGGCTACTACGGAAGAGGTGGCGGCAGACACCAAGGGCGGTATTATCGGGGATATTAAGTAGAAATAAAAAAGCTTCGCGTATAACGAAGCTTTTTTATTTGATTTGAGCAGGAAAGGCTAAATCATATAAGTATCTAGTAAAGGCTCGTATTCTTTGTGCTTTCGGATATAAGCGGCTACTATCGGACAGGAAGCAATTACTTTATAATTATTGTTCTGCGCATATTCTAATCCGGTTTTAATTAATTGAAAAGCAACGCCCTTCCCTCTAAAGTTTTCGGGTACAAATGTATGTTGAAAGTTCATCACATTATCTTTTGGTAAACTATAGGCCAATTCAGCCTGGTCGTTTTCCAGAGTAATGCTAAATTCCTGATTGTCTTTATCGTGATTTACAGTAGTTTCCATAATAAGTGTATTAGTAGCTAATTCTCAAGCCTTACGCCGGTAAAAACAGAAAGTTCGCCTACTTATAATCCAGAAGCAGTACTGAAGGTAGTTGCTTATTATAAACCTAGCTTTATAACTTGGTTCTGGCAATATATTACTTTGGCAAAGTAATATATTGTCCTACATCCTCCGGTAGGATTCTAAAAATTAGTTGCTAATAAAGCTTTAATGTATCTATCCATTTCCTTCTATACTTTATAAAAACGGTAAATTTTTAAATCAATAATGCAGAAAGAGATTTCTATTGTAAGAAATTAAATAGAATTTATTTAATAAGTTATTGCCTAATTTATGATTCTTTATGTGAAATATAAAAGCATATATTAAAGTATTTCTATATTATACAGTTTCGCTTTAACGGGTGCCAGAATGAGCAATATGTAGGAAAAACAGCAAAAAGCTAGTATCTTGTATAGGTGTTTAAAGGGCAAACCTATTTAATGGCTGCTCGGTTAAGCATAACATTTTCAATCAAAGATTATTCTCGCCAAGTTATTAATATTACCTCTTTAATACTTGGATCTCATTAATACATGGCTAAAGTTAAAACCTCTTATTTCTGCCAAAACTGCGGTGCCCAATCTGCGAAATGGATTGGGCGGTGCCCGGCTTGTGGTGAATGGAATACCTATGTAGAAGAAGTATTGCAACGAGAAGAAGCTAGCGGTCCTACCTGGCGGAGCACTTCTACTCAGGTAGCAGCTAAACCTCGTGCTATTGCCGAAATAAATTACCAGGAAGAGTCTCGGGTTGTAACTGCGGACCAAGAGCTTAACCGGGTATTGGGAGGCGGTATCGTGCCCGGTTCTATGGTATTAATTGGCGGCGAACCAGGCATTGGTAAATCTACTCTAATGCTGCAGATAGCCCTAAGTTTAAAGAAAAACCGGGTGCTGTATATCTCTGGAGAAGAAAGCGACCAACAAATAAAAATGCGGGCTGAGCGCTTAGGCGTGCAACATCCTAACTGTTTTATTTTAACCGAAACCGGTACCCAAAATATTTTTAAACAAATAGAACAATTACAGCCCAATGTGCTGATCGTCGATTCTATTCAAACCTTGCATTCCTCGTTCATAGAATCAGGCGCTGGTAGTATTTCGCAAGTGCGTGAGTGTACCGCAGAGTTATTAAAATATGCAAAAGAAAGTGGAACGCCTGTGTTTTTAATTGGTCATATTACCAAAGAAGGAAACTTAGCTGGCCCTAAAATTTTAGAGCATATGGTAGATACTGTGTTGCAGTTTGAGGGAGATCGGCACATGACCTACCGCATTTTGCGTACTACCAAAAACCGCTTCGGTTCTACGGCCGAACTGGGAATTTATGAGATGCATGGGACTGGTTTACGCGAAGTAAGCAATCCTTCCGAAATTTTATTATCGCAGCGCGAAGAAAACTTAAGCGGGATTAGTATTGGCGCTACTTTAGAAGGGAACCGGCCATTGTTAATTGAAGTGCAAAGCCTGGTGAGTCCGGCTACCTATGGTACTCCGCAGCGTTCCTCTACCGGGTATGATGCTAAACGGCTTAATATGTTACTGGCGGTACTGGAAAAGCGGGGCGGATTTAAATTAGGATCCCAAGATGTATTTTTAAATATTGCCGGGGGATTAAAAGTAGAAGATCCGGCTATTGATTTAGCAGTATGTGCCTCCATCCTATCATCTTTTGAAGATATCGCCATACCCAACACTACTTGTTTCGCTGCCGAAGTAGGCTTAAGTGGCGAAATTAGGGCTGTTAATCGGATAGATCAGCGTATAGGTGAAGCTGAAAAACTAGGCTTTACAGAAATATATATTTCTAAATTCAATGTAAAGGGAACCGACCTAAAACGCTACGGCATTAAAGTGCATGCTGTAAGTAAACTTGAAGAAGTATTGAGTGGTCTCTTTGGATAATGTAAAGAGTAAATTAAATTTAAAATATAACGTAACTAAGGTTAAAAAATGTGACTGCCTTTTTGAATTTTATTTAATTAGTTGTGTTATAGCTGAATTATATCAAAAGTAATAACTATTTGGTGTATTAACTTTTGTGTTTACTTTATAAATTAGTTAGCCTATGAAGCAGCTTAACTTACTCTTAATTTTTCTTCTTTCCAGTTTTTCTCTATTTGCGCAAAAAGCAATTGTAAAGGGTAAAGTGATTAACCCCGAGCAGGATAGTATTATGGTAGCAGTTAATCCTAATACTTTAAGTGCTAAGGAAGTGCAGAGTTTGAGCGCTATAGATGCGCAGGGCCAGTTTGCTATTAGTGTTCCTGTTTCCGAGGCTACTTCTGCTGATTTCGTTTATGATGAGGAATCCATTAGTTTGTTTCTGCACCCCGGTGATGAACTGGAGGTGCGCTTTAATCCTGAGAATTTTTTTAAAACCTTAAAATTTAAGGGTAAAGGCGCAAATGAGAATAATTTTCTGGTAAGTTTTAATCTTAAATTTTATGAAGATGAAGATTACCAGATATTGCCGAATAATATCCGGTTAAATGAAAAAAGCTTTGTTGCCTTTCTGGATTACCGCAAAAAAGACCAGTTACAATTTTTAGAGCGGCATGCTGCTAAAACCCCTTTATCAGAAGATTTTAAAAATTATATAAAGGCCGAAATAGAATATAGTTGGGCCAACGATTTGTTAACCTTTGCCAGTCTGCGCCAACGCGTTATTGGAGGCTCACTAATAAAATTATCTCCGGGTTATTATGATTTTCTAAAAACTGTTACCATCAATAACTCCCAGGCCTTAAAAAGCCATGCCTACACCAGCTTTTTAACTAATTACCTTCAGTTTGTATTAACGGCAACAAACCACCAGCCAAGTAATCCGGATTATTACTGGGCTCTGTATAGTACAGCCAAAGAAAAATTAACCGGCGAGTGCCGTAATTTAGTACTGGCGCAAATTCTGCACAACTCTATTCAAAATGGCTTTATAAAATATACCGATCAGATATGGCAGGATTTAATGAAGCTAGCCCCCAACCTGAAACTTAATGATCCTTTAGTGACGGCATATAATGTTAATAAAGCTTTTGCCTTAGGCGGCCAGGCACCAGATTTTAAATTAAAATCTATTGAAGGAAAAGATGTTTCCTTAAAAGATTTTAAGGGGAAGGTAGTGTACCTCAATTTCTGGAGTACCACCTGTATTTTATGTAAAGTAGATTTGCCTTATGCCAAAGAACTGGAAAAAGAAATGCTTAATAAAAACATTATTTTTATAAACATTGGAGTAGATGGCGATGAGGAATTATGGCGAAAGTCGGTTGCCTCTCGTAAATTAAAAGGAGTACAACTGTTTGCCAGGAATAAAGAAGAATTATTACAAAAATATAAAGTGGTAGAGGCACCTGCTTATTTTCTGATAGATACAGACGGTACATTTATTAGTACCAATGCAAAACGCCCCAGCAATGCCAGCATTAATAATGAGTTATTAAAAGCGCTTAAAATGTAGAAATAGTAAAAGATTAAATTAAAGCGATACAGGCACTTCCTGTATCGCTTTAATTTAAGGCTCTAGCAGTTTATTATTTTCGGCTGGCTCAAGCTTCTTTCCGTAGTTACTCGTACTTTTAGATTCCTATTTCGGAAACCTCCCGAATATTTAAAGCTGCTGTATGAAGGGCAAAATCTCTGACGGATTTAATTTTTTATCTAAGTTAACACTGCCGCGCGCTATTAATGCAACCAAGGTGATTAGCAGTTATATTCTTTCCAAAGTCACTAAAACCTCCCGGCATTGGGGAAGCCCAATAAGTATTTCGTTTGAGCCTACTACCAGTTGTAATTTACGGTGTCCGGAGTGTCCCAGTGGCTTGCGGTCCTTTACGCGGCCTACTGGTATGTTGGATGATACCTTGTTCAGGCGGACTATTGACGAACTTCACCAGAAATTACTGTATCTAATTTTTTATTTCCAGGGAGAGCCGTACCTCCATCCCCGTTTCTTGGATTTAGTTAAACACGCTTCCGCAAAAGGTATTTATACCGCTACTTCTACCAACGCTCATTTTTTAAATGAAGAGAATGCCCGTAAAACTGTAGAATCAGGGCTGGACCGTATGATTATATCTATAGATGGAACCACACAGGAAACCTACCAGGCTTACCGCATTGGAGGGCAGTTAGACAAAGTATTGGAGGGCACACGTAACTTAATTAAATGGAAAAAAAAGTTAAAATCCAGGACACCCTATGTGGTATTCCAGTTCTTAGTGGTGCGCCCCAACGAACACCAGCTGGATGAGGTGCGGAATTTGGCGAAAGAACTGGAAGTAGATGATGTATGGTTTAAAACCGCTCAAATTTATGATTATGAGCAAGGCTCCCCTCTTATTCCTACCATTGATTATTACTCCCGGTATCAGAACAATGGCAATGGAAGCTTCTCTATAAAAAATAAACTTCTGAATCATTGTTGGAAAATGTGGCACTCTTGCGTAATAACCTGGGATGGTTTGGTGGTGCCTTGTTGTTTTGATAAAGATGCTGAGTACCGCATGGGCGATTTAAAACAACAGAAATTTGAACAACTATGGCGGGGCACTCCCTACCGTAAATTTCGCCAGGCTCTATTAAAATCACGAAACGAAATCGAGATGTGCCGCAACTGTACACAGGGAACTAAAGTATGGGGATAGGTCACGTAATAAACATGGAAGAAGAAAATACAGAGGTGGTAATGGTAACGGTGGCTACTTTTCCGGAAGCTATTGAAGCACATATTTACCGCAACCGTTTAGAAGTAGAAGGTATTCCGTGTGTATTAGGCGACGAAAATATTATTTCGAACCAGCCCTGGCACAGCATTGCGTATGGGGGCGTAAAATTACGGGTCCGGCAACAGGATAAAGAAAATGCCAGAGCAATTATAGCGGAGATTCGAGATGAGTTGCAACCAACAATGGGCGTTGTAGGAGCCTGTCCGGTATGTGCATCGCCCCAGGTACAAGTAGAGGAGCAGCCAGGTATATTTAAAAAACTACTTTCTTTTATCTTGGCAGACCCCTTACGCAACCATATTCTCGTATGTGGCAATTGTGGCCATACGTGGCGCCCTTAAAAATTATATTCTATGCTAGAGATAAACCGGTACTTAAATTTAATGGTGGCTAAGATCGATTCTTGGTTAAAGCAACTGGTGCTCATGTTGCCCAACCTGATAATCGCACTTATAGTTTTAGTAGCTACTTTTTTTGTGGCACGGCTCATTCAGCGCACTACTGAAAAAGTATTGCCCCGGTTTTCGCACAGTTTAGCCTTAAATAACCTTATTGCTTCACTGGCTTACACAGCTTCTCTCCTGATTGGCTTTTTCTTTGCGCTGGATATTCTGGAACTAGATAAAACCGTTACCTCATTGCTGGCTGGGGTTGGTATTATAGGTTTGGCTTTGGGTTTCGCCTTTCAGGATATTGCCGCTAACTTTATTTCGGGGGTTATTATTGCTGTACGTAAACCTTTTGGGGTAGGCGATGTGATAGAATCCAACGATTATTTTGGGACAATTGAGCGGATTAATTTACGGACCATTGATATCAGACAGGTAACAGGGGAGTTAGTAAAAGTACCTAACCGGAAAGTTTTTGAGAATGTAATGGTGGTTTTTACCCATTACGGTATCAGGCGGGTAGATGTAACCTTGGGTATTTCTTATGGAGAGGATTTAGAACGGGCGCAGCAAGTAATAAAGGAAGCTGTAATTGGTATAAAAGGCCAGGTAGAAACCAAAGATGTAGAGGTAGTTTATGAAGAGTTTGGCGATAGTTCTATAAATTGTAAAGTACGGTTTTGGGTTCATTATAACCGGCAGTTTGATTATGTATTTGCCCGTAGTGAAGCCATTATAAAAATAAAGAAAGCGCTTGATGCCAATAATATGGCTATACCATTCCCAATCCGGACATTAGATTTTGGTATTCAGGGAGGAGTAAATTTAAGCGATCAGCTTTCTGTTTTAAAACCAGAAGCGCCTGAGGAAAAAAAGGAATCCTGAATTAGGTTTTAGAAAAAATAAAAGCTGAAGGATGTACTCCTTCAGCTTTTATTTTTTGTGCTATAATTTCGCTTAGTTCTTATCTACATTTTTTCCTAAGTCCTGTACTCTTACTAAGAAAGCATCAATATCCGTATCGGCTAAAGGACCATACGAGTTAGAGATAGTTCCTTTTGTTCCATCGTTGCATTCAATAGCATATAAAATGGCCATATCATCCGGATTAGTTTCTCCTTCAAAACGGTAAAAGTCTACAATTTTTACTTCCTCGGCTCCGTATGTTTTACCATCGTTTTCGCCATAACTAGTTAACCGTTCATTCTCAACCCGGAAATCTTTTGTAAAGCCTTCTTCCTTAAGCTTCTTTTGTACATCTATTTGCGACGTTAATTCTTCTTTGTCTTGCATAGCAGTATAATTATTAAGGGTTATTCATCGAATATAGTATAGCTGCTATACGTAAAAACCGAAACAAGTTAACTGCACAAACCGGAAAAATTTGGAAGTCTGTAAATTCTCTAGCTAAAGAGTCGCATAAAAACAGGCTTTTAACTCTGGGAAGCCGAGTTTATATTCTTCTGAATTTTAGTAAAATCAATAGAAGAACAAGCGCTACCACAACCTTTAACACAGCCGCCAGACTTGGTGCTAAAGTTTCTGTAAACTAAACGACCTACATAAAAAGCAGCGGCAATAAATATGAGAAATATAATAAGTTGCTGTACCATGTCTTGTTAAGAACCGCTTAAGTTTAAAAAAAGTTTATTGTGGCTGCTATTACAAAGGTTGTTCACTCTTATTCCAGTAGGATAAAATAAATTGACTGGTTTCGTCGTGAATCCGCCCGTTAGTAGCCAATAATTCTTTGCCAAAAACCGGATCGCCACTGCCGCCGAATTTTGTAACACGTCCGCCCGCTTCTCTTACAATAACTACTCCTGCTGCCACGTCCCAAGGCTTTAAATTAAACTCAAAGAACCCTTCAAACCTGCCGCAGGCAACATAAGCTAAGTCTGCAGCCGCTGATCCTAACCGCCGTACGCCATGTGATTTTTGCATAAAGCCACCTAGCAATTGTAAGTAATCCTGCATCCAGCCAAAATCGGTATAGGGGTACCCGGTTACCATTAAACTATTAGCTAAGTCAGGAGTATCAGTTACTTTTATAGGCTTGCCATTCAGGAAAGCTCCACCACCCTTTGTCGCATAAAAGCATTCATCCTGGTTTATCTCATAAATAACTCCCAGCACCATTTCATCCCGCTCCATTAAGCCAATGCTCACGCAAAAAACAGGCACCCCATGAATGAAATTGGTAGTTCCATCCAAAGGGTCTATAATCCAGTTGTATACCTCGTGTTTCTCATCAGAAGTGCCTTCTTCCGCAATAAATCCCGAATCTGGAAATACAGCTTTTATGCCAGCTATTATTTGTTCTTCAGCCTGTTTGTCTACATACGAAACCATGTCGTTCAGGCCTTTATGTTCAATTTTACTTCTGTCAAAAGCCGCCGCTTCGGCACGAATAAATTCGCCGGTTTTTTTAGCAATAGCAACTATTTCCTGGCAAAGTTCAGAAAGATTCATAGGCTTATTTTTAGGTTTATTTATACGGGTTTGTAGAACTTTTTACTTTTTTGCTGCCCTTGGCAATATACCAGCCCCGGATAGCCAGGGTTAGTACGAGTGGCAATACGGATGGATGAAATTCTTGAGGTAATATTTTCCAGCTAACGGCTAACAGTACTAAAATGGCAGCTGTAACTAAAAAGTAAGTTTTTATAAAAGTTGATTTCTTTTCTTTAAGCAAAAGAAAAGCAACTGGTAAGTGAAGAGGAAAAGCCCAAAGAATATTGAGGTTTTGGGAAAACGACTGGTGGTCGGTGCCAAACCAAAGAAACGTTAATATAATACCTAATAAGCCGGTTAAGCTAAATAGAACAATATCTAATGCGTGGGAAACAGCTTTTTGCCGAATCTGCAGAATGGTAACAAGTACTACTACCACCAGTAACACCCAGAAAATAAACGAAGGTGTTAGAAGGGGCGCTTCAGCTGGTGGGGCAGTTGCCTTAAATAATTGTTGCTTAGATTGTACAAAAGGAGCCATACCTCCTACCCTGGATTTGTCAAATCCCTGCATTAAAAAGTCCGGCAAAAACATCATTTGGGTGGGCGATGCTACTTTGTCGGCAGGCAAGCCCATTAATAAATCTATGCCCAAATCTACCCAGGGGTGCGGTGCCTGGTAAATGCCAACCAACTGCCGGAAAGTAGGCGGACCATCTAACGGGGTTTGAGGGTAAATTAATTTGTTCCCTAAGCCTTTTTTAAAAACATCCCGGATACGGGTAGCGCAGTTATCGTAGAAAAAGTCGTAGAGATACGAGCGGTTTTCGGGCAGGTAATTATTTTCCAGGAAATCCATTACCCATTGTTTTTCCTGCAAATTTAAATTCAATACTTGCTCATATACCGACCGGTTATCTTCCTGGCTGTTCTCTAATAATTGTTGGAAGTATCCGGCTGATAAATTATAAGGTAACTTACCCTGAATAAATTTTATATAAAAGTTAGGGGTATTAAAATCAAAAGTGCCATAGTTAAAAACCACATCCATATCCTGGACCGGGTCTACTACCCGTATGGCACTGTGGCCATACATCGAGTATAATTCGGCCCCAGGAGAAACTGTAATAAGGCTAATTTTAGCTTGCGGCGACAACGGGAATGCCTTACTTTGTTGAATAACCAACAGGAATCCCAGACAAAGTATTATTAATTTAAAAATTGATCTTTTATTCATTTGCATAAGAGGCTTTTAAAGCTTTCCCTCCTTCTACTACCAACACAAATTCTCCTTTTATTGCCTTCTGGTTAAACTGCTGAATTACGTCGGCTAAAGTACCGGTAATGGTTTCTTCAAACATTTTAGTTAGTTCCCTTGATACCGATACTTGCCGTTCCGGACCAAAGTATTCGCTAAATTGGCCCAGTGTCTTAAGTAAACGATGCGGCGATTCATAAAATATCATAGTGCGCTCTTCTTTGGCTAACTCCTGTAAGCGGGTTTGTCGGCCTTTTTTCTGTGGCAAAAATCCCTCAAAAGTAAATCGCTCGGCGCTAAAGCCAGATTTTAGTAAAGCTGGTACAAAAGCAGTGGGTCCGGGCAAACATTCTATTTTAATATTGTTGCGCAGGCACTCGCGCACCAGTAAAAAGCCAGGATCCGATATGCCCGGGGTACCAGCATCTGACACCAAAGCCATTTTTTCGCCTTTACTCATACGATCTATTAAGTGGGCTACCGCTTTGTGTTCGTTGTGCAGGTGGTGGCTGTGCATGCGTTTATCTATGCCTAAATGTTGCAGCAGTTTTCCACTGGTACGGGTATCTTCGGCCAGCACGGTGTCTACCTCTTTTAAAATCCTAATTGCCCGAAGCGTTATATCCTCCAGGTTACCAATTGGAGTTGGTACTAAGTAAAGCCTTGTTTCTTCGCCAGATGACATGCCCAAAGGTAAATATTTCAGTTTAATTGCGGGTAATGGTGCTGGTAAAATACGTGTCTATTTTTTATGTGGCTATTTAAATATACACGATTAGTACTCTAAATATTTTTCAGCTACCCGATCTATGGCCTGAGCTAGTTTCCGGTCGCGGGTTGTTACTTTATTTCCCGCAAAGGTATAAAGCTTAAAACTTACTTTGTTGTAGATATTGGTCCATTCCGGGTGGTGGTCCAAATCTTCTGCTACAGCGGCTACTTCGGTCATAAAAGCAAAGGCTTCTTTAAAGTTCTTAAAAATAAAGGCTTTTTTAAGGCTGTTGTTTTCTTCTTCCCACATAACAAATAAGGTTTTAAAATTTAAATATATCTGATTACCTGAATATTATGGATTATTAAAATCTTGAAAATAAATGGGTGCTGCTCCAACTACCAATTTTAGAAGGCCGTATAGAAAGCCTCTTAAAGAATTATTAGTTTGATCTAACCCTAAACCAACTATGGAAAATAAACCTACTTCTGTTCCGGACCAGCACCAGGCAGAGCAACCGGGCAAAGAACATAAAATGACCCCCGAACCAGAAGTTATTCGGGATAATTATAAAGGTAGTGATAAATTAAAAGGAAAAGTTGCCCTTATTACCGGAGGCGATAGTGGTATTGGCCGGGCCGTTGCGGTTCATTTTGCCCGCGAAGGTGCAGATGTGGCTATTGCTTATTTGTCGGAAGATCAGGATGCCCAGGATACAAAGCAAATGGTAGAAGCAGAAGGACGAAAATGTCTGTTACTACCAGGTGACCTGCGGGAAGAACAGTTTTGTAAATCTATTGTTCAAAACACGGTGCAGGAACTAGGAGGTTTAAATATTCTGGTAAATAATGCAGCGGAGCAACACGAGAAAGAAGATTTAAAAGAGATAACCAGCGAGCAGCTCGAAAAAACTTTCCGGACTAATATTTTCGCCTACTTTTTTGTGGCGCAAGCAGCCCTGGAACGTCTGCAAAAAGGCGATTCTATCATAAATACTACTTCGGTAACTTCTTTTAGGGGAAGCACTCATTTAATCGATTATTCCGCCACCAAAGGTGCCATTACCACTTTTACCCGGGCCTTAGGCCAAAATTTAGCTGAGAAAGGCATACGGGTAAATGCTGTAGCGCCAGGTCCTATCTGGACACCTCTTATTCCGGCTACTTTAAAAAATGTGGAAGAGTTTGGTAAAAGTACGCCAATGGGCCGAGTAGGACAACCTTCAGAAGTAGCTCCTGCGTATGTATTCTTAGCTTCGGAAGATGCCTCTTATATAACCGGACAAGTTATCCATATTAATGGTGGCGAAGTAGTAGCGGGTTAAGCAAATTAGTTAAACCCCATCAGCAAAAATAGAGTAAGAAGCAAAAACTGAAATTTATTATAAGCACTAAAGCTTAGGAAAATAAAAATAAAATAAAAACTAACTAAACAGAACAAATGGCATCAGTTAGAGGAAATACTGAAAGACGTGTTCGGGTTATTGAGAGTAACACCGATTACGAAGAAATGCAAGCCGGTCACATCATTCCAGGTGCTGATCCCCCAAAGAATGACCATGCCCGGGGTGGTTTTGGTGACCGGGATGGCCGAAATGGCTTTGGAACCGACTCAAGCGATGGCTCCACATCTTTGTCAATGAATGAAGATACTGTAGATCAAAATGCTCATACCGATGGGTTGCGTACAAGTTCGCAATTAGCTAACAAAACTCCTGTTGCTGTAGCCGATGACGAGGATGATGACTTGGAAGAGGATGATGACTTAGGAGATGATATAGATGTTGATGACATTCCGGATGATGATTTCGATGACATCGATATAGATGATCCGGACTTTGACGATGATTTGGACGAAGATCTGGATGAGGATTTGGACGAAGAAGATGATGACATTTAATTAAATTTAAAAAGGAGGGAAGATTATGCCGTATAAAAGCAATAATACCAATCAACAATCGAGTCATCCTGGTGGTGATCCGGCTGGAAAAGGCGTTGGCGGAGAAAAAATTGTTAATTCAGAGGCTAGCGAAGATGCACTGCACGATATGATTCGGGCTAAGTATACAGATGGGGAAGATGAACCAACTATTGATACAAGATTAGGAAGTCATCCTAATCGCAATACCAATAAACCTAAAATTGATAAACCTCCTTATAGCTAAGGAAATTTTTCAATAGGAAAAAGGCGAAGAAGTCACTATGAACTTCTTCGCCTTTTTTGTTTTTATCTTTTTCTGTATACTTTATTGTTAACTATTTAAAGAATTTTAACGGATCTATTTTATAATTTTTCTAATAATGACTTTGCTGACTTAGTTTCAAGGCAAATGCCTAGGGTGTATTTATAAAAATAGGGGGTTCTTTATATAGTAATATTAAGGAATTATAATAAACTAAAGCTATATAAAAAAGATAAGCTAGGCTTGCATTAGTTTAATCCCTCAAAAACTTTCCGACAAGAAATAAAACTGCCATATTGAAGTCATTATTAAATTTAACATTATAAACTAGTTTGAAGGTTAGGTATTAAATCTTATTCTTTCTAATTTTAAAATAATGCTGCTTTATTTTTTTGCTGGTAATAAGTATAAAAACGGATTTTTGGCTAAATTTTTCTAAAACAGATCGTTTTAAATGTGGAAAAAATTTAACTTTAACGAGATTTTAGCAAAAAGGTTTAGCATAAGTATTTTAAATATATCAATCTCTTATTAAAATGAGATAGTGAGGATAACAAAGATTTAAGAACAGGTTAAAGGTTAGTTTGTATGGTTAAAAATTTACTAAAAAGTTATTTCTTAAGGGAGCAAAATTATATCAAGACAGCAGTTTTGATATCCGCCTTTCTAGGCTTATGCTCATTTAATGCGGCAGCGCAAAGTTATCGGACAAGAGCAGACGGTGATTGGAGTAGAAGTGCGTCTATTTGGGAAGTTCGAAATGGTAACTCGGGACCTTATACTCTGACAGATGTTGTGCCCAGCAGCGCTAATAGTACTGAAATCCTTATTGTGCATAATATTGCTATCAGCACACAAGTTTTAGTGGATCAAACAGTAGTTTTAAATGGAGCTTCTCTTTCCGTTAATAAGGGTGGAGTTTTAACCATTGTTCCTAACTCTGAAGGAGAAGATTTAACAATAGGTGGAGCATTATATAATAATGGAGCCATAAATTTCTACACAGAATCTGGAGTGCCTAGAGTTGTTGTAACTGGTACCTTCAATAATAAAAGTACGATTACGGGGGCTAGTGCATCAACCTTATTTTTTAGACCAGGTAGTGTTTATGAACACCAGTTTACGGCTACTTCCGGTGAAATACCTCAGGCAACCTGGGATCCCTCTTCAACAGCAAAGATTACTGGGTTTACTGATAACCAGGTTCTGCCAGTGGGGTTAACACAAACCTTTAGTAATCTTACTTTGAATATTAATAATGGAAATACAATATCATTAGCTTCTAATTTATCTGTATCACATGCCCTTACTATTAGTGGTAATGGAGTGCTAAATACGGGTACTTATATAGTTACTATTGCTGAGACTGGCAGTCTGCACGAATCAGCAACAGGCTATTTATTTGGAAGAGTGGATGCTACCAGAACTATCAGTAATGGCAATTTAGAAAATTTTGGAGGGATAGGCGTTACTTTAAGATCGACTGGTACAGTTTATCCTGGAGTAACAAAGGTTACGCGGTCTAATTTTGGTTATATAAGAGATATTGAAAAAAATACAGGGGATAAAATTGTCAGAGGATTGTATAGTATATCTCCGGCAGCAAACGGTAACGCTGGATTAAAGGCCGATTTGACTCTAAACTATAGCACTTTAGAAGCAGAAAATTTTAATAAAAATACGCTTGTATTCTATAGAAAGAGAGATTCTGATTTAAAATATTTAGAACAATTAGAAGGAGAAGGGCAAACATATAGCCGGGACTTAAATAACCAAACCGTTACATTATCCGGTGTAACTGGGTTTTCGTTATGGACAATGGGGCATAAAGATCCAAACACTACCCTGCCCGTAACCCTTACTTATTTTAAAGCAACCCGTAAAGGCGCCAATGCAGAACTTGCCTGGCAAACAGCTATGGAAGCAAATAACCAGGGATTTGAGCTTCAGGTGTCAAATGACGGTGAGAATTTCAGAAAGTTAGCTTTTGTACATACTAAAAATGGAAATTCCTCAGTTGCCCAATCGTATATTTACACAGATAAAGAACCGGCAAAACAAGGCGTACGTTACTACCGGATTAAACAATTAGATCTGGATGGGAAAGAAACATTTTATGCCGTTGAAGCCGTTCGATTTGATATAAATAAGAATCAAACAACAGTAAAAGCTTATCCAAATCCGTTTACTAATTCTTTTGAGGTTGAATTAGGTGGTTCTGGTAAGCAAGAGGCCACGCTTACTGTTACTGATTTAACTGGTAAAAAAGTATTGGAGCAAAAAGTGCCGGTTGCAGCTGGCCTGAACCGGATACCTGTTTCTTTGGCAGGTAATTATCCAAGTGGTGTTTATATTTTAAATGTGGTAACCGATACCGTTAAGGAGCAGATTAAACTGATCAAGCAATAACAGTATATATTATAAGTTAAAAGGAGGGCCAAAAGCCCTCCTTTTTTGGTAAAGAGGAATTAGTATAAAAGATTTAGAACTAATTAAAAGAGAATAAATAAAAGCAATTGGTTTATTGAAGTTCTTCCCGTAATTTTGCGCCACTAAATAGTAAAAAAATGCAGCAAGACAGCGTTATATTTAACCTAATCCGTCAAGAAAAAGAGCGCCAGATGCATGGCCTTGAATTAATTGCTTCCGAAAACTTTGTTTCGGAGCAGGTAATGAAAGCCATGGGTAGTGAATTAACCAACAAATATGCTGAGGGTTTACCGGGTAAGCGTTATTATGGAGGTTGTGAAATTGTAGACCAGGCTGAACAATTAGCGATTGATCGGGCAAAAGAATTATTTAACGCTGCTTGGGTAAACGTGCAGCCGCATTCTGGGGCACAAGCCAATGCTGCTGTAATGTTGGCTGTTTTAAATCCAGGCGATAAAATATTAGGTTTTGACTTGTCTCATGGTGGTCACCTAACTCATGGTTCGCCGGTAAACTTCTCCGGTAAAATTTATCAGCCTACGTTTTATGGCGTAGAGCCAGATACGGGGTTAATTGATTGGGAAAAAGTAGCTGATATTGCTCGTCGGGAAAAACCAAAATTAATCATTTGCGGGGCGTCTGCCTATTCCAGAGATTGGGATTATGAAGCCTTGCGGGCTGCTGCTGATGAAGTAGGTGCTTTATTATTGGCCGATATCTCCCACCCTGCTGGTTTAATCGCTCACGGGTTATTAAACGATCCTTTTAAACATTGCCATATAGTTACTACTACTACTCATAAAACCCTGCGTGGTCCAAGAGGTGGTATGATTATGTTACCGCACGATTTTGATAATCCGTTTGGTTATAAAACACCAAAAGGTGAAATCCGGTCAATGTCCTCGTTATTAGATATGGCTGTTTTCCCTGGTACGCAAGGTGGACCTTTAGAGCACGTTATTGCTTCTAAAGCGGTTTCTTTCTTCGAAGCATTATCTGATGATTATCGCCAATATATTCTTCAGGTGCAGAAGAACGCACAAGCCTTAGCAAAAGGATTTACCGACAGAGGTTACAATATTATTTCTGGCGGTACTGATAACCACTTAATGTTAATTGATTTACGTTCCAAAGGTTTATCAGGTAAACAAGCAGAGAATACTTTAATTAAAGCGGATATCACCATTAATAAAAATATGGTGCCGTTTGATGATAAATCTCCATTTGTTACTTCTGGTATGCGCATTGGCTCTGCCGCGGTAACTACTCGTGGGTTGAAGGAAAACGACATGGAACGTATTGTTTCCTTAATTGATGATGTGTTGCAAAACCATGAAAACGAGTCCAAGATTGCCGGCGTAAAGCAAGAGATTAATTCCTGGATGAAAAACTTCCCTTTATTTAATTATTAATTATAACCATTAGAACGGGTACACACGTGACTGTAGAAGAACACGGAGAACAGGAAATGTCATTTATTGACCATCTAGAAGAATTAAGATGGCACATTATCCGTTCATTGGCTTCCATATTAGTTTTTGCAATTGCCGCCTTTATCGCGAAGGAGTTTGTATTTCATGATTTAATACTGGCTCCTTCCCGGGCAGATTTCTATACCTACCGCAAGTTGTGTGAATTAGGCGAGTACATGAATAGTCCGGGCATGTGTATTCAGAAATTGAACTTTACCCTGCAGGCACGGGATATGAGTGGCCAGTTTACCACCCACATGACTGTTTCAGCAATTATTGGTTTGATTTTAGCGTTTCCTTACACCTTTTGGGAAATATGGCGTTTTATTAAACCAGGTTTATACCCGCAAGAGCAAAAAAACTCCCGGGGTGCTGTATTCTTTGTTTCATTGCTGTTTATTATTGGATTATTATTTGGTTATTATGTAGCCGCTCCCCTATCCATTAATTTTCTGTCTTCTTATACCATAGATCCAAGCATTACAAACGAGTTTGACTTATCTTCTTATATCGATACGTTAACCCGGATGACCCTAGCTTGTGGTATTATGTTTGAGTTGCCGATGATTGCTTTCTTTTTAACAAAAGCGGGTATTATCTCATCGGAATTTATGATAGCTTACCGTAGGCATGCTATTGTTGTGATATTAATTATAGCTGCATTGATATCGCCACCTGATGTGTTAAGTATGACCATCTTTGCTTTGCCTCTATTAGGACTCTATGAAGTAAGTATTTTGATCTCTAATATAGTACGTCGCAGAGATTTAAAACGCCTGAATAAAAGCACAAACTAATAAGCATCATGGTTAAGAGAATTGCAATTGGTGGTGACCACGCCGGTTTTCAATATAAAGGATTGATAACAGAATTATTACAAAAAGAGGGGTATGAAGTAATAGATTTCGGACCTGACTCAGAAGCTTCTGTTGATTATCCGGACCATGTGCACCCATTGGCTACATCAATAAAACAAGGCGAAGCGGAAGCCGGTATTTTAATTTGTGGTAGTGGCAATGGCGTTGCTATTACAGCTAATAAGCATCCAGAAGTTCGCGCTGCTCTTTGTTGGGAACCTGAAATTGCGAAGTTGGCTCGGGAACACAACAACGCAAATGTTTTATGTGTGCCAGCCCGTTTTGTTTCTGTAGAAGTAGCAGCCGAAATGGTAAAAGTATTTCTTACTACTGCTTTCGAAGGTGGCCGTCACCAAACTCGGGTAAATAAAATTACCTGCTAATCCTCGGTTCTACTTTTAATCTATTCTTTTGTATAAATGGTTCTGGCCGATATGCTTATATCGGCCAAACACTTCCGGAGCCTTATATCTAAGCTCTGGCATTAATCCTTTCTCATCTACAATATATTCAGGCTTGGCAGTAGCTATGTTCTGAGAAATCTTGAAAACAGCATAATAGGTATTTAACTGTCCAAAATCTTCCTGGGCTAGTTGCCAATTAATGTAAGGCGTAGCCGCCTTATTAGCTACATAAAAATTTATATCATCTCCTAAAACCAATATTCGGGCGTTTGTTACCTCATAGTATTTAGAGGCTGATTGGGTGGTAAGGCCAGACGTATTAATTGCTACATAAGGTAAAGGAGGTAAAAGCGTATTGTACCGGGTAAGGATGGCAAACCCAAATAAAATCAAAAATAAGGGCTCCGTTAGCCATAAAAAGTTGGACCTTAGAAATAGAAAGGTCGCAAAATAGGTAAAGGCCGGCAAAAACAATAACCAGGTTATAGCAGATATCTCCTGGCCAGCTATAGTTACCAATGCCGCAATAGGTAACCAAATTAACATTAACTGAAAAAACTTAAGCTGATAGTTTAGACCTGGAGCATAAATGGCACAAAAGGTTACTGCAAATAATAGGAATAGTATAGGTAAGGCTACAATTTTAAGTAAATCCAGCCCAGGTAATAATAAATCTATATCAAATTGCCAGGCCGATAAGATATTGTATTGGATAAAATTAGGTAGGGCATCGGCATAAAGAAAATAAGTAAAAGCTACAATATAAGGGAACAATAACCCGCACAGAAATAACAGGAAGCTACGAAAGGTATTGAAAGCAAAGAACACAACCGCAAAAAAACCAAATATTAAAAACAGTAAAAAAGGTAAATAACAAAGCGCAGCTATACCTAGCATAAATCCACCTTTAAATAATCTAGGATTACTTATGCCCTCTTTGGGTGCTACAATCAGGTATTGTATTGAGAAGATCAGAAATGTCATGCCCAGCAGCAAAGGCGATAAGGTATCAAATTCGAAAAAGATACTGCCAAATATAAAATATAATAAGGCCGGTAAATAAGTTTTCTCATTAAGAACGCCGTTAGTATTCAGGGTTAGGTTTAGGCGCAGGCCCTGGATAAAAATTAAAGTACTGGCAATAATTCTGTACATTAAAATATTTCGGCCAAAAGCTACATCAACTACCCAGAAGAGCGCCGCCGACAAAGGAGCGGTTGTATCGTAAACATCCCGGTACAGCATAAAATTCTCTGAAAGCCGTTCGCCGAGAACCATGGCTTTGACTTCTTGTAGCGTAAGCGGTATGCCTAACAAAATGAGGGGCACCCGAATAGCTAAAAACAATAGCACTAACAAAAACAAGCGGGATAATAATATGCTCTTAAAGTAGCTTATCAAGGGATCTGGTAAATTTTAAGTAGGTACAAATTTATGTTGCCTAAAGAGCAAACAGGCTTAATTACCAAGAACTATAACTAAAGCCTTTTAAAACGGGTAAAAATGCAAAAATAATACGATATTTGCAGCTTCTATGGAAAGTAAACGACAACAAAAGTTTGCCAAACTTTTACAGAAAGAATTAGCCGAGATTTTTCAGCGGGAGTTAACCCATGTTGTAAATGGAGCTTATATTTCTATCAGTACAGTGCGAGTAAGTCCTGACTTGGGCACGGCAAAAGTATATTTAAGCCTTATATTGGCAGGAGATGGCAAAGCTATATTACAGGAGGTAAAAGTTAATACCAAAATAATCAGACATGCCCTGGCCCAGCGCATTAAAAATCAGGTGCGGGTTATTCCAGACCTTATCTTTTATTTAGATGATAGTGCAGAATACGCCGCGCACATGGATAAAATATTTTCAGGTCTTGATATTCCGCCTGCCGACGAGAAAGAGCCGGAAGAGGACGATGATGCTACTTATTAGGGGAATTTAATGCAATACGATCCGATAAAGCGTGTATTGGGCGAAACGTTCAATAAAACGCCATTTTTACGGCGCTTTTTCTATAATCTTCTGGATTTACTTTTACTCCGGACTTGGCATGTGCATAAAGAGTTAAAGGTATGGGCGGTTGGTAAAAGAGAAAAGCCTATTAAAATTCTCGATGCTGGTTCCGGATATGGCCAATATACCTATTACATGTCGGGTATGAGCCCGAAGTGGCAGATTTTAGCCGTTGATGTTAAGGAAGAACAGATAGCTGATAGCAATCATTTTTTTAAGCAAATTGGTAGAGGGGAGCGGGTAAAGTTTGAAGTAGCAGACCTGGTAACATTCCGGCAAAATAACCTTTACGATTTAGCCCTGTCAGTAGATGTAATGGAACACATTCTGGAAGATGTAGAAGTATTTAAAAACATAAATGTCGGCTTAAAACCAGGAGGTATGTTACTTATTTCTACCCCATCTGACCAGGGAGGCTCTGATGTACACGAAGATGATGAAAGTTCTTTTATAGAAGAGCACGTGCGGGATGGATATAATATTCAGGAAATTCAGGATAAATTAATGCTAGCCGGGTTTAGTAAAGTACAGGCGCGTTATTCGTATGGCAAGCCCGGGCAAATTTCCTGGCGCTTATCAATGAAGTACCCTATCTTGATGCTTGGTAAATCAAAAGCTTTCTTCCTATTACTGCCTTTCTATTATTCTCTTACCTTCCCTTTCTGTTTAATTTTAAACTGGCTGGATGCTAATACCCACCATCCAACAGGTACCGGATTAATTGTAAAAGCCTGGAAGTAATGGATAAATAGTAAAAGGTGTATTAAAAGTAGTTATTCAGCAAAAATCAGTCTGACTTTTTACCTAAGACAACTCTTTACTCTTCTTACAAGTACTATAGACCTCCATTAAAGCAATAAATATTTTATATATACTGTTTTACTCAACCTAATCTGCTTTAACTAAACTATGAATGTCCCTTTTCTTATAGCAAAACGCTATTTTGTTTCGAAGAAGAAGAGGAATATAATCAGCATTATTTCCAATATATCCATGATTGGAGTTGCTGTTGGTTCGGCGGCCCTTATTATTGTGCTTTCGGTTTTTAATGGATTGGAAGATTTAATCCGCAGCATCTATGGGAGTTTTGATCCGGATTTACGCATAGTAGCAACAAGGGGCAAAAATTTTGTAACAGATAAAGAATTTCTGGATAGCCTAAGAAATACACCAGGCGTAGCATTTATAACCGAAGTGGTAGAAGACAATGCTTTGTTGCGTTATGAAGGCCGGCAAAAGGTTATTAAGTTAAAAGGCGTAAGTGGTAATTTCTTTGGCCAGAATCGGATAGATTCTACTATTATAGAAGGAGATTACCGGTTACGACGCAATGGGTATAATTATGCACTTATTGGTAGAGGAATTCAATACGAGCTATCGGTAAGGGTAACTAATGCTATTGTGCCCATGCAGTTACTCTATCCTAAAAAAAAGAAAGGGTTAACATTGACACCGGAGGATGCATTTAATGAAAAATCCATTATTGCGGGCGGTGTTTTTGTAATAGAAAAGCAATACGATGACAGTTATGTTTTTGTGCCGTTGGAATTTGCCAGCGAACTGTTTGAGTACGGCAATAAGCGCTCCTCTCTAGAAATAAAAGTAAAAAAAGGGCAATCTATTGCACGCGTGCAAAATGCCCTGCAAAATTTATTAGGAAACAGATATAAGGTTCTGGATAGTGACCAGCAACATGTAAGTTTATTAAGGGCGGTTAAAGTAGAGAAAATGTTTGTGTTTATTACATTTGCTTTCATTTTATTAATTGCCTCTATTAATATCTTCTTCTCACTTTCAATGTTGGTAATAGATAAAAAGAAAGATATCGCGATTCTGGCCTCTATGGGAGCTACTCCCGAAATAATTCGAAATATTTTTCTGGCAGAAGGGGCACTTGTGGCTTGTATTGGTGCAGGAGGAGGCTTGTCGTTAGGCTTGTTGGTGTGTTGGGTACAAAAAACCTTTGGTTTGATTTCAATGGGTATGGCTACTGCGCTGGTCGATGCCTATCCCGTAAAAATGCGCCTTTCAGATGTGTTATTAACTGGCCTGACTATCATTTTTATTACCTTGCTGGTATCCATTCGGCCAGCTATCAAAGCCGCCGCCATAGAGCCAAAAGATATTCTATAAATCTCAAAGCTCAATATTTATTTTAATTAATACAAAATATTTAACGATTGTAGCCGTTGCCTATATATTTTTTATAATAATGATTGGTTTAATAAAATAATAATACGATTTAAATAGATTATTTGAAATAATTTATTAATTTAATCGTCTGATTATATTAGAACCGATGAAGGTATTCACTACACAGCCTTTTCAGATTGTTTATTCGCTGTTTGAGCACGAATACCTGGGCTATTTATTCCAGTCATATGTGGTGCAGGTAAATAGTAAAAATCAGCTTACCCTGCAGCACCAAAATATTTCAGCTAAAAATGCCACTGAATTCTCCTCGCGCTTAGATGCAGTAGATTTTAAATTAATAAGTCTAATAGATCAAATTCAGCAGGAAGCAGTGGTGAAGAAGTTTTCCCCTAAAAAGCTTAGTGTTGCTGATTTCTTCCTTAAAACGTTTGATTCCGAAAAAGGCGATAAAGTTTTACAAGATACTATTATTAGCTTCGTGCAAGGCCGGCTTGCCAAGATTCTGGATTTATTATGCCATGATAAAAAGGTTTTTATTATGGGAAAGGACGGTGAACCTACCTGGAAACCAATACATCTGGCTCAGGATAAAGCCAGTATTCTATTTCATTTCAGACGCAACGAAGAAAATACGCATTACTTTCCCACTATAAAGTTTGGTGGCGAAAAGTTAGATTTCCAATATAAAAATGCTGTTTTGGTTTGTAATGACCCTGCGTGGTTATTATTGAACGATGTGCTATACAGTTTCCAAAAAGATGTAGACGGTAAAAAGCTTCAGCCTTTTCTGAATAAGAAATTTATCTTGATACCGCGGAAAGTGGAGGAAGCGTATTACCAGAAATTTGTGGCTCCTTTGGTAGAACAATTTGATGTTTATGCCAAAGGCTTCGATATAAAATCGGAGAAGTTTGAACCAAACCCGCATTTAACTTTTACAGAGATAATAGATGCTGCTGCCAACCCAAAGTTGTTTGTAAATGGTAACGGACTTTTAAATGGAAACGGTAAAAACGGCAGTACTGAAAAAATTGTTTTTAATCTGTCCTTTAAATACGGCGACTATACCATCCAAAATCAGGATGTAAAGCAGGTAAGTGTAAACGTAGAAAAAACTTCTGATTCTTATGTGTTTCACCGGCTAATACGGGATATAGATAATGAAAAAGAGTTTGTAAAAGAGCTAACCAAACGGGCATTAGAAGTTAAAAATGGCAAAGCTGTTTTAGACAAAAATCTGGCTTTTTCGTGGCTGAATAATTACGCACAGGAATTACAGGAACTCGGCTTTACCATTAAACAGCTAAATGGGGGCAGCAATAAAAATTATTTTATCGGTGAGGTAAAAATTAGTGTCGGCATCCAGGAAAACAACGATTGGTTTGACATTTACGGAACAGTTCATTTCGGTGAATTTGAAGTTCCTTTTATAAAACTAAAGAGTTACATCCTGAACCGGAGAAACGAATACAAGCTGCCTAACGGACAAATAGCCATTATTCCGGACGAGTGGTTTACCCAATACATAGAACTATTTGCTTTTTCGGACGGCGACGAGCAGGAATTAACCTTGCGCAAACACCACATGGCGCTTGTAAATGAGTTGCAGAATGGCAACCTAGCTGTGGTAACCATGACGCGTAAACTGGAAAAACTGCGCGAGTTTGATACTATTGACGATAAGCCGTTACCAGTTGGTTTTAAAGGGAGTCTGCGTCCCTATCAAAAAGCGGGTTATAACTGGCTGCACTTTGTAAAAGACTATAAATTTGGCGGTTGTTTAGCTGATGACATGGGTTTAGGAAAAACCGTACAAACGCTGGCAATGCTACAATACCAAAAGGAAAATGGAGCCCAGAGCGCTTCCCTGCTGGTAATGCCTACTTCGCTTATATATAACTGGCTAAACGAGGCTCAAAGGTTTACCCCTGAGTTACGCGTATTGAATTACACTGGGACCTATCGCGATAAAACCGTTTCCCAATTTAAGCACTACGATCTTATTCTTACTTCTTATGGTATTGTGCGATTAGATAAGGAGTTGCTTAAAAGTTATTATTTTGATTATATAATCCTGGACGAGTCGCAGTCTATTAAAAATCCTGGCTCAAATACTTCTTTAGCCGTTCGCGAATTAAAGTCCAAGCACAAGTTAATTCTAACGGGTACACCCGTAGAAAACAGCACAATGGATTTATGGTCGCAGATGTCGTTTATAAATCCGGGGTTATTAGGTAATCAAAATTTCTTTAAAGAAGAGTTTTTGAAGCCCATAGAAAAAGATAAAGACGAAGCCAAAACCAAGAAACTGCATTCGCTGATAAAACCATTTATTTTGCGGCGGCATAAGTCGCAGGTTGCTACTGAATTGCCAGAAAAAGTAGAGCATATTACCTACTGCAAAATGACGGAAGAACAGGAACATGCTTATGAAGAAACCAAGTCTTTCTACCGGAATAAAATCCTGAAAAGTCTGGAAGAAAAAGGGACCAACAATACGCAGTTTATGCTCTTACAGGGCTTAATGAAACTAAGACAAATTGCGAATCATCCGCGGATGGCTGATGAAGCTTACGAAGGTGAATCCGGTAAAATGAAAGAAATTATCCGGATGATTCGCAATGTAGTGGCCAAAGGGCACAAGGTGTTAATATTCAGTCAATTTGTTAAGCATCTGGAAATTGTACGTTCTGCGTTACACGAAAGACAGATAATTTACACCTACCTGGACGGCAGTACTAAAAACCGACAGGGGGAGGTAGAACGTTTCCAGAATGATGAAAGCATTCGCGTATTTTTGATTTCACTTAAAGCCGGTGGGGTAGGGTTGAATTTAACGGCCGCAGATTATGTTTTTATTCTTGACCCGTGGTGGAACCCAGCCATTGAGGCCCAAGCTGTAGACCGGGCGCATCGCATTGGCCAACAAAATACCGTATTTACTTATAAATTTATTACCAAAGATTCGGTAGAAGAAAAAATACTGGCGCTTCAGAATAAGAAGTTACAGTTAGTTACGGATCTTATTTCTACGGATGAGGCTATCATGAAAAACTTAACCAAGGATGATATAGAAAACTTATTAAGTTAACGAAAACATAGTAATAGTAGTCCTACAACAGCAAGGCCAGAACGTAATATTCTGGCCTTGCTGTTGTAGGACTATTTTGTAAAATGGGATATCCAGAGATAAGGAAATTAGCATGAATGCTTGTTCTGGTATGTGTAATACTGGTGGTTAAGTACAGAAATTTAAGTTAAAGCTATCTTCCTTATACAGAAGAATTAATAAGATTAACTAGCGAACCTGTTTCTTGTTTTTGACGAAATCTAAAATTGTTAATAGTAGCTAATTCAAAATTATGAAGTTTAGCTGAAAGCTGTTAATGATATAAGTGGGAAATAAAGGATCAGCAAAGAATATTTCTAATAAATATTTAAGGTATTAGCTTATGCAATTAGTTAGTTATCAATTAAATATATTTTATAAAAATATAAAGGGCTAAAAATTATTAAAGTTATATAAAATATTATATATAAAGTAATAACTTGTAATCCTAAAATAATGCTGTTTGAAAGAAATTAGCGAATGATTTGTGAAAATTAGTATACATACAACCGTAGGGCAAGACTTTCAAACTGTTTTTTATAACTTCGATCGAGAATTGTTTTTGTATTTAGCTCCTCCTTATCCTAAGCTTAAACTTCTACGATTTGATGGAACTGAACCAGGAGATTTGGTTGCAGTCGAGTTAGACTTTGTCCTATTCCGGCAATACTTTGCAAGTTTTATTTTAGATCGGAAAGAATCTGAGAAGGCTGCTTATTTTATTGATTTGGGACAAAATTTGCCGTGGCCATTGCGGTATTGGCAACACAAGCATTTGATTACTGAACACAATGGCGGCGCTGTTATAAGCGACTTAATAGAATATAAAACTTTCTCCAAAATTATAGATTGGCTAATTTACCCATTTATGTATGTGCAGTTTGCCCGCAGGAAAGCTATCTATAAATCCGTCTTTAATTAGGTTAAGCCACTAAAAATTCCTGCACAATAATTTCCCACTCCTGAGCTAACGAAACGTTGGGCATTTTACGGCCTGCGCGGTTGTACCAGTAGTTGGCATTCCATTGGTCGCCCTCTTTCCGGTGCAGATAAGCGTGCACCAGGCAATGGGGAGCCGTATTTACTTCCTGCGCAATTTCATGAGCCTGGTTCCAATCTTCTTTTCCGTCGTACCACATAGCTTTTAATTCGGAGCTTAAGCCTGCGGGAGGATTTCCGTTTGATAAAGAAGATTTAAATTCCTGCAAAGTCATAGAAAGATATAGTAGTTATAGTGCTAATAAGGGTTTACGCAAGCGGCCTTTTTACTGTTAAGCAGCTTAAAAGGGCGTACATGGTATACCGCATAGGTAGAATTTAAAAGCAACTAATATGAACGGAAATAAGGAAAGTCTAGGGCAATTTTTTCTCCTAAATGAAAAACCGTTTGTTCAAAATTATTGCCAAGTGTAGAGGTTAACTCTCTTTCAAATTGCCAAAGTAAATCGTTGGTTTGGCCGTTGTGCAAGCTCACGATGGCTTTGCCGGCACTTGGGCCTGCCATTTTTTTAAAGCGCTTCAGGTTTTCAAATAACCTAGCCTGGGAAACCAGCTTTTCGTCCCGTTCTATGGTGCAGCTAACAATAGCATCAACACCTAACACAGAGGCCAATTGTTGAGCTGATAGAGTCTTCAAGCTTTCAGCCGTAATATTATTTTCTTCCAGTAATTGTTTGGTTCTGGAGATATCCTGGATAGTAATATTCTTTATTTTAAAATACTTTTCTTTTTGTAAGCAGGCAAATAAAACAGGATAAGCATTTTGAGCCTCTAAATAAGCCCGGTGTTGTAATTCCTGAACAGGAGTATGGTATTTAGGGTCTTTATCAATGATAATATCAATAGGTAAAATAGCTACCTGTTTATGCTCCTGGGTAAGCTCCTTAAATTTTTTGTGGGTTAAAATCTTGCGTACGCCTCTATCGGGAGCTTTAACTTTCTCCTTTTTTAGTTTAACCTCGGAGGCAATAAGTTTGGGATGAACTTCTTTAAATAGATGTTGAGCTTGGCTAACGTAAGAAGCAAAAAATAAAAATAATACTACTGGAAGGGTAAAGCATTGTTTCATTCTCTTAATTAAAAGAAAATTAAGAAGTTATAAAAGTAAAAAATAATAAATTTATTTATAGGTAGTTATATCTGAATTTGCAGTTATTTTAAACTATTTTAACCTTTTCAGGTTAACACAGGAAATATAAATTTACTAGTTTACAGGCGTGAAAAAAGCCGGTATTGTAGGTTCTGGTATAGGTGGTATTGCTGCAGCTATTCGATTAGCAGTAAAAGGGTATGCCGTTACCGTTTTTGAAGCTAGCGAAACCTTTGGCGGCAAGATGAAGCAGTTTCAATTGGGCGGATACCGGTTTGATATGGGGCCATCGTTATTTACGATGCCGCACCTGGTAGACGAGCTATTTACTTTGGCTGATAGAAATCCAGGCGATTATTTTCAGTATCAGAAGTTGGATATCATTACCCAATACTTTTTTGCTGACAATACCCGATTAACGGCCTATGCCGAGCCTGTTCAATTTGCCCGGGAGGTAGAAGCCACGTTTAATATTCCGCAGGCAGATGTATTGCAGTATTTACATAAAAGTGCCCGCATTTATAACGCTACCGCTGATACCTTTTTGCACAAGTCGTTGCATAAGGTAAAAACCTACCTGAGTAAAGATATTTTGAAAACCATACCGGTTCTGCCGGATTTGGGGCTTACTACCACCATGCACAAAGCTAATGCTCAGGCCTTCCAAGATGCCCGTTTTGTACAACTACTGGATCGGTTTGCTACCTATAATGGCTCAGACCCTTATCAGGCTCCGGCTACGTTAAATCTGATTCCGCACTTAGAACATAACCTCGGGGCTTATTATCCAACTGGGGGCATTTATGCTATTGCCAAAAGCTTAGTACAATTAGCCGAGGAACTTGGTGTGGTGTTTAAGTACAAGGAGCCGGTGAAGGAAATAGTGGTTGAAAATAACCATATAACGGGTGTACGTACTGCTAAAGCTCTTTACAATTCTGATGTGGTAGTAAGTAATATGGATATTGTACCTACGTACCGCAAATTGTTGCCTGGTGTAACCGCTCCCGAAGACACCTTGCAACAACCCCGTTCCAGTTCTGCTTTAATATACTATTGGGGAATACGCCACAGCTTTCCTGAATTGCACCTGCACAATATATTCTTTAGCAAAAACTATCAGGAAGAATTCAGACATATTTTTCAGGAAAAGGATATAAGTCTGGACCCCACCGTGTATGTAAACATAACCTCTAAATATTCGCCGGAAGATGCGCCGGAAGAATGTGAAAATTGGTTTGTAATGGTAAATGTACCGCATAACGAAGGCCAGGACTGGGATAACTTAATCAGGACAACACGGGCAAATGTGATTCAAAAATTATCAGCCGTTCTTGGGGTAAATTTAGACCAATTAATAGAAGCAGAACAAATCTGGGATCCGCGGGGCATAGAAGCGCAAACGTCTTCGTTCGCCGGGGCTTTGTATGGCAGTAGCTCTAACAACAAAATGGCGGCTTTCTTACGTCATGCTAATTTTAGCTCCAGTGTTAAAGGCCTGTACTTTTGTGGAGGCAGTGTGCACCCGGGAGGTGGTATTCCGTTATGTTTGCTATCTGCTAAAATAGTAGGCGATCTGGTGCCAGCTAACTAGATAAATATATGAAAGATAAAAAGCTTGTAATAGCGGTTACCGTACTAATAATTTTGCATGTGGTCGGTTTTTTTGGAATCGCATTTAGTCCGTACCGTAACTGGTTTTTAGATTTAACAGCTTTTAATCTGGCAATAACAGCTTTTCTCCTGTTTTCTTTTCATAAGACCTGGAATCTATCATTTACTCTTTTTGCTGCTGTTGCATTTGCGGTAGGGCTTGTGGTAGAATTAATAGGTGTTCATACCAATCTGCTTTTTGGTAGTTACGTTTATGGAAACGGCTTGGGGCCCAAGCTGTGGGATGTACCCTTGGTTATAGCGCTTAACTGGTTAATGCTGGTGTACATTACAGGGGTGTTGGTAACGCCTTTTAAATGGCATTGGCTTATAAAAGCATTTTTAGCTGCCGGTTTTATGGTATTACTGGATTTACTGATTGAGCCTGTTGCCGCCATTTTAAATTTCTGGACCTGGCACAATTACCAAATACCCGCTACCAATTATTGGGGATGGTTAGGAGTAGGCTTTTTGTTGCAGATTTACTTTCAGCAAGCCGATTTCCAGAAAGCCAACTCCATGGCTAAATATGTATATGCTACCCAGTTTTTTTTCTTTTTAGGATTTAATCTAATGTTTTAATTACTGGTTTAGTAGTAAGGCGCTAAACAATAAAAGAACAAACTTGCTTGATAGAAGTGGTAAAAGGTGAAAATAAAGCTTTAACGGTAACCCTTTTCAGTACGCTTTAGCTTTCGCAGGTAACTCTTTAAAATATCTCTGAAACCTTCTCCCTTGCTCCATTAATTTTGTGTTTTCGTAATCTAAAATGGTAAATTTTATTGAATATTTTCTAAAATGTATCTTTTTTAAGCTTGGAAACTAATTATGTGTTAAAAGTTTTTATCTTGTTTTAAATTTTAGATACTTAAAATAGTAAAGCTTCAATAGAGAAATATGGTATTAGCAGGCCGGGAAGCATTATTCAGGAAAGCCATGTCCTATTTTTATAAAAATGGGGTAAAAAGTATATCCGGAAAAAAGATATGCGAAGATTTTGATTTATCTGAGGAAGACTTTAAAATTCATTTCAAAAACAAAGAAGGCTTTCTGAGGCAGGCAGTTGAATTTGATCTGGAAGACCAGAAAAATCAGGAAAAGGAAGTATTGGTAAATACAGACAATGCTGTAGAGGAAATTATTAAAATACTGCGCCACTATACACTTAAAATAGCCAATATACATCCTTCTTATTTTATTCAGATCCAATATTTGTACCCGGAGGTATGGCAAACTTATCTGCGGCATGCCCAAATGTACGGCTATTACCTATTCTACGACCTCATTAGCAAAGGCATCGATCAACAGTTACTTCGTCGGGATTTAAATATTGAAATTGTGACGAAGGTTTTGATAGAACAAATTAATGTAATGCATAATACTCATCTCTTTCCTAAACATCGGTATAATATGGGCGAGGTGTTTAGAAGCATTTACCTGTTTTACTTACGCGGTATTTGTACTGAGAAAGGGTTACATAAAGCCGATCAGTTATTTGTTCATAACATTTTTGATTAATCAAGTTTTTCTCTCTTCCTCCATAGGAGCAGGTACAAATTAATATTGAGTAGAATCTAATTAATTTTTCTATTTTTAACCAGTAATAATTCAGGAAGTATCAATATTAAAGGCTGATTGTATTTGCTAATTGGCTAAAAAGCGTGACGTATAAATAAAATGATGTTAAGAGATACCGTTTTGCAAGAGGCAGTTAATCTTGTAAAAACAGAAGGTTTGGCTGATTTCAATGAACAGAATATATTGGTCAGACTTGATATTAGCCAGGCTACTTTTAAGGAGTTATTTTCCGGAATGGAGGATATGGTGAATAAGGTAGTAATGTATGACCTGGAAAACCAAAAGAAGGAGCACGCCAAAGCTTTTGCCCATTCCAAAAATGCCGTAGAAGACATTATGTTTTTATTGCAGGACGGTATTGAAAGTGTTAAAAAAACCAATCCTGTTTATTATAAGCAATTGCAGGAAAAATACCCTAAAGCTTGGGCCATTTCGCTGGAGCATTTAAATTCTTATTCTTACCCCCAGGTGCACGACGTTATAAACAGGGGCGTATTAGAAGGTAGCTTTCGGCGGGATGTAAATATTCAGTTAGTTACTAAAATTATTTTAGAACAACTGAATATGATGTTAAACCCGGCTATTTTTCCGCCTGAAAGATATAATTTAGCGGAAGTTTTTCGAAGCATCTATTTATATTATGTAAGAGGTATTTGCACGGAAAGTGGCTCCAAGTTAGCTGAAGAATATTTTACCCGGAATAGGTTATAAGTTATAAAGTACATTCAGAACCTAAACAAGAAGGCCAGCTGCACTTAGTGTAGCTGGCCTTCTTGTTTAGGTTCTAGTTATATTCTATGAAATAGAAACGCGTACCTTCTGCGTAAATTCCCGCAGAGCCGTTTTAAAGTCTGTTTGGTGGTCGTGCATGTGGTTTAAAATCCAGATGGCGCCAAAAACATGCGTTAATTGTTCGCCTTCATCAGAACCCTCTACCTCAAAATCTGGTTGCTGTTCGTCCAGTAGTAATTCTTCAGCGTGGCGCAGCGACTCAATAGTTTGCGTTTCGACTAACTTTTTTATAGCTGGTATTTTCATAAGCTTAGTTTAATTTATTAATTAAATTAGTTACCGCATCCTCTTTGCTGGCGGCTACTGTATCTACTAATTCGCCATTTTTAAATACAGCAAAGAAAGGTAAATTAGTAACACCGGCTACTTTGCGGGCTTCCGGGCTTTGTTCAGCGTTTACATCAACAAAAGTAACATCTTTATACTGCTCATTATCCGACATACGCTTAAACTTTGGAGAAAATAAACGACAGTTACCACACCAGTCGGCATAGTATTTCACAATAACTTTCTCGTTAGAGGTAAGAATATTATTAAAATCAGAATCGGTTGCTTGAATAATTGCCATATTTCTAAATGGTTTACTTAAAATTTTGTACAAAATTACGTAATTTATTTAATTGGCATCAACTATACGTAGTCCTAATGAGAAAGATTATTAGGTTTATTATGTTTAGGGTTAGTTATTTAAACAGGTTCCGGATTCGTTGATCTTTGCCACGTTTCATAGTTAAGCTAGCTAGTACTACCTGCCGCTTTAACGGCAGGTGCCACCTTCCTATTGGTTCGCCGGTTTTAAAGCCATTAAGTTTATAACCTGGAAACTGTGCCTGTAAGGTGGCAAAATCGGCTGTTGCAATATCTGTATTAACCTGGCCATGGCATTTTAAGCAAGTATTTTTTAGATAGATAGGAGCCGTGTATAAAACTTCTGTTTGGCTTAAGCGCTGGGTTTGGGCGGTTGTAAGTTTGCTCTGGTGGTCTGTTTGCCGTGTAAGCTTAGTTTGTAATTCCTGCGCCATAGAAGTTATTTCAGCGTATTTTTCCGGCGGATAAACAGTTAGGGCCTGAGTTATACCTCCATTTTCAAAGGCCTGGGTTAGGCGGGTGTGCAACAGCGTATCAGCAATAAAAACTAAGCTGTCACCAATCCGGGTGGCTTCTGATAATATTTGTTTGTCGGTAATACGTTTTACCGATCTTCGCTCAAACTCATCAGCAATTTCTTTCCCATTCTCCAGTTTTTTAGGTTTACAGCCAGAATCAAATAGCACTGAACTAACGAGAAGTAACAGAAAACAAAACCTGTATAGCATGGTTATGGATTTTAGACGCAAGTTAAACCCTGCCAGTTATATTACGGTACAACCAAATAAATTTTTGCTTTAGAAATAACCTTTGTTGCTCATATGCAACTCTTGTGCATTCACAAATGTTATTTATTATCTTTGCAGTTAAAACACAATTTCTAAAGAAATGTTAGATAAATTAGAAGCGATCAAAGAGCGTTTTGAAGATGTTAGCCAGCAGCTCATACAGCCGGATGCTATGAGCGACATGAAGAAATACAAATCGCTTAACAAGGAATATAAAGACCTTGAAAAGATCGTAATTGAATATAAAAAATACTTAAACCTGATTAGCAATATTGATAATGCCAAGCAGGTAATTGCTACCGAAAAAGACGAGGAATTTCGGGAAATGGCGAAGGAAGAGCTGGACGAGCTGCTTCCGCAGTTGGATGAAATGGAAGAATTGATTAAAAACCTGTTGATTCCAAAAGACCCGAACGATAGTAAAGACATTATTATTGAAATCAGAGCTGGCGCTGGCGGCGATGAGGCCTCTATTTTTGCCGGTGATTTGCACCGCATGTACTCTCGTTTTGCTGAGAAACAAGGCTGGAAAATGGAATTGATTGATGCACAGGAAGGTACTTCCGGTGGTTATAAAGAAATTATTTCCAGTATTTCCGGCGAAGATGTATACGGCAAGCTTAAATTTGAATCAGGTGTGCACCGGGTACAACGGGTACCGGCTACCGAAACACAAGGTCGTATTCACACCTCCGTAGCCAGTGTGGTGGTATTACCAGAAGTAGAAGAGTTTGATATAGAGTTGAGCATGAACGATATCCGAAAAGACCTTTTCTGTGCTTCCGGACCAGGTGGGCAGTCGGTAAACACTACTTATTCGGCCGTTCGTTTAACCCACATTCCATCTGGTATTGTGGCGCAGTGCCAGGACCAGAAATCCCAGTTAAAAAACTTTGATAAAGCTCTCAAAGTTTTACGTTCGCGGGTTTATGAAGTAGAGTTGGCTAAAAAACTGGAAGAAGAAGGTGCGCAACGAAAAAGCATGGTAGGTGGCAACGATCGTTCAGATAAAATCCGGACCTATAACTATCCGCAAGGCCGGGTTACCGATCACCGGATTGGCCATACTGTTTATAACCTACCTTCTGTAATGGATGGTAACATTGACGACTTTGTGGAACAGTTGCGTATTGCTGAAAGTGCCGAGAGATTAAAAGAAGGGGTTGCGTAATTTTTTAACCGTAACCTTTTATAATGATAGCTATTCTGATTAAATTGTTTAATTGTTATTCGCTTTACAATACAAGCCTGACGATTAAACAATTTAATACTTCTAAATCTTAATTACTTGGTTAGGGGAGATGCAAAACAGTTATTTGCCGGATGTGGTTTATGAGCTAAACCTGATATCTAGAAAGGTTAAAAGTGAGTTTGGGGGCCTTACTACAGAGCAGCTAAACTGGAAGCCATCGGCAGATGCGTGGAGCATTGGGCAATGCCTTGATCATTTAATCAAGACCAATATTTTATATTTCCCTGTTTTTGCGTCTATCCATAACGGTAGGTATAAGAAACCTTTCTTAGGTAATTTACCAGGTTTACCGGCCCTAACCGGCCGGATGATGCTAAAAGCCTTAGACCCATCATCTGCCAAAAAACTGAAGACACCCGGAGCTTTTAAACCTGCGGCCAGTAATATACCAGGTACTGTTGTTACTGATTTTGGCTATCACCAGGAAGAATTTATCCGACAAATTACGGCAACGGATAAAGTTAAACATGATAAAGTTATTGTAGCCTCACCTATTTCGGGGCTAATTACTTTTAGCTTGAAGGATTGTATTAATATTTGTGTAACGCACGAAGAAAGGCATTTTTTACAGGCTAAACGCGTCCTGAAAAACCAATCATTCCCAATAAATACTAAAAATAATTCGTTCTCCAGAAAATAACCCTTCTGGCAACCTTATTTATAACACCCAGGGAAGGATGGCGTAAGAATGGTTGTTATAAGTACATTCAATAATATTCTGTGAATTACCTCATTGGCTTTTTGTTATTAATTTCGGTTTGGGTAGGTCTGGTAGCTTGCGAGCCGGAAGAGGAGGTAGTAATCAGAAATCCCAAAGCAGATTTAGAGTTTTCAGCTGATTCAGTGTTGTTTGATACAGTTTTTGTACAAACAGGCAGTGTAACCAGGCGCCTGACAGTTTATAACTTTAATAAAAATGCAGTTGAGGTAGACGAGATCAGGTTAGGAAATGCTACCAACTCGCCCTATACCCTTATTATTGATGGGGTAGATGGCCCGGTTGCCCGCCAGGTGCGTATCCGGGGCCAGGATAGCTTATATGTGCTGGTAAAAGTCAAGATTAAGCCGGGCAATAGTAATGCGCCTTTCTTGGTACAGGATGCTATTAGTTTTAAAATCAATAATAAAGTTCAGGATGTAAAATTGGTAGCCTATGGGCAGGAGGCCTATTTCTATCGGGATGTCGAATTGCCTTGTGATGCTACCTGGGCTGCCGATAAGCCTCATGTAATATACGGAAATATTAAGGTGAAAGACGGATGTTCCCTTACCATTCAGAAGGGAGCCCGGATTTATGCGCATAAAGATGCTGCTCTGCAAATAAGCGGTACTTTACGCATAGAAGGCACCTCCGACCAGCGGGTAATATTTGATGGAGACCGGTTGGAGCCCTTTTACAACGAAGTTCCCGGGCAATGGTCGGGTATTCAGTTTTTGGGAAAAAGCAAAAACAACACAATCCGGTATGCTGATATAAGAAATGCGAATGTTGCTATTTTAGCTAATAACAGCGACCGGAATGCCAATACTTATGATGTTGTATTGGAGAATTGTATTATTAAAAATATGTTTACGGCAGGTATTCTGAGCTATACAGCCGATGTGGAAGTAATTAATTCGCTTATAACCAATTGTGGACAATATGCTGTAGCTGGTTTAGGAGGTGGTACTTATAGTTTTAAATATTGTACCATTGCTAATTATACACCCGAATTTAAGCGCGAAACTCCCTCCTTTTATTTTACAGACCAAGAAAAGCAAGTAACCTACCGGCTTAAAATAGCAATGGTCAATTCTATTATTTGGGCTGGTAAAAGAGGGCTGCGCCTAACAGAAGAAATGCATTTGCAACATACCGGTGGAACTACTCTGGATACAACTTTTACCCATAACATTCTGCAAACAGAGCGGTATAAAAATGTGTTAAATAAAACTAACTTAATTAATCAGGAGCCCGGCTTCAAAAATACACCAGAAACTACCCGTAATTATAAATACGATTACAGCTTAGTTGCCGGGGCAAAAGCCAATGGAGCGGCTAAACCATTACCGGATATACAAAAAGATATAAAAGATGTAGTCCGGGATGCAACGGCTCCGGATATAGGCACCTACGAACTTCCTTAACCCTTAGAACTATGGAATGGTACCAAAAGAGTTTTCGACTTCCGGCATTAAAGCGGGGTTTTCATTTAATAACAGATTTGGTGGTGGCTGAAATGTCTGAAATCGAAAAGATAAAAGTTGGCCTGGCGCATGTCTTTATCCGGCATACTTCGGCTAGCTTAACCATTAATGAAGATGCGGACCCTACGGTAAGAATGGATTTTGAAAGCCACTTTAACAAGATGGTACCAGAAAATGCTCCTTATTACCGACATAATGATGAGGGTTCTGATGATATGCCGGCTCACTTAAAAGCATCTATTTTGGGTAATTCCGTTACCATACCCATCACCAATGGAAAACTTAATCTAGGTACCTGGCAAGGTATTTACCTTTGCGAGCACCGCGACCATGCCACACGCCGCTGGATAGTGGTTACACTACAAGGCCAGAGTTTGTAATTAGTTTTTCTGATTTTATTTAAGAACAATCAGTTTCCTGGTTATTACCTGCCCTGTGTGTAAGATAATTCTGACGTAATAAATTCCATTCGCTAAACCCGCCAGGTTAATTGTTAATTCTTTACCTGGAGCGTTGCCGGCCCGGATAGATTGGCCCAGGGAATTTAACAGCATAATAGAATTTACCTCCAAATTGGCTGGTACCACTACGGTTACCATATCTCGGGCAGGGTTCGGATAAATAACCGGCTCGTTGGGGGTTACCAGTATATAATTAATTTTAGTCTCGGTATCAGAGATATTGCCTGCAGAAACTGTAAGCGTTACAGTATACTTGCCGGGTTCCGGAAAAGTAACAGTAGGGTTCTGAATACTGGTGCTATTAGCAATACCTCCGCCAAAATCCCATTTCCAGCTGTTAGCCCGGATGCCGATAGAATTATCTGTAAACTGCACTGTAGAACCGGTTACAATAACAGAATCACTAACAGAAAAATCGGCCTGTAATGGATTAGCGCAAACGACTGAACTTAATAAACCAGGCCGGGCAGTATTAATTATGGCTTGCATGTACGTGCCCTGCCCCCTGGTAAACAAATTCATACAGGCGTCATCGGTGTAATCCATAAAGTTCTGGTACATATCACCTCCTAAGCTGGCATTGTTACAGGATATTCTGGTTCCGGTAGGGCAACCAGTGGTAGCATCATCCTGATTGGGCGTGTCGTCAATACCATCGGTGTCGTCGCAGCCGAAGTTTATGCCCCAGATATGCTCCAAACCCAGCCAATGTCCTACTTCATGAGTACCGGTACGTCCCAGGTTATAAGCAAAGTTCTGGTTGGGGTTAGCCGGAAACCTGCCCACTGCTTTATAATATAAGGAAACACCATCTATATTAGCCGGACTTCCTGGAAACTGTCCATAACCTAAAACCTGATTACCTAGGTTACAAATCCAAATATTCAGGTACTTCTTTGTGTTCCAGGCATCTTTTCCTCCGGTAGCGGAAAACTTCATGTTATCTTCTAAATCAAAAGATACAGAATCGGTGTAGGTGCGGGTAATACCGGTAGTAGGTTGCCCATTAGGGTCTACTATGGCTAAACAAAATTGAATCTGGGTATCGGCGGCTAATTTTTTGAATGGACGTAATGTTTTTACTGAATCAGCATTCCGGTGGCGGTAATCTTCGTTTAATACTTCCAGTTGAGACAATATTTGAGCTGTAGTTATATTTTCTTCGGGAGTATGATAAAGAACATGAAAGACTACCGGAATTTGAATAACAGGCTGGGTTAGCCTGGCCTTTTGGGAATTCTGGGCAAAAGCAGCAGCGGCTTTCCGGGCATTTTCCATATGCGTTTTAGTTTCCGGGTACCGCCGGATTAACTTATCGCGCTGATGGGTAGCCCCACAGGTTCTGCTAACAATAGGTGGAGTAAGTTGAGCCTGCGTAGGTACTGCCAGAAACAGGAGCAAAACTAAAAACCCAATGATTCTTGGCATAAATGAATAGCTGGTTCAAATATATTGGGTAAAGCCCCTGGTTTCCTTTTAAACGGGTGCAGTTTTTAAATGGCAATCGTAATTTACCGTATTTCTGTAAATATTACATACCGAAGCGAGTCAAAAAATACAGATTTTTGTACCCCTTTTATCTGGTATTTATTAACGATAGCTTGCCCATTCCTGGTATAACACTCCAGTTCTAATTCTTTCCGGGAAAAAATCAAGGTATTATAGCTGGTTCTTAAGGCTTTAATCTTGTTTACTTGCCCCTGCAAATCTCTGGTAACACTTAAAAATTGTATATCACCATCTGTCTCTGGTTTTTTTGTATACGTTTCGGTGGTATAACCAGCAACATTTTGTTTTTTCTGAATGGTGTAGCTGTTTCGTAAAGCTGGTTTATTTATATCCAGCTCCGAAAAAGATTCCAGTTCTTTTTGCCAATTTAAATTTCGAAGTGTTTTGCTCTCCTTTGAGGTATTATTCTCGGCTACAGTTTTAGTAGCTACAGGCTTTTGTTGGTTAAGTACATTAACCTGATCCTGTATAAAAGCAGCCACATTAAAGTACTGGCCGGTAGCTCCCTGCTTATGGGCCTGGTCAGCATTATTCTGACAAGCATTCAAAGAAAAAATGCTTGCCAGAATGCTAATGAAGAGTGAATATTTAGGCAAAGCCAAAATATTAATGTTGTAATAATGAAGTTCCGGTCATATCAACAGGTTGCTCAACGCCCATTAATTCTAAAATGGTAGGAGCTAAATCGCCTAATTTGCCGCTGCTCAAGGTACCTGTGTAGTCGTTGCTGGCAACTATAAAAGGCACCAGATTAGTAGTATGAGCCGTGTTTGGAGTACCATCCGGATTAATCATCATGTCGGCATTACCATGGTCAGCAATTACAATACAAGTATAATCGCTGGCTAGAGCAGTAGAAATTACTGCCTGAGCGCACGCATCTACGGTTTCGCAGGCTTTAACAGCGGCTTCAAATACGCCGGTATGGCCTACCATGTCCGGATTAGCAAAGTTTAGGCAAATAAAGTCAGCGGTTTTTTGTTCCAGTTCCGGTACAATAGCATCCCGGATATCGTAGGCACTCATTTCTGGTTTCAGGTCGTAGGTAGCTACTTTGGGTGATGGGCATAGTAGCCGTTTCTCGCCCGGGAATTCGGCTTCGCGGCCTCCTGAGAAGAAGAAAGTAACGTGCGGGTATTTCTCGGTTTCGGCTATTCTTATTTGTGTACGACCTGCATTGGATACTACTTCGCCAAGTGTGTTGTTCAGGTTATCTTTATCAAAAATTGGTTGTACCCCTACAAACGAGTCGTCGTAATTCGTTAGCGTAACATAATAAAGATTTAACTTCTGCATGTTTTGCTCTGGGAAGTCACGTTGGGTTAAAGCTTGCGTAATTTCACGACCACGGTCGGTCCGGAAGTTAAAGCAAATAACCACATCATCTTCCTGAATGGTAGCCACCGAGTTACCAGTAGCATCAACAGCCACAATAGGTTTGATAAATTCATCAGTTACGCCTGCCTCGTAAGAAGCCTGTACCGCTGCAATTACATCCTGAGCCGGTGTGCCGGTGCCGTTAACCATTACATCATAGGCTTCTTTTACGCGCTCCCACCGGTTGTCACGGTCCATGGCATAATACCGCCCTACTACAGAAGCAATTTTACCTCCGGTAGTATTTAAATGGCTTTGTAAATCCGTAAGGTATCTTAAGCCTCCTTTGGGATCAGTATCCCGACCATCCGTGAAGGCATGTACATATACTTCCGGTACTTCTTTTTCAGCGGCAATAGAAAGTAAACCTTTCAAATGTTCTATATGCGAGTGCACACCACCGTCTGATACTAAGCCGATAAAGTGAAGTTTTTTATTCTGATTCCGGGCATAATCCAGGGCATCTGCGAGCACAGTCTGTTGGGCCAATGTTTGTTCCCGGATAGCCTTATTAATTTTAACCAAATCCTGGTATACAACCCGGCCGGCACCTATATTCATGTGTCCTACTTCGGAGTTACCCATTTGCCCTTCCGGTAAACCAACGGCCTCGCCAGATGCTTCTAAAGTAGAATTAGGGTATTTTTGGAAAAGAGAGTCTATAAAAGGAGTATTGGCCTTGTCAATGGCCGAAACCTCTTTGTTGGTAGAAATGCCCCAACCATCAAGTATAATTAATATCACTTTCTTGTTCATGGCGCAAATATACTAAGGTCTAGTAAAATGTAGAATTAATTATTAACTTGTCGGCGGGCTGATATATAAACTTTAACGAAATAGAAGGCTTGGCATAATTTTCGCTTTGTCTGGAGTAGTATTGAAGTTAACTAAAATTATGAAATATTTAAAGCTTGTGCTGATTTTAGGATTAATGCTTGCCGGAATATTGGGCACAGAAACAGCACGCGCGCAGGCAGCCTTACCGGGCGAAATAAGAACAGCTATCAAAAATGGTTCTTCCCGTGATTTGGCTAAGTTTTTAAACAGCACAGTAGAAATTGGTTTAAATGGTGATAAGTCTCCATATAGCAAAACCCAGGCAGAATTTGTTTTAAAAGATTTTTTTAGCAAGAATCCACCGGTAGGGTTTGAATTTGAACATCAGGGCGGTTCTGATAAAGGGCAGCGGTATGCAATTGGTACTTATAATAGTAAAACCGGGCTCCATCGGGTTTTTGTGGTAGTAAAACAGGTGGGAGGGGTTTATTTAATTGATACAATTGATTTTACGAAGAAATAATCCGGTATTGTGTAACTACTTCCGGAATAAAAAGTAAGAAAGGCTCGCAAACATATAGCGAGCCTTTTTATTTTTACACCGTGGAAAAACCAAGTTATTTAACCGAAGAAGCAATTAACCAGTTTATTCAAACTGCCTTGCACGAAGATGTTGGCGACGGCGACCATTCTTCCTTAGCCGCTATTCCAGAATCAGCTCAAAACCAGGCTCGCTTGCTGGTTAAAGACAATGGCATTTTAGCTGGGGTAGAATTGGCTCAAAAAATTTGTTCAGTCGTGGATCCTGCCTTAAAGCTTACTATTTTACTGACAGATGGTACGCCGGTGAAATATGGGGATGTTGCCTTTACCGTTGCAGGTAAAGCTCAATCTATTTTAACGGCAGAGAGATTGCTGCTTAATTGCATGCAGCGGATGAGTGGGATTGCCACTTACACTAACCATTTAAACGAATTAATAGCCGGAACCAAAGCTCGTTTACTGGATACGCGCAAAACAACTCCTAATTTCAGAATGATGGAGAAGTGGGCGGTATTAATTGGCGGCGGGATAAATCATCGGTATGGTTTATTTGATATGATAATCCTGAAGGATAACCATGTTGATTATGCAGGTGGAATCCGGCAGGCTATTGGAGCCACCCATGACTACTTAAACCGAACTGGTAAAAGTCTGCGCATTGTAATAGAAACCCGCAATCTTGATGAGGTAAAACAAGCCGTAGAAACTGGTGGAATAGATCGTATTATGTTAGATAATATGAGTCCGGATTTGATGCGCCAGGCATTGGAACTGATTAATGGCCGTTATATAACTGAGGCATCAGGCGGAATCAATGAAGAAACCATTGCCGCCGTAGCAGCTACGGGAGTAGATTATATTTCGGTCGGAGCCTTAACACATTCTATTAAAAGTTTAGATCTAAGCCTGAAAGCCTTTAAATAAATAAGTAAGGCATTCTTGTGCAGAAGTGAGGGAAGTAGGTCCTGATTTTGTAAACTTAGTAATAAAGAACGCCGAAATCTAAAAATAACTCTGGCTAACGTGCCAGTAATAACTAAAAGCTAATTGTTAAAAGCTAAATTTTAACTACTTTTGTGCTCGAAATCAGGAAGGGGGAACTTCAAAAGAGGCCTTCTTAATTTCTAGTTACAAATTTTAATTTTTTTCGCGTGCTTATTAAAACCAAAAAGTACAAGTTAGAAACCAGTCAATATATAAAAATGGCAATGACCGAACTACTGCGCAAGCAATGGTGGTATGTTGCTGGTCCGATAGCTGTGGCTTGTTTAGCTTTTATCTGGCCTTCATGGTGGTTTATTTCAGGAGCTATTTTAATCATAGTTTTATACCTGTTGTTCTGGGCTATACAGTTTACGGGTGTTACTCAGGTAGAGCAGAATAAGGTTATGTTTGAGAAACTGTCTTACGAGATTGATGGCCGGCAAATTCTGATGAAATTAAACGAACGTCAGGGAATGCCCATCAGCTGGGAAATGGTTAAAAGTGCGAAAAGAGAAGAGGATCATTTTCTGCTTACCCTTTCCAAAGCTCAATTTATTTACCTGCCATTCAGGATATTTAATAGCTCAAATGATATAAAGCTGATGGAAGCATACCTGAAGCGTAAAAATTTGATAGCTTAGAAAAATAATTATAAATATCACGTACAAGCTAACTGCCCGGATAAGGCAGCAACCTATAAAATAAAAAATACGAAAGATGACTAAACGTTTTTTAACCGTAGCCTTTGTAGCATGCAGCTTATATTTAGTTTCCTGCAGCAGCGAACCATCTGATTTACGTCCGGGCAAAAAAGTATCGGTAGATGCAGTGCCTCCAGGAACCCGCGATACCCCTAACCTGGATAATGCTGAAGATAAAAGCGCGCATGATAAGCAGCAGGATGTTCAGTTAAATCATGACGAACATGCCAATGAAATCAGCAATGACACTAAAAATAAGGATGTAACCCAGGAAGAAAAAACTCAGCATAAACAAAACGTAGAAAACCACAATTAATATTTGTTGGTGGTCTTGGGAGAGAAGGAGTAATATCATGAAGAATATATTAGGCGTACTGGTGTTGCTATTTAACTTAGCCTTGCTTCCTGCTTGTACTGGAAACGGTGCCGGGGAAACAACAGAAGCTACGGCAACGGAGCATGAACATGCTTCCGATCCGACAATGAAATTAGCCTATGTTTGCCCGATGAAGTGTGAAGGCAGTGGCAGCAACGAGCCCGGGAAGTGTAAGGTTTGTGATATGGATCTAGTAAAAAATCCTGATTTTGAACCTGCCCAGGACTCTTTAAAAACAAACTAGTTCTTAAAAGTAAATATTAAGTTAAAGGCAGGTAGCTCTACCTGCCTTTTTCCTGTTTAGTAGTTTCTAAGCAAGTGGTTTTGCCTGTATGTTGCAGGCAAGTACCTGGAAATCCTTCTTTAGAAGGTAAATACACACTATATATTAGTTATTCGGTTAGATGCTGATAGCAATACTGGTTCTTTTCTTTACCGTAATTTTCTCAGGTTGGCTGGTACGATTTTTCCCACAACGTAAACAACACTGGCTAAAGATTATTTTGGCCTTCAGTGGCGCTTACCTGTTTACGCTTACTATTATTCATATCCTACCCGATGTGCTGTTAGGAGCGCCGGACCCGCATGAGGTTGGGTATTATATTTTAGCTGGATTCTTTTTGCAGTTAATACTGGAGATATTTTCGCATGGTATTGAGCACGGGCACATGCACATGCATCCCCATGAAAAGGAAACGGGGGTAGTACCGTATCTGTTACTGGCTTCGCTTACCATTCATTCTTTTTTGGAAGGAAGTATATTAGTAGAGAATCGGCAGGTAGCCCCTCATACCCATTTAGTTGAGAATTTTTACCAGGTACTGGCAGGAATAGCCATTCATCATATCCCTGCAGCTTTTGCGTTGATGTCTATTTTGGTTTTCCGGTTAAATAATTTTCGGAAGGCTTTTTTGTATTTGCTCGTTTTCGCAATAGCCTCACCTATTGGTATTTTATTTAGTAATTATGTAATACCAGAGCAACTGCAGGATGGAAAAGTATTTACTATTTTATCAGGTCTGGTAGCTGGTAATTTTTTACATATCTCTACTACTATTCTTTTTGAAACCAGCCCTGAGCACCGGTTTAACCGCAATAAAATTCTGGCTACCTTGGTTGGGGCTTTGCTGGCCTTAGCCAGTGACTGGATTCACTAAGAGTTTACAACAGGACGTTCTAAACTTTTTTGGTTACTGTAAGGTCATAAGCTTACCCATTATAAGGTAGCAGGTCTTATTCGCTACCTCACAATTTCTATCCAGCCTTTCCATGTCTCGCCTTTAGTACTGGTAAGCTGGTAAAAATAAATACCATCGGTCAGGTTTTCTCCACCCCAGTTATTCTGATAATTTTTTTGTTCGTAAACCAGATTTCCCCACCGGTTAAATATCCGTAAATCAGTGGGCAGACAAGTAATACGGGGAGCAAAAGTATCATTTACCCCATCGCGGTTAGGCGTAAAAATATTAGGAATTGATTGGCTTTTCTCTACTACTACCACTGCCACCAGCTGGCTGGCCTTGCAAATATTCCCAAAAAAAACGGTAAGTGTTACTTCGTAAGTTCCCTCTTTCAGGTATTGATGGGCGGGAACTTGTTCGGAGGAGGTGGTGCCATCTCCAAAATCCCATAAATAACCGGTGGCTCCTTTCGTGGTATTGGTGAAGTTTGCGGTAAACGGAGCAAAGCCCTGGATATTGGTAGGCGTACCACATTCTGTTGGTACAGCAGCAGCTGTTATAGTTGGATTAATAATTATATCCTGGCTATACGAAACGGTGCAATTTGCCTCAGTGATGTAACTGTAAGTAATGGTATGAGTTCCGGGGCCGGCTATTACCGGATCAAAAGTAGAGCCAGCTATGCCTTTGCCGGTAAAAGTGCCGCCAACAGGTGAGCCAACTAAAGTAACAGGTGCAGAAGGTAAACAAGCTGCCGTTGGTAAGCCAGTAAAAGTTATAGTTGGGGAGGGAATTAAGCTAATGGTTTTGGTACTGGTACTGATACAACTGCCGTTTGCTACGGAGTAAGTTAGGGTAACGGTGTTGCCCAGAGTTGGACTAGGCGTAAACGTACCATCGGCGGTAACACCCGGACCTGACCAGGTACCACCCGTTTCCGGAGTAAAACCAGTTAATTTAAAAGGTGCTGCTTTATCACAAACTGTTTGATCGGGGCCGGCTGCGGCTAAGGTTATATTTATGCTAAACTTAAAAGCTGCATTGTTGCAATTGGCATCGGGCTGGCCCACTGTGCCATTTGTGCTAGACCAGGCTCCAGGAGTGGTAGGGAAAGCTGATGTGCCACTACAGCCACCACAGACCGCCTGATAAACGAAACCACGCTTATCAAATCGGCTGGTGCCACCATCTACGTGCTCACCAGATTGGTTGGCTGCCTGAACGCCTCCAAAAAAGGTAGCATACTCTAGGGCACTGGCGTCTCGGGATAGCATCATTAAATAAAAATCTTTACCATCGGTGGTGCGTTGGTAAGCATCATTGGTAGTAGGTAATCCCTGGGTATTGCCATTTTGGTACTGACCAGTAGCGTTGGCGCCACCTCCCCAGCCGGCAACGTATATCCGGTTACAATTATCAACCAGGAAAGCTGTAGGCGAAATATTAGGCCTGATATCGTTGTTGCTAGATCCGAAAACTGTGGATAATAGGCTGGTAGTTAAACTGTTGTTTAATTTATGTATAAACTGACGACCAGAATCAACTTTGTAAACCCGGGGAGAATTAGGATATTCACCGCGGGTTTGGCCCAGAATAAAAACATCATTGTTGCTGTCTAATTGCACAAAATAAGCCTGGTCATAAGCCGTGGTCCCTAAATAGCTTAATCGATCTATACCAGTGCCATCATTTTTTATTTTAGCTACAAAGCCATCGGTATTAGAAACCGTATAGCTTTGTTTATAGGCACCTGTAGTTCCGGCCAGGTTAGAGCTGGTGGTTCCGCCACAAATAAAAATATTCCCGGCAGTATCTAGTTGTAATGAATAAGCCGCATCTGCCCCATTGCCTCCCAAAAAGCTACTCCATTGCAAATTTAGCTCAGGAGTTAGTTTTGCAATTACAGCATCTAATTCGCCGCCTCCAAAAGTATTCTGAAAGCCGTTTCTGACCGGGAAATCGCGGGAAGCCGTATTGGAAACTATATATACATTGTCGGTGGCATCGGTAAAAATATCGGCCCGAAATTGATCGCCGTAGTTATGATCAAGCCTGAAGCTGCCATCTAATAAGCCATCGTTGGCTGTGCCGCCCAAAAAAGTGGAAGCCAGTAAGCGGGAGCCATCTGGGCTTAATCGGGTAATAATAAGATCTGAGCCTTCTGAATATAAAATGCCACCAATTGGTTCGGTAAAAGAGGCACCTCTATTAAAGGTTTGGTCATAAGCACCAGGGGTGGTAGGAAAGTTTCCGGAGCTGGTGGATCCTAAAATCAGTAATTCGTTTTTACTGTTTACAACTAAACTGCTTGGTATTTCAGTACGGTTACCTCCTATATAAGTAGCATACAGGAGCGAGGTTGCTCCGGTAGCATCCGGCTTATATTTTAGAATGCCTATATCCCAGCTGCTTTCAGTAAAGCCATCGGCATTTCCATTCCACGACATGTTATACGCTCCGGTTGTAGTTGGAAAGCCCACCCCTTGCACAATGCCTCCCGAATACATGTTGCCATCGTTATCGTAGGTGGCGGTAAATCCCCAGTTGTCGGCCTGGCTGCCAGAAAAAGTAGAAAAGATAAGGGTAGGATCAATAATCAAAAGCTGATTAGTATCGTATCCTTCCGGGAAAGAGAAAGACACGATGTTTTTTTCGAGTTTGAAATAACAGGGTACTTCAACTTCCTTGCCGTTCACATATTGGTAGGCATAAGGCTTTTTTTCAATAACTTCATTAACGGATGTTTTAATATGTAGATCCTGGTTTTCTAGAGAAAGAGCTTTGGCACCTTTATATTGCATTTGAATAACAGCTGGACTAACCTGGGGTTGTACCAAAAATTCATATTTTAAATGCGCCTTATTTTCGTAAAGGTGCATACTTATTCCAGGATAAAGGGCTTCATAATTTACTTCCTCATAACTACGGACATTGGAAGCCCACCGAGCAGGGTCATTGCCAATAAAATAATTCCGAACTTCTTTGGTGGTACTTTTGCCAGTGGTGGCACCAGCAGTAGCGTTTAAAAAAGTAACCGAATAAGCATGGGCTTTTACTTTATCAGAAACTGGCCCTGATCCAACTTTTTGGCCCGAGCCATGTTGATGAGCAATAGCTGAGTTGTCGTAGAATTTATACACGAAGCCTTTGTCCTGGAGAAATAAATTCCCGCCAGGCAATGGCGCCATATACTTTACCGATTTGTCCCATTGGTTTTTATTCTGAATAAATTGAAGGCTTTTTTGGGTAGGAGGTTGCTGTTGGGGCGCAATGGTCGGTTTGGTCCATTGTGCCATAGAAGCAAATGGTGTACAGGCAAGGTTAATAAGTAAAGAAAGTAAAATGGTAAACCTATATTTCATGCGCTTTAACTGCTGGTAATTAAAGGTATTAAGAAGTTTTAACAGTTCTAAACTTATACTACTTATGTTGTATATTATTCTGGAATAAAAGGCGCTTGTTAGGTTTTAGAGGCTAAGCTTACAGCCTTTTAGATGAACTTGGACTGCTCTTACTGAAAAGCTGTTATGGATTGGGTTTATTCTGGCAAAGGCAGCATAAACTTAATTTGGTCTTCTACCATTCAAGACTTTTATTTTTACAGGTACCACTCCTGTCTGCACCATATCAATTCGTTTGGCAGCATGTAAAGATAGATCAACAACACGGCCCTTAACAAAAGGTCCCCGATCTGTAACGCGTACTTTTACCGATTTACCGTTCTGCTGATTTGTGACGCGTAGTTTTGTGCCAAAGGGTAAGGTTTTATGGGCTGCCGTTCTTTTGCCTTTGCGATAAGGATTGCCGTTGGCCATTTTCCTTCCCTGTAACTTATTGCTGTAGTAAGAAGCTTTTCCAAACTCTGTAAAAGCTTTGTTGCCGGCACAACCATTTAAAACAATTAAGATTAATAAAAAGAATATGCTATTGAAGCAACTAGAGGAAAAACGCATCTATAAGAAATCAGGTAAAAAATACATTATTTCTTAATTAAGAACGTAGTAAAGCGGGTTTTGACGTATGAACAGAATCATTTTTAAATAAGGTTAAATTTAAACTTTTGATTATTATGCCGTTACAATCAGCAATAGAAAATCGTTTAGCTAAAAAATATGCCAGTTCCAGCCGGTTAGATGATGTTTATAATGGTAAAGATTTAACTTATATCACCAACCAGAACGGAGATCCGGTAACTTTATTTATTGGGAAGCGAAACCCCGATGGCAGTATTGCCGGGGAAAGATATGTACGGCGTATTCAGTATGCTCCGGATGGTCTTACTATCGTAAAAAGCCATTGGGATTTTAAAGGCAAGGTTTATCGTTCCTGAAAGAGCTAATGAAAAAAGAAGGTACGGGCTGTAAACTGGTACATAAAATAGTACTGCCTCATCTGTTATCCCGTAATAGGGAGCAGTTAGTACTTAAGGTAATTTACCTAAAGAAACAGCGGGATTAAAATAAAAAGTCGCGAAACCAGTTCTGAGCTGGTTCCGCGACTTTTTAAAAGGGAAATATTGGGTTGCTAATCTCTTTTTTGGTAGTTGTAAAGTTCTACTGCTTGTGTAAGTTTATCTTTCTTAAACAAGCCTTTTACTAGGGGTATACTTAATATCCCTGCTCCTGCGTATACCATTGGCGATACACGGGAAACACCGGTTTGCAAATCAGTGTTTCTAATAGTAGAGGTGAAACCAGCAATTAGAATAGCGGCACCAGCCAACGATAAACCAGTATCAATATATTTATCACGACGGTATTTAGCCAGCACTTCTAAACTTCCTGGATTATCAGACATGGCCTGCCGTAAATTTTCGAAAGTGTAGTTTTGCAATTGGCCGCCATCCTTTGAAAAGAAGTAGATATTTCGCCGGCTAGGACCGTAGCCGTAGCCAGGGTATCCAAAACCACCATAACCAAACCCGCCGTAGCGTGGGTAACCAAAAGCACCATTGCCATACGGATTATAATCTACCCGCGAAATATAAAATTTAGAGATACGACCGGCTACCGTACGTTTGGCAAATTCCTGCCCACCATACACATCGGAAATCTTCAGAAAAAAGCCATTATCACTTTGGTAAAACTTTACTGCATCCACCGGATAACGAATAGAATCATCAATTAAGAAATAATTGCTTTTTAAGAGCGGGCTTTTTAGCTGTACGCGTTTTCCGTATATTTTTTGTCCGTTTTGTAAACCAACAAAACGAGCCCGTGGATCATCATCACTACCAGTCTGGGCAAAAGCTAAACTGTTTAGCAGGAAGAAAAGTAATAAGAGAAATCGGTATTTCATGTTAATGTTATTATTTACTCAATAATACTGAGTTTAACTGTTTTAGATAAGGTAATTAATTTATTTTAATAACTTTTTTATATAAATAAAATTGTACGGCATTTGTAATAAAATCGAACATTTGTTGTACGATAGCGAACACTAAATAGAGTACTAAAAACTCCTCTGTTATTAAGATTAAGTAAAGAAATAGATGGTTGCAAGGTAGAAAAAAGAAAAATAAATAAAACTCTCTTTTAATCCCTTATCTAATTCTAAAGTAAAAATTAACCCTCCTTTAATTCAGTTTATCCCTTTTTTGCTGCTTTATGCCTCCGTAACAGCCCAGATTAATAAAATCGGAGGTAAAATAATCATTTTGCTCCTTCGCTGATTTCAGCTATAACTCCTGGTAAGAGGCAATTCTTTTAGCAAGAAGTATTCATTTGGCAAGAAAAAATTGAAGTTGGCACATGGCTTGTAAAAAATAAATATGAATAAAGGCTGTAACTTCTTAAACGAAGGCAGGTGTTTAGATTAGTTTTTATAAATAATTAGCCAGGCAACCTAAAAAATAAAAGGCGCATCTGGTAAGTAAAAGAGGAGTTGAAAGCGGAAGTTGGATATTTGATTTAGAGCTAAATAAATAACTATAAAAATAACTTCAAAAAATTAAAATTTAAAATTATGAAAAAAGTAATCTTCGCCCTGGCTCTTTTAGTACAAACTGCTTTCGCTTTCGCTGGTGAAAATACCCAGGCTATTGCGCACACCAAAAATGATGATGTAAAATTATTTAAACAACCGTCTACTAAAACCGAAGTTGTTAAAACTTTAAAAAGTGCTGATGACTTAGTAGTAGTGCGTAAGTTCAATAATCACTGGACCATTGTAACTGTAAATGGTGAGGTAGGTTATGTAAGGTCTGTTAGCTTAAATAAATCAAAAGAATCTAAAATTGCTTTAGCTAAACCTGAAAATAATTAGGCTAAAGAACCGCTCCTTTGTTTTTGTTATATTTTCGTTTTCGTTTTAAAAACTACCTGCACAGCAGGTAGTTTTTTTTCTTTAAACCGACAGCCTAGTAGCAGCTATAACTTATGCCTGATTGGCTAACCAATCGGAAGCCTCTTCTAAATTATCAAAAAGCATCAAATTTAAATTTACTGGTATCAAGGGCAGTAAAGCTTTTATTGATTCTTCTCCATAAATACCAGGCGATACTACATGTGCCACGTGTTTAATACCTGCATTTACAACAGCCGGTATCCATTCCTGGGCAAGCCAAGAGTTAGCAGTATCCCAGGCACCTAAAATATGGGTATTGTCATTCAGGTATTTGGCTGTAGGAGCTAGTGTAAATACTTCCAGTAATTCCTGGGCACCTTGTCTGATACTTTCGAAAGAATGTACACCTATCCAATTAGCATAAATCCAGTTATTCACCTTATCATAAGAAATTTCCAGACGCGTATTTCCAAAAGGCATCTGAATAATCCGGTTTAAGTTAGTGTCTGGCATAATTTACTGCTATATGTTTTGTATACGGAGCAGGTTGTAAGATGAATGCCTAAATCCTTGGTAGCTTGTATAATTGTATAAAACAAAAGATAGTTTAAGTGAGATGAAAAAATAATAATTATAGCGGTAAGAGTAAGTTATACCGGGGCAGATAGGAAAGCAATTTATTTTTAAGTAGGCGCCATGGTGTTTATAATGGTGGGTTTACTAGTAGCCCTTCTGGAAGCAGTGCTGGTGATAAAAAGTAACAGTGACCTGAGTAACGAGGAGTTCAATTCCCATATTAATCCGCGTAAGGGTTACCGCCAAGTGGTGGTGGCCAGCTTTGTCGCATTGTATATTGCCATAGCATCATAATTAAAATAAAAGAGCTGGTAAAATAAAATCTTACTGCCTCTTTTTTTGTTATATAAGAAATGAAAATCTGGATACTCTCTTAATTTCGTACATCCCTTTAAAGATTATAAATATGAAGCGCTTATTATTTTTATTACCACTATTCTTACTGTTTCTGGCTTCCTGTACAGATGCTAGTTCTAAACAAACTATTCTGCGGCCTAAGCTAACTGCTGCTGACCTAGCCGGAACCGAAAAGGCTATTTTTGCTGGTGGATGCTTCTGGTGCACCGAGGCAGTATTTGAACGGGTACAAGGCGTAAAGCAAGTAATTTCGGGTTATGCCGGGGGCAAAGAGAAAAACCCAACCTATGAGCAAGTTAGTTCTGGTTTAACAGGCCATGCAGAAGCGGTACAAGTGTATTATGATCCGAAAGTTATCACCTATAAGGAATTACTAGAGATGTTTTTTGTTGCCCATGATCCTACTACGCTTAACCGACAGGGACCTGATGTGGGGCGCCAGTACCGTTCAGCAATTTTTTATCAGAATGAAGAACAACAGCAACTGGCTGAAGCTTATATAAAAGAGTTGGACAACAATCGGGCTTTCCCCAAAAAGATTGTAACAGAGGTAAAGCCATTAACAACTTTCTGGTTGGCCGAAGATTATCACCAGAATTATTATGACATTGCTGAGAATAGAAGCAATCCATATATTATGAATGTAACCGCTCCTAAAGTGCATAAATTTGAAAAGCACTTTAAAACTAAACTTAAGCCTCAGTATCAGAAGGGAGTTTAGAAGGTGTGTTTAGTACACAAAGGCCCGGGAAATAATTTCCGGGCCTTTGTTTTTTATTTAGGCTTATGCTGTCTGCCAATGGTTGTGGAGCGATTTATCTAAAAACAAATAGATGCTTAAAATGTGTAAGAATATAACTGATCCAGATACGCGTCGGCAGATGCCACATCCGGAAACCGGTTATAGGACAGTTGGGCTTTATCAGCCATTCCGGTAGTTTGTAGTACTGCAATTTTATCGGCTGGCGTTACTTCTGCAATATGTGATACTCCGGCTATAATGCACAAATCTATTGCTTTCTCGTGTAACTGTTTTACCTCTCTGGGATGAGTAATCATATTCCGTACATCGGCTACAATCGTAAATCCGGGTTTTGTAAGTTTAATAACATGGCCCCACTCCTGTAAATAATCCGGAACAACATCCGGGCTTTTCCAGTACCCTAAAAATTTAAAATATAAACGGTTCTTAGCAGGATCATACGAGAATTCGTAGTACGGATTTTGGGCAACAGCTATCATACAAAAAAATTTTTGTAGGTAAAACGTAGTGCAGCTTTATTGGTGTAAATATAAAAAAGGATTTATCTATAGAATAAAGATTATAGTTGGCTTTTGTAAATAGATTCTGGCCATACAATTAAGGTTGCAGCTGTGCTTTGGTTTTAAGAGTTACTTTTTATTAGTAGTTCTTTCAACTAAAATATCAATAGGTATTTATACTTTAGCATCAACAAACAATTTTACTTTTGCTTATAAATTCATCAGTATGCACGCATTTCTGGACAAATTTTCTGCACTGTTTATTTTAAGATTAGGACTAGGTATAAATATGCTGATGCACGGATTGGTACGCCTTCCGAAATTGGAGGCTTTTGCCTCTAAAATGGCAGCTGGTTTTGAGGGCACGTTATTATCCGAAACCGTAGTTAAGGCCTTTCTGATGGTGCTGCCCTTCCTGGAGTTTATAACCGGGCTTCTCATACTTTTTGGAGGTAGGTTAGGCCGGTATGGCTTAGTAGCTTGCGGATTAATTTTAAGTTTTTTATTGTTCGGGACTACCTTAAAAGAAGATTGGAGTGGAGCTGGAAATCAGCTTATTTATGTTATTGCCACTGCCTACGGCCTTGCTTTATACGATCAGCAGGAAAAAGAGCGTACTAGATTATTTGAAAACAAGTAAGCATCTTTGTTTTTTAATCAATAAATAAATGGACGGAAAGTACAGAAAGGATGTTTACCCGGGAGTAGAAGTGGATATTGTTTTAAAAAAGGATCAGCGTAGTGGCAAGCGTACGCCAGGCGTTGTAAAGGATATTCTAACCAGTGCCGCCTACCACTCCAGAGGAATAAAAGTGCGTCTGGAAGACGGCCAGATTGGTCGGGTAGTAGAGGTGTTTTAGCAGGTTTTATTATTACAAGAATTTTGGAGAGGTGCGGTACCTCTTTAAAATTTAGTGCCCCAATAGCCTAACTAATGCCACAACGGCAAGAGGAAACATGGGTGTTGAACATATGCAGGACATTTTCAAAGTTTTGAAACTGTTCTATTCTGTCTTCTATTAAATAAATGTATTGCTGATATTTGACCTTAATAGCTGTTCGTGGTTCCCGTTCTAAAAAGTATTCTACCACAATTAATTTTTCTTCGGCCTCCTTTAAAGTATAACTTTGAATGTCTTTAATATTTATTTCCAATACAAGGATATTGTTGTTCATCTTAGTAAAATTTTATTTTGCAAATATCCACAAAAAATTAATCATAAATAAGTGTTTTCGATCAATCCTTTAAAAAACCCGATATACGGTAATAAAAATGGCTATAATATTTTATAAATAAAAAATAACCATTTTGTTTTAAAATTTTATATTAAAATAATTATAAATGATAAGCTTTTTGTCTGGTAAAAAGTAGGCCTTGTAGTTATACTTTTTTAAGAAAATCGAGTATAAGTTTTTGTAAAGAAACGGTTATGGCGCGTCCGAAAAATTCACTATTGTCCACTATTATGCAGGCGAAGTGCCCGCGGTGCCGCGAAGGAAATATGTTTCCGGCTAATACGTTGTATAGTCGCAGGTTTGCCGATATGTATCCTGGCTGTCCTTGCTGCGGACAAACCTTTGAGCCGGAGCCAGGCTATTACTACGGTGCCATGTACGTAAGCTTTGGTTTTAGTACCGGTATCTTTCTGTTTGTGGTATTTGTTTTAAATTTTTTAGTGGAAGAAATAACTATGGCTATGGTAATGGGTGCTGTTGTAGCTATAGTTGTAGGTTTATTACCGGTTGTTTTCAGGTTATCCCGGGCCGTATGGATCAATATCTTTATTCGTTACGAAGGGCCTTGCAATGAGATTTCCAGAAAGTAAAGCAGGCTTTTTCCGCTGGGGTTACTGGCAATAGTATATGGCTATTAATCCTGGCTTGTCTCATTAATTGGTCTCCTTGCTGCTTCCTGTTATGTTTCTGGTACTCCGGGTTCAGTTCTAATAGTACCCTAACGGCTGATTAATTATTTGCCAGTTTTACATTTATATCTACAAATTATTTATTTAAGATTTTATAAGAGGCTGCAAAGGAACGAGCTTGTTCTTGGTATAAGTGGCCTTCATATAATAAAAGTCTTTACCAGGTGTATACATCCAAGTTTTACAAAAGTAGTGTAGTAATCCTATCAACAGGTATCTTATATACTTCACTTTTTCTCTCTGGCACTGTTCTACTTCCGAACATTAGCGTCCGGAAGTAGAACAGTTTCTTAGCCAATTAAGCCTTGAAAAAACTATTTTAAGCAATCAGGGAACTTTTTTAAAGTTGGCATGCAAGTTGTAATTTGTTTATCAGAAGCCGCAAATTATAAGGCCTCAACAGTTTACAATCTGAAAATACGCTGATCTTATAAAACTATGAAAAAAGTAATTTTTACCCTAGCTCTTTTAGTACAAGTTGGTTTTGCTATGGCCGGTAGCAAAGTAAGGCTAGCCCAGGTCCGTCATGAAAATGTTAAAATGTTTCAGCAAGCAGGTACCTCCACTGCGGTTCTACAAACTTTAAGTACTACCGATAAAGTAGAATATGTGCGGAAACATAATGCTCATTGGGCTATTGTAACAGCCAATGGAAAAGCTGGATATGTTTTGCTTTCGGAAATAGCTAAACTAAAAGCAGGAGCTGAATAATTAAGGTTTTTATTGTTGTTTGTTTTTGGTTTTACTTACCTGATGAACCCGTAAGTTCATCCCCTGCCTTTAGGCTGAGCCCGTAAGCTCTCCTGTTTAACCCACCATGAACCCGTAAGTTCATGAGCAAAAAGATAAACCTGTAAGTTTATCCTGATTTATATAGGCCCGTAAGCCTGATAACACAATGATAAGCCCGTAAGCTTATTCTCCTAAAATAAAGTGTGCCCGTAAGTATACTTTCTAATCCAGTGCCAGCACCAGGGAGCCTGAGAGCTCCTTGTGCCAAGTAAAAAAAGGTGAACCTGTAAGTTCACCTTTTTTTATTTAATGTCTCCTCAAGTTTTAGTTTGTGCTATTACCTTACAGGCTGAACTCCAATATAACCTTACCGGCAATAGCTTTATATAAGCCTTACAAAGAAAACAATTATTGCAATTAGTGTAAATTGTCACTGGTTCAGAGAAAAGCCCATAGTACAGGCGTAGTCTGACAATTTTTAAGTTACTATATCCTGAAGAAGTATACTACACTGAAAAAATTTCATTTCAAGCTCCTGTTTGTAGCTGGTATTCTGTCAAAAATTCATTTTTTTAAATTGGCATTTCACTTGTTATAAGCAAGTTGTTAAAATTAATCATAAGTTAAATCTTAAAATAGGAGGATTAGTTATGGGACCTTTAGTGAAGAATAATCGAAGCTTATTTCCAGGCATCCCGTCCTTTTTTGATGATATGTTAACGCGGGATTTGTTTAACTGGCCGATGAACCACAGCAACTCCAATGGTAATTCTGTTCCGGCTGTTAACATAAAAGAAACAAACGATGCCTTTGAATTAGAGGTAGCTGCTCCTGGTATGAGCAAACAAGACTTTAGAATTGAGCTGGACAATAACCTGTTAGTAATTTCAGCTCATAAAGAAGATAAACACGAAGAGCAGGACGAAAAAGGTAACTATGCCCGCAGAGAGTTCAGTTATCAATCCTTTAGCCGTTCTTTCAGCTTACCTGAAAGATTAGTGAAAGGAGAAGAGATCTCTGCTAAATACATAGATGGTGTTCTGCACATTACGGTTCCAAAAGCTGAAGAAGCTAAGGTTAAGCCGGCTAAGCAAATAGCTATAGAGTAACAGAAGGCGGGCTTTCCCGCCTTTTTTATTACTACACTTTGGTTAGGGTGATTGTTCTGATTCCGAACATAGCTGTTCGGGTTTAGAACATTTTTATTCTTAATAATATTGAATAAGGGCTTTTTTTTGAGTTAGGGAACATATTTACAATTGGCACGCAGCTTGTAATTATGGTAATACAAGCCGATTAAGGCTTGCAAAATGAATAAAAGTATTGTGTAACCAATTGATCTTTAAAACTATGAAAAAAATTATTTTTACCCTCGCCCTTTTAGTACAGGTTGGTTTTGCTATGGCCAACAACAATGAATTTACTTTAGCAAAAGTTCGGCACGAAAACGTTAGAATGTTTCAGCAGGCAGGTACTTCTACTACGGTTGTACAAACACTAAGTACTACTGATAAAATAGAGTATGTGCGTATGTATAACGATGAATGGGCTATTGTAATGGTAAACGGAAAGGCCGGCTATGTATTGGTTTCAGAAATTATTAAGCTGAGAACCGAAGCGAAATAAGGTAGCTTCTAAATTATACCCTTGATTCATATATAAGCTACCCCGAAAGTTGGCTATCAAAAAGAAGGTAGGGCCATAAGTTCTCCCGTATTAGTGAAAAGTGAACCCGTAAGTTAGCTTATGATAACCAGACCCGTAAGTCTGTCTGAATTGATAGGGTTCGTAAGTCCTGAAATGCAAGAATAAGGCCGCAGCTTAATACATTTAGAAACGTGCGCCTGTAAGCTCATTTTCTATTAATTAAATTTCCTAAATACCGAAGAACCCGTAAGTTTTTTAAGTTAATCAGTAGTAAGGCGAACCCGTAAGTTCACCTTATTTTTATATCTGCAAACCAAAATCCAAGATGCTACCAACAGGTTAAGCCAGTAGTAATCATATTTTACGCAAAGTAATTGGTAGCTTATAATCTTAACCCAGCCCGGATATAGAGGGTGCTCATGGGTTTCTTTACTTCCACCTCATTTTTAAGCTTTGGATTAAACAGGTTGGCCATTAGGCCTAGGTGAAGTCGGTTATAATAAATACCTGTGCCTATGGTGCCAATTAAACCAATGCCTTCGTGGTTACTTTCTTCTGGGGTAGCTGGGCCAACCAGGGTAAAGGAGCCAGCCCCGCCAACACCAGCTAAACCTTGTACATAAGTCTTAACGGTTTCACTCAGGGTTGGGAAAAAATAATTTACTCCTAGCTGTGCCGAGAGAATAATATTGGTTCCAGAGTTAGTAATGGTATGGGTTTCGTCGGCTCTGAGCCACCGGTTAATAGACATATTAATGTTATATACCGGAGTTATGTTTGGGTTAAACTTCAGAGCAGTTATTTTATTTTCTATGCCTAAACCAAATCCACGTTTAATGTTGGTTTGCCGGTACTGACCCATGGGGGCTACATAAAGTCCATAAACAGTTCCAGCATTTAAATAACGGTCCTTTTTGTACTCTAGCACAGCCCTTCTAAATCTGTTTACCGGGTATCTGCTTTCCTGAGCAAAAGAATAATGGAAAATAAACAGGAAACAGAATAGAGGAAGTAAGAATCTCATCAAATAAGAAATAAGTTGTTGGTAGTTTAACAGAATGAAATAAAATACAGATTATGAAATCCTGATAATTGGTAAAAGGTGTTTTTGCCTTGGTTTAAACGAAATTATTATGAGAAAGTTTTTACTAAACAAGAGCAAAGCTTAGGCAGTCGATACAGAAGGAATGAGAGCTAAAATATATTAGAAATTTTATGAGCCTTTTACCGGAGGTGCTATTGGTGTTAAGGAGAGTTAATCAAGAAAACAGAAAAGCTCTTTAGTTCCTGCTGCTAAATAGATAAGTAGATTTGTTTCATTACTTTAGGCTGAGGCTGAAGTTAGGAAGGCAAAAAGCAGGACAAGGATTGAAGAGTGTAGCTGTATAGTAAGGTACTTGAAGTATTCCCTCTCTTTTCCTCAATCGCGAGCATCCTCGTTTTTGATCTTTATCTCCTGACCTTATGCCGCCGGAACGGGCTAGTGGATTGAAGTTAGAAAATAGTTTCCAATGACCTGAAGCCAGCGGGATGAAACGGCAGGTGGGATTGGTGCCTTGGTTGAGAATTATTTTAAAGATAAAAGCTTTCTATTATTTGATATTATTTCAATATTGTTAAAGGCAAAATCTCCATCATTAGTTACTATAGGCAGGTTATTTATTTTACAGAATTTGTGGTAAAATAGATCATTAAAATCTGCATCAAAAGAAAAGCTATTTATAAAATTGAATAAATCGATCTTCTCTGCACTATCATTAAAGATTTGAACATAATCAGAATATGCCAAAAATTCCGATGAAAATAACTTTACGTCTCTTTCACAATCTTTTGTCTTTCTATAATCTCTTTTAAAGTCATAAATATTTATTTCTGTGTTGGAAAGCTGGCCTTTATATATTAATGCTTTCTTAAAATTATTAAATCTAATTCTTAAAAAAGCATTAAAGATTTCTGAGATTAGTAGGGAATTAACAGCAATTAACTTTTCATCTTTTCTTTGGGATGCAATTAAAGAATCCCAAAAATCTATATATGGCTGTTCAAAATATTGAGGTTGTAAAGGTCTATCAATTATTAATAGCCATACATTAGCATCAAAAAAATAAAGCCGGTTATCCGGCTTTATTTTTTTGATGTCATAAATTTTATAATTAATCATGAATACCTAATTCTTGATTTCGTGCTGATTCTTTTATTGCTCTTAAATCTGCATTTAGAGCAAGTTCATAAACTTGTTCTATTTTGTATTTAGTAGCATCATTATCCACATCTTCGATAACCAAAGATTCTTTAGCTTCTTCAGGTTTAGGTGCAGAAAGTAAGAATCTGCCTATTGCTGCATTTAAAAATGCAGTCGTTACATGTTGAAGACCTTTAAAAGAAAGAACAATTTTTTCTCCTCTTTTATAGGCGTCTTCTAATTGTTCATAAACTTTACGACCATCTATATCTAGAACAGCAATCGATTTACCTATGATCTGAGATACTGTAAGCTGCATATTTAGATTATTTCTAGTAAGATGAGAGTTTTTGTATTGAAAAACAACACAAACATAATTAAAAGAAATATACGTTGCAATACTACTTACAGTTGTAGATTAGATGTATAGTTGTGCCAACAAACTCTGATATTCTACGTGTCCCCATTTCGCCAAGATTATTACCCCAATAAGCATCACCAGTAACAATATTAAAGTGCCCACCGGTCTCTTTACAATGAGTTAAAACATTATGTAGACCAATTCCTCCAGTTTCATCTCTTTCCTTAGTTGTATTGGAGTATTCAACAGCCCATTTAATAGCTTGTTCTGAGGAAGCGATCTTACCATTTGTAAAAGCTTTTATTGGAGGTAAGAAACCGATACCTAAATCAACGAGGCTAAAGGCTAACTTAGATTCATTAGGATAAAATTGACCACATGCAAATACTGGGTCTAAAGTCTTTGCATGTTTACTTATGTTGGCAAATACTTCTAAGAAGTTTTCTTCAACACCAGTACAATTTAAGTTTCCCATCTGACTATGACCTAGTAATTGTTCTTTTATATAATTATAAAATTTAACATCCTCCGAACAATCAAACAATTCCATTTCAACAGTAGAGCCAAGATTATCTTGTAAACTCAGAATTGATGATAAAAAGCCATTTCTAAATAAAATAGGGAATTTATTTCTTACTAGATTAACATCGAAGTTAAAGGATAGGCAATTGTCCTTATTCAATTTATAAAGGATTGCTTGGAGAACTGCAGATAGATTAGCATCAAACCAGTATAAGTTTGAAAAGTCTATATAGATTATACAATCAAAATATTGTTTACAGTTATTATAAAACTGAATTAATCTATTATGCCCGCTTGCCGTTGTACAAATTTTTCCTTCTAGTGAGACACGAATAGTAATAGTAGCTTCCATTCATTAAATATTAATACACAAAAGGAGATCATTTCTGATCTCCTTTTATAAAGTTATTCTTATTTACTTAGCTACCACAAGCCTCACATGCATCTGGATTGTCCAGGGAGCAGGCCATGTCGCTCTTATTCTGGTCGTAGGTGTCGTTGTAAACCGGCTGTAAGGTTTCGGCAGCTTGTTTTTCCACCGTAAACTTAATCGCATCGACAGCGGCTTTGGTCCGCAGGTAGTACATACCGGTTTTCAGGCCGCGGCGCCAGCTGTGGAAGTGCATCGAAGTCAGTTTACCAAAGTTCGGGTTCTGCACGTGCAGGTTCAGGCTCTGGCTCTGGCAGATATAAGCACCGCGGTCGGCAGACATATCGATAACCGTCTTTTGCTTAATTTCCCATACGGTCTTGTACAGGTCCTTAATATTTTGCGGTATGTTCGGGATGTTCTGGATAGAACCGTTAGCCGCAATGATCTGGTTTTTCAGGTTGTCGTTCCAGATGCCTAAGCCAATTAAGTCTTTTAACAGGTGTTTGTTTACCACCATGAACTCACCGGAAAGCACGCGGCGTACATAAATATTAGAGGTATAAGGCTCGAAGCTTTCGTTATTACCTAATATCTGCGCGGTAGAGGCAGTTGGCATTGGCGCTACCAATAAAGAGTTACGCACACCGTGCTCAATTACTTCGTTGCGCAACGATTCCCAGTCCCAACGACCCGACTCTGGTTTTACGCCCCACATATCAAACTGGAAGATACCCCGGCTGATAGGAGAACCTTCAAATGTTTGGTAAGGACCTTCTTTCTTGGCCAGGTCTTTAGATGCCGTCATGGCAGCAAAGTAAATGGTCTCGAAAATGTCTTTGTTCAGTTGCGCCGCTTCTTCGCTTTCGAATGGCATACGCAGGTGAATAAAGGTATCGGCCAAACCTTGTACCCCTAAACCAATTGGCCGGTGGCGCATGTTAGAGTTACGCGCTTCTTCTACCGGGTAGTAATTAATGTCTATTACCTTATTCAGGTTTTTAGTTACCTGGTAAGTTACCTCATAAAGCTTATCATGATCGAATTCTTTATGACCGTTGGCCCCATCTTTAAGATAGCGCGGCAATGCTAAAGATGCTAAGTTACAAACTGCAATTTCGTCCGGCGCCGTGTATTCAATAATTTCGGTACACAGGTTAGAAGATTTAATGGTACCTAAGTTCTGCTGGTTAGATTTGCTGTTGGCAGCATCTTTAAACAACATATACGGTGTACCCGTCTCGGTTTGGGCTTCCAGGACAGCAAACCATAATTCCTGCGCTTTGATAGTTTTGCGGGCACGACCTTCACGCTCGTATTTCTCATACAGGCGTTCAAAATCTTTCCCCCAGCACTCGTGCAAGCCAGGTGCTTCGTTCGGGCAGAATAAGCTCCAGTCGCCGTTGGCTTCTACCCGCTTCATGAATAAGTCCGGTGTCCAAAGGGCAAAGAACAAGTCACGGGCGCGCATTTCTTCTTTACCGTGGTTCTTGCGCAGATCCAGGAATTCAAAAATATCAGCGTGCCAAGGCTCCAGGTACATGGCAAAAGCACCTTTGCGTTTCCCGCCACCCTGATCTACGTAACGGGCAGTATCGTTAAATACTTTCAGCATTGGTACCAAACCGTTGGATGTACCATTGGTGCCTTTGATGTAAGAACCAGTAGCCCGAACACCGTGGATGCTTAAGCCAATACCGCCGGCACTTTGCGAAATCAAAGCACAGCTTTTCAGGGTATCGTAAATACCAGCAATACTGTCGTCTTTAACAGTTAACAGGAAGCAGCTGGATAATTGTGGCTTTGGCGTACCGGCATTAAATAAAGTAGGCGTAGCGTGGGTAAACCATTTTTCTGACATTAAGTTGTAGGTTAAAAGGGCCTGCTCAATATCATCTTTATGTATACCAATGGCTACCCGCATCAGCATGTGCTGCGGACGCTCTACAATTTTGCCATCCAGGCGCAGTAAGTAAGACCGCTCCAGGGTCTTATAACCGAAATAATCGTAGTTATAATCCCGGTCATAAATAATGCTGGAATCCAGTAAGGCAGCGTTCTTGCGGATTACTTCATACACATCCTTGGCAATCAGCGAAGCATTTTCGCCGGTTTTCGGATCTGTATAAGTATATAGCCGCTTCATGGTGCTGCTAAACGACTTAGCCGTTACTTTATGTAAATTTGAAATAGCAATCCGGGCCGCTAAAATAGCGTAATCCGGGTGCTTCGTGGTCATGGAGGCGGATATCTCTGCTGCCAGGTTATCAAGCTCAACAGTAGTTACGCCATCGTAAATACCGTCAATAACTTTTTTGGCAACTTCTATCGGGCTCACATACGTCATGTTTAACCCGTAGCACAACTTCTCTATCCGAGCGGTAATTTTATCAAACTTAACCGATTCGTGCCGGCCATCTCTTTTTATTACTAACATAGTTTAACGAGAAAATTAAAGGTTGTGAAACAGATGCATAAATCCGCCTCCCGTGCTCACGCGTCCGTAAGTACAGTGCATTAAAACTAAAAAAAATGTTTGGGAAAGAGGATGAAGAGGCCGGAAAGTTTTGAACAAGTTGTCTACAGTTTCCCGGCGCCCTCATCTTTATTTAATTCTGATTAAAAGTCTTCGTCGAGGGAGAAAACGTTGTCCGTCCGCTCCGTCATTACGCCGGCTTTCTGGTACTCGCCCACGCGCTTCTCAAAGAAGTTGGTTTTGCCTTGCAGCGAAATCATTTCCATAAAGTCGAATGGGTTAGTGGCATTGTATATTTTGGCGTAGCCGAGGGCAACAAGAAGGCGATCGGCGACGAACTCGATATATTGGCTCATGAGTTTAGCATTCATACCTATTAAGTCAACAGGCAACGCATCGGTTACAAACTCCTGCTCAATCATCACGGCGTCGCGGATGATGGTATGTACGCGTTCTTGCGGTAACTTGTTCTCTAACATAGAGTAAAGCAAGCAGGCAAAGTCGCAATGCAACCCTTCGTCGCGGCTGATAAGCTCGTTGGAGAAGGTTAAGCCTGGCATTAAACCGCGTTTCTTCAGCCAGAAAATAGAGCAGAACGAGCCCGAAAAGAAAATACCTTCTACGGCAGCAAAAGCAATTAAACGCTCGGTAAAGTTTTCGGAGTTAATCCACTTTAGCGCCCACTCGCCTTTCCGTTTCACACAGTCTACCGTTTCCAGCGCGTTAAACAATCGGTCTTTCTCGGCCGGGTCCTTAACGTAAGTATCTATTAATAAAGAGTAGGTTTCGGAGTGGATGTTTTCCATCATAATCTGAAAACCGTAGAAGCAACGGGCTTCCGGCAGCTGTACTTCCTGCATAAAGTTTACCGCCAGGTTTTCGTTTACGATACCATCCGAAGCGGCAAAGAATGCCAACACGTGCGAAATGAAATGTTTTTCGCCGTCGTTCAGACGCTCCCAGTCTTTCAAATCCGGGGACAGATCAATTTCTTCCGCCGTCCAGAAGCTGGCTTGTGCTTGTTTATACATCTGCCACACGGTATCGTGCTGAATCGGGAACAGAACAAACCTGTTCGGGTTTTCTTGTAAGATAGGCTCCATACTCTATTATATTATAAGGTATTTTGTTTGCTAATAGGTTGACTTAACTGCGTATTTACCGAAATAGTCTGTACTGAAAAATGCGGAAGCAGACGGTATATTTAGCGTTAAATCTATAGGTCAAATATACGGGAGAAGGCTTCTAACTTATGCCCCAAAAATGCATTATTTCTCCACAAAATTAATGGTCTGATATATAGTAAGTTAACCTAATATCCACAGGCTAAAGGGTAGGTATGCGGATAACTTTTCAACATGTAAATATATATGTATAACTATATAAAAAGCTACAGTAAAAAATTAAAATGGAGAAGGCTTGGACGTTTTAGAAAAGAGTGCTACCTTTGCACCCTAATTATCAAAATTAAAAAGAAAGCAACATGTACGCAATTGTAGACATCGCTGGTCGTCAGACCAAGGTAGAAGGTGGCAAGTTCATCTATACCAATAAGCTTTCCGGCAACGAGGGTGACGCCGTAGAGTTCGCCAATGTATTATTAACCGACAACAACGGAACAGTATCAATAGGTGCTCCGTTTGTTGATAACTTCAAAGTTACTGGTAAAATACTTGGCCATGTAAAAGGTGACAAAGTGATCGTATTCAAAAAGAAACGTCGCAAAGGTTACAAAAAGAAAAATGGCCATCGCCAGCAATTTACTAAAGTATTAATTGACGCTTTAGCGTTTTAATTTTATAAGAAAACATGGCACACAAAAAAGGAGCAGGTTCGTCTAACAACGGTCGTGAATCGCATAGCAAACGACTTGGCGTTAAGATTTATGGTGGCCAGGCCATCATAGCCGGTAATATTATCGTTCGTCAGCGTGGTACTGCGCACCACCCAGGCAAAAACGTAGGTCTTGGTAAAGACCACACGTTATTTGCTTTAGCTGACGGTGTAGTTGAATTTAAGAAAGGTGCTAAAAACCGTTCTTATGTTTCTGTACTTCCTGTAGAAGCAGCAGAAGCTTAATTCAAACAAATTAAAATTAACAAAAAAGGGAAGCTATCTGGCTTCCCTTTTTTGTTTTTAATAATTGCAATTGCGAGTCTTGATTTAAGGTGCTCGTGTTTCTCCTTCGAAAAGGTGTTTCCTCAATACTGGGCGCTAACGGCAGATTTCAGCCTAAATTGGGTCGGACCTACGAGGCTTAATCTAGTCAATCAGTCTGCTTTAAAAGTTTTCCTCGCTTCGCGGCGGTATGCCTCGTGCCTCTGACCGCAGCCTCATGAATTCTTCTCTATCTAAACTGGTAAAGTATTTCTTCCTTGAATTTTGCTTTTCGTCATCCTGAGCCTGGCGAAGGATCTAAGTATTACCGCCTCTACGGTATGTAATAGATTCCTCAATAGGTTCGGAATGACTTTGATATTATATGAATCTAAAGAAAAGCTATAAGCATAAAGAAAATAAGCCGAACAGGGAAATAAAAAATTATTATTCCTGCGGCTCTAAAAATAAATCCAGAGTTATCTGATCAGCTAGTAACTTTCCTTTATCCGTTAAATACAACACACTGTTCTGGATGGTAATATAACCTTTCCCCACTAACTCTTGTAAATAAGTATGTTGCAGCGTGAGCAAATCAACACCATATTCCTGGTACATGCGCTGCAAATCGCAGCCCCAAATAGTCCGCAAGCTGGTTAGTAAATATTCATTAGCCTGATCTGTTAAGGAAAGTTCTTCTTTGTCGAAGGCTAGCTGGTTTTGTGCCAAAGCAGCCATATATTTAGCATTGCTGGCAATGTTATATTGCCTGGATGGGCCATTAAAGGAATGGGCACTTGGGCCTAAGCCTAAATAATGCACGCCCTTCCAGTAATTGCTGTTATGTTTCGACTCAAAACCTGGTTTGCAAAAATTAGAAATCTCATATTGGGTAAAGCCATTTGCCTGCATTTGGGTTACCAGAATTTCAAACTGCTCAGCCACAAATTCATCTTCGCTGGGCTTAAAGCTGCCTTTCTTGGTCCAGCGACCAAAAGCAGTTTTTTCTTCAATGGTAAGTGCGTAACAAGAAACATGCTGTACCTGTAAAGCGAATAGTTGGTTTAAATCATTTAACCAAATTTCATGGGAAGGCGCCGGAATACCATAAATTAAATCGGTAGTAATATTGGTAAAGCCAGCATCCTGGGCATTTTTTACCGCTGATAAGGATTCGCTTGCGTTATGGGCGCGGTTCATACGTTGCAGGTGCGGTTCATGAAAAGATTGCAAACCAATACTTAGCCTGTTTACCGGCGAGGCAGCTAAAACTTGTAATTTAGCAGCTGTTAAATCATCGGGGTTAGCCTCCAGAGTAATCTCAGCATCGGCGGTAATGGTAAAGTGCTTCTGAAGTTTACTAAAGATTTGGTCTAGTTCTTCGGCGTTGAGTAACGATGGCGTGCCGCCGCCGAAGTAAATAGTATTAATAGATTGGTTATTCAGGTAATTTTGCTGTAGTTCAATTTCCTGGCAAATAGCCTGAACTATAGTGCTTTTGTGCTGCAACGACGTGCTAAAATGGAAGTCGCAGTAATGGCAAGCCTGTTTACAAAAAGGAATATGGATATAAATACCGGCCACGTTAATGATTTTATGCAATTTATGCGTTACAGAATAATATTACCTTATGGTAAAGCAGGTAATTAGGCTGTGCTAAATTAGAAACAATTAAAAGAGTAATTTCTGTTCATTGCAGACTTCTAAAAATAATAAAAGCATACGAGGGGCTAAGCATCAGCCGGCAGGTCTAGCCGCGTGCCTGTTTTGGGCTTTTACTATGTTGCTTACTTGTGGTATCAGCTTTAGCAGTCAGGGCCAGGATAAGCCAAAGTCGGAGTTACCGGTAAAAAAAACGTATTATCTGGCTTTAAGAACAGGGCCATCTGAGGGAGTTGTTTTACGAAAATATAATTATCAGAAAACATTTTCTGATTCACTGGCAGCCTGGCAAGAAGTACAAGCACTAACCTTGCAATTACAAAATGATGCTTACCTTACTGCTTCTGCAGATTCCTTTTATGCCCGTAACGATACCTTGTATGTGCAATATTTTGTAGGAGCACAGTATCGTTGGGCGCAATTGCGGCAACGAAAGTTCGGGAATGATTTTCTGGAGCAGGCTGGGTATAAGGAAAAGCTTTATAATAATGTTCCTTTCTCGCCCCGGGAGTGGGTTAAGTTGCAGGAAGATGTATTACAATTAGCAGAAAACAATGGGTTTCCTTTTGCTACCATCAAGTTAGATTCGCTGCAGATTCAGGATAATCAGATAAAAGCAATAGTTGCGTTTGATCCGGGTACACTTTATCTGTTCGATTCATTACGTATAGAGGGTTCCAGTCGTACCACAAACCGTTTCCTTTCCCGGTACCTGCAAATTTATCCGGGGCAAGCTTATAATCAGCAAAAAGTAGATCGTATGCAGCAATTACTCCGGCAATTGCCCTACATCGAAGTAATACAAGCTCCCCAAATCAGATTTTTAGAAAATAAAGCCCGTATTATTTTGTTTCTGAACGATAAAAAAGCAAACCAACTAGATGGCTTGGTTGGGTTTCTGCCAGATCCCAGAAGTGCTACCCGTAAGTTTTTAATTAATGGCGAAGCTAATTTAAATATCCGGAACATACGCGGCAGCGGAAAACAGCTGGGCTTGCAATGGCGCAAAGTGCAGGAAGCTTCTCAGGTGCTGGATGCCAATTATATTCATCCTAATATTTTAGGCTCGCCTTTTGAATTGGCCGGAACCTTTAACCTGTTTAAGCAAGATTCAACCTTTCTGACGCTCCGGCCAAAGATACAGGTCTCTTATTATACTTTGCACGGCAGTAAAGTTAGCTTCTTTAGTGAAGTACGGAGTTCCAGGTTGTTACTTTCGGGTTCAGGTATCCGGCAACGCAATGACACACTGCAATTAGCGGACGTGCGGTACCGGGCCTTTGGCCTTAATTACCTTCGTAATTTTTTAGATGATCTTTATTTTCCTAAAAGAGGGTATTTTGTAGATGTGCAGGCAACCGTTGGCAATAAAACTATTTTACGGAACAATGCTTTTGAGAGTGCTTATTATGATACTTTGCAAATGAAAACAACTCAGGTCTCGGGGGCTTTTCGGCTTGAGAATTACCTGCGGCTAGCCAGGAACAGCGTGTTGCTGACGCGTTTAAGAGGAGAGGCCCTTTTTAATCAGCGTCTTTTCCGGAATGATCTGTTCCGGTTGGGAGGCTTAAATTCCATCCGGGGCTTTTCTGAGTTTGCCTTTTTTGCTTCCTCTTATGCCATTAGCACGCTGGAATATAGGCTTTACACGGCTGCTGATTCCTATGTATTGCTTTTTTATGACCAAGGCTATTACCGGCGCGATTTGCCGAAAGATAAAATTCAGCAATATCCATATGGTTTAGGAGGGGGTATCAGCTTTAGTACCGGAGCAGGTATTTTTCAATTTATTTATTCGGTGGGCCGGTCCAAAGAAGTTAATCAGCCAATTGGCTTAAATTTTTCCCGGATTCACTTTGGAATTGTTAGCCGCTTCTAAAACAATGGCTGCTTTTCGCTAATTAATTTTTGTAGATATTAAAATAAAGTAGCTCATATTAAGTTACTTACCTTGAAAGGTAAATAAATTTGCAACCAGATTTTGCTAATTTCGAATATTTATCTACTTTTGTATTACCAAACAGTGCGGGATGGAGCAGTTGGTAGCTCGTTGGGCTCATAACCCAAAGGTCACAGGTTCGAGTCCTGTTCCCGCTACCTAAATGAAGCGTAGATTGCTAACTATAAGCGGTCTACGCTTTTTTGTTTTTATCATTCGTACGTATCCCGGATAATACCAAGGCAGATTAGGACCAAACAAGAAATTACTTATTTAGAAGAGCTTATATTTAAAGACCCCTCATACTTTTTTTTCCTGCTCCATAACTTTCGAAGCATACTTTGAATTAAATTTGAATATTCTTCCTGATCCGATTCCGCTATAAGTTGGTTATTGATATAGAATTTCGGCCTTTGGTCTCCTATCGCTACCAACTTGTATTTTACCTGATCGGCCCCAGTAGTAGTAATGGTATTGAAATAGGTTTCTTCCTCAGTCGCACTTAACTCAGTAAAATTTGATTCTACCGATTCTTTATTTGAGCTCTTTGTCAGCTTAATCTTTGGGGATTCATTACCTACCTCGAATTTATTAGTTTGTCTGTTCCAAATAAAACAAGCAAATAATAGCACTATCACAATTGCCACGGGTATTCTAAGCCTATTGAAATCCAGCTTCCTAACTTCCTTTTTTATAATTGGTTCTTCAGCGCTTATTGTGGCATGTAAAATATATCCTTTTTTAGGAATTGTTTCAATAATTTCCTTCCTATTATCTTTTAAAACTTTTCTCAAAAATGATATAGCTTGGTTTAAAGCATCGTCTGCCCCTCCATAATCATTCCATACTTTATTAATGAGGGTTTCCCGGGTAACTAATTTCCCCACATTTTCAGCTAGTAAATGTAGCACGCTAACTAACCTTGGTTCAAGCCTAAGCACCTCCCCACTTTCTAATTCCTTTAGTTGGTTAAGAGTAGAATCTAATAAAAAGCTATTGTTGAAAACGAGATTGGAATTAACCATGGTTTTACCACTTAAAATGCCTGAAAAGCAATTTATAGGTTAAATATAGGAAATCAAAAGGTTTTCTATAGCCGAAAATAAAGACCCTGACCCTAGGTTTGGCTTAAAATTAAATAACCAAAAAATGTACTTTAAGCTAAACCAAAAAACTATTTTTACTTTAATTTTATTTCTCTGGGTTAATACCTTCGCCTCCTCTCAAAGCCAGTCTACCTATCCAACCGAAATTAATAACAAAATTAAACAGGTTGAAAATAATCTGGTTTCTTGGGTAAAGCTGGATAGTACTTCCAATTGGAACATCTATCAGCGCATGAAAGAAATGCATGTCAACGGCCTTAGTATTGCCGTGATAAATAATTATAAAATTGAATGGGTAAAATCTTACGGATGGGCTGATACTGCCCAAAAGCGCCCAGTTACAGATCATACCCTGTTTCAATCCGCCTCTATTGGTAAGTCTATTCACGGCTTTGCCTACATGAAATTGGTAAAAGATAAGAAAGTTGATTTGACCAAAGACATCAATACTTATTTACGCAGCTGGAAATTTCCTTATGATAAGATCTCCAAAGGGAAACTCATTACCCTTGGCCATCTGCTAAGCCATACCGCAGAGTTAAATGTACACGGTTTTGATGGTTATAAATGGACGGAGAGCTTACCTACCCTAAAGCAAATATTGAATGGCGAAGAACCAGCGAATAATCCAGCGGTCCGGTCAGAGGTTGAACCCGGAATAAAGTTTGAATACTCTGGCGGTGGTTATGAGATTAGTGAGTTATTGGCCGAAGAAGTAACAAACAAGTCCTATAAATCCCTAATTGAAACTTCTATTTTTAAAACGCTCAAAATGTCCAATAGTACCTATATTTTAAAACCTACCGCCAATAGAGCTGCTACTGCTTATCGGTTCGATGGGAAAGCTATTGGGTGTAAATATCATCTATATCCAGAGAAAGCTTGCGGCGCAGGATTATGGTCAACAGCAACCGATCTGGCAAAGTTCGTTATTGAAACCCAGCTTTCGCTGGAAGGCAAATCAAGTAAGATTATTGATCAGGAAAGGGCAAAAGCCATGCTAACACCGTATTTACCAATCTCTAATTACGGCTATGGGTTCTTTCTGGAAAAGCGGGGTAAGGAAGAATATTTTCAGCACAGTGGCTTAAATGAAGGCTTTAGTAGCCAATATTACGGGTCATTTAAGAACGGTAAAGGAGTAGTGATACTTACCAATTCAGATAATACTGATTTTCTGCAGGAGATTGTAAATAGCGTGGCAACTGTATATGATTGGAAAGACTTTTACCCATCAACTACAAAAAAAGTAGTTAGTCTTCCTAAGAATATTTTAAATAAATATGTAGGGAAATATAGGTTTCAAGATGAAGATACCGGGCCGGCCATATCCATGGAAAATGGTAATTTATATCTTCTTGCCCCTGGATCACCAACAAAGTGGAGAATGTATTTTACTTCTGAAACTGAATTTTTTATGTTAGAGGCTAAGTGGGCGAACCAGCAATTCTTTATGGATGCAAATGGGAAAGTTGCGGGACATTACATTCTAGGAAGCGATAGCAAACAGCCTGTTTTTAAAGTTGAATAATATTGAGCTTCAGCTAGTGATCTAAAAAAACATTTAATTTAGAGATCTGGCTGAACAACTTGAAAAATGATTTAATGGCCAACGTCTAAGCTTAAGGCAAACAGAAAAGGATCTTTAATTATTAAACGAGATTGTAAAACAAATAAGCCAGGAACTCTTTTATTTGAACACTACCAGAATTCCTGCAATTTCTATTTTCCTGTTCAAATAAATGAAATTTGCTAGCTTTAACGGATGAAAAAATCATTCGCGGTTTCGCTTCACGTTGGTTTCTGGTTATGTTATTGGTTATTAATTATCATCATCCTTGCTGTCTATAACCGTAGCCTGGGTGGCGAAATTGATCATGCTCCCAGAATTATCAATGCGCTAAAAAATCTGGCCTTATTCGCTATCCTTCCATCCGTTATCTGTTATTTTAGTTATTGCTTCTTTCTATTCCCCAGGTACCTTCAGCAAAAGAAATATTTCCTTTCCGTAGTATTTTCCTTAGCCATAGCTATCACCACTGCTACAATTTTCTATTTCCTGCATCGGTATTTTATAGAGCACGGCTATGTTATTGATATGGATGCAGGCGGCAGAAATGGTCGTTCTACAGCAATAAGAGTGATTTTAGTGACTACTTTTATTGGTGGTATTTGCGGCATAATTGCTTTAGTTATCCAGGGATTTATCACCTGGTTCCAGGAGATTAAATTAAAAGAGGCTTTGCGGGAAAAAAACTACGAAATGGAGATGGCTTTAATAAAATCTCAGCTAGACCCGCACCTTCTGTTTAACACCATAAACAACATTGATGCGTTAATATTAAAAGATGCCGTGCGTGCTTCCGAGTATCTGAATAAGCTTTCCGATATCATGCGGTTTATTCTCTACGAAACCAAAGCTGATAGAATTGCTTTATCACGGGAACTTGAATACATTGCCAAATACATCGACCTGCAAAAGATAAGAACAGCGAATAAAAGTTATGTAAATTATACCGTCACAGGTAATGCCGATGATAAGCAGATTGTTCCTATGGCTTTTATTTCCTTTATTGAAAATGCGTTTAAGCATACTACCAATAAAAAGGTAGAAAATGCTATTACCGTTACTATCTTAATTGAAGAAAAAACGACCCGGCTACTTTGTGAAAACAAATTTGATCCTCATTTTAAATCAGATACTAAAGATGGTGGGTTAGGCAACGAACTGATTCAAAAGCGACTCAACCTGACCTATGGAGAAAACCACAAACTGGAAGTCCGGAAGACAAACGATATTTACCAGGTAAGCTTAACCCTAATCCATGAATAAAATTAATTGCATCATCATCGAGGACGAACCGCTGGCCCTGGAGAAAACCAGTGACTTTGTGAGCAAGATCCCATTCCTTAACCTGGCAGCAACCTTTGACAATGCACTGAGCGGCCTGGCGTACCTGAACAGCAATAAGGTAGACCTGCTCTTCCTGGATATTAACATGGATGAATTAACGGGTATAGACTTGCTCGAAAGCACCAGGATTAACAGCGAAGTAATAATTACCACCGCGTACCAGGAGTATGCCCTGAAAGGCTATGAACTACGCATTACCGATTACCTGTTGAAGCCATTTACTTTTAACCGTTTTTTACAGGCGGCCAATAAAGCCCAGGAAAACCTGAATAACCGGCAAGCAGCTTCACCTCCTGAATTTATTTTTGTAAAAACCGAAAACCGCCTGGAGAAAGTCCTGCTCAATGAAATTATTTTTATTGAGGGAATGAGAGATTACCGGAGAATTCATACCGGAACCAGGAAGATAATGACCTTGCAAAACTTTAGCGAGTTTGAAAAAATTATTCCTTCCACCATGTTATGCAGGGTTCATAAATCCTTTATGGTGGCCATAAATAAAATTGAATCCATTGAGCGAAGCCGGATAAAGATAGGCGATGAATTAATTCCTATTTCCGATACTTACAAAGACGCTTTCTTCCAACTCGTCAACTACAGGGCATAGTACCATGTCCGTTTGCAGATTAAAAACGGCAGGATGCAGACGTCTTGTCCCGCTTTGCATATCGTAATTGCAGCCCCTTTCGGTGCCCTATATTTTTGTTCTATAAATCAATAACATTTATGATTATGAACAAAAAAATGAAAACAACGCTGGGAATGATTTTCCTTTTTAGCAGTGCATACGGTCAAACAACTGACCTTGGTGTAAAAGCGGATAAAGAGAATAAAGCCATTCCCCAAACCTATTTTACCCCCATCATCAAATTGGCAAGTTCCAATCTGAATTATGGTAGTGATAATTCATCGGTAGCAGATTTTAAAAAGGAACTTAAAGGTATCCAGGCGGGTGCTTCTGTCCAGATAGGCTTAGCGCCCCATGTTTCCCTGCTAACGGAGTTCTACTATATGCGGAAAGGCGGAATATTGAAAGCAAATAATCCTTTAACCACCGATGAAACAACTTACAAGTTTAATACTTTAGAGCTACCGGTACTGGCCCGTTTGCATCTGGGCAGAATACACGTGAATGCCGGACCTTCTGTTGCATATTATTTTTCTGGGAAAGAAAAAACCACTGATCAAACTAAAGCCATTTCTTTTAACAAAACTGGAGATGGCTACCGGCGCCTGAAGGCAGGAATTGGTATGGGAGGCGGCTATACGTTTCCAATAAAACAAAAGCAGTTTACTTTGGACATCCGGTATAACCACGGGCTGACTAATATCTCACATTCCAAAGAAATGTACAACCGGAGTATAGTTGTAAGCATAATTGCAGTTAAACGACCTAACTCAAAACCTGCGACCGAAATAGGTACATTATAACCTTATCTGCATCTAAATTTCTGAAAACATAATGATATGAAAAAGAACAGAAGTACAGCAATTGCGGCAGGCGTGTTTTTTATAATAGCAGCAGTTGCCGCAATCGTAAGCCTTATTCTGTACAATCCTATTCTTCATGATGCGGATTATATCCTGAATGGGGCAGAAAATTCAACCCAAATCAAGTGGGGTGCCTTCTTTGAAATTATAACAGCCTTTGCGGTAATCGGTACCGCAGTAACCTTATTCCCGGTACTGAAAAAATACAATGAATCCATGGCAGTAGCCACGGTTACTTTCCGATTGCTGGAAGCAACAATCATTATAATTGGCATAATGAGCCTGCTAACTATTTTAACTTTACAGCAGCATCCAGGTGAAATCAGCGCAAACAGCGCCGCTTACCTGGTGAATGCCAAATTATTAGTGGCTCTTCACGATTGGACCTTCCTGTTTGGACCTAACATTGTTTTGGGGCCCAGTACTTTTATAACGGGTTATTTGCTTTACCGATCCGGGCTTGTTCCAGATTTTATTAGCGTATTGGGCATGGTAGCCGGACCACTTGTTTCCGCTTCAGGTGTAATGGTCATGTTTGGCATGTACCCTCAGGTTTCGGTATTAGGAGCCCTTACTTGCTTACCTGTTTTCCTTTATGAAATGTCGCTGGCAGTTTGGCTTTTAGCTAAGGGTTTTAAGCAGGAAGAAAAGATAAACGAGCCTAAAGTTGATTTACAGTTTTATGCCAATGCTCTTGGTCTTAAAAGACCGCATTTATAAAAGAATAGCTCAAGTCTGTTTGTTTAGCAGGTTTTTATAAAAACCTTCAAATATTTACGGCTTTAAAATTTAAAAATGCCCTACCACCCTTACACTAAATATAGTTCTTCTGGAAAGTTTTTTCGCAAAAACAATGAGAAGTTAATTATCTATATTGGAAGCTTAATAACTAGCTGTTATGCTTGTTTGCGCCTCCCGGAAAAAATAAAAAGGCTGCCGGTTTGTTAGCCTTTTTATATAAAATGTGTTTGTTGTTAGTTAAAAGATGCAGTGTTGATGGTATAAAGTCACATATAAATATATAGTATAACAAGGATTACATTTTTTTATTAGCTCTTCTTGTATGCGTTTTTGGTTCCTGCAATTTAGCCAATTTATAAGGGTATTTGTCCAGATCACCTATTACAGTGCCAACTTAACTTATGCTGTTGCCTACTAGTAGAAGTAAGCCGGCTACGTGCGGTAATAGCACCTTGTTTTAAGTTCTTATCACCTGTTATAAAAAAGAAATAAAAGTTTCGTCCTTCGCATAAATGAGCTGTTCAATGGCAGCAAACAGGTGCATTTGGATGTTTTAAACCACCATTCTTTTAAGTCTTTGTAATTTGCCTGGGCAAGGATTTTTGTTTTTAAACTTGGGCTATTGCCGGTTAGTAGCAAAATAAAGTAAAGGTGTAAAGATTACTTTAATCTGTAAAAGAGTCATCCTTTTGATAAACCAGAAAAGAAGGTTCTGCCAGATTTAAATAAACTTATGGGTATATTTTTGGTTAATAATGCTTTGAATTTCAATAATTTATAGCTAGACTAGTTCTTTCATAATTTATTGAGGAATTATTTGCTACTAATTTTAATAAGGATGCATTTAACCATTTAAAAATATAAAGATGGAAACAGCGACCAACATACCAAAGGTAATTACTTCCCAGGAAGGAGCTAAGTTTGACATATCAGGGCATGAGATAACGGTGATACTTCATAACTGGGCAGGAAACAATAACTATGTTTTTCGAATGAGTTCTCCTCCCGGTTCGGGTATTCCGCCACATGTTCATAAAAATGAGGATGAAGTAATTTACATCTTAGAAGGTGAGTTTGAAGTAATGGTTGGAGGTGAAGTTTTTAATGCAACTGCAGGCGATTGTTTAAACTTTGTCCGCAATATTCCACATGCTTATAAAAATATTGGGACGACGGATGCTAAAACATTATGGTATGTAAGTCCGGGTAAAGGCTTTGAAGAATTTTTTGGTGAGCTAAGCCAATTTCCTCCGGGACCTCCGGATATGGAAAAGCTTAATAGCCTATGTGATAGATATGGGATGAAATTCTTAATATAGTTATACCGCTATCAAGGTGTTTAGGCAATGTCGGTGGACGAATAAGGGATCGGTGTATCGGTATTGAAGTGTGGTTGTTTGTAAACTGAAGGTACCTAAAAGCTAATACTGCATAAAAATATTAGTATTAAAAAAAAATTAACAAAAAGCGCCCTCTCCGAAGCTGTTCAAAGGAATCTAGGGAAGGCGTTTTTTTATAAGCATTAAGTTATTTACAGAAAAGCTTTTGCTTTTGTAGATTTAGGATTCAAGTTTTTCCTCTAAGTACTATACTAAATATTACCATGTATCATGAGATACAATGGGTAGGTTGCTGGATAGTCTTTGGAATAGTTTTACCTTGGCAATATAATGAAAGGACTAGAAGCTATTTTAATAGCTATAACTTTATAAATAACAGCAAGCACTTTTACCTAAAGGTGAAATGGCCGAAACTGATACCATTTGTCCCTTAGTTTATATTTTATAAAACGTTTTTTCTCTTTAAAAACTAGCGGCATGAATAATTGGGAAAAATAAGATTTTCAATTGTAAGAAAATCTTGAACCTGACAGGGCAAGCTGACTTTTATGGATATAAATATAACCAAGCGAAGAATACAATTGAAAGTGATCTGTTTTCGGTAATTATTCCAAACCTAAGCTATAAGATACAGTTGTAACTAAGTGTAATCTTAGCAAAGTTGCTGAAAGAATTCAGCAAAATAATTATATTAAAAATCACTTCTGAAAGTATTTGAAGCAAATTATCTGATAAGGCAACTGTTAGTAATAAAATAAAAATTCCTATGGTAGCATCAGAGCTTGCTGGTTCTTAAGTAATGCAATAATGCCAGACGAAATTACCACCCATTACCAGCGCATTTGCAAAAGTGGACGATTCTGGGCGATTAGAAAAATCTAATAATTTTACTATTCGGATGATAGCAGAAAAGAACAATGCTTTTAAAATTTACCTACGCATAGGCGCGAAAGGTGACCGGCAATTCTTACGATCACATTCATTACTTTAATTTGAAATAAATGTTTACAAGAATAATAACAGTAGTAGTCTTTAGCTTATGTATCAGTACAACCTACTCCCAACATTTAAATATTGCCAAACTTGACAGTTTATTTCAAACTCTTGAACTGAGTAATAAGTTTATGGGGGGCGTTGCAATTTCTAAAAATGGAGAAATTGTTTATACTAAAAATACTGGTTATTCCGATATTGAGACCAGCCGAAAATCACAAATCAACACCAAATATAGAATAGGTTCTATCACAAAAACATTTACAGCAATATTGATTTTAAAAGCAATAGATGAAAAAAAATTAAAACTTGATCAAACAATCGAAAAGTATTTTCCATTAGTTACTAATGCCGATAAAATCACAATAAGAACCCTTTTAAATCAAAGAAGCGGCATTCATAATTTCACTAAAGATGAAGATTATGAAAAATATAAATTTAAAGGTAAAACTGAAGATGAAATGATTGCTATTATTTCAAATGCAGGAAGCGATTTTGAACCAGACTCAAAAGCAGCATATAGCAATTCAAATTATGTCTTGTTGTCCTATATCCTTGAAAGAATTTATAAAGAACCATATGCTGAAATACTAAACAAAAAAATAGTGAGGCCACTTGGTTTACGGGATACATACTTTGGCGGTAAAATTGAAATAGAGCATAATGAGACTAATTCATATGAATTTGATAATGATTGGATAAAACAGCCTGAAACGAATTTGCTTATGTTTACCGGAGCAGGAGCAATTGTTTCTACTCCAACTGATGTACTTAAATTCGCAGAAGCTGTTTTCAATGGAAAGGTACTTTCAAGTTCAAGCTTGAAAGCTATGAAAGAAATTAAAGACGATTATGGGTTGGGAATAGGAGAATTTTCTTTTGAAGGAAAATTAAGTTATGGACACACCGGACACATTGATGGCTTTAATTCCATGTATGGCTATTTTGTAAAAGAAAAGATTTCATTTGCCATAACTTCAAATGGAACAGGTATAAATAATAATGCAATCGCAGTAGGCTTATTAAGTATTGTTTTTAATATACCTTATAAAATTTCATTAACCTTCAATTGAAATCACGAATGATTAAATAAAACTGCTACCAACACTACACAATGGCCATGCCTGATCTGACGCTACACAAGTAAATCAAATTAGAGTTATAAATTGTAATGCTGTAATCGGCTGGCACGGATCCTTATGCGATGCCGTTGGTGGTAAAAATTAAAATGAATGGCTAATACTAAGCTTAGATTTCTTTGGAGTAGATTATTTAAATTCAACTGGGTGTTTGGATTGATTTTATTAGTAGCCATATGTGTACCCAGATTTTGGATGGTTTTGAATGCAAACCTAACTGGCAATTATGGTAGCATAGGTATTATTATGGCCATTTCTGCTCTTGTTCCTTTCATCTTTCTATCTAAAGAAGGGCGTAAACAAATAGGGGTTACCAAGCCGAAAAATTATACATGGATTCTGTATTCTTTCCTGGCCGGTATCGCCATCAGTGCCATAATTTTTGCATTGGGTTATATTTTATACACAAATACGCTGAATAACTGGTTCGTGTATATTGGACGGTCCTACAACATTGCTACGGATTTAAATGCGCAGGATAAACTAATTTATTTTATCGTTTTTGCTGTTACCGGGATGTGCTTTAGCCCAATTGGGGAAGAACTATTTTTTAGAGGAATTGTGCATTCAAGTTTTAGTGTAAGTTTAGGAGAGAAGCAAGCCACTATAATAGATAGCCTAGCTTTTGCCTTAACACATCTTGCTCATTTTGGCATTGTCTTTATTTACGACAGGTGGAAGTTCTTGTTTATTCCATCCATACTATGGGTATTGGCGATGTTTATAACAAGTTTAATTTTTATACAGTGTAAGAAAAAGACAGGTTCAATAATAGGCGCCATAGCTAGTCATGCAGGGTTTAATTTAGCGATGATATATTTAATCTTTTATCAATTATAAATAACGCCAACTTCGGCCGACATTCCTGCTGCCAATTACACAAAGCCGTTATCGGAAAGCTTAAATAATCCTTCATAATTGACAATGGGTTATTTTAAAACTTGCCAATAATATTTAAATTATTATTAATGACAAGTACTACAAAACAACTAGGATTATTTTCAAAGGAAGCCGTCAGAAATTTACTATGAACTAGGTTATGAGAGTTTATCTGCTTTTAGTAATGAGTTCAAAAAACACTTTGGGTTGTCTCCTAAGCAGCTTCAGACCCATAATGAACAGACAGCGAAAGCATTTGAACCTTTAGCGTAACACCTATATGGGGATATTCCTGCACTTTTATAAAAATTTAAGAACAATGAAAATAGCATGCTCTTTTGTTGCTTTAGCAGGGTGCAGGTATCGGGTCTGGCCAAACTTTTACGTTTAAAAGCAAGGGACAAAGCGGTCAGGCTACACACCAAGGGGCATCATACGGATTAGGCTTTGGTGGCAGAAACCTATTACCGCAGCTCTTTTGGAAAAACCTGCCCCAAGGAGTTGAAAGATTTGGCATAAGTATTTTTGATGAAACCACTCCGATAGTAGCGGGTAGTGGCACCAGTATTTAGTAACTGTTTATGTTCTAGAAGCTGAAAAGTTCGGTTTAGATAATCAGGTAAATCGAGCAGTTGGGAATTTTACGCTGCAATAACTTCTGATAGAAAACGCTACCCTGATTTTCTACTATAAAAGATAAAGCTTATTAAACCTGTAAAATAACGTCTACATGAAATGGAATACGAATCTCTATGATAACAAGCACGAATTTGTGTCGCAGTACGGACAAGATGTAGTCGAGCTTTTAAGTCCTAAAGAAGGAGAACTTATACTGGACCTGGGCTGCGGTACCGGCGATCTAGCTGCCGTGATAAGAGATAGAAAGGCAACGGTTATTGGAATAGATAGCTCACCTGATATGATTGAAACCGCCTCTAAAAAGTACCCAGATATTCAGTTTGAGGTGAAGTCGGCGACTGATTTTACTTATGAGCAAAAGTTTGATGCTATCTTTTCTAACGCAACACTACACTGGGTACTGGATTACAAAAAAGCCATTGCTTGCATCTACGATAATCTGAAAGAAAACGGAGGAAGGTTTGTGGCAGAGTTTGGTGGAAAAGGGAATGTAGCAAGTATTATAGACGCCTTGAAAAGTACCTTGAGGAACAAAGGCTATATCAGTAATGCTGAAAAAACCGTTTGGTATTTCCCTTCATTACCGGCTTATACCTCGCTGCTGGAAGAAGCAGGGTTTCGGGTAACCTTTGCTGCGCACTTTGACCGGCCTACCCTCTTACAGGATGGACACGGATTAAAAAATTGGCTCCGCATGTTTGCTACCTCTTACCTAGCAGGCTTAAGCAATGATGTCGTAGAAACCGTGTTGCAGGATGTGGAAGATCAGCTAAGAGAAACTAATCTGAAAGATGGTGCCTGGTATGCTGATTATGTACGGCTAAGAGTAGTAGCAAGCAAGTAAAATAATCTTTAAGTAAAGTAAGGCCCACCCCAAGGAGAAGGCCATTAGTTATTTTGTCTGAATTAAGTAAACCAGAACGCTATGCAGACCAATTATTTAGAAAGTGTGATCAGGCAGTTTGAGTATTATAAAATGCTCGGAGAAAAAACTTTTGCTCAAGTACCAGCTGAAAAGCTGTTTTGGCAATACAACGAAGAAAGCAATAGCATTGCCATTATTGTAAATCATTTGTGGGGCAACATGTTAAGCAGATGGACACATTTCCTGACAACTGATGGCGAAAAAGAATGGCGCGACAGAGATGCAGAATTTGAAAGTACTATTACCACCAAGGAGGAGCTGTTGCAAAAATGGGATGAAGCCTGGAAAGTACTCTTGGATACCTTAAACGCATTATCTGAAGATGACCTTAGCAAAACAGTTTATATCCGTAATCAGGGGCATACAGTATTGGAAGCTATCAACCGGCAGTTAGCCCATTACCCTTATCATATCGGGCAAATAGTTTTTATTGGAAAAATGGTGGCAGAAAAATGGGATTCACTTTCTATTCCCAAAGGAAACTCAAAACAGTTTAATGCTGAGAAATTTTCAAAATCAAAGCATAAAGAGCATTTCACCGAGGAGTTTTTGAAAAACAATAAAAATGCTGGTTGATGTTCATTTAGTTACTGGTAAAAAAGAATATTCACTAAAGGGGTAGGTAAAATATTTAAACGCTGAAATTAATTTGCTATGCAATTTTCTTTATCTAAATCATTAGAAGTTCTTGAGCGAACACCTCAGGTTCTTTTCTCTATGTTGAATAACCTGAGCTCCCAATGGATAGAAGCCAATGAAGGAGAGAATACCTGGACGCCGAAAGAAATAGTGGCTCATCTCATTATTTGCGAGAAAACAAATTGGCTGACAAGAGCAAAAATTATCTTATCTGATTCGACGGATAAAATATTATCTCCAATTGATATGATGGGTCATTTTGACCTAGCGAAAAACAGTTCGCTACAGGATTTATTAAAAGGGTTTTCCCGGTTAAGGGAGTGCAGCCTGGATGAGTTAAAAAAACTAAGTTCTGACGAAAGTAGCTTGCAAAAAACGGCTATGCATCCAAAAGTAGGAGAAGTAAGCCTGCAACAATTAATAGCTACCTGGGTTACGCATGATTTAAGTCATATAACTCAAATTTCAAGAGTAATGGCCAGGCAACAGAAAGAGCAGGTGGGCCCCTTTGAGGTTTTTCTTAAAATTTTAAATGCCTAACCAGTATCATGAATCCTGAAAAGCGTGATAGTTTGCCCTAGTATTTGAACTGAATGATGCCAGGCAAGCTAGTAATATTTATGATAAGTAGCCTTTGATAGCAATGGCTTGTAACCACAAGCTAATACCATCAATTTCTGTTATAAAGTATCTACTGATTTAATCAATCCTCCCATGAAAAAGACAATAGTAATAACAAGGGTAAGTCGAGAGATTGAGGCAGCTACCGCGATCCTTACAGCTCAAATGGGGTATTAAGCGTGTAACTATTTAAAAAATTAAGAAGTTGGTATCAAGCTCTTTGGTCTAATAACAAGTGCTGGTGGTATTGCAAAAGCTTTCTAGGTGGATGTTTCCTTAGAGGCAGAGGTCATAGCTTTATTTAAAGGTATTGATGCCCGATTTGATTCTGTTATGGCGCTGGTTAATAATGTAGGTCCAATGGAAGGGCAGATATGGGTAATGGGAACAGATAATGTCCGCATGCAAAGCGTGTGTAGCAATAATATTACGAGTTGTTTTCTTTGTTCCCCAGAAGCGGTCAGGCGGATGTTTACGGAACATGGCGGTAAGGCGGAGCAATCATAAATGTTTCTTTTGTTGCAGTCCGCACCGGTTACCCAGACGAGTACGTAGATTATGCCTCTTCTAAAGGAGCCATGGATGTCCTAACACTAGGGCTTTCAAAAGAAGTGGCAGAAGAAGGAATCCCGTTAAAAGGGGTAAGGCCGGCATTTATTTACACCAATATCCATACTAGTGGCGGCGAACCTGGACAATTAACCAAATCAAAAATCTAGTTCCCGTGAAACGGGGCGGCCAGCCGGAAGAGGTCCCTCATGCTATCCTTTTGTATTTTTTATCTGATGAAGCTTCTTATATTACCTTGGGTTTTTTCTCCTTCGCTTTCAGCGAATATTGTCCACAATTATGGAAAAGTGTTCTACCAAATAATATAAAGTATAATTCTTAAGAAGTAACAAATACACGGACTTCAAGTAGCATAAAAGGTTATATAACCCGTTTGGTTTATTTTTATATAATTCCATCTGCATTCCAGTTGCCCAAATCAAATCTTAGTTCCTTGCCGGCAGGGATTAAATGTTGAATGGCATCTGAGACGGGATAGGCATATTGTTCGTCGTTGTACTTTTTAATGGGCGTGGCATAAGTAGCGTAAGTTATTTTATTTCCGGTGGTATTACTGATAGTTGTTGCCAAAGCTATTTCTTTTGGGAACCCCAGCGCATTATCCACCTTTCTGCAAAATTCCTCTACTTCTTCTTTAACTCTGAATATTATATATGGATTCATTTGATTAATTTCTTATAAAATATATACCTGTTACTAATAGTATTTCTTCATCACAACTTTGTTTTTAGTATAAGTGCCTGAAAACAAAAGGTAAAGCCTTTCTACTCTCATAGATCTTGAAAGTTTGGTACTATATGAATATAGTAATAGGATATTGTTAATTTATGTGGGAAAGCAGGTGTGTTTATGAGTAATGGGTTCAGTTTTATAAATTGAGAATATTAGAAATGAATATTCTATTTTAGGTAAAGGTAGATGCTATGTTAAAGAACCTTAGGTTGGTAAAGCTTTGTATTGGGGAATAAAGGAATTATTGCAAAATATTAGACGAAAGAAGAGCAATTCCTATTGTACTGATTAATGTAACTATACTAGACTTAGGAAAGTTATGGTTTACGAAAGCTATCCATGAACCAGCAACTTGAATAAAAGTTTTCAGCTATAAGCTTATTGAAAGTAACAAATAATATAAATGCTGGGGGAATGCGGTTGATTGCAATAGGTTAAAGAGCCTTTTGATAACAGGCAATCTCTTTTAATATAGTGGCTTCTAAATTCCTCTTTTAAGAGTTGGTCTGTAAAAATATACCTTCTTAAGTGAATAAATCTTTCTTCTGAAAAGTATGGAATAACAAAACTGACATGGGTATCCGTCAATTCATTAATGCAGTCATTAAACGGCATTAACGGTAATGGTAATCTAAGCCAGTTTTCTTCTGTTATATTCATTTTAGTTTTACCCCTTCTTTAATATATCAAAATGGACTATAATTAGCAAAATGAGAGGGTAGTTGTTGTTGTATTTTATAAAGATTAATAAATGGTCAAAGACTTCTCATTAATGAGGAACTCAGGCTGGCTGGGTAGAGGGTATTAATATATATAAGCAGGAAATAGTTGTTAACTGGGGCCAAGTGATAAAAGGATATTTTTCATTTCCTTTACTTGCTTACTGTTAGTTTGAAGTAAAGGAGAATCGCTAAATAGCTTTGGTGGCGTAAGTGCAGCAGGAAGTGTTGTTTTTGCAGTACTATGAAACTCGGTAGCGCCGCTTTGAAGTACTATATCCGCTAAATTATTTACATTGATGCCTGAGCCAGGCATAACTACCAGGCGATCTTTGGCTCTTTTAACTAAAGCCTCTATTTTAGAAAGACCTTGCGCGGCATATGCTTCCCCACCAGAAGTTAGCACCCGTTCACAACCGAGCGAAATAATGGCTTCCAAAGCTTTTTCCAGGTTATGGCAAGCATCAAAGGCTCGGTGAAAAGTGACCTGCATGGGTCTGGCTAAGGCAATAAGCGCAGCGCATCTTTCAGTATCAATAGTTTTATTTAAATTCAAAAGTCCAAGCACCACCCCTTCGCAGCCTAATGATTTACAGGCGAGGATATCTGTTTGCATTACTTCAAATTCTTCGGCGGTATACACAAAATTGCCACCTCTGGGCCTAATAATAGGAAAAACAGGGATTGTCAACTTTTCTTTACAAACTTTTATTAACCCAAAAGAAGGAGTAGTGCCACCTTCTGCCATATTATCGCATAACTCAATGCGGTCTGCGCCACCTTTCTGAGCTTTCAGGGCAGACGGCATAGAGCTTACACAAATCTCAAGTTTATACTGCATCCGAGGATTAAAATAAAGCTTTTTAGTTTGCTATAATACCCAATTGAGAACTACTGCCGCTGTTTGAGGTGATTTTTTAAGGGACCTATCCATAATAACTGTTTCCTTTCACTACCAGTTTTTGGTTCTCAGTATGGCAAACGGCAAACGAAAACCCTTTTTGAATAGCATAAGCACCGTATTGTCCTTTTTTATTTAGAGCCAGAAATCCTACCTGAATCTCTTTAGCCGTTTCAGGCTTTTTTCGGATTATCCGCATAACTGCTTCCTTGCAAGCCTCTTCAGGTGAATAACCTTGGCGCATCAGTTCCACTACCAGAAAGCTACCCACATTCCGGATTACTTCTTCTCCTACACCAGTAGAGGTTGCGCCCCCTATTTCATTGTCGACGTATAAGCCTGCACCTATGATAGGCGAATCGCCCACGCGCCCGTGCATTTTAAAAGCCATGCCGCTGGTAGTGCAGGCGCCGGAAAGGTTGCCATTTGCATCCAGGGCAAGCATGCCTATGGTGTCATGGTTAAATTTGTTGCCGGGTAAACGTTTAGGCGCAAAGGCTTTGTTTTCGATGTTAATTATAGGCTTGTATTGAGCAGTTTTTAACCATTTCTTCCACTCTTTCTCTGATTCGGCAGTAAGCAGATTTTCTTTTTTAAAGCCTTCCTCCATGGCAAACTGTAGTGCTCCATCTCCTACCAGCATTACGTGCGGCGTTTTCTCCATTACCTTTCTGGCTACAGAAATAGCATGAACCACGTGTTCTAGACCGGCCACACTTCCGCAATTGCCCAGATGGTCCATAATGCAGGCGTCCAACGTTACTTTGCCGTCCCGGTCCGGATACCCGCCAATGCCTACAGTAGGGTTTGTAGGATCAGCTTCCGGTACCCGAACACCTTGTTCAACTGCATCCAGGGCCAGACCACCTTCTTTTAATACTTTCCAGGCAGCAGCATTAGCTGCTACTCCAAAATCCCAGGTTGCTATTACTATCGGCGCGTTTTCCTTGGTAATCTCGGGTTGATATAAGGCATGGCCAAAGTTCTTTGGAGCGGCTAGAAAAGGTAAGCCCAGAGCTGACAAACCAATAAATTTGCGACGATTATATTTCATTAGAAACTTTTGGGCTTTGGGGAATTAGCGACTATTTGTTTTGTGTTATTCTGGTTTTAATTGCTTTTAAAGTATAAGTTAAACTTTTTACCTATAGTTAGCAAAGCTGGTAAGGCTTTTAATACAGTAATATTTGTAGGCTTTGTATCTTATCCAAGTAATCATTACAGAATTGTTTTATCCTGCTTAGTTCTCCCAGGGCCGAAGTGTATTTGTAACCAAACTTTTCGTTTACCCGCTAACTGTCGTTTGTAAGTGCTTCAATAATTTTAAATTCAACATCAGCTACAGCACCTGCTTTATAATGATGATACCTCATGATGCCGGAAGGAGACTTTACCTGATCTTTTTCTATCCCGGCCATTCTTTAAAAAATACTGGGGTATGGCCTCTAGTCCCATGTTTAATTCTTCCTTCCTGATAAGGAATTTTAATTTGTCTTGTTCAACTCTGCTGGTTTGAGGGGAATAAAATATTCTTAGGAATACGATAAATAAACTTTTTATTGTATGTTTGTGTATACAATAGTTGTATATACATTAAATAAAAAATAATAATGGAATCTATAAAAGGTAAAATAGCTTTAGTTACCGGTGCCGGCAAAGGTATTGGTAAAGCAGTAGCAATAGCCTTGGCGAAAGAAGGTGTGCAGGTAGCGTTATTAGCCCGTACAGAAAGTCAGTTGCAGGAAGTAGCAACCCAGGTGGAAGCATTAGGTGTAAAGGCTTTAGTAATTACTGCTGATATCACTGATATTAACTCTGTAAATGCCGCAGTAGAAAAAGCTACACAAGAATTAGGTGCTATTGACATCTTAATAAATAATGCTGGTACAGCCGCTTTTGGTAAGTTTTTGGATTTGGAGCCTTCCGCCTGGGAAAATATTATCAAAGTTAACTTATTGGGAGTTTACTATACCACCCGTGCCGTATTGCCTGCCATGATTGAGCGCAAAACCGGTGATATTATTAATATTTCTTCAACTGCTGGTCAGCGCGGAGCGGCAGCAACCAGTGCTTATAGCGCTTCTAAATTTGCTGTTCTGGGCTTAACGGAATCTTTAATGCAAGAAGTCCGCAAGCATAATATTCGGGTGAGTGCCTTAACGCCAAGTACCATTGCTACCGAATTAGCGGTTGATTTAAAGTTAACTGATGGAAATCCGGATAAAGTAGCCCAACCGGAAGATTTAGCCGAATTAATTATTGCGCAACTTAAACTAAACCGCCGGGTATTTATTAAGGAAGCAGGATTGTGGTCAACTAATCCTTAATTCACCAATCAAGTCAGTAACAAAATTTTTAATTAACTCATAAATATCCTGGAGCCTACTTCAGGATATTTATGTTTATACTTGTTTCCTTTTATCAACCAGTTTGGAAATTTTTAGCTTCGTAAGAGTCGGTAAATATTCCTGACAGAATAGGCGGTTTTATCTGCCTCCTCTGAAATTACTAATAAACCTACTAAAGCATACGCTATTAAAATAAGCTAATTATCTAATAAGCCAGTAAGGTTAATGGTACTTTAGAACCAAGGATGGAATATGGTAAATTTTATTAAACTAGTAACTTAGTACATTCGTCGAGCAAAAGAAGGAATTTGTCTAAATTTCTGGATATATACCAAATAATTTATTTTTTTACTCCAGCACCTCCACAAATTATTTGCTATGAACACCTATGTAATTATTTCCTTTATTGCTCCTGTTTTTGTTTTTGGAATGGTATTGATTTGGGATATCAAAAAAGAAATAAAGATAAGACGCCGGATGAAAGCATAATGAGTGAAAGTGCACTATTATAGTAACACCTATATGCCCTGGTTGTCAATAGCAATCCTCTTATTTGCGCCTTTCTTGTTTTTTAAGTTACTCAATTTTTTTTCCTGTTTTTCCAACTTATTCCGGTTGTCAAAACCAAACTTACCGCGTCTAGTTTATAAATAGTTAAACAAGTTTTGCATTTATTTTAGCTTCTATAAAAAAGCCCTTAGAGAGAGTGGGAAGTACTTTATAGGTAGTAAATTACTACATTGAAATAGAAAGTTTAAGTTGTTTGTGGGAAGGCTTAAAATTTTCAGGAAAAGTTTGTCAGATAGATTGTAAAACCCTATATCTTTGCCTATCAATATTTTAAGTTTATGATTGCTTTGGTAGCCCGTTCTGCGGAACAATAGGGCACTCTCCCTTTTCTCATCTGTTTAAGCAGGTAGTGCGAGGCACTTTACCTGTTTTTCTATTTATTTAACTTATTACAACCATGTCTCAATCTGGAACATTTCAGGGAAAGTTATTGGCTCTCTACGCACTTGTTAAACAATCCTTACAAGGCGAAGAGATAGATTATACGGTTGGGAGCATCCGTAAATCAGTTGTTTTACTGGCTATTCCCATGATGCTGGAAATGGTTATGGAATCTGTTTTTGCCTTAGTAGATCTTTATTTTGTTGGCCATTTGCATAATAGCAGTTATGCTATTCAAACGGTTGGTTTAACAGAGTCAGTTTTAACCATTATTTATTCCTTGGCTATTGGTATAAGTATGGCGGCTACTGCTGTAGTAGCTCGACGTATAGGAGAGAAAGACCCGGTGGCCGCAGCTAAAGCAGGGATGCAGGCACTTCTGATAGCCCTGCTTTTGAATAGCATTATTAGTGTTGTAGGCGTAATCAAGGCTCAGGAAATACTATTGTTGATGGGGGCATCACCGGAATCGGCCCGGCAGGGTACTCCCTTTATGCAGATTATGATGGGCAGTAGCTTGTTTATTATGCTGTTGTTTCTGATTAATGGAATCTTTAGAGGGGCTGGTAATGCTGCCATTGCCATGAAAAGCTTATGGGTGGCCAATCTGGCCAATATAATTTTATGCCCTATATTCATCAATGGCTTTGGTCCGGTGCCGGCTTTTGGGCTTACCGGCGCTGCTATTGCGACTACTTTAGGACGAGGCTTGGGCGTATTTTATCAGATATATCATTTATTTAATGGGAATAATACCTTAAAAGTACGCATTGGATACTTAATACCGGACTTGTCACAAATAAAAGCTTTGGTTATAATTGCAGCACCGGCTGTATTGCAATTTGTTATTGCCTCCTGTAGCTGGATTTTTCTTGCCCAGGTGGTGGCAACTACAGGTGGTGATCAGGGTTCGGCGGGTTATCAGGTTGCTTTGCGCTTGCTTATGTTTTTCTTATTACCTGCCTGGGGATTAAGTAATGCTGCCTCAACCTTGGTTGGTCAGAATTTAGGGGCCAGGCACGTGCAGCGAGCCGAAGAATCGGTTCTTAAAACAGCTAAGTATAATGTGATTTTCATGGCGGCTATAACGGTATTAAGTTTAGTTGGAGCGCATTTTTTCGTTTCCTTCTTTACCAATGATTCTGAAGTGAGGCGCATAGCGGTGCAGGCAATTCAGATTATGAGCTTGGGATATGTCTTTTATGGTATTGGAATGGTGCTGATAAATGCCTTTAATGGTGCCGGCGATACCTGGACTCCTACCTGGGTAAACTTAGGAGGTTTTTGGTTGTTTCAGATACCTTTTTCTTATTTCTTAGCCAAATACTTAAACATGGGACCAACCGGCGTTTTTATAGCCATTCCGGTTTCTGAAACCACTATAACTATTGTTAGCTATATCTTATTTCGCAAGGGTAAATGGAAAAAAGTAAAAGTTTAAATAAAAACTTTTACTTGTATTAACTGTTTAAAGGCCTTAATAATTACCATATTAGGGCCTTTATGTTTGCTCCTGTTTCTGCTTTATCGATAAAGCAGGCAAATAATGTAGAACCTGAATATATAGTTTTAAGTATAAGGTTATTCAATACGTAATCCACCCTGGCTTACTACTTACTAATAACAGTTACTACTTAAAATCAGGTTTAAATACTGAATTATGCTTTCCCCGGGCATTTTTTGCTATTTAAAATAGTTATCGCTTTACAATAAATTAAATGCCGTTTGGTAATGGAGAAAAAAGAAGAAAGTAAAAAGGTGGTAATGCCTTTTAAAATCCAAAATTTTGAAAGTTATGACCTGCCCGAGTGTTCCGAAATTCTAAATCGGTTAAATCGGCTGGAAAATGAGCAAGTAAGAAGAGAGGTTTTAAATAAACCTCTGAGAAACATAGAAAACCAGATTAATTATTCTATGCTCTTCTAATTTTTAAGTTTCATTAGCTATGCCTTTCTAAAACTTTAGAAAGGCATAGCCAAAATAAATTTTTTATTTAAATACATTTTAGCACCTGTTAAACCCTTCCTGCTTTTTTGCTTATACAAAAGTAAACGGATTTTTAGCAGCTATATGCGTAATTTTGGTGGTTGGTACTTTGGGTTGCAGCCATTTAACTAAATATTGCATGCCTGTTTCTTCGCTTATGGCATGCCCCAGCACTAGTAAGGCTGTTTTCTGACCCATTTGCAACCCATCCCGGACCCGTTCCACTGTTTCCCATTCTCTTGTTTCGCCACAAATAAATAAATCTGGTTTAGTTTGTTGGATGGCAGCCATTTGTCGTCGGCTATCTGCTGCTCCCGGCGAAAGGCCAATGCGGCTGCAAAGTTGTCCTGGATCACCGATAAATCGTACCATGGGGGCACCCAATTTTTCCTTAGCGTGCAGGGCTATGGCCCGCAGAGTAATAGGTTTGGGCAAGGTAATTATTCTAGGGTTGTTGGCATCGTAATACTTCTCCCAACCCAGTGTAGCCAAAAATCCGGTTAAAATACCATCGGGCCGATGCGCATGCCAATAATCATGAAAGCGCCAGATAGCTATCTTGTATTTCTTTATTAAATTAGTTTTGTATTGATACACTTCATCCTGCTCCAGCCAATTAGTGTCGTCCTGGCCGTTGTAAAAGGTAGGCTCATGCACAATTATTAGGTTAGCTCCGGCTTTGGCGGTTTTCTCAATAACCTCTACCGTAGGAAAAGTAGTAGTTACAATGCCAGTTACTTCCTGTTCCATACTACCGGATTTAAGGGTATCTACTGTAGTAGCAAAAGGAGCTCCCGGAATTTCCTTCAAGATAATATCAATTACCTGCTTAACGGTTAAGGAGGCCGCAACTGGTGACCTTGAATTTTCGGCAAAGCTCAGCCCGGGAATAGTTAATACCATAGAAGTTCCTACTGCTTTAGTAACAGTTGTTAAAAATTTCCTTCTTCCGGTGGGGGTATGGGCAGTACTGGTACGGTTATTTTTTTTCATAAAGCTTTACGTATTCTGAAATTAAACTAAATTTCTTGTTAATTCAAACGCTAAAGTATGTTTAAAACCCGGTCAGGCGCAAATGGCTAATTTCAAGCTACTTGAGCAATTTGAATGCAATTTTATGGTAAAAATGTTTGTTATTTATATATTACAGAAATCTGATAAACTCTATTATGAATAAAATAAAGGCTGTTTTTCTCGGGCTGTTTGCTTTAGGTATATGCCTGAGTGGGTATGCACAGGAGAAATGGGAATTACGTAAAGATGAGAATGGCATTAGGGTGTATAGCCGTAAATTACAAGGTAATGGGTTCAAAGAGTTAAAGGTCCTATGCGAACTGCCAGGTACTACCCAAAAATTAATGGGCGTTTTAAAAGATGTTGATAATCAGAAGAATTGGGTATACAGTGTTCGGAGTTCTCATGTGTTGAAGAAAAAAAGTGAGAATAATATTATTTATTATACCCAGGCCGACATGCCCTGGCCCATTAGTGACCGCGATTTTGTTACCGAATTAACCTTTGAAGAAGACCCAGTTACAAAAAAACTACATATTGAGTCCAGAGGGCTTCCTGGCTTTCTGGGGCCCAAACCCGGTTATGTCCGGGTGCCGGATGCCTTAGCTATTTGGGAGGTTACCCCTGTCGCCGGAGATCGGCTACAGGTAGAATATACTTTTCGGGTTAATCCAGGCGGGTCATTGCCAGCCTGGTTAGTAAATCTGGCATCCAGTACCGGGCCTTATTATACTTTTCAGAACTTGCGGGAAATCCTGCAAAACAAGAAGTAACCCACAATAACTAAAAAAGGTCAGCGCTATAAAGAACTGACCTTTTTTAGTTATTGCTTAAATAAACTTAAGCGCGTATTTGCCCATCTCCTTTTACAATCCATTTATAACTGGTAAGTTCTTCTAAACTCATTGGACCCCGCGCATGTAGTTTTTGCGTGCTAATACCAATTTCTGCTCCTAGCCCAAACTGTGCTCCATCGGTAAAGGCAGTGGACGTATTGGCATAAACCGCAGCCGCATCTACTTCATTCAGGAATTTCTCAATATTTTCGGTATCCTCAGAAATTATTGCCTCGCTATGTTTGGAGCTATAATTAGCAATATGATCCAACGCTTCGGTTAAATCTTTTACTGTTTTAACTGCCAGCTTGTAATCTAAAAATTCTGTACCAAAATGCTCGTCCGTAGCTGGCTGTAACAGCTCCGATGGGTATTTTCCTTGTAAGGCGGCTAAAGCTGGCTCATCGGCATAAACTGTTACATTAGATTGAGGTAACAGCTCCACTAGAGCAGGTAAATCGGTAACCCGGTTTTCATTGATCAATAAACAATCTAAGGCATTGCACACGCTTACCCGGCGCGTTTTGGCATTGTTTATAATAGCTTTGCCTTTGTTTACATCGCCGGTTTGGTCAAAATACGTATGTACAATACCGGCGCCGGTTTCAATAACTGGTACGCGGGCATTCTTCCGCACAAAATCAATTAAGGCCTGACTACCTCTTGGGATAATAACATCCACGTAACCAACCGCATTCAGTAACGCTTCTGTGGCAGCACGATCGGGTGGCAACAAAGACGCTACATTCGGATCTACTTCGTGTTGTTTTAACACCCCGTGGATAACTGACATGATAGCCTCGTTGGAGAAAGATGCATCACTACCGCCTTTCAAAATACTGGCATTGCCAGTTTTCAAACAAAGGGCAAATACATCAAAGGTTACGTTCGGACGCGCTTCGTAAATAATACCAATTACACCCATTGGTACGCTCACTTTAGATAGCTGCAAGCCGTTTTGTAGATTATTTTGCATCAGTACTTTGCCTAGTGGCGATGGCAGGGTTGCCACGCTTTTCATGTCTTTGGCAATATCCTTGATGCGGGCTTCGGATAGCTTTAACCGATCAAATTTAGGATCAGTCGGGCTCATGCGAGCTAAGTCTTTTTCATTTTCAGAGAGCAGGTAAGGAGTTTGCGCAACGGCAGCATCCGCCACATCATGTAAAATTGCATTTACCTTTTCAGAGGCCAACAACCCAAGCTGGCGGCTGGCTTTCTGCGTGTTCTCAAAAATTAAATTTATGTTCATTTTTAATTGAGTTCAGGATTTAAAAATAAGTAATCATAATGTACCAGGGGTTTTTGGTTTTTCTGACCGATACGTTCGGCGGCTTTTTCAGAACTATATTCGGCAATACCCTGGCCTATCTGCTTCTCCTGCTCATCTAATACCTTAATTATATCTCCTTTCTGAAATTCACCAATAATCTTGATTACCCCTACGGGCAACAAGCTGGTGGCTTTGGAAGAGTTTAAGGCTGCTTTGGCACCGGCATTTATCTGCACTGCTCCCTTGGTATAATTTTCAGAGTGAGCAATCCATTTCTTTTTGCCGGAAGCGGTTTTATTTGGTACAAAGCGTGTATTTACAACTTCGCCATTTAATAATTTAGGCAACACGTTCCAGGTTTTGCCGCTGGCAATATGTACGGCAATACCTAGCTGCGCTACTTTGCTGGCCATATGGCTTTTGGTAACCATGCCTCCCCGGCCAAACTGCGAACGCTGGGCGGTTATAAAAGAAGTAAACCCGGTAGTAGCATCTATTTCCTGGATTACCTCAGTGCCAGGTTCTTTAGGATCGCCGTTGTAAATACCGCTTACATTACTCAGAATTATTAACGCATCGGCATCCAGCATAGAAGCTATTAAACCAGCCAACTCATCGTTATCCGTAAACATCAATTCTGTTACCGAAATAACATCGTTCTCATTTACAATCGGGATAACGTTATTCTGGAGTAAAATCCGGAAGCAGTTTTGCATGTTCAGGTAATGCAGCCGGTCCCGGAAATCTTCTTTGGTAACCAATACCTGGGCGCAAATAAGGTTGTGCCTGTTAAAAAGCTCTGAGTAGGTATTTATAAGTTTTACCTGGCCCACCGAGGCTAATAACTGGCGAGTGCTAACGGCATCTGCTTTTTCGGATACCGTAATCAGGCTACGACCAGAAGCTACTGCTCCTGACGACACCACTACTACTTCTTTTCCACTTTTTTTAAGCTCATTTATTTGATCTACCAGGTGTTGCATGCGGTCCACATCGGGCATGCCGTTTTTCTGGGTGAGCACATTTGAGCCTATTTTTACTACTATGCGATTATAATTAAGCGCCATTACCTGCGTCTTCTAAAATAAAACACAATTTTAACGCTTTATTAGCAATATTTTATTTTTAGTTAATTATTTAGTAGCTCCTTATAATTTTAAATTTGGCTTTGGCCATTGGTAAAGTGTAAAATGAAGGCAGATTTCCTTATTCAACACAGTAAATTATTGTATGATTCTTACAGGCTGGTAACAGGTAAAGTATTACTGGAAGGTGAATTTACTGCCTCAGAACTAGCAGATAAGTTATACGAAGCTCCTTTTGTGGTACTATCTCACGGTGCTCAGTCCGATCCGGTATTTAACTACGCCAATAAAACGGGGCAGCGACTCTGGGAAATGAACTGGGAGCAATTTACAGCCTTGCCCTCCCGTTTATCGGCCGAACCGGTAGCGGTGGCAGAAAGACAAGCTATGCTGGAAGAAGCCCATAAGAATGGTTACATCTCCAATTATACAGGGGTACGCATCTCCAGCACCGGAAAAAGGTTTATTATAAAAGATGCTACCCTTTGGAATATTTACAATGCCAGTAAGCAGTACCAGGGGCAGGCAGTTATTTTTACAAAATGGGTGTTTATTTAGGATATAATTTAAACAAGCTGTTGCAGATTAAGTAAGGTTATTAATGTTATTTTAGCTCTTCTGATTGTGCGCATTTTAATATTTCAATTCAAAGTTTTTAAAATAAAATAATAAGCGTTAATTTGACATTTCTTATAAATAACTATGTCTACGGATTCATATGTAATTGGAGTTGATTACGGAACTGATTCAGTTCGGTCGGTAATTGTCAATGCGCAAAACGGAAAGGAAGTGGCTTCTTCGGTATTTTATTACCCCCGCTGGAAAGCAGGGCTTTATTGTAATACCGTAATAAATCAGTCTCGGCAGCACCCTTTAGATTACCTGGAAGGTTTAGAGCACACTATTAAAGCTTGTGTGGTTCAGGCCGGAGAATCCGTAGCTAAAGCCATTAAAGGTATTTCGGTTGATACCACTGGTTCTACGCCGGTAGCAGTAGATAAATCTGGTACACCCCTGGCTTTATTGCCTGAGTTTGCCGAAAACCCTAATGCTATGTTTGTTTTATGGAAAGACCATACCGGGGTAAAAGAAGCTGCCGAAATAAATGAGCATGCAGCAAAGTTCGAAACTAATTATTTGCAATATGTTGGTGGTATTTATTCCAGTGAATGGTTCTGGGCTAAACTGTTGCGCACCTTACGGGTAGATGAAAAAGTACGGGCATCCTGTTATTCCTGGGTAGAACATTGCGATTGGATACCATTTGTGCTAACCGGAGGAACGGCCATTGAAGAGATGAAGCGTAGCGTATGTGCCGCCGGACATAAAGCTTTATGGGCCGATGCGTTTAGTGGTTTACCTCCCGAAGAATTCTTTGTTTCGTTAGACCCCGTCCTGAGTGGTTTTACTTCCCGTTTATTTACCCAGACTTTTCCGGCTGATGTAGCGGCCGGTACTTTAAGCCCGGAATGGGCAGCTAAATTAGGCTTAGGTACTGAGGTAGTAATAGGAGTAGGTGCTTTTGATGCGCACATGGGCGCAGTTGGGGGGCAGATTGAACCGTATTATTTAAGTAAAGTAATGGGTACATCTACCTGCGATATGTTGGTAGCCCCCATAGAAGAAGTGCAGGACACTTTAGTGAAAGGTATTTGTGGCCAGGTGCCAGGTTCTGTTATTCCGGGCATGATGGGGATGGAAGCTGGGCAATCTGCCTTTGGCGATGTCTATGCCTGGTTTCGGAAAGTACTTTTATGGCCATTACAAAACCTGTTATCCCAATCTCAGGTCATAGATCAGAATACAATGAATAATTTGGTTGAAGAGCTTTCTGCTAAAATTATTCCGGAGTTAAGTAAGCAAGCCGCCGAAATACCTTTATCGGAAGAAAATGAATATGCTTTGGATTGGCTTAATGGCCGCCGGACACCGGATGCTAACCAGTTATTAAAAGGTGCGGTTTCGGGTTTAAATTTAGGCAGCGATGCTCCGCAAATATTTCGGGCTTTGGTAGAGGCCACCTGTTTTGGCGCAAGGAAAATAGTGGATCGGTTTAATGAGCAAGGGGTCCCGGTAAAAGGTTTAATTGGTTTAGGCGGTGTGGCCCGTAAATCTCCGTTTATTATGCAAATGATGGCTGATGTGATGAACATGTCTATTCGGATTCATAAATCAGAGCAGACCTGCGCTATTGGAGCGGCTATGTTTGCTGCTACAGCGGCCGGCTTGTACCCGAAAGTAGAAGAAGCCATGGCTGCCATGGGGCAAGGCTTTGATGCCGAATACGTACCGGATGCAACCCGCGCAAAAATATATGCCAAACGCTACCAGAAATATTCCCAATTAGGAACGTTCATTCAGAGCCAAACAAATCAACTGCAGACACCTGCTAGTTCTGATTTGCCCGAAACGGGTACGCAGGCTTATGAAACGCAGCGAAACTAATTAACTACAGAAATTTATGAGTAAATACCAGCATATAAGAGAAGAAGCTTACCAGGCCAATATGCAACTGCCTAAATTAGGTTTAGTGCTTTTTACTTTTGGCAATGTAAGCGCCGCCGACCGCGAATTAGGCGTTTTTGCCATTAAACCCAGCGGGGTGCCTTACGAGGAATTATCTCCGGAAAAAATGGTGATTGTAGACTTTGTGGGTAAAACCGTGGAGGGGGATTTGCGTCCTTCTTCTGATACCTTAACCCATGCGGTGTTATACAACAATTGGGAAAACATTAACGGCATTGTTCATACACATTCCACGTATGCTACGGCCTGGGCACAATCGCAGCGCGATGTTCCTATTTACGGCACCACGCATGCCGACCATAATACCGTAGATATCCCATGTGCCCCACCTATGAGCGATGAGATGATCCGGGGTGATTATGAGTACCAAACCGGTTACCAAATTATAAATTACCTGCAGGATAAAGGTATCAGTTACGAAGAAGTGGAAATGGTTTTGGTTGGCAACCACGCACCTTTTACCTGGGGCAAAACCGCCGCTAAAGCTGTTTACAACAGTGCTGTGCTGGAAGAAGTAGCGCGTATGGCTTATCTTACGGAGCAAATAAACCCGAATGCGCCGCGACTAAAAGGTTCCCTTATCCAGAAACACTATGAACGCAAGCACGGACCGCACTCTTATTACGGGCAGTAAGTTTAGCCCTGGGTTCATGAAATATAGTTCTGAGGTTTAATAACGTAACCTTTAAAACAAATTTGATTACACGTTACATATTAATTAACAACTTACTTATTGTCTGTGGATTGTAAACCATGGACCAGCGACAAAATAGCATGATCAACCTAAAACAACTGGAAGTTTGGTTTATTACCGGTAGCCAGCACTTATACGGCGAAGAAACATTAAATCAGGTAGCCGAGCACTCGCAGCAAATAGCCAAGGCTTTGGATAATACTGCGCAGATTCCGGTAAAGATTGTTTTTAAACCGGTTTTAAAATCAACTGAAGAAATATTCAGGCTGTGCCAGGAAGTAAATAATGCTGTTAACTGCATTGGTATTATTGCCTGGATGCACACCTTCTCACCAGCTAAAATGTGGATTGGCGGCTTGAAAATATTAAACAAACCTTTGCTGCACCTGCATACGCAGTTTAACCGGGATATTCCGTGGAATTCCATTGACATGGATTTCATGAACCTGAACCAAAGTGCCCACGGCGACCGGGAGTTTGGCTTTATGGTTTCCCGGATGCGCATTAACCGCAAAGTAGTGGTGGGCCATTGGCAAGATCCGGAAGTACTGGAAGAAATTAACGGCTGGAGCCGGGTTGCGGCGGGCTGGTACGATTGGCAAGGCGCAAAGTTTGCCCGCTTTGGCGATAACATGCGCTATGTAGCCGTAACCGAAGGCGATAAGGTAGAAGCTGAAATAAAGTTTGGCTTTTCCGTAAACACCTACGGCGTTGGTGATTTGGTTAAAGTCATAAACCAAATCAGCGACAAAGAGATAGATCAACTTACTAAAGAATACGAAGAACGTTATGCGGTTGTAGCTGCCTTGCGTAAAGGCGGAGAGCGGTATAAGGATTTGCGGGAAGCAGCCAAAATAGAATTAGGTTTAAAAGCCTTTTTAGAAGACGGCAACTTCAAAGGTTTCTCTGATACATTTGAGGATTTACACGGCATGGTGCAGTTGCCGGGCATTGCGGCGCAGCGCTTAATGGGTGCCGGTTATGGCTTTGCCGGAGAAGGCGACTGGAAAACAGCAGCGTTGGTGCGGGCCATGAAAGTAATGGGAAGTGGTTTGCCGGGTGGCAATGCCTTCATGGAAGACTATACCTACCACTTCGACCCGAATAATATGCTGGTTTTAGGTTCACACATGCTGGAAATTGATGAATCAATTGCCAAGGGCAAACCATCCTGTGAAATACATCCATTAGGTATTGGTGGAAAAGCGGATCCGGTACGCCTGGTATTTAACGTAGGTAGCGGTCCGGCTTTGAATGCCTCTATTATTGATATGGGTAACCGGTTTAGGTTATTGGTAAACGAGGTAGAAGCCGTAGAGCCCGAACACGATTTACCCAACTTACCAGTAGCCCGGGTTTTATGGAAACCTTATCCGGATATGAAAACCGGCTGTGCAGCCTGGATATTAGCTGGTGGTGCCCATCATACCTGCTACAGCCAGAACTTAAGTGCTGGTCAGTTACAAGACTTTGCCGACATCGCTGGTATTGAGTGCGTGTTGATCGGAAAAGATACCACGCTGACTCAACTTAAAAATGAACTCCGCTGGAGTGAGGTTTATTACCAACTCAACCGCAGCTAAAAAAATAAAAGGCTCTTAAGTTGTAAGAGCCTTTTATTTTTGTCATCCTGAGCCTGGCGAAGGATTTAAATAATACCGCTTCATCTGTTCGGTAGTATTTAGTTTCCTCGGCAAGCTCGGAATGACTTAACAAATCTATAATTGTACTAAAATCTTAAACCGAAACCGAAAATAATTGCCGTAATACGGGATCAGTATAATCCTGCACAAAATGAATAATATTCTGGTATTGGCTGAACTCCTCCTTTTCGTGCATAGTGGTTAAAACTACGCAAGGCATACCCGCGTTTTGGGCAGCTTCCACACCTTTAGGCGCATCTTCAAAAACAACACAATCAGCTGGTGCTATACCTAACTGCTGAGCCGCCTTTAAAAACGTTTCTGGATGTGGCTTGCTCTCCGTTACATCATCGGCACTCACAATAGTTTTAAAGTAATGCCGGATATGCAGGTTGTCCAGTACAAAGTCAATGTTGAACGGTATAGCCGCTGAGCCAATAGCCATAGCGACATTATTTTCTTCCGCTTTCACTAAAAAAGTATCTAAACCATTAATAAGAGATAAATAAGGGAAATATTCTTCCTGATAACGTCTCTCTTTTTCTATGGATATTTTATCTGCTTCTTCGGCAGTGAAACGGCCTTTACCAAAGATGCGGTCCAGTACTTCGCTGTTCTTGCCGTACATCTGCACCTTTACTTCCTCCTGACTTAAAGAGGCTCCTAACTCGTTGTTTAACATATGGTGCCACGCTTTACCATGATAGTGCATATCATCAATCATGGTACCATTTAAATCAAAAAGGAAAGCTTTAGGTTTTGTACTCATAGATTTTAAAGAAAGTGTAAAAGGGGAAGAAAAAACTTATTTCTTCCGGTTCTTACGCTCCATTACTTTTTTCACCGCCATGATAATATGATCATCATCCAGACCATACTTTTTCATTAACTGTTCTGGCGTACCACTTTCGCCAAAGCTATCGTTTACAGCCACATATTCCATTGGCACCGGATTGTGTTTAATCAGTACCTGTGCAATGCTGTCGCCTAAGCCGCCTAAGCGATTGTGTTCTTCGGCACTTACAACGCAACCAGTTTTAGCTACCGAAGCCAAAATAGCTTCTTCGTCTAAAGGTTTGATAGTATGAATATTGATGATCTCTGCGTTAATGCCGATTTCGGCTAATTTTTCGCCAGCTTTTATAGCTTCCCAAACCAAATGGCCGGTTGCTACAATGGTTACATCGGTACCTTCGTTTACCATCCAGGCTTTGCCAATTTCAAACTTTTGATCCGGATCAGTAAATACCGGGATTACCGGCCGACCAAAACGTAAGTAAACGGGACCTTCGTATTCGGCAATAGCAATGGTAGCGGCTTTGGTTTGGTTAAAATCGCAGGTATTAATAACGGTCATGCCTGGCAACATTTTCATTAAACCAATGTCTTCTAAAATCTGGTGCGTTGCACCATCTTCACCCAGCGTTAAACCTGCGTGGGAAGCACATATTTTTACGTTCTTATCGGAGTACGCAATAGACTGACGAATCTGGTCGTAAACCCGGCCCGTAGCAAAATTGGCAAAAGTACCGGTAAACGGAATTTTACCACCAATGGTCATACCTGCGGCAATGCCCATCATGTTGGCTTCGGCAATACCAACCTGCACAAAGCGCTCCGGAAACTCTTTAATGAACGCATCCATTTTAAGCGAGCCTACTAAATCGGCACAAAGCGCTACTACATTTTCATTTCTACGGCCAGCCTCTAATAAGCCAGCGCCAAAGCCAGAGCGGGTGTCTTTCTTCTCGGTATAAGTATATTTCTTCATTTTCGATTTCTTAACAAGTGAATTAAACTTCCAGGTACTGTTGCCTAGTAATCCTGATGATTAGTTGTTGCTAACTGGTTTAAAGCAGCATATAACTGATCGTCGTTTGGAGCTGTGCCATGCCATTTATGGGTACCCATCATAAAGTCAACGCCGTGACCCATGTTAGTTTGCATCAATATCATGATTGGCTTGCCCTGGAACGCTCTGGATTTTGCTAATTCTAAAGTTTTGATAACATCAGCTAAATCGTTCCCATTCATTTTTAGAACATCCCAGCCAAACGCTTCCCACTTAGCTTCTAAATTACCCAAAGATAACACTACATCGGTAGGACCGTCAATCTGCTGACCGTTCACATCAATAGTTGAAATCAAATTATCAACTTTGTTGTGTGGTGCAAACATAGCCGCTTCCCAAATCTGACCCTCTTGTAATTCACCGTCACCGTGTAGGGTAAATACTAAGCCATTGTCTTTATTCAATTTTTTAGTAAGAGCCGCACCAATAGCTACTGATAAGCCCTGGCCCAAAGAACCAGAAGCAATGCGTACACCTGGTAAATGTTCGTGGGTAGTAGGGTGTCCCTGTAAACGGGAATCCAGTTTACGGAAGGTTTTTAGTTCATCTACCGGGAAGTAACCGGAACGAGCCAACACACTGTACCATACCGGCGAAATGTGACCATTTGATAAAAAGAAAAGATCTTCGCCTTCACCGTGCATGTTAAAGTCCGGGTTGTGCTTCATTACTTTAAAGTAAAGCGCTACCAGAAGATCGGTACAGCCCAAAGACCCCCCTGGGTGGCCTGACTGACATTGGTGTACCATCCGCACTATATCACGGCGGACCTGTTTTGCTATGTGTTCTAATTCGTCTAATTCCATTTTATAATATTTTAAATTTTTGTTTTTAATTTATTGTCCAGCAACTGCCGTTTTCATTTTTTCGGCATCCTGTAAAAATTTCTTTAAGCCGCTATCGGTTAAAGGATGGTTTAATAATGCTACAATTGGCTCTAGCGGGCAGGTACAAACATCAGCACCAATTTCGGCACATTTAATAATGTGCATTGGATTCCGGATGGAGGCTGCTAAAATTTGCGTCTGATAATTTTGTACATCATAAATATGAACTAGTTGTTCTATTAGCTGTAATCCATCCCAGCTAATATCATCTACCCGGCCAATAAAGGGCGATACGTAGGTAGCACCAGCTTTAGCCGCTAAAATAGCCTGTCCGGCTGAGAAAACCAATGTGCAGTTAGTACGAATACCGTTATCGGTAAACCATTTTATTGCTTTTACCCCATCTTTTATCATTGGCACTTTAACCACAATGTTTGGATGAATGGCCGCTAATTTCTGGCCTTCTTCCACCATGCCCTTAAAATCCGTTGATAGTACCTCGGCGCTTATATCACCATCCACTATCTCGCAGATAGCTTTATAATGGTCTAAAGTTGCTTTTTCGCCTGTAATGCCTTCTTTAGCCATTAAAGATGGGTTCGTAGTAACGCCATCCAGAATACCTAATTCGTTTGCTTCTCTAATTTGCGCCAGGTTGGCTGTGTCGATAAAAAATTTCATAAAAGCTTGACTTGCTATTTAATAGTTAACGGTCGCAAAGGTAATTGTATTTATTACAATTACTAGGTCCTGTTAAAATATTAATCTAAAATTTACGCCTGCTAAAATCCGGACAAAGGTAAGGATATATGTTTCAGGAAAAATGATTTAGGAAGAGGAAAAACAAAGGAAGTAAGCAATTTTCTAATAACGTTCATGTAGCAATTGATTTTATACGAACCTAGTGTAACTGTTGGTTAAACCATTGATAATGCTATACTTGGGAGTTTAGGTTTTGTTCTAACTTATTTTCTTTTTATCTCTAAAAAGCTTAGAGGACTACTTAAGCGAAAAGGAGGGTATTTTCAGTTTATTTAGTTAACCGGGCAATTGTATCAGGAGGGAATTGGAGCAATTTATTAAGGGCAGTAATTCAGGTGCAATTAAACTTAAATTTAACCTAAAATAGATATTACCTGAACGACGCAGTTTTGGTGATAAGTCTGGCCCTATTACCGCTGCCATATAACGTCTGTAAACCAGTGTTTGCTATCGTAAAATTGCGCTATTGGCGTAAAACCAGTTATATGAGCTATATTCTCAATTTCCTCCGGGCTGTATTTATGGGAAACTTCCATAAAAATTGGTTCATTCGCTGCCAGCTGAATAACGTCTTTTGTTTTGGATAGAGTAATTTGTTGATCTTTTAAACTTATTAAATAACTTTTACAGGAACCTGTTTCCGGATCGTAGGTTGGATAATGATCAAAGTTAGCTAAGTTAAAATCAGCTCCTAGTTCGCGGTTTATACGGTTCAATAAGTTTAAATTGAAATTCCGGGTAAAACCTTGCCTATCGTTATAAGCACTTAAGATAGTTTGGGGATGTTTTTTAAGATCTACACCCATTACTAAAATATCACCGGGCAACAGCATTTGATATAAGTGCCGGCAAAATTCAAGGCACTTCTCCGGAAACATATTTCCAATGTTAGATCCTAAAAACAGCACTACTTTATTTTTTTTCGAAAGCTGATTAGCCTTTTCCAACATGTCAAAATATTCGCCATTTAATCCTGTTACCAATAGGCCCGGAATGGCTGAAGGAAGTTCAGTTTCTAAAAGCGCAATAACATGCTGTGAAATATCAATCGGATAATAGGTGAACGCAGTAGTGGTGTTAACTAAATGCTTTAAAAGGTAAGAAGTTTTGGAAGCATCGCCGGCCCCTAACTCCACTAAGTCGTAGGTGTTTAACTGCTCTTTAAAAACCTGAACAAGCGCTTCCGTCTGATGCTGTAAGATTTCGAGTTCACAGTTAGTGAGATAGTACTCCGGTGAGTGCATAATTTGCTGAAAAATAATATCGCCTTCAGCATCGTAAAAGTATTTTGATGGTAAGTACTTTGGGGTGGCCAGTAAGCCTTGCAGAATGTCCTGGTAAAATTGATTCATACGTTTTATTTAGCCAATCTAATTCCGGTTAATTGCCATTGCATAACAGGCTGAAAGAAATTACGATAGGTCAGGCGGGAATGATTAGGTGGTGTAAAGTCAGATGCTCCGCGCAGTACCATTTGGTTTATCATAAATTTGCCATTATACTCGCCTAAAGCGCCGGGAGCTTTTATGTAGTTAGGGTAAGGCAAATAGGCACTTTCGGTCCATTCCCAGCGTTGGCCCCAGTTAAGTTTAGGCGCGGCGGCTTCCCATTCAAATTCTGTTGGCAAGCGCTGCCCCTTCCAAGCGGCAAAAGCAGCTGCTTCGTACCAGGATACGTGCGTTACCGGTTCGGTCGGGTTAATTTTCTCCAGCCCTCTTAAAGTATAGTGATGCCATTCTTTATTAATTTTGTGCCAGTATAATGGCGCTTCCTGTTGGTTATTTTTTACCCATTCCCAACCATCAGCATGCCAGTATTTGTGGTCTTTATAGCCGCCTGCCTCCATAAATTCTAAATATGCTGCTGTGCTTACCAGTTGGGTGCATAACTCATATGCGCCTAAATAAACTTGGTGGCGGCCTTTCTCATTATCAAAGTAAAAAGCATTGCCTTTATACCCGATTTCGTACAAGTCTGCCGGCATTTTAATATAGCTTTCTTGGTTTAAAGATGCTTCGGCAGTTGGGTAGCTGTGATTATAAGGAGGCAGAAGCGGGTTATGGCCCAGAATATATTTAATATCAGTTAATAAAAGTTCCTGGTGCTGTTCTTCATGGTTCAGGCCCAGCGTTACCAGTTCTTCTATTTCTTTTGGTAAATGAGGGTAAGACAGCAACAAAGCCATGGCTTCATCTACGTGGTGCCGGTACTGGTAAATATCCGTTACCGTAGGGCGACTTAAATTTCCGCGGTCGGTACGTACCACGCGTGCTCCTACGGCTTCGTAATAGCTGTTAAAAACAAAGTTATATTGGGGATTAAATTCTTCGTATTCGGGTAAGTGCGGTTTTAAAATAAAGGTTTCAAAAAACCAGGTAGTATGTCCTAAATGCCACTTCGGCGGACTTACAAATTCTACTGGCTGCACCACATAATCTTCTGTTTCCAGGGGAGCACAAATACTAACAGTTCTTTTCCGGGTTTGCGCATATTGTGCCAGGTAAGTTGGGGGAGCAACTGGCTGCGTGGACGTATTGGAATTCATGTTATGGGTAACAAATTACTTTGGTTTAGTAGCAAAATGGTAGTACGGGTAAAAAGCAGAACAGGAAGTAATAAACCTGATAAAAGAACAATACAGCTTTATTATTCCCTTACAAACGCTATATTCAAATAGCATTATAACCTTTTTCCCCCAGGCTCGGCAGAAATAAATACAGAGTGTTTTGCTTATGATAAGGTATGTTCCTATGCCGCGTTGAAAAGTAGGTGGGAACCTAAAAGTATATTTTTATGACCGATTAGGCTCTGGAATGGCTACGTACCTGCCAGCGGAACAGCACGCACTATGTCAGGTGTGACCTTTAACTTTAAATTATAGATAATTGGTAGTCATTCCTTTTTCACCTCCCGACGGGCCGTAAAATAATACCCAGGTGCTGAAATCGGCGGTAAAGTTTATGAATTTATGGTAAGCCCCGGCCGGAACAAATAAAAAGTCACCGGCTTTAACCTCTGTAATTTCGCCTTCCAGAATAAACTGCCCACTTCCTGCGGCAATTACATATACTTCGTCCCGCTCGTGCGGATTCTGGTTATCTACTTTGTCGGGTTTATATAATTCTACCGAAAGAGTACCGTGTTCAAAAAGCACCTTGAAAGGCTTTTCTTCTTTTCTTAGTGCGTTTGCTGCGTCCGCAAGAGCTATCTGGTTTAACATACAGTTAGTATCCTTTATAAACCTCTTATAACTGCCACCACGTACGTGTGGCGGTAGAATCTCCTAAAACATAAGTTTCGCCAATGGCAGGTGTGGCTACTGGTAAGTTATGTGGGGCCGCTGCCGCTAAAACCCGGGTAATCGGTTCGTCCCAGGGGTGATACGCTAAGGCAAACTTACCCCAGTGGATAGGCCATAAAACCTCTGTTTGCAAATCTAAGGCCGCTTGTACGGTTTGTTCCGGCAACATGTGTATGTAAGGCCAATTTATTCCGTACTGACCACATTCCAGCAAAGCCAGGTCAAAAGGACCAAATTTATTACCTATTACTTTAAACTGGGCATCATAGCCAGAATCGCCTCCCAAAAATATTTTATAGCCCTGCAGTTCCAGCACATAGGAAGTCCATAACGTATTATTTCGGGTAAAACCACGGCCCGAAAAGTGTCTGGCCGGTGTTGCTGTAAGTTTTATATTTTTATTTATCTGGGTATCTTCCCACCAGTCTAATTCTGTAATTTTTTCAGGAGCAATGCCCCAGTACTCTAAATGTTCTCCTACACCTAAGGGAACTACGATTTTTTTTACTTTATCCTTTATCTGGCTGATGGTTTCGTAGTTCAGGTGATCGTAATGGTCGTGGGTAATAATCAGCAGATCAATAGGAGGTAAATCTGCCGGGCTATAAGCTTCCAGGCCGGTAAAGCCTTTTATTATAAAAGAAAAAGGAGATGCATAGTTTACCAGTACCGGATCGACCAGAATGGAAAAGTTGTAGTGTTTAATAAAATAAGAAGAGTGCCCGAACCAGACAAATGCTGGAGTATTTGCAGCAATATTCTTTAAATCGGTTTTAATAACAGGCAAAGGCTGACCAGGCTTTACCGTAACAGGTTTATTTATAAAGTCGCGCATCATTTTCAGCGGGGACACGCCTTTCAGCATCACCTCGGTTTTTTCTATGTTCTGAAATGTGCCGTCTTGATAATGGGGTGATAGCCTAATCCTTTTTAACCTTTCTCCCGCAGGAGCCTTGCCAAGTACTTTCATGTTCTGTTTTCCAGCCGTTCTAAAAATAAGTAACTACTCCAGGATAAAAATGAGTGCTTGTTTTTCTTATTTTGGCTAAAGATAAAAAGCTACTTTACAAGATAAAATAATAAATTAAACCCTGCTGCCCTTGCTCAAAAAAAGGGCTGCTTTTATAAAGCAGCCCTTCGCATTTTTAAAAATCAGTTTCGTCGGCGCTGGGGCCGTAACTGCCCGGGATAGGAATATTTAATAACCGCAGGTAAACACCTAGCTGCGCCCGGTGATGTACAATTTGGCTATAGGACATTCTGATTACTTCATACTTCGTATAGTTACCATAAATCTCTTCACCGTTTCTCAAAATCCAGGTTTCCCAAAACGTTTCTTCTTTGGCTTGCTCCAATGCTGCTTTACCGGTAGCTAACGAATTTTCAAAATAATCCAGTAAATGAGTTGTATGGTTGATAACTTCAGGCATGTATGGGTTAGCGGCAAAGTCCAGTTCCTCGGTCGTAAGTGCCATGGCTACCCAAGTTGGTAATTCAGCAATGTGGGTTGCTAACCATCTTATTGTGCCACTTTTTGGATGCGGCTGCCAATCAAATTTATCGGCAGGAACCCGAGACAACATTTTGCGGGTGGTTTCGGCTTCCTGTTCCATTTCTTTCAGGAGTAAATCAAACAGGGTACTTGTCTGAACTTCTAACATAGCTTTAAGTGTTTTGGTATAGCACAAAGAAAGAGGCCCCCACTGACAACCCTATGGCAGCCTGTTTTTAAGTAAAAAATTTTTTTTAGGATGGTTAATTAAAAGGGCATAAATAACTCAATAGGCCGGGAAAAGCATTTGTTAAAAACCAAGGATGCTAGAAGCAAAACCAGAAATAGACTTAATAATTTACCGGCAAGAGTTTCATGTAATCGTTCAGCGGCATGTGGTTTTCTTTCCGGAAGGGCATTCCAGTGGTTTTAACTTCAGCAATGCGCGATACCCGAAAATCGCGGTATGCCTCCCGGTTATGGCACCAGGCAATTAAGTGCCAGTTTAATGCGTAAAATACCAGGCCAATGGGTTCTACTTCGCGGTGGCTGTTTTCCTGGTTGTTGTTAGTATATGCAATCCGGATTATTCTTTTAGTTGAAATGGCTTCTTGCAGGAGCGTTAAATATTCGTAGTTATTGTGAAAGCAAGGGGGCAGCTGTAACCGAATATTATGACTTAAATTTTCCAGTTTTTCTTTCTGTGCCCCTTTTAAAACAGCTTTAATTTTATTTAGGGCATTGGAGTAATGTGTTTGAATTGATTTATCAGCAAACCCAAAAACCATGGATTCCATCAAGAGCAGGGCATTGGCTTCTTCGGTACTAAACGAAACAGGTTGCAGAAAATACCCCTGTACTACAAAATATCCTTTGCCAGGCTCAAAGCTTACGGGTATACCTTGTTCTCCTAGGGCTTTAATATCCCGGTAAACGGTCCGGATACTAATGGCAAACCGCTCGGAAATGGTTTCGGCAGTTACATATCTTTTAGATTGCAGCAGGGTCAGGATACCAAATAAGCGATCAATACGATTCATGTTACAACCAGTTAGAACTTTAGTTTACATCAATTTTAGGTAACTATAAACACTAATTGGAGTAGAATACTGGCTATAAAGAATAACTGAATTGCTTATTAAATAAGCCTCACGCCAGGGCTAAATATAATAAATAACTTTACCTGGTCATATCATCCATCAGCTTCGCAATTTCGGCGGGGTTAGCATCTGGCTTAAGCACCACATACTCTTGTCGGCTATCGCGGTCGGTTATCCATTTATTGCTGCCATCGGCATTTACCTGACAATAGCCGTGGGTAACGGCACTAAAAAAATGGGTAGCTTCGTCCATTAGTAAAAATACAGCTACCTGATCCCAACTGGCCCGGCCCTGAAAATTATTGTATAGCTGATAAGCGCGGTAAACCGGGCTTTGGGGAGAAAGCTTATTCTTTAAATAATCGCCACCTGTTTTAATAACATTTCCTACTTCCCAGCCGGCAAAAGTTACGGGGTTTTGCCAATGCTGCAGGCTGTATAAAGTAGATCCCGGATCGGGACGATAAAAGTTTGCTTCTTTACCCTCCGGAAACGTGCCGCCCATACAAATCCACTTAACTACTTTTCTATGGGCAAGATCTTTTCCGCTTAGTTTAGAATATTTGTCACTACCAGATTTTAATAAGTTCTGAAAGTTAGTTAGGTGCCCAATTGTAATAATAACTACTGAGGAATCCGGACTTTGGCTCAACAACTTACGGTAAAGTGCGGTAGCATCAGCGGCTTTTTCGTGGGAAGCTAATTTGTGCGGAAATTCTTCTGCTATTTGTCGGGTGTATTTTGAATGATTTTTTAACGCGGGTTGGTTTTTAAGGAAACCTATTGGCATTCGTGACTGGCCGAAATAGTTATTAATGGCATTCACACAAACAGGTGCAAACGGATCGTCGCTGGTAACAATAACCCCAATAAAATCTATTTTCTTTTGGGCATGCAGGGTATGTAACATGGCTAAAGCTTCCACATCGTCTACATCCGAATCAATATCTGCATCCAGAATAACCTTGTATTGTGTATGCCCCAATAGTTGAAAACCCAGCAAAAGAAAGCAAAGAGCGGCTACTATTTTCATGACTTACAGTAGAAGTTTATAGTTGTCTTAAAAACTAAATGTAAGATAAATAAACTTGTTGCTATATAATTCAAACAAGAAGGCCATTAAAAAAAATAATTAATAGAATTCCTGTTATTTCCCACCAGACAACTTGTGGCTAAATAGTCGGCTAAAGCAATTTTGGCCAGCATAGCTTATTTATTATTATGACTTGGAAAGCTGTGCTAATATTATAACCCTTAATAGAAGTAATGTCGTGCAATCCATTTTGTTCCCAGCTAGGAAAAACAAACGCCAGCAAAGGCTGGCGCAGGCATAAATATTTTTAAGTATTAATAAGTTTATTATTAGGAGATAAACTGCACATGATTGGGGAAAAACTCTTCGTAAATTGCTTTCACGTCGGGTTCTGTTAATGATTTAGAATAATGCCTTTTTACTTCCGGAAATTGTTTTAAGCGTTCTAAATCGTAGAAGCTAGCCGAAGAAGTAAGCATAAAAAGGGTAATATTTTGTTTTTGAACCAAGCCCGAATCTTTATAAGCTTCTAAAAATTCAAAGCCATCCATTACCGGCATTTTTATATCCATGAATATTAAATCTGGACACGGATATTCGGCAGATTTACTCTCATCGCAAGCATGATTTAAGTATTCCAGCGCCTGTTCGCCATCCTTAACTACTATAATACTTTCTGCTGCATTAAGTCCTTCTAATAAACGTTTGTTTAAATAATTTGTAGTATCATCATCGTCTACCAACATAATTAACTTTAAGGGCAAAATTTTTCTCATTTCCTGCTAATTTTTCTCCTCGGTCCGAAAGTATATTTTAAAAGTTGTTCCTTTGTTTACTTCGCTTTCTACTTCTATATAACCACCTTGTTTTTCTACTAAGCGGTTTACTATATATAACCCAATACCTGAACCAGGTACATGGTTATGAAAGCGTTTAAACATTTTAAAGAGTTTTTCTTTATGGCGGGCTAAATTAATGCCTAAACCATTATCAGTCACTGTTACCAGAGTATATTGGTCTTTTAATGCTGAAGTAATAGTAATAATTGGTGTTCGTTCTGGTGAACGATACTTGATGGCATTACTTAATAAATTATAAATTATGCTTTTTAAGGTTACATGCGAAAAATATACTTCCGGAGCAGCATTAAAGTCGGTTGTTATTTGAGCGCCCGCTTCCTGAATGATATCATTGATACTAAGTTTTACTTCTTCGGTTATAGTCTGTAAACTCAAATATTTCTGAACATGATCGGTAGCTTTCTGTACTTTTACAATATCAGATAAATCCTGAATGGTGGTATTAATCTGAATTAAGGATTGCTGGAACATGGTTATCAGCTTGTCTGCATCCGGATCAGTAAAATGAGCAGAACTAATCAGCTCTGAAAATATCCTGGACATGCTAATAATAGGTAATTTCAGATCATGGGAAGCGGTGTACACAAAACTGTCCAGGTCAGCATTGGCTTTCTTTAGTTCGTCATTAGCAGAAATTAATTCTTCCTGCCAGCGTTTCTGTTCTTCTATATCGGTGCAGGTACCAAACCATTTTGTTATTTCGCCCTGGGCATTACGCATAGGTACAGCCTGACCCAAGAACCATTTATAAGTACCTTCTTTACTTTTAAACCGATATTCTATTTCGTAGAACGCCCCTGTCTGAAGTGAATGTTGCCAGCGTTGGTGGGCTCTTTCCCGGTCATCGGGGTGTAATAAGTTATTCCACATTTCTGTGCCCTGGCTAGCTTCTACGGTATACCCGGTGAAATCTATCCAGCGCTGGTTAAAATAATCATGAAATCCATTGGAATCAGTAGTCCAAATTAATTGCGGAATGGTTTCGGCCAAAAACTGGAAGCGTTCTTTTTCCTGGATCAATTCTTCTGATAGCTTCTGGGCTTCCTGCTTGGCCAGCACTTTATCCGTTACTTCAATGGCAAGAATCAATACTCCTTCTATGGCATCTTGTATGTTCCGGAAGGGCTGATAAGTAAAATCATAATAGCCTTCTGTTAAGTTGCCATTGTTTTGCCGATCTACCATTACCAGCGTTTCCCAGAAGAATAAGGGTTTGCCTGTTTCATAAACCTGCCGCATATAGCTGGTTAAGCCTTGTTCTTCTATTTCGGGCCAGGCTTTACTTAGTGGTAAACCAACGCATTCGCGGTTTCCAAACAATTTTTGGATACCAGGTGTGGCAAAGTCGATAATTTGTTCTTCCCCTTTGATCAGGCAGAAATGAGCAGGCGCCTGCCCTAATATAAGTTGTATTTTCTCATCCTGCTCTTGTAGCTTTTGGGTTAACTTTTTCTGGTCGTCGATAAACGTACAGGTGCCGGTCCAGATATCTATTTCTCCTTCGCTGTTCCTGATTGGTACGCCACGGGTCAGGAACCATTTATATTCCATTTCCGGAGCCTTTAAATACCGGTTTTCAATTTCAAAAGGTACTCCTGTTTTTAGCGCGTTTTCCCAAATAGTGATTGTTCGTTTCCGGTCATCGGGGTACATAAAATGTGCCCACTCTAGTTTATACAAATCTTCTAAAGTTACCCCAAGAAAGTTTGACCATTGTTGGTTATAGTAAGTTACTTGTCCGGCAGTATTTGCCATCCAGGACATATGAGGCATACTTTCCAACACCTGGCTCAAACGGATTGCATTATCTTTGGCTTCCAGTTCCGCTTTTTTATTGATGGTAATATCTACCATTGCGCCAATCATCCGATAACCTAGGCCATTTTCGTCGCGGAAAACCGTACCTCTATCTAAAATTTCTGCATAGGTACCATCTTTCTTTTTAAACCTATAGATGTCACTCCAAAGGCTTTGCCCGGCCGACTCAATTACCTGATGAATGCTAGCTACTACCCGCTGGGCATCTTCCGGGTGGATGCGGGAGTACCAGGATTCAATGGTTGGTTCTGTTTCCTGGGGAGCATAACCAAAACCTGTATTAAATCCATCGCTCCACCAAATGTCATTGGTTATTAAATTCCAGTCCCATACCACATCGTTTATGGTTTGGGTCATGGCTTTTATAAGTTCTTCGTTGCGTAAGGCAACTTCTTTTTTCTTCTCTTTTTCTGTAACATCCTTTACCTGGTGAATCAAAGCTATCAGTTCTCCGGAAACATCAAGAATGGGGGTGTTTACAGGTTCCCAATACCGTTCCTCAAAACCTCCGCCTAGTTCTGCCGGTTTAGGAATATCGTAGCGCTGAACAGGCATGGCTTGGGGCCTTTTGGTTTGAATAACCTGTAAAAGAGAGCGCTTTAAATTATTAACCGAATTTGTTTCTAATACATCTGGATTATCCGGAAAAACATCAAACAAGTATTGACCGATAATGGCGGAGCGTTTAGTTAAAGTAGCTTCTAAATAAGCCTCGCTTACATGCTGAATAGTAAGATCGGTATCCAGAACAAGGAATTGCCCGGGGAAGGAATTAAGTAAAAATTGCAAATCAAGGATTTTTGCAGCAGGATTAACCATGCAACTAAATAAAAGCTAAGTAAAACAGGAAGTTTTGTAGAAATAAAACTTTTGGTATACTTTTAAATAAAAAAAAGGTTACTGTCTGTTCAGGTCCTCAAATCGTTAGCAGGTACTTAAGTCCTGCTTTATAGTTCTATGCGCCACTGGTTGTATTTTTTTTTCCTGATATGTTTTTCCTTAGGATGCGGACAGAATAACTCCAGGCAGGAAGTTATTGCTTCCTCCGAAACCAATAATGAGGCTTCATCCATTATTAACAAAGCCATTGCGGTTCATGGCGGAGAGAATTTTAATCAGGTAGCCATAACTTTTAATTTTCGGGATAAACATTATACCGCCACCCGTAAAAATGGATTGTATACCTATACCCACTCTTTTTCTGATTCAACGGGGCAGGTACGAGATGTTTTAAAAAACAATAGCTTTTCCCGCTTTATTAACGGGCAAAAGATAGCGTTACCGGCCGAGCGGGTGAAAGCATTTAGTTCTTCAGTTAATTCAGTAATTTATTTTGCGTTGCTGCCTTTGGGCCTGAATGATCCGGCTGTAGAAAAAGAGCTTTTAGGTAAAGTTGTCATCAATAAAATTCCTTATTATAAAATTAAAGTTGGTTTTAGGCAGGAAGGTGGCGGCGAAGATTTTCAGGACGAGTTCCTGTACTACATTAATCAAAAGACTTTTACAATGGATTACCTGGCTTATACCTTTGCTACCGATGGCGGAGGTATTCGTTTCCGGAAGGCCATAAACCCAAAAAGAGTTGGTGGTATTTTGTTTCAGGAATATATTAATTATGAACCTAAAGCGGCCATTGATTTCTGGGAAATAGAACAAGCTTTTGAAACCGGCAGATTAACTGAACTTTCTCGTATTGAACTAAGACAAATAAAGGTTAAAGCCTTTTAGAAGTTGGTTCTTGTCTGGCCTTGCCAATAGTTACTTATTGCTTTTATTCTTCTATAGTAGCCTTTCTCTTTTAAATCAAATCTGATTTTATACCTGTTATATCTTAATGTTTGCTTCATTGAATCCAGGTTTTAACTTCTCAAAAAACAGGGCGTATACCCAAATAGCCTAGTTATTAGGTGTTGTTGATTTTAAAGAACTAAAATAATACTATGAAAAAGAGGTGAGCAGGCAGGCAGGTGTGCCTATGGCTTTTAGGGGCAACTATTTTTTTAGTGCTTGTAACCAGAATTCAAGCCAGACCGAAGCAACGCAAACCGGGGAGCATGCCGAGCATAATACGGAAGCCGGCAATCTAATAAAATTATGGACCTGATGCATGAAAACATGACGGACATGCAAAAAGTAAAAATGGTTGGTGATCCGGATACTGATTTTACCAATTTAATGGCCGCTCACCACCAAGGCGGAGTAAGCATGGCGGAAGAAGAAGAAAGCAATGGGAAAGATGCGATGTTGGTAAATATGGCTAAAAAGATACGGACAACCCAACAAGAGGAAATGGATAAACTCAGAAAGTTTGCTGATGACCACAAGAATGCTAAAGGCGACACTGCCCTTACCATGCAAATGATGCAGCCCATGAAGGTAATGATGGCCAACATGAACCATAACATGAGCGGTTCTACCGATCATCATTTTGCGGTGCTGATGAGCCAGCACCACCAGAGTGGTATAGAAATGGTGAACATTTACCTGGACCGGGCTAAAGTGCCGGAAATAAAAGCGATGGCGCAGAAAATGAAGAATGACCAGCAAAAAGAGAAGCAGGTGCTGGATAAGTGGTTACAAGAACATAAACCGTAATAATTGGTTTTGTTTTAAACTAAATCTAAGAAGGGACTCCTATAAAGAGTCCCTTCTTTATGAAAAAGCGATTACCATCTTAAAATTATTTTATAAAACCATAAAAGCGTATAGTTTTGCGTCAGCTACTAATTTTCTGGTTGTGTTTAAATTGCGGGTATTATGAGAATATGTGTTGCCCAAACCAGACCTATTAAAGGAAATATCCAACGCAATATCGAGCATCATCTAAAGCTGATAAAGCTTGCTTTGCCTCATAACGTGGATATTATTATTTTTCCTGAATTATCTATAACGGGATATGAACCAGCCTTAGCCAATGAGTTAGCAACCACTCCCGATGATCCCAGATTCAATTCCTTTCAGGAATTGAGTGATTCTAACCGGATTACTATTGGGATTGGAGTACCTACGCGACAAGACAATGGTATTGGTATAAGTTTAGTGCTTTTTACCCCTAACCGGCCTCGCGAAACTTACACTAAAAAATACTTGCACCCTGATGAAGAACCCTACTTTGTAAGCGGAAGGAATACGCTTAATTTTATTGGCGAATATCACCATACAGCGCTGGCAATTTGCTATGAAATATCGGTGCCTGAAAATGCCGAAACTGCTTTTAAACAAGGCGCAACTATTTATTTGGCTAGTGTAGCAAAATCAGTTTCTGGTATGGCTAAAGCACAGGAAAGATTAGCAGAAATTTCCAGAAAATACGCCATGACAGTAGCAGTAGCTAATTGTGTTGGTTACTGTGATAACGTTCATTGTGGTGGGGAAACAGCTATCTGGAGTAACAATGGTTTACTGAAGGGGCAGTTAAACGATGCCTCTGAAGGATTATTAATCTTTGATATAGATACTCAGGAAGTAATTGAAAAATTATTATAAATTAGGTGGTGCTATCTGAGTTTTTATGGGAGGTACAAAATTATTTTTTCATCTAAAACAGCTGGTTATAAATTGCCCCTCAATTTTTCTCCTTTTGAAGTACTTCTTCTCATTGGTATTACCCAAGGTTTTTTAATAGCTGGTTCTATATGGCTGAACCAGCATAAAAGTGTAAGTAAGCTTTTGTTGTCCGGAATACTAGTCGTTTTTAATTTTTTATGCATCAAAATTCTTATCCATACCACCGGACTGTGGAACACACCGTACTTTCGCTACCTGCCTTTGGCGTTCGAGCTTGCCATACAGCCCCTTATTTGGTTGTACATAGCCTCTTTAACGAAACCAAATTTTAAGCTCCATAAGAGATACCTGCTACATTTTGTTCCTTGTGTTATTTCCTTGGCTTATTCAGTTGCCGTTTACCTGGCTACCATATCCCGGGTAGCATTAGAAGCTAAAGACGCTATTGCCAATAGCTTTTATTTTAACCCGGTAAAGGAAGTAGAGGATTACCTTTCGGTTGTTTCTGCTGTAATATATTGGATGGCGGGTTCCCGGCTTGTTCTGCAGTATAGGCGTTGGCTTTATGCCAATATTTCTCAAACAGATTACCCTACCTATGCCTGGTTAAGAAATATAATGCTTCTAATGGGTGTGCTCATTATAGGATTAACGGTAGCGGTTACCCTGGATTATCTCTTCCATTTTGGAGCCCTGTATTTTATACATTGGCAGATATTTTTTGTCTATATGGCTATGCTGGTCTATTATCTTGGATTTAAAGGGGCTCAGATACCAGATAAAAAATTTGCTTTTATCCAAATAGGCGATGAATCAGAAAAGAAACCTGAGCCATTCTTTCAGGAGATAGATGGAGGTCAGGAGGTTGGCTTACAGGAAACAACAATAGCCTCAATCAGCCAAACAGAAGAAGAGTTAAAGCTATCCGAAGAGAAAAAGCAGCAGGTAAAAGAAGCTATCCGGAAGGCCCTGGAAACAGACGAAATGTACCTGGACCCAGAGCTGAATTTACAAAAGCTGGCAAAAGCAGTGCAGACAAGTCCGGCAATAGTATCTGCGGTTATCAATAACAGTTTTCAGAAAAGCTTTCGGAATTTGATTAATGAATACCGGGTAGAGAAGGTGAAGCAGCGATTAACAGAGCCGGCCTCCAATCAGTTTTCTATTCTGGGCATTGCCTATGAATGTGGCTTTAATTCTGAGGCGAGTTTCTACCGGATATTTAAAGCAACGGTGGGTATTTCGCCTAAAGAGTATATAAACCAGTTTCGCTCTCTCCAATAGAACACTTAAATCCTATTGTCCGACTCTCAAAAAGTCTAAATAATTAAATATTTGCTCTCAAAACATATTTTGAGAATAAAAAGGCATTTTGTTTCTCTTGTTTTGCTCAAAATAAACGAAGAGAAAAATGAAAATTATTTTTGTTTCCCTGATTTTGCTATTGGTCTTATTCGTTACTGTTTCGGCCTCATTCCCTTTTTTACCTAATTATAATTCTTGTGTAGCAGAAGATGGAGGCTTACTAAAAACCCAATGGAAGCAAATGGGCGGCTTCGAAAAATTTACACCCGATAAATTAAGACTTGGTTGTTGGAGTACTGCCCTGGCACAAATTGTTTATTACCATCAGTTAAAGCCATTTGGGCAAGTGCAATATATCTCCCGGCAAGGATATAAAATAAACCAAAAGTTAGACAGTTTGCCATTCAATTTTAAACTCTTTAGCGCCTCTATTGATTCGAATACAACTGAAGAAGCGGCGAACGAAATGGCAAGGTATAATTACTATGCGGCGTTGGTTGTTCAGAAAGATTTTGGCACCGACCGGTACATGAATAAATTAGCACCGGCCAGGTTATTTGAAAAACACTTTAATGTAAAGGCTGAACGCTTTATTTCTTTTCATCAAATTGCGCCCTATACCTTAGGTAAACTGGAGAAAGTAATTTATAACGAATTGAATGAAAAACGACCGGTTTTCCTGCACTTTGCCAACTTGAAAGACTTTGGTCACTCGCTGGTTATTGATGGCTATTGTTATAAAGACGGCGTTTTTATGGTACATACCAACCAGGGCCAGGGCGGACCAACGGATGGCTGGTATAATTTTTACAAAGGTATTCTCAGACCTGATGATAATGCTTTACGGGTGGTATATACTTTTAAACCCCAATAAATACCAAGTGCCAGCGCTGAATTATAATTAGAGATAGCTATAAAGGTTTAAATCCCGTAAATGGGGTACAGTAAAATTTTAGTAACCATTACTTTTTAGGTAAATACTAAATACCTGTATGCCATCACCAACAGAAACAACGCTTTTAACAGGCAAACGAATTTTAATAACAGGCGCCTCAACGGGCTTAGGTTTTGCTATGGCCAAAGCACTGGCTACGGCAGGGGCATCAGTTTTAGTAACTGGTCGCTCTAGAGAAAAGTTAGGTAGGGCTATCCAAAAATTGAGTGGTCTGGGCGGAGAGGTGTATGGCCTACAAATGGATGTCCGGCAGGAAGACTCTATTGCCAAGGCATTGGATTGGGTAAAGGATAAGTGGGGTACGCTGGACATGCTGGTAAACAATGCCGGCATAGGTATGCGCACAGTAAACCCATCTTTTCTTTCCGATCCCAAACCTTTTTATGTGGTAACAGCCGCCGGTTTCCGCGATTTAATTGAGACTAACCTGACCGGGTACTTTTTAGTAGCCAAGGCTTTTGTGTCGTTGTTTATAGAGCAGGGCAAAGGTAAGATTGTTAACATATCTATGAACCAGGAAACCATGAACCGCAAGGGCTTTGTGCCCTACGGCCCTTCCCGGGCCGGAGCAGAATCGCTGTCTTGTATTATGGCCGAAGATTTAAAGGAACACCACATTGATGTGAATATATTATTACCCGGGGGCGCTACCGAGACTGAGATGATACCGGAAGCTTATAAAAAACATTTTAGGGAAAGCGGCTATTTGCTTAGCCCGGATATTATGGGCGACCCGATTTTATTCCTGGCCTCCGACGAAAGCAACGGCATTACAAACCAGCGAATTGTAGCCAAAGAATTTGATACCTGGAAACAGCAGCATAAAGCAGAGTAACCTTTTATAAAAGATTAGCCGCTAATAAGTTTTAAACCAGAAAACTACAGACTAGATACCCTATGCCGGAAGGACCCGAAATGGTTTTCCTGAAAGAGCAAGCCGCGCAATTTATTGGTTGCTCTATTATTAGCGCAACTGGTCAGGCACCGCATCTGCCTTTTCAGGAACTTCCGGAACAAACATTAAATAATATCAGAACGTTTGGGAAAGAAATATTCTTTTGCTTCTCCGACCTCACCATTCGTATTCATCTAATGCTCTTCGGGAAGTACAGCATAAACGGAGAATTGAACCGAGAACTGCGATTGGGATTAGAGTTTGAAACCGGTACTATTAACTTTTATGCTTGTGATTGCCGCATTATTTCCCAGCCATTAAATGATGTGTATGATTGGAGTTCAGATGTCATGCAAAAATCTTTTAATCCTGAAAAAGCATTAGAGAAGCTATACAAAGAACCAAAGAAGTTAATTTGTGAGGCTTTACTGGATCAGGCTATTCTGGCCGGGGTGGGTAATGGCATTAAAAATGAAGTTTTGTATCAAAGGCAAATTCATCCGGAAAGCCAGGTGGGAGAGATTCCACCGGAAGAAGTAAGAAAACTAATTAATGCGTGTGTAACATTCAGTGCCCAATACCTTCGTTGGTTGCAGGAAGGGAATAGAAATGAGCACTGGCAAGTGTATAGGCAGAAAGTTTGCCCCCGGGACCAGATTCCATTACGTAAGGAGAAAATTGGAAAGGGAGGGCGGTCTTGCTACTTCTGTGATAAGTGCCAGCAGTTATACCACATAAATACTCTTTAAGAAATATTATAGGCAGCTAACTGCTGGTGGAAACCTTAAAAAATTCATAGTTTAAGTTGCAGTAATTTAATCCCGCAAAACTTTATAATCCTCTTGGTCTAACCAATTTTTACCAACCGTTACTTCCACTTTTAAAGGTACTAATAAATCGGCCTTGCTTTCCATAATACGGGTTACTTCCGGAATTAAAAAGTCCAGTTCAGTATCGGCGGCATCAAATACCAGCTCGTCATGTACCTGCAAAATTAACCTTGATCTTAATTTATGTTGTAAAAGGAACTGGTCTATTAATACCATCGCTTCTTTTATGATATCTGCGGCCAAGCCTTGTAATGGTGCATTTACGGCCATGCGTTCGGCCACTTTCCGGGTGGTGCCGTTGCGGGAATCAATACCTTCAATGTAGCGAATGCGGCCGTACCGCGTTCGGGTAAAACCTTTTTCCCGGGTTTCGGCTAAAGATTTCTCCAGGTATTTCTGTATGGAAGAGAACTCCTGGAAATAAGCTTCTATCACTTGCTTTGCTTCTTTTTGCGATATTTTTAAACGATTAGAAAGTCCCCAGGGGGTAATGCCATAAGCAATTCCGAAGTTCACGCCTTTGGCTTTGCTGCGCATATCTTTAGTAACCTGGTCTTCGGCAACCTTAAAAATGCGGCTGGCAGTGGTAGTATGAATATCTTTCCCGGCCCGGAAGGATTCAATCATAACCGGATCTTCACTTAAAGCAGCCAATAACCGGAGTTCTACCTGGTTGTAATCAATACTGACAATACTAAAATCCGGATTAGAAGGTACAATGGCTTTCCGTACTTCGCGCCCGGCCTCGTTGCGGATGGGTAGGTTTTGCAGGTTAGGATCGGTGCAGCTTAACCTACCGGTACCAGCTACTATTTGCTGAAATGTAGGATGAATTTTGCCGGTAGTTGGGTTTATATACCTGGGAAGTGCCTCTACATAATTAGTAATAATCTTGTTTAGTTTCCGATAATTCAGCAAATCGGCTACAAACGGGTATTTGGGTGCCAGGTCTATTAAAAATGGTTCGGCAGTGGATATTTGTCCGGTTTTAGTTTTCTTTAGCTCCGCCGGATCCGCAATTTGTTGCAGTATCTCGGCCGTTTTAGATGGAGAGTTAAGATTGAATTTGGTTCCGGCAGTTTGATGTAGTTGTTGTTCCAGGTTGTGCAGCTGTTGGGTTAAAGCCTCACTAATGTAAGTTAAAGCTTCGGTATCTATTCGTATTCCTTGCAGTTCCATTCGGGCAATAACCGCCTCCAGGGGTAGCTCTACTTCCCGTAATAAACTGTCTAATTCCATCTCCTCAATTTTGCTCATAATGGTTTTATGAGCTTTTGGTAAAGCAGGCAAATAATTTAAGTCATAGAAGGAATCACTAATCTTAAACTCCGCTAGCTGGTACTTATCCCGGATATACGTCCATTCTATTTTGGCGTCTGGTTCCAATAAATAAGCGGCTAAGATTAAATCTGTCCATTGACTGCTTAAGGTAAGGTTTAATTCATTTATTTTTTTTAGTAAAGGCTTTAATTGCCAGCCTGTTTTGGTTATAGCCTCCTGATCCAGAAAACTGATCAACTGATGCCATTCCGATTCTTGTACAAGGTTTATTTCATAAATAGCGTTTTCCCCATCGGCCATTGCGTATAAAGAATCGGGATGATTTTCAAGGAAACCTACCGCCACCTCTTTAGCTGTTTGTAATTGCTGTATGGCTTTTGCTGCATTTACCTGATTAAGTGAAACCGTAGGTGCCTCGGTTTGGGAGTTGTTGCTGCCATCCGAGGAGATAAGGCCTTGCCGGGTCAGTCGTTCCTTTATTTTAGAAAACTGAAGTTCATTTAATAGAGGCAATAATTTACTTTCGTCGGGTTGATGTGTTATAACATCCTCCCAATTAATAGTAACATCTAACTCACCGGTTAAAAGAGCTAAGAATTTATTTTCTTCTAACTGCTCCCGAAACGTCTGAATAGCTTCTTTAACCTTGGTTTGTTTTATGGTATCAGCTTTGGCTATTAGTTCTTCTACAGAATGGTATTCTTCCAGCAGGGAGGCTGCGGTTTTGTCGCCAATGCCCTTGATGCCCGGAATATTATCTACGCTATCTCCTCTTAAAGCTAAGTAATCGGCAATCTGGTGCGGCTCTACCCCGTATTTATTTTTTACGCCAACCGCATCCAAAGTCTCCATGGCCGCACCCTTATAGGCTGGCCGGAAAAGAAAAATATCACTGGTTACCAATTGCGCAAAATCTTTATCCGGACTTACTATATAAACCGAGTAGCCCAGGCTGGCACCTTGCTTAGCCATGGCCGCAATCACATCGTCGGCTTCGTAGCCTTCTTCTTTCATTACCGGGATTTGCAGGGCTTCTAGTAACCGCATGGCGTAAGGAAAAGCATCGTAAATTTCTGAAGGCATTTTCTCCCGATTAGCTTTATAGGTAGAGGCAACTTCTACCCGGCCTTTGGCCCGGGAATCAAGGGCGGCCGCAATGGCATCTGGCTTTTCTTCAGTTATAACCTGCAAAATATAGTTAAAAAATACCAGCGGCGTTCGGGTATCAATACCGGTAGTGGTACCAAACTTTTTCCCCATGGTAGCAAAATGTGCCCGGTACAACAACGGCATTACATCGAGCAGGAAGAGTTTTTTATCTTTCATAGTTGCGGTAATTTATAATCTGCCAGGTATTTGGCTACAGCAAGTTCTTTGGCTTTAGCTTCAAACATGATATCAATGTCTTGCCCGTAGGTATTTACCTCTTCATGTAAGTAATCGGCATGCGCGGTTGGTACAGCAGCCGGATCCTCGTACTTCTTTTTAGAGCTGGAAAAATGAATAACCGGGGTTGTTCCGGTTGGCCAGGTGCTGATGGCGGCCAGCAATGCTTCCTGCTCACTTAAACCACCTGTACAAAACTGGTGATGGAAATAATCGAAAGTAATAGGAATGTTAGTTTGCCCGTGCAGCCACAATAAATCCTTTACGCTAAACATGTTGGCCTTGTCATCATTTTCTACAGCCAGCCTTTTTCGGACGTTGTCGGGTAAGCTCATGTATTTTTCAGCAAATCGGGCTAAAGCCGATACTTTATCCCCAAAGGCCCCGCCCACGTGTATGTTTATTTTGGCATAAGGTGTTTGCGGCAGGTTCAGCAAATCCATCACGGTGGCGTGCTGATTTAACTCGTGTAAGGTTTTGGTTAATACCTGTTCAGAATTGGCGGCCAGCACATTAAAAGGTCCCGGATGATAAGTAAGCCGGAGCCCATTCTTAGTTGCTTTTTCGCCGCAGCGGGCTAATACTTCTTTTATCGCTTCGTAGTCTGGCATATCCTCAATCCGGTATTGGCTCATCCAGGGCACCATATCTGAGCTCATCCGGAAAAACAAGATCTTATTCTGAATATTCCAGTCGATTATTTTTTCGAAATCTATAAAATTAGCTAAAGCCAGACTGGAAGCATATGTAATGCCTTTTTCCAGAAAGGTTCTTTTCATCATGGAGCGGTTTACCTGAACTTTCTGGGCCGCCAATGTTAAATTAATAGATGCATACCCAACGCGCATAAGTAATTCTGATTTAATTAAACCTAAAGGAGTTGTGGGCTTCAGGTTTATATCTGTTTAAATAACTTACGCAGAACAGATAATTAAGGGAATTCATCTTACGGGTATAGGGCTGGAAAATCCCATTAAAATGAAAAGAGCGTATGCAGAAATACGAACCAACATACTTTTCAATACACTCAAAAAGAAGGTTGATCTGACTGGTTACTTTTCTTTTCCTGATGTAAATTTTTACTTATCAGAGTTGTTTTCGTTCCCGCAGCAAATCCCGGATCTCGGTTAATAGCAGTTCTTCTTTTGTAGGAGTGGGAGTGGCGGGGGCCGCTTCTTCTTTCCGCTTTAAGCTGTTTATGCTTTTTACCAAAGCAAAAATAGAAATGCCAATAATCAGAAAATTAACTACAGTCTGAATAAAATTACCATAATTAAGAGAGGCTCCTGCTTTTACAACTTTCCCGTTTTCTATAATGGGATCAGTTAGCTGTATTTTTAAATCGGTAAAATCTACTCCGCCTGTTGCTACACCAATAGGTGGCATTAGAATATCATTTACTAATGACGTAACAATAGAACCAAAGGCGGCTCCTATCACTACTGCTACTGCTAAATCTATAACATTGCCCTTAACAGCAAATTGTTTAAATTCGGAAACGGTACGCATATTCTTTTAATTTTAGGTGATTAGTTTTAATGCTGCGTCTTTATATAAAAAGTATGGGGATAAGGTTTGGGAATTAGCAAAGTTTATTGTAATTGGAGGAGGTTAAAAATATTTATGAAAGTAGAAGTTCTTTTGTGTCGTGTTGAAGGATATATTCTTTTATATGTTCAAAGCACTAACACTAAAGTTTTTTGGTCGTAATGTAAAAAAGTTTCTAATCTTTTCGATTAAAACAAAACCAACCTTTTTCCAATTCTATTAAATGCACCAGGAAATTAATAATGTTACTGGCAACAATGTAGTGAACATATTTCAAGGCGGGGGGGAAATGGGAGCCCTCATGCGCGATTATAATTGGGATAACCATCCGTTAGGGAACCCTGCTAATTGGCCGGGAAGCCTAAAAAATAACATTAGACTGTTACTTAACTCCGGATTTCCAATGTTTTTATGGTGGTCTGAGGAGTTATTCATGTTTCATAATGACGCTTATTTACCGGCCTTGGGCAATAAACATCCGGAAGCCTTAGGTGCCCGCGCCCGGGAAATGTGGTCAGAAATTTGGAAGGAAGTAGGAGTAGTAGTGGAGAATATTCTGCAAGGGGGAAAACCATTTTATGCGGAAGCGCTTCCTTTGTATCTGGAGCGAAAGGGATTTCTGGAAGAAACCTACTGGACGTTTTCCTACAGCCCTGCGTTTGAGAATAATGGTTTGGTAAACGGAATTTTTTGTGCCTGCGACGAAGTAACCGGTATGGTGCAGGGGGCCAGGCGCCTGAAATCGCTGAAAGATGTTTCGGAGGGGGTTACAACGGTACAAACCCTGGAGCAAGTAGGCCAGTTAACGTGCGACCTGCTTTACCAGAATAATAATGATTTACCGTTTTGCCTGATTTACTTACTTAATAATACGGCCACTACAGCCACTTTAATGGGCAAGGCGGGGCCTATTTCGGAAAAAGCTGCCCCGCTGGCCATAGATATGACTGATGCTGAAGTGCCCTGGATGCTCCATCAGGTGGAGGCGACCAGGCAAGCCGTTGTATTAGATTGTTCCAGTTTAAAGATATCTAGTGGGCAGGGGCAGGTATTGCCTGATGTAGTGCAACAGGCAACTGTATTACCAATTATGCGCCCGGGGCAAAACAAAATAATTGGATTCTTTATCTCTGGCATAAGCCCTTTACTTGAATATAAGGATGATTACAGGGGTTACCATTCCTTGATTGTGGGTCAGATTGCTAACTCAATTTCCAGTGTACAGGCAAGAGAAGCGCTTACCCGCCAGCAGCAATACCTGAAGGAAATATTTGAACAGGCACCGGTAGGTATAGCTATTGTTAGGGGCCCGGAGCATATAATAGACCTTGCTAATCCGACGGTTTGTGAGATTTGGCGCAGAAAGCCGGAAGAAGTTATGGGAAAACCAGTAAAAGAAGCACTTCCGGAAGTAGTGGATCAGGGAATAATTCAGTTGTTGGATACAGTAGTAAATACCGGTGTACCCTTTAAAGCAAGTGAATTACCTTTAAATTTTGAGCGGAATGGGGTATTCGAGAAATCATATCTGAATTTTATTTACCACCCCATGCGCGATACCCAGGGTTTTATTACCGGAGTTATTGCGGTAGCAATAGATATTACCGAGCAGGTTAAGTTCCGGCAATCTGTAGAGGCACTTAATGAGGAATTACTTGCTACCAATGCCGATCTGGATAATTTTGTTTATTCTGCTTCGCATGATTTAAAAACTCCTATTTTAAACATAGAAGGTTTAATGACGGCCCTGATAGAGGAAATGCCATCGGAAGCGTTGCACAACGAAGGCATCCGGCACATCATACAATTAATAGAAGGTGCCATTAACCGATTTAGAAAAACTGTTTTAGATCTTTCGGAAGTTGCTAAAATACAGCGGCAGGATGAGGCCGATCTAACTTACGTAAATTTAGCCGCAGTTGTAGCCGAAGTGCGGCTTGATCTGGAAGCTCAGATACAGGAAGCGAATGCCCAAATTCAAACAGCATTAGTTCCGGATATCACCATTCAATTTTCTGCTAAGAATATCAGAAGTATTATTTACAATCTGCTTAGCAACGCCCTTAAATACCGATCACCAGACCGGCAGCCAGTTATTCAGATTTCCTCGGAGATTACTCCTACCCATGTAATACTGTCTGTAACAGATAATGGCCTGGGATTTAAAGTAGCGGATGAAGATAAAATATTCTCTATGTTTAAACGCCTGCACGACCACGTAGAAGGTACCGGTATAGGCTTATATATTGTGAAAAGAATCGTACAAAATGCGGGCGGATATATAAAGGTAGAAAGCCAGGTGGGGGTTGGTTCTACCTTTAACATTTTCTTTAAAAAATAACCCTTTCAGCAGGCCTGGAATTATACAGTTATTAACCCAAGCCTGCTGTTGAAGGGTTAGCCTTGTTTTGCAATGGCTTTTCTTACGGCTGGTGCTACTACCGTACCTAATAATTCAATAGCCCGCATAACTTGTGCGTGCGGCAAAGTGCCTACGCTAATATGTAATAAGTAACGGGTAAGGCCAAACAACTCATATTCCCAAAGTATCTTTTCAGTTACCTGTTGCGGACTTCCTACTAATAAAGACCCTTCTGGTCCGCGCATCATTTCATATTGGGCACGGTTCATCGGCGACCAACCCCGCTCCCGACCCAGTTGGCTCATCACATAAGCATAAGGACCATAATACTCGTCGGCTGCTTTTTGCGAATCATCCGCAATATACCCATGCGAATGAACCGCTAACTGCATTTTAGCCGGATCGTGCCCTGCCCGCAGGTAAGTTTCTTTGTAAAGATCCGTAAACGGCACAAAACGTTCGGGGGAACCCCCAATAATGGCTAGTGCCATAGGTAACCCATAGTTTGCTGCCCGCACTACTGATTCCGGTGTGCCGCCTACGGCTACCCAGATAGGTAATTCTGGCTGGTAAGGCCGCGGATAAACCCCCCGGTTATCAATCGCCGTACGGTGTTTCCCTTGCCAGCTTATTTTTTCACTTTTATTTAGCTTGATAAGTAAATCCAGTTTCTCGGCAAAAAGAGCATTATAATCTTTCAAGTCGTTCCCAAACAGAGGGTAAGATTCAATAAAAGAACCGCGACCAGCCATAATTTCGGCGCGGCCCTGCGAAAGTAAATCTACATGAGCAAAATCCTGGAAAACCCGCACCGGGTCGTCAGAGCTAAGTACGGTTACCGCACTGGAAAGCTTAATTTGTTTGGTTTTCACGGCTGCGGCAGCCAATACCACTGCCGGCGACGATACAATAAAATCGGGCCGGTGGTGCTCACCAATAGCAAATACATCTAACCCGAGTTGGTCTGATAACTCAATCTCTTCCATCAGGTTCATCATCCGTTCCTGCGGAGAACGTAGTTTGCCTGTGGCCGGGTCAGGCGTGTTTTCAACGAAGGTGCTTATTCCTATTTCCATAATTAAATGTAGCTACAGCTATTTGTAAAACAAAAGAAAGAAGTAAAAATGCTTAACGAAATAAAATGTAAAGTAGGTAATCCTGGACTGCGCTTTAAAAGGTATTACTTTCTACTTTGTTAAACTTTGCATCATATAAAAAGAAGATATTGGCGAAGCTTTATGAACTCCTCATTTTATAAAATATATGACTTAGCCTATAAATTAAGTTTAAAATTTAGTAACCTACCTAAGTACTTATTTCTTTAGAACCTGCTTGCCTTTTATCCTAGTATTTTCGTCTTTAGAGCAACCATAATTTATATTAGCATGCTGGATATTGTCATTGAAGCCCGAAAAGCATCCCTAGGTCCGGGCATGGATGTGCGTAGAATACTTCCTTTCCGCTTAAAGCGTATGGTTGGTCCTTTTATTTTTATGGATCATGCCGGTCCGGTAGAAATACAACCTCCATTAATAACCAACATGGATGTCCTGCCGCATCCACATATTGGTTTATCTACGGTCAGTTATTTGTTTGGCGGACAAGTTACTCACCGCGACAGTTTGGGTGTTGAGCAGGTTATTCGTCCGGGCGAAGTAAATTGGATGACTGCGGGCAGCGGCATTGCGCATTCCGAGCGTTTTGAAGATCCGGCTGTGCTGGCGGGCGGCCAATTAGAATTGATCCAAACCTGGGTGGCTTTGCCCGAAAAAGATGAGGAAGCTGCGCCCGCTTTTGATAATTACAAACCAGAACAATTGCCCATATTTACCGATGCCGGTGTTTGGATGCGGTTAATTGCCGGTGATGCTTTTGGGTTAAAGAACAACGTTAAAACTCATTCGCCTTTATTTTATATACATGTGGTATTGGAGCAAGGCGCCCGGTTTGGTTTGCCCCGGGAGCACACCGAAAGGGCCATATACATAGCCAAGGGCAGTGTTGAAATATCCGGTCGCACTTATGGCATTGGGCAAATGTTAGTTTTTACAAAAGGTATAGATCCGGTAATTTTGGCAAAAGAACCGGCTACCCTTATGCTATTGGGTGGTGAGCCATTGGGCGAGCGATTTATCTGGTGGAATTTTGTTTCTTCCCGAAAAGAACGAATAGAGCAGGCAAAAGCCGATTGGAAAGAAGGCCGTATTCTGTTACCTCCCACCGATAATCAGGAATATATTCCATTACCGGAAGATAAATCAAAGCCGGCAGGAAACCCTTCGCCCGAAGCGCTTTCCTAGCATTTGGGTTAAGTATGCTTTCCTTTGTTCACTACTTATAACAAGAGACCACTGGAGTATTTTGGGCACTTAATTGTGCGAAATATTCCAAAGCATTAATGATTATGGCTAGCCATGGGGTCAGTACCCTTTTTTAGAACATGTTCACTGTAGAGTAAATAAGCACCGGTTACCACTACGGTATCGTTTTGATTCAGGCCACTGGCGATTGCTACCTGGTCTGCACTTTCTGCTCCCAAAGCCACCATTCTGGATGTAAAAGTATTTTGACCGGTTTTAACCCACACATGAGCTCCCCGGGTATCCCGGATGACAGCATCTAGCGGTAGGGTAATTACTTGTTTAGCCGGGGCTGATAAATTGATGGTAGCCTGAGTGCCGGGTATTAATTGCGCTTTCGGGTTAGGCAGTTCGGCCCGTGCTACCACTACCTGGCTGTTTTGCCTGAATTCCGGGTTTATAAATGCTACTTTGGTTTTTATTGGGGCCAGTTGGCCGGGAACATGTACTTCTATTGGGGTGCCTACTAGCAATGAATTTGCTTCCTGAGCATATAATTCCGCTTCTACCCAAATAGTATTCAGGCGGTTCATCCGGTACAACAAGCTTCCTTCTGCTACATAAAATCCTTCGGCGGCGGCAATTTCGGTTACTATGCCGGAGGTAGGAGCCAGAAACGTGATGCGGGCATCTAACCGCCGTGTCCGCGCCACCTGGCTTATTTGGGCATTGGATAAGCCCGTTAGTAAAAGCTTCTTTTTAGCGGCATCCAGAATAGACGCAAACTGTTTCTCTTCCGGGAAAGCTTTTGCCTGATCCAGGGCTAACAAATATTCCTGCTCCAGTGTAAGCAATGATTCACTGTACAAATCATACAGCGGTTGCCCTTTCCGGATGGGCCTTCCGGTTTCTTTTACATATAACTTTTCAATACGGCCGGCAGCACGGCTGCTGATTAAATCAGCTTGCGTTTGATCTACTACTAAGCTACCGGTTAATATCTTGTTGTTCTGGATTTGGCCCAGTTGAACTGGCCGGGTAGTAATATTGCCAAGTTTTACCTGCGTATCGCTGAGCATAATACTGCCGGTATTACTATTGCCAGTGGCACCTTTATTTACCGCTACCAAATCCATACCACAAATAGGGCAAGAGCTTGGTTTTTCTTCTAAAATCTGCGGGTGCATGGGGCAGGTGTAGGTTGTTGGAGCTTTCGGAGCCTGTTGTTTTACTGGTACTAAGTCCATGCCACACACTGGGCACGAACCTGGCTCACCTTCCACTATTTGGGGATGCATGGGGCAAGTATAAGTCGTGCCTGTCTGGGCTGCGTCATGGTGTTCGTGCTTATCTTTATTAGTACAAGCCACTAGTAAAACAGCTACCAACCAAATTGTAAGTAAGTTTAAAATCTTTTTCATTTTTTACTGTTGTACCCGAATAAAGCTTTCACTATCCACCAGAAATTGTGCATTAGTCGCTACCAGGTCCTGAGCATCCAGACCCGATACTATTTCTGCCATACCATCTGCGCGTTGACCAATAACTACCTGCTTAGGTTTAAAAACGCCATTTTCTTTCAGAAAGGCTACTGCTTGTGCTCCTAAGTCTAGTACAGCTTCCTTAGGAATCCAGAGGGCTGTGTCCGAGGTGTAAAAGGTTTTTCCGGTAAGCAATTGTCCTATTAAATTTGTTTTGCTCTGAACCGGCAGCATAGCCCGTACTTGCGCAAAATTTTCACCGGCTTCAAAAACTGGCTCTACCAAAGTTACTTTTGACTGCACCGTTTCGCTGGGTAATTGATTAAAGGTGATGCTGATAGCCGTTCCTGGTTTTAGTTGTCCGGCCAGTGTGCTGGCTACTTTAAACTGAGCCCATACCTGCGATGCATCCACAACTTTTAATAAAGCTTGCCCCGTGGTTACGTACATACCTTCCCGTATAGCAAAGCCTCCGCCAGATGTAGTTGGGGCAGGGTTGCTATTGCTAGCCATGGAACTACCACCAGTATTACTCATACCCGACATACCACCGCCACCGGAAGCTGGTGCGGTTGTAGCAGGTGTCGGCGTAGGCGTAGCTGTTAAGTTTGGATCAAGAACATAGCCGGAATAAGGACTGTAAACAGAAAAGGTATAGGTTTCCCGGCCCGAGCGAACCAATTGATTTAGCTGGCCAGAAGTTGCTCCTAATAGCAAAAGTTTTTGTTTTGCGCCATCTATCAGAGCACTGTTGCTTGGGTCATTTTTCAGCAGGTAAAGTAGTTCTTTCTGGGCAGTTACCAGCTCCGGACTATAAATGTCATACAGCTTTTGCCCTTTGCGCACGGGTTGGTAGTTAAACTGCACATACAATTTTTCAATGCGTCCGCCAAACCGGGCCGGAATAATGTACTGTAACTGGGTATTGTAAGTAACTACACCACTCATTGTAATGTCGTTTTGTAGTTGCTTTTGCACCGGTTTAGTAGTCTTAATATCCGACACCACCAGTTGGTTGGCGGGTTTCAGCAAATAATTTAAATCTGAGGAAACGGCCATGGCAGGTGTATCTGCCGGGTGCTTTGCCACCAAATCCATGCCACAGATGGGGCAGGAACCTGGTTTGTTTTTTACAATTTGCGGGTGCATGGGACAAGTATATGCTACTGCTTCGGTTGCTTCCTGGCCATGTTCGTGTTTATCTGTACAACCAGTAAAACTAATGGCTACTAATATTGCCAGTAGTATACATGAAAAGGCTTTCCGGAAATAGATATTACTTCCAGGAAATCCTTCTCTTGCCTCTTTTGTAAGCATACCCGGTCGATAGGTAAAGAAAGTAAATTGGTTATTTTTCCAGTTCTTTTTCATAATTCACACCAATCAGGTATAGCTGTTCCAGGTTGTTGAGGTATTCCATTTGGGCCATGTTCAGGGCTTCCCAGGCATCTATTACTAAGGGTAGCTGCCCAGTATTTTGCTCGTAACTGAGCAGGGTGGTTTCGTAATTGCGTCGCAGGGCCGGTATAATTTTAGTTTGATAGTTTTTTACCTGCGTATGTTTAGTTTCTAATTCCAGGGCCATGCTATTAACCATGCCTTGTGCTTCCTGCAACAGGCTTTCGCGTCCTTTGTGCATGGCTTCTATTTCCAGACTCATAGCTTTGGTATTGGCTTTGTACATTTTAGATGACCAGGGAGCTATAGGAATAGAAACCATACCCATGGCGGTAAAAACCTGTGGCATCATGCGGTCGCGGGGCACCATGTTTTCAAATCGAAGACTAAAATCTGGTTTTCGTTCCAGCTTTTCCAGTTGCAGGTTAAGCTGCATCGATTGAATGCGCTTATCTAATTGCCGCACATCGCTCCGGGCATTTTTTAGGTAAGTGGTGTCGGTGAGGGCAATAGGCTCTGTAACCGTTATAACTGTATCTATTCTGAAGCGGGCATCCTTAGGTAAATTCATGAGAATGTTTAACTGAATGTTCTTCATGGTAATCTCACTCGCATTCATCAGCAACATGTTTTCTACTTCGCCCAAGCGACCTTCGGCTTTATAAATACTGCCCAGCGAGCTTTGGTTGTAAGGATACCGCACTTTGGAAAGCTTAAGCATAAACTGCATAATACGCTGGCTTTCCAGTAAAACGGCTTTCTTTTTTTCCAGCACTACCCATTGATAATAAGCGGCTTTGGCCTGGGCCCGAAATTGATTGGCCATTACTTCGTGGCCTTCGTCTTCAACAGCCACCCGGGACAGCATGTAGTTTTCCTTTGCTTTCAGTTTGGCCGGATTGGGAATACTTTGTTGAGCAGCCGCCATGAGCATGCCTCTATCCCGGCTTTCCATTATTGTCTGGCCCGGATACGGATACATAAATACGCCAGCTCCTACCATGGGTGCTTCCCAGCTTTTAGCTCCTTCGGCGTAAGTTTTTACTGCTTTGGTCTTGATGTCATGCTCCTGCAACATCAGGTTGTTATGATGAATATAGTGTAGGACACTATCCAGCGTCAGCACCCGGCTCTGGGCTTGCAAATTGAATGCAGCCAAAAGTAGAAGGCCTGACACTAAACAAATTTTATATTTAATGCTTAACATCATAGATTTCAATTTTCCCGTGTTTTTTCAACTCATGTTCTTTCGTCATTTCAAATACCACGGGCGTAACCAATAAAATATGAATAGATGAAGTGAAAACTCCACCAATCAGCGGCAGTACAATGGGTAACATCACATCGGTGCCTACGCCAGTCGCCCACAATACCGGAATCAAACCGAACAGGGATACCGAAACAGTCATTACCTTCGGGCGAAGCCGTTTGGCGGCACCCATAAATACATAGTTGCGAATGTCCTGTTTAGTGATAGTTTCACGGGAGTTGCCTTTATCGGCTACCAATTGGTTCATGGCTTCGTTCAGGTAAACTACCATTACCATAGCGGTTTCCACGGCCAAACCAAACAAAGCAATAAAGCCTACCGCTACTGCTACTGATAAATTAATACCGTAGAAGTACACAATAAATACCCCACCAATCAGGGCAAACGGAATGGTTACCAGGTTCAATAAAGCCTCTTTAAACGATTTAAAGGAGAAATACAGGATCAGGAAAATAATAACCAGTACCATTGGGATAATGATTTTCAGGGTCTGGTTGGCCCGAATCTGATTTTCCCATTGTCCGCTCCATTCCAGGCGGTAACCATTGGGTAAATCGGTTAACTCCAGGTTTAATTTTTTAATAGCTTCCTGCACGGTACTGCCTAAATCACGGTCGCGCACATTAAATAAAACAGCACCCCGCAACTGGGCGTTTTCCGAAGCTATCATGGGCGGACCGTTCACTAACTGCAAATCGGCTACGGCTGACAGTGGAACAGTACCATTCGCGCTGGTTTGGATAGGAATGCGGCGGATACGGTCGAGGCTGTTGCGGTATTCCTGGGCCAGGCGCAGGTTAATAGAAAACCGCTGCCGTCCTTCAATGGTATTACCAATCGGCATACCGCCTAAAGCCGATTCCACAATAGCATTCACATCATCTACCGAAATTCCGTAGCGGCCCAACTCTTCCCGGCGCGTTTGAATTTCGAGGTAGCGGCCACCCGTTACCGGCTCAATGTATAAATCTTTTACGCCCGGAATGTTCCGTAACGAATTCCTGACCTTTTCCGAAACCACTGCAATAGAATCCAGGCTTTGGCCATACACTTTCACGCCCACATCGGTCCGGATTCCGGTTGCCAGCATGTTAATGCGGTTAATAATGGGTTGAGTCCAGCCGTTGATGACGCCTGGAATCTGCAATTTCTGGTCCAGTTCCGCAATAATTTTAGCCTTGGTCATGCCTTCGCGCCATTCCGATTGAGGTTTCAGCTGGATAATGGTTTCGATCATGCTGATAGGTGAATTGTCGGTAGCTGTACTGGCCCGACCAGCTTTACCTAAAACCTGCGCTACTTCCGGTACCGATTTGATGATTTTATCCTGCACCTGTAATATGCGTTTGGCTTCGGTATTGGAAATATCGGGTAAGGTAACCGGCATAAACAAAATAGAGCTTTCATCTAGTGGCGGCATAAATTCCGAACCCAACCGAAACAACATGGGTATTGCAATCAGCAAAGCCAGAATATTGATACCAATAGTGGTTTTGCGCCATTCCAGACACCAGCGTAAAACAGGCCCATAAACCTTTTCTAATCCACGATTTATAGGGTTGCTGCTTTCGGGTTTAAACTTACCTTTCAGGAAAAAAGAAAGTAACACCGGCGTAACCGTAATGGCCACAAAAGCATCCACAATCAAAATAAAGGTTTTGGTCCAGGCCAACGGGCTGAACAGCCTTCCTTCCTGACCAGTTAACAAGAAAACCGGCAAAAAAGAAGTAATAATAATGACAGTACTCCAAAACACGCTGGGACCAACTTGTTTGCAAGCTTTTTCTATAATTGACAGGCGCGTTTCCTTATCCATGATCTTCTTTATGTTGGGCATCGGCTAAATGCCGGTATGCATTTTCTACCATTACAATCGCATCATCCACAATTACTCCAACAGAAAGAGCAATGCCTGTCAGGGACATAATATTGGAAGAAATATCAAAAGCATTGAGTAAGATGAAACCAATGGCCACCGATAGCGGCAGCTGAATAATAATGATGAGCGCACTTCGCCAGTGGAACAGGAAGATGAACACGATCATCGACGCCACAATCATTTCCTCAATAAGGGTGGTTTTAACAGAATTAACTGATTCGTTAATCAGGCCGCTGCGGTCGTACACAATGTTAAATTTCACACCTTTGGGTAAGCCTGCCGAAACTTCCAGCATTTTGGTTTTTACATTGGAAATTACTTCTTCGGCATTTTCGCCGTAGCGCATTACTACAATACCGCCTACTGCTTCGCCTTCGCCATTGATATCAAAAATTCCCAATCGGCTTTCGCCGGTCATTTGCACCGTGGCAATATCACTAACCTTAATGGGAATAGTATTTTTTGTGAGGATGGGAATGTTTTCAATTTCTTCCGTTGATTTGAGGTAACCGGTAGTTTTAATAATATACCCGATATCGCTCATCTCAAATTTACGGCCACCACTTTCGTTATTATTGGCGCGTACGGCAGCTATTACCTGTGGCACCGATAAATTGAAATAAGTTAATTTATTAGGATCGAGGGTAATCTGGTATTGTTTCTGAAAGCCTCCAAACGAAGCTATCTCACTTACACCTTTTACATTTTGCAGCGAAAACTTCACGTACCAATCCTGGATAGCGCGCTGTTCGCCTAAATCCATGCCGGGTGCATCCAGCGTGTACCACAAAATGTGCCCCACACCTGTTCCGTCCGGACCTAATGTAGGAATAGCGCCTTCGGGTAATAAGCGGTTGGCGTAATTTAATCGTTCCAGTACCCGTTCCCGAGCCCAGTATACATCTGTAGCGTCTTCAAAAATAATGTAAATAAAGCTCATGCCAAACATCGACACGCCCCGCACATATTTCACTTGGGGTAAGCCTTGCAGGTTGGTAACCAGAGGGTAGGTAACCTGGTCTTCAATAATTTGCGGACTACGACCCATCCACTCGGTAAAAACAATTACCTGGTTTTCCGATAAATCCGGGATAGCATCAACTTTATTAGTGCTAACAGAATAAACTCCCCACCCAAATAACCCGGCAGCTATCAGCAACACAAGTATCCGGTTCCGGAGGGAAATAGATATCAATCTTCCTATCATGTTGAAAAGGATTAAATATTCTTCCTGCTACTAAAGAGCAGGAAGAAATATATTAGAAAGTTTAGTGATTGTGCTCTTCGTGTCCTTCTGTAGTAGCGCCCATTTTTTCCAGGAACATTCCGCATTTTGGACATTTACCTGGTTCATTGCTGATTACTTCAGGATGCATGGGGCAGGTATAAGTTAAGCCGGCTACTTCTTGTTTGGTTTCTGTTTGTTCAGGAGATTGGGTTTGAGTAGTACCTGTTTGGGAGGTGTTGTTGCAAGCGGTAAAAAAGGTTAAACCAAGTATAAATAAGCTTATATTCAGAAAGCTAGTTTTCATGATATTTAAAATTTAATTTTTATTTCCTGTACTAAAATGAATAGACACTAAGCTGCAGGCAAAATTTGTCTGGAGGCTGGTAGTGTATAAATATTAATTGATAGAAGGGTGGCTCCTGCAGGCGAAGAATAACGGAAGATTTAGAAAAACATCTCTTAAGTAGGTTGTAATAAAACCATCACAGAACTTAGAGGTGAAAGACTAACTACAGAAAGGCCCGCAGCTAAACCAAAGAATAAGCAGCGTATGCTTATTCATAGGAAAGGAAAAACTAAATAATAAATTGTTGATGTAAAATGCCCAGATATCGCCCGGAAGGGGGCGGCGGCAAATTGAAATGTGGTGTTTTATCTAAAAGTTCAGGCCTAATTACCTGCTCAAACAGTATTTGAGAAGTTTTTGCTGATACGATTTTATCTACTTGTGCGGTGGGTTTAGTTTGTCCCTGTGCATAAGGCGTTTGGCTTTGGGTAAAACATACCATGTCGCCGCACGATTTTTTTTGAGGAGCATGATTTTTATCTGTTTTTTTACAGCAGCAGGCAGCACCTCTAATTAAACGAATAGTAGTATGTTTGTTGCGGCTGCATTTCTCCATGCTCACACGGAAGCCCATCATCGTCATCAGGACGACCAGGATAAAGCTTAGCTGAACAAATTTTTGAAATGCTTTCATGGTACTTCCGCCGCTTAACCTCATTAGCAGGTAGCTATTTGGTAACGGTAAACTTTTGTTTTTAGATGTACAAACTTAGAAAATATCCAGATCTGTGTTGTTACAAAATTTAAAACATTATTTATAAAATTTTCGCGGAAGGCTTAGTGCCCCCTTACTTTTAATGTGTATTATACCTGAATTAAGATATTCTTAGATACTCTTAAGTTATCCCGCTTTTACTTCTTCTGCAAAATATGTTTTATTATTACCTTTCAAATTTAATTCTTGAAAAAATAATACTACTTAATAGCCCTTTCATATTTATTAGCTAATGATAAAAAAGATATTCCCGAGTGCTGATAATCTTGAATTGAAAGCACGGATTTGGATAGAGGCCGATAATGAGCGTTTTCTTGGACCAGGACCGGTAGAATTATTGGAAAAAATTATGGAATTGGGCTCTATTTCAAAAGCGGCCAGTGCCATGGGAATGTCTTACCAAAAAGCTTGGACAATTATCAATACTCTAAACAGCAAAGCTATTCGTCCTTTGGTAACTGCGCAGGCGGGAGGTAAACGTGGGGGCGGCGCAGTAGTAACAGAAGACGGGCAAGTTGTTGTTCAAGTTTTCAAACAATTGCAAACTAAAGTAAAGCAATTCTTAGAAGAAAATAATTCTTTATGGCATTAGTAATGTATTAAGAATCAACTTTATATTTGCGCTATCTATTAATTTAGATAACGATATGGTTAAGTTTTACTACAGCCTTCTGGTAGGTTTATTTATTTCTTGTAGTTTAACCATACCTGTATTTGCTCAAAATAAATCCAACGCACAAACCGATTCGCTTAAACGTTATTCATTAACCGAAGTAGTGGTTTCGGCTTCTCGTTTTGAGGAGAATATCCTAAAGTCACCGGTTAGTATACAGAAAATAGATGGCCGTACCATCAGGCTTTCGGCAGCACCTTCTTTTTTTGATGCGCTGGAGCATGTAAAAGGGGTTCAAATAATCACACCAAGTTTAGGTTTTAAAGTAATTAACACCCGCGGCTTTGCAAATACAACTAATGTACGTTTTGTTCAGCTGGTTGATGGTATAGATAATCAAGCTCCTCATATTGGTGGACCCATAGGCAATGCTCTAGGACCCAGTGATCTGGATATTGCCAGCGTAGAGATTATTTCGGGTACAGCTTCGGCATTGTACGGCATGAATGCTGTTAATGGACTGGCAAATTTTATAACCAAAAGTCCATTTTCCAGCACGGGTTTTACCATGCAACAGAAAACAGGTTTTAACCATATTAATAATTCTAACAGCAATCCTAAGCTATTTACCGAAACTAGTTTACGTTATGCCAAAGCCTTATTACCTAAAGTTGCCTTTAAAGTAAATGGCACTTTTACCCGGGGCTACGACTGGATAGCCAATAACCGCTCGGATTTAAATCCAATAGCAAATGCAACAATAGACCTTACGGGTACCGATAATCCGGCTTATGATCCAGTTAACGGTTACGGTAATGAATCACCGAACAGGAGAACATTGACCTTACAAGGGAAAAGTTATGTGGTAACCCGCAGCGGTTATTTCGAGAAAGAAGTAGCAGATTACCAGTTGCAAAATATTAAAGCCGATGCCGCTTTACATTACCGGATTAATCCGCAAACAGAAATAACTTATACTTATCGTTTTGCCTTATTAGATAATGTATATCAGCGCTCTAACCGGTTTCAGTTGAATAATTATATGTTGCAACAACATAGCATTCGATTAGACAATCCGACATTTCAATTTAAGACTTACTTTACTACCGAAAATACAGGCCAATCTTATAACCTCCGTTCCATAGCTGAAAATCTGGATCGAAGTTTTAAATCAGATGATGCTTGGTTTAGCCAATATTCCAGTACTTTTAATCAAACAGTAGCTAATGAGCTGGCAGTAGCGCAAGCGCATGCTACGGCCCGCAATCAAGCGGATGCAGGTAGATTAACCACCGGCACGCCAGCTTTTGATCAGCAACTACAAAAATTGGCCAATATAAATAACTGGGATATTGGAGCAGCTTTGCGGGTAAAAGCTAATTTGCTGCATACCGAAGGGCAAGTGAACTTGTTAAAGGTACTACATCCCAAGCTCAAAGAAAGAAATTCATTAGCTGTACTAGCTGGCTTTGACCAACGGACCTATATTGTAATACCCGATGGCAATTATTTTATTAATCCGGATAAAGGCAAAGCAGATCACCATTTAACCTATAGCAAAGCGGGTGCTTTTTTGCAGGTTAGTAAAGCTTTATGGTCCAAAAAGTTAAAACTAAACGCTACTTTACGCGCCGATATAAGTAAGTATTATGCGGCTAAGGTTAGTCCACGGTTTACTGCTGTTTTCTCGCCGGGGAAGCTGCACTATTTTCGGGCATCTTACCAGGGTGGTTTCCGGTTTCCAGGTTTATTTGAGGCTTTTTCCAATGTAAATAGTGGGGGCGTAAAACGGGTAGGCGGTGTTCCGGCTATGTCTAATGGTATATTCGAGAATGGGTATATCCGCTCTTCCATTGATGCGTTTCAGGCAGCGGTTATAAGAGATGTAAATGCGAATGGTTTGCAACAGAATGAAGCGATTGTGAAAAATAAAAATTTGTTAAAAAAGAATGATTATACGTATCTGGAACCGGAGCATATTCGCTCTTTTGAAGTTGGTTATAAAACTTTGGTGCTAAATAGCCGGCTACTTCTAGATGTAGATTTTTACTTTAACCGCTATTCTTCTTTTATTGCTCAGGTAGAAATAAATATTCCTAAAACCAGCATACCCGATTCTATTTCTTTTTATTTAAACGAAAGAAAGCTGCAGAACCGCTATCGCATGTGGACCAACTCTAAGAGTAGGGTATATAATTACGGCGGGAGTGCGGGCTTACGCTATTTAATGGGGCAGGGATTTTTGGCTACAGGTAATGTTTCTTATGCTAACCTAAGTCGCACAACCACCAACGACGGTTTGGAAGATGGTTTTAATACCCCTAATTGGATAACTAATGTAGCGGTGGGCAATGAAAAGGTTTACAAAAACATTGGTTTTAATATCTCCTACAAATGGCAAAGTAAATATTATTGGCAATCGTTTTTAATAAATGGCTATGTGCCAGGTTATGGCACTTTGGATGGGCAGATAACCTATAACTTGCCTAAACAATGCCTACAGTTGAAGGCCGGCGGAGCAAATTTGTTAAATAATTACTATTACTCTTTTTTAGGTGGTCCGCAAATAGGGGGTATGTATTATGTAAGTCTTACTTATGGGCTGAGCCGATAAAGCATAAATCAAAAGTAGAATCGGTATTCATGGGTTATTCGACTTCTATTTTATGGACTAAATATGCTGTAAGTTTATCCCATTGCAATTTCTGGAAACCAGCCCAACCACCCTCTGCTACTAAGGTATTAACAATGGCACGGTTACCGGCTTCTTCACCCTGGTTGTTCGGTTTTTCCTCCTGCCCAATTTCATAGGCTTTTAATGTTGTTCCCTGCAGTTCTACACGGAAGGTGCTGCTGGCTTCTTTCCCAAAAAAGTGTTTTACCTCTTGCGGGTGTTCCTCTGTAGGGTCAGGACTTGGTTTTACAGTAAATTCAGCTGCCTGCTTTTCTTCTTTAATATTTACTACCTGTACCCAGTTTTCAAGCGGAATGCCCGGTAACTTTATTCTTACAAACTGCCCAATTTCTGGTCTGTCGGCGAAAAGCTGATTCCCGTTTGCATCGTGTAATTCGAACGTAGAACTGATACCTGGCAAACCTGACCATTTATTAACTGCAAATAATTTCTGCTTAGCCTTTTCAAAAGCTTCGGAAGCGGCTTCTTGTGTAGTATATTGTGTTCCTTCGGTAAAAAGTTTGTCTTTGGCATCTTCTTTCTGCAGTACTTCTACTTCTTTTTTTACCGTATTCACTATGTCTTTCAGTCCCATACCAGCGTGTTTTTTTTTTCTTACGCCTGTGTAGTAGCAAATGTTAGGAGCTAAAGGTTTTATCTGGTAAAGGATTAGGTAAAGTTTTAGACCGAAAGTGGTTATAAATACAAAAGCCGGCATTAAGATCCGGCTTTTGTATTTTGTTATGAAGTTTGCATGCGGTTTAAAAGAGCATTTTCTTTTTCTTTTAACCAGGCATAAATTCGGTCTACATCCTCCTTTTTACAAAGGTCGGAACCTGGTAACATAACAGTGGCCGTGCCTGCTGCTACACCATATTTCAGTACGTCGCGTAAAGGCCAGCCTTGAGCTAAGGCAAATACCATTCCTGCAACCATACTATCGCCAGCTCCTACCGTACTTTTAGGTTTGATTACCGGTGGAGCTGTACGCATTACATCATCTTTGGTAACTAAGATAGCACCTCCGGAGCCCATAGAAACAACCATTACTTCACACATGCCTCCACGTACCAGTTCCTGAGCAAAGGCTTCCTTCTCATGCCATTCCATTGATTCCTTACCCGCCATAGCGGATAACTCGTTAGAGTTAGGTTTTAGCATGTAAACACCTTGGCCAACAACCTGTTGTAGGGCCTCTCCGGAAGTATCCAGAATTAATTTAGCTCCCAGCTTGGTTGCAATAGCTGCTACCCGGGCGTAATAATCATTAGGTACACCACGGGGTAAACTGCCACTGGCTACTATATACTCTGGTTTAGGCGAAGTTTTTTCTAATTTAATAAGGCTATACCGCCATTCTTCATCCGGAATAACGGAGCCTGGCATACCAAAACGGAATTGCTTATCTGTAGATCTTTCTGTTACTGCAAAGTTTTCCCGGGTCCACTTTACAGATGGAATAGGAATGTGTGTTAAATTTTCAGTATCCAGTAGCTGGGAAAGTACGTTGCCGGTTGAGCCGCCAGCCAGGTAATAAGCCAAGGACTCGCCGCCTAAACGCTGAATAGCCCGGGAAACATTTATTCCGCCACCTCCAGGTTCAAAAATAGGAGCATCGCACCGCAGCTTGTGGTCCGGCTCTAGTCTGTCTACAAAAGTACTTTTATCAACAGCCGGGTTTATAGTTAGGGTTACAATTTTCATTTTAAAGGGTTACTAAAATCTCGGCAATTTAACCGTTTTTTTGTTTATAATACGCAAATTCGTTAAATGTATTGCTTTAATCAAAGTAAGAACCTTTAAAGTTTGAAAATTTAGTAAATAAAGTATAAGCCTTTAATAGTATTAACGCATATAAATAGGGCAAATAACGCGGCCTTTATTAAATAATTTTAAGCCTACCACAACTTCATGTGAGCCGGAATTAGCAACACCTAAATTAGAGGTATTAATATCATAAGCATAACTTAGGTCTAACAATTGGTTTAGGTAAACCCCTGCTAGTACTGAAAACGAATCTTTGTTCCGGTAAGAACCTCCGACCCATAACCGATCGGCATATAAGGCTCTCAGGTTAATATCTACAGAAACCGGGCTCGGGCTAGCCATTTTAATCATAGTAGAGGGAATAAGCGTTAGATCCTGGGAAACCTGGAAACGATAGCCAATGGTAGCAAAATAATGTTTCTGAAGGCGGCTGCCGTTCTCTGCTGCATTTAAATCGCCCCTGCTTTTTAGTAGTTGTGCACCTGAAAGCCCCAGGAAAAAGTCTTTTGAATAAATCCAGGTACCTACATTTAAATCAAAGTATGTATAATTTACATAGTCGCTGGTGATAGCCGGATCGCCATCAATTACCATAGTTGCTTCTGAAGGATTAAACCGGCTGTTTAACATTCCGGCTCCCACACCAACAGCGACCTTGAATTCCCGGGAAATAGGTAAATGATAAGCATAAGTACCCATGATATTACTTCGCCGCAAAGGCCCCGTTTTATCTGTTAGTGCCATTATTCCTACTCCTTGATGCGGTTGCGGTTTACTTAAGCGACTGACGTTTGTTTTATGAGTACGGCCAATTCCTTTACCTACGCTTCTAACCTGGGTTGCTTGTTTATTCAATGGCGTATGGGCACTTACATAATAGGTTACAGGTGCTCCATCCAATCCGACCCATTGGTGCCGGCTACCAATTTTTACATCAGTGTAATCTTCTATACCGGAAATGGCAGGATTTAATAAATAATTGTTAATCATGTACTGGCTGTACTGGGGGCGTTGCTGCCCCCAGGCTTGTGATACTAATAAAAAGCCAGCTAAAAAAGATAATAAGCCCTTCATAAATTTCTATCGGATAATGGTAACGCTACCAGTTAAAGGTTTTTCATTTTCGTTTAACCGGATAACATAATAATAAGTGGCTAAAGGTAACATAGAACCTTTGAAAGTGCCATCCCACGGGATTTTATATCCACCCTCTGCTTTGTATACCTGGCTACCCCAGCGGTTAAAAATTTCAACTGTAGCATTTGGGAAATTTTCTATATTTCTGATTTCCCAGGTTTCATTAATACCATCATTGTTAGGACTAAAAGTATTAACAATAACTACTCTTGGCGTAACAGTTATGGTAACTTCATCTGTAGTCTCACAGCCATTTTCAGTAACAACAGTTACCCGGTAGGTAGTAGTTTTGGTGGGGCTGGCAATTACAGAGGCGCCTTCGGTTGTGTTCAACCCTTCAGCCGGAGCCCAAGTATATTTAGGGTTGGTGGCTCCGTTTGGTACTCTAGCCGTTAGTACGGCATTTTTGCCTTCTATAATTTCTACATCCGGACCTGCATCAACCGTTAAATCTAGGGTTGTTACTCTTACGGGAGTTCGGGTGGTGCTCACACACTTATTATTAGAAACAGCCTGAACATAATAAGTAGTAGGGCGGGTGATAGGGGCTGTTACATATTCAGTCCCAAAGAATACAGGGGTGCCGCCGGTAGCGGACGTATACCATTCATAGGAATGGCCGGTACTGGTAACCCGTAAGGTTGCAGAAGTGCCTACACAAACCTGAACATTTTCTGCTGCTACTGTTGGCGCTACCGGAGCAGCTTCTACGTTAACCTCAATAGCCTCCGAAGAAGCCCCAGGGCAGTTGGTACCGCCGGAAGTAACTGTTCTTCTGAACCAGGTCCGCTGCGTTAAGAAGCCAGGAGTATAATCTCTTGTGTTATTGGTTCCTGTAGCCGGATTAAAGCCAGAAGTAGCACCGGTGGTACTGGTTTCCCATAGATAAACTAGGTTTCCGTTTCCGCCAGTTGCATTAGAACCTGTAAACACCGGAACACTGCCACGGCAAACAACTGGTTCCGAAACCATAATAGTATTGTTTTGAATATCCGGTACAAGTGTCAGCACTACTACATTGCTAAAGCTAGGTTCGCAGTTAGTTCCGGTTGTACCAGATGTAACTACTCTGCGGAAATAAGTAGTGGCCGAAATAGGCGATGGGGTATAGTTTTGGGCAGTGGCGCCCGGTATAGCCCTAAAGTCATCGTCGCCTCCGGATAAACTGCTTTCCCAACGATAGGTAAAAGAACCAGGACCTCCTCCGCCTGCTGGTGAAGAACCGGTTAGTTCGGCAGGAGCAGTAGTAGAATAACAAACAGTTTGATCATTACCAATGGTGTTATTGGTGATGGCCTGTATTACCGTGACCTGTATAACCCGGGAGAAATTATCACAGCCTCCTGCAGAAACACGCCGACGGAAATAAGTAGTCTGGCCTAACATACCCGGTGTATAGTCTTTACCAGTGTTTGCGCCAGGAGCCGGAGCAAAGTCCGTAGCGGTAGCACTGGTGGTACTGCTTTCCCATAAATAGGTTAAGGTTCCGCCACCACCGGTTGGTGTGCTACCCGTTAAAGCAGCCGGAGTGCTTTCCGCGCAAATTGTTTGCGTTGCGCTAATAGTGTTGTTGGTAATTCTTGGCACAACTGTAATTTTTACAGCGGTACTTGTATCTGGGCTACAAGAGCCAGACCGTACTATTCTTCTGTACCAGGCTGTTCTTTGAAATGCGCCACTTGTAGAAGAAAACATTGGGGTGTAATCAGCTGCGTTATTTGTGCCAGGAGCAGCTGTAAAACCTGTAGTTGCACCAGTGGTGCTCACTAACCAGGTATACGTATAAGTAGTACCGCTTCCGCCGGTTGGGGTAGAACCAGTTATTGGAGCAGCTGGTTGATCAACGCAAACTGTTTGATCCGCAGCTATGGTGTTATTGCTAACCGGAGGTACAACAGTTATGGTTAATGGTGTCCGTGTCCGGCTCTCGCAGTCATTTTCTACTGCTGCTACATAATAAGTAGTAGGACCCGCCGTATTTGTGTTTGGAATAACTGGATTACCTCCGGTCGGGGTAGTATAAAATAGATACGATATGTTGCCAGTTCCAGCTGGGGGGGTAAAGGGTTCCCCTGCACAGAGGGTTATCGGACTTAAAGTAGGAGCCTCTGGTCTGCGGTTAATTGTTACCACTATTTCCATTGGCCTCTGTGGATTTAAAGCATCTGAATTTTCGCAATCATTGTTAAAATTCACGTTTAGTTTGTAAACACCTGCCGCAGAAAAGGTAATGGTTGGGTTGTCTATATTTGGGTTACTAAAATCAACAACGCCAGGTCCATCAACTTTAGACCATTTAAAGGAGGTAGGAATAATTTGGCCTAAGTTGCCATCAAAGGTGGCTAGTTCGGCGCCTGTAACAGTAAATTTCTGACTCGGGTCTAAAGGTTCACAGAAAGGCGGAGTCGGATTAGGGCGTACAAATGGGTAAACTATAATTACCTGCGTTGTGGCTACATATTTGCCATCGTCATCTTGTGATTGTGGGTCTTCTGGTGTTCCCGGGGTTTTAGGACCATCCGGATCACTTGGGTTTACACAGGGATTACTTACTCTTAATTTTATACTGTATTGTCCTTTCTCATTAAATTGGAATACCGGAGTTTTGGAAGTATCACTGGTTGCTTCAATGTAAGTGAAATTAGCCGGTCCCTGAGTCGGGGCAACTTTTTCAACTTCCCACTTATAAGTTAATCCTCCTCCGGTGGAGGTGTTTTTCAAGGTTACTCTTACCGGAACACCACAAGCAATCGGTGGCGTTATTCTAGATCTTTCGTCTAGTTCAATAATGGCTTTAGGGTCTTTTGATACGGTGAAAGGTATTTCCTTTATAACCGGGCAGGCATTTGGATCAGTGCTGGTAGCAGTTATTTTTATTAAATAAGTTCTTAACTCACTATAGGGTCTTGGGTTACTAATGGTGGTGGTGCCATTAAATTGGGCAGCGGTATAGGTTTGTTCTCCTGATCCATCCTTCCAATCCACTTTATAGGTTGTAAAGCCGGTATTGGCGGCATCATTTGTTAAAGTGGCGGTTACATTTACCGTTTCAGCTTCAGGAAGGCAAACATTGCTTCCGTTTGCACTTGCCCCCGTACCATTTTTATAGCTTAAAGCGGGGGTGGTAAATTGAGGTTGTTCCCGTACAGTTATAGGTTTTACCCTGGTTGGAGAAACACAGCCAGTGGTAGTATTATAGGCATAAACCGATACGTTTAAATTTTGCGTACCTGGTGTGCCAGCTGCTGTTGCCGTAAAGGCATGGGATATTGTAGGTTCATTGGTAGATCTAACCACGCCATCACCAAAATCCCAAACATAAGAAGTGTTTGCTTGGGCACCGCCCGTAATAGTAAAGGAAACTGGGGTGCCGGCACACTGAATCGTACTAGGTGTAAAAGAGAAATCCGGTTGTACAGGTGGCGTACTGTTACTTATGGTCACATTTACCGGTGATGAAGTAGTAGGGCCACAAGTAGTTCCAGTTCCGGAGCTTGTTACCGTTACTGTATAAGAACCAGCGGTTGTTACTGTAAGTTGACGGTTCGTTCCAATGATGGTGGTACCGCCATCTTTTTTCCATTGGTAACTAAGGCCGGTACCACTATTGGCGGATAGTACTAAAGAGCTTCCCTGACAAATTGAAGCACTGCCTGCCGGCGTAATAATAGCCGTACAAGCTGGTTGTGTTTGGGCAGTAAGAAAAGATATGCTAAAGAGGTAGACTACTAAAAGTAGCAAATAGCTTTTAAAGAAAGGCATTCTTATAAAATGTAAAGTTGATCCTATACCAGTATTATTTTAAGATTAGATTTAATAGAACTAAATCTAAAAGTAAATCGAAAAAAATTAAATTTTATTGTAAATAAGTAAAACTTATCAAGAAAACCTACTGAGTGAGTTTATTACAGTTTTCTCTTCCGTCTTTTTCCTATGTGTTAAAGGTTTAAAGTGCTCCTTTTATATTAATTTTTTTGTATTATATTAGTTGTTTTCTATATACTTCCAACAGAAAGTGAGGTTGCTATTAGTGGATTATTTGGTTTAAGATTAGATCTGTTAAATAATAGCCAGTAAAGTTAAAAAGAGATAAATTAAACTTATTTTAAATTTTATACTATTTTGATTATGGTATAACTAAAAAATAAGGCCTTTGTTTCAAAAAGAAGCAAAGGCCTTAAAATAAGTAACTTTAAACAAGTTACTTATATACTTTATTTAGTGAAATAAGCTTTGATATTATCAAGCTTATGTTGCGTAGTTTTTGTGTTAGTTGGTAAAGCTTTTCCGATTGGTTGGCTGGTTTAGCTTGAGCAGAGTAGTTTAGCTCATTATCCAGTTGAATAATCTGTTTTATTTCACCTTCAATCTTTCTCCGATACGAATACAAGCTGTAGTATAAATAGCCTAATTCCATCTCTTTTAAATCCGTGCCCTGCATTGCCATCCTGTTATTTGTTTTAATCTATATGCTACGTATTTGTATCTATGTGTGATAAATACGTAAATACCCTATAAGTGTTATAGATTTTATACAAATAACAAGTTTCTTTTTGGCTTGAAATACAATAATATATGATTTTACTTATATAGCAGATCCTTGATTACGCCTAAATTGGTAGATAGATTATTTGCTCTTAAAACCAATAGAATTAGGTGATATAAATAAATGACACCTTTAGTAACTTAATGAAAAGATAACAGGATATGTAAGGCTTTTAAAGAGTTAGCGTCTACTTTTGATAGATAGTGAAAAATACTTACATAAAAACAAAGAATAAAACTTAATAGCTTTCTTTTCTATCCCAGTTTTAAATACCTGATTTATTTAAAATGCGAAATATTTAATAATATTAATTAAATATTGATATATTTTTAAGGGTTTGCGCATAGTTTTGTGTAAAACTTCATTAGATCCTAATATACCTCTAACAGTTACACTTCTTTCTACTTTATATGATAAAACAATTACTCAGTTTTAAAACTTCTATAGCCTTGGCAGTTTGTATGGTAGGCTTTAATAGTAATGGGTACTCCCAGGTACAGCTTACAACGCTTGATGCCCCTTATCAGCAAAGTTTTGATGGAATGGGGGTTACAGGTACTTCTTTCGCTCCGCATTGGGTGGCCGTAAAAGCTTCTGGGAGTTCTACAACTGTTGCTAATGGTGCAATCTTATCCATGGCAGTTACAAACGGAGGTGCAAATTCCGGCACTATTTATAATGTTGGCATTACCACAGATTCTGACCGAGCATTTGGATCCTTGGCTTCCGGCAGCATTGTGCCACGGTTTGGAGCTAGCTTTGTAAACAACACCGGCAAGACTATTACTAGCTTGGAACTAAAAGGCATTATGGAGCAGTGGCGCTCTGGCTCCAGTAGTGCGGTAAACGAAGTAATTACTTTTGAATACAGCCTGAATGCGACAGATCTGATGGCAGGAAGCTGGACAGCACTTCCGGCCTTTGACCTGGTTGAAAAATTAACTGGCACAACGGCTGCCGCCGCTGTAGTTGGTAACGCAGATGCGAATAAAACAGCCTTAACAGCAGCCATAGAGGAAATAAATTGGCCTGCCGGTACTACTTTATGGATCCGCTGGACCGATAAAGATGATACTGGCTCAGATGGTATTTATGCCATTGATGACTTTGAACTTATTCCTCATGCCGGCAGCACACTTCCTGCTGATGCTAATCCACCAACTTTAGCGGCGGTTAATCCTTTTATGCCAGCTGATAATGCTACCGGTGTAGCCTTAACCTCGCCGTTATCAATAACTTTTAACGAAAATGTAAAAGCAGGCTCCGGTTCTATCTTGCTTAATAACTTAACCGACGGCACCAGTCAATCTTTACCTGTTGACAATGCTTCAGCTGTAACCTTTAATGGCTTAACTGTAACCTTAACAGGAGCTATATTAAGTTACGATAAAGATTATGCGGTTAAGATTCCGGCTGGCGCTATTACCGATTTAGCAGGTAATGTATTTACTGGCTTTGCCAATAATACCACATGGAACATTGCTACCGCTTCGGCGCCTGTAGTAGACAAAGGCACCTCCCTTACTGCGTTGGATGTAGCTTATTCTCAGAATTTCGATGGTATGGGAACCGCCTCTGGCACTACCAGCTTTCCGGCAAACTGGTTTGCTGTGAGAGCTGGCGGCACAGGCGCTAATGGCGAAGCATTAAATCCTACAACTAACAACGGAAGCACTACATCGGGAGGCGTGTATAATGTAGGCGCAACCGGTGCTAATGACCGTGCTCTGGGAGTTTTAGCTTCCGGCTCTACAATTCCCGCATTTGGCGCGTACTTCACAAACAACACCGGCAAAATTATTACTTCCGTTGATTTAAAAGGAGTAATGGAGCAATGGAAATCCGGTTCTAATAATACCGTTAATGAAACCGTTAAGTTTGAGTACAGCTTAAATGCTACTTCTTTAAATGATGGCACCTGGAGCCAGTTAGCCGATTTAGATTTCAACGAAATTTTAACCAGCACTACTAATGCTGCTGCCGTAGATGGCAACGCCAACAAAACCAATATCAGCGGTACTATTAATAACATTGGCTGGCGCGAAGGCAATACCCTATGGATTCGCTGGACTGATTCAGATGTCGCCGGTTCAGATGGCATGTACGCGTTAGATGATTTTGAATTAATTCCCCGGGCTGTTGAGGATGTAACAGCTCCAACTTTAGCCGCAACTAATGCTTTCCAGCCAGCAGCCGGTGACCTGCAGGTTGATCATGAAAATAACTTTTCTATTACTTTCTCTGAAATAATTGAAAAAGGAACAGGTGTTATTGTAATTAAAAACCTTACTGATAATACTACTGAACAAATTGCCTTGGCTGCAGTTTTAGTAAATACCAATCGGGCAACGTTTTCAGCTACTTTATTGCCAGGTAAAAGTTATGAGGTAAATATCGCAGCCGGTGTGTTTGAAGATTTAGCAGGAAATAAATTTGCCGGTATTGTATCCGGCGCCTGGACCTTCACTACTGCCATACCTAACCCTTATGCACAAAACTTTAACCGTTGCGAAACCAACCTGCCTGGCGGCTGGATGCAATACAGCTCTTTAGGAGATACCGAAGTTTGGGCTTGCTCTACTTTTGGTCGTACTGGCAATGCTGTACAAGTTAATGGTTTTAACGGTGGCAATAAGCAAAACGAAGACTGGTTGATTTCTCCGGCGTTTGATTTATCAACGGGCTTTACTTATCCGGTTTTATCATTCTGGTCGCGCACCCGTTTTGCCGGTGAGTCATTAAAATTAATGGTTTCTACCAATTACAGCGGTACTGGCGATCCTGCCAATGCTACCTGGAAAGAAATAAACGGTAGTTTTCCGGTCCTTAATTCAGATGACTGGACTTTATCAGAAAACATTAATTTAACTAAATTCAAAGGCAGCAACGTGTATATCGCCTTTGTTTATACCTCTACTACTTCTTCTGCTTCGCGCTGGACGCTGGATGATTTTGCCATTACCAACTCCGAAACAGAACCTGCTACACCGGTTTTCTTTGTTTCATCACTAAACCCAATCAGCAATTTTGATTTTGGTTTTGTTTCTGGTCAGGCACCAACTGCCAGCAAGTCTTTCCAGTTCTATGCTCTGAATTTAAAAACAGACTTAACCGTAACAGCTCCGGCTGGGTTTGAAGTATCAAAAGATAACAGCACTTTCAGCCAAACCCTATCTTTTACACCTGATCAGGCTTTTGATTATAATACAGTTTATGTTCGGTTTAGTAACGGATCTACTACCCCTTCGGCTTTTGCCGGATCGGTTAAGTTTAGTAGTGCAGATTTCAGTACTCAAAAAGGTTATTTAACCGCAACTACTTTAAATAAAGATAAGACCTTAGATGTTGTAAGCTGGAATATCGAATGGTTTGGGCACACGGGTTTAGGTCCAAATAACGAAGCTCTGCAAATGGAAAATGCCAAGAAAATGATTTTGGCCCAGGATGCTGAACTATACTGTGTACAGGAAATTGCGAATGTAGCGGCATTTAAGGAATTGGTAAAGCAGCTTCCTGGCTATAAAGGCTTTTTATCGCCGTTTGTTTCTTCGCCGGTTGGTGACAACTCGCAGCGGGTTGGATTTATTTACAAAACCAGCGCCATTGATTCGGTAAGTGCACGTGGATTACTGCAAAGCCCGGCAAACCCAAGCAACTTCTGGGCTAGTGGTCGTTTGCCTTACTTATTTGTAGCCGATGCCACTGTGGCAGGGGTTAAAAAACAAATCCACTTTGTAGCAGTTCATGCTAAAGCAAACGAAAACGGTTCTGCTGCCGATGCTTTAAGTGCCTACAACCGCCGCGTTAATGACTTAAAGGTGCTGAAAGACTCGCTGGATTTATATTATTCGGAAGCAAATATTATGATCCTAGGCGATTTTAACGATGATGTTGACTTTACTGTAGCGAATGTATTACCAATTACTGCTTCTACTTATAAAGCATTTATTGATGATGCGGCCAATTACCGGGCTGTAACAAAAGACTTAAGCGAGGCAGGATTGCGGACCTATATTACATTTGATAATGTAATTGATCATGTTGTAATCTCAGATGAGTTATATGCAGATTACGTAGCTAATTCGGCAAAAGTGGTAATCCCATTTGATTTAATAGAAAATTATGCTGGTACTACTTCGGATCACATGCCTGTAGCAACCCGCTTTGTTTTAACGCCTAATGTTACATTTGCTGCAATTGCTGCCAATACTCCGGAAGATGCAGGTACTTATAATCTTACCTTAAACCTTACCCGTGCGTCGGTTAAACCACAGCAAATTGCCGTAACAGTTACACCTGGAACTGGCATTACCGAAACGGATTTTGATCTGCCTGCTGGTAACATATATAATGTAACAGTACCTGCCGGTGCTACCACCGCAACTTTACCGCTGATTATCAAAGACGACAACCTGGTAGAATTAGACGAAACGTTAACTTTTACTATTTCAAATGCCACCAGCAGTTTTGGCTATAGTTCAGCAGAAACCTTTATCCTTACTATTCAGGATAATGATGCGTCGGTTGTTTCTTTTAGTGCACCTTCTGTAACTAAAAATGAAGATGCCGGAACGTACGAGGTGCAGCTTGTTCTGGACCAGGCACCCGTAACAGACCAGATACTTACTATTACCGCTGCCAATAGCTCAACGGCTCAATATGGTTCGGATTTTACTACCATGCCAGCAGCAAATGCTGGTAATATAACGTTAACCATTCCGGCCGGAGCTACTACTGCTATTTTGGTTTTACAAATACTGGACGATAACCAAGTAGAACCTACAGAGCAATTGGTGCTTTCATTAAATTCAGGTAACAGCAAATTAGCAATAGGAGAAGTTAACACATTTAAAGCAACTATTACTGATAACGATAAATCAGTAATAAATTTTGCCTTAAATGCTGCTGCTATATCTGAAAATGCGGGTTCTTATCAAGTAACACTTACTTTAGATCAGGCGCCTGTGCAAACGCAATATGTTACGATCAATTTAACTAATAGCAGTGGCGCCATTTATGGTACTGCTAAAGGACAATACACAACCAATCCGGCAGCGGCAAATGGCAAAATAACTTTAACCATTCCGGCTGGTAAAACATCTGTTTCGTTTGTGGTAGTTTTAAATAATAACCCGCAACATGAGAAAGATAAAACAGTTGCTTTTAGCCTGGCTCAATTAAGTGCTGGCTTAGTAAGTGGTGGAGGCTCAGAGTTTGTTTTAACTGTTCTCGACGAAACAAACCCTGACGTAAAAGGTCCTGGTAGTGCAGCAGGCTTAACGGTTGCCCCTAACCCTTCTCATACCAATATTAGTCTGTTGTTTAGTGATAATGCTGTTTATAGTGCTACAGACTTAACTTTAACTTTATGGAATAGCCAGGGCCAAAACCTTTTAGTTATTTCTGGTGATCTCAATTCTTTAGTTCAACAGTTAAACCAAAAGTTAACTCAGGTAGCTAAGGGTATGTATATTCTTAAAGTTGTAAATGGCTCTAGCTTCTATCAGACAAGATTGATAAGAGATTAAAAAAGCTTATTAACTACTGAAAAAGGCCTGATTATTTAATCAGGCCTTTTTTTTGTTCGCTGGTAAGCCAAGTTTGAGGCTTAAGATGATTAATGAATTTAAAATATGATTGTTTTATTATTGCTTACAAAAACCTTATCGGCAAAAACCAATTTAAGGGCTTGGGCCAGGACAATTTTTTCTACATCGCGGCCCGATTGGGCCATGTCTTTGGCATTTTGGGTATGGTTTACCTGAATTACGTTTTGGGCAATGATAGGACCTTCGTCTAAATCATTGTTTACAAAATGAGCGGTAGCACCTATAATTTTTACGCCCCGTTCGTATGCCTGCCGGTAAGGATTAGCACCAATAAAGGCCGGCAAAAAAGAATGGTGAATGTTAATGATACGGTTGGGGAATAAGGTTACAAAGTCCGGGTTTAAAACCCGCATATATTTAGCCAAAACAATGTAGTCCGGGTTATAGGATTGAATGGTTTGGGCAATTTCAGCATCGTGTTCCTGACGGGTTTTGTGCTCGTGCGAAATAAAATGAAACGGAACATCAAATTGTTCTACTAAGGGTTGTAATAAGTCGTAGTTACCGATTACGGCTAATATATTAGCGTTTAGATCGTTGTATTTTACCCGTAGCAATAAATCGCCGATGCAATGGTGCTCTTTGGTAACCAATATTACAATGTCTTTTTTCTGGTGTGGTTCTAATGCAATACCTGCTTCTGCGGGCAGAACCACTTGTAACTCCCGGCATACTTTTTCCGCATCTACTTCTCCGGAAAGTTCTGCGCGCATAAAGAAATGGTTGTTTTCTTTATCTACAAATTCGCCGTTGCTTATAATATTCAGGTTGTTATTAAACAACACGTTGGTTATCTGGAAAATTAAACCTTTGCGGTCGGGACAATGAATAAGTAAAGTATGAATAAGCATGTATAAATCGCGAAACTAAAAATCAGGCAAGTTTAAGGCCTTTTACTTAAAGTAACTAAATTAGGTAAAACATTCCTTAATTAAATTGCTATAAGCCAGCTACTACTAATATATTCGGGCTAATATCTTTAGCCGGTTGCAACCTTTCTTTTACTATACACGATAGGTTGATAGTCTCTGAAACTGTTATGAAATACTCCCGTCGGCAGGTTGCCAAAATTTTGCTTTCTACCGGAGCAACAGCCTTGTTGGGAAACCTCTCCTTTGCCCAAACTAAGAAAACTACTATGCATAAAAGACCCATACCCACTACCGGAGAGCTTTTACCTTGTGTTGGTTTAGGAACCTGGCAAACATTTGATGTTGGTCCGTCGCCGGTTAGTAGGAAAGGCGTGAAGGAAGTATTGAGTACGTTTGCACAAATGGGAGGCACACTGGTAGATTCCTCGCCGATGTATGGGCAATCAGAAGAAGTAGTAGGGGATTTAGCTGTTGACTTGGGCTTACAAAAGAAATTGTTTATGGCTACCAAAGTATGGACCCAGGGCGAGCAGGCAGGCATTAAGCAAATGCAAACCTCTATGCGGGAGATGCAGGTTAACCCAATGGACCTGATGCAGATTCATAACCTGGTAGATTGGCAGGTTCATTTAAAAACGCTTCGCCGCTGGAAAGAAGAAAAACGAATCCGGTACATAGGTATTACCCACTACTTAACCAGTGCTTTCGATAACCTGGAACAAATTATAAAATCGGAACCCATTGATTTTGTCCAGTTGAATTATAACATTGTTACCCGTGAGGCTGCCAACCGGCTTTTGCCTTTAGCTGCCGAAAAAAAAGTAGCTGTTATTGTAAACCGACCTTTTGAAACGGGTTCGCTTTTTAGTGCCGTAAGAAATAAAGAATTACCTGGCTGGGCAGCCGACTTTGACTGTAAAAGCTGGGGGCAATTTTTCCTGAAATACATTTTAGGGCATCCTGCCGTTACCTGCGTAATTCCAGCCACTGCTAAAGTAAAGCATTTAACAGATAACATGGGAGCGGGTATTGGACGTTTCCCGGATGAAGCTTTGCGAAAAAAGATGGAAGATTATATTCAGAAAATAACGTAATTGACAGGTCAGTTTACATCGAGTGCATGAATCCATTTTTTCGCGGAGTAGTAGATTTGTTTCTTTATCGTCAAAAGAAGAGTACAGAACTGGTAGCGCATCATTCTTATAGTGCAGCTAAAGAAGTTAAGCGGCAACGGGCTTTCATTAAAAGGGAATTTCGGAATTCAATTTTTATTATACTAGGCATTTTATCGGCAGGCTTTGGTTTAGAAAGCTTTTTGTTGCCTAATAAATTCATTGATGGGGGCGTAACGGGTATATCGCTTTTAATAACCGCGCTTACCAATTGGCCCTTACCCCTGCTTATAATTTGTTTAAATATTCCTTTCATTTATCTGGGCTTTAATCAGGTAAACCGGAACTTTGCATTTAAAACCATGTTTGCCATCGCGGGGTTGGCTCTTTGTATAACTTACGTCCATTACCCAATAGTTACTTCAGATAAATTATTGGTTTCAGTTTTTGGAGGGGCTTTCCTGGGAGCTGGTATTGGGTTAGCTATGCGGGGCGGAGGAGTTTTAGATGGTACCGAAGTGCTTGCGCTTTATGTAAGTCGTAAGTCGGGCATTACCATTGGCGATGTTATTCTGATTGTTAATGTAATTATATTCTCTGCCGCAGCCGTTGTTCTTTCTGTAGAAACCGCTCTTTATTCCGTATTAACTTACTTATCTGCTTCCAAAACCATTGATTTTATTATTGAAGGTATTGAGGAGTACTTAGGCGTTACCATTATTTCTGTACATACTGAAGAAATGCGGTTAATGATTATTGAAAAAATGGGGAGAGGGGTAACCATTTACCAGGGCAAGCGTGGATTTGCCAAACAAGGTGAAAAGTTACATGAAATGGATATCGTTTTTACCGTAATTACCCGGCTGGAAATTGCCAAATTAAATGCGGAGATAGAACGCATAGACCGTAATGCTTTTGTGGTAATGAGCAGTATTAAAGATACTAAAGGCGGGATGATTAAAAAACGTCCATTAAAACACTAAGCTTATCTCGGCAATAAAAGATGAGTTTTCGTATAGCCCCTAACTATTTATAGAATTTATGAGTCGTTATGCTATTTCAGATATTCATGGATGTGCCAATACTTTTCGCCACCTGGTAGAAGATGTCATTCGGTTGCAGTCCACTGATCAGTTATTCCTGCTCGGCGACTACATTGACCGTGGTCCGGATTCTAAAGGCGTAATTGATTATATTCTAAATCTGCAAGAGCAAGGATATAATGTAAAGACTTTATCTGGCAACCATGAATACATGCTCTTGCAGGCGCTAAAAGAAGAAACTTATTTAAATTCCTGGCTCTGGAATGGAGGTAAAGAAACATTAGCTAGTTTTCAGGCCACCACCATTCATGACATACCAGAAAGGTACTGGAAATTTTTTACTGAGCTGGAGTATTATGTAGAAACAGAGGACTATCTGCTGGTGCATGCCGGTTTCAATTTTGCTGCCGAAAATCCATTTCAGGATTTTTACAACATGCTCTGGATACGGAATTTTGCTGTTGATTATGATTTGCTTGGTTCTCGTAAAATAGTACATGGCCACACGCCAACTCCAGTGGTAAAAATAAACGAACGTGTGGCAGATGCAGAAGCCAAAGTTATAAATATAGATAGCGGTTGTGTTTACCGGCAGGTGCTTGGTTTAGCGTATCTTACTGCTTTTAACCTGGATACACTTACGCTGGAATATGTGCCTAATCAGGAAGCGTAATTAAATAAAGCCTGATTAGTAGGCCCTGGTCGCCCTGTTAAGGCAATACAGAAGTTTGCCTGCCTAGCATAAATTTTATATCTTTATAAAGAATTGTGCTTCAGGTATATTATGTATTTTATTAAATTGGTAGATTCTTTCAATAATTGGCTGAACAGGCTGAGTATTGCTACCAAAGTTACCCTGGTTTTTTCTATACTGGTTTTGGTTGCTACCACGGTAGTGGGATTTCTGGTATTTTCGGGTAACAGCAAGTTGGTTATAGCTTCTTCCAAAGACCGTTTAAAGCATAGTTCCGAAATTTTATCTATTCAACTAGACGCAGCCGCAAAAGGATTACATAATGATATCCGACTGATCAGTAAAAACCCGGTTTTTCAGGATTTTGTGCAGGAGGTAGCTAAACGTGGAACACAACCTGTAGCAGATGCGAAAAGAAAGCAGGTAAATCAACTGTTTCAATCCTTACTGGAGAGCCGGCCGGCTTATTTACAGGTTAGCCTGATTGGTGCTGGTAGCAGTAAGCGCGAAATAATCCGGACCGATCAGGTAAATGGTAAAATCAATGAAGTACCTGTTCCGCAGTTAGGTACTCTGGAAGGGACCCTCTTTTTTAATGAAGTACCCGATCTGACTCCTAACCGGGTCTTCATTTCCAATCTTTCCCTTTTCCGGAAAAAGGGTGAACTATCTTTTCCGCTAACGCCGGTTATTAAAGCCTCACTTCCGGTTTACGATGCAAACCAGGAAATAGTGGGAGTGCTCCTAATAACGCTGGATTTAACGCCTACTTTCAAAAATTTACAATCGCTTCTTGATCACGAAAATACTTTATACCTCACTAATAATACAGGTGATTATTTAATTCATCCGGAACCTGATAAAGTTTTTGGGTTTGAAAAAGGTCAGCGGTTTTTGTTGCAGAATGAGTTTCCTCAAAGTACAGAGGTTATTTATGGCGGAAAGTCTTCGTTTCAGTTTGATGAAGCCTTACAAGGAAATCAGGAACCTGTTTTATTAAATTTAGAGCGGGTTTATATATTTCAGGATCAGGAGCGATTTCTGGTTTTGGGCATCAGTACGCCTTATAGCTCCTTATTGGCTGGATTAAAGCAGGTCCGTAATACCAGTTTATTAATTACTTTAGTTATTTGTATAGGCAGCATCGTGCTCACCTTGGTTTTTTCCCGGTTCTTAATCCGGCCGTTACAATATATTACCACGGCGGTTTCTGATTTTGCCGCTGGTAAAAGTACTTTGAAAGTCACTCAAAACCGGTCTGATGAAATTGGTGTACTGGCGCAGGCTTTTAGTCAAATGGCCGATCAAATCCAAGACCAGATTCAGGAATTAGCTTACAAAGAAAGAGGAATTCGGGCCATTATTGAAACCACTATTGAAGCTATTATTATATTAGATAAACAAGGCAGAGTAGAAAAGTTTAATCCGGCGGCAACTTCTATTTTTGGTTACCAGGCAGCCCAAATAGTGGGCAAACCTATTAGTACTATATTAAACAGCCCGGCAGAAAACCAGCTTTGGAACGGGGATGGTACTGGTAGTTATTTAAATTTTATTGGGCAAGGCCGGGAAACAACGGCTGTTAGGGAAGATGGAAAACAAATTCATATTTATTTATCATTAAGTAGTTTTGATGCGGGCGATGAAATAAAATATACCGCTATCATACATGATATAACTGCCCGTAAACAGGTAGAAGAAGAGCTGTTACAGGCCAAGCAATTAGCAGAAGAGGCAAACATAGCCAAAGATGACTTCCTATCTGTAATGAGCCATGAAATTCGTACGCCTATGAATGCTGTGATTGGTATGTCCCGGTTGCTGCTGCAGAACAAGCCGGGTGCGCACCAATTACCAATTATCAATACCCTTCGTTTTTCAGCTGATAATTTAATGTCCCTGATTAACGATATTCTGGATTACTCAAAAATACAGGCCGGTAAAATAGAGTTTGAAGAAGTTGATTTTAATTTAAAAGAACTGCTCGACAAAATTACGCTAAGCCACCAAGCTAAATGCCAAGAAAAAGGTATCCAATTGTATTGTCAGGTGGCGGCCCAGGTGCCGGATAGGGTAAAAGGAGATTCGGTGCGGCTTTATCAGATACTAAATAACTTAATTGGTAACGCTGTTAAGTTTACAGAAAGCGGAACGGTAACGGTTAACGTTTTCCCTGACGGGGAGCTACCTGGTTATATTTATAATTTGTGTTTTGAGATTGCGGATACCGGCATTGGTATTGCCCCGGATAGTCAGGCATATATTTTTGAACGTTTTACGCAAGGTAGTTCGGATACTACCCGTAAGTATGGCGGATCTGGATTAGGATTAGCCATAACCAAAAATCTGGTAGAGTTGCAGGGAGGTGAAATTTCGCTGGACAGCACGTTAGGTAAGGGTTCGGTATTTAAGGTGTATTTATCTTTTAAACCAGCTTCGGCAATGCCTGTAATGCGTAAAACATATAATCAGGAAACCAGCTCTCAATTAAGAGGCCTGCAGGTGCTGTATGTAGAAGATGTAGCTTTTAATCAATTCTTAATTCAGAACTATCTGGCTAAATCAGGCATAGAATTAGACTTAGCCGATAGTGGACTGAAGGCCATTGCGAAGGTAACAGAAAAGAAATATGACCTGATTTTAATGGATATTCAAATGCCTGAAATGGATGGTTTTCAGGCTACCCAGGAAATAAGGAAATTAGATAAAAATGTTCCTATTTTAGCATTAACGGCATTGGTATCTGATAAGGCTAAAGCCAGAATGCAGGAGGTGGGCCTTAATGATTATTTATTGAAGCCGGTAGAGCAAGAAGATTTGTTAAATAAAATAGCAGCCTATACCGTAAAAGAAATTTTTGCACCACAGGAAAAACAAAAGGTTGAAAAGGTAGCTAAGCGTGTTGGTATTATTAATTACCAAACGCTGGAAGAGGCTTACGACCATGATCCTGTAAAAATAGAAAAGGCCCTGCTGTTAATTCAAGGAGAAATGATGCAATACCGGCATTTATTTCGGGAAGCTTTAGCTGAAAATAATAAAGATTTATTTAAGAGTAGCTTCCATAAAATAAAGCCTCATTTGCAACTGTTACAATTAGAGGTATTAACTACAAATTTAGCAGCCGTGAAACTTTATTTATTAGAAGGGCAAGGTGATCAGGAAATGCTAGGCCAGGAACTGGAAGTTAATTTTGAGCGGTTGCTGGAAGAGATAAAAGAGAGGTTAACTCTTATAGTGGCCTCTGTAGACCCTTCATAAATAATACGGCTTTCACTGTGCCTCTTTTTATACTTACTATTAAATGAGTAATAGGAGGGATTCAGCTGGCTATTGCAGAGCAAAAGCTAAACTTTTCAGATTAATAAATTTAGTCTTTTTAAAAGTTTGTCTTTATAGGAACTGCTTATCGGTAAAGGAACATCACCTATAAAAACTGTATTGCCTTCTACCCGATCGATACGATTTATATTGACCATAAATGACCGGTGTATGCGCACAAAATTATCAGGCAAGCTGTCTTCCAGTTTCTGCAAGCTCATTAAAGCTAAGTAACTTTTTGTCGCGGTTTTAAAAGATACATAATTAGAAACAGCCTCCACGTGCAAAACATCCTTTAACACTAACTTTACTAAATTATGGCCATCTTTTATAAATATTTCTTCGGGTCGTGGTGTTAACTTTGGCAGTGGTGCAGGTTCTTTTTTATAAACCTTTTGCACCGCTTTATGAAACCGGGCAAAGGTTATTGGCTTAAGCAGGTAATCTACTACCTGGTAATTATAAGATTCTAAAGCAAAATCCGGACTTGAGGTAATAATAATAACCGGAATAGCTTGAGGCAGGTTTCTTAATAAGTCCATTCCAGATATTTCCGGCATCTCAATATCCAGGAACATTAAATCAAACTTCTCAATTGCCATTAAATTCAAGGCGTCGCTGGCGTTCTCGCATTGAATACAATAATCAATAAAATCTACCTTAGCGGCAAAATGGCTAATCATGTCGCGCATTAAGGCATCATCATCAATTATCAGGCATTTCATAAAGAGTAATAATTTAAATTAATTAGAAAATAAAGGTACTAATTTCTTCTACATCCTGTTCCTGATTTTGTCTTGTTCCGGAAGTTAAATAGAAGGAAAATTATTTTAGTAAAAGTGCCTGAAGGTCAGTATAGGACCCATAAAAGATATTGCAATCGGTTCTTCCTTTTATGCCTGGTATGGCTCCTTCATCCGTGTGTTGCCAAAATTTTATTCGTGTATTTTCGGCAGGATTTAGTAGTAGTTTGGGCACGTGATAATGAGCAATCCAAAAAAGATGATCGGGAAAATAATTCGCTAAATAATCACGATAAAAGCTGTAATTGGTATATATAATTGGTTTTACCCCATACACGCGTTCTACAAAATGCAGCCAGTTTTTTACACCTTCACGTAATTTTTCGGGCGACTTATTTCCTATTGTTTCTACATCTAACACAGGAGGCAAGTCACCACCCTCCAAATCTATCACACTAATAAAGTTTATGGCCTGTAAGGCGGCTGGTTGGTTGGGCCTATAAAAATGATAAGCACCCCGTAGTAAGCCTGCTTTTCCGCTTTCTTCCCAATGAGCTTCAAAAAGTTCATCTTGCTGGTAAAATCCCTCCGTAGCTTTTATGAAAGCAAATTTTATCCTAAAATTTTTTACTGTTTGCCAATTTACGTGTGTCTGATATTTAGAAACATCAATTCCTCTTACAACATTTCCTTTCGGCCAGTTTATGTATTTGCCGGGAAGCCCATAAAATTGTTCTTTTTCAGCATTAGCTAATTTTTTTATGCTTCGTCCGTAGCCATACTTTAGTAGAAAGGCTGGCGGGTGGTAATACATCCGCCAGGCTATTGCCAATAGAAAAATGGATAAAATAATAATCCAATATTTAAATTTCATGAATAATCGTGCATGTGCTGGTTAATGCTTTATGAATTTCAATTACAAAATTCGGGAAATACGGTTAAAATATAACCATATTTATATAGCAAAACTCGTCTAATTAAGCTTAAGTAGTGGTTAAACGATTAAAAACTTGACTTTGTCTTTAATTATTCTTAGATTTAATGGACTTCAATGTTTTTGACAGTTAAACAATTTGAACGAAGATTATAATTATTTAAATGTAAATTAATATTCCCTTAATTTTTGAGTTTGGTTAAACCTTTAATTTTGCCTTATGGAAACACTAAGAGCCTCCGTTATTCAGACCCGTTGTGGCAAACGCTTTGATTTGTCCCGTGCTTTACCTTTTGCTCGTAATGCAGCTACTCCTTATGGATTACATAATTTTGCCGTATACCGGGCAAATGGTAGCTATTATATAAAAGGCTATAACACCGGTAATTCAGAAACAATGCTAGATGCTTTTGAGCTTATTTCTGAAAATGAAGCTTTCCAATACTTAAATAAAAGGTAAGTGATATTTTACCTATGAGGTTTTTTGCTGGTAACTTAAATTATCCCAAATTAAACTGTGCCTTTTTATTAATTGTTATTTATAGCTAAGAGCCATACACATCTGCTGTTTGGCTCTTTGTTTTAAGTCGAAACACCTCCTCTTATACTAGAAATCTTTAGCTCATTCTTTGCTAAAAATATTGATCTTGGTCTGCCGGGCGTATATCTAATGGTTACTTAAAACTTTTTTATACAAAAATCACTATAAGTGTAGGTGATTTAAAATAATTCGAATATTTTTGCACTCGCATTTACCTGCTTCCGTAGTTCAATGGATAGAATGTTGGTTTCCGGTACCAATGATAGGGGTTCGAATCCCTTCGGGAGCACTAGTTAAGTTGTAAAGGGCTGTAAGATAATAACTTACAGCCCTTTTTATTTTCAGTATAACGGTAAGTATAACGAAAGTGCTGAAATAGGGGAGGGTTAAATGAAAAACGCCCCCATTGGGAGCGTCCTTCAATCTTTTGTTTTGTCAGTTCAAATATACTAAAAATTATCTATTCATTATTCCTTTTCAGAAAGTAGGCGGCGGCAATTGTTGCTACCACTACCACAATCACCACCCATAGCAAACTCTTATCTGATTTGGTTGCTGTGGGTGCGTTGTGATCTCCTTTGATAGCGTTCTGACCTTTGAGCTTTTCCTTTGACTTATCTTTGATGGTTACCTTTGATTTATCTTTGATATCCTGGTTGCCGGTTTGCATAGCTGGTGCAATGGAGCTACCTCCTTGTGCTACCTGGTAGTTAATGTTGATAGCTGAATTCTTGAGTTTAGTTTTTTTAGGACCAAATAGCCGGGTTATGAAACCTGTTTTTTTACCTGACGTCGGTAATACCGACACCAGCTTTCCCCCTGGCGTATGTTTAATATACGTCAGGTTGTTTTCCTCCATTGCTTGCTGAATTCCCGGATACATCCAGACCAAGCTATCCAATGGTGAGCCATTCTCATAAGGAGGCATGGAATTAGCCTGATTGATTACAGGCTCCTTGGTCAATACATTGGTATCCTTTTCAGGTTTACCAGTTTTGCAGCTCATAGGCAGTAACAGCAGGAGCAACAATAATTTGTAGATGTGTTTCATATTATAATT
>NZ_KI421517.1:1493879-1517505 GCF_000473365.1 Adhaeribacter aquaticus DSM 16391
ATTTTACCCGGTAAAATATTGAAAAGAATTAAGGATACAGTTGTTATAGAAATACCTGTAGCTTTATCCACCAATAAAGCGCTTAAAATAGTAGCTAAACAAAAGGGGTTCCCCACCGTAAGAAGGCTACTACAACACCTGATTCACAAGACCCTCCGTGAATCAGAGTAATCAATCATCCACCTTTCTTATTTTTACATTATGGCTTTTGAACTAGAGAAGCTATACAAATTCAACGCGCTTACTGATCCACAAAAAGCAGATAAGCTATTAGCTGAAGGTACTTATATTCGGTCTCGGGACCGTGATGCAGACGTACACCTGTTTTGGATGAAAAATGGAGAGTTCTGGGGAGAAATCTGGCTTAAAACCGGCACTACTGAATTAGTCAATATCCGATCCTTTATCTACAATGATGCACTTGCCTGGTATCCTGAGCTGGTACGTATGCCAGAGGAACAATTGAATAAGCTAAAGGCTACTAAGTTCGTTGGATTGGAAGGTATACTTTAACCTATGGAGCAACTACCCCAATGGCTGCAAATGCTGATCGGCATACCATTAGCTGGAGGCTTTCTGTTCCTAATGCTACGCTGGTATTTTCAGGAACGTCTAGGCGGTAAGTACCGGAAGAAAAGGAGAAAGTAGTATCTTCGCTCCATGAGCATGGACACCGAACAATTCTATGAGCTGCTACAGTTAATCGGCACCGTACAGAGCAACCAGCGTGAAATAAAAGAAAAGCTGGATGAGGTTAAGCAGCAATTACCCGATGTTTTGAAACTGGATTTAATAGACCACTTCCAATTTAAAACCAGTATAGATTCCATTAATTCACACCTGCGGAGCATCGAGCAGATTTATGCCAATGCAGAGGGACATTTGGGGATTGCTAAGAATGTACTGGAACGGGAAATAAAAAAGCCTCTTGATTAGGAGAGGCTTAGTTTTAGAAGTTAATTGTAGTTTTTTCTAATAACTCATAATTCGTTCAAGAATCTAACCCCATCAACTAATCTGCACCCAAGCTGTAACTTTAAGTTTTATTAAATACTTACTACATTAGTAGCTTTAAAAAGCATTATGGGTGAATATACAGACGCGCCTGAAGATAATATTCTAAATATTTCAGATAAACAGGAGTTAAACAATCAAGAAGCAAAAGGTATTTTAAGAGCTGAAGATTATATTTTTAATCTAGACTTACCTTTAGATATTAATCCTTTCCTTATCAAGGATATTCACCATGCTGCCTTCCATCACCTTTATTTATGGGCCGGTAAATTCCGAACGTCTACCCCTACTGTAGGGAATTTCCTGCCTCCACCACCTAGTCAGATACCTGGACATATGTATCAATATACTGATGAAGTAAACCACAGGTATAATAATATTAATAATGAAGACGACTTAGTAAGGTGCTTAGCATATGCACATCACAGGTTAGTTTGGATCCACCCATTTACAAATGGAAATGGCAGAACGTCTAGATTGTTTACTGATTTACTCGCCTACTCTAAAGGGTATCAAGGCATTCAATTATATCAACGGGATGCAAGTGAGGACAAAAAAAAATATCTGCAAGCTATTAGGCAAGCAGATATTTTAGATTATAGTGAGTTGGAGAATATGATTAGAACGCAGCTACGCGCTTTGGAATAACATAATTCTCACGTTTAACTTCAGAATACAATTCATTTATCTTTTGCATAGACACACCTTGATCCTCAAGCTGCATAGTGCCATAAACGGACTTAACAACCATGTTTCTCACAAAGCTTTCGTCCTTTAACCGAGGGAATCTATCTCTTAATTTCACGATCTAATTACAATTTAATTTAACTCTTGGTACCAACATTGTTTTACAAATGCTTTACAAATGTTGTACAACTCCTTTACAATATTAAAATTTATTTTAATTACTTGTATACGGTCAGTCCTAAAAAAGTTATATAACTTCCTAAATAACTATTGGCAAGGCATTTTAGTTTCCCCTTCGCTGTGGAATTAAAAACGGGCTATATCTAAACTATATTGTGCTAAGGATGGAGTTGCAACAAATCACGTATATTGTTGAATATCAATTGGTTTTACTCCACAACACAACTATAATAGGTTTGCGCAATATATTGGTCTGCTATAAACAGGAATCATTACAAGTAACTATTTTACATATAATATTTGCTTAAAGTAATTATTACATATACTTTTTGTCCAATTACTGCCTTTTTAATTATTCAAATCTTTCCCTACATTAGTATCTTTAACCCAAGCCCCATGAAACACTTATTACGCCTGCTGGCCTTTCTGATCCTGTTGCCGTTGGGCTTAAAGGCTCAGACGTTGCCACCAATGCCAATAGATTCAACTACTGGTTTAATAAATTTTACTGAAGTTGTTCAAGTCCCCGATGTTACAAGTAAAGAGTTGTATACCCGTGGGCGTGAATGGTTCGCCACCGCCTTTAGAAGTGCAGATGCAGTTTTAGAAATGGAGGATAAAGACAGTGGCAAACTTATAGGAAAAGCTTATCAGGATATTGTAATTAAGGTTTTAATGCCAGTAAGGATGAAGCTCTGGTATACTGTTAAAATACAGGTGAAAGATGGCAGATATAAGTATGATATAACTAACCTAGAGCATCAAGGATACTATGACCCATCTCTTAAGGTTATGTCCTTAAATGAGCAAACAGCCAGATCTCCATTAGAGTATATGTATAAAAATGCTGCTTCAAAAAAGAAAGTTAACTCTGTAATGAGATCATATTACGAAAATGACATGGCAGCAATAAATGGATTAATTTCCAGTATTAAAGCCGCCATGTCAAAGAATGCATCAAAAGAAAAGGAATGGTAGTTAAATATCAGTTCTAGATTGTTTTCTAGTCATTTTATTATCCAAAGACTTGAAGTCTACCCATCTTGTTACGGGGGCAGGCATATTGCTAATTTCCTTGGCTAGGGCTTTCGCTATTTCATTAGCACTTGGCATATTGCTTTTAGGCATTATAACTGGGGCAGGAGTTGAAGTAATACCTCCTGCCTTCATGAATTGTCCTACCGTTAATGGTTTGCCCCCACCAGCAACGTTTATCGCACTTAATAAATCCCGGTACTTAGCAGTACTATTGCGATTGATGACAGATTCTCCCCCTTCCAATTCAATGACACCATTTACGCTTTGATATTTTACCCCGCCGTTTTCATGGCTTGGGCCGTCAATAATTCCCCCTTGCCTGAAGACTTTGGGGCTATCAGAGGATAGAGCACCGGCTAAGCTTCCTTTCGCTGCCGCAAAAGCAGCCTTTATAAGGCCTGCCATTATTGCCGCTTTAGCAATACCTGCCACACCTAAAGTAGTTATGCTTTCAGGAGAACTCAAAGAACCAACTGTTACCCCGAAGGTGGCTTCTATGGTTCTTGCTGTTACAGATTTCTCTAATGTATCTAAAACAACCATCAACACCCCTTTAGAAAACTCCTGAAGATTTAGCCCTTGCTCTGTTAGCGCATTAGCAAAGGCAGCATTTACACCATCAATAAAATATTCTGTAGCCTTGGCTTGTTTTAAGGCTGCTTCAACTTGTTTTTCACGCTCTTTTTTATCGGCTTCGGTTGTTCTTTTAAGGCTGGAAATCTTATTATCGGCAACTAGATTTGCCAACTCCATCTCCTTATTCGCTATTTCTTCATTGGTAAGCCCTGCCTTTTCTCCATACTCTTTAAGCAGAGCTATTTCCCCTTCTAAACGCCCTTCTTTAAGAGCCGCGAGATTAGCATTGTATTGCTCTTCATTAAAAACACCTTGGAACAAGTATTCTTTTTGCTCTATTTCTAGCCTGTTGTAAATTTCTTTGGTAGCCAACAAGGCTGTTTCCAGTTCTTTTTTACTTAGTTTTTTATTATTCTCCAGTTGTTGAGCATGAAAATCCACTCTTAATTTTTCAATCTCACTATTTGCCTTCGCCTCATTGGCCTTGCGCCTCTTAATGGATAGGCCAATGGCTGTATTCTCAATTTGAACCTGCTTTTTAATTAACTCCTCCTTTAGCTTCAGTTCTTCTTCTGACCCCCTTTTTATTAAATTTAACTTGGTTTCAAGTTCCATTTTTTGCAGTTCTAATGCTTCCTTAATAACCTCTGCCCGTTTTTTAGCTGCCTCGCCTGAAGATTTCTTACTGTCATTATCCCGTGATTGAGCAAATTTCCTTTCAGCCTCCAATATTCTTTTCTCCTGATCGATCCTAGCTTTTTCTTCTAATTGCTTTTGGTCCTGTTCATATTCACGCCTTACCTTGGAAATGCTATTGTACATCTGTTTGGCCCCTTCCATTAACTTAGCATCTCTATCCTTAGAAAACGGATTAAATACTGCATTTAAAATTTTAACTGCTCCGGTTCCCATTTCTGCCAATGCCCGGAATATTAATACCAATCCGTTTAAAAGCATAAGCCCCTGCGTTTTGATATTGGTAAAGAAAACACCGCTAGATGTGGTTGTGCTTTGGAAAGTAGCAGAAAGAGTATTAAAGGCCAAATTATATTGCTCAGTAGCTTCAACAGATTCTTTTTGCCTTTTAACTAGTTCATTGGATAAGTCAATCTGCCCTTCAAGTTCCGTGTTTATATTTTGCAGCCCTTGTAAATACTTAAGTCCTGCATCTTCCCCAGCCCCACCAAATACATCAGCTATGATAGTTCCAGTTTCGGCTGCGGTAAGACTTGTTTCATTCAACCCTTTAGAAACAAGTTTAATAGCATCAAATATTCGGTTGTCATCAATAGCATCTCGAATAGCTTTATTTGCAGTTTTACCTAAGGGTTCTAATGCTTCTACAGTAGCTTTGGTTTGCTCCCTCAACCGCAACATTCCTTCTTTTATGGCGTCTATACCCTTATCAGAAAATAAGCCAGCCTTATTGGTAGTAGCCAGAATGGCAATAAATTCTTCTGCCGAACCGCCAGCAGCCTGAAATTGAGTACTGTATTCTTTTACAGAATCTAAAAATTCTCCGCTAGCATTCGCACCGGCTAAATAGCCATCCCGGATTAAGTCTAGAGAATCCACTGCATCAATTCCAAATTGCTTGGTTAAAGCATTAGCGGCTAGTATGGTTTCGTTAAAATCCGCATCAAAAACCTCAACCAAGGTCTGTGCTTTTGCTGTAACAACCTCCAATTCAAGCCCCACTATACCCATTGTTTGCTGAATTTCACCCCGTAATTGAATTACAGACTTAGTTGTGTCTTCAAATCCTTCTGTGATACCTCCAACCGCCTGACCAATAATACCTCCTAATCCAGGTATAAAAGAGGCAATACTGCTAATAGCCCCACCAATACCACCATTGCCAGAGAAAAAGCTTTTAAGAGAGTCAAAATAATTCCCAACATTGCGTCGATGGTCCCCAACTGCGGCTCCGCTTTCTTTTAATTCATTGTTTACGGCCTTTAATTGCGCTGCTAGTGCTTTCCCTTCTTTGGTATTATCCCGTTGCTCTCTAGTTAGTGAATTATACTGCTTAGTTAATATAGCTGACTGGTCCTTCAATTGGTCAACAGAGCCGGCCGCGTGCTTAGTTGCACTTGTGTAATGATTTAAAATCTTTATCTGGGCGTTTTGCTGCTGTGTTAGCTGAGTACTCTCGGTTTTTATTTGCCGGGTCCGTTTAGCATAATCATCAGCTGATACACCTCCCTCTTTAAAGGTTTGATCTAAAATCTTCTGGCTATTCCTTAAGGCTACAAGCTTTTTAGTGGCCTCTTCTATTTCTTTCTGATATTGTTGAGTATCAACGTGCAGCACTAATACTTCACCGGGTTTCTGTGGCATGTTATTTTTTTCTTAAAAAATTAAAGGCTCTGTTTATTAACCACTGAATACTGAAAATTAAAGCTGTTGACATGCTAATGCGTTTTAACTCATCAGTACTTACATTATAATTACCAACCGGACTAGATCGATACGGCTCATTCATTGCAGTTTGATTTAATATTTTCGTTGTCTTCGTAAGCTCGTTTCTTAGTTGCATACCTGCTTCTGATTCTTTTTCATCTGGAGACAGTGCCTTATATTCACTTGCTAACCTGCTGGCATCTTGTAATAATTCGTTGAACTTTTTCATATCCTCACAAGCTCCCATTCAGTCAGGGAGTGACTATTAATAAATTCGTTTATTTTATTGATGTAGAAATATTGCTGCCAGTAGTCCACCCAAACAGGAACGCTCTGGTCAAAGTCCTGAATGAATTGCGCTGGTGTTTTAACCTGTACCCTTATTACTTTGGTACTATCCAGGATAGCCAGCAGTGTAGGATAAAAGGCAGGTATGATATAGTTCTGAATGTTCAGGTCATACTCCTTGGAAGCATCCACATGGTAAGCTAATGGACTTTCTACGGTACTGCTGTTCTTGATATCCTTACCATTGTCTTTGAACTCTACAATAGTAAACAGAACCTTATTAGCACCCTGAACTACTAATCTTGGTTGAATTTCCTGCTCATCATATTGTACCGGGTTGGTGTCTGGTCTTGGCTTCCAAATAGGAATAGAAAGTAACTCTCCTAGCTTTTCAGTAGCAGCATAAGGTAATTCAATAATGGTTTTCTCAGCTTCTAACGTGGTATCAAAAATCAGAACTTCACCATTATTAAAGCCCTTGGTTACTGTCTTATCTTCCTGCCAAACAATCTTATTGCCCTGGGCAAAGTCTCCGAATTTAAAGGAAGGCCTTACAGCTTCCGGATGGTGTACCCATGAACTAATATCAATGGCATTAGGAATATTCTCAACCACCTGAGCAAAGGTGTTAATCTTAATGGTGTCCTGGAATAGCTCTGTCTGGAAAGTAAGGCCAAACAACTGAACAATGGATTTAATGAAATCCTTTTGTGATAAGTCAGGTAACCATTGAGCTAATTCTACGCGGCCTCCTTGGGGGAACTCTCCTAAAACTGTTCCAGAAAAATAAGGCGTTTCGGTTCCTGTATTATCATAGTAAATCCATAAATCAGGATCGGCAACAATAACATTCCCATCCGGTTCGGTTTTTACATAGGCTTCCACTATATCACCAGCTTTTAAAAGTTTAGCCTCTGTTGAAACTGTTAGAAACATGGAAGCATTACCATTGGGGTCTAATGGATTTATCTTTCCCCGGTTGTTAAAACTAGCACTCCCAATACTTTCCCCGTTTACCCTGATTTCCAAGCTTGCTTTTAGAAATCCGGTTAAAGAATTTATTCTAACCTTAACACCTGCCGTAAAGGTCATAATCCTTGGTGTGTCTACTAAGTACCGGAAGTTGTTTAACTGATAACCGCCGTTAGCATCTACACCGTAGCCATTTTTGACAAAGTTGAATTTCAGCTTTTCGTTTCCGTTTCGCGCGTTGCCGCCTTCCCGGTGCACTCTTGCTGCATTGGTTGTAACCCGAAACTGCCGGGCCTTTTTATACTCCTCATTAAACTCAAACAATTCCGACAATGGCAGCAGCATTTTATCCAGCATTGGATGCTCAAAGCCGGTATAGGTAAAGCCAGCCTCTGAAAATACCTTTTCCCAAACCTGCCTAACAAAAATGGAAGGGTATAAACTAAAGCAATCAACCTGATTCAGGTTTAACTCCTTGCCTCGGTGGTAAAGGTCATAAACAAAGCCTTGCTGCCAGGTATCATTGGTAGCATTGCTCTTAATGGTGCCGTAATCCCAGGTATGATTAAACTCTGATAGATCTAAATCCCGAATAGATTTGTCCCCTAATTCATTAAAGAAGTTCCTATTGCCTGAGTACACATCTAATTCAAAACTACCGTTTAAAAGCTCCCCTTTGCCATAGGGCACCACCTCCACACCATCCTTAAATATCCGGGCATCCAGAACCTTGTAAGGAATACCGGTACCGGAATTAACCTGATCCGCAAAGCCTAATAGCTTCCGGTTCTTTTGGGTAGGTGGCAAGGCAATACTGTTGCTGTAATTAGCCTGAATAGATTCGGGTTTCGTGATATCGTTTGATTGTATAGTCAAAGCAATAACCGCTTCACCAAGCTCTACCTCTTCACCTTCAAGTATAAGTTTGTCAGCCATCTTAATTAGTTTGAGTATTCCTTATAGCTGTCTCTACTTCCAATTGAATAGTCTGCCTGCCCTCAGCACCATTAACAACTACAAAAGAGCCTTCAATCACCTTCACGTCTTCCACTGTTCCATCCGGGTAAATCCGTTGAACACGTGGGGATGTGTGTATAAATGAAATAGCACGCGCTTGTTGTTTGGTCAGATTGCCAGCTCTTAGGGTTAAGGCAGTTTTAGCAGTCTTGGAAAGCACTGTATCAATCCGGGCATGCATAGTCCGGAAGTAGGTAGCCTCTTCTACATTAACATGCTCATCCGGCTCATTTCCGGTCTGGTTAAACAGCCATCCATTCCACCCACATATAGGGTCCAAAAAGCGGATGAAGACCCCATTACTAGGACAATGGTGCTGAATCTGAATTAAAGTAGTTGCGCTATATTTGGCCATAGTAGAAGATCATGGTAATAAGGATGCCCACTGATTTAACCAGTAGCATAACTAGTTCCGGCTGGTTAAACCGGCGAAAGAATTTGTCAGTAGCTGCCGTGTAACCGACATAAAAAAGCCCCTTGCCTCGTTTCTTGTTCAAAAGCATATCAAAGCATAACCAGAACTCAAAGCACAGTAACACCACCCCTAAATGGAATGTAAACAGGTTCAGAAACAGCAAGGGCACACACAGGGCAACTATTACCAGTAAGGTTTTATTCGCACTCTGCCTATGCCATTTGCTCCTGAGTGAGGCTTTGCTGCCATCGGCTACAATAGCTTTGTAATCCTGCTCTGCCTCCCATAAAATGTAAGGCAAAAACAGGACTGGCAGTACTAGTTGGTAGATGGTTAGCATTATCGGTTGGGCTTTCTTTTGGTTCCGAAATACAACACTAAGGAGATTAGCAAAGCTGCTATTAACAATAGCCAGCCTTGGTTGTCTTCCCATCCTTCGCTAACATGCGTGAAAGAATAAACAGCATACACCACCAGAAAGGTGATGCCTGCAATAATGGCCTGAGTTAGGGTAATTTTCATGACTGTCCATTAGAATTAACTGGTACACTGAATTTGGTAATCTCCACGGTTACCACATAACTAATATCCTGATCCAGCGCATCCTCTGAGTGCGCACTTGGATTGGTTACCATCTTTTCCTGTATATCCGGATTGGTTGCCACTAACCATGCTAATGGCATGGTATTCCATTTGTCTGGGTTGTTAATAATGTTTTGGAAATAAGGGTGCTCTGTTGTCCGGTTTGGGTCTAATAAAACTGCTACCGCTATATCATAAGCAGCTATCCGGATTTTATCGTGTAATAAAGGGCTGTTAATTAAATTTTTACGCTGTTGTAAGGTTGCCATGTATAATTAGTTAAAAGTTAAAATTCTACTGTTAAAAGTTAAGCCGGGCTAAAGGCGATGTTGTCTGTATAAGTTGGATGGTAGTTATTCCCTGAATAGTCCAGAAAGTCCTCGTGCAGTTTCCAATAAAGCTGCAGCCCACTTAAATCTCCACTGCCAGAGCGGATAGCAGCTATTTGTTCCGGGGTTTTATGAGTATTAAAAAACATCACCTCTCCAATCAGGCCGTGAACATTGGTATTAATCCGGAAACTAGCCATCGGGTTAGTGGGACCATCAGTAAAGATTTTACTAGCTATGGCAATACCATCTTTTACCCATGAGGCCTCTTTGGTAAGCCCATTAAAACTAAAGGCCTGGTGGTTTAATAGATCTACCTCTAATACATTACCAGGAATATCAATAGGGGTCAACCGGTTTTGTTCATTCCCAAACAGGTAATTACCAGCATAAATACTCCCTTGTGCGTCAGAGTGCATATTAAAGCCATTACTCCAGTCGTATCCAAGGTTTTGATTGAAATCAGTCAGCGTTGCAGGTTTAAACCAGAAGCAAACTGTATGGCTGGTTATATCCAAATTCAGCCCTGTATAGGTTATATGCCCCCCATCCATAACGGCATACCCTTTGGAGGTGAAATTGCTTCTTATAATTCCGTGTTTTAAAAGCATGTTATTGTGCTAAATCACCAAACAATACCCACGCATCCAATTCCCTTTGAACCAAAGTAGCGGCGGCGTATTGCCCGGATGTTTTAAAGGCTGAATCTTTCTGATTTAATAATACCCCATTCCCACCTGTAATTGTGGTTCGGCCACCTCCAACTTGCAATACCATTAACTGAGCTCCTTTTGGGAAAGACACTTCTGAATTAGGAGGTATGGTTAATGTATTTTCTCCTACTGAGTTGGTTTCAACTAAATTACCCCGGTCTGTTAATATAAAACTGTCTGACCCCTGCACCTGTCGTACTGCTAAATCCTTATTAGCTTTATCAGTGCCCCCTGTACCTTCTCCGGCACCCTCCTGCGGGTAAAGTTTTACTAAATCGCTTGCATGATTTGCAACTAAATCAGCTAAAGTCTGCTCGTCGTTTTCAGTTAGATTGGTTTTAACAAAGTAGAAATTATCTAAATGATCGTAAACAACTACACCCCGGCTTAAGTCCATCCCTGCAGTCCAAGAAACAAAGCCGTGTAGGGTATTGGGGGCAATGTCGCCTATTTGCACCCGGATTAAATACTGCGGATTAGCTGTTACAAAATCAGCCAGCGTTTGAGAACCATCACTAACTACCGTGGCCTTGGCAAAGTAAAAGTTATCCAGGTAATCATACACCACCTCGCCTTGATTCACCGTCATGCCAGCATGCCAGGGAACAAAGACAGTACCCGGAATACCCGGCGGCCCCTGAATCCCTTCCAACATAGCCCAATGGTTTGGCGATGTATGCGGCTGATATTCTGCTATGAAATAATTCATAGACTCATGCGCATACACGTAGTTGGTCAACCGGTAGGGAAAATCAATGTGTGGAGCTGTAACCACATCACGCGGCCAGTACGTTTCACCTTGCTTCCAGTGCCCGCGATAGTTAAACCCTAAGCCGGGATCACCTTTTGGACCAGGAGGACCTGTTAAACCAATCGGGCCACGCATGCCGGTAGGGCCAGACGGTCCTTGTGGGCCTGTAAAGCCGGTAAAACCTCTATCTCCTTTCAAGCCTTGCGGCCCTTGTAAACCTTGCGGCCCTTGCAAACCCTGATCGCCTTTGTCGCCCTTATCACCTTTTGCCCCTTGCGCACCAGTTGAACCAGTAGCACCTGTTGCGCCTATTGGCCCTTGCAAACCTTGAGCACCTTGCGGCCCTTGAGAACCAGTATCACCTTTATCTCCTTTAGGCCCCTGGATACCTTGCGGACCTTGCTGGCCGGTGTCACCTTTAGCACCAGTTGGGCCAGCTATACCTTGGATACCCTGAGGGCCTTGTGGTCCAACAGGACCGGCAGGACCTTGTAAGCCCTGAGGACCTATTGGACCTTGTGGTGCCTCAATCCCCGAAAAGTTTCCGGGATCAGAAGCAGGTGCGGTATTGGATACATAAGGATTCTCCCCATAGTAAACATATAAGCCATTGTTGTGGTCTACATAATCACCTTTGGCTACAGTCATTCCTTGCACCCACGGGCCTCTTGGATTTAAACTTAATCCGGATGGCCCTTGCAAACCTTGTGGACCTATTGGCCCTTGCAAACCTTGTGGACCCATCGGGCCAGTTTCTCCCTGAATACCCTGCGGGCCTACTGAACCTTGTGCACCGGTATCTCCCTTAGGACCAGCAATACCCTGCGGACCGGTTAACCCTTGTGGGCCAGTAGCACCGGTATCTCCCTTAGGACCGGTTAAGCCCTGAGTACCCTGCAAGCCTTGTGGACCAGCCGGGCCAGTAGCTCCATCTTCGCCTTTATCTCCTTTGGGACCAGTTAAGCCTTGGATGCCTTGCGGACCTTGAATACCGGTATCACCTTTAGAACCAGTAGAACCAGTAGAACCGGTATCTCCCTTATCGCCTTTTGGGCCTTGGATGCCTTGTGGCCCCGTAGCACCGGTTTCGCCTTTTTCGCCCTGAACACCAGCCGGGCCTTGCAAGCCTTGCGGACCTGTTTCACCCTGTGGTCCTTGTGCCCCTATCTGGCCAGGCTCTCCCTGTGGGCCCGTAGCACCTGTTGGACCTTGCAAACCTTGCGGACCAGCCGGACCTTGCGGCGCTTCAATACCAGAAAATTTAGTCTGATCTTCACCCGGTGCAGTATTGGATACATAAGAGGCTTCGCCATAATACACATACAAGCCATTCAGATGATTAACATAATCACCCTTTTGCAAAGTCATGCCCTGCACCCATGGGCCTCTTGGATTCAGGCTTAAGCCAGCCGGGCCTTGTAAACCAGTAGCGCCTTGTACACCTTGGATACCCTGAGGCCCTTGCGGTCCAACATCACCCTTATCGCCTTTGTCACCCTTCGGACCTTGCACACCAGGTATACCCTGAGCACCCTGAATACCAGCCGGACCGGTGGCGCCTTGCGGACCTGTAGCCCCAATTGGACCCTGTGGTCCGGGCAAACCCTGATCTCCTTTGGCACCGGTAGCACCAATTGCCCCGGCAGCTCCAGCCGGACCCATTGGCCCCTGATCACCGGAAGCTCCTTTATCACCCTTAACACCCTGCGGCCCTTGTAAGCCTTGGACACCCTGTACACCTTGAATGCCCTGTGGACCAGTGGCGCCTTGTGCCCCCGTTGGACCAGCCGGGCCTTGTGGGCCGGGTAAACCGGAAACCGGCCCTAAGTCAGACCATTGGGCTAGACCTGGCACCCATACCCAGATATGTTTTAAACCATCGTTGGGATTCGGAATAATATAAGCATCATTACCGCAACCACTGCAAGGCAAATCTGCCTCACTGGCTAACTCACCAATAATTTTATAAGCAGCACCAGAGGCCCCTTGCTCACCAGTTTCTCCTTGTGGCCCGGCTGGTCCTGGTTCCCCTGGCAAACCTTGCTCTCCTTGGATTCCTTGCGGACCAATAGGCCCTTCCAACCCTTCCGCACCAAGCTTTTCTACTAAATCCGTATCAGCCACCCCATCCCGAAACCAGTATTCTTTTACTTCACCTTCTTCCAGAATGAAAATAGAGAAGTTGCCACCCCGTTTATTAGCCGTATTCAGGTAAGCTAAAACCTCAGCCGTACTGGCATAAGGCCGGTACTGGAATAAGGTTTTATCGTAGAAATAACTCCGGGCATCGGTTGGAACACCCTGAGAAAGCCCGTAAGGTTTGGAAGCGGTTGCGTGTTCGCTTGCGATATATGTCATGCTAGTTAAAAATTACGCGGTGAGTAGGACCGGTACTGAAATCTAATGGTACTCTGGATACATAGTAGGTATAGTTACCCACGGTTAAGCCAGCTCTAAATATCTGATCCGGGATAGTTCCGGCATTAATAAGGCTTCCGGTATCCTGCCAGCTAGTTAATGGTGCATGCGTCGACGGTACCCTCAGCACAGCATAAGACTGGCTCGGCATCAAATGGTAATCAGCTTCAATCTTCGCATTATTCCCATAGGTTGCCTCTCCCTGGTAAGCAATAATATCATTGCCACCAGCTAAAGAGCCGTAAGGGTCAGCAGCAGACCAGCCCCATTTGCTAGGAACTAAAGAACTAGTTGGGGTTTCGCTGTCTTCCGGTTTAATTTCCATAGTAGAAGGCCACATATCTGTAATGCTAGTTCCTTGCAGCCGGGCCATAGCATTGTATTTACCCGGTGCTAAATCAGCAAACACCGTCGACGCCTGCCAGCTACCAGCATTAAGCCGGTACTCAATAGCCTTAGTGGTGTTAAAAGGTATGGCTGATATAACAAGCGTAGTACCGTTCAATACTACATCAGTAATGGCTACACTTTCCGGCATAGTTTCAGGATTATCAGGATCATCAGGTATTTCGTAAGATTCATCCGGGCAAGTGCCTTCGGTATTGATGTTGGTATCGGTAATAGAGGCTTCAATAAAATAAGCACAGGAGGCCATGCTATCGGTAATAGCAAACCGGGTGTATTTACCGTAAAGGGTTTCGTCGATTAAAGTACTTTTGATTTGCAGTTCTTCCCGGTTAATATCTAAATACCGGCGCTGGAAATATAAAGCCGTACCTTTCAGCGTTTCGTCAATGATGATACCTAAGCTGCACGGATAACCGGGAAACTTCACCGGCTCCTTGAATAGCGTTACCAGTTCTTTGATACTGCCTGGTGCATTAACTACCCAATGGTCATAATTACCATCCAAAGTTTGTAAGGCTGCATTCACCGCATATCGGACGGTGCTGATCTTTACCTCTGGCAGTACGGTTTCGCCAAAGTGTTCCTCAAAGCCAATGTAAAAACCAGCTAAGGGAGCTGTATCTACAGATATTATTTGCTCCGGGCTAAAAGCCGGATTAGAGTTAACCAGTACTTTTACGTACTCGGATACATCTACTACCGCTTCCCCATTGCGGATGCGTTGCCTAGTCTTTGCAAAGGGTTGCGTTTCCTTTTCCCGGTAGATATTAACCTTGACATGGTGGTTAATCTTAGCCTCACCGTTGCTATCCGTAACCCCAAAGCTTAGTTTATATTCAATCGGATTAGACAATACACCCCCTACGGCATGGTACTTGGTAGCTGGTGCCGTACCAGTGCCTGGTGTTTCGGGTATTTCCGGTTCTTCACCGCCGGGTGTTTCACTGCCAGTACTTTCTACGGTAATGTGTGCGCTATCTCCTACCGTTCCATCTGGTGGCGCGGTGGTTTCTACGTAGTAGCTTCCCGGCTCCAGATCAGGAAAGGACGTAGAAGCAAAGCCGGATGAGTTCACCGGGAACGTTTCAGCGCCTACAATGGTGTTATCAGCTACGCGCCGGAGCCGAACGATCAACTCCGTTTCCGCATCGGTAAAAACATAAGTAACAGAGATGGTATTCCCGTTCTGTTCAATTGTAAAGCGGTAATTACCCCAGTCTCTTTGTGCGATTATAGCCATCTAGGCAGTTGCTTCTAATAAGGTTGATCTAAAAACTGTATTCAATTCAAATAGGAGTTGGTTTTTCAATTTGCTTAGCCGCTCCTGGTTAATCACATTGGTTAAGATGCCGCTCTTGCCTCCTAGCTGATGCAGGATAGTTCCTTTCCGGGCAATGCTTCTGGCTATCAAAAAGGCTAAGGAATCTTTGCTGATCTTATCCCTTGGTATAATTGGTTTAGCATCGATCCATTGCCGGATAACTGAAATCGGTGGAAACTTACCAGCCTTTCTACCAGTCTCCACGACAAAGATGTGTTTAGCCGCATAAATCTTTAAGCCCTCGGTTGATACCTCAAAGCGAACCGATTCAGCCGTTTTACCACTGGCATTCATGGCACCGAACTTGGTAACCGGCATAGTTCGGATATTATCCTGAATCACGGCAACCGCTTCCTTACCCCATTCTTCCAGTATGGCTTCCGAGACTTTTAGCATCCGATTACACTCCTGATATTTACAAAGGAACCATACCCACTAAACCGGCCCATGTTGATTTTATTCAGTGCCTCCAGCTCATAAGGCATATCTTCCATGTCATCATTGTCGGTTAAGTGATCAAAGAACTTATGGGCTAAGAACTCCATTCTTTCCTTGATAGCTTCCATCTGTTCAGCAGAACTATCTTCCTGATCCTGATCAAGGAAGGCAAGACCTGTATTAGGCCACTCAATTACACCAGCCCTTTTATCAACCCTAATTCTCAACTCTTCACAATAGATGTGAGGCAAGGGCTTATCATAGTTCATGTTCTGAATGTCCTTAATGGCATAGGTGTATGTACCGGTTGTCTCTAATCCATACTCCGAAGCATAGCTCATCAAAGCCATTAAAGCCGCGTTTTCAATTTTTGCTTTTAGTTCGGAAGTGGTCATTTATACAATTCTTTAAAGGCTTCCAAAGTCTTATCCTGAGAGTCAATTAGATTATAAATAAAGCCTGTACTGGTTTTTACATCCTTTTCAGCCATGGTATAATCGATGTATAAATGAGTTCCCTGCTTGCAAACCATCAAATAATTGTTGGTTGTAAGGATGGTAAATATGGCTTTAAGCTTCCTTTTCATTTATATTCTTCTGCTTTAATTTGTAAATCCAGTTCCCGGGCTACATCCATTAATCCCTGTTTGTAATACCGGTTAGCAGCCCGGTAATCGCTGCCGTGGATGCCTGCTTCTTTTTCGTTTGCCCGCAACCTTTTGAGGATTGCAGCTTTTACATTTTGAATGGTAAATCTAGACTGTACCACCTCGTATATCATAACCAGCAGCAGGGCAAACACCCCCATCATAAACATGCCTATCAGAAACTTTTCCATGCTATTCATCTTTGAATACCCAGCCCTGATCTGCTATGTAAACAACTACAACAACTATCCCCACGCTGACAATAGCAATAGGGGCAGCAACGGCAAGAATGGCCATTAGTGGGTACTTGAGGAGCTTCATCATGGTGTTAGGCAGTTTTAGGGTTTTTAATTTCGTGTAATGCTTTCAGGTAATCATCCTGCTCGGTTTCCATGCAGGCATTGATGTAATAAGTATTAGCTGGTACTTGCAGCAGCTCCTTAAACCGGGCCGGGCTTCCCTGCGCCTTCACGTAGATACTGAATAAGAATCCGTATTTTTCGAACCGGTCAACCCCGGCTGCAACCTCATCACCTTCATATTCTCTCTGTAGTATAGGAGCGTAAGCGACTTGAATCCGCTCCAGCGCACCGAAAAAAAAAACAATGGCACTGTACACTTGCGGAATAGGCAACTGCTGGGCTTCTATTACCAGCTCCGGAGGAAACCCATCAATCCCAAATGCTGCCTCCATATTGTAGCGGTCAGCAAAGCAGTATATGGCATACACATAAGGAGCAATATCCCACATGGTACCTTCTTCATGCAGGGCGATAAACTTCTTGCAAAGCTCCATTTGCCCGATGCTTTCCATGCCAATATTCTTAGGGAAATTGCTTTCCTGTTCCGGGATAGGCGTAAGCAGAAACACCATAGCATTAAGCAGGATATCCAGGTGCCGAATCTCTAATTGGTGGATTTGTTCTAAGGGTAAGCCTAACAGGATAGCCGCTTGCTCTAACTGGCTTTTGCCTTGCAATTGGGCAAACTGCAACACGGTTACCTCCTGCCAGTTGGTAGGGACTTGCACCGGGTATTGGTTGCCGTTGGTGTCGGTTAGGGTTAGGTTAAGCATTTAATTTAAATGTGCTGTTAGTTCTAATTTTCTTTCGTAAACCATATCCCGTAAACCTTGCAAGTGAATTGGTTTATATCTTTCTCTTTCAGCAGTCAGAAGCCAGTCTATTAATTGCAACTCGGCAATGGTTTCAGCTTCATAAACCAATAAGGCAATTTCACTAATGCGGTAAGTTGCTTTCATATCTTCCGTACTTTCACTTTCTTTTTAGGTGCTGCAGTAGCTAGTTTATTCAAGGCCACATAGCGCAACGGGTCTATTAAGTGGTTAAAGGCATCTATCGGCTCATTTAAGCTTTTGCCTGTTGCCTTATCTACTTTCCATTTGTAGTTGTTCAGTTCTTTGCGAAGGTTGACAGACCTCCGGGTAACATTGATGTGAAACCGCTTTAGGATGCTGATACCAAAATCAATACTATCCGGCCCCTTCTGAGAAGGCTCAATCTTTAACCCCAGACGCTTAATCTCTTCAATGGATTTAGGTTCGGCTGAATCAGCAATGATTTGCTTTTTGCGGTCAAACTTTTGTTGGTCCAGCTTCTTCACTATATCCGGATTGGTTAAGCCAGTTTCATAAAGCATCTCATCAACCCACAGCTCACCATCCTGCATGTACAGATCCAGAACACCAGTAGGGTCATTGGTAAAACCAAAGTCCATACCCGTACCAATGTGGGTAGCATCTCCTGGAATAGCATCCACTACCGACCAGTTGCGGAAGATTAAACCTTCAATTTTACCTGTTAAGCCTCTGGCATAAACCTTCCATAACTCCTCATCTTCATTCTTCAGGCTTTCAATCTTATCCCGTTGGGCTTGCCCTAAGAATGTATTATGCCGGTGATCAGAGATTAACAGCTCTACACCCGGCTTGCCTATCAAATGTTCATGCACCCAGAACTCAGCATTCGGGTTATAGTCGATGAAAGACTGAATCCGGGTTCTTAGAAATAATTCTTTCCAAACGGAGTAAGGGATGCCGTTGGCCTCATTGATGAATAGGTAGTCACGTTTACCAGATTTGGCATCCTGTGGCCCATCATAGCTTTTAAACTCCATGATACTGCCATTGTGGTAAGTGAAGATCCGGTCTGATTTGTTGTAAGACTTAATCAACCGGCGCAACTCCTGTGAGCTGTCGTAAATCTCTAAAGCATCCCGAAGGGCGCCGGCTTTCAGGTTGGGAATATCCTGACCAACAATGGTAGATATTTTCCTTTTGCCTTCACCTAACTTGGTGAATAGCACCTGATCTATGGCATAGGTCTTGCCGGAGCTGGTGCCACCTTGGTTCACCACCACCGAAGCAGTGGAAGTATAGTTAGCTGTGTAGAGATCGGTAGCCTGGAACATTATTCTTTAGCCTCCTTCTCTACCTGAGATAAAACTTCTTTTTCGCTGCGGCCAATCGGAACACCAGAAGGGGTAACACTAACTGCAACATTCAGCACCGGCGTAGCCTGATTTTGGGCATTGTCTTTCTCAAAGAATCCAATATGCTTGCCAATCATTTCCGTTGCCCGGTTTGCTCCGGTAGAATCAAACATGTACAGCTTGTTGCCTTCTTCATCCTCCTTATGCACCATCATCTTATCAGCAGGAGAAAAGCCCATCACCGCCTCGGCCTGCATACAGCGGTCAGAGATGGAAACCAAACGACGAAGCACCCAGTCTGAATCAATGTTAAGTTTTTCAGACCGGGTTTTCTTTGATTCCTCTATACGCGCGCGAATACTAACATTTGCTAACAAACGAGCCCCTTGTTCATTCGCTGTCTTCTCAGAATAACCAGCTCGAATAGCAGCTTGAGTAGCATTTAAATCAATTAAATACTCCTCGCAAAAACGTTGCTGTTTATCGGTTAGCTTAGTTTCTTGAGACATGTTTGCCAATGTAAATAATTTATATATTTATTTATGTAAATATAAATAATTTATATACAAGTAGGACAAATTTTTTTCAGCTCATTTTATCTGCCATATACCATCATTCCGGCATCCCGCATGTGACTTTGTGTTTTGGTAGTCTTCATCCCTGTAAGCTTCTCAAAGTACTCTGGTGAAGCCTTGGTATTGGCTGGTGCTCTAAGTTCATAAGGGACCTTTTGCAGTTTACAGAATGCCTCCCAGTCTTTGGAGTAAGCTTTGACATATCCGACACCCTGAGCTTTGCCGGCATTAACCTTTTTCAGGTCGGGCCGCTTCTTTGCTTTCCGGGCATCCTCAATTATCAGCTTTACCTCCTTTGCGTCGATGCTTGTCAGAAGCAGATTGTAAAGGAACAGCATACCAGTACAATGATTCTTGAACTGGTGGAGCCTTAACTCTTTTTTGCTTTTATTCCAGAAAGCTATTCCGGTATTAGAGCCGGGATCTATGCCGATGTAAATCATATTTGGGTTGTTAAGACTATTGGAACTCATTGTTTAATTTCTGCAAGGGAGTTGGTTGTTGTGCTTTTAATGCAATCCGTTAAAAGTTTAAAAAGAAGGAGGTAATCAACCATCCTAATGTAATCCCTATTATAGCCTTTGCTGTACCTATGATAAGCGTGCCTATGATAAGATTATCAACTACTTTGTTTTTGTTTCTAGCCATTGCTTTAAGTTATAGGGGTTAGAAATTAAGCGCCTGCTCCTATTGGTGGATTAACAAATATTTGGCCGTAGCACCATTGAAATCTTCTATCTAAATCAATTTCTGCGGCAGGATTTAAACCGCTAACTACAGTCCAGTTACTAATGTCAGTGTCTTTGTACGATGTTTGCGATTTGGCTCTTTCTATAATATCTCTTAAAGGCTCATTAAACCTGTAATCTTCAATGAATACCAGTTTTGTATTTATAATTATTTGCGGCATATTTTCTTGTCTTGATTTTAATGTTTTAAAATTCTCTCCGCATTGTGGACATAACCGGATGGATTCACCCTCGGGGACTTTGCAGCACAAAGGCCAAATTTTAGGTGGTTTATATCTTTTTAATGCCTCTAAAAAAGTTTCACGCGATTCTGTACCGTTAGGATTATCTTTTAATTCCATTTTAGTAATTTATAGGGGTTAAAAATTATTTTTATTAGGAGGAATTACTGAAATATCTAAGTAATACTGGGCATCTTGATAATTATTCCATTTACCCGACCGATTTAGGTTAACAACATAGCTCATTCTCCCATGTGGGAAACAATGCTTTGACGCCTCACTTTGTTGCATTACTTCACCTCCCAAATGTTCTGCAAATTCATTTATCATTACATCGCAGTCGCCTAAATCCTTTTCCCACGGGATAGCGATTAAATCTAAATCCCTGTTTAAACTTCCATGTAAAACCAAATTATACCCATACTTTAAAGCTATTTTCTTGAGTACTTCAAAATAATATGCGTAAAGTGATGGTTTAGCGTGTATTGGTTTCATATTTTAAGTTTTTGCGTTAGTTGATGTGAAAGGTTTAGTGCGTAGCACCGTAGCGAAGCGGAGCCTGTAACAGCACGGGCCGTAGGCAACGCCCAAATTCTAATTTGCTTTAAGTTATAGGGGTACAAATTTTAAAAATTATCTGAATCGGTTATGTCTATACTTGCTCTTGCATTTTCACTATAAACCTCCACATTAACATGTATTCCGTTTGGTGTAAACTTATAAACAAGTATCCCAACCTCACCATAAATAAGTTTTAAGGCGTTTTGCCATTCCTTTAGCTTTTTGGCTTGGGCTTCATTAATATTAAAAGTCATAGTTATTGCTTTAAGTTATAAAATTTAAACATTCGTTACCTGATTTACTGCCTCCTCCGCTTCCATCCTTCTCTGAAACTCGCTTCTGATGACAGCAGCAATCTCATGGCTTTGCTTGAGCTCAGCTTCTTTTAAAAGCTTGGATAGCTCATCACCTTCAATTTCGGGCAAGGATTCCTTAAATCGTACCATCCAGCTTTCATAGGTAGATTCTGGTTTAGGCTTAGGCTTTTCTTTGGCAGTAGTTATGCTCTGCTTAGCAGCAATGTGCTCAATGGTGTTCTTTAGCTGCTTAGCCTGTTCCGGATAAATCTGCTGAATCAGTGGCAGCAACTGCATGACATTACCAGTTTCTTCCGGTTTCGGTGGTTGCACCTGGAGCCTTGGTTTAGCCAGTGGCCGACGATCAGGACCAACTACCGGAATTATGTTGCACATCTCCCGTATCCGGCTTACCGTTCTGGAGTCATATTGCTGCTCCAGTTCGCTTAATGTAAGGTTGGTGGTAAGATGGGTTAGGTAGCCCTTTTTAAACTCATTGTAGCGGCTTAAAATCACCATCTCCCCTAAATCCAGTTTGGTGCCGTAGCTGGTAATGAGTTCGTATTTCCTCAGGCCGGTCTTCTCATCAATCATTCCAAACTCATCCAGGAACAAATGGCGGTTTCTGAAACGATCCAGTACATCACCTTCCCCTCCTTCGGTCTTGGCATATTGGCGGCTGTAGTCAATCATGCTCATGAAAGCAAACTGCCGGGCATCCTTGGCATACCAGAAGTAGCGTTGCACAATCCGCATGAGGTCAGTCTTACCACTGCCAACCGTGCCGGCCAAAAATAAGCCACGGCCTAGCATGTTACCGTTGGTTTCAAAAGCAGCATCAGCCGTCAGGTACTGACAAAGCAGGTCTATTACTTTTCGGTTGGAGTCGTCGATGGTAAAGCCGGGTACTATTTCGGCGGCGCAATAATCAAATCTACCCTGTATAACCGTATTGTTTTGATAGCTCATCGTAGTTAATGTTTGTATCAGTGGATGTAATGCGTAAGGCTTTAGCTGGCTTTTCTTTCTTGAGACGAAGCTTGTTTTCGCTCTTATCCCGTTGGATAAAGTTTCTTAGCTCCCGAAGCCAGTTGTGAGAAAGCTGCTCACCGGGTCGTAATTTGGTGCCTAACTCAGACCAGTTCCGCAAAATGCCGTGGTAGTAATCCGGGTCCAAGGTTTCAAAGCCTTCCCGTTCCATGGCCAGCCGAAACTTTTCTTTGTCAAACAGCGGTGATTCCCGGAAAGGATGGGCAACCGAATCAGTCAGCCCCGCCCCCCCGGTGTGCGAAGCTTTTTTTTGCTGATAGTCGGAAGGTGGTGTAAAGGTTTTTAAGGTTTCATCAGTATACCCCAAAACTTTTTCCGGTGATTTTTCTGGTTGCTGTTCTACTACTTCAGTAGTATTTACTTTACTTTCTTTTACTTTCTTTTCTTTTTCTTTATTAGCATTGCCTTCGCTATGCGTTTGCATTGCGTTCGCATTTCCCCACCGTTTAGCGGCTGATTTAGCGGCTTTATCGCTTTTGCTTTGCCGAACTTCCAGACGCTTTAATAAGCTTTCACTCCAAAACTTTGACCCGTCAGTTTTAAATAAATCAAAGTCATTTATAAGCGATTTTATAAGGTCGCAATCCGTTCGCAATGCGAAGGCATAGCTATCGCATTCTGCTAATTGAAGGTACCCCCCTTGCTCATAAAGCATTTCGATTAGATCCCAATACACACCTTTACCAGCTTGCCCTAAGCGCATTAGGACTTTAATAAGCTTAGGATCATTTCTGGCTCCTTCATCATGAGAAAAGTAATTCTTCATACTTAAGCTACTTTATTCTGTAGTTCTTCAAATATTCTAATGTTGGCCTGTAGGTCATCCACCAGGGCAAAGTTGGTGTTAGCTGTAAGCAGGTTAAACTCCTGTTCACTCATAGAGCCAGCATCAAACGCTTGCCGGTAGAGGTTTATTAGCCTTGCCCGGAGCTCATCCTTAGCCAGGCTCTTAGCTTGTAAAGCCAGCTTCATATCCGATAAGATTTTGCTTTGCTCATAGGTTAATTCAAAAGCAAACTCCTCATCTCGCCAGGGATGGCTTAGCCTTTCCGCTTCTTTCTTAGATAAGAGGTAGGCCTCATCTATATTCCACTGCTCACCAGCTTCATCTTCAATGGTATAAGTCTTAAAGTATTTGCCTGTAACTTTTAAGGCTCTCCCCTTTATGAAAGTATCAAAGTATTGTGGGCTATAGCAGCCGAACTGCTCCCAGGTCACCCATTCAGGTAATGTTATTTCTGTCATACTGCGCTTGTCTCGTCATTAGAGTCTACTTTCTTCCAAGAGCCAAACCGGATTTGCTTTTCAGCATCAGCTACATTGGTTCTGAAAGTATGGACATATTGAAATGTTAATACATCTTTGTCAGTCCTTACAAGTGTAAAGACCTGACCAGTAGATGTGGATTTATATGTTTCGTTCTTAGAAATCATAGGTTATGCTACCTTATTGCTTAAAGAAGACCTGACCATAGTTAAAATGTAGTCGGCGCCATAAAGAGTAATTAATTCCTGTAGCTCTTTAGCA
>NZ_KI421517.1:1517605-1732644 GCF_000473365.1 Adhaeribacter aquaticus DSM 16391
TGAATAAGGGTAACAATAAGCTCCTTTTGTTTATCGGTAGCTGGTTCCGGTGTTGGTGGTGCTGCTTGCTTAGGAGTTTCCTGTTTAGGAGCTTCTGCTGTATTGGATTGGAAGTCCATTTCCTCTGCCGGCGTAGCTTCGTAACCGGCTGCCTTCATCAGGAAACCTAAAGGCAAACGATAAGCTTTACCAGTAGCTCTGGTTTGTGCCATGGATGCAATTGCATATTCATCAAAGAACTTCTTACCCTTTTCTTTATTAGAACACACTGCAAACCCACGACCTACCACTGTATTAGTGTGGATATTTAGAAGCTCAACTACAGCCCTATATTTAACCTCCTCATTAGTGCTTTCATTAATCAGGTCAGTAACAACCGGACATAAGCCCATACTCATACCGGCAAAAGTCCAGGCTTCAACCAGTACATATTCTTTGCCCTGAATATTCATGCAAAGCTTTTTATCCTTGATGAACTTAGCCAGTTCATTGGATAGATTCATAATGGAACTGGCAGAAGCAAGGGAGTATTCCTGCATTTTGCTTTGTTTAGCTGGTTTATTATCCATGACAAACAGGTTTAGATTGTTTTTGCTGAATTACTTTTGCTTCTCTTTGCTTAATGCCCTGCGTCAGTGCGTTGATCATTTCAGCCGCACTAGCCTCCGTGGTACCGTTGATCATCCCGGCAAATTGCTCCCGTTCATGGGCATTAATTACCGGGTTCTTAATAAGAGCTAAGAGCTGCTCTTTCTGTTCTTTGGTAGAGTATTTTGAATTAGCCATGTTAGTTTGCTGTAGATGAATTGGTGATAAATAATTGGTGCTGCTCGTATTCAGCCTCCGTGATAAGTTGGTAGCCGAACTGCCCATAGGAATTACAAATCAGGTGATCCACTACTATCAACTGCTCCTTGGAAGTAACCAGATGGCTTTCCTTTTCTTCTGTGGTATCAGTTAGAAACTCAGCCTGGTATTGGCTGATAATTTTCAGGTAGTCGCTGCATTTCCGTTTGAGGTAAACCGGGAAGACAATCTCTTTCCCGGTCACATCTTTTAGCTTTGGTTTAGCGGAAGAAAACAGGTGGCTGATATAGGCCAGAACCTGAGCTGATGCAATAGTGGTGTTTTGCATATTTCTAAGATTTAAGCGGCTTGTTCTGTATAGACTGAAAACTTTTCCTGTAGCTTAACCTTCAGGTTATCACACATCTCCCTTAGGGATCTCTCCTTGCTATGAATGACATACCCATCAAAGAATAGGGTACACTCATGGAATTCAGAAAAATTGCCATTGGAATGCATAATCAGGTAGATGTTGTAGGCGCTAAGCTCGAAGCCGGGATAGTGGCGGCCTAACTGGTTAAGGGCAATCAAGATGTACTTATTGTGCATGGCTATTTAGCAGTTGAAATGTGATACAATTCATCAAAAAAAGGCGCCTTAATAATCTCATTACCAAGCTTCATCATTAGGTCTTTCTCTTCGCGGAATACCCCTACCGGGCTTTCATTGTTGATGTGAATGGTGATGTCGTTTTTATCCTTACTTAATTGACCTTCTTTATGGAATAAGGAATTTTCCTTAGGATCTAGGCGCCAATAGGCCATTAACTCATCCTCCATAAAGCGTAATAACTTTTTAATTTTGGCTCGGATTTTCTCAGCTTCTTTTTCTTTTTCGCTGATTTCTCTGCTTAGGAAAAGAACCGGAACACCAATAGATTTAGCTTGGGTAAGCTCCTGAAAAGATGGAGCATAGTTCATTGGGTACAAATAAGAATTTTGCATAATTGTAAGATTATAAGGGTTGATAAAACTTTATGATTATAGTGTCGTATTGAGATGTATTAAGCCGCTAATTCCAGCTCACAGATATAATTCCGGTTTATAAAATCCAGCACATCTTTATAGAATACCCGGAAATCAGTTTTGCTCCCTGGTATTGATTTAATGTGAAGGTTATAATGCTCCTCTCCTTTTTTTCGGTTGATATTCTGCCGGATAATGGTTTCTGAACAATTCAGCAGATCAGCTATCTGATATACCGCCAACTCCAAATGATTAGGAATTAAATAAGGATAAGACGTTATCTCCCAGGATGGACGAAGCTTTTTCAGGTATTTAGCTACATCGGTATTTAAGCATCTGGCCTGAGATTCAGATATTTTAAAAGCCCGTAAAAAGTTTGGCTCGTAAGGCATCCGGTGAGCATCATTCCACGGTGTTTGAGGACTGCAATCACGAATGATAGCAATATCATTAAACCGATAAGCAAAACGATCTAGGTTGATAGCTTCCATGACTAAGCAGTTATAAGATTAATGAGTAATTGAGTGCCTGTTCCATATATTAAGGCGAATAGAAGCCCATAAATCCAGTACTTCCAGCTTCCCTTGTGCAACTGGTACAGGTAAGCTAAAAAGGCTGTAGAGAATAAAAAGCTGATAAAGGTTAGGACAATCCACATGGCTAGGTTAGTTAATAAGTGAATACTATTTTGATAAGCCCGTTTAGCTGAGATATTTCGCTCATCTTCCAAGGCTCCGGAATAAACAAGTCCCCTGCTTCCAGCACCTTGCAAGGGCTGGTAACTACCCGGATAATGGTAGTAGCAGGAACCAGCAGGTATAAGCGGCCCGGCTCTTTATCTCTGGGGTTATAGACATAGCCAGTAGTTGACAGGCTTTCCAGAAAATCAGCCGTGTTTTTTACAAAGCTGCTTAGGTGGGTGTTTAAGGCATCCATGATTAGGCAGCGTTTCGGGATTGTATAATTGTTTTAGCTACCAACCTTGCAGTATTGTAGCACTCGTATTCACACTCCTTGTTACCCTGAAGGCCCTTTTTTTCAATGTTATCAGCAGCTAATAATTCAGTAAAGCGGATAGCAGCTAATTCCGTTTCGGTCATATGTTCACGGGTATTGGCTTTTACAGGTAAGTTTTTCTTTTCCCGTACTAATTGAGCACCACCTCCATACATGGGAGTAAGAATAGCATTAGTACAATCTCTGAAACCAATACCCTTTACCCCGTGGGCGGCAAGAGATGCACAAAAAGCAAGACGGGCAACTTTGCCGTTCAAACGTTCAGCAATCCAGTTATCAGACTTGCCGTGTTTTTTGTAGGTTCTGATACCACGATCAATAATCAGATCAGGGTTCTTCTCTTCTTCTATCCGTTCCAAGAAGACTTGGTTAACTGTCAGGTGAAGTTCAGGCGATAGATACTTAGCATAAGCCAACGCGATTTGTTTATGAGCGAATGTGCCACCTCCCTTCCCTTTTTTAGATTTTATAATACGTTCTGAGGACGTATTTAAAATTCCAGCAGCAGTATCTATTAATGTCTGTGTTGCATCTTGTCTCAACCAAGCATTAGGATTTGAAAAGCGATCATTACCTGAAGCTTTCCAAAGGTCAGTTAAACTAATCCGGCCTTCTCCATCTTTGGAGATTTCAACACCGGCAAATGAGAATGGGATAACGGCTTTCATCAGGCAACTGCTTTAACTGGTGATGGGTAATTCTTTTCTAAAAAGGCAAGCCGTTGCTTATAAGCCTTTGAATCCGTAGCCATTGCTAATCTTTCAATAGCAGGCCAATATTTAGAGTTAGTCTTCTCAAGTTTTACAACCCGGCTAATGTTGGCCGGATCAACTCTGAGTTCTTTAGCCAGAATCATAGTAAAATCTTCTGGCATGATTTCCCGAACTGTTTTAGGTTCCATTTTCATTTCTTATCTTGGCTTGTTGTAATTGTTATTGCTGTAATTGTTATCAAATATACGCAATTGTTTCAATCAAGTGCAACAATTATTTCAAAATATTTCGCAATTGTTTCAATCTAATTTGCAAGTGTCTATAAATCAGCGAATAAAAATTCTTCTTGATAGGTATTCAAACGATAATGTTTTAGGATTTTCTAAAATGATTGGTGTTTCACACACAACAATTGCCACATTATTACCAGGAAGTAGAGAGAGTAAACCGGGTTTTGAAATAATTGCGAAACTATTAGATAGATTTCCTGAAATATCTGCGGAATGGCTTGTTCGAGGAGAAGGAGATATGTTTAAATCAAATAAGCATACCCCTATAGCAACAGAATTAAGAACAACAGATGAAGTTATTATAATCACGCCTGACACTTCAGATTCGGTAATGGTGCCTATGATTGATATGAAGGCAGCAGCTAATTACTTATCCGGTTACCAGTCTTCAGGTTATTATAACAGCCTAGGTCATACAACCCTGCCCGGCTATATGGCCAGAGGAGGAACCCATTATTGGCTACAGGTAAAGGGAGATAGTATGGAAACTACCCTATTTGAAGGTGACTGGCTGCTTTGCGAACAAATACCCAAAGACCAATGGGAAACCGCAGAAGACTTTAATATATATGTGGTAGTAAGTAAAGATAGAGGGGTTCAGGTAAAGCGGATCAAGAACAGGCTTAGGTCTAAAGGCTTTCTGCGTTGTCGCTCTGACAACCGGGCACATAAGCCTTATTCAGTTGTGCATGATGATGTACTAGGCCTTTGGAAAGTGAAATGGTATCTGTCCAACTATATGCCTAACCGGAATGAGGATCTATTTAATAAGGTAGATACGGTTGAAGAAAATATAGAAGACCTACGGGCCTTAACAGAGCAGTTGATGGAGGAAATGAATAGAATGAAAAAGCAATTACCACCTAAAGGTGCGGAATAAGTTAAATTGTTAAATCTATTGATATGTCAATTTTTGATACAACTGCCCTTTCTCCAAACAGACCTACAAAAAAGGAAATAAGTAAAAACAATCCAGATTACACTCTTCATATATTTTGTTTTGAAGAAGAGATTAAAGGCGACAGAGAGTGCAATTTATATATCCTTAAATGGCTTGTAGAATCAGGCGCTGAGATTGATGTATATACTCCGGTTTTCATTGTCCAGGTTGGAGAGTCCTACGGGAAAGACAAGTTGATGAAATGGACTACTCAGAATTACCTGTCCACAGGTAACGGTAAATTTTATCCTAGAAAAGCCATTGGTGAACAGATAAAAAATGGAGACATCCTGTATGCCACCTTCAAGGAAACCTACCCTATTAAAAATACAACCCCTACACCGTCCATGCCAAAACTTTACAACGAAGATATAGAAACCCAGATCAGGAACCGCTTTATCCAAAAAGTTGATAACCTGATTGCTGCTGGCTTAGCTGATACTTATGCGGACATTTGCCGCAGCATCAATATTAAGACGGCCTCCCTAAATCAGATTAAATCAGGCAAGTCTAAACCTACACTGGAAATGCTCTATAATTTACAATCTGTTTATGGCATACTGGCTGAAGATATTTTGTTTGAAAAACCTCCTAAACCAGATGTGCAGCTCCTTACTCAGCAGATTAAAAAACTACAAGGAGGTTTAGATGAAATCCTGTCCAGTATAAAACAGTAAATCCTTTCAATTATGCAAACCCTTTTCTTTTCACCACCAAACTTTTCCAGCCAGAAACACCAGGCCCAATATGATGCCCATACCCTAGCCATTATTACCAGACTTAGAAGCTTGGAATGCTGGGTAAGAAGTTTAATGATTGCCGATGCTTATACCGCTGACGATATCCAATTAGCCAGCCGCAAAGCAAAGGCTTATAATTACCAGCTCCATTACCGTAAAAAGCGTTTAGCTATTGCCAATAAAAAAATAATCCTGTTTATTCCCTTCAGCCTCAATTAAATTCCAGGCACTCAATAATTCATCCGCAATGATACCGGGTGCTACCTTTGTATAAGGATCATTCTTAAACTTATGCCCTAAAAGCTTTTCCTTTAAAGCATCATTCCGGGTAACCTCAAATATACGGCTGGCTCCTGTTTGCCGGGAATTGTGACCCGAAATTACCTGATGCAAAGGTACCAGTTTCCCTTTGTATAATACCTTGCGTTCTAACTTCGCTTCCTGCGTTGCTTCCTTTAACCGCTTCCAGTAATACCAATTATTAAAAGATCCATCCTGGTTCCGGGGTATCGGAATACGGCCGTACCTATCAATTAATGCCTGTGCCATTGGTGGAATAGGTATATAAGTGGTATACTCCGTTTTAACCTGCTTTTTTATAATGGCTTTAAAGGCTCCGTGTTTCCGGGTATTTATTTCTAAATAACTGGCTGGGGTCAAGCTGGTTAAATCCGACCACCGCAAACACAACTGGCAATTAATAACAAAGGTGTGCGCCGCCTCCGCTACCAACGGATCAGCATACATCGTATCTTTCAGTTTTAAAACTTCCGGCCAGTACAAATCAAAGGTTTCTGTTTCGGCAGCACTCACCACCTCAATCCACTCCGATGGCAATTGATGTTCTTTGAGGATCTTCTTTAAGTTGGACTGAAGCAGCCGGATAGAATTAGAAGAACGTATTTCACTTTCCGCATAAATAAACTGATAGAACTCAGGCAACCATTCTTTATCTATATCCTGCGCTTTGGTTTGCTCACTAAATTTGGTTATCCAACCTACGGTTGTACGCATGGCCACATAGGTATTAAGCCCTTTTATCTGGCTCTTAAGTTCTTCCTTTCCGCGAAGATTGTACCGCTCCTTATGCAACACCTGTTTTTTCCAGTCCTGGTAAACCTGGTTATTCTCGGCATTTACATCCAGGTGGTTTAGCTTATTTTTGGAGGCCAGAAACTCCCACCGCCATTGGTTAAACCAATCTTTTATATTGCCGTTATCCTTTACTTTTCGGGCTGGATTAATAATGGTTTGAAGAACAGACAAAGTAAATTCCTTTGGCCGGTTTTCATACTGGATGGCTTCATTAAAAATACGCCCGTCCAGGTCAATTAATTTGGTTCGGATGTATTCGTAACGGGGGTGCTTAGTGGAAACGAAAGGTTTGTCTTTTAACCAGTATTTCGGGTTAACAGAAATTCCGGTAGAAGCCCGGATTTTAAAAGGGGAAACCCAAACCATGACAACTGTTTTTTTTGCCTTGGGTTTATCGGGATAAAGATAGACACTTATCATAACTACTGATACAACTACTGATATACAAAACTAACATTATATCAATAACTTGTACAAGTGGCTCAAATAAAAGTGCCTTACAAGCGTAAAAACAAAGTATTTTTAATAAGTTATTAAGATCAATCTTATGAGAGACATATCGGAATTTATTTATGGCGAAGAATATGCCCAAAAGAACCAGAATTTTGAGAAAGCTATGGAAAGTATAGAAGAAAAACATGCTGATTTCTTCAACAAACGTCCACCGCAAAACGAAACCGAAGAGCATGATCGGCTGCATAATCATTATGCTTTGCGTACAGCTTCCGGGCAGGTGGAGCTCCATTTTAATGCAGGCTCCGATTTACCTGAAGAAATAAAACAGGAATGTAAAGATACCTTTCATCAAATATGGAAGTATGAATAATAAAGTAATTGCTTAAGCTAATGCACAAAAAAAGGGGATGATAAACTCCCCTTTTTTATTTTATATTTTTAACTAAATCTTAACGTAAAGACAAAATATAACGTGCCATTTCTTTAGCATCGCCCTGCGATAAGGTTGGGTGCGGACTCATTGGTACTTCGCCCCAATTACCGGCGCCACCTTTTATAATTTTTGTAGCTAAGAAATTTAGGTTTTTCTCATTAGACTCATATTTCTGCGCAACTTCTTTATAAGCCGGGCCTACTAATTTGTTATCTATCTGGTGGCAGGCTAAACAGTCAGATTTGCCAATTAAGGCTTTCCCTTTCTCAACATTAGCGCCACCTGCAGCTGCTTTAGGCTGAGCGGCCGCAGTAGCACCGGCAGCCGGAGTGGTAGTACCCGAAGTTGGCGTTGCGCCTGCAGCCGGAGTAGTAGTACCAGATGTGGCCGTTGCCCCTGCATTGGCTACCGGCGCAGCTTCCGTACTAACAGATGGTGTCTCTGACTCAGAAGCTACTTCTGTAGTACCTCCCTGAGCGTCTGTTCCGTTTTGTGCGCCATTGCCGCTGGAAGCAGACGAGTTTTCAGTTGGTTTATAATTCGGATCGTAATATTCTTCGCCTGCTTGTTTCTCTGAACTACCGCAGCTTGCTAAGAAAAGCATATTACAAGCCGCCAATGCAAAAATTAATTTCTTCATGATGTTTATTAAATAATTTTAAATTTTAGTTTTAAAGGGACGGTTCCATAAAATTTATGCCCCAAAGGTATTATACTTTTTTATCAAGTTTATACAAATTTCAATTTTGTCATTGAAATTCTACGAGCTTATACGTGTTTTGACATATATTGATATTGCCCTTATTTATATGCACCCAAAATTCTTGCATAAGTTATTATTTTGGCAAAAATTTAATAATTAACAAAATAAAATATTTCTAAAATAATTTTAAAGTCCTTGCCTATATTCGCCGCTTATTAAGAATAATAAAAGTTTTTATCTCTGAAAATTACATAAATACATAAATACATAAATCATGATAAACGTAAACGAATATTTTAGTGGCACGGTGAAATCGTTGGGTTACCAATCACCAGAAGGCAAATCAACAGTTGGGGTAATGGAAGAAGGCGATTATGAGTTTGGTACATCCCAGCACGAAATTATGACCGTAATAGAAGGTGAACTAACTGTTTTATTACCAGGCGATCAGGATTATAAAACTTTCACTAAAGGCCAAACCTTTGAAGTACCGGCTAACGCCTCCTTTAAAGTAAAATCAAAAGGCCAAACAGCTTATTTGTGCCAGTATCGCTAAAATAATTTTGTAAGAGAAATACTTAATACCTGTTTTATTTTGTATTTCTCTTACATTTTCCATTTTACCTCTCCATAGCTCCCCTACCTTTCTCCCAATCCTGCGTATTTTACTCCAGTAAATAAAACTCATTTTTAAGCTAAAAGAAACTATAGGCCCCACGGGAAACTTATAATCTTTGCAATATTTAAAATATGAATTTAGCAGGCAATACAGTACTTATTACCGGAGGGGCATCTGGCATTGGTTTTGCTCTGGCCGAGCGGTTTTTAAAGGCTGGCAGCCAAGTAGCTATTTGTGGTCGGCGAGAAGATAAATTAGCGGAAGCTGGACAAAAATTACCAGGTCTAAAAACTTTTGTCTGCGACATAGGGGCTGAAAGTGACCGACAAAATTTATTTTATTGGGTAAAAGATGAGGTACCACAGGTAAATATACTCTTAAACAATGCCGGGATCCAGCGGCGGGTTCCATATACAGAGTTTGAGGAGAGCTGGCAGGAATTTCAGCAAGAAATCGCCATAAATCTGGAAGCACCTATTCATCTTTCAGCCTTATTTATTCCGCATTTGCAGAAGCAAAATAATTCGGCCATAATCAATGTTACTTCCGGATTAGCTTTTGTGCCGTTGGCCCAGGCGCCGGTATACTCTGCCACCAAAGCGGCCTTGCATTCATTCACGTTATCGTTACGGTACCAATTAGCTAAAACGAATATCAAGGTAATAGAAATTATTCCACCTGCCGTACAAACCGATTTAGGTGGGCCGGGATTACACACCTTTGGCGTACCCTTACCTGATTTTGCCGATGCCATGATGGCAGGGTTAGCCTCCGGGCAGGAAGAGATTGGTTATGGTACCTCCGAAATATCCAGAATGGCCTCCCGGCAAGAGCTGGAACAGGTATTTAACCGAATGAATCCAAGCTAAAAAAAGTGGCACTACCTTTGAGCAATTTACTTAGTCAAAGTTTATCTTCTTCCTATAAGGTAAAAGGTACATCTTGACAGTTTTAATTTATTATTTAAAGAGAAAAAATGAAAATTGATATATGGTCAGATATAGCCTGTCCGTTTTGCTATATCGGGAAACGCAAATTTGAGCAAGCCTTAGAACAATTTCCGCATAAAGACCAGGTGGAAGTAGTGTGGCATAGCTTCCAGTTAGATCCGGAAATGCAATTTGTACCAGGCAAAAGCATCAACGAAGTATTGGCTGAGAAAAAAGGTTGGAGCCCACAACAGGCAAAGCAAATGAATGCCCAGGTAACCGGCATGGCAAAAGAAGTAGGTTTAGACTACAACATGGACCAAACCATTCCGGCTAATACATTCCATGCTCACCGGCTTACTCATTTAGCTGCCAAACACGGGTTACAAGATCAGGCGGAAGAACGTCTTTTCCAGGCTTATTTTATGGAAGGTAAAAACATTGGCGATACTGATACGCTGGTTCAGTTAGGAACAGAAATAGGCTTGGAGGAAGCGCTGGTTCGGCAGACTTTAGAAAATAACTTATTTGCTAATGAAGTAAACCAGGATAGCTTTGAAGCCCAGCAATTAGGCATCAGGGGCGTTCCCTTCTTTGTATTAAACCGCAAATACGGAGTTTCAGGAGCGCAACCCTCTGAATTATTTTTACAAACGCTGGAAAAAGTTTGGGAGGAAGAAAAGCCTGTTATTACGCCTATCACTACGAACGAAGGGCAAGATGCTTCTTGTTCTGATGGGATGTGCGAAGTCTAGTTTATAAAAAAGAGGGGCTGGTAAATCAGCCCCTCTTTTTTATAAACTTATTTGCCAAATAATTTATACCCTAGACTTACCAGAACTTGCTGGTTACCTATATCGTAACTAGTACTTTGGTTGGTATATTCTCTATTAACACGTTCGTACCGTAAATCAGCAGAAAAACTAGATATATCAATGCCAACTCCTGCCTGAAAACCCCAATCCGTTTTGTCTAAATAGTTTTCTATTCGCTCTTCTCCCAATTTCCCATTCATCAGTACTGAAGCCACCGGCCCCGCCTGAATTCTAACTAAGTTTAATAAGCTAAAACCTACCAATACTGGCACATCCAGCCGATTAAACCGTGCTCTTATCTCTTCTACGTTATTGCTGCTTATTTCTTTCCGTTCTAATTTACCTCCAGTAGTTGAAAAATAAGCTTCTGGTTGTACCGTAAACCCTGCTGCTTTTAACCGTACAAAAGCGCCGGCATGGTAACCGGTAATACTTCCTTCATCTTTAAATTGATATAAATTGTTTTTAAGGTTGTTTACATCAACAGTTGAAGAACTTGCCCCTACTTTAAGGCCCAGACTAACTTGAGCTTGCGCAACCATTCCGGTTGTAAGCATAACAAACAAAATAAGTATTCCTTTTTTCATGATTTTGAAAATTATTGGTTGAGTTTACGAAAGTAAAATGATAGGGATTTTTAAAATCTACCAGATTATCCTATCTATTTATCTTTTTAAACTCAACCAATAAACGTACCATTTTGCTAATATTGCTTTCCTAATATTAAGTGGTTTTAATATATTTTTTATAAATCAATTACCTTCTAGGAGAACAGACTATTAATTTCAGACATGGATTACACTTTTCAAATACTTAAAGCTACCCGCACTAATTTCTTAAACCTGATTAATGGCTTATCCCTGGACGCTGTAAATGCCATACCTGCTGGTTTTAATAACAATATTATCTGGAATTTCGGGCACATTATTGCTGCTCAACAAGTATTATGTTATAAAATGAGCCAGGTTACTCCCCGGGTAGAAGAAGAAATTATAACTAAATACCAAAAAGGAACCAAGCCAACAGCCTATGTATCACAAGCCGAACTAGAACTGCTAAAGAGCTATCTTTTTTCAACTATAGATTTTTTAGCTGAAGATTTTGAAAACAATATTTTTAGACCATTTACGCCTTATAAAACCAGTTTAGGCAGCACCGTTTCTTCTATTGAAGGGGCAATTCAGCTTTTACCTATGCACGATGGCTTACACTTAGGTTATGCCATGGCCTTACGAAAACTGGTTCAGAAATAACGGATGAGCTAGTTATCAATCATCCAGCATCAATTCCCTAATGTGGCGGACAGGTGCACTGCCGTAACTTAAAAATTGTTCGTGGAAATTTTTCAAACTAAAGGCTTTTCCTTGTTGCTTTTTTAAGTCCTGGCGTAAATCATGTATTTCGGTAAAGCCGGTAAAATAACTAGCTAATTGTACCTGACTTAAAGTGGCACGCCGCAATTTTTCCTGGGCTTCTGCTTCTTCCTGAAAACCTTCATCCCTTAACATTTTAATAGCTTCTGCCTCTTTAATGTTTTGCACATGCACACCATAATCCAATATAGCATTAAGCGTAACCCGCAAATTCCATTTATACCACATTAGCCACAGTTCCGGCGAGTTGTTTCCGTACCCCTCCTCCAGCATCATTTGCTCAGCATAAACCGCCCATCCCTCAATCATGGCCCCGTTACCTAACACGGCCTTTATTACAGAGGGCGACCGGTTACTATAAATTAATTGGGTATAATGTCCCGGAATGGCTTCATGAATATTCAGGATTTGCATCATATAACGGTTGTATTCGCGCAAATAGCTTTCAGCAGCTTTTGGGGAATATTGCGTTATGGGCATAACATTATAATAGGTTATAGCTTCTTTATCATAAGGGCCAGGAGCGGAAACCGAAGCACCAGCAATCCCCTGCATATAAGGCGGGGTAATCCTGACTTTAAGAGGCTTGGTCGGATCTTGCGTGAGCAGATTTTTAGCATTAACAAATTTTACCAGTTCCGGAATATGATTTTGAATAGCTATCAGAAAAGAGTCTTTAGGAACATGGTTTTGAGAAATCCGGCTTATAAGAGATTTAACAGCGGGTAATCCTTTGGGCATGGGTACACCAGGAAAGTATTTTGGCCAAAGCTCTTCCGTAAGCCGTAGCATCTCCTGGTGCAATTTCCGCTTTCGCAAAACTGCTTTTTGATAAATTTCATTCGCAGTAAAACCTGATTCTAAATCAAAATTAAATTTGCGCGCATACAAAGATGAGCCAATCCGAAAACTCCGGCTTTTACCTGCTGAAACTGCCGGCAATACTTTATATTCTAAATGGCGCAGGTAGTTTTCAATAGCCAGTCGGGTTATTTCTATACGCTGTTTAAGTATTTCCTTTTCGTGGGGAGCCAGATCCGATTTTGCAACTGAATCCTGTAGAGCAGGCCCAAATACAGTTAATGCGCCTTTGTTTTGCAGAATGGCTAATTGGGTATGCTCTAAAGTTGGTTTTTCTAAATTATCTATTGCAGTTTCATAGTATATTATACTTCTTGCTAATTTTTCACCAATAACCCGGAGCCGGTTAGTAAGGTTGTCGTGCCGACTGTTTAGTACTTCAGCCACGCCACTGCCTATATTATACCGGGCCGGATTCCATTTATACTCTTCAAATTCAGTAATTTCCCAAATAGTTTTATTCAGGTGATTCTGAATCATGTAATAATCAGTCCGGTTATTAGGTGAAAGTTTATGTAAGGCATGAGCTTCTAACTCCTTTAGAAATCCCTTGTAAGATCTTTCCAGGTTCTTCCGGTAATTAGCCGTAGGAACAACCAATGCTGTATCGTAATTATGGAAACCCTGAGAACTAGCCCATTCCGGATTTAACCGCCAAAACTTATGTAAAAGATTTTCTTTAAAGGCATCAAAAGCGACATCCTCTTCTGATATAGTATCCGTTCCACCGGTTACACTTTGTTTTGAATCGCATGCCACCAAAAAAATGCCGCTGCTAAACACGAGCGGCCAGAGAACCAGAAGTAAATATTTTTTCATCATGCACCAAGCCAACTTAACTCCCGCTTTAGAAAAGCCTTCGGATAACCCACATAACCGCACTAAACAAGATACTCAGCAACAGCATGCTTACTATTGGGGCGTAAAATTTAAAATTAGGACGCTCAATCCGAATATCACCTGGCAGATTACCAAACCAGTTTAGCTTGTTGCCAAATAACCAGATAATGAGGCCAATAAAAGCAATGCCCAAACCGGCAAATAATATTATTTTCCCTATAGGTTGCATAACTTATAATTCTTAAACAAACCAGTAGTTTATACTTAACTCCTGGCACCTTTAAAGGTTGCTTTAGAAAATAAACCGGGCATTAAACGCCAGATTTAAAATTTTTCCAAAGCCTAAATGCTTGTTATTTAGAAAACTAACCAGGGCTAAATCATGGGTACCAATTTCCGGAGAAAAAGCAATTCGTTTTATACCTGATTGTTGGTTTCCTACTGTTTTACTGATGCTAAATCCCAGATATGGTGTAAACCGAAAGCTGGTAGTCCACCAATAATATCCATCCGGATACCTGGCTGGCCAGGTAGTATGAAATTGGCGGCCTATGGAATAACTAATTCCTGTTCCTATTTTAAGGGGTTCCAGCATGATGCCATTCTTAAACTCCCACAGCACTGGATGGTAAGAGGTTTTAGCCGTTATAATATGGATACTGGTATTGGTTTCGAATCCTGGAGTTATGCCGTATAAAAATTCGGTATCCACCTTGTCCCGTAGGTAGCTATAGCCAGGACCAACCGCTAATAACCCAATGTTGCCGGCAAATTGTATGGCTACATGGTCTGGTAAATACCAGGGCCTGTCGGTATTTGAATTCTGCGAGTCCTGTGCTTTGCCAGAGTGGGCCCTTAATACTAGCAGGGAAAATATAAATAAGGGTAAATATTTTAGCTTCATGGATAATCTGCTTAAAATTTGATTACTTCATAAGTCACCTTTTCACCTATTATAGTCATGAGTACAAAAGATTGCTTTTCCACACTGCCAATAATTAAATAGTTTTGGTTATCGTTGTAAGGCTGCTTAAAACTATGGGTATGTTGGTGCCCATGGATGGAATACTTTACCTTGTAATTCCGAACGATGGAAGCAAATGGCTCTTCTTTAGCCCTATTATAATCAGGATCATATGGGGCCACATGACTAACTATAAAGGCATTCTTATAATTATTTACATCTTTCAGGCTGTTTTCCATATAGTCAAAAAGTGGGATATCACTTTCAAACTCCATGGTATTGGTATTCATAAAAACAAACCGGTTGGCCCCAACCTGAAAAGAGAAATCGTAGGGTCCGTACATGTTGCGGTACACTTTTTTCCCATTGGCCACACAATCGTGGTTGCCTAAAACCACGACATAAGGCATGGCTAACTTCTTCAGAATCTGGTGTTGCCATCGGTATTCTTCCAACAAACCAAAATCAGAAATATCTCCGCCATGAATTACAAAGTGAATCCGACTTTTTTTGTTGGCATTAATATCATTAATAACGTTAACTACCTTCTTTGTTTCATCATAAAAACGCTGGGTATCAGAAATCAAAGCTATTCTTAAGGTATCAGTAGCTGTTATACCTAAGGCAGTAATCTTATCAATATTTTTCTGGTTTAAATTTTTTTCGTCAGAAGCCAGTAAAACTTCATTGGGGCTATAATCGAATGGGTCGCAGGAAACGCCCATGAAAAGCAATACCAGTACCAGCAAATAACCCAAGGTCCGCTGGTAAAAATACACTTGTTTCATTTGTAAAAAGTATCAATATCAAAATATTACTATACTTATACTTTTTACCTGAACCTGTAGTTACAAAACAATTATATTCTATATTATTTAAAATCCTAAATAATAAAGTAGCACTTAGTTAATCAAACTGAAATACCACCTTGAATTCACTATTTAACAATAAAGAAGCGTCAAATTTATTTCCGGTTTTGGTTGAAGTAAAACCTTTGATTTTAGGTGTTTTGCCTTTTTGAATAAGATCAGAAAAAGTTTTATCGGAAATGGTTTTACCAGCAATAGCGAAAGGAACAATGAACTGGCAGCCTTCCCGGAACCGGCTGCATCCATAGGCAGATTTACCTTTCAGCATTTGACCCTGTTTACATTTTGGACAAATATTTACCTGGGCAGCTTTCGGAGCTTTTTCCGTTATCTCAAAAAAGAGCTCTTTCCCTTCTACTAACGTTAATACACCATCATTTGCTTTAGCCTCCCCTTCTTCCTTAATACCTTTCAGGGGCAGCTTTCCTTTTTGCAGAAGGGTACTGATTTGTTTTTCTGTTAAGGTTTTATTCTTAAAAACAATAGGAAGCCGGAAGTGACAGTTTTCCTTCCACCGAGAACAGCCATAAGCCGAAGATCCTTTTAATACCGTACCAATTTGGCAAACCGGACACGAACCAATTAATCCGGACGAAGCTTCTTTTTTTTCCTTTTTTTCTCCTTTGGCTGGTGCCTTCTTTTCAGTTGGTGCAGGTGGCGTAGCTTTAGGCTCAATACGGATGGTGCCCCTATCAGCCTTTACCTCCTGTACCATTTCCCCCACAAGTTCTTTTAATTCCCGTAAGAAAGCATCTGAAGTAAAATTGCCGCTTTCTATCTGCCGGAGTTTCCGTTCCCATTGGCCCGTAAGTTCCGGCGATTTTAAAGTCGGGTTCTGGATGATTCCAATTAAATCAATACCAGTTTGAGTAGGAATTATTCTTTTTTTATCTTTCCGGATATATTCCCTCCTGAAAAGAGTTTCAATAATGGCGGCCCGGGTAGAAGGTCGGCCAATACCATTTTCCTTTAATGCCTCTTTTAGGTCTTCGTCTTCTATTTGTCTGCCGGCTGTTTCCATAGCCCGTAACAAAGTTGCTTCGGTAAAATCTTTGGGCGGCGAGGTCATTTTACTATCCAAGCGCGGCTCGTGCGGACCTTGCTCGCCTTTGGTAAAAATAGGCAGGATGGCATTATCTTCTTTCTCTTCGCCTTCCCGCTCTTCTTTATTGGCTGGTTCTTTAGCTTCTTTCTCATAAACCACCCGCCAGCCAGGCTCTAATATCTGCCGACCTTTGGCTTTAAATACATGGCTATCAACCTCAGCTGTTACAGTAGTATTACTAACAATACAATCCGGATAAAATGCAGAAATAAACCGTTTTGTAATAATATCAAAAACTCTGGCTTCTGTATTTCCTAAAGAGGCATTTCCGCCGGTAGGTATAATCGCGTGGTGATCGGTAACTTTATTATTATTAAATACCTTGGTTGTTTTTCGAATTTTCTGACCTAACAACGGTTGCGTTAAAGCACTATAATTGCTTAAATTCTGTAAAATACCCGGAATTTTAGGATACATATCATCTGGCAGGAAGGTGGTATCTACCCGGGGATAAGAAACTACTTTTTTCTCATAAAGGCTTTGAACCGTTTTAAGAGTTTCGTCAGCAGAAAGAGCTAATTTATTATTACATTCTACCTGCAAAGAAGTTAAATCAAAAAGCCGCGGAGGACTTTCGGTACCCTTTTTAATTTCAATGTCGGTAATGGTTAATAGTTTTCCGGTTACCGCTTCTAAAACTTTTAAGGCTTTTTCATGGATGGTAAACTTTCCTTCGGTACTGGAGAAAACGGCTTCACGGTATACGGTCTTTAACTCCCAGAAAGGTTCAGGTTTAAAATTCTCGATTTCGTGGTACCGGTTTACAATCATGGCCAAGGTAGGCGTTTGCACCCGCCCCAGCGATAATAGTTGCCGGCCCTGCGCATATTTCAGCGTAAACAAGCGGGTGGCGTTCATGCCCAGTAACCAATCACCGATGGCCCTGCTTTTTCCAGCCTGGTATAAAGAGTCAAATTCTGCTCCTTCGCGGAGAGCAGAAAAACCTTGGCGGATGGCTTCCTCGGTTAAAGAAGATATCCATAATCTTTTAAAAGGCTTTCTGAATTTTGCTTCCGTTAAAACCCACCGTTGAATAACTTCTCCCTCCTGCCCGGCATCTCCGCAATTAATTACCTCAGTAGCATTTTTTAATAGATCCTTTATAATTTTAAATTGCTTCTGAACGCCTTTGTCCTGCATTAATTTAATTCCAAACTGATCCGGCACCATAGGCAATTCATGTAAACTCCAGCGTTTCCATTCGGGTTTGTAATCTTCCGGCTCCCGCAACTGACAAAAATGACCAAACGTCCAGGTTACCTGGTAACCATTGCCCTCAAAGTAACCATCTTTCTTATTTCGGGCTCCAATTACCTGCGCAATTTCACGCGCTACACTTGGCTTTTCTGCTATACAAACTTTCAATGCTGCTATCCAGGGTAAAACTATTATGCAAAAATAAGAGATTACAGGTATTTCCCACCTCCTTATTTTGTGCAGGCAATGTCTTGGTTTAAAGAACTTAATTTAAATAAGAGCGAACTGTCTGGGGTATAACAAAAAAAGCCGGTATGTAATTACATACCGGCTTTTTTATAAAAATGAAATATTTAGTTACTAATAGTAAATTTAATTTCTTTAGTACCTGTATTATTACGACCATCAATGGTAGTTACAGATAACAGATAATTTCCGGCCGCCAAATTACTCGTATTAAAAGTAGTATCAAGTATTACCGGATTCTTTTTAGGCTGTTTAGAAAACCCCCACAAAGCTTTACTACCATCCTGATTCAGTTGGGTAATATTTACATCTAACTGATTGATATTATCCTTATCAGTGATTTCGGAGTGAATTGCAACGTTTTGGTTTTTAGCAAAAACACTATTTTCATTTGGGGAACTTAGCATAATGTAAGGTGTGGACCCATCAAGCTTGGTGCCATCATCAAACAATTCTTCACAACTCGTTAGGGCTGCCATAGAAACTGCTATTGCTAATAATTTTAACTTCATGTTGTTTTGTAAAGGGTATAACTTAAACCTACAGCCACACAACATAATTAACTTATAAAATAGTTTAGTACTTTTTAAAGAACTTTATCTTACTATTAAAGGAAACGCTTTATAATTTAAAACCATTTGAAAATCAAGATCGTAGCAAGCGCCTCTAAAATGCGGGTATATGCATAAACTTTTAACCTATCCAAGACTTCTCCGTAAATTATAAGACTTGGTTTGCGCCAAGTAGTTAGGTATTATCCACTTAAAATAATATACTACTATGAGAAATTTTGAAAACTCGGACACTTCGTCCTTCAATACGTTTAGGTTTGGTGACGAAAATCCCCGGCGACTAACTCCTTACCAGGCAAGTAACACTAATACCCATATTAACCGGCCTGGCTCCGACCCAAGTACTGATGATCATTATGATCGGAATTCGTTAATGCGCCACCCAAATGAACATATAAATTTGTACGGGAACGAAAATCAGAACCGGAATCAACAACGGCAACAACCCCAACAAAATAGCTGGCAACGCAACCAAAACCAGGAACACCAGAATCAGAATCGTTGGCAAGTTGATCACCGGCAATATAGAAACAATTACGGCAACCATTCCCAGGACCGGGATTACGACCGTCACCGTTCCGGCGACAGTGATTTCTTTGAAAGAACTGGTGACCGGATAAACGAAACTTGGAACCGCTGGACCAATGACGATGATAACCGGTACAACCAGAATCAGAACCGTAACCAGCAGTATAACCAAAACCGAAATTACGACCAAAATAACTATAATAATCAGAACCGGTATTCGCCTGACAATAGGTATCAAAACTTTAATAATCAAGAGCGCGGATACAATGAAAATCGGTATAACCAAAGTCGCCGGAACGAAAACCGGATGGACAATCACGAAGAAGAAGGTTTCTTTAACCGGGTAGGTAATTATATCAGTAATGCCTGGGACCGGATTACAGAAGAGGAAAGAGAAGATAGAGAAAGAGCAAACCGATATGAGCGCAATCACCGGAATGATGATTACCGCTCAAACCGGGGTTCTAACAACTCCAGAAACGATGGTCCGCCATATAATTATGGATCTTCCTCATCCAGAGACTATGAATGGTAACTAATAATAAGTAGATAAAAAAAGCCGCTAAAAATAGCGGCTTTTTTTATCTACTTATTATTTAAAACTTCAAGACATTCAAATACATTCTCTAATGAGAAACCACACTGGTTACTTCTGGTATCCCTATTAATTCTACCTTTAAATTTTTTGCTGAAGCATTAAATTTAAAATTATGAATGGCATCCAGCACATCATAATCAATAAAGGTAGATTTAGAGCCATCAATAATGACGTTGCTATTCTCAGGCAAATGATCAAGGGTCAAAACAATGCTGGCTTTATTTAAGAAGGTAACATTCTCACTTAACTGAATTCTAATAATATCCTCACCAAGATCACGATTCTTCTGGAAGAAGAAGGGTGATTTATAGTTAGCTCTTAATATATAAAAAATCCCTATTACTAAACCAACAGTGATACCTTTTAATAAATCTGTGAATAAAATAGCCAGAATAGTAATGATAAACGGAATAAATTGCTCAGTTCCTAACCGCCATTGAGCTTTATATAAAGCGGGTTTCGTTAATTTAAACCCTACCATCAATAAAATTGCCGCTAATGCAGAAAGTGGAACATGGTTGATATACTCAGATAAAAAAAGAACACTAAGTAATAATAAAATACCGTGTACAAAACTGGAAAGCTTGGTTTGGCCACCAGCATTTACGTTAGCTGAACTTCTTACGATTACCGCTGTCATGGGCAAACCACCCAATAAGGCACTAACAATATTACCAATACCTTGTGCTTTAAGCTCCCGGTTAGGAGGCGTTATCCGTTTATACGGATCTAATTTATCTACTGCTTCTACACTCAATAAAGTTTCTAAGCTGGCAATTATAGCAATCGTAAAAGCGGTAATATAAATCTGCGGATTGGTTATTTGTGAAAAATCCGGAAGTCTTAATTCGCCTAATATTTCCACTGGAGATGCTACAACTGGTAACTGTACCATGTGGGTATCCGCAATAAAAAGGTCAGGATTAAAAATATTAAAAGCCTGATTTAGAAAAACAGATGCAATAACCGCTACCAATGCACCGGGAACCAATTTAAAAAAAGAAATTCGTTGCAGCGGTTTGCTTTCCCAAATAACTAAAATTAATAGGGCAAACAAGCCAATAATTAAGGCTCCTTTCTCCATGCTATTAAATCCACGTCTTATCTCGGAGAAGGTATTTTTGCCATCTGCCCAAAAAAATGACATTTCGCCGAGAAGATGCTCATTAGCCCCTAAAAAGTGTGGTATTTGTTTTATTATTAATATCAAACCAATAGCGGCCAGCATGCCTCTGATTACAGAAGACGGAAAATACAAGCCTATGATGCCCGCCTTTGCAAATCCTAAAACCAGTTGCAGAAAACCTGCTATTAACCCAGCTAATAGAAAAGCCTCAAAACTTCCTAAACTTTGAATACCGTTTAAAACAATTACAGTTAACCCAGCTGCCGGTCCGCTGACACTTAAAGCAGAACCACTTAGCATAGAAACCACAACACCACCTACAATGCCTGTAATAAGTCCAGCAAATAAAGGTGCGCCTGAAGCCAGAGAGATGCCTAAACAAAGAGGTAATGCCACCAGAAAAACAACCAGACCAGCTGGTAAATCTTTCTTTAAAGAGGCAATATTAAAAGTACTAGACTGTTTTTGCATATTATATTGTTTAGATATCTAAACATATAATCTAGAAACTCAATATTAAAACAGCATTAAAATAACATTAAAAACAGATTAAATTTTAATTTTATTTTAATTTTTTATTAATGTCATTTTAATGCTGTTTTAATTAAAATTTAATTAAAATCTCCGATAAATTATAAAGGCTGATAGTTACTTCTGTGCCCACTGCTATCTGAGAGGAAATTTGGATAGTGCCCCGGTGGAGCTTCATTATTTTTTCGGCTAAAGGCAGGCCAATACCATGACCGGAAGTATCCCGAACATTATCGGCTCGAAAAAATGGCACAAAGACCTTTTTTAAATCTGAAGGAGTAATTCCCACCCCCTGGTCTTTAACAATTAATAAAATCCGTTGGTGATCTACTTTTATGATACCAGCCACTGGCTTACCATCCGAAAACTTACAGGCATTTTCAAATACATTTAATAAGGCAATTAATAACAATGATTCATTGCCTTTCACCATTATTTTGCGTTCGTCTTCTGGCAACTGATCAAAATATATATCAATTTTAAATTTAGGGTTACGTTTTTGGGCTTCAGAACCAGCCTGGTAAACCAACTCATCAAACCGGATAGGGGTAAGTTTAATTTTAGATATGTCGAAGCTGGCATGGGCAATCTGGAGCATACCGTTTGATAAACGGGTTAACATCCGGGCTTCGTCCAGAATGGAATATAAAACATGTTGGTATTCGGTTATTTCGCGGGGCTTCATTAAGGCTACCTCTAATTCACCAATCATAGCCGTTAATGGAGTACGCAGCTCATGCGAAGCATTGGAAATAAAGGTATTTTGCATATCAAAGGCACTTTCCAACCGGTCCAGCATGCGGTTAAAGGTCTGAGCCAGGTGTGATAATTCATCTGCCCCATCTGCCTGGCTTAACCGAAGGTGCAAATCAGAAGCACTTATCTGTTCCACCTCATCAACTACTTTCAGGATAGGACGCAAAGCTTGCTTGGAAAAAGCCCATCCACTACCTACCACCACTACCATAGAGAGTAAAAACCCTACTCCTAATATCAACCGGAGATCTTTCAGTTCTTTTTGGGTAAGCTCATCAATAGAGGAAGCTATAACAATAAACTTACCCTTTTCATCATTAAAAATAATACCGGCTAGTTGTCTTTTATTTTCCCGCAGCAGAATTTTTCCCTCTCTTCTGACACTTTCTAACAGTTCGGGCTTAATAGCAATGGAACCTTCCCCTTCCCGAAATACATTTTTCCCTTCCCAATTATAAACCTGTACTATTTCGTGTGGCAGGGTCTGGTAATATTTACGCAGTAGCCTTCTATAGCTTTCTTTGCTTACTTTATCAGCATCTAAGTAAACATGAGCCACAACATTAGCCCGGTTTACCAAACTATCATAGAAGGCACTACTATCAGAATAGGAGTAGAAAAAATAAACAATTAAGGAGAATAAAACTAAAATTATGGCAAAAATGGAGGTAAACTGGAGTGTTAACCGGGTCCGGATTTTCATACAGTTACCCTTCTCTTAACACGTAGCCCATACCTACTAATGTATGAATAAGCTTAGGGCTAAAGTCCTTATCTATTTTTTTCCGAAGGAAATTAATATAAACATCTATTACGTTACTACCGGTATCAAAAGAAGTTTCCCACACCTGTTCTATTATATCCACCCGCGAAACAACTCTTTCTTTGTTACGCATCAAGTAATGTAATAAGGCAAACTCCCGGGCTGTAAGATTAATAGGTACGTTAGATCGATTAACCGTCTTTTTAGCTAAATCCAATTCTAAATCAGCAATACGTAATACCTCATTACGCGGACCATCGTGGGTGCGTCGGGTTAAAGCCCGTATGCGGGCCAATAACTCCTGAAAAACAAAAGGCTTTACCAAATAATCATCTGCTCCTGAATCCAAACCTCTGATTTTATCTTCTGTATTTCCTAAGGCCGTTAACATTAATATTGGCACAACCGCATTATTCTCCCGAATTTGCTTACAAACCTCCAGTCCATTTTGCTGCGGTAAGATTACGTCCAGAATAATTAAGTCATATTCATTTTCCAGCGCCAGCCTTCTGCCATAAAAACCATCGTAGGCCTGATCTACTTCATATGCCTGCTCTTCCAACCCTTTTTTAATAAAGGCGGCAACCTTTGGTTCATCTTCTACAACTAATATTTTCATAGTACGATGCCATTGTTATAGTTCAAAAGTAAAACCTTTCTTCTTCAATTTAACATAAGTATCATTATTGAAACTATAATAACGAGCAGCCCGGTGCGGCACGCCGGTTTGGCTTTCGTTAAGCGGCAATAACAAATTCATTTTAAGGATTTTTTTCCGGAAGTTGCGGGTATCAAAAGCAGTGCCTAAAACGGCTTCGTAAAGCCTTTGTAACTGCGTTAAGGTAAATTTTGCAGGCAGGAGCTCAAAGCCAATTGGTTCTGTTCTTACTTTAGCCTGTAACCGCACCAGGGCTATATCAATTATATGACGGTGATCAAATGCCAGTTCCGGTAATTGTGTAATATCAACCCAATGGATTTCAGAAGCTTCTGGTCCCGGTTTTAAATTTTCTAAGGTGTAGTTAATTAAGGCATAATAAGCAACCGTAATTACCCGTCGGCCCGGAAAGCGATCTACTTCCCCAAAAGTGTGTACCTGTTCCATGTACACATTATTCATACCTGTGGTATGATCCAGAATACGGCGAGCAGCAATATCCAAATCTTCATGTTCCAGCACAAATCCGCCGGGCAACGACCACTTCCCTACGGGTTCAATTACCCGTTTCATCAATAGAACCTTTAATTTATCATCGTCTAAACCAAAAATAATAGAGTCGGTAGAAATGGAGGGAAGAATATGGTCCGGGTTATAATCCATAAAATATTAAAGGTGTCCGTATAAAAAGATATAATGGGAAAAAGTTGTTATTTACTGAGGTTAATCAATTAAGCAACTAAAATACAAAATATTACTAAATAAGCAGGTATAAACTCTTTTCAGATGCTGATCTGATTTAGTAAATTAATTTATTTTACTTATTGATAGTGAAAACCTGATTCAAAAATACTTTTATAATTTTAAAATAAATATACTTGGAGATATAATTTAGTATTTATAATATTGTAAAATTTACAATAACATTATAATTCATGTATCTATTAGGATATGATATTGGCAGCTCTTCAGTGAAGGCTACTCTTCTTGAAGCAAGTTCTGGGAAAGCAGTTGCATCGGCTTTTGCCCCGGAAGTTGAAATGGAAATGTTGGTTCAGAATGAAGGCTGGGCCGAGCAAGATCCGAATCGTTGGTGGCAATATATTAAGGAGACCACGCAGCGGGTATTGCAGGCAACTGGTATACAGGCGGCTGATGTAAAAGCAATTGGTATTGCTTATCAAATGCATGGATTAGTGGTTGTGGATAAAAATCAAAACGTATTAAGGCCATCTATTATTTGGTGCGATAGCCGGGCCGTGCAAATAGGCAATCAGGCTTTTATAGACCTGGGGGCAGAACAATGCCTGGGTAGCTACCTAAATTCACCCGGCAACTTTACCGCCTCTAAACTTAAATGGGTTAAAGAAAACGAACCGGATATTTATGCCCAAATAGATAAATTTATGCTTCCTGGTGATTTTATTGCTATGAAATTATCTGGTAAGGCACAAACTACTGCCTCCGGTCTTTCTGAAGGCATTCTCTGGAACTTTAAAGAAAACCGGCCGGCTTTTGAATTATTGGAATATTATGGCATTGATGCTAATCTGATTCCTGAAATTGTACCAACTTTTAGTCGTCAAGCAGAAGTTTCTGAAGTGGCTGCTCAGGAATTAGGTTTGGCTCCCGGCACCCCAATTGGCTACCGGGCCGGTGACCAACCCAATAATGCTTACTCGTTGGGAGTTTTAAATCCGGGTGAAATTGCTGCTACTGCCGGTACCTCCGGCGTAATTTATGGTATAAACCAAACACCTGCTTATGATCCGGCTTCTCGGGTAAACGGGTTCTTGCATGTAAACAGCACCGAGACTAATCCTATAACCGGCACCTTACTTTGTATTAACGGAACCGGTATATTAAACTCCTGGTTACGCAAAAACTTATTTACTTCCGAAAAATATAAATACCAGTATTCGTATCCGGAAATAAATGACATTGCTTCCCAAGCTCCTATTGGTGCCGATGGCTTAACAATATTACCTTTTGGTAACGGTGCCGAAAGAATACTACAAAACAAGCAGGTAGGTGCTACTATTACCGGGCTTTCGCTTACCACCCATACCCGGGGCCATTTGGCTCGCGCTGCTCAGGAAGGAATCATATTTGCCTTACGATACGGTTTTGACATCATGAACAAAATGGGCATTAAAGCAAAGACCGTAAAAGCCGGTGATGCCAATATGTTCTTAAGTCCGTTATTTGCGCAGGCATTTGCTACCGTTACCGATACAGTAGTTGAGCTTTATAATACAGATGGTTCGCAGGGAGCTGCCCGTGCCGCAGGTGTGGGTGCGGGTATTTATCCAGATTATGCCTCTTCCTTTGTAGGATTAACCTGTACCCGCTCTTTAGAGCCCCAGAAAGAGTTACAATCTTTGTACGAAGAAATTTATCAGCGCTGGCTAAAGGTTTTGGAAAACCAGTTAGCAGCTGTTCAATAAGAATACTATTTACTTTTAATCAATTTTTTAAACAAACTTAAAACTTTATTCCGTACACTATTTACTTGTACGAATTAAATTTTAAACCATAAACTTAAACAAATTCAATGGCAGTAAAAGTCACTACCGGAAGTAAAGAATACTTCCCGAACATCAAAAAAATAAGCTTCGAAGGCCGCGAGTCCAACAACCCGTTAGCTTTTAAATTTTACGACGAAAATCGTGTTGTTGCTGGCAAAACAATGGCCGAACACTTCCGGTTTGCTATTGCTTACTGGCATTCTTTTAACGGTACCGGTGAAGATCCATTTGGTCCGGGTACCCGCCAGTTCCCTTGGGTAAGCAAAACCGATGTTTTAGGTAATGCTAAAGCCAAAATGGATGCTGCTTTTGAATTTACCTCTAAGTTAGGTGTAAATTATTACTGCTTCCACGATGTAGACCTTATTGATGAAGGCAGCTCTATTCAGGAAACTGAAAAGAACATGCAAGCTATTGTGGAGTATGCCAAGCAAAAACAACAAGAGTCAGGCATTAAATTATTATGGGGCACTGCTAACCTGTTCTCTAACCCACGTTACATGAACGGTGCTGCTACTAACCCAGACTTTAATGTAATTGCTTACGGCGCTACTCAGGTTAAAAACTCTATTGATGCTACTATTGCTTTAGGTGGCGAAAACTACGTGTTCTGGGGTGGTCGTGAAGGCTATATGTCTTTATTGAACACAAACATGAAGCGGGAAGTGGAGCACATGGCTCGTTTCTTAGAAATGGCACGTGATTATGGCCGGAAACAAGGCTTTAAAGGTACTTTCTTAATTGAGCCTAAGCCAATGGAACCAACCAAACACCAGTACGATTTTGATGCTGCAACAGTAATTGGTTTCCTAAACAAATTTGGTTTACAAGACGATTTCAAATTAAACTTAGAAACTAATCACGCAACTTTAGCTAACCATACGTTTGCCCACGAATTACAGGTAGCTGTAGATGCTGGTATGTTAGGTTCTATTGATGCTAACCGTGGTGACTACCAAAACGGTTGGGACACTGACCAGTTCCCGGTAGACCTTTACGAATTAACAGAAGCCATGCTGGTTATCTTAGAAGGTGGCGGAATCATGACGGGTGGAGTTAACTTTGATGCTAAACTACGTCGTAACTCTACTGACCTGGATGATTTATTCCATGCGCATATTGGTGGTATGGATGCCTTTGCCCGTGGTTTATTAATCGCAGCTGATGTATTAGAAAAATCTGATTACAAAAAAATCCGTCAGCAGCGGTATGCTTCTTTCGACAGTGGTGATGGCCAGGCGTTTGAGCAAGGTAAACTTACTTTCGAAGAGTTAACCCAAATTGCAATTCGCAACGGTGAGCCTCAGCAAATCAGCGGTAAGCAAGAATTGCTTGAAAATATTATTAATCAATATATCTAATATTTAAAAATCTAAAAGTGAACTTCACTAAGTTTTGATTTTTTTTCAGCAGCCTTGCTAGTGAATAGCAAGGCTGCTATATTTAGAGGCTATAACTAAAAAAATTAATGGGACTCCAATCGATCGACTACATCGTTTTTTTTATCTACTTTTTTATTGTTTCCGGATACGGTTACTGGATTTACAAGAAAAAAAACACTGGAATTACTGACTCAAAAGACTTCTTTCTGGCAGAGGGATCTTTAACCTGGTGGGCCATTGGGGCCTCTCTGATTGCTTCTAACATTTCTGCCGAACAATTTATTGGAATGGCCGGTTCTGGCTTTGCCATGGGTTTAGCCATTTCTACTTATGAATGGATGGCAGCTGTTACCTTAATGGTAGTAGCTATTTTCTTCATTCCAATATATTTGAAGAACAAAATTTATACCATGCCTCAGTTCTTATCCCATCGTTATAACGATGCCGTAAGTACTTTAATGGCTATTTTTTGGCTTCTGGTATACGTTTTCGTTAACCTAACCTCTATCCTTTATCTAGGTGCCTTAGCTATCGAAACTGTTACTGGTATTGATTTTTACTACTGCATGTACGGTTTAGCCATATTCGCTATCTTCATTACTCTGGGTGGTATGAAAGTAATTGGTTATACCGACGTAATCCAGGTATTCGTACTGGTTTTAGGTGGTTTGGCTACTACTTATCTGGCCTTAGAATTAGTTGCCACTAGTACAGGCGGCAATGGCTTTTTAGATGGCTTAAGCATGCTTCGCAAAGAAGCGGCTGACCACTTCAGCATGATTTTATCGGAAGGCGAATTAATGATTCCGAATGGCCAAGGCGGAACCCGTGATGCTTACATGGATTTACCTGGTATATCTGTACTGATTGGTGGTATGTGGATTGTTAACCTGAACTACTGGGGTTGTAACCAATACATTACCCAACGTGCTTTAGGCGCTACTTTACCAACTGCTCGTAATGGTCTTTTATTTGCAGCATTCTTAAAGTTATTAATGCCGGTAATTGTGGTATTGCCAGGTATTGCAGCTTACGTTTTGTTTAAAAATGGTTCCTTCCAACAGGAAATGGCAAATCAGGCAGGCCACGTTATTCCAGACCACGCTTACCCTGTATTATTAAACTTATTACCAACAGGATTAAAAGGCCTATCCTTTGCGGCTTTAACTGCAGCTATTGTGGCCTCTTTGGCTGGTAAAGCAAACAGTATCTCTACCATTTACACCTTAGATATTTACAGGAAATTCTTTAACAAAAATGCTTCTGAAAAACGTTTAGTAGGTTTTGGTAGAATTGTAGTAGTTGTTTCGTTTATTATAGCCTTAGTAGTAGCACCTGCATTACGTAACCTGGACCAGGCTTTCCAATACATTCAGGAGTATACAGGTTTTATTTCGCCGGGTGTATTTGCCATTTTTGCTTTAGGTTTCTTTTGGAAGCGTACCACTTCTGCTGCTGCCCTAGCCGCCGCTGTACTTACCATTCCACTTTCTACCTTCTTAAAATTCCAATTCGAGGAGATTCCTTTCCTGGATAGAATGGGTATTGTATTCTTGATATTGGTAGCTTTAATGGTTATCATGACGCTGCTTGATCCGAAGAGCAAGAACAATCCAAAAGGTTTGGAAATCGATGCCTCTATGTTTAAAACATCTACTCCTTTTGCCATTGGTGCAACTTTAATTTGTGGTATTGTTGCCGCACTTTATATCATCTTCTGGTAAAAAATAGCTCAGCATAAATAAAAAGGGCGACTACTATTAGTCGCCCTTTTTATTTATGCTGAGCTGTAAAGTTATTCTATATTAAAATGAATCTATTAATAACGGTTAAGTTCTGGTTCAATTAGTTTGTATAAAAAGATTTTATGCATTTAACTGCATTCAAATAACTTTATCCTAGACAAGTTAACCTGCCAATAGAGGTCATAACTTTCATATTGTGGGGTAAAATCAAAACCAACAGGTCTAATATTTAATAAAGATTAACCTAGAACGGGCCAAATGGTAAGTGAATTGAATACTGTAATTATTTATTTATTCAATCAGGAATACAGTAAATTGAAAAGCAGAAGCCATTAATAGCTGCTGCTTTTTTAATAGTTAATACTTTTTTTAAAACTAAGCCAGCACTTTAGATAAGTTTTTGTAACTAATGGCAATACTATCCAGCGGGTTACCGGGCGTCCGATCCTGCTCTACAAAAAAATATTTCATTCCGGAGGTTTTAGCCGCGGCAAAAATGGGTTTAAAATCAATTGTCCCGTTACCAATTTCGGTAAAGTTTTTATTTTCGGTATTATCCATGTCCTTTACATGCCACAAGGCATAGCGCCCTGGGTTCTTCTTAAACATGTCTACCGGATCGGTACCAGCTTTTAAAATCCAGAATAAATCCAGTTCAAATTTTACCAGGTCCTTATCGGTTTGGGAAAGCATCAGCTCGTATGGAATTTGCCCTTCCATTGGTTTAAATTCCCGATCGTGGTTATGGAAAGCGAAAGTCATTCCGGCTTTTTTACAGGCCTCTCCTGCCCGATTAAATAACTCGATAACCCTTTTAAGCTCATCTAAGTTGGAGAAATTGGAAGAAGAACAAACCAGATAACTTAATCCGGCTTCTGCCGCCATATCTACGTGTTGTTGTAATCCATCAAATAAAGTCATCCGGGTAGGATCGGTTTGTACTGGTTGCCCGGCCTGCGGGATACGACCCGCTGTAACATGATGCGCCCGTAATTTCATACCCATATCCGCTACCATATTGGAAAGTTCTTTTGGCTTCATACCATAGTAATGTCCTTTTGCACCGGAGGCGGACTCTAATTCTTTGTACCCAATAGAGGCGATTTGTTTTAATGTACCGTTTAAATCCTGATCCAGTAATTGCCGGCAAGTATATAATTGCAGGCCTATTCGGGGTTTAGTTGCGGCTTGAACTAATTGAGGGGCAAGCATGACACCGGCCGTTAAGGCACCGGCCTGCCATAAGAACTCTCTTCGGTTAAGGGTCATTGGGTTAAATTTTGTGGTGGTTGTTATTAGTTATTATGAAGAAGCATATTACTGTAAATCTGCGATAAAGGAAAATTTAAAGCAGTTTAATTTTTACACCAAATACCAGAAGTCCTGGCTCTTAAAGAGACTATATTGATAGCTAATTAACTCCTAAAGCTTTGATTTTGTAGGTAATTTCTCGTTTTAATTGCAACAATATTCTAACTAAATTTATCCCAGGGCTTTGAGTCTGAAGTTTAAGGTTGGTAGTAAGTTTTGGTTCTAAAAGCTGGTAGCTTTCAGACTCCTCTATGGTGGGTGTACTTTAACTAAAAGGTATATCTGTTGTTTTTCTTAATGTGGTTTCAAAAGTTAAACCCAATTTTAATTAAAATAATTTTAGATGGTTACCTTCACCTTTTTAGAGGACTTCCCGCTAAACAAGTCCCACTCTATTAATAAATGGAAACTTCGCCTTACACTATTCGCATAAAAAAAGCGACCTGTTTTAGAACAGGCCGCCCATAAATGTATAAATTAAATAACTAAGCTAATATCCTTTTCAGGTTACGGTAGCTGGTAGTTATGCTATCCATAGGGTTTCCCGGCGTAATATCTTGTTCTACAAAATAATATTTCATGCCGGCTGTTTTAGACGCCGCAAAAATGGGCTTAAAATCTATAGTACCATTTCCTACTTCAGTAAAAAACCTTTTTTCAGTTCTGTCTATGTCTTTCACATGCCACATAGCAAATCGGCCCGGATGGTTCCGGAACAATTCCAGCGGATCTTTCCCTATTTTAATTACCCAATATAAATCCAGTTCCATTTTTACCAGGTCCTTATCAGTTTGTGACAAAAGCAGGTCATAAGGTACTTGTCCGTCCATAGGTACAAACTCAAAGTCGTGGTTGTGATAAGCAAACTTAATTCCTGCTTTTTTACACGCCTCACCAGCCCGGTTAAACAGCTCAATGTGGCTTTTATAATCATCCAGCTTAGTTCGTTCATGCGGATCAAGGTAAGCGCATGTTAGGTAATCCTGACCAGCTTCCGCCGCCATATCTACCAATTTTTGTAAATCATAAGTTAGGGTCTCATTTTTAGGCTTGTTGCTGCCAGCGTTGTACCCTACTTTTACATGGGAGCTCCGGAGCTTCATACCCATATCTTTCAGCATTTTGCTGAATTCTTTAGGTTTTAAACCGTAATAATGCCCTTTAGAACCAGCAGCCGATTCCATATTTTTAAAACCAATGTCAGCAACTTTTTGCAAAGTACCTTTCAGGTCTTGCTCTAATAAGCTGCGCACCGTATACAGCTGCAAACCAATAGGCTCCCGGCTGGCAGCATTTAAAAATTGAGGTACCAATAAACCACCAGCTGCTAAAGCACCTGTCTGCCATAAAAATTCTCTACGCTTCATGTAAATAAACTATAAATAAAGTGCCTTTTTGTTCAGGCACATTTGGTTGCATATTAAGGGATAATTCAGAAAATAAAAAGCTTAGTTTTATTTGATATTAATTTTAAACCCTAACCGTTCATAAACTAAATTACTTCCCAGATTTCATTTATGTTTTTAATATTATACCAAATTTAAAGCCAAAAAAATGGATTGTGGCAGGATTAGAAGTATTCTTGAATATTAAGCGCAGAAAGAAATTAATTTTTAAGAATACTTTTAGCGACTATAGTGCCGATAAAGGTTTTATACTGAATACATTTTCAAATTGCCTTTACCTTGATTGCTTTACCGCATCCTCACCAGAAAACTTATTTTGTGCTAAAAATTGGAATTCTTTGGAGGCAGGCATAAAAATAAAAAGAGGGAAGAAACGCTTATTTCCTCCCTCTTTTTTATGTGGCTTACTAATAAATAAAAATACCCGGTTTAGTCACCAAAGAAAAATTTGGCCCCGCCAAATAATATAACTAACCAAATCAGGCCTTTTATCAGGAAAAAAAGGAATCCCGCAATTCCTAACTTTTTCAGGTAGCTTTTAAATTTGGTTCTGTCCATGTAAACAAATGTAATAATTTACTTTACCCAAGGCAATTATAAATAGGCGTACTTATTTAAAACTGCTCTTCCTTTATATTTAAACCAAACTCCATTACTTGGCATTTTATTATAAAATCTGATTCATCTTTTGAGTAAACCTAAAAATAAGCCTAACCAATTGCTTACTCCTGCACTTTTGAAAATTTAGCCCCAAATAAGAAGATAACAAAATAACAAATAATCGGCAGGTAATAAGCTTTGGCTACATCTTCGTTAGCTAATAAACCCATTAAAGGCGGAAAAATGGCTCCACCAACTACACCCATTACAATAATAGAAGACCCTTGCTGCGTGTTCTTTCCCAGGTTCTTCAGCCCTAAACTAAAAATGGTAGGGAACATGATACTGAAAAAGAAATTCAACATAATTAAAGCTACAAAAGATACCCATCCCAAATTCTGTGTTACCAGCAAGCACATGATTATATTGGCCACGGCATAAGTGGCTAGTAATTTATTTGGAGCAATATATCGCATTAAAAAAGTGCCAATGAAGCGACCGACCATCATGGCTACCATGCTTAAGCTAAAATAATAGGACGCTACTTCATCGGCAAAGCCCATCTTTTCGTGGCCATAATTAATAAAAAATGCCCAGGTTCCTCCTTGCGCGCAAACATTAAAGAACTGTGCAATTACCGCCCAAACGAAATGACGTTGTTTAATTAATGGTTTATCTTGTACCTGAGCGCCTGCTGCCCCATTTGCCGCATTAGCATGAGCTGCATGGGCATCAGAAAGTGCAGGCACTTTCACAAAAGAAAATGCTAAGGCTATACTGGCTATTACCGTTCCAATACAAAAATATAAGGTTTTAACTGAACTTAAGTCGTTTGGAGCCTCACTGGAAGCTCGCAAAATAAAATAACCTCCAATTAAGGGCCCAATTACCGCACCCAGACCATTAAAGGCCTGGCCAAAGTTTATGCGCTGGTCACTGGAACTTTGATTGCCTAAAGCGCCAATAAAAGGGTGCGCAACGGCTTCCAGGGTAGCTAAACCACAAGCCAGTATAAACAAAGCTGCCCTGAAACCAAGAAAAGACTCACTGTTAGCGGCTGGCACAAATAAGAATGCGCCAATAGCATACAAAATCAGCCCTAATAACACCCCATTTTTATAGCCATATCTTTTCATGAATAACCCCGCCGGAATACCCATAACAGCGTAAGCACCAAAAATGGAGAATTGCACTAATCCAGATTCTGCTTTAGAAACGTGTAATACATTTTGAAAATGCCGGTTCAAGACATCGCCCATTGTAATGGCAATGCCCCACAGCATAAATAAAGAAGTGACAAAAATAAGGGTGGGCACATATTTTTTTTCGGTAAAAGCAACAGTCTGGCTCATTGGTAAGCTAAATTTTATCTAATTAAAAGGAGTTTGGGTTTGTATAATTTTGCTAATTATACAAATATTGATCAATATTTTATCTTATTATCAATTTTAATAAGTCAAATCTGGGTTTTTATTAGTATTCCTACCGTGAAAATTATAATAAATCAGACAGTACCAAACCTTTAGCTAATGCTGAAAAACCCATATTTTGGCACCAGATTTTTCTGATTTATGCATGTTGAAAGAAACTCTTAAAACCTTTAACTAAAATTAATTGGAAAAACTCAGATAATATGGGTACTTTGCTACCCCTAAACTTTTAAAATACCCAATTAACACCATTTATGAAGAGGCCTTTTTTAGTACTGATTTTAAGTTTGTCAATAGGCGGATCAGCTTTCTTTACCGGCTGCCAGAAAAAGCAGGCTGATGAAAAAGCTGCAGTTGAAACAAAATCAGAAACCAGCACCCCGGCACCTGCTGCTACTCCAACAAATGATACCACCGCTCAGGCGGCTAACACTACTTCAGCTCAAGAACCGAGTGTTGCCCCAAGCCAGCGATTTGGGTACATTAACACAGGTGAATTAATTAAATTAATGCCCGAAGCAAAACGGGCAGATGCGAATTTAACTGCTTATGTCCGGAATTTAGAAAACCAATTCGGAGCTTTGCAAAAAGATTATCAAAGCAAAATCACAGATTTCCAGGCACAGGAAAGAACTATGATTGATGCCGTTAAACAAACCCGGATTAAAGCTATTACAGACTTAGAACAGCAAATGCAGCAAGCGCAAATGGTTAGTCAGCAACAAATAGCGGCCAAACGTGAGCAATTATTTAAACCTGTTCTGGATAAAGCTGAAAAAGCAATTCAGGAAGTGGGTAAAGAAAATGGTTACGATTATATTTTTGATACCAGCTCTGGTTCCTTTATTTATGCTAAAGAAAGCCACGATGTTTTACCTTTAGTAAAAACTAAATTAGCAATTAAATAAGTTACCGTTACTTACAATAAAAAGAGCCCGCTGTTATACAGCGGGCTCTTTTTATTTTTAGCTAGTGTTGCTTTATCTGTCCCACCAAAATCTGGTGTATCTTTGTGCCCCAATTTATAATAGCATTTCATGTTAATTACTTCTGAAGTTAAGTTAGAGCACCTTATATTACATAAAGTTGGCAATAAATCCAGAGAGGAAGGAATCCGCTTTTCGAAGGACGAGCTGAAGCTGGATGGTTTTGTGAAAGATTTACTTCTAAAGTATTTCCTTTCTCCATTTAAGTCCGATGAATATTTTAACCTGCATCATGAATCTGATATCAACTTGAACGAGGTTTTTTCCTTTGTTTCCAGGATATTCGATAATCCGGAAGATATTTATGAGCAATCGGTGAATCTGGCCCGGCATTTATATGAGCAAAGTTCTCATCCCAAAGTAAAAGAAGGTGAGTTTTACATTACTTATTTAAAAGATTGTGTACTGGACGGCGAAGCCATGGATGCCATTGGTTTGTTTAAATCAGAATCCCGGGAAACGTACCTGAAAGTATATCCGAACGGCGACACATTTGATATAGACAGCGAAGACGGCGTAAACATAAATAAATTGGATAAAGGCTGCCTTATTTTTAATACCGACCGGGACCAGGGCTATCTGGTAGCTACCATAGACAACCTGAACAAAGGAAACGAAGCCCAATACTGGAAAGACGAGTTTTTGAGGGTAAAATCCCGCCAGGATAATTATTTCCACACCCAGCACCTGATGAGTATGTGTAAATCATTTGTGGAGGAAAGGCTTCCCGAAGAATATGAAATGAACCGGATGGACCAGGTAGACTTATTAAAAAAGTCAGTGGATTTTATGAAAGAGAAAGAGGTGTTTGACCTGCACCAGTTCCAGAACGAGGTTATTGCCCAGCCCGAGCTGATTGAAAGCTTTCAGAACTATAAAAGTCATTACGAAAACGAAAATAACATTGAAATTTTACCAGAATTTGATATTCATGATTCAGCGTTTAAGAAACAAAGCCGGATCATGAAAAGCATTATTAAACTGGATAAGAACTTTCATATTTACGTACATGGCCGCTCCGACCAAATAGTAAAAGGCTACGACGAAGAACGAAACCTCCATTATTACCAATTATTCTTCCGCGAAGAAGAATAGCCTTACCTGATCCTGTATTTCTTCAGAAGTTTTGGTACCATAATTAAGAATTGTGCGTACATAAAGTAAGCCTTTACAAGAAGGTTTCTTTTTGAACCTATTAAAATTTAATTACTATGAAGGAAAATCAAAAGAAAGATCAGGACAAACAGTTGGTTAAAGATATAAACTCTGTGAATAAGGCATCAGAAGATAATGCTGATAATTTAAACCTTCCGCAAAATATGTATCCTAAATCAGGTGGCCGGCAAGGCGCAAAAAGCGTTCAGGATGGTGGCCAGGATGTGGGCTCATCGGCAGGAAGCAGGTAGCTTAAATATACAAAAATAAAAAGAGCGTTTTGTCGGGATAAGACGAAACGCTCTTTTTATTTATAAACAATTCAACTGTTACCGCTTCTTTTTTAGCTTATTAAACGAAAATGAAATTTTTATTGTTAGCGTTCTTATATGCTACCAGGTAATTTAAGTACGGCAAAGTAGCTTATTTTCATTACCTTTGTGTAAAAATTATTCAGATTTCTATTTTTGAATATCCTGGTTTTAGGTTTCTTTCCTATTTCTTTGCTATTTTAAAAGTAACTCTGCTATTAGTTTATTAAAAAGTAAAGTCAGATAATGTCCCTTATTAACGAAGCATTAGTTAGCTCAACCGAAACTTTTTCGATGCTTAAAGACCAGTTAAAGGAGTTAAAAAATGAGCCTACTCCTTTTTACCTGTACGATTTAAACCTGTTTGAACAAACCCTGGAAAAAGCACAAAGTGCTGCCAGCAAGTATAATTTTCAGGTACATTATGCCATGAAGGCAAACAGCAATAAGCCTATTTTACGATTAGTAAAAAAATATGGCTTTGGCGCTGATTGCGTTAGTGGTAACGAGGTAAAACGGGCTTTAAAGCGGGGGTTCTCGCCGGAACATATTGTTTTTGCCGGTGTAGGCAAATCAGATGCTGAAATTAACTTTGCTTTAAAACACGATATTTTCTGTTTTAACTGTGAATCGTCGCACGAATTAGCTGTTATAAATGAGCTGGCTGAACAACAGGATAAAATGGCCCGCGTGGCGCTACGCATTAATCCAAATGTAGATGCCAATACCCATAAGCACATCACTACCGGCTTAAATGAAAACAAGTTTGGAATAAATATATGGGAACTGGAAGATGTTCTCCAACTAATACAATCCCTGCCCAATATAGAACTGATAGGGCTTCACTTCCATATTGGTTCTCAGATTACAGATCTTACGGTGTTTAATAACCTTTGCGCCCGGGTGAATGAAATACAGGATTGGTTTAACGATCGGGGTCTTGAATTACCGCACCTGAACGTAGGCGGTGGTTTGGGCGTGGATTATTACCATCCGGATCAGAATCTTATTCCGGATTTTGAAAGTTATTTTGCAATTTTTAACGAAAATTTAAAGGTTCGGCCAGGACAACAGGTCCATTTTGAATTAGGCCGCTCTTTGGTAGCACAATGTGGTTCTTTAATTACTAAAGTTTTATACATTAAAAAAGGACGTACCAAAAATTTTGCAATTCTGGATGCTGGCATGACCGAATTAATGCGTCCTATGCTATACCAGGCTTATCATAAAATAGAAAACCTGAGCAGCGTTTTACCGGAAGTAAAATACGATGTAGTAGGACCTATTTGTGAATCAACCGACTGCTTTGCTAAAGATGTAATGTTACCGGAAACAAACCGCCATGATTTAATGGCATTGCGCACAGCTGGTGCTTACGGCGAGGTTATGTCTTCGGAATACAACCTGCGAGATAAAGCAAATGCGGTATATGTTAGTTAAAAAATATATTGTTTAAAATAAAAAAGCCTCCCGAATGGGAGGCTTTTTTATTTTAATCTTTACTAACATAACTGCCACTAAAAATAAAGAAAAAGTCAGGTTCACTTGAATCTATTTTGTTATTCTCATGAAAGAAGTTAGCCATTTCCAGAGCGTTTCCCTGCGAGGTTTTATCCGCACTTAATATATAAGTTAAGTTGGAAAGCTGATCTACTATTTTGGTATTTGTTCTTTTAGCCATATTTTCTAAATCGGCAAGTGTGGAAGTAGATTTTAAATTAACAATAAACTGGTTAGTTATACCACGATCAGAACCGTCATTAGAAAAGAATGGTGTGGCATAACGCACCGCTTTGCTTTGTTTTAGCAGATCCAGTCCTGCCTGAACCTGTGAACAAGTAATGCCTTCTTTTAATAATATAACCGTAGCATCAGCACTACCTGTATGGTTTTCGCTTTCAATATTCTGTAGAAAAGAGTGGTTTGAGATAAACTGATTTTTCTGTTCAGTAGTAAACCCATCCTGGAAGCCAATAATAACCCGTTTGGTAGACACATTTCCTAACTGCACTTTATCTTGATTATAATAGTAAAAATAAGACTTACAAGGTGTATTTTCTGCTCTACTTGGAAGATCTATAACCGTTTGTTCTGTTAAAGACTTTGGCTCAATATATTCTTTTTGACAACCAAATGAAACGAATATTAAACTAAATAAAATTAAAGGTAAATTTATGTATTTCATAATAAGAATATTTATGTTCAATATGCTTATATACGACTTCTTTTAACTTTAATAATAGGATTTTTTATATAAAAGAGTATAAACCTAAATAATATATTTTCCCTTTTGTTGCTTTAAATAACATTTATTTCATTCCCTTGTTTATTGCCAAAACCCTTACCTATGAAAGGTATCACTAAAGAAAAAGCTATTAAAGCATAAGAAATCAAAATCTATATTCATGTTGATTTTGAGGGTACAAATATCTTTTTAACTTTGCCACATCTTACGTTAAAATACACATGCAAGCGCTTAAAGAAACAAATTTTCAATTCCCCGGTCAAACTGAATTCTATCGTGGGAAAGTACGCGACGTTTACCATTTTCAGGATAAATTAGCAGTAGTAGCTACTGACCGGATTTCTGCGTTTGATGTGGTTTTACCCAGGGCCATTCCTTATAAAGGGCAGGTTTTAAACCAGATTGCTGCTTTTTCGTTAAAAGCCACTTCGGACTTAGTGCCCAACTGGGTGCAGGTGCAACCAGATCCAAATGTGACAATTGGTTTGAAATGCGAGCCATTTAAAGTGGAAATGGTAATTAGAGGTTATCTGGCCGGCCATGCCTGGCGGGAATACAACAGTGGGAAACGGGAAGTTTGCGGCCAGAAGTTACCCGAAGGTTTACGTGAAAATGATAAGTTACCGGAGCCCATAATTACACCTACTACTAAAGCGGCCGAAGGACACGATGAAGACATTTCGCCGGAAGATATTGTAGCGACTGGCTTGGTATCGGCAGATGATTATGCGCAATTAGCGGACTATACCAAAGCTTTATTTGCCCGGGGTACTGAACTGGCAGCCAAACGTGGCCTGATTTTAGTAGATACCAAATACGAATTTGGCAAGGCAAACGGAACAATTTATTTGATTGATGAGATTCACACCCCAGATTCATCCCGGTATTTTTACAGCGAAGGGTATGAAGAACTACAGGAAAAAGGGGCTCCGCAGCGGCAGCTTTCGAAAGAATTTGTACGTCAATGGTTGATTGACAATAATTTCCAGGGGAAACCAGGACAGGAAATACCTGAAATGTCGGATGCCTGGTTAGAACAAATTTCTGCCCGCTACATTGAATTGTACGAAGTAGTTACCGGTCAATCATTTATTAAAACAAGTTATGATGCTATTTTAGACCGGATTGAAAATAGCATAAAACAAAACATTTTATAAACAAAACCGATATTTTTCAATTATATTTGGTAGATTCGCACTTTAAAACCATATAGCAGTACGTATGAAATACACCATCGATAAAAAAGAGAATTATACAATCATCACGATAGATGAGAAAAAGCTGGATACGACTATTGCTCCTGATCTGAAATCTGAATTTGTAAAATTAAATGCTGAAGGAATCACGAATTTAATTCTGGATTTAAGCAATGTTAAGTATACAGATTCATCTGGCTTAAGCTCTATCTTAATCGCGAATCGCTTGTGCAATTCTTCTAACGGTTTATTAATCCTGGCTGGCTTGCAAGATCACGTTATGAAACTGATTACTATTTCTAAATTAGAATCGGTTCTTAACATTCTGCCTACCGTAGAAGAAGCTGTCGACCGTGTATTTCTACATGAGATCGAACGCGATTTAACCAATAAAGAAGAATAGTTAAAGCGGGTAGCAGATTGGACTTTGAGCTTAAAATATTAGGCAGTTCCTCGGCAACCCCTTCACCTAACCGAAACCATACCGCCCAAGTACTAACAATAGGTAATCAATTATACCTGATTGATTGCGGCGAAGGCACCCTAATGCAGCTGATGCGTTACAAAGTAAAGCATCAGCGCATTTCTAGTATTTTTATTAGTCATTTGCATGGCGACCATTTCTTTGGTTTATTTGGTTTGCTCTCTACCATGCATTTACAACAGCGCACGGCTCCCCTCTCTTTATATGGTCCGCCTGGTTTAGCTGATATTTTAACGCTTCAGTTTAAGTATTCTAATACCCAATTTTCGTTTAAGCTTACCTTTCACGAACTGGATACTACTGTTCACACCCAGATTTTTGAAGACAAGTACATTACCGTACATACTTTGCCCATGCAGCACCGGGTAAGCTGCTGTGGTTTTCTGTTTCGGGAAAAGCCAAAACCAAGGCACCTGGTAAAATCTAAACTTCCTAATTTTCTGACTCCGCCCCAATTAATTAAATTGAAAAATGGCGCAGATATACTGGATGATTCCGGTCAGATACTCGTACGAAATGCCGATGTCACCACCCACCCATCGCACAGTCGCTCCTATGCCTTTTGCAGCGATACCCGGTATAAAGAAGATATTCTGCCTTACATCTGGCAGGTAGATTTGCTTTACCACGAAGCCACCTTCCTGGATAATATGCGGGAAAGAGCTGAATACACCTTCCACAGTACTGCCAGGCAAGCAGCTACGTTAGCTTTAAAGGCTCAGGTAAAACGTTTATTGATTGGTCATTTTTCTGCCCGCTATAAAGATTTAACGCCTTTACTGGAAGAGGCCAAAGAAGTTTTTGATAATACTAATTTGGCTTTGGAAGGCAAGACAATTGGTATTTTAGATTAAAAAGAGGCAAAACAAAATTTTATGCTTTCTTTGCAGGAGTACCAACTTACTTTACTCCTTAGATAATGGACTCACCGTTTCAGCGAAAAAAAACACTCCTTTTTCTGATTTTAAGCAGTATTTTTTTAACCAATGCAGTTTTAGCAGAACTTATTGGGGTTAAAATATTTTCCGGCGAAGCTTCCTTAGGTTTACCTCCTGCTCATTTAAATCTTTTTGCCGATACGCCCTTTGATTTTAATTTAACAGCCGGCGTAATTATTTGGCCTGTGGTTTTTATTACTACTGATATTATAAACGAGTATTTCGGTAAGGAAGGCGTAAAGAAAATCAGTATTATTACCGTTTGCCTTATTTTATATACCTTTTTAGTTATAACTGTTATCACCAACTTACCGCCAGCAGCTTTCTGGCTGGATGTAAACAGTAAAACACCAGATGGCAAGCCCTTTGATATTGATTATGCCTTTAACAGTATTTATCGCCAGGGAGGCGGCATTATCATTGGTTCAGTTTGTGCTTTTTTACTGGGCCAATTGCTCGATGCATCGGTATTTCATTGGTTGCGTCAACTTACCGGCAAAAAAAAGATATGGCTCCGGGCTACCGGCTCTACCCTGGTTTCACAGTTGGTAGATACCGTAGTGGTTTTATTCGTAGCTTTTTACGTTTTTGGTAATTGGACCCTTACCATGGTTTTTTCGGTTTCTATTATAAATTACCTTTATAAATTTTTTGTAGCTATAATCATGACCCCAATACTTTATGTTGCTCATGCTATTATAGATAAATACCTGGGAATAAATCAAGCTAATCAATTAGTAACGGAAGCCGCTCAAGACCGCTCCATTGTGTCTTAACCCGACATTACTTTAAACTCTTGTTCTTTCGACTAAACAAGCAGGCATTTTTCCATTAAAATAGCTTTATTTGCAAAAAATAAGTTTTCATGTCACGCATATTAACCGGAATTCAAAGCTCTGGCCGTCCGCATTTAGGTAACTTACTAGGTGCCATTATTCCGGCCATTGAGCTTTCTAAAAAAAGTCAGAACGAATCGCTATACTTTATCGCAGATTTACATTCACTAACTACTGTCCGCGATGCCGAGGTTTTACGTCAGAATACCTATGCGGTAGCTGCTGCCTGGTTAGCCTTTGATTTTGATACCGACCGTAATATATTTTACCGGCAATCGGATGTACCGGAAACAACAGAACTTACCTGGTACTTAAGCTGCTTTACACCATATCCCATGCTGGCCAATGCACATTCGTTTAAAGATAAATCAAACCGGCTGGCCGAAGTGAATGCAGGTTTATTTACTTACCCGGTACTAATGACTGCCGATATAATATTATACGATGCAAACTTTGTACCCGTAGGAAAAGACCAGCTGCAACACCTGGAAATGGCTCGGGATATAGCCAGTGCCTTTAACCACCGTTACGGCGAAACTTTTGTTCTGCCAGAAGCCCGCATCGACGAATCGGTAATGATTATACCGGGCACCAACGGTGAAAAAATGAGTAAGTCATACGGTAACATAATTGATATTTTTGCCCCGGATAACCAGCTAAAGAAAGCCATTAAGTCTATTGTTTCTGATAGCAAGTCCTTGGAAGAACCTAAGAACCCGGATGAGGATACTACTTTTAAAATTTATTCATTAATGGCATCAGAGGCCGAGGTAGAAACTATGCGCCAGAATTACCTGAATGGAAATTATGGTTATGGCCACGCCAAGCAAGCACTCTATGAGCTGGTTGTAAATAAATTTGCTAAGGAACGGGAGCAGTTTAACTATTACATGAATAACCTCCCCGAAATAGACGAAAAGTTAAAAATTGGAGCTGATAAAGCCCGGGCTATAGGCTCCCAAACCCTAAACCGGGTAAGGGAAAAGCTTGGGTACCTGCCAAAATAAATAAGTAGGCCATAAAAAAAAGTCCTGGGTTATATAACTCAGGACTTTTTTTTATGGCCTACCTTCAAAGCTTAATGGCCTGAAGCAACTTTTTAAGTGGCTTAAGCTTTCCAAACTTCTTTTTTAATATTTTTACCTACCGATAAAATTAACCGGGTTGGGTTAGGTATTAATACTAAACGAACTTCCCGGTCAGGAAACTCATCTGAATCCACCCAAACACCTTCCTTATGTGAAAGCTCCTCTTCATCGCCGGCTAAATTATTTGGCAAATAAGCTGTTGGCAACAATACATCCGAATCTGGGCATATACGGTCATGTACTTCGGCCAGCACTTCTTCTAAGTATTCCCCGTAATTATCATTAAAATCATCTTCCATGTCGTGCAGTTCTTCCTCTACATCATCATAGCGGGCGTCATTATAAGATAATTTACTTAACTCCTCTTTTTTGCGGATTATAGCTTCCAAGGAAGAATTTAACTCTGTAATATTCATAAAAGCATTAGCTATTGTGTGACACAAATTTTACAACAGGAATCAGCATTTCCAAGTAAATCTAAATATTTTAAAAATTAAATTAACTAACTATTCTAAATTCTTTTATTCCGGTAAGTAACCGAAACCCACAACTGCAAATATTAGTAGTATCGGAAATAGTTTAAGTTTAAGTTTAACTAACTCTTAGAAAAGATAGCAGTAAACTATTAATTAGTATAAATCTTTTAGTATCTTTTAATTGCTAAGGATACAAAGAACATACTTGCAGAATCCGAAACATTATCTTTTTCTTAATATATATTTTACAAAATTTGTGCATCTTGCACCAAACAATTTAACATTTCTACGCTAAAACTTATGATTGAAGCAGCTATACAAAGTAAAATTGATTCTTGGCTTAATGGCCCATATGACGAAGAAACCAAAGCAGAAATACGCAGATTAACCGAAACTGGCGAAACAGAAGCATTGGGAGATGCCTTTTACCGTGATCTGGAATTTGGAACCGGTGGTTTACGGGGCATTATGGGCGTTGGTAGTAACCGGATGAATAAATATACTTTAGGTGCCGCTACTCAAGGATTAAGTAATTACCTGAAGAAATCTTTCCCCAACGAACAAGTAAAAGTTGCTATTGCGCACGATAGCCGCAACAACAGCCCTGAGTTTGCCCGGATTGTAGCCAGCGTTTTTAGTGCCAACGATATTAAAGTTTACTTTTTTGAAGCCTTACGCCCTACTCCTGAACTGTCGTTTTCCATCCGGCACTTGGGATGCCATAGCGGTGTAGTTTTAACGGCTTCGCACAATCCCAAAGAATATAACGGATATAAAGCTTACTGGAACGATGGTGGCCAGGTAGTAGCTCCTCACGATAAAAATATTATTGCTGAAGTAAATGCCATTACCTCTATAGAAGATATAAAATTTGAGCCAAAAGAAGAAAACATAGAAACAATTGGGGCCGAAGTTGACGAAGCTTATATTAATCGGGTAGTTGGCTCAGCCGTAAATAAAGCAGTAATTGAGAGCCAGAAAGATTTAAAAATTGTTTATTCACCCATTCATGGTACTGGTATTACCTTAGTTCCTAAAGTTCTGGAGCGTTTAGGATTTACTAATGTAACCATTGTGGAAGAACAAGCCACTCCGGACGGCAACTTTCCAACGGTGGTATATCCAAACCCGGAAGAAAAAGATGCCATGAATCTGGCCTTAAACAAAGCCAAAGAAATTGATGCTGATTTGGTGCTGGCCACCGATCCGGATGCAGACAGAGTTGGTATTGCGGTTAAAAACCTTAACGGCGAGTTTGTATTGCTGAATGGTAACCAAACCGGCAGCTTACTGGTTTATTATTTAATTAAGGCCTGGCATGAAGCTGGTAAATTAACCGGTAAAGAATTTGTGGCCTATACTATTGTTACTTCAGAACTAATTGGTGAAGTAGCTAAAAAATACCAGGTAAAATCTTATCAGACCTTAACCGGCTTTAAATACATTGCCGAAGTAATTCGGAGCCTGGAAGGGAAAGAACAATTTATTGGTGGCGGTGAAGAAAGCTATGGTTACCTGGTGGGTGATTTTGTGCGGGACAAAGATGCCGTTGCGTCCTGTGCCATGATTGCCGAAATGGCAGCAGCGGCCAAGGATCAGGGAAAATCCCTATACCAGCTAATGATTAGCATGTATCAGGAATTCAGATTCTACAAAGAAGATTTGATCTCGCTAACAAAAAAAGGACAACGCGGTCAGCAGGAAATTGCTGAAATGATGCAGGAACTGCGTTCTAACCCTCCTAAAGAAATTAATGGATCTAAAGTAGTAGAAATCCGGGATTACAAATCAGGTATTATTAATAACGTTGAAGCTGGTACAGAAGAATCTTTTGATATGGAACGTTCCAATGTATTACAGTTTATTACAGCAGACGGCTCCAAGATTTCTGCCCGACCATCCGGAACAGAACCAAAAATTAAGTTTTATTTTAGCGTAAACGCTGAATTACCGTCGGAAGCAGATTTTGATCAGGTGGATCAGGAATTGACAGGTCGTATTCAGAATATAATTTCTGATATGAAATTAAAATAATTTTAAGTTTAGCTAACATCAATAAAAAAGGCCTTCTGCAGAAGGCCTTTTTTATTGATGTATTTTCTAAAAAATTTAAGAATTAAAATGGTGGTTCTTCTACCTCAAAATTTGACTTAGGTAAGGAATCGCCGTTCATTTTACTTGGTAACCTTACGGCATTTCCTCCCCCAAACGGATCGTCAAAATTACTTGGTGGCAAGGCGCCCATTTCGCCAAAGGGATTATCTCCAAAACCTTGATCTAAGTCACCGAACTTGGTAAACTTACCGATAAATTTAAGTGGTACGTTAGCCAAAGAGCCGTTCCGGTGTTTAGCAATAATTACTTCACCTACTCCTTGGGTTGGGTTCCCCATTTCATCTTCTGTGATGCCATAATATTCCGGACGATATAAGAAACACACCATGTCCGCATCCTGCTCAATAGAGCCAGATTCCCGTAAGTCAGAAAGCTGAGGCTTTTTATCTCCACCTCTGGTTTCTACGGCCCGGCTTAACTGAGAAAGAGCAATTACTGGTACACTTAATTCCTTTGCCAGCATTTTCAGAGCCCGGGAAATAGAAGCAATTTCCTGCTCCCGGTTTCCACCACCTTTGCCACCTTCTGAATTTCCGCTCATCAGCTGCAGGTAGTCAATTACGATCATCTGAATATCGTGCTGGGCTTTTAAACGACGACATTTTGTTCGTAACTCCCGGATAGATAAACCAGGGGTGTCGTCAATAAAAATTGGAGCTTCTGATAACTTAGTAATTTTATGGTTAAGCTGGGCCCACTCATAATCTGCTAAATTACCTTTCTTCAGTTTCTCACTTTCCAACTCGGCTTCAGCCGAAATAAGACGGTTTACCAACTGAATAGAAGACATCTCTAAAGAGAAAATGGCTACTGGCTTTCTGAAATCTACGGCCGCATTCCGCAAAGCAGATACAACAAAGGCCGTTTTACCCATTGCCGGACGAGCTGCTAAAATGATTAAATCAGAAGGTTGCCAGCCAGAAGTAATCCGGTCTAAGGCTGTAAAACCACTTGGCACTCCGGTTAAACCATCTTTCTGGTTTTTCTTTTCCTCTAATTCTTTAATGGCTTTGTGCATCAAAGAACGCATATCATCAAAGTTTTTCCGAATGTTGGATTCAGAAATATCAAATAAATGCTTTTCAGTGCTATCTAAAAGCTCAAAAACATCGGTGGTATCTTCGTAGGCTCGGGTTAAAATTTCAGAGGAAACTGAAATAAGCTCCCGTTTGATGGAGTTTTCAGTAATAATACGGGCGTGAAACTCAATATTAGCCGCTGAGTTTACCCGCGTGGTCAGGTTCATGACATAATACGGGCCACCTACCATCTCCAATTCCCCTTGCTCCCGCAATTGCTGCGTAACCGTTAAAATATCTATGGGTTCAGACTTGTCAAATAAAGCCAGGATAGCCGAGAATATGCGTTGATGTGCATCTTTGTAGAAACTTTGCGGTTTCAAAATATCAATTACCGAAGTAAGGGCATCCTTCTCCAGCATTAATGCTCCTAAAACTGCTTCTTCTAACTCTAAAGCTTGCGGTGGCAACTTTCCCACACCTGCCGGTATAGTAGACTTACTGGTCCAGGGTGCCTTTGTTTTTATTGTTGTCATCTTTAACTTGCTATCCTCCATGTACAAATCTAAAAAAAGCAGCTTGCCTTTTATGCACAAGTTATACACATCGTGCCTGTGGATTAACTACTTCTCAACTAATCAGCTTTTTATAAATATAAAGATTATTATTTAAGATTTGTTGCCGAAGTACAGCAGGACCGACCTATTTTCATCGGCTATTTAAAATAGCCCATAACCGAAACACATTTTTAAAAACCTGCCTTTCACCCGAAGATAATTTTTGTACATTTGTTTACTCTATAGAATCTATACATGGATAATCAGAAGCTTAAAAATATACACCTGATTGCGATTGGTGGCAGCATTATGCATAATTTGGCCTTAGCTTTACACCAAAAAGGCTTAAACATAACTGGTTCTGACGATGAAATTTTTGAACCCGCAAAAAGTCGGTTAGCTAAAGCTGGCTTATTACCTGAACAGGAAGGGTGGTTTCCGGAAAAGGTTTCTGCAAATTTAGACGCGGTAATTGTAGGTATGCATGCCCGGGAAGATAATCCGGAGTTGCAGAAAGCCTTAGCAATGGGATTACCGGTTTATTCGTTTCCAGAATTTATTTACGAACAATCTCAAAATAAACAACGCATTGTTATTGGTGGCAGTCATGGAAAAACCTCCATTACCTCCATCATCATGCATGTGCTGAAATACCATAAACGTTCCTTCGATTACGCGGTGGGCGCGCAGTTGGAAGGCTTCGAAAATATGGTAAAACTTACTGAAGACGCACCAATTATTATTATTGAAGGAGATGAATATCTGTCCTCTCCTATTCACCGGGTACCTAAATTTCATTTATACCGGCATCATATCGGGGTAATAAGCGGCATTAGCTGGGATCATATAAATGTTTTTCCGGATGCAGATATGTACCGGAAACAATTCCGCATTTTTTCAGAACAAACGCCTAAAGCCGGAACCTTAATTTATAACCAGGACGACGAGACTGTATTACACGTTTGTGTTCCCCGCAACCCGGATGTAAAATATATTGGCTATTCTATTCATGAGCACCAGATTCATAACGGCATTACTTATTTAGCAACCAAAAAAGAGGATATTCCGCTTCAGGTATTTGGGGAGCACAACTTACGGAATATTAGTGCGGCGAAAGAAGTTTGTAAGCAAATAGGCATAAAGGGAACGGCGTTTTATGAGGCCCTTGCCACTTTTAAAGGGGCTGCTCGCCGGTTAGAGTTAATTACTGGTAACAATAACAGCCAGATTTACAAAGATTTTGCCCATGCGCCTTCCAAAGTAAAAGCCACAACCGATGCCCTGAAACAACAATTTCCAAAACGCAGCTTAGTAGCTTGCCTGGAGCTTCATACCTTTAGTAGCCTTAATAAAGAATTTTTGCCCCAGTATAAAGGAGCTTTAGATGCGGCAGATTTACCTTTAGTTTATTTTAACCCTAAAACTTTAGAGCATAAAAGAATGCCTGCTATAACAGAGCAGGATATTTTAAGCAATTTTAATAACCCAAGAATTAAAGTTTTTACAGATAGTATCTTATTAGCAGATTATTTAAAATCGTTGGAGTGGGAAGACCAGAACTTACTATTGATGAGTTCCGGAACCTACAATAACATGAATCTTACCGAACTGGGTCAATCAATCATAAAAGCATAAGCGGTTAAAACTATGAAATTAAACCTGAAAAAACCTATTATCTTTTTCGACCTGGAAACTACGGGAGTAGATATTTGTAAAGACCGGATTGTAGAAATAAGTATGCTAAAGGTCTTACCTACTGGTGAGGAGATTTTAAAAACCAAACGCATCAACCCCACTATACCTATACCGTTGGAATCGAGCATGATTCATGGGATATACGATGAACATGTGGCAAATTGTCCTACTTTTGCTCAGTTAGCCAGAGGTATGGACGAATTTATGCAGGGCTGCGATTTAGGCGGGTTTAACTTAAATAAATTTGATATTCCGTTACTGGCCGAGGAGTTTCTGCGCTCCAACATAGACTTTGATATTACCAATCGGTCAGTAGTAGATGTTTGCCGTATTTTTCACCAGATGGAGCAACGGACTTTATCGGCAGCTTATAAATTTTATTGCGATAAAACGTTGGAAAATGCCCATAGTGCCGAAGCCGATACCATTGCCACCTACGAAATTTTAAAGGCTCAAATTATAAGGTACGAAAACGTTTCCATGGTTTCTGCAGATCTAAAAGAAGTTTTCCCGGTTTCCAACGACATGCAGCAGTTACATAAATTTACCTCTCAAAATGCCGCCGATTTATTGGGAAGAATTGTGTTTAATGCGGATGGCGTAGAAGTATTTAATTTCGGGAAACATAAAAATGTATCGGTAGAAGAAGTTCTACGGAAAGAGCCAAGTTATTACGACTGGATGATGAAAGGCGAATTCCCCTTGTATACGAAGAAGGTATTAACCCGCATTAAGCTCAGAAACAGCTTTATGAAGGTAAGCTCTTAAATTCAAGCGGTATTGCTATTTTACTTTATCTGATTTCAGGCAAAAAGCTAAAATCAGAAAAGAGATAAAGGCAATTCTTTTCTTAGACATAAATAGTAGTTTAGATTTATAAATACGCAAAAAAAAAGCTGATGGCACATAAGGCATCAGCTTTTTTTATTTGTTTTTTATTTACAATTACCGCTTATAATATTTCAGGGCCTCTGGCATTAAACGTTGTAAATCCCTAATACGTGTTTCGTCGGAGGGGTGAGAAGATAAAAATCCAGGCGTTGCAGCACCTCCTTTTTGAGCCGCCATTCTTTCCCAAAAAGGAACAGCTTGCTGCGGATCGTAACCTGCCATGGCCATAAAAATTAAGCCTAAATGGTCGGCTTCTGATTCCTGGCTACGGCCGTGCCGTAACATACCTAACTGGCTACCAATACCAAAAACATTAGCAAACACATTGGAGGAAGCGCCGGAACGGCCACCTAAAGCGGCACCTGCCAAAGAACCTCCGGCCTGCGCTGCTACCGCCTGACTCATCCGCTCTTCGCCGTGTTTAGCAATGGCATGAGCAATTTCGTGTCCCATTACCACCGCTAAACCAGTTTCGTTTTGCGTAATTGGTAATATGCCGGTATACACGGCTACTTTACCTCCTGGCATACACCAGGCGTTTATCTGCTTATTCTGAATTAAATTAAATTCCCAGGCAAAACCTTGCAATTGGGCAGAGTAATTATTTTGTGCCATGTATTGTTCCACAGCCCGCTGAATACGACCTCCTACTCGTTTTACCATGGCCGCATTATTGTCGTTCAGCACTCGGGAAGTATCCATAACCTGCCGATAAGCCTGGTTACTCATAGCTTGAATTTCTGAACTAGATACAAGGGACAGTTGGCGCCGTCCGGTAATGGGTACAGTGGTACATGCCACTGTACCCATTAAAAGCATTGAATAGAATATTTTTTTTAACATAGTTTAGTCTTTAAATAGTTAATAATTTAAAGGTTTACTTTTCACGTATAAAGCAGCAAATATATAACAGGCTTAATATTTAAAAAGTACATTGGCTTAATTAGGTATATACACAATGTATGCCAATTGCTGGTATATACGGTTTCTTACATATAAAATGTTCTGGTCTGGTTGTACACCCTTATTCATTCCAATTTAAATTTCAATTATAAATAAACTTTTAGGCAAAGGAATAAATGTTTTATTTTGGGTTCTAAATCTTAAGAAAATGAAAATTTTAGCTATTGGACGTAACTACGCGGAACATATTGCCGAATTAAAAAATGAGGTTCCGGATGAGCCCGTAATATTTTTTAAACCTGATACGGCCATTTTAAGAAATAACGAGCCTTTTTACTTCCCTGATTACTCCCAGGATATCCATCACGAAGTAGAATTAATTTTGCGTATCTCCAAGGAAGGAAAAAATATTGGGGCCAAGTTTGCCAGCAAATATTACGACGCAATTGGGTTAGGCATAGATTTCACGGCCCGTGATTTACAGGCGAAAGCCAAAAGTAAAGGTTTGCCCTGGACCTTAGCCAAAGGATTTAATGGCTCAGCCCCCATTTCGGAATTTTTACCTCTTACAGATTTCCCGGATTTAAAAAACATAAACTTTAAGTTATTGGTAAACGGGGAAGAAAAACAAAAAGGAAACTCTAGTATGATGTTAAACTCCTTTGACGATATGCTGGCGTATATGTCGCGCTTTATAACCTTAAAAACAGGAGATATAATTTTTACCGGCACTCCTGCGGGCGTGGGTCCGGTAAAAATTGGTGACAGATTAGAAGGGTTTATTGAGGATAAAAAGCTTTTAGATTTTGAAGTTAAATAAGAAATTTTTAGTAGGAGTACTGGCCATTGGCACTTGGTTTAACCTTACCACCCAAGCACAGGTTAATCAGGTACCAACGGGCTATTTTCAATTTCCCATCATGCCGGGAAAACAAAATTTTCTTTCTGGAAGTATGGGCGAAATCCGTCCAAACCACTTTCACGGAGGAATTGATATAAAAACCAATCAGATGATAGGCCTACCCGTTTATGCCGCCGCTGATGGTTACATTTCCCGTATTGAGGTATCGTCGTATGGGTACGGGAATATGATTTACCTAACTCATCCGAATGGCTTGGTAACTACTTATGCCCACCTGGAAAAATTTATTCCGCCGGTGGCCGATTATGTTTTACAAAAACATTACCAGCAAGAATCTTTTGAATTACGATTAGGTTTCCCAAAAGACCAATTCGTATTTAAAAAAGGAGATATTATTGCCTATTCCGGCAATACGGGAGGCTCCGGTGGTCCGCATTTACACTTTGAAGTCCGGGATGCGCAAAATAACTTACAGAATCCATTAAAATATGGATTCTCTGAAATTCAGGATAATATAGCTCCTACCATCAGTGCTATTGCTATTAAAACCCTCTCGATAGACGGACGCATTAATAACCGCTTTGGCCGGTACGAATTTTCACCGGTAAAGCAAGGTACAAACTTTACCCTGCCAGATACGGTTTCAGTTCATGGCTTAATTGGCTTAGAATTCCAGGCTTACGACCAGTTTACAGGAGCTTTAAATAAAAATGGCGTTCAACAGGTAGAGGTTCTGGTAGATGGACAACCCTTTTATTCGCATGTAATAGATGGCGTTCCATTTGATTATACCAAACAGGTAAACTGGCATATAAATTACGAATTCTACAAAACCAGTGGCCGTAACTTCCAAAAATGTTATGTAGATGATGGGAACAAGTTGCCTTTGTATAATGCCGGCACCACAAAAGGCAAACTACGCGTTTTACCCGGTGAAAAGCGGCGGATAAGTATGTTGTTTAAGGATTCTTACAACAATACCACTACCCTCGAATTCATGGTGAAAGGCGAAAAGCCCATCTACTTTGCTACCCGTAATCCTGCTATTAAGAAAACAGCTTTATCGTATGAGGTTGCGGAAAATATATTGAAAGTAATAGCCACCGACACCGCTAAAATTGCTAAAAACATACAGCTGTATGTGGGCAAAATACGCTACGACCTGATTCCAAGCTATACACAGGATTCTTATACGGTTTATTTATATGATTTACGTGGTGGCTTGCCCGACTCCATGGCATTGAATAGAGTGTCTCGCAGATTTAATTTTCAGCAAGTAATCCCTTCGGGTACAGATTACTCTTTTGCTACCCGCAATATGAATATTATTTTCCAGAAGGAATCTTTATACGATACGCTTTATATTGATACCAATATGGAAAACGGCGTGTACACCATCAATAATCCAACAACTCCGGTTTTCCAGCCCTTAAAAGTAACTTTAAAAGGCCCTGCCGGCAGCTTTGATAAAAGTAAAACGCATGTATATTATATGGGTTGGGGAAAAAGCCGTGGCTTTACGGGTGGCGTCTGGGAAGGCGAAAACATTACATTCCTGGCTCGTAACTTTGGGAAATACAGGATTTTAAGCGATATAAAACCGCCTACGCTTAAACTCGTTTCCAAATCGCCGATGGAAGTCAGGTTAAAGTATGCCGATGATTTATCGGGAATAGCTTCCTTCCGCGCCGAATTAAATGGTAAGTTTTTATTACTTAAACAGGAACATAAAGAAGCATTGCTTTACTCTGAAAGGCTGGATAAAACGCAACCCTTATCCGGGGAATTAGTTGTGCGGCTAAAAGATGCAGCTGGAAATGAAACTGTTTTTCGGACCCAGCTTTAAAAAGACTTATAATTTTTAAATTTAATACCGGGGCAGCAAGCAGGTTAATTTAATTACCTTTCCGCCCCAAAATAATTTTTACCGTACGTTATTCTTATGAAATTAAATATTGGCGATCCTGCTCCTGATTTTGCAATACCCGATCAGGATGGTATTTTACATAAACTGTCGGATTATACCGGCCGGAAACTCGTAATTTACTTTTATCCAAAAGACGATACTCCTGGTTGTACTGCCCAGGCCTGTAACCTGCGCGATAATTATTATGCCCTTCGCCAAAAAGGGTACGAAATAATAGGTGTAAGCGTAGACGATACTAAAGCCCACCAAAAGTTTATTAAAAAGTATGAATTACCTTTCACCCTGCTTTCCGATACAGAGAAAAAAATGGTAGAAGATTACGGTGTTTGGCAGGAAAAATCTATGTACGGTCGGAAATACATGGGTACCATGCGTTATACATTTATTATAGACGAAAATGGAATTATACAGGACATTATTACCAAAGTAGATACCAAAGAACACGCTAAACAAATTGCTGAATAATTTAATTATCAGCTGAAATCAGGTTTTGTACTATAAACGGATTTTCGAATGAACCCATTCAACAAAAATACAGAAGAATTAACTAACGTAGCTTACCAGGTCCGTCGTGATATCTTGCGCATGGTACATGCTGTAAATTCTGGTCACCCCGGTGGCTCGCTTGGCTGTACCGAGTTATTGGTAGCCCTGTATTTTAAAATAATGGATCACAATCCAAAGTTTAACATGAGCGGAACCGACGAAGATCTGTTCTTCTTATCCAATGGTCACATTTCGGCTGCCTGGTACAGCGTGCTGGCACGAGCAGGCTATTTTGATGTAAAAGAACTAGGTACTTTCCGGAAGCTGAATTCCCGTTTACAGGGCCACCCGGCTACGCATGAACATTTACCTGGTATCCGGATTGCTTCTGGGTCTCTGGGACAAGGCTTATCAGTGGCTACGGGTGCGGCTCAGGCAAAAAAATTAAACCAGGATGATAAACTGGTTTATGTACTTATGGGTGATGGGGAGTTAGATGAAGGCCAGATTTGGGAAGCAGCCATGTATGCCCCCCACCATAAAGTAGATAACCTGATTGCTTTCATTGATCATAATGGGCAGCAGATTGATGGCCCTACCGATGCCATTATGAATTTAGGTAGCCTGCGGGCAAAATTTGAAGCTTTCGGCTGGAAAGTTTTAGAAACCAATGGAAACAATTTTGCAGAATTAGTACCAACTATAGAAGAAGCTAAATCATTAACCGGTCAGGGGCAGCCCATTATGGTTGTTATGCATACCCAAATGGGCTACGGCATTGATTTTATGATGGGTAGCCATAAATGGCATGGAGTAGCGCCCAATGATGCACAATTGCAGCAGGCGTTATTGCAAGCTATGGAGACGCTGGGAGATTATTAATTTATAACTTTTAAAAATTAAAAATTAGCGTAGGTTATATGGTATAGCCTACGCTAATGCTTTTTTTTGCCTATGTCTATTCGTCGGATTTTAGCTATACTCTTTTTGGTTTTCTGCCTAGTTAGCAGTACGTGGGTATCAGCTCAAAATACTACACCACCTCCTCAAAAGACGCGCATTTTATTTATGCTCGATATGTCGGGCAGTATGCAGGCTAAATGGGAAACCAGTACCCGCGTTGCGGTAGCCAAAGTAATGCTTTCCAGACTGGTCGATTCATTACAACACTTTCAGAATTTAGAACTTGGGTTACGGGTTTACGGGCATCTGTACCCCAAAGAGGCCAATAATTGTAAAGACACCAAACTGGAAGTGCCTTTTTCTGAGGGCAACGAAAGTCAAATTATTACCCGCCTGAAACAAATTACACCCAAAGGAAATACGCCCATTACGTATTCGCTAACCCAGGCAGCCAATGACTTTCCCCCTGATAAAAATGCCCGTAACATTACCATTATTATTACCGATGGATTAGAATCCTGCGGTGGAGATCCTTGTGCGGCCTCGCTGGCTTTGCAGCAGAAACGAATATTTCTCCGGCCGTTCGTTATTGGAATTGGGGCAGATACAGATTGGTCGAAGCAATTTTCCTGTGTAGGCCAATATTTTGATGCAGCCAACATTCATACTTTTAGTAACATCCTGAGTGATGTTGTAAACCTGGCCCTTAATAAAACTACTGTTTCGGTTGATTTGACCGATGAAAAAGGCAAACCAATTGAGTCCAATGTTAATTTAACTTTTAAAAATAGCATTACGGGCCAGCCCGAATATAATTATGTGCATTACCGCGAGCAGAATGGCAACCCGGATGTTCTGGATATAGATGCTATGATGAGTTATGACTTGGTAATAAATACGGTGCCACCTATCGAGTTATCTCAATTAGCTATTAAACCTGGTAAGCATAACGTATTTTCTGTAAAAGCACCTCAGGGTATATTATACCTGCGCCAGGACAACCCCAGCTCATACGGCCAGGTGCAGGCTATTCTGAAACAAAAAGGTGCTACTACTAATTTGCTGGCTTTGCCATTTGGTAGCCAACAGAAAGTTTTAGCCGGAAATTATGATATTGAAATATTAACCTTACCCCGAATCCAAATAAACAACTATACGGTAAAACCAGGCGTAACCAATACCATTACTTATCCACCACCCGGTATTCTCAACATCCCAAATGAATTACAGGGTTATGGTAGTATTTATACACTAAGCAACACAGGTGCCCAGGAATGGATTTATAATTTACCAGAAGGAAATAGCAAAACAAATTTACCTTTGCAACCAGGAAAATACCGGATTGTGTACCGTTCCAAATTTGCGAAAGGCAGCAATTTTACCGATGTTCAGGATTTCGAAATCCGGTCGGCTGTAACAACGACCATAAAACTTTTTACGAAATAGAAATGAAAGATTTTCCTTACACCGAATCAAAAGATACCCGCTCCGGATTTGGCGCAGGTTTACATGAATTGGGCAAGAAAAACCCCAATGTAGTAGCCCTGTGTGCTGACTTAACCGGCTCCCTAAAAATGGACGCATTTAAAAACGAGTTTCCGGATCGTTTCTTTCAGGTAGGTATTGCTGAAGCAAACATGATTGGTTTGGCAGCTGGCATGACCATTGGAGGGAAAATTCCATTCACGGGTACATTCGCTAACTTTTCTACGGGCCGGGTTTACGACCAGATCCGTCAATCGGTGGCTTATTCCGGTAAAAACGTAAAAATTTGTGCTTCGCATGCTGGACTAACTTTAGGCGAAGATGGTGCAACCCACCAGATTCTGGAAGATGTTGGGATGATGCGGATGTTGCCGCACATGACGGTAATTAACCCTTGCGATTATAACCAGACCAAAGCCGCTACCATTGCTATTGCCGATTACGAAGGTCCGGTTTATTTACGCTTTGGTCGTCCGGTTATTCCTAACTTCACGCCAGCTGATCAGAAATTTGAAGTAGGTAAAGCAGTGATGTTGAATGAAGGTACTGATGTAAGTATTTTCGCCACTGGCCACCTGGTTTGGAAAGCCATTTTAGCGGGTAAGCTACTAGAAGAAAAAGGCATTAACGCCGAAATTATAAATATTCACACCATTAAACCTTTAGACGAAGAAGCAATCTTAGCTTCAGTAGCTAAAACCCGTTGTGTAGTTTCTGCGGAAGAGCACCAGCTTAATGGTGGCCTAGGTGATAGCATTGCACAATTATTAGCCCGCAAAATGCCACTTCCTTTAGAAATGGTAGGTGTAAACGATTCTTTTGGCGAAAGTGGTACACCAGATCAACTAATGGAGAAATATGGCCTGCATGAAGGCGCAATAGTTGAAGCTGTTGAAAGAGTAACGGCACGTAAATAGTTATTGGTTGTAGGTTGTCAGTTTCTGGAAACACCTTGCGAAACCAGTAGCTGACAACTTATAACGGATTACCAGCTTTGGAAGACAAAGAACTGCTAGTTAAATTTTTAAACCCTGATACCCAGAACTTTGCTTTTAACCAGCTGGTCCGGAAGTATCAGCAACAGGTTTACTGGCATATCCGTAAAATGGTAATTGATCACGATGATGCCAACGACCTGACCCAGGAAGTTTTCCTTAAAATTTGGAAGAACCTGGACACTTTCCGCCAGGACTCCCAACTGTATACCTGGATTTACCGCATCGCCACCAATGAATGTTTAAGTTTTCTTAAATCTAAAAGGCGAAAATTTTTCTTACCCATACGTGATGTAGCAGCAGAGCTTACCGAGAAACTGGAAAATAGTCCGGTAATGGAAGGAGATGAAATACAGATGTTACTGCAAAAGGCTTTATTGCAGTTACCGGATAAACAACGGCTGGTTTTTAATATGCGCTATTATGATGACCTGAAATATGAGGATATTTCAGCCATATTAGGCACATCTGCTGGCGCGCTCAAAGCTTCTTACCACCACGCTGTAAAAAAAATTGAAGAATTTTTAAGTCGGCATTAAACCTTTCTGGCAACTTAAACTCTAACACATATGAAACTGGAAGATTTAGAGAAGAAGAATATATACCAGGTACCAAACAAATATTTCGACCAATTACCTGGTAGTATTATGGCACGCGTTTCTGTTACCGAAGAGAAATCTTCTATTTTCTCTTTTTGGCAAATTCCTTATTTCAGGAATGCATTGACTTGTTTTACCTTAATCATAGCTTTTGTTTTTACCTTTTTACTAACGCCAAAACCAATTACTAAAAAAGATTTCGAACTCACTTCTGTTTCGGATAAAGAAGTATTGGATTATTTATTGCAGGCAGATGAAATAAATCATCAGGATTTAACAGAACTAGCTCAGACCTCAATTGATATAACGCATGAATTTATTGAGGCTTCCACTGAAGATCTCCTGCAAATAACAGATCCGATGGATGTTGAAGAAATAATTATGAATTAATTACATGAATAAGTTACAAACGTATTTAACCTTATTACTGGTGTTTTGCATTAATGCCGTACCCGCATTGGCTCAGGATAATCCTGTCAGTAGGGAAGAACGCATACAGAAAATAAAAAATGCTAAGATTGCCTATATAACCGAAAAGCTAAACCTTACTTCAGAACAGGCACAAAAGTTTTGGCCTGTATATAACCAGTATGAAGAAGAAAAATGGGCTTTAAAACGTAAATCCCGGGTGTTCCGGGACACCAGTATTGAAGCCTTGTCTGACCAGCAGGTGCGGGAAGGCCTGAACAGAAGAATGGCCGTTCGGGAAGAAGAAGTTGCTTTGGAGAGGCAATACATGGACAAATTTTTAAAAGTAATTTCAGTTAAACAAGTGGCATTGCTGTACCGGAGCGAACGGGAATTTACCAAGGTTTTGCTACAAAAATTAGATACCAACCGCCAAGGAATAAGCCGAAATTAATAAATACCTATTTAAAGATTTAGGGCCTGATGCTAAAACATCAGGCTTTTTTATTCAATTTTGCAAAATAAAATATTGGTACAGCTAAATCCATTTCACCTTTAAAGTAGGTATAGCACTAATAAATATTTTTACCCTGATTATTTAATAAACTATTATTTAACCGTATGCTTTCTCATCGCCAACTTTTTTTACAAAATCAGGCCCAAACCTCTGATTTTCCTTTATTAATTGAAGTAGAAAAAGCAGAAGGTATTTACATGTATGGCACGCAAGGCGAACGGTACATAGATTTAATTTCTGGTATTGGGGTAAGTAATATAGGGCACCGGCACCCGAAAGTATTGCAGGCTATTCAAAACCAGTTAGACAAATACCTGCACCTTATGGTGTATGGCGAGTTTGTACAGGCTCCGCAGGTGCAGCTAGCTAGCGCCTTGAAGGAAACCCTTCCTCCTACCTTGAATAATACCTATTTAGTAAATTCGGGGGCCGAAGCAGTAGAAGGCGCTATTAAATTAGCCAAACGCTTTACCGGCCGCGCCCAAATGTTATCTTGTTATAATTCCTATCATGGTTCTACTATTGGTGCCTTATCTATTACCGGCAGCGAAGATTTAAAACGTGCTTTCAGACCGCTTTTACCAGGAGTTACCCATATCCATTACAATAACCTCGATGATTTAAAATATATTACCAACCATACCGCCGCTATTGTTTTAGAAGCTGTTCAGGGAGAAGCGGGTGTTAGAATACCTGATTTAGGTTTTATGCAGGCTGTACGCGAGAAGTGCACCCAAACCGGCACCTTATTAATTTTAGACGAAATTCAGACTGGGTTTGGCCGGACGGGTACTTTTTGGGCTTTTGAACAATTAGGCATTGTACCGGATATTTTATTATGTGCCAAAGGGATGGGTGGCGGCATGCCAATTGGTGCCTTTATAGCCTCTGCTGAAATTATGGGTTCTTTAAAGAATGATCCTATTCTCGGCCATATGACTACTTTTGGTGGTCATCCGGTTTCGTGTGCGGCTGCTTTGGCTACCTTACAAGTTGTTCAGGAGGAGAATCTGCTGGCGGAGGTTCCAGCAAAAGCAGCTTTATTCCGGCAGTTCCTGGTGCATCCTAGAATAAAGGCTATTCGCAACTTTGGTTTACTTATGGCCGCCGAATTTGACTCTTTTGCCGTGGTGAAGCCAATTATAGACCGGGCAATTGAAAAAGGAGTATTAACCGATTGGTTTTTATTCTGCGATAATTCCATGCGTATTGCCCCGCCACTTATTATTACCCCTGCCGAAATTAAAGAAGCCTGCCAAATTATTCTGGAAGCAATAGAGGAAGCAGGTTAAATTTCCTTTTTTAAACTCTTATTTAAAAAGGGCAGGCAAACAATATTTTCTAAAAATAGTAAAAGCAATACTTGATTTTACTTTAGCTAATAAAAGAGATTTCCACCTTAGCTACATCAAGTTTTAATTTCGACCTGCTTTTATGGAAGTAACCATTGTTTTATCGCTGTTAGGTATTGCGATCATCTTATTCGCCACAGAAAAAATTTCAGTGGATATCGTGACACTTATAATGCTTATAGTTCTCTGCACCACCCGCATTATCACCCCAGAAGAGGCTTACGCCGGATTTAGCAGCGATTTTATTGTAATTCTGGCTTCGGTATTTGTGCTCACCGCCGCTTTGGAAGAAACTGGGATCTTGGAATTTATGATTGTGCGGTTGGTACAAGTTGCCAGCAAAGGCACCAATATTTTATTATTCCTGGTAATGCTTATATCGGGTGGTATTTCAGCTTTCATGAACAACACCACCGTAACAGCCATGTTTGTGTCGCCATTAGTAGGAGTTTCCAGAAAACTTAAAATTAGCAGCTCTAAATTATTAATGCCGCTGGCTTATGCTTCTATTTTAGGAGGAACCTGTACATTAATTGGTACCTCCACTAACGTAGCCGTAAGCGGATATATAAGCAAGGCTGGTTTTGAACCCGTAACTATGTTCGAACTTACTCCTATAGGGTTGGTAATTTTTGCGGTTGGCATGTTGTATATGATGACAATTGGTCGGAAACTGCTACCAAACAACCAGGACACGACACTTACGGAAGAATACCGAATGCAGAAATACATAACAGAAGTAATTGTGTTGGATGAGTCTCCTTTAGTTGGCCAAATTGTTTATGCTTCTGATTTAAGCCGGATGCGTTTTAAGATTTTAAATATTATCCGGAACAAAGAAAAATTTTTACCTGATTACCGCACCCGTATAAAAGGAGGTGATGTACTTTTAGTAGAAGGGCAACTCGATGATTTAATTAAAATACGGGAAACAAAAGGTATTGAAATAATGGCGGATGTTATTCTGGAAGATGCTTTGCAAAGCCCCGATATTCGTTTAGCAGAGGTTTTGATAACCGCTCAATCTAATATGATTGGGCACACCATCCGAGGCGTAGATTTCCAGCGCCGCTATGGATTAGTAGTACTGGCTGTTTCCCGCCAAGGCGAAACCATCCGAACTAAAATTGGCGAAGTACGCCTTAAATTGGGCGATCTTCTTTTGGTACAAGGCGATCGGGAAAGGTTAGCCTCATTACGCGTAAACCAACATTTAGCGCTTTTAGAAGAATTTGCACCTATATTATTTGCTAAACGAAAAGGATTTATAACTATTTCCTGCTTTGTTTTAGCCATTATTCTTGGGTCTTTTAATATTTTACCTCTTTCTATAAGCTTTTTAGCTGCTGCAGTAATAAGCATTATTACAGGGTGTATAACAACTGAAAAAGCTTATCAGGCCATAGATTGGCGCTTACTTATTCTTATTGGGGGTATGACTGCCTTTGGTTCGGCCATGGAAAATTCCGGAGCCGCCAAATTTCTGGCTACGAATATTGTAGAGTGGTTAGAGCCATTTGGAAAACTTGGCATTTTGGCCGGTTTTGTTTTGCTAACTGTTTTTCTAACCCAGCCAATGTCTAATGCAGCTGCGGCACTGGTTATTGTACCAGTTGCCCTGCAAACAGCGCTAACACTAAATTCGGAACCTAGAACCTTTGCCATTGCCATAATGCTGGCAGCTTCTGTTTCGTTAGTAACACCTTTTGAGCCTTCTTGTATCTTGGTTTATGGCCCAGGGAAATATAAGTTCAGCGATTTTCTAAAAGTGGGCTCTGGCCTGACCTTATTGTTATTAGTAATCATAATTTTTATGCTACCTATGTTTTGGCCACTATAAATAAGGCAAAGCGCATTTAGTAGTGCAATTTAATACAGGGCCATTTAAACTGGTTATAATAATTTAAGTATAACGTTAATGGAACTGCCCAAAAATTTAAATGGCTAGAGGAAGAAAAATGAGGGGATTAAAACACATTGTTATACTGCTAATAAGTTATTTCCTATTCCAATGTCAAGCTAAAAAGTCGGAACCGGAACAAATTTTAAGTCAAATTAACCGCACTGAACCGGAAAATCAGGTGGATTCATTAAACAATATTCGGCAGGATGGTCTGGATTATGAAGACATAAATACTGGTTTATACCGCCAGTTACCGGCCTTTATAACCAGTTATTTAAATGAAAAATATCCTGGATGGCTATTACCAACAATTTCTAAAGAATTTATAGAAGAAACCAGCCAATCCCCTACGGGGCCTTATGTTATTACCGCCGATTTAGATAATAATCAGGTAACGGATTATGCTGTTTTATTTCAATTTAAAGATAGTATTTATGTTTCTGCTTTTTTCAGACAAAATAATAATCAAATGTCAGAAAAAGTAGTTTCTAAACACCTTGTAAACTCCTATACTAAAAATGGAAATGCTTTCTTATATATAGAGAGACCTCCCGAAGGAGGTCTTAATAAGGACGCAAAAAATAAAAACACAAAAGCTGGAGATGGAAAAACCATAGTAATTCATGCGGAAAATACTACCCAAACTTTTGTGTATAATGGAAATGATTTTGAAATATCTCCTAATTAAAAGTTTAAGAAGTTTTGCGATTCCTGTTTTATTTGCTCCCGGGATAATCCATCTTTTACACCCATGGATATTTTACGCACTAAAACCCCCACAATCGCTTTCCTAAAGCCTAGTTTAACAGCCATATCCACACAAAATTCCATCTCATTGTCATCTACAATACCATCGGCCAGCATCATCTCTACTAAATCATAAATTTGGTCAAACCGTTCGGAATCATTATCCGGAACATGGTGCTTAAAAGAACCAGCATTCGCAATCAAAGATCTAACTTCCTCAGGCTTTAATCCATTTTTCTGACCAATAGTAACAATGTAGTTTAATTCTGTAGCATCAATATGGCCGTCTACTTTGGCCAATTCTCCTAAATTAAGTAAATGGTTTTTAACCTTTTTTACTTGTTCGCTTTCAAAAAAATTAAACATATATTTTTATACATTAAGGTTTAAGGCCAATGGAATCAGGTAATCTAAAAAAATGTTATGTTTAAATTTAAAGGCAAAGAGTGAAACCTTATAATTTAAATATGGCTATATAGCACCTTACGGGCTCCATTAAGATACGGTGATTTTTTAATTTGGTGCTTAATTTTTGGTTGTTTTTTAATAAAACCAATTATAAAATAGCCTATTGAAGAATATTTAATTTTAATGCTTATTTAGACGTCAGGATGAGAGAAAATATAACTTATATTTTCTACAAATATGAATTTGCCAGCTTAATATATATCAAATGAAGAGAATTGCGGTTTTTACATCCGGAGGCGACTCCCCAGGTATGAATGCTTGTATCAGGGCAGTAGTCCGGACGGCCATTTATCATGGTTTAGAAGTCTATGGCATCCGGAGAGGTTACAATGGTATGATTAAAGGAGAATTCTGGAAAATGGAATCTTCATCGGTAAGCAATACCATCCAAAAAGGTGGAACTATCTTAAAATCAGCTCGCAGCCAAGACTTTATGACAAAAGAAGGTAGGCAGAAAGCGTATGAACAACTTAAAGAATACGAAATTGATGGCTTAGTTGCCATTGGCGGGAATGGTACATTTACCGGCGCTACCCTCTTTTTCGAAGAATTTGGCATACCCGTAGTAGGAGCTCCCGGCACAATAGATAACGACCTATATGGCACTGATTATACTATTGGCTACGACACGGCGGTTAACACTGCCCTGGATGCCATCGATAAAATACGGGATACAGCCGATAGCCATGAAAGGGTATTTTTTGTGGAGGTAATGGGAAGAGACTCAGGTTATATTGCCATGCCTTGTGCAATTGGGGGCGGAGCCGAAATAGTAATGATTCCCGAAACTATTACCTCTGTTCCGCAGGTAATAGATACGATAAAAAATGGTTGGGAGCGCTCTAAAACTTCTTTTATTATTGTGGTGGCCGAAGGAGATGAAGAAGGTAACGCAACTGATATTGCCGCCAAAGTAAAAGAAGCCCTACCTATAATGGATATTAAGGTAACTATTTTGGGCCACGTTCAACGGGGTGGTTCGCCAACGGCGGCCGATCGAATGTTGGCCAGCCAAATAGGCATTGCTACGGTAGAAGGATTATTGAATGGCAAAACAGATGTAATGGCCGGTATTGTAAATTCTAAATTAGTATTTACGCCTTTCAAAGATACTATCAATAAAAAGAAAATAATTAACCAGCGCTTTACCCGAATGGTAGAGATATTAAGTGTTTAAGGCTGAGGCAGCGTTAAAGATGGAATAACCTTTAACGCTGCCCTTCATATATTTTCAGGAAGTGTAAAATTTTTCCCCACTCTTCCGGATGAAACCAGGAAAATTCCTGATCCTTCCGAAACCATGTTAACTGTCGTTTGGCATACCGCCGGCTATTTCTTTTTAAAAGTCTTATCGTTTCCTCCCAATCTTGCTTTCCTTCTAAAAAATCAAAAATTTCTTTGTACCCTACTGTTTGTAAAGCGTTATGATTCCGATACGGAAATAATTGCTTTGCTTCTGCCAGTAAACCTTGTTCTAACATTAAATCCATTCGTAAATCAATGCGCCGATAAAGCTCCTCCCGATCGCGGGTTAGACCAATTTTAACTATGTTAAATGGCCTCTCCTGCTTCTCCTGCAACCGGAAAGATGAATAAGGCTTGCCACTGGCATAACAGACCTCCAAAGCCCGAATTACCCGCTGGCTATTAGCCTTATCTACAAATTCATAATATTCCGGATCTACTTGTTGCAACTTTATTAATAAAGGATTTAACCCCTCGCGGTCTAATTCCTGAATAAGAGCTTCCCGGATATCTGGGGTTACCTCTGGCATCTGATCCATTCCTTCGCAAACAGCCCGTATATATAATCCTGATCCTCCAGTTAAGATCACATGATTTTTCAGCTTAAATAATTCTTCTAATTTTTGGAGGGCATCTATTTCAAAAGCACCAGCATTATATTCTTCAGCTATATGATGGGAATTTATGAAATGATGTTTCGCAAGCGCTAACTCTTCTGGCGATGGTTTGGCAGTACCTATATTCATCTCCATATAAAACTGCCGCGAATCCGCTGAAATAATTTCAGTGTTTAATATCTGTGCTAAGCGGATGCTAAGGTCGGTTTTACCCACAGCCGTAGGCCCTGCAATTACTATTAAAGTTTTAGAAGCATTGCTATCCTTGAAGCCCATATTTTTGATTTTACTTTTAAATTGATTACCCTGCTTCTTGGCATTACTTTACCAGGAGGTAAAGCCCTTTTGTTCTAAGCGGTAAAAATACTAAAATTAATGGCCAATAATAGTATACTTTTTAAGCTGACAAGCAAGTATCAGGTTCGATTAGGACCAAATATTATTTTATTTTTCTAAGCCTTGAGGTACATTCTTTAAAGAAATTATCAGAATTAAACATTAAAAAAGAAACTGGTATAAAGGCATAAAAGCAAGTCAACTATTTTATAAGAGAGGCTAACCTCGCTGGTAAATATGTGTTTGCAGAGAAAGAACCAGAATTAAATTTATCTAAACTAACAAATGTTGGAATGAATTCGTTTATCCTTTAACAAGGAAACAACTAATAATTAAGGAGCATAATGTTTCGTTTTTATGCTGAACAATAATCCTTGGTAAAAAAGGTTTATTATTGATTAACAATTACAAAAACAAGGCAGTTTATCAGGATAACCTCTACGAAATAAATGTTATTGTTTACAGGAATTTTTCTGGTTAATTGATAGTAAACTAATAGGAGCTTTTATTAAAACTTCCTAACATTATACTTTTGTTTGCAAACCTACTTATGGCCACTAATAATACTTCTACGCTTCCATTTCCAATAATTAAACTTGCAGAAAGCCTCTTACAATTGACGGCCCAGGTAAATGGCCAGGATAATGGCATTTTAATTTGTCAGACTGATGGCGATATATTAGCTATAAATAATAAAGCCTCTGTTATATTAAACGCACAGGGGAGCCAGAATAACAACCTCCTAACCTATTTTCCAAATCAGGAAGAACAAAAAATAAAAATTTTATTTAAGCAGGTACTGCAAGGCGAAAAAGGAGAAGTAACCATTACCAATACAAACGAATTACAGGATATTAGTCAGAGTTCTCTTTCTGGCTACCGGGTTGATTTTGAAGGAGAAGTATTTATTTGCCTGCAATTAAAAAACCCTATTGCTCTGCCTGGTGGGGCAACGCCAAAAACAGAAGAATGCTTTAAAGATATTTTTGAAAATAGTGGAGAGGGTATCTGTTTATTAGACGAAGAAGGCAACATTCAGGAATCAAATAAAGCCTTCCTGAAATATACAACCTTGTCTAAGGAAGAGTTAAAAGGACAATCTTTCCGTAATGCTTTATTATTAACAGAATCAGAGTGGGCTAATCTGCTAAAATACGTTTCTAAAGCTTTAACTGGGCAGACTATTAAATTTGATTGGTGGTTCAAACGAGAAAATGATCAGCAAGTAAATCCTGTAGAAATATTATTAACACCTGGCCTGTTTGCCGGTAAACCAGTAATTGTTTTACGGGCTTTTGATATTCAGGAGCATGATAATAAAGAACAACATGTATTTTTCGAAAGTAATCAATTAGAGTTTGTTAATTACTTACAAACAAATCTGGCACGGTTTAAATCTTCTGCGGAGATTTTACAATTTGTTCTGGACCAGTTACTGGAAAAAACACCCGTTATTGGCGGTGGCATTTACCTATACCATAGCTGCGACCACAAGGTTCATTTATTAACTATTAATGGCATGCATGGCAGCCTGCTTCAAAGCCACTCCTCCATTCCATTACATCCGGATTTGGCAGGAAATATGACGGCCAGAAATATAAGTAAGTCTCATAAAAAATTATTTTCTGATTTCGAAAAGCTTATTCCGGCTAAAAATATGGTGCTAATGCCGGTAAGCTCGGACAAGGCTTTTGTGGCAGTTCTGGTTTTATTTTTACCTGATTCTAAAGATATTGCTTCTTCCTTTACCTCATTAATAAATTCTATTGGTAATAGTATAGGTCAATACATAACCAAACTGGAGCTTAACAGGCAATTATCTTTTTCAGAAGAGAAATACATGGCTTTGTTTGACTCATCGTCAGATGCCATAATCCTTAGTGATAACAGCCAGATAATTGATTTTAACCAGGCCGCACTTACCATTCTTGGTTTAAATAAAGAAGATTTACCCGGCGCTGATCTGGCCGAATTATTAAGTAATCAGTGTATAGCAGAGGAAAAAGCTATCCAGCAAAAAATTCAGGATGTACTGGAAAATGGCAATAAGATAACAACTGAATGGTACACGCAGGTAATTGATAGATCATTAGAAGCCGAAGTAACTTTTAATCGCATCCTTATAAACGGGAAATTTTTTCTCCAAACTATTATCCGGGATACAGCCCAACGAAAAGACATACTGGTAGCCAAGCGTAAAGAAGAACTTCTTTCGGAGTCGATGAATCAGTTTCGGGAATTTATCAGCCATGTGGAAATGGCTTACCTGAGCCTGGATACAGAAGGACGTATTAAATACCTGAACACCTATTATCAGAAAGTATTAGGATTTGATACCCAGGAGTTATTTGGGAAAGATTACTTTTCATTATTTGTACAGGAAGGTGAACGAGATATTCGCCGGGCGCAGTACAAACAAATGATTACGGAACGAAACCTGATTAATCATTTTGAAAGGGATATTCTGACAAAATCGGGAGAAATAAAAACCCTTTTCTGGCAGCGCATGTTTGAATATGATGCCGAGGGCAAAATTGCCGGCGTGATAAGCATTGGCAAAGATGTGACAGATAAAAAAGCTGCCATGGAAGCCTTGAAAGATAATAAAAGCCGCCTTCAGGACATTTTTGACAATGCGCACGACTTAATTCAGAATATATCCATTGACAATAAATTTATCTTCGTTAACAAAGCCTGGAAAGATAAATTAGGGTACGATGACTACGATATTGAGAACCTGACCTTAAACGATATTGTTCACCCGTACTATAAAGCCAAACTGATTTACCAACTCCGCAATTTATATAAAGGAGAACATGTAAATAAAATTGAAACTGTTTTTTTAACTAAAGCTGGTAAGCCGGTTCACTTAATTGGCAGTATAAACTGTACCTGGCAAAACGGAAAACCCGTAGCTTCCCGGGCTATATTACACGATATTACCGACCGTATTAAAGCCGAGCGCCTGCAAAAGGTTTATTACAGTATTGCTAATCTGGCCATTAGTAGCAAAGACCTTACTTCGCTTTATGGGGCGATTCATAGGGAATTGAGTAAAATCATTGAAACAAATAATATTTTTATTGCTCTTTGTGACGAAGCCCGTACAACCCTCAATTTCGTATATTATGTAGATCAGTATAAACCCACTGCCCGGTTTATAAATGAACAACCTTTTGCTAACGGTATCTCAGAATACATTATTAATACCGGAAAACCTCTTTTCCTGCTGAAAGGGGATATTGAGAATTTGCAGGAAAAAGGAGTATTGGCAATACAAACGGCCATACCGGAAGTAATTCTTTGCTCGCCGTTGGCAGTTGGCGACCGGATTATTGGGGTTATTGCCGTACAGGATTACCGGAAACAGGATGCCTATGTAAGTACAGATATAGAAATACTGCATTTTATCTCTAACCAGGTGGCTCTGGCCATTGAACGGAAACATAACGAGGTTCAGATTAACAATCAAAACGCGCGGTTAAAGGCTATATTCGAAAGCGGCACCCACTTAATGTGGTCCATTAACCGAAATGATATTTTTACTTCCTTCAACCAGAACTTTGCTGCTAATTACGAAAGGAAAACCGGAAGCCAGCCCGAACTTACTAAAAATTTTGAGGCCTACCTCCGCTCCTATGCCGATCAGGATCAATTTCAGGTTTGGAAATATAATTATGAAAAAGCTTTTGAAGGACAACCGCGTCATTTCGAAGTTTATTCTCTGACAAATGAAAAAACAGAAGAATGGCAGGAAGTATTCTTAAACCCGATATACCTGGAAGACGGTTCTTTTGAAGAAATATCGGCTATGGCGCTTGATATAACGGAGAAAAAGCTTTCCCAGATTGCCCTGGCCGAAAATGAGGTAAAATTCCGGAGCATTTTCGAATCTTTCCAAGACTTGTATTACCGTACGGATGTGAATGGCTTTATTAATTTAATGAGCCCATCCGTAACTGAAATGCTTAATTTTGATGCAGAGGAGGTACTACATAAGCCCGCTCATGACCTCTTTGAACATGCCGATGATTTCAAACTTTTACTTGACCGTTTAGAAACAAACGGCCGGGTTCGAAATTTTGAAACGCAGTTGAAAGTTAAAGACAATGCTATAAAAGAGGTTTTAATTAACTCCAATTTTACCCGCGACAAAGAAGGTAACATCACTGGAATTGAAGGAGTAGCCCGTGACATTACGGAGATGAAGCAAATTCAACTCGAATTAATTCGGGCCAAAGAATTAGCTGAAAACTCCTTACAGGCCAAAACCCAGTTCCTGGCCAACATGAGCCACGAGTTGCGGACTCCAATGAACGGGATTATTGGTATGATTGATTTATTACTCCATACCGTTTCTTCTGACGAACAGCGCGAATACGTTGACACCTTAAGAAGATCATCAGATGCCTTACTGGCCATTCTAAATGATATTTTGGATTTATCTAAAGTTCAGGCCGGTAAAATGGTTTTAAATATTGATGGGGTAGACCTGCATTATACGCTGGAAAAAATTCATTCTTTGTTTGACAACCGGGCTACGCAAAAAGATTTAACCTTTACCTATAATATTACTTCTGATACGCCCCGGTTTATCCGGTCAGACGAAACCCGTTTATTACAGGTATTGTCTAATCTTACTTCCAATGCTATTAAATTTACTAACTCCGGGGGTATTCATATAGAAGTAAACACGCCTAAAGTAGAAAACAACTTTTATACAATTCAATTCCGGGTTATTGACAGTGGTATTGGCATTACCGAATTAGATAAAAAAATATTATTCACCAATTTTACTCAATTAGATAACTCTTCCACTAAATCATTTGGAGGTACTGGTTTAGGGCTGGCTATTTCTAAACATCTAAGCGAATTGCTAGGTGGCGAAATTGGGGTAGAATCTGTTTATGGCGAGGGCAGTACCTTCTGGTTTACGATTAAGTGCGAGCGGGCTTTCAATGAAGCTGAGATTTTAAATAACAAGCAAATCCGGGAAGAAGAAAAGCAAGTACAACATTTTGAGGATTCTCCGGAAATATTACTCGTAGATGATAATGCCATTAATTTAAAAGTAGCAGAACAAATTTTAATCCGGATGGGCTGCCGTCCTGATATTGCCTATAATGGTTTTGAAGCCATTGAAATGGCCATTAGCAAAAGGTACGATGTTATTTTTATGGATATTCAGATGCCGGAAATGGATGGCATTACGGCTACCAATGAAATAAAGAAAATGTTAGGTACTGGTTGTCCGCCCATTATAGCCATGACCGCTTATTCGATGAAGGATGATGCAGAAAAATTCCTGAAACAAGGCCTAGACGATTATATATCTAAACCAGTGAAAGCCAATAATGTGTTTGCTGTTATAAACCGATGGATGCAACCTAACACAGGTGAAAAAATATTTATCCTAGCTGAAAACAATAAAAATACTAATATATTTATCGACGAAAATGTTTTAGAACAATTGCGGCAATTAGGCGGTGAAGAATTTGCCAAACAATTATATTTTGAGTTTGAGGAAGAAGTAGAACCTTTATTAGAAGAAGCAGCCCAAGAGGTTAAGGCAAAACATTACGTAGAAATATTAAGTACACTACATTTAATTAAGGGTACCGGCTTTACCCTTGGCCTTAACCCAATTGCAGAAATGGCTAAAAAACTGGAACATGCAATTCGCCAGCAGGACTTTACCCATGTAGAGGAAGATTTTGCCCTACTTATTCAAAATTTTAAAGATTTTAAAGAAATTTATCCGAAAAAATTTATTTTAAACTAATATGGCAGACGCTAAAACGATTCTAATTGCAGAGGACAGCTCTGTAATTCTTAACCTGACAAAGAAAATTCTGGAGTTACAGAATTATCATATTGTTACAGCTAAAAATGGCGGTGAGGTAATTAAACAAATCGAGAAACAAAAAATTGATGCTATTTTGATGGATTTAAATATTCCGGTAAAGAATGGCATGGAATGTACGAAAGAAATCCGTAGCCATCAGGATCCTGAAATTTCTAAAATTCCAATAATAGCAGTAACCGGTAATGCCAATAATTATTCTATGGATGATTTTAAGGAAGCAGGCATTAATGCTTACTTACCTAAGCCTCTGGATTTTGACATGCTGGTACAAACTGTAAAACAATATGTTGCTTAATCCTAACGGATGGAATTAAAATATACTAAATCTTTTTTAAGCCGCCTTGAAGATATTTTTGCCGAATCGGACTTTGTACTCCGGTACGAGAAAGGTAACTTCAAGGCGGGTTATTGTCTTATCAAAGACATGAAAGTTGCCATTATTAATAAATACTTTCCGCTTGAAGGAAGAATAAATTGTTTATACGATATTTTACGAGGTATCCAGATAAACACCACTGGCCTAAGCGCAAAAAGCTTAGAGCTTTATGAGGAAATCTGCAAACAGGAACAGCCCCAGTGATTGTTACTTTTTTAGGAACCGGCACCTCCCAGGGTGTACCCATTATTGGTTGTGATTGCGAAGTTTGCCGTTCACTTGATTTTCGTGACAAACGGTTACGCGTATCTGTTCATTTGGAAATAGCAGGCAAGAGTATTATAATTGATTCTGGCCCTGATTTTAGACAACAGGTTTTACGCGAGCGCATCAAGCACTTGGATGCTTTGCTCTTTACCCATGAGCACAAAGACCACACAGCTGGTTTAGATGACATTCGGGCCTATAATTTTATGCAGCATACCGATATGCCAGTTTATGGGGAAGAGCGGGTATTAAACCAGCTAAAGCAAGAATTCTCCTACATATTTTCCGAAAAGAAATACCCGGGCATTCCGCGGGTAAACCTGCAGCGTATTACCACCGAGCCTTTTGAAATGGAAGGCATACCCGTTACCCCCATTCGGGTGATGCATTATAAATTGCCTGTGTTGGGTTTTAGAATTGGCAACTTTACCTATATAACCGATGCTAATTCTATTTCGGAAGAAGAAAAAGAAAAAATCAAAGGCTCAGAAGTAGTGGTAATTAATGCCCTGCGGAAAGAACCCCATATCTCCCATTTTTCCCTATCAGAAGCAATAGACCTTTTAACAGAATTACAACCCCAACGGGCTTATCTTACCCATATTAGCCATTTATTGGGCTTACACCGCGAAGTCGAAGAAGAGCTTCCTGACTTTATTCACCTGGCCTACGATGGCTTAAAAATAAGATTATAACAGGTGCACAATAATTTTTATTTCCTCAGGCATTTATCGGCTGCTCTGAAACAAAAACTTATTGGTTTTTGGGTAACTGCGTGCTTTAGCCAAAACAAATATGAATTAATTACTGCCTTAACAAATGGCACCGAAGACTTTTATATCAAGGCTATTTTATCACCCCAGTTTTCTGCCTTAAGCTTTCCCCCTGTTTTTAACCGCGCCAAAGCAAATAGTATTAATTTATTTCCTGAAATTATTTCGAAAACAATAATTGATGTTGTTCAGCAGGAAAATGAACGAAGCTTTTATTTAGCTTTAGAAGATAACTTATCTTTTCTTTTTAAAATGTTTGGCAACCGGTCCAACATTGTTTTATTTCAGGAAGATGAACCCATTAACTTATTCCGGAAAAAATTTGATAAAGATCTGGAACTAAGACTTTCCGGCTTAAACCGAACACTACAAACAACTCAGGAGTATTTTCTACAGAACAAACCATCGCTGCAAAAGCTCTACCCTACTTTTGGCGATGTTCCGGCTAAGTACCTGAACCAACAAGGCTATGAATCTGCCCCGCCCGAAAAACAATGGAAATTGTTGCAGCAAACATTACATCTTTTAGAAAGCCCCAACTATTACATTATTAAATTAGCCAATACTACCCGGTTATCACTGCTGCCAATTGGTGAAATCAAGGCTACTTTTGATGAACCCATTACCGCTGTACAAAATTTTGTCAGGAGTTATTTAACCGAATATAATTTTGAAAAAAATTATAACCTGGTTCAACAGCAAATTAAGAAAAAGTTAGAAGGGTCCGGAAACTACCTGGAACAATTAGAATACAAAGCTTTAGAGCTGGAATATGATAACTCGTTTGCGCAAACTGCTGATTTAATAATGGCGAATCTTACCCAGATTAAACCTGGTTCAACTGAAGTTGAGGTTTTTGATTTTTATCATGATAAACAAACTGTTATAAAATTATCGGGCAAAGAAACTCCTCAAAAGTTTGCAGAACGGCTTTATAAAAAAAATAAAAGCCGCCAAATTGAATTGAAATATGTGCAGGAAAGAATAGAAGCTAAGAAAAAAGAAAATACTCTTTTAGAAACACAAGCCAATCAACTAAATAAAATTACCTCGTACCGGGAGCTGAAAGTTTTTATTCAACAACATAATTTATTACCTACAGAAAAAAAAGAAGAGACTCAGCATCTTTTCCGCACTTTTGAAACAGAAGGTTTTAAAATTTTAGTAGGCAAAAATGCTAAAAACAATGACCTGCTAACCCAACAGCATACTTACAAGGAAGATATGTGGCTACACGCAAAAGATGTAAGTGGATCACATGTTGTAATTAAATTTCAAGCTGGTAAAAATATTCCAGAGTCGGTTCTGGAGAAAGCAGCTCAATTAGCAGCCTGGTATTCGAAACGTAAAAACGATTCGCTTTGCCCGGTACTTTATACTCCTAAAAAATATGTAAGAAAACCTAAAGGAGCCGAACCCGGCGAAGTTTTCGTAGAGCGGGAGAAAGTTTTATTAGTAAAACCCGAAAATCCCTTTAGCCAATATCCGGAATAAAGCATTACCTGATCTAAATTATTAAACTCAAATTGGTTTTCAGTTTCCTGTATGGTACCTGCCAGTTTAGCAGGCCCAAATGTATTTTAATTAAGCGTTACTAAATCAATAGCTTCTCAGCACTTAGTAAAAAAATTATACTATCCAGTTAGCGTTCCTGCTCCCAGTTAAAAACATCCTAAATTTCCTTTTTTTCAACGCAACCATCTATATAATAAAAACATTTTAATATAAATTATTTTTTATTAGCAACTTTTTAGTTTTTAATCCGTTTTGTTATTATATTTGCATCATAAATATTAAAACAATTAAAAAATGAAAATTTTATTAAACTCAACTTTTACAACCATTTTAGCGGTTGTTCTGGTATTATCGATCCTAGGGATTGTAATAGCCGGTAATAGTTTAGGCCTATTTGCTAGCACATTTTTAATAAGCTACTTATTATTAGCCTTTACTTTAAGCTTAAAAATCGATAAAGTTTTACACAAAGTTTAAGTATGAAAAAGAATCTGATTTTTGGCCTGGCTATTCTGGCAGTATCCTTAGTGGCTAGTTTTAATGTGTCTACCTACTTATTAGGTTTAACCTATTTATCTTTTATTTTAAGTTTAGGTTATATTGTAGTTCTATTGCACGTTATGCTGTATATGAAATATGGCAATATTTGGGATTTTAAGAAGGGTGAATTTTAAACAATCACCCTTTTTTATTCTATAAATTTATAACAGCTATTTTAGGTAGCCATCCTCGGTTCCACCGGAACCACCTCCCTCCAATTAGTTCATTACCATTTTAGGTTCACTCCTCCCTATTAACAGTTCTCCTAATTTATTAAATAAGCTTTAGTACAAGTTTTTATTCTGCACATCCAGATTTATCTTATTCCTCTATTTTCTATTTTTCTCTTTTATTATGTACAGACTAAATAGGTTATTCAGGAAACATAAAAAGAGTATTATTTCCGTTATTAAAAAAGTCGTTAAGCAAGAAGTTATAAAAGAAAAAACCTTGCAATCAGGCGTATGTCCTAATTACAAGGTTATAAAAATTTAAAGAAGTGCGCGCGGGGAGATTCGAACTCCCACACCCGTAAGGCACCACCCCCTCAAGATGGCGTGTCTACCAGTTTCACCACGTGCGCAAGAAAGCCTTTAGCTAATAAAGTACGCAAATGTAAGAAGCATTTAAATCGTGTGCAAGAAAGACTGGATGTGGTATAGCTAATTTAAATTTAAAAGTGAATTTTTGTAATCTTAATTAGCTTTAAGTTATTACTGAAAGTAGCTCCTGAATTTTAAATTTATTTAAAATTTTTTAAATAATTGGGTTACAATCAGCTATTAGTAGTATTAAAGGAGAACATGAATGCCTAACGTACTTTATTTTTCAGATAAGGCTTTGCTGGCGGGAATTCAGAACGAAAATGAAGAAGCATTAGCGTATTTGTACAAGCTTCATTTTCCAATGATTCTGCATCTTGTACAGAATAACAACGGAACCGACGATGAAGCAAAAGATATTTACCAGGAAGCGGTCATTATTTTTTACGAGAAGGTACGGGAAGGAAGCTTAGAACTGAATTGTCAGATTAAAACGTATTTGTATTCCATCTGTCGCCGGTTATGGCTCAAGCGGCTGGCTTTAAAAAACAGATTTGCCGGTATTGTTTCCGAATCAGATACTTTTGTGGAGGTAGAAAATGATATAGCGGAGGCAACTGAAAAAGAAGAGCAGTTTTCTAAAATGGGAGAAGCTTTGGCTTTATTAGGGGAGCCCTGCAAAACATTACTGGAAGATTTTTATATCCAGGATTTATCTATGCAAACCATTACCGATAAGTTTGGCTATACCAATTCTGACAATACTAAAAATCAAAAATATAAGTGTCTGCTACGATTAAAGAAGTTATTCTTTAATATTTATAAGGCAGATGTAGTTAAATAAAACAAAGTAAACAGTTTTTTAAGTCGGATTACCTCATTGGATTATTAGGATTAATTCGCAAAAATATATGAAAGAGTTAGAAGCTTTTAAACTAATAGAAAATTACCTCAACGGTCAGTTGCAAGGAGATGCTCTGTTAGATTTTGAACACCAACTAGAAACTGATCCGGTAATGGCTGAGTACTTTAAACAGTACAAGGAAGTTACCAGCACTTTAGGTTTCTATAATAACCGGAAAGCTTTAAAACAAAAGCTTAATGCCATACATGCCGACTTGGAAGAAAATCAAGCGCCTGCTCTATCTCCTTTTGGAAATAAAGAAAAGCGTAAATTCTTCTGGAACCAGCATTATGCAACTATTGCAGTGGCGGCCTCGGTAGCCATTCTAACTGTTTTTGGGACTTTGCTTAGTGTTGATTTATGGCGGTCTATGGGCAAGCAACAGGCAGCCAGATATTCGGCTCTGCGCCGGGAAGTAGAAAACATAAAGAGCAGCCAGCGGGCTATAATCCGGGATATTACCGGCAGTTTGGCAAATCCATCCAAAGAAGAAGTTAATCCGGGAAATTTCACAGGTACTGGATTTGTAATTAGCCCCGACGGGTATTTAGTTACCAGCTATCATGTTATAAATGGTGCTGACTCTGTTTTTATTGAGAACCGGGTAGGTAAGCGTTATAAAGTAAAAAGCATTTTCCGGGATAAAGCGCATGATTTAGCTATACTTAAAATTGAGGATAAAGAATTTACCTCTTTTGGCACCTTACCATATGCTTTTAAATCCGGGGATTCTGATTTAGGTGAAAAAGTATATACGTTAGGTTACCCACGCGAAGATATGGTTTTTGGAGAAGGTTCTCTCAGTTCCCGTAGTGGATTTGAAGGCGATACCACCTCTTATCAGATTTCTATTCCGGTAAATCCTGGTAATAGCGGAGGCCCTTTAATGGATAATCAGGGCAATCTAATAGGTGTAATAAGCGGTAAACAATTAGATTTACAAGGTGCTGCCTTTGCGGTAAAATCGGCTTATTTGAAGCAATTAGTAGAACAGCTTTCCAGTGATTCTTTGGATGCCCCAATTAAATTATCTAAGAAGAATTCATTGGCCGGCACTTCCCGGACCAATCAATTAAAGAAAATAGAGGATTATGTTTTTGTAGTGAAAGTATACAACAACTAAAGTTCCAATCCTTCAGGTAAAAGCACGATCAGTTCCTGCTATTAGCAAACGGCCTAACTAATTTATATTAGTTAGGCCGTTTCTTTAAAAATTCCAGGAGAAATAAGGATTGTTCACAAAACTAATTCGTTGCCCCGATCCTATTCCTGTTAAAGGATGCAAAGCGCTTGTCTTATCTATGAAAATAAAAGAATCGTAACGGTTGGGCAGATCAGAAGGCACATAATTTCCTGCTTCCTGCGCTGGGTTATAAACAACTCCAATGGCCCGATGCCCCCGGGGCTGGGTAAGCGTTTTATTATTTCGCCATTCCTTCAGGTTAATAATTTTAGTTCGAGGTTCTTTCTCATGCAATAAAGCTTCCCAGGAACCTGCTCGTCCCGGAGGTACAGCCATAGTAGTAGTGGGTCCACCCCAATAAGCAGAAGCAATTACCGTTCCTTCATAGGTGCCAAACCCAACTAGATGCACCCCGTCCTTGGCATGTTGTTCCCGAACCAATTGCCCCACATTCACCATCCCTTCCCGAGCCATAGAGGTGTAGCGGGCATCTCCTATGTGGGTATTATGCTCCCAGATAATAATTTTGGCATTTGCCCCATATAAATTTATTAAACGATTTATAGTTTCCGTCATGTGCCGGTCCCGGATGTTCCAGGACTCAGCATTTCCGGTTGAAGTATAGTACCTTTCACCATTCACTGCTACCAAAGCATTTTGCTCTAAACTAAAAGCTTCTTCATTTCTAGCTTGCACCTGACCCATTCTGTTCCGCACGGCCTTAAGCACATTCTCAATTTCTCCGGCACAGCCTTTACCTCGGTTAGCTGCCTGGGCATAGGCTTGTTCATTGCGGTTATAAGGGTTCAGGCACTGCATAGCTTGATTAACGGCCTGAACAGTTGCCGCATCTGCTGTGCTACTTTGGCGAATCATTTCTAAAGCTTCCCACAAGCCATAAACATCTAAGCCATAGAAACCCACTTGCTGATTAGTGGCATTATTGGTATTGTGGGTTTTTAACCACTCAACTAAAGCGGCAACTTCCTGGTTGGCCCACATCCAAGTTGGCCACCGCTGAAAAGGTTTTAATGCATCAGTTGCCGATGTGGCATTACCGTTGCCTTTTATGTATTTGTTTACTTCATAAGTAGCTGGCCAATCCCCTTCTATGGCAATTATATTAAATCCTTTTTCCTGGATAAGCCGCCTGGAGATAGCTGCCCGCCAGGTATAAAATTCTGCTGTACCATGTGAGGCTTCTCCCAGAAGCACATATTTAGCGTCCCCGATCTGATTTAGCAAAATATCTAAATCTGCTTCAGCTTGTAAAGGAGCAATTCCATTATCGGGTAGTGTTATTTCGGAGGTGGTTGTATTGTTTCCACCAGCCGGAGTAATACCATCGTCTTCTTTTGTATTGCAACCTAATACCAGGTTTAATAAAATAAATAAATATAAAGTTGTGATCCGTCCCATCTTCCCCTTTTTACTTCCCCTTTTTAACTCCTGTTTCAGAATAATTATGCACTTTGCCTTGCCGGTTTTTTATTATTTTATTTAACAAATAAGTAAAGTTGAACCAAATTTTAAACTAGATCAAACTACCATAAAGCTACACAACAACCTACGACAGGTATATTGGCAAGTTTATTACATATAAAATAAATACAATTATTTACTTAGTTAAAAAGGCAAAATCCGTGAAAATACGGTCTCCTGGTGAGAAGTCAGAGGATTAGAATGGCAGCAATAATTTGATCTGTTTTCGGAAGCAAGCTTTACAAGTAAAAGGGATTAAACAGGTTTAGTTAACCATTATTCGGAATAGGTAATACATATTGTATTGACACATCGCTTTCCCAATTAAAATAAATTTTTAGAGAAATCTGGCGGCAATTATACTACCATCATGGGCTGCTTACCTTAATAAGGTATTATAAATTCCCTTAAAAACTTTACCAAATGAGGTTATATCAAATCAGAAAATTTGCTCAAAATAGAAAACAGGCAGAACTACTATTCTTTAGAATGGCAGTGTTGAATATAGTATTCATTTTCCTGGTACAATCTTCTGGCTATTTCTTCTGCAAGAATGTATGAATCAAAGGCTCCTATTAAAGCCCCGGCTTTAATTAATATGTATTGGTTTGGATATCTTCTGGAAAATCTGTCCTTGTTATCCAAATAATATCTAAAATCTCTTTCCTTCGCGTACATGACAAAATTCCTAATGCTCTAAATTAGGAAAAATTGCTTAAATATTGGCAAGGTGATTTACGTATTTTCACCTGAATTTATACGGAGAAATACCGCAACCTTTCTTTTATACTAAAAACGAACCTAGTTAACCTTTCACTTACCAACTAAGGGTGAATAACAAGGCCTACTAAATAAGAACTCCAAATCCTTTTTAAAGGCCTTGTTTTCTTATTCTTGTTTAAGAGTTGAGGGGTAAAAAAATCTGGATGGTTTAATCCTCTAAAACAACCGCCTCGGCAGGAAGAAACAACCTTTTCTTTGTTATGATTGATTATACCTTATCTGGTTCGGGATGTATCCAGGGCTGACGATAAGGTCTTTTCAGTAAAGCATTTGCTTCCGGATCATTTGCTATTTGTTTTTTTACCGGGTCGTACACCAAAGGCCGGCCTAATTGCATGGACATATTGGCTAATATACAACTGGCCGTAGATATATGCCCTTGCTCAATATCGGCAACCGGCTTACCTCCCTTTTCAATTGCATCTATAAAATTACGCATATGTTGCCGGGTGGCCGGCGCAGCATTCAATTCAATGCGGGCTTCGGTTACATCTTCAGGATACTTTTCTTTCTCGAACACCACATCTGCATGCATTTTCTGACCTTGGCCAACAGGAATAAAATCATAGCTGTTTACACTACCCCACAAGGTTCCTTTGTCTCCATAAATAGCAAAGGCCCAAGGATAATCAGGATTTACAGGTGTACCCCAGGACCGGTGTTGCCAAACGCAGTTTAGACCCTCATATTCAAAAGTAGCGGTTTGGGTATCTGCGGTATTAGCTTTAGCCTCCTTTTGTACATAAATACCACCGCTGGAGCTAACTCTTTTAGGCCAACCTAAATCCAACATCCAACGCACTGAATCAAACATATGCACACACATATCGCCCATAATCCCATTGCCGTACTCCATAAATGCCCGCCAAGGAATTCCATCGTATGGCCGCATAGGTGCCGGACCAGTCCACATTTCATAATCCAGGTAGTCTGGCACAGCTTTTTCAGCAGTGGTAGCGTTATTACGCATATGGAAATAACAATTCATTTCCGCATGCGAAACCTTACCTAATAACCCTGCATCTACAATATTCTTTTTGGCCTCCATTAAGTGGGGGGTGCTCCTACGCTGTGTGCCAATCTGTACTACTTTATTATACTTTCGTGCGGCCGCTAAAATAGCTTCGCCTTCCATGATATCTACACTAATGGGCTTTTGCAGGTAAACATGTGCTCCGGCCCTTAATGCTGCAATAGCTTGTAAGGCATGCCAATGATCTGGAGTTCCTATAATGACGATATCCAATTTATTTTCAGAAAGCAATTTACGGTAATCGTTATACAGCTTTGGCATTTTGCGTGACTTCTGGCGCTGACTTACCAGGGTTGCAGCTCCATTTAATTGAGTTTTATCTACATCGCAAAGAGCTACAACTTCTATGGGAGCCACCTGAATCAGCCGAAACAAATCGCTTTTCCCATACCACCCGGCACCAATCAGCCCTACCCGATAAGGTTTGGCGGCCGAATAATCTATTTCCATGGCATGCGCTCCTAAGGCAGTAAGCGCTAATGTAGCCGTAGCTCCTTTTAAAAAAGTACGGCGATCCAGGTTAAACTTTTGCATATACAAGACAATTTAATTTGGGTGGATAAGGCAAAAGGAACTGCTTCTTCCAAGAATAATCCTTTACTAAAGTAGTACCTATATTAAAAGCAATATACATTATTCTTTCGCTAAAATCATGAGTATAATTTTATTTTGATGAGTATGGCTTTTACCTCTGGCAGGTAACTTAAATTACCAGTAGACTTATTTTAGAGGAGAACAACCAAAAACTTTTCCTACCTATTCGGGTTCGAAAGTCTGGAAAAGTTAAAAATATTTTATATATTATAAGCTATATATCAAACATCTCCTTTTAAAGATTAGCTACTATATAAAAAGCTACTATCTAAAAAATGAAAACTTAATCTGAATGGGCAGCAATAGTGAAATTTTAGATTCTGCTACCTTAGTCGTAGAGAATGCCTTTGTTAAAATCTTTATAATTCAAGCAGAATCCATACTTATTTTAGAATGGAAATTCCAGATAACTTTAGCTGAAAGAAAAAGTGGCTTTTTGCAAGCTTTAGAAATAATCAAAGCTTATGAATTAAGATCCTGGGTAGTTAGTAATAAAAATATTTATTATGTGAGCCCGGAAGAAAAAAGTTGGATCATAAATGAATGGCTTGATTTGCTTAACCAATCCACCTTGGAAAGATCGGCAATAGTTTGCCATGAAAATTATGATGTATTAATGAGTACATGGGATTTGACCAGCGAAGTGCAACAACAGTTTCAGAAAAAAGGAATCATTCAACATCGGGTATTCATGAATTTTCCTAATGCCCTCAACTGGCTTTTATCTGATATGAGTAATTAAGAAGTTTACCTTCATCGGCTTTTTTTATAATACATATAATAAAAAAGCCCTTAATAGGCATATGCTTATTAAGGGCTTTTTTATTACAGAAGAGCATTAAGCTAAGGTTAAAGCATGTTTTAATTGTTCTTTAACTGCTGTTATCCAATCTTCAAAAAGTCTGGTTTCAATTGCTACTGCTGTTTCAGCATAAACTTCCCAATTTATGGAAAAACTTTTTAACTGATGGAGCATTTCTTCCAGGTGCCCTTCCTCTTCCAGGATAATTGATTTAACGTTTACCTTGCTTTTTACCTCATCCAAAGCAGCCTGGTATATTGGATATAAGGCATCGGCTCTTACCTCAATGGCATAAGTAACCAGTAAATATGCCGCAAATTTTAACTCATAACTTTGCAATCCTAAAGTTGTTTTCAGGTATTTACAAACCTCCAGGTCTAATCTGTTTAAATAGTTACGGCTAGCTACCGGCGCTAATAAACTATCGTCTGCATAAGTTAAATAATTACTTTCGGCTAATCTGCTAATTTGGCGCTTCAGGTAATAAGCATGGCGGTGCTCTTCAGCGGCATGCTTTAGTACCAGTAAGGTTACTTCTGTTTTATGCTCCGACGCCGATATTTTCCGGGCACCGGTATTTTCCATTAAGGAAAGGGTATTTAACCACCGGCAATGTAAATCGGTATCCTTTACAATCTCTTTGATTATTTCCTGAAGCGCCATTAAATTTTGATTTAAAATTAGGCTAATACACTGTCTTCTTGTTTTACTTGCGGCCGGCCACTTTTAAAAGCTTCGCGTGGTTTTAACCCTAATAACTCAAACATCTGCATATCTTCATTAAAGGCCGGATTTGGCGTGGTTAATAATTTATCCCCGGCAAATATTGAGTTTGCACCTGCCATAAAACAAAATGCCTGATCGGTTAAGCTCATTTCAGTACGGCCAGCAGATAACCTAACTACCGTTTTAGGCATAATAATTCGGGCGGTCGCAATCATGCGTACCATGTCCCAGATTGGAACCCGCGGCTGATCCGCTAAAGGTGTTCCTTTAACCGGCACTAAGGCATTAATGGGCACAGACTCCGGATGCTTTGGCATGTTCGATAATACCTTCAGCATAGAAACTCTATCTTCTACTGTTTCGCCTAAACCTATGATACCACCACTACAAACTGTTAACTTAGCTTTGCGGGCATTTTCAATGGTTTTCAGACGATCATCATACGTACGGGTAGAAATAATTCTTTTGTAATCTTCTTCTGACGTATCCAGGTTGTGGTTGTAAGCATATAAACCGGCATCGGCCAAGCGTTGCGCCTGATTCTCGGAAAGCATACCTAAAGTACAGCATACCTCCATATCCAGTGAATTTACGGCTTTCACCATTTCTATTACCCGGTCAAAGTCGCGGTTATCCCGCACTTCACGCCAGGCGGCTCCCATACATAAACGGGAAGCCCCGCCGTCTTTCGCTTTTTGGGCAGCATTGGTAACCTGCTCTACTGACATAAGCGCCTGCACTTCCACATCAGTATGAAAACGCGCTGCTTGCGGACAATAAGCACAATCTTCCGGACAGCCACCTGTTTTAATCGAGAGCAAACTACTGATTTGTACCTCGGCGTAATCTTCATTTTCGCGGTGTACCGTAGCTGCTTCGTATATCAAGTCTAATAAAGGACGGTGATATATTTCCGATATTTCTTCTTTTGTCCAGTTGTTCCTAACCTCTGCCATTATTAATATTTTTTATTACTATGGCAAATATGCTGTTATTCTGCCTATCTGCCATAGTTTTTTATAAATTAAATTTACTCTACAACTTCTTCTACTTCCTCTACTTCTTCTGTTACTTTAACTTCTATCGTAACTAGCAAATCACCGGAGCTAATTTGTTTGCCAGGCTGACAAAGGATTCCGGATATAGCTCCGGCAAACTCCGAGGCAACTGTAAACTCCATTTTCATGGCCTCAATAATTAAAATCGGCTGGCCAACCTCTACTTCCTGTCCTTCCTCTACCAATACTTTCCAGATACTGCCGTTGATTACCGAATAAACCCCTTCGTGGCCTTCCTGCACTTCTACCGTGCCAGTGTCTTGCTGTTTAGTTTCTTCCTCGGCAATTTTGTTAAAGCCTTCCCGCTTCCAGTATTCCACCTCCTCATCAAAAGCAATTTTTTGTTTTGCCTTAAATTGGTCTATACTTTCTTCATTGTCTTTTAAGAACTTCTCATAAGCACCCAAGTCAAAAGTAGATTCTTCGATGCGAACAATAGTTTTACCTTGCTGGAAGCCTTTGCGCATTTCCAGTAATTCTTCTTCGGTAACCGGGTAGTAGCGAATCTGGTCGAAGAAACGTAACAGCCACGGCTTACCTTCACCAAATGATTTGTTTTTCAGGAAGCGATTCCAAACTGGTAACGTACGGCCCACAATCTGATAACCGCCCGGCGAGCCCTGCATCGGGTAAATACACATGTAAACTCCGCCAATACCCACCGTACCTTCCACGGTAAAGGTCCGGGCCGGATTGTATTTAGAAGTAATTAACCGGTGGCGCGGATCAACCGGAACCCCGCACGGTGCTCCCAGGTACACATCTCCTAAGCCCAGAATTATATAACTAGTATCAAAAACTACTTTCCGGACATCATCCTGGCTTGGCAAGCCATTCATCCGCCTGATAAATTCAATATTACTTGGCAACCAAGGCGCCTTGTCCCGCACCGATTTCCGGTAATGCTCAACTGATTCCAAAGTAGCTTTATCTTCGTAAGCCAACGGCATGTGCACAATGCGGCTAGGTACCACCATTTGTTCTACTGGCGGTAAACTGGCTTCCAAGGCTACTAACGTTTCTACTAGTTTGCTTTGGGTGACTTTTCGTCCATCGTAATGAATTTGCAGGGAGCGCACACCCGGCGATAATTCAATAATACCCGCTACCGGATTTTTACTTAAGGCATCCATTAGGGCATGTACCCGGAACCGCAGCTTGAAATCCAGTACGTTTGGTCCATATTCAATCAGGATGTACTTGTCGCCGGCTTGACGATACGCTACTGCCGGCACATTTCCATTCGGTTCAGAGCTAAATAAAACGCATTCTGAAACGGTATTTAAAGGTGCTTTAATTGGTGTCTCGGTTATTTGTGCTTTAGGCTGTAGTTTTTCAATAGCCGCATCCATAGCTAACTCCAGGTCCAGGGCCGTTTCAAAACTTACCCGTTTAAACCGGATGGTATCACCGGGTTTTAACTGGCCTATTTTCCAGATTTCCGCTTTTACAATAGTCGCCGGACAAACGAAACCGCCTAAACTCGGACCATCCTGTGCCAGAATTACCGGCATATCGCCCGTAAAGTTGATGGTACCAATGGCATATTCGGAATCGTGGATATTGGATGGGTGCAAACCCGCTTCGCCTCCATCAGTCCGGGTCCAGATCGGTTTAGGGCCAATTAAGCGCACTCCTAAACGGTTGGAGTTATAATGTACTTCCCAATCCGTAGAGAAGAACGTATCTATATATTCTTGCTGAAAGAAATCAGGAGCACCGTGCGGACCATACAGCACGCCAATTTCCCAGGCGGTGGCATATTCCGGTATTAATTCTTTTGGTGCAGGAGCTGGTTCGTAAACCGGGGCTGGTGTAGTACAAGCCGCTATTTCCGGTTGGCTAATGGCCAGCATATCGGAAGCTTTTAATGGTCGGCCAGCGTGGCCACCAAACTGCCCCATGGCAAACGTAGAGCGGCTACCTAAATAAAGCGGCACATCAATTCCATTCCGAACGGCTAAGTAGGTACGGCAACCCGTTTCTACTTTACCTAAATCTAATACCTGACCAGCCTTAACCGTAATAGGTACGTAAAAAGCTACTGGCTTTCCGTCCAGAGTTGCTTTAGAGGTAGCACCGGTAATGGCTACCACGGCATCAGTATGAAACTTAAGTTTAGGACCAATAATAGTACTTTCAATGGCAGCAGCAGAAGCATCGTTTCCTACAATCCGGTTAGCCAAACGGAAAGCATAGTGGTCCATTGGTCCGGATGGTGGAACACCTATATCCCAATAACCAATCCGACCCGGATAGTCCTGAATAGTAGAATATGTACCGGGTTGCATTACTTCAATTACTGGTGGCACATAAGTAAATTGAGCTAATTTTCCGGTAGAAACTTCGGCTTTGGCAAAAAAGTCCGTTTTAATGATTTTGCGCAAATAATCTAAGTTGGTAGCAATACCCGCCAAACTAGTTGCATCTAATGCAGCCTGTAATTTGGCAATGGCATCGTTCCGATCTTCGCCGTGCACAATTAATTTGGCGATCATCGGGTCGTAGTAAGGCGAAACTTCCGTGCCAGTTTCAACCCAGGTATCAACCCGAACATTTTCCGGGAAACTAACTTCGGTTAATATGCCGGGCGAGGGTTGAAAATCACGCACCGGATCTTCGGCATAAATTCGCACTTCGATGGAGGCTCCTTTTGGCTCTAACGGTTGCGTAGGCATTTCCCAACGGCCACAAGCGGCCAAGATCATCCATTCTACCAAATCTACACCCGTTACCATTTCGGTTACTGGGTGTTCTACCTGCAAACGGGTATTTACTTCCAGGAAGTAAAACTCATCCCGTACCGGATCATAAATATATTCTACCGTACCTGCCGAACGGTAATTTACGCGCTCGCCTAATTTTACCGCTGAATCTAATAAATGAGCACGGGTAGCAGCCGGTAAGTTTGGAGCCGGCGTTTCCTCTACTACTTTTTGGTTCCGGCGCTGCAACGAACAATCACGTTCGCCCACAGCCAACACGTTTCCTTTTCCATCGCCGAAAATCTGCACCTCTACGTGACGCGCATTGCTCACAAAACGCTCTAAAAACACACCGCTGTCGCTGAAGAAATTTTCGCCTAACCTTTTTACCGATTCAAAAGCCGCTATCAAACCAGCTTCATCTTCGCAACGGGTTAAACCAATACCGCCCCCACCGGCCGTACTTTTTAACATCACCGGATAACCTAACCGGTTGGCTTCCGCAATAGCTTCCTCTAAACTGCCTAATAAACCGGTACCGGGCGTTAAAGGCACGCCGGCCTCCTCGGCTATTTCGCGGGAAGTATGTTTCAACCCAAATTGCCGGATCTGATCGGCGGTAGGCCCCACAAAAGCAATACCTTCTTTCTCGCAACGTTCGGCAAAAGCTAAGTTTTCGGATAAGAAACCATAACCGGGGATAATGGCCTGGGCACCGGTTTGCTTGGCAGCTGCAATAATTTTATCGCCTAGTAAATAGCTTTCGGAGGCTGAATTTCCGCCTAAACAAACTGCTTCATCGGCGGCGGTTACGTGGTTGCTATACGTGTCGGCTTCGGAATAAACGGCTACACTTTTGATGCCCATTTTCCTTAGAGTACGGGCAATCCGTACGGCAATTTCGCCGCGGTTAGCAATAAGAACGGTATGAAATAAAGGTTGTGTATTAGTATTTTGCATGATGTGATTCGTCTGAATTAAAATTAGGAAAGGGCTGGTGCAGCCGGTTGGGTTAAAGAGGCCAGGAAATTTTCCCAGCTAAAAAATTCCGTAATATCTTCGGAAAAGGCAGCAATGTATTGTTCGCAGATAAATCCTTGCACCCAGCTACCATCGGCTAACTCTACTTTACCCAAACCCAGCGGATGCGGAATTTGCACCAGAAATTTTCCCAGGTTGCCTACCGGAATTTGCCAGATTTCTACTTCCACCGGTAATCCGGCTTGCCCTTCTTCCACCCGTACTACGCCTGGCTTCTTTTTGCCTTTCGGGTCTACCAAATACATGCGGTAATTGGCACTGGTGGAAGTGGTATAACTGTACTGCGCGTTCAGGTCGGTAAGCTGAGGCACTAAAGGTTGATTTCTTTTGTGCAACCCAGCTACGGCGATATCAATATAATCTGCCTTCTTTACTGATTCGACCTGCAATTGCTTTTGCAACCTTTTAGCCCAAATGGCCAATTGCTGGTCTTTGCCTCCAGCGGCAATTAAGGTAACACCAAACGGTACACCTGCCTCGGTAAAACCTACCGGAATGGCTAAAGCACATAAACCTAGCAGATTTACATAATTAGTGTAATACCCCAGTTTTGTATTTAACTCAATAGGATTTTGCTGCACCTCGGCGATGGAAAAAATACCGGGAGCCGTTGGCACTAATAGGAAGTCTGTTTCGGCAAATATATTTTGTGCCTCTTTCTTCAGCGCATCCAATTTATAAATGGCTTTGAAAGTATCGATAGCGGAGTAATTAGCGGCTTTACTTATAATCTCCCGTACTACCGGATTCATTTTTTCGGCTTGTTCAGCATAGAAAGTTCCTATGGCTGCCATCCGCTCGGCCACCCAGGGCCCATGGTATAATAGTTTAGCCGCTTCCTGGAATACTTCAAAAGCAATTGATTTTGTCTCGAAAACTTCGGCAGCTTTATCTTTTACCCCATCAAACAAAACAGCATAATCAAATGCTTCCTCGAAATACAGGGATTTGGCCTCTGGTATAGCAACTTTTAGAGAGCGGGTCTCTTCTTTAGTTACTTCTATATTTTTAACTGATTCTTTAGCAATACTAAATACTAGTTCGGCATCCTCAATGGAGTTGGCGAAAATAGAAACACAATCCAATGTTTTGCAGGCAGGTACTACGCCTTCGGTGCTTATTTCCCCAATAGTAGGCTTTAACCCTACCAGGTTATTAAAGCCTGCCGGAATCCTGCCGGAACCGGCAGTATCGGTACCTAAAGAGAAGGCGGCCATGCCTAAAGCTACTGCCACCGCCGAACCAGAACTGGAACCGCCACTAATGTATTCTGGCTGAAAAGCATTTTTTACAGCACCATACGGGCTACGCGTTCCTACCAAACCGGTAGCAAACTGGTCCATATTGGTTTTGCCAATTAGAATAGCGCCTGCGGCTAATAACTGCTCCACTACCGGGGCATTTTTTTCTGGCGTATAAGCAAACTCGGCGCAAGCTGCCGTTGTGGGTATACCAGCAACATCTATATTATCTTTTACGGCAAAAGGTATTCCGAATAACGGCAGTTTTTGACCTGCAGTCAATTTTGCCCGTGCTTCTGCTAATTGTCCGTAAACAGTTACTTTTTGGTTCAGGTGTATCCAGATGTTGTAATCTTGGAATTGCTGCGCGCGCACAAAAATTTGATCGATTACCTGCTCCGGTATTAAACTACCGGTTAAGTATGCGTTCTGTAAAACCTGTATTTGCAGTTGATTTGTTTCTATTTCCATCGTTCAGGTTTAACTTATTTATCCCAGATTAAAATTTCAATTGGCGTAGGATTGTAAGCATTACACGGGTTGTTTAATTGCGGGCAATTGCTGATTAAAACCGTGGTATGGGCAAGCGAAACCAACTCTACATATTTACCCGGAGCAGATACGCCATCATCAAATTTTAGCCCTCCTTCGGCTGTAACCGGCACATTCATGAAGAAGTTGATATTAGGAGCTAAATCCCGTTTAGTATAGTTCTTGCCAAACTTGGCCATTTGCAGCATAAAAGTATCGCGGCAGTTATGCATGTGCAGTTTTTCGTGGGCATACCGTACGGTATTGCTCTGGGCTGAGCAGGAACCACCAACGGTATCGTGACGACCACAGGTATCGGCCACTATTTCCAATAAAGGTTTACCAGATTCGGCTTTTAAAACCGAGCCCGTGGTTAAGTAAATATTGCCTTGGGCGGCAATAGTAGCTACGGCACTATAATGGTCCTCCGGGTTTTCACTATCAAAAAATAAAGTATCGGCAGCCTGGTTACCTTCTAAATCCACTATCCGCAATACTTTTCCTGGCAGCAATTCGTGCATCCAGCCATCCCCGGCTAATATTGTTTTTGCATAAGTTGCTTCCTCGGCAACTCTTGTGCTTTTTACTTGCGTTAAAACAGCCATTTTTTATCTGCTTATTGTAATAGTGAATAATATTCCAGGGTATTTTCGAAAGCCCGGCGATTCTCCCCGCGGAAGTTGGCACAATAATCTGTTTCCAGGTCTACTGGCTCTGCATCAAAAACTTCTACCTGAACTGATACCGAGGTATAAGTTTTAGAAGTATCCAGGGGGTTTGGAGTATTGGAAAGAATTAGCAGTACATCCATTTCTGTGCGCAGGGTAACCATAGCGCCTTCCGTGCAATGGTTAGCATCAAAGAACATTTCGCCGGCATCGTTACAGAAAACTTTCGAGAACAAGTTTACATTGGGCATTATATCCCGCACCGATAAACCATTCCGTACTAATTCTACCGCAAAATTTTCCTGCCCACTGCGTAACCATTCGTTGCGCAATTCCTGGTAAGTAGTCTTACCATATTTAACATCTGTCAAGTCCCGGCTGGTATAGCCGCAAATAGTATCGTGCCAATCCAAAGTGTCTTCCACGATGCTGGCCAATACCCGTCCGTTATCACTCATTAAAGTATGACCTTTGGTTAAGCGGGAGGTATATTGACCTTTTAAAGTATCCGGCATATTATACCGCTCCGTCAGGTCAGCAGCATTATATAATAATAAAGACACGTTTGCTCCTTTTTCTAAGGCCGTAAATCGGACTGCTTTTCCTTTGCTAATTCTGCCGGACCATTTAGCGCCCGGACGAAGAATGGTGCTCCAATGTTTTCCCATATCACTTAATAGAAGTATATTTTAATTTGATTGCGCCACAACACTTAAGCAGCGTCATTAAATTACTTAAGTAAAAGTATGGGAGTAATTTTTAAAAGGCAAGAAAAATGTTAAGTATTTTAATTTTTAATAGCTTTTAAACAAAAACAATAAAAATCCCTTATGTATGCCTTAAATTTTAAGCTTCTTTTTAAAATTATTACGCATTTATGCTAACATAAGTCAATATTCAAAGCCTGACTTACAACAACCTTATTTTAACCATTTCTTACAAACTTCTTCTTGACCCTATAAAGGAAGTAGCGCCTATCATAAATACCTTTGTGTAGTAGGACCAAATTTAAATCAGGAATCATAAAAATCAGGTTACCTAATTAGGCTGTTAAATTTTGTAAATCACCTAACCCAATTATATTCTAAAAATTTTTCTTAACTTTACTTAAGTATACCAAGTTTAGAATGATATTCAACGATTTAAACTCAAGGAAAGAACTTAAGACCTTTAAAACTTTTACCCGCTTATACATTTTAGCGCTTTCGGCCATAGCACTTATATCTGTTTTTAGCCAGGTTCTTATTCAAATGCACTTAAGCAACCAGGCCAACGATGCCCACATAATAAATTATGCTGCCCGACTAAGAACCTATAGCCAATCGCTTACCAAATTAGCCCTGCTTTTAGAAAAAGGAGAAGACCTGGAAACTATTAGCCGGGATTTTAACAACACCCTTAAACAATGGCAAAGCTTACATGAGGGCTTATTACAAGGAAGTGAATTTCTTAACATTCGGAAAAACGACCGGGAGGAGCTTACTCAAATGTACAAGGTTGTGCAGGAGCCTTATGAAGAAATAATAAAAGCCGCCAGCCAATTATCATTTGAAATAGCGAGCAAAAAGCCTTTCGAGGAGTTAAAAATAACGCCTTATGTAAAAAGAATACTTGCCCATGAGAAGTCATATTTGCTTACAATGGACCTTATTGTATTTGATTATGATAGATTTTCCCGAAACAACCTATACCAACTAAAGAAAATTGAATATTGGTTGCTAGGCATTTTATTACTACTACTGGTACTGGAGGCATTATTTATATTTTACCCGCTTTCTAAACGTATCCGGGAAATTATAAGTGGCTTAACTGAATCAGAAACCCATGCTACCTCCCTGGCCAGAGAATTACAGAATGCCAACATATCTCTGGAAAGCTCTAATAAAGAATTAAAAGAAACGAACCTAGCATTGGAAAGAGCTACGTACCTGGTAAAAACAGATGCCGCTGGCAAGATTCTTTATGCCAATGATAAATATTGCCATGTAACCAGATACAACATGAGCGAGCTTATTGGCAAACCCTTATTTTATAATAGTTTTGGAGAAGAAGAAAGCATCATTTACCAGCACATCCGGGATCAGGACCGCCATAAAGAAGTTTGGCAGGGAGAAATTTTTGACCGCGCATCTGATGGCACCGGATTCTGGCTGGATGTCACCATGATGCCCATTGTAGATAACAAAGGTTGCCTGTACCAATACCTGGTAGTTTCCAATGACATTACTAAACGGAAGAATACCGAACAAGAGCTGCAGCAATTAATGGAAGAGCAGTTAAAAGCCAAAAGCATGGAACAAAAGATAAAGTCTTATTCCATAATTGTGGGCCAGGAAAATGAACGCAAACGGGTAGCAGCTGAAATACACGATGGCATTGGCCAGATGCTCACCAGTATGCGCATGCGGTTAGAAATGCTGGAGAACAAACGCCCGGATCTGGAACAGGAAATGGGCGGCGTAAATAAACTCCTGAAATCCATAATAGACGAAACCCGCCGTATTTGCTCCGACTTATTACCCAGCGTTTTAGGTGATTTTGGGTTAAAGGCCGCTGTAACTGAACTATTAAGAAGCGTAGAAGAAGAAGCCAACATTGTTATAAACCTGGATGAAGAAATAGCCCCTCAATATTTAAGCAAAGAAATAGAAATGGGGGTTTACCGGATTTTACAGGAATCTTTAAACAACGCCGTAAAACACGCTCAAACAGAAAGCATGGAGGTATCTTTATGTAATAATCAGGATAAACTTGTACTTTCGGTTACCGACTATGGAAAGGGTTTTAATTTTAAAGAAGAAACCTTATATATACAGGACATGGCTAAAAAAAATAATGGACTACGCATTATGAAGGAACGAGCTGAAATGATTGGCGGGAAATTAAAAATAAGCACAAAGAAAAACGAAGGAACTACTATTCATTTAGACATAGCTTTATAATATATTATGACCAAAATCAAGGTTTTACTGGCTGATGACCATGAAATTTTTCGGAACGGTGTTCGAACGTTGATTGATAATGAACCTGACATGACGGTGGTTGGCGAAGCATCCAATGGGGAAGAAGTAATTGCCAAAGTCGAAACCTTAGAACCAGATGTGCTGATTATGGACATCCGCATGCCCAGGCTAAACGGAATAGATTCAAGTAAACTTTTGCTGAATAAAAACCCAAACCTCAAAATCTTAATATTTTCACTTTATGATAACGTTGAATACGTAGTACAAGCGTTGAACCTGGGCGCAAAAGGTTATTTATTAAAAGATACCAGCAATAAAATTTTTCTGGATGCTATTCGGGCGGTTTATAAAAATCAGTTTTATTATATAGGCGATGTTTCTAACAGCGTAATCAGTTATTACAAAACCCATGGCCAACAGGAACCGGAAGTAAAAAACTCGGCAAACGTGGCAGAGCACTTGTCTAAAAAAGAGCAGGAAATAATTCAGTTAATAAAAGAGGGCAAAAACAGTAAAGAGATTGCTGATATATTAGGGAATAGCGTACGGACCATTGATGCGCATCGGTATAATATTATAAAAAAATTTGGAGCCAGAAGCATGGAAGAAGTTATTAGTCAGATAGAAAGAATAGCGTAAATAAAAAAGGAGAAGTAGTTATACTTCTCCTTTTTTATTTACTAATAAGTTACGTTTAAAAAAAGCTCATTCTCACCATTACATTGAACATATCTAATTGGGTATGGTAGCTTAAAGTACCCGTTAAAGGCAAGCTAAAGCTATCCGAAAATTTTATAGACTTTGTAGTATTAAAACCCACATTTAATAGACCGGCTTGTTCAGCAGCATGCCAGTTCGGACTTTCTGTAAAAACCACGCCCACAAATGGCTCAAAGCCTATTCCATTTACATTAAATTTATAAGCCACCTCACCATAAGTAGATTTTTCCGGATCATTCGCCACATTTATAGAAGTATAGATCCGGATTGGAAACTTAGTACCTAAATACTGAATACCAGCTTCGGTCGTGTGCGAAAAACTTTCCGGGTTCTTGCGGTAGTCGCTTATTCTTACCGGATCGTAAGGATAATAATAATGTGTTAAACTCGGTGTAATAGTGCCTGCCCCTACTGCAATGTCATAAGTTAACAAGGTCATGATGTTGTTAAAATTGTACTTAAAAGAATAGGATCCTAAAAAGGAAAGTTTCACATTCCGATGACTTAGAATTAAGGTAGGCTGTAGATTAGGCCCCTGATCAAGCGGAATCCCGCGCCAGAGAAAGTTATTCAGAATATCAACACCTGCATCTACCGTAAATTTTGGTTTAGCTGCAACAGAATCAATATGTTGCGCAAAAGATTTAAAAGACAAGCATAGAGCCAGCAAAAGAAGGAGTAAAAGTGTTTTTTTCATGCTTCATAAAAGTTAAAGGGTTAAGAATAATATATATGTGTGAGCGTGGAGCTGGCAGCAGAGCAAAGTTTTAAACAAATAAGACAAAACCTTAACTCGTAAAATTTTGGCAATAGAATTCCCTCCATGAGAAAATCTCATTTTAAAAATTTCACTTGGAATTGTATTCTTAAAAGTGCCTAGAAAATATTTTTAAGACCGACAAGGAGGCACACCATAATAAAGCTTCTTTGTCTACTTTTTTACTAGATATGAATTACTTGCTTTAGCAATAGGTTGAGCATTTAACTTAACCTTATCAACGGATCCTGGCACCAACTGCTCCGAATGCCACAACACATTAATCTGACCTTCAGAATCACTTTCTCCCACCATAATTGGCTTATTTAAACTCAAGGCCTGATCGTTTATTTGCACCATACCAGCCGGTGAATTAAATTCTAACCCATACAAAGCTTTTTCAATAAGTATTCTATCAAAAGAACCAGCTTTTTCTACTGCCTTTTTCCATAAATAAATTCCGGTATACGCACGGTTTATAGCCTCTCCGGTTACTCGGTCTACACCCTCCGGTAATTCATTGATGGCACAAAACAATCTAAAATCACTTACAAACCGAATATTTTTATCGGTATCCACGGATTGAAAGTAATTGCGACTGAAAAGGTGACCAATTATAAATTCGGCACCCATTTGCCTCAGCTCATCTTCAGAAATGGTAAACGACATTATCGGACACCCCAGCGAAGACAACCCCTGGTTGGCAAATTCTTTAAAAAAGGCAAGGTTTACAGCCCCCTGCATGGTATTTAAGACACAGGCTTTTCCATCAGTAGAATATCTTTTAATGGCTACAATTTCATCAGCCAAGTCTTCGCTTGTAACATCAACCAGACTTTCCCTAATGTTTTCCCTTGCTATACCCTGACTAAGTAAATAAGCTTTTATTATCTTATTAGCTCCTTTAGAATACGCATCCTCTGTACCCATCAAATAAAATTTTGAGTAAGGATGCTTTGGCAAGCCCAACAAATATTGTATGCCTGGCTTTAATAGCTGATCCGGAGACGAACCCAAACAAATTAACCCCGGGGAAAAATTTCTTTCACCAACATAATCACTCAAATCAAAAAGCAAGCTATTGCTTTGTTCTACTTTAGGTAATATATAAGCTCGCGCACCTACCGGCAGATTACAAAAAACTGCCGAAACCATTGATTTATTAACCAATTGTACCAAACTGCCTTTATATACATTATCCTTCGACTCGGCATCCACCGCTATTATTTCAACCTGCTTACCAAGAACGCCTCCATCATTATTTATCTCTTCAACAGCCATAGCAGCTGCATCCCGCATAGACGCCTCTGTAACACTTCTAGCACCTGTCTTAGAGAACAACACTCCTATTCGCACTGAACTTTCTAAAGAATCCCTAGTGCTGCTTTTATCAACAGGACTTCTACAGGAAAAAATAAAAAGCGTGAGCCATGCAATCCTAAATGTAAACGTTCTTATGCTTTTCAAATACTTCATTCCCCTACAGCAGATTTTATAACTAGAAATAATACTTTAAAACTCCTGCATTGAATACTTACGCAATGTTAGTAAATCTTTTAACACAATTACCTAAGTAAACTAAAATTTTTTAAAGAATTATCTGTTTTGAAATTTAAACTTACAAAATAATAAATTTTTAAAAAAAACTTAATGATTTGAGTAAAAATTTAAATACTATACAATATAAAATCCTTCATAAGCAAATCATCTTTAAAGCCTAACACTTTATCATTATCTTAAGTTTTTAAAGGAAGGCATTTTTTTAAGGCCAATACTTTCTTTTCACATCATTTACACCTCTTACCAGCTAATTTTTAATAGGGTATTTAAAATTTTTAGATTTTTTCTAACCAACACTTGCTTACTTAAGTAATTATTCCAACCTTTACCATTAGTTGCTTAAGCAAGTATATATTTTATCAATGTATATATCCCTAGTATTCATAAATAAATTTAATTAAAGAGTCCCATGAACAACTTTAAAAGAATCAGTCAATTTTTCATCCTGTTGCTTTTAACAGGGTTTATTGCAGCCTGCAGCTCTCCTTCTGGTCAGGAATCGAACGCATCATCTTCTACTTCCGGAAAATCAAAAAAATTTAAAGTAGCCTGGTCTATCTATTCTGGCTGGCAGCCTTGGGATTATGCCAACCAATCTAAAATTTTAGAAAAGTGGGCTAAAAAATATGGGATTGAGATTGAATTGATAAAAATGGATTACATTCCTTCTGTTGAAGCCTATGTAGCCGGCCAGGTAGATGCCTGTGTAATGACTAATATGGAAGCGCTGGATATGCCGGCAGCCTCCGGTGTAACCAGTACTGCTTTAATATTAGGAGACTATTCTAATGGCAACGATGCCTTATTAACCCGCGATAACTTACAGGTAAAAGATCTGGTTGGTAAAGAAGTAAACCTGGTAGAGCTTTCTGTCTCGCACTACATTTTATCCAGAGCATTGGAGAAAAATGGTTTAAAAGAATCAGATGTTACTATTGTAAATACCAGTGATAGTGATATTGCTCCTGCTTTTATTTCCAACAATAGCCAAAAAGCAGTAATAACCTGGAACCCGCTGATCATGGAAATTAAAAAGCAACCCGATGTAAAACAAGTATTTGCTTCTTCTTCTATTCCGGGCGAAATAATGGACCTGATGATTGTAAAAACCAATGTGCTAAAAGATAATCCGGAATTAGGAAATGCTTTAACCGGTGCCTGGTACGAGGTAATGGCCATTATGAAAAAAGAAGATAAGGCAACTGAAGAAGCTTTAGCCATCATGGCAGAATCTGCGGGATGCAGTTTGCAAGAATACAAAGACCAGCTAAAAACTACAGCTATGTTTTATTCTCCAAAAAGCGCCTTAAACTATACCACTAGCAAAGCAGTCATTCAAAGCATGGATTATGTAAGAAAGTTTTGCTTTAGCCATGGGTTGTTAGGCGAAAACGCTACTTCTTTCGATCAAATCGGAATTCAATATCCTAACGGTGAAATTCAGGGAGACAAAAATAACATTCAATTGTATTTTGATTCTTCCTTTATGGAAAAAGCAGCTAACGCCCAGCTTTAGGTCTGCTTAAAATCATTTCTCACTCTAAAATAAGGATAGCTATGTTGTCGGTAACCAAAAGATCATCCTGGACAGACACCCTCCTGTCAATATTCCTGTTTGTTCTCATTATAATTTTGTATCAGTATTTTGCCCACCAGCGTCATTTACTCAACCCTCATGATAAACTGGTTCCAACTTTTGCTCAGATGCTGGATGCCTTTACCCGCTCGACTTTTGAGCCCGACCGCAATGGGGTATATCGCTTATTAGACGACACACTGGCTAGTGGTCAACGGGTATTGATTAGCATGGTGTTTGTTTTTGGAGGTGTGTTAATGGGAGCTTATATGGGGTTATTCCCTGTAATGGATAAATTATTTTATAAATTCTTTCTATTCTTTGATAAAATTCCGGCCTTGGCAATTCTTCCTATATTATTCATTTTCTTTGGTTTAGGTGAAGTTTCAAAAGTAGCCCTTATTGTTATTGGCGTGGTTCCTACTATTATACTGGATACCTATTTACGGGCAAAGGCCTTTCCGCAAGAGCAAGTAATAAAGGCCATTACCATGAGCGCCAGCAAATCCCAGATTATCTTCAAGATCATTCTGCCAAAGATTTTCCCCATGGCATTAGATTCCATCCGGCTCAATTTTAAAGCCATTGTTCTGTTTCTTATTTCCGGAGAGGCACTGGCCGCAACAGCGGGCTTAGGTTACCGGATATTTGTGGTGCGGCGGTACATGGCTATGGATATCATTATCTCTTATGTTATCTGGATTGGCTTACTCTCCTACCTGATTGATGCAGGAATATGCTTATGGATTAAAAAACAGTATCGCTGGTACAACAAATAATAATAGAACACATGACAGGAAAATATATACTTGAAGTAGAAGGCGCCTCTCAGCAGTACTTCGACCAATCAGAAAAAAGCTTTCAGGTTTTAAATAACATTAATCTCCAAATCCGGGAAGGTGAATTTGTAACCATTGTGGGACCCACCGGCTGCGGCAAATCTACCTTACTGCGCATGATTTTGGGTTCTGAGCGTCCCTCGGCCGGTAACGTATTGATGGATCAAAAACCAATTCTAAAACCAGACCGGAACCGGGGGGTAGTTTTTCAAAAATATTCCTTATTTGATAATTTAACCGTGAGGCAAAATGTAAGAATAGGATTAGAACTGGAGAACTTCAGCATTTTTGGCAACCTCTTAAACACTGTTTTCCCGGGTTGGAAATATGAAGAATACAGCACTTTAGTAGATGAATACTTAGAAAGAGTAGGCCTGCTCCAACACGGGGATAAATACCCTTATCAGCTATCGGGCGGTATGCGCCAACGGGTTGCTATTGCCCAAGCCATGATAATGAAACCTAAGGTTTTGCTAATGGACGAGCCTTTTGGTGCTTTAGATGCGGGCACAAAAGACCAGATGCATGCCTTTATGCTGGAACAATGGCAACAAACTGGTCAGACCATACTTTTTGTAACGCACGACCTGGAGGAAGCTGTTTATTTAGGTACCCGGGTAATTGTTTTGTCCCAGTATTACCAGGGAGCCAATGGTGCTAAAATTGTAAAAGACTTTAATACCCCGTGGCCACATCCCCGCGACCAATCAGTTAAGGAAGAAGAACTATTCCAGGATATGATTAAAACCATCCGCAACCAGGGATTAAATTCAAATTACCTGCTAAACCAGGAAGAATTTGACCTTTCTCATGCCGATGCCATTCAATTAGCTAGTTAAAATAGAAAGAACTATAAACAAATGACAATTACTCAATTTTTAAAAACGAATTTTAAACATTTCAATGCTGCCGCCTTAGTTGATGCAGCAGAAGCATACAAACTACATGTAGACAATGGCCATAAAATGATGGTAACCCTGGCTGGTGCTATGTCTACAGCTGAATTAGGAATTACTTTAGCCGAAATGATCCGGGAAGACAAAATCCACGCCATTAGCTGCACCGGAGCAAACCTGGAAGAAGACGTATTTAATTTGGTAGCGCACAACTTTTACGAGCGCATTCCTAATTACCGGGATTTAACGCCCCAGGATGAGGAAGATTTACTAAACCGGCACATGAACCGGGTAACCGATACCTGCATACCAGAAATGGAAGCCATGCGCCGGATAGAAAACGTAGTTTTAAAATACTGGCAAAAGGCCGATACCGAAGGTAAAAGGTATTTCCCACACGAGTTCATGTATCAGATTTTACTTTCCGGTGAACTAGATCCATCTTTCCAGATTGACCCGAAAAACAGCTGGTTATTAGAAGCAGCCAAGAAAAACCTACCTATGGTAGTACCAGGTTGGGAAGACTCTACCCTGGGTAATATTTATGCTGGCCACGTTATCAGCGGCGATATTAAAAATGTACATACTGTTAGAACAGGTATTGAATACATGATGGAACTGGCCGATTACTACACCAAAACTGCCACTGCCGAGAGCCCGATTGGCTTCTTCCAGATTGGCGGAGGAATCGCTGGCGACTTCCCAATTTGTGTGGTTCCAATGCTGCACCAGGATTTACAGCGGCCTGAGGTACCTCTATGGGGTTACTTCTGCCAAATATCTGATTCTACCACTAGCTATGGCTCCTTCTCTGGCTGTATCCCAAATGAGAAAATAACCTGGGGGAAATTAAGCAAGGACACACCTAAATTCATTATTGAATCTGATGCTACTATAGTAGCTCCTCTTGTTTTTGCATTAGTGTTGGGAAAATAAAAATTAAAGGTATGCCGCTCGAGATACGAAAATCAAAAATAAGAAATGGTATAAATGTTTTATTCAGTATCTCGGCGCTAGCCTTTTATTTTTTTCTGGTTTTTTCTGAGGAAAATAACCCGAATACATTTATAACCTCGGTACCAGGACTTGTTTTGATCTTATTAACGACACTTTTTATAAGAGACTTCCTGGATACTACTCCTATATACATTTTAACCGAGGAAGGCTTACATAATAAGGCAAAAGATTTTTTCGTAGCCTGGAAAGATATCCAGGATTTTAAACTTTATTTTATCCAGGAGCGCTATGTAGGCATTCAAGTCTTACAGCTACAAGATATTAAAAAGCAAACCGTGTCTACCCTGGTACTAACTGGCACAGACTTTAATGAACAAAATTTACAGGATTATATAAACAAAAATATCCAGAAATAGAATAGAGGCTAAACTATGTATAATATTAATGTTTGTTAACCAAAGCCCCTTTGAACAGACCATAGAACGCTAACAACTTCTTAAAACAGTTTTTTTTAAATTTAAGCTTTAGATCTATCAGCTTCACTCAAATCTGTAACCATTTGGTTAACAATATAGTATAAGACAAAAAATAAATTATCGATATTATTTTACTAAGGGTAACTTCTAAATAGTTACCTTTTTTATTTTATAAGGTGCGCCCTTATTTTCTTACTAATTAAGGTCTAATTTTCTGAAAGGTTATCTGCCAAATTTCTTCCATACCTCCTTTCCTTCAGCTAAAACTTGCCTAAAGAATTGCTCCTATTTTAAACTTCTTGGTGGCTTAACACTATTTATAAAAAATAATATTATATAAAGTTTAATTTGAAACTAATACAGTTCTTGACAAAAAATAAATATTTATTCCTATTTTATATAATTATCATTATAAAACTGTAATTTCCCTTCTTATTAATAGTTCTATATCCTGAGTTATATTTTTAAGTGACTATTTTACTTGATTTTTTTAAGGATTTATTTGATCCTAATGGATTTCCGGCCAGATGGGTTTGTGGCAAGTGGACTCCTTTTCATGGGTGGACTTATATTCTATCCAGTCTGGCTATATGGCTAGCTTATTTTGCAATTCCATTTTTATTGTTCCTTTTTCTGAGAAGGAAAAAAGAAGTGCTTCCCTTTGGACGAATCTTCTGGTTATTCATTGCCTTTATTTTTGCCTGCGGTGTTACGCACTTATCCGACAGTATCATGTTTTGGTACCCTGCCTACCGGATGAGCGCCCTTATTTTATTTATTACTGCTATTATTTCCTGGGTAGCTGTTATAACGCTGGCAAAAAGTTTACCCCAACTGCTCACCCTAAAAACGCCTAAACAAATTGAGGAAATTCTTCAAAAGCAATTTGAGAGCTTAACGCAACAACTCCGGGAAAGTGAAGAAAGATGGCAATTTGCTTTAGAAGGCAGCCAATTAGGAGTATGGGATTGGGATGCCCAGAAAAAGCAAGTATTTTATTCTAAAAAATGGAAAGAAATTATCGGCTATGAGGACCATGAAATACAAAACGATTCTAAAGAGTGGGAATCCAGACTACACCCGGAAGATAAAACAGCAACTTTAGCTGAAATAGATAAACACGCTTCTGGTGAAACCCCCTTTTATAAAGCTGAATACCGCTTACGCTGCAAAGATGGTAGTTATAAATGGATACGCGCCTCCGCAAAAATAACCTACCGCCTCCCTAATGGCAAGCCTGGGCGAATTGTAGGCACCCATGAAGATATCCATTATGCAAAAGAATTTCAGGAGCAACTCCGGTTAAGTGAAAACACCTTTTCCAGTGCTTTTACTTATTCAGGCATTGGAATGGCATTTGTTTCACCTGCTGGTTGCTGGTTAAATGTAAACCCTGCTCTTTGTCGTTTATTAGGTTTTTCAAAAGAAGAGTTGCTTAAAAAAACGGTGCAAGAGCTAACTTATCCTGAAGATTTAGAAGTAGACATGGAGTATGTGCAGAAAATGCTTCATAAAGAAATAAGCTCCTACCAAATGGAGAAAAGGTATTTCCATAAAAACGGGCAAATAATATGGGTAATGCTGACCGTATCACTGGTCTGGGAGAATACCAATGAACCTAAGTTTTTTATTTCTGAAATTGTAGACATCACCAATACTAAACATTTAATAACAGCATTAGAGCAAAAAAACGAGGCGCTTCAGGTTACTGCCCTTGATTTAGAAGGTAAAATTGAGCAGGTAGAAGAATTCAATAAAATTGTAGCCCACAACTTACGGGGGCCAGCCGGTAACATTAAAATTTTACTCGAAGCCTTACCAACAGACTATCCAGATATTGAAAGCAACATCTACTTCAACATGCTGAACCAGGCCAATGTAAACATGCTAGACACCTTGGATGAGCTAATGAAAGTATTGGAAGTACGTTTGAACAAGGAAATTGAATTTAATGAATGTGACCTGGAAGAAACGCTGAACAAAATTCTTTTATCCTTTAAAGCCCAAATTATAGAAAAAAATGCCATTATTGATTATGATTTAGCCGAGCCTATTATTAAATACCCAAAAGTTTACCTGGAGAGCATCCTGCATAACTTAATGAGTAATGCATTAAAGTATTCGCAGCCAAGTAAAAGACCCATAATAAAAGTAATGTCTTACACCGAAAAGGGTAAGTTATATTTAACTGTAAAAGACAATGGGCTTGGCATTGACCTGGATACCTATGGCAAACAAGTGTTTAAACTAAAAAAAATATTCCATCCGGGCTACGACAGTAAGGGTGTTGGTTTATTTATTACCAAAAATCAGATTGAGACATTTGGAGGCAGTATTGCTGTAAAAAGTGTACCGTTGGAAGGCAGTGAATTTACTATTAAGTTTTAAAATACATGAAAACTTTAAGCCTAATTAGCTTAATTGATGACGATGACATTTATCGGTTCATGATGAAAAAAACAATTGAAAATACAGGCCTTGTAGATTCAATTATTCAATTTAAAAATGGACTGGAGGCCATAGAATATTTTTCTGCAAATGAAAATCAAACCAATGAACTACCCGATTGCATCTTTTTAGATCTTGAGATGCCGTTTATGGATGGATGGCAGTTTTTGAATAAATATACTCAACTCAAATTCCCAAAGCAGATAACATTATTTGTTATCAGTTCCTCAAACAGCCTGGATGATATGGATAAGGCTAGAACTTTTGATCAGGTAAAAGGTTATTTAATTAAACCTGTTAACCGGGATGAAATAAGATCCATTATTAAGAGTTTGTTAGTTTAGTTTTACATAAGATAGTTGAATTCTACCGGCACCAGTAATTTACCAGCAAAATTCAAAAATAAATTTAACTAATTCGTAGGATTCTATAATCCAATTACTTATATTAGTAAATTACTTTCTAAAGTTTTAGATTATGAGGATCCTGGATAACTATCTTTTGCCAATTTCTCTGCTGTTTTTCTTCTGCACATATCTAATTGGCTATTTTTTAAATGTTTCCGATTTCATTGACGGTCTTTTGAAAGGAATTGGGATCGGACTTCTCTTATTATCTTTGATCAAGCCAAAAGCTGAACCAACGCGGTAAATTTTTTACCTGCCCTGGCATCACCAGATCAGATTCTGTTACTCTAAGCTTTTTGAAGCAACATCTTTATTCAAAATCTAATAATAATCAAGCTTTTAAAATAAGATGTTGCATATTATTTCCTGCTAACCAGCTGCGGCATAACTGGCAAAAACCAAACTGTAAGACAGCAGCTGGTTACCCTCTTTTCCCTGCATAAATTTCTTCATTAAATCTTGATACTTTTGTAACTTAAGCACCGCTTTTACCCAATTCTCCCGTTTGTGCTTAAAAATATAATAACTAGGTGCTGCTTATGAAGGAGGTAACGTATATATTATGATGCCTTCTAACTTTACTTTACCACCTACTACCTGCTTCATCAGGTGATCGAGGTAGTACTGAACCGGTGCTTGTTTTCCTATTATAGTCACGTCTTTATCAAACCACCGGTAGATAAGAATATTATCAATTCAGAAATAAAACTTGTTAATCGGTTAATCTATCCGAAACTACACGAGGACCATAATCAGCAAAGAACACCCGTACACACTCCGCCTGACCTCCGTTATACCCGCCATATAAATCAGTATACCTGAATAAAGCAGTAGCTTTTTCGGTCATAAATCCACCATCAGTTCGAATTGGAATTTTAACATTGTGTTGGCCATGGGTGGGTACAAAAGTAGCATTACCCGCAAGCCAATGAAGGGCACCACTACCCGATCTCATTTTTTAAGTTGGTTACGCCTGCGCCTCCTTCTTTCACAATACCCATACATTCATGCCCTAACACCATATTATACATTTATGGATCAAAGCCATCTAAAACAAGTAAATCAGAACCACGAACTGCTGTAGAAATTACCTAAATAATTGCTTCACGCAGCTGCTCAATTACCAGATCCAGCACATTACCTACCCTTACATCTTAAATTTTATTAAATACCAGTACTTTCATAGGTTCTTCATACTTACTAAAGTAAAATACATCCATTTTAAAGCATTTATTTTTCATTCATTTAAGAATTAAGTTATTACTATTTATCAGTCATTCCTGCGTATTTCCCGTACTTCCAAAGTAAATTAAATTATTCATGACTACTTTTATCTTGGTAATTACGGTAATTGGTTTAGCCGCACTAGCCATGGCATGGTTGCCTTCCTTGCTCCAAAATGCTCCTTTTTCTTATGCAATGATTTTTTTAGGATTAGGCTACTTGTTATATAAAATACCGCTAAATCTGCCTGCTCCCGATCCTTTAAAATACAATAACCTGACCACCCGGCTTACAGAATTAGGCGTTATTACCACTTTAATGGGTACAGGCTTAAAAATAAATCGAGATGTAAGTTTAAAGAATTGGAAAATACCACTATTGTTAGTCTCGGTTACCATGCTACTGTGCATAAGCTTTTTAGGTTTTATGGGATGGTGGGTATTAGGCTTCACGCCGGCTGCCGCAGTTTTATTAGGAGCTGTAATGGCACCGACCGATCCGGTTCTGGCAGCAGATATTCAAGTAGGACCGCCCAGCGAAGAGCAGGAAGACCATGTTCGGTTCTCTCTTACTTCTGAAGCAGGCTTAAACGATGGCGTAGCCTTTCCTTTTACCTGGTTAGCTGTAACCCTGGCCTTAGCAAGTCAAACCGGTGAAGCTTGGTTCTGGCCCTGGTTCTGGGATGATTTGATTTATAAAATTGTTTGTGGCGTCGCTTCTGGCTATTTCTTGGGCAGAGCCCTTTCCTACTTACTTTTTGTACTACCCAAGCAAACAAACTTTCCTAAATCACGCGATGGTTTTGTAGCCATTGCAGCTACTTTACTTGTTTACGGGGTAACGGAGTTGGTGCACGGATATGGCTTTATTGCTGTTTTTATAGCCGGATTAACCATTCGTCACCTCGAAAAAAACCACCATTACCACCTGGAACTACATGACTTTACAGAACAAATAGAGAGGTTGTTTTTAGTAATTTTACTTTTATTATTCGGAGGAAGCCTGGCGAATGGATTATTAGATAACCTGACCGGACGAGGAATAGCCGTTGGGCTAGCCTTTATTTTCTTAGCAAGACCACTTACTACTCTGGCAACTTTATACAATCAGAAAATAACTATTCGGGAAAAGCTGGCTATTAGCTTTTTTGGTATCCGGGGTATTGGCTCTTTTTATTACCTGGCCTTTGCCTTAGGTAAAGCAACGTTTCCGGAGGCAAAGGAGCTTTGGGCAATAGCTGGTTTTATAGTTTTGGTTTCTATAATTATCCATGGTGTTTTAGCTGCCCCCACCATGAAATATCTGGATTTAAGAAGAACTCATTCTGATTTGGAAATTAAATGAGGATACACGGCAGCCGTAGTATAAACCAAACCATCAGGTACACACCCTTTTCGTATAAAAGGTTAAAGGTTTAAAATTAGCATTAAACTAAGTTTTAGCTTTAGTTATAACTTCAAGGTAAAAGAAATATTCATTACCAAGATATTACAGGTAAAAATGAGACGTAACTACCTGCTCAAATAATCAGGAGAAAAGCATTTTAGCCATAAGCATGTTGAAAACTTATGTACTCAAAGCTGATGGTATAAAAAAACAAAAGCCTGTAAGAAAATTCTTACAGGCTTTTGTTTTTAGTGATCCCGCTGGGATTCGAACCCAGGACCCATACATTAAAAGTGTATTGCTCTACCAGCTGAGCTACAGAATCAGAAGTAAAATGTAAATGCAAGAACTACGTTCACTAAAAAAACAATTGTTCTTTATTAAAGCTATATGCCTGCTATTACTTAAACAGACAATATTTAAAGCTTTGTGATCCCGCTGGGATTCGAACCCAGGACCCATACATTAAAAGTGTATTGCTCTACCAGCTGAGCTACAGAATCTTTTTACTATCTTTACAACCTTAGGGCGTTTCCCTGAATTGCGATGCAAAAGTAGCGCACTTATTTCAAAATGACAAATAAAAAGAACAAATTATACCTATTTTTTTTAATTTCTTTCCTCTTTTTTTACCAACCTTGTAATAGTCAGGACAATAATTTATTATTAACAAAGGCCGATAGTTTATTTAATCTTCGGAAATATTCCGAAAGTTTCCATATTTACGATTCTATTCTAAAAAAAGATCAATCTTATACGCCGCAAATGCTGCTCAAGATGGCCTTTATTCAAGAGTTAGAAAAAAACTATACCTCCTCTATTTATTACCTCCACCTTTATTACAATAAAACGCCCAACCGGTCAGTCTTAAAAAAAATGGAAGATCTGGCGCAACGCCAGCATTATATGGGTTACGTCTATAGCGACCTTGATTTTTTCCAGACCCAGTTTAATAAACATTACCTGAATATATTGCAGGCTCTGTTGATGGGGGCCGTTGGAATAGGAACCATTCTTTTTATTACCTACCGTAAAAAGCGCTTGCTACCAATTCCCATTCGGGTTTTATTTTTATTCTATTTATTATTTATTGCTTACTACATCAACTTCCTAAGATTTGGCCGGAAAGGAATTATTCAGGAAAATAATGTGGCCATTATGTCGGCGCCATCAGCTGCCTCTACCTGGCTGGCTACTGCAACGGAGGGGCATAAAATAGACCTGAAGGGTGAGCAGGATATATGGTACGAAACAGAATGGATGGGAAAGAAAGCCTACATCCGCAAAAAAAATGTTTTAGAACTTCCATAAGGAGGCTCCATTCAAAAATGGGTTAATTATAACATTTAACTCTATTTAACATAATAAATTAAATACAACCTAAACTGGTGAATCTTTTTCTTTTTTAAAATGATTTAGCACCAGCTTATCTGTTAGCCCCGGTAGCCATTTGTTTAAAAACACTGTTAATTTACCCTGGGTGGTCATTACCAAATCACGCTTACGTTGTTTAGTCGCTTTTAAAATGCGGTTGGCGACCTCTTCGGCACTCATTATATTCCCTTCATCTAGCGGGGATTCTCCTTGCACTGCGCCGGTAGCTGTAAGTGCGGTATTCCGAATGTTAGAGGACGTAAATCCCGGGCAGGCAATCATTACATGTACTCCTTTGTTCATTACCTCCGTCCGTAAAGTTTCCAGGAAACCATGCATGGCAAATTTAGAAGCTGAATAACCTGTACGTGCTGGCAAACCCCGATAACCCGCAATAGAAGAAATACCAATAATAGATCCCTTTGCCTCTATAATGTAAGGCAGGGCAAATTTGGTGGCATAAACGGTCCCGTAAAAATTAATGTTCATTACCTTTCGGATTACATCCAGGTCTAAACTCTCGAACAAGGCCCGCATGGAAATACCGGCATTATTTATTAAAACATCTAGCTGCCCAAATTTGGCAATTGTTTCGGCTACCATTCGTTGGCAATCAGCTTCATTACTTACATCGGCCTTAACTGACAGGTTATCAATATTTTGCTGCTGTAGTTCCTGAGATGTTGCAATCAAGTTTTCCTGATTACGGCCGGTAATTACTACTTTAGCTCCTTCCCTGCCAAAGCTAAATGCCAATGCTTTCCCAATACCAGAGGTACCACCTGTAATCAGAACTACTTTATTTTTCATGATGAATTGCTAAAATCAGGATCTTAAGTGCCTAAATAAGCAACACAAAGGTAAGAGATATCTACCACTTCTGTATAAGCCTTCCTTACTGCTATAATGCAACTTTCACCTCAATCTTTGCTGCTGATGCACTTATAATCTTTAAAAAGAATATTATTTACCGTAATTTTGCGGTACTGTGAGAAAGAAGAAGAAAAAGCATCAGTTTGATATAATTCCGAATATTCGGATTGAAGAAATGGCGGCCGAGGGTAAATGCCTGGCGCGGCACGAAAACCAGGTCGTATTTATTACGGGTGTTGCTCCCGGCGATGTAGTAGATCTAAGAATAACCAAGCAAAAGAAAAATTACCTGGAAGCAGTACCAGTAAAATTTCATGCGTATTCAGATTTACGAACCGAGCCCTTTTGCGAGCATTTTGGCACCTGTGGCGGTTGCAAATGGCAACATATTGGGTACGACACCCAATTATTTTATAAGCACAAGCAGGTAAAAGATAACCTGGAGCGCATTGGGAAAATTGGACATAAGCCAATGGAACCCATTTGGGGCTCAGATAAAACTACTTATTACCGCAATAAGCTTGAATATACTTTCTCCAATAACAGTTGGCTGACTACGGAACAAATTAAGTCAGATCAGGAATACGACCGGGATGCACTTGGTTTTCATATACCGGGTCGATTCGATAAAATATTAGATATTAAGCATTGTTATCTACAACCTGAACCTTCCAACAATATCCGGTTAGCGGTTCGGCAATACGCTAAAATGCATAACCTCGTCTTTTTCGATATGGTAAGGATGGAGGGCTTTTTGCGAAACCTGATTATCCGGACAGCTAATACCGGTGAAATCATGGTTATTCTGCAGGTTTATTTTGAGGACATGCCAGCGATTAATGGCCTAATGGAGCACCTGAAAAATAGTTTCCCCGAAATTAGTTCCTTGCATTATGTAATAAACAATAAAGGAAACGAAACTTTCCACGACCTGGAGGTAATTTGCTACCACGGCCAACCTTACATCCACGAGAGCATGGAAGGCTTACTATTTCGGGTAGGTCCTAAATCGTTTTACCAAACCAACTCTGACCAGGCTTACGAATTGTACCGGATAACCCGTGACATGGCTGGCCTAACCGGTGAAGAAGTGGTATACGACCTGTATACCGGAGCCGGCACCATTGCTAATTTTGTGGCCAGGCAGGCTAAAGAAGTAATTGGCGTGGAGTATATAGCCAGTGCCATAGAGGACGCCAAAATTAATTCTGGCATCAATAATATAACCAATACCAAATTCTATGCTGGTGATATGAAAGATGTTTTGAATGATGATTTCATAGCGGAACATGGGCAACCCGATGTAATTATAACCGACCCTCCCCGCGCTGGAATGCACCCCGATGTAGTTGAAAAGCTAAACCAGATCAAAGCCAAACGAATTGTGTATGTAAGCTGCAATCCGGCTACCCAAGCACGTGACCTTGAAGCTTTATCAGCTAATTACGAGGTAACAAAAATTCAGCCGGTTGATATGTTTCCGCAAACGCACCACGTAGAAAACGTAGTATCCCTTGAACTTAAATTTTAAAGAAGCATGTACAACAACGATCCAGAGCTAAACGGTAAATATTTAGGTACTATTACAAAAGATTTTGCAGCTGTTTCTGATACATTGAAGGAGGCTTCTTACCAGATTCGGAAACGCGAGATTTCCCGTTACCCTATTTTTATTTTCGCGAAGCAGGAAACCTCTTTAGGCTCTCTTTTAATTAATGCAGATGAACTGGCTTTAGATTGGCACATTTATGCTTCCTATTTATACGATTTTGTACAGCGGGATGTCATTAGTGTAGATAAAGTAGAAGACTTTGAACAGGCTTATAAAAACCCTGATGAATTTTGCTGCCTGTTTGTTATAGATGAAGATTTTACAAATTTCGTTTTTATACCATTCCCGGAAGATTAACTAGCTAAGGTCTTGATAACTTAAAAAAAGCTTTTGAGTAAGAATAATAACTTACTACACAAAAGCTTTTTTTATGGATGTTCCTGCTTTTACTTCTAAATTCCCGCCTTCCCACAATTCTAAAATTGATACCTTTGCCCGGGTCGGGTTAACTGCCAAAGGAATAGTTTACTGCTTAATCGGCACCTTAGCTTTTATGGCCGCCTTGGAAGTTAATGGCCAAACCGCAAAAGATTCTGGTATAAAGGGTATATTTAAATTTATCCAGGAACAGCCATTTGGCAAATTTTTATTGGCAGTTTTGGGCGTAGGCTTACTTTCCTATACCATTTGGCGCTTAGCCATGGCCATTTTAGATACCGAAAATAAAGGAACCGATTTAAAAGGAATAGGTCGTAGAGTTGGTTATGCCTTTACTGGATTAGTTTATGGTGCTTTTGCTTTTTCGGCTTTTTCTCTGAATAATGGACCTGGCGGAAATAATAGCGATACTAATTCCCGCCAAGTACTTGCCGAAAAACTCCTTCATCAACCGTTTGGGCAATGGCTGGTAGGCATTGTTGCAGCAGGTACTATTCTAGCTGGTTTATATCAAATTTACAAAGCTTTTTCGGGAAAGTATTTAAAGAAAATCCAATCTATGGGGTACAATTCCGAAACCAAAAATCTGCTTTGCCGAGCGGGGAAAGTAGGACATATTGCCCGGGGAGCCGTTTGGCTTGTAATTGGGTATATGCTATTTAAAGCCGCTTATAATACCAATTCCAAAGAAGCCGGCGGTACGGAAGAAGCCTTTCAATTTTTAGAAAAAAACACCCACGGTTCCATAATATTAGGTGCTTTAGCCTTAGGATTTATAGGCTATGGCATTTTCATGTTTGTCCGGGCCAGATACGAAGTGATTAATACCCCATAAACAAATAAATAAAAAGCCCATTTAACAATGGGCTTTTTATTTATTTGTTTATTCAGACTTGCTGTTCTTAAAAGTGGGTCCAGCCCTGTGCTTTAATAGGGAAGGTATTACCACTTGGCGTTACCAGCCTCACGCCTTCCGAAGCTTCCGTTATTTTACCAATAATTGAAATATCCGGGTGGTTTTTAAGTTTATCAAAATCAGCTAATTTTACTGTAAACAACAATTCGTAGTCTTCGCCACCGTTCAAAATACACATAACCGGATCTAACCGAAACTCATCAGCGGTATTTAACACCTGCGGATCAGCGGGCAATTTATCCTGATAAATGGCGGCTCCTACTTTAGACTGGGAGCAGATATGCATTAATTCTGAGGCCAATCCGTCCGATATATCAATCATAGAAGTAGGTTTAATACCTAACTCCTTTAACTCATGAATTACATCCATCCGAGCTTCGGGTTTTAGTTGCCGTTGTACCAAATATTCTTTTTCCTGTAAATCCGGCTGCATCTCCGGGTTATCTAAAAACACCTGCTTTTCGCGCTCCAGCACCTGCAAACCTAAATAGGCGCCGCCCAAATCGCCGGTAACACAAACTAAATCATTTACCTCAGCTGTGCTGCGCAATACGGCCTCACCGGCCGCTACCTCTCCTATTGCCGTTACACTGATCACTAACCCCCCTTTAGAAGAAGTTGTATCACCACCAACTAAATCTACTTTATAATTTTCGCAAGCAATCCGGATGCCTTCATATAAGTCTTCAATAGCCTCCACAGTATAGCGGGCTCCAATAGCCAAACTAACAGTTATTTGAGTAGGAATAGCATTCATAGCTGCTATATCAGACACGTTCACGGCTACAGCTTTGTATCCCAGGTGGCGCAACGGACAAAAAGTTAAATCAAAATGAACGCCTTCTACCAGCATATCCGTAGAAACAACAATGTTTTTCTGACCCGGTTCCAGTACGGCGGCATCATCTCCAATCCCAATTTTGGTAGATGCATTCTCCAGTTTAATATTTTCCTGAATCTTCCGGATTAACCCAAATTCGCCTAAATCACTTAGGGCTGTATATTCACTCATATTATTTTTTTATTTATTTACAGGACTCCTCAGCAAGTAATCCTGATGTAAAAATTTAAGCCAGGATTCTTATAATTTAGCCATTTCTGCTCTTACAAATTCAGCCAGGCTCTTAATGTACTCCGCTGAAAAATCAAACTTAATACCGGCGGCCGCATAAACCTCTCCAATAGATTTGGTGTAGCCCAGACTTAATGCATTTTTATAGCCTTCTAAACCAGCCAGCGGGTCTTGTTTAAAGTTTTTCCAAACGGCTATTGCGCCCAATTGAGCCATAGCATATTCAATGTAATAAAAAGGTACTTCGTACAGGTGCAGCTGTTTCTGCCAGATATAAGGCTTATATTGTTCTAAACCGGCCCAACTCACTTCGTGCTGATTAAAACTATTGAAAATTTGCAACCAATTAGCTTCGCGCTCTTCCAGCGTATGATTGGGGTTTTCATATACCCAATGCTGAAACCGATCGATGGTGGCTACCCACGGGAATGTTTCCAATACACTTTCCAGATGGGTTTTCTTGGCCCGACGCAGCTCATCTTCATCTTCAAAAAATAAATCCCAATGGTCCATACTGATTAATTCCATGGACATGGAAGCTAATTCAGCCACTTCTGAAGGCGGATGCTTGAAGGCGCCTAAAGATAAGGGGTGCGTTAAAAAAGAATGAACAGCATGGCCACCTTCGTGCAGCATCGTTACTACATCGCGTAGCGAGGAAGTAGCATTCATAAAAATAAAAGGCACACCAGTTTCGTCTAAAGGATAGTTATACCCGCCGGGTGCTTTTCCTTTCCGCGATTCCAAATCCAGGCGATTCATGTTCTTCATGGTTACCAGGCAATCGCCGAGAAACTGGTCTAAGCGGTAAAAGCAGTCAATAGTTTTCTGCAGTAATTCCTCACCGGTTTTAAATGGCTCCAAAGGTGCCTTACCAGAGTCATCTACATCTAAATCCCAAGGCTTTAACTCCTCCAATCCCAGGTTTTGTTTCCGTTTCTGGTCTATTTCATCTATAATTGGCACCACCGTAGCCCGAATTGCTTCATGAAAATCAAAACAATCCTGAGGGGTGTAATCAAAACGGCCCAGGGAGGCAAACATATAATCACGGAAGTTGGCAAAACTGGCATTTTGAGCTACCTGGTGCCGCAAATGAATAAGCTCTGAATATAAATTGTTTAGCTCATCCCGGTCTTGTATGCGCCGGTCCTGAATAGCTAAATATGCTTCCCGCCTGATGTCGCGGTTCAGGTTCTTTAACCGGTCAGAAGCCCGTTGCAAGGTCATTTCTTCCCCATCAAGGGTTACCGTCATAGCTCCGGTTATGGCTGCATAATGCTGTTGTTTTGTAGTAATTTCTGTATTCAGCGGAATGTTTTCTTCCCGGAATATTTCGATTGCTTTTTTAACTGAACGCAAATAAATCCGGTATTTCTCCTGATCTAACTCCTGCAGATACGGCGACTCTACCAGTTTTACATTATAGGCATGGTCGTAAGGGGCGGCTTTGGGCTCTATTTCGCTTACAAAGTATTGGAAAGCTTCAGTGGCTTTTTCATCCTGGGTATCGCAGGTCATCCGAACATAGCGCCAACCCATATCCTCTCCCAGTATGCTTTCTAATTCACTTCGATCCAGGAGCCATTGCTCTAACTCCTGGGCAGAATGTATGGGCCTGTTCTTTAAATCCTCCAGGTATGGTTCCAGGGTATCCCAGTTAGTTACCTTATAATCCGGAGGTAAAAAAGTACGTGGTTTTGGTTCTAAAACAGCTGTATTTTGTGTCATATAATTCTAGATTTGAGTAATTAGGTAAATGTTAAAATTCAGTTAAGAAGACTTCAGCTGATAAGTAATTACCTAAAATTCTAAAAACATTTTTAGCCTATCTCAATTACCACATTGTCAGTAATTGGGTGGCCAACGCAGTTTAATACGTAACCTTCGTTAATTTCGGCATCTGATAAGCCATCCCTTTCATCTAGGTGCACTTTACCCGATAAACATTTGCCCCGGCAAGCGGTGCATAAACCAGCCTGGCACGAATAAGGTAAATCTATCTCTTGGGCTAAGCCAGCTTCCAGAATAGTCTGACCTTTTTTTACAGGGACTTTGTATTCAGCACCTTCGTAAATTAAAGTTACCAGGTGCTCCTCCTTTTTCTCCCCAGTCTCTTCCAGCGTTACACTTCCCTCCAAAGGCTGCTGTTTCTCTTTTTCGGTTACAAAGCTTTCCTTATAAATACGCTCTGGCGCAACTTTTAATATATTCAGGGCTTCCCGGGCTTCCGTCATCATACCTTCAGGACCACATAAATAATATTCTGTATTTGGAGCGCCTGAAAAGTTAAGGTTTTCCAGTATCTGAATAAGCATTTTTCGGTTTAAACGGCCGGTATATTTATGTAGAGTCGGCTCAACTGGGGCCGGCTCTTCTTTCTTCTTAGAAAATAAAGAAGAAAGGCTCTTAAAAACACCTGACTTTTGCGTTTCACCCGAACTTTTAGGCTGGCTAAATACATGCTCTACCGCAAACCGGCCAGCGTATTCTGCTACCATATCAGTTAGCTTATTTTTGAAAATAACCGTGCCTTCGTTTCGGTTACCATATATTAAGGTTACCCGGCTCTTAGGTTCATCGTGCAGAACAGCCTTCGCCATGGCTAGTAAGGGAGTAATACCGCTGCCGGCCCCAATCAAAACCATATTTCGGCTATTAGCTGGATTAGTATCTACTTTAAAATTGCCCAAGGGCTCCAAAACCTCCAGTTCCATGCCTAGTTTACAATCATCAACCAGGTAATTGGAAACTAAACCATTCGGAACCCGTTTGACCGTAACGGCTAATTGGGGCGCTTCGTACGGCGCAGAGCTTAATGAATAAGAACGTCTTTCCTGCTTCCCATTTACCGGAATGATTAAGGTTAAAAACTGTCCGGCTTTACTCGGAATATTTTTACGCTCAGGATGTTCAAAATGAATGGTAACAGCATCAGGTGTTTCGCGGGTAACAGCAACTACTTTTAGTTTGGTATATTGGTTACTCATGTATATTTACAAAAGTGAAATTCTATAATAACTAAATTTTGCGGCCAAAGTTACGACTTAATATTTTAGGTATGATATGAAATTACCATCTGCTACCTTTGGCAACCTCTTTTCAAAAACAAATGCAAACCCAAACTTTAATTCAATATTTAGAACAAAACCAGGAAGAAATTGGCCCGGTTGTACCGCATGATTTAAGCGCTCCCAATGTATGCCGTTTAGATTTAACAGCTAATAATCAGGCATTAGCCCATGCCAATTTAACCAATACCCAGGCTTTTGATGAATTGATAAACGAAATGCTTCAAATCCAAAATGCTACCATCGGGGTAGGCGGCTATTTAGAAGACCGGGTAATTTACCGTCGCAGTCAGCACTTTGATGCTTTACAGGATAAACGGAGCGTGCATTTAGGTATTGATATCTGGACCGCCGCTTTTACTCCTATACTGGCTCCGCTGGACGGACGGGTACACAGTTTCCAGGATAACAATAACTTTGGCGATTATGGTCCTACCATAATATTGGAGCACGAACTGGAAGAAGGTAAATTTTATACGCTATACGGACACTTAACCCGTACTTCTTTACAGCACCTGCACCCTGGTCAGATTATTAAAAAAGGAGAAGAATTTGCCCAGTTTGGGCCTTTCCCGGAAAATGGTGATTGGCCTCCGCACTTACATTTTCAGTTAATGACTGATTTATTAGGAATGATGGGAGATTTCCCGGGAGTATGCACTCTTAAACAACAAGATCAATTTTCAAAAATTTGTTTAGACCCAAACCTCATCTTAAAAAGCAAAGTATTAGCTTAGTTATATATACTTTAATGATAAAGTCAAAAAATTTTAAACTACTCTAAATCCGAGGTTATGTTTGATTTTGAAAAATACCGGGAAACCATCACCCAGCTATTTCTTATTTATGGTGCTCGTTTGGTGGTTGCTCTGGTTATACTATTTATCGGGCTTTGGCTTATTTCAAAAATTATAAAGTTCCTGGACTATGAAATGCAAAGCCGGCAGGTAGATGCCTCTCTTCGTCCCTTTTTAAGGAGCCTACTTAATATTTCGCTAAAAATCCTACTTCTAATATTAGTTATTTCCCAATTAGGAATGGAAATGACCTCATTCTTTGCTGTTTTGGGTTCAGCAGGTTTAGCGGTAGGTTTGGCTTTACAAGGCAGTCTTTCCAATTTTGCCGGTGGTATATTAATTTTAGCGGTAAAACCTTTTCGAGTGGGTGATTACATAGAAGCCCAAAATGTGGGCGGTACCGTTGCAGAAATTAATATTTTACATACTATAATTAAAACCACTGAAAACAAAACAATATTTATACCTAATGGGCCTTTAGCTGCCTCTACTATTGTAAACTACGATGTGGAGGAAACCCGCCGGACAGATATCAGAATTCAGATTAAATATGATAACGACATAGATGCTGCTAAAGCGCTTATTACCAACTTACTTTTAGCAGATCAACGCATTATAACCAATCCTGCACCTCAGGTGTTAACGGAAAATACGCCGGCCGGAGTAATTCTTATTACGCGGGTTTGGGCAGATAAGCAGCACATTGGCAGCCTGACCAATGACTTGCATGATATAATTAGAAGTACCTTACAAAAGCAAAATTTTAATATTTAGCTCCTTAAATAAAAGGCTGTATTTATTTGAAATTTTACCAGAAAACGCAATAACTTCTAATTCTGCTTTAATTAGCAGGATCAGAAAACAATCTTAACAAAACACCATTAGTCCAGCCGAAACCATCCTGGAGCGGGTACTCCCCGCCGCCGCCTTCCAAATTAATGTCCAGTACATTGTATTTCTCCACCAGTTTACCACTCTTTTTATAAATATTGGTATTTAGCTTAATCCAGTTTTGGGCTATAGTCTGGGCTAATTGCTGATGCCCATATTGGCGCAAACCCTGAATACTCATCCATTGTAAAGGAGCCCAGCCATTAGGCACATCCCATTGTTCGCCGGTATCTGTTAAAGTAGTTACAACACCTCCTGGTTTAAGAAAGTCGGCTTCTATTTTGCGGGCTACAGCCGCGGCCTGTTTATTCTTTGCCAGGTTAAAAAACAATGGTACTACAGCGGCTAAAGTAGGAATATTAGTGGTGGTGCCTTTCACAAAATCATAATCATAAAAAAACCTATCCCCGTTATTCCAGCAATATTTAAGTAAAGCCTTGCTCCTAGCTTTTGCTACTTGCTTATAAAATTTAGCGTCTGAATTGTTTCCGCTTAATACGGCCATTTCGGCCAAGGTAATTTCCATGAAATATAGCAAAGCATTTAAATCTACCGGAATCAGTTCAGAGGTCCGAATTGTAGCCAACGATTTTCCATCAGCAAACCAGCGGCTGCTAAAATCCCAACCTGATTCGGCAGCTGCTTTAATATGCCGGTAAATTTCCTCCGGCTTTCTGCCCGACTCATGTGCTAAGGTAATATCTTCCTTATATGGTTCCGGACGGGGTGTTGGGTTATCATCCCAATAACGGTTTAGGATACTACCATCGGGCAATTTTACCACCCGTCGGTGCTCTTTATTGGTTGCGTTAAGTTGTGAAGCTCCATCCATCCAAAAGTTGTATTCTTTTTTAAGGGCTGGTTCATATTTTAATAGAATATCTTTTCCTTTTACCTCCGCCAGCACCTGCAACATAAGAGCATAAAATGGCGGCTGCGACCGGCTTATGTAATAGCTACGGTTTCCATTAGGAATGTGCCCTACGGTATTGATTAAATAAGTAAAATTATCAACCATATTTTGAATCAGATCTGCTTCGCCACTTACCTGTAACCCTAATATGGTAAAATAACTGTCCCAGTAATAAATTTCCCGGAATCTGCCACCCGGAACCACATAAGCGTGTGGCAACGGAATAAGCGAACTTTCTTCAGCGTCGGGTTGCCGGGTTAATACCGGCCACAATCTTCGGATATGCTGATCGACGGAAAGACTTGGATCGGAACGAAAATTATTAGCAGGCTCCGGAGGCAGTTTAAAATATTGTAAAACAAATCTATTTAAGTCAAAGCCTGGTTTATTTTTTTCCTGCCGGTAAGCATCCAAAATTTCCCTGGGAGGTTTAACTGGTATGCAATCAGGAAAAGTTTTAGAATCGGGGAAAACAGGCTTAAGCTGAACCTCCGCAAATAATTCTTCCAGCTCCTCTGCTGGCCGAAATTGTGCCTGTAAGGAAAATGTGAAGCTTTGAATCAGAAATAATAAGAAAGCTAGTATTTTGTATTGGCTAAATAGAAGCTTAGTCGGTTTTTGCATAATAAACGCTTAATTAAGCTGCTTATACGTAGCATAGGAAAAATTAGCGGCAGGAAATATTATATCTGATTGTAAGCTTAGAAAGCAAGAGTCGATATTTCTTCGGCTGTAAACCTATTAGCACAACCACAATTCTTTTAGATCTTCCAAAGAAGAAATAAGTAAGAAAGAGCATTTTCTTTTCTATCTATTCTCTAAATTTGCAGCCATTTTCATGGAGGTTTTAGATGGAGAGTATTCTTGGAATTTTACTGGCTGGTTTAGGCTGCTTTTTGCTTATTTATTATATCTGGCAAAAGTTACGGCTTTGGTTCTTGCCAAAAATTTCACCCGAAGCCAAAGCCTTGCACCGGGCTTTAGTTGAAATGGGAATACCGGCAAAACTGGAGTTTTTTGATGGTTATAAAACCGTAGACATCGCCGTACCGGATGCCAATATTCATATTGAAGTGGATGGTTCTCATCATAATACCATTGCCCGCCAAGCCTTGGCTGACTTAAAACGGACTTATTATTCCTTGCAACAAAATATTTATACCATTCGGATTCCTAATTCCTTGATTCGCCATAACCTGGACGATACGGTGGAATATGTGAGCCGCATCATTCAAACTAATTATAACAAAACCCGCAGGAGAAAATAGCAAAGGGTAGGCTGGGCGGTTTTACTTTACAATAAAGACCTGTAGAAAAATTATTTCTATGGGTAAGCTAAATTATCTTTGCTCCGGAAAGAATAAATGAAAAGTGGCACCTTTTCCTGGCTGACTATCAACCTGAATCTGCCCGTTAACCCTATCCATTATTCGTTTTACAATATAAAGCCCTATTCCGGTTCCTTCGGCTAGGTTATGCATTTTTTTAAACAAACCAAAAATTTTATCAGTAGTAGCCGGATCAAAGCCTATACCATTGTCCTGTACAGACAGAACAGTAAAATCCGGTAACTTCTTTGTGCGAATATAAATTCGTGGTGCTCTTTGGGGAGAGCGGTATTTTATAGCATTCTGAATAAGATTAAACAGGATTATCTGGAAATTATTTCTAGAAAAGTAAATATGGCCAGTTTCATTTAAATCTAATATAATTTCTGCTTTAGTTTCTTCAAATAAAGGTGCAATGGTCTGCTGAATTTCGGTCGTAATTTCTTCAATTGATATTATTTCCGTATCAGAAAAACTACCTTCCTCCTCAATACCAGATACCAGAGCCAAATCTTCTATTACTTCTCTTAACGTTAAACTGGCATTTTCCAGCATCTGGATTAAAATTTTAGGTTCCTCTTCTTGGTAACAGTTGCTATCTTTTAATGCATAAGTAAGGCCCTCTATATTAGCAATAGGGGCTTTTAAGTCGTGCGAAGCCGTATAAATAAAATTATCCAGATCCGTATTTGTGCGCACCAGTTTGTTATTTTTCTTTATTAATTCTTGATTTAAATGATTTAAATCTACTTTTGCTTTCTCCAGATTTTGGGTACGTTCATCTACTTTTTTCTCCAGTTCCTGATTAAGGGTAAACAAGGATTCCTTGACCATAAGAAGTTCTGAGTTGGATGTAGCCAGTTCATGGTTTAAGTGTCTTGCTTTATGCATTGCCTCCTTGGTTTTTCGGTAAGCAAATATGGCTACAATTAGAGAAAGTAAAGTAGCAACAACCATTGTAATGGGCGTAACAAAAGAAGAAGTTCGTACCTGATCGTACCGAATTTCCTTAAGCCGGAGTTCTTCGGCCTGCATCCTTTTTATTACCCGCCGAATCTGATCCATAACCCGCTTTCCTTCTTTACTGGAAACTACAAAGTGGGCTTGTTGTACATTGCCTGCCTTTTCAAACTCAATAGTCCGATTCAAGATACTAAAACGTTTTTCTACCAAGGTAATCAGGGTATCCAGCTTTTGCTGCTGACTCGGGTTATCAATGGTAAGATTTCTAATTGCTTTATAACTCTGAATGGTGTTATAGTAAGATCCAATGTAGGGTTCTAAGAATTCTTCATCATTTGTTAATAAAAACCCTCGCTGACCGGTTTCGGCATCCTTTAACAAAGACAATATATTCTCCAGCTTTAATAAGACCTGGTTTGTATGCTCCACCCAATCTGCTTTGTTTACTAACCGATTCAGACTCCATAAAGAAAGGCCAAAAACTATAATTAATAAGCAGCAAGTGGTTATAAAACTTAACCTTATGTTTCTAGGAATTTTATGGTCCATGCTGGTGAAGAATGCTGTTGGGCCATATACGTTAAAATAAAAGAGGAAAGCTATACCTGATAAGGAAGAAACTAACTATCTAATAGTATAGCTATCCTATTAGCATTGATAATTCGCGTCAGAAGTAAAGGCTATTTCACGAAATCCAGCAGTGCTTTACCAGTAATAGTTTAGGGGAAGGTGATATTTCCTGGCGTTGATACACCAGGAAATGTTAAGATTTTATTTTTAAGACGGTAGCCAAAACAGGGATAATAAATAATCAGAAGGAGAATTCTTCTTGAATTATATGCAATAAAGAACAGGATAAAACATGTAATTACAACATTTTATTTAGCTGTTCTTTTATTTTTTAGTCTATTTTTTCTAAACCGGTATAAGCTATACTCACTCTTAACATCCCGGTATAATAATTTAAGACAATAAAGAAATACTATCCCAACAACGGTTACAAGTACGATAGTAAAAATATTCCCCATTCTAAATTGGTAAAATTAATTTTCAATAGGTTTAAGACCTTTTTATAATATTAATACTAACTAATATATTATAAAAATAATTTTTAAAATTTTTATAAAGATAATTTATATAATTATATAAATCACAAATAAATAGCAAAAATATTTTAACAAACTATACTATTTAAACACTGATTAGCAACAAGTTAAATCAATCAAACTTTATAGCAGTAACAGGCTTTATGCGGGCAATCATAAAGGTGGGAATAAGAATGGACAACATAGTTAGAGCAAGCGTTAAGACATTTAGCAATATAATTATATTAAAATTCCAGTTTATTGGCACTGTCTCCATGTAATAGTTTTCCGGATCGAGCGGAATAAGTTTAAATTTATCCTGAACAAAGCAAAAGCCGAGGGCAATTATATTTCCCCAAACCAGACCTTTAATTGTTAAATTTAAACCCCGAAAGAAGAATATTTGCCTGATTTGTTTATCGGTGGCACCAAGTGCTTTTAATAAACCTATCATGTTGGTTCGCTCCAGTATCATTATAAAAACGGTAGAAACCATATTGAAAGTAGCCACAAAGAAGATGAGTACCAGAAAAATAACAACGTTCTTCTTTAACAGCTTCATCCAATCAAATAACTGAGCGTATTGATCCGTTATTTTTTCAAGCTGCAGATCATAATTCATGTTATTAAAAATGGTAGTTGCAACGGTATCTATTTGATTAAAATCTTTTAGTACTACCTCGTAGCCCCCCGCTAAAGTATCCGCCCACTTGTTCAGATCCCGGATATGCTGAATATCGCCTATCACATAAGCCTGATCAAATTCCTCTAATCCTGTTTTATATATACCTACTACCGTAAAGCGCCTTACCCGGGGAGGATTTTGAATAAAATAAAAAGTAGCTTTATCGCCAATATTTAGCTGAAGTTTATCTGCAATTTGCTGGCTTATCATAATATCATTGGAAGCGGCCGTATCGGTAAAAGCAATGGTTTGCCCCTCTACCAGGTTACCTTGCATTGGGGTAAGGTCATAGTTTTTATCCACTCCTTTTAATACAATACCTAAAACATCATCTCCGGCTTTGGCAATAGCTGTTTTAAAAGCAAAAGATTGGTATTTTTTTATCTCCGGAATATTCTGAAGATCTTCTTCCACGGCCCGAATACTCACAGGTTCGTTATCAAACGAATTATTGGTATCGTATTTACTGATTTGTAAATGAGCCGCAAAACTAAAAATTTTATTTTGTATCTCATTTCGGAACCCTTCCAGAATGGAGAAAGAGACAATCATAATAGCCAAACCAATAGCAATACTGGTAATGGCAATTTTAGTAACTGAAGCAGTAAAAGAATTGGATCCGGAGTCGGATATTTTACTTGAAATATACCTCGCTGTATTCACGCTGTTTATTTAGCTTTTGAACCATTAAACCATTCTTTGGGCCTTCTAGGAAACAATTAGTAGGAAATGGTTTTAATGGTGGTTCTAAAGTACGGATTTTTTTATAGGTAGATTATAAATAAAAAAACCGTATTATTTTTTAGTTAAAACTCTGCAATAAAATTTAAAAAAAATATTATTGTAAAATACACAATAAGTAAAACTCTTTTTTATATTTGTACCGCGCACAATAAGTATATGTTTTTTTATCTTTCATGTTAAGTGGTTAGGCAGGTAACCCTTACCGGTTACCTGCCAAAAAGTTTTGGTTATTTAAGATTACAAGAAGGGCAATCAGAAATGATTGCCTTTTTTGTTAATGATCCATTACCTTTTTCTTTAACTTATTTCTGCGTTAACGGGTAATAATAAAATATAAACTTAGATTAAGGAAGGCCAAATCCAGAACACCGGAAGAAATAATTATATTCACGGCAAAATTCAGGATTTCAGAATAGCTTTTTATATTTTATTTCTAGAATAATATTCTTATGTATACCCTTGTAGTGGTTCTCCTCTCTTCGCTTCTGTCACTAGGTAATTGTTCCGGACCGGCAAATGTAACCTCCCATGCTAAATCCGAACCAATACAAAAGAAAGAGGCTGCTTTTGTACAGCCAGCTGCCATTAAAACGGGAGCGGATCAAACTCCGCAGTATTTACCCCTGCTTAAGAACAAGCGGGTAGCAATGGTAGTTAACCAAACATCATTAATCGGCAAAAAACATTTAGTTGATACTTTACTATCGGAAGGCATAAACATTAAATTTATTTTTGCGCCGGAACATGGTTTCAGAGGCGATGCCGATGCTGGGGCCACCATTAGCAATGGTACCGATACTAAAACGGGTTTACCTATTATTTCTTTGTACGGCAAAAACAAAAAGCCATCAGCCGACCAATTAAAAGACATCGATATAGTGGTATTTGATATTCAGGATGTTGGAGCCCGCTTCTTTACTTACATTAGTACCATGCACTATGTAATGGAAGCCTGTGCAGAAAATAACAAACCATTGATGGTGCTGGACCGCCCTAACCCAACGGGTTATTACGTGGATGGGCCGGTCTTAAATCTAAAACATCAATCCTTTGTGGGCATGCATCCCATTCCGATTGTGCATGGCCTGACGGTAGGCGAACTGGCGCAAATGATAAACGGTGAAAAATGGTTAGCTGGTGGTAAAAATTGCCCGGTCACTATTATTCCCGCAAAGAACTATACCCACAAATCCCGCTATTCGCTGCCGGTTAAGCCCTCTCCTAATTTACCTAATGATGTTGCCATTCAGATTTACCCTTCCATCTGTTTATTTGAAGGCACCAATGTAAGTGTAGGACGAGGTACCGAAACCCCTTTTCAGGTTATTGGCAGCCCCTTTTATAGCAAAAAAGATTTTTCTTTTACACCTAAATCTATGCCCGGTGCTACCAATCCGCCTCACCTGAACCAGGTTTGTTACGGCCAGAAATTTACCGCTAAAAATACTCCGGAAAAATTTACCCTTGCTTACCTGCTGGACTTTTACCAGAATTCAACTAATAAAGAAAAATTTTTTAATAACTATTTTACCAATTTAGCCGGGACTACTGAGCTAAAAGAACAGATTATAGCAGGCAAATCTGAAGCTGAAATAAAAGCCACCTGGCAACCAGCTTTGCAAGCCTATAAAAAAATGCGCAAGCAATATTTACTTTATCCTGATTTCGAATAATAACGATGCCCCAAGATTTACGGATTATATTTATGGGTACGCCTGATTTTGCCGTACCTACTTTACAAACTCTAGTTCAAAATAACTACCAGGTTGTAGCCGTCATAACGGCGCCTGATAAACCAGCCGGCAGGGGGTTAAAGTTATCGCAATCGCCGGTGAAGGAATATGCCGTTTCGCAAAATATACCGGTATTACAACCCACTAATTTAAAATCGGAAGCCTTCCTGGAAGAATTGAAGATTTATAAAGCCAACTTACAAATTGTAGTGGCTTTCCGGATGCTGCCAGAGGCGGTCTGGAATATGCCGGTTATAGGCACCTTTAATATTCATGCCTCTTTATTGCCGCAATACCGGGGTGCAGCCCCCATAAATTGGGCTATTATGCACGGCGAAACCGAAACTGGCGTTACTTCCTTTTACCTGCAACATAAGATAGATACTGGTGATATTATTTTACAGGATAAAGTAGCCATAACGGATGAAGATAATTTTGGCACACTTTACGAGAAACTAAAATATGCCGGGGCTGCTTTAGCCCTTAAAACAGTTAAAGCCATAGAAGCGGATTCTGTTACTACTCAACCACAACCCAATACAGGAGAGCTTAAAGAAGCGCCCAAAATCTTCAAAGAAACGTGCCAAATCAACTGGAATCAACCTGCTATTCAGGTACGTAATTTTATCCGGGGCTTATCACCGTATCCAACCGCCTGGACAATATTAGAAGGTAAAGTACTTAAGATTTTTGCCGCCGAACTGGTTACAAATGATACATCGTCTTTAGCTCCTGGCGCGTTTAGCACCGACCATAAAACCTTTATATACTTTGGCACTACCACTGGCATTCTTTCCATTACAGACCTGCAGCTGGAAGGTAAAAAAAGAATGACAATAGTAGATTTTTTGCGCGGCTACCGGTTTAAGTAAGATATTAAATGGCGAGTGATGGGTTTTAAGTAACCATTCACTAATAAATTTGGAGCCTGCCTACCCATTGTACTTGGACTTTTATTACCAATTTTGTTTCATCATATACCTGCCTTCAACAATTAACAGGTATTTTTAAGGAATTCATTTAACTTACCATTCCTAATATGATCGCCTCTATTTTTGCCATGTCGTCCAATCGGGTAATTGGGAAGGACAATACTTTACCTTGGCACCTGCCGGCAGACCTGAAATTTTTTAAAAATAAAACTACAGGTCATCCTATTTTAATGGGTCGTAAAACCTATGAATCTATTGGTAAACCTTTACCTAATCGTACTTCCATTGTTATTACAAGGCAGGAAAACTACGAAGTACCCGGAGCTATTGTGGTAAATTCTCTTTCGGATGCCATAAAAGCCGGCCAGGTAATTAATCAGGATTTATTTATTATTGGCGGAGCAGAAATTCTTAAAGAAGCTATTCCCTTGATTGATACCATGTATCTGACCAAAATTCATGAAGAATTTGAAGGCGATGTATTTTATCCGGAATACAACCCGGCAGAGTGGCAAGAAACCTGGCGCGAAGACCATGAACCAGATGAAAAGAATAAATATGCCTTTAGCTTTTTAAAACTGGAACGCATTAAAAGCTAATTCACCAATTAGCCGAAGCTATCTGTTTGTTAAATCTATGATTAATTACAAAAATAAAATTTTTAAACCGGTGGCTAACTCAGTTAATGGCGAAGTAGATACGGGTATGCATTTTCTGTATCAGCAACAAGGTAATGTTTTAACTTCAGAATATACAGGTGTTAATATCATAAAAGGTCATTTGATTGCTTTGGTAGGCCATGATGGGACATTAGATATGCGCTACCATCAGGTAAATAAGCAGGGCGAGATCATGACAGGCACTTGCAAATCTACCCCCGAAATACTGCCCAATGGTAAAATACGGCTGCATGAACAATGGCAATGGACTTCAGGCGACTTATCCAAAGGATATTCCATAATGGAAGAAGTATAAAAGGTCAGAAGTTAATTTTAAGGAAAGCCATAACCTAAATTTTTTCCATAGCGGGGCGAATAAAGAAGTTAAACCTTTATAATAAATTACACAGTGTTTCCTTTATTAAACTGGCAATGCTGAACTCTACGTCAGCCTAAATATACCCTTAGGATTACTCCTCTTTCTTTTTTCCATTCTCTAGCCTAAATGTATGATGCACAAAATCAGGAATCTCCTGGCTGTAATGAGACACCAATAACAAGGTAGTGCTGGGCACACAATACTGCTGGAGAAGTTGAGTGGCTAAATCTATGTATTCGGGGCTTAACCCCTGAAAAGGTTCGTCCCAGATTATTAAACCAGGATTTTTTATTAGCGAACGAATAAGCAATAATATCCGCTGCTCCCCAGCCGATAACTGTAAGAAATACTTTTGCGCTAAATCCGGTCGTTTAAAAAAATTTAAATGAGCTTGTACTAATTCCGTTTGTTCGGCTGTAACCCGGTTAGGTCGGTGCAACATATCATAAAATCCAGACGCTACTAAATCTTCTCCTTTCAGGTTTTGCCGGAAATATAAATGCAACTCCGGCGACACAAAACCAATACGTTTTTTTATATCCCAAATGCTTTCGCCGGTACCTTTTCGTTTATCAAACAGGTAAATTTTATTGGAGTAAGCTTGCGGGTTATCAGCATTTATTAAACTAAGTAAGGTAGATTTACCCGAACCATTGGGTCCCAGTAAAGCCCATTTTTCTCCTTTCCGGATAGTCCAGTTTATATTATCAAGTATTTTCTTGTCGTGGTATTTTACCGTAACATTCTCAAACTGGATGGCTATTTTGAAATCAGAAGCTTGTGGTAATGCTTTAGAGACCTGATGAATCCCAGATGCCTGCTGCTCATGAATCTGATGTGCTTTTAATTCCTGCAAAAATTCATAGCGGGTATATTTCCCTTTAATGGTAAAATTCTCAAGCCACATTACATTAGAGATATTTTCCGGAAGTTCTGGCTGATTAGTGACTAATAAAACAGAGGTGCCATGTTGAATCAGCTGAGTTATTATCTGATTTAAATCAGACCTGGACTGTACATCTAATCCTGTATAGGGATTGTCTAATACCAGTAAAGCCGGCTCCTTTAACAAAGCCCGGGCAATTAAAACCCGCCGGGTCTGGCCATTAGAGAGGCTAATTACTTCCTGCGATAATAAATCATCAATATGTAAAAGTTTAGCTACCTGACTTAAATTTGTAGCTGTACCAGCTAATTGCTGGGCTTTCTCCAACACCTCCAACACAGTTGGCATATATACCTCACTTTCCAGGCTGTGGTAGCGTTGCTGGTAAAAGGCATGGGAATAATTAAATAACTGATCGCCTTTTTGAAAAGAAACCAAAACGGCAGCTTCACGCAAAGAAACAACCTGGCCTGAAACATTATCTTTCTGCCTTAAATTAGAAACTACCTGTCCACTCCGCAGGCTATACCTGCCGAAAAGAGCGTCCACTAAAGTAGTTTTACCTGCCCCAACCGAACCATAAATAGCCCATTGTTCGGCTCTTTTGACTTCCAAGGTAATTTTATTGAAAAAAATCTCGGGGCCTTTTTGAAAAGTAGCTTCTTTTAAAGCAAAAAGAATGTCAGAGGGCTGAGTAACCGGTTGCATGCATCTTTAATTTAAGGTTTAAAGGTACTAGTCATTTTCTTAATTCCACAGAAAATACAAGAAGGAGCTTTAAACCAGCCGCCTCTGCTCTTTTGCTACTTGATTTTTTGCCGGTAAATGCTTAATTTGAGAAATAAAAAAAATCTTCTGCTATGAAAAAATCTATTCTTTTGAGCCTGTTGTCAGGCCTGTTTTTACAGGTATCTGCCCAAAATCAAATTCCTCCGGCAGACATTCAGATTAAAACCGCTGTTTTAGCAGCCCCGGCTGATAAACGGGCAGAGGCTACTGTTTATGGTTACAACGCGCAAAAGGAATTTGTTTTATTGCGGAAAGGAACCAATGAAATGATTTGCCTCGCCGATGATCCCAATCAGGCTGGCCTATCAGTTTCCTGTTATCACAAAGATTTAAATCCGTTTATGGAACGAGGCCGCCAGCTGAGAAAATCCGGAAAAACAGCCCAGGAAATTTTTGACATGCGGGAACAGGAAGCTAAAGCTGGCAAGTTATCAATGCCCAAGCAGCCCGCTACTCTATTTGTTTACACAGCTTCGGCCGACAATTACAGTGCCGCAACAGGCGAGGTAAAGGCCGGTAATTTACGTTATGTAGTGTATATACCCTACGCAACCGCCGAAAGCACTGGTTTGCCATTAAAAGCAGAAGTGCCGGGTATGCCCTGGATAATGCACCCAGGCACTCACGGAGCTCATATCATGATTACTCCCCCCAAGGCTAACTAATTATTAATTATAAAAAAGAAGCCTGCTCCTATTGGAACAGGCTTCTTTTTTAAAACTAAGATAATTTTATGCTTCGGCGTGTAACCAAGCTTTCTTAGCTAATAATTCATCTTCTGTTTCACGATAATCCGGGTCATCTACGCAGCAGTCTACCGGGCAAACGGCTGCACATTGCGGTTCTTCATGAAAACCCTGACACTCAGTACATTTATCTGAAACAATGTAATAATACTCATCGGAAATAGGAGCCTGTGGGGCGCTGCCAGCCACAACCTCACCACCATCAATCTCCACTTCGGTTAACGATGTACCACCGCCCCAGGTCCACGTAGCACCGCCTTCATAAATAGCAGTGTTCGGGCATTCTGGTTCACAAGCGCCGCAGTTGATACATTCGTCTGTGATCATTATAGCCATAATCGTATATATGTTTATTTTCTTATTTTTGCAATCCAAAAATTTTCCGCGAAAATATAAATTTTCCGGCTTCAATCAAACATTTTTAAGCTTTATTCCTTATAATCTACCATGAACTTAACTGAACGTACCCTGGCCTTTGCTTCGCTAGGAGAACAAATTAGAAATTTATCTCCTATTGAAATTCAGGAATTAGCTTTCCGGGCAAGCAATGCAAATGCCTGGTTTGATGAGCCAAATGTTATTAATGCTTTAAACGGAATAGCTTATTTATTGGATAAGCAAAACCTGCAAGATTGGCTATATGTTTATAATCTGGAGAATATTTCTGTTAAAAAAGTGGGGGTGGTCATGGCCGGAAATATTCCCATGGTAGGTTTTCACGACTTTTTATCGGTACTTATTGCAGGGCATGAACTCCACGCCAAACTAAGCAGCGAAGATACTTTTCTGATGCAAATGCTGGCACAGAAGCTCATTGCCATTGAACCCCGCTTCGCCGAAAAAATAAAATTTGTAAATATACTAAAAGATGTAGATGCCATTATTGCTACCGGCAGTGATAACACCTCCCGGTATTTTGAATATTATTTTTCTAAAAAACCGCATATTATTCGCCGCAACCGCACCAGTTTAGGCATACTCACCGGAAAAGAAACGCCGGAAGAACTGCGGGCCCTGGGGCAGGATATTTTTCAGTATTATGGCTTAGGCTGTCGGAATGTTTCCAAAGTAATGGTACCGCCAGGATATAGCTTTAATCATTTCTTTGAATCGATAGAAAATCTGAAAAGTTTATCAGACCATCATAAATATCAAAATAATTATGACTACAATAAATCTATATTACTGGTAAACCAAACGCCCCATTTTGATAATGGTTTTTTACTCTTAACCCAAAGCGAACAATTTGTTTCGCCCATTAGCGTACTTTTTTACCAGGAGTACACCAATACCCAAAACCTAAACGACCAAGTAACTGCTGCCGCAGACAAAATTCAGTGTATTGTATCGGCAAATGGTTGGTATCCGGAAAGCTTTGACTTTGGACAAGCCCAATGCCCGGCAGTTTGGGACTATGCCGATGGTGTGGACACATTAGCTTTTCTGGAAAAATTATAAAACACTAACCACCTAAAAATCAAAAAGAAAGCTCTCATTATGGGCTTTCTTATTTTTAGAAGAAAATATTTAAGAGAATTTTCGTTATATTATGGAAAGATCTCCACAAAAACGAAGGTGAAATGCAAAGTATGATAAGCTCCCCTGAATTAATTGAGAAAGAACAGATTCCGGATTTGAAGTTTGGACAAGAGGATGTACTGAAAGACCCGCAAGCGCGTAAGAAGCGCCTGCAGGACGTTTCCCGGGCTACATCATTAGGTAACGGTTATCATGGGAAAGTTGAAATTACCTTTCAGACCAGCAATGGCGAACAAAAACGCGTTGTCACTACTATTTGGGATTTCGACCAGGAATATATTATTTTAAAATCAGGCGCTTCCATGCCTGTTAAAGCTGTAACCCAACTCGAATTCTTTTAGGTTTTATCGGTAATTACTAAGCGCTCTAATGTTTTCAGAATTAAGTCGTCTACCACGGCGTCAGGGTTTGATGAAAACTGATGAGTTATGCGGTTGGCAACTATGGCATTTAAAGAAATAACTTCGTGCCCCAACAAACGCCCTAATGCGTAATACCCCGCTGTTTCCATCTCAAAATTGGTCAACTGAAACAAGTCGTGGTTAGGTTCTTCTACCAGAAACTGCTGGAGCCGGTTTATAAAGTTTGCTACCTTGGTTTCTATGCGTAATGCTCTCCCCTGCGGCGCATAAAAACCAGGGCAGGTTACTGTATGCCCGGGTACCATATCATACCCTAATTGCTCCCTTAAAATATCAGAGCCCCGCACGCAGTACGGCTGAAAACCGAGTTTAAATTCATCCTGCAGTGCACAACTTACCGTGGTTTCATAGCCGGTTTGCACCAGCGGATAAAAATGCATTAATGTATCTAAACCTATGGCATATTCCGCTACTAAATGGCTATCCAGCGGCACGCCAGCCTGCAAGGCGCCTGAGGTTCCAATCCGAATAATTTTAAATTGAATTTTATCCTCGTTTACCGTCCGGTTGATTAAATCTATATTTACCAAGGCGTCCAGTTCATTCATGACTATATCTACATTATCAGTTCCAATTCCTGTAGACATTACCGTTAGCCTTTTCCCCTGAAAATAACCTGTATGCGTAACAAACTCGCGCTTTTGCACCTGCACCTCCATGGAGTCAAAATAACGGCTCACACGGGCTACCCTTTCCGGATCGCCAACGGTTATGATGGTGTCTGAGATTTGCTCCGGCAATAAATTTAAATGATAAACACTGTTATCAGCATTTAATATCAATTCAGATTCAGGGATTCTCATAGTTTTATTGGCTTATAATTTAGGTTTAGCAGAAACAAAAAGAGCATTTAATAATTAAATGCTCTTTTTGTTTTAGTTCTGAACTGTTTTACGGTATAAACCTTTAAAAGGGTTGTAGCCGTTGGTTTCTTTCTGGTAATACCCGGTACCATCGTAAGGTCTTTTTTCAGGATCTGTTTTACAAGTATCTGAACAAGCTCCTTCCATTTCGTGACCACACTTTTCGCACATGGGCACATGAATGTTACAAGTTGGATTAGCGCAATTAACCATTCGGTCGCTGGGCTCCTGGCAAATGTAACAAGTTGAAATAACCTTCGGATTAACTTTATTTACATCAACAGTTAAGCGATTGTCAAATACATAACACTTTCCTTCAAAATCTTCTCCGCCTTCTTCCAGACCGTATTTAATAATCCCTCCGTGCAATTGGTATACATTCTGAAAGCCCTTTTCCAGCAAAAATGCACTGGCTTTTTCGCATTTTACGCCACCTGTACAGTAGGTAATAACTTTTTTATCTTTTAAATGTGCCAACTCCTCTACTTTCTCCGGAAAGTCTCGGAAGTTTTCAATATCTAACGTAATAGCATTTTTAAATTTACCTACCAAATGCTCATAATCCGACCGGACATCCAGTAATACTACATCTTCCTGATCTTTCAATTGCTTAAATTCGGCTGGAGATAAATGTACACCGGTTTTTTCAATGGGCTTTACATGGCGCAGACTGGAATGCACAATTTCAGGTTTATACCGCACATGCAATTTGGTAAAAGCATGTTTGTCAGATTCATCAACTTTAAAATCAATACCGGCAAACCGTGGATCAGCTTTAACTGTAGCCATATAGGCCTCACAATCTTCACGTAAACCAGAGATAGTACCGTTTAAACCTTCGGCAGCTACTATAATGCGGCCTAGCAAGTTTAATTTTAAGCAAAGTAAGTGATGCTCTTCCCGAAAAGCTTCCGGATCTTCAATAGGTGTATAATGGTAATAAAGCAGAATACTGTAATCTTTCATAATAACTGGCTAAGTTTCAACTTAGTGTTTTAAGTATAATTTGCTGCAAAAATAATTTAAAATTCAACACCAAACAGCTTATTTAAGTTTATTAACCTTGGTGCTGAATTAAAAACCATAAGCTAACTTTTATTTATCTTCAGATTTAGCTTTAATTGATTAACGATATACATAAGAATTAATCAACCAAGAAAACAATCTTTTAAACTTTCTGGGCCGGATTTCCAAACATAGTTTGGTTAGCCGCAACATTGGAAACCACAACAGAACCAGCCCCAATCCGGGCTTTTTTACCAATTTTCACCCCTGCTACAATTATTGCGCCGGAGCCAATAAAAGCTTCTTCTTCAACTTCAACACCCGGGTTGATGATGGCTCCTGCTCCAACCTGTACAAAATCTCCCAAAATAGCTTCGGCATCAATTACGGCATTGGAATGGACCACGCAATGGTTCCCTATTTTTACGTTGGCATTTATAACAGCACCAGCATTTACCAGATTCCCGTGGCCTAACCAGGCGTTTTCTGATACTGACGAAAATTTATGGATACCATTTACCGGTACAATCTGGTATTCTTCCTTTAACAGATTTATCATGCTTTTTCGACCTGCTGTATCTTCCACTGCTACAAAAACCTCACATTTTTTTCCTAATAACTTCAGAAATTCAGGATCATCGCTACTGCTCATTACCGTAATATTATTTACTTCTTTTTGTTGCAGCTCCTTGTTGTCTTCTAAAAAACAATAAACTACTACACTATTGCTCATAAATACATCTAAAGCATTTTTGCCTAGTTGCTGAGCACCTACAATTATTACGGGGTTTTGCATTTCGTTTTGTTTTAATTCTGAGACAAAATTACTTTATTAGTTTCTACAGTACAACTAGAACATTTGCGTGTTTAAAATCATTCTTTTACAATTCAGATTTATGTTTTCTTCCGAAACCGCCAATAGGTAAAAGAGCCTTGTAAAAGAATAAAAACCAGGAATGGGAGAATGGCAATGCGATACCGGTTGAGGGTACCAAAATTAGGAGTAGTTAAGCCCAGCAAAGCTCCTACCACCAATATATAGATACCCATGATTATAAAAATAAAGGTAATTTCTTTAGGTGATTTTTTTATGAATCCTATTAATGAAAAGGCTGAAAGCCCTAAAATAAATAAGTTTTCCAACCCAGCCACCCAATAAAAAAAAGAAGTTCCTTCTCCCAAAAAAGGTCTATAAATAGTTTGAAGCAGGGCTAACGGAGCGTGTAACATAACACTACAAACCGTTGGCTCTAAGTTTGTTAATTCTATTACAGGTTTTCCTTCCGAGGCTTTTAGCAGCGTATGGTAATTTTTCATAAGCTGCTCTAGAAAGAATTCTAGATTAAGGGTTGTCTGCAGTTGGCTTAAAAATAAAGCTATAACCAAAATCCAACCTCCGAATATCACTATGGTCCTTCTTCTTGATGCAGAAAGTTTTAATTTATTTGCTAAAAGCTTTACCAAAGCGAAACTAAAAAGCAATGGAAAAACAACAGCAGCAAAATAATAACGCATTTTCCAAACCAAATAGGCCGCAATTATTCCTTGTAATAAATGCTTCAGAAAGTTGTTATTTCTTTCCTGGTACGCGATCGTAAGCGTTGCGGCAAATAACCAGCAAAGGGCACCTAAATAAATAGGTTCTTTCATAACCCCTGAGGACCAAAAAGCAACGGAAGGGAAAAGTAAAAAAGAGAAAACGACCGGCACTTTATATTCTGTATTAAGGTGGTTTAGCACCCTGATTAATTGCCAAACCCCAAAAAAACAAAACAAAGAAAAGTAAACGGAATTTAAATAATAACTGCCGTTGGTTATTATATTTAACAAACTTAAAACCAGCACCAGAAAATAAGAATTGGAATAGGTGGCAAAATCTATTAGGTGGCGGAACGTTGAGCTTTGGTAAGGTTGGCTAAGCAATAAGTAGAAGTATTTGGATGGATGTTCCTGAAAATAGTCATAAACTACTAGGGACTGGGTATGATATCTATAGGTATCACTCCCGTTAGCATAATTTATATAAAAGTAACCTAGTCCAATTCCGCACATTATTTTTAGAAAGAGGGCAGGAAAAAATAGTTTCTTCAAAAAAGTATCTGGTTCTTGTCGCCAGAGTAAAAAAACAAGGCCAGCCAGTAATAAGATATTAAATAAAAGGTATAATATGCTTATTGGCATGCCCTAGTATTTTTCAGGATGTAGTGACCAATAGAACAACTTAAACATTTCCGCGGAGCACAATACTGGTTGTATAACTGAATGTAGGCTTGTGAGTCAAAAGCAGATAAAAACTGGAAGTTAAGAGCTTTATATTGTTTAGTTTTATGGTTCTCCTCTGGTTTAAGTTGCTCTAACAAACTTAAAGCTTTATTAATATAAGTCTGGTTGTCCAAATACCGACCATAAGCAAAGATTAAAGGAATAACGGTATTTATCAGGAGGTTGTCTTTACTTGCCTTTCCCAAACCTGTTTTGAGCGTTTTATTTTGTCTGCTAAACATGTAATGCTCCTGCCAATAATCTGAAACCCTTCCTTCAAAAAAATTATAATAATCTTTTATATTCTCTAATTCTACTAAAGTAGCAAATAAGTGGCTTTTACCTAGTAACAAGGAGGCCAGCTGAGCTAGCCGGACCGTTGGAAAATTAGCTGGCCGTAACCGAAAGAAGTTCCAGTCTGAAACAGTTAAGGAGTCTTGTAAACTATATTTGTGCCGTAAGAAGGCAAACTCCTGGCTTAACCTTTGCTGGTACTGATCAGATGAGAGTGGTTCTTCTAAAAAACCTGCTTGCCCAAAAAGTAAGGCTTCTATCTGCAAGCGTTGGTGCTGGTGCCGCCTAATAACCGAATAGGGTAAAGCTTTGCTTAACCGTAGAAATGGTTCCTGATTTACCTTAAAGCCAAAATTACTTAGAATAACTTGATAAGCTGTTTCTTCCCAATCAGCTTTATTGTTCTGCCACAATTCCTGGATAACGCAAGCCTTTTCATCTAGCCGTTCCAATAACACTCTATCGGTCATCGTTAGTTTGGTCAAATGCGGAACCTCAGAAACAAATGGAGCACAAGGAAGTGTGGGTTTGTCGGCCGTCAGATTCAGGTAATTTTGGAGGAGCGCTTCTGGCACCCTATTTTTTATCTCTAAAACAGGTATTATAGTACCGTCTCTACGCTTTACCACCTGATCATGTTCCCAAACCATGTGTAAAATCACCTGATCATATTTAGGATCCTTATGATGATTATGTCTATACCAATCCGAAGACTTCAGATGAATTTCGACACTCCCGTTCCAGGTTACTTCATTCATTTTTACCTGCGCTCCTAAAAAATCCGGTCCAGCATTTGTATTCAGGATGCCTGTGCGTAAAACCTGAAAACTTTCCCCATCAGCAGTTGCCAAATCTTTTTTATCAAAATACTGGTGCTGCCATACATAATGCAGAAAATCTTCTTTCATAGAAGGTAAAACAATAAAAGGTCTTGCGCTGAATCAAACAAACCTTACGGAAAATTTACCGGGGCAGATACTTGTCTAACAGCTGGGCCATTTCCTGTTGTACTTTCTTAGCTTCTACCTGGGCAGCTTTAGCAAAGTCTGTTCCATTGTCAGCGTATATAATATTTCGGGCTGAGTTTACTAATAAACCGCACTGTTTGTTCATCCCCAACCGGGAGATTTCTTCCAAATTACCACCTTGGGCACCTACACCCGGAACCAGCAAAAAATGTTCAGGAGCAATCTTACGTACGCGCTCTATATACTCGGCTCGGGTGGCCCCTACTACAAACATTAGTTGTTCAGGCGTAGCCCATTCCTGACTTTTTTGTAAAACGACTTCAAAAAGGGCTTTTTTCTCTTCAGCGATGGACATCAACTGAAAATCCTGAGATCCGGGATTGGAGGTTAAAGCCAGTAGAATAACCCATTTACCTTCCTTAATAAGAAAAGGCTTTACAGAGTCCTGTCCCATGTATGGCGCAACTGTTACAGAATCAAAATTAAAATAATCAAAAAAAGTACGGGCATATAATTCCGAAGTATTTCCTATATCGCCACGTTTGGCATCGGCAATGGTAAATATATTTTCAGGAATATAAGCCAGCGTTTTTTCTAAACTCTCCCACCCTTTTGGACCTAAAGCTTCATAAAAAGCAATATTTGGCTTATAGGCAACACAAAAATCAGCAGTGGCATCTATTATTTGTTTATTAAATGCAAATATAGGATCAGCCTCTTTTTGTAAATGGTACGGAATCTTTTTTATGTCAGCGTCTAAACCAACACATAAATAGGATTGCTTTTTCTGAATCTGGGAAAATAGGTCTTCTCTGGTCATACTGGAAATTATATCTGCAAAACTAATTTAATTCAAATTTTAAAATAGATTTTACTTTAACTTTTAGCCATAAAAAAAGAGTTGCCTCTTCTGAAACAACTCTTTTCTATTCAAATTTTTAATCTTAACGAAGATCCACCACTTTTACTCCTTTGTATTTGTTCTTATCAAAAGTAAAGGTATTAGCATCTACCACCGGGTTTGGATTTAACTGCTTAATGGTATAGGTATAACGGTTTCCATTATTCCGAAACATTTTCCAGCTTTTTACACTGTTATCTTTCTTGTTTATCTGAATGCGAACCTTGAAAATAGGGTTATTTTTATCTTCTGGTGCTAATTCAATAACCTGATAAACCTGCCCCGCTTCTTTTACTTCATCCACAATAGCGTATTTGTTATAGCCCTTTTTATACAAGTTAAAAATAGCATTCGGCGACATTTGCTGATCGTCCGGATCACTTTCAGAAATATTAACCTCATTCTCAGACTTCATAAAAGTCCAGATCGTGCTTCCGTTATTTATAATTTCCTGATCTTTTATTTTTAACCGAAACTTATCACCACTAATGGTAATATTGCCTTGCATGGTTTCCTTTACCTTATTGGTGGAGTTTTCCATGGTTTGAACAAAATCCACATTAAAGGCTTTCATGGCTTGATATTTTTTGCTCATGGCATCCAATATTTTTTCGGCCTTGGGATCTTGCTGTGCCTGGGCAAAAGTTATTATTGCCAAAAACAGGAACAGAAACAGAGTTATTTTTTTCATATATGGTTTGTATTGATACAGTCTAGTTATTACTTATTTATATTATTCAATAACTGTTCCAAACTGTATTCATCCGGAATTAAAACTTCCCTGGCTTTACTTCCTTCAAAAGGCCCCACAATTCCGGCTGATTCTAATTGATCAATCAACCTTCCAGCCCGGTTATAACCAAGCTTTAACCGGCGTTGCAACAAAGACGTGCTTCCTTGCTGGTGGGTTACAATAATGCGGGCAGCTTCCTCAAACATGGAATCCCTGGTAGAGGGATCAAAGTCAGTTTTTTCATTTCCGCTTTCATCTCCCACAAACTCCGGTAATAAATAAGCATCATCATATCCTTGCTGATTACCAATAAAATCACAAATACGATCAACCTCCGGCGTATCTACGAAAGCACATTGCAAACGAATCAGATCCGATCCTACTGAAAATAACATATCCCCTTGCCCTATTAACTGATCGGCACCGCCCGTATCTAAAATGGTGCGGGAGTCTATTTTAGAGGTTACTTTAAAAGATATCCGGCAAGGGAAGTTGGCTTTAATAATACCGGTAATTACGTTTACGGATGGCCGTTGCGTAGCCACTACTAAGTGAATACCAATTGCCCGGGCAAGCTGGGCCAAACGAGCAATCGGGGTTTCCACTTCTTTCCCGGCCGTCATCATTAAATCTGCCAACTCATCTATTACCAACACAATAAAAGGCATAAAACGGTGGCCTTTTTTAGGACTTAACCTGCGCTCTACAAATTTTAAGTTATATTCTTTTAAATTCCTACAGCCGGCATCCTTTAATAAATCATACCGCATATCCATCTCCATACAAAGGGAATTAAGGGTATTAATTACCTTTTTGGTATCGGTAATAATCGGTTCGTCAGAATCAGGTAACTTAGCTAAGAAATGGCGCTCTATTTTATTAAATAAAGATAGTTCTACTTTCTTAGGATCTACTAAAACAAACTTAAGCTGAGAAGGATGCTTTTTATAAATAAGGGAGGTAAGGATGGCATTTAAACCAACTGACTTACCCTGACCAGTGGCTCCCGCCATAAGTAAGTGAGGCATTTTAGCTAGGTCCGTAATAAATACCTCGTTGGTGATAGTCTTTCCGAAAGCAATGGGTAAATCCATTTCACTTTTCAAGAATTTTTCGGTAGAAAGAATGGACTTAATAGAAACCATTTCTTTTTTCTTATTTGGCACCTCAATACCAATGGTCCCTTTTCCTGGAATAGGGGCAATAATCCGGATTCCTAAAGCCGCTAAACTTAAGGCAATATCATCTTCTAAATTTTTAATTTTGGAAATACGCACGCCGGCATCCGGTACAATTTCATATAAAGTTACCGTTGGACCAATGGTAGCTTTTATACTGGCAATACCAATGCTGTAATTTCCTAAAGTTTCAACAATACGATCTTTGTTAGCCTCCAACTCTTCTTTTGAAACCTGCACCCTAGCTGCTGCATAATCATTTAACAACTCCAGCGTTGGATAATGGTACCGGGCCAGATCCAGAGTAGGATCATAATTTTCACTTAAAGAACCTATTTCTTCTTCCGGTATTTTATTAATTTTAAGGTCTACTACTTCCTTTTCATCTTCAAAAAGGTCCTCTTCTATTTCAGTTTCTTCAGCAAATATATCGGGTTCAATGGCAGCCGGTTCTATATCTAAAGCCAGTGTATTTACTGGAGGAGTTACTATTGGAGGAGTTACTACGGCGCGAGGCACTTGGGCCGCAACAGGAGCGGGTTTAAGTTCTAATTCTACCGTTTCTTCAAAAAGTTCTTCCGAATCCGCTTCCGGCATTTCGTCTTCACTTCCCAGCTCATCCTCTTCTTCAAACTCCTCTTCTTGTGTGTCTAATTCATCTTCGTCCAGGGAGGCAGCTGGGTTAGCATATTGATTTACGCCTTTTGACATTTGCTCATAAGTAGCCGGTTGCTCGGCAAAAGTATTGGCCGTAGCGGTTACCACCTCTGCCGCTACTTTCTTTCCGGTAGAGAAACTGGTAATATTAAAAAAGAAAATAATAAAAGTTATTAAAAAGAATCCCAACAAAGGAATGGTTCCCCAGCCAATAAGGCTGTCAAGCCAAAGGGATGTTTCATAACCCACTGCTCCGCTTAAAAAACTAAAAGCTTCTACGGTATTAGTTCTTAATACCATATAACCAAACATAAGGCTAAACCAACACAGGCTAAACAGGCATAAAGTGGTAATGTACGACAGGGAAATATTTCGGCTTCGGAAAACAATTTTATATCCCAAGAAAAAGAAAATAGGAACCGAGAAGAATGCAGCTATGCCAAAACCTTCGTATATAAAATAATTTGAAAGCCAGGCCCCAACCAATCCCAACCAGTTCTCCGACTCAATACCAGCTTCTTTTAAGTCGGTAGTGGGCAGGGCCTCTACTACACTTTGGTCGGCATGACCAGTAAACAAATAAGAAACAAAAGCAATACAAAGGTAAAGGGAGCCTAGTAAAAAGAAAAAGCCCCAAAAAAGCTGAAAGCGTCTATCCAGGAAAAAATTAAGAAAAGAAAGGTTAATTTTTGGCCATAAAAATTTTACCTTTTCTTTCTTGGGGCCCTTTGCGGCACTTTTACTCATGGGCTCGTTCACCCCTCGTGGCACGTTCTTAGCGCGAGGCGCTCCCACTTCACTTTTATACGTATTATTTGCCATGCTCCAATAATTATATCAAATCTACACTTTTTCAGGCAAATTGCCTCCTAAAATCTCAGGATAAAGTACTGTTAGCTCTGCAGAATCCGTTTATTGATTTGTTTTACCAAAGAAGGTCCTTCGTAAATAAAACCGGTATATAATTGAATCAAATCTGCTCCGGCAGCCAGCTTTTCCAGGGCATCTTCGGGCGTCATTATACCGCCTACACCAATAATGCGAATAGATTCAGGTAAGTGCTGGCGGAGATATTTTATAATTTCATTTGATCTTTCTTTCAAAGGCCGACCGCTTACCCCACCAGCTCCCATGGCTTCTAAAGTAGCTTTGTCGGTTTTTAATTCTTTCCGGCTTACTGTTGTATTTGCAGCAATTATACCATCAAGCTTGGTCTGGATAGCTATTTCAATTATATCATCTAACTGTTCCTGATTTAGGTCCGGAGCAATTTTAAGTAATAGCGGTTTAACTTTGGGCTTAAGGGCATTCCGGCGTTGTAAAGCTTCCAGCAGAAAACGCAATGGTTCTTTATCTTGAAGCGCCCGTAAATCAGGGGTATTCGGCGAGCTTACGTTTACCACAAAATAATCCACTACCTCGTAAAGCGATTCGAAACAATATTGGTAATCCCGTAAAGCCTCTTCGTTAGGAGTATTTTTATTCTTTCCAATATTGCCGCCAATTATAATATTGCTTTTCCGGTACTTTAAGCGGGTAGCGGCTACTTCTACGCCCTGATTATTAAATCCCATTCGGTTAATTAAAGCCTGATCAGTAGGTAATCTAAACAGTCTTGGCTTATCGTTGCCAGGCTGGGGCCGGGGAGTAACGGTTCCTATTTCTAAAAACCCAAATCCAAAATTTTCAAACTCATCAACCAGTAAGGCATTCTTATCAAATCCGGCAGCTAACCCTACAGGATTAGGAAAAGTTAAACCAAAAACTTTTCGTTCTAGCTTAGGATGCTCCAGGCAAAACATTTTTTTACTTAATTGTTTTGACAAGGGTGCTTTAAATCCGGTTTTGATAGCTGAATAAGAAAAAGTATGAACTGTTTCCGGATCTATTTTAAATAATAAAGGGCGCAGCAGGGATTTGTACATGTAGCAAAGATAAAAAGAAGTTCAAGCTCTTCCATGCAATTTTAGCTTACATGCTAAAATTAAAGCAATCTAGAATGTTTTTGATTAGAGCCAGAGTAACTGAACTTTGAGGAGTATTATATTCAGATATACAGGGAGGAAGTTTACCTTTATTACCTGAGTAGCCAATTGGAAATGAGAAGACTAATAAAAAAGATAAGGCCTTAAACTTTTAGGGCCTTATCTTTTTCCAATATTTTACAGGAAACGGCTTCTTTGTATAAGCTTTGTTTATTTAAGGGCACTACTCCTACTTGCTCACATACTAAACCACCGCCTAAATTAGATAGCTCGGCCACCAGGGGTAAAGGCAGGTTAAGCGCTATACAAACCGCTGCAATACTTATTACGGTATCCCCGGCTCCCGACACATCGGAAATAGTGCGCAAATGCGCTGGAATATAAGTCTTGGCTTGATTAGCCATGCAGAAAACGCCTCTTTCAGATAAGGTTATGAGGATATTTTCAGTTTGTAAAGTTTTTTGTAAATCGGAGGCAGCCTCTTCAAAAGCTTCCAGATTGGCATCAGCAAAGTCTACTTTCAAACCTTCTTTTAACTCTTTTAAGTTGGGCTTAAATAAGGTACAACCTTTATAGCGAAGGAAGTTTTTCTTTTTTGGGTCTACAACTGTAGGAATGCTCTTCTGCTGACTAAGGGCAATTAATTCAGCTATATTCTGCTGGTTTAAAACCCCTTTATCATAATCCTGAAATATAACTACATCTGCCTGCTGCAGTAATTGTTCGAAACGTTCCAGCAGATGCCGGTTTTCGTGTTCTACTAAATCTGATTCGACTTCGCAATCAATCCGGAGGAGTTGTTGGCCACCCGACAGAATACGTTGCTTAACAGTAGTTATGCGTTCAGGGCTACGGATAATACCATCAGTAGAAAGTTGTTTTTCCTCTAATAAACGAATTAAGTCTGCCCCCTCCTGGTCATCGCCAATAACAGAGCAAAGTAAGGCGGTGGCGCCCAATGCCTGAACATTCAGGGCTACATTAGCGGCACCACCTAACCTTTTTTCACTTTTTAAAACATTTACTATGGGCACCGGTGCTTCCGGCGAAAGCCTTGTTGATTTGCCCCACAAATAAGAATCTATCATCACATCGCCCACAATTAAAACAGTGAGCTGATCAAACGCCTCGAACAAGGATTGTAAACTAGCGGAAGCCGGCATTTATTGTAATTTCGCCAAACTAACTTTAATACGCTCCATGGCTTCTTTTAACTTTTCGTCAGAAGCTGCAAAAGAGAAACGCATACATTCATCCGCACCAAAAGCATCACCGCTTACAGCAGCTACGTGAGCATCATTTAGGATGAACATGCTTAATTCAAAAGAACCGTTAATTTTTTGTCCGTCTGGTGTGGTTTTACCAAAGTAAGCACTAACATCCGGGAAAATATAAAAAGCTCCCTGCGGCACATTGGTTACGATGCCCGGAATATCTTTCATTAAACCTAAAACTAAATCCCGACGACGTAAATAAGCAGCGCTCATTTCTTCTGAAGCACCCCGACCTCCTTTAAGAGCCGCTACTGCCGCTTTCTGGGCAATAGAACACGTACCGGAAGTAATTTGGCTTTGCATTTTATCACAGGCATCAGCAATTTCTTTACGGGCAGCAATATACCCAACGCGCCAGCCGGTCATGGCATATCCTTTAGAGAAACCATTTACAGTAATAACGCGATCTTTAATAAAATCGAATTGCGCCATGCTGGCGTGCTCGCCGGTAAAATTAATGTATTCATAAATCTCATCCGCCATTACAAAAATCTGCGGGTGTTTCTCCAGAATACGGGCAAAAGCTAATAATTCATCTTTGCTGAATACAGAACCAGTTGGATTACATGGCGAAGAATACATTACTAATTTGGTATTAGAAGTAATGGCGTTCTCTAATTGCTCCGGTGTAATTACGAAATCGTTATCGATAGAAGCTTTTACTAAAACCGGCACCCCTTCGGCTAATTTTACTACTTCTTCATAAGACACCCAGTAAGGCGAGAAAATAACTACTTCATCACCTGGGTTAATCAACGTCATAATCACGTTAGCAATAGATTGCTTAGCCCCGGTAGAAACAACAATATTTTCAGGTTTATAATCCAGGTTATTATCCCGCTTTAACTTGGCCACAATCTCCTGACGCAGGTCTGGGTAACCAGCCACCGGAGTATAAAATGTAAATCCATCATCCAGGGCTTTCTTAGCAGCATCCTTAATGTATTGCGGCGTCTGAAAGTCTGGTTCTCCAAAGCTCAGGTTGATTACATCATGTCCTTGAGCAGCCAGTTCGCGGGCTTTTTTCGCCATCGCGATGGTTTGTGATTCGGCCAGTGCCGTTATCCTGTCGGATAAAAAACTGGTTACCTGTTCTGTTGATTGCATGATTTTTTATGAATTTTGGGCAAAATTAAAGATTTAAAATCAATTATTTAATTTATAAGTCTATTAAAAAAAAAATTAAGGTTTTTAATGGTTTAGGGGAAAGGCTATAGCATACATAAAGTTGATAAACCACTAAAAAACCAATCGAATTTCAAAGACAAATTTCGTTCCTTTTATCATTCTTGAGGTAAAATACAGGCAAGGAAACATAATAGCTTTATTATATATTTCTACAACTTCTCAAATTAGAAAACGACATACCGTACTATAACTAGCCTATGCATCAAAATAAAAAGGCTACCGGAAAACCGGTAGCCTTTTGTAAAAGATTCTTCAGCATTATTATTTACTGTAGGAGGTCCTCTCAATAATACTTCTGCCTAGGGTTATTTCATCAGTATACTCCAACTCACCACCTACAGGAACTCCACGGGCAATAGTTGATATTTTAAGGTTGTAATCCCGGAGCTTTCTGGTTATGTAAAATGCGGTAGTGTCGCCTTCCATAGTAGGACTTATGGCTAAAACTACCTCTTTTATTTCGGAACCCGGAATCCGCTCCACCAACGAGGTAATATTTAAATCGGAGGGGCCTATTCCTTCAATAGGAGAAATAACACCCCCTAAAACATGATAAATTCCTTTATACTGACTGGTATTCTCAATAGCAATAACATCCCGAATATCACTAACCACACACAACAAACTGCGGTCGCGTAACGGATTAGCACAAATATCACATATTTCAGTATCAGCAATATTATGGCAGGTTTTGCAATACGTGATGTTTTCACGCATTTTTACAAGCGCCTCCGATAAAGCCTTGGTATCTTCAGTATCGCCTTTTAGCAAATGAAGCACCAGGCGTAAAGCTGTTTTTCGGCCAATTCCCGGAAGTTTTGCCAGCTCCTCAACCGCATTTTCAATTAACTTTGACGGAAAATTCATCCAATAGTATCAGGTTAAACAATATCGGCTGATATACCGCGATCGTGAATGGCTGAGCACATGGACTCCAGTTCCTCAAACGTTCCAACTTTTACGGTACACTTGCCTTTATAATGAATAAGGTAGGTACACTGCTCAGCCTGCTCAGGCGTATGCTTGCATACAGCAATAAGCGTATCTATAACGTGATCAAATGTATTCACATCATCGTTATAAACGACCAGATTTTTCAGGTCTATTACTTCCTCCAGAAGCAATACATCTTCCTGAAATGCTATTTCTGTTTCTGTATTCATAGCAGCAAATTTACGAAATTAAGCTGATTTTTAAAAGGATTCAACTTAATTATAACCTCCAACCCAACCTATTTTTATTATACTTTTAACTAATTCATTTAGGTTCTTATTTTTTAAAAAACCTTATTCTTAAAGCTGATTTAAAGACGCAAAAGAACCTTACGCTTATAAATTAGTAATATTGCAAACTAACATCCCTTAAAAGAAAAAGGTAGTATGCCCGTTCCGTCCGCCGACTTTAAAAAAGCCATAAAACAATTATCTGACAAAGAAAAAGAAACATTACTGTTACGGGCTGTGCGGCGGGACGCCGAACTTTATGATTTATTTTCTTATGAGTTGTTACCCGATATTACCCTGGAACAACTAACAACCGAGACTTCCGAAAAAATTCATGATTTAATGTATGGATTAACCGGCAGAAACCTGACTAAAAGCATCACCCGATCCCTTAGGAAATCTACGAAGGAAATTGCCCGATTTAAACGAATTACCAAAGACGTAAAAGCTGAAATTGATTTACACATTTATTTGCTGCGTTTAATTTTCGACAACTTCACGGGCCAGTTTGAAAGCCGTTTTAAGAGTTTTTTTGTAGCTACTGCCCGGTTAGTACTCCGGACCATGCAGTTAATCCGGAAAAATTTGCACGAAGATTACCATATAGAATATAAAACTGATCTGGATGATTTTTTACAGCAACTAAACAGCCGCAGCAAAAGCAACCAGTTAAGCTTCACCCTACCCCAAACCTTTGAAGTAGATTAAGTAACTTCTTATTAAAAGCTTTACATATAACAGCATATTAAATATACTTCTTCTTTAATTGGCTGATTTAGCATTATAGCCAAGCATTTCCCCTTGTTGTTTTCTTTTTGTTCTCTTTTTACCTATTGTTAGGTATTATCTTCAGAAAAGCTGTTGGATATTTGGAGGTAAAGAAGATTTTTCTGTACCTTTTTGAGAAATTTTATTAGTGCAACTATTCCAGTTATCAGCACTTAAGAACTATGAATAAAAAGGCCACCACTTTTTACAGTTTCTTCTTTTTGAGTTTATTATCTGCTCAATTTTCTTTTAGCCAGAATCTAAAATCTGATTCTGTTTTTCTGGCTACATCTGTCTCAAACGTTATTAGTGTTCATGCCAAAATTTTAAACCAGGAGTCGCATTTATACAATGGCCCTCAATACGTAAATTATGATCGGGGTTTTGTGGGGCACCAATTTTTCCAGAACGACGAAATCACGGAAGGCACTGTTACTTATGATAACCTGTTATTTAGAGATGTCCCTTTACTATACGATACTGTGCTGGATCAATTAGTGGTAGAGGGACTAACAAATGGCAACTCCATCAAATTGATAAGTGAGAAAGTAAAAGATTTCACTTATAATGATCATCATTTTTATCGTTTACAGAAAGACAGCCTCTACAGCAACCTTCCCCAAGCTGGTTTTTACGAGTTTCTCCTCGATGGAAAAATTAAGTTGCTGGCTAAAAGAAAAAAAGAAATTCAGGAAGTTAAAGAAACTGACGGCATTTATAAGGTATTTGAGTTAAAAGACAAATTTTATGTTCTGAAAGGAAACAAATTGTTTGAGGTAGATAAAAAAAGAACAATTTTGAGCTTACTTCCTGAAAAAAGAAAAGAATTGCAAGCCTTTGCCCGGACCAACAAAATTAACTTTAAGCATAAACGCGAAGACGCCTTGGTAAAAATAGTAAGGCACTACAACAGTTTGCCTCAATAACTATTTTTAATCATACCTGAACCACACCAAATCTTTTAGTTGCCCCTACCTTTCTAACCTATGGTATTTTTTTACAGAACCCTTTTAATTGCATTGGGTAGTTTTTTAGTTCTTTTGCCTGTTCTGGGTCAGCAAAACAATACTAAATTAATTACTGGCGATTTCCAAAATGTAAAATTTGAGCAGTTTGTCCGGGAAATTGAAGCGAACTCGACTTACCGGTTTTATTATGACCCAGCTTTAATGGATACCATTAAAGTAAATTTACAAGTACAAGGCAAACCTCTGCCGGTAGTACTGGAGCAAGCGCTGAAACCTATTAATTTCACATTTGCCATAGACCAGGAAAATCAGGTTTATATAACTAAAGGGCGGGCCATTGAATTAAATCTGCCCGCCAATTTCTTCACTCCCGGACAAGCAGGGGCCGTCATTGCCCAAAACAATGTAATAAATACAAACACCGCAGAACCGGAAAGGCCGCGAACCCGAAGTACTTCCGAACTTAAACTTTACGAAATAGGAAACAGCCGGTCGGCCAATGGCAGCGGAAAAGCTACTATTGCTGGTCATTTACGGGATATTAAGTCCGGTGAAGCCGTTATTGGTGCGTCTATTTATATTGAAGCACCACTAATCGGTGGTACCAGCGATCAGTTTGGTTATTATTCGCTTACCTTACCCGTTGGCCGGCACGAAGTTAAAATTAAAGGAGTCGGAATTAAAAATACCCGCCGGCAAATTATGCTCCACTCCGATGGCAAATTAGAAATAGAGGTAGAAGAAGATATTACCAATTTGAAAGAAGTGGTAATTGAAGCCGAAAAAGACAAAAATGTGGCAGGCATGCAAATGGGTTTGGAAAAGTTAGATATAAAAACTTTAAAACAGGTACCCACTGCCTTTGGCGAAACCGATATCTTACGCGTTATTTTAACCTTACCGGGCGTAAAATCAGTTGGCGAAGGCAGTACCGGCATGAACGTACGGGGTGGCGCCACCGATCAGAACCTTATTTTGTTTAATGATGCTACTATTTATAACCCCTCGCATTTATTTGGCTTTTTCTCGGCCTTTAACCCGGATGTTTTAAAAACGGTAGAGTTGTATAAAAGTGCCATACCAGCTAAATATGGTGGTCGGCTATCTTCGGTTTTAGAGATTAGTACCCGCGATGGAAATAAAAAACAGTTTGCCGGCTCGGGAGGCATTGGCCTTCTAACCAGCAGGCTAACGTTGGAGGGACCTATTGTTAAAGATAAAACCTCTTTTATTATTGGCGGCAGAACCACCTATTCTGACTGGATTCTGAAACAGCTTCCTAATAGTACCTTGAGGCAAAGTGAAGCTTCTTTTTATGATGTAAATGCCCACATCACCCACGAAATCAATGATAAAAATACAATTTATGCTACCGGTTACCAAAGCCAGGATAAATTTAAACTGGGAACTGATACGGCCTTTCAATACATGAACAGAAATGCCAGTTTGAAATGGAAACATATTTTTAACAACAAATTATATGGTGTATTAACCGGTGCCCACAGTATATTTAACTATAATATTACCAGCGACAAACATGAAAGTACAGCCTCTAAACTAACGTATGGCATAAACCAATCTAACGTTCAGGCTGATTTTAACTTTTTTCTGAACCCAACGCATACCATAGACTTTGGTGCCAGTACTATTTTATATCAAGTTTCTCCGGGTAGCCAAACCCCGCTGGGCAGTAAATCCTTAATTGCTCCTAACATATTATCAAATGAAAAGGGACAGGAATCTGCTTTATATATTTCTGATTTAATCAATATCAGTCCACGTATAGCGGTGCAATTAGGGGTACGCTACTCTATGTACAAAGCTTTAGGACCTAAAGATGTATTTGAGTATACCTCCGGCCTGTCCCGGAATGAAAGCTCCATCATTGACACTACCCACTACAAAAATGGAGAGGTAATGGCCACCTACCATGGCCCCGAATACCGGGCCTCCATCAAATATATTTTAACTGATAACTCTTCTGTTAAGGCCAGTTTTAACCGCATGCGTCAATACATTCACATGCTTTCCAATACTGCCTCTATGTCGCCTACCGATATCTGGAAATTGAGCGACCGGTACATTCGCCCGCAAATTGGCGACCAATATGCTATTGGCTATTACCGTAATCTGCGTTCTAACACCATTGAAACCTCTGTGGAAACTTACTACAAGAGCATGCGCGATTTTGTTGATTATAAAAATGGCGCCACGCTTATTCTTAATCACCACATAGAAACAGATGTTATTAATGCTGAAGGAAAAGCTTATGGGGTAGAGCTGATGGTGAAAAAATTAACCGGAAAAATTAATGGTTGGGCCAGTTATACCTATTCCCGCACCTTAGTACGGGTAAATACGGCATTAGCCTCCGATATGGTAAATGATGGAAAATACTACCCAAGTAACTTTGACAAGCCTCACGATTTTACATTAATAGGTAACTACCGTTTCAGCCGCCGGTTTAGCACCTCCCTGAATGCCACTTACAGCACTGGCCGGCCAATAACGTTGCCTTTAGCTAAATACGAAATCGGTGGTGCCCAACGGGTTTATTACTCCCAGCGCAATGAGTATCGGGTGCCAGATTATTTCCGGATGGATTTTGCCATGAACATAGAGGGCAACCATAAAGTAAGGAAGTTATCGCATAGTTCCTGGTCTTTATCTGTGTATAACTTAACCGGCCGCAAAAACCCTTATTCTGTATATTTTAAAACCGAAAACGGTAAAATAAATGGTTATAAGCTATCGATTTTTGGTCAGCCTATTCCAACGGTTACCTACAACTTCAAATTTTAAATGCAGCAACCATTTTACATAGGAACAAAGGTTATTTGCTGGAGCTTTTTGCTGCTAGCCACTGCCTGCATTGATTCTTATGTACCTGATGTTGTAGATTCTGTTCATAGCTATTTAGTCGTAGATGGTTTTATAAACAGCAGTGGAACTACCACCATAAACCTATCGCGTAGCCAGCGGATAGCTGAAACCGGGAAACCTCAACCAGAAGCAAAAGCTTTACTATATATCCAGGAAGAACAAGGAGGCCAGTTTGCTTTACATGAATCAAAAACAGGAATCTATAATTCGGCTAATCTTAATTTAGATCCACAAAAAAAATACCGGCTTTACATTAAAACAGCTTGGAATAAGGAATATGCAAGCAATTTTATGCCTGTTATTTTTACACCTGACTTTGAAATTTCTCCCAATATTGAAAGTACAGGCTTGCAAATAGCTATAAATTCGGAGGGTGGACCGGAACAACCGACTTACTACCGCTGGGATTACGATGAAACGTGGGAATTTACTTCAATCGGCCAATCTGTATTAGATTATAAAAACAACCGGCTAGTTCCGAGGAATGAAAACATTTACAGATGCTGGCGTTCAGAGAAACCTTCGAAGATAAACTTAACTTCAACAGAAAAACTTTCAGTCAATAAACTTGTCAATCATCCATTGGTTTTTCATCCAAAGAACTCCGAAAAATTAAGGTATAAATATAGCATTCAAGTACGACAATTTGCTCAAACTAAAGAAGAATACCAGTATTGGGAAGCATTGAGAACTAATACCGAAAAAATAGGAACACTCTTTGATCCGCAGCCAACTCAAGTTTCTGGCAATATAGAATGCCTGTCCGATCCAAATGAACCGGTATTGGGTTATGTTGGCATTACTACTATGGTAGAAAAAAGAATATTTATTGACAAACTCAATTTGCCTGCTAGTTGGATTTCCAAAACAGGATATGAAGATTGCCGGATTGGCCTTTTAAGCGAGGATTTTCCCCCTCCACCAAGAGGTTCTCAAAACCCGTGGAATTATGTAGCTAATGGAGCCCTTATTATAATTGCCCCGGTAGATTCGGCCAATATTACTATAGATTATTTATATTCTACTGCCAATTGCACCGATTGCACATTAAAAGGTTCAAATGTTCGTCCGGATTTTTGGAGATAAATAAGTTTGTAAATGACTCAAAAGCATTATTCAGCAACGCCTTTATCTACCTTAAGCATAGTTATGCTAATGGTGTTTTATGGTTGTGTCGAATCTTTTGCGCCTGATGTAGTAGATACTGTTCATAGCTATTTAGTGGTTGATGGTCTTATCAATAACAATGGGATTACGGTTATTAACCTTTCCCGCTCCCAAAAAATATCGGACAATAATAAGCCTCAAGCCGAAGCAAAAGCATCTGTTGTTATTCAGGAAGAGCAAGGGCCGCATTATCCTTTAACCGAAGGCAGAATGGGCACTTATACTTCGTCCTATTTAACTTTAAATCCGCAGAAAAAATACCGGCTTTACATTAAAACAGCTTTTAATAAAGAATATGTTTCTGATTATGTTCCGGTAAGGTACACGCCAGATTTTGAGGTAGTTTGGAAAGTAGAAAATGAAGGATTACAAATAGCAATCAATTCGCAGGGCAGGGAAAATAACACCCGGTATTACCGCTGGCAACACGAAGAAACCTGGGAATTTAACTCTTTTATTTATTCTGCCTGGGAATATAGGAATGGACAAATTCTACCCCGAACTAATAATATATTTCAATGCTGGCGTACTGAAAGAAATCCGGTTATTAAAATAGCCAGCACTGATAATTTATCAGAAAATGTTTTGTCAGAACACCCTCTGGTGTTATTACCTAAAAACTCTGAAAAACTACAGGTAAAATACAGCATTTTGGTAAAACAGCAAAGCCTTACCAAAGAAGCTTACCAGTATTGGGAAACCTTAAGCAAAAACACTGAAAATATAGGCACTTTATTCGATCCATTTCCAAGTCAGCTTACTGGCAATATCACTTGTTTAAACGACCCGAAAGAGCCGGTTTTTGGCTTTGTTTCTGTTACCAACGAAATAGAAAAAAGAATTTTCATTTCAACTTATGCTGATTTACCTACCAGCTGGCATGGCATAAACAGGAAAAGTATTACCTACGCTAGCTGTGAAACTGGCCTTATGGGTAAGGATGGGCTTACCCCAGCCAACCCGGCCTACCTGATTGTGGACAGGGTAATGCTGGAAGATGGTTCTATGGACTATACTTACTCTAGTGTTGGCTGTGTAGATTGCAGACTTAGGGGAACGAATGTAATGCCAGACTTTTGGCATTGATTTATTAATTTACAATACTTAACACTATATAATGATTCGCAAGGTTTACCTGTTTTTATTTATTATTTTATCCTTCCTTAATAGTTGTGTAGAACCTTTTTCGCCGGAGGTAAAATCTCATACCAGTTCTTTTCTGGTGGTCGATGGCTTTATAAATATATCAGGCGTAACAACCATAAAGCTTTCCAGGACGCAAAATCTGGGGGAAAACATGAAGCCTAGTGTAGAAAACCGGGCTCAGTTACAAATTAAAGAAGAAAGTGGATCTAACCACAATTTAACCGAAATAGCTCCCGGAACCTACCAATCGGCATTACTGAACTTAAACCCGGGAAAAAGATATCAGCTTCATATCAGAACTGATAATGGATCAGAATATCTTTCGCTGCTTACATCTGCCAGCACTACGCCCGATTTTGAGTTATCGAGTAGGATACAAAACGACGGCTTACAAATATTAGTTAATACCAACGATAACCCTAACAGCTCCCGCTATTACCGTTGGCAATACGAAGAAACCTATGAATTTTCATCGGGCTACTATTCTGGTTACGAATATAAAGCTCCCGGAAAGATTGAGGCCCGGCAAAATGATATTTATTATTGCTGGCGCACTGAAGTACCTACTTTCATAAAAATTGGCAACACTTCCGGGTTAAATCAGAATATTCTCTCCAACCAATCGATCGTGTTTTTACCTAAAAATACCGAAAAGCTCCGCTACAAGTATAGTATTCTGGTCAAACAATACTCTCTTTCCAAAGAAGAATATCAATATTGGGAAATCTTAAGTAAAAATACAGAGCAAATAGGCACCTTATTTGATCCTTTGCCCTCCCAACTTACTGGCAATATTCAATGCCTGAATAACCCGGCTGAACCTGTGTTAGGTTTTGTGGGAGCCACTTCAGAAAAACAGAAACGGATTTTTGTTGACAAAAAAGACCTACCGGTATGGCCATATAAGACTGGCTACGAAAGTTGTGCAATACCAGATACAGTAGGTTTAGGAGATGCCGTGCCTCTCTTTGCCAATGGCGGATCCCTACCGGTTGGTGGGGTCTATAGGGGACCTGCCTTAGTAGGGTATACCTACTCAACCCCAGATTGTGTGGATTGCCGGTTACGCGGAACTAAAGTCAGGCCCAGCTTCTGGCAATAGTACCTTAATTTTTATTTTACAGTCATCAATTGGCATTAGTTAAACTATGATGTTTGCGCTACAATTTATAAAACAGGGATTTCTTTTAAGTTTAGTTTGGGTATTAAGTTTATCCAGCGCTTTGGCCCAAACCGATAGCTTAAAAACTATTGCCCGGCAGTTTACCTCTTACCAGCAAAAGCACCTGCAGGAAAAAGTATTCTTACACTTGGACAGGCCGGTTTATTTAAGCGGTGAAACCATGTGGTTTAAAATATATTACGTGGACGGTACCTTTCACAAACCTTTAAATGTGAGCAAAGTGGCCTATGTAGAGGTGTTAGACCAGAATCAATCGCCGGTTCTGCAAGCTAAAGTAGAATTAAAGAAAGGGATAGGCCAAGGATCTTTTGTAGTTCCGACATCATTGTTCTCGGGCAATTATACGGTTCGGGCCTATACCAGCTGGATGAAAAATTTTAATTCAGACTATTTCTTTACCAGCCCGGTTACCTTTATTAACACTACCAAAGTACTGGGTACAGAAATAGCTAAAACAGACCCAACTTACAACGTTCAATTTTTCCCGGAAGGAGGAAATTTAGTTTCGGGCCTTGCCAACAAGGTAGCCTTCAAAATTACCGATAGAAACGGTAAAGGCCTGGAAGCAGAAGGATCTATTCTGGATGATAGAAGTAAACCGGTTGCTTCATTTTCAACATTAAAATTTGGTATGGGAAATTTTACCTTTACCCCTGCCGAAAACCAGCATTATGTAGCAGTATTTAAACTCAAAAATGGTCAGCCACTCACCCAGAAATTACCGCAGGTTTACCAAACAGGTTATGTTCTGCACCTGGAAGAAAGCAATTTTAATCAGATTAAGCTATCAGTACAGACTAAAAATATTAATTCTTCTGAACCCATTTATTTACTAGGGCATGCCCGGCAATTAGTTTCGGTAGCCATAGATAAAAACCTCGAAAATGGCCAAGCCGAAATATTGATTGATAAAGATAAATTAGGTGATGGCATAACTCACTTTACTTTGTTTAACAGCCAGAAAAAGCCGGTATGTGAACGTTTGTATTTTAAACAACCACAAAAAAGCTTAACCATTTCTGCAAACGCCAATAAACCCCAATTTGCAAACCGTGAAAAAGTAATTCTGACTATAAACACTCCTGTTCAAACCGATTCAGCCAATCTCTCGCTAGCCGTTTTCCAAATTGATTCTTTACAAAAGCACCAACCGGCTACCATTTTTAATTATTTGTGGCTTTCTTCAGATTTAAAAGGCACTATAGAAAGCCCCGAATATTATTTCACTTCTAACAGCAGCGAAACCTCTGAAGCCTTAGATAATTTAATGCTGACGCATGGCTGGAGCAGGTTTAAATGGGAAAATATTTTAGCCGGAAAAGCAGCTGATTTTGAGTTTTTACCAGAGATAAACTCCCATATTATAAGAGGGCGGGTCGTACAGGCTTCAACTGGTGCTCCGGCCGAAAAAATTGCTACCTATTTAGCTTCTCCCAGCCGGCTTGTCCGCTTATACAATTCTACTAGCCAGAAGGACGGGCTTATCCAATTTGAAATGAAAGATTTTACAGGCCCCCGGGAGGTAATCCTACAATCCAATATAAAACGGGACAGCACTTACCGCTTTGAAATCTTCAGTCCTTTCTATTCAAAATTTCCTGATTATAAACTACCGGCGTTTTACTTATCTGAAGCATTGAAACCCGAATTGACCCAACGGCATGTACAAATACAAACCCAACATGCTTATTTTGATAAATTCCGAAGGATTTACAGTTTGCCTAAGGTTGATAGTTTATCCTTTTACGGGAATCCGGATGCTAAATATAACTTGGATGATTATACGCGCTTTAAAGTGCTGGAAGAAGTAATGCGGGAATACGTTCCTGGTGTAATGGTCAGAATCAGGAAAGATGGTTTCCATTTCCTAACTTATGACAAGTCCAATGATTTATTTTTCCAGAATAACCCAATGGTGTTGCTGGATGGTTTGCCTGTTTTTGATATAAATAAAATAATGGCTTTTGATCCTTTAAAGATTCAGAAACTGGAAGTAATAACCAACCGCTATAACCAGGGCTCTTTATCTTATGAAGGCTTAATTAGTTATACAACTTATAAAGGCGATTTAGGCGGTTTTCAGGTAGACTCAAGAGCCTTACTTATGGAGTATGAAGGCTTACAACTTCAGCGTGAGTTTTATGCACCCACTTATGCAACCACCCAGCAGCAACAAGGTCGTTTGCCTGATTTCAGAAATTTGCTTTATTGGAAACCTGTTCTGACTACAAGAGCAAATGAAGTCCAAAAGCTGGAGTTTTATACCTCAGACCAGGTTGGCAAATACCTGGTAGTTGTACAGGGTCTTTCAAAAGCGGGGATAGCTGGCCACACCAGTTTTACTTTTGAGGTAAAAAAAGCGCTTTAACTCATATTCCATAATTTTCTGTTTATTATTGCCAAAAGAAAAAACAGAAATGGAAAATGCTTTTTTTGTTTGGAGTGGTGGCAAAGATTCTGCCCTGGCCCTGCAGCGGGTACTTGATCAAAAGCAATATAAAGTTAAATACCTGTTGACTACCGTGAATGAAACATTTCAACGGGTTTCCATGCACGGGGTGCGGGTTTCATTACTGGAAGAACAGGCCCAGGCCATAGGAATACCTTTGGTGAAAATATTTATTCCGGAGCAAGCCACCATGGAAGATTATAACCAGCGCATGGAAACGGCTTTGCTAAAAATGAAGGGTGAAAACATCAACAACGCTATATTTGGCGATATTTTCCTGGAGGACTTACGCCATTACCGCGAAAAACAAGTAGCCGCCATTGGCCTGAATGCTGTTTTTCCATTGTGGCAGGAATCAACCACCAAACTAATTCAGGAATTTATAACATTAGGCTTTAAAGCCAAGTTAGTTTGTGTTAGCGATAGCCGGTTAGGAAAAGACTTTATTGGCCGGGAAATAGATGATCAGTTTCTGATTGATTTACCCGCGACTGTAGATGCTTGTGGTGAAAACGGCGAATACCATTCTTTTGTGTATGAGGCTCCCTTCTTCAAGGAACCAGTTTCCATAAAAACAGGTGAAATAATTTTTCGGGATTATGCAGCTGAAGGAAATGATAACCCTACCAATTATGATTCTAAATTCTGGTTTCTAGATTTACTTTCCTTATCCGAAAAGGAAATTACCACTTAGAAATGTGGCTCATGCAACGCATCTGGCGGTTCTACATGGGTAAGCACATCGTATATGCGCGGATTGGCCTGCAGTATTACAGCTTTTACTTTATGCGCAATATCATGACCTTCTCTAACGGATAAGGTACCATCCACAATTATATGCAAATCCACAAACAGCTCAAAACCCATTTTCCGGACAAAACATTTATCTAAACCCAATACGCCTTCTACTGTACTGGCCAGCTTTCTCACCTCCTCTACTATTTCGGATGAAGGCGCTGCATCCATCACTTCGTTTAAAGCTGGGCGAAATACCAAATAAGCATTTATTAATATAATACAGGCCGCAACCAAAGCCGCAATATCATCGGCTACGGCATAATTTGGACCGCCCAAAATAGCAATAGAAATACCTATAAAAGCCGCTGCCGATGTAATGGCATCACTCCGATGATGCCAAGCATCAGCTTTTACGGCCGTGCTATCGGCTTCCTCTCCTACTTTTATAATAAATCTAAAAAGTACTTCTTTTACTAAAATAACGGCACCTAAAACCCACAAGGTAAAGGTTTCCGGTACGGCATGGGGCGTAATAATATTGGTGATGCTTTCTACTACAATCAATACGGCCGCCGCACCCATGGTTAAGGCAATTACAGTAGCCGCTAAAGGTTCGGCTTTGCCATGCCCGTACGGATGATCTTTATCAGGTGCTTTGGTTGCAATACGCAAACCCGCAAATAAAATCAGCGAACTAAACACATCCGAAGCTGACTCGATGGCATCTGCTACTAAGGCATAAGAATTACCTAAAATACCAGCTGTTCCTTTAACTACAACCAGGGCAATACTGGCCATTATGCTTATTAAAGTAGATCTTAATCCCTTTAAGGCCGGATGAGTAGGTTTGTGAAGAGATTCGTTTTGCAAAATTATTTAATAAGAAATGCACCTGAATTTCAGCAAATCTCGGCAGATTTAACTTAAAAAAAAATCTGCTTGCCTTGCAAAATGCAAAACGAAGCAGATTTTAATTTATTTAAAGAAGGTTTAATTATAAACCTACCTGATTATTAGCTACTAAATTAAACTGAACGGTAAAGTCATCGTTAATTGCTTTATCACCAATATTGGCAAAGAAGCTTTTTGAGCCATAACGAATATCCCACTTAGTACGGTCTAATACTACTGCTTCTGATTTAGCAGTTAAACTGTTACCATTAACAGCTACAGTTGCCGGGAAGGTTACAGGGTTAGAGATACCTTTTATAGTTAAGATACCATTTACATTATAATTGGCAGCTCCTGCTTTTGCTCCTTTAACTGGAGTTACGTTGGTAATTTTAAAGGTAGCACGCGGATGTTTTTCTACTGAGAAAAAATCATCTGATTTTAAGTGACCAATTAATTTACCGTTGTATTCTTTATCGGTTAAATCTAAGTTAACAATACTGTTCATGTCGATTTCAACAGTACCGCCAACTACTTTATTTTTATCTACCTGTAAGGCTCCGTTTGCTAACTTAATAGTACCATTGTGCTGGCCGGTAACTTTTTTACCTTCCCAAGCCATGTTACTTTGATTTACATCAACTTTATAAGTATTAGCGGCTACCTTTACGGTTTTACCAACTTTAGGAGCAGGTCCATTGGTGTTAGCAAAAGTGGTTGTAACATCTGCCACTAATAAACTGGCAACTACTAAAGATGATAATACTAACTTTTTCATGTTTATTTTTAATTTACTTTTTATTAATTGTTTATTTATCCTCGAATTTTGTCAAGTATCTGGTTAAGTTGTTCGGCTTCGGATTCAGACAAATGCTGCATTCCCATATGAGCATTCAATGTTTGCTCACATTCATCAATCCGTTTTAATAAATTTAAGCCTTCTTCTGTAATGAGAACATCCACAGTTCGCCGGTCATGTTCACATTGAGTTCTGGTTACCCAACCCTTGGCTACCAATTTATCTACAATGCGAGAGGCATTGGATGTTTTATCTAACATGCGCTCAATTATAAGATTTACAGTAGCTGGGTTAGGGTGTTGCCCACGCAATATTCGTAAAACATTAAATTGAGGTAAAGTCAGATCATAGTTTTTAAAGGTTTGAGCAGCTTGCATTTGAAGCCAGTTAGCCGTAAATGCTAAATTGATATAGGCCTTTTGGAATACATTCCTAAAAGTCGGTTGTTTTATTTCATCTTCTATCCGCATTTGCACTAGCTTTAAATGATGTTACAAATGTATGTATATACATTTAATGTTACAACATATTTTAATTATTTTTTAGTTCCCATTATTTTTTAATTATAAACAAATCCCAGGAGGCACCGTAGGCTATACCTATTCTGCTCCTTATGATTCTTTAAATGAATAATTATTGTCTTTTATTAGCTGTACCCAATCCGGAAGAACTAATCAGGTATGGCGGACTATTACTTATAAGCGCTATTGTTTTTATAGAAACAGGCTTACTTTTAGGGTTAATAATACCCGGGGGAGATTCTCTATTATTTACAACTGGCTTATTAAGTGCAACAGGTGTTTTAGAAACGGATATATATTTATTAATACCACTACTTATTGTAGCTGGCATTTCAGGAGACCTGCTCGGGTATTTTTTAGGCAGTAAAATGGGACACAAGCTTTACCATAAACCAGACTCCTGGTACTTTAAGCGTAAGTATTTAGAAAAAGCAGAAATTTTCTATCAGGAAAAAGGTAAGTTAGCCATCATAGCTGGTAAATTTATTCCAATTGTCCGGACACTAAATCCATTACTGTGCGGGATTGGTAAGCTCTCCTTAAGAACCTATGTATTTTTTACGTCCATAGGTTCATTTCTTTGGATCAGCTCCTTAGTTATTATTGGCTATTTAACCGGTATAAAATTCCCTGGGCTAAAAAATTATATACATTTTATTATACCCGGAATTATTCTTGTTTCCGTTATTCCCTTAATACTCCAATATTTTAAACATCAGAAGCCAGAAAAAACCTGAATTAGTATTGGGTAAAACAACAATTTTATAGGCGGACAGGCTAAAAGTAGGCTTATTAAACTAATTTGAAATGCTTGAAGGTATTATTCTCCAGTAAATTGATGCAAAATATTAGGCTCATCAGGCTAAAACATTCTATTTCAGTATTTATCTCCAATAAAAATCAGTATAAATAATCCAATTTTCTGCTTCTGCTAACCGTAAAATAACACAGCAGGTTGCTAATCTGATACGTGAAAGGATAAAACCGTGATATAGGTGTTCAATTGCGTTGGATTCTTCCTTAGTTTTTTCATAATAGTCCTAAAAAGCTAATCATATTTTATGGTTAGCTTTTTCTTTGGGTTAACTATCATAATTATAGATAACTTTAATAAGTGTGCTTTAATTAAATAAAGTGCTGCTGCTGTTGTAAACATGGTAACCTTACCTGAAATGGGCTGTTCTGAATTAATATTTATAAATTCTTCTGTAAGAACGACTTCTGGCTTTCAAATCTATTAATTTGGTTACCACATAAGAAAAGCCAATCATCCCCGAAAACATTGTTATAATAACCATAATTATAATATTTAAACAAAGGTAAATGGCGACAGGGAGGCAGAAGAAATTATTAGATGAACCTGTAATTTTACACGGTTAATGCCCTAAAAGAGGAGTGTTTCTAGCGAAAAAAATAATAATGGTATAAGCCTAAAGCAATAACAGCCGGCAAGGATATACTTTAGGTTTAACTCATGTATAACCGTCCGCCTAATTCCTGAACAATACCAAAGGGCTCTTCCTTCAGGATCAGGAATCCATCTAAATCAGCCTGATAAACACCTTCACAAAGCTGCATAGCCGACCAAATACCCAACGACGTTTCTACCATACAACCAACCATAGTCTTCAGGCCTGCCGCCTTGGCTTGCTCTAATATTCGCAGCCCATTCAGATAACCGCCGGCTTTCATTAATTTCATGTTTACTCCGTGAAACTGCTTTTTTAAAACCTCCACCTCTATTTGGTTGGTTACTGATTCGTCGGCAAATAAATTATAAGGAGAATGTTTATGCAGGTGCACATACTCGTCGGTGCTAGAGGCGGGCATAGGTTGCTCCACAAAGGCTATGTTGTATTGCTTTAGCTTTTCTAAAAAAACCAGTAACTTCTCCGGATCTGTCCAAGCTTCATTGGCATCTATAATCAAGGGCCGGTGGCACACTCCCGCTACCTGCTTTATTAAATCCAGCCCCTCCTCCTCGTTTACCTTTACTTTTATAGAAGCAAACCGGTTTAGGTGGTTAGTTTTAATAAAATCAGCTACCGTTTCCGGATTCATGATTGGTAACGAAAAGGAAGTAGCCACACTGGCCGGTATATTAATACCTAAGAAATCGCCTACACTAAGTCCTTTTTGCTGACAGATGTAATGTATGTAAGCAGATTCAATAGCAAACCGGATGGCATTGGCTGGCGGATAAAGACTTAATAAAATTTGTAAATCTTCCAGGCTTCGGATCAATTCTAGGCCGTGGTCAATTAAATTATCAAACTGCTCCGTCAGGTTTTCAGCTGTTTCGTTATACCTAATATTGGGCGCTGCTTCCCCAATACCCACGTGTTTCCGGTCAGCCACTCGTATAAACAAATTTGTTTTTATATCGGAGCTGTTGCGGGAAATCTTCCAGGTATATCGTAATTGCAATGGCTTTGCCTCAATGTGCCATCGGAGCATAAATCCTTCTCTTTATTCCAGGTAATACGGATGTATCACAAATATTGCAGGAATTTTACACTTTAAAGATTTATCTTAAAGAAAAAGCCACTTTATTTATTATAGAAATTTAGCATTCTCCCTAATATCCAAAATATCATTTAACCACAGATTCTTCTATCTTTGCTTAATTTTTCTTATCCTGAAATTATATAATACTGGTACCGAGAATTTATTTCTCTGTATTCCTGGTATTTTCATTCGAGTTGTGCTGCATGAATCAAAAAAAATTATTACAAGGAGCCTTATTCATTTTATTTCTTTCTGCTTTAGTAACAGTACTTGCCAATAACTATGGTATTGTAGATTATACTATACCCTTAACTGCTCTTCGATGGGTGGGATTAGGGTTACTGGTTTTATACGGGTTAAAAAAACAATCCTTAACAACCTGGATTTTAATTAGTATGGCCATTGGGGCCGAAATTGGTTTCAGTTTCCCGGGATTTGCCACAGAGCTGAATGTATTAAGCAAAATGTTTTTACGGTTGGTTAAGACTATAATTGCACCACTTATCTTTGCCACCCTGGTAGTTGGTATTGCCGGACATTCAAACCTGAAGCAGGTAGGAAAAATGGGTTTGAAAGCCCTGATCTATTTTGAGATTGTAACCACCCTGGCGTTATTTATTGGGGTGGCAGCGATAAATATTAGCCGGGCCGGCGAGGGTATTGAATTAAGAGCAACGGTACACGAAGAGATAGCCATACCTGAAAAGAAATCTGTAGGAGATATTTTGCTGCATATTTTTCCGGAAAACATTGCCAAATCAGTAGCCGAAGGAGAAGTATTACAGGTAGTAGTTTTTAGTATCTTGTTTGGTATTGCCCTGGCCATGCTGGCTGAAAACCGGCGAAAGCCTTTGCTTTCTGTAACCGAAAGCCTGGCCGAAACCATGTTTAAATTTACCAATATTATTATGTTGTTTGCTCCCATTGCGGTGGGTGCTGCCATTGCTTATACCGTTGGACATATGGGTTTTGGCATCTTGGTAAACCTCTTTAAATTATTAGCCACTCTTTACGTTGCTTTAATAGCATTCATTTTACTGGTTTTATTGCCGGCAGCACTTTTATTCCGAATTCCGGTAGTAAAATTTGTAAAAGCCATGACCGAACCAGTCTCCATTGCTTTTGCGACTACCAGCTCCGAGGCGGCGCTACCCCGTGCCATGGAAGCCATGGAATCTATTGGAGTACCTCGTAAAATTGTGGCTTTTGTTATGCCCATGGGCTATAGCTTTAACTTGGATGGCACAACCCTTTACCTTTCTCTGGCCTCCATATTTGTGGCTCAGGCAGCGGGTATTGATATGCCATGGGAACAACAACTTTTAATGGTTCTTACCCTCATGCTAACCAGCAAAGGAGTAGCAGGCGTTCCGCGGGCTTCACTGGTTATTTTATTGGGAACTGCTGCTTCATTTAATTTACCTGTAGAGCCAATTTTTATTATATTGGGAATAGACGAGTTGATGGATATGGCCCGCACCGCCACCAATGTTATTGGCAACTGTTTAGCATCGGCCATTGTGGCCCGTTGGGAAGGTGAATTTAATGACAACCCTACTCCTATTCAGGAGCATGTAACCGAGATATAGCCTTCCTTTTAATAAAGATTAAACAATAAAAAGCTACTGGTTAATTTTAAATTACCAGTAGCTTTTTATTGTTTAATAGATAGGGTCTTTACTTTTTCATAAAAGTTTTACTCTCTTTTTTACCATCCTTCACTAATATCAAATAATAAGTTCCGGTAGCCAGCTTCTGAGTTGGTACTGTTAAAGTATAAATACCAGCTGGTTCCTGTTGTTCCAGCACTATCTGTCCCGAACTATTTATCACCTGGATTTGGTAGGTACTATTGGGAGAGGATTTGTCTAAATTTACTGTTAGTTCATCCATAACCGGGTTCGGATAAATCTTCATTGAATTAAGACTAGTAACCTTTCTGTTCACTGCTAATATGGGCGAGTAAGAAATGGTACCATCCCAATCCAGTTGCTTTAATCGGTAATAAACCAGACCAGCCATAGGATTATTGTCGGTATAGGTATATTGATGCTCTTGATGTGTGGTTCCATTACCTTTTAGGCTGGCAATCGATTCAAAAGCACCTGCTTCGTTTAAACTTCTTTGTACTTCAAACTTTTCATTATTTATTTCTGAAGCAGTGGCCCAGCTTAATAATACTCCTTTCGGTTCTGATTTAGCACGGAAAAATAATAAAGTTACGGGTAGGGTCTGAGGAACACCTAATGAAAGATTCTCAGTATTGTTATCATAGCCTTTTGTATTATAATTGTAAGGATTACTAACCCAAGCGCCACCATTTGCTTGCCGGGTATTTAGCAAGTTAAAGGATAAGGAATGATTATTTCCTTCTTCCAATGATTCTGTAATACCAATATCCTGGCTGGTAGTACCAGCGGCCGGCCCAGAAGTAGCGGTAATTGTGCCGCCATAGGAAATAAATTGTATTAAATCTGTTCCTGAACTTAGGCTTAAGCCACCCCTGCCATCAACCAAACCAACCGGAATATCCAGATAATATATTCTGTCATTGCCATAAACAGCCGTTTCATGCGAAAGAAAAGCGTTTAAAGGAAATGAATTGTAAACACTGCCGCCAGCATTATATAACGACAGGGTTGAAGAACTTAATTGGCTATAATCTTTGGGTGCAATAACTTCAACAAAACCTGTTTTAGAAACGGTTGAATTTGCATAATGGAATTCATTAATTTTAAGTTTAGGCACTACACTCCCAAACAAAAACACGTTATCTACTTTATACGCTCCTCTGCCATCTGGAGCAGCAAAGCCATAAATCCTGAAAGTAATGGTAGCCCCAACTTCTGTTTTAATATCGGTAAAATCCCAGACTGTCTCGGTATTTTCTACTGAAGAATCAAAATCTAAATAATCCGTGGTAAAATCTCCGGAGGCATTATGTGCCACCCGTATTTTAGAAGGCCCGGCATTACTCCTGGAATTGGTAAAACTTAATCTAGACAGATTGAGGCTATAACCTGGGTGAGCCGTAACTTTAAACTCAATAAAAGTAGAATAGGTGTTGGCAGTAGTACTCCAGTTTCTAGAATTTAGCACATCATTACCAAAATTATAATTAACCCCTACTCTGGTAAAATCTGAGAAAGTAGCATGAGCCGGTTGGCTGGTAATCTTGTTGTTCTGATTATCAATAGCAGTGGTGCCTGTAAATTCGTATTTGCCTAATTGGGCAAAAGAGAAAAATGGTGTAATAAAAAGTAATAATAAGAAGCTAAGCTTAACTGAAACATTCGATTCAACAAATTGTAGATACTTCATATATGTTAGAGATTGATTGCTTCTTTAAGGCATACCCCTTTTACAGCAGACACCATTACTGATAATCAGGTAGTTGGCAATAAAATTTAAAGAGGTAAATGATTGAACAGGTACTTTAGTTCATTTTAGAAAAAATAAATCGTCATTCATTTCAGGAATGTTTGGAGCACAAAAGCATGATAGAAGCGCCTCTGGAGATGACTTTGGTTAATTGCGGAAGCCTTATTTTTAAATACCTGGCACAATTTATAACCCTGATACTGATTCGAACAGGCTAAAAAAGATAAGTTATTGACAATACAACAACTGCCAAAAAGGAAAATACTTAAAAAGAAGCTGGTCAAACAAGGCGAGACACCTGGTAAAGAAAGGTTTAAAGAGGGAGAATTTTTATTCAGGTAATTTTCTAAAACTACCTTAATTTTTCTTTAGTAAAAGCCAACCTGCTATTTGCCTAATCTAGAAGATCGGGGAAAGGCAACTTAGGCTTGTGCTTTTTTTATTTCTTTCAGGCGAAGTTCAACCCGATGTTTTATAAGCTTGTATTTTATTATCAACTCCGGGTTATCGGTACGTTTAAACAAGTAGCGCAGGTAAATAAGCTTTTCCTCACACTCTGCAAAGCCCAGCTTCTCTATATCCTCTTTCCGAATTTTTAGGCTACTTTCTAACATTTAATTTTACAATACCTGATAATACAAAGTAAAAGTGTATTTCTCTTTTCTGAAAATGAATTTTAAAAAATTTTACCCGCTTAACTAAACTTCTATAAATTATTCATTCATGACAGATAAATTGAATAAAATGATCTAAAGAGATTAGGCTAATATATTTAATAAATAAACGACTTCCTGTCTGTTACTTTAATTAAATATTAGGTTCTATAAATATAAGTAACATTTACCAAAATTCAATCCTCTATCAACCAATTAAAACTGGGAATAGATAAATTTCATTACGTGATGGTTTTTGAATCAAAATAAAGATTTAACTACATTAAAAAGATTTCAGAATAACAAAATAATAATGCCTTTCCCGCCATGCCTGGTATCCTAAAAAAAGGCTCAATTTAAAAAGCAGTTACACCTGAATAATCTTCTAAATTTTCTATTTAGGGCATGTACCTAATTACCTTCATTTAGAGTATAATCGGGTACAAGAATCAAATAACTGCGGCCAGTTATAAAAATATATGAAGAGTTCTGACTTTAGATTAAGCTATACTGAGTTTCCTTTTAAATCAAATTTATGTTTTGAACCCATAATTAATTATTGGGAAACCAAAATTAACGATGATAATAAAGGTATATCCCGCTTTGCTAAAGAAATAACCCGACAGTTACAACAGGCGCCAGATTTACAGAAAGTCATAAATGACACTTTGTTGCTAAACAAATTCGAAGATTTAGTAGAACTTTTAATGACGGCCGTTTTTCCTCCTGCTTCCTGGGACTCTCAGATAAGTGGAGCACTTATTCCCTTTCAGCATTTAAGCTTTTATGAAACCCCCAGATTTCGGGAAATATTCCTGACAGATGGAAATATTCTGAAACGGCCACTGAACATGGATAAACAAGCAATGGTTTTTTTTAAGACCCGGCTTGCCTTGTTAGTAATACTGGAACAAGTATATCAGGTACCCGTTCCCGACGAAGAAGCTACCATTTTTACCGTACCAGATTACCAGTTGGGGCTTTACCGACATTATAAAGTCTCTTTTAACCTAACCTTTTTACAGGTAAAATCTATTGGACAACCACGAGAATTAAGTACCGCTGATATTCAGTTATTACTTAGCAATATGCAAAACCTGGATTTATGGCTGGAATACTTACGCCCGGAGAACTTTGAGTTTGAAGGATTTTATGTAATGGACTTGGTAGATGTAACAGAACAGGAAACGCTATCGGCCATAAAACTGGACTTACTGGAAAAGGATGTTTTGGTGGCGGCTGACCGGTTTGAACAATTGCAGGAAAAAATCCGCATCTTTTTTGGCCGGCCGCATTTGCAATTGGGAGTAGCTGCTTTTAATAAAAAGAAAAATACCTTCGTTAACTTTGGCCGGAAAATAAATCACAGCTTTCTAATACCCCAAACCGAAGACCCAACCACCTCCATTATTTTTAAAGCAATATATGATAAACTGATAGAAGTACGCGACCCAATGGTAATAGAAGATATTACCAATTCGGTTTTACCGGATGGGGTAGCAGAAAAAATTCAGCGAATGGGTTTAAATAGCATAATTCTGGCCTTACTTCGCTACGGAGACGAAATTTTGGGTATCATTGAGTTAGGATCCCCTTATCCACGCGACCTGAACAGTTTTTCATTGGGGAAAATTGAACAATTTTTGCCCCACTTTGAAGCCGCTGTAAAACGCAATGCGGAAGATTTAGAAAGCCGGATTCAATCAGTAATAAAAGATAAGTTCACAACCATTCACCCGGTACTGGAATGGCGCTTTAAAGATGCGGCCTCCAATTATTTAGAGAAACAGGAAGCAGGTGAACCTACCGAAATAGAACCCATTGTATTTCATGATGTGTATCCGCTATATGGAGTTTCCGATATCCGAAGCTCCTCTGTTGAACGGAACATGGCCATTCAGGCCGATTTAATAGAACACCTACGTTTAGTGGAGAAAGTACTAAAACAAGCTGGCAATCTGGTTTCTTTACCGGTTTTGGACGAATTAAATTTTTATGTATCTAAAAGCTTAAAGAAACTCCGGAAAGGAATTTTATCAGAAGACGAAGCCGGAATTTTAGAGGTGGTTAAAAAACATGTTGAGCCCTTATTCAATTATTTGGAAAAAAATACGGCATCACTAGCTCCGGTTATAGCATCTTACTGGAATGCCATGGACCCTAACTTAGGCATTTTGTACAAACGCAGAAAATACTTTGAAGAAAGCCTGACGAAGATAAATGAAACTATCTCAGAATACCTGGAACAGGAAGAAGCCAAAGCGCAGCAAATGTACCCGCATTACTTTGAAAAATATAAAACAGATGGGGTAGAATTTAATATCTATGTAGGGGCCTCTATTGTAGAAAACCGGTATTTCGATATGGTTTTCTTGCGGAATTTACGTCTGTGGCAACTTAAAACCATGTGCGAAATTGCCAGACGTACCGCTGCTTTAAAACCAACCTTGAGTTTACCTTTAGATACCACGCAGTTAATTCTTATTTATAGTCAGCCGCTGGCTATCCGGTTCCGGCGCGATGAGCGCAAATTTGATGTAGACGGCGCGTATAATATTCGGTACGAAATTATTAAAAAGCGGATTGATAAAGCCACTGTTTTGGGCACTAAAGAACGTCTTACTCAACCGGGTACCGTAGCCATTGTGTATGCCCAGGGTCGCGAAGCAAACGAATACAAAGGCTACATAGAATATTTACAAACTGTAGGCATGATAACCGCGCAAGTAGAAGACCTGGATTTAGAAGAATTGCAGGGTGTAAGTGGTTTAAAAGCTTTACGGGTGCATATTAAACCTTAATATTTAGTTATTTCGGTGAGAAGATTCCACCGGACTTTCATCCATTACATCAGTAGCTTTACGGGCATATTTAGGTTCCAGGCGGCGTAGCAACAAAATACTAATAATTAAGAAGATAAAACCTGCTGCCCAACCCGCTACTACATCACTGGCGTAGTGCACATGTAAATAAATCCGGCTAAAGCCAATTAAAATTATCCAAATAAATAATAACCCAGATAAAACCCAACGCCAAAACAAGGAGCGAATATTGGTCCAGACCAAATATATTAACAAACCATAAAAAGCACCCCCTATCATGGCATGACCACTGGGAAAGCTCAGTCCCGATTGTTCGTAAAAAGCTGTTTCTGGCCGGGGCCGGTTAAACCAAGCTTTCATGCCCTGATTTAAGGCAGAACTACCAGCTGAAATTACCGGCACTTTTAAGGCATACCAACGGTGTTTTTTAAATACTAAAAATAAAGCTGCCAACCCTAAAGAACCATAAATTAAAAAATCTTTAGAAGCAAAAAACGTTACAAACTTAAAAAAAGAAGTGCGGGCTGGAGTGGTATGGGCTTCGGCAAAAGAAAAAGCAACTGCATCAAGTGCTTGGTTCTGATCAATAAAAACCAATTTTGCTATATACAAAAATATAAATACACTTACTACGGCTACCCCGGCTAAAACCGCCAGTTCTAGACCAATCAAAGTAAAAACGGCAATTACTTTTTTAAACACTTCAGACATGCCTTTCTATTCTTTTATGCTTTCACAAAAATATATGTAATACTTATTTTTAGAATTTATGGATAAGCAAAAAGCAGATAATTGTTTAAAAGAAGAATTATATTTATGGAAGTAGCCATAAATTTTAAAAGCATATAGTAATTTAGTAACCTGAAAATAGGTAGTACCTAAAATAAACTATTTTATATATTTTTTTTAGATACTGGAATAAAGGATATGAAAAATAAAGTATTTCTATTTTTAGCTGCTCTTGTGCTTATACTGATAGTTTCAAATCCTCAAACAGAAAAGCACCAGGAAAAAGTAAGAACGGAATTATTTTCTGTCTTGTATAGTTCTTCTCAAAGAAGCAATTTTGAGAAGAACAAAAGCAATCCTCAAATGAGCTTTATAAGCAATGCCCTGAGTAAAGCAATTTCCAGAAAAAACTATGGTCTCTTTTCTGTTACTAAGGCTGCTGTAGGTGGTGAAAGTAAAACCATTGGCGTAGGATTATTAGGGGCTGTAATTTTAACAGAGGATATGAATAATTTTAAGAACGAAAAAATTAATTACTTTTAAATCAAATTATTTCATTTAAAATATTTAAATTTACCTAAGAATTCTTTTTAAAATATCTAATTATTATTTTAATCTGTTGCTAAATTAGCCAGACAAATAATAAAAGACAATCTAAAAGCCAATATAAGGCAATAAGTAGCCAAACAAAGAAAGTAATTCAATAAACAAATTTATCCCCATGAAATTACTAGCTTCTCTCCTTTTCTGCTTATTTTCTTTAACCGGATTTTCCAATTCTTACCAAGATAAAAATCCTTTTGTTCGGTTCAGGCAAACAAAGGAATCTCCTGAACCAGCCGAAGATAAGATCAGTTTAGGAAAATTAAATTCTGATCAGCATTTACCACAGGAGTTTATTGCCAAAAAAGCAGATTCAGCTAATGCCAATTCCCCCGATTCTACTTCCAAAATAACTACCGAGTACCAGAATTTTTTAGTAGGTAAAAAGCAATTTTATTATACCAAATTTTTTAAAGCGCCAACCAAAGCTGAAAACGATTTGCCCGTTAAACTTTTCAAATATTTGTCTTCGGAAACAGGATTATCAGAAGTAAAACTGGAAAACAATATAATATCAGGTAAAATAGACGAACTTAGCTTTGACACCCGGAAATATGGTAATGAACTAGCCTCTAGCGGCCTATTGCTTACTTTCCCAGTTGATGGAAAGTTTACTATACAATTTAAAGGCAGTACTTATAGCCTACTTATTTGGGATATGGCATTTACCGATCCTCGGTTACCTCAACCAGATGGCAATAGTCTTTTTACCCGACAAGATAAAACCTTATTGGCAACAAATCCGGAAGCAATCCAGGCTATGTCTATTATGGATAAACAATTTGAGGAAATCTTTAAACTAAATGAAAGAAAAAGGTTTAGACCTGATTGGTAAATCCTGTTGGATTTATAAGAAAGCCTAACACTCCGCTACAAAAACCTGTTACTGAACAATAATAACGGATTGCCAGTAGCCCCCCCCTCCTAATTATACTTATCCCAAAAAAAATAGTACCCATAGGGCTATCATTTTTATTTTTATCTTTAATATTTCTTCCTTTATACTAGTATATACCTATAGGTGGGCTTAAAATATAAGTAATTCTACTTATTGCTTTATTCTTTCTAAGCTTCCCTTCAGTTGTTACCTCTCTATCAGGTATTCAACAAAAAGAAAATAACTCCTCAGACTTTAGGAATTTTCATCTCTTCTTACAATATTCTTTTTAATCAATTGCGCCTCATCGTTAATAAATGCTAAAAGAGTCCTGATCTTTCTATTAATAGTATTATTCTAATTTATTTTTTAGATTTATAAAGAATATAAATGAGTTATAGAAATTAGTTTTTGTTTATTTAAAGATGTCAATATACTAATAACTCAACTTCAAAACTTGTTTAAAGATTAACGTTTTACATCAAGCGGCTCCTTAATTAAGGAGCCGCTTGTGCTTTATAGGATTAGTTACACTTATCGTGACATTTTATAAAAAAAGCCCTTCTACATTTTGTAGAAGGGCTTTCGTGCGCACGGGGAGACTCGAACTCCCACGGGACAACTCCCACAGGCTTCTGAGACCTGCACGTCTACCAGTTCCGCCACGTGCGCATTCTAAGAGAAAATCTCAACTGGTTTCCACTGGTAGGCCACAAAGGTAAAAGAAAATATTTAATCAGCACCACCTGTTTTTTATAAATATTTCTTTTTTTAAGCTTGTTCTACTGTTTTTCTAAGTTTCCGCCCGGAGTACCGTTCAAATTTATTGAGAAAGAAAATAGCCAGAATAACCCAGATAAATCCTGCCGCAAATCCAGCCAACACATCGGTGGCATAATGCACGTGCAGGTAAATCCGGCTAAAGCCAATGAGCAAAATCAAAGCACCTATTATAATTAAAAGCACTATTCGCCAAACTGGATTTTTTACGCGGTTCCAGATAAGATACAGCAACAAACTATAAAATGAGGCACTTATCATAGCATGTCCACTTGGAAAGCTTAATCCCGAAGATTCTACTAAATGATCGATTTCGGGCCGTTGCCTATTAAAAAAGTATTTTAAAATCAGATTTAAAGAAATACTGCCCAATGCTATTACCGGTACTTTTAACGAATACCATTTATGGCGCCGGACAAACAAAAAATAAAATATCAAAATAAGAGAAACCGCGCTAATAAAATTACGGGACGCAAAAAAAGTAATCACAACCATAAACCTGGTAAAAGCATCTGAACCTAAACTATCCGCCCAGGCAAATGCGCGACTATCAAACTTTAAATCCGTTCCAGCCAGAATCTGGTGCCCAAGCAATAAAAACACGCAAACGCAAGCCAGAAACATCCCTAATATAAATATTAGTTCTACCGTAAATAAGGCAAATATCGCTACTGTTCTTCTAATTAGTCGGTCCATAGTAGCGGATTTATACGTATAATTTTTGGTGCAGATATAACTTAACCTAAATTCATTGGCACAATAGGTAAACCATTAAATTTATGAGATTATTTATAGCCGTTCCTCTCGACCAATACATAAAGCTAAACCTAGTTAAACTGCGTGAGGGATATAAAACAGCAGAAATCAGGTTTATACCAGAAGAGAATTTACATTTAACCTTACATTTTATTGGTGATTACCCGGAAAACAAGGTACCGGAATTAGCTAAGCTCCTCCAGGAAATAGCCAGCTTCCAATCAACTTTCGACCTTACTTTCCAGGAAATCGCTCCTGGGCCAACTTTGCGGTCGCCAAGGTTAATCTGGGCACGGTTTCAGGAAAATAAATTATATGAGGAATTGGCAACTAAAATATGTGCCGCTATGCATGCTCCTCCGGGAGCACATGGCAAATTTATTCCCCATGTTACCCTGGCCCGCTTCCGGAAAGATACTAATAAACCCCAAAACCTGTCCATTATTACATCAGATGAACCTCCCGTATTTTCAGTAACCTCTTTTGCTTTATGGAGTTCTGAGTTACAAACCCCGCATCCCCGGTACAGCATTATACAGGAATTTAATTTCGGACCTCCTGCCAGCGGGTAAAACTTATCAGATTAAAAGGTAGTAATAGGGCTATTATAATTTATTGATTCTTTTATAGCTATGACGCAATCTGATTTAACCCGGTTGGTAATGAAACTGAAAGACAAAGGCCAAACCATTGCCTTTGCCGAAAGTATTACCGGTGGTATGTTAGTTTCGGAATTTATTAAAGCCAAAGGCACCAGCGACGTATTATTAGGCAGTATTGTAACCTATGCCGAAGAAGTAAAACAAAAAGTATTAGGCGTAAAAAGGCAAACGCTGAAGCTATACACTGCAGAGTCGCAACAGGTAACAAACGAAATGGTAATTGGCTTAAATAAATTATTGAAGGCTAATGTTTCCGTGGCAGTTACCGGTTTAGGTGGTGTAGGGGCTTCAGAATCTAAAGAAAAACCAGTAGGAACCGTTTTTTTCTCTATTCTTTGCGAAGGGAAAGTAGAAGAATACCGTGAGGTATTTGATGGCAATAGCACAACTATACGGAAACAGGCAGCCGATTTTATCTTCCAGAAAATAGAAGCTACCCTCGACCGCCATTTTGAACACCAATAACTTTTTAAATTAATATTTACTTAGGCCGGTAAATTTTTCAGGAATAAGTAAAGTGATTTAATTTCAGTATCGGTAAATTGTTTTGCCATAGGCCAGGGCATAAATTGAGGATCAAGTTTTTTACCTTCCGGGGTTACTCCTGTCCGTAAAGTTTCTATAAACTGAGATTCCGTCCATTTACCAACACTGCCAGTTCTGGTAATATTAGGCACTTGCGGCGAACCCGGAATTAAAGGTTCTCCTCCCGTAAAAGTATCGCGGTGGCAACCCGTACAAGAAATTGCCAGGTATTTACCATAGGCAGGTGTTACTTCAGGTTTTACGACATCTATACCAGGCGCAGCATGATCCACTTTTTCTGCCGAAACCAATGGAAACTTATCAAAATTAGCTAATACATAAATAACCGGTTTTAAGGTAATAGCTGGCACCTCATTATCAACAGCTGGCCGGGATTTGATATAAGCTATTAAAGCGCCTAAGTCTTCATTAGATAAAGAATTATACTCATAGGAAGGCATTAATTTCAAGGATTTCCCATCTTTCCCGATGCCATGCTTAATGGCCCGCACAAAATCCTGATCGGTATAAGAGGTGTATCGGGTAGTTAAGCCACCTTTTCCAGTGGTTAAGTTAGGAGCCACTAATTTTCCTAAACCCGGATCATCAATTATAATTCTTCCTTCGTAATTTACATTATGGCAATCGTTACATCCCTTAATGTTGGCAATGTGCTCTCCAAGAACAATGGCAGCTGAATCGGAAGGAATTTTAACAGGCTTTACAGCAACTTCATTGTATTGTTTGTTTAATCTTCCTTCCACCCGGAAGTAAATAAAGGCGTAAGCCACTAATAAAATGGCTATTAAAGTTCCCAGGATTATACCTGCCCATTTAAAGATTTTTTTCATGACAACATAAGGAAAGGGTTGGCGATTAATAATATTAGAGAATTAAAATATTACATAAATGCTTAAAAGTCAAGCATAAATAATAATTTATTTAAAATTTATCCTTTCATGAATGCCCCTCAGTTTAATGAAGTAGCTCCCTTTTATGATGCTTTAGCCAGGCTGGTGTTTGGTCAGGAAATTATAAAGGCGCAACAGGCTTTTTTGGGAAATATAAGCCAAGAGGCCAAAATTTTAATAATCGGCGGCGGTACTGGTAATATCCTGAAGGAAATAACCCGGAGAAACACAAAGGCTGATATTCTTTTTTTAGAAGCTTCTTCCAAAATGCTCCAAAAGGCTAAGAAAGTAATTCCTCCACCTGATTATACCGGGCGAATTGAGTTCCGATTAGGTACGGAAAAAAGTATTTCGGAAGAAGAAAAGTTTAAGGTGGTGCTAACCCCCTTTTTTCTGGATTTATTTGCGGCTAAACCATTACAGGAAATAACAGATATTTTATATAATGCTTTGGTACCCGGAGGTTATTGGCTGGTAACTGATTTTGTTTATCCCTCCGGAGCTGTACATAAAAAAGTCTGGGCTGCTGTTTTGTTTTCGAGTATGTATCTTTTCTTCAGAATTACGTGTAACATAACAGCGACAAAATTACCTGCCTGGGAAAACCATTTAAAGCAATACCATTTAATTCCGTTACAGATAAGATATTTTTATAATGGACTGATAAAAACAGAACTGTTACAAAAAAACGCTAGATGACTCTTTTCCAGGACAGCCGCTGCAATATTGTGCAGATAAAAGGCACGATTTTTGAAATATTTTCGTACTTTTAGTATAGTAACTTTAACATTGATGACCTTGAAAGTAAAAAATATACTCCTTTACGGACTTTTTATCCTTGTGCCTTTCCTAAGTAAAGCACAAGCGGTTTCTGAGGTTAGTGGTGCTGAACTAAATACTACGCCTCCAGCCATAGCAACACCATTACCTGCCGATAAGCCCACTGAGGAACCTATAAAAAGAACAAATAACTTAAAACAACCTGCAAAATTACATTATGGCCTTTCAATGGGTTCACAATTTAGCAGGTTTGGTTCTGCTTTTTATATGCAACCGAGCGTTATGTTTCCGGTTAATAAACGTTTTCAGGCTTTTACCAGCTTAAATATTATTACTGCCTACGGCACAAATCATAATGGTTTCTACGGGGAAGCATCTAACGGAGGAGCGCCTATCCGAAACCAGCATTACATTGTAAATGTAGGCGGCAATTACCTGGTAAACGATCGCCTAAATATAACTGGTAGCATCTGGCGTGACCTTTCCAAAATGCCTATGCAGAACAATACGGTAAACTTATTTTCTCCTATGGGCTCATCGGGTATGCAGTTTAGAGCTCATTATAAGGTTACTGAAAATTTCTCTATTTCAGGGGGCATCCGGTATTCTGATGGCAATGGCTACAATAACCTGTATTACCCAGGATTTAATTCTCCTTTTGGCTTTTAGGATCAGATAAAATATTTTTTTACGGAACGGCCCAACTGGAAACAGTTTGGGCTGTTTTTATTTAGCATAAACGGGCGTTTGCACCTTGTCCTGTGCAAATAGCTTATAAATGAAACTCCGTATCAAAACTATTAAGCCGGCTGGGCCGGCAATAAAAAACAGATGGCCTGTATGCCAACGGGGAAGAATTATTTGTATTTTACTTTAAAATATATTGCGGTGGAGATTCCCAGAAGTCCGCAACAAACAGAAAAAGCAAAAGATGATTACTGCCCGGTTGTAAAGCAGAATCCCGATATTTTTATAAACAAAGCCAATGCTCTCATTTGGCCAGATTAAATTACCTTTTTATTCAGGTTTGCTGGCATTAAACTTTCTGATAAACCGGGTTCTTTTTAATTTACCATTTATTTAAAGAAAAACCACCGTGCCTATGGTCAGTAAGAATATTCAGAATATTCCTTAACTGCTCCGCTACCATGACCACTGCGACCACTAGGATGAAAAATCAGTAAAGCTGATTTATGCTCAGAACCCGACAAGAATTAACAGCAATCGGCCAAGTACATGGCATTTTATAACTTCCGGGCTTTATAGCGAAGAAATTCACTTATAACCCAGGATGCTAACGCAGGTTATTATATAGAGCCAAACCTGTACAAAACTTTAAGGAAGACACGTATAACTTAGGCGTTTTAGCTAACTTTGTAGTATGAATTACCTTTCAGCAGAATCAATTTCCAAATCCTACGGCGATAGGTGGCTTTTTCAGAACCTTAACTTTGGCATAAACCTGGGGCAACGGATTGCCCTGGTGGGCATAAATGGATCGGGTAAATCCACACTTTTAAATGTTTTAGCTGGCCTTATCCCCCCGGATACAGGTTCGGTGAGTGTGCGTAAAGGTATAAAGATAGGATACTTAGGACAGCAGCCGATTTTTAACGAATCCCTGACGGTGCACGAAACAATCTTTGCTACCAGTAATGAAATACTGGCGACCATTCAGGATTATGAAAAGTGTTTAGAAGATAGCAATACATCCGCCGAGAAAATGCAAGCGGTAATGGAGCGCATGGACGAACTGGGAGCCTGGGATTATGAATTAAAAATCACACAAATATTATCGAAACTGGGTATCCATCACCTGGATCGTCAGATTAGTCAATTATCCGGAGGACAGCGTAAACGGGTAGCCATGGCCCGTGTGCTCATTGATGAGCCCGATTTACTAATTTTAGATGAACCTACCAACCACCTGGACCTGGATACCATTGAATGGCTGGAAGGACTTTTATCTACCTCGCAGCAAACCTTACTAATGGTTACCCACGACCGCTATTTTTTAGATAAAGTAGCCACTGAGGTTGCCGAACTAGATCGGGGGCAAATATTTTCTTACAAAGGAAACTACACCTATTTTGTGGAGAAAAAGGCCGAGCGGGAAGTACAACAGGACGCCGAAATAGAAAAGGCCCGGAACCTGATGCGCAAAGAACTGGACTGGATGCGCCGGCAACCAAAAGCCCGGGGTACCAAATCAAAATCCCGGATAGATGCTTTTTATGATTTAAAAGATAAAGCTAATAGCAAAGTAACCACCACCAACCTGGAGCTGTCGGTTAAAACAACCCGCCAGGGCGGAAAGATTATTGAGGTTGATCATATCAATAAATCATTTGGCGAGAAAAGAGTAATAAATGATTTCTCCTATGTATTTAAAAAGAAAGACCGTATTGGTATAATTGGTCAGAACGGGGCTGGCAAAACAACTTTCTTAAATATACTTACTGGTAAATTACAACCTGATAGCGGTGAAATAGCTACCGGCGAAACTACTGTTTTTGGTTACTATACCCAGGATGAACTTACTTTCCGGGACGACCAACGGGTAATTGATGTAGTAAAAGAAATAGCAGAAGTAGTAGAAACCGGAAAAGGCGAAACCATTACAGCTGCTCAATTTCTGCAGCATTTCCAGTTTAGCCCGGCTATGCAATACACCTATGTAAGCAAACTTAGCGGAGGGGAAAAGCGCCGGTTACAATTATTACGGGTACTTATCAAAAACCCAAACTTCCTTATTCTGGATGAACCTACTAACGACCTGGATATTATTACCTTAAATATTCTGGAAGACTTCCTGCTAAACTTTGGAGGCTGCTTACTTATTGTTTCGCACGACCGGTATTTTATGGACCAATTGGTGGAGCACATATTTGTTTTTGATGGCGAAGGAAATATTAAAAGCTTTCCTGGTAATTACACAGATTACCGCGAATATCTAGCCGAACAGGAAAAAGAAGAAAAAGAAAAGCCGGAAACAAAACCTGTAGTGCCGGCACCGGCTGCACCTGTTGCCATGCCAGGTACTACTGAAAAGAAAAGGAAACTCTCTTTTAATGAAAAAAGAGAGTTTGAGCAATTAGATGAAGCTATTCAGCAATTAGAAGCCCGGAAAACAGACTTGTTTAACCAAATGGCCAGCGAAAGCGTTGACCATAAAAAGATGGCTGAAAATGCGGCTTTATTAAAAGAAATAGAAGCTGAATTAGAAGCTAAAACAGAACGTTGGCTGGAACTGGCTGACCTGATGGATTAAAAAATTTCAGCTTTAGCTACGGTTATTGTTCGTAGCTAAAGCTGAAACCTAATTTCTGACCTCGACTTACCTGCTGGTTCTCCATTTTCTGTTTTACTGTAATTTTCTTAATATCATCAATATCCGGCGCCATTAAGTCGTTATTTACAGCCGCCACCATGGCACTCTCTATAAATAGCCGCAGGGCATCTTCATCTATAAGATTTTTGGCAATATCGCAGGTAGGTAAATCCAGTTCGGTTACTCCTTCTATGTGGTAATGGTTTTCAAAATTTATCAGTAAGCGGGCCAGCAAATATCCCGGATCGTTCATCCGACCATACTTTATAGAATCAGCCATAAAGTTATACGCCATAATGTGCCCGAAAAATCTTCTTCTAAAATCTTCTTCTACATAAGGCGTGGTCATCAAGGCATTATCCTCCGAAAAGGTAACCACATTAGAATGCATCACAAAAATGAGTAAATCGCCGGAAAACTTTATCTGAAATTCAAAATCATTTATATTCCGGTATTCAATTGCTACTGTAGAGTCTACTTCGGTAATTTTTTTGCTAAGTTCTTCCACAATATGGTAGGCACAATCCCGGAGTTGATCAAAAGTTTCCTTCGTATTCCGGAATATGGTTTGCTTAGTTATTGACTTTTGTTTTAATCCTTCAAAAATTACCTCAAGTTTATCTTCCATAGTTTATTTACCTAGCTGTAGCTTATAAAACGGCACCGGTTAAAGAACCGATAGGTATTTACCGTAAATAACTTAAAAATGTTAAAGATTTCAGTTTTATAAAATAGCAACCGCCACCTTCTTTTATGACGCACGCTCCATAAAAGACCTGGCTACCTGCTTACTCCAGTGCTGCCAGGGCTTCTTCATTCAGTTCTATATTATGATATACCTTTTGCACATCGTCATCGTCTTCCAGGACATCAATAAACTTCATCACTTTCCTAAGCGATTCCTCATCCAGGGTTACCGTTGTATTGGGTATCCGTTGCAGTTCGGCATTTTCTACTTCCAGCTTTAGCGCTTCCACTTTTTTCTGCATGGCCCCAAAATCTTCCATGGCACAATAAACGGTAACATAATCTTCTTCAAAAGCTACTTCTTCTGCACCGGCATCTATCATTTCCAGCGTGAATTCCTCTTCATCTAAAGTCAGGTTATCGCTTAACTTAATGTTAAATACCCCTTTCCGGTCAAAAATAAACTCTAAAGAGCCATTGGTGCCCAGGCTGCCGCCATATTTATTAAAAGCTGACCGGATATTTTGAACTGTACGATTAATATTATCCGTCATACATTCAACAAAAATTGCTACTCCATGGGTGGCATACCCTTCGTAGGTTACCTCTGTGTAAACAGCACCATCAGAACCCGAGCCTTTTTTAATTGCCCGCTCTACATTGTCTTTGGGCATGTTGGCCGCTTTGCTATTCTGAATGGCTAACCGAAGACGTGGATTCCCTTCCGGATCTGGACCTCCTTCCCGTACAGCAACGGTAATTTCTTTTATAATTTTGGTGAATATTTTTGATCTTTTGGCGTCTAGCGCGCCTTTTTTACGCTTAATTGTAGACCACTTACTATGCCCTGACATAAACTTTTAGTCTTTTTTAGATATGTATATAAAGACGCAATTTATTATTTTTTAACAGCCTGCAAAATAGTTTAAACTGCTTCCGCTCTTAACCTGTTACGTTTATTCTTTATATTTATTCTCTAAAAAGGCTGTGGCAGCAGCGGAGCCGGCAAGTGCCATTTCCGCTGCTGCCACAGCTTTTTTACTTACTTTTAGTTTTTATCTTACAATTAATTTTGTGTTGGTGCTGGTAGTATTGTTTCTCACCAGTATCATATACATACCTGAGGACATACCTAACGATTGCGTGTTCAGCGTCAGCTCCCTAACATTCGGATTAATTGTTTGGGTGAATAAAACTCTTCCACTCATATCCATAACCTGTAACTGACCACCCTCAATGCCTTCCAGCAATAAGCTAAACTGACCACCAGATACCGGGTTTGGAGCAACTAAGAGTTTAGCAGAGGTACTGGTTAAGCTTGCTGCATTAGTTACTACCACTACTTTGCTATACTCGAACTTGCCATCCAGGTCTAGTTGTTTCAGGCGGTAATAGTTAGTACCGGTTTCAGCTTTGGCATCCCGGAAAGAGTAGGTGCGTTGGGTTGCGCTGTTGCCATTGCCTTTTACCTCTCCTATTTTAGCAAATGTCTGACCGTTCTGGCTTCTTTCAATTTCAAACTTCTCGTTATTTTTTTCAGAAGCTGTAGACCACTCTAACAACACTCCACTCTTGGTAGCTTCCCCTTTGAAAGAAATCAACTCTACCGGTAAAGGTGTCAAATCGCAATCTTCACTAACTTCTACTTCTTTTACAGCGAAGGCCGATCCACAGTTAGCTTTGATGTTACCAACTCCAGTACCATTGTTGCCATCGCCTGTCCGGCCTTCTTCATTGGCCACATATACACTTACTTGTCCTGCCGTTCCGTTTGGTTCTACTACCAAGTTAGAGGTACCTTGTCCGGAAACAATTGTCCATCCTACAGGCACTGTCCATATAAAATTGTAGTCGGTGTTGTGGCCATTTTGTCTTGGCGTAACAGCGGCAGTATAGGTCTGTTCTTCATCTATACAAACTTCATCTGGGCCGGTGATGGCTACTTCAAAATATTTTCCTGGTTTGACTGGCAATGTAGCTACTTTAGTACCGCAAATCGGGTCTTGCACAGTTACTTTCATGGTTCCACTTTTTAAACCCACTCTTACGGTAACACAGTTAGTACCTTGTCCGGAAATAATTTCCCATCCAATTGGTGGCTCACCGGCATGTGCTCTTGGTACATCCCATACAAAAGAAGTGTAATTCCTATCGTTTTCGATGCAATACGTTTCAATGGCACCAGGGCAAGGATGTTGTTCACCGCTAATAGGGCGCGGTTGAGAGGTTGGGCAATTTTGCGTTGGATCGGTTATAATTGGTTCGCAACCACCTTTTGCATTAAAGGCAACCATACCCACTGTAGCTGATGCTTTTGCTTCAGCTCTTATGGTAGTCATAGCCAAAAACTGAGCAGCCGTAATCGTATAAGAGAAATTGGCCGTTTCTCCATTTTTATACCCACTCCCCATTTCAAACTTTACAGAGTAAAAAGGCTCATTAGTTGGGTTCTTTGCTTGGTTACTACCAGGACCAGAAAGATTAGTTGCTGTTGCTCCTGCAGGTAACTCAAATGAAGCATGGCTCAAATCAGCACCACAATTTACTTTAACGCTAAAGTTTAGCGTTACGGTACCATTCACATTAGTAACGTAACCTTTATAAGTAAAATCAAAACAGTTAGATGGTTTGGTACAATTAACGGTTGTGGTAACTTGGGCGAAACCAACGGTAGTGGCAAGCAAGGCCACTAATAAAATGCTCAAGGAAAGTATATATTTTTTCATAGTTTTTTCAGTTAATAGTTATCGTGCTAATGAATCAGAAAAGGTTAAAACAGAAGCTGACCATTCTGGTTGATGAGAAAGTTGGCTCTGTGCATTGAAAAAAGTCATGGAATTCAGGTTTCCGGGTAAGCTAACCTGGGCTCTCCAGGTGGGTAATTCATATTTTATAGTTGTATTCATTTTATTTTTAAGTAAAATTTTTCTATATTTTTATCATTTTGTTAACAAGCTTCTTCAACGCCGCGCCGAATCACCAGTTGCACTTTAAATAACCTATATTTAATATTGCAATGCTTTTCTTGATATGTTTATATAAAAAGCACATTTTTAGCTTGCTTTTTACTCTTTTTTCACATATATATTTTGAGAGGCAAAAACAAATTAGGACAAAACCTATATTTAATATACATGCCAGCATCAATCAATGACTAACATTTTGGCACTTTAGTCATGAGACCTTTGGGTTACTAAACAATTTTGTGGCAACTTAAATTTTAAATTTCCCAAAGGGATATCGCAAGTAAAAGGGCATAAAAAAAGCAGCAGCGGAGGTGGTTTTAACCATTCCGCTGCTGCTGAAAGTCTACTTTTTATCTCTCTTTTACCTTACCATTATTTTGGCATTCGTAGATGAGGTATTATTCTTAATCGAAATCAGATACATACCTGAGCTCATTCCTAAACTTTGTGCATTGAGCAACAACTCCCGACTGCCTTGGGCCACATTTTGCGCATATAATACCCGGCCACTCATATCCATAATTTGTAACACACCACCTTCAGTTCCTTCTAGAGCTACGGCAAACTGGCCAGTGGTTATCGGGTTTGGAGCTACTAAAATTTTAGTTACTGCAGCGGCTCCAAATCTATTTTCTACCACTATTACTTTGCTGTACTCAAACTTACCATCCAAATCTACTTGTTTCAAGCGGTAGTAGTTAGTACCCATTTCAGCTTTGGCATCCCGGAAAGAGTAGGTGCGCTGGGTGCTGCTGTTATTATTTCCTTTTACTTCACTTATTTTAGCAAATGTCTGACCGTTCTGGCTTCTTTCAATTTCAAACTTCTCGTTATTTTTTTCAGAAGCTGTAGACCATTCTAATAGTACCCCACTCTTAGTAGCTTCTCCTTTAAAGGATACCAACTCTACTGGCAATGGAGTTAAATCGCCACACTCTTCCCCCATTGTTACCGCAAGCACAGCCGAACCGGCTCCGCAATTAGCTTTTATTCCACCTACACCAACACCATTGTTACCATTACCAGTTCTTCCTTCTTCGTTAGCTACATATACACTTACTTCACCTTCTTCGGCACCTGGAGTAACTTTTACTGATGAAGTACCCTGTCCTGATTCAATAGTCCAGTCAGAAGGCACCGTCCAAACATAAGTATAAACTGCATTGTTGTTTCCATTGCCATTGCCGTTCCCATTACCATTCCGTTTTGTAACAGAAGCCGTATAAGCTTGCTCTTCATCAGGACACACTTCAGTTGGTCCGGTAATTGCTACTTCAAACTCATTTCCTGGTTTTACGGGTAAAGTAGCTACTTTAGTACCACAAACAGGATCCGTTACTTTAACTTTCATGGTTCCGCTTTTTAAACCTACTAATACCTTTACGCAGTTGGTACCTTGCCCAGAAATGATTTGCCAGCCTACAGGAGGCTCTCCGGCCTGTGCTCTTGGCACGTCCCATTCAAATGAGGTATACCCTCTGTCATTTTCGATGCAATAAGTTTCAATGGTACCCGGACACGGATGTTGTTCACCGGTAATAGGACGAGGCTGGGATTCAGAACAATTAACAGTAGTGGTTCCTCCGCCATTTTTATTATTGTTATTGCCTTGGGTAAAGCCTATCTGGCTATAGAGCAAAAAGGAAAGCAGACTGAATAGAGAAAGTATGTATTTTTTCATTGTAGTTCAGAGTAAAGGTTTAATTATATACTTATTTTTTTATAACTTTTTATATACCTTACTTGAACGGGACACCTGTTTTGCAGTTGCACTTTTTAAATACAAAAAAAAATACTACAACTACATTCTTTAATTCTTTATAAATCAATATTCAATATATAGCTGTTATTGAGTTTAATATGACCTTATATACAATTTATCAATAAATTTACTTTTATAACTTTTCCTACTTTTATTGTTTATTTATCGCAAAACAATTAAATAACTATTTCTTGATATATAGAACTTTAATATATAGGTAAAATAACAAATAAAAACTAAGAAGCAGATTAAACTGGTTATAATGCTTAACATTTTAATTTACTAAAGCCATTAAAATTTTCTATATTTACAAAAGACACACAGACAATAAGTTTATTGATGATTGACGATACATTTGCCTCTTTTAATCTGCACGACGATTTATTTTCCGGGATTCAAGCCATGGGATTTAAAAGTCCTACTCCTATTCAAAAACAAGCTATTCCGGTAATTTTAGAAAACAAAGATTTAATTGCCTGCGCCCAAACCGGAACGGGGAAAACAGCAGCTTACTTATTGCCCCTGCTAGACCGGATCTCCCATGCTAAACACGACCATACCAGCACCCTGATCCTGGTTCCGACCCGGGAGTTAGCTAAACAAATTGACGACCAGGTAGAAGGTTTTGCTTATTTTGTCTCGGCTACTTCTATTGCTATTTATGGTGGCAACAAAGGAGATAGCTGGGACTTGCAAAAAAATGCTTTAACCAGCGGTGCCGATATTATAATAGCTACCCCGGGGCGTTTGATAGCCCACATGAATATGGGTTATGTAAAACTGGATAAACTGGACTATCTGGTATTGGATGAAGCAGACAAAATGTTGGACATGGGCTTTATGGACGACATTATGCGAATTGTGCGGGAACTTCCTCAAAAACGACAGACCCTTATGTTCTCGGCTACCATGCCGCCCAAAATCCGGGAATTTGCCCGTAAAATATTACAGGATCCCGCCGAAATAAGTTTAGCCGTTTCTAAACCAGCTGAAGGCATAGACCAACGCAGCTACCTGGTATATGATAAACAAAAATTACCGCTCCTGCAACACCTGATTAAAAACATGGAAGTGCACAGCATGGTTATTTTTACTTCCCGCAAATCAGCAGTAAACGACATTGTACGGTCCTTAACCAAGATGGGATTCTCAGCCGAAGGTATTATGTCAGACCGTACCCAGGAGGAACGGGAAGCGACTATGCAAGGCTTCCGTAATAAACAGTTTAAAATTTTGGTAGCTACTGATATTTTATCGCGCGGTATAGATGTCGATAATATCAGCCACGTTGTTAACTATGATGTACCCCAAGACCCGGAAGACTACATTCACCGGATTGGACGTACCGCGCGGGCCGATACTACCGGCACAGCCATTACTTTTATAAGCGACAAGGAACAGCACCGGGTAATTCGTATTGAACGCCTGATAGAAAAGGAACTACCTAAACTGCCATTGCCCGAAGGGTTTGAACCTGGGCCTGAATACGCACCAACTAAAAACAGTAGTTCTGGGGAAGGACGTACCTTTAACAATAAGAAAAAACGCAAAAAACCTTTCAATAAGAAAAAAGACAGCAGCGCCCCAACCGGAGAACAACGGCCAATAAAACCAGTAAACCGGCAAAAGACAGAATAAACTTAATTAATTGGATTGTTTAGTTTAATTAAACTAGCAATCCAATACCAAACAAGAATACAAACAATAAAGTACTCATCGCCATTTGCTTAAGATATGGGTCTAAGTCCGGGGCAGTTCTGAGTTTCCAAACCTGCCGGGCATTTATAATTAAAAATGGCAGCGTAAGCAAAAACAAATATTGCCAAGGCGAATAGTAGTGCCCCAAAGTATATATCATCGCGCTTAAAGTACCACCCGCTAATAAAAATAAATGATAATAGCGGGCATTTACGGATCCAAGCCTCACCGGAACCGAATTTTTGCCCGCTAATTTATCGGACTCTATGTCGCGGATATTATTTATGTTAAGTACCGCCGTAGAGAAAAAACCTAAACTGGCCGCCGGCCATAATAAATCAGAAGAAAATTTCTGCGCCTGTAAAAAATAGGTACCGAGTACTCCTACTAATCCAAAAAAAAGAAAAACCGAAATATCTCCCAGCCCGGCATAGCCATAGGGCCTGGAACCGGCCGTATAGTTAATGGCGGCCCAGATAGCCGCCAATCCTAATATCAGAAAAAGAATAAACAGGAAAATCCCTTCGGTGCCAAAGGCCGTCCAGAGAAGCATCAAACCGGAGAAAAGCGAAAGCATAGTAAATATACCCATGCCCGCTTTCATTTGAGCAGGCGTAATAAGCCCGGCTTGCACGGCTCGTTGCGGGCCCTTCCGGTTCACACTGTCGGCTCCGTGCATGGAGTCACCGTAGTCATTAGCTAAGTTAGAAAGTATTTGCAGCAGCACCGTTGTAAGGGCACACCAGGCCACTACTCCGCCGCGGAAATAACCATTTGCTGCGGCTAAAAAGCTTCCCATCCCAATGCTAGACAGGGCCAATGGTAGCGTACGCAACCGAAATGCGGCCACCCAGGCCTTAATGTTATGCTTCGCCAAAAATAAATGTTGCTTTAGATAATGCTTCCTTATTTATCCTCAATTGCCGATATTATATCAGAACTAAGAGGAGAGACTTTTGAAGGGAAAAAGCCAATAATACGGCCATTTTCGCTTATTAAATATTTACAAAAATTCCAAGTAGGCTTTTCATCTGTTACGCCATTCATTGATTTATCGGAAAGCCATTTGTATAATGGGTGTGTTTCAGGCCCGGTAACAGAAATTTTCTGAAACACAGGAAAGTTTACGCCAAAATTCTTTTCACAGAAGGTCGCAATTTCTTCGTTAGAGCCGGGCTCCTGGCCGCCAAAATCGTTAGCCGGAAAACCTAATACCACTACTTTATCGCCATATTTACCATATAGCGCCTGTAACTCTTTATACTGAGGTGTATAACCGCACTCCGAGGCTACATTTACAATTAACATTTTCCGACCCTTAAATTCATTAAGTGGTATAAGTTCGCCATTTAATGTTTTTAGCTCAAAATCATATATAGATGGCCCGGCAGTACTTTCCTGTGCTTGTATAGTGGTAGTATCCATAGTTTTAGAAATTAGTTTATCCTGCGGTTGCTGACAACCAACAGTAACTAGCAATACTAAAAGCGTTAAAATTTGTTTAAACAAGGCTGTTCTTATTACATCCGTTCTGGTACTTCAATACCTAATAAGCGCATGGCATTTTTAATTGTAGTTGCTACCTGCCCTGAAAATGCTACTCTAAAATGTAAAGCCTGCGGATTTGTTTCCTGAAATATAGAAACTTCTGTATAAAACCGGTTATAGGCTTTAGCCAAGTCATAAGCATATTGCGCTATTACGGAAGGGGCATACAAAGAAGCCGCCTCTGCTACTACTTTATGGTAATTAGCCAGCATCGTAATTACCTCGCTTTCGGTTTCGTGTAAATTTTGTAATCCGCTAAAATCTGTTGCATTACTGCCTAAACCTAATTCGCCGGCCTTACGCATTATTGCCGAAATACGGGCGTGGGTGTATTGAATAAAAGGACCGGTATTTCCCTGGAAGTTAATGGATTCTTCGGGATTAAAGAGCATTCGCTTTTTAGGATCTACTTTTAACAAGAAATACTTGAGGGCTCCCAAGGCCAGCATGTGGTACAAGCGCTTTAACTCCTGTTCCGACAGGCCTTCAATTTTACCAAGTTCTTCGGTACGCTGGCGGGCGGTATCTATCATTTCTGCTACCAGTTCATCCGCATCCACCACTGTTCCTTCCCGTGATTTCATTTTACCAGAAGGTAAATCTACCATACCATAAGACAAGTGATAGATACCATCGGCATAAGGTTTTTGCAGTTTTTTCAGGATAGCTTTTAGCACCTGCATGTGGTAGTTCTGCTCATCGGCAATAACATAAACCGACTTATCATACCCAAAATCTTTATATTTTAAATCAGCTGTACCTAAATCCTGAGTAATATAAACTGATGTCCCATCTGCCCGCAGTACCAGTTTTTCGTCCAGTCCCTCTTCCTGTAAATCTACCCAAACAGATTCATTCTCTTTTTTAAAGAAAACGCCTGCTGCTAATCCTTCGGCAACAAAGTCTTTCCCTAATAAATAGGTTTGCGACTCGTAATAATATTTGTCAAAATCAACGCCAATATTGGTATACGTTTCGTCGAATCCGGCATATACCCAGCCATTCATTTTTTCCCAAAGCCCTATCGTTTCGGTATCTCCTTCTTCCCAACGCAACAGCATTTTAGAAGCTTCTTGCATGATAGGGGCTTCTTTTTTAGCAGCTTCTTTTTCTACTCCCTTGCCTACCAGTTCTTCAATCTGCTCTTTGTATATTTTATCAAAAGCAACGTAGTATTTACCAACCAGATGGTCACCTTTTATGCCCGCTGATTCAGGGGTTTCGCCATTTCCTAATATTTGGTAGGCTACCATCGATTTACAAATGTGTATACCACGGTCGTTCACCAAATTTACCTTAGATACCTCATCGCCGTTTTCTTTTAATATTTCAGCTACTGAATAACCTAAGAAATTATTGCGCAAGTGGCCTAGGTGCAAAGGTTTATTGGTATTAGGCGAAGAGTACTCTACCACTACCTTTTGGGCTGGGGCAGTACGTTCCGCTGATTTACCCGAAACCAGATCCTGAAAAATAGTAAGCCAGGTTGCATCGCTGATTACCAGATTTAAAAACCCTTTCACCACGTTAAAATCAGCTACTTCGGCTATGTTGCTTTTTAAATATTCACCTAAAGCCTGCCCTATTTGCTCCGGACCTTTACCAGCTTGTTTGGTAAAAGGGAACGTAACAAAAGTAAACGTACCGGCAAACTCCCGTCGAGTAGGCTGTAAAGCAATTTGTTCGGCCGGAACACTTATTGAAAATAAATTTTGTAAGGCTCCGGTAATGGCTTGGGCAAGGTGGTTTTCTAGTGCTTTCATTTCAAAAATTTCTCTTCTGCAAGCAAAAAGAGGTTAGAAAAAATTTACTTCGTGGCCACACTCATAATGAATTTAAATGCAGCTTTTTTGTTTTATTAATGATTTTACTCTTCTACAAGCAGATAAATTTACTTTAACCTTTTAGGTTATATTATTTTAACCTGCTGCTATTGTTAAGGTTTTATTAAAACTACTAACAAAGTTTTGCAAAGATGGTAAAATACAAACAATTTTACACGAACTACTAGGAACTAACACCAAAGAATGGATAAATACATAGATCTAATTAATCAGACATTTGATTTCCCTACAGAAGAATTTCATGTGGAAGACGATCAAATGATTTTCAATGGCATTCCGTTAATGGAAATCATTAAAGAGTATGGAACGCCTTTAAAATTAACTTATCTCCCTAAAATCAGTTCTCAGATTCAGAAAGCAAAAAAGCTGTTTCATGAATCTATGGAGAAACTGGATTATCAGGGCTCTTATACGTATGCCTACTGCACCAAGTCATCTCATTTTTCTTTTGTACTGGAAGAAGCCTTAAAGAATGATATCCATATAGAAACTTCTTCTGGATATGATATTCCTATTATTAGGGCACTATACGAGAAAGGCAAAATAAGAAAAGATAGCTACATTATTTGTAATGGCTACAAGCGGGAAGTTTACCGTCGTAACATAACTGATTTAATTAACGACGGCTTTTACAACTGTACGCCTATTCTGGACAGTTTCGATGAAATTGATTATTACCAGGAGCACGTAACCGTTGGCAAAACCCGGGTAGGTATTCGGGTAGCATCTGATGAGGAGCCTAAATTTGAATTTTATACATCTCGTTTGGGAGTTCGCTACAACGATGTTGTTGACCTTTATTTGAATAAAATAAAAGGTAATGACAAATTTGAGCTGAAAATGCTGCACTATTTTATTAATAGCGGTATTAAAGACACCAGTTATTACTGGAGTGAATTAAGCCGGTTTATTCATAAATACTGCGAGCTTAAAAAGACTTGCCCGGAACTGGATTCTATTGATATTGGTGGAGGTTTCCCAATTAAAACCTCTATTCAGTTTGAATACAATTACCGCTACATGATTGAGGAAATATTACGAACCATTCAGCGGATTTGTAAAGAAGAAGGCGTGCCCGAACCAAATATTTTTACTGAATTTGGTATTTACACAGTTGGGGAAAGCGGAGCTAATATATATTCTATCCTGGATTTGAAACTACAAAACGATAAAGAATTGTGGTACATGATTGATGGATCGTTTATTACTAACTTGCCAGATTCCTGGGCATTAAGCCAGCGCTATATTTTATTGTCCATAAATCATCTTAACAAGGAATATCAACGTATACAGATCGGTGGTTTAACCTGCGACAGCCAGGATTATTACAATTCTGAAACCCACTCGTTTCAGGTTTTCCTGCCGAAGATTACAAGAAACGAAAAAGAGCCCTTGTACATCGGTTTCTTCCATACGGGTGCGTATCAGGAATCGTTAAGTGGTTATGGCGGTATAAAACATTGTTTAATTCCAGCTCCTAAGCACGTAATTATTGATCGCGATGAAAATGGGAAATTAAAAACCTGGCTTTTTGCTGAAGAGCAAAGCAGTGAATCGATGTTAAAAATATTGGGTTACTTATAAAATATTTCGTTCTGCTTAATTATTAATTAATTAAATTTTTTAATTTTGATATATTAACGAAAAACCCATGAAAATATTGACTCTACTATCTGCTGTATGTTTGTTAGGATTAGCTTCCTGTGGCCAGAAAATATGCCCGGCTTATTCTAATGCTAAATCTAATAACGATCTTAACTACGCTAAAGAAGTAGTTAAATCTTCTACTGCCCGTATTTAATACATCAGATAAGTAATGCTATTGAACAGGAAACCGGCTACATGCCGGTTTTTTGTTTTAGTATAAATTCTGCCGCTTCATATAAATTTTTCACTTTAGTAATTCCGGTCGGGGGTGTTTCCGTATTTTCAACATAAATAGGAGTTACGCCAACTTTTAGAGCGGCATCCATATCGCGTTTCCGGTCGCCTACCAAATAAGATTGGGTAACATCTATGCTATATTTAGCAATGGCTCGCTCTAACATTAAAGAATCAGGTTTGCGGGCCAGGGAAGCCGAAACTGAAGGATGAGCCGGCGCATAATAAATGGCATTTATGTTATCGTTACACACAGCCTGCAATTTCTGGTGGCAGCGCTGCACATCCGCTTTGGTATAAATTCCTTTTGCTATTCCTCCCTGGTTGGTTACAACAATTAATAAATAACCATGCTCCTTTAAAAGTTGTATAGCTTCCGGCACCTTATCTATAATCAAAAAATCGCTATCAGTAAACGTATACTCACCCCGTTCTTCATTCAAAACGCCATCCCTATCCAGGAAAACACATTTATTTAAATTCATTTAAATTAATTTTAAGCAGCAAATTACAAATGCAAGTTATAAAGTGATTTTAATCCTTACTAAGCGCCAGCCATTTTTACTTCTATAAAAAAGAAAATTTTTCCTTTTATCAATTCCATAAATTAGCTTTGCCCTTCAATTCCTATCTTTGCCACATGAATGATGCGCTTGTTGTAATTCCAACCTACAACGAAAAAGAGAATGCCCCTGATATTATCAGAAAAGTATTTTCATTACCTGTTCCTTTTGATGTTTTAATCATTGATGATGGTTCGCCGGATGGTACCGCCAATATTATTCGGGAATTACAAAAAGAGTTTCCGGATAAGCTTTTCATGGAAGAGCGAAAAGGTAAATTAGGATTAGGTACTGCTTATATCCACGGTTTTAAATATGCACTCCGCCGGGGCTATCAGTATATCATTGAAATGGATGCTGATTTTTCGCATAACCCGGAAGATTTGGTACGACTGCGAGCTGCTTGTCATGATCAAGGCCATGATGTAGCCATTGGCAGCCGATACATAGAAGGTGTTAATGTCATAAACTGGCCCATGAACCGGGTACTTATGTCTTATTTTGCCAGTTATTATGTTCGGCTTGTTACTGGTATGCCTATTCAGGATGCTACGGCCGGCTTTAAATGCTACCGCAAAGAGGTTCTGGAAACAATTGATTTGAACAATATCCGGTTTATTGGATACGCATTCCAAATTGAAATGAAATTTTTGGCTTATAAATTTGGCTTCAAGATCAAAGAAGTTCCTATTATATTCACGGAGCGCGCCAAGGGGCAGTCTAAAATGAGCAAAGGCATTATTAAAGAAGCTTTTTTAGGCGTACTTAAAATGAAAATAGACAGCTATTTCCGGCATTTTACCCGTTAAACTATTACCTTTTATAAGTTTTACTCACTTTTCCTATATATTTTCCGTATACCTGCCACAACAACTATATTTAACTTTATTTGCCATTGGTAATTGGTATATTACTTAGCGCATTTTAGCAATAAGTTAAAATATTTATTACCTGGAGAATAAGGTTCATAACTCTGGCAGAATGGAAATTAATATTTATTTCTGGGTAATTTTTAATGCTTTTGTCTTGCTTTTACTGGGCCTGGATCTTTTTGTATTCCACCGAAAAGCCCATGAAGTAAAGATTAAAGAAGCAATTCTATGGAGCGTTTTCTGGGTAACCCTATCGCTGTTATTCAACCTGTTTATTTACATAAAAATGGGCCGCGAACCAGCTATGGAATTCCTGACGGCCTATTTAATTGAAAAGTCCTTAAGTGTTGACAATCTATTTGTATTCTTAATGATTTTTGGGTACTTCCATGTACCCATTCAATACCAACATAAAATCCTTTTCTGGGGAGTATTAGGCGCCCTGGTAATGCGCGCAGTGTTTATATTGGTGGGAGTTACTTTGCTGGAAAGATTTCACTTTATAACTTATATTTTAGGTGCCTTCCTAATATTTACGGGTATAAAGATGGCCACCACGAAACAAGAGAAAATAGATCCGGAGTCTAATCCGGTAGTGAAGTTTGTTAGCCGTTTTATACCTGTTACTAATACGCTGGTAGCTGATAAATTCTTTATTCGGAAAGATAATATTTTATTTGCAACTCCCCTCTTTATTGTGCTGGTAATGGTTGAAACAACCGATGTGGTTTTTGCAGCCGATTCTATTCCGGCTATTCTGGCCATATCTCAGGACTCTTTTATCGTTTACACCTCTAATGTTTTTGCCTTATTGGGCTTGCGCGCCTTGTATTTTGCTTTAGCCGGCATCATGCAGTTATTCCATTATTTGCATTTTGGCTTGTCATTAATATTAGTGTTTATTGGGGCTAAATTACTAACAGCAGGTTTCTTTAAGTTTGATATGCTTTATGCCCTTTTAATAGTAGCGGCTATTCTAATAGGCTCTGTTATTCTTTCGATTATGTTTCCTAAAAAGGAGAAAGATAAACCGGTTAAGGTAGAACCAGAACATCCTACGGAATAAGCTAATAAGTCAGCCAATAAAAAAGCGGTCCTGCTATAATAGCAGGACCGCTTTTTTGTAAATTAATAAAATTAAATTATAACCATTTATTGGAAATTAATCCAGCACGTCTATAGGAGCTTCTAAGTCCATGTCAATATTAAAAGGTAAACTTTCTGCTACCGTAGTATCCGGAGCCGTTGCAGTCACAATTAAACTCCGGGCCCGACCTCTTAAGTTTACGTGCGGATACATGGTAGAATAATCATAATCAGAAATTAAACCTTTCCGGTGCATAATGCCACTAATTAACCGGAAATAATAGCGCGGCCGATTGCGCAAGTTACCGTAGGCATCAAAAGAATAACGGTATTTTTTAGGACTCGGAATAATGCTGGCTAAATAAAGACTTTCTTCTAGAGTCAGGTTAGCCGGGCTTTTTTCAAAGAAAAAGTTACTTGCCTCCTTGACGCCATAAACATTAGGCCCCCATTCTATTATATTCAGGTATACTTCATACATCCGCTGTTTAGAGCTAATCCGATTATTCTCCATTAGCCAAACAATTAAGATTTCCTCGGCTTTCCGGGCTATGGTTTTATTACGGGTTAAGAACACGTTTTTAACCAACTGCATTGAAATAGTACTACCGCCGCGCACAAATGAACTCTTTTTAATATTGTCAATCATTGATTGCCGGAAGGCGCCCTTATGAAAACCTTTGTGCCTGAAAAATTGCGGATCTTCAGAAGTTAAAATGGCATTCTTGAGGTAAGGCGAAATTTGTTCGAAAGGAGTAAAATTAGGATTGGTTGGCCCCACGGTAAAGGTGCGCAAAGGTTTACCATATTCATAAACCGTATGCTCAAACGGCTGGTTTATTTTCCTAAAATCGGTTTTCCCATATTGCAGAATATTAAAATATTTTCCTTGCAGGTCCGATTCAAACTTCAGACTATCCACCCTGGCCAAATCCACAAAAAAATTCATATTGTAGGTAAGGTAGCCCTGGGCTTTTAAACCATCAAAAGATTCAAACATGCCTTCTGGCAAAGACTGGAAAAAGTCATTGGATTCTGTCTGCGCCGAATTAAGTTTTAAGGTAATTTGTTTAGAAGGCTTAGTTACAAATTTGGCCTGCGGATAAAGTATCATTTTATTTACCCTTACTTTAGACAAGGTATCTAAAGAATAATAATTTTGCCCCAGCGTAATAATATAGTCTAAGGCCCCATTATTTATCCGGACATCCTTTTCAGCTAATTGCGGATGATTGACCTCCAAATTATTTACCCGGGCTGTACCCTTAATAGTTAAGCGCTCATCCTCATATCTTTTATTGGCTAAACTTACGTGCAGGGTATCAAACGAAAGTTTGGCCTTGAATTTTTCTTTGATGTAAGGTACCCGAATACCTGCTGCATCCTCCGTATACAAACTGGCAGAAATAACATAATCATCCGGATCTATAAATCCCTTAACCCGGAGCTGATTAACCAATGAATCTATCTTAATAGTAATATCGGTTTGAATATTGCCATCCTCTACCTTTAATTCAGGCATTGTAATGGCGATATTCCGATGATCACTATCATATATAACTCTAAAATTCCGGAAATCTACCGCATCAGGCACATTCTCAAAAGCCGTTTCAATTAACCGGTTTAATAATTCACCGTAATTTCGAGACTTAGTAGTATCGCGGGGAGCATTGCTCTTTTTCTTTAACAGAAAAGAAAAATTATCCTGCCCATTATGCTTAAGAGCAGTAAGAAAGGCATTTTCTATTATTAGCTCACTAAATACCGGCCTTAGCAAAAACATGGATTTCACGCTTATTTCGGCATCAATATTTCCTATTTGCATCAGCGTATCCTGCCCATGTGGTACAACGGCAATTTTATCCATCCTGACAGTATTCATATCGCTGAAGAAAGCTTTTTGAATAGTAAAATCTACAGGATATTTTGCTTCTACTTTAGTGATTACTTCCTTAACTACCAGTTGAAGGATCCGGGCGCGGAAAAGATATATGGCAACTGCTAAAATAAAGAAAATAGAAAAGGAGATGATCGCCCACTTTTTCCAGTTCCGTTTTATGAAATTTTTAAATGCTTCCTTGTTCAATTTTTTCAAAATACAATAATAACGCGAATTAACAGAATAAAGTGTAATTAACAGCAAGAACTACGCAAATTCATTTAGAGTAAATACGTAGGCACGAGCGTATTTAACGAAAAAATTATATAAAGGATAAAAGCAAATCCAATAACGCAATTGTTCAATTTATAATCAGTTAGTTCTTTCACAGATTTGCGCGTGCTTTCTACAGGAAATTGTTATTTTTGAAAAAAATTAACCTATTATGGATTTAAATACGCTCACCGCTATTTCCCCGGTAGATGGTCGTTATCGCAAACAACTAACAGAACTAGCTCCTTATTTCTCTGAATTTGGACTCATCCATTACCGGGTTCGGGTTGAGGTAGAATATTTCATCGCTTTATGTCAATTACCTTTACCACAACTTGCAGAAGTAAACCAAGATTTATTTCAGCAGCTAAGAGATATTTATATTAATTTTAGTGAAGAAGATGCGCTTTACATTAAGGAGTTGGAAAAAACAACAAACCATGATGTAAAGGCTGTAGAATACTTTATAAAAAAACAATTTGATGAATTAGGCTTAACCGCTTATAAAGAATTTATACATTTTGGTTTAACCTCTCAGGACGTAAACAACACCGCTATTCCGCTTTCTTTAAAGGAAGCTTCTGATAAATTCATCATACCGTTATACACTAATTTACTAGATACTTTAAATAGTTTAGCTGAGCTGTGGCAAGAAGTACCGATGCTGGCTCGTACCCATGGCCAACCAGCCTCTCCTACCCGGCTGGGTAAAGAAATCAAAGTTTTTGCTGAGCGGCTGGAAGGCCAGCTTTCCTTATTAGCGCAAGTGCCATTCTCGGCTAAATTTGGTGGCGCAACAGGAAATTTCAACGCTCATTTTGTAGCTTACCCGCAAACCGATTGGACCGCCTTTGGTAAATCTTTTGTAGAAGAGGTGCTAGGCTTAAAACGTAGCGTACATACCACCCAAATTGAACATTACGATAACTTGGCTGCTTATTTTGATGGCCTAAAAAGAATTAATACCATACTGATAGATTTTGCCCGGGATGTCTGGCAATACGTTTCTTTGGGGTATTTTAAACAAAAAATTAAGGCCGGCGAAGTAGGTTCTTCTGCTATGCCTCATAAAGTAAATCCTATTGACTTTGAGAATGCGGAAGGCAACTTTGGCCTGGCTAATGCGATTTTCGAATTTTTAGCGGCTAAACTTCCTATTTCCCGTTTACAACGCGATTTAACGGATTCTACGGTGCTTCGTAATCTAGGCATACCTCTTTCTCACAGCCTGTTAGCTTTAAAATCGTTACAAAAGGGAATTGGCAAATTAGAGTTAAATGAAAATGCCCTACTGGCAGACCTGGAAGATAATTGGGCAGTAGTAGCCGAAGGAATCCAAACTATATTGCGGCGGGAAGCTTATCCTGAACCATATGAAGCTTTAAAAGCTTTAACCCGAACAAATGAAAAAATTTCGGCCCAAACAATGGCCACATTTATCGATACTTTAGAGGTAAGTGATGCCGTAAAACAAGAGTTAAAAGCTATTTCGCCGTTTAATTATACTGGAATCAAGTTTTAGAAACTACTTACTCCATACCCTTAATAACTTTTAGGCATGCCAGAAATAAACGGTGTATTAGTTAATACCGATTGCATTCATTTTAGAGGCGATCTTCCTTGTAAACCTAACAAGGAAGAAGGATACCGCTGTGAAGGTTGCCCGGTTTATACACCAATTCAAAAAAGAGTTTTAATTATTAAATTAGGAGCCATTGGCGATGTTATCCGGACCACACCGCTTGTCCGGAAAATCAGGGAAGAATACCCTGATGCTAAAATTACCTGGCTTACGCATACCCCGGCCATATTACCCAAGTATGCCGTAGATGAAATCCTTAAATTTGATCTGGCTGCTATCCTTTACCTACAAAGCACCTCATTTGATGTTCTGTACAACCTGGATAAAGATAAAGAAGCTTGTGCCTTGCATGATAGCATAAGGGCCGAGGAAAAATATGGTTACCGGATGGAAAACGGCGGGGCTTTTCCATCCAATAAATTAGCCAATCATAAATACCTGACCGGGGTTTTTGATGATATCAGTTTAAGCAACCAAAAATCTTACGTAGAAGAAATTTTTGAAATTTGCGGATGGCAATTTAAAGGCGAAGAATATATTTTTGACAACCATGAAGAGAAAGGCTACAACTGGCCTTTCGATAAAACCCACCCCCTTATTGGTTTAAATACTGGTTGCGGTGACCGCTGGACTACCCGTTTATGGTCGGATGAGAAATGGGTTGAATTAATAAAATTATTACAACAGGAACATTATAATGTTGTACTATTAGGTGGTGAACAGGAAGACGCCCGTAATAAAACCCTTAGTAGCCTGACCGGGGCTACTTATTTGGGTTATTTTAAACTAGAACAGTTTATTAACCTGATGTACCAGATGGATGTTATTGTAACGCAGGTTACCATGGCCATGCATATTTCCATTGCGCTGCAGAAACAACTGGTACTAATGAATAATATATTTAACCCTTACGAGTTTGAGTTATATAACCGGGGATACATTGTACAACCGGAGAAAGAATGTGCCTGCTTTTACCGGGGCACCTGTAAATTTGGCGTATCATGTATGGAAGATTTACCGCCAGCCAAGGTCCTGCACCATGTAAAACTTTGCTTGCCGCAATCTAAACCTGGTATGCTAACTGTTTAATTACCGTTAGCATACTTTCCCAAGAAAATTGTTTTTTTAAAGCAGGAATATTTGCTGTAAATTCTGCCTCCCGGTTATGGGTATAAAAATCTACCAACGCATCAGCTATAGCCTGTGGCTCGGCAGGTGTTACATAACCAACCTTGCCATCCGGAATAAGTTCAGCCAAGCCTCCCACATCGGTTACTAACATTGGCTTATCAAAATGATAAGCAATTTGCGACACGCCACTTTGGGTTGCGTGTTTGTAAGGTTGTACCACTAAGTCAGCAGCACAGAAGTAGTGTACCACTTCATTATTAGGTATAAAATTGGTGGCTCTTATAATGCGTTCTTCCATGTCATATTTTTTAATAATGGTTTCATAAGGTTGGGGATCCTCATAAAACTCTCCGGCTATTATTAACTTGACTGGTAATGATTTTAATCGTTCATCAGCAAAAGCATGTAACAATAAATCTAATCCTTTATAAGCCCTGATAAAACCAAAAAACAGGATGTACTTATAATGGGGATCTAATTTTAGATATTGCAAAGCCTTAGCCTTGGATTCCAGTTCCCCAAAATTATCGTATAACGGATGAGCATGGTATACCTTAGGTTTCTTAGCCTGCAATACTTCCAGATCTTGCAAAACAGCCCGTGACATGGTAATAAAACCCTGAATAGGCGAAAGGAAATATTTAGTAAAAGGGACATCTCCTATGCGCTTTTCGTGCGGAATTACATTGTCCGTTATAGCTAAAATTTTAGTAAATTTATTGAGTGCTACTATACGGGCAATTGTACCTAAGGCCGGTCCCATAAAGGGCAGCCAAAACCGAAAAATTATGATAGCTGGCTTTTTATGTTTTAAATAATTTCCAGCTTTAACCCATGAAATAGGGTTTACAGAATTTATAAGCGGTTTAATAGTTAGGTTTTGGGGAGCAGGCTCCGAAGAATATTGTGTTTGGCCCGGAAACAAAAAATCAGGATACTGTAAACTAAAAGTAACAATCTCTACGCTGTCGCCCTGGTCCTGGAAAGCTTTAGCTAGCCGCTCGTTATAAGTAGCTAAGCCTCCCCGTAAGGGATAGGCCGGCCCAATAATTATAACATTAGCCATAAAACTCTAAGCCCACCCGGTCCCGGATTAAATACTCATTTTTTCGGCTCCCAGATAAAGACACCATTTCGGCCAAAAACCCCGCCAGGAACAATTGTACTCCAACAATTAAGGCTACTAAAGCCAGGTAAAATAAAGGTTTATCTACAATATCCCGCGGCCGTCCGGTATATAAATGAAATACTTTTTCTAAAATAAGCCAGATAGTTATGAGAAGTCCTAAGAAAAAAGAAAGCGTGCCCATCGTTCCGAAAAAGTGCATTGGGCGCTTTTTAAACTTAGATACAAATGTAATTGACAGGAGATCCAGAAATCCATAAACAAAACGTTCTAAGCCAAACTTGGTAATGCCATACTTTCGCTCCCGGTGCTGTACTACCTTTTCTCCAATTTTATAAAAACCATTCCATTTGGCAATAACGGGTATATACCGATGCATTTCCCCATAAACCTCAATGCTTTTAACTACTCGCTGGTCATAAGCTTTCAGACCACAATTAAAATCGTGCAGGTTAATTTTAGAAATCTTACGGGTTACCCCATTGAATAATTTAGTAGGAATGGTTTTAGTAAGGGGATCGTAACGTTTCTTTTTCCAACCTGAAACTAAATCATACCCCTGATTTTTAATCATATTGTACAATTCTGGAATCTCATCCGGCGAATCCTGTAAATCAGCATCCATGGTGATGACCACCTCACCCCGGCACTGACGAAAACCTACGTTCAACGCAGCTGACTTACCATAGTTCCGGTTAAACCGGATACCTTTAATATGGGAATTACCCGCTGCTAAAGATTGAATAATTCGCCAGGAATCATCCGTGCTGCCATCATCTATTAACAAAACCTCGTAGGAAAACTGATTTTCCTGCATTACCCGGCTAATCCACTGGGTTAATTCCGGTAGCGATTCGGCTTCGTTAAGCAACGGAACCACAACCGAAATATTTAAAATTGCTTCCAACATGAATGCTTTTATTCGTATTCTGGTTTTGTATTTTTAGTAATGGCGGCAATTACTAAAGATACTAAAAAACCAAAAAATAAAGTACCTAAAACAGACCAGACAACCATCATCTCCGGCCCCATAAACTTTTCACTCATTTGCATGGCTTGTTCAATTTGCTCATCGCTCATTCCCCTTTCTTCTAATTGAGCCACCTGCATATCTTTTACCCGATCCATAAAACCGCTATCCACAAACTTTACATAAACATAGGTAAATATTCCTGAGATCAATCCCACCACTAGAGCCAGCAACGACCCAATTCCAATCCCCTGACCATATCGCATATAGCCATTACCTGAACTTTTAAAATAATTATGAGCTAAAAAAATACCTGCTCCTAAAATTAAAAAGGAAATCCAGGTTAAGGCTTGGTTCGTTACATTCCACCCCGTTACAAATAATAATAAACTATAAACAACGCTTAGGAAGCTGGTAAAAAAGCCATATCGTATAGCTACCCCAGTAGGGCTATTACCAGCAGGCTGATCCAAGGGAAGATTTTCGTTCATGGCGTTGATATTTTATTTTCTAAAAAATGTAGCTGCAACTATAGAAATAATAAACCCGGTCAGCATTTTCTTCATGAAGTCATCCATGGCCAGGTTAAAAGGAGTTGTTTTTTCTAATTGAGCTAAGGTTTGTTTATAATTGGCCTCCCCAATCATTTCAATAGTTTGAGCTCTAACTGCTTCCATAGCCATTCTCATTTCAGTTATATGCCGCTGAATAACTTCAATTCCGGCAAATACTGAAAATATATAGGTAAGCATAGCCGATGCCAAAGCAGCAAAAAAGGTTATAGTAAGGGCAACCCGAAATGCCTTTAGAAACCCAAGATTCTGGTCATTATATTTTTTATAAGAGGAGGATCCTGCAATAATAAAAACGGGCAAAAACACCAGGGAAAATAAGCTACTTTGCCCGTATGGGTTTAAGCCAGTAAAATATAAAATAAGAATTACTGTAAACCCAAATACGGCACAAATTACACCATACCGGATTCCAGTCCGCACAACAGCCTGATCAAACATAAATTTTTAAATTTGAGGACAAAGGTAACTATAAATTATATTCCGGATTGATTACCACTTGTCCCTTATTAATGATGCCGTATACCTGCCCGGTTAGTTCCAGACCAAAGAATGGGCTGTTATCGGCTTTAGAAGCCGAATTTTGAACTAGGGGCACCCATTTTTTTAAAGGATTAAATAAAGTAAAATTAGCTAACTCTCCTTCTTTTAATACTGGAACAGGTAATCCTAAAATTTTTCTGGGGTTTACGGTAAACTTAGTAATTAAATCCTCGACCTCTAAGGAAGAATAAGTAATGGCCACTGAAAAAGCTGTTTCAAGATTAATTATACCAAACTCTGCTAAATCAAATTCTAGTTTCTTAGATTCAGTATCCTGTGGCTTATGCGCCGAAACCAAGGCATCAATAGTGCCATCTTTTAATCCCTGAATAATACCCTCTTTATCCGCTTGAGACCGAAAAGGAGGGTTAACTTTATAATTGGTATCAAAATCCAATATATCTTCATCCGTAAAGGCAACCTGGTAGCTGGCCACATCGCAAGTTACCGCCAAGCCTCGGACTTTGGCTTCCCGGACCATATTAATTGCCCCGGCAGTAGAAAGCAAAGAAAGATGAAGTTTACCCCCACTATATTCCAGCAATTGTAAATCACGGGATACAACCACCTCTTCAGCTAATGCCGGAATACCTTTCAAACCTAGCCTAGTACTGGCTATTCCCTCATGCATCTGACCATGCTGGCTTAAACCTGCATGTTGAGGCCTTTGTATAACAAGACCATCGAAAAACTGTACATAATGTAAAGCTTTTAGAAGTAGATCGGCTCCTTGAATTCCTTCTTCCCCATCAGTAAAGGCAACTGCACCTGCCTGATGCAGATCTATCATTTCAGTTAAATCTTTACCCAACGTATCTACTGAAACAGCTCCTGCCGGTAAAAAGGTAATAGGTAAATGAGCAGTACGGCTCTGTATGTAGGCAATAGCATTTTTAGTCTGAACAACAGGTTGAACAGTAGGCAAACTTACTATTTCTGTAAATCCACCTTTAGCGGCTGCATTTGCCACTGAAAATAAATCTTCTTTATGCTCAAATCCAGGATCACCAAACCAGCAATTCATATCAACCCAACCAGCGGATAAACACAAACCTTCCTCTTCAATTATATCATCAGCTTCTTTTTCATCGGGCCCTAAATAAACAACTTTACCTTCAGCAATTAGAATATTGGAATTTGCAAGATGAAAGGAGGAGGACTGATCAAATATTTTAATGTTTTTAAGGAGCGTACGCTTCATATTATAAAAACCTGACTAGTAAAATTTCAAAAAATGCGAAAATCAAGCACAATATTAGGCAATATTTCCAAAGTTGCGTACCAAAGTTTTCCTGAGAGAAGATTTTTTTAATAGCAATTTCATCAGAAGCATCTAGTATTTTAATATTTTTAGCGTTTTCAGCAAAATTTTTGAGCTCTGTTACAGAATAACTATCTAATTCAGATTCTTGTTTAGGGAAATTAAATGCAAAATCTGTTAGCACTTTCTGGTTACTGGTTAATTGATAAAACCCTGATTTATTTAATTCATTAGGTATACTAAAAACTAATTTTCCTTCCCTAACTTGTTGTTCCGGTATATATACTACGCTATCTTTTACCAATTTAAAAACATCTTTTTCAGAATATTTTTGATCCATTAATGAAAAGTTGATAGCGGGAGATCCTAAATCGTAAGCCGAATACTGCTTAAGTTTAAAACTTTCCATAGCAATTTTATACATCACAGGAACGAATAAGGAATGGTTAGCAAAGTTGGTATATTCCTCTAGTAAGGGAGTACTAAACAAAAACACTTGTCCAGACCCTCTTTTAAAAAAGGAAAGGAATTTATCTCCATTTTTAAATTTTAAAATATCACCGGTTGCTTTGGTCCACCTAAGAATATTAAATCCTTTAGGCATATCTATGCGAGAATGGTTCATTTCAAAAATACGTTCAAAAAAAGGATTACTTTTATCAGGAGAGGCAAGTTCGGTTTGAGCAGTGTTGGAAGGACTTTTGTCTGCTGCCGAAGAGCTAATTTTCAACTTATTTATAAATTGTAAAAAGTTACCATTAATTTCTTTAGGTGGTACTATAATAAGATTTCCTCCTTTAGCGACAAAATCCTCCAAATTACCAACTAAGGCCATAGAAACGGTATTAAGACCATTAACAATAATTAAATCAGCTTTTTGAAGTTTTGCAAAATTAAATTGAGCAGCAGTTAAATGGGAATAATTAAATACAGGTTCATTAGCATACAAATGCTGAGTAGGTACACCACCTTGTTCTGATAAATCTAAAATGTTTAATTTACTGGAAGCTTGTAAAGTAAAGTAATAAGTATTATCAAATTCAACCGGAAAATCCTGTAAAACAATTTTGCATTGTTTTAAATTAGGATCACTTAATTTAAATTGGAAGGTAACATTAGAAATTCCTTTACCAGGTATATTTACAGCCAAAGCAGAAACCTGTTGAGATCCAATAAAAAATTTAACCTGGCAGCTTTTTATTTCCTTCAAACCAGAATTCCTTAATTTAACTGTAATCTTATTAAGATCATTCAGCCGGACAAACTCATCTTCCAGAAAAACACTATCAACAAAAGCATTATGTTCCGCTGTCCCTTTTAAATGAATAAAATAGTAATTATTATCAGGAGTAAGCTCTTTAAGTAAATTAGGATTGAAGTAGTTCCTTTGAAAATCGGAGTAAAAAACAATTTCCGCGGGTTCTTTACTTGAAATGGCAATGCTAGAAAAAACAGATTTAGGAGATTTATTATTAGCTGAGAAAGTAACATCATCTAAATGATTTAATACTTTTTCTTTAGTAAAGGCATTATATATATTAGACCTGTTAGTTTGATCTACATAAAAGAACCTGCTGTTATTTCCAGAAAATTCAATTAAACTTCTCAAATGTTTGTTAGCAATATCTAATAAATTATTTCCTTCCGTTTCAGCTTCATTTTCTAAACTGAAAGAATTATCCACAAAAATTTTCAGGTGATTCGAAGTTCTTTGATCAACGATGTTCTCTGGGATAAAAGGTTGCGCAAACATTAGAACAAAAAATACAATAAAAAAAACCCGAGAAAGCAGAACAAGGATATGCTTTAACCTTCTATGACTTGAAGTAATATTTTTAACCTCTTTAATAAAAGCAACATTAGTAAAAGCAACTCTTTTAGCCCTCCTTAACTCTATAAGATGAATAACGACTGGAATAGATATAGCAAGTAATCCAAATAAAAAAGTAGGAGCTAGAAAATTCATATCTTATTTGTTGGTAAACCCGAAGCTATAATAAAAAGATACTACTAAAACAGGAAAGGTAAAATATTATTTTAAATATTCTGTTAAACGGAAGTAAGAAAAAAAGGGTGATTAACAAAATTTCCCTTTTGCGGTTTGACCAATTAAAGTAAGTTAAAGGGGGGATATACAGGTTTAGGGGGTAAGAGAGCAGTTAGGGGTAGTAATATTTAAGGTTAGGCAAAAAAAAATCCCCTGATTACGAATAAACAGGGGATTTAGAATGGGGTTGGCGGCTACCTACTCTCCCGCTTGTGACAGCAGTACCATTGGCGCAACGGGGCTTAACTTCTCTGTTCGGAATGGGAAGAGGTGAACACCCGCGCAATAACCACCATTATTTTTCTTGATCTTTCGATCGTGATGCTGACGATTCAGCATTAATGTTTTTAAAGTATTTTGACTTAAAGAGAGAGAGAATAATTAAAAAGAAAAGAAGTAGAAGTAAAAAGTAAACTACTTGCTTTAAAGAAAGCATACGGGTAATTAGTACTGCTCAGCTGTGATATTTCTACCTTTACACCTGCAGCCTATCAACGTCATCATCTATAACGACCCTTAAAAGAAATCTCATCTTGAGGTGAGTTTCGCACTTAGATGCTTTCAGCGCTTATCTCGTCCAAGCGTAGCTACCCTGCGCTGCAGCTGGCGCCACAACAGGTGCACTAGAGGCTTGTCCAACCCGGTCCTCTCGTACTAAGGTCAGGTCCTCTCAAATTTCTTGCGCCCACAACAGATAGGGACCGAACTGTCTCACGACGTTCTGAACCCAGCTCGCGTGCCACTTTAATCGGCGAACAGCCGAACCCTTGGGACCTTCTCCAGCCCCAGGACGTGACGAGCCGACATCGAGGTGCCAAACCTCCCCGTCGATATGAGCTCTTGGGGGAGATCAGCCTGTTATCCCCGGCGTACCTTTTATCCTTTGAGCGATGGCCCTTCCATACGGGACCACCGGATCACTATATCCGTCTTTCGACCCTGCTCGGCTTGTCGGCCTCACAGTCAAGCACCCTTCTGCTATTGCACTCTACGCACGGTTACCAAGCGTGCTGAGGGTACCTTTGAAAGCCTCCGTTACTCTTTTGGAGGCGACCACCCCAGTCAAACTACCCACCAAACACTGTCTCCGTTTCCAGATTAGGCTCCAAATAACCCAAGGGTGGTATTTCAACGTTGACTCCACGACGCCTGGCGACGCCGCTTCATAGTCTCCCACCTATCCTACACATGAGTTATCCAGAGTCAATGTTAAGCTATAGTAAAGGTGCACGGGGTCTTTCCGTCCCGTTGCGGGTACTCGGCATCTTCACCGAGACTACAATTTCACCGAGCTCACGGCTGAGACAGCGCCCAGATCGTTACACCATTCGTGCAGGTCGGAACTTACCCGACAAGGAATTTCGCTACCTTAGGACCGTTATAGTTACGGCCGCCGTTTACTGGGGCTTCGATTCAGAGCTTCGCCTTGCGGCTAACCCCCCCTCTTAACCTTCCAGCACCGGGCAGGTGTCAGGCCTTATACTTCATCTTTCGATTTCGCAAAGCCATGTGTTTTTGTTAAACAGTCGCCTGGGCCTTTTCACTGCGGCTTCTTGCATTGCTGCAAGGAAGCGCCCCTTCTCCCGAAGTTACAGGGCCATTTTGCCGAGTTCCTTGGCCGTGATTCACTCGAGCGCCTTAGGATGCTCTCCTCGACTACCTGTGTCGGTTTACGGTACGGGTTGTTTTATTGTAAACGCTTAGCGGGTTTTCTTGGAAGTCTGATTAGGGTCATTATCTCCTTGCCCGAAGGCTTGGAGTACTATCATCTTTCAGCTAGTCTGGCGGATTTGCCTACCAAACCAATACCTACGGACTTTAACGCACTATTCCGTCAGTGCGCAGACCTTTCACTACTCCGTCACCACATCACTCAATAAAACAAGTACTGGAATATTAACCAGTTGTCCATCGACCATTGCTTTCGCTTGCGGCCTTAGGACCCGACTAACCCTGAACCGATTAGCGTTGTTCAGGAAACCTTAGTCTTACGGCGTGCAGGTTTCTCACCTGCATTATCGTTACTTATGCCTACATTTGCTTTTCTCAACGCTCCAGCACCCATTACCAGGTACCTTCATCGCGGTTAAGAATGCTCCCCTACCATATATAAATATATCCATAGCTTCGGTATTATGCTTGATGCCCGATTATTATCGATGCCCTGTCGCTCGACCAGTGAGCTGTTACGCACTCTTTAAATGAATGGCTGCTTCCAAGCCAACATCCTGGCTGTCAAAGCAACTGGACCTCCTTTGTTCAACTTAGCATAAATTTAGGGACCTTAGCTGATGGTCTGGGTTCTTTCCCTCTCGGCCTTGGACCTTAGCACCCAAAGCCTCACTGCCGTGTATATTTTATAGCATTCGGAGTTCGTCAGGATTCGGTAGGATTTGACTCCCCCTAGTCCTATCGGTAGCTCTACCTCTATAAAACTCAACCACGACGCTGTTCCTAAAAACATTTCGGGGAGTACGAGCTATTTCTCAGTTTGATTGGCCTTTCACCCCTACCCTCAACTCATCCAAATCCTTTTCAACGGAAACTGGTTCGGTCCTCCATGTGGTGTTACCCACACTTCAACCTGGTCAAGGGTAGATCACAAAGTTTCGCGTCTACCCCCTCTGACTGTGCGCCCTATTCAGACTCGCTTTCGCTGCGGCTCCGAGCCTTTAGACTCTTAACCTTGCCAGAGAGGAGTAACTCGTAGGCTCATTATGCAAAAGGCACGCCGTCACCCCACAAAAGGGCTCCGACCGCTTGTAAGCGTATGGTTTCAGGTTCTATTTCACTCCTTTATTCAAGGTTCTTTTCACCTTTCCCTCACGGTACTGGTTCACTATCGGTCTCTCAAAAGTATTTAGCCTTACCGGATGGTACCGGCAGATTCAGACGGAATTTCTCTGGTTCCGCCCTACTCAGGATACCACTAGAGCTAAAAAGCTTACGCTGACGGGGCTATCACCCTCTATGGCCTACCTTCCCAGGTAGTTTAGCTTCAATTTTTAGTCTCATATCGTGGTCCTACAACCCCGTAGTTGCCGTAACAACTATGGTTTGGGCTCTTCCCCGTTCGCTCGCCACTACTTAGGGAATCATTTTTATTTTCTCTTCCTCCGGGTACTTAGATGTTTCAGTTCTCCGGGTTTGCTCACTTAAAGTGTGACTAGTCTTCAACTAGCCGGGTTGCCCCATTCGGAAATCTGCGGATCAACTCGTATGTGCCAATCCCCGCAGCTTATCGCAGCTTATCACGTCCTTCTTCGCCTTTGAGAGCCTAGGCATCCCCCATACGCTCTTAGTAACTTTCTTTAAAATAGTTTACTCTTTACTTATAGTTAGATTGCTCTAAACTTTGTTTGTATTGCTACAAACCTTCTTTTTATGAATCTTATTATTATTCTCTCTTCTCAGTATGTCAAAGAACTTTCTTCTTAATCGTTCATGTACTAACAGCTTCTCATATCGTAGTTGCTGTTGGTATTGTTCATGATGTCAAGATGTAGTAGTAAAGACCTGTTGTCTTTACTTGGTTTTTAATCTAGTGGAGAATAACGGAGTCGAACCGTTGACCTCCTGCGTGCAAAGCAGGCGCTCTAGCCAGCTGAGCTAATCCCCCTGGTACTTTTGAGTGGGCCTGCCTGGACTCGAACCAGGGACCTCTACATTATCAGTGTAGCGCTCTAACCACCTGAGCTACAAGCCCGCATTTAAACATGTGACTTGCAATCCTGTTAGTCTTTCCCTGCTTACCCTCACAAGCTTACACGCTGTTATTCCACTAAAACTATTTTGTTCAACCAGCCTGTTGCTGATCGTGATAAGATTGAATAAGAGATAAGAATAGCAAACCTTGCTAACTTTTGTATTGCTACTAATAGTTAACTTAAAGGCGTCTATAACAATTGCCCGAAGACAATATGATAAGGTTTGCAATCAGCTCCAGAAAGGAGGTGATCCAGCCGCACCTTCCGGTACGGCTACCTTGTTACGACTTAGCCCCAGTTACCAGTTTTACCCTAAATCGCTCCTTGTGGGTTACGATCTTCAGGTCTCCCTGACTTCCATGGCTTGACGGGCGGTGTGTACAAGGCCCGGGAACGTATTCACCGCGTCATTGCTGATACGCGATTACTAGCGATTCCAGCTTCATGAGGTCGAGTTGCAGACCTCAATCCGAACTGAGAACGGTTTTTTGAGATTGGCATCTTGTTACCAAGTAGCGACCCTTTGTACCGTCCATTGTAGCACGTGTGTAGCCCTAGGCGTAAGGGCCATGATGACTTGACGTCATCCCCACCTTCCTCACTGCTTGCGCAGGCAGTCTCTTTAGAGTCCCCACCATAATGTGCTGGCAACTAAAGATAGGGGTTGCGCTCGTTGCGGGACTTAACCCAACACCTCACGGCACGAGCTGACGACAGCCATGCAGCACCTTGCTTTGTGTCCCGAAGGAAAGATCCATCTCTGGATCGGTCACGCGCATTCTAGCCTAGGTAAGGTTCCTCGCGTATCATCGAATTAAACCACATGCTCCACCGCTTGTGCGGGCCCCCGTCAATTCCTTTGAGTTTCACCCTTGCGGGCGTACTCCCCAGGTGGATTACTTAACGCTTTCGCTAAGACGCTGACAGTTTATCGCCAACATCGAGTAATCATCGTTTACAGCGTGGACTACCAGGGTATCTAATCCTGTTCGCTCCCCACGCTTTCGTGCCTCAGCGTCAGTTACAGCCTAGTAAGCTGCCTACGCAATCGGTGTTCTTGATAGTATCTATGCATTTCACCGCTACACTATCAATTCCGCCTACCTCGTCTGTACTCAAGCCTTGCAGTATCAATGGCAGTTCCATCGTTGAGCGATGGGCTTTCACCACTGACTTACAAGGCCGCCTACGCACCCTTTAAACCCAATAAATCCGGACAACGCTTGCACCCTCCGTATTACCGCGGCTGCTGGCACGGAGTTAGCCGGTGCTTATTCATCTAGTACCGTCAGTTCCTCTCGCAAGAGTATTTTCTTCCTAGATAAAAGCAGTTTACAACCCAGAAGGCCTTCATCCTGCACGCGGCATGGCTGGGTCAGACTTGCGTCCATTGCCCAATATTCCCTACTGCTGCCTCCCGTAGGAGTCTGGTCCGTATCTCAGTACCAGTGTGGGGGATCATCCTCTCAGAACCCCTAGACATCGTAGCCTTGGTGAGCCGTTACCTCAACCAACTAGCTAATGTCACGCATGCCCATCTTCTATCGCCGTAGCTTTAATCATCTTCAGATGCCATCAAATGATATTATGCGGTATTAATCTTCCTTTCGGAAGGCTATCCCCCAATAGAAGGTAGGTTGCATACGCGTTACGCACCCGTGCGCCACTAATCTAGGTATTGCTACCTAGACCCGTTCGACTTGCATGTATTAGGCCTGCCGCTAGCGTTCATCCTGAGCCAGGATCAAACTCTCCATTGTAGAAAATAGATTGTGAATCTTTCGATTCAATTTGTGTAGTCTGATCGCAACGCTCTTTTTTTAACATAAGACCCTGTTAGCCGAAGCTAACATTAAGCACTTATGCGGTTTGCTATTCTTATTCAGTTATTCAAAGAACTTTTTTAAACTCATCTCCAAAAGCTTAGCCCCTGGTAGTTTAAATTGTCACAACCTGTTGTTGTGATATATTACTTATTTTTTATATACTTGCTTCAAACAAGCTCCGAAAGACATCCTCTTTCGTTTTGGGAGTGCAAAGGTAGTAATATTTTTTCTACCCGCAAACTTCTATGCAAAGTTTTTTTATTTTTTTCAGAAGAATCATCTGGATTATTATTCCACTTGATCATTCCTAAAACCTGCTGTTATCTTCTTCTTTGCTTAAGAGACCAACCTAAGCTAAACAACCCTAGTTGATCGTTTTGTTCCCGAAACACTAAACTTTTTAGTTGTTTGGGATAAACTTTTATATGAAGTTTTTTTTTGATGAAGCTTATCAGTTTCAAGCTTCTATTGAAGAGCGTATCTACTCGAGATACATTAACTATTTAGACAATCGTCACAAGGCAATATTGTGGTATGTTTTATTATCTGTCTCACTAAACCCCGAAAGACTGTTTCTTTCGATTTGGGAGTGCAAAAGTAGAAAACTTTTTTCTACTTGCAAACTTCTGCGTAAAGTTTTTTTTAATTTTTGCTTCTAAGCTTCTAAAGAACTTTATGTATCCGTCAATAAGATACTTACTATTAAGTAAAATCTTTCCCGCTCCTTATTACATTATATGCCTTATATTTTATTGCGCCTTATAAAGCATCTGATAGCAATTAGGTAAATAGGTATAGATAACTGTCTGTTTACAAATGACTACCTACACTTATTCTATTGCCCCTAAGCTTTTCAGATAAGCTTCTAAAGCTTGGTCTACCATATCTTTTAATGGTATATCATTAATAACGCTATGCTTTTTAGCAGCCTTTAATATGCTTCCCCGAATTAAAACATTTAACTGTTTCATAATTTCCTTGGGGTCCTCGTGTTCGGATTGTTGCTCAATGGGCCGTATTTCCTGAATAGGAGCCTTAGCCGGACTTGATTTTAGCATGTCTGCAAATCCTTTTAACTTTTCTGACTGAATATCTTTTTTAGCCATATATCATTATTGTTTGTACTTATACTAACCTAATACCCTACAATAATATTAAAATATAAACCTATTAAAGTATTTATTTGATTGCTTCTACAATTTCACCGGCTAAACTGGTTATTTCTTCTTTTGCTTTTTTATCCTCACTAGTTAATACACCACCATTAATTGGCGATCGGGCAAAACTCACCCGATCATGAATAACAGTTTTAAGTGTAGGAGCTTCCATACTTTTTAAAAGCTCTGTTACTTCTGAATTGATACCGGACCGATGCTTAACCATATTTAATACTATCCCGGCTTTTAAACCAGGTTGTAGCTGCTGTGCTTGATTAATTAATTCCAAGGTTCCCTTTATGGCCATCACATCAAAAAATCCGGCTTTTGTAGGTACAAGCACATAATCAGATATTTGAAACAGCTCAGGTAAGCGGGCCGACAAATAAGGCGGCGTATCGACTATTACTACATCATAATCTAAGGCCTGAATTTGACTAAATTGATCTTCTGTAATAATTGTAATATCTGGAAATAGTTCTTTTAATCCACTAATACTGCCTTGTGGATCAATATCTACCAAAGCAATATTTAGTTGACCTATAAAGCAAGCAGCAAGATTCAAAGCTAAAGTACTTTTCCCTACTCCTCCTTTCTGATGTGCTACAGTTATAATTTTAGGCATAAAAATCTAAGAAAACATTTATACTAGGATAATAATTATAAATTAAAATAATAAAATATCATCCTAGGTTAGTAGTAAAATAACCAATTGGCCTTAAAATTACCATTATTATCTTACTTTAATAGGTTATTTGATAAGCGTAGGCAAGTAATGCGCTTAGTGGGTCCTAAAATTAGTAAGCGCTAATCAGAAACCTTTATTCCTAGAAGATGATCTATTCAACTTTTAAATTCAAAACTAGTATGAGATTGCAATAGTTATAAAACTTAGTAAATACTAAGCGTTTTAGCATTTAATTAACTTATGAAACCTGTTTTTTGCGCCGCCCGCCGCCCCTCTACGCATTCCCGATTTTTTTGATTTGATTTTTTTTGAATTTACTTCTTTAAACCCTCCTAAAAGCCTTTACATCACAAATTTGTGAATTATTTGAATTATTTGATATATTTGTAAGGTTTGCAAGCTACTGACATTCAATTATTTACAGCGATTAAAAAACAGGTTTTATAAGTTAAAAAACAGGTTTTATAAGTTAAAAAACAGGTTTTATAAGCGTAAAAAACAGGTTTTATAAGTTTATCAAACAGGTTTTATAAGTTAAAAAACAGCAAGTACGCATTGACCTGTTTTTTGTGCTAGTTTTTTGCTAATTTGCCTGCATGATGGAAGCTCTGGAGACTAAAGAAACGCACCTGCAGGTAAGACACCACAATGCAATTACTAATGCCCGACATGATTTAACTGCTGTACAATTAGATATTTACTTTATGTTGCTTTCCCGGTTAAAGCCAGGGGATACTGCATCTACCAAATATCAAATAAGTGTTAAGGAGATAGAAGAACTTACGGGCCGGGGTTGGAACTACCAGCAGTTACGGGAAGCTACTGCCGGATTAATTGGAAAAGTTTTTGAAATAGAAGAGGAAGATGGGCTTTTGCAGGTAGCCATGATGAGCAGTGCCAAATATTTGAAAGGGCAGGGGCGGATTCAGTTAACCATTGCCGATGAGCTTAAACCGTATCTAGTAGATCTGAAAAATAATTTTACTTCTTTCCAGCTCTTTTGTGTGCTATCCATGAGCAGTAAATACGCCAAGTGGCTGTATGTACAGTTCTCTCGCTGGAAGGATATAGGTTACTTATCTTTTGAAGTGGAGCAACTACGGTATAGGCTCAACCTGAAAGATCCTAACGGCAAGAATACCGAACAGTACAAACAATGGGGACAGTTTAAAGACAATGTAATTGAGCCATCCATTAAGCAAATAAATGAACTATCTGATATCCGGGTAGAATATACCATTGAGAAGAAAGGAAGGGCCATCCACAAGCTTAATTTTACTATAAGAACGGTAGACCAATATCAAACTGTTATTCCCTTCGAAACTTCCGATACAGATCAGGAAGCAATTCAGTTAAAGCGTAGGCTAAATGATATTGGCATACTAGATAAAACTTTGATTAACCTGGTGCTCAATAGCACGGATTTAAGGAAAAAAGCAAATAAATGTTTATATGATATTGCTATTCGGAGAAAAGACATAAGCAACCCAGCTGGTTATTTTCGAACTACTCTGGGAATTTAAGCTTATAATATTTTTGGCTTTCGTAACTAAACTCAAAACTTATACCCGCATCCCAATTCCAGTAAATCTTAAATAGAAATTATCAGTTTTTTTGTCGAGCAGAAATATACAGCATCAATATAACTTATAAAGCAACTGTTATTAGCCTTTAATATGCCCAAGGTTAAATAATTTATCTTAATTCAGGGAAACACCTTAGTTGTCTATTATCATCCGTTAAAAGGCTTTATAATAGCTTTATGTTAGATTGAGTAGCCGTTCGTGTATCCGTTGTACTTGTACAGCCTGAAACTTGCCTCCACGCGACGCTTTAAAGCCAGCAGCATTTAATTTATCAGCTATAGTTGACCAAGTTAATCCTTGAAACTTATATGCCTGAATAAGAGCCGCTGCCCGTATATTATTTTCGTTAGTAAAGGCCTTCTCTTTCAGTACCTGTACCGCTGCTATTCTGGCTTTACTAGTTAAGTTTTCTGGTTTGCCTAATTTAAAGCCTTGGGCTTTTTTAACCTGTAGAGCTGCTTTAGTACGAGAGCTTATTAATTCTCTTTCGTGCTGAGCTAACACCGCAAATATGCCAATAGTTAAGGTATTAGCGTCTGGCATATCAGCACATACAAAATCTATTCCGCTATCTTTTAAAGCAAAGATAAAAGCAGCGTTACGACTAAGCCTATCTAATTTTGCAATTACCAGCGTTGCTTTGGCTTTACTTGCATGCACTATTGCTGCTTGTAATTGAGGTCGATTATCCTTTTTACCGCTTTCTATTTCGATGTACTCGGCTATTATAGAGCTTCCTTTTACAAAAGTATCCACTGCATACTTTTGTGCTTCTAGACCTAATCGGGAGGCAGCTTGCTTAGCAGTAGAAACCCGATAATAAGCAATGTACTTTTTACCCTCCATAAGAGTCGCTAATTTTAATAAATAATAGAAAGTGGTTGTAAAGTAAGTATACCTCCTAATTTACAAACTACAAACGCATGTTTAAGAAATGTAAATTCCCTTTTGCGGTTTGACCAATTAAAGTAAGTTAAAGGGGGGATATACAGGTTTAGGGGGTAAGAGAGCAGTTAGGGGTAGTAATATTTAAGGTTAGGCAAAAAAAAATCCCCTGATTACGAATAAACAGGGGATTTAGAATGGGGTTGGCGGCTACCT
>NZ_KI421517.1:1732744-2195403 GCF_000473365.1 Adhaeribacter aquaticus DSM 16391
TAGTAATATTTTTTCTACCCGCAAACTTCTATGCAAAGTTTTTTTATTTTTTTCAGAAGACTTTCTCTTCTTTTCCTGCTCTAAAAACCCTAAACCTCTTTTTCATTGGAAACGGTTGCAAAGATAAGAAAGCTTTTTCACATTGTTAGCAAAAAATTTAAACTTTTTTTATTCCTGCTGGTTATGCAGCCGCTCTGTTTCCGCCTCCTGCTGATTTGGTTGCACAAAGGTAGTAGGTTTCCTCCGGTAAACAAGCACCCTTGCTTGCTTTTCCTGTTTCTTATGCCGTTCCAGCCTCTTCTTCATCTGCTAATGAAGGTGTTAACGGCTCAACTTTTTTTACCAAACCACCTTGTTTTTTCTTTTACAGGATCAGTTGTCACGCTTTTCCTGCTCTACTCCTTCCCTACTCTTTAACCTGCTAAATAAAAAAAAGCAGCTAAGGTTTATCTCTAGCTGCTTTCTCTTCAAAATTTTATATGGCTTTCGGTTTTTTATATATTGGCACTGTACTACATGGTTCGCCATACATGATACTGCTGGCCACGGGTAATAACAGGTGCATTATTTCTACATAGGCATAAGTTGGTACCGGCAAGTTTCCACAACCTTTTATTACCACTTTAGCATCCTGATAATTAGCCGGGTTAATTTTTGCGAAAGCATCCTGGAAAAGCGCCTGTTCTAATGCATCTAAATCTCCGAACACAAATCGGTTAGCGTGTGGCTTCAACTTGGTAGCCAGTAGCATGTAAGCCCAAGTCGGGACTATGGCATCAGCTGAATTTATTATAGCTACATTTTTACCTGCATAAGCCGACCAATCATTTTCCTTGATAAAATCGCGGAAATTCTTTTCCTTTAAAATTAAACCCATAAAAAGGTTTTCTTTTATATCATAAATTACGCGCTCACCCGGATGAATTAAATCCTCCAGGTTTATTGTAACCAACGCACTCTGTGCTACTTTATTTATTAATTCAGACATGTTATTTGCCCTTTCGGTTTAATTCTTTTTTGTTGTTATATAAACCTCTTTCAAATAAAAGGGTTCATAATAGGCTACATCTTCAAAATCTTTTTGCAAAAATTTTAGCCACCCTAATCTGCCAATACTTTGTGCTGTTGGCTTTATATTGTCTAAAAACAGCATCTGCTCCTTATTGGTAACTAAATCTTTATATTTTTCTGATCCGCTACCTAAAAAAATTATTTTCTTTTCCTGCGAATAATCCTGAAACAACCCTTCCTCCAAAATTACTGGGGCTACGGCCACCTTTTCCTCCAGTGCAGCATTTACTAAACAAGTATATACTTCCAAGCGGCGGGCATCAATCATGGGGCAAAAATAATATTCTTCAGCCTTAGGCGTAAAGGCTATTGCCTCAGTAGCCATTGCTTGCAGCGTAGACACTTGAATTAATGGAATATCTAAAGAAAAACACAAACCTTTAGCCGTAGAACTTCCTATTCTTAAACCTGTATAAGAGCCCGGTCCACCAGAAATAGCAATAGCGGATAAATCTTTAATTTCTACCTGGCAATTCTGCAGAAGTTGTTCTATTAGTTTAGTTATATAGGAAGAATGAGACTTTTCTATTTGCAGTTCTGACAAACCTAATAGTTGCTCATTTTTGAAAAGGGCTACCGAGCAAATGGTAGAAGACGTTTCAAGGGCTAAAAGGAAAGCCATATTATATAAAAGAAGCTTAATAAGCCACAAAGGTACGCAGTAAAAGTTTTATTCACTAAAAACAAAAAGGCTGGTTTGATTCCAGCCTTTTCATTATATAAACCTTTACATTTTTATTTCTTTTTAGAGGCATCCGCTTTTAGGTAAGTGTAAAACTTATCCTGGTTATTAAGAACATTTATAGCTGTTAAAATATTTTGATCATCATCAAAAGTTGCCTCAATTAAACCTTTTTGAAAATAGTAACGTGATACTATTTCCTGTTCCAATAATTCCCGGATTTCATCTTTAAACCGGATTAAGTCATTTGCTTTATTAGTAGATATTTTCTTCTTAATTACCTCGATATCATTCTTAAGGTCATCAAAATGCTTATCCTCTTTTGATTTCTTTACTAAGTCAGCTACTGCCTGTTCTACCCCCGTGGAATATGTTATATCTTTATTGGCTAAGAAACTTACGAATTTCTGGTACTCGGCATCAGATAAATGAAATTCTTTAGGTTTGGCTATACTAGTATTTTCTGATCTGAACTTGGTAGCATAGTCAAAAAAGTATCCTTTATTTAATAAAGTTTTAGCGATCTGGGAATATTCCCGCTCTTTAACCTCTACATCCGGACTAACTCCTCCGCCATCAAAAACCACCCGGCCATTTGCCGTTTTGAATGCAACGCGAAGCGAATCCGGAATTTTACCAAGTGATCCATCATCGTTCCGGTGCGAATAATCAATTGCCTGTATACAACGGCCGCTTGGTATATAATACTTGGCAGTAGTAACTTTTAACTGCGAATTGTAAGAAAGCGGTCGGGTTTCCTGCACTAATCCTTTACCATAAGTGCGTTCACCCACTAATACAGCCCGGTCATAATCCTGCATTACTCCCGAAACAATTTCTGAAGCAGAGGCACTGGTACTGCTGGTTAAAACTACAATGGGTATATCAGTATCAATAGGATCATCAATAGCTTTATAAACCCGATTGCGTTCTGCTAATTTACCTTTGGTACTTACAATATCCCGGCCTTTGGGAATAAATAAATTAGATATATTTACTGCCTCATTCAATAACCCGCCAGGATTATCCCGTAAATCAAAAATTATCTTCTTAGCTCCCTGTTCTTTTAATTTCTGGATGGCATTTTTTACTTCCCGGCTTGCATCCATGGTAAAACCCGATAATTGAAAATAGCCAATATCATTGGTAACCATTCCATAATAAGGGACATTATCAATCTGAATTTTATCCCGGGTAATTTCGAGCGCTAGCGGTTTATCAAGGCCAAACCGTTTCACTTCCAGCTTTACAATGGTATTAGCCTGTCCTTTCAGTAATTTATTTACTTCACTCGCGCTTTTTTTCTCAATATTTACACCGTTTATTTTAGTAATCTCGTCGCCTGCTAATAAACCAGCCTTTTGGGCAGGATATCCTTCATAAGGCAATTGTACAATAGTTTTACCATTACGCTTGCCAATACTTGCCCCTATTCCGCCATACTGACCGGTAGTCATGGTTCGAAAATCTTCGATATCATCTTCCGGAATATAATTAGTATAAGGATCTAAAGATTTAAGCATTGCATCAATACCTGATTTCATCAACTTAGAAGGGGTAACTTCATCTACATAATAGGTATTAACTTCCTTAAAAACAGTAGCGAAAATGTCTAGGTTTTTGGCAATATCAAAAAAACGGCCATCATCAGGGGTAAAGGCAAACAGAAATCCAACGGAGGCAGAAGCTACCAGGCCGGCCAAAGTTTTCTTGAGCATAATGTTTAGAGTTAAGGAGAAAGGTACTACAGCTAATTACCTTGCAAACGTTCTAAACCTGAATTTAGTTTTTTTCTGATAATATTGAAAGGATTTTTTTCTTTACCTATATATATGATAGCTAAAGTGTATATTTTAAAGCTGTTATTAAGGAAAAAGAAGGGTTTTTGGAGGCGGTAAGCTTCCCGCATTTGCCGTTTAATCCGGTTGCGATCTACGGCCTTTTTAAAATATTTTTTAGAAACTGAAACCAGGATCTGCGGCGGCGTACTTACAGGTTCCGGATTAGTTAGGTACACAAACCGGAGGGGATATAAATTAAAAGAAGAACCCTTACTAAAAAGCTCAGTTATTAGCTTCTTACTGTGTAAGCGTTCTTCTTTCGGGAAACTATAGGAAATATTGTCTCTTTCAGGATGGCCAGGTGCAGCGCTCATTCCATAGTATGCTCTGCTGCTAGCAAAAGCACCTTTAAAGATTAAGCCTTATGTCTTTTCTCGTCAGAAACAGTTAATTTCTTACGACCTTTGGCTCTTCTGCTTGCGATTACGCGTCTGCCATTAGCTGTTTCCATTCTTGAGCGGAATCCGTGCTTATTTCTTCTTTTTCTCTGAGATGGTTGGAATGTTCTTTTCATCGTTACTACACCTATGTTTTTATTATGGCCTGCAAAATTAGTGTTATTTTCGTAAAATACAAAACCATTCCTAATAATTATTTGGAATATTTACTTCTAATCAGGCTTAACGTTTATTCTGATAATATTGCAAAGTTAATAAAAAACTAACAAATGGTTCGCTACGAAATATCATATAATAACCCACTAAGTTCTTTTATTCAGGTAAAAACATATATTTCTACCACAGGATCAGCTCCCCTGCTTTTACAATTGCCGGCTTGGCGGCCCGGGCGGTATGAGCTGCAAAACTTTGCTCAAAAAATTCAGGACTTTTCAGTTCTTGACCAGGCAAATAAGCCAGTGCCCTTTAAAAAAATCACCAAAGATTGCTGGGAAGTTGCCGCAGGCGAAACAACTGAAATTATTATTTTTTATAACTTTTACGCCCGGCAAATGGACGCCGGCGGCTCTTGGGTAGATGAAACCCAACTATATGTAAACCCAATTAACTGCCTATTAGAGGTTGTTGGTAAAGGGCACCAAGAAACGGAACTATTATTAGTTATTCCTGAAAACTATCAAATAGCCAGCGGACTACCAGCTGTTGCCAAAAACACTTTACGTGCAGAAAATTATGACCAGTTAGTTGATAGTCCGTTTATTGCCAGTTCTGATTTAGAGCATAAAGACTATAACGTAAATAATATAATATTTCATATCTGGATACAAGGAGATTGCAAACCAAACTGGGAACAAATAACTACAGATTTTAAAGCATTCACACAAGAGCAAATTAGCCTGTTCGGTGACTTCCCAGTTACTGAATACCATTTCCTGAACCAGATTTTACCTTACTCCCACTACCATGGCGTTGAACATAGCAACTCTACCGTTATTACACTGGGCCCCGGTGAGCAACTCATGAACCCCGCCATGTATAAAGAACTACTTGGCATTAGCTCCCACGAATTATTTCATACCTGGAATATTAAAAAAATTCGGCCCAAAGAAATGATGCCATACGATTTTACTAAAGAGAATTACTTCCGAACAGGCTATATAGCAGAAGGCATTACCACTTATTACGGCGATTATATACTGGCCCGGGCTAGGGTTATCTCTACAGAAGAATATTTTGATGAACTAAATGGCGTACTAAGCAGGCATTTTAATGACTATGGTCATCAACATTATTCAGTAGCAGAGTCGTCTTTCGATCTGTGGCTGGATGGTTATAAACCTGGCATACCTGATCGAAAAGTCTCTATTTATAACAAAGGAGCACTAACAGCACTTTTATTAGATTTGGAAATAAGGAGAGCAACTCATAATAAAGCAACGTTAGATACAGTAATGCAGCGCTTGTGGCAGAATTTTGGTAAAACTGGGATTGGCTATACAGAAGCAGATTATGAAAACCTGGTTAATGAGGTTGCTCAAACGTCCTTCAAGCAATATTTTACTGACTTTATACAGGGCACAGCCCCTATGCAGGAGCCACTAAATAATGCTCTTCATTATGTGGGCTGTTATTTGGCCACAGAGAAAAGTGCTTTTTCTTCTGAAGCTGTATTTGGTTTTAAAACATTTTTAAAAGAAAATGTAGTACAGGTAACTGCTATTGCTCCGGCTTCACCGGCAGCCCAAGCTTTAGCTTTAGATGATGAACTAATAGCTATCCATAACAGAAAGGTAGAAGGCAATCTGGAAGATTTACTTACAAACCTGGAAGAGGTAGAGCTAACAGTTTTCCGTAATAAAATATTACGTAAAGTTAAGTTGCAAGCTGACAGCAAAACATATTACCCAAAGTACAAAATACAAAAAATGCCTCTAGCTACCTCTGAGCAAAAAGAGAATTTTAAGCTTTGGCTCAAACAGGATTTTTAAACAAAAAAGCCGGATCTGTCATAGATCCGGCTTTTTTGTTTAGTTATGATTTTTATCACTTGGTGGATTGCTTCGGGCATTATTCCCTTTTAAGGATTTACCTCCTGATACAGAATTATGCTGCGATTGACCACGCCCCACCGGATTACCTCCTTGTGGTAAGGCCCGGTTAACGTCTTGTACCTTGGTGTCATCTGCCTGTACGGTAGGTCCTTCGGTATGAATTTTTATATTACCCTTCTCGTCCTTTTCTACAACCTTATTTCCCGAAGACGGAATAAAATGATCTTCTACACCTCTTTTATTGCTACTCATGATATATCCTCCTGTTTAATTAAAAAAGAATACTCCTATTACGGCTACATTTCTAAGAAAGATTAACGTGAGATATTATTTTTACCTAAATAGGCCATAATTCCTCTCAAATTAAATTTCTTTCTTCGTAAAATTAAAACAGTAACATTTATTGCCTGCCTTAGTATTTCTTAAAACCAACAAGTTTAAAATTATGTAAATTGGAATTTATGGAAGACCCATCCGAAAAATCAGCCATTTTTGTTGACTCCGAAATTGGTCAGCTAAAACGAATTATGATCCATCGGCCAGATATAGGAATTGGGAAAATTATTCCTACCAAATTTCAGGATTGGATGTACGACGATATTGTGCATCTAGACTCCATGAAAAAAGAGTTTGATGAGTACATAAAAATTCTGCTTTACTTTCTTGACCCGGAAAAAATTGAACTAGTTAAACAACAAGAAAAAGTTTGCCGGGAAACCTTAAGCGGCAACGATTGCCTGAACCCGGCGGACGCTAATTACTTTAATTCTGACAAAGTATTAGATGTACAATACGTTTTAAGCACTCTATTAGCAAAAAAACTCCCAGACGGCCAGTTAAACCCTACCCGGATAAAACTAATATCAGCTGTCTGTGCTATAGAAGAATGCAGTTTTGAAACAGAACAACAATTACACCAACTAGAACCGAAACAGTTAGCAAAAACGCTAATAACCGGTTTATTACCCAAAGACTTAAGTACGCCAGATTTAAATAAGTTTTTATTTCCCCCGATTCCGAACCTGGTATTTACCCGGGATATTGGAGTTGTTATCCAAGATCATTACCTGCTTAGCCGGGCATGCAAAAAAGCCAGAAACCGCGAATCGCTCATTATAAAGTACATGGCGCTTTATGATTTCTTTAAGGACGATCAAAAAAAGGTGATTGAGATTATTGAAGACAGCGGCTACTTTTTGCTAGACGAACAGGAGCAACGTAAAAACAAAGTCTCTATAGAGGGTGGAGACATTATGGTTGTCAGTCCCGGGCATGTGGTAATTGGCTGCAGCGAAAGAACATCTGCTAGTGCCGTGAATGGCTTTATCCATAAAATATTTGCTTTGCCAGACATAACCGTAGATTTAATAACGGTTGTTAAAATACCGCAACGCCGGGAACAAATGCACATTGATACGGTTTTTACGCAGGTAAAACGAAATGTATGGGTAATGTACGGGCAGTTTTCCGAAGAATTAAAAAAGCAAAAAGAAGCCAAACAAGTAGATTACCACCATTTACTGTATCATCACAAAGAAGACTCTTTATTTGAAGAAATTCAGATCTTTCAGTTTTACCGGCATAAACACCGAAAAGATTATTCGCCAGATCATAATTACCTGCTTACTACCACCGAAGATTACCAGCAACTAAACGAGGATTTAGCTAGTAAAAATTTACCTGCCTGCGCCCAAAAACCACGGGGGCTAGAGCATTTATTGCGGCAAATAAGCATTATAGATTTTAAAGTCGCTCCGGAAGATGTTATAATAATTTATTGCGGAGGCGGCAATTTTCCAGACGACGACCGGGAACAATGGACGGACGGTTGCAATTTACTGGCTTTGCGCGAAGGAGTGGTAATTGGCTATGACCGGAACACCACCACTAGCGCAGAATTTCGGAATGCCTATGCAAATCACTACCGAAAACAAGGCAAGGAATTACCAGCCAACATGCCCAAAGGATTTGAAGTAGTAACAGCCACTGAACTGCTTCGGCGGTTTGACACCGGCGAAGCCACGCCTGATGCGATACAAGATACCCTTATTCAGCTTTCTTCCGATGAATTGTCGCGGGCCAGAGGCGGTTCCCGGTGTATGAGTCAGCCGCTGCTGCGGGCTGCCTTTAATTTTCATTGAGAATTTAGTTTACGCTGTTACCAGTTTCCAAATCCAATGCATACTACTTCTGCCCTTTTGATGGTCAGGCCATCAAGTTTTGCCTATAATACGCAAACAGCCGCATCTAATGCCTTTCAGCAGGAACTCCAGGAATTAACACCGGAACAAATAAGGCTAAATGCTTTAGCTGAGTTTGATAAGTTTGTAGCTTTATTACGAGCCAAGGGCATACAAGTACTGGTAATTGATGATACCCAGGCGCCAGAGAAACCAGATGCCATTTTTCCCAATAACTGGATTACTATGCACCAGAATGGCACAATTGCGCTTTACCCCATGCACGCCCCCAACCGACGAATGGAGCGGCGCCAGGATATACTTGACCTTCTAAAACAGCATTATCAGGTAAACCATCTTATAGATTTTAGCTTATTTGAAAAAGAAGATAAATTTTTAGAAGGCACCGGCAGTATTATTCTTGATCATGAAAACCAATTTGCGTACGCCTGCATTTCCCCCCGAACTGATTTAGTTCTCCTTCATATATTTTGTGACACTTTTAAATACAAGCCGATAGCATTTCATGCTTATGATCAACATTCTGTATTAATTTACCATACCAACGTCATGCTCTGCATTGGTAGTCAATTTGCTGTTATTTGTTCAGAGGCCATTCATGATCCAGAAGAAAGGAGACTTGTATTAGATAATTTAAGCCGGACCGGACATGAATTGGTAGAAATAACGCTGGATCAGTTAAGTAGATTTGCAGGTAACATGCTCCAAGTTCATAACCACGAGGGCAAGCATTTTCTTATTATGTCGGAGCAGGCTTATAAAGCTCTTAATCCTAAACAAATTGAAAATATTGAAAAATATACTGAAATATTGGCTACACCTTTATATACCATTGAGCACATCGGTGGAGGCAGCGCCCGATGTATGTTAGCAGAAATATTTTTACCAAAAAAGTAACATTTAGAGGTAAAAAACATAAAGTTTATTACCTCTTATTACATTTTTATACTTAAATTAAATACTATTTATAAAACAATACTACCTTAAATAAATTTTAAAAAATTTAACCTAAAAGTCTATGGTAGCGGGTAGTTATCCGGAAGCAAACAAGCATTCCAAGGCTTTTAACCTTATAAAATATTGCTGCCTTCTATTTTTCTTTCTTACCCAATTTAACGTCTCTGGCCACGCCCAACAATTTTTTAAATTACATAAGGGCAAAAAGCAATATAGTTTAAAGTTTACCTTTCACCGCAACTTAATTATTTTGCCTGTTCAGGTAAATGATAAAGGTCCTTTTAATTTTATAATTGATACGGGTTTAGGGATAGGTTTAATAACAAACCCCCGACTACTGGATAGTTTAGGAATGGAAAAAGGATCCCGGATTTATGTTACCGGGGCCGGAAGTTCTATAGATGAGTTAAAAGCCTATCAGCTTCCGCATACCAAATTAGCCATACAAGGAGCTACCGCTAATAATGTTTTATTAACAGGCATTTCAGAGGATATTTTTAACCTTTCTTCGTTTGTAGGCATGCCCATTGATGGCATTTTGGGTTATCAGTTTTTCAGCAGTTTTGTAGTGAAATTTGATTTTACTACCTCTACCATGACCCTTTACGAGCCTAAAACTTTTAAATACAAACCTTCTCATGGTCAGCAAATCCCATTTGAATTAGAGGATAATAAACCTTATTTAAGAACCTTAACCACTTTCTCTGACAATGCCCAAATTACATCTAAACTAATTTTGGATACCGGAGCCGGCCATGCCCTTTCGCTCGAAACTAATTCCAATTCCAATATACAAATTCCAACTCCTTCTATTCGGGCTTTATTAGGGACCGGGCTAAATGGGAGCATTAACGGGTATATCGGCCGGATTAAAAATATTAACTTAGGCAAATATGCTTTAAACAACGTCATTGCCTCCTTCCCCGATCACTCCGATGTTGGGGCCAAAGTAAATATTACTGACCGGAATGGGAACATTGGCAACGATATTTTAAAACGGTTTCATGTTATCATTGATTACTCTAGAAGCCTGTTAACCTTAAAACCAAACCGGAATTTTAAACAACCCTTTGAGCATGATATGGGCGGGCTTGAAGTAATTGCACAAGGACAGAACTTTAACCGATTTTTTGTGAGCCGGGTTGTTCCCGGCTCACCGGCAGCAGAAGGAGACATTCAAAAAGGCGATGAAATCATTTTCTTAAATGGCTCAGCCGGCCATACCCTGGATTTAAATAGAATATATAACCTGTTCCGGCTAAAAGAAAACTTCCGGATACTACTGGTCCTTAAGCGTAATGGCGAAAACATAATCAGAGTAGTTACGCTAAAAAGAAAAATCTAGAATAAAATCCAATCAATTCAGATCATTGACCCGCTAACTAATTAAATCCAAATTTTCATACCTTTTTATTGGTTAATGGAATACTTCTCTTACTTAAAAAATACACCTCATAACAACTACCTGAAGTCTTGCCTAAAGGAATTTTTAATCGTCTTCAAAGTATTCAGAAATTAAAAGTATACCCCTAGAACCTCTTACCAGATTTAGTATTTGACTGTTTTAGCTTCAACCTACGAAGATCAGACATTTTCACCTATTGAAAGCAAAGGAATTGATATAAGAATTCTCCTCCACAAAAAATCTTAAAGCCAAGAACTAACTTTAAAAATCAATATTTATCCGAAATAAGTACATTTATAAATTTTCCTGTAAAATAAAACCTTTTTAAAATTTGATTATTTTAATAAAATAAATCTATCAACTTTAAAAATGGTAGTAACTCACCTAGCTACTTTATAAATAATACAAATTTTAAATTTAAACTTTGGAACTATTAATTGTTTAAAATTGCTTCTAAAGAAATTTAAAGGCCTTAATACTTTTAAATGGCTTACATCATATTTCTTGTTTCATTAATAAAGTTACAATTAAAGCAAAAGTCCAATAAATATTAAAACTAAACTTATGAAAAAAATTTACCATACTATTTTTTGCATTTTACAAATAACTAACAACTAATCTTAATAAAACATCCCGTTTAGTTTAACCTAAATCTTAAATTTTATTCAGATGAATTGTCAGTTTCAAAGACTTGTAATAGGTCTGCTATTGCCTATACTTTTAGTTATTGGGCTACCTCAGGCCTATGCTCAAAATTGTTCCGCAGATGCTACTTTAATAGATGCTTATCCTAATGACCCGGATAAGCCTTTTGTTAATTGCACCTCTTTTTCCGAGCCCTCTTATACTTTGCAGGTTCTTAACGGTTCCCAAACCATGGAAACCAACCAAAGCTACACCATTGAATGGGGAGACGGAACCGTCAATACATTTGACAAAACCTTTCATAAGTTTACCCACGAATACAAAGCTCTGGGAACATTTTCCTTAAAGTTTACCGTAAAAGGGGCCGATGGATGCTCTACTACCAAAGCATACAATGTATACAACGGAAGCTTTCCGGCTTTAACAGTTGGTACGCCTGGTAACACATTGGATTGCGCCCCGGCTACTTTTACATTTCCTATTTCTGGCACCCAAAATAACTCCCTTTCTACTGTTTATATATTTCAGTTTGATGATGGCACACCCCCATTAATATTTTCGCATAAAGATTTGCCATCTTCCATTACCCACGTTTTTACAAAAGCTTCTAAAGACAAACCAAACGGATATACCTTAACCGCAACAGCTACGAATGCTTGTTTATCTTCAACAGTAACTGCCGGTCCAATCAGGATTTCCTCTGGTCCGGTTGCCGACTTTATCATGGATCCGGAAAACCAAACCTGCGAGAACACTTTGGTTAGGTTATTTGATAAATCAAATGCTGGTTATAATGCGGGTTCAACTAACCCAAATAATGCAGACTATATTCGGAAATGGGAAATTTCATCAAACACAGGCTGGTCTTTTGCCGAAGGAACAAACGAAACTTCTGCTAACCCGGTAATTTTATTTTCCAAAGCAGGCGATTATTCCATTACCCTAATGGTTTCTCCGCGCAATGCCAATACCCGTTGTAAATCAGACGGAACTACTAAAGACATAAAAATACTGGCTAAGCCGGTTGCTGATTTTAGCACCTTGTTAAACCCAATAGGCGGGTGTGCTCCTGCTAAATTATCAATACTAGACAAATCTACGGGTGATGCCATCAGTTACCAATGGAAAATAACGCCGGCATCGGGTTTTACCATAACCAGTGGTTCTTTAACATCTGCTAACCCTGTTTTCGACTTTACCCAAGCCGGTGACTATGTACTTTCCTTGACTGTTACCAATATCTGTGGCACCAGTACCAAGGAAACCAATGTTAAAATAAAAGACTTACCTACAGTTACTTTACCGGCTGCTCAGGCATACTGTGGTCCGCAAACCATTTTGTTTGATTCCTCTAATCCTCTTCACAGCCCGGTTTATAATTTAAACAATACCAGCAATGTTAGCTACCACTGGGAAATAAAAGGTCCGGATAAAGGAGCGAGCTATGTTAACTCCAATAACTCCTCTCCTTTCCCCGAAATAGCTTTTAGCAAACCTGGCACTTATACTGTTTCCGTTAGCATTGTAAATGAATGTGGTACATCTGTAAAAGCAGAACAGGAAATACAGATAAAAGAAATACCTGCTGCTCCTATTGTGAAGGGAGCCTTAATCTGTGCCAATACCACCACTACCCTAACCACTTCTTCACCGGGAGAAATTGAATGGTTTAGCACCCTAACTGGCGGCACTCCACTGGCAACTGGAACAACGTTTACTACTCCTATCATTACAGAACAAACTGTTTATTATATACAAACAACAGTAAATGGCTGCACCAGCCCCCGTAATGAAGTAGTTATAAAGGTAACTCCTGCCATAACAAATAACAGCATTTCAGCTGCCCAAACAATTTGTAGTGGCTTAACCCCTAATAAAATCCTTGGTTCTGAACCAGCAGGCGGCAATGGTGCATTTACGTACTTGTGGGAATACAGCCACGATAATATTACCTTTTCGCCGGCGCCTGGGGCCAACAAGGATAAAGATTATCAGCCTGGCGCTTTAACTCAAAAAACTTATTTTCGTCGGCAAGTAAGTTCTTTGCCTTGCGGCAATATTAGCAGCAACACCATTGAAATTGAGGTAAACCCATTACCAGAGGTAGCCTCTGTTTCTTCGGTAACAGTGTGCTTAAATGGCACCGCCACTTTAACGCCTAAACCTCTTGCGGGTGTTAGCTTTAACTGGTACAGCACCGAAACAGGTACTTCCGCTTTAGCTACCGGTGCCAGCTTTACCACCCCTGCTCTTACCAAAACCAATACCTATTATGTAGAGAGTATCAGCAGCAACGGGTGCGTAAATCCACAACGTACAGCCGTAACGGTTACCGTACTGCCGGAAATTACCAATAACACCATCTCCAGCAGTCAGCAGATTTGTTCCGGAGAAGTAGCGAATACTTTATCCGGTACTAATCCGGTTGGTGGAGCAGGTGTGTATACCTATCTATGGGAAAGTAGCCAGGATGGCGTGAGCTTTGCGCCGGCCGCAGGTAATAACCAAAATCCAACCTACCAACCTGGTGCAGTTACCCATACCACTATCTACCGGAGAAAAGTAGTTTCTCAAGATTGCTTTAACTACAGCAATACCATTGAAATTAAGGTTAATCCGTTATCGTTAGCACCAGAATTAGATGGTATAACTGTTTGTGCCGGTCAACCAGCTCATTTAGTTGTTAAAGGCCAAACTGAAGGTATATATGAATGGTATACGGCCGCTAACGGTGGCGAACTGGTATTCACCGGTGCAAAAATTACCACACCTGCACTTTTAACCACCACCACTTATTACGTTCAGAAACGAATTGAAAGCTGTGTGAGCCCGCGGACAGCAGTTACGGTAACGGTAACACCGGTTATTGATAACAATACTATTGCCGCTGCCCAGACAATATGCTTTGGCAGCAAAGCTGAAACAATAACTGGTTCGGCACCTACCGGAGGTACCGGCACCTATACTTATACCTGGCAAAGCAGCACAAATAATGTTTCCTTTTCTGATATTCAGACCAATAGTCATTCAAAAGATTTTACTCCTGAGAATTTAACCCAGGATACCTGGTTTAGAAGAGTAGTAAAATCAGGCAGCTGTGATGAACATATTAGTGAGGCTATTCTAATTAAAGTCTTACCTGTTCTGACTAACAATACCATTTCGGCTGATCAGGTAATTTGTGAAGGCAAACCCGCCGCAACTTTATCGGGCAGTTCTCCGGTGGGTGGCAATGGCATCTATACGTTTGTATGGGAAAGCAGCCAGGACAATATTACGTTTTCACCGGCAGCTGGCACGAATAACCAGGCAGCCTATACACCCGGTTTATTAACAAAAACTACCTGGTTTAGAAGAACTGTTACTTCCGGCCCTTGTGCCCAGTTAGTAAGTAACCTTATTAAAATTACGGTACAGCCAATGCCAGCCGCTCCGGTAGTAACAGCTAAAACTATTTGTGTTAATTCGGCTACCCAATTAGTAGCAACTGTAAACGGCACCACAACTTTTAACTGGTACAGCACCGAAACGGGTACTACCGCTTTAGCTACCGGCGCCAGCTTTACCACCCCTGCTCTTACCAAAACTACTACCTATTATGTAGAAAGTAGCAGCAGCAACGGGTGCGTAAATCCACAACGTACAGCCGTAACGGTTACCGTACTGCCGGAAATCACCAACAACACCATCTCCAGCAGTCAGCAGATATGCTCCGGCGAAGTAGCCAATACTTTATCCGGTACTAATCCGGTTGGTGGAGCAGGTGTGTACACCTATTTATGGGAAAGCAGCCAGGATGGCGTGAGCTTTACGCCGGCCACAGGTAATAACCAAAGCCTAACCTACCAACCAGGTGCGGTTACCCATTCCACTTTCTTCCGTAGAAAAGTAGTTTCTCAGGATTGCTTTAACTACAGCAATACCATTGAAATTAAGGTGCTACCGGCCATTACCAATAATATTATCGCCGGCCACCAAACCCTTTGCCTGGATGTGGTACCTAATATTTTAACTGGCTCTACTCCAACCGGGGGCAACGAAACGTATACCTACCTGTGGGAAGTAAGTACTGCTGGGGCAACAGAAGGATTTGCTCCGGCCCCAGGGGCTAATGCAGAAAAAGATTATTCCCCTGGATACCTTACCAAAACTACCTGGTTCCGCCGGATAGTAAGCAGCAGTACTTGTACAAGCAATAAGAGTGAGGTTATACAAATAATTGTTACTCCTGCTATTTCAAACAACAACATAAGCCGTGAACAAATTATTTGTGCCGGCGCCAGGCCAGCTGCTTTATCCGGAACTTTACCAGTTGGCGGCAGCGAAAAGTATATGTACCAGTGGGAGTATAGCACTGATAACGTAACGTTCCTGCCAGCTCCGGGCACTAATAATGGACAAAACTATCAACCTAACGCTTTAACAGAAACAACCTGGTTCCGCCGAAAAGTAAGTGCAGCCGCTTGTCAGGTAAGCACTTCGGATGCTGTAAAGATTACGGTTACACCTGCCATTAGTAACAACATCTTATCTAAAGATCAGGAACTTTGTGTGGGAACCACAGCCACTACCTTAACTGGTTCTAACCCAACGGGCGGTAATGGCATCTTTACCTATCTTTGGGAGAGCAGCACCTCCGGTCCGGCTTCTGGTTTTGCCGCTGCTGCCGGTATTAATAATACCGCTGATTATGCCCCGGGTTTATTAAGCCAGACAACATGGTTCCGCCGCACTGTTTTATCTGGTCCGTGCCAGGCAAATGTTAGTGAAGTAGTAAAAGTGACCATGAACGCCAATATTATTGGCAACTTAATAGCCAGTGACCAATATATTAAAGCAGGTTCTACCCCGGCACCGTTAAGTGGAGTTGTACCTAAAGGAGGAAATGGCACCTATACTTATGCCTGGGAAAGCAGCACTGATCACGTAAATTTTGCTCCGGCTGTCGGCACTAATAATTTACAGAATTACGCACCGCCGGCTTTACTTAAAACTACCTGGTTCCGGCGCATTGTTACCTCTGGTGGCTGTTCCAACATTAGCAGCACCGTAGAAATTACCATTAACCCGTTGGTTTCTGAGAATACCATTGAAGGCGAGCAAAGTATCTGTATAAATAACCAGCCTGGCGTATTAACAGGCTCAAAACCAACTGGCGGCGACGGCACCTATAACTTTATTTGGGAGAGCAGTACGGTAAGTGCTACAGGTGGATTTATGACTGCCGCAGGCGATGTTACCGGCCAGAATCACCAACCAGGTGCCCTAAAACAAACAACATGGTTCCGCCGCAAAGTAACCTCTGGTGGTAACGTAAGTTACTCTCAGGTAATTAAAGTTACGGTTGCCGGCCAGATTACCAATAACATTATTTCAGGAGAACAAACTATTTGTGCCGGCAGCATACCTTCTCTTATAAAAGGTATGACGGCAAATGGTGGCAATGCTAGTTTAGTTTACCTCTGGGAAAGCAGCACCGACGGCAGAAACTATGTAACCGTACCGGGCATTAATAATCATGCTGATTATGCGCCGGGTGCTTTATATAAAACAACCTGGTTCAGGAGAACCGCCAGCGCTCCGGGCTGTAATTCCATCGTAAGCGATCCGGTTAAAGTTACCGTAAACCCGACTCCAGTAGTACAGGTGGCAGCACAGGGGCCTATCTGCCCGAATACCAATACCGTACTGGTTGCCCAAAGTGGCAATCCGGCTATCAACAGTGCCGAACTTAAGTACGAATGGTTTACAGCTGCAACCGGTGGTACCCCAATATTTACCGGTTCTAACTTTACCACCCCTGTACTAAATACCGAAAAAACCTACTATGTGCAAGCCAGCTTACAAGGTTGTACCAGCGCAAGGGTAGCTGTTAAGGTAAATGTAAAAGAGTCTACTGCTAATGCTGGTCAGGATGTTACCATTACCCCTGATAAGTTTGCTGAATTGCAGGCTACCGGTGGTGTCACCTACAGTTGGTTCCCGGCCGAAGGATTGAGTAATCCAAGCATTGCCAATCCGGTTGCTACGCCTAAAACCACTACGACCTATAAAGTAACCGTTACTACCGCTGAAGGCTGCGTTACTACTGATGAGGTCACCGTTACTGTTTTACCAACCATAACCGTTTACAATGGCTTTACTCCAAATGGAGATGGGCTAAACGATACCTGGGAAATTCCAAACATTGAAATGTACCCAAATTGCCAGGTGCAGATTTTCAATCGTTGGGGTAACAATGTCTTCACCTCCACTGGGTATAAACAGCCTTGGGATGGCCGATTAAACGGTAAGGATTTACCAGTAGCCACTTATTATTATACTATCAACCTGAATAATGGAGAAAAGCCAATCTCCGGAAGTGTAACCATCATCAAATAAAATTTACATGAAACACATTTATCTTTTAATAGCCGCGGTATTCATGTCAGTATCCACCATGGCGCAGCAACGGCCTCATTTTAGCCAATACATGCTAAATAATTATCTACTCAATCCGGCCTTGTCGGGTATAGAAGATTACACCGATGTGAAAGTTGGCTTTAGGCAGCAATGGGTAGGATTAGAAGGTGCCCCAAGTACGTTTTATGTTACGGCTCATACCCCTTTAAACAAGACGGATATTGCTACCTCCACCGTTCGGAACCGAAATATTAAAATAAAACGAATCGGTATCGGACAACGAGCCAGGCCACACCATGGGCTTGGCGTAGTAGCCCAGGCGGATAAAACTGGTCCGTTACAGAATACTTTATTAAATGCCAGCTATGCCTACCATTTACCTCTAAATAGCAAAACAAAAATTTCGGCCGGCGTTTCGGGCGGTTTGCTACAATATAACCTAAACCCTCAGATGGTGCACCTTCGTAACCAAAACGATCCGACCCTTTACGATAATAATATCAATGAGCTGAAAATGGATTTGAATGTTGGTTTGTGGCTATACTCTAAAAACTATTTTGTTGGCGTTTCGGGATCGCAGTTGTTACGCGATACCGGAACCAGAGAAACCCAGGTAACTTTTAACGGTTCCGGAAATTTACAAAAGCATTTTGTCGCCACAGCAGGTTATCGTATAGAAGTGAATCCCGAAGTTGCCGTTATTCCGTCATTTCAGGTTAATTACGCAACTCCTAGTCCAGTATCAGTTGATTTAAACCTTAAGGCAACTTATGCTGACCGGGTTTGGGTAGGAGGTTCTCTTCGAAAAGGAGATGCTTTTGCTGGCATGGCAGGCATTAACATTAGTTCCTTGCTTAGCCTGGGCTATTCTTATGACATTACAACTTCTGCCCTTACTTACAATAGCGCTGGCAGCCATGAAATAGTTATGGGCTTAAAGCTTCAAAACAGAGGAAAGGTAATTTGTCCGATCTGGCTTTGGTAAAATTCGACCTCTTGCGCTAAGTAATCTTGGTTTTAAGGAAAAATATTTTAAAGACCTCTCGTTGATATAGTATCAGCAGGAGGTCTTTTCTATTATGGATAAATACAGGCTCAAATAGCTATTTAACTATATTTAATCTAGGTACTTTAGGGAAATAGTTCCTATAAGAAATTCAACCCTCTACCTGATATGTTATAAATTTTAGATTCATTAAACAATAACCTTAAAATTTTTAGTTAAAAATAAACTTTTCATTTAAAAATTACTTTCTTTTGTAATAAACCAAAATTTCTATAAATAACTTTAATGAAAAAACTAATAACCTTTTGTTTACTGGTTCCTATGTTCATTGGTCAGGCATTTGGCTGGGGCCAAACAGGCCATCGGGTAGTAGGATTAGTAGCAGAACAACACCTGAATAAAAAGGCCCGGAAAAAAGTTTTAGCTATTTTACAAAACAATTCTTTGGCAGAAGTTTCTACCTGGATGGATGATATTAAATCAGATGCAGCTTATGACCATACCCATGATTGGCATTGGGTAACCATACCGGCCGATAAAAAATATGAGGAGACGCAGAAAAATCCGAAAGGCGATATCATTATGAAGGTGGAGGAATTAATAGCTGGATTAAAAGGAGGCGCCTTAACTGCTCAGCAAGAACAGGAATATATAAAATACCTGGTGCACTTAGTAGGTGATATCCATCAGCCATTACATGCCGGCACTCGTAACGACTCGGGCGGAAATGGGGTTAAGGTAGAATGGTTTGGCCGCCCTACTAATTTGCACAGCGTTTGGGACACTTATATGATTGATGACAAGAATTTAAGTTTTAGCGAGCTGGCTGATTTTTTGGATCTGCCATCGCCTGCCCAAAAGAAGCAATGGCAATCCACCTCCATCAGGAATTGGGCTGATGAATCAAGGTCGCTTGACCCGCAGGTTTATACCTTACCTGAAAACAATAAGCTAAGCTACCGGTACTCCTACCAAAACTTTGGCACTGTACAACAACGTTTGGTGCAGGCTGGCATCCGATTGGCCGGGTTGCTTAATGAAATCTACAAATAATATGTAAAACGTGACCCATAAAAAAAGCCTGATTGTATCAGGCTTTTTTTATGGGTCACGTTTTCTTCAGCAAATTAAAAGTTACTGGTTTTACGCGGATAATTGAAAAAATGAGAAGTTAGCAATGGTACCAAAAATATTAACACTGTAACCATAGAGGTAGCCCAGTCGGCGATATGCCCACCTAAGAACTTGGAGAATTGATCGTTTGGGCGGAAATGCTCATACACAGATAACCCTAATTTTAAGCCTAAAAACCCAATTACTACAAATGCAGCCGTTTCCAGAAAAGGATATTTACCCATAAGTTTTACAAACCACTGCGCCACGAATCGCATGGCTAAAATACCAATAAACACCCCTGCCCAGATTAAAATAATATTATCCGTAAAAGCAACCACGGCAAATACATTATCAATAGAAAAGGCTAAGTCCATAATTTCTACCAAAGCTACGGTAGCCCAAAACTGGCTCATCCATCCTACAGTAGCCTTATAAAGCCAATGCTCATTTTTATTTAAAAGATCATCCGCTTCATCTTTGGTACTTTTACCTTTAAAATAATCAAAAGCCAGGTAAAAAAGGTAAAGGCCACCCAACGGCTTTAACCACCATATCTGAATAAGAAAAGTGGCAAATAATAAACAAAGCCCTCTGAATACATAAGCCCCAATAATGCCATAGCGTAACGCTTTTTGCCTTTGGTGTTTAGGCAAATCCATTACCATGGTAGCCAAAACGGCGGCGTTATCTACAGAAAGTAAACTTTCAATAATAATGAGGTTAGCAATGATTGCTAAAGAGGATACCGGATTCTGTATAATCTGTTGAAAATGTTCGTACATCGATCTGTTTGCTAAATAGTGTTTAGCTATGAAGATGGCAAAGGTAATACAGGATTAGAATTGAAGCCCCACACCCTATTTAATTTTTTCTTCTGAAAATTTTGTCTGCCCCTTTTTCAGATAAATTATCCTACCATCCAAATCTTCTAAAAGAGCTATTGAGTACCTACATAACTTCCACTTATAACCTTTTAAACTTACTTAAAATGGTAACTAACAACAGCGGAATCCAATATTAATATGTGTTATATTATTAAATGCTAGCTTGTTATAAATATCATTAACACTTATTTTTACCAGTACCAAACTTTAAATAGTTACTTTTTATACTAGGTGTTTTATTTGGTGTTAAGGAAAAAGGGTAACCGGGATGGTTACCCTTTGTTTGGCTCATTTCGGTTAAAAATTTAATCTGGCTTAATTAAATATTTTATCCGTATAACAATATGTGAATCTTAAACCTAAGAACTATGTATAAAATAGATGAAACCAGTGGAGCCCAGAGAGCTACCCGTGAAGCAGCTGAAATGCTTTTTGGTGAAGAGAATCTGGAAAATTACAATACTTTTCAGGGTCGTTTAGATGAAATTGAACAACGACATGCTGATTTTTTTAAGAACCGAAAATCTTCAACCGGCCATGATGAATACGACCGGTTACATAATCATTACCAGTTGCATAATAATGGAGGGAAACCAACTTTTTCTTTCCGGGAAGATTCAGATTTACCTCCCCATATTAAAGAGGAATGCCATCAATCTTTCTACGAGGTTTGGGGAACCTGATTTTTGAAAGAAGCCAGCCACCAGCTGGCTTTCTTTTTTCTCCTATACACCTAATTTTCCTACCCGGTAACTAACTTCAACTCTACAGCTATTGTTCAAACAGAAACTATCTTTTTGTCTTTTGTTCCTTTTTAAAAGACAAATTGCCCTCCTTACGCTTTATAATTACTTTATTATGAGCATCTGTTCGCTCAAAAAAAATATATTAAAAAATATTTATTGTAATATTGACAATATGTAAAAGAAAGTTATATTTGTATAAATTACAATAAGAGATTATTTAATTTGGTGGACAGTACAAAAAGGGTAATCAGTTTCTGATTACCTTTTTTTATAGCCCCTATATAACTGTAATAACCTAGGAGCCCGTTTCTCTATTATTAGCCAACCTTTCTAATCATTGACTCCTCGGTATACAAATAAAGAACCTGAGCATCTGGAAAATACTCTAAGGTTATATGCACTTCTTCTTGGAAGGTAGTAACCCACAACTCAACATAAAAATCTTGTAAATAATAAAGCACAATATTATTGTTCCCCTTTTTACGCTGGCCTATCCTGCTTGCTTTGTCGAAAAGGAAGCACATTTGCTCTTCTTTGCTTTTTAGCCTAAATTCTGATAAGGTTATCATAGATTTATACGTAGGTATAAAATTTATTTCCCTTACGTTTTAATACCAAAAAGTTACTTTTATATAAAGATTTTTTAATATTTATTTAGCTCCATGACTTCCATATAACTAGCCTTCAAGGAAGCATACTGGTTTGTTTATTTTGTTTTCCCTTACAAATATTGATATGGTTCTTAATGTTAATTTCACTTTTAATTAGTATTAACTTTAGAATGTAACAGACCGTGTAGAAGGGAGATATTTTTGTAGATATAATTTTGAATGCTTGAATAACTGATCCTGGAACTATTAAAAGTACGCTCCACCAATCTAAAACTTAAAGCAACTTAATTTTAAATAGCTAATTGTTTCCAATCATTGGCACCCCCTGTACATTACCGGTAGTATACTATTTTTTAAAAATTATTATTATCTTTCCAAAGCTTATTTTATACCTAGCAGCAACCAAATCAACAATATAGACAAACAACCACTTTTTGCCAATGGTTAAAGATATACTCCGGAGATACTCCACATACTTTTTATTACTTAGTTTTTTCTGGTTATTGTCCGGTAATACCTATGGCCAAAGTTCCTCTCTGCACTTTGGAATGCGGTTTCAAAAAACCCTAAACTTATACCATGAAAACGGGTTCTCATTCCAGTATGGTAATCCTGCTGTATTAAATAAACATATAACAGTTGGATTGACCTATGTAAGTAGTCGTTTAGGCTCCGCCATCCGGTCAAATGCCATCAAACAAGATAATCTTTTTTTATCGGGCTCCTATAATTTCAGGGTGAACCGCACTATACAACCCTTATTACGGGCCAATGTAGGTTTATTTCGTGCTGATTATGAATCTGCTATTTTTAAAGATTTGGCTAATTCTTCTCCTTTATTGTCTACTGAATTTGGTTTGGCTATCCCACTGCATAATAGACTCAAATTTGAAAGTGCTTTAGGATATAATTTAATTACTGGAGATGGATCCGACAGTCCAGGCACCCTCTATCCCATTTTTTATCACCTAAGTATTTACTGGAATTTATTTAACCACCACTCCAAATGAAACAGTTTGCTACCTTATTCTTTTTGTTCCTGGTTTTAGCAGGTTGTGAAAAAGAACCTAAAATCACGGATACAATGCTGGATGGTGAAGTGGTTTTTGATCCATCTGTTTACCAACCCGAAAAGTACCTGGTTTCATTAGCCAAACCTAGCCCCTCTCCTGCCGATGCACAAAAGCCTGTCATTGTAGCCATCCATGGTTACAGCGCTTCTACGTTTGAGTGGGATGAATTTCGGAAGTGGTCTGGCAACCGGAATGATTTTTCCATATCTCAGGTTTTAATGGGCGGTCACGGTCGCACTTATGAAGATTTTAAAAACGCCAGTTGGGAAGATTGGCGAAAACCAGTGGAAGAAGAATACACCCGATTAGAACAAGCCGGTTATCAAAATATTAGCCTGGCCGGCTCTTCTACCGGATGCGCCATCATAACCGAAATGATTGCCAATGGTTTTTTTAACAACCGGGTAAAACCGAAAAACATTTTCTTGATTGATCCCATTGTAGTTCCTTCTGATAAATTTTTAACCTTGGTGGGGGTGGCTGGTCCGGTGGTGGGTTATATAGAAGCCGATAATACCACCGAAGAAGACAAACATTACTACCACTTTCGGCCTTACGAAACGCTTAAAGAACTTAGGGAGCTGATTAATCTGGTTCGGAAAGATTTAGAAAAAGGTATAGTATTACCGGCCGGCAGCCAACTCAAAGTATATAAATCCAAGATAGATGAAACGGCTGATCCTGTTAGCGCTGTTATGTTATATAAAGGCATTAAGACCTCTGATAACAAGCCGATTGAAGTAAGCATGGTAGATTCTGATTTGCATGTATTTACCCGACTTGATTTACGAAAAAGTGTAACAGCAAAAGACCTGGAAAATCAAAGACAAACCTTTGAAGAAATAGCTTCCCGATTAACCAGATAAAGAATCAAATACAAGCATAAAAAAAGCACTTCCCGGAAGAAGTGCTTTTGTGTTTGTATTCCCAATGTGATTGGCCGCCCGCCTCCAACTTCCTTGCCTCTGGTAAGGCTGCTCTTTTACGGACTAATCAGAGCTCCACATCCATCCTTATTTCTTAGGGAATTAAACTTGATATTAGGTAAAATGTTTTATACTTTTCAAATAAACTTGTAGCACTTTCACTTATTTTTAATTTTCTAATTAATTCAAAATTAAGTAGTTCTAGTTTTATTTAAAGTATAATACCTAGAAAAGCGCCTTCATTAAAAATATTTCACTAGAAGCTTAATATAATTGTATATATTATAAAACTAACATTTTTATCTTTCCTTACCGTATTTCTGGCTGCTTTCAAGGGCAAAGAGTCCAACTTTTTCGGCAGATACTGATTTACACCGAAAAATACTGATCTTTAATAGTTTAGGAATTTTCTACTAGGGCTCCCTGTTCATGGCATAAGATGAGAATATTAGTGGAAAATAAGATCCAGGTAGAGGAAGTTCTTAAAAAAATAAGCGAAGCAGATTTTGCATCGTGCCGGGAGACTGTAGAGTTTATCAAGAATTTAGATATGGCTCTTTATACAACGGAAGAAATAAAATTAATTAGCAACAAATTAAGTGACCAAATAAATTACCTCATTCAGAGAGAAATGAAGTAGTCATACATTACTTATCTCAATACAATAATTTTTACCCAATAATAAGCAGGCAAACCGATAGAAATACTTTCTTCTTGCCAACCATTTTTTAGGTTTTAAAACTATAAAACCTCCTGATGCTTTTATTCAAACTACCTTAATACTATACAAGCAGGTACAGTCCATTTATAGTGGTTACAAGCTGAAAAGCCTACTGCATAGCTTTTTTTACGCCTCCCGCTCATTAACACTTTCAATAAGTAAATCCGGCACCTGGCATTGGGTTTACACTAATAAATCTTTAAATAATTGTTGCCTTAGGCGTCTTGTAGTTTCATCGTAAAAGATGGAAAATTCTATGCTTTACATCAATTTAAAGCTTATAGAATAACAATCCATGGAGCTGGCCATTTTTGTGCATTATCGATAGAAACTAAGCCAATAAAACAAGATAAAACTTTTTTTACAAGCAGCACTAATGCTTATTCACTATCTTTAATCTACTCCAATAACTTGGTTATGCTGCCCTTGCGGCGGTAATGATTTAAAACTCCGGCAATCCTGGAACTTATACCATTTAATACAAGAATTTCCTGCACAACCACTGCCCTAAAGACTCGTATTAAAGTACCATACTTTTTAATACTTAACTTTTCATTGTTTATGTTTGTTTGGTAGGAAAAGGCTGCTCCTTGGGTAGCCTTTTTTATATTAACTGCTATACCTGCCTATTAAAGAATCCTCATAGCTATTTTCATTTTACTGGTCGATAATAAGAAGATATCTAACACTACTTTAAATAAAAAGCGATGGTCCCTTTTATTAGTAAAAGGGACCATCGCTTTTTTTCTAGCTAAGGAAAGAATTTTCATTCCTTCTATATGATACTTAAAACCCAGTGCCGAAAGACACTAGAGGTGCTTCTTTAATTTTCGGGATTAAAATCTTTAAAGGTTTTATTAATGTTTTCGTTAGTAGCTTTATTTTTATTTTTCCAGCTCGAATCAAGCTCTAAGGCTACTAAACCTTTTAAATTCAAGGCTACCATAAAGTCATCCATTTCTTTCGTAAATTCTGGTCGCCTCCGAGAAGATTTTAAGGCGTATTTCCGGGCAAAAATATCACCTTTAGTTTGCAGCTCATTTCGCTTCTCTATAATATAATTTAATCGATCTACTAAATCTTTGGTAGAACGCCCGATGACTTCGGTTGCTTCCAACGTACCAATGGTCATAACCAAAGTACCGCCAATAGTGGTAACTTTTTTGGTAGTAGCTGGCACATCTATAACTACAGGAGTAATACCTGTACCCGCTCCCAGGGTGGCTGTAGTAACCGAACGTGCCTTTTTACCTTTTCTGGCTCTGGAGTATTTACGCTTTAAATCTTTTTCTGCATCCTTTAATTGTTCCATCAGGTCCCAAGCCTTAGCTAATGAGCCCCGATAAGCCATATAAAGCTTCTGATCATTTTCAGCTTCGTTTACCGCATTTAGAACGGAGAAAGTAATGGTTCGTTCTTGTTGTTTATGGGACTTATCAATTACAAAAAAGGTGATATTAAAGGACACTGAATCAAGCGGATCTTTAACAAAGTCATAGCCTGGTTTCCAAATAAACTCGTATTGGGAAGGCGTATTTTTTACCAGCGCATTTAATGGAACGGCCGGGCTTTCAGAACTGAAACTAAAGGAAGCAATATCACTTTCTCCGTTCGGATCGTTTAGCTGAAACTTTAGATTCAGGGTAGCATCTTCTTTAAACCTAAACCTTTTCTGAGAAGGAATCAACAACAAACTTGGCGGTAAATCTTGTTGGGTTACTTCTATCTTAAACTGGCCTTTGGTGCGGGCCTTGGCAGGCTGATCTTCCACAAAAAACTCCAGTACTATAGGGGTAGTCCTAAGCCGGTTAAATTGCGTCATGGAAGGCTTCCAGGAAAATTCACCCTGAGCAGATAATTTTGCGCCTTCTGGCATATTGGCTAATATAGGCACAAAGATAGTCGGATCGTTATCCTCATCTTTAATGGTAGTAGCCTCTATAGTATACACATTATTTGTATTGTACTGAACATAAAAAGGTTTAAGCTCCCCTACCGACGGTGGCCGGTTAACGTTTTCTACTACTATATCAATTACCTGACTTACTCGTTCGTCTTTTTCATTACTTACATCAAAGAGTACCTGAAGCGTACGGCTTTTATTCAGGCGGTCTACTATTTCAAAGCTAGGCACCCAAGAAAAGCGACCTAATGAATCAAATTCCATTCCTTCTATCCGGCCTTGAGTAATAGAATATATATTTCTACTACCCGTTCCCCCAGAAGCTTTTACTTCAAATTGCAGCTTTTGCCCTTCCTTTACTACATTCCATCCCGGCTGGTTTGGAAAAGCAATTTTCATGGGATTAGCCTGGGCTGCAGGAGGATTGGCATTTTCAGTAGTAGTTACTTGTTGTGCGAATGGTTTATTTATTAAAAGTAAAATGAAAGATAACAGGAAAAAGATCTTTTTCATTATTGGAAACTAAGGACAGGTTTGCTCTTTACGACTCTAAAAATAATAAAGACTTTTGTAATTGAATTGCTAAAGTATTAAATTAAGTAGTAGTATCATTTTTACATATACCTCTTAAAGGTTAAAGCTGTTATGCATTAAACGTAAATAATAAAGGTTATTATGCTGCGAAACTAAAGAAAAATTATTCCTCTGCCCTTGTTGGTCTTATTTAAACTTTTTAAAATATTTTATTATAAGGGAAAAACAGGTAGGCAGAAACATCTAAATGTTAGATTATTAGAACCCGTAGTTGATAAAGCAAAAAGGATGGTAGTTCACCAGTAGAAAATTGATCCCACCGCTTTTTACTTTAGGAAACGGTAAGTCCATTTAATTAAATAGTTATTGCGGGCCTGGTCGGCAAAGGCATTATCAAATAAACTAGTAGCCAGAGGCGTATTTAAATCAGAAGCCGCATTTGGGGTGTTGCCCTGAGCCCATACCAAATATAACTCAGAACCTGGTTTGTATTCCCACCGAACAATCAGGTTGGAGCGTAGTTGCACAAAGTTAAAATCTGGTTTATTGAAGTTGTAGTCCGGGTTACCATCTCCATTCTCATCTACCCAATATTTCCCCTCCTGAAAACTAATCTGGTTTGGCGCAAGCACATAGAACCGGTCGTCATATTTTTTAGCCATCGGATTGGCTACATAAGCAAAATGGTTATAAAGGGGCCGCGTAATATAAGGCTGTCCATAATACTGCAGGGTAAGGTCAGGCGTAATGTTATAACTTATCCGACCGGTAAATCTTAAGGTATTTTGTTTTACCTCTCCTACTATTGTTTTAAGCGAATTCTGATAGTTTACTGTACTAACAAACTGATCCTGTCTCCGCCAATTATAGGAGTAATTGCTGCTCAAACCTATGCGAAGTGCATCAAAAGGCTGAACAGTAAAAGACAAACCATAATCATAGCCTTTTAGGGCATTTTCAAATCCCCAAAAATGAAACATATGAGCATTTACAAATATCTTTTTTCGGGTATCGCTGGTAACGTAAACATTATGTCCTAATCCGGCCGGCCGGCGCATAGACAAAGTACCTCTTAGGGCGTTATTGGAAATATCAAAAGGGTTCCAGGTTAATCCAGTACCAACCTGCCAGTTATTTTTGAAATTGGCATGTGCATTAAAATTGAATGCCTGATACAAAAACTGCCCGCCAAAGTCCCAGCGCGACCAATGGTTATAGTTAAGCCGGGCACTCCGGAAGAAAGAAAAAGATTTAGGATAGTGAAAACCGGCCCAGGTAAAATGATTTATCTCATTAGCCGTAAGCATAAATCCAATATCATTCAGCTCCAACTCCGGAGATCGGAAAGTAAGACCCGTTTCAAATTTAAAAATCTGGCCCAGCCTGCCAGACTTACCGCCTATTTTACCAAACCGTACTGTACCACCCATACCCGTAAGCGAGGTCCGGCTGCTATCTAAACTTACTTCAGGCGCTCCCTGGCGTTGAAAAAGATGCTCAAAACTGGTCTGGGTTCGCAAAATAGCCTGCGTACTACCTTGTACATGACTAAAAACCAAATTGCCTCTTACGTACCAGGTCCGGTTTTTCCAATACTGTAAAAAATCTAACCCACCAGAAAACGCATTTTGATGTAAAAGATCATTCAGTCCTTTTTGCCGGTTTACCCCGGTTATAATACCGCCAATTATAGTATTACCAGATTTGATATCCTTTTGTAACCTTCCAACAAAATAATTAGTGAGCGGCTCTACTAATTCTGTCCTTCGCTCGCCTTTAGAATCAATGGTGGCCCACTCCCGTTGCGTTACACTTTCCAGAATACCAATACTCCAGCCTTTCTTGGTTTTTCCGCTAAACTTAGCTGCTCCTAATATAGAAGTGTTTTGAGGCACATGAGCGAATTCTCCATTTTTTAAGTTAGGATACCGGTGAGGAGAACTTCCAATCCGACGGGAATAGAACAATAAATCACTATCATAATCGCCGCCGGCCTCCGACCCGGTTAAACGATAGTCAAAAATATTGCGGCTCTCAATAAAAAAAGGTCTGCGTTCAGCAAAAAAATTCTGGAAGCCATCTATCCGCACCTGCGACGGATCAGCCTCTACTTGCCCAAAATCCGGATTAACCGTAAAATCCAGAATCAGATCGTTGGTAACGGCAAATTTACCATCTAGGCCAACATTTATTTTTTGGTCTGAGCCTGTAGCAAATGGATTTCCAGGTTCTTTTTTATACCTATCGGTTTGTGCTGTTACATAAGGTGCAAGTTCTATCTGCCGGTACATCGGGATATTTTTAATCCCATGTAATTCGCCAAAGCGGCTTACCCAAACGCCAGAATTTTGCGGAATATATTGCCAGGTAGATCGTTCTTCTTTCCGGAACAACCTTCTGGTAATTTGAAGGCCCCACACCTTCTCCTGATCCTTTCCATACCGGAGCTGACTAAACGGTATTTTTATTTCACCGGTCCAGCCTTTATCGTCTACATGGGTTTTGGCAAACCAGATTGGGTTCCAGCTCGCATCCCACCCATTGCCATCGTTAGATACAAATTCATCGTTTCTTACACCTGAAACAGATAAGGTAAATGAAAAAGCTGTACGCAAATCATGATAACTATCTATGTTTACTTCAATCCAATCTCCTGGAAATTCATCGCGCCGTCCCATCCTTTTCACAATAGAATCCGGGGCTACATCATGGCACCGATAGGCTATATAAAGAAACTTCTCATCGTATAAAATTTTAAAACTGGTCGGCTGATAAGGTGCTTTCCCTTCATTTGGTTGCCATTGCGTAAAATCTCCTCCCCATTCAACCTTATTCCAGGCATCTTCATCTGGAATACCATCTAAAGTAATGTTGCCTGCTAATCTGTCCGTAAAATATTTCTTTTTTACTCCAATAGAGTCAGCAGATTGGCTATAAACAGCAAATGCAGAAAAGAAGAAAATAATAAGACAGAGGACAACTTTATTCATGTAAAGAAAAATGAAATAATCAACTCACCGTAATCCTTAGCAATAGTTACAATAATATTTTTTTGATCAGACCAAAAAACCACATCTTCCTTAAAAACAGAAGAGTAATAAATATTATTGATCTTGCTAAAGCGGATCACAACCTGCCCGCAATTTATAACTTATGCTAGTAACTTTATTTAATTCAACTCATTATAATTTACATTATATGTTTTTCTCCTAATTTATTTTTATTAATTATTTACACGTGAAGAATGAAAAAAAATTTGCTTTAATATGAAACCTTGTATATATTAGTCCTTCAATTAAAAAATTGTATTGCCAATAACTCATTAATTAGTTCTCTTTTGTGTCATCTTAATTATGGTAAAGCTTATGGTTAATTTAACAGAAAAAGAAATTGTAGGTTTTAGTTACAAAGAAGTAGAAGAAAAACTCCTTTATGTAAGACAGTTGTTAAGGCCAGAAAATGATATATTTAAGATAGAAACTTATTTTAAATATGTTTATCTGCTGGAGCAAAGAAAAAACCTTTTAAGCCGAAGTAATAGGAGAATGATTACTGAAAACTACAATTAATTGCATTAACAAATTTTACTTAAGTCCGGAAGAAAACAGCCCCCAATTCTACTGGACTAGAGAACCTTAAAAGGCCTGAACTCAAATGTTAAGTTATTATTCTTGACTATGGCTTTGCGTCCATTTCACTTAAACAATACTTCTAGAAGATTCTCCTTAACCTTTATTGGATAACATTAGAGATAAAGATCCTTATAGTTCTTTTTTAAATTATTCAAATAATTATTAAAAGTGGAAAAGGCTATCTGCAATATTTGGTAGAAGGATTCGTCGCTTGTATTATCATCAGAAGCCTAACAGAAATTAAACAACTTTAGTTATATCAAATAGCCATTTTAAAGCAATTTCCGGCTCAAAGAAAATTTCCACTTTCAGGTATTTACTTAACTCTGTGTTAACTTTAACTAGGTTATGAATTCGAATAGTCGTCATCAATTCTAAACCCAGTTCCGATATAACATAAGCCAGTTCGTGTTGTTGGGCAGGATTGAAACTGGTAAAAATTTCATTAACCAGCCAGTTTTGATCTGCAATATCCAAAAATAATAATTGCCGCATATCACAAAGCCAATTAGTTAAGCCGTACTGGTTGGCAAATGAATGAGCCTTCAGGATGATTTCTTTAAAACTTTCACTTTTAGGATGTTTTAACCAGACAACTTGGATAAACTCCAAATCCATATTTGTCTCAATTTTAGCATCTTCATTTGAAAAAATTATAAACAAGTCCATAAATCCCTCATACTTAAAACCATCACAAGAAGTTTTAAAAATATAAAAATATTTATAATTAGTATGACGTTTTAGCCAGAAGCAAATACAAAAATGTCATCAATTACAGCTAAAAAACAATAAAGGTAGCCTATTTCTAGAACTACCTTTTATAATATCAGAACCTCATGCTTGCTAGCTTGGATTAAGAAACTAGCAATAGGTTTATATTTGAACCATTTAATTGGCTACTTTTTTATTATCATAACCCATAGCTGTTGCAATTAATTGATCCGAATGGGTATATATATCATCTATGGTTTTTATTTCATATTTAATTTCTTTTCTATTCTCATCAAATAAAACAATGCCCTTTTTACTTCCATCTAAATATAACCGACATACAGGCTTTCTATTATTATCATCTATAAGTACACTAAAATAGCTTTGCGCATCTCTATATACAATTCTATTAGCATCAAACTGGGTTCTAAGAATAGACTTAACGATAAAGAATGCTTCTTTTTCAATCTCAGTAGTTACTATTTTGGATTCAGGTTCAGATACAGTTAATACCACATCTTTTTCTGGTGCTGAAGAAACCACATCCGAATATTCTCTATTGGTTTCCGTTTGTAAAGCTGATTTTAACCTATCACTAATCATATCACTTACAAGTTGATTTAATGATTTTTTGACTACACCAGTGAATTGTTCCATAACTTTTGCTGTCAGAATACCAGTATGAATCTGCTTGGCAAAATGCCGTACAAAGGCATCCGTTGGATTGTTCATTTCATCCAACATTATCTTTTTAATTTCTCTGTTATATTTCAGCTCAGTAGCAGCATTAAGAATATTTTCTATGTCAAATATATTCTTGTGGTACTTCTTAAGTTCTGCAACAGTAGCATCTGATATATCAGTCATAGTAAACTCCCAGAATGGTTTATCATCCATTTTGTTAGGTTCTACTAAGTCAGTATAGAATTTATAGGTAACACCATTAGTCAGAATACCAAACTTAGAAGTGGTTACATGAAAATATCGATGTAGTTGAGAATTATGAACATTTAAATCCTCTTTCCAGTGTTTACATTCTACAATGATGACTGGTTTATCATCCTTCATGATGCAGTAATCAACCTTCTCCCCTTTCTTGATGCCTAAATCAGCTACAAATTCTGGTACCACTTCATGTGGATTAAATACATCATAACCTAGTGCAGCTATAAAGGGCATTATAAAAGCATTCTTAGTAGCTTCTTCTGTCTGAATACTATCTTTTAATCTGGATACTTTTTCTGATAATGCTTTGATTAAATCTATAAAGTCCATAATGAATAGGTTATGTGGTGGAAGATTGGAAAATATAGAAAGATTAAATTTATTAAAAAAGCACTTTACTTAAAATAAGATAATTTAATCTAAATATTAGAATACTTCTTATCTTAAGACTCCAATGAAGTTTCATTTGAACTTGCTACCACAGTAAGTTTATAACTCATCACTAAATAGATTATATAACTATATTTCAAGATACCTACTTCTAAAGCTTTTTGTTTATAATGTTTATTAAAGTTAGACTAACTATGGAAACAACAACGTCAATTCTTTTCTAAATGGGTAATCTAATTACAGCAAATTGCCAATGCGGGTTAAAACTAATCAGATTTATCAGGGGATCGGTTTTAAATACTTTGAAACAGGTAAGATAATAGAACCTGCGTTTTGTGATTCTTGTGGTTTGGTATCTGGAAGAGATAAAAATAAAATCTCCACCAGATGTTCAAAATGCCGAAAGAAAATGAAGTTCTATAAAGAAGGCATTGAAGGTGGAGAAATAGAAAGAATGTTCAGCATTCCAACTGATGAATACTTACAAAGTAAAAAATATTGGCATTGCCCAAAGTGTAAAAAGGAAACTTTAGAACTTGAGTTTATAGGTTGTTGGGATTAATTCTTATATCTATTTTTAGAAATAAGGCTTAGTAAATATGCCATTTAATCAGGCGTTTTGTACCTAACTTGTATCCGATAAAATGAAGAAATCCCATAAAATGCTAAATATTAACAATTTATGGGATTAGGTTGCAGAGAGGATGGGATTCGAACCCACGATACCCTTTTGAGGTATACACACTTTCCAGGCGTGCTCCTTCAACCACTCGGACACCTCTCTGTTTGTGGGTGCAAAGTAAGACAAAAATTAGCCAGAAAACAAGCCTTACTTCTACAAACCCTAATAACTTATATAGGTTCTTCTGAAATTTCTCCGCGCAGATTGCTTTCCAGCAACTTACGGGTTTCTTCTCTTGGTAACCCTAAACCTAATACGTACATTAATTTTGTTACTGCCGCTTCACTGGTTATATCCGCCCCGCCAATTACGCCCATTTCCTGTAAATATTGGCTCGTCTGGTAACGCCCTTGTTCTACCCGTCCACCGTCGCATTGGCTGACATTTAGAATAAATGTCCCCCGGTTAATAGCCTCTTGCATGGCATTTAAAAACCATTGGGCGGTAGGTGCATTACCAGAACCATAGCTTTCCAGCACAACTCCTTTTAAGCCTTTGGTAGCTAATAAGTTTCGAATAACTCGTTCTGCCAAGCCGGGAAATAATTTAAGCCTAACGATGTTACGTTCCAATTGCTGGTGCACAATAAACGGGCCTTTTGGTAAAGAACGAATCAGCATAGGGCGATATTCTATATTTACCCCAGCCATGGCCAATGCCGGATAGTTTACTGATTTAAAAGCATTAAAATGGCTGCTTTCTACCTTTTTAGACCGATTGCCCCGTAATAATAAATTACCAAAGTAAATACAAACTTCAGGAACAATACAACGACCAGTACGGGTAGAAACAGCAATTTCCAGAGCCGTAACTAAATTTTCCCGGGCATCCGTCCGTGGTTTACCAATAGGCACCTGGGCTCCCGTAAAAATTATTGGCTTTTGTAAATTCTCCAGCAAGTAACTTAGGGCCGAGGCAGTATAGGCCATGGTATCGGTACCATGCAATACTACAAACCCATCATACTCCTCGTAATTATCCCGAATAATAGAGGCAAGCATGATCCAATCTTCTTCGGTTACATTAGAAGAATCAATTGGCTCGGTATAGCTAATAACCGAAATTGAAATATTAAGCTGCCGCAATTCCGGCATCCGATGCATTATTTCCTCAAAATTAAAAGGAACCAAATGGCTCCCGGAGCGGTCAGATACCATACCAATGGTACCGCCAGTATATATAACAAGCACTGAGCCATCGGGCTCGAGCGTAGATGCTGTATTTAGATGGACTTTTTGTAATTCCATTTTACAAAGTAAATAATTTCTTTGAATTGGCCGTTGTAATTGCAGCCACTTCTGTTAATGGTAAATTCTTAAGATCAGCTACCCGTTGGGCAATTAAAGGCAAATAGGCGGGTTCGTTACGCTTGCCCCGATAAGGCACTGGTGCTAAATACGGGCAATCAGTTTCCAGCAATATTTTATCCGCAGGTATGTCGGGTAAAATATTATCTAATCCGCCATTTTTAAAGGTGGCTACTCCACCAATACCTACATAAAAGCCAATTTCCATCACCTGAGCTACTTCTTCGGGTGTACCCGAAAAACAATGAAATACCCCGGTAAGTGAACCATCCTGAGCGGCAGCAATAATTTCGTAGGTTTCCTTAAAAGCATCGCGGGTGTGCAACACTATAGGAATCTGGTATTGTTTTGCCCAGTTTACCTGAATTTTAAGCGCTTCCTGTTGTTGAGCTAGGTAAGTTTTATCCCAATATAAATCTATACCGGTTTCGCCGATTGCAATAAACTTACGCTTACTTAACCACGATTCTATTTCATAAAGTTCTTTTTCAAAATGTTTTTGTACCGAACACGGATGTAACCCCATCATTGACAAGCAAACCCCCGGATGATCACTCTCTGTTTGCAACATTTCATCAATAGAGGTATGATCTACATTGGGCATAAGGATTTGCGCCACCCCTGCTTCGGTAGCCACCCGGATTGCATCGGCACGGTCTGCCTTGAATTGCTCAGAATAAATATGAGCGTGTGAATCTATGTAAGTAAGCGAAGACATACCTGGTGTTTAACGAAGAATAAAACTTAATATTTCCTTTCCTTCCAGGCCACTTTTACGGGAAGCAAAAAAAATAGAATGGTGATCAAGGACACAAATATCACATAAAACTCAAAGAAAATTAATTGCCAGATGGGGTATTGTAACTTTAAATACTGTAAGCTCCTGTTAATGAATAGGGTTTGCAAAAACACTTTCGCTAAAAAAATGCCCGCTACTATTTGCCAGGAGGTATACAAGCCAAAAGGTAAATAGAAAGTATAAAAGGCCGCGTAGACAATTAAAAACAAGGACATATACCAAGGCAAATGCCAGATGCCTTGCATCCAGCGCTTCCGCTGGTGCAGCAACACTAGCCAATTGGGCGCCGGCGCCGATTGAGCCAACACACCTACATCAAAAATATTAAGAAAGCCAAATCCTTTTTTCACAACTGCTTTAAACAGTTGTACATCTTCGGTAACCGAAAAGGGCATGTTTTCATAACCTCCGGTGGCTTCATAAGCTTGCCTGGTAATAAGCATATTATTTCCCATGGTGCTTACCGGCAAATTTAGATTAGATACTACCTGCATTAAACTTAATGCATTTACCCAATCAATGGCTTGGAAGCGTTGAAATAAAGAATCTCCTTTAATAGTAGTTATTCCAGTAATTATGCCCACATTATTTTCCAACCCGCCCAACATATTCTGTACCCAATTAGGAGGCAGTGAAATATCTGCATCGGTAATAAAAAAATAATCCGAAGTAGCCTGTTTGGTTAAATGAGCCAACACATTAGCTTTGCCTTTTGCCTGGCCCAATTTCTCCTTTATTTGGATACACTTAAATTGAGCCTTATCTTTTATATAATTATTAATTACCACCAAGGTATTATCAGTGGAGGCATCATCACCCAACAGTATTTCTAATTTTTCGACCGGGTAGTCCAGCCTTGAAATAGCGTCTAAACACGAAGAAATAGTAGCTTCCTCATTCCGAACAGCTATTAAAATACTTACCAACGGTTTTTCAGAAGCCGGTGCCGGAGCCTTTTTATGGTTTAGGAAGTGCAACACAAGCACCACCAGAAAAATAGAAAAGAACAAGAGAAAGTAAACAACTGATACCATCATAGGCTTTCGAAGCGGTAGCCCAGGTTATTAAAATATGCCAGGTAACGAGGCAAAGTATATTCTAAATTCCGACGGGCTTTTAAACTATCATGAAACACAACGATAGAACCAGCCTTTGTGTTTTTAATTGCTTTTTTCAGGCACTTGTCCGGCAGCAAGCTTGCATCAAAATCGTAAGTTAGAACATCCCACATAATTACTTCATAAAGTGGCCTTACCAATTTAAACTGTTCTCTAGTTAAACGCCCATGAGGTGGCCTAAATAATTTGGAGGTTGAGGTTTTATTCAGCTTATTAAGTTGTTCCTGGCACAATTTAATATTGGCTACATAATTAGGGGCAGTTGTATGCCATCCCTTAACATGGTTATGGGTGTGATTACCAAGTTTATGCCCGGCTGCAATAATCTTATTTGCTATTTCCTGATGCCTGACCAGGTTTTCTCCTACACAAAAAAAAGTAGCCTTGGCTAGGTATTTTTCCAGTTCCGCTAACACAAACTCAGTTACTCCTGGAATAGGTCCATCATCAAAAGTAAGATATATTATTTTCGCAGTAGTTGCCTTACGCCAGGTAAAACCTGATAAGATATTTTGAATAAAAAATGGCGTATGGTAAAACCGCATTTATAAAATCAAATGTAGGCTAATAAGTGGCAATTAATTTAAAGAACAAAGTAAGTTAAATAAAAGCAAAAATTAAGCAACTGATTAATTAGCTACAAAAAAATACCTATAGCCAATTTACACATGACTATAGGTAATATATTTAATTAACTTTTATTTATGTATTTAATGAAAGTGCTAGTCTGTTTTCAAAAACTATTTTAAACAATCCCAAGCCTTAGCTTATTTAAACCGACAAGAAAGTAAGGTAATATCGTCTTGAAAAGAAGTACTACCCTGGTTGTGCGTTTTTATTTCTTCCAAGAGTTCTTCGTGCAATTTTTTAAGACTTAAATAACGTGAGTTTTTTAAAAACTTAATTGTATTCTCTAGGCCATATTCGTCCTCTTCTACATTAAATACTTCCGTTAACCCATCTGTATAACAAAGCACTATAGCTTTGTTTGGCACAATTAATTTTGTAACCGAAATAAAGGGAAGCTCCTCAAATATACCAAGCATGGTGCTGCCCTCTGTCAATAAACGGCAGGAATTATCTTCGTAAAGAATGACCGGTGCATTATGCCCGGCATTTACATAGCGTAATTCGCGGGTTTCCCGGTTGTAAATAGCCAAAAAACACGTAATAAATTTTTCAGCTATCGCATTGTTATATATAAGAAAGTTAAGCTCCGTTACAACTTTTACCAGATCATTGGTTTGCCGCAGAATAGTACGTAAACCAGCCTGAAAATTAGACATAAGTAAGGAAGCCGGAACACCCTTACCTGAAACATCTGCCACACAAAGCAGGAATTCCTCGTCATTTATTTCTACCAGATCATAATAATCGCCGCCAATAGAAGAATGAGGAATATAACTGGCATGTACGGCTACTTCCTTATCGTTAGGCAAACTTTTCGGAAAAAGCATGGTTTGCACATCACGGGCAATTTTAATTTCATTTCTGATGGCTTCTTCCGCAAGCCGCTGGCGGGCTAACTTGCGATTTTGCATGGCCACAATAATAATATTGCTAATCGTTTGCACAAAGGCTAATGCCGCTATATCGGAATAATAAGCGTGGGAATTACCTATTAATACAAAAGCCAGAATTTTACCATTTTGGAAAACTGGAATAGCTAGTTCAAATTCTTTCCAGCGCTCATCTAGCCCTAATTCAGAAACGTAAGAAATTTCGGTTAAGCCGGTAATACAATCTGGTAAAGCATCAAGCTTATTAAAATTAAACTGAGTACCAAAACATACCTTGCACTCCCATTCCTCGTCGTTTACAAACAAAGTAAGCCGGTTTATGTGCAACTGGGCCAGTAAAGTAAAATGATAAATTTTATACAAGGAATACTCGGGCAAATTATTATTAATTGCCTGGGTAATTTCCAACAGAGCAGAAAGCTCCAACTTCTTCAGGTTTAATTCCTTCTTTACGTCGGCATCTTCAACTGCCGGTACCGGTAAGGAGGATTTTAGGGTCATATGCATCACGAAGCCCGTTTCCGAGCAGATTAAAACTCAACACCAATAAACTAATACACCCGCTCGGTAAAATAACCAGAAATAAACTGGCCCGTGCTCCGATTAATTGAAAGCCTTCATTTACCATCATCCCCCAGGAAGGTGCCGGTGGCTGAACGCCTAATCCTAAAAAACTTAAGCCCGCTTCCATTAATATAGCTGAGGCAAAATTTGCTGTGGCTATAACAATAAGTGGGCCAACCATGTTAGGCAAAATATGCTTTACAATTATGCGATACTGAGGCAAGCCCAATACCATTGCAGCCTCAATATACGTTTTTTCTTTTAAACTTAAAAATTGTCCGCGCACTACCCGCGCTACATCTACCCACATAGTTAGGCCAACTGCCACAAAAGAAACCCATATCCCTTTACTATTCAGAGCTAAGGAAATGGCTATCACCAACATAATTCCGGGCACCGACCAAACTACTGTCATCAGGAACATCATGAGCTTATCTAGCCAACCACCAAAAAAGCCAGCAATAGCTCCAACCGTAATACCCAATAATACTGATATTAGTACTGCCACCAAACCAATACCCAATGAAATTCGGGTACCTAATAACAAACGGCTTAATACATCCCTGCCAGCATTATCGGTGCCCAACCAGTAAGTTTTATGGTAAACAAGGTTATCCAGAAATTGTTTAACCCGTTGTTCCCGGCTGGCTTTGGCAGATAGTTTTTTTAAAGAAAGATTTTGCGCTCCGACCGGGAAGGCGTTGCTTTGCTCAAATGGTGTTATGATGATGTAATCGCCTGAGATTGTGTATTTTTGAATTGGAATTTCAGTAAAGTCCTGTTCCTTCCCAAACAACATTTTTTCCAGAATATTCGGCGATTTTTTCTTTTCGCCAAGAGGCAATTTTAATACCATTACCGAAAAACCGGGAGGCTGCTTTTGTAGTTGCACAATGCTGTTATTGGCATTAGTGGTAGCATCGGGTAATATTAAATAACCCAGTAAAGCAATAATACCGGACACAACTATAATGAATAACCCAAACATGGCTGGCTTATTTTGCCCTAACCGCCTGCGAATGTAATAAGACGGGGGTTTGGAAACCATCTGGGTGGGCTGCATCATTTATCTTGAATTATGGGCTAATAAACCAGCTTTAGTAGCCAGATAAAAACAATTTACACACTTCTTTTCGAACCTCTCCTCATTTAGCTCCACCTCAGTATCCGGATCAGGGTAAAAAGCTTTTACGAAGCCTTTTTTCATTAATAAGAAGAGCTGAGCTCCTAATTCTTCTTGGGGCAAATCTAAATTGGCTAGAATATCTTTAAAAGGAGTTACAAAATATAATTCATCTATAATATCAAACTCAATATCTGTCATTTTACAGGTGCTTTAAAAAATATCTTTTAAAATCTTTAACCTCTTAATTTTTTATGATTCTGCCTTTCCAGCTGTAGTTTCCACGCAAAGCAAATAAGGCAGTTAAAATTACATACGGGACATATACTATTTGCAAGGGTATAATGTAAACCCAATATTTTTGCTTATGAAAAAAAAGGAGAACTTTATGCAAAAAGAGCAAGTCTACTCCTATTTTCAAAATAAAACCACAAAATAACCAGCCGCCTGATAAAACACCTCCTACCCATAATACCAAACAAAAAAGCAGCAGAAAATTAACGCCAAAAACCAGCAGAGCAATTAGTTTAGGAGTCCAGCTTTTATAAGCTGGCCACTTACTTCCCCACCGCACCCGCTGAGCAAAAAAATCTGTAACTTCTTTTTTTGCCGGAGTATAAACAACTGCCTTGGGCGCCTTTAAAAAGGCAACTGAACCTGGATAACGGGAATGTACTTTGTGGAGTAAAAATTCATCGTCGCCGGAAGCAATTTGCTCATTTCCCTCGAAACCATTCACTTCTGCAAAAACAGCTTTTGGGTACGCTATATTGGCTCCATTACACATGGTGGGCATTTTATTAGCAATAGAAGCTGCTCCAACGCCAATCAGGGCAGCAAATTCTACTACTTGTAATTTTTCAAAAAGCGAGACTGGTTCCTGAAAAAATACCGGACCACTTATAAACCTAGCCTGGGTTGTAGAGTATTTATATTCGAAACAAATTAACCAATTGGGTTGTACCCGGCAATCGCCATCGGTAAACAATAATAATTCGCCGGATGCACGATCAATACCCGCTTGAACAGCTGCTTTTTTACCAGATTTTTGGCTAACATCTGGAAGATAAATATAGTGTAAAGGATAAAAGGCCTTCTCAATAAAATCTTTTACCAACGAAGCAGTTACATCATCGGATGAATCATCTATTATAATTACCTCAAATAAACTTTCGGGGTAAGTTTGTTGGGCTAAATCTTTTAAAAGGTTCTGAATATTTTCAGCCTCGTTCCGGACAGCAATAATTACAGAAAGTTTTGTTTTGGGCTGGTGAGCAACAGGAACTTCCGTAAAAGGCGTTTTCAACCAGCCTTTCAGGCAAACCAGGAGGTAAACTGTATATAGTAAAACAATAACTATTAGCAATACTGCCATTCCTAACAATTTAAATTCCTTATTTTTATAGCGAAAGATTGTAACGAAACAACCAAATAATTTGCGCAGAAACCTCCCGATTATTACTGCACTAAAATTGTTTTTTAATAAAAAAAATTAATATAATTGAAAGGCAGATAATGCGCTGCTCCCATTATGTTCTTTTTTTTAATAATTCCACCAAAATAAGTAAACATGTCAGATAAAGAATCATCTTCTGAAAAGAATGAAAAGAAAAGCTTAGGTCGCCGGGACTTTTTAAAAGGTGCTACTCTGGCTGCGGCTTCTTTTTATATATTTCCCCGTCATGTACTGGGAGGTCCTGGTTTCGTAGCCCCAAGTGATAAATTTAATGTGGCTGGTATTGGTGTTGGCGGCATGGGTCGGGCTAATTTGTTAAATTTATCCAGCCAAAACATTGTAGCCTTATGTGATGTGGATTGGGATTTTGCCGGTAAAGCTTTCACTAAAATCGATGCTGATATACAAACGGCAAATACCCGTTTGGCTAGCGCCACAACCGATCAACAAAAAGCCTCCATCACCTCCCAAATAGCTAATTTAAAGCAATTGCAGGCACAATACCCCAAAGCCAAACAATTCCAGGATTACCGGGAGATGTTTGACAAAATGGGTAAAAGTATTGATGGGGTTGTTATTGCCACTCCTGATCATACTCATGCGGTAATTGCCATGGAAGCTATGCGGCGGAAGAAGCATTTATATGTACAGAAACCGCTAACTTATACCGTACAAGAAGCCCGAACCTTAACCGAAGCTGCCCGCAAGTACAAAGTAATTACCCAAATGGGCAATCAGGGCCATTCCGGCGAAGGATCGCATCAGGTAGTAGAATGGATACGGGATGGTGCTATTGGGCAGGTAAATACGGTTTATGTTTGGACGAATCGTCCAATCTGGCCACAAGGTATTGCTCGTCCGGTAGAAGCCATGCCGGTTCCAAATACCTTAAACTGGGACTTATTCATTGGTCCGGCTCCTATGCAAGCTTACCATTCGGCTATCCATCCGTTTAACTGGCGCGGTTATGCCGATTATGGCGTTGGTGCTTTGGGTGATATGGGCGCCCACTTAATTGACCAGCCTAATTGGGCTTTAAAATTAGGCGCACCTGTTAGCGTAGAAGCTTCTTCTACCCCTTGGGGAGGAACGAAAGAAGATCCGCGGGTAACGTATCCGCTGGCTACGCAGGTTACCTACCAGTTTGCTGCCCGGGAAGGGATGCCACCTGTTACCTTAGTCTGGATGGATGGCGGATTGACGCCTCCTCGTCCGGCCGAATTAGCCGATAATGAACCTATGGGCGACTGGGGTGGTGGTGTTTTATTTATTGGAGACAAAGGGAAACTAATGCATGATACCTACGGAAACAATCCCCGGTTATTGCCTACTTCCCGCATGAATGAATACAAACAACCAGCTAAAACATTGGCGCGGGTAAACACCAGCCACGAAATGGATTGGGTGAACTGCTGCAAAAATAAAGTTCAACCATCTGCCAGCTTTGATTATTCTGGTCCATTAACCGAAACCATGTTGCTCGGTATGATTGCTACCCGCTTCCCGGGCAAACGTTTAACCTGGGATTCTGCCAATATGAAATTTACCAATATGCCTGAGGCTAATCAGTTTGTAACCCGCGAATACCGGCAAGGCTGGAATTTAGGTGTTTGATAAAAAACTAAATTAGGTAATAAAAGGGGCAGCGGTTAGCTGCCTCTTTTATTTTAACACCTTTGCTTCTTTCGTAACCTTAAGCTTAAGGCCCCAAACAAATAACAACCCAGTTAAACTAGGCAACCCAATATTCAAAAACCATAAACTTAAACTGGCACTTAAAACCAATACGTTAGCTTGATTTAATAAGCCAAAGAAATACAAAGCCGAAAGCTCACGCATTCCTAAATCGGTTAGAGCAGTAAGTGAAGGAACAATTGATTTTAATAAAAATGTACCCGACACAGCTAAAGCCATTTGCCAGGGTTGGGCTTCTACGCCAAAAGCAAACAACAAAAGCATAAACTGGGCTACAAAAACGGTATATCGAAAAAAAGAAAGAACTAATAAGGTTTTTATCTCTGCAACAGAATAACTAGCAAGAATAGAAATATAAGGTGCTACCTGCTTTATAAAGGGAAGATGGCTAACAAAATTTAGTATGATTGCCGGACGAAAAAGCGGAAGATAAAAAGAGGCATTAACCACAATAAGAGAACACACAAACCCGGCTATAAGATTTAAATTTAAGTGGTGCTCCCGCAAAAAAAAGTAAAAAACACCAATACTACCCGCTGTTAAGGTAATAAGCAACTGGCAAAACCGCCCCAGAAAAACTGCCCCTACCGCCTCCAACCGTTTCTGGCTTTGCAGTTCTAAAATTCGACCGGCATAATCTCCGACTCTATTTGGCGTAACAAAACCAAGGGCGATGCCCGTTAATACAGCCCGAAATGCTTTTAATAAAGTAATAGCTTCAACTTTACCAGCTAACTTTTGCCATTTAAGGGCTTCTAATCCCCAATTTATTAAAATTAAACCGGCTGCTGCTGCAATTAACCAACTTTCCCCATTCCTGAAGGCAGTCCACAAATCATTTACCCACGACTCTGGAATAGTACCTTTAACAAAAACGCCTTCGTATAAATAGAAGAAAACACTAAAAACAATAAAGCCTTTGCCCAATAACAGGAGGTACCTTATATACTTTTTATTTATTTGAAGTTGCATTTTTTATTTTACAAGCAAAAGATAGCGTTCATTTAGCTAAGGTTTGAAATGCCTGTACCTTAATAATGGTATAAGGGTTGTTGCTCTAAAAACATTATACTAATTTATACCAGGAGGCAGTTATAGAAAGACAAAAGTGTAACTTCTAATTTGTAAATCACTATTTATATTTTATTTATTATTTTTAGCTATTTATTTGCATTTTAAAAACGAATAAATATATTTACATAAAATTACGCAACAAAACATTCATAAAATTGCGTATTATATAATTAACAAGCGCAACAATTATTATTCTGAACTAATAAAGCTCTGGTACTTGAAAAAGAATCAAATCTTCGACCGGAAGATTCTAAATAAAGAAATCAAGCCCTTTCCTCCGCGGAAACAAGCTTAAACGTCTTCTCTTAACAAGAGTGTAGCCAGAGGTTTTAGCGCGTTTCCGCAGAAAGGCACTAATCAAATTGGTGAGTGAGGTCTTATAGGTTTAATAGACCTCATTCACCGAAAATCTTCAACTACATGCTCATGAAAATACTAAGTTACCGCGAGCTAACGGAAATGCCAATTTCCCCGGCTATTGCTAAAGCTGCTTTTCCTAAAACAGAGATCTTGGATTTCGCCGCCTGGCAAGACGAATTAATAACAGTAATGGGCCAGACCAGTAACTGTAAAAAATTTTATACCCGAATTATTCAGCAGGCTGATTTAACTACCGGCGAAAAAGAAGCTTACAAGGTAACTTTAAATAATTTGGATTATAAAGCATTAGAAGGAGCGTTATTAGTTAATTCAGCTACCTTTTACAACCATCTATACAGCATAATAAGTGTTTATAATCCATTTTTGCTACAAGAAGAAAAAGTTGCCCTCACAGAAAAATATTTAACTGCTGCCTACTTGCAACCACACAGCAGTTTTACGCCTAAAAAGGTTTCTGGAACAGTTAGAAAGCAGGCTGTGCTGGCTATTTTATTTGCTATGGCTAATAAGGTGGTAATTCTCCCAAATTTATTTGATAAAACTACCGGTACCGAAAAAGAAATTTTACATCGGTCGCTGCAAAACCTACGGCAAGTGCAAACTCAGGCTTCCACTGTTTTTGTGTTAACTCAGGAACCAGAAGAAGCTATTTATTTAGGAAATCGTATTTTAGTTTTATCCAATCAACCTGCTGGCCTAATTGGTGAAACAGTACCAGTGGCTATTCCTAAATTAAGAAATCCGTTACTTGTTAAAGAATTCCCTAATTTCAAAACTATTTATAAGAAGCTGCTTGGCTTACTGACAGATACTTTTGCAAATGAAGATTTGCTATCGTTGCCACCCCAAAAGTTTATATTATAACTCTTAGTAGGAAGGCCATTTTGTGAGGCTGTAATTTTTTTGCCTTATATTGGCAGCTCGAATACCTTGTTTAAAGAATGAATACCCAATTCCCGAAAGTGACTCTTATTGGTGCTGGCCCAGGCGCCTCCGATTTATTAACCATACGGGGGGCTCAGGTATTAGCCAAAGCCGATGCCGTTTTATACGATGCTTTGGTAAATAAAGAATTACTAGAGTTGGCACCAGAAAAAGCACCCAAAATTTTTGTTGGTAAACGGTCGGGTAACCATGAGTATGCACAGGAAGAAATAAATAAAATGATTGTGCAGTATGCTCAAAAGTACGGGCATATTGTTCGTTTAAAAGGCGGAGACCCTTTTGTGTTTGGGCGGGGCTATGAAGAAATTGCTTATGCTAATTCTTTTGGAGTAGAAACCGAAGTTATTCCGGGAATAACGAGTGCCGTGGCGGTGCCGGGGGCATGTAATATCCCTTTAACCAGCCGGGGCGTAAGTGAAAGCTTTTGGGTTATTACCGGAGCCACTACAAAAGGTCATATCTCTGAAGACCTGAAATTAGCGGCCCAGTCTACAGCTACTGTTGTCATACTAATGGGCATGAATAACTTAAAAGAAATTACTGAAATATTTAAAGCCGTAGATAAAATTCAAACACCGGCTGCTGTTATACAAAATGGCACCCGTACCAACCAGCAAATAGTGCGCGGAACCGTCGAAAATATATACCAACTTACCCAGGAAAAGCAAATAGGTTCCCCCGCCATTATCGTTATTGGGAATGTGGTGGATCTGAATTTCTAATAAAAAAGGGGCTGGTAAATTTACCAGCCCCTTTTTTATTGCCTGCTACTGAGTTATAATTAATGAACTGATTTAGTTTTGAATGTACGCGCATGATTAGTTGCCGGAATACTCACAGTATACGTTTTACCATCCGGAGCTACTTCTAACTTCACGTAATTCGCATCACAATTTGCCACCATATTCGCAATCAATTCTTCAGAGGTATTATATTCCGAATCTTTGCGGAGGTTTTTGTGAAGCTGGTAATTAGCTTGTATAGTAGGTATGCTCTGCAAGGTTTTTACCGTTTCCGGACCAGCACCTTTTTGTGTACCATTTCCCATCACAGTAACCACCGGCGCCAGGCTTCTCACCAAAACAGGATTATTGCTTTGATCTAATCCATGATGTGTAACCTGGTACACATCAACAGTGCCAACCAAATCTTTCGGGCAAACTAAGGTTTTTTCTACGTTCCAGGTGATATCAGCCCCGTCGAAGAACCGAAAAGGTCCATAATCCAGCATCATTACAGTGCCATTATAATTCTCAGATTCGCCAAGTGGTTTTTCCCGGGTATCTCCACAATCTGCACCTAGTTTAGCTGCTTTTACTGCCGATACAAATTTTCGATCCATACCTACAAATTTAAATGCTAAGTTCTGGTAACCTTTCGGCATAGATTTCAGCTTTAAAACGTCGCCGGGTTTAATTAAAGTGCGCTTCTTTACCTCCATATCGCGGTAAGGCTGAATTTGCTGAGCAAACTGCGGCGACTCTTCTAATGAGTTCGGGATACCTTTATCGAGCACTTCTACAATAGGCATCTTCTTGGCTAAGCTAGCGGCTCCGCCATAATGATCTCCGTGGAAGTGGGTGGTTACCAAATGGTCGATCTGACTCAGACCCGCTACATCATGCGCTACCTTATAAATTCGGCTTGCATCGCGCTCGCCGGGATTACCGGTATCTATTAAAACAGACTCGCCGGCCGGGGTTACAATAAGGGTAGCAGCTCCACCTTCCGTATCAACCCAGTAAATACTTAGATTGGTAGCGACAACTGCTTTCTCTTTTTTAGGAGAAGGCAGTTTAAAGGTATTGGCATTAGAAAACATGAAAATAGCCGCGGCTAAAGCTCCTGCTCGAAATACATGATTTTTCTTCATAACAAAAATTATTGTGGTGGTATAAAATTACGCTAATGCTTTACCTACCAACTCCAGTGCTTCAGCAGGTAAATCTAATTGTAAGGCTAGCTTTTGTCCCTGCGGAGTCATTTTAACCCAGGTTTTCTGTACTATATCAATTACTTTTCCCTCGGGATGTTGCCCAGCAAATTCCAGGAAGTAATACTCTAAAAATACCAAACAAATAATATCTTCCAGCAACTGTACTTCCGGGTCTATTTTTAATTGCCTTTTCTGCACCAGAAACTGCACCCGTTCAACGGTTTCTTTATCATAGCCTACCTGCGTTAGTATTTCGCCGGCTATTTCGGCATGATATTTTTTTAACTTATTGCGCCATTGGTTATACCCTAAAGTGCCCAGCGGAAAATCTTTCCGGGAAATTGCCCACCGGCGAATGTGCTGACACCTTACTGCTAACTGCAAGGGTTCAGAAGCCTCTGGTGCTACTCTGTTTAAGCAAGCTGTCATACGTTGGGCATATAAAACTTCCTTTGGCCAGCTAATTCCATCCACGGTTTCCTGATTAGGATCTTCACTGTTTATCTCATCGAACCTACGAATAGCTTCTTCAAATCGGGCTTTATCGGCTACCATACAACAATTAAAAAGTTTGATAATTAAAGGTAATACTTTTAGCTAAATTTAATTAATACTTCGTGAATTTTAGAAGCTGCCTCGTTGTTCGTAGCTTTGTAACGCTCATGATTCAAACCACTCCAACCCTTTTAAATAATAAACTCATTTTAGGTATAGACCCAGGTACAACTATAATGGGCTATGCCCTGATAGAAGTCACCGGTTCTAAGGTAAAAGTACTTACTTACGATACCCTTAACCTCAAGCGGATAACCAACCACGCCGTTAAGCTGAAACGTATTTACGATTCTACCATTGAGCTTATTAACCAATACTTACCGGATGAGATGGCTATTGAAGCGCAGTTTTATTCTAATAACGTGCAATCTATGCTAAAACTGGGACGGGCTCAGGGTGTTGCCATTGCGGCAGCTCTATCCCGCGACATTCCTTATGTAGAGTATGCACCTAAACGAATTAAACAATCTATTACAGGCAATGGGAGTGCTTCTAAAGAACAGGTAGCACTTATGCTAGGCCAAATTTTAAAACTAACGGATATGCCCAAACTATTTGATGCGACGGATGCCCTGGCAGTAGCTATGTGTCATCATTATCAAAAGGGTGTAAATACCCAGGCTGGTACCAAGTCCTGGAAAAGCTTTATAACTGATAATCCTAATCGAATTAAATAATCTAATTTAACGCTTTCTCAAAGCAATAAAAGGGACCCTTCCGGAAAGTTACTTTACCCCGCTCCTGATAACCCAGTTTTTGATAAAGCCTTAAGGCAAAAGGATTATGAACAAAAGCATCTAACCTAATACTTTTATGCCTTTGTGCCGTGGCATATTGTTCAGCAAAATTTAGCAATTGTTGTGCTACTCCCTGCCGTTGAAATAATGGGTGCACACACACCCGATGAATAATTAAGGGCTGCGTATGTTGCCAGTTAATTGCTAAATAATCTTCCGGCTGTTCCTGGTTCAGAACAATAATACCTGCCAGAACACCACCTATTCTTAAGCCATATAAAGTACCGGTCTGGATATCTGTTTTTAGAGTAAGATAGTCCGGGTAACTAGCATCCCATTGATAAATTTGCTGCCTGTCCATTTCCTGAACTGCTTCTTTTATTAAAGCCATTACTTCATCAATATCCTCCAGTAGAAGCAAATTAATTTCTGCCATACATTATAATTAGGTAGTTAGCTTAATATAAACAATTTGACTAAAACTTTTACAACAATATATTTTTGTTTATATATTAATTTTCCTTTCTCCTATATATTTCATTCCTTCAACACCTTTATAAAGCAAAAAAGCCTTCCATAGGGAAGGCTTTTTTGCTTTATGTTATAACTATATGTTAGAAATTCTGTTGGATCAATTGAGCAGTTGCTTCCATTTCTTCCGGAGAAAATTTCTGTTTTGGTTGAGTAAAATCCATATCGGTCATACGGTTGATTGGAATAAGATGGATATGCGCATGCGGCACTTCCAAACCTATGACAGTTATGCCAATTCGTTCGCATGAAACTGCTTTTTTAATAGCTATGGCTACTTTTTTAGCAAATACATGTAAATCGGCTAGTAACTTATCGTCTAAATCATAAATATAGTCTATCTGCTCCTTAGGTATTACAAGGGTATGACCTTGTTGCAACGGAAAAACATCCAAAAAAGCTAAAAAGCGATCGTCTTCGGCCACTTTATAAGCTGGTATTTCGCCACGTACAATCTTAGTGAAGATAGAATCCATGGCTTAACGTGATATTTCTAAAATTTCGAACTTTATTTTACCAGCCGGAATTATAATCTCAGCTACATCTCCTACTGATTTACCTAATAAACCTTTTCCTATAGGCGACTTAACGGATATTTTACCAGTTGCTAGGTTTGCTTCTTCCTCGGCTACCAGTGTGTAATCCATTACCATATTATTATTCAAATTCTTGATTTTAACTTTCGATAAAATCAAAGCCTTGCTCATATCAATATTAGTATCATCCATTACGCGGGCATTGCCTACTACCTCTTCTAACTTAGAAATTTTTAATTCCAATAAGCCTTGCGCTTCTTTGGCAGCATCGTACTCAGCATTTTCACTTAAATCACCTTTGTCGCGGGCCTCGGCTATCTGACGGGCAATTTCGGACCGGCCTTTGGTTTTTAATTCAGCTAATTCATCTTTCAGCTTTTGCAATCCTTCAGCGGTGTAGTATGATACTTTTCCCATAATTATTACTTAGAATGTTAAGATCAGGTAAAACAAAAAGAACGGTCATTGCCGACCGTTCTTCCTGCAAGATACAAAAAATATTATTATATGATCCTTTTTGTTTAAGAACTCAGTTACCTATCCCTTTTACTACTTTCTGTCCCAGTAAGTTTACTGTGCCTGCGCCCGTAAGAAAAATAAATAACAATACCTATGCCCATCCAGATGATTAACCGCAACCAGGTATCATTTGGCAAGCTATACATCATGTAAGAACAAATAAGTATTCCTAATAACGGCACAAGTGGTACAAAAGGAGTCCGGAAAGGGCGTTTCAGGTTAGGGTTAGTTTTCCGAAGCACTATTATACCCCCGGATACAATTACAAAAGCCAATAAGGTACCAATACTAACTAACTCTCCTAATAACCCAATCGGGAAGAGTCCGGCAATAGCCGAAGCCAGCACACCCGTAATAATGGTACTAACATAAGGAGTTCTGAACTTTGGATGTACTTTACCAAAAAATTCGGGTAATAACCCATCCCGGGACATCGCATAAAATATCCGGGGCTGCCCCATTAACATAACCAAAACCACCGAGGCTAAACCGGCCACAGCGCCAATACCAGTTAAGAAGAAAAGCCATTTTAAACCAGGTCCGGCTGCCGACAGGGCTACTAGTACCGGATCAGGCACGTTCAGGTTTTTATACGAGGTTAGCCCGGTCAGAACCAAAGACATAGCAATATACAATATGGTACAAACGCCTAAAGAACCCAACATACCAATAGGCATATCGCGTTGTGGGTTTTTAGCTTCCTGGGCAGCAGTACTTACCGCATCAAAACCTATATAAGAGAAAAATACTACAGCTGCTCCGGTTACAATACCTGCCCATCCATAGCGGGTACCGCCATTAGGCAGAATTTCAATTTCCGGAATAAAAGGTTTCCAGTTTTCGACATTTACATATTTAAATCCAAAAGCAATAACCAATAAAACAATAGATACTTTTAGGAATACAATGAAATTATTAAACTTTACCGATTCCGAAATACCAACTATCAGTAATCCGGTTATAACCAGAATTAACCCCATAGCTGGTAAATTAATATAAGTACCTGTTGCCGTAAAATTAGCACCATCGTAGGCAAATGGAGCACTTGCTATGGCCGCCGGTATCTCAATTCCTGCTGATTTTAATAAACTAACAAAATTTCCGCTCCAGCCCACAGCTACGGTGGAGGCCGCAAATAAATATTCTAATATTAAATCCCATCCTATAATCCAGGCTACAAATTCGCCTAATGTGGCATAGCCATAGGTGTAGGCACTACCAGCAATCGGAATCATGGAGGCAAATTCTGCGTAGCATAGGCCTGCAAACAAACAGGCTAAACCAGCAATAACAAAAGAAATAACAATAGCCGGCCCGGCAGCATTAGCAGCAGCCGTACCAGTAAGCACGAAAATACCCGCTCCAATGATAGCGCCAATACCCAATAAAACCAGATTAGTAGCAGACAAGGTACGTTTAAGCCCGTGCTCTCCTCCTTCTGATTCTTCCATTAATCGAGAAATTGACTTCGTTGCAAAAAGTTTATTTGGCATGTAAAAATTAATATAATAGTTGTATTGTAAACATTAAAAAAACCGGAAGATAGAGAAATAGAATTATTATAACAAAATACCAGCTAAAGAGGCCGACATGTAAGAGGCCAAGGTACCACAAATTAAGGCTTTAAAGCCTAACTTCGCTAAATCAGTCCTCCGGGAAGGTGCTAATTCCCCAATACCTCCCACTTGAATAGCAATGGAACTAAAATTAGCGAAGCCGCATAAGGCAAAGCTGGCAATAGCTAACGTTTTTGGATCAATGGTATCTTTTATCCGGATCAGGTCCAGGTAGGCAACGAACTCGTTTACCACCATTTTGGTACCCATTAAAGCACCAGCTGTTTCAATATCTTTCGAAGGAACACCCATAGCCCAAGCAAAAACCGAGAAAAGCTTACCCAGTATAAAATTAAGGCTTAAAGCCGGAAATTGAATTAAACCACCCAGTTTGCCTAATACTAAATCCACTAAGGCTATCAGGGCAATAAATCCAATAAGCATGGCAATCACATTCAAACCAATTTTTAAACCGTCTGAAGCTCCGGCCGCAATGGCATCAATTAAGTTAGCATGGCTTTTTTTCACATCCAGTTTTACCGTACCTTTTGTTTCTGATTGTTCCGTTTCCGGATATACAATTTTTGAAATAACCAATGCACCGGGTGCTGCCATTAAACTAGCTGCTAATAAATAAGGAGCTGGAACGCCAAAGGATATATAGGTAGCCATTACTCCCCCTGCAATACAGGCAAATGAACCTGTCATGGAAGCCAGTAACTCAGAATTAGTCATGCCTTTTAAATAAGGTTTAATCATGATCTGTGCCTCTACTTGTCCTACAAAGGCACTGGCCACATTACTAACCGCTTCTGCCCCGCTTACGCCCATTGCCCAATGTACCAATCGGGCCATACCAGCCACAATAATCTGCATCAACCCTATGTGGTAGGCAATGTTTACCAGTACTGCCACAAAAATAATGGTTGGAATAACATTGAAGAAAAATATATAATTACCGGCAGCACCAAAAGCTCTGGTCATTAACTCTTTGTTTACCAGAGAGCCAAACACAAAGTCGGAACCTTTTTGTGCCAACTGCAGCAAGCGTTCTATATAATGCCCCAAGTAACCAAAAATGGCTTTACCAATTTCGGTTTTAAGTATAAAAATAGCTAAACTCGTTTGAATGAATAAACCAACCCCCACCAAACGCAGGTTAATGGCTTTGCGGTTATTGGACATTAAAAAAGCAATGCCTAAAATAAGTGCAATGCCAAGTAGCCCGGTAAATCGACCCATGTATCGTAAATTATCTATATTATTTTTCTAAACTATCGGCTATATTACTAATAAATTTTCAAAAATAAATTAGCCTTAATTAAGTTTTGCTACTTCTGTTTAAAAATAGCCAATAGATCTAAATTTCTATTGAAATTTTAACAAACACCCAAAACATTATTATCAAAATTATTACCCGTAGATAATATTTGGCGGAACTGCCTTACTTATTTAGCCAGAAAACCTTTAATCTTAGCAGTAAGTACTTCATTTATTTTTACGTAAGATTGATGCGTCCAGCCGCCTACGTGCGGAGTCAGAATAACATTATGGGCTTGTGCTAAGTGTTCAAAAGTAACTTTCTGCTCTGCTGTTAAGGTAACTAGCTTTTCATTTTCGAGAACATCCAGCGCTGCGCCTTTTATTTTGCCGGATTGCAACAAATGTACAACAGCTAACTGATCCACAACTTCTCCCCGGGCAGTATTCAATAACCATAAATCTTTTTGAAAAGCTTTAAAAAAAGCCTCGTTTCCGAAATGATGATTCTCCGGCGTATAGGGTATATGGAAGCTAACCACATCAGCTTTTGCAAATAACGCTGTAAGCGGAACTAGTTGTGCAAATTCATCTGATGAAATGCTAGTGTCCTTGTCATAAGCCAGCACCGTACAACCAAAAGCAGCTACTCGTTTAGCAAAGGCTTTACCCATATGCCCATACCCTATCAGGCCTATGGTTTTGCCCATTATTTCTTCTCCTCTGTTTGCTTCCCGTTGCCAATTATAATTACGTACTTCTTTATCCGCTTTTACAATATTCCGAAACAAAGCTAAAAGCAATCCCACGGTAAACTCTCCTACGGCATCCCGGTTTCCTTCAGGAGCATTTAATAAAGTTACGCCTTTTTGCTTCAAGGCTGTTTCATCAATATTATCAACTCCGGCACCAGCCCTAGCTATAAATTTTAATTTAGTTGCCAGCTGCAATATATCAGCCGAAATAAAAAGTTTACTACGCACCATCAAGCCTTCATAATCAGGCAATATTTCTTTTATTTCCGGCAACTTAATTTCTGGTCGGTAATCAGCCTGCACCCCAATTGATTCCAGCATGGGAATAATAGATGGATGCATTTGATCGATAATTAAGCAGGTAATGGAAGAATCAGACATGGGTAATATTTTAATTTAGCAAAAGTACATGAGCTACCAGAAAATACACAGCCAGCCCAAGTAAATCATTGGCGGTGGTTATAAACGGCCCTGCCGCTATTGCCGGATTAATTCCAAAATGGTTAAGTACCATAGGTGTAATGGTTCCCATTAAAGAAGAAAGCATAACAACACTAAACAAAGCAATGGAAACTACAATTGAAAGCTTTGGATTTTCATTAAATACTAAGTTAAACCCCATTACCAGCGAAGAAATAACCAGGGCATTAAGCAAAGCAACCAATAATACTTTTAGTAAACGTTGAGTAAGATTATCAAAAACAACCGTTTTACTGGCTAATGTTTGAATAATAAGCGAAGAAGATTGAATACCCACATTGCCTCCGGTGGCCGTAATAAGCGGTGTAAACATGGCCATGGCCGGAATCAGAGCTATCTCCATTTCAAACAGCTTAATAAACCGGGCTCCGATCAAGCCTCCTACCATGGCTATAATCAGCCAGGGCAAACGCGCCCGCGATAACCGGAAAACACTATCATCCTCCTCTACATCCTCTGTAATACCAGACATTAGCTGGATGCTGGTTTCTGCTTGTTCCTGAATTACATCTACCACATCATCAATAGTAATGCGGCCCATTAACTTGCCTTGCGCATTTACCACTGGTATGGCATCCAAATCATATTTTTTCATTATTTCCACTACTTCGGTATCCTTTTTATAGGTCTCAATGGAAATAACATCATCTTCATATAAATCAGCAATTAACGCATTATCTTCCGATAGTATTAAGGTTTTCATGGCCAGGCGACCAATCAACTTATCTTTTGCATCCACCACATAAACGGCATAAACTTCCTCTACATTCTCCGCCTGACGCCTTATTTCTTCAATACACTGCCTGACCTGCCAATTTACATTTACCTTTATAAGCTCCTTTCCCATTAAACCTCCCGCCGAATCTTCTTCGTAGTGCAGCAGGTCAATAATATCGGCAGCTTTTTCTTCGTTTTCGAGCAGTGAAATAATTACTTCCCGGGCCTGCACCTTTTGTTCGTTCAACACGTCTACGGCGTCGTCCGAATCCATCAGGTTTACATAATGGGCAACTTCCTCATTGGTGAAAGCTTTTAAAAAACTGGTCCGGATATCAGCATCGAGGCCACTTAATATTTCGGCCCCTACTTCCGGATGGAGTAAATCCAGTATGTACCGGGATTGCTGGGTATTAAGCTGATATAATACTGTTGTAATATCCGCCGGATACATACCTTCCATGCTCGAAAGTATAAACTCCGAGTCCTGTTGCGCAATGGCTTCTTCTACTTGTTGGATGTATTCTTTGGTAATGTCAACCGGCATAATTTATTTACTATGCACTTCCACGAGTTTAGTTAATGCGACGAAATCTGCTACCGATAATTGTTCTGCCCGTTTATCAAAAACCGGTTGCTGGGTTATTTCTTCCGGCATACCATAAGGTTTCATACAGTTTCGCAAGGTTTTGCGCCGGGTTCCAAAAGCCATTTTTACCACTTCAAAAAATTTCTTTTCGTTGCATCCCAGTTCGTCTACATCGTTGCGCACCAACTGAATTACACCCGAAGTCACCTTGGGAGGCGGGTCAAATACGTGCGGGGGCACCGTAAATTTGTATGTAATGGTATAGAACGCCTGTAGCAAAACACTTAGAATACCATAAGTCTTGGATCCGGGAGGCGCGGCAATCCGATCGGCTACCTCTTTCTGCAGCATACACACTACCTCAGTTACCTGCCGCCGGTGTTCTAATACCTTAAAAAAAATCTGGCTTGATATATTATAGGGAAAGTTACCAATTACACTGAAGTATTTTGGAAAAATACCTCCTAAATCAGTCCTTAAGAAATCGGCTTCAATAATATGCTGTCCTAAGGCTGGATAATGCTGTCGCAGGTAAATAATAGATTCTGTATCTATATCAATAACGGATAGCTGAAAACGCTTATCCTGAATGAGGTATTGTGTAAGCACCCCCATACCCGGACCAATTTCCAGAACCTCCTGCGTTTGGTTGGGCAACACCAGTAAATCCACAATATCTTTGGCAATCTGCTGATCTACCAAGAAGTGTTGGCCTAAATGCTTCTTTGGTTTAACCTTATCCACTGTTAATAATTTATATTTTTATATATTATGGAATTACTAAATTACTACAACCTAAAACCTTACGTTTCAAGTTTAAAATTCTTTACTCGCTTCTCGTAACCTAATTGTTAAAATTACTGATTAAAGTATATTATATTGCGGATAAAGATACGATTCTATATGGCAACAAAACTGAAATACGACACAAGATTAAACAAAAATAAAGATACGGCTATCATTATAGCTCCGGATTTTAAGGTGCCGACTGACGAGTTCAGTTCAGAAGAGACAAGTTATATAGAGCAGCAACTGCAAAACAAAAGCAAAACCATTGTTATAAACCGCTATACTCACCGGATATATCTGGTAGTAGTAGCATCGAAGCCCAACCATAACCAATATCACGAAGATTTACGGAAAGCAGGTTTTGCCTTACATAAATTATTAAAAGAGGATAAAACAACTGACATTCAGTTAGTCGACCGAAGTATCACGAAAGCCTCCTATTACTTAGCTGAAGGTCTTTTTTTAAGCAATTACGAATTTACCAAATATAAATCAGAAAAGTCTTCTGCGAGCACGCTTCAAAGCATCGTTATTACAGACCAGACAGTATCAGAAAAAGAAGTAACCGATTTACAGGAAATATTAACAGGTGTTTGTGTTGCCCGGAACCTGGTAAATGAACCGCATAACAATCAATCTGCCGAACAATTTAGCGAAAGTGTGGTAGCCCTAGGTGAGCAAGCCGGTTTCAAAACTGAGGTATTAACCATGCTGCAGATTCAGGCCCTGAAAATGGGTGGGTTATTAGCCGTAAACCAAGGCAGTTTAGATCCGCCTACCTTTAATATCCTGGAGTGGAAACCTGAAAATCCGAAGAATGAGAAGCCCTTTATTTTGATTGGTAAAGGCGTTGTTTACGATACTGGTGGTTTAAGCCTTAAGCCTACACCTAATAGTATGGATTGGATGAAATCGGATATGGCAGGTGCCGCGGCAGTAGTGGGCGCCTTGTATGCCCTGGCTAAAAACAATGTACCCTTACATGTAATTGGCTTAATACCGGCCACCGATAACCGCCCTGGCGGGCGCGCTTTTGCTCCTGGTGATGTTATTACCATGTACAGCGGCAAGACTGTGGAAGTAATGAATACAGATGCTGAGGGCCGTTTGATATTAGCAGACGCCCTGTCTTTTGCTAAAAAATACAATCCCGAACTAGTGATTGACTTGGCCACTTTAACCGGAGCAGCTGCCCGGGCCGTTGGCAAAGAGGGCTTAGTTATGATGGGTAATGCGCCGGAAGATATTATGCATAACTTTAAAAAGGCCGGGGATAAAGTACACGAACGTTTGGTTGAGTTTCCGCTTTGGGACGAATACCAAAAGCAACTGGATTCTGATATTGCCGATATTAAGAACTTGGGTGGAGCCGATGCCGGCGCCATAACAGCCGGTAAATTCCTGGAATATTTCACAGATTTCAACTGGATTCATTTAGATATAGCCGGCACAGCTTATATTCCAACCGGAGATAACTACCGCGGGAAAAATGGTACAGGTTCGGGCGTTCGTTTACTTTATCAATATTTAACCAGCCATACCAACTAAATAATTTTTAACTACCTTTGCGCGCTGCTATTCAGCTCAGAAGTAATTTTTCCCGAATATTATTAAAGTGGAACAAAAGAATAAGTTAAAGATAGGGATTTCGCTTGGCGATTTTAATGGCATTGGCCCGGAGGTAATTGTAAAAACCTTGGCCGACAACCGCGTATTAAATTACTGCATCCCTGTTATTTATGCTTCCGGCTATATAATTAACAAGACGCGCAAAAGCCTGGGCCTTGATAATTTCTCTTTTCAGCAACAAAAATCTGCCGATAACCTGGATCTTCGGAAAACCAATGTTGTAAACTGCTGGGACGAAGATTATGAAATAACCCCGGGTACGCCTACCAAGGAATCCGGACAAGCCGCTTTGCGATCTCTACAAGCAGCCTGTGCCGATTTAAAAGCGGGCAAAATAGATGGCTTAGTAACTGCTCCTATTGATAAAGATAATATTCAATCTGAAGATTTTCACTTTCCTGGCCATACCGAATTTTTAACCTCCTATTTTGAAGCACCCGAAAGCCTGATGTTTCTGGTGAGCGATTCTTTACGGGTAGCTACTGCCACCGGACATATTCCTTTAAAAGATGTGCCGCATAAACTAACCCCGGAGCTTCTTATCTTAAAAATAACTTTTTTATTATCATCCCTAAAAAGAGATTTTGGCATTTTAAAGCCACGTGTGGCTGTCCTGGGGTTAAACCCCCATGCTGGCGAAAACGGGTTATTAGGTAAAGAAGAAGAAGAAATTATAAACCCAGCGCTTAAGCAACTGCGCGATAAAGGCAACCTGGTATTTGGACCGTTTCCGGCCGATGGCTTTTTCGGGACTGGCCACTATAATAAAGTAGATGCCGTACTATCTATGTACCACGACCAGGGTTTAATTCCTTTTAAAACCCTTGCATTTGAAAAAGGAGTAAATTTTACCGCTGGTTTACCTATTGTTCGCACTTCCCCTGACCATGGGACAGCCTATGATATTGCCGGGAAAAATTTAGCTCAGGAAACCTCTTTCCGGGAGGCTTTGTTCTTAGCCTGTGATATAATCCGGAAACGTACAACAGAAATGAATACTTCTGTGTAGGAAAATAAACAGTTTAGTTTTTAAAATTGAGATAGTTTTACTAATTTTGCACCTTGCAAGAAAATTGGAACGTGAAGAAGCTAACCGAATACGATATAAACCTAGTCAACCTCAAGGATAAAAAGCATGAGTATGACTTTGAGCTAAACAACGATTTCTTTGCGTTGTTCGAGCAAAATCTGGTAAACGGAGGCCAATTGCATGCCCATGTGATACTGGATAAATCATCCTTGTTACTCAATTTTGAGTTTCAGATAAAAGGTGATATTAACCTGACTTGTGATCGTAGTTTAGAGGAATTTGATTATCCAGTAGATATAAATCAAACTCTTCTGGTTAAGTTCGGAGATCAGGAAGTGGAATTGGATGAGAATGTGTTACAGATAACAAATGACACCCAATCCATAAATATTGCGCAGCATTTGTTCGACTATATTGGCGTATCTATACCGATGAAAAAATTACATCCTCGCTTTGAAGTGGATGAGAATTCAGAAGGTGATATTTTAATATATACAACCGGTACAAACACCGATGCAGATGAGTCAGAAGATGATTCAGCTGATCCTCGTTGGAATATTTTAAAAGATTTAAATAAAAATTAATTAATACAATTGTAGTTTACTAAAATGGCACATCCTAAACGTAAGATTTCCAAAACCAGAAGAGATAAAAGAAGAACGCACCAAAAATTAAGTGAAAAGCAGTTGGCTACTTGCCCGACTACTGACACGGTGCATCGTTACCACTACGCTTATGTAGTTGATGGCGATCTTTATCATAAAGGCAAGTTAGCTATAAAGAATTATACCTCTGTTGCCTAGTTCCGGTCATAAAACCGGCTGCCTTGTTCTGAGTGTATAATTTTTTAATCTACTTTTAATGAAAATAGCCCTGGACGCTATGGGCGGCGACTTCGCGCCTGATGCCATTATTGATGGTGCTATTCTGGCTACTCAACGTTTAGAGGAAGATATCACGGTTGTTCTGGTTGGGAAGAAAGACATAATTGAGTCGCATTTACAGAAGAGGGGCTTTAGCTCTTCCAGAATTGTGATTGTTCATGCCGATGAGGTTATTGAGATGGGAGAACATCCCACCAAAGCTCTTACCCAGAAGCCTAATTCCAGTATTGGGATAGGTTATCACCTGCTCAAATCTAAAGAAGTGGGTGCTTTCTGCAGTGCAGGCAACACCGGAGCAATGATGGTTGGCGCCATGTTTAGCGTAAAAGCAATACCAGGTGTTTTACGGCCTTGTATTGCTAATTTATTACCTAAATTGGATGGTAGAACCGGTATCTTTCTAGATGTGGGGGCTAACGCAGAGTGTAAACCAGAAGTTCTGGAACAATTTGGGGAACTAGGTTCTATTTATGCCAAATACGTTTTAGGTATTCCTAATCCTAAAGTTGGTTTAATGAATTTAGGCGAGGAAGAAGGAAAAGGTACCGTTATAACGCAGGCTGCCCATCAATTATTAAAGGCTAATAAAACTATTAACTTTATTGGCAATATTGAAGGACGGGATCTATTCAACGACAAAGCAGATGTTATTGTCTGTGACGGCTTTACTGGCAATGTTATTTTAAAAATGGCGGAGTCCATTTATGATATCATGGCCAGTAAAAACATGTCGGACCCTTTCTTCGACCATTTTAACTATGAAGCTGTTGGCGGAAGCCCAATTCTAGGTGTAAATGGCAATGTTGTTATCGGACACGGTGTTTCAGGACCTGTAGCCATCAGCAACATGTTACATTTGGCCTCTGGTTTGGTAAAAGCCAATATCTCAGAACATTTTAAAGAAAATTATAGCGCCTAAACTTCGGTTTAGGCTTATTTTTTATATGACCAAAATTACTGCTGCAATTACCGGCGTTAGCGGATATGTTCCGGATTATGTTCTAACGAACAAAGAGTTGGAAACCATGGTGGAAACCAATGACGAATGGATTGTAACCCGCACCGGCATTCGGGAGAGAAGAATTTTAAAAGGCGAAGGTCTGGGAACATCGTATATGGCCAACATTGCGGTAAAAGACCTTCTTAAAAAAACCAATACCAATCCGGAAGATGTAGATTTGATAATCTGCGCCACCTCTACTCCGGACATGATTTTTCCGGCAACCGCCAATATTATCGGTAAAGCAGTGGGGGCGGTAAATGCTTTTGGTTACGATTTACAGGCTGCCTGCTCTGGATTTTTATTTGCCTTAGCCACCGGTTCCCGTTTTATAGAATCTGGCCGGTATAAAAAAGTAATTATTGTAGGCGGCGACAAAATGTCATCCATCATTAACTACAAAGACCGCACTACCTGTATTATTTTTGGAGATGGTGCCGGTGCCGTTATGTTGGAGCCGAATCTTGAAGGATACGGTGTACTGGATGATGTACTACATGCTGACGGAACAGGAGAACAATTCCTTTACCTAAAAGCAGGCGGTAGCCGCTATCCGGCCACTGAAGAAACGGTAGCACATAATGAACATACCGTGGTACAGGAAGGAACAACTGTATTTAAGTTTGCAGTAAAAGGTATGTCGGATGTGGCAGCTGAAGTAATGGAACGCAACAACTTAACCGGCGATGATATTGCCTGGTTAGTTCCTCATCAAGCTAACAAACGTATTATCGATGCCACAGCTTCCCGTATGAATGTAGGCACTGACAAAGTAATGTTGAATATTGAGCGTTACGGAAACACCACCAGTGGTACTATTCCTTTGTGTTTATGGGATTACGAATCGCAACTGAAAAAAGGTGATAAAATAATTTTAGCAGCCTTTGGTGGAGGTTTTACCTGGGGTGCTGTATATGTAAAATGGGCTTACGACCCTATCCAGAACTAATATTTTTTACCCTAAATTTCTGATTAAAAAATTTAGGGTATTTTTTTGCCCTATTGTAAAGGAAAATTTATTTCTAATAGATAACTTTAGCGTTTTAAATAAAAAAAGAGCTTAAAAATTAGCTACTATCAAGCTCTATAATAATATAAGAATGGCAACTACAGCAGATTTTAAGAATGGCTTGTGCTTGGAGTACAACGGCGATTTATATGTAATTACAGAATTTCAGCACGTAAAACCAGGTAAAGGACCAGCTTTTGTCAGAACAAAACTAAAAAACATCAAAACCGGAAAAGTCATTGATAATACTTTTAACGCTGGTGTAAAAGTTACCACTGCCCGTGTAGAACAACGTCCGCATCAATATCTTTACAAGGATGATTATGGTTACACGTTCATGGATAATAATACTTTTGAACAAGTGGTATTGGAAGAAAAAATGGTTCCTTTTGCTGATCTATTAAAAGATGGTCAGGAAATAACTATATTGTTCCATGCCGAAACAGAAACGCCGCTTACCTGCGAAATTCCTCCTTTTGTTGAATTACGAATTACGTATACAGAACCAGGTATCAAAGGAGATACAGCTACCAATGCATCTAAACCTGCCATAGTAGAAACTGGCGCAACTATTCAAGTACCCCTTTTCATTGAACAAGACGAATTGATAAAAGTAGATACGCGTACTTACTCTTATGCTGAACGTGTAAAATAGCCTCTATGAAACCAAAAGAACTACAAGAACTCATTGACTTTATTGCTAAATCAGGCTTAAATAAAGTAGATATTGAAACGGAAGAATTCAAGCTATCTGTAAAAAGAGATGCTGATACGCCCAAAATCCAGTATTTAGGCGCTCCGGCACCTGCAGCACCACAACCGGCACCAGCCGCAGCACCTGCAGCACCGCAACCGGCACCAGCCGCAGCACCTGCACCGGCCGCACCAAAAGCTGATGGTGACGATAGCAAGTATGTAGCTATTAAATCACCTATGATAGGTACTCTTTACCGGTCTTCTAGTCCAGAAACGCCTTCTTTTGTAAATGTAGGTGATGAGATTAAGAAAGGTGATGTTATTTGTATTATTGAAGCAATGAAGCTTTTCAATGAAATTGAAGCTGAAGTGTCAGGTAAAGTGGTGAAAATTTTAGTAGAAAACGCCACTCCGGTAGAATACGATCAGCCTTTACTTCTGATTGATCCAAGTTAAATTGAAATTTGAAATACGAAACAAAGTGCTAATGGAGATGGTCTTTACCTCTCCATTTTCCTTGTTATAAACATTCAAATTATCAAAAGTATATTTACCTAAACTGAATTATGTTTAAAAAAATACTAGTTGCCAACAGAGGGGAAATTGCCTTACGGATTATCCGGACGTGCAAGGAAATGGGCATAAAAACGGTTGCCGTATATTCCACTGCCGATAAAGAAAGCTTACACGTACGGTTTGCCGACGAAGCAGTTTGCATTGGACCTCCACCCAGTGGGGCTTCTTACCTAAACATTCCAAATATTATTTCTGCAGCAGAAATCACCAATGCTGATGCCATCCATCCTGGTTATGGATTTTTATCGGAGAATGCCGAGTTTTCCCGGATTTGCGCAGAAAATGGAATTAAGTTTATTGGCGCCTCTCCGGAAATGATTAATGCTATGGGCGATAAATCTTCGGCTAAGGCGACCATGAAAAAGGCAGGGGTGCCAACTATTCCTGGTTCCGAAGGTTTATTAAAATCTGTGGAAGAAGGAATTAAAATTGCTAATAAAATTAAGTATCCAGTAATCATCAAAGCTACTGCCGGTGGTGGTGGCCGGGGTATGCGAATTATTAATAGTGACGACGAATTTGAAAAAGCCTGGAATAGTGCCCGTACCGAAGCTAAAGCAGCTTTCGGGGACGATGGTATGTACCTGGAGAAATTCGTGGAAGAACCTCGTCATATTGAAATTCAGCTAGTAGGTGACCAACAAGGTAAAGCCTGCCACTTATCGGAGCGGGACTGCAGCATTCAACGCCGTCACCAAAAATTAATTGAAGAGACTCCCTCTCCTTTCATTGACGAAAAACTGCGGGAAGCCATGGGTAACGCCGCTATTGCGGGCGCCAAAGCCATTGCTTACGAAGGTGTAGGAACAATTGAATTCCTGGTAGATAAAAATAAAGATTTTTATTTCATGGAAATGAATACCCGTATCCAGGTGGAACATCCTATAACCGAAGAGGTAATTAACTTTGACCTGATAAAAGAGCAAATTAAGGTGGCTGCTGGTATTCCTATTACGGGTAAAAACTATTATCCGCAAATGCATGCCATTGAATGCCGCATTAACGCTGAAGATCCGGGTAACGGTTTCCGTCCTTCTCCTGGTAAAATCACGACCTTACACATTCCTGGTGGTCATGGTGTTCGGGTAGATACTCACGTTTATGCTGGCTATACCATTCCGCCAAATTACGACTCTATGATTGCCAAGCTTATTGTTTGTGCACAAACAAGAGAAGAAGCTATTGTTAAAATGAAACGGGCTTTAAGTGAGTTCGTAATTGAAGGTGTAAAAACAACCATACCATTTCACCTGAAAATGATGGATGATGAAAACTTTAACAGTGGTAACTTTACCACAAAATATTTAGATACTTATGACTTTAGTGAATTTGCTGCTAAATAAGGTTTAAGTGCTAGTACATAAAAAGAAAGCCGGACTTTAAAGACCGGCTTTCTTTTTTACTATGGTAAGACAAAATCAAATTAACTAAAACTTCTTCACTTCTTCCTCGGCTATTATCTCCTCCAACTCCTGGTACCAGCTTTCGCCGTATTTCCGAATCAAGGGCTCCCGTAAAAACTTATATACTGGTACACCTAAATCCTGGCCAAAACTGCAAGCTGCATTACAAATGTGCCATCTATCGTAATTCAACGCTTCAAAGCCATCGTATTTAGAAATCCGGATTGGGTATAAATGGCAAGAGATTGGTTTCTTCCACGAAATTTTACCGTCCAGATACGCTTGTTCAATGCCACACTTTAATACCAGGTTTTCATCGTATATGGCATAAGCACATTCACGGTCACCAATAGTAGTGGTAGAATAATCGTCTTCCCAGTCTTTTATATACAATCCTTGTTCTTCTATTGCTTGCTGACCAGCTTCAGATAAATAAGGCTTAATCTGTTCGTAGTTTTCCTGCAGTATCTGGAGCTCTTCTTCTTCTAACGGAGCACCCAAATCTCCTTCAACACAACAGGCACCTTTACACTTCTCCAGGTTACAGACAAAGAATTTATCTTTAACGTCGTCGCTAATAACTGTGTGTTGTAATACTATCATTTTACTCTTTATTAGAAAATACAAAAGTACAGCTTATTAAGTTCGAATCAATAAACTCTTATGTTAAGTACCAATCTTTCCTAATTAAGCTACATTAATATAATCATTTCAAGCCACAGTAGAGGTTCAGGCCACAGCAGAAGGTCTGAATACTGCTATATAACTCCTTTCTAATTTTTACGTTTATTTTTCACGAAAGCTTTAGCGGACGGTTTACGAGGGGCTCTGAATATCAGCTTTTAAACTTTTCTTCACGCTTGCTAAAGCCGTCCGGCTTTGTTATATTTAGATAAATGCTACGGTTATGAAAAAGTTACAAACCAACTGGCTTACTGATGGCCTGATTGATTTTGAATATAAAAAATACATGTTGCTGGCTTATTTGGAAGGGGTGAAAGAAGAATTTGGCTCTAAACGCCTCTACCCTATTTTTTCGGACCTGATTATGCACTACAACAACCTACTACAGGTAAAGGAAAATAAGAAGTTGGTTTATGAGCAGTTTCCACAACGTATTAGCCGGGCAGATTTCAAGAAGCTGGAAATTGTTTATAAAAAGATTGTGGATGATGATGAAACCATGCAGGAGCTAGAGGAAATTATAGAATACGCCGCACCTAAATTTAACCTTGCCCTACAAAACGGAAAGGAAATATATGATTTTATTGAAAGCAATATTGAAATAAACCCGGTTGGCATTACGCCCCTATACCGCGATGCTGGCTATTTCTTTTTAGATGAGTATCCGGGTTACGAAACCAAGGTATATGAATACAAGCTGTCTATTTTTGAGAATACCCACGAAACCTACCGGGGCATTAACGCCCGTTACGTCGATACCATCCGAAGGGGTTTGGTAAATACTTATGAAAATATGAAAATAGAATTGGCACGAAAAAACAGTACCATGCCTAACCCGGCTACTTTTGTAATTGTGGCAAAAGTACCTTGTCCTTTTGACCAATCGTTGCTCCCAATTGCCAAACGGTCGTTGGTAAAATATGTAAGTACTCTATAAATTTTAAAGCCGATACAACTATTGTACAATTTAGTTGTATCGGCTCTTTATCTCCTTGCCATAATTTTTTACTACAATCTTTTCATAAATAAATTACAAGAAATGCTCTTAGCTTCTCAAAGATAAGAAGTTGACTCAGGCTATAATATTACTTGGTATCTGTAAAGGTTAAATTCCTTTTTATAAAATATATGAAACTCACTTCCAAGATGGTGTTCTAAATTTTCATTGCATCACAGAAAGCATAGCTAATTATTAAAACTGTACACCTTACATTGTTCAGGTTTACCAACTTTATTTCAACATTAGCTTTTCCATTAAAAATTCAGATTCTTAAACCCATCAAACCAATCCTGCACATTCCTTGTTAAGAAAGTAAGAGTTAAGACCAAAAATCTTTAACTTCGCAATTCTTTTCACAGACAGCTTAGCAGCGATGGATTACATTAAACTTCTAAACGAATCTCAACGAGCAGCGGTATTACAAACAGATGGACCAGTTATGATTATTGCTGGTGCCGGATCGGGTAAAACCCGGGTACTTACCTACCGCATAGCCCATCTTATAGAGAAGGGAGTAGACCCTTTTAATATATTATCATTAACCTTTACCAATAAAGCCGCCCGCGAAATGCGAGAACGGATTGAGAAGGTGGTGGGCGGTGAAGCCAAAAACATTTGGATGGGAACTTTCCACTCCGTCTTTTCCCGTATTCTTCGGGCTGAAGCACCTAAAATTGGTTATCCCAGCAGCTTTACCATTTATGATACCGACGACTCCAAAACGTTGATCAGGAATATTGTGAAGGAAATGAGTCTGGACGATAAATTATACAAACCAGGCATGGTGTTGGGCCGCATTTCAGCAGCTAAGAACAAATTAATTTCTTGGCAACAATACAAGCAGGATCCTACGATTCAGGCCGATGACGACGCGGCTATGCGTCCTAAAATTGGTAAAATCTACGAAACCTACCAGAACCGCTGCTTTAAAGCCGGTGCTATGGACTTCGACGATTTGCTATTTAATACTAATGTTTTGTTCCGCGACCACGTGGACGCTTTAAACAAATACCAGCATATTTTTAAATATGTAATGGTGGATGAGTACCAGGATACCAATTACTCTCAGTATTTAATTACCCGTAAGCTGGCCGCTAAAGACCGCAATATTTGTGTGGTAGGTGATGATGCTCAAAGTATTTATGCTTTCCGGGGCGCGGATATTCAAAATATATTAAACTTTGAACGCGACTATCCGGAGCTGGAAGTATTTAAGCTGGAGCAAAACTATCGCTCTACTAAAAACATTGTACAGGCTGCCAATTCAGTGATTAAAAATAACAAGGCCCAGTTGCGTAAAGATGTTTTCACGGACAACGAAGAAGGTACTTTAATTGAAGTACTTAAGGCTAGTTCTGATAATGAAGAAGGTAAACTGGTGGCTAATGCTATTTTTGAGGAGAAGATGAATAATCATCTTTCTTACGAAGATTTTGCCATTTTATACCGCACCAACGCTCAAAGCCGGGCCATGGAAGAAGCTTTGCGCCGGATGAATATAAAGTACCGCATTGTGGGTGGTTTATCATTTTATCAGCGTAAAGAGATAAAGGATTTAATTTCCTATTTACGGTTAACCGTGAACCACAACGACGAGCAGGCCCTGCGCCGGGTGATAAACTATCCGAAACGGGGTATTGGGGATGCCACCGTTGAAAAAGTAATTGTTACCGCCGATGAAACCAACCACACTATTTGGGAAGTAGTTACCAATGCGAAGAGTTTTATAACGGGCCGTATTGCTGCTCCTATCGAAGATTTTGCAACTAAAATAAAAAGCTTTGCGGTGCTGGCGCAAACCCATGATGCTTTTGAAGCAGCCAAGCACATTGCGAAGCAGTCTGGCATTATTGAAGATTTATACGCCGATAAATCAGTGGAAGGCGTTGCCCGCTACGAGAACATTCAGGAACTACTTAACGGTATCAAGGAATTTGTTGACGATCCGGAGAAAGAAGACAAAAGTTTAGCTGCCTTCCTGCAGGATATTGCTTTAATTACCGATGTAGATACTAAAAAAGAGGATAACGGCGAATATGTAACCCTAATGACAATCCACTCGGCCAAAGGTTTGGAGTTCCGGAATGTATTTATTGTGGGAATGGAAGAAAACCTGTTTCCGAGCCAGATGATGTTAACGTCGCGGGCTGATTTGGAAGAAGAGCGTCGGTTATTTTACGTAGCTATTACCCGGGCTGAGAAAAAGCTTACCCTCTCTTACGCCACCAGCCGCTACCAATGGGGCAACTTACGGGCTTGCGAAAAGAGCCGCTTTATTGATGAAATTGATACCCGGTTCCTGAACTTCCAATATGGAGATGGTGGAAATGTATTTGAGAAAGTACTGAAAAAGAAAAGTACTTTGAGTACATTGATGCCGGCTGCACCTAAAAAAGTAGCCAATAATTATGTGCCCCCTACCGACTTTGTACCAAGCGATACGTCTAACCTACAGGCCGGAATGCGCGTAGAGCATCCTAAATTCGGCTTTGGTGTAGTTTCTAAAATGGACACCCAGGGAAACAGCACTAAAGCTATTATTGAGTTTGAAGAAGCCGGGGAGAAAACCTTGCTGCTTAGCTTTGCCAAGCTCCGAATACATAATTAAGAGAAGATATCAGGTAATAAGTAGCCCGTTGTTTAGTTAAAATAATTCAGTGAGGTTGCTACCAGATACTTTTTACCTGATACCAATATTTTTCTTAACTTTGATCGTTAAACAATCCATACATGGTTGCCAATTCTTCCTTTAAACAAGAGCTGTTGCTGCGCGAATACGGCATCAACGTGCAAAATATAGTTAAATACATTTTAACCTTGCCGGAAAAAGCCGATCGGACACGTGCATCTTATCTGCTCGTAAACCTGATGGCTAAATTAAACCCGAGTCTGCGAGAAGTTCAGGACTCGCCACAGAAGCTTTGGAACCACTTATTTGTAATGTCTGATGGCAAATTAGATATAGACAGCCCTTATGCATTAAGTGCAATGGAATATCTGAACGAGAAGCCACTGCGGATGATTTTGCCTACCAGACCGCCACGTTACAAGCATTACGGCAAAAATGTGGAGCACCTGATTCAGAAGGCTATCGAAATAGAAGATCCTCAGGAAAAAGAAGCGGCCATTATAGCCTTAGGTAAGCTCATGAAAACGCTTTACAAAACCTATAACCGCGATAATATCACCGATGAAATCATTGTCAATAATCTAAAGGAATTATCCAAAGGGCAGTTAACGATAGATTTAGCAACGGTTGAGGCTAATAGTTTATTTGAGTCCAATGCCAGATCAAATAATACCAATTACTCTAACCAGAACAACCAAAACAACCAGCGCAAAAAGCAACAAAATAACCAGAACAACCAGCGCAAAAAGTAATCATAGGTAAAGCTCCATTTTGGGGTAGTTATTTATCTAGTTTTTTAGATTGTTTAAATAGTTTAATAATTCAACGTTGCAGGTAAAACCTGAAACGTATTCCATAAAACTTACCACTTAAAAATATTTAATGGCCTCTTTTGAAGTTATTGGTGGCAAAAAATTAAAAGGCGACATTCATCCGCAGGGCGCCAAGAATGAAGCTTTACAAATTCTATGTGCCGTATTACTTACATCCGAACCTGTCACCATTTCTAATGTACCCGATATTCGGGACGTAAATAAGTTAATAGAATTACTGGGTGATTTAGGAGTAAAAATAGAACGCTTAGCACCGGACACCTACCGTTTCCAAGCAGATGATATAAACCTGGATTACCTGGAAACTAATTCTTATGTAGCGCAAGGTCGTGCCATCCGGGGTTCTGTAATGGTTATGGGACCACTATTAGCTCGCTTTGGCAAATGTATGCTACCTAAACCAGGTGGCGATAAGATTGGCCGGCGGCGGATGGATACGCACTTTATTGGCTTGGAAAAGTTGGGAGCCACATTTAGTTATGACTCCAATGATAGCTATTTTCAAATCTCAGCACCTAATAAATTAAAAGGCACCTATATGTTGCTGGACGAAGCTTCGGTTACCGGTACAGCCAATATTGTAATGGGTGCAGTTTTAGCGGAAGGCATTACTACTATTTACAATGCTGCTTGTGAGCCTTATTTACAGCAGCTTTGTAAGATGCTAAACCGCATGGGAGCCAAAATTACGGGTACCGGTTCTAATTTATTAACCATTGAAGGCGTTGAGAAACTAGGCGGTACCGAGCACCGCATGCTGCCCGACATGATCGAGATTGGTTCATTTATGGGTTTGGCTGCTATGACTGGCTCCGAAATTACCATTAAAAATGCCCAGATTCATGAATTAGGTATTATTCCGGACACCTTCAAACGTCTAGGTGTTAAAATGGAATTCCGTGGCGATGACATCTTTATTCCAGCTCAGGATCATTACGAGATAGATACTTATATTGATGGTTCTATTCTAACCATTGCCGATGCAATTTGGCCAGGTTTCACACCGGATTTAATTAGTGTAGCTTTAGTTACTGCTACTCAGGCAAAAGGTACCGTACTCATTCATCAGAAAATGTTTGAGAGCCGTCTGTTCTTTGTAGATAAACTAATAGACATGGGGGCTCAGATTATACTTTGCGATCCGCATAGAGCAACTGTAATTGGGCAGAATCGTCAGGTTCCGTTACGTGGCATTCGGATGACATCTCCGGACATTCGGGCAGGCGTTGCTTTACTAATTGCGGCTTTATCGGCCGATGGTAAGAGTATAATAGACAACGTGGAGCAGATAGATCGGGGTTACCAGCATATTGACGAAAGACTAAATGCAATTGGTGCCGAAATACGCAGAATCTGATATAGTTTAAATAAACAAAGAATTATAAAAGCATCCTTCGGGATGCTTTTTCTTTTTAGGTGAAGCAGAAAATTTTTGGAACAACTTTCGCATCCTTGTTTTATTCCTTAATATAGCATTTAATAAATAGCCTAGATTAAACATTATGGGAGATATTGAAAAAATTGCCTTGCAGGAACAACGATTACAATTTGATTCTTTTAATGCTACTACCGCCTGGGAACTAGGTAACCGGCTAAAAACGGCCATTGAAAAAATGAACGCCAAGGCAGCAATCGATATTCAGATGAATGGCCAACCTTTATTTTTTTATGCCATGCCAGGCACCACCCCAGATAATGTGGAATGGGTTCGCCGCAAACGCAATGTGGTAAATCGGCTTTATCGAAGCTCCTACGCGATAGGACTACAATTGCAAAAACAAAACACGACTTTAACCGATAAACTGGGCGTTGAACTAAAAGACTATGCCACGCATGGCGGCTGCTTTCCGTTAATTCTAAAAAACAGCGGCTGCGTTGGCACCATAACTGTATCAGGGTTGCCGCAGCGCGACGACCACGAAGTAATAGTGGCCGTACTGGCAGATATGCTTGATCAGCCACTTACTGAGCTCGCTTTGGGTACACCGTCTAAGTAAAACTACTTCTTGCTTCCGCGGTAAAGCTCGTACTTTAGCAACCGACTATCTAAAGGGCCATTATATAGAGGGATACGCCGGGAGGCACGTAATCCAATATGCTTGGCCGCTTCAAGATTCGCCGTAAATATGTAAGCATCGTAACCAGAAAAATTTGTTTTCAGAGTATCTCCTATCGTTTTATATAACTCATTTATATCAATGGTCGCTTCCAGACGTTCGCCATAAGGAGGATTTAATATAACTACACCGTTTTCTCCTATTGCTTTAGCCTCGCGCATATCACGTACCCGCACCCTAATTTCGTCTTCCAGGCCGGCGTTGGTAATATTTGTACGGGCAGCATCTATATAATCCCGGTCGATATCTGATCCAATAATATCAATTTCAGCCTCTGGCAACCGTTTGCCTTTGGCCTCCTCTATTACCTGGTAATATAACTGCTGATCAAAGTCGTTCCAGTAACGAAAGCCAAAATTATCTTTCCGGAATATTCCCGGAGCAATATTATACGCCAATAAGGCCGCCTCAATTAAGAAAGTACCAGAACCACACATTGGATCAATAAAAGGAGACTTTTTATCCCAGCCAGTAAGCATAATAATACCGGCAGCTAAAACTTCATTTAAAGGAGCCACATTTGTTTGCAACCGGTACCCCCGCCGGTGTAAAGAATCACCCGATGAATCCAATGCCAACGTTACCTGGTTTTCGTGCATGTGCAGATTAAACCGGATATCTGGTCGCGCCACGTCTACACTAGGTCGTTCACCGGTTTTGCGACGGAACTGGTCTACAATGGCATCTTTGGTAAGCTGTGCTAAAAACAAGGAGTGTTGGAAAGTAGATTGGCTTACTACCGCATTAATAGCAAAAGTTTGGGACGTATTTAAGTATTCTTCCCAATTAATGCGGCTCACCTTCCGGTACAAATCGTCTTCGTCGCGGGCAAAAAAATTAGCAAACGGTACCAATATCCGAATAGCAGTACGGCACCAGATATTAGCAGCGTATAAAAGTTTTTTGTCTCCGGTAAACTCTACTGCCCGGGTAGCCAACCGGATATCTTGGGCACCTAATTGTCGTAATTCACCAGCCAATATTTCTTCTAATCCAAACTGAGTGGTGGCAATCATGGTAAATGGTTTATTCTGCATTTTCCGGTTTATTAGGTGCTATATATTTTTGTTAAATTCAAAGTTCAAACTTAAAGCAAATACTAGAATTTATTAAGCAGATATAGGTATTTAACTTGTAAAAGTTTAGAAGAGTTAAAGTAAAAAGATGCTGATTTTTGTTTTGTACCTTTGCAGCAAATAAATAAGCCAAACATGACTTTTAGGCAGAATTATTCTCTTAAAGATTTAAATACCTTTGGCCTTGATGTTACGGCCAAACAATACGCTAGTTTTAGCTCGGTGCAGGAACTGCAAGTATTATTACAACTCCCTGAACTGGATAAAAGTAATATCCTGATTTTAGGGGGCGGCAGCAATGTCTTGTTTACCCAGAACTTTGATGGAACGGTTTTACAAAATAAAATAGAAGGAATTACCATAACCGAAGAAACAGGAGACTTTACCCTAATAGAAGCAGGGGGCGGCGTTTTATGGCATGACCTGGTGTTGTTTTCCATTGAAAATAATTTGGGCGGTATTGAGAATCTGTCGCTTATACCAGGTACAGTTGGGGCAGCGCCTTTGCAAAACATTGGTGCTTATGGCGTCGAGTTGAAGGATACTTTTTATAGTCTGGAAGCTGTAAATATTGCATCAGGAACCGTTAAGCGATTTAAAGCTGAGGATTGTGGCTTTGGCTATCGCGAAAGTATTTTTAAAAAGGAGCTAAAAGGGCAATATATTGTAACCCACGTAACCTTAAAACTTTCTAAAAACCCCGTTTTTAATACTTCTTATGGAGCTATAAAAGATACGCTGATAAGCATGAACGTACAGGACCTTTCCTTAAAAGCCATTAGTGAGGCTGTTTGTTCTATCCGGAAAAGTAAATTACCAGATCCGAAACAAATAGGCAATGCAGGTTCCTTTTTTAAAAACCCCGAAATTTCTCAGGAAGATTTTGTTCAATTAAAGGCACAAAACCCGGATATACCTAGTTACCCAGCGCCAGGAAACAAAGTTAAGGTACCGGCAGGTTGGTTAATAGAACGCTGTGGCTGGAAAGGAAAAAAGCTGGAAAACTACGGCGTACATAAAGACCAGGCATTAGTTTTAGTAAACTATGGCGGTGCTCATGGCCATCAGATTAAAGCATTAGCCCACGACATTATAGCTTCTGTTAAAGAGAGATTTGGTATAACCTTAACCCCAGAAGTAAATATTTTATAATAAAAAAGCCGGGCCTGTGGGTCCGGCTTTTTTTATTATAAACAACTAAATTGTGATCTTTCAGCTTATTGCAGGAATAATTGGTACTGCAAAGTAATTGATCCCCGGCGTCCAGCAACTTTTTCGGCCGTGTTATAATAAGGCCGGTTTTGGTAATCTAAAGAAACCTTAGAACGGTGACCGGTAAGTAAATAATTGAATCCAATATTATACACATTAGTAGGATCATTTAATAATTCAAACCTCCCGTGGTAATAAGTTACATATGGTTGCAACTGTCCACGGTCCTCGCCTAATAAATTATTGGCCAACAAATAGCCTAGCTGGCCATAAACAATTTGTCCGGTACCCATCATAGGTATTCCATTTCCGCCTTTACTGGATAAATTACTTACTCCTGCATCTATAGAATTAGCATCGGCTGGGTTCATTTGTTGTAGGACCCGGATGTAATTGGGCCCAAAGTCATAGCTGTAATAACCTAAATAAGCGGTTAATGCCGTTCCTTTGGTGGTATTAATGGGTGTATCTAAAAATCCTTCTACATTCCAGAGCCGCATGTTGTGAAATTGGGTTCCTGTTGGAGATGCCGACCACATTGCATTCTTCTGACGGATAAATCCACCAGCCAAGTTCAAAACCTTTTTCTTGCCTAAATAGGTACCCGCCATGTAAGGCATTGTATTAGCTTCTTTTTCCCAGAACTGATACATTAAATAACCCTGGTATTGCTTATGATGGCCATAATTGGCAAAAGTGGCAATAGCTATTGGTGCCGGGTTGGATACAACTGCAGTGCTTATGGGAAAAGGATCACTTATAATAGCCCGGTAATCAAATTTACCTATTTGCCCACGCGCATACAGGCTAAGTTTACGATCGAATAAATCTATCTGATCCACGGTAGCCTGCGCCCAAACTGGTACATCTAAAGCCAGGATAGTTCCTATACTGGGTTGCGTAAACCGTGACAACCCATTAGTAGCGGTTAAACCAGCACCTACTTTTAATTCATTGCCTTTAGATAACCGGTATTCCCCTAAAGCATCATGAAAAAAAGCCTGTACTTTACGGTTCTGCGGATTAGCACCATTATTATAATTAAAGTTAAAGTTATTCATCCCGAACTGAAAGTATAAAAAAGCCCGGTCGGTAATTTGTCCGAACATCTGAATCCGGGTACGGCGGAGGCCAATGTCAAAAGTATTATTAGCCGGTTGTCCTAAAACCGTAGTACCCGGGTTACTTTGATCATACCTTAGCCAGGTCTGGTTTAAAAAGGTAGCCTGGAAGTAATGACTACCATCCTCATTCAAGTTAAATTTCAATGGTTTGTCATCAGCTCTTGTGGCTACAGGAACCGTTTCGGCTGGACTTACAGCCTCTGTTTGTGCGACAGAAAAAGAGCTGGCAGATACTAAAACCGCAAGCGATAAAAGTAGTTGTTTCATAGTATGATCGGTAAAATCAAATAATTTCCCTAAATAAATGATACAAAGGCTGGCTTACCTCCATCAAAAATCAACCTTTGGTAGGACCAAGTATTAGGCAAAGCTATTAAAAAAAGGAAGGAATGACCAAAAAGCATAGGAAATGATAATGTAAAATCAATTTTAAATTTTATAGAAAACAAGTAGCTTCTTAACCAATACAATAACGTTTTACTTTCAATAATAGTCCAGTTGTATAGTGTTGAGATAAAAAAAATGCCTGTTCCTAAATCAGGAACAGGCAATAAAATGGAAGCTTAAGCAGCAAAATGAATGGTTAACCAGACAGTTCTTAAATTTTTTATTTTAAAACTACAACCGATACCCCATCTCCCCCTCTTTCCACATATTCATCACTTACACTGGCCACTTCCCGTACACTGCGTAAATAATCTCTGAGGATTTGTTTTAATATGCCATTTCCCCGACCATGAATAACCTTAACTTCCGGTATACCTAACATCACAGCATCATCAACAAAGGCCATAACTTTAGTCAGCGCATCTTCGGCCCGCTGCCCCCTGACATCTAAGGTCAAATTAAAGTCAGCTAAGCGTTGAGTTAGATTTAAACTTTGATGTGATTTAGCAGCCTCCTCCTTTTTAACCCGATTAGATTTACGTTCGGTTCTGGTAAGGTTGGCCACTTTCACAATGGTTTTAATGTCGCCAAACATAACCTCAGCTGTTTTGCCCTTTATAGCCGTAATTTGGCCAACCGAATCCTGACCAATTAAAGCCACATAGTCGCCTGCCCCAAGTTCGCGGTTATCTGTTACAGCATTCCTTTTTACAGCTCGTACTTCAGGCTTTACCTTTTCAGCCGTAAAAGCTTCCAGTTTTTGCCTGGCTAGCTTGGTTTGTTCTTTATCGGCCTGGCTATCCTTTATTTGTTTTATGGTTGCCTCAATCTGCTGGTTGGTATCTTTAAGTAATAGTTTTGCTTTATGCTTAGCTTCCAGTAAAATATCGGCTTTACTTTCTTCAATATGTTCCTTCAGATCAGAATACTCTTTAACCGATTGTTTTAATTTACGTTCCTGAATTCCCAGTTCCCGGTTACGCTTTTCCAGTTCTGCTTTTTCAGCTTCCAGTTCTTCCAGTAACCGATCGTATCGGATTTTATCGTGGCCGGCCAGTTTCCCTGCTTTATTTACAATTTCTTGCGGCAAACCTATTTTGCGCGCAATCTCAATAGCAAAAGAACTTCCTGGTTTACCAATTTCCAGTTGATACAGCGGTTTTAATTCTTTTACATCGTAGCGCATGGCTCCGTTTACAATACCAACAGTTTTTTCGGCATAGTGCTTCAGGTTAGTATAGTGGGTGGTTATTACACCAAACACCTTTTGCTGATTTAGTTTATCTAATACGGCCTCGGCTATAGCACCTCCTAATTGGGGTTCAGTACCAGTACCAAACTCATCAATCAAACCCAGGCTCTTCCTACCCGCATGCACCACAAACTGCTTCATGTTTTGTAAATGCGAGCTATAGGTACTCAGGTCATTTTCCAGCGACTGTTCATCCCCAATATCAATGAATATATCTTCAAAAATACCAGCTTCTGAACCTTCATTTACGGGTATAAGCAATCCACATTGCAGCATATACTGCACCAGCCCCACTGTTTTCAGGGCTACTGATTTACCTCCGGCATTAGGACCTGAAATAAGCAAAATGCGTTGCTCGGGGTGCAAATACAAAGATAAAGGCACTACCTGACGCCCCTGAGCCAGAAAATTTAAAAACAATAAAGGGTGGCGGGCATTGTTCCATTTTATTAAAGGAAGCTTCTGGACCGTGGGTAAAGTCGCCTCAATACGGTTAGCAAAAATTGCTTTGGCCCGGATAAAATCTAATAAACCTAAATACTGGTAGGCCTTGCGTAATTCTGGAATAAACTGCCGCAAGTGATTTGTCAGATGAGTTAATATTCTGATTAACTCCCGATGATAAGCATTCTCCAGATCTTTAATATCATTGTTTAGTTCAAAAACAACGTCTGGTTCTATGTAAACAGTTTGACCGGTGGTAGATTCATCGTGGATCAGTCCTTTTACTTTGCGCTTATGTTCAGCCAGCACAGGAATTACAATCCGTCCTCCCCGAATAGTTGGTTCAGCATCGCTGTTGGTCCAGCCAGAATTCTTAGCATTTCTTAAAACCGATTGAATCTGCTTACGCAAAACACCTTGTTGATGAATCAAATCGGTCTTTAATCTAGATAATTCCGGCGAGGCATTGTCACGTACCTGACCATTATCATCCACCACTTTATCCAGGGCAGCAATTAAATTACGATCAACTATTACAGCCTCGCCTAACGTTTGCAAGTAAGGATACTGTCCTGGTTCGGCCTGCGAAAAGAAAGTTAATGCCTGCCGGATAGTTCGCAGCGACATTTTTATTTCATAAAAGGCATAAACATCTAAAAAAGTATTCTCAATAGCCGCCCGGTTCAGGTGCTCTGTTACATCAAAATAATATTGGGTAGGAAAATCGCCGCCAGCTGCTAAAACAGCTTTAAATTCATGGGTTTGGTGCAACAGTTTCAGCACCAGATCTTGCCGCGTTAAAAACTGCATGCGGTTTACAAACCACTGCCCTAGTGGGCTTAAGCATATCTTCGTTAGGGTTTCCCGAATTTGAGTAAACCCTATTTTATTTTCAAAGTTTTCTGGGTATATCAAGGTTTATTTATTCTAATTTTTGATCATCAATCTGGTGCCCCAAAAATGGGATTACCAGGCTATATAAAACAATTTTTTAGTAGAAATGATTTACTAAGGGTAAACTTTTATTAAGATATAATAGTCCAATAAAGTTTTAAAATCAGAATCGTTAACCTAAGTTTCCAATAGGTTCCGCTAAAAAACCTTTATATAAATTTCTGATTCAGACCCTATTCCCAAGCTTTAAAAAGAAATACAAACTCCTTTAGCGCTTATCAAAATTTTTCTTCTATCCCTAAACCAAACAAAGCAAAATCATATTTTACCGGGTCCTCCGGATCAAACTGTTTTAGCTGGTGGGTTAATTCAGCAGCCGTTTGCCAATCGGTTTGCGGACGGGTTATTAATCCTAACTTGCGCGCTACCCGATCTACATGCACATCACACGGGCAAATTAAATCAGCTGGTTTAATCGTTTTCCAAATGCCAAAATCTACGCCTTTATCATCCTGCCGCACCATCCATCGCAAGTACATATTAATGCGTTTACAAGCCGATTTTCGGGCAGGAGTAGATATATGTTTACGCGTTCGTTGGGGCGCCTCCAGAAGGCTAAATACTAAATTATAAAAATATTCAAGTCGTTGCTTCTGATCCGTTATAGTTCCTGAATTCGTAAAAGCATCTTCTAAAGTATCATGTTGTTGGTAAAAAGTTTGCATGAAATAAATCAAATACAATAAATCTGTATCAATAAAGGTGCGATGCTTAAAGCCAAGCAAGTTCTGTAAATCTTTTTCCTGATGGTTTTTAATAAATTCAGCCGGAGCATTATCCATTCGGCTTAATAAATCCCGGCATTTGTTAATTATGGTAACTCGTTGGCCCCAAGCCAGGATAGCAGCAAAAAAACCAGCTATCTCAATATCTTGTTTTTGAGTGAAGCCATGCGGAATAACAATTGGATCGTTGGGTATGAATGCTGGTTGGTTAAATTTTTCATACCTATCATCCAACAGTACTTTTATGTTTTTGTAATTTAACATAATAAATAAAATGAAACCCATTTGCCCAGACTAACTGAACAAATGGGTAAAACAATTTGGAGCTAAACAAATATTTAAGGCATGTATGATACTTCTACCCTGAATTTATTATCCAGAGCCGCTAACTTTTGGTAAGCTCGTTTCGAGATTTTAACTACCACTTTGTCATTAGCACCTGTTTCAGGCAGTTTACCAATTACCCGCACATACACGCTCTGGTTATTCATAATATTTTTAACCTGCAGAATTGTACCTACAGGTGCCGATTTGTGCAAGGCTAAGTATTTATTATTATCGTTCCGACTGTCGATTACCTCTGCCAGGCCACTTTGAATGATTTTAGTAATGGTTTCGGATGATTTTTCTTTTTCTTCAGTTACTTCTGTAGTAGACCTGGTAGTTTCTACTGGTCTGGTTGCCACTGGAGTTGGAGCAGGTGGCTCTGGTCTGGCTATTGGTTCTTCCGGAGCAGTTGCTCGGGATGCTAAGCCTACAATTAAGTTCTCGCCAATATTTACTACATCCGACGTTAAATTATTCCATCTTTTTATATCAGCAGTAGAAACATTGTATTGATTGGAGATGGAGAACAACGTTTGTTTAGATTCAACCTGATGAATTCTATTGCCTTTTGCATCAAATTTCGGAGCTGGCGCAGCTGTGGCCACCGGGGCAGAAGTACTTACCGGAGTAGGAGTAGCAGCAGCTTTAACAGTAGTAGCTGGTGTAGATGTGGTTGCGGCTGTAGCAGGAGCCGCTGCCCGAGGAATGTAAAGTATTTGGTCAATTCTTAAACCCGCATTTACGCCAGGATTAGCACTTGAAATTTGAGCCACCGAAACCCGATATCTCCGGGAAAGAGAAAATAAAGTTTCTCCTTTTACTATTTTATGTACTACATGGTCCTGTCCGCTTCTTTTTTCTGTTCCTATAGAGTCTAAAGGAGCTACAAAAGCCCCTGCCATACCTTTATTGAGAAGCGTTAAAAATAAAGTGGTAATTAAAAAAACTTGCTTAAACATAATACTTCTAAAATAAACTAAAACCCGTAACCCAACAATGTGCTTTTATTTTTCAATAAAATTAAGCTATTCTGTATTATAAAAAAATTATCTAAACCTAGTCCCTCCAGGTTGGTAGCTAAATCCTCCTTCAGGATAAGCTCTCCTTCCAAATTGAAGACAGCTACCCTATAGCATCTTTGGTTATTTGCATCAAAATTATAAAATCCTAAAATAAAAAAGTCTTTAGTTTCTAAATAATCAATGGCATCTTTTACTGTAATGTTTATTTTACTCTCTAAAAACTGCTGCAACGTACTAAAATGGGCACTAGAATCGGGATAATGGCCGGGCACCAGTACTGGTAAGCGCCGGTTTGCCTGATATGCAGCAAATATTGTTGGCATAGCAGAGGAGGACGCATTTTCAGATTCTGTAGTAAGCATTTTACCCGTAAAGGAGTCAATCAGCGATAAAGGTGCTTCCAACGCTTCATTTTTCTTTACTAATAACCCATCAGGTATAAAACCATAATAAATAAATTCTGGATCTTGCCAGAGCAGTTTACCTGTTTTTACCTCCACCGCCGTTATCCCCTTATGACTTCCAAATCTGCGGTCGCCGATACCATGGAAAAATAATATTCCCTGATGAATATCCTCCAATCCAACGTACCAGGGTTCTCGGGTTTTATAATCAGACAAAAGTAAGGCTCCGGTTTTAACATCCAATACAGAAAAGCTGGTATGCAACGTATCCGCATCTCTTACCTCAACGGCCAACAAGCCATGCTTATCATCAATCCTTATTTGCCAAACAGGGGCCGCTAACGCTATGTCGAAGATTTGCTTCAATTAAAATTTTTCCTTTTTCCGGTTACCCGTTCCATCGGCAAAGTTAAAAAATAGACCTTACAAATTAGCTTCTTTAGCCAGAAGCATTCCCTTTACTTATAATTTAAGTAAATTCAAGCTTACTATTCCAAATCTGGAATTAATTTTACCTTTTGAAATTTTCTAGCTTATAACTTGTATGAAAAGCATTGGTATCATTCCGGCACGTTATTCCTCAACCCGCTTCCCTGGTAAACCACTTGTAGACATTGGTGGCAAAACAATGATCCAACGGGTGTACGAACAGGCAAAGAAGGCTAATTTAGAACATGTTGTGGTGGCTACCGATGATGAACGCATTGCTGAAACCGTACTTCAATTCAATGGCGAAGTAGTTTTAACATCGGCCCATCATCAAAGTGGTACCGACCGTTGTTTTGAAGCTTTTCAGAAATTTAGTTACCCAGCTGATTGTATAATTAATATTCAGGGAGATGAACCTTTTATTCAGCCTGAACAGATAAATATTTTACTTAATTGTTTTACAGAAGAGCAAACGCAATTGGCCACGCTTATAAAAGAAATAACCTCACCTTCCGAATTATTTAATCCTAATACCCCCAAAGTTATTTTAGACCAGCAACAACAAGCCCTTTACTTTAGCCGACATCCTATACCCTACTGCCGCGGAACTGAACCAGAAAACTGGCTACAACAGCATACTTATTACAAACATATTGGCATTTACGGATACAGAGTGGATGTATTAGCCGAAATCACAAGATTGAGTCCTTCTAAACTGGAAACCTGCGAATCTTTGGAACAACTGCGTTGGCTGGAAAATGGCTATAAAATAAAAACCGCTATCACTACCTATGAAAATTTTGGCATTGATACCCCCGAAGATTTAGAGAAAGCACTTAAATTGGTAAGCAATAAGTTATAAGCGGTGGATTTCAAAAATATTAAACTCAATACTAATTACTTTACCTTTAATTATCCTCCTGCTTTTTTAGCTTTATAATTGGCGGCTATAAGTATCTGTAATATTTTATCTCTGAAATCACCCTGAATTACAACTTCCCCGTCTTTTACCGAACCACCTACGCCACATTTATTTTTTATTAGTTTACCTAATTCTTTCAAATCATCTTCCTGCCCCACAAAACCGGTAACTAAAGTAACTTGTTTGCCGGCCCGTGCTTTTTTATCGAGCATTACTTTTAAGTTCTGTTGCTGCGGTGGTAATGTCTGAACTTGCTCATCCGCATCATATTGATATTCAAAATCCGGATTAGTAGAAAAAACTACCCCTTCCCGGCCTTTCTTTTTCTTATCTTTCATATTTGAGGTATTAATACTTTTAATGCTAACGGCATCACTTTTATCTTAAACGTATTGGCTTCACCTATGTATTCGCCGTCAGCATGGTATTTAAAAACATCCGGACTTTCTACCAGCACTTCATTTGTTTTAAAATAAGTTACATCGCTGGAAGTAGCAATGCTTTTGGTTATTAGCCCATAACTTAGAGCTAAAGCTTGGCGGTAATTTAACTCCTGAATTAAGCATACATCTAAAAATCCATCCCGGATATCGGCCATGGGAGCTATATAAGCATTATTCCCATATTGAGAAGCATTGGCAAATGCCACCACAAAGCATAAAGTCTCCAGTTTCTGGCCGTTTATATGTAAATAAACAGGTTTGGGCTTAAATTTTAAAAACTCCTGAAACACTAACCGCACATATGTTTGCAGGCCACGTTTGGTGCTTGCCGCAAATACGGAGCTAACGTGCGCATCAAATCCGATACCTGCGGTACAGAAAAAAGGATGCTCATTTATGCTGCAAGAATCGATCTGCGAAATATAGTATTGATTAATAATAGCAATGGCCTGGGGAATATGCATCGGAATTTCCAAATGGCGGGCCAGTCCGTTACCTGATCCTCTCGGCAATATGGCTAATGCCGTATTGGAGTATACTAATCCACGGGCTACCTCATTTACAGTACCATCGCCCCCAACTGCACATACAACAGGAATGCCTTTAAAAGCAGCATCTCTTGCTAATTCCGTGGCATGACCGGCATACTCTGTTACCCTTATTTGGCATTCAAACTTTTCCTGATCCAGGAATTGGTGCAAAAGCGCAGGCACATCAACCTTGGTTGCTGCACTACCAGATGTAGGGTTGATAATAAATAATATTTTTACCCGCATGCGTTTTTGCTTTTCTTGCTATTTTAAAACAAAACAGCCCATACAAGATGGGCTGTTTTGTTTTGTACCAGAATGGATATTAACCAGCGATTAAAGAAATTAAATCAGCCGCACGGTTAGAATAACCAGACTCGTTGTCGTACCAGCCAACAACTTTAACTAAAGTATCGCTTACTGAAGTTAAAGCAGAGTCAAAAATACAAGAGTGGGTATTACCAACGATATCGATAGAAACAATCGGATCTTCCGTGTATTCCAGAATACCTTTGAATTCACCTTCAGCAGCAGCTTTAAAAGCAGCATTGATTTCAGCTTTAGTAGCTGGTTTCTTTAAAACAGCAGTTAAGTCAGTTAATGAACCAGTTGGAACCGGAACACGCATAGCAATACCATCTAATTTACCGTTCAGGTGAGGCAATACTAAACCAACCGCTTTAGCAGCACCAGTAGAAGTAGGTACAATGTTTAAAGCAGCAGCACGGGCTCTTCTTAAATCAGAGTGAGGGCCATCGTGTAAGTTCTGATCAGAAGTATACGCGTGAACAGTAGTGATATAACCTTTCTCTAAACCGAAAGCATCGTCTAACACTTTAGCCATTGGGGCTAAGCAGTTAGTAGTACAAGATGCGTTAGAAAGAATGGTTTCAGAACCAGTTAATATATTCTGGTTTACACCTAATACTACCGTTGGGATGTTACCTTTTGCCGGAGCGGAGATAACTACCTTTTTTGCACCAGCTTCTAAGTGTCCGCCGGCACCTTTTTCGTCAACAAACCGACCAGTAGATTCTAATACTACATCTACTCCTAATTTACCCCAAGGAAGGTTTTTAGGATCACGCTCAGCAAAAACCTCAATACGCTGTCCATTTACAGTTAAGCTTTGCTCATCTGCTGATACAGTACCATTGAATCTACCGTGAACCGAATCATACTTTAATAAGTGTGCTAATGTATTATTATCGGTTAGGTCATTAATACCTACCACTTCTACATTTTCTTTTTCAAGGAGTGCCCGGAAGGTTAGTCTACCAATACGACCAAATCCGTTTATTGCAACTTTAATTTTTGCCATTTTTACAAATGTTTAATGGGTTAATAAATTTGGGGCGAAGTTATCATTCTAGTATATTCAAAACAAATAAAAATTTTTGTATCTCTTTTTGAGATACTTGCATTGTTTTACAAGTTTTTTTGAAAAAATGTTTTGCAGAGAAAAAAACACCCTCTATATTTGCACCATCAAAACGAAACAAGGACGTCAGATAAACAAAACGGCCCGTTCGTCTAGGGGTTAGGACACCAGATTTTCATTCTGGTAACAGGGGTTCGATTCCCCTACGGGCTACTAAAAGCCGCTCTTCTTATAAAGGGCGGCTTTTTTATTTCCCAGACACCCCACTTTACACCAAACCTCCAGTTTTTCTAAATAATCCTTTTAGATACCTATAGTCTACTTATTCAATATTTAATTTTTAAACCCTACCTTTGTGGCTTGAAAAAAAATAAGCATGCTTCACTTCTTTTCTAGTCAGCCTGATACAGTTTACGCCTTACAAAGCGAAGGTGAACTGAGTGCCACAGACATTTCAAAACTTGAATGGCTTTTCGGGAACGCCATATTAGAGCAGGGAAAAACTCTAAGTGGTTTTTTTATTGGTCCACGGGCTGCTATGATTACGCCCTGGAGTACCAATGCCGTGGAAATAACCCAAAATATGGGCATCCAGGGAATTATCCGAATTGAAGAATTTAAAATAGTAACCGAAGATTTCAAAGATTTTGACCCAATGCTTTCCCAAAAGTATAATGGTTTGGATCAGGATATCTATGATATACACATAAAACCGGAGCCTGTGCTGCCGGTTACCGATATTGCTGCCTACAATAAACAGGAAGGGCTATCGCTTAGCGAGGAAGAAGTTGATTATTTAAATAATCTTTCCGAAAGAGTTGGCAGACCGCTTACTGATTCTGAAGTGTTCGGATTTTCACAAGTGAACTCAGAGCACTGCCGCCACAAAATCTTTAATGGTAAGTTTGTGATTGATGGCGAAGAAAAGCCAACTTCACTATTTAAATTAATTCGCAAAACATCAGAGGCCAATCCGAACGATATAGTTTCGGCTTACAAAGATAATGTGGCTTTTGTGAAAGGGCCAGTGGTGCAACAGTTTGCGCCAAAACGTGCCGATATCCCTGATTTTTACCAGGTAAGTGAATTCGAATCAGTTATTTCTATAAAAGCAGAAACGCACAATTTCCCAACTACAGTAGAACCATTCAATGGTGCCGCTACCGGAGCCGGAGGGGAGATTCGTGACAGACTGGCCGGTGGTCAGGGAGCACTTCCGCTTGCCGGAACAGCTGTTTACATGACGGCTTTGTCGCGCCTCGAGCAGGACCGCCCATGGGAAAAAGCAACGCAGGAAAGAAAATGGCTGTACCAGACGCCGATGGATATCCTGATAAAAGCTTCTAATGGTGCTACAGACTTCGGGAATAAATTTGGGCAGCCACTTATTACAGGATCTGTTTTAACTTTTGAACACGACGAAAAAGCAGATGCGTTGGAAGTCCCAAGAAAACTAGGTTATGATAAAGTTATTATGCTGGCCGGTGGCGTAGGCTACGGCAAAGCCAGCCAGGCGCAGAAACAACATCCTAAAACCGGCGATAAAATTGTGATCCTCGGTGGTGAAAACTACCGCATTGGTATGGGCGGGGCAGCCGTATCCTCTGCTGACACCGGCGAACACGGCACTGGCATTGAATTAAATGCCATCCAGCGCTCTAACCCCGAGATGCAGAAACGTGCTGCCAACGCTATTCGTGGCATGGTAGAGAGTGAGCATAACGCCATTGTTTCTATCCACGATCATGGTGCCGGCGGCCACTTAAACTGCCTCTCTGAATTAGTAGAAGAAACAGGCGGTAAAATAGACTTAGATAAATTACCAGTAGGCGACCCTACCCTATCTGCCAAAGAAATTATCGGTAACGAGTCGCAGGAGCGTATGGGTCTGGTGATAGGTGAACAAGATGTTGCCACCCTGCAAAAGATAGCGGACAGGGAACGTTCTCCAATGTACACGGTGGGCGATGTGACCGGCGACCACCGTTTTACTTTTGAGTCAGCTTCCACCGGCCAGAAACCAATGGACCTGGCCCTAAGCGACATGTTTGGAAGCTCCCCTAAAGTAGTAATGAATGATAAGACAGTTAACAGAACCTATCAGCCCGTTACTTATGATAAAAACCAATTGCCTACTTACCTGGAGCAGGTATTGCAATTGGAAGCCGTAGCCTGCAAAGACTGGCTTACAAACAAAGTAGACCGTTGCGTGGGTGGCCGTGTGGCAAAACAACAATGTGCTGGTCCGCTGCAGTTACCACTGAATAACTGCGGTGTAATGGCTTTAGATTTCCAGGGCATAGAAGGTATTGCTACCTCCGTTGGACACGCCCCTATTTCGGCTCTGATTGATCCGGCAGCCGGTAGCCGTAATGCTATTGGTGAGTCCTTGTCGAACATTGTATGGGCTCCGTTAAAAGATGGCCTGCAAAGTGTTTCGCTTTCTGCCAACTGGATGTGGGCATGTAAGAACGAAGGCGAAGACGCCCGTTTGTACAAAGCCGTGGAAGCTTGTTCCGAGTTTGCGATTGCCTTGGGCATCAACATTCCGACCGGCAAAGACTCGCTATCCATGAAGCAGAAGTATAAAGAAGAGGACGTTATTGCGCCTGGTACGGTTATTATTTCTGCTGGAGGAAACTGCAGCAACGTACGCCAGGTTGTAGAGCCAGTATTGCAGCGCGATGGCGGTAACATTTATTACATCAACCTTTCAAACGATACCTACAAATTAGGCGGTTCGTCTTTTGCGCAGGTAGTAAACAAAATAGGTAACGAAACACCTGATATCACTGACGCACAGCAATTCAAGAATACTTTCAATACCTTACAAGGCTTGATCAAAGAAGGCAAAATAGAAGCAGGTCATGATATTGGTAGTGGCGGTTTGATCACGACCTTGCTGGAAATGTGTTTTGCTGATAATAACTTGGGCGCTACCATTGATTTAACTTCACTGGAAGAAGCAGACAGTGTGAAAGTACTTTTCGCTGAAAACATAGGTGTGGTATTCCAGGCATCGGCTGACGTAGAAGCAACTTTACAAGCGAATGGAGTTTCGTTCTACAAAGTAGGCACCAGCACTTCTTCTGCCACCCTGGAGTTAAAAAACGGCGAGGATTCCTACAGCTTCGATATTGCTCAGTTACGGGATACCTGGTTTAAAACCTCTTACCTGCTGGACATCAAGCAAAGCGGCCCGGAAAGCGCCAAAGAGCGTTTCGAGAATTACAAGAAGCACGAACTGCTCTACAAGTTCCCGGAAGGGTTCGACGGCAAAAAACCAGTAATTGATTCTTCCAAGCCAAAAATAAAAGCAGCTATTATCCGCGAAAAAGGAAGTAACTCTGAACGTGAAATGGCCAATGCTATGTACTTGGCCGGCTTCGACGTGAAAGACGTGCACATGACGGACCTGATCTCCGGCAGAGAAACGCTGGAAGATATTCAGTTCATTGGCGCGGTGGGTGGCTTCTCTAACTCCGATGTTTTGGGCTCCGCCAAAGGATGGGCTGGTGCCTTTATGTACAACGAAAAAGCCAAAACAGCACTGGAGAACTTCTTCAAACGCGAAGACACTTTATCGGTTGGTATCTGCAACGGCTGCCAACTGTTTGTGGAGTTAGGCCTTATCCACCTGGACCACGACAAGAAGCCTAGAATGCACCATAACGTGAGCCAGAAGCACGAAAGCATCTTCACTTCGTTGACCATCAAGGAAAACAAATCAGTGATGCTTTCCAGCTTGGCCGGAAGCACGCTGGGTGTTTGGGTATCGCATGGCGAAGGTCGTTTCAGCTTACCACTTGTAGAAGATAAGTATCAGATTGTTTCGAAGTATGCATACGAAACGTATCCTGCCTGCCCAAATGGCTCCGACTACAACACCGCCATGCTCTGTGACGAAACCGGCCGTCATTTGGTAATGATGCCGCACATTGAACGCTCGCTCCTTCAGTGGCAGTGGGCGCATTATCCGAAAGGCCGCCAAGATGAAGTATCTCCTTGGATGGAAGCTTTCGTGAATGCCAGAAAATGGCTGGAGGCGAACGGGAAATAATCAATAAAAGTCCGAAAGACGTAGAGTACGGTAGATAAACTTACTTTTTTAATAAACTAAAGCGCCCTTCCAAACTTAATTTTGGAAGGGCGCTTTAGTTTATTAAAGTTTATAAGGTGTCTGTTCTTTACCCTTTTCCTAATGGCAGTGTCTAATTATCTTCAATTAACTTGATAACAACTTTTAAATTATTTTATAATATTCTTTCTTAAATAGAATTTTTGCCTTGAGCACCTATTTTCCTCTTCCATCATATCTTTTTATTACAACAGGCATAAAAAGAACTGGACCTAAAGCCAAATAGGCTCATCACATAGTAAAATGTTGAATTCTCTAGTAAAATAATTTCTTAATCCTCATCATTTATAATTCCGCCACCGACAAATTATTAATATTTTTCATAATTATGGATACATATACTCCTGAAAGTAAAGCTCTTGTTATTTATTTATAAAAATATAACCAAAACATTTTTGAATTTTAAAACTATTACCTACTTTTGCAGCACAATTCAAGACGGCCCGTTCGTCTAGGGGTTAGGACACCAGATTTTCATTCTGGTAACAGGGGTTCGATTCCCCTACGGGCTACTAAAATAAAAGAGGAAAGCAAATTTGCTTTCCTCTTTTATTTTAGTAGAATTAACTACCTCCTCCTTTACCTATATCTAATATTTGTCTAACTTTTTCCTAACTTAACTGATAGTTTAATCTAGAAGTTACTACAAATATTCTTGCTGCTTCTTTGACATAAACACTTCCCTAACTCCATTATTTTAACTTCCTTACTTAAAATGGTCAGGTAACAGTTTATTATTCTACCTCTTAATTAGGCATCTTTACCTCAATTGAAATTCATAAAGCTAATTAAAGGCCCTTATATTTTACAGACTAATAAAGAACTTCCATAAAAGGAATATTTTAATTTTAATTTTATTAAATTTACTTTATAATTTTAATTTGATTAAATTTCCTAATTTAAAAGCCTAAAGGATAAGTACTTAATTTATACTTATATTAGCTTTATAAACTGGAGTTTATTAACTCCAAAATATATGTATCCTGTATTATTAAATTTACCAACTTACTCTCAACAAAAAGCATTAATAATCAGAAGCAGATCTATTAAACTACTATGTACCCTGCTACATAAATAGCTCTGCCTTCTTTTGAAGGTATACATACACATTTTATTTGCACTTCTTCTAATTCTATAAAATAAAAGCCTTTAACCATAAGCCCAAATTATTATTCTTACTAAAATGCCAGAAAGACAAGATATTATCACTGCTGTAAAGAATTTAGATCTTTCTCTTCAGACTCCTAGCCTTAAAGGATCTAGCGTTCGCTTCAATAAAAATGGCAGCCCGGAAGCTATCTGGGGAAATCATAACATGGTTTTTGAACTTACAAAAGACGCTAAAAAGTGGGCTTTCAGGGTATGGCATCTTGGTTCGGGAGATAACACCAAAAGATATCAGGCTATCGCTAATTACCTTAAGAAACAAAATATTAACTATTTTTTAGATTTTAATTTTGAGGAAAAAGCTTTATTGGTAAAAGATGAATTAGTTGATATTTCCTGGATAGAATGGGTAGATGGCCTTTTATTAAAAGATTTCATTGAACAAAATCTCAATAATAAGTCTGCTTTAGACAAATTGGCTGAAGATTTTAGAATCATGTGCCAGGACTTAAAGAAGCATCAGATTTCGCATGGTGATTTGGAAGCAGGAAATATCATGGTTGACCGAACCGGCAAATTAAAACTAATAGATTATGATGCCGTTTGTGTTCCGGAAATGGAAGGTTTGAAAGAACTGGTAACAGGTTCAAAGGGCTACCAACATCGTTCCCGGTTTCTTTTTAGTAAAACCAATTTAAAAGCCGACCATTTTTCTGAATTAATCATTTACCTTTCCATTGTGGCTATTGCCGAGGAACCAGGCCTATGGGATAAATATCAACTGAAGGGTTCCTCTACCATGCTTTTTCAGGATAATGACTTTACTAAACTTGAGGCTTCCCAAGTATATAAAGACCTGCATGGATTATCCGGGAAGGTTGATTCTTTATTGGAAATCCTGAATGAGTACTTAGAAGAAAATTCTTATCTCCGATTAAGAACGTTCTATAACCGGGTGTGTGAATCATGTGGAGCTCAAGTTGTAAATGGAAGAGCCGTTAGCTCTAACCTGGAAGCCGATGTGGAAAGGTTGAAAGATCAGAATCGTTTACTTCAAAAAGAGGCAAATCAACTTCGCAATACCAAAAAGAAAGCTAAATTTCCGGGTTATGCCATTGCTGCTTCACTGGTGGTTGGCATTGTATTCTTTTTTGCGGGTAGGGTCACGTCCAATGGCGGGGAAAGTTCTCCAACTCCTGCTGCTGAACAGGAAACCCCAGCTGTACTTGCCACAAATGTAAATGAAGAAACTTTAGATGAAGTTATTGAGATTCAGCCTTTGCTGATTAAGGAAATTAAATTTGAAAACAGTAAAACAACCAATATTTCTCCTAATACTTTTAAATCAGGGGAGTTACGTAATCTTGTCCCTGTTTTAGAAGTTTTACCTTTGATGAGTAGTGGAGAAATAACCGTTCAATGCAAAATTATAGATAACAATAATAATGTTTGGAAGGCACCTAATTCTAAGTACACCTATTATACCCGGGTAAGTGTAGATTCAGATACCAGAAACCTTAAATTAAAAGGCTATCCGGCCAATTATCCTCCTGGAAAATACATCTTTGAAGCTTGGGTAAATGAGCGACATATTGGCACCGGCGTATTTCGGGTTGTACAATAAGGATGTAAACCAAACTTTTATTCCCTTATTTATCCCTTTCTGATTTATTTTTGAAGCTTATCGAGTTATGCGCAGATCACTACCTATCAGTTTATTAGTTTTTTTACTGTTAGGCATTTTATTAGCTTATTCGTGCCAGGAAAAAGAACAGCCTGGTACTGCTACTATCATGACGGAGGCAATAATAGATATAGAACCAACTGCCGCCAAGGTGCCCGTAACCTTAACTGTTTTAGGTAGCTTCATAATAACTCAGAAAGGGGTATGTTACTCAACTAGTCCCAATCCAACAATCTCGGATCTTAAAACTACTGAAGGGAGTGAAAACGGCTCCTTTAGGAGTGTACTTACAGGATTAACTCCCGACACCAGGTATTATGTCCGGGCTTATTTTTTGGACAATGCAGGTACGCCTACCTATGGTAATGAACTTTTATTTACCACTGCTAAAGAACAGCCGCTCACAATCGCTACAGAGCAGGTCACTAACATAACAGAAACCACGGCTAATTCCGGAGGCGTAATTACGAGGCGAAACAACGAAACTATCATAGCCAAGGGGGTTGCCTGGAGTACTTCTCCTAATCCAACAATAGCAGAATTTAAGACAAATGACGGAACATCGGCTGATGCATTTACAAGCATCTTAACTGATCTGATTCCTAATACTACCTATTACGTGAGGGCTTATGCCACCACCAATACCGGCACTGCTTATGGAAATCAAGTTTCTTTTAAAACTTTACCTCCTGTAAATTTAACTGTTAACACTGCTCTAGCCACCAATCTTACACCAACATCAGCTACTACTGGGGGAACGATATCAGGAGTAGGCACGGAAAGGGTAGCAAGTCGGGGCATTGTTTGGGGTACTACAACAAATCCGACCCTTAACAACAATAGAGTTACCAGTGGTACCGGACTAGGCTCATTTGTAAGTATAATCGAAAATCTGATCCCAAACACTACTTACTATGTAAGAGCATTTGCCACCCTAGATAATGGGCAAACTTTTTACGGTTCGGAGGTCTCCTTTACCACTCCTCCTTTATTTCTTGCCACTATTACAACAGCTAATGCCACTAACATTACGGCTACGTCTGCTGTGTCAGGAGGTACGGTTACTTTAACTAGTGGCACTATTGCGGAGGCAGGCCTTGTTTGGAATAAGGAAGGAACACCTACTATATTCAACAATAAAATTACCAATGGTAACGCTAGTGGCTCTTTTACCAGAACTATTAGTGACCTGGAGCCGCGCACCACTTATCATGTTCGAGCCTATGCTACTTCCATCACTGGCATTACTCTTTATGGCAACGAAATTGTTTTCACAACTGATTCGCATCTGGAAGTAACTTTAACGACAAAACAAGCTACTGCCATTACGCCTACTTCTGCTCAAACCGGTGGCACCCTTACAACCACTGGCTCAGGTTCTATAACGGCAAAAGGAGTTGTTTACAGCACCTCTCCGCAACCTACCATTGCCGACAGCAGAACCTCTGATGGCAGCGGCAGCGGCGAATTTACCAGCTCGCTTTCCGGCCTGGCCAGCAGCACCACTTACTATATCAGAGCTTACGCCACTACCAGTGCCGGTACCACTTTCTATGGTAACCAGGTCAGCTTTACTACGCTGGAAACAGGTAATGGAGGTGGAGGACAATCCGGTAATAAAGATGAAGACACGGATGAAGAGGAAGACACGGAAACAGACAATTTAACACCTTTACGTTAATCATCTCCTGAACTATGTGTCAGAATGTTTAGTTGAAAATCAGCTACCTTTTCAGGAGTAGTCAGAAGCAAGTAGATAGTTAAAAAGATTTTATAAAACATGTAAAATAAAAAGACCAACCTCATATGAGGTTGGTCTTTTACCAGTAGATCTATTATAACCTACATTTTTCTGGAAACTGAAATAATTGGGCCGAACTCCCCCCCTAATTCATCCGGGCTTTTATCCCATAAATACATTTTGGAGATAGCACCATCTAAGAATAAAGCGTTTTTACAATTGAATATTTCTTTGAAAAATAATGCAAAATCATAAAAGTTGATTGGTTGTTTGGTTATTACAAACATCACCTTCTTTTCAGAAAGAATTCCAACACCACTTCTAATATATAAACTCTTCGAACCTTCTAAAAAAGCATTATGCATAACTCCCCCCTTAATCAACATGGGCCCGGATTGGGTGGCTAATTTTGGCTGAAGGGTTTTATTTCTAAGAGCTGTTCGGTAAGCTTCTGTATCTAAAATAAGTGGCTTATTTTTACCATCCAGCACAAAAACCCCGTTGGGTTTCAAATAAAAATTAGCATCCCGACGCCCCGGATTTGTATCGAGCGGATATAACAAAGACTTTTCTTCAATATAAACCCCTACCGGCTCATAGGTTGGAGTAAACATACCGGCATTAGTAATCATTAAAGGGGTTAAGCTTTTTGATTCTAAATATTCTTTGACTGCTCCCAGACTATAAAAATTACTACCCCCCGGGCGTTTCAGGTGCAATTTTATTTCATCCTTCTCTAAATCTGCAATAAAAACCAAAAAGGTGTTGCCTTTAAAATCAATACTTTTACTTCCCTCAGCATGAAGAGCCGATTCCTGAAGTTTAGTAAGTTGGTTTCTTGTTAAAGAATCTACCTGGGCTTTATTTTCTAAAAGACTTTTCTTTTCGTTTTGTTTCTCCTCCAGTAAGGCCTTAACAGGTAATGAAGAAGGTTTTCGTTGGTCACTCCGGACAGTATGAATCAAGTTGCTTCTCTTGCTTCCTTTTATTTCTCTTTTTAATTTTCCAACAGGTTGTTCGTCTCTTAATAAGGTTGTAAGAGGCCAAATATCTGCATTAATAGCCAGAATTTCCTGGTCAATTACTTCGCTCCTTTTTTGTAACTCCTGATAAGTGTTTAATATAGACTCAAATTCATCACTTGTTTCTTGTTCGTAAAAATTGGACTGGTCTAAATTTAACTCTGTCTCATTTGGTGAGGAGATTTCCATAGCTCCCAGCAGTAATGTAGAAAAACAAAATAAAGAACCTACTATTACCCAATTAGGCTTAGCTTTCATGGTTTATTTCAAAAATATTATAAAAGAGGGCATATGATTATTAACTTTTTTACTCATAGTAATAAGCCAACAAATTCACAGCTTTGATCAACTCTTTCTCTCCTTTGATTTCTTTGTATTGGGAACCATCATGTTTAAATAACTCCAGCACATCCTGCCCGCCAGTATCCAAGTTAACCATGAAAGCAACTTTCATATATTTAAAGCCATTCAAGAAAGCCAACACTTTTTTTGCGCCATCATACAAGGTTGTATGAACCGGATATTGCACTATTACATGAACTTTGTTTCCATCTTCATCTTCCCCTACCGCTAAAAACCTGCGTTTGTACTTTTCCTTAGATGAGGTTTGTTCATCAATGGTTAACTTATTTTGGTGGGCCAACAAGTGTGTCTGAAAAACAGTAGCATTTTGTTTTTTAGACCATTCTGTAAAAGTAATGTTATCCGGAGCTGACTTTCTTAAGTTTAATTTTTTACCACTTGAAATTCCACCTCCCATTAATGTTAAGTTTCCTTCGTCCAGGTTAGACACCACAATTCCGCCCGTATTATAAACAATTACCAAGCCGTCAAATTTGTTAGACAAACGCGGATTAACAACAACTCCATTATCAATAGTTAAACCTTCTGGCCTGTAAAGTCCATTACTGGTTCTGGTCATATAGGTTCCGCTAGACACCACAATCATATTTTTGTTGTTCGACCATTTTTTATAGCGCTGGTAGGGTGTATTCCCGGCATTATCCGATGCAGCAAAGTATTTAGCTTTTATTTTTTCAGATTCCCGCTTCATATAAATGCAGAAGTAGGTTTCGTTTTTAAACTGTACTTTAGAAATGTTTACTAATGAGGCATCATATCCGGAACCGGAAGTAGCGTGTTTATCTAAAAAAGTAAAAGACGTAAAAAGTAAAAAGAGGCCTAAAAATCTAAAAATGTTCTTCATAAGTTTTTTATGAAATAAATTCTAACTAGAATAAAATAAGGTAAGACAAATAATAAGGCCAGAAGCACCATCGAGACTTTAAAACTTGGTCCTGTACTATACCAAAATTTATTAAATAAGTACAGCCACTCCTCGCCGTTTATATAGAATATAATCTTTTCAATTTTAGTTTCTTTAACAGTAACATAATATCCTTTTTCCTGACACCGGGTAAGCAAATATTTAAATTTAAAATTATAGGTAATAGATCTATTTATTTCCCCGTAACTATCTAAAGCATTGGTAATATGGTTCATCCAGAAACCATATATGCTTTGGTAAAAAGGTAAATTAGTGGAGGTGAATTGAGAATAGGCATTAAATTTTTCGGCCCATTGCATTTGCCTTATAAGTGAATCAAGATCAGGCTTAACGGATGTGCCCATTCTTTCCTCTAATTTAGTAGTTAAGGCATTTACAATAATCTCCTGATTTACAGAGAAGCCTTCTGGCTTAATAATTTTATTTTCCGGAAACAAGGAATCCAGCTTAGCCAAATCCTGCTGAATGGCTAGAATATCACAATAATTTGCGGAGTCTAAGTATTGCTGGTAAGGAAACCTTTCATATAAATTCCGGCTGCTGATGCCTTCCAGATCATTAAAATTAAAACCAGGCAATGGCAGACAAACTTCCTCCTCCGGCACCTCTCCGGAAAAATCACTTCGAAGAGCCAAAACAAAAATTATACTAACTAAAGCAATAAAGGGAATTAAGAAGAGTAGAAGAACTTTCCCTAACTTATTAATAATTTTCATTTAAGAATATAAAACAGGCTAAACGCTACCCTATCAAACTATTTGTTTTTACCTAAACCAATTTTTATTATAAATTAATGATACCTGGTAGTTAATATTTTTGTACTTGTTCGGGTCAGCACTAAAAATACTTGGAGGTGGTGGAGACGTAATATCAAATTCTAATTTGCAGATATTATGAAGCCAATAAACTAAGCCGAATCCTCCTACCCAATGCTTTTCACCATCTACCTGATGCCTGGTAAGGTTATATGTTACATCCAGGTTGTTCCCCCGTCTTATTCTGCTATTCCCGTTATAACTATCAATTCTAATACCTGCACTTATTTTTTCGCGGGAAGTTCGTTTATCATAAATATAGGTTGGAGAAGGAGTAGCATTATTAGTAAAAGTTATGTTATAGTTATTGGCAAAAGTACTTTGTCCAACTTTAATAAGGCCTTTAAACATTTCACCACCTACCGCAACTTCACTACCCAAGTATAATTTGGAATAGGAATACTTCTCTTGAAAGGAAGAATTATCTCCTAAAGTTTTATCCCCGCCCGAAAGACTTAAAGGAGAAATCCCGGTTGAGAAGGAGGATGTGAAACCTACACTTACCTTTTCTTTAATATAAGGATGAAAAACAAGCTCCCCTTTCACACCCACTCCCTGCATATCTATATTAGTAGCGCTATAACTGGTGAAGTTATTGTCGCTTTCAGCAGAAACGTTATATCTTCCAAATTCCGCGTATTGTAATCCTTCCAATCCTACGCCAACGCCTAAATGCCGTACTTTTCCTGTTGTTGTTGTTGGAAAGGAATTTTGAAAATAGTTAGCAGGAAATCCAAATCTACGTCTGGTAGCAGCAGGTGCAGGTGCTGGAATGGCTGCAACAATATTCAACTGCTTTACCACTACCGTAACCTGTGCACATTCTGTTACTTCCGATATTCTTTCTGCACGTACAAAATAAGTGGTAGTTTCTGAAGGATTAACACTAATGGTATTTCCGTTTCCTATATTAGTACCACCACAGGCTTTTTCATACCAAACCCATTTTGCTCCTTTTGCTAAAGGCCCTCCTACCACTTGTAAAAGTGAAAGGGTTCCTGCTACAATTTCTGTGTTGCCAGTTATTTCGGCAGGTGCCTTTAATTGTTCTTTTATACCAGATTCTTTAATATAATTTTCAGAAACAACTACATTATAAAATTTTACCTCCAAACTAGAAGCATTAAAGTTATAATCTAAATTTTCTACGGGTACACCATCTGATTCTCCTCCACCATTTTTCCCAATTTCAATAGAACTTGTCTGATACCTCAATACCCCATTGCAGTCTTTATAGTCAAACGTCCAGTTTAAAAATGTGGGTATTGGTTTATATTTCCCAGTTACTTTTGTATGAAACTGAAAAGGTCTTGCATTAGGAATACATTTACTTCGGGGATAGTAAAATTGAACCTCCACCTTAAGATCGGTATCCTCATAAACTTTTAACCATTCTTGCCATCCTGACCTTACTTGTCCAAAAGATGTAAAGCTGAAAAGAAGAAAAAACAAAAGGAGTCTAAACTTAAACATCCCTTACCGTATTTTTAATGTTTCTTTTATTCATTCCCATAAAATTAAGAATAATCTTTCTAATTATTAAAGTAAAGGACTTCTTAAAATGCTATCTCTTTTCATACTTCCTTACTTATTTAAAGTAACCAATAATTTATAAATCATTTAAATGACATTCCACCTATCATACAGTTTATAATATTCCTATATAAATCAAATAGCTATTTTTATTTTGCATTAACTAAAGTTTGATGAGAGTTTAATTTAGCTATAGAAACCTATCCTATCAGAAGCCAGCCTTATACTACTATGGCTGCGTTACCAATACTTAAGCTATTTTTGAAAAGAAAATGTTAGCTAATTTATGGTAGGACGATTAGAAATTAGACTAAGGGCTAACTTTAAAAATAGTGCTTAAAGGGAAACCAGTAATATTTATTTCTCCTTTAAATATAAGTGCTATACAATAACCATATTTATAAAGGTTTTGGCAAAATGCGGAGTGACAGGATGAATAATTAGATAAGCAGCCAAAAGAGGCAGTAAACAGGAGCGGTAGAAAAGCAGAAGAGCTAACGGAACCTTTTCACTTTAGCAGCTTTAACGCTTTCGCTGACTGCTGGTGAATTTGTTCTGTTAGCTCCTTTAGTAGCTTTATTTGTAGTGCTTTCCTTAGTAGGCGTTCTCACTGCCCCGGATCGCCTGCCACACCGTCAAAAACACAATCTTGATGTCGAGCAGCAACGACCAGTTCTCCAGATACCAGATATCTGCCTCTACCCGCTTGGCCATACTTTCTGTTTCTTTTGTTTCGCCCCGGTAGCCGTTTACCTGCGCCCAACCCGTTATACCGGGTGTAAGGAAGTGACGCACCATGTAGTTCTCTATTTCCCCGGAATAATCTTCTGTATGCTTAAGCATGTGCGGACGAGGTCCCACTACTGACATATCTCCCAGTAACACGTTGATAAACTGCGGCAGCTCATCAATGCTGCTCTTGCGCAGAAAGGCCCCTACTTTCGTTACCCGCATATCCCCTTTCGTAGCCTGCTTGTTATCGGAATCTGCATTAACAGCCATACTCCTGAACTTAAAGCAATAGAAGGGCTGGTTGTTTTTACCGGATCGCAACTGCTTGAAGAAAACCGGTCCTTTGGAATCCAGCTTGATGATCAACCCCACCAGCGGAATAACCCAGCTCAGCACAAACACTAAAATCAGCAGGGAAAAAGAAATATCAAAAATTCGCTTCAGCAGCTCGTTTGCCTTGTTCTCCAGCGGCTCTACCCGCGGGGAAAGAACCGGCAGACGATAATCCGCACTGGAAAGAATATTCTGTGCCAGCAACTCGTTCATGTCCGGCAGCATCCTAAACCGCACCATGTGCTTATCGGCCAGCTGCATGAGCGACTTAATGGTCTTCAGATCTTTATTAGGCAACGCGCAGTACATTTCCCGGATACCGGCAGCACTTACATATGCCATACATTCTTCTACTTTGCCCAGGATGCTGTAGCCGTCCTTGGCCGGAGCTGCATTATTATCAAAGAAACCTTCTACCTTATATCCCAGCTGTGGATTAGAAGAAATATAGTCAGCCATTTTCATGCCTACCGGACCAGCTCCCACAATAACTACTTTGGTAAAGTCCATCCAGAAGCGGCGCTTGGAGCGGCGGATCACCAGGAAGTTGAACTTCCAGAACATAATCAAAAAAGACAGCAGGGCAACTGAATGCAAAGTAAATTCAAACGGAAAGCTGAAACGCGGAAAAAGCATTCCTAAGCCAAAAGCCGCACAGAAATACAGCAACAATACGTACAGCGTATCCAGCATAGTAGGACCCGCATCCCGGTAGATGACATTGTTGTATTGACCAACTATTTTGCTGCAGTAGGCCCAAAACAGGTTTAAAAGCAAAAAGTTCACCTTGTAGTACTCCGGCAAATCGCCTGAAGCCGGATACAGATCATTAACCAGTAAAGCGATAAAAAGGCAAAAGTTTAAGAGAAAATAATCCGTCAAGACATTGATCCACTTAAACAACGTTCTGTATTTGTTTGCCATACCCTTATTGAAAATATAAACTCACTCCTTATTACCTGATCTATTTGTACACTAAGTTAATGCTTTATAAGCAGATGCCAAACTTTTGTTGCAAAAATTAACAAATCCTTGATATTATCATATAATATATTCAACAAATCATCACTACCATTGAATTTATTATATATTTACATAACAAGCTACCTTTAAATTATAATAAATAGGTTAAAATAACGTTATGTTTATATTATTAATTTTTTAATTTAGAGTTTCAAACAATTACTCTTAGCCAGTATTTTACCGGTATTTGTTTCTTTTATCCATCCTGTTTTAACTTTTCTATATCAAAAAAATGCTAATCAATTTTATGAATTAATTAGCCAGGTATACGAATAATTAAACTTTTAAATAAAATTATAAATTTACACAATTTGAATTTGGAAGGAAAAGTTTTGAAGTCTAATTAATAGCCTAAAATCTTTAATTATAGGTTACCCAAAACCTTAAAAAGACGATTTTAAGCTTAGATTTTAAACCTAATAAGACCTGCATTTTATATTAAGTATAAAGAAGAAAAGGCCTTGATCTCTTGAATATTCCTTTAAATATTCCGTAATACTCCTCTAAATCAAAACAAGCATTTAGAGATGGAGAGATCAGATATTGTTATTGCTACTATTTCCTGGGCAAGAAATGAATCAGAAGAAAAACTATTGCGGGAGGCCTTAACAGAATTGGCAAAATTATCTTTTCAAGTTTTTATTACGGATGGTGGCTCAAGTACGGAATTTCTACAATTCATCAAAAGCCTCCCTCATTTTACCTTACTTAAGCCAGATGAAAAAGGGCTTTGGGCCCAGGCAAAGAAAAGCTTGCAAGCAGCTCAAAATACGAAAAGCCAATTTATTTTATATTCAGAACCTGATAAGTTGAGTTTTTTCAAGGAATTTCTATCCAATTTTATTTCTGATTCACCAAGTCATGAAAAGCTGGGAATTGTTTTAGCTTCCAGAACTACAACAGGCTTTACAAGTTTTCCTGACTTTCAACAAAAAACAGAAACCGCTATAAATGAATGCTGTGCCGAGATACTAAAACAAAAGATTGATTACACTTATGGCCCCTTTATCCTGAACAAAAATTTAGTTCCCTATTTAACTCAGGTGAAAGAAGATATTGGCTGGGGTTGGCGACCTCTTACCTTTGGTTTAGCTCATAGGTTGGGGTGTCAGATTAACTATCAGGCTAAAGATTTTACGTGCCCTTTAGATCAACAAGAGGACACCAAGACAGAACGGATTTACCGAATGAAGCAATTAACCCAAAACATTCAGGGTTTACTACTTTCTACAACAGTGCCCATCTTATCGTAGTTTTTCTTTTATTGTTTATTAACAGGTGAAAACGTTAGAGTGGAAAGAAGGAAAATTAACTTCTGGGATGAAAATCCTTTATAATCTGCTTTAAATAGTCCCGATCCAGATGCGTATAGATTTCGGTAGTCGTAATAGATTCATGACCAAGCATTTCCTGAACGGCTCTTAAATCAGCACCTCCTTCTATTAAGTGAGTAGCAAAAGAATGCCTGAAGGTATGGGGGCTAATTTGCTTCCTGAGTCCTACTTGCTTTGCCAGGTTTTTAATAATGGTAAAAATCATTACCCGGGTTAACTTTGCCCCCCGTCGATTTAGAAATAATATATCTTCGTTCCCTTTTTTAATATTAATATGACAGCGAATAGAATCCAGGTAAATCCGGATATATTTTAAGGCATCCCGCCCGATGGGCACTAATCTTTCCTTATTTCCTTTTCCGGTTACTTTTATAAAACCTAATGGTTCATATAAATAGCTAATTCTAAGGTCTACCAGTTCACTTACCCGTAATCCGGAACTGTAGAGAGTTTCGAGCATAGCCTTATTTCGGGTTCCCTCCGGAGTAGAGACATCAATAGCTGCAAATAATTGTTCAATCTCCTCAAAACTTAACGTATCAGGTAATTTCCGGTCTAGCTTGGGACCTTCTATATTTTCGGTTGGGTCTGCCGAAATTAAATCCTCCATAATCAGGAATTTATAAAAAGCCCTAATGCCTGAAAGGGTCCGGGCCTGGGAATGAGCTGTCATGCCCAATTCATTTACCCAGCCCAAAAATTCCTGGATATATAATGGGTCAATTGTAAGTGGGTTTACTTGATAACCTTTAAGATCCAGAAATTGCACTAACTTCTTGATATCACGCCTATAAGCCTCTACAGAATTACCCGAAAGTGATTTTTCCAGTTGCAAATAAGCTTCAAATTGCTTTATGAGTTGGGTCCAGGCCATGGGTAGTCTTTAATCTGGTAAAGGGCCCATTTAACCAAAGCCCGAAGATTTATAGTAAAAATAATAGTTCAAAGATAGCTATTATGTACCTTTGCGCCTGCATAAATTTTATGGAACTAACCCAGACCTCCACCATGAAGTTACTAATTATTAATGGTCCTAATCTGAATCTCCTTGGCGTCCGCGAAAAGACTGTGTACGGCAACCGATCTTTTGAACATTATTTTGAAGAATTAAAAGCTACTTACCCTGATCTGGAACTGGAATACTTTCAATCTAATACCGAAGGATTATTGATCGATAAAATTCATGAAGTCGGGTTTACCTATAAAGGCATTATTTTGAATGCAGGTGCTTATACCCATACTTCCATTGCCCTGGCCGATGCCATTGGTGCTATTACCACTCCGGTAGTGGAAGTACATATTTCTAATGTTTATGCCCGCGAAGCTTTCCGCCATAAAAGTATGATTGCCCCCCGTTGTCTGGGAAGTATTTGTGGCTTTGGTTTAGAAAGTTACCGGTTGGCGCTGCAATATTTTATAAGTTTAAAGCCGAATAAAGTTGGCTTTGAGGTAAAAACCTCGTAACATTTTTTTGCCAAAATACCTCTTTTAGAATATTTCTAGAACAACACTTAAAAACAAGTATATATAACTGATGCTCACATTTTATCCTGGTCCTGCAAAAGTATATCCGGAAGTTAGAGACTACCTTACCATGGCCTATGATGAGGGAATTCTGAGCATCCCCCACCGGAGTGATCGCTTTGTGCAGCTAAGCAAAAGCCTCGTTACCTTATTGCGCAAGCAACTTAATATTCCGCAAGATTATTACATATATTTTGTCTCGTCGGCGACAGAATGCTGGGAAATTATTGCCCAAAGCCTGACGCTGCAAAAAAGCTATCATTTATATAATGGGGCTTTCGGCGAAAAATGGATGGAATATGCAAAAAAAATTAAGCCAAAAGTAGAGGGGCAGAAGTTTGATATAAATGAAGAACTACCAGTTTCCAGTTTAGATCTTTCTGATGATACCGAACTTATTTGTATTACCCAGAATGAGACTTCAAATGGTACACAAATAAAGGAAACTACCATTCTTAACCTGTTCAACCGCTACCGCGACAAACTTATTGCCGTAGATGCCACTTCCTCTATGGCCGGAGTAGCCCTGAAATACATAAAAGCGGATATTTGGTTTGCTTCGGTGCAAAAATGCTTTGGGCTGCCAGCTGGTTTAGGCATTATGGTTTGCTCGCCGCGCACTATTTTTAGGGCTAAAGAAATCAAAGAAAAAGGGCACTACAACAGCCTGGTTACGTTGTATGAACGGATGCTCAACTACCAGACAACCAATACGCCCAATGTATTAAATTTATATTTATTGCATAAAGTATTGGAAAATCGGGCCGCCATTAAAATTATTGACCAAACTCTGGTTAAACGAGCACAGGACTTATATAATTTTTTTGAACCCTTTACCAATTTTACCCTTCTAATTACTAATCCGGATGTACGTTCAGGTACCGTGGTGGCATTAACGGCTTCAGAGAAAGTAATAGATGAGATTAAAAGGAATGCCTTGCGGAATAATATTATGCTGGGCAATGGTTACGGGACCTGGGCTAAAACTTCTTTTCGAATTGCTAACTTTCCGCAACATACTGAGGATGAGTTTGACATTTTAAAAAGCTTTTTCCTATCTTTTTACAGTTAAAAAGACTGCCACTCCTAAGGCATTTAACCCGTAAAATGTACTATGCTGGACTTTAAACAAACATTATCTGTTACACTTATTTTGTTTGCCGTAATTGATATAATGGGCTCCTTACCCATTATTATTGATATGCGTCGGCGGGAAGGTGTTATTGAATCGGAGAAGGCAACTTTGGTTGCGGGTATTCTAATGATTGTTTTTCTATTCCTGGGACAGGAAATTTTAAAATTATTTGGTCTCGATTTCCAATCGTTTGCGCTAGCTGGTGCACTTATTATTTTTTTAATGGGAATGGAAATGGTTTTAGGCATCCATATATTCCATGCCAACCCGGAAATTAAATCGGGTTCAATTGTACCGTTGGCGTTCCCATTATTAGTGGGAGCCGGCACCATGACGACCCTTCTTTCCTTACGGGCAGCTTATTCGTTACCCAACATCTTGGCTGGCATTATCCTAAACCTAATCTTTGTGTATGTTGTCTTAAAATCTTCGGGTTGGTTAGAACGTAAGCTTGGCACTGCCGGTACCGAAATCCTGCGTAAAGTATTTGGTGTAATACTATTAGCCATTGCCATTAAACTCTTTAAAGCAAATATTAATATTTAGCTAAAGCTTCTAAAAAGCTACAGACACATTTTACCCCGTTATTTAAAGGGTATTGATTACTGATTATTAAAAATGATTGAAATATTTACGGATGGTGCTTCGCGGGGGAATCCTGGTCCTGGTGGATACGGCACCATATTACGTTATAAACAACACATTAAAGAATTAACTGCCGGCTACCGTCTTACAACCAACAACCGTATGGAATTGCTGGCGGTAATTGTAGGACTAGAGGCTATTAAAACCAGTAATATTCCTGTTACCATATTTTCTGATTCCAAGTACGTGGTAGATGCGGTGGAGAAAAAATGGGTATATGGCTGGCAGAAAAAAGGTTTTGCCGGGAAAGCCAATGCTGATCTTTGGATGCGTTTTTTACGCATTTACCCCAAGCACCAGGTAAAATTTGTTTGGATTAAGGGCCATGCCGGACACCCGGAAAACGAAAGGTGCGATGTTTTAGCGGTTCAGAGTGCCCTTTCGCCCAACCTACTTATCGACCACGGATACGAAGCTAGTGCCAATTTAAAACCTTAAGAATGGCAAATAATTACTTTCAGTTTAAGCAGTTTCTGATAAAGCAGGATAAATGTGCCATGAAAGTATGTACAGATTCCTGTTTACTGGGGGCTTATGCCAATGTAAACGGAGCCAACACTATATTAGATATTGGCACCGGTACTGGATTATTAGCCTTGATGGCAGCCCAACGCTCTCATGCCCAAATTGATGCCCTTGAAATTGATGATTTGGCGGCAGCTCAAGCTAAGGAGAATATTACTGATTCGCCGTGGGCAACCAGAATAAACCTTTACCACCAAAGCTTACAATGCTTTGAGCAGGAAAATAAAAAGTTTTACGATGTAATTTTGTGTAATCCGCCGTTCTATATTGCTTCGCAAAAATCTCCTGACCAGGCGCGAAACATAGCTATGCACAGTCATGAATTATCCTTTGAGGAAATAATCAGGTTCTGCGCTAAATTTCTTCATGAAACCGGAAAGCTTTACCTCCTGCTTCCGCCAAGTGAAAGCCTTTTATTTCAGAAACAAGCTTTACTCGCCCAACTTTTCTTACAGAAACAACTTTGCCTATATACCACACCTACCGGTAAACATATCCGAAATATTCTGGTCTTCTCGCGAAACCCGGCAGCATCTATTCCTAAAGTCCCGCTTGCTATTCGCAACACAGATCAAACCTATACCGAAGACTTTATTAAACTTCTCCAGGAATATTATTTAATCTTTTAGTCTATAAATTGAAAGGCCTTAATGAAATTATATTTCATTAGGGCCTTTCACCAGCTACTAAAAAACTATTTAAAAGCCTATCCTCTGTTCACAACCGTCGCTGAAGCTTGCGCCAAAGGCAGTAGCAATACATCCGCTAAGTTTACGTGAGCCGGACGGGTGGCCATAAATAAAATTAATTCAGCAACATCTTCAGCTACTAATGGCTGCATCCCCTGGTAAACTGAGGCAGCTCTATCTTTATCACCTTTAAACCGCACTTCCGCAAATTCAGTATTTACCAGTCCCGGTTTTATCTCCGACACTTTTATGCCTTCTTTATTTAAATCAATACGCATACCTTGGGAGATAGCATCAACCGCCGATTTAGAAGCACAATACACATTCCCATTACCATATACTTCAATGCCCGCAATAGAACCAATATTGATGATATGTCCTTTCTTGCGGGTTCGCATAAACGGTAATACCTCTTTGGTTACATAAAGCAAACCCTTAACATTAATGTCCAACATCATTTCCCAATCCTCTACATTTCCATCCTGAATTGGTGCTAAGCCATGAGCATTGCCCGCATTATTTATAAGTAAATCTATTTGCTTCCACTCTTCCGGCAGGCTGGCAATAGCAGCTTGTACCCCTTCCTTATCCCGCACATCAAAAACTAATGACTTAACCTTAGCAGTGGTAATCTCTTGCTCCAACTCTTGTAGTCGTTCTGCTCTTCGGCCTGTGGCAATAATATCAAATCCATTTTTTGCTAAAAGCAAAGTGGCAGCCCGGCCAATGCCAGAAGTTGCTCCTGTAACAAGTGCAATTTTGTTCATAGTGGTTAGTTTTCGAAGTTAAGGTACAAGGTTATAGTATTCGACCGCATTCCCTGTAGATTTTGATTTGTACCCGGAATGTATCGGTTAATCAATCCATTAGAAAATCTGATCTCAGGGGCAAATTTAAAATAAGGATAAAATAAATCAAGCCCTACCCCATATTCTATTGCGGCATCTGTACCATTAACTTCTATCCTTCCTTCTTCACTTAAGGAATTTCTTTTTTTATTTCCTACATCTGTACTGGCTTTGGCTCCGCCTACAAAATACATTCTGATATTTCCCCGCCGCTTAGATTTAAACTTAAACAATAAAGGGAACTCCAGCGAAGTGGCTCCTATCTCCTGCATGGTGGGCTCATTGCCATCCGTAAATTCAATTTTTCTGGAGTAAAAACCTACCCCCGGTACAAAACGGGCATCAACATAATCCGTAATACGCTTATTTAATACAAATCCTATATTGAAACCAGGAGAAAATTTAGGGTTTATTCTCAAAGGCTGCTGAACATAAAAATCGGAATGTTCCAGGGTAAAACGAGAAGAATTTACACCTAAATAAAAACCATAATGCATGGATTTATCATCATGATTAGAAAGATTTTGCCTTACGTAGAACTTATTCTGAGCCTGTACACCAGGTACAGAACAAATCCATAAGAAAATCAAAATACTAAATTTAACTATTTTATTCCGGTGTAAATGGAGCATATGCCGAAAGAAAGAGAATGCCATTGCGTTGTATTAAATCCTACTTGTTTTAAAATATTGATAAAGTCTTGGCCATCAGGAAAGGCCTGAACAGATTCTGGCAAATAGGTGTAAGCCGAATTGTCTTTTGAAATTAACTTACCAAAAACCGGTAAAATATTTTTGAAATAAAAGTTATAAATCTGCTTTAACGGAAAAGCTTTGGGTTTCGAAAACTCCAGAATAACTACCTTCCCTCCTGGCTTCAGAACCCGGTGGATTTCGCTTAAACCCTTAGCTAAGTTCTCGAAATTACGAACGCCAAAAGCTGCAGTAGCTGCATCAAAGGTATTATTTTGAAACTTTAAATTCTCAGAATCGCCTAACTCTAATTCTATTTTATCTGCTAGATTCTTCCGTTTAATCTTTTCCTGACCAACGGCCAGCATGCCTTCTGAGATATCAATGCCTATAATTTTGTTTGGGTTTAATCGCAATGCTTCAATGGCAAAATCTCCTGTACCAGTGGCAATATCTAACAGAAAGGCGGGTTTGGCACTTACTAATAAATCAATTGCTTTTTTGCGCCAGTAGATATCAATACCAGCACTCAGAAAATGATTTAAAAAATCATACTTTCCTGCAATACTGTTAAACATTTGGGCTACTTGCGACTTCTTTCCCGCATTAACATCTTTGTAAGGAACTACCGACATATTTTTTATTTGGTATTAAAGAAAACCAAAAGTAGTATACTCTTAACTAAAAATCTCAGATTATGTTGTAAAAAAATAGGCTAAACTTTTGGTTTAGCCTATTTGGTCTTTTTAAACCTGATTATAACTATTTTGCTGTTTCACCAGCTCTTGGAATAATAGTAAATTCTGTACGACGGTTTAATTGCATATTCTCAGGTGTATCATTTGGTGCCGCAGGACGACGTTCGCCGTAGCTAACGGTAATTAAACGGGTAGGCGAAATACCATTTTTAACTAAATATTGGTAAGCTGCTTTAGCCCGGTTATCACCAAGGGTCATGTTGTAAGAATCCGTATTCCGCGAATCGCAATGACCATCTATTGAGATATTTATTTGAGGATTTGCTTTCAATACCTGCAAAACATTATCTAACTCTCTGATAGATTCTGGTCTTAAGTTATATTCGTCAGTATCAAAATAAATTTTCTTAAATCTTGTCCGGCTTATCATCGAAGCATCTTCAAACGGCACGTAAAAGTCTTTTTCAATTACGTTGTCTTCGGTTGTTACTACCGGAATATCAAATTCTTCATTGGCAATAGAATTTCCGTCTTTACTAACAGCTACCTGGTATTTACGTCCAGAAAGAACATTTACCTGATAAGAACCAGAGTCGGGCTTCGTTACATCGCGGTAACTAATTGGAGTTCTATCGGCCTGCTGGCTGCTGAAAACCAATTCCACACCAGGAATAAGGGAACTATCCCGTAAGCTATAAACATGGCCCTTTATGGTCACATCTTTAATAAAATTAATGGTCCAGATATCTTTTTCACCAAAACCACCCATCCGGTAAGACGACAGGTAAGCATAGGCTCCGGTTGGGTGCAACCGGTAGTAAGCATCATCATCCGGCGTATTAATAGGATATCCCATATTTTCCGGACGCGTCCACCGATGGGCAACAGAATCATAATGCGTTACGAATACGTCAAAGCCACCCATGGTATTATGCCCGCGGGAAGTAAAATACATGGTTTTGCCATCGGGTGTAAAATAAGGGCTGTCATCATCTTCCCGCGTATTTATGCCATTCCCTATATTTTTAGGTTTGCCCCAGTTTCCGTTTTTATCACGCTGAGATACATAAATATCTTTATCTCCATTCTGAGAGTAAAAACTGGTAGAGAAATATAACCGCTGATTATCCGGTGTGATATAAGCATCACTTTCAAAACCGGAGGTATTAATATTACTTCCAATTGATTTTGGCTCTGACCAGCTACCATCAGCTTGTCTTTCGGCTACATAAAAGTCACCGTTATTGGTATCGCGGTATAATAAAAGTTTGGTATCATTATCAAACAACTGAATAGCCGCATCGTGGAATTTGTAGTTGATGTTACCAACTGGTTTAGGCTGATTAAAAGCGTCTGGTCCGGTACGGGTTGTTTCAAAAATATCTTCAAAATACTCCCCAAACTGGTCTTCTTTACCACCAGTTACGTTTTCACCCCGGGAGGTAAACAATAAATAATTATCGTCTTTTGAAATTACCGGGCTATGCTCTGAGTAGGCTGTATTAACTGTTGGCCCTAAATTTTTAACAAAAATATCTTTGGGGTTATTAAAAATTATTTTTGCATTACGGCTAGCTCTTATCAGGTTGGCAATCTCTGGCTTACGAGCATCCTTAGCTTTCAGAGTAGCATCATAAATACGGTAATGTGCAATCGCATCATCAAATCTATAATTCAGGTGATCTACCCGACCTAACCAGTACTCAATATCTTTGGCAACTTTGGGTTTGATACGCTGGGCGCGGTAGATATAATCACTGGCCTTTTCTTTATCGTAAGATATATAGCTTACACCTGCTCGGTACAAGGCAGAAGCATTATCCGGATCTTTAGCCAATATCTGTTCATAAAATGGGATGGCAGATCGGTAAGCTTCATTGTTAAAAAATTTGTTTCCTCTCCTTAGCAACTGCCGATTACTCTGGGCTGATGCAGACCAACTAATCAACAGGGCCAGTATGATCAGGAGATGTGTTTTGGAGAATTTTGAGGAAAAATTACTCATGGGTATATAATTTAATTCTAATATTAACTATCTATAAAATCAAATACAAAAAAATTAATGTCAAAGCAAAAAGGTTAATAATTTTCTAAAAATTGAGCGTTGGGTAATCCTTTCTTCTTAACGCCAAATTCTTTTCAGAAACTGTTTATTGCATGATTAACATACTTATCTGGACTTGCGAAGGTTACTAAAGTATTTTTTTTATTAGTGTAACTCCTGTTAATAAAAAGCTTTATTTCTGGTTAATTTTAACGCTTTTATTTAAAAGCTTAAATATAATATTTAAATGTTAATATATACTAATCCTTAAAATAAGAAGGTGCGAACATAAAAAAAGACTAAAAATGTTTTAGCATTCTTAGTCTTTTAGTTGGCAAGTCTCTCTCGGGGTATCTTATAGGCAGCCTGTTATTGGCTGCTGAATTTAGTTATTTGCACATCCTGGGCTCCGGCAACAAGCAACGCTTCCGTTACCACGTCTTTCATTCGCTGCAGAATACTCTCATGGCCTTTAAACAAATTTAATATAAAATCTGGCACATCGTCTCCTTCAGCAGCAGCCTGCATGGCCCCGGCTTGCTCAATCATATAAACCATGGCTTTAATCTTTTGCCCTTTTACCACAACCTGCGGATTATTAAACTTAATTAAGCCGTTTCGCAAGTGTTTGGTAACCAAATCTTCTTCTGAAACTTCTTGCTGTGTAAGTTTCATTAAGCGCAGGTAGCTTTTCTCGTGTAAAAACTCCTTTAGCATTGGTTCCAACAACTTTCTTACATTGGGTTCACTTATGTGGTGAGCATAAGTAATTATATCAAAAAGCCATTTCAGCGTTCCGTCCGTTTCTTCAAAAATTAGCGTTACTTCGCATTTCATAAGTGTCTCAGAAAATTATTTCTTTAACGGGAAACGCCAATATTAAGATGTTCTATATAGTAACTACTTATTAAATTTAAATTTCTTTTCCTTTATATCCTAACTAAAACAGGTAAAAAAATTGCTTTTTATTTAAGTGCACATAAACCCATTAATGTTTTTAAGCTTATAAGGATCAATTGCTTAGTTACTTCTGTTTCTCCTGTTTTAAAATATCTAAATCGAATCAGAATAGTAAGAAGAAAAATTAGAATAGTGGCAAAATATTTATGAAATTTGCGCCTTATTTCATTTTTTGTTTAAACCCATATACGCAATGCAATTAAGCGAACAGGAGCTACGTCGTCGTCACGAACGGGAGCAACTACAAAATTTAGGGATTAATCCATATCCGTCCGAATTGTTTCCAGTTTCGGCATATGCCAAAGAAATAAAAGAGAATTATAAACCGGATGAGAATAATTATCAGGAAGTAGCTTTAGCAGGTCGATTAATGAGCCGGCGAATTATGGGAAAAGCTTCTTTTGCCGAGTTAATGGATAGCTCCGGACGTATACAGTTATATGTTTCCCGCGATGATATTGCTCCGGGTGAAGATAAGTCTCTCTACAACGATGTTTTCAAAAAAATGCTGGACATCGGTGATTTTATTGGGGTTAAAGGGTATGCTTTTGTGACGCAGGTAGGCGAAATTTCGGTACATGTAAAAGAGCTTATCTTGTTAAGTAAATCATTAAAACCATTGCCTATTGTAAAAGAGGCCGTAGATGAACAAGGTAATAAAGTTACTTACGATGCTTTTACTGATCCGGAGCTGCGTTACCGCCAACGCTACGTAGATTTAGTGGTAAACCCGCAGGTACGCGAAACTTTTATCAAACGTACGCAGCTAACTAACTCTATGCGCCAGTTTTTAAATGGCAAAGGCTACTTAGAGGTAGAAACACCAGTTCTGCAACCTTTGTACGGCGGAGCAGCAGCCCGTCCGTTTAAAACACACCACAATACGTTAGATATGACTCTTTATTTGCGGATAGCAAATGAGTTATATTTAAAGCGGCTGATTGTAGGTGGATTTGATGGTGTTTACGAATTTGCCAAAGACTTCCGCAACGAAGGCATGAGCCGTTTTCATAATCCAGAATTTACGCAGGTAGAGCTTTATGTAGCTTACAAGGATTATTACTGGATGATGGACCTGGTAGAAGAAATGGTAGAAAAAGTTGCCTTAGATCTGCACGGGACTACGCAGGTACAAGTTGGCCAAAATCTTATTGATTTCAAACGCCCTTGGAAGCGCTTTACCATGTTTGAAGCCATTGAACATTTTACCAAAATTGATATTTCTGCCATGGAGGAACCGGAATTACGGGCTACTGCAGAGCAGCTAAATATTAAGCTGGATCCAAAAATTGGTAAAGGTAAAATTATTGATGAAATTTTTGGGGAGACGTGCGAACCAAATTTAATTCAGCCCACCTTTATTACAGATTACCCGGTAGAAATGTCGCCACTGGCTAAACGCCATCGTAGTAAACCTGGTTTAGTAGAACGTTTCGAGGCTATCTGTAACGGTAAAGAAATTTGCAATGCCTTCTCGGAGTTGAATGACCCAATTGACCAGCGTCAGCGTTTTGAAGAGCAGCTAGAATTAGGAAAGCGCGGAGACACAGAAGCAATGGTATTAGACGAGGACTTTTTACGTGCTTTGGAATACGGTATGCCTCCAACCGCTGGTTTAGGCATTGGTATCGATCGGTTAAGTATGATCATGACTAATTCTAATTCCATTCAGGATGTGTTATTCTTCCCGCAGATGAAGCCTGAGCGCCCCGAATAGAATAAGTACTATAATTAAAATAAAAAAGCCTTCCTGTTAACAGGAAGGCTTTTTTATTTTATCATCTAAGAAATTAAGCGTCCTCGCCTACTTCCGGTCCGGCATTGGTAGCATTTCCAACACCCCCAGCTTTGGCTGTGTTAGTAGTATTCCCTGCTTTTGTACCACCGGCGGCTGAACCACCACCTGTGCTACTTCCGGCACCTGCAGCAGAACCACCTCCAGACGCACTTCCAGCGCCTGCAGCAGAACTGTCTCCGGCAGCACTGCCAGCAGCACCACCTTCTTCATTTCCTGTTTTAGCTAAACCCAGTAAGGAACCGGCATTACCTAAAAGAGCACCTGTATCTATGTCTTTAAGTTTAGTAAGGTTTTCTTGTAAGGCTTTCTCTAAATCTTTACTTAGTTTGCCTGCATATTTCTTTAAATTATCTCTCGAGATAGTTCCACTATCCGGAGCCATCAATAAACCAGCTACTATACCGGCGCTTGCTCCGGCTAATAAGGCTAAAATAATTTTACCGCTATTGTCTTTCATTGTCTATTGGGGAAATATATATTAATAATCTTTAATTGCTTTCAATAATAAAGAAGGATAAATGAGCTAAAATCCTAAGGTTATTAGCTATCTAATCCTTTTGGCAAATTGCGCATAGCATCTTCTTTTTTCTTACGTTTGGCCGCCTTCTTCTTTTTCTTTTTACCAGCTTTCCCGGTATATTTTCGCAACGCCTTATTTATAATTTCACTAAAACTGTTGGCTTGGTTTATAATCCCTTGTCGGGTATTTGCTCCGGCTTCGGGAGCAAGTAAAAGCCCAGTAATAATACCAGCCGAAACGCCCGCCAGAGCTGCCAGTAATATTTTCCCGTTATTTTCTTTTACAGCTTCCAGCATAATCTTGTTTATTAATTTGTTCTAAGATAAAAAGTTTATAGTTACTATCTCAGTAAAATATTTTAAATATTCTATATAAGGCATTCCCAATGTATACGTATCTCCTACTTTTAAGTTAAAATTAATTAATCCAATTTGTAATCGTTAAAAAGTAAGGAACGTATAATATATAAAGTCACCTATATTTGCACTGCTACTCTTAACTTTACCATTACCCATGATCCTTAAATCTTATTTAGGTTTTGCCAGCATTCTCGGAATACTGATTACAGTATTTTCTTTTTGCAAAATTCCAAAAAGCTCTTGTATTGACCCAAATAAAATAGATAAGGAAGCGCTTTGTACCATGCAATACGAACCGGTATGTGGTTGCGATAACAAAACCTATGAAAATGCTTGTTTTGCGGAAAGAGCCGGGGTTGTTTCGTATACACCAGGAGCTTGCAAAGCAACACCCTAAAATTTAACCCATGAAGCCAAACTATTTTAAACAAGAGAGTCCATTTCGGGTACCTACTACCGATGGTAAACTAATAGAAGAACACTTAGGTTTAGCCACTACTAAAATGGCGGAATACAGTGTAGCGCACATGGTAGCTCCTCCGCATTGGGCAGAGCCACATCAAAACCCGGAATTCGATGAAATCACCATTGTTATCCGGGGACGAAAAAAGATAGAAGTGGACGGAGAAGAAATTATTTTAAATGCCGGAGAAACATTTTTGGTGAAAAAGGGTGCACGGGTTAAATACTCTAACCCTTTTAATGAGGAAACGGAATATTGGTCAGTTTGTGTACCTGCTTTTAATATAAAGACTGTAAACCGGGAAGAAGAATAAAATTTGGAAACCATTTTCGTTTCCCGAATTTTTTCTAACTAAAAAGGCTTCCAAAATACTTTGAAAGCCTTTTTAATTAAGAGTAATAAATATTTATGATTCCTGACCAGACTGCGCTGTTAAAGCCTGCATTACCGCTTCAGAAATACCGGTAAAGGAAAATCCACCATCGTGGAAAAGATTTTGCATAGTTACATATTTCGTTAAATCTGAGAATAACGAAACGGTGTAATCGGCACAAGCCTCGGCAGAAGCGTTACCTAACGGCGACATTTTTTCTGCGTAATCAATAAAGCCATCAAAACCCTTAACCCCAGAACCAGCAGTCGTACGGGTTGGCGACTGGGAAATGGTATTTACCCGAACATGCTTCCGAACACCATAGTGGTAACCAAAGTTACGGGCTATACTTTCCAACATGGCTTTATTATCAGCCATATCGTTATAATCAGGGAATACCCGTTGGGCAGCAATATAACTTAAGGCAACCACTGAACCCCATTCATTAATGGCATCATGCTTCATAGCTGATTGTAATACCCGGTGTAAGCTAAGCGCTGAAATATCTAAGCCTTTGTGGGTGAACTCATAATTGTTCTCGGTGTAATGCACGCCCTTGCGCACATTAACACTCATGCCGATAGAATGCAGGATAAAATCTACGCCACCGCCAAAGTGTTCTAAAGATTTAGCAAAAAGGTTATCAATATCAGCCTGCACAGTAACATCAGCTGCAATAACAGGCGCGTTACAAGCTTCCGCTAATTTATTGATCTGGCCCATGCGCATGGCAATTGGGGCATTGGTTAAAACAATTTCTGCTCCTTCTTCTACGCAGCGTAAAGCAGTCTTCCAGGCTATTGATTTTTCATCAAGTGCTCCAAAAATGATTCCTTTTTTACCTTTAAGTAAATTATAAGCCATAATATTTTTAATTATTCTGTTTTCTCGTCTTTAGTAGAATTACAATCGTGCAATATTAGCAATTATAAGCTAAAAATTAAGTTTAATTTTTTACGAACCTATCGGACAATAAAAAAGGAGTGGCCTGTTCTTTTTAAAAAAAACAGGCCACTCCTTTTTTATTGCTAACGGGCAGTCTTACATTGCCAATAATTCCCGGGCACTTTGGAAGGCTGTAGCGCTTGGATTGGCCCCAGCAATCATTTGAGCTATTTCTTTTACCCGCTCCTCTTCCGATAATTTCCTGATCCGGCTAATGGTACGATCTACTCTATCTTCTTTATAAACAAAATAATGGGCATTGCCCTGAGCAGCCATTTGCGGCAAATGCGAGATAGCCACTAATTGGTGTTTCTTGGCCATCTGGTTCATCATTTTACCTACCTTTACGGCCACTTCACCCGATATACCCGTATCTATTTCATCAAAAATAATAGTAGGCAAGGCTGTTTTGTCGGCTAACAAATATTTTACACATAACATTAAACGTGAGAATTCTCCTCCCGAAGCCGCTTTACTCAGGGTTTGCGGAGAAGAACCTTTGTTTGCACTAAATAAAATACTTATTACATCAATTCCGGTAGCAGTAGGTGTTCCTGCATTATGTTGAATTACCAACCGGGCATTGGGCATACCTAAATCTGCTAATAAGGTATGGATCTCATCTGTAAAATGGTCGAATACCACTTTTCTACTTTCCGATAAAGCAGCTCCGAGCTCTTCTACTTTAGCAAAGGCCTTTTCCATTTCTTCTTTGGTAGTAGCCAATGATTCATCGAGATTATGCACACTGCTTACCTTAGCTTCCAGATCTGCCTCAATTTGCAGCAGTTCTACGTTGTTCCGGGCCTGGTGCTTTCGCTGTAAGGTATAAATAATATTTAACCGCTCTTGCACCTGCTCTGTTTTTTCAGGATCGGCTTCGGTGTAGCGCTCAGCGTTTTCTAACTCCCCTACCACATCATTCAATTCTATAGCACAGCTATCTAAACGTTCTTTCAGATTTTTGTACTGCTCTCCAAACTCAGTTAGCTGCCCCACTAAATAAGTAGCGTCTTTTAAACCAGAAATCACATTAAATTCTGATTCAGATAAAAACTGTAAGGCATTACTGATTTTAACCTTAATTTCTTCAGCATGCTCCAGTTGTTTTAACTCATCTTCCAGTTCTTCCTGCTCGCCTTCCCTTAATTTTGCTTCAGCTAATTCATTTAAAAGAAAGCTGTTATAATCCAGCTCCTTCTGCGATTGCGCCAAAGCAGTTTCTAATTTTTTATAATCACTTTCCAGTTTGCGGTACCGACGAAAAACTTCGCTATAAGAATCTTTTAAAGAAGCATTCTGCGCAAACAAATCAATTAAATTTAATTGAAAGGCCGGATCCCCCAACAATAAGGTGTCGTGCTGAGAGTGAATATCCATTAACTTAGAACCCAGTAATCGTATGGTTTCCAGCGTTACCGGCGTATCATTCACAAATGCCCTGGATTTCCCGGCGGGTGTAATCTCGCGGCGCAAAATACAGGTATCGTCAAAATCAATATCTCCCTCGGCAAAAAAAGCTTTTAAATTATAAGCTGAAATATCAAATACGCCTTCAATTACACATTTCTCAGCTGTATTAAATAAAATTTTGGTATCTGCCCGGTTGCCTAATAATAGCCCGATAGCTCCCAACATTATAGATTTACCTGCACCGGTTTCACCGGTAATAATATTGAGCAATGGAGAAGGCTGCATTTCCAGCTGCTCAATTAAAGCATAGTTCTTTATCTTAAGATCTACAAGCATGAATTAAAATTCTGTTTCTATATCGTACACCAACTCTTCTATAGCTGAGATTTCCAGGAAATGTTTTTTAAACCGGGGATCGCGCAATTTTAGTTGAGTTGGATTAATTTCTTCAATGAGTCCGTTGAATACAACATGATCGGACAGAATTACGTGCCCACTTTTTCCTAAGAATTCAGCTTGTTTGGCAATAATATCTTTCCGTAAAACTCTGACTTGTCTTTTACCCAATTTGTTTACGTTTAGGGATTGTGTTTAATAACACATGTTACAAAACATGTAGAATGACTTTACCTAAAGCCGGTTTATATCTGAGTAAATTTACCAGAAAAGACTTAATAAATAAGGCATACGTAAAAAGTAATATACAATTAACTTTTCTTCTTAATAGCAAAGAAAATATAATAAACTTTTACTTTAACATCTGAGCAAATCCTACTGCTAGCGTTGCATAATACCTTGGTATTTGGTCATATTGGTTGGATCTATCTCTGACAGGGCCGTCAGGACAGTTTGCTTATCATTGGGTTGAGCGCCTCTAAAAACCGAAACTATCTCATCGGCTTTAGTTTCAAAGAAGGAGCGCAACACAGCCGCACCTGGTTTACGGCGAGCCACTTCTTGAATATTTTTGATTGCCTCCATCATATTTGCTCTGGCCTTATCAGGCTCCTGAATAAAGATATCCATTCCCTGGCGGTAATATAAATACAAAGCATTCCGGAAACCTTCAATCTGAGGGTCCTGCAAATTATTCAGTAACCAATACCGGTTACGGGTATCGTCAAAGGCCGTCCAGCCGGCGCTGTTTTGATTTTGTGCCGTTACATTATTTTGTACTAACAACGCTCTATCGTATAGCGGCGTCCCCCCCTGCTTACCAAAGCTATCCCGGTCTAAACCTATTATCATGTAAGCATAAAAAGTTAGCAAAGAGGCTAAATGGGAAGTAAAGGCATTTTCAGAAAATTGCAAGGGTTGCGATTCTGAATATTCAAAATTCCAGCTTTTATCAATAAAAGAAAGCAAAGGTGTTTCGTACCCGGTACCATAAACAGGCCGGTTAGAAATAATTTGGGTTACTGCTTTAAAAGGACCATTGGCACTTTCTGCCGCCGTAATAGTAATAAGCATCCGGCAACGAATGCGCTCCTCTGGTCGATACACATCATTCGTCCAGCGGCGGTTATTCATGAAGGTAGAAACTGCATTCCGTAAATCCGTAAAAACGCGCCGATCGGTTAGCTGCACCTGATCGCTGTTCACGACCACATCGCACTGCAATTCCTGCGCCTGTGCTTTTCCCAGGCTGAGCAAGCCAAAAAATAATAGAACTACAACCTTATGCATGTATTTTTTGAGCAATCACTTTTATTATGTCCTGAGCTACTTCTGTTTTAGGCTTTAATTCAAACTCGGTCACCCGATCTTTATCAATAATGGTAATTTTATTGGTATCGTGTTTAAAACCTGCGCCTGCATCCTGTAAAGAATTCAAAACTATTAAGTCTAAATTCTTGCTTTGCAGTTTTGCCCGGGCATTTTCCAGTTCATTATTGGTTTCCAGAGCAAATCCTACCGAAACCTGATGGGTTCGTTTTACCTGACCTAAAGCCTTTGCTATATCAACGTTTTTTATGAGTTCTAGTGTAAGTGTCTCCTCATTTTTTTTCACTTTCACCGTGGCTACTTCTTTTGGTTTATAATCAGCTACGGCAGCAGCGAAAACCCAAATATCTGTTTCCTCCGCCACTTCTTTAGCTTGGGCAAACATTTGATCGGCGGTAGTAACCTTAAAAACGGTGATATTTGCATGTAAAATGCTTAGTTGGGTGGGGCCACTGATTAAATAAACCTGAGCGCCCAAATCGGCAAAAGCCTGCGCCAAGGCATAACCCATTTTCCCGGTTGAATGGTTACCAATAAACCTGACCGGATCTATGGGTTCATAAGTTGGCCCGGCTGTTAATAATACCTTTTTACCATTAAGCCAGGCGTGTTCCACTTGTTTTCTGAAAGTGCTGTTTGAGTACATGAATAATTTCTTCCGGCTCAGCCATACGGCCTTGTCCTACCAAACCACTAGCTAACTCGCCATAACCCGCTTCAATAAGATGGTTGCCAAAAGTTTGTAATTTCGCTATATTAGATTTTACCGCTGGGTGCACATACATATCCAGATCCATAGCTGGAGCCAGAAATACCGGGCAGCGTGCTGATAAATAAACGGCAGATAATAAATTGTCACAGAACCCGTTGGCAAACTTGGCAATAGAATTAGCACTGGCCGGAGCAACAACTAAGACATCGGCCCAAAGACCTAAAGCAACATGGTTGTGCCACTCCCCTGTTTGGTCGCTTTTTGTAAATTCGGATAGAACAGGCTTTTTAGAAAGGGTAGCTAAGGTGAGCGGCGTTATAAAAGCAGAAGCAGAGGATGTCAGGATTACCTGAACCTCTGCTTCTTCCTTAACGAGCAATCGGGTTAAGTAAGCGGCCTTATAGGCAGCAATACTACCGCAAACGCCCAATAAAATTTTCTTATGCCGAAGCATGCGCCTGCTTATTCAGCCTCCTCTTCAGGGTAACGGTAATAAACTTTATCTTCCATAAACTCTTCTACAGCCAAATTAGTAGGTTTTGGCATGCGCTCGTAGTATTTAGAGATTTCAATTTGTTCCCGGTTTTCGAAAACCTCTTCCAGGTTATCTACGGTGGTTGCAAACTCCGCTAATTTAGAATTTAACTCTTCTTTAATCTTTACCGAAATCTGGTTTGCACGCTTAGAAATAATAGAAACGGCTTCGTAAACGTTGCCAGTGTCTTTAGCGAAATCAGCCACATTGCGGGTAACGATTGATGCAGGTACAGTTGCCATATTGTTAGTTATTAATTTTATTTTTTGAAAGCTTGCGCTTTTATTTTTAAAGATTTTTTTACTGCGCTTTGGCTGTATTAGCCGTAGTACTACTCTTAATACGCTCTAATTGTTTAGAACTTTTATCGTAAATATTTTCGGCGTCTCGCAAAAATTTACTTTTCGGGTATTTATCTACAAAAGCCTGGTATAATCCAACAGTATCGAAATAACGCTCCCGTTGCTTTTCCTCAATACTTTCTTCGGCTAAATAAAACTGAGCTAAAATCCGGTAATAGGCAGCTTCCTCATTATAGTTAGAAGCAGGATACTCACGCTCAAAATTATTAAATGCCGTAACAGCTGCCTGGTAATAGGTTAGCTGGCTTTTACCCATCTGGTAATATAACTTGGCTGTCTCAAATGCTTTCCGCTCCAGCTTACCGGCCAGTTCATCATACATTTTAGTAGCGTCATCTTTAAACTTACTTTCCGGGTAACGATTTAAAAATTCCTGAATGGAAACAATGGCCGTTTGAGTACTGGTTTGGTCTAAACTATATTCCGGTGAATCTTTATAAAGCGATTTGGCGTGCATGAATAACGCTTCTTCAGCATTGGGACTATTGCCGTAAACGGCGTAAAAGGTCCGGAATAATTGAGCACTTACCTGAAATAAGCCTTCATTATACTGGGTGTAAGCATATAAATATTCGGCTGTTTCTGCTTCTGGTCTACCAGCTAAAAGCGGTCTTACCTCATCCAACAAGGTACCGGCACGGTAGTAATCCTTTTTTTCGTAATATTTTAAAGCAGCCTCATACTTTTTATCTACATTATCACTTTTTAAAAGCTTATTATAATCACTACAAGCACTAAAAATAAGTGTTGTAATTAAAAAAAGGCAAAATATTTTTAATATTCGGTTCATGCGCGTACAAAATTAGGAATATTTCTTTCCATAAACAACTTATGGAACGGTGCTTGTTCCGGGGTATTGCAAGATTCCTGTGCTATTTATTGCTTTTTCTATCCTTAGCAGTAGTTCGGGCCCTCCTATCAGGCGTTTTGGCCGCCTTCGAAACCACTGGCGTTTTTCTGGGTTTCGCTGATTTTTTATTTCTTCTGGCTAAAACTTCTTTTTTAGTTGGCTTTTCTGCTATTCGCCATTTAAAACCAGGCAATCGTTTATCGGGTTCCTTTAACTCATGTGGCGGAATAAAATTCGCATCCGGGTTGGTTAAGAATGAAATAGTCTGCAGCTTTTTATCTTTAAACTTTAAGAGCATATCGCTGCAAATAGTTTTATTCATACCGGTCATAAGGGTATCTCCTTCCAGGGCAAAATAAATACTTTCGCCGTTCCCGTTCACATCGGCCCGCCTGATATCTCCTTTTTCAAAGAAAGCAGTTATGTTTCTGCCTTTAATTTGGTTGAGGTTACTTAGCGTGTCTTCCGAAATAATAAAAGCATTATTATACAGGAACATCCGGTCTAAAGCCTTATTTTTCATCCGCATCTCCACCCGCTCACCTACCATCTGGCTATTGGCATTCCAAAGAATAGGATCATAATTCATAAACATAACCGAATCAGTTAAGTTATAGGTTAAGGAATCGCATTTACCCTGTAAATCTGTTTTATAAATTTTTACATCATTATAAGCATACAGGAAATCTTTTTTCTTTGGATCATTGGAATCTACTGAAACCAGCGTGTCGGCTGCCACATATAAAGTATCTCCGGAAACCAGGGAACGCATGACGGGGCTTCCAAAAACTTTAGACCTGCCTAAACTTTTCCAATGATGCACTTCCTGCCCCGTAATAATTACCTTATTCTTCTGATCTTTGGAAGTCATTCGTACATTCCCAGAAGCATGTAAGTAATTTTTAATCCGATCAAAAAACACGTTATCGCCGGTAACATAATAATCAGCAGTCTCTACCTGCGAACCCCGGAATACAGACTGTTTATTGAGCGTGTTATAATATCCGCCTTTAGCGGTTAATAGGCCTTGTTCGTTTTGGATCCGGGTTGGGGCCACAAAATAAACAACTTTGGAAATGGTATTATACTGCAAGGTATCCGATTGAATATCGGCTTCAGAACCCACTAAATGTACATTTCCTTTAAACGACAACATTTTTGTACCGGCATTGTAATTTCCAAACTGGCTCGTAAGCCGATTTTCCGTTTCCAGGATAGTTCCGCCTTCTGTGTAGCGCCCGATGCGGGTATTCATGTTATAGGCCAGCGATGGTGTATTCACCGTCATTTTCTCATCCCGTAAAATTACTCCGCCTAAAAAAACCGCTTTTCTTTGTTCACCATCGTAAGTAGCCGTAGCACTGGTTATGGTTACAGACCCTTGCACTACGCGTACATTACTGAATATTTCCGCATAATTCCTGTCCCGGTATAAGTGGGCAGAGTCGCAGTAGAGTAAGGTTTCTTTTTGTTTGAGTTGTACGTTTCCGAGCAGGCGGTTATACTTAGCTCCATTTTTTTCGCCGCCTTCCAGAGAACCAGCCTGAATTAATTCTATTTTACCGGATTGCCCAAAAACTTTTAAACAGGAAAGAATTAAAATAAGAAGCGTATAGAATACTTTTGTGGGTTTCATCCAGAAATTAAATAATCGCGCAAAATTAATAAAAATAAACCTTTATATAGGTATGACAGATAAAGTTTTAGCCTTCTGTGAGCACCATCAGCTTTTTACAACCACCGATAAAATTGTGGTTGCCGTAAGCGGAGGCATTGATTCGGTAGTACTTTGCGATATGCTCAGCAAATTAAAAATGGACTTTGGTATTGCTCATTGTCATTTTGGTTTACGGGCCGAAGAAGCAGATGCCGACGAACTTTTTGTTAAGAAATTAGCTAAAAAGTACAACGTTCCCTTTTACTCCGAACACTTTAATACCAAAGAATATGCCGAACAGGAACAATTATCGATTCAAATGGCTGCCCGGTTATTGCGGTATACGTGGTTCGAAAAAATCAGGCAGCAATATGGCTACCAATACATTGCCACGGCGCACCATCAGAACGATGCGGCCGAAACGATATTGTTAAACCTGACCAAAGGCACTGGCATTGCGGGCCTGCACGGTATTCCGGCTAAGAATAACAAGATAATCCGGCCGTTACTTTGCCTGACTAAAGATGATATTTACGACTACGTAACCAGTCATCAACTTATCTGGCGCGAAGACAGTTCCAACGAAAGTACCAAGTACCAGCGCAACCTTATTAGGCAGGAGGTTATCCCGGTTTTAAAACAAATAAATCCTAACCTTGAAAATACGCTATCGCAAACGGTTGAGAAAATAAAAGGGGCCGAGGCTATTTTCCAAAAATACATTCAGGAGGTAAAAACGGCATCGGTAACCGAAAAACCAGAAGCAACTTATATAGATATTACTGCCCTAAATGGTGTAACAGCCTTACCAGTTGTGTTATTTGAGATACTTAAAGCGTATAATTATAATTACGAAGTAGTCCAGAATATAGTAGAGTCTTTTACGGCTATTTCGGGTAAAACTTTTGAATCGCCTACCCATATACTGGTAAAAGACCGGGAACAACTAGTAATTACAGGTAAAAATTTAGGGGCTTTTGGTTCCTATGAAATAGCCGAAGAAACCACCATTTTTGAGGCAGAAGAATTAATGCTGGGTTTAGCACGAAAAGAAGCTACCGGTTATAAAATACCCAGAAGCCGTAAAATAGCTGCCCTGGATGCTGAATTGCTGCAGTTTCCGCTTAAGGTACGCACCTGGAAAGAAGGTGATTGGTTTGTACCTCTGGGCATGAACGGCAAGAAGAAAATAAGCGATTTTTTAATCGATGAGAAAATTCCGGCTAACCTAAAACCTAAAATTAAAGTAATAACCTCCGATAAATCCATTGTCTGGATAATTGGGTACCGCCCGGATAACCGTTTCAAGGTAACTGACAAAACTAATACGGTTTTGGAAATAGAAATCAAAAAGTAATTCTAAAGGATTTCTCTTAATCGTTTAACTGAATTGGAGAGGCTGGAAAATAAAACATTCTTATTTCTAGCTTCGAAATCCTTTTTTTATATTTTTACACAATCTTAATTATTTAACCAACTTAAACTCAATAAACACCACATTATGAAAGTAACCGTAGTTGGAGCCGGGAACGTGGGCGCCACTTGTGCTGATGTTCTGGCTTATCGCGAAATTGCGAATGAAGTAGTTTTGGTAGATATCAAAGAAGGTTTTGCTGAAGGCAAAGCTCTTGATATCTGGCAAAAATCCCCAATTAATTTATACGATACCCGTACTGTTGGCGTAACTAATGATTACTCCCGTACGGCCAACTCCGATATTGTGGTAATTACTTCTGGTTTACCGCGTAAACCAGGCATGACGCGCGATGATTTAATTTCTACCAATGCTGGCATAGTTCAATCTGTAACCGAGAGCATTGTTAAACATTCTCCGGAAGCTATTATTATTGTGGTTTCTAATCCACTGGATGTAATGACTTATGCCGCCCATATTACATCAAAATTACCGCGCACTAAAGTAATGGGTATGGCTGGTATTTTAGATACTGCCCGCTATCGTGCTTTCCTGGCTGAAGCATTAAATGTATCGCCTAAAGACATTCAGGCTGTTTTACTAGGCGGCCACGGCGACACCATGGTACCGCTTCCGCGCTATACCACCGTTGCAGGTATACCGGTTACGGAGTTAATTGAAGAAGAAACTTTAAATGCCATTATTGAGCGCACCAAAAATGGTGGCGGTGAATTGGTTAAGTTAATGGGTACTTCTGCCTGGTATGCACCGGGTTCTGCCGCTGCCCAAATGGTAGAAGCTATTGCCCGCGATCAGAAAAGAATTTTCCCGGTTTGTGTAAAACTGGAAGGCGAATATGGCATTGAGGGAACTTACTTAGGCGTACCGGTTATTCTGGGTAAAAATGGCGTTGAAAAAATTATTGAACTTCAATTAAACGACGAAGAAATGGAATTACTACGCATTTCTGACAACCACGTAAGAGAAGTAATGGCTGTTTTGGATAACATGACTGCTAAAGTTTAATTTCCCAACACTTTATCAATAAAAGAAGAAAGCACCTACATGTAGGTGCTTTCTTCTTTTACCCTTCTAGCAATCTAAATAGGTAAAACAATCTTAAAATAAAAATGGAACAACAGAATAATCCGCTGCACGGAAAAACCCTTGAACAAATTTTAAACACCTTAGTGGACAAGTTTGGATGGCAGGAACTTGCACGGCAAATAAAGATAAATTGCTTTATCTCTAACCCTAGTATAAAATCGAGCCTAACATTTTTGCGCAAAACCCCTTGGGCAAGAAAGAAGGTGGAGGATTTATATTTATCAAGAGTAGTTAAAAACCAGTAGTATGGTATGATACAATACCAAACCTTTCCATAGTATTTGGTTACCTATCTCACTATTCACTACTTACCGAATACTTCGATCAATACTTCCTTTCCCTCTTTTATGGCAACAATATAATCCAACTTATCATTTGGGTGCTTGCGGGCATAAATGCGTTGCTTGTCAATACTGGGCGAGAGGTTCCGCTTTCGTGTGTATTCACTCCACTGCTTTATATCCGCTTCCGTTAATGTCCCCTTAGCTTGCTTATCCATCATGCTGATCATAAAGGGCTCCCTCGAATTACTTGTCCATCGGGTAGCATCCTGCCTCACTTCTATTTTATAGCGACCCTCCACCGGCCCTTGACCTTTCGGCACTAAAAACCTCCCTAATTCCCCAGTGCCAGTATTAACGATATAAACCACTACAGGAGGCGCTTCCCGGTTATCAACTGGCGTGAGAATGACCATACCTTTTCGCAAGGGAGCACCATCTAATTTTACCACACCTGCTAAAGCAACTTGTGGTTTGTCTGTAAGAAACCCGCCCACGGCCAGCCAGTTGTGTAATAAAGTTGTCCATTGGCCCAGTACCGGATCACCTAAGGCAAAGCCGGTTCCGTGTACACCGTTCTGAAAAAAATGTGCTTCAACCGGTACGCCGGCCCGATATAACCGGTTAAGCATTTCCTGCATGCCGGTATTGCTGGCCCGGTCTTCCACGGTGCCATACATAAACGTCGGCGGAAATTTAGACACAACAACGGAATCAGCGGTGGCAGGGAGACGCATAGAGCCATAGCCCAGGATCAAAAAATCAGGTTTGGAAGCGAAGCGTTCAAGCGCATCGGTAGCATTTGTTTGCGCAGCTAACGGGTTAAGCGACATATCAGCTATCAAATTGGCCCCTGCCGAAAAGCCAATAGTGCCTACACGATCCGGAGAGATGTTGTATGCTGATGCGTTTGCCCGTATATACTGCATCGCCCGTTGTCCATCCAATACCCAGTCATTGCGGGTATACAAAGGCCGCAGGCGATAGCGTAAAATAAACGCTGTAATACCCTTTTCTTTTAACCATTGCGCTACCAATACACCTTCATGGTCAACAGCTCGAGTAGTAAAACCACCGCCTGGCACTACCAATACGGCAGCTCCGTTTCTTTTTGATTCCTCTGGCACAAAAGGAATAAGCGCAGGCTTGTCTTCATCACTAGAACCGGTAGCCCCAGGTGCCCCATTCGGCCATAAAAGTATAGGATCAGCAAGCTTTTGCGCCCAGGAATCCTGTATAAACATGAGTAAGGCAAAGAGCAGGCAAAATCGTTTCATGGTTTAAAGAATTAAGTAAAATAGTCCTGGACAACTGTAATTAATATATAAAGAAGGAATAATAATGAACTTCTTTATATTCTATATTATGAATTGGAACTGAATTTAATGAATTACAGGAAAACTATAACTTAGTCTTAAAGATCTAAGCATCCAACCCAAGGCCTATTATATAAAAATCTTTAATCTTTTTGGCTAGCCCGAAACAACTTTTGCTTTTCTTCTTTAGATAAACTCTCGTAGCCCGATCTGGAAATTTTATCCAAAATCAAATCAATTTCTATCTGACTAGGTTTACCGTTTGGCATACTAAACCCGCCGGTAGCCGGATTTTTGTAACTGACCTTCATTAGCGGACGGCGGCTAAATAAACCAGAGATAATTGCCCAGAAGCCATGAATAGGCCGCCCCAAGTCATTACCCCGCTGTAGTTGCTTTATAAATATAAAGCCGATTAAAGCCCCGCCCAAGTGCGCCACATTACCACCGGCATTATCGCCCACCGCTCCGGAAATAGAAAGTAAAACCAAGAAAGCGGCAATGTATTTGATCTTTACAGGCCCGAACAAAAGCAGATTAAAAGTATAATCTGGCAGTAAGGTAGCCGCAGCCACAATTATAGCCAAGATACTGGCTGAAGCGCCAATCATTTCGGCATTGCCCCGGGCTATAAAAAAGGGCACCAAGTTGTAAAACAACAAATAAATTACACCACCTAAAAATCCTCCCAGGATATAAAGACTTACCAGCTTTTTACTGCCCAGATACTCCCTAACCAACATACCAAACCAATACAGGTTAAGCAGGTTAAAAATAATGTGAAGCCAGTCTTTATGAACAAAAAAGTACGTAAACAACGTCCAGGGACGACGTACCAAAACATTCAAATCAGACGGTAGTGCCAGAAAACTCATTATGGTCTCAAAGAGATCGGAACGCATGAGCCACAAAATGGTACGCAGCAGAATAATGGAAACAAAAACCAGTATATTAATTAAAATAAGCTGGTTTAAAGCATTATCGCGTTGCCGGAAAGCAAACCTTATATCGTTTATAATACTCATTTATTAATAAAAGTTTTCTCTATCCTTTTCCCATATTTTAATTAAAATAAAGGCAAACAACATACCGCCTAAGTGCGCATAATGCGCTACATTATCACCTGGGTTCCTTTGTATCCCGGCATAAAACTCATAGGCTCCATAAAGTAGCACAAAATATTTTGCTTTTATTGGAAAAGGGAAGAATAAAAGCATCAATTCTGTATTTGGAAATAATAATCCGAATGCCATTAATATACCAAATACGGCTCCGGAAGCACCCAGCATAGGTACATTGATTAAGGTCTGATAAATATTTTTAACAGATTGCACGCTGCCCGCAATCATGTTCGGGTCAGTCGGGTTATTATTAAACTGCTGTACCGCTTCCAGATTATAGCGTCCTTCCAGGTGTTCGTCCAGGTAATTACGGAAATTTATAGGGGAAGGCGCACTAATATATTGCTCGGTATCTAGGGTAAGCTGTCGAAATTCATAGGTACGAACGGCCGTAAACAAAATACTGGCTCCTAAGCCGGTTATTAAATAAAATAACAAAAGGCGTTGTCCTCCCCACCTGTATTCCAGCATAGGACCAAATATAAATAAACTGAACATGTTGCTGAACAAATGTCCCCAGCCTCCATGCATAAACATGTGCGTCAGGAACTGATACGGCCTGAAATAAGGTGATCTGAAATCGTAAAGGGCAAACATTTCGCCACCTCCAAAATAGGTAAAGGCTATAAAAGCTACCAGGTTAAGGACCAGAAGATTCCGGACCATTGGTGTTATATTCATCATAGAAAGCAGCAAGGTTTTAATCATAATAAGCTACTGGTCATCAAACGTTTTCGACCCAACTACCTATTATTGAACCTGAAATATTTTTAAATATATAATAGTGGCAATATTACCTATTTTACCGAATAGTACTCAAACAAAATAATCAGCTTTTTGTAAACAAGGCATCCAACTGACCCATATCCATCATTACCAGCACTTTCTGTCCGGAGGGAGTATAGTTGGGTACCTGGGTGGCAAATAATCGATCCACCAGCGCATTTATTTCCAGCTCCGTCATACGCCTTACGAGCCGGGAAGCAACACGTTTAGCCATAGCCCGGGCGATATTTTCTTTTTTATCCAACGCCAGATCAGAACGGTTATTCTGGTATTGTTCGATTAATCCTTCAAAAAGTTCTTTCTCCCGATTTGGAGGCACATCGGCAGGTATGCCATTTACCATAATAGTATTTTTACCAAAATCACTGAACACAAAACCTAAGGCTCTGAATTCTTCTTTCAGTTCTTGTACTACAATAAAATCAGTAGGCGTAAACTGAACCACTTCCGGGAAAAGTAACGTTTGGGTAGCGCCTGAGTTCCGATGTAAAGCCGCAATAAACTTCTCGTACAAAATACGCTCCTGGGCAGCTTGCTGATCTACCAGCATCATACCCGATTTTACCTGCACCAACAAATACTTCTGATGAATTTGGATGGCTTTATTGCCGGAAGACCCTAATTCTTTTTGTTCCGGCAAGTCAAGATCCTCAAAAACCAAAGGCGCATTACTTATTCTGGCAGTGTCTCTGGCAGGATTTTCTGGCCAGTTTTGAAAAATATTGGGTTTAAAAGCAGGCACTTGTTTGCGCTCTTGTGCCGGTGCCATTTCCTGATAAGTTGGAGCAGCCTTAAAAAACTCGGTATCAAAATCTGTTTTGATAGACCGGATAGGGGCAAAATTTACATCACCTTCAAAATCCAGCGACGGCGCAATATTATGCACCCCTAAAGATTGCCGAACAGCAGCCCGCACAATGGCATACACCGTTTTTTCATCCTCAAACTTTATCTCGGTTTTGGTAGGATGTACGTTTATATCAATACTGGCCGGATCTATTTCTAAAAAGAGCACATAAAACGGAAAAGTATCTTTAGGCAACAACCCTTCATAAGCGGTTACTACCGCATGATTCAGGTAAGAATTCCGGATGAAACGGTTATTTACAAAGAAGAACTGGTCGCCACGCGATTTTTTAGCGTACTCGGGTTTGCCAATGTACCCACTCACTTTTAAAGTAGGTGTATTTTCTTCGCAATTGGCTAATTGTTCTTTGTAATTGTTGCCAAACAAAGCCACTATCCGTTGGCTTAATTTGGCCGCCGGTAATTGATAGATTTCTAAATCATTATTAAAAAGAGAAAAACTAATGTGCGGGTGCGACAGCGCCATCCGCTGAAACTCATCCAGAATATGGCGCATTTCAACCGGATTAGATTTTAAAAAATTACGACGCGCCGGCACATTAAAAAACAGGTTTTTTACACAAATATTTGTACCATCGGGCATGGCCACCGGTTCCTGCGAAACAACCTCCGATCCTTCAACAACCAGTTTAGTCCCTATATCAGAGTTTTGCTTTTTCGTTTTAAGCTCCACCTGGGCCACCGCCGCAATAGAAGCCAGAGCTTCGCCCCGGAAACCCATTGTTTGAATCCGGAACAAATCTTCGGTAGACTTAATTTTGGAGGTTGCGTGCCGCTCAAAACTCATCCGGGCATCGGTCTCCGACATGCCTTTCCCATTATCAACCACCTGCACCAGCGTTTTACCAGCTTCCTTTACGATTAACTGGATTTGTGTACTCTCCGCATCAACCGCATTCTCCATTAATTCTTTTACAACCGATGCCGGTCTTTGTACTACTTCGCCTGCCGCAATCTGATTTGCCAGGTATTCCGGCAATAATTTTATTATATCCGCCATTACGTTCTCAGCAGGTTTTAGAAACTTTTAGGCCCACCATAAAGAATTTTGCATTTTTTGGGTGAGGTAAGTAAGTGCCTGAAAAAAAATTTATTATTATTATTGCAAACGATTTTAGATAGGCAAGTGTTTTGCTATAGAATACTAGTAGCAAACGAACTGCTTGATTAAGTATGATTAACATTTTAAACAGCTGCAATAAAGTTTCAGGAGAAAAAGCCATTGGGCTTCTCAAAGCAAAAAAGTTGTTTATCCATACTTCTGGCAAGTACCCATTTTAAAAAATGTAAATAGCTTACTTTAGAAAACAACCTGTTTGCCCGGCAAAATCTTTACATGCAAAATTAGATTTTATTCCGAGCTATTCAAATTACATATACCGGTTAGAAAAGATGGTGAAAGGTTTTAACATATTTTTACTTCTAGTTTTACTCACGGCTACAGGCCTGATGACCTCTACTACCTTGCCTAAACGGGTAGTGAGCAACCAGGAACAATCGTGGGTAGATAGTGTGTATAATGCCTTAACTCCCGAGCAACGCTTAGGCCAGTTATTTATGGTAGCCGCTTACTCTAACCGCGACGCCAGCCACAGCCGATACATAGAACGCTTGATTAGTCAATATAATATTGGCGGACTAATGTTTATGTATGGTGGACCTAAAAGACAGGCTATACTAACCAACCAATACCAAAGCAAAGCCACTGTTCCGCTTTTTATTGCCATGGATGCAGAATGGGGTTTAGATATGCGCCTGGATAGCAGTATGCATTTTGCGAAACAAATGACATTGGGCGCACTTGATGATCCTAAGTATGTGTACCTGATGGGAAGAGAAATTGCCCTAAAAATGAAGCGTCTGGGTGTACATATCAGCTTTTCTCCTGTTTTGGATGTAAACAGCAACCCTAATAATCCGGTTATTGGCAATCGCTCCTTCGGCGAATCAAAAGAGCATGTATCCGACTATGGTATTTCTTACATTAAAGGCTTGCAGGAAAATGGCATAATTGCCGTAGCCAAACATTTTCCGGGCCACGGTGATACCGATAAAGACTCACATAAATCATTACCAATAATCCGTAGTGATATAAAACGGTTACAGGAAGTAGACCTGTACCCCTTTAAGCAATCTTTTGATGCCGGCGTAATGGGGGTAATGGTAGCTCATTTGCACTTACCGGTTTTTGATACGGTTGCTAATAAAGCCGCTACGCTTTCCCATAATTTGGTTACTGGTTTATTAAAAGAGAAAATGCAATACCAGGGATTAGTTTTTACCGATGCCCTGAATATGCGCAGTGTAACCAAGTACTACAAGCCTGGAGAAGTAGATGCGCTCGCCTTGTCGGCTGGTAACGATGTTTTACTTTTTTCGGAAGACGTACCAACTGCTATTGCTAAAATAAAAGAAGCAGTAGCTTCCGGAAAAATCAAACAGGAAGAAATTGATTATAAGGTTCGGAAAATTCTGCACGCCAAGTATTGGGCTGGTTTAAATAAGTACAAACCGGTTGAGTTAAAAAACCTGACTACAGAAATAGATCGGCCAAGCAGCAATGTGGTACAACAGCAGCTTTATGAACATGCCGTTACTTTAGTAAAAAACAAAGGCGATTTTCTGCCGTTCCGCAATTTAGATACTCTAAATTTTGCCTCCGTTACCATAGGAGCCGGCAAGAATAATGTGTTTACCCAAACGCTGGAAAAGTATGCGCCATTTACTAAGTACACGCTGGTAAAGCAGGCCGAAGATTCAACTTATAACCGCTTATACAACAAACTACAGCAGAACAATGTGGTGGTGGTTAGCATTCACCGGTTAAATAATACACCGGCCAATAATTACGGCATTACACAAAGAACCCGGGCCTTTATCCAGCGGTTACAGGCTAATCCAAAGCAAAAAGTTGTATTAGCTGTATTAGGCAATGCCTATACCTTACAGTATTTTGAAAAGTCTGATTGGTTGTTGTGTGGTTATGAAGATACGGAAGCAGCCCAGACTGTAATACCTCAGATTTTATTTGGTGCTATTGGTGCCAACGGAAAGTTACCCGTTTCGGCCTCTCCAAATCTAACCGCTGGTTCAGGCTTGAAAACGCAACCGATCAATCGTCTGCGCTTTGCCAATCCGGAAAGTGTTGGCATGGATTCGCAAATTTTAAACCAGATTGATAATGTTGCGCGGGAAGCCATTGCCTACGGAGCAACTCCAGGCTGCCAGGTAGTAGTAGCCAAGGATGGTGCGGTAATATTTGAAAAAGCTTATGGCTATACCACCTACGATGATAAAGCCAAACTAGTAACTAATTCTTCTATTTACGACATTGCATCGGTAACAAAGGTGGCCTCTACCCTGCAGGCTATCATGTTCCTGAAAGACCAGGGCAAATTAAATTTAGATGCCAAGGCATCGGTTTACCTCCCGGAACTTCAAGGAACTAACAAACAAAATTTGATAATCCGCGACATTCTGGCCCACCAGGCCGGTTTGCAATCGGGAGTGGCTTTTTGGCAACGCAGTTTTAATGCTCCTCAGAACCGGGGGCTTTATTATGCTACTACCCAAAGCGAGAACTTCCCGAATGAAGTAGTACCGGGCATGTATACTGCTAAGAACATGGAAGACGTGATGTGGAAGTGGATTATTGAATCACCGCTTTTACCTAAACCCAAAGGAGCACCGCATTATGAATTTAAATACAGCGATTTAAGCTTCTATATATTAAGACGGGTAGCAGAAAAACTGCTAAATCAATCAATTGATGAGTTTATGGAGCACAACTTTTATGCTTCATTGGGTGCCAATTCATTACTTTATAATCCCTTAAAGCGTTTTCAGAAAGAGCAGATTGTACCTACTGAAAATGATACGCACTTCCGGAAAACCTTGGTGTGGGGCAATGTGCACGACCAGGGAGCAGCCATGATGGGAGGCGTAGCGGGCCATGCCGGTTTATTCTCAACGGCACTGGATTTAGCCAAACTGATGCAAATGAACTTACAAAACGGGGAGTACGGTGGGTTAAGATATTTTCGTGCCAATGTAGTACCTGAATTTGCTACCCGTCACAATAAAGAAACCCGCCGCGGACTGGGCTGGGATATGCCTGACCCTGCCGGGAAAGGTGCTACCTCAACCATGGCTCCGTTATCTACTTTTGGCCATACCGGCTTTACAGGCACCTGCGCTTGGGTTGATCCGGAAAACAAGCTGGTTTACATCTTTTTATCCAACCGCATTAATCCTACTGCCGAAAATAATAAGCTGGTTACTAATAGCATCCGAACCCGAATTCACGATATCATTTATAAATCTATCCAGCCTAAGTTCTATTACACCGACCGGCAGTAGCGTAAGAAGAATAAAATTTAAGGAAAGTATAAAAACTATTTCCTTACTTTGAGCTTATAAAGCTTATCAGCTTAACTAAATTTTTACCGCTGATCTTGAATTTACATGAAAATTGGCATTGTTTGTTATCCAACCTTTGGAGGAAGTGGCGTAGTAGCAACCGAATTGGGCAAGGCCCTTGCTCAAAAAGGTCATCAAATACATTTTATTACCTATAGCCAACCGGCTCGGCTCGATTTCTTTAACGAGAATCTTTTTTACCACGAGGTAATGGTACCATCTTACCCGCTGTTTCAATACGATCCGTATGAACTGGCTTTAGCCAGCAAAATGGTAGATATTGTTCAGTTTGAGAAGTTGGATGTACTACACGTGCATTATGCTATTCCGCATGCTTCGGCAGCCTTCATGGCCAAACAAATCTTAAAAACCAAAGGGATTCATATTCCGGTTATCACTACTTTACATGGTACCGATATTACCCTGGTGGGTAAAGATGCTTCTTTTGAACCGGTGGTTACCTTTAGTATTAATCAGTCGGATGGGGTGACGGCAGTTTCTGATGATCTGCGCACCGAAACCTATAACCATTTTAAAATTGAAAAAGAAATTGAAGTCATTCCAAACTTCATTAACCTGGAACGCTTTCAAAAACAACGGAAAGATCATTTCCGGACGGCCATTAGTCCTTTTGGAGAAAAACTGCTGGTACATACTTCCAACTTCCGCAGTGTAAAACGGGTTCAGGACGTAATAAAAATTTTTGTAGAAGTACGAAAACAAATACCTTCTAAATTATTGATGGTGGGTGATGGACCGGAACGGGTAAAAGCAGAGAAACTGTGCCGGAAGCTTAATGTATGCGGCGATGTACGCTTTTTAGGCAAACTGGATGCCGTAGAAGAGGTTTTATCGGTGTGTGACTTATTCCTGATGCCTTCCGAGAAAGAAAGTTTTGGACTGGCCGCGCTGGAAGCAATGGCTTGCCAGGTCCCGGTTATTTCGTCTAATGCTGGGGGCATACCCGAACTGAATATTCATGGCGTTACTGGGTTTGTAAGCAATGTGGGTGATGTGAATGATATGGTAAAAAATGCCTTGTTTGTCTTACACGATGATAACTTACCTACCTTTAAGGCAAATGCACTAGCTAGGGCTAAGGTATTTGAAATAAATAAAATTGTTCCGCTTTATGAAAACTTCTATCAGAAGATAAAAGATGAACAATTAGCAATGCTGTAGAAAGTATAGGATTTTTAAACAAATAGCATCCTGCTCCACCTCCTGGGGCAGGATTTTTTACTTTTTAGCTAAATCACTTAACATCTTGCGCTTATTTCTGAAAAATATTTTATTAAGCTTATATTAACTCCAAACAATTCTTTTAATTCAATTTAAAATTAATGAACTTTGCGCCTTGAAATTTTTTAGCGCGGAAAGCGCAATGTTCTATGAGTAAAGACAAATATTTTATCATTGATTTCGACAGTACTTTCACGCAAGTAGAAGCTTTAGATGAATTAGGTGAAATCTCATTACAAGGCGACGAAAACAAGGAGGAAATCCTGCAGGAAATAGTAAACCTGACCAATAGTGCCATGGACGGCAAAAGCTCGTTCACCGAGGGTTTATCGAAACGTCTGGCTTTACTCAAAGCAAACCGCAGGCACTTGCAACCGCTTATTGCTCAATTAGAAACCAAAGTTTCTGAATCTGTTAAGCGCAACCGGGAATTCTTTAACCAATATGCTGATAATATTTTAATTGTATCCAGTGGGTTTAAAGAGTTTATTGTACCAATTGTAACCCAATACGGTATTAAAGAAGAAAATATTTATGCCAATACTTTTGAGTACGACGAGCAGGGTAATATTGTAGGCTTCGATCCGTCTAATGTATTAAGTCTGGATAAAGGCAAAATTAAATTACTGGAAAACCTGGCTTTGCAAGGAGATGTGTATGTATTAGGTGATGGTTATACCGACTACGAAATTAAAGAAGCCGGCTTAGCCAATAAATTTTACGCCTTTACTGAAAACATTGCCCGTGAAGCGGTAGTTGCTAAAGCTGAACATATCGCTCCCAGCTTAGATGAGTTTCTGTACCAGAACAAATTACCGATGGCTATTTCTTATCCAAAGAATCGTATTAGTGTTCTGTTATTAGAGAATATTCACCCAAAAGCGGTAGAGCTATTTAAGAAAGAGGGCTACCAGGTAGAAACCGCTATTGGTGCCATGGAAGAGGATGAGCTTTGTGAGCGAATTAAAAACGTTTCTATATTAGGCATACGTTCTAAAACACAGGTAACCAAAAAGGTTTTAGCCAATGCTAATAAATTAATGAGTGTTGGTGCTTTCTGTATTGGCACCAATCAGATTGATTTAACAGAATGTTTAAGATTAGGTATTCCGGCATTTAACGCACCTTATAGCAACACCCGCAGCGTGGTAGAACTGGCTATTGGCCAAATCATTATGCTGGCCCGTAACATTTTCCCTAAAAGTGAAAAAATGCATAAAGGCATTTGGGATAAATCAGCGGCTGGTAGTTTTGAGGTTCGCGGCAAAAAATTAGGTATTGTAGGATACGGCAACATTGGTTCCCAGCTTTCTGTACTGGCCGAAGCGATGGGTATGGAAGTTTACTATTACGATGTAGTAGAAAAACTACAGTTGGGTAATGCCAAGAAATGCAGTTCTCTGAAAGAGTTACTGGGCCTGGCTGATTTTGTAACCCTGCACGTAGATGGCCGGGCCAGCAACAAAAACTTTTTTGGTGCGGCTGAGTTTGAAGCCATGAAAGAAGGCGTAATATTCCTGAACCTGAGCCGTGGCCATATTGTAGATATTCCGGTTTTAGTTCAGCATATTAAATCAGGCAAGATCAAAGGAGCAGCAATTGATGTATTCCCGTACGAGCCCGTAAATAATGCCGAAGAATTTGTAAATGATTTACGTGGGTTACCTAACGTTATTTTAACGCCTCATATTGGAGGTAGTACGGCAGAGGCGCAAGAGAACATTGCTAACTTTGTTCCGAACCGGATTATGGAGTACATTAACTCTGGTAATACTTACCAGAGCGTAAACTTCCCTAACATACAGTTACCGGCTCTTACCAATGCGCATCGCCTGATCCATATTCACGAGAATGTACCGGGTGTACTGGCAAATATTAACAATGTTTTAGCTAAAAACCACGTAAATATTCTGGGTCAGTATTTAAAAACTAATGAACACGTAGGGTATGTAATCACAGACATTGATAAAGCATACGACAAAGAATTAGTTAATGATCTGAGAAGTATTGCCAACACCATTAAGTTTAGAATACTTTATTAATAAGTAATTATTATGTACGAAGTGCTAAGTCCTATATTAAACCCTTAATATGGACTTAGCACTTTTAATTTTTATACCTACCTTTTCCCAATCATGAACAATAAGATATATTTCACCCCGGGACCTTCTGAATTGTACCCTACGGTGCCTCAGCACATGCAAAGTGCAATGGCCAATAAAATTGGAAGTATCTCACACCGCAGCCAGCAGTTTAAAGATATTTATGCTCACACCGAAAAAGAGCTGCGCCAGTTGCTGCAATTACCCGATAATTTCGAAATATTATTTTTATCCTCGGCCAACGAAATTTGGGAACGGGCTATTCAGAACACAGTAGAATCTGAAAGTTTTCACCTGGTTAACGGTTCTTTCTCCAAACGTTTCTATGAAATATCGCTGGAGCTAGGTAGGAAAGCCACCAAGTATGAGGCCCCTTTCGGCGAAGGTTTTCCTATTGATCAGATTGAAGTTCCGGCAACCGCAGAATTGGTAGCGGTAGTACAAAATGAAACCAGTTCCGGTGCTGCTACGCCGGTTGAGGCTATTAATCAGCTGCGGTCAAAAATTAATCCGGAAGCTTTATTATTTGTAGATGCAGTTTCGTCTATGCCGCACCCGGCTTTTGATTATAGCCAGATAGATTCTGTATATTTTTCGGTACAGAAGTGCTTTGGTTTACCCGCAGGTTTAGGTGTTTGGGTTTTAAATGACCGTTGCATTGCTAAAGCCGAAGCGTTAAAAGCTAAAGGTTTATCTATTGGTTCATTTCATAGCATTCCTTCTTTATTAAGCAAAGCCAAAGGCTATCAGAACCCTGAAACACCAAATGTGCTTAATATTTACTTATTAGGTCAGGTGGCAGAAGAAATGAACAAGAAAGGCATTGAGGTGATCCGGCAGGAAACGGAAACCAAAGCTAAACTGGTTTATGAGTATGCCGCCAACAGCCAGACATTTGACATTGCCGTTAAGGAACCGGCACATCGCTCCGCTACTACTATTATCCTTAACACAAAAGTGTCTTCTGCCGAGGTTATTAAAAAACTGGCGCCTTTTGATATGGTAGTGGGCAGTGGTTACGGCAGTTACAAAGATGCTCAAATAAGAATTGCCAATTTCCCGGCCCATTCGGTAAGCCAAATGCAGGCTTTGGTTTATAAACTACAAGAGCTATTTGGATAATATTATTTTTCCTTACTAAAACAAAAGGGCCTTTCAAATATGGAAAGGCTCTTTTGTTGAATAAGTAGTGTAAGTGTAATAATAGTACTATAGAAATTCGTCATCCTGAGCCTGGCGAAGGATCTAATTCTTACCGCCACTTCGATATAATTTAGATTCCTCGGCAAGCTCGGAATGACCTAAAATGTAATAAGTAAAACTGGTATTCTTTAGGTTAAACCTACCCCTATTTTAATAAATACTTAGTTTGATTAAAATTGTAGTTTAAGCCTAAAACTAAACGTCCGGCACTGGATGGGTGATTGGTTGCAGCTTCATACACGGGTAATTGGGCAGCTAAATTAAGGGAGATGTTTTTATAGAATATATCTACTCCTGGTCCTAGCAAAGCATTCTTCATTTGATGTTCGCCGGTTAATTCTCCGTTCAACATTTCCCCTTTAGTGTTCTCATAAAAGAACTGAGCTGATGGCACGATCAACCAGTTGGGGTTGGGGTTAAAGCGGTAAAATAAATTTACAAATTGCGCTGTACTATTGGCAATACCTTCCTGGTAGTAATTTTGCCCGTTCAGTTTATAACTGGCATTAATACTCAGACCTATTTTTCGATAGCCAATAATATAATTGATGTAGGTAAAATAATCTACCGCACCGGTTCCGGGCTGTAAAAGCAACGGATACCGTACACCTTCTGCATCTTTTTTATAATAATGTCCGGTTGGCAGTTTTACCCCACCACCCGCAATTAATCGTTGTTGAGCACCAGCTACTTCTATTTTGCGCAACAAATGGTAACCAGCAAATAAATTAATATCCCCTATACCCGTCAGGGAGGTTGTGCTGCCATCGGTGCGGCTGGTATTCATGGTATAGGGCACATAAGCATTTAGTTCAAGGCGTTTATGAATAAAATATTTGCCCCGTACTTCAATAACCCGATAGGCTTCATAATCCTGTGCATTATTGCCGTGATCGTGCGCTCCTGTACCCGGTGCATGCGTATGGCTATGGCCATTTTCTCCCTGCGCGCCCGGATACAAGACATTCACGCCGTGTGGGAAAAACTGTTTTTTTTGTCCTAAATGGGAATAGCCGTTAAAAATCCGGTATCGGTGCATTATGCCGATGGTGCTTTGATTATCGTAAGGCGTAATGCCCATAAAGCAACCACAAATATCACAGGCTTGGCTTGTTTCTGTTATTAGGCATAAAACACCTAATATTACTAATTTACTGATGTTGAGAAAATTTCGCATTGGTTAAAAATTCCTGATCGGTAAGGGTTTGTAAAAAAGCTATAATATCAGATTGTTCTTCAGGGGTTAAAGCAATTCCTGGAGAGGCATTGGTTTGGAGTAAGGGATCCAGCGTAGCAGATGTTTTTACGCCATTAACATAATGGTTTAATACCTGCTTCAGGTTTTGAAAGCGTCCATCATGCATATAAGGACTGGTAACAGCCACATTACGCAAACTAGGCACTTTAAATTTACCGGCATCCGCAGCATTATTAGTAATTAAAAACCGGCCTTCGTCCTTTCTGAAATCAGTGTCTAAACCGTTGTTGCGGTAACTAAAATCTGTAAATAAGTCAGTGGCGTGGCACGAACCACATTTGTTCTTAAATACTTGTAATCCGTTCAATTCGGCAGTAGTTAAACTCCCGCCTCCATTCTGTACATATTTATCGTACCTGGAGTTAGCCGAAACCAATAAGCCCATGAATTGGGATAGCGCCCGAAATAGTTGCTGGCTATTTATACTATCTCCTCCAAACACCGCCCGAAACTGTTTTGGATATCGCTTATGATTATTTAATTTTTTAATAATAGTCGTAAGTTTAGCATCCATTTCAACCGGATTGGTAATTGGTACCAGCGGCACCATTTCCAGGTGGTTCACTCCCCCATCCCAAAAAAACTCCGGTTGCCAGGCTAAATTGGCTAATGCGGGTGAGTTGCGGGTTCCTAATTTGTCTTCAATGCCATGGCTAACTTTGTGCCCTAAATCTGCAAAACCAGAAAACTGCTTATGGCAACCTTCACAGGAAATAGAATTGTCGCGAGAGAGAATTGGATCATAAAACAAGGCGCGACCCAATTCAAAGCCTGCTTTGGTAACCGGATTATTTTTAAAAACAGGTTTTGGCGGTGGAAAATTAGCCGGCACCTCCAAGGTGTAATCCAAGGAAGGTGCTTCTGGTTCAGTACCACAAGCCCATACTAGCCAAAGCAATGCCCACATTGCCAGTAGCCTTTTAACTAAGTGCCACATACTTTAGTATTCCGTTTAATAATGGATATGATCCACTTTAAACATGGCGGTGTAGTTATCGGCAATGGTTACTGCCTTAGGTCCACCCATTGCCGTATTCAGTTCGCTAAACTTTATGTTAGTAGGTCCCTGGAACATTTCCAGTAAATCAACTTTCAGGTGGACATCGGGCGTTTTAGACGTTTTAATAGTTATTTTCTCACCATGTAGGGTTGGGCTTACAGTGCGGATGGTATTGTTAGGTTTCTTAAAGCCCCCAATATGGAAAACCAAATTCCCGTTGGTAGTAGATTGCGGAGAAGTTCCTTCCATTTTCAGAAAAATATAACCGGTATTCCAGGACCAAAACATTTCGTTTGCCGGATCTAATGCCCCGGTTTGGGCACCACTCGTATTACGGGCACTATCTACCCCTATGGTAAAAGTTATTTTATTATACTCCCCAGTGGGGATATTAGGAATTGTTATGTGGCGGGAAACAGCTTGGCTATGATCAACCAAGTAATAGCTTTCCGGTTGCTTAAATTCCTGGCCGTTGGTTTTGGTCAGAATAAGATTGCTGATGTAATATCTAAAGGTAGTCACCTGAAAAGCATCCTGGTTCGCGTTCCGGTAGGTTGGACCTTGACGGGTCTCTCCCACCAAAACCAAGGGCTCATTACCAACTACGTTTTCAAATTCCAGGCTCAACGACCCAGTTCCGGTAGGTTCTTCCGGATCTTTTTTACAACTGGTAAATGAAATAGATATAAATAAAGATACAAGATAAAAGTATTGCGTAAATTTCATAAGATTAAACTGCTAAATAATAATTAGATGCTGGTATAAACCTGTAGTAGTCAGCCACTGAAAGAAAAATCATTGCTGGCGCTGGATAGCCGAAACCAAGCTTGAATCTTCCATAAAATGCTTTGCTGTTCTAGTCCAAAACAGGAACAGACAGCATGATTTGAATGAGGTGATTCGGAATCGAAAAACCCATTTTAAATAAACCAGAAATTACAAGTTAACAGTTTAACCGGGGCGGTTGGAAAATAGCGGCAAAAGCCGAAAATTGGTAAGTGTTGGAGTAGACTTGAATATTTTTCCTTTTCTCCTTAGCTACTGCAAAATCTAAAATAGCTGCTGGCGACCAAAGCCATACTAATTCAAATTTCTCTTTACTATTGGTAGGGAAAGATTGTTTTTCTGCTTCGTCGGTTTTCTTTAGTTGCTTAACTAAGTAGCACTTTCCGTGACATTTTAAAACCGGGGCATCTTTATTCTCGCAAAGCGTGGCGGCTATATAAGCTTTATCTAGTTGGTAATTAATAACCACCAATGCCTTTCCAAATGATTGGATCAGGATTAAGGTTACCAAAAATAGAACAAAACTTTGCTTCACCGAATTAGAATAATGTCGCAAAAATACACGGCACTTCCGGAAAAGCAAAGTTAAAATTTAAAATACCTGATTGATTTCCTTTTTCAGGAAGCTAATGGCCTGACTGGTGGGTTCTGTATCAGTAGTAATTACAGTTTCTAATATACGACGGGCCAGTTCTGGTCCTTTTGCTTCGGCGGGTAATTCCTGGTAAATGCGATTCACTAAGGTTACCATATCTTCTTTGGCCCGCTTTACCATTTGCCAACCCTGATCGCTCATATACATTTGCTGCGAAAGATTATGGGTATATTCATTCCGGATCTCTGATAACAAAACCCGTTGGTACTCGGCAGCCGTTTGGCCGCCACTGCTCACCCGTACAAGTAAATTACTCGGCGAAATACGCTCCAGAAAAAGGCAGATACGTTCGTATGCCTGCAGCCTGATTGGCAATACTATTTCGGTGTTTTTAATGCGTATTTCTAATAACCGCTTCTGGTATTCTTTCTTGAGGAATGAATTGATAACTGAATACATACCAAATAAGACTAAGGCAGCAGGCAGCAAAATTTTTAAAAGGTCGTATATGTAATTAACCATGGTTCTTTAGATTAGTTTGTCTGTACAAATATCAAAATTTAGGGTGAATCTTTTCTAAAACCGACCTGTTATACTTGTATAAAAAATGGCTTAAACTTTATTCTGATTTATTAGTTACATTTGAGCCAATAAAATATCCCAGATCATGGAAACAGCAACGATTCAAAAAATTTCTCCTATTAGCCTGACGCCCCGGGCTATTGAAGAAGTGAAAATAATAATGAAGGATAAGAACGTGCCTGATGAATACGGGTTACGTGTGGGTGTTCAGGGGGGCGGTTGCTCCGGCATGTCTTACCTGCTCGGCTTCGATAAAAAGAAAGACAGTGACGAAGTCTTTGAAATGGAGGGCGTAAAACTTATCATGGATAAAAAGCACGGCATGTACGTGATGGGCATGGAAGTTGATTTTCAGGATGGTTTAAATGCCAGGGGCTTTATCTTTAACAACCCCCAAGCTAAAAGCACCTGCGGTTGCGGCACCTCTTTCTCTTCCTAAGTTCTAAATTAGTAAACTAAAAAAGCCAGCTGCTAGCTGGCTTTTTTAGTTTAGCACCTGCCTAACCTAACTTAATAATTCCCCAACGTGCTTGCGGATATTATGGCAAATCTGGTCGATGGGTAAATCGTTGGCATCGGTTCCGAAAGGATTCTCAATTTCTTCGGCAATCAACTCGAGGCTGGCAAAGGCATATAAAATTAAAACTACTACCGGTATGATAAAATACCCCATGCTAAACACCCACCCAAACGGCAAAGTTATTACATATAAAAAGATAAATTTTTTAATGAATACACTATAAGTAAAGGGAATAGGGGTATTTTTAATGCGTTCAGAAGCGCCGCATAAATCTGTTAAGGCACTTAAATCTGCATTTAAAGCCAAAAACTCTTCTAACGACAGTTTATTATTTTTTTGTAAAGCGCTAACCCTGGTAAAAAGCGAAGCAGCAATCTGGTTAGGTAAATGTTTGTTACTTTTAATATCCAGTACCGGGTCCAGTTCATGGAAGTCTTCATTTTCCCGGAGCAATTGTTTTAAAGCAAACACATAATTCGGAATCATTAACCGGAAAAATTGGCGGTCGCTGTCCTCCTGCAAAAAAGCCTGGAGCTTAATAGCTAAATTGCGGCAGGTATTGGTAAGACCGCCCCAAACTTTCCGGCCCTCCCACCACCTGTCGTAAGCGGTATTAGTTCGGAACACCAATAAGAGAGAAATTACAAAGCCCAATACGCTATGCATCATCCCAATATTACTAAAGAACTTGGTATTACTCGGATGCAGATAATTTAATTCCAGGTAAGCAATAAGTCCGGCGTAAACACCTACTCCTATCATTAAGGGCAAGAGTCTGCGGAACGTATCAGCTTTTGAAAACCGAAAAATAAATGTAAACCACTCCTTCGGATTATAATTAATCATAGTAATAAATAAAAAAGCGCAAAAAAGCTTCTGCAGTTCTCTACCGTAAATTAAATGCAGTAATCTAAACTTTATAAAACAGCCACTTGGAGAGCTCCTTATAAGTTATCTTTTTCCCGTACATCAGAATACCCACCCGGTAAATGCGGGCAGCAATCCAGGTGGTACAGATAAAGCCCAGCACCAGCAAAGCCATCGATAAAAGAAGTTCTGATACTGGTACCCCAAAAGGTATGCGCAACATCATGGCAATAGGTGAGGTGAAAGGGATAATAGACATCCAGAAAGCCACCGCTCCGTCGGGGTGACGGGTAATAACAGTTTGGGCCACAATAAAAGATAAAATAAGCGGTATGGTTATAGGCAGCATAAACTGCTGGGTATCGGTTTCATTATCTACGGCTGCTCCCACGGCCCCAAACAAAGCGCCATACAGCAAATAGCCACCTAAAAAGTAAAATACAAAGCATCCTAAAATTAAAGGCAGATTCAGATTCTCGGCTGCTTCTAATACCTCGGCAGTAGTATTGGTTTTAAATGCACCCGGATTAGGAGCTGCTCCAAATTGATTTTGCTGCGCTGCTTGTTGAGCTGCTTGTTGAGTTAATAATTCATCTTTAAGCTGAGCCGTTACGGCAGAAGTAACAACAGTAGATAAAATTATCCAGAGTACAAACTGTGTAAGCCCAACCGCGGCAATACCCAATATTTTACCCATCATTAACTGAAAAGGCTTTACCGACGATATCATAACTTCTACAATGCGGTTAGTCTTTTCTTCGATTACGCCCCGCATAATCTGGACACCATAAATAAAAATGAACAAATAAATAAGAAAGGCTGCAATATAACCGGCGCCAGTAGTTACAAATGCATTATTATCTTTTTCACCGTCCAGGCTTAGGTTGGTGGTGTGTATGTTCACTTCGGTTTTTATCTGATCCAGCACCTGTTGGTTAATGCCAGATTGTTTAAATTTAATGGCTTCAATTTCTTTGCGCAGGCTGCTTTCAATGGCAAACTTGTCATCAATGCTAACGTTGGTTTTAGCATATAGCCGAATACCTGCCGGCTCATCCAAATCTACTTTGGGGATATATAAAAGGGCCGTGTGGTCACCGGTTAAAAAATTAATTTTCTGATCTTCTAATGGTCCCGGCACCGGCACAAATTTACGGGTTTCGGAATTTTGTAATTTCCCCACAAACAAACCACTTTCGTCCAGTACTTCAATGGTGTTGTCTTTGGTATCCGAAACAGTAGATAAATAAACCGGAATAACCATAATGGCTGCCAAAAACAAGGGGGCCAGCAAGGTCATAACAATAAAGCTCTTTTTCCGGACTCTAACTAAGTATTCCCGCTGAAGAATTAACCAGATTTTATGCATAACTTTTCTGAATGCCTAAATATAGGCAAAAGAAAGCATATGGCTTCTAAAGCGGGTGACACAACAGAAAAGGAGCATCGACCAGGCAAGCCCAATATTGCCGCTGACAACTGTTACCTGACGAGGTATTTCTGGATGAATTCTTCCAGAAAAGCAACCTGTTTAGGTATATTTTCAACTCTTTCCTTCGCATCGGATAAAAACCGACTTATTTCGGTGTACTGGTATTGCGCCAGTCTTTGCCTATAAACACGTAGTCTTCTGGCCTTCCCGTATCTACCTAATAACCAATAAGTAATGACTGTATTTCCCCTTCTTCTTTGATTAATATTCTTAAAATTTAATCAAACAACCAGAAAATAGCTGGTTATTTATGAAACAAGTTTTTACACTCCGGAATAAAAGATAAACAGACCTTAATAACTTTAACTTAAAATAACTTCCCCTTAAATTTTACATACTAATAAATTTTGCTCCAGAGTTACCGGACCGTTTTACTGATTTTTGTAAGTTATTGAAGAGTTTTCATTTCATCACTGCTTTTTTGGGTAAAGGTGAGGCCTTATTTTTGTAGATAATAAACTATGTAAAAGGCAAAATTGAAAGCAAGTTTCAGGTGTTACTGTAAGCTTAGTCGTTTAAATAATTTAAATAATTAAATATTTTCTTTGACTATTACGTATAATCAAACCTGAGTCTGGTTCAGGCATTCAAATAAATATTATTTATGACAAATGTAATTTTAGTAGAAGACCATAGCATCATTCGGCAAGGCATAAAAATGCTACTAAAATCAGAAACCGAGATTCTGGTAATAGCAGAAGCAGGGAATGGCGAAGAATTAAAAGATGTATTGGCTCATATTCAACCCCCGGATGTAATTATCATGGATATCTCTATGCCTGTTATGAATGGTATTGAAGCCTGTAGGTACGTTCGTCAGCATTACCCTGAAACCAGGATTCTGGCTCTTACCATGCATGAAAAAGAAACAGACATAAAGGAAATATTAAGCGCAGGGGCCACCGGTTATATTAGTAAAGCTGCTGATAGCAAGCAGTTGGCCCAGGCTATAAAATTGGTTGCTGCCGGAAATTCTTATATCTGTCCGGAAATTTCGCAAAAACTACCGGATACTAAAGCAGGTAATATTCAGGAGAATAATAACTAATCGAATATTTTTCCGGCAGAAAAATTATCGGAACGCGAAAAAGAAGTCCTGAAATTAATTGCAGAAGGTTTAACCAATCAGGAAATTGCTGATAAGCTATTCAATAGCAAAAGAACCATAGAAACGCACCGGCAAAATATTCTTACCAAAACCAAATGCAAAAACACGCCGGCACTTATTAAATATGCCTTATTTCATAATCTGATTTCCTAAGATTTCATTTGTCTGAACCGCTCGCTTTCACCAGATGATTTTCTTCGGGTTATGGCTACAACGGGAATATTGAGCTTTTTTGTTTTATGGTTGGAATTTAACTTCTGCTTTTTCCACTAATTTAATATCATTCTCTACTTCAACTTGCAAAGCCGGTATATCTATTGTCTGGTACAGCCGGGCAGCATAAAAAGGTTGGTACTGGCTGCTTATCTGGTTAGCATAAAGTTTCCAGTTTTGGGCGGCTTCCTTCAAGTCAGCGATGGCAGCTTCCCAATATTTTTGTTTTTCCGCCTTAGCAGGTACTTTATCGGCTAAGTGTTTATTGGTGGCGCCGAGTATTTTATTAGCATAATGCAGGCCCAGAAACGACATAGCTTTGATATCACCAATTGTTTGGCGTAGTTCTTTATCATTTGGGCTTGGAAGGCTTTCAGTTATTTTTAAAGCTTGAGATGCTAACTCTTGTAACTGTCGGGCTACCTGCACCGGCGTAGTACCGGCAATTGGTTTATTATTTAGAATACCTTCTGCATAAGCCGGAATACTAATCAACCCTTCATTCAACATTGGTTCATCGGCTATAAAGCTATTCAAGTCGTTTATAGTGGCGTATTGGGCAAAAGGATAAACTGCTTCCGGGTACCACTGGAAATCCATGGTGCGGGTACCTTTAGCGCCACCATTATGGAAGCGGCTAACTTTGGGAATAATTTGTGATGCCTTTGCCCAGGCGGAGTGCAGCTTTTTAGCATCAACTTCTGGAAAACGCTGCCTTAAAACCTGGACAAAGTGTTCATCCGGTATAGTTGGGTCATAGGCCAGCTTACCTACTAACTGAAAAAAATACCATCGCTTCTTTAAAACTAACTGGTTGGGTGCATCCGGATCTTTGCTGATGTATTCCCGACCCCAGGTAGTGCCATCCGGCCCCATGTAAAAGCCCCGCAAATTTTTTCCGGCATTGGGCATATTCTGCATATACGCCCGAATAAAAGACGGATCGCTCCCGCCCCGCAGCATGTAATAATCGTCGTCGCGTACTGTCAGGAAAAACCGGGAATTGCCAATGTGCTCTACAAATTTGTCTTTATGAATGTAATCAGGCCTTACCGAAGAATGCATGTGAGCCTGCGAATATTTATAACTAAAATTTAATTCGCATCTGGGATTCAAACCAGCAAACACCGCTTTTATGGCATCTACATTGGCAAAATGGCCGCGGTGAATTAAGGTAAAAGTTCGTTTGGGATCAGTGGCTAACGCATCGTTTATGCCTAAGCCGTACGTTTCGTAAAGAAAAGCTTCGTCTTTGGCGGCATCCCGGCTCATGTTTTCGCCGGCTGTAAGCCCAATGCCTTTTAATAAAGGATACGTTTTAATAAGTGCCGTAGTAGCTTTCCGGATGTAATCTTTAGTTTTGGAATCAGTAATCTTATCGGTAAAACCATAGCCGGAATTCTCGGTACCGTAAACAAACAAGTTCCAGGTAAATAAATAAGTATCAATGCCCCTGTCCTGCGCATATTGCATTACTTCCTGCCAAAACTTAATTTTATCTGCCTGTTTTATGGCTTTTAAAGTAACCAGGTTATTCAGCACTTCCGGCGAAAGCATATTTTTACCTAATCCATCTGGCCTGGGCCTCACCGTAGATATCATTACATCATCTAAACTGGCATTGGGGTATTCCGGAACCGAAACTAAAGTAGGAAAGGGAGATTCGCTCCAAAGGGAAAGTACATTTAACCGGTCCCGGGCCATTTCATCCAAAAACTCGTGCCAGAAGTTAATATCCCACATGTTAGCCATATTTTTCTGACCTGCATCGCCATTATCCGTGTAACTGGGGGTACGGGCATCCAGGGGAATATTAAATTTAATACCCCGGTTTTCCAGGTATGGCTTTTTCTCCAGGTTAGTTAAAGCAGCTAGCCCCTGTAATTGAATGGTTTCGGCTACATCCAATCCGCCGTACATCGTTCCTCTTTTATCTGCTCCAATTATATACCAGGTATTAGAATTATCTTTCTGGCGAATAGCATATCCTTGAGCTGAAGCTGCCGGCAGGTTAAAACCCTTGGCTTCTGGCTTTATTTTTTCTGTTAAAATTATCTTTAACTGGGCATTGCTTTTTTGGAGATTGCTGACGTTTGCAAATTGGACCTGATAACCCGCTTTTTCCAGACTTTGCTTCATTTGAGCGGCAGTAAAAGCATAGGTTTTGTTACCTTGATCAAATAAAATAACAACAGATTTATTAGCGGCCAGAGCCCAGACCGGAGCGGCCAACAAGTTTATATATAATAAACAAATTACGAGCAGACGTAATTTCGACCGTTTTGATTTCATTAGTGGTGGTGGTTAATTTATTAAAGGTAACGAAACAGCCTTGAAAGAGGGGAATTAACCTGAATTATTTTAACTTACTTAGATTGAAAGTAAGGCGAAATTTATTCGCTAAGCGGAACCTGATACATCACTTAAAACCATGAATAAAAAAGTATATTTCAACCACGATGCCGGTATTGACGATTTAGTATCTTTATTTCTGCTCCTTTTAATGGATAATATTGAACTGATTGGGGTGGGCGTTATTCCGGCTGATGGCTATCTGGAACCCGGCACCAATGCCAGCCGCAAAATTATCGATCGGTTTGGCCAGTACCCGGTAGAAGTGGCCAAGTCTAATTCCCGGGGGATTAATCCTTTTCCGAAAGAGTGGCGTATGCATTCCTTTTTTGTGGATGCTTTGCCCATTTTAAACGAGTCTGGAAAAATGGAAGCTCCGGTTAGCTCCTTACCCGCCCACCAACACCTCATTCAGAAAGTAAGCGCACAAGAAGAGAAAACTACTTTGATTTTTACTGGCCCTTTAACCGACTTAGCCCGGGCTTTGGATGAAGCACCCGATATTGAAGAAAAAATTGAACGACTTTTATGGATGGGAGGCACTTTCCTGCCCGATGGCAACGTGCATGAACCAGAACATGACGGCACTGCTGAATGGAATGTTTTCTGGGACCCGGAAGTCGCTGCCCGGGTTTGGGCCAGCAAAATACCCATAGATTTAGTTGCCTTAGAAAGCACCAACCAAGTACCACTAACCATTGAAATCAGAAACCGATGGGCCTCATTACGCCGCCATATTGGGGTAGATTTCCTGGGTAACTGCTATGCGGCTTGTTTGCCGTTGGTGCATTTTGCGACCAACAGCACGTATTACTTATGGGATGTGTTAACCACAGCTTTTGTCGGAAAGCCAGACTTGGTAAAAACTAAAGCAGTAAAATGCATCGTGCATACCCAAGCACCCAGCATGGGCCGAACTGCTCTAACGGATGCGGGCCGACCGGTAAATTTAGTGTATAACGTAGATTCGCAGGCATTTTTTGATTACATAACTGAGCTTGCCCAAAAAGCTAATTAAGCTTTCTTCTACCTTTTCTATTTTAATAAACATTAATACTTATTTTACTATGAGGTAAAAAACCTTTCTTTTTTAATATATAAAAAGATAGATTTTCACCCTGCCCCACTAAAATATAGTGGTACAGCCAAGGGTACTAAATCTTTACTCAGGAAGGTGTAGACATTATCAAAATGGAGCGACCTAACCTTGCTTTCAACTTTCTCAAGCAACAATTAAAATAATTTCGTACCTTTTATATTATCTAATTACTTTAAGTTACATCCAAATCCACCATTGAAACAATTAATTTAAACACAGGTTTATATCACATGTTTTTTTTGGCTTTTAAAAAAGATTATACAATAATTTAAATATTGGGCATTAATTTTAAAGGCACCCAACTATATTTTTACATTTTTAAGTAATATATCGTTTACTTTTAACAAGGTATTGCTAATTTCAACTAAAATACTTTCTAAGAGTGGTCAATTTTATTCTCAATACTAAAATAGTAGCAACTGATAAACCAGAAACATTTTTGCTTCTGGACTTTATCCGGTATCAGAAAAACCTAACCGGAACCAAAATTGGTTGCCGGGAGGGAGACTGTGGTGCTTGTACAGTGTTAGTTGGCGAATTAAAAAATAATGAACTTCAATATCGGTCCTTTACCTCCTGCCTGACTCCTATTGGCAATGTAGCCGGCAAGCACGTAGTTACGGTTGAAGGGCTGAATATGGATGATTTAAATCCGATTCAGCAGGCCATGATAGAGGAATCAGCTACTCAATGTGGTTTCTGCACACCAGGTTTTGTGGTATCACTGGCCGGGTTCTGCCTAAGCACCAAAGAGCCTACCGAGCAAAATGCCATTGCTGCCATTGATGGCAATATTTGCCGTTGTACCGGTTATAAATCTATTGCGCGTGCAGCTGCCAAGATAAGCCAGCTTTTACAAAACCGGGGCGCCGAAGAACCCGCTACTTTTTTAGCTAAGCATAAGATATTGCCGGAATATTTTACCTCGATAAAGGAACGATTACAGGAACTGGCCCTGGGTAAGAAATCAACTATAACCATAAACCCCGAAACCTATCCGTTTTTAGGTGGCGGCACCGACCTGTATGTTCAAAAGCACGATCAGATGCAAAAAACGGAAGCCAGGCTTTTATATAATCTGCCTGAACTAAACCAGCTTTACCTAGAAGATAACAAATGTATAATCGGGGGTGCCGTAACGGTTACTGATTTAAAAGATTCCAGCATTATTCAGGAGCACTTCCCTAGTTTTCTAAATTATTTCCGTTTAGTATCGTCTACCCCAATTCGGAACATGGCCACCATTGCCGGAAATATTATCAATGCCTCCCCTATTGGGGATTTTACGGTAATGCTAATCGCTTTGAGAGCTAAAATAATATTAACAGATGGCATAAACTCCCGGCAAATCCGGCTGCGCGATTTATACAAAGGCTATAAACAATTAGATAAAAAGCCGGAAGAATACATAGAGAAAATCTGGTTTGAGCTGCCGGATCGGAACTGGAAATTTAATTTTGAAAAGGTAAGCAAGCGCACCCATTTAGATATTGCCAGTGTAAACTCGGCAATGGGCATTTCTTTACAAGCCGACATAATTCAGCGCATCCGGATTTCAGCGGGTGGTGTAAGCCCAATTCCAATGTACCTGGAAAAAACATCAACCTATTTAACCGGCCGATTGGTAACCGACCAGATATTAACAGAAGCGCTGGAAATAGCACAATCTGAAATTTCACCTATCAGCGATGCCCGCGGTTCCGAAACCTACAAAAGGCTGCTGTTAAACCAACTAATCAAAACCCATTTCCTGATTCTGGCACCCCAGTTTGAGCTGGAATTAACAGACACATAATCTTCTTTAAGGCGCTTAATACAAATTAGGTATTTAAGGAAAATAATGTATTAGATTTCCGTTTATGAAGAATATAGATTCCAGAACGCATACGAGAGGAGAGTCAGTTTACCTGGATGATATTCCTTTGCTGCAAGGCACCTTATTTGGAGCGGCCTTTCCATCCCCAATAGCCCATGGCCACATTACCAAACTGGATATTTCGGAGGCCGAACAAATGCCCGGCGTGGTTAAAATATTTACTTACCAGGACATTCCCGGCGAAAACCAAATTGGCGGCATTATACAAGATGAACCTTTATTAGCCGAACAGGAGGTAGATTTTTGCGGCATGCCCATTGCCTTTGTGGTAGCCGAATCAAACGAAGAAGCCCGGGCAGCGGTAAAAAAAATTAAAGTTGAAATAGATCCATTACCCGTAATTACCGATCCCCGGATTGCACAGGCGCAGGGCGCATTAATTGTACCACCGCGCACCTTTATTTTAGGCGATGTAGATAATATCTGGCAGGCTTGTACCCATATATTTGAAGGCACCGCCGACACCAACGGGCAGGAACATCTATACATTGAAACCCAGGGCGCTTATGCTATCCCCCAGGAAAATAATGGTCTGAAACTACACTCTTCAACGCAAAGTCCGCGCGCTACCCAACAGGCTGCTTGCCGCATTATTGGCGTACCTATGCATTTTATTGAAGTAGATGTTACCCGTTTAGGCGGTGGCTTTGGCGGCAAAGAAGACCAAGCCAATGCCTGGGGTGCCATGTGCGCACTGGCTGCTTACAGCCTAAAGAAACCCGTAAAATATTCGCTGCACCGCATGGACGACATGGCCATGACCGGCAAGCGACACCCTTATTCTTCTGACTTTAAAATTGGATTGGATGAAAATTTAAAGATAATTGCTTACGAGGTTACTTTTTACCAGAACGCCGGGGCCGCAGCCGATTTATCGCCGGCTATTCTGGAGCGCACGTTATTTCACTGCACCAACACCTATTTTATTCCCAATGTCCGGGCCAGAGCTTATAGTTGCCGCACGCACTTGCCACCTAACACAGCCTTCCGGGGGTTTGGTGGCCCCCAGGCTATGTTCGTAATGGAAGCGGCTATTACCAAAGCCGCTGATAGTCTAGGCCTAGATGCAAGTATCATTCAAAAAGTTAATCTGAACAAAACCGGTGATGAGTTCCCGTATGGCCAACTAGCAGTAAGCGAAGCGCATGCCTGCTGGAACAAAGCCGAAGAATTATATAATCTGGAAGCCATCCGGGAAAAGGCCACAGCTTTCAACACCAGTAATAAATTCCTGAAAAAAGGCGTATCGGTAATGCCAATTTGCTTTGGCATATCTTTTACCAATACTTCTATGAACCAGGCCCGGGCCCTGGTACATGTGTATACCGATGGTAGCGTAAACGTAAGTACCGGCGCTATTGAAATGGGTCAGGGAGTAAATACCAAAATGTTGCAGGTAGCGGCTCAGGTATTTTCTATTGCCCAGGAAAAAATCCGGTTGTTAACTACCAATACCACCCGCATTGCAAACACCTCCCCTTCTGCCGCCAGCGCCACCGCCGATTTAAACGGGAAAGCTGTTTACCTGGCCTGCACGGCCATTGCGGAGCGCCTGCTAAATTTTGTGGCCGAAGAATTACATACTGAAGCAAGCAACGTAGCGTTGAAAAATGAATACGTGTACCTGGATGGCGAAAGAACCGAATGGGATTGGAAACGACTAATTTTGGCGGCTTTCTTAAGACGCATCAATTTATCAGAACACGCCCATTATGCTACGCCGGAAATCTATTTTGATAAATTAAAAGAAAAAGGCCATCCGTTTGCTTACCACGTGTACGGCACTGCCATTACGGAAGTAACCGTAGACTGCCTGCGTGGTATTTACGAAGTAGATGCGGTCAAATTGGTCCACGATTTTGGTACCAGTATGAACCCAGCCATAGACAAAGGCCAGATAGAAGGCGGCCTGGTACAAGGCATTGGCTGGATGACGATGGAAGAAATTGTTTTTGATAAGGCTGGCCGTTTACGCTCTAATGCTTTATCAACTTATAAAATACCGGATATTTACTCGGCACCCAAAGAAATTACCATTGAGTTTCTGCAAACGCAAACTGATAACTTAGCTATTTTTCGGTCTAAAGCCGTAGGTGAACCGCCTTTAATGTATGGCATCGGAACGTATTTTGCTTTGCGTAACGCCATTAAAGCCTTTAATCCGGCAACCCAGATTCCGTTTGATGCCCCCATGACACCCGAGAAAGTTTTACTGGCGCTTTATTCCGAAGAAGTAGCTAAACTAAAAGAGAAGCATGAACAGGCAGTTAGAAATATGGCGATTAGTTAGCAAGAGCCTGGCCAAGGATGTACCGGTAATGCTGCTGTATGTTCTGGAAAGCACAGGTAGCAGTCCGGGCCGGCAAGGTTTCTGTATGGCCGTAAATGCGCTGGGCCAAATGCAAGGTTCCATTGGCGGCGGCATTATGGAACATAAGTTCGTAGAAATGGCCAAAGACAAACTAAAGTATGCGAAAGATGAAATTTTAGTAAGAAAACAAGTTCATAACAAAACAGCTCCAAAAGACCAGAGCGGCATGATTTGCTCCGGCGAACAAACCATTTTGTTGTACCAGGTAAAACCACAGGACTTAAATACCATTCATCACATAATAAATTGCTTGGAACTGGAAGAGAACGGCCTCTTTCGGTTATCACCTATTGGTTTAAGCTTTTCCCAAAAGGAGCTTCCGGCAAAAGATTTTACCTACAATTTTACATCTGAAACAGAATGGCTTTACGAAGAAAAACTCGGGTACAAAAACCGCCTCTACCTTATTGGGAGCGGACATTGTGCTATGGCCTTTACCAAACTTATGAGCAGTATGGATTTTTACATTCACCTGTTTGATGACCGACCGGAATTGAATACTTTCCAGAAAAATACGTTTGCCCAGAAGAAAATTATAGTAAAAAGCTACGAAGATTTAGCAGATTTAATCTCTTCCGGCGAAAACCATTATGTGGTTATTATGACCTTTGGGTACCGCACCGACGATTTAGCATTCCGGGCTTTAATTCATAAACAATTCAAATATTTGGGTCTGTTGGGTAGCCAGAACAAGATCAGAAAAATGTTTGCTGATTATCAGGAGGAAGGAATTCCGGCTGAAAAATTAAGCCAAGTTTATGCCCCAATAGGCTTACCTATTAACAGCCAAACGCCGGAAGAAATTGCCATCAGCATTGCTGCCCAAATAATTCAGGTAAAAAACCAGCACTTAAAAGAACAACCGATTAACTTAACCGCCAACCATTTTTGAAAGTTTACCCTTTATGCACCTGCCCCCAGGAGAAACGGAAAAGTTATTATTTCTGGCCGGCGAACTAGGTCAAAAACGCAAAACCCAGGGAGTGAAATTGAACTATCCAGAATCAATAGCATTAATCAGCAGCAAATTACAGGAAACCGCCCGTGACGCAAAATCAGTAGCGGTAAGACCTTCTTATTCACCCTGCTCAATCCAACACCGGATTAAATCACGTTCTTCCTGGGTCATGTTGGTCTTATTGTTCTGGGGCATAGTTTTGGTAATCACTACCCGCTGCATAATTTTATCTTTCAGGTTGGCAATATTTTCCGGCGTGTCAAGCATCACACCATTGGGTGCCACTTTAAACACATCATCCGTTGGTTTAGGAGAATGACAACTAAAACACCGGGCCTGAACAACCTGGTTTACCTGCTGCATGCTTACTTCGGTTTGGCAGGTACCGGTTTGGGTTTTCTGCGGCGCGGTTACAAAAGCCACGGCTAATAAAACAAGCACCGCAATGGGCAATACCCAGGTAGTAGCAACATGCTTCTCCCGCAGGTTAAGCCAATGCTTAATACCCGCCGTACCCAGCGAAATAGCAACTAAGACAGCCCACGGGTAATCGTTACTAAAGGTAGTTGGGAAGTGATTACTCACCATTACAAACAAAACCGGCAAAGTAAAATAGTTGTTGTGTAACGACCGCAAACCAGCGTGTTTACCTAGAGCGGCATTTACTGGCACTCCTTGTTTAGCGGCTTTTACCATGGCTTTTTGGGCAGGGATAATAATGAAGAATACGTTGCCCACCATAAGGGAACCCAGCATGGCTCCAAAATGAATATAAGCCGCACGCCCGGTAAAAACCTGTGTATAAAACCAGGCAAAAGCGGTACAAAAAATTACGCCCAGCAATGCAAACCAAATACCTTTCTGAATAATTGAGGTCCGGCACAGAAAATGGTAAATAACCCAGGCCACTACAAAAGAACCTACTCCAATCAATATACCCGTCAGCGGACTAATATCCAGTAAATTTTTATTTATGAGTAGCGCATTTGCATTAAAATAATACACCACAAACAGCAAACTGAAACCAGTAAGCCAGGTAAAATAAGCTTCGTATTTAAACCAGTGCAATTGTCTGGGAATTTCTTTAGGCGCTACTTTATATTTCTCGAGGTAGTAGAAGCCGCCGCCGTGCACGGCCCATAAATTTCCGGCCAGTTCATCACGTATATTGTCGGTGCGGTTCAGAGCATTTTCCAGGAAAACAAAATAAAACGACGCGCCAATCCAAGCAATGCCAAACGTGATGTGCATGAGTCGTACCACAATATTAAGCCATTCCATGAGGTGGCTTTCCCAGGGCGTACCGGCAATAAAAAAATAAGACGTAGTTAGAATATAAATAACTGTTAAAACCATGAAGGTATACACCACGCCTTGCAGTACACTTACCTTTTCTTCGTTAGCTTCTACAGGAGGAAGGCTATTAATAAATCTCTGCAAAAAATAAGTTACTCCAGTTATTAGTATTAATACCAGCAGTAAAACAAAATAAGTCAGCAGCGCAGGCATAAATTTTTTAAAAAATCAAAAAAAATTAAGGTTTCTTTAAGTTAAATAAATAATTCTTCTATTTTTACTAATGAAGCATATTTTTTATTAACAAAAATTCATGTTTGATTTAGCACTGCGAAGTAAACACACCCTTACACCTGAAGGCCTGAAAGAAGCATTAGTTCTGATAAAGGACAGAACTATTGCGGATTTAGCGCCTCTTCACACAGAAGTTACTTGTGCTGTGATAGATACAGGAAATAAGGTATTACTTCCCGGCCTAATAGATCCGCATGTACATATAAATGAGCCGGGCCGCACCGATTGGGAAGGTTTTGACACAGCAACCAAAGCAGCCATTGCAGGAGGTTTAACTACTTTGGTAGATATGCCCCTGAACTCAACTCCGGTAACTACCACAGTAAAAGCTTTTGAAGAAAAGCTAACTGCCACTCAGCATCAACTACACACTAACTGCGGCTTCTGGGGAGGCATTATACCAGGCAACGAAAAGGATATTGAAGGTCTAATTAATAAAGGCGTTTTAGGATTCAAAGCTTTTTTAACCCATTCGGGGATTGATGATTTTCCAAATGCGACGGAGGCTGACTTACGAAAAGCCATGCCTATTTTGGCCAAACATAATTTACCGCTTCTGGTGCATTGCGAATTAAGCAAGGAAAACGATTCCTGGAAACAAAAAGAGAAGCAATCGTACCAGAATTACCTGGCTTCCCGCCCCAAAGAATGGGAAGACAATGCCATTGCCTTAATGATCCGGTTGTGCGAAGAATTTAATTGTCGCACGCACATCGTTCATTTATCTTCCGCCAACTCCATAGAGCCTATTGCCCAAGCCAAAGCCAAAGGGCTGCCTTTAACCGTAGAAACCGCCCAACATTACTTATATTTTAATGCCGAGATAATTCCGGATGGCCAAACCCAATACAAATGTGCGCCACCTATCAGGGAAAAAGCCAATAACGATTTGCTTTGGCAAGCACTACAAGATGGAATTATTGATTTTGTAGTGACGGATCATTCCCCTGCTCCTCCGGACTTAAAAAAATTGGATTCGGGAGACTTAACCACTGCCTGGGGCGGCATTGCTTCTTTGCAGCTGGCTTTACCTGTTTTGTGGACAGCAGCCAGAAAAAAGAATATTGGTTTAGAGAAGATAGTAACATGGCTTTCGGAGAACCCCGCTAAATTAATTGGGCAGGAGAACAGGAAAGGAAAAATTGCCAAAGGCTATGTGGCAGATTTAATTGTTCTGGACCCCGAAAAAAAATTTATACCTACTGCAGATACTATCTACCATAAACATAAGGTTTCTCCTTATACAGGCGAAGAATTATTTGGGGTAATTGAGCAGACTTACTTAAACGGTGAGCTGGTTTTTGATAACGGAGCTTTTAAAAAGCTAAATAACGGTAAAGTAATTGTAGGGAGGTAAGATGCGGCAGTACTTAAAAAGAGCAGAAAAACTATTAAAGCAAATAAACGAATTAGCAACAATAAGTGAGCAAAGCGGAGCTATAACCCGCACCTATGGGTCCGAAGCGTTTATAAAAGCCAGTCAGCAAATCAAAAATTGGATGGAAGCGGCAGGCCTGGACACCTACATCGACAATATTGGCAATGTACGCGGCAAATTAACCTGTTCTAATCCGGAAGCCAAAACCTTTGTAATTGGCTCCCATTTAGATTCGGTTGCCAATGCCGGAAAATTTGATGGCCCTTTAGGTATTGTAATGGGTCTGGAAATGGTTAGCCAGATCGATAAAAACAAACTGCCATTCAACATTGAACTAATTGCCTTCTGCGATGAAGAAGGTGTTCGTTTTCATTCTACCTACTTAGGCAGTAAGGTAGTAGCCGGATCTTTTGATAAAAATAACTTAAAAACAAAAGATGCGAGTGGAATCTCCTTGCAAGAAGTAATAATTTCCATGGGCGGCAACCCGGACAAATTATGTGAGGATGCTATCAAACCCGATGATTGGCTGGGTTATTTTGAGATACACATAGAGCAAGGTCCGGTTTTATACGAACGCAATATACCGGTAGCTTTGGTTACGGCTATTGCCGGGCAAAACCGGATAGAGGTTATGTTTAAAGGAGTTGCCGGTCATGCTGGTACGGTACCCATGGATATGCGCCAGGATGCCTTGTGTTGCGCAGCAGAATTTATTATAAGTGTAGAAAAATATGCCAATAAACATAAAAAAGAGATAGTTGCCACCGTTGGTAAACTACATATTCCGAATTCGGCTAGTAATGTAATTCCCGGCTTAGTTACCTGCACCCTCGATTTACGGAGTGCCGACGAAGCTATGTTGTTCTCAGCTAATATTGCCATTAAAAATATGTGCCGGGATATTTGCCAGAAGCGCAATGTACTAATGGATTGGCACCAGGTACAAAATACAAATCCGGTTACTTGTGATGTTTCGTTAAACAACCTATTGAATGCTTCCATTGAACGAGCCGGTTATACTGTAATCCAACTGGTGAGTGGTGCCGGGCACGATGCTGTTCCAATTTCCAAAATCTCGCCAGCCACCATGTTGTTTGTGCGTTGCTTTAAAGGCATTAGCCATAATCCTTTAGAAGATGTAGAATTAAAAGACATAGCGGCCAGCATTCATGTTGCCGACATTTTTTTGCAGCAACTTATTCAGCAACAAAAGTAGAGGCACCTTAAAACAATTTTACAAGTTCTAAAAGCCCAAAAAACTAATGGAAATATCAGCCTTAACCCGCTCAGTAGTAAAAAGTAATTATGCGGTTATTAGTCCGGATGGCTATATTAACAGCAATGTACCTGGCTGGACAAATTGTACCGTCAATGTTATCATTAATGAGCAAATGGGCGCTAACCTTTGCCAAACCCTGATTACGGCTAAAGAAGGTTGTACCCTTACCGGCAGCACCAAAGCCTCCCAAATATTTTTTTATGTGGTAACAGGTAAAAGCAAGGCAACCATAAGCAGCACTACCCAAGAGCTAAAAACCGGACAGTTTGTTTACGTTCCTATTGGTAAAGATTATGTGTTTGAGGGTATAGAAGAAGGCACGCAAATTCTCACTTTTCATAAAGTTTATGAAAAACTGAAAGGCTATGATGTACCGGAAACTTTATTTGGAGATGCTACCGATGTTCCGGGACCAGAATATTTAGGAGATCCGGCTTTGCGTCTACAGGTTTTATTGCCCGATACTTTATCTTTCGATATGGCCGTGAACATTTTTACTTACGACTCGGGCGGCCATTTACCCATGGTAGAAACGCATATCATGGAACATGGCTTGCTTTATTTACAAGGCCAGGGCATTTACATGTTAGACCACCATTGGTACCCGATAAAAAAAGGAGATTCAATCTGGATGGCACCTTACTGCCAGCAATGGTTTACGGCTATGGGCAAAGAACCGGCAGTTTATATCTACTACAAAAACATAAATCGTTTTCCAACCAAAATATAAGCCCTATGACCTTAGCCCAATTAAACAATCTGGACAAAGCTACCTTAAAGGAAGTTCTTAGCAAATGCTGTGGGGCAACCGCATGGGTAGAACAAATGAGTGCCGCTTTTCCTATAAATTATAAAGAACAATTGTTCCTAAATGCTGAAGTAATCTGGAATAACCTGTCGGAAAAAGATTGGCTGGAAGCTTTTCAGTACCACCCCAAAATAGGAGATCTAAATGCTATAAAGGAAAAATTTGCCAGTACAAGCCAGTGGGCAGCCGGCGAACAAGCCTCGGTAAACCACACTTCCGAAACAATATTGCAGGAGATAGCAAAAGGCAACCAGGCTTACGAAGAAAAATTCGGCTTTATTTTTATTGTTTGTGCTACCGGAAAATCAGCAGAAGAAATGCTTGCGATTTTAAGATCCAGGTTGCCTAATTCTCCGGCCGAAGAAATAAAAATTGCTATGGGAGAACAAGGTAAAATAACCCAACTAAGACTAGAGAAACTTTTAGCCGGATGAGCCAGATAACCACACATATTTTAGATACTACCAAAGGCAAACCCGCTCCAGGAGTAACCATTATTTTAGCCAAGCAGGCAAATACAGCCTGGATTGAATTAACGCGCGGTGTTACTAATTTAGATGGTCGTATTCCTGATCTTTTGAACAAAGAAACTACGTTAGATTTAGGTATTTATAAAATGACCTTTTTAACAAAGGAATATTTTGATCAGGAGGCCATTGCTACTTTCTATCCGTTAGTAGAAATTATTTTTGAAGTTAATTCTACCGAACATTACCATATCCCTCTACTCCTAAATCCTTTTGGTTACTCTACCTACAGAGGCTCTTAAAAATATTTCACCCTCCGCCATGATTTCATTTAGCAATTCCGTACTTCAACAAGAGCTTGAAACTCCTTCCTAAAACTATTTAGAAGCAGGTACCTGAACATTAAAAATACCTTATGAAGCTTAGTATACAAGAATTAGAGAAAGAAAATTTGCTTTCTATCCTCGGGGAAGCAAATTTAAAATTCCAACAAAATATCCCGGCGATAAACCAGAGCGCCAGCCAGTTCATCCGGTTTACGGAGGAGCTAATTTATTTAAATCCGACACATGTGTAAAAATGGGTGAGGCTGTCTTACATAGATTAAAAACCTACGCCCCCAATTTTGTAGAGCTTGCTCAGGTACTACAGCTAGAAGGATACCAGTACCTCCCCCACCTGGAAAAAGATATACTGGCGCTTACAGAAAAGCTGGCTGGCATGCCGGAGGAAGAGCGCAGGAAAGAAGTAACTGGTTATCTTATGCGGTTTATAACAAAATTTTTGACGATGCCGCTACCGGACAAGGTTTATTAAACTTTTTCTTAAAAGCTATGAACTGCGGCGCCATTACAGAAAAAGAAGCTTTAGCTACCGGTTTAACCTTAGAAGAAATCCGAAGCCGTTCTTTCTATCGCATTTTGGAAGGGTGTCGTAAAATCAAGTAAACAAGCCAAAGTAATATAGTTTTTAAGTTATTCTTAAAAAGGGCTGGCATTAACCAGATAAATTAAGCCTTTATAAAAAGACTTCAGGATAAGAAACAGCAACTTTATAAGTAAAAACAGGTTCCTGAAAGGAGGAATAAATAAAATGGAAGAAAAGGAATATTATATGCGGGAAGCAATAAAGCTTTCCATTGAAAAAATGCAGGCGGGATTTGGCGGCCCATTTGGAGCCGTGGTCGTACGAAACGGTGAAATCATTGCCCGGGGCTTTAATAACGTTACTTCCTCTAATGATCCGACTGCGCACGCCGAAGTGGATGCTATCCGAAAGGCCTGTGCTTCGCTGCAAACTTTTCAGTTAGATGATTGCGAGCTCTTCACCAGCTGTGAACCCTGCCCCATGTGCTTAGGTGCTATTTATTGGGCCCGGTTTAAAAAGGTTTATTATGGTAATACCAAAAAGGATGCGGCCGTAGTTGGTTTCGACGACCAATTTATTTATGATGAAATAGACAAGCCTTTAACAGAACGAACTATTAACATGGAACAACTTCTTCCTGAAGAAGCAATTGTGGCTTTTCAAAAATGGAGTTCCAATACAGAAAAAATGGCTTATTAAGCCTTTTATGTAATTATGCAGTAACTATTGCCTATGCTTAAGGTTATCCTGAATAAATTGAAATAAAATTAATTGTCCAGGCTCAGGGCCAAGCATTCCTTTTATAGAACTACAAAACAAAAAGGCAGACTTTCTTAAAAGTCTGCCTTTTTGTTTTTGAACTGTGTAATTAAAAGTTAGGCGACAACAAATATTTACTGTAAAAATCATCAATAATTTTTACAGCTTCGGTAGCATCATCTACAATATGAATTAACTTCATATCGATGGCATTAATGTTATGCTCTACATTAAGCATGACCTCTTCTATCCATTTAAATAAACCTTCCCAATAGGAACGTCCTACTACAACTATCGGAAAAGCGCCAATCTTCTTCGTTTGAATAAGAGTAAGTGCTTCAAATAATTCATCTAGCGTACCAAAGCCTCCGGGCATCACCACAAACCCCTGGGCATATTTTACCAGCATTACCTTCCGGATAAAGAAGTAATCAAAACTTATAAGTTTATCCGGATCTACATAAATGTTGTGAAACTTCTCAAAAGGCAGGCGGATATTTAACCCAACTGACCTTCCTCCTTCGGAGTGCGCGCCTTTATTACCGGCTTCCATGATACCCGGCCCACCACCAGTAATTACGCCGTAGCCATGCCGTACTAATTTAGCCGCAATTTCCTCAGCTGTTTTATAATAAGGACTATCGGGTTTGGTACGAGCCGAACCAAAAATAGAAACACAAGGGCCAACTTTAGCTAACTTTTCAAACCCTTCCACAAACTCCGACATTACTTTAAATATCTGCCAAGAGTCCGCAATTTTTATTTCATTCCAGTCTTTATCTACAAAAGCCTTTCTAATTTTAATTTCTTCTTCGGATGCCGGCGGTGCTACCGATTGTCCGTTTGCCCGCAAATCAGTAATGGAAGTAGCTTTATTTTCGTTTACATCTGGCTTGTAAATAGTTTGGCCACTACCTATGTTCAGCGTTTCATCGTGTAATTTGGTCTTACTTTCTTTGCTTATTTTTCCCATCTTCAAAATCTTTTCATATAAAAAGGGAGCAGCTACCTTCTCCCTTTTTGGTAAATGTATTTATGTCCTAGTTTAAATAAAAATATACCGAATACCTAATAGATACCCTCCAAACATCATCTAATGCAGCAGAGAGTTAGTTAGCGCCGAACCTAAGGTAGCCATTCTTGATTGTGGTACTGCCGAGATATTGGGAGAAACTAACGGCAAGAAGTTCACTCCGCGATACCTACCCCCCTGCTTACTGAATATAAACACAGATTCGTAAATGATGGATTACCCGCAAAAGATAGCAAAGCCTACCCCTATTCTTTATGCAAAATAACCAAGAGGAATAGAAAAGATAAAGCGGGTAGTTCTGGATTTTATGGAATCCAGAACTACCCGCTTTATCTTATTTGCCAGAAAATTGAAAAATGAAATAAGAGACCTATTCAATCCCGCTCCTATTTTATTCCATTTCTGGAACCAATTTAGTGGGAGTTATTTCGGCCAATTTTTCTTCATTACTTACCGGCACCTGGTCTATTTTACCAACCAGGAAAGCATAAGAAAGCGCACCAATAAATCCGATGGCTCCAATAAATAAAAGAGCAGGCTCAAAGTCGCCGTCTTTGGCGAGATAACCAATAACTATTGGCACCACAATACCCGCCAAACTACCGGCAAAGTTAAATACGCCTCCCGTTAAACCAATTAAATGTTTGGGCGATAAAATAGAAACAAACACCCAGGAAATTAAAGCCATACCCGCTCCAAAAAAAGCTAAAGCCATGAAGAATATAATGGCCGCAGGGGTATTACTATAATTAGCTCCCACAATACTTACTGATATAAGCAAGCCCAAAATAATAGGTGTTTTACGGGCCATTCCTACTGATTTTCCTTTTTTAACTAAATTATCCGAAATAAAACCGGATAGCAATAAACCTGCACAAGCCGCCAGAAAAGGAATAGAAGCCAGATATCCTGTTTTTATAAAATCCATGTGCCGGTATTGTACTAAATAAGTAGGAAACCAGGTCAGGAAAAAATACAGGGTAGCATTTACGGCAAACTGACCTATGTAAATTCCCCAAAGATTACGTTTGGTTAAAACTTGTTTTAGATTAATCCAGCTCCAGGAAGCTTTTTTATCAGCGCTTGTTTTTTCCCCACTTATTAAGCCGCCACCTTCTTCAATATATTTAAGCTCATCCTGGTTTACATTTTTATGGTCTAACGGATCCCGATATAAAAAATACCACACTACCCCCCACACTAAACCAACTAATCCTGTAATCAAGAACAACCCTTTCCAGCCAAAACTTACCTGAATCATTACCAGAATTGGTGTAAAAAAAGCTAACCCAATAAACTGACCAGACACATACATGGCAATGGCCGATGCTCTTTCGTGGTTAGGGAACCAACTCGTCACCACCCGGTTATTTATTGGGTAAGAAGGTGCTTCGAAAACTCCCGTAGCCATCCGCAAGGCAAAAAGACTGGCAAATCCCCGGGCTGCGCCCTGAAAAACAGTAGACAAAGACCAGGTTATTAAACAAAAGGCATACAATACCCGGGGAGCAATTTTATCCGCAAGTAGTCCACCTGGTACTTGCAAAAAGGCATATGACCAACCAAACGCTGAAAATATTAATCCCATTTGCACCGGAGACAAATCTAAATCCTTACTTAAACTGGCTGCAGCCACCGAAAGATTGGTTCGGTCCAGGTAATTGATCATTACATTTATAAACAAGAGAGCTAGTACCCCGAAACGTGCCCGGGTTTTCTTGTTTTTAACACTAATTTGTTCCATGTTAAAAATTTGGTTTGGGTAATGATGCTAGAAAATAAAAGCAAAAACAGTACGAGTATAGCTTAAGCAGATACTCTTTAGAAAATCAGTTTACCTCGCCGTCCAGCCGCCGTCTACGGTTAGCATGGAGCCAACCATATAAGAAGCTGCCTCGCTCGCCAGAAAAATAGCAGCTCCTTGTATTTCCCGTATTTCACCCCAGCGACCCAAAGCGGTAGCACCTACAATAAACTTTTTACCTTCTTCGGTATCTGCAATGGGCATGTTCATTTCAGTTAAAAATGGCCCTGGGCAAATAGCATTTACGGTAATATTAAAAGGTGCTAACTCTAAACCCAAAGCCCGGGTCATTTGTACAACAGCGCCTTTACTAGAGGTATAAGGTGTGCGGTTAGCCAACCCTACCAACCCCAAGGTACTGGCCAGGTTAATGATACTACCCCGGCCATTTTGTTTCATGTAAGGCGTTACTGCTTTGCAGCAAAGCCAGGTACCGGTAACATTTACCTCCATTACTTTATTGAAGTCTTCTAAAGAAACTTCTTCAATAGATCCCCGGATGTTGATACCGGCACTGTTAATTAAAATATCAATTTTACCGAAAGCTTCCATAGCTGCCTGGGCCATGGCTTCAGCTTGCTCCGGATTAGCAATATCTGCCGCAAAAGAAACAGCTTTAACACCATAGCTCTGGCTAATTTCGGCTGCAGCATCCGCGCCTTCTTCGGCATTTCGGTTTACCAACATTATATTGGCGCCCGCCGAGGCTAAACCAGCGGCCATTGCTAAACCTAGACCTTTGGAGCCGCCCGTAATAATGGCTGCTTTTCCTGTTAAATCGAATTGTTTAATTCCGGGTAGTACTTCTTTACTCATAATGGGTTAGGGCTAATCGAATTTGTTTTATGTAAGTCTTAAATTGCTTTTACTGTAGTTCAGGCTGGCTAATATATTATTTTCTTCGGCTTCCAGTTTACCTTCCGGACTTAATTGAGCTACCCGGGGCAAAGTAGTTTTATGTTGCCGCACCATGCGCAGGGTGCGAGCCAGATCTTTTGCTTTCATTTCGTCAAAAGTTTCCCAATATTCTTCTTTTAAACAAGGAATTTTTAAGGGATCGCGGGTAATCATTTCCAGGTTAAAGGTTATGGCTGGATTGTGCTTTTTACATACTTCTACCATTTTACCTAAATCCAGAATACCTTTACCAAGTGGTACTTCTGATAGCAGGAAACCATCCTCGTATTCTTCCACTGCCATGTCTTTAATGTGGGTACTAAAAGCATAAGGAGCTAAGGTTTGCACCACCTCAAAAGGGTCTTCCAATAAAGAGATACTGTTGCCAAAATCAATGGTAGCACCAATCCATTCGCTGCCGATTTGCTTTAGCATAGCGGCTTGTTCATCTGCCCGCCAGTCTTTATGGTTTTCCAGACCAAATTTCATCTTATATTTACTCAGGATTGGTTCCGCTAATTGCATAGAAGCCAGGGCATTTTTCTTTAAATCCTGAAAAGCCTGTACAGAATGGTAGGTTTCATAACGTCGGCCGCTTGATACTACCGAACGCAAAACCTGCATACCTGCTTCCTTAGCACTTTTAACATCCTGTTCAAAACGGGCCAAATCACTTTCATTTTTAGGCGCACCCACAGATCCCTCCACATACATACCTAGTTTATCTTTTCGCGTCCTTACCTTTTTGGCGAAATCAGGCGTCCATTTATTTACAACAACCTGTATGCCGCCTGCTCCAATTTTATTGCAATGGTCCAGCATATCCAGGGCATTGGCAAAACCCTGGTAGGTCTTGCTATCTACTTTAGAATTCCAGCGGAAGCCGTAAGAATGCACAACAATACCCATTGCTGATTCTTTTGAAAAGCCGGATATTGCAGATATAGAAGGAAAAGAGAGCGCCAGCGCCCCCAATGAAGCTCTTTGAATAAAATCTCGTCTGTCCATTAGGTTATTTAATTATGGTGGTGGTGAATTCAGAAATGTAAAAGTTGTGGTAGTTTAAGGCTATTTAGCTGTATTGGCTTGAGCTTTTAGGATATATTCATTTAATTCTTGGGCCTTCCAGGGCATAACACGTCCTTGGTTACTTACCCTCGTAGAACCAACAGTTCGCCGGTTCATGGCTCCGGCATTGTTACCCCACTCGTTGCGGATATAGGTTAATATGGCCGTAAGTGAACCATCATCCATGGTAGAATGCGCTGGCATTACCGGTAATATTTCGGGTGCATTATACAATTTACCACTTACTTCAATCGGGCCTTCCAAACCATGTAATACAATTAAAGCGAGGCGCTTTTCATCCCCGTTAACCCAATCAGAACCGGCTAATGGCGGCGCAAACCGATTTAATCCTCCCCCATCCGTGCCGTGGCAACCAGAACAGGTAGTAAGGTATAATTGCCGGCCGGAAGCAAATAATTTCTGGTCTTCGTCGCTCAAAACACTTTTCTTAACCGTACTGGTAGCTACCGCGGCATGACCTGGCCATTCAAACATTGCATTTAAGGTACTTAACCGGTTAGTATCCATTTTGCCATCAGCCTGAGTTAAAATAGCAGGAGCCGCGGCCAACTTAATGGGTTTCATTTTAGCGTTATTTCCCTGTATTGCTATTCCGGTTAATACGGTCTTTTCGCGCCAGCCTAATGCCCCTTTGTTCGAGTCCAGCATGGCCAATAAAGAACTTAACTCATTGGCATCTCTTTTCCGGACAATAGAGGTAGTAAGCATTTCCAGGAATATTTCTTTAGCCGGTTGTTGAACTTGCCAGTTCGGAGACTTCCATAACGTTTGTAAGAAAGCAAACTCCCGGCCTTGTAAGCTACTCATTACCGCATCCCGCATTAAAGGCTTATCGGCATATTTCTCGGCTATACCAGCTAATAACTGGTGCGATATATTAGGATTTAGAATATTGGCGGTAAAAGCAATTTGCATAGCTTGCTCAATCGGGGCATTGGCCCATTCTTTCAGCAGCTTTTGTTCTAATTTACTTCTAACCTGGGCATCCTTCTTAGCAATGGGCTCCAAAATGCGTAAAGCAGTAGTTTTTACTAATGGATTCGGATCTGACACTAAGCCTAGCAGCAAATTAGCGTCACTGACTTTTAATCCATCCATAGTCCAAAGTGCCTGAAAACGGCCGTATTGGTTTTTACCTTTTAAAGCTACCCCCGCCAGGTCTTTACTTACGGTTTTGTCGTTGCGCTCTACTAATAACCGTTGTGCCATATCCCGGTACCAACCATCGGGGCTAGATAAATAGCCTACTAATTCCTTTGCAGAAGCATTACTTAACTTTTTAGGTTTAGTTGGTTTCCAGTTTTGCGGTACAATGCGCCAGATCCGGCCCCGGTTTACTGGTAATACTAAGTTTCGTTTAAGGGTTTGTTCTTTTAAATAAGGGGTTACATAAGCGCCGTGCTGAATTAATCCGCGGTACATATCGGCTAAATACAAGGTTCCGTCCGGACCAGTGGCGAAAGAAACCGGCCGGAATCGCTCGTCGGTAGAAGCCAGGAACTCTTTGCCCGGGTGCGGATCATGAGCTGTTAAGATTAAGCCCTTATCCTCTACCACGTTCCGTTTCACCAAATTACCGGAAGGCTCGCATACAAAAGCATTGCCGTAAAATTCTTTTGGCAAGGCAGTGCCCCGGTAAACAAACGGAGAACAAGCCGCAGTGAATTCTAATAATTTTCCATCCTTATCCAAAGTACCGGGTATGTAGCCTCGATTTACAGCCGGGTTTGAACGGATAGGGTAAATTCTTCTATCAATGGTTAAGCCATGATCAATACCAGTGGTGGGAGTATGATTTTTATTGCGGGAAAGGTAGTTGGCCGGCACTAAATCGGCGTGCAACTGCGACCAGTTGTAATTATAAAATAAGCGCCCTTCATCATCGTGGCTAATGCCCCATTGACCCCGAAATTCGGTGCTGTCCCGTTCCCATTTGCTATCATTCAGCCGGTACCGCAGCTTCGATTTGGCATTGTAATACCAGTTGTCCATGCCCCGCCACAAACCGTTTCCAGAATGTTCGGGCAAAGCACTACCAGCGTAATCTTTGTCAATCAGTATTTTAGAATCGGCTTTTAAATCGTTATTAGAATCTTGCGTTAACCACAAAGCCTGGTTTTCTACTACCAGAGCTCCACCCGGAATTAGTGCCAATGCCCGGGGCATTACCAGCCCACCCAGGTAAACAGTACTCGCGTCCATTGTGCCATCGCCGTTTTTATCTTCCAGCACCGAAATCCGACCTACCGGTTCTTTTTCGCCTTTTCCTTCAATATCCGGCATGAACCCTCGCATCTCCACCACCCAAAGTCTTCCATCAGCATCAAAATTCATAACTACCGGGTCCTGCACCATAGGCTCCGAAGCCACCAACTGGATTTTTAAACCGGGTTCTAACTGAAAGGTGGCTAATTCTTCGGCCGGCGATTTTTCGGGGGAAGGGTCTTCAAAGTTCACAAAGGCCAAAAGACTTAATAAACTTCCTCCAATCAGACCAATTTGATAAACGCGTTTTAGCATTGTTTACACGATTAAGCTAATAATTTACTATTATATCAGGTACTCAAAATCTTGTTTATTTTTAAAGGGTAAGCGGGAATCTAAATAGAGGCAGAGGGTGCTGTTACAAACAAGCTGCCTAAGAATAAAAAAGGTCTGAATAAGCTTTTAAAAAAAACCTATTCAGACCACTGTATTAATTAATGCGAATCGCGGGTTACTTCACTTCCAGAGCCACCTACTAAAAAGTCTAGATCGGCTCCCAAATGCGGCTGCTGTACGTGTTTCTGAAACATATGTACATAGCCTCTTGGCACTTCGGTAAAATTAGGCGGCAGGGTTTTCCGTTGTTCTTTACGGGCTGCTATTTCCTCATCCGACAAGTGCAAATGCAGTACCCGGTTAGGAACATCAAGGGTAATGGTATCACCGTTTTCAATAACGCCTAATGTACCACCCACTGCGGCTTCCGGAGAAACGTGCAGCACAACGGTGCCAAAACCGGTACCACTCATACGGCCGTCCGAAATACGAATCATATCTGTAACTCCTTTGGCCAATAATTTAGCCGGGATACCCATATTGCCTACTTCCGGCATTCCGGGATAACCTTTTAAGCCAACATTCTTTAATACCAGAATGCTGGTTTCATCTACCTCCAGGTCCGGATCATCTATTTTATGTTTGTAATCATCAATATCTTCAAACACCACTGCTCTTCCGGTATGCTGCAACAAACCTGGCGTGGCGGCCGATGGTTTTAAGATCGCACCGTTCTCACAGATATTACCTTTTAATACTACAATACCGGACAACTCATTAAATGGAGTATCCAGCGGCGAAACTATTTCCCGGTTATAACAAAGAGCATCCTCATAGTTCTCGCGCATGGTTTTGCCATTTACTGAAACACAATCCTGGTGCAGGTGGGGCAACAATTCCCGGATTACAGCTGGCAAACCACCCGCGTAATAAAGGTCTTCCATGAAATATTTACCAGAAGGTTGCAGGTTGGTTAGCAATGGAATACCCTCTGAATACTTATCGAAATCTGAAATATCCAGCTCCACGCCAATACGTCCGGCAATAGCTAACAAATGAATTACAAAATTGGTGGAACCGCCCACTGCTGCATTTACCCGGATAGCATTTTCAAAAGCTTCGCGGGTAAGTACCTGAGAAAGTTTACGGTCCTCCTTCACCATTTTCACAATCTCAATTCCCGACATTTGTGCTATGATTTTACGGGCAGCATCCGGGGCCGGAATGGCAGCATTCTGTGGCAGGGAAATACCTAATGATTCTACCATACAAGCCATAGTAGAAGCTGTACCCATTACCGCACAATGGCCATCGCTCCGACACATACCGGCTTCGGCAATAGTCATTTCCATATCATCCATAGTTCCGGTCCGGTATTCATCACTAAACCGCCAGATATCGCTGGTACTAATGCTGCGGCCCCGGTACCTACCTGTTAGCATAGGTCCGCCGGAAACCACAATGGTAGGTATATCTACACTACAGGCACCCATTACCAGAGAAGGAGTTGTTTTATCACAACCACATAACAATACCACCCCATCAAGCGGATTAGCCCGGATGGACTCTTCCACATCCATACTGGCCAGGTTGCGGTAAAGCATAGCCGTAGGTTTAATAAGCGTTTCGCCTAAAGACATTACCGGGAACTCTACCGGTAAACCTCCGGCCTCAATAATGCCACGTTTTACAAATTCTGCCAACTCCCGGAAATGGGAATTACAAGGGGTTAATTCTGACCAGGTATTACAAATACCTATTACAGGTTTATCGGTTAAATCTCTTGCTGGAATTCCTTGTTTCTTCATCCACGACCGGTAAAGAAAACCATCTTTGCCAGTACGCCCAAACCATTGTTTACTTCTTAATTTGTCTTTTTCGTCCATTGGTTAAACTTGTAATTTCATAGTTATTATCAATCCATCGTCTTTCTCTACATACCTTCCAGGCACAGTATGCATAACTAACCCAAGAATACAGGTAATTGTACTTTACCACGCTTTCCTCATTCTTAAATGCTCATTTACAATAATGCCTTTAACCTGTAAGATAAAGCTAATATTATGAATATGAAATAATTTTTGCAATATTTCACCTACTATAGATGCTAATTAAAAAGAAAAACACACGCCCTTATAGTTGTACATTTTCAATAAATTGTATATTTTATTTGAAATTTATCAACCATTTTAATTCTTACTTTAATAAATATCTACAAACAAGAATATTAAATAGAATATATGAAAATTAGCTGCTTATCTGTTTCGCTATTCCCCGCTATAAGCAATGGAGAGGTAACGATAAAGGAATATGCTACTCTTTGCCGGGATTTAGGCTTAGACGGTTTTGACCTGGGCATTATTTTATTAAAAAATCACACGCCAACGTATATTAACCAGGTAAAAAAAGATATAGCGGAAGTGGGTTTAAAGTTAATTATGCTGACCACTTATCCTGACTTTACCCATCCGGATTTTTTACAACGGGAACGGGAATTTGATTACCTGGTCCGGGACATTGCACTAGCCTCTGCCCTGGATGCTAAATTTCTTCGGATTACCGCCGGACAAGCCCATCCCGAAACAGGTGAAACGGATGGTATTAATTGGGCAGTAAGCTATTTAAAAAAAGCCGCAACTATTGCTGATAAATATGATATTACCCTCCTTTTTGAAGATCACGCAAAACCAGGTGCCTGGCATTACATGGATTTTGCCAACCCTCCGCATATTTTCCTGGAAATAGCCAGGCAACTAAAAGAAACCTCTATTGGCATAAACTTCGACACAGCTAATATTCTGGTATCCGGACACAATTCTACCTTAGAGATTTTAGACCAGGTAATCGATCAGGTCAAAACCATTCATGTTGCTGAAACCGGAAGCATGGGTAAAATGGACCCTAAACCCATTGGATCAGGCATTGTTCCTTTTACCGAAATTTTCCGGTACTTAAAGTCTAAAAATTACGATGGCTGGCTATGTTTAGAAGAATGGGGAAACAACGGACCTGGGGGCGTAAAAGAGGCGGTAGCTTTTGTAAAAGAAACTTGGGAAAAAGCTTAAATAAAGCTAGAACTTATATTTCCTATAAAGTATATTTAAGCTTTATAAATGCCTTTTAATGAATTTAACTCAATTGGTCAAGAGTAAACTGTATACTTCAGACCTGGACCGCCAAATAATACAGGAGGAAGTTGCTCAATATAATTACAAAGCTGTTCAGTACATTATTTTTGGTGCCCTTCCTATTCACCTCTTTATAATTTTTAGTTTCTACAGTAGTTTAACTGAGAGCGGTCCTATTGAAATACAATGGAGAAAAAGTATTATTGGGCTACACACTACTTTACTTGTCATCCATACCACGCTGGCATTTCTGGCGCTTTATATAAAATACCGGAAAAAGCAGAAAGATAATTTAAAGAAATATTTATTTAATACTGTTTGTTTGGTATTACCTCTCTGGGGAGTAGCCGCCGTTTCTTTCGATCAGTTAGTTACTCCTTCCATTGTAGCTTACTTTTTAAACTGTGCTGCCTGTTCATTGGCCCTAATGATTAAGCCACGGATTTCTATATTCTACTTTCTGTTCACTTTTCTGGCATTCTTTTTTGGTATCTCTTACTTTCAAACTAACCCGGATTTTTTACTTACCAACAAAGTAAATGGGTTTGGTGGAACGGCTACTTTTCTGGGCATTTCGTTATTAATCTGGCGAAACAACCTGATAAGATTCCGGCAAAGCCGTTTGATTTTACATCAAACAAAAGAACTGGAGAAAAACTATGAAGAGCTAAAAAAAACATCGGCCGAGTTAGAGAAATTGAACGCTACTAAAGACAAGTTCTTCTCTATTATTGCCCATGATTTACGCGGCCCTTTATCTTCTACCTTAGGTGTGTCGGAATTATTTTTAAATGAGCAATTATTTACCTCGGAAGAAGAAAGAAAACCCATTTTAAAAGAAATACACAACAGGCTTAGCAATATCTTTAAATTATTAGATAACCTACTGCTTTGGGCCCAGAACCAAACAGAAGGCGTTTCTTTTGTCCCAACAAAACTAGATTTGCATAACCTGGTGCAGACAAACATTGACATGTTGCATTTCCTGGCCGCTGAAAAAAAATTATCGATTCAGAACCAGGTACCGACCAGTATTTATGTGCAAGCTGATAAAGATATGCTGAATACTGTTTTGCGTAATTTACTTTCCAATGCCATTAAGTTTACCTTCCCGTCCGGAAAAATAGAAATACAAACAGAATTAACGACAACAGCAGAAAACCCTAAAATTAACGTTAGTATAAAGGATAGTGGCAAAGGCATGAACCATAAGATGCTGAATGATTTGTTTAAACTTGATAAACGGATAACAATGCCTGGTACTGAATCGGAAACAGGAACCGGCCTAGGCCTGATTCTCTGCAAAGAATTTATTCAAATAAATAATGGCCAGATTTGGGCTACCAGCAAAGAAGGCCAGGGTAGTTGCTTTTCATTTTCTATTCCGCTTTTTAGCGACAATTAATTTATATCTAATTATTTAACGCATTTGGCACGCAGCTAGAGCCGGTAAGTTTAGTATGTTCATGAGAAAACTTCTGTATTACTCTTTTTTTCTGGTCTTAACAGGCTTTCTTTTTTATTGCCAAACCAATAAACCTAAAAACTTACCGGCCACAGAAAACCAAAGCACGCAAGCTGCTACCGGTAAAACAGATGCAGCTTCTTCCCCAGTAATTTCGCCAACCGAAGCCATCCAAAAAATGCAGGTAGAGGAAGGATTTGAAGTAAAACTAGTGGCCGCCGAACCCTTAGTAATTGCTCCGGTAGCCATGACCTTTGATGCAACTGGTCGCATGTGGGTGGTAGAAATGGAAGGCTATATGCCCGACACCCTGGGAACAGGTGAAGAAATTCCCAATGGCAAAATTGTTATTCTGGAAGATAAAAATAACGACGGCATAGCCGATACCCGCAAAGTATTTCTGGATTCATTGGTATTACCGCGGGCTATTTCTTTGATTGAAAATGGAATTTTAGTAGCCGAACCGCCCCGTTTGTGGTTCTATGAAATTAACGGCGATAAACCGGGTAAAAAAGTATTAGTAGATGACAAGTATGCCGAAGGTGGTAACGTAGAACACCAGCCGAATGGTTTGTTAAGATCTTTAGACAACTGGATCTACAATGCTAAGTCCAGCACCCGGTACCGGAAAAAAGGGGACAAATTGTTGATTGAACGTACCCATTTTCGGGGCCAGTGGGGCATTTCCCAGGACAATTACGGCCGGCTTTACTACAATACCAATTCCGAAAACTTACTGGGCGACTATTTTGCACCAGGCTTTGGGGCTACCAATAAGAACCAACGAAACGTAGCGGGTTACAATGAGAAAACCGTAGTTAATAACCGGGTTTACCCCATCCGCCCTACCCCGGGAGTTAACCGGGGCTACATGGAAGGGGTGCTGGACAGCACCCAACGGTTAGTCAATTTCACGGCTGCCTGCAGCCCGCTGGTTTACCGGGGCGGTTTATTTGGTCCGGCTTATGCCGCTAACGTATTTGTTGCCGAACCTTCCGCCAACCTGATTAAACGAAATATAGTGCAGGAGAACGGCTACGTAATAAAAGGGCAACAAGCCTATAAAAACAAAGAATTTCTGGCCAGCACCGATGAGCGTTTCCGGCCTGTAAGTTTATACGATGCCCCGGATGGTGCCCTTTATGTGGTAGATATGTACCGTGGTATTATTCAGCACAAAACCTATTTAACCCCATACCTTAAAAACGAAATAGGTAAACGTGACTTAACACAACCTTTAGGAAGAGGCCGCATTTATAAAATTGTTCCCAAAAACAAAGAAGCTAAACTGGTAAAACTGCCGGATAACCCAACAGAGTTGGTTAAATTATTAGGTCATGAAAACGGCTGGGTCCGCGACAAAGTCCAGCAAATGCTGATAGACGGAAAATACACCCAGGTAGTACCGGCTTTACGGCAAGCAGTACAGGAGGCTAATAATTCTATATTAGCCATTCATGCCCTCTGGACCTTAGAAGGCTTAGGAGCATTAAAAGCCGACGACGTGCTAGCTACATTAAAACACTCTGAATGGCCTATCCGGATGCAGGGGTTAAGTGTATTGCCAGCTGTTTTAAACAAAAGTACTCACAAGCAATTAATCCCGGTGCTGCAACAGATGCTAACCCAAAACGATTCGCTGGCGGCTCCTTACCTTGCCTATAATGCTTATTATATAAAAAATTTTGATAAACCTGCTGCAAATAAATTACTGCAAAGCTTAGCAAAAAGATACCCCAATAACCGGTATGTAGCCGATGCCATTATCAGTAATTACCAGGATCAGGAAGAAACCCTTCAGAAAGAACTTATGGCCTGGTCACCCAATAAGGAATTAACCATTAACCAACAACTGCAACGGGTACTTACCAATATTCAAAACGTTAAAGCCAGCCGCGACCCGCAAGCATTAGCCAAGCTATACCCCAAAGGCGCTGCCATGTTCACCTCCACCTGCCAAACCTGCCACGGGGCCGATGGCAACGGCGTAAAGTCATTGGCGCCGCCTCTAAACCAATCAGAATGGGTAACCGGCGATAAAAACAAACTGATTTCAATTGTTCTTTTTGGCTTAACGGGCCCCGTAAAAGTTAACGGCCATTTGTACCAGGCTCCCGAAATCAACGGCGATATGCCCGGCATCGGCTACAATAAAGATTTACCCAACGAAGATATTGCCCAATTACTTAGTTTCATCCGTAAATCGTGGCGCAACAATGCTGACCCGATAAGCACCGAAGAAGTTACGAAAGTAAGGCAAAAACTAAAGGATCGGCAAAAGGCTTTTACCGCGGCTGAGTTAAATTAAATTTCTATATTGCCTTTTCTCACCACTAGTTAGCAATATGAAAAAACGCTTATCCTGGCTTCTACTCCTTTTTATTTGGCTGATTAGCTTAAACGTTTATGCACAGCGCTTGCCTAAATTAGGGATGGTAAGTTCTATTGATCAGGATAGTTTACTTTATGCTTCCGGTTTTCGGTTAATTGGGGAATCCGTCAGCAAAATGCTTTCCCCTAACCTGTCCGAAGCCCAATTTCAGGAAAATCTAAAACAGCTAAAACAAACCAAATGTAAAGTGTATGTGTGCAACATTTTGTTTCCGGGCAGCATGAAAATTACCGGACCTGATGTAAACGAACAACGCATTTTACCTTATGTAGATTCGGTCTTTTCCCGGGCACATCAGGCCGACATTCCGGTTATTGTTTTGGGTAGCAGTGGCTCCAGAAGAATTCCGAAAGGCTACGACAACGAGAAAGCCAAAGCTGATTTTGTGAACTTGTGTCGTAAAATGGCTGAGGTAGCTAAAAAACATAAAATCACCATTGCTATCGAGAACTTAAACAAAGGCGAAACCAATTTCCTGAACACCCTAGCCGAAGTAACGGAGGTTGTTACTAAAGTAAACCATCCCAACTTTAGGGTGAATGCAGATATTTACCACATGCTGAAAGAGAATGAGTCGCCGCTACAAATCCAGGATGCCGGCAAACTAATAGTTCATGTAGAAATAGCAGAAAGAGAAATCCGATCCATGCCCGGTGTGATGGGTGATGATTTCCGTCCGTATTTAAAAGCCCTGAAAACAATTAAGTATAAAGGCCCCATTATTATTGAAGCCAAAGTAACAGATCCGGTTAAAGAAATACCGCTTTCTTACCAATACTTAATAAATCAATTACAGGAGGTTTTTTAAATCCTCAAATTTATTTAAGGTCTAAATATAGTTGAACCAACTGTCCTTTTTCTTTTTGAGATATCTTTACTTAAACGCTTTTGCCTATATTTAAGCAAGTAATTTCTTACCCTTTTAATGGATCACAAAATGTACTTAAATTACTTGGTAAAAAATTATTGATTAACTATCCACCACTTACTACTAATTAATGAATTCTTTTTTTTCTAAACTTATTAAAAACAAAAAATTAGTTTGGGTATCAGCTTCGTCGCTGGTGCTGCTATTTGCTGGGTTCAAAGACGACGACCCGATTAGCAAGCGTATCAAGCGCATGGTTCCGGCAGAAGCCGCCAGGTTAGCCAAAACCATTGAGGCTACCGTTACGCCCGAATTAGCCGAAGGCTTATCACTCAATTTATGGGGAGTTGACTCGCTGGTAGCCGACCCTATTTCCATTGATATTGACGATGCCGGACGCATTTATTATAACCGCACCAACCGCCAGAAAAATTCTGAATTCGATATTCGGGGCCACCAGGATTGGGAAATTGAGTCTATCCGGTTACAAACCATTGATGATAAACGGGAATTTCTGCGCCGGGTATTATCGCCGGAAAACAGCGCCAAAAATACTTGGTTAAAAGACCTGAACGGCGATGGCTCGCACGACTGGCGCGACATGACCATGGAGAAAGAACAGGTGATGCGCATTGAAGATACGGACGGCGATGGCGTTGCGGATCTTTCGCAGGTAGTAGTGGAAGATTTTCACGACGAAGTTACAGATGTAGGCGGTGGCGTTTTTAGCTATGGCAAAGATTTATATGTAGGGGTGGCTCCAGATCTATGGCGGATGCGTGATAAAGATGGCGATGGTATTCCCGATGAGAAAACTTCTCTCTCCCATGGTTACGGCGTTCATATTGGATTTGGCGGACATGGTATGTCGGGTATTGAAATGGGACCGGATGGTAAAATTTACTGGCAAATCGGTGACATCGGCTTTAACGGCAAAGGACCAAACGGCCAGAAATATGAATACCCCAACAGTGGAGTTATTGTGCGGGCAAACCCTGATGGCTCCGATTTTGAAGTATTTGCTTACGGAAACCGGAACACCCACAAATTTGTGTTTGATGAATACGGCAACCTGATTAGTGAAGACAACGACGGCGACCACCCCGGGGAAAAAGAGCGACTGGTGTATATCACCAATGGCTCTGATACCGGCTGGAGAAGCAACTGGCAATACGGTAAATACCGCGACCCGGACAACAATATCTACAAAGTATGGATGGACGAAAACATGTATAAACCGCGGTTCGAAGGGCAAGCGGCTTATATTACGCCAACCATTGCCAACTTTGTGAGTGGACCAACCGGTATGTTGTATAACCCGGGCACGGCCTTAAGCCCTAAATACAAAAATACCTTTTTCATTGGCGAATTCGTGGGTAACCCAGCCCGGTCAGGTATTCACACTTTCAAATTAAAGCCCAAAGGTGCTTCTTTTGAATTAACCGAAAGCAAGAAGATATTAGCTGGTGTACTGGCTACCGGAATTGATTTTGGTCCGGACGGAGCCATGTACGTGGCCGATTGGATTAACGGCTGGGACACGAAAGATTATGGTCGTATCTGGAAACTGGACGACAAAGAAGGTGCTAACTGGGAAGATCGCAAACGCACTAAAGCTTTCTTAACCGAAAACTTCAGCAAACGTTCCGAAAAGGAGTTAGGCGACATCCTGAAAAACCCGGACATGCGCGTGCGGCAAAAAGCCCAGTTTGAATTGGTAAAACGCGGAACCAAAGGTGCCGATATCTTTAAAAAAGCAATTAAGCAAACCGATAACCAATTAGCCCGGGTACACGCCATTTGGGGTATTTCCCAGTTGACCCGCGAGGATAAAAAATATGGCCAATTGTTAATGCCGCTGCTAAAAGATAAAGATCCCGAAATTCGGGCACAGGCCGCTAAATGGTTAGGTGATGTACGATATACTGAAGCCGGCAAAGCATTGATACCCTTGTTAAAAGACAACAACAGCCGGGCCCGTTTCTTTGCTGCCGAAGCTTTAGGCCGAATTGCTTATGAACCTGCCGTGCAACCCATTATTCAATTACTGGAAGCCAATAACGACGAAGATGCTTATATCCGTCATGCTGGTAGTTTAGCCCTAGCGCGCATTGGCAAAGCAGAACCCGTTTTAGCCTTAGCCAAACACCCTTCCCGGGGAGTACGCATTGCAGCTGTAGTAGCCCTGCGCCGCCTGAGCAACCCGGGTATTGCCAACTTTTTAGCCGATCAGGATGAATTTATTGTAACTGAAACGGCCCGGGCCATTAATGACGATCTTTCCATTCCGGACGCTTTACCAGCTTTAGGAAACTTGTTAGCCACTACCAAGTTTACAAATGAACCTTTAATCCGGAGAGCCATTAATGCCAATTTACGGGTAGGCACTTCGGAAGCCATGCAAAACCTGATTAACTATGCGGCGAAAGAAGGCAATCCGGTAGCCATGCGTGCTGAAGCTATGGATGCTCTGAGCACCTGGGCCAAGCCTTCGGTTCTGGACCGGGTAGATGGGCGTTACCGCGGGGTAATTAACCGTGACGTGAACCTGGTAAAAAGCAAAGCGGGTAATACGTATACTACGTTATTAGCTCACCAGGAATTACCCGTATGCATGAGCGCAGTAAAAGCTATTAGCCGACTTAAATTAGCCGAAGCTTCGCCACAGTTATTTGATCGGTTGAAAAACGATAAACAGCCTGCCATGCGCATTGAAGCCTTACGCACCCTGGCTTCCTTGGAAAGCAAACAAATCAGCAAGGCCATTGAACAAGCTCTTTCGGATTCGGAAAAAACCGTGCGGGTAGCGGCCATCGATTTATTAGGCAAAACTAATATGCAGCCGAACCTGATGGTAAGCATGCTTTCCGAAGTAATTGACACCCGAACCGCCGAAGAGAAACAAGCTGCATTATTAACATTAGGAAAGCTACCCGTACAGCATACCCAAAAAGTGTTTGACCAATTATTGAATAAATTAGCAGCGGGTAAACTGCCTACTGAAATTAGCTTGGAACTAGAAGAAGCTATTGAAAGCACCCGTTCTACTGCTTTAATAAACCGATACAAGGGCATAACAGCCAAACTATCGCCGGATGCCTTGGCGGCTTCTTTCAAAGGCAGCTTATTTGGCGGGGATACCGAAGCAGGCAGAAAGGTTTTCTTCCGCCACCAAACTGCCCAGTGTATTCGTTGCCACAGCTATGATGATTTAGGTGGTGATGCTGGTCCGCGCTTAAACGGGGTAGCTAACCGCTTAACCCGGGAACAATTACTGGAAGCTTTAATTGCCCCAAGCGCTCGTTTGGCACCAGGGTACGGCACCGTATCGTTACAGCTAAAAAATGGTAAGAGCATCAACGGTGTATTGCAGGACGAAACGGCTACCGAAATAACGGTTAAATCCGGCGATCAGTCAACTACTATCAAAAAAGACCAGATCGCTAAGCGTTCCAATTTACCTTCGGGTATGCCGCAAATGAATTACCTGCTAACCAAACGGGAAATCCGGGATGTAGTCAGCTTCCTTTCTACTTTAAAGGATAATGACTAAACAATAAATAAATGATTTAGAGGTAAAGGCTATGATTAAATCATAGCCTTTATTATTTCTTAAATTTTGTAAATTAGGGATTTCATATATTACCTTGAGAATAATCATTTTGTAATATGGTACCTGAGGTAGCCTCACTATTTCCCAAACTGGAAGATAAGTTAATTGACCTTCTTCAATCCTTAACACCGGAAGAATGGGAAGCCCAAACGGTAGCCAAACTTTGGAAAGTAAAAGATGTTGTAGCACATTTACTCGATGGCAATATTCGAACCCTTTCAATTCAGCGGGACAAATACTTTGGCGAAACGCCACCGGCTATCAACTCCTACCAGGATTTAGTAAATTGGCTGAACGGGCTCAATGCGGATTGGGTAAAAGCCAGTAAGCGGATCAGTCCAGCTGTTTTAGTCTTGCTGCACCAGGCCACCGGTAAATTAGTTTGCGACTATTATGCTTCCCTTGACCCCATGGAACCGGCTATATTTCCGGTGGCCTGGGCCGGCGAAGAAGAAAGTAAAAACTGGCTGCACGTGGCCCGCGAATACACCGAAAAATGGCTGCATCAACAACAAATCCGGGATGCGGTAAACAAACCTGGCCTCATGACCCGTGAGTTCTTTTACCCTTTTATCGGCACCTTTATGCTGGCTTTGCCGCACACCTACCGTAATATATCTGCGAAACCCAGGACTTGTATTAAACTTACCGTGGAAACCGAAATAGGCGGAACTTGGTTTTTAGTAAAGGATACTGAAGCCTGGAATTTGACAGAAGGAACTTCTACCCCTGTTACCACTGAGATTAATCTGAATCCCGACACCGCCTGGAAATTATTTTCGAAAAGCTGGCGACCAGAAAACGTTATGGATAAAGTCAAAATTACCGGCGATCAGCAATTAGGAGAAGTGGCATTATCGATGGTTTCCGTTATGGCTTAATTTCAATTTCTAATTAAAAATAATCCCATACCTGATGTACAAAATCACTTTAGATAATAAAATTAATAACTTATAAAGGGGTTAAAAATAAAACCTGCATTTAATGAAAACCTTCTACTATTTATATTGGTCGTTTTAGCATTAATTCTTCTATGTTGTGGCTTTCACAAGTGTGTAATTGCTAATAAACACCTATATAATACTTTTTCTATAATCTTACAGCCAGAAATATTTAAACAATTAATTTAAAGATTATTCTAATCTAGAACTTACCTTTTTATGTTCAAGATTCTAATCTATTTTTGTTTCTGTACCGAACACGTGTTCAATGAAGTTTCCCGCCTTTAAATTATTCATACCTTCTTACATCTGGCTTTTATTTATTTGTCTTTTTAGCTTATTCTATTTTTTTGCCGAGCATGAAGGATTATACTTTTATGATGATTATACCTACAGTTCTTATGCTCATAAGCTTACAATAAAAAATTTTGCATTTGACGGGTCACCTTTTTGTCATAGGTTTTTAGTTTTTTTTCCAACAGCAGTTTTTTATATTCTATTTGGAGTCAATGCTTATACTACAACGCTTTGGCCGCTCTTATGTACCTTAGGATTTTATTTAGCTATATGGTTAACTTTTCATAAGAATTATCCATCAGCGACCTCCTGGATGCTTGTATTATCCGGGCTCTATTACTTTGTATTGAATACTATTAATTATTTATATCCTGATAATATTGCACTTTTCTTTACTACTGTTTCTTTATTATTGCTTTATGAAACACGACAGCAATTACCTGTAAGGAAAGCGATTTTATTAGGCGCTTTTTTCGCACTTTTAAATCTACTTAATTTTCTAACCAAGGAAACAATATTATATTTAATACCCCTATATATAACTGTCTTTTTATACGACTGCTATAACCGAAACAAATTAGTATTTTGGATTACTGCAGGGACAAGTGGTATACTTTTACTAATCTGTTATTTATTATTCTACAAGTATTACACCGGCCATTCCTTCTTACGCATTCATGATATTGAGGCTTATAGCGAGAGGCTTAAATTAGAATATTTAGCAAATTTTAAATACTCTATTATTCCACGCCTTACTTATCAACCCCTATTATTTTTCGTTGCCTCAGGTCTTGCTGTTCCATTCACTTTTGCTGCCACAATAATATTTACAGAATATAAGATAAGCCTCAGTAATTTACAAAATCCGGTTAGCTTTTGGTTTTTAGCTTTAATAACTATGCTGTTATCTATTTGGTTTGGCAGCGTTAGCTTTGACCATTATAAGCCAATGTCGTTGTTACCACGGATGTTTCATCCGCTTTTACCTACATTTTGTATTGTAGCCGGCTTAGCTATAGTTAAATCCTGGCACCGCCCAATTACCCACCTGTTTCTTGCTGGAGTATTTGCTACTTGTACTGTCGTGGCACCTGATACAATGAAAATAATGTATGGCCCCCTCACTTTATTTTTTGGAATTAACTATTTTTCTACTTTTAAACTATCAATTAGTGCTGGGATACTCTTTTGTACAATTATTCTTTCCATCCGACCGATGTATTTTATCTGGAAGCCAACTGTATCAAATTATTTTGAACAAGAGCGTATTATTCAGAAACATTTGAATCACAAGACCGGAACCTATTTGGTTATAACAGACTGGGTTTTAACTTTAGCAAATCCCTTTTTTTACGGCTTTAACCCTCCCAGTAACTACTCCTTCGTTAGATTTGATGAAAATCTAAATTTAAAGAATAGACAAGCCGATACTATTTTCTTATTAATTAATAATGGTACCTTAACAAACCCTGAACATGGTATATCCATAAGGGAAAAGGACATTCTAATGAGATATCCAACTGCACAATTGTTAATGAAAGAAGGTAAGGTTAAATTATTTATAGTATTCAAAAGCAAATCTCAAAGCTTATTAAAATAAATTAATATAAGCAACCCAAATAAAAGCCCTACTCAGACAATCGAATTACTAAAGAATATTAAAGTGAGCTTTAGTAATTGTCTGTGTAGACCTTAAAACTAACTTTAAGTACCATAACTTTTAATCGTTCCCTTTCTAGGAATAAATCTTAAAATGGAAAATCAAAATATTACCACTAATATTATAAAGTTTGGATACAGATTAGAAAGTACAATAAACAGCTTTAACCATAATTACTTATTTTCCTGTGGCCCAACATATACCAGCTTTAAGCCCCAGTCTAATCCCTGAGGTAATTCAGGAAGCCGGATAACCCCTATTTTACTGGAAGTTAATTTACCCTCTCCCACATTGGTCCAGGTACCATTACGCGGATCGAACCATTGGGCCTGGTACACACTGTTTAGCTTGGCACCCCGAATTTCGGCTTTCGGACATCCGGGTTCAAAATAGGCAAGAAATATGTTCTTATCTGGGGTACGGGCGCAATACGCCCAACCCACATAGCTTAAAATATCGTAATTTTTATTAGGCGATACCAGATCGGCTAAAGGTACCAACTCCTGGTAACGGTTGCCGATAGATAAAGCAAAAGTCCGCAGGTGTTGCATTTGGGCACCGGAACCCCATTTAAAAGCATCCCACATTTTCGTGGGCGCAGCAGGTTCTATATCGCTGCCCCAAATGCCTTCGGCTCCGTACACATGGCCACCCAGCCCGCCGGATAAAAAGCAACCATACATACTGGAACGTACAATGGCATTATCTTTTTCGGTTCCGCCTTCTGCTCCCAGTTTATAGTTTACACCTTCTGCTCCCCGGTTATCTTTATAACCGGCATAATAAGGTTCGCCATTTAAAGCTGGCTTCGGATTTTTCGAATTGTAAATTTCAGTCAGGTACCAATAGTTATTATGCTCCCGCATGTTGCCGGTCTGGTGCAAGGTAACCCAGGAATCTTCGCCCCAGTTTACATAGGTAGACGGGTTTGAATTAGAGGACATTAAATTCCCAAACGGCAAGGGACCATACTTTTTCTTTACATCTTCAATGGCCAGCACATAGTCATCCGGGCTTACGGTTTTATCAATAATATCAAGGTGAACCGGGCTTAGTATGGTGTTATAAGCCTGGTAACGGGCAAAGAAATATTGTAAATACCGCGAGTAGGACTCAGGCCAGGCATGAAATTTATGCCAGAGCATGCTGGCATCCCGCCGGGAAGCTTCAATAAAAGGAACAAACCCATTGGCATTCAAGTAAGCAATTTTCCGATCCAGGTATTTAAAATATTCCGGATTCAGGCGATCCATATCGGGGTAATAATTCTCGTATCCGGGTACTTTCCCGGGAAAGAAAAAAGGCCGGCCTCCTTCATTGTCCATGTTCTTGGCGCTGGCGGCCCCATATTCCAGCCAGGCCGATCGCAACGTAGTTTTGGCCTCATCGTTCAGCACCATGTGGTGAGATTTGTCATCTGTTTTCCAGTTCGGGAAGGCAGCAATTACATTTATCCAATTATATCCCTGCGCTTTGCGGTAGCGAACATAATCCTTAAAACCTGCTTTGGGACCAATAGGTCGTTCTTTTTCATCGTTATACCATTTAAACCGGTTGGCTCCCATGGGGTACCAGGTATCGCCAATAGCAAAAAATGGCGTACCGTCGGCATGATTTAAAGCGTGCTGGTTATCGGATGCCTTTATAAAGCCCCGTCTTAATGGATTTTCATTTTTCTCTTTTTCGGTCCATTCAATGGCGGTAAAGGTACCGGTTTTACCAGTCAAGCCCGTATCATTGGTGCTCGATCCGCTCTTCCAACTCCATTCGCCAGGTTGATTGGCTACTACCCGTACCCGAAACGTCTGGCCGCCATCCCAAAACCCATAAACCCGTTTATTAAATCCAGGACCAGCTAATTCTACCCAAACATCAACATCGGTATAAGCGTTTTTGTAGGAGTTTTTAGCCGTAAAAGTTAGCTCTTTCATCTCCCAGACATGAACCGTTGGAGCAGCTACTGAAGTCACAGAATAAAATATGAAGATTATCCATACTAAAAATAGCATTTTGAGCGATCTCATGAGCAGATATGGTGAGTTAACAAAGTTTATAAAATTTCAAATTAGGATATTTACAGGTTCCCGACTTTTATTTTGATCTTGCATTGACCTCCAATCAGGTGATTACTGTCATTACCATTTTAAATATATAAAAAATAAAATCGCCCTGCCAGAAATTATGTTAATATGTTTTGTCAAACTTCGTTCCCCCTTCCATAAATGTAAAAGGACAAAAGAGGAAAATAACAATAACTGAAAAATAATACCGGGCTGGCAGAAACCGGCTGGTGAATGTAAAATTACTATATACCGGACCGGGGATTACCTAACCGGCTGTAACCTGCCTCCAAACAAACCTGGCTTGGCATGGTTTTAAATTATTGCCCTTGACCAATAAACACGTTCCCGCGGCTTATTACTGGTTAAAGCACTTTGCGCAACACAGAATCCTAAAGCCCCGGTTTAGCTACTTAGCGTTACTTCTAAAAAGAATTATGGATAAAGGTGCTGAAAAAACCTTCTATTTTATTTCAAACTGGTAGCTACCGGCAACCAAATCAATGGTCTGCATCAGTTCACGCCCAGACTCCTGTTTATTTTTAGCCGAAGTACCGTTCATTAGTTTTCCATTTTCATAAACTTTTTTACCTGTTTCTGCTGGCAAATACAAAGTAGCCGAGGAATTAGCCGGAACCTTAACGGTATAAATAAGCTTATTCCCAGATTTTTTCCAGGAGGACACAATTGTACCATAGGGACTTTGGTGAGAAGCTTCGAACTGATTGAGACCAGCTACGAAATGCGGCTTCAGGATTACATGCTTAAAACCAGGTTCTGCCGGGTCGGGTTTAATGCCTCCCAGTCCTTTGTAAATCCAGGCCCCAATTTCCCCAAACATAATATGGTTAAGTGATATATCTTTTTCGGCCTGAATGTTCCAGTTTTCATAAAGCGTAGTGGCCCCATTTTTAATCCACCAGCCCCAGGAAGGGTAGGTTTCCTGGGCAGCCACTTTATAGGCAATATCGGCATATCCGTTTTCACTTAAGGCATTCAATAAGGTCTTGGCCCCTAATAAACCAACATCTAAATGGAAATTATCGGCAGCCACTCTTCTGGCTAAATTAGCTGCGACTTTACTTTTAAGTTCATCCGGCACAATGTTCCAGTAAAGTGGAAAACTTAGCTCGGTTTGTATGCCTTTGCCATAGATACCTGTTTCTTTATTCAGGTATTTAGCATTGATAGCATTCCGGATTTTGTTGGCCAGAGCAGCATATTGTTCATAATCGGTCTGCTTGCCCAAAACTTTAGCGGCACTAGCCAAAATGGAAGCATCAACAAAATAATAACCAGAAGAAGTAAGTTCTACCGGCGATTGGGACTTAACCGGCACCCAATCCCCTAATCCCCAGGAGGTCAAGCCACCGGGGCTACTCTCAGTAATATGATCTACATAACGCTTCATATTCTGGTAGTTATCCTCCAGAATTTTGACATCACCATAGAACAAGTAAATATTCCAGGGAATAATAGCTATGGTACTGGTCCAATCGGGGCCATTGGCCCAATCGTAGCCCCACCCGCTGGTTGGAATAATGGCTGGTAAAACACCATTAGGTTGTTGCTCATCCCGGTGGTCGGCCATCCATTTTTCATAAATGGTTATCCCATCAAAACTATATAAGCCGGTTTCAATAGCTATGTGCCCATCGCCTGTCCAGCCGTTTTTCTCCCGCTGTGGGCAGTCTGTAGGGTAACCAAATAAGTTAGCTAAATAAGAATTATTTGTGGCAGCCCAAATTTTATCAAGGGTTGGATTGGAAGATTTAACCTGTCCTACTGGCGGTACATCGCTATGCATAAAATAACCGCTCAGGTTCTCCTGGGTTAGAGTTAAAGGCTTATTAAAAGTAACTTCTACGTACTGGTAACCTTTGTAATTAAACCGCGGCATAAACAAATCTTCCCCTTTGCCACTTAAAATAAAAATATCTGTCTGAAAGGGATCAGTGTTATCTGTTGGACGGTAATGACCATCAATATTTGATAAATCTACATGACCATTTTTGTATAAGCGTTCTCCGTGTTTTAAGCGTAGGACCGTACCGGCTGGGCCCTTTACTTTTATCTGGCTAACCCCCGAAATATTGCGGCCCAAGTCAAAAACATAAGTAGTATCGTTAAGCTTCTGCATGCTTTTAGCCGGAATGGCTTCAATGTTACGGATGGGATGTAACGCCTGTGCAACAATATTCTGGGAGGGAGCCGACCGATCAATAGCTCCTTTCCATTTCGAATCATTAAAGTCAACTGTATTCCACCCTGGTTGTTCCAAGCGGGCATCATAATGTTCGGCGGTATATATGCTATTAAATATTACCGGGCTTAATGCTGTTTTCCAATCCCGGCCCGAAGTAACTGTTTCTACGGTGCCATCTTCGTAAGTAATCCGAAGATCCAGGCAAAAAGCTGGCCGGGCCCGCCATGGTGCCTCATGAAAATACCACACCGCTGTAGACTGGTGATTGAACCACCCATTCCCTAACAATACGCCTATGGCATTCTGCCCACTCTTGAGTTGCGAGGTAACATCGTGCGTTACGTACAAGGTGCGACGATCGAAGCGGGTATACATAGGATCCAGGCGGTGATTGCTCACTTTTTTGCCATTGAGGTATAACTCATACAAACCACCTACAGCTATATAAGCCCGGGCTGATTTTACTTTTTTGGAGGCAGTGAAAGCTTTCCGGAAATAAGGCGCTGGTTTCAGATTAACATCTCGGGAATCACTAATCCAGGCTCCTTGCCAATTTTGCTTATTCATCAACCCGGTCTCGAAACTGGCCATTTTGCCTAAGCCTCCTTTTTGCCCCTCCTTGTCCCAAACATCCACCCGCCAGAAATATTTGGTAAAAGGTTGTAGAGCATTGCCTTTATATACCACCAGGTTTGCATCGGAACTAATCTTGCCACTATCCCAGCTATTGCCTCTTCCCTGACTTACCGCTAAGGAATCAGTACCGACGAATACCTGATAAGCCGTTTGCTTCGCCCCTCTTCGGGTATCTTCTAAGCGCCAGGCAAGACGAGGATTTGGAGCGTCTATGCCTATTGGATTAATTAAATGTTCGCTTCTTAGGTATGTAGACACACATGGTGTAGCACCCAAAGATGAAGAAGGTAAAAAATAATTACATAATAAAATGAATAAGAAAATTAAGTACCGATAACTGGTTTTCTTAAGGAGGATCATTTGGTTTATATGTATCTAATTTAGTTACTGCTTTTTGTATTTACCAACTTTTGCCTTGCCAGTTGGGTTTTACTTTTCTCCTTGATTGGGGTAGAAGCCCTATGTTAGAGAAAATTATGCAAAAGAATCAAGAAAATTCAAATAGAGGCCCCCTACCCCCACTCGCTGGCCGCTCGAACAATAATTCGACATTTTTGCCCCCGTCACTGTTGTTCCTTTAACCTCTTTCTTTGGAGCTGTATTAAAAAAGCTCTCCTCTTAGTTTAGGAGGGGCAGGGGCGGTGAAATTTTATTTATAATATAGGAAATCTCCTGCAGGCATCATCCAGCACCAGCACCCAATCCTGATCATCGCCTTTTGTAGGTGGCATAAATTTTAGTTTACCGGTATTTTTATGGGCTCCAGCTTTAGTTGATTTGCCGGTTCTTGGATCGAACCAAAATGCATTTACCTGTTTGCCGGATATTTTGCCCATATTTACCTCAAATGGGTTGCCGGAAGCCGAATAAATAAAGGCATAGTCTTTTCCCCGGGTGGCTTGTATGCGTTCCTGCTGGTTATCTGGTGAGTTGGTGATTAAGGATTGATCCGGTACGCGGTCTAACATAGGCCGGGACTCTATAAGCTTGCGCACATCCGTCATGGCATTGGCGCCGGGCAAGTCTAAAGATTCGTACCAAAATCTAGTAGGGTTAATCGTAGGTTTTCTGCCGGGAGCATACATTTGCCAGATATTATTGCAGCCGTAAGTAAAGCCATGGGCGCCGGCAAATAAGCTGATGTAAGCCCGGCGGCGGATATCCACAACTTGAGCATACCCATTTTTAGTATCGAAGCAAACTGGAATTTCCTCATAAAGCGGTTCTCCGTCCATGGTTGGTTTTACCGGAGTACGGTTATAATCGCCACCCATTAATTCCCAAACTTTCACATCAGGGCAATGTCCGGTCTGGAACATATTAAAGTCTAACCAATCGTCCTGCTGAAACCAGGTAGAAGAACTTCCTTCTTTTTGCGGCTGCGGGTGGTAGGTCATCAGGGCATTTTCCTGGCCTCCCACCCCTTCGGTAATGCCTTTGGCTAAGGAGCGCCAAATCTCCACATCCTGAGAATTCTCCCGCGGATTTCTATCTCCCCCAATAACCCAGATAATATTCTTTTTATTCTTGTACCGGTTGCCCAGATACTTGCCGTACGTGTAAATATTTTGAGTATTAAAAATTTCCGGACCTACACCCCATTTATTTTTAAATACTTTATCGCCCCAGGTAGGCAGCATAGCAATATACAAACCCAGTTCTTCTGCTTTATTTACGATAAAATCTACGTGCTCAAAATAAGCTTCATTGGGTTTGGCTGGATCATCATTTATAAGTGGGGTTTGGCCATAAGGATTGGGATCGTGTAAACCGTCATGTTCTGCTAATACTACGGCCTGGATAGCGGTAAAGCCTTTTTCTGCCCTATTCTTTAAATAAGTAGTAGCTTCTTCCCGATTTAACCGATGAAAGAGCTCCCAGGCAGTATCTCCTAAATAAAAGAAGGGTTTACCATTCTTGTAAACCAGATATCGGCCATTATCACTCACCCGCAAATTGGTTTGCGCACTGGTTAAATTTTGTAAAGCGAAGGTTAGCAGGGTTATTATAAGTAATCTTTTACAATCCATTTTGGTAAAGTATCGTGGTCTTATTAACTTTTTATTCAGTCATGGCGAACCTGTCGAGGACTCTATAACTTACCGAAGAAGCGGTAATAGTTATAGCCTTTTCTGATGAGAGCACTTTATAAGCACTAGAATATTAATTTAAATTTACAAGCTAAGAAAAGTAATAATAAAGTCTTAAGTGTTATGACCTGTTCTGTACCCACCGAAATTTAAACTGAAGCTTATTTCAAGACTTTTAACAATAAGAATGATTTATGAAATAAATATTACTTTCCTTCCATTCTATAAATGAATTTCCTTTGAATTTTACTTAAGAATTAAAATAACTATGATTTTTCAAGTGTAAAAAATAATTAGTTATCCTAAGCTTTGGGGATGGAGGCAGTTATTAAAAAGACCCGATTACATTCTGGCTGAGCCGGTAATATTTAGATTCTTCGGCAGGCTCAGAATGACAAAGTGCATTGGCTTTATTTGGCATATGGCTTTCTGACGTTTCTGTTATTAAAGGGACTTTCTGAGATTCAGGTAAAACGGCACTTCTATATGCTCCTTCGATTTATTTAAGATAAGTTCCGCAGCCCGAAGACCCATTTCCTTAAAATCAGTAGAAATAGTGGTAATGCCATTAAGGATAAATTTCTTCAGGGCTGTTTCATTATAGGATATTACCCCAACCTGCTTCCCTACTTCGAGCTTTAATGATATAATCTGCTCCAGCAAACAGGTTAAATCATCTTCCATCAGGTTTATGTACACATTTCCCTCCTGAATCACTTCACTGGAAATATCGTGAATTACCTGGTAATTAAAAGCGTACTCCTGACAGAAATCAATAAACCCTTTTACAATATCCTGGGGATAATAACTGTTTTCGGGAACAATGATATTTAGTGTATGGTACTGACCCAATCTTTCTTTCGCTTGTTCTAATGCCCCATAAATATCTTTAGAAAAATTTTCAAAAACAGCCCCATATTCGCCCGCAACACCCGGCATTACCTTATCTAACAAAATTAACTTCTCTTTCGGAATGGTGTTAATAATGTCGTGGGCATTCTCGCCCCCTTCTGTAAAATGCGGAATAATGACATAATGGGAATATTCTTCCTGTTTTTGCAGGATAAGCTTTTTGAATAAGTTGAAGTTGTTGTTATAGATGTAAAAGTCAATGGCTACATTTTCACCGAGTGCAGTTACAAAAGCATCATAAATTATTTTTTTATGGGCACTTAGTTTATTAAACAGCAGGAAAATCTTAAGTACCTGTTTCATTTGGGTACTTTTTACAAAATACCCTTTGCCATGCACCGAACTGATAATCCCTATTTTTTTTAAATACAAATAACTTTTTACTGCCGTATCCCGCGAAACGTCCAGTTCCAGATTTAACTCATTGATAGATGGCAATACACTATTCTTTTGCAGCTTACCCACTTCTATGGCACGTAAAATAGAATTGGTAATTTGCAGGTATTTAGGGGTTGCCGAATATTCATCAATCTGAAATAAACTACGAATTTCCTGATGGGTCATTTTGGTTGTAAGAGTTTTCTAGAGAAATATAAGGTGTTTTGTTAAATAAAAAATCTTAGACTTATTCTAAAAAGTAAAGTTTTCCTTGTGCAAGATTGCATCTTCTTTTGGTCTCGTGCTAATTGGTTTCTTGATCTCTGTTAGCTCATGGCCGCGAGGCGTGGTTTGGTCAATCGGGTAGACTAGTCTTTCTCCAACGCCAAGATTCTAATAGGCCCTCACCGTTTAAATTATTAAATTCTTTTTCAGTATTTCAGCTTTTAGTCATCCTGAGCTCGTCGAAGGATCTAACACATACTATTATTTGCGGTAAGATTAAAATTTATCGCCAGACTCGAAATGACTGGCCTGTTCTATCTTGCTAAAAGATTCTATTTTACCTATTTAGTACCAATGACTATAAAACATAAATAATATAATGATGGAAAATTAAACCTTAGGTTTATATTCCACTATTATATTAAAAAATCCCTTCCAAATAAGGAGCATAAAGTCTTGCTAAAAATACCTCAGTTACAGTTCGCTTGTCTCCTGATTAAATTCTTAATCTAAAAGGTTGTTTTTATATAGGTTGAAATAATGACTTGAATAACAAATAATAATGGCTACATAATTTGTGTCATCCCGAGCGAAGTCGAGGGATCTAAGTAATAAAACCAGGTATTTACAAACGCAGGCAGTAAAGACTTATTAAAGAGCGGTAAGTAATAGATCCTTCGGCTTCGCTCAGGATGACGTTATTGAGCAAGCTCAGGATGACTATTTTGAACAAGCCAAAAAAAATAGATTAAAGGCCAGGTCTTAAAGAGAAGCAATATATGTCTGGCTGAGAGACCTTTTGCAGAAGTGTCTGCTGAGTTTTTGGTGTTGTGCTTACTAACATTCAGTAGCTAAGCATGAAAAGGAAAGCCTAGCAGCCCGGACTGACAGACGATGCCTACTGGATGTGAGCAAACTCGAACCTAAACCATACTATTAGTACAACCCGTTAAAAGAAGTACTCATTTAAAATAAAACTGGACCCTTAAATCAGCTTTAAATAAAAACCCATAAATAAACTTCTGCTATTTCTTCACTTTACTATAAGACCCCAACTTCTGCCTATTCGCATAATATTTTAACTCAATTAAATCATTCGGCAGCGGCTTTTCATTCCAGCTTTGGTGGATGGCCAAAGCTGCCCCCATGGCTGTGGCTTGCGCCATTGAAGCTGCAAACACTTCCTTATCCGGAAACAGTTGCGCCAGGGCATTCATGTAAATACTGTTTTTACTAAACCCACCATCTACAAAAATGCGTTTTACAGGCTTGCCTTTTAACACCAAATTAGTTGCACCTAATTGTAGGGTAGCCAAGTCCAGCACCAGCTGGTGATAGGCTTCTTCATCCGAAGTAAATTGGGACAAATCACGGTTAGCAAAACTAGATTTTGGCATTAAGTTATCAGATTGTATAGCCTGGATATTTTCCTGTTGATTTTCCAGTTGCTTACTTAATAGCTCCGGATTATACTCTAAGGTTTTGTATCGGGCCGGACTCTGATGAAAGTGTTCAGCAATACGTTTTACCTGTTGTTCGTGCTCATAACCGGCAAATAATCGGGAAGCTTTTACGGGTTTGCCTAAGTAATTCATGTAGCACAAACAATCTTGTTTTAATTCTTCGGCGGTTAAGGGCGAATCGTTAAATGGATTGAGGCTGATGCACCAGGTACCCGTTGAAATTAAAACAAAAGGCTCATGAAAATTAACCAGGTACGGGGTTAAAGCAGCTGAACTGTCGTGCATGCCAATGCCTACTTTAAATTCAAAGCCCGGTATAAAGGCTGGCACTACTGCATCCGCCTGCACTATAGGAGCCAGCTTATCAGCAATTCCCTCCTCTCTAACCCAATCATGGTACGTATTACGTCTGTAGTCCCACATGCTGGTATGGCAACCCAGGCTGGTTTTATCGGAGAAATAATGGCCCGACAATAAATAAGATAGATATTGAGGCAAATGCAGGGCTACTTTTATCTTTTCAAATACCTCCGGTTTCTCGTATTTAATCCGGTAGAGCTGCATGCCGGAATTTAAACTACCTAATACCGGGGATGCCGTTTGAGCTGAGAGTTTTTCTTCGCCACCGTATTTCTGGTAAAACTGTTTTTTGAGCTCTTCCGGGTAAGGTTTCAGGTAATTGTAGAGCGGAGTAACGGGCTTGCCAGTTTCGCCTAAATACACAAAACTGGCCCCATAGGTTGAGAAGTTTACGGCTTTTACCGTGAAGTCCTGGTTGTGGATTATCTCCTGCAGTGAATCAAACACCGAACTTTGAAGGCTTTCCAGGTTTTCGCAGGGGTCGCCGTCTTCATCAACGGTTTCATTAAACTTTGCTGATCGTTCAAACACAATTTTATAGTGCTGATCGAAAAGCAAAAGCTTTTTATTAGTCTTGCCAACATCAAAGATGGCGATAACAGGAGTAGCCATGTTACAATCCGGTAGCAACAGTTTTCAGGCCTCGCTCCTGCACTAAGTTTTCTCTTACTTTCAGCTGCCGATATACTTGTAGCGGTTGTAAAGCAGCACCGGCTCGTAAACGGGCTTCGGCTACCAGGGGGCGTACATCGGTGCGGAAGGCTTGCTGTAAGATTTCTTGGGCCCGAACCACATCGTTTTTTTGCTGCGCTTCATTCAATGCTTCCCGGTCTACCAGTAATGCCTGGGCATAAGCCAGCATAATGGCTTCTACTGATTGCAGTAAATCTTCTAATGGATCTTTCACGTTATGCGAAGCATCAATCATCCACCCTAAGTCGGTGCTGTGGTTCATACCCCGGGCATCCATACCTTCCACTAGTTCATTAAAGATCAGGAATAACTGGTATGGCTTAATGCTGCCTACGGTTAAATCATCATCACCGTATTTGGAATCGTTGAAGTGAAAGCCCCCTAGTTTTTCTTCCATTAGCAGCAAAGCTACAATCTGCTCAATGTTAGCATTAGGTAAGTGATGACCTAAATCAACCAAGGTAAAAGCTTTGGGTCCCAGTTTGTTGGCGTACAAAAAGGATTGTCCCCAGTCGCCAACGGTAGTCGAGTAAAAATTAGGTTCAAAGGCTTTGTATTCCACAAACATTTTCCAGTCGTCGGGCAGGGCGGCATATACTTCCTGTAAACCCTCCAGCGTATTCTGAAAGGCTTTACGGAAGTTTAACTGCCCCGGGAAACAGGAACCATCCGATAACCATACAGTCAAAGATTCAGAACCCAGTTCCACGCCGTACTTAATTACTTCAATATTATGATCAATGGCTTGCTGACGCACGGCTTTGTCTACGTGCTGCATGGAGCCAAACTTGTAGCTATGCTTCTGGTTAGGCTGGTCCTGAAACGTATTGGAGTTCATGGCATCAAAGCGGATGCCGTGCTGAGCGGCTAAGGCTTTAATATTAGCCGCATTGGACGGGATATCCCAGGGAATGTGTAGGGAAATAGCCCCACTGGAGTTGTTGAGTTTATGCAGCAGGCCAATGTCTTCTATTTTTTCTTCCAGGCTGCGAGGTTCGCCGCCGCCGCCAAAACGGCCAAAGCGGGTGCCGCCGGTACCTAAGGCCCAGCTGGGTATGGCTACCTGAAAATCAATCAGCTTTTGCAGGATACCTTCGGCATTGGAAATTTCAGAAGCAAGGTATTCAAACCGGCGCCTGTGCGCGGAGAGCCCAGCTTCATTTAGCTCCTGTATTTTATAATTTTCTACTTGCATAAGCGTAATTTGGTGGTTAGGTGGTTCGGGTAGACTAAGGTAAGTAAAATACTTCGGGTAAGGGTTTGCTCACTGGTGAATGGTCTGGATTCGTTTCCATAATATCCTGCATGTACGCCCACCACTTTTGCATAATTGGCTGCTCCGGCAATTTATCCAGAACAGTCGGATTTTCAGCTTGCAGGTAAGCAAACAGGCTATTGGTTTCGAGGTCCAGAAAAATAGCGTATTCACTGATGCCGTTTTCTTTTAACAGGCTCTGCAGTTCCGGCCAGATTTCGTCGTGCCGCCGTTGGTATTCGGCTTCGTAGCCTTTAAACACCTGCATCTTAAATGCCATTCTTGTCATACCTTAAATTTACCTGTTTTCTTCTTTCTTAAAAGGTTTACTAGCTTTTGACTTGCTTTAGATTTTTACCTGGCTATCTTTTGAAAAAGTACCTCTTTCAGGGTATTGGTTCCAACTGTCTACTTAGATCCGTGTTCGCTCATGGCCGCGGGACCTCGTTTGATCACGGGGGTAGGGCCCTCTATAAGGACGGGCTAGCCTTCTCGTTCCTCATTTCGTCGGAATGCCTGCAGTACCGGAATTCTAGCAGGCCCTTACCGCACAAACTGGAAAATTTTCTTCGTTGCACCCACCTTTGCCTTTTGTCATCCTGAGCTTGTCGAAGGATCTAATCCATACCGCCAAGCAGCGTGTTTCATCAGCATAAAAAGTATTACTTAGATTCCTCGACAAGCTCGGAATGACTCTTCAGCAACTCCTTAGAAACTACTAACCTCCAGTTAAATTCTCCAACAGAGTCATCCTCAGCAACCCCATAATTGATATTGTTCTTAAACCTTCTCCTGTTTTTAGAGAATACGAACCTGTTTACCTTAAAAATGCTGCAGCAACGCCGCCGTCTACATTCAGGATGTTGCCCGTAGATTTATCTAGTAAACCACTGACAAACAGGAAGCAGGCGTTGGCAATATCCTGGGGTAAAATGCTTTCGTTCATGAGGGTCCGCTTGGCATAATAAGCCGGTAATTCTTCTACCGAAATACCATAAGCTTTGGCACGACCTTCGGCCCAGCCGCCGGCCCAGATATTGGAGTCGGCAATTACGGCATCAGGATTTACGGAATTTACCCGAATTTTATCGACACCTAATTCGGCGGCCAATAAGCGGGTTAAGTGGGCCTGGGCCGCTTTGGCTGAGCCGTAACCCGCATTATTCGGGCCGGCAACTACTGAGTTCTTGGAAACAATGTTGATAATATCGCCGCCAATATTTTGTTTGCGCATCACTTCTACTGCGGCCTGGGTAACAAGAAACTGGCCTTTCACCAGTACATCGTAAAGCAAATCCCAATCTTTTTCGGTATGATCCGCGATGGACTTAGAGATAGATAAACCGGCATTGTTCACTACAATATCCATACCCCCGAAAGCTAAGGCGGCAATATCAAAAGCTTCCTTTATTTGCCCGCTATTGGTTACATCCAAAGTAGCAGTAGTATAAGCATCCTTGCCAAACTGCTTTTTAAATTCCTCTCCTGCTCCGGCTAAACGTTCCGTGTTCATATCGTTCAGGATTACGACAGCGCCTTCCTCTACAAACTTTTTCGTAATAGCTTTGCCAATTCCCCCGGCACTACCGGTAATCAAAGCAATTTTACCCGATAAGGCTTTTGGTTTGGGCATGCGTTGCAACTTGGCTTCTTCTAACAGCCAGTACTCAATATTAAAAGCTTCCTGGCGCGGTAAGGAGGTATATTCCGAAATAGCTTCGGCTCCTTTCATTACGTTAATGGCATTGATGTAAAACTCGGAAGCTACGCGGGTAGTTTGTTTATCTTTTGAGAACGAAAACATGCCTACACCCGGGTACAGGATAATGACAGGATTAGTATCGCGTATAGCCGGGGAATTAGAGTGCTTACAGGTTTCGTAATAACTGGTGTACATCTGCCGGTAAGCCTCAAAAGCCGGGACTAATTTTTCCTTCAGGGCCTGTACATCCGACAAGTCTTCGTCCGGCGCTAAATCTAAAACCAACGGATTGATTTTGGTGCGCAGGAAGTGATCCGGGCAACTGGTACCCATTGGGGCCAAGCGTTCCAGATCGTTGGAATTAATAAATTCCATTACGCTGGGGGCATCGGTAAAATGGCCGATCATGGGGTTATTACTGGAGCAAAAGCCACGTAATACAGGTGCTAAAGCAGCAGCTTGTTTCTTACGGGCTTCAGCATCCAGCTTTTGGACCAATTTTATACCACCAAACACTGGTCCATTTTTACCATAGTTATGTTCTAAATAAGCCGCACAGGTTTCAACTACTTCCAAGGTATTCAGGTAGCTTTCGTATGCCGTATCACCCCAGGTAAACAACCCGTGCGAACCCAGCATGATACCCCGGATATCCGGATTCAGATCTAAACACGCCCGCAGTTTTAAGCCCAGATCAAAACCCGGCCGCTGCCAGTCTACCCAGCCAATGGTGCCGCCGAATAACTCTTCAGTAATACGCTTGCCATCTTTGGCGGCGGCAATGGCAATAGCTGCATCCGGGTGTAAATGATCAATGTGCTTAAAAGGCAAAAAACCGTGCAAAGGCGTATCAATGGATGGCGCTTTGGAACTCAGGTCAAAGATGCAGTGGTTAAACAATTCCACCATCTCGTCTTCCAATTCCAGGCCGCGGTATACATTTTTCAAGCTGCGCAACCGATCTACGTACAAAGCCGCCAGGCCGCTTTTATTTAGAGTGCCAATATCGCCGCCGGAGCCCTTGATCCACATTACCTCGGTTTCCTGGCCAGTAAGCGGGTCCGGGGCCATTACTTTGCAGGACGTATTACCACCACCGTAGTTGGTTAAGCGTAAATCAGCGCCTAATAAATTAGACCGGTAAATCAATAAAGCTACTTCGTCGCCGGCCAGCTCGGCCGCTTTCGCCTCGTCCCACAAATAGCTTACATGTTTAAACGCAGTATTGGTCTCGGTTACAGACATAAAATTTTTTAATTTTTAAGTGGTAAAATTTAAATTTTTCACTCCTTATTTTCAATAATTTAAATCCATCCTTTTAAAACTGAGAAGCAGCAGCGGGTGGAGAAAATGACACTTCACTGTTCGAACGGTCAGCGAGTTTGAAGGGTCTTGACTTTTTTGCTTCCTTTTTGTGTCAAGACAAAAAGGAAGGCCCAGCCGGCGAGGCGAAAACTAACAAGGTAGAAAAGCCTCTGCTATATTCATTAGGCAGACTAAAAAGCAGTGGCGGGTGGAAAAATTGACACTTCACTGTTCGAGTGGTCAGCGAGTTTGAAGGGTCTTGACTTTTTTGCTTCCTTTTTGTGTCAAGACAAAAAGGAAGGCCCAGCCGGCGAGGCGGAAACTAATAAGGTAGAAAAGCCTCTGCTATATTCATTAGGCAGACTTTTCCTCCCCTTACCCCTCCAGAGGAACACTTTCATCCAAAATCGCTTTCATGCCCCTAACGAATTACCATACCCAACCAGCAACACCGACAAAACAATTACCACAATACCGGTCAGGATAGTGCCGAACGTTTTCCGGCTCACCCCTTTCCATTCTTTTAACCCAATGCCCCACAAATTCGAAATCAGGATAATAAAGGCCATGTGCAAAATCCAGGAACTGGAGCCGTTACCCAATTTGCTTTCGCCCATCCCGTAAAAAAAGAACTGCAAAAACCAGATGGTACCGGCTAGCGCCGCAAAGAGAACATTCTTACGAATGGGAGTTTGAGTATTGGTGTAGTCGCCGAAGCTTTTGTTGCGAATGTTTAATAATATGCACCAGATAAAATTGGTGGTCAGGCCACCCCAAAGCACCACGACAAATATTACATTGTTCTGAAACAAAGGATTCGTGCCCCGGGCTACGGCCATTTCGGACATGGCACTGCCGGCCTCTATTCCAAAATTAAAACAGGCACTTAATACACCCGAGATAATGGCAACCAGTAATCCTTTCTTAATATCAAATTCATTAATACTGGCTTTCTTCTGGTCATCGGATAATTCGTTTTCTTTCATTTTCCCGGCCCGGCCACAAATTAAAATACCGGCCAAACACACCAACACGCCAACCAAAACTATCTGCCCGCCACTGGTTTGCAGCATACCCGAAAATGTATTCTGGGAGCTGTTGGTAAATAAATCGCGGTAAATGGGTGGCACCAAGGAGCCAAAAGCCGACGTTAAGCCCAGCGCGACTGACATGCCCAGCGACAGCCCCAGGTAACGCATGGCCAGGCCAAACGTTAAGCCGCCAATGCCCCAGAGCAGTCCCATAATATAGGTCCAGACTAACACCCGCGCCGGTGTATGGGTAATAATTTCCATAAAGTCCGGTACCGTCAGGAAAGCGGCCAGAAATGGAATAAACAGCCAGGAGAACAGCCCGCCAACGAGCCAGTAGCTTTCCCAGGCCCAGCCTTTTACTTTTTTATAAGGAATGTAAAAACTTCCTGAAGCGAACCCGCCCAAGAAATGGAACAAAATGCCCGAAATAACTTGCATATCAGTGGTGGTATTTAACAAGTTCGCCAAAAAGAAAACTGTAACCTGATCTTCAGTTACGGTTTCTAAATGTAGCATTTCTACTTAAACCAACTGTCATGCACTGTTATGGTTGAGATGTATTTTACAGGCAATTCAAATTCTAATAATTACTAGGAACTTTTAAAATGTTTATAATAATTTATCTCTTAAATACATATTCTCTATGCCAAGCTAAATTAGTTGCCGCTGGATAATGTATACTTCCAAAGGGAAGATTCAAGGATTTGCCTTCAAGTTTTTTTAACGAATAAGCATTCCCTTCATCTTCAGCAATGGTAGGAGAAACCTTCACTCTTAATTCTTCATCCACTGTAATCATGCCTCGGTCAAAAGCGCGGTGTAAATTGGGACAAAGTGCCAATCCATTCGTTACACGGTCATCCTTACTTAAGCTAAATGGAACAATATGACACGCATCAATCAAAGAATAACCGTGTAGAGAACTGAGTCGCATACCTGAGAGACAACAAGTAAAATTATATACTTATGGAATAAGCTTTTTAAATAAACCACCGCGCACAAACTGTTCCTCTTCATCGGTGTTTGGAGTTGGCAACAAATAAGTAGCAGTACTTTCGTTTAGTAGATATTTCTCTAAATTTTGGATATAGCCGCCACTTAGTTTGGATTTTAAATAATCATTTTTACTTTGGGCAAAGTATTTATCTAATAGGACTGTTTTAAGTATATTACGTGTTTCTTGGTTGAACACCAACAAGAATAAATCTTCAGTAAAATATCCATAATCAGTTACTTCATTTAAAGCTTTAAAACTGCCTGGATAAGCTGCAATGTTAATTCCAAGTTTAGCATTAATGTGCCAGAAGCCTTCGCCGGATAAATGATAAAAGGGCAAAACAAAGTCAGCATTATGACCAGTGTTTACTAAAAGCATAAAATTTTCTTTATAAAGACCCACCAACTCCGGTGAGATAAAAATTTTATTATCCTTTATTTCGCCTTTCTCTAACAACTCTATAAAGGTTAACAACAAAATAGGCTTATGTGGCGCTTTTCCATATTTTGTAATCCCTTGTCTTAAGTGGCTAAACTTCTTTATGTAAGATTTAAGTATTTCCTGATTACCGATCATTTGTTATTGAAATAGGAATTTGTTGTTAATTTATGAAAAATCATTAACTATGGCCCATACTCTTTGGAGCAGAGACGAATTAATTCTTGCCCTAAATTTATATTTAAAACTACCCTTTGGAAAGATTAGTCATAGAACTCCTGAAGTTATTCACTTATCTAATTTAATTGGTCGAACGGCAAATTCAATTTCAATGCGTCTCAGTAACTTTGCAAGTGTTGATCCTTACCATCAGCAAAGAGGAGTTGGTGGTCTACCAGGAGGTAAGAAGCAAGTTGAACCTATATGGAACGAGTTCATCACTAGAAAAGAAGATCTGCTTTTTGAAAGCGAACGTATCTTGGCTGAAAAGGAGAATCAAACATTAGAAAACAAATTCTCAACCCTTTTAACTGGAACCGAAGTTTTAGAAGGGAAAGTTAAAGTAAGAGAGGTTAAAACTAGAGTAAATCAGTATTTCTTTAGGCAGATGGTAATGGCTAATTTCAATTTCACATGTGCAATTACTGGAATTTCCGTGCCCGATTTGTTAATTGCCAGTCATATAGTCCCTTGGTCCAAGAATGAAAAAGAGCGATTAAATCCGGAGAATGGCCTATGTTTATCCCCTCTGTACGACAAAGCTTTTGATAAAGGATTAATTGGAATTAATACTGATTTTAAAATAAAAATTTCAAAAGAATTAAAAAAAGCTGAAAAGGCATCATTCTTTAATCAATATTTTGGCATTTTTGAGATGCAGTCTATTCAATTACCTAAAAAGTATTTACCTAAGAAGGAGTTTTTGGAATATCATTCAGATGTAATTTTTAAACACTCCTAATTATCATTATTAACAAAGACCGGAACTTCCAATTAGCTGAATTTCAAACCTTAGTTTAAATTGATGCGATAAAAAAACTAATGTTAATTGATAAAATACTTTGGATAGAAACGCAAACTGGTAAGCTACTGAATTCCCGCAACAAAGGACGCGTAAAATTTTATTTTCCCGGCGGTAAGTACTTAGCTAGCGAAACCGATTTTGAAACAATTTATTTAGAAATATAGAAGAACTAACCGTTTCGCTTACCCCGGGTACGGAGCAATTTCGGGATATTTTCAGACCTAAGCCGACACGCACCCAGGAGGCATAGAAGTAAAATAACTGGCTACACATACCTGCTAATAGGCTACCAAAAACACCCTGAAATACATCAACCTATTCCCCAAAATTTGTTTTATAATGAATGATATTCCTGGCCATGCCCTCGAACACAAAAAAATGGAAGGGCAAAACGGCATACCAATACAAGCGGCCCAGCAGCCCTTTGGGTCTAAAGGTGGCTTGCTGCATTAAATAAAACTTTTCTTCTTTTTCTATAATTCTGAATTCAAGCCAGGCCTCGCCAGGTAGTTTCATTTCTGCGTAGAGCAATAAACGCTTGTTTTGTTTATCAGCGGCCAAAACCCGCCAAAAGTCAAGGGTATCGCCGGTGTTAATGGTATGTCTGTTGGTTCGGCCGCGACGCAAACCAACTCCTCCCATTAGTTTATCGAGCAAGCCGCGAATTTGCCAGAGCCAGTTGCCGTAATACCAGCCTCGTTTGCCCCCGATGGACCAGATATTCTCCAGCACCTGGTTTACATTGGTGTGAATTTGTTTTTGACGACAGTCGGTAAAGCAGCCATCTGCCGGTACGTTTATATGCTCCAGCAACGAATTATTAACGTAACTTGAAACCAGGGAATCTTTCCAGCTTGAAATTACATTATTTTGTTCTATCTTCTGGAAAGCCATTTTTACAGCTTTTTTATACGAAATGGGTTTAATACCAAGATGTTTTTGAAGGTTATTGTCTTGGGCCTTAACTTCTACCTTCATGCTGTTTACCAGATTAGTAGCAAGTGTATAGGACGTTGCCGTCACAAAATAAAGCCAGTAAGAAGAAAGTTTTGGCGTCATGACCGGCACCGTGAAAATATACCGTTTTAGTCCGCGCACCTCGGCAAATTGCAGCAGCATTTCTTTGTACGACAAAATATCCGGTCCACCCACATCATACGATTGGTGCAGGCATTCGGGCTGGGCTAAAACACCGGTTAAATATTCCAGCACATTCCGGATGGCAATAGGCTGGGTATTGGTGTTCAGCCATTTGGGGGCTATCATAACCGGTAATTTCTCCACCAGATCCCGGATAATCTCGAATGAAGCACTGCCAGATCCAACTATTATACCTGCTTTGATAGCCGTAACCGGAATAGTACTTTGCCTCAGAATCTCTTCAACCATTTTTCGCGAAGCTAAATGCCGGGATAGCTTCGCATCGTTGGTAATGCCACCCAGGTAAATAATTTGCTTTACTTTTGTTCTTTGGACAAGCTTAATAAAATTATGTGTCGCGAGCGCTTCCAATTTCTGGAAATCGCCGCTGTTATCGCTCATGGAATGGATGAGGTAATAAGCCGCTTCTATATCCTGAGTAACTTCTGAAAATAAATTATCCTGTAAAAAATCGACCTGTAACAAGGAGATGTTCCCATGTTTGTATATACCTTCGGTTGGGAAACGTTTCTTATCACGGACACAGCAAACTACCTCATGCCCCTGTTCCAGAAGAACTGGTAACAATCTTTTGCCAATGTAGCCGGTAGCACCCGTTAACAGTATTTTCATAGGTAGTTGCTCTTATATTAACCTTTATGCTGCCGAGGCATTTGTTTTTAAAGAAATTTGCACTCAAGGAAAGTAATTAACGGTTGGTAATTTTAATGCTCCCTTCTGGCGGCCTCCTCTTATTATGGCAGCAAAGGATGAACAGATCAGGGTGAGGAAAGTTATGGCGGGGGCAGGCAAATTAACTGCCTGGCTCCTTCCTCCATTTCAGCTAGCAAAAAATACCTTAATTATTTATATATTATAACTAATAGCTGTGTAAGTAAGCATGGATCATAGGAAGCTAATCGACAAAATTGCCTGGATTGAAATTCAGGATGGAAAACTATTAAGCACTCGCAGCAAGGGGCGGGTAAAGTATTATTTTCCGGGTGGTAAGCGCGAAGCCGGCGAAACCGATTTTGAATCACTTTCCCGGGAAATTACAGAAGAACTAACCGTTTCGCTTATCCCAGGTACCGAGCAGTTGCTGGGTATTTTTCAGGCCCAAGCCGACGCGCATCCGGAAGGCATTGAAGTAAAAATGACCTGTTATAGCTGCCAATACGAAGGCCAAATCAAACCCGCGGCCGAAATTGAAGAAGTAGTCTGGCTCACGTACCAGGACCGCGATAAGGTTTCGCCGGTAGATCAAGTAATCCTGGACTGGCTTTTGGAAACAAACCGGATTCAGAAATAAATTACTTTGAAAAAGTACCGGGAGAAATCAACTATTTAACCAGCCAGCTTCAGATGTTGGGAAGTTGGTTAGATAATCTAAAAATGTTATAAGAGAATCGGCACCCTATAATAATCGTCATTTCGAGCCTGTCGAGAAATCTAAATTATACCGTTTTATCTGATTGACTCTAAACGGTAATAAATAGATGTTTCGACAGGCTCAACATGACCTGAAATATTTCCTGATCCCCTACTTGCTAATAATATCCTATTGTGATCTAAGGCACAGGTGAATAAGAATTAAGGTTAACTTACCTAAGCTAAAATCCGGCGAGGTGAAGCAATAATCTATTCTTTAAGAACTAATAATTTATGCATTTACTAGTACAAACGTTGCTATCTGCCTCCTCCTTAACATTATAACCTTATTCAAATTGAATAGCAAAATAGGTACTGGGCTGCTGGCCTTTGTTTTGCAAGGCGTGCGGCACATTTGAACCCAGGTAATAAATGCTGCCATTGTTGCCCTGGTAAAATTGCTTCCCGATTTCCATTTCAGTATTACCCTCGGTTACCAGCACAATTTCTTCGGCCTCATGGATGTGCGGTTCGTGGCTTTTTAGGCCCGGATTTAAGGTTGTCACGTGTATTTCGAGGCGCTTGAACATAGCGGTAGGCCGCTCCAGTAAATCGCGCCGGCCGCCTTTGTCGTGCGGTTTAAATACCAGCTCGTTCCAATCCTGCAGCACCGAACCACCTGCTGTTTTCGCTCTAGCCAGGTCTTTGGCCTTTTTGCTCCGGTACTTCATAACGTAATAACGGCCCGCTTCCTGATCCGAATTCTGGAGGGTAAACTTATCGCCGGGCATGAGCAAGGCAATGCTATTAGAACCAAGAGTTTTGGTATTATTATTTACCCTAACGTCCAGTTTTCCGGATTTTATAATAACCAGGTATTCTTCATTGGTGGGCACCACGGTGTTAACTTTTCCTTTACCTTTTGGTAAAACATTGGCACTGAGTTGCAGCCAATCCAGGTCGTAGGCCTTGCCCTCGAACAGGACTGCCGTGGCAATAGATTGTGAACTGGCTTTTGGTTCCTGCCAGTGATAAATACCGGACGCAACGTTGCCTTCCTGCGCCTTACTCAGGTAAGGCAGCAGAAAGAAAGATAAAAGCAGTATTTTTTTCATACCTGTTCTTTTATCTCCGCTTAATGGCATACAGTTCCCGTTCCGGTCGGCTAATCATTTGGTTCGCTTCCGGATCGTTTTTGAATTTCTCGGTTTTTGGATCCCAGTATACTTTGCGTTTTAACTTCATGGCAATGTGGTGCAGCAAACAGGCCGAGCACGACCGGTGCGCTTCTTCTACCGGGGCAATCGGCGTTTGATTATCCCGGATGGCTTCAAGCCAGTTGCCGTGGTGGTCGTTGCTCACCGGTAAATGGAATTCATTCTCCCCGATAGTCGAAGTTAGGAGATTGGGATCGCTGGCATCCAGTTTCTTAGCCTTGGTAGTGCCCGTTGCGCCGGGGTCACTGGAGGTAACCTGGTAATCGCCGCGCGACACAAAAATCCAGCCTTTTGAGCCTTCGAATCTAACGCCATTAGGTATTTCGTTACTCACCACCATTTTCACGCCGTTGTCATACAAGGCTTCGGTCCGGAAAATACCGTGTACATTCCACAAGCCGGAAGTCGGAAAATCAGCTCTTCCCCAAATTTCTATGGGTCCGCTCCGCTCCATGCCCATCCCCAAATGCGCCGTATCAATGTGGTGGGCGCCCCAGCCGGTAATCATGCCTGCTCCAAATTGTTCGCAGCGCAACCAACCCGGCCGCCCGTAACCATTCTGTGGATGCACCCTATCTTCGGTATAATAAACCTTCGGGGTAGAACCAAGCCACATGTCGTAGTTCAGGTTTTTAGGTACTGGCATTTCTTTCGGATCGCCGCCGGCCGGGTCGCCGGGTAAGCCCACGTATACCGTTTGCAAATCGCCAATGCGACCATTGCGCACTAATTCAGCAGCGTGCCGGAACTGTTCAGTAGAGCGCTGCTGGCTACCAATCTGAAACTTCACCCCACTCCTACCTATAATGTCGCTCATCATGCGGCCTTCGGCAATGGTTAGCGAAGCCGGCTTTTGCATGTAAATATGTTTTTTCGCGCGGGCAGCATCCACGCCAATCTTCGCGTGCCAATGGTCGGGGGTACTAATCAGCACCGCATCCACGTCTTTATTTTGCAGCAGCTCCAGGTAATTATGATACGCCTTCACCCCATCATAAGGCTTGCCGTTTCGCTTGGTATAAAACTCATTTACCAGTTGCTTGCCATCCTCGGCTCTTTTGGTATCGAGGTCGCAAACTGCCATTACCTGGGCAAAATCGTATTTTAAAACACCCGGTAAATCGTGGATACGCGATATACGGCCGGTACCAATGGCCCCAATATTAATGCGGTTGCTGGGGGCATTTTTGCCAAAAACACTGGCCGGTACAATGGTTGGGAAGCCCAACAAAAGGGATGCTCCCACGGCAGCTTTTACCGAGCTGCCGAGAAACTCGCGGCGACTCTGGGTAGTTTTTTCTTTTTTCATAAATTTAATTATTGTGGTGGTAGATTATGCTTCTGGTAATGTCCGGCTTTTTTGGTTAAACATAGTTATGAATTAAAGGATTTTGATCCTATATAATTGAAGCTTAACCTATTTATTTTGATGTTTCTACTTACATAACTGGCAGAAGGTAACAGCAAAACAAAAAGCCGGATAACTAAAGCTACTTAAAAAGAAGGGAAAAAGTAATAGTTCAGGTTGAATTCTGAATAAATGAAAGCAATTAAATTTTGATAAAGATTTTGTTCCGGTACATCCAATACAAAATAAGCCACTCTACGAACATCACAAGTCCGCCACTTACTAGCGTGGCGTAAGGCAAACCGAATACCTGATCGTAGTAGGGACCTAAATGAATATAAAACGACCGGGAAATGAATTTGGCAATGGTTTCGGCCATAACATACGCCGCAATAGAATTCATGCCAACGACCAAGAACGGGAAAGACCAGCTTTTGTATTGGGCCACATCAATAACACCATAAAAGACAGCTAAAAACAAAAAGCACCATCCCCCACTAAACAAAGTCCAGGCTGGCGTCCAGATCCGTTTCACGATCGGGTTTATCCCGGCCAGGTGCAGCAAAAACCCCAACACCAGTAATCCAAACCCGAATAGCAAAAATCGTTTTATTTTGTCTTTGTCAGCTATCGCAGATTTTAAAGTATTACCGGCCAATAAACCTAAAATCATGGTACCCAAGGTTGGAATAAAGCTAAGGGTGACATATCCGCCATTGTTGTTAGAAAATAAACTTTCCCGGGGAAACAAGTTTAAAAACCATTTATCAAATGCCCAGGCCAGGTTGGTGTTCTTGTTCCAATGCGCCATAAAACGGCTTAAATTATATTCCCAATCTAAGGTAACGCCAGCGGCAGCATAATCAAAGTCAGGTCCGGGTAATGGATATAAGGCAAAAGCGGCCCAATACCCCACTAACAATAAAACCAGAGTTACTATTTGTACCCGCTGCGAAGAAAAGCCCAGCAAAAACAAGAACGGATAACCTAAGCCAATCTGAGTCAGAGTGTCTTCAAACGTAAAATACGTCTGATCCCGGTGCATCGACCGCAGGAATATACCCAGTAAAATCAAGACTACCGACCGTACTACTGCATGGCGGAACAAGGCACCAAAGGAAGCGCCTTTGGCCAATCGGCTACCCAACGAATAGGGTAGCGCTACGCCCACCAGGAAAGAAAATGATGGCTGAATTAAATCGTGCAAAGAGCATCCCACCCACTCCACGTGTTCCTGGTGAAAGGCCAGGAGATACCAGAAGTTGCTTTCGGGTAAAGCCTTGGCCACTTCAGCCAGTTCTAAAATTTCGGCCATCATGAGCAACATTACAAAACCCCGGTACACATCTACTGATGCCAGGCGTTTGCTTACCTGTAAGGAATTTACAATGGGGGCACTCGTAAGAGGAGCAGAAGTGGTGGTCTGCATAATCAGCTTTTAATGTCTTTTAACAAAACTTATTATTTAAATCAACTGTAGCACCGTTTGGGAAAGCTTATGCTCATTAAAGACTGTAATTAACTTATGATAGATAATAAAATACAAAGTATTTAAAATAGAAAAAAGCACTTCCTGATTTACCTAAATATTATCAAATAAAAAATCAGGTTCCAAAATGGATTCTGGTTAATAGTTGTAAATCTCCTTAACCGCAACCAGATGATCCTTAACTACAATCAACTAAACTTAACTTACTTCTTTTAACCTCCGGATGATTTTACTGGTAATTTAAAATCATCCGGAGGTAAATGCTAAAAAACTTGATTAGCCTTAATATTTTTAGCTCAACCAGTGGATTTCTCCGAAAATATCTGCTACTTAATGTAAAAGAAATTTAATCTAAAAGATTACTTGGTAGAAAACCTTTTACTAAAATAAATAAGATATTCAGGAAAAAGTGTGTTACAGAAGGATAACCCAATGGTAAATGTATCGGCGCCAGGGCGCATTTGTTTATTTGGCGAACACCAGGATTATTTAGGCTTGCCGGTAATTGCGGCGGCCATTTCCCGGCGGATTTATTTAACCGGGCAACAGCGAGCTGATAAACAAATAATCTTAAACTTACCCGATATCGCTTCAAAAGAAAGTTTTGAACTGGCACCCAAAATAGAGTACCAAAAAGACCGGGATTACCTGCGGAGCACCCTGAATGTATTGCAACGCCGAGGATTTACTTTTTCCCAGGGTTTAGAAGTTACGGTTCGGGGCAATATTCCGATTAATTCCGGGACCTCCAGTTCATCAGCCCTAATCGTGGCCTGGATCAAATTTTTGATTCAATTAACTGATAATCCTAAACAACTTTCCGCTAAAGAGATTGGCGAATTAGCTAATGCTGCCGAAGTTTTGGAATTTGGCGAACCGGGTGGCATAATGGACCATTACTCTTCGGCTATAGGCCATATTATTTATTTGGAATCGGATCCGGTTGTTAAAGTGGGAAAGCTTAAGCCCCACCTCGGCACCTTTGTACTGGGCGATTCACAGGAACCAAAAGATACCATTACCATTCTTAAACACGTAAAGTTTGGTATGCTGCAAGCTATTCAGAAAATTAAAACACATCATCCTGCTTTTAACCTGCAGCAAGTTACTGCCGCAGAAGCAGATTCATTTCGTTCGCTTCTTACACCCGATGAATTCAGTTTATTCCAAAGCAATATTTCTGACCGGGATATTGTGCGCCAAGCAAAAAAAATGTTTTTACAGGACCAGGTGGACAGCAAACTATTCGGTCAGTTGTTAAACCAACACCAAAATAATTTAAGGGATGCCAAGCGCATATCAACGCCTAAAATAAACGCCATGATTAATGCTGCTTTAGAGGCCGGAGCCCTGGGCGCCAAAATAAATGGTTCGGGCGGCGGCGGTTGTATGTTTGCCTATGGTCCGGAAAACCCCGAAATAGTAGCCGAAGCCATTGAACGGCAAGGCGGAAAAGCCTATATTATCACCGTGGATGAAGGCGTGCGAACAGAAACTGGACCGGAAACAATAAAAGCATAACTATGACGAGAAGATTATTGGTATTAGCCGGCGGAACGGCTTCCCGAATGAAGGAACGTCGGGGAAACCTGACTGGCCTTCAGGATAACCTGGTTTCCCAGGCAGACTCCCTTACCAAGGGTATGATTGGCGTGGGTCCTTCAGGTCGCCCTCTAATGGACTATTTACTGTATAATGCTCATAAAGCTGGTTGCACCGAAGTGTTATTACTTTTAAATCCTGTAGATACTTATACCCAAACCTATTATGAAAGTAAAATGGCGGAAAACCTGGTCTGGGGATTGCACCTATTTTTTGCCCGGCAGCATATTTCCCCCAGCCGAACTAAACCAGCGGGAACTGCGGATGCCGTTTTACAAGCTCTAGAACAACACCCAACCTGGCAGCATGGGCAATTTGTGGTTTGCAACAGCGATAATTTGTATTCCGAAAATGCATTCCAGTTGCTTTGGCATACCTCCTATCCGCATGCCCTTATTAGTTATAATTCCGAAGGGTTGGGCTTTACTGAAGAACGTATCCGGGCTTTTGCCGCCATTAAAACCGATGCTGAAGGTTTTGTGCAGGGTATTCTGGAAAAACCAACTAACGCAGAAATGGCCGCAATAGAACAGCAGGGGCCGGTAGGCGTGAGTATGAATATATTTTTATTTGAGGCTGCAGCATTGCTGCCGCACCTCCAAAAAACACCGTTCAACCCCACCCGGAATGAACAGGAATTACCAACTACCGTTAATCTACTGGTGCAGGATTACCCCAAATCAATGCTTGCTATTCCGCTTACTGAAAGGGTTCCTGACTTGACAAGCAAAAACGACCTGCTGAAAATGCAGACTTATTTAACAACTTATTTTCCCGAACTATAATTTGCTCCATTATGCTTACCCCTATCCACCGCCGCAATTTTATTAAAAAAAGTTCTACAGCCGTAGCCGCGATTGCCCTGCTACCCTCCATGGTTTTGGGTTTACCAAAAGAAAAAAAAGCCCGGCTTGGCTTTATTGGCGTAGGGCTCCGGGGACGAAACCACGTAACCAATACGTTGTTATTTCCAGATGCTGAAATTATAGCTATTTGCGATATTGATCCGAATGCCATAATGGAAACTCAAAACCTGTTAAAGAAAGCAGGTCGAAAAGCGGCTGCGGTTTATGGAAAAAACGAGCAGGATTTTGAGAACCTGGTAAAACGCCAGGACCTGGATGGGGTGGTAATTTCTACTCCCTGGGAGTGGCATGTTCCCATGGCCATAGCTGCCATGAATGCCGGCAAATATGCAGGCATAGAAGTTTCGGCAACCGTAAAATTGGAAGAATCGTGGCAGCTGGTAGATACCTTTGAACGAACGGGTTCGCACTGTATGATCCTGGAAAATGTGTGTTACCGCCGGGATGTAATGGCTGTACTGAATATGGTTCGGCAAGGCTTATTTGGTGACATATCCCACCTGCAATGTGGTTACCAACACGATTTACGGCACGTAAAGTTTAATAATGGGCAACAGCCCTACGGGGGAGGAGTGGAATTTGGGGAGAAAGGTTTTAGTGAAGCCCGCTGGCGCACCCAACACTCCATCGATCGCAACGGGGACTTATACCCCACGCATGGCCTAGGTCCGGTAGCCCAGATGATTAACATTAACCGGGGCAACCAATTTTTGTACCTGACATCCATGGCCACGAAAAGTGCAGGCTTGCATAAATATATTGTTGATAATGGCGGCGAAAATCATCCGAATGCAAAAGTAAATTTTAAGTTAGGTGATATTGTACAAACCATGATTAAATGCGCCAACGGCGAAACTATCTTAATCACCCATGATACTAATTTACCCCGCCCCTATTCGTTAGGCTTCCGGGTACAAGGCACCAATGGTTTGTGGCAGGACGATGGTGATAAGATTTACCTGGAAAAAATAAGCAAAACGCCCCATGAATGGGAGCCGGATACCGAATACCTTAAAAAATACGATCATAAATATTGGAGAGAATCTGAGCAAGTAGCCCAAGGTTCCGGCCACGGTGGTATGGATTACTTTGTGATCCGGGATTTTATTCAAGCTGTAAAAAACCGCACAGCCCCACCAATAGATGTGTACGATGCTGCAGCCTGGTCGGCCATTAGTCCTTTATCTGAAGAATCTATTGTTAAAGGCTCAGCTCCTATTCCTATACCAGACTTTACCCGCGGCAAATGGAAGAATGCAAAACCGGTATTTGCATTGTAAGGCAATCAAGCCGCTCCATTTAATCCACAAACTTGTAAACAGCCTGATAAGAGCAGGCTTGTATATAAATTAGCTTTGCTTCATAAAAGGACGTTCTGCAACAAGATAGAACAGATAACTACCTAAAGTAACCAAAGGGGTGGCAACAAAAATAAATAGTAGTGCAGAATGGAGGGTACCGGTATGTAAGGGATTGATTACATACTGAGAAAAAACCTGCAATAGCGGCGCATGAATAAGGTATAAGCTATAAGCAAAGGTACCAACAAAAACGACTGGCTTCCAGGATAAAAATTTATTAAGAACGTTTACTTTACCAGAGGCTATTGCAATTAATAAGGAAGCCGCAAAAAGGCCCATGATTAAATCAATTAGTACCACCGACCCATGAAAATAGGTAGCCATGCCGTATTTGTTAATTCCCAGAATAGCCACCGGCGCTAAAAATAAAAGTACTTTCAAAGGCAGCTTTTCCCTGATCCGGATTAGGTTAGTTTGTTCGGTAAACGCAAAATCTGCCGCTAAAGCTCCTAAAGTAAAAAGTCCTAAATAATTAGCACTTATGGTAATTGGACTTAATCCCACCGCCTGAAGCGGAACAAGCGCGAAATACAATAAAATTGAAGAAATTACCGCTAAGGCAGATGTGGAAATACCGCCAATCTTTCGCCAAAAATAAACTATAACTGGAAACAAAAAATAGATGCGCCACTCCACCGAAATAGACCAGAAAGCGTGATTTATTTTAAGGGAGGTCTCTGAAAATATGTCTTGTAATAAAAGGATATGGGTTAGCACGTCCATCTTTGATACCGGAATACTCACATCCCAGTGGGTGCCGGTTTCTGCGCCAATAATGGTAATAATCAAAAATAAAGACAATCCCATTGCCAGAAAATAAGGCGGTAAAATTCGTCGGGCCCTTTTAAAATAAAATTCAGATACGCTTGTTTTTAGTTTTCCATTAAACCGAGTAACCGGCAGCATTAAGCAGAAGCCCGAAATTACTATGAATAAATCTACTGCTAATCGTCCATGCCGGAACATAAAGGCAAGTAACTTCACCAGGGTTGGCTCCCCATCTGCATTTTCCACTATTGACTGCCCTGATGCCCCATTGATTTGTAATAAGGCATGGTGTAAAACAACATAAAGCGCAGCTAGCCCCCGCAAACCGTCTAAATATGCTAAATGAACTTTTGCTTTTTTTATCTGAGGCTGCTCGAACGTTGTTAACGTTTTTGTTTTAGTAAACCCTTTATTCTCCAAAATTCTTACACTTATTCATTGTTTCTGAAACAATAATTAACTAAAGTAAGGGAAACTTTTTAATTTTAATAATATAATTTTTTAATTACAGCCCGCACTCATTTTAATCACAGAATATTGCTTTATTTCTATTTTTAGTAAACCTGTTCCTGCTGCATATTTATTACATTAATTTGAGATGCTAAAAAGGATTTTTATTATTTATTATTTTACTTACAATTAGAATGAAACCAATTGAAACAATAGAAGCAAACACTTTTGAAGGAGCTTTATCTATTTGAGAAAGTAAGAAAATATATACAGAAGTATTAGATAAAAGTATTGTCCCTAAAAGATTCCTGAATTGATAGGCAATTATTAATCAATTAGAGTTTAAGCAATTAGGTTCTAAAACTGTTCTTCTATTTTACAAATGGGCACAAAAAAAAGATCTAGGCTTTGGGCGAGGCTAATCTAATAATTAACTCATTTCTTTTTACCCTTGCTATTGGCAGCAGATCTACCCGGCTGCATCATCAGGTTTTCTATTTCCTCAGTAACTTTTACAAACGGCATGGCCTCGGTTAAATAAATATGCGGACCAGTAAGATCGTCTTGCCACGTATTACTCCCGTCTGTTCTGTTAACAACGATATGTCCGCGTTTAGATCCAAAATAAGGCGCAACACCCCGTATTCCAACCAAAACGGCAGTTTGGTCCCAACTTTGCCGCCCATTTCGGTCTTTTTCACTTCTAGCCATGCACCAGGTAAATACATCTTTTACCGGGCCTTGTAGTTTCTCATTGGCAATAACCCGTAAGCCGGTTCTTACCTGACTACCTATTTCGTAACCACTTAAAGTTATGGAGGTTGGCCAGGCTTCAAATACCTTAGCCGCCGACAAGGTGTCCATGTACACATTATACTCCCGGCCCTGGGGGAAAGCCCCTGCCATGGAAACTAAATTTTTCACCTTTTGCCGTACCAATTCTGTACCCGTTAACTTTGAATTCTCATCCGGGCTAGACTCCAACAAATCGGCCAGGTTGGTTAAAAACCCTATGGTTATAATAGTCACACTTTTATCTGGTTGGCTAGCTAATACTTTACGGTACGTCTGTACGGCATCGGGTGCTGCAGCCGTAGTGGTAAATTTATGCGGGTATTTTTGCACCAGCATTTCCGGCCATTTTTGGCCTGCACCGGCATTCACTGCTTTCCCTTTAGGAGCACCCGTAGGCAAATTGGGACGGCCAAAACAAGTGTTAAGAATATCAATAGTTGGCACCACCAATTCATGCTTATTACAAGATATGACCGCCAATGGCTTAACTTCTCCCTGATCGGCCAAGGCATGAAAAACAGCCATAGCACCTGCATCATCATAATCTGGTCCAATATCAGTATCCAGAATTACCGGAACCGGTACTTTTGCTTTTTGTCCGACTACCGGAATTATAGCCGCCCAGAATAAACCCAACAACATCAAAAGCTCAAAGTTCTTGTATTTCATATATAATTTGTGGTTATCAATACTTATTTGTTTTAAGCCTTTCCAGGTTCAAGTACCTGGTTATAACATGTGAATCTGCAAGCTATCCGAGCATTTCTAATTATTTATTAAGTGGTAATCTTATTAGATCCCAGTGTTTTCCTGTACCTTTTGAATAAAAATATCATTTATGCTAGGCACTTTCTCCTGAAAATAATGAATTTCTACCGAGGCTATTAAATAACGTAACAAATCGTTTGGCTTTGTTTCATTTTGTAATTGAATGGATGCCCTGAAAAAGCCATTACTTTCGGTTTGTTCCAACACTTTAAAATCTGGCGAAAGCACCATTAATTTACCTGCTCCTTCTACCAGATAGGTACTGGTTTTATAAATATCTTTAATTGCTTTTACTGATCCATCCAGTACTTTACGGGACCGGTTTATCAAAGCAATATTATCACACAGTTCTTCTACGGACTCCATGCGGTGGGTAGAAAAAATAATGGTACTACCTTTATCCCGCAATTCTAATATTTCATCCTTAATTAAATTAGCATTTATGGGGTCGAAACCTGAAAAGGGCTCATCCAGAATAATTAATTCTGGTTCATGCAGCACCGTAGCCATAAACTGTACCTTTTGCTGCATACCTTTAGAAAGGTCCTCAATGTTTTTATTCATCCAGGAGCCAATATCAAACTTAGCTATCCAGGTTTTTATTTTTTGGCCCGCTTCCTGCCGCGTCAAGCCTTTTAGTTGGGCCAGGTACATAAGCTGCTCCCCTACCTTCATCTTTTTATAAAGGCCGCGTTCTTCCGGCAGATAGCCCATATTTTTGATATGGTCGGGTTTTAATGGTTCCCCTTTAAAGTAAATTTCACCGGTATCGGCCCCGGTAATTTGCGTTATAATTCTAATAAGGGAAGTTTTGCCAGCGCCATTAGGTCCTAACAAGCCAAAAATACTTTTCTCTGGAACTTCAAAATTAATATCCTGCAGGGCTACATGGTCGGCGTATTGCTTAGATACTCCGGCTATTTTTAAAATACTCAAGGCAGTGGTTTTTCACCAAAGTTAATAGATATTCTTTCATCTCCAAGAAGCAGAACAATAGCACCATCTATATTAGCCGTAATAATCAGCCTGTATATAAATCCATAAACTTATGTACTTATAAAACAAAAGAGGCGCTGAAAATTCAGCGCCTCTTTTGTTTGTTATAATTTATTTCTTATTGAAAATACTCTTTCATTTTCTCAAAGAAACCTTTTTCGTGTTTACCCGGATGGGGAATAAAATTGTCGGAAGTGCGCAGCCTCTCCAGTATCTGGCGCTCTTCATTGGTTACATTCTTCGGCGTCCAGACATTGATATGAATCAGCTGATCGCCTTTGCCATACCCATTCAAGTCTTTGATACCTTTACCACGTAACCGCAATATTTTACCGCCTTGTGTTCCCGGATCTATCTTGATTTTTACTTTACCTTCAATAGTTGGTACTTCTACCGTAGACCCCAGAGTAGCATCCACGAAGCTGATATATTGATCGTAGACAATATTGTTACCATCGCGCTTTAACACCGGATGCGGTTCTTCTTCAATCTGGATTAACAAATCGCCGGCAACACCACCTCTTTCTGGTACGTTACCTTTGCCGCTCATCGATAACTGCATGCCATCAGCCACACCAGCCGGCACATTTATGGCAATCACTTCTTCGCGTAACTCACGACCTTCGCCATGGCAGGTATCGCATTTTTGCGTAACACGTCTCCCTTCGCCATCGCAAGTCGGACACGTAGAAGTAGATACCATTTGTCCTAACATGGTATTCACCACCTTTTTCACCTGACCGGAACCCTGGCAGCTGGAACAGGTTTGCAAAGAAGCACCATTTTTAGAGCCGTTACCACCACAAGTATTACAAGCTATATAGCGTTTTACTTTAATTTTTTTCTCAACACCATTGGCTACTTCTTCCAGGTCAAGCTTCAGTTTAATCCGAAGGTTAGAACCTTTCCGTACCCGGCGACCACCTGAACGACCACCACCAAAGAAGCTTTCAAATGGACTGCCGCCCCCACCGAAGATATCTCCGAACTGGGAGAAAATATCGTCCATGTTCATATGGCCGGCGCCACCGCCTGCACCATTCACTCCCTGGTGGCCGAAACGGTCGTAACGGGCCCGTTTATCCGGATCACTCAGGATTTCATAGGCTTCTGCTGCTTCTTTAAATTTATCTTCCGCAGTCGGATCATCCGGGTTTTTATCCGGATGGTATTTAATGGCTATCTTACGATACGCCTTTTTAATTTCATCAGCAGAGGCATTTTTGCTAATTTCTAAAACCTCGTAATAATCTCTTTTAGCCATGGCCTATGCTCCAATAACAACTTTAGCAAACCGGATAACCTTATCATTCAGGTAATATCCTTTTTCAACTTCATCAATCACTTTCCCCTTCAGGTTTTCGTCCGGGGCCGGAATCTGGGTAATTGCCTCGTGTATTTCTGCATCAAAAGCACTGCCTTGTGCATCCATAGGTTTTAAGCCTTTTTGTTGCAGAATATTAGTCAATTTGTTAAAAATCAATTCAACACCTTCTTTCACAGATTCTACATCCTGAACATTTTGCATGGATTGGCGAGCCCGCTCAAAATCATCCACCACTGGCAGTAAAGCCACTACCATTTCCTGATTAGCGGTTTTAAGCAATTCCATCCGTTCCTTAGATGTCCGGCGCTTATAATTATCAAATTCGGAATACAGCCGCAAGTATTTATCTTTCATTTCTGCTAACTCCGCTTCGGTTTTGTTTTGCCCAGAAGTTTCAGCAGTATCTTCCGCAGCTGCTTCATCAGTTGCCTGAACCTGATCTTGCTCGGTAATATTATTTATGTCTTGTTCTTCTTGTTCTGGTGTATTATTGATATCTGCTGACATAATTTATAATTTCTTCGGTTTTATTCTTGCCAATATGTATTTACAATTAATCTGCCAAACCCATGAAAGTGACAAACTGGCATTTACTTAACTATTAATTCTTTTGTATTAAATTCCTCAATTAAATTGTTATCCTTGATTCCTTGATAAGAATGAAACAATTTATATCCCTTCCGCCACAGAATTTGAACAAAATAAAAGATAAGAACCAGCAACATAAAGTGCATAACTGGGCTTCTGGTAACATATCCAGTGACAACATGAAATAAACGTGCATTCTCCGCAGGAAATTCATTAATCGCCCCTATCTGCTGCTTTGAAAATATTCTTTTTACTTCTACGGGCGTTAAACTTTTAGAATATGCTTTAGTTAGATAACCATTTTCTAAATAAATATTCAATGAATCGTGCAGGAAACCAGAATAAATCGGCTCCTTGTCAGGATCAAATACGTGCCAAGTTTTGTCATAAAAGGTTTCCAGAACAAAATGTCCACTAAGTCCTAATTTCCTTACCTGATATCCTCTTTTTCGCAAGACCTCCATCATCACTATCGACTGTTGACTACAGGCAGCCATTGGATGTTTGACTAAATCATTTGGAATAACAATAGCTGATAAATGATCCCAGATAACTTTCCCAGCAAGACAGGCCAACCAATTATCTTGTATAGAATAATGAGAAAAACCATGGTAAAATTTTTTTTCAATCACCTGATTGACCAAAAAGGCATCGTCCTTTGATGGTGCTGAAATATTACCTGCTAATCCACAACTATCTATATAAGCATTAAGTTTTTCAATGGTATTTAATTTTATTAATGATTTATCAAAAGCCTCACCTTCTTTAAAAAACTGCCCTTTTACTTCAAAAAACGCAAACAATAAAAGAAAAAACCAAACAAATTTCTGCATTTTAATCAAATCCTTTAATTTATTGCAAATTAAAGCAATTAATCAGAATTTAGTGTTTTCCAGATTAAATCTTTTAATTGGGTTATTCCTTTTTGTGTAAGACTGGAAATAAACACAACCGGTAAATCCTGAGGTAAGGTTGTTTTTATTTCCCTTTCCAGTTCATCATCGATTAAATCGGTTTTCGTGATGGCTAACATTCGTTTCTTCTCTAAGAGTTCCGGGTTAAAAGTTTTTAGCTCATTTATTAAAACCTTGTACTCTTCAGCTATACTGGCACTTTCTACAGAAATCATAAAAAGCAATATAGAATTTCGTTCAATATGTTTTAAAAACCGGATTCCTAGCCCTCTCCCTTCTGAAGCCCCTTCAATAATACCTGGGATATCGGCCATTACAAACGATTTATAATCCCGGTAACTCACAACGCCTAAATTTGGAACCAGCGTAGTAAAAGGATAATTAGCAATTTTAGGTTTTGCGGCTGATACGACAGAAAGCAACGTAGATTTACCTGCATTAGGAAACCCTACCAAGCCCACATCCGCTAAGAGTTTCAACTCCAGAATTACCCATTCCTCTAAACCAGGTTCACCGGGTTGAGCATATCGGGGAGTTTGGTTTGTAGGCGATTTATAATGTGCATTACCCTGCCCTCCCCGACCACCAGGTGTCAGGATTTCTATTTGTCCGTCTTCAATAATTTCAGCTTTGATTTCACCGGTTTCGGCATCTCGGGCAATTGTTCCAATAGGTACTTCCAAAATTACATCTTCGCCATTAGCTCCGGTTGAATGGCTGGACCCGCCACTCTCACCAGGCTTGGCTATCACGTGTTTCATGTACTGCAAATGCAGTAACGTCCAGAGTTGCTTGTTCCCTTTTAAGATTATATGGCCTCCTCTGCCGCCATCACCGCCATCCGGGCCACCTTTAGCATTCTTTTTATCGCGGTGCAAATGAGCCGATCCTGCCCCTCCATGTCCGGACCGGCAGCAAATTTTTACGTAATCAATGAAACTAGATGATGCCACAGGAAATATGTTTTAAATTGGGTATAGCTATAAAAACATTAGTCGTACTTCTTTATATAAAATAAAGTTGTACGACTAATGCCGAGCTTAATAAAATTAACCTACTTGAGGTTGTGAGAGATATTTATCAATAATGTTACAGGTATTGTCAAAGATTTCATCTATTTCTCCGATACCATTAATACCATAGAATTTGCCTTGTTCAGCATAATAGCCGGCTACCGGCGCAGTTTTAGTATTATATTCCTGAACCCGCTTCCGCACTAATGCTTCATCCTGATCGTCGGGCCGGCCAGAAGTTTGACCTCTTAATAATAGTCGACGGGTTAATTCTTCCTCATTTACCTCTAAGGCAATCATGCAAGCAATAGCCGTGTTGTTTTCTGCCAATAAAGCATCCAAAGCCACCGCTTGAGGCACTGTGCGAGGAAAACCATCAAAAATAAAACCAGCAGCGGCTTTATTCTCTTTTAGTTTACTATCAATCATCCCAATAACAACTTCATCCGGAACCAGAATCCCCTGATCCATCAGCGTTTTAGCTCGCAAGCCTAATTCTGTTCCTTTGGCTATTTCAGAACGTAGAATATCGCCGGTTGAAAGATGGATAAGATTATATTTATCGATTAATTTTTGGCTTTGTGTGCCTTTGCCCGCACCCGGAGGACCAAACAATACAAGGTTTAGCATACGTATTTTTTGAAATAGGCCACAAAAATACAGATTATGCTTAATTTTCTACTATAGCTTTTAATAAATTTAATTCAACAGCCAGATTTATTTAAATATCTATAAATCTGTTACTTTATATAAATCGCGCAAATTTCGTCCTAAACCATTATAATCTAGCCCATATCCTACCACAAAATCATTGGGAATAGAGCGTCCGGTATATTTTACCTGGAGAGGGTGCTGCAAGGCATCTGGCTTTACCAATAATGCGGCAATTTCTACCGAAGCCGGATACATATCCGCTAATGTGTTCTGCAAACCATACAACGTCCGTCCGCTATCTACGATATCCTCCAAAATAATTACATGCCGTTGACTAATATCTTCTTTCAAACCTATTACCTCCGTTACATGCCCCGTACTGCCCATATCTTCATAAGAAGAAAGTTTAACAAAAGATATTTCACAATTTATACTAACCTCCTTCAACAAATCAGACGCAAACATGAAAGCCCCATTTAATACCGCAAGAAAGAGGGGCCTCTTGTGTTTGTAATCATGGCTTATGCGGGCTGCCAGAACTTCTACGGTTTGCAATATTTGTCTTTCAGAAATATATATTTGAAAAGTTTTGTCATGTATTTTTACGTGATGTTGACTCATTCTTTTAAATAATTTTAAGTTATTCGAAATAAAGTTACTTTTTTTACAATATAAAGCCTACTTTTAAAAAGAATGGCTCTTTTAAAAGCCAAAATAGAAAATAATCCTTGGAATATAATCAAACGGACCTCCTGTACTTGAAGGTCTGTTTTTTTATGTTCTTTAATAATTTTCTTTTTCATGAACACAAATAGACGATTACAAGAATTAGATGCTTTACGAGGAATTGCTGCGGTGGCTGTAGTTTTCTTTCATTTTACGATGAATAGAAACCAAGCTTTGCTTGGTTTTAATATTGGATGTATGGGAGTGGACTTATTCTTCATCATAAGTGGGTTCGTCATATTTATGTCTATCCAGAATAATAAAGATTACCTGCATTTTATCCGGGGACGGTTTATCAGGCTATTTCCTGCTTATTGGGTTGCTGTTACTTTTACTACCCTATTGATTATAATAAAAAATAGAACCTTCTATTTCGACATGCATCACGTTGAACGTGTTAATTTTCTTTCAAATAAGTACCTGTTTAATATGAGCATGTTGAACCATTTCTTTGAAATTGCTTATATAGATGGCCCCTTCTGGACATTAACTGTTGAATTAATATTTTATTTATTTATTGTTTTACTTATGGCAATAAATGGGATAAAACATTTTAATTCAATAGGATTAGTCATTTTATTCTTTTGCGCAATCCCTCCGCTTTTTAATAATAATTTAATTAAAGATATTTTTGATAGGCTTCCACTTTTAAGCTACTTCCCCTTATTTTTTGCCGGTATAATTTTTTATAAAATGAAATTCGATAAAATAACATTTAGTCGGGTTTTAATTATAGTTCTTACTTTAGTAGTGCAAATTTCTTTATTTCATTTCTCCTATAGAAATGCTAATTACCTAAAGCTTCACGAATACATTTTTACTTTAATCGGTATTTACCTTGTTTTTTTATTATTAATATTAGACAGATTAACATTTATCGTTAATCCATTAACTATTAATTTAGGCAGGCTGTCTTATAGTCTTTACCTTATACACCAGTATTTATCTATAACTGTCCTTATACCTTTATTTCAAAAATATACAAGTTTCTGGCCATCGGCAATGGCATCTTTCATAGTGGTATTATTATTAGCTGAACTTATAAACCGAACGATTGAACGGCCGGCTATGGTTGTGCTAAAAAATCGAGTGTTTAAAAGCAGAAGGTTTGAAACAGCTTAAGTAAGCTGCCAAGCTTTACCTAAAAGAATAACACTGTTAGGTAAAACTTGGAAGGCTATTTATAACTAAATATTAGGTATAATGATATAAACTGTTAAATACGTTAGGATTATTATTTTAAAGTATTTTTTATTGTAGGCATCTCCATTGATTTAGCTATAACAGTTTCTTTATTTTTATTTGCCATACCAGTTGGCGTTTGCACAGCTATATGCGGCGCAATAACTAACGAAACAATTGACATTAATTTAATTAATATATTCATGGATGGGCCAGAAGTATCTTTAAAAGGGTCACCAACAGTATCACCGGTTACAGAGGCTTTGTGAGCGTCAGAACCTTTGTATTCCATTTTCCCATTAATTTCCACCCCTTTTTCAAAAGACTTTTTAGCATTATCCCAGGCTCCACCGGCATTTGATTGAAACATAGCCATTAATACACCTGAAACGGTAACTCCTGCCAATAGGCCACCTAACACTTCCGGACCAAATACAAAGCCGATAATTACCGGAACAATCAAAGCAATAGCACCTGGCAACATCATCTCCCGAATAGCGGCCTTTGTGGAGATAGCTACACACTTATCATATTCAGGCTTTCCAGTACCTTCCATAATACCTGGAATTTCCCGGAACTGCCGCCGAACCTCTTCTACCATTGCCATGGCTGCCCGGCCAACTGCTGAAATAGCTAAAGCCGAAAAGATAAAAGGAATCATGCCTCCTATGAATAAACCAGCTAAAACCCTAGCATTACTAATATCGATTCGGGTAATGTTAGCGGTCCCCATAAAGGCCGCAAATAAAGCCAGTGAAGTTAAGGCCGCCGAAGCAATAGCAAACCCTTTTCCAGTAGCCGCAGTAGTATTACCGACGGCATCTAAAATATCGGTTCTTTCGCGCACCTCTTTTGGCAACTCACTCATCTCGGCAATCCCACCAGCATTATCGGCAATAGGGCCAAACGCATCTATAGCTAATTGCATGGCCGTAGTGGCCATCATACCGGCCGCTGCAATAGCTACGCCATATAAGCCTGCAAACTCATAAGAAAATACAATACCTGCCGCCAGAACAATAATTGGAAGAACTGTAGATTCCATGCCTACGGCTAAGCCTCCAATAACAGTGGTAGCATGACCGGTACTGCTCTGACGCACAATGCTTAAAACAGGTCTTTTGCCCATAGCCGTATAGTATTCAGTAATAATACTCATTAGCGTACCCACTATTAAGCCCACTATTACGGCATAAAACACTCCCATTTTGGTAAAATCAAAATTACGTAGCGTCAACGTTTCGGGAAGCATCCAGTTTATTAAGAAATAGGAGGCAATAGCGGTTAAAGCAACCGAAGCCCAGTTTCCTAAGTTTAATGCTGCCTGTACATTTCCACCTTCCTTCACTTTCACAAAAAGAGTACCTATCATAGAAAATATAATACCCAGTCCGGCAATAACCATTGGTAGTAATATGGGAGCTATTCCGCCAAAATTATCATCAGAGGTAATTTCGCGACCTAATACCATAGTTGCCAGAATTGTAGCCACATAAGATCCAAACAAATCGGCACCCATACCGGCCACATCACCCACATTATCCCCTACGTTATCAGCAATAGTGGCCGGATTACGAGGATCATCTTCCGGGATTCCGGCTTCTACCTTACCTACTAAATCAGCCCCTACGTCAGCAGCCTTGGTATAAATACCGCCTCCTACCCGGGCAAATAAAGCAATACTTTCGGCTCCCAAAGAAAATCCTGTTAGTACCTCCAGCGCAACTTCCATTTCTTCCGCATTATAGGTATCTCCTACAAAAATGGCTTTAAATACAATGAATAACCCGCCCAATCCTAAAACAGCTAAACCGGCTACGCCCATTCCCATTACGGAGCCTCCGGTAAAGGATACATCCAGGGCTTTAGATAAACTGGTACGGGCAGCCTGCGCGGTACGCACATTCGCTTTGGTGGCAATGCGCATACCAATAAAACCAGCCATAGCCGAGAAGAAGGCACCAATAACAAAAGAAGCTACAATTAAAGGATGAGAATTTTCGCCGGTATAACCCAGGTAAGCCAAGAACAAACCAGCGATAATGACAAAATAAGTAAGAACTTTATACTCTGCTTTTAAAAATGCCATAGCCCCTTCGGCAATGTACCTGGCAATCATCGACATCTTTTCATTACCAGCATCCTGCCTGCTTACCCAGGCAGATTTAATGGCCGTGTACAACAAAGCAAGGACTCCAAAGGCGGGAATTGCGTAAATAATGTTTTCCATTTAATCCTGTTTAAAGTTGACTGATATACCTATATTAATTTGTGTAACATACAAATAATATTATAATAAAATCAACTCTAAACCCTTGAAAAATAAACAGTTTACGCCAATACAATAAATCTATATTAGTAAAAATCAATATATAATTTAGGTTAAATATCTTTTTAACAACCTTTATAAAAATCTATTGCTTTTTTATTAGTAAATGAGATATTTATCTAAATAAAATTTAATTTATATAACGCCATTAAAATTAAATTTAACGGCCCTTAAATTAAGGCTAAATCGTAATATTTATAATTATTTTACGAAAACATGTTTAAATGCTAAAATCAGCCTTAGAATTAAGACAAATAATTTCGTTTCCTATAATTCCTCCATTAATAGCTTATATAACGCTACCATATTTACTATATCATTTTTGTGCACGATTTCATCCGGCGAATGCACATTATCTTCGGGAGCTCCTATAAAACACCAATCCCACGGAATGCTACTATGTTGCAGCTCCTTTGCATCGCTGCCACCGGCACTTTCTATTTCTATTTGAAAAGGAATATTCGCATTCTCTGCAATCTGAATTATCTTTTTCACAAAGCTGCGACGGGGAATAAGGCTATCTCGCAAGGAAACGGCTGGCCCTAATCCCGGATGAACACCCTCCGTAACCCAGGTGATATCAGAAATTAAAGCCTGATTGACTCCAAATTTCTCGTAAATATATTTTGCTAGATAAGCCACAGAACCACCGCCATGCTCTTCCCAGCAACTAAAAGCAATTATTCCATTTTCTAAGGACTCAGCTACTTGAAGGGCATTCCAAACACCTAACCGATTATCTAAATAACAGGACTGAACGTAATCATCTGTTTCACGAAAATTACACTTGAATACCAATTCCGTACCTCGTTCAATTTCGCGCTCAAAATCATAGAGTAGCTCATCATTTTCTTCATCAATTTCTAAGGTACATTCTATAGTGCCTTTGGAATCATGACCGACTAAAATATAACCAGATTCTGTCCTCGGCCCACCAATTCTAATCAGCTGCTTTCCATATCTTACCATAAAACCAATAGAATCCATGTGAGCAAAAATAGCCGTTCTGGGCTTTCCAAATACCAACAGGATACAATCCTGAAATTCCCTACCAACTATAATTTCTGGTTGAGTTTTCCAACTATTCTTATTCCCTTCAATGTATTGTAATAAAAAATGCTGCATTTTTATTTCATTACCAGAAGGAGCATGAATCTCACACAGTTGCTTTAGTAATTCCATTTGTATATATAAGCTTTTAATATTTTAGATTAAGTTCTTTAAAGAGTAATTATAATTGATTAGTGACAAGTAAAGCCGATAAGGGCAAACATGCACCATAGCACTGTTTTCCTAGTTCCTCATTCAATCAGTCTTTTGAACTTAAAAACTAATCTCTCATGTTCTTTAGACGCTCCATAATATATTATATTTGGGTCTTAATGAGGTTTTAATTTAGCACTAACTTAAATAATTCATTTTAAATTGTTTTAGTTGATTAGAAAAAACACAACCTTTGAATTGGCTAATTAGCATTATGAAAAAATATTTTCTAATCCTTTTTATAAATATACTACTGTTTACCTATGCTAAAGCTCAGGTTACGGATCCCCGGCAGCAGGCTTTTCAGGATTCTCTGACAAACTATATGTTGCCAGACTCACTTGAAATAGTTCCTCAGGCAATCAGTACGGATGGATGGTTATTAATGGACGAAAGCATTAAAAATGAGCTAACCGGGGCCGTAGCAAATTTATATAACTTTAAATTTGATCGGGCTGAAAAACAATTTCGGTCTCTGCGTCGGCGGTATCCGAAGCACCCCATGCCTTATTTTTTAATGGGGTTAAGCCAGTGGTGGAAAATTATGCCCTCTAACATTACCACTAAGCAATACGATAATTCCTTTCTAGCCTATATGGATACCACCATAACCTACGGAGAGCAGTTACTCGATAAAAATAAAAAGAATTATGAAGCTGCTTTTTTCCTAGCTGCTGCTAATGGCTTTGCGGCGCGTTTACATTCAGAGAGGAGTAACTGGCGGAAAGCTACGGTTTATAGTAGACGTTCCTTAGAAAATCTACAATTAGCTAAAGAAGCAAATGGTCTAAGCCCGGAATTTTTATTTGGGGAAGGGTTATATAATTATTATGCCATTTGGATAGCGGAACACTACCCGCTCTTACGACCAGTTATTTGGTTTTTCCCAAATGGGAACAAAAAGTTAGGACTGCAACAATTAAAGCGGGCTGCCAATTACGGGTTCTATACCGGCACTGAGGCTAAATTCTTTCTGATGCGAATTTTAGCAAATGATGAGAATAACGCGTTTGAGGCTTATAACCTGTCTCGTTACTTAGCCACCAACTATCCTGATAATCCCTATTTCCAACGCTCCTATGCACGCTTAGCTTTTACGGTAGGAAACTTAACTGAAACAGAACAAATATCTCTGAACATTTTGAATAAATTAAATCAAAAGCTTCCAGGGTATGAGCCAATTAGTGGAAGGTATGCGGCCTATTTTCTGGGCTATATTTATCAAAGTAAAAAAGACCTGACAAAAGCCAAAAATTACTATGGTCAATGTGTAGCATTTGCCAATCAAACTAATGAAAAGAAGTCGGGTTATGCAGTACATTCTTATTTAAACTTAGCGCGTATAAGTCACCAGGAAAAAAATATAAAACAAGCAAAAACTTATTATTCTATTGTAAAAGATTTAGTTAATGATAAAGCAGTAGAAAAGGAAGCGAAAGATTATTTAAAAAAGTATCGTAAGGGATAGCTACTTCCAGCAATTAATGAATATTTTATTTTTCATTCTACTAATTATTTAAAAACCGGAACTCACAAGTAGTAATGAAGTTAACCATTTAAAATGGAACTCAAAGACCTATTTTTAACACCTATTTACTTAATAATTCTTTATGGAGTAGCATATTGGCTTAGACCAAAGTGTACCGATAAGGTAACGAAAAAGTATTTTATACCTGCTTTAACAGTTAAATTTATAGGGGCCATTGCCTTAGGTGTAATCTACCAATTTTATTATGGTAAAGGTACTCCTACAGGAGACACCTTTAATTATTTCAATCATATTAAGGTTGTTTTTTCTGCGTTCTTGGATTCACCTGTTATCGGAGTAAAACTATTGCTTTCATCCGGAGAATTTGATAGCGTAACTGCTAAGTACGCTTCAAAAATGGAATGGTATCGCTCCTCAACAGAATTCTTTGTTATTAAAATTGGTTCTTTTTTTAGCTTAATCTCATTCAATACTTATACTGTTATCGCTCTTTTCTTTGCTCTACTAAGCTTCTCTGGTATTTGGGCAATGTTTATGACTTTTTATAAACTTTACCCAACAATCCACAAGAACTTAGCATATGCTAACTTTTTCTTACCTTCTGTTTTTTTTTGGGGCTCCGGCTTAATGAAAGATTCCATTACAATTGGAGCGCTGGGATGGCTTTTCTTTGGCTTTTATCAAGGGCTAATCCAAAAGAAGAATATAATCTCTTCTTTAATTATTATTGCAATATCTTTTTATATCATATACTCTGTAAAAGTATATGTTATTTTATCATTTCTTCCGCCTGCGTTATTTTGGGTATTTAATGAGAATAGTGCAAAAATTAAAAATTCCTTTTTAAGAGCTGTTGCAAAGCCAATCTTCCTGACAGTTGGTGGTGCTGTTGCAACTATAGGAGCCTTAAACCTGACCGAAGGTGATGAAAGATATGATGTTGATAAAATTGGTGAAAGAACAAAGATCAATAGTGAGTACTTAAGCGGTTATGAAAAGAATAATTCGGCTTATAATATTGGAGAGTTTGATGGCTCAATCAGCAGCATGCTTAAAGTTGCTCCTCAAGCTATAAATGTGGCCATATTTAGACCATATTTATGGGAAGTACGAAATCCGGTTATGCTATTATCTGCTATAGAGTCTTTCATCTTCATTTTTCTCACCTTGAAGCTGTTCATGAAGGCAGGGTTCTTCCAAACAATCAAGAGGATCATAGCCTTACCAATTGTAAACTTCTCTATTCTCTTTACAATCATTTTAGCGTTCGCGGTAGGCACTAATAGCGGAAATTTCGGAACTTTAGTACGGTATAAAATTCCATTTATGCCTTTCTACCTGTCGGCGCTCTATATCATGCAGACGAGCTATAAGAAGGCAAAGCCACCCGTCAAAGTTCTAAGAAGGAAATATTCTCATACTTAAGCCTCCCGGCACTTGATCAGGAAACTCTTCTTTCAACTCCTTTTTCTTTGATAAAAAAGGCTATCCAGAAGATCAAGTAATACACGTTGATGAACACAGGAATAAATGAATCAACTAAAACTGATAACAGAGCACTTACTCCCCCCAGTAAAAGATAATAATTAACTTTGAAGGAAGCCTCCTTGCGGGTAGGTAAATTCAACAGCCCCTTGCTGTCCATGTATGTGAGGGTCCGATAAAACACATAACAGAGAAGAACAGAGGGTACAATAAGCAACAAGTGTTCATTTGAGAGGAAAATGAATACTGGAGCAAGGAACCGGGTAAAAGCTAGGTTTATGAAAGTAAAAGTTTTTAACTCTTTCTGTTTGATAACATTATGCAGATAAAAGAATACCACAATTACAGCATAGAAAATCCACCACTCATAATTTCCCCATACCTTTAAATAGTCAGTTATTACAAAAAATACCGCCACCCGGAACAGAACCCAAACCATTAATTGAAAATTAGTTGGGTTGAAATTCTTAATCCTTAGTCTTGGGTCCGTTTCGTTTCTGACGCTATAGACATCATTGCCTAAATATCCAATTTCATAAATGGAGATAAAGGCAAGATAAGCAAGAAGGAAATTATGAACACTTAACCAGAATTCATTTCCAGAGAAATAGAACAGCAATACAAAGGCTAACAACCACTCATAGTATAAATGGAATACAATATCTGTAACGGCCTGTAAACGGCTGCGAAAGAAGTAAGTGAATGGAAATAAAAACTTCAGAATATTCATTAAGATGATAATTTTATAAACTCTGCATCCACTCCCTGCCAGAATTTTAGTGCTCTGTCATTATATACTACCACATACCGTTGGCAAGCTGCTTCTACTAAACTTCGATCTGAAAAATTGTCTGTGGCAACGGCAAATGGAGCATCATGATGAGACAGCATTTGCCGTAGCTCCACCAACTTTTGTCCTGTCATCTCACGCCTTAGATTACCAGTAAACCTATTATGTGCATCATACTCCAATTCTGAACAGCGACAATCAACCTGAAGCTTGGAAGCAATTGCTGCTACAACCGGATCAATGCTAGCAGAAAGCAATACTATCGTTTTACCGGCTCCTTTTAAACGATCAAGCATCTGGTGCGTCTCTTCTATCATTTTAGTAGCCAGAAACTGTTTTTCAAAAGATTGTCCAAAAAGATGTAACTCACTTTTAGATAATCCTTTCAGCAGCCCTAAACATAACTTTTTAGGCCAATCTACCTTGGTCATTTTCTGCAAGAAGTAGAGCGCCACAAAAAATGGTGACTTTTTTTGGGTATAGAGATGGAATAAACGCTCCTTACCTACCCATCCTTTTTCCTTTAGTACAAATTTGATATAATCAAAAGTAGTATTGGAGTAAAAAAGAGTATCACAGATATCAAACACATACAGCTCAGGCTCCGGAATACTCTTTAAATAAGATGCCTCTCTCATTTTAGTACTTTTTTGTAGAGCTGGTAGTACTTCTCAATAGCATTGTCTAGTTGGTAATACTCAGTTGCATTTTGACGGATAGTAGCTGGATCCTTCTTGAGCAGCTCCGGAATATAATCCACTATCCTTTGATAACTTTCTTCATCAAACTCATCTATAGCAATTCCAGAATCTGTGAATTCAACAATCTCTTTTACATCACCTACTTTAGAGTTACAGATAACAGGTATTCCTAAAGCTAATATTTCACCAAGTTTAGTAGGTGAACTGGCTATTTTAGAATAACTCTGCTTAATAAAAAACAAGTTGATATCAGAAGCTGCCGCAAATACCGGTACTTCATTGCGCTTAGCAAATTTTATAACAAATTCGTCTTCACCTAACCCATACTTCCGGGCTTGTTCATACACCATTTCAGGAGGTTCAGGGGTGATAAACAAGAATTTGACGTTAGGGTATTTCTTTTTGATCAAAGCATATGCTTGTAGCATTTCATCAAGCATATACCAGGTTCCAATAGAACCTAAATAGCTTATAACCAAAGTATCTTTTGAAAACCCGAACAATTTTCGGGCAGCTGCTTTCCGTTCGGCATCTACCAAAGAAAACAATTGAAAGTCAGCACTGCACGGAATCACTCCAATAGGTGCCTGCTGATAAGATTCCCATTGCTGAATTTCATGTTTCCCCGCTTCTGTAAGGCTCACAATCATGTCAGCATTGGCTATATAGCCTCCCTCCTTCTTCTTATAGTACTTATAAGCAAAGTTAAAAAATGGATTCTTGCGGTCCCACATGCCTCCATCTACCCTTTCATCAACCCAGAAGCCACGCATGTCAAAAAAGTACTTAACTCCAAAACGCTTCTTCAACTTCTCTCCAATGGCGGCACTAATGTAACTACGGCAATGAGTCATGGCAAAGTTCTTCTTCCTGTGAAGTTCCACCGCCTTTTGCTCCATCATATAAATATCATAGTATTTGGCAAGAATTGGGGGCTTGGTACTAAATGGAATGGGTTGCCAATCAATATTATGTTCTTTGCAAATAGCTTCTATGATGGCCCTGTTTTTTTCAAACCGTTCCTTTTTTTCACAAGAAATAAGGGTGAATTTATAGCCTTTCCCACTTAAGCCAACAATGTATGGCAATACCTGTGACTGACCCAGAGGATCAGTCATACCATCATAGGACAAGTATAGGATATTCTTATTTTCGTAGTCCACTTTCAATAATTTATTGCAGAATACAATTCCTGCTTAAAACAACTAACTTTTTATGTTTCCTACTTTTAGAGAAAATACTTTATCTCTTTTGTAGCTAATATTTACTAACCTATCACTTTCTAAAGTCCTCTAGCCACTTGTGTAACATAATCAATAGCCACAACCGATTGTATAGGTAATCTTTACCATCAAAAAATTCTTTTTTCAGTTTATGAACCAGGCTATACTGCACCACTCCATGATGGCCAATTACCTTTTCGTTAAGATAATCTTCAATAAGATAACGCAAATCTGTTTTCAGCCAATTTCCTAATGGAATAGCAAAACCCCATTTTGGTCTGTCAAATAATTCACGTGGCACAAAATCATAAAGAACTTCTTTTAAAAGATGTTTACTAACACCATTGTGCCTCTTTAGCTCAGGTGCTACGTTCAAGGCAAAGGAAACAATACGATAATCTAGTAAAGGCACACGTGTTTCCAAAGAGTGCTTCATACTAGCCCTATCTACTTTTACCAGCAAATCTTCCTGTAGATACTGCTTCATGTCAAAAAAAGCTTGCTTTTCAACTGGGGTAAGATTTCGGGAAGCTATTTCCCAATCCTCTTGAATAGTGGGCTCTTCAAAAAATTCAGGAGTGAGTAAAGCAGCAATCTCAGACTCAGAGAACATATATTGTTCCTGAGAGAAGATGTGGCTTTTCAATTTGCTGGCACTTGGGTATTGAAATAAATAGGCAGCTCTTTGTGAGCGATTCCCCATTCTGGACAAGATACTTCCAATTGGCTTCCGGAATGCTTTCACCAATGGGTGTTGCATTCGTTCTGCCCAATTGTACATTCCGTATCCCAAAAAACACTCGTCTCCACCATCACCTGAGAGTGTCATCGTTACCTCACGACGCGCCATTTGGGACACCAACAAGGTTGGGATTGCAGAAGAATCTGCATAAGGTTCATCATAAATAGCAGGGATTTGCCCCGCCAGTTCCATTGCTTCCTTATGAGTGGCTGTTAACTCATGGTGCTGGGTGCCCAAATGTTGTGCAACTTCGCGGGCAAATTTTGCCTCATTGAATTTTGCTTCTTCAAAAGCAATAGAAAAAGTCTTTACCGGCTTTGGTGAGTTTGCTTGCGCGGCTGCGGTTACTAAACTTGAATCTATGCCTCCGCTCAGGAACGTTCCAAAAGGAACATCACTTATCATCCTGTATTTCACAGAGCTAAGAACCAGAGCTTTCAACTCCTTCTTAGCTTCTGCAAAATCAGTTATCACCTCAGGCTTCACCTGGTCTTCTAACTGCCAATAGGGTTTTAAACTAAAATTATTTTTCGTAACAAGAGCATATGAACCGGAATCCATCTTTTGGATTTCGTTATAAATACTGTTAGGACGGGGAATATAGCCTACGTATAAAAATTGACTAATAGCTTGCTTGTTAAGTGTAAGTTTCCCCTGTAAGAAAGCCATCTTAGTCAAAGACTTCAGTTCAGAAGCAAAGGCAAAATCATTCCCTTTTTGATAGAAGTAAATGGGTTTGATTCCCATCCGGTCACGGTAAATGTGTAGCTCATGTTCTCTTAAGTCATAAATGGCAATGGCAAACATACCATTTAACTCATGCACAAAGTCAGGACCCCATTCGACAAAAGCTTCTAATATAACCTCCGTATCGGAAGTTGTTTTCATAGGTACCTCTAACTTCTTTGCTACCTCTTGGAAATTATACACCTCCCCATTATAAACCATTACGTACCTACCATTGGCGGAGTAGAAGGGCTGATTTGCGGCTTCAGAAAGATCTAGGATACTTAGCCTTCTATGACCCAAGCCACAGATACCATCAAAAAAATATCCTGCGGAATCAGGGCCGCGGTGAGCAATACAATCCGTCATGGATTGAAGATCTTTTTCCGTTAGTCTTTTATCATATGAAACAAAACCTGAAAAACCACACATATATTAGTTTAATAAATAATTCTTCTTGTATGGTAAGCAATTAGACAGCACTTACCATTTAAACATACACTTGAAAAGTTTTTATAGATATTCCTAAAGAAACTATTCTTCACAATAATATATTATTTTTAATACCACCACAAAAGTAATTTAAACAAACATGAACTGCTGTTAATGACATTCATAATCTAGCAAGCCAAAAGGATGCAGTAATCTTAATTTTAGGAAGCCTAGCTTACTAAAGATAACAGCCAAAATATAGACCAAATTAGAAAGATACCAACGTTATCCTTATTGTTTATTCTTTAAACAGTGGGAAATTCTTTACAACTATCACTTCATACAGATACATTACACATCGAGAAAACGGCATAGACAATATCATCATATTGTCTGATAAGTATTTAAGGGGATAGGATTATAATTATCTGAATACTGTGATAATAAAAACGTTCTTACTAATGTAACTCAAGCCATAATCACCAAAACAGACCAATCCATTTAGATTTAACCAGAAGTATAATACTGATTTCATAAATTTTAGTTGCTTTGTTATTTATATAAGCTTCAAGTTTAAACTTGAAAAACGATAATTCAATTAATCGATTTAATTGTTGATTGAAAGAATATTTTCATCAAAAAGCTTGATTAACTGGAAAATCTTAAAATTTTTTAATTTCGTACTAGTTTTAATGATTTACGATTTATATATATAACTAAGCTAAATATAAGAATTGCTTCTAAAAAATTTAATATAAAGCGTTCAGAAGGATGTATAATTTTGTAAAGAAATACATAATTTAATATTATCAATCCTATACTAATTATAATCATCCAGGATCCACTAAATATTGGGAAAGAGTTATATTTTAATTTCTTATCTATAATAAAAACAATTGAATTTTGAATTAATTTAGATAAGACAAAAGCAATAATAATACCCCAAATATTAAAGTAGGGTACTAATATATAACTAAAACAAATACTTGCCGCTAAAGCAGCAATATTAGCTATTGGAAGAAACTTGGTTTTCTTTTCAAATGAAATTGAAAAAGTATAAATATTATAATAGGCTCTTCCTAAAGTTCCAATGCATAACCCCGGAACATAATAAGCTGCAAGCGAAAAATCACCCTTGGTTACAAATTTTATTGTTGGTTCAATTACCATTATCAAACCCCACAAAGCTAAAATATTTATTACTATTAACATTTTAAAATAGGGTTTCAAAGCATCTTTACTTTCTCCTTTTGAAAGCGATTCATACATTACAGGAGTAACAGAATTCCAGTAAGATTGTAAAAGTATACCAATGGGACTAATAACGACCGAGGCAAAGGTGTAAATACCTAAGGTTTTTAAATCAAATAATTGATTTAATATGATTTTATCAACTGAATCACTTAGCTGAGTAATCAACAAAACTAAAAAAAATGGAAAGCCATAAGAAAAAATCTGCTTTATTATGGTCTTGTCAAAAGAAAAACCCACCTTCCAAAATATGACCATCTGAATTGCTAGAGATCCTATAATCGTCCCCAAGGCTTTACCCGCTACACTTCCCAGAGCCCCAAGTTCTAAATACACAATTCCGACAAGTCCCCCAATTATATTAAAAATAAAAGGTACCAGTACAATAAACATTACGTTTTTCAGCTCTCCTCTAATTCTATAGTACTGAAATAATACCTGATTAAGGGAAAGGAATATCACATTACTAAAAATATACCAACCATATTGGTTAAAGTGGAGCCTGTTATTAAACAACCAACCAAAAATGGGTTCAGCTGCAAAAAATAAAAAGATAAAGCATATAAGGGAAACCAAAACGATGGATGATAAGGTAACACTTAGTAATTTATTTGCCCCTCCATCTACTTTAATATAGTCATAATAGTAGATCATAAAAGAATGGTTCAGACCAAATAAAATAAAAATGTATAGAAAGCTTTCCACCATGGTAGCCAAAGATACTATCCCATAATCAGCCGGGCTTAAGAAGCGAGTATATATTGGTAATAATATAAATGAGGAAATTAAGGGAATAAAACCTAAAATAGTATAAACCCCCGTTGCCTTTAAAGTTTTTATGTCGAACATTAAATTCCCATATTAAACCAATTACACTAAAAATAATAAACTATCTTTAGGTACACTACTTAGCTAATAACAGCAAAGTATTAATTTAACTACTAGCAGAAACATGCAGGAAAAAATTTCTTGAAATGTATATAAAAATTATATTATACACTTCACATTTCATGCACCCTTCCCATTAACTGCATTTTATTTATTTTAGAGCTTTATAAAATAATATATTTTATAAAGCCCTAAATGTTCCACAGAAAAAAAATATTGTCTACTCATACTTCTAAAGTAACTTAACCCAGGGAGGTTTAAGATTTATAATAAATCTTAAAAAGCTGATTTAAATAAGATTCTGCGGAATAAGTTTTAGCTCTTGTTAATGCATTTTCGGAAAGACGATTTAAAATTAATTTTCCTTCCTGAATGTTAACCAGATTATTTATAAGGTCATCTAAATCATCATATTTATAATATAAGGCACTATCACCTGCAGTTTCCCGGAGCATTGGTAGATCATTTAATAAAGCAGGCAATCCTGTTTGCATAGCTTCTAATAAAGAAATGGGCATACCTTCGTGGTGGGAGGTCATCAAAAACAAATCATATTGAGCTAATAATTCAGATGACATAGCTTGCCCCCCTTTTAACACTACTTTAGATCCTGTTTGATTTATTAAGTTTTCAAGTTCTATCCGTAAAATGCCCTCCCCATAAATATCTATGGAGATTGGTTTATCAACTAAACTATGTAAGGCCTGAATTGCAATTTTATGATTTTTTACAGGATTTAAGTTTCCAACCATTATTACTTTAAGACAACTTTCCTGTTTAAATTTGTACTTAGGACAAAAAGCAGGAGAAGCAAAATTCACTAATGTTTTATAATTATTATTTATTCCTACTGCTTTTCTAATGTTATTTTGTACTGCATCTGAAACAAAAATTGAAAAGTACTTAGGTTTATAAGTAAGTTTATCAAATATTAATTCCTTTTTGGCATAATCAACTAAACTCGGATCATAAAATACACTGTGGTATGTTGAAACTAACCTTGTTTTTTTGGGTAGAGCAATTCTACTAATTAACGTAGAATGTAATAAATGACTATGCACAACATCTACCTGAAGGTTCTTAAGCAACCTTCTGAGTTTAAAATAAACTGTTATAATATTATACTTATTTAATCCTAAGTTATAGTATTTTACAAAAGGCGCTACTTTGGGTAGTAAAGTTCCTCCTCTATATAAGGTTACCAAATATTGCTCGCAATTAGGATATTTTTTTTTAATAGTCTCTATAGTATTTACCAATAGCGTTTCGGCACCTCCTCTTTCAACTGAATCTATTATATGTAATAGGCGGTATTTAATCATCTTTTTTACTGAAAGCCTTGCTCAACTTATTAATCATTATATCTTTAGAAAATCTTGCTTGAATATCTCTTTGTGCATTAGTGGTTAATAGCGGAATAAGCTCTGGATATTGTATTAACTTTTTAACTCCCTGATAAATACCCCCTGCATCCTTGTAGTTAACAACAATAGCATTTTCCCCATCTTTTATATATTCATTTGCAACTCCTGATAACGTACAAACCATAGGTACAGAAGCAGCCATAGCTTCTATGTAAACCTGACCATAAGCTTCTATTTCATGGTCAATAGGCACATGAACAAAAACAGTAAACGTTTTTAACAAGGCAAAAACATCATTTTCATATTTTATTTCACAGTAAGATTTATCCGGCAATTCTGACAACAAATCTTTGATAACATTATACCGAACACCTCCAGCATTTGCTAAAACTAAAAAAGCATTTGGGAAATCCCGGAGTAAGTTTTTAAATCCTTCTACAATATATTCGACTCCTTTCCATTCGTCAAAACGAGAGATGGCTCCAATTACAGGAACACCATCAGGAATCCCATACTTTCTCCTTATACTTTCAATTCGGGAAAGACTAATATTCTGAAATTTAGTAAAATCAAAACCGTGATGAATCTTGATTATTTTGGTAGCAGGAACATGTTCTATATATTGCAGCACAGACTCTACAACATCAGAAATAGCTATTATATGAGTAGATATTTTATTGAAAAGTTTATTTACATTAACCTTATGAGATTCGAACCGGTAATGCTGTGTAGTAGTATGTCGAGTATATATCCGTTTACGAACCCCAGCCATTTTACCTGCTAATAAGCCTACCAGGTTTGCATCAACGTAATGGGTGTTTATCACATCAGCTTTAAACTTTCTAAGTTCCCGGTAAACTTTAAGAATAACTTTTAGAGTTTCTGCCTTACTTCGACCTTCATACTGTACTTTTTTATACTGCACTCCTTCTAATTTACTCATGTAATCTTCAAACGCAGAAGGTTGTCCATTATCAATATTAAGGACTAATACTTGAAAACCCAGCTCCCGAAGCCCTGTAGCAATCCATTCAAAGGCAATGGTTCTACCTTTTAAACAACTTGTAATTACGGCTACCCGAGATGTTGTAATATTATTCATGTAAATGAGGTTTTAAAATATCCCGAAATCCCCGATATAAATTGATTATATATAAAGTATCAACAATTCTAAAATAAAGTAAATCAAAATACTTTGTATTTGGGATCATTTTTAATATACCTAGTAAAAGGTTTTCTAATTCTTCTAGTAGAGGCAGTATAAAACTTTTGAAAGGAGAATATGGCCAATCAATATTATTACCAATACTAACTTGCCATTGAAGAGAAGTTTTTTTGCCAATATATTGCCTATATAACCAACTTTTAATTTCTGTTTTATCCTCTTCGTTATGATAGACGGTACAGAAAGGATTGATGAAGACTCTTGCATTAAATTGTTTTAATTTATTTAATAAATCTTCATCTTCGCCAGCAAAGATACAACTCTGATCATACCCTCCTGTTTGCTTAAATAACTGTTTTTTGATTGCCAAAAACCCACTCCCTAATCCTCCAGGGTTCTCAAACAATTCTGTTTCTTTCCAATGAGCACTCCATGTATCTTTAGTTGCTGTAACGCCTTTAGCAATTAAATACCTACCAAATTGTGTTTTCTTTATCTTGTTATATAGCTCAGGTGGATACTGGTTTGGAAAATTAAAACAATCATTTGGAAACGTTCCCAATGATTTTAATACCTCCTTTAAACATGATGCATTTATAATAAAATCATCATCCATGAAAAGTAAATTGGGAGCAGAGGCCAGTTTTTCTCCAAAGTTACGGGCTGAAGCAGGCCCTTGTAATGGGTTATTAACCAATATAGTTTTTACAAACTTTTCTGAAAAAACCGGTGTATTTATTTTAGAATCATTAACAACAATTATTTCAGCATCTAAATCCTCAATAGCCTTATTGGCTGCTAAAAGAGTCTTGTGTAAAATTTTTTCCCGGTTATAAGTAGGTATTATGATAGATAATATAGGCATAAACAATTTTATAAACGCAAGTGGTTTATAAGGACCCCTTCAGAGCCACTGTTTTAATTAGAGATAACCTTAGTTTTATTTTATCTAAAAGGTTTGGTTGTATCCGGGGTAATTCTGCTTTAATCTGAGATACCTCAAAAGCCCGTGCGGCTAATTGCGTTAAATTTAAAAGTTCATTCTTTTCGAGAAAATCCTTTATAAGGTGGTTATACGCAATCTTTAAATCTTCCGGCCAATAATGAAAAATAAAATCTTCTGCAGGCTTAATTTCAGTTATTTGTTGAAGGTTATACCCAATTGCCAGTTGTTCTATATTAAAAATGTTTGAGACACGCAGAAAAGCATCAATAAGGTTAATTGTATCAGAAATACTATCTCGGTTTTTATAATCTATCCCTAATACCCCTGCATTCCACATAACAGTGGAATAAGGAATCTTTAATTCCTTATTGCTTATTTTAAAAGTATTTTCTCTTACAAGTTTTCTAATTTTTAACCAGTTTACTCCTTCAAAATCTCCTCCCTCCTCCAGTGTAAATTCACATGTGTGCATTATACTAGTATTCTCACTTATTTGCAGCACTAAACTTTCTGGCGATTTTAGAAAAAAAGTATCGCCATCAACATATAGTATATTAGATTTAAATTGTTTAAAACAATCCTGGATTAAAAAATGACGAATTCGGTGAAAATATTTATGCGGACCCGCGAATTCTACTAAAGTTTGTGGCTGCACCTGAATAATGGTCACTAAATTACTTGGGAAATACTTTTCTAGCTTAGAAACATTATCAGTATAAATTACAGGATGAATTTTAGAAAAATCTCCTTCTAAATGATACAGAAGAGTTAATATAGAAAAAACAACCTGGTTAAAGGCCTCTGGGATTTTAAAGGCCTGGTACATTACAATTGTTTTATTATTAATTTCTTTTTGCATTGTATACCTGAGTAAAAGATAAATTTAGCGTTGCCTTAATAACTTTAATAAGTATGCAGGAATAATGCTATTGCGTAGTTGTAGCTTTTTTAGAAGCTTCCTATCTTCTGGCAAAATAGAATCTGGATTAACAGCTTTAAAAGCCATTTTAGCCTTTTTCTTCTCTAACATAGCATAATACTGCTCCCCTCTCATCAATAAATAATAATCCAAAACTTTTTCTATAGTTTCCCCATTTACAGCCGGGGGCAAGTTAAACTCAAAATCCTTATTGATTTTACCTAATTGCTCCAATACGTTCATTTTATTATGCAGCCCATACTGCTTGGCTAAAGAATAATAAATAGAAACAGCTTCTGGAGTAAAAGATTCAGAAGCAGCAACCGTTTTAGATGAATTGTGTAGGCGGAACATTACCAATACTTCCGAAATTTGCTTTATATCTTTAATCCCAAAAGTTAACAAAAATTTCAACCACCACTCCACATCCATACAGTAGCTGAGTTTCTCATTTAAGAGACCTATTTGAGCATGGACTTGTGTGCTGAAAAACATAGCAGGTTGGGATATATAGCTATAGCCAGCCGTTTTCTCCTGCGACACAAACTTTGGCATTTGAGAAACATAATTTTTATCTCCTCCAAAAAATTGTATTTCACCAATAACACATTTTAGGGAGGTATTTTGTGCAAATTCTTTTCCTATTGTTAATAATGCATTTGGATTATAAAAATCATCACTATTTAACCAATTCACTACCTCCCCTGAGCATTTTCTTAAACCTTTGTTTATAGCATGGCTTTGCCCATTGTCTTTCTCACTTTCCCAATATGTAATCCAGCGGTCATACTTTTTTATAACTTCTGTGGTATCATCTTTACTTCCTCCATCCATTATTATATATTCTAGGTTAGGATACCCCTGTAATAAAATGGAACGAATAGTTTCCTCAATAAAATGCCCCTGATTATAAGAAGGAGTAATAATTGAAATTTTTGGCCAGCTTCTTATATTTTGATATTCCACAGCAAAAGGCGGTGTTTCTTCAGTCCAGGGCCAACCTCTTTTACCTATAGGTGGGAGGGGTAATTCACTCAAATGCGGGCACCTCATTTTATTGATTATATTTAGATTAACTTTGTTGTGAAACTTGAAACAATTCTGGATTTTATACTACATTGTATTTTTATAATTTGAATGAGCTCCATTCACAATAGATTTTATCAAATCAATTACATTACTAATACACTTCATAAAACTGAGAGAACAAAGATTTTTAAAATTATCCTTTCTTACGAACTCTATATTTTGGCACTCACAAAAAAGGCAAAACATTTTTTTACACTATGTGTTTTAAATACTATTAATTAGTTATTCACTTCATAAAAAGCAACATTAGTATTCTTATTTTTTAACATATACCACTTTAGTATCCCTATAAAAAGTCCTCCTAATTGTTATATAAATCATGACGTTATAACATTACTTAATAAAATTTTTGAATTTTGGTGTTTGATTGAAAAGCCTTTCTAAAATTTTAAGTCCTATCCACCTGTTTATCGGCAATTTATCCATCATTAATAAACATCTTAAAAACTTAGATTCTATATTCGCTGCTTCTAATAACTGCAGTGATTCCTTGTCATTCCAACGATAACTGTCTCGGGCAATTTTGAGTATTTGTATTAATGCAATTTGGCTATGAGCTATATGCTTCAGATAAATTTTAATTGAGGTTGGGTTCCAATTTTTTATTGTTACCACCAGACTATCCCGGCGCATTCTATATTTTACCGAAATATAATCCGAATATACAAATTTATAATCTTTGGCTAATCTTAGCCACATATCATAATCTTCAAAAGCTAAACTTTCATCAAATAGACCAACTTTATTAAGATGTTCCATTTTTATTAATGGAGCCATTGCTGGCAGGAAATTACCTTCTAATAAAATTTGATAGATATCGCCATTAGGCAACTCTTGAAGATGCCTATACATCTGGATATAAAGACCGTATCTGGGGCTACTATCCTCTTTTATAAGATAAGCATCCGAATAAACAGCACATACATCTGCCACTGACTTTTCTAAAATCTCAACCTGAAACTTTATTTTATCAGGTAACATAATATCATCGGTTGCTATTAGATTATAATACTTGCCATGTGCATTTTTTAAAGTGCTGTTACAAGTTTTACATACTCCATAGTTTTTCTCGTGAATAACGAGTTTATGTGGTTTATCATAATCCTGTAGCCATTCATTAATTAATTCCACACTATTATCTGTAGAGCAATCATCCACAATAACTAATTCTAAGTTAGAGTAGGTTTGGGCTTTTATACTTTCGAGGGTTTCAATAAGGTATTTAGCATTATTGTAATTAATAGCCCCAATAGTAACAAGTGGCAGATTATCCATGAAAATAATTTTTTATTACATTAGCAACCTGCTCAGTTTCAGCAAAAGACATACCAGGCCACAAGGGCAAGCTTAAACAAGTGTTGGCAATTTCTTCTGCCACCGGGAATGAACCCAATTTGTGTCCTAAATGTACATAAGCATTTTGTAAATGTGGTGGTATAGGATAATGAATCAAAGAACCAATGTTATACTCTCTCAAGTATTGTTGTAAAGCATCACGTCTTTTAGTACGAATAATGTAAAGATGGTAAACATGAGTGGCTCCAACTGCAACTTCAGGTAAAATTAGATCGCCAACATCACGTAACATTAAATTATACCAGCCTGCAATCTTCTGCCGTTCGGTTGTCCATTCATGAAGGTATTGAAGTTTTATACTTAAAAAAGCAGCTTGACATTCATCTAAGCGCATATTGTAACCTATTTCATCGTTCTGATACTTTTTTTCAGAACCATAATTTCGCAGTATCTTTACTTTATTAGCCAAATAAGCATCGTTGGTTGTAATTGCACCAGCATCGCCAAATGCTCCCAAATTTTTACCAGGGTAAAAGCTTGTACCATTTATAGTACCAAAACTTCCTGTGAGCTTACCTGTATAAGTCGCACCTTGGGCTTGAGCATTATCTTCCACCACCCAAATATTTCTTTTATTCGCAATGGTCATAATTTCCTGCATTTCACAGGCCTGACCATAAAGATGGACTGGCATGATTGCTTTAGTTTTGGAAGTAATAGAAGCTTCTAACAAATTTGGATCAATATTGTAAGTTCCTTTTTTCGGTTCTACAAAAACTGGAGTAGCTCCGACATAAGAAACTGCCAAAGCTGTTGCTATAAATGTATTAGATGGTACTATTACCTCATCCCCTGGGCCTATACTTAAAACTTTTAAAGCTAAATGTAAAGCATCTAATCCATTGCTAACTCCAACACAATGACTGGTATGATTAAATTCAGCATAATCTTTTTCAAATTTTATTAATCTTTCTCCTAAAACATACCAACCTTCATCAAAAAAATTTTCGAAAGCAGCGATTATTTGAGGTTTAATTTTCTGGTTGACTTCTTTAAATGATAAAAAGGGAATATGCATAATTTATGAAATATCTTCTGATGAAGTTAATTTTAGGAATCTATAAGATTAAAATGTATTTTTCCTTAAGTATTTATTTTATTACCTTCTGTATCTACCCATCCCACTACTTTTGCTGGATTACCTCTGACTAATGCATAAGGCGGAACATCTTTTGTTACTACACTACCAGCACCAATAATTGCGAATTCTCCAATAGTAACTCCCCCTAATATTGTAGCATTCGCTCCTAATGAACACCCTTCTTTAAGAATAGTTTTTTGAAAGGAACTAGGATATTTTTTTGATCTAGGATATTTATCATTAGTAAAGGTTGCATTAGGTCCAATAAAAACATTATTTTCTACCTCTATACCATTCCATAAATAAACACCAGACTTTATAGTAACATTATCTCCAAGAACCACCTCATTCTCCAGAAAAGTATGGCAGTTTATATTACAATTTTTACCTATTACTGCACCTTGTAATATTACTGCAAATTGCCAAACAATACTTCCTTCACCAATTTGGTCTGTTTGTACCTCAGCTCGTGGATGAATCTTCATAACATTTCTTTATAAGACTTAAATTCGTCATATTCTTTTATATAGTCGTTAATATCATATAATTCAGAGGCCAATACTAAACAAATAGCTCCAGAAGAAAAATTAGAAATATCACGCCACATACCAGGTAAAACATGGAGTCCTAAATATGGTCGATTAAGCTGAACTGTTTTTTTATTTTTACCATCATCTAAAGTCACGTCAAAACTTCCACTAGCAGCTATAATGAGTTGTTCTAAATTTTTGTGTCCATGTGCTCCTCTTGATTCGCCTCCGGGTATATCGTATAAGTAATAAATTCGTTTTATTTCAAACGGTATATCAATATTATTTTGAAGTGGTGTGATATTACCAGCCCTGTTATGAATTTTTGAAAAGTGAATAACCTGACAATCAAAAATAGAAAACTGTTTACTGTTCATTAGCTAGCTTTTTAAATAAATCAAATTCACGAATATATTGATCAGCATCAAATAAAGAATCTGTTGCAATAAAGGCTAAGGAATTAGTTGAAAAATTTTCCATATGACGCCAAACCCTTTGGGGAACATACAAGCCATAGTAAGAACGGTTTAATGAGAAGACTTTTTTTTCATTCCCATCCTGTAAAACAACATCAAAACTACCAGACAAGGCAATAATTACTTCTTGTAAATCCTTATAAGCATGCCCTCCCCTTTGTTCCCCTCCGGGCACATCATAAATCCAATAAACACGTTTTATATTGAAAGGGATCTGATCACAATTTTGAAAAAATGATAGATTACCCCTATCATCTAAAAACTTAGGAAGTTCAATGATTCTAACGTTTTCTAATCCCATGAATGAAATATTTAAAAATAAATAATTTTATAACTTAGAATATTTTATTATTAAGTATGAAGCTAAAGCTGTTCATAATCGTTTAATTTTAATAATGATAAAGAGTTATTTTGTATTAAGAAACATTCATAAAGATTAAAAAATCAAATAGATTCACCTTGGACCTAAAACTTCTAAATCACTTCTTTTACTAATTCTTCATAAGACTTTTCAGATATAATTTCACCATTTTTTAATTCATAGATTTTATTACATTCTCTTAATGTAGTAATTCTATGAGCTATAATTAAAATAGTTATATCTGTTTCAGAAAGCTTATTAATTGCTTCATTTACTTCTTTTTCCGTTTCATTATCCAAAGCACTGGTTGCTTCATCAAGAATAATTAATTCGGTCTTTTTATATAAGGCACGGGCTATTCCAATTCGCTGCCTTTGCCCTCCTGATAACTTTGACCCTCTTTCTCCAATAAAGGTATCTACTCCATGCGGAAGGTCCTCCACAAATTGTTTTAGCGAAGCCTGCTCAACTGCATAATCAAGCCTACTGTAATCAACATTTAAATCACCTAAGGTTATATTATCTTTTATTGATGCCTCCATCAAAAAAGTATCCTGCTTCACGTAGCCTATGATTTTATGCCAAGCCTCTAAGTTAGTATCATCTAATCGAACACCATCAACAAAGACCGCACCTTGTTGTTCTGTATAAAAACGTAATAAAAGATTCATTAAGCTTGTTTTACCAGATCCGGAGGTTCCTACAAAGCCTATTCTTTCTCCTTTTGCAATGGAAATATTAATTTTATTTAAAGTAGGTCTCTTTGCTTTAGGGAATGTAAAAGACACATTATCTAATTTTATTTCTCTTGAAAATGAAAGACCTTTTTGAGGCGTAATATCAGCATTTCTTCTAAATTGAGAATATAACTTTAAGGTATCGATTGTGTATTGGTTTTTTTTTATATCAACTAAAGCAACTAATAAACGATTTACGGAAGGCATTAACCGATAAGCTGCAGCAGCAAATAACCCAACAATAGTAATTAATTCTTTAGGATCATCACTAAACAGTAAGGAGTACAAAAATATAGTTACAACCCCAAGAATTGCCACTAATTCTATTATTTTAAGAGGCAATAGAGAATATAAGTAAGACCTTGCCTCTAAATCTTGTAACTCCCGTTGATTTTCAATTATTTTTCTTTTAAAATCGTTTTGCTTACCAGCCAATTTTATTTCAACAAATCCTAAAAAGGAATCAGTACCTATACTATATGCTATTGGTTTTAATTCATTAATACGATTTCCAATTTGATGGGATTTATTTTTAATTGCTCGATAAGTAAGGTAAGTAGAAGGGGCTAAAACCAATCCTAGAATAAAAATTAAGATTGGTTTAAATAAAAATATTCCTATAACAATTACTACAACTATGATAACTTCAGAAAAAAATATAAACAAAGGCCGCATGATTCCGGCGGTAAAAGCATTTGGAATATTTAAAATTGCATTTAAAATATTAGAGGATCCAACATTACTAAACTCCCAAAAAGGCAAGCTTACATATTTATTATATTGATCCTGAACAATATTTACTATAACATCAGCAGTAAACCTAACTTGTTTATAATTAATCCAAGTAGTGAAAAGGTTTTTTAATAAAAAGAATAGAAAAATAGAAATAATTAAAAAAATCAAAAATGATTTCTCACTATTAAAATTTAAAACTATAAAAGCTTGATTTAGTATCTCATTTCGGAACACATAGCCTGGCTCAGAGGCAGCCATAATTACAGGTATCAAGGATGCTAAACCAAATACATCCAAAAGTGAAGAAATAAGCAAAAGAAAAAACATTAAAATTCCTTCTTTCTTTTGTGCACTGTTTAAATAAAAGCTAATACTTTTAAGAGATTCTACTAAAATTCCTGTATTCATAAAAAAGGTAAAATTTTTAAAGTCTTATGCTGCTCCGGATAGTTTTTAATTAACTAAATGGATATCATTCTATTTGTTATTTGATCTTATTCATGGCAAAAGTCAAAACTAGAGAATAAGTTTTCATATTTCAGCAATAGACTGTTTATAGAAATTACAATTTCCATTTTATTCCACAATATGTGGTTAAAGCTTCCTTAATCTATATCAGAAATGGATAGAAATTGTTAATAACGACTAATATATATAAATGCCTTAAGGGTATGAGATAAACCTCAAATCCTTTTAGTTGTTGTTAAAATTTCCTAATACGAAATTCTTCATTTTTATGACCATTAATTTTATTTAAATGTAAAATTAAAAATGTAAAGGTGTCATTATAAATAGATTTAATAACAACTTCAAATCAAATAGTAGTTGACTTTAAAATCCCATATCTAGTTTTGAAAGAATCCATTGATAGATTTACATACCCTACTTACCTCTTCCTCCATCATTCCTGGCCAAAGAGGCAAACTTAAACAAGTATCATCTATTTCTTCAATTAACGAAAAATCTACTTTTTCAAATTGTAAATTTAGAAAAGCAGTTTGCAAATGAGGAGGTACCGGATAATGAATAGCTGTTCCAATACCATGAAATAGTAAATAATGTTGAAGAGCGTCTCTCTTTTTGGATCTTATAACATAAAGATGAAAAACATGATTTGAATCCCCTGCAATTTTTGGCAAAATTAAATCGTCAAGATCTTGAAGGAAATAGTTGTACCAAGTGGCCATTTTTATTCTTCCTTCCGTCCACGATTCTAAATATGTTAATTTTACATTTAAAATTGCTGCCTGTATTTCATCAAGTCAGGAGTTCATCCCTATAACTTCATTTAAATATTTTTGCTCTGATCCATAATTCCGGTAGAGCCGAACCTTCTGGGTTAATTCATCACTGTTTGTGGTTATGGCACCGGCATCACCTAATGCGCCCAAATTCTTGGTTGGGTAAAAGCTAGTTGCATTTATATCTCCAAAACTTCCCGTTAATTGTCCCTTATACTTTGCTCCATGTGCCGGAGCATTATCTTCTACTACAAATAAATTATGCTTTTTTGCTATTGCTAAAATTGAGGTCATTTCACATGCTTGCCCATACATATGAACGGTTATAATGGCCTTTGTTCTTGTTGTTATTGCTTTTTCTAAAAGTAGAGGATTAAATTATAGATAATTATATTTGGCTCTAAAGGAACAATAGTAGCACCACAGAGGCTACGGCTAACTAGGTAGCAAGTAAGTATGAGCAGGCACAATAACTTCATCTCTTGGTCCTATTCCTAACACTTTTAAAGATACCTGTAATGCCCCTAAACCATTTGCAACACCTACACAATGTTTGACTTGGTTATAAGCATTAAAATTCTCTTCAAAATTTTTCAGATATTTTCCTAATACATACCAGTGAGAGTCATAAACTTCTTTCATTACCTCCAGCACTTGGTCCCAATTAAGTGTATGCTGGTAGTCAAAAGAATAAAATGGTACTGCTTTTATTAGTCTGCCCCATTCTTGATGTATGTAGTAATTAAGGATGATGAAACATAAATTATACCACGCAAATTATGGATTAATTATGAAGAAAGAATAATGTTATTAAATGATAAAGGTGTTACTCCCTAAAGATAAGGAACTACAGTAATAAAAAAACCGCAGTAAAAACTGCGGTTTTTTTATTAAAAATTTAAAGGCTCTTTTTCTGCCACCTCAATATTTTCTTTAAAATAATCAAGCGTTCGTCTGAGGCCTTCTTCTCGGGATACTTTAGGCTCCCAACCTAGTAATTCTTTGGCTTTTGTTATATCTGGCCGCCGTTTTTGTGGGTCATTTTCAGGTAGCGGCTGATAGCCTAATTTTAATGGGCTACCCGTTAGTTTACAAATCTCCTCGGCGAACTCTTTAATGGTTATTTCGGAAGGGTTTCCAATGTTAACTGGTAATGGATAATCACTTAAAAGCAACCGGTAGATTCCTTCAATTAGATCGTCTACATAACAGAAGGAACGGGTTTGTGATCCGTCACCAAAAATGGAAAGTTCTTCTCCTCGTAAAGCCTGACTTAAGAATGCCGGTAAAACCCGACCATCATTTAAGCGCATCCGAGGACCGTAGGTATTAAATATTCGAACAATTCGGGTTTCTAAACCATGGTGGTTATGATATGCCATGGTAATAGCTTCCTGAAACCTTTTTGCTTCATCATAACAACCTCGTGGACCTACCGGGTTTACATTACCCCAGTAATCTTCTACCTGCGGATGCACTTCCGGATCGCCATAAACTTCAGAGGTTGAAGCTATAAGCATACGAGCTCCTTTAGCCCGGGCTAAGCCCAGCAAATTATGAGTACCTAAAGAGCCCACTTTTAAGGTTTGAATAGGTATTTTTAAATAATCTATCGGGCTGGCCGGAGAAGCAAAATGTAATATATAATCAAGCTTACCTGGCACATGCACATATTTAGATACATCATGGTGGTAGTATTCAAAATTAGGCAGCTTAAATAAATGCTCAATATTTTTTAAATCGCCGGTTATTAAGTTATCCATGGCAATAACATGATAATCTTCTTTAATAAACCGATCGCAAAGATGGGACCCCAAAAATCCGGCACCACCTGTGATTAATACTCTTTTTCTCTCCATAAAACAGGATGATCTTATTTTTAGAATAGGTTACGCAATATCAATAGTAGAGTGGTGAGGTTTAACACCAATACCATAGTAGTTGAAGCCAGCTTCTTCCATTTCCTGCAGGTCATAGATGTTGCGGCCATCAAAGATGACTTTGTCTTTCATCAGCTTGCCTACCACCTTCAGGTTCGGGGAGCGGAACTCCGGCCACTCGGTAATGATCAGCAAAGCATCAGCATCAATCAACGCATCGTACTGATCTTTGGCAAATTCTATAGAATCTCCTAAAATATGCTGCGCTTCTTTTATGGCTACCGGATCATACGCTTTCACCTTACAACCTGCTGCCAGCAGCTTCTCGATGATCACCAGCGATGGCGCTTCCCGCATGTCATCAGTTTTAGGTTTAAAGGAAAGGCCCCACAAGGCAAAAGTCTTACCGGCTAATGCTCCTTCAAAGTGGCGGGTCACTTTGTTAAACAGCACCGACTTCTGGTTCTCATTTACCGACTCCACTGACTTTAAGATCTGCATCTCGTAGCCATTCTCCGCTGCTGTTTTAATCAACGCTTTTACATCTTTAGGGAAGCAGGAGCCGCCGTAGCCGATACCAGGGTAGATGAACTTGTTGCCAATCCTGGCATCCGAACCTATGCCTTTGCGCACCATGTTTACATCTGCGCCCATGATCTCACATAGATTAGCAATGTCATTCATGAAGCTGATCTTAGTTGCCAGCATGGAGTTAGCCGCATACTTGGTCATTTCTGCCGATGGAATGTCCATGAAGATGATGGGGTGGCCGTTCAACAGGAATGGCTTGTACACCTTCTGCATGATGTCTTCGGCTCTTTCGCTTTCCACGCCGATCACAATGCGGTCTGGCTTGAGGAAATCTTCTATGGCTGCTCCTTCTTTCAAAAACTCAGGATTAGAAGCCACATCAAACTCAAATGCACCTTCTCTTTTAGCTACTTCTTCTTCAATAGCCGCTCTTACTTTCTTAGCTGTTCCTACGGGTACGGTACTCTTGGTAACCACTACCATGTAGTTGTTCATGTGCTGGCCGATGCTGCGGGCTACGGCTAACACATACTTCAAGTCAGCACTGCCGTCTTCTCCCGGAGGAGTACCTACGGCAATAAAAGCAACATCCGCTCCTTGTATGCTTTCGGCTATGCTGGTAGAAAAGTTCAGTCGCCCTTTCTGGGTGTTGCGCAATACCATTTCTTCCAGTCCTGGTTCATAGATAGGTAAGATGCCCTTCCGTAGGTTCTCGATCTTCTTTACATCTATGTCTATACAGGTTACATCCATGCCTACTTCCGCTAAACATGTCCCCGTTACCAGGCCTACATAGCCCGTGCCTACTACTGCTATTCTCATTGCTAAAAGTTAATGTTTACAATTAAAACTTGCAACAATTATAAATAAACTAATTTAACAAGCCAAATATTAAAATATTATTTTGAAAATATACCTTATTTTGTAAATTTTACAATAACAATTAAAAAGTTTAACTCATCCACTTTTTCCACCAATACTGAAATACAATTAAGGCCCAGATGCGCGCATGAATATCTTCCGGGTTTTTAGAAAATAGTTTAGCCTTTAATTTTCGAATGCCATCTACACTAAAAATTCCCTGTGCTTCAATGAACTCATCCGAAAGTAAATCATCGGTAATCATAGGACGCAGTTCATTCTGAAACCATTTTAATAAAGGCACTTCAAAACCATGTTTAGGCCGTTTATATAATTCTTCGGGTAGCATGGACCGGAAAGCATCCTGCACAATCTTCTTTTTCATGCTATTATCTATTTTAGAAGATTGGGGCAATGAAAAAGCAAAATCAACTACTTTATAATCCAGAAAAGGGGTACGTACTTCTAAACTGTTGGCCATAGACATTAAATCGACCTTCACCAGCATATCATTCTGCAAAACCAATTGCATGTCGGTATAAAGCACTTCATTAATGTCCCCATCCTGGTGGATGTGCTCTAATATTTGCTTTTTCCGCTTCTTGTACATCCCCTTACCCACCATTTTTTTACTGCGCTTACACAAGATAGATTTAACTTCATCTTCGTCAGCGAAAGTAGCCCAATTATAATACCGGCTCTTGGCAGAAGCCGTCATGCCCTCGGCAAACCGTTGAAACTGGCGAATTTTATTTCCCAGGGGAGAGTTTCGGGACTTTGGCAACATTTCCCATAGCGGGCTTAAACCTGTGATGACTTCGGCGGCAAACCCTCCCTGCCTTACTTTAAAATCGCCCATATGCTTATTATAACCGGCAAATATTTCATCTGCACCATCGCCGGATAAAGCCACTGTAACTTTTTCCCGGGTTCGTTTACTTAAAATATAAACGGCAAGTGCCGACGAATCAGCAAAGGGTTCATCCGTATAATCTAAAACGTCAAACAAATGATCATATAAGTCCTGATTAGTTAAAGAGAATACGGTATGATTGGTTTTATATTTCTTAGCAACTAATTCGGCATAGTGCGTTTCATCAAAAAACGGCTCGTCTTTGTACCCAATTGAAAATGTATTTAGCTTATCGGTATGACGCGAAGCAAGCGCTACTACCACCGAAGAATCAATTCCCCCACTCAAGAAAGCACCTAAAGGCACATCCGAAATCATTCTACGCTGGGTGGCCTCGTCTAAAAGTTTTACCAGTTTTTCTTGCTGCTCCTGGTAAGTTAGCGGCTGGGTTTTTACTTTTCTTTTATCGTACGGAATTTTATACCAGGCTTTTTTATAAACCTTATTCTTCTTAATAAATAAGTAATGCCCGGGCTCTAATTTTTTTACACCTTTAAATATAGACGCAGGCCCCGGTATGTAATTAAATTGCAGGTATTGGTATAAAGAAGCATAATCCAGTTTACGGGCAATACCAAAAGCCAGCATAGCTTTCATTTCCGAAGCAAATAGTAGTTTATCTTCGTCTTTGTAAATTAGCAAAGGTTTTTCTCCGTACCGGTCCCTGGCTATAAATAAAGAATCTTCTTCCTTATCGTAAATAGCAAATGCAAAAAAGCCATTTAACCTTTTAATAAACCCCTTACCTTCCTGGATATATAACTTTAAAATAACTTCCGTATCGGTTCCGGAGAAAAAAGTATAGCCACTATCTTTAAGCCGCTTTTTAAGCTTAGGAAAATTGAATATCTCACCGTTAAAAACAATACTATACCGGCCAGATTCATCATACATGGGCTGTGCTCCATCGGCAGTTAAATCCAGAATAGATAAACGGCGATGCCCTAACCCACAATGGTCGTGAAAGAAATGGCCTTGCGAATCCGGACCACGGGAAGCTATAGCATCTGTAGAAGCCTTTAATTTATCGAGAAAATCGCGCCCGATATCGCTGAAAGCATAAACACCTGAAATTCCACACATAGAAGCAAAAATTACCTATAACCTAAGCTTAAACCAAACCCTTCTCCTTATTTAACCTTTGTTATTCAAGTTAAATTATACCCGACGAATAAAATTTTATAAGAAGTATTTTGGGATCTTTAGACTATAAGGCTAAAGAATTACACATTAAAATTTAATACTAAGAAAAAAGTAGTACAAAAGCCCTTTTGCAGACGCAAATATTATATTAAAGTTTCACTATCTGTTTTCCTTTTACTTAACATAACAAATCAATTTCATAACAAATCAAAATATTTTACCCGGATTTAAAATTCCTTTGGGATCAAAAACCTGCTTTATACCGCGCATAAGATTTATATGAATATCGGATAAGGCAATACCAATGAATGGTCGTTGCACGAAGCCTATTCCATGCTCGCCGGATATTGTGCCTCCCAATTTCACACATAACTCAAATATTTCGTGGATACCTTTGGGCACGGTGTTCTGCCAATCAAAATCACTCATATCTCCTTTTATGACATTTACATGCAGGTTTCCATCACCGGCATGGCCCAAGCACACGGTTTTAAAGTTATACCGGTTACCAATTTCTTTAACTCCCTTTAACAAAGCCGGTAATTCCGCCCGGGGCACTACGGTATCTTCATCCTTACAAACCGTACTTGCCCGGAGCGCATTACCAATGTTACGCCTTATTTTCCACAGCTCGTTTTTTTGAGCTTCCGAATCAGCCAATAAGACCTCGCCTATATTAAACTGGCCTACAACTTCATAAACATGTTCTGCCTCCTGGTATAGCCTTTCCAGATTATTTCCATCTAATTCAATCAGCAAATGCGCCTGAATATCATCCGGTACCACCATTGAAATTTTTAAATAATTAGCTGACCATAAAATAGCTTCCCGCTCCATAAATTCTAACCCGGAAGGAACAATACCTGCCATCATAATTTTTGAAACCGCGGCACAAGCTTCTTCTTCCTTTCTGAAAGGTACTAGCAGCACAATAGTATGGGCCGGAAAAGGAATAAGCCGGAAAACAATTTTAGTTATGATACCTAAAGTACCCTCGCTACCAATCATTAATTGTGTTAGGTTATAGCCGGTGGCATTCTTCAGCACATTTGCGCCCGTCCAGATAATTTCACCGGAAGGCAACACAACTTGTATGTTTAAAACATAATCTTTAGTAACGCCATATTTAACCGCTTTTGGGCCGCCGGCCGATAAACTTAGATTTCCGCCCAGGAAACAACTACCCTTGCTGGCCGGATCAGGGGGGTAAAACAAGCCCCGCTCTTTTACCGCTTCCTGAAATACCTGGTTTATAACTCCTGGCTCCACGGTAGACTGAAAATTACGCTCATCTATCTCAATTATCTTATTCAACCGCTCGGTAGAAATAATGACGCCCTGATGCACCGGTAAAGCTCCACCACTTAAACCTGTACCGGCCCCACGAGGTGTAACAGCAATCTGATGCTCATTACATATTTTCATTATCTGACTTATTTCATCAGCCGATCCTGGTTTTAACACTATTTCAGGATAAAAAACCAAGTCCTCTGTCTGATCCTGACAATATTGCTGAAATTCTTCTTTTTCTGCATTTATTATATATTGTTCCTCCAGAATAGATTTGAATTGTGCTAAAACATTAGGGCTTACGGCATTATAAGTCATGCTTTTAAATTTAGGCTTATAGGCAAATTTAGGTCAATTATCTAAAAATGAAGTTATTTCCTTACTAAATCAATTTAAATTTATATCATCATGATAATCAAAATGTTAATAATTTAATTTCACTTAGTTCTTGAAGTTATTTTTTTGATTAAAACTTTAATTTAATTTTACCTAGCTCAAAGAAAAGGAAATTATGAATTGGCTGAAGCTACTTTCCAGACTACCAATAGTTATGCTAGGTATGGCTTTATTCCTGGCTACTGCTTGTAACAAAACAAATACTGTATTTAAATCTACTACCGGAACCACGTTCACCGACGCTGAGCAGCGGCAACTTGAGCAGGAATACAAAGAACGCGAGCGCCTTTATATTAAAGGAGAACGCAAGGGCAGCTGGTTGGAGCGTTTATTTAACCCGAGAAAAAGAGACCCCAAACGCAGAGCCAATAAAAATATAGATAAAGTAATTCGTACGGCCCGCTCCTACCGGGGCACCCCATACAAATATGGCGGCACCACCCGCTTGGGCATGGACTGTTCTGGTTTGCTTTGCACCTCCTTTAAAACCATAAATGTAAATTTGCCACGCTCATCTAACGAACAAAGCCGGTTTGGCCGGGATGTACGGGTAAAAGATCTACAACCCGGTGATTTAGTTTTCTTTAGTGCCTCAAAAAACTCCCGCCAAATTTCCCATGTTGGCATGGTTACAGATATAAAAGGCAAAAACGAGGTGTTTTTTATTCATTCTTCCTCCACTTTAGGGGTAATAGAAGACAACTTGTATGCCCGTCATTATCAGAGTATTTTCCTTAAAGCTGTTCGTCCGAATATCTAATTTTTCCGTAAGCAACTCATAATTAATACAAAACAGAATATAGCTTCTGTTTTCTGCAAAACTGATGATTATATAAATTTATATATAAACCCTATTACGTTAAAAAAATTTACACAAACTTAACACATAGCTAAAAAAATAATAATTTTCGTACGTACCTTTGACTAAATATTTAACTTTCAATTTAAATAAAACCTATTATGAAGAAGTATTTACTCAGTACGCTTCTTGTTTTATTTTGCGCAGCTGGTTTGTTTGCTCAGGTAACAACAAGTAGTATTACCGGTTCGGTCAGGGATGCAAGTGGAGAGGCTCTTATTGGTGCCACTGTAAAAGCAACTCACCAACCTTCCGGTTCTGTTTATGGTTCTACAACAAACACCAGAGGCCAGTTTAGTATACCTAACACCAGAATTGGTGGCCCTTATGCCATTGAAGTAAGTTACATTGGTTACCAAACCAGAACCTTCAATAACATCACCTTACAATTAGGCCGACCATATAACTTAGATGCTACTTTATCTGAATCTGGAAACCAGTTACAAGAAGTAGTTGTAAATGCTGACCGTTCTGCAGTATTTAACTCTACCAAAACAGGTGCTGCAACCAACGTTAGCATCGAACAAATACAAAACTTACCTACCGTTACCAGAAGTTTAGAAGATTTTACCCGCCTTACGCCACAGGCAAACGGCTTGGGCTTTGGTGGACGCGATGCCCGTTACAACAACTTACAGATAGATGGAGCCAATTTTAACAATGCTTTTGGTACCAGTTCTGGCGATTTATTACCAGGTGGTAACAACCGTCCAGTTTCCATTGATGCAATTGAAGAACTTCAGGTAAACATTGCTCCCTACGATGTTCGTCAATCAGGCTTTACTGGTGCAGGTATCAATGCGGTAACCCGTAGCGGCACAAACACCTTTACTGGTTCAGCCTACACATTCTATCGTAACCAAGACTTAAGAGGTACTAATGTAGCTGGCCGGGAATTACCTACTCAGCCAGATAATAAAACCTTAACCTATGGTGCCCGCGTTGGAGGCCCGATTATCAAAAATAAATTATTCTTCTTTGGTAACTTCGAGCGTGAAAATGAAACTTTCCCGGGTGTAACCTGGATTGCTAACCGTCCGGGTGCTACTGGTAACGTTTCCAGAACTACTGCCACCGACTTAGAAAGAGTACGTCAGCACCTAATTAATACCTATGATTACGATCCGGGTGCTTATGAGAATTACGCTAATCAGTTCCAAAATTTAACCACCAGATTTTTAGTACGCTTAGACTGGAACATTAATAATCGCAATAAATTTACTGTACGCTATAACCAATCAGAAGGAACCAGTGACCAGACAGTAAATGGTAACTCAGCACCAAACCCGCGTGCTAATTCTTCCCGTATTGGCCCTAACGCGCTTACTTATGCTAATTCTAACTTCCAATTCCTGAACAAGGTACGGTCGTTAACTGGTGAATTAAACAGTACGATAAACCAGAAATTATCTAACCAGTTTTTAGCTACCTACAGCTTTAACCAGGCAACCCGTCAGACACCAGGCAGAAGATTCCCTTTTGTTGATATCTGGCAAGCCGGCGATCAGTACATCAGTTTTGGTACAGAGCTTTTCTCAGGAGCCAATGACTTAATTAACAACAACTATTCCTTTATAGATAACCTTACTTATTTAGCTGGCAAACATACCATAACAGGTGGTATTAGCTACGAAATCATTAAGTATGGTAACTTATTCTTGCGGAATGCTACTTCTTATTACCGCTACCCATCTGTTGATGCTTTCATTAATAATGCTCAGCCAACTTCTTTTGGTCTTTCTTATGCTTATCCGGGCCAGGACCCATACACCCGGGTTAACTTTGGTTTAGCTGGTCTTTATGTTCAGGATAAATATGCAGTTAATAATCGGTTAGACTTAACGATTGGCGTACGTGGTGAATTACCAATTTACCTGAATGACATTGAAGCAAACCCGCGGATAGATCAATTACAATTATTAGATCAGAATGGCAACCCAACTACTTATACAAGTGGTGAGTGGCCTAAATCAAGAGTAATACTTTCTCCCCGTATTGGTTTTAATTACGATGTGTTTGAAGATGGTGGTTTAAAACTACGTGGTGGAACCGGTATTTTTGCCGGTCGGGTACCATTTGTGTACTTCACCAACATGCCAGGTGCTAACGGTTTAATTTCAAATACCTTAGATCCAGTTCAATCTAGTGCCCTTTCAGGTATCCGATTTAATCCTGATCCATTGCATTGGTACGAAAATGGCCCATCTAATGTATTCTTAAGATCGCCAACTGCCGGTACACCACAAACCATTGCTTTAGTATCTCGTGATTTCAGAATGCCACAAATCTGGAGAAGCAGCTTTGGCGTTGATTATGCCATTCCAGGTACTCCTTTAATAGCTACTTCTGACATCTTGTACACCAAAGATATTCGTTCTGTGTACCAGTATAACGCTAACAGAAAACCGGCTACCATGCAAATGAGCTACTCTGGTGATAACCGTGATTTCTGGGGTGGTAGTGCAAACGCTCGTTACACCAATGCCACAGGTAACATTGCAACGGTAATGGCAAACTCTACCAAAGGTTATTCTTTGTCTGCTACCGGTGGTCTTACTTTACCTAACAGAAACGGTTTCTTTGGTTCTGTTTACTATACTTATACAGCAGCTAAAGATATTACAGGTAACCCAGGTTCAACTGCTGCTTCTGTTTGGTCTAACAATTACTCTATTAATGATCCAAACGAACAATTACTTGGCTTTTCTCAGTTTGGTGTTCCTCACCGTGTAATAGGTAACATTTCTTACAGAAAAGAATATTTAAAACACTTAGGTACTACGGTTTCTTTATTCTATGACGGTTCACACCAAGGTCGTTTCTCTTATACAACCAACGGTGACCTGAATCAGGATGGTGTTAGCTTAGACTTATTATACATTCCTAACAGTGCTGAAGAGTTTAACTTTGCAAACAGAACTGTTAATGGAATAGTTTTCACTGCTCAGCAACAACGCGAAGCTTTCCAACAATTCATTAACAATAGCAAAGCTTTAAGAGATAGCCGTGGTGGATATGTTGATAGAAACAACGGATTATTACCTTGGTTAAACCGTTTTGACTTCAGATTATTACAAGATGTATTTACTAATATTGGTCAGCGTCGGAATACGTTACAATTTAGTTTCGATGTTCAGAACGTGGGAAACTTCTTGAATAATAACTGGGGTATTTCTCAACAATTAAATGGTGGTTCTAACTTTAACTACGCTTTATTAAACGTAGCTAGTGTAACGCCTCAGGGTGTACCTACCTTTAACATGATTACTGTTCTGGATGAGAATAACCAAACCGTACTTCCTACCACTCCTTTCCGTAACACCTTTAGCACTGTTACAACCTGGAGAATGCAAGTAGGTTTACGTTACAGTTTCTAATAACCAGATAATAAATACCTTAAAGAAAAGGCTTCGCAAATGTGGAGCCTTTTCTTTTTATAGCTTAAATATTTTTTAATTATTCTGCTGGAATTTTAAAAATAACTATTAGTTTTGCATCACTTTAGCAAACGGGGGATTAGCTCAGCTGGCTAGAGCGCTTGCATGGCATGCAAGAGGTCATCGGTTCGACTCCGATATTCTCCACTTAATTAGAAAGCACTTATGAGGTAAAACTGGTAAGTGCTTTTTTTTGGGTCACACAGAAGTACACACAACTACCTGTATTTAGCTAAGTAATCCGGAACAAACGGACCTCTTTTATCTTCCTTTCCTGATTGAGAATTAAACCAAGTCCATTCCTTTTTACCAATTCTTAGGCCTAGGTCTCCTGATGGTTTTGTCTCCCTTTTAAATTGGCCCGTATCTTCATTTAAATAGCCTCTATAGATTGCAAAAGCTACAGAATCCTGTTCAACCCAGGCAATATGGTTTAATGCATATTCCTCAGCTTCATTCCCCCAGCCGTCCCCTCTACTGTATAAGGTAACTATCTTAACTGTTAGATCTGCTTTCAAAATGTGCAGCTCAAATTCTATTAATGCTTGTTTGTATTCAGGTTCTGGTAGTGGGCTAGGGGTTTCAATACCTAAATAGGTTCCGATCCAAGGGCGTTTTACTTCTGGCTCAGGTTTCAGGTCTAAAGACTTTACAGGGTTTATAAAATGGATTTTTGGAGTTGATGGATTGCAAGGTTTCATATCCTTATTTTTTATTAGTAAAAACTGGATAGAATTTTTTTTCGTCTTTTTCGGAAATATTGGAAGAGCCTTGATAAACATATTTCCATTGATCCTCACTTATTCGCATTGCTACCTGAGAAGGCCTGGTTTCATCTCCAGGATAAACAGCAAATCCTACAGCTTCCTGATAATCTTCAAACCCTAATTGCCTTAAGCAAACCCCGGCCAATTCTCTGCTCCCACAACCTTCTAAAGCTACCAGTTTATAGATACGCACTGATAGATACCTCCTTAAAATATGTATTTCAAGCTTAAATCTTTCAGCAAGGCACTAATCTTTGAATTCTGGCTCAGGAACATTAAAATAATTCCCCACCCAAGGCCTTTTATTAGCTGGGGTTACTGATGCTTTATTTAATACCTTTTCCATAATCTTTATTTAAGGGATAATTGATTACGATTTAACTGGAACAAAGTTAACAGCCTCGTTAACAATAAGCAAGTATATAATATATAATTTTAACACGTGTGTTAACTTTCATATATTTGAGCATGGATAAACTACAAATAGCCATGAAAGTAAAAGAAGCCAGATTACGGGCAGGATTAACCCAAACTCAGTTAGGAGAAAAGATAGGGACCAAGAAAGAAGGTGTTTCTAGGATTGAATCAGGTAAGCACGAAATAGAAATTTCTACCCTTAAAAAGATAGCTGAGGCCCTGGACTGTGATTTAAGAATAGAGCTGGAGCCTAAATAAAAAGAACAGCGTAATTATGGACTTTGAAATATATTCTGAGATTGTACCTCAAATACCTAAACTTTATCATTATACCTCTCAAGCAGGGCTCTTAGGGATTGTAAAATACAAAAAATTGTGGTTTACCAATATTCATTATATGAATGATTCAAGTGAATATACTTGTTCTTTAGAATTGATAGAAGCTGCTTTAAAAAAATATTATAACCTAGGAGAAGAGTTTTATAAACTTTTTCCAGATGGAAAAGAATCAGAGCCGATTTTTTCATTTTCTCTCTCGGAGGCAGGAGATTTATTAAGCCAATGGAGGGGTTATTGCCCAAATGGAGGCTATTCTATTGCCCTATTTGATCAATATAACCTAAACCAAATAAACTCCATGATGAAGGAATGCCATTTATACATTGGCAAATGTTTATATAAGCCAGAACAAATTGAAGATTTTGTAATGAATAAAATTGTTCAATCTACACCTGAGGAGGTGGCAAATTCAATTAAAAGGTTTAGCCAGGAAAATGATACATATAACTTAAAACAAAGCTTATATGAAACCATACTTGACAACATTGTAAAGTATGCTCCATTGATTAAAAATGAAGCATTTGAGGGGGAGCAAGAATGGCGAATTGTAGCTAATCATGCAGAACCTAGAAAATTACCAAGAAGATTTATAAAAAACATAGAAGCAGTAGCTTCAACAACTTCAATAACTTTGTCCTGGACAAATGCTGAAGAATATATTCCTTTTGAAGCAGTTAAAGAAAGTTTAAAGTTTAGAGAAGGCAAGAGTTTTTTAATTCCCTATCTTGAGATTCCTCTAGCCCAAGGGGATTATTCTATAAATATTTCTGAAATTATTATTGGACCTACTCCTCATAAGGAACTTTCCAGAGACGCCTGTGGGCTTTTATTAAATATTGACTTGAATAATATAATACCTTCTAAAATCCCTTACCGAACCTGGTAAATCTAAGCCTCTCCTAACCAAGAGGCTTTTTTATTTCCCGTTCCAGTACTTTCTTCGCAATTCCCAAATGTCCTTCCGCATTGGCATGGATCTGTTCTATGCTCCGCAAGTGTGAATTAATGAAATCTATACTGTTTTTAAATTGGAAGTGGTCGATTAAATCTAGCTTCAAAACATCGAGTAATTGCTGCTTAATCTCCTCCAGCTTTTCTTTTATTTCATGCTGGTTGCTCTCTCTTTAAGCAGTATCAACTTTGACTTCCAAACCTTTTTCAGTGTTATCCGGTATTCCAGAAAATAAGTTATAACCAATAGCTTTTTCAATAGAATCATTAAACTAACTTTAAAATCAATGAAGAAATTAGGTTTTTTACTTTTAAATTTATTTTCAATAAGTGTGTTTACGATCCATTTAGCATCTGCTCAAAAAGTAGAGTTTGGACTTAAAGGGGGTCTTAATCGGACAAGCATTAACGACGAGCAAATGGTACAAGATAGTGAAGCCAAACCCCGGATGGGATTCCACATAGGAGGTTTAGCACATATTCACTTGAACGATACCTGGGCAGTTCAGCCAGAAGTAATGTATTCCAAAGAGGGAGCTGAATATACATCACCAATTTACACGGGCAAGACTGATTTAAATTATATAAATGTGCCTGTTTTGCTTCAGTATATGGTTGGGACGGGTCTTAGAATCCAAACAGGTCCGCAGGTTGGCTATCTTACCAGTGCTAAATATGAGCAGACAAATAATGTTGAAACCAAGAAAAATGATATCCAAAACGGTAATGCTGCCTGGGTCTTTGGACTTGGATATTTAACTAAATCTGGATTTGGTATTGATGGTCGTTTTAATTTAGGATTATCAGATATTTATAAAGATGGTGTTTATCCTGGGAAGGCCGCACGTACCCGTGCAGGACAATTGGGAATTTTCTATCAATTCAAATAAATAACATTTTTCTTTTTAGTATAGGGAACCCTATTGTGTGGGGTTCCTTTTTTATTTTTTAGTTAACGATTTGCGATGTCTGGTAATACTTTGTTTAGGTATTCATCAAACAAAGGAGCCTTTGCTTCTGGGTTGTATTCAAAAGGTAATTGGTAGGTAATAAAGTCTGATCGCTCAAAAGGTCTTAACCGGGTTCCTTTTGGCGTAACTTCAAAGGTCCCGTTTTGCAGGTTTACTAAGACAATGCTTTTAGGCTGTTCTGGTTTTGGCAAATTAGCCAGAGTAATAAATTGTTTATAGAGTCTTTCTCTAAACTGGAAATAACGGGCTTTAAATTTGTCTACACCCATCTTTTCGGCAGCCTCGCCTAGAAATACCTTTAACTCCTCTACATCAAACAGGCTCCAGTAAGCTACATTATATAAGTATATAAAATCATGGTTCCGGCAAATACCCCAATTATTCTATTCAGCTAATATTAAAACCTGTTCAACTACAATTATTTGGAAGTGGCTATTGTTTAGCTTTTCATCTTCTTCCAGTTCAGCCAGCTCACTAAAGTTTACCGGCTTTATGTTGGCTTTTAATTGATCAAGTATTTCAGCATGTAGGACCTGCTTTTGTTTCGCTTTTTCAGTGTTTAGGCTTTTAGCTTTATTCACCAAACTGCCAACAGCATTGGCTAAAGTAGCCGGATTGATTGCTTCTTTAAGCATTTTGCTGGCCCTCCTTAGCTTCGTATTCAGCAATACAAGTCTTGAGCTGTTCCAGGTCAAGCCCGAAACGAGAAGCGGCAATAGTTAAGAAAGTATTGGATACTGTAAGAGATAATGAAATGCCCTGGATAAAGTGCAGGAGCCTCCATTTAGTGGCATGGTCAAGAGATAGATGGTCCACTTTTAAACCCTCCCTCTTTTACCTCCTGCACCATTTAAACTTTTCCGGCGAGCACTTTTAGCTAATTGCAAAGTGGCCTCTCCTGAAACATCGCTGCTTATGGTTTGGGATTCTACCCAGGCTAACAGTTCTTTTCTAGAAAATACTAACCTGTTACCAAAATGCTTGCAAGGGATTTGCTTTGCTGAGGTAAGCTTATAAATTTTTGATTCACTAAAGCCTGTGATTGCTTTAGCCTCTTCAAGAGTGCAACGGTCTGGAAGTTGCTCAGGCTGTGGTTTTGAGCTAAAAGCCTTTCTGATTTCCTCTCTTATAATCTGCGAGAGTTGCTCAGTAGTTGTTACTATTAATTCCATTTGTCTCTTTCGTTAGTGAATGAGACAAATGTCAGTAGATGCAAAAGGGGTAGATCAGTTCCGACCGGTCGGAACTAGTCTAGATTTTTCTTTTCTTTTTTTATGTTAGCTTCTAATTCCCTTAATTCATTTTTGCAGCATCATTATTAATGCCCATACTCTCTAAAAAATCAATAGCCGCTTTAATATCACTTACTTTTTTTGCGTTATTTTCCCCAAACCCGACCCGATCCACTTTAGATTCATAAAGCTTTTTCATTAAAGCCTCTCCACTTTTCCAAACTCCATTGGAAAGGGTTTTTACTGCCTCGTTAGCGTTATTATCATTTAAAGGCTTATTAGTATAAATACAGAATAAAGCCATTTGAGCTAATGATTTAAATGGATTTTCATTGCCATTTGTGCCTTGGGGATTATATATAGTAGAGGTGGCAAATTCGTTTAAGCTTTTAAGCCTATTAATTTCATTCAATACTAAACCTTCAAACCCCGTGCTTTCCAAATACTCCCTGTCAAAATCATCCATTTTGATTAGTTGCTCATTAAAATCAAATAGGGCATTTTTTAAAAAATTTAGTTTATTCTCTTTCCCTTCAATATTGGAAACCTGCTGTTTTATTGATTCAAAATCATAAGTTTTAATAACATCAAGGACTTCCTCATTAATGATTTCGGGATCTTCATTCCAGGGCAAAATATCATGCCTTAAATCAATTAACTGCTTGAAACAAATCGAATAATTTTCAAAATCAGGATGGTGAGATAATATCCCTAAAACACGCATTAATAATACTATCTTTTCCTCCTGGTGAAATTGCTCTACTTCAAAAATCTTATTTACTAAGTTTATAAGTGCAAATGGCTTTGTAGGATTGTTAGTTATAAAGAAATAAATATCATGATAGGCCTGTGCAAAAACCTCAAATGGCTTAAAAGTATTCGTTTTATCTTTCCCCCTAAAAGCAGAATAAAAGCTATGTAGATTATGATTAAAATGAGCATCTGCAGTACTCATTAATGAATCTAAATCACCTTTCTCGGTAGTATTGATTTCCATAGTTCCAGATTAAAACTTAGTTAATAAGGTAGCATTCTTTGCCCGTTCTTCTTGCTCAAAAGAGGCTAGGTAATTTTCAGTAGTTTTCAAGTCATTATGGCCTAAGCTTTCCGATATAAAAGCAATGTTTGCCCCTGATCGCTTTAACACACTGGCGTAACTATGTCGGGCCGTATAGGTGCTAATATTGCCAATGCCTAAGGCCTCCCCTATTTTCTTCATTTTATCATTAATCAGGTGGGTAATATTTTTAATGATGCGCCTTTCGTCAGTTGGTGTTTCTTCGCCTTTTAAAAAAGGGAATATAAAGTTGTCCGGCTGCTTATTCTGGTTTCCCCATTTGTCTATTATGGCTTGCATTTCCGGCGTAATCACAGCATGAATAAGCTTTTTCTTTTTAGCCTTGGCTAATGTCTTTTGCCGGTAAAATGAAAGCTCACCATTGCGGATGTTTGAAAATTTGAATTTGCAGATGTCGGTAATATTGGCGCCGTTGCAGACGTAGGAGAAAAACCATAAATCCCGGCACATGCAATCGTTTCACTTTCCGGCTCATACTTTACTATTTCAGAAACCTGGCTAATGGTTAAGGCTATATTGCGGCCTTCGTGCTGTGGGATCTCATATTTACCTTTGCCAAATGGATGGGCTGTAGGCTTAATTATGTCGGCTTCTTTAGCTTCATTTACAATTACCTGCAAAGCTCTCATGTACATGGAAATAGTAGTATAGCTTTTATTCTCTTTTAATAAATGCTTTTCATACTTCTTTAGCCAATCGATTGTGATTTGAGAGAACTTGATATTCTGGCCGGCAAAGAGGGCTATACTACGTAAAGTGTATTTATACCAATCGGAAGTACTAACCTTCCCATTTTCAGTAAGATCGTCAATCCTAGCTTTGAAAGCAGTGTTTACGGTGTCCCCTGTTGCATTACTTAACCGTTTGTTCAGAGCCTCCAGGCTAAACTGATCTTGTTTAGTTAAAACCTCTACCTCCAGGCGTAGGTTCTTAGAGAACTTTTGAATGGATACCCGAATAGCTTTTAAAGCTTCACCTTTAGCAGTAGGCAGCTTTTCCCAATCCTCCTGAAATAGAGCCTTGCCAGTAGAATAATAGCTTCGTTGCCGTTTGTAAGTAACCCTTACCCTAACCGGGTGCAAACCTTCCTTATTTACTTTTCGGGTTTCTTATTGTGTGGCTAAAGTCACACCGCTATCTTCAAATTTAAACATTCTTTATGCTGTTATGTGTATGACCTTTTTGGAGTGGGTCACACAAGGGTACACACAAATATAAAGAATATATGAAAAGGAATATAAATATAAAAAAGCCTTTATTCATTAATTACCAGCTATTTACATACAATATGAAAACAGATAAAAAACTAAGAACAGGCTTATATTTTGCATGGCATGCAAGAGGTCATCGGTTCGACTCCGATATTCTCCACTTAATTAGAAAGCACTTATGAGGTAAAACTTATAAGTGCTTTTTTTATATACATGCAATTTGCACATACAGCCTTCCACTCCATTTAAAACATTAATTCAATTAATAATAAATTAATATTTTAACACAAAAGCTGGTTAGTTTCGGCACCTTTACTTACAAATTGGCTATCGACACTTCTTCTGAAAAATAAGTATGCATGGCTGTTTCCGGATCCAAATACGAAGATTGGTAATCAGCCATGGAAGCATGTAAATATAAAACAGAACCACCTTCAATTTCTTTAATAATATCCTGGTGGTCGTCCATCGGTAGTGCAGGACACCCTTGACTACGTCCTAATCTGCCATGTTCCTTTACAAACTCTTCGCTCACATATTCGGCACCATGAACTACTACATGCCGGTTATAGGCATTTTTATTAAAACCTTCGTCCATACCTCTTATTTTTAAGGAAAGGCCGTGTTTTCCCGTATAGGTCCCTTCGGTTACATAGAAGCCTAAACTACTCATTTCTGATTGAGACACATTAGAAAAACGCTCAGCCCTTTCAACACCTGAATTTTTACCATGCGCAACCAAAGTATGGTGAAGTATTTTGCGGGCGTTAATATCTATTACCCACAATCTTTTTTCTGAAGAATTTTTATCAAAATCGGCAATGGTTAAAGTGGATTTATTTGTTATTGCTCCGGTCTTGATTAAATTTAAATAACCAACCACGCCTTGGTTAAAAACCTCTAAATTTAAACCGGCCTTTTCTAATCCAATTTCCTCATATAAATTATAAATCTCTAGTTCAAACTGTATAAACTGCAAGGTGGCAGACATAGGCGCAAAATTTACAACAGGAGTTTTATCTGCTATATTGCCTGCAGGTAAAGGAAACTGCCCCAGGAAAAAGGAAGCAAATAAGGGAATGGCCTTTCTCGCTTGCTTTCTACCCCACTTATTACGAAAGCCAAATTCTTTTTTCATAAAACTAAAGTTTGTAGAAACTATAAATCTTATACGTGATCTAGAGTAAAAGCAACTAGTTTTCCCTTAATAAAGCTAAACGTACAACAGAAAACTATTTAAAACCAATTTAGACAATTGTTGATAAGGAAGGTCAAAATCATTAAGGGCTTGAGCTGCTATGGTAGATAAAATGTAAAACAACTTTTGCACAACCACTAACTAGAGGTATATTTCCTTAAATTCAAATATAAATTACCTTAACCGGCAAAGTATTCGATGAGAATTGACTGACTTACTAAGGGTTTACCATTACAAGATCTGAAATATGCTCCTGGCCTTAAGCAGGTATTTTTTGGTAGGGAGGTAATAACCATTCAGGAATGATTCTAAATAAAATTTTTGTACCCGACAAGCCTGAACATAAATTAACAACATGAAGCCATTTCAAATAAATTTTCTAGATCATGTGGCACTACAGGTTCGGGACCAGGAGGAATCGGTGCGGTGGCACCAAAAGGTACTAGGACTGCAACGGGCAAATTTTCCAGAATAGGGCAATTTTCCGGTTATGATGACCAGTGGCAAGTTCAGAATTGCTTTATTCCCCGCTGATTTAGCCGATCCGGTTCTGGATAGGGAGTCTAAAAATGTCCGGATTACCCATTTTGCCTTTAATGTAAACCAAGCTGAGTTTGTCCGCGCGCAAGCTCATTTTAAAAGTTTGGGACTAACATTCGAATTCCTGAACCACGGTTATTTCCATTCCATCTACACCAAAGACCCGGATGCGCATATCGTAGAACTAACTACTCAGATTTCATAATCCGAATTTACCAGACTCGTGAAGCAAACATAACCTGAGTTAAACCAAGCCCACCTTCCTCCAATTCATGCGAAGCAGGAAACGGTGCCCAACCCAATGCACGCTTGTGCTAAACTGGCTTAGCTTAGGTAGCTATAAAGAAAGCGCTACGCCTCGAGGTCAATTTTTACTAACCTTATGATAATTCACAAGTCGGAAATTTACGGATGCGACACCAGAATTACCTGCTATTATATCCTTTTTTCCTTTCGGCCCATTTCAGTATTAATAAATATAAACTTTTACAAACTATACAAACCTATAAAACTATGAAAGTAAAAGTTCAAATTTTTAAATCTGGGATATTAATGGCCTTAGTTGGTGTATTTATGTCCTGTAAACAACAAACTAAACAAAATACAGAAGAAGAGACAACAGAAGTCCGGACTGAAACTAATGAAGCCCCCAATGAAGCCAACAGAGAAGTAGATGAAGCCCAATCAGAATAGTCTGCAGAATTAAATAGTTTTTTAATTGGGTAAAAGAAAATTCGGCCAAAGCCGAAACTGCTACAGAACAAGAATGGCAGGAGAGCAAAGCGGAATATAAACGCCGGGAAGCAGAATTGGAAGCTAAAAGCAGCACCTGGGATGACAAAACAAAAGCAGAATGGAAGAAACTCAAAAATAACTGGAATGAATCATAGAACAGGGTTCAGGCCCGTCTGAAAAAAGCCGGAAAAGATATACGGGATTAAGCTAAATGCTAATAACCTGATAAAAACCTGCTGTTACTTACCTGTCAGCAGGTTTCTTTTTTTTAGAAGCTTTACTACCTTCGTCCTTAGGTAACAAGTGTAAAAGAAATATTATGGAATGAGCTTATATTACTTGTTGCTAGACATTATTACAAATCTGTTCAACTTTACAGAAAGGTGTATCTAGTCCAAATAGGCACCTGTAATCACTTTTTTCGTAGACCAATACCATTCCAAAATTTTATAATAATTACAACCCCTGATACTGTTGTAAGCCCATTTACTTCAAATCACTCTTAAGTTGTTTTGTATGTCTCAAATCGGCAACTCTTTATTTAAAGCCCTTTAATTTCTGTCCGCTTTTTAAGGAAATACTTTATACAAAAACCTAATTTTCTACTTTGGTGTTTAAATCGTCCCATAATTTCCTGCCAATCCAATACGATTTCAATTATCCAGAACAGGCAATCGGAACCGACTATTCCCACAGATGGAGCGGAGATAAAACGCCCTTAGCCATATGCCACTAGTTCCCCTAAAAATTTCAGGTTGGACTGGCGATAAAATCCCGGTAGCGCCTACCCTTATGCCCGTTAGTATTTATTGCCCTGAGGTATAAAACCTGGATCAAGGCACCTGCTTCCTTTGGTTATATTTAAAGCTTTGTATTAACCAAGATTTTATAAACCAGCAGTTAACTCTGATTTTATTTTAAATTCAATGGTAGCAGAGGCAAAAGGCGAAGTTGTGGTTCCGACTAATCTGAAATCTACCTTTTGCCCACCTTCAATTAAACTGGTTAAATCATTTTTATTAGTGGCATCTACGGGTGCACTTACCTCTGTACCAGAAGCATTAAGTGCTTTTAAATCTACATTGGAAAGAGCAGTGGCAGTCTTAAAATTAGTTGTTCCTGATGGTGCGTATTCCAGCCGTCCATTCAACATAGGATTAGCGGTATTGTTAGTAGCAGCTGTAAATTGGGTTACTTTAAATACAATCCCTTCAATTACCAGGTCCTTTATTTTATCTTTATGCTTTTTAATTTCACCATCATTAAAATCCATATTAGAGATATTCGCATTGATGGTATTTCCGGTGGTTGAGGTAAATGAAATGGGTATTGTATTAGTTACACCAAATTCCTTATCGAACACGGAACAAGCAGAAAACAAAACAGTAAAAAACAAAATCGATAATTTTTGTAAGTTCTTTTTCATAAGGAATTCAATTTAAGTGGTGGAAAAATAATACCTTGATAAAAACTACTAAAAGACCAAATAGTATAATTATATACTGAATTATTTTACTTAAGTTAATAAATAGAGGTATTAATTTTATGTTTATTCACCTATAAAGTGCCCACCATTTCTTATACTGTGTAAACCTTCTTTATTTTAAGAAGGCATTAATTTATTCCCAGAGCAATTATTTTTGAAGATATACCATCAGACGCTAGCTTTAAAGTTGCCAGTTTATTTGAATAAAGGTTAATGAGGGAACCTGGTAAAAATGAAAGCTAAATACTTAAAACTGTCAAGGCGATAAGAAATAGCACCCAAGGTAGCCGACCAGGAAAAACTTTTACACTACCTTTTCATCCTTACTTTGTTATAAAAAATCAGGAATGTTTATTATAAATTTAAACCACACCAGGAACAGGACTTTATTATAAGAATCCAGATTCTATTGGTTTAACTCCGGTATTCTCTATTAACACAAAAGTAATTCTAAATTAAAGCTAATAAGTGCTTTTGTTTTTCATAAATACAAAGCAATAGCTTTTTTTTACTTTGTGTGGGCCTTCACTACGTATTATTGATTAAAGAAATTAACCATCTATTTCAACGCTTTGGAATTACAAGATGAAGTTAAATAGTTTTAAGGAAATACAACGACAGGCTTTTCATGAAAAAAGGCCACTGTATCAGTGGCCTTTAGTTTCGTTATAGTTAATTACTTGTTACAGTTTGGCTACTTTATCGGTGTATCTGTCCGGGTCACCGGTTACATAGCCATCAAATGACATACTGTTGCCTTTCAGCAGGAGCAAACCAGCTACGTGCGGAGCAGCAAAGGAAGTACCGTTGCCATAAGAAGTGTAGCCGCCTCCTTTAGTAGTCGTCTGTATGTTTACAGAGGGAGCCGCCCGATCTACCGGAGCACCAAAGTTAGATTTGTTCCAGAAGTACTTGTTGTAATCCATGCCTGATACGGTGTAAACATTAGTAGCATTTACTCTTTGTGGGGAGTTGTTGCTGCAATCTACATAGCTGTTACCAGCAGCAATAGAAATAAAAACACCTTTGGCCGCACAGTTTTTAATAGCATTGTCCAAAGTAGAAGAAGCACCCGCGCTGATACTGATATTTACCACGTCTCCGGCTTTTCCATTACTGGTTACGTGGTTTACCGCTTTAACCAGATTAGACAAGCTGCCTCCACCTGCATCATCCAGCACCCGTAAAGATACAATAGTAGCATTGGCTGCTACCCCAATAATACCGGATCCATTGTTTTTAGCCCCAATTACGCCTGCTACCATGGTGCCATGGCCGTAACCATCCGCAGTAGCGAAGTTACCTGGTATATAAGAAACGCTGCGTGCTTCATCCACAATCAGATCCGAATGGTTTTTATCTACGCCACTGTCAATCACCCAGGCAGTTTTCCCAGCACCTTCGCCATAGCCTACCATTGCCACTCCTCTTGGGATAGTTTCGCCGGTAGCTACTGTAAACGTTGGAGTAGGTGCAGTTGGTGTAGGTTCAGTCGGCGCTGGCTCCGTTGTGCCACCACCACCACCGCCTTTGGTGGGTTTACCTAAAGAAATTAGCTGATCGGGTTCCACTGAAAGTACTTCCGGATCGTTTAAGAGCAGTTGCACCTGGCTTTTGGATAGCTTGCCATAAAAACCCTTGATGCGGCCCTCATAAGTACCTCTGATGCCAGCTTTCTCCACTTCCCGGGCAGCAACTAAATCATCAATAATTTGAGTAGTACTTTGGGTGTTACTCTTAAATACTACAATGTACTGCCCCTCTATCACATTGCTAGCCTGCACACTCGTACTTGGAACCGGTACAGCCGTCTGGTCTTCGGCCAGGTCTTCTTTCTGACAGGCAGCCATAGAGAATACAGAAGCCAGGGCAAAAAACGAAATTGCTTTCTTAAATTTAATTTTTCCCATAAGTTGTGATTGACGTAAAGGTTTGAACATAAAATGGACATTTAAAGGTTTTATTCGGCATTTAAGTATTTAATCAAATTCCAGATTGGCCATATAGTTGACCAATAATAAAGAACCAGAACTAATTAAACCATAATTTTTTTCTAAGCTTAGCATATTATATCTTTATATGCTAATATTTATATGGACTATATCGTAAAACCTATATAAAGGTTTTAACTTTTTAAATAAATTTTATGATATATTTTTCATATTTATTTTAAAGAAGCTTTTTTATCCTGTTTAATCTTTAATCTCTCCAATTATACCTTTATAGAAAGCTTCTGGATAGCATTAGGACATCCGGAAAAATATATTTATAAATATTTATATATAGTTTTACACTTAATTACAAAACACCCGTATTGGGGATTGTAAAAAAAACAAAACCCAATATCTATGAAGCAAATAAAACTACTATCAGCTTTTTCGGGTTTACTCTTCATGACCCTTGGTTGCCAAAAAGAAGACAATGAAACAAAACCATTAAGTGAAGTTCAGGTTACAGACCAAGCTAAAAAACTAACTCCTTTGGGTGCCTGTACACCCAGTTTTTATTATTACATAAATAAAGAAAGGTCTTTAGGGAATGCTTCTACGCAACGGATTGTAGTCGGCTTTACTAAACAAATAACTACCGAGGAAAAAAAGTTAATTTTAACTAGCTATGGCAATTTAGACCAGGTAATTTATGAGACAAATACAGGCAGTGCAGATGCTACTGTTGTTTCTTTGAAGAATGTTTATGATTGTGGACATGTAGATGAGATTTTAAATACATTAAAACTGAACCCGGAAATTCTTTATGCCAACCCAGTTTATGATAATGCTGATGCGACCAATTATATAGGAATCACAAACCAATTCTTTGTTAATTTAAAAAATGAATCCTCTGAGAGTAGTTTTAAATCCCTGGCGGCAAAAACGAATGTGAAAATAGTAGACAAATTATCTAACTTAAGTTTTATAGTAAGCGCTGATAAAAATTCAGAGGGGAATGCCCTGGAAATGGCTAATTTGTTTTACCAGAATTTAAATGCCAGGTACAGCGAACCCGACTTTCTTTATTTAAGAAAGCAACCTTTATAAACTAAGATCTAAAAGATAAGATATAATATAAAAGGCTTCTGTTCACAGAAGCCTTTTATATTATAAATATCCGCCAATCCCCAATGGCAACCTTAGGTAACCAACATCAATCCAAAAACCTTTTCTTGCCTGTTAATAAATATATTACTAAAGATCCGCTTTAACTTATTTCTGTAATTTTTAAAAACGAAAACTTAACAATTTTAATTTTTTCAATAAATCTTAAAACTTCAAATTTTCTTCAGCTTTCATCTTTATAATTAAACAATATTTTAAAAAACAACATTTAACGGCCTAAAAAATAAATAATACGTAATTTTTACCTGTTTATTAAATTGTTTTTAACTTTTATCTATTTTTTATTGTTTTTTCAATTATTATTTTTTATTTTGTAAATATTTTAATTTGTAAACTCATAATTGTGCGTTTATAGAAAACCATCCAACTGTTGCCTATGCTTAGAAAATCCACTCTCGCTCTGCTTTTAGGCACCTTTTTAGCTTCTCCATTACTTGCAGAAGAACCCAAAAAAGAATACAAGCCGGACCCATTAATCCTTAAAATTAAGCCTATACTGGAACAACATTGCTTTCCGTGTCACCACGACACAAAACGGTCTGCCGGTATTAGTCTTAAAAATATATTTATGGGCATAAACGATACCAAGGCCCTTATGGTACGTGATGGCAAGGTGTGGATGAATGCGGTAAAACAAATACAAAGTGGAGCCATGCCTCCCAGCGGAGAACCTCGTCTTTCGCTGGAAGAGCACGAAACGCTTACCAAAACCATAAATGAAATACTTTATTCGTCCTTAAATGCCAATAACCCGGGCCGGGTAGTAATGCGGCGTTTAAGCCACAGCGAATACGAGTATTCTGTTCTGAATTTGGTTGGCGTTAGTTACGATGCAAATGAAAAATTTCCGTCAGATGCTTCGGGAGGTAAAGGTTTCGACAATTTTGCCAGTACTTTATTCCTGACGCCGCTTAAAATGGAACGATATTACGAAGCTGCCGAGGAAATTATGGATGAGGCTTATTCCAAGCCTGCCCTATGGGAAAAAATTGTTCCTGAAAATTATGCCGATTCTTTCTGGTTAAAAATAAAAAACTGGGTATTAAGCTTTTTTACGACCGTAGACCCCAATGAAGGTGTCTTGAATGCGGCAACGGAAGTAATTGTACCTTTTGCCAGTCATGCTTACCGTCGGTTTCTGGAACCAGCCGAAAAAGAAAAGTTGCTTTCGCTTTTCTTAAAGGTTTATGAAGGCAATGATGCCGAAGACCGGTATGGGGTAGCGCTTAAAGAAACCTTAAAAGCTGTTTTGGTTTCACCTAACTTTTTATACCGTTACGAAGAAGAACAACCTGTACCGATTGATCATCCTTATGCACTAAGCAATTTTGAGTTAGCCTCACGGCTTTCTTATTTCCTTTGGTCAACCTTACCCGATAAAGAACTTTTTGATGCTGCTTACCGGGGCGATTTAGAGGACCCGGCGGTGCTTAAACTGCAGGTTAGACGCATGTTACAAGACCCTAAAGCCAAACGCTTTGCGGAAAGTTTTTCTACCCAATGGTTTGGTGTTAGCCGGTTAAAAGATACGAATCCGGTGGATCCGGGACGGTTTCCGGAAATGACGCCCTCGTTGCGCAACGCCATGTACCAGGAAACTGTAGAATACTTTTACCATGTACTAACTAAGAGTCGGAATTTTTTAGAGTTAATAGACAGCGACTATACTTTCCTGAACGAGGAATTAGCTAAACATTACGGCATAGCCGGGGTTAAAGGATCTGCTATGCGCAGAGTAACCCTGCAGGACCGCAACCGCGGCGGTGTATTAGGCATGGCCAGTGTACTTACCTCTACATCACTGCCGCTACGTACCAGCCCGGTATTACGGGGCAAGTGGGTTTTAGAAGAGTTATTGGGAACCCCAGCACCCCCACCCCCACCAGATGCCGGACAATTACCCGAAAAAGCTGCTACTGACCCCAATGCCAGTATCCGGGACTTGTTAGTACTCCATCGGTCAAAACCGGCTTGTGCCGGTTGCCACCAAAAAATGGATCCTATTGGTTTTGGCCTGGAAAACTTTGACCCAATTGGGCGCTGGCGTACCAAATATGGCGCTAAACCTATACAAATAGTTTGGGACACTTTACCAAGCGGCGAAACATTCCGCAATCCGGCTGAATTGAAAAAGATATTAGTTACAAAGGAGGATGAATTTGCCCGTGTTCTTTCGGAGAAAATGTTTGTATATGCCATAGGCCGGGATGTAGGCTTCACCGACGAATTACACATTCAACGGCTGACTAAACACTTAAAACAAAACCGTTTTGACACAGAGAAATTCATTATGGAATTGGTAAGCATAGAGCCTTTCCGGTACAAAGTGAACGATAAGGGCGCGAAGTTTAAAGTATTAGCCAGTAAATAAGCGCCTTAAGGCAAATTAGATTTGAAAGAATGTTTTGATAAAGAGCGGCACAGCTGATAAATTTTGAAGGAAGTTAAAAGCTAAGAACCAAAACGAATAGGTAAATAAACTGTCAAACAATAAAATAGAAAACCGATATGAGCAGCAATTGGCATATTTCCCGCCGCCGGATGTTAAAAGGTCTAGGCGCCTGTATTGCCCTTCCGTTTCTTCAGGCAATGGTCCCTCCTGGAATGAGCATGTATAACATGCCTAAAAAGCCAGTCCGGTTTTCTTTTTTATACATGCCCAATGGCGTAAACCAGGACCACTGGACCCCTGCTCAGTTTGGCAGTAAGTTTGAACTAACCAAAACTTTGCGGCCTTTAGCCAAAGTAAGACAGGATATCACAATCCTGAATGAGCTCATGAATAAGGGTTCGATTTTCCCCGGCGCAGAAGGTCACTTTTGCAAAACTGCCAATATTATGACTTGCCGGCCCATTTTAAAAACAACGGGCGAGGATTTAAATAGCGGCGGTATTTCTTTCGACCAACTGGTAGCGCAACAAAAAGGCCAGAGCACCTTATTTGATTCGCTACAGTACGGCATGGAGCGCATAAATTCAGGTATTTGCGGAGCCACCGGTTTTACCCGGCTTTATGCCGCCAGTGTTTCCTGGAAATCGCCTAACCAACCTTGTACCCGGGAAATAGATCCGCGCATGGCCTTCAACCGCTTGTTCCGGAGCTTTGTACCTTCCACTAAAAAGCGGGATGAAACCTGGAAGTCGAGTGTGCTGGATTTAGTACAGGAAGACGCTAAAGCCCTGCAACGGAAATTAGGCCGCTCTGACCAGGACAAGCTGGAAGAATACCTGGAGTCTATCCGGTCACTGGAAATGCGGATAGACAACGAAGAGAAAATAAAAGCTTTTGAGCGGCATGTTACGCCCGAAATAAAAAAAGAACTGGTACACCTGAATTTGCGGATTGATGAATTTAAGGAGCAATATGTAGGCGTAGATATTACTGAAAAAGTACGTCAGATGCTCGATATTCAGGCTCTTGCTTTCCAGTCCGATGCCACCCGGGTAAGCAGTTTTATGTTTGGGAATGCAGCCAGCAACCGGAACTTCTCTTTTATACCAGGAGTACAAGGCAGCCATCACCAAATTTCGCACCACCAGAACAACGCCGGAGAAATGGAGCAATACCGGAAAATAAACGAGTTTTATGTAACCCAGCTGGCTTACTACCTTGAAAAGCTAAAGTCTATTCCGGATGGTGAAAGTAACCTCCTGGACAATTCTGTTGTCATGTTTACATCGGGCCTGCGCGATGGCAATTCCCATTCTTCGAAAAACATACCCGTTATTGTAGCCGGTAAAGCAGGCGGAAAACTGAAAACCGGACAAAACTTACAATTTAAACCAGAAACGCCTTTATCTAATCTTTACCTTTCTCTGGCCCGCGTGTTAGATGTTCGCTTATCGAAATTTGCCGATAGCACCGGAGAATTAAGCGAAATCTATGCGTAGCAGAATAATACAGAAGTTTTTAGTACCAACTGTTTCTTTTCAGAAAGTTTATATTCCTTACCGGCTTCTGCTGCTGCCCTTGGCTGGGGCTATGCTTTTACTACCCCGGCTAAAACCAACACATGGCGAAGTTCCGGACCTGGTGCATTGGTTAGGGCGTTTTCACCCATTGGTGGTGCATTTTCCGGTTGTACTGGTCTTAATGGCCTTGCTTTTTGAATTGGCCAGGAAATTCAGGATAATCCATATATCCGCCGCTACAATTGGAGTGGTACTAGGCTTTAGTTTAGCGGGGTCTTTGGCTTCTGTGGGCATGGGTTTCCTGTTGTATTACACCGGTGAATATACCGGTGAAATCATGCAGGGACATTTATGGGGTGGTGTTTTGCTAACCTCCGTGGTGGCCATTACCTTATTCTTATTCTTGACTTTCCGGCAATACCGTTCCAAAGCTGTATATAGCAGCTATCTTACATTTTTGGTACTAGCCAATGGTATTCTTATTTATACCAGCCACCAGGGGGGCTCACTTACGCATGGCAGTGAGTATCTCTCAGAACATGCTCCTAAATTCAACCGGGCAGGCCAGGCTGTGTTTACACCAAAAGCAGAATCAGAAATGCTGGTTTACCACGATGTGGTAGTGCCCGTGTTAAATCAAAAATGCATGAGCTGCCATAACGAGAACAAAGCCAAAGGAGATTTAATAATGACCACTTATGAGGCTATGCTGAAGGGTGGCAAAGGCGAACATCCTACTTTGGTTCCCGGGTCTGCGAAAGAAAGTGATATGTTCCGCCGGGTTATGCTCCCGGAAGACGATGATGACCATATGCCTACCAAGGGTAAACCAAACCTCACCAAAGATGAAATTGAGCTAATTGCCTGGTGGATTAATCATGGAGCCGATACAACCATGCGGGTGCCCCAGATGGCTACCGATCAGCAAATTAAACCTGTATTAACAAACTATTTAACTGACCTAAAAACCCAACAACGCACCAAGTTTTTGCAGCAACAAAGCTTGAAGGATCTTCTAAAAGAAATACCTGCCAGTAATAATGTGGTATTGCAATTAGATCCTTATGATGAAAAAGGCATTAACCTTTCTATGCCTTTTCCGCCGGGTATTTTTGCAGATAAAGATATAATTAAACTCCAGCCATTGTTTCCCAGCATTACCAAGGCCTCGGTAATGGGCAGTGAAATAACCGATGATGCTTTATACCATATAGGACAAATGTCCGCTTTACAGGAGCTTTATTTGCAGCAAACCAAAATAGATGGTTCTGGCCTGATTCATTTATCTTCCCTAAAAAACCTGCATTTGCTGGACCTTTCCAAAACGCAGGTAAATGATGGCCAACTGTTGCATGTTTTACAGTTGCCAGCGCTGGAAGATTTAATTCTGTACGAAACCACTGTTTCAAAAGAAGTGGTGGAAGCCATCCGGAAAAACAAACCAGACTTAAATGTGAAGCTGGAGCGGGGTAAGTTTTTTTAAAACTCCGCTCCACCTGCACAATACTTTATAAGCTATTACTGGAAGAAAGAACCTAAAACTATCCACCCGCAAATGAAAAAACTGATTCCGGTCCTCCTTTTCTTGTGCCAGCTTTCTGTATTCGCTCAGAACAACAATACCGAAAGCTACCCACCCCATCCTGCCTCCGTAGAACAGGCAGGTGTTCCAAAAGGTGAAGTAATAAAGTTAACCTTTGAAAATTCTAAAATTTTTCCGGGAACCTGGCGGGAATATTGGGTTTATGTTCCGGCACAGTACGATGGTAAAAAGCCAGCCTGTGTTTACGTAAACCAGGATGGCTTACAGTGGAATGCCCCTACGGTTTTTGATAATTTAATTCATCAAAAAGAAATGCCGGTAACCATTGGGGTATTTGTTACCCCAGGAAGAGTTAGAGCGCTGAATGAGGAAGTAGCTTTAGACAGGTTTAACCGGAGTTATGAATTTGATGGATTAGGTGATGCTTATGCCCGTTTTATTTTAGAAGAGATACTACCAGAAGTAGAAAAGCAAAAAACCAGTGATGGCCGCTCCATCAAATTATCAAAGAATGGAAACGACCGGGCCATTGGTGGCGCCAGTACCGGGGCAGTTGCCTCCTTTACGGCTGCCTGGGAACGTCCGCAGGAATTTTCCCGGGTATTTAGTGTAGTAGGTACTTTTGTTGGATTAAGAGGAGCCGATCAATATCATACCTTAATTAGGAAAGTAGAACCGAAACCCCTGCGGGTGTTTTTGCAGGATGGCACCAACGACCTGAACGTGTACGCCGGCGATTGGTGGAAAGCGAACGAAACCATGGAAAGAGCTTTAATTTTTGCGGGTTACGAGGTAAATCATATTTGGGGAGAAGGTGCCCACAACAACCGGCATGGCGCTGCTATCTTTCCGGAAGCCATGAAATACCTCTGGAAAGACTGGCCCCAACCGGTTAAAAAAGGATTAACTAATAATCAAACTTTAAAAGAAATATTAGTGCCTGGCCAGGAATGGGAGTTAGTAGGTAAGGGATATGGCTTTGCAGATGGCATTACTGCCAATGCTGCCGGAGAAGTATTTTTTCAGGATGCTGGTAATTCCAAAACGTATAAAGTAGACCCAACTGGAAAACTAACTTCCCTCCCGCTAAATGCTAAAAAAGCCAGTGGCACTGCTTTTGGTCCGGATGGCACCCGGTATGTAGTAGCCCGTGCTACAAACGAAATTCTTACTTATGATGCCAAAGGAAAAGAAACCGTACTGGTCCATGATATCAAAGGAAATGACCTGGTGGTGGCGCATAACGGCAACATCTATGTTACGGCTCCGGAAGGAAAAGACAAGCCTAGTAAAATTTATTTAATAAAGCCCAACGGCGAAAAAAGTGTTGTGGACGAGGGTTTGAAATATGCTAATGGCATTACCCTTACGCCTGACCAACAACAGTTATATGTTTCGGACTCCCAGTCGCATGTTGTTTACATTTATCAGATAAGACCAGACGGAAAGCTGGCCTATAAACAAAAGTATGGCTGGTTACATACCAACGAGTACGACGAATATATTTCCGGAGCAGATGGTATGAAAGTGGACCGTAAAGGACGGGTTTATGTAACTACCAAAATGGGCGTTCAAATCCTTGACCAAATTGGGAAAGTTTACGCCATATTACCTGTACCGGGTGGTAATGCCTCTAATATTTGCTTTGGTGGTTCTAATTTCGACAATTTATATGTGACTGCAGGGGATAAAGTTTACCGACGAAAATTGAATATCCAAGGTGCAAATACATTCGAAAGTCCTTTTAAACCTACTAAGCCAAGTTTGTAATAAAAAGCCTGGACTAAAGCAGTTATTCCGGCTCCTCCCTTTTTTATTTTCCACCAGACTAATACGCTGGAATAAATTATGGGGGCAAGAGAGAAAGCAATCAGGTAAAGAACCAGAAAATATATAAATTGAATATAACCAGCTCGATATGAAAAAATATTTACTTTACTTATTCTTTTTACTCCCAACTGTTTTATTAGCCCAAGCTGCTAAAAATGCTAAACCCGTTAAAAATGCGGCCCAGCAAAAGCAATTTGTGCTTTTTGATGTAGAATTTACTTATACCAAAGAAGATGCGGATAACTCCACGCCAAGTAAATCGCATTACTATGTAACCGGTAACAAAATAAATCCTAATCGTCCTAAAGACTGGACTTCACCGGTAGACTATCGAAATGGCACGGTACACATGCGTCTGGAAGTATTGGAAAAGCCCGCCGGAAATGCCCCTACTACCTGGAGTTTATGCTACATACCTAACAAAGGGCAGGGAAACGGGTATGGTTGCACCAACACATCGGTTTATTTTGATAAAGGAGTTTATGAAAAAGACATACCTATGACATCCTTTTGGGAAAACGAGTCTATTATCTGGACGGAGGGCATCAAACAAATGGATTTGGTTATAAAAGATAACAGTGGCGGCCAGGGCCATGCGCATAAACGAGCTGATCATGAGTTATTTTTTCCTACTAAAGTCCGGATTACCATGGTTCAGGTAGCTGCCGGGGCAAAATATGATCCCAGCCAGGTTCCTAATTTACCTCGAACCCAATAACATTGGGTAAACTCCCACCTTATTTTAAACCTTGAGAAGTATCTTTTACAATTCAAGATCTCCCAAGTAAGAAAAGACAATAATTCTATATTAAAGACAATACACGTGCGTAAATAGGACTTATAAACTTCAAGAGGATGTTGTCACTAACTACAGCTATAGATTATGTAAAAGGAGGCTCACACTCAAAAAGGATAAGTAAAGAATATATTCTTGTAGCTTCTTTAACTTTAAACTTTCTTTTAATAGGTTTTGGTGTTTATAAAATTTGGCACAACCGGTATTTAACCATTAAAAGCGCCAGCCTACAGGTAACCCGGCACCAATATCGGACCAATATCTTTAATGCTCTTCCGGTAACTCCTCATCAAATAATCTTCTTAGGAGATAGCCACACAGAATGGTTTGAATTAGCTGAAATTTTAGGCAATGCTGCCATCAAGAATAGAGGCATTGGTAATGACAGAACTTCGGATGTACTAACCCGGCTAAACACTATTATTGAATCTAAACCTACAAAATTGTTTATTCAAATAGGAATTAATGATATTATTACGGGGGTACCGCAGCAGAAAACTATCGCTAATCTAGAAAGTATCTTTAGTACGATTAGAAAAAGTTCTCCCTCAACAACTATGTATCTGCAAAGCATTTTACCAACCGGCCCGGAAAGAAATTATCAGGAACAGATAACACAATTGAATCAGGTATATAAAAATCTGTCAAAAAAATATTCTCTCACCTTTGTTAACCTGTATCCTAGTTTCAGTAATAAAAATGGGTTAAAAAAAGAATTTGACTCAGGCGATCATATCCACTTAAACGGAGCCGGATATTTGAAATGGGGAGAAATCATTCGGCCCTATTTATAAGATGCATAAACTGCAGGAAATCTATTTTGAGGGTTTCCAGGTGAAATAACCTTTTAAAATTAATTCTTCAGGCACTAGTAGCTTAATTTGTTGTAGCAATACCTATTTGAGAAAATTCCAATCACCAGATTTTCAGGCTGAGTTAATAAAAAAGATCCCTACCTCATTAAGAAGAAGGGATCTTTTTTTATTTTTAATTAAGATTTTTAATGGGCAAAACCTTCGCCATCATGGTCGTAGTCTACAGCTGGGTAAACATTGCGTAACTCTTCCAACTTTTTCTTGCCATAAGCAAAGCGGGTAATTACAATAAATAATACCGGCACCGCAAACAAGGCCAGGAAAGTAGCCGACAACATTCCTCCTACCACGGTCCAGCCAATGGTTTGGCGGGCAACGGCACCTGCTCCGGAAGAGAATGCTAAAGGCAATACCCCTAAAATAAAGGCTAGCGAGGTCATAATAATTGGCCGCAAACGCAACTTAACTGCATCAAGAGTGGCCTCTAATAATTCTACGCCATGGTCTACCCGTTCTTTGGCAAATTCTACAATCAGGATAGCGTTTTTAGCAGCCAAACCAATAAGGGTTATCAAACCAATCTGGGCGTACACGTTGTTGGATAACTTAGGCAAAAATATTAAGGCAACAATTGCTCCGAAAGCTCCTAATGGAACCGCCAGTAAAACCGAGAAAGGTACAGACCAACTTTCGTAAAGAGCTGCCAACAGTAAAAATACCAGCACAATAGATAAAGCAAAAATATAAACGGTGCTGTTTCCCGAAGCTATTTCTTCCCGGCTTAGGCCTGAAAATTCATAACCGTAGCCGGCTGGCAATACTTCAGCAGCTACTTCCTCCAAAGCCTGAATAGCCTGTCCGCTACTATACCCGGGTGCGGCATTGCCATTTATTTCCGTAGACCTAAATAAATTGTAATGCGATACCACCGGCGCGCTTTCCGTTACTTTATAAGTAACCAAAGCACTTAATGGTACGGAAGCTCCTTCCCTGTTTCTTACATAATATTGCTTTAGGTCTTCAATATCATCCCGGTAAGAGGTATCGGCTTGGGCTACTACCCGGAAGTTACGCCCGTACATGGTAAAGTCATTTACATATTGGCTACCCATATACGTAGACATGGTAGAGAAAACGTCGTTTAGGTTAATCCCTAATTTTTTAACTTTTTCGCGGTCTACCTGCAACTGAAAACCTGGCGTACGAGCAGTAAAGAAAGAGAACGCACCGGTAATTTCGGGCCTTTTCCGGACCTCAGCCAAAAAGGTATTAACTACTCCTTCAAAAGCTTTAATATCATCCGTACTTTCGCGCTGTTGCAACATAAAGCTAAAACCACCAGTTTGACCTAAACCCGGAATAGCAGGGGGCGGTACTACCACAATGTTCGCATCTTTAATAGTAGCAAACTTCTGTTGTAAGGTAGCAATTATACCAAACAACTGGGTGGATTCATCTTTACGCTCATCCCAAGGCTTTAACTGCACAAACAAAGTTCCGCTGTTGGACTTGATTGAAAAGTTTAGGACATTAAGTCCGGCAATACCCGAGTAGTTATTTACTCCAGGAGTAGTGCGTAATATCTCTGAAATTTGTTTAAGGATTTCCTGCGTACGGGTACTGGAAGCCGCTTGGGGCAATTCAAAAGTTACAAATAAACGGCCTTCGTCTTCAGTAGGAATAAACCCGGTTGGCTTGGCCCGGAATAATCCAACGGTTCCGGCATAAATACAAACCAATAATATAAGTACCAACGGCGCTGCCTTAATGCTACGGCGCACACCACCAGAATAGGAATTGGTAACCCGGGCAAACCAGCCATTGAACTTATAAAAGAATTTATTTATACCTCTAGAGTTCTGGTCTAACTGCATTGGTCGCAGCATTAAAGAACAAAGAGCCGGAGTTAAAGTTAAAGCCACGAAAGCCGAAATCATTACGGAAATAGCAATAGTAATAGCAAACTGCTGGTATAACCGCCCCACAATTCCGGGCACAAAACCTACCGGAATAAAAACTGCTCCGAGAATTAAAGCAATAGCAATAACAGGACCTGTAATATCCTTCATAGCTTTACGGGTGGCATCTTTAGCCGAAAGCCGCTCATGGTCAATGTAATGCTGCACGGCTTCTACCACCACAATGGCATCATCTACCACAATACCAATAGCTAATACAAACCCAAATAATGTAAGGGTATTAATGGTAAAGCCTAATGGAATAAAGAATATAAAAGTACCTACAATAGAAACCGGAATGGCCAGAATTGGAATTAAGGTAGCCCGCCAGTTTTGCAGGAATAAATATACTACCAGAATTACCAATAATAAGGCTTCTACCAGCGTATGCATTACTTCTTCAATGGAAACCTGAACTACGGATACCGATTCAAAGGAAACTTTGTAATCCATATCGGCCGGGAAAGTTTTCTTTAAACGCTCCAGGGCTTCATAAACGCCATCGGCGGTAGCCAGGGCATTACTTCCCGGCGATTGATAAACCAACAGGAAAGTAGCAGGCATTCCGTTCACAAAAGCTTGCCGCGTATATCCAAAGCTGCCTAACTCTAAACGCGCCACATCTTTTAAATAAACAAGTGCCCCATCTTCTGGTCGGGTACGCACTATAATATTTTCAAATTCTTCCTGTCCGGTAAGTTTACCATTTACGGTAAGCGGGTATTCAAAAGCCTGAGAGGAATATTGTGGCGCTCCCCCAACTGAACCAGCTGCAACCTGTACGTTTTGCTCCCTTAATGCCGCGGTCACCTCAGCCGGTGTAATTCCCATTTGAGAAAGCTTATCCGGTTTTAACCAGATTCGCATACTAAATTCCTCACCCACGGTATTTATATCGCCTACACCGGGTACCCGCAAAACAGCATCACGAATATAAATGTTGGTATAGTTATCCAAAAACTTAATATCGTGGGTTCCTTTCGGCGAAAAGAAAGTTACCACCATCATGATAGTGGGGTTTCTTTTCCGGACTGTTAATCCAAGACGTCTTACCTCTTCCGGTAATCTTGGTTCCGCAATACTTACCCGGTTCTGTACATCTAGGGTGGCAATATCTACATTGGTGCCAACCTCAAAGTTTACGTTCATGGACATTTGTCCGGTGCTGGTACTGTTAGATGACAGGTAAGTCATGCCGGGCGTACCGTTAATTTGGGTTTCTACGGGAGTAGCGACTGTTTGCTCTACCGTTTGGGCATCGGCACCGGTATAATTACCCTGAATAGAAACTACCGGAGGCGTAATATTCGGGTATTGGCTAACCGGAAGATTCAATATGGATAAGGCTCCCACCAGTAAAATAACCAGGGAAATTACTATGGCAGTAACCGGCCTTCTTATAAATACTTCTGATATCATGTTTATTATTTTACCCCACGCTTAGTTATACTAAACCTGGTTTTTATTTACAATCTAATTCCGGCAAAGAGATAAGCGGACTTAGACTCTTTGCCTTATTAATATTTTTAATTAAATTATTTGCTGGAAGCTGCAGCTGGCGGTGCCGGTGTACCCAAGGTTACTTTAGCGCCTGGTCTAAGCTTTTGAGTACCTTCCACCACAATCTTATCCCCTGCCTTCAATCCTTCCCGAACTATAATTTTATCGGCTATTTTAGATCCCAGACGTACCCGGTTCTGAATAACGGAATCGCCTTGAATAACATAAGTATAAAACTCACCCATTTGCTCAGTAACGGCTTTGTATGGAATAACTAATTGCTGACCAATATCCTCGTTACGCACCTGTAATACGGTAGTCATACCAGGTATCAAAGCCCGGTTGGGGTTCGGGAAACTTACCCGTACGGTAATGGTTCCGGTTTGCGGATTGATAGCCCGATCAATAGCTGAAAGTTTACCGGTATGCGGGTAAATGCTGCCGTCTGAAAATTGTAAAGTAAAAGTAGAATCGCTACCAGAGCGGTTTTGTAACCGGGTGAAGCGCGGCACTTCTGTGTCATTAATAACAATATCCACAGCAATCGGATTATCAGCAGAAATACTATTGATAAGCGTTTGCCCTGGAGTAACCTGCGACCCTACTTTAACCTGAGCAATACCAATACGACCGCTCATAGGAGCTGTTATAACAGAATAGCGTAAGTTGGTTGAGGCTCCGGAAACGCCGGCCTGAGCGGCAGAAACCTGTGCCTGAGCCGTACCCAATTCTGCCCGGGCATAATCAACGCGCTGGCGGGCAATCGCATCCTGCTTAGCTAAATTTTCATACCGCTCCGCATCCTGCCGGGCCCGCTCCAAGTTAGCTTTGGCACTTCTTAAATTAGCTAACGCCTGGTTATATGTAGCCTGGTATTGGGTACGATCTATTTCATACAGGCGCTGCCCTTTAGTTACCATTTGACCATCCTTTACATAAATATTGGTTATGTAACCACCTACTTGCGGGCGCAACTCTACGGCATTCAAAGGCACTACCGTACCCGGATACGTATCTGTTCCGACTACATGCTCTTCCGAAACAGCATAAGCATTAACCGGAACCGGAGCATTAAGGGGGTTTTGCCCCTGCGGGTTTTGTGATTTATTGCAAGCACCCATTATAAAAGAGCCCGAAAGCAGGAGTAGCATTGCAGAAATATTTCTTTTCATTCGACTATATAATTGAGGTTGCATTAGTAGTTCACATTAACAATTCCTTGTGCTCTTTGTAAATCCAGCTTGCTTGCCAAAACCTGGTAAAGGGCATTAAAATAGTTTAATTGGGTAGTTCTTAAATCCGTTTCGGCTGTAATTAGCTCCAGGTAAGTTTTGATACCTTCGTCGTACTGGAGTTTAATAATGCGGTAAACATCCTCGGCCAGGACAACATTATTTTTAGTTGTATTCCACTCGTTCAGGTCACTTTTATAGTTTGCCAACGCCTGATCGTACTCGGTGCTAATCCGGCTTTTGGTATTAGATAAATCCAGATCCAGGCGTTGATCGAGTAACTGGGCCCGGCGCAGGTTTTGAATACGACGGGTGCCCTGGAATATAGGTAATGCCACACTTAAACCTGCCAGTGAGTTAGGATAGGTCTGGGTAAATAACCGGGCAAATTCATTATTCTGGTACACCACATTATAATTGGCAAATGCCGAAACTGTAGGCAAAAATCCCCACCGGAAATAATTTATGTTTAAACCCTGAATCTGCTTTTGTGTTTGTAGTTGCTGCAACTCCACCCGGTTGCCAAAACTTACACCTTGGGTAGTATCAATTAAGGTATTTTGCTCCATTTGTACCCGGTCAAAAACCAGTTGCAGCGGATTTTCTGGTTGCAAACCTATTAACTCTTTTAAATAGGTGTGCTTGAAATGGATTGCTTCCTGAGCGCGCTTACGGTCGCTGCGGGTGTTGCCTAAAGAAATACTGGCCCTTTGGTAATCTGTTTTATCTACCAATCCTTGTTGGTATTGGGCATAAGCATCTTTTAATTGTTTTTCCTGCCGGATTATAGCTTCATCCAGAATACGAAGCTGCTCCTGCGTTAACAGAATATCGTAAAAAGCCTTACTAACCGTAACAACTGTGTTTATTTTCACATTCAACGTATTCTGGTCGTTCCGGACCCGGACAAACCTGGCTGCTCGCGAAGCTAATAAAACATCGTTGTTATAAATAGTTTGGTTGGCCTGTAACAACAGGTTAGAAGTATTGGCTACACCAATGGTTCTGGGCGTAGGTACGCCTGCATCATTTGGGAAAAGTGTAATTGGCATTCTTAAGTAATGCTGCAGGTTATACTGAGCCGATATTTGTGGTAACCAACCGGCCAAATTAGCCCGTATTTCCCGTTCGCCTATTTCCTCATCTAACTGCGCCTGCCGAACTGCCGGTTTGTTTTTCAGTGCAAAGGTTATGCATTGTTCCAGCGTAAGCCCATCTGCCGTACTTTCAGGTTTACTTTGCCCCCGGGACATAAGCGGGCCCAAGCAAGCTCCTAACAGTAGAAATATTAAAAATGGTATGCGTTTCATATAATTGCCACAGAATTTAAAATAAATTTTATCCTTCGTTAAATAGCTTAACCTGCTTTTGGCAGCCCTCATAAATTAAGAACTGATTTTAATACCATCCCAAATTACCTCAGCTACCTGCCTTAGTTCATTGGTGGTAAGTTCAATTTTTCGGCACAAATGAATTTTAGCGGTTGTTACAATACTGCCATGAATGAGCGGGCCCAATAAATAACCATCAATTGGTTTTAGAATACCTGTTTCAATCCCGGAAATTACAAAGTCTTTAAATTCATTTTGGAAGCGCTCTGTTTCATTCACCGGGTCGCGGGTACCATAGGGAGAATTAACAAACTGTTCAATAAAAAAAAGGGCTTTAGGATGCTGAATATAAAAGTTACAATAGCTTATCCAGAAGTTCAGAAACCGCTCTTTAAACTCCATTTGTTCATTATCGGCTGTAAGCAGGGCGGCCATTCTTTGATTTAGGATATAACCATATAATTCCATAATAAGGGCATCCTTGCTCTCAAAATAATGGTATATAGTACCTGCTGCAACACCCGCATTTTTAGCTATCTGGCTCATGGGTGTACCATGGAAGCCATTGACCTTTACAAGCTCCAGCGTGCTTTCAAAAATTGCTTTTTTCTTCTCTGTTAAATTATCCATTCTCCCTCTCAAACCAATTGAACGTTCATTCGGTTTGCAAAGTAAATACACTTTTTATTAATAAGCCATCTTTTTACCTTAAAAATTTTAAAGAATAGGTAATGCTATTAAATAACTGATAATAAAATGATCAAAACAAAATAATTAGTACGGAAACGAAAGAATTAATACAGCTATAAGGCCTTCAGCTAAATTTTCCATTTTTAATTAGGTTTAAAAAAATTACTATTAACCTTACTTTTTACAAATATTTTTAGTATATTCGATTAAAAATATATTTCCTGTTAACAGCTTTTCTCTCCGTTAAGCTTTGGTCTACCCAGCAGGTAAACCAGACTTGCCAATAGAAGCAAACTAGTAAAAACTTTACTACCTGCTTTCTTTTTATTTATCTCTTACAAACTCAAAGGTTTCACCTCTTTAAACGCTAGAGTTATGAAAAATCCCGCCTTCCATTTTACTCTCTGTTCGGTTTTAGTACTTTGTTCTTTCTTATCTTTTAAATTAAACCCAAATACCAAAGCAACTGAACCAGAACAACCCAACTCCCCTAAAGCCTTAAGCCAACAACAATTATTAGACAGAGGCAAATATTTAGTAACCGCCGTTGGCTGTAATGACTGTCATTCACCTAAAGTAATGGGTCCAAGAGGCCCTGAATTAGATGCTACCAGGTTATTATCCGGCCATCCTGCGAACTTGCCCCTTCCAGCTATCCCAAAAGAAGCAACCAAGGATTGGCTTCTATTTAATCAAAACTTAACGGCCTTTGTTGGACCTTGGGGAGTGTCGTATGCCGCAAACATTACTTCTGACCCAACTGGCATTGGAACCTGGACAGAAGAACAGTTTTTTACTGCCATCCGAAAAGGAAAATATAAAGGATTGGAAAATAACCGACCTATTTTGCCTCCTATGCCCTGGGAGCAGTTTGCCACCTTTACTGATGATGATTTAAGAGCTATTTTTACGTTCCTGAAATCTACTAAACCCGTTAAGAATGTAGTACCGGCTGCTATTCCCCCGGATATGGTTTCAAAACAGTCGGTTCCTACCAACACCCGATAAAAATTGGGAATATTTTTAAAACAAAAGAGCCGGTATGATCACCGGCTCTTTTATATAACTTTCAATAATTTCCTAAACAAAGAGGCCTTCAACAGACAGGTAACGTTCGCCGGTATCGTAGCAGAAGGTAAGTACGCGGGATCCGGCTGGAATTTCAGGGACTTTTTTCGCTACCGCCGCTAAAGAAGCCCCAGACGAAATGCCCATGAAAATACCTTCTTCCCTGGCTACCCGGCGGGAAAATTCAAATGCTTCCTGCGGACTTACCTGAATGGTACCCGTTAATAAATTAGTATCCAAAATGGCTGGAATAAATCCGGCTCCTATTCCCTGAATGGGATGAGGACCCGGTGCCCCGCCACTGATTACCGGTGATAAAGTTGGCTCTACGGCAAAGGTTTTCAAATTCGGGAAGTGCTCTATTAAAACCTTCGTTACACCTGTTATATGTCCGCCTGTTCCAACACCGGTAATGTGGTAATCAAAGCCCTCCGGAAAATCTTCTAAAATTTCCTGGGCCGTAGTATTAATATGTATTTGGGTATTTGCCTCATTTTCAAATTGCATGGGCATCCAGGCATTGGGATTTTCTTCTAAAATGTGCTGAGCCCGTTCTATAGCCCCCCGCATCCCCCTTTCCCGGGGTGTGAGTTCAATTTTGGCACCGTAAACAGCCATTAAACGCCGGCGCTCTAAACTCATAGATTCCGGCATAACTAAAACCAACTGGTAACCTTTTACCGCCGCTACCATGGCTAAACCAACTCCGGTATTGCCCGAAGTAGGCTCCACAATGATACTGTCTTTTTGTAACAGCCCTTTCTGTTCGGCATCCTCTATCATAGACAAAGCAATCCGATCCTTGATGCTTCCTCCGGGATTGGCCTTTTCCATTTTAACCCAAACCTCAATATCCTGCGGGAAAAGTTTATTAATCCGGACTATGGGCGTTTTACCAATAGATTCTAAAATATTATTGTACTTCATGTTTAATCTTTTACCTATTAGTAATTCGTGGCCTCTTTAACTTCATCAGATGAGACTTAGCTGATATAATATTAAAACTGGCTAACTACTACGAATACTAATTATATTGAAAAAATAATGCTGTCTTCGGGGTCTTCGCTGCGGCTTACTTTTATTTGCGCCTTGTGATATAACCGCGAATACGGCGGCACACTTTCTGTAAGCCAAACATTTCCTCCTATTACACTATTGCTGCCTACTACCGTATTTCCTCCCAAGATAGTAGCTCCGGCATAAATAACCACATGGTCTTCAATAGTAGGATGCCGTTTTATTTTAGCCATTTCTTTAGCTACGCTCATAGCTCCCAAAGTTACCCCCTGGTAAATTTTTACATGATCGCCTATTATTGAAGTTTCACCAATTACAATACCTGTACCATGATCAATGCAAAAATAAGAACCAATCTGAGCCCCCGGATGGATATCAATTCCAGTTTTATTATGAGCCATCTCAGACAAAATCCGGGGTAATAATGGTATATGCAACAGGTGTAGCGCGTGGGCAACCCGGTGTACAGCTATTGCCCAAAAGCCCGGATAGGTTCTTATAACCTCATCAATGTTTAAAGCTGCCGGATCTTCATTGGCAATGGCTTCAGCATCTTTTAATAATAGTTGATATATGAATGGCAGCTGTGCCGTAAAGGTAGACGACAACAACTCTGGTACAGCTTTTTCCGGTAAGGGCATACCAGAAAGTATTTTAATTAAATTGTTCGTTAATAAATCTATATGCAGCAATACATCCCGCTCAGAAGTAAACTTTTGTTCGGCTAACTGAGGAAAAAATAAATGCAGGATATCTTCTGTGAATTTACAGATAGCAGATTTTGGAACAGCAGTACCCGCCTGGGCGTGGGCTGCAAATAATTGCTTCGCAAATTGCTCTTTCATGCGGCGAATCTAAATAATTACAGAATAATAATTACGCATCTGCGATTATTTAAGTCGTACATATTTTGTAATTAGCAGCAAACAACGTTTTATAATAAGTATTCAATGCCTTTTTGGTCCACTATATTCAGCAACTTCAAACCCAAATCTACTAACGGCAAGCCAGCAACTACCTTTAAGGATCGGGTATCGGCCTTAAAAAATGTTCCGGCTTTTCTACGGCTAATCTGGCAAACCAGTCCAACCATGGCAGCTGGCAATATGGCTATTCGTATTATTCGGGCAGCTATTCCACTAGCTATGCTGCAGGTAGCCCGCCTAATAATAGATGAGGTAATATTCCTGACCCAACATAGTGGCCAATACAGCCACTCCCATTTGTTTAACCTGGTATTACTGGAATTTGGGTTAGCTGTATTTTCGGATTTGCTTAACCGAGCCGGCGCTTTGCTAGATAGTTTATTAGGCGATTTATTAGCCAATACCACTTCAGTGCAACTCATGCAGCACGCTGCCTCCTTAGATTTAGCTCAATTTGAAGATGCTAACTTTTATGATAAATTGGAACGGGCCCGGCGGCAAACGTTAAGCCGAACCGTTTTAATGGCGCAGGTACTGGGGCAGATGCAGGATTTTATTACCCTGGCTTTTTTGGCCGTAGGCTTAATTAGCTTTAATCCCTGGTTAATTTTATTATTAATAATTGCGGTAATTCCGGCTTTTTTGGGCGAATCGCATTTTAACGAAAGAAGTTATTCGTTGGTACATGGCTGGACCCCGGAACGCCGGGAACTGGACTATTTGCGGATGACAGGGGCTAGTGACGAAACAGCTAAGGAAATTAAGATTTTTGGCCTATCAGATTTCCTAATCGATCGTTTCCAGGAACTATCAAATAAATTTTACCAGGACAATAAAAAGCTTGCTATTAAACGAGCAGGCTGGGGCACCTTTTTTGCCGCCCTGGGTAGTGCCGGTTATTATGCAGCTTATGTATTTATTATTATTCGGGCGGTTAACGGGAATATTTCCATTGGCGATCTAACTTTTTATGCGGGGTCTTTTGCTCGAATGCGTAGCCTGTTGGAAGGTATTTTAAATCGGTTCTCTGGCATTGCCGAGGGGGCACTTTACCTGCAGGACTTCTTTGATTTCTTTCAGATTAAACCGCATATTATTCCCAACACGCAGACCCGTCCATTTCCCAAACCCATTAAAGAAGGTTTTATTTTTGATAATGTTGGTTTCCAATATGCAAATTCCGAGAAATGGGCTATTCGTAATCTTAACTTTACGTTACAGGCCGGCGAAAAATTGGCTTTGGTTGGCGAAAATGGCGCTGGAAAAACTACCTTGGTAAAACTACTTTCCCGTTTGTACGATCCTACCGAAGGAAGAATATTATTAGATGGCTACGACCTGCGCGATTACAACCCGGAAGATTTACGCAAAGAGATTGGTGTAATCTTTCAGGATTTTGTCCGATTTCAGATGACCGCCTCCCACAATATAGCTGTTGGACGTATTGAGGAAAAGCAAAACGAAACCCGGATCCGAAGTTCAGCAGCTCAAAGCCTCGCCGACACTTTAATAAATAAATTACCGGATGGCTATAACCAAATGATTGGGCGCAGGTTTGCGAAAGGAGTAGATTTATCGGGAGGCGAATGGCAGAAAATAGCCTTGGGAAGAGCATATATGCGCGATGCTCAATTGCTGATTCTGGATGAACCTACCGCCGCCTTGGATGCCCGGGCTGAGCACGAGGTATTTCAGCGATTTGCTGAGCTTACCCACGGCAAAACGGCAGTACTTATTTCACACCGTTTTTCCACAGTCCGTATGGCCGATCGTATTTTGGTTATTGAACAAGGAAAGCTTTTAGAAATTGGTTCTCATCATGAATTATTGGCTTTGAATGGCCGGTATGCTGAACTTTTTAACCTGCAAGCCAAAGGTTATCAATAATTATTTACTTTGAAAAGAGACGCAAGCAGTTTAAGTAAAAAATCAGAAAAAATTTATCTGTTATAAGCTAGCCAATATAAGTAAATAGTTTCCTGGTTACATGGAATTAAATTACCTTGAAGGCACTACTTAAAGACCAACAAAATAACTTTTATTTATTGTTTCGGGTAATACTGTTCTTAAAAGAAGAATTCTGAATTACTGAAGATGCAAAGCTATTTACCTACTTTTTCGAATTCCTTTCATAATATTCTCTATTCTGTTGGCGTATTGGCCGGTAGTGTGGTAGCCGGTCTGGTACTTAAATACATAATATTTGCTTTATTACGGGCTTATAAACGTAAGAAGGAACCCTTACTCACCCATTCTATTTACAACCACTTAAGCGGCCCCTGCTCTGTTTTTTTTCCTCTTTTGCTGGTTTCTTTTACGCTGCCTTTAATTAGTCTTACTCCTGATAGTTGGGAAGTTATCCGGCGATTTGTTGAAACCACGCTTATTGGTTCGTTTGCCTGGTGCCTTATTAAGTTTGTTTACGTTGGAGAAGATTTAATAAAACATCGTTTCCAGATTACTAAGCCTGATAATTTCCGGGAACGTAAGCTCTTTACTCAATTACAATTTGTAAAACAGGTAATTATAATTCTGATCATTTTTGTAGCAGCCGCCTTGATTCTGATGAGTTTTGCCACGGTTCGTAAAATTGGCACTGGTTTACTTACCTCGGCGGGTATTGCCAGTGTTATCATTGGTTTTGCCGCCCAGCGTTCTATAGGTAACCTGTTGGCGGGTTTCCAGATTGCCTTTACGCAACCCATCCGGATAGACGATGTATTGGTGGTAGAGGGAGAATGGGGCCGGGTAGAAGAAATTACCTTCACTTATGTAGTGTTACATATCTGGGACGAACGCAGGCTGGTTTTGCCCTTAAATTATTTTATTGAAAAACCTTTCCAAAATTGGACCCGCACCACTGCCCGGATTTTAGGCACCGTTTTTCTGTATACCGATTACACCATACCGGTAGAAGCTGTTCGTCAGGAACTTATAAATATCGTACATCCCCACAAATTATGGGACAAACGCGTATGCGTTTTACAGGTAACAGATTCTAAAGAACAAACCTTAGAACTTAGAGCATTGGTTAGTGCGGCAGATTCAGGTTCGGCTTTTGATTTGCGGTGCGAGGTACGCGAAAGGTTAGTTAAGTTTATTCAAACCAATTATCCGGAATGTTTACCTAAAACGCGCGCTGTTGTTGATATTGAGTCGCCGGTAAAAATTAACGAAGGCAATAGTAAAGTGTAGGAGCAGCAATCACCTCCTACTTTTATTTTTTAAAGTAGCTTTTATTTATATTCAGGTAAAGTTACCGGAATATGAAATTTAAGGTCTACCCAATTTATATATTAGCTTGGTTTATTACCCCTGTATTTGGGCAGCAACAACCTGTAAACAAATTTCAGGATACTACTCTCCGCTCCATTTTTAATTACCAGGATGAGCGGCAAACAGATAACCTGCTACCCTACTTAAAGAACCCGAGTAGCACCGACAGAGAAGAAGCCGCATTAGCGTTTGGTTCTGTTCAGGACAAAAAAGCAATCCCTTTTTTAGAAGATTTGTTAACCGACAAAAAAGCTGAGGTTAGAAAGGCGGCCGCCTACAGCTTGGGCCAACTAGCAGACAAGACATCAGAAGCGAATATCATCAAAGCCATTCAGCAGGAAAAACAACCTGAAGTAAGAGCTGAATTATTAGAAGCCTTAGGCAAATGCGCCACCCAAACTGGAATTGATTTTTTAAGTACTTTTAACTCGGATAGTTTATTAGAACAAACTGGTCAGGCCTGGGGCCTTTACCGAGCTAATGCCAAAAACCTGGACTACGACAAAGCTATTCCTAAAGCAATTTACTTGCTGAATGCTGTTAACAAACAGGCTGCCCGGCTTGGTGCTGCGCATTTCTTAGCCAGAACACCTAACTTAAATTTGTTTGACTTTACCTCAAAATTAAGTTCAGTGGCTTCAACTGATCCTTCCCCTGATGTTCGGATGGCAGCAGTTCAGACGCTTGGCAAAATTTTAACAGATGAGCCGATCCTCACTTTGCAAAACCTTGCTCAGCAGGATCCGGATTACCGGGTTCGGATTAATGCGCTGCGGGCCTTAGGTAACCGGGACTATGCAAAGGTGAAGCAAACTATTTACCGGGGATTATCCGATAAAAATATACATACGGCAACTGCAGCGGCCGACCTTTTACTTGCTAAAGCACCCCTTGAAGATAGTGCCCGGCTATTAACGCAAGCAAAACAAGACCAGCGTTGGCGGGTAAGGGCTACTTTGCTGGCCGCAGCATTAAAAAATGCTTCAAATAAAACCCCAGTTAATAATCTTATACTTAAACACTATAATGCTACTAACAATAACTACGAAAAAGGCTTCTTGTTAGCAGCTTTAAGTCAGGACCTAACTAATTTCCGTTTTATAGAAAAAGAGACTTTTGCCAAGGCTTCCCCTATCCTGGCATCATATGGAATACAGGCTTTAGCCGATAGCCGAAAAAACAAGGATTTCTTACCGTCGCTGGTATCAACCTTTGCTTCTATCTTTAAACGAGCTATAGAATCTGGTGATGTGGCTTTAATTGGAATAACAGCCGGTTTATTGCAGGAAGCCGAACTTAACTTTAAGGAAAGTTTTCCAGATTATGCCTTTCTTATTATAGCACGCGATAAATTAAAATTGCCTCAGGATATGGAAACTTACCAGGAACTTCAGAAAACAATTAACTTTTTTGAGGGAAAAGCACCTGCTGAACCACCTAAAAATCCTTATACGCATCCTATTAACTGGGTACTTATCCAAAAGCTGAAACCAAATCAACAGGTTTTACTAAAAACTAATAAAGGCAATATTACGCTGCAATTATTTACGGAAGAGGCCCCGGGTACCGTCGCCAATTTTGTAGAACTGATACAAAAAGGATTTTATAACAATAAAAGCTTTCATCGGGTGGTGCCCAACTTTGTAGTACAGGGCGGCGACCCCAGAGGTGATGGTTGGGGCGGCACTGATTACGCTATCCGGTCGGAGTTGGCCAATTTACGCTACGCAGAGGGTTATGTAGGCATGGCCTCGGCTGGTAAAGACACCGAAAGCTGCCAATGGTTTATCACCCACTCCCCCACCCCGCATTTAGATGGACGATATACCATTTTTGCTAAAGTGCTAAAAGGCTTACCAGTAGTTCATGCTCTTGAAATAGGCGATATTATCCAAACAGTTACTTTATTGGAATAACCTCCTAAAACAAAAAATCCTCAGCTATTCAAGAGGACTTTTTGTTTTAGGAGGTTATTTCTGAGCAGTTACCCGCCAAAGAATATTAGAAGAATCATCGGCCACTAACAAAGATCCGTCAGGCAACACGGCTACACCTATTGGCCGACCATATACATCGCCTTTTTGTGGATCTGCAATAAAGCCCGTTAAAAAATCCTCGGGCGGTCCACTGGGTTTACCATTTGCAAAAGGCACAAAAGCTACCCGATAGCCGGCAAACTTAGACCGGTTCCAGGATCCATGCTGGCCTACAAATGCTCCGTTATGATACTTTTGCGGAAAGGTTTTCTGATCGTAAAAAGCCAGACCAAGCGTACCAGTATGGGCGCCAACCGGCACATCTGGGGCTATGGCTTTTTTAACTAAATCCGGGCGCTGACCTTTTAAACGAGGATCTTCGTGCTGCCCGAAATAAGAATACGGCCAGCCGTAAAAAGCCCCCTCTTTTACACTGGTAATATAATCCGGAACTAAATCATCACCCAGGTTATCGCGTTCATTAACAGCTGTCCACAGCATATTACTTCCCGGTGCCCAATCCAATCCTGATGGGTTCCGCAAGCCACTGGCAAAAACGCGTTCGCCGGAACCATCCGGATTTATTTCTAAAATATTAGCCCGGCGTACTTCATGCTCCATGCCATTTTCGCCTACATTACTAGACGAACCAACTGAAATGTAGATTTTAGAACCATCGGCATTAGCAATAATATTGCGGGTCCAGTGGTTGTTGTACCCGCCAGCAGGTAAATCCATAATTTTCTCACCTTTTCCGGTTATTTTAGTTTGGCCTGCTTTGTAAGGGAAACGGTACAGGGCATCGGTATTAGCCACATAGAAATAATCGTTCAGGACTAACATCCCAAAAGGTTGATTTAAATCCTGCAAATATACCTGCCGCAGTTCTGGTTTACCATCTTTATCGGCATCCCGTAACAACGTAATCCGGTCGGCACTAAACCCTTTAGCGTTGCCTTTTTCTTTAGGATTACCGGGTTGCCGTGGATTTTTATTTGACTCGGCAATGAATAAATCTCCATTAGGCGCCACATAAATCCATCGAGGACTATCTAACCCATCGGCAAATTTAGTAACCGTAAACCCGGCCGGAGCTACGGGCGTTTCGCCGGCTGGCCAACCTATAATATTACTTAGTTTAGCGGTTGCCGGAGTAGCAAATGGTTCTGGTAGCTTTAAGGTATCAGCGGCCGTGGTGGCAACCGAATCGGAAGCCGCGCCGGTAGCACCAGCTTCTTCTGCACCTGATTTTTTCTGGTTATTACACCCGGCTAATGCCAGTGCTACCATACTGCTTAATAAAAAGCCATTTAGTTTTTTCATAGTTACTTACATGAGGTTATTTATACAAATACTGAAAATACAATCATTTGCTGTTTTCCACCACCGCAACCAAACTCACAAAAGGCACATTAAAAATAATAACTCTTCAAATATAATATTATCAAATAGTTAAAACTTCTTTAGATCAAAATTTTAAAGTTATAGGTATTTATGCCGTATTGGAAACAACTGTATCATATTAATAAATTAAGCTTCCATCTAAATCTTAAGTAAGTTACTCCCGTATTATTAGCCAAACACAAATAACTATGGCAGAGGCAAACAACCCTATTGAAGCTGTAAAATCTGGTAACCTTGAAGAGGTAAAATCTTTATTGGATAATGAGCCAGATATTGTAAATACAAAAGATAATAAAGGCTATACGCTGTTACACCTGGCTGCCCAGGAAGGAAATGGCGATTTAATAAAACTATTACTGGAGCGGGGAGCCGATATAAATGCTCTAACCGAAGACGGACAATCACCGATGGAAATAGCCATAAAACAGGGCCATGATGCAGCCCAGTATTTCTCCCTATAAAAATTAAAAAATAATTCTAAAATTCTGCGTCTTTTCTATAGGCTCTCCGTCATCGTGGTGTAATCAACAATTAATTACTTCACCGATAAAATTTAAGAGCCATGAAAAGATTTCATGTAAATGTACGGGTAAAAAACCTAGACGAATCTGTTGCCTTTTACAGCGCATTATTCGCTTCTGAGCCTACTGTGCTAAAACCCGATTATGCAAAGTGGATGCTGGAAGACCCTCGCATCAATTTTGCCATTTCCCTCCGCTCTGGTGATGCTGGAATTGAGCACTTAGGTATTCAAACCGAGAACTTAGACGAACTGCATGAAGTTTACGGACGGTTAAAAACAGCTAAAGGAACCATTCGGGAAGAAGGTAGTTGTACCTGCTGTTATGCTAAGTCCGAAAAATCCTGGATTACAGATCCGCAGGGACTGGATTGGGAGGCGTTTTACACCTCCGGTGAATCGTTAACCTATTACGGAGAAGTTACCACGCCCATAAACACTGTCTGCTGCGAAACACATATAACCGTCTGTGTATCCTTATGAAAAAGATAATCAACTCCCTGCTGTGTGTTTGCCACTACCGACACTTAAACGCCTTATGTAGTGCTACTTATTACCGATAAACCAAAACTCCTGATTAATAAGATAGCCTTTTTTATATTTTATTTACTTTTAATAACTTGTTCCAATAAAAAGTATCATGCCAGCCTTAACTACAACTCTATTTTCGATTACATCCTTGCAGCAACAGCATTATGAAGCAGTAGCTCGCATTTATTCAGAAGGCATTGCTACTAATCAAGCTACCTTTCAAACAGAAGTTCCTGATTGGGATACCTGGCATACCAGCCACCTACCCTATGGCAGATTGGTGGCCGTTCAGGATACCGAAGTGGCTGGCTGGGCTGCCTTAACTCCAGTATCAGGCAGGTGTGTTTACCGTGGAGTAGCCGAGGTAAGTGTTTATGTGGGTGAGCAATTCCGGGGGTTGGGCATTGGAAAAAAGTTATTAGAAGAATTAATTCAGGAGTCGGAAGCTCATAATCTCTGGACCTTACAGGATGGGATAATGTGGGAAAATATTGCCAGTTTACGTTTACACGAACAAGCCGGATTCAGAATAGTAGGTTTGCGCCAGAAAATAGGTCAACTGCATGGGCAATGGCGCGATGTATTTTTATTGGAGCGTCGTAGTACTGTTATTGGAGTTTAGAAACTTTCAAATGCAAACAGAAAAAACTCAGGATTGCTGTATCTCAGAATCGCCTTGTAATCAGGTAGCGCCTGTATTCCTGGAGTATGAAGAAAAACTAAAAGGCTTTATTCAGAAGCAGGTAAAAGATAAAGAAGCAGCGCAGGAAATAACCCAGCAGCTTTTTCTGAAAATTTATAATAATTGTGAGCAGTTACCTCAGGTCTACAACAAAAAAGCCTGGCTTTACCAAATTACCCGCAATGCTGTTTTTGATTTCTTCCGGGAAAATAAACATGTGGTTTATCTTCAGCCAAATGAAGACCTGGAACAACAACCTGACCATACTTTCAATAAGGAACTTCTGGAGTGTGTGCGGCCATTGATTAATTTATTACCCCCAGCCTATGCCCAACCCCTTCTTTTAAGTGATATAGAAGGTATTCCGCAAAAAGAAATTGCCGAGAAACTTGGCATATCCTTATCCGGAGCAAAATCCCGGATACAGCGGGGCCGGGAAAAACTAAAAGCTTTGTTTATAGAGTGCTGCTACTTAGAACTAGACAGGGAAGGAAACATAGTGAGTGCTGATATTAAAGAAACCTGTACGCCCTTAAAACAATTACGGCAAAAACTAACATCAGAAAAAGGAACAAATATTACAGGTTATCTTTAAAACTGATACCGGACCTGAAAACGGATATCAGTTCTTTTATTGCCCCTGATTTCTTCTAATCCTGAACCAATCGTATGCTGGTGCCGGTATTGGGTTTGCGCAAATTTTAACCACACATCTACCTGCGGCAAAATGGCCTGTTGAACGACCATATAAACACGGGAACCCATACCGCTTAAGGCTGGAATAGAGAAAGCATATAATACATCCCGTTCGGTTACATATTGACGGGTATCGTAATCATCCGTATCAAAAAGGGCATAGCGGGTACTAACGTGTGTTTTCCTAAAGCTAAGGTTTACCTCCTGCCCAATATAAAAACCACTTTCCTTAGGGCCGCCATGCTCATATTGACTAGCCTGTATTCGCGAACGCAGATTTAAAAAATCATTTGGTGAATAGTCCAGGTAAAGCAGATAATTTTGTCGGGTAGCAGGAGCTACAAATTCCAACTTTCGGTCTGGTGTTTTTAAATTAAGCCCTTTTGTTTCGGTCCTTAACTGAGCATAAAAAACCGTTTTCTTATTAGGCCGAAAAAGGATCCTGGCTAAATATTCGTTTCCTTGGGAGGGTGCATCTACCCGATATTTGAGCCACGGAAACTTAAACTGATCATAATATGCCGTTATTTCCCAATGAGGAGCAGGTTTTAATTTTAAGCCAAAATATAACCCTTGCTCATTGTTATTGCGAGTATTTTCGCCGAAAGCATTCCCGTACAAACTATGAAAATCTTTTTGGTAATTCCGGTATACCACTGAAAAGTCAGCGGTCTTAGCCAAGCTAACCAAAAGCCCATTTACCGTACCTAAGCCACCACCAGAAGACCTGGCTGTTTCACCAAAAAAGCTGATATTCTGCCAGCTATAGCTATAATTTAAACCGGAAACCAAGTTATATCTGCCGGAAAAGGCGTGTAAGTTATAGGCAACAGGTGCTCTTAGCAACGGTATATTATATTGGGTAAATAAAGTTGTAAAGCCCAGGGTAAAATTTTGGAATAAGTTGCGCTGCGTTATGTTGCTACCTACTACCTGCTCGTTTAACCGATGTTTATTGGCTAATTCGGTTGGGGTCCGGTGCAGTCCGGAAACCTGTATCCCGGAAAAGGTAAAATCTATATTTTCTAACGTATCGGTGGCTGCCTGTAAAGAAGCATCCACTTTGCGGTTAGAATAAAAGCCGGTCAATTCTAAATTTGGCTTGATTGAATAAGTAAGTGCCCCGCCCCTGAAAAAGCCACTCTCCAAAACTGAAGAATAAGGCCGGACCCCAATATTACTGCGCCGGATGGTGGTAATTGTTTCGCTACCCTTGCCAATAGAAAACCCAGAGGATAAAAGTAATCCCTGCCCAAATTGCAGTTGGTAATCGCCGAGGGCTAATGCTTTTAATTTACCTTTATTATAAAGCTGAAAATGGGCAGAATAAAAATCAGCCCCGTACTGATTTTTAGCGCGGTTCCAGGCAAATCGTTCGCCAGCATCTTTCTCTAAGGTAAAACCATAACTAAAATCTCGGGTGTGGCTATTCCGATATCTAATTAAATATTTGTCCGGAGAGCCCAAGTACCTGGAGGTTAATCGGGTTCCAATTGTATCCGGAGGTGTGTATCCTTTTCGTCGTTCTAAGCCCCTATCGTAACGCATAATTGCCCAGTGGTTTTTATTGGTTAACATCCGTTGCCATAAATCTTTGCGTCCTTCTAATAAACCCGGATCCTGAACCATTACAAATGGTAAAAGCCGGTAGATGGTAACCAGATCAAATCCCGGAACAGCCTGTAATTCGTAAATACTGACCAGTTTACCTGCCTGGAGCTGATATTGCAATAAGCTCTGAATCTGTGCCGGAGATAATAAAAACAACGTTGTTAGCTCATCTGTATTGGTATTATTTAAATTGATGGGGTTCTGGTAAAACTGAAAAAGATTTTCATAAATATCTTCATACAAAATATTATCGTCTTCCTGCTGATCGATTAATTCCTGCACAAATAATTCTAAATTAACTTCGGGCCTGGGAAACTCCTGCCCAAAAGAAGGCTTAATACAGCCAATAAAGATGATACAATAGAGTAAAAACCTCTTCATCTTTTACTCTATTTGAAAGGATATTGATATATGGTTGCTAAAACCTAAAACGGTATGTCCGCCCATGGCAAAATCTACCTGTAAGGCTTTAGCTTTATAACCCAATCCAGCCGTAATTTTTTGGTTAGCTGTAGTAAAACCTGATCGCAAGGCTAATTTATCTATAATATAATATTCCAGGCCGGCTCTAATATTGGCAGCTTGTTCCAGTTCCTTGGCTGTTTCCACGGATAGCAAAACTTTTTGACCGGCTTTATACGCTAGACCGGCAGTCATTACCGTCGGGAATCGCTCATCCTGAAAAGAGGCTACTCGTACCTGCGTAAGGTTGAAAATATGAGCACCGAAAATTAATTTTGGAATAACCTCTGACTGTCCACCAAAGGAGAAAGCTACCGCTCGTTTATTGCCCAAGCCTTCCAGGTGAAGCTGAAGAACTGTAGTTTTAATACCTAAACTAACGGGTCCCAGTTTATGGGCAAAACCTACTCCAAGATGCTGCTCATTATATAGCTTATCGCCAAACCGGGAAAAGTCTAGGCCAACTGCCCCATATTTCTGTAAAGGGTAAACGCCCTGTAAAGAAACCGTTGAAAAAGCTTTTAAGTTAAACCTGTTCTCAGCATACGTACCAAGTACAGGCTTTGGCAGATTGGTAATGCCCGCTATATTGTTGGCTGCGGCCCAAACATCAGAAAGGGTAACGGTAATACCACCCATGCCTGCAGACCGGGCCCCGGCCAGATGCGGTTCCGTACTTGCCCAGCCTATTCGGGACCAAAGCAGGATAAGCAGGAGTAAAAAAACTGAAGCTTTATTTATCATGTAGAAACCTGTTTCCTATATACTTATCCTTAACTTTGTTCTTAATCTGCCGTTTGTGCTTCATACGCACGAATTTGGCAACCGATGCACATGCAACTATTAGGGAAACAAATTCTTTTGGGATTAATCTGGATTTACCAGCGAATGATTTCGCCGCTTACGCCGGCCAGTTGCCGTTTTACACCCACCTGTTCGCAATTTGCCGCAGAGGCTGTTATTAAATATGGTCCGGTTAAAGGAGGTTGGTTAGCCATAAAAAGAATTGGGCGGTGCCACCCCTGGGGAGGCAGTGGTTATGATCCGGTGCCGTAACCGGTAAGCAAAAAACTCCATATATAGTAAACTCCAACGCAATTATTCTCGTCTTAACAGGTTCCGGAAATCAATTATGGTTTTAAGGGAGGAATAGGCGTATGAATCTAAAACTAAAAATTGCAGTTGTTTTTATCTTTTTTTCACTGATCATTTTTGCATTTGATCAGGAAGAAAGTAACCCCGGCACCAATGTTACAACTAGTACTGCACCTGTAGCGCCAGAAGCTATTAAAATTGGGGAGTTACCTAAAGTTGTTAATGAAAGCTCGGGCATAGAAATAGGCAACGCACCGGGCACCTTTGTCACCCATAACGATGCCGGAAATTCTGCTGAAATTTACACCATAGATGCTCAAGGTAAATTATTAGCGACTACTCCTCTTCCCCAGATCGAAAACATAGATTGGGAAGATATTACTAAAGATAATAAAGGTAATATTTATATTGCCGATACAGGTAATAATAGCAACAAACGCAAAAAGCTTAAAATCTATAAACTAAAGCTGGAAAACCCAGACGAAATAGAAACAATTGAATTTGAATATGCTGACCGGCAGAAAAAGAATCAAAACTTTGATTATGATTCGGAAGCGCTTTTCTGGTATCGTTCCAGATTATATGTAGTAACCAAAGACAGAGAACAAGGTGTAAATGCCCGACTTTATGAGTTACCTGACCAACCTGGCACTTATGAAGCTAAACCCATTACTAATTATGATATTTATGCGCCAGTTACCAGTGCCGATGTAAGCCCTGATGGGAAGACTTTACTTTTATTAAGCCTGGGCAAACTGCATCTTTTTAACTTAAATGGCAGCACTGATTTCTTTGCCTCCAAGAAGGGAGAAATTTCTTTAGGTAAGGTAGGTCAGACTGAAGCAGCAGTTTTTACCGATAACCGTACTATAGTATTTACAAACGAACAAAGAGGCCTTTTTCAATATAAATTATAATCGCCCATAATTACTTTGACCCCTTTCCCTGGTTAAATCTGAAACTGCCCAACTTTTACACCTATGATGGTATTAAAGCACTTGCGTAAAATGTTCTACTACCGGAAAAGGGTCATAGAAATGGTGAAGTAGCTGCTTCCAGGTCAGGTAAGCTTCAGGTCCTCGGAACCCTACTGTATGATTTTCTAAGGTTTGCCATTGTACCAGTAAAAGAAACTTATCTTCCTGCTCCAGACATTTCTGTAATGAATGGGTTATATAACCAGGCATGGAAGCTATTATAGCTTGTGCCTTAGAAAAGGAATCCATAAAGGCCGCAGATTCTCCGGCCTTTATGGATAGTATAGCTACCTCTAAAATCATTTAGTCTTTGGTTCCAAATCCAGATCAACGGGATTATTAACCGGCAAAACGGGGTGGGTGTAAGACCGGATAAGAATATACAAGCCAACCAGAATTAGCGGAATACTCAATATCTGTCCCATGTTTAAGGTCATGCTTTCTTCAAACTCTACCTGCGCCTCTTTTAAGAATTCGTATAAGAACCGCAGCGTAAATAAAATAACTACAAACAAGCCGAAGATGCGGCCCCGTGGAGTAGCCTCTTTTTTACGGCTCCATAAAAACAACAGTCCCAGGAAAATTAAGAAACTGGAGATCGACTCGTATAACTGGGCTGGGTGACGAGGTACTTGCGGGAACTCATAATTGCGCATAAAAACAAAGGCCCAGGGCACATTGGTTGCCTTCCCTACAATTTCAGAGTTAAATAAATTACCTAACCGGATTAAGGCACCACCCAACGCCACTACAATTACAATCCGATCTAATACCCACAGGTAATCAAATCTGTATTTGCGGCTGTATAGATACAATGCTAATAAGATACCAACGGTAGCGCCGTGGCTGGCCAGGCCTCCTTCCCAAATTTTTAAAATACGAATAGGATCGCTCAGGTAAACATCCGGTTCGTAAAATAAACAATGACCTAAGCGGGCGCCCAAAACCGTACCCACTATCATATATAAAGTAATTACATCAACCCATTTCTCTGAGACACGCTCAGCCTTATACATACGGGTTAAAATAATCTGGCCAAAAATAAACCCTGAAGCAAAAAGCAAACCGTACCAACGAAGAGCAATACTGCCCAAGACAGGTAAATCCACCCGAAATATTTCATCGGATACATTCCAGGTAATGTAATTTAAGATAGAAATCATAGATAAATTGTATGGCTCAAAAATACGATTTTGTATTTAGTTAACAAGAAAGGTTGAGAGCGAATGCTAAAATAGAAAAGTGAAGCGGTATAATGTACCACCTCACTTTCTCATTTATATTTTTTATAGGTTAAAATTTTAATTCATCCTGATAGCCTCCACTCAGAATTGGAAAGCGCAGCCAACTACGGGGATCTACATTATAATCGTCCATATGAAAGGCCGGCGCATAGCGTTCCCGTTTCCATTGGTTCCGGGTCCAGAGAGAGAAAAAGCGTTGGATATGTTGCTTTAATAAAGCCTCTTCCTCCTCTCCCCGCATTTTTTCAAATATTTGCTGCGGCGACAACCGTTCGTAAAATGCCAGACGCTCTATCTGGTTCAGAATAGGGTAAGGCATTAAATCTTTTTCGTCAGTCTGCGCTTTTTCAGTTGGTCGCAATTCAGCTGTAGGCTGTAAGTTATTTACATATTGTAAACCCTCGTAGCCTAGTTCGGTCTGGGCCCACACTAACCATTGCCGTAGAAAAGCCTTATCAACGCCAGCCAGAGGCGAGATGCTCCCAGCAGTATCGCCATCCATGGTGGCATAACCAACGGAAGCCTCACTGCGGTTAGAAGTAGCCATCAACAAAGATCCGGTTAAATTAGCCAGCATCCAGATTACCGGAGCGCGCACCCTTGCCTGAATATTTTGCAAGGTTATATCATCGGTTTCCCAGGTGAGTTTCCGGCCTATGGATTTTTCAATTTTATCGGTATATCCGGCTACCTCATCATCTATAAACCAATTATAAAATGTGGCTCCTATTGATTCTGCTAAACCTGCTGCCGATTGAAAAGTATCATCAGAAGAGTTTTTGGAGGCTTGATAGGCACAAATTAATATTTTATTACAAAGTGTTTTTACCTGCTCCTCTTCCGATAAGACCTTTAATTGATCAATTTCATTTGCCTTAAGAATATTCGTTCGGGCGACAAAATCGTCTAAGCCTACTTCACAAATAGCCCGTCTAATCATTTCAGAAACAGCTACAGCACAGGCAGAAGAATCGGCGCCGCCACTTAAGGAAAGCACGTAGCCTTTGCTCCGGCTTTTCCGCAGGTAATCAAAAAGCGCCAGGCTTATAGCCGAAATAAATTCTTTATTTTCATCAATAGGTGGAAGTTGCTCTATTTCACTAACCGGTGGCAAAGGATTTTGGAAATCAACCTCAGCCACTTCTAAATCTACCTGTTTAAAACTCAATAAATGATTTCGAGTAATTAGATTTCCGTTCTGGGCAATTAATATTTCGCCATCATAAACAATCCGGCCGGCTTCGTTACCTAATAAGTTAGCATATAAATAAGTGCAATTAAAGCGGCTGGAAGCATTCATCACAAGTTTATAACGTAAATCTGTTTTGCTCATGGCAAAATGGCTGGCACTTGGGTTAATAATTAACTGAACCCCTTTTTCCATATGCCGACCACCTGGACGGTCATTATCTGGCCGCCAGGCGTCTTCGCAAATTTCAAATGCAAATTTTACGCCTTGCTCCTCATAAATAATGTCTCCAATCTGGTACGTTTCTCCAAACATTTCGAATTGTCGGATCTCATTAGCAGGCCAGGAGGAAAACCAACGGGGTTCGTAGTGCACCCCATCATTAGCCATAAATTGTTTAGCCGTAAAGCCCACAATTTCTTTATTTTTAACCACACAGGCAGTATTAAATACAGTGCCAAAAGCACGGACCGGCAGCCCCAGGCAAACGGTTATACCGTCGCACCATTCTTTAATAATGAGCAGCTTCTCGAAAGCGGAAACCGGCAACCAGGAACTAAGAAATAAATCCTCACAGCCGTAACCGGTAATACTTAATTCCGGCAAACATAAGATAGCTACCTGCTGAGATTTGGCCTCCTCAATAGCATCTTTTATATTCTGAAGGTTATTTTGCCAGTCGATAGGAGTCTGATTAAGTGCAGCACCGGCAATTTTTAAGATATTTTGCATAAAGTCTTATAACGTTTATGTACGCCCCAAGTTAAGGCATACCTCCGGAATAAGCATTATGTTATAGTAATTATTCGATATTAAGCAGCTTCAGGCTTTTTTCAGCGGCGGCCTGCTCGGCTTTTTTCTTAGAATAACCGGTACCACAAGCTAAAGTCTGGTTGTCTAGCGTAACTTCAGCGGTAAATTCGGTAATATTCCCGGATTGTTTCTGATTAACTATATCGAACCGGATGTTTTTATTCTGCCCCTGCGCCCACTCGATTAACTTACTCTTAAAATTAGAGGTGGTGGTAACCAGGGTATGTAAATCAAAATGGGGTTTAATAAGTTTATCCAGGATAAACTTTTTGGTAGTTTTGTAGCCTTTATCTAAATAAATAGCGCCAACCAAAGCCTCCAGTGCATTACCATTAATAGACTTAAAGCGGGCCGCCTGGTTATTCTGATCAACTTTAACTAAAGTATTTAATCCTATTTTTAAGGCTATATGATTTAAGGATTCCCGGTTTACAATTCGGGAACGGATTTCCGTTAAGAATCCCTCATCTTTGTAGGGGAACTTCTTGAACAAAAATTCAGCTACTACTGCTCCTAAAATAGAATCGCCTAAAAACTCTAAACGCTCGTTTGTTTCCTGTTTACCACTTACATTTTGTTTTACATACGAGGTATGCGTAACGGCAAGCGTATACAGGTAAACATTATCCGGCGTAATGTTAGTTACGTTAGTAATGGCTTTTATAAAAGCCCGGTCTTTTCGGAATAATTTATGAAAGAGTGTAAACACCTAACCCAGAACAGGTACGTTAATCGTTCCACCGACGGAAAATTACAGAGGTATTATGTCCGCCAAATCCGAACGTATTACTTACTGCAATATTTATCTCGCGTGCCTGTGCTTTATTAAACGTAAAATTTAACCTTGGGTCTAAACTTTCGTCGTCGGTAAAGTGGTTAATAGTTGGTGGCACCAATTTATTCTGAATTGCCAGAATAGCTGCCACTGCTTCAATGCCACCGGCGCCCCCTAAAAGGTGACCCGTCATACTCTTAGTTGAGCTGATATTTACCTTGTAAGCATGCTCGCCAAATACTTTCTGAATAGCGGTTACCTCAGCGCCATCACCCAAGGGGGTACTGGTACCGTGGGTATTTATGTAATCTACGTCTTCCGGACGAATACCAGCATCACGCAAAGCATTCTGCATTACCATTACTACCCCTTCACCAGACGGATCCGGAGCTGTAATGTGGTAAGCATCTGAAGATAAGCCGCCACCAATTATTTCAGCATAAATTTTAGCACCACGTGCTTTAGCGTGCTCATATTCTTCTAAAACCAGTGCTCCGGCTCCTTCTCCCAATACAAAGCCATCACGGTCTTTGTCGTAAGGACGGGAAGCGGTTACCGGATCATCGTTGCGCTCGCTCATTGCTTTCAAAGCATTGAAACCGCCCACACCAGCATCGGTAATAGCTGCTTCTGATCCACCCGTAACAATAGCTTCTGCCATACCTAAGCGTATGTAGTTATAAGCCGCCACAATAGAATCTGAAGAGGATGCACAAGCTGAAGTGGTTACAAAGTTTGGCCCTCTGAAACCATTTTTAATAGAAATGTTACCGGAAGAACTATCGGCAATCATTTTAGGAATGAAGAATGGATTAAACCGCGGTGTACCATCACCGGTACCGTAGCTTATACATTCGTCCTGAAACGTTTTCAGTCCACCAATTCCGGATCCCCAGATTACCCCAACCCGGTCTTTGTTTACGTTCTCCAATAAACCAGAATCGGCAATGGCTTCATTGCTGGCGATTAAAGCAAACTGTGTAAACATATCCATTTTACGCGCTTCTTTCCTGTCGAAATAATTTTCAGGATTATATCCTTTTATTTCGCAGGCAAATTGCGTTTTAAACTTACTGGCATCAAACCGGGTAATAGGTGCAGCACCACTCACACCATTCGATAAACCATTCCAATACTCGGAAACATTATTACCAATTGGCGTGAGTGCGCCTAGACCTGTAACTACAACTCTCTTAAGCTCCATAAGCTATTTCAGAGGGTGGATAAAATTTTGGAAACTGTGAACAGAAAAAAATAAACAGGAAGAAAAAATTACTTAGCGTGTTCTTCCAGGTAGCTAATCGCTTGACCAACGGTGCCGATGTTTTCAGCTTGATCATCTGGAATAGAAACATTAAATTCTTTTTCGAATTCCATGATAAGTTCCACGGTATCCAAAGAATCGGCACCTAAGTCATTTGTAAAGCTTGCCTCTGGAGTTACTTCTGATTCTTCAACACCCAGTTTATCAATAATGATAGCTTTAACTTTTTCTGCGATTTCTGACATTTTATTTTAAGATTTTTTTGAAATACTTCGCAAATTAAGAGATTTAAATACACAATGTCAAAAAAATTATTTTAATAACTCTGTGGAAAAATGTTTTCACCCTCTTTCTCGGTCTTATCAGAATACCTTATTAATTTTAAAACCTTATACCAGAAGGCAATTTTTCAATTTAAATTTGCACCACCCTTGATTTTAATTTTATGAAAAATTTTAAACTGGAAGTAGATTATGCTTACGATTTTGACCTTTTTGGTTTGGTTTCTTCCAGTAAAGACCATAAACTTGCATGGGCACTAAATAAGCAGTTTAATATTCGGCTGGTAAAACAGCAAGACTTGAGTTTTGATATTTTTAGTAAAGGCCGTTTAGTAATATCTAATTACTTGTATACCAGCGAACATAGTACGTGTCGGCTATACCGTAATAAATCTATTGATTTGAGCACTCTGAAAAAACCGTTTTTAGCTCCCGATATTAAAGAATATGATTTTTTAATTCAGATTAGCGGCGCCCTTAATAATTTTTGTACCCAGGAATTGTTAAACCGATTTAAATTAGTGCCGTTAATTCAATACGTAAAGAAATTTGATCCCGATTCTCTTGAGTTTAAAGAGAATCTGATGTTTTAACACTATATATGGAAGTAACATTTAACAAGACGAAGATAATTGCGACGGTTGGTCCGGCCAGCAATAACCATGAAATGCTAACTGCATTGGTTAAAGAAGGAGTAGACGTGTTTCGGCTTAACTTTTCGCACGGCAAGCACGAAGACCATGCAAAAGTTGTTAGTTATGTTCGGCAAATCAATCAGGAATTAGGCACTACCGTTTGCCTGATGCAAGATTTACAAGGTCCAAAAATACGGTTAGGTGATGTTGAAAATGGCCAGGTGGAGATACATGCTGGTGATAAAATTAAATTAGTTTGCGATAACTCTGTTAGCACTGCAACCCGGCTATCGACAGTATATACAGAATTAGCTCGGGACGTAAACCCTGGTGATGCCATCTTGATTGATGATGGTAAAATAGAATTACGGGTTATTTCTACTGATAAAGACAAAGAAGTAGAAGTAGTAGTTATTTATGGTGGTCCGGTTAAACCGCGTAAAGGCATTAACTTACCAGACACAGCCGTATCTGCTCCTTCTTTAACTGAAAAAGATAAAGAAGATTTACATTTTGGCTTAGATAATAATGTAGAATGGGTGGCGCTTTCGTTTGTTCGCCGCGCGGAAGACATTGTTGATATTAAACGCATTATTGCTGAACGGGGTAAAAACACCATGGTAGTGGCAAAAATTGAAAAGCCAGAAGCCATTAAAAACATTGATGAAATTATTGCCGCCACAGATGCGATTATGGTAGCCCGTGGAGACCTTGGCGTAGAGATAAAAGCGGAGGATGTACCTATGCTGCAAAAGATGATCATTGGGAAGTGTAACAAGGCAGGTAAGCCTGTTATTGTAGCCACTCAAATGATGGAAAGCATGATTACCAATGCACGTCCTACCCGGGCTGAAACCAATGACGTAGCAAATGCCGTGATTGATGGTGCTGACGCTGTTATGTTAAGTGCTGAAACAGCTGCAGGTGCCTATCCTTTGGAAACCATCCGGAGCATGAGCCGCACCATTGCCTCAGTAGAATCACACGGAGAGGTTTTCAACAAAATTTCTTTCCCTAACAATAACTCTGGTTCTTTCTTTAGCAAAATGGTTATTGCGCACGCCTGTACGCTAGCCCGCGACACGGATGCCAAAGCCATTGTTTGTATGACGCGTTCTGGCTATACGGCCTTCAATACAGCTAAACATCGGCCTAAAGCTAGCATCTTCGCCTTTACGGATAGTCCTAAGTTATTAAACCAGTTAAATATGGTTTGGGGAGTACGGGCCCTTCTGTACGAGCAAGAAGACTCCTCTACCGATAATATGCTGACTGAATTCCGTACCATCCTTACTAAGCAAGGCTTTTTAGAAACCGGCGATGTTGTAGTAAATATTACCAGCATGCCTGTTACAGACAGAACCAGTGCCAACACTATTAAACTTAGCCGGCAATAGGATTTAATCTGATCAAATAAAACTTTACTAAAAAGCCTGCGAACAATCCGCAGGCTTTTTTTATTTTAAATAGCGATTAAAATGACCGAAAAAAAAGACCTTGCTCCGAAAGAAACAAGGTCTAAGCAAAATATGAAAACAGGATAGTATTCTTAATAAGGAAAGACTAAAACCTATTTTGGTTTTTAAGCAGCTGCTAAAGCATTAACATGCTTTGCTAACTTAGATTTGTTGTTAGCAGCTTTGTTTTTGTGAATAACGTTCTTCTTAGCTAAACGATCTAGCATGGAAGAAACTTTTTTCAGCAATTCTTGTGCTTCAGCCTGATCAGTAGTACCTTTTAATCTTTTAACAAAAGTACGAGTAGTTTTAGCTTGGTATCTGTTTAACTCACGTTTAGCACCGTTAGCTCTGATTCTTTTTAATGCCGACTTATGATTAGCCATAAATAATTTTTATATTATATTTTAGTCTTTTCTGAATGAGTTTGCAAATGTAGGTCTTTTCTTTTGATTCTGCAAATCATCCGCAGAAATTTTCAAATATATAATGCGCACTTACTTGCACAGACCTAACTGCAGTTATATCCAAACATCTTGTCCCTTAGATAGTTCCTTAAAACAATAAATAAGAACAGAAAAAATCCTGATATCAGTTAAACCTTGATTGTGCTGGAAAAAACTTATTTTGCGAAAGATTTAAAGCTTTATGCCCTTAATTTCCTCCAGCTACTCCAATAATCCTTTTTATTTATTTAATGGTCATTTACAAACCATTGTTCCAAGCTTGTTTCGGGTGGTAGACCATGTAAAGTACCGACGCGAACGGATTACGTTACCAGACACAGACTTTTTGGATTTAGATTGGGTTGAAGTACAAAGTAAAGAATTAGCCATAGTTTCTCATGGCTTAGAAGGCAGCACAGACCGCCCCTACATCAAAGGAATGGTTTCAGCTTTAAATAAAGCCAACATAGATGCTTTAGCCTGGAACTACCGCACCTGTAGCGGGGAAAGCAATAAATTATTACGGACTTATCATTTAGGTGCCACCGATGATCTTCACCTGGTAATTAATCATGCCCTAAATCAGCAGAAGTACCACACCATATACCTGATTGGTTTTAGTGCCGGCGGCAATATTACCCTTAAGTATTTAGGTGAAGACCCGGCAGTACTTCCAAAGGAAATAAAAAAAGCAGCTGTCTTTTCGGTACCATGCCATTTAAGAAGCAGTGCCGATAAATTATCTACCCCATTTAACCAGATTTATTTAAAGCGCTTCTTAAAATCATTGGAAGAAAAGCTTACTTCCAAGGCTGTACTCTTCCCTGATGAACTAAATCTAACTGATTACCACCAAATTAAATCGTTTTGGGAGTTTGACAACCGCTATACCGCACCGATGCATGGGTTTAAAGATGCTGACGATTATTATACCCACTGCAGCTCTGTTTTTTACATCAAGAATATTCAGGTTCCTACTCTACTGGTAAATGCCTTAAATGACCCGTTTTTAGCCCCTCCCTGCTTCCCGGTTGAAGAAGCAAATGAGAATCCAAGCTTCTTTTTAGAAATGCCCAGGCATGGCGGCCATGTAGGTTTTCCGGAAGGAAATTTAACGGTAAGCTATTACGCAGAAAGACGGGCAGTTGAGTTTTTAAATACTTCTAAATAAATAAGCTCTTTTTACCAATTAAGTAAAAAGAGCTTATTTATTTAGCTAGTACTAACTAAGCAAAAACAGGCATTCCCTGTGGAGTATATTTTTTTAATGCCTTCTCATTGATATCCACACCAATCCCAGGTTTATCTGATAGGGTGATGAATCCTTTTTCTACCTGCGGTTTGTCATAGATTACAATTTCTTTGAACATCGGATCAGTATCCATATACGTCTGCCATTCCATTATCTGAAAGTTAGGCACCGAAGCACACACATGACAGGAAGCCATAGCTCCCAAGAATGTAGCTACCATGTGGGGCGAGAATGGTACATAATACAAATTGGCTAAATTAGCTATTCGTTGGGCTTCTCCTAAACCTCCTGCTTTTTGCAAATCCGGCATAATTATATCGGTACCGCCATCGGCTAATAACCGGGTAAAACCATAGCCCAAATACAAATTTTCACCATTACAAATAGGTGTACTGGTTTCCTGGGTTATCCGTTTATATACATCCACATTGTCGGCAGGGACTGGCTCCTCCAACCACATCAGATTCAGCGGCTCCATTAATTTAGCTACCCGATGACCGGTGGTAGCATCATAACGGCCGTGCATATCCACGCAAACATCTATCTTAGGGCCAACCGCCTGACGTACCGCTGCAATGGAGTTATACATCCGGTCTAATTCTGCCGGACCCGCTGTCCAATTATATTTATCGTATTTATTGGGATCGTTGGCGTGGTCGATATCAAACTTAACGGCAGTATATCCCTTTTTTACCGCATCTTTCGCTGCCCGGGCGTAATCATCCGGAGTAGGATTCCCGTTGCTTTTGATTACCGTATCACAATAAACCCGGATTTTATCCCGGAATTTCCCTCCCAATAACTGGTAAACCGGTACGCCCAAAGCTTTTCCGGTTAAATCCCAAAGAGCTGCCTCTACTGCCGTCATTACCGATACGTAAACCCCAGACTGGGCTCCTCCAAAAAATGCTCCTTTCCGTAAATCTTCCTGAATCCGGTTAGGGTTTAGCGGGCTTTGCCCTTTTAGCCGGTTACCCATATTTCTTACCATATAATAGGAACCATTAACAGCATCTACTGCATTTCCCCACCCTACTAGGCCCTGGTTAGTTTCTATTTTTACAAGCAGATCATGACCTTCTTTTACAAAGGCGCAGGTAACATTGGTAATTTTAAGATCCGAAGGAGCTGAAGCGTGGGAGGTCCTTTCTTTGGCCGCTACTAAGCCATCGGCATAGGAGGCTAAAGAAGATGCTCCTATTAATCCGGCGCCGGCCAGGGCTGCTTTCGAGAAAAAGGATCGGCGGTTGTGTTTGTTTGCCATAGATTTTTACTTGTTAGGTTGATAATTAAAAGTGGTGGAATTCTATAAGAACAAAGCATGTATGTACTCACTCTAAGCTGTTCCTATTTCGTTGGCACAAAAAAGAAACAGGCACTCTTAAAAACAATGCCCAAATTCTGGCATATTAAGCAACCGCCATTACTATTAACGCCTCAAAGGAAACCTACTAAATGACTTTACCGCAATCAAACATTAAGGTGACGTTTTAAATAAAACCTGCATTGGCAGTAATTCTAAATATAAGAAATTATTGCTTTAAATACTTTTTATATTCATTATCAAAAAAGGCTTTATCCGGTATATCCTGATGAACAAGTACTCTGTAATTTAAAGTTAATGCGCTACCAGTTTTAAGGTTTAATGGTTTATCAAAAAGTAAAGCTGCATTAAAAAAAGAGAATTTATCTTCTTCGTACACATACCACGGAACAGGCGAGTTAGGATTTGAGGGATGATTGAACATAGTTAGCCCTGCCCGTGCTTGTGTTGCCGGGTCAATAACCCCACTTAAATCCATCCATTGAGCTCTTTGCCCATACCCCACAAGTTTTTCATTATTTGTCCAACCGGTGGCGCTTAAGTATTGCGGTTGAGTTAGCTTTTGAGAGGCCCGCAACGACAGCCCGGCGTACCCACCATAAACAGGACCACCCTGGCTTTCGGGTGGTGTTCTATCAAATACAACCGACTGATTTGAGGCTTTAAATTTCAGGTCCCAATCAATGTAATAATTCCCGTTTTCATCGGGAGCCGAAATAGTAATTACCCTGTTTTCCTGCAATACGGCTGGTTTGCCTGCCGGCGAATAATTTAACTCTAACAGTATCTTCGCAGAGAAATCTTTATTCAATTGGGCAGCTACCTTATTAATCCGGGTTCTGCCAGCAGAAAGCCTCGTCTTGGTATCTTCTTCCCAATAATTTACCCCATTAATTAATTTCCAGGTGAACCATAGCCCCCGGTGCCAGGGATGATCAGAGGGACTTAGCGCGGCTAAATCTGCTTCTTGTCCGGCTACCCGCACCGGATAAAAATAAGGTTTATCGAATTTCTTATTATGATTTAATTTCCAAACAATTTTATCAGCATATAGCAAGGCTGTGGAAGTATCGGTCTTTTGCCAGGTATATTTTGATTTAAATAAAACACCACCTTTTGAAGATACAATTTTGTACTCACCTCTTTTAACTTTACCGCCCCCACTTCCGGGCTTAGGCAAATTAAAACTGTTTACCGGGCGATTTAATACTAATATACCAGCCAGTGCTAAAACAATAGAACAGCAGACACGATATGCTTTAATTTTCTGCATTTGAGTTGGGCAATACTACCTATTTCTAACTACTTATTTAATGAATTAATCCAGGCTGCAATTTTTAAGGCATCTGCTTTGGGTACTTGTGGCATAGGCGGCATGGGCGTGGCATATTCCGGCCAATTCTCCGGTTCCGGATCATGAATTAGCTTTACAATTTGTTCGTCGGAATATTTACGTTTGGCTACTTCAGAATAAGCTGGCCCCACCTGACGCTTATCGGGGCTATGGCAAGCCAAGCAAGTATACTTTGCCAATAAAGGTTTTACTAATTCAAAAGAAGGAGCTTTAGATGTAGCTACTGAGGCTACAGGACTAATCCCTGCGGAGCCTACTTTGGCGGCACTAGCCTTTTTAACTACAGGTGCTTTTTTATTTGAATCAGCAACCAAGGTTACTTTCTTTGTTGATGGTGGCAAAGTTAATTTTGGTCCATCCGGAATATTATTCAGAGTATAATAAGCCGTAGGATGCACCAGTGAAAAAGCATTTTCAGTTTCATGCACACCAGCCAGAGTTATATTATGAATATAATTCTTTCGCAGGTTATCTACCACTATGCGCACTTTCATGCCGTCGTCAGAAACTTTTACCGCTTTAACTGCACACTTTTCATTGTTAACTGGCGGACTACCATATACCGGGTGGTACTTATAAATAAAACTTTCTACGGAATAAGAAGCTAAATCTGCTGCTGATTTTTTATCCACTGGTTTGGTAAATTCAACTTCAAAGCCATCTGGCATAGCCCGCACGGCCAGCATCTCAAAAGGTACTTTATTATTCCAAACCAAGCGCTGCAACCCTTGTGCCGCTTCCCCGGCCGAGCCCCAGCCCCTGTTGGTTTCACCTACAAACAAAGAGCCATCCGGCGCCCAGGCCATGCGTAATACGCCAGATTGAAAGCCACTTCGAAAATCCCAGGCAGCGCCCTGGTATTCTCCGTTTACTTTCTCCATAAACACCCGCATTATTTTACTCTGGCCCTGATCCCCAATCAGCATTTGTCCGGCAAAGGGGCCAAAGGTATTCTCCGGAATAGAAAGAATTTCGGAGTTAGAAATCCCCAGAATACCATGCGGCAACCAAACTGCTGGCAAAGCAATCTCCGGGATACTTTTCTTTAGTTCAAAAAGCGTAGTAAAGTTTTCAGTTACTACGTTCATAGGCCGGATGTCCTGCCCATTTTCATTTTTTTGAATGCGGGGACTTACCTTGGCAAAAAGCTGTTCCTGGGTTAATTTTAAAGGAGAGTTAGGCTGATTGGTCCAGGCTAATCCGGCTGGGTTACCCGTAAAGCTACCCTTCTTCACATGGATTATGCCGCCGGAGCCAATCCAATCGCCTTGGTTATCAGCATAGAACATTTCACCGTCTACCATACCAATCCCGGCCGGGGAGCGCATACCAGTCGCCCAAGGCTCGATTTGCCCGTTTTCCTGTATCCGCAGCATCCATCCGCGCCATGGAGCCCTGCTGTAAGGCCGCCACCATTCGTCTTCTGGAAATGCTAAATTACAGGTAATGAAAAAAGAACCATCCGGCGCAATCTTAGGACCATAATTGTATTCACAGTAATTGCCGGTGACCGGCAAAGCCGCAATGGTTTGAAACACATCGGCTTTACCATCCTGATTGGTATCCAACAATTTGGTTAATTCACCCCGCTGCGCACAATATAAAGCACCATCTTTATAAGCAATACCCAAAACTTCGTGTAAGCCCGAAGCAAACTTCCGGAAATGCGGCCGTAAACTGGTAGGATTCTCAACCATGTAAATATCGCCCCGGCGTGTTGTAACGGCTAAATCACCGTTAGGCATCATGGCCAGACCGCCTATTTCCAGCACTGTTCCTTCCGGAGCCGGTACGCGCATTATTTTAAAAAAATCTTCTTCCTTAGCTGACTCTTGGGTGAAAACCTTAGAGGCTGAGGTTTGTGCCCAACTAGGAGAACCTGCCAGCATTAAGGCAACACCTACATAAAAGGACTTCTTAAGCCAAGAAGAAACTCGGTTATTATATTCTTTCATTACCTACTTACCCTAAAAAATAATGGAATAGCTTAATTTATTTCGCACCGGAATAATTAATTCCTGTCCATCCTTAACCTCCCGTATCTGGGGTTTACCCCCGCCCGCATCATCCAATTGCAAATAATAAGCTTTATCATCTACTAAATACATACCCTTGGGCAAGGCCTCAATCTTCTTACCTTCGGCTAACCGGGCATATAAAGTTTTGGGGCTATTTTCTACCGTTAGTACCCGCTGCAAACCTTGCCCGTTATTTGCAAGGCGAATAGCATCAGCAACCGTTGCTCCATAAATCTGGTATTGGAAAGTTGGCAGATCGTTCTGATCCAAGGTATATCCTTTGGGCCGGTAATGGCTACCCAAGGTATCGGTAGCCCAGGTTGCCTGTGGAGTTGATAAATTTGCCAAAGTAAGAGCCGGTTTACTTAATTGCAGGATCATGCCCATTGGCTTAGAAGATCCATCGCCCCGATCCTGCCACATAGGCGTAGCATCCATAAAAGTTCCGCGCCAGGCTTGTACCAAGGTACCCCGGTCATAATCGTAAGTATAATGCAACTGTTCCGGACTACCCACCGAAATAGCATGGGTTAATCTGGTGTTATCGGGTAAATCAATAAAACTCCGAAGCAACATATTGGAGGTGGCGTTTACCAAAACTGGGTCTACCGGAACTTTAATATTGGTAGCATCGCTTATTAAGAATTCCCGGAAGCCTGGGCCCGAAATGGTCAGGCCCAGAATAGGTTTAATGTAATTAACGTATTTTGAATACAATATTTCAAAAGGGATTTCCCCTGCCGACAAGGTAATGGCTCCGGTTCCAGACTCACCAACCACCTTGGTTACTTCTTTTGTATTTAATTTTAATATGCCTATTCCACCCGGTGAAGTAAGGTTAAACTTGTATTCTCCTGGCTCGGCAACTTTTAGTTTACCCGTATATTGAATTAAATATTCATTTGGAATGCGGTTTACGGTAGAAGTTAAAATAGCCGAGGCTCCTTTAGCTTCGGGTGGTAATTTAGTTAAATCTGGTTCTTTATCGAATTTACCTTTGTAAATGGTGTACTGAAGATTTACCAGTTCCGGACGCGGTTTATCAAAATTGGTGACTTTAATGTTGCGGAAGGCTACCGCTCCGTGATCGCCCTGAAACCGCAAAGGGCCGGTTGCTTTCTCGTCGCTGCCCAGCGCCCCCCGGGTAGGTCCGGAAAGTACCACGTTCTCATGAATATTTACTCCATTTAGCTGGACCAATAATATTTTGGCATTCTCCGTCTTTCTGCCACTGGCATCAAAGCGAGGTGCCTGAAAAGATATTTTCAGGTGCTGCCACAAACCGGGAGCTTTACTGGCATTTTGTCGGGGCGGGTAACCTTCGTAGCCTTTTTGGCCATTAGCCCGCTTCTCGTCCCAGCGTTCATAAATACCGCCATTATTACCAGCAGTGGGAGTTTTTACTCCCCAGCTATCTTCTAACTGTATCTCGTAGCGACCCTGTAAATAAATCCCTGAGTTAGACTCTTTGGCCATCATGTAATCCAGCTCCAGGTCCAAATCACCGTGTTCGAAGTTGGTATATAAATCAGCGGCTGTATTTTTTTTGGCAGGTAAGTTTATTAAGACACCACTACCTTTCACCGAATTTAAGATATTTGCTTTGGCTAAATCTGCGGTAACATCTCCTACAATACTCCAGCTTTTACCCTCCGTTTTAAAAGGAGCTAAATCGGTTAAGGGAATGGTTGTCTGCCCAAAAGCCGATTTAGATAAACACAAAAAAGCAAAACCCGCAATCAGCTTCTTAAAAGAAGGTAATCCAACACGTACTAAATTCCTAAACATAAATAATAAATGGTTCCAATGTAAATGGAGCCTTTTCTATAAATAAAAGTACTGATTATTCAGCACCTAAAGATTTTAAATACTCGTAGCTTTTTAAAACCGATTCTTCCCCGGCAATTTCCAACGTGGTATACCCATCAAAACCGGCTTTCTCTAAAGCTCTGAAAGTTCCTTCAATATCCACTACGCCGCTACCCAACGGAATAATAGCCATACCGCAGCCAAATATTTTTCCGCGTTGCGCCACAAATTCTTCGGGCATATCTTTCCAATGCACATGCTCTATTTTACTACCCAAACGGTTTACAAATTCAACCGGGTCGCCGCCGCCTAACCACAAATTTCCGGTATCTAAATTTAGTCCCAAAGCATCTGAATTGCAAGTATCCAGCAGTTTCTCCATGTGATCCGCAGAGTCAGTAATATGGCCATGCGGCTCCAGCAATATTTTAACGCCAAAGTCCTGCGCTAAGCGTAGCGGTTCATGTAATTTCTCTCTTATGGTAAATAACGCCTCGTCGGTAGTTAAACTTTTACCAAACTCGGTAGTAGGGTCGCCTTCGGTAGTAATAACATGTTTAATACCCAGGGTGGCAGCCAGTTTTACAGCTTTTATTATTTGGGCAGTACCATAACGCCACGGCGCTGTAGGATCTAACAAATTAGCATGGGCACAAACACTGGTAATGGTAATACCCTGGCTTTGGAACATCCGCTTCAAATCAAACGGGTTGGCATCTAAACTAGCTACGGCGGTAAAGCCAAATTCAGCTCCTAAACAAGCTCCGTCGGTATTGTCGGTAATATCCGCATATTTAAAACCCCAGGAATTTATTTGGGCCAACTGTTTATCTAACGTCTGAAACGGATTAATCAAGGCAAAACAACCTACTTTTATGCTCATAGTTTTTTAATTTAATTTTCCTTGAGTAATTTTATCTATTAAGAATTTTAAAATTATTCATTTTAGTTCAGTGAATAATTTTAAATATTTTCAACAAAGCTGCTATGCTGAGTACCCAACAGGTTTATAAAGATCAGGATAAAATTTACCACGCCGATACCTGCCAACCCTTAATTGCGGCAAATCAGGAAGGCAAACTTCAGTTGGAGGCATGGGGACGTTTCACTTACCCGGGCCGGAGAATTGAACCGGAGGAATTAACCGGCGTAAACAGCATTGGCTACTGGGATGCTCATTTCAGACAGAGTTGGGGATTGGACTGGCACCGGAACGAAGGCATAGAAATTACTTTTCTGGAAAGTGGGCAGATACCATTCGCCCTGGAAAATAAAGCCTTCACCTTAAACCCTGATGAGATAACGATAACCCGTCCCTGGCAGCCCCACCGGGTAGGCGACCCGACCATTGGGGCAGGAAAACTTTTTTGGCTTATTTTAGATGTTGGCGTTAGGCACCCGCACCAGGAATGGATCTGGCCAGATTGGATAATGTTAACAAAAGCTGATTTAACGGAGCTTACCCGCATGTTGCGCCAAAACGAGCAACCGGTATGGAAAGCCAGCGACGAAATAAAGTTATGCTTTCAGCGATTGGGCAGCTTATTAAAAAACAAGGACCTAGGTAAGGTAGAATCCTGGATTAAAGTTTACATAAATGAAATTTTACTGCATCTGCTGGATTCATTCCGGTGTGGTCAGATACCTTTAAGTAAAGCACTAACGGAAGGCAGAAGAACGGTTGAACTTTTTATTAAAGACCTGAATAAAACCTTCATGGAACCCTGGACCTTAGATTCCATGGCTGCCCAATGTGGGTTGGGCATTACCCGTTTTGTTCATTACTTTAAGCAGATTACCAATGCATCGCCGATGCAATATTTGACAAATCTACGGTTGGAAGTTGCTGCCCATCAATTAATTCATGCGCCGCACTTACACATTAATAATATTGGCTACGATTGTGGCTTTTCCAGCAGTGAGTATTTTGCGACGGTTTTCCGGAAACAATATGGCTATTCGCCTAAAAGTTACCGGCTTCAGCATGTAACCTAAATTACTACTGTTTCTAAATCTGTAACTAAAAAAGCCTAAAACAAAAAAGGATATACCTAATTGATATATCCTTTTTTTCAATAAAGTACTTAATAAAATTATCTTCTGTTACCGAAAAAGCGCAACATGTATAAAAACAAGTTGATAAAATCCAGGTACAGGGATAAAGCGGCTAATAAAGAAGTTTTCTTTTCGGTTTCTGAGCCTTCTTCCTGCATCATGCCAATTGCTTTAATTTTTTGGGTGTCGTAAGCGGTTAATCCTACAAATATCAATACCCCGGCACAGGACGTAATCCAGTATACCATTTCGGTATAGAAGAACATATTTACCACCGAGGCAATAATCAGCCCTAGCAAAGCCATCATTAAAATATTACCCCAGGAACTTAGATCCTTTTTAGTTACAAACCCATATATACTCATGGCACCAAATGTACCTGCGGTAATCAAAAAGGTGGAAGCAACCGAAGCGGCGGTATACGCCATAAAAATAACCGATAGCGTAACGCCATTCAGAAAAGCATAAAAAAGAAAGAATAAGGCTGCCGTACCCGAAGCCATATCCATCATTTTTGCTCCTAAATACAATACCAAAAGTACCTGGGCAATAAGTAGTCCATAAAAGGTAATCTTGTTCGCAAAAATAAGGGAAAGCAGAAAATCGGATGAAGCTACAACGGCTGAAGTAACCGCCGTAATAGCCAAAGCCAACGACATCCAGCCATAAACTTTAGCCATAAAGCCCGGCTGTAATACTTTACTTTTATTTAGTAAAAGAGCTGAATCTAACATAGTACATTTAATTTAGGTGTATGAAATTTACAAAAACTGCTAAATATATACAATACCCTATTCAGCTATTTTTTATAAATATGTAACCGGTACAAACACTACCTTCTTGGTTTCAAAGAATTCTTCTTTATAATAATTACTTAAATTATGAAGATTGGTAACTAACCCCGACTCGGCAATCTCCTCGGTTAAATCACCACCCTTCAAATAATATAATCCTTTATCTGGGCTATCTGGTTTTTTAAAGCTGTTCTGTATCCAGGTATAGAACTCAGACAAGCGAGCTACAGCCCGGCTTACTATAAAGTCATATTTTTCTGGCACCTGCTCGGCCCGGGTATGAGTAGCTTTTACATTATGCAAATGCAGCGACTGGGCAATTTCCTGTACCACATGAATCTTTTTACCGATGGAGTCCACCAAATGAAACCGTACTTCCGGAAACATAATAGCCAGGGGAATACCGGGCAAACCGCCTCCCGTTCCCACATCCATTACCGATGAACCGGCTGGGAAGTGAATTACTTTTGCAATACCCAAGGAATGTAAAATATGATGAACCGCAATCTGATCCATATCCTTCCGGGAAATCACATTTATTTTGGCATTCCACTCGCGTAAAAGCTGCTCCAGTTGGGCAAACTGGTCTGCTTGTTTATCAGTAATGTCGGGAAAATAATTTCGAATAAGTTCCAAGGCGTTTTGTTAAGACTTTAAACAAAATTATAAAATATAGCTAATTCTCTTACGCTGAAATAGGCAAAAGAAAAAAATCATTTTTAGGCTAAGCCTTCAACAAGAGAATAAAAAATTATTTAAAGTTCTAACCCAAAACCCTTATCTATAAACTAGCTCACTTAGCCATTTGATATTTCGAAGGGTTTTAAACCGGTTCCGCCACAAGGCCATATCGGTTACCATTTCGTTACGTGGAATTTGCTTCCAATTAACGGGGGTTCCGTATTTATTTTCGGTTTGCTGTAAATGCTCCAGCACGGTAAGTGTAAAACCATGGAGTATGCACATGCGATTTATAGTGGCTTTTTTATACGTTTCCGGCACCTGACAATCTAAAATAAATTGGTGCAGCTTTTTGCATTCAGCTAAATAAAATTCTTTAACAGTTTTTACGGAAGCGGCTCGGTTAAAATAGGTATTAATGCCATTCTGTGTATCGAAATAAATATCAAAACTATCATTGGTAAGCTGATCGACAATGGCCGTTTGGTAAATAACTCTTTTTTCCGCTTCGGTCCAGTTTTCTTCCACCAAAGTTGCGAACATCAAATAGGTACGCCCGTTTTTTTCGCGGCTCAGGCATTCAATCTCTTGCAGCGTTATAGATGGATTTAATTGTTTACTCGATTCGGCCTGCCATTCCAGGGCAATCATTAACTGCTGCAAATAGGTATCTGGTAGCGGCCAGAACGTTTGCAGCTCCTGGTTTAAGGAAACCAATAATTGGGCCTTTTTACTTAATTTAGGGAAGGGTATTTTATCTTGTAATAAATCGAATATTTGCTCCCGGCTCCAGTTATCTTCGTCAATTAAATCGTCGCAGATGGTAGACATAACTCCTACTAAAGTCATCCGCTTAGTTTCGGCTTTATTTAATTTGCGGCCTTTCAAGGTTAAATAAAGTTGCGTACCCAGCACCGTGTACATGGGGTAAAAAAACAATACTTTTTTCTGCTCTGAATTATTAAGTTCGTACCCTATTTTTTGGCAATGCTTATTTACCAGGGGCTTTAAAAAACGTTGAATAAAAGCTTGCTGCCGGTACCCTTCTAAGGTTAAACCTAACCCAAAACGCAGTAACTCAAAATTATTCATGCGGGTTTTAACAGGCGATAAGTGTCTATGCCCGCAAAATAGTGATTCAACCTTATAGAAAAAACAAAAGCCTTAGAAGTTAATCTAAGGCTTTTGTTTTATGTTTTATAAACTACTAAATAAGATGCTTTTTATTTTTCACCATGTCATACAGCAACTCACGGGCGCGGTGCAATTGGGCTTTTACCGTACCCAAAGGAGCATTTAATTCGGTAGCAATTTCTTCGTAAGATAATTCATCGAAATAACGCAGAGTCACCAATCGCTGGTATTTATCCGGCAATTTGCCTACGATAAACTGCATAATCTCAATCTTCTGATTTTTTATGGCGCTTTCCTGCGGGTTCAGGTTTAAATCTTTAAAATCTATGGTAATCTCATCGCCATTATCAATTTTAATAGCTGAATCAATACTCATGGTTTTAATTTTATTCTTCCGAATAAAGTCGATGCAGTTATTGGTAGCAATTCGAAAAAGCCAGGTACTGAAAGCATACTCAGGATTAAACTTATGCAGGTTCCGGAAGGCCTTAGCAAATGCCTCAATAGTTAAATCTTCCGCATCATCAGGGTTGCGGACCATTTTAAGCACTACGTGGTAAACCGGCTTCTTATAAATATTCATCAGTTCGGCATAGGCTTTTTCGTCGCCACCTTCTACGGCCGCCTGAATCAGTTTAAAATCATGTTTTGCTTTCGCAGAAAATTGCTTATTATTTACTTCCATCTTACTTTTTTATACATTAAAACAGAAAGCCCTAACACCAGGTAATTTAAAATATAAACTAGGTCCAGAATGGGCAACATTGTAACCGACAGATTTTCTTTAAGTTTCTGTGCGATTAACAGGTACACTAAATATAAAACGACACAACGTAAGCCAACTAATATACCCAACGGCATTAAATTATTAGTTGGTACAAACAAAAACATTATTAAGGTTAAATAAAAGAAAATATTAGATAACATATATATTCCAATCCGCAACTTATCAGGCTTATTATATTCGCGGCCAACAGCCATGTGCCGCCTCTTTTGAATGATCCATTCCTGATAACTTTCCTTTGGAATACTTTCTGTCTGGCTTTCTTTTGATAAAACTATATTTACTTTGGTTTCTTTTGCTGCATCTCGTATTAAAAGATCATCATCGCCACCAAGGGTATTTATATGAGAACTGAATCCATTTATCCGGTTAAAACAACTTTTGGTATAAGCCAGATTACGGCCAACACCCATATATGAATCACCTTTTATTGCAAATGATAAATATTGTATAGCTGTTACCAAAGTCTCGTAACGAATTAATTTATTTAAAAATCTATATTTTACTATATACGGAGAATATCCTAAAATGATACCCACATCTGCACAAAACCCTTTGGCAATTTCCCTTATCCAGAAATTACTTTTGGGTCGACAATCAGCATCTGTAAAAAGCAGGTGCTCGTACCTTGCCAACTTGATACCCTGAGTTAATGCATATTTTTTAGGGTTGATACCAGGTGGTGTTTGGTCAATGGCTATTATACGTAAGCCGGGAAAGTTTAGACTTAAATTGTCCAAATATTTTTTTGTATCATCGGTTGAGCGGTCATCTACTACCACCACCTCAAACCGAGGATACTGCTGTGCCAGTAGCAAAGGAAGTAGTTCTGTTAGGTTTTGGGCTTCATTATGAGCCGATATAATTACAGAAACCGGAAAAGCAGAATTAGTTAAAACCTTAGGTTTATAAAAAATAAATGGAATAAAATAATAGCAGCAATAGCCTATCTGGGTAAATACACAAACACCGAGAAGATAATAAAGAAAGGATAAAATCACCTGGCAGGCTGCTATATGGCGGTAATATTAACGAAATAATTTCAATCGGCTACAGCAGTTTTCAATATTTTGAACTGTTCTCCGGCTTTATCAGTTTTTAAACGTATTTTTGCAGCGCCTTTAAAGGGAACCCAGGATAAGTTTAATTTTGCACTTTACGGCTTGTTCCCAGCAACATTATCATGAAATTTGATCTCTTAGCGAACGATAAACAATCCAAAGCCCGTGCCGGTGAAATAACCACCGCTCATGGCAAAATTCAAACACCTATTTTTATGCCGGTTGGTACAGCAGCCACTGTAAAAGCCGTACACCAGCGCGAGCTATATGATGATATTAACGCCCAGATTATTCTGGGAAATACTTATCATTTATACCTGCGCCCGGGGTTAGAAGTATTAGAAGGTGCGGGAGGTTTGCATAAATTTAATGGCTGGAACCGCCCAATTTTAACCGATAGTGGTGGCTATCAGGTTTACTCGCTTTCAGGCACTCGCAAAATTGTAGAAGAAGGTGTAAAGTTTAAATCGCACATAGATGGCTCAACCCACTTCTTCTCTCCGGAAGGTGTAATGGATATCCAGCGAACCATTGGCGCAGATATCATAATGGCCTTCGATGAATGTACCCCCTACCCTTGCGAATATAACTATGCCAAAAGATCTACGGAAATGACCCACCGGTGGCTGAAGCGCTGCTGCGACCGTTTTGATAGTACTACAGGTAAATATGGCTACGACCAAACTTTATTCCCGATTGTTCAGGGCAGTACCTACAAAGACTTACGCATCCAATCGGCCGAAACCATTGCTTCTTTTAACCGGGAAGGAAATGCTATCGGGGGCTTAAGTGTAGGAGAACCAGCTGAAATGATGTACGAAATGACGGAGTTGGTTTGTGATATATTACCGAAAGATAAACCCCGTTATTTAATGGGAGTAGGTACACCTGCCAATATTTTGGAAAATATAGCACTAGGCGTAGATATGTTTGATTGCGTACTACCTACCCGCAATGCCCGTAATGGCATGCTATTTACCACCCAAGGAATCATAAACATCCGGAACGAACGCTGGAAAAAAGATTTTTCTCCCATAGATGAGACACTTGGCGGATATGCAAGTACGTTCTACTCTAAAGCGTATTTGCGACATTTGGTGCATAGCAACGAAATGTTAGGATCTCAGATATCCAGCGTACATAACCTCACTTTTTATTTATGGTTGGTAAAACAAGCCCGCGAAAAAATCATAGAAGGTACTTACCTGGAATGGAAAGATAAAATGGTGAAACAAGTAATGCAGCGCCTTTAATTTTATTAATTACAAGAGTTGTGTTTAAAGGATCAAAACCAGTAAATCTAATTTTAACTTCCACTTTAGTACAGCTATACCTCTGCTGCTTAACAGCAATTTAACTAAATGAAACTTTTAGATTCCTATATACTCAAAAAGTTCTTAACCACTTTCGTCTTCGTTGTACTAATTTTAGTGGCGGTAATTTGTGTGATTGATTTTACCGAAAAGAATGACGATTTTATTCGGACCGGCGTAGGTTTTAAGTCTATTGTTTTTGACTATTACCTGAACCTGATTCCTTTCTATGCCAATATGCTTAGCCCGATTACAGTATTTATTGCTACTGTTTTCGTTACCGCTAAACTGGCCTCTCATACCGAGATTATTGCTATTTTAAGCAGTGGCGTAAGTTTTAAACGCTTCATGGTTCCTTACCTGATGGGGGCTTCTATTATTGGGGCTATTATTTTTGCCATGATTGGCTGGGTTATTCCTAACGCCAATAAAACCCGGGTTGCTTTTGAAATTAAGTATATCAAAAATCCTTATACTTTTGATCAGCGCAACATCCACTTTAAATTATCGCCTACTTCCTACGCTTATCTGGAAAGCTATAATAATACCGCCAATGTTGGTTATCGTTTTACCCTGGAAACCATTGAAAAAAATGTTCTGAAGCAAAAGCTAACCTCCGAAACCCTTACCTGGAATGCCGAAAAAAATAAATGGCACATGGATCGGTACCAACTCCGGACATTTAATGGAGAAAAAGAAACCATTACAATACATAACACGCCGGTAGATACCACTCTTAATTTATTACCTAAAGACTTTGGCAGTACCTACCGGTTAGCCGAAACCTTTACCTTGCCGGAGCTGAACCGGTACATCCAGGAAAGGCTGATGCGGGGAGCGGATGATGTAGAAACCTACCTGATCGAAAAATATGAGCGTTTCAGTTATCCGTTTGCCATTATTATTTTAACCATAATTGGCGTAATTCTAAGCTCCCGGAAAGCAAGAGGAGGCGTAGGCTTCCAGATTGCTTTAGGCTTTATTTTAGCTTTCATCTTTATCATATTTGTAATAATGAGCCGAAGCATGGCACAGGTGGGCAGTGTTCCGCCCATGTTAGCAGCCTGGATTCCCTCCATTGTCTTTTCGTGTATTGGCGTAGTATTATATAAAACGGTGCCGCGCTAGCTGGTTTTAAATTAAACTAAGAGAGCCGGCAGATGATCTTTACCGGCTCTTTTAGTTTAATTATACCTAATTGCCTTTTTTTAACCCTTCCATTTTTTTATTTATTTAAGTGGCTTCTTTCCGCAATTACCTTGAACTTCATTTTGTTGTTTTCCTTTGGGGTTTTACGGCTGTATTAGGTAAACTTATATCTATACCCGCAGTAGAACTTGTTTTTATTCGCACCTTTATTGCCGCTGCTGCCCTGGCTTTAATCCTTTATAAGCAAAAAATTTCTTTACAAATCGGGCGCGGAATCATCATTAAAATATTAGCCGTTGGTTTTTTAATTTCCGGCCATTGGATCTTATTCTTTGCTTCTGCCCGGGTTGCATCGGTAGCTATTTCGCTTGCAGGACTTTCTACTGTTAGCCTTTGGACAGCTCTTCTGGAGCCAGTTTTTACAAAGAAAAAAATCAGGTTACTTGAAATAATCATGGCCTTTATGATTATGATTGGGCTATACCTGATTTTCCGGTTTGAATTTGGGCACCTGGTTGGTATTTTAATGGCGGTAGCTTCTGCCCTGCTCAGTTCTCTTTTTACTATTATTAATGCTGGCTTGGTAAAAACCTACCGGGCGCCGGTAATTACCTGTTACGAAATGGCAGGGGCCTGTTTAGCTACTGCCTTGTTCTTTCCTTTTTATACCTGGTGGTTTTCAGAAACGGGTACGCTAAACTTTAACGTGACTTACCTGGATTGGCTGTGGCTTTTGCTGCTAGCTTTGGTTTGTACCGTCTATCCATTTACGGCTTCTGTAAAACTAATGAAGCAGATTTCTGCCTTTACCGTAAATCTAAGTGTAAATCTGGAACCTATCTACGGAATACTTTTTGCCTTCTTTATCTTCAAAGATTCTGAACGGATGTCGGGAGGCTTTTATGTGGGCGCTGCAATTATATTATTGAGTGTTTTTGTACACGCTATACTAGAGGGGTATGCTAAACGGAAAAAGAAAGCTAAAGCAACCCTTTCCACACCCGATACGCTGCCGGAAACGCCAATTCTGTAGAAAAATCTTTTTCGAATATACCAAAAACAGCCGAACCAGAACCAGTCATGGAGGCAAAAAGGGCACCTTGCTCGTACAAGCTACTTTTTATTTGGCCCAATTCAGGATATTTTGGAAATAAGGCTTGTTCAAAATCGTTTTTAATAAAAGCTTTCCAATTGTTAATAGGAGTTTGTAAAACTTCATATAAAGAGTAGCCGGGCGCCTGAGCTTTAACCAAACCATAAGCCTCGGCAGTTGTTATATGTATTTCCGGATATACCACCACACAATGGAAACCAGTCAAATCAAGCGACAGAGGCGAAAAGACATCGCCCCGTTCGGTTGCATAAACTGGCTTATTCTGAATAAAAAAAGCACAGTCGCTCCCTAATTTGCGGGCATACTCCTCCAGAATGTCAGCAGTAAGATTCAGCTTAAATAGATCGTTTAGTAACTTTAAGGCAAAAGCAGCATCCGCGGAGCCACCGCCCATTCCGGCCCCAATGGGAATGTGCTTATGCAAATGCATATGCACGGGTGGCAGGTTATAATCAGCTTGCAATAAATGGTAAGCCTTCAAACAAAGGTTCGTATCTGACTGACCCGGCACCGGAATACCCGATAAAGAGAAACTAGTTTGGTCGGCCGGTACTATTTCCAAAGCGTCACACCATTGTACCGGATAAAAACAAGACTCTAAATTTCGAAATCCATCCGGACGGAGGGAAACCACGTTTAATCCAATATTTAATTTGGCATTAGGGAATGCTATCATAGTTGCGAAGTTAGGCAGCCCCAGGATCAGATAAAAGTAAAAGTGTCTCTATTGCTATTTGTTCCAGTAAGGTAATATATCTTAGTTTTCTTTAAATTCGCCGGCAGAATGGTAAACAGGATGTACAAAAAGTTTTTTAAGCGTTTTTTGGATGTTGGAATAAGCCTGATTGGCTTGTTGGCTGCTTTACCCCTGTTGGTAATAATTGCAGTTTTATTGTTTTTTTTGCAAAAAGGGGCAGTGCTTTTTCGCCAACAAAGGCCTGGCTTGCACGGCCGTTTATTCACCATCTATAAATTTAAAACCATGTCGGATGCCTGTGCCCCCGATGGCGCCTTACTGCCAGATGGGCAGCGACTAACCAAAATTGGTTTATTTATCCGCAAATACTCCCTGGATGAATTGCCTCAGCTCTGGAATGTCCTGCGGGGTGATTTAAGCCTGGTTGGCCCGCGACCGCTGCTGATAGAATATTTAGTATTGTACACGCCTGAACAGGCCCGTCGTCATTCAGTTAAGCCAGGTATTACAGGGTGGGCGCAGGTAAATGGGCGCAATGCTATTTCCTGGGAGCAAAAGTTTAACTATGATACCTGGTATGCTGATCATGTAAGCTTTCTGCTTGATCTCAGGATTTTGCTCCTTACCTTTACCAAAATATTTAAAAATAGCGATACTACCGCACCGGGCAGCGCCACAGCCGAACGATTTACCGGAACTATAAAACATGCTTCCTAACTCAACCTACCAAATTAAAGATATTGCTATATTTGGAGCCGGTGGTTTTGGCAGAGAGGTACTAATGTTGCTGCACCAAATAAACCAGGCACAGTTACAATGGAATATTCTGGGCTTTTATGACGACTCCCCTGAAACACCCCGAACAATAAATAATTACCCCTACCTGGGCACCTTAGAAAGCCTAAATACAGTTAAGACATCTACTGCAGTTGTAATAGCCATTGGCAACCCAAAGGTAAAACAGCGTATTGCCGCCAGATTAGTGAACCCCAATATTTTCTTTCCTGTGCTAATACACCCAAGTGTTTGCAATGAGTCGTTTCAATTCAACACCATTGGTGCAGGCTCCATCATCTGTCAGGGAAATATTCTTACTACCAATATCCGACTTGGCAGGCATGTAATCTTAAACTTAGGTTGTACCGTTGGTCATGATGCCGTAATTGGGAATTTTTCAGCGTTAATGCCCCATGTTAATATTGCTGGTGGTGCCCAGCTTGGCCAGTGTGTGTATATGGGAACTAATGCTACCGTACTCCCTACTATCATAGTAGGCTCTAATTCCATAATTGGAGCCGGAGCAGTCGTAAATAAAAACCTGCCGGAACAATGCACTGCCGTAGGCGTACCCGCTAAAATAATCAAACAGCATGACGCCTAAGCCAACTCGTTTATTTTTATCTCCGCCCCACATGGGTGGGCAGGAAATAAGTTTTATCCAGGCTGCTTTTGAAGAGAATTATATAACTACTGCCGGGAGTAATATCTTAAAATTTGAAGCCGCGCTAAGCCAGGCTACAGGTTGTAAACATGCAGTGGCTTTAAATTCCGGCACAGCAGCTTTGCATCTGGCTTTGCGGTTATTAGAAATTAAACCCGGAGATGAAGTGCTGTGCCCGACCTTCACTTTTGTAGCAACAGCCAATCCTATATTATACCAAGGCGCAACTCCCGTTTTTATTGATAGTGAACCTGAAACCTGGAATATTTGCCCGGACGCTTTGGAGCTAGCTATCAAAGACCGACTAAAGAAAGGAAAAAAGCCCAAAGCTTTGATACTTGTTCACCTGTATGGTATGCCTGCCAAAGTTGAGCAGATTTTACAAATTGCTAACCAATATGGTATTCCGGTTATAGAAGACGCGGCCGAAGCACTGGGTTCCACCTATGCCGGTAAATGGGTAGGCACATTCGGCCAGGTTGGAATATATTCTTTTAATGGCAATAAAATAATTACTACATCCGGAGGAGGTGCCTTACTTTCGGATAATAAAGAATATGCCGACAAAGCCCTTTTTTTAGCTACCCAAGCAAAAGATGTTGCTCCTCATTATCAGCATTCGGAAATTGGCTATAACTACCGCATGAGTAATATTTCGGCTGGCATTGGGTTAGGGCAGTTAGCAGTACTTCAACAACGTATTCAAAAAAGGCGAGCTAATTTTGAATATTACCGGCAGCATTTGGGTAAGGTTACCGGAGTTCAATTCTTAAACGAAAGACCAGATAGCTTTTGTAATCGGTGGCTTTCATGTATTTTATTACCGCGTCAGCAGCAAGGAACCACCGCCCAATTACGTTTAGCTTTAGAAGCAGCCAACATTGAATCCCGGTTGCTTTGGAAGCCTTTACACCTGCAACCGCTCTATGCTAATTGTCCTTATTATGGAAAAGGAGTAGCCGAAGATTTATTTAATCAGGGTTTATGTCTTCCATCCGGAACTGCTTTAACCGAAGAAGATCTGGCACGGGTGGTAGCTGTTATAAAACAACAAATAGCATAATGACCGATTACACGACTATTAAACATATAATTCAAACCCGCCGCACTACCAAACCACACCTGATGAACGGGAAGCAGATTCCGGATGAACAGGTAATGGATTTATTAAGTCTTGCTAATTGGGCGCCCACGCATGGTTTAACCCAACCCTGGCGTTTTAAGGTTTATGCCGGAGAAAAGGTAAAAGCGTTTTGTTTTCAGCACGTTGAATTATTCAGACAAAATATTCCTGCCGAGAAATTTACACAAGAGAAATATGACAAAATAAGGCATATGGGAGACTTCGCGTCTCATCTAGTTATTGCTGTAATGGAACGTGGCACCTTACCTAATATTCCGGTTTTGGAAGAAATTGCGGCGGCGTCCTGTGCTATTCAGAATTTATTATTAGGGGCCACCGCCCAGGGCATTGCTTCGTATTGGGGATCAGGCGGCATGGCGTATCATTCAGCCATGAAAGTATTATTACAACTAAAAGAAGAAGACTTGGTTTTAGGCATTTTATATTTAGGTTATTCTGATTACAAAATGAATAGCCGGCGACCATTACCTATTGAAGCAAAAGTTGAATGGGTTAATTAAAACTAATTATTAGAACAAAGGCCGGTAAAAACCGGCCTTTGTTCTAATATTAACTCCACAACCTGTCATGCGAACGCTTATCGTTCCATTCTGGTGTTGGCCGGAAATAACTTTTATCGGTTTGAATTAAATGCTTTTTCACTTCTTCCTCATTTAACTCTATTCCTAAACCTGGGGCGGTAAGGGGCACATTGGCAAAACCTTTTGTTATCAAGGGTCTTCCATCAGTTGTACGAACTAAATTCTCCCAATGGGCCACATCGGCAGAGTGATGTTCCAGTGCCAGAAAACCTTGCGTGGCAGCAGCACAATGTACATTGGCCATTAAATTAACCGGGCTGCCTGCCTGGTGCATGGCCATAGCAATACCGTGTTCTTCAGCATAATCACCAATCTTTTTGGTTTCCAGAATCCCCCCGGCGGCTCCTAAATCCGGATGAACAATATCGATGGCCTGCGCATCAATCAGCGGCTTAAAGTTTTCTTTCGAATAAATATCTTCACCAGTCAAGGTAGGTGTTTCCAGGGCATTAGTTATGGTTTTCCACTGATCGGTATACATCCAGGCCACCAGATCTTCAAGCCACGCGAGCCGGTATTTCTCTACTGCCTTGCCTAACCGAATAGCATTATTTAAATCAAAATGACCAAAATGGTCCGCACATAACGGTACTTCATACCCAACTACACTCCGGATAGTATCTACGTATTTAGCTAATTCATTTAAGCCTTTATCTGTAATCTGAATTTGGGTGAAAGGATGTTTGGCATTGCCATAGCCCATGTATTCGCGCATGTCGTATTGGCCCTGGGCATCGTTCCAGAATTTAGTATTTACCGTGGTGCCCGCATTTTTAGCCACCATCTGTATTCCTAAATCCATTTTTAGCCAGGTAAAACCCTGATCCTGCATGCGTGTTCTAATTTTTTCTCTGAATACAGAAATATCTCTATCGCCCGGCGTATCAGCATACAATCGTACTTTATCGCGGTAGCGGCCACCTAGTAACTGCCAAACCGGCACCCCGTAAGCTTTACCGCACAAATCCCAAAGCGCCATTTCTACCCCACTTACGCCGCCACCTTGCCGACCATTAGCACCAAACTGTTTCATGGTTTTAAAAAGCATTTCCACATTACATGGATTTTGCCCCAGAAGCCGGCTTTTCAGCATCAGTGCATAGCGTTCATCCGCAAAATCCAGCACTTCACCTAAGCCATATATCCCTTGGTTTGTATCAATCCGAATGATGGGATTCCGATCTAATCCCTGAATAACAGCATACCGCATGTCGGTAATTTTTAATTCTGAAGGGTTAGAGGCACGGCTTACTTTAGAAGTAGTTTGGGCAACTGTATCCTCAATTGACATGCTCATAAATCCGGCTAAAGAAATACCACCCAAGGCGGTTTTCTTAAAAAAATTCCGTCGGTTGTCCTGGGTATGCGGATTATTTAACTCTGCTTGTCGGGCGGCAGCTTCCGTTGCTTCTTCTTTTTTAGAGGCCGCAATAATCTGTTTTAAAATACTTTTCATTGAATAGGTGGTAGAATTAAATTAAGTGGTGGATAATTTACATTTAATAAAAGGCTGTCTGAAGCTACTTTATAATTCTGAACATATTCTGAACTTACGACTTAAACTATAAAAGCCGGAAAATCTCCGGCTTTTATAGTTTAAGGAAGTACTGTAATTAACTCCAAAGTCTGTCGTGCGAGCGTTTTTCGTTCCATTCCGGAGTAGGCCGGAAATAACTTGGATCAGCCGGATCCAGGTGTTTTTTCACTTCCTCATCGTTCAGTTCAATTCCCAGGCCAGGAGCCAGGTTTGGTACCGTTGCAAAACCTTTATCAATCATTTTTCTGCCATCCGTAGTCTTTACCAGGTTTTCCCACCACGGTAAATCCACAGAATGATGTTCCAAGGCCAAGAAGTTTTGGGTAGCCGCCGCACAATGCACGTTGGCCATAAAAGAAACCGGTGTACCAGCAAAGTGCATGGCCATGGCAACACCTCCTTCTTCGGCATAATCACCAATGCGTTTAGTTTCTAACAACCCACCCGAAGAAGCTAAATCCGGATGAACAATATCTACGGCGTGCTTATCGACCAGTGGCTTAAATTCATTGATCAGGAAAATATCTTCGCCGGTAATAGTGGGCGTTTCCAAAGAATCAGTAATTTTTTTCCAGTTGTCTACCTGATCCCAGGGAAGCATATCTTCCAGCCAGGCTAACCGGTACTTTTCTACCGCTTTTCCTAATCGAATAGAATTATTTAAATCAAAATGACCAAAATGGTCAGATGAAATAGGAATTTCGTAACCTACCACGCTCCGGATACTATCTACCACCTTTGCTAATTCGTCTAACCCTTTATCTGTTATCTGGATTGAAGTAAAAGGATGCTTCACATTGCCATAGGCCATATAATTATTTGGATCGGCACGCCGGCTTATATTACCTCCCCAGTATTTGGTATTTACAGTAGTGCCGGGCTTCCCATTCAGTAACTCCAGGGCAAGGTCCATTTTTAACCAGGTAAATCCCTGTACTTCGGTCCGGTGTTTAATTTTAGCTTTAAAGGCACTTAAGTCTTTTTCTTCCGGCGTATCAGCATATAACCGCACTTTATCCCGGTAGCGTCCTCCCAGTAATTGCCAGGCCGGTACACCATAGGCTTTACCGGCTAAATCCCACAAGGCCATTTCTACACCGCAAACGCCTCCTGCCTGCCGACCATGCATCCCAAACTGCTTTATGGTTTTAAAAAGCATTTCGACATTACAGGGATTTTGCCCCAGTAGCCGGCTTTTCAAGAATAAGGCATAGCGCTCATCCGCGCCATCGCGCACTTCTCCTAAGCCATAAATCCCCTGGTTCGTATCAATCCGTAGAATGGCACAGCGGCCCGGCTTCATTACTACGGCATACCGCATATCTGTAATTTTTAAATCAGCCGGATTGGAGGCCCGATTTACCCGGGAGGTAGATTGGGCTACGGTATCCTCAATGGACATACCCATAAAACTGGCCAGCCCAATGCCGCCAAGAGCTGTTTTCTTCAGGAAATTACGTCGATCAGCTTTGGTTGCCGGGTTGTTTATTTCGGCTTGCATAACGGCGGACTGCTCTTTTTCCTCCGACTTATGCTTGGTAATAATTTGTTGTAAAATACTTTTCATTCGTTGCTAGATAATTTAAGTGGTGGTGGAAGCTACAATAGGTACTAATAATAAAGATAAATAGGTAAAGATGCAACCATGCCAAACAACAGATTCTGAAGCTAATTCTCCCTAAAAACCTTCGATCATAGGAAGTTAAATTTCAATGAGGATTGTCTGAAAAAGAAAAAAGCCGGGAATACCCGGCTTTTTTCTTTTTGATTAACTCCACAATCTGTCGTGCGAGCGTTTTTCATTCCATTCCGGGGTTGGCCGGAAATAACTGTTGTCTTCTGGATGCAGGTGTTGTTTCATGACCTCATCGTTTAGCTCCACTCCCAGCCCAGGAGCATCTAATGGTACACTGGCAAAACCTTTGGTATATAAAGGTTGGTTATTGGCTGTTTTTACTAACTGCGGCCACCAGGTATTATCTACAATTTGGTTGGGCACCTCCAGGGCCAGAACATTTTGAGTAGCAGCAGCACTGTGTACGTTGGCCATAAAGCATACTGGTGTACCAGCAAAATGCAAGCCCATCGCTACTCCTTTTTCTTCGGCATAGTCACCAATTTTTTTGGTTTCTAAAATACCACCTGACGTACCCATATCTGGCTGAACGATATCCACGGCATGCCTATCGCATATCTTCATAAACTCTTCTTTCAGGTAAATGTCTTCACCGGTCATGGTAGGAGTATTCAGTGCATCCGTAATGGTTTTTAACTGCTCCGTCATTTCCCATGGCACAAAATCTTCCAAGGAAGCCAACCTATAAGGCTCCATGGCTCTACCCACCCGAATACAGTTATTTACATCAAAATGGCCCATGTGGTCGGCTGACAAAGGAACTTCGTAACCAACAATTTCCCGAATGGTATTAACATATCTGGCCAGCTCGTTCAAGCCTTTATCGGTAACCTGAATAGCGGTAAACGGGTGTTTGGTATTTTGATAGGAACCCATACTTAAATCAGAAGTACCAAATCCGGGCGAATATTTGGTATTAACCGTGGCGCCTTTTAAATCGCTGTACACCTGAATACCCGGATGCATTTTTAACCAGGTGAATCCCTGCTCATTCATGCGGTGTTTAACATCCGCTTTAAATTTACCAATATCCATTTTGGCCAATGAGCCTTCTCCGGAGTTAGGCACATAAGCATATAACCGCACTTTATCCCGATAACGTCCACCTAGTAATTGCCACACCGGCACGCCATACGCTTTGCCTACTAAATCCCAAAGGGCCATTTCTACCGCTACAACGCCACCGCCAGCACGCCCGTGGCCTCCGAATTGCTTTATAGATTTAAATATTTGCTCTACATTACAAGGGTTTTGACCCAGAATCCGGCTTTTCAGAAATAATGCATACCGGGCATCACCGCCATCTCTTACCTCACCTAAACCATAAATACCTTGGTTGGTATCTATCCGAATAATTACATTCCGGGCATTGGTGAAAGCCGTACCATTAGAAACAGTAGTATAGCGCATATCCGTAATTCTTAATTCCGACGGATTAGATGCTCGATTTACCTTGGAAGTAGTTTGCGCCAGAGTATCTTCTATAGACATGCCCATGAAGCCGCCCAGCGTAATTCCGCCTAAAGCCGTTTTCCTTAAAAAATCACGCCGGGTATTGCTGGTCGCCGGGTTATTGATTTCTGCCTGAATTGCTGCTGCTTCCTCTTTTTCCGCTTTCCGATTAGCGGCAAGAAGATCATTTAAAATACTCTTCATTTATTAGGTGGATTATAAATAGCCTGTTATTTAAAGTTTAATAATAGCCAATAAATATTCAAAATACAATCTACTAGCTTAACAGCATTCTTCTAAAGGCGTTTTATGTTTAAATTTATTACCTTGTTAGAAGTCTTTAATAAAGAATAAAAAACTAGCTTTTGTCAGCCTATAAACATTAACTCCAAAGTCTATCGTGCGAGCGTTTTTCGTTCCACTCAGGGGTCGGCCTAAAGAAACTAGTGTCTTCCGGGTTCAGGTGTTGTTTCATAACTTCTTCGTTCAGTTCTATACCTAACCCAGGTGCGTCATCGGGTACCGGAGCAAAGCCCTTCACGTGCAGTGGATTTTTACCAGTAGGTTTAGCCAAGTCTTTCCACCAGGCATTATCAACACACTGGTTTGGCATTTCCAAAGCCAGAAAGTTTTGTGTAGCGGCAGCACTGTGCACATTGGCCATGTACAATACCGGTGACCCTGCATGATGAAGTGCCATGGCGCATCCTTTTTCTTCGGCATAATCCCCAATTTTCTTGGTTTCCAGCAAACCGCCGGAAGTACCTAAGTCCGGGTGCATAATATCCACGGCCTGCATGTCGCAGAGTTTCATAAACTCTTCTTTCAGGTAAATATCTTCGCCGGTAATGGTGGGAGTTTCAATGGCATCGGTTACTCGTTTGTGTTGATCAGCAAATTCCCAGGAGACAACATCTTCCAACCAGGCTAAGCGGTATGGTTCCAACTTCTTGCCTATCCGGATGCTATTATTAATATCAAACTGGCCGATGTGGTCCGTTGCCATGGGCATTTCATACCCAATTACTTCCCGTACAGCTGCTACATATTTAGCCAGTTCATCCAACCCTTTCTCCGTGACCTGGATACCTGTAAACGGATGGCGCATATTTCGGTAATCCATAAAACCATCATTAGCGCTACCATATCCCGGCACGTATCTGGTATTTACTGTAGTGCCCGGTATCTGATTATACATTTGCATGCCCGGGTGAATCTTAATCCAGGTAAAGCCTTGCTCTTCTTTACGCTTTTTAATATCGGCCTTAAACTGGCTCATATCCATTTTTGCCAATGGCACTTCTCCGGAATCTGGCATATGCGAATACAATCGTACCTTATCCCGGTATCTGCCACCCAATAATTGCCAGGCGGGTACATTATAAGCCTTGCCGGCTAAATCCCAAAGAGCCGTTTCAACGGCACAAACCCCGCCGCCTTGCCGGCCATGCATGCCAAATTGCTTAATGCTTTTAAACAGCATTTCTACATTACAAGGATTTTGTCCTAATAAGCGGTTTTTTAACATCAGGGCATAACGCACATCCGCTCCATCCCGCACTTCGCCTAAACCATAAATTCCCTGATTGGTATCAATCCGGATAATGGCATTTCTGGAGTTAGAAAAAGATTTTCCCAACTTCAGTACTGCATAGCGCATATCGGTAATCTTAAGTTCAGACGGATTAGAAGCTCGATTTACCCGGGAAGCAGAATGAGCCACGGTATCCTCCATAGACATACCCATAAATCCGGCTAAGCTTATACCTCCTAAAGCCGTTTTCTTGAGAAAATTCCGGCGGTCGGCTTTTGTAGTCGGATTATTTATCTCTGCCTGTATGGCTTCAGCAGCTTTTTGCTCTTCCGTTTTATTGGCGGCAATAATTTGGCTTAAAATGCTTTTCATTTTCCTTATTGGGTGGATTAGGTGATGGATTACTTAACAGATTAATATAGCAATGTATGGATTAATATTAAATTATAGTAAAATCTATTTCTGACAGAAAGAGCAGCCAAGCTACTCCAGGCGCTAAAAAATTATACTTGCTAAAGTACAGCTTAAGCTACCTCGTAATTTAATAAGGGTAATACATTCAAAATGGATTTAGTACCACTTGCAGCTTTCATTATTTAAATTGCTTTTTTGCTTGATGGAACATGTGGTAATAAATATTACAAGCTACTCCATATAAAACAAGAATGGCTGAGGTAAACCCTCAGCCATTCCAGCAGTATTGACAGATGAATTAGTGGCTCTTAGCCAGGTAAGCTTCTATGTCCTGTTTGGTAGCCGCAATCTTCTTGGGGTATTTAGCTACCCAGCTTCTAAAGTCATTCTTGATGGCATCGTTCCAGTCCCCATGAATCTGGCCCGCTGGATACTTGTTCTGATTTAGCAGCACCCGCTCAAACTCATCCCGCAAAGCTGTCATTTCTGATGCCGACACCAAACCTTCTACTAAGTAAGCCGGAATAAAGCACACGCCATACTCATTGGCAAATACCACATCACCGGGAAATACAGTTACTTCTCCAATCCGGATAGGCATGTTAATAGAAGCTGGCGTCATATCTTTTATGGCAGAGGGATGATGACCTTTAACCCAGGCATTAAAACCATTGGTTTCCTTCAGCTCCTGCATGTCCCGGATAGAGCCATCAAAGATGACGCCATTACCCGTTTTAGCATAAACAGAGTTTCCTAAACTAGATCCTATTAAGGTACCATCTTTTACTTTGCCAAAACCATCCGCTACATATACATCTCCTTTAGTCAAAACATCTATCGGCCAGATGTTGATACCGCCTTTCTGGGAGCGGCCTTCTGTTTTACCGGTTGCTCTTACCAGGCTGTCCAGGTCCGGACGCGTAGGCATGAACTGCGCGGTGACTACTCTGCCGGTCATGGTCTGACCTGGCTTTAAGATGATCCAGTCCCGCTCTACCTGGTTGCGGTAGCCTTTCCCGCCCAGATAACCCCAAACCTGTTCCAAAGTACAGTTCTTTAACCGTTCCAGTACCAGGTCCGGCACTTTCGGGCGGCCATCTGCATAGCGTTCCCCTTGCCAGCGACTGGTTAAGGCTTTTACTGTTTCCGGTGTGGAGCCAACGTGCATTTGGGCACTGGCATAGAATCCGGTGAATACAAAGGCGGCTAATAAGAGTATGCTTTTTCTCATCTCGTGTTTGGTTAGGTGTTTACTTTTTGTGGTGAGTGCTACTAAGTATAGTAAAAACACCTTAAAAATGCAACATATACTCCTGACTTATAAACATATACCTTCTAAACCCAACTAACAAAAGTTTACTAAATTGAATGTTACAAATAAAATTTAGTAATAATAATCGCATAGTATTGCAAAGAATAAAACCGGACGGATATTTCATTTAAAATAAAAAAAGCCGGAATAAATCCCGGCTTTTTGACAATTTGATAATTATTTAAACTTACCAAGTTCTTTTTTCCATTACTTTATCTACTTCGGCCTTTGTCATGGTACCTAATTCCGGATGTTTTTTTAACCAGGCTAAGAAATCGTTCTTAAGTTTATCATCCCATTGGCTGTCTATCTGACCTGGCGTATATTTACCAGTCCTAACCATTTCAAAACCAAATCTATCTTTCCGGGTAACAAACTCGCAGGTACTAATTACATGTTCTGCTAAATGAGCCGGCACAAATAATACGCCTTCTTTTTTAGCAATTACTAAATCACCAGGCAATACCATTACACTGCCCATCCGAATAGGCACATTTAAACCCATTAACACACTTTCTTGCAAAAACGAAGGGTGCCAATCGCGCACAAAAGCATTGAATCCTTTGATAGTTTGAATTTCCTCTAAGTCACGGGCCGATGCATTAAATACAACACCGTTACCTGATTTAGTGAAAATAGAGTTAGCTAAAGTAGCACCAATAAGTGTTCCACCATTAATTTTACCATAACCATCTGCTACATATACATCACCTTTGGTTAGTACATCAATCGGCCAGGCATTAGTTGCGCCTTTACGGCCTTGAGACTTCTGACCACGCTCAGTAACATTTTTCTCAACATCCGGACGGCTTGGCATAAATAAAGCAGTAACAGCTCTTCCGGTTACCGGTACTTCATCATGTACATTTTTCCAGCCACCTTCATATTGGTTTGTATAGCCTTCATTTTTTAAAACAGTCCAGGCATCAGCAATACCTACTTTTTTAGCTCTTTCCAATAAGCTTTCAGCAATTTTCGGACGACCATCAGGAAAACGATCTCCTTTCCACTCAGAAGTTAAGAAGGTTAATTCATCTTTTGAAATAGTTTGAGCCTGTAAGGAACCTTTAAAATACATACTAGCTGCCAGAGCTAGTGCAAATGCAAATCTGGATTTCATTTTAATTTGGTTTAAAAATAAAAATTCAACGTTTAAAAATACTACAAAAAAAAATCAAAAAACAATAGTTTTAAAAGAGCTATTGCTTTTTGATTTTTAAATTATTCCAAAAAAGGCAGGTAACTTGTAAATAAATAATTTTATTTACACTTACTTTTTATAAGCTTTAATTAGCGCTCCCCTCTTTTTAGGCTGGCTTCTAATTGTTCTTTAGTTACCGTTGTTCTGTTTTTAGGTAGTTTAGAGAACCAGGTTCTGTATTCATTTTTTATGGCATCAGTCCAATCGCCATGAATCTGACCAGCCGGATATTTGTTTTGTTTTAATAGTACCCGCTCAAACTCATCACGCAAACCTACTAATTCTGAAGACGTAACCAACGGCTCTACTAAATGGGCTGGAATAAAACATACCCCGTACTCATTGGCAAATACCACATCGCCAGGGAAAACTGTAACTTCACCAATGCGAATAGGCATGTTAATAGAAGCAGGCGTCATATCTTTGATATAAGATGGGTGGTGACCTTTAATCCAGGCATTGAAACCAGGGGTTTCTTTTAATTCCTGCATATCCCGAATAGAGCCTTCAAAAATAACACCATTACCAGTTTTAGCATGAATGGAGTTGCCTAAGCTGGATCCTATCAAAGTACCGTCTTTTACTTTACCATAACCATCGGCTACGTAAACATCGCCCTTGGTTAAAATATCAATCGGCCAGATGTTAATACCTCCAGACTGAGAACGTCCTTCAGCTTTACCTGCCACTCTAACCAAACTATCCAAGTCCGGACGAGTTGGCATAAACTGAGCAGTTACTACGCGGCCAGTCATGGTTTCGCCTGGCTTCAAAATAATCCAGTCTTTTGCTACCTGGTTATTATAACCTTTGCGGCCCAGATACCCCCATACTTGCTCTAAAGTACAGTGTTTTAATCTTTCAACTACTAAATCTGGCACCTTAGGACGACCATCAGCAGTACGCTCACCTTTCCAGCGAGGAGTCATAGCCTTTATTGTTTCCGGAGTAGCGCCTACATGGTATTGCGCATTGGCATAAAAGCTACCCAAAACAAAGGCAGTAAGCAGTAAAAATTTGTTTTTCATTGTTTGTTGTTAAATGGTAATAATGTAAAGTGGTGAACAAATGTAAAATCTAATACTTAAAACTTTCTAAAAGTGCGCCTTATTCGGTTAAGCATTAAGTACTGTATGAACAAATGTAATTAAAATAATAAAGAAAATAAATCTTCTTTTAGCTAAAATTTGATGTTATACTGATATAATTACATTAAGTCAAGATCCTATTAACTCCAAAGTCTGTCATGAGACCGCTTCTCGTTCCATTCCGGCGTTGCCCGGAAATAACTCTGATCTCTTGGATCTAAATGCTGTTTTACAACTTCTTCGTTTAATTCAATCCCCAGACCAGGAGCAGTTAACGGCACATTGGCAAAACCTTTTGTAATCAATGGTCGACCATCAGTTGTTTTTACTAAACCTTCCCACCAAGGCGTATCTACAGAATGGTGCTCCAGCGCCAGGAAGTTTTGAGTAGCCGCCGCACAATGCACGTTGGCCATAAAATTCACCGGCGACCCTGCCTGGTGCATCATCATAGCTACTCCTCCTTCTTCGGCGTAATCACCTATTTTTTTGGTTTCTAACAACCCGCCCGAAGAAGCTAAATCCGGATGAACAATATCCACGGCCCGCATATCTACTAATTTCTTAAACTCTTCTTTTAAGTAAATATCTTCCCCGGTTATAGTAGGTGTTTCAAGCGCATCGGTAATTTTTTTCCATTGCGCCATAGATTGCCACGGAATCATGTCTTCCAAAGAAGCTAACCGGTATTTTTCGACAGCTCTTCCTAACCTGATCGAATTATTTAAATCGAAATGGCCAAAATGGTCGGCAGAAAGAGGCACTTCATAGCCTACCACACTCCGGATACCATCTACATATTTTGCCATTTCATTTAAACCTTTATCGGTTATCTGAATTTGGGTAAACTGGTGGGCAGTATTTCCATACCCCATATAGCTAGCCATATCGTACTGGCCTTGTGCATTACCCCAAAACTTGGTATTTACAGTAGTACCTGATGTATTCGATACCATTTGCAAGCCCAAATCCATTTTCAACCAGGTATAGCCCTGATCTACCATCCGGCGTCTTACTTTTTCTTTAAAAACAGAAATATCTTTATCCTCCGGCGTATCGGCATATAAGCGAACCTTGTCGCGGTACCGGCCGCCTAGTAATTGCCAGCACGGAACACCGTAAGCTTTACCGGTTAAATCCCATAAAGCATCCTCTACTCCGCAAACGCCACCGGCCTGACGGCCATGCATCCCAAATTGTTTTATAGATTTAAAAAGCTGTTCTACGTTACAAGGATTTTGCCCCATAATCCGGCTTTTTAAAAACAGGGCATATTTTTCATCGGCCCCATCCCGTACTTCTCCTAACCCATAAATGCCCTGGTTGGTATCAATCCGAATAACAGGCCATCCCCGGTTTATGCGCACGTAGCGCATATCAGTAATTTTTAGATCAGCTGGGTTAGAAGCCCGGTTAATTTTGGAGGTGGTATGAGCCAGAGTATCTTCAATAGACATGCTCATGAAGCCGCCCAGTGCAATACCGCCCAAAGCAGTTTTCTTTAAGAAACTACGTCGGCTATCAGATGTTGCCGGATTGTTAAGTTCTGTCTGGATGGCTGCCGCCTCTCCTACCTCCCTTTGCTTGTTTGCATTAATAATTTGTTGTAAAATACCTTTCATTGGTTTAGGTGATTTAATTTGGTGGTGTAAGTGTGGTGAATTATAAATAGAATTAAGTATTCAAATCTGAATTCAAATTAATAATTTAATACAAATAACTAATAAACCATTACCTGCAATAAATTAATGGTAAACCGGTTATTTCTTTCCATAACTTTTAGAGAAATAAAAAGAGCCGCGTTCTTCCGGCTCTTTTTATTTTAATTATCTAGCTCCACAGTCTATCGTGAGAACGTTTCTCGTTCCATTCTGGGGTTGGGCGGAAATAGCTGTTATCGGTCTTATGTAAATGCTGTTTTATAACTTCTTCATTCAGATCCACACCTAAGCCTGGAGCTAAATTTGGCACATTCGCAAAACCTTTTTCAATCAGTTTCCGGCCATCAGTTGTTTTAACCATGGATGGCCACCATGGCACATCCGGAGAATGATGCTCCAGGGCTAAGAAATTTTGAGTAGCTGCCGCACAATGTACGTTTGCCATAAACGAAATTGGAGTACCGGCAAAGTGCATGGCCATGGCAACGCCACCTTCCTCGGCGTAATCACCAATACGTTTCGTTTCTAATAACCCACCGGAGGTAGCTAAATCCGGATGAACAATATCTACGGCATGATTATCAACTAACGTCTTAAAACCATCTTTTAAGTAAATATCTTCGCCCGTAATGGTTGGCGTATTTAAGGAATCCGTTATTTTCTTCCATTGCTCAGTCATAAACCAAGGCACCATATCCTCTAACCAGGCTAAACGGTATTTTTCAACAGCCTTACCTAATCGGATTGAATTATTTATATCAAAATGACCAAAGTGATCGGATGAAATGGGTGTTTCATAACCAACTACACTGCGCACACCTTCTACTACACTGGCCATATGATCCAGCCCTTTATCCGTTATCTGAATAGCGGTAAATGGGTGTTGAGTGTTAGCATAAGAGGTTAAAGAAGGATCATTGAACTGGGAGGCATTAGCTGTATTCCAGAATTTGCTGTTAACTGTAGTTCCTGGTTTACCATCTAAAGAACGGATAGATAAGTCCATTTTAAGCCAGGTAAAGCCTTGGTTTACTAACCGATCCTTTACTTTAGCTTTCATTTCACTTATATCTGTAGATTCCGGCGTATCGGCATATAACCGAACTTTGTCGCGGTACCGGCCACCTAACAATTGCCAGGCTGGCACACCATAGGCTTTACCCACTAAATCCCAAAGGGCCATCTCTACGGCAACTACTCCCCCAGCGGCGCGACCATGACCTCCAAATTGCTTGATAGACTTAAATATTTGTTCTACATTACAAGGGTTCTGGCCTAAAATCCGGCTTTTCAGAAAAAGCGCATACTGCACATCTGCTCCATCCCGTACTTCACCTAAACCATAAATACCCTGGTTTGTATCAATTCGGATAATAGCACATTTTCCTGAAGTACTGCCATCTGCTACCGGAGCATTTTTTATAAAAGTAATAGCATACCGCATATCTGTTATTTTCAGATCAGCCGGGTTAGATGCGCGGTTTACGCCTGAAGTAGTTTGCGCCAATGTATCTTCTATACTCATTCCCATGAAACTGGCAATCCCCATTCCTCCCAGAGCGGTTTTCTTCAAAAAGCTCCGGCGGTCTGGCTTAGTTGCCGGATTGTTAATTTCTGCTTGTATGGCAGCTGCTTGGGTTCTTTCATCTGCTTTATTGGCAGAAATAATTTGTTGTAAAATACTCTTCATTTGTTCTTTATTTATTCAGGCGATAATGGTGGTGGACATTTAATCCGGTAAAAAAATTACAGCTATAATAATATTGAATTCTGATTTAATTCTGAAGAAAAATTTTAATAATCTCTAAAAACACAAGCTTTTAGCCTTTTATTTTTAAGTTTTTATAAAATATTCAGACGCATTAACTCCAGAGTCTATCGTGTGAGCGTTTTTCGTTCCATTCCGGAGTAGGGCGAAAATAGCTTTTATCTCTTGGGTCTAAATGCTGCTTTACCACTTCCTCGTTTAATTCTACACCCAGCCCAGGAGCGGTAAGGGGCACATTGGCATATCCTTTTTCAGTTAATTTACGGCCATCGGTGGTAGTTACCAGGCTTTCCCACCAGGTAGAATCTACAGAGTGGTGCTCGAGCGCCAAAAAGTTTTGGGTAGCGGCCGCACAATGTACGTTGGCCATAAAATTTATAGGGCTGCCGGCCTGGTGCATGGCCATAGCTACGCCATTTTCTTCGGCATAGTCTCCTATTTTTTTGGTTTCTAATAAACCACCCGAAGAAGCCAGATCTGGGTGAATGATATCAACAGCATGCATATCCACCAATTTTTTAAATCCTTCTTTCAGGTAAATATCCTCGCCGGTCATGGTTGGAGTCTCAATGGCATCGGTAATTTTTCGCCAATGCTCCGCCGACTGCCAGGGCACCATATCTTCCACCGCAGCTAACCGGTATTTCTCCACTTTCCGGGCTAAACGAATGCAGTTATTGATATCAAAATGTCCGAAGTGGTCAGAAAATAAAGGAATCTCATACCCAACCGCACTCCGTATAGTATCCACGTATTTTGCCATTTCGTCTAGTCCTTTATCGGTTATTTGTACCTGCGTAAAATGGTGCATGGTATTGCCATAACCGGTAAACCCAGGTTGATCTATATCTATCCCATTAGCATCACTCCAAAACTTAGTATTTACAGCCGTGCCAGGTTTATCTGAAACCAGGTGCAGCCCTAAGTCCATTTTAAGCCAGGTAAAACCATCGACCTGAACCCGCTTTCGCATTTTTTCCTTAAAAATATTTACATCTTTATCCTGCGGCGTATCTGCATAAAGCCTTACCTTATCCCGGTAGCGGCCTCCTAATAATTGCCAGCAAGGCACGCCGTAGGCTTTACCAGTTAAATCCCAAAGGGCCGTTTCAACGGCACATACTCCGCCTGCCTGCCGTGCTGGTCCTCCAAATTGTTTAATAGACTTAAATATTTGCTCTACATTACAAGGATTCTGACCTAAAATTCTACTTTTTAAAAACAAGGCATACTTTTCGTCGGCTGCATCCCGAACATCGCCGTAGCCATATATCCCTTGGTTGGTATCAATCCGGATTACTGGCCAACTTCGGTTAATTCTCACATACCGCATATCGGTAATTTTCAGATCAGCCGGATTGGAGGCCCTATTTACTTTAGAAGTTGTCTGGGCAAGGGTGTCTTCGAGACTCATGCCCATGAAACTGGCTATTCCAATGCCGCCTAAGGCAGTTTTTTTCAGGAAATCCCGACGGGTATCCGGAGTGGCAGGGTTGTTAATTTCTGCTTGTCTGGCGGCTGTTTCGGCTGTTTCTCTTTTTTTATTTGCATCTATAATTTGATGGAGAATGCTTTTCATATTTTACAAATGATTTAATGGTGGTGGATGGTGGTGGTAATTTTAGAAGTTAAGATGATAACTTACCTTAAGGAAAAGAATACGTTATCAGCAGCAACTGATTATAATAAACAAGAAGTCTTATGAGGTGTATAAGAAATATAATTATTTCTTTAAGTAAAAGAGTGAAGCAGGTTGAAAAGACAGAAAGCCAGGAAATAATTCCTGGCTTTCTGTAATCATACTAGCTCCAAAGTCTGTCGTGAGAACGTTTCTCGTTCCACTCTGGAGTTGGCTCAAAATAACCAGGAGCATCTTTTACCAGATGCTTTCTAACCTCGTCTTCATTTAACTCAATACCTAAACCAGGAGCATCTAATGGTACATTAGCAAAACCTTTTTCTACCATCTTTTTAGAACCAGTCATTCTAACTAAATTCTCCCACCATGGCGTATCTACCGAATGGTGCTCAAGTGCTAAGAAGTTTTGAGTAGCCGCGGCGCAATGTACGTTAGCCATAAAAGTTACCGGAGAACCAGCAAAGTGCATGGCCATGGCAACACCACCTTCTTCGGCATAGTCGCCAATTTTCTTTGTTTCTAATAAACCACCAGATGTACCCATATCCGGGTGTATAATATCTACGGCGTGTTTATCAACTAGTGGTTTAAAGCCTTCTTTTAAATAAATATCCTCACCAGTACAAGTTGGGGTTTCAACAGCATCCGTTACGGTTTTCCAATGATCCGTCATAAACCAAGGCACCATATCCTCTACCCAAGCCAGGCGGTATTTTTCCATTGCTCTGGCAAAACGGATAGAGTTGTTCACATCAAAGTGGCCAAAATGGTCGGATGACAACGGAATTTCGTATCCTACTACATCCCGTACACTAGCTACATATTCTTCTAAGCCTTTCAAACCTTTATCAGTAATTTGCAACTGAGTGAAAGGGTGAGTAGTATTGGAATAAGCCATGATATCCGGGCTGCTGAAAACTTGCTTATCTATCTTCCAGAATCCGGCATTTACTAAAGCATCCTTCTGTTCCCGTACCACGTGAATACCTAAGTCCATTTTCAACCAGGTAAAGCCTTGCTCCTGCGTACGCTTTTTCATGGTCTGAGCAAACTCTTTCGGGTTTCTGGCACCAGGAGTATCCGCATATAAACGAACTTTATCTCTGTAACGACCACCTAATAACTGCCAGGCCGGCACACCGTAAGCCTTACCACATAAATCCCAAAGGGCTATTTCTACCGCTGCGTAACCACCACCCTGGCGGCCATGGTAACCAAACTGACGGATAGATTTTAAAATTTGCTCTACATTACAAGGATTTTGGCCCAAGATGCGGCTTTTTAACATTAAAGCATAACGCTCATCACCACCATCACGCACATCACCGTAACCATAAATTCCCTGGTTGGTATCAATACGGATAATTGGCGTACGGCCCACGTTTTGTAAAACGGCCACCCGCATATCCGTAATTTTTAACTCTGAAGGATTAGAAGCTCTATTTACTCGAGATGTTGCCTGAGCTATAGTATCTTCTATACCTAAACCCATTAAACCAGCTAATGAAACACCTCCCAAGGCTGTTTTCTTTAAAAAATTCCGGCGGCTGGGAGTGGTCGCCGGATTATTCATTTCCGCCTTTAGGGAGGCGGCCTCTGCTGCTTCTTCTTTTTTGTTTGCAGCGATAATCTGATCTAAAATACTTTTCATGTTAGGGGTTGATAAATTTAATTTTTGTGGTGAACTAAGGTTAAATAAACAGGTAAGATATTTTATAATTCTGTTGAAAATCTGATTTTTAACTTACAAAAACAAAAAAAGTCGAACCTTTTTTTGTTCGACTTTAACTGTGTTTTGTACAATAAGCACACTGTTTTTTAGTATCCGGCAAGGAATTAACTTACTTATGTAAATAAGATTTTACCGTTATACATAAAATAAACTAAACCTTTACGCAGCTTTTTATACTATACTAGCTCCACAGTCTGTCATGAGATCGCTTTTCATTCCATTCTGGGGTTGGACGGAAGAAGCTGTTATCCTTTGGATCTAAATGTTGCTTCATCACTTCCTCGTTTAATTCAATACCCAGGCCTGGTGCTAAGTTTGATACATTTGCATATCCTTTTTCAATCAGTTTACGACCATCAGTTGTTTTTACCATATTCGGCCACCAGGCTACATCTGGCGAATGGTGCTCCAATGCCAGGAAATTTTGGGTAGCTGCTGCACAATTTACGTTGGCCATAAACGAAACAGGGGTACCGGCAAAGTGCATAGCCATTGCCACGCCTCCTTCTTCGGCATAGTCCCCAATTTTCTTGGTTTCTAATAATCCCCCGGAAGAAGCCAGGTCCGGGTGAATAATATCTACTGCATGGTTATCTACTAAGGTTTTAAACCCTTCCTTCAGGTAAATATCTTCACCGGTAATAGTTGGGGTATTCAAGGCATTGGTCACAGTCTTCCATTGGTCAGTCATAAACCACGGCACCATATCCTCTAACCAGGCTAAACGGTATTTCTCAACAGCCTTCCCTAATCTAATAGAATTATTTACATCGAAATGCCCATAATGGTCCGAAGATATGGGCGTTTCATATCCTACCACACTTCTTACAGTTTCAACAATACTGGCTAAATGATCTAAACCTTTATCCGTTATCTGAATAGCTGTAAACGGGTGCTGGGTATTGCCATAGGAGGTAATAGAGTTGGTTATGTATTGATTGGCTGCACTCGACTGATAAGACGCCCCATTCCAAAAAGCCGTATTTACAGTAGTACCCGGTTTATCTCGCAAGGAGTTGATAGATAAGTCCATTTTTAGCCAGGTAAATCCTTCATCTACCAATCTCCGCTTCACCTTAGCCTTCATTTCGTTAATATCTTTAGATTCTGGCGTATCGGCATATAAACGAACTTTATCCCGGTAGCGCCCACCCAGTAATTGCCAGGCTGGTACACCATAAGCTTTTCCAGCTAAATCCCACAGGGCCATTTCTACCGCGCAAACACCACCTGCCTGGCGGCCATGCATCCCAAACTGCTTTATAGTTTTAAAAAGCATTTCCACATTACAAGGGTTCTGTCCCAGAATGCGGCTTTTTAAAATTAAAGCATAGCGTTCATCTGCACCATCACGTACTTCACCTAAACCATAAATACCTTGGTTGGTATCTATCCGGATAATCGGGCAACGGCCCGCTGTACCTGTTTGCACAATAGCATAGCGCATATCCGTAATTTTAAGATCAGCCGGATTAGAAGCCCGATTCACATTAGATGTGGTTTGCGCCAGGGTATCCTCAATACTCATGCCCATAAAGCTTGCCAGGCCAATACCGCCTAAAGCTGTTTTCTTTAAAAAGCTCCGGCGGTCAGGCTTAGTTGCCGGATTATTGATTTCCGCCTGGATGGCAGCAGTCCGTACCTTTTCGTCTGCTTTATTCGCTGCAATAATTTTTTGTAAAATACTCTTCATAGATTGTTTAGGGATTTTTGGTGGATAATTAGAATGTTTAGGACGTTGTTTTAAGGCAAATAGAAATATATACCTTAACCACACCTAATATAATAAATTATTTACACCTGACAATTCTCGGACTCCCAGTAAAACAAAAAAGCCGGACAATTGTCCGGCTTTATAAATTGATAATTTACAGGTTATTACCTTAGGTAAATTAGCTCCAAAGTCTGTCGTGAGAACGTTTCTCGTTCCACTCTGGAGTTGGCTCGAAGTAACCTTTTGCATCTGGCATTAAGTGCTTTCTAACTTCCTCTTCGTTTAACTCAATACCTAAACCAGGAGCATCCAATGGTACGTTAGCAAAACCTTTTTCTACCATCTTTTTAGAACCAGTCATTCTAACTAAATTCTCCCACCATGGCGTATCTACCGAATGGTGCTCTAGTGCTAAGAAGTTTTGAGTAGCCGCAGCGCAATGTACGTTAGCCATAAAACAAACCGGCGAACCAGCAAAGTGCATTGCCATTGCAACACCACCTTCTTCAGCCATATCACCAATTTTCTTCGTTTCTAATAAACCACCGGATGTACCCATATCCGGGTGAATAATATCAACCGCACGCTTGTCGATTAATGGTTTGAAACCTTCTTTCAGGTAAATATCTTCACCAGTACAAGTTGGGGTTTCAATAGCATCCGTTACAGTTCTCCACTGATCTGTCATGAACCAAGGCACCATATCTTCAACCCAAGCTAAACGGTATTTTTCCATTTTCTTAGCAAAACGGATAGAGTTGTTCACATCAAAGTGACCAAAGTGGTCAGAAGATAATGGAATTTCGTATCCTACTACATCCCGTACACTTTGTACATATTCTGCCAAGCCATCTAAACCTTTTTCAGTAATCTGAATTTGCGTGAATGGGTGTAAAGCATTACCATAACCCATGTATTCACGAGTATCATATTGTCCTTTGGCACCATCCCAGAATTTATTGTTTACCAAAGATCCTGGTTTATCAGCAACTACGTGAATACCTAAGTCCATTTTCAACCAGGTAAAACCTTGTTGTTCCGTACGAACTTTCATAGTTTGAGCAAACTCTTTCGGGTTTCTGGCACCAGGAGTATCTGCATACAAACGAACTTTATCTCTGTAACGACCACCTAATAACTGCCAGGCCGGTACACCGTAAGCCTTACCACATAAATCCCAAAGGGCCATTTCCACCGCAGCAAAACCACCACCCTGACGGCCATGGTAACCAAACTGACGAATAGATTTTAAAATTTGCTCTACATTACAAGGGTTTTGGCCCAAGATGCGGCTTTTTAACATTAAAGCATAACGCTCATCACCACCATCACGCACATCACCGTAACCATAGATACCTTGGTTGGTATCAATACGGATGATTGGCGTACGACCTACGTTACGGATAACCGCTACACGCATGTCAGTAATTTTTAATTCAGACGGATTAGAAGCTCTATTTACTTTAGAAGTAGTTTGAGCAATGGTATCCTCAATGGTCATACCGGCTAAGCCAGCCAATGAAATACCACCTAATGCTGTTTTTCTCAGGAAGTTCCGACGGCTATCAGAAGTCTTTGGATTATTAATTTCCGCCTGAAGCGCAGCGGCTTCTGCTGCTTCTTCCTTTTTATTAGCAGCAATAATTTGATCTAAGATACTTTTCATTTGTATTATTTAATCGGTGTTTGTTTGTAAAACTTTTCAAGGGCTAGGGCATTACTAAACTTGTGGTTTAAATAATTTGGGGTGAACCTTAGCAACATTTCAAAAAAATAGCTTTATCCATCCAAAGCTTAATTAGACGGATAAAGCTACTAAATATTAAGTTATGTTTATATAAAACTTCAACTTAAAATAATTATTTATCCCAAAAAATACGGGTTCCTAAAGTATTTGCTCCCATACGGGCTACTGCAGCCTGTACATTAGCAGCATTTACAGAAACTTCTCTGTTTGGATAAGGTAACCGGCGAATAAAACCAGTAGCACCAACTGAAGGATCTTGCCCTGGATAGTTGATTGGTTGTAAACGTGGGAACTCCGTTCTGCGGAAGTTAGACCATGCTTCTGACCAGTTACGGAAAGAGGCAACCCAGTACTGGGTGTTGATTTGCTCTAACGCTTTTGCAGGATCAGTACTAAAAAGCACACCTACCCGCTGAATAGGATCAGAACTGGTAGGATTACCTGGCTGTGCCAGATAAGCTACTATTTCCGCTTCAGGTATCTGAGGAATAACAGTAGTGTTATATAATCTCAACTGATTGATGTGTGCTCTGATACCAGTTTCATAATGCGTTTTAGCCTGGGCAAGGCCACCTGCAATTATACCTCTAGCAGCTGCATCTGCTAATAATAACTGCGTTTGCGCATAAGTTACTAAAAACTCTGGAGTGCTCTGTTCTAATACCGTATTACGTCTAAAATAAGAGTATTCGTTAAGAGAACCACGGAACCCTGGAGCAGTACGAATAGTAACATCAGAATAACCATAAGGAAGACCAAACTGATCAGCCAAATTCGTATTAATAGTACCACCGTTTGGATCACCCGGAGCAGAGTATCTTACAAAAATATACGGAGCACGCGGATCGTTATGCGCTTTCATGAAGTTAACGAAAGGCTCACCAGCAAAGAAGTTAGCCCGTTCGGTGGCTAAAAGCTGCTGGGTAGTGGCATGTACATAAGCCGGAGCATTGTACCGTACCATCGCATTATCATCGTTAGAAGTCATTAATCCTCCAGGACCTGCCATAGCCTTAGCCACAGCCGCTTTTGCCGTTGCTGAATTATTCCCTTCAACATCAGTATACCGCATACCGGCGCGCAATAATAGGGAGTTACCCAGTTTTTGCCATCTAGGGATATTGCCATTATAGAAAATATCGCCACCAGTTACCGTTGGTTTAGAAGCATCCAAAGCTTTTGTAGCTTCTTCTAATTCCTTTAAGATATCGGCATAAATTTCAGCTTGTGGATCGTATTTCGGCAGGTAATTATTTTCTAAGAATGCTTTACCGGCATCAAAGTATGGCACATCACCATAAGTATCAACCAATACCATGAAGTTATAAGCCTTTAGAATCCGGGCCATATTGTAAATATTACTTTGAGCAGGATTGCTCGCTGTATTATTTAAAATAATAGTTAGGTTCCGGATAGGTCCCTGATAAACCTGCTCAAAAGTAGTTCTGGTGTTAACATCGTTCAGGATGTTGTGATTACCACCTTCCAGAATACCTGTATATGGCGTATTTACCTGCTGAATAATTTCACCTTCGTAGTGGTGAGTTGTTCTGGCTGAACCAAACTGGGCACTGTTTAAAAGATACGCTGGGTCCAGGCTCGTCGCCTGGTTTGGATTAGTATTTATTTGCTCAAAATCCTTATCGCAGCTGCTCGCGCCTATTAAAAGCGCGACCAGTGCCATGGATAAATATTTCTTCTTCATATAAAATCTAAAAATAAATAAAATTAAAGTTTAATGTTAACATTTAATCCGTAGCTACGAGTAGTAGGAAGCGCATGAGCCTCTAAACCAGCAAATCTGTCAGAAGTAGAGTATTGCGTTTCTGGATCTAAGTTGTCAACATATTTCTTTATCATTAAAACGTTGTTTACAAACGCATTCACATTTAAACCTTTGATGAATGATTTGTTAACAAAACGAGAAAAATCGTATCCAAGAGACAATGTTCTCCAACGAACAAAGCTAGCGTTGTATACAAATGGCGTTGCCACACTGGTACTACGGTAGTTGTTGTAGAAATCCTGAGCTGGTACAGCAGTTGTGTTCGGAGAACCATCAGCGTTTACACCATCAAATACTACACCACCTTCACGACCAACTAATGACATTTTGTGTAATCCGTGACGAGTAAAGTTGAAGTTAGAGTTAGAGATCAGTTTATGACCTGCTTTAAAATCAACCTGAGCAAATAAACGGATTCCTTTGTAAGTTACAGTGTTTAACCAACCACCTGTATGAACAGGAACAGCACTACCATAAGTTACCATGTTACCTTGTAAGAACCGACCAGAAGCAGTTAATATTCTGCCTTGCGCATCACGTCTGAAGTCGAAACCACGCAGCGAGTTTAAAGGCTGACCAACTTCCTGAGAAACTACGCCAATGAATTCACCGCTTTCCATATCAAAACGTTGCTGACCAGCAGCTAGTTCCAATACTTTACTTCTGTTGATAGTATAGTTGAAAGCACTATTCCAGGTCAGGTTTTCAGTACGAACCGGCTCTAAACTTAATAAGGCTTCAATACCTTGGTTTCTTAATCTACCAACGTTAACTTTTGTCTGGCCATAACCTGAGGCATGAGAAATATCTACGTTCAGAATTTCGTCAACTGTGTTTTTACGATAAACAGTGAAGTCTAAGTTAACACGGTTATCTAATGTTCTTAACTCTAAACCTGCTTCTAATTCTTTAACGCTAAGTGGTCTTAAATTAGGGTTCGGGCTTACACCACTAGATACGTTACCAATAGCATAGTTAAAACCACCAACAGATAGTGGGTTAGGGTTAATGTTGTAGAATAATGCGTTCTGATAAGGATCGGTAGCACCACCCACTTCAGCGTAAGCAACCCGTACTTTACCATAATTTACCCAAGCAGGCAAGGTAGAGAAGGCTTGGCTAAACACAAAGCTGGTACTGATTGATGGATACAGGTAGCTGTTAGACTTAGGATTCAAGGTAGAGAACCAGTCATTACGGCCTGTTAAGTTCAAGAACAAATAGTTGTTGAACGAGAAGTCAACTGTTCCAAACAGGGAGTTAACCCGGTTTTGAGAATAGAAGTAGTTCGGGTTTTTAACCTGACCATTGTTTATGTGGTATAGATCACGAACGTAGAAGTTAGTTACGCTGGTACCTAATCTGGAGTTTTTGATATCCATTGAGTTACCACCCAAGGTAAAGTCAATACCAAATTTCCCAAATTCACGATTACCACCAACTAAAAAGTCTAAGTTACGCTCCCGGAAGGTAGATACACTTTCGTAGTAGTCACCGTTAAAGCCAGTTGGCGCCACGGATAAGAAAGCAGTACCAGTAGGACGGTTAAAGTTGTAAGGGTTGGTAAAATAATCTTGCCCTACACGACCTTGTACATATAACCAAGGTAATACCTGGTAACGAATAGAAGCATTACCAAATATCCGGTCACGACGAGAATTTTCAAAACGCTTGTTAATTGTCCAGTATGGATTCGAACGGTTTGTAAAACGAGAAGGGAAAATCTCGTTGCCGTTTTCATCCTGATAAGCAGCCTCTAACCAAGAAACATCCGTGTGGTTAGATAAGTTATACAGGGTTTGGTTAATGTTAAAATCCTGCTGAGAAACAATTGGAGGATTATGGTTTAGCTCATTAGAATAGTTTGCATTTAACTGGGCAGAAAGTTTTTCTGTTAGGTTATAAGTTAAACCAAAGTTCAAAATTTTCTTATGAAAATCAGAATTTGGAATTATGTTGTTAGCATCGGTATTAGCAAAAGATAAACGGAAATTACCTTTTTCACTACCACCAGATAAGGCAACAGAGTTAGTCCAGGTTGTACCAGTTCTGTAGAAATCCTTAACTCTGTCTCTGTTTGGACTGTATGGGTGCATTTGTCCGTCGTGGCCAATTACTGGCTGACCATCAAATTTCTCACCAAAGCTCCACTGACCAGTACCAGTAGAAGCACCACGAGCAGCGTTAGGTCCACCTTGCAAAACTTGCGGACGTCTGCCGTTTTCACCACCACCATACTCATATTGGAAATCAGTGTAATCTAAAGCCTGATCAGCAATGAAGTTTGAAGTTACTTCAACACCAATACCGGTCTGGCCTTTACCTGATTTTGTAGTAATGATGATTGCACCGTTAGCAGCCCGGAAACCATAAAGCGCAGCCGCAGCAGCACCTTTCAGCACGGTCATCGACTCAATATCATCCGGGTTAATGCTTTGCAAACCATCACCAGTATCAGTTCTGGCTTCACCGGCAGCACCTGTACCGGCACCATTAGCAGAACCACCAGCGCTGTTATTAATAGGCACACCGTTTACAATAATTAACGGGGAGTTATTACCACCGAAAGAAGCCTGACCACGGATACGGATTTTTGAAGATCCACCAGCACCAGTTGGAGCAGCTTGTACTTGTACACCAGCTACTTTACCTACTAAGCTATTACCAACGTTGTTTGTACGGGTTTGCGTTAAGTTTTCAGTACTTACAGTAGCCGTAGAATAACCCAGTTTACGGGCTTCTCTTTTAATACCAAAAGCGGTAACTACTACTTCTTCTAATGCTTTCGCGTCATCAGCCAATGTAATATTTACCGTACCAGCACCAGAAAAAGCTCTTTCCATGGTGGTAAAACCAATGTAAGAGAATACTAAAGTACCAGCTCTTTCAGGAACATTTAAAGTATAGTTACCATCTGCATCGGTAGCCGTACCTGTAGTTGTTCCCTTTACTAAAACAGTAACACCCGGCAATCCCTCGCCTTTGCTAGAGACAACTCTACCGGTGATACGCCAGTCTAAGAAGCGGTTTGAACTTACGAATTTTGCAGAGCTGTTATTAGACACATAGTTCGCTCCTGCATTACCAGCAACTGAATCAGTAGCAATGGTAATACCAGAGAGCAACGACATACCCAAAACAGCTTTTTGCAGTCTTGAAGTAATTTTTTGCATTGGGGCTAATTTGTTAAGGTTAATTAATTGTGTTTGGTAATAAATGAAGCTTTGCGCTTCATAAATATAGTTTGCCCCTAAAAAAAAACCTAAACTTACTTTTTATTTATTGTAAATTTTTTAATAAATATAACATTTACACCTTTTGATTAAATGAAAAACAAGTAAAAAGGTATATGCTTTCAAATTTATCAATTATTATCTTTTTGTTAAATTTTTTACACTTACACAACAATTTTTTCAATTTTACTCATTCTTATTAGTATAGTTTTAACTAATCAGGGTGATTTAGCAATTTTTTTTCAATAAAAATCTTTTCTTAAATCTCACAAAATCAAGAAACTATAATTGCAGATTAATATTCCACTGGTATTAAAACAGGAGTTCTCAACATAAATATATTTATAAATATTGTTGAATATTTACTAATAATCAAACGATTTGTACAGTATTTTTAAATGATCATCAATTTTAAAAGGTGTATGTAAATTTTTATATTTAGCCTCAAACTAAAAAAGCTGTAAATCAAGTATTAACTTAATTTACAGCTTTCCTAGTTTGAATACTACCTGCTCTTGTTCCAGCCAATCAGGCAAAAACGGCAACTTAAAAATTAGATACTTTCTTTGGTAAACTGCCCATCTACCATGCGCCAGATATTTAACGGATTGTCGTTTTGTAAAGCTGCTGGCAGCGCTTTAGCCGGAAAATCCTGGTAACATACCGGACGAGCAAATCTATATATAGCCAACGTACCTACAGACGTAGAACGGGAATCTGAAGTAGCCGGGAATGGTCCACCGTGTACCATGGCATGACTAACTTCAACCCCGGTAGGGTAACCGTTAAATAAAATACGGCCTACTTTCCGCTCCAGTATCTGTACCAATTCGGCATACTCTTCTAAATCCTCGGCGGTAGCATGAATCGTTGCCGTTAAATGGCCATGTAAATTACGGGCAAATTCCAGAACCTGGTCTTTATCGGATGCTGTAACTGCTAAGCTGGATGGCCCAAATACTTCTTCCGCTAATTCCGGATTACCCAAAATAGTTTCGGCGGAAGCTTGTAACAAATGTGCCACACCGCCACAAGTACCTGCGGCTGCAGCTCCTTGAGCTAACACTTTTACGCCTTCTACTTTTTGCAAACGTTGCAAACCCGAGTCATAAGCTTGTTTTATACCTGGTGTCAGCATTGTACCCGCCGTGGAAGCCTCGAAATGCTTACTCGCTTTTTGCAGGAAGCTGCTTGAAATATCTGAATCTAGTGTAACTACTAAACCTGGATTAGTACAGAACTGACCTACACCTAAAGTAACGGAAGCAGCCAACCCTTGGGCAATAGCATCTTCTCTTTCTTTTAAAGCACGAGGCAAAATAAATACTGGGTTAGTACTACCCATTTCCGCATAAACCGGAATAGGTTCCGGACGAGCAGCAGCAGCAGCAAAAATAGCTGTTCCCCCTCTCGTAGAACCCGTAAAACCAATAGCTTTTATTAATGGATGTGTAACAATAGCCATTCCTACCTCTACAGAAGTACCATGCACAAAAGACAATGTTCCGTCTGGCATACCAGCGGCTTTAGCTGCTTTTATGATGGCATTGCCTACCATTTCAGATGTTCCTGGATGGGCCGGATGCGCTTTTACCACTACTGTACAACCAGCCGCTAAAGCCGAAGCGGTATCGCCGCCTGCTACTGAAAAAGCAAAAGGGAAATTACTGGCACCAAACACACCTACCGGCCCTAATGGAATTTGCATTTGCCGTAAATCAGGCTTTGGCAATGGCTGACGATCAGGTTGTGCTTTATCAATACGGGCATTTACCCACGATCCTTCTCTCACAATCTCAGCAAATAAACGCAATTGATTTACGGTCCTACCCCGCTCACCCTGTAAGCGCGGTAAAGGCAAACCTGTTTCCTGGGAACATATATTTAGCAAATCATCACCCAAAGCCATGATCTCCTCACCTATTCTTTCTAAAAAGGCTGCGCGTTCTTCGCTGGTTTTTAATCGGTAAGTAGTAAAAGCTTCTTCGGCTTTTCTTACTGCTGCATCTACTTCTTCTGGTGTAGATTCGGTAAATACTGTTTCCAACGCTTCTCCCGTAGCCGGGTTAACCCCAGTAAATGTGCGTCGTGCAGCACTTGAACTATTATTTTCTTTAACTTCCATAAATTAAATTTTAGGTACTAATTTATATTTATTAAATTAATCAAGTCCTTTTGATTCAGGGCCTTCAAAGTTACAATAAAAAATAATGGCCTTTTAGTAAAGGCCATTATTCTTAATATTTAGATACTTTCTTTGGTAAACTGCCCATCTACCATGCGCCAGATATTTAACGGATTGTCGTTTTGTAAAGCTGCTGGCAGCGCTTTAGCCGGAAAATCCTGGTAACATACCGGACGAGCAAATCTATATATAGCCAACGTACCTACAGACGTAGAACGGGAATCTGAAGTAGCCGGGAATGGTCCACCGTGTACCATGGCATGACTCACTTCTACCCCGGTAGGGTAACCATTAAATAAAATACGGCCTACTTTCCGCTCCAGTATCTGTACCAATTCGGCATATTCTTCTAAATCCTCGGCGGTAGCATGGATCGTCGCCGTTAAATGGCCGTGTAAACTTTCGGCAAGCTCTAAAATCTGCGCTTTACTTTCTGCCGTAACCGCTAAACTAGTTGGGCCGAAAACTTCTTCTGTTAACTCCGGATTAGCTAATACGTTGCTGGCAGTAGTATGTAATAAATGGGCCAAACCACCACAAACACTTTCGGATGCCGCTCCTTGAGCTAATACTTTTACGCCTGCTGTACTAATAAGTCGCTCTAACCCTGAATCGTAAGCTTGTTTAATACCAGGCGTAAGCATAGTACCTGCCACGTTAGCCTCCAAATGAGAGCCGGTTTGTTTAAAGAAACCTTCCACTTCAGGAGCATCTACGGCTATTACCATACCCGGGTTAGTACAGAACTGACCTACGCCCATGGTTACTGAACCAGCTAATCCCTGAGCAATAGCTGTGCCTCTTTCTTTTAAAGCGCCAGGCAAAATGAACACGGGGTTAGTACTACCCATTTCGGCATAAACCGGGATAGGCTCCGGACGAGCCGCCGCCGCCGCAAATAAAGCCATACCACCGTGGTAAGAACCAGTAAAGCCAATTGCTTTTATTAAAGGATGTTTCACCAACTCCATACCTACGCCACCATGTACATAAGATACTACACCATCGGGCATACCAGTAGCTTTAGCTGCCTGAATCATAGCCTTACCAACCATGTCAGAAGTACCCGGATGAGCACGATGCGCTTTTACCACTACCGTACAACCAGCTGCTAAAGCCGAAGCGGTATCGCCACCAGCTACTGAAAATGCTAATGGAAAATTACTGGCTCCAAACACACCTACTGGTCCTAATGGAATTTGCATCTGCCGTAAATCAGGCTTTGGCAAAGGCTGGCGATCTGGTTGCGCTTTATCTATCCGAGCGTTAACCCAAGACCCATCTCTTACCAATTCTGCAAATAACTTTAACTGATTTACTGTTCTACCACGCTCACCTTGTAAACGTGCCAATGGTAAACCTGTTTCTAAAGAACAAACATTCAAAAGCTCATCGCCCATTGCCATGATCTCCTCGCCTATTCTCTCTAAAAAAGCTGCTTTTTCTTCGTTTGACTTTAACCGGTAAATTTTAAAAGCTTCCTCAGCATTTCTTACCGCAGTATCAACTTCCGCAACTGTAGATTCAGTAAATACTGTTTCCAACGGTTCTCCCGTGGCCGGATTTATTCCACTAAAAGTCCGGGCTTTTACCTCCGGCATATCTAACGTAGCATTATTACTCATAAAAATATTTATTTGCTAAATTTTGAATTTAGCATTGAAGTAAAATTAAATTAAGAAACAAAGTTTACCAGTGTTCCGATAGAACCAATTGTAATCCGGATTTCGTCACCGCTTTTCAGAGTAAACTCATTAGGTGGCACAATACCAGTACCGGTCATTAAATAGGCGCCGTGCTCAAAAGATGTTTCCCGGAATAAAAAACCTACCAGTTCATCGTGCTTCCGTTTCATCTGGCTGATAGCAATAGACTCATTAAACTGCGTCTCGCCATTACGTTTGATTTCCAGATTAATTTCAGTTTCTTGTGGCAGTGGAGAACCCGGCACATATAAGCATGGACCTATACCAGCACATTTATCATACGTTTTAGCTTGTGGTAAATACAATGGGTTTTCGCCTTCAATACTGCGCGAACTCATATCATTACCAACAGTATATCCTTGAATTTTACCGCGCGAATTTACAAATAAAGTAAGCTCTGGTTCCGGCACATCCCAAGTAGAATCCTGACGGATATTTACTTTTCCACCAGAACCTACCGTGCGGGCTGGAGTAGCTTTGAAAAACAATTCCGGACGTTCTGCATCATATACTCTATCGTAAAAGTCCCCGCCACCAGCATCTTTAGATTCTTCCATCCGGGCAACGCGGCTGCGGAAATAAGTAACTCCTGAAGCCCATACTTCCTGCTGGCTGATTGGAGCCAATAGTTCAGAAGAAAGTAATTTTTCGCCTTCTTCTTTAGAAACAGAAGAAGCGTTTTTTACTTCGTCCTGTAAATACTGATGTAAGTTCTCCTGGTTTACTACTGCATCCCAGTCAGAAGAATTTAACTTAAAAAATTCGCCGTTTTGTTCCAGCAGAATACCACTTGTAAGTTTATATAATTTCATAATTAATAATTAATTCTAAAGCCTAAAAAAAAAGCTTGCCTGAATTAAGGCAGATTATCCACTTGATTATCAAGTATTATAATCTGCCTTAATTCAGAACAAGCAGTACTTATTTTTTATTATCGCTGATTTTTCAAACCAATCGGGTTTTCAATAGTCAACTTTTGAATATTAATTAAACAAAGAAAGGAATATCTTTTGGATGGTATTTTTTCATACCTTCTTCGTTGATATCTACGCCAATACCTGGCTTATCAGATACTGTAATGAAACTCTTCTCAACAAAAGGCTTATCATAAACTACAACGTCTTTATAAATTTCTTCTGTATCCATATAAGTTTGCCACTCCATAATCTGGAAGTTTGGCACTGAAGCACAAACGTGGGCAGAGGCCATAGCTCCTAAGAAAGAAGCCACCATGTGCGGCGAGAAAGGTACATAGTACAGGTTAGCTAAATTAGCAATACGCTGTGCCTCGCCTAAACCACCGGCTTTCTGCAAGTCAGGCATGATAATATCCGCGCCGCCTTCTTCCAATAAGCGGGTAAAGCCATAGGCTAAATAAATGTTTTCACCAGTACAGATAGGAGTAGAAGTTTCGGCTGTAATACGTTTATAAACATCAATATTATCAGCAGGTACTGGCTCCTCCAACCACATCAGGTTTAACGGTTCCATTAACTTGGCCACTCTATGACCTGTTGTCGCATCATAACGACCGTGCATATCCACGCAAATATCAACTTTAGGACCAACTGCTTTACGAACAGCAGCAATGGCATTATACATCCTGTCTAATTCAGCCGGGCTGGCAGTCCAGTTATAGCGGTCATATTTATTTGGGTCGTTTCCTTCATCAATATCAAACTTAACTGCATTATATCCTTTCTTTACTGCTCCGCTTGCAGATTTAGCATAATCATCAGGAGTTGGATTACGGGCAGTATAAAGGGCAGTATCGCAATAAACACGAATTTTATCCCGGAATTTACCTCCTAATAACTGGTATACAGGTAAGCCTAATGCTTTACCAGTTACATCCCAAAGTGCTGATTCAATAGCAGTCATTACGGCAACATAAACACCCGATTGAGCACCACCAAAGAAAGCTCCTTTACGTAACTCTTCTTGCAGGCGGTTCGGATTTAATGGATTCTGACCTTTCAACCGGTTACCCATTTGTTTAACCATAAAATAAGTACCAGTAACGGCATCAACTGCTTGTCCCCAACCTACAATACCCTGATTAGTAGAGATTTTCACGATAAGATCGTGACCATTTTTGATATATCCACAAGTTACATCTGTAATTTTTAAATCAGCAGGGGCAGAAGCTTGCGAAGTTCTCTCTTTAGCTCCAACTAACCCATGACCTGCAGTAGCAAGACCCGGAGCTCCTAAAAGACTGGCTGCACCAGCTAACGAAAGTTTGCCTAAAAAAGAACGGCGATTTTGTTTATTCAACATAATAGTTTGATTTATTAGTTTGCTAGGTGTTGTGGTGAAAATTTAAAAGACATTATTAACACTACTGGATTTTATTATTTCCTCAACCTGAGCTTTAGCAACAGGTAATTTCATTTTTTTATTATTTACGCTGGCTTTCAACCATTCAAGGTAATCTTTCTGAATTTCAGGTGTCCACCTGGCATCCATTTGTCCGGAAGAATATTTACCTTCTGCGGTACGAATTTTGGCAAACATATCTTCAAGGCGTGTTTTTTCGGATGCTTTAATTACCGTTTCTGCCAAATGCGCTGGAATGAACATAACCACACCTTCTTTGCCCAATACCACATCACCCGGCATAACCGTTACCTGACGTATGCGTGTAGGTTGGTTAATACCTATAATCATAGTATTTTGATCATAAGGCGGGTTATGGTGAGATGGGGTATAGCTTGTTATGTACGAGGTAAATCTGCCCATTTCTTTCAACCCTTCAATATCTCTTACGGCACCATCGTATACAATACCGTTACCGGTTCTTTTATAAATATCGGCTGCTACGCGGTCGCCAATGGTTGGGCCGTTTTTGTGCAGACCAAACTGATCACCCACATATACGTCGCCCTTTTGAAGTTGCTCAACACCCCAAACATTTTGGTTACGGCGGCCTTCTTTTTTACCGCGGTCGTCTATTGCTTTCCACACATCAGGGCGATAAGGCATAAAAGAAGTTGTAAAAGCGCGGCCAACTAATACACTGTCAGGGTTTATTCTAATAGGCCAATTTTCAGCTATCTGGTAATTAAATTTCGAGCCTCCTAAAGTAGCCCAGGCTTCTTCAATACTTACCTCTTTCATTCGTCTAAGAACATCATCCGGAACTTTTGGCCGTCCATCCGGGAAGCGTTCGCCTTTCCACTCAGGCGTAAGGAAAATAAGTTCGTCTTTTGAAATCTGCTGTGCTTTTACTAACGTAGATAAAAGCATTAAGCAAATAACTAGTAAAAAAGAATACTGTTTTTGCATGGTAATTAAAATTATTGAAGGTGGTTGTGTTTGTTTTGATTAGACTTAAATAAATATTTTCAATCCATTCAGCCCTCAAATTCTGGACTTATTGTCAAAAATACAAATTTCAGAACTGTATAATTGCCTGATTAGAGAAGATATTCATTTCTTATAATGTTCTGGTTTATTTATTAAATAAATAGAAAGGAATGTCATTTTTCTTTATACAATTTCAAATTGTCATTTTATAAAGTTCAGAACTTCATTAAGTTATAAAACAACTTTGAAAATTCTAAATAAACAATTACTTTTTTTGTCAGAGGATTATATGGCAAATAAAAATTTAGTCAAATAAATTTATTATTTAGAATACTTCACTTGGTAGAATGACAACTATAAAGCAACAGGTACTTTTAAGTTAACCGCACCTTAACCACTACTTTCTTTACTTTTGAAGTAGTATCCTGTGCAAGCTTTACGCCTGGCATGTGCACATCATCAGGGAAGAAAATGGCAAACATCCCGGCATCCAGCTTATTAAAAGATAAATCAGCTTTAAACAATATTAAATCTTTTTCATCGTCATAATCTTGAGTAACCGATTGGGCTTTCAACGGCGCATATCCAAACACTTCTGAACCGGAATAAACAAATTGTACGTCCAGGTGCTTCCGGTGTGCTTCAGTTATACCCTCAGTAATTTCCTTTGTATCGTACTCACTAACAAAAGCAAATACTTTATCGCCATCAATTTCGTGCTTACCTGGTTCGGCAGTTGCGAAATCAGTAGTTGTTATAAATTTAAATGCCTGAGCAATTCCTTCTCCAAGAGAAGTATACAAGTGTGCGTTTTCTATTTTATCTAAGACCATTATTAATTGATTTAAACAAATAAGAACAGCCCGTAGAGACTGTTCTTATTAAATTTTATTATGATGATAAATTAATTTTAGTTAGTTGGAGCAGGAGTTGGCAATCTGAAAGCCTGACGGGCTAATAACTTCCATTCCCCTTTTTGCTTTTGCCAAACTAATAAATTCTGAATGTTGATGTCACTTGGCTTACCGTTATTAGTTGCCTTAGACTTAAAAGTATGTCTTACCAAAGCGGTATTACCTGCCACCCGAATCATTTGATTAGAAACCTCAGCCGTAAGAAAATCAATCGGATCATTAATTACGCCATTTACAAAAGCGGCTTTATCCTGAACCAAACCACTTGAATGGCCATAGCTAATTTCCGGAGCAGCAATTTTTTCTAATAGGTTTTTATCGGCATCTACCATGGCTTTGCAGTAAACATCTACTGCTGCCGCCACATCTTTTTCATCTTTCGACTGGGCAGAAGCTGATTGTGCCTGTGAAGCCACAGCAAAAATCAGCGATAACATCAGAATACAGATAATTCTTTTCATAATATTTTTATAATTAAGATTTTAGTAATCTTTATTTCCTATACAACTAGCCTGCCATATTTATAGCCAGTTTAGTTTAAATCGATTAATGGCCATGACCGTGACCACCCGCTAACATAACCTCCCGATCAGAAGCAATCTCTGCCTCAGTAAGTACCGGAGGATTTTTGTGCCAGTAAGAAGCCAGGATGGAACCGGTGATATTCATAATCGGACCAAATACAGCCGGAGCTAAACCTATGGTAGCGGCTTTACCCATTTCTTTAGCTAAACCGGAAGCTAAACCACCATTCTGCATACCTACTTCAATAGCAATGGTACGGGCATTACGCTCACTTAAACCTAATAAACGGCCAATACCATAACCAAACGCATAACCACCAGTATTATGAATAAAGGCACACAAAATAAGCGCAGGGCCAATCACCATTAAGTTGTCGCGACCAGCAGCAGTTATAATTGTAATAATAAAAGCAATACCAAACATGGAAACCAAAGGCATCGCTTTATCTAACCAGGCTGCTTTTCCTTTGAAGAATTTGTTAAATATTAAGCCTCCGCCAATTGGCAATACAACCATTTTAGTTATATCCCACATCATATCCAGCACATCTACCTCAACAAACTGGCCACCTAATAATTTCATCCACATTGGAGTCATGAAAGGAGCTATCAAAGTAGCAATGGCGGTTAAGGTGATAGATAAAGCTAAATTGGCACCAGCCAGGTAAGACATTACATTAGAAGCTAAACCGCACGGCATACTACCAATAAGTACAACACCTGCCGCCACTTCCGGAGGGAAACCAAACATTTTAGCCAGTGAGAAACCTAACAAAGGCATTACAGTAAAGTGACCAATTAAACCAATTAACACTCCTTTTGGCTCTTTTAATACCCCTGCAAAATCTTTTAGTCCCATTTCAGTACCCATACCAAACATAATAATCTGAATAAGCGGTGTAATTAAAGTAGCAAACCTAAAATCACCAACCTGAACAAAATACTGCGGATAATTTAAAGCGGTAGTAACGGCCGCAAAAATCATCATGGTGTAGGCAAACCCTTTGGTAACAGCATAACCTCTAAACCCGATACCTAAAGCGGCAAAGAAAAGAATTAAAAGTGGGCCTGCCGTTGCTGCATTCCCGGCAAGGTAAAGAGCAATTGCAGCGAGTAAACTTAAGGCCGCGACGCCTAATGCTAATTTGTAAGTGTTCATTTATGTTAAAGAATTGTTAGGTGGAATATGTAATTTAATATTATTATCCTTTTTAAAAAATATAGCACATATCTTTATTCTCCCCCTGCTTCGGAGATCTAAACCAAATCATAGGAATTTAATTTATTATAATCCGTGGAGAACTTAACACTTTCTGAAAGGCTCTGTAATTTACCACACCAGGTTAAACAACTATTATTAAGATCTAAGGAAAACCACCTGCTCTCACTTCACCGTCTTAAATAAATTCATTTAATCCTTATTTGCGCACCTACTTCCATCAACTTTTCGGGATTCAAGATAGAATGTAAAAAAATTAATTCAAAATTTATGAATTACCATTAAATAAAGTCTGGATATAATAAATTCAACCTTACTTTATTATTACAATACACTTGTTAAATTTTTCGTTTATATGTTAAAAAATAATCAACACATAATGCTGTATGTTATAAATGTATAAATTATATAATATCCTTTAAAATAACAACCTTCATCAGCGAATACACCTTTCCAAAAAATTTATAGTTTATATATTAACTGAATATCAGCCATATTGTATAAAATACAGGGTAAAGAATACCATCTTTAGTTCTGTATCCTGCAAAATTACCTGAAATGAAGAAGATGCTCTGCCGCAGTTCCTCCATCCCTCTCCTATAATGGTTAGTTTATTTGATTATACTTATGACAGCAAGAGACCCAATTGTGATAAGATCAATCTACTACAACCTATTATAGGCAACATAAAAGTATTATTTTCTAATTCTTAGAATTGTAGTTGCTAAAAACCAGCTTAAAAAGTAAAAGCCTGGCTTTTTGTTTCTCCCCACTTATTAAACATATTCCTGCAATAGGTATGTCATTTTATAAAAGTAAGGCTCTAATTTTGAATTAAATTATTAGAATTTCCCTAAATCTTTCTAACCAAAAATCAGTATAATTAAAAGAATCCACCGGCCGGAAATACGGACACAAAAAACTAAATTACTACTAATTTTAAAATTAAAACATACCTGCGGCTGCCATGAGTACCTTTACATTTTATTTACCAGAATTAGATAATATTTACGAGCAGGAGGCTTATTATGCCTATATAAAAGATCTTGTAGAGGAATTTACCCAGGAGGAAGTTCTAGATAAAAGAATCTTCCGGTTAATTTTTAAATTTGAAGGAATATTGGTAGTAGCTCAGGTTGGCGAAACATGCCCGGTTTACAAAAAACCAATATATGCCATTTTTGAAACCCCACATACCTTTGTAGTGGTTTCCAAAGATAAAATTTATTGCCCTTTAGGCGTCCGCAAAGATGAGGTGCTGGAAATTATGGAATTTGCTACACCTGAAACGTCCTCCACTTATTAAAAATACACACCAGTTAAAACTATTAAATACGCTACAAAATAAATACCTATTTTTGGCATCTACGTTTGCCGATATTTATTCATGAACCAATATTTAAAGCCTAACGAACGCGAATTAATAAAACTTATTAAATTTTTCCAGAAGCGTGCCGACCATTTAATTAAGGAAGGAGCACTTAGTGAGGAACATCAGCAACTAGGAATTGCTTGCGAAAAATTAACTACGCAAATATTTAACCATGCCCAAGCGCGGGAGCACATAACGCAAAAGCGGGAAAAGCTTGGTTCCATTATCGTAGATAATGCCGCGTGCCCTAAATGCCACAAAAGCTCTCATATAAAATTAACGGGCACTGCTAAACACCAAAAAGGATGGAAAGCAAATAAATATAAATGCCGTCGCTGTAACATCGAGTTTATCTGGAATAAACCAAACAACCCTTGGGATATGGTTCTTTTTTTAGAACAATATATAGGCGAAATGGAAGCTAATGTGCAGAATGAGACATTACCAGAAGAAGTTAGAAATCAATCCGGCCAGGTAATAGAACAGTTACAGGTAAGTTTAACCCAGCTAAAACCAGTACTAGAAGGCTCTGACAGTGAAATGGCTGACCTACAAGCGACCGAACTGGAAATGAGCAAAATGGTCCATCAGTTTAAAAACTACCTGCTCATTGAAAAAATCAAATTAGATACCTGGCAGGATCCAACCGAAAAATAAACCTATTGAATTTGCAGAGCAGCTGTTTTAACAAGAACAGCTGCTTTTTTTTGATTTACTCCTTTCCTAACTGCATCCCCCCTACTCTCCATAAACAAAATTGTTTAACTAGCTTGAATACAACGGCTTTTTTTAAATTAATCTATAGCAGTAAAATCTAGCTTCTTATAGTATTCAGGAAGCTATACACCCATAAATTTTCCTGAAGTATGGCTAGTAATTAATAAAATAAACCAGCATATCCAAACTGCAAACAACTTCTCCCGTTAAAAATAAAGATGTATTTTTTATATACTTAAATCTTAAGTTATGAATAGAAGAGAAGATCAGAACGATTACCAAGACCGGAACAACCGGGGCGGTAACAGAGATATGGGACAAAGCAAAGATTCTATGTACAGAGGTGCCTACCGTTTTGAGGATCACCGTACGGCCCGTGACCAATACGGCGACCGTCACGATAATCACCAGGACGACCGGGGCCAGGCAAACCAGCGGATTACACAAGGCGCCTCTAATAACTATGGCAACATGGGAAGTTACGGTGGCGCACAGGGCTATGGCTCAGCCCGGGGTGGTTACGGCCATCGGCATGAAGACAGAAGTGGCTTTGATGGCACCAGTGGCCACGGACGCGACACCATAAGAAGACCAGGCCATGAACGCCAGATTTACGGTGCTTATTGGGATAAAAACAGTTTTAGTGATAACGAAAATAGCCGTTTCGCTCAGGACCATCGCGAAAACCGCCCTGATCCTAACCGAACCTATCGGAACGATAGAAACCGGGACGACGATAGCCGTTATGAAATATACGATGACGCCCAAAGCCATTATAATCGTGGGGAGTACGGCAATGTCAGCCAACAAAATCCATCTTTTGACTTTAATCGCAACATGGACGACCAGCCAAATGAACAACGGCATTATGGTTCTAACCAAAGACCTAAAAACCGGCAAGGCAGCGGCAACGATCAGGATCGTAACTACAGCTACGGTACCGATTATAACGAAGGCAATATGGCTGGCTCCTTAAGCTATGGCTATGATGGCCATCGTGGCTATCCGGACGATGACCGAGATAGACGCTATGATCCACAAACCGGAAGAATCAGAAACGAGCGGGACAGACCTCGGGGTGGCTATGACTACAATAGCCATGACCGTGACAATGATAATAACCGTTATTAATAACAACTAGAAATTAAGCTAAGACCACAGTAAATAATTTATTGTGGTCTTTTTTTCTTCCTTTTTAAAGCTCTCTACCAGACTAAAGAAAATTAACCAAATCTTGTTATTCTGGCACAAGGAAAATTTTTAGTTATTCTAATTGCTTACTCAATAACTTAAAATTCTATTTGTGCTATCCATTATATTTTCCAGGTTTAAGGAATCAGAAGAGCAGGCACTAATTATATTTTCCAGTAACATCACCAGGAATTCTAAGTTAAATATAGGGAAATCTTAATCCTTTTTATCTTCAGGTCGTACTGCATCATATAAACTATTAGTAAAAATATGCAGGAAGAAAAAGAAATTTCAGGGCATAACGAAGATGATGTTTGGAGCCAGATTGAAGCAGATTTAAGCCAGCAGGAAGACTTGCTCCAGTACCGGGCTGTTATTCACCAACAGAATAAAACGATTCATTTAGACATAGATATTGATTTAGGAGGTGGCTTTGAAGGCGGTTATGCTACTACTATTTTCAGTGCGCCTTTTACCAACCGCAGCGGATTTAGATTTGCCGTACACGAAGAAAGCTTCTTTGATGATCTAGGGAAAATGCTGGGCATGCAGGATATATCAATAGGGTACCCACATTTTGATGATAAACTTATTATCAAAACTAATGACGAATCAAGAGTCCGGACCCTATTTACCGATGATAACATTCGGGAGGTACTTTTAAGCTTATCGGATTTTACTTTTGAAATAGTATTACCTGAAAATACAGGCGATGAAACGTCTGATGACTCCCGGTTAGAATTAATAATAGAAGAAGGAATTACCGATCCTGTACGTTTACGCCAGTTATACCGGATATTTTTTAGTACCCTAACTTTAATTGAGCCATTTGGATTCTAAACTCATTTTTAACCTAAAAAAAAACAAAGGCCGGATTACTCCGGCCTTTGTTTTTAACTAAATTTAATAGTATTTATCTATTTTACATTAGTTACACCACAACAAATTCTAATTTTTTTAGCAATTATTTTGTTTATATTTTCTTCTTTCTCTACTTTTAAGGGATGGAAGCAGCAGGTAATTATCTCAAGGGCCGGGGTGCCCAATTTAATCCAGCCAATAAATTTTTAAAAAATGAATATGTAACCGAACATATAGAAGGCTTGGATGAACCTTTACTAAACAGCACACCAACTGAATACTTTTCCGAAAATCCTAAAAAAATAATTAATTCTGTAGACAGCCCGGACCTAGGCTTATCTTATTCTATGAACCCTTATCAGGGCTGCGAACATGGCTGCATATACTGCTATGCCCGAAACTCGCACCAATACTGGGGCTATGGTGCCGGCTTAGATTTTGAGCGAAAAATAATTATTAAAGAAAATGCGCCTGAAGTACTAGCTCAACAGTTAGAAAATCCCAAATGGGAAGTCCGCCCGATAATGTTAGCCGGCAATACGGATTGCTACCAGCCTATTGAACAAAAAAAGGAACTTACCCGGCAGATGCTAAAAGTATTATTGCAATACCGTCACCCGGTAAGCATTATAACCAAAAATGCCCTTATTCTCCGCGACCTGGACCTCCTGAAAAAACTAAATAAATTAGATCTTGTCCACGTAAATATCAGCATTACTACCCTGGATGAAAAATTGCGCCAGACTTTGGAGCCGCGTACAGCGTCTGCTCCAAAACGCCTGGAAGTAGTAAAAAAATTAGCAGAAGCTGGTATTCCGGTTAATGTAATGATTGCTCCTATTATTCCCGGATTGAATGATCATGAAATTCCGGCCATTATAAAGAAGGTAGCCGAGCATGGAGCCTCTTCAGCCGCCTACAATATAGTGCGCCTAAATGGAGAAGTTGGAGATATATTTACCGATTGGATTAAAAAGAATTACCCGGATCGGGCTGATAAAGTATTAAAACAGATTGCTGCCTGCCATGGAGGAGATCTAAATGACAGCCTGTTTGGAAGACGTATGTCTGGTGAAGGTCAGTTTGCCGAAGCAATTGGTAATTTGTTCCGGATGAGCAAGCAAAGGTATTTAGGCGGGCGCAGCATAAAACCATTTAATTATGGTTTGTTTTGTACCAAGGCTGGTAAGCAGCTCCCGCTCTTTTAACCTAAACAAAACCTGTTGATTAGGATTCAGATGTACTGCTATGTTCTAGATATTCCCAAACCCATTCTTCGCCAGCACCCAGATAAACCGCATATGCCAGGGTAATGGTATAAACAGTTGCAATCAGAATACATAAAGGTATATTAAAAATGATAGCAAATAATGTGGTATGAACCGGATTGAATTTGTTTTTCATTTTAGTGGAGGCATATAAAAAGAACAACAAGTTAAACGCCACCGCAGCACCAATAAAGTTAATCAGATCAAGCATGAGAAGTAAGGATCAGTATTTTTAAATATCAATAAACAAACCAACTACACTAGTACAAGAGTTCCCCTTATTTTAGTATAATCTTAAGAAACTACTAGCACTTAACAAATATAATATAAAAAAGGCTTTATTTTCAAAACCCTTTATAGAAAAATCAACGTATACTATCGCCGTTAATTATAACACAATCAAATAAATAAGCTTAAAAAGAAAAAAAACTTCCGCTGATTTTTTTTTAGCCATTAAAAAAAGATGGTTTAAAGAATAACAGCATATAAGTATTGTAAAAATATAAAAGCTCCTATATATTTAGAGATCTGTGTTAACTTAAACTATTCTATGATCTCTCCTCCACAAAAATTAAGATTTACCCAACTCTGGTTCCTACTCCTGCTGAGTTTACTCTTGAGCTTCAGTACCTGGGCTCAACCAACCGAAAAAATTGTTAAAGTAATTGTTGCTCCCGATCATGCCAACTGGGAGTATAAAACAGGAGAACCGGTAAAATTCACTATTTCGGTATTACAGTATGGCAATCCGGTTAAAAATGCGAAGGTCAAGTATGAAATAATGCCAGAAAAAATGGATCCGGTAAAAACGGAGACCTTAACATTTGCGTCGGGCGAGAAAACAATTGATGGCGGCACATTGAAAACTCCTGGCTTTTTACGGTGTATTGCGACAGCCACTGTAGACGGCAAAGAATACCGGGGCTTAGCTACAGCAGGCTTTGAACCATCCAAGATCCAACCTACCACGGATGTTCCAGCTGATTTTAAATCGTTTTGGGACAATGCCAAAGCAACAGCAGCCAAGATACCTATGGATGCCCGCATGACTTTACTGTCCGAACGGGGTACCGAAACAGTAAATGTTTACCACGTGAGTTTACAGAACTATGCTCCTAATTCACGGTTGTATGGCATCTTATGCGTGCCTAAAAAAGAAGGAAAATATCCGGCAATATTAAAAGTGCCTGGCGCAGGTGCCCGCCCCTACAATGGCGATATAGCATCTGCCGAAAAAGGATTTATTACATTTGAAATTGGCATTCATGGCGTACCGGTAAATCTAGATCCCAGTGTATATAGTAATTTGATGGCGGGGGCCATCAGCAATTATTGGACTCATGGCTTGGACGACAAAGACCGCTATTACTACAAGAGGGTTTATTTAGGCTGTGTTCGGGCCAACGATTTTATTGTAGGCTTACCCCAGTTTGATGGTAAAAACCTGGCCGTAACCGGCGGCAGCCAGGGTGGTGCCTTAAGTATTGTTACAGCAGCCTTAGATCCTCGCGTAAAATATTTGGTTGCCTACTACCCTGCTCTGAGCGATTTAACTGGCTATCTGCACAACCGCGCCGGGGGCTGGCCCCATTTGTTTGATAAAAACAATTCCAGCTTTAACGCCAAAAAAGATAAAATTGAAACATCTAAATATTACGATGTAGTAAACTTTGCCCGTTTGGTAAAAGTACCAGGCTACTACTCCTGGGGCTTTAACGATGAAACTTGTCCGCCTACTTCCATGCATGCCGCCTATAATTTAATTACCGCCCCGAAAGAATTATTCCTGGCCCTGGAAACCGGCCACTGGACTTACCCGGAGCAATATGAAAAAACTAACCCTTGGTTGTTTGGCAAATTACAGGGCAAATAAACTCATCTATCATTTAAAGATTCACAAGTTGCTTATCCAGGATTACCCCAACTCCAAAGAGATAAACTAGTTAGCTTTACCTTAAACAAAAAGTGTTGGTAGCCATATGTTTCTATCAAAAAGGCTACTAACACTTTTTTATTAAATAAGCTTTACTTACTTACTTACTTACTTACTTACTTACTTACTTACTTACTTACTTACTTACTTAAGCCTACTACATAGGCTTGTATTCCCCGTACACCGCATCCCGGAAGCTTTTATGAATTTTACCATAAAAAGGCATTTGTTGTAAAAACAACACCGCCGTTACTTCATTCACCGGATCCACCCAAAATAACGTACTGGCAGCTCCATCCCAGAAGAACTCACCCACAATTCCGTGATTCTCTTCTTTGGAAGCCGGATGACGAAGACGCACCGCGAAATCAATACCAAAGCCAACCTGGCCTTTGCTAGGCAACCACATGCGTTGCGTAATATCTTCTGACAAGTGATTAGTAGCCATTAACTTTACGGTTTCAGGCTTTAAAATGGTGGCTTTGCCTAATTTACCTTTATTTACCAGCATCCTAGCAAACTTCATGTAATCATCTAACGTGGAGGTAAGACCAAAACCACCTGGCTTTAAAGGGTAATTTTTAATGTTAAAAGAAGTTTCATCATCAGAAACTCGGGTTAATACTCCGTCATCGCTTCTCCGATAGGTAACAGCCAATCTTTTCCTGTCGGTTGCCGGAAGCACATACCGGGTATTGGTCATGCCCAAGGGAGTAAAAATATTTTCTTGTAAATACGTATCAAAAGGTTTACCCGAAAGACGCTCCACCAAATAAGCTTGCACATCAACTGACGGGCCATACGCCCATTGCTCACCTGGCTGAAACTGAAGCGGCAGGCTTGCCAACTTTTTCGCCATTTCGCTTAGCGTATTATTAGGATTCATAGCATCCTTTTCCTTAACCAACTCACTTAGTCCCGGCAAATTCAAATCAACTGCAAAGCCGGCTGTATGGCGGGTAATGTCGCGAATGGTAATTGGACGCCTGGCCGGTTCCAAAAGTATGTTTCCGGAAGCATCCACGCCCTTATAAACTTTCATATCAGCAAACTCCGGCAAGTATTTAGCTAACGGATCATCCAACTGAAAAGCACCTTTTTCAAAAAGCTGCATCAGGGCCGTACCGGTAATTGGCTTGGTCATGGAGTAGATGCGCACCAAGGTATTCCTACCCATAGCCACTTTTGCTTCCCGGTCAGCGTAACCAAACGCATTCTGATAAACCTCTTTATTTTTCTCAAAAATCAAGGCCGATACGCCGGCTACTTTACCAGAATCCACGAAGCTTTTTAGGGTAGCATCAATTCGGGCTTTCACAGATTTATCAACTACAACTGGAAGTTTTCTGGCTTTATTGTCTGGTCCGGGAATTTGAAAGGCCGAAGCAAATAAAAAAATTCCAAATATGGCTATGAGGTGCTTATTCATTGGTTTTTATATTTTTATAAAAGGTACTAGTTGAATTGTGGTGGATAATTGTAAAAATAACAAAAACAGTAATTAAAATATATAGGAAAAAGTTGATTGCAAAAGTTTATGTATGTTCAAAACAAGCTTTAATACGTAATAAGATCTGTCCAGAATCAACTTATTTAATACACAAAATTCTTAGATTGGCTTTGGAAACTTTAAATTTATTAAGAATTGGAAATTTTAATTTAACGTTTTCCCAGCCATCCAAATAGCTACTTCTTTAAAAAATCCAGGATGTAATTATTTATTTCTTTTCGCTGCTCAGCATTAGCGTGATCGTCCATATGATCATGAATTGTATTAGGTAATTTTACAATGGTAATCGCAAATTGCTTTTGCTCTTCGGCGGTAGGCAATACACCCTCGTCAGCAGCCTGATCGCTGGATCGTATAGAATAAACTTCAGGATTTGTTTTGGTTATGGGAAGTGCCATTCTTCGGTTATCCAGCGTAATAATTTTTTTTACCACATTCGGGTACTTTTGCGGAAACAGAGCCACCATATCCCCTCCGTTTGAATGTCCTATCAAAGCAAGATCAGTGAAATCCAAGCCAGGTTTTAGTTTTTTAAGTTGGATTATAACAAACAAAATATTATCCACTCCTCTTTCCCAAAAAGGCCGCCGGACAACCTGAGGAATACCTGTTCGTGGCATTAAACTGTCAGTTGGCAACTCATGCTGAATACTTGCCACAAAATATCCACTTGCAGCCAGGTTCTCCGTTAGGTAAGAATAGGCCAGATAATCACCTCCTTTGTTTTGCCCGTACCCGTGGCTGAATATTATTACTTTTTGTTTTTCTGCTTGGGGCACTACAGGAGGAGCATAAAAAGCTACCGGAATTTTACGGTTTCTGGTTAAATCAACCAATGTGAGGGTATCAACATTCACAGCATACTCCTGACCACTCTCCTCCTTAAAGCTGGTTCTTTTTCCTGGTACGCAATAAAAAGTAAGCGAAGAAATAATAGCCAGGATCAAAAGCTTTTTCATGGTATAATAAAGTATTTAAAATTTATACTTTCGACAAGGTCAAAGATAATCCTAGAAATAGAAATGATCTTGTACTGCTATTTTACTAAAATAATAAAAACACAAATTTTTCCTCTTAGTTAGGTTCTTTATGCTCTTAGCTTTAAGCGTGTAATCGGGTTAATTTAAATTATAGTAGTAAACAGGAGATCTAAATACCCCATAACCGGTGGCTTTGAATTTAGCGGCTAAAGAAGAATAATCACCGGTTGTAAGAGTATCTATTTTACCTTGGGCTATTAAGAGCAATAATACGCTTGGATGCCTTGCTCCCACAACAAGTCCCCGGGAAATATCAGCCACATCAACACCGGTATGAGCTGGAACATCAATGTAAAAAGTTGTGGTATCTAGCCAAGCAACAAAACCCCTTGCCTTCCAAACTCCCAATGTTTGCTTTTTCATGGTAGTTGTCTCAAAGAAATCTACCTTGTTCGGTAGTTTATCAAATTGCCGGCGATCAACCAAAGTACATTGGAGCCGAACTTTTTCAGAAGATAAGTTTTGAAAAAATATTTTTGCAGGAATGGTACAGCCTGCCAGACATATAATAATAAGCAGCAGTAGCTTTTGCACAACATCTTTTTTATTTACCCGGCACAGCTTTAAGCAAGTAATAAAATTGATTTTCAATTAAATTAATAATTTAAGACAATGGCAAAGTTGTTTACTGAGGTTAATACCACTGGTCGTTGAAAAGAAAATTTATTGTATCACTAAAATATCCTGTTGCCACTATTGCCCAATTCTGTTACGGGCTTACCAAGATGTATATATTAGCTATCTGTTGCCTTATTTAAAGGCAAATTTACTACGGCCGAAAGCCACCGTTCAATATCCTGATACACTTGCAATTTTATCTCTTCATTCAATATTTCGTGGCGCATTCCCGGGTATAACTTCATAACAATATTTTCAAAGCCCTCTTGCCGCAACGCTTCTACCGTTTCGCGTACCCCTTTGCCAAAGTTACCGATCGGATCGTCTTCCCCGCTCACAAAAAGCAGAGGCAACTTTTTAGGTATAGCCTTAGCCCAACCTTTTTCTGTTGCCTGTACTACCAAGGAAAGCAGCGTGTAAAATCCATTGTTGGTAAAGTCCTTTCCGCAGAGGGGATCTTGCAGAAAATTAGTTCTGTTTTCTTTGTTAACACTCAACCAGTTTGTACCATCATTGGGCTTTTCATTCCTAAAACGGAGGTTATTTATCCAACGGAAACCCTTATTCATTAACCAGCTTTTTTGCTTAGGAGCTATTTTATTTAGAAATCCAAAAAGAATTTGCCAAACTTTGGCACTATCCATATAGCCACCTGTACCTACCAGCACTGCTCCGGCGAACCCACTGCCTGCCTGTTGCAAAAGACAACGAGCCACAAACGAACCCATGGAATGCCCCAGGAGAAAAAGCGGTACTTGCGGATATAAATTTTGTAGGTAATCAGCTATTTGCCGGGCATTAGTAACCAATAGAGCGGTAGGGTCTTGCAAATGAAAAAAGCCTAAATCATCAGCTTGTTTTGCCGTAAGGCCGTGGCCCAAATGGTCATAAGTCAGCACAGCAAAACCTTGCACAGTTAGATAGTGAGCAAAATCAGCATAGCGACCGCTGTGCTCCTTCATACCGTGTAAAATTAAAACACACGCTTTTACTTCCTGATTAGGTGGTTTAAATAGCGTAAAGTGCAAATTTTCTACAATACCTTCTACTGGCATGTTGTATTGTTAGTGGTACCAATATTTTTTTACTGGGAAAGCTGTTCTAAAAACAAAGCTATAGAACTATGATCTAATTCGCCATTTCCCTGAGCAATAAGTGCATCCATGTGAGCGGCTACCTGAGCTGTTCCGTAAAGTGGTACCGAGAATTCACGACCGGCTTGTAAAGCAATGTTCATGTCTTTGCGGTGCAGTTTTACTTTAAAGCCAGGCTTAAAATTTTGCTCAATGATTCGTTTCCCGTGCAAATCCAGAATGCGGCTTTGGGCAAAACCACCCAGCAAGGCTTCGCGCATTTTCTCCAGGTCAACGCCGGCTTTTCTGGCTAAGGTAAAGGCTTCAGCTACGGCATTAATGGTCATCCCTACAATCATTTGGTTGCAAGCTTTAGTAGTTTGGCCAGCACCGGGTTCGCCGATATGTACAATATTCTTACCCATGGCCTGGAATAACGGCAAAGCTTTTTGGAAAGCAGCTTGGCTACCCCCAACCATTATAGAAAGACTAGCCGATTCAGCACCCACCTGGCCACCTGAAACCGGGGCATCCAAAGCTTCTACTCCTTTTTGCTGTAATACCTGGTGGATCTTTTTAGCCGTAGCCGGAGCAATGGTAGACATATCAATAAACAAAGCACCCTCTTTGATACCTTCCAAAACGCCATCTGCTCCTAAAACTACTTCTTCTACTTGCGGCGAATCGGGCACCATGGTAATTATAACATCGGCTTTTTGGGCTATTTCTTTATTTGTAGCACAAGCCTGGGCGCCCGCAGCTACCAATTCATTAGCAGCTTTATTTTTTCCCAGTACCAGTATTTCGTAACCTGCTTTAGATAAATTCAGGGCCATGGGTTTGCCCATGATGCCTAATCCAATAAATCCTATTTTTTTCATATTATGAGAATCTGCAAAACAATTTTACTTATTACTTATATCAAGGGGAAGAACTGAGCGGCAATCATGATAGCCACTAATCCGGCAAAAGCCATTACCACCAACATGGGAGAAAAAGTCTTGAGGGCTTCCTGCTCCGTTAGGTTACTCATTTTACACACAATCCAGAAACCGGCGTCATTCATCCAAGGGATTATTTTAGAACCACAACCTATGGCCAAGCCCAGATACACCGGATGAAACTCTAAATGCGCACTGGCTGCCATACCGGCTAAAATACCCGAAGCCGTAATTAAAGCCACAGTAGCTGAGCCCTGTGCCGTCCGGACAACAGCAGCAATAAAAAAAGACAAGGGAATTAATGCCATCTGGTATTCTTTGGTCATGTCGGCAATGCGGGCGCTTATACCGGTTTGCTGTAACATACCTCCAAAAGCGCCACCGGCTGCGGTAATTAAAATTATGCCCCCGCCACTTAGTAAAGCAGCCTGCACAAAAGATGTCATGCCTTCTTTACTTTCTTTTTTGTGTTGGGCTAATAAAACTAAACCCACTAACCCCCCAGCAACCAGGGCTATATTTTTATCACCAAAAAACTGGATCAAGGCCAGTATCTTATTTAGAAAACCAGATTGCGTAATAGCTCCATTAGAAGCAGCATAGGAATCCAAAAAAGTATCAGCACAAATAAATACCAACGGAATCAAGGCTGGTAATACGGAAAACCACAGCGAAGGCAATTGGGTATCAGCTTTCGCAGCGGTGTTTTTAATATCTTCCAGACGGGCATCCAAAGAATCACGCAACGTTATGGGCATTTTTTTATTTGCCCAAAGCGCAAAGATGTATCCTGCTGCGATAGTAATTAGCCCCAGCAACGTGCCCGTTACCATCATTAAACCAATGGGTATTTGCATTTCGCTGACCAGAAACAAAGGTCCGGGAGCGGGTGGCACGAGAGAATTAGCCATTACGGCTCCGGCAGTAATACACAGAACCAGCAAAAGGTAATTTTTGCCAATGCGCATGGTCATGGCTTTTGCCAGCGGCATCATCAGAAATATAACGGTATCAAAAAAAACCGGTACTCCCAGAAAAAAACTACCAATCAGAAAGGCGAAAGGTGCTTTTTCGGTACCGGTTATTTTTAACATAGACCGGATTATTTTTTCGGCAGCCCCACTTTCGAGCATGCATTTTCCGATAATGGCGGCCATGGCAATTAAAATACCAATGCGGCCGCAGGTGTTACCAAACTCGGTAGCAATGCGCTCGCCCACACTTTTATTGGCGGCCTGGGTTGCCGCCGCCTGGCTTAAGCCTTTGCTCAGATTAAATTGCTCAATGGCTGAAGCCGGTGTTAAGAGTGCTACTGCAAAAGCGCCTAACAACAGCGCTAAAAAAGGGTGCAACTTAAGTCCGATAATGCCTCCAACTACAATCAAAACACCAACTAGTAAAATAAAAATAGGATCAGTAGTAAAAGTGGGTAAGGTCATGTAGTTTTAATGTTTTCGGCGGCAGATCTGGAAGCATTTAGTTTATGAGCCATAGCCCGGGCACCATCGGCTACAAAAGTGGCATCGGCACCGCAGGCAATAAACCTTATCCCCATGCTGTGGTATTTCTGATACTCGTCCGGATTAAAGAACAGTATCCCGGTTGCTTTGCCTGCTTTTTCAGCTGCATTTACCGTGGCCTCTACCGCTTCTAAAAATAAAGGATGATCGAACTGCCCGAATATTCCTAATTCCATGGTTAAATCGGCGGGACCAATAAACAGTACATCCACGCCATCCAAAGCGGCTATCTCGTCCAGATGCTTCATTACTTCCTGTGTCTCAATCTGAACTACTCCCAGAATTGTATCCTGCGCATCGCGGTGATACTGATCGAAGTTTTTACCGAACTGGGTAGCCCGCACCATTTTGGCTACTCCCCTTTTGCCATGAGGCGGGTAATGCAACCCTTCCACCACATTTCTGGCTTCAGTAGCATTATTAACTTTAGGGCACATAATTCCCACCGCGCCCATATCCAGCACCCGGTGTATTCGTTGCGGCGCCGCACTTTCTACCCGAATTATAGGAGCCACGGGCGTATGTTCTAAGGCCTGCAACTGAAACAACACATCTTTCTCCTCGCCTGCCCCGTGCTCTAAATCAATCAGTACCCAATCAAATCCGGCTAAACCGACTATTTCGGCCGTTAAAGAACTACCCAGATTTAACCAGCAGCCATTAACTGTTTCGCCCTGCTGGAGGCGCTTTTTTATGTTCTTCATGAAGTTATTTTATTTTTTAATCCGGCACAGGAGCTACTAAAGCATTTCCCCTCCAATTAAAAGTTAGAGTAACATTTTTACCAGCGGTCGTTTTTGAACACCCAGCCTGGCTGCACTTTTTGCATTTCTTTAGCATCATCGCGTTTAGTTAAGCCGCTATCCAAGTAATTTTTATGCAAAAGGGCCAAGGCTTTTTTGTCCAGTTCTACTCCTAAGCCCGGTCCTTGCGGTACCTGCACCGACCCTTCTTCAAATTTTAAGCGACCTCCCGTAATTACTTCCTCTGACTGCCAGGGGTAATGCGTATCTAAAGCGGTGGTTAAGTAAGGCAACGCACCCCCTAAATGCACCATTGCGGCCAACGATATGCCTAAATGGCTATTGGAATGCATTGAAATACCCCGCCCAAATACTTCACAGATACGACCTACATCCATAGAAGCCTTTAAGCCGCCCCAATAATGATGATCAGTTAAGATGATATCTTCGGAACCTAAAGCGATACTGCTGGGAATATGTTCGAAAGCGGTGGTACACATATTAGTGGCCAAAGGTGTTTTAATCTCTTTTCTTACCTTAGCCATGTTTTCCTGACTTCTTACCGGATCTTCTAAATATTCCAGCAGCCCGTCCATCATTTTGCCGTATTTAATTCCAGTTTCAACTTTCCATAAAGCATTAGGATCAACCCGGAGCGGCACGTCTGGCCCGAACGCTTCCCGGAGCGCAAACATGGCATCCACTTCTTTCTGGGGCTCAAATACGCCGCCTTTTAATTTTATAGATTTAAAGCCAAATTCTTCGCACATTCCTTTCGCTTCGGCCACAATCCCGGCTGGATCTAAGGCTTTCGCCTGGCGTACCGCGGCCCAGCCCTTTGCGTTATTATCGGTTTTAAATCCTAATTTGCCGCCGGCTCCTTCGTACTTATAAAACAAATAAGCTGCAAAAGGCACCTGTTCACGCATTTTACCGCCCAACAGGTCTACTACAGGTCGGCCTGTAATTTTACCCATAATATCTAAACAGGCTACCTCCACTGCTCCAAAAACAGTAGATAACTGCCCATTATTCCAGTAAGCGGCATCGCCTCTTTTTTGCGCTTCTTCTTTCCCAAAATGAGTTTGCAGCGTACGTTTTATTTCGTTTAGCTGGAAAGGGTCTTTCCCAATAAGTAAACCTTTAGCAGCTTCTAAAGCATTCGTATTGGCAATGCCGCCGTGCATTTCACTTATACCCGAAATATTATCATCGGTGATAACTTCTACAATATTGCGGAGCGCATAAGGTGCATGTAAGCCAGCGGCATTTAGTACCGGTGGATCGGTAAAGGCAATTGGCGTTACATTTATCTGTTTTATTTTGGGACCGGTCTTAAAGGTCTTTTTGGTATTCTGGGCAATTACTTTCTCATCAGGCAAAAAAAGCATACCACCCATACCCAAGGCTCCCAAACCAGCTTTTTTAATAAAATCCCGACGGTTATCTGCGCTAAGCGCCTCTTTTGCTTTTTCTCTGTTATGCTTATTTTTATTGATCATTTATTTAATGCTTTTATCTGTGGTGGTAAAGTATATAGGCAATAAAATTATATCGTCTGGTTTATAAATTAAAAAGCAGAGATTTACACCTTGAATTTAAATAATCGTGCGGCATTACCACCCATTATTCTAGCTTTTTCAGCCGCAGAGAGATTGGTTAAAAAGCTTCGGGCATAGGCTTGGTCTTGCTGGTATTTTGCGCCGGTATAAGTATGGTTAAAGCCTCCTCCCCAAATCATACGATCTGGGCCATATGCTTTTATCATTTGCTGTACATAAGGCATTATTGCAGGATCAGGAGAGGCTTGTACCGGACTTAAATTAGAGAACTTAATAATGGTATTGGGGTAATTTGCCCAGCTTTCTATCAGCTTATACTCCAGTGGAGAAGTAGCCTGTAAGGGCCTTCCTAAATGATCAAGAATTACATGGGTTTGCCTGAATTCTTTTAAGTATGGTTCAAATCCGCTGGCATATTTAGGCTCAAAATGCAGTTGCATAGCCAAGCCATTATCAGCAGCTAACTTCCAAAGTTGGCGCATTTCCGGTTTTCCAAAGGGCGGTAGCCGGTCTGGTAAATACGCATGCACCCGCACAGCAATAACATCGCCGCGTTTGGCCAGACGAGATAATTGATCCATTGAACCTATTCGGTCGGCGAAGACAAGGATAGTACCTTTCAACTTTCCCTTTCCTACATCCAAGCAATGCTCTAAATACCGATTGTCGTCCTGGTAAGGTTCGGGATGTACAATAACTGCATAATCAACACCTCCCTCCTGCATACATTTCAACAGGAATTCCGGAGTAGCCGTAATGTCAGGTTTATAAGTAGCCCGGGCATGATAAGGAAACCGCGTATCAGCAGGACCAGCAAAACAATGGATATGGGTATCCACAACAGGAGAATTGCCGGAAGCAGCAAAAAGATCAGGCCATGGTGAAAGCATCGTAGCCCCAAAACCTAAAGCTGCTTTCTGCGAAAAGGTTCTTCGGTTTATGCCATTAATATTATCTGTTGCCGACATTTTTATTTTCTCCTGAAGAGAAGATAAATCCGGCACTTTACTTATCATATTGAAATTCCTCATTGGTGGTGGTCAAATTTTCGGAATTATAACTAACAGGCTTCTTCTCAAAACTGATTTGAAATCAGCTAAGTATATTTTAAACCTCTAATTGGGCATTAGTAAACTCTAAGTTTTTAGCTTAAGATTTCTTTTTGTAAGTAACCAAAAAATCTTGCTTAAACAAACATCAGAATTTCCGAATTTTAATATTTTTATAATTTAAGCTAGACTAAAGGAAAATAAACCAGCAGAGTTAAAGAGAACACTCTCTCTTCTTTTAAATTTTTCAATACTAAAAGCACTTTAAAAATTTAGAAATTGAAAAATTTATTTCTTTGATGGAGGCAGGAGAAATAGGTACAGCCCTATTACATATATGCTATAGAAAAACAGAATAAGCATCGATCATTTTTAAAAGAAAAGGTTCATTGGGATTTGTTTCGGTTCAGTTTATAAATAATTCTTTCAAAAAATTTATAACTCACCTAAAAAAAATAACCCACGGCACCTGGTACCGTGGGTTCTGACCCTTTGTGGCCTCTTTAGCAAATAGTATTTTCCTGAAGTGAGCCCCCACACTAACAGAAAAATTTGCTTGGATTTTCCACAAAATAGCCAGCTAGTTTTCTTTCTTTTTTGATGTATTAATAATAACTGTTTTCAGGATTAGAACCAATAAACCTTTATTCAATTTTAATAAAAATAATTGCCCGCCCAATCCCTCTTGATTCCAGGTACTAAGCGGGCAAATTATATTATTGTTTATCCCAGAAAACCCGGGTGGCCAAATTATCAGTTCCTCCCATAAAGCCTAACGCCGCCTTATATGCGTCCGCATTAATTTGCGTTTCTCTTAGTGGTAAAGGCAACTTTCTGATAAAGGCTCCTTTTACTGAAGGATCTTCAAAAGGAAAATTTATTGGATTTAATTGTGGGAATCCAGTTCTCCGGAAATTAGCCCAAGCCTCGTTCCAGATACGGAAGGATGCAACCCAGTACTGCTCGTTTATCTGTTGAATTGCCTTTGTTGGATCGAAAAGAATACTTGACTGCATGATATAAGCATTTTGCTGTTCAGGAGTAATGGTTGCAGAAGCATCAAATAATCTTAACTGATTCATATGAGCTCTGATACCATTTTCATAATAGGTTTTAGCTGCTACCATATCAGGTGCTCCAGTAATAAACCCTCTCACAGCGGCTTCAGCTAAAAGCAAATTAGTTTGGGCAGCAGTTACAAGAAACTCAGGTGCATCATTTCTAAGTACCGTTTCCCGGTTAAACTGAGAATACCGATACTCTGCACCTGCTCTTCCTGGAAATCCAGGGGCAGTTACAATGGTTGTTTCATCAAAACCAAATGGCATTCCTATCTGCTCCGCCGGATTTGTATTTTTGGCTCCTACGGCATTTAAAGGTTGTGCTGGTTTTTCATATTTAACAGCAATATGGCGCAAACGTGGGTCATTATTGCTCTGTAAATAATCTATGAATGCTTTACCTGCATAATAATTTGAACGCTCATTCCCCTGCATTACACTGGAGGTAGGGTTAATAAACGTAGTATTATATCTGATAAAAGCGTCATCAGAATTATTTATGTTAGTAATAACACCACTTGGCGCTGCTAATGCCCTTTTCACAATTTCAGCCGCCTTGGTCGGGTTTACTTTAGTATAGCGCATCCCAGCCCTTAACAACAAAGAATTAGCAAACCGTTGGTTTTTTACGACATCGCCGGCATATACTAAATCACCGGTAATTCTACCTCCGGTTGTGGCATTTAAAGATTTAGAGGCATCTTCCAGCTCCTTTATTAAATCTTCATAAATAGCATCATCGTCGTCGTATTCAGGCCGGAAATTACTATCCAGGAAACCTCTTGCTGCATCAAAATAGGGCACCGATCCATAGGTATCTACTAAAGTCATGTAGTCATAGGCTTTCCAGATGCGGGCCAGATTACGCACATTGCTTAACTCCGGCTTATCTTTGGTTTGCTCAATTATCTGAACCAGCTGCCTTACACTATTCAGGTAAATTTCGTTGAAGGGTGGGTTAATATTATTTTCAATAGCCGTATTACGGTTACCTCCTTCCAATACCCCAGATAAAGCCGTATTTACTTGTTGCACAATAGACCCTTCGTACCGAAAAGTAGTTACCGATGCTTTTCCGATCTGGGCCTGGGTTAATAAGTAATTTGCATCCAGGTTAGTCGGTAATAATTTATTGGTATTTATATCTTCAAAATCTTTATCGCAGCTAGTTGCGCTTCCAAGAAGCACCGCAAATAATGCGACGTATATATATTTCTTCTTCATAAAATCTTCAAAATGATTGGTTACAACTTAATATTAACATTTAATCCATAGCTACGGGTTGTAGGCAACGCGTGCGCCTCTAAACCAGTTAAAGCATCACTGGTTGAATATTGTGTTTCTGGATCTATGTTAGGCGTGTATTTTTTAATAAGCATCACGTTATTAATAAAGGCGTTAACATTTAAGCCTTTAATAAAGGTTTTATTTACAAACCGGGAGAAGTCATAGCCCAATGAAAGGGTTCTCCAACGCACAAAAGAAGCATTATAAACAAATGGCGTAGATAAGTTTCTGCCACGATATAACTGATAGAAAGCATCGGCCTCCACAGCTGTAGTATTAGGAGATCCATCCGTGTTTACACCGTCAAACACTACGCCTGTTTCCCGACCAACCAATGTACTCTTTAGTAAGCCATGGCGGTTCCAGTTAAAGTTAGAGTTTGAAATAAGTTTATGACCAGCTTTAAAATCTATTTGCGTAAACAAACGGATACCTTTATAAGTGAAAGTATTTAACCAGCCACCAGTATGGGTTGGAATAGCGCTTCCATAAGTAATGGTATTACCTGCCTGGAATTGTCCTCCGATAGTTATGATTCTACCTTGAGCATCACGTCTGTAGTCTACTCCTCTTAATGAAGCCAATGGTTTTCCTACCTCATGCCATACAGCACCAATAAATTCGCCGGTACCAACCTGAATACCCGTTTGTCCCTGAGCTAATTGTAAAACTTCACTCTTATTATAGGTAAAGTTGAAGGCACTTTCCCAGTTGAAATTTTCTGACCGAACTGGCACTAAGGTTAATAACATTTCTACACCCTGGTTTCTAAGTTTACCAACGTTTACTCGCGTTTGGCTAAACCCTGATGTATTCGTGATATCAATGTTTAGAATTTCATCTACTGTATTTTTCCGATAAGCCGATAAATCTAAGTTCACCCGGTTATCCAAGGTTTTTAATTCTATACCAACCTCTAATTCTTTAACTTTCAAAGGACGTAAATTAGGATTAGGGGCTACGTTAGTATTAAAATTACCAATAGGCAATCCGTTAAAGGTATTCGCATTTAAGCTATAGTACAGGGCATTTGCATAAGCTCCTGTTCCCTGCCCTACCTCGGCATAGCCTGCGCGAAGCTTACCATAATTTAACCAGGTTGGCAAAGAGCTAAAGGCCTGGCTAAAAATGAAGCTGGTACTTACCCCTGGATATAAATAACTGTTAGACTTTGGATTTAAAGTTGAATACCAGTCGTTACGAGCTGATAAGTTTAAAAACAAGTAATTATTCAGGGAAAGGTCAACTGTACCATATAATGAGTTAATCATGATGCGGCTAAAATCATAAGTTGGAACCTTGTTCTGCCCGTTACCTATGGTATATAAATCCCGGATATAAAAGTTCTCAACCCCAGTTCCTAAGGTTTCATTACGCTGATCCATGGTGTTACCGCCAAAAGTAGCATCAATACCAAAAGAACCAAATTCACGGTTGGCACCAATCATGAAGTCATAATTTTGTTCTCTGAAGGTATTAATACCCTGAAAATACCGACCATTAAACACGTTACCAGAAGGAATTGGTAAACCCCCACTACCACGTGGATTATTAACTTCGGTATTTCGGCTAAAATAATCCATACCAGCGCGACCTTGTATAAACATCCAAGGTAAAATCTGGTACCGTAAAGAAGCATTACCAAACAACCGGTCTCTTTTAATATTTTCGAAACGCTTGTTAATCGTAAAATACGGGTTGGTCCGGTTCCGGAAAGCCGAAATAATTAATTCCGTATCATCCGCAGCCGGATCAGTATAATTATCTCTTAACCAGTTTATATCAATACTATTCGCCATGGTATAAAGCGTAGAGTTGATATTATGATCTTGTACAGATAACTGCGTAGGATTATGATTAAACTCGTTTGAATAGTTAAAATTTAACTGGGTAGAAAGTTTTTCTGTCAGGTTATAAGTTAAGCCCAGGTTCAAAATTTTTCTATGGTAATCGGAATTAGGTATAATGGCGTTTGCATCCGTATTTGCAAATGATAAACGGAAGTTACCTTTCTCATTACCCCCAGAAACTGCCACCGAATTGGTAGAGGTTGTTCCTGTTCTGTAAAAGTCTTTCACCCTGTTCGGATAAGCCTGATAAGGATGCGTTTGCCCATCTACCTGCGGTGTAGGGGAACCATCTAACTTAGATCCAAAGCTCCAAACCCCACTGGAACGAGCATCTGCCACACTTGTAGGCTTCTTACCGTTTCTTCCCTGGCCGTATTCATATTGGAAATCTGTATAATCTAATGCCTGATCGGCTTGGAAGTTAGAGTTCAACTCTACGCCCATGCCATTTTGGCCACGACCCGATTTAGTTGTAATCAGAATTACCCCGTTCAAGGCCCGGCTACCATACAACACAGAAGCTGCAGCGCCTTTCAACACGGTCATCGCCTCAATATCATCTGGGTTGATACTTTGCAAACCATCACCCTGGTCGGATCTTCCTGACCAGGCATCGCCACCGGCCTGGTTACCACCACCTGCTGGGGTATTATTAATAGGCACCCCATTTACCACAATTAACGGAGAGTTATTTCCGCCAAAAGTTGCCTGGCCGCGAATCCGGATTTTGGAAGACCCACCTGGGCCAGAAGGTGGTGCCTGCACCTGCAACCCTGCCACTTTACCAACTAAGGCGTTACCTACGTTGGTGGTTCTTTGGGCGGTTAAGTTTTCGGTACTTACCGTAGCAGTAGAATAACCTAATTTACGAGCTTCTTTTTTGATACCTAAAGCCGTTACTACAACTTCTTCTAAAGCTTTGGAGTCATCGGCTAAGGTAATGTTTATTGTTCCTGCTCCCGAATAAGGTCGCTCCTGTGTTGTATAACCGATATAAGAGAACACTAAGGATCCTGCTCTTTCCGGCACATTTAAAGTAAAATTACCATTAGCATCCGTAGTTGCACCATTGGTAGTACCTTTTACCAGAACGGTTACACCGGGTAAGGCTTCACCTTTATTTGACACTACTCTACCAGTGAGGCGCCAGTCAAGTAACAGGTTTGAATTGATTCTTCTTGCAACAGCGTTATGAGTCACGTTGTTCGCTCCTTTTGGAGCAGCTACTGCTTCAGTAGCCACTGTAAAGGCAGAGAGCAACGACATACCCAAAACAGCTTTTTGCAGCTTGTGAGTAAAGTTTTGCATAGGGGTATTGTTTTAAGGTTTGTGATGGAGGTTAAATGAGCGTTGTAATAATTAAATCTAAAACACAATTTAGTAAAAATTCAGCAAAACCCTAATAAAAATTAAATTTTTACATTATTTACTTATTTAAAAGACTTTAATTAAAATTCATTTACTAATTATCAATTTAATATGAAATTTTTAAAATATATAGCCTATTCTATTCAGAATTAAATTTTATTAAAAATCCCTTAACAAATAATTCCCTTCAAAAAATAATTTTATTAATTAATCGATTAACTAATAAAATATTTTAAGCATATAAATTATTGAGGATTTACTTAAACTACTTTTAAAGTAAAAAGTCTTACACAATAAGACTATTTGGTTAAAGCCAGCCTAAAGCATAAATAATCAACACCTTTTTTTACCATTCCCTTAAAACAAAACAGCCCATCAAAAGATGGGCTGTTTTGTTTTAAGGTATGAATATGCTATTCCTGATCGCTTCCGACTACTGGGTTTATGAGGTTTTTCTCTAAGAAGTTTGTCATCATGGTAAACCGGTGTAATAAGGTTGGCCCTCCAGCCACACCATGATTCCGGTTTGGGTAATAAAAACTATCAAATTGCTTATTAGCACTAATTAAAGCATCCTGCATAGCTACTGCATTCTGAAAATGCACATTATCGTCACCGGTACCATGGATAAGCAATAATTTCCCCTGCAGGTTATTAGCAAAGAATAATGGACTGTTCTGATCATAGCCCGCAGCATTTTCCTGGGGTGTCTTCAGGTACCGTTCGGTATAAATACTATCATAATACCGCCAATTGGTAACGGGTGCCACGGAAATTCCTGCCCGGAAGAGACCGTTGCCTTTCGTTAGTGCGAGCAGCGTCATGTATCCGCCAAAGCTGTGCCCCCAAATACCTATGCGACCTTTATCCACGTAAGGCTGATTACCCAGATACTTGGCTACTTCTATCTGATCCTGAATTTCGTATTTTCCTAAGTTAGCATAGGTAGCTCTTTTAAAAGCAGCACCTTTGCCGGGCGTTCCACGATTATCTACACAAACTATAATTATATCTTTAGTATTGGCTAAATACTGATACCAAAGAAAAGTAGAATTTCCCCATTTGTTTAAAACTTCCTGCTTACCTGGTCCGCCATAAACAAACATGAGCACCGGGTACTTTTTAGTTGCATCAAAGTTTAATGGTTTTATGGTATAACCATCTAACTTGGCACCATCACTGGTTTTTAAAGAGAAGAACTCCTGTTTGCTTATTTGGTAATTAGCTAAAGTATTTTGTAAAACTTTATTATCCTCCAAAACCTTTATAAGCTTACCATCTTTAGCCGTATGCAAACTCACTACCATGGGCGTATTTGCAGTACTTACATAATCCAGGTAATACTTAAAGTCTAGACTCATATTTATAGTATGGGTACCAGCACCAGCAGTTAACTGTTTCTTATTTTGCCCGGTATTACTAATTCGGTAAAGGTGTTTATCCAGCAGCGCTGCTTCTGTAGATTCATAATAGAAGGTACTATTTTTTTCATCATATCCCAGGAAGCGACTAACCTCCCAGTTGCCTTTTGTAATCTGCCGATCCAGCTTTCCTGCCATGTTATATAAATACAGATGGTTATAGCCGTCTTTCTCGGAGGTAAAAATAAATTGCTTGCCATTCTCCAGATAGGTCAGGTCATCGGTAATTTCTATATAAGCCGGGTTAGTCTCTTTTAAAATCACACTGGCCTTACCGGTGGTAGCATCTGCATGTAAAATCTCCAGGTTATTCTGTAACCGGTTCATGCGCTGGATTGAAACCAGATTAGCGTTTTTGGTCCACTGCATGCGGGGCAGGTAAATATCGGCTTCTTTCCCGGTATCCAATAGTACTGTTTTACCTGAACCTAAATGATAAACAGAAACCGTAACCACTGAATTAGCCTCGCCAGCTTTAGGATACTTAAACCGATAATCCTGCGGATATAACTTGCCCCATACCTGCATATTATATTCTGGCACCCGGTTTTCGTCAAATGTATAAAAAGCTATTTTGGAGCCATCCGGCGACCAGGCAAACCCTTGCGCAAAACTGAATTCTTCTTCGTAAACCCAATCGGCATAACCATTAATAATCTGGTTGAACTTACCATTGGTAGTTATTTGGGTTTCCTGCATAGTAGCTAAATCCACAAAGAACATATTATTCTCGCGGGCAAAAGCAACTCGTTTAGCGTCCGGCGAAAATGTGGCACACATTTGTTTCCCACCGTTACTTAACTTGGTTAAGTTCTTACTTTTAACATCATAAACATAATATTCAGCCCGAGCAGAATGGCGGTAAATAGGTTCTGTGCCCACAGCAAAAAGTACTTTTTGTTCATCAGCGTTAAAGCTATAGCTGTTAAATTTAATAGGCACATTACTACCAGCCGGCTTCAGATCTTCGCCTTCTATAATAGTATTAACAGCTTTGCCAGTAGTAACATCAAACCTAACTACATCTACTACTTTATTTTTTTCGTCGGCTACTTCAGAGGTGTAAAACTGGCCATTCTTCATCCAGTTTACCCCCCTAACTGTTTTAGGAGTAAATGTGCCATTGCGGTAAATATCTTCGAGGGTTATTTGTTTTCGCTGCTGGGCCTGCGCTCCCAAAAAGATCAGAAAAAGCAGTATTGCCAGCCAGTTTCTAGAGGTAAAAAGCATAATCTTATTTAAAGTTCTAAGTCAAAATTACAAGGATTTTTTTAATCAATTTAACCCTAATAAATAATCCATTTAAAGTAGTTAATTTAAACCACTATTTTAGGTAGCATATGAACATCCACGAAGCACTTTTGCAGGAACATTCCAAGAGACAAACAACTAAAATCGTAGCATTTATCGGTACCAACCCGGATAGATTTGCCGATTTGATGCAATTGTTCTTCAGTAGTGAAAGCCGGATCACGCAACGTGCCGCTTGGGTAGTTAGTACCTGCGCAGCAAAACATCCTTATTTGATAGATCCGTATTTGAACCTTTTAATCGCAAACCTGGAAAAACCAGTACATGCCGCTGTAAAACGAAATACTTTGCGCCTATTACAAGAAACAGAGATACCGGAGACCTTACAAGGTGCGCTGGCGAATATTTGCTTTCAATTCTTATTAGAGGATGAGCCTACTGCTATAAAAGCTTTTGCAATGACTGTTTTAAGCAATCTCGTAAAAAGAGAACCAGACTTAAAAAATGAATTACAGGTAATTTTGGAAGACCAACTTCCTTATGGTTCACCTGGTTTTGTTTCACGGGGAAGAAAAATATTGAAAGAGCTAAAACTTTTGTAAATTTTATTCAAAAGCAATAAATAAATAGCACCTGAATTACATTTAAGGGGACCTTTACTTAACTTGGAAAATAAAATTACTAAAGCGTTACCATTATCTCTTTTCCACCCTTGATGGCCTTTTCTTTTCCTTGCCACAAAATCACTCCATCTATTCCAACCGGTAATAAAATTTTAGCATCCAAACTCCCACTTTTATTCACCTTATAATTTACCTGTACCTTGCCATGAGGATGTGGAATTTCGCCGCTTGCTTGTTTTAAGTTACCTAAATTAGGTGCAATTTTTACTTTAGAAAAACTAGGCGCATCGCTATCGATGCCCAGAACTAAGCGGTAAAATTCAATGTTTGGACTAGCTCCCCAGGCATGACAGTCAGAACGAGTTGGTTCGGGCTGCTCGGCCCAAGTAGTTAAACCCTGGGCTAATTGTTTGCGCCATTCTGTTAATAAATCTAAATACCTGTCACCTAAACCCGCTTTGGCTACTGCCTGGTGCACGTAATATTTAAAATAAATAGTAGCCTGGGTTAAGCTTTGGTCGGCTAATACTTTTTCCATCACCTTTCTTGCCTCTTCGCCTTCAACCACTCCTGCCAGCACAGCAAAAGTATTAGCATGTTGTGAAAAGCTTTTCTTTTCCGGGGTATCGGCCAATAAACCCTTGTTACTATCCCAATACAAAGCCCGGATATTATTTTTTAGTTTAGCAATTTGTCTGTCATAATGGTCAGCAAAACCAGGCATGCCAGCAGCTTTTTCGAGTGGAGCTGCTGCTTCATAAGCTAGCAGCAATTGCAAATCCAGGTTAGCGGCTTGTCCTTCTGCTGCTTGAGGTGGCATACCGGCTTTCCAGCCTGGTGCAGTAGCCCAATCCGTAAAATTCCAATAAGGAACTAAGCCTAAAGCCCCATCGGGCAATAATTTCGACTCAAAGAAACTAATAATGGCACGCGATACCGGTAGCTGCTCTCTGATAAAGGCAGCATCGCCGCGGTATTTCCAATAATCGTTTACCATACCAATCCACCAAAGCGAAAAAGGTGCAATATATTGAGGATCTTTAGAAGGAAACCGGCTTTGTGTAATACCACTTAACCCATGAGAGTTTTTAATAGCAGTAATAGCTTGCCGTACTAATCTATCATCCGACGTATTATATAAGGTTACTAAAGCCTGAATGCGGGTATCGCCAATGTACTGTAATTGCTCATAATAGGGGCAATCCATGTAGGTTTCGTGGGCACAAAGGCGGGCAGTTCGCCACCCCACCTCTAATATTTTATTTAATTCTGCATTTTGAGTCACAAAGCGGGCTTCTTGTTTAAAAGGATAACCGGTATAAATACCATACACATCCTGCACTATCAAGGGCTGATCATGGGTTTCAATGGCCACTTCTATATAGCGAAATGTGCGCCACCAAAGCGGCGTAAAGGTTCTATTGGCTCCCCCATCACTAATTATCCTGTCTTCGTAACCTATAAACTTTTTGCCTGCTACTTCATTCCGGTTGCCTTTATTTTTAGTTTGTCCTACTGGTTTGCCTTCATCTACAAATAACGATTCGGCGTACCGCAAGGCAACAGTTGCCCCTTTTCCGCCACTGGTAATAAGCACCGGATAAGCTGTTGTTTCAAATCCCTGATCTAATAACAAAGTAGCTTTTGTATTGGCAGGAATCGTAAAACTATTTGCCTGCTTCGGAAATGTTTTTGATACTTTAACACCATCAACCTTACGAACACTACTTAATCGCTGAGGCGTCATTTCCATACCCGGAATAGTACGCGGGGTAAGAACCCAATTATAAAAATAAGGTTCAAACAAGCCGCCCAACAAACCTGGCGAAATAGTCACCACTTCTTTCCAGGCTGCATCATTAAATAACGGTTCTTCCCATCCAAAGGTATACTGGTTATAATCTACGTTTTCGCCGGGACCTACTACGAAATATGTATATAAGTTTGTATTGATGGGGGAATAAGCCAGGTTCTTTATACCTTTCCAGGATTTCCCGGTATTAACCACCTGCTCAGCAACACCATTCCCCTGCATGATAAAGCCCGTTTGAAGGGACATTTGCGGTACCGCTTTATGAGCTCCAAAATTCCAAACCACCGCTGCTAACGTATTTTTACCTTCTTTTAAATAAGGTGCTAAATCTACCGTTTCAAATACCCAATGATTAACATCGCTTCGCGCTGGCCCCAAACAAACAATCTTTCCGTTCACATACAGTTTATACCGGTTATCGCCGGAAACATGCACCAGGAAGGTTGCGGGCTTGTGAGGTAAATCAAAAGATTTCCGGAAGTGATACACCCCATAATCCTGACCCGACTCTCCGGCCACAGCTATCCATTGCGCTGCCCACGGTTTATTAATCAGTTCTTTTGGCAGTACCGGATTGGGAATTTGTGCTTGCAGCAGCAATGGGAAAAGCAAATAAAGCAGCCAAATAAGTTTTTTCATGAGGTAAGGTAAAGGTACAATACAAAGAAATACTTTATAGGGTATTAAGATTTAGCCTGACTCCATTTTACAGGTGCTTTGTAATTCTTAGCGGCATCATCCAGTATTAAAACCCAATCGTTATCGGTACCATTGGTTGGAGGGGTAAAGGTTTGCGGCCCGGTATTCTTATATTTTCCTATACTTTTTGAAGCACCGGTTCGAGGATCGAACCAGGTAGCGTTTACATTGGCGCCTGTGATTTTGCCCATATTTACTTGTATGGGTTTTCCGGCAGTGCTATAAATAAAGGCGTAATCTTTACCTCGGGTGGCCTGTATTCGCTCGCCGCCACTATAAGCTTCAGTCACCAGGCCCTGATCTGGCACCCGCTCCAGAAAAGGCCGCGCTTCCATTAAGGTACGCACGTGGCTCATCTGACTTCCACCGGGCAAATTAATAGCTTCGTACCAGGGCTTTGGGGGTGCATTTACTGGCTTGCGCTTACTGGGATCGTACATTTGCCAAATATCATGCGACCCGTAAGTATGCCCATGCGCCCCGGCAAATAAATCCAGGTAAGCCGACCGGCGCACATCATATGCAGCAGAATAGCCTAATTCTTTCGCGTTAAAACACACCGGATGATCTTCATAAATAGGTTCGCCATCCATGGTAGGTTTAGTTAAGGCTAAGTTATAATCGTGTGTTATTTTATTATAGATATCTGTATTCCGGCAATGCCCGGTTTGAAACATGTTAAAATCTATCCAACTATCCTGATGAAACCAGGTAGAAGAACCTCCACCTTCTTTGGTGGGCTGCGGATGGTAAGTCATCATTACCTTATCAGGATCACCATCCCCGGCACCCGCAATGATACCCTCGGCCATGGCCCGCCAAATAGCAATATCCTGCTCATGCCTCGGATTACGGTCGCCACCTAATATCCAAATAATGGGTTTATTTTTATAGCGTTTACCAATAAATTCTCCATACACCCGGGCATTTTGCGGATTAAAAATTTCCGGACCCACTCCCCAGTTATGTTTAAATATTTTATCGCCCCAGGTAGGCAACATGCCAATATATAAACCTAACTGCTGAGCTTTATTTACAATATAATCTATGTGCTTAAAATAAGACTCATTGGGTTTTGCCGGATCGTCATTTAGTAAAGGCAAATCGCCATATGGGTTTGGATCATGCAACCCATCTAATTCGGCTAAGGCCACTGCCTGAATAACGGTAAATCCTTTATCTGCCCGGTTTTTTAAATAAGTATCGGCCTCTTCCCGGTTTAACCGGTGAAATAATTCCCAAGCAGTATCTCCTAAATAAAAAAATGGCTTCCCATTTTCCCGCAGTAAAAATCTTTTATTCGGACTTACCTGTAACCGATATTGCCCTACTACCGAATAATGCAGAAACACGAGGCATAGTCCAAAAAGCAGTTTAATTTTAAACATAATGTAGATCGCTTTATCGTTTAAGCCTACAATATAAATTTATTTTACTATATAAGAAAGTATACAAACTCACTAAAATTTAATCCAGCTTGCAGCAGGCAGAAAAGAGAACAGTACTGAAAAAGATGAATAATCTTTATTCAGCCGGATATTATTCATTATTAAACTATCAAGTTTTTGTAAACTTATTGGAAATTTAGATTGCAATATTTAATTTGGAAGAAGTTTCAACTGGAATAAAACAGACAGCTACGATGAGGAAAATATACTTGAAGCTATTCTTACTTATTACTTTCTCTTTTTCTCTAACTATTCCCGTCTGCGCCCAAAATAAAGATCGCCGAGCATTACGGGTATTAAATAATGGGAAATATGCCTACTCACAAGGATGGAGAAAAACGGCTCTTAAACGATTTAATAAAGCATTGCAATTAAAGCCTGATCTGGATTCTGCTTTTCATCTTCGGGCAAATACAAGGGTTTTACTTGATGACTTTAGCGGTGCTATTACAGATTATACCAGCGCCATCAACATCAACCCTAAATTTGATTTAGCTTATTTTGACCGGGGCACGCTTTTTTTACAATATGGTTATTTTGATAAAGCCCTTTTGGATTTAGATAAAACATTAGAACTAAATCCAAAACATTTAGATGCTTTAAATAATAAAGCCGTTATTTTAAACGAGCGCAAACAGTATGAAAATGCATTAGTAATTTATGATACCCTCGTGGCCAAACATCCCAAAGGAAGCCGTTATTATTTTAACCGAGGTTTAACAAAGCGGCAACTATTACATTTAGAAGATGCACTGAAGGATATAGAAAAAAGCTTAGAACTAAGCCCATATGATTATAGCGCCCATTATTATAAAGGTGAAATACTGATTCAATTAAATCGTACCAGGGAGGCACTATTTGCTTTTGAAACAGCCCGACGGATTTTCCCAAAAATGTTTTACGGGTATCTTAACCTAGGTAAAGCCTATGCTGAAGCAGGTTTTAGCCGAAGAGCCATTTCCGTTTTTACTCAAGCCATTCGCAAAAACCAAAAAAACGGGGAAGCTTATTTCTTAAGGGCCAACGAAAGAATAAAACTCAGAAAAATAGATTCGGCGTATACAGATTTACAAGTTGCCAAAATGTTAGGTTATTCCGCAGCTCAAGCAAAACTAGAGCAACTTCAGCAACAGAAAAGTAATTTATAGTCCTAGTAAATAACCATAAACTATTGATTGGTGGTGATACTCTTAAATTAGCTGATTATAATATCAGCTAAAACAGATAGAATTTTATAATTCTTCTATATTTGCATTTCAGCAAATAATATTTACAAACCCATCATCATGTATAATTTTCTACTGACTGTACACTCCATCAACAGGTGGCTTGTTTTACTTACTGGACTTATTGTGATTTTTAAAAGCCTTTCCGGCTGGAAAAGCAACCGGCTATATACCAAGGGCGATGGAGCTGTTCATGGTGCTTTTGTAGGCTTTACTCATCTTCAGTTTTTAACTGGTATATTGCTTTACTTTGTTTTTAGCCCCATTACGGAGCAGATTTTTGCCGATTTTGGCGCTGCAATGAAAAACAGCTCTTTACGTTTTTGGGCAGTAGAACATACATTAGGTATGTTTATTGGCACAGTGCTAGTACAGTTAGGTCGCACGTTTTCTAAGAAAGCACCAACTGATAACTTAAAATTTAAACGTGCTTTTGTATATTCTTTAATTGCGTTAATAATAATTTTATTAAGCATTCCTTTTGGTATAATTAATCCCGAAACCCGTCCGCTTTTCAGGTTTTAATTAATATAAATTTTAAATAAATTAATATAAATTTTAAATAAAAAAGCCGGAGTTACTTAAAGTACTCCGGCTTTTTTATGACCGCTTTTTTATTTCTATTATTCGACTTCATGGTTTATTTAACTTGAATAACCATATGGCTTGAATACAGGTAAAACTATAATTTCAATTTGGTACTACAGAGCCATTTACTAATTGCAACTTCTCCGGCAATATTTAAACTTCTTCATCCTTTTTAAAAAGTAATGCAACTCCTACTATAAATTGATATTGCCTTTTAATGCAAAACGCTAAAATAGCAGCTGAAAAAATTAAAATTAAGGTTTACATATGTTCACACTGGAAATAGAGCTTACCAGTTATTAATCCATATAATAAAATTATAATGGATAAACACCAGAATATACTCCCTCTGCTTGATTAGAAAAAAGATGCTGATTTGTTATTGTTTTTGTTTTTGCTTTGTTGGCAATAAGTAGCCAATGAAAATTATACCTACTGCTAACCAGGAAAATAAGGAGCAAACAAATACGGTGGCTTGCCAATCAGAATCCCATTCTGAATCACCTGCTATTTTTTTACTAAAGATTTTTAGTAATGAAAAGGCTAACACTACGCCAAAGATATACCCGTTTAATAAATGTAGAAAAGTCCCCATACCAAATCTATGCGTTTCGTCTTTTTACGGTATTTCATATAAAAAGGGTTACTTAATAATTAATTTTTTTCAATTTTTATTATTTTTTTCGCATGTATATAGAATTTACTATATTAAATTCGTGTCTAAATTGCAATTTTGATAAATAAAAAGAAAATACCTATTAACAAAGGTACTGGCAACATTTCCTTTTAATCAACTTACTTACAAAGTCATTTAGAAATCTTTTATCTTTTTAATAATCAAATTCTTCAACTAATAAAATCTAAGCAACTACTTCTTCCTTATAACATCAGTTACCATAAGTATACATGCTTCTAGTTTCTAGATTGGTTAATTTTATATTTATTTATTAAACTTTTGCAATAATTAACTTTATAAGTCAGACCGAGTTTATTTAAATTGAATAACAAATAGAAATTTTTGGAGCAATTAAGAGCCTTGTTTCATTAGCAATTATCTCTTGCTTGGTAGCAATAGAGTATATTAGTTTTAGAAACTTGAAAAGAAAAAGCCTGATCCGAGACAGGTGGTACAATTTTTCTAATTATTTTAATTAGAAAAATAAACCTTGCCTTAGAAATAACCTGCTACTAACCTCCACATGAATTAAGCCTCTAATTAATATTGAAAGCACAAAAGGTATTCTCACTATAACTGGCTATAAGTTGTTTGGATCTTCTTTAAAAGGAAAGCTTAACACATCCCTTAACAGTAGCACCTAAAAGAATAAGATGGGCACCTAATCTAAACCCTTATTCTTCATTCTTAGCTTTTGATTTTAATAAATAAGGGCGCAAATACCTTAAATGGTAACTTCCTTAAAATTTACCCATACAACATCCAGCATCGCACCCATATTCTGATAGACTAAAACCCGGAAAATAAATTTAGGTAAACTTCTTTCAAAAACTCATTTTTAAAATTACTAACTAAAACCTTAAACCTTTAAAAGTTCTTTAAAGAAAGAACCTTGTTATACTCTAGGAAAATTTATTAGCTATAGCCAAAATACTTGAATTCTTTATTCAAAATTTGATTCTAAAACAAGAAATGGCTTTAGAGAAAGGCTAGTTGCTAATCTATAGAAGTCAGTTAAAAATGGCATAACTTAGCTAAGGCAGGGTGACATAAAAGAAAAAAGCCCCTTAGGATATTCCTAAGGGGCTTTTGCTGTAGGGGAAGGAGTCGAACCTTCACGGAGTAGTTAGACAAGTAGCTTGCTTTATTCTATTGATCTCCACCCCCGAGAGAGGAGGGCTTGTCTGCCAGTTTCAACACCCTACAGTGTTATTTTGATATTGTAAAACTACAACAGATCCGGAAAGTTTCAAAATTTATTAAATATTTTCATTAAAATTTATGCTATTTTAAATTTTATATTACATTTGTTAAATCAAATCAAAATTAGGGCAAAAAATATGCTTAAAAATTTAGAAATTGACAATACCGATCTGCGTATCCTCTCTTTATTAATGGATGATGCAAAAATGGCATATGCTGATGTTGGAAAAGAAGTGTTTGTTTCGGGTGGAACAGTACACGTTCGGATGAAGAAAATGGAGCAGATGGGTATTGTTACCGGCACCCAATTAAAACTTAATTATGGCAATTTAGGCTATGATGTAAGTGCATTCTTAGGTATTTATTTAAAGAAGAGCTCGATGTACAATGAAGTATTGGAGCAGCTTCGGAAAATACCAGAAGTAGTTAATGTAAACTATACTACCGGCGAGTATAGCATGTTCGCGAAACTTATCTGTAAGGACACCACCCATTTAAAAAATGTGTTGACTGATAAGATTCAGAAAGTGAATGGTATTCAGCGTACTGAAACCTTTATTTCGCTGGAAGAAAGTATTAACAGACCAGTTCAGTTACTGTAAGCTTTTAATAAATCAGGCTTATGGTCATCAATAAATTTATTGGTGACCATAAGCCTGATACTTTCTTTTTATCTTTTTAAAAGACTATTTTGTTCCTAATTGAATTTGCAATTCATTTAATTGCTCCTGCGCAATAGGCGATGGTGCGTCAATCATAACATCGCGTCCAGAATTATTTTTCGGGAAGGCAATAAAATCACGAATTGAATCGGCACCGCCGAATAAAGAGCAAAGTCGGTCGAAACCAAAAGCTATACCACCATGAGGAGGCGCGCCATATTCAAAGGCATTCAGCAGAAAGCCAAATTGCGCCTGTGCTTCTTCTTCGGTAAAGCCTAATAATTTAAACATACGCTCCTGAATTGGCCGCTCATAAATACGAATTGAGCCTCCTCCCACTTCTACACCATTTATTACCATATCGTACGCATTGGCCCGCACAGCCCCCGGATTGGTAGCTATTAATTCTATATCCTCTGGCTTAGGCGACGTAAACGGATGGTGCATAGCAAAAAAGCGTTGGGCGTCATCATTCCATTCCAGTAATGGAAAATCTACCACCCACAGCGGCGAAAAAGTATTTTTATCGCGCAAACCTAAGCGCTCACCCATTTCTAAACGCAGTTCTGATAAAGCTTTCCGAGTCTTGTCCTCTGCCCCTGCTAAAATTAAAAGTAAATCCCCTGGATTAGCCGCAAAAGCCTGTGCCCATTGCTGCAGATCGTCTTGGCTAAAGAATTTATCTACGGATGATTTAACCGTGCCATCTGCTTCTACGCGGGCATAAATAAGCCCAGTAGCCCCTAACTGAGGACGCTTTACATATTCTGTTAATTCATCTATTTGTTTACGGGTATAGCTGGCGCAATTGTTGGCATTTATACCTATCACTAATCCTGCCTCATCAAAAACTTTAAAGCCTTTGCCTTTTACCTGGTCGTTCAGCTCCACAAATTTCATTTCGAAACGGGTATCCGGCTTATCGTTACCATAATATTTCATGGCATCCGCATAAGTCATACGGGGAAGTTTCTCAATTTCTATTCCTTTTACTTCCCTAAACAAATGTTTCACCAAACCTTCAAAAGTATTTAGAATATCTTCTTGGGTAACAAATGAAAGTTCGCAATCTATCTGCGTAAATTCAGGCTGACGGTCAGCACGTAAATCCTCGTCCCGGAAACACTTTACAATCTGGAAATACTTGTCGAAACCAGAAACCATCAGCAATTGCTTAAATGTTTGGGGCGATTGGGGCAGAGCATAAAACTCACCCGGATTCATGCGGGAAGGCACCACAAAATCACGTGCCCCTTCTGGCGTTGACTTTATTAATACAGGAGTTTCTACCTCAATAAAATTTAGTGTGTCTAAATAAGCACGGGATTGCTTCATCATCTGATGGCGCAATTCCAGGTTTTTACGAACAGCATTTCTCCTTAAATCCAGGTAACGGTACTTCATCCGTAAATCATCGCCACCGTCTGTTTCGTCTTCAATCAGAAATGGAGGTAATTTGGCCGGATTAAGGACTTCAATAACAGTAACCTGTATTTCTACATCGCCGGTTGCCAGTTTATCGTTTTTAGAGATACGTTCAATTACAGTACCACTCGCTTTTATTACAAATTCACGACCTAGTTCACGAGCCGATGCCATCACTTCCGGAGCGGTTACTCCTTCTTCTAATTTTAACTGAGTAAGTCCATAACGGTCACGAATGTCGACCCACATCATACCACCTTTATCCCGGGTTTTATGCACCCAGCCGGTTAAGGTTACTTCTTGTCCAACATGTGCACTTCTTAATTCGCCGCAAGTGTGTGTTCGTAGCATAGAAATCTGCCAAATAAATTCAGAGTTTTATTAAAAGATTAATTAAAGAACCAAACTTATAAAAAATAGATAACACTTTTATAGGATTGTTACTAATACCTACAAAAGTGTTAAAAATAATTAAATAATTAAAAGGAATTTAATTAGAAGAACTTAGAACAAAAACCACAAAAGAATTTGGGTTTTCAAGAAAGGAATGATCAATAAGTAAAGAAAGGTAATCAATAACCTTTTATTAATTGGCTATACTCACAAAGAACGTACCACTAGGTTTCGTTCCATCCTGCTTAGCACTTTCAGCTTTGTTTTTGGCAGTGTTGTCGTCGTTTGAATCAGTACCCAGTGAAATAAGCAAAACAATGAATACAAGCAAATGAAACAAGAGAGAGGATAAGCTATAAAGGTCTTTCCTCCGTTTTGCACTAATTCTCCTCATACGCATCCCTTAAATTTATTGACTGTAAACATTTAACTAAATTCAAAAAAAACAAGTTTTGAATAAAAAAGTTGCAATACTATATAAATATCCCTGAATAAAACGAACGGAAAACCTTATTTCAAAGAATATTTAATTAGAGGAGTAAAGATAGTAGTACCTATAATGAAAAACAAAGTTTAAAGTAGATAAAGTAAGAAAATACCGGAAATTAGGTATATAAAGAGGGTGTCTATTTACTGGAGTAAGTATTTCACGAACTATTTAAGCCTTCTCTTTTTGCCCAAGTACCTAAAATTATCTGAACAGAAACCTTAAATCTCTCTATTTTTGTTTTCTAGACTCATCTCTGGCAGAAAAATTGCCTTAGCCAAATGAGAAATTACTATTATGAGATATTTTGCAATAACCTTATGCGGGCTTTTTGTATTAGCAAGCTTTGTTATCCCTAAATTAAAGGATATTAAAATTAATCCGAACTTAACTGTTTCTTTGCCCAAAAACTTTGTAGTAATGCCAGATGATGCAATTGCCATGAAATATCCGGCACCTCGCAAACCCTTGGCTGCTTACACCAGTCCTGATGGCCAAATAGATTTTGTAGCCAGTGAACGAACAAGTACTTTTCAGGGAGCAGATTTAGCTGTGCTTAAGGAATTTTATAAAGCTTCTATCACTAGCAGGTATTCAGAAGTAAAATTTATTCAGGAAGAGATTAAAACTTTGAATAAGCGCAACTTCATTGTATTTGAATTCACGTCTAGTTTACGTGACGAAGGACGCAAGACAAACAAATTAGCCCCCATTCGTAAATATACCATTATTCAATATACCATGGTAAATGATAAGTTAATGGTCTTTACATTTAATGCTCCCATAGATTTACAAGAAGCATGGAAAGTTACTGCCAATAAAATTATGCAGTCTATAAAAATAAGTGATCCCTCTTAAATAAAACATGATGCTATCTGTTTTCAGCGACGAACATTATATGAAAGAGGCTTACAAACAAGCCCTGTATGCCAAAGAAGAAGGAGAGATACCTATTGGTGCCGTGGTAGTTTGTAATAACAAAATTATTGCCCGGGCCTATAACCAAACCGAGAAACTTAACGATGTAACGGCCCATGCTGAAATCCTGGCCATTACGTCTGCCTCTAATCATTTAGCTAATAAATACTTACAGGATTGCACTTTATATGTAACGGTAGAACCTTGTGTTATGTGTGCAGGAGCCAGTTATTGGGCTCAACTGAAGCGGATTGTGTTTGCTACCACCGATCCTAAACGAGGGTTCAGGCGCTTTGGCAGTCAGTTATTGCACCCTAAAACGGAAATGGAAAGTGGCATAATGGCACATGAATGCAGTAACCTTATGACGGAATTCTTTTTGAATAAAAGGATTTAGCTTCTATCTTTGAAATATTACGTAAACAAGTGTCTAACCTAAAAAAATAAAACTATGGCTTTTGAACTTCCTCAACTTCCTTATGCTTACGATGCGCTGGAACCACACATCGACCGCCAGACAATGGAAATCCATCATACCAAACACCATCAGGCATATGTAACCAACCTGAACAATGCCATTCAGGGAACTGAGCTGGAAGGTAAATCTTTAGAAGAAATTCTGCAGAACATTAGTAAAGCTCCGGCTCCTGTACGCAATAATGGTGGTGGTCATTACAATCACTCTTTATTCTGGACATTGCTTTCCCCTAATGGTGGCGGCGAACCAACCGGCCCGGTAGCAGAAGCTATAAATAATGCTTTTGGTTCTTATGAAAAATTTAAAGAAGAATTTACCAAAGCTGCTACTACCCGTTTCGGTTCTGGCTGGGCTTGGTTATGCAAAGTAGAAGGTGGTGCGGTACAAATTTGTTCTACTGCTAATCAGGATAACCCTTTAATGGATATTGAAGGCCACTGCGGTGGTACGCCAATATTAGGATTAGATGTTTGGGAGCATGCTTATTATCTTAAATATCAGAACCGTCGTCCGGACTACATAGGAGCCTTTTATAATGTTATTAACTGGGACGAAGTAAATCGTCTTTACACTGCAGGTTAATAAATCTGAAATCCTTTATTTAAAATAAAAAGCCCCATCAAAATTTTGATGGGGCTTTTTATTTTAAATAAATTAACAAAAAATGTTTGGTTTAAAAGATAAATTTTATTTTAATTTGTGCCATAATACACTTTCCTACTTTTAAGGATTGATTTATAAAGAAGAGGCGAGAGAATAGGCTCTAAGACCCTCTGGCAACCGCAAGCAAACTGAAAGGTGCCAAATCCTATCCCAACTGAGGGAAATATAAATTAATTAATAATGAAAAACCACTTTATTGCCCCTAGCCTTTTTGTAGCTAATCCTAGCGTTTTAGCTTCATTGTGCGTTTCCAGCACCTCTCCCATTAGCTGTTGTTGCTGTTGTATCAGCATGTGCTAAGAGCATTCTACGAAATAAAGTTTCTTCGAACTTAATGCCAGCTAATAAAGAGCAGGCCCGGGTATAACTTTTTCATTTAACCTTAAATTTCTAAAACCATGTCAGCTAATAACCTTCATTTCGAAACTTTACAATTACATGCCGGCCAAGAAGCAGATCCTACCACAGGTTCCAGAGCCGTACCTATCTACCAAACTACCTCTTATGTATTTAATAATGCAGAACATGGGGCAAATTTATTTGCACTAAAAGAGTTTGGCAATATTTATACCCGCATCATGAACCCAACTACCGATGTTTTTGAAAAACGGATGGCGGCATTAGAAGGCGGGGTTGCAGCATTAGCGGTAGCATCGGGGCAAGCTGCGCAGTTTATTGCTCTTAACAATATTCTTCAGCCTGGCGACAATTTTGTAACAACCACCTATTTATATGGAGGCACTTACAATCAGTTTAAAGTTGCTTTTAAACGCATTGGTATTGAGGCTCGCTTTGCCGAGGGCGACAACCCAGAAAGCTTTGAAGGCTTAATTGATGATAATACTAAGGCCCTTTATTTAGAAACAATCGGTAATCCTGGATTTAATATTCCGGATTTTGAAGCCATTGCTGCTATTGCCCAAAAACATGATTTACCCCTAATTGTAGATAATACTTTTGGTGCCGGCGGTTATTTATTCCGTCCATTGGAGCACGGCGCCCATATTGTAGTAGAATCTGCTACTAAATGGATTGGCGGACATGGCACCAGCATTGGTGGTGTAATTGTAGATGGTGGCACCTACGATTTTAACAAGCCTAAATACCCGCAGTTTTCGCAGCCAGCTGAAGGGTACCATGGCTTAGTATTTGGTGATGTATTCGGCCCCAATGGTCCATTTGGCAATATCCAGTTTATCATCCGGGCCCGGGTAGAAGGCCTACGGGATTTTGGACCGGCTATTAGTCCTTTTAACTCATTTTTATTGCTGCAAGGCTTAGAAACATTGTCTTTACGGGTTGAGCGGCATGTACAGAATGCACAGGCCCTGGCGGAGTGGCTAGAGCAGCATCCGCTGGTAGAAAGCGTAAATTATCCAGGTTTAGCCAGCAATCCGTATAATACTTTAGCTAAAAAATATTTAAAAAGAGGCTTTGGCGCGGTGCTTTCCTTTGTTTTAAAAGGCAGTAAAGAGAATGCTTCCAAATTTATTGATAGCTTAAAATTGGTAAGCCATTTAGCTAATGTAGGTGATGCTAAAACGTTAATTATACAACCTTCAGCTACTACTCACCAACAATTAAATGAGCAGGAACAACAGAAAGCAGGTGTTTTACCTACGCTTTTGCGCATTTCAGTTGGTTTGGAGCATATTAGCGATATCAAAGCAGACCTTGAACAAGCCTTTGAAAACATAAAGGTTGCAACCGAAGAATCTGTTTTGGCTTAATTATAAATTATTAGCTAAGGCAAATTACCTTAAATTATTACAGCTTTGTAGTTTCAACAGTGAGAAAATGAACCTCGCTGTTGAAATTATGTTTTATCTTTGCAGAAATTATTGAATAGCATGAGTCAGGAAGTTTTAACGTACCCGTACCCATTTAACCTGGAGTGTGGGCAAAGTTTACCCGAGCTCCAGATTACGTATCATACTTACGGGAAATTAAATCCTGAAAAAAATAACGTGGTGTGGGTGTGTCATGCCCTAACCGCAAATTCTGATGTACTGGATTGGTGGAAAGGCTTATTTGGGGATAATAGTTTATATAATGCAGAAGAATATTTTATAGTTTGTGCTAATATTCTAGGCTCTTGTTACGGTACTACTGGTCCTTTGTCCATGAATCCGGAAACTGGCCAGCCGTATTACCAAAATTTTCCGGCTATCACCATTCGCGACATGGTGCAGGCGCACGAATTACTTCGCCAGCACCTGGAAATAAATCAAATTCACACGGTAATAGGAGGCTCTTTAGGGGGGCAACAGGCAATGGAGTGGGCTATTCAGAAACCAACCATTATTCAGAACTTAATTATTGTCGCCACTAATGCTTATCATTCTCCGTGGGGCATTGGTTTTAATGAAGCTCAACGCATGGCCATTCAGGCCGATCCTACTTTTTACCAGAATACCCCAGACGGCGGCAGAAATGGACTGAAAGCAGCCCGGGCCATGGCATTATTAAGCTATCGAAACTACGATACGTATACCAAAACCCAACGCGAAGAAGACTTAAATAAAACCGACAATTACAAAGCTAGCTCTTACCAAAAATATCAGGGAGAAAAACTGGTTAATCGTTTTGATGCTTATGCCTATTTCTCACTGAGTAAAACCATGGACTCCCATAATGTGGGGCGTAACCGTGGCAGTGTAGAGGCCGCATTAGCCCAAATAAAAGCGAAAACTTTAGTTATTGGTATTAATTCGGATGTTTTGTTTCCGGTTTCAGAACAAAAGTTCTTGGCAGCCAATATTAAAAATGCGGTTTATGTAGAAATTGATTCTTTTTACGGACATGACGGATTTTTGATTGAAACCCCCAAGCTTACTCAACTTATTGAATCTTTCTATGAATTACCAGTGGCAAAATAACTTTTAGCCTAATTATTTTTAGCTATAAGTTGTTTTATTACTGGTAAATACCTTTCTATTTTGCAGCATGATTGCACCTTTAAAACCTGGTGATACAATAGCAATTTGTGCGCTGGCCAGAAAAGTATCTATATCCGAACTGGAACCAGCTATTTCTATTTTTAAGGAATGGGGATTAAAAGTTGTTTTAGGTGCCTCCCTCTCGCTTGAATTTCATCAGTTTGCCGGAACAGACGAGGAACGATTAGCCGATTTTCAAAATTTGCTAGATAACCCCGAAGTAAAAGCTATTATCAGTGCCCGGGGTGGCTACGGCACCACCCGTATCTTAGATAGAATTGATTTCTTTACTTTTAAACTAAACCCGAAGTGGCTCATTGGGTTTAGTGATATTACGGCTCTACTTTGCCAAGTTCATAATTTTAGTATTGAAAGCATTCATGCTACCATGCCCGCTTTATTTGCTAAACCAGGCGCAGAACCGGCAATTCAAAGCTTACGAAAGATCTTATTTGGCCACTATGACCCCTATACCTGTTTAGCTCATAAACTTAACCGTCTTGGCAAAGCTAAAGGCACTTTAGTAGGAGGTAACTTAAGTATTTTGATAACTTGTTTAGGAACTTCATCCGAAATCGACACAGCGGGGAAGGTGTTATTTTTGGAAGACCTAGACGAATACCTTTACCACATAGACCGCATGATGGTACAACTGGACCGAGCTGGCAAATTAAAAGATTTAGCCGGTTTAGTTGTGGGCTATATGAGCGACATGAAGGATAACACCATTCCTTTTGGCAAAAGTGCTTATGAAATTATTGCGGAACATGCAGGCAAATACAACTATCCAATTGCCTTTGGCTTTCCTACCGGCCATGAGCCAGAAAACCTTGCTTTAATTTGTGGAAGAGAAGTGTTCCTTTCTGTTGATTCTACTGGTACAACTCTGGAATACACCTCTCCCCTAATAAATTAAACAGCTAATTGGCTATAAATAACTTGTATAACGGTTTGCCCAACCGCTTTTAAAGTTCTCCGATCAATAACCGACATATTATCAGAGTGACGGTGGTGGTATTTACCAAAGGTGCCATCCGGACTGGTAGGATCATAATCCAAAATATCTATTGTTGGCACACCTCCCTGCATCATGAACACATGGTCATCTGTTATCGGGCCATTTTCAGTATAAATAAAATAATCAGAATAGCCTAATTGGTTAGCTATTTTCCAAACGCTATTCAACGTTTGGGGAGCAAACTGTTTAGAATAGACTTCCTGGGCAAACTTGGCATTTTTTGCGCCAACCATATCCAGTAAAATACCAAAGTTGGCGCCATAGTTTGCCTGATGTTTATTTTGAGCCCAATGCTGCGACCCTAAACACCAGGTATTTTCTCCTCCCCCATCCGGATCACCATAATCTTCACCATCAAAGAAAAAAATATCCACACCTACATTTGGGTTAGCCTGGGCGGTGTGCAACAAACGACCAATCTCTAATAATACACCTACGCCACTGGCACCATCATTGGCACCATCGGGTGGTGTTGTCGGGTTGGTATCATCTTTATCTGCCCAGGGGCGGGTGTCCCAATGCGAGGCTAACGCAATACGATTAGCGACTTTGGGATTATACGATCCAATTATATTTCGCAACTTTAATCTTTTCCCATCAAAAGAAGTAGCCTCAAATTCCTGCACTTTTACATCGGCACCTAATTCTTTTAATTTTTGAATCAGGTAATCGCCACATGCCCGATGAGCGGTGGAATTAGGCACTCTTGGTCCAAAACTTACCTGCTTTGCAATATATTGGTAAGCAGAATCAGCATTGAAGGTTGGTGCTGTAGAAACTTCTTTGGTGGCAACCTGGGTATCTGGTTCTGTGACCGTTGTTTCTTTTTTCTTAAAATCACAGCCATACAATAACCCAACTACCAACCAGGTAGCCCAAATACTAGTCCAACTATTCTTCATAAGCCCAGTCAATTCCGGTTTTCATATCTTTGATTACAATGCCTTGTTTTTTAAAAGTAGTTCTTATTTCATCTACCCGGGCATAATTTTTAGCTTCTTTAGCTTCTTTATAAAAAATTAATAACGCATTTACATACTCTTCCTGATTGGTAGTTTTCTCTTCTTTCAATCCTAAAATATCTAATACCAAAGCCTGGTAAGTATCTCTTACGAAATTAAAAGTGTCCAAGCTGATATTGGCTAAACTGAGGGCACCAGTATAAAGACTATTCACCTTTTTCAGGAGGTTAAATAATGATGCAATGGTACGGGCTGTATTTAAATCATCATTCAAACCGGCAAAGCAATCAGTCGTTAATTTTCTTAATTCGGCATCTTGCTCCGGTACAACAGCCGCTTCGGCCGGATACGCTAGTTTATCTAATACGTGTAAGCCATTTATTAATTTAATATATCCTTTACGGGCAGCAATTAAAGCTTCATTCGAAAAATCTAATGTACTGCGGTAATGCGCCTGTAGCATAAAGAACCGGACTGTCATGGGGCTATAAGCCTGCTGTAATAACGGATGATCACCAGTAAATAATTGTCCGGGCAAGAAAGAATTTCCTTTTGATTTAGACATTTTTTCCCCGTTTACAGTTAGCATATTGGCATGCATCCAGTACCGAACCGGTTCTTCCCCGTTTACTCCTACTGCCTGGGCTATTTCGCATTCATGATGCGGAAACTTTAAATCCATGCCGCCGCCATGAATATCAAACTGTGTTCCCAGATATTTGGTACTCATAGAGGTACACTCAATGTGCCAGCCAGGAAACCCAATTCCCCATGGCGATGGCCAGCGCATAATATGCTCGGGAGAAGCATTTTTCCAAACTGCGAAATCCAAAGGGTTGCGTTTCTCAGCCTGACCATCCAACTCCCGTGTTTCGTTCTGCAAATCCTCAATGATTCGGCCCGATAATTTGCCGTAATCGTGGCTCTCATTATATTTCAACACATCAAAATAAACAGATCCGCCTGATTCATAAGCTAAACCTTTTTCGATCAGTGTCTCTATACTTTTAATTTGTTCAATAATGTGGCCTGTGGCAGAAGGCTCAATGCTGGGCGGCAATAAATTAAACTGGCTAAGCACCTCATGAAAATCATTGGTATACCTTTGCACAATTTCCATCGGTTCTAACTGCTCCAGCCGGGCTTTTACGGCAATCTTATCTTCTCCTTCATCACTATCATTCTCCAAATGCCCTACATCTGTTATATTTCGCACATACCTAACTTTGTATCCCAGGTGTTGAAGGTATCGGTATAAAATATCAAAAGTCAGAAAGGTCCGCACGTTACCTAAATGCACATTACTATAAACAGTAGGTCCACAAACGTACATACCCACAAAAGGCGGCTGCAAGGGTTCAAAAACCTCTTTTTTACGACTAAGGGTATTATATAAAGATAATTGCTGTTGTTGCATGCGGCAAAAGTAGCTGTTTTTAACTAAGATGTAAAATAAGTAAAAACTAAAAGAGTAGCCGGAAAGTTATAAGGGGCATATTAATTACTATAACCGTGCATACTAAAAATTTATGGTAAGCAGGCTTTTAAGGTTTCACTAGCCGGTAAGTGGCCATTATGGGAAAATGATCGGAATAGGCTATGGAGTCAATTAAATTAAAGTTTAAAACCTCAAATTTTTTACTACAAAATTGGTTATCTATACGCACAAAAGGTAGTTTGCCATTATAGGTCGCACCTATTCCCCAACCTCTTTCGGTAAAAGCATTCAAATACTGTTTGTTCAATTGCTGATAGGTGTAGCTATAAGGCAGGTCATTTAAATCGCCACATAAAATTACGGGATAAGGACACTGCTCTACATGGTCCATTAATATATTTACCTGATCGCTGCGCTTTACAAACCCTTTTTTAAACCGAAGCATCAGGTTTCTTCCTTGTTTTTTAAAATTATCCTGGTTTTTATACGATTGTACTATTTCTTTTTCTTCAATGCTCATTGATTGAAAGTGAAAATTATATACTCGAACAGTATCTGTATCTAAAATCACATCGGCAAACATCGCATGATTTTGTGTTAGCTTGCCAAAGCTAATAACCCCTCTATTTACTATAGGGTATTTTGAAAAAATAGCCAGCCCAAATTCAGCCCCTATTGCGTTTACTAAACTCGTAGAAAGAAAAGTATATTTATTCTGCTGCCGCCCTATTTTGCTAACCGAGTTATAAACTGGCGATTTTTTATCATTATAAAACTCCTGCAAACAAAATATATCGGCCGGGTTCTGAGCTATCCATCTTATCATATTTTTAGAAGAACTCAGATCATTATCCTGCAGATGAGCATAGGTGTTAAAAATACGAACATTATAACTTAATACCTGAACTCCATTTTGATCACGGGCATTGATGGCCTCCTCAGCAGCATCTGAATTAAATGCCACACCCCGTTCATAGTATCCCCAAGCTAGAAAAGTCACTAAAATGGGCAAAACCACTTTTGGTGACAGGCGCAAAAGCCAGACACTCAAAAATAACAGATTAAATGCAAGAGCAACGGGCAGGGTAAGTACAATAAATGCTGCCGGCCAGAAAGTAGTTGGCGGCACGTGCATAAAAAGAATGGCTATTATTAGCCACACCATTACTAAGCTATAAATCCCTAAAGAAAACTTTTTACGCACCTTACAAGAAGCTATTGGGCAAACTTACAAATTCTGATTAGAACCAACTAACATGAAAAGTGTGAATTTTATTTAATTTATCTAGGTAAATAATTTCTTTTTTAATCAAAAAAAAACGTCAGGTTGTATCTTAAGGAAAAATATTGTATTTTTGCAAAAGTAAACAATGTAGAAGAGGGGACAGCAGTCCCCTATTTTATTTTCTTATTTTTCCAAAACATGGTTTTTAAGGAAGAAAACATCCGGCAGTTGCTTACAGGAACAATACCTGAAAATGATCTGTTTATAGTAGGTGTTCACGTATCAGACTCAGCCGTAAAGCAAAAAGTTACAATAATTTTAGATGGCGATAATGGCGTTAGTATTGACCAATGTGCTATTGTTAGTCGTCGGTTAAGCAAGCGCATTGCAGAAGCCTATGGCGAAGAAATTCCATATACTTTGGAAGTAACCTCTCCGGGTGCCGATCAGCCGTTGTTATACCCCCGGCAATATAAGCGTCACGTTGGCCGCCGGTTAAAAGTAACCTTAAAAGATGGTTCTGAGAAAACAGGAAAATTAGAAGAGGTTACTTCTGCCGGTTTAACCCTGTTAGAAGAAACCAAAGAAAAAGGCAAGAAAATAACCATTACACCGGCACAACTTGCTTTTGAAGAAATAGATAAATCGCATATTGTAATATCATTTAAATAAAACAAAATGGATAGTTCAGTTCTGATCGAATCGTTTGCGGAATTTGCCAAATTCAAGAACATTGATCGCCCCACTATGATGCGTATTTTGGAAGACGTTTTCCGGACCATGATTCGTAAAAAATGGGGTACCGATGAAAATTTCGATATTATTCTGAATGTGGAGAAAGGTGACCTGGAAATCTGGCGTAACCGTGAAATTGTAGACGATAATTCTGAAGATATCTGGGATCATGATAAAATTCCGTTAGCTGAAGCCCGCAAAATTGAACCTGATTTTGAAGTAGGAGAAGAAGTTTCGGAAGAAATCAAATTAGAGGATTTTGGTAGAAGAGCCGTTTTAACAGCTCGTCAAACCTTAATACAAAGAGTAAAAGACCTGGAAAAGGATTTAATGTACCAGAAATATAAAGATCTGGTAGGTGAAATTATTTCGGGTGAAGTATACCAGGTATGGAACCGGGAAGTAATGCTAATTGACCCAGAGGATAACGAATTAATAATTCCGAAGTCAGAGCAGATCCCTAAAGACCGTTACCGCAAAGGAGATGTAGTACGGGCAGTAGTACATCGGGTGGATATCGTTAATGGAGCACCAAAAATTATTTTATCACGTACATCTCCGGTATTTTTAGAACGGTTATTTGAAAACGAGGTTCCGGAAATTTATGATGGTTTGATTATCATCAAAAATATTGTCCGGGAACCGGGTGAGCGGGCTAAAGTAGCCGTAGAATCGTATGATGACAGAATTGATCCGGTTGGTGCTTGTGTGGGCATGAAAGGATCCAGAATTCATAGCATTGTACGTGAACTGGAAAATGAAAACATAGACGTTATTAACTATACCGATAACCTGGAACTTTATATTCAGCGTGCGCTTAGCCCAGCTAAGATTACCAGCATGAAAATTAATGAAGAAGAAGGACGCGTTTCGGTATTCTTAAAGCCTGACCAGGTTTCTTTAGCTATAGGTAAAGGTGGTCAGAATATAAAATTAGCTAGCCGTTTAGTTGGTTTAGAAATAGATGTATTCAGAGAACAAGAAGAATACGAAGAAGATATTTCACTGGACGAATTCTCTGACGAGATCGAAAATTGGGTAATTGAAGAATTAAAACGAATTGGTTTAGACACTGCCAAAAGTGTATTAGCTGTAACGCGTGAAGATTTAGTTCGTCGGACAGAATTAGAAGAAGAAACCGTTGATGAACTTCTTTCTATAATTCGTCAGGAATTTGAAGCAGATAATAGTTAATTTGGAATGTATTTGGTGCTGCAGCTGTTAAAAAATTGCAGCACTTTTAAATTTATCATATAATTTTACGAGGTAATTAAATAATTTAAACTTTAAAAGAGAATTACCTCTTATAATAATAAAAAACAACAGCATATTGAGCATGGCAGAAGAAAAAACGATGAGGCTTAAACAGGTAGCAACAACCTTGAACATTAGTACGTCCACGGTTGTGGATTACTTAGCGGGCAAAGGTTTTGATATCGAAAATAAACCTACTTCTAAAATTACATCGGAGCAGTTCGATATGCTGATGAAAGCATTTGAATCGTCGTTGCAGGACAAAAACCTGGCCGATGCATTAAGTATTGGAAATAAAAAACCTGCCCCAGAACCTGAGGCGCCAAAAGCGCGTGAACCAGAAGTACTTAAAACTGAACCAGCTGTTCCGGTTCAGAAACAGGAAACACCTGTAGTTAATCAACCAGAATCTAAAGAAGAAGATCCGATTTCTACAGGAATCAAACTTCAAGGCATTAAAGTTTTAGGTAAAATACAATTGGATGCTAAAGGCAATCCAGTTACAAAACCAGCCGAGCCAACGCCAGCTCCGGCAGCAGCTCCTACACCTACTCCGGTACAAGAAAAACCAGTAGAAACACCTGTTGCGGCAGCACCGGAACCGGAGAAACCAGTTTCTCCAGCTGAAAAACCAGTTCCAGCTCCAGCTCCAACTCCAACTCCTGAGGTTGTGGCTGCGTCAAAACCAGAAGAAGTTGCAGAGACTAAACCAGTTGAACCGGAAGCTCCAGTTCAACCAGCTCCAAAACCGGTTGAAGCGCCTGTAGCCACTGCACCAGAACCAACTCCAGCTCCAGCTCCTGAACCAGAGGCAATTCCGGCGCCAGTAACAGCACAGGCTCCTGCTCCGACACCAATAGCACCGACTCCGGCACCAGTTCAGGAAACTCAGGAACCAGTAGCACAGGAGAACCCGGCAACACCTGTCTCAACAGAGGAGCCTGCTGCTGAAGAAGATGAAGCAGTTGAAACAATTGTGGCTCGGGCTAATACATTAAAAGGTTTAACTGTATTAGGTAAAATAGAATTACCTAGTAAAGATGCTCCTAAGCCCCAGGGTAAAAAAGGATTTAAAGGTGGAGAGGGCGATGGAAAAGGTCGTCCAACTCAGAACCAAAGCCAAAATCCTAATCAGAACCAAAATCAGAATCAAGGGGCTAACAATGCCGCTGGAGATAAAAATAAAAAGAAACGGAAACGTATAATTGTTCAAAACAATACTACTGCTCCTGATACCAATGATCGTCCGGTAGTTGTAAGAGGTGACCGTAAGGATTTCTCTCAGCAAGGCCCAGGACAAGGCGGTGGAAACAGATTTAACAATAACCGAAATCAGGGCGGTGGAAACCGACCTAATACAGCTCCGGGAGGACCTAAACCAGAAGTTAGCGATAAGCAGATTCAGGATCAGATTAAAGCCACTTTGGCTCGTCTGAGTGGAAACAAAGGTAATCAAGGAAACCGGGCTAAATACCGTCGTGAAAAACGTTCTGCTATTGCAGATGCGGAAGATCAGCGCCGGATGCAGGAACAGTCAGAATCTAAAACACTTAAGCTTACAGAATTTATCTCGGCTAATGATTTAGCTTCTTTAATGGATGTTTCTGTTAACGAGGTTATCAAAGTTTGTTTAGGTTTAGGCATGTTCGTCTCTATCAACCAACGTTTAGATGCAGAAGCGATCACTATTATAGCCGATGAATTTGGCTATGACGTAGAATTCTTATCTGCTGAAGACGAAGAAATTGAAACAGAAGATGAGGATAATGAAGAGGATTTAGCAGAACGTGCTCCTATTGTTACCATAATGGGTCACGTGGATCATGGTAAAACATCTTTGCTTGATTATATCCGGAATTCTAAAGTTACGGCAGGTGAAGCAGGAGGTATTACACAGCACATTGGAGCCTACGATGTATTAACTGACACAGGAAAACGAGTTACATTCCTGGATACACCAGGTCACGAAGCCTTTACCGCCATGCGTGCGCGGGGTGCTAAAATTACAGATATTGTAATTATTGTAGTAGCCGCCGATGATGATGTGATGCCACAAACTAAAGAGGCTTTAAATCACGCGCAGGCAGCCGGTGTACCTATTGTAATTGCGATTAATAAAGTAGATAAACCGTCTGCTAACCCAGATAGAATAAGGGAACAATTAGCAGCTATTAACATATTAGTAGAAGAATGGGGCGGTAAATACCAGTGCCAGGAAATTTCAGCTAAAACCGGACAAGGTATTCCAGATTTATTAGAAAAAGTATTACTGGAATCTGAATTATTAGAACTTAAAGCTAATCCGAACCGTCGCGCTGTTGGTAGTGTAATTGAAGCTTCCTTGGATAAAGGACGTGGTTATGTAGCTACCATTATGGTACAAACTGGTACATTACGGGTTGGTGATATTATGTTAGCAGGTTCTCATTATGGCCGTGTTAAGGCTATGACTGACCATCGTGGTAAACGGATGAAAGAAGCAGGACCTTCTACCCCAGTACAGGTATTAGGTTTAGATGGTGCGCCACAAGCCGGTGACAAGTTCCAGATTTACGAAACGGAACGTGAAGCCCGCGAAATTGCATCCAGCCGTTCGCAGTTACAACGGGAACAGAGCATGCGTACCAAGAAACACATTACTTTAGATGAAATTGGTCGTCGTTTAGCCATTGGTTCATTTAAAGAACTTAACGTTATTGTAAAAGGTGACGTGGATGGTTCAGTTGAGGCACTATCTGACTCTTTACTGAAATTATCGACTAGCGAAGTACAGGTAAATATCCTTTCTAAAGGGGTAGGCGCCATTTCGGAATCAGACGTATTGTTAGCTTCGGCTTCCGATGCCATCATTATTGGATTCCAGGTTCGTCCATCAGGCAACGCCCGTAAACTGGCCGAGCAGGAACAAATTGATATTCGTCTTTACTCAATCATTTACAACGCCATAAACGAAGTAAAAGACGCAATGGAAGGTATGTTGGCTCCAACTGTACAAGAAGTAATTACTTCTAACGTGGAGGTTCGGGATGTATTTAAGATTACGAAAGTGGGTACAATTGCAGGTTGTATGGTTACCGATGGTACCATTACCAGAAACACGAGAGTGCGGATTGTCCGGGAAGGTATTGTGGTACACTCTGGCGATATATTAGCCTTGAAACGTTTCAAAGATGATGTTTCAGAAGTAAGACAAGGCTACGAATGCGGTATCAGCATTAAAAACTTTAACGATTTGCAAATAGGAGACATAATTGAAGGATACGAAGAGAAAGAAGTTAAGCGTACACTTTAATAAAATTGATTTTAATAAATGAAAAAGGCAGCTTGTTAGCTGCCTTTTTCATTTATTAAATTTACAAATTCCTATTCCGAAGTAAATCTCTTATTTCAGTAAGTAAAATTTCCTCTTTAGAAAGGGTTGGTGTTGCAGGGGCAGCCTCTTCTTTGCGTTTTAAAGAATTAATGGATTTTACCATAGCAAAAATGGCTAGTGCAATAATTAAAAAATTAACTATAGTTTGAATAAAGTTTCCATAATTAATTGAGGCGCCTTCTTTGATAACCTTTTCTCCCTCCATGACAGGATTCGATAATTGAATCTTAAGCTCTGTAAAATCAACGCCACCAGTTATCATTCCAATAGGAGGCATAATTAAATCGTTTACTAAGGATGTAACAATAGACCCAAAAGCAGCACCAATAACAACAGCAACTGCTAAATCAATAACATTGCCTTTTACGGCAAATTGTTTAAATTCTGAAAAAAAGCTCATGGTTTAAATTATGTTTAAAGCCCAACTAAGAACAAATAATTTTACTTTAGTCGCTAAGAAGTATTATTCATTAAAATTATGGTTAAATAAATTTTTTCATAGCTAAAGCATCGATACGTTTATATATTAGAATAGTTAAATATAACTGTAAGGATAAAGAGTAGTACGCATACTTGCTCTGGTTACCAGCGTTATTCGTTGATTACAATACTTAATAAAGTTTTTAGTTATTTCAGACCGTAAAAATTTCTTTTCCGGATAATTTGGAATATCTTATTTTAAGCTGCTAGCGCATTTTTGCAGATTAATGAACCCTTTTGTTTATATTTGTCACTCATAATTATTGTTACCAGCTAACGCTGAAATGATGTCATTTAACAACCTGAAAACCAGCCTAGAAGGAGGCATTTTAACAATAACAGTAAGTCGCATTTCAAAATTAAATGCTCTGGATACGGAAACCATTGACGAAATCGGCTCGGCAATGCAGGAAGCATTTGATAATGATGAGGTGCGGGGCATTATATTTACCGGAGAAGGTGATAAAGCGTTTGTAGCGGGCGCAGACATTGCGGAAATATCGGGCTTAAACGAAATGATAGGCCGCCGTTTCTCTGAAAGAGGACAGGATATTTTTAGCATGATAGAAGAATCACCTAAGCCAGTAATAGCTGCGATAAATGGCTTTGCTTTAGGCGGAGGATGCGAATTAGCCATGGCCTGCCATATCCGTATTGCCAGTGAAAATGCGCAATTTGGTCAGCCGGAGGTAAAGCTAGGCTTAATTCCTGGTTTTGGCGGAACGCAGCGTTTAACGCAATTAGTAGGAAAAGGCAAAGCTATGGAATTAATGATGACCGGAGACATGATTACAGCCCAGGAAGCTTTGCGTTTAAGATTAGTTAACCATGTAACTACATTTGCTGATTTAATGCCAAAATCCAGAGAAATTATGAGCAAAATTGTTTCAAAAGCTCCTTTGGCTGTTGGTCTGATTGTAGATTGTGTGAATGCCTGGTACGATAAAGAAGAACATGGGTACCAAACAGAAGCTAATGCATTTAGCCGCTGTTGTGGGTCAGAAGATTTTGTGGAAGGAACGCATGCGTTTTTAGAAAAACGCAAAGCTAATTTCAGGGGTCAATAACTAATCCTGCTCACTTCAAAATTTTGCTTCAGCCAAGAAAAACCTGGACGGATGAGTGTTGCTAAAAAATTGGTAGGGCAAACGGCTGCCTATGGCATCAGCAGCATAATTGGGCGCCTGCTCAATTTTATGTTATTCCCATTGTACTTGGGCATCTTTGCGCCTGAGGACTATGGTGTTATAAACGGCCTTTACGCTTATGTTGGATTTTTTAACATCCTATATACATTTGGCCTGGAAACCGCCTTTTTTCGGTTTGCTAATAAGGCCGGAGCAGATCAGCAACAATTATATAACCGCGTTCTAACTTTTATTATAGTTACCAGTGTTGCTTTCACCGCCTCCATATTTATTTTAATTGACCCCATATCCCGTTTAATCGGTTTTCCGGAACAACAATTATTTATAAAGTGGTTGGCTTTGATACTTGCCATTGATGCCATTACGGCTATCCCCTTTGCCCGGCTCCGGCTACAAAACAAAGCGAAAAAATTTGCCAGTCTAAAAATGGCGAATATTTTACTTACTGTTTTTGCCAACGTCTTCTTTTATTATTTTTGCCACAATATTTACCAAGGCAACTTCTTACCTGAATTAAAACCAATAGTAGAGAAAATCTACTTCCCCGAATGGCGGTTGGGCTACATTTTTTTAATAAACCTTATTGCTAACTTTCTTTTATTGCCCCTCTTGTGGCGGGAGCTTATAGATTTCCGGTTTAAGCTGGATATTAGTTTTATGAAATCACTTTTCCAGTACTCCTACCCTATTATGTTTATGGGATTTGCTGGAATGGTGAATGAGCTATTGGATCGGATACTACTTATAAAAATATTACCAGAAAATTTCTATCCTAATTTAAGTAGTAAAGGCGCTTTAGGAGTGTATGGAGGCTGTTATAAGCTAGCTATGTTCATGACACTTACCATTCAGGCATTCCGGTACGCCGGCGAACCGTTTTTCTTTTCGCATGCTAAAGAAAAAAATTCTCCTACCACCTTTGCCCTGGTAATGAAATGGTTTGTTTTGGTATGTACTTTTATTTTCTTATTTGTAAGCGTTAACCTGGAAGACTTTAAGATTCTATTACGGAATCCTGAATATTACCAAGGCATGGGAGTTGTACCTATCCTTCTTTTAGCCAATTTATTTTTAGGGATTTATTACAATCTATCTGCCTGGTTTAAACTTACCGATAAAACGTATTTTGGCACAATTATCAGTTTTGGCGGAGCTGCTATAACTATTATTTTAAATGTGGCGCTCATTCCAGTTTTAGGCTTTATGGGCTGCGCCTGGGCCACCTTAGCCTGTTATTTTAGCATGGCATTTACCTGCTACCTCTTGGGCCAGAAATATTATCCTATTCCCTACCCGGTTACTTCTATACTGGCTTATATTTTGTTTGCTATTCTTCTGGTTTTAGCGGCTTTGTATGTTCCCATTACAGATACAATACTCCGTCATCTTTTCCACTTCGGGCTTTGCGTATTTTTCCTTCTGGTGGTTTATATAATTGAAAAACCAAAGTTTAAAACTAAATTTTAATTCCTATTTTTACCTGCCTCTATAATAGGTTTTAAATTATATTTAGCTATTTGATGGCTTTTGTAACCCATCTACCCCAGAATCAGTAAGGAATTTTCCAGAAATGAAAGTAAATATTATTAACCAATCCAAGCATGCTCTTCCGTCTTATCAAACTTCCAGTTCGGCGGGGATGGATCTACGGGCTAATTTAGAAGCCAGTATCCTCTTAAAGCCCTTACAACGGGTACTCGTACCAACTGGCTTATTTATAGAATTGCCGGATGGCTTTGAAGCTCAAATCAGGCCCCGGAGCGGATTAGCTTATAAACATGGAATATCTATTGTGAATAGCCCAGGAACTATTGATGCCGATTACCGTGGCGAAATAAAAGTATTATTAGTTAACCTCTCTGACCAGGAATTTACCGTAGAAGATGGTGAACGGATTGCCCAAATGGTTGTTGCCAAACACGAAACCATTGAATGGCAGGAGGCAAATGCCTTATCGGCCACGGAACGGGGAGCTGGAGGCTATGGCAGTACCGGTGTAAAATAAGATAGATCACTTTTTTAAATTGTTTTAGATCAATTATATTAAAAAACAGTATATTTCTAACAATACTTAAAAGGTTTTATATTAATTATTTATAAATACCTCAGACTTAAATCAAATAAAAAATAAAACTATGAGAATTATTGTTCCAATGGCTGGCATGGGCAAACGCATGCGTCCACATACTTTAACTGTTCCAAAACCACTGGTACCTATTGCGGGAAAACCAATTGTACAGCGGCTTGTAGAAGATATTGCAAAAGTTTGTCAGGAGCCTATTGAGGAGGTTGCTTTTATTATTGGCAACTTCGGGGAAGCTGTAGAAAAAAGTTTGATACAAATTGCTGAATCAGTAGGTGGAAAAGGAACAATTTATTATCAGGACCAGCCATTAGGTACAGCTCATGCTATTTTATGCGCTAAAGAGTCTTTAGAAGGTAAATTGGTAGTTGCATTTGCTGATACTTTGTTTAAGGCTGATTTTACGCTGGATACGTCTGCTGATGGCACCATTTGGGTACAGCAAGTTGAAGATCCTCGTCCTTTTGGCGTAGTAAAACTAAACGATCAGAATGTTATTACTGATTTCGTGGAAAAACCAGAAACATTTGTTTCTGACTTGGCTATTATTGGTATTTATTACTTTAAAGATGGTGCCTATTTACGCGACGAACTTCAGTATTTATTAGACAACGATATCAAAGATAAAGGAGAGTTTCAGCTTACCAATGCCCTGGAAAATATGAAGACTAAGGGTACCACTTTTATTCCAGGAAAAATTTCGGAATGGTTAGATTGCGGAAATAAAGATGCTACTGTTTATACAAACCAACGTTATTTAGAATACCTAAAAGATGAACAAGGTTTAGTAGCCTCTTCCGCAAAAATTACTAATTCTGTTATTATTCCTCCATCATTTATTGGAGAAAATGTAGTTCTGAACAATGCCGTAGTAGGTCCGCACGTTTCAATTGGAAATAACACGCAGGTTCACAATTCAGTAGTAAGTAATTCTATTGTGCAGGAAAATACCGTAGTTAAATCTGCTAACATAACTAATTCCATGTTGGGTAGTTTTGCTGTTTTTCAAGGTACTCCTGCCGATTTAAGTGTAGGCGATTACAACGTGCTGAAGCAATAAACTTTTTAATGATTTTATCTAAATACTTTTTCGTTCCTTGTCTGGGCCTGGCTTTACTTTTAGCCGGGCCAGGCTATGGACAAAAAAAGCAAAAAAAAAATAAGGCCGAAACACCTGCCGAACAGCCTTTATCCTTTGCCCAAAAAGATAAAAAGCTGGATAACCGGGAAAAAGAGGCAAGTGAATCTTTTTTTATTGAAGGAATGAAGTACATGATGCTCGAAGACTTTCCTAAAGCCTTGGAGCGTTTCCAGAGAGCCTACGCCATCAATTCTTCTAATGCAGCTCTTAATTATAAGATTGCTCAAACCATTATGCAGATGGGGCGGGCCAATGAAGCACTTCCTTTTGCTCAGGCTGCAGTAAACATAGATAGCTCCAACCCTTATTATTATTTATTATTAGCCCAGCTTTTTGGTGGACAAAATCGCTACGATGATGCAATCAAGGTATTAACAAAGCTTACCAAGGAATTGCCTAATACAGACCAATACCTGTTTCAGTTAGCGGATTTGTATTTGGCACAAAATAAATATGAAGACGCACTAAAAACGTACGACCGTATTGAAAAGCAATATGGTTTCATAGAGGAAATAGCTTATAAAAAGCAGCAAATATACCTTCGTCAAAATAACCTGGAAAAAGCTCTGAAAGAGGGGGAACAACTAATTTCCAGCGACCCGAATGAAATAAGATTTACGTTAGCTCAGGCAGAGATGCTGGCTAATAACAAAAAAACTGATGAAGCTATAGTTCTAGTAAATAAAGCCTTAAAAGCAGAAAAAAATAATGCACAGGCCCATTTGATGTTAGCCGAACTTTACCGGCAAAAAGGAAATCTAGCCGAATCTGAAAAAGAACTAAAATTAGCCTTTGGTAATCCAGGTTTGGAAATTGATACCAAAGTAAAAATATTAATAGATTATATCCGGCAAATGCCGGTACCTCCGGCTAAAGCCGATCCGGATTTACAAGACACTGCCCTTGAACTTGCCGATTTAACTATAAAGACGCACCCTACTGAAGCCAAAGCGTATGCCGTAGCCGGTGATGTACAGGCGCTGGCTCAAAAAAAGACTGACGCCAGAACAAATTATCTAAAGGCATTAAAGCTGGATAATTCCCATTTTAAAATTTGGCAGCAGGTAATCTTCCTTGAAGCAGAATTAGCGCAGACTGATTCGCTGGTGGTACATACCGAAAAAGCGCTTGAACTTTTCCCGAACCAGGCCATGCTGTGGTTCTACAATGGCACTGCCTACATGCTTAAAAAAGAACCGGCCCGGGCCATTAAATCTTTAGAGTATGGTAAAAAACTAACCATTGATAATGCTGAGCTACAAAACCAGTTTAACATTCAGTTAGGTGATTCTTATCAATCCCTGAAGGATTATCCAAAGTCGGATGCCGCTTATGAAAGCGTACTGGCCGCCGACCCTAATAACCCCCATGTGCTCAATAACTATAGCTATTATTTATCCTTGCGAGGGCAAAACCTAGATAAGGCAAAATCCATGTCGGAAAAGCTAGTAAAGCAAAACCCAAAAGAAGCTACTTATTTAGATACCCACGCTTGGGTGTTATATAAATTAAAAGAATACAAGGAGGCCCGTAAATATTTAGAAGAAGCTGTTTCTTTGAAAAAAGATGCCGATATTTTGGAACACTATGGGGATGTATTGTATCAGTTAGGAGAGAAAGAATTAGCCTTGGAGCAATGGAAAAAAGCTAAACAGATTGGAAAAGCGTCTGACCTAATTGACAAAAAGATAAAAGATAAAAAGCTTTATGAGTAATCGCCTCGCGTTGTTTTTGGCATTAAATTTATTATTTTTTATTTCCTCTTGTAAAAAGCAAACCATACCTGTTGCTTCCTCTACACCTACTCCTCCTTCAAGTAAAGTTGGCGCCCGAAACCTGGAATTCGATTACTTTTCTGCCCGCGGCAAGATACAGGTAGATGGAGGGAAAGAGAAAGTTTCATCCGCCATGTCTATGCGTATCCGCAGAGATAGTGTTATCTGGATTTCGGTAGTTCCGGCCTTAGGCATTGAAGTCGCCCGCATGCGCATTACCCAAGACTCGGTGCACATGATTAACAGGCTACAGAAGTACTATTTTGCCGGCGATTATTCTTTTCTTAAGCAACAGTTTAAGGTAGATGTAAATTACAATATGCTCCAGGCAATAATATTAGGCAATTATATAGCTGGTACGCCTGGTCAGGAGACAGTGGTTTCTGAAAATCCACAACCTCACATTCAACAAAGACAAAATAACTTAATACTAAATCAGTTTCTGGATGTGACTACTTCTAAATTACAAAAGGTAACCATTCAGGACGAAGCTTCTAAAAATAATTTAACGGCTACCTATTCGCAATTTAATCAGGTGATGAATAAACCTTTCGCTAAAACAGTTTCCATTACGGTACAACAAGGCGGAACAACCACTAATACTGGGGCTGTAATTGAGTATAGTAAAGTTGGCATTGATGAAGGCAAATTATCATTCCCGTTTGCGATACCGGAAGGCTACACCCGCAAGTAATCTTAAATAAATTAATCTTATTAGTTTTTTAGCCAATAGATTTATGATATTTGTAAATCTATTCGTGGTGAGTTTTATTGTTAATGCAGAGTTTCCTCAAATACTTTTTTCTAATTCTTCTTATTTCTGTCGCTAATCCAAGTTTCGGGCAGCAGCGTGGCAAAACTAAATCTAAAGCACAACTGGAACGGGAGAAAAGAGAAAACCTGAACAGAATAAAAGAAGCGAACCGTATTTTACAGCAAACAAAACAACAAAAAGAAGCCTCTATTGGGCAATTAAATGCTATTCAAGAGAAAATAACAGTTCAGAAAGGCCTTATCCGAAATATTTCCTCTGAGCTTACTTACATAGAAACCGATATGAAACAAACAGAATCAACGGTTTCTTCCTTGAAAACAGACCTGGAAAAATTAAAGGCAGAATACGCAGCAATGGTTTATGGTGCTGCAAAAACGGCCAATAGCTACAATAAAATGATGTTTTTATTTGCTTCCGATTCTTTCAACCAATTTGTAAGACGGTTAAGTTACCTGCGGCAATATTCAGAAGCACGTAAAAAGCAAGTAGCTCAAATAAACAATGTACAAACCTCTCTGGAACAGAAAATAGCCATTTTAAGCACCAGAAAACAGGAAAAGAAAAACCTACTGCATGTACAGGTAAAAGAAAACAAGAATTTACTCTCCTTAAAAAATCAGCAAAGCACGGTAATTACCCAATTAAGCCGGCAGGAAGAAAACTTACGGCAAGAAGTAGTACAGCGCCAACAGGCAGTACAAAAACTTAATAACCTGATTGCCGATATGGTGCGGGAAGAAATTGCCCGTTCCGCCCGGGCTGCTCGGGCCAACGCAGCCAAAAATCCGGAAGCAGCTGCAAACACCCGCGTTAACCGGGTTACGCTAACACCCGAAACCGCCTTGCTTTCTAGCTCCTTTGGAGGAAACAGAGGCCGCTTTTCCTGGCCCGTGGAGCGAGGGTTTATTTCGCAACGATTTGGCGTGCATCCGCATCCGGTGCTAAAACAAGTGAGCACCCAAAATAATGGCATCGAAATTCAAACCAACAGTGGGGAGCGAGCCCGTGCTATCTTTAAAGGCAAAGTAACTGCAGTGGCAAATATTGCCGGGTTAAACAACATTGTTATGATCCAGCACGGGGAGTATTTTACCGTTTATGCCAAGTTAAAGTCTGTTAATGTTTCCGAAGGACAAGCTATAAATGCCCATGATGTAATTGGAAATGTATATACCAATTCCGAAGGAACAACTGAATTACATTTTGAAATCTGGCGAAACGGAACTAAGCTAAATCCTGAAGGCTGGTTATTAACTAAGTAATCATTTTCAAAATTATTTCCCGCTCTTGCTAATCTTTTTCAACGGCTCAAAATCTTACTCTACAGCGGCCGTTTTACCTATTAGACGCTTATTTATGGCTTTATCCATTTAAAAAATAAATGGCTTACAAAGCTCTTTCGGAAATATTTCGCTAACTTTTTAAACTTTATAGGTAATCTTTATCTTATATTAAAAATAAGTCTAAATTTGTAATTCTAACTTTTAATTAAAAAATTATGTTACTTAACAATGTTCTTGCTTTTATTGGTGGCTTAGGTAGCACTGAAGTATTAGTTATCCTTGTAGTTATCTTATTACTTTTCGGTGCAAAACGTATCCCGGAATTAGCGAAAGGTTTAGGCCGTGGTATTCGTGAATTTAAAGACGCTACCAAAGAAATAAAAAGCGATATTGAGAAAGCTGCCAACGACGAAACTCCTAATAAATAATTAGTGGGTTTTATGAAAGTTGCAGCACTTGCCTTCCTGAGTGCAGGTGAGGCCTTTCTTATTATTGCAGTTTTATTACTCTTTTTTGGAGCAACCCGCATTCCAATAATTGGTCGCAACCTGGGTAAAAGTATCCGGGAGTTTAAAGACGCATCCAAAAAAGACGACCAAGAAAAAAAGTAAAACAACCTTTTATTAGCTTAAAATAAGTTTTGAAGCGCTATAATAGTCTTGAAGACGTTCATCAGGATATTAAGGCCGGCTTAGTTACGTGCCGCGACCTGGTGAATTATTATCTGAAAAATATTGAGCAAAAAAAACATCTGAATGCATATTTAGAAGTATTTGCTGAGGAAGCCCTAGCCCAGGCTGAAGTAGTAGACCGCAAAATTGCGGCAGGCACGGCAGGTCGGCTGGCTGGGATGGTAGTAGGTATAAAAGACGTTCTGGCGTACAAAGACCATTCGCTCCAATCATCAAGTAAGATTTTGGATGGCTTTAAATCTTTATACACAGCTACAGCCGTTCAACGGGTACTGGATGAGGATGCAATCATTATTGGGCGGCAGAATTGCGATGAATTTGCGATGGGTGCCTCTAATGAGACATCTGCATTTGGCCCTACCCTAAATGATTTTGATAACACACGAGTGCCCGGAGGTTCTTCAGGTGGTTCTGCAGTAGCAGTACAAGCTGATTTGTGTTTGGCATCCCTTGGCTCAGATACCGGTGGTTCAGTAAGACAACCAGCGGCTTTTTGCGATATTATCGGCTTCAAACCCACCTATTCCCGTATTTCGCGATACGGCCTAATTGCTTACGCTTCTTCTTTTGATCAGATAGGCACATTAACCCGAAGTGTAGAAGATGCGGCCTTGCTTTTAGAAATTATGGCAGGAGCTGATGAAAATGATAGTACCGTCAGCCATAAGCCTGTTCCGAGTTATACCGCAGAACTAAACAATAACCGTTCCTACCGCATCGGTTATATCAGCGACTCAATGGAAAGTGAAGGACTGCAGCCTGAAATAAAAGATGCTATGAATAATGCCATAGATCGTTTACGGGCAGAAGGACATACGGTAGAATCGGTTGATTTCCATTATTTAGATTACATAGTTCCTACTTATTATATTTTAACTACCGCCGAAGCCAGTTCTAATTTATCGCGCTATGATGGCGTAAAATTCGGTTACCGTAGTCCGGATGCTACCGACTTGGTTTCGATGTACAAAAAGACCCGAGCTCAGGGCTTTGGCCACGAAGTACAGAAGCGTATTATGTTAGGTACTTTTGTATTAAGTGCTGATTACTATGACGCATATTATACCAAGGCTCAACGTGTACGCCGCTTAATTAAAGAAAAAACCGAAGAATTACTGAGCCAATACGACTTCTTAATTACACCAACTACTCCTACAACAGCATTCCCGCTTGGTGGAAATGATGCTGATCCGTTAGCCATTTACCTGGCCGATATATTCACAGTTCAGGCTTCCTTATCAGGAGTACCGGCTATTTCTGTTCCGGCTGGCTACGACAACAAAGGTTTATCTATTGGTTTACAAATAATAACAAAACCATTTGCCGAATCACAATTATTTGCTTTTTCTAAATTAGTTAACGAAACGATTGTAGCAGTTTAATTATGAAACAACCTTTAAAAGTTCTTTTTCTCTTTTTAACATTTATCTCGGTTCCCTATTTTTCCTCATTTGGTTCCAATAAATTATATCAAGGGAAAAAGTTCTTTTTAAGCGATTCCATAAAACCTGCCTTTGCAGATACCAGTAATTTTCTAACCCTTCCTATTTTTGTTCGGCAGGATACCGTTCCGGTTATACCAAATGAATTGGTTCAAGACCGGTTATCCTGTTTACAAAGCACTATGCCCTTACATTACAATAGCTATGTACAAGCTATTGTAAATTATTTTACCATCCGGAACCGTAAATACACCCGGCGAATTTTGGAACGGCAAAATGTTTACTTTCCGCTATTTGAAAAATACTTAGCTAAATATAATTTACCTGACGAGTTAAAATATTTATCGGTAGTAGAATCCGCATTAAATCCAAAGGCAACTTCCTGGGCAAAAGCCGTTGGGTTATGGCAATTTATGTCTCCTACCGCCAATGATTTCAAACTGGTCATGAATCCGTACATTGATGAAAGGATGGATCCGGAGAAATCTACGGAAGCAGCCTGTAAATTTCTGACGCAGTTGTATCGCATTTTTGGAGATTGGGAATTAGCCCTGGCCGCTTATAATTGCGGACCAGGAAATGTAAAAAAAGCTATTGCCCGCTCGGGTGGCAAAAAAACATTTTGGGAAATATTTAATTATTTGCCTAAAGAAACCCGTAGTTATGTTCCGTCTTTTACGGCAGTAATGTATACCATGAACTTTGCACCGGAACACGAAATTTTTCCGGATACCTTATTATTTGCTCAGGAACTGGATACGGTACTTATAAACCAATCCTTAGATTTAGCTAAGCTTTCTGTACAGTTAAGTTTGCAGCAGGATGCCATAAGTAAACTGAATCCGGCAGTCCGGAAAGGTTATTTACCTGAAAACACGAAAGCTTATCCATTAAAAGTACCAGCTCAAAAAAGAGAAATTTTAGCTTTTAACCGCAGTGCTATTCTTGATTCTTGCCGGATGCCAGTTGTGGCTCCTGTTGTTCCGGCAACTATGTTGGCTTCAACTGCAGCTACTCTTCAAACGGCTGTTGCTTCTACCAACAGCACCACCAAACGAAAAAATGTTATTGCCATAACTCATCCGGCAGATTCTGTTTCCCGCGACTCTTTACAAAGAACCATCTACGTGGTGGCTAAAGGAGACAACTTATATAAAATAGCCCGACAACACGAAGTAACAGTTGATCAATTAAAAGCTTGGAATAAACTAGGAGATGCCGGTTTATTAGTAGGGCAATCATTACTTGTTTTTACACCTGTACCGGTAAAAACTGAATCAGAAAGAGCTATGGTTGCTAAAGCACCAGAACCTACTACCGAACAACCTAAAACTACATCAGTGGCAGAGCCGCTTAAGCAGTCAACCAAAAATAAAAAATCTACGGTAGAATCGTTTAAAGTTATTCATGCTGTGCAACCTGGAGATACACTATGGAATATCTCAAAGAGGTACAATAATATTTCAATAGAGCAAATTAAGAAATTAAATAAACTTAAAACCAACGAAATAAAGCCTGGACAAAAACTTGTTCTGGGCTAATAGCATACCTTATTGTAAATTAAACAAGAATCTCAGGAATCTCCTGAGATTTTTGTTTATATTGCCTTTCATTTAGATCTGAAACAGAAATGTTATGAACAAAATAAATAAGCAAGACGCCTTAAATTACCACCAGTTCGACCAACCTGGAAAGATTGAAGTTGTGCCAACCAAAATGTTGAGCACACAGTACGATTTAGCATTGGCTTATTCGCCAGGGGTGGCAGAGCCTTGCCTGGAAATTGCGAATAACATAGAGGATGCTTACAAATATACTGCGAAAGGAAACTTAGTAGGAGTAATATCGAATGGCACCGCAGTATTAGGATTGGGTAACATTGGACCGGACGCCTCTAAACCGGTAATGGAAGGTAAAGGAGTTTTATTTAAAAAGTTTGCTGGCATTGATGTTTTTGATATTGAAATAAACGAGACCGATCCGGACGAATTCATTAAGATCGTAAAATCGTTAGAGCCTACTTTCGGGGGTATTAACTTGGAAGACATTAAAGCGCCGGAATGTTTTAAAATTGAAACAGCCTTACGGGAGCAAATGAATATCCCAGTTATGCACGACGATCAGCATGGCACAGCCATAATTTCCAGTGCAGCTTTATTAAATGCCCTGGAAATAGTAGGTAAGGATATTAAAACCATTAAAATGGTGGTGAACGGTGCCGGAGCTGCCGCGATTTCCTGCCTCAAATTATATGTATCGCTAGGCTTAAACATAAATAATTTAGTTGTCTTCGACAAAGATGGTATCATAAATGCCGAGCGGGACGACCTAGACATTTTCAGAGCACAGTTTGTTACGCAGCGGGCTATCAAAACCTTAGAAGAAGCCTTAACCGGAGCTGATGTATTTATTGGACTATCTGCCGGTAATGTTTTACCTCCGGAGTATGTCAAGTTAATGGCTAATGATCCCATAATTTTTGCTTTAGCTAATCCTAACCCGGAAATTGCTTATGACCTGGCTATGTCTGTGCGGAAGGATCTTATTATGGCCACAGGCCGCTCCGATCATCCGAACCAGGTTAATAACGTTTTAGGTTTCCCATACATTTTCCGAGGTGCGTTAGATGTGCGGGCTACTGAAATTAACGAAGAAATGAAATTGGCTGCTGTTAAGGCTTTAGCTCTATTGGCTAAAGAACCAGTACCGGAAATTGTAAACAAAGCCTACGGCGATAATACTATTTGTTTTGGAAGAGAATATTTAATACCAAAACCATTAGACCCACGGTTGATTACAGCAATTAGCCCGGCAGTTGCCAAAGCGGCAATAGATTCTGGTGTGGCCCGCAAAACTATTGAAGATTGGGAAGAATACGATCAGATATTACAAGAGCGGATAGGTATTGATCAGAAATTAATGAACCGCATTATCAACCAGGCGAAGAAAAATCCTAAACGGGTGGTTTTTGCCGAGGCAGATCATTTTAAAATCTTGAAATCTGCTCAGATAGTGATGGATCAGAAGATTGCTCATCCAATTCTTTTAGGAGATACGGCTACTATTAAGGCACTTTGTGAAACTCATGGATTAGACTTACATGATGCCACCATTGTTGATCCGGCAAAAGAAACGGAAATGCGTGAGGAATTTGCACAGTTGCTATACCAAAAGCGGCAACGGAAAGGTATGACCTTATTTGATGCCCGCCAAGCCATGCTCTCCCGCAATTATTTTGGTAGCATGATGGTTGAAACAAACCGGGCCGATGCGCTGATATCAGGATTAACCAAAGATTATTCCAAAACTATTTTACCTGCGCTGCATGTAATTGGGGTAGAAAAAGGAATAAATAAGGTAGCAGGTATGTACATTGTACAAAACAGAAAAGAACCTTATTTTTTAGCCGATACTACCGTAAATGTTGATCCTACGGCCGAAGAACTTTGCGATATTATTGCTTTAACAGCTCGTGCTGTTCGTTTCTTCGATACAGAACCTCGCATGGCTGTTCTTTCTTACTCTAATTTTGGTTCTAACCGCGGAGAAATACCTAATAAAGCAGCCGAGGCCGTAGCGTTGGCCAGAAAGCGTTTTCCGGATTTAATAATTGATGGAGAGTTGCAGGCTAATACGGCCGTAAATAAAAAACTTATTCAGGAGCATTATCCATTTAGCCAGTTAGCAGAAAAAGGTGCCAACACCCTTATATTCCCTGACTTAAATTCCGGCAATATTGCTTACAAATTATTACAGGAAATAGGTGGTGCCGAAACAATTGGACCACTTTTAATGGGAATGCGGCGCCCGGTTCATATTCTGCAATTAGGTTCCTCTACCCGTGAAATTGTAAATATTGTGGCTATTGCTGTAGTAGATGCCCAACAACCTCATAAACAAGCATAAAATTTAAAGATAAATTCTATCGTTAATTTTAAAATTATAAAAAGCTTTAGTCTGTTAAAGGCTAAAGCTTTTTTAATGTTACTAATATCCTGTAATTTGCAGCTTAATACGCCATCAGGATATTATTATAAATATAGAAATATTACTATCTAAATAAGAAAAAGTACGTAGGTTATTTTTAATAAACTACCTCAGCAAGTTTAACTCTAATTTACGAAAAGCATGATAGCCTATATAGATGGCAAGCTTACCCACAAAGATCCAACCTATGTTATTATTGATGTGAATGGAGTAGGTTACCAGATTAAAATATCTTTAAATACCTATTCTAAATTAGCCGAAGGCGAACGTTGTAAATTACATACCTTCCTGCATATTAAAGAAGATGCCCACACCTTATATGGATTTAGTGAACTAGCTGAAAAAAATGTTTTTCTCCACCTTATTTCTATTTCTGGGGTGGGACCTGGTACTGGTTTGATGATTGTATCTTCTTTAACAGTAAATGAAATTCAGCAGGCAATTGTTCAGGAAGATGTGCGTACGATTCAAAATGTAAAAGGAATAGGCGTTAAAACTGCCCAGCGGATTATCTTAGAATTAAAAGATAAATTCCGGAAAGACAACATGATAGATGCATCCAATATTAGCGCTGTTTCACACAATACCAATCGTAATGAGGCGTTATCTGCATTGATTACGCTCGGGTTTGCCCGCAACGTAGCCGAAAAAACGCTGGACGCAATCATAAAGCGCGATGGCAGCAATCTGAGCGTGGAGGAATTAATTAAATTAGCTTTAAAAACTTCGTAAAATACGAATCGGAATACGCTTGAGCAAAAAATACCATTTAATCTTCTCCTCAGTTACTATTATTGCTTTCTTAATCTGGATGACGGACGCTATGTCCTTCAACGGGACAGGCTTGCCGCGTATTTCCACTTCGTGGCAAACTGCCGTACCCCAAGACACCATAGATCCGGATTCGAGCAAAAACAGTTCCTATATAAAATCCCGGCGGCCTACTTATAAGCCAAAGGACCGTCTAAGTGATCCTTTTTCTAACCAGGGCAGCTCCTCTCCTCTTTTATTAGAAAATCCGTCCAATATAAAAATGGACGTGGAATATAATGATAGTTTAAGGCGCTTCGAGATTTCTGAAAAAGTAGGAAATATGGATTATAGAAATCCTACTATGATGACTTTTGAGGAATATTCCCGGTTTCAGCAACAACAGGCAATTCGTAATTACTGGCGTGCTAAATCAGAAGGTGGGGTAACCGGCCAACCCGGCACTGGTAGCTCCCGCTTAATTCCTAGAATAAGTGTTGCTAATCCGCTCTTCGACCGCATCTTTGGTGGAAGCGCCGTAGATATTCAAACTAATGGGAACGTTGGTTTGAAATTTGGGGCCCGGTTTAACCGGAACTTTAACCGTTCTCTTCCTTACCGACAGCAACGCATTGGCGATTTTGATTTTGATCAGAATATGGCCTTGAATGTGGTCGGGAAAATCGGGGATAAAATGAAGCTCAACTTCAACTGGGACACCAAAGCAAATTTTGAGTTTGAAAATAACATTAAATTAGATTATACTGGTTATGAAGAAGAAATACTCCGGAAGGTAGAAGCAGGTAATGTCAGTTTACCATTAAATAATAGCTTAATAACTGGCGCTCAGAATTTATTTGGGATTAAAGCTCAATTTCAGTTTGGCCGTTTATCGGTTACTACCATTGCCTCTAATGTTAGAGGACGAAACGATGAAGTAAATATTCAAAACGGCTCGCAAAGCCGGGACTTTGAAATAAAAGCCAGCCAATACGAACGCGACCGCCATTTCTTTTTATCTCATTTTTTCCGGGACCGATATGACCGGGCTTTACAAAACCTGCCCCTGGTACGATCTGGTATTGCCATCAGAAGAGTAGAAGTATTTGTTGTAAGCGATAACCGGGCCACTGAAAACCTCCGCAATGTAGTGGCACTAATGGATTTAGGCGAAGCCGATCCTGCTAAAATTCACCGCCAGCAATTTGTTAATGGAGCTCCTGGCCGACCAGCAAATAACGGTTCTAACAATTTATACCAACTATTAACCAGCTCCCCAGGCAACCGAAATAAAGATGGCGTTGATCAATTTTTAGAAGGCCGTAACTTACAGAAAACCATTGATTTTGAGCACGTACGGGCCAGGCGTTTGGATCCGCGGGAATATAAATTTAATCCGCAATTAGGTTATGTTTCTTTAAATACTCCCCTCCTGCCTGAGCAAACCTTAGGTGTTGCTTACGAATATACTTTAAACGGCCAAACCTACCAGGTAGGAGAATTGCAGGACGATTACCAGAACGTAAAGGAAGATCAGGTTATTTTCATAAAGTTATTACGTTCTACTAACCCAGCTCCTATTAATTTGCCTATCTGGGACCTGATGATGAAAAACATCTACTCGCTGAATGCTACGCAGGTAACCCGTCAGAATTTTCAGTTACGGTTAGTTTACAAGGATGACGAATCGGGAGTAGACCTTACCAGTTTAAAAGAAGGGCAACGCATAGCCAATATTCCGTTAGTAGAAGTATTAAATTTAGATAATGTTAATACCAATAACGACCCGCCAAGTGATGGCAACTTTGACTTTTTAACCGATATTACCATTGACCCGGATAACGGCAGAATAATTTTCCCGGTAGTAGAGCCATTTGGGTCTTTTTTAAATAACCAATTTTTGCCGGAGGAACAAAACCTACGAGAAAAATATGTTTACCAGGAACTCTACGAACTAACCCAAACAGACGCCCAACAAATAACTGATAAAGATAAGTTTTTCCTGAAAGGGCGTTATCAGGCCAGTTCTTCTAATGAAATTGCTTTACCCGGTATTCAAATTGCTCCGGGCTCGGTTACTGTTTATTCCGGAGGTACCCGATTAACGGAAGGCGTAGATTACCAGGTAGATTATAATATAGGTCGGGTAAAAATATTAAACCCAAGTTATCTAAGTTCAGCCAACAACCTGAAAGTTAATTTTGAACGTGCTGAAATTATAAATCCGCAGCCACGGGCCCTGGTAGGTGCTCGGTTAGATTACCGCATCAACAACGACATTAATTTTGGAGGTACAGTCCTGCATTTGGGCGAAACACCTTATAACAACAACCGTGTAGCCCTTGGCGATGAACCAAGTAACAATACCATTTATGGTTTAGATGTTAACCTGCGCCGCGACTCCCGTATGCTTACCAAGCTTACAGATATGTTGCCGCTGATTCAAACAAAAGCTCCTTCTACCATCACCTTTAATGCTGAATTTGCCCAGTTACTTCCAGCTAAGCCTAAATTATTGGGAGAAAACGGTGTTTCTTATATTGATGATTTTGAAGGTACTGAGTCTGGTTTTACTTTAACGGGTAACTACACCGGCAATAACTGGCGGTTAGCCTCTACGCCTGCTCCACTTATCGGCCTTAACTCAATTGATAATTCCGGTAGAGAATATGCTTATAACCGCGCCAAGCTAGCCTGGTATACCATTGATCAGGGCATTTATTACCGTAACGGGCCCCAGCACCCGAGCAACATTACCCAGGAAGTCCTAAAAAACCATTACATCCGTGGTATAAGCCGTCAGGAAATTTTCCAGAACCGCGATTTAGATGCCATTAATAATTTTGAATACTCTTTTGATATGGCCTACTACCCGAGAGAGCGTGGCCAGTATAATTATAATCCCAACGTAAGTTCTGATGGCAAATTCCTGAATGGAGATCCACGAAATAACTATGGGGGTATAAGCCGGGAAATTACTTTTGACAATGACTTTGATAATGCCAATGTAGAGTATATTGAATTCTGGATGATGGATCCCTTTATTCAAAGCCCAGGCGGGTATGCTAACATTGATGATGATGACGGCAATAACAAACCTAATACCACTGGCGGAGAACTGGTTTTAAACCTGGGTAATGTTTCAGAAGATTTACTCAAAGATCAGGGTAAATACGAATTTGAGAACGGCTTGCCTACTACTCCTTATAACGACGATCCTACAGTTACCCCAAAACCAGATACTCAACGTACGCCCTGGGGCTTTGTTACCCGTCTTCCTTTCCTGACTGATGCTTTTGATAATAATAACGATGCCCGTCAATTTCAGGATATAGGGTTAGACGGCTTAACCGATACCGAAGAGCAAGCTTTTTTCCGGAATGTTAGTCCGGTTTATGCAAATATAGCAGACCCTTCAGGCGATAACTTTAAGCACCACTTAAATGCTGAATACAATCAGAGGCAGGTAAAAGTATTGGGCCGATACAAAAACTTTAACGGGATGGAGGGTAACTCCCGGATAAATTCGATTGAGGCTTCTTATGCCTATCCAGACAAAGAAGATTTAAATAAAGACAATGTAGTAAGCGATGTTGAACGGTATTACGAGTACAAAATTCGCTTAAGGCCTAATCAGTTAAATATTGGGGAAAACTTTATTGTAGATAAAGTAGACTATGTGGAGCCAAACACCAAAGACAAGGTAACCTGGTATCAATTCCGGGTACCGGTAAGAAAACCAACTAATAACATTGGCGGCATCAATGGCTTTAAATCCATCCGGTTCTTCCGGATGTACTTAACCCAGTTTCAGGAGCCAGTTGTGTTGCGCCTGGTTTCTTTTCAGTTTGTAGCCAACCAGTGGCGCAGGTATTTGGGTTCTATTTCGGACGGCGGTGTGCCTTGCGTAGGTAATTGCGATACCAGTGTAGAAAATTTCACCATATCCACGGTAAATGTCGAGGAAAACGGCCAGGGTAGAGTACGAAAGAATGAAAGTATTCCGTACACCTTACCTCCGGGAATTATTCGTCTGCGCGATAATACCTCTACGCTGGCCAACCGTCGCCAGAACGAGCAATCGCTGCAGATATGTGTGGAAGACTTGAAAGATACTTTTGGACAAGCCGTTTATAAAAACATATCGATGGATATGCTTATTTATAAGCGTCTGAAAATGTTTATTCATGCCAATAGCCCGGACGGAAGCACTCAGAACGGCGAAGTAAGAGCTTTCATCCGGATAGGTACCGATTATACCCAAAACTATTATGAATATTCTGTTCCACTAGAGATTACGCCTAAAAACGCAACAACTCAGTTAGATATCTGGCGGGCCAACAATTTTATTGATTTGGCTTTACAGGATTTAGTAAATGTAAAGGCAGAGCGAAATCAGAATATGGGCAATGATCTGAGCATTTTTCAACCATACAAGAAAACCTTAGGCAATGGCCATACCATAACGGTAGTAGGTAATCCTGATTTAAGCACTGTTCAGGGCATTATGCTAGGAGTTTTAAACCCACGTACTTCTGACCGCTCCGGAAAATCAGTGTGTATTTGGTTTAACGAATTACGTGTAGCTGATTTTGATAAAACAGCAGGCTGGGCAAGCAATGCCCGTTTCAATGCTAAAATTGCTGACTTTGCTACTGTCACAGCCACCGGAAGCTATGCTACAGTAGGTTTCGGATCATTACAGCAAAAAATTGCGCAACGGGCCAGGGCCAATACCATGCAGTTTGATGTGAATGCTAATATTGCCGCAGATAAATTTATTCCGGAAAGAGCCGGTGTCCGGATTCCGGTCTCGGTGCAATACGGAACCACCATGGTAGAACCCCGTTGGGACCCGCTTGATCCGGACATGCCATTACAACAATCTCTTCAAAAGTTTGATGATAACCCAGCCATGCGCAGCCAGTACCGGCAAGAGGTGATTGGCCAGGTAACAAATAAAACTGTAAGCCTTTTAAACGTAAGAAAGGAACGTATTGGAAATGACACCAAAGTTCGTCCTTACGATATTGAAAATATTTCTTTGTCTTATGCCTATAATGAACGCTTACGCACCGATGTAGTAACGGACAGGGATTTAACCAAAAATTATACGGGTAGTGTAGCTTATACTTATAATAATACGCCTAAAAACTATGCGCCTTTAACTAATTTTAAAGTACTGCAATCGCCATATTTTAGGTTTTTGAAAGACTTTAACATTACGCCGTTGCCAAGTCGGGTTGCTTTCCGGGCCGATATTGACCGCCGGTATAACGAGATATTCCTGCAACGCCGGCTTGGTCTAAACGACTTACCGTCTAGTGCAGGTATTCCGGGTGTTTTCCAAAAATATTTTTTCTTTAACCGGATCTATGATTTAAAATGGGACTTAACCAAAAGTCTTATTTTTGATTATACAGCCACGAACCGGGCCGTTATAGACGAACCAGCCGGACAGATAGATCGAAACAGTGAAGATGCTTTAATCCGCCGGAACAGCCAGGAAATCTGGAAAAATTTAGGCCGCATGGGCCGGACAACTAATTTCGATCAATTAGCCGCAATCACTTACCGTTTACCTTTAGATAAGTTCCCATTAACCGATTGGATTAGCGCCGATACCCGTTATGCTGCCGGCTACACCTGGACATCAGCGTCCACCGCCCTTATTAGCGATACGTTGCGCATTGGTAACACTATACAAAACCACACCGAAACCAGTGCAACCGGTAAAATAGATTTAGTAAGACTATATAATAAAGTAAGGTTTTTACAAGCTATCAACAACCCGGCCCCCCCAGCTCCTGCTTCCGGGGTGGGTCAGCCTTTAAACCGTCCAGCTACTCCGGATACTACTGCCAAAAGGCCAGAGTTTAAAGCGCTTAAAGCAGTTTTACGTTCCTTAATGACTGCCCGGAGCATTAATTTCTCTTATGCCTTAACGCAAGGAACTTTGTTACCCGGATATTTGCCCCGCACCAAGTTCTTAGGTTTATCGCAGGAAGATGAATATAGAAATGCGCCAGGTATGCCATTTATATTAGGAAAGCAATACCAGTTGGAAAGTTTATACCGTTTAGCCGAAAGCCGAAACTGGTACACCGACCGAAGTGAGTTATTAAACACGCCACTTAGTAATCTAAAAACGCAGAACTTTACCATAAGAACAGCTTTAGAACCATTCCGGAACTTTAACATTCAAATCGACGCTAAGCAAGATCGGTCAGAAATAGAAGAAGTTTTCTACCGTAGGCCTATAGACGAAGCAACAGGAAATCCAGTACCAGGAGCTAGTCCTGAAAGGCAGAACCCCTTCCAAACCGGAGCCTTTAGTTCTTCATTTATTGCTATCCAAACTTTGTTTGAATCCAGCCGGGGAACTTCCTCCGATGCCTTTGACAGATTTATCCAGAACCGGCAGCAGATATTAGACAAACTAGAGACCGCTAATCAGGGATCAGGCAATTATGCTATAAACTCCCAGGATGTATTAATGCCAGCCTTTTTATACGCGTATCAAGGCAAAGACATTAATGATTACGAGGCCAGGCCTTCCCGACCTTTTGGAGTATTCCCTCTGCCTAACTGGCGCTTTGATTATAATGGTTTAACAGATCTAGGAATTATTAGAAAGCATTTTAGCTCTGTCACTTTATCGCATGTGTATAATGCCAGTTATAATATAACTAACTTCTCTACTTCTCCGGAGTATAGTCGTGAGCCGGGCCGAAATGAATTGCCTACGCAGGTAAATACCCGGGGCGAGTATACCCCTTATTATATTATTAGTCAGGTTTTAATTTCTGAAAGACTGGCCCCATTAATAGGTGTCAATTTCCGGACAAGAAACAATATTTCTGGCCGGTTAGAATACCGTACTGAACGCAACCTGGCGATGAATATGACCAATGCTCAGGTAACGCAAAATGGCATTAAAGACTTTGTAATTGGTATGGGCTATACCACTAATAATTTCAGATTGCCATTTAAAATTAATGGTGAATATAAAACCCTGAAAAATGATTTAAATGCCCGGTTAGATTTAACCATTCGGGATAACAGCACCATTCAGCGAACTATTGTTTCAGAAGATAATACCCCGGAAAAGAGCCGCAACGTGGTTACCAACGGTACCTTACAAATGCAATTACGACCAACTATTGATTACACCTTAAATCAGCGTTTAAACATTCAGTTTTATTTTACCCGGGTAGTCTCTTCTCCTAAGGTGGCTAACTCATTCAAGAACACTGTTACAGAGGGTGGTATTCAGCTCCGTTATAGTTTATCGCAATAAGCCTGAATATTTTTGAAAAAAGAATGTAATTTTGAGCCGATAAAAATTTGTCTTAAAACATTAAAAAAAATAAAATGAATTTACCTCAGGATTTAAAATACACGAAAGAACACGAGTGGATACGCATTGAAGGCGATGTAGCTTATGTAGGCATTACTGATTTTGCTCAAAGTGAGTTGGGTGATATCGTATATGTAGACATTGATTCCGTAGATAAAGAAGTAAACCGCGACGAAGTTTTTGGTACTGTTGAGGCAGTTAAAACTGTTTCGGATTTGTTCTGCCCGTTAACGGGTACAGTGCTGGAATTAAATCCAAAGCTTGATGCTAACCCGGAGCTAGTTAATTCAGATCCTTATGGCGATGGCTGGATGATAAAATTATCTATTGCTAATACAGCAGAAGTAGCCGAATTATTAAGTGCTGAAGATTACGCTAACTTAGTAGGTGCGTAATTCTAACTGCTTTGCATGTTTTTAAAATATAACCTTCCAACTTTTTTGTGGGCAACAGTCATGTTATTTTTAACACTGTTGCCCACAGATAAGCTACCAACTACCCCGGAGTGGCAGCTTATCTCTTTTTATACTGCTTCGCACGCCGCAGTTTTTTTTCTGCTTGCTATTTTAATGCTTCGTGGTTTTACTAAGCAGAAGGACTTCGCCTTTTTAAATCAACATAGTGTTTGGCTAACTTTTGTCGTTTCAGTACTTTTTGGAGCCATGATTGAACTGCTCCAAAGTACTATGGGCCTGGGCAGGCAAGGCGATATCATGGATGTAATTAGTAATTCCCTTGGTACCATTGCCGGTATCAGTCTTTTTTTCCCGATTCGTCGTTTTCGTTTATTAGGTAGTTGGCTGTAACATTTGGCTCCTATGTTGGATGCTTTTGTTTTGTAACAATTGCTTTAGCGAAAACAGATGCAAAGCAATAGCTACTGGTACTAAAAAGCCGGGTAGCCAAATAAATGGCAATGTGGCAATAAAAGTATTAGCTGGTTCATTCATAAAAACCCTAAAAGGTGATGGTGCTGATAAAATGGCAATGCCGACAATATTAAGGACCAACCCTAGCCCCAGGATATTCCAGACAACTCCCACCTGCTGGTAACCTGCTTTCTTTTTTCCTACATAATAAGCAACAAAAGGAGCTGTAAGGCCAACTAAAACATCAAAGTTTCTGCCTTCGAACGACATTTGTATGGGCACTGTATTATTCAGGAATAGGAGCCATAACACAATTTCTACCGGTCCTCTAAACGTTTGTAAGCCTATTATTCTAGCCGTCGAAATTTTGGTAAGGAACCGGCTAAACCTTCCGGAAAAAAGTAAGCCAATAGCCAATGCTAAAGGCGGTAAGTTAGAAATTAAGAACCGGGGCGGGAGAACAGTAAAATTTTGGAAGAAGCCATTAACTGCCAGCACACCCAGTAATATCAACCAACCTATTAGCCCTATAAAAATTTTACCCGCCAACTCCTTCTGATTTCCTTCGCCTTTTAATCCCTGAGCTACTCCTGTTAATAATAAAAGTAAAACACTTGCTACCGTTAAAATAAATATGCCTGAAGCTATTTCATACAAATTAATTTCCATGATCTGTGATTTTAAAAGTGATAGTTAGCTCAAAGGTAACTTCAGGCACTTACTAGCATTTTACCAAAATTGCTAATTTTAACTTAGGTGAGTACGATAATCAGTAGCAGACATTTTTTCTTTCTTATAAAATGCCCGGCAAAACGAACTGAAATTGGCAAAGCCTACTTTTTCTGCTACTTCACCAATAGGCATATCTGGTTTTCTTAAAAGTCTTTTTGCTTTCTCTAACCGTAGTTGCGTTAAGTATTGGTAAGGCGACTGCTTAAAACAATTCTGAAACAACCGCAAATAATGGAATTTAGATAAACAGGCAATACCGGCTAATTCATCCAGAGAAACTTCTCTATCACAAAAGCTATTTAGGTAATCGACAGAAAGTGAAAGGCGCCGAAACGCTTCTTGCTTGGTAGCCGATTTTACTGCGGGCATTTGGGCTATTTGTGCATTTACCTGCTGATGCACCTTTAGCAGATATCCTAGTATTTGAGCCAATAATTCTTCTACCTGTAAATTATCTGCATTCTCCTGACTGCATTGGTATAGCTGGTGAAGCAGGCTTTCAACTATTGCTTCTTTGGGATATAATTTATTATAAAAGTTTATAGCAGAGGTTTGTTCGGCTACCGGATTATCTAATAGAGCTATATCCGGTAAAACTAGTCCTTGGTAAACTTCTGCTATAAATTTCTGCCCGAAATGAATGTTAAAAGTTTCTGCCGGCGCGGTAGGCTCAATAGTTAAGGTATACCGTTGGTCTGGATTAGAAAGGAAAAAACAATCTTCCGGAATCTTTTGGGTTTGGTTTTCAACCTTACAAAGGCTGGTTCCTTTCCTATTCATGAAGAGCGTTAAGCCTCCTTTAATATCAGGACGGTAGCAACCCGAAGATTTTACGTGTAAAATTACATTTGGCCACCCTTCATTGGTTTGGAACCTATGAGCTACCTGGTCTTTTAACCAGGCTAAATCTGGAAAAGAGTTTCTGATGATTTTGCTCATAGCTAAGGGTAGAGAGATTAGCTAAAAGTACAAAAAAAGCTGCCCTTGAGGCAAGAGCAGCTTTTTTAATTTATAAGATATTATTAAGTTGTTCTTTAATCTTTTCCAGTTCTTCTTTCATTTCTACAACCAAATGTTGTAGGGTAGCATCATTGGCTTTTGAACCTATCGTATTTATTTCCCGGCCAATTTCCTGCGCAATAAAACCTAATTTTTTACCGGTAGGCTCGGGTAAATATACAGTCTCGGTAAAATAATGTAAGTGGTTCACTAAACGTACTTTCTCTTCGGCAATATCCAGCTTTTCAATGAAATAAATCATTTCCTGCTCAAATCTGCTCTGATTAAAACTCTCGGAAGAATTTATTTCCTGCAAGTGCGATTTTATACGCTCCCGAATGTATTCTAAACGTACCGGATCAAATTTATCAACCTCGGCCAATAATATTCTGATGCGGTCGATATACGAGATTATTTCGGAGGTTAGCGCTTTACCCTCATCGTTCCGGAAATGATTAAGGTTATAAATAGCTTCCTGTAATAAACCTGAAACTGTTTCCCAGGGCACAGGCGACTTATCTACTACTTCTTCTTCGGTAGTTTGCTCCTGCTGCATTACCTCCGGCATTTGTATGGCTAACCGAAATAATTCAGCTTTAGACGCTCCCACCGCATCAGCTGCTTTTTCAAATTCAGTATAATAAGCCTGAAACAGTTCCTGGTTGATGGCACTCCGGAGGCGCTGATTTTTATTTTTATTAGTATAATCAATGGTTAAGGACACCTTGCCTCTTACCAAACTTTTGGTAATAATATTACGAATTTCCAGTTCCCTATCAACTAAAAACCGGGGGATTCTTACTCCTAAATCCATCCCTTTGGAGTTTAGCGATCTGATTTCGATGGATAAGCTATATTGGTCGGCGTCAATATTAGCCGTACCAAAACCAGTCATGGATTGTAACATGTCTAAACAATTTGTTTTTGTAAAGGTAATGTATATCTGCTAATTGAAAACAGATATATTTCAGCTTTACCAACTGTATTTTACAATTAAAAATAGCCTGAAAAAAGTGTTTAGCTTTTAAAGTTTAACTTACTAACATAAAGTTGTTTCTATATACCGCTGCACTATAAATAGGACCTATTTCCTTTCTCCGGCTTATAAATTTAATAAAGTACCTAATAAATGTTTGCCAGACGCTCTTTGCACTACTACCTGTTTAATTAAGGAAATGGCACTTCCACTGCAGACAATTAATAAATTCTTGACTGGAGCAAAAGCAACCTATTTTCCGAAATAAAGCAAAAAAGCACCGCTTAATATAACGGTGCTTTTTTGCTTAGTATTTGTTATTCTTAGAAGTCATATCCTAAAGAAAGGTAAAATTTAGGTCCCTTTCTTCTAAAGTTCTCCTCGCCCCAGGCCACATCTAGTTTACCATACAATCCTAATAAGGTAGTACGCACCCCGGCTCCATAACCAAATAAAAACGGATTACGATAGTTTACCACGGTTGCTTCAAATGGGTTATTAGAAGTTTCACTGGCTCTTCCGCCTACAGTTTGCGTGTTAAAGGAATTTCTCCGGCTAAATGGATTGGCACCATGGTAGGCTGATCCAATGTCGCTAAACGCTGTTAGCTGCAAATTCCGGAAAAAGCCTGAACCGATCACATCATTTCTAAATAAGTACTGTACAATTGGTAATCTTATTTCTGAATTCCACAATATTTGTTTAGTTCCGTTACGGGCATTGTAATCAAACCCACGCATGGGCGTAGCAAATTGCTGGTAGAACAAATCAGCAGGTGCCTGATTCCGGAAAATATTGGTTCTTGGGTTATCTGAAGAGCGATCACTATCTTCTTTATTGAATAACCAGTTATCTACCCCACCTAATAAATAAGGTTTGGCAGCCGGACCAAATGATTGTCCGTAGCTCAGCCGGTTTGCCCAAACAATTAGCCGGTGTATCTTCTGGTAATGCCGAAGGTCTAAGTAAAGGAAGCCAAAGTTTTTATTGGTTCCCTCTAAATCTTTGTAGGTACTAATACCGGCTTTCATGCGGGTACCTTCATACATGTTTACGCCGGTGGTGATGGAATTATCATAAACCAATTCACCGCCTACGCTAGCAAAAACATCTACGGTATCCGGCTCTGGTATATTGCTGGTGCTGTATCGGGTATGCAACAACCTTGGCAATAACCTTACACTAATACTATGAGTTAACGGATAGCTTATGGCAGGGGTAAATTCATTACGGCTATAGCGTACCGGCCCGTTAGTAAAGTTTTTATGAACAGCTTGCTTTCTAAAGGAAACATGCACATCATACCGTTTTTTCAGGTTTACATATTCGCCGAAGAAATTGCTGGTTTTTAAATCAGTTACAATAAAAGCGCCTCCATTTATCCGGTGATCTTCAAACATATCAGACATACCCACCTGGAAAATAGTACCAAATCCCATTATAGCATCCTGATTAATAGAAGAAATCACTTTGTTAATGCTAAAGCGCAAATCATATTTAATTGGCCCATCTATGTGCATTTCTTCGGCTACCGGAGCCGGTGCCGGGTTAGCTACAACCGGCCGTTCTCTAGCAGGTTGTTTTTGCTGATCTGCCTCAAATTCGTAGTTTTTCGGATCAATAGTTTTGTTGCCTGCCCTTGCCGAATCGGATGTTGGTTTACTCTCTTCCGGTGCCGGAGTAGGTTCCGGAGCTTTTTTTGCCACGTTCTGGCGGGCTGCTACTGGTCGATTAGATCGTTCTTCTAATGTTTTTTGCCTTACAGTTTTAAAGTCATTAAAACTTGCGCTTGTATTAAAATTAGGTAAATTATATACAAACTCTTTACCGCGGTCGGCGGCAATTAAAGTTAAGTTTTTGGTAGCTCCGCTGTAATCAAAAGCTTTAACATTTTGTAGAAAAGAAGTAACCCGGGTATGATTGCCGTTAACTAAATTATAACGGTATATGCTTCTTATACCACTTTCCTCACTTAAATAAAGTATGTTTTCTTCATCTTCCGGCACCGGGGCAAATTCATTGGAAATAGAGCTGGTTAACTGTTTTGGATAGGCTCCATTCCGGCTTAAGTCCATAACATGCAAATCAAAATTATCAACAATCCGGTCAATTTTTGGCACATTGGTACCCATAGAATCTAACCAGCGGTTAGAGCTAAATACAATGGCATTGCGGCCTTTCAGGAAAGCGACATTTTTGTCGTCATACAAGTCTTTGGTTAGTTGCTCTGGGTTGCGGGTGTTTCCCCTAAAGAGAAACAAGTCGCTCTGTCCGTTTTTAACAGCACTCATTACCATCATCCGGCCATCATCTGAGTAATCCAGGTTCTGTACCTGGCTAAACTGCGATAAAATGCCTCTGGTACCATTCCCAAAAATGGCAAACTTTAGGTTGGCAAAAAAAGCATTGTTCTTCCGGTTAAAATAATGCACCGCCAAAGTAGGCTGCGCCCGTTTTACCTCAATGATATTTAATTGCTGATTAGATTTCCAGGCTAGCAAAGGAGCTTTATAATCAATTTTCTGATCTGGGGTGCGGTATCCGCCTTTTCGGATGGTATGTATTTTTTTCCGGCCCACATTCACCACTTTAATTTCGTAGCGTCCCCGATCATTAGCCACATAAGCCACCCGCTTCCCATCCGGACTATAGGCCGGTTGGGTTAAAATAACATTCTTCGAATTTTTACGAAATAGCTGGTTGTTTTTATCTAAAGATACTAGCGTTGGGTCAGAGAAGGTGTTCATGGTGATATAGTGTTGCTGCCAATCACGCATAAACTTCTTATAAGGAATATTTAAACTACTCGCTATTCCTACTTCAATGTCCCGGGTAATGCGGGTTAAGTTTAAGATATTCTGAATAGACGTATAACCATATCTTTCTGAAATATAATTCCAAACAGATTGTCCGGCTAATGGTTGGTTAGGGGAAAACCAGGTATTGGTACGCTTCGATTTATTCTTAATCACCATATCCCGCATATGGTTATCCATATCTACGTTCCAGCCTTCAGCTATATAAGCCGCCGCTCCGCTTAAAAACCATTCGGGTAGCCGTAGCATGTAACTACTTTGCAATACTTCTTTTAAACTACCACCATACATCATATCGTTCAGCAGCAGTTTTGTGATATTTAAGCTTAGCGCTTTTTTAAACTCCGTCTGGGTACCTTCAAAAGCTATTTCCAGTTTGTTTTTCAGGAATAAAGATTCGCCTCCGGTACGGTACTGATCTTCGTTCAGGCCTATATTACTTTGGCGCAAATCTGCAACTGAACTATACAGAATAATAGTGGTTTTAGAATAAGGGAAGTAACCAATTAAACTGGTAATCCGCTTCAGCTCTTTTTCGGCGTGTTCAGCGGTACGCTGAGCAGCCTCCTTACCTCTATCATAGTAGTACACATTAAAGTTTTGGGTACTAAGAAACTGCCAGTTAAATCTTTTATATTGAATACGGTTCCTTCCAAAAGGCTCCGTATTTATTTGGGCCTTTACTGCATTAGTTCCTAAAAGAACCAACAGAAGGACTACCCAAAAATGGAATGCCTGCAGGCGCTTGTAAAAATTTATCATTGTAACTTTTTATGCTCTTTTAGTAACGAAAAATATCTTGAAATATTTACTTCCGGTAATAAATCCTCCTTGGCTTCCAGCACCTTAGCAAAATGGGATGCCAGGTAGGGTGCCATCATTACGCCTTTAGAGCCCATTCCGTTGAATATCTTTACGTTATTCTGCTCTGGATGAGAACCAATCAAAGGGCGTCTATCACGCACAGCCGGCCGGATACCAGCTTTATGGGCAACTACTGTAAGTGGCTTTTTTATCAAATCCTGCGCTTTATGTAATAGCTCTTCCCGGCCCGTTTCAGTAGGTTCTTCGTCTGCCTGGCGCCAGTTGTAAGTGGCTCCAATACGTACCCGTTCTGCTCCTGCTCCTACAACGTAAACTGCTTTATTATAGATATATTCATCTGGAAAATCTAATGCTTTTACATCTAAAACTTCCCCTTTATTTAAAGAAAAAGGCAGCCATTTAAAAAAAGGATTTTCGGCTCCTTTATACCCTTCACAAAATATAATTTCTTTTGCCTCTATATCCTGGTATTTAATATAGTTATCTTGTAATTGTAAATCAATAAATTCAAAGCTTTCTGTAATGAGCTCCTGTTTATGTAACCGATGAACCCGCAAAATTTCCAGCAAGACAGGTACCAGCACATACCCGCCTTTGTCTATCAGTATGCCTCCCTTTTCTTGCGATATTACGTCAGAAGCTGGTAAAGAGGTATATACCTCTTTGATGAAATCGCCGTACGTGGTCCCGGCACTTTTTCCCATCCAGTTATTTTGCTCTTCTACCGAAGAAAACAACTTCAGGATAGGCTTGGGATAAAATAGCTGCTGGTTAAAACGAGCTTCCAGATCTTGATAAAACGAAGTAGCAAAAGGAACCAATGTATCAGCCAACCAGGATTTGGCAAACCGCTTCCCGGCTAGCGGATTCATTAAACCGGCCGCCACATTAGACGCCGAATTAGGTTTTGGCGTATCTATTACCAATATCTTATATCCAGCTTCTGATAAGGTTTCGGCTAAAATACTACCGGCCAGTCCATGGCCTATTAGTAGAAAATCATACAACATCCTGGCAATTTAATATAAGTATTTTTGAAAGTTATACGTAGAACCGGATATTTGCCCTGATTTATACAAGAACAAAATAAAACATGACTGTAACTGGTTTTACTTTTAATGCTTTCTCTGAAAATACGTATGTTCTGCACGACGAAACCAACCAATGCGTCATTATTGATCCGGGATGTTATTCGGTAAGCGAACAAACTGTTTTAAAAGAGTTTATAGCAGATAATAACTTACAGGTAAAGCTGCTGCTAAACACCCATTGCCACATTGATCATGTTTTTGGAAATAAGTTTGTAGTAGATACCTATCAGGTACCTTTCTTGATTCATGAAGCCGATTTACAGACATTACGGGCTGTACCGGTTTATGCACCTTCCTACGGTTTTCCTAACTATAATCCGGCAGAGCCGTCTGGCTTTTTACAGGAAGGCAAAAACATTAGCTTCGGCAACACCAGTTTACAAGTTTTATTTACGCCAGGACATGCGCCCGGCCACGTAGTTTTTTACCAGGAAGAGTCTAAAGTTTGTTTGGGTGGTGATGTTCTATTTCAGCGCAGCATTGGCCGTACCGATTTACCTGGCGGTAATTTTGATACCTTAATTCAAAGTATCCAAAATAAATTATTTACTTTACCTAGCGAAGTAACGGTTTATCCAGGTCATGGCCCTAAAACTACCATTGGCGAAGAAAAACAATTTAACCCATTTCTGCGGGCTTAGCTTATACCCTGGCACCTTTTATGAAAAGATCAATACCTAATTTTATTACCTGCCTTAATTTATTTACTGGTTGTGTTGCGCTTTATATAGTTTTTCAGGGCAACTTTAAACAAGATACCAGTTCTACCTCAGGTTTAATAAATTTAGAATTTGCCGCTTACCTGGTTTTTCTAGCTGCTATTTTTGATTTTCTGGATGGCATGGTGGCCCGTTTATTACATGCCTATTCTGAAATTGGGAAACAACTGGATTCTTTGGCTGATATGGTTTCTTTTGGTGTATTGCCGGGAGCTATTATGTTTAAGCTGATGCAGAAAGCATTGTTGTCAGATCCGGAAACAAGTTTATACCAAACCGAACTTTTACCTTTTACGGCCTTTATTATTATTATTTTTTCGGCACTCCGCTTAGCTAAATTTAATATTGATGCACGGCAGACTACTTATTTTATAGGTTTACCCACCCCAGCCAACACCTTATTTATTTGTTCTTTACCACTAGTTTTAGCTTCGGATACTTTTCATTTAGCAGATTATATCCTGAATTATTATGTATTATTGGGCTTATCGCTGCTGTTAAGTTACCTGCTGATTGCTGAAATTCCCTTATTTGCTTTAAAATTCCGGAACCTGACCTGGAAAGATAATTCTGTTCGTTTCATTTTTCTCCTAATTGCCATACCCTTGCTGTTTGTCCTTAAATTTGCGGCAATACCAGTTTTAATTGTTCTTTACGTACTCTTATCCCTGGTTACCAAACCTAAATAAAAGGTAATACTTCCATACCTGATACTTTAATTTATGGTTGATATAGTACTAGGCAAAACTTGGCTTTATTAAATTTGCTAAATAAACAGACCTTTAGAGATTTAAAAACCGGAATAAGTTAAAATGGTTTAACCAGGTAATAGATCAGTCAAATCTGCAGGCTGGATACTTCTAAACGGCACCGGCATAAGTATTGTATTTCTCCTGAAGTTAGCAGTTAATTTATCAGGTAATTTTATGCCATTGTTCAGGAGCCAATATTGTTTTATTTTTACAATATTTCAGAAGGTTTATAGTTATATTTAAGATCCGATAACCAGACTTTTAGATAATCCTGCCCCTAATCAAAGGCAAGGTTATTTAGTATAATGGCTTTACCATGAGCAATAGATTTACCGGCCACATTATACTATTCTTTTTCTTCATTTCCTTTACCGGCATTGCTCAACCAACTCCTAAAAATACTGCTTCTTCTGTTCTTAGCACTGGCAATTGGTATAAACTGGGCGTTACTGGGCCCGGAATGTATAAAATTGATCACGCTTTCCTGCAAAAATTAGGTATACAACCAGATGTTATCAATCCTAAAAACATAGGAATTTATGGAAACGGCGGTGCAATGCTACCACAAGCAAATAAACTTAGCCGGCCAGATGATTTACATCAAAATGCAATTTATATAGCCGGAGAAGCAGATAATAAATTTGATGGTACCGACTATATTCTTTTTTATGCTCCGGGTCCGCATCAATGGCAATATCATGAAGGAACTAAACAGTTTACGCACGACTATAATATTTATTCCGATACGGCTTATTATTTCCTTACCATTGGCCATTCTCCTGGAAAAAGAGTTAGCCAAACATCTATACCAGGCTCGGGTCCATTAATTGAGACATTCATCGATCATGTATACCACGAGCAGGATCATGTAAATATGCTACAATCCGGTAGAGAATGGTACGGCGAAATTTTTAACAGCAATACCCGAACCCGGGATTTAACTTTTCCCTTACCCGATGTAGTGCCTAATAGTACTATCCTGGTCACTTCTGCAGTAATGGCCAATTCACCGAACAGCAGCAGCTTTACCCTTAGTGCTAATAATACTCCCTTAGGAACCCAAAGCTTTACCGGACGCGGAAGCCATTATTACCACGCAGAAGGAGAAAATAATATTAAGACGTATCCGGTAAACTTCAATGCCTTAACTACTAGTAATAGCATCAAACTCTCACTTACTTATAATAACAATGGTATTTCTGAAGCAACTGGATATCTAAATTATTTAGAAGTTAACGCTGAAAGAGCTTTAAAACTTACGGGTAATTTCTTGGCTTTTCGGTCCTTGGCTAACCGGGGAGCCAATAATATTTCAACTTTTAAAATAAATAATGTAACCGAAAATGCCCAGGTATGGGATGTAACTAATTTACATGCAGCAAGAGCCTTACCATTTCAGGTAAATAACGACACCGGTACCTTTAATACTAAGTCAGATTCTTTACGGGAGTTTGTGGTTTTTACGGGTAATAACTTTCCAGCTCCATTTACTGCAGGTAAAGTTGCCAATCAGAGTTTGCATGGTTTAAACCTGAATGGAGATTTAGATTTTGTCATTATTACGCATCCGTTATTTAAAGCTCAAGCCGATAAACTCGCGAACCACAGGCGAACCCGCGATCAGTTGCAGGTGGAGGTAGTTACGACACAGGCCATTTATAATGAGTTTTCTTCCGGAGCTCAGGATGTAACCGCCATCCGGGATTTTATGAGAATGCTTTACAATCGCCGCAATACTTCTTCCGGAAAAACTCTTTACTTGCTGTTGTTTGGAGACGCTTCCTATGATTATAAATCAGGGAATAATACTAGTAAAGTACGTACGCCCAATAACTCCAACTTTGTTCCGGTTTATGAATCCAGGGAATCGCTTAACCCCTTAAGCACCTATTCTTCTGATGATTATTATGGTTTACTGGAAGACCAGGAAGGCGTTTGGAGTGAGGATAATTTCTCTTTTTCTGAAACTGTAGATATAGGAATTGGGCGTTTACCGGCTAAAACAGTAAGTGAAGCGGAAGTATTGGTTAATAAAATTATACATTACGATAGCCCTCAAAGCTTTGGGAGATGGCGTAACCAAATTACTTTAGTTGCCGATGATGGTGATGGTACCGAACACCTTCGGGATGCCGAAGAGGTAGCTAATATGTTACAGCAATCGCAGCCAGCTTATAATATAAAGAAAATATACCTGGATATGTTTCCGCAAGAAGCCGTACCCAATGGTCAGCGTTCTAAAGCTACTGTTGCTGAAATTGAAAAAGCTATAGATCAGGGTTCTTTAATATTAAATTATACTGGTCATGGCAATGAGACCAGTTTAGCCCACGAACAAATAATTACCACTTCCCAGATAACTAACTGGAAAAATTTAGATAAACTAACCTTCTTTCTTACTGCTACCTGCGAATTTGGCAGGTTCGATGATCCCAAAAGAAACTCCGGGGCTGAACTTGCACTCCTTAATAAAGAAGGCGGTGCTATAGGTATGCTTACCACTACCCGGCCGGTTTTTGCCAGCAGTAACCGCCTTCTGAGCCGCAATTTTTACCAATATGCTTTTACTCCTGTAAATGGCGAGGCACCGCGTTTAGGTAGTTTAATGCTAAATACCAAAAACAGCAGTATTTCCCAGATAAATAATCGAAACTTTACCCTACTGGGAGATCCTACTCAACAATTAGCTACTTCTAAGCTTCAGGCCGTCATCAAAACTATTAACAACTTATCCGTTTCAGAAACACAGCCCGATACGTTAAAAGCTTTAGCTAATATTACCTTGAAGGGGGCTGTCCTAGATCAGGCTAATACAGTAAAAAATGATTTTGATGGGATTTTACACGCTACCATTTTTGAGAAAGAAGCTATAGCCAAAACTTTAGGCGATGAAAGCTACAGTAACCAAAGTAATGTTCGGGAAATAAAAGTTAGGGAAACTATTATTTATGATGGCCAGGCGTCGGTTAAGAATGGGGAATTTCAAATATCATTTGTGGTGCCAAAAGATATTGCCTATAACTTCGGGACCGGCAAAATAAGCTTATATGCAACAGATGGCAATAAAGATGCTACTGGAACAGGTAATATTCTAGTAGGAGGCACGGCAAAAACTATAGTTGAAGATATCACTCCTCCCATTATAAAGCTATTCCTAAACAATACTAACTTTGTTACCGGAGACTTAACTGGTAAAGAAGCCACCTTACTGGTAAATCTTTTTGATGAAAGCGGTATCAATACTACTGGACTTGGTATTGGTCATGATATAACTGCCATCCTCGATGATCAAACTACTAATCCTATTACATTAAATAATTATTATAAAACAAAAGAAAATAGCTATAAAGAAGGTCAGGTTAGTTACGTTATTAATAATTTATCACCGGGGCCTCATACTCTAACAGTAAAAGCATGGGATACATATAATAATTCCTCTGAGGCAGTTATTAAGTTTACAGTAAGCGATACTGATAAGCTAGCTTTAGGAAAAATTTCAAATTATCCGAACCCGTTTTTTAACCAAACTACCTTCCAGTTTAGCCATAACCGCGCCGGTGAAGATTTACATATACAAATTCAAATTTTTACCGTAACAGGTAAATTAGTTAACACCCTAAAAACACAAACTACTTCAACTTATCCCGGCACCTTCACCTGGAATGGGAAAGATGAAAGAGGCAATCCTTTAAGTAGAGGTATATATATTTATAAAATATTTGTACGTTCTATGAAAGATGGAAGCCAGACAGAAAGAACTAATAAATTAATTCTTTATTAATATTATCAGTAATATATTTAATCGGAAATCTATAAAACTATGAAATACCATTTACCAGGAATATTACTCCTAACTTTGTTCTTCCAAACTTGTGCCATCTTACCAGGATTTTCTCAGGGAGGCACTAATAATCCGGTTAATGACCCAATTGGCCGTGATAACGGAAGACCTATAACCACCGCTGTTCCGGTATTAACCATTGCACCAGATGCACGTTCTGCCGGCATGGGAGACGCAGGAGTAGCCATCTCTCCTGACGCCAATACATCTCATTGGAACCCAGCCAAATTAGGGTTTGTCCAAAATGATTTTGCTGTAGGTTTATCGTATTCCCCTTGGTTACGCAATATTGGGATTAGCGATATGTCAATAAGTTACCTATCTGGATATAAAAGAGTAAACAACCGGGCTGCCTTTTCAGCATCGCTCCTTTATTTTGATTTAGGAGATATACAATTCACCAACGAAAGTGGAGGGGATGAAGGGCAATTTAATCCAAAAGAATATGCTATTGATTTTGGCTATGGTCAGAAACTTTCCGAAAATTTAAGTTTAGGAGTAGCCGCTCGTTTTATCCATTCTAACTTATCAGCAGGAATAAGTGATTCAAGACCCGGAAATTCTGCCGCTGTAGATGTAGGAGTGTATTATACTAAAGATTTAGTTTTAGGGGGCCGGGAGTATAACTTATCTTTAGGTAGCAATATATCTAATGTTGGGGCCAAAATAGCTTATACAAATGCTTTAAGAAAAGATTTTCTACCAACTAATTTAAGATTAGGGACAGCTTTTACCATGAACCTGGATCCGTTCAACAAAATTACTTTAGCTGTAGATGGAAATAAATTGTTAGTACCATCTCCCGGAGCCGATTCCATGCAAAGTGTACCAGGAGCCATATTTGGTTCATTTACGGATGCAAGAGGCGGATTTAGAGAAGAACTACAAGAAGTAACTTTATCTACAGGTTTGGAATATTGGTATAATGACACCTTTGCCGCTAGAGCAGGTTATTTTTATGAGGCACCGAATAAAGGAGACCGCCATTACTTAAGTTTAGGTTTTGGAGTACGATACCAAAAATTCGGTATAGATATGGCTTATTTAGCACCTAATGGCCGTGCTAATCCCTTAGCCCAAACTTTAAGATTCACCTTAATATTTAAGTTCGATAAAGAAAACACGAATACAACCGCATCAAATTAATTAAATGGTAAACCGCAGTATTGCTCCACCAGTAGAAGATTTAAATGTTTTTGATTTACCTACCCCTGAAGTAATTTTATTACAAAATGGAGCAAGGATTCATTGTTTTAGAAACTTTCAGCAACCAATAATAAAATTAGAAATTGTTTTTAAAGCAGGTAAATGGTTTGAGCCCAAAAAAGGGTTATCTTATTTAACAGCAAAATTATTATTAGAGGGTACAAAAGATAAAACCTCAAAACAAATTGCTGATTACATTGCATTTTATGGGGCTTCCCTAGAATGTAACCAAGGGTATGACCGCAGCGCTTTAACCTTATATTGCCTTTCAAAACATTTCCTTAAACTGCTGGCTTTAATCCATGAAATATTAGCAGAGGTTTCTTTTCCGGAGGAGGATTATAAACAATTACAAAAGAGATTAGCACAAAATATCCAAGTTGAAAAACAAAAAACAGGTTACTTAGCGACAGCCCTTTTCACACAAAATATTTATGGCAATAATCACCCTTATAGTACAAGCCTAGAGGAAGAAGAAATAGCCGCTGTAACAAGGAATGAAATCCAAAATTTTTATTCGACATTTTACAATATACAAACGGCCGAAATTTTCGTGTCAGGAAATATTACAGAAGACACATTAAATACTTTAACCAAAACGCTAGGAACTCTACCTACAGGTCCAACCTATAATACCAAAGAAATAATATCGCCTAATTTTTCTATTGAAAAAGAAAGCTATATAAATTTGCCAGAAAAACTACAATCTTCCATAAGAATAGGCGGTTCTTTCCCGTTGATTTCGAATCCGGATTATCCAAAACTAAATCTCCTAAATAAAATTTTAGGAGGATATTTTGGATCAAGATTAATGAAAAATATAAGAGAGGATAAAGGGTTTACTTACGGTATTCATTCCGCACTTTCTACTAAAGAAAAAGATACTTTGTTTTATATTGCTACCGATGTAAATTATTTAAATTCAAAAGAAACAATAAAAGAAGTATTTAAAGAAATAGAAATCCTGAAGAATGAAAAATTGGAGGAAGAAGAACTAAATCAGGTTAAAAATTTTATAGTTGGAAAATTTTTAAATGAAACAACTAATATATTTGATCAGGTAGATAAATATAAATCTATAGTTTATCATAACCTACCTCAAAACTTTTACCCATTGTTGTTATCTGAAGTATCACAAACAAAACCTGAAGATTTACTTATTATAGCTAATAAATATTTATCTAATAATTCTTTATTTATTACTTCTGTAGGCAAACAAGTAGTAGCATAAATTGAATCCAATATTGGTAAAAAGTAAAAGAGAAAAACCTTATCGATGATAAGGTTTTTCTCTTTTACTTTTTACTTAACTATATTAAAGTGAATTTTAACTAGTACTAAATATTTGAGTAGAGCAGTTAGGGGTAGTAATATTTAAGGTTAGGCAAAAAAAAATCCCCTGATTACGAAT
>NZ_KI421517.1:2195503-2695844 GCF_000473365.1 Adhaeribacter aquaticus DSM 16391
TAGTAATATTTTTTCTACCCGCAAACTTCTATGCAAAGTTTTTTTATTTTTTTCAGAAGACTTTCTCTTCTTTTCCTGCTCTAAAAACCCTAAACCTCTTTTTCATTGGAAACGGTTGCAAAGATAAGAAAGCTTTTTCACATTGTTAGCAAAAAATTTAAACTTTTTTTATTCCTGCTGGTTATGCAGCCGCTCTGTTTCCGCCTCCTGCTGATTTGGTTGCACAAAGGTAGTAGGTTTCCTCCGGTAAACAAGCACCCTTGCTTGCTTTTCCTGTTTCTTATGCCGTTCCAGCCTCTTCTTCATCTGCTAATGAAGGTGTTAACGGCTCAACTTTTTTTACCAAACCACCTTGTTTTTTCTTTTACAGGACCAGTTGTCATCTTTTTCCCTGCTATACTCCTTCCCTACCCTCTGACCTGCAAAATAAAAAAAAGCAGCTAAGGTTTATCTCTAGCTGCTTTATCTTTCTTGGCAAAATTTATATTATTCTAAAACTTCTACTGTGGGTTTGTTTAAAGTACTTACTCTATCTGGACCAACACTCACTATAGTTATTTCTACTTGTAGTTCTTTTTCTAAAAAGCTTAAGTAAGACAGGAATTCCTGAGGCAGTTCCTTATATTCTCCCACCTTTTTAGAACTAGTTTGCCATCCTGGTAAGGTTACATATACTGGAGTTAACTCTTCGTCTACTAACTGGTGCGGCACTTTATCAGTTTTCTCGCCGGAAGGCAATATATAATGCGTACAAACTTTGATTTCCTCAAAATCATCCAATACATCAGCCTTCATCATGTTTAACTGGGTTACCCCGTTCAACATAATGGAATATTTTAATGTTGGCAAATCTATCCAACCACAACGGCGCGGACGACCTGTTGTAGAGCCAAATTCATTACCAGCTTTGCGGATTCTTTCTCCTTCTGCATCATGTAGCTCGGTAGGGAAAGGACCACTACCCACCCGGGTACAGTAAGCCTTAAATATTCCGTACACTTCCCCAATATGACGAGGAGCCACGCCTAAACCTGTACAAGCACCTGCTACTAATGTATTAGAAGAAGTTACAAACGGGTAAGTACCAAAATCTATATCTAATAAAGACCCTTGAGCGCCTTCAGCTAATATTTTTTTGCCGCCTGCAATTGCTTCGTTTAGCATATACTCACTATCTACTAATTGCAAGGTGCGCAAGTAATCAATAGCTGAAAAGAAATCACGCTCGGCTTCTTCTATTTCTAAAGATTTACCATAAAACCCGACAATCTTCTGATGTCTTTCAATTACCGTGTTGTAACGTTCTTTGAAATCTGCAGCCAATATATCGCCTACTCTTAAACCAAAGCGACCTATTTTGTCTTGGTAAGTAGGTCCTATACCTTTTAAAGTAGATCCAATTTTGTTTTCACCTAAGGCTTCTTCCTGAACACGGTCGATAAACTTATGAGAAGGTAAAATTAACTGTGCTTTACGGGAGATAAATAAATTTTTAGAACCATCAATGCCACGGTCAGTCAACTTCTGCATTTCGGCACGGAATATTACTGGGTCCAGCACAACCCCATTGCCAATAATATTTATAATATGCGGGTGAAATATACCAGAAGGAATTTGATGTAAAACATGTTTGGTTCCACCGAATTCTAAGGTATGACCTGCATTGGGACCTCCCTGAAAGCGAGCCACAATGTCATAAGTTGGAGCCAGAACATCAACAATTTTTCCTTTACCTTCGTCACCCCACTGAAGGCCTACTAAAATATCTACTGCCATTTTATTATTTGGATTCTTTTAAAAGATTAGCGGCTTGCGCATCATCTTCGGCCACCGTAAAGATGGCATTAAGTTTAGTTATTATAAGAAGTTTACGAATATGTTCGGATGGATTAATTAGCACCATTTCCCCACCCCGGTTCCGGAACTTTGTAAGCAATGACACCAATACGCCAATGCCACTACTGTTAATAAACCGAACCTTAGATAAGTCGACGGCACATAAAATAATATTTTTGTTAATACTGTTATTAACTACCTCTAAAAGTTGCTGCGTATCAGGGCTTCCAATTAAGTCTCCCTGTAATCGTGCAGTTAAGATATTATTTGTTATAGCATGTGTTAGATTCATGGAGTAGCAATACTATTTTTGGAACGGCAATCGCCACAAATGCCGTACAGATTTAAAGAGTGGTGCAAGATATGAAAATTTAATAGTTCGCCCACCATTGTTTGGATATTGTGTATCCGGGGATCACAGAATTCAACAACCTTATGGCATTCTGTACAGATAACGTGGTCGTGTTGCCGATAGCCATACGATTTTTCGTACTGTGCCAGATTACGGCCAAACTGATGTTTACTTACTAAATCATTTTCTACCAATAAATCCAAGGTATTATATACAGTGGCCCGGCTAACTTGGTAATTTTTATTCTTCATACTGATGTAGAGCGACTCTACATCAAAATGACCACTTCGAGAGTAAATTTCTTCCAGTATAGCATACCGTTCAGGTGTTTTGCGCAACCCCTTGCTTTCCAGGTAAGCTGTAAATATTTTTTTTACTTCCTCAAATTTCTTTTGATCTAACACTATTATACTAAATTAAATACAATGTTACTTTTATACAGGATTAAAACCAAAAAATTGTTTTCAATTATTTAGCTTTACTTAAAGAACGGTTAACAGTCTCTCTTTGATATTTAAGAATCAAAACGCTCTACTAATAATACCCCTTCTACTTTTTGCAATCGTTGAATTAATTTGTCTAAATGGCTGGTATCATTTACATACACCATTATTCTTCCATCAAAAACCCCATCCTGTGAATCTAAGGTGATGGACCGCATATTAACCCTTAAGCTGTTAGAAATAATTCGGGTTAAATCATTTACCATACCTACCCGGTCGGTACCTTTTATGCTTATACCAGCCAAGAATACCAATTCATATTGGTCGGTCCATTTGGCTTTTACTATGCGGTTGCCATAGTTCGACATTAATTCAATTGCCTTCGGGCACGAGGTACGGTGTATCTGAATAGCTTCTTTTTCAGTTTCGAATCCAAACACTTCATCGCCCGGTATAGGATTACAACAAGTGGCTATTTTATAATCGATTTTAGCTGTATTTTCCCCTATTACCAACATGTCAGAGTTAACACCCCGTAACTTGCGCAACTCCTGATCGAAGGTATTAGGTTGTGCTACTGACGATCTTACTTTTTCAGTAGCCGGATCAAATATAAACTCCTTAATATCTTTAACATCAATTTTCCCTATCCCAACCCTGGCGTAAAACTCCTGTGGATTGTGAATACCAAAATAGGTACACAGCCGATTTAAGTTTTGCGGCGTCTTTTCAATTTTTAATACCTCTAATTGTTTCTCTACCAGTTCGCGTCCTATTTCACATTTTTGCTTTTTATCTTCCCGCAGGTATTCTTTTATTTTGGTTCGGGCTTTAGAGGTAGAGGCAAATTTGAGCCACTCGGCAGTAGGGTGCTGCTTTTTAGATGTTAAAATTTCGACCTGATCGCCATTATGCAATTTATAACTAAGCGGCACCAGTTTCTGGTTTACCTTTGCTCCTATACATTGCATTCCTATATGGGTATGAATTTCAAATGCCAAATCAAGGGCTGTTGCTTTGTCCGGCAAAATTTTCAGATCGCCTTTTGGGGTAAAGACAATAACTTCTTCTACAAAAAGATTCTTCCGGAATTCATCCATAAACTCCAGTGCATTGGAGTCATTGGTTTCCAGCATATCACGTACGCGGCTTATCCACATTTCCAAAGCCGACTCGTGCTGGCTAGAACCATCTTTGTATTTCCAATGGGCCGCAAAACCTTTTTCAGCAATATCATCCATCCGTTTCGTCCGGATTTGTACCTCCACCCATTGTCCCGTCTTACTCATTACTGTAGTATGCAGAGATTCATACCCATTAGCCCGCGGCGTACTTATCCAATCACGCAATCGTTGTGGACTAGGCTGGTAAAAATCAGTAACAATGGAATAAACCGACCAACAAGCTGCCTTTTCTATTTCGTGCGGAACATCCAGAATAATCCTTATTGCAAATAAATCATAAACTTCTTCGAAAGGAATATTCTGCTTTTTAAGCTTTTTCAGAATTGAGTAGATAGATTTTGGCCGACCTTTTATCTCAAATTTAAAGCCTTGCTTCTTTAATTCTTCTTCAATTGGGTGGGTAAAGTCTTTGATAAACTTTGTTCGGGAACTTTTGGTTTGCCTAATTTTATAGGATAGCTCCCGATAAGTATCCGTATCAGTATATTTTAAGTAAAGGTCTTCTAACTCTGATTTAATAGCATATAAACCCAAGCGATGCGCCAGCGGGGCATACAGGTACATGGTTTCAGAAGCAATCTTTAACTGCTTATCCCGGGGCATACTTCCCAGCGTCCGCATATTATGCAACCGGTCTGCTAGTTTTATAAGAATAACCCGAACATCATCCGATAGGGTAAGCAGCATTTTCCGGAAGTTTTCGGCCTGCTGTGAAGTTCCATAATCAAAAACACCGGAAATTTTGGTAAGTCCTTCAATAATCCGGGCTACTTTCAAACCAAAATCACGCTCTATTTCGGTAATTTCTATTTCGGTATCTTCAACAACGTCGTGCAAAAGAGCTGCTACTATGGAGGTAGTACCTAAGCCTATTTCTTCTACGGCAATTTGGGCTACAGCTAGCGGGTGTAAAATATAAGGTTCACCGGACTTCCGGCGCATATCCTTATGTGCTTCTAAAGAAGTATTAAAAGCTTTCTTTATTATTTTGGCATCATTCCCTTTTAAAAAAGGTTTCGCATGCCGCAGTAACCGGCGGTAATGCTGCAATATTTCTTTACGCTCTACTTCAGGATCTATCATAGTATTCAGAAGAGGCAAAGCAAATTATACTATTCTGTAATCTTGCTTTTACCTTAATCTACTTTTAAGAATAATCAAATTTACATAACAGTTAGCAATAAACATATTCTATAAAAGAGGGTCTGTTATGCTAACGCTATATACAGAACAAATTCAAAACCAAAATAGCTGTCTGGATACGCATTATTTAATTTTTATAATTTTTTTTGCGATAGTTTTTGTTTTAAAATAAAACCATACTACATTTGCACCACCATAAAGAAAGCCTGCGGATGTGGCGAAATTGGTAGACGCACCAGACTTAGGATCTGGCGCTTCACGGCATGGGGGTTCGAGTCCCTCCATCCGCACTCAAACCCTCAACATGTACTCGTGTTGAGGGTTAATTTTTTTATCCTAGTTCTAAGTCGAAACACTAAATTTTACAGCCTTGAATATTACATTAAACCAAACCGACCCAACTCTAGCAAACTTACATGTAGTGTTGGAAGAAGCCGATTACGCTCCAAAGGTGGACGAAAAAATCAAAGAATATAGCCGCAAGGCTCAAATCAAAGGTTTCCGTCCGGGTAAAGTTCCTGCTGGTCTGATCAAAAAAATGTACGGTAAAGGCATTTTGGTTGAAGAAATAAACAGCTTGCTTTCTAAATCTGTAAATGATTATATCAAGGAAAATGATATTAAATTAGTAGGCGAACCATTGCCTGACGAAACCAAGCAGCAAAACATAGACTGGGATACGCAAACTTCTTTTGAATTTGATTTCCAGTTGGGTTTAATTCCTGACTTTAGCTTAGCATTGGATAAGGTTTCAGTAGATGCTTACAAAGTAGACGCTGACGAGCAAACCTTAGAGCAAGTGTATGAACACATGCAACGCCAATATGGCAAAACCGACAACCCGGAAACTTCAGAAGAAAATGATTACTTATCCGGTGAATTAAAAGAATTAGAAGGTGATTTCACTACTTCTACTTTACTTCCTATTAACAAAATTAAGAAAACGCAGGATCAGTTTATAGGTAAACAAGCTGGCGATGTTATTTCTTTTGACATACAAGAAATTTTTGACAACGATGCCGCTGCTATTAGCCACGTAACTGGTTTAAGCAAACAAAAAGCTGCTGAGTTAAAAGGAACGTTTGAATTTACTGTAGAAAAAATCAACCGTACTACACCAGCTGAATTTGACCAGGAGTTATTTGACAAAATATTTGGCCAAGGTAATGTTACTACCCGCGAAGAATTTGACGCGAAAGTAAAGGAAACCATTATTGAAAATTACAATTCTGAGGCTGAAAAATTATTACACAATAACCTGGTAGAGAAGCTGGTTAAAGAAACAGATATTCAGATTTCGGATGAATTCTTCAAAAAGTGGTTATTAACTGCTAACCAAGGCAAGTTAACCCAGGAGCAAATCGAAGAAAATTTAGATCGCTACAAAGAAGAATTAAAGTGGTCTTTAATCCGGAATAAAGTAGTGGAAGAAAATAACATTAAAGTAAGCAACGATGAAGTTGTAGCTTCTGCTAAGAAAAAAATGTTAGCTCAATTTGGCATCAACGAGCCTTCTCCGGAAATTGAAGAATCGATCAGCGGTTACCTAGATAACTTCTTAAAACAAAATGACGGGCGTAACTACATTAACGAATATGAAGCCATTTTGGCAGACCGCGTTATTGATGTAATAAAAGAGAAGATTACAGTAGTCGAAAAGTCAGTTAGTGCTGAAGAATTCAGAAATATTGTAGAACAATAAGCAATTTTCTAAACCTTTTTATAAAAAAGTCCTTACAATAAGGACTTTTTTTATTTTCGCACGATTTATGTAACATTGCTTTTACTAATCCATTCTATCTACCATCATCTAAAACAAAGACAAGATGTTTAATAAAGAAGAATTCAGAAAATTTGCTGTAAAAGGCCAGGGATTAAGCGGCCTGGGCGTAGATCAATATATTAACCACGTGGAAGCTTCTACTAACATGCATCGCATTGAAAGCATGACGCGTTCGGTTATTGAAGAACGTCCGACTAACTTCCGTGAAATTGACGTGTTTTCACGTTTAATCATGGACCGCATTATTTTCCTGGGCACTCAGGTTGATGATTTTATTGCTAATATTATAACAGCCCAGCTGTTGTTCTTAGAGTCTTCTGATTCCAAGAAAGATATTTTATTATATATAAATAGCCCTGGTGGTTCAGTTTATGCTGGTTTAGGCATTTATGACACCATGCAATATGTAAAGCCAGATGTAGCTACTATCTGTACAGGTTTGGCTGCTTCTATGGGTGCGGTATTATTATGTGGTGGTGCTAAAGGCAAACGTTCTGCTCTGCCTCACTCCCGCGTTATGATTCACCAACCGCTTGGAGGAGCTCAAGGTCAGGCTTCTGATATTGAAATTACTGCTCGTGAAATTCTAAAGCTTAAAAAAGAGCTTTATGAAATTATTGCTAATCACAGCGGAAAAACGTATCAGCAAGTACACGACAACTCTGATCGTGACTACTGGATGCGTGCCGAAGAAGCAAAAGAATACGGCTTAATTGATGAAGTTTTAACCCGTACTGCAAGCTAATAATAGCAAAATACATTAAATATAAATGGAGCCTGGTTTAACCAGGCTTTTTTATGCCCTAATAATTGCCAACAAATCCTGCTTTATATGCGGCCATGGCTGAGCCAGGTTAATGGTCTTAATACTAAGCTGATGACCTTGCATATGGTAAGTTAAATCTATTTCCTGCTGCACCACCGGATAAAGCAACATACCTTCGGTAAGCTGGTCTTTATATTTACTATTCCTGTTCTTTAGATAAGCAAATAATTGATATAAATGAGCTGAAATAAGTTTTTGTTTTTCGTATCGCTTTAGTAGGGCTGCGCGGTAGAATTTGGTATCTATAATAATATTGCGTTTAGAGGAGAGTAACGAAATATCCGTAACCATCAGAGGCAAATATTCGAGAGCGGTTTCATCCGAAGTATCTAAGATCCATTTTATTCGCTCGGCTTTTACTTCATATTGCTTTTGTTCCTGCCGGTAAAAATTCCGGACAAAAGCTTCAAACAAGTGTCCCATTTGCCGTTCATCTTCCAGAAAGCTTCTAAAGTAAAATTTCCCGTCTTCGGCTTCTGGCAATAAGTTACTCCAGATTAATTCGCAAATGGCCAATACGGGTTTATAGTAAGGATTTATAGCTTTAATCTGTTTTGCCTGATCAAAATCCGTACTTTTTACCGCTACCACCTTCACCTCTGGAAAGGCTTTTATTTGATAATGAATAAGGGACTTCCACTCTGGCGTTATTTCTGTTAGAGCGAGCAGACGAAGTAAAGTGGCTTTGATAACCTGGTTAAGCAGGATATCCGTACTGGTGGTTTCAAAGGAACAAACAGCCTTGCCCTGTTTAAGCAAATTTCCCTGAAAAGAAAGATTGATTTCTAACTTACCCTTGATACCATTTACAACCTGTGTTTCCCGCACATAGTTTTGGGCTATACCTTTTTTTATTAAGTGATGATTTTGCTTTTGTAGCAAATAAATTAATAAGGACAAACTACTTTCCGCTCCAGGGATAGCATTTAGATCAGTAAATTCTTCTTCGTCTAAAATATGCCAGGCATAACAGAGCATATAGTAAAGGTTCTGAATAGGAATAGCCACCTTCAAAACATTAAATATCTAAAAGCATACGAATAGCTTCTTTCGCTTTAGCCGGCTTTTCAGACCAGTATTCTTCCAGTAAAGGTGCTAATTCATGCTGCACAAGATTGGTATACCAGTTTATATCGCCCCCTGATTTGGGCGGATGGCAGAAGTAACTATGGCCAATCCGGAACCCTTCACCTAAATAGCTATCAAGCTCTATTTCTTTATTTAAAGCCACTAACTTTGAAAAGATTAAATCAATAAGGGCATCAGGTGTATTCCGGTACTCCAGAAAGCGGCGGAAATGGGTATTAAAAGCAGGCTCCATTTTTGCAAAGCCAAACCGGCGCCGCAAGGCAAAATCCAAAGGTACCAGGGCCTGATCAGCTGTATTCATGGTTCCGATTACAAATAGATTCTCCGGTACATAGAAAGGAGTACCGCCGCTGGGCAAGGCTACCGCAAACTCTTTTCCACGCTTATCGGCTTCTAATAATAAAAGCAGTTCGCCAAAAATATTTCTTAAGTTCCCCCGGTTTATTTCTTCTATAATAAAAAAATAAGGGGTATCAGGATTAGCCTTTGCTTTTTCACAAAACTGCTGAAAAACCCCAGGCATCAGCACAAACTTACCTTCACCATCTGGCCTATATCCCTGAATAAAATCTTCATAGGCAAAGGAGGCATGAAACTGAATAGTTTGTACTTTTCCAACATCCTCATACCCTAATCCCAAATAAGCTAAACGGCGAGCTAAAAAAGTTTTACCGGTGCCGGGTGGACCTTGTAAAATTATATTTTTCTTTTGTTGCAAAGTAGCCCTAATGTTGCTCAGCTGCTCTTCGCTTATAAATATTTCAGCCAATGCTTTTTTTAAAGTATACCTTTCAACTACCTTCCGCTTAGCGTAAAACTCGATGGGTTCCTCAGCTCTTACGGGTAGTGTAGGTAAAACTTCTTCTGGGGTTTGCAGGGCAACCTGTTCCTGTTCCATTATAGGGGGCAACTGAATATCCAGAGCTTTACTTAAAAATAAAGGCCGCTTTTGGACTACAGCAAAACCCATTCTTTCTAAATAAGCATTAGTGGCAACGCCAGCGGATAACGCCCATTCAGCCGTACCATTGGCCATTTTATAAGCCAAGCGCATTAGTTCCAGCGGCGGATAGCGCTTACCGCGGTATACTACATCATAAACCGTAGAAGAGTTTAGCTCCGGATGGCGGAGATCAATTTCGCGGATAGCCTGTAGGACATGTTGCCGCGTAATACCAGAAAGAGTGAATGCTTTCATGCTTTTTACGCCCTTAAAACACGCTTCCGCCGAAGGGAAGTTCCATTTAACGTATTCTGTTTAAAATAGATATAAACTTTTAACAAAAATTTATCCACATTATATCCACAGCAAAACGAGTACTAAACAACTAGATATCAATAAAATATAAAATATCACATTTTTTATTTTGTGGATACTTTAGGCTTAAAAGCAGTCATTATCAGGTATAAGCAAAAAAATAATTTATAAAACCTAACCTTTCTATTTTGTACCTTTGTTAGCATAACACTAAAATACCCTTGCGATAGTAAATTTTTATGGCCGATATAACCTGCTCTTTCTGCGGAAAAACTAAAAAAGAAGTCTCAGTAATGATTTCGGGCATTAATGCCCATATTTGCGAACGCTGCATCGGTCAAGCACAACAAATCCTGAATGAGGAGAATAAGATTCGCGCCAACAGTAAAACCCCCAAGTTTAATTTAATTAAACCTCGGGAAATGAAGGAGTACCTGGATCAGTTTGTTGTTGATCAGGAGGAAGCTAAAAAGGTAATGTGCGTGGCCGTTTATAATCACTATAAACGCCTGATGCAAAAAACCAAGGCTGAAGATGTAGTGATTGAAAAATCAAACATTATTATGGTTGGCGAAACCGGAACCGGAAAAACCTTCCTGGCCCGGATGCTGGCCGGTATTTTACAAGTTCCTTTCTGTATTGCTGATGCTACTGTATTAACCGAGGCAGGTTATGTAGGTGAAGACGTTGAAAGTATTTTAACCCGTTTATTACAAGCTGCCGATTATAATGTGGAAGCAGCAGAACGTGGCATTGTTTACATTGATGAGATAGATAAAATAGCTCGTAAGAGCGATAATCCATCCATTACTAGGGACGTAAGTGGTGAAGGCGTGCAGCAGGCTTTGCTTAAATTATTAGAAGGCACTTCGGTAAATGTACCACCACAAGGAGGTCGTAAGCACCCGGAACAAAAAATGATATCTGTAAATACAGAGAACATTCTATTTATCTGTGGTGGGGCCTTTGGAGGAATTGACCGGATAATTAAGAGCCGCTTAAACTCTAAGCCTATTGGATTCTCCAGTACTTCATTAGATCATATTTCTGAAACAGATAGCTTCCTGAAATATATAACTGCTCAGGACTTAAAAGCTTTTGGTTTGATACCAGAATTAATTGGTCGTTTACCAGTTTTAACCCACTTAAATCCATTAGATAAAAATACCCTGCGTCTTATATTAACGGAACCAAAGAACTCCATTCTTAAACAATACAAGCGCTTATTTGAAATGGAGAACATTTCGATTTCCTTTGACGATGAAGCGTTGGATTATATTGTAGAAAAGGCAGCTGAGTATAAATTAGGCGCCCGTGGTTTACGGTCTATTTGCGAAGGTATCATGACGGATGCGATGTTTGAACTACCATCACAGGAAGGAGTAACTGAACTAGTAATTGATGTGGATTACGCCCGCACCCAATTTGAAAAGTCAACGTTAAAGCAGTTAAAAGTAGCATAAAGCACTTATATAAAAAGATAAAAGAAAAGGCTCTAAGTAATATTAGAGCCTTTTCTTTTATCTTGCCTTTTTCCTTTTTTAAGTACTTATTCTTATTTTAAATAACCAACCATTAGTTTAGCCGCTTTGGCAGCCGCTTTAGCTTCTCCTAACTTTTCCTGAATAAATTTATAACCAGCTTTCTGTTCGGCGATATAAACTTCATCCAACAGAATATTTTTCAATTCAGCAATAATATTATTCTTGGTAAGGTCACGCTGAATTAATTCTTTTACAACTGGTTTATCAGCAATTAAATTTACCAGCGAGATATAGGGTACTTTTATAACCGCACGGCCTATCCAATAAGAAATAGCACTGGTTGTATAGCAAACTATTTGAGGAACATTAAACAATGCTGTTTCCAGCGTAGCTGTGCCCGAGGTTACCAGGGCCGCTTTTGCATTTGCTAATAAGTCGTAGGTTTGATCGTAGATAATTTTAATATTAGGATCCCGATTAAACTGCTCGTAATAATCCTTACTTAAATTAGAAACGCCTGCTACTACAAATTGATATTCGCGGAAGGCTGGAATAACACTCAGCATTATAAAGAGGATATTTTCAATCTCCTGTTTGCGGCTACCCGGTAATACGGCAATGATAGGTTTGTCGGTAAGGTTGTTCCGGGTTAAGAAATCTGTGCTGGGTACGTGCGCCCGTACTGTATCTGAGATAGGATTCCCTATGTAATCAACCTTATATTCAAAACGTTTATAAAAAGCTTCTTCAAATGGCAGAATTACAAACATGCGGTCTACCAGCTTTTTAATATTATGAACCCTGCCCTGGTTCCAGGCCCAGATTTTAGGGGATATATAATAAAAAACTTTTAACCCCTGCGACTTACCAAACTTAGCAATTCGCATATTAAAGCCGGCGTAATCAACCAGAATAACCACATCAGGCTGATACTGCATGATATCTGCCTTACATTCTTTCAGAAACCTGACAATTTTAAAGATATTGGCAGCGGCTTCGGCAAAGCCCATAAAAGCCAACTCTTTATAATGATGCACTAATTCCCCGCCAACAGTCTGCATCATATCGCCGCCCCAAAAACGGAAGCTAGCTTCAGGGTCCTGAGCTTTTATCTCCCGCATCAAGTTGGAAGCATGTAAGTCTCCGGAACGCTCTCCTGCTATGAGGTAATATTTCAAGATGATTATTTGTTAAATGGGTTGAACAGTAGCCAGTGCTTGCTTTAAGAGCAGAAATAGTTACCTCAGGTAATTAAATTTTAATTGTATCAGGGCTTGTCAGCAAAAGATTATTATTCTCCGTAATATTCTACAAAATTGCGAGGTGTTTCGTAAAGTTTCAGGCAATGTAGTTTGGCCGAAGAAATACTACTTATCAAGGGTTCTAAAATTCGCCAGAACTCCATCACCAGGTTTTCAGTACTTGCCAATTTACCCTGCATAAAGGGCACATCCAGGTTCAGGTTTTTATGATCGACCTTGTTTATGATCTGCTCCCGGATTAGATTACTCAGTTTTTTTAAATCAATAACAAAACCTGTTTCAGGATCTGGTTGACCTTTTACTGTAACAATCAGTTCGTAATTATGCCCGTGCCAGTTTTGGTTAGAACAAGGCCCAAATACTTCTTTATTCCGCTCTTCCGACCAATTGGGATTATACAGCTTATGCGCTGCATTAAAATGTTCTAGTCTGCTTAAGTAAACCATCAATTAAACTTATAACTCTTTTTCAACAGCAAATATACGAAGAAAGGCACACCAAAGAACGATGTTATGATACCAATTGGTAAACCAGCCGGCGGATAAAGCAACCTCGACAAAATATCACAACCTACCATAAACCCACCACCTATTAATGTACATAAAAATAAATTCCATTTGTAGGTCAGGCCAAATATGCTTCGGGTTACATGGGGCACAATTAATCCCACAAAACCAACCGAACCAGCTAAGGCAACTGAGAATCCTGTAGCAACCGAAACAGTAGCCAGTATAATCCAACGAGTCCGGGCTACACGCACCCCAAGGGTACCGGCTCGTTCTGCGCCCAACAATAAAATGTTTAATTCTTTTTGTAAAAACAGGAATAATAGCAATGCAAGGGCTAAGGCTACTGTTGGGTAAGGCAATAAATTCCAATTTGCTCGTCCAAAATCGCCCATAGACCAGAACAAAATAGATCTTACGGCACTCTCTGAATCCGATAAGAAAGTAAACAAACTAACCATTGCCGTTAGCAATGAACCTACTGCAATACCCGCTAATAACATTTGGGCAGGAATTATCTGCCCCTTCCTATACCCCAGGGCAATTACAATTAAAGTAACACCAAATGCTCCGGCTAAAGCAAAAATTGGCGGCAAGTAAAAACTTCCCCAGGTAGTTGCCAGCACACCCGAAATACTTAGAGACGCCCCTAAGGAAGCCCCCGAAGCTGTACCTAAAATAAAAGGATCGGCCAGCGCATTGTTCACCATAGCCTGCATTAAATAACCAGAAAAAGCCAAAGAACCACCCACCAATAAAGCTAAAAGCAAACGGGGCAGCCGGAGCTGTACAATAGCAAAATGAACCTGATCATCGGGATTATAAGCAAAAAGAGCTGCTTTAAGCTGGTAAAAATCTGCCTTAAAACTACCTACTTTTAAGCCTAGTGTTATTAAGCCTACCAGTAACAGGAGTGCGAATGAAAAATAAAGTATTCGCCGATTGATCACTTAATAAAGTTTTTAAGTTCTTTTATAGAAGCTACAACCCGGGGACTGGGCCGCGCCATCAGATCGTCGGTAGCTTTAAATATCTTCTTTTGCTGATAGGCTTTCACCTTCTTAAGCTCCGGATATTGCTTAAAAAAGGTAGTCTCCATTTTCTCTGGTTCCGCTCCTATTATAATATCCGGATTTAATTTTAATATATACTCCCTGGTTAGCGCCGGGTACGATTGAGCAAATACTTCTTTAACGGCATTCTCGGCTCCTAAAAATCGAAGTTTATCAGTAAAAAGGGTGTTTTGCCCATACACGTAAATTGGATCGTTCCAGGTAATAGCCAGCACCTGGGGTTTAGCATTAGAGGTCTTTACAGGCTGGATTTGGGCAAGTTCGTTTTTTAAAGAATCCACCACCTGTTTAGCTCGTTCTTCCCGACCCAATATTTTACCAATGTTGGTTAACCCTTTAAAAATGTCCTGTACTTTCTCATACTTCTGATAGTAAACAGGTATGTGTAAATCCCGCTCTAACTTTGCTGCTACCTCTGCAGGAGTAATGCCTTCCACCGTAAAAATTAAATCGGGTTTAAGCAGCACCAGCTGTTCGTAATCCATGGGGTAGTTATTTACCACCGGCTTCTTCTTTACTTTTTCAGGAAAGTCGCAATTTTGGGTCCGGCCAATAATAGTTTTCTCATCGGCTACCGCATAAAGCATTTCGGTTGCCGAAGGGGCCAAAGCCATAATGCGTTTGGGGTTTGCCGGTATTTTTACCTTTCTTCCTAAATCGTCGGTTACGGTTACAGAGTTAATTTGCTTCTCCTGTGGTTGCTTACTCTGGCAGGCATAAAACAAACTTGCTAAAAAAATAGAAAAGAAATAAAAAAGCTTTTTTACAAACATTCGAAACAAAGTTGCTTAAACACGTAGGCAAAAGGAAAAGAAACCTGGCAGGTGCCGTGTTAATTTTTTCGTAAATTTAGCGCAATATTTAGATTGATTTATATAAACATTATATGATAGTAGTAACCGGTGCCGCTGGCTTTATTGGTTCTTGCCTTGTAACCCGCCTAAATGCGGATAACTTTAACGACATTGTTGTTGTTGATAATTTTTCCATTTCAAAGAAAGAACCTAATTTACAGGGTAAGCGCATTAAAGAATACGTAGACCGTATGGACTTCTTTAACTGGTTAGATAAAAACTACGAAGAGGTAGAGTTTATTTTCCATTTAGGTGCCCGTACCGATACCACTGAATTTAATAAGGAAATTCTGGACTCGCTAAACCTTGATTATTCGAAAAAGGTATGGATGGCTTGCTGCGAATACCAGATTCCTTTAGTATACGCTTCTTCTGCGGCCACATATGGTTCCGGCGCCCTTGGTTATGATGATGATGAAAATATTATCCACTTATTGAGGCCTTTAAATCCTTATGGCGATTCGAAGAATGAATTTGATAAATGGGCTCTGGCCCAAACAGCTAAACCATTTTTTTGGGCTGGTCTTAAATTCTTTAATGTTTATGGACCTAACGAATATCACAAGAGCCGTATGGCGTCGGTGGTTTTACATGCTTATAATCAAATTACCCAAAACGGGAGCTTAGAATTATTCCGGTCGCATAACCCGGATTTTGCCGATGGTGAACAAAAACGAGATTTCATTTATATTAAAGATGTACTGGAAGTTTGTTACTTCTTAATGCATCACCGGCAAAACAGTGGTATTTATAATTTAGGAACCGGCAAGGCACGCACTTTCCTGGACTTAGCCTTCAATACCTTTACTGCTATGGGCAAAGATATTAATATTGATTTTAAAGACACACCTGCCGATATCCGGGATAACTACCAATATTTTACAGAAGCCAACATGCAAAAGCTTCGCAGTATTGGTTACACCCGTCCGTTCCATTCGCTGGAAGAAGGAATAAAAGAATACGTCCAGGAATATTTAATACCTAATAAATATTTTTAGAGCGTAAGGCTTTTACTTTAATATAAATAAACATTTTGTCAATCCGAATCAGGAGTAATAGAGTATATTCTTAAAAAGAGAGTTACCTGTTATGATTCGGTATTTATTAAATATAGTTTATGCATCAAGTTTGCTATTCTTGTCATGTCAGCAAGATACGCCAGCGCCCGATTTAAGTGCTATGGATACACCCAACCCATCCTCCTACCAGTACAGTTATTTAGCCTTAGGCGATTCTTATACCATAGGCGAAAGTGTTTTGGAATCGGAAAGGTGGGGCGTATTATTAGCTAACTCGTTACGGAATAACAAGGTGAGTGTAGCCAACCCCACTACCATTGCCCGTACCGGCTGGACTACTGGTGAATTACTTGCGGCAATAGAGGCTAGAAAGTTACAAGGTACTTTTGATTTAGTTTCTCTTTTGATAGGTGTAAACAACCAGTATCGGGGGCAGAGCCCGGAACTACCTTTTCGTTCTGAGTTTAAAGAGCTACTAGCCATTGCGATTAAGTTTGGCAAAGGAAATCCGGCGAATGTAATAGTACTGTCTATCCCCAACTGGAGTCTGACCCCATTTGGCAGCGGTTCTAATAAAGAGCTGATGACCAAACAAATTGCTGCTTACAATGCCATAATACAAGAAGAATGTAAAAAGGCCAATGTTAGCTTTATTGATATTACGCCTTTAACAGAGAAAGCAAAAGATGACCTTACTTATGTGGCTAACGACGGCTTACATTATTCTGGCAGAATGCACATGGAATGGGCTAACGCTGCGTTACCCGAAGCTTTAAAAATATTAAAATAATACGGCTACCTGCATCCGGCCGGTATGAATAACCGGAATATTATTGGGTTTCCGACCCTCGTAATTAACAGATATATTTAAGCCGCTGCTGAGGCGTTGCTGCAGAATAAAATTCCAGGTAACATTATTACCCGGCCGTAATGCATTTAACATTTCGTAACCTATAGCCGAGTTTTCATTACCAGTGTAGGCTACTTTAATAAAACTTAAATTACCCGAAACAGTTCGTTTACTTACCTGACTTATTCGGGTTTCAGTAGCTAATTCATGAAAAACAGCTTCTTCTGTGGTTTCTTTATTTAAAGCATTGTGCTTGGTAGTAAAACGGTAAGTGCCGGTAAACCGAAGGGAGTTATTAGGCTGAAAAGATAACTCAGGTGCAGCCTCATAACCTAAAATCAGGAAATTTTTTGTTGTCAAATAATTCGATTGGCTTTGGCGGCTAAACTGATTTATAGAGACCCGGGAACTGAGCACCTGACTTAAGTTATAGCGGCCAATTACCGCACTAGATCCTATATTCCTAACATCCGTCCCGTTGGTTAATAATATTTTCTGCTGATTTTTTTGGAAAGTATATTCCAGCCCAAAAGTTGGATCACTCCGATTATAAAAAATCGTATTCCGGTACGCATTAGAAGAAGATATCAATAAATTATCCTCGATATCTAAGGTAAAAGGATTAAAACGGCGCCATACATCAGCGTCGGTTGTTTTTTTATTTATATTAATATAGGTAACAGCAGAAAAACGGGACGCAAGATCTTTTAATCCTCCTTTGCCCCGCCAGTTACGGGGCAGAGTACTGTTAAGCCGGTAAGTAAATAAGTTGGTGTAGGCCACCAGGTACTCATCGGTAGGTAAAAATATTTTGATGTGAGTCCGGTACCTGGCATCCGGCACCTGGGCTTCAAAATAATTATTTAAATTTTTAGGATCGCTCCCTTCAAGTAAAAAATGCGTGCCTTGCCCCGGGGCTACTACTACAAACTCATATTGCCGCTTTGGCTCCCGACCCGTACCCACAGAATAACTAAGTTCCGAACGTAAATGCCGATCCAGAAAATCGCCAAACCAATTTACAGTTCCTAATATAGCTGATTGATTTAAACTATCCCGGTTACTTACTTGCCGGTAAGTTGCAATTACATTTATATCCTGGCTTTGGCCGAGACGGGTTTGTAAAGTACCTCTATAGTTTTGGGAATTCTCCCAGGGTGTTAAGCGCCTTTCGCCTGGCAATCGATCTTGCCGGTAAGTATAACTTAAACTATACTTAGTCGCTGCTGTATCCTGGCTCCGGACATAAACAGTATGTTCATCAAAATACATAGCAGAGGTAATAAGTGAATCGGGACGTCGGATTGAATTCACCCGGTTCTTATCAAAACGGTAGAGATACCCTGGTACCAGTTTGTGTACCGGGTAGTTTACATCCACATTCCCCCTGTACCAGTCCGATTTACCCTGGCGGGCGGTGGCATTTAAGATAAAAAAATCACTTTTCAGAGCTACTCCCCGAACTTGTTGGTTAAAATGTACAAAATGCTGTACCCCATCAAGTTCCTGGTTTCGGTGCCGGTGGCTAAACCGGTAACCAATTAAGTTATTTACATCTTTATTTGCTCCAACTGCAAAGTTTAAAATATTATCGCTTTGCCGGCTATTCAGGTTAATGGGTAAACTCCAGTCCCGGTTAAAATCAATATCGCGGTACCGGTCTATTGGCTGAAAATTGGTATCGGTATATTCGTAATTAAAGCTACTTCGTAATTTATATGCTCCTAAAACCGGTACTGATTTATCTTCCATTGTATACCCCAACCGCATAGCTTTTCCTTTGTCGTCCTCGCGGTCTTTAGTAGAAAAGCGGTTTATGTCATATTCGCTGGCTGCTGTCTCAAAGAAAACACTCGTTTGCTTATCTACCTGATAACTTCCTCCCAGAGTAGCCATTTGCCTTTTAACGGGAGCGGGTATAATTCGTAACGGCACATACCGACCCTGCCTTACGCCATTTACAGGAGCAACATAACTGAATATACGGCCATTTATAGAAGTGCTTTGCTGTATATAATCACCTTGGCCAGGACCAACATCGGTAAATTGCACGGTGTAATATTGGCTTAAAGAAGAATCCTGCGAATAGATATAAACAGGCGTTGGCACCCCATTAACCAGTTCAGAAGTTTGCCGGTAAAGAATTAGCTCCCGGTTATAAGGGCTGGCAACGGCCCCGGAAGTAAAAGCTTGGTTTAAACTATCTCCTATTGATTGTAATAACAGTTTTTCCTGATTATTTAAATTTAAGCCCAGTAAGTTATTAGGATTATCAGCCTCATTATAAATATTAAAATTCAAGCGCAGCTTTTTAATATCCTGGTAATGGCTGGCGTGGTATATAGAGCGGTTATAATTTCGGTCTGAATATTCAAAATCAACCCGGATACGCGAAAATTTAGTAATTAAGTGACGGGCAGTAAAGGTAATTTCTGCTTGATTATAATCTATGATATAATCAAAATCAAAACCCCGGGTCATTAACTGTCCATCCAGGTAAACCCGTTCCGAGTTGGCTATTATAATTATAAATTTTTCTCCAGTTGGCCCGGTAAGCCGGTAAGGCCCTTGTACTCCTTCGAGGGCCGGCACTGCAATAGAAGCAAATTTACCTTTAGCTACTGATGCAGCCACTGTGGTACTGGAACCCTCTCCCGGTGTTTTTCCCCGGTTTACTTCTAAAACACCTCCCTGTACATTTTTATAAAACTTAAGAAAATGGGTTTGTTTATTTCTTAGTACCACATCGCCACCTGTAATATTCCAGAGCCGGTGCTGCAGAGTTAGGTAAACTCTGTCAAATTGCTGCAACTGCTGGGTATTGCCTTCTGGCTGAAATGGGATATTCTGATCGGTAATGGCTGCTGTAATATTAATTTCATCCGATAATTTACCTTCCAACTGCAGATTTAAGGCAGAATTTACAAATACATTTTGCCGGTTTCCAACTGAGATCCCCCTGGTCACGGTTCCGGTTTTATTTAAACCGGGCGTACTAAAAATTTCTTCTTTTTTAGTGGCCAGAGTTTCGGTATAGAAGGGTTCGCGCATAAATAGCGAATCAGCGCGGCTTAGCTTTCTTTTATATCGGGTATTAGCTAAGTTTAATGGCAAGACCCGGTAACACACTAAAACAGAGTCTACAGCATGTATAACCTGAGCTAAGGAATCCGTAACCAGAGAATCTGGTTTATTTATTGGCTTATTTACAGGTAATAATGTAAACTGATCGGTGGCAGGGTTATAATCAAATGAAAAATTAGCTGCTCCTGCCCCGGCCATGGTAATAGATCCGGGCACAATGGTTAAGGTATCTAATACAAATGGAGTAGTGGTCAGCTTAATCCATTTGCATCTTTTACTAGCAGTTTGAGAAAAGGCCGGAAAACAAAACAGGCATATTAGAAAAGATAGTACCAGCCGGTATTTCATTCCTGTACTAATGGTAACTCAATATAAAAAGTAGTACTTACGCCTTCCTCTGTTTCAAACCAAATACGACCACCTGCTGCTTCTATACCTTTTTTTACCAAGGCCAATCCAATACCAGAACCTGTAAATTTAGTGCTAAAATTAGGAACAAATATTTTATGCCGAATTTCTTCCGGCACTCCGCTTCCATTATCCTTCAAGCTAATCAATACTTTGGAATCCATGGATTGCAACCTTACCTGGAGTTCGGGTTTCCGGCCACTTGGAACCGCTTGTACGGCATTAATTATCAGGTTATTAAAAGAACGCATTAAAATATTTTCATCTGCCAATACCTCGTACGTTCCCGCAGGCAAATCCGTTCTGATTTCAACTTCGGCCGGATTCTTATGCAAATCCAAACTTTGTTTCAATACATTAATAATATTTAGTCGCTCAGGTTTTAAATCAGGTAAAGCGGTGAAATTAGAAAACGAAGTGGCGATATCGCTTAGTATTTCAATCTGAGTAATTAAAGTTTTGGATATTTTATTGATTAACTCTTCCAGATTATCACGTCTTTCGGCGATGGCTTTTTGCAGGTACTGCAACGACAACTTCATTGGAGTTAGCGGGTTCTTGATTTCATGGGCTACCTGCCGGGCCATTTCGCGCCAGGCGGCTTCCTTTTCTCTCAGGGCCAACTCTTTTTTACTTTCTTCCAGCTTCAACAACATCTGATTGTACTCATTTACCAGCAACCCAATTTCATCAGCAGAGTGGTATTCTAATTTTTCATTTTTCCCGGTGAGGGTTGTTTGTTTAAGTTTTTGCGTAATAAGTTTCAAGGGTACGGTAAGGGTGCGGGCAGCCCAGTTTGTTAATACCATAAATATGATAAACATGGCTGTGAAAATATTCATAATGGTGGTGAGCAACTGAATAAGTTTGACATCCAGCTCTTGTTCCGAATCAAAAAAGGGAATACCAACAAAGCCATCCACTCCACCATTTTGGTGTACCGAAGGCAAAGGCAAATAAAGGGTATTGAACGAAATGTTACCTGTATGCTCCTTCAAAAGTATTCGTTGGGCATTATTTTCTTTAATGTCGGCCAGGGCTTCCGGGTTCATTAACCTCGAAAGTAAACCAGCTTCAAATATCAAAGGCTGACTGGAGGTTATTAAGTTCCCATCCTTATTGTATACATTTATATCGGCCTCCGATAAATCTGCAATGGCCCCCACCTCTTCCCGTAAGGCTTCCTTATTTGTTTCATGGGTAGCCCACGACCAGGAATGTAAAATATTTTCCTGTACCAGTTTACCCCGCTTTTCATAAGTATCCTGTAAATCTTTTTTATAAGAGGCCGTAACCAGGCTGGCAGTAGCTATACTAACTATAACCAGGGGAATAAGAATACCAAAGTTTAAGAATAACTGAATCTTAGTACTGAAGTTGGTATTTAAAGCCATTTTAAGTCCTCCCTGCAGTAACAGGAAAGCCAGCATATAGACTAAAAAAATAAACGTATGGATCAGGAATAAAAAGGAAAAATTAGAAGCTACATCCAATAGTGAATATTGGGAAGTAGAAATTACAATTACTTTTTCCCCACCATTACTTACCCCTAAATGGTGGTATCCCTGCACCCGAATTCCCTTTGTATAAAGCGCCTGATCCTGAAGGTCTTTCTTATCCAGGTAATGGACATACTCAAAATTCCCTTCATTGTATTGTATTACATGTTTTACATATATGGCATAACTTAAAGAGCGGCTATACAAAGGCTGCAAAAACTTCTGATCAACTAATAATTCCGGGATTACACTGTTTGGCATCAGCTTCTTTAAATTCATTTCCAACACCACCGTAACTATATTTCCATAATTACCAGTTAAGTTAAAAAACTGGATATACTTCCGGGAGTACGGCTGCTTTTCATCCTTTATTAAATAAAGGTTTTTCCGCTCCGTTTTTATGGCATTGCGTAAGTAGCTTTTCTTATAATCGTTTAGTGAATAACTTACTCCGGACTGGTTAGCTAAACTATCGCCGGCATTAAAAAACTTAACGGTAGTTTCATACCGGTCAAAATAATCCCGCAGGTAATACCGGATTATCTTTTGCTCTATAAATTCCCGCTCATTTACCGGATCCGATATTTTACTTTTAATTATTTTATCCTTTTGAATTTCTGGCACGATGTCCTCTATCAGGTATTCTCCCTGAATGTCACGATCAACAATCAAGTCCGAACCAAACTTCTGCTTATAATCGAGCAAGTCGTGCAGATAGTGCTCATAAATGGCGACACCACCTGTAACCGCACTTATTGCTATGATCCAAAAAATGAATAAATAATTTTGAAATGGATTAACAGATATATTCTTCTTAAACCTTATAAAAATGACTATCAGGTAAAATAATAAACTAATGCTCAGCAGTAACAGGTGAATTTTGTCGAACACACTTCCCACAATTATACAAACAATACCTATACCGGCCAACCCAAAATGCCAGTACTTCCGTTTCGTTTCCTGGTGAATCAGGTAAAATACCTGCATCAGTAAATGGGCTAATATTAGGAAGATTAGGTTATGTATAATGAAAGCGGTATACAATAAAATTTTATAAAATGAAAAATGTAAACTCTGAGTTATATCCATTACCAGCAACGAATTGCTAAAGCTGGTATAATAGATAAAATACATTCCAAGTAATAGCAGGTAAAAGGCTATGCCACACCCTATCTCCATAAGCAATCGTGTTCTGCTACTTAAGGTTTTTATAAACTTTTGAATAAGTTTCTTTCTAAACAGGCTGTTTACATGAATGGTAAATAATAATAACAATAGTGCATTTAATATAAGATCACCAATAGAAGGTGCCCAGAAGGAGGCAGCATATAATCGTGGATCAAAGGCATCGAGATCAATAACCGCAAAAGGGAAGTTATAATACAAAAGAATTAACCGAATGGCTAACAAAGGCAGAACCAGGAGTAAAGTGGCCTGCCATGCTTTATTTTCTTTTACTAATCCTTTACTGATGCGGATTAAGCCCCATATCAGGAAAAAAAGCCCCAGGGAAACAACCGCCATGGCCGCATTACTGATAGGTCGGTTAATATCTTTCTCTAGATTTTCTACTGAGAAAAGAACACGGCCTTTATAGGTAATATTTCCTTGAGTTGGACCTCCAATTGGTAGAACCCTTAACCGCTTATTACCAAATATTTCTTTATTCAATCCGGGTTGTAAATACCTGTTATTTATGCCATATTGTTTTTCAAGAGGCACATATACCTGGATGTTATAGGCATTATACTTAGTACCAGAAACTAGAAATTTACCTGATTTATTTTCAATAACCCTCGGCTTCGTAAGTTCCAGATCCTGATTTAGTTCCGGAACCAGGCTATGGTTGGTCCAGAAGATAACCGCATTTTTTTTAAAAATAAAGGTTGGGTAATAGGTGCGCTCTTTTAGGAGATCATGAAAACTAACCGAATCCGTAGCCAGATAAGCCTGAACCCGGTTCATGTCTCGTTGAGCTTTACTTAAAGCCGTATTTACCTTGGTACTAATTTCCTTCCCGGCACTTTCTGGTTTGGGATGAACAAAAAGGACATAAAGATTCAAAACCGCTGCAGCGGCAAAACAAATTAAAGCGGCTAATAAATGGTAATGCGGAGAATATTTAGCTTTCAAAGAAGAAACCTTTTACACGAATATATTCAAAAATCGTGCAGAAAAAGAAGGAAGAACAGGATAAATTAAATCCCATAGTATATTGGCCTTTTCTAAACCCCTTTGAAAATTACCTTATTAACAGACCGTCATGAAGAGGCAATGGGGAAATTAATATAATGCGAGCAGTTATTTTGAATCAATAAAATTTTAGAGAAGGATCAACTAATAAAAAAACAGCAGTAAGCAGGTCAAAGAATCCGCTGCACCAGAAAACTATCACCAAGGTACCTTACCCTTAAAACCAAAACTTTATTTTGAAAAAGGACCTCGTACCCGGCAATGCCTAAACCTATCTATTTACCTTTTTAGAATAACCAGGTATAGGCAATCATTTCTCCTCTTTAGAAACGTAATAATATCTCTTGCAGGATAACTCGTTTCTTCAGTATTAAGCTACTATTGTTTGCGGTTATGGCGATACCAGAAAAAGCCAACAGTACCAGCTAAAACATATGGTATAGCCATTAGATACAAGATGCCTTTATTTAAACCACTGCCAAACTTAACTAATTTACCATCATTAGCTGTTTCAACAGATGTGCGACACATAGCACATTGAGCTGTTGCTTCAGTGGAAATAAAATTAAGACTTAAAGCTAATGTGAAAACTGCTAAATAAAATTTTATGAACTTCATAAGAAATAAACATTAGAATTAAGAAGTATAATAAGGGGCAATCATAAAATAAACAATTACTCCCGTAACCGCCACATATAACCACAACGGAAAAGTCCAGTTAGATATACGCTTATGCTTCACAATTTGATTAGTCCAGCCGTAATAAACAGACAATAACACGAATGGAACGATAACCGCTGCTAATACAATATGTGTAATTAAAATAAAATAGTAAATGGTTTTAATTATTCCTTCACCACCATACGAAGTTGGACTTGCCTGGTAATGGTACGTAACATAAGAAATTAAAAAAAAGGAAGACAATACAAAAGCAGTAACCATAGAAAACCTATGAAACCGGACATTTCCTTTCTTAATATAATTGTATCCTACTAATAAAGCTATTGCTGTTAAAGAATTTAGAAGCGCATGGAGCTTTGGCAAAAAAGTTACATCTACATCACCCAGTTTACCTGTTTGAGGCACAAAAAGCAAAAGCGCTACCAACAAAGGTACCGCTACAGATAAAATGGCAATTAAAATCAGGTATTTAGAATCGTTAGTTTTCATTTTACTTTTCTTTCAGAAGAAGCCTTATTTCGGTAATTAATCGATCGACATCTTCTGGTTTGGTACCATCATAAATTCCCCGCACATGCTTTTGCTTATCTACTAAAATAAACTTTTCACTATGAATAAAATCTGGTGTAACAGAAGGAGCTTCCATTACTGCTAACTTATAACCTTGTTGCGCTAATTGGTAAATAGCAGGTTTGGGGCCAGTTAAAAAGTACCATTTTGTAGAATCCGCATCATAGGTTTGGGCATATTTGCGCAGTGTACCAACAGAATCCCGTTCAGGATCTACGGTGTACGAAACTATTTTAACGGATGGATCTTGAAGGAAAGCTTCCTGCACCCGTGATAATTGGGTCGACATTTTTTTACAAACATCTTTGCAGGAGGCAAAAAAGAAATTAGCCACATAAACCGAATTATCTAAATCTGCTTGGGAAATAGACTTTCCGGTTTGGGAGGTAAGCTTAAAATCAGGGACCTTTTGAAATAACGTATCCCCATTTTGGACTACCGGCTCTTCGGTATTTTCATCTATGACCGGAAAAAAAGTCCGGAGATGGTATTGATTGGAACCAAAAATCCGTAAAAAGAAGTAGAAAAAAATAGGTACTAGTAGTAGTATACCTAATATTAGTACCTTTCTAGGTGACATTATGGTTATTTAAAATAATTAAAAACTGAATCTCCGTAATAAGCGCCTTCTGAAATTAAGGCTATAATTAACCAAACTAAAAGCACTAAAGGAATCATAATTGTCCATATTAAACTTTTAGTTTCATGCTTTAAGTGCATAAACTCCGCCACAATATAGAATGCTTTAACAATTGTTAAAACAATAAATATTGAGTTCCGAAGCATACCTGCATCCATCATAAATGCAAAAGCAAATTCAACTGCAGTTATTGCACAAAGAATAAAAAATACTTTCCAAATACCTTTGGTCTGTGCTGGTGGAATTTCACCTACATTGTGTTCATCGTGGGCGTGATGAGAATGAGCTGCCATAATATTATATAATTTATATTTTATATTTAGTTAAAGTAGATCAGGTTTAAACTCACCTGATCTTATGCTGCTAATTAAACTAAGTAGAAGAAGGTAAATACGAATACCCATACTAAATCTACAAAGTGCCAATATAAACCAACTTTTTCTACCATTTCGTAATGGCCCCGACGTTGGTAAGTTCCATTTACAGTGTTAATGAACATGATAATTAACAATACAATACCACTAAATACGTGGGTACCGTGGAAACCGGTAATAAAGAAGAATAAATCTGCAAATAATACAGGACCGTATTGATTAAACTTTAGATTGGCCCCATGAAATACTGAACCATCTGGTAAAGTCATACCTTGTTCGGTCCCGGTAATAAAGTGACCCCACTCCCAAGCCTGGCAACCAACGAATGCACTACCAAATAATATTGTCCATAATAACCATTTTTGCACATCTGCTTTGTCCATCCGGTGACCAGCTTCCACTGCTAATACCATTGTTACAGAAGATAAAATCAGGATCATGGTCATTAAAGCCACGAATGCTAAGGGTAAATCAACCCCATGAAGTCCTGGGAAGGCATTAAATACTTTCTCCGGAATAGGCCAATAAGCAGTTGAAAAAGTAAAATCTTCGGGTGCACCCGTGTAAGCGTGGTGACGGTGACGAATAGCACCATAAGCTGTTAAAAAGGCGCAAAACGTAAAGGCATCCGATAACAGGAAGAACCACATCATTAGTTTTCCGTACGAAGCCTTCATTGGCTCATTGCCACCATCCCAGGTTGTTGTATTGGCCTGCTCCAAGGTTGTAGTAGTTGACATAGTTTATTAATCTAGATTTAATGGTTCATTGATAAAAAAGCAAATAAATAGACCCATAGGGCACCTAAAAAATGCCAATAAGTAGTACATAACTCTATCCGAAGCATATTACGGGAATGTACTTTAAATTGGTGGCTCGAAATTAATACAATTAATACAAATATTAAACCTGTAATCAAGTGAAATCCGTGAACACCGGTTAAAACATATAAAAATGACCCGGAAGGGTTAGAATCTGAACCCCCAAAAAATATTTTACGATCCACTAAATCGCTCCAGGCTTGCCACTGGCCTAATAAAAAACCTAAACCGGCCACGAAAGTACCAATTAAATATAATTTTAGTTTTGCTAATTCATCCTTTTTAGCGGCTCCATAAGCTAATTGCATGAACACACTACTTATTACTATAATTACTGTATTCACTATCAGATTACCTGGTAAAGAAAAATCTAACCAGTTACCTTCTTCTTTTCTAACAATGTATGCACTCGTCCAGGCGGCGAACATCATTATTATACTAACTATTATCAACCAAAGTGCAAATTTTAATGGATGCACCTTTGATGAAGTTTCATTTTGTTTTATTGCTCCAACCATTTTTTTATACTTTATCTAACACAAACGCAATTTGTACTATTGGTAAATATAAGAAAGATCCAAACATTATATTCATGGCCGCTTTCTTAGAACAGGTTTGCATGAGGTAAAATGTTTGCATCAAAAACAATACCCCGCAAACTACTGCAATTATAGCCGATGTTTTACCTGCCATTCCAAATTGTAAAGGCAACATCCCCATCGGTATTAATAACAACGTATACATCATTATTTGAATAGCCGTTTTTAAATTCTTACCTCCTGCCGTAGGCAACATTTTAAATCCTGCTTTTTTATAATCATCATCCAAAACCCAGGCTATTGCCCAAAAGTGTGGGAATTGCCAAATAAATTGTATACCAAACAAAATTCCTGCCTCCCAACCAAAAGTGCCTGTTGCGGCTATATATCCTATCATGGGTGGAAGACCTCCCGGAATAGCCCCTATAAAAACACAAATTGGTGAAATCTGTTTTAAAGGAGTATATATGAATCCATAAATCACTAAAGAACCAAAAGATAAGGCCGCTGCTAGTGCATTAAAATAGAACCCTAATAATCCTAAACCAACTATACCTAAAAAACTTGCCAATATAGCCGCCTCTTTAACAGAAACTTTTCCTTGAGGAATTGGTCTCTTGGCTGTTCTTTTCATTAACTTATCTAAATCCTTCTCCAGGATTTGGTTAATAATATTAGCAGCCCCTGTTACCAATAATCCACCCAGCATTACCAAGAATACATTACTCCAGATGAAATTTCTTTCACCTAATATGTATCCGATAGCACTGGAAAAAGCAACTGTGAAAGAAAGCCTGAACTTTAATAATTTAAAATATTGCTTTGCTTTCATCATCCCCGCAAATATAACAGGTATTCCGCTGTTTATTTCATCTCCAACCATCTCACGCAAATATTCTTGCTACCCCTTTAGCACGAGTAGCATAATGATAAACAATTATGGCCGTAAATTGCGCGCCAAAAATTAATGTAGCTAATAATAAATGTAAAGGCTGTAGGGAAGCAGGTATTGCAAAATTTGCTAACCCTACCCCTATAAAAATCTCTAAAAATATAAGTCCTAAAACAGTAGTGATTAGCATATTTAATAAAGCATCCTTTAATTTAAATATTTGGTAGCCAGCAAACACGTTAAGAAGCAATACAATCCAGGAAAAGGACCGATGGATGTAAAACGGCAAATTTAACTTGCCAATCCAATCTTCTCTTGAAGAATAATTGAGATCAAATGCGATCTGATCTATAGATTCCCTTACTTGGGTTCCTAAAAGAATTTGAGCAAATGAAAAAGCTAGTATCACCCAAAGCAAACCAAATAATCCAGAAGAGAAAATGAAAGTTCTTTGTTGCAACGATTCTTTTTGAGACCGTGCAATGGCATAAATAAGTAAAGCAATTAGTACTAAAGCCAAAGCCATGTGGATGGTTACCATCTCTGGCAGGAGGTTAGTAGACACAACTAAGGAGCCTAACCAACCCTGAAAGACAACAACTAAAAAAGAAAGAAAAGACAGGTAAAAAATAGCCTTATCTATTTTGAGGTAGGGAAAGGAATAATATAAGGTTAGAATTATTAAAAAACCAATCACTACCCCAACTAACCTGTTCACATATTCAATCCAGGTTTTTGTTGGGTTAAAGGAAGTTTCTATAAAAGCGGTAGGATTAGATAACATTTTATTGGCAACCTCTTCTAAACCTATCTTTTCTAAATGACCTGCCAATCTAACGTTTTTTTGGATTCGTTTATCTCGATAAACTTCCAGGTAATCTTTAGGTAATTGGTTAATATTAGTTGGAGGAACCCAAGATCCAAAACACTTAGGCCAATCTGGGCAACCCATACCGGAACCTGTACTTCGAACGATTCCTCCAACCAAGATCAAAAAATAAACAGAAGCAATTGTTACTACTCCTATATTTCTAAATCTTTTAGTATTAAAAGATTTACTACTCATTTAAAGCTTAAGCAAGATCCTTTTCGTGTGGCAAGTTTGAAGACGCCGTTTCGGAATAAGGAATATGTTGTGGAATAAAATCATCAGCTGCACCTGGCTTGCTATAGTCGTATGGCCAACGATAAACTGTAGGGATTGCACCCGGCCAGTTTCCATGACCTGGATTTACTGGTGTAGTCCATTCCAAGGTAGTAGAACGCCATGGATTTTGAGTAGCTCTTCTTCCACGGAACATGCTGTAAAAGAAGTTGAAAGCAAAAATAAACTGTGCTAACCACGCAATAACTGCTGCTAAAGAAATATACATGTTTAAGTCAGCAAACTTGCTAAAAAGCTCAAAAGAAGTCCAGGAATAATAACGACGAGGGAAACCAGCAATACCTACATAGTGCATTGGCATAAATACCATGTAAACACCTATAAATGTTAACCAGAAATGAATGTACCCTAATTTATCATCCATCATGCGGCCAAACATTTTGGGGTACCAATGGTAAACACCAGCAAACAACCCAAAGAAAGCAGATGAGGCCATTACTAAGTGGAAGTGGGCCACAACGAAATAAGTGTTATGGAATTGGATATCTAAAGTAGAGTTACCTAAAATAATACCTGTTAAACCACCTGAAATAAACAAAGAAACAAAACCAATAGAGAATAACATTGGAACAGTAAATACAATGTTACCTCTCCACAAGGTTGCTAACCAGTTAAATACTTTTACCGCAGAAGGTACAGCAATAATCAAAGTTAGGAACATGAAGACAGAACCTAAAAATGGGTTCATACCTGACACGAACATATGGTGCGCCCATACAATGAAGGATAGTAAGGAAATACCCAACATAGAACCAATCATAGCTCTATAACCAAAGATTGGTTTCCGTGCGTTTGTAGCAATAATTTCAGAAACTATACCAAAACCTGGTAAAATTACAATGTATACCTCTGGGTGGCCTAAGAACCAGAATAAGTGCTGGAATAAAATCGGGCTACCACCTACGTTAGAAAGAGCTTCACCAGCTACATAAATTTCAGACAGGTAAAAACTTGTTCCAAAACTACGGTCAAATAAAAGTAACAGTACACATGAAAACAATACTGGGAATGAAAGAACCCCTAGAACAGCCGTTAAGAAAAACGCCCATATAGTTAAAGGCAATTTTGTCATCGACATACCTTTCGTTCTTAGGTTGATTACAGTTGTAATGTAATTAACGCTACCTAATAAAGAAGATACGATGAAGAAAGCCATGGAAACAATCCACATGGTCATACCAGTACCTGAACCAGGAATTGCTTGCGGTAGAGCACTTAGTGGCGGATAGATAGTCCAACCGGCAGAAGCCGGGCCTGTTTCCAGGAATAAGGATAAGAACATAATAACACTGGATAAAAAGAAAAACCAGTAAGATAGCATGTTCAGGAATCCAGAAGCCATATCGCGGGCTCCAATCTGAAGTGGTATTAAAAAGTTACTGAATGTTCCACTTAAACCTGCGGTCAATACAAAGAATACCATGATGGTACCATGCATCGTAACCAGAGACAAGAAGAACTCAGGACTTAACTTTCCACCTTCTATCCATTTTCCTAAAATTGGCTCTAACCAATCATAAGTTGCCTGAGGCCAACCTAATTGTAAACGGAAAATTGTAGATAAAGCCCCACCAATAAATGCCCAAATTATACCTGTAATCAGGAATTGTTTAGCAATTACTTTATGGTCTTGGCTAAAAATGTATTTAAAAATAAAATGCTGATCATGATGATCGTGGTCATGATCATCGTGTGCATGATGCACATCATGTGTTAAAGATATATCGGTGCTTGCCATATTTTTCTTATTAATAAATTATAAAGCTGCTTTCTCTTCAATTTTACCCTTTTCATTCCCGGCTGTAACAACCTGCACCGGAGCATTTTTAAATTTAGCTAAAAGATCAGGGTTCTTTTCTAAAAATGGCTGTTCTTTTGCTAACCAAGCTTCATAATCTTCAGGTTCGTCCACTACCAGAGTACCTCTCATAGCAAAGTGGCCCCGACCACAAATTTGGCTACAAACTAATTCATATTTGAAATCAGGATTACCTGTTTCTTCTGCCATTTCAGCCGTTGTTTTAGTAGGCACAAACCAAAATTTAGTTGGCATACCTGGTACGGCGTGCATTTGTACTCTAAAGTTTGGCTGATAAACGTCGTGGATTACGTCTCTGGAACGAATTCTGAACAATACAGGACGGCCTTTAGGAATATGAATTTCGTTAACAATAATATCGTCATGCGCCTTTTTATCATTAAAATCAATCCCAATTTCATTAGAAGCATCTATCAAAGTATGCTTAGCTAAACCTAAAGCATTATCCTTACCTGGGTACCGGAACAACCAGTTAAATTGTTTACCTGTTATTTCTACCACAACTGCATCCGCTGGAGCAGGATTCGTTATTTTTGTCCATGCTTTCCAACCAGAGAATACTAACATGGCCATTACAATTGCCGGAATGATTGTCCAGATAATTTCTAACTTGTTATTGTGTGGGTAATAATAAGCTGTTTTATCTTCTCTGAACTGGTATTTATAAGAGTAATAGAATAACAATACCTGTGTTATTACAAACACAATTCCTATTACCGCCATAGTTAACCAAAACATGTCATTTACCCAAGCTCCATGAACTGATGCTACAGGTACAGTCATTTCTGGTTTTGCATCCTGGAAGGACCAAAAGAATGCGCCACCACCTACAATCAGGAAAACAACAAATAAAGTGGCATTAACTTTATTACTGGTGCTTACCCGCTTATTGTAAGTTCCCCGGTACACAGAGCCTAAAATCTGTATCCGGAATATGAGGTATAGAATAACTCCTAAGAGTGCTAAGGTAAATAGTATAGCGAGAGTAATCATTATATAAGTGGTATATTATCGTTTAAACATGATGATGCATACTTTCCTCTAAGAATGGGTGATTTACAGGAATCAAAGATGCACTGGTTAATTTTCTTGTAACTAATGTTAAAAACACACCTAAGAAAATTAATGCAGTACCTAATTCCATAAATCCTAATCCACTTTCTCCTCTTAAAGTTCCGGGCATAATCATTAAATAGAAATCCATCCAGTGGCCGAATAATACTGCAAAACAAACAATCTTTAACATGATTACTTGGCGTTTTGCATCCCGGGTCATTAATACCAACAAAGGTAGCGCAAAATTGATAAACAGGTTGAAAAGCAATATCCAGCTATAGTGGTCATTGTACATTCCAAATCTTTCTTTAAAGTAAATTACTTCTTCAGGAAGATTAGCATACCAATACAACATAAATTGGGAGAACCATAAGTAGGTCCAGAAAATACTGAAACCAAAAATGAATTTTCCTAAGTCATGCAGGTGATCCGCATTTAACATTTTTAAATAACCATTTTGCTTTAAGAAAATAGCGATTAAAGTAGTAACGGCTAAACCTGATACTAACCAACTGGATAAAACATACCAGGCAAATAACGTACTGAACCAGTGGGTATCAATTGACATTACCCAATCCCAAGCTGAAATAGAGGAGCTTACTCCAAATATAACTAAAAACATAGCTGAGATACGAATGCTTTTGTGGTAATAGCTTAAACCACCATTGATATCTTCTTCAAGTGATTGTTTTCTTAACCACCAGGCGAAATAGATCCAGGCCCCATAAAACACCACCATTCTGATGATGAAGAATGGCTTATTCAGAAAGCCAGCTTTACCTGCTATAATTGGGTCATAATTTGGACTAGCTGTATCAAATAAAGAATTATCTGTCCAGTGAAATATTTGGTGCTGACCAATAAAGAATACAATTAAGGCCACAGCAGCACCAAATGGAAGATAGGCAGTAATGCTTTGCAGTATCCGTACAAATGGAACCGACCAACCCGCATAGGCTACATATTGAATGGCTCCAAAAAATAACCCAATTACAGCGATACCTGTAAAATAAACATTATTTAGCCATAGGTTTGCGAATAACCGGTTAACCCAGGTAATAGCATGGTGCCCTCCGGCAGCGGCAGCTTCTTCATGCCCTCCACCGCCATGGTGACCACCTCCGCTGTTCATGGTAATAAAGATGCCGACAATCAGCAATACCAGACCCAGCCCTATCAAAAAGAAGAACCTGTTACTTGTTCTTTTCGAAATTGTTAGACTTTCCTCTATCATTAGTGTTCGTATTATTCGTAAACCTTAAAGTTGTTTTGTTTGCTTTGGAGCTTCTGTAGCACCGCCAGAAGGATTTTCAGTTCCAGTTACCTGGTTGGTATTTTGCTCTGTACTTGCATCTATAGTATCAACATTTGCTGGTCCATCTGATGCAGCATCTCCCTGGCCTTGTAATACACTTTTTACATACATCGCAATTTTCCAACGCTCCTCTGGATTTACCTGAGTACCATGAGGCATCATTCTACCTCTTCCGTGGGTGATAACGTGGTAAATGTAACCCGTAGAAACAGCTTTTAATCTGTCTTGGGTTAAGTTTGCAACCCCTTTAAACTTTTGGCCTACTAAACCATCACCTGCTCCTTCAGCTCCGTGGCAAGGAGTACAAAAACGGGCATAAAGAACTTCACCTTCTTGTAAAGTAGCTTCGTTAGCTACTAGAGGATTCTTTAATTTTTGTCCCGCTTCTTCTGGGCTGTTTTTATCAATGTGGTTATAATATCCTAATTTACCTCTGGCAATAGTACCTTGAGCAGGAATCCGCATGGTCATTCCTGAAGGGTTTACCGGGTTTTTCTCCGTTTGCTTTAAAGGTTCGTAAGCTGCATCATCATACATTTGATTTGCATACTCCCTCCCTGGGTCATTTGCATCTGGCGAACATGAAAAAACTAAGGCAGTGGAAAAAGCGACTAACGAAGCTTTGAGACCTATTTTGAAATCTATTTTCATTATTTTGCTACCTCCTTCTCGTTTACTTCTATAGCACCATTGTCACGTAGAAGGGTATCTAATTTTTTGATATCTGTTTTACCTTCCTGTACTTCGATAGCCATAATAAATTTATCATCAGTAGACCTTACATCCATAACTGGTACTTTAATTCTTGGATAAAGTCCTGATATAATAAAAAATGTTATAACCATACCATGAGCCGTAAATAAAACGGTTAATTCAAAGCTCACCGGAATAAAGGCTGGTAATGCAATATGTGGTTTACCACCAATAATCATTGGCCAATCAAATCCTAACATATAAATCTGCATCCACAACGCAAATGCTAGGCCACAACATCCGTAAAGGAATGCGGCTATTGGCAGTTTTGTTCTTTCAATACCTAAGGCATCATCAATACCGTGAACTGGATATGGAGAAAAAACAGTAGTAATTTTTGTGCCGGCAGCTCTAATTTTATCAATTGCATGAAGAAGTACATCTTCATCGTCATAAACACCGAGTATGTATTTCTTATTTGTCATGATGATTGTGATTATTTGGTGAATGAGCGTGCATAGAATCTGGTTTATGAGAATGAGGCACGCCAGATGATGATTTCAAGATGGTCTTTACTTCAAACATATTTACTACCGGGAAATATTTAGCAAACAATAAAAACAAAGTAAAGAATAAACCTAAAGTACCTACATAAACTCCTACGTCTATAATAGTTGGAGAGAACATAGCCCAGCTGGATGGTAAGAAGTCGCGGTGCAAAGACGTAACAATAATTACGAAACGCTCGAACCACATACCAATGTTTACAAAGATGGAGATGATAAATGTAGCCACAACACTTCTTCTGATTTTGCGGAACCAGAATAACTGTGGAGTGATTACGTTACAAGTCATCATGGACCAGTATGCCCACCAGTAAGGACCAGTTGCCCGGTTAATGAAGGCGTATTGTTCATATTCTACTCCTGAATACCAAGCAATAAAGAACTCTGTGATATAAGCCACACCTACTATAGAACCCGTTACAATGATGATTTTATTCATTGATTCAATGTGCTCTAAAGTAATGTAATCCTTTAAGCGGAATACATCTCTGGTAATAATCATCAGGGTCAATACCATTGCAAATCCAGAGAAAATAGCACCCGCAACAAAGTAAGGAGGGAAAATGGTCGTATGCCATCCTGGAATCACAGAAGTTGCAAAGTCCATAGATACGATAGTGTGTACTGAAAGTACCAGTGGTGTAGAAATACCTGCTAATATCAACGATACCGTTTCGTAACGAGACCAGTGTTTAGCAGAACCTGTCCAGCCAAAACTTAATAAAGCATAAGCTCTTCGGGCAATAGGACCGGTTGCACGGTCACGGATTGTAGCAAAATCAGGAATTAAACCTAAATACCAGAATACTAATGAAACTGAAAAATAAGTACTGATCGCAAATACGTCCCAAAGAAGTGGAGAGTTAAAGTTTACCCAAAGGGAACCCCAGGTGTTTGGTAATGGTAATACCCAATAAGCTAACCAAGGACGGCCCATGTGTAATACCGGGAACATAGCAGCACAAATAACAGCAAAAATTGTCATCGCCTCTGCTGCCCGGTTAATGGAACTTCTCCATTTCTGACGGAATAATAACAGTACGGCAGAAATAAGTGTACCGGCGTGACCAATACCTACCCACCATACGAAATTGGTAATATCCCAAGCCCAATCTACGGTCTTGTTAAGACCCCATTCCCCAATACCGTACCAAAGGGTACGGTATACAGAATAAATAAAAACTCCTAGGAAAAATAAAGCTACAGCTAAAGCAATGGCCCATCGGATATTCGGTTTAGCCTCTACCTGACGGCACACATCTTCAGTGATGTCATGGTAGGTCTTCCCTCCTGTTACTAACGGTTCCCTTACCGGAGATACATGTTGCATAATCTATTCTCTAATTTTTGTTCCTTATTAATAGCTCCAGGCTTAGACTAAGCTATAGAACTGTTTCTAATTTTTGTTAAATAAGTTACGTTAGGTTGGGTATTTAACTCTTCCAATACGTGAAAGGCTCTTTCCCCATCTTCACGACGTAAAATTTGGGAAACCTGGCTATTTGGATCTTTCATGTCCCCGAAGATAATTGCATTGGTTGGGCAAGACTGAGCACAAGCCGTTACAATTTCACCATCTTTAGGACGACGACCATCTTTTTTCGCTTCTAGTTTTCCTAATTGAATACGTTGAACGCAGAATGAACATTTCTCGATAACACCACGAGCTCTTACGGTTACGTCCGGGTTAAGAACCATTCTACCTAAGTCCGTCTGCATTTGTGGGTTTGAAACTGAGAACTTCTCATTATCTGTGTAAGAGAACCAGTTGAAACGACGAACTTTATATGGACAGTTGTTTGCACAATAACGTGTACCTACACAACGGTTATAAGTCATCTGGTTTAAACCTTCGGTGCTGTGAGTAGTAGCCAATACCGGACATACTGTTTCACACGGAGCATGGTTACAGTGCTGGCACAGCATTGGCTGAAAAATAACCTGAGGATTCTCAGATGGTTCTTCCATCGCCTGGTAAGTATCAATTAATCCCATTTCAGAAGTTTCCTTATGGGTATCGCTACTGTAGTACCGGTCAATACGTAACCAGAACATATCACGACGATTTAACACTTCTTGCTTACCTACTATTGGAGTATTATTTTCAGATACGCAACCTAAAACACAAGAACCACAACCTATACAAGAGTTAAGGTCAATAACCATACCCCAGTGGTGATTCTTATATTCGTAATCATACCACAAAGAAACTTTAGAAGGAGATTGAGGTCCATCAGGCGTAGCAATTTTAATATATTCTGTTACGTTTGTTGGATCTTTTTTGTATTCCTCTAAAGAAGCTTCCTGAACCACCAAACGATCCATAAAAGTATGGTGCGTTTGCGTTTGAGCGATTGGTTTTTCAGCTCCTGTTTTTTCTATGCTTACTCCATTAATGTACTGAATGCCATTGTTAGTAACGGTAGCAAGCGGATAAGCATTGGCTCCAACACCATTTGCTACTTTACCAGCATGCGTACGTCCGTATCCTACCGCAATAGAAACTGTACCTTTTGCCTGTCCTGGTTGAATAAGAGCAGGTAATTCAATGGTAGTCCCATTAGCCGCTTTTACTCTCAGAACATCATTTTGTTTGATATCCATTTCTTTTGCTAACGACTGCGGGATGGCCACATAATTATCCCAGGTAGCTTTGGAAATAGGATCGTGTAATTCTTGCAACCAAGGGTTGTTAGCCATTTCACCAGAACCAATAGTTGATTTTTGGTAAACTGCTAATTCTATTCCTTTAGCAGCTTTTGCCGTATTATTTACAGCTACAGAAGCGGCGGCTAAAGTCATGGGAGGAGCTCCAGCACCGGAAGTTTGTCCCGGAGTAGAAACATTATTTAATACACCATCGTGTACTGCTTTATCCCAGAAGGCATTAAAATCACCTGAAGAGAAATTAGACTGCCAGAACGTGCGTAGGTAGTCGTAGTAGTTGGTGTTATTCCCACTCCAAACCAATAAGCTATCCTGAACCTGGCGGGTTTTAAACAATGGAGCTATGGTTGGCTGAGATAAACTTACAAAACCTTTTCTTGGTTCAAAATCATTCCAAGATTCCAGCGTGTGATGATCGGGAGTTATATAATCAGCTAAAGCAGCTGTTTCATCAATTCTATCGGCAAAAGAAATCTTTAACGCTACTTTTGCTAAACCACTTTTTACCTTTTCGGCTAATGGATGGTTGTACACTGGGTTAGCGTTGTAAAAAATTACCGCCCCAACTGTACCCGCATTCATTTCTTCAATAATGCGCAGCATTTGCGCATCATTACCTTGTTTTGTATAAATAGGGGCAGCCGGATTAATGGTGCTTCCTTCGCTTCCTAAAGCTCTGTTAATTTCACGAACTAAGGTTTGAACAGCTAAATCATTAGAACCTGATACAACTAAGGCAGCCCCCCGGTTTGCTAATAAATCTTTAACAGCAGCATCTAATTCTTTTGTTTGGGAAAAAGCAGGCGTATTTAATACCTGACCTCCAGTAGCCTGAGCAATTCTGTTATATAAAGCAGCTACAAACACACCTTCTTCTGATGGCTTAATAGGCACACGAATATCAGCGTTTGCACCAGTTAAGCTTAATGCGGTCTCGAACTGATAATGCTTCGACATATTAGGGTTGTCGCGCGTTACCTTCCGGTTGGTAATATATTGCTTGGCAAATTCTACTTGTGATAACCAAGGACCAATAAAATCGGCGTTGATACCTACAATAGCTTTTGCTTTACTAAAATCATAACCTGGTACTACTCCGCCATTAGCTTGTATCAAGGCCGAGGCAGAAATTGGATCATACTGCACATGCTCAAAACCTGGATATTTAGCGCCAAATTCGCGGATAACCTGTTTTGTTGTTGGGCTGATGATGGTAGTTGAAACCAAAACCACTTTGCCTCTTACGCCGGCTAGTTTAGTTGTAATTTCTCTATCAACTTCTTCCCAGGTAATATCTTTATGCGTTTGGCCACTTTTAGAAACTGGTCCTTTTAATCTTGCTTCATCATAAAGGCTTAATACGGATGCTTGTCCGCGTGGGCTTAAACCTCCACGAGTAACACCAGAAAGTGGATTTCCTTCCACTTTGATAGGACGACCTTCCCGGGTTTTAACTAAAACCGCATTGTAATCGCCATCGCCAAAGAAAGTAGAAGCATACCAGTTAGCTATTCCTGGATCAACTTCTTCTGGTTTATGTAAATATGGTATAGCTTTTCTTACAGGAGCTTCACAAGAAGCTAATGTAGCTGCAGCCAGGCCGAAGCCCATTAGTTTCAAGAAATCACGTCTTGGAGCAGTTTCTTTATCTGCAGCTCCATTTTTTTCTTTTACCGGCAGAAACTCCGCAAATTCATTTAAAGAATTATTGATAAACTCCGGAGTGTTTTCGAGCTCTTCTAGCCCTTTCCAGTATTTTCTCTTTTCTTGCATATTATAAATAGAAAACTCAGATGCTTTGGGAAAATGATATTATTAATAATGACACTTAGAACATTCTGCTCCACCATTTGAAGCTACAGTAAAGGCAGCACCTTTATTTGCCTCATCGTGTAATTTCACTAAGTTGTCGTAGTATTTATTTCCTTCCGTATTTAAAGGAGTCTCGCGATGACAGTTAATACACCATCCCATAGTTAATGGAGAGTATTGGTACACCACATTCATAGATTCAATTGGACCGTGGCAAGTCTGACACTCAATACCACCCACTTTTGTATGTTGAGAGTGGTTGAAATAAGAAAAGTCTGGCAGGTTATGTACACGCACCCACTCAATTGGCTTATTCTTTTCTATTGCACTGTAAATTTTCTGGATCTCCGGAGAATCTTTCTTGATCTGGCTATGGCAGTTCATACAGATGTTTGCCGAAGGAATATTGGCACTTGCACTCTTATAAACACTGGTATGGCAGTAATTACAGTTTATCTGGTGCTCGCCTGCGTGTAACTTATGCGAGAAAGCTATTGGCTGCCGAGGCTGATAACCTTGTGACAAACCTACACCATAAGTTTCTTCGATTGCAATATCTAATAAAACACAGAAGAAGATTAAACCTGCAATTACTTGTACCGCCCGAGATTTGTAAACTTTTGAAAAATCCCAGCGCTGCTCAACTAATTCTATATCATTACCTTCTAAGTCTTTTTTACCACGAAGATAATCTTTCATCAGATTAGCGATAATCAATAAAGTTATCACCATCACAATCAGGAGCACAATTAAAGCAATCAGGATAAAGTTTAAATACTTTCCTGCATCACCTATGCTTTCACCACCCGGGCCATCGGTAGCAGCCTGTGCAGTTTGATCATTTGCGTTTCCGCCTGTTGGGGCAGTGGTTGCAACCGGAGCAGCACTTTCAGCTTCAATGTATTTAACAATTGAAGTGATCTCTTCATCCGAAAACGCGAAGCTAGGCATTTGCTGCTTGTCGTATTCGTTGAAAATCTGAACGGCTTGTTTATCGCCAGACTGCACCATTTTGCTGGAATTACGAATCCAGCTAATCAACCAAGGGAGTTTATGCTTTTTATGAATATCACGCAAAGCAGGGCCTACAACTTTTTCATTAATAGCATGACAAGAGGCACAGTTGTTTTTAAACAGTGTTCCTCCAGCCTGAACATCGGGACCAGCAGCACCCGCTGTCACACCATCTTGGCTAACAGAGGCTTGTTCGCCCTGCGCAAAAGAAGAAAAAACTGTTAAAAATGAAAAAAGTAGTGCTAGTAGAAATGAGTATTTTTTGTTGGATTTACAGCTAATCATTGCTTAGATTGCTTTTTTAGTAAGGTGAAACTACATTACGGCCACAAATCTACTATGCGAATTTTATTATTCAAACTCACATTTCCCTTAATTTTGGCAATATAGCCTGTTGATTTACTTTAAAGGCTATAACTTGCTAATTACCAAATGGTTATACCTTAAAAATTCTTTATTTAGAATTATTTTAAATTATGTTTATATAAATTAGGAATATACTTTTAAAAATCAGGCTCCTAGGCAGCTTTGAGCTAAACCTTCTATTACTTAATAGCATTTTATAGATATACTAATTATATTATATCTTTTAAGTTGTATTTTGAACCTTCCTACTCCTTATAATTCTCTGTTCTTTTCGCCTTCCTTTATTTAAGTATGCGCTTCATCAAATTAAACAACCGTTTGTTATACAAATTAATTATTCTTATCTTTGCGCCTTCATTTACAAAATTAAATTTCGACAACCTAGATGGAATTAAAAAATTATGAAACGGTCTTCATTTTGACCCCGTTACTAAACGAGGCCCAAATGCAAGAAACGGTCGAGAAGTTCAGACAGGTGCTTAAGGAAAATGGCGCCGACATTATTCACGAAGAGAATTGGGGTTTACGTAAGTTAGCTTATCCAATTCAGAAAAAGTCAACAGGTTTCTACCACCTGATCGAGTTTACAGCTCCAGGTACTATTGTAGATACTTTAGAACTTGCTTATCGTCGTGATGAAAAAGTAGTTCGCTTCTTGACCACAGTATTAGACAAGCACGCTGTTTCTTACAACGAGCGTCGTAGAAATGGTGAAATGAATCAGCAAAAAGCTGCTAAAAGAGAAAAGGAGGCACAAGCATCATGAGTTTAGTTAACGAAAAAATCCATAAGCAAGATACCCGCAAGAAATACTGCCGTTTTAAGAAAAATGGTATCCAGTATATCGATTACAAAGACGGTAACTTCTTGTTAAAATTTGTAAACGAGCAAGGTAAAGTTCTTCCTCGTCGTATTACAGGTACCAGCCTGAAATTTCAGCGTCGTGTAGCACAAGCAGTTGCTCGTGCGCGCCACTTGGCTATTTTGCCATACGTTACAGATTCATTAAAATAAGGAGGTACTTAGAAGATGGAAATTATTTTAAAAGACGACGTTAAAGGCTTAGGCTTTAAAAACGATATCGTAACTGTTAAGCCAGGATACGGCCGTAATTACTTGATCCCACAAGGTATTGCTGTAATTGCTGATAAATCAAACAAAAAAGTAGTAGCTGAAAATATTCGTCAGGCTGCTCACAAAGCTGAAAAAGTAAGATTAGACGCTCAGTCTATAGCTGATCAGATTGGTGATCAGGTATATGAATTAAAAGCTAAGGTAGGTGAAAGCGGCAAAATTTTTGGTGCTGTTACGACTACGCAGCTTTCTGATGCGTTACGTGCTAAAGGTATTGAAGTAGATCGTAAGAAAATTTCTTTTGATCAGGAAGTTAAATCTGCTGGTGAATACACTGCTTCTATCGCATTACACAAAGAAGTGAAGCATTCTGTACGTTTTAACGTAGTAGCAGAATAAGCATACTTTGGTTTAAAGGAAAAGTCCTGCTGTGAATACGGCAGGACTTTTTTTATTTTACACAGTAAACTAACTTACGAATCCATACGCTTAAATACTATGGCAACTTCTTTTCGTACTGAAATACAAGTTTCCCCCCGCCCCTTCCGACTTAATTCCGAATCAATTATTCTTACCACCGGTTCTTGTTTTGCCGTAGTAATAGGCCAAAAAATCAAAAACTATAAGGTTAACACTTTAGTAAACCCTTTTGGTACTATTTTCAATCCTATTTCTTTGTTTAGTTTGCTAGATGCTGGCTTATTTCCGGAGCAGCCGTTTACAGGAAATTTAGTAGCCCGCGACGAGCGGTGGTATGCTTATGATTTGCATTCTTCTTTTTCGGCCCCAAACCAAGAAGATTTGCTTTTTTCTATTCAGAAAGCCCGGAACGAAGTATACTCTTATCTGGCCTCAGCTGATGTACTCATTCTTACATTAGGTACTGCGGTCGGGTATTTGCATAAAGAAAGTAACCAGTTAGTAGCTAACTGCCATAAAATTGCCCAGCAACAATTTGAAAAGAAACTGATTTCTACAGCAGAGATTACGGCGACTTTTTCCGCTCTTTATTTAAAACTGAAGCACCTAAATCCAAAGCTACAGGTAATTGTAACGGTAAGCCCGGTGCGTCATATTAAAGAGACCTTGGAACTAAATAGCGTCAGCAAATCTATTTTACGAATAGCCTGTCACGAAATAGCAGGACAATTAGCCGATGTGACTTACTTCCCGGCTTATGAACTTTTACTGGATGATTTACGGGATTATCGTTTTTACAAACGCGATATGATTCATCCTTCCGAAGAAGCGGAAGATTATATCTGGGGAAAGTTTATCCAAGCCTTCTTTGAGGAGCCGTTTCAACAATTTACGAAAGAGTGGGATAAAATTAAATTAGCCTTAGCCCATAAACCATTTCATCCGGATGCTCCGGCGCACCAACAATTTTTGCGAAATACCTTGGCCAAACTGGAACAGATACATCTACATACAGATTGCAGTCAGGAAATAGCGCAGGTAAAAAGTCAGCTTCGGTAAAGCCTTGTTCTTTTCTTTCCGTATTTACCTTTAACACTACCCTACAACCCAATCCTATGAAAACTGCCAATCGCCTTCTCCACGAATCGAGCCCATACTTATTACAGCATGCCTATAACCCGGTAGATTGGTACCCGTGGGGAGAGGAAGCTTTGCAAAAAGCTAAACTGGAGCAAAAACCTATTCTGGTTAGTATTGGTTATGCTGCCTGCCATTGGTGCCACGTTATGGAGCATCAATCTTTTGAAAAAGAAGAAATAGCCCAGGTTATGAATGAGCATTTTATTTGCATAAAAGTAGATCGGGAAGAACGTCCCGATGTTGATCAGATTTATATGGATGCTATTCATGCCATGGGAATTCAGGGAGGTTGGCCATTAAATGTATTTCTAAACTCCGAGGCGAAACCTTTTTACGGCGGCACCTATTTTTCACCGCAGCATTGGGTACAAGTTTTAAAAAATATTGCGGAAGCTTACCAAAACCACCGGGAGGAGCTTGACAATTCTGCTGAACAGTTTGCCCAGCATATAAACCTGAGCGATCTTCATAAATATGGCTTAAAGCAAAGTGAATCTGATTTTTCTGAAAAAGACTTTCAGCAACTGTACCATAAGTTTAGCTTACGGTTTGATACAGTTCGTGGCGGCATGGGCAAAGCGCCTAAATTCCCGATGCCGGTAAATTACTTTTTTTTGTTGCGCTATTACCACCATACTAACCAACAGGCTGCTTTAGAACAAACAATACTTACCTTACAGGAAATGGCTTTGGGCGGCATCTATGATCAGGTTGGTGGTGGCTTTGCCCGCTATTCCGTAGATGAAGATTGGCTGGTACCCCACTTCGAGAAAATGCTTTATGATAATGGGCAATTAATAAGCCTATATGCGGAAGCATATTCCGTTACTAAAAATCCGTTATTTAAAGCTGTAGTTTATGAAACCGTTGCATTTGTACAACGGGAGCTTATGAATGAAGAAGGTGGCTTTTATTCTTCTCTGGATGCAGATAGCGAAGGCGAGGAAGGCAAGTTTTATGTTTTCCGACAAGAAGAGTTAGCCGAAATATTAGGAGGCGAAGAACCCTTATTTTCCCGTTATTATAACATTACCGAAGAAGGCAATTGGGAGCATGGCGTAAATATACTTCACCGCCACATCACCGACGAAGCTTTTGCGGCCCAGGAGAACCTGGAAATACCAGTGCTTCAAAAATTAGTGGCTGATTGGAAAGCCAAAATCATGGAAGTACGGGAAAAACGCGTCCGCCCCGGCCTGGATGGCAAAATTCTGACTTCCTGGAATGCATTAATGCTAAAAGGCCTGACAGATGCATTTAAGGTTTTCGGTGACCTGACTTTTTTAAACCTGGCTTTAAGCAATGCAACTTTTTTAAAAAATAAAGTACGCAACGGTAAAGGCCTTTTCCATAATTACAAGAATGGGAAAGCTTCTATTCCGGGGTTTTTAGAAGATTATGCCTTACTTATACAAGCGTACATCAGTTTGTATGAAGTAACTTTCAGTGAGCACTGGTTGATGGAAGCACAACGCTTAACTGAATATACAATTCAGAACTTTCTGGATACTGATGAGCAATTATTTTACTTTACCGATAAAACTGCCGAAAAACTAATTGCCCGGAAGAAGGAGATTATGGATAATGTGATTCCTGCTTCTAATTCCGTCATGGGTATTAATCTGCACTTTTTAAGTTTGCTGTTCGATGTACCCCAATATATGGAATTATCGGATAATATGCTAGCCAAAGTAAAACCGTTGTTAATAAAAGAACCGTCACATTTAGCAAATTGGGCATCCCTTTATTTTCTTAAATTAAAGTCTACTGCCGAGATAGCCATTGTGGGTGAAGAAGCCGAAACTATACGGCAGCAACTAGGCTCTTACTTTTATCCAAATGCTGTAGTAGTGGGCACCACTACCGAAAGTGATTTACCATTGCTCCAGGATCGGGAACCACTTTACGAGCAAACTACCATTTTTGTATGTTATAATAAAGCCTGCCAATTACCAGTGCATACGTTGGTAGAAGCTTTGGAACAACTGAATAACATATAGTTAAGAACTGATCCTTTAATTAACTATTTCCTTTAGCTCATCCAAATTTGGGTGGGTCCAATCGGCTAACTATACCGGACAAAATTAGGTATACATGGAAAGTTAATTTGCTCCGTAACTTTTAGCCTATGAGCTTTACAACAGGCAATGCAGATCTTAAGAAGTCTATGCAGGCCGCCGCACTAATTGGTATTGGTATAATGGCTGGAATAGATGAAATTATTTTTCATCAAATACTTTCCTGGCACCACTTCTATGACCATTCTACTCCTGAAATTGGCCTGTTAACAGACGGAATATTACATGCCGCTGAATTATTAGCTATAGTTGCCGGATTCTTTTGGCTCTTAGATTTAAGACGAAGTCAATCCTTATCAAAACCGAGGGCAAGAGCAGGCTTCTTTATAGGATTAGGAGGATTTCAGTTGTTTGATGGCGTAGTGGATCATAAAGTATTACGGGTACACCAAATTCGCTACGTAGATAATTTACTACCATATGACCTTACCTGGAATATAGCTGCACTCCTTCTTCTTTTAATAGGCATCTATTTGTGGCGGCGAACTGTTAATCAGGAAAGAACCCAAATGGCCTTGTCGTAACCACCTTGGTTATTATGCAGCCTCACGCCCATCATCCGACCGGCTCTTCCTTCTTTGATTGGATTCCTATACTAATAGTTGTAGGTATTGCATTGGTATATGTTTATGCGCGTCTTCTTAATAATAAGAAAAGCAAGGGCAGTAATTGGTCTTTGGGGAGAAGTATTAGCTTCCTTTTAGGCATTAGTTTGTTATGTATTGCTTTAACCCCTACCATAACAACCTGGGGCCATGCAGATTTACGTGGGCATATGGTGCAGCACCTCCTGATTGGTATGTTTGCGCCCATATTCTTGGTATTAGGAGCACCAATAACATTGGCTTTAAAAGTAGCACCCGTTAAAGTAGCAAGAACTGTAACAGCCATTTTTAAAACACCTCTCTTCCGGATTTTAAGTCATCCCTTTATTGCCTTACTATTGAATATGGGAGGTATGTATATTTTATACCTCACGCCGCTTTACAACCAAATGCTATCAAAACCTTACCTCCATGCTGTCATGCATATCCATTTTTTGATGGCGGGATATCTTTTTACCTGGTCTATAATTGGTTCTGATCCGGTGCCCTATCGTTCCAGTTTTACAACCCGAAAATTCATCTTATTCATTAGTATAGCATCCCATGCTTTTTTAAGTAAATTTATGTATGCTTACCTGTATCCCCAAAGTTCTCCTCACGCCGCTGAGCAAATTCAGGAAGCGGCTAAACTGATGTATTATTGGGGAGATTTGTCTGAGTTGCTTCTAACCATTTTGCTCTTTACTTCCTGGTATCAATCCCGGCATCCTTTCCCAGCAAAACTAACCCCTATAACGCCTTAACCAATTTTACTTGAATAAAGCTTTAAACCATCAAAATTATTTAAACCTTTAAGAACAGGATCAGCTTGGCTTTTAAATTAAGGTTTGTGGATTTAGCAGAATTTCGCTTAATTACTCTAACCCTTTAGCACTATAACCTGAAACTTCCATGACACCACAACAACCTGATCGTAGGAATTTTATTAAAAAAGCTTCATTAGGCAGTTTTCTGTCTTTAAGTTTAACCGAAATAGTTCTTTCTTCATTTACTGAGGAAAAAGTTAGTAAAATCATGTTAAAAAAAGATGATATTATTCTTTTTCAAGGTGATTCCATTACAGATTCTGGTCGTCTGAAAACGGAAACTGGTGCTAATCAAAGTCGGCTTTTAGGGAATGGCTACCCGTTTATGGCTTCTTCGGATTTACTGATGCAGCACCCAACCAAGAACCTAAAAATATATAACAAAGGTATTAGCGGCAACAAAGTTTACCAATTAGCCGAACGCTGGGATACAGATTGCCTGGAGCTGAAGCCAAATGTATTGAGTATTATGATTGGGGTGAATGACTTTTGGCATACCCTTACCAGCAATTATACGGGCACTAGTGATACATACCGGAAAGATTATAAAGCTTTATTAGAACGAACTAAACAAAGTTTACCGGATGTAAAGTTAATTATTGGCGAACCTTTTGCCGTAACTGGGGTGAAAGCGGTAACCGAGAAATGGTACCCAGCCTTTAATGAATACCGCCAGGCAGCTAAAGAAATGGCTGCCAGTTATAATGCGGCCTGGATACCTTACCAAACTGTTTTTGACAATGCGCAAAAATTAGCTCCGGGTAGCTACTGGACAACAGATGGTGTTCACCCAACCCTAGCCGGTGCCCGGTTAATGGCCACTGCCTGGCTAGAGACAGTTAAAGGGTAATAAATTAAAAATTTCAGTTTTTAATTTTAAAGCCATTCTTATTCCTCCATATCTAAAGAGAAAACTTAATAGCTTATACACTTTATAAACCCATTGGGGTATGTTACCCAAGCCTTAAATCTATTTACCAAATTTAACTGTGAAATAAGCCGCATCTTTCCGAACTTTGTTTAGCTGGCACTTGATTAGCTAAATTTATTTTCCTTGAATCATCAATTAGAATTTAATACTTCCGACTTACCCATTGCCGACCGGATTACCCTGTTTGCCGATGTAATATTACCCTTGCCTCTGCCTAAGCTTTATACGTACCGGGTGCCTTACGACATGAATGATGAGGTATTGGTTGGAGCGCGGGTGATTGTGCAGTTTGGAGCTAAAAAGGTACTAAGTTGTATTGTTGCCGCTATTCACGAAAACCCTCCGGAAGGTTATCAAGCTAAGTATTTACTAGAAGTAATTGATGAAAAACCTGTTGTAACGGGATCTCAATTGCGCATTTTCCAGTGGATAGCAGAATACTACATGTGTACCATTGGCGAAGTAATCAATGCCGCATTACCTTCAGCGCTTAAGCTAAGTAGTGAATCCCGGATACAAATACACCCCCAGTTTAGTCCGGAAGAATGTGATTTTCCGCTCACTGCTCACGAAGAGAAAATCTTATTTGCTTTGCAACAAACGGAAGTTTTAACGTTTACCGAAGTAGGTAACCTGCTGCAAATTTCCAGTTTCCATAAAATAATAAAATCCCTGATTCAAAAGCAGGCCATTATTATTTTTGAAGAAATTGCCGATAAGTACACTCCTAAAATTGTAAAAAAACTTAAGCTTTCGCCCAACTTCATTCACGACGAACAGCTACTGGAGGAGCTATTAAACCAATTAGCCGCCAAGCCCAAACAACTGGATGTAATTATGAATTACCTCCAGAAAGTACCGGTACACCAAAACCTGCATCTGAATGAGAAAGGATTAAACAAGAACCTGCTTACTTCTAATCCGCACCTTTCTCTTTCTGCTATCAATAGCTTAATTAAGCATGGCGTATTAGTTCAGTTCGATGCTATTGTTTCCCGGTTCCCGGTCGATGAGTCAAATAGTAAAACATTGCCGTTTAAACTTTCTGAACACCAGGAAGCAGCTCGGGAGGAAGTGTTATCGCTTTTTGCCCAAAAGGACATTGTATTGCTGCACGGCATTACGGGTAGCGGTAAAACAGAAGTATACATTGATTTAATTAAAAAAGCCTTAGACGGTGGCGGGCAGGTTCTGTATCTGTTACCGGAAATTGCGCTGACTGCCCAAATTGTAACCCGTTTAATCAAAGTTTTTGGTAATCGGTTAGGTGTTTACCATTCTAAATTTTCGGATAACGAACGCGTGGAGGTCTGGAATGGAATTCTTTCGGGGCGCTTCTCTGTGGTTGTGGGAGTACGTTCGGCTATCTTTTTACCCTTCCATAATTTGTCTCTTATTATTGTAGATGAGGAACACGAGTCGTCTTACAAGCAATACGATCCGGCTCCCCGTTACAATGCCAGGGAAGTGGCTTTGATGCTGGCCAGCTATCATAAAGCTAAAACCTTATTGGGTTCAGCTACTCCCTCCGTAGAAACCTATTACAACTGCAAAAGTGGTCGTTGGGGATTAGTTACCATGAACAAGCGGTTTGGTGATGCTGGCCTGCCCGAGATAGAACTAATAGATACCCGGCGCGAAAGTCTGAAGAAGAACATGCACAGCCATTTTTCAAATGACTTGTTAACCGCTATTGAACAAAAATTACACAAAAAAGAACAGATAATTTTGTTCCAGAACCGGCGTGGCTATTCGCCCTATATTAGTTGTCACGACTGCGCCTGGATTCCTAAATGTAAGAACTGTGCCGTAAGTTTATCTTATCATAAGTTTAACCACGAACTGCGTTGCCATTATTGCGGCTACCACGAAAAAATGCGACCGGATTGCCCGGCTTGCGGTTCTTCGGTACTTAAAACAATGGGCTTTGGTACCGAAAAAATTGAAGATGAACTAAAACTGCTGCTGCCGGATGCTAATATTCAGCGGATGGATTTAGATACGACCAAAGCCAAGAATGCTTATACTCAGATAATTGCTGATTTTGAAGCTAACCGTACCAATGTTTTGGTGGGTACCCAAATGGTAACCAAGGGTCTGGATTTTGAAAATGTAAGTTTAGTAGGTATTATTAACGCCGACAGCATTATTAATTTCCCTGATTTCAGAGCTCATGAAAGGGCTTTCCAAATGTTTGTGCAGGTAAGCGGCCGGGCTGGCCGGAAAGGTAAAAAGGGTAGGGTAATTATTCAAACCGGAAATACCAGTCAACCTATTTTTCAGAAGGTAATTGAGAACGATTATTTGGCGTTGTATGAACATGAAATAAGTGAAAGGCAAAAGTTCCTATTCCCGCCCTTTGTGCGCATTATCCGGATAACCGTAAAGCACCTGGATGAGAAAATTAGTGAAGAAGCGGCCATGGCTTTATCGCACGCTTTTGCAGAACGACTAGGAGCCAAACACGTGCTTGGGCCAGAGGTACCTTACATTTTTAAAATTCGTAACTTATATCTGAACGAGATCCATATAAAACTAAACCGGGAACATACCAGTTTAAAAGCGGCCAAATTACATATTGCCGAAGCAATACAGTTTAATAATCTGAGGAAAGAATTTAAAGGACTACGGGTTGTGGTGGATGTGGACCCGATGTAATTAAACAGAACAACCACAGCAAGTTACCATTCAACAATAATATAGGTAATTGCGAAGCACGCAATAATTTCTATTTGAAGCTAGACAACTTTTAGCTATTAGTGCTGGCCAAAATTTTATTTCTTACCAGCTTTTACTACCTTTTGATTTTGAATAGCTGGGCCCACAGACAGACTATAAAGTAACCATTTCCAAAAAAGAATTTACTTTATGCCATTACTCAAAATTGCAAACTCTTTAGAAGAAGCCAAAACAATTATTCCGCTTGCTAAAACAAGATTAATTGTTGTTAACGATGTTCCTATTTGCCTGGCTCATACGCAAGCCGGCTTATTTGCCATAGAAGATACCTGCTCCCATTTAGGAGAATCTTTAAGTAAAGGAACTACAAATTATTTAAATGAAGTTATTTGTCCCTGGCATAGCTACCGATTTAGTTTAATATCCGGAGAGGAGGCAAAAGAACGCTGCCGAAAACTTAAAACATACCCATTAATCAGTCAACCGGATGGCTTATATATAGATGTTTAAATTGAATTAAGTCTAAAAAGTTTGAGCCGTATTCCTCTATCCAATTACTTTTACTTTCGTATTTACAATCATCTTACTTATAAATTGACTTTTCATGTCAGAAACTAATTTTGAGCAATTAATAACCCGCGCCCTTCGGACGGAAACACCTGGTTTATTTGATAAAAGTGAAGCAGCTGTTTACAAAGAGTTTGAATTGGCAGAATCGCGCCACCGGAATAATGCTAATCAACCTAAAGCAGGTGATAATCTGCATTTTAAATTTGAGAAGGTGCGGTTAGGCGTAGGCATAGCCATTATGCAAGTTTTTTCGGATATGGCTGATGATGACGATAGCCGCAAGGTCTTAAAGGCTTTGGTAAATGCCGCTCAAGCTACTAGTATTGCACAAATAGATGCCGCCATAAACAAAGACATGAAAGCTTTTGATAACTTGTACAAAGACTTGTATATAAATGATGAAGGCGAAATGTTACTGGGGTTATTTGAACGGACTTTAAATGCCGATTCTAAAAGAGAATTAGATCAGATTATAGCTGAAAGCTTAAAATTGTTTGATCATATTCTGGAGTAAGTATTTGTAATTTATTACTTTCTATTCTACTTTACTTGTTCCCAATCTCGACCAAACAGATGGATATTACTGTTACTACTCCTGCACTTTTGTTTCCGGCCATTTCCTTGCTATTATTAGCCTACACTAACCGGTTTATTGCACTGGCCTCTCTCGTGCGTAGTCTGAAACAGCAATACATAGAAACACATAAAAATATTATCAAAGGTCAGATTAGCAACTTACGAATAAGGCTTATTCTTATCCGAAACATGCAGGCCATAGGAATTTCAAGTATGCTTTTATGCGTTACGTCTATGTTTGTGTTATTTGCCGGCGAGCCCCTGATAGGAAAGTATTTATTTGCTTTTAGCTTAATCCTGCTAATGGTTTCATTAGCCTTATCTATCTGGGAAATACAGATATCTGTAACTGCCTTAAATATAGAACTTGGCGAAATTGAGTACCTGGAAAAGCAACATAGGGAAACCTGGTCCTCGCAAGATTTTAAATAAGTACCTGTTTTGAGATAACAGTTACTTATTTAAGGGTAATAATTTTTACAAACCTGCTTCAATTTTCTCCTGATTAGCCACTAACTCCAAATCAGGATTTAACAAATTGGCCATATCAGGTCTATTCATGTTGTCTTTCGTAGCAATATAAACTTTTGTTTTTACTCGTTTAGGACCAGGCTTGTTATTAGCGGCTTCAACGGCCATTTTAACACTCATATACCCCATGTTTATGGGTTCCTGAATGCCCAAGGCATGCACTTGTCCTTTTTTCATAGCGGCCAGTAATCTTTCACTGGTATCTACTCCAACAAAATTAACCTTACCCAAACGGCCTGTATTTTTTAAAGCATCCAACATAGCCTCAGACCCCACCACATTTGAAGCAAAAACTCCTTTTATATCCTGATGCTTCAGTAAAAATTCTTCTGCCGCTGCCTGAGCTTTCACTACGGATACAGAACCATAAGTATCGTTTATGATATTAATCTGAGGTGCGTATTGTTTAATACCCGCAATAAATCCTTCTTCCCTTTGCGAAGTACTCAAATGGCCCTTTTCGTAACGGAGCATCATTAGTTCGCCAGTCCCTTTCATTATTCTGGCCATTTCTTTGGCACACTCCTTCCCAAATTCAAAGTTATCTGTTCCTATGTAAGTGGTATAATCTGGAGAGCTTAATTCAGAGTCTACAATTATTAAAGGAATGTTTTTGGAGGCCACCATTTTTGCACTAGGAATCAAAGAAGTCCCATTTACAGGTGCCAATATTAAAGCATCAATTTCCCGGTCTATTACATTTTGCACCACCTGGGCCTGCAACTGATGATTATCTTCCCGTATTGGATCCTGCCAAATTAAATCTACCCCTAACTCTTCCGCCGCTTTTAAGGCCCCGGTATGAATTATTTTCCAATAAATAGAAGAACCTTTGGGTATAAACGCCACCTGCAACACTTTATCCCCTACAGTAGAGGTTAGCGTTTCAGCTGTTTGTAACCTTTTTGTTCGTTCCTGACAATTCCAAAACCCCAAGCTGATTAATAAATAAGTTAACCAGCAAAACCAGATACCTCTCATGGTAGCAAATGAATATTTATTTTCCAAAGATTAAAAATGTTATCAAAGCTGGACTTCTCTAGGTAAAGATAAAAATCAATTTCCTATAATTTTAATATTTTCAGAAGTAAATGAAGGAATTATAATTTTATTTATACATCCGTTAGGTAATTCAAAACTTCAGGCGCAAACCCTGCTAAATTATTATATTTATAACACAAGCTTCTTATCAAGTAAAAGCATTTTTATACTTTTAAATGCTTATAATTAAAAAATTAAAATGTCCCCTCAACGTTATAGAAATAGTTAAAGTCAAGGGTTTAGAAAATTATTTACTTTAAATCTAATCATTAGATTCTGGAAATAGTATCCATCTATAAGCGACTAAAGCATCTTATTCCAAAACAAGAGAAACATCATTTTGTTTGCGGCATAAATAAAATTTTGAACTTCAGAATTGCTTCTATTTTTAATTATAATTTTGCCCCTGCTTTAGTTTATTTGTTGTGAGAAAGATATTCCTACTTTTACCTTTTTTCGTTTACCTTTTTTCAAGCTTAGGTTACGCACAGGTTTCGGACGGTAACAGCCCATTTAGAGAAGTAACTTTAAAAGTTGATACAGCCACCTATTCCCTTTCCAGGAATTTAATTAGCTTTAACAATGAATATCATCTTCCCTTTCAATATAAACAGGAAGATGAAATTAGCGAAATTAGACTTTATCCTTTCTCTTTTAATAGTATAGAAAACATTAGCCTGGCCCGATCCGCTGATTATGAATTACTGGATTCGGTGGTAAATGTAAACAATGCCTATTACCGGGTAAAAGTTAGATTTAAAAACCTGACCAGCTCTCAGTTCCTAAATTTAACTTTTGCGGTTTATGATACCACCAGTGCCCCTGCCCACATAGAAACTATCAAGCTTTTTCCTTATACCAAAACTACTGTTAACTTTTATCCGGAAAGTGAGGAACTGTTTGTAGGAGAAGAAAAAATATTTGAACTCGTTACCAATAATATTAAAAATGTAAAGGTTAAAAATGAATGGGTAAAAAGTGATGATATTGATTACCGCGTTTCAGAAAGTAATGGGGTGTTGCGGCTTCACCTACATCCGAACGACATTGGCCGAAAAACCTTAAAAATAAGCTTACAAACAAACAAACCTTTTCTAAATCCTAACGGTCAGATTGTTTACCAATTACCGGTTATAGAAAAAAGGTTTGAAGTAAAAGGTAGCCGGTTAAAATTCCTGAACCTAGACCGGAAAGAAGTTACCCTGGATGAGGTTTCCCGTCAGAAAGGAACCGAGGTGATGATTGACAACCATTGGGCCTTAAGTTTACAAAAAACCTACCGTATAGAAGCACAGGAAGAAGCCGGAGGAGCCTTAGTTGGTGAAATCTTTACCAGACGCAATGTAGCCAATAACCGGGTTTTATGCTGGCTAAGGCTCTATAATTATCACCGCATCTCAGAAGGTTATTTATATATTAAAGACGGCGACGAACCTAAATTTATCACCAACTTCAATATAACCCCTAAAACTACTATCAGCAGCATTAGCATTATGCACGAAGGCGGTGACTGGACTAATAACTTAAGTGTAAATCCTGGAGAAACAATTAATTTAAAAATTGAAGGACAAGGTTTACACAAAGCACGCTTCCAGTTTGATGATTTAACAGATATTACTTCCGATTCTTCACTTCGCACAGAAGAAATATCGGTTTATCGGTTTAAGGTACCCATTAGCATTCAACGAAAAAAAATCAACATCTATAATAGAGCTGTAAATACAGGTTTCTCCATTGCAGTTAAAGAATTTCAACGCCCACGCCCGTTCGATTTTATTACGTTAGATTATGGTGATGTTCCTAACAAAGTATCGGCTTTATTTGATGGTCCTTTATTCTATGACCATACCATCCGCGATGTAATATTTACCTTTAATCCTAACCTGATTGATAGCGAAACCCGATTATACGGGAAGCAATACTTAGATTTTGACATTCGTATTACTAATAGTAAAAACGAATTAATAGATCAGCGGCGGATTGAGGATATTTTGATTTGCCCGGGTGAAAACTCTCCGCGTTACTCTTTTTACACCGATAAGCAATGTTATTCGGGAAACCTTAGTTTAAATAAAATAATAGGCCGGAAGACCTATGACTTAGATGACTGGTCTCGGATCCAAATCACGATTAAGCACGACAAAGACAAACACGGCGACGAAGGTCAGACCAAAAATATTGATATTGTTCTCAGAAAAAAAATACGGTTTGATATAGATGTTTCCTTCCCGACCGGATTATTGGTAAAAAGTCAGGGGAGCACTGGTTATGGCGATTTTAGTGGTATATCCATGGCCATGATTGCTCAATTCAGCTTTTATCATCCTGAAAAAATTGCCCGTTTCCGACCGTATAAAATTGGAGCTGGCTTCCTGGCTTTCAATGCTTTCAACTTTTCCAATAGTACTACCGTGGAAAGAAACGTAGGACTTGTAGTTTTAGGTTCTATTTACCCAACTACCCGGGATGCTAAACTTACTTTTCCTCTATTCTTAGGTGGGGGTTACTTTTTAGGGAAAGATAAACCCTGGTTTTATTTATTGGGCCCGGGTATTCGGGTTAAAATTTAAAATACTTTTCGCTATGCAAATATTGAACTTGGACCATGTTGCCTTATTAGTAAAAAATATAGCGGCTAGTTGTAAGTTTTACGAGGATGTCCTGACTTTGAAGTCCATTCCCCGGCCAGCCTTTGATTTTCCTGGTGCCTGGTTCCAAATTGGAGCAACCCAGCAACTGCATTTAATTGGCCGTCAGGAAGCGCAGGAGTTTGTTCCTTTACGCAGTAATCATTTTGCCATGCAGGTAGCCTCCATTAAAGAGGCCGAACAACACTTGCTAGCTAAAAATGCGACTTTTACCGGCCCCAAAACCAGGCCGGATGGCGCCTGGCAAATATTTATTCAGGATCCGGATGGTCATTATGTGGAGCTAACAGAGATAGTTTAAACTTCTTTATTAAATATTCATTTTCTAAAAAAAGCCGGATGTATTCTCTTACTGCGGTTCTATCCATTTCTAACTCCAATTCCGATAGATTATGCAACTGAATCCAGAATAAGGCCTCTGCCTCATTATTCTGAATCTCCCCACTCCAATTCTCAACCACATAATAATGCATCTTCTGGAAACGCTGAGACAACAAGGTACAGACATAACTCCACGATACCGGCTGTAAAGCTAATTCCTCCTGCATTTCCCGGTGCAATGCCATCACCTGGTCCTCTCCGGGTTCCATATGGCCTCCAGGAATTTCAACTAAACCAGGATCAATCAATTTGCTTAGCTTACGTTTCTCTACTAGCAGCCTCCCTTCCTTAAACAACATAAAAATTACACAATCTGCTAAGTCCGATACCATAAATCTTATTGGTTATATTGTTTATAGGATTTCCAATGTTTATAGAATTTCCAATATTAATAGGAAATCAATTATTGGCACATATTAGCACCTAGTTTCTATCCTAAAAGGAAAAATTACAAGGCAATCCTATTGGTACTACAGATTAGATGCACAACTTAAAAGCCTTTTCAAAATAAATCAGTAGTGGTGCTCTTGCTAAAATGTATGGTAACTACGGATGTGCTTTTTTATTCCTTTTACAACTAACATACTTCTAGCCCAAATATTTACGTTTATTTAAGTGTCGGTTAATATTTTGGCCTAATTAATGCATTTTAACTATCTTTACAGATATATTTTTACGTATAAGGTAGTAGTTTCTTTATCTTAATTACACAATGATAGTATTTAAGCGCCTTGCGTTTACCTTTCTTTGCTATTTTACTTTAGTAACCTTTGCTTATAGCTCAGACAAAGGTTTTAAAGCGCTATCCGAAAAAAAATACGATAAAGCATATAGTCTTTTTGCAGAAGCCTTACAAAAGAGACCTGATGATGTACAGGCTTCGTTTGGCATGAGCAAACTTTTAAGCTCACGCGAGTCTAAATACTTTGATATAGAAAAAGCTTACGTTCATATTATCAATGCCCGGGAAGGTTATAAACAGCTGGACGAGAAATCGAAAAGCAAATTAGTTAAAAACGAAGTTGATGAGAATGCTATTAGTTCTTTATTAAGCGTTATTGATGCGGTAGCTTTTCAAAAAGCCCTAACTGCCAACAGTCTGGAAGTTTTAGATGAATTTATAAAAATTCATAAAACTTCTCCCGACTTGGAGAAAGCCATTAATTTAAAAAGCCAATTAGACTTTCTGAATGTTCAAACCAGCAACACCTACCAGGCTTATGCTGATTACATGAAGAAATATCCTAAATCGGTTAAGATAGCAGAAGCGAAGAAAAAATATGACTTATTGCTTTACCAGGCTGTTACAGCTGATGGGTCATTGGAAGCTTTTAAAAATTTTGTACAGAATTACCCTGACAGCCCCTATCGAAAAGAAGCACTTGCCAAATTAGAGGTATTGGAATTTAAATCTCAATTAAAAGAAAATTCCATTGCGGGTTACGAGGAATTTATCAGAAATAACCCTGACAGTAAATTCAAGAAGATGGCGGAAGATAGTATTTATGCCCGCTATACTTCCTTTCCATCTATTGAAGAATACGAAAAATACATTAAAAAATATCCCCAAAGTCGGCATATCCGTGATGCCTGGGAAAAGCTTTATGTATTATTTAATGATAGTGGAACACCTGAATCGTACGAAGCCTTTAAAGCCCGTTACCCGCAGTACATAGAGCCCTATCAGTTAGAGAACGATATAGAACTCGCTAACTTTGGCGCAAAAATGCTTAATACCAATTTTGCCGGTTTTAAACCCGATCAGGCAGAAGCTTACATAACCTTGGCTGCTCCCACTGAACAAGCTATTGCTATGTTAAAGCTGCGTATTAAACCTTATATACAGGCGCATCAATACCAGAAGGCTATAGATGTTCTCCAGAAAATTCAGCCTTACTTTCAGCATAAAGCTTACCGCATTTCTTCCTGGATAGAAACTTTGAATAGAGCCAAAGAAAGCTATTTAGCAAAAGAGACCGTTGCTGAAATTAACTTAAATTAGATTATCTGTTTGGGGTTAGCTTAAATAGCCTCTAACGCTGCACTTAGTTCTTCCATAAGTTCCTCGGGTTCTTCTACGCCTACTGATAACCGTATAACCCCCATAGTAATACCTAATTGTTCGCGCTTTTCCGGGTTTAGCGACCGGTGCGAAGTACGCAAAGGATGCGAAAAAGAAGTAGTTACTCCGGCTAAGGACGGCGCAAATGGAATGGTTTTTAAAGCCTGCATAAAGGAATTAACAGCAGCCTCCTCGTCCTGAATAACGAAAGAAAGCATACCCCCATATAACCCATTTCCTTGTTGGCTGGCTAACTCATGTTCTGGGTGCGACTCCAGGCCGGGATAATATACCCGACTAACTTTGGGATGGTTTTCCAGGAATGTAGCAATGGCTAAGGCATTACTGGCATGTTGCTTTATCCGTAGTCGCAATGTTTTCAGGCCGCGAACAGCTAACCAACTGTCAAACGGGCTTAAATTCAACCCATAATACATCATTACCTGCCGGGCCCGCTTAGCATGTTCTTCGCCTTTGGCGACTACTACGCCAGCCGTTACATCACTATGACCAGCTAAGTATTTGGTAACACTATGAATAACTACATCGGCCCCTAAGGAGAGTGGTTTGGTAATAACCGGCGAGGCAAAAGTATTATCTATAATTAATTTTATATTTTGTTTTTGGCAGGTTTGGGCCAAACGCCTAATATCAAAAACCCGAAGCAAAGGATTACTCATGGTTTCGGCTAACAATACCCTAGTATTGGGCTTGCAATAAGCTGATAAATCATAAATGTTATCTGAAGGTACAAAGGTAACTTCTATGCCCAGCCTATTTAGTTCCTGACTTAGTAAGACAGCAGAGCCACCGTAAATTTCCTCTGCGCATAAAAGGTGGTCGCCAGCTTTACAAAATACCATTATGGCCGTAAAAATAGCCGACATACCCGATGAGGTAACCACAGCCCCATCGCCACCCTCCAATTTATTTACTTCTTCTGCCAGTTCATTGCTATTTGGATTGCTGTAACGCGTATACATATAGCGTTCAGAAGGCTGATCAAAATAAGCTTCCAGCTCTGTTAAGTCCTCAAAAGTGAAAACTGAGGTTTGGTAAATAGGCGTAACTTTAGGCTTGATTGGGGAAGAAGAATTTGACATAAGGAAATAGAAGTTTCAGCTTAGGGACAAATGTAGAAAATAGGATAAAGAATAAAAACAAAAAAGCCTTCTTCATTTCTGAAGAAGGCTTCCTGCTTAATATTGTTTACGTTATTCAGTAATGGCTTCGGCCAAAACAATAATTTTATTATTTAGTACTTCAACCACACCACCATCAACATTAAAATATTGGTTGCCAGTTGCTGAAGTAACCCGAATACGACCATTTTCTAAAGTACTGATCAAAGGCGCGTGGTTATTTAAAACCTCAAACGAGCCTTGTGTACCCGGAAATGATACCGAGCTTACTTCTCCTTCAAAAACTCTCTTATCCGGGGTAATTATCTCTAAATACATATTTTTAGTTGTCGGTCTATAGTTAGCGGGAGTTAGGTTACTTTTTGTAAAACCTATCTCCCGCTATCTGATAACTAATTTATTTTGCTTCTGCCATTAAACGCTCTCCTTTTTCAATAGCATCTTCAATGCTACCAACTAAGTTGAAGGCAACTTCTGGTAAGTGATCTAATTCACCATCCATAATCATGTTGAAGCCTTTAATGGTATCTTTAATATCAACTAATACACCTTTAAGACCTGTAAACTGTTCAGCAACGTGGAATGGCTGAGATAAGAAACGCTGCACCCGACGAGCACGGTGTACAACTAATTTATCTTCTTCTGATAATTCATCCATACCAAGAATGGCGATGATATCTTGTAATTCTTTGTAACGTTGCAGAATTTCTTTTACCCGCTGAGCTGTGTTATAGTGCTCATCTCCCAATACCTGAGCACTTAATATGCGGGAAGTAGAATCAAGAGGGTCTACCGCAGGGTAAATACCTAACTCAGCAATTTTACGGCTCAATACAGTTGTAGCATCCAAGTGAGCAAAAGTTGTTGCTGGAGCAGGGTCAGTTAAGTCATCGGCAGGTACATAAACCGCCTGAACCGAAGTAATAGAACCACGCTTAGTAGAAGTAATACGCTCCTGCATAGCACCCATTTCAGTAGCCAGCGTTGGCTGGTAACCTACCGCAGATGGCATACGACCTAAAAGAGCCGATACCTCAGAACCTGCCTGCGTGAAACGGAAGATATTATCAATAAAAAATAAGATATCACGACCAGCACCGGTACCATCACCATCCCGGAAACTTTCGGCCATGGTTAAACCAGAAAGCGCCACACGGGCACGAGCCCCTGGCGGCTCATTCATCTGACCGAAAACTAACGTTGCTTTTGAATCTTTCAGCGCTTCGGCATCTACTTTAGATAAATCCCAACCGCCTTCTTCCATAGAATGTTTGAATTCTTCGCCGTATTTAATTACGTCTGACTCTAAGAATTCGCGCAGTAAGTCGTTACCCTCACGAGTACGCTCACCTACCCCGGCAAATACAGAAAGACCACCGTAAGCTTTGGCAATGTTATTTACCAGCTCCATGATCAATACCGTTTTACCTACCCCGGCACCACCAAACAAACCGATTTTACCACCTTTTACATAAGGCTCTAATAAGTCAATTACTTTGATACCAGTATATAATACTTCCGAAGAAGTTGCTAAATCTTCAAATCTTGGCGCATGACGGTGAATTGGTAAACCTCCGGTGCTTTTTGGCTGCACAATACCATCAATGGCTTCACCTACCACGTTGAATAGACGACCTCTTACCTCATCACCGGTTGGCATAGTAATAGGAGAACCTAAGTCTGTAACTGCATCCCCACGAGTCAAGCCCTCAGTTGAGTCCATCGCAATCGTACGCACGCGATCTTCTCCTAAGTGTTGCTGACATTCCAGGATAATTCTCTGGCCATTGAATTTGGTAACTTCCAGGGCATCCAGGATGTTTGGTAATTTAGAGTTTTCACCCGAAAAGCTAACGTCCACAACCGGACCAATAACCTGGGTAATTCTGCCAATATTTGCCATTTGTATAGATTAAGAGTATATAAACTACTGTAGTTTTTATTTCAGAGCGCGAAATTAATCTATAATTCGCTTAATTCAAATGGAATATTTGAAAAGTTTTGAATTACTAGAAGTTAAGCATTCATTTTGCTTTAATATTCTTCTAATATAGGATAATTAAAATGATTATATATTTTTATTGCAAACTTTAACAAGTACTTACGAATTAATTATGTTGCTTTTCCAGAACTTCAGGAAAACCTATGGTGATTTCCTGGCTTTAAATATTCCTACACTTGAGTTGCCGCCAGGAATACATTGGTTTAAAGGGCAGAATGGTTCTGGTAAAACTTCCTTATTTAAGGTATTAGCAGGCCTACTACCTTACCAGGGGCAGATCTTTTTTGAGAATTTACCTTTAAATAATAATGCGGTACTCCAGCGCGAATTGATTAATTACAGTGAAGCTGAACCTTTATACCCGGAATTCCTGAAAGGAGAGGAATTAGTAAATTTATTTGCTCAGGCCAAAGAAGCTCCCTTGGGTCAGGCAGAAAGAATAAGTAAACTATTAGGGACAGACACCTTTTTAAGTAAACGAATGAGCACCTACTCTTCGGGTATGCTGAAAAAGTTATCCCTGCATTTAGCTTTTATGGGCGACCCAAAGTTAATTTTACTGGATGAGCCATTAATTACCTTGGATGAGCTTACCATCCAAAATTTGTATGCCCTAATTTCAGAATATGCAAAACAAGGGGTTAGCTTTCTGCTTTCGTCACACCAGGACATAAAAACACAAATTTTACCCATTAATCATACCTGGCTCGTACAAAACCAAACCGTAATTAAGGAAGAGTTGGTTTAATGAAAGACTTACAGGCTATTTTGGAAAGAGTAATTGTGAAACAGTATTACAGACGTAATATTGGCTTTTTCTTTTTGGTGTTTTTCTTAGCCTTTGGAATTCAAAATCCTTCTACTTTACTCATAAGCCCGCATTTTCTGGTCAAGGCTATCCACTCAGCTGCTTTTATAGGCGGCACCCTCCTGTGCTGTTTCCTTTTCTACTTAAAATGCTGGAATTTTATTTATAAAACGCTGCTGGCACCCGAAAATGAATTTTTATTTGCCGCCTCTTTGCTTTCTAAACTTTCCTTGCTTTACAACTTAGGTAATATCCATATACTTTTATTTATTCCGGCCTTAGGATACACCATTCTCTTAATGGGCTACGCTTTCTGGCTAAATGCCTCCGGAACCTTTGTTATTTTATTGACTTTTAACCTATTCCTGCTAACCAATACGGTTGTTAGTTTTTATTTAATACTACGAAAAACGCCTCCGGAAACCATCCTTAGAATATTAAACCTTGATTTACTTTTTAAACTTAAACATATAAGCCTTTGGCCTCTCAGGCATCTAATTCAAAAAGAAAAAGTTCTGTTACTATTAACTAAACTATTCTCCCTTGCTATTTTATTTGCCTTTATACAAGTATACCCTGATCCTAGTTTTGATTTAAGAGCTATCCGAGTTGGTTTCTTATTTGCAGTAGTAGCCCATATTCCCATTATTCTTCGTCTGCAACAATTTCAGGAAACTCAATTAAATTTACTACGGCAACTTCCTTATCCTACATACAACAGGTTGCTGCAACAGCTGATCCAGTACCTACTGCTGCTTTTACCGGAAGTTTTGTTTCTTTTCAGGAGTAACATGTCTATTTATTATTTGCTACCCTTATTAACACTAGTTGTTTTTGGAATAAGCCTGCTGCTTGTTTTCCTGGTTCTGATGTATCAACCTAACTACTCGCTGAACCAGTTTATAAAACAATCTTTCTTTCTTTTCCTTGGACTACTTCTTCTTTTACTTGCCTCCACTCCAATAGGAATATTGGCTTTTGTCCACCTTTGGGTATCTTATTTATTATTTAAGAGATGGTTTTACCAATATGAGACTCTTCCTATTTGAAATAATAACAGATTAAACCTTATTCTATCCCATCCAAATTTTCTCCTGATAAAATGTTCGGGAAATAGATCTTAAGAAGAAACCCTGTTCTGACCTGATGGTTATTGTACCAGATTAGCTCACCTGATGGCGAAATCTGGAGAAACAAAAGCTATTAAAGCTGATATTTTGCCCTAACCAAGCTTACAAGTGCACAAAAAAGTAAATTCTTAATTTTTTATTTTAAGGATTGGCGGTTTTCAGGCTACAAACTATTAAGGTTGGCAGTAATGACATCTGGTGTAGAAAAAAATATCAGGAAACAGCTAAAATTAACTATTTGGGCAACACAGAATTAGAAAAAATCATAAACAAAGACGCAAAATTTTTCTTCAGAAGTTTTGTATATAAAAATCTCGCCGTATATTTGTGCCACCAAACGATAACAGTGCGGGAAATTGTCCGATGGTGTAACTGGCAACACGTCTGATTTTGGTTCAGAAGAGTCCAGGTTCGAAACCTGGTCGGACAACAAAAAAAAAGATTAACAATGTGCAAATTCTAAGGTAAGTCCAGAACTAGCGCATTGTTAATTTTGTTATAAGCCTTTTGAAAAGCGGGAAGTGAAGTTTATCTTTATAGGCTTTTATCCGGAACAACCACTCTCTACTTTCAGAAATCAACTTAAAAATGCCTCAGGTTAAAATATTTTCCGGCACTACTTCTAGGTATTTAGCCGAACAAATTGCAGCAGCATACGGCACCAGACTGGGCGATGTAACTTTACAACGTTTTAGCGACGGAGAAATCCACGCCAGCTTTAATGAATCTGTTCGTGGATGTGAGGTTTTCCTAATCCAATCTACTTTTCCTCCTACCGATAATTTAATGGAATTAATGCTGATGGTGGATGCTGCCAAACGGGCATCTGCACACAAAGTCTGCATTGTAGTTCCTTATTACGGATATGCGCGTCAGGACCGGAAAGACAAACCACGGGTACCAATTGGGGCTAAGGTTATTGCCAATATGATGCAAAGTGTAGGAGCCGATCGTTTAATGACCTGTGATTTACATGCTGGCCAGATTCAAGGGTTCTTCGATATACCGGTAGACCATCTTGATGGTTCCGCTATTTTTGTTCCTTATATAAAAAGCTTAAACCTGGATCGGTTACTTTTTGCTTCTCCGGATGTGGGAGGCGTGGTACGTACCCGTGCTTTTGCGTCTAAATTTGGGGCAGAAATGGTTGTTTGCGATAAGCACCGCGCCCGCGCCAATGAAATTGCTTCAATGCAGGTAATTGGTAACGTAGAAGGTTATGACATAGTAATGGTAGATGATATTGTAGATACTGCCGGAACTATTTGTAAAGCCGCCGCCTTATTGAAAGAACGCGGAGCACGGACGGTTAGGGCTGTTATTACGCATCCCATTTTATCCGGACCTGCTTACGAACGCATAAACGACTCGGTATTAGAAGAACTGATTGTATCGGATACGATTCCTTTAAGAGAAAACTCCCCTAAAATCAAGGTGCTGTCGTTTTCGCAATTATTTGCCCGGGCAATCAGCAATGTGGTAACCCACGATTCTATTAGCTCGCTGTTTTTATAAGAAATAAAGTTGCTGGCTAAAATTAACAAGTAGCAACTCTAAATAAAATAACTCTATGGACTGCCGACCATGGATTGTAAACAAAGATAATCGGCATTAATAATTAACTATTTAAAATTTATTTTATGAAAAGTGTAGAGATTATAGGGTTTAAAAGAGCAAATCTCGGTAAGACCGAAGCTAAAAGACTTCGTGAAGAATCTATGGTACCATGTGTATTGTACGGTGGTACAGAGCAAGTACATTTTCACGCGCCAATGATTTTATTCCGCGATTTATTATATACGCCAGAAGTTGCTACTGTAAAATTAAACGTTGAAGGCACTGAATACAATGCAATTGTTCAGGCAGCTCAATTCCACCCGGTAAACGAAGTATTACTGCACGTTGACTTCTTAGAATTACGCGAAGACAAAGAAGTTAAATTTGAAGTTCCGGTTCGTTTCGTAGGTGTATCTCCAGGAGTATTAGCTGGTGGTAAATTAGTAACAAAACTGCGTAAACTTAAAGTTAAAGCTTTACCTGCTAACTTACCAGATTTTATTGATGTAGATATTTCTGATTTAGAATTAGGTCGTTCAGTAAAAGTAAACAGAATTCAGCCTGCTAATTATGTTATCTTAACTAACCCGGCTTCACCGGTGGCTACTGTAGCTATCCCACGTGCGTTGAAACAACAACAAAACGAAAGATAATTTTCACAAATTGTCTCTTAAAGAAAGTCCTGTTTGCCAAAAGCAAACAGGACTTTCTTATTTAAGCTATACGTAATAAATTTTTAGATATTCATCTTTAAATCTATTGTAAAAAGGGTATATTTATAGCTATTCTTTTCCTAAAACCTTCAGCCTCATAAGATAATGAAACTAAAAGGAATATTCTTAAGTGTAGCGACTCTTCTGTTACTCCTGTTAAAGTTTAATGGTGCTGTAGGTCAATCAGCAGCCGACTCTACATCACTTTATAAAGTAGAAACTACGGATGGGAATGAATATATAGGTACCATAACGTTAGAAGCAGCTGATTATATTCAGCTTAAAACAGCCCGGCTTGGTAGCTTAATGCTATCTAAAAGCGACATTCGCAGCCTGACCCCTATAAACCAAGATAGAATCAGGAACGGGCAATTCTGGTTCGATAATCCGCAAGCTACCCGCTACTTATTTTCTCCCAACGGATATGGGTTAAAAAAAGGCGAGGGCTATTACCAGAACGTTTTGGTTATACTAAACCAGGTTAGTTATGGTATAACGGATAAAGTATCTATTGGACTTGGCACGCTGCCACTTTTCTTATTTGGTTCTTCTTATACTCCTGTCTGGTTATTACCTAAAGTTTCTTTACCCATTACTAAGGATAAGTTTAATTTAGGAGCCGGCGCATTAATTGGCACCGGTCTTGGAGAATCCAACGGCGGTTATGGGATTGTATATGGCATTAGTACATTTGGCTCCAAAGACCAGAATCTAAGCTTAGGCCTGGGCTATGGCTATGCTGATGGCGGTTGGGGAAAAGCTCCAACTATAACCATAAGTGGTTTAATAAGAACGGGGGTTCGCGGATATTTTCTCACGGAAAATTATATTATTAGTACAGGCGATGGTTCCATGGGTTTATTATCTGTTGGTGGCCGGAGAATAATCAAAAAAGTAGGCTTGGATTATGGATTGATTGCTCCAATAAGTTCTGACATTGATACCTTCCTTGCTATTCCATTTCTGGGACTAACTGTTCCGTTTGGGAAAGGCAAAACCAGGTATTAAGAAATAATATTACTATCAAATTACATTCCTCTTCTAAATACCCGTAATTTTGCCCTGTAAAAATTAATTGGTGGCGGCTTTTCAAAAACTTTTAAATTTATTTGGTTTGGGAACAACGCCTAAACCCACTGCCGCTATTGTAAACTTACCTTCAGAAATGAAATACTTACTTGTTGGCTTAGGTAATATAGGGCCGGAATATGCTGATACCCGCCATAATATTGGTTTTATGGTGTTAAATTACTTAGCTAAAAAGCATGAAGCTCAGTTTGACGTGGGCCGTCATGCCTTTGTAACAGAAATAAAATATAAAGGGAAAAGCTTTACACTGGTAAAGCCTACTACTTACATGAACTTAAGCGGTAAGGCGGTAGCACACTACCTTAGTTCGCTTAAAATACCAGTAGCCAATATGCTGGTTATTACCGATGATTTAGCAATTCCATTCGGAAAGCTTCGGATGCGGGCAAAAGGATCAGCAGGTGGTCATAATGGGTTAAAACACATTGAGGAAACGTTAGGCAACAACGAATACGCCAGGCTTCGGTTTGGAGTAGGTTCAAACTATCCGAAAGGACGGCAGGTAGATTATGTTTTAAGCCCTTTTTCTAATGAGGAGCAAGAACAATTACCTGCCTTGATTGAAACAGCCGCAGAAATGTGTTTATCGGTTGGTACTATTGGCCTGGAACGTACCATGAATTTTTATAATAAATAGATGCTAAAGCTCAGCTAAACTTTAGCAGGCTCATTTCAGCATTAAAAAGAAAATAAACTAAAGATTATTGCCCTTTTATTTAGCATAGGCAATTTTAAAAAGCTAAAATTCAATTATTTATACATAATTAATGCCTGTAATTAATTACAGGCATTAAGTGCTTTATTTTGGTTATTTTAATTCCAATTTGGCAAGTTCTTCCCGTAAGGCTGCCGCAATACTTTTAGCTTCTTGATTAAAAGCTTGAATAAGTATATTCACATCAGCCTTGCTATATTCGGGCTCATCTAATATCCTTTTCCCGATATTTATATACTCCAGCAAATTAGTAGCATCTAATAGATCAATATCAACTCTCATTTTATGGCCGAGAAAAATGAAGTCCGCTTTTCTTTTATCATTCAGAGTAGCAGCAAACTTATTTTTATACTCTTCCAGATTATCAATAATTATTTCCGCCAGCTTTCTCGCCTCCCGGTTACTTAAATCCTTCATCTCCTGCAACCTGTTCAAACTAAATGCAGGCTGTTTATTTATAACTGTAGCGGGGTCAAAAATTGTCAACTTAAGTTTTTCTTTATCCCGTAAAGCACGGCGCTTTTTAGAAGTGTAAAAAGCAATTTTGCTGTGCAACTCTTCTGGTTTAAAAGGCTTGCCCACAAAGTCGGTAAGACCAGATGATTCCATTTTTTCTACCAGGTCGTATTTGGCAGAAGCCGATAAAGCTATAATAGGTAATTGCTGGTACTTTATTTCAGGTAAATTACGAATCCAATGAGTGGTATCGTAACCATCCATGCCCGGCATTTGCAAATCCATCAGCACCAAATCAAAATCATGCTGATTTATTTTTTCTATAGCTTTTAGGCCCGATTCTGCTACTTCATATTCTATTCCCCAATCTTTAAAATATTGCTCTACCACAAATACATTAATGGGATTATCTTCAACTAAAAGTAGTTTAACGCCGGCAATGGATTCATCTGCCTGAATAACAATTTCATCAGAAACGGTTTTATTACCGGTAGCTTTTTTCAGCTTTAATATAAAGTTAAATTCTGAACCTTTGCCGGATTCACTTTTTACTTTAATCTTGCTGCCATACAAGCTTACTATTTTCTGGCTGATGGAAAGCCCTAAACCAGTGCCACCATATTTGGCATGTGTATCAGAAGTCCCCTGGGTAAATTCTTCAAATATAAGTTCCTGCCGTTCTTCCGGAATACCTATGCCGGTATCGGTTACTTTAAAAAGAACAGCAACTGCATCTTGTTTAGTACTCTTAACTTGTGCCGCAATTGTAACAGAACCCTTTTCGGTAAATTTAATGGCGTTACCCAACAGGTTGGTTATTACCTGCCCTATTTTAACGGAATCTCCTAGTAAAAAATCAGGTATACCCTCATCTATTTGTAATTGAAGAGCTAAGCCTTTTTCTTCAGCTTTTAAGTTATAACTGTAAAGAATACCGGATAATAAATCACGCAGATTAAACTCTTTTTCTTCCAGCGTAACCCGATTTGCTTCTATCTTACTTAAATCCAGAATATCATTAATGAGGTTTAACAGATTATCTGAAGACTGTTTAAGAATATTTAAATACTCCAGCTGACTTGAGGTTGGATGCGTTTTTAATAACAAATCGCTAATGCCAATAATAGCATTTAAAGGCGTCCGGATTTCGTGACTAATAGTAGAAATAAATTCTGCTTTAATCTGGGTAGCCTCTTCGGCTTTACGTTTAGCATGCAGAAGTTCCTGTTCGTATTTTTTACGGTCAGTTATATTAAAAACTGTAGTCCGATACAGAATTGGTTTACCGGCTTCGTCTTTTAATTGGGTGGTACTTACCAGGACCGGTAAAGGTATCCGCTCCTTAGAAAGCAGATCAAAGTTTATTTCATTAGCAAAACCCTGCATTTTAAGCAGGGGTGCGTAATGTGTCTCATAGAAAATCTTCCCACCTATGGGTAATAGTTCCTGAAATTTTTTAACGTTAAGTACTTCCGCCCGCTCAAACCCCAACCAGTTTAGCAAAGTATGGTTAATTTTTACAATAGTACCGTTTGGCAAAAGCGATAAGTAACCACACGGTGCGTGCTCGTATAGGTCCTCGGCGCTTTCCTCTATTACTTCTGTATAATCCAACTAGCTAACCTCCTCAACTTTACTCATGAACAATGTTTGGTTCTGCAGAAATTTCTTTATAGCCTGAATGGTTTCTTCTGGGGCACTTAAGTTGGGGCAGTGGCCGGTAGCTTCTAAAACCATCATTTCGCTATCCGGCAAATGCTGATGCATATACTCTCCTACCGACATGGGTGCAATAACATCTTCGGAGCATTGCAGGATCAAAGACTTGGTTTTTAATTTAGATAAATCGGCTCGGTTGTCAGAGAGAAAAGTAACCCGGGCAAAGTCTTTGGCTATTTCCGGGTTGGTACGGCAAAAACTATTAGTTAACTCTTCCCCTAATTCAGGACGGTTTGGATTGCCCATAATAACAGGAGCCATGGCACTTGACCACCCTAAATAATTACTATCCAGTGATTCCAGTAAACCATCAATATCTTCTGAAGAAAACCCTCCTTCATAATTTCCGTCATTAATATAACGAGGCGAAGGGCCAACTAATACTAATTTATCGAATAGGGTAGGCTCTTTAATGGCTGCTAAAACGCCAATCATGGAACTTACCGAGTGGCCCACAAAAATAACATTGGTAAGATCTAACTCCTGGCAAATTTCCAGCACATCTTCAGCATAACCTTTCAGGGAATTATACCTGGTTTGGTTATAGGCGGTAATGTCAGATTTGCCAAAACCTACGTGATCAAATAAAATTATCTGGTAATCATTTTCGAAGGCAGGCGTAATCAGACGCCACATATTTTGATCGCAACCGTAGCCATGCGCAAAAAGCATGGGCTGCTTTCCTTTACCACTAATTGTTACATTATTACGTTTAAGTACATCCATGGCATTAGTTTTAAAAGAAAAATAAGAACTTGATATAATCCCAAGTTGGCCATTTTATATAAATAAGGCAAACAGGAGAACAAAATTAGGTTTAAATACTGAATTAGTACAGAGGTTTAACCTAGTTTATATTATTTCTATTATTGTTTACCCACCAGCTGTAATTCTAAAATTATGAGGAATTAGCTGTAGTATCTGTCCATTATCCAAAAAACTTAGCCCACCCCCAAAGCCAACTTTTTTATTAAAGCTTACTTACCGACGGCTTTGGATTATATCATCAGGTTCAGGAAAACGAATTTTAATCTGGCAGCAAATTTCCTTTGCTTATGCAAAAATTCAGAAACCTTGTTTTTTAGTTATGAAAGAAAATTATTCTTTATCAATCTGGTTTAGCTGCTCTATACCTCCTGCTGAAGGACATATATACCGCCAGGTTGGAAGCATCCACAACTTGGGCAAAAAGAATGGTCAGACTTATAGAAGACACTCTCAATAGCAAAAATAAAACAACACCAGCTTAAACAAGCTCCTTATGTTTTACTAATCAACTACAGCCTTTAACATTCTAAGTAATTACTAAGTTCAAACTGATACTTACAGGCATCCTTTACTAATCCTTCTGGACTTATTTCAACAATCTGCATCCGATATTCAGGCAAAATAAAAATTGATACTACAGGCAACTAGTGGTTTACTTTATTTACCTAGCTCATGCAACTAAAACTTCATTAGCAGGGTCATTATAAAAAAAACATCATGAAAAATTTATTGTTCTTGTTTTGCCTTGTTGGAGCTTTATTATCTTGTAAAAAAGAAACCTCGGAGATTTTTGCAAAGGAAGTTACCTTACGGGTAAACAGTTATAGACAAAACTGCCAGGGAGAAGGAGTATTAAACTGCTACTTAGTACAGGATGGAAAAAAAATAGGAACTCAGAATTGGGACCTTTTTTACAATGAAATTGAAGGGTTTGATTATGAAGAAGGGTTTATATATGATTTGAAAGTAAGAAAAGAAAATGTCCCTAACCCGCCCGCTGATGGCTCTAGTTTTAAATACAAGCTTATTAAAATTCTGAATAAACAAAAGGTTTGAAATTAGAAGCAACAGCGGCCCAACAACCAAAGCTAAATAAATTATATTAGTAACTTTACTACTAACTAAATTATTAATAATGCCTACTTCCATGCCCGCTACCCTAAGGCCTTTCTACCAATTGGAGCTCGAAGCCTATAGAAAACAGTACGCAACCGGAAACCTATACCAGGCCTGGAACCATCTGGAGAGAGCTCATGTAATTGGCCAGGCGTATCCGGTTGAACACAGCCAGGTGCATGGGCTGATGTTAATATTTGGATTTAAAACCAAAAATATAAAGGAAACACTTGGGCAAATTCCGAGGCTGCTTTTGGGTGGTATAAAATCTTTTGCCGGGAAAATACCAGTTGGTAATACTGGTGGTTCCAATATTCCTCCCTTAAAACCCTTGCCCATTCAGGATGATATTAAAGAAATTTTTAGAAAAGCCGGTGTTAATAGGTAATATTTAAAGTTTTCCTATCCAACTTATTTATTAGATAGCCCGATTGGCTTAAACAAGCATTACTATAAACGATGGTTGATTGCTAAATAAATACATTTACCAGGTGGCAATTAATTTACGATCTCTTCATCTACTTTGCCTCACTTGTATCACATTCAAGTTAATTTTCCCATCTGTCATATTCTTATACCTTTGCAGCCCAAGCAACCGTTAATGACTCGCCTTTTTGAATTATACCGCAACGCATTTGGGGGTTTATCAAAGCCTACCTGGATGCTGGCCGCCATGATGCTGATAAACCGCAGTGGTGCCATGGTAATACCTTTTTTAAGCGTATATTTAACCGAGGCCTTACACTTAAATTTAAAGCAAGCTGGTATAGTTCTTAGTTTATTTGGTTTGGGTGCTATGGGCGGAGCCTTTTTAGGCGGTTGGCTTACAGACCGGGTAGGGCATTTTAAGGTGCAACTCTGGAGTTTGATAATAAGCGGTTTCTTGTTTTTTGTATTAGCTCAGGTAACGGATTATACCCTTTTTGCAGCCGGCATCTTATTAGTGAGTACGGTAAGCGAGTGCCTGCGACCAGCAAACTCTTCATCAGTGGCTTATTATGCCAAACCAGAAAACCTAACCCGCGCTTATTCTTTAAACCGAATGGCCATGAACCTGGGATTTTCTATTGGTCCGGCTTTAGCAGGTTTACTTGCCACTATTTCTTATCAATGGCTTTTCATGGCTGACGGCATTACTTGTCTGGCCGCCGGACTTTTCTTTTATTTTTACTTCCGGCACCAACAAGGTTACCGGCCAGAGAAAAATCAACCGCATGCGGTTCTTGTAAAAGCCCCATCTCCGTACCAGGATTCAAAGTTTTTTTTATTTGCTTTACTATGCGGCATTTATGCATTAGTGTTTTTTCAGTTACTTTCTACATTACCGCTCTATTACCGGCAGGTATATAAACTTTCTGAAGCCAACATTGGTCTTCTGCTGGCATTGAACGGAATGATTGTTTTCTTGTCGGAAATGATTGTGGTGTATGTGGCTGGTAATCGTTTTAAACTATGGCAATTAATAGCTTCCGGAGTTTTTTTGATAGGAGTTTCTTTTATGATCCTGAACCTGATAGAAGCAACAGGAATTTTAATTTTATCCATGGCTATATTGAGCTTTTCAGAAATTCTAGCCATGCCTTTTATGGCAACTATTCCGGTTCAACGATCAACTGATCAAAACCGGGGAGCATATATTGGCTTATACAACCTAGCCTACTCTTCTGCCTTTATTCTGGGCCCTTTTTTAGGTACCAATATTATTGCTTTTTGGGGTTTTACCACGCTTTGGTGGGGAAGCGGCATCCTTTCTTTACTAACTACCGGCGCTATTTATTGGCTCGTAAAAAACATGCAACAGGAAAAAACAAGGACTGAATCAGCATCCCGACAGGTCATTTAATAATGGCTCCTTTCATAATTATTTTCTTATAATTCAACTCCACTTTATTACCACCCGATCTGTAAGGAAACCTAAGGATTTGTTTACTAAAACAACTTTCTTACCTTTGCGGCAAGATTGGTGGTTTGCTTTGCCTCCGCAGAGTAAATCTTAAAAGGGAATCAGGTTAAAGCCTGAGCTGTTCCCGCAACTGTATTCTTCCTTGTAAAGTTGGTTTATCCTAAACGCCACTGTTCTGTAACAAACGGAATGGGAAGGCCAAACCAACCGAAGAAAGCCAGGAGACCTGCCATCTTATTATATTATTTAAAGCTTTCGGGTAAAAAGCAGCAAATATTCTCGTGCGATTTAGTATTCTCACCAGACTACCAGGCTCCCTTTTATCCATTCGTTTTGCCTAATAAGGCATTTTTTAGTTAAAATGGGTCGGAGAAAATTTTTTATCTTTTTATTTTTATGGTTTACCAGTTACATAGCCTGGAGCCAATCCGATTCTTTGGCCGGGAAACAACTCCGTACCGTAGAAATTGTGGGACACCCGGTAGCACGCTACGCCGCCGGCAGTCGCTTACAAGAAATAGATAGCCTTTTTCTAAAAGTTTATAATGCTTCCAACTTAGGAGAAGTCCTGCAGTATCAAACTCCCATTTACTTAAAAAGCTACGGAAACAATATGCTGGCCACCGCTGCCTTCCGGGGTACTTCGGCTAGCCAGACTGCTGTACTTTGGCATGGCTTTAATATAAACCAACCTACCTTAGGCCAAACAGATTTTTCAACTATTCCAGCAACTGCATTTTCCCAAGTAACCGTACAACACGGTTCGGCAGGGGCAAATTATGGGACGGGAGCAATTGGTGGGGCTATATTGCTCTCCTCTCCTATAATCTGGAATAAAGGTTTGAAATTAAGAGCTCAGCAGGATGTAGGTTCTTTTGGCCACACCTTCACCAACATTGGCGGCGGTTACAGCAATCAAAAAATCAGCATTCAAACCAGTTTATTTCAGCAACAGGCCCGTAACGATTTTGAGTTTGTAAACTTTACCAAAGCTTCTAAACCAACCGAAAAACAGGCCAATGCTGCCACCGAGCAAAAAGGCTTTACCCAGGATATTCACCTGAAATTGAATAAAACTAATACTTTCTCTATTAGAAGCTGGTTTACCGGCAACAATAATCAAAGCCAACCCAACATGGTGCAGGCAAATAGTAATGCTCGCCGGCGCGACGAAAACCTTCGGCTTATGGCTGAGTGGAACCATGCTGCTTTGTTGGGTATAAGTACGTTCCGAATAGCTTATTTCCGTGACTTTATGCACTACCAGGATGACAACACCAACTCCTTGACTGCCATAAATCAGTACCAGGCACAAGCCGAACACATCGTAAATATAAAGCACAACCTTTCGTTAAAATTCGGGAGCGAATTCCAACATTTTTCCGGAGAGGTTTCGGGATATGGCAAGCCTGTTTCAGAAAATAGGGGGGCCGCATTTGGATGGCTCCGGTATAACCCGAAGCCCAGATTACAGCTTAGCTTAAATGTACGACAAGCCTTGGTACAAGGCTTTAACCCTCCACTTACGCCTACCGCAGGTTTTAATTATTACCTGCTAAGCAACCCTGCTTCTGCTTTAATATTTAAAGGTAATATAAGCCGGGGTTACCGGGTACCCACTTTAAATGATCGGTTTTGGCCTACCGGTAACAAGAACCTGAAACCGGAAAACAGTTGGAATTATGAAAGCGGTTTTCAGCATACCCTAAAGACTAACCAATTACAAGTAACGTCTGAAGTTACCCTATTTCATTTAGTAGTAGATAATTATATTCAATGGATTGCCGGACCTATGGGTACTGCCTGGTCGCCGGTTAACCTTAAAAAAGTAGAAACAAATGGAGTAGAGTTTTCAACGGAAGCCTCCTATAAATTACCAGTTGCGCGGCTGACCTTAGGTACTACCTATGGATACACCAGCGCCCAACTACAAAAAAGCTACTTTGATACCGGCGAGCCGTTACAGAAACAATTAATTTATGTGCCCAAGCATACTGCTAAAGTATATGCCTCTCTTTTACATCGAAATTGGGTTGCTTCTTCAAACCTGATTTTTAACAGCAACCGCTTTACTACTCCCGCAAATACGCGGTGGTTACCTGCATTTACCTTATTGAATATGGCTGTTGGTAAAACCTGGCAGGTTTCTAAATACCAACTACAAGTAGTTGGCAAAGTAAATAATGTGGCCAACCAAGCTTACCAAACTTATGAATACTATGCAATGCCTGGGCGGAATTACAGCCTGAGTGTGCGCTTTACCTTTAATTAAATACAATAAATTCAACATGAAAAAACAGTCTTTTCTTACCCGAATCCTTTTAGGAGGTTTCTTATTAGCCAATACTTTCCTTTTCACCAGTTGCGAAAAAAATACCGAAGGCCCTAAGGGCTCCTATGAAAAAGGGGTATTTGTAGTGAACGAAGGGGCATTTGGTAAAGGTAATGGTGCCATTAGCTTTTATAATCCTTCTTCCAAAGCTACAGAAACGGACATTTTTTATTCTGTAAATAATCGTCCGCTCGGCGATGTGGTACAGTCTATGACCATTTTCAATGAGAAAGCTTATGTGGTTGTTAATAACAGCAATAAAATTGAAATAACCGATGCTAACACTTTTAAATCAGTTGGCAGCATAGAAGGTTTAAAATTGCCTCGTTATTTTACGGTAGCTAATAATAAAGGCTATGTAACCGAATGGGTAGCTTTTTCGGGCAACGGTCGGGTAAGTGTAATAAACTTAGCAAACAATACGGTTACTAAAACCATAGAAGTTGGTGCTTTACCGGAGCGTTTAGTAGTAGTAAATAATAAATTATATGTTACCAATTCTAACAGTAATACCGTTTCGGTTATTAATACCGCTACTGATGTCGTTGAAACAACCATTACCGTAGGTGATTCTCCTAATAGCCTGGCCGTTGACGCCAATAATAAAATATGGGTGCTGGCAGGCGGTAAAACCGCTTATAACAGTGATTGGTCAGTTGATGTAGCCGCCAGCACCGCCGGCAGTTTATCACGGATTAATACCAGCACAAACGCAGTAGAAGCCACCTTGCCTTTTGCAACTAAAACAGGCTCACCTAATAGTTTAACCAGTAACAAAGAGAAAAACAAATTCTATTATAAAGCTGCCGGTAAAGTATATCAGTTAGATATTACAGCTACCTCTTTGCCTACCACTGCCTTTATTAATCGTAACTTTTATGGTTTAGGGGTTGATCCCAATACTAATATTATTTATGGTGCACTTGCGGGTTCTTTTACGGCCGACAGTAAAGCTATCCGTTACAATACCAACGGTACAGCTATTGATTCGTTTGCTACCGCCATTGGTCCGAACGGCTTTATATTTAAATAATTCTTTATACTAAAAAAGGCCGGGCCTGCTAATTAACTAGCGGCCCGGCCTTTTTTATGTTTTGTTTTCTTATCTATATTTATTTTTTATCCGCCATGCCATCATTATCCCGATCATGGACGCCCTTATCGCCATCAGTTCGTTCATAGGCATTATCCATATCCACCGTATCAGTGCTTATTTGCGCTGAGCTTTTCCCATTAACATTATGTTCCGTTGGATCTTTGTCTTTCGCATCGCTTTCTTCAACACTAACCTCCCCTTCACTGGTACCTGTACTGCAGGCTCCCATACTTACTGATACACCTATCAGGAAAGCTAAGCCAATGGTTTTTATTTTTTCAGATAGTATTTTCATAGTCTTATTTATTGTTGTTTTCAGTTCATGCTGATTAAAGCAGCAACTATACTTTAGCCTTACCGGTAGTTTACGCACACCCCAATAGTTTAGTTAATTTGTACCGTCAGGAAATACGCAAGTAAGGCGTTTCACAAAAAATGCTTTGTTCCTATCTATATATTTTTTAATACTTTCGTTTAATTAAAAGTACTACTCAACAATTATGACCATGGGTAAACGAAGAATTGCACCCAAAACCTATTTTAATAAAAAAGAGCTGCAGCGAAACCTAATAGTCCTTTTTATGCTCAGCTTTTTTATTTCAACTGCCCTTATCGTTTATTTATTTGGCATGACGGAAGGTTTTTTTAGCCGGTTATTCTGGTGTATGTTAGTTATTTTTATATTATCGGCTACTACTGTTTTAGGTATAATTCCGTTGGTAAATAAAATAACCCAGAAATGGCCTAGATAACGATTCGTAACTTATTATTTCCTTTTTTTGCTGATGGCTTTAACAACACAAGTACTTCATATAAAAAACATGGTTTGCCCCAGGTGTATCAGCACCGTAACCCGTGTTTTGCAAAAGGCAGGATTAGAAGTAAATCAGGTTACCTTAGGAGAGGCTACTGTTGCCTTACCGAAAGATTATGCCAATTTCAACCAAGTAAATTCTGATTTATTGCAAGAAGGGTTTGAACTAATAGCCGACCCGGAAAAGCAGGTATCTGAAAAAATAAAAACAATTTTAATCGACTATTTAGAACATTATCAAACTAATTACGAGCCTGTTACTACTTCCAGCTTTCTTTCCGAGAAAACAGGAATACCTTACCCGCAGCTAAGTAAAATTTTCTCACGCCAGGAAAACATTACTATAGAGAAATATTTTATTAAACTTAAAATAGAGAAAGTAAAAGAACTGCTTAGCTACGGGCAATTAACGTTAAGCGAAATAGCCTTTAACCTAAAGTACAGCAGTGTTCAGCACCTTTCCAACCAGTTTAAAAAAGTAACAGGTATTTCTGTCAGCGAATACAAACATGCGGCAACCCCTTCGCGCAATTCGTTGGATGCCCTTATTTAACAATTATTTTTAATTCTTTCATGGCTATAAAAGTTATGAAACCTGACAACTTATAAAGCTGGCTTAGAATTTGTATCTATTTTAGATAAATTTCGGAATCGACTTATTCGTGGCAAGGATATTTCCGTAAAAGAATAAGATATATAAAAACTAAGGAAATGAATATCAAGGGGCTGAGTTGGGTTGTTGGAGTAACTTTTTTATTTTTACTGGCTGGCACTACTATGGCGCAGAAAGGACAAACGCATGCAAGTGCTCCCGTTCATTCGCATAAAGCGCATCATGGTGGCACAGTAAAATCTGTAGGCGATTATCATATAGAACTGGTAGAAGATAGAGGCAAGTATGTTGTTTACCTGCTGGATATGCACGAGCATAGTATTCCTTTACGCGGTGTTTCGGGCATGGCTATTTTACGGGATAATGATCGTACCCTAGGTTCACAGAATTTAATACCGGTTGCTAATACTCATTTTGAATTACCAGTACAAGGGTTAACCCCCACAGCCATAATTATTAACTTAAACATTAAAGGGCAAAGCTTAATAGCTAAATTTGATAAAAATCAGGCTACGGCTTTAAATTATTTTTGCCCGCAGAAATGTGCAGGCAGTGAAAGTAGCCTTCCGGGCACTTGTCCTAAATGTGGTACAGCCTTAATTGATAGAAGATTAGTAGCTAAATAAATTTCAGTACTTTACCCCCGCTAACTTGGTAATAGCTATTTGTTTTTATGGTGCATTCACCTAATCATTGCCATCATCATGCTCCTCCGGCACATATAACCAGAGCTTTTATTATAGGAATTTTCTTAAATCTACTATATGTTATAACCGAAGCCGGAGCTGGTTGGTACTATAATTCGTTAGCGTTGCTATCGGATGCAGGCCATAATTTAAGTGATGTATTTAGCCTGGCTCTGGCACTTACAGCCATCAAGCTATCTCAAAAAAAACCAAACAACCAATACACCTTTGGTTACAGCAAATCAACAACCTTAGCCTCTCTATTTAATGCTATTATATTATTAATAGCTATGGGCGCAATTGGTTGGGAAGCTATTTCTCGTTTTGGCGAAGCTCAAGCCTTAAATGGAAAATCTATAGCAATTGTTTCTGGTGTAGGGATTTTGATTAATACGTTTACTGCTCTTCTTTTCCTAAAAGAAAAGAACCATGACATCAACATAAAAGGTGCCTATTTACACATGGCGGCTGATGCGTTGGTTTCCTTAGGAGTAGTAATAGCTGGTATCGTTATTTTTTATACAGGTTGGCTGTGGGTTGACTCCATAACAAGTATCCTGATAATTCTGGTAATTGTGGCCAGTACTTGGAATTTATTTAAAGAATCGTTGCGTCTAAGTTTGGATGGCGTACCCAAATCGGTAAATGTGAAGGAAGTAAGGCAATATTTAGAGAATTTACATGGTGTAGCCGAAGTACATGATTTGCATATCTGGGCAATGAGTACAACCGATACTTCTTTAACAGCACATGTGGTCGTGAAAGACAAGCAGCAAAAAAACTTACTTCCCGGCATCCACGATGACTTATTCCATAAATTCAAAATTGCCCATGCTACTATTCAGATAGAGGAATTTGGTAATAAGGAACAATGCCTTCATACCCATTAAAATAAAAAACGTTATGAGCCGCAAAGTATCATGAGAATTACAAAATTTAGAATTTTGAGTCTTTTAAGTATGACAAAAATAAATTTTTACCTTTTTTCGTTATATGATAAGTGCCTATTTAAATTTTATCTAAATTAATCTAAACCAAAAGATGTGGGTTTACATCTTTTGTTTATACTCAAATAATATCTAATTTCGCCCCAAATATTAAAATTTAGCAGACAAAATGGAAACAACAGAAGGACTGCAATTACCATCCGATTATTTACCTATATTAATACAATTTGCCGCCGCTTTAGGCTTTGTACTTTTTGCCATTATAGTTACGCACTTAATTGGCCCCAAACGCCATTCTAAAGTAAAAGATGCTGCCTGGGAATGTGGAGTAGAATCTGTAGGAAATGCCCGTACGCCGGTATCTTACAAATACTTCATGACGGCTATTCTTTTTGTACTTTTTGATGTTGAGGTAATTTTCTTATACCCTTGGGCTGTAAATTTCCGGGGCTTGGGCATGGACGGTTTTATTCAAATGATCGTATTCATGGCCATGCTGATGTTAGGCTTTTACTACGTGATTAAAAAGGGTATCCTGAACTGGGAATAGTCTGGATTATTATAAATCCAGGAAAACTTTTATGCTGATAATTGTGTTTAGGATTTAGGATATTTCCTATTTTAAACGCTAAAACAGAAACAGACATGAGTGATATAAAAATGGTAGATGCGCCGGAAGGCGTAGAAGGAGCTGGTTTCTTTGCTACTTCTTTGGAAAAAGTAGTTGGTATTGCCCGTAGTAATTCTCTTTGGCCATTGCCTTTTGCTACTTCCTGCTGCGGTATTGAATTTATGGCGACCATGGGTTCGCATTACGATATTGCACGCTTTGGTTCCGAGCGCCCTAGCTTTTCGCCCCGTCAGGCCGATTTGTTAATGGTAATGGGAACGATTGCAAAGAAAATGGCTCCTATTGTAAAACAAGTTTATGAACAAATGGCTGAGCCACGTTGGGTGTTAGCCATGGGGGCTTGTGCTTGTTCTGGTGGTATTTTCGATACCTATAGTGTTTTACAAGGCATTGACCGCATTATCCCGGTTGACGTGTATATTCCAGGTTGCCCTCCTCGTCCGGAGCAGGTACTAGATGGTTTAATGCAGGTACAGGAATTAGCCAAAAACGAATCGTTACGTCGCCGGAACTCACCGGAGTATCAGGAACTATTAGCTTCTTACAATATTAAATAACTAATGGCCGAGCAAGGGTTAACCAACGAACAAGTTTTAGAAAATATTACCGCGAAGTTTGGCGAGGCCATTTTTGATGCGCACGAGCCGTATGGTCTTTTAACCATTACGACTACCCGCGACCAAATTATTCCGCTTTTAACGCATTTATACAACGATGCGACCTTAAAAATGAATTTTCTCACTTCTTTGTGCGGCATTCATTATCCGGAAAATAAAGATCAGGAACTGGGCGTGATTTACCATGTGCACAGCCTGGTGCATAATGTACGCTTACGCATTAAAATATTCTTCCCGATTGAAGACCCGGTGGTACCAACCGCCACGAATCTTTACGCCACTGCCAACTGGATGGAACGTGAAACTTTCGATTTTTATGGTGTTCAATTCGAAGGTCACCCAAATCTTATCCGTATTTTAAATGTGGAAGATATGACCTACCACCCAATGCGGAAAGAATATCCATTGGAAGATGGCACCCGTGAAGACAAAGTAGACGTGTTCTTTGGACGATAGTAATTAGAGGCTAGCTATTAGTGATTGATAAAAAAACAAGAATAGCTGAACAAATAAAGAACCAATAGTTGAATGTTGAAGGTGTTAGCTTAAATATTTCAAAATATCTAAACTAACAACTAAACACTAAAAACTACCAACTATAAACAAATGGCAGAATTTACAACAGAGGAAACAGTGAAAACAAATCAGGGATTAGATAGGATTCCGGATTCACTGCCTGCTCAATATAACGAAAACGAACGTGAACTTACCACGCTGAACCTGGGGCCTACGCACCCGGCTACGCACGGTATTTTCCAGAATATATTACAGATGGACGGTGAGAAGATTGTTTCGGGTGTTCCGACAATCGGCTATATTCACCGGGCTTTCGAAAAAATTGCAGAACGTCGTCCGTTCTACCAGATTACCCCGCTTACCGACCGCATGAACTACTGCTCCTCCCCTATTAACAACATGGGCTGGTGGATGACAGTAGAAAAGTTATTAGGTGTAAAAACACCGAAGCGGGCCGATTACATCCGGGTAATTGTAATGGAACTGGCGCGTATTGCCGACCACTTAATTTGTAATTCTATTCTGGGTGTGGATTCTGGTGCTTTTACCGGTTTCTTATACGTATTTCAGGAGCGGGAAAAAATTTACGAGATTTACGAAGAAATCAGTGGTGCCCGTTTAACAACTAATATGGGTCGCATTGGTGGCATAGAGCGCGATTTATCGCCGGTTGCTATTCATAAGCTACGCGAGTGGATTGCCGGATTCCCGAAAGTAATGAAAGAGTTCGAATCGATGTTTACCCGCAACCGCATATTTGTGGACCGGATAAAAGGGGTTGGCCCGATGACCGCAGAACGTGCTTTAAACTACGGTTTTACCGGACCAAATTTGCGGGCAGCTGGCGTAGATTACGATGTGCGCGTAATGAATCCATATTCTTCTTACCAAGATTTTGATTTTGAAGTTCCGGTAGGTACAACCGGCGATACCTACGATCGGTTTATGGTTCGTAACGAAGAAATCTGGCAAAGCTTCCGCATTATTCAGCAAGCATTAGAAAACTTACCCGAAGGACCATTCCACGCCGATGCGCCGGAATACTTTTTACCGCCTAAGCAGGCCGTGTATAAAAACATGGAAGCTTTAATCTATCACTTTAAAATTATTATGGGTGAGATTGAAGCACCGGTGGGTGAAGTTTATCATTCGGTAGAAGGTGGAAACGGAGAGTTAGGATTTTATTTAGTGAGTGATGGTGGCCGTACGCCCTACCGCTTACACTTCCGTCGCCCTTGCTTTATATATTACCAGGCTTACCCTGAAATGGTAGTAGGCTCGCAATTATCAGATGCTATCTTAATTTTAAGTAGCATGAACGTAATTGCTGGAGAATTAGACGCTTAAAACTAATAGATTCAGCCAAGGGCTCTTAAATAGCATTTGGCTGGAATTCCTTATAGAATAAATGGAAGGAACACAAACACAAAACGAAGTACAATTTTCTGAAAAGGCCATGGCCGAAATCAGAAGATATATTTCACATTATCCGGAAGACCGGAAAAAGTCAGCTATTCTTCCTATCCTGCACATTGCCCAGGCCGAATTTGGCGGATGGGTAAGCCCGCAGGTACAGGATAAAGTAGCTGAGATTTTAGATATCCAGCCAATTGAGGTATACGAAGTTTCGTCTTTTTATACCATGTTCAACTTGAAACCGGTTGGCAAACACGTGCTGGAAGTATGCCGCACCGGCCCTTGCATGTTGCGCGGAGCTGACCATTTAATTGAGCACTTAGAAAACCGTTTGGGTTGCCACGTAGGCGAGAACAGTGCCGACGGCATGTTTACCTTAAAAACAGTAGAGTGCCTAGCTGCCTGCGGAATGGGCCCAATGTTGCAAATCCGGGAGAAGTATTACGAGAACCTGGACCCGCAGAAAATGGACCAACTGCTGGACGATTTAAGAAAAGAATAGATTTAGTTTCTGCTACCTGAACAAGGCAGCGGATTATATAAAAAGAATATTGTAGAAAGATATTCGACTAGCGAAAGGCTAAACAACAATGGGACTAAAAATATTAACTGAACATATAAACGTACCAGGCATTAATACACTGGAAACCTACCGCAAAATGGGTGGTTACCGGAGTGTAGAGAAAGCCCTGAAAACCATGACGCCCGACGAAGTGGTGGAGGAAGTGAAGAAGTCTGGTTTGCGTGGTCGGGGTGGTGCCGGTTTCCCAACTGGTATGAAGTGGAGCTTTTTGGCAAAGCCGGAAGGCAAACCACGTTACCTGGTATGCAACGCCGACGAATCAGAACCTGGCACTTTCAAAGACCGGGTGTTGATGGAGAAAATTCCGCACGCTTTGATTGAAGGTATGATTACCTCCAGCTATGCTTTAGGTGCGCGTACTTCCTATATCTATATCCGTGGCGAATTAATGTTCGTGCTGCGCATATTAGAAAAAGCAATTGCCGAGTGTTATGCTGCCGGTTTATTAGGCGAAAACATTCTGGGTTCTGGTTACTCTTTAGATTTACACGTGCACCCGGGTGGTGGCGCTTATATCTGCGGTGAAGAAACGGCTTTATTGGAATCACTGGAAGGTAAACGCGGCAACCCGCGTAACAAGCCTCCTTTCCCGGCGGTTTGGGGTCTTTACGGCTGCCCTACTGTGGTGAATAACGTAGAGTCAATTGCTTCTGTGCCCTGGATAGTAAATAATACCGGTGAAGAATATGCAAAGATTGGGGTTGGTAGAAGTACCGGTACTAAATTAATTTCGGCTTCTGGTCATATCAACAACCCGGGCGTTTACGAAATTGAATTAGGCTTACCGGTAGAAGAATTCTTGTTCTCCGACGAGTATTGCGGTGGTATCTGGAAAGGCCGGAAATTTAAAGCTATTGTAGCTGGTGGTTCTTCGGTGCCGATTTTACCAGGTGAATTGTTTTTGAAAACAGCCGAAGGTACACCACGGGTCATGACTTATGAATCACTTTCTGAAGGTGGATTTGTGAGCGGTACCATGTTAGGTTCGGGTGGTTTTATTGTGATGGATGATACCACTTGTATTGTGCGTAACACTTGGAACTTTTCCCGGTTCTATCACCACGAATCGTGCGGACAGTGCAGCCCTTGCCGTGAAGGAACCGGCTGGATGGAGAAAATTCTTCACCGCATTGAGCACGGCCATGGCCATATGCACGATATAGATTTATTAGTAAATGTGTCGAAACAAATTGAAGGAAATACCATCTGCCCGTTGGGTGATGCAGCAGCCTGGCCGGTAGCTAGTGCCGTACGTCATTTCCGTCATGAGTTTGAATGGCACGTGAAACATCCGGAAAAAGCTACGGCGCCGGGTGCCGTTTACAGCGGAGCTGAAGATTTAGCTTTTGCTTAATTAAATTAGTTTGACTTAAGTAGTCTCAAGAGACGAAAATAAATAAAGGAATATTTAGAATGGCTAAAATAACTTTTGACGGTATTGAGGTGGAAGTTCCGGATGGAACGTCCATTCTGAATGCTGCCCGCAAAATTGGTGGCAATGTAGTGCCGCCGGCCATGTGTTACTATACGCCCTTAAAAGGCAGCGGTGGTAAATGCCGCGCTTGTCTGGTGAAAGTAACTGCTGGTTCTGCAAAAGATCCTCGTCCGATGCCTAAACTGGTTGCATCTTGCGTGACGCCGGTTCAGGATGGAATGGTGGTAGAAAACACCTTATCGCCTCAGGTAATGGAAGCCCGCAAAGGCGTAGTGGAAATGTTATTGATCAACCACCCGCTGGATTGCCCGGTTTGCGACCAGGCTGGTGAGTGCGATTTACAAAACTTCTCCTACGCCCATGGTACTTCCGGTACACGGTTCGAAGAAGAGCGCCGTACGTTCGAGCGGAAAGACATTGGTCCGTTAATTCAGCTGCACATGAACCGTTGTATTTTGTGCTACCGCTGCGTTTATACCGCCGACCAGATTACGGATAAGCGAGTGCACGGGGTACTAGGCCGGGGCGATGCTGCTGAAATTGGCACGTACATCGAGAATGCCATTGATAATGACTTCTCTGGTAATGTAATTGATGTTTGCCCGGTAGGAGCTTTAACCGATAAAACATTCCGGTTCAAAAACCGCGTGTGGTTTACCAAACCGGTAGATGCACACCGCGATTGTCCGAAATGTGCCGGTAAAGTAGTATTGTGGATGCGTGGTTCGGATGTATTACGCGTTACAGGTCGCAAAAACGAATACGGCGAACTAGTAGATTTTATCTGCAACGAATGTCGGTTTGAGAAAAAAGAAGTAGCTGATTGGACGATTGATGGCCCACGTCATATACCGCGTGCCTCCGTTATTTCTGCAAATCATTACGAATTACCGGTTATTAATCCGCAAGTGATTGCTGATTTACCCGAAAGTACGACCAAAGAATTACAAATTATTCCGAGACCTTTCTAAAGAAGCATGGAGATCCCAGCATTAGCCATACAGGCCTTAATTATACTTGCCATTTTTGGTATTACGCTTTTAATTGCCACCTACTGCACCTGGGCCGAGCGCCGTATTGCCGGTTTCCTGCAAGATCGTCCGGGCCCAAACCGGGTAGGTCCATGGGGTTTAGGTCAGCCATTAGCCGACGCCGTAAAGTTGTTTTTTAAAGAAGAATTCATCCCGGCTACTGCTAATAAATGGTTATTTATTGCTGGTCCGTCCCTGGCTATGTTAACAGCCTTAATGAGCAGCGCGGTAGTACCTTTTGGTAACACTATTTTATCCGATGAATTTGGTGCTATCCGCATCCAGGGCATTGAGGTAAACATTGGTATGTTATACATTTTCGGGGTGGTTTCCTTAGGTGTGTATGGTATCATGATTGGTGGCTGGGCTTCCAATAATAAGTTTTCGTTGTTAGGAGCTATCCGGGCGGCTTCCCAGAACATCAGCTACGAAATAGCATTAGGTCTTTCGCTTATTGCGGTACTGATGATGACCGGAACCTTATCGTTACGCGAAATTGCCTTACAACAAGCGGAACCTTTATTTGGCATTTCCGGCATGAACTGGAATATTTTTTATCAGCCTTTAGGTTTCATCATCTTTTTAACCTGTGCTTTTGCGGAAACCAACCGAACACCTTTTGACTTACCTGAATCGGAAGCGGAATTAGTGGGTGGTTACCATACAGAGTATGGCTCGATGAAATTAGGTTTGTATTTATTTGCGGAATATGTAAATATAATTGTAGTATCTGCGGTAATGAGTACGCTGTATTTCGGCGGTTTTAATTTCCCGTTCCAGAATGAAATTGGTGCTTTACTTTCGAGTGATCCCAAAGTAGCGCATAATATCATTACGGTTATGGGTATTGGCGTATTCTTCCTGAAGATCTTTGCATTTATCTTTTTCTTTATGTGGGTTCGCTGGACGTTACCTCGTTTCCGCTATGACCAATTATTGAATTTGGGTTGGAAAGGACTGATTCCCCTTTCCATTATAAATATTATTTTAACGGGTACTGCTATTTTATTATCTGAACATTTCGGATGGTAAGCGGCACCTGGTGTTTTAAAAAATTTAACTATAAAGGAGAAAATGGAATCCTTATCAAATAGAAAAAAAGTATTGGAGCAAAAGCCGATGACGGTAACCGAGAAGATGTATCTTCCGGCTATCTTCAATGGGCTATCCATTACCATGCGTCACTTTTTCAAGAAAAAGCCGACCATCCTGTATCCGGAACAAAAACGCGAGTTTGGTCGTGAGTTTCGGGGATTACACGTGTTACGGCGCGATGAACAGGGTCGTGAGCGTTGTACGGCTTGTGGTTTATGCGCAGTAGCCTGCCCGGCCGAAGCTATTACAATGGTAGCCGGCGAACGCAAAAAAGGCGAAGAGCATCTGTACCGGGAAGAAAAATATGCCGTGACTTACGAAATAAATATGTTGCGTTGTATTTTCTGCGGCTTATGCGAAGAAGCTTGTCCGAAAGAAGCAGTTTTCCTGCAAAATGATAAAACGGCACCGCCTCGTTTCGAGCGCGATGAGTTTATCTACGGCAAAGATCGCCTAGTAGAACCATTGGAAAGAGCTGATTCAAAAGAAAACATCAAATACAGATATTAGTCCACAGTTGATAGGCAACATTCCCCAGAAAATCTAAATGTGGAATGTTGTCCATCAACTAATTAACTAACGAAAATGACTGGTAACCTTTTTTACTTCCTGACTTTTTTAACCTTGTTCGCTGCACTAGGTGTGGTTTTCTCTAAGAACCCAGTGTACAGCGTGCTTTGTCTTATCCTTACTTTCTTTACCTTATCGGGGCATTATATTTTATTGAACGCCCAATTTGTAGCAGCAGTTAATATTATTGTATATGCCGGTGCTATTATGGTTTTATTCCTGTTCGTAATTATGTTCCTGAACCTGAATCAGGAAACAGAAGAAACACAGCACAAATCAACGTTGATGAAAGTAGCCGGGGTAATTTCAGGAGGTTTGTTATTAGTTATTATGATTGCTGTTTTAAAAGACGCTGAATTGGGTGCCGTAGATACAGCAAACTTCAATTCTCAGATTGGCCTGGTAGAAAACCTGGGGCAGTTATTGTTTACCAAATATTTATTACCGTTTGAGTTAGTGTCGGTTCTTTTCTTATCCGCGATGGTGGGTGCGGTTATGTTGGGTAAGAAGGAAACGCAGCAACGGCATTTCTAGAATTTGTATTGAATGGCGACAGAACGTGTCGCCATTTGTATTTGCATTAAGCCACATTATTTGGGTAAATAGCAAAATGGCGGTAAATTGCGCCGCTTTTGCGCAAGCTAAATTCAATAATAAACAGCTACTATAGCTAAAATAAAATGAACGAAATTCCTGAGGTAATCAGAACCATTCCTTTACAGTACTATCTGTTTTTTAGCAGCACCTTATTTGTAATTGGTATTATTGGCGTACTCACCCGCCGCAATGCCATTGTTATTTTCATGTGCATCGAATTAATGCTGAATGCAGTTAATTTATTATTAACCGCATTTTCGGCATACCGCTCCGATGCCAACGGACAAGTCTTTGTATTTTTTATTATGGCCGTAGCAGCCGCTGAAGTGTGTGTGGGCTTAGCTATAATTGTAATGATTTACCGCAACCTGCGCTCTACGGATATTAATATCCTGAGCAACCTGAAGTGGTAATAATTAATTTTAAACATCAGGACTTTCATCAATTAAAATATACAGTTGTATCGCTAAGAACGAACAACTAAAACTGACAACTAAACTAAAGGATGCAAACAAACTTACTTCCGGTCATCAACTCAGATATGGCCTTGTTCTGCTTACTTATTCCGCTTTTACCTTTAATCGGATTCATAATTAATGGCCTTGGCAACCGCAAATTACCAAAAGGCTTAGCTGGCTTAATTGGCTGCGGCACCGTGTTAGCCTCTTTTGCGCTGGCACTTTACCTGTTCACCAATTTTAATGGCCAGCCTTACGTAGTTAATTTATTTGACTGGATAAGTGTAGGTAACCTGCGTATTCCGTTCTCCTTCCAGATAGATCAACTTTCCTTAATTATGCTGTTGCTGGTTACCGGAGTAGGTTCTGTTATCCATATTTACTCCGCTGGCTACATGAGCCACGATATCAACTTCGGTAAATTCTTTGCCTTCCTGAATTTGTTTATCTTCTCGATGTTGCTGCTGGTGATGGGCTCTAACTACGTAATGATGTTCGTCGGCTGGGAAGGCGTAGGTTTGTGCTCTTACTTACTGATTGGTTTCTGGAACAAAGTTACCCCTTATAACAACGCCGCTAAAAAGGCCTTCATCATTAACCGTATCGGTGACTTAGGCTTTTTATTAGGTATCTTCTTGTTGTTCATGACTTTCGGCAGCGTTACCTATGCCGATATTTTCCAGCAGGCAGCGCAATTACACGAAGTAAACCAACCGGTAATAATCGCTATTACCTTGTTATTGTTTGTGGGTGCCATGGGTAAAAGTGCCCAGTTGCCGCTATACACCTGGCTACCTGACGCGATGGCTGGTCCTACCCCAGTTTCAGCCTTGATCCACGCCGCAACCATGGTTACCGCTGGTATATATATGGTTATCCGCTCCAACGTATTATATACCTTAGCCCCTACTTCATTAGAATTTATTGCCATTATTGGTTTAGCTACGGCCGTTTTTGCCGCTACTATTGGCCTAGCCCAAAACGATATCAAGAAAGTTCTGGCTTACTCTACCGTGAGCCAGTTAGGCTATATGTTCCTGGCTTTGGGAGTAATGGCTTATACCTCATCCATGTTCCACGTATTAACGCACGCATTCTTTAAAGCTTTATTGTTCTTAGGTGCTGGTAGTGTTATCCATGCTATGAGTGGTGAGCAGGACATCCGGTTTATGGGTGGATTACGCAAGAAATTACCAATTACCTTCTTAACCTTCTTAATAGGAACATTAGCCATTTCGGGTATTCCGCCATTTGCTGGTTTCTTCTCCAAAGACGAGTTATTAGCCCAAGTATACGAACACAGTAAAATCATGTGGGCCTTTGGTTTATTAACCTCCTTCATGACAGCTTTCTACATGTTCCGCCTGTTGTTCCTGACTTTCTTTGGCACCTTCCGGGGCACCGAAGAACAACGTCATCACTTACACGAATCGCCGGTTAGCATGACTTTACCACTAATTATCCTGGCAATTTTATCTACTATTGGTGGATTCATGGGCTTACCGGCAGTATTCAGCGAAAACCATATCTTATCTAACTTTTTAGAGCCGGTTTTAGGTTTCTCACGCTTAGCCTTACCAAGTGCTTTCGAAAAAGCGCACTTAGACCACAACACGGAATACATGTTAATGGCAGTTTCGGTAGCCGTAGCCGTGGTAGCCATTGTTATTGCCTATGTCATGTACGTGAGCAAAAATACTGTTCCGGCTAATGACAAAACGGAAACTGGTGGCTTCCACAAATTGGTTTACAACAAATATTACATCGATGAGCTTTACAACGCCCTTATTGTGAACCCGATAATGTGGCTTTCAACTGGTTTACACCACTTTGTAGAGAAAGGCATTATCGATCCAATTGTAAACGGTTTTGGCAAAGTTACCCTGGCGGGTGGCCGCAACCTGCGCTATTTACAAACTGGCGCCATTGGCTTCTATATTTTTGCGATGGTTATTAGCATCGCCCTGATTCTAATCCTGAACTTCTTTATCAGATAAGTTATAACTGAGATATGTCTAACCTTACCCTTTATTTACTCCTTTGGCCCGCATTAGCTGGTTTACTGATTCTCTTTATAAAAGGTCAGAATGCCAAACGAGCAGCCCTCGGAGCCGCAATTATTGAGTTTGTTCTGGCTTTGTACGCGATGGTGCAATACGAGCCCAATGCTTACCGGCAGTTTACCTTTGACCATACCTGGATAGAAAACTTTGGTATTAATTTTTCAATTGGGATGGACGGCATCAGTCTGGTGCTGGTTTTCTTAACGGCCTTCCTGATACCTTTAATTATTCTTTCGTCGTTCCCGCATTCTTATAAAAACCCAAACGTATTTTACGCTTTAATCCTGTTCATGCAAACCGGTTTGATTGGTGTATTTACTTCCTTTGATGCGTTTCTATTCTACTTCTTCTGGGAAGTTGCCTTAATTCCGATTTACTTTATTGCTGGTGTTTGGGGCGGCGAACGTCGTATTGCAATTACATTCAAGTTTTTCTTGTACACCATTATTGGTTCGTTGTTTATGCTGGTGGGCTTTGTATATCTTTATTTCCAAACCCCGGGCACGCATACTTCCGATATTAATGCCTTTTACCAGTTAAGCTTAAACACGACCGACCAAAGCTGGATTTTCTGGTTTTTGTTTATTGCCTTCGCCATTAAAATGCCGGTGTTCCCTTTCCATACCTGGCAACCCGATACATATACCGAATCGCCAACCCAGGCTACCATGTTACTTTCCGGTATCATGCTGAAGATGGGTATCTATGGTGTTATTAGGTGGTTATTGCCGGTAGTACCGCAAGGTGTTAGCCAATGGGATGAGTTAGTTATAGTTTTGGCGATAATAGGTATTGTTTACGGTGCTATTATTGCTATCCGCCAGAACGACATGAAACGTTTAGTAGCTTTCTCTTCTATTTCGCACGTGGGTTTAATTGCTGCTGGTATTTTTGCTTTAAATGAACACGGTATGCAAGGTGGTATTATCCAGATGTTGAGCCACGGTATTAACGTAGTTGGTTTATTCTTCATCATCGATATCATTCAACGCCGCACTAACACCCGCGAAATATCAGGTTTAGGTGGTATTACCCAAACCACGCCAGCTTTATCTATCTTCTTTTTAATTTTGTTATTAGGTACTGTAGCGCTGCCATTAACAAATGGTTTCGTAGGCGAATTCTTACTACTATCGGGCGTGTACCAATACAACAACTGGATGGGTGCAGTGGCCGGTTTAACCATTATTTTGGGTGCGGTTTACATGTTGCGGATGTTCCAGGGCGTGATGTTCGGTGAGCAAAACGCTGTAACAGCTACTTTCGCAGATTTAACCGGCACTGAAAAAGCAGTCTTGATTCCGTTGGTAATAATGGTTTTCTGGATTGGGTTACACCCAAATACTTTCTTAAGCTTAACCGAACCTTCTGTTGGTCACATATTAGGCATTATTAACAGATAATTCGAATACTTGATGTTCGTGAACCGATAAAAGATAATTCGAAAATCAGATAAAGAAATGAATTCAATAATACTCTTAACCTCTTTTGGAATTCTGAACCTGTTTGTTGGGTTCCGTAAATCCAATAAACTGATACTGCCACTGGTATTCTTATTTTTGCTGATAGTACTGGCCGTTAATTTCTACGACTGGGGCAACACCACTACCTACTTCGAGCGGATGCTAACCATCGATAATTATGCCGTGGCTTTTACCGGTGTAGTGGTTTTAACCACCATTCTGCTTATTCCGTTTGCCAAACGCTACGTGGATGAAAAGAACGAAAGCTTAGCTGAGTTTTTCTCCATCTTATTATTCTCCCTGGTTGGCGCCATTATGATGGTAGCTTATGAAAATCTGATTATGCTTTTTGTAGGGATCGAGATTTTATCAATCAGTATGTATGTGCTGGCAGGAAGCGATAAAAAGAATTTACGCTCGAACGAAGCTGGTCTGAAATACTTCCTGATGGGTTCTTTTGCCACGGGTATTTTACTTTTCGGTATAGTGTTAATATATGGTGCTACCGGCGCTTTCCAAATAACTGAAATTAGCGCAGCGGCAACAGCTGGTTCCGGCGATGCTCTAACTTCTCCGCTGTTAGCCATGGGTCTATTGTTTACCTTAATTGGTATTTCCTTTAAGGTATCAGCAGCTCCTTTTCACTTCTGGACACCAGATGTGTACGAAGGAACGCCCACCCTTTTCACAGCTTTCATGAGTACTGTTGTTAAAACCGCAGGCTTTGCTGGTTTTTACAAATTAATGTCGGTATCATTTGCTGGTGCTTACGACATCTGGTTCCCTACCTTAGTAGCCATGACCGTAATTACCTTAGGTATCGGTAACATTGGTGCCGCTGCGCAAAACAGTTTTAAGCGTATGATGGCTTACTCCAGTATTTCACACGCTGGGTATTTAATGATTGCATTACTTGCTTTCAACGACCGTTCCGAAAACGCTATTTTCTTTTATTCTTTAGCTTATTCAGTAGCTACCATTGCTGCTTTCGGCATCCTGAAACTAGTTTCTGATCAACGCGACGATATTTCTTATAATGCCTTCAATGGCCTGGGTCGGACCAACCCTTTACTGGCAGCCGTTATGACCATTGCAATGTGTTCGTTAGCAGGTATTCCTTTAACTGGTGGTTTCTTTGGCAAATTATTTATTTTTAGTGCCGCCTTAGAACAAAACTTACTTTGGCTGATTATAGTAGCTATTCTTATGTCAATGGTTGGTATTTACTATTATTTCCGGGTAGTGATTGCCATGTACATGCGCGAACCAAGTGGCGAAAGAGTAGTTGTAGGCAGCAGTGCTTCTTTCGCTTTGATATTTATGGCTATATTAACCATTGTTATGGGTGTTTTACCCGGATTAATGAGCAACTTATTATAAGACTCCCATTAGACTAAATAAAAAAGGACAGGTACTTTGCCTGTCCTTTTTTATTTTCCCAGTTTTGATTTCAACTTAAAATTAAAGCTTTTTGATTTCAGGTGTGTTATAGTAACAAATGATACGCAACCAATGCATTATTACTATATTAAAAACCCTTTACAACAGGATAGTATTCTACAAACTTTAATTTTATACGTTTCCACTTATAACATACAACCTTTTTATGCGATTAAAAGATAAAGTAGCCATTGTAACCGGAGGCGGCCGCGATATAGGCCGGGAAGTTTCTTACAAACTAGCACGTGAAGGTGCCAAAGTTGTAATTAACTATTGTTACGGCAAAGAGGTAGCAGAAGAAACCTTGGAGCAAATTAAAAGCCAGGGTGGTGAAGCTATTTTGGTCCAAGCAGATATGACTAAATCAGAAGATGTTACCCAACTAGTGGCTAAAACCAAGGAAGCTTATGGAGAAGAAATTCATATTCTGATTAATGTGGCTGGCGGTATAGTGGGCCGTAAGCCTTTTCTGGAAATGGATGAGGAATTCTGGGATCAGGTAATTAATTTGAATTTAAAATCTGTTTTCCTGGCTTGTAAAAATGTTATTCCCTTTATGCCGAGTGGCGGTGCTATTTTGAATTTCTCCTCGCAGGCTGCCCGGGATGGTGGCGGAGCGGGTGCTGTTGCCTATGCTTCCTCTAAAGGTGCTATCTCTACTTTCACCCGTGGCTTAGCGAAAGAATTAGGCCCTAAAAACATTCGGGTAAATGCCGTTACACCGGGTTTGATTGATACTACCTTTCACGATAAATTTACCAAACCAGAAGTAAGAACAAATGTGGCAAATGCAACTCCTTTAAAAAGAGAAGGCACTGCATCGGAAGTAGCCGATTTAGTTGCCTTTTTAGTTAGCGAGGAAGCAAGTTTTATTACAGGAGCTAATTACGATATTGATGGGGGCTTATTGTTCTCCTAAAATACAAACAAAACTTAAACGCTATTAGTTAAGGTTCAGGTTATTCAGGAATTGAAGCTTTAAAATTTTATAAAAGGCTGGTTTCTAAAGAGACGTCTTTACTGGCTACTTATCTTAAAGTAAACACTAAGTATTCACCTGAATAACAACCTGAACCTAATAAAGAATAACTTAAAATAATCAGAAGTTCTAGCCACCAATAGTAGACATGGAGGCAAAAGAAGGCATTAGTAATTGGCTTTGTTCTTCTGCTTCGTAACCATTTTTGGCGCGATTGCCAAAGGCCTGTAATAAAGAAAGAGCTAAAGATTCATCTGTTTCGCCATTTCTTAACAGGTCCCGGATATTTAAAACATCAGAACCATACAAGCAGGTTTTTAACCCTCCCTGAGCCGTTACCCGGATGCGGTTACAGGTACCACAGAAGGTACGGGTATAAGCGGCAATAATACCAATATTACCGGCATGGCCCGGAACCACAAAATGCCTAGCAGTGGCGTGAGGGGCATCGGCTACCTTCTGGATATCCGGAAAAGCGGACTGCAATTCATCCAGAATTTTAAGAAAATCCCAGTTAAGGACAGGATGGTTGTTACCACCACCATTAAAAGGCATTTCTTCAATAAACCGAACAGAGACCGGGTAATCTTTGGCTAATTGGGCCAGCGGAATAATATCTTCGGTATTCTGACCTTCCATAACCACCGCATTTATTTTTACCCCAATGCCGTGGGCCAGCAACGCATGAAAAGTATCCATTACCTTATCTAGTTCATCGCGGCGGGTAATCCGAAAAAAGCGCTCCCGGTCCAACGTATCTAAACTCAGGTTAATAGACTTAATACCCAATTCTTTTAATTCCGATATATGGGGAGCAGTCAAAACACCATTGGTGGTTATGTTAATTTCATTAATTCCCTCAATGGCATGCACCCGGTGCAGGAAGCCCATTAAATCTTTTCGCAGAAAAGGTTCGCCACCGGTAATACGCACTTTGCTGATCCCCATCTGGGCCAGCACCCGGAGCATACGCTCCATTTCTTCGTAAGTCAGGAGCTGTTTTTTAGGCAGGTAATCAATGCCTTCTTCCGGCATGCAATAAAAGCAACGCAGGTTACACCTATCAGTAACTGCCAAACGTACATAATCTAATGTACGGCCGTGGTTATCTACTATTTTGTTAGGTATATCCATGCTAATTTAACTTTGCCGCCGAAACTAAAGTTCAGGCTTCTGCTGTTATTGTTACACAATTTACAATAAAAATTGATATCTTGTATTTAAATTATAACAAAAGTATATGCAGGTTAAAATAGCTTTGTTTGGCATTACAAAAGAAATAATTGGCTCCTCTAAGTTAAAATATGAGTTAGGCGAAAACGCTGACGTTAATAATTTACTGGAACGGTTAAAAGCAGATTATCCAGCTTTACAAAACTTAAATTCTTTACTCATAGCCATTAATGATGAATATGCACAGGCAGAACAGGTATTGTCGGAGCAGGATGAAATAGCTTTGATTCCACCGGTTTGTGGCGGGTAATAATCGGAACCTCCTTACTTTATCTGAGCACTTAAAAAATCAGATCCTAAATTTTAAATTAAAGCTATAAAATGGTTACCATTACCGAAGCGCCTATCAATACCCAGGAAGTGATTGCAGCCGTACAAGCCGATGGAGCTGGTGCCATTAATGTATTTATAGGTACTGTTCGGAACCAAACCCAGGCGAAGCCCGTGGTACAACTGGATTTTGAAGCCTACGACTCCATGGCCGTTAAAAAAATGCAGGAAATTGCCGATCAGGCAAAAGCCAAATGGCCAATTCAGAAAGTAGCAGTAGTACACCGCAAAGGGCCGCTGCAAATCGGTGACGCGGCGGTAGTAATTGCGGTTTCAACGCCACATCGTAAAGCTTCTTTCGAGGCCTGCGAATTTATTATTGACACCCTGAAACAAGTCGTTCCAATCTGGAAAAAAGAAATATTTGAAGACGGAGCTGTTTGGGTAGCTGCCCATCCCTAAAAAGATATTTTAACTTTTTATTTCTCTATTTAGCTGTTCTCCTTTTCTCTACCTTACCCATTCCTTTTAGCATTTCCTCCTCAAGAGAATAGGGGGTTTCCACCTTTAGTCCATTCCGCCGGCTAATGTACTCCCTCTTTCTAAACCCCCATTTAGTACCCATTTTGAACTTACCAGTTCTAATGGCCGTACTTTCTAATAACAGATTGATAGAAACACAACTTTTAATAATCTTCCAGAAGAGATAACCAGGAAGATTTAAACTCTAGTTTGCTTATGGCATCTACCTTTAGATCTTCTAAAAAGTGCCCCAACTGCGGCCAGTGGTCTGATTGGGACCAGCAACTTACCGATACGTGTGAGCATTGTGGTACCCTTTTAAGCAATGAACAACTGGAAAGAGCAGCTGCCCGGGAAGCCGACAAAAAGGATCGGAAAACGCTGGATTTAGATATTATTGAAATTCATCCAACCGACTCTGTTATTGTTGTGTTTTATAAACGCATAATCCAGGCACTACAATATTCTTTTATTGCTATAGTAACATTTATTGTTTGGCTTTTAGCTTTTATTGCTGGCTGATGAAATTACTACTGAACCCATTTTTTATAGTAGCTATTAGCCTGTACGTGGTTAACAAGTTCTTGCTCCCCCTGCTAAACTTAAACCAGTACCAGGTGCCCTACCTGAACGATATGCTTTGCCTGCCCGTTGTTTTAACCTTAGCTTTATGGTTGCAGCAAAATTTATTCCCGCGGTCTTGCCGTCGCCGGCTCAACGGAGCCCAGGTTATATTTACTGTTATTTATTTTGCTGTTATTTTCGAAGGGCTTTTACCAGCTTTATCCGATAAATATACCCGCGACTACCTGGATGTATTGGCCTATGCGGTGGGTGGTATGGTTTATTATTTCCTGCTTAATCCTAAACCAGCCAGACCAACAGTTACTGAATAAAATTACAACCTTAACCTATTCTATCTTTATGCTTCAACCTGCCGGATATACAGGTAAAAAGCATTTCATTCTAAAATCGATTATTCAGGAAGACAGGCCTAGGTTACCTGAACCATGCATTGTCCCTAACATAAGCTCTTCATTTCGTGGCCACAGCATAAGCTGTTATTTCCGTGGCCAAAGCAAAATATTATTACATATTTTTGAGTTCTTTTATGGCCTGCTCATAAGCTTCCGGATCATTCACATTGCGTAATTCGTCGGTGTCGGGGATGGATAATAGTTGAATATCTGAATTTATTAAAGCCTTGCGTGGACAGGAATAGCCCAAACTTAAAAACTGCAATAAAGTGGCATAACTGCGGGGTTCCCAAATAGTAAGCAATGGTTCCGGAAACTTACCATCCGAATCATAAAAGGCAGTTGCCATTTTAGAAGGATCACGATGCTGCACCAAATAGGCTAACGTTTCCGAACTTAGTAAAGGAAGATCACAGGCTACTGCCAACCAGGCGGCATTAGGGTTGCTTTGCAGCGCAGTTAAAATGCCCCCCTTTGGTCCGAGGTCTAAAAATTTATCTTCTAAGTATGGCAGTTTACCTTCCAGTTCTTCTTTCTGGGTTGCATTACAAGATACAAAAGCTTTCTCGCAAATAGCACTTAGCAAACCATGTACATGGGTCCGCTGGTCTTGCCCATGGTAATTTAGTAAACCTTTGTCTTGATGCATGCGGGTACTTTTGCCACCGGCCAACACTAAACCATTCAAAGGCGGTATATTCTTTTTATAATAGCTTTCTACAAAGGCAGTAATATTCCCGGAATCCGAAAGGCTTAACACCGGAATACTTTCCATATTTGGAAAATGAGCTTTTAAATAAGCTGGTACTTCGGTTACGCCTTCCTGTAATAAAATTAACTGCACATTCGTCAGCTTATCCAGCTTTTTCTCCAGCGGCTTAGCCGGATCAATCACAATTATCTGGGCGTTGGCCAGAAAATGATTGCAATTTACCAGTACCAGATCCGCTTTCTGGAACAAGGCTTTCTGTTCAAACTCGTTAAACCCGGAACGGTAATCGTACCGCTGAAAAGTAATTTTATCGGTATATTCTATGGCTGCACCGTGAGCTAAAGCGGTATTTACATCAGCCCCATTCTGGGCTTCGGCATCCGCACTTTTGTGGTCGGCGTCTACATAGGCAATTTTTAAACGCTGACTTAACTGCTCAGTAATAGCATAAGCCAACTTTTTAATGGTGCCGCAGGGCGTACCCAAGATTGCCAATTCGGTCCGGCCAAAGTAGCCCAGGTTGGGGCGCTCTATTTTGGCGTGCTTTTGATGCGCTTTTTTATTTTCGTTCGAAGTCATTTTTGCCGCCGGTTTTAGACATTAATTTAGTTTCTTTAATAACAATGTCGTGCGAAAAAGCTTTGCACATGTCGTAAATAGTTAAAGCCGCTACGGTAGCCCCAGTTAACGCTTCCATTTCCACCCCGGTTTTCCCGGTAATCACGGCCGTACAATCAATTACCACTTCCTGCGCCTGGTTTACTTCAATCTTAAACTTACAACTTTCCAGGCCCAGCGGGTGGCACAACGGAATTAAATCGGAAGTTTTTTTAGCGCCCATGGTGCCGGCAATAATAGCTGTCTGAAACACGGGTCCTTTTTTGGTATGGATATCGCCGTTGGTTAGGTGCTGCAAGATCTCTTCGCCCAGTACCACAATGCTCCTGGCCCAGGCCGTACGCTTGGTTTCCGACTTGGCACTTACATCTACCATGGCCGGATTGCCAGCCGCATCTAAATGGGAAAAGCTTTTCTCCTGTTCCATCTGTTGTTTCGCTATTTTGGATTAAATTTACGAATACAACCGCAGAACTTCTGCACTTTCACGAATATTCCCTTTAGCACATGAAACTACGAGTGCAAAGCAACAGCCTCCGCTTACGCCTTTCCGAAACCGAAGTAACCCAATTTAAACAAACCGGCCAAATAGAAGAACGCATCCAGTTTGGCCCTTCAGAAGATCAAGTATTACGCTATGTATTGGCTTTCTCAGCCAACACGCCAGTTGTAACCGCCACTTTTGAACAGGCCCAGGTAACAGTGCTGGTACCCGAAAGTATTGCCGCCCAATGGGTAAATTCCGAGCAAAACGGATTTGAAGGCTTTATTGATAATGGTACTGAAAGGGGTTTAAAAATATTGGTGGAGAAGGATTTGGATTGTTTTCATTAATGATATATTCAATATAAGTCCTTAACTTCAGAACATTACGTTAACTTGACCAGTTCCACTTATTTAAGCTGTTTTAACATCCCTTAGAAAATTACTTAAGTATGATATTTAACATATACTATATTAACTTCCCAAAAGTCTATGAAATAAAAATGATGTTGGGAAATATTATTTTATTAAATAAGGAATTAGAAAGTAATAAAAACACAGAAGGAGCAGCTGAATTAGGAGCAAAGTTCGACATAGGAAATAAGTTTTTTAAATTATTCAATGTTGAGGGAGAAGGAAAAGGGAGGGTAGCTGGAAGCTCTGCCCAAAAAGTGCTTGAAACGTTCGAAGTAAAAACAACAAAATCTGTTATATTAAACGATGTTATTGAAAACTCCATAACAATTGAAACCTTTGAAAATGTAAAGGAAGGCGAATTAATAAGAATAGATAATGTATCACTTTCCTTAGAGAATGAACCCGAATTAAGATTAGTCAAATTATTCACAAATAACGCCTTTAAAGGACTTACGGTGCCTGGAGCTAATGAATTTGATATGAATAATCTTTTCAACTCAATGTTTAAAGATTATGCCTATAAGCTCAAAGGAAAAGTTTTAAGTATCGAAGAGAATATACTCATCAAAATTCCCCTCACTTTTGAAAGTGAATTTGAAAGTTCTTACAGCGTTGATGATTTATTTATTGGAAAAGTTTCCTTAGTGGGATTGTATAAAGGGAAAATTAAACTTGGGGATCTTAAAAATTCTCTTGAGTTCTTTCAAGAAATAGGAAATGGGCAACAGCTAATGAATCAAAATGAAGATGATGAGATTCAAGATAGTCAATACGAAAATACTATTGCATCAAATACCTTCAATCCATTTGTAAGTAGTTTAAAAGATAATAAGGAATATCATTTTATAGATATTTTATCAATCATTCAGATAATAAATACACCGAAAAAGAATGATTAGTAAAAGTGAACTTCTACTTTATAACCCATCACAATTCAGGGAACTTAAAGCTTTCTATGCATCACAAGATAAAGAGATTTTAAGTATTACAAAGTTTATTTTAAATGAAGCCTTAATTGAAGAGGTTTATGGATTTGAAACAGTTATAGATATTACATCTCTAACAAATATTAACAACCAATATCATAGTGAAAGATTGATTAATTTATTTGATAATCAATTCGTTTTCATTGCAGACGAGAACTACAAATCCTTTTTTGAAGAACAATTAAGATTTTGCTTTTCTAACTTTAAAATTTTTGAGGAATATTCACAACAAAAAGAAGAACTTCAAAAAACTGATAAAAAATCAATAGGAAAAAAACATAAAAGAATAATTGACCTTAAAACTGATCAATTAGAATCGTTCTTCTATTCTTTTAATGAATCACTATATGGACATGATAAATTCAAAGATGATTTCAAAGTTCAAGTTGATAATTTTAGAGTCTTTAATAAACTTGGAGAGCATAAAATATTATCACTCTTTTTAATGGGTGATTCCGGAATAGGAAAAACTGAAGTTGCTCGAGCTATACATAAAGCACTAGAGGGCCAGAACAAAATGGCTAAAATAAATTTTGGAAATTATAGCAGTGATAATTCTCTTAACTCACTAATTGGAAGCCCAAGAGGATACATTGGAAGTGAAGATGGTGAAATATTTATCCGAGTTGAAAAGTCTGACACGGGAGTAATCTTAATAGACGAATTTGAAAAATCAAATTCTACTTTATTTAATTATTTTCTTGATGTACTAGAAAACGGAAAATTGACAAGCTCTTTAACTCATGAAATAGACCTTAATGGTTTTATCATAATATTTACTTCTAATATATCGAAAGAAGATTTTAAAAAAGTTATATCACCTGAGCTAAGATCAAGGTTTGATTACAAATGCTATTTTTCTATTCTCAAAAATCAAGATAAACTAAAATATGTTGAATTTAGAATTAATAGTGTAGTTAAAAAGTATAATAAAAATGTAGCAAACGTTTTAGATGATGATTTTAAGCTCAAAGTATTTAGAAAAATTAATGTAGCTAAGTTCAAAAATATGAGGGATTTGAACAAAGCAATTAAACAAACCTTTGTTCAAAAGTTAAATGAAAGAATTATAAAATTACACTAAATTATGATGTAAATATATGCTCCTCTTGAAAGTCTTATCTACCCAATATACAAGACCAAAGTAATACTAGACAAGGTCCTTTAGAACTCAACTCCTAAAATAAAGCAACGAAAAAACCTGCCCAGCCGAAAACACGGAAGCTTGTTGCGGCAATTCCAGAAACCCATCGGCTTCTAACAAGGCGGCTAAATCGCCGGAACCCCCATTTGGCAAAGGTTTGGCCTGCAGCATGCCGCTTAACCCCACCGAAACCTGAACCGGCAAAAAGTAAGTCAAATTGGGTTTGAAAATTACTTCTTCGGTTAGAATGGCTTTTTGCTTCAGGACCGGTTTAGCCCCTAAACATTCCCGTAACCAGGGCTGCACGAACTGGTAATAACATACAAACGTAGAAACCGGATTGCCGGGCAAGGCAAAAACTACCGGCCCCACTTCTTTGCGGCCAAACCAAAACGGCTTACCCGGCTTTTGCGCTACCTGGTGAAATAATTTTTTCACGCCCAACGCAGTTAAGGCATCCGGCACAAAATCGGCCTTGCCTTTCGATACGCCCCCACTCAATAACAATACATCAAACTCGGCTAACAGCTTTCCCAACTCGTGCTCAATAAGCGCTTTAGCGTCAATTAAATGGAATAGCTGGGCCGGAATATTTTGCACCTGCAGAGCAGATTGCAACATATAAGCATTCGAACGGCGGATTTGGTGCGGCAGCGGGTTATCGGTTATATCCACCAATTCGTCGCCGGTAGAAATAATAGCTACTTTAGGCGGAGCCGAAACTTTTAGCGTTAATTTACCTACGGTAGCGGCTATGGCAATTTCGGCGGGCATTAAAAAAGTACCTTCTGTGATTAATAAATCCTGGGCGCTTCTATCCGATCCTTGCCGGTGTACATTTTGCAGCGCTGCTTTAGGGGCTTCCTGAATACGGGCATATTTTACCCCTCCGCGGTCAACTATTTTCAGGTCTTCGTACCGGATCACGGTATCGGTACCAAAGGGCAAACGGGCCCCGGTCATTACTTCCAGGCAGTTATCGGCGTGTTGCAGGGTTAAAGGCTCGGCACCCGCTAACTGAATTCCTTCAATCTGAAATAAATCTTCGCCCCGTTTATAGGTGTCGTATTGAATAGCGATGCCATCCATGGCCACCCGGTTAAAAGGCGGGAAATCACGATCAGCAAATATGGGTTCGCGTAATACTTTGCCGGTAGCTTCGGATAAAGCAACCTCGGCTACAGGCAAAGACAATACATTCTGCTGAATTAAGTTAGTGGCTTGTTCTACCGTAATCATAGATCCTGAAAAAACGCCCTAACTTACAAAAATAAGCGGTTATTGCTACGCTAAAATTTGGTATCAGCTTCCCAATTTAGGCATTTTCTAGGCTACCGCCGTGGTTACTGCTTTAGCTACAGGTTTATATTCCTGTTTAGGAGCATCGCACAAAGAGCAGGTATACGTTTCCGGCAAATTAGCAAATGGCACACCCGGTTCAATTCCGGCCAGGGCATCGCCGTAAGTTTCGTCGTACACGGTTAAGCATTGGCTGCACTGGTAAATGGGCTTTACTGGTTTAGTTTCTACAGCGGGTTTGGCATACCTTACTTCGGGCTCGTAGTTCAGTTGTTCGTAATACAGGCAACTCAGCTCCATTAACAAAGGTGCTAAATCTTCCTTCATTACATCCTTTGCATAAGAAATATATTCGCGCTTGTTCGGGTTAAAATCTTTGCAATACATTACATTGTAGGTGTCCAGCAGGTCGTACTTATCGGCGTAACGCGATACCGGATTTTTTTCTATTACAATAGATGTAAATAATACCATGGGTACCGTTTTAACCGCAAAAGTTAATCCTTCGGTACTAATGTCGTTTTGATCGAAAGTTCTTACCAGGTACCGTTTCAACTGAAAAGCTTCTTCGTCGAGTACCGGTAAATGCCAGTTTAACTCCAGCGATGAATGGCGCATGTTTATACCGTGCTTGCCCAGCAGCTTTTCGTATTTTATTTTATCTTTTTCCTGAATCCCTTTTATAATAAAAGATTTCCAGGGCGTAATGCTGATTTTACCAATATTGGTTTCCACGCATAAATTGCACAGCGCCTTCAGGAATTTTATGGTATAGCAGTTGTTACGCCAGTATAAGCCTAACCAATATTTATCGCCTGCCATTTTATTCATGCCTTCATAAGAAGGGAAAGGCATTTTGGGCAACTCCAGTTCTTCGTCTACCGGCCGGTTATTGGCTTTTATTTTCGCACTGGTTTGTTCGTATAATTCCTGTACCGGCAAGTTGGGCTGGGCCAGGTAAACTTCTTCCAAGGCTTTTACGGTGCGCACCACATCAAATGTATAAATGAGAACCGGCCAGCAAACCAATTCTTCGCCGTACTCCGGCAGGCTTAGGTACAGGTACCAGTAGTTATCCTGCTTAGAGGCCACAAAGTTTAAATTACCGGTAAATAATGGCACTAAAGTTTGGCGGGGATCAGCAATATTTATTTTAAGTTGGGTACGGTATTGCTCAAAATCATCTAATATATACAAATAGGTATCGGAATGGAGCCAGTTAGTGCTGGGCAGAATATCTGCGGCTACATAAGAGCTTACGATGTTCTGAAAGCTGTTTCCTTCAAAATCATACTCCGTGCGAATGGCCTGAAACGTATGATCCAGAATGGTTTTACTTCTGATGTTTACCGGAAACAATAAGTCCTGCCGCGATCCAAAATGGATGAACTCGTTCCCAAAATCTTCGGCGGTTTCCAGAATACGCTTCATATCGCCGGGCGATACCACCCCTCCCCGCAAAAATACCCGTACTAAATCGTTCTTTTCCATAACCGCTTTTTTGTAATTGGTAATAGCTTTTGTTTTTCTGTTTGCCGGTTTTCGCCTCGCCGGCTGGGCCTTCCTTTTTGTCTTGACACAAAAAGGAAGCAAAAAAGTCAAGACCCTTCAAACTCGCTGACCGCTCGAACAGTGAAGTGTCATTTCTTCCACCCGCCGCTGCTTTTCTGTTTTTCTAATTATAGAATCAAAAAAGCATCCCTCCTATTTTAGGAGGGGCTGGGGTGGTTAAATTCTTAGGCTGTAACGGCTTCTTTTTCTAGATTCTGCTCCAGGATGGCTTTCACTTCTGGTTTGCAGCTGCCACAGCCCATGCCGGCACCCGATTGCTGGCACAACTGCCGGAATTCGGTGCAGCCGCCTTTTATCATATTGGTTAAGTTGCCCTCGCCTACGTTGTTGCAGGAGCAAACTAGTTTGCCTAAAACCGGAGCAGCCGCTTTGCCCGAACGCAGCAACTCCATACGCTTGTCGGATAACTCCAGTTTGTTTTCAATAAGCGTTTTAAACTCCGCAAATTCGCTTTTATCGCCCATTAAAATAGCTCCTACCAGCCGGTCCTGGTGAATAATACACTTCTTGTAGTAGCGCTTGGCTTTGTCGGTAAAAATGACTTCTTCGTATTCCGAGTTGTTATCGGGCGCACTTACCATACCCAGCGAGCATAGGTTCAGGTCCGATAATTTCAGGATATTCATAAAGATAGAGCCGGTGTAATAACTGCTTTGGTCACCGGCTAAGAACCGGGCGGCTACATCGGCCTGGGCTTCAGCGGCCATGGTAATACCATTCACAATACCGTTAAATTCAGCTACTTCGCCCATGGCAAAAATATCCGGGTCGCTGGACTGTAAATATTCATTCACCATAATGCCGCGACCGCAATTTAATTTTGCTTCCAGGGCAATTTCCATATTGGGGCGGGTCCCTACCGCATAAACCACCGCATTACAAGGCAGCGTTTTACCGCTTTTCAAATTAGCCACTAAACCTGGTGCATTCTTATTTGGAAAAATGGTTTGTACCTGATCGTTGAAATAAGCTTTCACTCCTAATTCTTCCACGTGTTCCCGCACTAAATCACCGGAAATCTGATCCAGCTGGCGTTCCATCAGGCGGGAGTTCAGCTGAATAATGGTGACGTTGATATCAATTTCGCGCAGCGAAGCAGCCAGTTCCAGGCCTAATAAACCACCACCAATTATAACCACATGTCCTTCGTAGTTCAGGAATTGCTTTAAACGGTCGGCATCGCCCCGGTTACGCATGGTAAATATACCCGGCAACTCCATCGGTACATCCCGCGGAATAAATGCCCGGCTCCCCGTGGCTATAATTAATTTGTCGTAGCTATGCGTTTGGTTGTTAGTATCGGTAACGGTTTTGTTCTCGCGGTTAATGGTCTTGATGCCGGTAGCTTTGTGTAGATAAACATCCAGCTTGGCTAACTCACCGGCTTTAAATTTCTCTAGTTGTTCCCAATTTAGATGCCCATTCAGGTATTCCGGTAACAAAACCCGGTTATAGAAAGGATATTCTTCCTGCGAAAACACATGAATTTCATCGCGGGTGTTTTTCTCGCGATACGTATTAATGAAACGGTAAGCCGCTGCACCTGCTCCAATAACTACAATTTTATCAAATGGCTTTTCATATTTCTGTACCTGTACGGCCGAAAATTTAAAATCCGGTTCTTTGGATTTTGGATCAACCAGCGTATTGGTCAGGTTGTTGGTCCGGCCAAAGTTGCGATTCAGAATTTTACCCCAGTGCATCGGCAGAAAAACAACCCCGGTTTTAATATCGGTGGTTAAAACAGCATTTACCGTTACCTTACCTCGTGCGCTGACAATCTCTACGGTATCGCCGTCATTGATGCCTCTAATAGCCGCATCAATCGGGTTAATTTCCAGGAATGGTTTACTCAGGTGTTGCTTTAACTTGTTTACCTTACCGGTTTTGGTCATGGTATGCCACTGGTCGCGGATGCGGCCGGTAGTTAAAACCAATGGAAACGCAGAGTTTAAAGGCTCTGATTGATTAGCATAGCTGGCAGGCGTAGAAATTTGCGCGCGCTGGTTAGGTGTATAGAACTTCTTATCTTCAAATAAACGCGGTGTTCCTTCGTGTCCGAAAGTGGGAACCGGCCATTGAATACTGCGTTTCTCCCTCAACTTTTCGTAGTTCAGGCCGCTCACATCAATATTGGTACCTTTGGTTAACTGGGCATGCTCTTCGTAAATTTCATCAACGCTGGTATAGTCAAAGCCCGGATATTGCATTTTCTGGGCAAACCGGCACAGGATATCCACATCCGGCAATGCTTCGCCGGGAGGCGTTAATACCGCATTTAAGTGACTAATCCGACGCTCCGAGTTGGTCATGGTACCTTCTTTTTCTAACCAGCCGGCAGCCGGCAACACTAAGTCGGCGTACTGTAAGGTATCTGAGCGGTTAGAAATGTCCTGCACTACCACAAATCGGGCTTTTTTCAAAGCTTCTTCTACCATACCGGCATCCGGTAAGCTTACCAGCGGATTAGTACAAATAATCCAAACTGCTTTTAATTTATCGTCCCGGAGCCCCTCAAACATTTGCGTAGCCGTTAAACCTACCTGGGCCGGCACACTTGGTACGCCCCAAAAATCGGCTACTTCCTGGCGGTGCACCGGGTTATTCAGGTCGCGGTGCGCTGATAGCAGGTTGGCCATACCTCCCACTTCGCGTCCACCCATTGCGTTGGGCTGCCCGGTGAGCGAGAAAGGTCCGGAACCTGGCTTGCCAATCTGACCAGTTATAAGCGATAAGTTTAATAAGGATAAGTTTTTATCAACGCCAATTACGCTTTGGTTTAAACCCATGGCCCACATCGACATAAAGCCTTTGGCCTGACCAATGTAAATGGCTGCTTTTTTAATATCTTCTACTGATACATCACAAATAACGGCTGCTTCCTCCAAAGAAGTTTGGCTGACAAATTCCCGGAAAGCTTCAAAACCATCGGTATGTTTCGCGATAAAGGCCTCATCAATCAAATTCTTGTCAATCAGGTGTTTGGCAATGGCGTGGTAAATAACAATATCGGTACCGGGGTTTATTTGTAAGTGCAAATCGGCAATGGCACAGGTCTGGGTGCGGCGCGGATCAATGACTATAATTTTGTAATCCGGATTTTCTTCTTTGTACTTTTCAATCCGGCGGAAAATAATGGGATGGCACCAGGCTGGGTTAGCGCCCGTAATCAAAAGACAGTCAGATAATTCAATATCATCGTAACAAGCCGGCACCGCATCTTCGCCTAAAGCCATTTTATAACCTACTACCGCCGAGCTCATGCACAAACGGGAGTTGGTATCGATGTTATTGGTGCCTATAAAGCCTTTTGCTAATTTATTGGCAACGTAATATTCTTCGGTTAAACACTGTCCGGAAATATAAAATCCAACAGAATCAGGACCATACTTAGCTATTAATGATTTAAAAACGGCGGCGGCGCGGTCTAATGCCGTATCCCAGCTTACGCGTTGCCGGGGCTGGTTTTTACCCCACCGCATCTCAGGGTATAATAATCTGTCGGAATAATCAGAAGCAACGTAATGCAGGTTTAACCCTTTAGAGCAAAGCATGCCTTTGTTGGTAGGATGCTCCGGATCGCCTTCTACCCGGATTTTACCTTTTGCATCCTGCTGCACTACTATACCGCAACCAACACCGCAGTAAGAACAGGTGGTTTTAAAGCTTTTATCTCTACTCTTTTTCATTTCCTTCTGTAATCTGTTTCTGGTTTTACCCAGGAGTAATCTGTGATTGTTTTAGCCTTTCAGCTTAAGCTTTCCATGCTTAAACTTTTCTGCTCTATTTTAGTCATCCTGAGCCTGGCGAAGGATCTCAATCATATCGTCTTATTAGCTATCTAATAGATTCCTCGACAAGCTCGGAATGACCGTATTTTTTGCCATTCAGGAGGAACCTTGTTTACTTATCTCAAGAATGTGGGTCCAATAACTTTTCTACCACCTCTATCCCTCCTAATCAAGGAGGGTATGCATAAACATTGCAAACTAAAAAGCAGTGGCGGGTGGAAAAATTGACACTTCACTGTTCGAGTGGTCAGCGAGTTTGAAGGGTCTTGACTTTTTTGCTTCCTTTTTGTGTCAAGACAAAAAGTAAGGCCCAGCCGGCGAGGCGAAAGTAAACGAGTTAGAATCGCCTAGCCCATTAGCCGCAAACTCCTATTTAACTGACACTAAAACTGGTTGCAATTCTCCTTCTGCTACAGCGATATTCCCTAAAGAAGCATCCATTTCAGATTGCGCCTCCGCTTCATGGGCTTTGCTAAATTTCACCAGAAAGGAAGTAAAGGAAACCGCTATTACCACGCAACCAATAATGAATAAGGCATCGCTATAAGTAAGTGTTTCTTCTTTTAACAAGAAACCCGCTAATACGGCGCCTACGTTACCACCTGCTCCCACAATACCCGAAACCGTACCGATAGCTTTTTTATTGATGAACGGCACGACCGAGTAAGTTGCCCCTTCTGACATTTTTACAAACAAGCTAAAGAACAACATGGAGGCAATAGCAATTGGCAACACAGTCATTTGAGAGAATAAGATCAGCGCAATACCTTCCATAAATAAGGCAAAAGCTAAAAATAACACCCGTCCTTTTAAGCCGTACCGGATACCGGCCTTATCACCGAAGTAACCACCAAGCGTACGGGCGAAAATATTCATCATACCAAACAATCCAGCAATTAAACCAGCTGTTTCCAGGTTCAGCTTAAACTTATCGAAGTAGTAAATAGCAGCAATGTTATCGATGGTGATTTCAATACCGAAGCAAGCCCCGTAGATTAGGAATAACATCCATACCCGTATATCTTTTAAGGCTTTCCAGAAAGCACCTTTTGCTTCGGCTGCTTTCATCCGGAATTCGGGGTCATTTTTTTTCAGGTCAGTAACGTTACCTTCCGGCGTATCGGTGGTTACGAAATAATACGCTAAACCCATCAGGAATAACATCACGCCCGGTACCACCATAGCTAAGCGCCAGGCAGATGTTTCTACAAATCCCAAGCCGACAAATCCGGCAAATATCATTGGCATAATGATCTGAGTGGCCCCACCACCCATGTTGCCCCACCCGGCTGTAGTGGCATTGGCAGTTCCGACTACATTTGGTGCGAACATCATGGAGGTGTGAAATTGGGTAATCACAAAAGAAGCGCCGATGATACCAATGGCTAACCGGAACAACATAAAGGTTTCGTAACTATTGCTCAGCCCCACCAGCATTACCGGCAACGAACCAATGAGCAAGATAAACGTGTAGGTAATGCGGGGGCCGAACTTATCGCAGAGCCAACCTATCAGCAGGCGGGCAAAAATGGTAATGGAAACTGAGCAGATAACAATATTACCTATCTGAGCTTTAGTAAGAGCAAACTCTTCGCGGATAATTGGCATTAAGGGGGCAATACCAAACCAACCGAAAAAACAAAGGAAAAAAGCGAACCAGGTGGTATGAAATGTTCGCATATGAGGTTTGCCAAAGCTAAAAATTTTGATTTTAGTGGCTTTCCCAATTTTGGTATCTTTTATTACTTGCATGGCCGAAATATTAAGCTGTAAAAAGAAGATTTTGGAATGAATTATTAATTATGCAGCTGTATCTGAATCAACAGGGTTATTCTTTAATACCGATGTAAACAAAACCATTTTCTACTTTTACCGGGTAGGTCTGAATCTCGTAGCACTCGCCATTCAGGTTTTCGCCGGTAATAAGTGAAAAAGTCTTTTTATGGTAAGGACAGGCTACTTTGGGTTCGCCACACTGGTCGCCTACCATGCCGCGGGCTAATATCATTTGCTGCTTATGCGGGCACATGTTTTGGCAGGCATACCACTCATTGCGGCGGGCAAAATAAAATACTGCAATTTGCTGATCCTGGTATTTCACGCAGGCACCGCCATTTTCAGGAAAAGCACTTACTTCAGCGGCTTTAAACCATGTTGTTACCTCTGATAAGCTGGCGTCGGAATTTTGTGCTTGTATCATGACTTTAGTGTTGATTTTTTTAAACTTAGGAAAGGGTTAGCCTGGGGCAGCTGTTTTAGCTGCCCAGAATTCCATTTATCTTGTATTATTCTTATTTAACTACTGGTACAACCTGGCCCCGCTCCTGGCGGAATTTGATGGTTGGATCTGGCTCCGGCGTGTTAATAAAGTGCTGGAAGCGTTTGCGTAATTCTGGGTTATTTACAACTTCTTTCCACTCGCAGGCATAGGTCTCAATCATAAAAGCCATTTCGCGCTCCAGGTCTTCGCAGATACCTAAAGAATCTTCTATAATAACCTGACGCAGGTAGTCGATACCGCCCTCCATTTTATTTAACCAGGTGGAGGTTCGGTTTAGCGGCTCCGCAGTTTTGATGTAGAACATCAGGAACCGATCCAGGTATCTTAAGCAGGTCTCTGTATCCAGGTCCGTGGCGAACAATATGGCATGTTGTGGTTTAGCTCCCCCGTTGCCGCACACAAATAAGTTCCAGCCTTTTTCGGTAGCAATAATACCAAAGTCTTTCGATTGAGCTTCGGCACATTCGCGCACGCAGCCTGATACACCACCTTTTAATTTATGGGGAGAACGGATGCCCCGGTAGCGTTCTTCTACCTGAATAGCAAAGCCCACTGAATCGTGTAAGCCGTAGCGGCACCAGGTGGAACCCACGCAACTCTTAACGGTACGCAAGCTTTTGCCATAGGCGTGCCCACTTTCGAAACCGGCATTTACCAGTTCTTCCCAGATATCCGGTAACTGATCTATCCGGGCACCAAACATATCAATACGCTGACCACCCGTAATCTTGGTATATAAGCTATACTTAGCGGCTACCTGACCGATTACAATTAATTTCTCAGGGGTAATTTCACCACCCGGAATACGTGGCACAACCGAATAAGTACCACCTTTCTGGATGTTGGCTAAATAGCGGTCGTTCGTATCCTGAATAGTAGCTTGTTTAAGGATAAGCTCGTTCCAGGTGCTGGCCAGTATAGAAGCTACAGCTGGTTTACAAACTTCGCAGCCATCGCCTTTGCCGTACTGATCTAATAACTCATCGTAAGTACGGATGTTATTAATTTTTACAATATCTAAAATCTCCTGGCGGGAGTAAGAAAAGTGCTCGCACAGTACTTTTTTAACGTCTTTGCCTTGTTCTTTTAAAGTAGCTGTTAATAAATCGCCTAACATGGGCACACAGCCACCGCAGGAAGTACCGGCTTTGGTGCATTTTTTAATGCCGGCAACATCGGACAATTCATCGCTTACAATGCTGGAGCAAATAGTGCCTTTGGTTACGTTTTCACAGGAACAGATAGTCGCATCTTCCGGTAAACTCATTACGCCAGCACCAGCTGGTTCGGCACTGCCGCCCCGGGCACCTAGAATCAGGTCTTCAGGGTTTGGCGGTAATATGATTTTGTTTTTAGCCGTTTGCAGCAACATGTTGTAACTGGAAGCATCGCCTACCAAAATACCACCTAATAAGTATTTACCATCTTCCGAAACGTTAATGCGCTTGTAAATACCTTTTACTTTATCTTCGAATACAATTGGATGACCTTTGGTTTCGGTGCAGAACGGATCGCCAAAGCTGGCTACGTCTACCCCAATCAGTTTCAGCTTAGTAGACATATCGAAACCGGTAAAGGATTTTTCGCCGCCTATTAAGTTCGTTACCACTACTTCGGCCATTTCGTAGCCCGGCGCAATTAAGCCGTAAATCATGCCTTCGTGCAAAGCAGATTCCCCAACAGCAAAAATATCAGGATCAGATGTCTGCAATTGATTGTTTACTTCAATACCGCCTCTAGGTCCAACGGCTAAACCAGCTTTACGGGCTACTTCGTCGCGTGGCTTAATACCAGCCGAAACAATAATCATATCCACCTCCAGCTCTGAACCATCGGCAAAGGTCATTTTGTTAACGGCTTCTTCTCCCAGAATAGCAGTTGTACTTTTTTTCAGGTGAATGCTAATACCCAGGTTCTCCAGCTTTTTCTTTAAGGTTTCGGATCCAGCCTCATCTAATTGCCGCGGCATTAACCGGGGAGCAAATTCGATTACGTGGGTTTCTAAGCCCATATCCACGGCAGCTTTGGCAGCTTCCAGGCCTAAAAGACCACCTCCTATAACCGCTGCTGTTTTAGCTTTTGGTGCATAGGCCAGCATAGCTTCCAGGTCTTCAATAGTCCGGTAAACAAATACACCTGTTTTTTCTACGCCATTAATAGGCGGCACAAATGCTCCTGAACCGGTTGCTAATACTAATTTATCGTAGGCAAAAATCTCACCTTTATGGGTAGTTATGGTTTTAGCCACCGGATCCACATCCGTAACCAATTCGCCTAAATGTAGCGTTATGTTATTTTGCTCATACCAGGAAATGGGTGCCATGGTCAATTCCTCGGCCGTAGTTCCGGAAAAGTAAGCACTTAAATGAACCCGGTCGTAGGCTGGTCGCGGCTCTTCTCCAAAAACAGTAATAGCAAAAGCGCCAGACTGATTTTTAGAAACTAATTTTTCGCAGAATTTATATCCTACCATTCCGTTGCCAACAACAATAATTCTTTGCGGAGGTGTAACTAAGCTGCTCATAACTTTAGGCTTTAGCAATTTTGAATATTTTACCTGAAACTTTATTTACTCAAAACAAGGGGTCCTTTCTAATTTTACCACATTTTATAAAAACACCCTAAAATTGGAGGGGCTTTACTTCAAAACGAATACAAAATATTAAGTCAGGCCTTATTTTTTATGTCTACTTGAGTAAAATTACTCTTTTATACGTTTTAAGCCTAAATTTTAAACCACTTTTTCATAAAATTTATATTTTCAATAAAAAGCCTTTCATTTTTTGAGCCTCCATGAAAATTTTTTATAAAAAAAGCCTGTAAGGTGAAAAATATTAAAACCAATATTTTCACCCTACAGGCCAATAACCCTACAATCCCTTTGCCTTGACCAAAATATGCTAACAGGTAAAGAGAAAAAACAAACTATTACTACCCAAGTGGATACACCATAGGTAACTCTTCTACTATTTACTAGATCCTAAAGCTTTTATTTCAACAGAAAGGACTTTACTAAAATAAATCTCTCTAAATCACCACCTTTCTAAATACTATACTTTTTCAGCTCCTTTAAATAAAGAAAACAAGAACCAGAAATTAAATTCACCACCTAACTACTCAAAAATCACGCTGAAGCACTGGAATAATTAAGTAGAATTACTCAGGTTTAAACTTTTATTTTAAACTTAAAATAAATACTAATAAGTATCTAAAAGTAAACGTCCATTACACCATCCACACTGGGAACAAGAGTAAAAGCATTAGGCTACCTCTACTTTGGGCCCCTTATAAAACTCTTTTTCATCAATAGAAACTTTATCCATCAGTAAACTGAGCAGCCTTTCCCGGATAATCTTATATTCGGGCATACCCACAATATCTTTTTTATTCCGGGGCCGCGGCAGGTGCACCTCCTCTATTTCCCGGATAGTTGCTGCCGGACCATCCGACATAACCACAATTTTATCCGAAAGAAAAATTGCCTCTTCAATATCATGCGTTACCATCATAATTGTTTTGCTGCGGTTTTCCAGGTTCCAGAGCTTTAACAATTCAATATGCATAGAGCCTTTGGTAAGTGCATCCAGGGCCCCAAAGGGCTCATCCAGCAATAACATATCGGGGTTTATGGCAAAAGCCCGCGCTATGGCTACCCGCTGCTTCATACCGCCGGAAATTTGCTTAGGCAACTTCTCACGGTGCGTAGCCAGCCCTACCATCTGAATATATTTTTCAGTGATTTCTTTCTTCTCTTCTTTGGTTTTATTCTTTAGTGCTGCATCTACCGCCTCAAAAATATTTTGATATACCGTTAACCAAGGCAATAATGAATAATTCTGAAACACTATTCCACGGTCGGGGCCCGGCCCTTTTACCGGAACACCATTTACCGTAACCGTTCCTTTAGACGGCGCAAGCATTCCTCCAACCGCATTCATAATGGTAGATTTCCCACAGCCCGAATGACCGATAATCGAAACAATCTCTCCTTTTTCAATCTGCAGATTTACATTCTTTACTGCCGTAAACCTACCCTTTGGCGTAGAGAAAGAAATTTCCAAATTATTTATATCTAAATACATATTATTCTGAATTAAACTGTAATTACTATAAAACACTTTTAACCTCCACAGGACCTGTATTTACCTCAGGGCCAAGCTTATAACTTGGTTAATTATTATAAGAAAACTTCTTTTCTAACAAGGAGAATAACTTATCTAATAACAGCCCAACCATACCAATAATCAGAATAGCAGAAATTACTTTTTCCAGACTCAAAGCATTCCAGCTATCCCATACAAAAAAGCCAATACCCTGGCCGCCCGAAAGCATTTCGCCGGCTACAATTACTAACCAGGCCACACTTATACTTAAGCGCAAACCCGTAATAATGTGCGGCAAACTGTATGGAATTAGAATTTTTGTTATGTATTTCCAAGTTGAAAAACCAAAAGCTTTGGCTACATTTTTATGATCGGCAGGAATAGTACCTACTCCAAAAGCTGTGTTTATAAGCGTAGACCAGAGAGAAGTAATAAAAATTATGAATATGGTAGCCGTACCAGCTGACTGAAAAATAGTTAAACCAATAGGAAACCAGGCCAACGGTGATACCGGTTTCAGAATTTGTACTATCGGATAGAATAATTTATTGCAGAAAGTATTTGCGCCCATTAAAATTCCGATTGGAATAGCTACCAACGAACCTAACCCAAAGCCTATAAACACCTTCCCTAAAGAACTAAAGAGCTGCAAAGCAATACCTTTATCGTTCGGGCCGTAATCGTAGAAAGGATCGCGAAACATTTCCCAAAGCACCGATAGGGTAGCAAAAGGACCCGGCAAGGCACCGGCCGTAAGTTTACTGATAACATACCAAACCCCTAACAAAATAGTGAAACCACCCAGGGTAAAAGCTGCCGACTTAGCTGAACCTGCTATTTTATTAAGAATAGGCTTAACCAGGAATTTGTTTTCAAGATCAGCAGAAGACTCTAATGGTAATACTGGAGAACTAGTTTGCATACTCATATCTTTAATTTTTATTTTGTTCCTGACACAAGCTCAAGCCTGTGTCAGGATTATTTAGTTTTACAACAACTTCAACTACTACTTATTTTTGAGCCATAGGCCCCGCCGGATTATTCGGATCAAAAGTGACTTTATCTAAATCAATGGTAAATGGCTTCATATCATCTTCCGGAACAGCAACTCCCATTTCTTTAGCTACTTCTGCATATAAGTCCTGTATTATTAACTTATCAGCAATGGTTTTATAATCTGGCACTTCTTTTAAGTACCCAAAGCGCACGTACTGATTCATGTACCAAATACCATGAGCCTTACGCGGATAGTTTACAGCACCTTTATTATGAAACACCATATAATCATTTTTATAAGTATGCTTACCCAGGTTAGCTCCAAGGTCATAATCTCCCATTAGGCGAGTTTCAATTTCCTTTGCCGGCGCATTTACGTAAGAGGCTCTACCAATAATTTCAGCAGCCTCGGTTCGGTTTTTTAGGTCATCTAACCAGATAGACGCCTCCATAATTGCTTTCATTACTTTTTTAAGATCTTCGCGGCGGCTTTCGCTGAATTGCTTGTTAACCACCAGCGCTTTTTCCGGATGGTTTTTCCAGATATCCTGGGTTGCTAAATGCGTAAAACCAATGCCTTGCTTAACTGCTACCTGGTTCCAGGGTTCGCCAACGCAAAAGCCATCCATGTTACCTACCTTCATGTTAGCTACCATTTGTGGCGGCGGAATAGTAATAATTTTCACTTTGTTCTGATCTACTTTAGCCGCCGCTAACCAATACCGCAACCAGATATCATGGGTACCACCCGGGTAAGTCATGGCAAAGGTTAATTCTTTTTTAGCCTGCATCTGATTTACCGCAGCAGCTATTCCATCCAGTTTCTGAAAACCAACTTTGCTGGCAAAATCATTAGACAATGTAATAGCCTGTCCGTTATTGTTCAGAATCATGGCAATTTTCATTTCAGAACCTGCCTTACCACTCACACCAGTGTAAACCGAGAATGGCATTCCGAATAAACAATGCGCCCCATCCAATTCACCGGTTAATATTTTATCGCGCACATTAGCCCAGGAAGCTTCTTTGGAAATCTGTACATCTACTCCGTACTTTTTAAACAAGCCTTTTTCGTGCGCAATTACCAGAGGCGCACAATCGGTTAGCGGAATAATACCTAAGGTTATTTTTTTACCAGTAACCGGCGCTTCAGCGGTTTCCGGGGCTGAAGCATTTTCAGCAGCGGCACTTTTAGAACCGCAGGACGAAAGCGTAGCGGAGCTCACGACTGCTAACAGCAGCGCGAACCAAAAAGAAAGGATTGCATTAATTGGTTTCATTTTTTATAACAATTTGGATTTTACTTTCTGAAAATTTTAGACGTGTTGCACCAGGCATTATCTTTTACAGACATGCTAAAGCAAGAATTTCAGGGGATAAATTATTTAGAAAGGAAGTTGGGTTTGATATTAATCATTAAATAAGCCCAGTTTGCCTGCAGATCAGGATTAGACACATTTTTCACTCCTACCGAAGCCAGGGAAGAAGTAGCAAACATAGTAGCATAGCCAGCTTCAATATTTACCACCTTTGTTAGGTTAGCACTCAAAACCAAATCCAACTCGGTTCCAAAATTACGATCCAGGGTGGTGCCCTCGCTGTTTACTATATTATTAGAAGCTCTAAACTGATGCGCATCTAATGATAAAACAACATTGTCTTTTAGCTTGTACCGGGACTTTAAGTAGTAATTAACCAATCCACTTCTGCCAAAACCGTCAGCTACATAAAAGTAATCCATCAACCCCCAGAATTTATGGGGCGTACCATACAATGGATCAAACCGGCGATTTACCCCATCGGTATTTACCGGGTTGTTTCCGGAAGTGTAATCTATACCAGGACCAACACTTAATAATGGAGTAACAGCATACATAGCTGCGGCTGATACCAAATGAGCTGCTAACTTGGCACCATCTTTATCTTTTCCGCGCTGGATATAAGCACTACCCGTAAAGTTTAATTTCTTTAACGGCGACACTGTTAGATAAGTCCCCGTAGTAACCCTGCTCCAAACACCCGGATCTGACACCCGAGCTCCACTTACCAGGCGGTATTTATTAAAATCATCTTTTAAAGCTAAAAAGGAAACATTACCGGTTTTTAATTTACGACCAGCATACAAAAACTGCATAGTTTTATACAATGCCCCAATACCGTTGGTACCAGCTATATAACCGGTTGGCACACCATTATATACCGTCCCGATTTTACGTTCCTGGTTTTGGTTATAAGCTATTCCCAAATGACCTATCCAACCATTATTTTCCAGCTTTAATAAAGCCAGGTCATGCCGGCGTCCTTGCTGCAACCAATCCAGATTACCCAGCAATCTCGAATCATCATACACCAATTCCTGCCGACCAACTTTTAAGGAAAAATTATCAACCGTAGAACTCGTATCTAAAAGAGCCACTTCACCCCAGGCTTCATGCACCATTAAACCATCATTTGCATCCAGTGTTATTCTATTAATACTAGAAGCATCCTGTCCCCAAACCCGCACATCCTGAATAGCAGTAAACAATTTAAAACGATACCCGCCATAGCCAAAGCCTAAACGGGTGCGTTGAGAGGTAAAAAAAGCAGATTCTGCTCCTTTTGGAGACAATGTACCCTGCCCGTCGCGAAGCTCAGACCGGGTACGAAGCTGACCGGAAACAGAAAATTGCGCATGTGCTGTACCACAGAACAGAAATCCGAGCACTAGCCCGCCAATAAGTTGGCTGCGTAACTTTTTTTTCATAAATTTGAAATGGTTTAGGTTAGAAATAATTTGAACTGAACACTTTTTTCCTGCCCTGAAGGATTGGCCGATCTTTCAGGGCATTTTTATTTTAAAGAGTCTAAAATCAACAAGCCCCCTCCCATTAGAATACTTAAATTTTGTAAATACTCTTAATCTTGAGCAGGTAGGTATATTTTTAAACCTTATCTTGAGTAATATTACTTATTTTTATATTTATCACCTAAATTTTAAAGTAAATTTTTATAAAATTTATGTTTTTAACCAAAATACTCATATTTTTGAAGGTAGTATTAAAAATTAATCAAATTTTTAATATATTTATTAAATACTTCTTAATTACAATTTCACCAGGATTTACGCCTATTACTATTAAAATCAATACCTTAGGAAAAAGCCTTAAAAATTCACCTTTACATAAAGTTTAACTTAAGGGCAGGAGCAAGAAGAAAAACGCAATAAAAGAGCCTAATCCTTTCATTTTAAAAATTTACTCAATTAAGTATATATGCTTATTTAAATCGGGAACACCTTTAATTAACTCAACTAAGCTTTACCATATAATAAACACCAAGGCAAAAGGAATTTCAAGTATTTATCTATAGAGTAAAACAAAATCTGGTAATTCTCACCCTACTACTTCAATTCAATTAACTATGTCCCAGGTTGCCAATCCACATATTGCTAAAAAAATTACCTGGCTTTATTTACTAGCCCTTACCGCTGTTGCTTTATTAACTATAGGTGGGCAATTACTGGTACAGCGTTCCTTAAGAAGACAACAGAATGACTCCCGGGTAGTAAACATTGCCGGCCGGCAACGGATGCTCAGCCAAAAAATATCTAAAACAGTACTTCTGCTGCAAAATCACCCTGATAGCACCCAAGCCTCTATATATGTAGCCGATTTAACAGAAGCACTGGATTTATGGAAGAAAAATCATGACGGGTTAAAGGACGGTTATTTAGCCTATGTACAAACCCCAGTACATAATAGCGCCGCTATAAGCAACATGCTGACTCAAATAGATCCACTCTTTCAGGCTATTTACACGAATGCCCGATTTATAAGCAGTTCTTACAAAGCAGAAAAGCTAAAAGCCTTACCAGCTTTTTCAAAAGAAAGCCAATTTATTTTAAGCAATGAAAGACTCTTTTTGAAAGGCATGGACCAAATTGTATCGCAATATGATATAGAGGCTACCAATCGGGTGAATTACTCCCAGAACATAGAATATATCTTATTGTTTTGCACCTTAGGCATCTTACTATTAGAAGGACTTTTTATTTTCCGACCAGCCGTAAATCAAATCCAATACACGATTGGCTTATTAATAAACTCGGAAAGGAGAACGCAAAAAATAAACGAGGAACTGGTTCAGGCCAATAAGTCTTTAGAGGAAACCCGGGAAGCCTTACTGGAAGCCACGAACCAAAAGTATTTGCAACAAATGAATGAGCAGAAATTAAGAGCTGCTTATTTAATTGAGGGGCAGGAAGAGGAAAGAAAACGCGTAGCGCGCGAAATACACGATGGGCTGGGCCAAATGCTAACCGCACTAAAATTTGGTATTGAAAGAATTGGCGACAACCTGAATGATTCAGAAACAGCCCGTAACAACATGGCAGGCCTTCAAGATTTAATTTCCCAAACAATTTCGGAAGCCCGCACAATTTCCTTTAACCTCATGCCAGCGGTCTTAAGTGATTTCGGGATTTCTTCTGCCTTAAAACTACTAACCGCCCAGGTAGCAGCTAATGCCAATGTAAATGTCACTTTTAACACCAACTGGAACGGTAAACGCTTACTTAAAAACACCGAAATCGGGTTGTACCGGGTAAGCCAGGAGGCTTTGCATAATGCAGTTAAATATGCGGGCGCCAAGGACATTACGGTGGAATTATGGAGCAAGAAAAAATACCTGCACTTAACCATAGCCGACAATGGCAAAGGGTTTAAACAGGAAAGGCTAGCCGCCCAACCCAAGAAAACAGGATTAGCCCACGGCATCAGCAATATGAAAGAAAGAGTTTCTATGATAAACGGCGAAATAGAAATAAACTCCAAAGCCGGAAAAGGTACCCAGATAAATGTAAAAGCACCACTCCTATAATTATAATATGAACAAAATTAAAGTATTACTTGCCGACGATCATTTTATAGTACGCAATGGTATCAGGTCTTTACTGGAAGGCCTGACAGATGTAGAAATTGTGGGAGAAGCGCAAAATGGCGCTGAAGCCATTGCCATGGTACAAGAACTCTCTCCGGATGTACTTATGATAGACATTGCCATGCCTGTTATGAACGGCCTGGAAGCGACTGCCCAGATAAGCAAACAATACAAGCAAACAAAGGCTTTAATGCTATCTATGCACAACAACGAAGACTATATATTAAAATCAGTAGAAGCCGGGGCTTATGGCTACTTATTAAAAGACAGCACCCGCGACGAAATGTTGCGCGCTTTACGAACGGTAGCCAATGGCGAAAAATACTTCAGCCCTTCCGTTTCAAATATTATCATCACTTCCTATCTGCATAAAGTAAACAAACCCGACAAACCAATTATTAAAAAAGCTAAGCTTTCCAGGCAGGAAAAAGCTATTCTTAATTTTGTTATAGATGGGTTAAACAGCCGGGAAATTGCAGAAAAGCTTGAATTAAGCGTACGAACCATAGATAATCACCGCGCCAACATGATGAAGCGCTTAAGGGTTAAAAATGCCGTAGAACTGGTAAAGAAAGCCTTAGATGAAAAACTATTATAATAAACTTTCAGCTAATACATATAAAAAGAGAAGCCTGATGTGGTAGCATCAGGCTTCTCTTTTTATATGTATTACTTTAATTAGTTAACAGATGCCATCCAGCTGGCTTTCTTCGGCTCTACTGGTGCAGTTAAATTAATGTACAAAAATTTATTATTGTGTGAATAACCTTCGTTCCAACTTTCCTTGTAAGGCATAGTAACCATGTCCGCTTCTTCAAATAAGAATTTCTTTGCTTTCTCAGTTTTTACTCCGGTTTTTTCTACACTATTAACGTACATATAAATTTAGTTTTGGTTTATTATTTATAAGAACTAGAATAACTTTTATACTGTAAAAACCGAAAATTTGTTGTAGCTGTTGTAGCCTTACTCTCAGTCATATAGCTTACAACAAAGATAGAGGAATAATTCACTTCATTGAATAATTTTTGATGTTTTTCCCTATATTTTATAAAAATTACAGATAAACACGTACTTTATTAAAAGATATAAGTAAAAATACTTAAATCATATTAAATACGTATTTTTCCCAAAATATAAGTTACCCATAACACTTATGAGGTAATTCCAGCTAATACCAGCCCCACTAAAAAGAAAATTCCGAAGGTATTTAATTAACCTTTATTTAGTTAATTAAACTCCTTCGGAATTAAGCAAGCCATACAATTTTGGCTTAAAAAACCTTTAAATTTTATTTGTAATACCCGGATGGTACAAAAGAGAAATGACGACTAAAGTTCTTTAGCTCCTCCTCCAGTGTTGTGGGTACATACGTACTTATTTCATTTAACTTACTTTGTGGATTAACAAATAAAGTTCTTGACTTCCGGTCCTGCAGAATATACAGCATTTCCAAGTCCGGATAAATACCTTTCAACGCATCAGCTACTTCCAGTACACTTAAGTTTTTATCCACTAAATTAAACGTACCCGATTCCAGATTATCATGTTTAATGATATTGGCTAAATCCTGGCTTACTTTATCTATATGTACAAAAGCCCGCTGCTGCTTACCGTTTCCTTGCACCGTTATCCGGTTGTTGTAGTGGGCATCAAACATAAATTTGTTAATTACAGCATCGAACCGTAGGCTGCGGCTATACCCATACACATTGCCACACCGGATATTATATACTTTCATCCGATCAGTTAAACGCAACATCATTTTTTCGCCGTTAAACTTCGAAATACCATAATAGGTACGCGGCTGCGGCTCCGTATTTTCCTCTATTTGTTCCTCATTCGCTCCATAAACAGAAGTAGAGCTTACATAAACTAATTTTTGCACACTGCTTCCCTCCAAAGCATAGCTTAATTCAGCCGTGCCCCAATGGTTTACCTGCTCAAATAAATGCGGATCGTCGTTGGAAAAAGTAGTTAAAACTTTTGCTGCCAGGTGGTATACTACATCTACCTTAGCCACTACTTTACGGAGTTTATAAGAATCTAAAATATCGCCCATCACAAACCGTACGCGGTTATCAGCTAATTTGCGATGCCCAATAAATAAGTTAAAATTTTTCCGGATCAGGTTATCGTAAATAATGACCTCTTCTACTTCCGGGTTTTCAAGAAGCTGTTGAATAAGTTCGGTGCCGATATAACCGGCACCGCCTGTTACTAATATTTTCATTTTTTATTTTTGGATGAGTTGGGTGTGTAACCCACATTCGGTTTTGTTCATGCCGGCCCAGCGGCCACTGCGATCGTCCAGAAGAGCGTTCACATCTATTTTACGGGTACAAGGTTCGCAGCCAATACTTAAATAACCTTCGCTTTCCAGCGGATGTTTAGGCAATTTAAATTCCCGAATGTAATCGTACACCATTTTACTGGTCCAGTTTAACATGGGGTGAAACCGGATTACGCCGTTAGGTGCTTTTTCTTCCCGCTTCATAGCAGCCCGCACTTTACTCTGGTCGCCCCGCACCCCGCTTATCCAAACATCGTTACTTGCCAAAATAGGCTCTAACGGTTGTATTTTATTTAGGTAGCAGCAGTAGTCCGGATCGGAGGTAAACAACAAGCGCCCGGCGGCATCTTTTTGCTGATTACGCGGCACTGCTGAGTACAAATCGGTAATATTCAGGCCTAGTAAATCCTGCACCTGCTTCCGGAAACTTAAGGTTTCCGGGAAATGGTAACCAGTATTTAAAAAATAAACCGGCACATCGGGGGCTACCCGGCTTATAATATGCAACAAAGGCATACTATTGGTTTGCAGCGAAGACGAAGCAAATACTTTAAGACCACGGTCTTTGTAGCCGTCTAAGTCCTTTTTTATCTCCTCTACCAAACTATCAAACTGACTCATAATTCTTCTCCTTTAAGATTCCCTTCAACGGAATTGGATGTTCAATAAATTTATTATACAAAATTATCTTGTTCCGGGAAACTGGATAGGTTTAACTCCTTTTCAATTTCCTTACAAGCTGGCATACACCAAACTGCCAATATTTCTTAGTATTTAGGCACAGTTGGATCTATCTGATCAGACCAGGCCAGGATACCACCTTTCAAGTTGTACAGGTTATTATAACCATATTTCTGCTCTAAGAAAGTAACGGCATTACCACTACGGGCACCACTTCTACAATGAATAACTACCTGCTTATCTTTAGAAATTTTATCTTTCTGAACATCAACCTGGCCTAATGGAATTAGCTCGCCACCTAAGTTGGCAATTTCAAATTCGTGCGGTTCCCGCACATCTATTAACTGAAAATCGGCGCCACTGTCGCGTAATTCTTTTAGCTGTTCAACGGTTATTTCTTTCATATTCTTTTCATCGTTTACTTTTTCATCTACTAAACAAGAAGCATCTGCCTCTACTTTTAATTCGGTTATGGCTGCAACTTTGGGATTTTTCCGGTACCGGATTATCCTGCTTTCCGCTGTTAATGCATCGTATAGCAATAATCTTCCGGCTAACGTTTCACCCACTCCGGTTACCAGCTTAATAACTTCATTGGCCTGCATGGAGCCCACAATACCCGGCAAAACACCAATTACGCCACTTTCAGCACAATTTGGTGATGCTCCCGGCACCGGATATAAGTCGCGGTAATGCGGACTGCGGTCTCCTTCTTTGGCTATGGCATTAAAAACACTTACCTGCCCTTCAAACCGGTAAATGCTGCCATAAACCAAAGGCTTTCCAGCCAGTACACAGGCATCATTCAGCAGGTAACGGGTCAGAAAATTATCGGTCGCATCTACAATTATATCATAGGGCGCTATTACTTCCAGCACGTTTTCCTTTGTTACTGCCTCATTCAACACTACAATTCGGGTAAAAGGGTTTAAAGCTAAAAGCCGCTGCTCTGCTAAAAACGCTTTAGATTTACCCACATCCGCCGTGGTAAACAAGATTTGCCGCTGTAAATTACTTTCCGATACCGTATCGCCGTCTGCAATACCTAAGGTACCTATTCCGGCAGCCGCCAGATACAACAATACCGGACTACCTAAACCACCTGCTCCAACTACCAGTACTTTAGCTGCTTTTAGCTTTTGCTGGCCTCCCATTCCAATTTCCGGAATGACCAGGTGTCGCTGGTAACGGTTTATTTCTGCCCGGTCTAAATTCTCCAAAGCCATTTCCTACTATTCCGGTTGGTTAAGTGTTTAATTAAAAAAATAAAAAGCCTTTCCGAAAAACGAAAAGGCTTTTTATTTTTTTATATCAATGCAAAATGATACCAAAATTAGCTAATAGCAAACCTTTCCGCGCTAAACGCACCCATACAACAGCAACAAGTTGCTTTATAGAAGGTCCGAGCGTTTTTAGGTTGTTCTTGCATATTAATTTTCTTTCTGAACGGCACAAATTTATATACTATTCATAAGATATAAAAACAATAACGGCAATTATTTAAAAGCGTTGCCTTAACGGACTTTACATAAAAATCCGCCGTTTAGTAAAGAAGGTTTATTATACCGGAATGGTTCCCCATTTGGCATCGTCATCACGCCGCCACTATTGGCTACAATGGCCTGACCAGAAGCTGTATCCCACTCCATAGTAGGCCCTTGCCGATAATAAATATGTGCCTTTCCTTCGGCTATTAAACAAAATTTAAGTGAACTGCCGGCTGTAATACTGGAAACAATCGGGTATTGCGCCAAAACAATCTCTTCTTCCGGTGAGGCATGTGAACGACTCCCCACAGACACCCATTCAGTAGCTTCGGCATTTACCTGAAGCTGTATGGTAGTACCATCCGGGGTGCGTTTAAAACTTCCTATGTTTTCGCCGCCCCAATACAGGGTTTGTTGCACCGGCACATAAATTACGCCTAATACCGGACGTTCATTATGAATAAGTGCAATGTTTACGGTGAACTCACCATTGCGCTTTATAAACTCCTTTGTTCCGTCCAAGGGGTCTACACACCAAAAATATTCCCAATTTTTCCGCTCTTCGTAAGCAATACTTGCTCCTTCTTCCGATAAAATGGGTATTTCGGGGGTTAACTTTTGTAACCCTATTTCAATTACTTTATGGGAAGCTTCATCTGCTAAGGTTAACGGCGATTCGTCGGTTTTCAATTTCACCTGTAAAGCCTCTTCCGGATGATTATATACCGTTAAAATAGCCTCACCAGCCTCTAATGCAATTTTCAACAGTTGCTCAATATTTATTTGGGACAGCATAAAAATCTGATTAAGCGGCAAAGTTAGAAAGGATGCGCAAAGTCTGGCACATTTCAAATATTTTTAACCAAAGCCAACCGGTAACGCAAAAGCCTTTTATTTTTCAGGTCCTTCTTCCGGGTAATGCTCCGGATCCAAGCGGTGTAATTTATCTAAGGCCTGAGAAAATTTTGCCCGCACAGCCTCATCATTGGTGGCTACCTTCTGGTCTAAAGGCAAATTACTTAAACCCATTTCTTTTTCTATGGCCTGCAAATGAAATACATAAATATCCACACTACTAACCGCATCTACTGTAAAATCTTGATTTTCTTTGGTCATAGTGGCTACAAACCTGTTCTTCATCTCTTCGGCCAGCCTTATCTCCTGGTAAATAAACGCCCCCGGGTCCGGATTACCCCTTTCTATTTCTTCCTTCAGCCGTTCTTTAAATTACTTAATATTTAAGTCCATGGTTCCTCCTTTTACTTGCCGCAGTTCCTAAACAAGTCATTACAATATATCCATTTCATAAACTCAGAATATTCCTGCTTAGTTTTATGGAATAACAATTAATCAGGAGCAGCTTTTGAAGCTTTTTTCATTAATAATCAAACTTATTTAAATAATTTTTAAATAATTAAACATAACCTCGTAATTTTGGCCTCCAAAACTTTAACCCTACAAATGGCTGAAAATATTTATCCCATTTTTGACCAAACCCTGACCCGCCAGGATAAGGAAACCTTACTTAAACAACGGGCAATAGTGGTTTGGATGGCCGGATTATCTGGTTCGGGGAAAAGTACCTTGGCCAAAGGCCTGGAGCGGGAACTACACGCCCAAGGTTTTTTAACAGAACTGCTGGATGGCGACAACCTGCGCAGTGGCATTAATAATAACTTAGGATTTTCTGAAGCGGATCGGTTAGAAAACATTCGCCGGTCGGCGGAAACAGCAAAATTATTTTTACAGGCTGGTATGGTAACTATTTGCTCCTTAATCAGTCCAACCGAAGAGGTGCGCCAAATTGCCCGTAATATTATTGGAGAAGCAGACTTTTTTGAGGTGTATGTAAATGCCCCTTTTGAAGTATGCGCCCAGCGCGATGTAAAAGGCTTGTACAAAAAAGCTTTGAATGGCGAAATCAAAAACTTTACCGGGTTAGATGCTCCTTTTGAGGCACCTGCTAATCCGGATTTAGAAATTCGTACCGACCAGGAAGATTATTCTACCAGTTTACATAAACTTATCAATACATTGCTGCCTCGCATCAAACCTAACAATTGAGGTGGCAGTTGCATTAATTTGAATATTTTAAAATAGTAAATCGTTAATCAGAAATAATAAGTCCTGGAATATCGACCAAGGCTATAGACTAAATAAAAAATGTCTCATTCTTATAAATTAAGTTATCTGAAGCAACTAGAGGCCGAATCCATTTTCGTAATTCGGGAAGCCGTTGCTCAGTTTGAAAAACCGGTTTTATTATTCTCCGGAGGAAAAGATTCTATTGTAATGGCGCATTTAGCCCGTAAGGCTTTCTGGCCAGCTAAATTGCCATTCCCTATGCTTCACGTGGACACCGGGCACAACTTCCCGGAGACCCTGGAGTTCCGGGATTACCTGGTAAATAAAATTGGCGCCCGCTTAATTGTGCGTACCGTTCAAGACTCCATCGATCAGGGTTTAGCTGAAGAAGAAAAAGGGCCTAACCCAAGCCGCAATGGTTTACAAACCGTTACATTGCTAAGCGCGGTGGAAGAATTTAAATTTGATGTGGCCTTTGGAGGGGCACGTCGCGACGAAGAAAAAGCCCGTGCCAAAGAGCGTTTCTTCTCTCACCGCGATGAATTTAGTCAGTGGGATCCGAAAAATCAGCGACCAGAATTATGGCATTTATACAATGGCCGTAAAAATCCGGGCGAACATTTCCGGGTATTCCCGCTAAGTAACTGGACAGAGTTAGACATCTGGCAATACATTGCCGAAGAAAATTTAGAATTACCTTCTATTTATTTCTCGCACCAACGCGAAATAGTAAACCGTCAGGGCGTACTTTTGGCCAAATCAGAATACATTACTTTATTAAAGGGCGAGGAATACGAAGAAAGAACCGTGCGCTTTAGAACCGTTGGTGATATGAGCTGTACGGGTGCGGTAGAATCACCGGCCAGTAACCTGGAAGATATTATTGCGGAAGTAGCTGCTGCCCGGGTAACGGAGCGTGCTGCCCGTGCCGACGACCAGCGTTCTGAGGCGGCCATGGAAGACCGGAAAAAACAAGGTTATTTCTAAGCCCCTACCTGTTTGATGGTTCATTGCTTTTAGCGCTGACCCAATTATTAAAAGTATTTGTTAAACAAAATTGAAGCTAAAGGCAAAACGCTGCTAGCTAACTATAATGGACATAAAAGAACAAAAGAAAGAAGCTGACTTGCTCCGTTTTATTACCTGCGGAAGCGTAGACGATGGCAAAAGTACCTTAATTGGCCGCCTGCTTTACGATACCAAAACCATTTTTGAAGATCAGCTGCAGAATATAGAAAAAACGAGCCAGATGCGCGGCGAAGAGCACGTAAACCTGGCTTTGTTAACCGATGGCTTACGCGCCGAGCGGGAACAAGGTATCACCATTGATGTGGCTTATCGGTATTTTGCTACGCCAAACCGGAAATTTATTATGGCCGATACCCCGGGTCATATTCAATATACCCGGAACATGGTTACCGGAGCCTCTACCGCTAACCTGGCCATTGTTTTGATAGATGCCCGTAAAGGAGTTATTGAACAAACCTGCCGCCATACGTTTATTGCCTCTTTGCTTAAAATAGACCACGTTATTTTGTGTATAAACAAAATGGACCTGGTTGATTACAGTGAGGAAGTATACAATAAAATTAAAGCTGATTACGAAGATTTTATTTCCCGTTTAGATATTCCGGATGTTCGCTATATTCCGGTAAGTGCTTTACAAGGCGATAATATCGTTAATAAATCAGAGAAGATGGCTTGGTACCAGGGCCCTACCCTGCTGTATACTTTGGAATCTATCCATATTGGCAGCGACCTGAACCTGATAGATGCCCGCTTCCCGGTACAATATGTATCGCGGCCACAAACTACTGAATATCACGATTTCCGGGGTTATGCCGGCCGGGTAGAAGGTGGAGTATTTAAACCAGGTGATGAAATCACTGTTTTGCCTTCCGGATTCAACAGCAAAATTGCTTCCATCGAAACCTTTGATGGCGCGGTAGAAGAAGCTTTCTCGCCCATGTCAGTTACCATGACGCTGGAAGATGAGATAGACATCAGCCGTGGCGATATGATTGTAAAGCCTAACAATCAACCACAGGTAAGCCAGGATTTAGAAGTAATGATTTGCTGGATGAATGAAAAACCGTTGGTTAAAGGCAAAAAATACATCGTTCGCCACACTACCCGCGAAGCGAAATGCCTGGTAAAAGAAATCCGCTATAAAATGAATATCAATACCCTGCATAAAATCGAAGACGACCTTACTATTGGCCTGAACGATATTGCCCGTATTGCTATTCGCACCACTGTACCGTTGTTCTTTGATGAATACCGGAAAAATACCGCAACTGGTAGTTTAATTCTGGTAGATGAGTTTACCAACGAAACATTAGCGGCTGGAATCATTTTATAATCAAGGCTTATTTCTAATTATAATCGCCTTGCCTGCCAGGCAGCTTACAATATTTTAATCGTATGAAGAAAGTTTTAAGGAAGTTGGATGGTGGTGAGTTTATAACAATAGAATACAAATCGCACGAAGGCTGGGTTTACGTAAACTGGATAGGTTTACAATCAGTAGAAACAGTAAAAGCCGGAGGCGAAGCCATGCTGGAAGCTTTGAAAGAAACAGGTTGCAGTAAATTTTTAAACGATAACCGGGAACTGGTGGGACCTTGGGATAAAGCTAATGATTGGGTGCAAACGAATTGGACACCCCGCATGCTGGAAGCCGGCCTCAAATACCTGGCCTTTATTGTGTCCCATGGCCGTTATGGCAAGTTATCAGCCGAGGATGCCCATAGACGGATTGGCAATAAGTTTGAAATGAAACTTTTTGACTCGTACGACAAAGCTACTACCTGGCTGCAAAGCGTAAATTAAAATAAGGATTCACAAACAAAAAACGCCAGACTTATTCCTCTGGCGTTTTTTTGTTTTTATAGCTTTCAAAACCTTCTATCCTCTAATCGCACTCCAGAAATCATAGTGCTGGATATAAAAACGCCTGCCTTTAATAGGTCCCGCTTTCTAAATTCTTTCCTGGAAAATCCATGAGTTAAATTATCCTTCCTCTTTGATTATTATATTACTTTATAATCCAGGCAATATAAAGCGTACCTGCGCCACTACCCGGAGCTAGAAGTCTATATACCTGAACCTGAAAAGAGAGCTTTTAAGTAGTATATTTCAAATACCTGCACCAATTCTTTAAGTCACTGGAAAAACTTAAAACCTAAAATGAGCCTGCAAAGCACTGAAAAGGTTAATCAGTTTTGAATAATTTTCAACTCAAAACTGTTAACTTCAAACACTGAAACAAGAAAGAGAAAAGATGCGCGTATTACATACTTCTGATTGGCACCTGGGAAAACGGTTGGAACAATGCGAACGCACCGATGAACACCAGCACTTTTTAGACTGGCTGGTGCAAACCATTCAGGAGCAGCAAATTGAATTACTTGTCATTGCCGGGGACATTTTTGATACCGGCTCTCCTTCCAATACCGCCCTTAAACAGTATTATGATTTTTTGTGGCACATGCGGCAAACCTGCTGCCGCGATATTGTAATAATTGGCGGCAACCACGATTCGGTTTCCACCTTAAATGCTCCCAAAGAACTCCTGCGTTATTTTAATGTGCATGTAGTGGGCGGCGCTACAGCCACTATTCAGGAAGAAATAATTCCTATTACCGATAAAACTGGTCAGGTGCAGCTGGTAGTTTGTGCGGTTCCTTTTTTACGGGATAAAGACATCCGTTTATCAGTGCCCGGCGAAACTTACGAAGAACAGGAAGCCCGTTTAAAGCGGGGCATTTGTGCCCATTATGAAGAGCTGGTGCAACACATTCAACCTTACAAGCAACAGCAAATTCCAGTTTTAGCTACCGGTCATTTGTTCGCGGCCGGAGGTTCTGCCTCCGATAGTGAAAAAGAAATTCACGTAGGTAACCTGGGGCAAATTTGTGGCGACCAATTCCCGCTTGAATTTGATTATGTAGCGCTAGGTCATTTGCACCGCCCACAAAAAGTAAACGGGTTCCAGCACATTCGTTATTCCGGTTCGCCAATCCCTTTAAGCTTTAGTGAAGTAGAAGACAGAAAAATAATCCTGATCCTGGATTTTGAAGAAGGCCAGTTAAAGCAACTGGAAGAAATAGAAGTACCGGTCTGCCGGAAGTTAATTCGTTTTAAAGGCGATTTGGACAAGATACGGACACACCTAACTACCTTTGATAACGGCACCCATACTTACCCCGCCTGGGCGGAAATTCAGGTAGAAACTGAAAACTTTATTCATGACCTGGAAAATCAGTTAGCCGGTTTTTTACAGGATAAAAACCACCTGCAAATAATTTTCTCCCGGCAAACCCGGTTAATTGCCCAGCAAACTTTAGATACGCAATTACCGGAAATGCAAAGCCTCCACGAGCTTCTTCCAAAAGAGGTTTTCCGGAAGAAGTGCGAATCTACCTTTCCAACGGAGGACAATTATGATGATCTATTATTGGCTTTTGATGAGTTGATGGAATTAATGCACCAGCAGGAGGGCACTTAAGAATTCGCCTAACCCAAATAGTTGATTACAACAAATTTACTCCCCTGCCAGAAGGTATTTATTAATTAATTGGAAAAATACCAGACACTGTTTATGCACCTAAGTTCGTTCAGAGATAAACGCTAAACTTAATTAAAATCAAAAGCAGCCGGTTAAGAAAGATAACTGGCTGCTTTTGATTATCCTAATTCCACAAATCTTATCAAAAAATTCACTGGGTACAAAACCGAGCAGTTCTTAAAAATTTGCTGTTTTTATCCAGAACAAAATCTAATTCAGTTTAAATTGAGCCACAGGTAAGGCAAAAGGAAATTAAACTATTATTTTTGTTTATAGGTAAGCGGGCAGGTTCTCTATAGCATCCTTTGCCCGTGTTTTAATGCAAGCTTATTAGAGCAAGAAGTAGCAACTCCTTTCTACTTTTATTAAAAATAACCCACAGGCGTACATGAAAATATTAGGTATCCGTTTTTTAAATCTTAATTCATTAAAAGGCAACCACGAAATTCGTTTCGATAAAAGCCCTTTTCTGGAGTCTGGTTTATTTGCTATAACGGGACCTACCGGTGCCGGCAAAACCACCATTCTGGATGCTATTACCGTGGCCCTTTACGGCAAAGTACATCGCCACGACCGTGATGCCTTTGAAATAATGACCCGCCATACTTCGGAGTGTTTTGCGGAAGTAGAGTTTGAGATAAAAGAGAAAGCCTACCGCGCCAAATGGTCGCTGCGCCGGAGCCGGGGCAAAGCCGATGGCAAACTGCAGGATGTAAAAATGGAGTTGAGCGAGGTAGCTACCAATGTAATTCTGGAATCTAAACTTACGGAAACCAAGAGCCGCATAGTAGAACTGACGGGCCTGGATTACAACCAATTCTTGCGGTCGGTTATGCTGTCGCAGGGCGATTTTACCCGCTTTTTAAAGGCCAGTGAAAGCGAACGCAGTGAATTACTAGAAAAAATAACGGATACAGGTATTTATTCTCAAATATCGGTATGGGCTTTTGATAAAGCCAAAGCCGAAAAAAAAGAATTGGAAAACCTGCGGGCTAAGTTAAACGATGTCGTATTACTCTCTCCCGGCGAACAAACAGATTACCGCACCAGGTTACAGGAACTACATACCGAAGAAAACACCATCCGGCAAACCAGGCAGGATTTGGATAATAAACTAAATTGGCTCCGCAACCTGCAAAAACTGGAAACGAAAAAACAGGAAGTGGCCACGCAATTGCAGGAACAAACGGCTTTGCAGGAAGAACAACGTCCGGCCCTGGACCGGTTGCAAAAGCACCAACAGGCATTAGTTTATAAACCCAACTTAACTGCTATAACTACAACACAGGATTATTGCACAACTATTTCAGTTTCCTTAGAGGCATTAAGTCAGCAGTTACCGGAACAGGAAAGTCAGGTTAAAACAGTCCGGGAGAAGTTAGCGGCCTTACAGATTCAGGCCGAAGAAGCTACTAATAACTTAAGCGCTATTCAGCCGGTACTGGAGAAAGTTATTCAGCTGGATGCGCACATTCAATATAATCAGGATCACTTAAAACAAGTTATAGCAGTCCAAACAAAACTGGCCGAAGAAGTAAACCAGGCCGAAAAAGTTACACAGGAAAAAGAAACAGCACTAGCTGATTTAAATAAGCAGGTTATTGCGGTACAGAACTGGCTCCAGGAACACGAAAACGAAGCTTGTTTAGAGAAAGAATTACCAATTTATGAACGTTATTTAACCGACCTGCAAAAAATAACTTCTGAAAAAGGAAAGTTAACAGCCGAAAAAGAACAACTCACCCAAACCCAGCTTTCAGGACAGCGCACCGTAAAAATGTTCCAGGAAGAAATTTCTCACATAAATAGTTCTTTAACCAATTCGGAAAAGCAAAAGCAGGAAATTCAGGTTCAGTTAAAGGCAAGCCTGGCAGGACAAACCTTAACCGAATTAGAAGCTACTGCTAATACATTGCCTTCGCTGATAAATATCTGCGGGCAACAAGCCCAACTGGCGGCCCAGTACCACCAAAGGCAAGAAAGGCTACAGCTTTTAACTACGCAAAGGGAAACCAATACCAAAAACCTGATAGCTGGCCAGGAACAGTTAAAGCAATTCCAGGAGCAACAAACCCAGGCCGAAACGCATTTAAAAAATTTACAGGCTTTGGTAGAGTTACAAATGCGTATTCAGAAGTACGAGACTGACCGGGAGATATTACAACCGGGCCAGCCTTGTCCGCTTTGTGGTTCAGAACATCACCCGTTTGTGGTGCACCAGGTAAAAAACCAGGTTACCGAAGCTGAGGAGAAACGAAATGCTTATCAGGATTATGTAACCAGCTTTGGTACCCAGGTAAACCAACAAGCAACGTTGATGGCCAAATTGGAAGCCCAAATCAAAGCCGAAGAAGAACAGGTAAGTCAGCTTAAAACCGATATAGCTTCCCTGCTACAAAACTTCCAGGAAAATAATACCCGTTTACCTAAGTTTCTGGATATTGAGAAACGAACAGTTATTGAAGCTGTGCTGCAAAAGAAGCAACAGGATTTAGAAGCAACCCAGCGTACCATTGCCCAGATACGCCATTTTGAGACGCAATTAAAGCACCTGGAAACAACTGTATTTACCCAACGGGAAGAGTTGGCAAAAACAGAAAGCCTGTTAACCCAAACAGAAGAAAAACTAAAAGATGTAGGTAATAACGGGTTTCGGGTGCAGGAAGCGCTGGATGATTTGCAGGAACAGGAGGCTAATATTTCGGAAGAAGCCAGCTCATTCTTGTCCCGCTTTAACTTAACCTTTGATTATAAAAAAGGAGCTGAACTAACCACCGAATTAGCTAAAAGAGCGCACCGGTATACCAAAGGAACGGAAAAACAACGGGAGCTACAGCATTCCTTGACGCAAACCGAAACAGATTTACGTAACCTGAAAGACATACTAATTGAGAAGAAGACGGCTTTAAAATTCCAGGAAGCGGAGTCAGAAAGAAAAAGAGATAGCTTAAAAGCTATAGAGCAGGAACGTTTTGAGCTATTTGGTACCAAAGAACCAACATCGGAGCGTACCCGATTACAGGAAACTGTAAATCAGAAAACAAATTTAGTAGAAGAGCTGCGGGCCGAGTTACAACAAAAACAAGAACAGCTGCGGGTTAGCCTGGAGCAACAGGCAGCCCAAAACCGCGACTTAGAAAAGCTAAAACAAGAATACGAAAAGCTTAAACACCAACTGCAAACGCAAATTCAGCAAGAAGGTATTAATTCCATTGAGGCGCTGGTTCAACTGTTTTTATCGGAGGAAGACGCCCGGCAAATAGCGAGCAAGCAACAACAACTGGAAAATAATATTGCCTCCTGTACCAGTTTGTTAAAATCTACGGAAGCCGAAATAAAACAGGAATTAAGTAAAAACCTGACTTCGGAAGAACCTGAATATTTGCAGGACCAACTACAAAAACAGGAGGCGGCGCTAACTTCTCTTAACCGGGAAATCGGACGACTGGAACAAATCTTACAACGGGACGAAGAATTAAAAGCAAAGCACCAGGCCATTGCCGAACAAATAGAAGTGCAACAGAAGGAATTTATCCGCTGGGATAAACTAGCCACTTTAATTGGATCGGCGGATGGCAAAAAGTTCAGCAAATTTGCCCAGGGACTAACCTTAGCCCGTTTGGTGGTGCTGGCTAACCACCACCTACTAAAAATTAACCAACGGTACCGCATACTTAAAAGCCCGGAACAGGATCTGGATTTACAAATAGTGGATACTTACCAGGCAGATGCCGTACGCCCTATGACTACTTTATCCGGCGGAGAAAGCTTCCTGGTTAGTTTGGCCTTGGCCTTAGGTTTATCGGATTTAGCTGGCCGACAAGCTCAGATTAACTCTTTATTTATAGATGAAGGATTTGGCACCTTAGACGCAGAGACGCTGGATACGGCTATTTCGGCCCTGGAAAACTTACAGGCCAGCGGCAAAACTATTGGGGTTATTTCACACGTGGAAGCACTGAAAGAACGCATCAGCACGCAAATTCAGGTACAAAAAATGGCCGGTGGTACCAGTAAGTTACGGGTGGCTGGTCATGTTACGGACAGCTTTGCTTAGAAAAGTTTCAGGTTTGCACTACCGTGGTTTTTAATCCGGCAAACGCTCCCGGTGCCAATTTGCCTAATACAAAAGCTTGTATTTCGGTTTCACCAACTTTATAAACGTTTATATCCTGCAAGTGCTGTTCCAGAAAATTAACCAGCTCCCGGAACCGGTTTGCTTCCTCCTCCCCTACCATTTCTTCCTGCACCATATTCCGGAAGAAATGGTTTAAGTTGTCCTTTTCTACGCTAGCTGCAGATTTACCCGCTAAATTTATAATAGCTTCGTCTGAAGGACACTCTGCTTCGTCCGTCTTTAGCTGGATTACTTCTAAAGGATAATCACTTTCACTTATGTAATATAATCCATCAGCAAGCTCTTGTAGCTTATTTATAATAGCATCAGGTAAAAGAATTTCATCAGGCATAAATAAAAGAGCAGTTTTAGCAATTAAGCAAAAGCATTATTCTTTACGGGTTGGTCCGGCATCTCTTTTGGCTTCCAGCACATCCTGAATGGCTTTAGGTACATTCGAAAGTAGATCATAGCCGGTTTCGCTCTCAATTTCATCTACCGTAGTGCGGTAACGGCCCCAGCTAGGACTAATGGTATTGGCATTGGCAGTTTTTACGGCTATAACCCGCGTATCGATTGTTATGCGGTTTAAATCATTATCTCCTTCTGGTAATATTACCAATACTTTCCAAATGTAAGCCGGCACCGTTATTCTGCCATTATCTATTGTTTCAACCGAACCAGTAGCGCCTTTGCCACCTTTGCCATAGCTTCCCATTATTACATAAACTTCGTTTCCCGCATCTACCAGCGAGCGGGTATACTCTTCCATATTGCCCCATGTTTCGCGGTTATTCACCGGAGCCTGGGGGATTATGTTAGTCATCAGAAAAGTGGCAGCGTTATCTTCTTCTGTGCGGGTACGATCGGCGGAAGGGCAATTATGGCCACGGTCAAAGCCTGTATTGGTATAGCTCCTAGGCGAGGCCCGGTACCAATCAGCCGGCAAGGAAGGGTCTGCCCGAAAATTATCCTGACGGTCAGCGCCGCCTATCCAGTCTTTGTTTACGTGCCAGCTTACCCAATTAGGTGTGCCCCGATCCCGGCTATAAGAAAGTACGTACTGAGGCCTTTCCAACAGGTAATTATTATGGTTGCTAATATCTGCGGTGGCATAGCTGGGATTCCCTAAAAGTAAATGTTCCTGGGCACCGGTTACTTTTTGGATATTTCCTACTGGTGCCTCACTTCCGGGTTCCGTAGTTGCTTCTCTTGTGGTTTCGGTTGATGCCTGTTGTGAACTTTCCGGCCCTCTGGTACAGGTACCCAAAGCAGTAAATAAACCTGCCAGCACCACGAAGACTAGAAAAATAATAGAATTATTACGCATATTTTTGTAGTAATAACATTCAGTTAGTAATGCCAAATAAATAAAAGAGAATCATATAAACCAAAGTTGTTACTACTACCTTTTTATTACGCATGAATAAAAAGAATAGGTAATTTACTTTGGTACGTAAGCTGCTCTGAAAAACTTTGAGTAAATAAATTACTAAAGAAACCTTTTCTTTTCTTTAGTATCACCAGTAAATCTGCTTCTTTGCGGGTTAAATAATCTTTCATTCCTACCACCTCATCCGGGTGCACTACCTCGTGAAATCCTAAATCATATTCGGGCAGGGCAGTACGTAAGTCTTGCCGGAACAGGTTAGCTTTCGATTCACTGGAACTACTTTCAGTTGAACTCACGTGTACTATTTCTACCGAGGCATCAAATAATCGGGCAAATCCTAACAGATAGCTTAAGGCCTCAGTATCTTCTTCGTTATAGTCAGAAGCATAAACAATTTTATTAAATTCAGCGGGCACAGCATTAACCGGAATGGAGAGCACCGGACACTTAACATTTTGAATAATTAATTCCGTATTACTGCCCACCAATATTTCTTCCAGGGTATTCCCTCCTCCCGTAGACCCAACTACTACCAAAGTGTAACCACCTTCCTCAGTAAGTTCTTCAACTGCATCGCCCAGTAGATTTTCCTGCACCAAATAATCGACTTTTAGCTGGTGGCCGTGGGTTTCGGAAAGGTGCCGGCACAAAGCATTCAATTTATCAATTGCCTGACGACGTTGCTCGCCGGAAGCTTCCGTTGCAGCAAAAGCGGCATCAGTGGTTCCTATTTTGGGCAAGTGCAGCGCATGGAAAACGGTTAGAGGCGCCCCTGACTTTTGAGCAATAATGGCTGCAAATTCAACTGCTTTGGTAGCGGCTTTCGAAAAGTCAGTCGGGCATAAAATCTTGTTCATATAAAAGTGGCTTTGGTTCTGCTCCTATTAGCAGCCTATTTACAAATTTATTATACGTCTCAATATTATAAATTTGTTATGTTCTGCCCGGAAAGAAAGCCTAAATGAATAGCAAATGCTTTTTTTTCTAAAAAGCATAGTTCCTATAGGATAAACAAAAGCTTTCACTTGCTTTAACTGACTTGAAAGGAAAGATTCTTAGTATTTTTGGCTTTTTATAAGTTTAACTAAGCGGTAGCTAAAAATACCAACAGCGAAAAGAAACATCACAGATTGAAGCAAAATCCCCGGCCGATCAGGTTGAAGGCCATTTATATTTGCCCAAATTTGGAACGGAAGTACCAGGATAAAGTAAACCGGAAAGAAAAAATTGAAGAATATTTTTACAATTTGAGAGAATGTTTTCATAGGGTTTACCGTGATATTTGTATAAAAATATATTTACTGAATCTTCTATTTGCTACTTTTTCTTCCTGCTTCAATGCCCCTCATTTGCTAGATGCACATGAAACATATTAGCTCTTCAATATACTAAAAAGATATAATCCAGTTCTTTCCAGCGGGTATTGTTTTCTCCTAAATACTTTACTTTCAATACCTGCCAGACTTACTCTCTGCTAAAAGCTTTTATTTCTTCCCAATTCCAGTATTTTTTAGGTTGAATATCCGAGTAGCTGATTTGGAAATACTGCGTAATGATGGATTTTAAATTATCCGGAGTAATGGTTGAAGCATAAATGGGCCGCTCGGTAGGGTTTGCATACCGCTCCCGTTTGTTTAATGTATTTCCTGCTAATCGCAAAATAGGCCCAGTATCTGTTATGTGTTCTCCGGTCCAGGAATAGCCGGATTTCTCCACGTTATTTAACTGCTTAATTAAGGGCTTCAGCGGAAGTCGGGGTAAAGTTGACCGCGATGCCAGATCGATCCAGGTGGTATACTTGTATTCTAGTTCGTAACGCTGCCCATTGTATATAGCTAATACCATATCAAAACCTCGGGTTTTGCTAAAGAGCGCATAATAATGTACGGGTTCGGGTAAATTAATGATTACTAACCCAATCTCCGGATATTTTTGTATGCTAACTTCCGGTTGATTAATAAGTTTATAGCCCGCCATTACTTCCTTATATTCCTGCTCCCAGACTGATTTAAAGGCATCAGTATCGTTTAAAACCGCAGCAAACTCCTGTAAAAAATAGTTAAATTTAGGCACCGAGGCCATTACCTCATTTTCTTCTTGTTCCTCGGCTCCAAATGGCGGATAAAACAGTTCCTTTTCCTTTGCATTAATCCAGCAAACTAATTTTAAAGCTTTATCCGCTTCGGGAACCTGTAAATCCAGTTCCCTGAAATCACCAATCAAGGCCATTTGGCGGAGTAGCTGTTCGTTTTGCAGGGCTACCTCCTGATTTAAAAGCGCCCACACCCCTACAAAGCCATCAATATCAAAATGATTGGCCGTAACGGCTTCTTCTTCTAAGCCTGCTACATTTTGATGCAAGGCATTAAAAACAATGTCGGCACTGGTATCCCCCCGTAAGTCATCCGGCGTACGCGCTCCCCGCCAATGCGATAGTACCAGCCCATTCGGGTGCATACTATCTACAATAATTGCTTTTTGCTTTTTTACTGCGGTAAAGGGTATGTATTTGCGAGGCATATAGGTCAATTCTGGTTTAAAGGTAGCTAAATACTGGTACGTACCACGGCAAAACTACCTGCGCCCACTTCTTCGGTTTTTAATTTTATCTATGTTTTTATTCTTTATCCAGTTCAGGTACTTTTGCAGGGCTTCCGCTTTTTGTAAATCCTGAATGGTTCTGAAACTGCGGGCCAGCTCCTGATTAGAAAAGGTAAGATGAATAGTACTGTGGCAGGGCTGGCACAAACCTACTGTTTCTGTATGTTTGCCTCCTTCTTGTTTGGGCAACAAATGATGTTTGGTAACAAAACTTACTTCCCTATTACAAAGCTCACAAACTGATATGTCTTTCCGCTGCTGTGGCATCCTGCATATATTTAAGTAAGGTTATACTGGTGGGTTACTCCTTATTTTTGTTTTCTAACGTATACAGCAGCTCGTTTATACGTTACTTACTTTGGCCCGGGCAAATACAGGCTAATTCTATTTTTTAAGTATTTTATGTCAACTACTCCTGATAACACTTTTCTTACCTCCAACCCCGAGGAAACTTTGGTACCCAAAGCTCAGATACGGGAAGGCTGGTTACTTTTTTTGCTTGCAACCATTCAGTTTACGCATATTATTGACTTTGTCATTATGATGCCTTTAGGCCCCCAGCTGATGCGGGTGTTTCAGATTAACCCGAAAGAATTTGGGTTTATGGTGTCGGCCTACACATTCAGTGCTGCTATCTCGGGGTTTATCAGCACCTTGTTTATAGATAAGTTCGATCGAAAAAACGCCCTTTTGGCCTTATACGCTGGCTTTATATTTGGCACTTTTTGTTGTGCCATAGCTCCCACTTACGAACTGCTATTAGTGGCAAGAATTATAGCCGGTGCTTTTGGCGGGGTAATCGGGGCATTAGTATTTGCTATTATTGGGGATGCCATTCCGGAAAACCGGCGTGGAGCAGCCACCGGTAAGGTAATGGCAGCGTTTTCGGTTGCCTCTATAGCCGGAGTACCAGTAGGCTTGTACCTGGCCAGCAAAGTAGACTGGCATGCACCATTTTACGCTTTGGCTGCTATGAGCTTATTGGTTTTAATTGGTGCTTACTTTTTATTACCAGCCTTGCGGGGTCATTTAACCAATGCCGTTAAAACTAACCCATTGGCGGTAGTGGGGGAAATACTCCGAAATAAAAACCTGCTGTGGGCCATGACCCTGATGGTGGCCTTAACCCTGGCCGGCTTTACCGTAGTACCTTTTGTAAGTCCTTACCTAGTAGCCAACGTAGGATTTGCCGAAAGTGAATTGGCCTTTATGTATTTATTTGGAGGTTTAGCTACCGTTGTGACCTCTCAGCTAGCTGGTCGGCTCTCCGATCGTTATGGCAAACAACGTATTTTTATTTATACGGCCTTATTTTCTATTATTCCTATTTTAGCTATTACTCATTTACAACCAGCACCCCATTATTTGGTATTGATGGTAACTACTACTTTCTTTATTGGTTTCGGGGCCCGGTTTGTACCTGCTATGTCCCTAATTACCTCAAGCGTATCCCCTAATTTAAGAGGTAGCTTCATGAGTTTTAATTCTTCAGTACAACAAATGGCCGCCGGGCTATCTGCCTTTCTTTCCGGCCTGATCATTCAAAAATCCAGCACAGGCCCGCTTCTCCACTTTGGTACTATTGGCATTATTGCCACCGTAGCTACCATCCTTTGCCTGTTTATTGTGCGGCAACTAAAAGTAATTAGTTAACCCTATTTACATAAAAAAAAGGCTGCTTAAGTAAAGCAGCCTTTTTTTTATGTAAGCTTAGTTCTTTATTTTAAAGATCGGAACCAGGGAATAACAGATAGCATCATTGGTTCAACACTACTGCTGTGGGTACCTCCTTGTATGGTTATAAATTCCAAATCTTTGGCGCCAGCAGCTTTTAATTTATCATAGGTTGTTTTAGAATTTTCAAAAAATACCGACTGATCAGCGGTTCCCTGATAAATTTTAGTTGGGGTGGCTGGTACCCAATTTGTATAAATAGAATTCGCAACGAGTGCTTTTTTCAAAGCTAATTCACCATCACTTTTCTGCAAATTTGCATAAAACGTTGGGCTAAATAATTTAGTCGGATCGCTGGTCAGGGCCCTGTTAATAGTTCCGGCACTATTTATTCCATTAAACAAACCAGGAATATTAGTGGCATAAGGTTCCTGAAAGAAATCACTCATAGGGCGGTTCCAATCATACGTTTTATTATACGACTGCAGAATAAACGCCAGGTAATTCGGATTAGAATAAGGCTTGCTTTCTGAAATTTCACCTAACATTCCGGTTAAATCAAAACCACCTGCTCCTGCTGCCGAAGCCGTAACCTTAAGTTTATGAGCCGAATTAGTTTCTATTTCTTTCTGGGCGGCCATGGTTACATATCCCCCTTCGGAATAACCGGTCAGAAATAATTTATCATTTAAAGTAAGGCTATTCTTTTTGGCATACGATTTAGCCGCTTTTATAAAGTCTACTACAGCTAATGCCGAATGCTTTTGGTCATAATACGGATGAAAGATTTGTTTAGAAACTCCATAACCAATATAATCCGGAATTAAGGTTAAATAACCCGCCGAAGCAAAAAGCTCGAATCCGGAAAAAACAGCCGGAAAATTAGTGGGTGCACCTGCCTGCGTAAAAGTGGTTCCATGCTGGCCAGACAAAATAGGCAGGGCCTCTTTTGCATTCTTAGGTACACATAATAACCCGGAGGCTTCAATCTCCTTACCTTTATAAGTAGTTAAATAGGTTACATTATAAACCTGAACATCATATTTGATATCATTTTTGATTTGTGGAAAACCTTGCCTATCGGCCATAGCAACCAAAATGCTCTGGGGCAATTCGGTTATTAATTTTGCCGAAACAAAATAGTCTTTTTCTACTTCGGGCTGCGCCGCTGCTACCTCTTCTTCACGACAACTTACTCCCACTACCACCAGTAGCGCCAGTATCCAGGAGGCTAAAAAACTTCTTTTAAACATTATCTGATAGTTGATTTTGAAAAGTCTGAATCTCATATTGTAAACTGATAAATCAGCTACATAAGTTCCAATCAGTTCTTTACTAAATAGCCTAAAAAAATAGCTGCTCTGGAGCAGCTATTTGTAAACCATTACCAAAATCCTCAGACATTAAGTTTGCCATATTTCTTGGGCTGCACCCTTACTTTTCCACGGGCGGATACCTCCAGTTTAAATATATTATCATAATCGTTTTCCCCAATTAAAGCTACTGGTTTTTTAGCGCCAAAAGCTTCCACAATTGGCAACAAACTATTGGAATGGCCAACTATCAGGACTGTTTTTCCCTGGAAATCTTTTAAAATCCGGTCGCGCAGGCCGGTGTAATCATGCGGCTCGTAAAACTGGATAGGTTTACCAGCGGCAGTAGGTTTTATTGTTAACTGATTACGTTTATAAGGAGTAGAAAAAAAAGCATCTACCTCTACATCTCTTAAATACTGTTTCAGGTCTTCGGCTCTTTCCATGCCTGCCTCCGTTAAACCTGGGTTTTCATCATTCGGGTTGCTGGTAACTTTTTCTGCATGCCGTACCAGGTAAATAACGGTTTCCGCATTTTTACTGATAGCATTACCATTGGCCTGATTAGTACCCATTAACTTAATCACGGCCTCTACTAAAAAAATAAAGAGTAAAAGAAAGCGCCCCATCGTATAAAATTTTATAAAAACTTTTAAAAGATATAAAGCTTATAAATTAAATTCAAATTTAACGTCAAATATTTTTACGTATAAATCCTTAAGGGTAATCAGTATTTTTAATAATTAGTAGATTAACCTTTATGATAACAGCCTTTATAGTAGAAACTAATTTTGCTGGTTTCCGATAAATGGAGGGTAAATACTTTAAAAAGGAAGAATTAAAGAGGAGTTATTATGGCAAAAAAATCATTTTCAGAACTAATTAATAGCCCTGGTATGCCGGTTTTAGTAGATTTTTATGCCGATTGGTGTGGCCCCTGTAAAACCATGGCTCCAATTTTACAACAGGTGGCTGCCGATAATGCCGGAAAAGTTAAAGTTATTAAAATAGATGTAGATAAAAACCAGCCGGTAGCCCAGCAATACCGCATTCAGGGTATACCTACTCTTATTCTTTTTCACCATGGCAAAATAGTCTGGCGGCAGTCGGGGGTAGTACCACCTCAGCAGCTTAACCAGGTACTAAAGCAATTTGCGACTTAAAAGGATAAAGTAAAAACGGTATGTCCTGGCGCAGCATGGGCCACCCGTATGTTCCCTTTGTGGAGCCGCATAATTTGCCGGGACAAACTTAAGCCAATGCCAGAACCATTTTTCTTAGAGGTATAAAATGGCACAAAAATTTGATCTAAAATCTCTTCCGGAATACCTTTCCCGTTATCCTGCACTTCCAGTTTTACCCGGTCATAATCTGCATCATCGGTATAAGCCAGCAACTTTACCTGGGGGGCTAGTACTCCCTGGCAAGACTCCATAGCATTTTTAATTAAGTTAATGATTACCTGCTCAATTAGTTCCGGATCAATTTGTACTGGTAAGGCCCTGGTAGGCACCTGTAAGGATAATTTTATGCCACATTCGCTACATTCTTTTTCTACTAAGGTATACACCCCCTGCAGTAAATTTTTAAAATCAATTTCCTGGATGCGCGGGCGCGGAATACGGGTGAGTTTGCGGTACCGGTCTACAAACTGAAGCAGGCTCTGGCTCCGCTTTTCTATAGTTTGCAAGCCCATTCTTATATCATTTAAAGCTTCCTCATCTACCTCCGGTACCTGTGGTTTAAGCACCAGTTCAGTTTCTACCAGATTATTTATACTGGAAGCAAGCGAAATTACCGGGGTGATGGAGTTCATTATTTCGTGCGAAAGCACCCGCGTAAGCTTTTGCCAGGCATCCAGTTCCTGTCCTTCCATTTCGGAACGTATATTCTGAAACGATACAATTTTAAGCAGTTGTCCCTGCAACCGGAAAGAACTTAATTTTACCATCAGCAATAACTGATCGTCTTTGCGATTAAAATTTATTACCCGGCTTTCTTCCTGTTCCAAGCCCTCTACTACGCGTACCAACTCCGGACTTAAACGGGTTAAAGCATAAATATTTTTCAGAAACTGAATTTGTAGCAAATCTTTAGCGGCCTGGTTAATTAAATTTATTTCGCCGGTTTCATCTAAAGCTAAAATACCAATGCGCAGGTGTTCAACCAGGTTTTGCAGGTAAAAATGGTTTGCTTCTTTATCGGCTTTAATCTTCTGAAAAGTCTCCAACACACTATTCATCTCCAGGTGTAAGTCAGCAAATAATCCTTTTGTATATACCGGATCAAAACGCTGGGTAAAATCAGCATGACGTACCGCAGCAAAAAAGCGAGCCAGCTCCCGGTTTGTTTTTTCCAGAAACCGGAACAGTTCTATTACCTGACCAGCTACCAATAACAACAAACAAAAGGCAGATATATAGAGCTGTTTATAAAGCAGCACATAACCAAACAAGCCCATTGTAGCTAAGAGCAAGACTAAACGCCCTAAAACCCGCCACCGAAACTTATTATAAACCATATTTTTCTATGCGTCGGTAAAGAGCGGTCCTGGTAATACCTAGCTCGCGGGCCGCATGGGTAATATTGCCGGCATGCTTACTCAGCATTTTTTCTACCATCATTCGCTCCAGGGCTTCCAGGGTTAAATCTGTTTCCAGGTTAAGCGGTTTGGTAGTTGCCGGGGCAAAACTAAAATCTGCCAGTTGTAAGGTATTTTGCTCGCTCATAATAACAGCCCGCTCAACCGCATGATCCAGCTCCCGGATATTTCCCGGCCAATGGTATTCGTTTAGCTTCTTCAGAGTTTGTTTATCTATGCCCAGGTTAGGCTTCTGATACTTGCGGCGATACAACCGCAGAAAATGGTTCGCCAGCAAAGGAATATCTTCTTTTCGCTCACGCAGCGGCGGCAGCTGTATTTCCACTGTGTTAATGCGGTACAACAAATCTTGCCGGAACCGCCCCTGCTCTACCATTTCGTATAAAGGCATATTGGTAGCAGAAATAAGCCGGATATCAATGGGCTTGGGCTGGTTAGTTCCCAGGCGCGTAATCTGCCGGCTTTGCAAGGCGGTTAATAATTTCGCTTGTAGAGGCAGGGTCAGGTTCCCAATTTCATCTAAAAAGAGCGTGCCTCCGGAGGCAATTTCAAAACGGCCGGCGCGATCCTCGCGGGCATCGGTAAAAGAGCCTTTAGCATGCCCAAATAATTCACTTTCAAATAAAGATTCACTTACAGCCCCTAAATCAACGGTTATAAAAGCTTCCTGAGCTCTTTTAGATTTCTGGTGCAGGGCGCGCGCCGCCAGCTCTTTTCCTGTACCGTTTTCCCCTAAAATCAACACATTGGCATCGGTGGCGCCTACCTTTTCTATGGTCTGATACACTTTTTGCATGGGGGCCGATAAACCAATAAAATCGCCGTAATGGGTATTCAGGGCCTGGTTCAATTGCTTTTGCTTATCTACAAGCTTTTTAACCTCCAGCGTAGACTTCCGCAAGCGGGAGGCGGCATGTAAAGTAGCCAGCAGCTTTTCGTTTTGCCAGGGTTTTAATACAAAATCAGTAGCTCCTTCTTTCAGGGCCCTTACCGCTAACTCTACATCTCCGTAGGCGGTTATCATAATCACCACCGCTGCCGGGTCTATTTCCAGAATCCGGGCCAGCCAATCAAAACCTTCTTTACTGTTAGTTGCGCCGGCCGTATAATTCATATCCAGCAAAATCACATCAAAAGTATCTATTTCCAGGTGCTGGGGAATTTTACTCGGGATAGGCTCGGTACGTACGTAGTTGAAATGCTGCTTCAGAAAAATTCGGCCGGCAGTTAAAATATCTTCTTCGTCATCTACAATTAAAATGCGGCAATCAGATTTTGGGCTCATGAAAAATCAGGCTTCAGGGAATGTACCTGGTACTTTTACTAAAAGAACAGATTATGTTTTAATATTACTTATTTGCGGTTGCTTTTACAAAGGTTTTTATCCAAACTAGCTTATTGAATGCTTTTTACCAGTGCCAGTTATCAAAAAAACAGAACGCTATGGCTGCATTAAAAATTAAACTTAATTAATAACTGGATAGGTAAAATTGCTGCTTTATCACCTCCTCCAACCTTTTAGAGCCTCCTAGTAATCTATGGCAGCTCGTTTTCTGATACAGGTCCAGCATATTTTTTAAAAAAAAGAGGAATATAAGGGGTAGCCGGAGTGGCCATTTCTTTCTTTTGTGGCAATCAAGTATATTAGGAGGAGAATAACCATTTTAAGCATTCAGGCTAGTCTGCTTACAGGCTCACCTATTACTAAATGCGGAAAAGGTATAAAAGCACGCATGTTAAAAAACTATTTCACAATTGCCTGGCGCAACCTGGTGCGTAATAAAATTTATTCTGCCATTAATATCATTGGGCTGGCAACGGGCATTTCGGCGTGTATCCTTATTTTTCTGTACATCGAGGATGAATTAACCTATGAGCGCGACTTCCAAAATGTTGACCGGATTGCAAGGGTAGTTACCAATGTAAAAATGCAGGGGCAGGATGATAAATTTGCCCGCTCGCCCTATATTTTAGGAAAAACGATAGCGGGAAAGTACCCTGAAGCAGAAGTCGTAACGCAATTAATGCCTATTACCAAACAGACCATCTGGATTGGGGAAAAGTCTTTTAACGAAGACTATATGTTCTTTACAGACAGCCGCTTTTTCGAGGTATTTACTTATGAACTTATTAAGGGAAATTTCTCTACCGCCCTTATTGCCCCGCAAACTATTGTTATTTCAGAAGAGCTGGCCAAAAAATACTTTGGGGGTGCCGAGGAGGCCATGGGACAAACCATTCAGTTTACCCGTAACCGCTACCACATTACCGGTATATTTCAGGATCCAAAACATTCGCACCTCAAAATAAATGCCCTGCTTTCAGTAAATACACTAGTACAGTTGCCCCAGGACAGCAGTACTCAAGCTAAAGTATTAGAAACTAACTGGCTGAGCTTAAATTGGTACACCTACGTATTGTTATCAGACAAAGATCAACTGCCTGTTTTAGAGCAAAAGTTAGCCGCACTAAGCCAGCATACCGTTGCTCCCTGGATTAAAGAAAATGCACTGACCGCTCAGGAAACCTTCCACCTGCAACCTATCCAGGATATTCATTTAAACCCCGATTGGAAATTTAGCATAACGCCTCCCGGCAATAAAGCCTATGTGTATATTTTTAGTTTGGTAGCCATTTTCATTTTACTAATAGCCTGTATCAACTACATGAACCTGGCTACGGCCCGTTCTGCCAAGCGGGGGCGCGAGGTAGGTTTACGCAAGGTGGTAGGTGCCACCCGCTCCCAATTAATAAAACAATTCATCGGCGAATCGGTATTTATTGCATTTTTTGCCATTTTACTGGCCCTGGCCCTGGTAGAAATTTCCCTGCCTTATTTTAACTCCCTTACCGAAAAGAATTTCTCTTTTACTTATTTCAAACAGGGCTCTTTTCTGTTGGCTTTAGCCGGAATTATTTTATTTGTTGGTTTAGCAGCCGGCAGCTATCCGGCCTTTTTCCTCTCCAGGTTTAAACCAGTTGATGTTCTTAAAAAAGATAAATCGCCGTTAAGCAGCAATACTTTATTACGAAAAGCTTTAGTAGTTACGCAATTTACCATCTCCATTATATTAATAATAGGGACTATAATTGTTTTCAGCCAGTTGCAATACATAAAACAAGCTGAATTAGGGTTTAATAAAAACCAGCTAATAGCGCTGGAAATTCCGGTAGGCGATACGCTGTTGCTCCGGCAGATTCCAGAAATAAAAACAGCGCTCTTACGCAACCCCAACGTTGAGAAAGTAGCCACCACGGTTAATATACCCGGCGATATAAGCTCCCGCATTATTATGCTGCTGGAGCAAAATGGCAAACAGGAAGAAAAAACAAACCCGGTCATGTTTGTAGATTATGATTTTCTGGACTTATTGAACATTCAGGTAATGCAGGGAAGAAATTTCTCCCTGGACTTGCCAACTGACCTGACAAAAAGTGTACTGGTAAACCAAACGCTGGCAAAGGCCATGGGCTGGCAAAACCCCATAGGTAAAAAAGTCCAGTTAATAGATTACGATGCCCGGGTAGTAGGCGTGGTAAAAGATTTTCATTATACCTCGTTACACACGCCTATTGAACCTTTGGTAATAGCCTTGGCTCCCAAACTTCCGGGTTATTTACTTATTAAAGTTAATACCAATAATTTATCCCGGACGCTTAACTTTATAGAGCAAAAATGGAAAGCATTTGATACCCGGCACCCCATGGAGTATTTTTTCCTGGACCAGTATTTTGATAAACAGTACCGCACAGAGGAAAAAATGCTAACCATATTTGGTTACTTTGCCGGACTCACCATTATTATTGCCTGCCTCGGCTTATTTGGCTTAACGGCCTTTACGGCCGAACAACGAACCCGGGAAATCGGCATCCGGAAAGTTTTAGGAGGCTCGGTGGCAGATATCATTATTTTACTATCCAAAGATTTTGCCTGGCTTGTATTAGTAGCTATTGTACTGGCTTGCCCTATTGCCTGGTACAGCATGCACCGCTGGCTCCAGGGCTTCGCCTACCGGGTTACCATCCATTGGTGGATTTTTATGTTAGCCGGTACTTTCGCTATTTTGCTTACGATGCTTACGGTAGGGATGCAGGCGGCCAAAGCAGCCGGGGCCAATCCGGTTAAATCGCTCCGGTCAGAATAATTTTAATATAGAAATAAGCCTATTTACTATATTGCAAACTTTCCAGTGCTGCTACCAAAGGCTTAACTATACCTATTACAATATTAAATGGCTTATGTAATTCCCTGCTTAAACAAATTGGTACAATATTAGCCATCACCGAACTGATTACCCTTACCTGAGTGTTATACCCTAAACCCGATTATCCACTATATGAAGAAATTACTTTTGTTTTATGCCTGTTTCCTGTTACAAATGGCTGCTTTTGCCAATGAAGAACCCGAACTGGCTAAACAACAGACCTACCAGTTTTCTTTAGACCTAACCCAGGTGAAAGAAGACCGGATTCCGGTTACTTTAAAAGTACCAGCTATTAAACAAAAAGAAATAATTTATAACCTGCCCAAAATGGTACCGGGCACCTATGCTATTTACGATTTCGGAAAATTCGTTACCGAGTTCCGGGCCTACGATAAAAAAGGCCGCACCTTATCCGTACAACAGCTCGACCAAAACCGGTGGAAAATTAAAAATGCATCGGCTTTAGACCAGATAACTTATTGGGTGGACGACACCTTTGGCAATACCAAGAAAGCCGATATTGTTTTTGAACCGGCCGGTACCAACATTGAAGAAAACAAGAATTTTCTTATAAACCCGCACGGCTTTATTGGCTACTTCGATGGCATGAAACGGGTACCTTACGAAATTACCATTACCAAACCCGAACAATTTTACGGTTCCACGCCGCTAAAAGCAGTTAAGTCTACTCCTTCTACCGATACCTACCGGGTAGAATCGTACATGACCGTAGTGGACTCTCCGTTGATGTACAGCGAACCTGATACAGCCATGTTAAAAATTGGGGGGGCCGATATTCTGATTTCTGTTTACTCGCCTAATAAAGCGGTACGAGCGACTACCATACAGCAAAATATCCGGGAAACATTAGAAGCGCAGAAAAACTATTTAGGCGGTAAACTTCCTGTAGATAAGTACGCTTTTTTAGTTTATGTAGACGATGTTTTTAATTCCTCTGGCGCTTATGGAGCCCTGGAGCACTCTTATTCATCCGTTTATTATTTCCCCCCGCTGGAGCCGGAACAAATTGCCAACCAGATCAGAAGCATTGCGGCGCACGAATTCTTTCATGTGGTAACGCCATTAAGTATTCATTCAGAAGAAATTGGCGATTTTGATTACATCCGGCCTAAAATGTCGAAGCACTTGTGGCTTTACGAAGGCGTAACCGAATACTTTGCCTCGCATGTACAGGTAAACCAGAAGCTAATTACCCCGGAGCAGTATTTAACAAAACTGAAGGGCTACATTGCTTTCTCTAAACAGTACAAAGACGAATTGCCGTTTACCGTAATGAGTAAAGGAGCTTTAGATGACCATGCTGCCCAATATGGTAACGTATACCAGAAAGGCGCGCTGATAGGCATGGCCCTGGATATCAGGCTGCGTGAGTTATCAAACGGCAAATACGGTGTGCTTAATTTAATGACCGACTTAGCTAAAACCTACGGCAAAGACAGGTCTTTTAAAGACGAAGAACTCTTTGATAAGATTACAGCGCTTACTTACCCGGAAATAAGAGATTTCTTCCGGAAATATGTAGAAGGACCAACGCCTTTACCTTATACCGATATTTTTAACACCGTAGGTATTACTTACGCGCCTAAACTAACCGAACAGATTAACACCTTTGGCAAGGTAGAAACAGCTGTAAACAAAGATGGACGGGTACTTATTGCCGGCACCAGTAACATGAACGAATTCGGTAAAAAAATGGGTTACCAGCAAGGTGATGTGATCATGGCTGTAAATGGCCAGGAAGCTACTTCCGTTAACATGAATCAATTAATCAGCCAGTATGTAACAAATGGGAATGTTGGTGATAAACTACAGGTAACGGTACAGCGGCGCGACAATAACGGCAAGCCCATTACCCTTAAATTAGAAGGAAACCTGATGAAAGTAGCCGTGGAAAGCACCCATGTATTACGCCCCGATCCGCAAGCAACAGAAAAACAGAAACAGTTGCTGGAAGCCTGGCTATACAGCTCTTTATAATACCTGCTATTCAGCTTTAGAATACCCCCTGGAGACTAAGTTCTTCAGGGGGTATTTTTTTTTACCGGCTACGCTTCCAGCAAAAAAAATTAAATCATTATAATAAATTTGTTACAAAACACCCAAAACTGCGCATAATAAACATTTACATAATTATTGATTATCAATATATTAAACAAATTTAATATCTATTTATAACAATAAAACCTATGTTACGCAGCACCCGCAAATTTCCTTTATTCATGGCTTATTTAATAGTACGTTTATGCCAGTGAAATCCGCTATAGCTATGAATACATCTGAAATTCTGAACCAAACCCTAGCTTGGCTTTATTACAAAGACCAGGAATCTCCGGGAAGCATGTGGGATATCTCCAGCTTCTTAAATACTTTAGGATTGAAAACAGAGAGCCAGCTAATTGGCTTAGAACTGGCAGAACGGGGCTATTTACGCACTTATTTTCGTTACGAAACCAGAAATTCGTTTAATGCAGCCATTAACATGTCCGGAATTCAACAAGTGGCCCCAAAAGAAGTACACGCACTAACTCAGGTTATTCTTAATACGCTAAACAGCGAGCCAGAGAAGTATCATGATTTGTCTGAAATACCAGGCTTAGAGTCTAAAGAGTGGGCGCAGCTGGCAGAATTTGCCCGTTACCTGCTTAAGCAGGGCTGGATTGAGGCTAATAGCCGCGAAGAGAAACTTTTTGTAAAGCTTACTATTAAAGGCAGCATCTACTTAAGAAATCAGGATACAATTGCTTAGATTTTAAACGGATTTCGAAAGCTTTTAAATTATAACCCAGAAAAATAGCTGTACGGAAAACTGGGAGCTGAACCGACTTGGTAAATACTGACTTTACTGTCAATAAAGAAAAATACGAAAGAACCACCTGGCAAAATAAAAGGAAAATTTACGCCCAAGCCAGGCAAAATGCTTTTACTTAATTTTTTACTTCTTTTCTGAACAGGGGCGTTTGGAGAAGATTACCTGAAAAGGAATAACAATGGTTAATTTGTTAGTTTTGTTTGTGAGGAATCTGTAAAAAAAGAGCCTGCCTAAGCAGGTTCTTTTTTTTACAGAATAACTTAAGAGGCTCTCCGGTTAATTCGTCCGCCTGATAATTGCTTGATCATATCATCCAGAATCTCTTTCCCATAACCAATACGGTGAGCATATTCCTGACATAATACATACTCGCGGTCGTGCAGGTGGCCGTCTTCCAGCATAAATTGCACCAGGGTTTGCAGCTCCATGGTTTTCTGTAAACCATCCTCCGGAATAATAAAACTTAGTACACTTAAATTATCGGCTATGGGCATTACGTCTTCGGCTCTTAGGCCCAAGCGGTTACCGTATTCCAGTAATAGCTTGCTTTCCTGTTCATCCAGGCGGCCATCGGCAGCAGCTATTAATATTAAGTTCTGAAAAAAAGACAGCTTCTTTTGGGTAGTATCCAATAAGCTTTCTATAGATTGTTCTGGTTGCATATGCTACAAAAAAATAAAGTCCGTTTACATTATGGTAGCTTATTGAACGGAGGCGAAAGCGTAAAGTTTTAAACCGCCCACAGACTAGAACCCAAATATGTTTCCCTTTTTAGGCTCTTCTTTTGCCTTATTTTTATTCTTTTTAGACTTGTTATCACTCCGGTCAAAAATGCCAAATAAACCTCTCTTTTCCCGCTTTTCTTTTACCAGGATGTAGCGTATCGAGAAGCCACCACTTATTCTCCCCCAGTCTTCGTGGTTTACATGAAAAGCCGGTTTCACGTCCAGCGACAATAAAATAGGGAATATAGGCAATTTCATTTCGGTACCCAGTATCACATCGCCACCGTAAAAACCACCGGCATCTTTTAGATGCCCCACGTGGGCACCCGCCCCCAGGTACCAGTTAAACCCCTTCCCCATTATCGGGAAGTGATGCTCAAACAAAGCAGTACCGGATACCTCGCGGGTACCGGCCAATACGATACCTTCCAGGGTATTTCTTTCCATTATTTTTTGCTGAATGGTACCGCCAAAATCATTTTTACCGATTCTGATACCGGCTGCCGTACGGTACTTTTGTGCAGAGGCAGCTAAACAGAAAAAACAAAACGTTAGTAGTAGAAAATATTTTTTCATGCGTAAATCTTTTTCTTAGCCTTTACCAAAATCTTTGCCAGAAAAGCCAGATCCAGTCAGGCCAATATACGCGCAATTGCTTTAGAAGAATGAATTTTTTTAAAAGGAAAACCGAGGACCCTGATTTACAATATTTTTAAAAAGTAGTAGGCAGCTTAAGCCAGGCTACTTTTGCCTCCTTTTAACCTCCCGGGCATACCTGCCTTAACTGCCAGCGGGAGTTAGTATATTTTAAGTTTTGGGGTAGGCGTTTAACTAAAGAGCCCGAAATAAAAAAGAGGGTTTATTGTCAGCATTTCAGTCCGGGAAAAAACAAGGGCAAAAAGACTATCACCCAAGCAAATACCAGGTAAAATTACCCCTTTAATTACCCTAACGCCCTTGTTTTAGCCGGCTTCCCGGTGGTGCTCAGCATCCGAAATAGTGGCCGCCTCCAGGATATACCGAATGCGCTCAATGTGTACTTTCATTTCTTCGGCCCGTTCGCGCTGTACATCTGCCCACTTTTTGTTGCCCCGGTTAGTATCCTGAGTCGCCAAATTAATAAGCATGTTGCGGCGTTCTTCCAGGGTGCGCATGGCCACCCACAAGGTTTCCTCCAGCGCCGAATTCATGCCCGATAGTAATGACAGATCGGTGTAGGCGTGGCCGGAATGGCACCGGAAACGCGTAATGCCTTTTTCTTCTTTATTTATTTCCCAAAGGCTCCCACCACAATCGGGGCAGGAATAAGGCGCTCGTTTGCCTAGATTATCCATATCAGCAATACTGCTTGTTTCACTATTTATCATCACACGTTGGGCTATTTTAGCTTCCAGAATTATTTCGGGCGGAATGTTTCGCTGCTCTTCAGCAGGCTGATGCACCAGGCTCTCCAGTAAAGCCCCCATTTTTGCAACAGGTGTGGTGTAATCTACCTTTAAATTCCGGATCACATTGCGCGGCAAATCCGGATACTCCGCATCATTAGGCTCCTGCACTACCGTAATACCGCCGCAACGGTAAACACATTCCATACCCACCAGGCCATCGTTTAAAAAACCGGTTAATATTACCCCAATAACCTTAGAACCATGAATAGCAGCTGCCGAACGGAAAAGCGGATCGATGGAAGGCCGGAACTGGTTTTCGCGAGGGCCTTTTGCTACCAGAATATGCTGCTCATTAATAAGCAAATGATGATCACTGGGGGCAAAGTAAACCGTACCGTACCGGAAATGCGTGCCGTGGCTAGCCATTTCACAGGCTAATTCCGTACTTCTGGCCAGTCGCTTAACCAGGTAATCTGCATTGGAATCGGCAGAAAGGTGTTGCACAATAAAAATAGCGGCCGGCAGATTGGCTGGCAACGGGGCTAATAACTGGCAAAGCGCTTCCATGCCGCCCGCCGAGGTTCCGATAACAATAATATGATGGCCGCTTACCTGCATAAATAATGGGTTAGTTTTAAGAGATAATTGCTTACGCAGGAATTTACATTTTGTCTATCCGGTTTACTATTTACCCATAAATGCTTCCGGGCCACATCCGGCAGCAGGCTACCATGCTTACTTCTTAAAGCAGTTGCTACACGTACACCAGGACTTGCTGTGCAACAAGCCGGGATACCTTATAGCCTACCGGCATATGAGCCAGCACTGCCTGGGGCATTTCCGGATACGGCGCATTTTCGGGGTCTTGTACTACAGTAATGCCCCCGCTCCGGCCCATAGCATTTAGCCCCTCTACTCCATCGTCGCGCATACCCGAAAGTACTACCCCAATTACCACTGAGTTAAAATCAGCCGCCGCCCACCGAAACAAGGTATCAATAGAAGGACGAAACGTGTTTTCCCGGGGCTCTTTGGTTACCCGTACCGCCTCGCCGGTTAATAGCAAATGATGGTCGGGCAGGGCCAGGTAAACCCGTTAGGCCGGATAGGTTCTTTATCTACGGCAAAATTGCAGGGCAATTCACTGTTTTTAGCTAAATGTTTTAAAAAGGCCTGCCCCATGGTTTCGCTGGAAAGGTGCTGCACCACAAAAACGGATGCAGGCAAGCCCTCGGGCAAGTTTTCCAGAATTACCGGCAAAGCTTCCCTCCCACCGGCGGAGGCTCCCAAAACAATAATGGGATGTGTTGGCGTAGTCATAAGCCAGAATATATATCAAACAGGTTTTAACCATATGCAGAAAAGAGTACCAGGTAGGTTCTCCCGCAGATTTTGGTTGGGCTCCGGAATTAATGACTTAACATATACCTCCAAGATACCGGCTTTCCCTTTTTAACCTCCCGCTGCCGCACGCGTAAACAGTACATATAATTTTTAGTACAACCAACAACCAGCATGTTCGGACACGAAGAAAACACCCCGGGGAAAACCAAAAAAGATATTATTGTTATTGGCTCATCGGCAGGTGGTGTTAAAGCGCTTATTGAGCTGGTAAAGGGGCTGCCAAAAGATTTTCCGGGTTCTGTTTTTATTGCGCAGCACATAGCTCCTTACTCCGAAAGCCTATTACCCGACTTGCTGAGCCTGGCCGGCCCCTTACCGGCAGAACATCCGCAGGATGGACAAGCCATACTACCCGGTAGAATTTATATAGCCCCACCCGACCACCACTTGCTGCTGGAGGAAGGCAAGGTACTGGTAAAACGGGGCCCAAAAGAAAACCGGTTCCGGCCCTCGGCAGACGCGTTGTTCCGATCGGCGGCCTACGTATATGGGTCAAGGGTAATTGGGGTAGTACTTTCGGGATACCTCGACGATGGCACCTCCGGGTTATGGACGGTGAACCAATTAGGTGGTACTACCATTGTGCAGGATCCTAAAGATGCGGAATATCCGGCCATGCCTGCTAATGTGCTGGAGTTTGTAGACGTAGATTATGCTGTTTCTCTTAAAGAGCTGGCCGGTTTACTCGTAAATCTTACGAATCAGGACGCGCCCCAGCCGAAAAAGATCCACCAGAACGAACTGGAGAAACTGGAAATAGAAGTTAAAATAGCCCGTTACGATGATGCCTTCCGGATGGGGATAATAGAAAAAGGAGAACTTACCCCCTTTACCTGCCCCGATTGCCATGGTGCTTTAACCAAACTGATTGAAGGCAATATAATCCGGTTCCGGTGCCATACCGGCCACGCCTATACCATTAGTACGTTGCTGTCCGAAGTAACCGAATCCGTAGAAAGCACCATGACCCAAGCCATGCGCGGGCTGGAAGAAACCAATATGCTGCTGGATCATTTGGCCAAACATTTTGAGGAGGTAAAGAAACCCGAAATGGCAGAATTATTTTATGCGAAAGCCCAGGAAGTAAACAAACAGGCCCGTCAGATTCATGATTCTATTTTCCGGCACCAGCTGCTAAGCGGCGACCTTCAACCGCCGAAAAATAGAAACAAAAGCAAATAGCGTGGTTTTCGCCTTTAAAACAGCCAATTCTTTTCTTTTTAAGTATTTATCATGGCCTTTTTAGGTCTTTACCACCTTTTTATACCCCGGATTAAGTTGTTATATTCGTTATTTAAATTTATGCAACGGCTCATCGATTATATATATACTCAACTGGAAGAACAGCACCTTTCGCGGGTTGAGGTTTTGGAACACCTGAATTACCTCGAGGAAATCATTACGCCCTCCATGTCCATAGCAGAACAGGTAAAATATTTAGCTTATAAAGTGCAGCTAAACCGACGCCTGATTCAGATGGATTATTTTATTCCGGTAAATGATGCAAGTTTCAGCGTGGCCACCCAACCTGGTAAAGCCTATCGGCCTAGGAACTAGATTTATTCCCTAATATCTTTGTAATTACATTTTATATTTCGCCGGGCCTTGCATGAGCAGTAACGAGAACAAACCAGAAAACCAACCAAAACATTCTATAGAACCAGCTAACTCGCCAGACCCGTATGTGGTAGGTATTGGCGCGGCGGCGGGCGGCTTGCAGGCCCTGGATGAACTATTTAAAAACATACCCCGCGACAGCGTAGCTTACGTAATTCTACAACATTTATCGCCGGAGCATAAAACCTTACTTAAAGAATTACTAAGCAAACACACCCCACTGCGATTTCGGGATGTGGCGCACGACATGCCCCTGGAAGTAAACAACGTGTACTTAATTCCGGCGGGCAAGCAAATAACCCTGAAAGGCAACCACCTGCAGGTTACCGACCGCGTGCCGGAAAATGCCACCGCCCGCACCATCGATACTTTTTTTAAATCGTTGGCCCGGGAAAAAGGCTCTAAAGCTATTGGCATTATTTTATCGGGCACCGGCGTAGATGGTGCCGAAGGCATTAAAGCCTTAAAAAAGGCAAAAGGCCTGGTGCTGGTACAAGATCCGGAAACAGCCCGCTTTGATGGCATGCCCCGCCATGCGATTAATTCCGGGTTTGCCGACTATATTTTGCCCCCCCAGGAAATGCCCGACGAAATTTTTAATTTTGTTAAGATTACACCCCTGACCAATCACTTATCTACGTTGGTAAACGAAAATGATCCGGCCTTTTTGCAGATACTGGAACTGGTACGCGAGCGTTCCGGCATTGATTTCCGGAATTATAAACGGCCTACTATTATCCGGCGCATTAGCCGGCGCATGGCGGCCTGCAATACCAGTTCCCTGCTAGAGTATTTAGATTACCTGCAGCTGCACACCGACGAAGCCGATTTGCTGGGCAAAGAATTTTTAATTGGCGTTACTAACTTTTTCCGCGACCCCGAGGCTTTTGAAGTAATTGAAAAAGAAGTAATACCTGCTTTGGCAGACCAGAAAACACTTGCCGACCAACTGCGCATTTGGGTAGTCGGGTGCTCATCTGGCGAAGAAGCTTATTCCCTGGCTATACTGGTGCGCGAACACCTCGATGAAATAGGCAAAGAACTGGAAGTAAAAATATTTGCTTCGGATATAGACCGCGACGCCCTGGATTATGCCAGTAAAGCTCTTTACACAAAAGAAAGTTTGGCTGATGTACCAGCTGATCGCAAAAAAAAATACTTTGTAAAAGAAGAAGGCAAATACCGCATCGTGCAACGGGTGCGCCGCATGGTAATTTTTGCTCCCCACAACATCATAAACGATGCTCCCTTTAGTAATATAGATTTAATAACCTGCCGCAACATGCTTATTTACTTAAGCCCCATGTTGCAGAAAAAAGTAATTAACAAGTTTCATTATGCCCTACGGGTAAGCGGTTATTTATTTTTAGGCTCCAGCGAAAGCATTGGCGATGGTAAAAACTTTTTAGAGGTAAACAAAAAGTGGAAAATATTTCAGACCACCACCCAATCGCGGGCCCTGGGTGTTGAAAACTTTGGGGCTACCAATGTCCGCACTTTCAAATCTGAATTAAAAGCCGTGGAGCCTACTAAAGAACCAATTCCCCGGCAACAACTGCAACACCAGCTTTCTGAAATTCTGAATGAATCTATTCTGGATGAATACGGCTACGCGGCGGTATATGTAGACGAAAACTATGACCTGGTGCACGGCTTTGGCGAATATACCCGGTACCTGACTTTGCCTAACCGCACCTTTACGCTCAATATTTTTAAACTGGTACCCGCTGACCTGGCTTTAAACTTAGGCACCATGTTGCGCAGAGTAAACCAGGAAAAAGAACGGCTAACCGCGCGGGGGGTGCTTATCCGGGAAAACGACCAGCAACGGCACATAAATATTACCATCCGGCCTTATTTTAATGCCAGCAAAAGCCCTCAAAAACTATTTTTAATTTTATTCAGCGAAGATAACAGCCTGGAGTTACCCCAAACCGATACGCAGACATTCTGGAATGCCACGCATTACGAAACCCGCGTTAGTGAGCTGGAAGGGGAACTGCAACTCACCAAAGAAGATTTACAAAATGTAGTAGAAGCTTTGGAAACGGCTAACGAAGAGCTGCAGAGCACCAACGAAGAACTACTTTCTTCTAACGAAGAACTCCAAAGTACCAATGAAGAACTGCAATCGCTAAACGAGGAGTTGCATACGGTAAATGCCGAGCATCAGTATAAAATAAAAATGCTGATTGAGCTAGACGATGACTTGAATAACTATTTCAGGAGCACCGATATTGGGCAGGTTTTCCTGGACCTGGATTTACGGATACGCAAATTTACTCCGGCTGCTACCCACCAGATAAACCTAATTGAAAGTGATATTGGCCGTTCTATTACTCAAATTTCGATTAACTTAAAATATGACAATTTTATAGAAGATATAAAAGAAGCTATTCAGTACAAGAAACCGATCGAAAGGGAAATCCAGAGTAAAAGTGGCGTTTGGCACCAAACCCGCATTCTGCCCTACCTAACCCAGGATAAGCGCGTAGATGGTGCCATTATTATTTTCATTAACATTCATGAGCTTAAAAGCCTGCATTTATTACAGGACAAGATCCTGGATAGCTCTCCTTCTACCATAATGGCATTAAGTGCCGTACGAAACAACCTGAATATTATTGTTGATTTTGAGTGTACCTTATTAAACAAAGCCGGAGAAGAATTATTGGGGAAACCCGAAAAGACTTTACTAACAAATCCGCTGAGCAAAGCCTACCCGGCGTTGCTGCAACAAGGCTTACTAGAGCAATTTATCCGTGTAGTGGACGAAGGTGAAATGCTGAATAAAGAAATTTATCAGTTGGATGAGCAGCATAATGCCGGCAACTGGATACACCTGACCGCACTTAAATTAGAAGACGGCCTTGTACTAACCTTGCGGGATATTACCAAACGAAAAGCCTACGAACAAAAACTGCTACAGCAGCAGGATGAAATCAGGGCCAGCGGCGAACAATTTAGAACCATGCTGGAAGCCTTTCCGCACATTACCTGGACAGGCCTACCCGATGGTCGGGTTAAAACTTATAACAAACAATGGTATGAATATACCGGGTTTCCGGAATCATCTGGCCCAGACTTAACCTGGGAACAAGCTGTTCATCCCGATGACTTGGAACCAGGCTTTAAGGCTTTTACAGAAGCAACCCAAAATAAAACCAACTGCTCTTTTGAAGTACGCATCCGGCGTTACGATGGCGTATACCGCTGGCACCTGGTTCGCATGGTTCCTTACCAGACCGAAAACCAGGAAACCATGTGGATTGGGACCTCTACGGATGTACACGACCAGAAAGTGGCCGAAAGAGAAAATACCCGCCTGCGGGTACAACAGCAAAGAGAAGTACTAACCGCCATTTTACATACCCAGGAAGCCGAGCGAAAAAGAATTTCGGAAGCCCTGCACAATGGCTTAGGCCAGATTTTATACGCCACCAAGCTAAACTTTACCGATCTGGCCGATAATGTACCGGCGGATAAGAAAACGCTGAAAGTGCGGGTAAACACTCTACTGGATGAAGCCATTACCGCTACCCGTAACATTTCCTTTGAACTAACGCCTTCGGTACTAAAGGATTTTGGCTTAAAAACAGCTATAAAAGAATTAATAACCCGGATAGCCAACCCGCAGATAAAAGTTACCTCGGATATTGATGGTTTTGAAGAGCGCCTGCCTTACCTGGTAGAAATATCGCTCTACCGCATTGTTCAGGAATTGCTGAATAATATATTAAAGCACAGCAAGGCCACCGAAGCAGTAATAGAACTGGTTCAGCAACAGGATAAAATTTACCTGAGCATCCAGGACAATGGTGTTGGTTTCGAAAAAAATAAGTTTGACGATTCTAAAGGCCTGGGCTTAAGCAGCATTAAAAACCGGGTAAATGTATTGGGAGGTCAGTTACGCGTAGATTCCCGGCCGGGCCAGGGCACCGTATACGAAATAACAGCTAAAATCAGGAATTAAAGGCTTTGTTCTTATAGTAATAACTGGCAGCCGGAGAAAGAAGAATAAAATTCAGCTTTCTCCGGCTTTTGCTTTTAGCCTACCCGGCACCCCTATTTTTTATATACATTGGGCAAGACCGGTGCTGCCGGCTAACGCTTCTTTTAGCCCTAACAATTTTTTAAAGAAGCTTTTCCTGATTTAACTGGTATTATTTCTAAAACATTTTGCACCTTTAGGCGTTGTCTTTAAAACATTAATTACCGAATGCCTAAATTTTTACTTCTGCTTTTCTAATGTTCAGGCTGTTTTCTTTTACCTGCTTTTGCTGCCTGGCCTTTTTATTTTTGTTTAGCACCAGCCCTGCATTTGCTCAGAAAAAATATACCATTAGCGGCATTGTCCGCGATCCGGAAACCAAAGAAAGCTTAGTTGGAGTAGCCGTTTACAGTCCGGAGTTACAAACCGGAACCAACACCAGCAATACTGGATATTACCAACTCACGGTTGCGCCGGGTACTTATACCCTGCAATTTTCTTATGTTGGCTACCAATCGCAAACCCATACCCTTACCGTAACCAAAAACCTAAAGCTTAACCTCGATTTAATGGCTACTTCTCATGAGCTAAACGAGGTAGTAATAGAAGCCGGCGGTTTGCAGGAAAAACTAAAAACCTCGCAAATGAGTGTAGAGCAGCTCTCCATCCGCGAAGCCAAATTAATGCCTGCGCTTTTTGGGGAAGTAGATATTATCAAATCCTTACAGTTAAAGCCGGGGGTCCAATCGGGTGGCGAAGGCTCGGCGGGTTTGTACGTACGGGGCGGTGGCCCCGACCAGAATTTGTTTTTGCTGGATGGCGCTACTATTTACAATGCCTCGCATTTGTTCGGGTTCTTCAGTGTTTTTAATTCGGATGCCGTACGCAGTGTAGATCTGTACAAAGGCGGTTTTCCGGCCCAGTTTGGTGGCCGGCTTTCCTCGGTGGTAGATGTATCTTTGAAAGAAGGCAATACCCAAAAATATTCGGCCAGTGGCGGCGTGGGGCTTATTGCTTCCCGACTTACCCTGGAAGGCCCTATTAAAAAAGGGAAATCTTCTTTTATTATTTCCGGTCGGCGCACTTACGTCGATTTATTTACCCGCCTCATGAACCAGGCTAATGCCAAAGACCCGGAGTATGACCCCATACCCAATTATTATTTTTACGATTTTAACGCCAAAGCCCACTACGATATAAGTGCTAAAGACAAAGTGTACCTGAGCGGCTACCTGGGCAACGATTTAATTGGTTTCCGGAACAGTGGCTTTAACTTTGATTTTAACTGGGGCAATAAAGCCGGTGCCCTGCGCTGGCAACATAATTTTTCGCCTAAGTTATTCCTCAATACTACCTTATCGGCTTCCGGCTACCGGTACAACATTACCAATACCATTGAGAACTTCAGTTTTAATATTTCTTCCAATATTAAAGACTATGGCCTGCGCACCGATTTGGATTACCTGCCCGGCAATAACCACAGCTTTAAATTTGGAGCACAAGCCGTTCATCACGCTTTTGAAGTAGGTCGTTTAAAAGCCGGCTCCGAAGACAATACCATTTCGTTTAGTTCCGGCTCTACTTACCAGGGGGTAGAATATGGCGTATATGCCGGCGACGAGTATACCCCCAGCCCCAGCTTTACTTTAAATTATGGCTTACGTTTTTCCGGGTTTAAAGCTGGCACCAGCAATTTTATGGGTTTGGAGCCGCGCGTAGCCGCCCGCTATGCCTTAACCGAAAACACCTCCTTAAAGGCCAGTTATACCCGCATGAACCAGTACATCCACCTGGTTTCTAATTCGGGCGCTTCTTTACCCACTGATATCTGGTACCCGGCTAACAACGTAGTACGGCCCCAGCGGTCGCATCAAGTGGCACTTGGCATCAGTAAACTCAGCCAAAACGGCCAATACCTGCTAACCAATGAAGTTTATTACAAATGGATGCTGAACCAGATTGATTTTAAAGACGGCGCCCAGCTCTTTGCCAACGACAACTTAAATGCGGAGTTTTTATTTGGCCGGGGCCGCAGCTACGGCAACGAATGGTATCTGGAGAAAAAACAAGGCCGCACCACCGGCTGGATTGGCTATACCCTTTCCTGGACCTATCGCCAGTTTGCCGAGATAAACGAAGGCCGCTGGTTCCCGAACCGCTACGACCGCCGCCACGATGTAACCCTGGTAGCCCTGCACCAACTAACCAAACGCCTGCATTTTACCGGCACCTGGGTTTATGGCAGCGGCAATGCCTTCTCGGTACCGGTAGCCCGCATTATCCTGCAAGGGCACCCCGGCGAGCGCGAAAGCTACGTTCCGATCTATTCGGAACGCAACAGCTACCGCCAGGCGCCTTATCACCGGCTGGATCTGGGCATCGTGTATCGGTTACGGCCAAAACGCGGCGAAGCTGATTTAACTTTTAGCTTGTACAATGCTTATAACCGCCGGAACCCTTACTTTATTTATTTTAAGCAAATCCGGGACGAGGAAACAGAAGTAACAACTGGTTTTCAGGCAAAGCAGGTTTCGTTATTTCCGGCTATTCCGGCCATTACCTATAATTTTAAATTCTGATGAAGCAGTTCTGTTTTACCTATTTTACCAGGTTGCTGCCTTTGTTTTTTATAGGCGGTTTGGGTGCCTGTAGTAATATGGAAAAGGATATTAACGTGGTACTGCCGGAGCTGAAGCCGCAATTGGTAGTGGAATGTTACCTGGAACAAGGCATGCCTTACCAGTTAACGTTAAGCGAAAGCACCAGCTTTTTAGCTGAACCGCAACTTTCTTTAGTAAGAGATGCCATTGTGGTTATATCTTTCCGTGGCCGCCCCGATACTCTCCGGTACCGGCCTTTTTTTGATACCTATCAGCGGAAATATTACACCCACTATTCCCGAAATATTTTGCGGGCCCGGGCTGGCGAGGTCCTTACCCTGGTTATTACCGATAAAACCGGGCGTAAGCTTACCGGTACCACCATTGTTCAGGCACCGGTGCGCATAGATACTATTGAAGCTCATTACAACGACCGACAGGAAGCCTTCTTACTAACCAAATTTACCGATCCTCCACAAACCAGTAACTATTATTGGTATAGTGTTCATAAAAGACGGTTTAACTCCCGGGCCGAATTAGATTATGCCGCCGATGATAAACTAAACGAAAGTTCTACTATAGCTTTTGGCTCTGGCTACGATTTTAAAAAGAATGACACCACTATTGTATCGCTGTACCACATTGAGAAACAATACTATGATTTTCTGAATACCGTAGAAGCAGCCCGGGAAGCTAATTCCAATCCCTTTGCCCAACCTTCCGGGATAAAATCTACGGTGCAGGGCGGCCTGGGTGTTTTCACTAACCTGGCCTACGACAGGAGGGTATTTATTTTAAAGGATTAAATCTTGAAATCAAGATTATGGTCCATAACAAGGAAAAGGTATAAACTTAAAAAGATTGCCCCCAGGATAATTTGCCAAACCTATAAAAAGCAAAAGGCTCCTGAATTTCAGGAGCCTTTTGCTTTTTATAGGTTAATTAAGCTTACGCGTAAGCATGCGTCGTGCTTAGCATAGATACATCCTTCGCTTCCAGTTTGGTTTCACCCATCAGGAACAAGTCTACATTGCGGGCAGCTTCGCGTCCTTCCGAAATAGCCCAAACTACTAATGATTGACCGCGGCGCATGTCACCGGCTGCAAATACCTTTTGTACACTGGTTTGGTAGCTGGCATTCGATTTTACGTTTCCACGCTCGTCCAAATCCACGCCCAGTTCTTCTAACATACCTTTATGTTGCGGATGTACGAAACCAATCGCTAATAAAGCTAAATCGCAAGGAACTTCTCTTTCGGTACCTGGTACTTCCTGGAATTTAGCGGGCTCACCTTCTTTGGTGCTTACAAAGCCCATATCCGCAATTTTAATTGCTTTTACGTGGCCTTCTGCATCGCCAACAAATTCTTTGGTTAAGATGCCCCAGTTACGGTCGCAGCCTTCTTCGTGTGAAGTAGAGGTACGCAACTGCATTGGCCAGTTAGGCCAAGGTGTAGAAGCATCCCGTTCTTGCGGCGGCTTTGCCATTACTTCCACCTGCATAATGGATTTTGCTCCATGCCGGTTAGAAGTACCTACGCAGTCAGAACCTGTATCGCCACCACCAATAACCACTACGTGCTTATCGGTTGCCCACAGTTCTTCTTCCGGAGCAAATCCTTTACCAGCCACGCGGCCATTTTGCTGAGTCAGGAACTCCATCGCAAAATGTACCCCTTTCAGGTTACGGCCTGGTATTGGCAGATCACGGGCTACCGTAGAACCACCTGTTAACACAATGGCATCAAAAGAGCGCAGGATATCAGCAACTTTTACGTTTTCACCAACATTTGCATTGGTTCTGAATTCCACACCTTCTTCTTCCATTACTTGCAACCGGCGGTCGATTACCCATTTTTCCAGTTTAAAGTCCGGAATACCATAGCGTAATAAACCTCCAATTTTATCAGCGCGCTCAAATACAGTTACCGAATGACCGGCACTGTTTAACTGAGCAGCCGCAGCTAAACCAGCCGGACCAGAACCTACTACCGCTACTTTTTTACCGGTACGCATAATTGGGGTTTTCGCCCGTACGTAACCTTTTTCAAAGGCAGCTTCGGCAATGCTCTTTTCTATTTCTTCAATAGCAACCGGTGGTTTGTTTATACCCAGTACACAAGATGCTTCGCAAGGTGCCGGGCAAATACGGCCGGTAAATTCCGGGAAGTTATTCGTAGAGAATAAAATTCTCGCTGCTTCTTCCCAGTCTTTCTCATACACGGCGTCGTTAAACTCCGGTATAATATTACCTAGCGGACAACCACTGTGGCAAAACGGCACACCGCAGTCCATACAACGGGCGGCCTGTGTCTGAATCTTCTCTTCCCCAAATGGTTCGTAGAGTTCATTATAATCGTTGATCCGTGTTTTTGGATCACGTTTTTTTGGCAGCTCTCTGCCATATTCCAAAAATCCTGTCGGCTTACCCATTTACGACTGCCTCCAAATTACTGATTCCTACTTCTTTTAACTCTCTGCGTTTCAGCAGAACTACTTTATAATCGCTTGGCATAACTTTGATGAAATGCTGAACTGCGTTGTCCCAGTCGCCCAGGATGCCTTCGGCTACGGCGCTACCAGTAAAATCAAAATGATTCTGGATTAAGCTTTTCAATTCAGCTTTATCGTCTGCATCAATCTCATCAAACTCTACCATTTCCATGTTGCAACGTTGCGGGAACGATTGTCCAGGATTGTACACGTACGCAATACCACCGCTCATACCAGCAGCAAAGTTACGTCCGGTTTCACCTAAAATTACGGCTACCCCACCAGTCATGTATTCGCAACCATGGTCACCTACACCTTCCACTACTGCTTTGGCACCCGAGTTCCGTACGCAGAAGCGTTCGCCGGCCTGACCTCTGATGTAAGCTTCACCGGAAGTTGCTCCATAAAATGCTACGTTACCAACAATAATGTTTTCGCTGGCTTTAAAGGTGGCTGTTTTTGGCGGGTACAGAATTAACTGACCACCAGACAAGCCTTTACCGAAGTAGTCATTGGCTTCGCCTTCCAGTTCAAATTTAATACCCGGTGCACCAAACGCGCCAAAGCTTTGTCCGGCAGAACCGTTGAATTTATAGTGGATGGTACCAGCTGGTAAACCTACCCCTTTAAATTTCTTCGATATTTCGTTTGATAACATGGTACCAGTTGCCCGGTCGATGTTCGTGATTTTATATTCACCAAATACTGACTCCACATTTGTTAGAGCTGGTTGCGCAGCTTTAATTAGATCCTGATCCAGTACTGCTTCCAAAGCGTGATTTTGCTCTTCTTGCTTGTAAATGCCAACCTCTGGTCCGGCTGGTTCCTTATGAAGAACCGCAGAAAGGTCAATAGACTGATGTTTCCAGTTTGGCAGGTTGTCAATCATTTCTAAACGATCTACCTGACCAACCATTTCGTTTACCGTCCGGAAGCCAAGCTCTGCCATTACTTCGCGTAACTCCTGGGCTAAGAAAGTAAACAGGTTTACTACGTGCTCAGGCTTACCGGTAAATAAGGCGCGTAACTCTTTATTTTGAGTAGCTACCCCTACCGGGCAGGTATTTAAATGACACTTACGCATCATAATACAACCTGTAGTTACCAGTGCAGCTGTAGCTACACCCCATTCTTCAGCACCTAATAAAGCAGCAATGGCTAAGTCACGACCAGTTTTCATCTGACCATCGGCTTGTACCGTAATCCGGCTACGCAGTTTGTTGCGTACTAACGTTTGGTGTGCCTCTGCTAAACCAAGTTCCCAAGGTAAACCAGCATGCTTAATTGAGCTGATTGGCGAAGCACCGGTACCTCCATCGTAACCTGAAATCAGAACCACATCGGAGAAAGCTTTCGCCACCCCGGCAGCTACTGTTCCTACTCCAGCCTCCGATACCAGCTTCACGTTGATACGGGCTTTTGGATTAGAGTTTTTCAGGTCAAATATTAACTGGGCTAAGTCTTCAATAGAATAAATATCGTGGTGCGGTGGCGGCGAAATCAAACCTACCCCTGGGGTAGAGTGACGTACCTTTCCAATCCACTCATCTACTTTATGGCCTGGCAACTGTCCACCTTCACCTGGTTTCGCGCCCTGGGCCATCTTAATCTGCAGTTCGTCGGCGTTAGCTAAATAATAGCTGGTTACCCCAAAACGGCCAGAAGCCACCTGCTTAATAGCAGAACGTTCCCAGTCGCCGTTTTCCTTGCGCTCAAAACGAACTTCATCTTCTCCTCCTTCACCGCTGTTGCTTCTGCCACCAATCCGGTTCATGGCAATGGCTAAAGTAGTATGCGCTTCGTGCGAAATAGATCCGAACGACATAGCACCCGTAGCAAAGCGTTTGAAGATGCTTTCAATTGGTTCTACTTCTTCTAACGGAACTGATGTACTTGGCTTAAAACGCAGCAATCCCCGTAAAGTAGCTGCTTTCGCACTCTGGTCATCAATTAGTTTAGAGTACTTCTTAAACACGCTGTAGTCATTAGCTTTGGTAGCGTGTTGCAGTAAGTGTATTGTTTGCGGGTTGAATAAGTGAAACTCACCCCGACGTTTCCATTGGTAAATACCGCCCACTTCCAGTTTTGGATTTGGTACAAACTTATCCGGGAAGGCCAGCTTGTGCTTAATTAAAGCTTCCTTGGCAATACCATCTAAATCTAAACCACCAATACGGGATACTGTGCGGGTGAAATACTGATCAATTACTTTTTTGCTGATACCTAAGGCTTCGAAAATCTGAGCGCCCTGGTACGATTGCATGGTAGAGATACCCATTTTAGAGAATACCTTTAACAAGCCATCGTTGATCGCTTTCACGTAGTTGTAGAATAACTTTTCTACGGATGCATCCGATTTAATATCGCCTTTGTTTTTCAGGTCGGCAATAGTTTCGAAAGCTAAATAGGGGTTAATGGCAGAAGCACCAAAGCTAATTAAGGTAGCAAAATGGTGTACCTCCCAAGCATCGCCGGCCTCTACTACCAAACCTACTTTACCGCGTAAACCTTTACGCATCAGGTGGTGGTGTACCGCCGAAGTAGCTAGCAAAGAAGGAATTGGCGCATGGCTGCTATCCAGGCTTCTGTCAGATAATAAGATGATAGAGAATCCATCTTCCACCGCATCTGCTGCATACTGGCAGATACGTTTTAACGCTTTCTCCATAGAGCCCGGTTGTCCGTCGGCTTTGAAGTACGTGTAAATGGTTTTGGTTTGGAAGTGCGCCTGATCTAAGAACCGGATTTTCTCTAATTCTTGTTTCGTTAGCACGGGCTGGTGTAATTCTACCATGCGGCAGTGCTGCGGACTTTCTTCCAATAAGTTTAAGCCTCCACCTACATAAGAGGTTAACGACATAACCATCCGCTCCCGGATTGGGTCGATTGGCGGGTTAGTTACCTGGGCAAATAATTGCTTAAAGTAGCTGGAGAAATGCTGCGCCTGGTCAGACAGGATCGCCAGCGGCGTATCGGTACCCATAGAACCAAGTGGTTCTTTACCGGTTTCCGCCATCTCCGAAATAATTACTTTCAGGTCTTCCGAAGAATAACCATACGCTTGCTGGTGCTTTAACAACGCCTCGTCATTTGGCTGATGGAAAGTACCTAGCGGCTCAGGTAAATCTTTGATGCTGATTTTATTTTTCAACCATTCCGCATAAGGCTGACGGGTGCAGATATCATTCTTTAATTCTTCGTCAGAAATAATACGGCCTTGCTCCAGATCAGCTACAAACATTTTACCTGGTTGCAGACGACCTTTCTTCACAATCTTAGCCGGATCTACTTCAATAACACCCGCTTCAGAAGCCATAATAACTTTATCGTCGCTGGTTACCAGGTAACGGGAAGGACGTAAACCATTACGGTCTAAGGTAGCACCTACTATTCGGCCATCGGTAAAGGAAATAGAAGCCGGACCATCCCAGGGCTCCATTAAAGCGGCATGATATTCGTAGAAGGCACGTTTGCTCTCGCTCATATGCGTGTTGCCATCCCAGGCTTCCGGGATAAGCATCATCATTACGTGCGGCAGCGAACGACCACTCAGGGTTAATAATTCTACTACGTTATCTAAGTTAGCCGAGTCAGAAGCCGTCGGGTCGCAAACCGGCAGAATCATATCTAATTCTTCGCGGCTGAAATATTCAGAAGAGAAACCAGCTTCTGCTGCACCAATCCAGTTGATGTTACCTTTAACAGTATTGATTTCGCCGTTATGGGCAATGTAACGGAATGGCTGGGCTAACCGGAAAGAAGGGAAGGTATTGGTAGAGAAGCGCGAATGCACTACTGCCAAAGCCGACACAACATTTTTATGCTGTAAATCCGGGAAGTAAGAACGTACTTGCGCGGTTGTAAACTGACCTTTGTAAACAATTGTTTTGTAAGACAAGGTAGCAATGTAGAAGGCATCGTTAATATTAGGCAACGCAACCGACTCTCTTACTAAACGAGTGGTATAGTTACGTAATACAAATAACTTACGCTCAAATTCATCTGGGTTGGCAATATGGTCCGGACGCTTAATAAATACGTGTTCCATAATGGGCTCCACGTTTAAAGCGCTTGGTCCAATTTCACCATTATAAGTAGGCAGCTTGCGGTAACCCAGCAATTGCATGCCTAACTTCTCAATATTCCGGTTCAGAATATCCCGGCACTCCTCCCGTAACTTCTCGTCTTGTGGAAAGAACACTAACCCTACCCCGTACTGGCCATAGGCCGGTAACTTAATACCCAACTTCAAGCATTCATCTACAAAAAACTCATGAGGTACCTGGATCAGGATACCGGCACCATCCCCGGTATTAGTCTCGCATCCACATGCACCCCGGTGTTCCATCCGGGCTAACATATGTAATGCCTCCTCTACAATGTCATGGGATTTACGGCCCTTCAGGTGAGCGACAAAACCGATACCGCATGAGTCATGTTCGAAGGAAGGATGGTATAAACCCAAATTCTCTTGTTCTGACATTATTATATATTGTTACAAAAATAAAAGGCTGATTCTGTATAAATTCCTAAAACTTTTATGCTTCCTGTTCGTTAGATTTTCCCATTTTTTCGAACCAATTCAACCTAAAATCCGGGTGCTTGCAGTTTTGGAGTTTCAAAGTATTAAATAAATACGACAATTCATAATATTAATTCCAAAATAATTCCCAAACCACCCCTAAAAAGAGTAAGAGAACTACCTAAACATTAAATATTTTACAAGGAACTGACCGTAATTAAACATTAGGCAAAATTTAGGGCTTATAGAACTTCTTTTTTTAAAAAATATGAAATTCAAAAATTATTGCAGTGATTACTTACTAAACCATCTGTATTTCACGTAAGTTCATAATTATTTAATAAACTTTATCTTCAGTATTGGCTATTTCTACTTACCATTTTTACTGTTTATCTGCACTGTCAAAATTTTAAAAATACAAAAAAAATAAGGAATAAAATTAAAAAGTCCTGCTCTTGAGAAGCAGGACTTTTTAATTTTATTCCTTGAAAACCGGGACTGTTATCCCTGACGTTTAATAAGTTCTTTCATCAGCAGGGTCATATGCGGCTCGGCTTTTGCGGCCGCTTCTAAAATATCCAGCAGTACAACTTTTTTTATTTTTCCCGGCACACACATATCGGTAATCACGGAAAGGGCAAAACAAGGCAAGTCCATATGCCGGGCAGCAATAATTTCGGGCACGGTAGACATGCCTACAGCATCGGCCCCTATCAAAGACAAATATTTATACTCCGCCTTGGTTTCGAGCATAGGCCCCGGCACACTTACATAAACCCCTGTTTGTACCAAAATAGCATGATCAGCGGCAATTACTAATGCTTCCCTTACCAAATCTTCATCATACACCTGGCTCATATCCGGAAAGCGGGATCCTAACTCATTTTTATTTGGTCCAATAAGTGGGTTAGTTGGCTGCAGGTTTATATGGTCGGTAATAACCATTAAATCGCTGGTATTAAAATCGGGGTTTAAACCTCCCGCGGCATTTGAAACAAATAACTTCTGAATACCCAGCAGTTTCATTACCCGTACCGGAAAAACGACCTGCTCCATGGTATACCCTTCGTAATAATGAAACCGACCCTGCATCACGACTACCTGACGGCCTCCCAACAACCCAAAAATGAGTTTACCTGAATGACTTTCTACAGTAGAAACCGGGAAATGCGGAATGGCTTCATAAGGAATGGCGTACTTCACCTTGATATCATTTACCAAAGCACCGAGGCCAGTACCCAGTATTATACCAAAATCAGGTTGATAATTTTGCGTTTGCTCTTTTAAATACGCAACTGCTTCCTGTAATTCTTTCATAGTTTATGTTGTGGATAATCCTCTAAAAGATCAAGTTATAAGTACCATCTCTGTACCAGGTCCACTGGAGCCCATCGGTTTGGGATAGTGGTCTATTGAATGTACATATCAAATGGCATCCGGGCCTGAATGCCTTCCATTTGTTTTACAGCTTTTAGCTTTTCGTATTGTGGATATAAATCCCCTAACTCAGTTTTTAAAAACTGGGTACGTGCCTTGGCCTCCATGCCAGACATTAATTCAGTAAAGAAACCCTTCCTGACTGGCAAGTGGCGTAAACGATATTCTTTGCCTACTCCGGCCCGGTTGGCCGCAATTTTTACGGCATCATCTAAATTTCCAAAAACATCTATCAGGCCAATTTGTTTTGCTTCCAGACCCGACCAAACACGACCAGAAGCCACCTTCTGTAATTGGGCTACCGGCATCCGCCGCCCCTGAGCGGCTTTGGTGGTAAAATCTGTATAAATCCGCTCTACCTGGTCCTGAATAATTTTTTGCTCTACCTGGGTTAGGTTGCGGGTAAAAGAAGGCAAATCAGAATACGGCCCGGTTTTAACCCGGTCTACTGTTATACCTAATTTATTATTTAAAAAGCTTTCCAGGTTGGCAAACATACCAAACACCCCAATGCTTCCGGTAATGGTATTCGGATGTGCCACAATAGTATCGCAGGCCATCGCAATGTAATACCCACCAGAAGCCGCCACATCTGACATTGAGGCAATTACCGGTTTTTCTTTTTTAGCCAGCATTACCTCCCGCCAGATTACGTCAGATGCCATAGCGCTTCCGCCCGGCGAATTGATGCGCAATACAATAGCTTTTACATTTTTATCTTTCCGGGCTTTTCTTATTTCTTCAGCAAATTTGGTTCCGCCTATATTGTCGTCCGAGCCTTCGCCGTTTACAATTTCCCCCTCGGCATAAATAACAGCAATGCGGTTTTTAGCATATTCAGATTCACTCTTCATAGCTGCTTTTTTATATTTCTTTAAAGACACCAGGTACATCTTGTCGTCTTCTTTAAGCCCGGAACGCTTTTTCATGTAACTCAGTGCTTCGTCGTAATACCCTACATTAGAAACCAACCCGTATTTAACAGCGTCTTCCGGCGTACGCACCAGCATCGAGTCAGAAACCCGCTTCATTTCCTGAAAAGTCTTACCCCGGGACTTAGCAATATTCTCCAGCGAATAATTATTTAATGAATTCAGAAAGGAAGTAACCTGTAACCGGTTAGGTGCACTCATTTTTTCTAATATAAAAGGCTCTACCGCACTCTTAAATTCGCCTACTTTAAAGATGTAAGGCTTAATATCCAGTTTATCCAGGGTTCCTTTAAAAAACATTACCTCGGAGCTTAACCCATTCAGTTCTAAAGCTCCCTGCGGATTTAAATATTGTTTATCGGCAACAGAGGTCAGGTAATAGGCTTTTTCGGAGCAGATATCGTTATAAGCCACAATAAACTTACCGGACTTTTTAAACGCCAACAACTCATCCCGTATTTCCTGTACACTTGCCATACCCGCCGTTAATACCTCTACATTCAGGAAAATCCCTTTTATATTCTCATCCATTTTAGCCTGACGAATAGAAGCTCTTATCTCGTCTAACCCATAAGCGGTAGGCATAGAACCAATAGGCAAATCCAGTTCTTCAAAAGGATTTTTAGAACCCCGTTCTGAAATGGCATTATCTAACTTCAACTCCAATATAGAATTCTTTTCAACCTTCACCTCGCTGTCGGAACCTGCCGCCGCTACAATGCCCATTAAAAGTAAAATGGTGATAAAAAAGAAAATAACCAGCCCCACAACGGTAGCCAGGGTAAATTTTAAAAATTGTAACATCTTGTTTTATTTCTTAATACAGAAATTGCTTTTGCTAATATCGGTACAAACATTTATTAGTTCTATTATAACCAATAAATGTTTACCTGCTTTATTTTTAGATAAAACATAATCCAAAGGCAAGCTACTAATATTTGTATTTGTCACCCCACATGTTTTTCAGGTTTTTACGCATCTCGTTTTCCCGGGCATTATTACCAGGTTCAAAGAATTTAAAATTACTTAGTTGTTCCGGCAGAAATTCCTGCTGCACAAAATTCTGGTCATAATCGTGGGCATATTTGTAATTATCGCCATAGCCCATTTCTTTCATGAGCTTAGACGGTGCATTGCGCAGGTGCAAAGGCACCGGTAAACTACCGGTTTTTCTAACCAACTCCTGCGCCTCCCATATGGCCATATACGACGAATTACTTTTAGGCGAAGTAGCCAGGTAAACAACTGTTTGTGCTAAAACAATATTGCTTTCAGGATAACCTATTACCTGCACCGCCTGAAACGTAGCATTGGCCATAATTAAAGCGGTTGGGTTGGCATTGCCAATATCTTCGGAAGCCAGGATAAGCATTCGGCGGGCAATAAATTTAGGGTCTTCGCCTCCCTCTATCATGCGGGCCAGCCAATACAGGGCAGCATTTGGGTCGCTGCCGCGCATCGATTTAATAAAGGCCGAAATAATATCATAATGCATTTCGCCGGACTTGTCGTAAAGCGCAATATTTTGCTGCGCCATTTCTTTTACAAACTCATCCGTAATAACTACTTCTGCAGCATTTGCACCTTCTACTACAATATCAAGTAAATTTAATAGTTTCCGGGCATCGCCCCCCGATAGCATCAGCAAGGCATCGTATTCCTTTACTTCCACCTTTTTCACTTTCAGAAACTCATCCTCTGCAATCGCTTTATTAATCAGATCAATTAAATCTTCTTTAGACAAATGTTTCAAAACATACACCTGCGACCGGGAAAGCAAAGCCGATATTACTTCAAACGAAGGATTTTCGGTAGTGGCCCCAATTAAAGTAACTGTACCTTTTTCTACTGCTCCCAGCAAGGCATCTTGTTGCGATTTACTAAACCGATGAATTTCGTCTATAAATAAAATAGTACCGGGTCTCTTCTTTGCCCGTTCTATTACTTCCCGAATATCTTTTACGCCAGCATTTATGGCACTTAATGCTTCAAAAGGCAATTTTAACTGCGAAGCAATAATATTGGCTAAGGTAGTTTTACCTACACCAGGCGGCCCCCAGAAAATCATGGATGGAATCATGCCTGATTCAATGTAGCGACGCAGAATACCTTTCTCCCCAACTAAATGTTTTTGTCCGGCAAACTGATCTAAAGTATGCGGCCGCATGCGCTCGGCCAAGGGAATTTTAGGCGTATTCAAAGAAGTGTTAAATTTTAAGTTATGAGTGGTAAGTTATACGGGAATATTAATAAAGGCAACTAGAATTCGGTAAGCTTGTGTAAAAGAAAAGGGTGGAAAAACCTTTCCACCCTTATAACTTAAAACTAATTACTTATCACCTTAAATATGGATTACTTCGCCGTAAGCAGCAGCAGTAGCTTCCATTAAAGCCTCAGACATAGTTGGGTGCGGGTGAACCGATTTAATAATTTCGTGGCCGGTAGTTTCCAGTTTACGGGCTACCACTACCTCGGCAATCATTTCTGTTACGTTGGCTCCAATCATATGCGCTCCTAAAAACTCACCGTATTTGGCATCAAAAATAACTTTAACAAAGCCATCTTTAGCCCCACCGGCACTAGCTTTCCCCGAAGCCGAGAACGGGAATTTACCTACTTTAATTTCTCTACCCAATTCGCGGGCCTCTTTTTCGGTATATCCAACCGAAGCAATTTCTGGAGAAGCATACGTACAGCCCGGAATATTTTTATAATCCAAAGGCTCCGGATGATGACCGGCAATTTTCTCTACGCAAATAATACCTTCGGCCGAAGCAACGTGAGCCAAAGCAGGACCTTTTACAATATCACCAATGGCATAAACGCCCGGTACATTGGTAGCATAATAATCGTCGGTTATTACACGGCCTTTTTCTACTTTTATACCTAATTCTTCTAAACCTAAGTTTTCTAAGTTAGTAACTACCCCTACAGCCGAAAGAACAACGTCACAGTCAATAAACTCTTCGCCGTTAGCTTTCTTTACTCTTACCTTACAGCCTTCGCCGCTGGTATCTACCGCCTCTACTGAAGCATTGGTAATAATATTGATACCTGATTTTTTGAACGAACGCTCTAATTGCTTTGATACTTCTTCGTCTTCTACCGGAACAATGTTTGGCAGGTATTCCACGATAGTAACTTTAGTACCCATCGCGTTATAGAAGTAAGCAAACTCAACCCCAATAGCACCGGAACCCACTACTACGATTGATTTTGGCTGGTTTTCCAGCACCATGGCCTGGCGATAGCCAATAATCTTTTTACCATCAATTGGTAAGTTTGGCAATTCGCGCGAACGGGCACCGGTAGCCAGGATAATGTGCTTGGCTTCTATTGTACTCTTAGCGTTATCAGCCGCCGTAACTTCTACTTTATTATTGGCAATTAATTTACCGAAGCCGGCAATCTGATCAATTTTATTTTTCTTGAAAAGAAACTGAATCCCTTTACTCATGCCGTTAGCTACCCCCCGGCTCCGGGCTACAACAGCACCAAAATCGGCAGAGGCTTCACTTACGTTAATGCCGTAATCCTTTGCATGCTGAATATATTCAAATACCTGTGCACTTTTTAATAATGCTTTGGTTGGGATACAACCCCAGTTCAAACAGATACCACCTAATTCGGCTTTCTCTACCACGCCCACTTTCATCCCTAGTTGCGAAGCCCGGATAGCGGCTACGTATCCGCCCGGACCGCTGCCTATTACTACTAAATCGTATGATGTTGATGCCATTGTATTAGCAATTTATCGTTTGTTAAGTTGGCGCAAATTTACCCGAATATCTTTATTTCACAAATGTCAATTGCATGGAGCTGCTGCAAAACTGAATACCCAAAATATTAGCTTACCCGTATATAAGAACAAACTGGGCAACAAAAACTAAATACTCCTGGATTTTAAATTTATAATTAACTGATAAAAACAAGCGTTAAATTCCTGGTCATCTACCTAATTACATGAGAACCTTCTTTTTTTATTTATTTTTTATATTACTAATTACAAGTGCCTGTACCCGAAAAACAGCTAAATACTTTTTTAAAAGCGGCCTGGAAAAAGCAGAAACAAAAGATTTTGCCGGCGCCATAGAAGAATACACCAAGGCCCTTACGCTGAAACCAGACAATCCGGAATTATATAAGTTGAGAGGCATAGCCAAATACGAACTTCAGGATTTTAATGGTGCCGCCCAGGATATTAATAAATCGTTGGTCTTAAAAGGTGACGATGCCGAAGCCTTTAAATACCGTGGCGATATAAAAACTAACCTGAAAGATTTTAAAGGTGCCGTAGCAGATTACAACCAGGCCCTGAGTTTAAATGCTGATTATGCCACGGCTTATAACAACCGGGGCTTTTGCCGAACCAAACTTAAAGATGTATCTGGTGCAATTACAGATTACAATAAAGCTATTATGTTAAACCCGGATTATGCCATTGCCTATTTAAACCGGGCTAATGCCAAACTCCGTAATAAAATTTATTCCGAAGCCCTTCTGGACTACAATAAAACCTTAGACTTAAATCCGGACCTGGCGGAAGCTTATTACAACCGTGGCATTACCCATAAAAATTTAAAGAAAGATCCGGAAGCTTGTCAGGACTGGAAATTAGCCCTGGAAAAAGGAATTGAAAAAGCAGAGAGCTTTCTTAGAAAGTACTGCAAATAATTTTTAGAACAACTGCTAAAGTAAGCACCTTTCTAAGTTTATCAAATAACCTGCAACTTTTATGCACCTGATTTAAGAATTTATTACCGATACCTGACTTATAGTAAAATTTATATAAACATATAATAATTTATATATTTATATAAACCTTTATAAATATAATTTTTCATATATAAATTAAACCTAATAATTGGCAAAACCCTTCTTAAAAACCAGATATTACGGATATTTTTGGCTCCTATTATTTTTAAATATATTTCTATTAAAATATATACTTTAGCATATCCATTTCTAATAAACCCCGTAACAGCATGTAAATTAAAAGGTTGTTATTTCAATATCTTCTAATTTAACTATAAAGTTTTTAGTTAATTCAGAAGAAAAAAGAGAGATATCTGCTATTTTGATATAAATAACATAAATAACAATTTAATTACAGGATTACCTTGTCGAATATTATTATTCCAATTAAATTTGTTAAAATCACTTATCCTTTTGATCTGATATTAAAATTTCAAACTCAAAATATTAGTACCCATGAAAAGAACTTTACTATTAATCTGTGTGCTATGCTTTACCCTGACAGCTAATTCTCAAGACTTAGTAGCCGAGAACACAGGAGTTGTTACGTCTAAACGTAATGCAGATTTTAAAAAGGATATTAAAGACTACACCCGGGCTTTAGAAGTTAATCCCAAGGATGCTTCTGCGTATGAGAAACGTGCCATAGCTTATGCTGAATTAAAGAACTATAAAGAAGCCATTAAAGATTATACGGCAACTATTCGCTACAACCCTGCTAATATCGACGCAGTTTATAACCGGGGAGTGGCTAAAATGCAGGTAGCCGATTATAGGGGCGCAATGGCCGACATGTCAAAAGTTATCAAATTAAAGCCTCAGGATTTTGAAGCGTACAACAGCCGGGCCATTTGCAAAATGGAATTAAACAACCTAAAAGGCGCTATTCAGGATTATAATATTGTTTTACAGTTAAACCCGGAATACAATGATGCTTATTATTACCGGGGCTTAATGAAATATGAAACCAAAGACGATAAAGGGGCTTGTGAAGATTGGTCTAAAATAGCTGAAACCGATTCGCGTGCGTCTAAAGCTTTAAAGAAATATTGTAAATAATTACATCCAGACAAAAAGAGGCCGCTGCTTTATAAGCAGCGGCCTCTTTTTGTCTAACGACTTTCCTCTTTTAGAAAATGAGTTAACTTTTATTTAAGAGCACCTTATTAAATCTCACTAGGTTTTATTTATCGATGACAAAAAAGTGGAAAAAGCCTTCTTTCTTGCTGGCTACTTCACTATACGTGAAGCCAACCTTCTTTCCCATCCATTCTATCATGTTATCAAACTCCTCGGTCTCGTCATACACCCGTTCCCCTTCTCCGTAAATACCCTGAAAAAACTGTAATAACTGCCGGCTATTCTCAATACCCGGGGAGGTTAAATAAATATGTGTCAGCCTGTTTTTATAGAAGCCATACACAATCTCGGTAAGCGGCATCCCATTGATGGATAGTTTATCGGTTACCCTTCGATAGTTTTTATCATCTCCTTCCTGAGAATCCAGTTTTATTCTTCTGAAGAACTTTAAATGAGTACCAAAAGTAACATCCCTGAAACCATATCTTTTATCTAGCCGCTCTACCGACTGCCCCTGAACACTTAGCTTTAGAGACAAAAGCATTATAAATACAACTACGCTCCTCATCAACAAATTTAATTTCACTGCAATTTTAGTTAAAATTAACCACGCCAGACAAATATTTAACTCTTCCGTCCCGAAAAAATTGTCAAATCTGATAGTAGTTAATACCTTTAACCCATGAAACTACTCGAAGGAAAAATAGCTTTAATCACGGGCGCGTCTAAAGGTATTGGTCGTGCTATTGCCCAAAAGTTTGTAGAAAATGGAGCTCAGGTAGCCTTTACCTACTTATCAAGTGTAGAAAAAGGGCAAGCCTTAGAAGAAGAATTAGCCGCTGGCGGCGTAAAAGTAAAGGGCTACCGTTCTGATGCATCTGATTATGCTCAGGCTGAAAAATTAGTGGAAGATGTAGTAAAAGAATTTGGCCGCCTGGATATTCTGGTAAATAATGCCGGTATAACCAAAGACGGTTTATTGATGCGGATGACAGAAGAACAGTGGGATGCCGTATTAAATGTAAACCTGAAATCGGTATTTAACTTAACAAAAGCAGCTACCAAACCAATGATGCGCCAGAAAAGTGGCTCTATTATCAACATGACTTCGGTAGTAGGTATTAAAGGTAATGCCGGACAAGCTAATTATGCAGCCTCCAAAGCCGGTATTATAGGTTTTACTAAATCTGTGGCGCTGGAACTAGGATCCCGCAACATTCGCAGCAACGCTATTGCACCGGGCTTTATCGAAACCGAAATGACCGGCGAATTAGACGCGGCCGTGGTAGATGGCTGGAAACAAGCGATTCCTTTAAAAAGAGCAGGTGCGCCAGATGACGTAGCCAATGCAACTGTTTTCTTAGGCTCCGATTTATCAGCTTATATTTCCGGGCAAGTACTGCAGGTAGATGGCGGTATGCTTACCTAAAAAATAAATTAACTTACTGTTGTTGGTTTAACCGGCATCTTAACTTCTATACATTTTAAGTATCCAGACTTCCTCCTTCACATGAGTTAATTTTGTGGAGGAGGATTTTTTTTATTTATTGCCAATTTTTGATTCTTCCTTTTACCGATGCCGTTATAATAGCCCCTTCTGTTGGATGGGAAATCAGAGAGTTTGCCTCATTCCTGATTAATGAAAACAGGAAGCATGAAAAAATTCCAAAAAAAGCCTGCTATAATTCGATACTTCCCGTATTAAACTCGCCGTCTATTTTCTAAAAGTAGAATCAGAAAGAGAAAAGGCTTTTTTCAAAATAAGTAAAACAGATTAAAGTTTTATTTCCTACCTTAAGGGGTAACCAATAGCTACATATTATTTTATTTATATTAAGTGTTGATCAAAATAATATTTAGTCTTTTAATCCGTATAAATTATATTTATTCCCCTAAAGGTTTAATGTATAACAAAACGAACGTTGGGTCAATTTAAGCTATTAACCACGTATTCTCCTTGGCTCATACTGGCCTGCCTGGCTGTTGGCGCGTTGTATGCCTGGCTGTTGTATTCAAAAAAAACTCCCTGGTCGCCTAAACTGAATTATTTTTTGGCCAGCATCCGGTTTATAGTAATCAGCTTTCTTTGCTTTTTATTACTGGGCCCTTACGTTAAGGCCGTAACCAATACCACCGAAAAGCCAACCATTGTTGTAGCCATAGATAACTCACAATCTGTCGGTTTATTTACCGATAAAAATACCCTGGCCAACACCACTACAGGATTAGATGATTTAATTCAGAAACTGGAGGACCATGATTTTAATGTAAAGGTAAAAACGCTGGATCTTTTGCCGAACAACAACACAGACTTAAAACCAAGCGAAACAAAATTTACCAATGCCACCACTAACCTGGACGAATTATTAAGTGAAACCCAGGCCATGTACGCAAGCCAGAATTTGGCCGGTGTAGTTTTATTATCAGATGGTATTGTTAATAAAGGCAAATCGCCGGTTTATTCTAATTATAATTTTAATATTTTTCCGGTAGCTATCGGCGACACCATACCCAAGAAAGATATTTACATACCATCGCTGCTCTACAATAAAATAGCTTACAGCGGCAATAAATTCCCGGTGGTAGCCGAGATTAATTCAGAAGGCTTTCAGGGTGGCACTACTACGGTGGTTATAAAAGAAAACGGCCGTATTCTGGACCGAAAAACCGTTACCTTATCCCGTAACCAATCATCTACCCGGGTAGAATTTACTTTAACGGCTGCAGAACCAGGCAAAAAACATTATGAAATAACCGCCCTGCCCCAAAAAGGAGAATACACTACCGTAAACAACACCAAACACGCTTACCTGGATATTATAAAAGGTAAATTAACGGTATTGATTGCCGCTGCGGCTCCACACCCCGATATTAAAGCCTTACGCGCCGCCATTGAAACGAATGACAATTTTGAAACGGTGCTTTACATTCCGGGAATTCTGCCACTTAAAGCTGCCAAATACGATGTAGCCGTACTACACCAGATTCCGTCTCGCTTAAAAGCCAGCGACGAAGCGTTAACATTTATCCGGGACAAAAATATTCCGGCCCTGTACATTGTTGGTTCACAAACCGACATTGGCGCCTTTAACAATTTAAGGGCCGGCATTACCATAAACCGACGCGGCTCCCAAACCGACCAGGTAACACCTGCCCTAAACGCTAACTTTACAAAATTTCAGATAGACGAAACCATTTCGGCTGATTTTACCCGCTATCCGCCGGCTGAAGTTCCGTTTGCCGACTTTGCCCTGGCGCCCAATACCGAGGTAATTTTATTTCAGCAGGTAGGCCGGGTAAAAACAACTAAACCCTTGCTTACTTCCCAGGTAAACAACGATAAACGCAGTGTAGTGCTGGTAGCAGATGGTATCTGGCAGTGGCGCTTAACCGAATCGGCTACTACTAAAAATGAAAAACCCGAGGCTTTTGACAAGCTGATGGTTGGCGTGGTTCAGCTTTTATCTGCCCAACAGAATAAAAAACGATTAAATGTGTATCCGGTACAAGACGAGTTTTATGTTTCCGACGAAATCCGTTTTGAGGCCGATGTTTACAATGCTATTTATGAAAAGATTTACGGCCAGAATATTAGCCTCCGGATTACGGACGAGAAAAACAAAAACCGTTCTTTTAGCTTTGTGAACGGCGAAGGATTTACTGGTTTAAATGTGGGCAGTTTACCGGGAGGTGTTTATACCTATACGGCCTCCGCTTCTATTGATGGTAAAACCCAACAGGATAAAGGTGAGTTTGTGGTACAGGAATTACAATTGGAAACTATTAATTCCCTGGCTGATCATGACTTACTGCACCAGTTAGCTCAAAAAACCGGAAGCCATTTGTATTACCCTACTCAACTGGAACAGTTACAACAAGACCTGCTAAAAGCTGATTATAAAAATATTATTTACTCCAATGAAAATCTGGAAGATCTCATAAACCTTGAGTGGCTGTTTTTTATAGTTTTGGCCCTGGTTTCTGTAGAATGGTTTCTGCGCAAATATTACGGCACGTTTTAACAGTTTCAGAGTCCATACTCGATAGGCCAAAGTATTTATTTAATTGTTTGTGAAGCGTTATCAGACATAGTGGTATTGGTAGTTTAGCCTATTGAAACTTCTTACCGTTAAACAAAACCGTAACTTTGCCCCAGAAACCAGGCCCTCCGGAAAATCTGCAATGGAAAAATTTACTTACATTCTTCTAAACAAACCATACGAAGTACTTACCCAATTTTCAGATGAAAATGGCCGGGCCACCCTGAAAGATTTTGTAAAAGTACCCAATATTTATCCGGTAGGTCGATTGGATTATGATAGTGAAGGGTTGGTTTTATTAACTGATGATAAGATCCTACAACATAAATTGGCTAATCCTAAATTTAAAATAGAGAAAACCTATTGGGTACAGGTAGAAGGGATCCCTACCGAAGAAGCATTAGCGCAATTACGAACCGGTGTGTACCTGAAAGATGTAAAAACCTTACCGGCCAAAGCCAGCATTATAACGCCTGCGCCCACCGTTTGGGAACGCTCTAAACCTATCCGGTTCCGGCAAAACATACCCACCACCTGGGTAGAAATAAAAATTACCCAAGGCATGAACCGGCAAGTGCGTAAGATGACCGCCGCGGTAGGCTTTCCTACTTTACGCCTCATCCGGGTTGCCATTGGCACCTTACTACTGGGCAATCTGCAACCCGGCGAATACCGCCCTCTCACCCCTGCCGAGATTAAATCGCTTCGTAATAACATGAAAAAGTAATTTCACCTCATTTAATTTATATTTACTATCTCTACCCCCTCACTTAAGTATTAATTACTTCCAGGTTCTGGCTACTTCCGCCTTTCCTCTTTAAATCTTTATTCCTTTAATGGTATAGTTCCACTTGGTTCTTAAACTTAAGTACGCTGACAGCCGCGTGGCTCCATTTGCTTATTCAGGCTACAAACCTTTTCTTATCGAGTTCCTCCAAAGGGCTCATACTTCACCACTAGAAAGCCGATAACCCCCTGCGCAAAGGCTCCCTCTCCCAAATTTTGAATTATAAAAGCTTCCCCGTTTTTAAACGTCCGACCAGTCATCCTGAGCCTGTCGAAGGATCTACTACATACCGCCAGTGCTCTTATCTTAAAGTCCGGGAACCCTGAGTTAATGCCCGGTAACCCTTAGATTCCTCCACAGGCTCGGAATGACTTTTACTAATAAACTATGTTTTTAAAGAAAGGAGAAAACTTAAATTTACAAAAACTCCTATATAAGGATTACGCGGGCGTCCTCTCCAAGGCCTTCCCTGTTTCTAGTCTCTCACCAGTATACCCACAGACCAGATAAGATTTATCTGCACCATTTGCAGGCAGAGGCAGAGGAAAATCGTCAGGAGTAAAGTTGCCCACGACCGAAACATCTTTTAAAAGGAAAACTGCTCAACAAGAAAAAAGAACTAATACCATTCTGCCAATCGCTAGTTCTGCCAATGACTAGCTTTTAGCAGCAATATCTGCCGGCATTCTGGTGCTAGCATTTAAAGCAAAACGGGTAAAGAAAAGAACATCCAGTGAGGCCGTCTGAGACCCTGCGACCGTTAGCAAACTTAGGTAGCTGCCACCTATCAGCACCAGTCGATTGACAAATAAAACCTTGTAAAATCTTAAGCATTAAAAACTACTCAACGTCATCTCCCAATTACCTATTAAAACTAAAAATAAACCTTAAACCTAAACACCCGGTATAAAAAGGCACTTATGTCAGTAAAAAAACAGCCCGCTAAAATATTTTAGAATATTCGGCAGAAACTAAAATAGAGGCAGAAATAAAATGACAAACTGTCACAGAAAACAATATTTTTTGAGATGGCACGCTGCTTGTTAAGTACCTCTTAGCAATTAAAACTGTGGAATAAGAATTTAAAACTATATAGATAATGGGAAAAATAATAGGAATTGACTTAGGTACTACCAACAGCTGCGTGGCCGTAATGGAAGGGAACGAGCCAGTGGTAATACCAAACAGCGAAGGCCGTAGAACAACACCTTCTATCGTAGCTTTCCTGGACAATGGTAACGGAGAACGCAAGGTAGGTGATCCGGCTAAGCGTCAGGCTATCACCAACCCACAAAATACAATCGCTTCTATTAAGCGTTTTATGGGTCGTGGTTATTCTGAAGTAACCGGCGAAACATCGCACGTGTCATACAATGTAGAAAGTGGTAGCAACAATACCGTACGCGTACGGATTGGCGACCGTCAGTATACACCACAAGAAATTTCGGCAATGGTTCTGCAAAAAATGAAGCAAACTGCCGAAGATTATTTAGGTACAACGGTAACTGAAGCGGTTATTACTGTACCTGCTTACTTCAACGATGCCCAGCGTCAGGCTACCAAAGAAGCCGGTGCTATTGCAGGTTTAGAAGTAAAACGGATTATAAACGAACCAACTGCTGCGGCATTAGCCTACGGCTTAGATAAAAAACATAGCGACCAGAAAATTGCCGTTTATGACTTAGGTGGTGGTACATTCGATATCTCTATCCTGGAATTAGGTGACGGTGTATTTGAAGTACTTTCTACTAACGGTGATACGCACTTAGGTGGTGATGACTTTGACCAGGTGATTATAGCTTGGTTAGCCGATGAGTTTAAAGCCGAAGAAAACATGGACCTGCGCCAGGATCCAATGGCTTTACAGCGTTTAAAAGAAGCGGCAGAAAAAGCAAAGGTTGAATTATCCAGCTCTAACGAGACCGAGATCAACTTACCTTATATTACCGCTACGCAAACCGGCCCGAAACACTTAGTACGTAAATTATCGCGTGCTAAATTCGAGCAATTAGCCGATGATTTAGTTCGTCGTTCGATGGAGCCTTGCCGCAAAGCCTTACAGGACGCTGGTTTATCGGCTTCCGATATCGACGAAGTAATCCTGGTAGGTGGTTCTACCCGTATTCCACGAATTCAGGAAGAAGTAGAGAAATTCTTTGGTAAAAAACCATCTAAAGGTGTTAACCCGGATGAAGTAGTAGCAATTGGTGCTGCTATCCAAGGTGGTGTATTAACCGGTGAAGTAAAAGACGTTCTTTTATTAGATGTAACGCCACTTTCTTTAGGTATTGAAACCATGGGTGGTGTAATGACTAAATTAATTGAGTCTAACACAACCATTCCGAGCAAGAAATCAGAGACGTTCTCAACGGCTTCTGACAACCAGCCAAGCGTGGAAATTCACGTATTACAAGGTGAGCGCCCAATGGCCCGCGATAACCGCACCATCGGTCGTTTCCACTTATCTGATATTCCACCAGCGCCACGTGGTGTTCCGCAAATCGAAGTAACCTTCGATATCGACGCCAACGGTATTCTGCACGTATCGGCTAAAGATAAAGGCACTGGTAAAGAGCAGAAAATCCGGATCGAAGCTTCTTCTGGTTTATCCGAAGCAGAAATCGAGCGGATGCGTAACGAGGCGAAAGCCAACGAAGAAGCGGATAAACGTGCGAAAGAAGAAATTGAAAAGCTGAACAGCGCTGACTCGATGATCTTCCAGACCGAGAAACAGCTGAAAGAATACGGTGATAAACTTTCTGCCGGTAATAAATCAGCTATTGAAGGTGCCTTAGCTCAGTTAAAAACGGCACATGGCTCTAAAGACTTAGCTGGTATTGATGCCGCTTTAGAAAGCCTGAACAACGCGTGGCAAGCTGCTTCGCAGGAAATGTACGCTGCTACCGGTGGTGCTGGTCAACCAGGTCCTGACGCCGGTTTCGGTGGTCAGCCAGGTGGTAATGGACAACCTAATGCCAACGGTAACGGCCAAGGCAACGCCGACCACGTAACTGATGTTGACTACGAAGAAGTAGATAGTAACAAGTAATTTGTAGATTTGTTTATGGTAAAAAGCCTTTCTGGGAAACTAGAAAGGCTTTTTACTTTTATTGTGAATATGATATGGATGCAGATATACCAATCTTTTATTAGCTTTAAAATCCACATAATACAACAATAAATAATTTTGTTAAAATCAGGCTCCTTTATAGCAAATGAGCCGTTAACCTACCTGCCTTCTCCTTTATCTAATAACAAACATTTTAATATTCATGTATCACTCGTGGCTTTTATATAAGCCAAGGTTTAAATTAAATATCAGAAGGATTTGTCCGTTCCTGATTATGTTCTCAACTTATTATTATAACCTGATAATTTAGAATTGATGGAAGGTTGTTTCTTCGGGTGCAAGTTTCGGTGTAGATTGGATAGTCCCTTCTGCTTTTGGAATCTCAACTTTAACAACCTTTGAAGCCAAGTGTAATTTTTGAATCTTAGGCGCCAGAAAATAGTCAATTATTTCTGCAAACATGTTGGTGCAGGTCCAGTACCGGCTGTGGGTGAAACTATGGAACTTAGATGGAAAGCTACAGTTTACATTAGTTACTCCATCGTAATAATCCAAGGAACCACTTACATAATCCCGAATATCAAAATAGTTTCGCCAAGTCACTTTTTCGAATAACCTTTCTTCGCAGGGTTTTACTTTGGGGTAAGTACCATTGGCTATATTAGAAAGATCGGCCCAATTGCGTTGTTTAAACCCGTGGAAATGGTTGATAATTTGGAAACGCAAATACTCGGTTTCCGGCACCTGCTCCCGGAAAAAAAGGCAATCTTATCCAGGGGGCTGCCAAATGTGACCAACCCAATTAAACGTCCTGCTACACCTAGTCCTTTTGGGATTGGAGTAGTATTCAGGCTTTCCCCCTTCTTATTGTATCCTTTTAGCTCGCCCTGGTTTACTAAATGGTTAATGCGGTTTACAGCATCAAAAGCCACCTAACTGCCCAAGGAATGGCCAGCTAATAACACCTGGTCGTATTGAAATTCCAATTTCCCGGTTTGCGGATCAGGGGTGGCTTCCAATAAATACCGCAAGGCATTTACAGCACCATCCAAAATGCAATTCCGAATACGAAAAATTTAGATTTAGCATCCGTAGTGTTATAAATAGAAATATCATTCAGGATATTGGATAATTTATCCAGTGTTCCGTTTAGCTTTCCCTGAAAAAAGAGTGACACAAACGGACCAATTACTGGAATAGCCGAGAAAAGTTTAACCAAAGCATCGATGGCCCAATTAAGAAAAAGAAAAAGTTGCGGAATAAAGCTTACACAAAACCAATAAGTAACAGGGTTGAATTTGCCATCTTTAATAAAGATACTTTGATCTTCGTTAGCATTAGCAAAAACTACATTGTTCTTATAAAATTTCCGGGCTCCCCGGGTTACGTTATTCAACCATGTATTTAAATCTTTCAAGGTAGCCTGCCCTTCGGTTTCATGCGCCCAATAGTATTCATAAATATCCAGGTGAGGCCCTTGGGTTCCTTCTTCCCGAAGCCGCAGAAAATTATCGAACCAGGGTGTAGAACTATCAGAAGCACTTTTCCGAGCCAGATGGTGTTCAATTGCCAAATTGTAACCTGCAGCTTTGTAGGTTTCGGCTAAGCCTCGGGTAAATCCATCCAAGGTTTCCAAGGGGTTTTGGTTCCCGATACCATGCACTACTAAAATAGCCGTATTTTCTGCTATCCACCGGTTGCCGATGGCCTCTTCCAAATTAGTATAGTTGGTTAGAAGAACACTATTATTCATGATTTTCATAATAGTAGCTTTAGAGATGTAATTAACTAAATTTAACTATATCTTCCCTCTAAAGAAATACTGAAAATTCAGTATTCTTTTAGATAAGCCCTTGATTAATGGCAAATTGCACAACCCCGCCAGCTGTTTTGGCCTGGGTTTTCTCTATGATTTTTTGTCGGTGGGTGTTAACGGTATGAAAGCTAATACACAGCTTGTCGGCAATATATTTACTACCATAACCAGCTGCAATTAGCTTTACAATTTCTAACTCCCGCTTGCTTAAAATGGGCTTACCAATGTCCGAGTCAACTGTAGGAGCAGGAAAATAACCTGTATCTGAAACGGGAGCAGCAATAGGAACTGCAAAATTTCCACCTTGTTTTATTTGGGTAACATCTGAACACACTCCCAATAAATGGGTAATATTCCCTAAGCTATCCAACTGAAGAACCGAGTTCTGCTCCAGAATTTCAACCGCCTCGCCAGTAGGTTTTAGAACGCGGTAACTATTGGTAAACCTAAATTGTTTGCGTTGATTTGGGGTTTGAGAAAGTAAAAACTCCCAGGTTTGACGGGCAGAAATCCAGGTTTTGGAAAGATCGTCAGGGTGGGCAATTTGGTTAAAGAAGTTCAAACCCTTGTTTAAGAACTGCTCCGACTCGTAGCCAACTAATTCGCCCACATTTTGGCTAATGTACTCAAATTGCTGGTGCCGGATATCCAAAATCCAGGTAACACAAGGACCATGATTGAAAATAAAATTTAAAGCTGGGTTGGCTTTAAAATATAGATCAAAATCTGATTTTGCTGAACTATAATTCTGGGTTTGCCACAGTTCACAAAGCTCCTGGTATATTTCCAGCCCGGAAATTGGGGCTATTGCAGCAGCCCCCATAGTTGATCCCTTTCCCTCTCTCATATCAATTTACTTATGGTTTAAAAGCAACTTTGGGATTTGTATTCCTATTAATGTTTTTGACCTCACTTAACTATAAGAAGTTTATAGAAATATACTTACTTTAAAAAGGACTTTTTACATATAATAATAACATCAGCTTTTTATAAGCTTTTATACAAAACCTCTTGCTACAACGTTGCTTTACAGCATATTAACCCTTTAAAACCACTGATAAACAGCTTAATAGTAACATTACTTACTGCAGCGGGACGGCTATTTCAGAGGTAAAAGGAGGCAATAAGCTAAAACTGAATCCACCATAAATTAAAAAAGGTAGTAAGCCAAAGGATTTGGAATGGAAAAGGAACAAAAAAATCATTAAGTATAACTAGAACTGTATTGTTAGGTAGGGTTCTATATTCTTTATAATCCAAAAGGATTAAAACAAAAATACCCGGCTACTGCACCGGGTACTTCTGATAAATTAAGATAAGATCTAATTAATTTCCGCCAGCCCGGTTTAATTCTTCCAGGCTGTTGTTCCGCTTTTTAGCTTCGAACTTGGCTCCTTTATTGAATTTGTAACGTAAGTTTAAGCGTACACTTTGTTGACCAAAATATTGGTTAAACTCGTTGATGTTACCGTTGTAATTAGCTTTCCCGATTACCCGCCGGGTTCTGAAAACATCGGTTACATTTAAGCTTAAATCTAACTGATCATTCAGGAAAGTTCGTTTTACTCCCAGGTCCACGCCCCAATTAGCACCTATTTTATATAAACCATACGCATTTGGTCCCTGATATCCAACATTCAGCTCCATGCGTACTTTGTTGGGGAGCATAATATTATTGGTAGCCTGGGCGTAGAAAAACAATTGTTCGTTGCGCATCGCCTGATCATTCATTTTTATGGTATAGTTCTGGTGCGCAATGGTTACGTTATTATTGATATCCCACTTGGGAGAAACCTTAATGGGGGCCACCAGCGTAGCACTTACATTTTTAAATTTATCTACATTCCGCTGCATAAATATAGTAGTGTTGGTTTCTACAAACTGTTCCGGAATTTCAGCAATAAAGTTTGTAGTATGGTTGTAGCTTAAAGATAAATTATATACCCCTTTAATGGTTTGAGTTACTTGGAAGGCATCGGTATACTGCGGCTTCAGGTTCGGGTTTCCCTGCGCATACGTGTACTTGTCCAGGAAAAAGATAAATGGATTTAAGGCCTCGTACCGGGGGCGGCTAATCCGACGGCTGTAGTTATAAGTAAGCTGGTAATCTTTATTTACTTTCTGCGACACAAACACACTGGGGAACAAATTCAGGTAGTTGAAAGGATTAGTTGTATTTTTAGTTACCGAACGACCTTCCGCATTGGTTTGCTCGGCCCGTAAACCAGCCTGTACACTCCACTTATCGCCGAAGCTGGTATTAAAATTAGAATAAGCGGCAAATACATTTTCAGTGTAAATAAAATGGTTGGTTCTTCTGTTGTCTACTACCTCGGTATTATTTTCGGTAAGGTTATAAAATCGCAAATCGTTATCAGAAACTACGTGACTGGCTTTTAAACCAGCTTCTAATTTGGTGGTTTTACTGAATGGTTTGGCAAAATCTACTTTAGCCGAATAAATATGGTAGTTAGGTATATTTTTGCTCGTAGAAACATCCAGGTTGCCTTCGCCGGCTTCGTTTATCTGCTTGCTTAAATTCATAAACCTGGTGTTCCGGTTATCAGCCATTATTACATAATCTAAATCAGCGGAAATAGTGGTGCCGGCAGAATCTAATTTACCCAGGTAATGTGCATTAAACGTACCGTTGTTAAAGGAACCGTTTATCAGGTTAGTAGACCGGATAAGAGAATCCTGAGCAGCAATGCCATTGCTTAAATAAGTAGAGGTTACAAATTTATTATCGGCCTGGAAGTGCATCAGGTTAGCCATTACGCCAATGCTGTGCTTTTTATTAATATCGAAATCGGTGCCCAGGCGTAGGGTGGGCAAAAAGCGGATGCCTTCTTCCCGGCCGCTTTGGTCGAAACTGACACTGCTGGTTTCAGAATTGAATTCCCGGGTCATGGTATTAATGCGCAGGTTCGTCCGGCGGGCTATATCCAGGTTAGCAAAAGAATTCCACTTGCCTTTTTTGTAGTTAATGTTTCCGCCGTTGGAAAAGCCATACATACCATTAAATTGTCCGCCCCCATATATGCTGCCATTCATGCCGCTTATGGTATTCTTTTTCAGGTTCAGGTTAATAATACCAGAGGTACCTTCTGCATCGTATTTAGCCGACGGGTTGGTAATTATTTCCAGATCCTTTAAATTTTCAGCTGTCATGCCTTGCAGCAAACTTTGCAAGTCTTTACCGGATAAGTATGTAAGTTTGCCATCAATCATAATACGTACGCCGGCTTTACCATTTAATTGAATATTACCATCCTGATCGATGAATACTCCCGGAGATTTTGCTAGCACTTCATAAATAGTACTACCGGCAGCCAGAGCTGTATTTTCTACACTCACTACCATTTTATCCGCGTGGTTAGTGACAGTTGGCCGCATAGCCTGTACCACCACTTCTTTCAGCATTTTAGTATCTTCTTTCAGCAATAAATTACCAAAGTCTTTGCTAAAGGTAGCTGAGGTAACCTCGAAAGGAGCGGTATCGGTTTGGGTATAGCCAATAGCGCTTAACCGCAGGAAGTATCTACCCGCTGCCGGCGTTTTTATGCTAAACCGGCCGTCGCCGTCGGTAATACCCCCGGTAACCACTGCCGCATTACTCCCTTGTAAAATGGCAACTGTACTGTAACCTACCGCATTACCTTTTTCATCTTTAAGAGTACCCGTTAATAATCCGGAGGTTTGAGCGAAGCTCATGTTTACCAGGAGCGTCAACAAAAAAATCAGGGGAAGGATGTAATCTTTTTTCATGGTTTTAATAATAAGCTGGTATGTGTGTGCTGTTTTACACTGATAATTTAAGAAGTAAGAACGGTGCCAAAATTCTATATATTGATTTTCAGACCTTTACAATTTTTACAACTTAAAAAAGTGTTCGTATTTGGTACAGGAGTGTCCGGTTTACTACTAAAGTTTTTATTAGTTTGCTTAGGTTCACCAGGCTAAAGCCTAATAGTTTCAGATTTAGAGTTAATTTATTTTATCCGGTTCAGGTGATACCTAAGGCAATATGTCGGCTCCAGGGTTTAAGATTAAAACAGCCCCTCTTAATGTGCCAGCAGGTTTGTCTGGGTCTGGCGGTAAAGGTTTCTTCTTTTTTGTTTTGAGTTGGCTTTCCGGCGTGTCAGGAAGAAACTCGGCATCTTGTATTTGTTGTTTTTTAGAAAGTGTGCCCGGAGAAGGCGTTGCCTCTTCTTTTTTTTCTGAAGTAGGTACAGGTGATTTTCCTGCATATACCACCGTGTTGGTCCATAGGGTTAAAAAAATCCCGATCAGATTTAGCATGTAGAAAGCTTTTGTTTTCATAAGACCGCACCTTTTGTCGTTCTAATTTTAATTTACTGCCTTACCTAACCCTTTACCGCTTCTCTTTCTTCCCTGCACCGTTGGCTAGGTTTTTATTTCGCAACAAAGATATTATACAGTACTATGCAAAGCAAGGTAGTGTTTTAACTAAGGTACTGTATAGATATAAAAAGTGCCTTTATGGTTGCCTGAGGGCAGAAAAAAAATTTAAAATATTTTTCAAGAAGCTTAAAAATAGAATGAACACCATCATAGTACCGGAAGCAGAAAGGGATAAGGAGAGATGTTTAAGCAATACTTCGGGCAATGAAAGCCTGGAAATTTAGTTCTGAAACTGGTTTAATTGTTTCGGAGCTTCTGTTCTAAAATAACGGCCACCTATCATCATGTCCAATTACTCTATTTTGGCTGGTAAACCTCTATGAACAGAAACTATTTCACCATGAGAAAGCTAACACTACTAGCAGCACTTTTATTGGGAGAAACAGGAATATTAATGACAGCTCTTAAAAGTCTCCTACCATAAGGACTGTCGGGCACTCCTGCGGAAAGAGCAGAATGACAAACAGCTTTGATGACGGAGCAATCAGGACTCTCAGCTGATCAGTCGAAAAAATTAAAGAAATAAATCTGGTGCGGGTTACGGAGATGCAAACCATCTAGGATAAGGCCATTGCCGATCGCGAAGACATGAGGTAAGGGTCTCAGACATTACGCGAAAATATAATACGCCGTAAACTATTTTAACAGCCGATCAATACGCTAAATAAAAAGCTAACCAGGCACAAATGAGAAGTAATAGGAGGAGGTAATTCGCACTGTTAGTAATAATTTACCGGTACATCAAAACCAAAATAGCTGTGGGTTTTTCTTACGCGGCTTTTTTTGATATTTACTTTTTAATTCCTAAGTTTCGGAAATATTTCAGCCGGAATCATTTATACTATATATCGGTTATTACCTGAAACAGGAATTAACCGAATCCAATTTAAAATTACCATGAATAAATTATTAGTTTTATTAGCAGTAGTTCTTTTAGGAGCCGGAGCGGTTTCTGCTCAGAACAAACCGGCTAAACAAGCAGGTGCCCCTACCGGTATGCCATCTTTAGCAGAGAGTGCCGATCAGCAAACTAAAGCTATGGCCAAACAACTTAACCTTACTGCAGATCAAACTACCCGCATTAAAGCTTTGCAATTGCAACAATTAAATGAAATGAAATCGCTGCGGAGCAAAGCCGGCGACGACCGCGAAGCCATGATTCAGGGTTCGCAGGCGATACGGGAAAAGTATAATGCGGAGTATAAAACGGTTCTTACTCCGGATCAGTTCGCTAAATTTCAGGGAGGAACTGCCCAGGCAAAAAATAAGCGCGGATTAGAAAGAGCTAATTAATTTTGCCAAACCGCTTTAAAGCAAAAAGCCTATCAGATTACTGATAGGCTTTTTGCTTTAATATGGAAAGATTTTTTTTCTTAACGTTTTTCTAACTCCTCTACTGAGCGCATTACTTTTTCTGTTTGCGCTTCGCGGAACTTCTCCAGGTTAGCGGTTATTTCGGGGCTGGAGGTGCTTAAAATCTGAGCAGCCAGTAAGCCCGCATTAGCAGCACCATTTAAGGCTACAGTAGCTACCGGAATACCAGACGGCATTTGCAGGATAGACAAAACCGAATCCCAGCCATCAATAGAGTTACTTGATTTTATCGGCACGCCAATTACCGGCAAAGTCGTTAAGGCTGCTACCATGCCTGGTAAATGAGCCGCTCCGCCCGCTCCGGCAATAATTACTTTCAACCCTTTATCGCGTGCTGTCTGGGCGTATTCAAACATCCGGTGCGGGGTACGGTGGGCCGAAACTACTGTCAGCTCATAAGGAATATTAAATTGCTTTAGTGCATCGGCGGCGGCTTCCATAATTTTTAAATCGGATTGGCTACCCATTATTATGCCTACTACTGGGGTATTATTTAAATTGTCAGTGCTCATGCTTTTACTTTAACTAAATTCTTTACTTTCTCAGCCTTTTGCCGGGCCTCGGTTACGGTTGAAGCGGTAATGGTTAAGTGGCCCATTTTCCGGAAGGGGCGCGTAAACTTTTTACCGTATAAATGGATGGTAACACCCGGAATTGCCAGCGCCTCATCAGCTCCTTCGTATTTAGCCTCGCCAGAGAAACCATCTTCTCCTAATAAGTTAATCATAACGGCCGCACTATGTAAATTTGAGTCTCCTAACGGTAAGTTTAAAATAGCCCGCAGGTGTTGTTCAAATTGAGAAGTTAAATTGGCTTTAAAGGTATGGTGCCCGCTGTTATGCGGACGGGGAGCTACTTCATTCACCAATAATTGGCCATCTTTGGTCAGGAACATTTCCACGGCCAGCAAACCTACCATGTTAAATGCTTCTATTACTTGGGTGGCCAAAGCCTGGGCCTTACTTTCTGTTTCCGGTGAAATATTGGCCGGCGAAAATAAATAATCTACCAGGTTGTGCTCCGGATGAAAATCCAGTTCTACGGCCGGGAAGCAGCTTACTTCGCCCCGGGCGTTGCGGGCTACAATTACGGCTATTTCTTTTTCAAAGTCTACCAGTTTTTCCAGCACCGATGGCTCTTCAAAAGCTTTTTCCAGACTTTCGGCAGAGGTTAATCTGACTACGCCCCGGCCATCGTAGCCAAAGCGGCGTAGTTTTTGGAAAACGGGTAGAAAATCAAGATGCTGCTCTAATTCCGTTTTTTGCTCAACTATCCTAAAATCAGCCGTTGGAATAGCATGCTTTTGATAAAATTGCTTTTGTAAGCCCTTATCCTGAATAATTTGGATAGCTTCGGGATTTGGGTAAACCTTAACGCCTTCTTCCTGTAACTTAAATAATGCTTCTACATTAATATGCTCTATCTCTATAGTCAGCACATCGCATTTCTTTCCAAAATTATACACGGTATCAAAGTCGGCAAAACTGCCGTTATAAAACTCGTTACATAATTTCTTACAAGGGGCATCCGGATCCGGATCTAAAATTAAGGTGTAAAGGTTCAGGTCGATGCCGGCCTGCAGGAGCATTCTTCCTAACTGACCACCACCCAATATACCTAACCTGGTTTCTCCGTGTATCATACTAGTTAAAAAATTTTAACAAAAGTAAGACCTTAGACGTGGTAAAAAAGAATTTTAACCCAAAAGAGTACGTTAAATTAGCTATAGGCTATTTCAGCTAATCATAATGCCTTACTTCCTGAATGTTCCTACGTGATCACCCTGGTATAGGTAATAATTTAATAGCGCCACAGTTAGTTTATCTGACAAAACTTTCAGACACATAAAGTAAAATTCAGCAGGTAAATACTGCCTGTTCAGTAATCCGGATTTATTCCGGTAGCCTTACAATTGCTTTAGCAGTTTAGCAAAATCTTCCTCGTTCTGAAAATCTATTTTCTGGGATTTAGAAAGGTTTTTAAGCTGTTCTTTTTTCTCCGGCATAAGCGCAATTAAATCTTTCCAGTTAGCTACTTCCGCATACTTGTTTTTTGTTTTCAACCTTAAAACGTTAGCGGGCCATAGCTTATAATCTCCGGTTGCTTGTAAATTATATATCTGACCACCCTCCGTTAAATGCGACATACTCTGGGTTGCCGAAGTTTCGGACCTGCCTCCGTACCCTACTTTTTTAGCAGGAGGAATAAAAGCAAACCGATGCTGAATAAAAAATGGGGTAGCCGCTTCGGTATTTACTTCAAAAAAGTACCTGCCTTCGGGGATAAACTTTTTCTGATTCAGGTAAACGGTATCAATTTGAGGATCATCGATAAGGGCTAACAATACGCCATTATTATCAAACACCATTTCTTCCGTTAGTTTATTATAATTAAGTTTTGCCTGCTTCCGTTGTCCGGCTTTATATTTTATTACGCCGGTTTTAAATTCCGGGAAAAGAAACTGATCGGTCTTATTTTGGGCCTTTGTATTAAAAGGTAAAAATGTAGCAAAACAAAATAAACTTAAATAAACTAAACGCATAGCCATATTAGAATTTCAGTACTTAAAGATAAACTGTATCTGTCGGTTTTACAATTTTAAGCGCCTTTCACCATTCTTTAACTATAAAAGGAACAAATAATTTACCAGAGTTTTACCCATTAAGTATCCATCCTGTATCTTTGTGCCATGCAGTTAAAAAACGATTTGCTTTTACGTGCCGCTCGCGGCGAAAAAACAGAACGCACGCCGGTTTGGTTAATGCGCCAGGCGGGCCGTATATTACCCGAATACCGGGCCGTACGCAACAGCGTAAGTGGTTTTAAAGAATTAGCTGAAACGCCCGAACTGGCCGCAGAGGTAACCATTCAGCCAGTAGATATCCTGGGCGTAGATGCCGCTATTATTTTCTCGGACATATTGGTAGTACCCGAAGCCATGGGGTTACCTTATGAAATGATAGAACAACGGGGTCCGCTTTTCCCGAAAACTATCCAGTCGCAGGCAGATGTAGATGCGCTCCGCTCGGCAGATGCGCACCTGGAACTGGAGTATGTATACGAAGCCATCAGAATAACTAAAAAGAACCTGAATGGGCGCGTACCTTTATTAGGATTTGCCGGCGCTCCCTGGACCATTTTGGCTTACATGGTAGAGGGCCATGGTTCTAAAACTTTTTCTAAAGCTAAAAAAATGCTGTACGCTGAGCCGGAATTAGCGCACAGCCTACTCCAGAAAATTACCGATACAACCATAAAATACCTAAAAACTCAGATTGCTGCCGGTGCCAACCTGGTTCAGCTATTTGATTCCTGGGCAGGCATTCTTTCTCCGGCCCAATACCAGGAATTTTCTGCCCGGTATATTGCCCAAATCTGTGATGCTATTACGGAAGCTCCGGTGACTATTTTTGCCAAAGGCGCTTTTTTTGCGCTGTCTGATTTTGCTAAATACAACTGTGATGTCATTGGTCTGGATTGGAACATGGATGCAACTACCTCCCGCCAGATAATTGGTTCGGGTAAAACCTTACAAGGCAACCTGGACCCTTGCGCCCTGTATGGCTCTTTTGATACTATCCGGACGGAAACTAAAAAGATGCTGGATGCTTTTGGCCCTGAGCGCCACATTGCTAACCTGGGTCATGGAGTGTACCCTGATACTGATCCGGAAAAAGTGCGTTGCTTCATTGATGCCGTAAAAGAATTTAGCAGCCGGTAATAAGCTGGAGACGCCATAATTTACCGGATTAAGTAACCCGGAGCTAAAATCCAAGTATCAGGAGCGGCAGACAAGACCAAGTAATCTTGCTGCCGCTCCTGATAAATTATTCCGCTAAAAAACTACAAACCATGAAAGATGAACACATTAACCCCTGGAAAACCTTATCTTCTGAGCAAGTTTACAGCAACCCCTGGATCAGCGTACGGCACGAACAGGTTATTAATCCGGGTGGTGGCCAGGGCATATATGGTGTAGTTAGTTTTAAAAATAAGGCTATTGGTATTATTCCCATCGATTCGGAAGGTAACACTTATCTTATTGGGCAATACCGGTACACCGTAAATGAATATTCCTGGGAAATACCCATGGGCGGCGGCCCCGTTGAAATAGATATTCTGGAATCGGCAAAGCGGGAATTAAAAGAAGAAACAGGGTACACGGCCCAGCGCTGGACCAATATTGCCCGATTGCATACCTCTAACTCTGTAACCGACGAAGAAGGTTTTGTATTTCTGGCCGAGGACCTGATTGCCGGCGAAACCGAGTTTGAAGAAACAGAAGATTTAAAAATTAAGAAAGTGAGTTTTGCCGAAGCCGTTAGAATGGTAATGGATAATGAAATAACCGACTGCATTAGCGTAGCCGGCATTTTAAAAGCTGATAAAATATTACGGGATCGCAAGCGTTCTACCTTATAATAACACCAAGCGGAATTTTAAAGCGGTTGCGGTGGTTTTAGCTTAGAAATTACTAAATTTGGTTTTAATGAGCATAATAAAATCAATTTTAAATACGGTTTACAGAGCCTGGTGTGTTATTAGCTTTCTGGTTCCATTCCTTTTGTTTTACCCGTTTTTCCTGCTTTTTACCTCTCGCCCCGCCTGGTACAAGCATGCACATACCTTAAATCGGATCTGGTCCTGGGTACAATTGCGGTTATACTTTTTACCGGTTACAGTAGAGCACCGTGGCCGGTTGCAGGAAAACCAGCGGTATATTTTTACACCTAACCACAGTTCTTTTATTGATATCCCGCTGTTGCTTCAAACTATTCCAGGATTTCTGAATTTTGTAGGGAAGAGCTCTTTAGCTAAAGTGCCTTTGTGGGGTCCTATTTACAACAAATTATATATTACTGTAGATCGGAGAAACCCAGTAAGCAGTGCCCGCTCTTATATCAGATCTAAAAAAACAGTTACCGAAGAAAACCGAAATCTGGCTATTTTCCCGGAAGGCACCATTTCGGAGAAAGCCGGCGAAGAAATGTTACCGTTTAAAGACGGTCCTTTTAAGCTCGCTATTGAAACGCAAATTCCGGTTGTTCCGGTTTCCATGCCCTTCAATCATATATTCCTGCCCGATGTAGCAGGTAAATTTATTGTAAATTGGCATCCATTAAAATTGATAATTCATGAGCCAATCGAAACAAAAGGTTTAACTTTGCAAGATATCCCGTTCCTGAAGAACAAAGTTTACGAAATAATTAACGCTGAATTTATAAAACATAAACATGATCACCGATATACAAACCATCCGGAAATTAGCCCACTTAGCCCGTCTGGAGTTTGACGAGACGAAAGAAAAGGAAATGCTTCAGGATTTAAATAAAATTCTGGATTGGATGGAGAAGTTAAACGAATTAGACACTTCAGCCGTTGAACCATTAACACATATGTCAGTAGAAGTAAATGTGTTGCGGGAAGATGTGGCTTTTAACGCGGTTAGCCACGAAGAAGGCTTAAAGAATGCTCCTAAAAAAGATTCTGATTATTTTAGAGTACCTAAAGTATTGGATTAAAACCTTAAATGAAATTTACGAAGTTTATAAAGTTTGAAGAAAAGGATACCTGGTATCCTTTTCTTTTTTTATTACAGATAGCCATTGCGGCCTTAGCCGTTGCTGTCTATTATTATTTCACCGGCGAAAATTCAATTTCGCCTTGGCAAACAGTTCCGGAACTGCAGCAGGTAAGCATGCCAGCCGGCCAATTTAACCTGCTTTTAGAAAACTTTGATCTGCGGGTAAAAGGGTTTGTGCTTACAGAGCGCTTCGATGTGAATTTGCCCCAGTTAAACCTGACGGCGGCTTATTTTGCGTTGAGCTTTATCAGCATAAGCCTCGTTTACTATTTATCGGTTATAAGCCGGTTTAGGCAAATTGCCTTTTTTGCCGCTATCCTGCCGTTCATGCTCTTTCTTACTACTTTCAACTTTGATGTATTGGGCATTTTTCAGGAGCAGAAGCAATATATTTTAATTTCGGTAATGACGCTTTTGGGCGGTGTAACTTTTCTGTTTCATGCATTCTTTACCCGCATTTCGTTCGGCATCCGAATAATAGTATTTACTTTTTTATGGGGTGGCCTACTCTTATTTTTATTTAAAGCTTCGCCTTACTCTCCCGCTCAAACTACCCTGCACCTGACTAATTATAGTGCAGAAGGCTGTATTTTAGCAGCCGTTTTCTTTATTTTCTGGGTATCTTTTGAAAATATTCATGGCTTACTTTGGTTTAATACCCAGGCCAAACAACCCGAAAAACGATTTGGGCTATGGCAATTTATGCTGATCAGCAGCTTATATTTAATCAGTTTACTGCTTACTTATTTGCAAAACACCCGAATATTTTCCTTTGACTTACAACTAATTAATGTTTTCCTGATTTTAATAGTATCCTCACTGATCGGGCTGTGGGGACTGAGGCAGCGGCAGCAACACTACAACAAGTTTTTTTCTTACGAAGGGGGTGCTGTTTTTCTGTACCTGGTTTTTGCCATTCTTACCTTTACTACCATTGGTTATGCTTTTGCCACTGCCAACGACCCCTTAATTCGGGCGGCATCTGATACAATTGTTTATACCCACCTTGCTTTTGGGGCCATATTCTTTGCCTACATTTTTATAAACTTTGGCCCTTTGCTTTCGCAAAAGCTACGGGTATACCGGGTGGTGTACGATCCTAAAACCATTCCTTTTTATATGGTTTATGTTATGGGTGGCGTATTACTGCTAGCCTTATTATTACGCACCAACTATAGCCTGCCCCGCAAAGCGATGGCTGGTTACTATAATTACCTGGGCGATTATTATAAAGCTACCCACGACACGTTACTGGCAGAACGGTTTTACAACGAAGGCAGTGTGTATGATAATAATAATGTAAAATCAGCTTTTGCTTTAGCGGGCATTTACCACGATAAAAATTACCGGCAGGCAGAAATTAATATGCTGAACGATGCTTTGGTGTTTTATCCATCAGCTAAGGTTTATGCCCATTTAGCTAATAAATACACCGATCGCCAGTACTTTTTTAACCAACGATCGGTGCTAAAAAACAGCCTTACCCAATTTCCAAAAAGCGGTCACTTATTAAATAACCAGGCTTTATTGTATGCCACTACGGCTATTATTGATTCTGCTGAATATTTTTTCCAGAAAGCTCAGAACTACCTGCCGCAAAAAGAAATTGCTCAGAGCAACCGGCTAGCCTTTTACCTCACTTCCGGTTTGGGCCAACAGGCCTTGCAACTGGCCCAAAATCAGGAGAAAAATTCCTATTTACCTTTACAAAGCAATTTGCTGTTGTTGCAATGTTTCACGGGGAAAAAGTTTGTAAATAACACATTTATCTTACCCGAAGGTCATAAATTAACTCCTGAAAACTTTGCCGGCTTTTACCATGCCGCTATGCTGGGCCAATCTGGTTCCGACCAGGCAACCTTAGGTAAAATAAATCAATACCTGAAGGAGGCAAACAATTATCCCTACCATTTTGATTTAGCAGTGCTGAAGGCACACGTCCAGGCCCGGCGGGGCTATACGCTGGCAGCCCGTACTACGCTGGAAAACCTGGCCGGTACCAATGAAGAATACAGTGCCTACTTATTAGACCTTATTGGTTTACAGCTAATGGAAAAAAAGCTATATGCTGCCGCTGCCGAGCACTTTGCCAAAGCCCAGGCAAAAGACTGGCCGGATGCCGGTGTACATTTACTATATGCCTTAGCTTTACAACACAATAAACAAGTAGATGCCTTGCTCCTGGCTGATCAGTTAACCGCTTCTGAAAGTCCCGGAATAGCCAGATTAGCAAACCGGGTTAAATACTTGATTCAGGCTCACACCAATCAAATACTGGCACAGCCCAACGATTCAGTTAAAGTACAATATTTACAGCTAAACCAGGATACTGCTGCTATTTCGCCACAGGAATATATGGCCGTTGCCAGTACGGTTCGTAATCCTGACTTGAAAAAAATAGCGCAAAAAGAACTAACTAGATTTTTGGTTTTAAGTGCTAATTACGATGCTGCTACCCAGGTACTCCAGGGCTTATTGCCGCAGCTAAATGAGCAAGATGCTTTGCTGTCAGAGGTAAACCAATTACAAGCTCAGATATTATTAAAAACAAATAACTTACCGCAATTAGAAACAGCCTTGCCGCGTATGTACCTGGCAGGCCACGATCAGAAGGTAAAGCACTATTATAACGCGGTACTGGCCGAGAAACAAAATAAAATTCAGGAGGCGAAAAAAAGATATAATGTGGCCGTACAGGTTTTGCCTTACCACGAGCCTACCGTTCTGGCTGCTGCCAATTTTTATTCGGCACAAAAAGATAATAATCGGGCTTATGATATTTTATTAAATAGTATTACCTATAATCCGTATTCCGCCCGGGTTTACCAAGCTTACATATTAAAAAGTATAGAAATTGGTTATTCGGGGTTTGCCGAGAGTGCCTTAGAAGAATTAGCTAAATTGCTTCCGGCAGAAGCATTTGCAAACTTTCGAAAGCAATACGAGCAAAAACTGGCGCAACGCCAGGCTGCTTTGCAAAACTGGCGGTAGACTTTTTAAACAAATGTTAAATTTTGCCAATGTATAGAATGGGCGCCAGGAAGTATAAAAGATTTTATACCTTAAGCTTCGTTTTTACAGGTAATCGTAATCATGAGCAATTCCATTATTCAAACCATTGACTTGTCGCGGTTATACCACATGGGTACTGAGACCATTCATGCCCTTAAAAGTGTTTCTATCTCGGTAGCAAAAGGAGAATATGTAGCCTTTATGGGCCCTTCAGGTTCGGGCAAATCCACCCTCATGAATATTATTGGGTGTTTAGATACGCCCAGCGGTGGCCAATACATTCTCAATAACAAAGACGTTAGCAACCTGACGGATAATGAACTGGCCGAAATCCGGAATAAAGAAATAGGTTTTGTTTTTCAGACCTTTAACCTCCTACCCCGTTCTTCGGCCCTGGAGAATGTAGCGCTGCCTTTGGTTTATGCCGGTTACAAAAAATCAGTACGGGAAGAAAAAGCCATGCAGGTTCTGGAAAGTGTGGGGTTAGGAGACCGGGCAAAACACAAGCCCAATGAATTATCCGGAGGACAGCGTCAGCGGGTGGCTATTGCCCGGGCTTTGGTGAACAACCCCAGCATAATTCTGGCGGATGAACCAACCGGAAACCTGGATACCAAGACTTCTCACGAAATAATGGATTTGTTTGAGAACCTGTATACCGAAGGCAATACTATTATTATGGTTACCCACGAAGAAGATATTGCGAAATACGCCCACCGGATTGTTCGGCTCCGGGATGGGTTAATAGAATCTGATATTGTGAACACCGAAGTTACCACGCACCGGGCAATCATTTAACTGCTGTATTTGCCGCTGTTGTATCTACGTTTATACTGCTATGAAAATATATACCAAAACCGGTGATACCGGACTAACTTCTTTAATTGGTGGCACGCGGGTTAAAAAATCGCACCTCCGCATTGAATCTTACGGCACCGTAGACGAGCTGAATTCTTACATTGGGTTAGTAGCCGATCAACCGGTAAACGCTAAACGTAAACGTATATTAAAAGAAATTCAGGACCGTCTTTTTACCATTGGTGCTACCCTGGCTTCTGATCCGGAAAAATCAAAGATGAAAATACCTGACTTACTTGAAACCGATGTAACGTTGTTGGAAAAAGCAATGGATGACATGGATCAGGAACTACCACCCCTTAAAGTATTTGTTTTACCAGGCGGTCACCAATCAGTTTCCTTCTGTCACGTTGCCCGCTGTGTTTGCCGCCGTACCGAACGCCTGGTAATAGCTTTACAGGAAGAATCTTTTGTGCCGGATTTAGTAATAAAATACCTAAACCGATTATCTGATTACTTGTTTGTATTAAGCCGCATAATGGCATCAGAACTTAACGCGGAAGAAACACCCTGGCAGCCCCGTATGTAGCTGAAACAGAATTTAGAAGTAAAATTAGGTAATACGATATCGTTTTTCTTACTTTTGCGCCCTGATTAACGTAAACCTGAATAATAATTTTCCTACTACACGGGTTACTTTTCGTTAATCAAAGAAATAAAAGAAATAATATTTAATTGCCATGGTGGATACCCAGCAAATTCAGATACAAAAAACAGCAAAGTCACGCTTGCCAGAAGTAGATTTTGCTTCCTTGGAATTTGGTCAGACTTTCTCTGATCATATGCTTGTTGCCGATTATGTAAACGGAGAGTGGCAAGCTCCCAGCATTATTCCTTTCGGAGATTTTTCTTTGAGTCCGGCAAACCCGGCTTTACATTATGGCCAGGCAATTTTTGAAGGTTTAAAAGCCTACAAAAACGAAAGCGGCGAAATTTCAGTTTTCCGTCCGCAAGCTAACTTGCGCCGCATGAACTTATCAGCAGACCGCTTGTGTATGCCTGCTTATCCGGAAGAAACTTTTCTGGAAGGACTGAAGGAATTGTTACGCCTGGATGCCGCTTGGATTCCAACCACATCAGGTAGCTCTTTGTATATCCGGCCATACATGTTTGCCACTGGCGCTTATCTGGGTGTTAAGCCAGCCGATAGTTATAGATTTGCCATTATTACCTGTCCGGTAAACGCATATTACTCTACTCCGCTTCGGGTTAAAGTAGAAGAAACTTTTGCCCGCTCCGTAGAAGGTGGTTTTGGCTTTGCCAAAGCAGCCGGTAATTATGCAGGCTCTTTGTATCCGGCTAAAAAAGCCCTGGAAGAAGGTTACCACCAATTATTATGGACTGATGGTAAAACGCATGAGTATTTCGAGGAGTCTGGCACGATGAACTTAATGTTTGTAATTAACGACACCCTGATTACGCCAGCTTTAAGTACTTCTATTCTGTCTGGCGTTACCCGCGATACCATTATTCAGTTAGCTAAAGATCGGGGCATAAAGGTAGAAGAGCGTAAAGTATCGGTGGCCGAGGTGATGGAAGCCGCTCAAAACGGTACTTTGCAGGAAGCTTTTGGTTGTGGTACGGCTGCGTTTATTTCGCACATTGTTACCATTGGTTTCCGGGGCACTGATTTTCAGCTACCTTCTATTGAATCGCGCCAGTATTCGCCACAACTTGCCAAAGATTTAGATGCTATTCGTTCCGGCGCCGTGGCAGATACGCATGGCTGGATTGTAAAAATATAGCTGCTTATACTCCCTTAAAAAAGTTGTAAGTAGTAAGGTTTAGGCAACTAAAGAGCCGACCTTATTATTTACAACTTTTTATTTTAATTTAAATTCGAACCTTTCCGGGTAAGATCGGAATAAGACTACATTATTCATCTACAATTTATATATACCATGACAGCAGAACAATTAAGAGATTTAAAGGCCCGCACTGAGGCTTTGAGGAGGTATCTTTGACTACGATGCCAAGAAAGAAGAAGTAACCCAAAAAGAAGAAGTAACCACCTCCCCTGGCTTTTGGGACGATTCTAAAAAAGCCGAAATCCTGCTTAAAGAAATTAAATCTGTTAAAGTCTGGACTGACCAGTTTGAAGAACTGGAAAATGCGGTCTCAGAATTTGAAGTACTTTTTGATTTCTATAAAGAAGGTGACGTTTCAGAAGCCGATATCCAGGCAGAGTTCGGTAAAGCAGAAAAAGCTATTGAGCAACTCGAATTTAAACGAATGCTCAGCAACGAAGAAGATCAGCTAAGCGCCGTATTGGAAATAAATCCCGGAGCTGGCGGTACCGAAAGTCAGGATTGGGCAGAAATGCTCATGCGCATGTACATCATGTGGGCCGAAAAACAAAATTACCAGGTTCGGCAACTTAGTTATCAGGCTGGCGATGGCGCCGGCATTAAATCTGCCACTTTAGAAATTACCGGCGATTTTGCCTACGGCTATTTGAAATCGGAAATCGGCGTACACCGGCTGGTTCGTATTTCGCCTTTCGACTCAGGCGGACGCCGGCACACCTCATTTGCCTCCGTATTTGCTTATCCGTTAGTAGACGACACAATTAATATAGAGATCAATATGGCAGATATTGAATGGGATACCTTCCGTTCGGGTGGTGCCGGAGGGCAAAACGTAAATAAAGTAGAAACAGCGGTTCGGTTAAAACACAAACCTTCCGGCATTGTGATAGAATGCCAGATAGAGCGTTCGCAATTAATGAATAAGGAGCACGCTGTTAACATGTTACGGTCCAGGCTCTACCAGATAGAGATAGATAAAAGAAATGAAGAGCGGGACAAACTAGAAAGCACTAAAAAACGTATAGATTTCGGCTCTCAAATACGGAATTATGTTCTGCACCCGTACAAGTTGGTAAAAGACCTGAGAACAGGATTAGAACGTTCTGATGTACAGAACGTTTTAGATGGAGATATAGATGATTATATTAAAGCCTTCCTAATGCAAAGCTAAATAGTGCTATAATGTATAGATTTTAAATTTTATAAATTTTTAAAATCTTGCCATTTTACGATTTTACCAAATTTATGGTTTCATATTTTGTATTTATTAAAAAATATGAAACCATAAATTTCTTTTTCTAGCAAATCTGCGATTTTTCCCCATAAACTTTAATTATTTAATAATTTAATAATCCTAAACTTTTGTAAAAAGACAGGATTTTTATTAAAAAAAATTTTTTTTTCTCCTGCATAATATTTAAAATTGTTAAAACGAAAATTTTTAACTTAACAAAAACAAACATGAGAAAATTTTTATTCCTGAGTCTTCTCTTTTTGTCTGCTCTCTTACAGGAGGTTATGGCACAAAGTAGGACAATTACCGGAAGAGTTACCGATGCCGGTAACAATGAAGGTCTTCCCGGTGTTACCGTGTTGGTAAAAGGTACCCAGTCAGGTACTGCTACTGATGTTAATGGTGCTTACTCAATTAATGTGCCGCAAGGAGGTACAACATTGGTATTTAGCTTTATAGGTTATACTACTACCGAAAGAGCAATTGGCAATGCCAGCACTATTAATATTGCCCTGGCAGCCGATGCCCGGAGATTAGGCGAAGTAGTAGTAACAGCTCTTGGTATCGAAAGAACCAAGAACGAACTTCCTTACGCTGCTCAGTCAGTAGGCGGTGAGGAAGTAGCTCAGACGCGTCAGCAGAACTTCACCAACGCACTTTCTGGTAGAGTAGCTGGTGTGCAGGTTCAGCAGAACAACAACCTGGGTGGTTCTACCAATGTGGTTATTCGTGGTAATAAGTCTATTGGTGGTAACAACCAGGCATTATTCGTAATTGATGGTGTTCCAATTGATAACTCTACCAACAACACTACCAACCAAGCAACAGGACGTGGTGGATATGACTACGGTAATGCTGCTGCCGACATCAACCCGGATGATATCGAGTCAATGACCGTTCTGAAAGGTGCCGCTGCAACAGCGCTTTATGGCTCTCGTGCCGCTAACGGCGTTGTAATGATTACTACTAAAAAAGGATCTAAAAGACAAGGTATTGGTGTAACTGTTAATACTGGTGCTAACTGGGGCTACCTGGATAAGAGTACTTATACCCGCTTCCAGAAGGAGTATGGTAGAGGTTACCCATTTGCTGAATATAGTAAAACATATCCTGGTTTCTATGACAATGATGTTAATGGAGACGGGACTCCTGATCGAGTTGTTGTTCTGAACGAAGACGGTTCTGCCGGTCCGCGTTTTGACCCGAACCTGATGGTGTACAACTGGGATTCATTCGACAGAAACTCTCCGAACTTTGGTAAACCTACCCCATGGGTAGCAGGTAAGAATGATCCAACTTCCTTCTTCACAAATACTTCTGGTACATCGCATAGCCTTGCTATTGATGGAGCCAGCGATAAAGGCTACTTTAAAGTAAACTATGGCCGCAACAGCAACAATGGTATGCTGCCAAACTCTAACGTAACTAAGAACTTTGTAAACTTTGCAGCCTCTTATAAGCTTGTTGAAAAGTTAACTGCCACTACTTCTTTGAACTACACTGAAACAGATGGACTTGGCCGTTATGGTACAGGTTACAGCGGCTTGAACCCTAACCAAGGATTCAGACAGTGGTGGGGTACTGACGTAGACGTGAAAGACCAAGAAAGAGCTTACTTAGCTAACCGTGAAAACGTAACCTGGAACCCAAGAGCTTTCAACGATCTTCGCCCAATGTTCTTCGACAACCCTTACTTTGTTCGTCACGAGAGCTATAACACTGACAACAGACGTCGTGCGTTAGGTTACCTTAGATTAGACTACAAATTAACAGATTGGTTAAATATCATGGGACGTGCTTCCCTGGATACATATGACGAAATCCGTGAAGAGCGCTTTGCAGTAGGCTCTATTGGTGTGCCTAGCTACACCAGACACAACGGTCGTTACAGCGAAACTAACTACGACTTGATGGCAAATGTAGACAGAGACTTCTCTGAAGACTTTAACTTCAAAGCCACAATAGGTACTAACATCCGCGATACAAGAACATCCATGATTCGTTCTACTACAAACGGTGGTTTAGTAGTACCTCGTCTTTACTCTTTGTCTAACTCTCGCAACCCATTAAGCCCTCCAGTTGAGGAAGATACTCGTCTGCGTGTGAATGGTTACTTTGCCAGTGCAACGCTTGGCTTCAGAAACCTTGCTTTCTTAGACGTAGCTTCTCGTATTGACCAGTCTTCATCACTACCTGCAGCTAACAGAACTTACTACTACCCATCCATTTCAGGTAGCTTTGTTTTCAGTGAGCTAATGCCAAAAAACTACCTGTTTTCTTATGGTAAAATCAGAGCTAACTACGCTGAAGTAGGTAACATGGCGCGTCCACTTAGTGTGTACAATACTTATGACCTGCTAGCTCCTTTTGGTTCTACATCTATTGCTTCGGTAAATGGTACCCGCAGAAATCCTAATCTGAAGCCTGAGCGCACCAAGAGCTATGAAGTTGGTGTAGAAATGTCTTTCTTAGATGCTCGCGCTGGTTTTGACGTAACTTATTACAATGCAAACTCTGTAGATCAGATCCTGAACGTGCCAATCTCAAGAGCTACTGGTTTTAATGCCATGTGGATTAACGCTGGTAAGGTAGTGAACAAGGGCTTTGAAGTGAGTGCATTCGGTTCTCCAATTAAAACAGATGCTTTCTCTTGGACAATTAATGCTAACTGGACCAGAAACAGAAGTAAAGTTCTTGACCTTGGCCCAATCCAAAACTATCAGATTGCTGCCTTCCAGGGTGGTGTTTCTTTGAACGCAGCTGTAGGTGAACCATTTGGTGTTATCAAAGGTGCAGGTTTTGCTAAACATGAGAACGGTCAACGTTTAGTAGGAGCTAACGGTTTATATGTATCTAACAGAGATGCTAACACCAACATTGGTGATATCAACCCTGACTGGATCGGTGGTGTGTCTAACACATTTAAGTACAAAGGCGTATCATTAGGCTTCCTGATTGATATGAAAAAAGGTGGCAGCGTATTCTCTCTTGACCAAGCTTATGGCCAGTACACAGGTATTCCGGATAACACTGTATTTAATAACGATCTTGGGAACCCAGTACGTGACCCAATTGTTAGAAATGCCGACGGAACCTACGCTTCTAACAGTGGTGGTACAATTGTACCAGGTGTGCTTGCAAACGGAACTCCTAATACAACACGTGTAGAAGTATACTCTGCCATGGGCTATACCAATCCTCCAGAAATGTTCGTTTACGATGCCAGCTATGTAAAACTAAGAGAAGCAACTTTAGGCTACTCCCTGCCACAGTCTTTGGTATCTAGAATGAAAGTATTTCAAGGTGTTGACCTGTCAATCTATGGTAGAAACCTGTATATCTTCCACAAGAACACACCATACTCTGATCCAGAAGAAGGTATGAGTGCTGGTACTATGTCTTTAGGTTACCAAAGTGGAGCATATCCTACTATGAGAAATGTAGGCTTTAACGTAAGATTAAGATTTTAATAATGAATAAAATGAAAAAAATATTTGCATTCTTGATGCTCGCCTTAACCTTTGTAGGGTGTACAAAAGATTGGGATGAGGATCTGGTAGATCCGAAGAACCCTACCGCGGTTCCAGCCCCAATGCTTTTTGCTAACGCGCAGCGTAACCTGGTAGACAATATAGTTACCCCTAACGTAAACTCTGGTATATTCAGGTTGCTAACCCAGCACTGGGCCAACACTACTTACCCGGAAGAAAGCCGGTATGACCTGGTTGCCCGGAACATTCCGCAGAACTTCTGGTTCGCGATGTATCGTGACGTGCTGATGGACTTCAGAGAAACTTCCAAAATCATAACTGCTGACCAGTCTCTTACTGCTGCTGTTAAGGAAAACCAATTGGCCATTACTGAAGTGATGGAGATTTATTCATGGTCTGTATTGGTAAATACATTCGGTGATATTCCTTACAAAGAGGCTTTAGACCGGGAAGTTATTTATCCTAAGTATGACGATGATGCCGCTATCTACGAAGACTTGTTAACCAGATTAGATGCTGCTATTGCTACTTTGAATAAGAACTCCAGCGCGGCAAGCTTTGGTGCTTCTGACCTGATTTATGGTGGAAATGTAGGACGTTGGATTAAATATGCTAACTCTTTAAAGTTAATGTTAGGTATGACCATGGCGGATGCAAATCCAGGAAGAGCTCAAAAGGCTGTTACCGAAGCTGCTCCAAATGTGTTCACGTCAAATGCTGACCAAGCTGTATTTAAATATACAGCAACTACTCCAAACGTAAACCCTGTATGGACTAACTTAGTACAGAGCGGTCGTAATGACTTTGTACCTTCTGCTACATTGGTAAACGTTATGAATGACCTGAATGACCCACGTCGTTCTTCTTACTTCACTTTGCACAATGGTGCTTATGTGGGAGGTATCTATGGTAATAATAACACTTATGCTAACTTCTCTAAAGTAAGTACTACAATTACTGCTCCTGATGCGCCGGCTGTAGTGCTGGGTTACGATGAGGTAGAGTTTTACTTAGCGGAAGCTGCTGCACGTGGTTGGGTTGCTACTTCAGGTCCAGAACATTTCAGAAAAGCTATTACAGCTTCCATGACATTCTGGAATGTTCCAGCAGCTCAGATCACAGCTTATTTGGCTCAACCACAAGTGGTGACTCAAATGGCAACTCTTGCTACTCCTAATGCTGCCCTAACAGAGGCTCAGCGTCAGGCTTTAGGTACTCAGAAATGGATCGCGCTTTATGAGCGGGCATTCCATGCGTGGACAGAATTCCGCAGATTGGATTATCCTCAACTGAAGGCTCCTGATGCACAATACAAACCAGCTTACAACGTGGTACCAGTACGTTATCCATTCCCGCCAACTGAGCGTACGCTTAACACTCAAAACGTAAATGCGGCAGGAACTGCTATTGGTGGTGACGATGCTACAACTAAAATTTTCTGGGATAAACGTTAATTATAAATTCCTACAGGATATAAAACAAGAAAGGCTGCCATATGGCAGCCTTTCTTGTTTTATATCTTATAACTATCTGTTAAAGGTAAAACCAACAAAGTTTTATATGGGTAATGCAGGATTTTACCACCTTAAAAAAGAATTGTTTTTCTAATCAAACGGCTAGAACAGGTAAAAAAATTAGATTTTATAATACCCTATTCTATTTTCTTACCAGAAGATGAGTAAGGTGTACCCAACATTACTCAAAATAGAATCATTGCCTGATACACTTCTTACAGCAAATTCATTCCAATACCAACACCTGCCATATTCAGGACAATTGAAAAATACCGGCAGGTTCTGATAACTAACGGACCAAATTAATTCTGATAAGTTTACCTCCTTTACAATTAAGCTACAAGTACCATTTTAGTTTTATACCTGATAATGCGGCTATTTATTCAATTTTACCACTTCATACTGACCTTCTCCCACTCCCGGCAAACCATCTTGCGTAATAGCTTCTACTGTAATTTTATACCGGGTAATATCTGCAACATTTTTAAAGTTAACCTTCACTTTTCCATTCCCATCTGTTTTTAAATCTGCCTGCCAATAAAGCATCGGTCTAAAAGCAGGAACTTCTTTTGCTTTGGGTATTTTAAAGGCTGGTTGAGAAAATTGCCGGTTTGTAAAAAGTCCTTCAAAGGGCACTACTGTATCCGATAAATTTTGTAAATCCAGTTTATTAGATTTGGTATAAATAGCAATTACTCCATCTCGGCCCATTAATCCAAATTTCCGGAGAGGCTCGGCATCATTGAAAACTTCCACCCTTGCTATTTGTTCAATGGGCAAACTTAAAACCACCTGATTATCAAAAGTAGGTTTACCATCTATCAGGTATAGCGGGGAATTAGCAAAATACTTTGTTGCCTGACCCGAGTATAACCTACTTTCAAGCCCTGATTTTGTCTTTTTCAGCGTTACAGATGCAATGACCTCCGTAAACAATTCTTCCATGTTGTTAAACTGCTCGTACTTGGCCATATTATAGCTCCTGTTACCGGATCTGCCTAATTTATATAAGGCATTTTGGTTTTTAAGATTACTATTTGTTTTACCTACCCCCAATAAACCGTAGGCATTTTGAATGCGGTACAGGTTGTAGGCATTTTGCTGATAAACAGCATGGTTTACCAATAATGGACTTGATGCAGCTTTAGGCAACCAATTCACCACCGATTCCAAGGCTGGAGTAACTTTAATTCCTTGCAAGGCCTCTTCGCCTTTATAAAATCTTAGAATGGCGTCGCCTGTGGTTTCATAATCTGGTAAGATAACACTAAAATCACCGTTGGGATCAGTAAATGCAGCATACGTATTACCAGTACCCATTAATAAAATGTTTAGAAGAGTTGCGGCAACTGGTTTGCCTTCGGCGGTGGTAGCCCGGGCTTTAAATATAAAATCTTTTTCGGGTAAATATTGTTTGGGAGTACTTACTCCTCTTAATATTTCGGGCCATGAAAACCGCCGCCAGCCCTCGGTCAGAAGTAAAAGATCAAGGGCATGTTTTGTTTCTGGGGAGATATTCTTAAAAAACTGCATTGGGTTCTGGATAGGATCAGTTACCTGCCAACTCAGCTGTAAGTAAGACAAATAAGTTTCTTCGGGAGCCAGGGCTGCATACACATCGGTAACTGAGACAGAAATATTGGCTGGAACACCCATTCCATTACTATCTTTCACTTCTACCTCCAGGTCTACCTTTTCACCGGGATTGTAACTATTTTTAGATGGCTTTACAACAACTGCTAAGGGAGATTGCTTATGAACATATATCAAACGTTCAGCATAAGGCTTTCCATCCTGCGCAAAAAGCGTTAATTGTACTACTCCCTCCGGCAAGTTGCTTTTGGATACCTGCCAGGTTATAGTAGTGGCATCACCACTAAAAGATTGGGCATCGGCAAAAACCACTTTATTCTGGGACCTGGCTACCAGGAAAACTTTATCGGGTAAGGAACCACCACTTTTCTGGACCTGTACTATACACGTAGTACTATTGCTATTATTTGCTGTAAGTACATAACCAGACGCTAAAGCTGGAGGCAAGACTACAGGCAATATATTTTTTGATTTACTTGTGGCCGTGTACGATTTACCAGCCTCCGGCTTAAATAAAAAACTACCAAAGCCATTTTCCGTGCTATTAAAATTTAAAATAGTGTTGCCCGCGTTATCCTGAAGTGTCCCGGTTATTGCCATTAGGTTACCCAATGAATCTACTGCTTTTAAGACAATTTTACTTTCCAGGCCGTTTACCAAATTGCCACCTTCCGGGAAAAAATATAGTTGGTTAATAGGTTTTGAGGCTGCAACCTTACCAGGGTTATCCGAAGCAAAATTATAAATGGGTATTGGTTTTATGAAACTGTAGCTGGCCGGATAATTTCGCATCCAACGCGTGAATGCTACTAAAGTGTAATTTCCGGCTTGAGCATTTTCAGGCAATGCAATAAATCCCGATGTTAATCCATTAGTAATTTCTAAGCGCAGTTTCTGTATTTCCTGCTTATTTTCCTGCAACAGGCTAAGGTGTAAAATAGAGCTTAATTGGGTAGGGCCATTGGAATCAGCTGCTCTCACATAACCTTTAAACCAGATGGTATCACCGGCGGAATAGTAAGTTTTATCTGTTTGAATAAATATTTGCTCCTGCTGATTTTCTTTCGTAAAGCTTTCTATTTTACTTATGATCCCTGTTAAAACAGGATCGTCAGTAGTTGTTTGTAGGGCTTTGAAAGCCATTGTGACTAGCACCAGGCACAACGTACTGATATAAATAAAATAGGAACGGAAAAAGATCATCTAAAATGCTTTAACTTAATATAAAATACTCTATCCTGCCTGCTCAAATAATTTACCAATACGAAGGTTTTGTGCTGGAACTACCAGCTAATTCCCGGCAATCATCGGGATACTCAAAGTATCTAAGATGAAGACCCAACGTCTGGGGATCGATAAAAATACTTTTTCGTTTAACTGCAGAAGCACTAAAGAAGCCTAACGGTTTGGCTGATCCAGCTGAAAGGTTGGTCATATTACCTTCCACTGCTGCTGGTGGCGGGCTTTGAATGCTACTCACACTATTTAACTGGGTTTTAAGAATGTTCAGAAAGTCGTAGGCCTTTTCGGAAACCGAATATTGCTTTATCTCTAAATAAACACGTGTGCCAAATGTTTGACTATTAATAGGGATTTTAGTTACCAGCTGTTTTTTTAGTTCTTTACCATCTACCAGTCGGTCGTTCTGAATACTGATAACATCGTTTAACATCGTAACCCAGCACGTCTGGCAACATCTTTTAGGCCGCGGAGTACAGGAAATCTGTAATGGTGCCGGTTCACAATAATCCCAAGGTTGAGTTTCTACCTGGTATACCACTTCGTATTCCCATTTATAATAATTTTTCTCTGCAGCCCGATCTTTGGTATTAATGTAGGCATTGAGCCAAAATACTTCCTGCGGTTGTTTATTTTTGTCCAGGGCAATACGTTTTTCTACTTCGTAGCTAATATTTTCTATCTCGGGTACCGCTTGTAAAGTTTCCGGTTCTGATGCAAATCTTTCTCCGGTAGCAGTAATAATATTTAGGGTATAGGTACGGCCAACTTGCCCTCTGAACCCAGTTGGCGTCTGGTAAGTACCCGGCCCGGTTTGCTGCAGGTTATAAACTCTTCCTAAATCATCAGTAACCGAAACCTGGGCTTTATCTTCCGTCGGAATTTTTTGAGGTGTATAAGGAACCTGTTGCGTTTTGGTTAAGGTAATGGTGTAAGGCCCTGGCTCATCATTAATGGTGCCATCTACCACTAATCTTTCATCTTTTTGATCAATCTTTACCTCCAAAGGCTCTATACATCCTGCTATTAAAAACAAAAACAAAAGGTTTATTCTGCTGTATAGTTTTTTCATGACAGAATGAATTTTAAAATTTGAACTCGTAGCTAACAGAAGGTAGCGGAACGCCTACCACGGCCAATTGATAAGTTTGCGGGGGCGCACCCGGTATGTGCTTGAAAAATACTGAATACGGATTTTTACGGCCATACACATTATATACCGACACATTCCAGCTTCCTTCCCACTTTTTATCTTTTTTATGATTGGTTAAAACCGAAACGGCTAAGTCTAACCGGTGATAGGCTGGTAAACGGTAATTATTCCGGTCACCGAAATTAGGCACTTTAAACGGTCCCACAATGTAATACGATAACGGAATTGACACCGGCCGCCCGGTACTATAGGTAAAATTGGTGGAGAAAGTAACTCTTTTTTTTACCTTATAACTGCTTACCATATTAAAAACATGCGGTTTGTCGTAATTGGCCCGATACCATTCGCCCCGGTTTATTTTCTCTTCTTCGGTGGGTCCGTTTATTTTTAGTAATGTCCGGGAATAGGCATAACTAACCAGACCTGTTAACCGGCCGGCATTCTTATTTAAGATCATTTCTACCCCGTAGGCTTTACCTATTCCTGGCAGCAAATCAGCTTCAATGGCCTCATTCAAAAATAACGTAGCTCCATTTTTATAATCCAGAATATTACTAATTTGCTTGTAATACCCTTCAATGGAGGCTTCGTACTTATTTTGGGAGAAGTTGCGGAAATATCCTAAACTTACCTGATCACCTATTTGGGGTTTAATATAAGTGTTACTGGTTTTCCAAATATCAATTGGCGAAGCCGCTGCGGTATTGGAAATTAAATGAATGTATTGCCGCATCCGGTTAAACCCAAACTTAACTGAACTTAGATCGGATAAACTATATTTAATTGAGATACGGGGTTCGGGTCCATGGTAGGTTTTTATTACATTTAAGCCGGTGTAACTAAGGGTGTCGGTAATGGTTCTTAGTTTTTTAGGAACTCCTGGTTCGTACACAAAAACAGCAGTATTACCATAATTGTTAAACATAGAGTACCGCAAACCATAGATTACCGTCAGGCGGGGAGTAAATTCATATTCGTGGTTAAAATAGATGCTCGACTCCAGGGACTGTTCGCGTTGGATTTGGGTAGAGGTAATTTGCGAAAATTCAGAGATTGGCTCTACTTGCCCAGGTTGAAACCCATAGTTAATAATAGAAGCACCAAAATTAAATTCTTGCCGGGGGAAAGAATAAATAAAATTTGCTTTTACATTTTTAGAAGCAATTCCATTAGAATAATCTAAGGCACTATTCTCTTCCTTATTCAGTAAACTAAACTTGTAATTGCTGTAATTAACCCCAACATCTACTAAAAAATTATTGGTGAAAAAATGGGTATATTTTAAACTTGCCGTTCTACTGGTCCATTTATAAAGCGTATCTACCGCAAACCCAAAATTGTCGGAGCTCTGGTAAGCTGATAAAGTTATTTTGTTCTGAGCATTTATAGCATGAGAAATTTTACCCGATAAATCGTAAAAGGAAGCCTGACTTTCCCGCAAACTGGCATTGGGGAGGCGGTGCATTAACCAGTTGGAATAGGAGCTCCTGCCCGCTACAATAAAAGAAGTTTTTTCTTTTACAATTGGTCCTTCTACCGATAACCGGCCCGTGATTAAGCCAATACCACCATTACCCGAAATCTTTTGCAGATTACCTTCTTTTTGAGTTACATCCAGAACCGACGAAACCCGGCTCCCAAACTGGGCCGGAATTCCACCCCTATAAAGGGTCGCATCTTTAATGGCATTGGGATTGAAAACAGAAAAGAACCCGAATAAATGAGAAGAGTTATAAATGGGCGCATCATCCAATAAAATCAGGTTTTGGTCAATATTACCTCCACGAACATTGAAACCTGTAGCCGCCTCACCTACCGATGTTACTCCTGGCAGCAACTTAATGTTATTGATCACATCGGCTTCGCCTAAAAAAGTTGGCAGTTTTTTTAATGCAACCATTTCTAATTTATTCACCCCGGTTTGTACACCAGAAACATTGCTATCAGCTTTACGGCCCGCAGTTACCTGCACTTCGGCCAATTGTGCCGATGTTTTAAACAAACCTATATCCAGAGTAGTGTTCTGTACCAGGTTTAATTCCTTTTTCTCTTTCTCATAACCCAGGTAGGTAACAACCAAATTGGTTTGTCCGGCTTGTAAGGTAATAACATAGAAACCATTTTTATCTGAGATGGTGCCGGCCTTTGATGCTTCTGAAAAAATGCTGGCGCCGCTTATTGGTTCGTCAGTCCTGGCATCTTTAATTATCCCTTTTACCACCACCCGCTTGTTTGCCCCTAAAGCAAGCTTGTTTTGATTTGGTTTTTCTGGACTTTCCTGTTGTTTATCAGTAGAGTCGGCAGGCACTATAACAACTGTAACCGGATTATAGAGAATATAGGTGAGGGTGGTTTTACGCAGCAATGTTTGCATAACAGCTGATAACTCCGCCTGCTGAAAGTTGGCTGTTACAAAAACGGTATCAATCCATTCTTTTTTATAATATACCTGCAGGTTATGGTTGTTCTGCAATTCCTCAAAAACCTGTGTAAGCGGAATATTCCTATAGTTACCACTAACCTTAACTGTAGTTATATTTTGAGAATATAAGGATAAAGAACAAAGGCAAAAAAGCAATGTAATACAGTACCCGGTAAATTTAAATTGCATTCACTTATTTAAACTGGAAAAAACTTTTGCCCTGAATATAGTTTTAAGTTAGGAAAATATTGGTTAAATAAAAATAAATATGGTTATGTTTCTAATAAAATAGAAATTACCAGCTTCTTATAATCCTTTTTCTAAAGATTTTAAATAAATAGGATTGGTTGCATCAACTCTACTCCAAATGCAGAACTAACTATAGGCGCTTGATTGTGATTAGGATTGTTTAAGGTTTCTTTACAAGCTAAACCGGCAATTATTATTATAAAATTAAATAGTTAAGCCATAAGCCTTAGCCTAACTTATCCGCGCTCCTTCAAAATTTGGAAAAATTGGTAAGCAGCATTTAAAGCATTATTAGCAAAAAATCATTTCTTATTTAATCAGGTCTATTCTAAAAACTACTTCATTAAAGGAATCAGCCTCATTCACTAAAGTCATTATTTTGGCAGCAACTTTATCAGGCTGCTCTAGCGCGTTCTCTTCTTTTAACTTTTGAAACTTCTCAATTTCACTAAACTGATCCGCTTCAGCTTCCCGGATGTGTGTTTGCATAGCCGTATCTACTACTCCCGGAGATAAGGCAAAGACTTTTACATTGGTTTTCTGCAAATCCTGTTCTTTCTGGCAGGTAAGCGACAACATATCCAAAGCCGCTTTAGATGCACAATAGGCCGCCCATCCATCAACAGGGCGTTTACCCGCTCCCGAGCTCATATTAATAATAATTTTAGGACAATTATGATGATGATACGCACTCAGAAACGTATCCATAAACATAGCCGGAGCCACTACATTCACATCAAAAACAAACTCTACATTATCAGTGGATTGGCTCCCAATATAACTAACTTCGCCTACTACCCCGGCATTATTAATGAGCACAATTTTGTCTGGCTCGCGCAACTCCGGATACACCTTATGAATATTGTTTCGCAAAGCGGTTATATCCGACAAATCCAGGTGCAGATGGTGGTATCGCTCATGGGTAATGGACACATTCCGGGAGATACCGGTAACAATTGTGTTCTGATCTTCTAAAGCAGCTTCTGCCAAAGCTTTGCCAATACCTTTGCTGGTGCCGGTAATAAAATAGTAATTCATAGTTGTTGTTTATAATAATTAATACGCGCAGCCGAAATATCAGTTTTTAAATACTGATACGGAACAAAAAAGCCTGAACGTTTAATCTCGTTCAGGCTTTTTTATCGGCATAAAAGCTTTATAAAATATATTGACTTAGATCCCGGTTTTTCACCATTGGCGATAAACGTTCCTCTACCAACTCTTTGGTAATCTGGATGTGAGCATTAGCCCCAATCTTATCCGGAACATCAAATAAAATATCATTTAATAAGCGGCTTACTACTGTATGCAAACGCCGTGCTCCAATATTTTCTACTTCATTATTTACTTCAAAAGCAATTTCCGCAAGTTTTTCCAGGGCCTCATCATCAAAAGTAAGTTCCACGTCTTCGGCACTTAAGAGAGCCTCGTATTGCTTGGTTAAAGCATTTTTCGGAAATTTTAAAATCCGGTAAAAATCTTCTTTGGTTAAACTGCTTAATTCAACCCGAATCGGGAATCGACCCTGTAATTCAGGAATTAAATCAGAAGGTTTGGCCACGTGAAAAGCACCAGCAGCAATAAATAAAATATGGTCGGTATTAATCACCCCATATTTAGTACTTACAGTGCTGCCTTCCACAATAGGCAATAAGTCGCGCTGCACCCCTTCCCGGCTTACATCCGGCCCGCCGGCTTTATTGCTGGAACTGGCTACTTTATCTATTTCATCAATAAAAATTACCCCCGCATTTTCAGCTTTCTGAATTGCCTCTTCTTTTACCTCATCCATATCAATGAGTTTTACGGCTTCTTCTTCCAATAAAATTTTGCGAGCCTCAGCAATGGTTACTTTCCGTTTCTTGGTTTTTTTAGGCATCAACCCATTCAGCATCTCCTGGATATTCATCATGGAAGCCTCATCAATACCAGGCCCCATAACTCCCACGCCCGGAGAACCTGTTTGCTGCACTTTTATATCTATCTTTCGGTCGTCCAGCTCCCCACTTCTAATTTTAAGCCTAAACTTTTCCCGGGTCCGTTCATTCAGCTCCTGATCAGAATCCGGAATACGGTTATCATCTAAAGAATAATCAGCCACTGGCTTTGAACCTGCCGTACTAACAGGCGGTATCAAGGCATCCAGAATAATATCTTCTACTACCTGCACGGCCTGGGCTTTTACCTCTTCCTTCTTCCGCATTTTAACCATGTTCACGGATTGCTCTACCAAATCCCGCACCATGCTTTCTACATCGCGGCCCACATATCCTACTTCGGTAAATTTAGAGGCTTCTACTTTTGTAAAAGGCGCATCGGCAATACTGGCCAAACGGCGGGCTATTTCGGTTTTACCTACCCCGGTAGCCCCAATCATTAAAATATTATTTGGTACAATTTCCTTTTGCATATCGGGTGCGGCATGCATCCGACGCCAGCGGTTACGAAGCGCAATAGCCACATTTCGTTTTGCATCATGCTGGCCAATGATATATTTATCGAGTTCAGCTACTATCTGAGCCGGAGTTAAGTATTGTGTAGGTTCTAACATATTCTAAAATGTATTCAGCCCAGGCTGAAAATATCAATTTTGAAATAATATCTTAAAAAGCGTAAATGGCAAAGTCTTTTAGGAGCATACAATATGCCAAAGGTAATGAAACTGACAAGTTGCTAATAATCTTTACGATTTGTCAGTACTGGTATTGCGTGATTTTGTTTTAAATAAGCGTTGCAAATTACTGGTGAGGGTAAAATAGTTACTGTTTCCGGCTAAATGATAAAAGCCTCTGGCATAATCCAGTTGAAATCCTTTTACCTTTATCATAGTACCTAAAGAAAATCCGGCTGCTCCGCCGGCATTCTCCAGAACCAGCTCTTTTCTGCGTAAATGATTATACCCCACCCGCACGTTAAAGTTCTTGGTTAGTAAGACCTCCCCACCCACTACAAAATGCCGGGCAATTTTATCTCCTATACTTTTTTTAGTTGGAGAGCTATTTCTTATTTGTTTTAAAGCAGCAGTCCCTGTTGTATCCAGGTACACGATATCAAACTTCTGTAAATGATGGGCTGAAAAAAAAAACCGGAGGGGCATATGTTCCGGCTTGTAGGTCAAACCTACTTGTACATCCAATGGCACTACTTCCTTCTTGTTTGTATAGGCTTTTACCTGATAACCTATATTTTTAATAGCTAACCCAAGGGTAAAATCCTGATCCGGATGTTTAAATATACCACCAACATCGGTGAGAAGGGCGATAGCTTTGTATTCTGCTATACCACTTACCGCTATTTTCGCGGTAGCTCCTAAGGTAAAAGGACCTAAGCTGGAGGCATGACCCAGGCTAAGCGCATAATCATTAATAGAAAACTTTCCCTCTTCCTGCCCGGTGGCATCACGTTGCACAAACTGCCCGTAGCTAAAGTAGTTTAAGCCCAATGCCCATAACCCCGCCTTCTTAAAACGAGCAGCATAAGCAAAAGAAGATTGAGAGATATCTGAAACAAAATCAGTGTAACTAACAGCAGCCTGGCCCTCCATATCCGGATGAAGTAAGCCCGGATTTGCCTGCCACATACCTACCTCAGAACCAGTAGCAGAAATATTTACGCCACCTAAAGCGGCTATTTTAGCATTGGGCGGTAAGTGTAAAGCCTGAAATGTTCTTTTGCCTCCTACCTGGGCCATAACTGGCCACGCAAGAAGGAAACAAAAGAACAATATCCAGTATTTTGGCATATTTCACTTAACGCCAGCAGTAATTTATTACAAACTTATTACATTAGGATTGGCAGGCGCCGGTTGTTGATCCAGAATTGTTAGCTGTAACGGCTTGTTAACTTTTTCCGGTAATAAAGCTATTTGCAATACTTCTTCCACCCGATCTACATAATGAATAGTTAAACCTTTTAAATATTCAGCTGCTATTTCACTAATGTCTTTTTTATTTTTAACACAAAGAATTACATCTTTTATACCTGCCCGTTTTGCGGCCAAGATTTTTTCCTTAATACCTCCAACCGGTAAAACTTTACCTCTTAAAGTTATTTCACCCGTCATAGCCAAATGCGAACGTACTTTGCGTTGCGTAAACACTGAGGCTATAGAGGTAAATATGGCTATACCCGCCGAAGGCCCATCTTTAGGCACGGCTCCTTCCGGGAAGTGAATGTGTAAATCGTACTGATCGAAAAGACGGTAGTCGATGTGTAAATCTTCAGCGTGGGCCTTTAAGTAAGAAACTGCGGTAACAGCCGATTCTTTCATAACATCACCTAACTGCCCCGATAAAGTTAGTTTGCCTTTGCCCCGACTTACCAGCGATTCAATGAATAATATATCACCACCCACCGAGGTCCAGGCTAAACCAGTAACCACACCTGCGGTTTCGTTATCCTGGTAAAACTCTTTATCAAAGATTTCCGGGCCTAATATTTTAACTACATCAGCCGGTTCCAGTGTCTTTTTATATTCTTCCTCCAGAGCTTTGGATTTGGCAATATTCCGCACTAAAGCTCCCAATTTACGCTCCAGATTCCGCACACCTGATTCCCGAGTGTAATCTTCTATTACTTTCTGAATAGCTGGCGTAGATACATTTACATCCTTTACATCCAATCCATGCTCTGCTTTTTGCTTAGGCACCAGGTGCTTCTTCGCAATCTCTACCTTTTCTTCAATGGTGTACCCGGTAATATCTATAATCTCCATCCGGTCGCGGAGGGCGGGCTGAATGGTATCCAGGGCATTTGCCGTAGCAATAAATAACACCTTAGACAGATCATATTCTACTTCCAGATAATTATCGACAAAGGTGCTGTTTTGCTCCGGATCCAATACTTCTAATAAGGCGGATGAAGGATCGCCTCTAAAATCAGAGCTGATTTTATCTATTTCGTCCAGCACCACAACAGGGTTGGATGAGCCTATTTTTTTAATATTATTAATAATCCGGCCTGGCATGGCTCCTACATAGGTTTTGCGGTGCCCCCGTATTTCTGCTTCGTCGCGGACCCCACCTAAGGACATACGTATATATTTACGGCCTAACGATTTAGCAATAGAACGGCCTAAGGAAGTTTTACCTACACCCGGAGGCCCAAATAAACACAAGATAGGTGCTTTCATATCGTTCTTTAGCTTTAATACTGCTAAATATTCAATAATCCGCTCTTTTACCTTTTCCAGCCCATAATGGTCGGCATCTAATATTTTCTTGGTACGCTTCAGGTTAAAGTTATCTTTGGTGTACTCGCCCCACGGCAACTCCAGCATAAACTCGGCGTAATTCAGCGCCACCGGGTATTCGGCCGCTGCCGGATTAATACGCGAAAGTTTATCCAGTTCTTTATTAAAATGTTTTGCTACCACTTCCGGCCATTTCTTTTTAGCTGCGGTCTGCCGCAACTTTTCAAGTTCCTGATCGGGCCCGTCAAAACCTAATTCATCCTGGAGCACTTTAATTTGTTGCCGCAGAAAATAATCACGCTGTTGCTGATCAATATCTGTATGAACCTTTGTCTGAATTTCCTGCTTAATTTCCAGCAGTTGAATTTCCTTCATCATAAGCTCCAGCAAAGTAGTACCCCGCTCAACCCCATCATTAATTTCGAGTAGCTTTTGCTTAAGCTGTACTTCCACATTAATGTTGGAAGACAAGAAATGGGTTAAAAAGCTTGGGCTATCTATATTATCTAAAGCAATCTGGGCTTCCTGTGGAATTTCAGGATTCAATTTCAGCATTTTGGCCGCCGCATCTTTCAGCGACTGCACCAAGGCCTTTACTTCCCGGCTTTTCTTGTTAGGAAAAGTCTCCGTACAATATTTTACTTTAGCCGATAAAAAAGGAATATCCTGCACAACCTCTTCTATCTCGAAACGGCTCTGCCCCTGAATAATAATGGTAGTATTTCCGTCCGGCAATACCAGCATTTTTAATATTTTGGCCATGGTGCCTATCTTATACAAATCTTCCACGGCAGGATCATCGCTGGTAATATTTTTTTGCGCAACTACTCCTATAATTTTATTACCCCGATAGGCTTTTCTAACCAGGCGGATGGATTTTTTCCGGGTAACAGTTACCGGCAATACTACGCCCGGGAAAAGTACTGTATTGCGAACCGGCAATATGGGTAAAGTAGTAGGCTCTTCTTTTTCCTCATTATCGTCATTCGGATCAGTGGTAATGATTGAAATAAGGTCTTCCGTATCCTCCCCCGCTAAATCAGTTAACAAAAGATTATGAAGAAAATTGTTTAGAGTATAATTCATATAATATGATAGGTGCCAAAATGGCAGCAATAAATCAAAGTCACGCCTAATTCAGGTGAACCAAATAATATTTCAAGCCCCGTGCCAATAATAAATTTACTGTCAAAGGGATAAAGTTAACTAAAATATAAAATTTAAAAAATTTAGCTTTATTCTTTCAAAAATCAAATAGATTATAAAACGAGATACGATAAAAAAGGATAAATTTGAATTTGGGTTAGGAATGGTGACTATAAATTTAATACAATAAATCGGTAATGAAGAATAATCTGCTACTTGGTTTACTCTTCTGGCTATGGATGCCTTCTGTTTCATTTGCCCAGGCACCCAAAGAACCGCAAATAATTTTAAGTAAAAGAATACAAACAGACACCGCCGCCCACAGAACTGCCCCTAAACCGGAAGTTGCCATTGATTTCCCGAATGTAAACAAAATTCCTTTTTATGAAGACCGGAAAAAGCTCCGGGCCATTGAAAAACTAGAGCGCCGGCATAACTGGCAAAAAGCACTACCCCTTTTAGCAGAATATGTCAAAAATTTTGGCGTTGAAAATTTTTATAAAACCACGCCTTTACTTTGGCGGTTAGCCCAATTGTACGAACGTGTAGGCGACGAAGACCGAGCCAAAGCTTATTACCGGTTAGTTTTAAAACACCACCGGCAGGACATCCGGAAAATACAGCTGTATTACGACTCGCTGGAGGCAAAAAACAAAACCTTATATGTGCCGCTAAAACATTATTACGAACTGGTTGAATATCGAAAATCAATCAACACTTTTCATCCGCCAAGAGGTATTTACCTGAATATGGGGCAGGAAGTAAATTCCAAATACGAAGATTATGCGCCCATTCTTTCGCCTAATAATGATCGGCTGATTTTCTCTTCTAAGCGGGTACGCCGTAAGGGCATGAATAGTACCGCTAATGAGGATCTCTTTTATTCGGAGTACAATGGCATTTCCTGGGAAGAAGCCAAACCATTTGCAAAACCAATCAATAGTGTGTACAACGAAGGTTCGGCCTGCATGAGCAAAGACGGACAAACCTTATATTTTACCCGTTGCGAATGCCCGGATTGCCATGGCAATTGCGACTTATTTATGGCTAAAAAATTGAAGGATGGCTCCTGGGGTAATATTCGGAATTTGGGTCCTAATGTAAACAGCAAAGCCTGGGACTCTCATCCCAGTTTGTCAAAAAACGAAGACACCCTATATTTTGCTTCTGATCGGTTAGGCGGCTTTGGCATGTCAGATATCTATTTTACCTATAAACTAAAGAATGGTCAATGGGCACCGGCTCAAAACATGGGACCGATTATTAATACCCGCGACAGCGAAGTTAGCCCGTTTTTTCACCCGCTGTACCAGGTATTGTACTTTAGCTCCAGAGGGCAATTATTAAATAACGGTGATTTTGACATTTATAAAACGTACCGTGTTAATGGTCGTTGGCAGGAACCCCGTAATATAGGCCCTTTGGTAAATGGCAAGGGCAGCGAATATTATTTTACCATTGACAGCAATTCCAGGAACCTCTACTACGCCCGCTCCGAAGAAAATGATCTTAAAAACCTGGATCTATTTTCTTTTCCTCTCCCTATGGAAGCACATCCGCTGGCTGTTACCAAAGTAGAAGGCACCCTGGTTGATTCTGCCTCTCACAAACCCCTATCCGGCATTATTTCTATTATTGATTTAGATCATGGCGTTGAAGTTGCCTCTAAATACCTCCGGGAGGATGGCTCGTTTGATTTTGATTTAATTGACAATAACCGGTACATGATGATTATTCAAAGCCCGGACTTCTTTAGTATTGAAAAAGAGTTCGACTTGAAACAGGATACAATCTTCAAAATCATGACGTCAGTTATAGATTATAGCATTCCGCTTATATTTAAAAATATTGAATTTGATGAAGGGAAAGCCAGGATTAAGTCCAACATGGAAGGTATCCTGGACAGAATTATCTATTTTCTGGTAGATCATCCAACGTTTGGATTAAAAATAGAGGGCCACACCGATAACACTGGGGATCCAAACCTTAATTTGGATTTATCACAAAAGCGGGCTGATGCAATAAAAAAATATATAATGGATAAAGGCAAAATACCTGAAGACCGCATAGAGGCCTGGGGCTATGGCAGTTCTATGCCTTTAAAAGAAGAGAAAACAAAAGAAGATCAACAGATAAACCGACGAGTGGAATTCAAGATAATTCAGCCAAAGACTCCGCCCGGTCAGGTTCCAAATCAAGGTGGTAACTAAAGGACGTAAAACTGATAAAGGAGTGAAAAGATACTAGATAACAAGAAAGGGCCGGTAAAATGTACCGGCCCTTTCTTGTTATCTAGTATTATCAATTTCTATTAGAATATCAGTTTAAATACATCGTTACCGATAGCAAATGCCATTAAACCCAGCAATAAAACCATACCCACCTTTTGGGCATTCTCCAGGAATTTGTCAGAAGGCTTTTGCCCCGTAACAATTTCATACGTCAGGAACAAAACGTGCCCGCCATCTAAAGCCGGAATAGGTAAGAAGTTCATAAAGGCCAATACCATAGAAAGCATACCTACTATAAACCAGAAGTTTTGCCAACTAAAGGTGCTACCAAATACCTGCGCAATGCCAATAGGGCCGCTTAAAGACTTAGAAGCAGAAGCCTCGCCCCGGAAAATTTTCCCAAACCCTTTAATATTAGCCGTAATAACGCCAAATGCTTTTTGCGTACCCACCGGAATTGATTCTGCCAAGGTATAATCCCGCATAGAATACTGTAGCAATGGGGCACGTTCAAACCCTAATTTACCGTCTTCATCAATATTTGCGGTTAAGTTTATAATTTGTCCGGCCCGATCGACACTTAGGTTAACCTGCTTGCCTTTATTAGCCAGTAACGCTAACTGCAGGTTATGGAAATAAGGCGTTTCAAGCGTATTTACTTTTACAATTTTATCACCTGGTTTTAAACCTGCTTTATCGGCAGGTTTGCCAGCCAGAACCCTTCCTACTTCAAAAGGCAGAATAATTTCTACAAAGCGCATCTGATCTTTGTTGTCTGCCATTTTATCCATCAAATCGTTTGGAATAGGAATATTTACCTCCTGCCCATTCCGATTTACGGTATAATAACCATTCTTAGAAAGCAATACATCCGGTTCATAAATGTCATCAAAGTTTTCAAACGGTTTCCCGTTGATCTTTACAATTTTATCTCCGGTCTGGAAACCCATTTGCTTGCCCAACTCATTAGGTACAACGCCATATTTTACCTCCTTAGCTGGCAAGTAAGGCTCGCCATACATATTGGTAAGGATAATAAAAATGATTACACCCGTGATAACATTTACAATAATGCCGCCCATCATTACAATCAGGCGCTGCCAGGCTGGTTTAGCCCGGAATTCATATGGCTGCGGTTCCTGACCCATAGCAGCCGTATCTAAGGATTCATCAATCATTCCGGAAATTTTCACAAATCCCCCTAACGGAATGGCACCGATCATGTATTCTGTTTCGCCGATTTGTTTACTAATTACTTTAGGCGGAAACCCAATAGCATATTTTTCAACCCGCATCCCAAACCACTTGGCCGTTAGCATATGACCGAGTTCATGTAATCCAACTAATATTGTTAGGCCCAGAATTAACTGGCCAACCATTACTAAAATATCCATCAAAAATTATTAAGCGCTTATTGTATGTAGGTGCAATTAAATCAATTTATAGAACAATCTCACCTAGCTTTGGTTTAAAACAATTTATTTTATATATTCTTTTGCCATCTTACGCGTTTCTGCATCGGTTAAGGCATAATCTTCTAAGGCGGGCTGCGTTAAAAAAGAAGCTTTAGCCATGCAATCTTCAATTAAATCAGACATGGCCAAAAAGCCTATTTTATCCTGTAAAAAAGCTTGAACGGCTATTTCATTTGCTGCATTTAAGATGCAAGGCATATTACCACCCTGCTCCATTGCTTTATAAGCCAACTCTAAATTCCGGAATGTAGCAATATCTGGCTCTTCAAACGTAAGTTGGGAGAAATTAGTAAAACTAAAACGCGGAAAATCAGACTTTAGTCTGTCTGGGTAACTTAAGGCGTACTGGATGGGCAGTTTCATATCTGGTAAGCCCAGCTGTGCTTTAATGGAACCATCCTCAAACTGCACCAGCGAATGCACAATAGATTGCGGATGCACCACTACCTCAATTTGCTTATCCTGAAGCCCGAAAAGCCATTTTGCTTCTATTACTTCTAAGCCTTTGTTCATTAAAGAAGCTGAATCAATGGTTATTTTGGCTCCCATATCCCAATTAGGATGTTTAAGGGCATGCTCTTTGGTTACACTTTGCAAAAAGGCAAGATCTTTACCCCGGAAAGGCCCACCAGAAGCAGTAAGAATTATTTTTTCAATAGGATTATGGAATTCACCGGCCAAACACTGAAAAATAGCACTGTGCTCCGAATCAACCGGATAAATATTAACTCCTTTTTGCCGCGCCAGCCGGGTAATAAGTTCCCCAGCTACTACCAGGGTTTCTTTATTTGCTAATGCAATACTTTTCCCAAATTCAATTGCCCGGACAGTTGGTTTTAAACCAGCGTAACCTACCATAGCAGTTAAAACCACATCTACCGTTTCCATCTCTACTACCGAACAGAGTGCATTTTCTCCGGCATATACTTTTATATCGTGGACATCTAAAGCATTAAAAACCTCCTCGTATAAAGCTTCATTGCCTATTACTACTACATTTGGCTTAAAGGTAATGGCCTGTTGTATCAATAACCGCGCATTATTATTGGCAGTTAATGCTTCTAGTTCAAAAGCCTCCGGATGCGCCTCTATAACTTCCAACGCTTGCGTTCCAATTGAGCCGGTGGAACCCAGAATGGCAATTCTTTTTTTCTTATTATTCAAAACGCTAGTTCTTACCTACTGAAAAGAATATGTGGTTGTTTAAATTTTTGTAAAGCTAAATAGCACTAAGTTTATCAGCAATATTCCGGTCATTACTTAAACGCGGAACTTTATTCTGCCCGCCCAATTTGCCAATGCTTTTCATATAATCCTGGAAAGCATGCGGCCGCAGCGCATTAATTTTAAGCGTTTGCAAAATATTACCTGAAATTAAATCATCGTAATAGGTATTAAACTTACGCAACTGCAAATCTAACTCCTTTTCAAATGCTTTCAAATCCTGGGGTTGGCGGGCAAACTCAATTAGCCACTCATGATGCGATTGCCCCTGACCTGCACTTACGAAAGGGGCCACGGTAAATTCGGTTACTTCTGCTTCCGGAAATTGGACCATCGTAAGTCGCAAAGCTTTTTCTACTTCTTCTCCAATAACATGTTCACCAAAAGCAGAAATAAAATGTTTTATTCGGCCTGATACTACTAACTTATAAGGTTTAACAGAAGTAAACTTTACGGTATCGCCAACCGAGTAACTCCATAAGCCGGCGTTACTGCTTACTACTAAAGCATAATTAACGCCAACTTCTACTTCACCAATAGTCAGGCGGGTTGGGTTGGGGTTAAAGTATTCTTCGGCAGGTATAAATTCATAGAAAATCCCGCTATTTAAAAGAAGTAACAACCCTGGGTCGGACTGGGAATTTTGGTAAGCAAAAAAACCTTCTGAGGCAGGGAATAATTCAATAGAATCAATGGGCCTGCCGATGGTTTGCATTAATTTAGCGCGGTAAGGCTCAAAATTTACGCCGCCATACACAAACAACGAAAAATTTGGAAAAACATCTTTAATGGGCTTGCCGGTCCGTTGTACAATCCGATCAAAATACATTTGTACCCACGGTGGTATACCCGAAATCAGGGTCATAGGCTGATTAATTGTTTCACCTATGATAGCATCTAACTTAGTTTCCCAATCCTCAATACAATTAGTTTTATAATTTGGTAATTGATTAGTGCGCAAATAACCCGGCACATGATGATTGGAAATACCAGATAAGCGTCCTGTTTTTATACCTCCTACCTCTTCCAGTTCCGGGCTACCCGACAAAAATATTAGTTTGCCATCCAAAAAAGCACTCTTACCTGTTTCGTAAATATAATCTAATAAAGCTTCTTTGGCGCCGTCTATATGATTGGAAATTGAATCTCGGGTAATAGGAATATATTTGGTTCCGGAAGTAGTCCCGGAGGTTTTAGCTAAATAAAGCGGCTTACCCGGCCATAGCACATTACTTTCACCTTGTTTTACCCGGTTAAAATATTGGGCAAGCCCCTCATAATCCCGCACGGGTACGGCCTTCGTATAGTCTGCATGCGTTTTAATATTTTTAAATCCATGTTCCTGACCAAAAGCTGTCTTAGCTCCTTGTATAACAAGTTCATTAAAAATAGCATGTTGTGCTGCTACCGGATTATTAATCCAGCTTTGGTTGCGGCGGTGCGTATAAGCAGCGAGAGGTTTACTTAATAAAGCTTTTATCCCCATAAAGGATGGTAATTTTAATTTACTATCCGGCTAAATTACTAGGATATATGCGAAATAACTAACACAGCCAGTTTGGAAAGTATACGCTTAAATAAGAAGCCTATTATATTAACCATTATTAATATTTTTAAGTAATTTACATAACGCTTACTTAACCCTAAACAAAATAACTATGACAAAACACAGCGCAAGCGCTATCTGGAACGGTGGCCTTAAAGATGGCAAAGGAAATGTATCTACCGGAAGCGGTGCCTTAAACAGCCCATTTTCTTTTAAAACCCGTTTTGAAGGAGATAAAAACGGAACTACGCCCGAAGAATTGATCGGGGCCGCTCATGCCGGATGCTTTTCAATGTTCCTGAGCAGCTTATTAGAAGGAGCTGGCCATCCGGCTAAACACATTAATACCGATGCGTCTGTAAACCTGGCCCAAACAGCAGATGGTCCGTTAATTGATAAAATAGAATTAACTACTGAAGTAGAAGCTCCCGGTTTAGACGATGCGCAGTTTCAGGAATTGGTCAAGAAAGCAAAAGAAGGCTGCCCGATTTCCAAAGCGCTTAAGTCGGTGCCCGATGTGAAAGTTAATGCGACTTTAAAATAAATCAAAAACGAGTTAATCGGCTGTTTTAGCAAAAGCAGCCGATTTTTTTATATATTCACGGTTTCAAATTTTTATTAAGCTTAATTTATGAGATCATTGGTACGTGTGGGATTACGCCCATCCCGGAATGGACGCTTATCTTTTGGTGTACAACTTGCACTGGTCTTTTTCTGGATTTTGTACGCAGCTTTCCTTATTTTTTCTGATAACCCAACTAATGATCGCAATTTTTTGGCTTATACTTTTCTGACTTTAGCCGTTGGGTACCTCCTTTATATTTTAGCTCAAAACACCTCCATTTTTGGTTCGCAAGCTTATTTTGAAATAACGCCATATTATATTGTTCAGAAGCAAGGACACTTCCGAAAGAAGATTGTTATTCCGTTTCAGGAGGTTGCTACCATGCATATTTCCGGGTTTGCCTTGCGTTTTGTAATGAAAGATGGTCATAAACAAATGCTGGATCTAAAACTAATCCGGAAGCGGAAAAACCTGGACCAAATAATAGAGCACCTCCGGAATATGGCGCTTAAATTTGATCTGGAATTTACCGAAGGACAAACCGACAGCACCAAATTAACAGAATTCTGATTCCGTAGCATTTTATACTAATCAAAGAGAAAGGCTGCTAATGTTTAGCAGCCTTTCTCTTTAGGTATACTTAAGAAATAGGTATTAAATATTTGGCTGCGGAGTAGTACGCAAGTACGGTTTAATTACGGTATGCCCTTTCGGGAATTTAGCCGGAATGTCTTCGTCCTTTACCGCCGGTACAATCACACAATCCTGGCCATGTTCCCAATTAGCAGGAGTAGCTACACTGTAATTGGCTGTTAACTGTAATGAATCAATTACCCGTAAAATCTCAGCGAAATTACGGCCGGTAGACGCCGGGTAGGTAAAGGTTAACTTAATTTTTTTATCCGGTCCAATAACAAATACTGAACGCACCGTGGCAGTATCGCTCGCATTTGGATGGATCATGTCGTACAGATTAGCAACTGTTTTATCCGGATCAGCAATAATTGGGAAGTTAACGTTTGTATTCTGGGTTTCATTAATATCCTTAATCCAGCCAGCATGCGAATCAAGTGGGTCTACACTTATTGCTATTACCTTGGTATTGCGTTTATCAAACTCGTCTTTAATGCGGGCTACTGCTCCAAGTTCAGTAGTACAAACCGGTGTATAATCGCGTGGATGAGAAAAGAATACTGCCCAGCTATCACCAATCCATTCGTGAAAGCTAATTGTACCTTGAGATGTCTCTGCGGTAAAATCGGGTGCAATATCGCCTAATCTTAATGCCATAGTTTTATCTGTTTAGGGTTAAACAAAAGTTTAATTCTATAAACCTAATAGAAATTATATAAATTAGAAACAAATAAGTTTAAAATTTCTAAAAACTCCATTTCCGCGGTTTAAAAAGCTAAAGTTAGCTTATGGTTTGGTTATGGCGTAAAGTACAAAAAAGCATTAGGACTTTAAAGCCTTTCAGCAATTCAATCAGCATGTATTTTCCGATGTTAAATTTAAAACAACTACCTCCTGCTTTTTCTCCCAAGTGGCTGGTGTGGCTACCTTGCAATTGCCTGTTATTTGCCCTAATATTATTCAGGAATTTCAGGAAAAATAACATTAGTTTAGAGTCGTGAGCGGAATCGAACCGCTGTAGAAGGTTTTGCGAACCTACGCCTATCCACTCAGCCACAACGACCGAAACAACGTAAAGGCTTTAGCTGGCCTTTCGTTTAAATAATTTTAACTTCTCGTGGTTAAATAAAAGAGCATCAAGATAAACCGAAGGGGTTATGTTTTCGAATAAAATACTTAGCTCCTGCTCCCACTCTACCAATTGATCTATCGCAATATTTATTTTCAGAACCTGGTTTTCCAGATCGGCCTGAGCATGTTGGTGCAACAAATAGCTTTTGCGTAATAACATATCCGTAAAAAGCTTAAAAGCCTCCGGAGATGAGACAAACCGGAAAGTTAATATTTGGGTGTTAGCAGGCAGGAGATAGTTGGCTGCTTCGTTTTGTATAGTACGCTTAGTTCGGCTGAGCCAGTTGGTTACAGCAATAGCATTTCTTACCTGATCTTTTAAAGTACCCGCCAATGTATGGAGATCGGCTAATAATTTACGGGTTAATACCGGTTGAATTAATAGTCGCTCTTGCCCCTGTAAATATTCTAATAACGAAAAAGCACCAAAGTTTTCTTTCTCATTTTCTTTGCTACTGCGCCGAAAAGCTGCCACCTGAAAAAGTCGTTCAAACTTGCCATTTTGCCAGTTATAGTTACCAGCTTCCCATATAACCCATTTAACCGGTAAGCTGACTTCCGGTAAGGTGGGAGCAATAACTAAACTTACCCCTTTCGCTAATAAAACCTGGATTTGATGCTCTGATTCCTCCAGAATTAATGGAATTTTTTCCTGTCTGGTAAAAGCGACTATCTTTTTAAGAGCATTCAAAGGCAGCTCCTGCCGGGTTGTTTTTCTTATAAAAATCAACCGGGTACGGCTATCAGTTAACTTCTGCAGCGATACTAAATCCTTTTCGGCTGCCAAACGGATGTGAATACCTAACTGATGGAAGGCAGCAAAATTGGAAGCTTCATCGTGCACCGGCTCAGCAATAACTACATTTTGACCGGGCGCAACTAAACTGGCAATTAATTGAAAGCGGGCTTCGGCTAAAGAAGCCACCTGCCAGGTCGGGTAATTTACTTCTGGTTCATATTCCAGTGGAGAGATAAAATTTTTATCTTGAAAAGTACTTGCTTTTAAAATTGAGTTAAAAGCAGAAGAATTATGAATAGATAAACCTTGGCTGTATTGGCGGTAATCTTTTTGAGTTGTGGCTAAATCATTTTGTTGAAATGCCCACAGGGCAAAGTATCTTGAATGAACTAGTTTCATTTCCTGAATTATTAAGTAGAAATAGTTAAGTTAAAAACCGGCATTTTCCTACTTAATGCCGGTAAATCAGCAATTACAGACCTGCATACAACAGCAGCAGGTAAGGTCTTTCAGGGGTAAAATCATTTTTATATAAATAAATACTTTGAATTTTGGAAGGCTGCTCTAACCGCAGCCTGACCAGATTAAATTGTTTTTTAGCTAATCTCTAAGCTTTCCTGAGCTTAATTATTTGTTTAATAAACCATCAAGTGTAACGGCTACGTAGTAAAGACCGCCAATAGTAGGGCCGGCGGCAAACTGGTGGTAACGGTTATTAAAGATATTAGTCCCACCAATTTTTACAGTAGATTTTAACGCTGGTGCTTTTACCGTTACCTGCGCATCAATGGTTGAGTAGGCTGGCACTTCGCCGTTTGCTAATGTACTTTCCCAATAAACCTTATCCTGACGACGCCATACCACATTAAATCCAATATTTTTTACTACTTCTCTATTACCAAAACTAATATTAGTTACCCACTTTGGTGTATTAAATCCAGTTAAGAAAATATCCGGGTTTGGATTTTTAGAAAGTGTATTATAATTAGCATTTCCGGAAATAGTATATCTTTTATAAAAGTTATAAGTAAGGCCCAACGATCCACCATAACTTTTGTAGATATTTTTAGCATTGGTATATACCCGGTAGCGATTTTGTCTCGATCTGGTTAACATATCAATTACTGCCGCATCAGAACCTACTTTACCTGATGTTGGCACCGCCACTTCTACCTGCCCTAAGAAACCGGTGTAACGGTTCTGGTAAGCATCCACATCAACAATTAAGGAATTATTTAGCAAAACGCTTTTGTAACCAATTTCAAAAGAATTCACTTTTTCTGGCTGCATGGTTGGCAGGTTTGCCACCTGAAGCACATCCCGGTTCTTCAACGCAGCTTCATTTCTGTTCATTCCACTAGCCACATCAGCATTTACAGCCGCCGTAAATCTATCAAAAGATGCCAGGGTGTAAGAGTTTTCCAGGAAGCCAATTCCTTCATTTACCCGGGCTAAACCGCCTACCCGACGAACACTGGCATTATTCAGGAAAGATAACGCTTCGAAAAGAGCTGGGTACCGGTAACCATCCTGGTAAGAACCCCGGAAGTTATGATTTTCTGCTAAGGTATATACTGCTGCTAATCTTGGATTGAATTTAGGTGAAAACTCTGGATTATGATCTAATCGGCCCGACGCAGATAATTTTAACCGATCAGCAAAGAATGTTTTAGTAACCTGGGCAAATCCGCCATACTTACTGTAATATTGGCTTTTCCCAAACGACCCGTTGGCATCAGCTACTGTTCTTTGATCCAATGGTCGGGAGAAATCAACAAAGGTATTCCCATCTGGCTGAACTTCATAAACCCGGTAATCGCCGCCTACTAATACTCTGGCCCATTTAATCTGGCTTATCGAATATTGAAAATCGCCATGATAGGTGTTGCTGTACTGCCAAACTGCTGCACCTCCATTAGGGGCGCCATTTGGCAAGGCGGCAGATTTTACGTCCCAATTATTTGAGTTAATAACAGTTTGTTTTAGCTGATTAAACTCTGGTGTACCTGGTTCTACCCGACCTTTATCGGCTATTACTCTGGCCTGTTTCATTGCTGTTGCTAAATCTGCCCCATTGTTTACCTGTGCTTGTAGTTCTGACCGGAACAAAGCAGCCCAGTCAGCATTGCTCTTATGGCTTAAGTCCAGGCTGTAAGCAAGTGGGTTCAGGTTATACGAATTACCGGTATTCTCTTTAATATAATAAGCATGAACCGTTAAATTAGGACTGTGTAATTCAAACTTATGGTTTTGTACCGATACATCTTTTAACTGGATGCGGTTACCACGCTGAAAAACGCCATCCATAACCCCATACCGATAACCGTAACCTACCTCCACTTTATCATTTAATTTGTAATACAATCCTCCGTCAAGTTTCAGGTTTTTTACATTTGGGTAAATTAAATCCCTTTCCAGATAACCTGTTCGTGCTACGTTAAATGTTTGGTTTACCCCTCTGTTATTTATAGTTATGGCCTGACGGGCTTGTCTGTCATCACCATATCGGCTCCATTGGTCCTGGGCGGGATTATTATCGCCGGCTAATTCCGGAAACCTTGGATTAGCCGAGGCCAGATTTTGCGGGTTCTGATCAACTAAACCATTAGCTACCCAATCAGTACCTTTCAGGTAACTAATGTTTGCCTTAAAAGCAAAACGATTGTTATAAGCCTTGGCATACCGAACGGCTGTTTCCGTTAACAGGCTCGGGTTACGGTCAATTCCGTCTACATGGTTTATACCAGCTTTCTGATAAACACTTAATCCCTGGTATAGAAATGGATTTTTGGTAGTTAAGTTAGCCATTCCGTTTATAGCATTCATGCCATACAAGGCAGATGCGGCACCCGGCGTAATTTCTACACTTTCAATATCTAATTCGGTTGGGCCGATGGCATTGCCAAGTGGCACCCCTAACGTGGCAGCCTGCATATCCACGCCATCCACTAACTGCATAAACCGGAAGTTATTAGGCACATTAAATCCGCGGGTATTAGGCACTTTAAAAGTTATACTGGAGGTTAAAACCTGAACGCCTTTTACATTTTCCAGGGCATCATAAAAACTGGGAGCCGGAGTTTCTTTAATAGCCCGAATATCCAGCTTTTCAATGGCAACTGGCGATTTTAAAATACTTTCCTCCATGCGGGAAGCAGTTACAACCACTTCTTTACCTAAAAACGTCTGGGTTACCAGGGCAATATTTAAATTAGATCCGGGGCCTATAACCTCAAATTCCTGAGACTGAAAACCTACTGAAGAGAAAATAAGCGTAAATGGAAACTTTAACCGGGTTCTTAAGCTAAATTCTCCATCTACATTGGTGGTAGTTCCGGTTACTGTACCTTTTACCTGAATAGTTACACCCGGTAAAGATTCTTTGGTGTCCTGATCCGTTACTTTTCCTTTCACCTCAACCAAGGTGGTTTCCTGCGCCTGCAATGCCAGTAAAGGAATAAAAAAGGCTAAGTTTATTATTAGTAATATTTTTTTCATGATTAAGAATTATTTAAAACTGGTAAAATTTAAAGTGCTTTCTCTAGTGGTAGGTCAGCAGCAACAACACCCGCCTGCCGCATAAAAAAATTTTGCACCCATCTTCCTGTTTTTTAAATAAATCTTTTCCATTAGCTCTTTTAAAAATTTATAATCTCTATAGGTTTTATAGATATTATAGACAAATATATAACCTCACCTGGTTACCAGCCAAATATTTTCTATAAATTTTATGAAAAATATTTTTTTAACATATATAATATATTAAACAACAGGTATTTCCCCTTATTACTAACAAGTGTATGATTAGATAAAGAACATAGCTTTACAGGTAGAGAAGTGAAATTTACCATTTAGCCCTCTCCCATATTTTATGACAATTCTTTAGGAGGAGTATCAAACTATAACTATATTATATAGCCATTTTAAATTGATAGCTAATCCAACAGAACCAATGAGAAAAATCTTACTGCTATTTTTTTTTATATTCTTTTCTTATGCGGCAAATGCTCAAGACATAATTATAAAAAAGAATGGAGATGAAATACAGGCTAAAGTTTTAGAGATAGAAGTAAACGTAGTTAAATACAAACGCTTTGATAACCTGACCGGGCCTACTATTTCTGTTTTGAAAAATGAATTGTTTATGATCAAATATGAAAATGGCACCAAAGAAACATTCTCCAAAACACAGCCTCCTGTTGGTATTACAGAACAGCCTGCCGTACAGGAAACCATTAAATTGAATGGTCCTCGGGTCGGATTTACTATAATTGGCGGTGACCTTGCTACCCGATTAAAAGACGAATTCAATGTAAATCCTTTCATTACCCAATTCGGCTGGCAATTTGAAACCCGTTTATTTACAACAAGTAATGGCACTTCCGGTCTTTTTGAGTTTGTGCCTTTAATTGGAGGACTAGAACAAGGTAAATTTTTACCTAGCCTGAATGGCTTAATTGGCTTGCGCGGACCGAAAGGGTTTGAAGCAGGCCTGGGACCTAATATTTCCTTGGCGGGAGTAGGATTTGCATTTGCGGTGGGCGCTACCTTTCAATCAAGCAATATCAATTTTCCTGTTAATTTAGCATTTGTTCCTGCTCGCGACGGCACGCGCGTTGGATTAACCTTTGGCTTTAATTCCCGACGCAATTAAATTTCTCCTTATGAAAAATAAACTCTTAATATTCGTAACATTTTTCTTTGCTTTTACCGGGTTGAAAGCTCAGGATATAATCTTAAAAACAGATGGCGAAGAAATAAACGCAACGGTTACCGAAATAACTTTAACGGATGTTGTTTATAAACACCCGGATTCCCTACAGAGCCTGCCGCAAACATTACCTAAACATGCAGTATTCATGATCAAATATGCCAACGGTACGAAAGAAATTATTTCCCAGACGAGTTCAGGTTTGCCTCGAGGTATGGAGCCTACGCCGGAAAATATGTATGAACTGGGCCGATCAGATGCTCGGAAATATTATAAAGGCAATGCTGTCATGTGGGGATCAGCGGCTGCGTCTGTCCTGGTTCCTTATGGTTATATTGTACCAATAGTTATCGCCTTAAACAAACCTAAAATAGGCTTAAATGATATTCCAGATGCCAATTTACTGCAGAACCAGGACTACATGCGTGGCTACCAAAAACAAGCCCACAACCGCAAGATAGGAAAAGCTGCCACCGGAATGGGCATCGGTACCGGGGCTGCATTAGTAGTTTCAGCAATCATGATCTTCGTGATCTTTTCAACCTGGAACTAGTTAAAAACCTATTCCACTACATATATAGTTCTGAATAGGTAGGTTCAGGATTGGCCTCTTGGAATCCGATCACGTAATCTTAAGAAGTTAGTTTGAATTATCTTCTAACAGTACATTTACCTTCTGCATATCTGACAGGTAAGTCGTATCCAGAATGGAAGCAGTTGCATCCCGTACCTTTTTCATTACTAACCGGATTTCACACGTTTCCTCATCCACACACTCATCGCACTTACGGTAATATAAGTGGCTAACACAAGGTATTGGAGCCAACGGTCCGTCAATCATCCGGATAATATTACCTACCGAAACTTGAGAAGGATCTTTAGCCAGCGTATAGCCACCATTTTTACCACGGGTACTTTGCAATACCTGCTGGGTTTTCAGATCAACCAGAATAGCTTCTAAAAATTTACGGGGAATGCGTTCTTCATTCGCAATATCCGAAATTAAGATAAGGCCTTTATCTCTGTTTTTAGTTAGATAAAGAAGGGCTTTAAGGGCGTATTTCGCTTTTTTAGAAAGCATCTATTTACTTATATCAATTGAAAATGAATTCTGTTTATTTCTTATATAAACGAAAAACAGAACACGATCATTCAAAACCTGATCTAATTCACACTTTAAATTATCAAATTCCCAAAATGATTTCCAAGGCTAGCCCGCCTTTACTTTAAATTTCTTTTGCAGTTCCTGAATAGAGGCCTTAAATTTTTTATCGGTATCTATCAAGTCTGAAACTGTTTGTACCGAATGAATAACTGTACTATGGTCGCGGCCACCAAAGTGGTACCCAATGGATTTTAAGGAGTGGCTCGTGAACTCTTTGGCAAAGTACATAGCTACCTGCCGGGCCGTTACTATTTCCTTTTTGCGGGTTTTAGCTTTAAGTGATTCTACAGTTACCTCAAAATATTCAGCTACTGTTTTCTGAATAAAATCAAGGTTTACTTCGGTCTCTACGTCCTCAATAATATGCTTTAGCGCCTGCTTGGCCAACTCCAGGTCTATTTCTTTGCGGTTTAACAGCGATTGGGCCATCAAGGAAGTTAATACTCCTTCTAGTTCCCGCATATTGGTATCCACGGAGTAAGCTAAATATTCTACTACATTATCCGGAATATCAAGTCCATCAGACTGCATTTTCTTTTGGATAATAGCCATCCGGGTTTCAAAATCCGGGCTTTGTAAATCAGCCGTTAAGCCCCACTTAAAGCGCGATAATAAACGCTCTTCCAACCCTTTTAAGCTACGCGGCGGCAAATCCGAAGTCATGACAATTTGCTTACCTGATTGGTGCAGATGGTTAAAGATATGAAAGAACATTTCCTGGGTCTTTTCTTTCCCACTCAGAAACTGCACATCATCAATAATCAGAATATCTACGAGCAGGTAAAAATTAGCAAAATCCTGAACCGTATTGGTTTTTAAAGACTCAATAAACTGGTTCACAAATTTCTCCGAGGATACATATAAAACAAACTTCTCCGGATTATTGCTCTTAATATGGTTTCCAATAGCCTGCACCAGGTGGGTTTTACCTAAACCTACGCCACCATAAACCATTAAAGGGTTAAAAGAAGTAGTACCGGGTTTATTGGCCACAGCATAACCAGCCGAACGTGCTAAACGATTACAGTCGCCTTCAATATAATTATCAAAGTTGTAAGATGGGTTTAACTGCGAGTTCAGGAAGTTCCGATCAATACTTTTCGATTCGAAAGGATTTTTCAGGAAGCTGTTTTCCGGCTGATAGGAGTTGGAAATAGCTTGCGGCACTTTCTTGGTCGGAATATTTACCGTTTGGGGTTTATTGAAATTATCACCACGGTCTACTATAATTGAATATTCCAGACGGCCTTCGCTACCTAACTCCTGGTAAATAACCTTTTTTAATAAGCCAACATAATGTTCTTCCAACCATTCATAAAAAAATTGGCTGGGCACTTGTATAGTTAATATGTTATCACGTAGCATTAAAGGTACAATGGGCTCAAACCACGTTTTGTAGCTTTGCTCACCAATGTTGTCCTTTATTACATACAGACAATTATTCCATACTGTCGCACAGTCTTTTACCGTCACATTCACCAGATTCTGCCAATTAATTTTACTATAGAGGAATACCTACATAACCTATAGGGGGGTACAAAAATGGAAAAAAAATTGGTAACAAAAAACTATTTAATTCACGAAGTTTTGATAGAGGAATCAATTGGCAACACGGCCGATGCCACTCTTTTCTTTTCTTTACTCCTGTTGTTGAAGATATAATCAATACGTCCCAAATTAACACCTGACCACCCTACCTGGTTTATCAGCGTTTCAGGACCTGTGGCATGGGTTATTTTTTCGGGAGCCTCCAAAAAGGTATGTGTATGCCCGCCTAATATTAAATCTATACCACTTACCTGCGTGGCCAATTTGCGGTCATTTATTTTCTTTGAGTTGTCCGGGAAATCATATCCTAGGTGAGATAGACATACAACCAAATGACACTGCTCTACCTCCCGTAGTTGCTTTACCATATCGGCTGCCCGCTGAAGTGGATCCAGGTAAACCGTGTTTCCATAATTTCGGGTATCCACTAATCCTGCCAATTCAATACCCAGTCCGAATACACCAACTCTTACGCCTCCTTTATTAAACAACTTATAGGGTTTAAACTGATCTTTTAATATGGTTTTACTAAAATCGTAGTTGGCATTAAGGAATGAGAAGCCGGCATGGGGTAGTTGGCGCTGTAATCCAACCAAACCATTGTCAAAATCGTGATTACCCAAAGTAGCAGCATCGTATTGCATCTGCGTCATGAGCTTATATTCTAACTCCCCACCAAAAAAATTAAAATAAGGCGTTCCCTGCCAAATATCTCCGCAATCTAGTAATAATACATTAGGCTCCTGGCTCCGAATTTGATTAACCAAAGTAGCAAGCCTGGCCATTCCTCCTTTTCCACCAAAATTTTTGGTTTCTGCCGGAAAAGGATCAATGCGGGAGTGCATATCGTTGGTATGTAAAATGGTTAATTTCAATTCATTGGCGGCCCACAGTTCAGTTGGCAACCCAACTAGGCTTAAACCGGCTGCTCCGGCTACCGAAGTGCGAATAAAATTTCTCCTGTTCATCATACGTACTTGAGCCGGTTTAAATTTTCTTTACCCTACCTTCCAGCTTTGCCTCAACCGGTTTCTGCTGGGCGGTTAAATCTTTAATTTTCTTAAGGATTGCCTCCCGAAGCAGAATACCTGTTTCGGTTACTTTTGTAGCGTCTCTTAACATAATCAGGTTATCGCCTCCATTAGCCAAATAGTCCGAAACAGCCATGGTATATGTTCTTTGCATATCCAGTGGTTTGCCTCCAATTAAGATATTAACCGGCTTTTTATTTTTTATACTAAACGTAGCGTTAGAAACTGACAAAACCCGACGTTGTGCACCAAACTCAAATAATTTCTGGACAGAGGTTCCGGGTAAAGTTAGTACCAGAACTTTGTTCTCGAATGGCATTACTTCAAAAACATTCCCTACTTTAATATTTCCTTTCGGCAAACTATTGCGCAAGCCGCCTTGTGTCATTAAACCCAAATCTACTGGTTGCCCAATAGCAGCACTTGCTTGCTCCCGTTGCAGATCGGCTACAAAATTACCTAATGTAGATTCAACTGTATCACTGGATAACTCCATTGGTGCTATTCCAATCACCTCATTCATCCGCTCTTCTACTTGTTGGCGGTAAGGTGCTATCACATTCTCAGCTTTAGCGTCAGGAGCTACTTTGGCATCTACCAGAACAGCTGTTTCCGTAGCTAAAGTAGCCTCCGGATACAATCCCTTTTGACAGGAAAATAATAAAAAGAAAAGGCTACAAGCAACCTGTCCAAGGTTTAATCTTTTCATTCTTTCAATTAACATTTTATTAAAACACCCAATCACAAATAAACTTTAAACCAAACCTGGTTCCATTTTATTTTTTATAAATCAAGATAAATAATACAACTTTTTAAACTACTCAAGAAACAGGCTTCACAAAAAAGGTACCACACCAGGCCTAAGTAGTAAGCAGCCCCTTCATCTATACTTAGTGATTATTTTCTGCTTTTTATTATTTAAAGGTTATTAACGAACTGCTGCAGCGTTTTTGCATTTTGCACAGCACTGCCAAACATAGTATTGTTAAAGTAAACCCAAACTTCTTTACCATCCAACAGCCAGTCGTTTACCATAAAGGCATAACGTTCCAAGGCTTCGTCGGAATATGGTCCTGAATATAGACGTTCTTCGCCGTGCAGCCGCAGGTATACTTTCTCAGTGGTGGTAATGTCTAGCTTAGGCCAGCGGGGAGAATCGGCTATTACAAATGTTATCTCATATTCCCGCATTAAATCAAGTGGTTCTTCTTCGAGCCAACTTTTATGCCGTACTTCCATAGCAAAAAACTGTTCAGGGTACTTTTGGCGCAAAACGCGGAAGAAGCTTTCTGCTAATAATCGGTCGTATCGCAAACTAGCCGGAATTTGCACCAATACCGGCCCCAACCGCTCTTCCATTAATTGGTACCGGCTCATCCATTTTTCCAAAGGCGCTTCAATATTTTCTAAACGCTGAACATGGGTGATATCTTTATGAAGTTTGGCTCCAAATCGGAAAGAAGTTGGCGTAATAGCGAGCCAATTCTGAATGGTTTTAACCATGGTATAATGGTAGTGGCTGCTATTTATTTCTGTAGTATTAAACTGATTTGCATAAAAAGGTAGATAATCTGCTGAAGGCATATCTTCAGGATAAAAGATGCCTTTCCACCGGTAGCTCCAGCCACTGGTGCCAATGTATAAGTTTTCGGGTAACATGCTCCCTGATACGGATAAGCCTGCTGATAGGGATTCTCTTTTTTAATTCACTATTGGTTTACTACCACGAAAGGCATTCAACTTAAAGCTGGCAGCCACGTTTATCATTAATCTAAATACTGTATATTTCTGCATGTCCAAAGATTATGAACACACCTCCCTTTTTCCCGAATTTAAGCCGGTTTCTGGCCAGGAATGGGAAGAAAGGATACAGAAAGATTTAAAGGCTGAAAACCCGGATAGCCTTTTTACCCAAACTCCTGAAGGCATAACCATAAAACCATTTTATTGTGCCAAAGATGTAACGGATACGGCACAACAGGAGGCCTTGCCCGGTAAATTCCCGTATGTACGCGGGCACAAGAGTACTACCAACAACTGGAAGAATATACAAAATATCTGGGTTATCAATAATAGTCAGGAGGCCATTAACAAAGCCAAACAGGCCTTGGCCAACGGAGCAGATGGAATTCTTTTCATAATAGAAAACGAGGAAGCCTTTGATCTTGATTATTTGATTGACCAATTAGATCTGGCTCATACTACCGTTTGTTATTCGGTAAAACACCACGCTGATGCTTTTTTTACCAGGCTCTGTAACGGATTAAAACAAAAACAAATTTCTCCTTTTGGATTGAAAGGCTTTCTGCTTATAAACCAGCCTATATCTTCCCGAACTGCCGCCTTGCCAATTAAAAAGGTAGAGCATATAATTGAACTATCTAAAAATGCTGTAGACTTTTATGGAATAGCCATAAACGGTGCCCAGTTTGGGAACAATGGAGCAACCGCGGTACAAGAAATAGCCTTAACTTTAGGTGCAGCTGTAAGTTATTTGCGGGAATTAGGTGATAAAGGCATTCCACCTAGTACCATTTTCCGGAACATGCAATTTTTAATTAGTGCCGGCACCCACTACTTTATGGAAATTGCCAAAGTACGGGCCATTCGCTGGCTTTGGTCTGGCCTGGTAAAAGCAACCGAAGAAGAACCTGAACTGGCCGCGCACCTGCGCATCCATGCCACAACCTCGTCCTGGACCATGACGGCCTTTGATGTCCATACCAATATTTTGCGGGCTACTACCGAAACTATGGGAGCCATTATCAGTGGCTGCGATTCTATTTCGGTTCTGCCATTTGATCAGGTAATTCAAAAAGAGAATGCCTTTTCGGAAAGAATAGCCCGTAATATTCCGCTAATTTTAAAACATGAAAATTTTTTCGATCAGGCCATTGATCCGGCCGCTGGTTCTTATTATATCGAGAGCTTAACCCAGGAACTGGCTCAGAAAGCCTGGGCTTTATTTCAGGAAATTGAGGCCCAAGGAGGCTTTACTAAAGCAGTAACCAGTGGATTTATTAATAAAATTCTGACAGCTACCGCTTCCGAAAAAATTAAAAAAGTTACCGCCGGAAAAGAAGTTTTAGTAGGCACCAACCATTTTGTTAATAAACAGGAAAAAATCGATTATAATATTGAGGAATTAATTCAAAGCCAGCATTTTGATCAAACCAGGGCGAGCTACCAGTTTGAAGTAATGCGGTTTGCGGCTTTGCTGCATTATCAAAAGCAAAACCAAAGACCTAAGGCTGTTATTGCCATTATTGGTCCCGATATTCAAGAGCATATACACGCTGCTTTTGCAAAAGAATTCTTTGATTGCTCTAATTTCGATACTCAAATTTTACATTTTGATTCGGTCAAGTCTTCCCTGGAAAAACTATTATTTGTTCCGTGTAAAGTGATTGTGCTTTCCAGTACAGAAAGCCAATTTTCGCGGTTTTACCAACATTTTACCGAAGCCCTGAAAAAGCATAAAAACCGGCCATTATTAATTATAGCGGCTTCTCCGGAAGAGATGAAAGAGGAACTATTAGACTCTGGTTTTGACGGCCATATATTCCAGAACTGCGACGCGACCTCCATTATAGGTCGCATTCAGGAGCGGTTACTTAATGGCGAGTTGTAAGGCCTTTTCACGATTTAAAATTCCTGCTTTAACAAATGATATTAGATTTCACCAAAACAGATTTTAAAACCTTAACCTCGGGTGTCAATCCGCCTGGAGCTGCTGTTAAGCCCCAAAACTGGCAAAGCCATGAACAAATTCCCTTACAAAACTTCTATACGAAAGAAGACACGGCTCCATTTGAACATGTAAATTTTGCCGCCGGGATACCACCATACTTACGTGGCCCCTACAGCAGTATGTACGTACGCACCCCCTGGACCATCCGACAATATGCCGGATTTAGTACAGCAGAAGAAAGCAATGCTTTTTACCGGCGCAATCTGGCTGGCGGCCAAAAAGGATTATCCGTAGCGTTTGATTTAGCCACCCACCGGGGTTACGATTCTGACCACCCCCGGGTAGAGGGAGATGTGGGCAAGGCCGGTGTTGCCATTGATTCTATTTTGGACATGAAAATACTTTTTGACCAGATTCCGCTGGACCAGATGAGTGTTTCTATGACCATGAACGGTGCGGTGCTGCCCATTCTGGCTTTTTACATTGTAGCGGCCGAGGAACAAGGTGTACCACAGGAAAAACTAAGTGGCACCATTCAGAATGACATTCTAAAAGAGTTCATGGTGCGCAACACGTACATTTATCCACCGGAGCCCAGCATGCGCATTATCGCCGATATTTTTGCTTACACCTCGCAGCACATGCCTAAATTTAATTCCATTAGCATAAGCGGGTACCATATGCAAGAGGCCGGCGCCACCGCCGACCAGGAGCTGGCTTACACCTTAGCCGATGGATTAGAATATGTGCGTACCGGATTAAAAGCAGGTCTGGATATTGATTCTTTTGCGCCGCGCCTTTCTTTTTTTTGGGGCATTGGCATGAACCATTTTATGGAAATAGCCAAGCTCCGGGCGGCCCGCATGCTGTGGGCGAAGCTTATGAAACAATTTAATCCAGCAAATGAAAAGTCGCTGGCCTTACGTACCCACTGCCAGACTTCCGGCTGGAGTTTAACAGAGCAAGACCCATTTAATAATGTTGCCCGCACTACCGTGGAAGCCATGGCCGCTGCTTTGGGTGGCACCCAAAGTTTACACACCAATGCCCTCGACGAAGCTATTGCCCTGCCCACCGATTTCTCGGCCCGCATTGCCCGCAACACCCAACTATACCTGCAACACGAAACGCTACTTACTAAAACAGTAGATCCCTGGGGCGGTTCTTATTACGTGGAAGCCCTTACCCACAATTTAGCCTACAAAGCTTGGGAACTGATTCAGGAGGTAGAAGATTTGGGAGGGATGGCTAAGGCTATTGAAACCGGTTTGCCTAAAATGCGCATAGAGGAAGCTGCTGCCCGTCGTCAGGCCCGCATCGATTCGGGTAAAGACGTAATTGTGGGCGTAAATAAATATCGTTCTGATGCTCCGGATGATTTCCCGATTGAAATTCTGGATATAGACAATACTGCCGTGCGGGAGGCCCAACTGAGACGCCTGCAACACCTAAAAGAAACCCGAAATCAAAATGAGGTTGATGCTGCCCTGACAGCTTTAACCGAGGCCGCCCGTACGGGCACCGGCAACTTACTTGCATTAAGTATTGATGCTGCGCGTAAACGGGCTACTTTAGGAGAAATATCAACCGCTTTAGAAAAAATATACAGCAGACACCGAGCCGTGACCAGAACCATTTCCGGCATTTATTCCGCCGAACTATCCGATGACGAAAATTTTAAAAAAGCACAGGAACTAGCTAATAAATTTGCCCAACTGGAAGGCCGGCGTCCGCGCATTATGGTAGCAAAAATGGGCCAGGACGGCCATGACCGGGGCGCTAAAATAATTGCGACTTCTTTTGCTGACCTTGGCTTTGATGTAGATATAGGTCCTCTTTTTCAGACCCCAAAGGAAGTAGCCTTGCAAGCGGCTGAAAATGATGTGCACGTGGTAGGCATTAGTAGTTTAGCAGCCGGCCATAAAACCTTGGTTCCGCAACTAATAGATGAGCTTAAGAAACTGGAGCGCGATGATATTTTAGTAATAGTAGGAGGTGTTATTCCAGCCCAGGATTACCAGTTTCTAACAGATGCTGGTGTGGCAGGTATATTTGGTCCGGGCACAGTTATAAGTGTGGCTGCGCGCCAGATTTTGGAACGACTGATGCAGGAAACATAAAACCAGGTGGGAAAGAAAATCTGGAGATAAAAGTTATCGAGCTATCTTACTTTTGATTACTTACTGAAAAGTAATACGCTAATTAATTTGGTGAAAGCGATAGCTCATGACAATGTTTTAACCACTTTTTAGCTTCTTCAGCATTGGCAAATACTTTCATTTCAAATACAGTTCCTACCTTCTGGTGCATTTGCTCTGCCGACATTTCGGCTAGGGTTTGGCTATCTACAATATGGGCAAAGTATTTAAGACCTGCTTGCAGGGCGCGGGGCGTCCAGTTATTGGCTATCCAATCAGTAGCATGATCCCAGGGTCCTATTACTTCGCGGTTATCATTTAACAAGCAAGTGGTTTTATAATCCTTGATGAAATCTAAACAGGCATTTGCCCCTGCCACCACATTATCGTAAGTCTGGTAACCAACCCAATTATTATAAACCCATTTATGCAGAGCGTCATACTCAATGGTAATAAATACCCGGCCAATGGCATTGGATAATTCTTTCTTCATGGGTGCTGCTGCTTTTTTAGGAGTAATTAAAAATAAAGCATTTTTTTATATTTACAAAGAAGCTTCAAAATTTAAGCTAGAATTTAAAAATCAGCTAATTAAAATCAATAAAAAACCCAGTCATGGTAACAACTGGGTTTTTTATTTTAATAACTATAACTAGCAACTTTTACTTTCTGGCAGAAGTTGTTTTAGCCGGACCTAATTTGTAAATCTTACCAGTAGCCAAAGCTAAGGCATAAATGCGGCCCTGGCTATCTTCACCAAAAGAAGACAATGCCCGATCCTGAAGTTGTGTAAGCTTTTCGTTACTTACTACTTTATTGCCATCATAAGTTAAAGCCCAAATATATCCGGTACCATAATCGCCGTAAATATATTTACCGTCTAATTCCGGGAAGGTTTTATCACGGCTTACGTATCCACCCGTAATAGAAATACCGGTATCGCCACCATGCTGATAAGTAAATATCGGCGCCTCCACTACAGTAGAGTCATTATTAATTGGTTTATATGGCTGATCGCCTTCCATTAAACGCCAGCCATAATTACCACCGTTTTTAATAATATCAATCTCTTCGTATTTTTCTTGTCCTACATCGGCAGCCCACAATAACCCGGTTGGTTTATCAAAGCTGAAACGCCACGGGTTACGCATGCCATAGGCATAAATTTCTTCCCGGTAATTTTGTTTGTTGCCTTTAAAAGGATTGTCATCCGGAATGGCATATTTCCAGTTACTGGCAGTTTTATTTACATCAATGCGTAAAATTTTTCCAAGTAGTGTATACTTACTCTGGCCGTTTCTATGCGGATCTCCTTTAATAGTACCACCATCACCGGTAGCTATATATAAATAACCATCGTTACCAAAGGCAATTTTACCACCATTATGGTTGTCGTAAGGCTGGCTAAATGTTAATATAACTTCTTCTGAATTTGGGTCTGCTACGTTTGGATTGGTTTTACTTACCTGAAAACGAGAAACAGCACTTTCTAAATGAGGAGCGTTGCGGGTGTAGTATAAATAAAAAGTACCATTGTTTTTGAAATCTGGATGGAAAGCTAAGCCAAGTAAGCCTAATTCCCCTCCGGCACCGCCACTCTTTACCCGATCTGTAAGATCCAGAAATGTACCAGCGCTTGGCACATCGGATTTATTATCGAATACCCTAACCCTTCCTTTTTGCTCTAAAACAAAAATACGGTTGGTGCCATCAGTTGGGCTTTGCAACTCTACCGGACGTTCGAACTTAAGGTTTGGGAAAGCTGGCAGCAAATTATAATTTCCATTGGTTTGCCCGGACTGAGCATTAGCGGCCGATTTTTTAGCTGATTTATTTTGTGCAAAACTTGTAGTAGTAGTACAGATACTAAGCGTAAGTGGCAACAATAAAGCAATTAAAGCTTTTGGTGTTTTCATTATTATAGTAGAAAGTTTAAAAAATTTAAAGCTTTAAAAATAAATAAATTTTTACTCATAACCTTCCTTTTTTTTAACAACTTAGAAATTAGCGCTTTGAACCGATAATATTCTCATAATTAATTTGTTGCTAGGCAAAAAACACAAGGTTTAACCAGTAAAGCTTAAAAAATAAGGTGAGTAAACTAAATAGCGTTTTAGTTTTATAGCCAGCTTTTAAATCCCTTAATTTAATATTTGAAAAAGTTAATTCCTTTTAATAGCTATTTTAAGGAAGGGTTACTAAGGAGAAATGGCCATGCTATTAAACCCAAATTAAAAGCATCATACTAATAGTAAAAGACAGGAGATTAACCAAATCTTATAGAAAACTACTATTTAAGTTTTAACCAGTTTAAGGCCTCATTTTTATCTGAAAAATTTTGGAAAGCATATCTCCGCGTAAACTTTTTATCGACTTCCTGCGACAAGGTTTTAACCTTTTCTTCTCGTAACGGATTAAAAGATTCGAGGCGGGCTAGTTTCTGTAGCCGGGTATTGGCCAGGTCTTGGCTTAGCTTAAGAACCATCTGTTTATAAGCACCATTATCTACCTCGGTTCTATTATTACTAGCATCTATTAACAAATACTTTATGTCATAATGCCTTAAAGTATCTATAAAAATTTGTAAAGAATAGGTTATTTCGGCTACAGGAGCTTTAGAAATTTCTGGCCACTCCACTTCTAAAATATCCGAGGCAGGGTCATAGTCTAATTTTATAAGCCCATCTTGGTGTAATATCATTTTAAAATAAATTAGATTAAAAAAGCATTCGTAAAACCTCAGAAAAGAGGCGCGAAAGCTATGGACTTAGGAAACTCTGAAGGTTTTAAAAGTTTTCACTGGTAAAAGTACTTTCTTCCTTACATCTTTGCAAATAATGGAGGAGTTAAAGAAAAGAATAGTTGACAAAGCCACCCAATTATTTTTAAAACAAGGTCCAAAAGGAGTAACGATGGATCAGGTTTCTGATGATTGCGGCATTTCTAAACGTACCCTTTACCAAAATTTTAAGGATAAAAACGAACTGTTACTAGTCTGTTTGGAACATATTCACCTGACTCAGAATGAGAAACGAACACATTTAAAGCAAACTTCTGAAAACGTAATAGAATTTTTTATTCTGGCTACTAAGGAGGTAATTGAACAAAAGAATAAGTTTAATTCTAACTTTTTTTATGAAATTCAAAAGTTTTTTCCAGCTGTAGCTGACTATCATAACAGTATTTCACAGAAAGTGCTGATTGAAGATTTATCTTCTGTTTTAGAAGAAGGAATAAAAGCAGGATACTTTAGAAAAGAAATAAAAATAAATGTGTCACTCTGGCTTTTAAAAGGTCAGATTGATCTGCTTTATTTCAGCGATATAGTTACCAAAATCAATCTCAGCTTTTCGGAAACTTTCCAGTGTCTGATTTCTTTGTTTTTAAGAGGAATTGCCACCCCCGAAGGACTGGAAGTCTTAAGTCGCTATGAAAAAACTTGGCTGGATAGTTAACCAGGATTGCCATTACAATTTGTCGCTTTCTTAGTTATACTTTTATTCCACGAGAACCAAACCTTACTGTTACCTAAATGGGGAAACTTATTAGTTATTTATATATATCCTCCTCCAACACTTTCCTTGGTATAAGTAAGTCCAATAAAAGGCTGAAATTCCAAAACTAGCTGGGCCTCCCCCATGCTACCTTCAAAGCTATAAAGGGCATTTTTATAGGAGCATTTATAGCGAAACCTTAATAAAAATTCTATGCTTGAATTATAAAGAAGGATCGTCTATTTATAATTATATCCCATACCTGTTTACCCTTGCTCCATTATTTAATTAAAAATAATAGCTAAAAATTTGACAGGTATAAAAAGAACTATACCTTTGCTAACACTGTTATAATTTATAACAAGGCAAAACAATGGGAATAGTAGAACGTAAACAACGGCAAAAAGAAGAGGTTCGGGGAAGCATCCTGCGGGCTGCCTGGCATTTGGTGCTGGAGGAAGGTTGGCAAGCGCTTTCTATTCGCAAAATAGCTGATGCAATTGAATACAGCGTTCCGGTAATTTATACTCATTTTGATAACAAAGAGGCCATTTTACATGAGTTTACAAAAGAAGGTTTTCAGTTATTAAATGCTCAATTAGAAGCAGCTAAAGCACAGCAAACATCTCCTGCAAAAGAGTTAGAAGCCATGGCACATGCCTACTGGAGCTTTGCATTTAATCATAAGGAGTACTATCAGCTTATGTATGGTTTAGGCATGCCAACCTGCGAAACAGTAAGACAAGTACCTGAAGTAGGAAAATTTAGTAATCTTCTAAAATCAAGTATTGAAGAATTAATAAAAGAAAGTAAACGACCTGATATAGATCCTTGGCTTAAGTTTCATACTTATTGGTCAATGTTACACGGATTAATTTCTATTAACCTAACAGGTAGAAGTGCAGAGCCTGAGGAATTAAATCAAAGGGTTCTGGAGGATGCAATCTCTGGGTTTATTAAAAACATAGAAAACTAAAATTTTTTAATGCATTACTTAACAGTGTTATAATAAATAATATTGGTAACAAAATATAAATTTAGCTCTAAGTGCTTTTTTTTAGCAACTAATAATAACACTGTTATAAATAATAACTACAAACAAAAAAAGAAATTAAATAGCAATTATAAACATTAACAACATGAGTCTAATACAAGCATTAAACTGGCGCTATGCAGCCAAACGCATGAATGGTCAAAAAGTACCACAAGATAAAATTAACAATATACTAGAAGCTACTCGTTTATCTCCGTCTTCCATGGGTTTGCAGCCTTATACAATTCTTTTAGTGGAAGATGAGGAGTTGCGGAAGCAAATCCAAAAAGTAGCTAACAATCAGCCTCAGATTTTAGAAGCTTCGCATCTTTTAATATTTGCTGCCTGGGATAACATTACACCAGCTCAAATTGAAGAGTATATAAATCATACGGCAGAGGTGCGTAATGCTGATCCGGCTACCCTGGAAGGTTTTAAAGGTGCTTTGTTAGGTATTGCCCAAAAAAACACCCAGGAGCAAAACTTCCAGTGGGCTGCCCGTCAGGCCTATATAGCTTTTGGTACCGCCATTGCTGCCGCCGCTACTGAACAGGTAGATGCTACCCCTATGGAAGGTTTTAATGCGTCCGCGTTAGATGAACTGTTAAACTTAAAAGAAAAGGGTTTACGCAGTGTTACCTTATTGCCACTTGGGTACCGCGACACGGCCAATGACTGGCTAGCCAGCCAGAAAAAGGTACGTCGCCAGAAAGATAAGCTTATCGTACAGCTAGCTTAATTTAGTTAAGAATTAGCGATTTTTAGTTTTTAGGTTGGGTCTCTTAGAATAAATGATTTATTTTGGGAGACTCTCCTGTTTTAGGACCTGCTAAAATTATAAAAGTAACATGTTACGATCTATTAAGAAATTACACGAAGCTAGTTTTGCTCCCATTGATAATTTAATTACTTACCGGGCGCTGCCATCCATTTACCTGCAAATGGGAGCACTAGACCCTTTCTTGTTTTTAAACCATCATGGGCCGCAACAATATAAACCCAATAATACGGGCCTACCTTTTGGCCCCCACCCTCACCGGGGCTTTGAAACCGTTACTTTTATTTTACAAGGTGATATTATGCACCAGGATAGCGGCGGGTATAAAAGTACTATTCAGGCAGGCGGTATCCAGTGGATGACAGCAGGAAGCGGTCTGATTCATTCGGAAGTGTCGTCGGAAGAATTTAAAGCTAATGGCGGCCCACTCGAAATATTACAGCTCTGGCTAAATCTGCCAGGACATTTAAAAATGACCGAACCTAAGTATACTGGCTTACAAGCAGACGAGATACCCTTGGTTTCTTTGGATGAAGATAAAGTAACGGTACACCTGGTTTCCGGCAGTTGGGGTGAAAACAAAGCGCCCATCCAATCCTTAACCGATGTTCAACTTTCGTGGATAGATTTTAAAGAAGGTGGCCAATTAGCAACCAGTGCCCCAGCTGAAAATACTTTATTTTTATATGTAGTAAAAGGAAAAATAAAGGTAAATGGGTATGAGGCAGAAGAACTGCATTTAGTGGAGTTTTATCCCCGGGGCGAAGAAATAGAAATCCAAGCCTCCGCCGACAGCATCATTTTATTTGGTCATGCCAAACCTTATGGCGAAAAAATAGTAGCCTATGGCCCTTTTGTTATGAACTCGGAAGACGAAATTCAACAAGCGTATCAAGATTTTCAGGAAGGAAAATTTGGTACCTGGATCGCGTAATTAATTGCTTTTTTAGATATTCTAAGGCCAGTTTTATCGCTGGCCTTTTTCTTTTAGAGAGTTTCTCTGGCTATTTTTAGGGAAAATTAAACTTTCATTTACTGATTATTTTATTTTCTATTCTTAATTTTAACAAAGGAAGACAATATTACTCCTAAAAATACTTTTGATATTTATATCCAATAAAGGTTAATTTGTAGTATGCTGGTTAAACGCATTTTATTTATTTTCTTTCTTTTTGTGTGCTTTTCGGTTAAAGCGCAGAAAGAAACCAGTATTTGGTATTTTGGAATAAAAGCTGGCCTGAATTTTAATAAAACCACTCCCGCTCCGCTGTATAACAGCCAAATGGCAACAAATGAAGGATGTGCCACTATTGCCGACGCTAATGGAAACCTGTTATTTTATACTAATGGGGTCTACGTCTGGAATAAGAATCACCTGATTATGCCCAATGGCCACCGCCTTATGGGTCATCGCTCTTCTACCCAATCGGCCTTAATTGTACCCAAGCCCGGCCACCAAACACAATATTATGTTTTTACAACTGATTTACAATCGCAGGCGTATGGCCTACGCTATTCTTTAGTAGATATGGTACGTAATGACAGTACCGGGGAGGTAATAGAGAAAAACATGTTTATGACCTCACCGGTAACCGAAAAATTAACGGCCATAAAACATCAAAACGACCAGGATGTTTGGGTACTGGTACATAAATGGAACTCAGATGCATTTGTAGCCTTTCTGGTTACTGATAAAGGAGTAAGCAGAACGCCCGTTACTACTAATATTGGTACCACCCACCGGGGCAAGGGCAAAGGTGCTATAGGCTGTATGAAAGCTTCGCCAGACGGTAAAAAAGTAGCATTGGCAATCTGGCGGGATATAAACCAGTTTGAAGTATTTGATTTTGACAACAGCACCGGTAAGCTTTCTAACCGGGTAACACTGGGTCCGTATCCAGAAGCATATGGCGTAGAATTTTCGCCGGATGGTTCTAAATTATATGGTACCACCAATGGCATTGGCAGTACCGAGCCGCAAATATGGCAGTTTAACTTAAATGCCGGATCCAAAACAGCCATTGCCAGCTCCGCCATTCTGATCTCTAATTCTAAAACTCATAAAATTGGGGCTTTGCAATTAGCACCTGATGGTAAAATATACCTGGCCAAAGAAGATGATTCATATCTGGGCGTCATTCATAATCCCAATGCAGCTGGTTGGTCTTGCCGTTATATTGATAAAGGGCTTTCATTAGGCGACCGTAAAGCCAAATTAGGTCTGCCTAACTTTGTTCAAAGCTATTTTCAGGCTAAACCATTAAATTAAAGTGGTCAAACGCTTCTATGTTGATCAGTACGCCGACCGGATTATTGCCGGTGATCGCATCGTACTTAGCCGGGCCATTACATTAGTAGAAAGCACTCTTCCCTCTGATCAGGAATTGGCCCAGCAGGTTATAAACCGGTTATTACCACATACTGGTAAATCTATTCGTATCGGCATCACCGGTGCACCTGGCGTAGGCAAAAGTACTTTTATTGAAGCTTTTGGTAATTACCTGATTACAAGACAAAAAAAGGTAGCCGTTTTAGCGGTAGATCCAAGTAGCCAGCGGACAGGAGGCAGCATACTTGGCGATAAAACCCGGATGGAAACACTAGCTACCAACCCGGCAGCTTACATCCGACCTTCACCAGCCGGAAAATCATTGGGGGGAGTTGCCCAGAAAACCCGGGAAGCTATTCTTCTTTGCGAAGCAGCTGGCTTTGATACCATTTTGGTAGAAACCGTGGGAGTAGGTCAATCTGAAACGGCCGTTCACGGCATGGTGGATTTTTTCTTACTCTTACTATTAGCTGGTGCCGGCGACGAATTACAAGGGATTAAAAAAGGTATAATGGAATTGGGTGATGCCTTAGTTATTACCAAAGCAGATGGAGCAAACTATTTACAGGCAAAAAAGGCAAAATCTGAAGTGGAGCAGGCCTTACAGTTGTTTTCAAAACCAGAGTCTGGTTGGTTTCCACAAGTTACTATCTGCTCTGCCCTGGAAAACAAAGGCATTAATGTTATCTGGAACCAAATTGATGCTTATTTCAAGCTAACCCATCACTCAGGCTTTTTTCAGAAGAAACGGAAGGATCAGAATTTATTTTGGCTGCACGAAACAATCAGACAGGCCTTATTGGATAATTTTTTTGCTGCGCCCGCCATAAAGAGTATTTTGCCTGAATTAGAGCAACAAGTATTGGACGGTTCCATATCGCCAACCTTAGCCGCCCAAAAATTATTAAACCTTACTTAGCAGGCTTATCTGTTCTAACTATTAAACCAGCATAAAGTCTTCCTTATTAAAGGAATAAGTTATACCGTCTGTTAATTTACCATTTGCTAGTACCTGTTTATTTACCAGGCATTCTTTCTTGGCCCCGGCTTTTTCAGCAACCCGGCAACTAGCTTTGTTATCAGTAGCGGCCACAATTTCAATCCGCTCCAAACCCAGGGCTTGTAACCCAAACTGAGCTGCTAATCTTGTTGCGGTGGAGGCTATACCACTTTTAGTAAAATTTGAGTGCACCCAATACCCGAGGTTAGCTACCTGTTCCCGCCGGTTAATTAAACCCAACCCAACTGATCCTAAAAATTCTTCTGTTTCGGTATCAGTTATAACAAAATTATATGCTTGACCTTCTTTCCAGGCCTCTTCCTGTGCTTTAACAAAAGCCTGACTTTCTGCCAAAGAATAATCTTCGTGGCTCCAAAACAACCAGGGTTTAATCTCTTGTACCGATTGGATCACAGCCTCGTACAAACGGGGAATATCAGCTTCCTGAAATCTACGAATAGCTATCATGCCTTAAACTTGCTTTTAAAGCAATTATACAAAATTATTTAAAAAGAGAAAATATTTTGCTTGATAGTCAATAGTTTACCTTACAAAATAAAAATGGAGAATAAAATAATTATCCTCCATTTTCATAAGTTTAAAAGCAATTTATTACATACCAGGCAACACCACTTTATCAATTACATGGGTAACGCCATTACTGGATATAACATCTGCTATAGCAACAGTAGCACCGTTTATCATAACAGAATTGCCTTTACGCGTAACTGTTAAAGTTTCACCGTTAACCGTTTTAAGCGTCTGTCCATTTTTAAGATCTTTGGCTTGTAATCTACCAGGTACTACATGATAAGTAAGTATGGAAACAAGCTTTTCTTTATTTTCTGGTTTCACTAATGTCTCTACTGTTCCGGCTGGTAACTGATTAAATGCGTCATTGGTTGGAGCAAAAACTGTAAAAGGTCCAGCCCCCATTAAAGTTTCAACTAATCCGCCAGCTTTTACGGCGGCTACTAAGGTAGTGTGGTCCTTAGATCCTAAGGCATTTTCTACAATATTTTTAGAAGGAACCATTAAAGCACCACCCACCATTACGCCTTTTTCTTTAGACATTTCTTTATGGGTGCCGGAGTTGTGTTTTGCTTTATTAGCTGATGCCATTTGGGCAAAACCAGAAAAAGATACAAGGGTAAAAGCAGTGGCAATTGCGAGGAATTTTCCTGATTTTTTCATGATAGTTAGATTATAAGTTCTTTGGACAGACCTACGACCACCTATATGCAACTGGATTTTAAGGATAATCTATTTCTAATAAAATTTAATAATTTTTACAGGCCTTAATATACAACCTTCTGATAAACAATATATTACTATTCAAAATAAAGTGTATTACCAGAATATATTTTCCTTTATTTTAAATAAGTATCATAAGCAAACCGGATAATAATGGCTGTAACCACAAATAAAAAGAAAACACGTACAAAACTGCTGCCTTTGGCAATGGCTAGCCGGGAACCTAGCTGAGACCCGATAATATTACAAACTGCCATAGGAATTCCGATCTGATAGATAACCTGGTCGGTGAAGGCAAAATAAAGCAAAGCCGACAAATTGGTAGCTACATTTACAATTTTAGCTGATGCTGACGCTGCTAAAAAGCTAAAACCAAAAACGCCTACAAAAGCAAAAATCAGAAAGCTACCAGTACCTGGGCCAAAAAAGCCATCGTAAAACCCAATAATAATTCCTACCAAGATAGCAATAATCCGCTCCCGGCCTGGTGTAAGCTTGGGAGCGTGTAAGGCCCCCAAGTCTTTTTTGATAAAGGTATAAACGGCTACTGTTATTAGTAATACTAAAATAACAGGGCGCAGCGCCTCGGTGGGTATATGACTAACAGCTCTGGCTCCTATAAAAGAAAAAACGAAAGCGGCTACGGAAGCAGGAATAATAGCTTTCCAGTTTATATCTACCGTGCGGGCATACCGGAGCATAGCCGCGGTAGTACCTGAAATAGCCGATACTTTTCCGGTACCTAATAAAGTAGGAATAGGCATGTGGGGCAACAGAATCAACATCGCAGGTGTTTGAATGAGACCGCCTCCACCTACAATTGAATCAATAAAACCAGCAAGAAAGGCAAAAAAACAGAGTAGGGCTATTTCCACAAAAGCAATTTTAGTACTTAAACTTGCTGCAAGTTATTTATTAGGGTTCAATTCTCTAATCCCGTTCAATAACTTTTAAAACTGGGCACCTACTACTACCGTTTCTTTATAAGCTTTTACTTGCCCGGAAAGATTGAATATTTCGATATATAAAATATAAGCCCCAACCGGTACTTTATACCCCCGCTCATCTACACCATCCCACTGGAAAAACCCAGTAGCAGCTAAAGTTTCATTTTTAACCAAGTGCTTTACCCGCCGGCCATTTCCATTATAAATGGTTATATTAGCTATAAATCCGATAGCAGATGCCTGGTAGTTAATGGTAGTAAAATCCTGGATGCCATCTCCATCCGGCGTAAAAATCTTTGGCTCAATGCTGAATAAATCATTAAATGGCGTCTGTTCAAAGTATTGTGAATTGCGGAATCCGGGAGTAGCATATCCCACGGTACTAGCTGCCGAATGCCAATTGGCAGCGCTGCTATCCCCCTCCAGTTTAATTCGCTCTAGGGATACTCCATTAACATCATCTAATAAGGCCAGATGCATTTTTTCATTGTAAGCAACCCGGTCTATCACCACCTTTTGGTCATTTGATAACACCACAACGCCCGCATCATTGGGATAGGCAGGCAAAGAACTCATTCTTAAAAAACTTTCTTTTACAGCGCCTGGGTAGTGGGCCTGAACAATGTCCGGGTGGGTTGTTAAAACTATATATTGTTGTGGCGCCACTATAAAACTTTCCGAACTAATGGTTCGCAGGTTTGACACTACGCCGGCTTCCTCATTACCTAATTGACAGTTTTTTAAATCTATAAATTTAGGCGAGCGGTTTACAACTTCTACAAAATCTACTCCACCCGTTTTAGGGTTGAAGAGAATTTCATTAATAATTACATCTCCTACTCCCGCTGATTCCGGCAAGGCTAAAGTAATGGAAGTAGTGGTGGCATTACCTGGACAATCTCTTATATCCCGGATAGTTACCGTATAGGTTTGTCGGGGTTGCAGGTTTGCTTGCAACATAAGGTAAACCGCTTTATATTCCGGGGCAGGAACGACGACCGTTATTACTTCCATTCCGCCAGAAACAGCATAAGTAGAAATATTCCGACTACTAACACTGTCCAGCGGTTCAGAAAAAGTCAACTTGATCTGATTGGCGGTAATGAGCTCATATCTTAACAATGCAGGAGCCTGTGTATCCGGCGTAGTGTTGTAAACAGAATTTTGCCTGCCAGGCGTCCCTCCATCCGGATGCACAGATGCTATATAATTCTCAATATTACCACAGCTATTAGTGGGGTTTATTAGTTCTAAACTCCATCCACCTTCGGCTTTTCTGGTATCTTTATACGCAGCCGTAGTGTAAATAATTTTGTCAATAAGTTTACCGGTGTTGTCAAAAATCTCTACCGCATCACCTGCATCATTCAGGGTAGGAAAACCAGGTAGCCCCAAAACTTTACCGTAGCTTTTTAATTCTGTCGTATCGGCCGGCCGGCTTAGTAATACAAATGTACCCGGAGCTAAATTATAAGCAGGGAATCTGGCCGTAGCGGTAGTGGCATCAGAGTATTGCCAGTCTTTCAGGTTAAGGGTTTTATTACTGCTATTATATAGTTCAATATATTCTACTCCTGGCAAGCCAACAGTTGGATTATAATCGGCCATGATTTCGTTTATGCGAACATCCCGGTAATTAGCAGAAATTACTGGCGTATAATTAAAACTAGTGGTAATTGGAGTTGCGATTTTATTGCCCCGTACATCCTCCACATTATTTATAGTCAGGTTATTTGTCCCAATAAAAAAATCCTTAGCGAAATTTAAGTTTACTAAAGAAGCATCATTGGCAGCTAAAGTAGCCGTAATTGGTTGACCAATTCCATTATTTATTAAATAGTTAGCTACTATCTGAGCGCTGGCATTACTTACTGGTTCATTAAATTTTACCTGAAGGCTGCGGCTATTTGTAACCGTTACCTGCTGCACTACAGGTGGGGTTACATCTATTGGTGTGGTGTCACGGACTTCAATATCATCGAAAATAAATTTTTTACTATTGGCAGCAGAATACCTTAGTAAAAAGCCAAAGTAGGCCGATGTACGGTAGGTGGCATCTACTGCATTTCCTTGTTCGGCATAAGCCAATCCGCTTCCCGTTATATCCAACCAAAGCGTCCATTTATGCTGGGCATCCCAACTTACCCGAATGCGCATTTTATTGCTCGTTGAACTACTAATGGTTCTATCCGGACCATTTATAACATACACCGGCGTAGCAGCACCATCTTTCCTGAATAAGCTTACCTCATCGGGTGTACCACCTATCCGAACAAAATAACCTTTATTGCCACCTTTCAAATCAGCTATATCAGACATCAGGAATACATCTGCATAGTTACCGGATGAAGTAGCCAAGTTAACTTCAGCGTAAAACTCCCAGGTAGTACTGCTACCAACCTGCAAAGGTGTAACTAACTGAATAATAGAACCGGTTACCGCTGGGCCATTACTTTGCAGTTGTTTACCCGCATTTACCTGAAAGTATTGCTGATCACCTGTCCAGGCAGGATGCTGAGTGAAATCTCCATCTGAAAAGTTTTCCTGAAGCTGTCCAAAAGCTAATAATTGGTAAAAAAATAACCAAACAGATAAAAATTTTCGCATAAATGCTAAATCCCTTTAAAAAAGTAGTTAATTTTGCCGCCCAATTCCCTGAGGTGTAAGTGCATACAATTTCCTTCATTACGTGAAATTTTTTGGCTTAGGCAACTGGGTAAACCTAAATATTTAAACCTTAATTATCTTAAACTACACAAAATGAAAGTAGCAGTAGTAGGCGCCACCGGCTTGGTAGGCGGCGAAATCCTAAAAGTTTTAGAAGAACGGAATTTCCCGGTAGATGAATTGTTGTTGGTTGCATCTGAGAGATCGGTTGGTACTAAGAAAACTTTTAAGGGTAAGGAAATTACTGTTATTGGTGTGGACGATGCAATTGCAGCGCGTCCGGAAATTGCTATTTTCTCGGCTGGTGGCGGCACCTCTTTAAAAGAAGCACCGCGTTTTGCTGAAGCTGGCATTACCGTGGTTGATAATTCATCTGCCTGGCGCATGGACCCTACCAAAAAATTAGTAGTTCCGGAAATTAACGCCAAAGAGTTAACCAAAGACGATAAAATTATTGCTAATCCAAACTGTTCTACTATTCAGATGGTATTGGCTTTGCATAAATTACACGAAGCTTTCAAAATCAAACGGATTATTGTTTCTACGTATCAGTCTGTTACTGGTACTGGTAAAAAAGCGGTAGATCAGTTAATGAATGAGCGGGCTGGCAAACAAGGGGAAATGGCGTATGCTTACCCAATTGACTTGAACGTGATTCCGCACATTGATGTATTTACGGAAAACGGTTACACCAAGGAAGAAATGAAAATGGTGAATGAAACCAAAAAAATTCTTAGTGATGATTCAGTTAAAGTAACCGCCACTACCGTGCGTATTCCAGTAATGGGCGGTCACTCGGAGTCGGTAAACGTGGAGTTTGAAAAAGACTTTGCTTTAGAGGATATCTACCGCATCCTGGAAGAAACCGAAGGTGTCCTGGTGGTGGATGATGTGAAGAACTTGAAATACCCAATGCCAATGGATGCGCATAACAAAGATGAAGTATTGGTAGGTCGTATCCGGTTAGACGAAACTCAACCACGTACCGTAAATATGTGGATTGTGGCAGATAACTTACGTAAGGGTGCTGCTACCAATGCCGTACAAATTGCGGAATATTTAAAAGAAAATGGTTTAGTATAAACTTTTTCATTTATAAATAAAAAGGCCACTGCAGCTAGTAGTGGCCTTTTTATTTGTTAGTTTATTATCTTTAGTCCGTAAACAATTTACAGATTTCAACTCACCAATGATAAAAGAAAAAGCAGGGAAAGCAGGTAGAGAAGAATTGCTAAAGTTTTCCAACCAAAATACCTTCTTAAAAGGAAATATTGCGCTTATAATAATTATTGCGGTAGCCTTCTTTAGCCGCATCTACCATTTAACCTATCAAAGCTTATGGTCAGATGAGTTATATACCATGGTTAATGCAAATCCAGCACTACCTCTACAAAAGATATTGACGGAGATCAAAACAAATGATTTCCATCCCCCATTAAGTTACCTTTTACTCCATTATTTGTTTAAAGTAGTTACTTATAATGATTTTGTTGGCCGCTTAACCTCCGCATTGGTTGGAACCTTGAGTGTAGGAGCCATGTATTACTTTGGCCGAGAAATCAAAAGTAAAAAAACAGGACTTGTAATGGCTTTGTTTACCACAGTAAATTATCTCCATTTACATTATAGTCAGGAAATTAGAATGTATATATGGTTGTTTCTGTTTACTATTCTTTCTGCCATTTTTTTTCTAAGAAGCATTAAAACAGGAAAATCTATAGATTATATATTATATGTTCTATTTACTACCAGTTTAATCTATACGCACTACTTTGGTTTATTTGTGTTTGGTGCTGAAATCCTCTGCTTTTTCCATTTAATGTGGAGAAAACTAAATCCAGTTATTATTAAAAAGGGGCTTTTGGCTGGATTCGCAGTTCTTTTATTGTACTTACCCTGGGTACCAAATTTATTATTTTCTGGAACCAGAGAACATTGGATGGGATTACCCAAATTGAATTTTATTATTTTTTACCTGTACAAAACTTTAGGTAAAGATCCGGTCAGCTTTGCTTTTTATGTATTAGGACTTATGGGCTTCTTTAGATGCTTGTATTCTTTATCAAAAAAAGAAAATACACCTTCTTATGTAAGTTATTTATTAGTTACTTATGGCTTATTATCAGTTTATATTATTACTTACTTTGTTTCCATACTAAAACCTATTCTGCAATTAAAATGCACCATTGCTGCCTTGCCCTTTTTAATAGCTGCGTTAGTTATAGGTCTGGATACTTTTAAGAAGCACTATGGCAGAATTGGTATAACATTGGTTACCATAAGTGCCATAATTAATATATTATTTATTCGGAAGCATTACACTAAAATAACTAACGATAACGAAAACTATCGTGATATTGCCTTAACGGTGGCCAGTAGGCATTCAAGAGTACCTGCTATTAGTCATTACGCAGACTATTACAATTATTACTTCGATCAATTTGGATCTAAGATCAGAGCAATTAATACCAAAGGGAAAGACCCGGCCGCCATTATTGGCAAACCAACAGAATTAACAGTTTTGTATGCTCATGGAGGAAAAGAATTAATGTCTTTTAATCTTATTCGAGATAAAAAGTTGAGCAGTTATTTAAAGCGCTTTTATTATTTAAAAAGGACTTATTTTTTAAATAATGGATTGGAGAAAGCCTTTGTATATGTTAGAAAGAACTAAATCAGACATAGCAAAAAATTATATAATTTAAATATTACAATTTAAATTATATAATCACAACTGCCCTAAATATGGCTATTATTGTTGCTAGGCAACCTTATTTAACGGACCACCTTTTAGTTTAGTATTACATAAAATTTAAATATTTATTTTGTCTATATTAGTTGCAAATTCATATTTGTTGGCTTGTTTTTTGGACTCCCGAGCATAGTTCACCTTAAATTAAAAATCCTATGCTACGATTAATACTATTTTCCGCCCTTGCAATAGCTATACTATTTACTACTGCTTCCTGTTCTAAAAAGGTAACCATGGCCAATGGCCAGAAACAAGTTCGCTACACAAACGTTAACTTCCGCTTTAAAAACCAAAATATCACCCGAGCTTCTATTTATAAGCGGTATGTGGCCACTAACCGGAACTTTAAAGAATATCCGGGCAACCGTAGACAAAATAAACCAGCTCCCGCTGCTAACAAACGTTATATAGCTCTAAATAAAAAATAGATTTTTACCTTCTAATAATTTGGTGCAAGCATTTTGCTTGTACCAAATTATTAGAAGCTTCTGATTATGTTGGTATAAAGGGTACGGGGGCTCCAGTAACCGCTGGCAATTATTCGCCTGATGGTATACAGCGGCTCTTCCGGACTGCGCTTGAAGGATAATTGAAAAGCAGCCACCATTCCTCGCTTTTTTAATTCCGGAATGGCAGCTTCATTCCATAAACCAAAAGGATAAGCAAAGTACTTCACTTCTTTTCCAGTAATGCTTTCTAATTGTTTGGTAGGCTTATCTATTTGCGTAATCCAGTCGTTTCCCTTTAGCTTTTTCACATTCTGATGATCCCAGGTATGGGAACCAATAACATGACCCGCTTCCGATAGCTCTTTTATCTGCGCTTTACTCATGTACCGGGGTCGTCCCAGCGAAACCGTCATTACAAAAAATACGCCTTTAAAGCCATACTTCTCCATTTCGGGCTTCGCCACAGTATACTGGTCTAAATCAGTATCATCAAAAGTAAGCATAATAGGCTTTTCAGGTAATTTAGCACCGGAAGTTAAATAGGCGTACAACTGATCAGGTAAAATGGTGTGGTAGCCGCTATCGGCCAGCATTTTCATTTGGGCTTTAAAACTGGCTACCGGCACTATATAATCTTTTGCTCTCTTAGAATCCCGAGGTCGCCAATCCCTAATTTGGTGGTAACATAAAATAGGAACCTGCTCCCGGGAAGTAATGGTATTGGTATCTGCGGGATCTGGCTCCTCGGCACTACCCGAATCCGGGGAATTAGTAAGATTTGCTATAGTGGCCTCTCCTTGCGCTGTAACCGGATGTTCCTGATTTACTGTTATTGGTTCTTTGGTTTCTTTTTTTGATTTACACTGGAAAAGAAAAAGAACAATAAATAATACTTTTAATACCTGTACCCCCATAAATGCAGACTTCTGAGAATCTCAATAATAAATAGAAATAGACTTTAATGCTAATTTCAGGAAAAGAATGAAGGTTAAATTGCTGCCTTTGTTAAATATATTTTCTTTTACAAATATCTTTTTAACACTGGCGTAAGAATATCGATCCGGGGCTGTATCGGGAAATCTAATTTGATTTCGGAGGAGGTAATGGTTAGGGAGCCTTTATCAAAAGCTCCTCCTTTATTTATATGAAGCTCATAGTTACCATTCCTTAAATTTCCTAAATCGATTACGGCAACGGCAGGACCAAAAGCATAAGAACAGATTCTTGGTGGAGGCTTTATTCCAAAAAGGTTTATAGCAATTGCCTTTTTGCCTATAGCTGCCGAAGATAATATTTCGTAATTGGCACAAGTAAATTCTTTCCGGGTAAAAACTACTAACAGAATATGGCTTTTATTCTGATTATGTACTTCCCGCAACGATAATCGAACAGCTGAATCCATCGGGTCCAACTGTAGTAATTCGTCCTTGCAGGCCGTCAGGATCAAGTTAAAAAATATCAGAAGGAATATTTTTTTCATCTATTGGAAAGGAAGTTTTACTAATAAAAAAAGTTGCAACTACCAGGTAGCTGCAACTTTCTAAAATAGGTATAATTTACATTACTCTAATACTTCCATCGAATTTATCTCTGGACCACCGCCATGTTTGGCCGAGCCGGCTGCAATAAATACTTTACCTTTATAAACTACTGCACCAGTACCGTGCCGTCCTGTATTCAGAGGTGTTAACTTCTCCCAGGTTCTGGTTTTCACATCAAAAGCCTCGGTTTCGTTGTGGGCTAGTTCCTGAATACTTTCGCCACCAATAATTATAACTTTGCTACCTAATACTGCGGCTGTATTACCGGCACGCTGGGTAGGAATGTTCTGGGCAGCCGGCATCGTTTCCCATTTATTGGTTTTAAAATTAAAAACATCTACTTCCGGAGTAGTTAAAGTCATGGTGTCTCCGATTTTGAAATAAGACCGCCGGCCTCCAGCTATAACTAACTGATTTTCGGCCACCCCTACCGACACGTGATCGCGCACATGGGGAGCATCCGGCAATTTACGCCACTTCCCGGTGGCCGGATCAAATTCATCGAACCAGGCTACGTGTCCATCATAATGCCCATCCGTAATGCCGCATACCAGGTAAATTTTATTATTGTGTACCACAGCTCCTGCCGCACCCCGTTGCCGATCGGCCGGAATCACCGGACCTTCCCGCCACTTATCCGTTTTTGGGTTATAGATGTAAATAGTTGGAATTGGTTTCTCATGCGGGAAAGATCCTGTAAAAGCGCCTATTACATATACTTCGCCTTTGTACTCTACTGCCTGAAAATGATTCATTTCCAGCGGAGGCATAGCGCCGTTAGTCCATTCTTTTTTTACAGCATCAAAAATATTTACGGCTTTAATTTTACGACCGCCTAATAATACAAACTTATCGCCTACCCGGGCAAAAGCACTTTCGTGACGGGCTTCACAACTAGTAGCCGTAACCACCGGTTTCCAGGTTAATGGTTCTTTCTTGCGGGAAAAATTAAATAAAAATAAAGCGGGTATAATAAGGGCGCCTGAGAGCAGTAGTGATTTCTTCATTTTATTAAAATTAAAGAGCGAAACTACGGAATAAAACCACCGACTGCTACGTATTAACGCAAGAATATTTTGTAAAAATCCTATAGTCCTAATACTTGCTTTAGTTTTGCATAACCGCTTCGGCTTACTGGAATTTGAGCACCAGAACGTAATACCGCCACATGCGCATCCTTTTCATAGGGTTCTATTCGCGTAATTTGTCGTATTTGAACGATATAGGAACGATGCACCCGCACAAAATTCTTAGGGTCCATGGCTTCCTCAAAGTATTGCATGGTCTTGTTTTTCAGGAAAGCGCCCTCTGGTGTATGAATTTTTACATAATCAGTATCGGCTTCTAAATAATAAATATCCTGGGTAGGTATTATCCTGATTTTATTTCCAATTTTTACTACAATACGATCCTGTCTTTCGTTTGCAACTGCCATTTCGGCTAATAAGGCCTGGGTGTTATGTTTTGTCTGCGCCGTGTCGGTTTGCCCCAGCCATTTATCCACGGCTTTATTAAATCTTTCCTGGCTAAAAGGCTTCAGCAAATAATCTATAGCGTGCGCATCAAAAGCCTTAATGGCATATTGGTCAAAAGCAGTGGCAAAAATAACTGAAGGCGGATTTTCCAGGAGTTCCAGCATTTCAAACCCAGTAATCTTGGGCATCTGGATATCCAAAAAAACAAGGTCCGGTTGGTATTCATTTATCGCTTTTAATCCTTCAAAACCATCGTTACATTCCTGCACTACTTCAATCAGCGGATAATTCTGGAGGTATTCCCGAACTAACGAACGGGCCAGGGGCTCATCATCAATCAGAATAACACGTTTCATATTTGTGGTATTTTTATGGTCGTAATAAACAAGGAATTATCAGTAGCAGTGCTCAACAAGTCGGTGCGGGCAAAAAGTAAAAATAAGCGTCGTTGTATGCCTGCTAATCCAAAACCGGTACCTCTTTTGGGTTGAGCCGTTTGGGCATCAAATGGATTGCTAACCTGTATCTTTAAATAATTAGCTTCTCGTTTAGCTTGTAAGCTGATGATTACACCTTCAGTAGTATCGTACAACCCAAACTTTATTGCATTTTCTACAATGGGTTGTAGCAGCATGGGCGGCAACATTAATTCACCACATGCTTCTTCCTGCTGTATAACAGTAGCCAGGCGGTGGCCAAACCTCACCTTTTCTATTTCCAGGTAAAGCTCCAGGTGCTGTAATTCTTCCGAAAAACTAACCCATTGATGATCTTCTTTTTTTAAAGTACTTCGCAAGAAGTCAGACAATTGGTGCACCATTTTACGCGCTTCCTGTGGCCGGCTACCTATTAAAGCACTGATAGAATTTAAGCTATTAAACAAAAAGTGAGGCTGCAGTTGCTGCCTTAATTTAAATAGCTCTGCTTCCCGGGCCAGCTTTTCGGCATCTGCCTGGCGTTTTAAACTTTCCTTTTGTTCTTGTTGGTTATACCACAGCACACTGAGCATGGCCACCCAGCCTAAAACCAAAAATGCTATACTAAACCGAACTGGAAGAGATTTAACAAAAAAACTTCGGTAACCAGCTTCGGCTTGCAAAACTACAGGTACAAACCATTGGGTAAATGCCAGCCAAAATACTGCCAGCAAAAAGCACCATACGGCCAGGTAAAGATACCGGGCTTGCTCCGGACGGTAATAATGTAAGTTATTACTTAAAAGCCAACCGGTAAAGGCTAAAGTCACATTGGTTATAATGCCATCAATAAGTGCAGTATTGGCATCAAGCCCGAACCAGTAAAGCAATGCAGCCTGCATGGCACTAGATACCAGCACAAAGCCCCCCAGAATAAAAAGGTACTTTCTATGTGAAAATAAATAATTGGCCAAGGCTTGTGCTTAAATAAATCTTAATGTCTAATCAATGGGCTCTATTTTACCAGTTAGGGCTTTCTGAAACAGCTCTGTCTAAAAGCTCCGGACATCAATACCGCCCAGCACACAGGTGCCTTTGATTACCAGAACTTTGCTCCCATTAATTAAGCCGGGCTGAATATTGCGTTTATCTTCTACCCCCCCCAATATAGCGGTAACCTCAAAAATTACATCCCAATGTGGCGGAATCATTAACCGGACTCCACCCATAACCTGAGTGACTTCTAAATCAACCCGTCCCTGCACATCGGCTTGTAATAAGTTTATTTCTGTACCCCCCATAAAGCAGACTACTTCGCCACCCTGAAAATTTTTAGAAACGATGTTTTTTTTTACACCACCAAAAACGGCAACCGAATCAATGTAGTCATTTTTAGTTGGAGCAGCTGCTGTAGTGTTCCATGAATTACCTGTATTTACATCTGAGGTTGGAACAACAGATTCATTATTAGAAGTATATGCCGCAGAAGTAGTAATCGGATTAGCAGGCTGCTGATCATCATCTCCACACCAAGCATTCCGGCGATTACGTTTGGGACCAAAAATCATCCAGATACCCAATAAAATTATAAGTACGGGCCATAAGAATCTAGAGACCTCTAAGCCGGGCATAAACCTTTCTGCCAGAAATACCCCGCCAATACTTATCATTATAAACCAGGCCGGATTTCGGAAATTATGCCGGAACCCATTAAATAAGCCCATAACAATCAAAAACATAGGCCAGCTAATCAGCCAGCTTGGCAAGAAAAAAGTATAACCTAGTTGTTTAAGTAAAAAAAAGGTACCTACTAAAAGCAAAATCGTACCCCCAAATATTTTTCCGCCTTTGGCTTTCTTTGAATAGGAATGTGGTTGCATCTTTAATTTTAATTTTGATTCAAAGCTATAGCAATTGCCTGGCGACAACAACCCTTACTTAGCTCACTTACCGGAAAAAGCAGTTGAATAACCAATTTCTTCCGGCGAATTTCGCCACCTAACATACATCATTTATAAGAATATTAAGCAACGCTAATATATAAAATAAAAAAGCTGGTTTGATAATCGCTATTATCTAACCAGCTCCTGCATTCCAAGCCTTTAATGGTCTGGTACTAAATTTTACTTAAACCAACTACCATACATTACATAATTGTTGGCTACTTTATCTAAGCCTTCAATTTGCTCCGGGCTTAGTTGCTTTACTTTTTTAGCCGGAATGCCAGCATAAATACAACCGGATTCACAAATTGTATTCTCCAGTACAATAGCTCCTGCAGCTATAATACAATTCTTTTGTACCACGGCATGATCCATTACTATTGCTCCCATACCAATCAGCACATTATCTTCTACTGTACATCCATGCACAATAGCATTATGCCCAATAGATACATTATTGCCTATGTTGGTGGCCGCTTTTTGGTAAGAACAATGAATAACAGCACCATCCTGGATGTTGGTTTTATCTCCTACCCGAATACTATTTACATCGCCTCTCACCACAGCATTAAACCAAACTGTACATTCCTTGCCTAATACCACATCGCCTACAATAGTAGCATTTTCGGCAATAAAACAATCTGACCCAATCTGAGGGTGTATATCTTTAACCGGTAAAATTAAGGGCATAATAAACTTGCTTTAAGCGTTAAGAAATAGTTATTTAAACATGCGTTTCCAGGTACCTTTAGTTAAATTATATTTTAAGGTACTGGGCAAAGCTTTCCAAAAATACTGATTAAGTTCTACGGCAAAACTTGGCTGCATGTAACAATTAATGGTACAACCCTCACAAGCAGGCAATTTACCTTCCAGAGCAATTTGTTCTTTTACTTCTTTTGACTGGTACAGCTCAAACAGGTTACCATTTATGGGAAACTTCTTTTCACCTAAGTGGTAACAAGGCAATACTAATTGATTTTCCGGTGAAATAACTAATGTAGTGCTGGCTGCCTTACAAACTGGATCTAAAATTTGATTACCACCATTTTTACGTAACTGAATAAAACCTTCGTTCAGGTAAACGCTTTTCCGTTTGCCAAAAGCAGATAAGTATTGTAGTTGTTGCGCATTTAAGCCGGATCCGGTATTAACTTCATTATAATCAAATGCCGGATTTATCAGCAGCATTAACTTATTAGGCAAAACTATTTCCTGATAAACTGCCTCCAGCTGATCGATGTTCTCCGCAAATGCCGTAAATAAGATGTCCGGACGCTCGCCCAGGCTTTTGGCAATGTTTATAGAATCCAAAACAAAATCATAGCAGGCAACGCCCCGGCCAGTATCGTGCTTTTCTTTTTCAAAGGCATCCAAAGAAAAATGCAGCATATCTACCTTCCCCTTTAGCCGCTCAGCAAATTTTGGATACAGCAGACAATTGGTGGTAAGCGTAGTAATGAAGCCCATATCATGTGCTAACTTCAGAAAACTATCTATCTGCTGGTGCAAAAGGGGTTCACCGCCGGTAAAATCAATTACGTTTACCCCCAGCTTCTTCAGGTCTTTCAGATTCTGCTCTACCTCCTCCAATTTGATATAAGGCGATGGTTTCTCCCAGATGTCACAGAATGAGCACCGTGCATTGCACCTGTACGTGACATAGTAATTACACAAAACGGGATGAGAAACAAGACGCATGAATGAATTATGGGCTATTTATTAATGATTAGCAGGTGCAAGTTACACCTTTTAGCTTGGTACGCCTTACCCTATTATAGGTAAGTACTACTTGCACTTATAAAATATAATCTTATTAAAGATTATATTTTATCGACTCCTTTTTTCCGTACTTCCGTGTAATAATTGCATAAATTCTTTACCGGGCATTCTTCACAATTAGGGTTCTTCCAGGTACAAATACGCTGCCCGTGCCAATACAGGTGCTTATGGAAATTAAATAAAACCGGTGCCTCTTTGGGTAGCATGTTCAGCAAAATTGCATGGGCTTTTTCAGCCGAAACTTTCGCACCAATTATGCCAATCCGCTGACTTACCCGGTACACATGCGTATCTACGGGCAAAACCGGTTGGTGAAAATTAAATAAAAGTAAGAGCGTAGCTGTTTTTAACCCCACTCCGGGTAAACCCATAAGCCATTCCATAGCTTCTTCTGTAGACATGTCTTTTAAAAAGTCTAAGGAAAAATCGGGGCTTTTATCCTGAATGATCTTTAAAGCTTTCTGAATATTTATGGCCTTGGCTCCCGGGTATTGGGCTGTTTCTAACGTATCGGTAAGTGCTTCTACCGGAGCAGCCATCACCTCCTCCCAGGTAGGGTAAGCCTCCCGCATCCGGTAATAGGCTTTTTCTTCATTGGCATGCGTGGTGCGATGCGATAACATGGTAGAAATAAGCTCGTGCATAGAACTCCGCCGCGGCTGACGCAAATTAAGCTCCCCATAAAAATCATTCAGAATCAGGTGCGTTTGCCAGGCTTTTTTCTCCGGAGTTAATTCATAATTTTCTGCTAATGCCATTTCTTACCTACATATACTGGCACAAACGGGCAGAAATAGCAGAAGGTTGAAAGCCTCTTTTTTAATTTCTTAAACTACAGGCATCGGGAAGGCAAAATTTACGTTTGTCTGGAAAAGTGCAGACACAATTATGCAAATAAAATTTCTAGGTACCGGAGGCGCATTTGAGCCCCAATATTTTAATTCCGCTGCTATTTTAAATTTTTCGGGAAGTAAAATTTTGATTGATGCCGGCTTTACGGTCTACCCGCGCCTCGTGGAATTAAATCTGATTCTGAAAATAGAGTATATTTTACTCTCCCACCTGCATAACGACCATTGTGGAAGCCTGGCTAATATTTTATTGCATCAACATCATAACGGAGCAGATCGCAAGCCAGTCATCCTGTACCAGACAGAAGACTTTAAAAACCAAATCGAGGAATTCTTAGCCATTCAGTTAAAAGACCCGGAAAAATACGCTGACTTCGCGCCTCTTCCCTCGGTACCCGGCATCATCTACCTCGACACGTATGGCAGGCATTCTGAGCAGTTTCAGACCTATAGCTTTCTAGTGGAGGAAGCTGGGGAACGAATAGTGTATTCCGGTGATTTGCGGGACACAGATTTCTTATTTGCTCATATTCTCACTTTGCCAGACTTACCAACTACTGTTTTTCACGATATAGCTTTTCACCCGGAAAATACCGGTCATGCTTATTATACCATGCTCATGCCTTATCAGGAACAATACCGCATCTACGGCTACCACTGCGATCCAACAAAAAATCCGGCTGACAATACCGTACCCTTGGTGTATTATCAGCCGGATTTTATGTATTAGCTAAATCTATTTTTTCTTTAAATCGCCGTTCTTTATCTGTTCAATAAATTTCATCCAGGCAAATGGGTTTAAAACAGGATTATTGGTATAAGGATTGGGAGCAACGCCAGTTTGCCGATCCCGCTGCAACTGTTGCATACTCATGGTATTCTGGAAATTAGCAGCCGGGCCCACATCTGTATTGGCAAATATCATAGCCATAACTTTTTCGTTCAAGCTTCTTTCCGGCCCGGTTAAGCTTCGCTCTGGTACTTTAAGTTTAAGAAAAGCTTGTTTAAACTCTCGTTCCGTTGGATAAGGCCAAACCCTAACTTCCGGAAGAACAGTTGGATCTTCGCTTAGCTCCAATACCACCGAATAACTATCCTTATTATAGTTTCTAGGAATTTTTACAGTTAAATGTTTATACCCCAGTGCCCGAATCACTACACTATCTCCGGCCAGCACCGGCATGGAGAAGTACCCATAGGTATTAGTAATGGTACCACGTCCAGCTTTAGGAACAAAAACGGTAACACCAGGCACCCCAAATAAACTATCCCCGGTGGCCACTACCCCAGAAAATTGCACAACTTTTGGTTTTCCCTGGGCTTGGGCATCCATTATTGCCAGGGAAAGATTAAAAAATAATAGCCCGCATATTATTACTTTCCAATGAAAAACAGCCCGGACTAAATAAGACTTTTTGGTTCTAAACATATTTAAAATAACCTTTACAATTATACTCTTTTTTTAGCATCCTTGCTATTTATAGCCTAATTTTGTTTCAGCACCCATTCTACCATGCGGCTCAAACATTTTAACGTCAATTTTGGCGAACAAGTATTTAAAGCGCTCGGCGACGAATCACGCATCCGCATCCTTAACCTTATTCATAAGAATAAAGAAATGTGTATTTCGGATGTGGAGCACGTTTTAGATTTTACGCAAACCAAAACTTCTAGGCATTTAATTTATTTAAAAAATTCAGGTTTAGTCACTTACAGGCGGGTAGATAATTGGGTTTATTATTATTTGCGCGACGAAACCGCCGATTTGCTAAATCAGATTTTTGGTTACCTGGAAAAGGATGAAACCTTATTGAAAGACCAGGAAATTTACCAGATTTTATATTCTAACCGGGAACTGGCCGTTAATAAATTGCACAACCGCAAGTGGGTTTCCCGTTGAACCGGTTGCCTGTTTATATTTGTTGCCGCTAAAACATCTCTCCGCTTAAAGCGTTTTACCAGTAGTACTCTTTCCGACCATTATGGCCAAATATATTCCAAAACAATACCGCCACATTTTTTTTGATTTAGACCACACGCTTTGGGACTTTGAAAAGAATGCAGCAGAAACCATTCTTTCCCTTTATGACAGCTACGAATTACATAAATTTGGCAAGTTTACTTCTACCGATTTTTATAAAAAATACAGCTATGTAAATCAGCGGATGTGGCAACAATACCACGAAGGCAAGATCACTCAAAAGGAGCTCCGGGAGAAACGATTTGAATTAACACTAACCAAGCTGGGTTTAGAACCGGAACAGATACCCCATGGGCTGCACGAGTCTTTTTTAACAATTTGTCCAACTAAAACGGCTGTTTTTCCTTATTGCCACGAAACGCTGGATTACCTGAAAGAAAAATATGTGCTGCATATTATTACGAATGGGTTTAAAGATCAGCAGGCCATAAAAATGGCTTCTTCTAACCTAAACCAATATTTTACAGAGGTAATTACTTCGGAATGTGCAGGTTGTTTAAAACCCCAGCGGCAAATATTTGAATATGCCTTAAATAAAACCGGCGTAAAAGCTTCAGATTGTTTAATGATTGGTGATAGTTTAGAAGCCGATATATTAGGTGCCAAAAACGCTGGAATGGATCAGGTATTTTTTAACCCTGAAAAAAAGAAACATGCCCAGAACGTTACCTTTGAAATAAGCTGCCTCAGCCAGCTAAAGCATATTCTTTAATTAATGTTTTTGCTTATTTTTCCTGCCAGGGAAAAGTGATGCTTCAACAGGAATTTTCGTACCATTTAGAACTGACACAAAAGACAAAACTATGTCCGGATTTTTTAAAGTACCTACTCCGGTAAACGAGCCGGTAAAAACTTACGCACCAGGTTCGCCGGAACGAACCGAATTACAACAAACGCTTAAAGAACTTAAAAGCAAACAGGTAGATATACCCATGTATATTGGCGGACAGGAAGTCCGGACAGACAATAAACAACCTTTATCGCCTCCTCATGAGCACCAGCATATTTTAGGCTATTTTCATGAGGGCGATGCCGACCATGTGCAGCAAGCCATAGATGCCGCTCTGGCCGCTAAAGAAGCCTGGTCTGAAATGCCCTGGCAAAGCCGGGCAGCAATTTTCCTGAAAGCAGCCGAACTATTAGCCGGTCCGTTCCGGGCAAGAATGAATGCGGCTACGATGCTGGGGCAATCTAAAAATGTTTACCAGGCCGAAATTGACTCGGCCTGCGAACTGATAGATTTCCTCCGGTTTAATGTAGCTTTTATGACCGAGATTTATGCCCAGCAGCCACAATCGGCACCGGGTGTATGGAATCGGTTAGAACATCGCCCGCTGGAAGGGTTTGTCTTCGCCTTAACCCCCTTTAACTTTACCGCTATTGCCGGTAATTTATCTGTTGCACCGGCTTTAATGGGTAATGTTATTGTCTGGAAACCCGCTTATACCCAGATTTACTCAGCGCAGGTAATTATGGAATTATTTAAAGCGGCTGGTGTACCCGATGGCGTTATTAATTTAATTTATGTAGATGGGCCGGTAGCCGGCGAGGTTATATTTAAGCATCCTGATTTTGCCGGTGTCCATTTTACTGGCAGTACTTCCGTGTTCCAAAGCATCTGGCAAACCATCGGCAACAATATTCAAAAGTACAAAGGCTATCCGCGTATAGTAGGCGAAACCGGTGGTAAAGATTTTATCTTAGCTCACCCTTCTGCTGATGCGAAAGCCTTAGCCGTGGCCATTTCGCGAGGTGCATTTGAGTACCAGGGCCAAAAATGTTCGGCTGCCTCCCGTGCTTATGTTCCTGCCAATATTTGGGAAGAAGTAAAGCAATATGTACAGGAAGACCTGAAATCTTTTAAAATGGGTTCTACCGAGGATTTTGCCAATTTTATTAACGCTGTAATAGATGAAAAGTCTTTTAATAAACTAGCCAAATACATTGATGCCGCTAAGAATGATCCGGAAGTAGAGATTATTGCGGGTGGCAATTATGATAAGTCAGTAGGTTATTTTGTAGAACCTACTCTGATCCTGACCCATAACCCGCTGTATGTAACCATGTGTGAAGAGTTATTTGGCCCGGTATTAACTGTTTATGTATATCAACCCGAAAATTTTGAAGAGACATTAGAATTGGTTAATTCAACATCGCCGTATGGCTTAACTGGTGCCGTTTTCTCCCAGGATCGGGCAGCTATTGATTTAGCTACTAAAAAGTTACTGCACGCCGCCGGCAACTTCTATATTAACGATAAACCAACTGGCGCGGTAGTGGGTCAGCAACCATTTGGTGGTTCTCGTGCTTCCGGTACAAACGATAAAGCGGGTTCTGTATTTAACCTTATTCGCTGGACATCTACTAGGACTATAAAAGAAACCTTTGTACCAGCAGTAGATTATCGGTACCCCTTCTTACAAAATGAATAATAATTGAGTGTAGACCCAAGTATTATAATTAAAAAGGCCGCCTTATTTATAAAGCGGCCTTTTTAATTAATTTATAATTTACCAGATCCGGATACGGTCTTCCGGTTTCCGGTATAGTTTATCACCAGGCTTAACATTAAAAGCCTCATACCAGGCATCCATGTTTACCGGCGCCCCAATAGTACGATACTCACCCGGTGCGTGTGGATCGGTTAAAATTAGCTGGGAAGCCGTTTCGGGCAAGGTATTACCCCGCCATACTTGCGCCCACGACAAAAAGAATCGTTGATCAGGGGTAAAACCGTCTATCTTCTCTTTCGATTTACCTTGTTTGGTCATTTTAAATGCTTCGTAGGCGGCACTTAAACCGCCCAAATCGCCAATGTTTTCGCCCAATGTCAATTTACCGTTTACGTGAATAGTATCAAGTACTGTGTAAGCATCAAACTGCTTTTGCAAGGCAGCAGCTTTCTCCTTGAATTTAGCTAAATCTTCAGGCGTCCACCAGTTACGTAAGGTTCCATCCTTGTCGTATTGGCTACCGGAATCGTCAAAACCATGGGAGATTTCGTGCCCGATTACTGCGCCAATTCCACCATAATTTACGGCATCATCCGCATTGGGGTCGAAGAATGGGAACTGTAAAATACCAGCCGGAAACACAATTTCATTCATTACCGGATTATAGTAAGCGTTTACCGTAGGCGGTGTCATTCCCCAACGGGTTTTGTCTACTGGCTTACCTAACTGGCTAACCATATAGTTGTAATCCCAAATATTTGAGTTTCGCACATTCTGGAAGAAGGCGTTGCGGCTAATTTGTAATCCATCATAATTCTTCCAATTATCAGGATATGCAATTTTTGGAGTAAAAGCATGCAATTTGGCTAAGGCTTTTTCTTTCGTAGCCGGGCTCATCCAATCTAAGTTTTTAATCCGGATTTCGTAGGCTTTAATCAGGTTACTGATCATGGATTCCATCCGTGCTTTAGCTTCGGGCTTAAAATATTTTTGTACATATAACTGCCCTAGTAATTCACCAACCGCATTATCGGTTAAAGTAGCCATGCGCTGCCAGCGCGGGGTTGGTACTTTCTGTCCGGTCAGCACCTGGTTAAAAGCGAAGTTGGCATTTACAAAATCAGTACTTAAATAAGGTGCCGCTGATTTTAATATATTCCATTGCAGGTAAGTTTGCCAATCTTTTACCGGAGTAGAGACCAATAGGCTATTGAGCTCTTTGAAAAAGTTAGGGGAATTCACCAGCAACGAATCTTCACCGGTAACTTTCATCTTACCTAACAGGCTATTCCAGTTAATATTCGGGGTAGTTTTACTGAATTCGCTAATGGCAAATTTATTATAAGTTCTGTGTGGATCACGCAGCTCTACCCGGCTCAATTGAGCCGCTGCCATTTTCTTCTCCAGATTGAAAATAGTTTCGGCATTTTGCTGAGCTACAGCCGGAGAAACACCAGTTAAGGTAAAAAGTTTGGTTATATAATTTTTATACCCCTCCTGCACCTTTAAACTCCGGGCATCCGTTTTCAAATAATAATCTTTATCGGGTAATGAAGTACCACCCTGGCTAATCTGAGGAATATTTTTAGTTGGGTTCTTCCGGTCCTGACCTACATAAAAACCAAACATCGGTGAAGCAGCCCCGGAAGTACGCAGCGCTGCTACTTGATCCAGCACTCCATTTAAGTCTTTAACCGCACCAGCTTTCTGTAAGTCTGCTTTAATTGGGGCATAGCCGAGCTTATCAATCGCATTGCTATCCATGGCTGCCGCATAAAAATCGCCAACCCGCTTTTCTACCGAACCAGCCGCCGCATTTTTATTCTGGGCTGCCTCATTTACCAAGCCTTTTACAGCATTGATATTAAAATCGCGGAGTACATGAAAACTTCCCCAGCGGGTCTCTTTAGCCGGGATCGGGTTATTTTTAATCCAGGTTCCACTGGCATAGGTATAAAAGTCGTCTCCGGGTTTTACCGAAAGATTCATGTTAGTTTTATCTATGAAAGGCTTTTTAGAAACCGACTTGGCACTTTTAGGAGACCCGGTGAGGGTTTGGGATTTAGAATCAATGCGATTTTGTGCCGAAGCTCCCAAAAACCCAAAAACCGCCGTACTTACTAATAATAATTTAATTTTACGCTTTGAACTGAAAATCATCATGTATTTTTTAATGAAACTTACTAAACCTTGTTCGTAGGTTTATTTTAGAACAAAATTACTGGATAAAGTTTGTCTATGCTTATATCCGGTAAAATCACTTTTAATCCTAAGATTGAACGAAGAATTATAAGCCAAAATTTCAAAAGCTACCGTATACCTGATATTTAAAAAGCAGAACTATGAAAGAAGAAGATAAAGACAAATCAGCTAAAGCCGTAGTAGCCGAAGGAGAAAAAGTAACGGGCGGGTCTGATGGATCCGAAACAACCGGGCCAGACGAAAATGCAGGGGTAGTTACGCCTCCTAATTTAGGGGAAGACACCAGCAATGAATCTGAAACCAAGAAAGAGGACATGGATAGCTATAACGAACATCCGGACCAGGCAAAGGTTGGTGGTGGATAAAATTATTTTTTAGTTTATAAAAAAGAGGCGCACCTGCGTCTCTTTTTGTTTAATATACCGGTACCACCCAGTTTGTTTGATTTAATAGGCGCTTAAATAATAAAGCTGTAATTTTATGTTTTAATAAACTTCTGCCTCGGCGCATTTGTTTTAATTTAATTAAGCCCAATAGTACCTTTGAAAAAGCCCGTAACTCTGCTTATTACCCCTCCGCTTACACAGCTGAACACGCCGTATCCGGCCACTCCCTACCTAAAAGGTTTTTTAGGTAAAAAAGGGTTTACGGTACATCAGGCGGATTTCGGTATTGAGCTGGTACTGAAGCTATTTTCCAAAGCAGGCTTAACCCGTGCTTTTGCAGCAGCAGAACAAAAAGAGCAAGAGCTTTCAGATAATAGCAACCGTATTTTGCGCCTGAAGCCCTACTATTTGCAGACGATTGAGCCCGTAATCCGGTTTTTACAGAACAAGGACAATACCCTGGCCCAGCAAATCTGCTACAATAGTTTCTTGCCGGAGGCTTCCCGATTCGATCAGATAGCCGATCTGGAATATGCTTTTGGGAACATGGGGATTACCGACCGGGCCCGCCATTTGGCTACCTTGTACTTAGAGGACTTAGGCGATCTAATTCAGGAAGCCGTTTGCCCCTACTTCGGGTTCAGCCGGTACGCCGACAAGCTGGCTATGTCGGCCACCACGTTTGATGCCTTAGAATTAGCTTTAAACGAGGAGCCCAACTTAGTAGATCAAATGCTGTTAGAATTAATTGCCGATAAGCTTACCCAGGTTAAGCCGGACATGGTAGGCTTTTCTATTCCTTTCCCGGGTAATTTGTACGGTGGTTTACGCTTGGCACAATACATTAAAGCCTATAATCCCGAAATAAAAACGTTGATGGGTGGCGGCTACCCGAATACGGAGCTTCGCAGCCTAAACGAACTTAAACTGTTCCGTTACATTGATTTTGTTACGCTGGACGATGGAGAAGGTCCGTGGCTCAAGATTATGGAATACTGGCAAGGACAACGACCAGCTAACCAATTGCAACGGACTTTCATGTTGGAAAATGAGCAGGTAGTTTATCAGAATAACTGCACCGATCCGGATATACCGCATACCGAAGTAGGCACGCCTGATTACAGTGATTTACCTTTGCCGGATTATTTATCGGTAATTGAAGTTACCAACCCCATGCACCGGCTTTGGAGCGATGGCCGCTGGAATAAATTAACGGTAGCACATGGCTGTTACTGGAAACGCTGCTCTTTCTGCGATATTACCTTAGATTACATTTCGCGTTACGAAACGGCACCGGCTACTTTATTAGTCGACCGCATTGAAGAAATAATAGCCCAAACGGGTCAGACCGGTTTTCATTTTGTAGACGAAGCAGCTCCCCCTCTGGCCCTTCGTGATTTAGCCATTGAATTACTGCGCCGGAATGTAAAAATTACCTGGTGGGGCAATATTCGTTTCGAAAAAACTTTCACCCCTGATATCTGTCGGTTACTGGCAGCGTCGGGCTGTATTGCTGTTTCCGGGGGATTAGAAGTAGCCTCGGACCGATTACTTGCACTAATGGAAAAAGGCGTTACCATTTCGCAAGTGGCCCGGGTTACGGATGGATTTACCGCCTCCGGCATTATGGTGCACGCTTACCTCATGTATGGCTTCCCCACCCAAACAGCTCAGGAAACCATTGACTCCCTGGAAGTAGTGCGCCAGTTATTTGAGAATAATGTTATTCAATCCGGTTTCTGGCATCGCTTTTCGATGACCGCTCATAGCCCCGTTGGAAAGAATCCGGAAAAATACGGTGTAGTTAAGGTGGGGCCACCAGCAGGAAACTTTGCTAATAATGATTTGTGGCACAAGGATCCGAAAGGAGCCGATCATGAATTATTTGGAGCCGGTTTATCTAAATCTATCTACAATTACATGCATGGCATTGGCCTGGAAGAGCCTTTGCAATTTTGGTTCGATTTTAAAGTCCCTCGCCCAACGCATCCGCGGCATTTGATTGCACAGGCTATTTCGGTTTCTCCTAAGCCCGATGGTGAAAAAAAGAACTTACGGGTATTTTGGTTAGGCAATATTCCTGCATTAGAAATAGTTAAAACCCAGAAAAAAGGGAAGCTAATAGAACGGGCAGTACTTACTTTTTATGAAAAAGCTGAGGACATTCAGCTTAAAACCACCCCGGTTATTGGGCAGTGGCTGGCCCAGATTCTTAGCTTGCTCAATCAGGATTATCAGACTAAAATCTTATTAAAAGAGCTGGAACTATCTTTTCCTCCGGAAGCCAATATGCCTTTTGCACAGTTCCTGATATCACCGGAATGGCTGTTGCTCCGCGAAAAAGGAATGTTAATAATCTAGAGCTAACTCTTGTTAACCTCAAGGGTTGACAATGGGTTCATAGGCATAATCCTTGGGGAAATAGTCATTTCTAATCAATAAAAAGGGTTGCTCCCGTTTGTCATAGACCTGAAAAATTTCCTGGAAAATTAAGCGATCATTTTCGTCATAAGTAAACTGGTGTCGATTTCGTAGCTGGCCTTTTTTTTCCACTAAGGCTCCTGTTACTTTATTTTGAGAATCGAATTGAAAAGTTATTTTTTCTTTTTGAAGCTGATAATTTTCATTGGATTTAAGCACCACATAATCTACCTGATTCAGATCATTATAATGTAATTTAGCCACTATAACGCCGTTCTGGAAAGCTCTTTTTGTTACTCTTCCGAATTCATCCTCTAAGTAGCTCCACCCATTTTTATCATTCACCAGAAAATCATACGTGTATTTTTTACTATAATTGATATCAATGTTTCGCCTGTTCTGTTCACCAGACCATTCCGATTGTTGCACCTTCCCATTCAAACCAAACTCTACTGCAGCATAAGGCTTATATACAAATTTATCAGCTGAATCTGCCAGCAGGATAGTCTTCCTCTGAACAAAACGATCAAAGTAATTTAGATTTTTCTTAAACTTTATTCCTACACCAGCTAAGCTACTAGTCGTCCAGGTATTCTGATAATAAGCAGGAGAATTGGTTTTATGATATCTTCTGTTGTGATAGGTTGATCCTTCAACAAATTGGGCACCATCTATAATCAAAACAGCATCCATTCCATTCTGTTGTGCGCTTTTTTTTAACCCATCTACTAAAGTAGGATATTCATTACTACCACCCACCTCCAGCACCTTTACTTTTATGTATTCCTGGTCTTCGGGATATTCTCCCGGAAAGTAAACCTGTACCGAATTTTGGTGCGGCACGGTAGGAATATCATTTAGTACTCCTATCTGAGAAGTTTCAGAGTAGTAGTTATAACATCCGGTCAGGCTTAAGCTTAAGCCTAAACATAAAAAGTAACTAAATTGAAGCAGGTAGGAATTTCTCATATCCGGAAATCTTAAAATTGTTCATCTGTTTATTTCCAGATGTACTAAGCAAGTATTATTCCAGATATAGCTTTTCTATATATTTAAGCTTAAAATAATAAAGCCATCCATAATTTAGGTAAGAAGGAAATTAAAGAAGATTTTAAAATACCTTTTCCATAATAAAATCATGTTGCACATCCTGGCCCAGCACAAAATCTTCATCGCCTACTATTTTAAACCCATATTTCTGATAAAGAGCCAGCGCCCCCGTATTATGTTCCCAAACCGTTAACCAAATCACTTTACACTCTTTTTTCTTGGCAAAATCAAAAGATTGTTTTAATAGCTCAGTCCCCAGGCCCTTTCCGCACCATTTGGGCAGGAGGTATAACCGGGCAATTTTCATTTGGTTAGAGCTGGTGATACAGGCTGGAGCTGGACCAAAATAAAATTTAATGTACCCCACAACAGCCTCCTGAACACTAATAATCCAGAATATGGTTTGTGGATCGTTTAGTTCAGCCGCTTGCAAAGATGGATTAAAAGCAGTTGGCAAATAAGCCGCCATATCTTCGGGTGTATTTGCGGCTCCAAAAGCCGCCTCAAACGTTTCCCAACCTAATTGGGCTAATAATTCATTGTCGGATGCCGTGGCAACTCTAACAGAGAAGGAGGTTTTCAAAAAGTATTTGTAGTAAATAATTAATTAAAAAAGTATTTGTAGTAAATAATTAATTAAAAAAGTATTTATTATTTGATTATATAGTATCACCTGGATTCAACATCCAGGCTTGTGGATGATGGGTAAAGCCTATATGCGGATAATATTTTTCAGCGGCCGGTGCCGCCAGTAATATCAACCTTGTTTCCGGGTCGGTAGCAGCTTTGGTTTTCCTTATTAGTTCTCTGCCTATTCCTCGCTTCTGATAATCTACATGCACCGCCAAATCAGATAGATAAGTGGCATAGGTAAAATCAGTCAGGGCGCGGGAAATGCCTATTAATAAATCATCTTCCCAGGCCGTTATAACCAAATTTGCATGCTGCAGCATCAGGTGCATTCGTTCCTTATCATCAACTGGTCGTCGGTTTCCTAACGTAGAAGCTTTATATAATGCTATTACCTGATCCAGGTCCAGGTCATTACCTCTTTTGTAAACGATCATCTTTATAAAGAAAAGGCCTCAAATATACGTCAAAAGATACCTAATATTATTTATTGCTACCTAAGGCGTTATACTGAAGAGTATTGTTTTAAGTAAAAAAGCACTAACAACAAATAAAACAATAAAATACCTGAGTATAAATTCAACTGCAGGAATAATTGGCAGAATTTTGATGTTGTGATTATACATTTAAAATAATAATTTTAAGTTTCAGCAAGCAGATCGGGATGAAAGAAATACAAGAAATTGTACGGGCGTATGATGAGGCACAAAAGGCAAATAAGAAAACTGCTTTAGCCACCGTAGTACACGTAGAGGGGTCTTCTTACCGGAGGCCCGGTGCCCGTATGTTAGTAACCGAGGATGGAGAACTTACTGGTGCTATTAGTGGCGGTTGTCTGGAAGGTGATGCCCTGAGAAAAGCCCGCCTGGTAATGGTTCAGCAAAAATCTCTTTTAGTTACTTATGATACTACCGATGACGATGATGCCAAATTAGGCGTTGGTTTGGGCTGCAACGGTATTATTCATATATTAATTGAACCCATTCATCCGGAACAACAAACTAACCCTATTCAGCTATTAAAAGCTATTCTCACCGATCGGCAGAATGCGGTTTTAGTTACACTTTTCTCTTTAGCAGACAGGCATGCCCATCAATTCGGCACCTGTTTATTACAAGTAGAAAGTGGTGCTGTAACGGAAAATATGCCAGATCCTCTATTAAAAGAAGCTTTATTAGCAGATGCTCAGGAAGTACTATTTCAAAAAGCATCTACTATAAAAACTTACATAAACAGCGAAAAACCCTTAACGGCTTTTGTTGAATTTATACCACCTGCTGTGTCGCTGGTTATTGTAGGGGCGGGTAACGATGTTATGCCGTTGGTGCAAATAGCTACTATTGTAGGATGGGAAGTTATTGTGGTAGATGGCAGAGCCAATTATGCAACGCAAGAACGCTTTCCTGGTGTAAAAAAAGTATTAGTCTCTAAAGCAGACAAAGTGCTAACGCAATTGCACGTGGATGAGCGGACTGTTTTTGCCCTGATGACGCATAATTATAATTACGACATTGCCATGCTGCGGGAGCTGATAAGCATTAATACACCGTATATTGGTTCTTTAGGCCCCAAAAAGAAATTAAGCCGAATGCTGGATGAGCTTCAGGAGGAAGGAATAACTTTAACAGCTAAACAACAGGAGAAAATATTCGGGCCAGTTGGGCTGGATTTAGGCGCCGAAACCTCAGAAGAAATAGCGCTGTCCATCGTGGCCGAAATAAAGGCTATCCTCTCTAAAAAAGACGCTGGCTTTCTCCGCGATAAGTCCGAAACGATTCATGCCCGTCACCCGCTGATTATCAAAAAAAGCCTGATGGACGAAACAGCCAAGGCAACTTGTGAAATCAAAGCAGCATTTTAATGGAGCAGGCTAGTCCCATTGGTTTAGTTTTACTGGCTGCGGGCGCCTCTACCCGTTTAGGGCAACCAAAACAACAATTGTTGTATAAAGGAAAAAGCCTGTTACAACATGCCTTACAAACTATTCAGCAATCTGCAGTAAATAATGTAGCGGTGGTTTTAGGTGCCGGTGCTTCCGAAATCAGAAATGCCCATGCTTTTGGGACTGCCCATGTTGTAGAAAACCCAGACTGGCAGGAAGGAATGGCTTCCAGTATCAGCACAGGCCTTAATTCTTTATTGAAGGCCGCACCTAATGCAGGAGGCGTTATTTTTATGGTTTGTGACCAGCCATTTGTAACGGCTACTTTACTAGATCAATTAATTAGTACCTACTCCCAAACCAATAAAGAAATAATTGCCTGCTCTTATCAGGAGACGCTGGGTACACCAGTATTGTTTCGTAAAAAATTCTTCCCGGATTTACTCGCTTTACAAGGGCAGGAAGGAGCTAAGAAACTGATCAAAAAATTTCCGGAAGCTGTAATGGCTGTTGCTTTCCCTAAGGGGAGTATAGATATTGACACCCCACAAGATTATGAGAACTTGCAGAAGGGTGACTCAGAATAAATTAAAAAGCTCCTGCCAATAATACAGGAGCTTTTCAAAGATTCTTAAAATTATTTAATCACGTCTGTTTTTTAGCATTTTACGTAATTCAGCCAGCTCATCGCGGTACTTAGCTGCTTGTAAAAAGTCCAGATCTTTAGCAGCGGCTTCCATTTGTTTTTCGGTTTTCTTAATTACCTTTTCCAGCTCGTCGCGCTTCATATACTGTATCACGGGCTCCGCTGCAATAGAAGTAATAGCTTCGTCTGGCCCGGCATACATTTTAACTTCCTTCTTCGCATCTGCTACAGAAGTTTGCTCCATAATAGCTTCTATTGATTTATAAACAGTAGTTGGCGTTATACCATGCTTTTCGTTGTAAGCCATTTGAACCTCACGTCTCCGATTGGTTTCATCAATGGTACGCTGCATAGAACCTGTCATCCGGTCGGCATACATAATTACTTTGCCCTGGCTATTCCGTGCTGCCCGGCCCGTAGTTTGAATTAAGGACCGTTGGTCACGCAGAAAACCTTCCTTATCAGCATCTAAAATAGCTACTAAAGATACTTCTGGTAAGTCTAATCCTTCCCGCAACAGGTTTACGCCAATTAATACATCAATATGGCCTAACCGAAGCTCACGTAAAATCTCAACCCGATCAAGAGACTTAATTTCCGAATGAATATACTTTACCTTTATGTTCAGGCGGTCCATGTATTTAGATAACTCCTCGGCCATACGTTTGGTTAGCGTAGTTACCAATACCCTATGCCCCATTTTGATGCGGTTATCCACCTCATCCAGCAAATCGTCCACCTGATTGATACTTGGTCGAACTTCAATTACCGGATCTAATAAACCAGTAGGCCGAATAATCTGCTCTACTACTACCCCGCCAGCTTTCTGCAATTCGTAATCGCCGGGCGTAGCACTTACAAATATTACCTGCCGCATCATCGACTCAAACTCGTTAAAAGTAAGGGGCCGGTTATCCATGGCCGAAGGTAATCGGAAACCAAATTCCACTAACTGTGTTTTCCGGGAACGGTCGCCGCCCCACATAGCACGAACCTGCGGAACCGTCACGTGACTTTCATCAATCACCATCAGGAAATCTTCCGGGAAATAATCCAGTAAACAGAAAGGCCGTGCACCTGGCTGACGACGATCGAAGTAGCGGGAATAGTTCTCTATACCGGAGCAGTAACCCAATTCCCGGATCATCTCCAAGTCAAATTCGGTCCGTTCTTTTATCCGCTTTGCTTCATCGTCGCGAAACTCTTTCTGAAAATATTCATGCTGGGCTACTAAATCAAACTGAATTTCTTTTATAGCCTGCTGCAACACATCCTGGCCCGTCACAAATAAGTTTGCCGGGTATAAAGCTATTTGGTCTTCTTCGGCTATCTTCTTGCCGGTTCCCGGATCAATGCGCTGAATACTTTCAATCTCATCGCCCCAAAAATAAATACGGTAAGCATAATCAGCATAAGCCGGATACACATCTACTGTATCGCCTTTAACCCGAAAAGAGCCACGGGTAAACTCAGCTTCCGTACGACTGTACAAGATTTGTACAAACTGGTAAAGCAAATTATTGCGACTTACCTTTTGCCCCGGCTTAATGTAGATAACATTTTTACCAAACTCTTCGGGGTTGCCAATACCGTAAATACAAGAAACAGAAGCCACCACTATCACATCGCGCCGGCCCGAAAGCAAGGACGATGTACAATGCAACCGAAGCTTTTCAATTTCTTCGTTGATGGCTAAATCTTTTTCAATAAACGTATTGGTAGAAGCAATGTAAGCTTCCGGTTGATAATAGTCGTAATAAGAAATAAAATATTCGACCGCATTATTAGGAAAGAACTGTTTAAATTCCCCATACAACTGGGCCGCTAACGTTTTATTATGACAAAGTACCAACGTTGGTTTTTTTACTTCCTGAATAACATTGGCTACCGTAAACGTTTTACCCGTACCGGTAGCACCCAATAATACCTGTACCGGCTCTCCATTATTGATGCCCTCTACTAATTGGGTTATGGCTTTGGGCTGATCGCCGGTTGGTTTGAACTCAGATGTTAAATTAAAATCCATTCTATGATTTTATATAGGGTAAAGATAATAAATAACAACTATGAGCGGCTGTAAGTTGCCATTTCGCCTATCTATTTCTGTTATTTAAAATTTAAAGTAGCCTATAAGCGGCGAAAAACTTAAGACTTATAAAATAAAAAACCTGCTTCTACAGAAAGCAGGTTTAGTAATTCTTTTAAAAAATTGTAAAACTCAGAATCTGTGAAAACAGGAAATTTTTAAATAAGTTATTTACCTAAAGTATACGTGGAGCTAAGCGAAAAGCCAATATTATATGGTTTTCTTTGCCTGAACTCCAGGTTATCAGGTTGAGCGACCAAGCTTGTCATGTATTGAGTTGCCTCTATCCCAGCCCGAAGGCTAAGTCCTTTGGTGACAATAAAGCCTCTGCCAGCCGAAGCGACGGCAGCCATTTGCAAACCCCGGAATGGCGAATCGCTATTAGGGCCATATTTTAAATCCGGAACCCGGGGAGAATCAGAGAAAATGTGGGTTTGAATTAATAAATTAGTCAGGAAACCAAAAGAAGCATAATAAATACTTTTACTTCGGCTCATTTGGTAGGTTACCTTAACAGGTACCCCCAGCAAACGGTACCGGTATTGGGTTTCAAAAGAAGTTGTTTTCACTACCTGGGCACTGGCTATATTTTTTTGCCCGCCTAAAGAGGCTATCAAAGCAGTTGTGGGCAGAGCCGCTTCCGGCTTACTATTCTGGTCGTGCAATCTGGTACTAGAATTAAATTTAGCCGCTGCCCCTTGGTTGTTATTGATAATATAAGATGATTCTGTACTAGCGGTATTTTGAGTAAATGCCAACCCTGTTTCCAGCGACCAATTACTGGTTAATTGATAACCGGCTCCCATGGCAGCACTATAAGAATATTGCGGTTTTGTATTATTATCGAATTCCTGCATGGCTGAACTGTAACTGGACAGCCCAGCGTTTGACGCCGGCGCAGCAAATCCAACTGAAGAGGCCGGTAAACTCGAATTATTAGTAGCTAAAGCTATATTTTGATTAAAATAATGAGGAGAATATTTACTAATAACCGACCAGCGAGGAGTACGCTTTTTTTCTGGCTCCTCAGTCATGGCTAAATAATTAGTAGTTGCGCGCTTCGGCATAATAGGCTTTACCCTATTTAGTTTTTCAGGTAAAACAGAAGACACATTTGATTCTACCACAACAGGTCTGCTATCCAAAAATGCATCTGATAAAACTTCTTTATTAGCTTCTTGACCACTTCCCAAGGCACCTGTGAAATCTATATTATTTTCCGGGTTATTTGGTAACGCGACCGCACTATGACTAAAGCTATTTTTCTCAGCCAAGGCTAATACTTTTTTATCGTTATTGCTATTTAATAGTGGAGGTTGAACAGATTTCGTTTTTTCGGAAATATTTGTTGATGTTACTGTTGTTGCTTCCCATTTAGTTATCTCTTCCAGATCAGTATTGGGGGCCTTGATGGCACGACCTTCTTGGGTAACAGGTACTTTAGTTGTATTCCCGGCGATAGCTAAACCTGATTGTATTTCCGTTTTTGCTTTCGGCAACCGCTGGTTATTTTCTACTGGAGTATTTAATTTAACCGGCTGATTTGCTATTAGATTTCTGGTATGGGACCGTTCATTATTATAATCGTAGAATAAAAAGGCTCCGGCACAAACAACCAAAGTAATACAGGCCGCTACTAAGGTTTGGTACCAAACCAGCTTCTCCTTATAAAGTTTAGTTTCCTTAGAGTCCAGGTTCTGTTCAATACGGCTCCACAGTCGGTCAGAAGGAGACACTTCGGCCTCTTCCATTCCCGCCCGGAAAATATCTTCCAGCTTCTTTGGCCCGTCTTTATCTGATAACTCGTTCATTGTATAATTCTTCTTTTTCCTCTAACATATTCTTAAGGATTGCCCGTGCCCGCGAATACTGCGATTTGGATGTTCCTTCAGAAATCTCCAGCATTGTTGCAATTTCCTTATGGGAATATCCTTCAATGGCGTATAAGTTAAATATAAGCTGGTAACGCGGGGCTAAACTCTGCACCATCGTTAACAAATCTTCATAAGCATATCCCGACATAATAAACTCTTCTTCCGGAATCTTTTCAGCCTGATCATTATCCGTTACCGAACTAATGTGCATCATTTTCCGGTGGTGTTTAAGTGCTGTATTCACCATGATCCGGCGAATCCAAAACTCAAGCGGACACTCTCCTTTAAAGCTTCCGATATGCTCAAAACTTTAATAAAAGCTTCCTGCATTATGTCTTCTGCCTCAAAACTAGTTTTAGAATAACGGATACAAACTGCCATCATCTTCTTGGCATACAGGTCATACAGCATCTTTTGCATAGCTCGTTTGCCAGCTATGCACCCCTGTATCATTTCCTGTTCTACAGTAAGTTTGTCTTTCCGAAAGAGCTTCAAGTAGATTTGCTTAATAAATTTGCCCGTGCTTTATAGAATGATCCCATTTGAGCCGGAATGGTTGCATTGCTAATAAAAATATTTAAAAGTAAATATAATAGATAAGCCTCTAAATCTTTGAGGGTTACCAGAGATTTAGATTTTATAAAAAAGAAATAAGAAAATAATTTATTAGTTTTTAAAGAGGACCAATATCCAAGCAGGATTTGGATACTTTAGCTATTCCATATTTGCCAGGCTACCTCTGCTTGTAAGCAAAGCATTTCATAACCATTTTTGGAGTGGGCTCCTGCTTCCTTACCCTTTTTTAAAAATACCGTTTCGCTCGGGTTATACACTAAATCATATAAATAGTGCTCTTCCGTTAAGGCCTGGTACGGAATAGAGGGGCACGTAGCGGTATTCGGATAGGTGCCTAATGGGGTGGTATTAATGATTAACGTATAAGAGGCCAATAGTTCTGGCGTTATGGCATCATAATGCAGTTGTCCGGATTCTGGCTTCCGGGAAACAGTTTTATAGGTAATTTGCAAAAAATCCAAAGCTGCCATTACTGCTTTGGCAGCTCCTCCCGTACCTAATATTAAAGCTTTTGACCCGGGAGAACAAGGATAAAACTTCTGCAAGGACTGCATAAACCCCTGATAGTCGGAGTTGAAACCCTTTATTTTTCCGTCTGTAAATTTTATTACATTAACAGCTCCAATCTTTGCGGCCTCTTCCTCTACTTCATCCAGAAAAGGAATAACTACTTCTTTATGCGGAATGGTAACATTTAACCCCGCCAGGTTAGGATGAGCTTTCAGAAGTTCAGGGAAACCATTAATATCAGGCAACTCATATAGGTTATAGACACAGTTCTTAATATTATCAGCTTCAAACTTTTCGGTAAAATACTTTTTAGAAAAAGAATGGGTTAGCGGATAACCTATAAGTGCGTATTCTTTCATAGAACCTATAAAAATGAGCAGGAAGCCTTAATTATCTGGTAAAAACTACGCTTCTTTTGCCGAAGAAAACTTATGCTTTAAAAACTCTATTACGGGTGGCAGAAGCGAAATAAGGATTATTGCAAAAATAGCTAAAGTAAAATTCTTTTTTACTGCCGGAATGTTACCAAAGAAATAACCTGCTCCCACAAAAAGCACTACCCACAGGAATCCGCCAATTATATTATAGGCAATAAACTTTCCGTATTTCATGGTACCCACTCCTGCTATAAATGGAGCAAATGTGCGGATAATAGGTATAAAGCGGGCAAAAATAATAGTTTTGGCCCCATGCTTTTGGTAAAAGTTCTGCGTTTTTAATAAGTGTTCTTTTTTCAAGAAACGGTAATCGCGCCGAAACACCTTAGGACCAACATAATCGCCAATGTAGTAATTTAAGGTATCGCCCAAAAAGGCTGCAATAAATAAAAGTGAAATCAGGTAAAAAAGGTTAAACGGTCCGGGTATAGTTTGACCTGCCTCTGTTAATTGCGGAGCAGCAAATGCCCCCGCCGCAAACAAAAGCGAATCGCCTGGTAAAAAAGGCATAACCACAAAGCCTGTCTCAACAAAGATTATTAAAAATAAAATAAGGTAGGCCCACACTCCGTAATCAATAATTATTTGCGAGAGGTGCACATCCAGGTGCAAAAAGAAATCAATAAAACTACGCAGTAATTCCATTATTATAAATTAACAATTTGCTAGTAAGTAGCAGGATTTAGAATATAAGGTAATTCCGGATTAGCAATCAGCCTGCTTATTATCCAGAAAATGCATGAAGGTATCGCCACGTAAGCCTAACCGAATTGTTTCTAATGGAATAATTTCCCTAGGAGAAATATTACCTAAATTTACGTTAGCTCCCAATAACTTAACAAACCAAACCTGTTGTTCTTTCTGGGGCGCTTCCCAAATAATTTTTTCGAAAGGTATTTTAGTTAATATCTCTTCTACCAAGCCACTCCTAACCTCACCCGTAGACCGGAACAAGCCTACGTTTCCTCCTTCACGAGCTTCACCGATAACCTTCCAGGAGCCGGCATCTAATTCTGCCTGCATCAGACTAATCCACTTATAGGGCGGAATAATTTTCTGATCATCCTTAGAACCTACCTCCGATAACACCGTTACCTGCTTGGCTAACGTACGGATGTATTCACATTTTTTGTCGTGATTCAATTCAATTGAACCATCCGATACTTCTGCATATTCCAATCCGTAAGTATCTAAAACCCGGCGGTAGTCCTCGAATTGATTACGTATCAGAAAAGCCTCAAATAAAGTTCCGCCAAAGTAAACCGGTATACCTGCTGCTTTGTAAACTGCAATCTTTTCTTTCAGATTTGGTGTTACATAAGAGGTTGCCCAACCCATTTTCACGATATCTACGTATTCGCCGGCTACTTCAACAAAGTCTTCTACTTCCCGAATACTTAGGCCTTTATCCATGGCCATTGTATAACCTATATGACGCGGTTTAGCTTCTCTCTCAGGTAATTGATCTAAATTATAATTCATCAACATGTCAGTTTAAAAGCTACTATTTAGCCGGCTTCTGTTTAAGTAATAATATAAAAGCCTATTTGCGGTATTGATCTATTAGTCGGGCCAGTGCCTTTTGTGATTCTAATTCCGGAAAATACTCAAATAGCAGGTAATGTTTATCGAAGTCCAAAATTAAAGCATTTTCCAAATAATTATATGCTTCTTTATAATTTCCTGCAGAAAGAAGGTAAGCACACATACGGTAATGCAATTCTGCCTCGTCTGGCTGAACCTCAATAGCATTTTCCATCAACTCTACAGCGCCCTCATAATTACCTTGTTCGTACAGAATTATAGACCAATTTAGCCAGATTTCTTTATTGTCAGGAGCCAACTCACTGGCCTTTTCATAACACTCGGTGCTGGAAGTAATATTGCCAACATTGTATTCTGCTGCTGCTAATGCTAACCAATAATCTGAACTATCCGGATAAAGGGTGGCCGCTTTCCGGAAAAAATGTACTGCCTCAAACCATTTTTCCTGAGCATTCAGGATAACACCTATTCCAAACCAGGCCTCATCCATATTGGCATCCATATCTATTGCTTTCTGGTAGTATTTCCGGGCATTATCCCATTGGCTTAATTTTTCATAACACTCTCCTACGTTACAATATAGTTCTGCCGAAGGATCATCATATTCATTAGAAGTCATGAAAGCATCTATTGCCTTAGCAAACTCTCCTAACTGCACATACATATTAGCCAGCTGAATATAGCCGGGGGCAAAATCTGCTTTTATAATAGTTGCATATTCAAAAGAGCTCAATGCTTTTTCATAATTGCCTAACCGGGCCTGCACCAACCCCATGTTATACCAGGCCGTGTGGGAGTAAGGATCAGCATCAATGAACTCCTGAAAAAATGGCTGGCAGCTTTCCAAACCGCCGGTAATATCCAGACAGTATAAAATCTCCTGCATGGCCAGTTCATTTTCCGGATTTATTTTAAGACACTGCCGGTAATACTTAGCTGCTGATTTGAATTTACCCCAGCTTTGGTAAGTTAACCCAATGTTAAAATAGATATCGTCCCGATCAGTTGTTGATTCGGCTGCTTTTTTAAAAAAATCTATAGCGGTATCGTATTCACCTTTTTGGGTGTAAATAACACCCCGGGTTACAAAAATATCTGCATTATCGGGCTCTATTAAGGCTACCTCTTCTATCAATTGTAAGGCCTCAGCAAAATTCCCCGACATAGCTAAAATCTGGGACTTATCAATTAGTAATTCGGTAGAAAAGGGATATTGAGCCAAAGCTGCATTACACGCTTCTAAGGCCTTAACGTAATTTAAATTATTGGTATAATGGTCAATGATTAACTCGAAATCCGTTAAATCAAAAAATATGGTCTCGTTGTTTTTAACCATATTTTCAAACTTAGCTACTAACTCCAACTCCTCATTGCGATCTTCAAAATTTTCGTCCATCTCAGGTATTTTCCTTTCTGCTGTAAGTTACAGCTTCCATCTTTAACAACAACTACAAAACAAAATCCGATCCATTCGGTTAAATTTCTGTATGCAGTTTTTTTAATTCCTGGCAACACCAGCGTATGGTTTCTGGTAAAGCCTGGAACTCCATCCGAAGAACCTCTTTGATTTTATCGTTACTGTAAAGGTGTTGCTTTTTTGATATTCGAGCAGTCTCTTTTGTGATCAAAGGTTTCTTACCGGTAATAAGTGAGCGTAAATGCTCCGTGCGCCAAACAATTTCAGCTAACATATTTGGCACACGTATTTGAGGTGATTTTTTCTTAAAACAATCAGCAACTAAATTAAAGAATTCTTTATAGGAAAGTAAGCCAGCATTTAAAATAAATCTTTCTGATTTTGTTTCAGAGTTCATTAGTTTAACCATAGCAGCCACCACATCCCGGACATCAACAAAGTTGGCACATCCTTTTGTATAAAAAGCACGCTCCTCAAATACATATTTAAATAATTGGGTACTGCTCCTGCTCCAATCTAATGTTGGCCCTAAAACAACAGAAGGATTTACAATAACGCCTTGTAACCCTTCGGCAATGCCACGCCAAACTTCTAATTCACCAAAATATTTGGAACTGGCATAAACAGAGTGCTCTGAGGAAGCTTCCCATTTAGTATTTTCGTTAAAAACTTGTTTTCCTTTTACATGCCCAATGGCGGCGATAGAACTTACATGACAAAGCTTTATACCTGGTTTATCTAAACATGCATCTACAACATTACTGGTACCAATAATGTTTATTTCTTTAAGCAAATTTGCATCCTGAGGAGCATACGAAACTAAACCAGCACAATGGTAAACCTGATCCACATCCTGCACTAATAATTCTAGCAATGCTGAATCTAAAATATCCCCCTTAACCCACGTTAAATTTGGAACAGACTGCAGTTCATCAGGAATACTATTTCGGTAAAGGGCTTTTATTCTATTGCCTTCTTTTAGTAGCTCTTTAATTAAAAAACTACCAATTAGGCCTGTTCCACCGGTCACTAAAACCATTTAGTATGGATAAAGCATTTATAATAATTCCTTATTTCGTAAAGGTAAATCTAAAACCTTTTTAAAATAAGGCGTATTTGCCGTTTTAACTAACGCATCCATGTGTTTGTTATGATGGGCATCTGTACCTATAAATTCTACGAGTTTTTGGTCAACCAGCTTTTCGGCTACTCGCTTAGCCCCTTCAGAATAATATCCAATTAAAGAATTGATATTTATTTGAAACAATACACCTGTATCACGCATTCTCAATAAATCATCAAACCGGCCATACAGGTAGGTATATCTTTCCGGGTGCGCCAATACAGGCTTGTACCCATTAGATCTGAGTGCAAAAACAGCCTCTTTAAAATTAAATGGTTCATTTAAAAAAGAGGTTTCAAAAAGCAAATAGTTATCACCAAAAGTAAGTAACTCTTCCGAGTCCTCTAACTTTTTCAAAAACCATTCATCTAAATAATATTCTGCTGCGCAATTTAGCTCAATATCCCATCCTTTCGCCTTAACCGCGTTCTGTAACTCTTTTAACTTTTGACGAATACCAGTTGGGGTATTCTTGTAAAAATCGCCCATTATGTGGGGCGTCATAATTAACTTCTTATATCCAAAGCGGATATACTCTTCCACCATTCCCAAAGAGTATTCTAGCGAATCAGATCCATCATCTAAACCGGGCAATACATGAGAATGCATATCCACCATGACATCACTGAAATCTAAAAATTCTTCTGTATATTCTGTTTCAGTTGATTCTGATTTCGCAAATATTTTCTTTAAAGCCGCAAGCATATCTTATGTAAAATTCCTTCTGAGGCGAGTTAGAAAGCTCTCTTTTACTTCATCTTCTTCATAATAAGAACTTCCATAGCCATAATCATATCCGTAACCATAGCCATAACCGTACCCATTTGAAGCATTCGCATCATTTAATATTATTGAAAGCTTATTAAAATTATGTGTTTTAATAACTTTACTTAAATTCTTTAAAAACCCTTTCTTGGAATAATCGGCCCGAACAATAAAAAGCGGTATGTCCGCTTTTCGCATTATCAAGATGCCATCAGTTACCAAACCAATTGGAGGCGTATCTACAATTATTACATCGTACAACTGATATAATTCCTGCAACATTTCCTCAAATTTACTATTTAATATTAATTCTGAAGGGTTAGGAGGTGTAGGCCCGGCAGAAATAAAATCTAAATTGGGGATTGGCGTATTCCGGATACATTCCTGAACCGAACTTTTATCTATTAGAATAGTGCTTACACCTACTGAATTTTCAGCATCAAAAGCAATATTTACTTTGGGCTTGCGCAAATCTAAATCCAGTACAACTACCTTCTGATTGGACATAGCAATGATACCTCCCAAATTAACGGCCACAAAAGTCTTACCCTCTCCACTTACAGTAGAGGTAACAGAAATTAATCTTTTACTTTTTGCAGAGCTTATAAAATCTAGATTTGTTCTGATAGACCGAAATGATTCACTAATAGAGGATTTGGGGTTCTTATTAATAATTAATTTAGATGCCGCTAATTTTTCTTTATGATACCGGGGAACAATTCCTAAAATAGGTGCTTTTACATTCCGCTCAACTTCACTTATGTTAGAAATGGTATTATGCATCAAGTAACGGGCTCCTATAAGTCCAATACCCAAGAATAATCCAGCTCCTAAACCAATGGCATAAATAATTAATCTATTGGGCGAGATAGGTGCTTTAGGAACACTTGCTGATGATAAAATTTGAAAATCGGGGGTTGTTCCTGCTCTGGCAATACCAAATTCCACCTTTTTATCCATCAGGGTTAAATAATACTTCTCGTATAAATCAAAAAGACGCTGGAGCCGGCCTCTTTCTGTTTCCTTTTCGGGCATTTGTTGCAAATTGCTTTCAATTGCCCGCATATTATTTGCGATGGTAACCGATTGCTTTTGTAATAAATCTATGTTCTGCTGCAATAGTTTTACAACTGCTTGCTTTGTAAATTCAATTTCCTTCTGATAAAGCTGCACGGCTTCGGTAGTCGGCTTATACGAACGCAATAATAACTTGTAGTTTAACTGCATATCACTTAACTGGGTCACCCGCTCAGAAAGCTCTGAATCCTCTACCTCCTTCAGGCTAGGAATAACTTCTTCCAGGTTACTATTACGATTTACTAGATTTAAAACTTCTTTTAGCAATGAAATTTGAACACCCAGTTCAAGCCGCTCTTTTTGAAATTCTTCCAGCCGCTCCATACTCTTGCCTACATCCGCCTTTACATCATAGGTTTTATTCTTCCGGACAAAGGATTCCATCTGGTTTTCAGACTGCTGAAGATTATCCCGGGTTTCCTGCAATTGCTCATCTAAAAAGTCTAACGTTTGGCGGGTTGCCAGATCTTTTTGCCTAAGTTTTTGCTCTAAATAGACAGAATCTATCTTATTAATAATGTCAACTGCTTTAAGCGGATTATAATCTGTAAAAGAAATACCAATGGTATGTGCATCCGGATTTATTATCTCAACGGCTAAATTTTCATTGAAATAATCATTTAAAGCGGAGTTACTATTGATAACAAAATAGAAATTTTGGTCTAAAACATTTTCATCAAAAAAAGATGTTTTCGTTATGATTAAATCTATCTCATTCTTATGAATTGGTTCTCCAATTTTATGTTCTTCAACAATTTCCTGCTCGCCTACTAAATAAGAGAGTCTGAATTGGTCATTTTCCAGAAAGTCTATATTAAACCTTTTATTATAAAAGCTTTCATCCCTAATAGTGTATTTAATCCTAAAAGGTGATGTTTTATACCTTTCTTCATTTAATACATTTCCTACTAAGTAATAGCTTACCGTTATATCTAATTTCTCTTTGAGCTTTTCATAAATTAAATTAGATTTAATAAGCTCTACTTCACCGGATAAAGATTCTATATTTTTTTTATTACTGGCAGCTTCGCCCAAAGCACCACCTAAACCTAGCGCATTAGCTTCTGATTGTTCATTAATTTTTAAAATAGAAGAGGATTGGTATACCGGTTTAGTATACCGAAGAAATAAATAGGAAGCAGTAAGTCCTAAAAGGATCAATAATACAATCCAGATAAGACTTTTTCGGGCTACAATTAAAAGGGTTACAAAATCTACTTCACCGCCACCTTCATCTTCTTCCGAATCAATATTAACCTTACTGTTTAGCTCATCAAGGTCAGCGGAATACTCTTTTGCCATTAATTAGTATATTATTTTAAATTAGGTTACTATTAATTTTGACCTAAATTATTGAAAACAAGAATTGTAGTAACTATTGTGCCAACTACACCAAACATGGTGCTCACGACAGGTGCAATATCTCGAAATGCAGTTAAGAAAACACGAGGATTGGGTTCTACATAAATGACATCATTCGGCTCAATATTTAAATTTGCTCTTTTCATACCATCTATGGTACTTAAATCCACTACCTGCACAATCGGGTCATGATTCATATAATCACGAATAATCTTAATATTATAAGACTTTCCTGTACCAGATATTCCCCCTGCCAATGCCAATACTTCTAATAAATTCATATTGTCATCATTCATTTGTATCACCATTCCTAAAGAAGCAGAGCTTCCAAAAGAGCCACCCATCATTCCTCCAATTTGTCCACCTCCGCCTCCGCCTATAGCACCTAAAACAAATACCCGGTTATTTGAAACTCTGGTTGTAACAAAAGGATCTATATAATATTCTGAATACAAAGTCTGAAGAACACTATCGGCCTGCAATAAGGTATAACCGCTCAATTTCACATCATTAATCATTGGCAGCCTAACAGTACCATCATACTGAACTAAAAATTCATTATTAGCAACGTTTTGATTGCCTGCGTTTCCACCTCTCCCGGAGCCACCAATACCGCCTCTAACCACAGTACTTCCTCTTGAAGTAGAGTTATTTCCCCCTCCAACACCTCCACCGGGTGCTCCAAAAGGCAATTCCCCATTTGGGTCAAAAATACGCTCGCCTTTATTGGTATAAACACGGACCTCTAAATAATCGTTCGGCTGTATAATGTAGTTCTGTTCAACATTAACGAGTGATTTTTTCAAACGGTCCACATTTACACTATTGGTACTTTGGAACATTATCCCCTGTCTATAGGTGTTACAGGAAAAGATGGAGATACTACAAAAGAAAATAAGAAGACGTAAATAATTAGTCTTTATAAATACCTGCATTAATTACAAAGTATATAGTTGAAGAATATAATGGAGAGTTTTATTAAAACTGCCAGCAATCTGGCACAAAATAAGTTAAAATTGGTTGCCTTACCAAAATCATTGAATTTTATGTAAAGTGATTACGTTTTGTTTTTAACGTAAAAAGCCCTATAAAGTGTTTACTGAATTTAAATATATTAAAACTTAAATATCTTTTTTTTATGATAACCCTATCAGGTTTGCTTGCCTAAGGAGCAAATTCGAAATAAGAATACCGGCTCCTCCATAAAAATATTTCAACCTTTCTCTTGATTTTCAGTATTTTTGTATATAAATTTGCAGTCCTAAAAATATAGCAAAGAAATATATAAAAATGATTATTGTTAACGTAAAAGATAACGAGTCAGTAGACAGAGCTCTTAAAAGATTCAAGAAAAAATTTGAAAGAACTGGTGTTTTAAAAGAGTTACGTTCTCGTACTTATTTTGAAAAACCATCTGTGTCTAAAAAAAGACAAAAAGAGAGAGCTATTTACAAACAGCAACTTTTCGCAAACGAAAATTACTAGTTCTTACTAGCTTTTATATTACAATTCCATAAATTAGCGCATGTGATGTTAAGGACACAGCCGCTGGTTTATGGAATTATTTTTTAAATACCTTCAATTTGAGAAGCGTTATAGCCCACATACGCTTCTCTCTTACCAAACTGATTTAGGTCAGTTTTCCGAATATTTATCTAGCACTTACCAAATTACTGATTTAGCTGAAGCAGATCACGCAATTATTCGTTCCTGGATTGTTTCGCTCGTTCAAAAAAATTTAGATTCCCGCACCATTAACCGCAAAATAGCCTGTCTAAGGTCTTATTATAAATTTTTACTCCGAAACAACCGGATAACTCAAAATCCAACTTTAAAAATTACCCCACCTAAAACGGCCAAAAAGCTTCCTGCCTTTGTACCGGAAGAAACATTTAACACCTTTTTAAATTCTTTTGAATTTGAGGATTCTTTTGAGGGTTACCGGGACAAACTTATTCTGGAGTTGTTGTACGGCACAGGGATGCGCTTAGCGGAATTAATTGGTATTAAAGAATTAGATATTGATTCTTTCAATAAAACCGTTAAGGTATTAGGCAAGGGCAATAAAGAGCGAATAATTCCAATAAACGACTCTTTACACACCACCTTATTACTGTATCTGGAAAAGAAAAAAACCAAATTTTCAGATAACATTCCCGTAAAACTGCTCGTTACTAATAAAGCACTTCCGCTTTATCCGAAGTTTGTTTATAGAACTGTAAAAAAATATATTAACTTGGTTACAACATCGGAACATGCTAGTCCGCACGTATTGCGCCATTCGTTTGCCACTCATTTACTTAATAAAGGGGCAGACCTGAATGCCATAAAAGATCTGCTGGGTCATAGTAGTCTGGCTTCAACCCAAGTTTACACGCATAATTCTATAGAGAAGCTAAAATCGATTTTTGATAAAGCACATCCTAAAGCGTAAGTAAGTTCAACTAAAATTTAAAGACTATGAAATTACAAATTCATTCCGTCCACTTCGACGCCGACAGCGGTTTAACTGATTTTGTTCAGCAAAAATTAAATAAACTCGATACTTTTTATGACCGGATTGTTGAAGGGGAGGTTTTTTTAAAACATGACAATAATAGCTCCACTGAAAATAAAATTGTTGAAGTTAAATTGTTTGTACCGGGCTCTACTCTCTTTGCAAAAGAAGAAGCAGGCACTTTTGAATCTGCTACAGATCAGATTTTAGATTCTATGAGCAGGCAATTAAAGAAATATAAAGAAAAATTGAGCTCTCATTAAATTATAGTACAACACTAGCTTTTGAGGTTTATAAATATAAAAGCCCGGTAATCAAGTTAGATTACCGGGCTTTTATATTTATAAACTTTTTATTATAAGTTAAAAGCAGTTTTTACTTTATCTACAAAATCCAGCTTTTCCCAAGTAAATAATTCCACCTCAAGCTTTTGCGTATCGCCATTTGCGCCTGAGAATACTTTTGTTACGGTTTCATTTTTTCGGCCCATATGCCCATAAGCCGCTGTTTCTGCATAAATAGGATTCCGTAATTTCAATCTGGTTTCTATTCCGTACGGTGTCATATCAAACAACTCAGCTACTTTTTGTGCTATTTCCCCATCTGTATAATCAACCTTAGAGGTACCATAAGTATTTACATAAATACCCATAGGATCTTTTACCCCAATAGCATAAGAAACCTGAACCAGAATTTCGTCGGCCACTCCGGCGGCCACCATATTTTTAGCAATATGACGCGTGGCATAAGCGGCTGAACGGTCTACTTTTGAAGGATCTTTACCAGAGAAAGCTCCACCTCCGTGCGCCCCTTTACCTCCATAAGTATCAACAATAATTTTACGACCAGTTAACCCGGTATCGCCATGAGGTCCGCCTATTACAAATTTACCGGTTGGATTGATATGGTATTTAATTTGGTCTGTAAACAAAGGTTGTAGTTCAGGCTTCAGCTGACTTTTTACCCGCGGAATTAAAATATTAATGATGTCTTCCTGAATTTTTTGCTGCATAGCTTCTTCCGAATCAAAATCATCATGCTGAGTAGAAACGACGATAGCATCAATTCTAATAGGTTTATGATCATCGCTATACTCAATAGTTACCTGCGATTTTGCATCCGGGCGCAAATAAGTAATATCTGTATTTTCCCGACGTATGGCTGCTAACTCAATTAATATTTTATGAGCCAAATCCAAAGCTAAAGGCATATAGTTATCTGTTTCGCTGGTAGCATAGCCAAACATCATACCCTGGTCACCGGCACCTTGTTCTTGTTTATTAACCCGGTCTACTCCCTGGTTTATATCTGCTGACTGCTCATGTATAGCAGAAAGAATACCACAGGAATTAGCTTCAAACATATACTCAGACTTAGTATAGCCAATTTTACGAATAACGTCTCTGGCTATTTTCTGAACATCTAAATAGGTAGTAGATTTAACTTCTCCTGCCAAAATTACCTGACCTGTTGTAACAAGTGTTTCACAGGCTACTTTAGAATCAGGATCCCATGCTAAAAAATTATCAATTAGGGCATCCGAAATCTGATCGGCAACCTTATCTGGGTGTCCCTCCGACACGGATTCTGAAGTGAATAAATATGGCATTCCTTTTTGAGTAACAGATTTAAATTTATTTGCAAAGCTAATATATTCAGTTAATAGTAAAAATATAACTAGCCGCCTTTCGGAAATTTTAAAATATCAATTTTATTTCATCTTTTTATTTAAAAATAGCCGCATTTTTAGGAAATAAAACGATACTCATAAACATAAAACAAGTACCGAATTCCAGTAATTCTGCCCGCTTACCCGACGGACACAAAGCTATCAAACTAAAAACTAACAAAAGAGAAACCGTTTGATACCATTGAGGTACCGGAACTGCTGATTGATTTACAAAATCCCTGATTTTACTGGAGCGCTTATATAAAACAGGTAGAACAAGTAAATAAAAGGCTATAACTAAGATTAATAAGCGGGAAAAAATAATGAGGTTAATACTTTTACCCGCAACTACCAAATTATGAAAGTTCGTTTCGCGTTGAGAGTTATTACGGGTAAAAAATTCAGAACTTTTTACCTGAAATAAGCGCTGCCCCCAACTTAATTCTTCTCCTGCCACAAATAAGCAAAGGCCTGCTAATACTAATAAAGCAAAAAGAAAAAAAGGCTTGCGGCGATTTTTTAAATTCCAGAACCTGACCAAGCAAGCGCCCAAAATAACACATAAAGCAATAACCGTCATCCACTCTATAAACCCATCCTCTACGGCATAGGTAAAATCAAACCAATATTGGTCGGCTCGGGACATAACAATACCGAAAAGGAGCAATCCAAATGTTATATACAAGATTAATGACTCAATTTTCGACATTTTTAATTCAATTATTAAAGTAAGTATTGAATTTCAAAGATACATCTAATTCTTATCCTTCACCAAAACACGGTGATACCGGATTTGGAATAAACTTTTAAAGAGAAAACGCGTTTCAACCTTTTACAATATTCTGATTTTACTATACCACTATGAAAAAATATTTATTCATTTTAATCTCTGTCTTATCACTTAGCTTTAATACTCAGGCACAAACAGAATCTCCTTATACAACTAAAGTAAAGGTAGATTTACCTGTAACTGCTGCTGGTGTTGGATTAAGTGGCTTAGGCGTTTATTTTATCAGCAAGAAGGATCGTTTAAATGAACAGGCGGTACGGCAAATAAGCAAAAATGAAGTTAATGCCTTCGACCGTTTTTCAGCGGGAAATTATAGCGAAAGCGCCAAAAATTTAAGTGATATTCCGTTTTACGGCTCTTTTGTAATGCCATTGGCCTTACTTCTGGATAAAGACGTTTACCACAATGCCCCCCAGGTTTTCTTACTTTACGGCGAAACGATGTCTGTAACTGGCGCTTTGTTTGCCATGACTGCTGGTCTTGTAGACAGAAAAAGACCTTTGGTTTACAGTCAGGAAGCCCCAATTCGTGAGCGAACCAGTAAAAATGCCCGCAATTCATTTTTTGCTGGGCACCCGGCGGCTACCGCTACTGCAACATTTTTTGTAGCTAAAGTTTTTAATGATTTTAATCCGGATTCGCCAGCCCGTCCTTTTGTTTGGGGGGCAGCAGCGGCTGTTCCGGCGGCTGTTGGTTATTTAAGATTAAAAGCGGGGAAGCACTTTTTAAGCGATGTAATCATTGGTTATACAATTGGTACAACGGTAGGTATTTTAGTACCTCATCTTCATAAAAAGGGCAATAATTCTGGCTTGTCAATCACCCCAACTTATAATAGAATAGAAGGCAGAGGTTTAGCTTTAAACTATACGTTTTAATAATTCAAGGCCAAGTCCGGGCTTTACCATACCTGGTATAGTCCTGGCTTGGTTATTTGCATACCCTGTTCCGGATGCTTAAGCTGGTTAAAATTATATTTGGCAAATAAGTTCTGGGCATCCTGGATCATAAGCCAGAACCACCACATTTCTTTCAAATCTTTATGATTCATAATAAGCTTGTTTAACCATTGTCCCAGCCCCGATTTTGATATGCGGTAGTGCAAAGACATCGGCTAAATAGGCGAAAGAGGTATTATTTGGTCATACCCAATTTGATTTTCCGGATGGTATAGTTTAAAATTCAGCAGATACTTGATTGCCTGTTCTACTAAATGAAAAGGGATAATAAGGTATTTTTTGGGCCTAATACAATTGCTTCCATAAGTATTGGCCAATTACTCTAATATGAAGCTTTTCCGGAGGCAGACAAGTAAATAGCTGATTGTCATATTCCTGATGCAGTTCCTGTAGCTTTTAATGGAGTATGATTGATGATCTCAAATACTGTTATGAAATTTAATTAACTTAAGCTGTAAGCACTTTTCTGGTAAAGAAACCTGCTAAAGCTGCAATACCGCCTACCAAACCTCCTAAGATTACCGTTACCAGTACTAATAGAAACGGATGAGGTAACGTAAATAAAGTGGCTACTCTGGTAGTTAGAATCCCATCGTTTCGGATATGTTGAAATAAAGCCATGGCCAGCCAACCCAGGGCAATACCATTAAATCCAGCTACAAAAGCATGGCTTATTTTTCGGGCTAACAGAAAGGCCAATACAAAAGAAACAACTGCTAATATCCACCAAGGCAAAAACAGTTGCAGCAAAAATCCAACAATAGTAATTAGGAGGAAAAGACGCATTTAGTTTATTATTTATAAAAAATTATTCGGGCTGAAGGTTTAAGGTTGCTAATACATTTTCCTTTTGCTCATTGGCACTTTGCAGGTAAACCAATTTATTTAATTTCCCCATCCGCCAGGTCTCAATCATGTTATCATAATAAAAGCTGCCCGGGTTACCTGATTGCCCACCCGGATATACACCATAACCTTTTACCTGTGGCCCTAGTGCAACCACCATGCGCCAAGAAGGACCTTTTCTTTCTCCGGTAGCATTTATAATATTGGGCCCGCCACCAATCATAATGTTTTCTTTTCCAAATCCGGGCAAACTGGCAATATGCTGAATGGAGGTATTTTTAAACCGACCCCACTCCCAGCTTTTACCAATTGGCCCGTGCAGTTTGGTTAATTCTGCCATTGTTTCGCTAAAGGTTCTAGTAACTAAATAAGGCAAGGTTTCTTTTATAGGTGTACTGACGTTATCAAACCATTGGGCTTGTGGTTCTTGCAAAATCAGCTGAATAGTTCTGTCCTGACTTGGGTAACGCATTTCTAACCCCTCTCCTGATTTAAATTCATCATGCCAGATAGCTTTGGTTAATTTCTGCCACCAAACATCAAAAATTGTAGGGGGAATTTCATTGGCATTATTCAAGTACCGCCAGTTTTTAAGCTCGTGCCAGGCCTGCTGTTCATTTTTAGGCAGCTTATTTAAATTAATTTGGGAAAGTAAAACAGGTAAAACGGCCTCTCCCAAAATATTAAAATTATCATTTTGCAATTGCCGCAGACTATCTACACTTACCTTTTGCATAGCAGCCAGGCGCTGACTGATGCGAATGGCCCGGTCGGGGGAAGCATATTGCCAATTTAAATAATAAGGATAATCTGGCCCCGTTGAAAATTGGTTGGCAGAGAAAACAAAGCCCCTTTCCGGATTTTTAAGATGCGGATTATGAGTTTGCGGCACCCAACCAGACCAATCGTGAGCCAGATTTGTACCATCCAATATAAACTTCCCCTGATTCTTATATTTTAACGGGAATTTACCATTCACCCAAACAGCTATATCTTGGTGAACATCTGCGTAAATAAAATTTTGGGCAGGCGCCGTATACCAGGTTAAGGCCGCTAAATAATCCTGATAATTACTTGCCCGATTTAAAAGATAAAACGTTCGTATTTCATTAGATTTTTCATGCGCAATCCAGCGAAAAGCATGAAATACTGGTGTATTCTTCTTAAAGGGCTTTTCTTTTTTGTTATGATAAACCACTGGTCCGTGGTGGGTATAATATACCGTATCTACTAAAGATTTCTTACCCCGAACTTTTATTCTTTCTGTTACCTGCCTTATTGGCTTCCATTGGTTCTGGTGCCAGTATTCCTGTTTTAAGCTATTTTTAAACTTTATCTGGTACCAGTCTTGCACATCAGCATCCACATTGGTTACGCCCCAACTTACCTCCTTATTAAAACCGATAATAATATTAGGCGCTCCTGGCAAAGACACACCATAAGCATTTATACCCGGAGCCACTAACTGCACCTGATACCAAATGGAAGGCAGATTTAGTTGTAAATGCGGATCATTAGCAAGTAAGGGATAGCCCGTAACAGACTTTGCTCCTGAAACTGCCCAATTATTACTACCAATACCTTCTTCTTTATGCTTTAAAAACAAGTTTGGAACATAAGCTCCACTAAAATTAGCAGGAGGAGCAGGCACCGCAACAGGCTTAAAATCTAATTTTGTACCAACAGGCACAATTGGAACTTCCCGAAAAGGATAATCAGGAAATAAATCCTGCACCACCTCTAGCCCATATTTATTCAAAATATTGGTCATATATAGATCGTCACCTTGACCAGCCAAATCGTAAGCCATTAATTTTAATAAAAGGGCACATTTTAAAGGTGTCCAGGACTCAGGTTCGTAATCCAGCAGTTTATATTCTATTGGATAATCAGCAGGAGTAAGTTTTTTAATATAAGCGTTAACGCCAGCTGTAAAGGCTTCAACAGATTCTTTTGTTTCCGGGTCGGCCCTAATACCAGCCAACGATTGCTGAGCACCGTAAACCATACCTATCCGGCGCTGGTACCGGTCTAATTCTATAGCTTTTTCCCCAACAATTTCTGAGATACGGCCGGCTGCTGCATGCGTCTGAAATTCCATTTGCCAAAGCCGGTCTTTGGCAGTTACATAGCCCTGGGCAAAATATAAATCGTAATTGTTACTGGCAAAAATGTGCGGCACCCGGTTTAGGTCGTACTGCACAACCACTGCCCCCTTTAATCCTTTTAAGTCTAAATTTTCTGATTTATTAGAGCTTGTGGCTTCAGCATTTTTCCAAAAGCCTGTAAATGGACTTAAAAATTTACCTAAAGGAGGAATATCACCATTTTTAGTGTTTAGGGCATATACCAGTATTATACAACTAAAAATACTTAACCCAGCTTTAAGTAACTTCATGATAGATACGTTAAACCTTGTAGTTATAAATCAAAGGCAGATAAATTTCTACCTTGAATACTAATTTAATTTGAACCCAATTGTAATCAAAAAATAGTATTCTTTCCACCAAGTTACTGTACTTAGGAAGGCAATTACTATAATGTAACTCCCTCCTATAAAGGAAATTAAAATGATTTATATCCTCTATAAAATCACCTTCAGAAAAAATGTTCTTTCATTTAAAAAGTAAGAACCTAAACAAATTACCTCTTTTAATGCTGTTTTAATCTATATAAACTTTAATATAATATAAAAATAACTTAAGAAAATACTATTTATTATTTATGGATAGGAGGTAAATATTTAAATTTTACTAAATCCATACATTAGGCTTTATGTTACCAAATTAAACTCACATTAAGAATCCGCAGATTCATCAAAACTATATTAACTAAATTTTAATATCTTTTTAACTAGCCCTTAATAACTTTTTTCAATATTGGTCTTTTTAAGGAGGAATTGTTTTACTGTACTAGAATTGCGAGACTGTGAAAAAAATAGTATTACCTACAAACCTAACTATTCCCTTGCTTCATCTGATAAAGTTGGGGTTGCAAATAATGACAGGTCGAACGTGCCAGACTTTCCTGAAGGAAAATAAAGCTATTTTACAGGCTTCTTCACCAGAAAGAGAATCTTCTGTGATGTGGCCATATACAAGGAGTCTGTCTCTAGCAATTGCTTAATTCTTTAATACCTGATTAATAAAGCTGTATCTAACCATTTATTTTAATCCTTATGTTATTAAAGAAAAACATTCCGATCTCCTATGTATTTGGCAAAGTGAAGTATGAGGTTAGCTTTGTTCTTATTTATGCCACCTTAATTGGCACGTGGGATAAATATTTTCATGTCATTAATATCTCTATCCCGTTAAGTGTCCCCATGATCTTAGGCACTGTACTTTCGCTATTGCTTGCATTTAAATCAAATCAGGCATACGATCGGTGGTGGGAGGCCAGAATTATTTGGGGAGCTATTGTTAACGACTCCAGAACCCTTACCAGGCAGTTACTTAATTTCATAGCCGATCCTTATGTTTCAGTAAATGTCAAAGATTTTCAGGATCGGTTTACTTACCGGCAAATTGCCTGGTGCTATAGCTTAGGACAATCACTCCGCAACGAATCCCCTATAGAAGGGCTACCCAAATATTTAACTCCAGGGGAACTGGAATTTGTTAGCAAACATGATAACGTGCCAAATGCGCTCCTACAATTGCATGCCCGCGACCTTAAAAGGCTTTTGGAAGATGGTCAGATAAATAAATATCAACAAGTAGAGATAGATGGCACCCTTACCCGTCTTTGTGACGCTATGGGAAAATGTGAACGAATTAAAAATACTGTATTCCCGGTAACCTACGGATTATATATTCACTTCTCACTTTTTATATTTATACTATTATTACCTTTTGCTTTGCTGGAAACTTTTGGCATTCTGCAAATTCCAATGGTAGCAATCATAGCTGCTTCTTTTTTCCTGATAGAAAAAATGGCCATTCACTTACAAGATCCATTTGAAAACAGAGCTACCGATACCCCGGTAACTGCTATTTCCAGAACCATAGAACGTAATTTGATGCAAATGATAAATGACTACCAAATACCCGATAAAATTAACTCAACTGATTTTTACGTTTTATAAAATATAAACCAATATTAAAAGGACAAAGCCCGAACTTCTTATTATAAAATAAGAAGTTCGGGCTTTGTCCTTTTAACCTTAATTAGGTATTTATTAATACTTATACAACTTGTTAAACCGCAATCAAGCTCCCCCTATATTAAATAACTAGAAGGGTAATTACCGTTTTTCTTTTATCGTAACCTTCGCCTGCCGACAAATACCTCCCAATGGCGGATTAAACTTATACACATTAACCTTTACCGCCCTAATCAAAGGAAATCTACTGTAAACGCGGTCGATAATGCGGTGCCCCAGGTGCTCCAGCAGGCGGGCAGGATTTAACATTTCTTCTAATACTAATTTGTATACCACCTCATAGTTTACTGTTTGCGTCAGATCATCTGTTGCCGCAGCAGCATGCAGGTCGGTATAAATGTATAAGTCTATTCCATACTTGTTCCCAATTTTTTGCTCTTCATCATAGAATCCATGAAAAGCAAAGAACTCCATACCTTCTAAAGCAATCCTTCCCATGGTAGGTTTTACCTATTCAAAATCATCAAAAAAAGAGGAACTGGCCGAAGCAAGTTCTCTTACTGGCTTGTGCTGGGCAGGAGCCGGAGCGGGTTGCGGCACCTGAGGTTGAATTTCCGGATTATTAGGTGTTACTGGTTGAATATCAGGACTAGGTGTTTCTATTCTGTCTGGAGCTATTTCCGGAATATCTGGTTTTGGCTGTTCTATTTCCGGCCCAACCGGGTTGGGTACAGGTGTAACCGGACTCGGTACCTCGGGCTGGAAAGGTTGAATGGGTTGAACAGGCTCAATAGGTTGTATTGGCTGAATAGGGTCAATTTCATTTTTGAAAACCGGCCTGTCTATTAATAAATTTCCTATATTTTTATTTATTACCGGATCAGAGTTGCTTGTAACGGCAGATGGAACATCTTGAAAGACTTTATCTAACTCAGCCCGCTTAACTTTTATGTTAGCCGCTTTCGCTAAAATGCTGGATAAAGAAGGACGTTGCTTGGCAGCATTCTTCTCTACTTTATCTAAAGCGTCTGTAGCCAGGTTTCTTAAATCCCGTAATAAATTATCTACATAGCTTTCTAAGCGCTGATGCTCCAGCTCTAAATCTTTTACTTCACTGTGCATTTCAGCAATTGCTTTCTCAGACTGGCCATAAGCATCTTCAATAATGGCACGAGCCTTCAAGCGGGCATCATTTAATAACTGCTCCGATTTAAGCTGGGCTTCCCGTACTTGCAAAGTTGCTTCTTTAGAAGCTTGCTCCAACATGCTGTTTCCGGTATCTTCTGCCGTTTTTAAGGTGCGGTATAAGGTAGATTCTACCTCTTTCATTTTTTGCACCTCTTTACTCGTCACATCCAGTTTGGTTCTTAAATCCTTATTCTCATCGAGCAGCTTTTCCCACTGTTGCGATAAGGTCAGCAAAAAAGCACTTACTTCATCTTTATCCAATCCACGAAAAGCCTTCTCAAAAGTCTTCTGCCTAATTTCTAATGGTGTTATTTTCATACCGCAAGCTAAAGTTTAAATCCCAGACTGAAATGGTGCGATCATCGCTACACGAAACTAACGAATTTACTCGATCTGTCCAAAATAATTTGTTCACGGAAGTGCCGTGTCCGGCGTGCCTGGCTTTATCAATTACTTTTAAAAGTTTAAAGGTTTTTGCATCCCATATTTTTACAGATTTATCCATGCTGCACGTAGCAAAATATTGTGCATCCGGGCTAAAGGCTAGGTGATTGATAGCAAAAAGATGCGCTATAATGGAAGTATATTCCTGATAGTTATTAGTTACATCCCAAACTTTTAAATGGGCATCCCGGCTGCCGCTTAATAAATATTTTTTATCAGGCGAATACACAACGGTAAAAACAGAATTAGCATGGGCCTCTATTTCTTCTTTTACCGCGCCGGTTTCCAGATCTAGAATACGCATGAAACAATCACTATAACCAGCAGCTAACTCCATTCTTTCTTCGTTTATAGCCAAACAGCGTAAGCTTTTTCCCGAATACCTGAGGCTTGCTTTTACCGTAAAATCCTGCCCATTTAAAATATACAGGGTTCCATCACCGGTTCCTACATAAACCTGGTTTGTTTTACTGGAGTAAGCAATGTCAAAGAAAGCACTACCAGGCAACGGAATGGTTTTCTTAACCTGCTTGGTGCTTAAATCTATTACTTCTATGCTATTTTGATTATGCCCGACTAAAAGCAAATTAGGAACCGGCAGATACTTTAGGGCATAAACAGAATTGGTAACCTGAGCCACCAATTCACCATTCTCCGGATCGTTTAAATCCCATGCTACCACCATGCCATCGCCGGCTGCCGAGTAGAAGGTAGTTGCTTTATCGGAACGCTCCAAAGTATAAATGCAATCTCGATGCCCTGTAAGGGTTGCAATTTTCTGGACCTGTACGGGACTAGCCATAGTACGAACTATTAGTTTAAAGAAATTATTTACAAGAATACGCTATTTCAGGCCAATATTTACATAATTGCACCCAGAAACTGTTTTAAGTTACCCGTTATAAAATAGTGTTATTGCAAAATTACTCATGCCATTAACCGAAATACGCAAAATCAATGAAGCTACCGTCTTAGGATTCTGGAACCTTACAGAAGATATAGAAAGCTTAAAAGAGCAGGTAACAGCATTAGCGCCAGCCAATTTTGAGATACTAAACTTTACGAATCTTCCGCGGCAAAAACAATGGCTTACGGGCAGATTATTAGCTTACCGGTTATTGCAGGAATTTACCAACGATAAGTTACATCTCCAGGTAGATGCACATGGTAAACCTGTTTTCGAAGATAGCACTTACTCGTTGTCTATTTCGCATACGGCAAATACAGTTGGTGTTATATTATCTGATACATATAAAGTTGGCATAGATATTGAAAATATTAGTTCAAAAGTGTTGAAAGTAAAGCACAAGTTTTTGTCTGAGGCTGAAATACAATATACAGAAGACAGCTTAGAAAAAACCCTGGTGTATTGGTGCACAAAAGAAACATTATATAAACTATACGGGAAAGGGCAGGTTTTATTTAAAGAACATTTGCAGGTACAACCTTTTAAATTGGCAACCTTTGGAAGTTTAGCAGCAACTATTGCTCTGCCCAACTTGTACAGAAAGCTACATGTATTTTACGAATTGCATCCCGACTTTATATTTAGTTATTGTTTAACCTCAGAATTATCTGAAACATAATCTATGAAAGCTATATTTACTCTTATAATAAGTTCCTTTATATCACTGGCGGCTATTGGGCAGCAATCAAATGCTCAGATAGGGCAGCCGGTATCTAATTTAGATTTTTTAAGAAATATAACTGCTAACAAAGCTGTAGTAATTGTATTTGTAAATAATACCTGCCCCAACTCACGTTTGTATGAAAGCCGGTTACAAACCTTAGCGAATGCCTATAGCAGCCAAGGCGTAAATTTTGTTTTTGTGAATGTTCCTATCAATATGCAGGATAGTGGTGGAGGAGTAAAAGAATTGGCGCAAATAATTCCTGGTGGAAATTTAAGTACTTCTATCTCAGATGAGAATCTAAAAATAAGTTCACAGCTTGGGGCCACTAAAACACCGGAAGTCTTTTTGCTGCAAAATCAAAATGGTCAGTTTATTTTAAAATATAAAGGCGCTATAGACGATAATCCACAGCTCAGCACCTCTGTAAAAGACAATTATTTGCGGGATGCGCTGGAGGCAGTAGTAAATAACAGAACAGTTACCACCCCGGAAAGACGCAGCATTGGTTGCCTTATAAAACGTTATTAATTAAGCATTTAAAAGAAAAACAATAGAATTATTAATTCTTATTTCTAGTTAAACCATTTACTACCTGGTCATGGCCCATCAACGGAAATCTATACAAAGCAGGATTAAATTGTATCCAACCCATCAGTAGAATACGTAAATAGAATTACATAAATAATATTTAACTGTTTACTTAATTACTCAAACTATGAAAAAGATTTTATGCTTGTTGGTAGCATGTTTAGGCCTCACGTTTGCACAAGCACAATCCACCAGAATTGGTTTAAAAGGCGGCTTAACGTATTCTAATATTGCTGGAGATTTAGAAAATGAAAGTATCTATCAGAACAAATTAGGGTTTAACGGTGGTATTACTGCCAACTTTCCAGTGATTGGCAATTTTTTATCCATTCAACCTGAGATATTATATAATCAGAAAGGCTATCAATACCAGGATGAAGAATTTACGTTTTTAGGAATCACCCGGGAAAGAAAAGGAAAACGTAATTTTAATTATATTGACGTACCTGTGCTGGCTAAAATAAATGCCGGTGGCATCTTCTTCGAGGCTGGTCCACAAATTTCGTATTTATTAGGAGTACGCGATAATACTGAAGAAACCATAAATGGCATAGAAAATAAGAACTATCAGCGAATTAATAAAGATGATTTAGCTGAATTAGAAATTGGGTATGCAGTTGGTTTGGGTTTCCAGGCTTCTAATGGAGTAAGCTTAGGCGTGCGTTATAACGGTAGCGTTCAAGATCTGGCAAAAAATACCGGCAACGACGAATTAACTAATGCCCGTCATTCTGCTTTCTTACTACAGCTTGGTTTTCCAATAAGCGGGGGTAGCAAATAATTCTTTAATTAAATTATTTGCGTAAAACATTTTTCTTTAGCCCAATATAGTAAAATATAAAACTACTTATATAAAGCCTTAATCGAGTGTATCGGTTAAGGCTTTTTTATTATAAATTCTACTGAATCAAGGTACTTACCACGCGCACCAACTTTTTTCTTTAAATCCAATCCATATATTAAATAAATACAAACCCAAAATCATTCTTCCACCCTTAATCAAGCAACTATATAAACTCGAATCAAACTTTTTTATTCATAAACGTAAAACAACTATATTACCAAAATACAATTTACCAGAACACAATGAGAAAAACTTACGAACTAAAACCATGAAACAATTTATATGCTTACTGCTTGCTTTTTTTAGCTATTCTATTACACAGGCCCAAACCGTAAAACTTGGATTTAAAGGTGGGCTCAATTACTCAAACTTATCCGGGGATTTAATGAAAAGTAATGATCAAAACAGCAAAACAGCTTTTCACGGTGGAATCTCAGCTAATGTAGGTTTGGGTTATTTTCTTTCTTTTCAGCCAGAAGTTATTCTTTCCCAAAAAGGCTACCAATACATGGAAAACGAAGTTAGAACCGGGAACAGCGTATACGAGCGGAAAGGAAAAGTTAATTACACGTATATCGATGTTCCGTTATTACTACGATTAAAAGCAAAAGGCCTTTTTGCTGAATTAGGTCCACAATTATCTTATTTAACCGGTATCCAAGACCGAACTGAAGTAAGCATAAACAATATTGAACAAAAGGAGGTGCAGCGCATTAGCAAAGGAGATATGGAGCCTTGGGAGCTCGGCTTTGCAACCGGCCTTGGTTACCAAACAGAAAAAGGAATCAGCATAGGCTTACGCTATAATGGTAAAATCAAAAATTTTGCCCGGGAAAATGCAAACAACTCTTTAACCAACGCCAGGTTTGCGGTTTTACAGTTACAAGCGGGAATCCTATTAAGTTCTTTTTCCCAATTGTAATAAAAAAGGCCTGGGTACAAAACCAGGCCTTTTTTATTTGATTAATACTATCTTAATTATTTACTCAGCTCCGCATAATGTTTAAAGAAATAAGGTATGGTTTCAATACCTTTTAAGAAGTTAAATATTCCAAAATGCTCATTAGGTGAGTGAATAGCATCCGAATCAAGTCCAAATCCCATTAATACAGAATCAAGTCCTAATTCTTGTTTAAACATAGCCACAATAGGTATGCTGCCGCCGCTGCGCATTGGCACTGGCTTCTTCCCAAATGTTTGCTCGTAGGCCATACTCGCGGCTTTATAAGCAATAGAATTCATAGGTGTAACGGCCGGCTCACCGCCATGGTGCGGCCTTACTTCTACTTTTACGCCAGCCGGAGCAATCTGCTCAAAATGCTTTCTGAATAAATTTGTTATTTCCTCTGATGTTTGATGAGGAACCAACCGCATCGATATTTTGGCAAATGCTTTTGATGGAATAACTGTTTTGGCCCCTTCACCAGTATATCCTCCCCAAATGCCATTTACATCTAATGTTGGCCGAATGGAGTTACGTTCATTAGTAGAATAACCCGTTTCACCATAAACATCATTCAGGTCTAAGGCTTTTTTATACTCCTCCAGGCTAAAAGGTGCTTTAGCCATTTCTGCCCGCTCCGCTTCAGATAACTCTTCCACGTTATCATAGAATCCGGGAATGGTAATATGATTGTTCTCATCGTGTAAAGACGCAATCATTTTGCACAAAATATTAATTGGGTTAGCCACTGCTCCGCCATATAACCCCGAATGCAAGTCGCGGTTAGGACCTGTAACTTCAACTTCATGGTAACTTAAACCGCGCAGCCCGGTAGTTATGGAAGGAATATCATTGGCAATCATGCCGGTATCCGAGATCAAAATTACATCGGCCTTTAATTTCTCCTTATTGTTTTGTACGAACCATTCCAGATTATTAGATCCAATTTCTTCCTCCCCTTCTATCATGAATTTAACATTGCAAGCTAATTCCTGCTGTTGCATCATTAACTCAAAAGCTTTTATGTGCATGTATAGCTGCCCCTTGTCGTCGCAGGCTCCACGCGCATATATTTTTTCATCTTTAATAACCGGCTCAAAGGGTGGCGAGTGCCAAAGCTCCAACGGGTCGGCAGGCTGCACATCGTAATGTCCATAGGCCAGTACCGTAGGCAAACCCGGATCAATGATTTTCTCGCCATATACAATTGGGTTGCCCGGTGTTTCACATAACTCTACCTTATCTGCTCCGGCCTCCCGCAGTCTATCAGCAATAAATTCGGCTGCTTTTAGTACATCTCCTTTATATTGCAGATCGGCACTAATAGAAGGAATTCGTAACAAATCCAGCAGCTCGTTAATAAACCGCTCTTTATTTTCCTGGAGATAACTTTGCATGAGATAAAAGATAGGCTACAGCTTAGCAGCAGCAGTTTTGAAGGTTAAGACTAAAAGTTAAACTATTTTCTGTTTAATATCCGGATATTGGCCTTACTTTCTTGGCCATGCAGCAAACGATTAATATTCTTTTTATGGGTTAATACAACCATGGCTGATAGCAGAAAGCCGAATATAATCAATAATGGCTCGTCGGGGTGGAAACGTGGCATTAACAACAGTAAAGGAAAGGAAATAGCTGCTATCATAGAACCTAAAGAAACATACCGGGAAATAAGCAGCACCACAATAAAAATACCTAAACAAATAAGAGCTGCCGGAGTATGTATGGCCAGGACCATGCCCATTAAAGTAGCCACCCCTTTGCCTCCTTTAAAACCTACGTACACCGGAAAAACGTGCCCCAGTACCGCCAGCACCCCCATTATAAGTTTATATTGAATTAAATTCTCAGCCGGAATCAGGTTAAGCAGTAGTAGGTAATTAGCTAAAGAAGTAGCCGCCCAGCCTTTAAAAATATCGAAGAGCATTACAAAAGAGCCTGGCTTTTTACCTAACACCCGAAAGGTATTGGTAGCCCCGGCATTACCACTTCCATAATCTCTTACATCAATACCAAAGAATGCCCTCCCCACCCAAACTGCTGTCGGAATGGCTCCTATCAGGTAAGCGGCCAGTAAAAAACCTACTTTTATCAGGATATCCATTTCTTAACTTTTATTACTATTGCTAGTTTTTAACGAAAAATAAACCAGCAGGTATCACCATTTTTTAAGAATTCTTATTCCAAATATAGTCAAATTCAGATGCAGTAAACAAATAAATCGGGTATATTTTACAATAAGGCTACCACCCTGTATACTAGAAAATTTTCAAGAACAAACTCCTTAACCCACCCCTTATTGAATAAGATTCACAGAATCAAGGATATATTAAAGTTTATTAAAAAAAATGCCACATATAATATGCGGCATTTTTTTTAGTTCATATCTACATCCGGAAGCAATCCGTCGTCACCTCCCCTTTTAGACTTTTTCTTCTTTTTAGGTTCTTTTGGTTCTTCTGTTATTTCGGGTAAAGCACTTTCTCTGGCAGCCGGGGCCGGCGTTTGTACCTTTTCCTCTGTTTTAGCTTTTTTCTTCTTTTTCTTTGCATCCGTTTCTTCTGCAAAATCAAAACCCGGTTCTTTTGCAGGAGCCACTTTTACTGCCGGGGCATCTGTTTTACTATTTTTCAAATAGTTTCTTCTAAAATAGTTTACAAACTGCACTTTATCCATCTCCTCGCCTGGGATAAGGGTCCGGCCTTTTTTCTTAGCTATCTGATTAAAAAACTGTTGCTCAGAAGAAGCGGCCAGCACCACATTGTTATCAAAGCTAAAGTAGTACCAAACCGCTGGCAAAGGTTCTAAATACACACTTACTATATCAGAGGCTGATCCACGTTTAATTTCGATATAACCAGGTACCTGCGCATTAATGTCGCGTTTTAATACGTTAGATAAGTTCAAATTCCCTACACTGTACCAAGCTTTGGTAGAATCAGACCATTGCAGCTGAACCCCACTTAACACCAAGCTTTTAACAAACTTAGAAGAAAATGAGGCCAATGGCGTATAGGTAGATTTTTCGGCAAACGATCGAGCCTCTTTAGTCCCTACAAATTGAGCCAATTTATTTACCACGGAAGCCATATCAACTTTAGCTTCTGGTGCCCCAGACGTAGTTTCTGATAAGGTATTACCCATAGAAACTACTGCTTGTTCCGGAAGCTTTATATCCAAAGCCAGTAAGGCATCCATTTTATATTGTTTTTCAGAAGATTTTGCAACAGTAGTACCTGCAGCATTTATGGCAAATATTTTGGTTGGATGCATGAGTTTAAACTTTCCTTCGTATCTGGATACATTGGAAGAGTCGTTATAAACTAGCAGATTACCTTCCAGTTCTTCGCCGGAAACCCGGGCTGGCTTCCCAATCCGAAATTCTTTCTTCTTTTTCAAATAAGCTAATTGTCCCTCTACTTCAAAAACATCTAAGTCTGCTTCATCTTTTTTCTTAGAAACAAACGTGTTGTAAATTTTATTATTTGCTGCCGACACGTGCAAACCGGTTTTTAAAGGAGTGGCATCTGCTGCAGTTGGTTTCTCAATATTAATTTTTACCTCTGCCGGATTAACGGTAGCCTGGTAAGGAAACCAGTCAGAAGCACCTTGGGCATCTGAAAATGCCAGCTTCACAAAACCATCAAAATCCCAATATTGCTTATTCGAGTTCATGGTTACATTACCTTTGTACCGAACTCCCGGAGCAATAAATAAGTTGTCGTCCTCTTTTATTGAGGCTAATGCAACCGTATAAGGGACCATATCGTCCTCATCTAAATCGCCTTTAGATTTTCTTTTACCTATTTTGGCCACTAATGTCTTAAAGCTGGTTGCAGTAGAATCAGTGCCAGTAGAATCAATAACATTGGATATACCTTCCTTTTTACCTAAAAAACCAAAGGCTTTTGCTTTCTTCGGATTCACTAATTCTTCTGGCGCTGGTTCTTTTCCTTCTCCAGGCGGAGCCGTTAGCGCTTCTATAGCCAGCATGCCATCGGTTTCCTCTTTTTTCTTTTTGTTTAAGAAGCCTACCTTTCTAAAAACACCTTTTTGCTCAGACTCCTCAACCGGATCATTAACCATGGGGTCATCAGGCAATATCTCTGTATTAATACTGGCAACTTTAGGCGCTTTAGTAGTATCTATGAACACCTTTGTTTTTACACTGGCTAAAGCTTTGGCTTTATCCATGTTGCGCATGATAAACTTTTCAAACTTAATAGCAAAAGTATCTGACTGCGCATTCACGTAATTGGCCCGGGCATAACCCTGGTATTTGTACCGCGAAACAATATCAACTTCGCCTTTAAACATCTGATGATGCTTTTGAATGGTATCGGTAATAACCGCCGCATTCTGAAGCGGTCGCAGTTCAGCTTTCTCTATATAAATCTGGTTGTTTTCCGGAACTATGTGTGCATCGGCGGCCGCTATATAGGGTATACCTCCTATCAATAAAGTATTCTTGCTGATATCGTAGGTACTGCTTTTAGCCTTAAACTTTAAATTTTCATGAGAAGGCCGGGTAGAAACAAAGTATGCTTTTGCTTCACTTTTATCATCGGGCTCTTTCATCACTACCAGCTTTTTAGTAACGTCCCATTTACCGCTGTTGAGAGAAGTTTTAAACTGCGAGTAAGGGAATTCTGTACTTACCGTGCCTGCTTTCTCGGGTGCAAAAGCCGTTATGCCTGATTTTAAATCATAATCTACAAAAACATCCGTAGCCCGTAAAACCGGTTTCTCCGGAATATTAGATTTAATTTCCAGAATGGCCTTATTAGCTTTGAAATTAGTTTTGGCAAATTGCAATAACGGCGACTTAATTGTGCCATCGGTTCCTTCTACCAAGCCATCTCCGTAAAACCCAGTGCGGGTAAGCGTAGCCATGCCCCGGTAAATAAACTTTCCGTTGTACAGTTTAATAGGCTCCGATACCGTGCTTATGTTCATGGTATCTTTTTGTGGAAACCACTCCAAAGCATATTTATCAAAATCGGCTTCCATGTAGTAGGCATTGCCAATTTGAGCTTCTGTTACAAGGGCCCTTGTTCCTAAAGTATGTACTTTATCCAGGTAAAAAGTAAAGGCATTAGATTGTAGCTTGGCACTTAAATATTCTATATCACCATTTCCCTGCAATCCTTTATAATTTAAGGTGATGGTGTTGTAATATTTTCCTTTGCCACCATAAGCAGGTAAGCCCCCTTTAGGTGTTTTATAGATAAACCCGAGCGATTGGTCCGGCATTACTTCAAGCTTGGTTTCCAGGGGAGGGAAAATACCTCCGGAGTGAAACTTACCCTTTAAGCCGATGGCCCGCGGCACAGTATTGCCCAGGCTATCAATTTTAAAAGGCGGAATTTCAAAATATACGGTGGTGTCGTAGGCTCCTCCTAATATTTCCGGTTTATTGAAAAACACATAAGCTCCTGAAGTTGCATTAAACATGGGGTAGTTCAAGTGTTTCTTTTTACCCGATTTATTGTCAGGCTTGTTCAGATATAAAATTCCGGAGGTTTTATTAATTGTATTAGAGATAAATTGTTCTCCCGGATCATTTCCCTTCAGGCCTTTTTTATCTTTCTTTTTAACGGCAAAAGCAATGGTATCAATTTTTGCCATATCAATTAGAAAGTCTTTATACTTAAAGGTGAACTTAGAACCCTTAAATTTTAAGTGCGAGGCCAATACCTGCCCATTAAACTTTATATCTCTGTTTCTGAGAACGCGCACCTGGTTACTATCAGGCACTGCATAAACGGCCATAGAGTCTCCAGTTAAGTAAAACCTTTCTACACCCCGAACTATCAATTCATTTTTATTTAAATCCAAAGTGGCATTCTTACCCGAAGGCATCATGGATTTAAGGGTTATATAATCATAATCTTTTTTCTTCTGCGCCGACCGCAGGTAATGAAAAGCTTTAGCTTTTAAAGTAACTTCTCCGGTTCTGTTATTATAGTACAAGAAATTTTGACGGGCCAACATAGAGGCGGCGACGCGTAATTCATCTTCTTTTATTTTTGTTTTCTGAGCTAAATCAGCCAGAAAAAAAGAATTGGACCGCTGTTTATCGGCAAAATTTGCCATCACTATCAACGGATGAAAGTCGGCTGTTCCTTTCAGATGCTCGTAACTGTTCTCGGTAAAATATTCCATCGACATCAACTGAGCCGGCACCTGGTTTTTAGCGCTTAGAATGGAAAAATCGACTAATGGAGTAGCTAAGTTCCAGTTTAGCATACCCGCATTAATTTCCATTTGGTGATAGGAAGCGTAAAAAGGACTGGTCTGCGATTCATCAAAACGAGTAAGCGACAAATTCTTAGTCGGTTTGGAATATTTTAGCCGGATACCCGGGTGCATCAGCGAATCTTTTCCCTGATAAATCAGCACTACGGCTCTATTGGAAATAATTAAAGAATCGGATAAAGAATAATTAGCTGCTGATGCTTTAAATTTTGGTTTCCCATCCAGGCTTACCGTAATATTTGACGGACTACCATCTAATGCCCCGGTACTAACTTTACTCCCAATTAAAGAAAAGCCTCCCACATACTGAATATTTTCACCGATATTCTTGATGCGGGCATTATTTGTATAGGTAATAAATTTAGGAAAATCTGTATCGCCATTGCCCCTTCTCTGCACACTTCGGTATTCAAAAACACCTTCTACCGGGGCCTCTAAAACAGCCGGGTAGGTTAATGTCACATTTTCAGCTTTAAAAACCGGCTTGGTCACATCAAAGCTAAATTTTTTAAAATCTGCAGATGCTTCTCCATTCTTTTGCAGCCATTCAAAATGACCTTTATCTCCTACGTAAGTATTTTTAGATAAAAGTACCGCTCCGCTCGTGTTTTTTAAAAGCAGCGAATCTTCTCTGTTACTCAGAAATAGATCAATGTTTTGTAACTGTAACACAGCACCCTTTACGGCCGGAATACTGCTAGCCGAACCAGAAACCAAAGCATCAGCAGTTGTGCTATCGGCTACATCCGTAAACCAGGTTATTTCTCCATCTTTAACCGGTTTCTTTTTAGCTTCTTTTTTTATTTTTGTTTTTTCATTCTTTTCATCCAGGCTTTTAGATTCTGATCCATCTAAATAGGCAAAAGAGAATGTACCCCCTAAAACGCGTAAAGCATTTAGCTGAGATTTATAAATAACTTTAGAATCAAGAAAGGTATAAGCGGTTTGTAAATATTTATCAAAGGCAGGAATTTGTTCGTGAGTAAGGGTTTTTTCTGTAACGGTTAAAAATTGGTCTAAAGCAACATTGTTTAAATTCTGGACAGTAACGCCGCTGACTATTGCTCCTAAAAAGTTTTCGAAATGCGGTCGGGCTCTCAGCTTTCGGCCTAACATTTTTTGTGAAAGATCAATAATGCGGGTCTGCTGAGTGGGTGTCAGTTGTTTATTATTCCACAAGCCTTCAAATTTAGCTCCTACCTCCATAGCACCTTGGTTATGGGTAGAAGCCATCATCGATTTAAGATCGGTAATAAACTGCTGGGGTTCCTTAGATAGTTTGTAGTTTTGTGCCTCCGCCATCCCAACTACCCCAGCTACAAAGAACAAGATAAGGAAAAAGTGTTTCATATAGGATACTAAGTGTTCTTCTTAAGAATAACCGACGTCCAATTATTCTTCACACGGTTTATATTATACGTAATATTATATAGTAAGGCTTGATTATTTATTGCATCCAAATCCTCTGTATAAAAACCACTCATAATCAGGGTTCCGCCGGCCTTTAAAAGCTTGCTATATTCCTGCATATCAGCTAAAAGCACATTGCGGTTAATATTGGCCAGTACTATATCAAAAGGCTGCTCCTGGCCTACTACTCCAACATCGCCCAACCGTACATCAACCTGGCAATTATTTAGTTCAGCATTTTCGCGGGCATTCTCTACCGTCCAGTCCTCAATATCTACGGCAACTACTTCGCTTGCACCTAATTTATAAGCCAGAATAGCTAAAATACCGGTACCACACCCCATATCCAGCACCCGCTTCCCGGCATGATCAACCTCTAGCTGATTTTCAATCATCAGAGAGGTAGTTTCGTGGTGCCCGGTCCCGAACGACATCTTAGGGTTAATAACAATATCATAGGCAACATGATCGGGTTTAGGATGAAAAGAAGCCCGAACAGAACATATATTGGCAATTAAAAGAGGCTCAAAGTTTTTTTCCCATTCTTCGTTCCAGTTCTTTTTTTCAATTTCCTGAATGGCATAGGTAAGCGAGTTTTCAACTGAATATTTTTCCAAGACAACTTTTAAATCTTCTTCCGAAAAAATATCTTCCGTTATATAAGCGTTCAAACCTTCTTCTGTTTCCATAAAGGTATCGTACCCAATCTGGCCCAGTTCAGCAGTTAAAATATCGTTTAATTCTTCAGGCGAGTAAATAGTTACTTCAATAAAATTCATGAATAGGGTTGGTTAATTCCGGCAACCGGAAAATGTTCTTACTTTGGTAAAATGGATAGAGAAATCGGCTAAAGCCCGATTGGTAGTTACAAAAAATATATGATCGGCAAAATCACGGTTAGAGGCTATATGCCATAAGCCAGGAGCATCGGCAAATAGTTTGTTGTTTTCTTTAAAAACCTGCATATCGGCAAAAGCCGACTCGGGCTCCAGGTAAATAACATAACGGGCCAGGTTTTTATGCCGCGGATCGCTGGTTAAATAAACCGATCCAAACAAACGGCATATTTCGGGTTCAGCACTTACCGCAACCTTTGCTTTACCGTCGGTAGCCTCTGAAACTGGCTTTTCCCAAAAACTTATTAAAGAAATAAAAGAAAAAAATAATAAATGCATGCGCCAACAACCATATACTAGGCCCCTCCTATATTTCCTGGAACCTCCAGGTACTTTTTATAAAAGCCTGCTGTTTTGCTAAGTCAGCAAAAACCTTGCAATTTTTTCATAAAAAAAGCAGGTAGTAAGCATACACCTACATTACCTGCTGTTAAATTATAAAAAAATAAGGTATTTTTTAGAAAGATTTGATAATATCCACAAAATCACGGGATTTTAAAGAGGCCCCACCAATTAATCCGCCATCAATATCCGGTTGCGAAAATAACTCTTTTGCATTACCCGGGTTGGCACTACCACCATATAAAATGGTAGTATCAGCTGCTGCCTGCGCATCGTAATTACGGGCAATTTGTTCCCGAATAAAAGCATGAACTTCCTGAGCTTGCTGGCTCGTAGCTGTTTTGCCGGTGCCTATTGCCCAAATAGGTTCATAAGCAATTACCACCTGGGCAAACTCCTCGTTGCTTACATGAAATAAACCTTCTTTTAACTGCGACTCAAGTACTTTAAAAGTTAAGTCCTGCTCCCGCTCTTCCAAAGATTCGCCAATGCAGAAAATTGGTTTTAAACCTTGTTTTAAAACAGCTTTAACCTTGGCTTCCAGTAACTGATTATCTTCCTGAAAATACTGCCGGCGCTCGCTATGTCCTAAAATTACATACGATACTCCTACTGATTTTAGCATACCAGCCGATACTTCACCGGTATAGGCGCCGCTTTCATTCTGGTGGCAGTTCTGAGCTCCAACCTGTATTTTTGCGTTGCCGTTGATGGCTTTGCTAACACTGCTTAAGAAAGGGAAAGACGGACAAATAACTACTTCTGTATCATTATTTACTTCGTCCTGAACCATATTTACTACCTCCGAAACCAAAGCTTGTGCTTCGTCAAAGGTTTTATTCATTTTCCAGTTTCCGGCAACTATTTTCTTTCTCATTTTATTTTCGGATTTTCTTCACTAACAATTTAAGGCGTAAGATTAAGGATTTTAACTAAAATAGCCTAAGATTTTACGGCAGGAAATATTTTTTGAATATAAACTTTGCCGGAAAAGTGTTCGTTTCAGATAAAGTAAAACGACTTGATTGCTTTAAAAAGCAGCTATCTTTACAGCAGCATCGGATTTAACTTTAATTTTAACAAAATAACATGAGTAAAGCATTTAATACACCTCAGCAGGTAATATATATATGTACTGGCAGTAAGTGTAAAAAAAAGGGCGGGAAAGAATTAAGTAAGTTTTTCCGGTCGCACCTGAAAGATACCGGTTTGAAAGGCAATATAGAAATAATAAAAACAGACTGTACCGACCGTTGTAAACTAGCGCCCAATGTGACCTTGCAACCCGAAAACACCTGGTTCCATCAGGTTTCTGAACAAATGGCCCACCAGATTTTACAACAGCATATTTTAGGAAAAGGGCGAAATAATTCAGAAGCAATACCAAATGAAAATCCCTCAGATCCGGAGGATTGAGGGATTAACACTGGATTTTAATTCCTTTTAACTATTCGTTATCGTATTTGATTTTTGGTACGTGCTTGTCTATTTCGTAACGGCCTGTACCTTCTTCTCCAATAACATCAAACAGTTCTAAAGCCCGACGCGCTACATACTCCTCCTCTACCTGCTCTTTTAAGAACCACTGTAAGAATTGGAAGGTTACATAATCCCGTGCCTTCATACACCGGTCAGCAATACGGTTAAACTGCTGCGTTACATAAATTTCCTGTTGAAGTGCCTGTTCAAACACACTCCGGAACGATTCAAAGTCCTGCGGTATATTGGTTACTTCCGGAGAAATAGCCCGACCACCTAAATCGTTAACAAAATTAAAGAGCTTTAACATATGTTCGCGCTCTTCACCAGACTGTTTCTGAAAATACCCGGCACTGTAATCAAACCCGTGGCGGTTGCACCACGACGACATAGCCAAATACACAGACGACGAATGTGCTTCTACTTTTATCTGTTCGTTTAAGAGCGTTTCAATTTCTTCAGAAAGAGACGTTCTAAGTCTTAATAAATCTTTCATGATGATTATCAATTAAATAAAAAAAGTCAGGAGATCTTATTGCGTATCCCTGACCTAAATATAAACTGAAAAATCAAAAAATGGTTTTGCTTAAAGCTAAATAGCCTTAATACATATTAAGTCTAAATTACACTTAAACCGCCATGGCGTGCAAACATTCATAAATCAGGCTGTTCAGATCCAGCATCGCTTTGGCACCCTGTAATAATTCCCGAAAATTAAGTACATCTGTAAGCGTTAGGACAAAGCACCGCTCCGAACGCAACGGCATAACAATGGCAATATCGGTAGCACGCGTAGTGCTGTTAGCCATGCTTTGCACATCAATCGCTTCTACCTTTTGCTTTAACAGTAGAAAGTCTTCTACCTTAAAAGAGGTCTTGCCGCCGGCAAACTCTACCCAAAAGCAATTTCTTCCATTACATTGGTAAACGGCACCGTGTTCTGTCTTAAATATTTCAACGGGCTGACACAGGGAGTTTAGCATATAACCAGTTACGTAAGGTGGTTGATTGGTTAATCTGAGACAAAAGTAGGCACAATTTAGATTTAGTCCAAATAATTTAAAGAACTAACTTTATTTTACGTCCATCAAGAGGATAATTTCTATATTTAGGATCGAAAATCTAGACTTTTATCCACTACTATCTTACCATGAAAAATTTTTTAACCATTTCGGCTCTTTTCCTGGCCATTGGTTGCACCGCCCCAAAAAAAATTAGTCCGGCAGTTCCCGAAAATAAAGATGGCCGCTACAGCATTAAGGTACAAAACCAAACTTTAGAGTTTGACCCGGCCATAGGTGGCAGAATCACCGCCCTTAAACTAGATGAAGTTAATTTCTTTACGGACAATACTGTTAATCCTGGCAATTGGGGTTCCACGTTTTGGCCAAGCCCGCAAAGCAACTGGGGCTGGCCGCCTTTACCGGAGTTAGATAATAAACCTTACACGGCTACACTGGTAAATAACACTGTAAAAATGGTTAGCCAGAAAAACCCAAAAACAGGCTTGGTAATCACCAAAGAATTTTCGGGCGATAAAAAAGCTGGCTCTTTCCGTTTAAAATATACCCTTACAAACCAAGCCGATCAGGCCCAGAAAGTAGCGCCCTGGGAAGTAAGCCGCGTTAGAGGCAACGGCATCTCTTTTTACCCAACCGGCCAGGGCGAAAAAACCGGCGGACTGGTTTCTTCTACCTTGGATAAAAATGGCATAACCTGGTTTATTTATGATGCAGCAAAAATTCCGGACCGTAACCCCAAACTCTTTGCGGATGGAGCCGAGGGTTGGTTTGCCCAGGTAAACGATGGTTATATAATGGTAAAAAAATTCCCGGATATGCCCCTGGCAAGCAAAGCTCCCAACGAAGGAGAAATAGAGATTTATACCAGCCCGGCCGTACCAGGTAAAACTTATGTAGAAATTGAACAACAAGGACCTTATGTAGAGCTACAGCCTGGCGCCTCTACTACCTGGGAAATGACCTGGTTTTTACGAAAGTTACCTGCTAATATACAAGCAGAAGCTGGCAACCAGGCTTTAGTTGATTTTGCCCGGAAACTGGCAAAATAGTTTTAACCAAAAAAATTTAAAAATAAAGCTAGCCTGAACCGCTAGCTTTATTTTTTCAGACCCTTTCTTACTACTTTAAGGCAAATGCAATAGGGTGTAATAGAAGAAAATAATATATTTATATATCGAGTCCATAAACCAAGTCCACCACACTAGTATGAAGAAGTTTTTGATTGTACCCGCATTATTCTTAGCTTTTATTTCTCAGGCTCAAAATTCTGCCAATAGAAATGCGCTACTGGAGCGAAAGAATGGCCTTTATAGTATAGTGTTACAAAACCAGGTTTTGGAAATCGATCCGGAGCAAGGAGGCCGCATTACGGCTTTAAAACTGGATGGTAAAAATTTCTTAACCAGCAAAGACGTACACCCCGCCTATTGGGGATCCAGCTTTTGGCCAAGCCCCCAAAGTGTCTGGAAAAACCCGGCTGTGCTGGAAGTAGACCAGAAACCTTATACTGTTTCGGTAGAGAACAATGTACTTAAAATGACTAGCCCAAAAGACTCTAATTTGGGCTATGTTTTCACCAAACAAATTTCCGGCGATGCCCGGAAAGGCACCTATACTATTAAATATGTAATCAGTAATGAATCTGGAAAGGTGCAGCAGGTAGCGCCCTGGGAAGTGACGCGGGTGCACCCCAATGGGATAGCTTTTTACCCGAAAGGCACCGGTGAGCGTTGGGGCAACATGGCTGGCCTGGCCGAGGACAAGGACGGCATTACCTGGTTTAATTATCCGGCCGACAAAATTACCCGCAGTACTACCAAATTCTTTTCGGATGGTGCCGAAGGCTGGGTAGCCCAGTTAAACGGCGATATATTATTTGTAAAGAAGTTTCCGGAGATTGCTGCAACCAAAGCGGCTCCCGGCGAGGCCGAAGTAGAGATTTATGCCAACCCGGATAAATTGTATGTAGAAGTAGAAAATCAGGGAGAATATGTGGAGCTGCAGCCCGGTGCATCCACTGCCTGGGAAGTAACCTGGTATTTACGTAAACTTCCGCCTTCTATTAAACCAGAAGCTGGCAACCCGGCATTAACGGCTTTTGTGCGAAATTTAATAAAATAAGGTCTCTAAAAGTCTATTCATAAGGGCCACTCCTAAAGACGTAATAACCGGAACCAGTTCCGTTTAGCCAACTACTTTTGGGTGTATAACTGGAACGCATTCCGTTTAGCTACGAGTTGTGGGTAATGTAAGACAGAGAAATTAGCAAAGATGGCTAAAGCATGTAACCTATTAAGCTAATAAGGAATCATATAAATATAACCTCCACTAGAAAACCTGCCGATATGCAACACAATTTTCACAATACCCTTTTAGTTAGCTTAATCATGTTTTTTTCAATATTGGTTGCAGGTTGTGAAAAAGAAGATGTAGACCCAATTACCAGTTTAAAAGGCAAATGTTTGCAAGGAAGATTGATTACCTCTTACCGCTGTACTTCTGCCATATATGTACAACTACTTAATGCTAAAACTGGCACTACGTCTACTTACGAAGGCAAAGAATATAAAAATGTTATCCTGTTAAGTAACCTTCCTAAAAGTCTTGACTTTGGTGCTGATTACAGCAAGCCTTTTTATTTTACAATAGATACCACTAAAGATTTTAATAGCTGTACCGAATTTTACCATTGCACAATGATTATAGATAGAGAAGAGCCATCCCCTGTGTCTATAAAAGTTTGCGGAAAGACCTTTTCAACTTCTGGATGCCCAAAAGCTGAGTAAAATAAATTTTACCTATTGTTAAAGGTTCAGAAGCAGAAGTAATCGGATGCAAACAAAAAAATACAAATACAACCCACACCCAAATGCATAAGTAACCCTTGCTATCGCTAATGCTCCTTATGCATACGGGCGTTAGTGGCAATAAATTAATATGATAAAAAAGCTGCGGCGGTAATTTTATAACAGGCAATTCCCACTTGGTATTTTCATTTTTGAATAAGCAGGAGAAAAAGTTAGAGTACCATCAATATTTCAGAATGTCGTTGCCTAAGCAATTCGCCAAAGAAGAAATCAATTATTTGAAAACAAAAAATGAGATTAAAAAAATCGAAGGGTTATATATTATTCCGAAGTTGAACAAGTAGAGTGTTTACAAAAGACTTTCCCTCCGTTAAAAGAAAACTATTAATCAAACCTGGTGAAACTGTGTGAAATACCTATAGAAAAAATCGTGCTTCTCAAAAAAAGTAAATAGCGCTAACTTAGTTAATTTTTGACATCATCATGAAAAATAAGAGAACCGTAAACTTCATTTTCTTAATTATAGCAATCATTTTAGGATCTACATTGATTAAACAGTTTGATTTTGAAACCTTGAAATTTGAACACACAGGTTTAGCCATAGTTTATATTGTCGTCTTTCTTTTTTCAATTTTTATTATAGTTAAAGACTACAAAAAATCTCCTGAGAAATAAAAACTGCCACTTACCCTGCATACCAGCCATGCTTTTATTTACCCGCCTCAGAAACTACTCAGGTGAAAGAATAATTTGTCTACTTTAGAAACCTCATTGCAAACATACGGCACTTGCTGGTATGCGATAACGTTAGCGGCCATTGTAGAGCTACCTCGATACTTAAGTCCACAACCTAATTCCAAAATAAATTATGACACAGGAGGAACAAATAATTGATTGTGAAAATAGACTTTTAGACGCTATGAAAAATGGTGATATAAAAACTCTTGACGAACTTTTGCATGATAGCTTAATTTTCAATATTCCAACAGGTCAAACAATAACAAAAGAAATGGATATCGAAAATTATCGTTCAGGAATCATGACTGTTAAGGACATTTCAACAACTGACCAAATGATAAAAACCATTGAAAACATATCTACTGTTGTAGTTACTATTCATTTAAAAGCAAAGTATGCTGACCAAATAATAGATGGAAAATTTAGGTACTTACGGGTATGGCAACTATTCAACAATTCGTGGCAAATAATTGCAGGAAGCGGATTCCAAATTTAATAACTGAAATAGAAAAAACGAAACGCTAACAGCATATATACCTTACTGTGGCAGGCATTATAAATTAGGCTTTATTATCCTACTCCGGCCTTGGGGAATAATGAGCTACTTTAAAATTCCCCACCGAAGGCATATACTTAATGGTATCCAAGTTGTAAAGGATAATAAAATGAGAGTTTACAAAGCAAATAGAAAAGGTCCAATCATATATCTGATAGTAGCATTTGCGGTTTTTACAGGTATTATTTTCTTACTTGCACATGAATCATTCAAGGATAAACCTCTTGCTTTTATAATTTTATTGATTCCAACTGCTTTATTATTGTGGATCTATTTTGATACATTTTACGCAATAGCAAATCAAACCCTTAAATACCGATCAGCATTTCTAAGTGGTGAAATTCGAATAGGTGAAATCAGAGAAATTGTTAAAGGTAAAACATTGTGGGTTGGCATTAAGCCAGCTTTGGCTAAAAATGGATTGATTATAAAATACAACAAATTTGATGAAATTTATATTGCCCCAGAAAATAACGATGAAATGATTATAGACTTACTTAAAATAAATCATAAGATAAATATAATCTAATAAGTCAGCATACATTTGGCCCGTTGTACAAACAATAGGTACCTATTTTTAATTATATTATTAAAAAAGAGAACGGACAGTAACTATTGGATTTCCTTTCTGAAGGAAAATTGCACGTAGTTCTCTTTATTTCTATACTTAGAAAGTTGAATAAAATTAGTATACATGTAAATAAAAATAAATGAAAAAATTATCTGGCCTGCTAACCCTACTTGCCCTGTTTATGCTGGCCTTCAAACCTGCTGATTACAAAACGGTTTCCAACCCCTCTTATGACGATGGCTGGGTGGAACTTATTAATGGAAAAGATTTTACCGGATGGAAAGCTACCCAAAATACTTCTACCTGGTCAATAAAAGACGGTCTTTTCCAGGCCGACGGAAAAGTTTCGCATCTTTTTTATGAGGGCGAACACCTGAAGGACGGTTTCAAAAATTTTGAACTGGAAGTGCAGGTAAAAACTTATAAGCTGGCGAATACAGGCATCTATTTTCATACCAGGTACCAGGAAAAAGGCTGGCCCAATAACGGTATGGAAATACAGGTAAACAATACCCACATTGGGGAAGGCAATTACATTGAACTCAAAAAAACCGCCAGTCTCTATGGGGTCCGGAATGTATATAAAGCTTTTGGCCAGGATGGTGAATGGATGACGGTAAAAGCCCGTGTAGAAAACAACCGGGTCCAAATTTGGCTTAATGGCATGAAAACAGTGGACTATCTGCAGCCTGAAAAAACTTTTGCGGCGGTAAAACGCCTGGGAAAAGGAACGTTCGCGCTGCAAGGTCATGACAGTTTGAGTAAAATGCAGTATAAAAGTTTCCGGGTGCGCCGCCTGCCGGACGATGCCCGTTCGGGCCTGACTGCGCCTAAATTGGGTGCTTGGCACGACAGCCTCGTGGTGCTGCAAGGTCGTCAGTTTGCTTTTATTGATTTAAATCCAAAGACTACTTTATCAGCAAAAGAATTGGCCGGCTACTTTTATACTACCGGCATCAATGTTTCATTGGTAAAAAGCCCGACAACTACCAAAGAACTTGCAACCGCTAAGAATCTCCCTCTTTTTACCGGCATTAAAGTGAATGCCATAAACCAGGCAACGGCTCAGGCATCAGCCGCAGACTATATTGTAGGCGAAAGCATTGATGTAAAAACTGCGCAGGCATTGCTTCGTGGAAATAAAATAAATATCTGGTCTGATAAGGGCAGAACACTGGACAACCGGATGGCCGCCGAACTTTTAGACCTGGCAAAGCAAAACAATATTGCTATAGAAATTGACAATGTGAGCAATAGTCCGTCGGTGGAAGTTATCAAAATGGCAAAAGCCAAAGGCTGCAAATTTACCTTCGCGGGCCTGGTACCTGCATCCAACATGCAAAAATCAATGTATGTGATGGAGGCTATAAAAGCGGCAAAACTTACATATAAAGACCTTTATATTCCGAAATGGTAATACTATTTACCCCGGTTTTATTTGAAGTTTAATGGTTAAGGTAAGTTTATGAAATTCATAAACTATCCAATTGCTGAAAATCACTCTTAGATGGCCGTTAAAGTAAATAAAAAATAAAAGCCTCATCCTTAAACAGGATGAGACTTTTATTTTAAACTTAAAAAATCAGAACTCTTAGCTACACCAACTTCTCCTTTAAATAAGCAGCGGTAGCGTTATTCTCCAGTTTTACCATTTCTTCCGGGGTACCTTCAAATAATAAATGACCACCGTTTATTCCCCCTTCCGGGCCCATATCTATAATCCAATCGGCGCATTTTACAATATCCATGTTGTGTTCAATAATAATGACCGAATTCCCTTTCTCGATCAAGGCATTAATAGCCGTTAGTAGTTTACTGATATCATGGAAATGCAAACCCGTGGAAGGTTCGTCAAAAATAAACAAGATGTTTTCGGAATGAGCAGTAGCCCCTTTGGTTAGGAAAGACGCTAATTTTACCCGTTGGGCTTCTCCCCCACTCAGCGTGTTAGACGATTGGCCTAACCGGATATAACCCAGACCCACATCATCCAATGGCTTTAACTTCTCTACTACCTTCGGCTGATCACAGAAGAAACCAATGCTATCAGCAATGGTCATATCCAATACATCGGCAATACTTTTCTCTTTAAACTTAATGTCCAGAATATCTTGTTTAAACTTCTGGCCATTGCAGCTCTCACAGGTTAGGTAAATATCGGCCATAAACTGCATCTCAATTTTTACCTGTCCTTCTCCCTGGCAAACGTCACAACGGCCACCTTCAATATTAAAGGAAAAATGAGAGGGTTTAAAGGCCCGTGCTTTGGCTAACGGCTGATCGGCAAATAAAGCCCGGATAGAATCGTAAGCCTTCACGTATGTTACCGGATTGGAACGCGATGATTTACCAATCGGATTCTGGTCCACAAATTCTACGTGAGCAACCTTAGTATAATCGCCTTGCAACTTATCAAACTTACCGGTTGCATCTGCATGCCCACCTAAGGCTTTAGCTAAAGACGGATGTAATATTTTTTTAATAAGTGTGGATTTGCCTGATCCGCTTACGCCGGTTATTACCGTCATTACATCCAGCGGAAACTTTACCGTTACGTTTTTCAGGTTATTTTCGCGGGCCCCTACAATTTCAATAGCATTGCGCCACTGCCTCCGGCGAGCGGGCACCGGCACCTCCAGCTTACCACTTAAATATTTTCCGGTATAGGTATCTTCCGATTTTAACATATCCTGATACGTACCCTGGAACATTAGATTTCCTCCACCCGATCCGGCTTCCGGACCTATATCAATAATCTGATCGGCAATTTCCATCATTTTTTCTTCGTGCTCCACCACAATTACGGTATTGCCCATTTGCTGCAGCGAGCGTAATACCCCAATTAATTGCTCCGCATCTTTCGGGTGCAAACCAATACTAGGTTCGTCCAGAATATACATAGAGCCAACCAAAGCACTACCCAAAGAAGTAGCCAGGTTAATGCGCTGCGATTCGCCGCCCGACAAGGTAGAAGAAAGCCGGTTTAGCGTTAAGTAACCCAAACCTACCCGCACTAAATAACTTAACCGGTTAGCAACTTCAATCGCTAACCGATCGGCTACAGCCATATCGTGCGCATCCAGCTGCAATTGCCTGAAAAACTCCAGCACGCCCGTTACCGGCAATAACAACAGATCAGTAATGCTTTTCCCGTCTACTTTTACATAAGAAGCATCCTTTCGCAAGCGGGTTCCCCGGCAATCGGGACAGGTAGTACGTCCGCGGTACCTGGAAAGCATTACCCGGTACTGGATTTTATGAGATTGGGTTTGAATATGATCAAAGAACGCATTCAAACCATCAAAGTATTTATTACCGGTCCAAAGCAATTGCTGCTGCTCCGGCGTTAATTCATTGTAAGGCCTATGAATGGGGAAGTCGAACCGGATGCCGTTTTTAATAAGTGGCCGTTGCCATTCGCTTTGTTTTTCGGTACGCCACGGCGCAATTGCTCCTTCGTAAACCGACAGCGTTTTGTCCGGAATTACCAAATCTTCGTCGATGCCCAATACCGTACCAAAGCCTTCGCAACGCTGGCAGGCACCATAAGGGTTGTTAAAGCTGAAGAAGTTTACGTTAGGCTCCTCGAAAACCATTCCATCTAACTCAAAGCGGTCGGAGAACACCCGCGTTTCTGAACCCAGGTAAATATGGCATTCGCCGTGCCCTTCAAAAAAGGCAGTTTGCACCGAGTCAGAAATCCGGAACTGCAAGTCCTCATCATCCTTCCGAACCACGGCTCTATCTATCAGAATAAAAACCTGACCCGTAATATCAGCGGCACCGGCAGTTAGCAGGTCTTCTATAAATAAAGTCTGGTCGTCTGCATAAATACGGGAATACCCTTTCTGCAATAACAGATCTAACTCCTTAACTAAAGGGCGGTCGCCATCGGTTTGGAGCGGAGCCAGTATCATGACCTTGGTACCGTCTTCCAGCTTAAAAACAAAATCTACTACATCCGAAACCGTATCTTTTTTCACCTGATTACCAGAAACCGGGGAAATGGTTCTTCCGATCCGGGCAAAAAGTAATTTCAGGTAATCATAAATTTCGGTGCTGGTTCCTACGGTAGAGCGGTTATTTTTAATACTAACTTTTTGTTCAATGGCAATAGCCGGACTAATCCCTTTAATGTAATCTACATCGGGTTTGTCCATGCGGCCTAGGAACTGCCGGGCGTAGGAACTTAAGCTTTCCACGTACATCCGTTGGCCTTCGGCATAAAGCGTATCAAAAGCAAGCGAAGACTTACCTGAACCGGAAAGGCCGGTAACTACAATAAATTTATTGCGCGGCAGCGCTACGCTTAAGTTTTTAAGATTATGTACCCGCGCTCCTTTGATGATAATAAATTCCTTAGAATCGAGGGTATCTATATTTTGATCTGTATGTTGGGTCATGAGCTGTTTTGGTCTGAAACCATTCTAGTAATAACACCATTCCGGACAAAAAGATTATTCTTTACTTAAACTTTTTGCACGTTTGGTAGCCTTCCGCTTATGTATACGTTTTACCTAAAAGAGCAGGCTCCTAGTTTAAACCACTTGCTGTAACACATTCTGGCCTACTTACTACTCTTTCAGATAAAGCTCACAAATTTACAGATAATTTCAGGTGTAGGGTAAAAATAAAAAGCACTTCCCTGGAGAAGTGCTTCTGAAGTCTATCCTAAAAGTGATTGGCCGCCCACCACCAATTTCTCTGCCCCTTGTAAGGCTGCTCTTTTATGGACTAATTAGAGCTACACTACTTAAACTTAATCTAAAACTGTGCCAAATTACTTTGACATTTATCCTATACGCAAACTTGACAGCTTAGGTATTAGATTTAGGACTTTCCTACCGACAGCACCACTACTTTGGAGCTAATAATTTCGAGAAAAGAAAGGGACAACTATCTTTGTAACTGTATTTTATCAGAACCGTTAATTTTTTATTCACGCTTAAATTGAAGACTATGGGTAAAGGAGACGTAAAATCTAAAAAAGGTAAAATTGCCAAGGGTAGTTTCGGTAACAGCCGTAAACGCAGATCAAAAAAGAATAATACTACTAAAAACCAGGCACCTGCTGCACCTGCAGCAGCTAAATAAACTGGCTGGAGTTTAAAATAAAATCCCGTTTTAGCTAAAACGGGATTTTTCATTTTTAAAAAATAATAATGGTTAAAACAGTTAAAGTTGAAGCTTACGTAATTTGTCTGCTTTTAAAGCGGTAACACCAACCACAATTAAAGTCATACAACCCCCAAAAATAACCGAAGCCGCAGTACCCAATAATTTTGCGGTTGCCCCCGATTCGAAAGCACCAATTTCATTAGAAGAACCCACGAAAATATTATTAACCGAAGAAACCCGTCCCTTCATGTGTTCGGGAGTCAGGGTTTGCATTAAGGTTTGCCGGATGATAACGCTTATACTATCAAAGGCACCACTTAAGGCCAACAAAAGCAACGAAAACCAAAAGCTGGTCGAAAGCCCAAATAATACCATACAGATTCCAAATCCGGCTACACAGTAAAGCATTCTTTTTCCGGCATCCTTCCGCATAGGAAAGTGGGTAAAATATACCGCCATCAGCACCGAACCAATGGCAGGCGCAGCCCGCAAAAAGCCAAGTCCTTGTGGGCCGGTATGCAAAATATCAGAAGCAAAAATAGGCAACAAGGCTACTGCGCCGCCAAACAAAACGGCAAATAAATCCAAAGTGATAGCACTTAATATTACCTGGTTACCAAAAACAAACCGCAGTCCGGAAAGCAGACTTTCTTTAATAGATATCTGTTCGGTGGTGGGAGGCAGCGGTTTAGCGCTGATAAGTAAAAAGAATATAGTAGCCAGGAAGGTTAAAAATACATCTACCCCATAAGAAGCTGTTATGCCCCAAAAGCCATAGAGTAATCCACCAATTGCGGGGCCTGCTACCGCAGCTCCCTGCCAGGTAGTTGTTGTCCAGCTAACGGCATTGGTATATAATTCGCGGTTGTTTATAATCTGGGGCATAAACGAAAATATAGCCGGACCTATGAAGCCACGGGCTATACCGCTTAAAAATATAACGGCATATATAGGGAATACGCCCTGCTCTTCCAAAATAGTGGTGGCATCTAACGTAAACAGCAGCAAGGCCACCGAACAAACCAGCAATACAAGAACACAGGAAATTATTATTTTCTTGCGGCTGGTGTTATCCGCTACATGGCCGGCATACAAAGCCACCACAATAGAAGGAATAGCTTCGGCCAAACCTATTAATCCTAAAGAAAGCGGATCTTTTGTTATATCGTAAATCTGCCAGCCTACAATTACGCCCTGTATTTGCAGCGCCAGCGTCATGCACAAGCGGGCAGATATAAACAGCCTGAATTCGGGAATTTTTAAAACAGCATAAGGATCGTGAATGGGTGCAGCTTTGCTCTCCATGAAAAGTAAATTTAAGCTAACAAAACTACGGATTAAGATTAAAAGTTACGTCCTATTTAAGGAAACAAGTTCTTTATACCCGAGTTGCCGGCAGCAAGAGCAGCCACTCAATTTTATTAAAGAACGTAAGTTCTCCCAGCTGCTAAGCTTTTTTATAAGTTATTGATTTAAAACATTTCCTGAAAACAAAATGAGTAAAAGCCTAAAAATAAAGGCAACTTGCTGGTTTATTAATATCTCCCTGTAAAAGAACAGCGATTAAAAAAATGCAATTTATTTGCTTGAAACTTTATGGCACTTGTGTAGTATAAAAAATACTTTCTGCTCAAGCAGGAGGTATAACGACCTAAATCTAACTTACATAATACTATGAAAAGAATTTTATTACTAACCATACTTTTATTTTGCGGCTTTATCAGCTTTTCGCAAAGGCGGGTTACCACTACTGCCCCCGTAAACCACAACCTGGAAGGCGAAGGTAGCAGCGCGCCCCGCAATGCCGGGTTTGGTATTAAGGGCGGTTTAAATTTTGCCAACATTCACGGCGACCATACCGGAGCCTATCCTGAGTTAGACGGCTTCACCAGTTTTCATTTTGGAACTTTTGCTCAGTTTAGCCTGGGCAGTGCGTTTTCCTTACAACCCGAAGTTCTTTATTCCCAGCAGGGTTTTAAAACAAACAACATGCTAAACCGGCTGGATTATATAAATGTGCCTTTATTATTAGGTTTCCGGGTATTGGATAATATTACCATCCAGGCCGGTCCCCAGGCTTCTTTGCTCTTAACAGCAAAACAAGGCAGTACCGAAATTAACAAACAGCCACATTATAACAGTTTTGATTACGGATTAGCAGGTGGCATAGAAGGTCGACTAGCTATGTTTCGGCTAGGGGCTCGTTATAACCACAGCATAGGCGATGTGTTTAAAGATGGTCACCGGGTAGGTAATACACCAGTAACCAACATCAGAAATAATGTTTTTCAAGTTTACCTGGGTCTTGGCTTTCATTAATAAGCTTTAATTCTGTAAATAAGAAAGGCTGCACCAAAATGCAGCCTTTCTTATTTACCGGTTTATATTGCTGTATGAGCAAGGGCTCATTTGTTAAATAGGCTCCCAGTTATACCTCCGGGGTAGTAAAGTTTCTATTTTGTTTCCTGATAAGAAAAATCACCGGACAATCTGTGGCTAAGACTTTTTAACCTGATGCTTTACCTCCTTAACTCTTTCATAAAAACCATCCGGTTCATACATCACATCTCCCACATCCAGCTCATCTAATAAATCCATCAGCGTATCAGGGTGGTCGGTTGTTTTACCAGTTTCCAGATTCACAAAGCGCATAGTAGTCCAGAGCAGGGCCTTTAGTAAATTTCGCTCCTGGTTTAACATCGTCGCTTCAATTACCAGCGATGAATTATCAAAATGAATTATTTTGGTTTGCACCACTACCTGTTCACCCACCGCAGCAGGTCGCACATAAGCTATATGATGATTGGTTACAACCCAGCTCGCTTTCTGCTCCCGGGCTAGCGTCATTAGGTTTAAATCATAATAAGTTTGCGTATGTTCTTCCCGGGCATTTAAAAAATAATCCAGATAACGCACATTGTTCAGGTGCCCCTGGGGGTCACAATCCTGGACCTTAATAAATACAGTACTTTCGGGCGTTCGGGGAAGTGAGTTAGAGTAGTTTTCTGCCATGTTATTAGTGCCTCAGCGGTAAAATATTAGGATTAAAATATATACCTGCTCGCTTCACTTACGTTAAATTTCGCCATTCTTGAGCTGCTTTGGTTCCGGCTTGCCTGGCTTCTACTTCGTATTTGTTGTTGTAATAGCCATTTCTATAAGATTCCAGCAAGTATAACCATAAGAATTTAAAGTACCCATTTTCCTTAAACTGCTGAACATGACACAGTTCGTGCGCTACCCAAGAGTGATCCTGAAGAAATTCTTCTTTTTTCACCCCACTCAAATGAATGGTTTTGCCCAGAACCATGGCTACGTTAGAAGTTTTCAAAATGATACGAGCTAGCCTTGCAAAAAAAGAATTTTCTTTAACCTTTAACTTAAGGTTTTCTAAATCTTCCATCCTTCTAGTAATCAATACAATAACTCCACTTACTTAAACCATACATAAAACCGCCAAATATGAATTTTACAGGATTTTAAAAAAAATAATTAAAATTTGTAACCTTTTATATTTGGCACTTATTTTAGTTTTGCCTAACTTCATCATTAGAAAAAGACAACAAACCTCTTTTTTCGGAGAAATAAAATTAAGTTTCACCTAAAAAACTATCAACAGAACAGGGATTTAACTCCAAAATAACCCTTAAGGTTACTTTATTAAGTTAAGTCGTGAAAAAGGAACACTTCATGAAAAATAGTATTTTATGTAGCTTAGCAGTTGTATCTTTAGCTTTATCTTTCTTTTTCGAAAGAACCCCAACTGCCCCAACAAAAGCTAATGCCGCTCACATTCAAACCGCCTCTTTATTCCCTACCGAAGAAACAACCTTTATTAAAGATATTAAAGAAGAAACTGCCCCGGTTTCTAACCCAGCTAAAAACCCCTCCTTCAAAGATTCTCTTCGGTATAACTATTACGCGCAAACTTTAGGTTTACGGGTTAATTATACTGAGAATACTGAGTTACTGGAAACCGTTTCTGATTGGATTGGTACTCCTTACCGGAGCGGGTCAAACACCAAAAGAGGCACCGATTGTTCAGGTTTTGTAACCCGGGTATACAAAGAAGTTTATGGTATAGATTTAAGCCGTAGCTCCCGGTCTATGTTTCATGATGTAAAACACATCAGCAAACGCGAGGTGAAAGAAGGCGACCTGGTTTTCTTCCGGAGAGGACCTAAGCAACCTATTTATCACGTAGGTATTTATTTAAAGAATGGCAAATTTGTGCATTCTGCCTCCAACGGAGGAGTTCGTATTAGCTCACTTAAAGATGCCTACTACAGCCGGAACTATTATGCTGCCGGTCGGGTAATTTAGAATTTGTACAAACCATAAAAAAAGCCTGCTTGCTAAAACAAGCAGGCTTTTTTTATTTCTAAGGAATGCCTATATAGCACATCTTTCTGGAAAACTAACGCGTAAAAAGAGATTCACAAACGCAAATAATTAAGGCATTACAAAGTATATAAAAAAATATATACTTTCCTTCAAACGTTATGTAACTAATTATGAAATAGCTATAGTTTTGCAGTGATAGTTACGCAATCAGGAGAAAGAAGTAGAAATTAACATTATGGAAAATCAAACTAATAAAGGCCGCAACATAGCCGAGTCGGGTATATTTAAAAAGTTCATGAACCAGGCCCAGGATTACATGAAAAAACCCCTCCGGGTAAAGGAGTTACTCCACGACGCCTATACAAAAGCTAGTGAGAAAAAAGACGTAGGTGCTATTGCCCAGGAAGTGTGGGATAGCCTGCAAACGTTAACCCGGATGATAAAAGCAGCCGTAACCGGTGAATACACTGGTATTCCTACCTCAACCATTGTAGGTGGTATAGCCGTTTTAATTTATTTTTTAACACCAATTGATTTTGTTCCGGATTTTATACCTGTAATTGGTTTATTAGATGACGTAGCCTTACTGGCCTGGTTTATGACCAGTATTAAGCACGAGCTGGATAAATTCGCCGAATGGGAAAAAGGCAATCAGGCTACCCAGGCAGCAGAACCTGGCGGAGTTGGTTTAGCAGCTACGCCCATTACTACTAATAAAGCGGATAACGAAGCCACTGCCAAACCCACTACCTCAGGCGCCTCCGATCCGGCCGCTACAACACCTAAGTATGAAGCGTATGAGAATCGGGACCCAAACATGCCCCCTACGCAGCCAGGCACTACTCCTACCAGGCAGGTGCCTTTATCTAAACCGGACGAGAAACCCGTAATTAAGGATTTTACGGCACATGATTTAGATACCTCCCAAACCCCAAATGATTCTGCCATACGGGCTGCTTCGTCGGGTTCTGGCGAGCCAAACGTACGGGCCGCTACTACCGACAGCACCCGCATCCCAAGCTCTAACAGCAGTGATGCCCGGACAGGCGGAAATGTTCGGTAAGGAAATTATTTTCATCCATAAGGGCCGGATTTATTTATAAGTCCGGCCTCTTTTTTTGCGCCTAATTGTTTACTTTTGGGAATAATTCAGCAGGTATCCGTGGCGCGCTCTTCCTCCCCTTTATTACAATCACTACAAATTCATTTAGAAGGTATTGGGCCGGTATTGCTTCAAAGAAGCACTAAAGCAAAACGAATCAGCATCCGGTTGCAGCCCTTAAAAGGAGTACGCGTATTGGTACCCTCCCGGGCCAGCTTTGAGGAAGCGCAGCAATTCTTACAGTCTAAACTGGATTGGGTTAAACAACACTTACCTAAAATAGAAAAGCAGGAAAACAACCGCACTATTTACGATCACCAAACCATATTTTATACATTTACCCACCAGCTCTACCTGCAACCCCATGATAAGTCCACGCTTAAAGCAAATATCCGGCAAGGAAAACTTTTAGTGCATTACCCGGCTTACCGGAATGTACAGGACCAGGATATCCAAGACTATATCCGCAAAGCCATTGAAGAAACCTACCGCCTGGAGGCCAAGCAATATTTACCTCAGCGGGTGCATTGTTTTGCCCAGCAGTTTGGCTTCAGTTATAATAAGGTTACAATTAAAAAAGCGGGCACCCGCTGGGGCAGTTGTTCTTACCAGAATAATATAAACCTGAACTTACACTTAATGCGCTTACCGCAGCACCTGCGCGATTACGTAATTCTGCATGAACTGGCACATACTGTAGAGAAAAACCACGGGCCGAAATTCTGGGCTTTACTGGATAAAATCAGCGGCAATGCACAAGGCTTAGATAAAGAAATGAGAAACTACCGGATAGAAATATTTTAAAGGTTTTAATCCTGTATTTCCTAAGAAAAAGCCAGCACCCCCTTCCCCAAATTACGTATGTAAGATTTTTATGCCTAAGTACTTACATCTAATATTTATACTGATTTTATGCTTAGATTGCTCCTGCCGGGAGTACAGGAAAGAAGCAGCCTATTTCCAGAACAAACCCAAAAAGGTTATTTCTATTCCCGATACGATTACCATTGAAGACCAGATCGCCCATCAACCTTTTTTAACTGATACTATTTCGCTGGAGGCCATCCGGTTGCTTTTTGGAGACAACATTAAAATAAAAAGACAGCCCATCAAAAACCAGTATGTAAAAGGTCAGATTGATACCTTAATAACCTTTTACAAAGGACAATCTTCCATTACTATGTATTTGGTGAGCAAAGAAAAAAAGTGCTTTTATAAGAGTGCTGACATTAAAGATAATTACCCCATTTTTCAGCAATCGATACAGGTAGGGAAAAGCAAAAAAGAAATTCAGCAGGCTTTTCCTATCCTGGCCAAATACAAAATTTTACCTGATTACATCGAAATAGCTACCGGAGAAGGAACAGATTACCTGTATTTAATCTTTAGCCAGGACACCCTGAAACGGGTAGAATACAAACCTTATCTGGAGTAACAAAAAAGTACAAGCCGCAATTCTATAAACTTTTATATCTTATAACATACAGCTGTTATATATAAATAATACTTAAATTTTTAAAATTTAAAGCCTAAGGACAAACCACTTCTTATCCCCGCCCATGGCCCTTTCAGGATTACAGAAGCATTATTAGCATTTACTGTAACCGTTTTAGTTACAAAAGGAATATCCAGGTTTTCTAATTCTTCCCTTAGGTCTTCCTGCTCATCAGGCGTTAAAATCTTGTCTGAAACGGCATTAAGATTTCCATTCGCCGATCCTCCATGAGCACCCACTATCCACCAATCCAGGCAAACGTATTTCCCAAGCGAAAACTGAGCACCCATTAACAATCCAGCTGTTTTACCAGTAAGTTTACCCGCCAGCGTTACCGACTCCTCTATCCCGTCTTCATTTTCGTAAGTATAAATTAAGTCTTCGGTGGCAAAAGTAGCTTGCCGGTAAAATGGAGCTAAGTAAAACCCACGGCCGTACCCTTTTTTACCTACATATAATCTAATCTCTGGCGTAAAGGCGGTGCCTTTTAATTTAAGATCACTTAACCCAGAAGGTATCTGATCCGCTAATACATCTTTTAAAGGTAATTCACCACTCGGCATTTTCCGATAAGAAAATGCTACAGAAAACCGCTTTGTTAATACCCGCTCATATTGAAAAGAATAATTTCTTAAAGCAATTCCAGGCAGGTTAATTTTAAATAAATTACGTTGTATGTTATCGTTTTTTTTAATACTAGTTGCCAAAGGCTGCGGTGTTGCTGATTGAATAATTGTTGGCTCCTGATTTGTAAATGGAGTTTGATTTGTAGCTGATGTTGGTGTAACAGGCTCCTGAGCAGAAACTGAAGCTAGCTTTTCCTGACTAGAACCAGGGGCTGGAGATAAGGGCATTAAAGCAAGCGCTGGTGATTTAGTTGTATCCGTAACAACACCTTGCCCAACTACCTGAAGAGAGGATAGCAGGAAAACAGCACCGAAAAGAGAAAGAAAAGGAGTTTTCATGATAGTAAGGGCAAGGCTCAAAAAATAAAGAAAACAAAATTCAAAATATAATATACTTGAGGATTATTTTAAGTCAGCAGATGGAGACAGCTACATTTTAAGTTATCATTACAAATTACAATTAATAATTCACAATCAGCTCACACTAACCAGCTTAAGCCATTAATTAAGTTACGTTAATATTACTTTCTTGCCTTACTAAAGCACAATAATTTTTCCACTATTTACATTGAGCTTACTTCTGAGCTCTGACTAATATTCTATTTTTTAACTCTTTTTAGTTAAGACACCTTAAAACGGGGTTAATACAGACCTTACCTATAATAAAAATTTTTACCGCGTCTTCCTTTTTTTATGGTCTTATGCCAGAACAAGAAGTAGTTAAAGCATTACCAGAGCACGTTCCATTTAACAAAAAAAGAGGCTACCCTTTCGGATAACCTCTCCACTAAATAGAAAACAGGAAAATTTTAACTGGCTTGCGACAAGGTATGGGTATACACATAATCTACAAAATCGCCAACCGTATCAATAGGTACTTCGTCGGGTATCGTTATTTTAAAATTCTTTTCTAATTCTAATATAATATCTACTACATCTACAGTATCAAAGCCAAACTCCTGGCTTAAATTAGCTTTAGGGCGCAAGCGCGCTGCCCTGATTTCTTTTGTTTTGCTAATTATATTTATTACTTCATTTTTGATTGCGGGGGTAGGGTGTACTCTCATATTAATAAGCATTAAGCAATTTGTTCTTCATATTGATGATCCATTATTTTACCGGAAGGTTGCAAGCCTCTTTTCGGAAATAATTTAAATTTTACTTTTTCATTTAGCAGGTACATTACCGGCACCACTAACAAGGTAATAAAGGTGGCAAAGGTCAGTCCGAAGATAATACTCCAGGCCAGAGGCCCCCAGAATGCCATACTTTCGCCGCCTACATAAAAGTTAGGGTTAAACTCTGTAAACAAAGTAAAGAAGTTAATGTTTAGACCAATAGCTAGCGGTATCAACCCTAAGGTGGTAGAAACAGCCGTCAGAATTACCGGGTTTAAGCGCTCTTTACCCGCCTGTACAATGGCCTCCTTTAATTCCAGCCCTTCCTTTAAAAGCTGGTCGGTAAATTCCACAATCAGAATACCATTTTTTACCACTATACCGGCCAGGGCTATGATGCCTACCCCTGTCATTACAATCGAGATATCCATTTTAAAAATAGAAAACCCTAGTAACACCCCGATGATACTGAACAGGATCTCCGACAGGATAATAACAGTTTTAGAAACCGAGTTAAACTGCGTTACCAGAATCAGGAATATCAGCATAAAGGAGGCAGCCAAAGCCAAGCCTAAGAAATCAGACGTTTCTTTCTGATCTTCCTGCTCGCCGCCCATTTTTATCTCAAATCCTTGCGGCACTTTATAATCTTGCAGGGCATCGGTTATTTCGCCCACAATGGCATTGGCATTATAACCGGTAAGCACATTAGAAGAAAGGGTAATTACCCGCTTCAAATCTTTTCGTTTTACCCCACCATAAGTACTGGAATAACTAATATTAGCCACCGACGAAAGCGGCACTTGTTTAATGGCACCGGAAGCTTCCCGGAAGGTAATATTCATATTAGCCAGGGCATCGATATTCTTCCGGTACAATTCATTGTAACGAATCTGAATAGGATACTCTTCTTCATCCAGTTTAAACTTAGAAGCTTCTTTTCCAAAAATGGCCGTACGCAGTTCCATTCCAATCTGGCCGGTGGTTAAACCTTCCCGGTTAGCGCGTACCCGATCAATGTTAATCTGAATTTCCGGGTTATTATCTTCTAAGTCTGACCGTAAATCTTCTATACCGGCAATGTTTTTCGCGTCTATAAACTTCTCTACATCGCGCGATAGCTTAATTAATTCGGTGAAGTTTTCCCCGGCTATTTCAATACTGATGGGTTTACCTACCGGCGGGCCATTGGCCTCCCGATCTACACTTATTTCGGCTCCTGGAATACCTTTTACCGCTTCGCGTACCAATGGTATGTATTCACTGGTGCTTTTGCCCTTGCGTTGCTGAAACTCGACAAAGGCAATGGAAACTTTCCCTAAGTTAGATTGTGCCCCCATAGATCCCTGATTGCCTTCACTTGCACCAACAGCCACGTTCGCAATGATAGATTCCACATCTCTATTATCAGCACCCAATACTTTTTCAATCCGCTTCTCTACTACCTGGGTTACCGAGTCGGTAACGGTCTGGTCGGTACCTACCGGCATTTTTATATAGGTATAAATAAAATCAGGATCACCGGAGGGAAAAAACACCACGTTAGGCGCCCGGACAATGGTAAGACCAATAGAAAAGAACAGCAGAAATACTACGGTACCCAGTACAAAATAAGGTTTTTTACCGGCCAGCATCCAGCGCAGCAACCGCTCATATTGGTTCATAAACCGCGGCAGAGCCTTGGTCTGGAAACTATGAATCCACTTGGTGAATACATATTTATTCAGTACAATAATCAGCACCAGGAAGATGAGCAAATTACCCATGCCCACCGATCCGGCTACATAAAATACCAATGCCACCAACGTTATAACCCCTAACACCAGGTAAAAGGTCTTGCGGGCTTTGGGGGAATTATTCTCTTCATTATCCCGGCGCATAAACGAAACCGCAAATACCGGGTTTATCAAAAAGGCTATAATCAGCGACGATACCAGGACCACAATCAGGGTGATAGGCAGGTAGAACATAAACTCACCTACTATACCCGGCCAGAAAGACATGGGCAGAAAGGGCGCCAATGTAGTAAGGGTACCCGCAAAAACCGGCACAAATACTTCACCGGCGGCAAATTTGGCGGCTTTCCGTATATTCATGGAAGTGGTATTGTAAATCCGGTGCGTATTTTCCACTACCACAATAGCATCATCTACCACGATACCTAAAGCCAGCAAAAACGAGAACAGCACAATCATGTTCAGGGTAAAACCCAGCGTAGGCATCACAATAAAAGCCAGGCACATAGAAAGCGGCACCGAAAGCCCCACAAACAAAGCATTGGTGGTGCCCATGAAAAACATCAGAATAACCGTAACCAGGATAAAACCAATGATAATACTGTTTACCAGGTCATTCAGGGTATTCCGGGTGCGGTCCGACTGGTCGCCGGTAATGGTAATCTTTAAATCTTTGGGCAAGGTGGTACCCGGCATTTCTTTTAAGATCGCCTCAATTTTATCGGAAGCATCAATCAGGTTCTGGCCACTGCGCTTAATAACGTTAATGGTTATTACCGGCTGATGATCCAGGCGGGCAAAGCTTTCTCTTTCTTTAAAACCATCGGTAATGGTCGCAATATCTTTTAGGTAAATGTTAGCTCCGGGCAACGATTTAACTACTATTTCTCCCAGCAGATTCGGATCCTGGTACTGACCTACTACCCGCACGGCCCGCTTCATTTCCCCTACCCGGATGCTGCCGCCCGATATAGTAGCATTTTCAGCAGCAATCGCCCGTTCGATATCATTGAACGTTACTTTGGCTACCTGCATTTTATACAGATCCACATCTACCTGTACCTCTTTTTCCAAGGCCCCTACAATGTCTACCCGGGTAATTTCTGGCAAAGCTTCTATGCGGTCTTCTATGTCCTCGGCATATTTCTTTAACCGGTCCAGGCTGTAGTTCCCCGACAAGTTTACAAACATGATGGGAAATTCCGAGAAGTTAATTTCCTGTACACTCGGCTGATCCGGCAAATCGTTAGGCAAATCCATTTTTGCCTTGTCTACCGCATCTTTTATGCGTTGCTTGGCTTCTTCTACCTCAACGTCCGTATTAAATTGCACCTGAATAGCCGAAAAATCCTGGATAGAATTAGAAGTAACTTTCTTTACCCCGCTCAGCGATTTAATTTGCTTTTCAATAGGGCGGGTAACCAGGTTCTCCATATCCGTAGGCGACGTTCCCGGATAAGGCGTACCCACATAGATGGTTGGCACCACAATGTCTGGGAAGTTTTCTTTTTGCAACCGGTTATAGGCAATATATCCCGCCAGGGTAAGGATAAGGGTTATGATGTAAACGCTGGTCCGGTTATCAATGGCCCAACTGGTTGGTTTGAACTCTTTCATATTCTTAATAACTATAAGCTACAGCAACAGGCCTAAAGCTTTTTTCAACTTGTTCAATGGCAATAAACGCTATTCAAAATAAGCTCTATAATAAAGCCCTAGAGCTTTTCTGCTAATCCCGTAAGCCTAAACCTTTGCTTAAAAAGTAATGGTTTGCCCTTCGTTCAGGCTCTGGTACCCTACGGTAATGACTTTATCATTAGAGGCCAGCCCGTTCACAATCTCAATTTTTCCTTTGTAGGTCATGCCCGTCGTTACCGGTTTTTTCCGGACTACATAATCCTTGCCGTTCGGCTCGGCTACATAAACAAAAGTCGAGTTTTCATCTTTCTGTACCAGGTTTACCGGTACCACCGTAGCTTCTTCTTTCTGGTAATCTTTAATGCGCACCACCGCTATCATGTTAGGGCGTAAAGGCACCTGGTTATTAGCCTTATTTTTAATAACCAGTTCAATCGGGAAAGACCGGCTATTGGCGTTAATTACCTGGCTTACCACTTTTACCGTAGCATCCAGTTCAGTATTGGTATCAGGCAGGAATATTTTTGCCTGATCGCCCGCTTTTACTTTACCGGCATAAGCTTCCGAAACTTCCGCCACTACTTTTATGCCATCCTGGTTTACAATCCGCCCGATTGGCTGCGGCGAGGCAGGGCTAACGGCTTCACCTACTTTAGGAATAAAGTCATCCACTACCCCGCTAATGGGTGCTTTTATGTAATATTGGTCCAGCTGCTGACGCAAAGTAGCCAGTTTACGCTCTAATGCGTCTTTGTTGTTTTTGGCCGTCAGATACTGCACTTCCGTGCCTATTTTCTGGTCCCATAACCGTTTTTGTTTTTCGTATATGGTATTGGTCAGTTCTAAATTAGTGCGCAGTTCCTGTATGGTTTGCTCCATAATCGAAGGATCAATTACGGCTAATACCTGGCCTTTGCGTACCCGGTCGCCGCGCGTTACCCGCACACTCGTCAGTACTCCCGCCATGCGAGGGCTCACTGCTACACTTTGCTCGAAATCTACCCGGCCTTGCACCTCCAGGTAATGATCGAAGGCCTGCGGCTGAACAGAAACTACCGAAACCGGTGTAGCGGTTTGCGCTACGCCTTTGCCTTCCGCTTTTAACTCTTCTTCCAGTTTGGCAATTTTATCCTGTATGTCGGCCTGCTCTTTTTTCAGATTTGTTAATTGCTCTTCTTTATTCCCGCCTTCTTTGTTGCAAGCCGAAAAGCTAACCAGGGCAATCAATAAAGCTATTGATAATTGTTTTTTCATTCTAGTATTTATTTCCATAGTAAGGCTCTTCTTTATCTTTTCAGCGTACCGGTAGCTTTCTCCAAATCTACTTTGGTAATCACGGCATCGTACAGGGCGCTGTAATAATTAGTTTGGGCCTGCCGTAAATCTGTTTCGGCGGTTATTACCTCCAGGTTAGAGCCCACGCCTTCCTTAAATTTAACATTAGCTACCCGGGCCACTTCCTGCGCCAACGCCAAACTTTCTTTCTGCGATTGCAATACCTGTAAAGCATTCTGCAGATTGGTGTTAGACTGCCGGATTTGTAAATCAATGCTGTTTTGCAAGGTAATGGCTCCCTGGTCCAGGGACTGAAGGGCTAGCTTTCCTTGTTTAATCTGGTAATGTCTTCGTAAACCATCAAATACCGGAAACTGAACACTTAGCCCCACAAAAGAGTAGTTGTAGTAAGGGCCATGACCAAACATATTCTTCTCGCCAAAGGCAAAGAGTTTAGCAAAATCGTTGCCGGCCGTATTCCAGCCCACCCTACCCGTTAAGGATACGGTTGGGTAATAGCCTACTTTTCGGTTTCGCAGGTCCAGCACAGCCAGGTCCCGTTGGGTTTGCAAAATGGAATATTCTATGCGTTGCGGGTAATCAAATTTTTCGGCTGCTACCTGCTGGGTTTCCACTACCACATTATCCAGTTTATCCGTAAGTTCAATAGGCTGGGCTAAATTCAGGCTCATCTGAAACCGTAATAAATCTACGCCCAATGCTACCAGTCTTTCTGCTTTGTCTTTTTCTACCTTCAGGTTGTTATAAGAAACCTGCATCCGGTCTACATCTATTTTCTCAGCAAATCCCTGCCGCTGAATCTGGGTAGTTTCGCGCAGTAAACTTTCTAACCGGGCCAGGTTGCGGTCCAGCAAGGTTAAGCGCTCCCGCGATACCAGCACACTGTAATAAGCTTTGGTAACACCTTCAAGTATATCCAACTCGGTTTGCTGCACTTGTTTGGTAGCCAAATCAGTATACACATTGGCCGCTTTCAAGCCTAATAAGTAAGACCCGTTAAATACCATCTGGCTCCCGCTAAACCCCAGCGCACTGGAGTACTGGGTCCCAAACTGCACCGGAATAAAAGGCACATCCGGCTGACCCGCTACTATACCGGGTAAAAAGCTTGTCTGTATATTTAAGTTATTACCAATATCAATAGCGCCGTTAATCTGGGGCAAACCGGTAGCTTTTACTTCCCCTACTTTCGCCCTGGCAATTTCTGATTGAATCTGGGCATTTTTTATAGTGGGCTGGTTTTGCAAAGCATACCGGATGGCTTGTTGCAAGCTAAAAGCCTGGGGTGTACCCTGCTGCTGGGCCGAAGCAACAGAGAGGCTGGCTAATAACACCAGTAAAACCAGGAAGTACTTAGTGGTTTTCATTTTCTTTACTATTTATTCTACTTCGGTAACTTCTTTGTATTTATTTATTAGTTTATGCCCTTTTAAAGAGGCAATTCCCATCATAAAATGATCCAGTATGGCTAATTGCACCTTTTGCATGTTAAACTGGTCAGGCGGAAAAAACTCCGGGTTAAAGCTATGCTCGGTTTGCAGCAAGCGCAGTCTGGCCAAAATCTCTATATCAATATCGCTGCGGTATAAACCTTCTTCTATGCCTCTTTTTAAATTTGCTACTATCTGCTGAAAGAGGACGTTATTTTTATGATCAACCCACAATTGGTAAGCTTTGGGGTGATACTTCTGTAAATCATAAAAAACCGAATGATGAACCCCGGCTAACCGCTTCCGCATCATGCCCATGATATTAAAAAGTTCTTCCACCGCATTCTGTGCCTCCACTGAAAATTGCTGGCAATCCTGGTTCATATCACCTAAATAAGCCTGCAGGGCTGCCCCTACAATTTCATCTTTGTTCTGAAACCACTTATAAATCGTTTTTTTTGAGGCCCCCAGTTTCAAGGCTATATCATCCATCGATACACTCTTGATGCCCCTGTTCAAAAACAACTTAAAGGACTCAACTAAAATTTTTTCCTTGATCTCCATCCAGCTTTAAAATCTCAGCACGAAACTATAGAAACTTTTTTTGTTTCCCAAGTTTCCATCAAAATTTTTATATCTTTTAAAGAAAAACCATACTATTCCAAAGATTACGCAGGCACAAATGTGATTATCAGATTGCTTTAGGAAAAATAAAAATCCTTTAAAAGGTAAATTTTATCCCTGAATGACCGAAATGGGCGGATGAACCACGAAAAATAAATCAGGGAAAAATATATCAATTGCACCAATACCGCTTAGGCTCTGGATAAAACCGGATTACTGCCTATATTTGCATATTATGTTTGAGAAAGTAACGAAAATAGCCCAAGAAGTTGCTGCTTTTGACATCAGCAATAAAGAGCAACTGGAGCAGTTCCGCATTTTATATACCGGTCGCAAGGGCCAGATAGCCGACCTGTTTGACGATATCAAAAATATTGCGCCTGACCAACGAAAAGCTTACGGCCAGGAAGTAAATAAATTAAAAGAACAGGCTCAGGCAAAATTCACCCAGGCCCTGGAGCAGTTAGATGCTTCCGTGGGCAATTTCGAATTAGCCATTGATTTCAGCTTACCACCGGTACCCCATACCATGGGTACCCGCCACCCGCTTTCGGTCGTGCGCGAAGAAATCATCCGCATTTTCGAACGCTTAGGCTTCAACTTGTCCGAAGGTCCCGAAATAGAAGATGACTGGCATAACTTTACGGCCCTGAACTTCCCCGAGAACCACCCGGCCCGCGACATGCAGGACACGTTCTTTGTAGAAGGCGATATGTTGTTGCGTACGCATACCTCCAGTGTACAGGTACGGGTCATGGAAAACGAGAAACCGCCTATCCGCACCTTATCCCCGGGACGGGTGTACCGCAACGAAGCTATATCAGCCCGGGCACACTGCGTTTTCCACCAGATAGAAGGTTTGTTTATTGATGAAAACGTCAGCTTTGCCGACCTGAAACAAACGCTATATTACTTTGTGCAGGAAATGTTTGGCAAAGAAACTAAAATCCGTTTCCGGCCCTCCTTTTTCCCATTTACTGAACCCAGTGCCGAAATAGATATTTCCTGCCTTATCTGTAAAGGAACGGGCTGTAATATCTGCAAGCATACCGGCTGGGTAGAAATTGGCGGCTCCGGCATGGTAGACCCGGAAGTGCTTAAAAATTGTAACATAGATCCGGAGAAATATTCTGGTTTCGCTTTTGGAATGGGTATCGAACGCATCACCATGCTGAAATACCAGATTAAAGATTTACGCTTATTCACCGAAAACGACATTCGCTTCCTGCGGCAGTTTGAGTCGTTATAGGTGATAAAAGTTAAGAAATAAAAAGCCAGCCGGTATATTCAAAATAACGGCTGGCTTTTATCGTTTATACAGGAACCGGTTCAGGTTAAAACTTAAACAGCACCTGACCGGTATTTAAATCAAAACTTTTATCCGCTCTAACTAATGCTCCGTAGGCTCTTCTTTTTTATCAGTTTACTAACGGCTGTTGCTTGCGGCAAAGATACGGTAGCCCCCCAAATCCCTTATGTGCCCGTAAACGAACAACTCAACTTAACCAACATCCAATACAACCAACTGCGACGAGACAACGGCTACGTGTATATTAATGGTGGTTTACGCGGCCTTATTGTTATCCGACAAAATGCTAATCACTACCTGGCCATTGAGCGCACCTGCAGTTATAAACCCGCTGATGCCTGTGCCCTGGTGAGCGTAGATCCGTCGGGTTTATTTCTGAAGTGTGGCTGCTGCAACTCCCAATTCGATTTAACCGGCCGGGTAACCGGTGGACCGGCTGCTTACCCGCTCAGATTGTACGGCACCAGCCTCAACGGCAATTTACTGTACATCAACAACTAAGAATAATCTTACTCCGCTTCGAAAAAAATATTTAATTTTTTTATGCCAAATACTTGCGTAGAACCGAAAACTGCCGTAATATTGCATCACAATTCAGCAGCGCAGTAGCAAAACTGAAAAGTAAACTCCTCCTTAGCTCAGTTGGTTAGAGCACATGACTGTTAATCATGGGGTCCTTGGTTCAAGCCCAAGAGGGGGAGCAAAACAAAAAAGCCACTTACAAATATAAATTGTAAGTGGCTTTTTTTTATTCCCAATGGCAAGCGTGCTGCTCCTAAAAAAGAAAGCGTATCAACTGGTTAAAGGAATACTTAAAAACCGTTTCCTTCGCTAATTTTGTAAGAGTTGCTTCATTTAAAGGCTACAAGTCACTTATCTAATAAGTAAATTTGTAAAAGCGCTTCACTAAACTAAAATTTAATGCTCTTATAATGAACCTGATAACAAAAACAGGTCAGTGATTAAATGGTAAAAGGAACTTTTAAACCAGTATTCTATTTAAATAACTGAGCATTATTGGCCGGAAATAAATTTATTCAAACAGAAAAAGATTGTGTTACTTTCTCCATCCCCTCCCAAATTAGAATCGACTACAATCCGGGAAATTCAAAAGGACAATACCTTTCAGCACATTGCAAGCTTCGATGGCATCCGAGGCTTTGCCGCTTTTCTGGTTTTGCTTCATCACGGCAGCTATGGCTTTTTCCATGGGGGCTGGATTGGCGTAGATCTTTTCTTTGTTTTAAGTGGCTACCTCATTACCTCTTTACTGCAGAACGAATACAACACTACCGGTAAAATATCCATTTCTAAGTTTTATGCCCGCCGTGCGTTACGACTCCTGCCACCCCTCTTGTTAGTCGTATTATTAGCCAATATTTTCTGGCCTTACACCAGTCATTATCCGGGTGCCGATCAAAGCACTGCTACCCTATCGGCTTTATTGTACTTTTTAAATTTTATTCCGGATAAAGTAGCGGGTAACTTAACGCATATCTGGTCTTTATCCGTGGAAGAGCATTTTTACCTGGTCTGGCCGTTTATTGCTGCCTGGTTCTTCTTTAAAACCTCCCGGCGCAACCGTATTCTATTTTTATCGGCTTTAATACTAGCCGGAGTAGCTTTTCGGATATATGCCTTTAATTCCGAAATTCAGCTTTTGAATGGTTTAATTACCGTGGATGCTTACCGGTTTACCTTATGCCGGATAGATGGCATTTTACTAGGCGTTTTATTATCCGTAATCCTGAACAAACCAAAGTATAAAAATACCACCTTACCCAACACTACTGCCACCTTATTTTTAGCGGGATTATTTATCTTTTTTATCACGATTCTGGTGGCTGTCGGCGAAACCAACCTGTACTGGCGCAATGGGGGCTTTATCCTGACCAATATCATCTGTGCCTTTACCGTGTTTATAGCAGTAAAGAAGCCCAATCATTCCTTTTTAACCAACAAAGTACTTCGGTGGCTGGGGAAACGCTCCTATGGTATTTACATGTACCACTTCCCTATCTTCCTGGTACTCGAAAACCTGCGAGAGCCCGGCAATGTGAGCAACCTGCTTACAGTTACCCTGCTCCGCTTCGTAGCTTCTATTGTGGCCGCTGAGTTGTCCTACCGGTATTTAGAGCAACCTATTCTAAAATTGAAAAAGCGATATGAGGTAAATAAGCCTGAGGTTGCCAAAGCTATTTAGTGATCTTCAGAAGAATAGCTGCCGGTCTAAGGCTTAGTGGCTTTTTTACTAAAGCTTACGCCAAAGAAGCCGTCCAGCTGTTTACTCTTTCCTAATGCCGTAAATAAGCTCCCGGACCCAATAAATACGGGTCCAAAACGCAAAGCTAAGCCAGCCTGCATTTTACTTAAAGGATTATAACTTAAAGGCAGAAAAACACCTACTCTATCATTTTCATACCGAGGCGTAAGTGCATAAAAGCTATAGGTATAAATGGCTGCAGGAGATCCTATCTTTCGCAAGTTTTCCTGCGCCTCGAAATTTACAAAGAACCCTTTATCAAGATTATAATCAACAGACCAATTCAAGGTAGTGGGCAAACCAATTCTATAAGACGTTGTAGCTACGGCTGTTTCTTTAAAATAAGCCGGATATTTATCAAAAACACTCGCCGCCTTGTTAAACTCTGAGCCACTTAATCCTTCGTGAAAGTAAAATTGTTTATTAGCGGGTATACTTACATCATAATTTATACTATATTTAGAATCGGGTTGAAAAGCCACTGCACCTATATCATTTAGAGCAAGTGCAAATTTTAGCAGATAAGTCTTCTTTTCTTCTCTTGAATGAAATTCGTAACTAAACCCTATATCAGCCCCAAGACCTCCTTTTCTCATTTTAAAGAGATCAAACAATCCTATATGGTTCAAAGATTTACCAGCAGTCCTTGTACTTAAAACTCCACTAGCATCTGTTAAATAGGAATCCGGCAGTTGCTTATTATACCTTACTGTTCCATTGAACTCCTCTATTGCCAAGCTGGCATTACTAACACCCGAAATATACTTAACATTTACTCCTCCTCTTAATTGATGCGCCCCTTTTTCCCATATTTTATCTGCCCAACCTAAAACCAACTCATTTAACATTGTATTATTAGCCCTCATAAATAATTTAGGACCAACCGTATAAGGGTGAGAAACCATTTCTACTCCATGATCATCAATATCGGCTATGATTCTTCCATCTAGATTGTATCCATTTACATAAAGCCGCGAACGAGTAGAAAAAGAAAGTACTCCAATTTTGGGAGTACGCCACATAACCGCTGGCCCAAGCATTTCTGCAGAAGCAAAAACAAAAGTATTTTTGGAACTACTTACCCATTTTTCTTTAAGGGTTTCTGTTGTTAACCTAGGTAAACTGCTCCAATTTAAAGATGCATTAGAACCAGCCAGATTTCCTTGAAATGAGAAAATATGAACGGACCACTTATCCGGCATATCAGCCTTAAAAGCAGGATTAACCAATTGTTTTACAAATCCTACTTTATTACTAGTTCGAATTCCAGCAAAGTTTTGGGCATACGATCTATTAATAAAAAATAGAATTAGTAGTAAAGAAGCTACATAATGCATACTAATATGGGGATGCCTAATATAAGATGAGGCTATATTCACAGATTTATTAGTTCAGAAAAAATGGATTACCATTTTAATTATGCAAATTTACCTGTTATTATCCGTAACTAGTATGAATGAAGCGATAATTAAATACGAACTTCATATTCTTCCTTACTTAAGGACTTTTAGAAAAATGTAAAAATTTTAAGTAAGAAATAACACCTTAGCTCAGAATACCCCTATAAAACATAATAAATTTGATGAGGAGCAAATTCATAAAAAATAAAATTTATTTTATGAGTGAAAATTTAATAGGTATAAAATCTTTCTTTGAGTCAAGCCTACATAATAACAGCTTAAAAGAAAATAACTTCTTCATAGAGAGAAACAATAAACAAATAATTTAGATTTTTCTCCTTTTTTATTTACCTCTAGTAAGGCTACTTAATGAGCATAAAAAAAAGGACTTGAGAAGTCAATTTTTTCCTAACAAATGGAATTTAATGAGGTTTACAATTGTATATACTACGCTTAGCAAAAGGTGCAATTTTAAATTTTTTTCTATAAAGAAAGAACTTAATTATAAGATTTATATATTTTTAACTAAATCTTTAATTTTTTTATACTAATTTTTTTTTTATAAATTGCAATACGTTTATTAACTAATAAGGTTTTAAAAATATAAATTTTTTATTATAAACTAAGTCTGGTGTATACTTTGTATTACAAAATGAAATTAAACTACTTTCTGTTAGTTGCCATTATTTTCAACTTTTCATGTACGCCTAGAAATCTGGCTTACTTTAGTGACTTAAAACAAAATACGGCTTACGAAGAAGCAATATTAAACGATATAGATCCTAAGATTCAAACTTATGATTTGCTAAGCATAACTGTAACCAGTTTAAACCCTGAAGCAAATGCATTGTTTAATACAGGGGTGGCAGCCCAAGCCAAAACAATTACAGATTTTAGTTTATCCAGAAGTAATAATAGTGAATTGGCCAGAGAAGGTTACTTAGTAGACAAAACCGGTAGTATTGATTTTCCTGTTTTAGGAAAGATAAAACTGGTAGGCCTTACCAAAACTCAGGCTACAGAAATGTTAAAAAACCAGCTAAAACTTCATCTAAAAGATCCTATAATAAATGTACGTTTTCTGAATTTCAAAATAACTGTAGTAGGTGAAGTTAATCGACCGGCTACTTTTAGCATTCCTTCCGAAAGAATCAATATCCTCGAAGCATTGGGTATGGCCGGCGACATGACAGCTTTTGGAAAAAGGGAAAATGTATTAATAATACGTGAGGAAAATGGAATACGTAAGATGACACGCCTTAACCTGAATAACAAGGAAATTCTAAATTCACCTTATTTTTATCTGCAGCAAAATGATGTGATTTATATAGAACCGGATAAGATGAAACAGGTGCAGGCGAGTACGAATACCCGAACAATATCTATTATTGCTTCATTGACCACATTGCTCATAGTTGTTGCCTCAAGATTATTATAAATTATATTTCCATGACAGAAAAAGAATTTTTACAATTTAAACCGGAAGCCACGGAAGAAATAGATTTAAAATCGTTGCTTTTCAAGTATCTGCATTATTGGTATTTATTCCTGATCGGAATTATTTTGAGCTTAGCCTTGGCCTTTATTTACCTACGATATGCGACGCCACACTACAATATTAAGAGTAAATTATTAATCAAAGACGATCAAAAAGGGTCCGGGCTCCTGGGAGGTTCAGCTTTTAGCGATCTGGACATCTTTCAATCCAGCAAGATTATAGATAACGAAATAGAAGTCTTAACGGCTTCCAGTTTAATGGAACGGGTACTAAAAGAGCTTTCTTTAGAAACCTCGTTTTTTAAAGTAGGTCGTATTCATGATGTAGAAATTTATGGAGAAGAAGTACCTGTAAAAGTTATTGTTAAAAGATTGACTGATGAAGCTTATAAAACAAGGTTAGCACTTCACATTAAGGACAAACAAAGCTTTGTACTGGAAGAAAGCACCAAGGATGGTGATCCGGTAAAAACTGTTTATAATTTTGGGCAGCAGATAAAAAAGCCTTATGGTGTTTTTACGGTAGTAGCTAAAACAATAATCAACAGGTCAAAAAGCCCTCAAGATGTTAATATTAAATTTAATGATATTGAAGAACTAGCCCTTTACTACAATCAGAAGATAGAAATTACCCCTGCTAATAAAAAAGCAAGCGTTTTATTAATTAGCCTCACTGAACCGGTTCGGGAAAAAGGAAAGGATATCATAAACAAATTAATAGAGGTTTATAACAAAGAAGCATTAGAAGATAAAAATGCAGTTGCATCCAATACTATCAATTTTATAGACGAACGCTTACGGTTTATTACAGCGGAATTATCAGATGTCGAAAAAGATGTTGAGCGTTATAAAAGATCCAATGAACTAACAGATGTAAGCTCAGAAGCCAAACTATACGTGGAAAGTGCCAGCCAGTATAATAAGCAATTAGCTGATTTTGATATCCAACTGGATGTTCTGGAGTCAATTGAAACTTATTTAAATAAATCCGGTCAAAATTATCAGTTAGTACCGAGTACTTTAAGTGTACAGGACCCTACCCTACTGGGCCTAATTAGCAAGTTTAATGAACTGCAGCAGGAACGGGAGCGAATGCTCCGTACTACGCAAGCCAATAGCTTATTGGTGCAAAATATAAATGACCAGCTAGCAAACTTGCGGGTAAATATCCTGGAAAATTTAAAAAATATAAAAAACGGGTTAAAAATTACCCGTGATAAACTCAAAGCCAATATGGCTTCTTTCAAATCCAGAATTCATAATGTCCCTTCCATTGAACGTGAATTGCTGGAAATTCAACGGCAGCAAGGTATAAAACAAGGTCTTTACCTATATCTTCTTCAAAAAAGAGAAGAATCAGCCGTTACATTGGCCGCAGCGGTATCTAACTCCAGGGTATTAGACCCCGCAAAAGTTGGTAAAGACCCGGTAAATCCCAAAAAGATGCTGGTTTACCTGATCGCTATGTTGGCAGGAGTTGGTGTTCCATTTGCTGCTTTGTTTATTAAAGAATTATTAAACGATAAGGTACAGGAGAAAAAAGAAGTAGAGCAGGTTACTTCTATGCCTATACTGGGAGAGTTGCCGCATGACAAGTCTGGCAGTGCTGTGGTAGTAACGGAGGAGAACAGAACCTCAACAGCGGAAATGTTCCGTCTTATTCGGGCTAACTTAAAATATGCAACCTTAGGAAAACCCAATAAAGTTGTATTGATTACTTCCAGTATGAGTGGGGAGGGTAAAACTTTCTTTAGTCTTAACTTAGGTGCAAGTCTGGCTTTAACTGGTAAAAAAGTAGTGGTATTGGGATTTGATTTACGGAAACCAAAATTATTAGAAACTTTAGGTTTGCCTAATGAGCCCGGTATAGCTAATTATCTTGTTTCTGATAATATTATGTTAGATGATATTGTACAACCATCTCGAATTATGGAGAACCTCTTTGTGATAGGCTCTGGTCCAATACCTCCAAATCCAGGCGAATTAATGTTAAGTCCTAAGGTGAAGCATTTACTGGAAACATTACAAGAAGTTTTTGATTATGTAATTCTGGATACCCCGCCTGTAGGACAGGTAGCAGATGCTTTTACCCTAGCTCCCTATATTGATTCCAGCATATTTATTGTTCGTTATAATTACACATTCAAGGCGCAGTTACAGTCAATCAATAATGATGTTTATAAAAATAAAAAGCTTAACCATCCGATGATAGTAATGAATGATGCTAAAAAAGGAAATGGATATGGCTATGGATATGGATATGGTTATGGTTATGGTTATGGTTATGGTTATGAAGAAAAAGGAAAGAAAAGTAAAGTAGGAGTGTAAACTCATATAGCTTGTCCTTTTGACTTCACTAATGAAATGCAAACCACCTGAAAATATATTTTCTAAAAAGTTAAGCTTTATTCTGCTCTAGAATAGCAGTGGAAGTATTAAATTTAACATATTAACTTAATAAAACACGGGGTTTATTAAAAACTCCCAAACAAAAATAAATTCTAAATTCAATTATCAAGCATGAAAAGTAACTTACTTGCAAGAATCAAAGGAGGCCAGGTACCTGAAGGTACTGTTAGAGTAAGCGGAGCAAAGAATGCGGCAACCCGGCTTTTAGCCGCGTCACTAATAGCTGATGAACCTGTAAAGCTCGAGAATTTTCCAACAGAATTAGTAGATGCCCGGTACAAAGTAGATTTCATTAATAAAAGTGGCGGCAAAGTTTTAATTAACGAAGAAGAACAATTCTTAAATATAGATGCTACTGGTTATTCCGATACATTACTGCTAAACTATGATTACCCAATCCGTACCACCTACTTATTAGTAGCAGGGTTAATTAAACGTTCTGGAGTCGCCCGTATTCCCTACCCAGGTGGTTGTAAGATTGGCAGCAGAGGCTATGACCTGCATATAATGGTTTGGGAAAAGCTTGGCGCAAAAGTAACTGAAACACCTGATTATATTGAGGTATCTGCTCCCAATGGATTCCAACCCGGTGAAATAAACTTTCCTATATCAACAATTGGAGGAACTGAAAACGCCTTAATTTCTGCAGCAATAGTAAAAGGAGAAACAACTATCAAAAATGCTTATATCTCACCTGAGGTAGAAAGTTTAATAGATTTCCTTAGAACCCTCGGTGCTAAAATAGATGTAGTTGGAAATAGCTTTGTAAGGGTTATTGGTAGCGATTACTTACGGGGCTCCATCTATAGAGTGATGCCAGACCGGATTGAAGCCCTAACCTGGATGGTTTACGGCATTATTTCCGGTGGCAAAATAGTAGTTGAAGATGTTCCTTTTTCAACTATGGAAATCCCCTTAATCCATTTACAAGAAGCAGGTATCGACTTTTACAGAAATACCAGAAATGTAATTGTTTCTCCTGATTCTCTTATAAATGGTAACATCCAGCCATTCGAATTAGCTTGTGGCACCCACCCCGGAGTAATTTCAGATATGCAGCCTTTTTATGTATTATTAGGTCTACACGGAGATGGAATCAGCCGAGTTTATGATTACCGGTACCCAGAAAGGATGAAATATTGCGAAGAATTAAGCAAATTTTACCCTGGTGGCTTAGAATGGACTAAAGGTGCTATTACCACCCATGGAGGTGTTAAACTACAGGCTGCTTCCGCCCAATCAACAGATCTTAGAGGTAGCATGGCTTTAGTGATGGCAGCATTATTGGCAGAAGGAGAATCAGAAATTTATAATGTTGAAATGGCTTTAAGAGGATATAATAACCTGCAACAAAAACTTAAAGGTTTAGGCATTTCAATTGAAATTGAAGAGCAAGAAGTTGTTAATGCATAAGTTTATAAAAGATTTGCTAAGTGTAATGCTTAGCAAAGCAGGGATAATATTGTTTAGCTTAGGCCGGGCAATAATAACAGCCAGGTGGTTAGGACCTGAATTAAATGGGACCATAACCGCTTTGGCTGTATATCCAGCCCTTTTTATGACTATAGGCTCGTTAGGAGTTAGCCAAGCTACTACGTTTTATATAGGAAAAGGAACCTTTAACATAGAATCCATAAAAAGAGGTATTGCCCAGTTATGGCTTTTTTCAACAATTTTTAGTTTTATAGTATGCTTCGTTCTTATAAAAGAGTTTAGTAGCGCTGGAAATAATATAATTCTTATATTACTTGCAACGTTACCTATTCCTTTTAATCTTTTTAACACCTACAATTCTGGTTTATTTTTGGGTCAAAATAAAATAAGCAGCTACAACAAAATAAACTGGCTACCCGCATTTTTTATATTTATTTTTTCAGTTCTTTTAATAATAGTATTTAAATATAGCATTTATGGAGCCCTGATGGCGGCTGTTGCCGGTCCATTATTTATGGCTAGCTACCTTTTTTTAAAAAATGACTTTATAAAATCATTTTCTTTAAAAATTGAATATAAGGTAATCAAATCATTGGCTTCATTAGGCGTAGTATATGCTATTTCTTTATTAATTATCAATTTAAATTACAAAGCCGATGTAGTTTTACTTGATAAATTATCTACGCCTTACCAATTAGGGATATATTCAAAAGGAGTAGCTCTTATAGAATATCTTTGGGAAATACCCATGCTTTTTAGTACTATAATATTTGCCAGAAGTGCGGTTTCAAAAGATGGAGAGGCTTTTTCAAAAAAAGTCGGGCACTTATTAAGGTTGTCCATAATAGCCATAGGTAGTATTTCCATTATTTTGATGTTACTATCTAAATTTATAATTCAGCTATTATTTGGTGAAGCATTCTTACCAAGTGCTCAAGTGTTAACTTTATTACTGCCTGGTGTTCTCTTATTAACCATATTCAAAGTTCTAAATATGGATTTAGCAGGAAAAGGAAAACCATGGGTTTCCATGAAGGCCATGGTTCCTGCCCTTATTTTAAACCTTGTTCTTAACTTCTTATTCATACCTAAATATGGGGCTAATGGGTCTGCGCTTTCGTCTACAATAAGTTATGCCATGGCTGCCTTATTATTCCTTTACTTTTACGCTAAAGAAGTTAAGGTAAGGGTTAGTGACATATTATATTATAGTAATAGTGATTTTGATATTATCAAACAATTTATTATTTCTGGCAAACAGAAAATACAGAAGTCTTTATGAAAGTTTTTAAAAATTTTGACTTAACAAATTATAATTCTTATAAAATTAAAGCTATTTGTGCAAGAGCTTTTTTCCCGGATACAGAAGAAGATATACGAGAAATATACCAAGGCAAAACTAATAATTTAATATTAATTGGTAGTGGCCATAATATAATCTTATCCAAAGAATATTACGAAGAAGACTTTATTATTTTTTCTGGAAACTTTGAAAGTATTATTTTCCTTGATGATACCACTTTTACAGTTGAAGCAGGAGCTACCTTATTACAGTTAAGCGAAATGGCTTATGAAAAAAGCTTATCAGGGTTAGAAATGTTTTATGACATACCTAGTTCTGTGGGGGGAGCCGTTGTAATGAATGCCGGCGCTGGAGGTGAAGAAATCAAAGACCTTCTGGTAAAAGTAAGATATTATAATCCTCATAACAATACGTTTAACGAAATTACAAAAGAAGAAATAAATTTTGAGTACCGGAACAGTTTTTTTCAGCGGAATCCTGGAATGATCATTACTAATGCTACCTTAAGATTGGAACCTAAGGATAAAGCACTAATTCGCCAGAAGATGGATTCTATAAAAGAGGCACGTTGCGCAAAACAACCTAAAGATTTTCCTAATGCAGGAAGTGTTTTTAAAAGACCGCCCGGGAAATTTGTAGGTCCTATGATTGATGAATTAGGATTGAAAGGTTATAGTATTGGAGGAGCTAAAGTTTCTGAGAAGCATAGTGGATTTATAATAAACTTTAATAATGCTAAAGGAGCAGATATACTAAACTTAATAGAGCAGGTTAAGGAAAAAGTTCTTGTAAAGTTTCAAATTGAATTAGAAGTAGAACAAAGAATCATTTAAGTTTTTTAATAAAATTCAAGTGAAAATACTTTATGCAATATATGGTTTTAAAGAAAGTATAGGTGGGCATTTCCAAAGCCTAGTTACAATTGCTGATGCAATAAAATCTGCTGGAGTTGAAGTAGAGGTGTTATGCATAGGAGAAAATAATAGTCCTATTATAACAAGAACGTCACTTTACTACCACTATATAGAAAGCTATAAACCAGAAAAAGTTATTATTAAACAAATTGAAAACCTGTTACTGAGTAATGAATATGACTGCATTCATTGTTTTGATGAATTATCTTATTATTATTTAAGAAAAAGAACTCATAAAGTATTAGTTACTAAATGTGGAGGCGAAAATCCAAAATTTTACCCATATTCAAAATATTTATGCCTTTTCTCCCAGGAAAACCTAGACCATTTTAAAAGTAACAAAAAATTTTCTACAAGTAATATTTGGTTAATTCCTAATAGAATTAAATCATTCCAACAGAATTATTTAGCTATAAAAGAGTTGAGAGCAAAATATTCAATAAAAGAGGAAGAAGAGGTTCTATTAAAAATTACTAGAATATCCTCGTTTTATGAAAAATCTATAGTTCAAACTATAAAATTATTTCAAGAATTATCTAAAGAGAGAAAAAACATCAAGCTATTAATTATTGGGTTCATTCAAGAAGAAACTTTTTTTAGAAAATTAAATTCTTTAACTAAAGGGATTGACAATATTATATTTATTTCAGATAAAAAATATACATCTAATCCTAAAGAATTGATAGATATATGCACAGTCTACATTGGTAGCGGAAGAAGCCTAATGGAGGCTTCATTTATGGGTAAAATATTAGCAGGCCACACAGCTTCACATAGTTTTCCTATTTTATTAAATGAGCTAAATCTGACAAACTTTTTAGAAAAGAATTTCTCAGAAAGAGTGATTGATAATTCTGACGATAAAGAAAGATTAACTCAATTTAAAAAAATATTGAATAATGCACCTTTACAAGAACAAAAGAGAGAATTTTCGAGACGGATATGTAAAGATTATTTTGATGTAGAAAAAGTTGTATATAAATATATAGATATTTACAAAGAAATTTCATTCACCAAACCTTATTCACTTCCCCTGTTAGAAAAAATAAAATTTGAGATTTATTTTAAATATAAATTGGTCAATAGCATTTTGTATGTCCAACCCATAACAATGGGCTCAATAAAAATATCAGCATTAACAAACGGATCTTTTATTGTTTTTAGCATTTTATACTTACTTAAGAAAAATAGTTTTAAAATAACTAAAATTGGAAAAACTAGTATAGCATCAGCTTTAAAAACCTTTTTTTCGACGGGGACCTATTATAGCTTTTCAACTGTACTAATAGATACATTAAGGTCGTTAATATTTCCATTAACTTATATAGTTGCCTTAAATAGGTTTGATAAAAAGCAAATTATAAATTTTTTAATCTTTTTTTCTTTTGTAATAATTTCCTCTTCTTCTTTCTTTTTATTAGGCATTCTTGAACCGATAAATACAGGGTATAATCTTTCTATTTTTGGGGAAGATTCTTCCGGTTTTATAGGAATGTTTGAAAATTCACATAGCGCAAGCGTTACCCTTAGTTTATGCTTATTATGCCTTATTTATTTTCTTTTAGTAAACAAAGAACCTATATACATAAATAAAAATTTTAGAAGGGTATTACTTTTAACAATTTTGTTTGGGTTATATGTTATTTATAAAACCTATATTAGAACGGGCTATCTTACCTTAATTGTTGGACTTCTTGTTTTTTATATAAAAACCTTTAGGATCAAAAACATATTACCTTCAATTATTCTCGCAATCTTCTCATTTAGCATATTTTTTTATTTATATAATAAGGATGAGACTTTAAAAGCAAGGTTACTAGATTCACAAGAATACTCCTCTGGTGATGCTACTAAAGATTTAGGATCTGGTAGAATCTTATTTCAAATTGCCTCGATAGATATATGGATTAATGCAAGTTTTGAAGAAAAAGTATTAGGACTAGGCTTAGATCCCTACATGGAGAAAATGGAGAAACTAGTTGGCCTCAGAATTTATGCACATAATGGTTTCATGACCTATTTCCTTAAAGATGGAGTAATCGGGTTAATTCTTTATGTTTTATTTATCTACAGTTTAATTATCCAATCAATAAGATCAAAATCTCCAGTTAAATTACTTCCTTTAGCCGTAAGTTTTTCCTATTTGTTTTACCAAATGGTTCAAGGAGGTGTAATTTCTTCAATAATGGAAGTGCTTTTAGCATTAATATACATTCTTCTACAAGAAGATAATCCAAAATTAAATTTTAATTTTAACAAAAAGATTTTAATTGAAAATCATAAATAATGAACCTTATTCAGGAAATAATAAAACTAAGAGGAAATACTAAGGGCGCATTTTTTATATTAATCTTTAGAATTAGCTCATTCTTTACAAAAAACTCCTTTTTTAAGATAATAGGATTACCAATAAGAATCTTTTACAAATTTTTTGTTCAATGGCTACTTTGTATCGATATACCAGATACAGTGAAATTAGGCAGAGGTTTCAATTTATTTCATGGACAAAGTACAGTTATACACCAAGATTCTGTTATAGGTAGGAATGTAACTTTAAGGCATAATACCACAATAGGTAATGGAAAATCAGAAAAAGATGTTCCTTGTATTGGGAATAATGTTCAAATAGGTGCTAATGTTGTAATTATAGGAAAAATCAATATTGGAGATAATGCTATAATAGGTGCTGGCTCGGTTGTTATTAAAGATGTTCCTTCTTTTTCAGTTGTAGCAGGAAACCCTGCCAGGGTTGTTAAAAATTTAAAAATTTAATTAATAAAATATGTAAATCATTAATAACCAATAGCGGAATTAATTAATGTTTTTACAAAAAATATTAATTATACTTTTTTAAAATTAAAATTAACAAATCTCCATTTATAATAATCTTGTAAAATAATTAAATTTTAATACAAAACTATTAATTTAATTAGCAAAGGGCATTTTAACAAATAAACTGCATGTCGGTTAACCAAAAATCATCTTTAAAAATTTTAATTACTTCACCAAGCTTAGAAATTACTGAAAATGTTAGTGGAATTTCATCAGTAGTAAACACTATAATTAAAAATAATTCTCAAGTAACATACATCCACCTTTTATCAGGTAAGAAAGATAATGAGGGAAATACGCTTAAAAGGTTTACTAATGTATTTGATAGCTACAGGATACTTTACAAACATATACAAACTAACAATTTTGATATTCTACATCTTAATCTTCCATTAAATACAAAATCTATATTACGGGAGTTTGTAGTCTTCTTACTATGCTATTTTAAAAAAAAACCAATACTAACTCATTTACATGGAGGCAGGTACTTAATTGAAAAGGCCCCTTACATACTGAATAAAATAATTAAATTTATATTAAAAAATTCGAAGATTGTTTTAGCTTTAAGTGAATTAGAAAAAGAAACTGTTAAAAAGGAATATAATATAAACTCTGTTAAGGTTTTAAAGAATACAATTAATTTTCCTGAAAACATAAATAGGCCTACGATAAATAACAAAGTTGTAAATATCCTTTTTTTAGGTCGGCTTCATGAATCAAAAGGTTTAGAAGTGATTATTAATGCAATAAAGATTCTTAATATAAATGGGTATAACACCAAGTTTAAATTAAACATATGTGGTAAAGGGCCTCTTGAAGAATTTATATTTTCAGAAGAAAAAGAAATCGAAAATATTAAATTTCATGGAATAGTTGGGGGTAAAGCCAAAATAGAAATTTTATCTACCTGTGATATTTTTTTACTTCCCTCTTTACATGGAGAGGGTTTACCTGTTGCACTTCTTGAGGCTATGGCCTATGGCTTAGTTCCAATTGTTACCACAGATGGATCAATGGGATATTTAATTGAAAATGGTAAGAATGGTTTAATCGTTGAAAAAAGCAATCCTATAGATTTAGCAGAGAAAATAAAAACTTTAATTTTTAATGAAAACTTTTGTTTACTTCTATCAAATAATGCAAGGGATTATGTAAAAAATAATTTCGATATAACTAACTATATCAACAACCTTAATATTTTTTACAAAATAGCTAAACCAACTTAGACCTTAAAATATTTATATAAAGAGCCTAATTAAAGAAACTCTACAGCAATTATAAATTTAATTATCAAGGGCTTCTATTTATAAAAAATTTATTTTAGTTAAATAAAAAACATTAACATTAAAAAAGGTGACTGCATCGGTAATAGAACTTCTATAAGTGGAAAATGTTTTTTTCAATATAATAATCAAAAACTAAAATTAACATTTTTGATTATTTGACAGATATAGTTCATTATTGCAAGAACGTTTTATTTAAAAAAGCTGTTTTATTTAAGATTGACTTTAAAAACTAATCAATTTCTTTTTATAATATTTCAGATTAATGATGGCTATTATAATTAATTCTTAATCTAATTTATTATAATATACTTTAACAAAATCTTTTCTTCCTATTTTTTTATAATTATGCTCTTACAAATGAAGGCATTTGCAAGACGAATTGGAATTTATTAAATTGCTATAATTAAAATTATTTTTCCTCAAATGGTTACAAAAGTTATGGGTTCAAAGAATAATATTGAACTTTTAGGGTTTAAAATTTTTAATGATAAATTGGAAAATTTAAAAATTCGCTCTAAACTATTAATCAACACTATAAACCAATATTCATATATAGTTGCGGAAAAGGATCACAATTTTAAACAAGCATTATTAAATTCTGATATATTATTACCTGATGGTGTCGGCATTGTTGCCGCATCTAAGCTATTAACAGGAGATAAGATAACAAAGATAGCAGGAGCCGATATTCACCAGTATCTTTTAAGAGAACTTAATAAAGTAGGTGGAAGTTGTATGTATTTAGGTTCCACAGAACAAACATTAACGAAAATAAAGGAAAGGCTTGCTATTGAGTACCCTTCGGTAAAGATGACGTATTACTCTCCCCCTTATAAGCCTGAATTTTCAAATGAGGATAATGCTATAATGATTGAAGTGGTTAATAATATTAAGCCAGATGTTCTATTTGTGGGTATGACGGCACCTAAGCAAGAAAAATGGTCTTATCTCCATAAAGAGAAACTTGACACAAAAATAATCTGTTCTATTGGTGCAGTATTTGATTTTTATGCTGGCACAGTAAATAGACCAAGCAATTTTTGGATTAATTTTGGGTTAGAGTGGTTAGGCCGACTGGTAAAGGAACCAAAAAGAATGTGGAAGCGGTATTTATATTATGGTCCTGTATTTGGTTGGATTTTGCTAAAAGAGAAACAGAAACAAGTAAATTCTTCTATAAAAAGGAATAAATTTAAACAACGTGCTTATCCAATTTCCAAATAATTATTAATTAATTTTATTATAAACTTTTTTCATACTTATCTTTTCTAAAATTTAGTTTAAATTGTGGTAAACAGGTTAAGACCAAGGAAATTATAATATTTTTTCAATCAGTTGTAATTTTAAAATTAATCATTTTTTAAAAACTTCAAGATTACTAAAAATTGTACCAATTAAATGAAAAGAAGAGAATTTAAAAGTAATTAGCACCCTACCGTAATACTGTGGTTAGGCGTTGGCTAAGCCTTTATTATTTTTCTTCTTTCTGAAAATGGTACTTTATTAATAAATTAAGTAAGGGGCTAAAAAAACATTCCAGCTCACAGATGTTACTTTTAACCTACAAGTTCCTCTTAGATAATTTTATAAACCAAATTTCTTTGTTTTACCATTTTTTCGAAAACTTTACAATTAAACCTCCTGTATCATACAGAAGCTTTCCAGAATCAAAAGCTGTAAGAAAAGATATACTATAACCTCTGGTTAAATCTCTACTTCCTTCTAAATAAGCTGAAAATTGGTTAACTTCTGGAAAAATTCCATTTTGAGGAGGAAACCTTAATTTGCCCCTAGAACGACCAGAAATACTTGTTCCAAAAGTGCCATAATTTTTTGAATAAGAACTTTTGGCTACAAATCTCCATGCCTTAACTTGTCCTTGTAAACCTACATGAAATGCAAGCACCCGGTTATTATTAAAATAATCTACAGGATCTGAAGGCAAATTTTTTCTGGTTGAAGCCTTTGTACTTAAAAAAGGAGTTCCTATACCTAAACCTTTATATGACCAACCAGTTGAATAAAAATAGTTATTATAATAATCTTCATCACCTGAAGGGGTAATCTTTGACCATGTCTCTCCTGCCTGATTTTTAGTATATAGAAGTTCTAATACTACCTTCCGCCATTGTACAATTTTATCCGAATTTTTCTTATTTATTAGACTAATTCCATTTAACCCATCCATGATGTTAGCAAGATAATATAATGCACCCACATCGTAAAAACTTTGTCTGTAAGCAAAAACCTTTATATCCTGCATATCATACTCCAACCCTAAATCAATGGAGCCTAATTGATTACCAAGTTTGGATCTCTCTATATAACGCGCTCCATCCTCAGCTCCATATGCTTTCCCTGTAATTACGTAAAAGTAAGCCTGCAAGGGAGTAAGATTAAAATGACCTGGAGCGTAAATTCTTCTATAATCACCCCAAAATACTTGATGATTAAAACCCCCATAAATCCTTATTTTCCATTCGTTCCGACCAAACTTCCCATACAAAGATTTTTGGTGAAAATAGACGTAATCCTGATCTACCCTTTTGGTAGATCCTATATTGTAGATACCTAAAGGAAGCTGCCCAACCCAACCATGGGCGAAGTTACCTTTAAAAGCAAACATTCCTTTAAAAATAGGCAAAGTATAAAATCCAGGAATTGCCAGCTGAACTTTTGGAATTCCCAAGGCATTACCAGAAATTGCAAAGGCTCCAGATGATAGGGTGGTATCTACTAAACCCATTATTTCCTTTGCACGGCCAGCCTTTAATTCAAATATACCTAAACGTGCCTTTCCATAACCTTCTACTAGTAAAAATTGTGAAGTTTTTCCTACATTGACTCTTCCCTCATAACCTACTCCCCAATCAAATAATTTAGTTTGGGTACTATCATAATCTTTACGCAATCGGCTGATAAAACTTACAGATGGGCCGGAAAGGGGAACGCTACCAAATTGGTTTGATCTTAACCAAAATGGAACCTGACCTGAAGTAGTAACAATTCCCTGGCCTTCTAAACCATAATGTACATTTCGAATTTGACCAAACCCAGAAATAAAACTTAAAGAAAATAATAGAATAAAGTAAAATTTTGGCATATAATAGAATAAGAAAAATAGGGGCTTTAATGGAATAACCTATTGAATAAATAAATTTTCACAACTAGTAGCATTAAACTTTTAGAAGTAGTATATGCTTTGATACCTTTTAGTTTGAAAGGAATATCTAATTGTAATTATAAATAAGGCTTTATTAAATTAATTTCCTAGTAAAAACCAATTAAAAATCCAAATATATATATTAATGTAAAATTAAGGAAAAATTTATATAAATTACTTAAATGCAGTATTTTAATACTAAGGAAGTTATTATTCTATGAATTTTTAATACCAATTTATCTCAATAAAATAATAGAAAGACTGACGCTGAAAACTATCATCTTTATTTTTTTCTTTAAAATTAAGTTACTTTTTTTTATGTGACACGAAAAAGCCACCCCTGCTACTTTTATGTGCAAGAGTGGCTTTTCTAGAAATATAATAAAGCTTATTAGGCTATATTATTAAACAGAAGTTAAGCAATAATTGCCCATTCAGCTTCTTTTACTTTTTCATAAACGCCTCTAATTCCTTCTTCTAAACCAATATTAGCTTTCCAACCAAAAGAATTCAGCTTAGACACATCCATCAATTTACGCGGCGTTCCATCAGGTTTAGCAGTATCAAACACTAGTTCGCCTTCAAAACCTACAATAGCTTTCACCAGATAAGCTAAATCCTTGATGGATATATCTTCACCTACACCAATGTTTACCAATCCAGGCTCATTATAAGTCTGCATCAAATAAAAACAAGCATCTGCTAAATCATCGGCATGTAAAAACTCCCGTTTCGGCGAACCTGTTCCCCAAATAGTTACCTGTTCTTCTCCCCTGGCCTTTGCTTCGTGCATCTTCCGGATTAATGCTGGTAACACATGTGAGTTTTGCAGGTCGTAGTTATCATTAGGCCCATAAAGGTTCGTTGGCATTACCGAAATAAAGTTACAACCATACTGATCCCGATAAGCATCACACAACTTAATACCGGCAATTTTGGCAATGGCATATGGTTCATTAGTTTGCTCCAAAGGCCCCGTCAACAAATATTCCTCCTTTAAAGGTTGCGGAGCTAGCTTTGGATAAATACAGGAAGAACCTAAGAACATCAGCTTCTGAACACCCTGCAAATAAGCCGCATGAATCACATTGCTTTGGATCATGAGGTTATCATACAGGAACTCGCCGCGGTAGGTATTATTAGCTACAATACCGCCTACTTTAGCAGCCGCTAAAAATACATAATCCGGTTTTTCTTCCTGAAAAAACTCATTTACCTGTTGCTGGTTCCGTAAATCAAGCTCTTTAGAAACCCGGGTAATAATATTGGTATAGCCGTCCTGCTCTAATCGCCGGATAATAGCAGAACCGACCATCCCCCGATGGCCGGCTACATATATTTTATCTTCTTTATTCATTTATTATAAGTGAATGCCTATTCAAATTGGTTCTTCACCCGATAACCTTGCTCCAATAACATTTTCTCTTTCTGAAAATGCTCTACGTCCGCGTCCATCATGTCTTTTACCAGGGCAGGCAAATCGTATTTTGGCTCCCAACCTAACTGGGTTTTCGATTTAGTAGGGTCACCAATTAACAATTCTACTTCAGTAGGGCGGAAATAACGTGGATCTACGGCTACCACTTCAGTACCCACTTCCAGTTGGAAGTCTGGGTTAGAGCAGGACATTACCACGCCTTTCTCTTCTACCCCAATGCCACTAAAGGCTAACTCAATACCTACTTCCGAGAAAGCCATTTTTACAAAATCTCTAACGGTAGTAGTAATACCGGTAGCAATTACATAGTCTTCCGCAACATCCTGCTGCAAGATTAAATACATAGCTTCTATATAATCTTTGGCATGTCCCCAGTCGCGTTTAGCATCCAGGTTACCTAAATACAATTTATCCTGCATCCCTAGCGCAATCTTAGCGGCGCCCCGGGTAATTTTACGGGTAACAAAGGTTTCGCCTCTTAAAGGTGATTCGTGGTTGAACAAGATACCGTTGCAGGCATACATATCGTACGCTTCGCGGTAGTTTACAGTGATCCAGTAGCCGTATAATTTAGCAACCGCATATGGCGAGCGTGGATAAAAAGGAGTTGTTTCAGACTGTGGTACTGCCTGTACTAAACCGTACAATTCAGATGTAGATGCCTGGTAAATACGGGTCTTTTTGGTTAAACCTAAGATACGAACCGCTTCTAAAATCCGCAATGTACCAATACCATCCGCATTAGCCGTATACTCAGGTGTATCGAAGCTCACTTTCACATGGCTCATAGCCCCCAGGTTATAAATTTCGTCGGGCTGTACTTGCTGAATAATCCGGATAATATTGGTAGAGTCACTTAAATCACCGTAGTGCAGGTGGAACCGTACATCTTCTTCGTGCGGATCCTGGTACAGGTGGTCAATCCGATCAGTATTAAACAAAGAACTTCTCCGCTTGATACCATGTACTTCATATCCTTTCTTTAATAGAAACTCTGCTAAATAGGCACCATCCTGCCCTGTAATTCCCGTGATTAAAGCTTTCTTCATGTTATATATTTGTATTTTTTCCTTATTTATTCCACGCTGGAGCGGAAAAGTGAAATTGTAAAAATTTAAACTTTAAAGATAATGTCTATTAAAAAAGTTCCTTTTAGTTTGATTTACAAAATTATAAAAAAAAATATTGTTGCAAAGCCAAGTTAAAAACATTAACAATTTTTTAAAAAAAACATTAAAACATTACAATTAAAACAATTATTAATTCTACTCAATCAGTTATAGCCTTTGTTATTTTAATATTTTTTATAAAAAAATTCGTGTTTTTCCCCGATTTTATTATAAAAAACATCATAATATGATACCTATAAAAGGTATCTTTTTTCGATTATTAACTAAATCATTTACCAGTTCCGTCTTTATTTATATATACCCTAATAAATTTTTGTAAATGGTTTGTGAAAATCCAATAAGTCATGCATCTGACGAAGGAAATTTATAGGCAAATAGATATATCTTTAAATCAACTCCTTAAAATTGTAACTTTAACGAAACAAGAAACTAGTAATAAACTTAAAAGAACAGCCGCTATAGTTGTACTGATTAAATCATAAAAATAAAGCTGTGGTTCTAGTTTATATTGAAGCCTTACCCAAATAATAACCAGAACAAGCACGCCAAAAAACAACCAGAAACCATTAAAATTATACTCCGCTCTTATACCTGCTTCATGTTTAGGTAAACGTATTACTAAAAAGAAAAATATTAAAATGGCCACCAAGGAGATTACCCGATCCAGAATGCCAAATATAGCATATGTTTGCTCTTTCCACAGCAAGCGCGTGGAAAGAGCAGGAACTAGTTGCACAACTTTACCATAAGGATGCGTACAGCTATCTAATGCAAAATGGGATATAACTCCTATTAGTATAGAGAAAATAATAATCGGATAATTTTCTCTAAATGCTTTATTCCAATTAAGACCATTAAAAGCTACTAAGCGCTTTCTTAAGCTTAGCGGTAAGTTATCTACTAAAGGCTCTCTAACAATATTATGAAAGAGGAAGGCTAACAAAATACCTAAGGGCAAATTAAAGTAAAAAATAGCGGGCCAGGTATGGCTAAAAGAATCATAAATCCGCATCCGGATAAATTTTTCAAAATCCGGCACCAAACTTCCTACGACTAAGCCCGTTACAGATCGAAACCTTTTAGGCAAGTAGCAGAACGGTAAAATCGCAATTGGATGGGAAAACGTGAATGGCATTGGTTAATTTATCTATCCGTATAATTACAAAACACCTCTGGTAAATTTATTTACCTTTTAGCATTGGTTTCTTCTACTTTTAATAAATAAAGGTTATCAGGCAGCATTAGAAAACTCCAATTTCAAAATCATTTTTCTATTTTACTATCTACTATATTGCTCAAATTACATAGAATATATTCAATATTAGCACTAATGATTAAAATTTTTTAAACAAATTTAAGGAAGTTTAGATATTTTTTTTAATCTTTGTCAAAGAACATTAATTGGTTAATATTAAATAAGTTAAAATTTAACTACACGCAGTTAGTTTAAATCTTCCTCAGAAACCCGTCTATTTCTTTATATCTACCTTCATGAACAATAATACTTATGTCCTGATTATGGCTGGTGGCGTTGGCAGCCGGTTTTGGCCTAAGAGCCGTAATAACTTTCCGAAACAATTTATAGATATACTCGGCATTGGAAAATCCTTGCTGCAGTTAACGTACGAGCGCTTTCTGAAACTTTGCCCGGCCACTAATATCTTTATTGTTACTAACGGCCAATACAGCCAGATTATTCAGGAGCAGTTAACCGGCATAGCGGTTGATAATATTATTTGTGAACCTTCCCGTAACAATACGGCTCCTTGTATTGCTTATGCTTCTTTTAAAGTAGCTAACTTAAACCCGGAGGCAAATATTGTGGTAGCGCCTTCTGATCATTTTATTCTTTACGAGGAGGTATTTATTCAGAAGCTGCAGCAAGCCCTGCAATTTAGTCAACAAAATGAGGCCCTGGTAACCTTGGGCATAACCCCTACCCGTCCGGATACCGGTTATGGTTACATTAATTTTGATAAAGCAGGTACAGAAGGGGTTCACAAGGTAATTCGGTTTACCGAAAAACCATCCCTGGACAAAGCCCAGGAGTTTTTAGCCAGCGGCGATTACCTGTGGAATGCCGGTATCTTTATCTGGAAAGTAAGTACGGTATTGAAAGCCTTAGAAGAAAATAGCCCGGAAATTTACCAACTTTTCCAAAAAGGCAATTCCGTATACAACACGCCCGAAGAGGAAGTATTTATTCGGGAGTATTACCCGCAATCGCCTAATATATCGGTGGATTATGCCATTATGGAAAAAGCCGATAATATTTATACCGTACCAGCAGATTTTGGCTGGTCGGATTTAGGCACCTGGGCTTCTTTATACGATGCCGCGGACAAGAATGAAGCGAACAATGTAATTGCCGGTCAGAAAATTAAGTTATACGATACTACCGACTGCGTCATTCATCTGCCGCAAAATAAGGCCGCTGTAATAAAAGGCTTGCAAAACTTTATTGTGGTGGATGATGGTTCCGTATTGCTGATCTATCCGAAAGATAATGAGCAGGAAATAAAAAGTGTTTCGCAGGAAGTAATTGCGGAATATGGCAGTGATTTTTCCTAGTCTAAAAAATTAATTGCATAATTATCAAAAAGGGTCAGAACTAATCAAGCGGTTCTGACCCTTTTTAATTTTATGTTATGAAAAATTGACTCTATACCAACACTAACAGTCTCCTAATAATATATTTACAACTTGCTTTTTACCGTTCTGCCTGACCAATACACGGACAACAATAAAGATTTGTTAATATTTAATCTATATTACCGCTATATAAGCTATAACCAAAAGCGTCGGGTGTAATCTAAGAAATTAAAATAACTGCATTTTAATTAATATTATTTTAAAACTTAAAACCTCTTACAAAGCCAATCTATCATTAACCTTTTATCAGGATCAGGTTTTCTACCATATTTATTTCTTTGCGTATAAATCAAAATTCTTACTTTAGCCAATTCTATAGAAGAAATTTGCTTTTAGGAAAAACCAATACTTTTAGAGCAAATAAATTTGATTTTGTTTTATTAAACACCTTATACCTATATAAGAAACTCGCCCAATCAAGGAACATCAAGCTATTAATTGGCATGTTTTAACGCTCAAAATATCATGAGCAAGGGCGATTATAAGAAAGTTAACACTCCCTAAACTATGAAAGGAATTATTCTTGCCGGAGGCTCCGGCACCAGGCTGCACCCATTAACCTTAGCGGTTAGCAAACAACTAATGCCCGTTTATGATAAACCGATGATTTATTACCCGCTCTCAACGCTGATGCTGGCGGGTATCCGGGAAATTCTGATTATTTCAACGCCCCACGACTTGCCCCTGTTTGAGCGGCTTCTGGGCGATGGCAGTAGCATTGGCTGCAGTTTCAGTTATGCAGTTCAGGAAGAACCCAATGGTTTAGCCCAGGCTTTTATAATAGGCGCTGACTTTATTGGGAAAGAAAAAGTAGCCCTGGTTCTGGGTGATAATATCTTTTATGGCTCTGGTATGAGCAAACTGCTGCAGGCGAATAATGATCCGGATGGAGGGGTTGTTTATGCTTATCACGTACTGGATCCGGAACGATACGGGGTAGTAGATTTTGATGAAAACATGAACGCGCTATCTATTGAAGAAAAGCCTGCTCAACCTAAATCTAATTTTGCGGTGCCCGGCCTTTACTTCTATGATAATGATGTTCTGGAAATAGCCCGAAACCTAAAACCTAGTCCACGGGGCGAATACGAAATCACGGATGTGAATAAAGAATACCTACGCCGCGGCAAACTGAAAGTAGGTATACTGGACCGGGGCACGGCCTGGCTGGACACCGGCACCATTCAATCTTTGATGCAGGCTGCTACCTTCGTGCAGGTAATAGAAGAGCGCCAGGGATTAAAAATCGGTTCTATTGAGGAGGTGGCTTACCGCATGGGCTTTATAGATGCCGAACAGCTTAGAAAAGTGGCCGAACCCTTACGAAAAAGCGGGTACGGCACCTATTTGCTCAATATATTAAAATAAAGCAAAGCTGTAAAACTTCACTATTCAGAGAAACTAGTTGCTTTTTATACGAAGACGTGATTCTTCCTTTATTGTACCAACAGCTTATCATAAAACAGAGCAGACGTTTTAATCTAACGCCTGCCCTGTAATGTTAAAAAAGCTATGAAAACAGTATGATCTGTAAGGCAAAATCCCTGCCAGTTCTTCATAAGTTATGCCTAGCATACTTTTTTAAAAGCTTTTCTTCTAAACCTGCTTTTCGGGCGCCAAAAGCCACTAACTCAATTACCGGCTTTGTCAACCGTAACACTCCTACCCCATGGGTATCGCCTAGGGAGGTTATAAGCGCTGCATAAAACCAATTTTTAGGAATTCCTTTTTCCGTGGTTAATCCATCGGAAGCTAAACCGTACAAAATTTTAATAAACTTTTCGAACCCAATACTGGCCGGTCTCAACTCAGTCAGGAAAGTAATTGGGTGCGCACCGGGGTTATAAAAGCGGTGGACGAGCTTAGGCAGAACGGTAAAAGCTTCTCCGGGTTTCAGCAATCTTGTTTGATTACCTAACTGGACACCTAAATTTCCGGTTACAGGGGTAAAGGTTTCGGCATAGGTAAGGTGGTAATGTAAAGGATTACCACCTCCCGGAGCCAGTTCTACTTCCAGCAATGTGTATTCCCCATTTGTTTCAGCGGCCGTTTTCAGAAAGGTAACTTTATCCTTTACATTAGGATTTTTAAAAATACGCTGATTCATATATTTATTCTCATTCACTCTAGCAGTTTACCCTGTGAGTTGGGTGATAAGTTATTTTTGGGATACCTTAATTTTATTTACGCACTAATTGCAAAAGAATTTTTAATATTGAAAATTAAAAGACTTACACGACATGAGCCAGATTTTACAAGTAGGACTAATTGGTTTTGGCATGGCCGGACAAATGTTTCATGCTCCTTTTATTACCAATGTACCCGGATTTAATTTAAAGACCATACGGGCCACTAACGCCGGCAACATTGCGTTGGCCAGGGAGCGCTACCCCCAAGCCGAAATAGTACCGGATGTGCAGGCTATCTTTAATGATCCGGAAATTGATTTGGTAGTAGTGGCTTCGCCGAATACCTCCCATTACCAACTTTCCCGGGAAGCTTTGCTGGCTGGTAAACACGTGTTAGTCGACAAACCCTTTACGCCCACCTCGGCCGAAGCCGATGAACTCATTCAGCTGGCGAAAACGCAAAACAAATTAATTACGGTGTACCACAACCGCCGCTGGGATGGTGATGCCTTAACGGTAAAGAAAATTATCCAGAGTAAAATGCTCGGTAACCTGGTGGAATACGAAGTTCATTTCGACCGTTTCCGGAACTTTATTAAACCGGGCACCTGGAAAGAAGAAGACACGGAAGCCTCCGGTATTTTATATGACTTAGGAGCCCATTTGATTGATGGCGCCCAGGTTTTATTTGGTTTGCCTGAAGAAATTACCGCCGATTTACGCACCCAACGAACGGGCGGCAAGATTATCGATAACTTTGAAGTAATCCTGCATTATCCTGGTCTGAAAGTTACCTTAAAAAGCGGCATGCTGGTAAAAGAGCCTACGCCACATTACCTGCTGCTCGGCGACCATGGCTCGTTTATAAAATATGGGTTGGATGTACAGGAAGAAGCGCTGAAAGCTGGCTTACACCCGGGCAATACGCCTAACTGGGGCGTGGAGCCGGAAGCTAACTGGGGCCGAATTAATACCGAATACAACGGCTTACATATAATGGGCAAAGTAGCCAGCCAGGTAGGCGATTACCGCGGGCTATACCAAAATGTTTATGGTGCTATTCTGGGTCAGGAAGAACTGGACGTAACCCCGGAGCAAGCCCGCAATACCATCCGAATAATTGAACTGGCCATGCAGAGCCATACGGAGAAACGCACGGTGCCCTATATGGATCGGTAACCATAATAAAGCTGGAAGCAGTAGCAAAAGTGGAAAAGTTATATTTTATCGTTCCTCTTTATAAAAGCAAACAACAGTATATTTATAATAAATACAACCATAACAGTTTTTAAATAAATTTTTTACAAATTGTTAGCTTCTTTGTTAGCAAAGTTTTAAATTGCTTTAAATTTACATTTTATTCGAATTACAATAATACAAGAAAATGAGAATAGCAGTAGTAGGCACGGGCTATGTAGGCCTGGTAACGGGGACATGTTTAGCGGAAGTAGGCATGGATGTAACCTGTATAGACATAGATGTAAAGAAGATCGAGAACCTACGGAAGGGCATCTTACCTATCTATGAACCAGGACTGGAAGAAATGGTATTGCGCAACACCCAGAAAGGGCGACTGAACTTTTCTACCAGCATAGCCGAAAGCATACAAGGAGCGGATGTTGCTTTTATTGCCGTAGGTACTCCTCCGGGAGAAGACGGCAGTGCTGACTTGAAGTATGTGTTAGCCGTAGCCCGCAGCATCGGCCAGCACATGAACAACTACATGGTAGTGGTTACCAAGAGTACCGTACCCGTAGGAACAGCTAAGAAAGTAAGAGCGGCTATTGAAGAAGAAGTAGCTAAAAGAGAAGGTGCATTTGAGTTTGATGTGGCTTCTAATCCTGAGTTTTTGAAAGAAGGAGCAGCCATAGAAGATTTCCTCAAGCCAGACCGCATTGTGATCGGCGTGGAAAGCGAAAGAGCCGAAGACATCATGCAGAAGGTGTACAAGCCATTCCTGTTGAACGGCCACCCCATCATCTTCATGGACATTCCATCGGCAGAAATGACCAAGTATGCGGCTAACTCCATGCTGGCAACTAAGATCAGCTTCATGAATGACATTGCTAATCTATGTGAGATCATGGGCGCAGATGTAAACATGGTGCGCAAAGGCATAGGTTCGGATGCCAGGATTGGCAACAAGTTCATCTACCCTGGTATCGGCTACGGCGGCTCCTGCTTCCCTAAAGATGTAAAAGCGTTGATTAAAACAGCAGCGGAGAATGGCTACGAGATGCAGATCTTAAAGTCAGTGGAGTCGGTAAATGAGAACCAGAAGTCGGTGCTGTTTAACAAAGTGACCCGCCACTTTGAAGGAGCATTAGCCGGTAAGACTTTTGCCTTGTGGGGCCTTTCCTTTAAACCTAAAACTGATGACATGCGGGAAGCGCCATCGCTGGTGATCATCGAGAAGCTGCTGGCAGCAGGTTGTAAGGTGAAAGCGTATGATCCGGTAGCCATAAAAGAAGCGCAGCATATTTTAGGAGATTCTATAGAATTTGCCAAAGATCAGTACGATGCGTTGATTGATGCTGATGCTTTGCTGATCATTACCGAGTGGCCGGAGTTCCGCTCCCCGAACCTGAAGGTGGTAGGCAAGCTGATGAAAGACAAAGTCATCTTTGATGGCCGCAACATCTATGACCTGCAGGAAATGGAAGAAGCTGGCTTCAACTACTATGGTATTGGTGTTAAACCTCACCACTCTACTATTGATATTGCGTAAGGACGACTGGTTGCAAGACCTATTACACTAGTTCTACTTTCAAATATATTCTATACTTAAAAGCCGGTAGTTGCAGTGAGCAATTACCGGCTTTTTTATTGAAGATTATTTTGCTTTTAAATATTGCTTTTTAAAAAATCAGAACTTTTATCTTAACCCTTTCGCTGTTGCTTTCCTACTTCTGTAATACCATATAAAGCAACGCAGCAGCTGAGGCACCTAAAACAGGACCCAGAATAGGAATCCAGGCATACTGCCAATCGCTGGAGCATTTATTTTTTAGCGGCAGCAAGGTATGCATCAAACGCGGACCTAAATCGCGGGCGGGATTAATAGCATAGCCGGTAGTACCACCCAGTGATAAGCCAATGCCCCAAACCAGAAAGGCTACCGGTAAAGCTCCCAAAGCGCCCATACCAATAGGCGTTTTTTCATTTCCTATTTCGGGATTGGTAAAGGAAAAAATTACAAAAATGAGCACAAAGGTTCCTACTGCTTCGCTGAATAAATTGGAAACCGGATGCCGGATGGCCGGTCCGGTGCTAAATACTGCTAATTGCGACAAAGAATCTTCGGTGGAGTCAAAGTGCGGTTTATAAAGCAGCCAAACCAGAAAGGCTCCCAACATAGCGCCTAATAATTGCGCCAGGATAAACAGACCAACCTGGTCCCAATTGAATTTACCGGTTATAGCCAAAGCCAGGGTAACCACCGGATTTAGATGTGCGCCGCTGTAAGGCGCGGCAATGACTACCCCGGCAAAAACCGATAGCGCCCAGCCAGTAGTTATGACCATCCAGCCGCTGTTGCAGCCTTTAGTACTCTTTAATACCACATTCGCTACTACTCCATTTCCCAACAGAATTAAAAACATGGTTCCAATTAATTCGGCAGCGAATGGCGTCATAATTCTTCAGCTTTAGTTACGGTGTTTTCAGTTTGAAATTCTTTTTCTGTTTCGGCCCAAGCCTTTACTGCTTTAATTGCCCGGTACCAGCCTTTTAATAAAATATCGGAATTGAAAGAAGTTGTTGGTTCATAGCGTTGATTTATTTGCCATTGCTCCTGAATAGCATTTATGGAAGGCCAAAAATCAACTGCCAGCCCAGCTAAGTAAGCCGCACCAAGGGCAGTTACTTCCGTTACTTCCGGCCGTACTACCCGGGCACCTAAAATATCTGCCTGAAATTGCATTAATAAGTTATTTACCGTAGCACCGCCATCTACCCGTAACTCATCTATGGTAATATTTGCATCCGCCTCCATAGCTTTTAACACTTCCAGGGTTTGATAGGCAATGCTTTCCAAGGCCGCACGGGCAATATGGGCAGCAGAAGTACCGCGGGTCATGCCGACAATAGTGCCGCGGGCATATTGATCCCAATGCGGAGCGCCTAAACCGGCAAAGGCCGGCACTAAATAAACACCTTCGCTACCCGCTACTTTACGGGCCAATTCTTCTACTTCTGCCGAACTGGAAATGATCCCCAAGCCATCGCGGAGCCATTGCACGACTGCTCCGGCTATAAAAATGCTGCCCTCCAAGGCATAATGCACCTGGTCTTTTATTTTCCAAGCCACCGTAGTTACTAAATTATTGGAGGATAAGATAGGTTTCTCGCCAATATTAAGCAGCATAAAGCAGCCCGTGCCGTAGGTATTCTTTACCATACCAGGCTTAGTACACATTTGCCCGAACAACGCCGCCTGTTGATCACCGGCTATACCCGCAATAGGAATTTGGGTAGCAAAAAGCGTATTAGCCGTATGCCCTATTATTTCACTAGACGATTTCACTTCCGGTAATAGACTAGCTGGTATCCCAAATAAACGGAGTAATTCATCGTCCCAGGTCAGGGTAGTAATATTGAACAATAAGGTGCGCGAAGCATTAGTTACATCCGTTACATGCACCTGGCCTTTGGTTAAATTCCAGATAAGCCAGGAATCAATTGTACCAAAGGCCAACTTGCCGGCTTCGGCATTGGCCCGGGCACCGGGTACGTTATCTAAAATCCATTTTACTTTGGTAGCCGAGAAATAAGCATCCAGCACTAAGCCTGTTTTCTGCCGGACTTTTTTTTCTACCCCTTGGTCTTTCAGGTGGTTGCAGTAATCAGCGGTACGCCGGTCTTGCCAGACAATAGCATTATAAACCGACTGTCCCGTTTGCCGATCCCAGACCACAGTAGTTTCGCGCTGATTGGTTATTCCAATAGCGGCAATATCGGCAGCTCCTAAACCGGCTTTTAAAACAGCCTCGGTAGCTACTCCCACTTGCGTCGACCAGATTTCGTTCGGATCATGTTCTACCCAACCCGGCTCCGGGTAAATTTGTGTAAACTCTTTTTGCCCCAACGAAACCATGCCTCCTTTTTGGTTAAAGACAATAGCCCGCGAACTGGTGGTACCCTGATCTAAAGCAAGGATGTATTTTGCCATAACTTAAATTTTGCAGAACAACTGGTTTAGTAAGAATCGGATATGGTAAACCTTTCCGGGGTTAACCGGTAATTATTGGCTACCTGAGCAAATTCCCGCTCTTGTTTTTGAATCCAATCTGCATCATGCCCCAGCTCGGCCGCTAAAATCCGGGCTACCTTTGGGGCTACCGCCATGGCAGCTCTGGCATCTAAAAACAAAAGCCGTAGCCGGCGGGCCAACACATCTTCGACTGTTCGGGCCATTTCGTACCGGATTACCCAGATTACTTCGGCTATAATATAAGGAAATTTTTCGTGTAATTTTTGTCCAAGCCCAAGTTCTTTTTCTGCCAGTTTCCGGATTTCAGGAGCATCACTGCCATAAATTTTCAACGGATCGTTATCCGCTGCCAATTTACCGGAACCATGAATTTTAAGACCAGCGGTAACACATTTTTGGGCGGGCAGACCACCAGCTAGAAGTGCCGCAGTTACCGTATCTTCGGCCATCTGCCGGTATGTTGTCCATTTGCCACCAGTAATGGTAATAAGTCCTGAACTGGTAACTACTAATTTATGGCTTCGGGAAATTTCTTTGGTACTGTTGCTATGGTGATTTGGTACTGCCAAAGGCCGCAACCCGGCAAAAACACTCAAAACATTGCTGCGAGTTGGTTTCCGGACCAGGTATTGTCCCGCTGTTTCCAGAATGAATTTGATTTCGGCATCTAACGCAATTGGTTCCAGGTTATTTTCTTCTATAGGTGTATCGGTGGTACCAACCAATAGGTGTTCGTGCCAGGGCACCGCAAACAATACTCGCCCATCAGGCGTCTTCGGAATCATTAGGGCGCTTGCACCAGGCAGAAATGTTTTATCCAGTACCAGGTGCACCCCCTGGCTGTACCTGACCAATGGAGCAGCTCCGGGTGTATCCAGCTGCATGATTTCATTTACAAATACCCCGGTAGCATTTATGATTACTTTACTCTTCAAACTAAATACCTGGTTGCTTTCTACATCTAAAGCTTTTACCCCGGACACTTTCCCCGCTTCATCCTTCAATAGACTGGTAACTTTTATATAATTCAGGAGGGTACCACCTTGTTCCGCACATGTTTGCGCCAGGTTAATGGCCAGCCGGGCATCATCGAATTGGCCGTCGAAATACTCGATACCGCCTTGCAGCTTTATTCCTTTAATGGTAGGCAATAACTTTAGCACCTGGCTTGGGGAGAGCCAGGCTGTTTTCGGAAAGCGGTAACTCCCCGCCAACCAATCATACATCTTTAAGCCCAGGCCGTAGAATAGCTTGTCAAGAATAGTATAGCAGGGAATTACAAAAGACTGCTCTTGCACCAGGTGCGGGGCATTGCGTTGCAAACGTCCTCGCTCCCGGAGAGCTTCCAAAACCAAGCGTATATTTCCTTGTGCCAGATAACGCACGCCCCCGTGTACCAGTTTGGTGCTCCGGCTGGAAGTACCTTTAGCAAAATCATGTTGTTCTAAAAGTAAGGTTTTAAAACCACGCGAGGCCGCATCTAAGGCTACTCCTAGCCCGGTGGCGCCCCCGCCAATTACCACAAAGTCCCATAAAGAGGTTTCGCTTACTTCTTTTAAAAATTTATCCCGGTTAAGCTGGTAATTCCTTTTGGTTTCCTGATTCATATGAATCGTTCTAGGGCTTTATGGTATTTATGGCAAGCTTGATTTTAAAAGAAAAGCAATGGAATTAAATTACTAAAGGAGTACCTGCAGTATTATTTATGATTTCCGGATCAGAATAGTAGAACCGGAACAGAGGCATTACAAGGCAGTACTTTGCAGGATTTGCCCTCCCCGCTGCTGTATATCTTCTTTTACTTTAGCAAAATCATCGGCGTTAATAGCCCGGATGCCGTCTTCGATCAAATAGGTGTTAAAACCTTCCTGCAAGGCATCTTTGGCTGAGTAATACACACAATAATCACCAGCTAAACCAACCAGGTAAACATCCGTTATTCCCTTACCCCGCAAATAATCGGCTAAGCCAGTAGACTTTAAGCGGCCGTTATCATAAAAGCCACTATAACTGTCTATTTCGGGGTCGGTTCCTTTTCTAAAAATGGCTTCTACTTTGGTCATGTCCAGATCCGGCGAAAATTCTGCCCCGGCCGAACCTTGTTCACAATGGTCAGGCCACAACACCTGCGCTAACCCCTGTAGTTCTATCTGCTCAAATACCTGCTTACCGGCGTGGTTAGAAGCAAAACTTTTATGGTTAGCCGGGTGCCAGTCTTGGGTAGCTACTACTAAATCAAATTGAGGTTGAATCTGGTTTACGACCGAAATAATCTGATCACCTTCCGGCACGGCTAAGGAGCCCCCCGGAATGAAATCGTTTTGAATATCTATTAATAATAAAGCTTTCATAGTTTTTGCTGCTTAAAGCTGTTGTACGAGTTAAATCTATCAAGTTCCAGGTTACCTGGTAAACCCAAAATAGCACTTTTATAAGCTTTTTCACGGTACTTATAAAATTTTAGGCAATAAGCTTAACATAACCTTAACAAACCGAGGGCTTTGTTAACCATTAAATAACACTGCGTTAATCTTGAAATAAAGTGGTACGTCTACTTTTGCAGCGAGACTAAACAATAATTATTAGATGAAATTTTTAGTATTTTTACTCACCCTTCTTAGTACTTCTTCTCTCGCTTTTGCCCAACAAGGCACACTTTCCGGTAAAATAAAAGACAAAACCACCGGTGAAGCTATTATTGGTGCCACCATTGCCATTACCGGCACCGGCAAAGGTACCGTAACCGATGTAGACGGGAATTATAACCTGACATTGGATGCAGGCACTTATAAAGTAGCCGTAACCTATGTAGCTTACAAAACGCAGAACATAGATAATGTAAAAATACAGCCTGGTCAGAAAACTAATCTGAATGTAACGCTGGAAGAATCTTCTAATGCCCTGGAAGCAGTAACGGTGGTAGGCGCTAAACAAACCAATACCGAAATAGCCCTTATCTCTGATATTAAAAGGAGCAATGTGGTGGTAAGTGGTATGTCTTCGGAACAAATTACCCGATCATTAGATCGTGATGCTGCTGAAACCGTGAAGCGGATACCCGGCGTAACCGTGATGAACGACAAATACATTGTAATCCGGGGGATGGCCGAGCGGTATAATACGGTAATGCTGAACGATGCCTTTACGCCCAGTACCGAAGTTGATGTTAAGTCTTTCTCTTTTGATTTATTACCTACCAGTGTAATTGACCGGATAATGATTTATAAATCTGGTTCTCCGGAACTGCCCGGTGATTTTGGTGGCGGCGTAATAAAAGTTTATACTAAAAATTTAGTTAACGAAAATAGTACCACCTTAGGCGTTTCCACTTCTTACCGTGGCAATACCACCCTGCAAAATTTTAATTCCAATAATGTAGGCAAAACTGATATGCTTGGTTTTGACGATGGTACCCGTACCTTACCAGGTTCCTTTCCAAAAAATATTAATAGTGGCACCACGAGCCAAATTGTAAATCTGGCCCGTACTTTACCAAATTCCTGGAACATAAATCAAACCAAAGCCCTACCGGATTTACGACTTTCTTTAGGTATAAACAGAAGGTTTGATTTTAAAAATATTGATTTCAGCAACATTACAGCTATTTCGTACAGCAATACCCGTTTGCACACTAGCGGTACCCGTACCAAATACCAGAATTTTAACCCGGATGTACAACGCAGCGATAAACAATTCGATTACATTGATGATTTATCTAGTTCTAATGTTCGCCTGGGTGTAGTACACAACTGGTCAGCCCGCATTAATAACAACAACCGGATTGAGTTTCGGAACCTGTTTAACCAGTTAGGAACCAGCCAAATCTTAAACCGTACCGGGGTGGAGACCTTTAACGGCTTAGACCAACGCAACTATTCGTTGCGCTACGAAAGCCGCAGCATGTACTCCAGCCAGTTACAAGGCACTCACAGCTTACCAAACGAAAAAACTACCCTTACCTGGACTGGTAGCTACGCCTACACCAACCGGAATGAGCCGGATTATCGCCGGGTAAGAACCCAACGCCCTACTGGAACCGATGATCCATTTTTAGTAGCCTACAAATTTACGCCTAGTTTAGCTGATGCCGGTCGCTTTTACTCGAAGCTAACGGAGAGCAATATAGCCCTTAATGGCCAGATAGAGCACAAATTTGTAGCTAATGATTCCCTTACCGGTAATTCCCCAACTATTAAAGCAGGCTTTTACGCGGAGCAAAAGAACCGCGACTTTTCTGCCCGTTACTTTTCTTACAGCCCGGCATCGCCATCTGAATTTAACACCAGCATTACGGCACTGCCTTTAGATCAGGTATTTGCTGTAGAAAACATTAATACTACCAACGGCTGGACCATTACCGAAGGAACCAACCCATCTGATACTTATAAAGCAACTAATCAATATTTAGCCGGTTTTATATCGGGCGTGTTACCAATTGGACAACGTTTTATTTCTTCGGGAGGTGTTCGGGTAGAACACAACGTGCAACGTTTACGCTCCACTGTTAATGTAGACAAGCCAGTAACCCGGATATTACCATCGGTTAACCTTTCTTACAACTTTAACCAACGGTCGTTATTACGCCTGGGCTCCAGCATCAGCTTAAATCGTCCGGAATTTAGAGAACTGGCACCATTTACTTATTTTGATTTCGAGAACCTGTGGGAAATTAAAGGTAACCCCAACCTGAAAACTGCCCAAATTTACAATGCTGACCTGCGTTACGAGTTTTATCCAAACCCTACTGAAATTATATCATTTGGTGTATTTGGAAAGTATTTTGTAAACTCCATTGAACGTTATTTCGAGAATACCAACATTGGTAACTCTATCAGCTTCCAGAATTCAGACAGAGCCAGTAACTACGGTGTGGAGACTGAAATCCGGAAATCACTTTTGAATTATTCTTCTTCTAAGTTTATACAAAACCTCTCGCTGGTACTGAACGCCTCCCTGATTAAGAGTCAGGTAGAATTTAAAGACGAAGCAGACGGATTAATGAAAACCAGAGCCTTAACCGGCCAGTCACCTTACATTGTTAATACCGGTATTTATTACCAGGACAATGCCAAAGGCCTTCAGTTTAACTTATTGTACAACGTAGTAGGCAAGCGGATTTTTGTAATCGGTAGCTATCAAAACCCAACTATTTATGAAATGCCCCGCAACATTATAGACCTAAGCTTTACTAAATCATTAGGCCAGCATTTCGAATTAAAAGGTGGTATCCAGGATATATTAAATCAAAAAATACGCCTGATCCAGGATTCTGATTACAACAACAAAATTACCGAAGTAGATGAGGCCGTGCAAACAGTACGCAGAGGCTCTTACAGCACCATTGGAATTTCTTACAAATTTTAACGCATACAAAACAAACCATTAAACCAGAGTAACTATTTTAATTATGAAAAACTTAAAAAGTTGGGCCGTAATCGCCATGTTAGCTTTTGCAACCTTTAGCTGTAAAGACGATGATGAAACCACTCCGGCTGCAGAAAAAAGCTACACCATAACTACTGATGCCGCATCCGGATTAGAAGTTATCAAAGGCTCCATTGATGAAAATGTGACGCTTGCTGCTTCTAAAAAATATATGCTACATGGCTTTGTTTATGTAAAAGCACCAGCTACTTTAACTATAGAGGCAGGAACCATTATTAAAGGAGACCAAACTTCAAACGGTACTTTAATTGTTGAAAGAGGCGCCAAAATTATGGCAGAAGGTACTGCTGCTAAACCTATTGTATTTACTTCTATCAAGCCTAAAACTATGCGTACAGCTGGTAACTGGGGTGGCCTTATTATCTTAGGTAATGCGCCTACTAACTTAGGTGCAACTGCTAAAATTGAAGGCGGTGTAGACCGTGAATATGGTGGAACAGATGCAAACGATAATTCAGGTGTATTAAAATATGTACGTTTGGAATATCCGGGTATAGCTTTCCAGCCAGACAATGAAATTAATGGTCTTACTTTAGGCGGTGTTGGTGCCGGTACTACGATTGATTACATACAGGTATCTTTCTGCGGTGATGATGCTTTTGAATTCTTTGGCGGTACAGTAAACGCGAAACATTTAATTGCTTACAAAACAGTAGATGATATGTTTGATACTGACAATGGCTACTCTGGTAAATTACAGTTCCTGGTTGGCCAAAGTGCCCCATCTGTAGCCGATGCTTCTGGCTCAAATGGTTTCGAGTCTGACGGCGACGCCCAAGGTAGCACAAACACACCTTTAACTTCAGCTGTTTTTTCTAACGTAACGCTTTACGGTCCTTTAGCAACACCAACTACTTCTATTAATCCGAATTATGCCCGGGCTATGCACATTCGCCGGAACAGCAATATTTCGGTACATAACTCAGTATTTGCTGGCTGGCCAACCGGATTATTATTAGACGGTGACAGATCGCAGGCAAATGCTACTGCCGGTACATTAAAAATGCAGAACGTAGTAATTGCGGGTACACCAGCTAATAACCAGCTAAGAGTACAAAGCGGCAGTACTTACGATGTAGCCGCCTGGTTTAATGCTATGGGCAAAAACAACTCCACGCAAACAGATTATGCAGGTTTAAACATTGCTGATGCCTTTAAGCAAACAGGTCCTAATTTTGTACCGGGTGCTGGCTCCACTTTATTAACTGGTGCTTCTTTCACTGGTATGGATCCATTCTTTGAGCAAGTTTCTTACAAAGGTGCTTTTGGCTCTACTGATTGGACTGCTGGCTGGACTAACTTTGATCCAAACAACACTGATTACTAAGCATAACTAATAATTAAATTGTACATCGTATTGGGTGAGAATAGGATGCTACAATTAAACCGGAGAGCAGCTTAGTCTCCTGCTCTTACGGTAAAAAGCCTGCCAATTGGCAGGCTTTTTCATTAAATATCAATAACAAATAAACAGCTATTTTCTTATCTTTCTTTTAGTAAATCCATAACAGCCGTGGCCATGGTGAGCACGCCCGTTTTAATGGTAGGTTCGGGTACCGGCGCAAATTTACCAGAGTGCAGACCAGGTAATGCCGTACCGCTTTCCTTGCTTTCAGCTACTTTTTTTGGCTCCGCAGTACCCAGCCAGAACAAACTAATCGGAACCTTATGTTCGGTGCGGCCATAAAAAGCAAAATCTTCTCCCACCATAGAGGGAGGCGTATCCACTACCTTGCCAGAGCCTAATACTTTCTTAAAAGAAGAAACCATACGTCGGGTAAGCGTAATGTCATTATAAGTAAACGGATTAAATTGATCTCTTACCGTTACCACCGGCATGCTGCTGTCGGGCATTCCGGCTGCCTTAGCCATACCCTCACAAATCCGTTTTATACTGGCTATGGTAAGGTTACGCACTTCATCGCTGTAAGAACGCAGGGTTAATTGTAGTTTTACCTCTTCCGGAATAATATTATAAGACGCCCCACCGTGGAAAGAACCAACTGTAACTACGGCCGGTTGCAACGGCGAAATTTCACGGCTTACGATAGTTTGCAGCGCCAACACAATCTGGGAGGCTAAAACAATAGGATCCTTGGCTTTATCTGGCACTGCCCCATGGCCACCCACTCCTTTTATCGTAATTTCTACAGCATCTACATTGGCCATAATATTGCCCTCGGTATAACCAACGGTGCCGGCCGCTAAGGCCGCATGGTTATGCAGCGCCACCGCATAATCGGGCTTTGGAAATTTGGTAAACAGTCCTTCTTTCAGCATGGCTTTGGCACCGCCGCTCCTTTCTTCGGCTGGTTGCCCAATCAAGACCACTGTACCTCGCCAGTTATTTTTAAACTGCGCCAGGGTTCTGGCTACCCCGGTAAAAACCGTCATGTGCACATCGTGCCCGCAAGCATGCATTACCGGAACTTCTTTTCCATCATCCGCTTTGCCCAATGCTTTACTGGCATAAGGCAAGCCCGTTTCTTCTAAAACCGGTAACCCATCTAAATCTGTCCGGATTAAAACGGTAGGTCCTTTCCCATTTTTCAGAACTCCTACCACCCCATTACCGCCTACTTTTTCTGTGACGGTATAACCCAAACTCTTAAGCTGGTCTGCTATTTTAGCTGCCGTATTTATTTCCTGGAAAGATAATTCCGGATGCTGGTGCAAATCCTGGTACAGCCTGAACAAATCCGGGTAAGCCTTCTCTATAAATTGTTGTACAGACTTACCATTGGTAAGGGGTTGCTGCGCAAAACTTGCATGAGGCAGCCAGCCAATACCAGCACATAAACAGATTAATTTTAAACTACGGCCATTAAGCATAGCTAGATATATTTAGAATTTGTGAAAGTATGAAAATTAAATAAAAAAGAAGTTTTAGCCATTGACCAAGGTAGTTATCTGCCTTTTTTAAATAAATTTTCAAAAAATTTTAAATTTTAAATTACTGATTTATAACACTTTGGAACACGCCATCAAAAATTTAATAAATATTTATAAAATCGGGGGTTACCTTCCTGCTGCTTCGGTATTAAGAGCAAAATCAGAAACAAAACCCTAATTAATTAAACCCAAAATGAAAAATTTATCTAAAATCGCTTTATTCGCTTTCGCTGCTATCTCTTTAACTTTTGCTTCTTGCGGTGAGAAACAAGCTGAAGAAACTACTACTACTGAAGAAACTACTACAATGGATGCTTCTGCTACAGAAGCTGACACTACTGCTGCTCCAGTTGACACAACTGCTGCTGCTGCTCCAGCTGACGCCGCTGCTGCTCCTGCTGACGCTGCTGCTCCTGCTGCTCACTAGTTTTTTCAGGATAGCGATATCCCGATTTGATTATATAAAGCCTTTGTTACGTATGGTAGCAAAGGCTTTATTTTTTATAGCTAGACTGGCAATCACAGATTATACTGCCTTCCACTTGTTTAACTTATTTATCCGCTTGCATTTATCCTTACTTGTATGGGTTACCTATTCCAAGTATTTGGATTAAGTTAAAACAGACAATAAATCTAACAACAGGAAATAATGAAAAACTTAACCAAACTTACCTTTTTAGCTCTTGCTACCATAACTTTTGCATTTGCTTCATGTGATTCTAAAAAGGCAGAAAACGCAGAAAATGCTGTTGAAGAAACAACGGATGCTGCTGAAACTGAACTTGATGCTGCTACTACCCCTACAGAAGGAGATACAGCAGTACTCCAGGATCAACCAGTAAAAGATGGATTAGTAGATTCTACTGCTACTAAATAAGTTTCTAATTCATATTTAAAAGACCAGCTTTTGTAAAGCTGGTCTTTTTTTTTGCCTTTTCTCATCTGCCTTATATTTATAACACTCCATAGCTTACCTTTATCTGATCTAACAAATTGCTTTATTTCCGTTTTCCTCGTATAACTTATAGTTATTATTTAATGCTACTTATTCTATATAACTATGAAAAACTACGTTAAAATGATCATTCCGGCTTGTACTGCCTTATTTTTAATATTTACCTCTTGTAATTCTAATACCGAGCCTGCCGAAACAACCGGCAATACTGTAACAGAAGATATGGTGGATGGTGCAGGCGCTTCACTCGATTCCTTAGAACTTCCGGAAGCGGACGATACTACTTCCATATCCAGGTAAACCCGCTATCTGGTATACCTGCCAGGGTTAGATATTTATAGGCAGAAGCCCGCATCTTAAAAGCACAGGCTTCTGCCTATAAGAAAACCTTCGATTTAGCGTATAGCCGTATAAGTATCCAATTCTTATCCTTAAGAAAACTTACCGATACTGTGGAATATAAAGATTACTACAAAGTACTCGAGGTAGATAAAACCGCTTCGAAAGAAGAAATTAAAAAGCAATACAAGAAGCTGGCCCGTAAATATCATCCGGATGTAAATCCGGGCAACAAAGTAGCCGAGGAAAAATTTAAAGCACTAAATGAAGCCCATGAAGTTTTAGGCGACGACGAAAAACGTAAGAAATATGATGCTTTAGGCGCCGATTGGAAACGCTATGAACAAACCGGAGCAGGTGGCGGATTTAATTGGGGCCAATACGCTCAGGGTACTTCCGGAGCAGGCGGCTATCAAACCCATAGCAGCAACTTCGATGACAGTGACTTTTCTGACTTCTTCAGCTCCTTCTTTGGGGAAATGGGGGGAGCTGCTGCTGGTAGCAGAGGCGGCAGACGTAGAAATTCCAGTTCGTTTAAAGGGCAGGATTTACGAGCTGATATAACATTACCTCTGGAAGAAGCCTTTACCGGCGGCAAAAAAACCATAACGGTAAACGGCAAAAATTTACGCATTACTATTAAACCCGGCGTAGAAGACGGACAAACCATCCGATTGAAGGGCAATGGAGGCCCAGGTATGAATGGCGGAGAAAACGGGGATTTATATCTAACTTTTAGAATCCCGCCCCACCCCAGGTATACCCGCCAGGGCCATGATGTATATGTAGAGGCACTGGTTCCGGTGTATAAAGCCGCCCTGGGCGGGGATACAATAGTAGAAACCTTGAACGGTCAGGTTAAAATCAAACTGAAACCTGGTTCACAAAACGGAACCACCTTACGTTTAAAAGGAAAAGGGTTTCCTGTTTATAATCAGGAAGGTAATTTTGGCGATTTATATATAAAGCTTAACCTGCAACTACCTCAAAACCTGACGGACCAAGAAAAAAATTTATTCCAGCAACTGGCAGCACTACGAAACGACCTCTTATAAGAAGCAGGAAAGGCAGGATGTACTGGCTTATAACTTTTAATCAGTAGGAAACTGTTAGCCAGAGAGGAACTTCGACACTCCCATGCCTTAGCATCCACCATGCTTCAGCAATATGCAAATTTTGACCTGGCACAATTCTAACTAACGGCGCCTAAATACCTAATTTATATATTTGGTAACTGGAGCGTACCTTGCCTCTAGCTACTCAATGAGAAGTAAATAAAGAGTGCCTAGAATAATCCTGAAAATGCGGCATGGGCTTGACCAATTGCGGCAGGAGGTTAATTTACGGCATTATTGAATACAACAACAAGAGGCCAAACAATCAAAAAATACCTTTTCCCCTCACCAGAAATTTAGCATTGGTATTCAGAGAACCGGGTAATAATAAACCTAGTTTATTTATCAAAAAAGGCTTTGCCTTCTGGTACTGTTTAGCCTATAACTTACAGCTGCATAACCAAATTCTGAGCAATCGTAAATTCTGTTTCTCGCGCCATAAATTTCTCCTCAGTTTCTAAATTATTCGCCTTATTTTTGTGTTTAAAATTTATAGCCGCTTTAGCAGCAATCTAAAATATTAGCTTCTCATATATGTTATTTAAAACCAAACCTGCAGATATTTTTAAAGAACGCCATAATGGCCCGGTTAAAAATCAGATGCAGGAAATGCTGAAAGCCATTGGTGCTGAATCTATAGATCAGTTAATCGACGAAACGGTACCGGCAGCCATTCGCTTAAAAAAACCTTTAAATATTCCACGTGCCCTTTCTGAGCGCGATTTTCTAAAGAAGTTTAAGAAGATAGCCCAACAAAACAAAATCTATAAATCTTATATAGGTTTAGGTTATCACGATACTATTTTACCACCAGTAATTCAACGTAATATTCTGGAGAATCCGGGGTGGTATACGGCCTATACACCTTACCAGGCCGAGATTGCTCAGGGCCGATTAGAAGCACTTATTAATTACCAAACCATGATCATAGATTTGACGGGAATGGAAATTGCCAATGCTTCTTTACTGGATGAGGCAACCGCTGCTGCTGAGGCCATGGCTATGCTTTACAGCCAGCGGAAAAACTCCCGCAAAAATGCAAAAAGCTTTTTTGTTTCAGAGCAGGTTTTACCCCAAACGATTGATGTATTAAAAAGCCGGGCTACTCCGGTAGGAATAGAATTAGTAATAGGCAACCACCAGGAGGTAAATTTAGCTGATGTTAATTTATTTGGAGCTCTGGTGCAATATCCTGCTGCCGATGGTGAAATCTTTGATTACACTGGTTTTATTAGTCAGGCGCATGCTCAGGATGTGCTGGTTGCGGTTGCGGCTGATTTATTAAGCTTAACTTTATTAACCTCCCCCGGCGAAATGGGGGCTGATGTAGCAGTAGGTTCCAGTCAGCGTTTTGGAGTACCTATGGGTTATGGTGGCCCGCATGCCGGCTACTTTGCCACCAAAGAAACTTATAAACGTACTATCCCGGGCCGTATCATCGGGCAATCGGTAGATGCGCATGGCAATAAAGCTTACCGGATGGCTTTACAAACCCGGGAACAACACATTCGCCGGGAGAAGGCGACTTCAAATATCTGTACGGCCCAAGTATTACTGTCGGTAATTGCTGGTATGTATGCCGTGTATCATGGTCCGCGCCGTTTAAAATATATTGGTTTAAATGTTCATTTACTTACACAGCTCCTGGAGCAAGGTTTACAGGAATTAGGCCTGGAGCAGGTAAATAAACAATATTTTGATACGCTGAAAATCCGGGTTGAAAGTGCTGAATTGAAAAGCGCTTTCCGGCAGGAAGCAGAAGCAGCCGAAATAAACCTGCGTTATTTCGAGGATAACTTTATTGGAGTTTCTATTAATGAGAATACTGATTTAGCGGACCTGCAGGATGTACTGGCTGTTTTTGCAAAGGTAATGAACAAGCAGACTGCTGTTGCTGATTTAGAAGAATTACCAAGAGAAACTAATATTACCTGGCCAGATAGCCTGATTCGTAAATCTACTTATTTAGAGCACGACGTATTTAACAGTTACCATTCGGAAAGTGAAATTTTACGGTACATGAAGTACCTGGAAAATAAAGACTTTTCGTTGACCCATGGCATGATTCCGCTAGGATCCTGCACCATGAAACTAAATTCCACGGCCGAAATGATGCCGGTTACCTGGCCCGAAATAGGTAGCTTACATCCATTTGCACCGCTAGACCAGACGCAAGGCTATCAGCAGATATTTAAAGACCTGGAAGGCTGGTTGTGTGAGGTAACCGGGTTTGCTGGTATTTCTTTACAACCAAACTCCGGGGCCCAGGGCGAATATGCCGGTTTGATGGTGATTCGGGCCTATCACGAAGCCCAAGGCAATCACCACCGGAATGTAGCCTTGATTCCGACTTCGGCACACGGGACTAACCCGGCTAGCGCAGCCATGGCCGGAATGAAGATTGTGTTGGTAAAATGTGATGAAAGCGGTAATATTGATGTCGCCGATTTACAGGCCAAAGCCGAGGAGCACAAAGAAGATTTATCTTGCCTGATGGTAACCTATCCGTCCACCCACGGCGTGTACGAAGAAAGCATTATCGAAATCTGCGAAATTATTCACCAGCACGGTGGTCGGGTATACATGGATGGGGCGAACATGAATGCGCAGGTTGGTTTAACCAGTCCGGCTACCATTGGCGCCGATGTTTGTCACCTGAACTTACATAAAACATTCTGCATCCCGCACGGTGGCGGCGGACCTGGCGTAGGCCCAATTGGTGTAGTGGCAGACTTGGTACCCTTTTTACCGGGTCATGCGGTAGTACCTATCAGCAGCGAACAAGCTATTTCGGCAGTTTCGGCGGCTCCCTGGGGTAGCGCCAGTATTTTGCCTATCTCTTATGCCTATATTTCGATGATGGGCGGCGAAGGTTTAACGGAAGCAACCAAGATTGCCATTCTGAACGCCAATTACATTAAGGTCCGGTTACAGACCCATTACCCTATTTTATATACCGGTACTAATGGCCACTGTGCCCACGAAATGATTCTGGATTGCCGTTCTTTTAAGAAAGCAGGCGTAGAGGTGGAAGATATTGCTAAGCGGCTAATGGATTATGGCTTCCATGCACCTACGGTTTCTTTCCCGGTACCAGGTACATTAATGGTAGAGCCAACAGAAAGCGAGCCCAAAGCCGAACTAGACCGTTTTTGTGACGCCATGATTTTAATTCGGGAAGAAATACGGGAGATAGAAGAAGGACGGGCTGACCAAAAAAATAATGTATTGAAAAATGCCCCGCATACAGCCCAAATAGCCTTAGCTGAAAATTGGGAAAAGCCTTATTCCAGAGAGAAAGCCGTATATCCGTATGCACCAGCCCGTCAGGCCAAATTCTGGCCAGCTGTAAGCCGGGTAGATAATGCCTACGGCGACAGAAACCTTATCTGTAGTTGCACGCCAATTGAGGCTTATGAGCATCCTGAAACAGCCCAAACTGCAACTGGGATAGAATAGCATAATTCAAATATACAATATTCACCAAGGGTTTGGTAAATTTATCATTTACCAAACCCTCTTTTTTATTCAACCTGGTTGCTATTGCATCCAAATCAAGTGTTTTATTCGTAAATAATACATATTACAAATAGCAGTTTTTACAGAAACCAACACTCTAAATTGGCCTGATAATTGCTATTATAGTTGTACTTAAAAGATAAAACAGATGAAACGCTCAATATATTTATTAGTAACTTTATTGGTACTTGGCTTGGCCTCCTGTGCTCCAGGAGTTTTTGTAAGCACCGACTATGATACAGCCACTAACTTTAGGGCTTTAAAGACCTACAGCTGGTATCCGAACCCTAATAAGGGTAAAACTGATTCTGTACACTATGATACTTTCTTTGACAAAAGAATGAAACGTGCTTTACAAACTCAATTAAGCGCCCAAGGGTTAACCTACTCCAATTCGAATCCGGATATTTATGTGGCTTATAACGTTGGTTTCTCAAGTGAAACCCGGTTGAACCGTAATTTCTCTCCATATGGATTTGGCTATTATTATGGTTATCCTTTTGGTAATACCGCACAGCAATACAAAGAAGGAACTGTTACAGTTGACTTTGTAGATGCCCGTAAAAAAGAAATGATTTGGCGTGGGGTAGCTGAAACGGAAGTTAAGAGCACCAATATTAGCGAAGAAAAAATCCAAACAATTGTGACTAGCATTATGCGGAAATATCCGGCGTATAACAACAACGTAGCTAATAAGTAATAAGTTGATATTACCCATTAGCCAGCGTAACTGGTAAACTAAAAACCCTTGCCTCTTAATTGGCAAGGGCTTTTTATTTTATACAAACTAAAAAGCTTTAATTACCAGCACCTGTTAGCCATTCCTTTCCCCAAACATTAATATGGTGCCTGATCTGGAGAAGTTACCTATTTTCCTGCTCCTTCTTCTTTTTTAAGAATGGTTGTTTGATTAATGTGCAGGCTAACCAGAACTAATTTTTTCTTCTATAAAGTCTGTTATTATAACAACATATTTCCTGACTGGGTAAGGGCATAAAAAAAGGCTGCAAATGTTGCAGCCTTTTTTTATTTATAGTTATTAGGTTCCTATCTACCGATAATTCTAAATTCGGTTCTCCGGTTCATCTGGTGTTCAGCCTCTGAGCATTGTACCCCATCTGTACATCTGTTGATCGGTCTTGTTTCTCCGTAACCTCTAGCAGTTAACCGGTTTCTTCTAATTCCTTTCGATACTAAATAATTTACAGTGGCTTTAGCCCGATTTTCTGATAATATTTGGTTATATCCTAAACCTTCCCGACTATCACAATGGGCGCCCATTTCAATTCTGATTCTAGGGTTATCTTTCAATACCTGAACCAATTTATCTAATTCAGCAGCGGCATCCGGACGAATATTATATTTGTCTAAATCGAAATAAATGTTTTCTAAAACAATAGGTTTATTTAAATCACTCCGGTCAAATATCAACTCTACCCGAACAGTATCTGATTGAGAAGTGGTATCTACAGCCACTACTTTTGATTGGGTTAAGAATAATTCCTTAGATCCAACCACCGTATAGTTAAAGCCTCTGGTTACAGAGAAATTGTGTTTTCCATTTACATCAGATAAAGCAATAGTAGAATCTGTTAAGTTCTGACGGGTTAACTTTAACCTAACTTCTGGCAGCGGTACTAAGGTAACTTTGGTTTTAACAGTAGCTTGTTTACGTTCTAAAGTCGTAACGGCAATAATTGCCGGTTTTTGCAATAAACGGAACGAGAAAATATCGGCGGTTCCAATATCACTAGACCGGTTAGAAGAAAATAAGCCTGCTTTCCCGGTTGAATCAATCAGAATACCATAATCATCTTTAGAAGAGTTTAAAGGCGCATACATGTTGGCTACATTCGTCCAGCTAGCTCTTGCACCTTTAGCGGAAAATATATCCAGGCCACCGAATCCAGGGTGACGGTCAGAAGCAAAATAAAACGTACCATCTGGTCCAAAGGCAGGAAACTCTTCCTTACCAGCAGTATTAATAACTGGTCCGGCATTTACAGGCTTACCCCACGATCCATCACTTTGTTTTTCACAATAATAAATGTCTGTCTCGCCACTTCCTCCTGGCATATCAGAAGCAAAATAAAGCAACTGTTCATCTGGCGACAAAGTTGGGTGACCAACTGAATATTCTTCTACATTATTATAAGGGAAAGCCGTTAAATTTTCCCACTCCGTTCCTTTGCGGTCAGCAAAATAAATTTCTAATCTATTGATGAAATCACTTGCATTCGCTGGTCTTACCCAACTGGTTGGATCGTTATTAACGTATTTGCTTTTCTTCCGGACTTGTTTGGTTCGGGTAAAATACATCCGGTTATTGTCGGCAGGCAAAATAGCAGGTCCATTGTGGTACTCGCCATTTATACTTTGCGGAAGTATAGTCGGGCTGCTATAAGTGGTATCTCCGGTTTTGGTACTGGAAAAAAGCTTTAAATACGGGCGACCTGTCCAACCATAAATTTTTTCGTCTTTTTCACCTGTGCTTCTATCAGAGGTAAAGATTATACCATCTTTGTAATAAGCAGGGCTAAAATCAGCATTGCCTGAATTTAATTCTTTTACCAGATTTACCTGAGCCGAAGCTGGCTTCTGCAACCATTGCAGGGCTCTGTCAACAGCCTCAATTAATGCATTGGCAGTAGCGGCATCGGCCGGCACTTTAGCTGCATAATTGGTATACTGGGTTCTGGCTTCAGCATACTTACCATTTGCCCGTAACATTTCGGCATAATTAAAAATATTAACAGGTTCCGGGTTAGGGAATTTTATTACCCGCGCATACCAGTTCTCGGCCTGTTGGGTACGACTGGTTAAGCGGTAAGCTTCTGCCAATTGTTGAGCAATTTCTACAGTAGGCTCCTTTTTAGTTAATACTTTCTGGTATTCTTCAATAGCTAAAGAGTAATCAAAGCTTTCAAATAGTCGCTTAGCCTTTCGTTCCGATTGAGCTTGCCCGGTTACAACCGAGGCAACTGTAATCAAAAAGGTGTAAAAAATAACTGTAAACTTATATCTCATGGTTATGTAATCTTATTTTTAAAAGTATTGCGGAGTTAACATTCTGTTATTTTGTTTTCTAACAAACATATACCCCAAAGATATTTCATGAGTATTATGAGCCCGTAAACGTGTAAGGGCTAAATCATAAGAATATCCAACGCGGACACGCGGAGTAGGGAAAACTTCTGCAATAAAAGCAACCGCATCCCGTAACCGCAAATCCTGATCGTTAAACCAAGGTTTATTAAATAAGCTGGTATTAATAGAAGTACGGTAGGAAGAACCTAACCAAACTTTATCAAAGAATAAAGCAAATAAGTTAAAGTCGGCATTGGTTGGACCATTAAAGTCCTCTCTGATCATAAAACTAGGCTTTAACTTGATAGACGGATTAATGTCAAAAACATAACCTGAAGTTAAGTAATAATGACGTTGAGGTTCAATCAAGCGGGAGTTTCGGAAGTAAACCAAATTCTGCACAGATAAACCGGCATAAAAGCGTTCGGTATGGAAATAAGTACCTACTCTTAAATCAGGTTTAATCACATAATCATCATTCCCCATTGGAATAGTTGGGTCAGGCGTATTGGTCTGTCCCGGACCAGTTCTGATTTCATCAGCATGAATGTACTGGCGGTACACTCCTACTGAAGTACCAAAACTTAAAACCCCTTTTTCACTTACCTGTAGTTTAACAGCCGAATTAACATAAGCAGAATATTGCCCGCCCGCCCCAATCCGGTCATGGATCATGAACATGCCTAAACCAAACCGGTTGTTGTTGGTAGCGCCATCAATGCTAAAGGTTTGGGTATTAGGTGCGCCCTCTATCCCAACCCACTGCGTCCGGTTAATTACATTTACATTGATAACTTCTTTACTACCCGTATAGGCTGGATTATTAATCTGCCCATTAAAAATATACTGCGAAAATTGCGGGTTCTGTTGTGCGTATATGGCGGTTGAAACCAGGAATGCCGCCATGCATAAAAGTATTCTCATAAAACTATCTTTCATTTTTAAAAATTAGCGGTAAACGGTAACATACCCTTTATAAACCTTATTTTCTTGGTTACAATCTTTAACCCGCATCACGTAGAAGTAAGTACCCTGCTCCAGGCCGGCTGCCATCCATTCGTTGCGGTATCCTATTTTGCGGTAAACTTCGTTGCCCCAACGGTTGTAGATCACTACATCATTATCAGAGAAATTCTCAATATTAGTTACTTTCCAAACATCGTTTATACCATCGCCATTCGGGCTAAAGGCATTCGGGAAGAATAACTGGTTACCTGATCTGGATGGATCAAAAGTTAGAGAAGTCGGCTCACTTACACAGGTACCATTATTAGCCACTACAGTAACCGTTCCATTGGTAAGATTAGCATTAGCCGGATCTACTTCCACTGTAATATTGGTTGTACCTGCACCCGAAACGATTCTTAGTCCGGAGCTTACTGTCCAGGTATAAGAGGTAGCGCCTGTTACTGGTGCAATTGAGAACTTCATTCCTACACAAGGACCAATATCAGAAGTAATATCGCCTGGCTTAGCCACAATTACCGGTGAAACAGCTAAGTTTCTGGAGCTATTACCACAAGCGGTAGAGGCTGTTACCGTTACATTGCCGCTGGTTCTGCCAGCTACTACGGTTAAAGTATTAGTACCTTGTCCAGAAGTTACCGTCCAATCGTTGCCTGGCAAGGTCCAGTTATAGGAAGTTGCCCCAGTTACGGCTGGAATGCTGAAGGTTACCGTTGCGCCAGGGCATGGCGTTAAGGTGCTGGCTGTTATAGGAGCTGGCTGTTCTGGGCCCGGACCTGGCGTAATAGCTACTGAACTGGAAGTGTTGCCACAACTATTAGAAGCTGTTACCGTCACGTTTCCTCTGCTGGCACCCGCTACTACTGTTATAGTGGTAGAACCTTGCGGCGAGGTTATAGTCCAGTCGGTGCCCGGGAAAGACCAGGTATAAGAAGTTGCCCCTGGTACCGCTGCTATACTAAAGGTAATTGGCGTTCCAGGACACGGTGCTAAATTAGTAGCCGTTATCGGACCTGCTGCTTCCGGACCTATTCCAATGGCTACTGCCAGCGTGGTGGCGTCTGTATCCCCACAATCATTGGTAGCAAAAACCGAAATAACTCCTGGTTCTGAACCTGCTGGAATGGTAATAGAAGGATTAGCTCCACCTGCAGGTACAACAATAACGTTGTTCCCGTTATTCCATCCTGCCGGGAAGGTAAAGGTATAAGACCCAACACCAGGCACGGCCGTTACCGAATAAGTTACATTCTGACCCGGACAAACCGTTGCAGGTCCCGTAATAGCCGCTGGTGCAGCAGCCGGTACACATATAATAACTGTTCCGGTTGTACCCCCACCTTCAGTAGTTGAACCGCCTACAGTAGTTGTACCTGATGTAGTGGTGGTTGATGTAGTTGAACCACCATCGGTATTACCTGATGTAGTAGTACCAGTTGTCGAAGTGGTTGATCCACCATCGGTGGTTGTTCCTGCCGTAGTTGTAGTACTTGTTGTCGTAGTGGTAGTACCAGTTGTGGACGTTGTTGTACCATTTGTGGTAGTTCCTCCGGTAGTAGTTGTTGGGTTCGGATCAACCTGATCACCAATAACCGTTACATTGTTTACGATATTACCAGTGGTTATAATTCTGGTTCTGATCATAATTCTTACAACTGCACCATTCGCCATATTATCTATCCGGAAAACTCCATTTGCCGGATCAGAAGTAGCAGTATTAATAACATTTTGTGGACTAGTAGTATAGCTTAAGTATTGCAAACCAGCCGGCAACATATCTGTTACAATAACATTGGTAGCCGCATCCGGACCAAAATTGGTCACGGTTAAAGTATAAGTTACTTCTGTATTTAAATTATATGGGCCAGGGCTCACACTCTTCACAACAGCTAAATCTGCTACTGGCGCGTTTGCATTTACATCAATTGTAACCGTTGAAGAATTATTTCCCGGAACTTGATCTGCCTGCTGGTTAGAACCTTCAATAACGGCGGTATTGGTAATAGTACCCGCTCTATTAATCGTACCTGGTATTCTAAGCACCTGGGTTGCACCATTGGCTAATGGCCCGATTGTCCAGATACCAGTAGTAGGATTATAGGTGTTATTGCCGGTAGTGGCTGTTATAGCACTTAAATCAAAAGTAATTCCTTCCGGTAATATATCGGTTACTAAAACACCCGTAGCATTATTTGGTCCGTTGTTTTTTGCCGTAATCACATAAGTAATTCTGGTACCCACTGTAAAAGGACCTGAAGCAGGTTCAATGGTTTTTACCACACTTAAATCAGCTGATGCCACTGGCACCACAATGGTTACTCCACCAGAGTTATCTCCTGGGTTAGGATCTACTTCGTTCCCAATTACAGTTGCAGTATTAGGAACAATACCCGCTGCTGTTATAGTAGCCCGAATATTAATAACAACAGTTTGTTTTGGAGCTACACTTCCAACGGCGAAAAACCCTGTACCCTGATTAAAAGTAATAGAATTATCAGCTACTCCATTACGGGTAGCAACATAATCTACAAAGGCCAGGTTACCAGAAAGCACATCGGTAACCCGTACATTAGTAGCTTCATTTAAGCTATTATTAGTTACAGTAAGCGTATAAGTTATTACTCCACCAATTGTATAAGGCCCCGCACTTACTGTTTTAGTAATGCTAAGGTCTGCTTCTTCTATTGTTGGCAGGTAAATAATATTATTATTTAAGGTAACAACACTATTAGGAGAAATTGCTAATACCCGTCCCTCTAAACTGGCAAACGTATCTAAAGTAATGTTGCCTTTTGCTAAAATATTTCCGGTTAAACTGCTTGGTGTTCCTGGCTTACCATTAGGGCCTACCAATACGTTTCTGCCAACCTGGAAAAATACGTTTTTAGGCTGCGTACCATTATCAACACCAATAGCTGAACCCGGATCAATAACAAAATCCTGGCCTACCTGGAAGATGAACACTGAATTCGGATCGCCTCCGCCATCTAATATTAACTTACCAGAAAGCAAAACATTACCGGCAAAATTATGAACCCCCGGACCAATGCGCATACCATTAACCGCCTCAGGCGTATTAGCAAAACCATTTCCCAGTTGCTGGCCGGTACGGTTTACAGTAGAAGTTTGGCCTTCCAGAGCGTTGTACACATTTACGGCACTTTCGCGGGCCGCCTGAGAGACAATGTCATTATTATTTACACCTCCTAATGCAGTACCTGGAGGAAACCCTAATACGTTTCCTGGCGTAGAACCTACTTTGGCGTAAACTAAGGTCTGGCCAGTATTAACTACGGATCCGCCTAATACGCCAAATTCCTGAACATCAAAAAGAGGAGGAGCGACAGCTTGCGTAAAGCTGTATAATGAGAAGAAAAAGAAAAGAGCAATTACCGGTAAAAGTTTCTTCATGTTAAAAAGGGCAGCAATTTGTATACATTCTTATAATAAAAGTTAGCTAAAATAAAATTTGCTCTAGCATATAGTTTCTGACACCATATCTTCTGCTTGGAAGGATTACCTTAAAACCATTAGGGTAAACCCAATTCATGCTGGGTATCAAATAACAAATATCAAGAATTTTATTAATAATTAATGTTATTAAAAAAAAAAGATTTGCACCACTTATAGCGTTATTACCCCGTTATTCAAGTTAAATAATTAGGTTAGCTTTGTAGAAATAATTATAAAACCCACCTACCCACACCTATCTACTTAATTACTAGCACGTAGCAGCATTACCATTTTTTAAAACAAGTTCTTAACACCTACTGCAAAGGGTGAAAATATTTTAATTTAAAAATAATAATAAAGCCTATTATTCGTTCCTAGTTTAACTCTTGATATTAATATTATTATATATAACTATTAAGATTTTTCATTAAAAGCTATCTTGAAAATTATAAATACAAATAAAAAGCGCCTCCTACTTTTCAGTTGGAGGCGCTTTTTATTTGTATTTATAATTTATATTTACTTAAACCGAAACATGGCGCTCTGCGTGGTAAGAAGATCTAACCAAAGGTCCGGATTCTACATATTTTAATCCAAGCTTCAAACCTTCTTCGCGGTAATGCGCAAATAAATCAGGATGAATAAACTCGGCAACTTCCAGGTGCCGTTTGGTTGGTTGCAGGTATTGGCCTAATGTTAAAATGTCTAACCCATTTTGAACCAGATCATCCATAGCCTTATATACTTCTTCTTTAGTTTCGCCTAAGCCCAACATGATACCAGATTTTGTACGCTTACCATATTCCTTCGTCCGTTTAATCTGCTCTAAACTGCGCTCGTATTTAGCCTGCGGGCGCACCATCCGGTACAAACTCCCTACCGTTTCCATATTATGTGAAACTACTTCCTGGCCCGGCGATATCATCACTTCTAAAGCCTCCCAATTACCTTTTACGTCTGGTATCAAAGTTTCAATAGTAGTCTCCGGCGATAATTGTTTTACCTGCACTACCGTTTCATGCCAGATACTTGCGCCGCGATCCTTCAGTTCATCACGGTTCACAGAAGTAATTACAGCATGCTTTACGCCCATTAATTTAATAGCTTCCGCTACCCGGCGTGGCTCATCCTGATCATATTCATTTGGCCGCCCGGTGGCTACTGCACAAAAAGAACAGCTACGGGTGCATACATTCCCTAAAATCATGAAAGTAGCCGTACCAGCTCCCCAGCACTCTCCCATATTAGGACAGTTGCCACTCTCGCAAATAGTATGTAATTTATATTCATCTACCAGGTTTCTAACCCGGGCATATTCTTTTCCTACCGGAAGTTTAACCCGTAACCAATCTGGCTTACGCGGTCTTGCTTGTATTTCGGCCGGTTGTATTACCGGCAACATCACAATTTCATCCATGCTGCAAAGATAAACAATAATATTATTCAATTATATTCTGCTGGCAATCCTTCCTTAAATTACTTAGCCCAATTTAATTATAGAAAATTATTTACGGCGTCCGTAATACAAGGTAAGGTAAGCAGAAGTAAAGAAGGAGGCGTTTTTGGCTTGCGGAACCAGGACCATTTTATTTGGGTAAGCCTCTAATAAAAAGCCTACCTCCACACCGGTAACATCTTCCCGGTAGCGGCCATATTCAAAACTTATACCACTTTTTATGTGGGCACCAATATTAGGATTGGCTTCCTGCATGCCGGTCAAAAAACCGGAACTTCCTCTGATATATTCCGGAGATGTGTGCTTTCCAGGATCGTACTGTTCTGTGCGCACTCTGGACTGACCTGGACGACCACCGGCCGGACCGGCATAATCATAAGAAACATAATAAGGCACTAATAAGCCAATGGATGGGCCACCAGCCAGAATACCGTTTACTTGTACACCAGATTCCGGAGCTTTTCGAAAGAATATAAACTCGCGGCCATACTGAGGTCGTAATACATACAAGTAGTTGCTTTTACCCAAAATAAAAGAATTACCCGTTTGGATGCTAAATACCCGGTTCTCTTTAGGGCTCTTTACTTCTACAATTTCCAGCGCCCAAAACTTAGACCAGTTACCACCTAAGTAGCGGGATGACTTGACCATACCACCGCCGATAAGTCCGGCATTGGTATTAAAATTAATACCATAGTTAAATTCGCGCTTATACGGTTCTTCCTCCTGTCTCTGGGCAGACACAGCTGTGAATATAAATAAGCCAAATATTAAGAGTTTAAATTTGAGCACGCAATTATGAATTAAAATTAACTAAAAGTAACTAAATTTACGCGCATCACAAAAGTTAGTTATCAGATAATGAGCACAATTACAAGTTTTTACCCCGGCAATTTAAGAACCGAAGCTAAACACAATGCATCCGGCAATACTATTATTACAGATGCGCCTGTAGATAATAATGGTCGAGGTGAAGCATTCTCTCCAACAGACCTTGTTTGTGCTGCTCTGGGTAGTTGCATGACCACCATTATGGGCATTGTAGCAAATAAACATGGCCTGAATATCGATGGTATTCAGATTGAAATAACCAAAATAATGTCTGCAAATCCTCGTCGTATAGCCGAAATTATTTTAAACTTTACGATGCCAGCCAACAACTTATCACCTCAGGACCGTGCATTGCTGGAAAATGCTGCTCATACATGTCCGGTAGCTTTGAGCCTGCATCCTGATATAAAGCAAACCACAACTTTTAAGTACCTGTAATAAGCTGCAAAGACTTAACGCTAAACTATAAAAAAAAGTATATATAGCACGCGTTAAGTCTACTAAGTTTGATATTAAGCTACCTGCTTCTTTACCTCATCCAGGCGAATGCCCATATGAGAAGCATCATACAAGCATTCCCCATCCTTAATTAACAGCAACTGAGGCGATTGATGCATTATGGCAAACGTTTCGGCAATAGCATTAGAAACAGAACGATAAGACAGCAAATCCAGGTAATAAGGTTTTACATTTTCCAGACCGGCATCATCCCACTGGCGTTCCAGGCGTGCTTTTGCGGTAGCACTAATGGAGCAGGAAGTACTATGTTTAAATATTATTACAGGAGCTTGCTTAGACTCTTCTATAATGGTTTGAATCTGATCTTGCTGCGTAAGTGGACTCCAGTTTATCATTGCTAATCTTTTTGCTTTAATTTTTTTTGCTTTTTACTGACCGGGACATCTTTCTTTTATTTGAACGCATCCCCGGCTCCTCTCTTATAATGTCTATTTCACGGTCGTGCTCAAAACCAGTAGGATCTTCCTCCACAATTTTAGATTTACGGCCACTCTCGCCTGGCTTTAGTTGGTGCGAGGAAAAATCAAGATGCGTTTCTTTATGATCAGCATCAAAATCAGCCGCCGCTCGCTTATTTTTTTTAGTTTCTGCTTTTGCTTTTCCCAATCTCCCATGAGCAATCTGAGAATAAGCAGGCGCTACAACCTGCAACACCAGCAATCCACAAAAAAAAGCAAGCATTGCTTTTTTATTTATTAACCAACACAGCTTAGTCATAGTAATACCCTGATTAACCGTTAAAGTTAGGTTTATATTTGTATTTCTTCTGCTTATGACGATCTTGCTTTAACCGTTTGTAGTTCTTCGTTTTTATTAACCCGTTTTTAGTATACGTAACGTTTTGCCCGGATGGTGCCTCTTTAGCGCCTCCCATTCCAGGTTTTTTTTTGCCTCTAAAAGCAGAAAACAATTTAGACTTGCCAAAACTCGGGCAAGGTATTTTCCCATTCTGGCAGCCGGCTAAACTTGCTACTATTACCAACAGTACCAGAAAATTTTTAAAAGAATTCAAACGCAAAAGGTATTTAAGCATATAAGTACTTCTCTGTTTACAAATATGCTTAATTTTTTAAATAATGTCTAATCAAAACACGCAGAAGCGCTTATACAAACTTATGTTCCTGTTGTTAATACGCCAGCAACTGTCTTATTTTTTCTTTGAGTTCCTGATTTGGCAGAAAGGCCTGCTCCAAAGACGCTGAAAACGGTACAGCTGTATCCAGACTAGCTAAGCGCATTACCGGAGCATCTAAAAACCGGAAGCAGTTTTCACTAATCCAGGCACTTATTTCTGCGCCAATCCCCCCGGTTAATGTATCTTCGTGCAATACCAAAACCCGTCCGGTCTTTTTCACGGTTTTTTCTACCGCTTCTTTATCCCAGGGTAATAGCGTACATAAATCCAGTATTTCAGCATTTACCTCGGGCATGGCCTGAAGCGCCTGTTTTGCCCAATGCACCCCCATACCATAAGTTATAATAGAGAAATCTTCGCCTTCGGTTACTAATTTAGCTTTACCAATTTCCAAGGTATAGTAGGCATCCGGAATCTGGCTGGCAATACTCCGGTACAGCAATTTATGTTCGAAGAACATAACCGGATTAGGATCTGCAATAGCTGCATTTAATAAACCTTTCGCATCGTACGGACTGGAGGGGTATACTATTTTTAAACCAGGGGTATGAAAAAACCAGGCCTCCGTTGATTGGGAATGAAAAGGCCCGGCGGCCGTTCCGGCACCTGTTGGCATCCGGACTACCACATCGGCATTTTGCCCCCAGCGGTAATGAGATTTTGCCAGGTTATTTACAATCTGATTAAAAGCAGAGGTAACAAAATCAGCAAACTGCATTTCGATAACTGATTTTTTACCTTTAATTGCCAATCCTAAACCGATGCCCACAATGGCCGATTCGCATAATGGCGTATTACGCACCCGTTCCTTTCCAAAGGCTTCAACAAAGCCTTCTGTAACTTTAAATACCCCACCATATTCGGCAATATCCTGACCCATTAATACCAGTTCCGGGTATTTTTCCATGCTCTGGCGTAAACCATCCGAAATAGCATCTACAAACCGTTTCTCCGATTTGTTCTCCGTTGCCGGCGCTATTAGTTCTGGCCTGTAGGGCGCATACATATCTGCTACCTCTTCTGCGGCATTCGCTTCCGGTATTGGCTCAGCAAAAGCCTTGGTTATTCCGTCTTCAATCTGGGTACGCAACTCTTCCCGAATGGTAGTCAACAGTCGTGGGGTAAGTACCTTCTCCCCTAAAAGATAGGCTTCAAAGGTTTCAACCGGATCTTTTTTAGCCCACTTCTCATACAACTCCTGCGGCACATATTTAGTACTGGATGCTTCCTCGTGCCCGCGCATCCGGAAAGTAATAGCCTCAATTAAAATAGGTCCCGGATTTTTACGGATACGGGCCGCCGCCTGGCGGATAGTATCATATACCTCTACTACATTATTGCCATCTATTTGCAAGGCATCAATGCCATAAGATGGTCCTTTATCAATAAAATAATTAAATTTAAATTGCTCGCTATTAGGAGTAGATAAGCTATACCCATTATTCTCGATCAGGAAAATGACCGGCAAGTTCCAAACGGCTGCCACATTTAAAGCCTCATGAAAATCGCCTTCACTGGCTCCCCCGTCTCCGCTATAAACCAGCGTTACTTTTTCTTTCCTATCTAATAAATCGGCCAGCGCTATTCCATCGGCAACGGCCAGTTGCGGCCCCAGGTGCGAGATCATGCCTACCAGGTGATGCTCCTTGGAGCCAAAATGAAAGGAACGGTCACGACCTTTGGTAAACCCAGTCTTCTTCCCCTGAAATTGGGCAAACAATTTATCTAAAGGAATGTTGCGGCTGGTAAAAACCCCTAAATTGCGGTGCAGGGGTAAAATGTATTCGTCGGGCTCTAAAGCCAGAGTTGTGCCTACCGAAATAGCCTCCTGCCCAATGCCTGAAAACCACTTACTTATTTTTCCTTGCCGTAGCAAAGTCAGCATTCGCTCTTCGATCATGCGCGACAGCGCTACCTGCCTATATAATTCAAGTAAATCGTCGTCAGTATATTCTTTTCGGTTAAAACTCATATAATCATTAAAATTCGGTTGGCAAAATTAATGAAAATAATGATGGCGGCACGGTAAGTTTAACTAGTTAATCATTATTAAATATTGCCACCAGAGCCCCAAAAAATAAATTTATATAAGCTTCTTAATATAGTAAATTCCTATACTTTTGTTTATCAACCTGTAGAATAAAACCTGAACACCTTTGCTTTCAGAATTGATATTATCTTTTAATAAATAATTGCATTAACACTTACTTATCCTTTAATACAGCTGAAAATTTAATATAGTAATGAGGTTCATTTTAGTTCTTATCGCAGCTTGCCTTATGCTACTAATGAGCAAGGCTGTTGGTAAGGCACCGCCCTTGCTTTACGGTAAGCTCAATAAACCAATCCTGCAGGATTCTATTTTTCCGGCCGACACATTAACCTTTGAATCTCACCTGATAAAGAAAAAAGCTATTAGCGGATCGGTAGTGCACCTAACTGAGCAACAGTTAGAGGCTGTACCGGTTCCTATTATTGATCAGCTAATAAAAGGGCGGGTAGCCGGGGTCCAGGTTACCCAAAATTCAGGGGCACCCGGGTCATCCGCTTCGGTGCGCATACGCGGCATCAATACTATTTTTGGCAATGCGGAGCCCTTATACATTTTAGATGGTGTTCCTCTTGTTCTTTCCGTGCCTAATACCTCTAATACAGCCATTGAACAACAACCTTTTTCCATTTTAGATTATATCAACCCTGGTGATATTGCCTCGATCGAAGTTTTAAAAGACGTAGGCGCCACTGCTCTATATGGTGCGCGGGGAGCCAATGGCGTTATTTTAATTACCAGCAAACGCGGTACCCACCAGAAGAAAAACAAAGTAAATTTTAACAATTATTTTGGCTGGCAAAAAGCTCCTGACCACCTCTCTTTATTAAATACATCAGAATACAGGAGCCTTATCCTAGCAGAAAACCTTTATATTAAACCCGGGCAAGAAACAGCGGACACAAATTGGCAAGATGAAATTTTCCAGACGGCTCCTCTTCAGAATCATAACCTGAGCTACAGTGGTGGCAGCCAAAATCATCGCATTTATGCTTCTGCAGCCAATACAAATCAACAAGGCACAATTCTTAATACGCAATTTAAACGTAATGCCTTCCGGCTAAACTACGATGGTAATATTACACCAAAATTAAAGATCGGAATATCAGCATTTAGAAGTAGCCTGGTTAATACTCCTATTCAGGATGGAGTTGTTGAAGCCGCACTGTTAGCGCCTCCTATTGTCAGCATTAAAAATACCCAAGGCGCCTTTAATTATACAATAGATCCGAAGTTTTCTATACACGGTTATAGAGATTTTTATAGGTTTACTAATCCTGTTGCTTATCTACAAAATATCTTATATAAAGAAAGCAATTCTTCCTGGGCTAATTTATTTGCCCAATATATTATTACCAAAGGGCTGCAGCTTAGCATAAATTACCAGCTAAATAATATAAACCAAAAAGGAAATTTCAGCTACAATTACGCTCCTATTGTTACCTACAGGGGGAATGGCATGTATAATAGGCCCTATGGTATTTATGACAATTCAATAATCACCACCAATAATTACTCCTCAAATAATAAAAGCTCCTATAAGGCGATTTCTCTATTATATAGTAAACATATCGGGCAACATAGCTTTAATTTCATAACTGATTTATCTTATCAGAGGGCCTTAAATAATGTTGACGTAACAAACATAAGACTTATAAAAAATGGCAATTCATCTACTTCTACTTCCGAAAATTTTAAAACCACTCTTAAAGGACATAATCTTTCCTCTCTAACTGCTGGATTACGCTATAACTACGCGGATAAGTATTTCGTTAATGCCAGTTTAAGTAGGGACGGATTAGGATTTTCATCAGAAAAAAGCACGTACTTTATTTCACCTGCTATTTCAGCCACTTGGCATATTTTATCCACTCCCAGCAGCACCTCAAACATTTTTTTTAATGATGTAAAAATCAGGGCAAGCTTTGGGCAAACAGGCAATCTTTTTAAACCTTTAGTTTCTCTTTCTACCGATATTCATCCTAATGATGCCCATCTGTTTCCGGTTGAGAAAACCAGAGAGCTTAATGCCGGCGTTGATTTAGGGTTTTTAAAGCACCGGGTATATATGTCTTTAGATGTATTTAACCGCAATACTTCTAACCTTTTCGAAAACATCTCTTATGCTGATGTTCCGGCTCATCCTGTTACTTATGGGCTGGAAATCCAGAACCGGGGAGTAGAATTAGCCATTAACTCCCAAAATACACGAGGGGCATTTTTATGGACAACAAATTTTTCTTTTGCCAGAACTCAAAACCGAATAACTGATTTGGGCGTTTTTGAAAAATCTGGTTACAACTTGCCGCTTTACTTGACTAAAGGAGCTTCTGTTGCTTCCTTATATGGCTACAAGGCCGTTGGCTTATATACAGATGTTCCTTCTGAACCTCCTCTTAATTCTTTTTATGATTGGCCCAATAAAGGGGATATAGAACTGGAAAATTTCCAGAACCCTGAATTAAAAGTAATTGGAACAGCTTTTCCAAAATCTATTTATGGTATTGATAATACCTTATCGTATAAAAAAATAGCATTAAATTTTCTTCTCCAGGGCGTAGCAGGAAATAACATTCTTAACAATACTTTGCCTAATTTATATAATTTCTTATCTAATGGCTTTCATACAGCAATTCCTCAAAATGCCTCATCCCAGGTTTACTCAAATTCCTGGCGCGCCAATAATACTTCAGCCACTATTCCGCGTATTAATGGCAGTTCTAATAACAGGAAACCATCTAGCTACTATATAGAGAATGGCTCCTATTTAAGGTTAAGAAGTATTACGCTTTCGGTAAACTTTCCTAAGCTAATAGCAGTAGGTAACTCCAAAATAGGAGGAAAACTGTTTATAAGTGGGCAGAATCTGAGAACCTTTACCAAATATTCTGGTTATGATCCGGAAATTGGTGGCCGCACCGCTTATGGACAAGGTATTGACAACTATAATATTCCTGTTCCACGTACTTACATAATGGGAATTAATTTAACTTTATAAAATAACTTTACTCCCGCAAAATAAGACTTGCCAGTTAATATTTATTAATGATAGATTTTAAAGAATTCACACTAGATAACGGCCTTCAGGTAATTGTGCACGAAGATTTTACCACGCCCATGGCAGTAATAAACGTGCTGTACGATGTTGGTTCTAAAGACGAAAATGAAAACCAAACCGGATTTGCTCATTTATTTGAGCACCTTATGTTCAGTGGTTCGGTTAATATCCCAAACTACGACGAGCCCCTGCAAAAAGTAGGTGGCGAAAATAATGCTTTTACCAGCCCGGATATAACCAATTATTATTTGTCGGTACCTGCTCAAAACATTGAAACAGGTTTCTGGCTGGAGTCGGACCGGATGCTGGGCCTGGCTTTTGATGAGCATGGCCTGGAAGTGCAACGAAAAGTTGTAATTGAAGAGTTTAAGCAAAACTATTTAAACCAGCCGTATGGCGATGTTTGGTTAAAATTACGTCCGTTGGCTTATGAAGTACACCCATATAAATGGGCGACCATTGGTAAGGAAATTTCGCATATTGCCGATGCGCAGATGCAGGATGTCCGGAATTTCTTTAACAAACATTATTCACCTATCAATGCCATTTTAGTTATTGCCGGTAACATCACTTTTGATAAAGCAAAGGAACTTACCGAAAAATGGTTTGGCCCGATTCCTTCCGGTGTAAAGTACAGCCGGAACTTACCGCAGGAACCAACACGGAAAAAAGAAAAAATAGCAGAGCATACCGCCAAAGTACCTTTAACCGGCATATATAAAGCTTACCTAATGCCCGGCAGAATGGACAAAAACTATTATGCCGCGGACTTATTAGGTGATATAATGGGCAGAGGAAAATCTTCTCGGTTATACGGCAAACTGGTAAAAGAAAAAAAATTATTCAACTCCCTTAGTGCTTCCTGCACGGGCTCTACCGATACCGGGCTGCTTATTATTCAGGGGAAACTGAATAAAGGCGTAGATGCCAAGGAGGCTAATGCGGCCATAGAAGCCATTACCCAAGAAATGATGGAGAACCTGGTGAACGAGGAGGAGCTAACAAAAGTAAAAAACCAAGCCGAAGCGTCTATTGTTTTCTCTGAAATTGATTTACTGAACCGGGCCATGAACTTAGCCTACAGCAAATTATTAGGAGATACCAACCTGGTAAACCAGGAAGGCGAAAAAGTACAGGCAGTTACCGCTGAAGATATTTTAACACAGGCCAAAACAGTTTTACGACCTGATAACTGCACTACACTATATTATTATGCTGATCCGGCTATTGCCTCCCAAAACGTAGACCTTTCAGACGAAGAAGAATAAAAAAATAACGCTTCTAAAATCCTCTCCTGCACCGGAGAGGATTTTTTATGTACACATTGTGCTCTTCAATTTGTAATTTTGCCCGAATCAGCATTAAACAAGTATAGCATAAATGAAAATCAGAACCGGATTTGGTTACGATGTGCACCAACTGCGCGAGGGTATTGACTTTTGGTTGGGTGGCATTAAAATTCCTCATACGCACGGAGCTTATGGCCACTCCGACGCAGACGTATTAATCCATGTAATTTGTGATGCCTTATTAGGAGCCGCCAATTTGCGCGACATAGGTTACCATTTTTCGGATAAGGATCCGCAATACAAAGGCATTGATTCTAAAATATTATTAAAGCGAGTAGTTGCGTTACTTGCCGAAAAAGGTTATTCGATTGGCAACATTGATTCTACTATTTGCCTACAGGAGCCAAAAGTAAATCCTCATATTCCGGCCATGAAAACTTGTTTGGCAGAAGTCATTAATATTCCGGAAGATGATATCTCCATTAAAGCTACTACCACGGAAAAATTAGGCTTTGTTGGCACCAAAGAAGGCGTTGCGGCGTATGCAACGGTCCTTATTCAAAAAAATTAATTTAAGCAGTATTCCCAATTTATATGTATAAATATTTAGTTCCGGTTGTTCTTTTATTAGCGGGTGCACCTGGTTGCACGAAAAAGGCTATTACCAGCACTACATCCAAAAGCTCAGCCAACAACCAGATTAACCTCGAACAGTTACGAACAGCGGCCCCAACGTATGCGGCCACTATTACTCCCGAAGATTTAACCAAACACTTAACTATACTGGCATCGGATGAATACGAAGGCCGGGAAGCCGGCGAAAAAGGTCAGAAAATGGCTGCCGAATACATCAAGAATCAATTTAAAGCAAATGGATTAGTTGGCCCGGTTAAAGGAGGTCCGGACAACTATTTACAATCTTTTGACCTGGAAAGAGCTAAATGGGGCGAGGTGTATGTAAGAGTGAACAATAAAGCCTTTAAATTTATAGAAGACTTTTATGTTTTAGGCGATACTCCTTTTGATAAGGAAACCAATATACCAGTAGTTTTTGCCGGATACGGCATAGAAGATAAAAAGTACTCTGATTACAAAAACCTGGGGGTAGATGTAACAGGTAAAGCAGTAGTTATTTTTGCCGGAGAACCAGTAAACAGCCAAGGCCAATCCCTGATTACCGGCACAAATGAAAAATCGAACTGGGCTACCGACTACCGGAATAAAGCAGCTCTTGCCCGGGAAAAAGGAGCTAACGTGGTAATTTTAATAACCGGCAAGACTACTGACAATTTCAAAAAAACAGCGGAAGACTTGCGACCATCTATTATGCGCGACAAAATTGGCAGAAAAAGAGAAGGAAATCCTGCCTTTAAATTGGTACCTACGGTGTTTGCTTCGCCTGATTTAGGAGCTGCTCTATTAGGTTCTTCAGTATCAAAGCTAGGCGCATATTTAACCAACGGTGCTACTACAACCCGCAAACCTGCCTTTTCGGTAGCTAAAACAGTAACGATACGAGCAGAAAAACTACGAACCCCTGCTCCTACCGAGAATGTTCTGGGCTATTTAGAAGGAACCGACAAAAAAGAGGAGTTAATAGTAATAACTGCTCACTATGACCACGTTGGTAAAGAAGGAAACAAAATTTTTAATGGGGCCGATGATGATGGCTCTGGCACGGTGGCGGTTTTAGAAATGGCCGAAGCGTTTGCTAAAGCCAAAAAAGAGGGCTTTGGTCCACGACGTAGTATTTTATTTATGACCGTAACTGCCGAAGAAAAAGGGTTGCTTGGTTCAGAATATTATGTCAATCACCCGGTTTTTGCGTTAACCAATACGGTAGCCAACTTAAATATTGACATGATTGGCCGGTTAGATCCGGAACATGCTACTAACAAAAACTATGTGTATGTAATAGGGTCTGATAAATTATCATCGGAGTTGCATGCCATAAGCGAACAAACAAACAGTACGTATACCAAGCTGGAACTAGATTACAAATTCAACGATCCGAACGATCCTAATCGGATTTATTACCGGTCTGACCACTATAACTTTGCTAAAAACAAAATACCGGCAGCATTTTACTTTAACGGCGTTCATGAAGATTACCACAAAGAGACCGATGAAGTAGATAAAATCTTATTTGATAAGGTGAAAAAAATAACTGATTTGGTTTTCTATACGGCTTGGGATTTAGTGAACCGCGAAGAGCGTATAAAAGTAGACAGCAATAAACCCTGATTGTGCTGTTGCCCAAAACCTGCCTGTCGGAAGCTAAAGGCTATACCGGGCCACCTAACTAATTCTAAAAAGCTTTTAACAAATAGCCAGAGAAGATTAGATTTAAAATCTAGCCTGCTCTGGCTATTTTTGTATTTTTAAAGTAATTTTAAAGACAAAAATTCGTATTTTATAAAATACCTTTTACTGTCGGGATTTAAAATAAAGCAGCAGGTTTAAATATTTGCTTGAAGACGACGAGTAATCGACGACAAACTAAAAATGGGAACGAAACTAAAACAATTTCTGCTGGATGCCGAATCAAAAGCGTTTGATATGGACCACCGGCAGAAAATAAAATTTAATATAGGTAAGTATAATTTTGCGGTTCAGAACGGGCTGAAACAATATCTAGATCATGATGCGGCAAGGGCCCGGGCTTCTTATATAAAATCCAACGTTATCAACAACCTGGATAAATACCTAAACGAATTTGAGCGGAATTTTACCAAACGCGGCGGCAAGGTTATTTGGGCCCAGAATGCGGAAGAAGCACTTCGGGAAATAGGCCAGATTATGAAACGTAAACGGGCTAAATCTGTAGTAAAATCTAAATCAATGACTACAGAAGAAATACACCTGATTACTTACCTGGAAAAAAATGGCATTGAAACCGTTGAAACTGATCTAGGGGAATACATAGTACAGTTGGCCGAGCAACGTCCTTACCACATTGTTACACCTGCCATGCACATGTCTAAAAAAGACATTGCTGATTTGTTTGTTAAAAAACTTAAAATTAAACCTACTGATGATGCGCAGGAACTGGTATTAACGGCCCGGCGGTTGCTCCGGAACAAATACACAACGGCCGAAGTAGGTATTACGGGGGGCAACTTTCTGATTGCTGATATTGGCGGGGTTGCAGTTACGGAAAATGAAGGCAACGGCAGATTATCTACCACCTTTCCTAAAACCCATATTGCCATAGTTGGCATTGAAAAACTTATTCCTAAACTAACTGACCTGGACTTGTTCTGGCCGTTATTAGCCACGAGTGGTACCGGGCAGAATGTAACCGTTTATAACACTATATTTACCGGCCCACGGCAACCCCAGGAAAAAGATGGTCCGGAGGAAATGTTTGTTATTTTGTTAGACAATGGCCGCTCAGATTTGCTGGCTTTACCAGAGAAGCGGGAAGCCTTAAATTGTATCCGATGCGGAGCTTGTTTGAATGTATGCCCGGTTTATAAAAATATTGGCGGCCATACCTACGAAACTACTTACAGTGGTCCTATTGGTTCGGTAATATCGCCACACTACAACGGCATGGCCGAACACAAACATTTAAGCTTTGCCAGCTCCCTATGTGGCGCCTGCACCTCAGTTTGCCCGGTTAAAATTAACCTGCATAACCTTTTGCTATTAAACCGCCAACAAAGCGTAGCTGAAGGCCACGTTGAAAAGCAGGAAAAAATGGCCATCAAAGCCTGGGAATTTGCTATGACCCACAAATCGTTAACCAATATGGTGCCAACAGGTTTAAAGAATTACGGGTTGCGGCTTATCCAGAAGAATACCTGGAGTAAAAAACGGGAGCCGCTTCAAGCGCCTACCAAAACTTTTAAAGATCTCTGGAACGACCATATAGATAAAAAGAAATTTTAATAAAAAGGCCCCAGTAATTTGGGGCTTTTTTATTACAGCTCCAGTATAACAAGAAATTTAACTCAAAATAATCCTAATACTAAAGCTTGGTTACTGGCGTTAGGGAAGAACTATTTTATTCTTTCTTTTTCACCAATAACAATTGCATGAAGAGTATACAAGCTTTAGTATATACCTGTATCTTATCCATTAGTTTATCTGGTTGTGCCACTATATTGGGCGGACCTATCACTACAAAACAAATACGTAAACCTCATCCTGGCCAACCAAAAAGAGATATGCGACCGGGTTTTGTAGCTTTAGACCTGATTACAGGTGTGGTACCCTTGTTTGTAGATTTAGCAACCGGAGCCATTTATAAACCACCCAAGCACAGAGGAGAGTAAAAATTTTGCTTTTCAAATTCATTTTAATTTTTAACCAGATATTACTTTGGTTAATTCTTTCTTTTATGATTTACGTGCATATTTACCTTTACTAGCTGCTACCAATAAGTGTTTATATAGTTATAATCCTATAAATATATTTTATTAAATAGTAATCCAATAAAAATTTTAACACTTAAGGTTTGTAAAGGTTATATAGGAAATATTAGACCAGAAGCCCATGCTTAAAATTGCCTGGACAAAAAAATATGCGCATGCTTTGCCAGAAGGCCATCGGTTCCCGATGCTGAAGTATGATTTAATACCCGAGCAGTTACTTTACGAAGGCACCATTATGTCTGCCAATCTTTTTGAACCCGAGCCGCTAACGGACGAGGTAATTTTACTTACCCATGACCAGGATTACTGGAACCGGCTAAGCCAATTACAGTTAACGGCTTCTGAAATCAGGAAAACAGGTTTTCCTTTATCGTCGGAGTTAGTAGAGCGGGAAATTATAATTATGAATGGCACCGTTCAGGCAGCCTTATTTGCTTTGGAACACGGTATAGCCATGAATATAGCTGGCGGCACCCACCATGCTTTTACCAACCGCGGCGAAGGCTTTTGTTTGTTAAACGATCAGGCAATAGCAGCAAATTATCTGCTCCACCACAAAAATTTTAATAAAATACTGATTATTGATTTGGATGTACACCAGGGCAATGGGACCGCTCAGATTTTTCAGCATGAACCTCAAGTATTTACGTTTAGCATGCATTCCGGCCACAATTATCCTTTTCATAAAGAAAAATCAGACCTGGATATTCCCTTACCCGACGGCACGGAAGATGAAAAGTACCTAACTCTTTTACACGAAACTTTACCAGAGCTGCTGGATAAGGTGCAACCCGAATTTATTTTTTATCAATCTGGCGTAGATATTCTGGCAACTGATAAGTTAGGGCGTTTAAAAGTAAGCATGGCTGGTTGCAAAGCCCGCGATCGGTTTGTGCTGGAAACCTGCCACCAGAACAAACTACCAGTAGTGGTAAGTATGGGAGGCGGCTATTCAAAAAAGATTACCGACATTGTAGAAGCTCATGCCAATACATTCCGGTTAGCGCAGTATTTATATTTTTAAAATTGCCTGAAGTTAATCCCGGCTTTTCAGTTTATCTGAATTAGAATTTTGTTTTCCTGATGATAGTAAGCTTTTCAGCAGGAAATATATGATGGGCGTAACTACAGTTAAAAGCAGTAAATAAAAAGCTGCTTTCATTATTTTAAGCGTAATGGAAATTAGTAAAGTGGCAATAAAAAGGGAAGCAACGAGTAATATCCAGAAAGTAACTGATTTCTTTGTCATGGATGGTAGCGCCGTGGCCATTAGTGAGAAGACTAAAATAAGGAGAAACTTGTTTAAAACTTACCTTTTATAAAGAATTATTTGCCACCGGAATGCCCATTGCCATTGCAAGGAGTAAAATTGAATACCTGCCTGAGCTAGTATTTTTATTAATTCAGGACGGCGGAAGGCGCGTAATACGGATAGTGGAGCATCGTTTTTAACTAAATAAGAGCCTGAGAAAGCTTGTGTAAGCCATTTAATAGAATAATAAGCGAAGGGATGCCGGTGTAAATCGTTAATGATAACGGCTAATTTTGCCTGCTTATGTAGTTGCCGCAACAGCTTAACAAGTTGCTCATCGGTAAAGTGGTGGCAAAATAAACTGCAGATTATTACATCAAATTGCTGTTGTTTAAATTCCTCTGCGTAAATATTTTGCTGCTCCACCTGAACATTAGCATACTCCTTACACTTCTGGGTAGCATAAGAAACCATAAAGGAGTTTGCATCTACTCCAGTTAGGTTTACCGGAATACTTTTTCTTTTGGCCCAAACAGCTACTTCCCGTAAAATATCGCCCCCACCACAACCTATATCCGCAATAGTTAAGGTCGTATCAGGTAAATTTTTGTAATAATACTTTTTAAGCACTTTATGCAGCCCATTGGTTACAACCTGGTTACCGCCCAACCACTTATTAATTATTTCCAGTTCGTCCAAGTTCTTACGGAGAGCTTCATTGGACAGATTAAGATCGTCCATTAACTCCAGCTCCTGAGAACGCTTTTTAAACATGCTGTACCTTTAAAAGCATAGATTCCAGCGTGAGTCCAGGACCAAAAGCAAAACTTAAAACAGGCGCGCCTTCGTGCTCCGGTCCAACCGACTCTATTAAAGCTTTTAATACAAACAATACCGTAGCCGACGACATATTGCCGAAATTTTTCAAGATGTCGTAGGCAAACCGGTTTTCGTGCCGCGTAATTCCCAGCTCCATTTCAATACACTCCAAAATTTTCCGCCCTCCCGGATGAATGGCAAACAAGTTGATTTCCGTAAAATTAACATCCAGATTAGCCAGTAAATTGGATGCCAGCTGCCGGATACCTTTTTTGATCATTTCCGGTACGTAAGAAGATAAGGTCATCTCAAATCCAAAGTCGGATATATGCCAGGCCATTTCCTTTTTGCCTGCTGGTACCAGATCGCAATGAAAAGATTCCATGCGCAGGCAAGTACTTTCAGTTGGGCGGGCTTGCACCAAAACCGCCGCTGCGCCATCGCCAAATAAAGCATTAGAAATAAGATGATCAGTTTCGCGGTGTTTCTGGAAATGAATGGTACATATTTCGGTGCAAACTACCAGCACCCGGGCCAGCGGATTAGCTTTACAAAAGGCATCAGCCACTTTTAAACCATTAAAAGCAGCATAACAGCCCATAAAATTAATGGCTGTGCGCTGAATGGTGGTGGGCAGGTGAAGCTCTTCTAAAATCTCAATATCCAAACCAGGAGCATACATTCCGGTGCAGCTAACGGTTATTAAGTGCGTAATGGAGCTCAGGGTAACTTCCGGGATATGCACTAAGCAATCATTAATAGCCGCTACCGACAGTTGTAAAGCATGTTGCTTGTAAGCATCCATCCGCCGCTTTACCGTGGGGAAAGGCTCCAGGTCCGGCGTATTAGGGAAGAAAGTATAATCCCCGTTTTGGTTGTTGAAGTCATCCAAAACCGAAAAACGCTGTTCAATACCAGATGCCCGATAAAGCGCCATTAGCTTCCGGGTTTCGGCAGAGTCAAAATTCAGGGCATTAGCCATAAACTGCGCTACCTGCATTTGCGGTATTAGCACAGATGGGTTTGCAGTTCCAATTGCGCAGATATAACTCTTCATTGTGCTATTATAAACAAATTAAGCTCAAATTGTTTTAATAAAATTTTAAGTGGCTAATACTGGCGCAGGTTTAAAATATATAATCAAGAATACTAAAAAGGCCTACCATGAGTTTGTTGCATCAGAAGCCGGACACCCGCCGGTAAATGCTTAAACGTACTTACCAATAGTTCGGTTAACATGGGGCGGCCAAACATGCTTTGTACCATACGCCCTACCCATAAACGGGTAGCAAAGCTTTGCTCCCAACTTTTAGTATAAGCTAGTTCTAATTGGCTTCGGGAATATTCTCCGGCCACAAACTTTATTAAATGATCGGTTAAGATTTTACCTGAGTGCATGGCCATGGCCATGCCATTTCCACATAATGGAGTAATTAATCCGGCTGCATCCCCACATAATAAAACATGATTCTCTACGCAAGATTTTGGCGCAAAAGAAATCTCGTTTATAACCTCTGGCTGCAAGTACAGAAACTGGGCTTCTTTAAAAATAGCCTTCAGGTACGGATTCTGGGCTAGTATTTGCGTCTCCATATTTTTAATAGATCCGGCAGCTTTTAGATTTGCCCGGGTAGTGAGGTAACAAAAACAATATTTATCTTCTTCTATTGCCGAAATACCTGCATAACCATCTTTGAAATTATGCAAAGCAATCAGGTCTTTGGGGAAATTATATTTTATGTGATACTTAACCCCTACATAAGGGGAGCTTTTGGTAAAAAAACGTCGGTTTAACTGCCGGTCCAGGTTAGTCCGTTTACCATAAGAACCTATTACTAAATCCGTTTCATAATGCTGACCGTTGCTTAACTGAAGCAGGAATTTATCTTGATTAAACTGCAAGTGCTGAACAGCCGTTTGTTCATAAATTTTTACACCTGCCTTTTTGGCTTTATTGGCTAGGTAGTTATCCAGGGTGTAGCGGCTAATGCCAAAACCACCTAAATCTAATGGTGCTGATAAGGCGTTACCAGTAGGAGAGGTAAGCAAAAACTGGTTAATGCGGGCCGGTTGCAATTCTGCTATATCAATGCCAAGACTTTCTAAAAAAGGAAGCACTTCATTGGAAATGTATTCTCCACATACTTTATGAAAAGGAAAAGATTTCTTCTCAAAAAGCACCACCTCCAGGCCAAGCTGGGCCAGACGGATAGCACTTATCAGACCCGCTAAACCACCACCAATGATTGTTATATTTCCAGAATTTTTGATAGTTCAATACAAATATAAAAAATGTCCAATAACTTATTTACCCATTATACTAAAATCAGCAATCTAAAATAATATAATCCAAAACTTTAATAAATAATACACCGTTATACCTTTTACTAAATTAATAGATTGGTATTAAATACTTTATATGAAGAAACTTATACTTATATTAAACATACTCTTACTATGCACAATTGGATGGTCACAATCAAGTTATCCCGTTGAGCTGGCTAAAGAAAAGCAACAAGTTGCCCCAAGTACTACCCGCCTTTCAAATCCGGATATTTTAGTATATCCCAATCCCAGTAATGGCATCATTCATTTAGCGTTATCAGGTTTTAAAGGCCGCAAAACAGAAATACGTATAATGAATGTAATTGGCAATGTTGTTTACCGTGAAACGTTAAATGATGTAGATGAACAATTTACAAAAACTATTGATTTAACCAGGTATGCAAACGGTTTGTACTACGTAAAACTTCAGGCGGATGATTATAGTGAACTCCGAAAAGTAATTATAAATTAAGTTGACTATAATAATATAGCGGTGGTTATAGGGCTGGTATAACCTCTTCTTTCATTCAAGAATAAAACCTTAAATAAGCTTTATCTTTTGCCCGGACTCTATTACGGCCCGTGCTTATAAAGCTGCACCACTACTGTTTTTCAAATTAATAAAAACCTACCTATATATTTACCTCATTTTGGTTTTCATAATCCTTTTGCCGAGGAAATCTGCTTAAAAAATATTTCCTCCTCCACTTTCACCCTTAAAAATCAGACATGAAAAGCTTTATTGGTTTTTAGTTGACGGGTTTACAATAAGCGAGAACTTATATTCTATTAAAACCAAATATATTTGCTTGCGTCTAGTAAGGGCAACAGTTTGTATTTTGTATTCTAAAGATATTGCAGTATGATAACTGATCTGAAAAAATATATTGAAAGTACCAGTAATTATTTTCAGGAAAAATTTAGTGCTACCCCAACCCTGGTGGCTTATGCTCCTGGCCGGATTAATATAATCGGCGAACATACCGATTATAATCTAGGCCTTTCAATGCCATCAGCTATTAACAGGTGGGTAATTGTTTGCCTGCGGCCGCGGCCCGATCAGCTTATTTCCATTATAAGCCAGAACTACCATGATAAGATGGAATACACCATTGGAGAAGCCTATGTGCCTAGCCACAGCTGGCAAAAATACACCTACGGCAGCATAACTATTTTTGGTAATCAGTTTAAGTTGGATAAAGGTTTTGACGCCGTGATTTGGGGAAATGTACCTATTGGTTCCGGAGTGTCGTCTTCGGCGGCCATGGAAGTAGCGCTGATGAATGCTTTACGGGCTGCCTATACTGCTGACATAGATGACTTGGCATTGGTAAAGCTATGTCAGCGCGTAGAACATGAATATCTGAAAGTTAACAGTGGCCTGCTCGACCAATACGCTTCGCAATTTTCCCGGGAAGGCAAATTAATGATTTTGGATTTTAACCAATTATCTTCTGAGTATGTAGAGGCTGACATGAAAGATTGGGCCTGGATACTAACAGATTCAAAAGTTAAACGGGAGTTGGCTGGCAGTAAATATTCGGAGCGGGTACAGGAAACTGCTAACGCATTAGAGGAAATAAAAAGCAAGAACCCCAACGTACAAGGCTTCCGGGACATTACCGCTGCCGATCTGGAGCTGGTGACGGATCCGGTACAGCAAAAACGTATTCGCCACCTAATCCTGGAAAACCAACGGGTTTTGGATGCCGCCGAGGCCTTACGGCAAATGAATTTTGAAGAATTAGGTAAGTTATTAACTGCTTCCCATGTATCGTTGCGCGATGACTATGAAGTAAGTTGCCCGGAATTGGATTTCTTAGTAGATACCGCTTTACAATTGCCTTATTGTGCCGGTAGCCGTATGATGGGCGGTGGTTTTGGAGGGTGCACCATTAGTTTAGTCCGAAAGGATTCTGTGCAGAAGTTTAACACCTTTATGACCGAAGAATATATCCGGGAATATGATATTATTACCGAAATAAACAACTATCAGCTAGTAGATGGCGCTGGTAGTTATACCTGTTAGATCATTTTGACTTTTTCCTTAATAAAAAAGCACAAGACAAAAACTTGTGCTTTTTTATTGGAGGCCATTCTGCCCGGAATTTATGGCAAAAATATATAAGGCTTTTGCATAACTTTCTGTACCTTCCTTTCTGAATTAATCTTTTATTACATGAAGCAACTGTTTTTAATTTGCGTATTGGTTTGCCTTATATTTAGCCTTAAAACCCATGCCCAAAAATTTGAAAGGTGGGAGCCCGAAATGAAGGCATTTGAGGAGGCAGATAAAAGTAATCCTCCTAAAAAAGGTAGTATTGTTTTTACCGGCAGCTCTTCTATTCGGTTATGGGAAAACTTAAACGAATATTTCTCAGGTAAAAATATAATTAACCGCGGCTTTGGAGGCTCTCAAACTTTTGAAGTGACTCATTTTGCCGACCGGATTATTACTCCCTATAAACCAAAACAAGTAATAATCTATGTAGGCGATAATGATTTAGCTTCCGGAAAATCAGCAGAACAGGTAGTTAATGACTTTAAAGATTTATTCACTAAAATTCGCCAAGGCACACCTAAAGCCAAAGTAACGTTTATTTCTATAAAGCCCAGCCCATCCCGGATGAAATTTGCACCGCAAATAAAAGCGGCGAATGAACAGATTGGAGCGTTTCTGGCCTCTGAAAAAAATACCAGCTTTATTGATGTTTATACGCCCATGATGTTATCCAATGGCAAACCAAATCCAATCTTGTTCCGGGCCGACAGCCTGCATATGACGAAACCAGGTTATGATATTTGGGCAAAAGTAGTAAAGCCATATTTAAAATAAGCTGACCACCAGGTTATGCAGGGAAACACTTACGGTATTTCCTGCATTCCCTGTCGTTCATAGCTTCTTATGTCTGCTACCTAACTAAACAGGTCTAAGTTCTTCCGCGGTATAATGGCGCTCGATCTCTTTTTTTCCTTCCCGAACCTGGTAGTAAGCCCGGTCCTCGGGGTAATTCCAGTAAATATTAAATATTTCGCCGCGTACCCGAAACTGGCCCGGCGTCCGGTTAACTTCTTCTACTAAATCGCCAAAGCTAAAAGGCAATTTGCTTACTGAGCGGTACAAATCAGGTTCTACTTTAAATTGTTTATGGCCGTATTGCAACAGAATCCACTTGTCATTCTCATCTATCTTCTCAAAAACCTTGTCGTGCGGCTGTATGGCTTCAAAATCCTGCCGATTGGCTGGATGAATATATGAATAACCATGGGCCGGAAACCAAGGGTATAATCCAAACTCTATTGCTTTGCGGAGCATCCTTTGTACTTTTAATCTGCAATTTTACGTTGCAAAATTAGTTTAAGGAAACCGTGCAATCAAATAAAATACAAAAGCAGCATTTTTGGATTCTTCTTTTCATTTGGCTAGTGGGGCTGCCAGCTTGTTTACCCGTAAACCGTACTCCTTATCAGCAGAAAAAATATTACCGTAAAACTACGGCTGCCATTCAGAATTTACCTATTCTACCTATAGTCCCCGATACCATAAAGGCGGGCTGGGCTAAAGTTAATATTACCCCAACTACACAGGCACCCATGGCAGGTTATGGCAAGCGTATGGGCAAACGGTTAGAAGGCATTCATGACTCTATTTATGTACGTGCCTTTGTATTTAAAAACCACCACCAAAAGGTTGCCTTTGTAACCATGGACTTACTCATTGTACCCATGGCCGTAACCAAAGCTTTACAAAAACAACTGGCTACCCTTGGTTATAGCAAAAACCAGATATATTTAACCGCCACCCATTCGCACAGCAGCATGGGCGGCTGGGCCCGCAAACCGGCAGGTTATTTAATGGCAGGTAAATACAGCAAAATTATTGTTCAACATCTTTCTCAATCTATTACAGAGGCGGTGCAACATGCTGAACAAAGCGCAGCTCCAGCCCAGATTGGCTTTTCTGCTTTAAATGCTGATAAACTTGTCAATAACCGGTTGGTAGGCGAAAAAGGCGGACGAGATACTTTTCTACGCTTGCTCAAAATCAGAAAAACAAATGGCGAAACGGCTTTACTATGTACCTACGCTGCCCATGCTACCTGTTTGCCCGCTGCTGAGGTAGCCATTACGGGTGATTACCCCGGTGCGTTTGTGAGACTACTGGAAAAACAACCCGGTATTAATTTTGCCGCATTTGGAGCCGGTGCGGTAGCCAGTCATAGTCCGGCGGCACCGGGAACCGGTTACGAGAAAGCCAATAACATGGCCGAAGGCTTGGCCAGCATTATCAGAACTGATTTCGAGGATATCCCTTTAGCCTTTCAGTTCAAACTTAGGGCAGTTTCTGTGCCTTTGTACCTGCGCAGCCCGCATTGGCGCTTCGCTAAAAACTGGCGGTTCCACCCAGCTTTATTTCACCTGGCCTTTGGCAAATACCCGGCAACTTTAACCGGAATGCGCCTGGGCAATATGCTCTGGATTGGAACGCCTTGCGATTTTTCGGGGGAATTAGTACCGGATATTGAAAAACAACTTGGAACAGGCAATGACAAATTACTAATAACCAGCTTTAATGGCGGCTATATTGGGTACATAACACCCGATAAATATTACGACCTAAGAAAGTATGAAACCCGGGACATGAACTTTTTTGGACCTTATAACGGCGCCTACCTCTCCGAAATGATTACTTTACTACTAAAGAAGTTATAAACCAACTATTTAAGTTGACAACCACTAAAGAAATGTTAAATTTGGTTTATGCTCATACTTTGTCTTTCCTATGAAATCTAAGATAGTAGCGTCCCTATTCTTTTGCTGCACGCTAAGCTTTGGTCTTACACTTACTCTGCAGGCTCAGGATATAACTTTTGAAGAATACGAACCTATATCTGGTTTAAAAGTACCGGATCACCCTACCAAACGGGCAAAATATCCCTTTATAGATATACATAGCCACCAAAACGCTAATATGAGTAAAGCTGATTTAGCCAGACTGGTAAAAGACATGGATGCGCTTAACCTGCAAACCATGGTTAACCTGAGTGGCGGCAGCGGGAGCGAACTAAAAAGTGGCGTAGCCAATATGAAAGGCAACTACCCAACCCGTTTTTTGGTTTTTGCTAACATAAATTTTAATAATGTTGATGATCCGGATTTTGGCAGAAAAGCAGCTGCCCAACTAGAGCAAGATGTTAGGAATGGGGCGCAGGGACTTAAAATTTTCAAGAATCTGGGGCTGACCGTTACAGATAAAAACGGCAAGCGTATTCAAACCGACGACCCGCGGCTGGATCCAATCTGGGCCAAGTGTGCGGAGTTAAAAATACCGGTACTTATTCATACAGGTGAACCTAAACAATTTTTTGATCCGCATGATAAACACAACGAGCGTTGGCTGGAGCTAAAACAATTCCCTAACCGGGCCCGCCCTGCCAGTAAATATCCTTCCTGGGAAATAATTATGGCCGAACAGCACCGTATGTTTAAAAAGCATCCTAAAACTATTTTTATAAATGCTCATTTAGGCTGGATGGCGACTTGGCCCGCCTTGGTAAATTGATGGACGAAATGCCAAACATGTACACCGAAATTGGAGCTGTATTAGCGGAACTGGGCCGGCAACCGCGTTTTGCCCGCGACTTTTTCGTAAAATATCAGGACCGTATTTTGTTTGGAAAGGACATTTGGGAACCCACAGAATACTATACTTTTTTCCGGGTTTTAGAAACTCAGGATGAATACTTTGATTACTACCGGAAGCGCCATGCCTTTTGGAAAATGTACGGTATGGGTTTACCTGATGACGTATTAAAGAAGGTGTATCATAAAAATGCCCTTAAAATTTTCCCGGGAATTGATTCTAAAGCCTTTCCAAATTAATACCTGTTTTAGGTAAAACAGAAAAGGTAACTTTATAAATAGAGAAGCCTGCTTCTCTCTCAAGCAGGCTTTCTCATCTTAAATTAATCGTTTCGTTTATTCACTTTTACCGGGTTATCAGGGTTATTCATCCCCTCGTGGCCACTGCTTTTTCCGCCTCCCCGGCCATCTGCATCTCCACCTTTCCGGTTAGCACTTCCGGTAACAGCCCCTGGCCCGGAATCCTGCCGGTTCCATCGGGTTTGCTTAATATCATCAGAATAATCAGAGTTATTATACCCGTATTTCCAATCCTGATCGCTACTCGAACCATCTTTTAAAGTACCGGCACCGCGCACTTCACCAGACTTGGTAGCCGAGCCTTCTTTATTGGTATTAAAATTATTTTCTGATTTATAACCTTGTTCCCCGGCTTTGCTTTGATGTTCTCCGGGACCACCTCCCTGACGACCTAGCTTATTGTCACCTGAGTCGGTAACTTTATGCCGTTCGCCGCTCTTAAATTGGGCAGTAGTACCGTTATCGTCGCCGCTTGGATGCTGCACGGCTTCATCCATATTATGCTTGCTATGTATATTATCAGGCGAGCGATGATCGCCATTGCCACTGTTTCCTTTATGATTTCCCTTCATGATCTTCTGTTTTAAATGTTCAACTAAAAGCGGAAGTAATTACGTTTACGAGCAGAAAAAGTAGAGGTTAAGAATTAGATTATTAAATACTTAATTCTAATCACTTAGGCTTTTTTGTTAGATACCCTTCAATTCTCTACTAGTAACCTTGTATAATTTTAAAAGAAAAAGAAAAGTACTTATTCCTACAAATCATGCTTACTTTGGCCCCAGCCTCTTTAGTGTCACTAAATTTGAAATCTTTTTTTACCTATAACAGCAAGAAGTTGATCAGGTACTTTACTATCTATTATTTTTTTTAGCTACTCTTTTTTTATTGATTTATTAGCTTAACTAAATCAGCTTCTTCCTTAAAATAAGGTTACAAATTTTTTTTTGCCTGCCGATTCTTATATATATTAGAAGTAACTAATATTAAAGAATTAAGCATGCTTTTTGTTTAATCTTATTTATGCTCTTGGTATTTGTTAGTTGTAAAAAGACAAAGGACGAAACTCCCTCATGCTTATTAACAGAAATAAATACCGGAGGGTTAAACTACATCCTTACCTACGATGGGGCTAATATGGTAGCTATAGGTAACGGTACATCAACAGGTGCCCTGATGCATTATAATGCATCAGGGCAAATGATACAGCAAGAAAGACCTCTGGAAAATCCCTACACCCGCTTTACATACACCTATAACAATTCAGGAAAAGTAGCAAAACAGATTACTTATTTCAAGGAAGGCCCGGACTGGGTATATAAAGGAAAGGTACAGTATAAGTATACAGATAAACAGCTTACATCTATTCAGGAAGAAAGTACCTTTAACACATCCGGCACAATTTATAGTTACGATATTACCTGGACTTCCGGCAATTTAACCACCCTGACTTCCCGTATCGGATCACAGGTTTTATGTAACTATACTTATAGCTATAATTTAAAAAAGAAAAACAATCTTAATGCTGTTAGTGATTTATATTTTATAGATTTACCGGATAACTTTGTTAAGTTACCTTTTTATCTAAGTACAAATCTGCTAACTAAAGCAGATAGCAATTGTTCTGGCACAAGCAATTTAATAAGGCTTTTCACTTATACTTTAGATGAAAAAGGGCTTATCCGGAATGTTTACGAGGGTAATCAGCCAATCTGGAAATTTGCTTATACCTGTAATTAAACTTTCTTCTTTGAATCAGAAATAGATTTACCTCTTTTATTTAACTTGATAAAATATTACGGCTGGCACATTCCGACGGGTATTATAAATAAATTTAATCCCGTTGTAAATCTGATTACAATGCGGAATAACGTGCATTTTTTACTAATTCTGTAACAGCTAAATATCCATTGCCGCCTTTTCTTATAACTTTCCAGCCCATTTTTACCAAAGACCTCCTGATAAATATGTTCAGCATGCCATGAGCTACTAAAACCGTCCGTATTTCCTCTTCGGCATAATGGGCTAAGATTTCAGCCGCTTCCTTTGCCCGCTGGCGGGCTTTATTATAACTTTCAATCTCTTTGTTATTAAGGCCCATGAGCCATAGCAGGCGTGCCCCGGCCAACCAAACACTAATAGGAAAACGAAAGAGTGGTAAGGCTAAAATTTTACGCTCACATTCATTAAAAATCTTATCTTCTACTAACTCTACTTCCGGACCAAATAAAGCTAAGGCCGTTTGTTTGGCCCTTGGTAGTGCACTGCAATGTACCCGCTTTATCTGTTCAAAAAGCAACACTTTTGGTTTATTCAAAATAGCTTCAATCCCAGCTGCATCGTATTTCGACACAAACTGGGTCGCCTGCTTATGATTAAACCAGCCCGAGCGGGAAATAGCTGGCTTATAATGCCGCACCAAAAATATATGTAAGGTAACCTTAGATGTATTTTGCTGCGGCATTATAAAAATCAGAATAAGAAGGTGGCGCGCAAAAGAGGCATTTTGGTTTCTTTAGAAATGGCATATTCAGCGGAAAGCACAAACATATTTACCGGTGAAATCCATATGCCCCCGCCGTAACCGGTATGCCACGTTTTTGATTTTTCACCTTCCTCCCATACTCTTCCTATATCATGAAATCCAATTATACCTAAGGACCCCGGGAATAAGTAAGTTTTAAAGCTGAATAATCGTAACCGGAGATCTGTGTTATTATAAAAACTGGTACCACCGGCAAATCGGTTGCGCCGGTACCCCCGCAGGTTGTAATTACCATCTAACGTATTGGCCTGGTAAAACTCATAATCACCAAAATTATGAGCAGCTCCTACCCTGTTAGCAAAAGTTAATTTTAGCGGTATTCGGAAAGTTTTGTAAAAGCTCCACTCACCAAATATATTCTGATAATTAGCAGCATCTTCATTCAAACCAACATATACTCCTGCCCCTACCCGCAATAAATTACCGGCTGTAGGTATTGCGGCATTATCCCGGGCATCAAAAGTATAGCGAAAATCAAAGCCACCAAAGTTCTTTCTTTGGTAGAAGTCGCTCCCCTCATTGTTTATGATACCAAAAACAGCGGCATAATTATCATTTCCCGTATTTAAATCTATACTTTGGTAAGTGGGCCCCAATAGAAGGGTATGGTGCTTACCTAATTTTGTTCCGAACAGTGCACTAAAGTAGTACTGCTTAGATCGGTACCGATAAAAATTAAAAGGTACATCTTTATTAAAAGTTGTTTCGTTACCTAATCCAAAAAAGTTTTCGGCATAGTTAGGTGTCCGGATATCTGCATTTAATTGCATATCAATCTTCCGGAATAATACTTTAGTAAAATAGCCCTGATAATCTACCCGAAACGAATTAGTAAGCAGGGCGTACCGGGTCAGGACCCGATGCGAAATCGCAAATGGTTCTTTTTGAAAGCCTTGGGTGCGGATCAGCGTTCCCGCTCCAACTAAAATGCCATCATCCCGGTTATATCCGACGGCCAGCAACGGACCTTTATAATTGTATTTAAAATACTTAGGATCGTACTCGTTTACCTTAGGATCAGAAGAAGTAAAGTCTTTAGCTTCTTTACCTAACTGAAGGTCGTTACCTGATTTTGTATCATATACAGCTGTTTTCTTACCAATTCCTTTTACGTTAGAATCGTCAACAATTTTATCGGCATCGTCACCACCAATTACTCTAACCCGGATTCCCTTGCTTGCCTTGCCGGTTATTTTAAACTCGTCTTTACCATCCAGGCCATACAAGCGAATTTCTTCGGTTTCGTTAATGTTAAAAGTCCGCTCAAATAAAACCTGCTCTAAATGCCCGCTTTTAGCTATTTTTCGTACCGTTACTTTAGTAAGTCCTTCCCCCCGTTGCACCTCAAAAAGCTCATTTTTATCACTTCCTACCACGTTTACTTCTTTCGCTAAAAATTTATAATAATCAGCGGCATCTTTGGGCAAACTATTGCGGTGTGCTTTCAGCTTAGAAATAATTTCAGCCCCGGACATTTTAAATATTGGTTCAGGCAACTGTTTTACGGCTGCTTCAATGGCGGAATCAGATATAGCATTTTTTATTTCATTGGCTGTGGCCACCCAATCTTCTAGAGTTAAGCTGGTCAGAAACAGTCTATCAAAATACCGAGGGTTAAAATTAAAACCGGCAATATCCCGGTAATCGTGGTCGTAGCCCTGTACTTTAGGTAAAAGCCATTTGCGGCTACCAATATTTGGAATTACGCCCTCGTTCACAAAAAATACCATATCGCGGTCGCGCGGAATAGGTCGGTAAATTTTCCCTTTCGTTCCTTTCTTTTCAAAGCTGGCCCACCGCCACTGGTCTTCGTGCCGGTCCCAGTCGCCAATCAGGAAATCAAATAACCGAGCCCGCAATACCGCTTTCTGATCTATTTCATTATCATTGTCTTCTTCTTTATTCTCGATAACTTTAGAAGTACTAACTACTTTTTTAGAGTTTCCGAAATTGGGGGCATCCGATTGATCATCATCGGCGCGTTCTTCAAACAAACCTAGGGTATTAGCAAAGCCAACCCGGTACTTCCCAAACCGGGGGTCATCCGGAATATAAAAATATTTAGGATTTGTATGGTAAACATTGGCCGCTGCCGATAAAGTAGGAATTACCAGCGGACCATACGGATGGGAAGCCGATATCTGATCTTTTACTACATCGGCGGCAACGGTTTCACGTAATGGCCGGGGCAAAGCCGCTGCCGGGTATTTTTCTACAGAACGTAATACATATTCTTTTCCGTTGGCATCGGCCAACCGCAACGAACGCGTCTGAAAACCGCCGCCCATTTGAACAACCTTTAACCCTCCGTGCATTTTGCCTATATCAAAAACAGGCACCGTAATTTTTTCGCTCCACTCGTCCCGGTAATTATCTCCTAATAACCAACGCCTGAATTTACCAGCCTGGTAATCCAAACTAGCACTGGTAGTTACTACACTATCAGAAAAATCAAAGTGTTGGTTTGCTAAACTGGCTACCAACATAGCCTGCGTCGGCTTTTTCATCAACAAAGCCCGATAAGCCGGAGCATCATTGGAGTTAGTAGCCGTCCAGAACTCTAACCAAGCCTCGCCGCTGCTATAAAAATTAATTTTAGCAAAGCCTGAAGCAGGATTAGTAAACAATGTTTTTACATTGGCGGCAAACTTAGCCCGGGAGGCCATTGTTCCCGCCGAAACGTAATGAAGGCTATCGGCAAAGCTATGGCTAAGTGCGGCGCCGTTGCTTTGAACCATTACCAAGCCCGGATGGGATGCCAGGTACATAGCCAGCGAACGTTGCAGGTAACGGTACTCCAACCCATTCATATCCGGAGAAATATGAGTAGCCAGTACAACGTGCTTTTCCGGATAAGCCCGTAGAATATCATCTATCTGGGCCAGCACCTGAGAGGGTCTGGTTATTTCGCAACCACTGCCTTCGGCGGGTGGCTGATTATTAGGTAAAAGGTATTTCGTATCTAATATCAATAATAGAATATCATCATTGATATGCATTTCTACCGGCCCCGGGCAGCTATGATCCGGCTGAACCAGCTTATCGTTTTCCAGGTAATCAGCAATAAAATTTTCCTGCCGGCGGTGGAGCCGTTCATCTTTATTTTTCTTTCCGTAGTCACCCGGAATTAATATAGTTTTACCGGCAAAGTTTTTTATCAGATCAAGCTGAGGTTTTAATTTGTTCTCTCCATTTGTTCGTTCCAAGTCATCTTTCTTAGGTAAGACCTTTGGGTAAAATGGGTTTCCTAATAAAATTAACTGGCTGGCCTGGCTAGCTTTATTTAGCTGGGACTGGAGTGCTTTTAACGATTGGTTTATTCCGGCTTGCGGCTCACCGGTATCGCCCACCAAAAACAGGGTGTAGCTAATTTCTCCGGTAGGCTCGGCGGGCTGAGAAGCGGATTGAGCAAACCCACAAATTACAATATTTATAAAAAAGAATAGTAAGGAAAGTTTTTTCAGAAGCACGTACATTTCAATTCGGTTAATAGAATTAACTTACGTATTTAGCCAATAAATAGATAAATAGCGTTTCTTATATTTTGGCTAACTACGCAAGCTAATTTTATTCGTTCGACTTGGTGCTTTCCAAGCCAAATGTACCGTTCTCGCCGGGCAATATTTTAAACATCATTTTGCGTTTTTGGTCTATCCAAAGCTTATCCTGCCCCTTTACCCGCATGCAATTATTGTCTAATATTTTTTCCCAATGCGCTAATTTATCGGCAGGGAAAATGCTAACGGATTTATAACATTTTTCATCCTGGAAATAACATATCAGGTATTTAGCCCCATCCAACGTTCTATTGTTCCAGATGGTCATTTCCGGGGTATCTATAATAATATCCGAGTTCGATTTTACCGAATCTATGTACTTTTTCTTTTTACCCAATAATTCCTGAGCAGATACAGCAAGGGGGAGCATAAACAAAAGAAGCAGTATTATTTTTTTCATGTTATAATGGCAATAGGAACGAGTAATAAAATTTTATTTAAATGGAAAAATAGCAGGATACCTACACATAAACAAGTAACGATAATTTATCTTAAAACTTTTAAAGCGCTGCTTTTTTAACCAGAAAGAAAAAGATCATTATTTATTAAATGTCGGGCTTTATCTTTTAAAAGCCGTTTGCAGACATGAATTTAAAACATGCCGAGGACATGCAGGTCTTAAGAAAAAATACCCTAAAGAAACCAAGCATACTCCGGAACAACGTCAGGAGATAAAAGCTATTCGGGAAAGGAGGCAAACCGAACTCAAAAATATTATAACTCCAGACCAATCTGAAAAATCAGAAGTTTATCTGAAAGAAAGCCGGAACAGCCACCGGAAGGTTGACCATAGAAAAGGTACTAAAGAATCACAAAACGGCTACCTTTTGCAGTGATTTAATAAAAAAGGCCAGCTAATTGCTGGCCTTTTTTATTAATTTGCTTTTAACAACCCGTTACTGCTTAACCAATTTGTACAACGGTCAAACCAATAGTCTTGGGTTGTTTTGTTATTAAGGCCAAACCCATGGCCCCCGTTCTGGTAAATGTGTAATTCAGCCGGAACTTTATTCTGCATAAGTGCCTGGTAAAACACAATGCTGTTGGCAGATTTCACTACATTATCATCGGAAGCATGCAATAAAAACGTAGGTGGCGTCTGGGCTGTAACCTGTTGCTCGTTAGAATATTCTTTAATCTTTTCAACAGAAGCTCCTTTACCCAATAAATTATTAAAAGATCCCTGATGGGCAATAGCCGGATCGCCGCTGATAACTGGATAAATTAATAACATAAAATCTGGCCGAACACTAACCTTGCCGGCAGCTGGGGCCACCACATTGTTAAAATGAGTTCCAACAGTAGAGGCTAAATGCCCCCCGGCTGAAAAGCCCATTATACCAACCCGGGCCGGATTAATATCCCATTCTTTAGCCCTTTTTCGCACTATAGTTAAAGCTTGCTGGGCATCTTGCAATGGCGTAATCTCAGGATTAGAAGTAACTTTTGCATCGGGCAACCGGTATTTTACCACAAACGCAGCAATTCCCTGCTCATTAAACTTTTTAGCTACATCTACCCCTTCGTGCCGAGAGGCAACAATGCCATATCCGCCACCCGGTAAAATAACAACAGCGGTGCCATTAGCTTTCTCTTTAGCTGGTAAATAGACGGTCAGGGTCGGCTTCCTTACTTTCCTTACCACATAAATATCCCCGGACATTTCTCCTTTTTCTTCATCAGGCCCAGGAACCTCATTGGGAATTTTCCCTTCGTAAAGCGGTATTTCACGAGCATTTTGCTGACTATAAACCATGGAAATGGTTAAAAAGCTTATTATGGAAAACAATAACAGTTTTTTCATTTTGTGGTGGTATGTTTTAGTTGTTTTTGGTTTAGCTTTTAAACTTATCCGAAACAGCATTTCAATATATTGGAAACCGGTAAAAGCACAAAATATTTTTCTCTTCCCTTTAAAAACAACTGGCGTGCCTCGCATTAGTTTACCAAATCAAGGCTTTTTTCTATTATTCCAATTTAGATATAAATTTTGTTTTTGCGTACAAATGCAGTATTCATAAAAACAGGCATGCCGGGCAAACTTATTTTTGATTATAAAAAGAATAAAGGTTTAGTTTATTTCTCAATAGCTCTATTCGGATTAGTCTTGCTTATCATGTTGGTTCGGGCGTTTGTATTAGAACCCTGGCTCCAAAAGAAACTGGAAAAAACAGTACAGGAAAAATCTCAGGGCCTGTATAGCTTTAAGGTCGCTCAACTACAAACTTCCTTGTTAAGTGGCACGCTTACTTTAAAAGGTATAACCCTAACCCCCAACCCCAACTTGTGGCAAAACAGAAAAAAGCAAAACTATCCAAACTTACCACCTTTGCTGGTACAGCTAAAAGCTGAAGCTATTGATTTCAGGGGTTTAAGTTACCTGAACCTATTATTTAATAAGCCGCTGGAACTAACCCAGATTAGTTTAAACAAACCAATTATACATGCCATGCAAATGGCTAAGGATACGACGTCGCAGCCATTACACCAGAAACTAAGCGGTCCGCTTAAAAACTTTAAACTGGGAGCTTTTAAAATTAGAGAAGCTACTTTTAGCTATAAGAAATTCCAAGACAAATGGCATACGGTAGAGTTAGATAGTTTTTCCCTTACCGTTAACGATATCCGTTTTGATAGCATTGCCTATAATGATCCGGAACGACAATATTATGCCAAACATATAGAGGCTTATGCCAACCAGAGCAATATACTGCTGCCAGATGCTTACTACCGGCTAAAAACTAAAAAAGTATGGCTAAATACAGCAGATAAAAAGATTGAGCTTCGACAGGTACGGGTAGTACCCTTATATACTCCGGCGGCTTTAGCTAAACGAGTAGGTAACGCAGTTCCCCAACTTCGCATTTGGATACCTTTAGTAAAATTTTCCGGCGCCGATTTTCCTAATTTTGCTCGTTTATCCAGCCTAAACATTAATAGTTTTCAGGTGTATAATCCCCGCGTGCAGGCCTTTATGGATACTAAAAATTTCAAACAAAAGCAGAAAAAACCGTTGCTGCACGATATGGTACAACAGGTCAAAGTAAACTTTAACCTTAAGCAATGCAACATCCACAATTTGTTTATCCGTTACGATGAATTAGCCCCCCGAGCCACCCGAACTGGGTATTTAACGCTTGAGAAAATTAATGTATCTATCACTAACTTTACCAACGATAAAAAATATATGTCGGCTAAAAATCCGGCAGTTTTACGTGGCGAAGTAGTTGTAATGGGCGAGGCACATGTTAAGGCCGTTACGCGCGTAAATTTATTAGATCCCCAAGCTCAACACATTATATCCGGGTCCATAGGTAAAGCTAACCCTAAGATTATAAATCCCATTATAGAACCAGCTTATTATGTCCGGGTTAAAAGCGGAACACTTCAGAAAGGAGACTTCCGGATGACCCTTACCCGAACTGCCGTTACAGGTACTATGCACTTATACTATGATGACTTTAAAGTAGATCTGCTTTCCAAGGATAAGTCAGGCAACGAAGAAGCAAGTAAAGAGCGAGGAAAAGAGAAAAAGCAAACTGTCTTCAAAAAAGTATTAACTGTTTTTGCTAATAAGATAGTTTTAAATTCTAACAATAATACCTTAGAAGGCAAATTTAAGGAGGGAAAAATAAACAGTAACAGAAGAATGAACCGGTCTTTCTTTACCTTTTGGATAGATGGCCTGACAAGTGGGGTACGATCTACTTTGGGTTTGAATAGCCAGGTACCACAATCCAATTAATCTGTATTATAAAAAAAATTCTGTTTATGTTAATTAGCTCAGGAAAGTAACAATAAATTTACCAGCCGAATTATTTATTCTCCGATAATAACGGGAAAGACAGCGCCTGAAAACCTGTTTTTACGTACTTGCCCTAATCTATATATTTCAACTCAAACTTAATTCTAAGACAGTTTCAGGCATGGCTGATAATAGTACCAGTGATTTACAGAGAAAGATTGAAGCAAAAATAGAAGAAGTTAAAGCCTATGCGTCCGATATACCGGGCGTTATCATTATTCATAGTTTACTTGATTGGTCCCTGGTTTGGATGTCGCCGAATGGCTTAAAACAAATAGGGGTTAGTTTAGAAGAAATCACCGGCATCAGAACCGAAGAATATCATAACCGCTTTTTCAATGCCGATGATGCAAAGGAATATTCCCCGAAAATTCGGCAATTATTAGAGAGAAATAACAATGAAGAAAGCTGCTCTTACTTTCAGCAGGTACGGCTTGCTGGCCACGAAGACTGGACCTGGCATATTTCGAGCACTAAAATACTGTTATGGGATGATGCGGGTAAACCCATATTAACGATATCGGTTGCTATTCCTATTGATACCATACCTAAAATAACGGTAAAGGCAGAACGTATTTTGGAAGAAAATGCTTTTCTGCGGCGTCATTACAACGATTTTGCCAAACTATCTAACCGCGAAAGAGAAATATTACGGCAATCAGCCTTAGGTAAAACATCCTCCGAAATAGCCGAAGAATTACACATTTCCGTAGCAACCGTAGACACGCACCGGAAGAATATCCGAAACAAATTAAATATTACTTCCTTCTACGAGATTAATCAGTATGCCAGGGCTTTTGATTTGATTTAGCTTCTGGGAAAAAAGCAGCAACAGACTTAGGAGGTTGCTAGTTATAATTTAATCCGGAACCGGTCTGTCGTTAAATGGCCATTCGCTATTTATTTTAGCTTTTATAAAATATACAACTGTACCAACAGAAATAACTGCTAATCCAGAAAGCACCATGGTAATACCTGTGGAAAGTAGAATTCCTACCCACATGGCAATTGCTAGAATTACAGGTAGCGGAAATAAAGGCATTCTATATGGAAATTCTTTTTTATCTCTATTACTGCGAAGTATAATTAACCCAATGGCTTGACCGATAAACTGGATAAGAATGCGCATAGCTAAAATGGCACTAATTACATCGCTGAGTTTAAATAACAAACTAAACACAAACGCAACGGCTCCTAAAGCCAAAACAGAAAAATGCGGAAAGTGTTTGGTGGGGTGCAACTGGCCAAAAACTTTAAAAAAGGCACCATCAGCAGCGGCGGCATAAGGAATACGACTATACCCCAGTGTGGCCGAAAACACCGAAGCAAATGCTACCCATAATATTAAACAGGTAGCAATTTTAGCCGCCGTACTGCCGGCAATTTCCTGGATAAAAAGGCTTACCACAAATTCACTTTCTTTAGCTTGCTGCCACGGCACCACACTTACCACACTTATATTCATCAGCAAATACAAGGCTGCAATACCCGCAATAGAAAGAAACATGCTTCGGGGAATATTCTTGGTAGGATTAATGATTTCGGCACCAAGATGGCACGCATTATAGTACCCTAAATAACTATATACCGTTTTTACACTTGCAAACCCGATAGCGGCTATAAAAGCAAAATTAAACGTTACCCCATCGTTCATTTGTTTAATGGGTTGAGTAAAGTTGCCGTAAGCAATGCCGCCCCCAATAATCCAAAGCATGGTTAGCAAAACGCCAATCCATAACAAAACACTTATTTTGCCAATCTCTTCAATTTTGCGGTAAAGCAACAGCACAATTAACACCACTACCCCACCGCTTACCAACTTAGAGCCAAGGGGCGACAACGGAACCAGGAAAGAAAAATAGGATGCAAATCCGATGGCGGCAGAAGCCATTACCAGCGGCGCCTGAATCATGGTTTGCCAGACAAATAAAAAGCTCATGAAACGGCCTGCGCCACTTTTACCGTAAGCTTCTTTCAGGAAGTTATAGCTACCACCGGCTCTTGGAAAAGCTGCTCCCAGCTCGCTCCAGATAAAGGCATCAATGAAAGATAAAATTGCACCGGCCACCCAGGCATAGATGAAGTAAGGACCATTCATCATGCCAATAACCATGGGCAAGGTAATAAAAGGACCAATGCCTACCATATCAATCATATTGATGGCAGTGGCCTGCATTAATCCGAGACGTCTTTCTAAATCGATTTTTGACATGTAAGCGACTATCTTACTTCTTTTACAGGAAGTAAGGCTGCTGAAAAAATTTTTATAAAGGTAGGTAAGAGTTTTTAATTTTTATTTAGCAGATACTCCTCGCCCTTTAAAATTATAACTCCATAATATCTTCATTCCAGAGCTCGGGCTTTTCTTGTATAAAATTTTCCATCATGGTAACGCACTCCGGCAGGTTTAAATCTATTACTTCTACCCCGTGGCTCTCCATAAATGCGCGGGCCCCACTAAAGGTTTGCGATTCGCCTACAATTACTTTTGGAATTTTAAACTGCACAATGGTGCCGGCACACATAAAGCAAGGCATAAGCGTAGAATAAATTACGGTATTCCGGTAACTACCAATACGCCCTGCATTGTTCAAACAATCCATTTCACCGTGCAAAATCGGGTTATTTTCCTGTACCCTCTTATTATGCCCCTGCGCTACAACTTTTCCGTCTTTAACCAATACCGATCCAATAGGAATACCACCTTCTGCACGCCCTTTTTGTGCTTCTTCAATGGCCAGTTTCATAAATTCATCCATAAACTAATTTTTTAATTCTGTTTGCTTAAAGTAATGCTAATATATCTGCTTCAATTCTTTTCGGGCGCATGGTTTGTCCATCTAACAAGCACCAGGTAGTTTTTGCGGATGCCAATAATTTCTCCGTTTTAACATTATAAATCTCTACAAAGCGGTAAAATTTAGCTCCCTGGTGTTCTCCCACCCAGGTATACCCCATTATTTCATCTGTTAAAAAAGCAGGACGATGATAGTCTATTTCGTGCCGCAAGATTACCCAGCCATATTGTTTCTGAAGCTCCGGTGAAGCAACATGAAACCAATGAGCCGTAGCTACGTCCTGAACCCACCGCAGGTACACCACATTATTTACATGCCCCATTTGGTCAATATCCTCAGGAAGCACTTGAATGCGGCATTTAAATTTTCCTAATTTGGGATCAGACATCGCTCTAAAAAAGTTTCTTATTATATGTAGTTAATCAAGGTTTTAGTGGCCAAAGCTCCCAAACCTGACAATCTCCGGTACTATCCTTAAGCAAAATTGCCTTTCCGGCAACAACCTGGATTAGGAACTAAAGTACGGATTATTATTTTTTTAGGTAAATCATAATTTTTTATTGCCTATTCCAACTGAATTACCATTATTGAAATGTATTTTTTTAAGTCCCTTAAAAATTATATTAAGCATTCCATATTACAAGGGCATAATTAAATACTTTTATTTAAATAATACTATTATAAAAACAACAAACAACATATCACACTTCGTAAACACTCTATTTTCAAGTATTTATTAAAAACAAGGCATTACCTTAAACAATTTAGTTATACTTCGAGTATAGAATTAAACCCAACTCTATAGGTGGGCTAAATAAATTTATTAAAACTTTTAAAGAATTGCTATTCTAAATAAAATGGTAATGAAAACGCAGGAACATATCTATAATTATTTGATTCAGCCCTCCCATTTGTTTTTAAAACAAGTGGTAAAGGTAGTTGAAACAAATGCCTATATATTGGTGATGGACCTGCGGAAAGCTAAAAAGCTCTTTATTCCTAACAAAGTAATTGAGAATTATGAGTCGCGATTAAAGGTCTTAAAAAGCCAGGCGCTCAAATCAAATGAATATGATGGCATTAGTTTTCTGTTGGTTCCAAAGGATTAAGTGATGAAATAGAACTAAGGTTTGTGAAATGGCTTTAAGCCCATATTGCAGCTTTAGTTCTATTCTTTCACTTTTATTAATATCCAGTTTTACTTTCACTACCAGAAGATCTACACTTTAACCTATCCCCAATTATACTCCTGCGTACACACCGGCTAAACCTCACATTTATTTTACTTTAATTATCCAGTATTTTATAAGCAAGAATATTGTAATTTAGCTTTTCAGAATTTCTGTAAAAGTGAATACCTCACCATTTTATATGTCTACTTATTGGTACCAAATTTTTAAGCACATTATGGTATTGGGTGGGTTAGGCATTCTTTTAGCGGCCTGCCATTCCGAATCTCCTGAAAAGGTGCGGCTCAGACACCAAAAACGGAAAATTGCGCTTATTGCCCACCGGGGAGCTTCGTCGGTTGCACCAGAAAATACCCTGTCCTCCATAAAAGAAGCATTACAATCGCCCGCCGATTTTATAGAAATAGATATTCATCAAACAACAGACGGGGAAGTAGTGGTTATGCATGATGCCTCTGTTGACCGGACTACCAATGGCAAGGGTGAAATTGCCGAACTTACTTTAGCAGAAATTAAAAAGCTTGATGCCGGCTCGTGGTTTGACTCAACCTATACCAATGAGCAGGTGCCTACTTTAGAAGAAGTTTTAAAGCTGGTAAAAGGACGTAAGAAGTTATTAATTGAAGTTAAAAAAGGTGATAATTTTTATCTTGGTATAGAAGATAAAACTATTGCTTTGATTCAAAAGTACCAGGCCCAGAATTGGTGCATTCTACAATCATTCTACGATGAAATACTGCAAAATATCTGGAAAAATGAATATCCGGTTGCTTCTCATAAATTGATAATTGGTAAGATACCGTGGCTCCCTGTTTACTTCGATCATACTATACGGTGGGGTAGTTTCGATAAATATTACCGGGCTTCAGCTATTAATCTTAATCAATACTTTGCTTCCAAATCTATAATCCGGCACATCCATACAAATGGCTTTAAAACTTACATCTGGACAGTAGATAAACCAAATGCAATAAACAGATTAGTAGATTGGGGTGCCGATGGCATAATTACCAATGCGGCCACCACCCTTACCATAGAATAGCCCGATAAAAGTATTTCGCTACTTTACCTTGACTTCTTAGCCCCCGCAGCACATTAATAAAAATGTAGTATATTACCTTTTCAGGTAACGAAAGGTTGTTTAAATATTCCCTATGCCAGATCAGAAGTGGTTTCGAAAAGAGAGTTTACGCCTACTTATTTTAGGATTGCCTTTTATTTTCCTTATAATCTTCTGGGAAGATTTCCTAGATAGTTTCCCGATTCATTGGAACTTTGATGGGCAAGTAGACCGCTACGGCAATAAAATGGTATTACTTTTTTTTGCCTGCCTCAATGCAGGTATTTATGGTATATTCGTACTTGCGCCCCGCTTTAATGTTAGTCCCGAACTCAACCTGGCAGACCATGACAAATACCTGAATTTAATTCAGACGTTAGTGCACCTGCTCCTTACTTATGTATTTTTCTTAGTAGGCTTTATGGCTCTAGGCTATGATATTAAAGCTGAGTTGGCTATTAAATACGGTTTAATAAGTTTGTTTCTGGTTTCGGGTACGTTCATTGGCCAAATTCCACGTAATAAAATGGTGGGTCTACGGCTACCCTGGACGCTCCGGAACGAACAAATCTGGCAAAGAACACATTACTTTACTGGTTTACTATGGGTGTATAGTTCGCTCTTCATGCTTATTTATAACTTTTGGGAAACCAAATATACCCTGGCTTTTCCCGCCTATCTTACGTTACTTATAGCAGCGCCTATTGTTTATTCTTACGTTCTTTATAAAAGAGCTAAAAACTACTAGGCAGGTTTAATTTAAACCAAAGAGACGGGTTGTTTGCTCATCTCTCTGCCACTACTACAATATGTTTCTCCCCGGTTTCCAAGTTTATTTTTAATATTTGGTGATGGTGCGTATCCGTTACCCAAAGCATCCCATTTACAAAGGTCACATCATTGGGTTCGTCCAATCCAGAAACAAGCGTTTTAACCCGGGCCAGCTTCAAATCCAATACTTTAATTTTTCCATTATAGGTATCGGCAATATATAATTTATCGTCCTGAACAGTAATTCCTACAGCATGCTGCAATAGAGCGGCCTCCATTACTCCATCTTGATCTCCAAAAACAAATAATCCTTGCCCGATTAGAGTAGTTACCATATCAGTGTGTAAATCAATAACTCTGATAGCACTTGCTTCCGCATCAGCTACAAATAACAAATGATTTCGTAAGCTTAAGCCGCTGGGCTGATTAAAACTTGCTTCACGCAACGGCCCATCAGCTAATGCTTCCCGGCCATTACCAGCAAACCGCATTACCTTTTCCGTACGCAGGTCCATTTTAAGTATTTGGTGATTACCGGCATTGGCAATAAACAGCTCATCGCCCGCTATCACCAAATCCCAGGGACTATTGGGGTTTACCGGCTCGTCCCATTTTTCTTCATAAAAATAATATTCCAGTTCTCCGGTACCGGCAGCGGTAGAAACCACTTTTTCTACCAGGTCTACAATTCTGATGGCATTATTTTTGGCATCGGCAACATACAAGATGTTATCGCGCAAAGCCATTCCCTGAGGTTCGTTAAAGGAAGCATCTTCAAAAGAACCATTTTCAAAACCAGTTTTACCACTTCCTATTATTTCCAAAATTTTGCCATCCTCATTAATCTTCAGGATGCGGTTATGCCCACTATCCGTCACATAAATATTCCCTTCGGCATCTGGCGTTAATTTAGCTGGAAACTGTAAAACCGAATCCAGACTCTCTTCTGGTTTAAAATGAAAAACAGTTCTATTTATTTTATCACCGTATTCGGCTATAAGATTTTCGATATTTGGCTTCACCACATCGTATACCCCCTCGCCCGCCTTTTGGCCTATCACATTTCCGTCAGGATCTATCAGCACAATGGTTGGCCAGGCATTAATGGCATACTGGCGCCAGAGTTCCCAATCGGCATCATTGATTACCGGATGCGGGATACCAAATTTTAAAATGGCTTTACGAATGGCATTATGACTTTTTTCGGCGTCGAACTTACCAGAATGAACCCCTATTACCACTAACTCTTCCGCAAATTCTTCCTCAAGCCGTTTTAAGTCCGGGATGATGTGCTGGCAGTTTATACAACCAAGGGTCCAGAAGTCAAGCAGAATAATTTTGCCTTTAAAATCTTGTAGTGTATATTCCTTATCCGAATTTAACCAACCGTGCCGGGTATTTAATTTAGGGGCACGTACTCGTCCAGTAATCATAGTTTGCGGTAATCTGTAGGTAAATAAAAATAATATTTAACGAAGTTATATAGAACCTGTACTATTTAGGAAAGGTTACGTTTGTTATTGGAATTAACCCTTCATTGCTTTCTACAGCCTGAACAAGCCGGAACAAATACTAATAATAAAATGGAGTTATTGCTTTTCCTATGGTAATTGCCGCTAATAATAAAATCTTAAATCCTCCGTAAATACCCTTAACTTTGTATAAAATTAGGAACAAATGGATTCGCAATATTTATCTGATTTTGGCACCTTATTACTGTTCTTTATTGGGGGTGGAATATTTATCATTATTGGTTTACTAACCTCTAAACTGATAAGGCCCCATAAACCCAACGCAGAGAAATTGGCCACCTACGAGTGCGGCGAGGAAGCTGTGGGAAGCTCCTGGGTGCAGTTTAATCCCCGGTTTTATGTAATTGCACTTATCTTCATCATTTTTGATGTAGAATTAGCGTTTATGTTTCCGTGGGCTGTTGTGTTTGGAAATCGCGAGTTAATTGAAGCCACTAATGGTTTGTGGGGTTGGTTTGCAGTAGCCGAGATGTTTTTATTTATTGGAATTTTAGCTTTAGGCCTGGCCTATGCCTGGGTAAAAGGACATCTGGATTGGGTGAAAGCAAAGCCAATAATACCCAAAAGCCATGCTACTGTACCTGCTGAACTTTACCAGCGAGTAAATGAGCGGCAGTTTCAGATCAGGAAGGAAACACCTGTAAAAGCTGCCTAAAGATTTTTTTATAATTAGTGATTATAATTTGCTAAAAGCTTAATATAAAATGAGTTTTCCACGTGAAAAAGATGGCGAGAGCGGCGTAATTGTTGCCAAGTTGGATGACCTGCTAAATTGGGCCCGGCTATCAGCTTTGTGGCCCATGCAATTTGGGTTAGCGTGTTGCGCCATTGAAATGATGGGGGCTTGGTCTTCAGCTTATGATATAGATCGGTTAGGAATTATACCCCGTGCTTCTCCCAGACAATCGGACGTTATTATTATTTCCGGTACGGTTACCTTTAAAATGGCAGACCGCATACGTAGGCTGTACGAACAAATGCCGGAGCCCCGTTATGTTATATCCATGGGCAATTGCGCCAACTGTGGAGGTCCTTATTGGGAACAGGGCTATCACGTTGTTAAAGGGGTAGACCGCATTATTCCGGTTGATGTTTATTTACCTGGATGTCCGCCCCGGCCAGAAGCCCTTATTGGGGCCTTTATGAAGCTTCAGGAGAAAATCCGAAACGAAAGTTTATTAGCACCAAAAGCTGTCCAGCACTTATTAGCAAAACAGGAGGCCTAGTAGCTCCCGTAACTAATAGTTTAATTTATTTTCCAATACTTTTAAGTAATAAAAGTGACGTTCGAAGAAATCAGGAACTTTATAATAGATAAATTTGGAAGTGAGGTAGTGGTAAGAGAGCACAACCAAGCTCCCCAGCCCTACCTGGTTATAGAAACTGCCCGAATAGCAGATGTATGCCAGGAGTTGTTTTCAAATCCGCAAACCTACTTCGATTACCTAGCCTGCCTTACTGGCTTAGATAATGGCCCGGAAGCAGGAACTTTAGAGGTTATTTATAATTTGTACTCTATTCCTTACGATCATCAGCTAACGTTAAAAGTAGTAACGGAACGGCTTACTCCAGCGGGTGCATTACCCAATGTTCCGACAGTTGCTCCTATCTGGAAAACAGCGGATTGGCACGAACGGGAAGCTTACGACCTGGTTGGAATAAACTTTACGGGTCATCCGGACTTAAGGCGGATATTATGCGTGGATGATTGGAATGGGCACCCTTTGCGCCGGGATTATGAATGGCCGGATTATTACCACGGCATTAAAGTTAGATACGATAATCATAATGAGGTAAACGGATTTAAGGGCGAAGGCCTGGCATCCACCATCAACCCGGGTTTACCTCCTCTGGTTAATGAAAATTAAAAGCTATTTTAGTTATAGCTACTAATAAAGATGGCAGAATCAAGCTCACCATATACCCAATACCTGCTTCAGTCAGAGCCTAATTTCTTCGATCCGGAAAAAATATGCCCGGGAGAAATGGTTATCAATATGGGGCCGCAGCACCCCTCTACCCACGGCGTATTGCGTCTGGAGGTAATCACTGATGGAGAAATAGTAACCAACGTTATGCCTCACATTGGCTACATGCACCGTTGCTTCGAAAAACATGCTGAAACGCGGGCCTATAACCAAACTATTCCCTATGTAGATCGCTTGGATTATTTGGCGGCCATGGATTCCGAACATGTTTGGGCAATGGGCGTGGAAAAAATGTTGGGTATAGAAGGACAAATCCCGAAACGGGTGGAGCACATCCGGGTATTGGTAGCCGAGCTTAACCGCATTGGCTCCCACTTTCTGGCAATCGGCACGTATGCGCTTGATATTGGTGCCTATACTCCCTTCCTGTGGTTACTTCGCGACCGCGAGCATATTATGCGGTTATTAGAATGGATTTCCGGTGCTCGATTACTTTACAATTACATCTGGATTGGTGGCTTGTATTATGATTTGCCTATTGGTTTTGAGGAACGCTGCCAGGAATTTGTTCAGTACCTGCTTCCAAAATTAGATGATCTGAATACCATTTTACTTGAGAATAAAATATTTATTGACCGCACAGCTAATGTTGGTATTTTGCCACTGGATGTAGGCATTAATTATGGTTGCTCTGGCCCCATGCTCCGCAGCTCGGGGCTTAAGTACGATTTACGCCGGATTGATGGATATTCTGTTTATCCCGAATTAGAATTCGATATCCCGATTGGGACAGGCATAATGGGTACTACTGGCGATAGCTGGGACCGTAATTATGTCCGGGCGCTGGAATGCCGGGAATCCTTAAAAATAATTTCGCAATGCCTGGACCGTTTGCAAGGTGACTACAAGCGAACACCTGATTTCGATCCGCAGGCTATGTGCCCTAAAAAAATACGGCCAAAAGAACAGGAACTTTACTTTAGAGGTGAAACGGCCCGTGGCGAATTAGGCTTTTTCTTCCGGTCTACCGGCAAATCGGATATCCCATTCCGGTGTAAACGACGTTCACCCTGTTTTTCTAATCTTTCTGTACTTTCAGAAATAGCCAAAGGCTGTATGATTTCGGATTTAATTGCCATTGTGGGTTCGATTGATATTGTACTAGGCGAATTAGATGGATAATCTTTGCTGTTGAAGTAGATTATGATATCCTATAAAAATTAAAATTGCGCCACCCATAGTTATGATTATTCGGATTACCCTGTTTATTTTTCTTTTTGGTATTAATAATTCATTTGCTCAACAAACCGATTCTTTAAAACAAATTCCGCCGGAAGTAAAAAAGCATGCTTATGTAAAAGGAGCTATTCTTCCTGCCGCACTCGTAGGTTTGGGAATTTACACTGTCCGGGATAATGGATTTTATAGCAGTTACGATGCGAGTAAGGATGCCCGAAGGGAGTTTCCGAACTTCAGTACCAAAGCTGATGATTTTGTGTTTTTTATTCCGGCTTTGGGTTTATATGCTTTTGATTTATTTAGTTCTCAGAACCGACATCATATTGGTCGCCAAACCGGCTTATTGCTTAGTTCAGGTGCTTTAATGGGCGCCTTGGTTTATCCCTTAAAAGCCGTCACCAATGTTACGCGGCCCAATGGAGAAAATAACCGCGCCTTCCCTTCGGGGCATACCTCTTCTGCTTTTGTAATTGCTACGGTTATAGACAAAGAATTTAGGGCAAAGAGCCCCTGGATAAGTGCGGGAGCCTATGCCATAGCCAGTTCTACTGGTGTAATGCGGGTATTAAACAACGAGCATTGGATGTCAGACGTATTGGCTGGTGCCGGCATTGGCTTAATTTCCGTACATACCGTTTATTATATTCACGAGCATTATTTAAAAAATAAACGCATAGCTGTAGTACCCACCACCCTTTTTGGTGGGCAAGGATTAACTTTAATGGCCACCTTCTGACACTATGAAAATTTTAACCGCTCCCCAAATAAGAGAAGCTGATCAGCAAACCATTCAGGAAGAAAGAATAGCATCGGTAGATTTAATGGAGCGAGCGGCCAAAGCTTTTGTTAATTGGTTCGATAATAAATTTAAAGAAGAAGCTGCTCGTATTCTGGTTTGCTGCGGCCCCGGCAACAACGGAGGAGATGGCTTAGCCATTGCTCGCTTACTATTTCAAAAACATTATGCTGTCCAGGTCTGGATTGTTGCTCCTGAATCTGCACGCTTCTCCTCCGATTTTATTATAAACCAGGAGCGTTTACCGCAGGATATCCAGGTTTCGAATATTTCGGATTACAACCCGTTACCAGAGGTTCCGGCTGTAGACTTTATAATCGATGGATTATTTGGCACAGGCTTAAGCCGGCCTGTTACAGGTTTGTTTGCTGAGGTTATTTCGAGTATCAATAAAGCTTCTGCAACTAAAATAGCTATTGATACTCCCTCTGGCCTTTTTACGGAAGTACCTAACCAGCCAACAGATATTATTATACAAGCTGCTTATACCGTAAGTTTTGAATTACCTAAACTGACCTTTTTTCTACCCCAAAACTTTATTTATGTTGGTGAGTGGCAAACTGTACCTATTGGCCTTAGTACAAGCTATATAAAGCATGCCCTAACGGATAATTTTGTAATTTCAGGAAATCAGGTTGCTGGTTATATAAAACCGCGTACCAAATTTTCGCACAAAGGCACCTATGGGCATGCGTTATTAATGGCTGGAAGTTATGGCAAAATGGGAGCCGCTATATTGGCTTCACGGGCCTGTTTGCGCAGTGGCGTCGGCTTGCTTACCATCCAATGCCCAAAAACCGGCTACGCTATCCTACAAACAGCAGTTCCGGAAGCCATGACTCTACCCGACTCCAATAAAACCTGCTTAACTGAATTACCAGATATAGACAAGTACCAGGTAATTGGCATTGGGCCGGGATTAGATAAAAGAGCAGAAACAAAAGCAGTTGTTCGCCAGTTGCTGCATAAAGTGTCCTTCCCAATTGTACTAGATGCCGATGCCTTAAATATATTATCAGAAGAAAAAGAACTGTTACAACAACTGCCAGCTGCTTCTATTTTAACGCCCCACCCCAAAGAATTTGAACGGTTAGTGGGCAAAGCTGAGAACGATTATCAGCGGCTGGAACAGTTAAAAACTTTTTGCCAGCAATATAAGTGCTATGTTGTATTAAAGGGTGGCCATACCTGCATTGGTACACCAACCGGCGAGTTATACTTTAACTGTACCGGCAATCCGGGCATGGCAACCGGGGGCACCGGCGATGTACTTACCGGCATTATTACAGCTTTACTGGCTCAAAAATATTCTTCGCTGGAAGCCTGTTTGCTGGGAGTTTACATTCACGGATTGGCTGGCGATATAGCTAGTCAGGAGAAAGGCGAATTTGCTTTGGTTGCCTCCGATGTAATAGAATATTTAGGCAAAGCTTTTCTACAACTTCAGCCAGATAAAAAATAGGCCAGAAGCAAGCATTTAGTATACAATAACCTAAAAATTAGCGGCCATCCACAAAAAAAGAAATTGCAAAATCATAATGCCATCCGCTACCAAAGCATAAAAATAATCGCCCTTCTTTTCGGATGCCACTGCAATTACTAGTCCATAGATCATTCCGCATAGTAGTAATGCATATTGCTTCGGTCCTGTCTGATAAGCTATAACAATAAATATATAAAGCAATAAGATTAAAAATGATATTACTTTTGCCCATTTTATGCCGACCAGCCCAGGTAAAGTAAGCGTAGCAGTAGTTCTATCCCGCTCCACATCCCGGATATCAAAAATGATGGTAAGCGGTAGTAAGAAAAAAAATCGTTGCATAAATAATAGCCAGCCTTCCCTAGCCGATATAGGCCAATCTGCGGCTAATAGAGGTAACCACACCGTTACGCTGGCCCATACATAAGCAATCAGAAAAATTTTAAGCAAGGGAATATCCCGGAGAGGAATAACTTTTTTTCGGAGCGGAATAATTGGCAAAGAATAAAATAAAGAAATAAAACCCAGGTGAGCTAATAACCAAAAATGGGAAAGGCGGAAAGAAACATAAAATATAAGGAGTATAGCTATGCCTGCAATTATTACAAAAAATACCAGTTGCTTCCGGTGAGCTATTACCCAACGTTTCCGCTCCGAAACAAGAACCGGCTGGTGCAATTTAATAGGCGACAAGCTATCAAAATTGTATAAAAAAAAAGTAGCTAAAAATACCCACCCGCCCAGCTCCCACGGCATTGGGAAGTTTATCAGCAAACAGGTAGACCATACTAAAGAAAAAGCACAGAGGGCAATAAAAATGTTTCCAAAAAATAAATATGGCAACAGGTACTTATTCAATGTAGCGTTTTTAATTATTATAAAAATACTTTCCTTTTAATACGCGGTTTAACCTTTTTCTTAGCAAAAAATATTCAACTGCCTAAAACCAGGTTTTGAGTTGGTTATAAAAAAGTATGCCGGTTTTTATATTGCCACTAAAGCAGATATAAAAACCGGCATACTTATTTTATTTTCCTTTTTATCTTTCCATTTCAGAAGATGATTTCAGGAAATAATACTAGGCATTTTCTGCTTTGCGGAAAGTTTCGTTGTATAGTTCAATACTTCTGCGCACAATTTCATAAGCTTCTTCACGGCCTAAGAAATTTTCTACAATAACTTCTTTATTCTCTAATTTCTTGTAATCCTCAAAAAAACGACGAATTTCCAGTAAAGTATGAGGAGGCAATTCCGATATATCATTAACGTGATTTACGGACATATCATTAGCCGCTACCGCAATAATTTTATCATCTTCTTCATTGTTGTCAATCATTTGCATTACCCCAATTACTTTGGCATCTATAATACACATTGGATCTACATCAATAGAGCAAATTACCAGAATATCTAATGGATCTTGATCATCACAATAGGTTTGTGGAATAAATCCGTAATTAGCTGGGTAGTGAACTGCTGAAAATAACACACGGTCTAACCTTAATAAACCACTTTCTTTATCTAATTCATATTTGGCTTTAGAGCCTTTTGGAATTTCTATGATTCCAGTTACCACTGCCGGTGCATTCTCACCGTATGTCACACTGTGCCAAGGGTTGTTCTTTCTTGTCATGTATTTTGTATTTAACTTATATTCTTTACTTCTCATTCTGCCCAAATTACCTGGCCAGATTTTATTTAATTTATCTGTTTAATACTTCTTGTAGCGGCCTGCCAGTAGTACTGGTAGGTTCTGTTATATGCAGCCATTGAGCAATGGTAGGCGCAATATCTGTTATGCTAACTCTGGTAGAGGATGCCCCATTTTTTACTTGCCAGCCATACCATAGTAATGGCACGTGGGTATCATACGCATTACTGCTTCCATGGGTAGAACCTTTTGTTTCTTTTCCGGCATATCCTTCAAACCATCCGGGTAAAAGGGTTACTAATACGTCTCCTGATCGTAAACTTAAATATCCTTTTTGTAAGTAACTTTCTACTCCTGATTCCGGGCTACTCCCGGCAAGAGCAGTAGCGGGAGTGGTTTTTAATACACCTTCAAAATGCAGTAAGTAATCAGCCACTTTCTGCTGCATTTCCGCTAAATTAACTTTTTTGGCGGTAATAGTTTTATGGTTTAAATAAATTTGGCGGTTTATGAAAGTATGCACCCAATCTGCTTTCCCATATTTTATATTTAAGAATTGCTTTACGGAATCCTGGATCTCTGGTGAAGAAACGGTACCACCTGGCACCTTTATACTTTTAGCATAAGCTGGTACTGGGGCTCCGCCGTGGTCTGCAGAAAGAAATATTAGGTACTGGTTTTCTCCTACCTGCTTATCTAAAAAGTTAAGTACCTCCGCTATATCTTTATCTAACCGGATATAAGTATCTTCTGCTTCCACAGAATTAGGACCAAATTGGTGGCCTACATAATCGGTAGAAGAAAAACTCAAAGCTAAAAAATCGGTGTTACTCCCTTTACCTAAGTTCTCATTTTTGATAGCTTCTAAAGCAAAATCTTTGGTTAAGGTATTTCCGAACGGCGTAGACCGGATCAAATCCCAAGATTTACCACGTAATGCTGGTAAGTTATGGGGGAAAACTGGTCTTTTTTCACCGGCAAATGTTTTTTCAAACTCATTATCATCCGGCGTGCTTTCTGTATATTGCTCTATTGGCAGCAAGGTATTCCAAGGCTGGCTTAAATACTTATCTGCTAATTTACGATTGTTAAACTGTTGTACCCACGCGGGCAGCTCCTTCATATAATACGTACTGCTAATCCAACTTCCATTGGTTCCATCATACCAATAAGCAGCATTAGCCGCATGGCCGGCAGGTATTATGGAACCCCTGTCTTTGATACAAACACCAATTACTTTTGATTGCATATTGGTAGCCATCCGTAACTGATCCGTAATGGTGGTCGCCAATAAATTGGCCGGCGACATCTGCCCCCAAACTGAAGTACTACCCACACTTTGTACTGATTTATCCTCTGTACAATATATGTTTCTGCCGGTAGCCCGATTAAACCAATCATTTCCTACTATACCATGGCCAGCTGGTGTGGTACCTGTATATATAGAAGCGTGTCCGGGCCCAGTATAAGTTGGTTCGTAGTTGTAATGCGTATTTTCGTAACTAAAACCTTTCTGAAGCAGCCTCTTAAAGCCATCATTGCCGTATTTATTCCAATAACGATATAAGTAGTCGTACCGCATTTGGTCTACCACAATACCCACTACTAATTTAGGTCGTTCTAAAGTGTTTTTATTTTTCTGACCAAAAGTAGAAAGGCAAACAAAACCTAAAATTAAAGTAAGATAATTTTTTAACTGACGAATCTTCACTGGTTGTAGTTTTTAACTTCTAAATGCGGTAAAGATAATATTGTTAAGGTTCTTTCCTGTTAACTCCCCAGGCTTGGATTAAATAATAATATATTCTTAATAATGTAATCTCTTACCTCATACTCTTGAAGAAATATACCCTTTGGCATAAAGCAAAACGCTCCTGATGTAGGAGCGTTTTTGATATCGGATTATTTATCTTACTTACCGGCTCGATGCTAAGGCTTCCGCTCCACCTACAATTTCCAGAATTTCGGTAGTAATAGCTGCTTGACGAGAACGGTTGTACGTTAATTTTAAAGCCTTCAATAACTCTCCCGCATTTTCAGTTGCCTTATCCATGGCAGTCATTCGGGCGCCATGCTCAGAAGCATTAGATTCTAATACAGCTTTATATACCTGAATCTTTAAGGATTTGGGAATTAATTGCTGCACAATTTCTTCCCGGCTTGGTTCAAATATATAATCTAAAGTAGTAGTTGCCGCTTTATCTTCAGTCGCTTTGTCTTCGATTGGTAAAAACTGCTCCGTCCGAATTACTTGAGTAGCAACATTTTTAAACTCATTGTAAATAAGCTCTACCCGGTCATAATAACCATTCGTAAAACGGTCCATAGCATATTCTGCTGCCAACCGAACATTATCAAAAGAAAGGTTAGTAAATAGAGTAGTATAGTCACCAATTACTTTAAAACCTCTACGCTCCAATCCTTCGTAGCCTTTTTTACCGATAGTTAAAAATTCTACATTACCTGCCGCATGTTGGGCAGCATATTTATCATTAACTAAGGCAGTAGCAGCCTTGATTATATTAGTATTAAAAGCACCTGCTAAACCTCTGTCAGAAGTAATAGTAATTACTAAAATACGATTAGCATCCCGTTTTTGGCTGAAAACATTCGGCACAGAATCTTCCGATAACCGCGATAAATTGTTTAGGATACTGCTTAAGCGCTGTGCGTATGGACGCATTCTTATAATGTTATCCTGCGCACGTCTCAACTTTGCAGCAGAAACCATTTTCATGGCTTTGGTAACCTGTTGCGTGGAGTTTACCGAAACAATACGGTTACGTACTTCTTTTAAACTTGCCATCTATTTGCGTCTTACCTTAAGTTTACTAAACTCTTAAAGTTTAATTTATATGTATATAAAAGGCTCATTCCTTAGCAGAAATGAGCCTTTATTAATTATTACTATTTATAACGAGCAGAAAGATCTTTAGCTACTTGTTTGATAGCCTGAATTGCTGCATCTTCTAATTTACCAGCTTTTAATAAACCTAAAGCATTTGGATGAGAAGTACGCATGGTAGTTAAAAAGTCTTTTTCAAACGTTCTAACTTCATTTACTGGCACATCATCCAGCAAACCATTGGTACAGCAATAAATAATTGCCACCTGCTCCTCTACTGATACCGGAGAGAATTGAGGTTGCTTTAACACTTCTAAGTTACGACGACCACGCTCGATAGTCAGTTTAGTAGAAGCATCCAGGTCAGAACCAAATTTTGCAAACGCTTCCAATTCCCGGAATTGCGCCTGATCCAACTTAAGGGTACCAGCTACTTTCTTCATGGATTTAATCTGGGCGTTACCACCTACCCGCGATACCGAAATACCTACGTTGATAGCCGGACGGATACCAGAGTTAAATAAATTGGTTTCCAGGAATATCTGACCATCTGTAATAGAGATTACGTTTGTTGGGATATAAGCCGAAACGTCACCTGCCTGTGTTTCAATAATTGGAAGAGCGGTTAATGAACCTCCCCCTTTTACTAAAGGCTTAATCGATTCTGGTAAGTCGTTCATGTTACGAGCAATCTCATCAGAAGCATTAATTTTAGCAGCACGCTCTAATAAACGGGAGTGTAAATAGAATACATCACCAGGATAAGCTTCACGCCCTGGAGGACGACGAAGTAACAAAGACACTTCCCGGTAAGCAACCGCTTGTTTCGATAAATCATCATAAACTACTAATGCCGGACGTCCGGTATCCCGGAAGAACTCACCAATAGCAGCACCAGTAAACGGAGCAAAGAACTGCATTGGAGCCGGTTCAGATGCCGCCGCCGCTACAATTACTGTATAAGCCATAGCACCAGCCGCCTGTAGGGCATTTACTACCTGGGCAATGGTAGAAGCTTTTTGACCAACTGCTACATAAATACAGAATACAGGCTCGCCTCTTTCGTAGAATTCTTTTTGGTTAATAATAGTATCTATTGCAACTGCAGATTTACCAGTCTGGCGATCACCAATGATCAACTCCCGTTGGCCACGGCCAATTGGAATCATAGAGTCAATAGCTTTGATACCAGTTTGCATCGGCTCATTTACCGGCTGACGGAAGATTACACCTGGTGCTTTACGCTCCAAAGGCATATCATACAATTCACCAGCAATAGGGCCTTTACCATCAATTGGCTGACCTAATGTATTTACTACACGGCCAACAATACCTTCGCCAATTTTAACCGAGGCAATTTTATTTGTACGTTTTACCGTAGCACCTTCTTTTATTTCGCTGTAGTCACCTAACATTACGGCTCCTACGTTGTCTTCTTCTAGGTTAAGAACCAGCGCCTGCAATCCGTTCTCGAATTCAAGAAGCTCTCCAGACTGCGCTTTAGATAGGCCATAAATACGGGCAACCCCGTCACCTACTTGTAGCACGGTTCCTACTTCCTGTAGCTCGGCTTCTGTTCTGAAATCGGATAATTGTTCCCTTAATATTGCGGATACTTCATCAGGTCTTACTTCTGCCATGATTATATATTTATATTTTTTCTGTTTCTAATAATCAGGAGTTACCCCCTGCTTGTAAAAACTAACAGTTTTAACAGTTAGTTCTTTCCTTATAGCTTATTGATATAAGGATTTTCTTTAAACTTTTTCTTAAGGTTTCGCAGGTTTGTTTTAATAGAATCATCTACTTGCTTATCCCCTACTCTTAAAACAAAACCTCCAATTAAAGAAGGATCAACCTTCTCCTCTAACTGAATAGTCTTACCTGTTAATTGCGCAACTTTCTGACTTAACTGTGTTCTTAGTTCTGGTGTAAGGGGCACGGCCGTGGTAACGATAGCTTTTTCGATACCTTTAATTACGTTATACTGCCGAATGAACTCCGTAGCAACAGCATCTAAATGAGATTCCCGGTTCTTCTGAGCAATAATCTCAAAGAATTTTTGAGTTAATTCACTAACTTTCCCGGCAAATATTTTTTTAAGTACAGCTAGCTTTTTACTGTTATTAATAATCGGGTTAGTTAAAAACAGCTTAAAGTCACGGTTAGAAGTGGCGGTTTTATTAAACAATTGCATATCCTGATGCACCTGCTCCAGGATTCCTCTCTCCTGAGCCAGATCAATCAAAGACTTTGCATATCTGGAAGCAACTCTTATATCAGACATATATGGGTTTTTAGTTGTTAGTTATTAGCTATTAGTTCTGGTTGGTCCTAGTTATAAAACAAGGGCAACCACTAATTACTAACTACTAGTTTAAGTTTACTTCTTTAATATAATCGTTTACTAACGCTTGTTGCGCAGCCGAATCTTTTAATTCGTGCTTTAAAATACGTTCTGCAATTTCAATAGAAAGATTAGCTGCCAAATTTTTAACTTCTGTTAATGCTGCTTTTTTCTCATTAACGATAGCTTCCCGAGCATTTTCAATCATACGGGTTCCTTCTTCAGTAGCTCTTGTGCGGGCTTCTTCTAATAAGGCATTCCCAGCTTGTGATGCTTCCCGTAAAATACGGTCACGCTCGATGCGGGCTTCTTGTAATAATTTTTCATTATCAGCTTTCAATGCCTGCATTTCTAATTTAGCCTGATCGGCCATACGTAAAGCAGATTCAATGGAAGTTTCCCGCTCACGTAATGCATTTGTAATTGGTTTCCAGGCAAATTTAGAAAGCAAAAACAATACAATCAGAAAGGTAACGGTCTGCCAGAAAATAAGTCCTATACCGGGTGTTACTAAATCCATGTTCTTAAAAATTGAGTTTTATATAGTTCCGGCTATTTAAACAGCCTTTTATTTGTTTTTCTTAACCTCTATAACCTTTATTGTTTAGCTGTTAATTAAAATAGAATTGCAGCTTTAGAACAATAATTTTCAACAGTCCGCGCTCAAAGGCATTCCCTAAGAGCCGGACTGATGAAAATTCAGGCTTAATTAGCCATTAAAAGATATCAGAAGACATACTACCACACCAAACAGAGCAACACCTTCAATAAGGGCTGCAGCGATAATCATCGCAGTTTGAATACGAGCAGCAGCTTCTGGCTGACGTGCGATAGATTCCATGGCTGAACCACCGATTCTACCAATACCTAATCCAGCACCAAGAGCAACTAAACCAGCACCTAAACCGGCACCTAAGATAGCTAAACCAGTACCCAGGCTTAAGCCTGCTTGAAGCAACAACGCTAACAACATAGTTATAGAATTATAGAGTTAAAAAATAAAAAAATCCTTAGTGATGTGCACCATCGCCGTGTCCCATATCATCGGCATGATCGTGCTCTTCTACTGCCCCGCCAAAATACATAGCAGTAAGCAGGGTAAATACATATGCTTGTAGCAAAGCCACAAATAATTCCAAAAAGTTCATAAATACAGCAAATGCCACACTTACCGGACCTACTGCAACACTTTGAAATATAAAAATCAGGGAAAATAAACTCAGAATAATAATGTGACCGGCCGTAATGTTAGCAAATAACCGGACCATTAATGAGAACGGTTTGGTTAAAATACCTACCAACTCAATTGGAATCATGATTGGCAATAAAGCAACCGGTACACCTGGCGTTTTAAAAATGTGCCCCCAATAGCTCTTGTTTCCGCTAAACACAGTAATAATTAAAGTAAACAAGGCCAGAATCAGGGTAACTGAAATATTACCTGTCAAGTTAGCACCACCAGGCATTAAGCCCAATAGGTTGTTAAACCAGATAAAAAAGAAGATGGTTAATAAATAAGGCAGGTACCGCTGATATTTAGGTCCAATGTTTGGTTTGGCAATATCATCCCGTATAAAAATTATGATTGGCTCAAAGAAAGACTGAATACCTCTTGGCGCACTGCCCGCGTTCTTTTTATAACGACCGGCAATTGTAAAGAAAACACCCAGTAATAACGCAACACTGATAAAAAGAGAAGCTACGTTTTTAGTGATTGAAAAATCTAAAGGTCCCACGTGGTGCTCTTCTCCTTTTTCGTTTTTCTCCACAACCGGCTCACCTTCTTCATTGGCATAATAAATATGATTATGCTCCATCACATAACCTTTGTAAGGTTTTGGATTGTGGTGCTCATCTAAAAAATTAGAAGAAGAGAAAATATCTAACCCATTTTTACCGTATACTATAACAGGCAATGGTAATGTGGCGCCATGCGCAAATTCCCAGCTATGCTCATCACCAATGTGATGCATGATCATGTCGCCGGGGTTGAACTCACCACCTTCAGCTGGTTCTGCGGCGAAAGCAGAAATGGAGCACAAACTAAAAAGTAATAAAAATAACTTCTTCATTAAGAGACTTTTATAAAGGGAAATTTGCATTTTATTCCTCATTCCGACACCTGATTTTTTGAAAATCGGCGCAAGTTACTCAATATGCAATAGATTTCAAAACCAGTGTAAATAAAATAAATTACAAAGAAGTTCATAGCGAACTGTACTTTGTTACCGGAAGCGAAAAAAACATAGATAAAAATAACCCCTATGGACATTAAAACGCGGAAAACAGATGATCCGAAGTAATAAAGCTGGAAATTTTCTTCATCGTTTTTAGCGCCCATTTGCACTAAATAAAATGTAAAAAGAGTGATAAGTACAAAGAAACCTAGAATGTACCAGATAAAAGGATGTACTAAAGTATAGCCGGTAAAGTGAACAAAAATACCTATTCCTATGGCTACAAAAAGTGATAAGGCAATTAGGCTATATAAGAACCGCATTAATTAAGAATTATGTACTAAGGCCGACAAAAACAAAAAGACAGAATAAATTTTTCGTTTGGTATTTTTATTTTTGTGTAACAGATTTAATAACCATATACATAGAAGCTAAAACACCCGCTAACATAAGGCCAATGGTGTACCAGGGATTTTTATTCTGAAAATATTCATCCAGCTTCATTCCCGCATAGGCTGCTAAAATCAGGGTTGCAATCATCTGAAATCCTAAACCAGAATACTTCAGATAAGGCTTAAGCTGATCTTGCTTAGATGTATTCCTTTCAGATTCATCCGTTTTCATTTGCCAAAATTACATGTTTTACTAGATATCTAACGCAGTTATTTTACAAGAAGCCGATTTTTCTGCTTTTAATTGAATTTATTCAGGTAATACCCCTTTAACCAGCTCATTAAAGTAGCGGATAATGTATTAATTTATTAAAATTATGGAATACGAATTCCTAGTTAAAATTTTTTAGGTCTTAAGTTTCTTCTTTTTAGCGGCAGGAAAAAGAATGTTGTTCAGAATTAAGCGATATCCGGGTGAGTTGGGGTGAAGGGAAAGATCGGTAGGATCCTCTTCCGGTAAATGCAAATAATCTTCCGGGTCATGGCCTCCATAAAAAGTCCAGGTGCCTTTCCCAATGGTACCATTCATGTACCGTACTTCATTAGCCGATTTTGTTTCGGCCATGATATTTACTTCATTTTTTATCTGGTCTTTCTTAAAAGCAGTGGTTTGCCCCATAAAACCTTTTATTGTTTTTTCGTGGTTTTGCGTGAGCATGGTTGGTATCGGATCGTACTTAGCCGAAAAAGTAAACAGCTGAAAAAAATCATTTCCTTCGTACAGGTTTCGCTCCCATCTCTGGTTATCTATGCTGGAGAACTCGCCGTTATATGGGCTTTGAGTAAGAAAAAAATTATGGAAGGCAAAGGTTTTACTGTAGTTTAACTTTTGTTGTGCCTGCGGATCTACGCCATCCCCATCAAATACGGCATCTACAATATCTACACCATCAGCCGCCAAAGCAATATCGTAGGTATCGGTAGCAGAGCACATAGCAAACATAAATCCGCCGCCGGCCACAAATTCTTGTATTCGTTTTACCACTCCTAATTTCATTTGTGGCACTTTATTGTAACCGTACTTTTTTGCTAATCCTTCCGATTCTTTCTTCTGCTCCTGAAACCAATTCTGGTTCCGATACTGCCTTAACGATTTGCCATACTGCCCGGTAAAATCTTCGTGGTGCAGGTGCAGCCAATCGTATTTTAGTAATTTTTGCTCCAGCACTTCCTCGTCGTATAAAACATCATACGGTATTTCGGCATAAGTCAAAACCAAGGTAACAGCATCGTCCCAGGGTTGTTTTATTTTAGGAGAGTAAATAGCAATTTTGGGCACCTTTTCCAGCTTCATTACATCCATATTGGCATCCGGACTATTTATTTGGGTAATGATACTGGCATATTGAGCATCAGATAGTACAGAATAAGTTATTCCGCGTACCCGCAGCTCATTCTCAAATTTTGGTGCGTGTTTAAAAGCAAAAGATCCGCCATGGTAATTAAGGAGCCAATCTACTTCCTGCTGGTTTTGCAAAACCCAAAAAGCCAATCCGTAGGATTTCAGGTGATCTTTCTGCGTATTATCCATCGGGATTAATATCTGGGTTGCAGCAGCTTTTGAGCCTAATAAAGTAATAAAAGCAAAGAGGAGTAGAAGTCGGTTGCTCATAACAGAAATACTTTAAGGCATTAAACAAATATACAGAAATGCGGAGTTATTCGGCAACTAGAAACAACAATAAACTAACTTATTATTAGACCTTTATAACGACAAAAAGAAAGGTTAGGGTATACATTTTATGCCTAAATTCAGAAAGGCCATCCAGCTGATTAATTCCAGGAAATCTAAAATATCCCGGGTCCGTAATTAGTTTTGCTAAACTTTAATCTCCTATTTTTACAAATTAATAGTTCCCTGATTTACAGACTTGAAAGCTACAAGCCTGTTCGGGAAATATTTTAGCTTTAGAATCGTTAGAACTATAATTAAGAATTTTGGCTTTAGTGAAAAGCAACCGTGTTCAAATCGTCTTGAATAAACTTTATTTATATATTTCTCTCCTATGCCTGGGCGCTATTTGGCTGGTTGGCTGTTCTGCTGAACGCCACAATCCGATCAGCAAAATTTACCAGAATACTGCCGCCCATTACAACGGTTTCTTTTTAGGCCATGAGCGGCTAAAGGCACTGGAAGCAGGGGTAGCTGCCAAAGCCCTTCCGGACTATAACCACCTATTGCCAATTTTTCCGGTTATAGACTCTGTAGCTGCCGCCGGCATGAAAAAAGAATTAGAAGAAATTCAGAAGAAGGCTTCTTATCCGCTATACAAACACCCCTCCAGCGACTGGACTGATGACAGCTATCTTTTAATTGGCAAGACCCGGTACTATGGCCTGGAATATGATGAAGCCATCAAAACCTTTAAATACATTAACAGCACAAGTAAAAGCGAGGTAACCCGCCACGAGGCCCTCCTCTGGCTTATGCGCTGCTTTGTAAACACCCATGATCTGGAAAGTGCAAAAGCGGTTTCTGATGTAATGAAAAAAGAGTTTCTAAGTAAAGAAAATGCCACGTTGCTTTTTTTAACCCGGGCTCAGTATTACTTACTCCGCAAGGATAATAAGTTGGCTATTGAAAACTTAAAATTAGCCTTGCCCCTCATTGAAAAGAAAGACGAAGAACTGCGTATTCGGTTTATACTAGCCCAGCTTTATCAGGAAAATAATCAGGATAAATTAGCCTATCAGCAATTTAATAGCATTACGCGCAGAAATCCACCTTACGAATTAGGCTTTCAAAGTAAATTACGTTTAGGACAAGTAACTGAAATTAACAGTACTTCAGAAAGTGAAAAAATTGTTAAATCTTTCCGGAAGCTTTTAAAAGACACTAAAAACCGGGAATACCTGGACAAGATTTATTATGAAATGGCTCGTTTTGAGCTAAAGCAAAATAAGCCGGCCGAAGCACTCAAATACTTAAACCATTCGGTTAGAGTACCCTCTAAAAATACCGCCCAAAAAGGATATTCTTATTTATTAGCCGGTAAAATACACTACGATAACATGCAAAAATACCGGGAGGCGCAGCAATATTACGACAGCGCAGTTCAGGTACTGCCTCCTAATGCACCAGAATATACCGCTGCTGTGGAACGTCGCGATATTTTAAATGAATTTGCATCTCATTATACGGTAGTAGAACGGGAGGATAGCTTACAAACACTAGCTAAACTGGATAAAAGCAGTTTGGATGCCCGAATAGATGTTATTATTAAAAAAGCTGAGGAACAAAGAATTGCAGATGCAAAACGAGCAACCGATGCTGCTGCCAGAGCGGCAAACGGTCAGGGCGCTAATAATTTGGGAACCAGTTTTGCCAACGCTAATAACCCAATAGATAATGCAGCTGGCAATAATAGCACAAATGGCTTGTGGTATTTTGATAACCCACTTACTGTTGCAAGTGCAAGAGCAGAATTTACGCGCCGCTGGGGAAATCGCCGGTTACAAGACAATTGGCGGACCACCAACCAAACAGCTGAAGACCCACAACAAACTTTAGCTACAAACACCAATAACAATCAACCCGTTGATAGCGAAAATGCCGCTGCCGCTACTGATGCTTTACGAGTGGCCTTGCTGCGGGATATTCCAACTACGCCAGAACAACGGATTACTTCGGATAAAAGAATTGAAGATGGATTGTTTAACCTGGCAGCTATTTACCGAGATAAGTTAAAAGAACCCGTTCGCGCTATTGAAACTTACGAAAAATTATTGGCACGTTTTCCGAAAACTAAACATGCTGCTGAGCTATATTATGCTTTGTTCCTGCTTTATAAAGACAACAAAGACGCTAAACAAAATACTTATGCGGCCTTAGTAAAGCAACAATTCCCAGGTAGCCGTTATGCGAAGTTAATTGATCAGCCAGATTATCTGGCCAAGGTTTCAGCAGGAAACGCGGAGGTAAAAGTTTTATATGAAAAAGCTTTTACGCTTTATGAAAAAAAACAATACAAAGCGGCTTCCGATATGTTAATCTCTATTCAGGAAAGGTACCCGGATTCTGACCTTAGAGATAAAGTTGCCTTTCTTAATGTATTAATTACGGCTCAAACCGAACAACCTCCCATTTTTAAATTAGTACTGCAGCAGTTTATTAGTAAATACCCGGAGAGCGCATTAGCTGATAAAGCAAAAGCTTATTTGTCTTCTTTTGCTTTATATGAAACCGGGAAATTATCAGAGACTGAGTTTGATAAAACACATCCGCAAAAAACTATAGCTGTAAACAATGTTTTACCTGCACGTACTTCCGCCACGCCAAGGGCAGAGGCACCAACCACAGCGGAAACTGTTATTAAAGAACCACAGCAACCCTTGCCAGCAGAAGTTCCTCAAAGAATTTCTCAAACCCTACCACCGGCTGCAATACCGGCCCAAACAGCCCAAAATACCGAACCTGCTGCGCAGCAACCGGTACCAGAGCAAAATACCGTACCAGCAGTAGCCAAGGCTCCGTCCGTAGCTAACACGCCTGTACCACCCGTTAATAATCCTGTTCCTGCAAATACGGCGAATGCTGCTCCGGAAACGTTGCCAATACCTGTTACCCCAGCACCAACAGAACCTGCAAAACCAAAATTTACACTGAATATGCAGGCGCCTCATTTGGTACTGGTTGCTTACCCTAAAGGCAATCCGGCTTTTACTGGAATACTGGAAAAGATACAGACTTACAACAGCAATTATAATGCAGCCGACCAATTAAATATTGAGATAGGCAGTTTAAATAACGCGCAGGACCTGATTGTTGTAAAAGAATTTATTAGTGGCCAGCGCGCAAAAGCGTACGCTATCAAACAAAGATCACCACAATCGCCATTAAGTAAGATAAGAGGTATAGAATTTGTTACCTTTGTAATCTCATCCGAAAATTTACCTGTTCTCTTACAAGAGGGAAAACTGGATGATTACCTGTTATTCTATAAAACTAATTATTGATAATGCCATCTTCTGCTCGCTCAGATAAATATTCGAAAATTGTTTCGGCTATTTGGATTACTTTTTTTGCCGGTTTAGTAGGGTTTGCCTTATTTGTTTTTGCTGTTAGTGCCAACTTCCTTGATTTATTTGGCGAACTCCCGGATTTTAAAACGTTGGAAGACCCTAAAAGTGAATTGGCTTCTGAAATGTACTCAGAAGATGGTGCACTAATGGGTAAATATTTTAAAGAAAACCGAACCCCCGTTGAATACAAAGATTTACCCCAAAGTTTAATTGATGGTTTGATAGCAACCGAAGATGTACGCTTTGAGGAACATTCAGGTATTGACTTTAAAGGATTAATGTCAGTAGGGTATTACACGCTTACCGGACGTAACCGGGGGGCCAGTACCTTAACCCAACAGGTTGCCAAAAACCTATTCCGGACCCGTGCCGAAACCAGTCGCGATGGTTTGCTTACTGGCATTCCGGGTTTACGCATGCTTATTATCAAAACCAAAGAATGGATTATTGCTATTCGGTTAGAAAGAGCTTATACTAAGAAGGAAATTTTGGTAATGTACTTGAATACCGTTGAATTCGGCAGCAATGCTTACGGTATTGCGTCAGCATCCAAAACATTTTTTAATAAAAAACCTAAGGATCTGGCTTTAGAAGAAGCCGCTTTACTCGTTGGTGTGGTAAATAGACCTACCAGCTTTAGCCCAGTTTCTAACCCAGCCCGTTCTAAAAACCGTCGTAATTGGGTGCTGTCGCAGATGCGCAAGTATGACTTTATTGAAGACGAAGCCTATAATCAAGCTATTGCACAGGAAATAAAACTAAACTTCCGGATAGAGAATCAGAATAATGGTATTGCTCCTTATCTCCGGGCAGAAGCTGGTAAGTGGTTATTAAAATGGTCGCGTGAAAACGGACATAACTTGTACTCTGATGGTTTAAAAATATATACCACCATCGACTCTAAAATGCAGCAATATGCAGAAGAAGCGGTGCAAGACCATATGAAACGGATGCAAAAGCTCTTTTTTGATTACTGGAAGGGCCGCAAACCGTGGACGGATGAAAAGGGGCAAATTATTAAAGGTTTTTTAGAAAATGCTATCAAGCGTACTGATCGGTATATTAGTCTAAACAACCGGTTTGAGGGAAATCAGGACTCGATTAAGTACTACTTGAATAAAAAAATACCCATGAAGGTATTTACCTGGGATGGGTCCGGCGAAAAAGATGTTGTTTTCAGTCCTATGGATTCACTGGCTTATTACAAATACTTTTTACATACTGGATTTGTAGCAGTAAATCCCTTAAATGGCCGGATTAAAGCTTGGGTAGGCGGCACTAATTATAAATACTTTAAATACGATCATGTCAAGCAAGGAAGAAGGCAGCCAGGTTCTACTTTTAAACCGGTGGTTTATACCGCTGCTATTGACAACGGTTATTCGCCTTGTTACGAGGTAATGGATGTGCCGGTAACTTTTCCTGCCGAATTAGGGCGGCCGGCCTATACTCCTAAAAATGATGATGGCAAATTCTCCGGACAGAAATACACCTTAAGACGGGCTATTGCCGAATCCAAGAACTCTGTAACGGCTTTTCTGGTACAAAAACTTACCCCGCAGGTAATTGTAGATTATGCCAAAAATTTAGGTTTAGTTTCTAATATAGAACCGGTACCCGCTGTGGGTTTTGGCTCCAGTGATGTTTCTGTATTAGAACTTGCCGGCGCTTATGGGACTTTCGTTAACGATGGTGTCTGGACTGAACCTAATTTTATAACCCGGATTGAAGACAAAAATGGCAATGTCCTTTATGAAAATGTTCCAAAATCCAGGGAAGTATTAAATGAAGAAACAGCTTATTTAATGATTCACATGCTTCAGGGCCCGGTAGACATTAAGGGTGGTACTGCTTATTACGGATTAAGACACCGGTACAACCTTAAAAATGAGATTGCTGGTAAAACTGGTACTACTTCCAACTATTCCGATGCTTGGTTTATGGGGGTTACCCCTGATTTAGTATGTGGTGTATGGGTAGGCGGAGAAGATAGAAGTATTCACTTCCGAAGTGCCAATTACGGCCAGGGAAATAAGCTGGCAATGCCTATCTATGGAATATTTATGAACAAAGTTTACGCTGATAAAAGCTTAAGTGTATCCAAAGCACCATTCCCAAAACCTGAAAAACCTTTATCCGTGGAAATAGATTGTAGTAGATACAACAACAGTGTTCTTCATGATACTATTCCTCAGGATCAGATATTACGTATACCTGCCAAGCCTGAAATTGACGAAGAAATATAGAAAGCTACTTTCTTATTTTATAACTAATTAGAACAATTTGCACCCTGCTAGCCATCTTTTATACGGGGAGCAAATTGTTCAAGTATTTTGTATTCTGTTTTAATTATTTCGTTAGCTTTTACCTCCCGTACAACAATTGTTAAAACATTATCCGTATAACTCCAACTGACCACTTACTTTATCTATGGCTGCCAACGAGCATCTAAAACAAATTATAAGCCATCTGCCCCACAAGCCGGGCGTATATAAGTTTTACGATGACCACCAGATTATTTATGTAGGAAAAGCCGTAGATATCAGGAAAAGGGTTAGTAGCTATTTTAACAAATCTAATCAACACAATAAAAAAACCTTAAAACTCATTTCCAACATCCGGAACATTGAGTTTACTATTGTTGATTCGGAATCTGATGCTTTTTTATTAGAAAACAATCTTATTAAACAGCATCAACCTAAATATAATATCCTGCTGAAAGACGGCAAGACCTACCCTTTTATATGCATAACAAATGAGCGGTTTCCCAGGGTAATTAGCACACGGAACAAAATCAACGATGGATCTAAATATTTTGGCCCCTACGCCAGTATTACGGCCATGAATGTGTTGATGGAAATGATTCGGACGCTTTATCCCTTACGTACCTGTACATATAATCTTTCTCAGGAGAATATAACCCGAGGTAAATATAAAGTATGTTTAGAGTACCATATTGGCAATTGTAAGGGACCCTGCGAAGATTTGATCGATGAAGAATCATACAATTACCATATTCAGCAAATACGCAGCATTTTGTCTGGTAATTTAGGAACAGCCAAAAATTATTTTAAGGAAAAAATGATGGAGGCCGCCCAAGAAATGCAATTTGAATTAGCGCATAATTACAAACAGAAGCTGGATATACTGGAAGACTTTCAGACAAAATCAACAGTAGTAAGTAATACTCTTACTAATATTGATGTTTTTACCATTACAACTAATGAGAAATGCGCCTTCATTAATTATTTAAAAGTTATGAATGGCGCCATTATCCAGACGCAATCACTTGAAATACAGAAGAAGTTGGATGAAAGTGATGAAGATATTTTAGCTTCCGTTATTGTTCAACTTCGGCAGGAATTTGAAAGTGAATCTAAAGAGGTTTTAGTAAATATTGAGTTAAACTTACCCATGGATGGTTTAACGGTAAACCTACCCCAAATTGGTGATAAACGGAAACTTCTTAATTTGTCTTTAAAAAATGCGCTTTACCTCCGCAAAGAGAAAGAGAGCATGAATGAAAAAGCAAAGGATACGAATGAGGTGCGCGTGATGGAAACCCTAAAGAAAGATTTACGGTTGATGGAATTACCTAAACACATAGAATGCTTTGATAACTCCAACTTTCAAGGCGATAACCCAGTAGCCTCTATGGTTTGCTTCCGGAACGCCAAACCTTCTAAAAAGGATTACCGCCACTTTAACATTAAAACTGTAGTTGGGCCAGATGACTTTGCTTCTATGTATGAAATAGTAACACGTCGCTACCGGCGGCTGCTAGACGAAGGAGCTCCTTTACCACAATTGGTAGTTATTGATGGCGGTAAAGGACAATTAGGAATGGCCGTTAAAGCTTTAAAAGATTTAGGAATATATGGCAAAATGGCCATAGTTGGTATTGCTAAACGGTTAGAAGAAATATTTTACCCAGGCGATAACCTGCCTCTTTACATCGATAAGAAATCAGAATCTTTAAAACTTATTCAACGCATTCGGAATGAAGCTCACCGGTTTGCCATTACTTTTCACAGGAGCAAACGTGATGCCGGAACGCTAAAGACCGAAATAACTGAAATAAAAGGGTTAGGTAAAGTAACTGCCGAAAAGCTTTTGGCTAAATTTAAATCTGTAAAAAAAATCAAAGAACTGAGTGAAGTCGAATTAGTTGCAGAAATAGGAAAAAGTAAAACTAAAGTTCTGTTGGATTATTTTCAGGCAGCATCCAATAATCATGCTTCTGATTAACAATTTATCAATTTAGCTTTTTTGTTACTTATCTTTTATTGCTAAACTTTTACTTGATCTCTTAACAACTCCTTTGCCTTTGAGGCAAACGGCAGTATCATAATGAGAAGAAAATATCTGATTATTAAATAGAAAAGGCCTGCAAAATTTGCAGGCCTTTTTTATTTTCAAATACAATTCTTATTAATAACTCCACAAACTATTTTCAAACTCTATCATATCTTCCATAGCCTGCTGAGCAGCCAGGATAGCTTGTTTGGAACCACCGTGGATAGCTTTCAAGTCATCATCAGTAGCATTAGAAACTTTTTTAATGTATGATCCAAATAATCGCAAATCAAAAGCATCCGCTAAGTTTTTATGTTGCGCATCATTCTGCAGGTTATACCAAATGGCATCCTGTGGATGATCCCGGAACACTTTCACTAAGTCTTTATAAGCAAAGGCTCCAATCACATCATCAAAACCAGTTACAGCATTAGGAACCTTTAGCGTAACCGCATGAATATCGTAATACATCCGAGAACGCTTTTTATCAAAAATGACATCCTCTTTTATTTCCAATTTTTTGATATCTCTTGGGCTGTATTCTATCGGGCCAGATGCAGCATAATTAGTTGCTTCCGGAGCTACGTACCGTGCCCCTTGCTGCCGTCTTTTTGCGGCTTCAATAGCGGCTAATTGCCTCTCTGCTTCCGCTCTTGCCTGTCGATCTTCTTCTGTTTCAACTATCTCTTCACCTGGCTTCACCAATACTTTCTGGTATTCAGATAAAGTCATTTGCTTTTTAAGAGAGTCATCTTTATAAACCGGAAGTTCTCCCCGTTTAACCGCGTCCAGAATAATTTTAGTTATCTCGTGGTTTTGAGAAAAAAGCGGTCTATTTTGTTTTTCACGTAAATCTACTACCCGCCAAACCGTACGTCTGTACATCTGGTCAGTTTCTGGTATAGGCCGGACAGATGGAGAACCACTTGAAGCTGTGGTTGGTGTCACCGGAGCTTGCTGATTTGGCTGATTCATACCGCCACCCGCATTTACACCCTGTCTTGCAGACCCCGCCGGTGTTTGAGGCGTGGCTACATTTTGCGGTGCAGTTTGCTTTCTTGTAGTACCCTGTCCAAAAGACTGAACAGAAATGCCCACAGCTAATAATATACCTAAATAAACTCTGTTCATTTTCATTTTACTATTAATTCAAGGTAATAACTGTTGGTTTAGCCGCACCTGGAATCTCTTCGATATCGTTTTTATAATTTAAACGCACCACCTCTCTTACCTGTACTACTAATTTATCACCAGGTCTTGCTCTTGACATAAGGGAGGAGATGTTAGCACTTCCTCCTCTTATTGGCATTTCAGCTAATTTATCAGTACCTCTACCTAAAATAACCGTAGCTTCAGTAGCTTGGTAACGGGCATCTTCTTTAAACTTGCTAGCGAAGTCTTCGTCAGGCACCACATTGATGCTAATCTGGCGAGGAGAGCTCGCTGGCATACCTCTTAAAGGATCCACTGGTCTACCATTTACTAATACGATTACATCTGGTTTAGGTGGCTTACGCACATCAAAAGTTTGTGAACCAATTTTAGCACCACCACTGGTTACATTTAAAGTTACCTTATTAGCAGTTGGATTTATTAAAACTTCGCCTTTCTTAGCACCCTTAGCAAATCCTGCGCCAGAACCAGAAAAAATCGGATCATATAAAGCACCTAAAGCCGGCACCTGCACATTTAAGCGGTTACCACATTTAAAGTATAATGCATTTACAGAAGCTGACTGAATTTGCATTTCAGGTTCTACTACAAAATATTTCTGAGTAAATGAAATACTGGTATCCTGACCATTATTGGTTAAAGTAATGGTTCCTTTCCAAGATTTTTCAATTAACCCATCTTTGTTTTTAGGACCACCGCCTGCCGCAGTAAACTCTACAACACCTCTACCATTCTGTACTCTAACCGGACCAGCAGTAGAAGACATTTTTGGGCTTAAATTACTTGAAAAAGCTGTTAAGAACATTTCTGCACGGTATTTAGTACCAGCGGCCACAGTATTTGACTCGGCTGTTGCTGTACCAAATATTTTATCAAACTTAATTTGGTCAGCACCAACTTTACCAGCTAATGAAGTTAAGATATCAGATTCATACTTCAATATTTCTGATTCTTTTTGTGCCAGCACAGCTAAACCTGCTACTAACGGGGTACTTTCAAAGTTTAAATGTGCAAAATCCTTAGAGCGTTGATCCGGATCTCTTTTTGCAGTTGGATCCTCAGAGCCACCTACCGCTAATTTCGCCGGCACGTTTGGATTATATTGGCGTAAAAAGGCTGCATACTCATTTAGTCTTTTCTCTAACTCATATGCTTTACCATTTTTGTTAGGACCACCAATCATAGTCCGGGCAACAGCTTCTTCTTCGTTAGGAGCTTTGTATTTTGCCCCTTCCTCTCCAGGACCACCAGCATTTGTTACTAACAAATCCCGTAAGCCATTCATATAAGAAATCAACTCCGCCGTTTTGCTTCTAACAGCATCTGCGTCTTTTATTACTAAAACATCTTTTGGGCGGCTACCTGCTTTGGCAACGGCTTGCTGAATGCCTTTTACAGTATTGGTATTATCACCTACCGTTTTATTATTTACAGTCATTAAACTCTCGTCTAAGTACTGAAATTTAAGAATGATTGCTGAGCTTACCTGAAGTGCTAGAAGAGCGGTTAGTACCAAGTACATCATCCCGATCATCTTCTGCCTTACGGTTTCTTTTCCTCCAGCCATATATTTTTTAAAAAATTAGGTATAAAACAAGATTGATTAAACTTTATGCTTAAACCCCTGGTGAACGCATAGCGTTCAACATATTGCCATAAACAGTATTTAAAGAATGTAAGTTTTGTGTTAAACGGCTTACTTCATTTTTAAACTGTTCTGTATCCTTAGAAGCATCGGTTAAGTTTTCCATAGCAGTTGTTAAGCTACCATAGAACTTGTTCATAGATTTCAGGTGATTATTTGCATCCTGTAATTCCATTTCATAAACAGCATTAAGCGCACCTAAATTTTTAGTTACGTTTTGTACTTGCTCATGATATTCTCTTGCATCAGAAGTGGCACCTGCCATTTGGGTAATGGCTTCTACAGTAGTAGCATAAGCTTGAGTTATTTTCTCAAGAGAAGTAGTTGCTGTTCTAACTTTAGTAGTATACTCCTGAGTAGCTACTGTAGCATTACTTAAGTCTGCCATTTGAGCAGTAGTTTCGCTTAAACGGTTTAATCCTTGACCAAGAGAGCTAATAGTCGCAGGCGTAACATTAGCATCACGTAGCATTTTGTCTAAATCATCTGTCAGGGAAGGTCCACCAGTGTTGGTAGCAATTTTTCTGGTTGGTCCAGTATAATCATCAGCTAACTCAGGATAAACCCGGGTCCAATCTGGTTCATTGCCTTGTGGCTGAAAAGCACTTAAAAAGAATATAATTGCTTCTGTACCTAAACCAACTATTAACATTTGGTTGGCTCCAGGCCAGTGCATGATTTTAAATAATGCGCCAACAATTACAATTGCGGCACCGATGCCATATATCTTAGGCATTACTTTGTCGAAGAAAGCATTTCCACCTTTTGCTGTACTCATTTTATTTTATTGTTTGTTTATTTGTTTGTGAATTAGGGGTAATAATAATAGTTTGTTATCTATATTTTTCTTCAGTATCGCCCAGCATAATCATGGAGCAACGGAAACCAATATAAGATCTTGCGGAATCTTGATATTCAAAATTACGAGTACCTGTTTCTAAGAAATAGGCAATATCCTTCCAAGAACCACCTCTTACCACTTTACGCGGTTCTTTGTCATTATAATAAGTAGGGTTTAAGTCCCAAACAACCGGAACGGCTGCATCATTATAAGCATCTTCGCACCACTCAGCCACGTTACCAGCCATATCAAACAAGCCGAAATCGTTAGGCAGGTATTTACCAACTGGAGCTGTATAACTATAACCATCGCTGTAGTAATCGCCACGGCCCGGTTTAAAGTTTGCTAACATACATCCTTTTGCATTTCTCATATAAGGACCGCCCCAAGGATAAGTAGCCAAATTCCGGCCGCCACGGGCAGCATATTCCCACTCTGCTTCTGAAGGTAATCTAAAGTTTGGACTTGCCGCTCTTTCTTTTTCTGTATTGCTGGCAGTTTTTAATTTAGTACGCCAATCGCAAAAATACTTAGCTGCAAACCAATCCACCCCAACTACCGGATATTCATCAAAAGCCGGATGGCTGTAATAATACTGCATCATTGGGTCGCCCATCGAATAAGTAAAATCACGCATCCAAACTGTAGTATCCGGATATAACTCTGTCATTACATATTCTTCACCTAGTACATCTAAAGAGTCCTCCCGGATAGCATTCATGAATTGACGGTATTCGTTATTCGTGATTTCAGTCTCATCCATATAAAACCCACGAATGGTAACTTGCCTATTTAAATTTGCCATGGAGGCAGCAATATCCTGGTCGGTTTGCCCCATATGGAAAGTTCCTCCCGGGCAAGGCACCATCCCAAATGGAACCTCTTGGGGATTAAATTCAGGACGATCCTGTGCACCAATCAAATCTCCTGTATCATCTTGACCTCTATTAAACAACCCGCATCCACTCAGGTAAATGGTTACAAGCCCTAAAGAGAACAACTTTATAAACTTATTCATGATCTATTATAAAAGGTAAAATTTTCTCTATTTTATTAATTTTATATTTCTAAGCAAATTTATAAAATGAAAAATTCAAAAACAATATCATAAATTTGCGATTAGTTTGAAATCCTAGTTGAAAATCAATAATTTATAAGAATGCTTATTTTTTTTCACCTTAAAAAATTCCAAAACTTGATAGTTTCAAGTTAAAACGTATAGCGTGGTGTTCTTACTGGTGGTTTAATTAAATTAGCTGGTTTAGGAAACACATAGGATAACATTAACTCCTGAGAAGAGCGAGCCTTTGCTTCTACTCCAAATCTTGTCAGATCATATGCAAAGCCTACCCGTAGATTATTATCTTTAAGCAAATTTGCTCCTACCATCCCTGTTATACCTTCCTGCAACCTGTAACCGGCTCCAAACCAAAACTTTTCATTATATGTAACTCTACCCCCTGCTTCTAAAGATAGTTGGTTAAAGTCATATTTTACAATAGCTGTTGGAGTTACGACTATACCCTGTGAAGGGTTTAAATTTACACCTGCCACTACAAAAAAATGGTTTCTAGAAGTAACTGACCCAACTCCCGGAGTCCGGGTTCTCGCGCTATCTTCAAAAACGTATTTAGCCTGCAATAAATTATTTACACTTGCCCCTAAATAAAATTTTTCTGATTGATACCAGACACCTGTTCCTAAATCAAACTTCTGATCTGCACTATTTTCCGGAACACTTGGGTCGCCCGGATCATTAGGACGGTACCTGCCTTTGGTAATCCGCATCATAATACCCTGCACCCCAATACCTAACGTACCGGCCCCCAATTTAATGTGCTGAGAATAGGATAAAGTTGCATTTGTGCTTTTTGTTGCACCTAATTGATCTTGAATAACATACATTCCCATACCTCCCTTCACGGAGTAGATAGGCACAGATAAGCTAAAAAGTGCTGTTTTGGGTGCTCCCCCGTCATCAAAACTTGCCTGATAGCCAGTCCATTGAGTACGGAAAATACCCGTTAGCTCAGTACGCCCCGTTATTCCGGCATAACCAGGGCTCAGGTACATACCATTAAAAGCATAATGGCTAAACTGTGGCAGCTGCTGGGCGAAAGCATTAAAACCGAATAACAAGAAACTTATTAGAAACGGGTAGAAAACTTTTCTCATGCTATAGGGAAACGTATAAATCAAGAATTTGCAGAAATAACGCCAAATTACACTGTTCTGGTATACTGGGTGTAATATATTAATATTTAGCCATTCCTGCTATCTTACTTTATACTTATACATACAATCTAAATTACCGACAGTACGTAAAAAAGCTAAGAAAGGTCCTATTTTTTCCCAAAATGTTTTTGGATATAAACTTCTATTGCCCCCGTCATGGATGGAGCGTTAGGCATTGGAGCCACTATATCCAATTCCAGGCCGGCATCAATCACAGCCTGAGCGGTGGTAGGCCCAAACGCTGCAATACGAGTGTTACCCTGCACAAAATCAGGAAAATTCTGAAACAAAGAATGAATACCGGACGGACTGAAGAAAGCAATACAATCGTATTTTACTTCTGCCAGATCGGATAAATCTGCTGCGACTGTTTTGTAAATTATTGCTTCTGTAAAATGAAAATTGTTATCATTCATAAACTTCGGAATATCATCTTTCCGAATATTTGAACATGGGAATAAAAACTTTTCGTTTTTATGTTTTTTGATGATATCAAAAAGATCAGTTGCCGTTTTTTCGCCGACAAATAACTTGCGTTTACGAAGAACAATATATTTCTGCAGGTAATAAGCAGTCTGATCAGAAATACAGAAATATTTCATTTCCGCAGGCATCTCTATTTTGCTTTCCGCACAAATCCTGAAGAAATGATCAACAGCATTACGGCTGGTAAAAATTATCGCCGTATGTTCCAGGATGTTGATTTTATCTTTACGGAATTCTTTAAAAGGCACAGGATCAACCTGAATAAATTCCCTAAAATCAACTTTAATACCGTATTTATTGGCAATAACTAAATAAGGAGAATTATCATTGATAGGTTTTGGTTGGGTTACCAAAATACTAGAAATCTTTATGGTATGCCTATTCGGATTAACAACCCCCTTGTCTTTATTCTCAGCCATATTAAGGTATCAAACTAAATTTTATTTATTTAAAAAAACGAAAATGTTTTAATAATTAAACACGATTAATTTTAGCAAAATAATAAGTGGTATTATTTCGGTGGCGCAAATGTACGAAAACAAATGTAGATTTCTAAGTGTGACCTTTTTATTTAAAGTATAAATTATTCTGATTACTGTTATAATTAGAATGCAGGTAACAACTACGTTGGAAATTAAAAGAACTGTATTGGGCATAATAGAATTAAGCGCTAAATAAAGCATCATAACCATCGGCAATGATATACCCAGAAATAAAGTTGTTCTAATAAACTCCCGGTACTGCAAAGAAACTAAGGCTGTAAGATCAAATACATATCCCATTAATGTTAAAAACAAAAATTTAAGCAGCAAAAAGGATAATATAAGAAAGGTGTAGAACAAAATCCGGGTAATAATGGCCTTTTCAGAAACAGCAAAGAGCCGGTTAAAAATCACTACATTTTGAATATTGGTATGGATAGCCACAATCAACAAAGCAAAGGAAAGAGAGAAGGCTATCAGGAAAAGAATACTGGACCAACTACTAATTGGCTTAGCCAGGAACCCTTCATCCAAGGCAGAACGCCGGGTAAAACTTCCTATCCGGAATAAACTGTAAAAATCTGAGGTATAACTGGTGCGTAAAATTCCATACAGAACACCCAGAAAAAGAAGTGAAATAATGAAAGTATTATAATTAGGCACGTTATGTACCTTATTTCGGATCAGACTCCTTTTCCGGCTGGTTGCAGAAGCCATAAGCTCTGTATCCTGGGCATTTTTAAAAGTAGCAACATCGGGTTGTTCCAGAGGATGCCAAACACACAACAAATACCGGTCTGTCGGCTTATCAGATTTGATATATTTACTTAAATTTAATTCATAAGTAGCTACCGAATCAGCGGTAAATAATAATTGATTATTAATAAAAAGGCATAAATCTTTTTTGGCGGTGAAGCTTATTCTAAAGGGCCGGTCGCGGCGGATATCAACCCATTGATACAGGGCGGCTGCCTGACCGTAAATTTCCGGAATATATAAATTAAACTGGGCGGACTGTGGTCGGTAAAGTAGCCAATCGGAACTTATACGGTTTTCAGAAGCAGGCCTGTAATAAGGCAAACTATCTTCTGCAAAACATATTGAGGAGCAAAAACTAAAAAATAAAAGTACAAAAAGCCAACCTCTAACTTTCTTTAAGCTAAGACACACGCTGCACGCTTCTGCTTTTATATACACCCAAAAAGAAACTTAAAATAATGGAAAATAAAACTAAAATACCTATGATATAAGGATTACCAAGTTCAGCAAACATGAATACAAAAACGATTACTGCTATATTGATGAAGGCCAAAATCAGCACTGTATTCATTTGCTGAAACCCCATTCCTAAAACCCGATGATGAATATGGTTCTTATCTGGGGAGAAAGGAGAGATTCCTTTAGAAATACGTATAATGGAAACCCGCAATGTATCGAAAAGCGGAATAAACAATATACCAATAGCCACGGATGGCGAAGAGGGCACTGCCTGCATCTCAATAAACTGTATAGTCATTACTGATATAATAAATCCACATACCAAGGAACCGGTATCTCCCATAAATATGGAAGCTTTATGAAAATTATAACGTAAAAACCCTAATATTCCACCGATTAAACAAACAGCTACATAAGAAAAGTTCTGGTACATTACACCGCCGTGTTGGTAGAAAAACCAACCAAAGGTACAGGAAATGATTAATACCATAGAGCCCGCCAATCCATCTAAACCATCAATCAGATTAATAGCATTAGTTATTCCAACTATTACCAAAAAAGTAAAGGCATAGCTAATTCCTACCGGTAGCTCGTGAATACCTAAAATTCCTTGAAAACTTGTAATCCGGATATCAGCAATTATCATTACAATGCCCGTAGCCAGTAACTGAACCGCAAACTTTTTTGCGGGAGAAATGGTGACTAAATCATCCTTTAAGCCTATAAAAAATAATATAATACACCCTGCTAGTAATTGTTGTACCCCATTACTTAAATCCCCGAAAATAGTAAGCGCCGACATAAATCCACCAAATACAGCCAACCCACCTAAACGAGGAGTAAGGGACTCGTGCACAGTACGCAAATTAGGTTTATCTAGAATATTTTTGAGATGGGCTACATAAATAATAGAAGGCACTGCAAACATTGCCACCAGAAAAGACCAGCAAAAAGAAAGTATTAGTTGGATCATAAATAAATAATGGAAAGGAAAAAATTTCCTTTTAACAACCTGTAAAACTCACTAAAAATGCAGTTTAATACTTATTAGGCGAAAGTATATTAAAACAGCAATATTAGCTTAATATAATCTTATGAAAATAAATAAAGCTACCAGGTAAATCTTAATTATGCAATACTCCCCTTTTTTCTAAAATTGAAATATCGATTAAATTATTTTCGACAATGCTATCCGGAACAAAAATAAATTTCTTATCAAAAATTTTCTTCCCCACATAGTAGCTAACCCAAAACTCGTTATTTATATGAAAAATTGCCGGATCAATTGGCTCTACTTTTACAAAACTTTTAGGCTCAACTTGCTCAAACATATGCCTAAGCACCGAAGTTTTTATCTCCTCTCCCTCATGGGTACCATATCCCTTGGATGCTACTAAAACATTGTCCAGGAAAAAGGAATTGTTATTTATGAGGTAAACATTCCAGATATCCTGGCCAAATTCATTTTGTTCAAGAGCAATAGCAATTGAAACTCCTTCTACCGGTTCAAAAGCAATATCTTTCTTCATTAGCCTATATATGAATTGTAGCCTCAAAAAGTTGTGAAAAATGTTTCAAAAGCTTAGTCTCAACCTCAGGCAAAGGCACTTGGTAACCCAACTCCTGCTGAAGTGACGTAACCGCTTTATCGGTTATTCCACAAGGAACAATATTATTAAAATAATCCAGATTGGTATTTACATTTAAAGCAAAACCGTGCATGGTAACCCACCGGCTACATTTAACGCCCATGGCACAGATTTTACGAGGCCGCTCTTGCTTCTCATGGTCCAGCCAAACTCCGGTTAAACCCGAAATCCGCCCGGCTACTACACCATAATCCGCCAACGTAAGTATTACAGATTCTTCTAACAGCCGCAGGTATTTATGAATATCGGTAAAAAAATTATCCAGATCTAAAATGGGATACCCTACCAATTGGCCTGGTCCATGATAAGTAATATCGCCTCCCCGGTTTATTTTGTAATAAGAAGCTTCTTTTTGTTTTAGAAGCTCCTCATTAATCAATAAGTTATTTTCCGACCCGCTTTTACCTAAGGTATATACGTGCGGGTGCTGGCAAAAAAGTAAATAATTAGGCGTTACTTTCTCTTCGTCCGGAGCTAACCCACGATTAGCTGTCTTGATAGCAATTACATCAGCAAATAATTTCTCCTGGTAATCCCACGCCTCTTTATAATCTATTATACCCAAGGGCACAAAGGAAATATCTTTGTTAAGCTTATTATTCACGCTGAATGTTTTCTATGGCTAGAAATAGATTATCTTATAAATTAAGGCACAAAGCTTTCCAGTATTTTACAATCTGATACTGGCGTTAAAACCACTGTTTTTAGTGAAGCTGGCACCAAAACAGAATCTCCTGATTTCAAACTTATTTGAACGGCTCCATATTGCAGTGTACCTTCTCCGCTTAAGCATACTAAAATTACAAACGAATCCAGCTCCTGATAATTACGTTCTAAGGTTTCGTTAAAATTTAAAACATTGGTTTTAAAATAAGTACTCTCCACCAACTGGACAGCCTTATTATGCTCCGGAGAGTAATCTGTTTTATACGAATCGTAGTATTTGTAATCTATAGCATCTAAGGCTTCCTCGGTATGCAGCTCTCGTTTCTGCCCCTCATCATCAACCCGATCAAAATCATAAATGCGGTAAGTTATATCGCTACTTTGCTGAATTTCGGCTAACAGCAAACCTTTGCCAATGGTATGAACCCGCCCGGCAGGAATATAGAAAACATCATCTGCTTTAACCTGCTCCTGGTTTAAAATTTCGTTTAATGTTCCAGCCTCCAGGTGTTTCAGGTAAACTTCTTTATTAACCTCCTGATTAAAACCAGTGATTAATTTGGCTCCTTCATCTGCCTGGATTATGTACCACATTTCAGTTTTTCCTAAACTTTGATGGCGGCTTTGGGCTAAAGCATCATCCGGATGCACCTGTATGGAAAGATCTTCGTTGGCATCAATAAACTTAACTAATAAAGGAAACTCATCGCCAGAACTTTCATATACCTTTTTTCCGACTAAGTCCTGCTTATACTCTTTTATTAAATCTGTAAGCGCACGGCCGGCCAAATCACCTTCAGCCACAACGGACACATTCCCTTTTACTCCTGATATCTCCCAGGTTTCCCCACAGTTTTTTAAAGGGGAGAAATCTTTATTAAGTACTGTTTTTATTTTCTCACCACCCCAGATTTTATCTTTGAAAATGGTTTTAAATTTTAAAGGATATAAAGCTGTCATTTTTTCTTTACCCAAAATTATTTACGCATTTCTTTATAGGCATTAATTAACCCATTGGTAGACGAATCATGCGAGGATATCTCCTCTTCGTTCACTAATTCCGGCAACACCTTTTTAGCTAATTGTTTTCCTAGCTCTACGCCCCACTGATCAAAGCTAAATATATTCCAGATAACCCCCTGCACAAATATTTTATGCTCGTACATCGCTATTAAACTACCTAAGGTGCGCGGATCTAACACTTTAAATAAAATAGAATTGGTAGGACGGTTACCCGTGAAAACTTTGAAAGGGGCTAGCTCTTTAATTTCTGCTTCGGACAAACCTTCTTGCTTCAGTTCTTCTATTACATCCTGCAGAGTTTTACCGTTCATTAAAGCTTCGGTCTGAGCAAAGAAGTTAGAAAGCAACTTGGCATGATGATCGCCTATTGGATTGTGGCTTTGGGCTGGTGCCAGAAAATCACAAGGAATAAGTTGCGTTCCCTGGTGTATTAATTGGTAAAAAGCGTGTTGACCGTTGGTACCTGGTTCACCCCAAATAATCGGACCAGTTTGATATGATACCTTGTTGCCTTCCCGGTCGATGTATTTACCATTACTTTCCATATTACCTTGTTGGAAGTAGGCCGGGAAGCGGTGCATGTATTGGTCATAAGGTAAAATTGCTTCGGATTGTGCGCCAAAGAAGTTCACATACCAGATACCAATCAGCGCCAGTAACACCGGTATATTTTTCTCAAAGTGCGTCATCCGGAAATGTTGGTCCATGGCGTGTGCACCTTCTAATAACTGTATATAATTATCAAATCCGATAGCACAGGCAATAGAAAGACCAATGGAAGACCATAAAGAATAACGGCCACCTACCCAGTCCCAGAATACAAACATATTCTCTTCGGCAATACCGAATTTTTTTACTGATTCCAGGTTAGTAGAAATAGCCACAAAATGTTTGGCTACATCTTCAGGCTGTCCATGCTTTAAAAACCATTCTTTGGCAGTTTCAGCATTGGTCATGGTTTCCTGGGTAGTAAAGGTTTTGGAAGCAATCATAAAAAGAGTGGTTTCCGGATCTACCTTCTTAAGCGTTTCGGCAATATGGGTACCATCCACGTTAGAAACAAAATGTACCTGCAACCCTTCTTTCTGGTAAGGCTTTAAGGCCTCTGTAACCATATACGGGCCTAAATCAGATCCGCCAATACCTATATTAACAATATGTTCGATAGCTTTTCCGGTAAAACCTTTCCATTCTCCGGAATTAACTTTCTCCGAAAAATCTTTCATCTGGTCCAACACCCGGTTTACATCCGGCATCACATCCTTACCATCTTCCAAAACCGGATCATTAGACCGATTCCGTAAGGCCACGTGTAATACTGCCCGGTTTTCACGCAGGTTAATTTTCTCACCATTGAACATTTTCTCAACAGCGTCTTTTAACTCTGCCTCTTCTGCTAATTCCAGAAGAATTTCCAATGTTTGCTCATTGATAATATTTTTAGAATAATCAACTAAAATATTTTCAAAGTGTAAAGAATATTTGGAAAAGCGGCTTGGTTCAACGGCAAACAAATCAATCATGTGCTTACTTTTCATGATTTCATAATGCTGTTCCAGTTTTTTCCAGGCATTTGTGGTAATGGGATTGATATTTTTTAACATAATGAATAGCTTCTTTAGAAACGTGAAATTACTAACAATCAGTAAAAATTAAGCAAATAGATATAAAATAGTATAAAGTACCATGGCCAAGCATAATATTACTGGTGCAAAGGGAGAAGAATTAGCTACAAGTTATTTACAGCAAAAAGGGTACCTGATACTGAAACGCAATTTCCGGTATAAGCGGGCAGAAATTGACATCATAGCGCAAAAAAATAATATCCTAGTATTTGCTGAAGTAAAAACAAGAACCTCCAGCCAGTATGGCTACCCGGAAGATTTTGTAAATCAGAAAAAAATAAATTTATTTTTATTAGCAGCCGAAGAATACATCACCGAAATAAACTGGCTACATGATATCAGGTTTGATATTATTGCCATTACTTATAGCTCAGCAAACAACTCTAACATCCTTCATATTGAAGATGCTTTTCATTAAAACTTCTATCAAACCATCTTCTGGCTTATTTTAAACATGTTCAGAAACTTAACCCTTCCCATCTAAAATTTACTTCATTTTTGCACTTGTTAAAAGGCCAATAATAAAAATGGCTTATTGTAAATCTGCCCGAAATAAAAATTTATAAAAAACTAAAGCGCAACCTCAATAAACAATTTTTAATATCATGCCTAATTTTAAATATTTTTCAACTAATAAAAAGAACAAACATTAAGAATTTTATTATAAAATCACCCAACTAGTGCACATTTCATTTTTTATAATATTTTTTTCATATTTTTTTTTCTTATTTAAATTTATTTCAACACTTCTCTTAAAACAATAAACATTTTAAATATTTAAGTTTTTTCAAAAACAAAATAGTGCTTTTTAGATTATTTATTAGAATATTTAATGCACGATTATCAATTAAAGCTTGATGGATTAGCTCCCTTCAACTGTAAATGATAAGGGTATAGTAACTTTAAACCTAAAAATTAATTCAGCCTATAGATTAAAAAAGTCCACTAACACCAGATCTTACTCCCATAATCAACAAGCTTGTAAGAAGCAGTGCCCTTATACAAGCCCTTTAGCTTTTATACATCATAAGATTAAGTTCATTAAAATGTAGTACTCTTAATTGACACACAAGCAAAAGGATTACAATAAATTACTTTTTATTATTTTTTAACTACCACAATCAAACAATTCACTTATGAAAAACAACTTTACCATGTTACCAAAGCTCTCATTTGCTTTGGATCAAGTAGCGTTAAGATCAAAATACGTCCTCACGTGTTTTGCTCTTATCTTCTTTTCCTTACAACTTAGTGCCCAGAATGCTGCCGTTAGAGGTCGGGTTAGCGATGAAAAAGGCGAAGGTTTACCAGGGGTAACCGTGCTTGTAAGAGGAACAACCAATGGTGCCGTTACGGATGCAAACGGTGGCTTCTCTATTAATGCTCCAAGCAACGGAACTTTAGTAATATCTTATGTAGGTTATAACACCCAGGAGGTGGCTATTAATGGCCGCAGCAATATTAATATATCTCTAAAAACTGATGCGAAAGCTTTAGAAGAATTAGTAGTAGTAGGTTACGGTGTTCAGAAAAAAGAATCGGTAACAGGTGCTATTGCTTCCGTTTCTGCTAAGCAAATTGCCGAGATGCCAGTACCAAACGTAGCACAAGCACTGCAAGGTAGAGCAGCTGGTGTGCAGGTAACTAACACTGGTGGTCCTGGTACAAACCCGGTAGTACGTATTAGAGGCATAGGTTCAGTAAGCTTTAACTCTGAGCCGTTATACGTAGTAGACGGTGTTCCAACTGGCGGACTTAACGGTATCAACACCCAAGATATTGCTTCTGTTGAGGTATTAAAAGATGCGGCTGCAACTGCTATCTACGGTTCAAGAGCTGCTAACGGTGTTGTTATCATCACTACTAAATCTGGTGGCAGAGATGGCAAAATGCGGGTAACTTTAGATTCAAACTATGGTACGCAGCATGTTACCAGAAAATTAGATCTTTTAAATACGGAAGAGTATTTACGTTATGCAGAAACGCTTATCAGAAATGCTAATCCTACAGCGAACTTACCAACCAGATTTTCTCAATTAGATCAGCCAATTTATCCTGGTGCTACTCAAACTTACCGTCAGACTAACACTGACTGGCAAGATGAATTATTCAGATCTGGTTTGATTACACAACATAACTTAACCCTTTCTGGTGGTAATGAAAGATCTCAGTTCTTCACTAACGCTGGTTACTTTAAACAAGAAGGTACTATGGTGGGTACAGGTTTCCACCGTTATAGCTTACGTTTAAATTCCAATCATAAATTAGGTGAGAGATTTACTATAGGTCAGAACTTAACTGGTTCTTATGGTAATCAACGTTATGACAATGCTGGTAACAGAACGAAATTAGTTAATGCAATCCGTTCTCAACCGTATATGCCAGTTTATGATCCAACTAGGCAAGGTGGCTTCAGAGAATCAGATGCTTCCGATTCATCAGATCCATCTAACCCAATCAGAGAAGCGGTAATGGATGATTACCGGAACTTAAATACAAAAATATTAGGTAACATTTTTGTTGAAGCTAAAATCACTGACTGGTTACGTTTCAGAACAACAGGTGGTCTAGATTACTATAACAACAGAAACAGCGTATACCTGCCAATCTATAATGCTGGCGGTGCTGTTACCAGACCAAACGCTACAATCCAAAACAACCGTAACACTGGTCATTCATTACTGAATTCAAACCAGTTAACTTTTGATAAAACTTTTGGTGACCACTATGTAAATGCAATTGCAGTACAAGAAAGCCAAAGCTTTAAAAACAATGCTGAAAACGTAAGTGGTTCGCAGCCTAACAACATTGTACAAACTTTAACCAACGCTGGTAACTTAGCTGTAGGTATCGGTTTTGAAGAAAGTTTAATTTTATCCTACCTGTCTCGTGTTAACTACGAATACAAGGGCAAATATTTATTAAGCGCTTCTTTCCGTCGTGATGGTTCTTCTAAATTTGCCCCAGGCAACAAATGGGGTAACTTCCCGGGTGCTTCCATCGGATGGCGCTTAACTGAGGAGCCGTTCATGAAAGGTATCACTCAATTATCTGACTTAAAATTAAGAGCTAGCTACGGTAAAGTAGGTTTCAATGGCTTAGGTAACTATCCATGGCAAGTACTTGCTCAGGTAAATGCTGCAGCTTATCCTTTCACATCAGTTGGAACTCCAACGCCAGCTTCTTTCTACTCAGGTATTGCTAACCGTCAGTTAAGATGGGAAATCACCAGCATGGTTAATGGTGGTATCGACGTAGGTTTATTCAACAACAAAGTTACTTTCTCTGCTGAATACTTCGAAAGAACTACTGACAAAGACTACGGTCTGATTTTATCTGTTCCAACTCCTAACTCATTTGGTTTCAACGGTGCTGGTGTATTTGCTAACGTAGGTACTATGAAAAACAAAGGATGGGAATTCATGGCTGGCTACAACGAAAACGAGAAAGCTTTGAAATGGAGTGTAAATGCTAACTTAACCAGAATCAGAAACGAAGTAGTTACTTTAACAAGTGCTAGTGCGGTTATTGATGCTGCTGGTAATCAGGATTTCGGTTCTAACCAAATTACACGTACCCAGGCCGGTCAGCCAATCCAATCATTCTACGGATGGCAGGTTGATCGCTTATTCCGCGATTCTGATGATGTAAGAAACTCACCAAAACAAGAAAACGGAACTAGCGCCGGTGACATTAAGTTCAAGGATTTAAATGGTGATAACATCATCAATGATGCCGACAGAACTTTCATTGGTAGCTATTTACCTAACTTCAGCTACGGTATTAATGCAACTGCTAACTACAGAAACTTTGATTTAACTTTATTCTTCCAAGGCGTACAGGGTAACGAAATTTACAATGCTAGCCGCGTAATCAGTGAAGGTGGTCAAAGATTATTTAACGCTGGTTCGCAAGTATTAAATGCCTGGACTCCAACTAACACCAACACTGACATTCCAAGAATGGTAGCTGGTGACCCTAACCGTAACAACCGTGTATCTGACAGATTTATTGAAGATGGTTCTTATTTAAGATTAAGAAACTTAGTTCTTGGTTATACTATTCCTCAAGCAGCTGTTAGCTCTTTCACTGGTGGTAAATTAAGCAGCTTCAGAGTTTACTTAACTTCACAGAACTTATTCACTATTACTAAATACACTGGATTAGATCCTGAAGTAGGTACTTTAGGAGGTGCCTTATTAGGCAATGGCATTGACTTTGGTCAATATCCAACACCAAGAAGCATATTAGGTGGTATTCAATTATCGTTCTAATAGCATAAAACTTAGTAAGCAATTTTTAAATTAAAATTCCAATGAGAAAAATATATATTTCGGCTTGTTTGTTAGGAGCACTCCTTTTAACAAATTGCCATGATGAATTAGATAAAACGAACCCAAACTTTGTAACAACTGAGAATTATTTCAAAACTGCTGGTGAATTGCAGTTAGCTACTAACAGTATTTACAGCGTGATTGCCTCAAATAACTTAGTTGCCAGGGAGTGGTTCTTCACGCACGTATTAAGAAGCCCGGATTATGCATCAGGTGGAGCCCAGTTAGAAGCTCCCCGGGCCCAGATCCTAAATGGCGGAACTACACCAGACAACGGTTTATTAAACGCGATTTGGAGTAATTTATACATTGTAATTCATAGAGCTAATACGGTTATAGCCAATGCTTCTAATGTTACAGACAATGCTACTTTGCGGGATGCGACAGTAGCTGAGGCACAATTCCTAAGAGCTTGGGCTTATTATGAGTTAGTGAATTTCTTTGGTGCGGTTCCATTATATACAGAGCCAGTAGCTGCCGTAGATGCGTTTAAACCAAGAACTGCCGTAGCCGATATTTATAAACTAATTGAAGCAGATTTAAAAGCTGCTCAAACAGGATTGCCAGCTACCCGATCAGGTGATAATTTAGGCCGTGTTACTTCAGGTGCTGCAACTTTCTTGTTAGGTAAATCTTACATGCAACAAGGTGTAGCTATGTATCCGCAAGCAAAAACTGAATTAACTAAGCTTGTTGGAAGATATTCCTTAGTTTCTAACTATAGCGACAACTTCAGAGAAGAAACAGAATACAATGCTGAATCTATCTGGGAAGTTGGCTTCCAGGGCCGTAGCGATAACGGTTACAACTGGGGTGCAGAAGGTAACGGCGCTACTGCTGCCCGGGCTTCTGTAAGAAACCAAGAAATTAACCCTATTTCATGGCGTAACCTGATCCCGTCTAACGAGTACCTGAACGAGTTTGAAACAACTGCTAAAGGTTCTCCAAAAACAGACCCACGGTTAGATTACTCTGTTTATTTCCCGGTTAAAGGAGATAAACTTGCCAGTGCAGCTGACTTGGGTATTGGTATTACCGGTGATCAATTTGGCCCGGCAAGCAACAGACAGGATATGACTGAAGCCTTACAAGGCGGTGCAGGTACATCCATTATCAATGGCACACCAATTAAAGTAAGCTGGGAGAAATACACCAACCTTTACAAATCTGCTGAAGGCTTCCAGCCAGCTGGTATCAACACCAGAGTTATGCGTTATGCAGAAGTTCTGTTGCTGTTAGCTGAAATCGAGAATGAGCAAGGCAATCAGACTGCTGCTTTAGGTTACTTAAACCAGTTACGTAACCGTCCAAGCGTAATGATGCCTACTTATCCGAATGCACTGTACCCAGCTTCTACAAAAGAACAGGTTTTTGCGGCAATTCGTCACGAAAACCAGGTTGAAAGAGGCGGCGAAGAAGGACGTGATTTTGATGTATTCCGTTGGTTAAAACAAGGCAAAATTGCTAATCCATTCAAAACTTATACCTTCAACCCAGCCAGAGATTTCGTTCTGCCAATTCCACAAGATGAAATCAGTAGAAATCCTCAGTTAGGTAGTGGTGGTATTGATAGACAAAACCCGAATTACTAATCCATACCTGATTAGACAAAAAGGCTCCCAAATATTGGGAGCCTTTTTTTATTTTAGGCCGGTCAGTATATCCTTAGTTATTTTTAGATTGTTTTAGGCCTATACAAAACAGCATTCTTCTATATATTTTAGTCATAAACAGCCAGTTAGGCGCCAAAAATGTAGTATATTTAAGGAATATTTATAAGTTACATCGCTTATGCAAGTGATCCCATTCCTGAGAATAGCCTTTCTAGTTTTACTTTTTGCCGCCTGTAATTCTAAGCCTGCTTCCCATAACCAAATGCTTCAGCTTTTACAAGAGGTAAAAACCAAAACAGATAATGCTGAAAACATTTTTGCCGCACGGGCACAAGATATTTACTACGACTCTTTATTACAATCTTCTTATAGTTTAATGGACGAAGCAAGCTTCACGCAGGCAAGAGCCCACGCCCTATTACAGTTAGGAGAAGAACAAGAAGCTATTACTCTTTTAGAAAACCTGCTAAAGAAGTTTGAAAAGAACGAGACAAATTTTAATACTAAATCAATTAAGGCAGAATTAGCACTGGCTTACTTACGCTTAGGCGAAAGAAGCAATTGTGTCATGCACCATTCTGCTCAAACTTGTATTTTCCCTATTCAGGGCTCGGGAATACACACGCAACCAGTAGGTTCCCAAAAAGCTGTTTTGCTTTATCAGCAACTACTTACCCAATATCCGGATGATTTAAACTACAAATGGTTAATTAACTTGGCCTACATGACCTTAGGTCAATACGAAAACCAAAAAGCCAACCCATTTTTTCTACCCGGTCTAATTACCGAGACCAATCAGCAGGTAAAACCTTTTACAGATGTAGCCACTCATTTAAAATTAGATATAAAAAATATGGGGGGAGGTAGTATTGCCGAAGATTTCGATAACGACGGGTACATAGATTTAGTAACCTCCAGCTGGGATTTAGGCGAACACATGCATTATTTTAAAAATAATGGGGATGGCTCTTTCCAGGACCTATCGACAGAGTCGCGGTTAAAAGATATAACCGGAGGACTCAATATTATGCAGACCGATTATAACAACGATGGTTATAAAGATGTGTTTGTTTTAAGGGGAGCCTGGCTCAAAGGCAAGTTTGGTAATCAACCAAATTCTTTGTTAAAGAATAACGGTGATGGCACCTTCACCGATGTAACTACCACCAGCGGCTTACTTTCCCTTCATCCTAGTCCGGCCGCCACCTGGAATGATTTTAACAATGATGGCTGGGTAGATGTTTTTATTGGCAATGAGCACCGACAAGGAGCACCCGATGATAATCCTTGCGAATTATTTATAAACAATGGAGACGGCACCTTTACTAATATAGCCAAAGAAGCTGCCTGCGATATCAGAAGCTTTGTAAAAGGAGTTACTTCCGGAGATTATAACAACGATGGTCGGATGGATATTTTTATATCTACTATGGAAGGAAAGCGTTACCTGCTTAAAAATAATGGAATTAAAAATAATAGGCCTGTTTTTAAAGATGTAACTGCCCAGGCTAAGCTGGATAAGGAAGAAAGCCGCACATTCCCTACCTGGTTTTGGGATTATAACAATGATGGCTGGCTAGATATATTAGTATGCGATTACAACTTTGAAGGTCAGTTATCTTATTATGCAGCTTCCGAAGCGCTTAATTTACCTGGTCCAAAAAGTGGCATTATTTACTTATACAAAAATAATCAGGACGGCACGTTTAGCAATATTACAGAAGAAGCCGGCTTAAACAAAACAGCTTTTGCGATGGGTGCTAATTTTGGAGATATAGATAATGATGGCTTTTTAGATTTTTACCTGGGTACTGGAAACCCTGATTACGAATCTATTATTCCAAATAAAATGTTTAAGAATGTAGCAGGTAAGCGTTTTGAGGATGTAACCAATGCGGCCCGGGTTGGACATTTACAGAAAGGCCATGGTATTTCCTTTGCCGATATGGATAACGATGGGGATCAGGATATACATATTGATATGGGGGGTGCCTATATCGGAGATGCTTACCAAAGCTCTTTTTTCTTAAATCCGGGCCAGAATAATAACCGATGGATAAACCTGCAGTTAATAGGTACGCAGTCCAATAAAAGTGCCATTGGCTCCCGCATCAAAATAACATTTAAGGAGAATGGCATAACCCGTAGTGTTTACCGCGATGTTAATTCAGGAGGAAGTTTTGGTGCCTCACCTTTCAGAAGAGAAATTGGGATAGGTCAGGCCATAATAATAGATGCCATTACTATTCAATGGCATGGTTCCAACAAAATCCAAACCTTCCGCAACATTAAACCTAACCAATTTTTACGCATTACCGAAGGCAACAGTAAAATAGAAAATGTACCTTTACAGAAATTAAATTTTGAACAAACCAAGCCTGTAAAGGAGTTACTAACACTTAAATAGAGCTAGGGTAATTTGAAGCTTTGGCACATACTTATTATGGTTGTTTAGCCGATGTTCGTTTATCGAGCTTACCTCTTTCATAAATAATGTTATTCTGCCGGTCCCATTCCCGGTACAGGAATGGTTCAAACTGTTCTGAATCCGAGGTTTCCGGGTACTGATACTCATAATGTTTCCGGTTACGGAAAGGCCAGTATTCAATCCAGATACCTACTTTCTTACCATCTTCGTATTGGCCTTCCCAAGCCCGCAAGCCGCTTTCATGAAACATAACATAGTCTCCATTTAGCTTACCTTCGGCATAAGGAATTACTTCTTTGATTTTTGTTCTATCGGCATCATAGTAGTTAATGATAGCGTCCCGCGGAAATCCTTTTTCATAATGGTTCTTGTTCAGGAGAATAAAATCACGATTGTAATTTTCCCAGCGTAAATGGCGCGTACCAACATAAAAGTATCCTTCGGCTACCACTTTTTTACCTATCATTTTTTTATAAGGTCCGTGCAGAATCCGGGCTACTTTCGGATCAATGGTACTGGCTTTATAAATACGCTTCCGTCTGGTGTTAAAATAATATTTGGCTGGTGCATATTTGCTTGGCTCTATGTATTTGGGCAGGTAATAAAAAGTTTCTATGGTAGTATTATTGCCACTGCCATATTTTGTATAGCCGCGCTTAACCCGATAACCTAAAAATTCTCTTTTATTCTTTTTCCGCTTCTTTTTCTTTTTTACCTGAACCAGGGTAGTATCGGCAGTAAGCTCAATATTAGGTTTAGCGGTATCAGCAGCTACGGCAACTGGTGCCGAATTGGTACTCTTAAAAAAGCTGATTCGTCGCTTTTCCTCGGCTTGCGGCACCATGGTTTCGGCATCTATGTTATAGTTGCGTTTACTGCAGCTGGCTATTACTAATATAAAACAGAAAAGGGCTATTGTGTTTTTTAAGATTAAACGCATCAATAAAGTATACCGGAAAAGCTTTTTAATAAACGTAAAGATGAACAGAAAAAGTATTCTTTCCATACACCTATGCTTGGTTTCGGGTTCCAGCTTTATAAAAAACAGTATAAAAGAGAAGAGGCAGAATTCCTCCCGCCTCTTCCAAATTTAAACAATAAGCAAAACTATTCTTTCTCTATAAGTTCCACGCTACGTTTTACAAAAGCGGTAAGCGCCGGACCAGAAAGCATATTTTGCGATAACAAAGCTAAGTCAAAAGCTTGCTTGGCAATCGTTTCCTTTCTATCGTCTGCTGCATTTAAAATACGCTGGCTAATTGGATGGTTAGCATTAATACTTACGTTATAAGTATCTGGCATGCCTCCCATAAACATCATACCACCGCCTCCGGTACGCTGCATATCTTTCATACGACGCATAAACTCTGGCATGGTAACCAGCACCGGCGAATCATTAGGAGAAAGCGGCTCTATGCTAACATGCATATTAGTATTATTTATTGCCTTCTCATAAACCTCTTTCAGTTTGGTTTTTTCGTCTTCGCTTAATACACTTTCTTTTACTTCGTCCTTCTCAACCAGTTTATCAATGGTCTCAGAGTCTACGCGTTTAAGGGTTGTTTTCTCTAACTTTTGCTCTAATAAACCAATAAAGTGCGGATCTATCATGTTATCCAGTTTCAGCACATCGTAACCCCGGTCTTTAGCAGCTTCTACAAAAGCATGTTGTTTTTCTGTATCGGTAGCATATAATAGTACCAGGTTATCGTTTCTGTCTTTCTGGTTTGCCTGTACATATTCTTTGTACTCATCCAGCGTATAGAACTTCTCATCTACGCTTTGTACCAGCGCAAAATTTCTGGCTTTTTCGTAGAATTTGTCGTCGCTGAGCATACCGTATTTCACGAATAACCCAATATCGTTCCATTTGCTCTGGAAGCCTTCACGGTCGTTCCTGAATATCTCAGAAAGTTTATCAGCAACCTTACGGGTAATATAAGTATTTATTTTTTTCACGTTGGCATCGGCCTGCAGGAAGCTACGCGAAACGTTTAGCGGAATATCCGGCGAATCCAGTACCCCGTGCAGTAACATTAAGAATTCAGGAACTACATCTTTAACCTCATCGGTAATAAATACCTGGCGGCTGTATAACTGAATTTTATTTTTCTGCAGTTCAAAGTCATTTTTAACTTTCGGGAAGTACAGAATCCCGGTCAGGTTAAACGGATAATCAACGTTCAGATGTATCCAGAACAACGGTTCTTCGGAGAAAGGATACAGCTCGCGGTAAAAGTTTTTGTAATCCTCATCCGTTAAATCAGCCGGCTGTTTCGTCCAGATAGGCGATGGATTATTGATTACCTCATCTTTAAACTCAACTTCAACCGGTAAAAATTTACAATATTTATTTAAGATAGTTTGAAGACGGGCTTCTTCCAGAAATTCTTCGGAGTCAGCTGCAATATTCAGGATAATATCGGTACCTCTGTCATCCTTATCGGCTTCGGCAATTGTAAATTCGGTGCTACCATCACAGGTCCAGTGCGCGGCCTGCGTATCGTCCTGATAAGATTTTGAAATAATTTCTACTGTATCGGCCACCATAAAAGCCGAATAAAAACCTAATCCAAAATGGCCAATAATCTGATTGGGCTCTGGTTTATCTTTGTATTTTTCTACGAATTCAGTAGCGCCGGAAAAAGCAATCTGGTTAATGTATTTCTTAATTTCCTCGGCGGTCATACCAATACCGCGATCGCTAATGGTAATTTGTTTTTTCTCTTTATCTACTTTAACCTTTACTTTCAGCTCGCCTAACTCACCTTTAAATTCGCCGATTGCGGATAGGCGCTTTAATTTCTGGGTAGCATCTACAGCGTTTGATACCAACTCACGCAGGAATATTTCGTGATCAGAGTAAAGAAACTTTTTAATGATCGGGAAAATATTCTCGGTATGAATGGAAATATTACCTTTTTCTGCCATAACTGTTTTTATCGTTCGTTTAATAGGTTGCTAATAAATCTGAAAACAAGCTTTCAAAAGTTATTCCACAAGTTGCGGAACAGGTCTTTTCGTGACAGGTTGACAGCAAAATATTAATATCAAAAACTAAAAAGTTAAATTTGTCTTGCCTCCTGTTCCTGAAGGCATTTGTTTTGCTAATGTTAGACTTAACTTTTTATTTATAACGGATTAGTGTGCCAACTTATAACCGTAGTGTTGCCTCTTTTCTGTTGTTGCTGCTCAAGCAGGTGCTGGCTCCTGACTTTTTATTTTTAGCGCTGCCCCAGCACACCCACACCATTAAAAAGTGCATTGGAATTACAATTGACAAAATACCAATTACTACTCTTAGTATTTCCTTGGCGCCCTCTACTACTAAATTAGGTACAGTTGTGGTAACAGGTGTATCTGCATATACTAAAATGTGCCGGAACCCAGTACCAACTTCTGTCACTTCAAGCCAAGATTTAAAGCGGCGGACATCTACCAAAATTATAGATGCTATTCCCCGGACGCCAAGCTGTATTTAATAGGAGCTGAAATATTAGTTTAAAAGTAATAGTGCCGCTTTCCTTCCGGAAATAAACTAATTTTTATAATTTAGAGTTATAATACAACCTTCATTTAGAGGCTTATAACGCATGTTTTAGGCCTTTTTTGTTTTTCTGGTAAAACATTGGTAAAACATGAATCATTTACCGGGGCTATAAATGAAAAGCGCCCCCAATGGGAGCGCCCTTCTCTTTCAATTGTGCATTACAAAGATACGAATTCTAATTACATTAGTAAAGCCTTATACATTATTCCTTTTCAGGAAGTAAGCGGCGGCAATTGTCGCTATCACTACCACAATAACCACCCATAGCAAACTCTTATCTGATTTGGTTGCTGTGGGTACGTT
>NZ_KI421517.1:2695944-2754794 GCF_000473365.1 Adhaeribacter aquaticus DSM 16391
CCTCCTTTCGTAATGCTCCGGTTTCCCCGAATAAACGGTGGTATTATAAGCCGCCAAAGTGGCAGCTAACAAGGTAGTATCTAAATGAATCGTTACTGCCCCATTCCGTTTAGAGAGTACCTGCACCCGTACATCGGAAATATTGGATTCACTTTTTAAACGAAAGATAAAAACCCCGATTGCATTAATCGTTTTGGCAGACTTGCCAAAGAACCAGCTCATTTGGTGCCGGGCAACCGTTCCGCTACTTCTTAATAGTAAATTATAATCACTTACCTGCTGTATTCTCGGTGTATACAAGGTTCCGGTTAAAGCTGTTTTATTAGCTTCTACTGTGTTCTTAGCAATATCATCGTAATTGTGTTTGGTTAGCTGAAACTCACCGTCAGCTTTTAACTTGTTATTAAGTCTTTCTCCTGCTCCCATTATAACCAGAATAATTCTTTTAAAGGTTTCCCCGGTGTGTACATATAAACAATATCATTATCCCGGTTACTATCTATTTCTACCGTAATCAATCTTGGTTGACTACCCGTAGCTAAAGCTTGTGCCGCTCCTGTTGTTGTCACTGTGTGTTCCTCAAACCGGCTTACTAAACCTGTTAAAGCACTACTGGCATTACTAGCCGCTGTTTGCAATTGCGCATGCACATCAACGCCTTCCGCAAAGTTTTGCAGGATAGCTAAGGCTTCTCTAAGGTTGTTAACTGCATTATTCTCATCTCCTTCTCCCGGGCCAATGAGTTCCAGCACCCCAGCTAATGCCTGATTAGTGGTAGTAATAGTCTCTTTTAAGGAAGCAATGGTATCAGTGGTATTATTACCTTTTATAGCATCTACTAAAGCTTTTGCAGCATTAGCTGCGGCGGTTAGTATTCCATTTCGGTAGGATTCTTTTATAGTAACCGTTTCAACCCCTTCTACCGTGGTTTTATCGAAATTATCATCTGAAAATATCAGGTCATGCAGTACTCCCTTTTTAATCTTTGGCCCTGCTTCTGTCTCTTCCAGAATAATCTCAACAAGCTCATTATGCTTTTCTTTTACCTCGGTAGCATCTTTAGCATTCCAACCATTAGAGCCATAAGGTTTAATTTGGGTTTTATCGGGGTATGTTATTTTAGGTAGCGCCATGTTCTTTTCTAGTTAGGACTTTACTGTAAAGGAATTCAAATACCACATGAAAGAAGACTTTCGCTAGTATGCTGAATAAGAGTGGGTAAATCGGATTGATTTTCTGAGCCGAACAGTAAACACCTAACTGGAAGAAGCACACCATGCCCCCGAAAAAGCAAGCATACTGAATGAGATTAGCCAGGTGCCAGGCATCCGTAAGGGCAACAAAAAACGTAGAAGAACCCCAAAATTTTTCGCCTTGGGCTTTGTCTCCGTTCTTCCATTTTGCTTCTCCAGAGTTAGACCAGAAAGGCCCGTTATAAATTATTTTACCGTGAGCTATGGCATCAGCCAGGGCTTTCATTGCCCCAGCCAATACCACCAGAAAGATTATTAAGGAAGCGAACACCATTACTTAATCCGCTTTAAATTCCAGATAACAGATATAACTGCGGCGGCTATACTGGCGCCAATTACCCAAAGCGTACTAGTTGCAAAACCATCGTTGCTGTTGCCTTCTATTGCCAGGGTAATTAAGGCGCCCAGGATCAGCCATAACACCCAATTGTGTAAAGAGCCTATGGCTTTCAAGAATAATAAGTCTAATATCTTTTTCATGGTTACTCTTCTGTTATTGTTTCAGGATAATTGGCCGGTTCGTCCTCTACCGGGTTAAAGTACTTTGGTTTGCCTTGAGATTTAAGTAACCCATCAAGTAACAAAGGTTTGATGATGGGCAACCCTAGTGTGGCCTCGAAGTAGTCATAATCCCACCGGCTCAAAGTAAACTCTACCGTTTTCTGCGTTTTCAACTCTCCGTTCGGGTCTAGTAATTGCTGCATAAACCCTACCCTAATCAGTTTCCCTTTTTCCCGAATAAGCAGGAATTCAAACTCATAGCGGTATTGCCAGCCTGCCGCCGTAGGTTCTTCTAACTGGGTAACACCTGCTCCTATAGTAATGGTTTGTCCGTCAACACTATAGGTATTAGTAGGCATGTTCTGAATTAAATCGCGTATTTGTTCTGTTGTCATTAAACAATTTCTGTTCTGGTTACCGGGAAGCCTTCGCTATCCGCTACTGTTTCCCCAATTAATTTTCCGGTAGTTGTTTTATGAGAAATATTATAGCCGACATAGGATCCGGTAATGATTTTGTCACTAATGGATACTGTTATCTGATTATCATTGAAGGTTGCTCCTGGGCTAATAGTTAAGGTTCTAACATGCGTCCCAAAATTGTTTCCGGTGACGTTTTGCGCTTGGATTTGAATTTGATTATTGATAGGATTTGCTCTAACCAATTTCATAACATTCCGGCTAAATCCGTTTGCAAAGGCGCTACCTACAATGTGATTCAAATGGTTGTACTTGCAGTTGTCTCCGAACGTATTTAAATAAACATCTTCCCCCCAATTGTCTTCAAAGCCATTCCCTACCGTGTTGGCCTGGAAAAGATCATAGGTGTTGGAAAGGAAGTTAGGGCCGGAGGTATTACCAGAGCAGTAGTCTTTAAACCGGTTTACATTAAAGTTATACCGGGCGATATTATTATTGAAAAAATTCCCACTGGTGTTGGAGATGGTGCGGCTGGCAAAACAATTCCCGGACATGCTGTTACCAAAGTTGTTATTGGCCACATCAAACCCCCAACTGTTATTTACTATGGAATTACCAAAATTATTATTGCGGAGTCCTGAGTCATTAATGCCGTACGGGTGAACGTTGCCACTTGCATCATTACCGAAATTGTTATTAAAGGAATAACTACCGAAATAATTACTATTAGCCCGTTTCCCGAACTGGTTGCGGTTTATATTACTTCCCCAAAAAATATTATTAAATGAATTGTCGCCTAAGTAGTTTTCGTAGATTGTCGCGCCATCGTCGGTTGCTATAAAAATATTCCCGCCATACGGGTTGTTGGACGGGTTTTTACCAAGCTTTATGTTTACAATTTTGCCAATATTCCCCTTTTCTAGTATGCCGTTATGGGTAGTATTGAAGGTATAAAAATCCAGACTATCACTAGTAAAATTGCTAAAAGTATAGCGGCCAATTCTTGCCGTTCCACCGCCTGTGAAACAGCAATACCCGCCGTTATCTGTAACTACCATAATTAAGGCCCACCACTCATTTGAATAAGCTAAACCTAAAGTAAATCCAACATCAGGGCTTAAAATTGGATCGTTGCCAATATTGCCTGATTTTCGGGAGGCATAAATATGCCCATTAGAACCTCTGCGAACTGCACCAAGTCCATAAGTTACCCCACTATTCCAGTCTAATACATTAGCCGGGTTTAACTTGTGTTTAACCGCCAGAAAATCAAATTCAGCCTCGTTGCCGCTTACCGGGTCGCGCCGCAACTCAATTTTACCTTTACGGGGGGTTATGTTGTCTTCACAAACCTGATTGTTAAAGTCAAATTCAATGTAATGATTTGAATACGTTGAACTCCATGCCTGTTTTGCAAAACTGTTACTACTGGTTGCCAACAGGGTTATTTCTTCGGTTGGGCCGGTTACGATTTCGCTTGTGCCGGTTTTAAAATGGATGGTTTGAAAATCAAGGACAGTATAATAGCGGTGAACCAGTAAACTACTGGCATTTTTCAGGGCGTTAATCTCTTCAAAAGTACCCTTTAAAGCCCCAGCAATACTTGTTACAAAATCTGGGTTAAGCTTATTAACCGGCACATCATTTACGATGCTTCCATCAGGCAACTCGTAATCTTCTGTTTCCTGTATAAATTGAGTTTTATCCCAATAAGGAGATTGCAGATACTTCCTAAAGAGCACCATGTTAGGCGCTCTTTTAGAATCCCTTTTAAGGTCCGGCACTTCCGGCAGTTCGGCATCTAAATCGGTGTACCTAACATATTGGGCCCCATTTATATTTTCACTCCCAAAGGTTTCTGCACACGCCAAATTCTGCGCTCCTGCTAAAGAGAAAGGAGCAGAAGAATTAACAAAGTAGAACTTACCCGGAACAAGGGCATTAAAAGCATTAATGGGCCGCGTAGGCATCCAGCTTAACCAACCCGTTCCGCTGGTATTTAAAGTATATAAAACCGTAGTATTCCCTAAAGAGGAGCCTAAACTGGTTGTTTCCCCGGCAAAAAGAAATTGAGATAAACCCTCTGGAATATCAGCACTTGCGGCTCCTGTAGCACATACAACTATTTGCGCATCGGGTAAAGTAAAATCCCGGTAAGCTTCGATCAGGTAAAACGTATCTCTTTCTAAACTTCCGAAGGCATTAATAGTCCGGCCCGGTTGCCAGCTCTCCCAGCCCGTACGCACCAGATTTATCCGGTAGATGCCTTTTACCGCAATACCCCAGGAAACGCTGTTTAACGGGATACTCGCCCCGTTAAAAACAAACTGATTAAACCCTTTCCGGATGGTTCCCATTACCCTATACTGACCTCCTGATTCTGTAAGCCACCCGGCACATGATACATCGTTCCGTTATAAGTAAAAGCACACGGTTGCCCGATAGCGCCGGCGTTAAAATCTACAAGGCCAATCATTAGGTTATTCTGCCAGAAAATTGGCATAGAAGCGGGGAATGGCGGATTGCTAGGCACGGGAGCATTAAAATGAAAGGCTGTACTGGCCTCACTATCCAGCGCAAAACTTACCCCACCAACTGATTGGCCCGGGAAAAGGATCGTATTGTAGCTATTAGCAGGAGGTGTATATTCTACCTTTACCAGGCTGTCCCAGGTATCCGTAACTGAAGTACCCATTAACCTTACAGAAATCTGGTAATCACCGTTAGGAACGTTGGAAAATACATTAGAGGTCTGGTAGGTTATACCATCCCTGGAATATTCGATTGCCTTATTGGTATTGTAAGGCGTAGCCAGTACCGTAATGCTATTATTGTATGGTGTAACATTGGTAATCTCTACCGATTCTGGGAGGGTTGGAGGTACATAGGTTATGGTGATCGCCTGGTCACTGGTAGCTGTAAAAGCTGTACCAACAAGACGAGCCATAATTTTATTGGTGTAGGTACCATCCGCTACATTCTCAAAAACGGGAGAAGATTGATAGGTTGCCCCGGAATTAATACTGTATTGCAAATCATAACCAGGCGTACCAGATGCAGTAATGGTTATTTTACGGTCAACCGCTGTTACGTCGCTAATGCTTATTGTAGGCGTAGCCCCACCATTAACTGTCGCAACATTTACCGTACTTCCTGGATACCCATAGGCGTAGAAAACACCGTTTAGCAGCACGGCAACCCGGTTATCAAATTGGGGCATTAAGGTGGGCTGAACGGTAAGATTCAGATCGAACGTAAAAACAATTACGCTTACATTCTCATACCGCCGACTGGCCTTGTTGCCGTTACTGGCGCCTTCGTACTTTACCGAATAGTCTTTAGAGTGGTCCACATTGTGCCAGGTCTGCCAACCCGGCTTGCAGATCTCCGCTTCAAAGGCCTGCTTTTTGGTGTAGAATTCTGTTTTGCTGTTTGCTACAATAAAACATTTTAACCGGATTTGCTTGCTGTCAAAATTCAAGCCTTCCGACAAATCGAAATCCCTACCGGACTCCTCCGGCCAACTGTGGCTTAAAACTTCTTTAATAGGAAAAGGAGTGTCAAACTCTCCCAATCCATCTTCCACAGCAATACCAAAGACATCAAATAAGTCTTTTCCGTTAAGTTTATGTCGGTTAGAAGCTGCTGCCATATCTAATTATAAAGCAACATACTTTTTAATAAACCTGCTTTTATAAGCTCTTACCTATCCGAAGAGTACAGAAGGTAAAAAGGGTAACTTGTTTGCATAAGTTCTGGCTCCAATAAAGAACCTGGCTCCGGACAAATCCACAAACTTAATTTCATTGCCGTTTACCATACTGCCATCCGGGCGTTTAGCAGAAATAAATGCTTCCCCGGTAACGGTTACCCGCATCATAGCCTGACCGGCATAACCCGACAGCGTATCTATATAAACAGGGAAGGTAGTCTCCTGGCCAGGGGTAAACTCAGCTGGTAATTGGAAAGGAGAATACGGTGATCCAGCATTGTTTTGTAAGAAACTACCCGCCAGGTAAACATTGTTGGAAAGGTCTTTCCAATAGACGGGGCGGGAAGCGGTAACAGATCCGAATACCTGCCCCAATGGTGCTGCCCGGTAGCCTGTTTTAAAAACAATCTCCCGTTGCATACCTAAAACAGTTACCGAGCCGGCCTTATCAAACCGGGACATATCAAGTTTATTTTTGATCTGTTCCACCTTCTGTTCTACCTTCTGTTTTACAATGGGCGGGAGCGTAACATGTTCAGCCAGGGTAATGGATAAATAGCGGTGTGGCTCGTGCAAATCCCGCTCGTAAGCTGTTATCCTTGGATTAATATCTACGCCTAAAGGTTCATCTACCACGTGTACATAATCGCCCAAGGTTAAGGCAATACCGGAACGTTTAAAATGTAGCGGGTCTGGTACAACTTCGTAAATTACCCGGGGTACGCTGTTCTCATCCAGATACCGCTGCGCCTTTTCCTGAAGTTCCATTTCTGCTAAATCAATATAATTTTGCGGTAAGGTTATTTCCGTAACGATATACTGATCGCCCCGCGCTGGTTTTAATGTAAGCGAGGGAACCTGCAAGGCTTTTTCCTGCTTGTTATCGTTTATAACAAAGGTTTTGGTAATATTATTAAAGGAGGCATTTTCAAATTCATACCCAGCCAACGCTCCGGTATTAAAAACAATCTTAGGAGAAGTACCGTCGGGTAAGAGGTAATTATTGACATTAAATTCTAAGGTAGAATCTGAGAAGGTATTGGGATCAACTACATTGGTAACCGTACCTACCCGGTTAGGGAAAACATCCTCAAAAATAATTGACTGTTCAATTATGCCATATTTGTCAATATTCTTTTCCAAAGCCCAACCGGCGGATGCTGGTAGTTTAATGCGGTTGGAATAATTGCGGTAATCGCCGGGAATATTACGGGTTCCTCCTTCTACAATTAAACGGGTAACAATATTGGTGTTACTAACGCTCTGCCTGCGTAAGGCATATAATCCTTTCCCTTTCCCATATTCAAAGGTCAGGCCAGAGGTTTTGGCTCTTTTGGTCAGGTGAATTACTTTATCAATAATCCACCATTCCAGATCAAATTCTACGGCAAAGGTGGAAAGAGCTGCTAGACAATTTAACCCGGAAAAGGATAAGGTTTTTGTTTCGGTTAAATCTACGACACCTTTTACCCAGCCCCCACCATTGCGGGCGGTGTTCCGGATAAGTACATCCATGAAGGCATCAGCGGTACCGGTTAAGGAAAAATCAACGGTTTTAAATTCGTTATTTTCGTTTAAGAAATAATACCCGGTCTTGGCCAGGTCATAAGCTTCAGATTCAAATTGCAGGTTATAGGTATACTTTAAAACGCCGCTGCTATCTTCCTTTTCGTATACTGGTAGTTGATTTAATTGATAACGTTTACGGTAAACAATTACATAATCCCCAATCCGGAAGTCTACCGGCTGGGGTAAGGTAAAAGAAAAGGTAACAAAATCCCCGGCCATGATGGCTTCTTTTACCACTCCTTCCGGCCGGACCGTTATAACTACCGTGTCGCCTCTTTTGATCTCGTAATCCATGCCTACAATTAAAACACATTGCTGAAATAGTTTTTGTTTTTTAGGTGGTATTTGGCAAGAGGTAAGCGATTTAGCAGCAAACACAAAAAAGGCCTGAACTACTGCCCAGACCTTTTTAGGTTTATTCATTCTGATATTCCCTGAAATCCCGGTTTAACTCATAGGTTAAAAAGTAGTAGTAAAAAGTTGCTTTGTGGAATTTAGTTAAAGCCTTTTCACCAGAAAGCATTTCGGATAAAGTCGCCTTATCAATACCAACCTGTTTAATAATATCGTTTCGGGAAAGTCCTAATTCCTGCATGCGCTCGTTTATCCATTCTTGTGTTACCTGGTTTAATGGCGGCACATAAATAACTGGCACGAAGTAAAGTTTAAACTTTCTTTCCAGTGGTGTAAATAAGGCGCCGGCTCGGCTAACGAGCTGCTTCTGGTTCAGGATATAATTGTTCTTAAGTTCTTTTTGCTCTACGTGGATCCGTATAGTTTTCTCATTCACCTCCAGTATGTCAACGGCAATACCAGCATAAGCGCGTAGTTTATCACTGGAAACCTGAATGAGTTCCCGCACTTCATTATCTATGTCTAATAAATTTAAATTTCTCATGGCTAATAATATTTTATATATAAAGGTTGGGGCCGGAGCCCCTTCCTGTTAAAGTTTGATTTCTTCTAAGTTTGTCAGGTCGAAGATTGCTAGTTGTTCCTGCTCTCTGCCAAACTCAATTGCTTCTTTTCGGCTTCTGAATACTTTGCAGCTATCAAAGTAATACTGGTTGTTTTCGGTGTTTAACCAGCCTCCTACAATCTGATCGTGAGCCTGTGCGTGGGTGATAACGATTTTAAGGCCTTCAGTACCAAATGAGTTTTGGGTTTCTTTGTAGGCCACTACTACCCCGAATTTAACCTGGTTAGCAGTCCGGATGTTGAAAGTAAATCCGAATGGATTCTCTTTTGCAATTTGTAATAAGGTTTCTAACATAGTTGAGATTTTTAATGCCTCCCGGCGTGATTGATGATATAAAGTTACACAAAAGTTCGTTACTTGCAAACTTTTAAGGTTATAATTTTAATATTTATTCCTGCTATATTTGAATATAAATTCATTGCTAACCGGTACTTGAAATGGCTGAAAACATAAGCGATATCGCTAAACGTTCTATAATTGAACATCCAGAGCACTATTTTAATGCTCAAAAAAAATCTTTAGAGCAAAAACTCGATGGTGTAAAACTTACCCCGGAGGAGGAGTCAGAAATTATAAAATCTAAAACCACAAAAACTATAAGAGACAAAATATTAGGTCTATTTAAGGTAGGGGAAGTTATTCAAACAGTATTAAACTGGAATGAGGATATAGATAATGAATTGAAAGGTGTTAAAAAGGATTATTTATTAAACATTTACTTTGATAAAGTAGACCATACTCAAGAATCGGTTGTTAAACTCACTAAGCTGCTTACTAGCCCTGCCGGCAACACCTTATTTAATAAGATATTAAGGATACTAGATAATACACCACCAGACATTGAATTATCAAACCATTTAGCCAATGTCTTGAAGAATATTACTAATTCTGATTTTGAGAAGTTATTCTCTGAACAAAAGTTCGCGTTAAGTCAAATTGAACAACTCTCACCGCAAGCGCTAACTATTTTAACAGATAATAAGAATTGGCCAATAGTTTCATTACAAATGTCAACTACAATGGGTACAAAAATTGTATCTGAATGGTATATGGAATTTACAAGGGATTATGGGAATGCAAAAAGCATTCATGATCATAGTTACCATGAAAGGATTATTCACTCAATAAATGAATTAATAAATAACAGGTTTATTGAGGCACATAAAATAGGGAATGACACGGCTAAAGTAACTTGTACTAATTTAGGGACCCAATTAATAAAATATCTTACTTAGAACAGGACGAGTCGTTAAGCCATTTATAAAATAAAAGGCTCTTCTTAAGAGACTTCATTAATAATCCTATCTACCATTAACTCATATTAAAAAGTATGCTTTAAGTGATAAGGCAAGTGTGAAGAATTGGTATAATATGGTAAACTATGGTAAATATTTGTAAACTTTTTGTATAATAGTATTGTATAATATTATACATTTGTACAACACAACAATAATAACAATAACAGTATTTTAGTTAAGTTATTATTATCAAATAATATCAATAAAGAAATGGAACCATTAAATGATATAACTATTGCCTCCTTGGTTTTATCTTCCATGGTAGCAGGATTTAGTATCTTGAAAATGGTATTGTCCTCTTCTAAATCCAAAAACATTAAGATCACCAGAAAAGATACAGGTAAATCTGTAACAATATCTAAAGAGTTTAATTTTAATGACAGTAAAAAGCTTTTAGATATTCTTAATTAATGGCCAACTCCCCAGAAGGGAAAGCGAAAGCTGAAAAAACTGGTGTTTCTATTGGGCTTTCTTCACTCTTTGCTACTTTATCTACACTAATACCAGATGAAACATTACGACAGGTGGCAGTACTACTATCACCTCCACTAGGTCATGGTGTAAGCTTTTTGATTCGTAACGGGATCCAATATTTTAATCACAAACGAGCCTGTAGATATTTGGAAGGAATTATTGCCAAATACGAACAGCAATTAAATGATCCAAATATAACCACAACTCGCCGCAAGGAAATTCAAAAAATTTTAGATAAGTATACAGAAAAGCTTGAAAAGACTCATTTAGATAATCTCAATATAAAATTTGAATAAATTATAAACAAAAAAGTCACTCTAACCAGTGGCTTTTTTAATTTCCCCCTTCTTTCCCTACTTTAGTAACCAATCCCAATCCCGCTAACCCCTGATTTATATTTCTCAAATTGAATTACCATTAGTGGTTTTTTTTACTGGTGAAAGTAAACTAAGGATATTTATAGTTTACTTTCGATCTCCAAAGTAAACTAAGAGAATTTATAGTTTACTTTTATAGACTTTTTTGAAAATTTAGTTTTAAAATACAATTTAGCACTTAAAGCTGGTTTCAAATCTTTTTATACATTTAAATCTAATTACAAAACCTTGCTCTATTATGAGACTTTTACGCCCGGAACCATTTCAATTCCCTAGTAATATAATGAGGGGCCAATTGTTTTATAATTTTGATGTTACCGATATATTCCACCCTAACATTCCCTTTCGAAAAGCTTTTCAGGGGTTGTCAATAGGAACCGCTACTGAGGTTTTCTATATGGGGGAAATACCACCACCAGAAGGAGATAGCGTTTTATATTTCGGGACCCAAAATCATATTAATAATTGTGTCAATAATGCTGAAACCATTAATCTTAAGTTAAAAAACCTTTTAGGTAAACTTATTATAAACCGAGAATTAAGGGCACCATAGTCAAAATGGACTTCATGACGCGAAGAGATACCTTAAGTGAATTTTTAAAGAAATGGGAGCCTTTGAAACAAATACCTCACTTTGACACAGCAAGAAAATTAAAGAACCTTACAAAGCTTTTCCACAGCTTTATAATTGATAGGAATATTTACACCCATGGAGGATTATTTTTATTAGTACCAGATAAAATACTTTTAATTGAGCATGTAGAAAATGGCGAAACCGTTTTTAGCCAAATTAATTCTCAAATCCTCTTATCTTACAACAAAGCATATCAATTGCTTCTGACATTTTTAAGCCTTATTGAAGGGCTCTATTATGGGGCAGATGAAGAACGAATTGAGAGTATATTAAACAATTATAACACCATACTTAATTCTTAATCAAACCAACCCCCAATAACATGAAACACCAAACCAAACTCCTTTTAGCCTTGTGGCTGTTGCTACCATTGGGATTAATGGTAAAAGAGGGCGCAGCTAATTTCAAAACCCAAAAATAAAATATGAATATAGATGATCGATTAAAAATTATAAAGACAAGTTGGGAATTGCATAGCCAGGTTGAAGCTAGTTACATGGATAATCCAGCAAAACTTGGAGATGATGGATGGCTGGAGAAACAACGCACGCTACTTGCTGATATGGCGCTACACCTTTTGCAAACTTCAATAAACCCAGGAGAAATAAAACTAGATAAACTGCGGAATAATATCCATGCAATTTTAACTATTTCTGATCAGTTTTTACCTAATGCTGGCCTTAAGAAGGCAACTGAAAAACTATATGAAGACCAGGAATAACTGGTATAAAACCGATTGCCCAGACAACCAATAACATGAAACACTTATTATTAATCCTTTTCACAATCTTTTGCTTCGGGTGTGAAAAGGAAACAAAGATAGATGGGATACAATTTCCTAAAACAGAACTTGCTAATACAACCTGGAAGAGGTTTAGCTTTAAGGCAGTAGTTAGCAGGGAGGATGTTTATGAATTTTTACACTTTACAAATGCAAACACAGTTGAGATGTATTCCGCCGATATTGACGGGAAAAATATAATTAACGGTAAAAGGGTTTACCCCTATAAATTAACCCTTAGCAAAAGAAATATAGATAGTTTTGAAGTTTTTTATCCAAACGGCAAAAGCGAAATGGGTGGAACCACGCAAGATGTTAACGTTATTGTTTTTGGGATTGGGGATTACAAATACGACAGAGTTCCTTAATAAAGCCAGATTCCATAAAAAAAGCCCCCTTTAATCAGGGCGCTTTTAATACCGTTTTGAAAATTAATTATTTAACTTAAAAAAATAAAAATCAAACCTTTACTGATATCCTAACAGCAATTTCTTTAAGTTGGTATTCGTTGTTTTTGTCATAATTACCTTGCTCAATTGTATCAATCCGACTTACAAGTAAACCGGATTTAACTTGAAAATCCTTTATTAAGCTCATAATGTCTTTTTCAAGTTTAATTCTTTCTTGGATTAGTTCTTCTACTGTCATAATTAATCTTTTTTTACAATATTAAATTTAGCTTTAAAATAGTTATTCTTTTTATCCCCTTCCAAATCCATTGGCATTTAAGGCATTACTACCGGATGTCTGATTTTTCTCTATATTCTTAAGAGTAGTAGCCATATTGTTAATAGCATCTGTGTTTTTAACAATTTGTGCTGCTGCTGTCGCTGTCATCCCGGTATTTTGTGCTATTTCCTTGTGATAAGATAGGGCTTGTATTGAAATTTGTAGTTGGTCATATACACTAAGAGCAATCCGCTCATTTGAACCTGCTATTTGAGCCGTATTATTAGCCACCTCAAGCATACCTGGTATAGAGAATGTGTTATTGCCTGCTGCTGGAATATTTGCCGTACCTGGGCTTATAATGGCGGCCAGAATTTGTTTTGCTGTTTGACTTATATCTATAATTCCCAAGCGCATACCGGACAGTTGGCCGGCGATTATTTCGGCTGTTTGTTGCGACATTCTCTCGATACCACCTTGCAAGGAGTTGGCGTTGCTATTAGTAGGGTCAGCAAAATCTATCCCGGCCAATTTCTGCAATTCTGCAAACTTCTTTTCCGCATTGGTAAGAATCTCCTTATATATTCTTTCAAGGTCTTCTATTTCTCCAGCATCCAACCCTCCATCGCTGTCACTTGCTTTTGCAAAATCATCATAAAACCGTTTAAGAGGGCCTTCTAATGCCTGCATTTTTAAACTCTCAATAATAGAGTTCTTCATTAGATCCTTAAAGGTATCGGCAAAGAATTTGGCCCTTTGTTCCGCATTTTTGAAGCCTTGCTTAAAACCATCAGCCATGGAATCCACTATAGATCCGAATGTTGTACCGGTTAGTACCTCCTGCAATTTGGCTTTATACTGCTCTACCTGTTCTTCCAGTTCTTGATATTTAGCAATTAACTCCTTTAATTCCTCAACTTGACCCGACAAGGAACCACTGGCTAAGTCTTTCTGAATTTCATTGATTACTTTCCTGTTTGCTTCTAAAGCTGCCTCTATCGTATCTAATCCACCTTCAACAGGGCGACTCGTGCCCCGGCCTGTTTGGTTTATGAGGTCATTTAAATTCTTTAAAGCAATGGCATAGCTTTGTATTTCCTGCTCTCCTCTACGGCGGCCTTGGACTGTAATATTTAATTTTAGGTTGGTAAGGTCGCTTATCGTTTTCCGGAATTGGATATTAATCAAATTAAGCTGGTCCTTATAAGAAGTTATTTTATCAACCCCTAAAGCTCTCTCTATAGCTCTAGCCTGATCAGATAATAAGCGGGACATTTCCTGCAAGACAGATTTAGTTTTTTCTAACGCTATCTGTTGTCTTTTGGCAGCCGCCTCTCTTTTTTCATCTGAACGATCCATTAAGTCTACCAGTCCGGATATCACACCTATTGAACCGGTAAGAACGGCAAGCGGGTCTTTTGATGCTAAGCCTGCAAATATGGCACCTGCACTACTGGCAATACCAGAAAATGTATTTAAAGCTTTTCCTGCCTCGACATCAATCTTGGATACCAGGTTAGCTGCCGCATTTAAAAGCACAGATACTTTTTGTAATCTTTCTGCTATTTCACCAAACCCTTTTTCGGCTTTATCTATTTCTTCATTTACTCCCGCTAATTTATCCCGCAATTCTGCCGCTGTTTCGGGTGTAGTTAGGGAGCTAGACAAAGCTTTTTCAATTCTTTGTTTTTCCTTTTTTAAATTAGCCAGGTAAGCTCCATCTGTTTTGAATTTTAGCTTTAATTCTAATGTACCTAACTGTTTTTCTAAATTTTGCCGTACTTCTGGACCTATATTTATATCAGCAAGAGCAAGATTTATCTTGGCTATATCGGCTTCAATTTCCTCCATACTGGAATCGTCTAAACCAAGGGTAAAGGTTAAACCTGATAATTCAGCTTCTAAATCTGTTCTAAAAGTGTCGGGTATTAGATTATTTCCTTTCGTAAGCTCTAATACTTTTTTAGTTGCTTCAATTTGTGCTTTTAATTCAGCCTTGGTGTAGTCAATAGCTTGCTTGCTGGCATCCTGATAAATCTTAGTCTTTTTAAGGGCTGCATCGGCGGCATTATTTATTTCGACTTGCATTAACCGATTAAGTTCCTGAATCTCCCGATCTACATTCTGGTTTGGTTTTGTATTTCGAAGTTCTTGTGCCAGTTTAGCAAATTTAGCTATGATAGTTGCTCGTTGTTGTTCAAATGTAGCCGTAGCTACCAAAGCCTCTTGTAGATTTTGGGTACGTAACTTCCGCTCCTGTTCCCAATATGCCTTAGATTCATTTTTAAGCATATCAAATTTCTGCTGTTCTGCAGGGGTTAAGTTTTTGGACGTATCCATTTTAGCTAATTCACTTTCAACATAAGCCCCGTAATTATCAAACGCTTTCTTATCGTAAGCAAATCTTTTATCCGCTTCTTCTTTACCTACTACCAGTTTAAAGTTTTCGTATTCCTGGAATATGCCTTTTTGCCTTTCCATCTCGATTTTTAACTTTTCCGTTTCCTGTTTATACACCAGGTCGGCCGTGGCTTTTACCCGTAACTCTTCTAACCTGGCAACAGGTATTTTAATTTTATTTTTTGGATCACGGTTAAACTTCCCGATCTCATTAGCCATTTTCTTAAATTCATCCTGCAGCTGTTCATTGGCTAATTCATCCGGAGACAAGTTCTTGGCGTTATACTTGGTTTCTAACTCAGCTAACTTTTGAAGTAAGGCAATACGCTGTTCATAGGACCTGTTATCTAAAGCCTGTCCTTTGGCCTTTTCCTTGATCTCGTACCCTTCCAGTAATTTATTTACCTCTTTAAGCCTAACCTGCAACCTCCCAATTTCTTTATCATTAGGGGCTAAGCTGCCAATCTTTTTGCGTAAGCCTTCCTGAATTTGTTTTAAATCTTCCTCATCCGTAGCCATATCCACCAACTTCTTATAGTTGGTGTCTACATCGGACAAGAGCTTCCCAAATTCAGCATTCCCATTTCTCCGTAATACCTCTAGCTGATTGGTGTAATCATCAACCTGTTTCTGGTATTTCTTTCTGGTCGCATCATCGTCGGTGTTTTGCAAATTTTCCTGAGCCTTGGCCAATCTTTCTTCAGCTTCAGCAATAGTCAGATTACCCCGGTTAATGCGCTCTTTTTTCTCGAACTCCCGGTTTTGCTCCTTAATGGTTTGTAGTACATTTTTCGCTGCCTGTAGTTCTTCTCCAGCCTGTTTAGCCATCCGATCCGCCCGGCCTCCATCCAAACCACTATTAGAAGTAGCCGCAGTTCTTTGGGCTTGCTCGTAAGCTTTAGAAAGATCAGCTACCTTTTTTATCTGGTCATTAATAATTCTTTGTCTTTGGTCGGCATTAGCTTTATCAAATTTTAACTGGTCGGTTGCCCTTTTGGTAAGAGCGCCTATTACCTGGTCGTTTGCTCCCTGTGGGTTTGCTAAGCGGGTAAAGAAACCAGCTATTGATTTTTTAGCGTTATCCCAGGTAGCAGACATCCGGTTGGTTTTATCCGCCAAGGTGTCAACTTCAACCCCCGCTTCTCCCATTTCCCGGCGCATAATACGACCTACAGCTTCCGCCATAGTGCCACCAGCTTTCATTTCTTCCCGTACCGCTTTTTGAGAAATACCCAGGTTATCAATAATCCGCAAGGATTCTTTCCCCAGTCCTTCTACAATGTCGTCGGTCATTTTTTCAACCGATTCACCAGTTTCCTTTGCCCGGGTGGATGCAAACAATAAGTAAGTACCCATATCTTTCAATGGGATGTTGAGGTTATTGGCTTTTACGGTAAGCCTTTCCAGTTCAAAATCACTGACAAAGCCTTTTGTCTCCTTCCGTAATTTCTCTAAATAGGTAGCATCACCAATTTTGGAAAAGGCCCGATCAACTCCGGACGCTTTTACAGAAACACCTACTAACTCCCGGCCAAAGTCTACTAGGGTATCCACCAACCCCACCAGGCCAAAAGCACCGGCAATGTTTACCAAAGTGCCCCTAAACTGACTTAATTTGTTATTGTTTTTTTCTATAGCATTACCTACAGCATCAAACCCGGTTCTGCCGGCATTATGGGCTCGGGTAAGTCTGGTTTCTACATCCTCCAGCTTTTTATTGTACTTGGTAATATTATCCGGGTCGGTAGCAGTTGCAATCGCATTTTTATAAAGCTGGGCAGCGCGTTCTAACCGGCCAATGATGCTTAGTTGTTCCTTCAGAGGCCTGCCCCACCGGTCATACCCTTCAGCCCCGGCATTTTTCATCTGCTGAATTTCTTTCTGAAGCTTTTTGATTTCCGCAGTATATTGTTTTATAATTCCCGGATCCGTTGCTTTTCGAACAATGGCTTCATAGGAGGCCATTTCTATTTCAATGGATTCAATGGACTTCCGGAATTGTTGGGCGCTGGCTGCTGATTTATTGAAATTACCCGAACTGTCTAAATTGTTCAGGATATTTTTAAGAGTAGTTAATTCCTGTTCCAGCTCCGCAATACTAGCTTTCATTTCGCCACCTACTGAAACATCAATTTTAGATGAGGTGGGCAAGTTTTGATAAGCAGCTTTTAGCTTGGCAATCTCTTTTGTTCTTTCCTTGATTAACTCCGTTCCGGACTTTTGAAATTCTGCATTCAGGCGAATAGCATCGCTTTGTTTTTGGTAGGCAACCAGTAAGTCCCGTTCCTGATCTTCCAGGTTTTGCAGACTTTTGCCGTAAGTATCAACATCAATGGCGGCTGACTTCAAATTAGATTCTAAATCAATTTTAGACACCTTAACATTAGCCAGCTCCTTTTGGATGGTTAGAAGGCTACGGTACTGGTCTTTCAGCTGAACCACTCCCTGAATTTTAGCAGCCGTCTCATTACTGACGCCGCTACCGGTATCCTTTAAAGCGGCATTTAACCCTTCTACTTCACCTTTTAATTTTTCAATGCTGCTGGCCAGGGCTAAACCTCTGTTGCTACCTTTATCTTCTTCTGAAAGCTGGCTGTAAGAAAGTTTTAAGGATTCCAGTTTAGCTATCTGATCTTCCACATTAGCAGTAGCAATTTTCTGAATGTCCTCATTTTTGAGCAAAGAAGCGGCCCGGTCATCAATGGAATTGGTCAGCGCCAATTCTTTTTCATTTAAGGAGCTTAAAGCTGTTTCATATGCCTGAATATCTTCTGCAACTTTATCAAAATCAGTTGTAAGATTAAGTTTAGCAGACCTTGTTTCTTCCAGCTCCGCCAGTTCCTTTTTAAGGGTCTCCAGTTGTTCCATTTTTTCTGGCAACAAACCAAAGTCTACTTCAAAGGATAGTCCATCTGTACCCTGGATCTCATCCGCAACGCGTTTAAATTCTTCCAGTTGCTGTACTTTGCCGGCCAGATTATTAAAAGCATTATTACTCAGCGAGCGAAAAGCTCCTTCTAAGCTCTTTAACTCTTGTTTGGCATTAGCAATGTTGTTTTGCAAGGATTTACCCTTGTCACCACCTTGCTCTGCTGTGGACAGCTTTAAATAGGCCTGTTCTAACTGTTCTAATTGCCTGCGTTTAGCTGTAATAGCAGCTGTTCCGGCTTTCTGTAAAGAGTCTGACTTGGATAGTTGTATGCTAACTTCAGCCATGGTCTTGGCCAGCTTCTGCTCTTCCTGAACGATCTCAGCTAATTTAGCCCGGAAAACATCCTGACCCGTATTCCCTTTAGCAAAAGCTGCATTCAGGTCCTCTTTATCTTTTTTGAGCTTATTTAAAGCAGCCTCCAGCTTTTGAAACGCCTTAACCTGTAAGGCTGTTTCTGCATCCAGATTTTTATTAACTCCCGGGTTTTGGAGCAATAACTTATTGTACTCGGTTTGCTTTTTGATACCAACTTCAAAACGCTTCATTTCGGCATCCTGCAACGCCTTTGTTTTTCGAAGGATATTTTCAATGCCTTTATCAAAGTCTTTATCTTCGATTTGGGCTGTGAATGTTAACGGGGCGCCATTTATTTCTACTGCCATGCCTAGTTTGATATAGTTCCCCCAATTTCAGGAATACTCAGCAGGCGCTTTTGATTAAGTAGTGGTAACTGGTTAGAGGTAAGGAGAAAATATTTAAGCACCAATAAATTAATATATCACTTATTAGTTGTCCATTTGACAACTTGGTATTATCTTTGACGTATAATACTTGAAACAGCAGAATAGATGAATGTTATTAGCTACCCCACAATAAAAGAATTTTTTGAGGGAAATGCAGCTTCAAAATCATATCTTTTAGACTGGTATCACACAACTAAAAAAGCTAATTGGAACAATGTTAACGAAATGCGTTTAGACTTTCCAAGTGCTGAAATGGTAGTTGATAACAAGGTAGTTTTTAATATTAAGGCCAATGATTTTCGCTTGGTGGCTATTGTTTTATTTAAGGCTAAAAGGGTACAAATAATCTTTATCGGAACCCATGCCGATTATAGCAAAGTAAAAATAAAAGACCTTTAAAAGAGGCCTTTATAAATTAAGATTTAACCGTTATAATGACTTTAAGATGGATTCTCTATTAATCAAAACAGAAGCTGATTACCAGGCAGCATTAAAAAGAATCCGGCAATTAGGTGAGCCGGAAGAAGGGACCGCTGAGTATGAACAAGCAGAAATTCTAACCATGCAACTGGTTAAATATGAAGAAGAAAACTATCCAGCGGAGGAACTTGACCCAATTGAATACCTGAAAATTAGAATGGAGGTATTAGGATTAACTCAAAATGACCTGGTGCCTTATTTTGGAAATAAAGGCAATGTATCCAAGGTGCTTAATCGCAAAAGAGATTTAAGCCTTAACAATATCCGGGCACTATATAAAGGTTTACGGCTCTCACTGGAGGTTCTGGTTAAAGAACCGACCCATGCCTAGCTATTAACTAATATTTAAAGAGCCTGTAAAGAAGAATAAAATGGATTTAGATCAACTAAAAGTATCAATACCAGAAGTAAGGGAAGAGAAGGTAAAATTAGAGCGCAATATTGTAAAGTTGCTACATGAATTCTATGATAAAACAGGTGTGCTGCCTGATAATATTACTTACAAGTCAGAATTATTTTATGTTGAAGAAAGCTCTGCCCCAATAGATATTAGGGTTGAGGTAAACGTGGAATTAAATATTAAAATAAACTCTAATGAAGGACAACAATAACAATCCAGAATAATAACGTAACTCTAATCAAAAAGAGGATATAATGCGAATGAGCTTTTTATAGAATCTGATGTTCATCCTTTGGCTGTAGATTTAAAGTATCAGTATTTTTAAATATCAAAATCTAAAATTATGAGTAATTCAATTATAAAATTTAATGTTCATAGTTGTAAATATGAAACAATAGTTGGTGATAATGACGATAGTTTAAAGCTTATTGAGGGTAAACTTTCTAAAGTCGAGCCACAACAATTATACAATATGTTACGAGTTTTAAATGACCAAAAAGAACTTTATTTGCTTAGGGAAGATAATGGGATAATGGAATATGTAGTTTTATAAAGCTTATAATAAATCTGACTACCCAACCCCCAATAGTTTATCCAGTTCACTATCCTCCATATCATCCGCATTTACCACATCCGGGCCTTTAGGTTTCGGAGTTTCTTTGGGAGAATCTTTATCATCGGAGGTATCAGACTGCGGAATAGTCGCTAGGTAAGCATTAACTTTTACCCAGGACATTTCCCATAAAACAGCCTCTTCACTCCATTTCCAGTATTTGGCTATGCTTCCGATAAGTCCGAACGGGCTATTATCTCCGCGTTCTCCGCTGGGCTTGCCTTTAGGCTTAGGATGTCGGCTCCACGGGCCAAGGCAATAGAATTGGTAAAAGTTGTTAAATCTAACTTCTGAATCACATAAACCAGTACCGATAGCAACTCCTGATCATTGAAGTCCCACCGGATCCGGTTTAATAAAGCTTTGCTGGGCTCTTCCCGGCTGTTCTGCAAGGCAACTGCCACCACGTAGATAATGGTATCAATATGGTTAATTAAAAGCGTGTGCATGTCCTTTAAAGAACGCTCATTCAGGTTTACAATATCTGAAGGTATCTCCAATACCGCCTTGCTAACCCGGTACGCATTGCCCACTTTTAGGCGGTATATTTTATACTCCCGCTTGGCTGGTAGCAGCTTGTATTTCATCAGTAGCTCTTGCCACCTATTGCGGGGTTTAACGGATACGGTTAACACATCCGGCGTATCGACCAGGTTATCTACTACCTGCTTTAAAACTTCTTTATCTTCCATTGTTCTGATAAACACAAAACGCCTAGCATCAACCTAGGCGTTTTATTTAAATGTTCAAACTGTGGTTATTTTGCGGGGCCGTCCCCTTCTTTTTTTTTATCTGCATAAGTAGCCCGACCAGCTGATACTTCCCAATCAGCTACCTGCTGGCTTACTTCTACTTCCTCGCCTTTTTTGGCGGTTATAATTGTACCATTATCAGAAAGTGATACATCTTCCGATACTTTTATTTTAGCTTTTGCCATTTTTATAAATTTAAAAGATGAAAAATACAGGGCGTGCTATCCGACTATAGAAATGTTGTTTCAGCTGTACACCAGGTTACTTCCCCAATATTATGACTGGTAACCCATTACAATCGGAGAAACACCCGCTTTGTCCGGAATAAGGATGGTGCCAGTAAAGTCAATCCGGCCAGCATCCGTTTTGTTAATATTAATATTCAAACGGGGCACAATGGAAACTTTGGCCATGTCGTAACGCTTGTTATTTTTAGTGTTTACCCGAACGGATAGTATAACCGCGTTAATATTGGCCGGGGCATTCCAGACTTTAGCTGCGCCAGATCCGGATACTGTGCCTCCGAAAGCAGCTTGTAAAGCTTCCGGCTCGGTGTTGTAAGTAGACCAGGCAACCCGCTTGGCGCCGGCAGTACTTTGGGAAATAATAGCGGTGTCGCTTTCCTCAATAAAAATTTCCGATAAGGTTCCTTCCTCGGTGGTAATGGAGAATGAATCCGACACGGTGTAGCCGAATTTTTCAGTCAGGGCGATGCTCATGCCACCATCGGCAGCAGGCGCTCCTGTTAATACTTGTGCTAAACCAAAGGTTACTTCTGGCATGACGTTATAATTTATTAGGTTAAAACTTCTTTTAGTGAATTGGAATATTTAATGCTTTAACAATCACCCTGAAATTGATAAAATGCTGGTTGTTTTCATCCCGAAACAAATTATCCTGCTGTACCTCAAAAACATAATCCCCAGCAGCGGACCATGTTTCTTTTAAAGCTTCGTTAGTCAGGGTGGCTAACTCCACTAAGCGATTTATATCCGGCTGACTTTCGTCAAAAGCCCCGTCAAAAGAAAGTCTCAGGTTAGGCACATACACGTTGACGTTCAACACACCTTCCTGTATGGTGGCCCGGTTAAGGGTTAAGGAGTTAATAACCACATCTTCCGCGCGAGAATTCGCAAGGCGCTGATAGAGGTATAATCTACCCGTAGGCTTCTTACTATTCGCAAACAACACACTGCCTTGCAGGTGCTGATGTAATATCCCAGCGGCTTCTAATGCAGTAGTTATCATTGTTTCCCTAATTCCTGTATGGCCTTCATCAGGTCATTTCGTGCTCTAATGCTCGCGCCCGTGATAACATCCCGTCCAAGGGCTGCTTCTAAATAACCAGCGTACTCCATTCCCGCAACTCCGATCAAGCAATAAGTGAAATTTTGATATTCACCTATCAGCGTCTCCAGAAATTGCCTCCCTGTTCTTGTTCCAGTAATCCGGTCAGTGCCAGTATCTGCTTGTTCAAAACCGCCGATTCCCATAATCTCTCCTTTATAGAGTACAGCAAAGCCGATGCTACTGCGTAAATTCCCGGTTACATCACCATAGTCTCCGTTTTCTCGGGCGTAGCCTACAAAGCTTTCACCAATGTAAGTGAGCCTGGATATAATGGCTTTGTGCATTTTCTGCTCTTTCCAGGCTTCCAGCGTACGCCTAACTTCCCGCTCATTAAAATTGGGAGTTAAAGCCATATCCGATTACCTAAAAATGGGTAGGGAAAAAACCTTTTAACCGTACCTTTCCCAATCAATTCATCTCCCTGGAAGATACTCACCTCCAGACCTTCCGGAATAGTCGGGCAATCCTTAGGCAGATAAATGTCCCAGGTGTATTTCACCTCCTGGCCATCCTCACTTTTATGAGTAGTTCCTGCGGCTACCGGCCAGGCCCGGCAACCAACCTGCATTTCCTCGCTATCGGCTTCCGGTATAACCCAATGCCCGAAGCTATTTTGAGTTGGCTCACTACCGCCAAAGGAGAACGGGAAAGCGTAAGGAAATCCACCTGCTACAGCACCGTTTATGCTGATAAATTTAAGGAGGTGAGGATACCGGATTACCATAAATGTGACGCATCCCGAATGGTAGGAACACCTACCGGTTGCTGTAATTTTTCTATCTGGAGAAGCCGGGCTTCTACCTTGTGCTTTACCGAAAGCGGGCCTTCGGTAAAATCTGGCAGGGATACCAAAACACGTAATAAATTTAATTCTGCCTGGGTTATTTCGTCTTTAGCAGCTGCGGAATAACTCGCATCGCCATCAATATCCATATCCAGGAGAACTTTTTCTATCAGCGTCTCATTGGGTACCTCTACCATCAGGCAGGAAACCAGGGCTTCTCTTTTAGTCATTACTCAGCTGGCTGTTTTTCGCCTTCGCCATCTCCCGAATCAGAATTTTCACCATCCGGATTTAAAAGCAAGCCTTGATCAAACAAGTTTTGCAGGCGCTTTTCATTAGCTACCGTGATCTCGTCACCCGGCTCCTGCATTACCTTTGTTTCGGCATTGCGGAAAGGTTTCAGAACTTCATAAGTAGCAGGTTTAGCGACTCTTTGAGGTGCATCCTCACCGGTGGTTTTATCTTTTTTCTTATCTGCCATGACTATGCTTCGATTACAGTTGATTCTAATAAGTAAATAGAGTTCACGTTATTAATTACCGGGAATACCCGGGCCTGAGACTTCGTATGTTCAGAGAAAGAAGGATCTAACTTGTGATATTTAGATATAAGAATGTAAGGTGTAGGCTGTATATAGGTAGCCTTAGAAACAGTCTGACGGTTTTGTTCCGCTAAACGTGCATACACTAAGTCTCCAATAAAGCCATTTCCAGTTAAGAAAATAACATTACCAGCTTTCCACGGCTTAACCGGGGTATCTTCGCCGTTCTTTTCAACAATGCAGGTCCGGTCCATAACTTCAAAAGTGAAGCCGTAACGACGATTTACCATTGAATTAAGCTGATCTGTATCGGGAGTAGGAATATTGCCTCCTACAAAATTGGACTGGAAAGCAAACAACTCCTTCGCCTGGGTGGTATTGGCAATATTTTCCAAAGTATCTGAATCTAAACGCACACGGGTGATTACACGGCCATCTGCTTTAGCTTTGTTCAATACTTTTTTAATGTCGTCAAAAGGCTTGGAAGCAGTGTTTGTCCAAAGTGCAGCTACTCCAAATTTATTTTCATCCGGATAACCAAAATTAAGACGAACAGCGGTTCCTGTGTTATCTGAATCCGTTACTAAAGCAATACCGGTAGATAAGCCAAACTGGTAGGTATATTCGTTGCGTTCGTAGATACCGGTAATAACTGCCGGTGTATCGTTAAAAAACATTTCAACTGCGGCTTCCTGTTGTCCAATGGCTACTAGCGTATCCAATTGAGTAAGCTCGTTTTCATTCAGTTGTTTATGCATCCCGATTTTTGGAATTTCGCCGGTTGCTTTACCCATTGAAGGGCGTTTTTTTACTGGTAATTCTGAGTCCATTGCAACCACATCAGCCATTACTGCCCGATTTGAAAATGTGGTGCTTTCCCACTTACCGGTTACCGAAAATACCGGGCGCAATTCCCGTGTATGCAAATAAGCCTGTGGCCCGGTTATACCGTTTAGCGTTTCCACAGTCCCTAATGACAGGCCCCGGAAATACTGCTGTACCCATTCTAAATATAAACTTTCTTCCATTTTCTTAATCTTCTAAAAAGTGAATGTTTGGGAGAGCAGCCTTAATTGCGGCCTCAATTGGTGCTGTGGGATATTTAGAAGCAACGCGGTTAACGGTACACTCATAAGAGATCCCGGCAAAAGGTTTAGCAGTTCTAATTTCTGCTACATTAATGCCCGCGTAGGTATGTCCTGCGGGTAAAGCGGCGTAAGCGGCACCTGTTACAGGCATCGGCTTAAAATCACCGGTGGCGGTTTCTCTAATTATTACATGTCCTTCCGGAATAACCGTAGGATCGAAACCTGTAACATTTAAAGACTTCCCGCCAGGTATGCTTCTTTGGTTATTGCGAACAATAATGCCCGACTTACCATAACCTATTGAAGTTCCCTCATTATGAAGGTCTACTATAGCCATTTTTCTTTTTTTAAGAGTTTGGAATCATATTTTTAAGCATTGCGCCTATTTTTTCTTTCGGCGCTTCCTTGTTTGACAAATTAGAAGCCCCCTTGGCTGTAGCACCTGTTCCCAAAGTATTATTCACCTCCGATTGCTTCAAAGCCGTGTAATCAGTTTTGATTTCTTCAGCCCACGTTTCTAAGTCAGCTTCATTTTCCGGTAAAGGGGCGCGTTTCCAGAATACTTCTGGCACATCCTTTAATGCGGTTTTAGCTTTCTCTTTGATGGTGGTTTGTGCCTTTTCTGCTTTCAAAGCTTTTACATCCTCCATCAATGTTTTTACCCACGCTGGGGTATCATCGGTTGGAGTTGGTTTTGGAGCAGGCTCCGGATTAGGCTCTGGTGCTGGGGCAGGACTTGGAGTTGGTTTTTGATTAGCGAGTAAAGTTCTAACTCTATCATCTTCTTTGGCTATATCTGCAAAAGGCATGAAATCGTTAGCATTGGTAATTACTTCGTCAATCGCGGCTTCCTCGGCGTCATCTGCTGGTTTGGTGGCAAGTCTTGAACTGATTTGTTCAATCCTTTCTTTCGATAAGTTTACGCCTGGGTATAAAACCTTCAGTCGTTCCTTGATCTTGCTTTTTTCTACAGCCATGTACTTTTAAGTCGTTTGAATATTGAACTTAAAAGTATTAGTAGTAAATGATATAATATTACTGTAGCCTAGCCAGATAGGTGTACTCTTGTAAGTAGTAATCAGAAAGGGGTATAAATAAAAAAAGCACCCGAATTGAGTGCATAAAAGTAGTAAGATAATAGGTTGACTACTCTTTTGGATCGAGTTCTATCCGCAAATTACAGTTTAGGGCTGTGGCTAATTTACTAAGGACTTCAAAAGAAGGATTTCGATTCCCATTTTCATATTCAGAGATCACACTCTTAGTTGTCTGAACTTTAACAGCTAATTGTCCCTGCGTTAAACCGGCTGCCTTTCTTGCTGTTTTAATTTTTTTCCCTAACATTTTCAAGTCCATTTAGCAAACCTACTAAAGTTCGCCTATTTGCGAAATAAAGGTAAGAAATTATTTGGATATTGTTTGCATATATGCGAACTTTAAAGAATTAAAATCAGGGATTACAGGTGGCAGAAACGCAGCGCGTGTGAAGAAGTTCCGGTAGCATTCCGGCGCGCTAACGACAGACTTGCTGGTGAAACCCCGGCTTAAAAAGAAAGGCTAGTTTACGGTAGATCTTGACGTCTGAAACTAGGGAGACGATAAACTAATGAACTAAAAACCGTGCAAGTAAGATATTGAGGTTCGAATCCTCCGGTTAGGCAATAGCTTCGCCGATGTGGTACAAATATCTGAATCTTGCCCTGTAAGAACTGATTTAATCTAATAAGAGGTAGTAGGTGAGCATACACGTATATCCGGGGCGCTCAGGCGTAATATGCTACACAAATGGGCTGCTATACTGGTCTATCTCTTATTGGTGCCTTCTTAGCTCAATTGGTGGAGCATCAGTCTTTGTAACTGAAGGTCATTGGTTCGAATCCAATAGAAGGCTCACAATAGGGTTAGAAGTGGAGCATCCGCGGTTTGAAAAATGCTCTCTGATAAGTTAAATATGAGCTAATAAGTTTTTGCCTATCTAACCCGCTCTCGATGAAGGAAGCCCCAGTGTAAAAGCTGGGGTAATTGAGCACAAAAAAAAACAAAGCACAATGAAAAATCCCGGCAAGCTATTGATGGACAGCGAAGGCAATAAATACATAGCCTACAACGCAAAGCAGCACAAGTCTTTTGCTGACATCGGCAAAGTTCATGTGTGCTATTTAGAGCCTAATATGAAGCCTAAAAAGGACGCAGAAGGCAAGATGATTGTAGGGCTAAAAGCAATAGATAAATTAACTGTAATCGGATTTGTAGATTAAGAATATGGAGCCAATACCTTTCAAAGAACAAAACACCCTGCTAGGGGCAGGAGACAACCCCAACACAATAGGTATGCCGGTAGCCGTAAGTATTAATCCTGAATTATCAGGGGAAAGGCTACACACGGTTTCTTTCTGGAAATTGTCAGAAGAAGAATTACACGAAATAGCCAAAGCAAAAGGTGTCTGGATTTCAAATATGGCCTGGCCTCCGCCTCCGGTCATGGTAATGGCCGAACATCCTTTTAAAGTCCATGGCTTTCAACCTTTAGAAATTTAATCATGGCAGAAGAAACCATTGTCCGAGAGAACTTAATGACTAGACCTGGTTATTCTCCTTATTGCGGTAACGGCCGGTGCAAGTTTACCCTATGGAGTAATTCTAATCCAAGAACAAAATTTAATGGCTCTCAGTTTGTTTGCCCTACTTGCGGATGGACTTCTCAATTTCCCGATGACTTTATTAAGAGGTATAAAGAGCGCCAGAAAGAATTAAGTGCATCAAACAAAAACTAAAATGGAATTAAAAGAAGGATTAAAATTTAAATATCTCGGCGGTGAATTTACCATAGGTGCTATTTACCCCGATTTAGGAGCAGGTGTATTATACACGAAAGGCCCGAATGAAGAGGTTTACGAGGTTAAAATTGCCACCGCTAAACAGCATATTGAGGATGGTTTATGGAAAAGATTTGTTTGTAATACCGAGGACGGGGTAAATATCTATCACGGCGAAAAGTATTGGGGAGTTGGTGCGAATCGGGTACACGAAGTAAAATCTATTACAGGTATGCCCTTTGCTTTGCCTCCTTACCACAAAAGGTATTCAACAAAAGAAGCAGCTGAACAGGCTTTAATAGTAAAGGTGCAAGAATGTTATAAAACAGGCAAAGCTTGCCCTTATAGTTGCCCTGGTTTATGCAAAGATTCTTATTAACCCCTATAACTTAATAAGTTAGAATTTATGGCACAAAAATGCATTATGGATCCCAAAACAGAATATAATAATGGAATGGTTAATAGCTGAAATATTCTTAGAAAATAAAATAATCGCTGAAAAGGTAGCTACAACCCCAATGGCTTTTAATATCAATGATATTGCAGCTTTTAGGCCTGGTATTGAAGATGAAAGTGAATACACCTATTTATACCTTAAATCGGGAGACAGCTTTTTAATAAATCTTCCTTTCCAAAAAGTACTGGAAACTCTGAAAACGCAAAAGTTAGATTATTTATATAATTAAATACCCATGCAAAGACAACCATCACAGGAAGGCTTAGTGCTTTATACCATTTACGAAAAACCTTCTGACTTTCCAGAATATTATGTCTGTAGAAAGCATATTGTCCTTGATGATGGCACAACTAGCCCCCAGATGAAGGTGCTTTATAAAACAAAATCAGTTGAAAACATCCGCGCTACTTTACAAGATATGGGTTTGACTTGTGTAGGAAGGCAGGAGAACGACGACCCTGTAATTTTAGAAAGCTGGATCTGATTTATAAAGCTATGGATAAGAAAATATTAAAGTACCCTATATTTACAAACATGAACAATTTTTGGAAAACTATTATTACCGCTATTGTACTATTGGGTACATCCTTTATGCTTTACGGATTAGTAAAAGCGGTCTACGGTAACTATCTGGTAAATGCTTCTTTTATTAATATTGGATTAATCTTTATCGGAGTATTTGTACTTGTTTATTTTCTCTTTAAGGGCTTAAAAAGGTTATGGACCTTGGCCTTATTGTTATTGGTAATATTGCAAGGTTGTAATTATGCTAAATCCAACCAACAAGTAGTTGTATCGGATGATTGCGGCATGACCTGGAAAAAGATTAATGCCGGGGATGCCGTACCGAAAGGTGGTATGAATGCATGCTACATGAAAGTAGTTATGCCAAATTACCCTATGCAGGGAGATAGCAGGTTTATTTCAAACCTGAAAGACAAAGTTCGGGCTTCCATTCACATTGATTATGATTATTCCATAATTGAGCCTTTAGCCTTTATCAAACAAGCCAAATATTTAGGCAAAGCAAACACTGACGCTGATAATTCTGATGCATTGGATTCTAAAGCATTTGAAGGAGCGGAGAATATGGTTATTGACAAACGCATTCGGGATGTAGGTAAAGCTTTATTTCTACAGGAAGATATTGTTGAATTAGATCAGGCTGACTTAGAAACCAATTTATTAAATGAAGCCAACAAAGTGTTAGAACCTTTAGGCGTTCACCTTAACTTCATTACCCTAACCTTTGATTTAGATGAGCAAACCAGGCAAGCAATAGATATTTCTACAGCTATGAAAATCTATGAAAGCAAGGGTTTGTCCGATGTAGGTAAACAGGTTATGGTTTCCAGAGCCGGAGCTACTAAAGTAACAGTTGAAAATAAAATTCAACCAAATCAACAGGAAGAAGAATAATTAAAGAGCCTCATAACCGAGGCTTTTTTAATCTGCTTTTCTATACTTTTTATTCTTGTCAGTTATAAATGCACCATGGAAATAAATAATGAAACGCAATTTGAAGAGGTGGCAGCACGAATAGAGGAGATTCAGGAAATAGAAAAGGAACGAGGTTCAAATGATTATTTATCCGAGGAATTGCAGGAATTAATGAGTGCTGTAGTGGAATACTCCAGAAAAATAGCACCCCGCAATTCTTAGCATAAAATGGAAGCTGGATCTAATCAGCTTTAGTAAATTTTCTATTAGTTGTAACCCAATCAGGCAAGCGTTTCCGGCCTTCCATTTTCTCCATGTTATCAGCTAGATAATACTTAAACTGATCAGGCACATCAGTAATTTTATTTTTAAATTCATAACCTGCCTCTTCTCCTTTCAATATTGCATCTTGATATTTAGCATATTCTTCTTTACTAGGAAGGAGTGGAACACAATAGCAAATACAAAATGGGTGCCAGTGCTGCCAAACAAAGTCAACTGGGTAAACGGCGGCGAGATGATCGCAAATATCGAAAGTTTTGTGATTTTTACTTAACCTTACTTCATACCCTAAAACGAATGGAGTATTTGACCATCGGGTTTGGTCTGCGGTACGATAGGCGGCGTTAGTCTCTGTTGCTACTAGTCTAAGAGCATTCTTGTAAGAACTCTTGTAAATTCCTTGGCCTGGTTGATACTTCCTTGCCGGCCCTGATAAAACTAACCTGCCTTTTGCATCCCGTACCCTTCTAAATAACTTATCCGGTTCCTTTAAAAACTGCTTCATATCCGTAGCCATCCTGGCAGCTGCTTTGCCTTCAGATATACCAGCGTACAGGTTCATTTCTATTTCTTCATAGAATTGGCCGTGTAATTTCCAGACCCGATCAGAGAGCCTTAAATTGCGTTTAGGCGCATTGATAAAATCCGCTACTTTATCCGGAGGTGTAGGTGGTAACGAGATACCTTCTAACTTTTGTAAGATTAGATCACTGTTTTTGGTATCGGAAAGCTTAAACTCTTTTTCTATGCCTCGGGAAATAATGGCCTGAACTCTTCTACGAAACATATCCAGGCGCTCTTCAATCTGTTTTTTAAGGGTTGGATATTTAGAAAGCTTAAATACTTCAGGTAAAAAGCGGTAAAGGGCAACCGTCCGGAAGATATCATCAATAGCAGACAGGTACTCCTGTTGCACCTCAACCTGGTAAGATTTGAGGTTGTTCAGGTGCTCCTTTTCGTATTGCTCGTTAATATCTGGCATCAGGCGAAGCTTTAATCCATTCCATAACTAATTTATATTGGTTTTGATGGGATCTATTCCTAATCTAAGGCTTTCGTTTAATGATTCAGATACTTCGATTTCATAATGCTCGGTATTTACAGTGCCGCAGTTTAATTGGTAATAATAGCCACCAGGATAAAACTTAAGTCCGGTAACCATGCGAGGTAGTTGCAATTCATCTGTAATCAGATAAACTATGTCTCCTAATCCGTATCTGCTTCTAAATACTTTCATAACCTGCCAATATTGCTATAGTCTCCGGGTGCACCTTTTCATAAGTTTCATTAATACTCACCATTGTCTGAATTACTGTAAGACCTCCCATTCATCCGGATTGGTAATATCTACACTACAAATTGCTGTAACCCTATCCCCATAATTAGCATCAACCACATAAGAATTTTTGTTGCCTCTATTTCGAACAACATTACCCCTTTTTAACTTTTTTATTTCATCAACATTCTGCCACTTAGGTAGAATAGCTATATATTCAGCTTTGGCTTCCTTTACAAAGGGACTAATAGAAACAAAATTGAGCAGTGTAGGCTTACACGCTAGTTCAATTTGAATTAGTGCATCTTTAGCTGAATAGGAAGCAACTACCGCTTGAAAGTTTTCGGATTTAGTAATTCCGGTTTCAGGGGTTTCTTTTGTAAAATTATAGGTGACTAGGTACTCTTTTATCTTTGCCATGATTAATAACTTTCTTTACACAAGCCCGGACAATTATAAGGGCATTTTTTGTCTGTTTTATAACAAAGAAGCTCTATTTTTCTTCTAAACCCAACAACAACCTTAGCAGGTGTTTGAAGAACAAAATGTAAACTATAGGGGTCGTACATAACCCATTTAGCATTTGTCATACCGACTTGGTTTAGTTCAATAGGTGGCGGAGGTTTAGGCATCCAAAACGGCAAATGGCGCAAAGGCTCTTTCCTGTTATTTGGGATCCAAAAATATTCCCCATCATAAAAAACCTCGCTTACATGATAGGATTGAAAACCATAGGTACCTAATACCATGGTATGCGGCTTAGGTAACCTATCCTTAACGCTTATCCATTCCATATCCAATGCCTTAAGTAAGGCTTTTATAAAGGTTAATAATGGAATGGAAATTTATTTTTATATGCATATCCCCTCCGAACACAGCAATTAAAAATAGGATCATAAGAAATGCACAAGCAATTATAGACTTATACATCTCCCATATTTTAGATAAAAGGTTAGCCCATTCCATATCCTACATCGTTATGGTTACATTCTCTTCTGCTTGCTCAGCCTGTAATTGCGCATAATCATCTTCTGCATCGGCTAACAGTGGATTCATGGACTGAGCTGCTTTCTGACTCATAATCGGTTTGCCACCTGTAGCTTGAGAGAGTAGGTTGATTGTTTCTTCTACATTATTCGGCAATGGATTACCGAATTCTAACCCTACTACTAATTTCTTAACCTGGGATTGATAGGTTTTAACTTCTTCGGTCACGCCTACCCGTAAAGCCAGCATATAAGCTTTCAGGATATTAATTTCCCGGTCCAGCATCTCCCCCCATAATTCTTGCTTGTTCATAGCTTTCAGGATGGCCGGGAAGAACTTCATCATTAAAGCAATGCCCGATATTTGGGTACCCTGGCGGTCTTCCTTCTGGGCAAGGTCAGGGGTATCTGTACAGAAGCGTATAGCTTCCTCTAACGTTTCCCGCTCATCTTTCACCATTTCAATGGCCATCTGCGGAGTGAGGTAAGAAGCTTTGCCGCCATTTTCCAACTGTACCACTTTGGCCACTTCGTGTTTATCGGGTAGGTCTATTACCTGCCCTTCCAGTATCAGAATAGGGTTAGCAGAATAATCATTTACATCAGCCCGGGTAGACATCAACCATTCCAGCCGCTCAATCATTGGCTGCACATCTTCCCATTCGGTTTGCTCCTGTTTGTAATAAGTAACCGGAATTTTATTAATGATATTCTTTTCCGGCACTACCTCCCAGGTATCTCCTTTTTTGGTGCACTTGTAAATAGTATCAGCGGTATAAATATCAAAATGCTCTACCTGTTCTTCGCCTTCGGTCACAAAGTATTTCCGGGCAAATGCCTGCATCTTGCCGTAGATGTCAAAATCAGTATACAGAGTATCTCCTAAGCTTTGAGCTAATAATATACATCGCACCCGGTTAGCTTTGGTTGGATCGCTGGCATCTGCCTGGTTATCGTGGTAAGGCACAAATAACCGGGCTACTTCGGTTTGAGAGAACAGAATCCGGGCACTCTCCCGGTTCAGGGCATGCATGCGCATATCTTTCCATAAATCCTTTAGAACCGCAAAGGCTTCTTTGGTATCTTTGGATTCCTCAATCAGCTGCACGGGTTTACCAAATAGAAAAGCTACGGCGCTGTCTACTATTTTCTTTTGGTAAGGAATAGGAATACGCCACTGCCTGACGGTTTTAGATGGCTGGTCACCTTTGGCAGGAAGTATTTTATCCCGACGATTAATGTTAGTCATAACATCGTGCTCCTTGATGTTGTACTGCTTCAGGTTTTTTTCTACCTCCGTTTTGCGGGTGGTAAATTGTTCCTGCACGGATGCGATATCATTAGCATCAATCAGTTTTTTTATTTCTTCTAGTGTCATATTAGTAAAAGCCTAAGGCTTCTTTTGAAGTTGCTTTGATTTCGTATGGTTGTTTCAGCTTATTTAAGGCCACATAGCGAAGGGCATCTAGTCCATGATTGTAGACGTCGACCGGCACATTAATAGCTTTACCGGAAAGCTTATCGACCTTCCATTTGTAATTATTTAATTCTTTGCGGAGGTTAACACTTCTGCGGGTAACGTTCAGATGATAGCGTTTTAAAATATCAATACCATTTTTAACACTATCCGGACCTTTCATGGCTCCTTCAATTCGGAACCCCAGCCTTTTTATTTCTTCAATACTTTTGGGCTCCGCACTATCGGCAATAATGGGTTTGCTTTTATCAAGAAGCTGGCCGATGTCAGGGTTTGTTAATCCGGATTTATAAACTATTTCATCTAACCACAATTCCCCGTTTTGCTGATAAACTTCTATGGCGGCAGTTGGATCATTGGTAAATCCAAAGTCAAGTCCTACCGCTATTAATTTGGCGTTTTCCGGTATCTTATCACAAACAGACCATTTCCGGAAAACCAACCCTTCAATCTTTCCAGTTAAGCCCCGGGCATAAACCCGCCAAAGCTCTTCATCTTCATCTTTTAAAGCTTCAATACTATCCCGGGTATGCTGTGGCAAAAAGGGGTTATTGCGGTGGTCCGAGATAAGTAATTTTACATGAGGCTGGCCGATTAAATGTTCATGCACCCAAAATTCCGCATTGGGGTTATAGTCAATATATGTCTGGGTGTAAGTTCTTAGATATAACTCTTTAAAAATAGGATAAGGAATACCATTAGCTTCATTGATGAAAAGGTAATCTCTTTTACCAGACTTGGCATCCTGCGGACTATCGTAACTCTTAAATTCCATAACAGATCCGTTATTGAAAGTAAAAGTTAAGGCTGATTTGTTATAGGATTTTATGGCTCGTTTTAGCTCGGTTGAATTTTCGTAGATTTCCAGAGCATCCCGTAAGGCGCCTACTCTTAAATTGGGGATATCCTGCCCTACGACAGTACATACTTTCTTTTCCCGTTCTGCTAGTTTGGTAAATAAGGCCTGATCAATGCTATAGGTTTTCCCGGAACTGGTACCGCCTTGGTTTACTGTTATCAGGGCATCAGAATGATAGTTAGCCTCATATAGGGCCGTAGTAGTAAATAGAATATTTTCTACCTCTTCTACCATCATAATACGACATCCTTTTCAGATGAAACAATGGGCACGTCAGAAGGCAGTATTTTAACAACTGTTTTAAAGATAGGAGCAACTTTAGCCTGGTCGTTATCTTTTTCGAATAACCCATGATGACGGGCCATATCTCTTAAGGCAGCATCTGCAGCATACATTTCTACTTTAACGCCGTGCTCAGTTGGAGAAACAGATTTAATACGGCCGGCTTCTTTATCCTTTACCAGCTTTGCCAGATCAAGGTCTGCTACTTCGGTAAGTTCAGTCTCTCCCGCAACCACCCGGTAAGCATTGGGGTTTCTTTCTAATTCAATTTCGTAACGAAGTATTTCTAACCGCTTATTATTTTGGGCTTTGTTGTGTTGGTCAATTACTTCAGAATCCTGAATATTCGCCCGTTGAATGAATTTATCAGCATCTTCTATTTCTGCCTGAATATCTAAAATAAGCTCATGTAAGGACTTCTTTACTTTGGGGGTTCTTACTACCTGTTTGATGACAAAATAATCATTCAGGGAGCTTCTGGCAATGTCAGAAATAGACTTTAAGGTTTCAGCAGAAGAAAGAGACATTTCTTTTAGCCTTTTATCAATAGCGGCCTTAACGTGAAGTTTTGTGAATAATTGGTATCCTATCTCTTTTGCGGTCTTTTTGGAATAGCCTGCAGCCCGGGCAGCTTTAGCTTTGCAAAATTCAATACAATAAGCATCCACGAACCGCTGTTCTTTATCCGTTAACTCCTGTAATGGTTCGTGATTTATTTCTGATGACATTATTAAAAAATTGAGGTTTGTGTATTCCTAACTGTAAAACCTTCATAGGTGCGGGTTTTTTCGCAGCCTTCCCGATCAATAAACTTTTCCAATAGGACCTCGTGTACTTCGGTGGTAATGATGCGAAAATCTTTATAGCGTTGAAACCAGGTTATAACCTCGGGTATAAAATTGGCGAGTGATTTTGGTGAGCATTGTAAAACTTCAGCTGCAGTATTCTGGATACCCTGCCAGGTGCGTTTTCTGGTTATGCCGTGAATTTTTTCCGGATGATATAATAGCAAAAGGACCGCTAAAAACTCTTTGCGGTACTCTAAATATTTAGAAGTTATATGCCGGCCAATTATTTCTTCCTGTTCAATATTTCGGTAAGTGCAAAACTCCTGCAGGAACAAAGGCAGTAAGTCGTAATCGGTAAATATGGCTTTAGGCAATATGGCACGTATATCTTCATCCAACTCTAAGGCAAGGTGAGGATACCGCTGAACGAAACGGTTAATGATTACCTCTGCTAAGTTGTGGTCCATGCGACCGGATTTTAATACGTTCATATTTTCAATCAATAATTATGATATCCTGGCTTTTAGTTCGGTGGTGGTCATTATTTATAATCCTCCGGCTTAATCTCGATCTCCAGCTCAACCGCTACTTTTCTCAAATAAGCTTCTGCTCCTTGGTAGTATTCCTCTGCAGCAGGACCTGACCTTACATGATCAATTCTGGTTTCCTTCAGCAGCTTCACTATTGCATTCTTAGTTGATTTCTTGTTTAGTCTGGCCATCGCTTTTAGTGTTTGGTATATTCTTCTGGTCTGATTCTTATTCCTAATTTCTTTGCCACATCCAACACCCCCTCTTTGTAAAATTTATAGACTGCCCGGTAATCACTTCCCATAAAGCCAGCTCTCAGTTCATTCTCTCGCAAGGCTTCTACCATTGCGGTCTTGGCATCTTTCCTAGTAGCGGTGAATTGAGCTGTTTCCCAAATCAGAGCTACCAGTACAATCACTACCACCAGCATCAGGAATATTTCAACTGCCTCTTTCATGGCTGTTTGCTGGCTGGTTTATGGTCAATAACAAAAAGCCCAACCACCACAATGGCCGCGGTGAGAAGAGCAACCGAACCAACGAGTGCTTTAACAAAAATCACCGGGTACATTAAGAGCCTTGCCATATTTATGGTTGTTTTGGAGTCAGTATCTTGTTGCTTTTGGGTGCGGCAATTATAAATAAATTGAATATGTATACATGTAAATATAAATAAAATATATATGATTTACCTAAAAAATATATTTGGTTCTTTATCATTCCTTGCAACTATGCTGCAATTATATAGCGCGTTGCATATATAGTGCATTAACTAGCCTTCTGGTACCGGATCGGGAGGAGGTGAGCCGGAAGGTAGTCCAGGATAGCTTGCTGAAAAGATTCTAGGTTATCCACTACTACCGACTTATAACCAAAGTATTCATTTTCGGCTATCATTTCTTTTTGTTCCGGACTTAAAGACCCACCTGGCTTTTTCATTTCAATCCGGAGGCCGGAGTACTGCCCGTTGGGAATATCCAGATTCAGATCAAGCACCCCTTTGGTTAAACCTCTGGCTAAATCCTGACTGGCTGTGATGGCATTTTTGTTTCCGTCGTTGTGCACCATGTAAAGGCGCCGGCGTAATCCACGAAATTCATTTTTAAACCAGGTCACACATTCGGCCTGAATTTGGGCTTCTGGTTTGATTTTGAATGAGTTAGTCATAACTGATTATATTTTTTTGTCTGCGTGTCCACGTTTTTCCTTTATTCTAGCCCCTTATTACTTATTTGTATTTTTTCTTATATTGTGTAAATAGAAAAAGTACAAAATAAGCAAGTAAGTAAAGGAATCAGAAAAGACGTGGACACGCGGACATTTATTCAATGTTTTTTTGATGCTATTGCTTTGATATCTTTTAATGAAGGCATCTTAACAGTTCTTTTTTTTACCTCCTCTATATTAGTCACTGGAGGTGTTTTTGCCGATTCTTCTGATGCTTTTGGAATTATTGAGGCGAGCGAGGGAAGTTTTACCATTGTTTTTACACCTTTAGTTTCTTTAATTGGTTTAGGTATTTCAAATTTAGGTTCGTTAGATATTTGATTTATTTTAGGCTGTAAATCAAATCTATAACTTTTTGCTTGTTGAATACAATCCAACTCGCCACTCCTTAATTCATGTGGTGCAGAGAAACGGCCGTTCTGATAAACTTGGGATGTATTTATGTGATTATCTTCAAAAAAATTACATGTAAAAAGTTCCATTCTGACTTCCTGCAAGAATCCCATCGGGATACGACTTTGCCCCATAATTGACAAAATTGCATCAAATCTTTTGCCTAATTTTCTTTTGTAGGTTTCGGTAACGGCACAGGGTTTTAATTCTATAATCATAAGAATAGACTTCTTAATATCTCCATACCAAGTAGTGACAGCAAAATCAGGAACGTACCCATCAGGTAATAAAAGTGATTTAGGCTCATACTCATAATGAACTGTAATATTTGAATCGTTCTGCTCATTAAATATATCCCAACATCTAGCCAGGATAGCCTCAGTTTTAGATCGAAAAATAATCCCTTTATATTCAGTGGGCGTTGCCTGTATTGTCTTTTCCATTGGTATGTGATTTAATTGTAAAATAGGTTTGGTTTTTAAGCGGACCAGGTGTTCTATTCTTATCCTGTTCTACTTCCAGTTCCATATATTTAAAATACTTTGTCAGCCATTTTTTAAATCGATCAAAAGTAAATCTAGACTCATTATTCCCAGATTCTAAAAGGAAAGAATCATAAATATCTTTCTTATAATAAGTGTAATTTCGATCTAAAGCATCACAAAACTCCACAAAACTATCGCTCGTTTCTTGCAATAATTTTCTTCTGTTAATATTGATTGGGGCAGTAAATTTGAGCCCTCCGGTTAAAAACAACTGCACACAGTTAATCATGAGGTTATCAAACCGGTTCCATTCCTCCGCCTCCCAATCATTAAAAAACTCTAGTCCAAATTCATCAACGGGCGTATATTGTGCGCTGTAATGTGGCGCTATCTCAATCTCAAACTTACGGCGTGCGTGGCTGTCACCCTCACCACTCACCATATCATTGGTGGTAATGGCGAACTTTGGTGAACGTTCATAAGGTACACTTACCTGACCTAAATAGAGCCGGTTAATTTTAAGCTCATTGGTGGTCATGTTAAACAGTTTGTCAAAAGGCAATCTCTTACCATCCCAATCCTCAAACACAATTAAACGAGTAGTTTCATTCACGGTCTGCATGGCAAATTTATCTTTGAAATCAAACGTCTTTCCGTCCAGCACCTCCGTAGGTTGCATGCGTTTGATGGCCTGAAAAACAAGACCTTTGCCGGTACCCCCCGATGGAACGTCGCTAATTTGTTCATCAACTAATATAACTACTTTTGGATTAGATGGTGCTTTATATCCATGTAGTAAATACCCAATTGCAGTCATTAAACTGCAAAGCCTTCCAGGTGTATTGTCTCCAATTGGTTTAATTTCCTGCCCGGTTATGTTAAAAAGAAATCTATAAAAGTCAGTGTCATTTAAATAGTCGGTTTCTTCTATTAAAGTAAATTTTCGATCAATTACCTGCTCCAGCCAGATTTTACCAGCGAGCAATTTATAATCGCTAAAGATGACCGTATGGCGGGTTATGGTTAAAAACCCATTATTAAAATAAAAATAAGCATGCGTCCGGGTGTCACGCTGGAACTCATTGCCAATGTCCGGCAGCATTTCAATTAACCCTTCTTCAAACCAGATGCGGTGCTCTGACTTTAACCGCTCATCCAGTTCAAAGCGGAAGATGCCATCAAACTCAAACGGGAGGGAGGCCACGTATGAAATAACGTATTGCTTGATTTCCTTGCGATCCACGGCACGAACAATGTTATTCTTAACCTGTACCACCAGGTGATTCTTGCCTACCTTATATGTGCCAAATCCAGCCTCTTCTAAAAAGGCCAGGTACTTGGATTTTGACATTTCCAGTTTGTACTGTTCCTTCTTTTCATCTTTCAGAACCAATCGCCAGAACTTCTCAATTTTAACATTCGGCTCCTGGTAAATCTTTTCCACTACCGGACGGAGTAAGTTTTCCGGTACCCCGTTCATGGCACTAACTTTGGTCAGAACATTATCCGGATACTGACCATCGCGGCGTTGGGTACGCACGTACATTTCCACTTCATCCGGTAGAATAGGCTCTGCCATACCTTCCCGGATCGAGCGGCTGATAACCTTATCAGCATCCTCATAACTGGCTACGTTGCTCTTTTGCCGGATCGCATTTTTTAATGCCTCCTCAGCTTCGGATTGGAAAAGGAAACCAGTGGCCACGTAACCACCCAAAAGAAAGCCGGCTGTATTTAGCTGTTTATGCTTCTCACCATCCTCAGCTTTTAACACCAGGTTAACCGCTCTTTCCAGAATGACCTGCCCGTAATTGGTGCGGCCGTAAACCACAGGAGGAGCGGAGGGCTTGGGTCTTAAATCCAGTTCATTTAGCTCATCCGGCCCCAAGGTTTTACTGTCGGGATTGTGGAACAAATCCGGATCATAAGAAATAAACCGGGCACGGTCCACATTCTTGCAGGACTTATCAATCAGGACCTCATAGGTTTCACGGTAATACTTCTCAATCCATTTAAAACTATCCAGGTGCCGGAGCGGATCTATCTTGACATACACCACTAAGCCATCACCCGAAACACTTAAATGCAGAGCATAGGTGTAAGGGTCCTGCTCCAGCTGGCGCCGCTTGCTGGTGTCGTGGTCAATGTCAATGGCCAGTATACCGGAGTGGGTTTTTAAGCCGGGAATGCTGCGGTGGCTGAAGGTACCGGAAGGCGTGAAGTAAGGAATTGTTTTCTTTGCTTCCGTCCGGGCTTTCTTATCTTCCAGCGTGCGGATCTGTTCCACGGCTGTTTGCCACTGGCCTTGCTTGATGCCTTGCAGGATAAGCAACAGCGCCACCTCGTGGCCGTTGGTAACTTCTTTGATGTGTTTATATAAGGATACCATCATGGGTTATTTACTGTCAGGTACTTTAACTTTTTCCGGATTAGCAGCTTGCCACTCCAGCATTTTAATGGCTAACTGATGCGCCTGTGCTGCTTTCTTAAATTGTTCCTGGTTGGCATTCGGGCTGTGTAAAACCAGTCGGCACCAATCCAGGATAATCTTAGGCGCATAGGTGTCTGCAGCCCTTAGGGTAAAATAAGGCTCGTCGTTATGCAGGATCATGCGGCCACTCCTTTCTGCCGGTTCTGGATCTGCACCCAAACCCATCCCGGCTTAAATCCTTTCATGCGGGCAAACTCTTTCAACTCCTCATCTGTCATGTCACTCCATGGCTTGCGTAAGTGCTCCGGCACCGGCACCTTATTGGCTTTGACTGGCTTGGGTAAGAAGTTGGTAATATCTTCAAACTCCTCCTGTGGTAATTCCCGTTCGTGAATGGCAATGGAAAAGACATAATTACATTCTTTGCATACCTGTGCTCCTGTATGCTGAAGGAGGAAACAATTCGGGCATTCCTTCATAGGAGGAGCACCACCACCTTTTTTAGGTTTATCCTCCAGGCTATACTCTTCCTCCAGATCAACCGGACCGTGCATGTAGACATTGCCACCCTGATCAATGACGGTGCAACAGGATTTACCTAAAGCCGGGCGTAGTCCACGGCCTACCATCTGTAAGTAGAGGGCCTTGGATTTGGTAGCCCGGTTCAGGATTACCGTTTCAATAGCAGGAAGGTCAAAGCCTTCAGTTAAAATGTTCACATTGCACAGCACCTGGTATTTGCCTTCCCGGAAATCACTCAGAATCTGCGCCCGTTCCAGCGCCGGCGTTTCCCCATCCACGTGGGCACAACTGATGCCCTGCTCATTAAAGAGCCGGGCCATCTTTACCGAATGCTCCACATTAACATTAAAAACAATCGCTTTGGAACCAGGGGCAAACTTGTTGTAGTGCTGGATAACACCGTCATAAATAACCGTTTTATCAAACTTGGAAAACAGTTCTTTGGCGTTGAAGTCGCCGCCCGTTACATGCACATCACTCATGTCCCGTTTAGGCCCGTAGTACCTGGCCGGGACCAGGTGCCCCTCATCCACCAGCTGGGTGATGGTGATGGGTGCCACAATCTGAGTATAGCCTACTGATCCGAGTCCTTTGCCGTCCAACCGGAAAGGAGTGGCAGTAAGACCAATAATAAAAGAAAGACGGTATTGCTCATCGTTTATGATTTTTAGAAAGCCGTTCGAAGGACTGTGATGACATTCATCTATTATGATCACATCCGCTTTCGGGAGTGCCCTCCGGATAAGCGTTTGCTGGCTGGCAACCATCACCGGGCGGGCTTTTTGTGTCCAGCCGGCCATGATAACACCTGGCTTGATGCCAAAGGTGTGCAGCCTGTTTTTGGCCTGCTCCACCAGTTCTTTGCGGTGAGCCAGAAAAAGAATATGGTTGCCGTTTTCAGTGGCTTTGCGGATCATTTCGGCGGCCACGGTGGTTTTGCCTCCTCCGGTGGGGATCACTAAAATCATGCGGCGGTGGCCTTGACGAAATGCTTCCCGGAGCTCCTCAATGGATTGCACCTGGTAAGGACGGAGGGTAGGAACGTTAATCATTAAAATATTTTTCTGGATGTGGAAAGAATAAAACCAAAAGGAGCAAAAAGGCTAATAAGGCCAGGGTTAACAGGTGTTTCATGGCTAAATCAAGATCCTTAAACCTTCTGGTTTCCTTACCCGCGATAATGCCACATATAACTGGCCTTTTTGAAAACAAGGAGTTTTTAGGTCGACGGTAACTTCATCAAAAGTCAATCCCTGGCTTTTATGAATTGATAGGGCATAGGCTAGTTTTATAGGCAACTGCGAAATGCTGCCTATTTCCCTTAATTCAAGCTCATTTGTAGCCTTGTTAAAAACGTATTCTTTTTTGGTGAACTTGACCGTTTCTAATGGGTAGTCAATATCATGAGCCCGAATGAAGTATTGTTTTTCTTTTACAATAAATTCTCCTAGGGCACCATTGAAAAGGGGCGCGTCTTTGCTGTTAACCAGGTACATAATTTTAGCCCCATTTTTAACCTCAATCCGGCTTTCTAAATTAAAATCATCAGCCTTAACATTGCCTTCAACAACAGCATCAAATACCAATAAATCTGAATTTATGGCAGCAAGATTAGCCTTATTATAGGCTTGCACTGTTGCATTATGTGGAGCCAGAATTACACCTGCGTTTGGGGCTTCTCCAACAAACTGACGGAAATACTCTGATTTTAATCCCTCACGGCAAAGGTTTAAAGCATTGATAAAATCCATATCTGATTGCCGTAATACCTCATCTAATTCTAAAGATTCAAAGTTTAGCTTGGGATAGATATTGGCATCAAAAAACGAATCACCTTTATAAATTTCATAAAGGATAGCTCTGGTGTTATCATTTAAAACTGGCGGTAATTGCTTAAGGTCTCCAATAAGAATTACCTGTTTTTTATCTAATCCATTGCACCCGTTTTTGCGCAACGTCCAATGCATAGCATCCAGGACATCAGGCCGCAACATGGATACTTCATCAATTATTAGGGTGTCAATAACATCAAGCAGCCTGCGTTTCTCGCTAGACACATAATTGCATGTTTCAAAATTCAGAACACCAAAAGGATTGAGTCTAAACAAAGAATGAATAGTCTGGCCGCCAACATTGTTTGCTGCAATACCGGTTGGGGCTACTGCTGCAACTTTTCTGCCTGCTTCTTTCAAAGCTTCAATAGCTATTTTCGTGATGGTACTTTTACCAGTACCAGCTTTTCCGGAAAGAAAAATATTTTTACCCGCCAAAACCATTTGAAGAAATAATTCTTGTTTGCTAGATAGTATCATATTAGTACCCCCTCAAGGTTGCATAGGTCGGCACCCAACCGGGAGCCCCGTACTTTTTCATAAATCCCATGACATTGACAAACTCCGCACATTCGGCGGCTTCGCGCATCTTGCACAGCAACTGGTAGGTGGCCTTAACATCGGACAAAGCCCGGTGAGCGGTTTCATTCACAATGCCCATCCGGCTGCACAAGGATTCCAAAGAGTGCGGAAACGGGTAGCGGAAAGCTGCTACCGTCCGGGTGCACAGGAAAGGATTAGTCAATGGTTGACCACCTAACCGATTATAAGAGTGATGCAGGAAAGACAAATCAAAGGCCGCGTTGTGGGCAATGATGACACTGTCACCAATAATGTTGCGGAGTAGCGCCATGGCTAAGCGTTGGTTCGTACCATTAGCCAGTTGCTCCTCTGATATGTTATTGACTTTGGCAGCATACTCACTGAGCTTGACACCTTCCGGATTAACGATGCAGTTAAACTCCATCTTGACGTCGCCATCAATTACGCGCATGGCGCCAATCTCAATCACGCGATCTTTATCCGGATCTAAGCCGGTGGTTTCAAAGTCGAGAATAGTTATGTTATTGAGTGACATAATAGGCCTTAGCTTTAAGTTGAGCCACAACAGCCTCAACACCTTGTTTATTTATGATTTCCTGTAACTCGCCAATGGCAATTTCATCCATGATAGTATTACATGGGCAAGTAATAGAATTGGGAAGGGTATTTGGTTTACCTAATGCTTTGGCTATAATTTTAGTCTCATCAGCATCAAGACCACAGTTGATGTATCCCATTACATCATCGAAGTCAATGTCAACATCTATGTCAACCTCAACCTCTTTTGAAACATATTTCGTGTATCCCATAATTGACCCTTATTTAATTTCGGTATAACATTGATTTGAACTGACAGCCCCGAACCTGACCAGGATGGGTTCTTTGTCGATAAAATTTCTAACTAGCTCCAGGTTGTCTTCCAGCCATTGGCCATTGTAGTAGATTGGTATCCCGTTCCAAATTGACTCCGGATCCTTGGAGATGTGAACTGTTATTTTGGAGCAGCCTTCATGCCGCTCCGCTAATAATTCCCGACACTTCTGTTCGTTGAATTGGTACCTCATTATGCTGCAGCCTCCAACTGTTCAAACTGCAACGGTTCCCGTACCTCAATCTTCAATGCCTCGCTGCTACGGTCCACCATCTCCACAAATAGCTGCAGGTTGTTGGCAGCCGCCCAGGCTTCCACTTCTGCCAGGCTGGTGTTGTCAAGCAGGGAACCATCAAACCGGGCAATCCTTACCTCACCTAATAAGGCCATCTGAATCTTTAGTCCGGTAATGATGGCGGTAGCGGTATTAATCTGGGAACGCTCAAACGGCAAACCATTCAGATACAATTGGTCATCATCAAAAGTCAAACCCTCTACCGGCATTTGCGACTCCGCAATAGCTTGTTTCTTTGCCTCCTGGATATCGGCAATCCGCTTATTTAAATGCTCCTGCTGTTTGATCAGCGCTTCCAGTTCCTCATATTTCTTGATAGCTGCCAGGGTGTGATCCACCTGCGCATTGTGTTCGGCGGCGCTGTCAAACTTGGCCTGAATAGCAGTGGTGTCTATTTTAGTGTTGGCACCTAACCAGGCAGACGCTTGCTGATTTTGGGTTTTAAACTGATCTGTTTCAGCTTGCAGGGCATCCACTTCTTTCATCAGCTGTTGGATGCGCGCTTCATTATAAGTAATCTTCTGGGTGCGCTCATTTAGGCGGGAGGCAGCACCATCAATGGTGTGGTTAAACTCATTGGCTTTATTGAGTTCTGCCACCAGTGCGTTTACATCAATCTTTTCCGTTTTTGATTTGTCATAGGTAACCGTTTGGGCCTCTACCTCTTTCACCTTCCGGTTAACAAAAGTGCGTTCCTGGTAAAGCTCCGCGTATTGTTCATCCAGATCGGAGAAGTCAATGCCAACCAGGGTCTTGATCTGCTCCACCTGCTTTTTTGGGGAGAGGGAAAAGAACTGGTTAATGTCAAAGTCAATCACTTTAACAATCTGATCCAGCATGGTGCGGGGGCTTTTATACTGAGCACCCTCCGGAGACTCCACACTTAGATTCAACTTTTCAGTTTTGGCGTTGAAGATGGCCCGTACTATATACTCACCCATATCAATGCGGACTTCGCCATTCTTTTCACCGGCTTTTACCAGTTTGGGTGGCAGATCTTTGCCGGTCAGGATTTTAAAGATGGCATCAATGAAAGAGGTTTTACCCTTGCCATTGCCACCTAACACGTACACGTTGTTGCCTTTAATCTCCAGACCTAGCTCAGAGATGGCTTTGAAATTCTTGATTTCTATTTCTTCGATTTTCATGGTTATGATTAATTTTTAAGCGGCTATTGAATGGGCGGCCTCATGATCAAAGTAGGCCAGTATCCGGCCAACGCCTTGCACCTGTAAACCCTCCCGGATCCAGGCTTTGGAGCCCGGATGGTAGGAGAAGTTATTTTTGTACAATTCGTTTTTGGTGAACCTGCCCGGAGCCTGCGGGAAAGTAATCTCTACCCGGCGCTGCTCCTGGTTAATATGGAAGCTGCCAGCCATATTAAAAGGGTAAGGGGCCATCAATGGTGGCAAGTTCAAGCTCAGCCACTTTAACTGGTTGCGCCACTGGTTGCGGTTGTGGTGCTGGTGCAGCTTGAGGCTGTGGAACTGGTTGAGGCGTTGTATCCTGAATGTTTAAAGCTTTGCCCTCTTTGGTGGCTTTGATTTTTTCTTTCAGGAACTGCGGCAAAGAGTTAAACTTATCCTGTTGGAAGCTTCTGATATTAAAAATGAAAGAAGGGTTTACCTGTGGAGGGCACTCAATGCCTTTCATCAAAGGAGAAACCGTAGCAATGGTGGCATAGGATTTACCTTGCTTGCTCACCTTATGAATAATGTTTAACTGGCAAGGAATTCCAATCAGTTTAGAGACATTAAAACTTTTAGCTTCATCGTCGGTAAACTGCTTGCCTCTCCAGCTTTCTAAATCCTTTCTCAAGTTCGCCTTGTCACCCATGGATAAGGTGTATTCTTTGGAAATAACGGATGGCTGTGGGCCATTCTCTTCTTTGTATACCCGGGTCTCCGTTGGCAGCTCCCAGGTAATGCGTACCTTTTCGTTTTCCTTGGTTCTACCTTCGTACTCTTCCGTAACAGTACCCAATAGTATCATGGAGTAGCAGCGTGCCAGGTAGTTCCCGGCTGGGATTAATTCAAAAGATTTTTCTCCTGTTGATGTGGCAATAATTTCCTCGTCTGGTGCAAAATAGTTCTCGTTCATGATTGAAATAGTAAAAAGGTTATAGATTATGAATTAGATTATGATTGATTTAAATTTGATTTGATGACGGTAATAAGGTCTTTCAATTTGCAGTTGACACTGCACGGCCCTAGTTTGTGGTGGCTCATGCTACCGGGCTTAACTGGTGTTCCTCGTAATAGCGGTTCAGCATAAAGCTGTAGTTGAATTGCTGGCCATCCGGCTCTATGGCTACTAAGGAAGTTTTCCCCTTTTTTGCAGCTTTTCTTATAGCTCTGCCGGCGCTGCTCATCCGGCATAAGGTGCGGTAAACAACTTCACCTTCGTTGGTCTTGAAAATGGTCATGGTTATTCTCCTTGATTAAGTTCAACTATTAAAGCATCAGCAACCATTACCGCCTCTTTGCTTAAAGCCGTGGCTATTTCGGGAGTTACAGTAACCTTAACTCCTGCCATAGACCCCTGAAGAATGGAGATGGCAAAGTGTTGGCGAATGGTAAGGCCACCTGTTGAATAGGTTAAACCATACTGCTTTTCTTTACTTGCATCAGCAAAGTCTACATCGGTAGTTATTTGCGGCATTGCTGGTTCGTTTCCTGTGAGTTGCATGGTTATTGAATAGGAAGGTGAGTGTTCTTGGAAACTTTCAGCCGCATGGTGATTAGCTTGGTAATCAGGTCATCCATTTCTTCAATTGCTTTCTCAGCGTCCCCTTTATCAATGGCTTTCGAGACATCCTTCCATTCCCGGTGGCCTTTGCCTTTAACTGAGAAGAAACATTTAATCTCTTTGGGGTCCGTTTTAAAGGCTTTGTCAACCTCATTATATATAAGGTGTAAGTAAGCCTGGCTTTCTTCTCTCCATTCAGGTTCAATGTTGTGGGGAGTGGTAAAAACAGTATCCTTGCGCACTTGGCGGCTAGGTGGCACCAGGAAAGCACTGTAATCAATTGGGCTGGTTAATGGGTTAGGTAAAAATGACGTTGACATAACAAAAGATTTAGAGGTTGGGCAAATAATTAATTTATGATTTGGTTGGTATATAGAACTTTTATATATTAGCAGCGTAAATCATTTACGCTCTCCGCATTTGCGGCTCTTCATCTCGGGTAGTGAACCCAAGAATTTTAGTATCCCCCAACAATTCAAGACAAGCAAGTTCGGTTACTCGGTAACCCTTTTCACCAACACAAAAAGCTTTAAGTTTTCCAGTGTGAATAAGACTGTAAACAGTGTTCTTGCTTAGCTGTAACCGCTGATAAAGCTCCGGACCTACTTTGTAAACTTTAGAAAAGGTATCCATCAGGGCTTTCTTGTCTCCGTATTTTTCAGAAGCTTTCTCAAGCATCTTGTTATCCCAATAGGATTCTGGTTTTAATTCAACATTCATGGCTTAGGCGGCTTTTAAACTTTCCAGTTCGGCTAAAGTCTTTTCGGTTTGGGCGGCTAAAGCAAGCGCAACCACTTTGTGCCATTGGGAATGATTGGTGCATAAACCTAAAACCATGTTGCGCACTTCAAAGGCTTTCATGTTGGTTTGCTCCATTAATTTTTGTAGCCAATTTTTGCCCAACAGTTCTTTTAGAGTTTCAACTTTCATTTCCGCTGGCTCCAGATCAAGGCTCTTGTCCACGTACATATTTACATGCGCCGTGATTTCTTTCAAGGTTGGTAAGCGAGAGGACTTGGATTGATTAACTCTCCGAAGGTTGGTAATCTCCTGGCTTTGTTGGGTAATAATAGAGCTGTGCAGATTGATTGTTTTTTTCAGACTGTTCAGATCGCTTACCAGTTGCAGGTAAGTTTCATTAGAAAGAGTAGCGGTGGTTTCAGATTTACCGGCTAGAAGGATTTCTTCAATACGATCGAAAACCCAAAGCTCAAAATCAGCAGACAACCAGGCAGCAAATTTTAAGGCTAGTTTCCTGTGCATCCAGGTGCCGGGGTTGTTGCCGCCTCTATTGACCCGAACAATACCAAGGCCGGAATTCCGGTCTTGCCTTTCAGACCCAATAGGAGAATTCTCCCATTGCTTTTGCAAGGCCATAACGAAAGATTGGGTTTGCTCATTTTTCAAAAAATCTTTTGGAGCCTTTCCAAAAGGTTTAGCCATTTGAGACGCATTAATCATAACCTCGCCATTCAGGTCAAAGGTTATTGGGTTATCGTTGTAGATGAATTTTTGAAGCATGACTAGGCTGCTTTAGAGGGTGGAGAAACAAGTTGACCATGGCTTTTCTCGTATTTATTAATGAATGCTTCGAAAGCCTCATTGACTACATCTTTAATAAGTTTGCGATCCCAATAAGCAATGGCCTTCATTTTTTCATTGAGATCAGGGCGAACGATAAAGGTTGCCCGTACCTCATCGTTCATCTGAATTATTTTTTCTTCTGCCATTTTAATATTATTTTGTCCGTTATAATTATTTAGTAAACCAAAGTTATCAGGTTTTACCGAAGTTTCCAAATAAAAGTTCGGAAATATCTGATATTATTTAAAACAGTATGGAAGATTATTCTCAAATGCCTGTCAATGAGCGAATTAAAATTCTCATTATTAAAAAATTTTTTACTCAGGCAAAGCTTTCTGAGCTTGTTGGGGTAAAACCACAGACTGTTTCAGAGCATTTAAACAAAAAAGGGGACATTCCAGCAAAGTATCTTACTGAAATATGTAAGGAATTTCCTGATATAAGACCTGCATGGCTACTTACCGGAATAGGAGGGATAACAGGAGAATCCGAAGTAAAGAATTTTAAAATGAGAACAGATAAAATTGAGGAGCAACAAGATGTGCCGCTTTATGATTTTGAGGCCTCAGCAGGATTGGTTGAGTTGTTTGGGAGACACAACAATGTTATTGATTTTATCAAGATACCGAACATCCCCAAGTGCGATGGGGCTATTCATATAACTGGTGATAGCATGTACCCTCTTTTAAAAAGCGGAGATATAGTTATGTACCAGATATTAAATGATAAAAGATACATTTTTTACGGAGAGATGTATTTAATATCCTTCGAATTGGATAGTAAAATTTACACTCTTGTCAAGTATATCCAGAAGTCTTCTACAGAAGGGTTTATAAAGTTAGCAAGCCAGAATCAATATCATGACCCTTTTGAAATCCCTTTAGATAATGTAAGGGCTTTGGCTTTAGTGAAAGCAAGTATTAGAATAAATAGCATGTCTTAAATTCTACCTCTTATGAAACCAACATTTGCATTTGTTTTAATCTTATTATTATCAAGCTTCCAGTTTATATATGGACAAAAAATAAATACAGAGTATGCAGCTAAACATGATAAAGTTGCACTCAGATACAGCCCAAGTGCTAAAGCCAATGTCTATAAATTTTTAAATCAGGGCGGTAGAGTGTTTGTATATCAGAAACATAATGATTTGTGGTATTCAATAAAACAAGATGGAGAATGGTATTTTGCTTTAATAGAAGATTTAGATAGCCCTGAAAGGGTTCCAAATAAAAACCCTAATTCTATATTACAAAACTATCCAGTAGATAAATTTAAACTAACTTCTGATGGATTTATTAATGATAAAGATGAATCAAGGTCATTTATAGTTATAAATATTCCTAATACTGATCAAAAGACATTATACCAGAAGGCCTTAAAATACATCAACAAAAACTATGTATCTCCTAAAGATGTAATGAGCCTTATTGAAAACGAATCAATCACTGTAAATGGGTTTGCCCCCAGATCAATTTATAGAAATAAACTAGGCCATGTCTTCGACATGAATTATACAATAAACTTTGAGTTTAAAGACAATAAGATCAAAGTTGAAAAGCCTTCTTTTAGGTTGACCACTTTTACCCAATCCCACCAAAGATTATTATTAGTGCATGACGGTACTTTGGACGGCTCAATTCTAGGTATTTTTAATACAGCAGGAGAGTTAAAATCTAAACTTGCTAAAAATGATTTAGAGACCCACTTTAACACCTTAATACAATCTTTTGCTAATACACTTTCCTCGCCAGAAACAGATTGGTAGATAACAGAAAACACATTTAAAAACCAGTCCCCACCAAAACAATAACTAAAATCCCATGCCACAACTTTATAACGACGATATAGAAAACCAAATAAGAACCAGGTTTATCCAGAAATGTGATGACCTGATCAGCACCGGCCGGGTAGATTCTTATGCCGAATTATGCCGGAGTATTGAAATATCACCGGCTTCCTTTAACCAGGTTAAAACGGGTGTTACTAAGCCCACCCTGCAGATGCTTTATAACCTACAGTCTGTTTACAAGGTTTCGGTTGAATCCATCCTGTTTATCAATCCGCCCAAACTCAACATGGTTTTTATCCGGTCACAGCTCAGCGCCATCCAGGAAAGCCTGGAGAAATTAGAGGGAGCAATTAGTGTATAACAATATTGTTTTAATCTTTACCAATGCAAATAGATGCTAGAAGATAAAGAGGAGTTCCTTCCCTTGTTCCCGCCAGGTTTCTATGAAATGACCCCTGATCAACTTGAAGATATTTTCGTAAATCCTTTTATAAATCAAGAAAGAAGGATTTTTTTGGTCAGTCGTTTAAAAAGCCTTTTTAAACGGTTCTCTGAAGCAGGTATCCCTGCAGAAATATGGATTGATGGGTCTTTCTCTACATTTAAGGAGTCACCAGGGGATGTAGATCTTATATTCTTTTATTCAGATAATGATGTACAGAACCTGACACCAGATCAAATTTCTATTTTAAAAGAAATTAATGACAGAACTCTTTCTCAAATTAGGTATAATTGTGACGTTTTTCTCGTTAGAAAAGAAGATATGGAATCAAGGAGTTATTGGAGAGGATGGTTCTGTTTTACTAGAGATGAACAACCTAAGGGGATAGCCCGAATATGGTATGACAACAACATACAAGCAGCTTAAAAACAGGATAGAGGAAATAAACCAGAGAATCCTTGAAGAAGAAAATATTCTAAATTCTTCTCCAGGAAACATGGCTATTGAACTCAACCTTAATTCTTTAAAAAACCACCTTCAAGAGTTATATACGCAATTAAAACAAGTAAACGAAGACCGTTATAAGGAGGTAATTTCATTAAGATTAATAGGAAAGCCTGCTCAATTTGGCTCAATTCCACTTAGTATTGCCGGAGCTTTAACGTCAGCCTTTTCTGATGCACTTCATACTACTTCCAAATATTTACAGTTTGGCCAACGCAATATTAAAAACTCAAATAAAATCATAAGCAATACAATTGATTTGAGATTAGAGGCAATTGGAAAAGGATCCACAATCTTTTATTTGTCAGGTAAAACAACGCCTGATCTCTATGGGAACTCGTTGATTCAGGATAGCTTAGATAACTTATTTAAATTTGTTAGCAGCGAAAATGGCGAAGACCTGACTAATAATCTTAATAAAGTAGGGCTTTCAAGTATAAAGCATTATTCCAGGTTCTTTAGAGAATTAAATGAAGACGGCTTAGAACTTGAAATGGATTGGATAACTCCCAATAACGAAACCAATAAATGGTATGGTGACAAGGATAGGATATTAAGTTTATATAATACCTTAAATAAAATTCAGGTTGCAGAACCACAGGAGTTTGCCTTTGTTGGAAAGCTAATAACAAATAGTTTAAAAGGTAAATTTGAAATTGATACTTTAGATAAGAGAACCATTGCCGGAACCTTCCCCCTTGATCTTTTGGATAAAATGAAAACTATCCATATTGGAGAAGAATGCACCGGGGTTATTTCAAAGCAAATATTTCTTAATTCTTCCACAAATAAAGAAAGAATAGAATACACGCTTGTTGAAATAAATATATCTGGGCAAACTGATCTAAACCTATAATATTTACATATCTAAATTTTTCCACTCAAATTCTCAAATGCCTGCAGCAAATTAGCATATTGCCGGCTATCCTTATTATCTAAATAGATTTGGGTTGTTTTCGGGTCCTCATGGCCTAAGGCATCCTGAATAGTTTTCAGATCAGCGCCCCCCTCCATTAAGTTAGTAGCAAAGGTAGCCCGGAAGCGGTGGCAGCTGGCCATGTGTGCCTTGGTAAGCAGCTCTGGTTCTCCTTCCCTGTTTGGAATGGTGGTTACCTCAATCCTTTTTCCTTTCTGGTATTTAATCTTTTTAACCGGGGCATCAATACCGGCTAATTTACAAACCAGTTTTATAGCTTCGTTTAGCTTCTGGTTAGAAGGAACCGGCAGCAACTTATCGGTATTATCCTGGTATATATCCAGAATGCTCAATGCTTCCTCATTCAACACCACCCGGCAAGGCCTGCCCCGTTTCTGACCTCCTTTAATCTGGTAGTAAGACAGTACCTTTATTTTCCGGCCATCCGGTAAAGTAAAGCTGTGCACCTCTGTTTTCTCGAGAGCCTTTAAGTCCACGTAGCGCGGCCCCGTATTTAAAAGGAATATCACCAGGTGCCGGGCTAAGGCCAATGCTTTCCGTTGCTGCATGGGATTACGGCCTTTGATCTTTCCATCAGTCATGGGATCCCATTGGCGTATCTTCTCCTGTTCTGCCAAGTCAAAAGTAATGCCCTGGCTATTGCCACTTTTCTTTTTCTTCAGCCATTTGTGGTTTGATTTTAAGCCGGCTTCATTCAGGATAATCTTGATCATGTTGGTAGCCTTGGCTAAACTGACATCCAGCACCTCATACTCATTAATCAGGAACTCCTTGAAATCCGCCACAAACTGCTCATTGATTTGTTCGGGTTTGATATCAGGTGCAAACTCCAGCATGTACTTTAATTGCACCCGCATGAGTTTAATATGCTTTTCCCCAATTTCGCCCCGGTTGTTACGCGCCCACTGCTCAAAGTAAAAGGAACAATTCTTTTCCTCCTCCTGAACTTCCTCCAGTGGTTTGTCTTTTAATAAAGCCTGAAAGGTTTTCTTATCCAATTTCTTACCGGATCGGTTATAATCCAGAATAATGTCCGCTGCTTTGGTTTTAAGCTTACCAAGAATAATGTTTTTATTATCCTTGCCTTCACCGGCTTTTACCTTTTCATCTTTCTGGCTCCAGCGGTTGGGGTTTTGCGTCTGGACCGTTACCCCGGTAGCCATCTGCAAGCGCATGGATGGAGAAGGAGCACAGGGCTCTTTCCCGTAGGCGATATCTATATAAATGCTTTGGGTGCCTTTGCCAGAAATCTTGGGCAAAAGATATAAACTGATTTCCATGGGTGACAAAACAAAAGGTACCCAAAGATAAAAGTATAACGACAGAGTATAACGATAATTTTGGTATATCGTGGTACACTATGGTAAAATGCTGGGTTTAAATACCTGTTTAGCGCACCTTGTACCATGTATTACCAAAAACACGCTCCCCTTCGGGAGCACAATGAAGTTAGAAAAGCCTGTAAGAATTAATAACTTACAGGCTTTTTCTTTTCATAGGTAAAACAATTTGATTTATCCTGCCTTTAATTTTAAAGGCCTGACTTATGAAACTCCTTCCTGTTGATTAATAGACGCTAATTTACCTTCTATATTCTCTGTAGTTATTTTTGCAAAAGCTATTTTTTCAAGTTAGGCTAATCTATCTTTCTACGTTATTCCTCAATTTCCTTTTAAAGCAGTATAAGTTCTCTGAGTTTCTTAAATTATTAAAGTATTATACTAGATATAAAAGTCAATAGTAGGATGGTGAACCAATTAGCGATGTAGTAGCCAGTACTTAAACTGACAGTTTAGAGTTTTCAGACATTATTCAGGTGCCTAGTCGAACCCATTCCTTATACATTGCAAGGTTAAGCCTACACTCGAATTTACCAGTGGTAAAAAAACGCAGTTTGTTTTCTATTTGGGTGGCTAAACCATTCCCACCAATTAGGATTGGAGTAGTGATAAACCTATACCTGCTTAGCTATGTTAAAAATGCTATTAAAAATTTCCATATTATTCCTAGTTACATCCAAATAAGCTCAGTATCTTCATAATAATTTATGTGTCAGCGGATTAAACTTTTATGGAATCATTAGTAGAATAAAAATTTCAAATACTCATTAAATAAAATAAAAGCTATGAAAAATAACATAAAGCTCTTCTGTTGGTTTTTGCTGTTGTACATGTTTACACTAAGCGGGTGCGGTCTTTTTAATAAAGAAGAGGAAAAGCCCGAACCTGATGGTAGTGAGTATTTTGTAGCGGCTACACCCATTAGTACCATCCCAAAATCTGTACTACAAGGCTTGGCCCAAGCTTCCGGCTTTGGCAGCTCAGTGAATCTTTTGAAGTATGATGTTGCTTTTTACAAGTTCACCTATAAAACCACCTACAAAAATAGCGAGACAGAGGTCTCCGGCCTGTTGGCCATTCCGCAAAACACACCTGCTCCACCGGCCTTATTAAGTGCACAGCATGGCACTATGTTTGCCGATGCCGATGCTCCTTCAAACTTCCCTGCTGCCTTTACCGGCTTTGAATTACTGGCCTCCGCTGGATACATTACAGTAATACCAGATTTTATTGGCTATGGAGTATCTAAGGATATTGTTCATCCTTACTACGATGAGCAGCATTCAGCCTTGACTGTTGTGGATATGCTAAAAGCGGCCAAGTACTACCTAAAGAAAGAGAAAATAAACCTCAACAGCAACCTGTTCCTAGTCGGTTATTCCGAAGGTGGTTATGTAACCATGGCCGCACAGAAAGAAATAGAAGCAAATCCGAAACATAACCTAACCTTAACCGCAGTTGCGGCTGGTGCCGGGGGATATGACTTAACCGGTATGTTAAGCGGCATTGCCACTACTACCACTTATGTGGAACCTTCTTTTTTAGCCCTTATAATACAGGCCTATAATACTACCTACAACTGGAATCGTCCGTTTACAGATTTTTTCCAGGAGCCTTATGCTGGTAGGATACCAACTTTATTGAATGGTACCATGAAGCGGGAGGAAATTAATAACCAATTAACTACCAGCCCGTCAGCCCTTTTCAATCCTGTCTTTTATGCTAATCTGTTAAATCCTGCCGGAGAATTAGCTCTGAAGCAGGCTTTAACTAATAATAGCTTGCTAGATTGGGTACCCAAAAGCCCAACCCGCCTTTATCATGGCACCGCTGATGAAGCTGTTTTCTATCAAACATCTGAAACAACCTTTAATCGGTTTAAAGCAGCAGGAGCCAATAACGTAGAATTGAAACCAATTTCTGGGGGTATGCACCGAACCAGTATTATACCCATGATGCTGGATGCTCTTTCTTGGTTTGATTCGCAGAATAAGTAAGCCGGGTCAAATTCTGGAAATATGCTGAAACCCCGGCCGGAAAATAGTCAGGAGGAAGGGAATCAGTAAAGATAAACTTAGGGAATACAATCCTATAACAATCAAATAAAAACGAAAGCCTGCCTTAATTAAAAGGCAGGCTTTCGTTTTTATAAAGTCTTATGGGTAGCCTAGGACTCGAACCTATATCTCTTGGAAGGGAACCAAGTGAATTGCCTAATTATTCAATAAACCCATTCGTAGCCCTAATATATAAAATAGCACCGGATTACATCTATTCAATTGCTATTTATTTTGCATTTGCTATAGAATTATTGTTAAGGGGCACCTAATTAGGTTGTAGCTGGGTCGTATTAGACTTCCGAATCATTATAAAATAGGAAGAAGATAATTAAACTGAATGCTAACTGCTTTATTTAACAGGAAATATCCAGTATTAAACAAAAAAGCTACCCCTAAGAGAAGTAGCCTTTTAAAATTTCAACTTTCAATTTTTATACGATTTAAATAATACGTGGTTATAAAAAAGGGCGACTTTTACCAGAGGCAGCCTTTCCTATAATATAAGCAAGCTTTACCTTAAAGGTTTACTAAGTAAACTTGCTAAATATTTGGGTATGAATTAAAAAGTAGAAGTACGAAAAGATGGCTTAATACCTCTATCATTCATAGAATCCAGCCTAATGTTAATAAAATTCTAAAGAATATAAGTTTATTAATATTTATTACCATATATTTGGAATTAGTCTTTTAAAAAAAGCGATTATTATAAAGTTTATGAGCAATATTTTGCTAGTGTATAACGACGTTACAAGCATATTTTGAACTAAAAGTCCAATAATATCGCCAGCAATATTTTCCAGGCTAAAAATGGATTGGATGCCGTAAATTATTACAGAGCTATACTTTAAGCAATAAAAATTTGCCGGTAATTGTTCTTTTAGATTTGGCTATGCCGGTGTTAGACGGTTTAAATTTTCTGAATAGTTTGCCAAAGGAGACTTAGTTGACCATAGTAATACCAGAATAATGGTACTTGCCAGTTCATCTAACCCAAAGGATATATTTTTAATTAGTTCTTTGAATGTTGCCGGTTATTTGACAAAACCTTTAACCAAATAAAAAAATGAAACTATTGTTTACATATAAAACTCTTACAGTTAGCTAATATAATTAATGATTCTTTTTCAAAATAGCCTCATGGTTCTGGATTATAGTCCAGCAACTGATATCTTAACTGTTGAATGGCCTAATGCACATCCTTACCTGCTTCCGGAAATAAAATATACTTTGCAGATGCTGGTGGATAACCTTAATAACTATCATATCAAATTTTTAATAATTGATGCTAGTAAGACAATAGCTAATCATGAATTAATGGACTCTCCTGATTACAAAGAAATGGTAACGCAATTCTCCATAGATTTAAGCAAAACCCGTTTAAAAAAATCAGCCCGTATTATTTCCTTCGACAATAGCCGAGAGGAAAAGACCCAGGAGCTGACCAGAAACCTGACGCAGACCATTCAATTTAATTATCAGTTCCAAAGCTTTACCAGCCGGGAAGAAGCCATAAAATGGTTATTAAGTTAAGGTACATAAAATTCATTACCTGAGGTTTTCTTCATAAAACAGTTTTAAAATAAAAAACTATAATATTAGAAATAGCATTTGGTCAGATAAGATTTAGGTTTTTTGAACTTAAGTAATGACTAAAGATTTAGGCTTTCCCTTCACCGGGTAAAAGCACAGTTCATCGGGTGTGATACCTATTTATCCGGTAAAAGAAGGTGTTTATCGAAAAACCTCTATATAGAGTTTTTTCTTAACCAGTTTTGTACTGTTTACAAACAGTACAAAATCAAATGAGCCACTTTTTACCATCTACCCAAACAACCCTAAAAAGTACTTCTTTTGCGTATTTTTTAGTTTTAGTACTAGCTCTGCTTACTCCTTTAGCTAGTCAGGCAGATTGTGAAAGTTCAGGCCATAACTTTAAGTTTATTTATAAATCTTATACTAATAGCAATAAAACAGATAAGAGAGGAACAGTAACCGGAACCCTCGCTACCTTTACTTTCACTGTTCAAAATACTGGTTCGCATGGCTTAAGCCACGTGTCTTTTGGTTTGCCTAAAGGTGTAATAGCAGAGAATGCCAGCTATAGCTCTGCTACCGGGAAAAGGTACGAAGTTATAAATGGTACTTCTAATCCATTTTACTGCGTAAAGTTTGAAACATCAAGCAAGGATGGTATAAAAGGGCAAGACCAACCTGACACCTTCTCTTATTCTATTTTGATTCCTAATAACACTAATCCTGCTGAATACCTGGCTTCCGTTCTGCCCTCTATCTCGATAGAAGCCAAAGCCGGTACTACAGTAGAAAGCTCAACTAATGTTTTAGGAGGTTTTGATTTTGATTGTTCAGATGAGGACTCGCAATTAACCTTATTAGGTTCTGCAACACCAACAACCCTACCAGTAACTTTAGTTTCTTTCGATGCTTCTTCTCAAAATCAAGGTGTAGCTTTAAAATGGGTAACGGCTACAGAAGAAAACAACGAGTACTTCCAGGTTGAAAAGAGCCAGGATGGGAAAACTTTTCAGGCAATTGGTAAAGTAAAAGGAAATGGTACTACTAATCAGAAGCAAACTTACAGCTTTACTGATAGAAGTGTAACTAGTGGCACTTACTACTACCGTCTGAAACAGGTAGACTTTAATGGCAAAAGCGAGTACAGCAAAATAGTTGCTGTAAAAGCAGATAACTTCAACCTGGTAAAAGCTGCTCTTTATCCAAACCCAGCTTCCAGCAGCTTAAACATTGATCTGACTGCTTTTGTTGCCGGTACTTATTCTATAAAAATAGCCTCTTTAACAGGTGCTATCCTGAAAAACCAAACCATCTCGGCCGGGCAAGTAGCTACTTTGGATGTGCAAAGCTTAACTAATGGCGCTTATGTG
>NZ_KI421517.1:2754894-2903712 GCF_000473365.1 Adhaeribacter aquaticus DSM 16391
TGAATTTGAATACATCCAGATCAAGAAATTAACCAAAGCTGAGTTAGCAGATTTACAAGCCGCTAAACAAACATATACAGATGCTGCCGAGCTACACATCCGGTTACAACAGATTAAAGATGCTTATACTGCAAAAGTAAGTGCATTATTAAACGATTCACAACAGAAAGCCTTCTCTGCTTATTTAGCGGCCACACAAGCTAACTTATTAGCTATTCAATAATACTTACTTTACCTACCACTATTTTACCTGAAGCCAGCAAAAAGCTGGCTTTTGTTTTTAAACTGTGCCAACAAAATATAACTAATAATTAGCCGAATTATACGCTGATTTATGAACCTAAGGAAAAGGTTAAGCATTTATTTATATTCAAAATTATTTATAACAGCGACCTAAATCTAGAAGTATACCAGAAAAGGATTTGTACTATCTTACTGATAAAAATGATCTGATTTTTTTATCTGCTACTAGTTTATGTCTGTTACCTCTGATTAATTAAGAAGCCCTTATTACAAAACATTTGGTTTCTTCTTGCAACAGGTTAGTAAGCATAATTTATTGGATGTTCGGGGAAGGGTGTAAAGCCACTATGGAAGATCATAAATTGCACCTTGGTGAGTTTGTTCCTCATCTGCTCAAACAGGTAAATAATAATTTTGTCGGGCTTATTTAGTTACGCCTTCCTATTATAAGTTAATCGAGGAACTGGAAAGTTTCTAAAATTAGAAGAGGCCACAATATTCTCATCCATTCCCAAAAAACTCTCTTAATCGGAACTGTAAACCCATGATTGGTTACACTCCCAGCAAATTAAGTAAATGCGATCGAAAGAGCTACGGGTAAATTATTCTTAAACAACCAGATAACATCAAGAATACCTAAGAGGGCAATGCAGATAATGGGCCACTTCTATGCATCTGGTTTTAAAGGAATATTGGTAAATCAAGTATCAATTAGAAAAAGGAGAAATCACCAATTGCCAGGCTTCTCTTTTAGAAATAAATATCCAGACCTAACTTCTTTCCTTCTTATATTCTCTTAACTAGCCCTTATAAATGCGACAGAATTTCCTGTACATCAGTTGCATCCAATGGTTTATGTTTAAACCCGCTAATCAAATCGTTAGTAGAGGCTTTATCCGTATCATCCAAACTCAAGGAAGAGGTCAGGATAAAAATTTTACAGCTGGCTTTAACTTGCGGTTTATAGGGTTCCAGTTCCTCCAGGAATTCCCAGCCGTCCATTCCAGGCATATCAAGATCTAATAAAATTAGTTCTGGCAGCTTTGTTTCATTTTCCAATACCATCATCTCCAGGGCTTCTTCGGCAGAAAGAAAAGATGAAACTGTTCCGGTAAATCCTTCTGCTTGCAGTTTATTTTTTAACCAGAAATAGGCTGACTCATTTATCATCAATAATAAAAGCTTGCATGCGTTCTTACTTTAAAATAATAGTAAAACTGGTTCCACTATTTACCTGGCTATTTACCTGAATCTGCCCGCCCATAGCTTCTATGTGCATCTTTACCAGAAATAAACCAATACCTTTTCCTTCTTTGGTGGCATGAAACCTTTTATAGAGTTTGAAAACATTATCCTTGGCTTTTTTCATGTCGAAACCCAATCCGTTATCCGAGAAGCTAATTGTTTTTGTTCCTGCCGCGTTTGTATGGGCCTGAATGGTAATCTGAAGCGGACGCTCGGGTGAACGGTATTTAATGGCGTTAGATAATAGGTTATTAAAGATGCTGTACATATAAGCCCGGTTTGCCTGAACCTGCAGTTCTTCTTCTATATGTAAACTAACTTCTCCCTGGCAATAATCTAAAGTAGCCTGGAAATCATATATAGTTTGCTCAATTACATCCACCAGCTTTATACTCTCCTTTTCCAGCACATGGATCTTATCCCGGATAGATAAAATGGAGTTTATATCTTTCAATATTTCATCCAGCCGAACAATGCTATTCTTTAAATAAGTTAAAGCCTGATCAAAGTTAGCGGAGTCCTTACTAACACTTTCCAACATGCTGATAAGACCTAATGCATTGGCAACGGGAGAACGAAAGTTATGAGAAATAATATAAGTAAACTGCTGCATATCCCGGTTACGCGCATACAGATCTTTGGCCATTCTTTGCAGATTAGCTTCTGCTTCTTTGCGGAAGGTAATATTTTTAAAAATTGCGATATACTGTGTTATTATTCCTTGCTCATTATGAACCGGGCTAAAATCCATCGACACCCATAAAGGTTCACCTGATTTATGGTGAATTATAATTTGGGAGTTAAACGCAACCCCTTCCTGAAATTTGGTACGTATCCGCTCTAGTTCTGCTGGATCTGTCTCAGGTCCTTCCAGCAAGGTGGTTGGTCTTTTACCTGAAACATCATCCAGGGTGTATCCTGTTATGCGGGTAAAGCCTTCGTTTATCCATTCGGTTTGCCCTTGGGCATTTGTAATAAACACACCATTTATGGTCTTACTGGCCACGAATGATAGCTTTTTAAGTTCTTGCTCTACCTTTTTTCTCTCTGTAATATCTTTTTGAATGGCAATAAATTTTGATAAATCCCCCGCCTTATTGAAAACAGGCGTAATCTCTTTGTAGAACCAAAATTTTTCGCCAGACTTTTTGTAGTTAATTATTTCATCAGAGAAGGGGATTTGTTCTTTAAGTTTTTTGCTAACCCTTTTTACTGTTTCTGAATTCGTTTCGGGTCCTTGTAGAATTTCTCCTGGCTTTTTGCCGGCCATTTCAGATAAGGTGTAGCCGGTCAGGTTGGTGAAGCCTTCATTAACCCATTCGGTTAAACCTTCTGCATCAGTAATTATAACGCTATTGGTGGTTTTCCGGGCTACTAAGGACAACTTCTCCAGCTCCTTTTTGTTATTTACCTGTTCTGTAATATCACTAAAGTAAACCGACAATCCTTCTTCGGATGGAAATGCTTTTACCTCCAGCCATTTTTCCAGTTTAGTTAAATAAGCTTCAAAATGAACAGCTTTACCCGTATTTGCCGCCTGATGGTACTGCTGATAGAAAATCTTGTTAACCTCCTCCGGAAAAACATCCCAAATGTTTCTTCCGGTAAAATTTTCACCAGCTTTAAATAAAACTTTATAGAACTCCTGGTTTATGTAAGTGAAGTTCCAGTTTTTGTCTAAGGTAAAAAAGGCCTCGGTAATGCTTTCAAAAATAGTATTGAGCTTTTTGGCTTGATTTTCAACAGTCCTTTGTGCCAGGCTAGCCGCTGTTATATCCTTTATGACAACATGAACGGCTATTACTTTATTGTTTGCTATCAGGGGAACCTTGATAACCTGCAGGACTTTAGATCCTTGTTCGAGGAAATTTGCATTAACTTGAAAATTTACCTTTTTGCCGGAAAAAGTCTCCTGTAAGTTCTGCCGGAATATTGGGGCTATATCGGGAGGCAGAAAATCAAAAATTAACTTACCGGTAACCTCCTCCTTTTTTTTATTCATGAAAGCAAGAAAGGCTGCATTAGCATCCAGTATATAGCCTGCTTCATTCTGGTAAACCATCAAATCCGGGTTATTCTCAAATAAACTCCGGAAGCGTTGCTCACTTTCCTCTAGATTTAACTCGTCCCTTTTACGTTGAGTTATGTTCTGAGAACTAACAAAAATCGCTTGAATAGCCGGATTCTCTAATTGATTACTAACCGTTGTTTCTACCCAACACCATTGCCCATCAGAAGTTTTAAATCTAAAATCTGCTAATTTGAGAGGCTCGTTGGAAGTCTTTACTTGAGCTAGTGTTGCCTGAGCCCTGCCTGCATCTTCGGGGTGAATCAGGGGGAAAACATTTTTTCCAATTAATTGATCCGGTTCATATCCAAGGTTTTGTATGACAGGACCAACTACATGAAGGTAATTGCCCTCTTCATCTAATAACGCCACCATATCAACCCCATGCATGGCCAAAATTCGCTCAAACTCTTCTCTTTTATGTGTCTCAGTTAGGGCGGCCTTACTAGCACAAAGATCCTTTCCAATACATAAAAAACACTTGTCTTCCTCCGACCACACTACTGACCATCGGATCGGCACTTGTTGACCATTCTTATTCAGGTAGCAATTTTCAAAACTCCTCTCCGCATTCCCTGCACTTATAGCGTGTGAAGCCTCTAAGGTTTTGGCGCGGAATTCCGGGTGGATAAAATTCTTTGAATGTTTGCCTTCCAGTTCCTGACGGCTATAGCCTAAAATCTGACTGCATGCCTGACTTACCTGTATAAACCGACCCTCTGAATCGATGGTACAGATCAGATCCTGGGAGTTATCCATCACATGGTTTAGGAGGGTATTGCTTCTATTTCCTTCTCTCATTTCCTTCTCTTACTTCCGCTCGAATTACTTAATTTATAAGTTTTCTCATTAAATCAATTGAAAGGTAGAGGCTTAAATTATATATAAACCTGTTATGCTATACCCTAATTTACTCTGGGGTTTATTAGCTTTTAATTGAAATGAATTATTAGAATAGTCTAATAAATTTTTAATTCTGGTTTAATATTAAGTATAGTTAACTTAATTCTTTTATTAAATAATGATAAAATTTTCACAACAGCTTTGACAGGGTTCTAAGTGCATAAATAGCAGGCCGCATTAAAGTGGAAGAATACAATTTTGCCATCTTTCTGATGATTAACATATTTTGTAAGCAAAATCATTCAGCAAGTATCATTTATTTAAAATTTTTAAAGCTGCATTTTCTTTTTTGTTACTTACAGTCATCAAATAAGGAGGAGGTTTACCGGGTAAAAGGGGATCTTTAACAGGTTTAGTTAGAGGTTTATCTAAATATATACTAGTGCTATATTCTGTGCAGTACTTTTGATTATCAACTAAGACAAAAAGCATTAGTGATATGAAAAAGCACTTCCTACTTCTAGCCTTCACCCTGATCCTTTCTACTATAACTTTTGCCAATGGGGCAAAAGATCAGCAACGGTTTGATGCTGCTCTGGAACAGACAGCCCGTATAGAAGTTCGTCAGTTACAGGAGTTGCTTCGCTTTAACGAATATGAATACATCCAGATCAAAAAGTTAACTGAAGCCCAGTTAGCGGATGTGCAAGCAGTACAGAAAACAATGGAAGCCGGTTCAGTAGAACTGCATGTAAAACTACAACAGATACAGGAAACTTATAAAGCTCAAGTAGTAGCTTTACTTAGCCCAAACCAGCAGAAAGCTTTCATGGCTTATTTAGCCGCTAAACAAGCCAACTTACTGGCTACTATGTAACCTCTTTACCTACCACTATTTTACCTTTACTTTACCTACCCCTAAATCCAATAAGCCAGCCTAACCGCTGGCTTTTTTTATGTAAAATTTGTAAAGCTTAGTACTTAAAAAGAGAAGTTTAATATTGCTTCTAAAAATGCAGTAGTATAAGAATAACTAAAAGTAAGTCTGGTCCTGTAGCTATCAAGGTACTGAAGTCGATACAAACCGGGTAGTACTTTGACTCTATTTGTATAAAACAAAAAGAATTTGGTATTAGGCATTTTTGGAATAAGTCCCTACTTTCGCCCCTAGTATAGTGAAGTAAAAAAGTAAATGGTCAAAATAAAAAGGACTAACAGCGACGATAAGGATTTTCAGACGCTAATCTACGAACTGGACGATGATTTGCAGGGCCGGTATAATGGTGGCAACTATCATTACGATATAAATATCAATATTGATCATTTAGATACCGTTGTAGTTGCTGAAATAAATGAAGTATCTATTGGTTGTGGTTGTTTTAAGGAAATTGATAAAGATACAGTAGAAATAAAACGGATGTATGTAAATCCGCACTATCGTTATTATGGGGTGGCCTCTACTGTTGTAGATGAACTTGAAAAGTGGGCGAAAGAAAGAAATTATAAGCAAGCGGTTTTAGAAACAGGGGAACAACAACCCGAAGCCATTAAATTTTTTGAAAAGCATGGCTTTAGAATTATTGAGAATTTTGAGCCTTATGTAGGCTTGGAAGGCAGTATATGTATGGGGAAACATCTTTAAAACAAAAGGCCTCAACTGAGGCCTTTTGTTTTTGTTATATTAATAAGCATACTTCCTAAATATAGAATACATACTGCTCTTCAGGATAAATTCTTTAAGTAAAAAATTATTCCTGCTCCTGGTATAGAAAAGCGCCGTCGGCCAGTTTTAATAGTACAGAATTGTTTTCTGAGTTTATTTATGGAGAAAGCCTTGCGTCCGGTTGATGTTTATTTTGCTCAATATAGCCAGCGTCATCAGCACCCGGTAAACCAACGAATTCACTGGGTTTGTGTTCCACTTTTTGTCTTTAGTATTCTCGGGTTGGTCTGGAGTATTTCTTTCCCCCAGTTTTCTTGGTTAGGAGGCGCCCAGCGGTACCTGAATTTTGCTACTTTCTTAATAGCTTTTGCTATCCTTTATTACTGGCGGTTGTCTTTCCGTTTGGCAGTGGCTATGTGGTTATCAATAATAATTTTCTCAACCATAATTATAAGCCTGGAAAAGCTAGAACGATTAGCAGGTTGGCCGCCATTATGGAAAATAAGTTTAAGTATATTTATCCTCTCTGGGATTGGTCAGTTTATTGGTCATATGATAGAAGGTAAAATGCCTTCTATCCTGGATGAGCTAAAGTTTCTTTTAATAGGCCCTATCTATCTTTGGCAATCTCTTTTTAAAAAGCTTGGCATTACCTACTAAGCCACTTCTAATAAAGAAAAAACCATTATGAAGCCTTCCTACTTAAGAGAAGTTAGGTCTTAATGGTTATTTCTTTTTCGTTTGCAATAAAATTAATGGTATCCGCCTCCGCCAGGGACTCTTCCTGGACCACCCGGTAAAGAGCCTGGTACCGGGTTCCCGAAGTTTCCCCGGTTGTTATTCTCACCACCTGGAATACTACCGGCACCTGCTAATCCAAAGCTCCGGATGTTATAAGTAAAAGTAAGCATAAAGTAGCGCTGCAGTACCAAGCTACGCACGTCCTCAATGTAATTCGGCGTAATGTTGCGTTGGATACTATTATTTTGTTTCAAGGCATCAAACACCGAAATGCGGATATCGCCGCGCTTATCTGTAAATAATTTTTTGCCCAAACTCAGGTTCCACAACGTAAAATTTTGGTTAAAACCCGCGGTTAAACCAGTATATCTTAGTTGGGTTAAATCGGTTTGAAAAACAAAATCTTTCCAGAAAATCCAGTTTAAGCGGGCCCGGCTGTTCTGATTGAAAAATTGACTATTAGCGCTCAGGGTATTAGTGGTATGGTTAAAGCTGGAGTTAGATGAAATGGTGAAATCTAATCTTTCGCTAATGTTGCTGCTGATGGTTAGACCACCACCCAAGGTCCTGGAATCAGAAAAATTTAATTGATTCCGGATTAGCCCGGGGCTATGGTTAAACATACCGGACAAATTAAAATTTAAATTAGATTTTATAATTTTTACAGGTATACCATAAGTGAGGAATGAGGTAATGCTATATTGACCATCTAAATTAACTGGTTGCGATACAATAGTTCCGCGTTTTACTATTACGGTTCCGGTATTGTCAACAACATCTTCAGGTGCAGTAAAAGTGCGGTTCACAATGCTGTTTTGCACCGTATTCCCGCTAACTAAAGCAAAGAAAGTGCTTGATTTATTAACATTACTTGCCGAGTACCGCATGGTAACATTATTCTGGAAGCTTTGATCTAAATCAGGATTCCCGATTCTGGGTTGTAACGGATTAGAAATATCGTACACATTCTGCAGCTGATCTACAGATGGCGTATTGGTATTACTGCGATAAAAAACGCGTAAATTCTTTTGTCGGGTAAAGTTGTATTGAAACATGGCAAAAGGCACCACATTATTAAAGGTTTTTTCAAACTGAAGGGCAGTAGGATATAAGGCTTCGTTCTCTAAACGGGAATATTGATAGGCAACCCGGGTAAAGAAGTTATATTTTTGCGCCTGGAAACGGTAGCCTACTCCAACCTGTTGTTGCGGATTTTGGCTGATAAAACTGTTGGAGAGCGTCGTGTTTAGTTCTGAATAAGATTCTTCAGCGTTTGAATAATCATAAGTGCGTTTATCGGAATCGTTTTGCTGAAAAGTGGCGGTATAGTTTAACTGCAACTGGCTACGCTGGCTTAGGGGCTCGGTATAGGTAATGTTAGGCGAAAGCATGTACCCATTTTTTACTAAAGTAGACTGTTGTCTCTGAATAATGGTACTATTGCCCATTTCTGAAGAGTACCTATTAGTAGCGTCTAATTGATTTTCTCCATTGTTATTGTTTAAGCTGGAGTTTATGCCAAGTGAAATAGAACGGCCTTTTTTGGGAAATAAATGGCGGTAGATTAATTCCCCGGCCAGGTTGTACCCGGTTAAATTAGAGTTAAACAGGTTAGAAGTAGCATTTACCAGAGATACAGCAGAATTAGTTTCTCCGGTTAAACTGGAACTACCATTATTGGTTTGGAAGCTTAATCTGGGACGGAAAAAAATGGTATTGGCAGAATCTATATTATACTCCAGGCGTAGGTTAGCCCGATGGTTCATATTAGTGCTGGAATTAATCTGATTATCCGCATAAGTGGTATCACCGGTTGTAGTTATATAATCCCGAAATGTGGATTGATTGGATTTATTATCTGTTCTGTTGGCAAAATAGCTACCGGTTACAGTGATTTTTTTGCCCCATTTATCAGAATAATTAATGCCCAAGGCATGGGTAGTATTTATGCCTCCAGCTTGTGGCACCTGAAAGTTGCCGGCGCCACCGCCAAAGTTACCGCCACCACCCCCGCCAAATCCTCCGGGACCCCCTCCATTACCACCTCCGCCTGCACCACGGCCGCCACCGCCTCTGCGGCCACCACCACCGGCGCCAGCCATTACGCCTACTAAATCTTCGCTACTAAAATTTTGCTGATTAATGCTGTTAGATTGCCCCAGAATAGAGATACGCTGGTCGCCTTTAAAAATATTCAGGTTGCCTCCTGCCTGGTAGCGCCCGTCATCGCCGGCGCCGGCATATACTTTACCAAACTTGCCATTTCTAAAATTAGGTCGGGTTACAATATTAATAGTCTTAATGGTATTGCCATCGTTAAAGCCGGTCATTCGGGCCTGATCGCTTTGCTGATCAAATACTTGAATTTTATCTACTACTTCAGCGGGTAAGTTTCGCAGCGTTGCGGCGGCATCATCTCCAAAAAATTCCCGGCCATCTACCAAAACCCGGCCTACGTTTTCGCCCTGGGCTTTTACCTGACCGTTTTCCATAGTTACACCGGGCATTTTCTGCACCATATCTTCGGCGGTAGCGTCTGGGTTTGTTTTAAAGGCACGGGCATTAAACTGAGCAGTATCACCTTTTTGTTCGCCTACCGGTGCCCGGCCAATTACTTCTACCTCTCTTAACTGGTTTGTATTATTATTTAGGGAAAGCGTTCCTAAATCAACGGGGCCGGTAACCTGAACAGGCCGTTGTAGACTAACATAACCCAGAAAAGAAATTTTTAAAACAAAACGGCCATTTTGCGCTTCCATCCTGAATTTGCCGCTGCCATCTGTAATGGCTACCGTTCTTGCTGAGTCTGGGATACGTGTAAGAAGAACAGTAGCACCCGGCATAGCCGATTTGTCTTTGCCGTCAACGACGGTACCTGTTACAGGAATAGTCTGGCTCCATACCTGAAAATGTATTAAAAGAAGCAAAGAAGTAATAAGATGTTTCATAGTTGCAGTTTTAAGCGGGCTGCTGTTTAGACGCCAGTAGTAGGACGAGGTTTAAAGGGGTATTGAAAAATAAATTGTTTAACAAAAACTTAATTTAAACCCTTGTTCCTCAGTATTTATCGTGATCTATGTCTTTTCTTACTTAAATATGCTGCGGAGAATTACGGATTTGAATTATTAAGATAACATATTTTTATTCAATACGTTAGCGGATTTGAATAGAAATAGATGTTAGGTTGAAATTAATTTAACAATATAGATTTATTCATATATTTTTTTAAATTATATGTGACGAAATATGAAAAAGATGTACAGTTTTTTTAATATAATTATTTGTATAATAGCTTTTGGGCTGCTGGTGGGATGTGACAAGCCTGAAGAAGTGGAAGAGCAATTAACTTCGCAACAGTTTTTATCCAATGCCATGTATAATGCTATGTTTCAGCTTCAGGTAGGCGAAAAAGCCTACATCCGGAGCGGCACCCCAGAAATAAAATCTTTTGGCAATCAGCTTATCATCGATTATACCGACCACACTAAACACTTATTTAAGCTGGTAAGTAAGGAAGGAAGCCTGCTTCCTAAAGACTCCTTAAATATAGAACAACGGGTTATACGTAGCCGATTGAGTAATAAGTCCGGCAAAAGCTTTGACTTGGAGTTTGCTAACCTACAGGTGAAAGCGCAACGAGATGCGCTGGCGCTATATGAGCGGGCCAGCCAGGAAATTCAAAAGCCGGATATTCAGGAATTTATTAGTAAAAATCTTCCAGTGATAAAGGAGCATTTGGTAGATGCTGAGGAATTGCGCAATAAACTGGCCACACCATAAGCAACCTTAAATTACTTATTATACCGGCTGGCAGAGCAAACAAAAGTATGTTGTACGCCCACCCATCTTTGCAATGGTTAAAGCAGATTGGTGCCGTGGGCACACTTCTCTTTCTAAAACAGGTTTAGGAGAATCTTCCCAACCTCGGGAATGGATCAGGAAGTCTTTGGGAAAGTTGTGGTATATGGCTTCCTCATCAATGGCTGTTTGCAGCACTACCTGAATAGCCCGATGTAGATGCTCTAGTTCTAAATTTGTAAGTGTATTAGCTGGTTTAGCCGGAAAAATCCGGGCCTGAAACAAAACTTCATCTGCAATCCAGTTTCCAACACCAGCTAGTATGCTCTGGTCGAGGAGTAAAGCCTTTATAGGAGCTTTTCTTTTTTCTAAGCTGGCTTTCAACTGAGGTAAAGTTACATCCAAGGCGTCCGGGCCAAGGTTTTTCTGTTTTTTATAAGTTTCTATACTATCGGCTAAACCAACCCGGCCGAATTTGCGGGAATCGATAAAAGCAAGTTTATAGCCGTTGCTGAAATAAAATATAACCCGGGCAAAGCGAGGGGTGTCTTCTGCATCCCGATAATACATCAGGTTACCCGTCATGCCAAAATGCAATACCAATATTTTGCCGGAGCTAAGCGTAATCAGGAAATGTTTGCCAATGCGGGAGGTGTCCGTTAATGTTGCTCCTTTTAGGCTTTGCTGCAGCAGGTCATAATCAGTAGTTAGCTGGCGGTGGTCTTCTACTTCCAGGTGGATTATTGTTTTGCCTAGTGCTGTAAGGTCAAAATACCGGCGATAGGTTTCTACTTCGGGGAGTTCTGGCATCTGCTCTGCTCTTTCAGGTTATAACAAGCCGCTCTCTATAAAAATTTACAAGGGTGACAGCTTTGGTGTTTTAGGAAATAAATTTATCCGGGTTAGGAATAAACTTTAAAAAAGCATCAAAGTTGTCAGAGTATTTAAGTTTATCGAGCTTGAAGTAAAAGGCGCCTTTGCGTGAGTTTTCTTTGTCTTTTTCTTTTTGCCGGATTAACAAACCCGTTGATAACAATTTGCGGCTGAAATTCCTTTTGTCGAAAGTAGTACTGTAAAGCCCTTCATATAGCGCCTGTAATTGCGGAATGGTAAACTTTTCTGGTAACAATTCAAATAATAATGGATGCAAAGCAGCTTTGTAGCGCAAACGGTTTTTAGCAATTTCTACCATTGGATTGTGGTCTAAAATAAGCTTGGGCATTTTGTCCAGTAGAAACCACTCAGCATGATAATCGGTGCTTAATTGTTTTTGGTACTTCTGAATATCTATCAAAGCAAAATAAGCTACAGCAATGGTTCTTTCTACCGGATCGCGATCCGGATTACTAAATGCCTGTAACTGCTCCATGTATACTCCCTCCAGGCCAGTAAGCTTTTTTAATATACGATTAGCAGCTATTTCCAGGCTTTCCTCTGGTTGAATAAAGCCGCCCATCAAGCTCCACTTCTTTTTTTCGGGCGCAAAGCCCCGTTGTATCAATAATATTTTAAAATTATCGCCGTCAAACCCAAAAATTATACAGTCTACTGCTACCAGCAGTCTTGCCTGTCCAGAATATTTCATTTTGTGCTGTAAATAGGGCTTTGCTTTTATTTTATGACTTCAATTATAAGCAAATTAATTAAGAGATTGTAGTAGCACAGGCCCAGAGTGGAGAAGTTTTGCTTTTCCATGATAAATGGTAAAAAGTTTTTCCTCTTTAGTTAAAGATTTTTTTATACTCTAGCGCATTTATTGTAAACCTTATAAAATATAAATAATGAATAAAACTATGATTGTAAAATATTTAAGAATCATCTACATTTACTCAAATTTATAAATGTAAAAATTACACTTAATATTCACCGCATAAACCCTATATGAAAAAGACTAAGTTTTTTGGCTCCACCCTGGTAGCAACCGGCTTAGGTTTGGTTATCGGCTTAACAAGTTGTAACAAAACTAACCAACAAGCAGAAAATACCGGAGCGTCTGCTGATTCGGCTTCCGCTACTAATCAACAGGCCCAAATGCCCAGTAGAGCAGACTTTCAGGATACTATTAATGGCAAGCAAACCGACCTGTATTTCTTAAAAAACCAGAACATACAAGTAGCTATTACCAATTACGGCGGGCGCGTGGTTAGTTTGTTTGTACCGGATAAGGAAGGAAAACTTACTGATGTAATTGTTGGGTTTGATAAGTTAGAACCTTTTACCGGTAGCGGCGAAAGCTCTTTTGGTGCCCTTATTGGTCGTTTCGGTAACCGGATAGGCAAAGCTCAATTTAAGTTGGATGGCAAAGAATATAAATTAGCTGCTAACAATGGACCAAACAGCTTGCATGGTGGGGAAGTAGGTTTTTCGAAAGTTGTTTGGGATGCCGAGCAACCAAATGATAGTACGTTGCTGCTTACGTATTTGTCTAAAGATATGGAAGAAGGTTATCCGGGAAATTTAAATACGCAGGTTACCTATACTGCCACCGCTAAAAACGGTTTAAAAATAGATTATACCGCTACAACTGATAAAAAAACCGTACTTAACCTTACTAATCATGCTTATTTTAATTTGAACGGAGCAGGTAGTGGCAGTATCTTAAATCATAGTCTGCAAATAAATGCTGATACCTATACGCCGGTTGATGCTACTCTTATTCCAACTGGTAAAATAGAACCGGTTGCCGGAACGCCGCTGGATTTTAGAAAACCCACGCCAATAGGAACCAATATAGAAGCTAATCATGAGCAGATAAAATTTGGTACTGGCATTGACCATAATTATGTGCTAAATGCGAACAAAGGCGGGGGGCTAACTCAGGCCGCTACGGTAGTTGGCGATAAGTCTGGAATTGTCATGACGGTATTAACCCAGGAGCCGGGCATTCAATTTTATACCGGTAATTTTATGGGTGGCAAAAATACTATCAAAGGAGGAGCTAAAGACGAATTACGCTCTGCTTTTTGTCTGGAAACCCAGCATTTTCCGGATTCTCCAAATAAACCTTCTTTTCCAACCACTACTTTAAGTCCGGGACAGACTTATAAAACAACTACAGTTTATCAATTTTCAGTAAATAAATAATATATATAACTTAAGTAAAAGGTAGTACCCTAATCATGAAGAAAGTACTCTTATTTTTCTCTTCTCTTTTCTTTACCCAGTATAGTTTTGCTCAGAATACGGCTGTTTTAAGAGCAGATGCGCCATCCAATACTATTAGCAAACATATTTATGGTCATTTTGCTGAACATTTAGGTCGTTGTATTTACGGCGGGTTTTATGTAGGCGAAGGCAATGTAAGCATACCCAATACCAATGGTATCCGGAATGATGTGGTGGCGGCACTAAAAACGTTGAAAGTGCCTAATCTGCGCTGGCCAGGTGGCTGTTTTGCCGATACGTACCATTGGAAAGATGGAGTAGGCCCGAAAGCTAATCGCCCAACTATTGTAAATACCTGGTGGGGAGGCGTAACGGAAAATAACAGTTTTGGTACGCATGACTTTCTGAATATGTGCGAAATGTTGGGAGCTGAACCTTATTTATCTGGTAATGTGGGTAGCGGTACGGTGCAGGAGCTTAAAGACTGGGTACAGTATACCAACTTTGGTGGTAAGAGCCCGATGTCGGACTGGCGCCGGCAGAACGGACGCGATAAACCGTGGCATGTGAAGTACTGGGGCGTTGGTAACGAAGCCTGGGGATGTGGTGGTAACATGACGGCTGAATATTATGCTAACGTATATCGTCAGTTTGCTACCTATATGACCGGTGTTACAGACGGAGAAGAAATATTTCGGATTGCTTCGGGCGCCAGTTCCAATGACTATAACTGGACTGAAGTGCTGATGAAGAATGTTCCTTTAAACATGCTTGGCGGTGTAGCCCTGCATCATTACTCAGTGATCAACTGGGATAAAAAAGGCCCTTCTACTACTTTTAGCGAAGAGCAATATTTTAACACCATGCAGGAAGCGTACAAAATGGAAGAATTGGTAACCAAGCATGCAGCTATTATGGACAAATACGATCCGCAGAAAAAAGTAGCCTTAGTGGTAGATGAATGGGGTGGTTGGTACGAAGTAGAGCCGGGCACCAATCCTGGTTTCCTGTATCAGCAGAATACCATGCGCGATGCTATGATTGCGGGTTTAACCTTGAATATTTTTAATAACCACGCGGACCGGGTGCGCATGGCTAATTTAGCCCAGGCTATAAATGTACTGCAAGCGGTAATTTTAACCGACGAAGAAAAAATGATCCTGACGCCGACTTATCATGTAATGGAAATGTATAATGTGCACCAGGATGCTAAGTTGCTGCCGCTAACTATTCAAACGAAAGACTACGTGTTGGGTAGCAATAAATTACCAGCGGTTTCAGGTTCTGCATCCAAGGATGCGGCTGGTAAAACACATATTACCTTAACCAACATAGATGCAAAAACTAGCCAAACGGTAAGTATTAATGTGCAGGGAGTAAAATACAAAACTGTTAGAGGTAGAATTTTAGCTTCTCAGAAACTACAGGATTATAATTCATTCCAAAACCCAAACAAAATTGTTCCGGTTGCCTTTAAAGGCGCCAACTTAAAAGGAAATAATTTAGAAGTTAAATTGCCGCCGTTCTCGGTAGTGGTTTTGGAGGTGATCTAAAAAATAATTTAATTAGTTGTAAGTGAACAAAAAGACGGGCCATAAGCCCGTCTTTTTTATTTAGAAAAGCTTAGATAAGAGGCTCCATGAAAGAGAGTTTAATTTTTTAAAATAAATTATATTCCTTTGCTTCTAAAGTATTAAGCCACACCTATTAGCATGAGCACCCTCTTAAAAGATATTTATTCTCCGGCTTTCTTTACCCAATTTTCAGATACGTTAAAACGGGTAATTCCTGATCTTAATAAAGAGCAGTTTTGGACTTTGCTGTTTGACGCGCAATGGGAGGCAAGAGAGCTAAAAGAAAGAATGCGGCATGTTGCTACAGTAATGCATGAGTTTCTGCCTGCGGATTTTCCCGCGGCCGTTATGCTATTAGAAAAACTTATACAGGAATTATTAGCAGCCGGCCACAAGCCCAATTCGCTGGAGTACATGTTTCTGCCGGACTACCTGGAGCAGTATGGACTGGAGTCTTTTGATGCGGCGGTGCAGGCTATGGAAAAAATAACGCAATTTACCAGTTGTGAATTTGCGGTCCGGCCATTTTTGCTCCAATATCCAGAACTAATGATAGCGCAAATGCAGGCTTGGGCTTTGCATGAACACCCAAATGTAAGGCGGTTGGCCAGCGAAGGAATGCGCCCCCGCCTGCCATGGGCAATGGCCATACCGGCTCTCAAAAAAGACCCTTCTCCAATTCTGCCTATACTGGAACTTTTGAAAAACGATCCATCTGAATTCGTGCGGAGAAGCGTGGCTAATAATTTAAATGATATTGCGAAAGATCATCCGGAAGTGGTATTATCTATTGCTCATAAATGGAAAGGAGTAAGCCCAGAAACAGATAAAATTATTAAGCATGGTTGCCGCACTTTACTAAAACAAGGGCATCCGGAGATTTTAAGTTATTTTAAGCTACAAAATTTAGAAGCTTTGTCCCTAACTAATTTTAAAATTCATACTGAGGAGGTAAAGTTAGGTTCCGACTTAATATTTTCTTTTTCGGTGCAAAACAATCATCAGGATTCACAAAGAGTAAGACTGGAGTACAGTTTGTACTACAACAAAGCAAATGGCCAACTTGCCCGGAAAGTATTTAAAATAAGCGAGAAAGCATATCAGCCCTCAGAGATGGTAAAAGTTACCCGCAAACAAAGCTTTAAGTATATTACTACCCGTAAATTTTATCCAGGCCAGCACAGGCTTTCTGTTATCTTAAATGGTCAGGAAAAAGCCATAGCTGATTTTTTACTGGTAGAATAGCGTTTGAGGAAGCGTTAGATAGCATTTTAAAAAGTAGTAAATAAAGGAGAAATGGCACAGAAACATACTTATCAAACTACGGTGTTGTGGACGGGTAACAAAGGGACAGGAACAGTTAACTATCAATCCTATGACCGCGATTATAGTATTTTCATCCAAAATAAGTCTGCTATTTTAGGATCCTCCGACCCGGCCTTTCGGGGAGATAAAAGCCGGCATAATCCGGAAGATTTGTTGGTGTCTTCGCTTTCAGCCTGCCATATGCTTTGGTATCTGCATTTATGCGCGGTTAATCAGGTTGTAGTAGTAGATTATGTGGATGAAGCAATTGGTACCATGCAGGAAACAACTGAGGGCAGCGGAGCTTTTACCCAAGTAATGCTGCAGCCAGTTGTTTCTGTTGCCAAAGCGGAAATGGTAGCTATAGCGCTGGAACTGCACCAGGAAGCTAACAGGATGTGCTTTATTGCTAACTCTGTGAAGTTTCCGGTGCTTCATCAGCCAATTATTAAAATAGCCGAAAGTAGTATGTAGTTTTACAGGCTTTTCTCTATTCTATTATAAGCTTCTGAACAGCTTGCTCTTTTTCGCTCTCCAGGTGCAGCAAGTATAAGCCCGACGGCAGGTTTATAGCAAATTCCTGCTCGCCCGGCTTAAGCGTTTGTTCTTTTTGTACCAGGTTTCCCAGTACATCATAGACCTTAACGGAGGTGTTACGCTTAAGTCCGGAAATGGTGATGTTCTTATTTTTTATGGGATTCGGGTATATGGCCAATCCTTGAATGGGGGCTTTTTTAATACCCAGCGCTGATTTAGAAACATATTGTCTTAACCAGGTTAAGGCAGGGCGCTCGGTGCCGTTTGTGGTTATTAAATAAGCACCTTGTGCATCGCGCCACAGACCCGGGCGGAAACCCCATAGCGTTACGCCTTTAATAGCTTCATGGTCCCAGAAAAGCGGGAACACTCTCTGGTATTCGGTTAACTGAATATTATCGTTAAGTCCGTCTATATCCATTTCGGTAACATAAACGGGTAAGCCTGTGGCTGCCAATAAATTTATGTTATTCGTAATTGTAAATGCCGGTGTGTTTTTGGTAGAAAAGGCATGGCCCTGGAAGCCTACCGCATCAAGTAAGTTTTCCGCTTTAAGTAAATCTATAATCTGAAGATACTTGTTCAGGTTGCTGGTGTTGTTAATGATGTTGAATTCATTAAGCATTAATTTAGTAGTGGGAAAATATTGACGGGCTAACCGGAAGGAAGTCACAATCCAATCATAATTAGAAGCTCCTGTCCCGCCTAAAGCATTTATGTAATTTCCGCCACCGTTACCGGCACTGCCAGGCGGATCGTTAATGGGTTCGTTTACTACTTCTAATAAATCAATAGCCGGATAACGTTGCGCTACGGCGGCAAACCACTCTTTTATTTCTTCTAATTGCTCTGCTGCCGGTAAATTCTCGATCCAGGCGGGTTGCTGGTTGCCCCATAGTAACACGTGGAAGCGAAATGGCAAATTATTATCTTTAGCTAATTTATAGGCGGCATCCAGTTCCGTCCAGTTCATAACATCGCGGGATGCTTCTACGCTACCCCATTTGCCGGCATTTTCGGGCGCTACCTGGTTCCAGTAATTTGTGAAACCTGCTCTTTGGGCATTGCTGTAAATATTACCTAAAAATTTGGGGTGGCCTTTAGCTATGGGATTGGTCTGCCCCATTGCTGCTGCATTCAATAATAAAAATATTACTGGCAACACCAGTTGGTGTAAAAGTTTATGCATAAGGAAAAAGTCAGAGAAAAAGTTGCCATAATTAGCCAGGGCAAAACCGCAATAGCTTTGTCCAGGCTAATTAACTATAAAGTAACTCGTAGCGGGGGGGCTTACTTTTGTTTCTTATTTGCAGGTTTAACTGCTTTTGGTGTATTGTCAAAAGACTGGGCATATTCAGCAATGTCCATAAAAGGGGCTACCCAAATATCTTTTTCATTTTGCTTTAAAAACTGTACGAGCTCGCTGTGGGCCTTTCTGGATACATTTAAGGAATGTTCGCCGCCTACCCCATGAAATAAAAACACCAATAAAGTATTGGTTTCCATAGCTTTTTTTACCAGGCTAATCAGTTGGTCACCGGTTTGTCCGTTCACCAAATAACAACCTACATCGGCCATGTTCATATTATTTATTTTTAACATTTCTGTTCTCGTGCCCCGGGCAGCCACAAACTCCGATTTAATAGCATCATAATACGGCACCCCGTTTACATCGGTATCGCCGCAAGGATAGGCGAAGGTGCGTTTCGTTTTTCCATCAACCGATTTAAGTAAGGCATTAGTCATTTTTACCTCGTCGGCAATACGCTTTACCGTATAATTATTTAAATCATACTCCGGTACCACAAAGCTACGGCCGGTTGGTTTGCCAGCACACGGATGGAAAAGCGTATGGTTTCCTAATTCGTGGCCGTTTGCAGCAGCCGTTCGCCACTCTGGTATACGATTGGTTAAACCCTGGGAATAGCCGGATAAATAAAAAGTGCCTTTGAAGCCAGCCGAATCCAGGGCGGGTATAGCATGGTCTAAGTCTACATTAAGGGCGTCGTCGTAGGTAAGCGAAACAGCACATTTTTTATTTTTCCATACCCGGTCCTGGGCATTTCCAAATAAGCTTATCAGGGCTAAACAACCCGTTAAGATAAATTTGATTTTCATTTCTGTGGTGGATTTAAAGTACTAAGTAAAATAAAGCCTTTAAGTTATCTATATATTGTATAATTAACAATAAGAAAGGCTCTTTATTTCTGAGTCCGTAGATTTACTAATTAAATACATTTTTGAGAATTACTCAAAGTATAAAACTTCTTCTGTTTAACGCTTTACTACGAAAGCAGCCTTATGTTCTACTAGTTGTGAGGCTTCAGGCCAGAATTGTTAAAGTTTTGCATAAACCGGTTTGTAAAATATATCCGGAGGGTTAATAAATAAGAATAGGAAAGTTTTGAATCTCATTTTTTAATGCTAATCTCTGAATACTTTCAGGTTGGCACTCAAGTTCATTTAAACATATTAAATTTCTTGAATATTATTTAATTTGTAAAGGATTGTGAAGATTGGTAAATGAAAAATAAATACAAATACATACTGTTGTTAAACATTCTGAAAAAATGGGGAGAAGTTTAAAAAGTATTAAAGGCTTAAAGCTTCTTGTAAGCTAATATTAAGTAAACATTATCTTAATTGCTGTTTTATTAATAAAATATTAATTTTTATGAAAAGTTACTAAATAAAAGCTTTTTTCATTGACAAACATTTAATGATTGCCGTATATTTGTATCGAACATTAAAATTAAATGTCATGAAAAAAACAATTTACTCCGCTTTACTGGTAATGGCGTTATCAGTAAATGCATTTGCAGAAGTTAAAGTATCAGACAAAAAATCGGCTAAAAAAGAAGCAAAAGCTTCTTCTGTAGTGCTGTCTCAATTTTCTTCTACCTTCAAAGGAGCTGAAGATGTATCCTGGGAAGTTTCTTCTAAATTCCAGAAAGCTACTTTTATCTTTAATGGTGAAAAACTTTCTGCTTACTACAACTTCGATGGCGAATTATTAGGTACAACTAAAGTAGTAGAAGAGTACACTGAAATTTCTCCGGTTGCCTTGAAGAGTTTAGTTAAATCTTATCCGGGTTACAGTATTGCTGGTATCGTTAAATATTCTACTGACGAAACTGCGTATTATTTTAACTTGAAAAACGAAAAAGAAAACTTTGTTGTTAAAGTTTCTCCGGATGGATATGCTAGCTTCTTTAAGAATCTATAGTCTATGAATCAGAGAAAACATCTACATGAACGCCTTACCAATAAAGATTGGTAAGGCGTTTTACTTTAGGGCCGTTCTTAAGGCTTATAGCATAAAATACAAAATATTTAGTAAGCCTTCTACAGTTCTTTGCCCAAAGAGCTTTTTATTAAGAGTAGGCTAGAGGCTGCACCCAGCTAAATGCTGGTATTCAGTAATTATTTTACTTCTTTTTGGTTATTAGCCGGATTACTGTCCGGAACGTGACTGCTGCCTAGCGTTAAGTGCTTAATTTGTTTAGGAGTAGTTATGGTAATAGTAACATTGGTGTTGCCTTCTTCCCAAACTGAAATATTGTGATGAATTTTACGGACGGTTTTATCATCGAACGTAACTTTTAAATCAATAGGTACGGGCTTCGTGCCTTTATTTTCTATTACTACTTGGTATTTTCCCGCGCTTTGAGTTACCTGTCCAATGGCCAAATCAGGAGAGCCGCTATCAAAAAACCACCGTTGCCAAAACCAATCTAAATTACGACCGGCACCCGCATTCATGCTATTAAAAAAGTCATAGGGCATGGGATGTTTGCCTTTCCAGTTGTCTATATAAGTGTGGAGAGCTTTGGTAAATAAGTCATCGCCGAGCATATCTTTTACATACAGGTAGCCTAAGGCTGGCTTGGGATAGGAATTCAGGAAAAAGGCTACTTCAGCTTGTTGGGTGCTTAAGGTAATAATGGGCGAATCAATTTCTGTTCCGCTCATTTTAGCGTAAGCCTCCACTCCGTAATCATCTATAATGGCAGGGTCAATCATAGGAGAAATCAGCCATTCGCCTAAGGTAGCCCAACCTTCATCCATCCAGCCATATTTAGTTTCATTGGTACCCATATAAAAAGGAAACATGGTATGAAAAATCTCATGATCTGTTAACTCAATAGTAGCACTTCGCTCTTTAAGGGGATTATCGTTTACCATCATGGGGTATTCCATCTGGTCTAAGCCATCAAATACCGTTATGTGGGCATAAGGGAAAGACCATTTGGGAAAAGTAAAACTCATAGCTTCCACTGTTTTACGGGCAAAGCTTACTACTTCCTCAAAATCTTTATGATCCGGGTTATAAACGGCATCTACCCGGGTTCTTCTTTTGGTTTGTGGATCTACTACGAGGCTGCTGGCCTGCCAAACGTAATGATCGCTGGTGGCAAATACAAAATCTGTTACCTCCTTGGCTTCAAAAATCCAGGTGTTATGAGCATTAGCAGCGGTAATATTTTTCTGCTTTATATCTGCTTTCTCAATAATGTTTGTACTGGCGTCGCTGGTTTCGGCTTTCTGCAAACGCTGTACATATTTCTCTTTTAATACCTGGTTAGCATTGGTAAGGTCGCCGGTAGCCCAGACAACATAATTTTGAGGTACTGTTACTTCTGCTCTGAAATTGCAGAAATCGTTATAAAATTCCTGAGAGCCCGTGTAAGCGTGTTTGTTCCAACCATCAATATCATCATAAACGGCAATGCGGGGAAAGAAATAGGCTATAAAATAAGCGCCTTCCTCTACCTGACCCGTTCGGTTATGAGAGCCCTTGTTCAGGATATATGAATAGGAAATAGAAAATTTGCCGGTAGCTTTTGGGGCCAGCGTTTTTATGCGAACTGGCAGGTTGGTATTGTTTATAACCAGCTTGTTGGGGTCCAGGGCATTATTGTTAAAGCTAAATTGCTCAATTTTTATTCCCTCACCTATATCTTCTGGATCAATAGAAACATCCCGGGGAGCGCCTTTCTGGTACAGGTTGGGGTACAGTTTAAACCAGATTTGCTTCAGGGAGTCCGGGCTGTTATTTACATACACAATATCAACTGTGCCGGCCACCCGTCTTGTTCTAGGATCAAAGTTTACTTTAATGGTATAATCGGCAGTATTTTGCCAGTAGTTGCTGCCTGGTTTTCCATTTTCGGTTCTGGTGCCTTTTAGAAAGGTAGCCTGTATGTTTTTAGGAACAGGTAATTTTTGTTGGGCTATAGCCAGGGTAGGAGACCAAAATAACAGCAACAAATAAAAATAAATACTTCTGAAAGAATGCATGTTTAACCAATAAAATATAGCAATCGGTTTCGACTAGGTAAGGGTAGCTCGGTAAAGTTTACAAAGAAAACAATTATACTTTACTACCATGCCAGTAAAACAAAATAAGCCTTATTTCGCAATGCTTTTTTTCTTAAGTACAGGTTTAGCAAAATGCTTCTTTCCTGAACCACTTTTATATAGGGGCAGGGGCCATTTTTAAAGCTGTTTTTAGCTTCTCAAGATCAATTGGCTTAGTAATATAAGCGTCCATTCCTGTTTGCAGACATGCCTGCTCGTCTTCTTTCATGGCGTTAGCAGTGGTTGCAATTATATAAGGCTGTTTACCGGTGCGGGTACGAATTATTCTGGTAGCTTCCAATCCGTCCATTTCTGGCATTTGCACATCCATTAAAATAACATCATATTCCTTTCTTTCCAGCGCCCCCAATGTTTCTAACCCGTTTTCAGCTAAGTCCGATTCGTAGCCTAATTTTGAAAGTACTTTTTGAGCAAAGAGTTGGTTAAAAGGATAATCTTCGGCTATTAATATTCTAAGCGGGTACTGTTGCGCAAAAGCAGGAGACAATAATTTTTCTTCGTATTTTTGCTTTTCCGTTTTTTGCAGCCGTTTCAGACAGTTAATTACCTGCTTATACAATTGCTGTTGTTTTACAGGTTTTGTAAGAATGCTATAGAATAAATGCTTGTAGTCAGTTTGGGTTTCATCTCCAATAGAGCTGAGCAAGATTAATGGCATTTGATCATTATATTTCAGAATAAACTCTGCCAGGTCTACGCCATCCATTTCGGGCATGCTCATATCTGTAATTACCAGATCAAAATCTTTTAATTTAATCAACTTTAAAGCTTCTTTAGCGGAGGAGGCTAGAGTAGGAGTAAATTTCCATTGCAGGAGCTGGCTTTCCAGAATTTTTCTGTTCGTAGCATTATCATCTACCACCAATATTTTTTTGCCGTGCAGGTCTTCTGTGTTTACATGCACATAAGTCTGAAATGCCTGGGTGCTGGCCTGGGTGCGAATGGTAAAGCGAAAAACTGTACCCTGGCCGGCTACACTTTCAGCAGTAATTTCTCCATTCATTAGCGTAACTAACCTTTTGGAGATAGCAAGCCCTAAACCAGTGCCGCCATACTTACGGGTAGTAGAAGAGTCTACCTGAGAATAGGCTTTAAACAGCCGATCAAGTTTATCTGCCGGAATGCCAATGCCTGTATCACGTACTTCAAATTCTAACTCCAGTTGCTCATTGGCTAATTGCTGCAGTTGTCGCACGCCAATAAAAATTTCGCCGCTGGTAGTAAACTTAATAGCATTGCCCAATAGGTTAATAAGTACCTGTTTTAGCCGGATGCTATCCCCGTAAATTTGTTGAGGCACGTTGTGAGCTAATTGGTACATCAGGTCCAGGTTTTGCAAGGCGGCTTTATTGGCAAATAAATCCAGGACTTCTTCAATGGTCTGGCGCAGGTCAAAAGCTTCATAATCAAGCTTCATATTGCCAGATTCTATTTTAGAAAAATCTAAAATATCGTTAATGATAGCTAAAAGGCTTTTGCCGGAATTACGAATTACCTCCGTATAATTGTGCTGTTCCGGATCAAGTTCTGTTTCAGCTAAAAGAGAGGTCATGCCGATAACCCCGTTCAGTGGGGTTCTAATTTCGTGGCTCATGGTAGCTAAAAACAAGCTCTTCGCCTGATTGGCTTTTTCTGCTTCGGCCCGTGCCTGTTCAGCATTATTTTTTTCAGCAATCAAGGCTTTCGAGTACCTTCTTTCGTTCAAGATGTTTAATAACGCAAAGCTGCCACAGGCAATAGCCACACAGGTATTATTTATGTAAGCTAATAGCTGATAGATATGTGCATCCGCTTTTTGCATTTGGCTTATTTCATCGCAAAAGAAAATGCATACACAAAAGCAAATTATAATTAAGATAAAGTAATAAATAACCTCTTTACTATAAAGCCTTTTATCCTCGACCAAGGTTGGTGTGGCAATCATTAAAGGAAGAAAATATAAATGGGCGCCAGCTTTTAGTCCTTCAGAAAAAGCTATTAGAATTAAGAAAACACATAAACTTAAAATTATACCTGCCTTAGTAACTCTGACAAACCCTTTTAAATTGAAGATTAGCAGAAGGCTAAAAATTACAAATAGAATAGTAAGTAGAATAGCCGAAATATAGAGCCCTGCCAGAATTTTAACAATGCCATTAATTGCCACAAGGGTTAAGGCAATTATAATAATTTGCTGGCTTCTTTTTAATGTTTCTTTAAAATCAGTTAGATTATCGCTAATCTTGATAGAATGATTTCCACGAAAATCTTTCATTAATTAATAAATATATATGGAATGGTAGTTAATTGAGAAAATGTGTAAATATAAAAATAATAATCTGTAAATAATATTTATAGTAAGTAGTTGAAATTTTAAAGTATTCAACCGGTTATTTGTTTTACCGTTACCAGGTAAAACTATTTTAGCGGATGAAACAGATTAAAATATAAGTAAGTTAGAGGCCAGGGCGTAATGATTTACTTAAATTTAAAAGAGAATTATATTTCATGTTAGGTAACGTCACCTGTATAAAACAACAGATCCTTATTTTTGTTTGCTTGGTTTTATGTAATATTAATGTAGCCCAAATCCCCAATCAGCAAAATGTATTAGCAGATCGGCGGAATGGACCCGAAGCTTATAAAAAACCTTATGTAATTTTAATTTCGGTAGATGGCTTCCGGGCTGATTATGCTGAAAAATATAAAGCTGAAACCATACGGAAATTACAAAGCCAAAGTGTACAGGCAAAATACCTGATTCCTTCTTTCCCTTCTAAAACCTTTCCGAATCATTATACTTTAACTACCGGGTTATACCCAGCTCATCATGGCATTATTAATAATTATTTCTATAACCCTAGTCAGAAAAGCTTTTATGCAGTAGCCAAACCAAAAGTAGTGCGCAACGGAACCTGGTATGGAGGAACGCCACTTTGGGTATTAGCTGAGCAGCAACAAGTATTATCAGCGTGTTTATTCTGGCCCGGCTCTGAAGCCAATATTAAAGATGTAAGGCCTTCTTATTATTACAATTATACCGAGAAAATACCAATTGAGCAACGAATTCAGATTATTGTAGATTGGCTAAATCTGCCGGCAGAAAAGCGTCCGCACCTGATTTCATTTTATCTGCCTGAAGTTGATAAAGCAGGCCACGCGCATGGCCCAAATGCTCCAGAAACAGGAGCCGCGGTCAGATTCATTGATGCTGCTGTTAAGCAGTTAACGGAAGCAGTTGCTACTACTGGCTTGCCTGTTAATTATGTACTGGTATCGGATCATGGCATGGTGGAGGTTGATAATAAAAATACAATGCTATTACCTGGTTATGTTGATACTGCTCAATTTGTAGTGGCCATAAATGATGTGATGGTTGAGCTTTATTCGAAAACAAAAAATCAGGAGGAAATTAGTAAGACCTATAAAAAGCTGAAACAGGATCAGAACGGATACAAAGCCTATATAAAAACTAACACGCCTGCTCGTTTTCATTACCGGGCAAAAGATGATTCCCTGCAACGGATTGGGGATATAATATTATTAGCGCAATACCCGAAAATTTTCCGGGTGGGTTCCGGTAAGGCAAATCCTGGTACGCACGGCTTTGATCCTAAACTGAAAGATTTACGGGCAATATTTTTTGCCTGGGGACCAGCTATAGAGAAAAGGATAAAGTTAAAGCCGTTTGAAAACGTGCATGTTTATCCGTTTGTGGCCAGATTGTTAGAATTAGAATATTCGTTTAAAATTGATGGGGATGACAGAGTAGTGAAAAAGGTGTTCTAGCGGTGGTAGTTTAGCTACCGTGTTTACCAATCAAAAATAGTTCTTACATAATCACAGCTTTTCTTCCAGTCGTCTTTCACGGAATTAACCGGGGGCGTATCGAAAGCCAGTTCAATGGCAGCTTGGCCTTTAAAGCTGACTTTTTTCAAGGCTTGGGCTATGGCCAGGAAATCTGTGCTTCCTTCGCCAACGGCTTCGGTCCAGGTGCCGTTGGCGTCCTGATCGCGGAGATGGATGTATACCATTTGTTTTCCGTACGATTGAATAAACCACACCGGATCAACTCCTCCCCGAATCAGCCAGTTAATATCGGGCCCTAGTTTCATATCCGGGATTCTGGCCAAAGTTCCTTTAAGGTCGTGCAGGTTGTTCTTTACCTCGTACGTATGATTATGCAGGTTTGCCTCTACTTTGTTCTTCTTACAAATTTGTAAAATCTTCAGCAATAACTCCGCCTGCGCATCCAATTCTGCTTCGGTTTTAAGTCTTTTGGCGTCACCTACCGAAATGCCAAAAGTAGATCCGCCCAATTGGTGTAGCCGTTCTATCACTTTTTCGGCATCCTCCAAAATTTGGTGGTGCTTAGCACGATCCCACATGGCGGCATTATACGAAGTGCCGGTAACCGGCACCCCGTATTTAGTTATCAAATGCTCGATTCTAGATACAGCATCCTCGTGACGCAGGATAGATTCCATTAATTCTACCCCATCTAATCCGGCATATTTGAAATCGCTGAAAACCTGATCTAAAATGGGAGTGCAATCCCATTCGGGCGGGTATTTGCTCGCGTATACCCACACATGCCCGCTTACCGGAACACGCCTCCCAAAAGAAGCCGCGGTAGCAAGACTTTTTGTAAATAAAAGACCTGCTGCCGCGACAGAAGATTTCTGGATAAATTGACGACGGGAATATTGTTCCAACATCAGCTTAAGGTATCCTTCCCGGTTAATTAAAGAGTTATTTTTTATCGGGTAAGGCAAAAGCAACGTAACTATCGCCTTTACGGGCGCCTAATTTGGTTCCGCCACAAGCTACTACTAAATATTGCTTGCCATTTACCTCATAGGTACTTGGGGTTGCAAATGCTGCCGCAGGTAAAGTGGTTTCCCAAAGAAGCTTACCATTTTTCTTGTCGTAAGCCCGGAATTTACCATCTTTGGTACCGGCAATAAATAACAAACCACTGGCTGTTACTACCGGGCCGCCATAGCTTTCGGCCCCAGTATTCCGGATTCCTTTAGCGGCCAGTTCCTGATTTTCGCCGTAAGGTATTTTCCAGAGGTACTCGCCGGTATTTAAATTAATGGCATTTAAAGTACCCCAGGGTGGGGCAACGGCCGGATTTCCATTTTTATCCAGGAACTTAGTATAGCCAGAAATGCGATATGGTACATTCGGGGTTCCTTTCTTATTATCTAATCCTGGTTCCTTTAAGTTCGTTATGCCGGGTTCAATTCTTTCGGTACCAAATAAAAAGGCTACTAACGCTTTTTTCTCTTCCGCTGAAAATTTAGTAAAGGCTGGCATCATGCCTTTGCCGCGCGAGACAATATTGTTCACATAATCCATAGACCGATGATTTTCAATATCTACCAAAGAAGGAAAGCCACTCGCCGGATTGCCCTTGCGTTCTGAGCCGTGACAGGAAGAGCAGTTGTTCGTATATAAGCGTTCACCAGAACTTAAACTCGTTAATTTGGCATCTGTTGAAGTAGATTTCAAGGCTATTAGCCAAGCCATTTCATTGCTATTTAAATACATAATGCCATCCGGATCCACGGCTACGCCTCCCCACTCGGCACCACCATCCAAGCCAGGAAAAACAATAGTACCTTGTTTGCTTAAAGGCGTGAAAGGTCCTTCCGATCGGGAGGCTTTTAATGTTTTTTTCAGCTCATCCAGATTCTCTGCGTATGGGTTTAAGTCTTTTTCCGTAAGTGTTTGCCGGGCGTAAGGGGCCGGTTTGGTTGGAACAGGTTGGGTAGGCCAGGCTTCTTCTTCCGGTATGTCGGTGGCGGGCATGGCTTTTTCTTCAATCGGGAACAACGGCTTTCCATTTACCCGATCAAAAACAAAAACATAACCTTGTTTAGTTACCTGCGCTACCGCATCTACTTTCTTGCCATCTATTTTTAGCGTAACTAAGTTTGGTGGGGAAGGTGGGTCCCGGTCCAAGATATCGTGGTGCACCATCTGGTAATGCCATATCCGTTTACCGGTTTTAGCATCCAGGGCCAGTAAGCAGTTCGCAAATAAATTCTGGCCCTTTCGGTTGCCCCCGTAAAAATCAAAAGCAGCAGAGCCGGTTGGCACGTACAAAATGCCCCGTTGCCGATCTACGGACATGCCTGACCAGTTGTTGGCAGCACCTACTTCGGTATTTTTATAAGTGTCTTTAGGCCAGGTGTCGTAGCCATATTCTCCCGGGCGGGGAATGGTATGAAATACCCAGGCTAATTTTCCGGTACGAATATTAAAAGCCTGAATATTGCCCAAAGAAGCATCCGCACCTTCTGAAACCCGGAGCGGCATAATAATCAGGTCGCCGTAAACCGTTCCCGGAGTATTCGAAATTACAAATTTGTCTTTAGCGGTTTCGCCTAAACCTGCTTTCAGGCTGGTGCGACCGTTTTCGCCAAAAGCACTGATAGCTTTTCCGGTACGCGCATCCACGGCATGTAGCCAGGGGCCATTGGTATATAAAATACGTTTATCATTGCCGGCTTCCCAATACACCAAACCCCGACTATTACTTAAGTTATTAGATTCGGCATCTGGTTTTAAACGCCAGCGTTCTTTACCAGTGGCGGCATCTACTGCAAAAGGCTGGGTAGTAGCCGTCATGCCATAAAGCACGCCATCTACTATTATTGGGTTGCATTGAATTTGGCCTGAGTCCAGGGTATGGTATTGCCAGGCAACTTTTAATTGCGCTACGTTAGAAGCTGTAATCTGCTTTAAAGTAGAATAATGGTTCCGGTCAGGACCGCCCAGGTATTCACTCCAATCACGTCCTGAAGCAGTAGGGTTATCGGGTAAAGCTAAACTTAATAAAGCTCCGGTAAATCCTAAAATGGCTGCCGGAAGAATAAATCGTTTCATGCGGTTGTGGTGGTTTTTTGCTTTTCTATAGAGTAGTCTAAAAGGAAAAGCTTATTGATTTATATTTTTTAAATATAAGGGTAATAAAAGAAAAGAAAAAGTATTCATGTAAGGTGGTTGTGTATGGTCTCATAATGAGCTAAATAATACTTATAGTGGTTTCTTTATGAGCTGATTTATGTACTGCTTCCTTTGGCCGAGTCGTTCTTAAGGTTACGGAAGTATTCACTCCTTAAATTTTTCAGAACCTTGCAACCAATTATTTGTGTGATGGGTCAAATAAGTAAAGGCTGGATCTGCAGAAGGCTATAATAAAATCAAAACCTATGAAACGATATATAAATCAACTAATCTTTTTAGGATTAACCGGCATGTTATTTTCGTTTGCTTCTTGCCAAAACGATTTAGCTACCCCAGAACAAAATAATACGCCTGATTTGCGACCTCTTACCAATCAGGAAGCAAAAACTGTAGAAAGCTCTAACGATTTTGCTTTTAAAGTTTTCTCAGCCATCAGGCAGAAAGAAGAACGCCAGAATATTTTTATTTCACCGTTTAGTATATCTTCTGCCCTCACCATGGCCTATAATGGGGCAGATGGTGCTACCAAAGCAGCTATGCAGGAGGCGTTAGGTTTTGCTCCTCAAACCGAAGAGGAAATAAACCAGTCATTTAAGAGCTTGAATGAATTACTAAACGGTATAGACAAAAAAGTAACTTTCACGTCTGCTAATTCTATCTGGCACACCAAAACTTATCAATTACAGGCGCCCTTTGTGCAGAAAAACAAAACTTATTTTGGGGCCACTATACAAGGTCTGGATTTTGCCGCTCCGGGTACTAAAACTACTATTAACAATTGGGTAAAAGAAAAAACGCAGGGTAAAATAGAAAGCATCGTAGAAGATATCCATTCAGGCCATGTGCTCTTCCTGATCAATGCCATATATTTTAAAGGGGCCTGGACGTATACTTTTGATAAAAAATTAACGCAAAAATTGCCTTTCACCAAAGAAGATAACAGTACCTCTTCTGTGGATTTCATGACGCTTAAAGATGGGAAATATCTCTATTATCAGGATGCCACTAAACAATTAATAGATTTGCCTTATGGAAACCGCCAGTTTAGTATGACTATTCTGGTGCCAAAAGGCCAGAATACGGTAAGTAGTATGGCGGCTAACTTAAATAGCACCCAATTAGCTTCCTGGGTTAAAAGTGCTGATACGACCAGGTTAGAACTGAAAATGCCCAAATTTAAGCTGGAATATAAGAAAGAGCTGAAAGAAGCATTAACTCAATTAGGTATGGGAAATGCATTTTCTATTTCTGCTGATTTTAGCCGCATGATTGAAGGCAAGGCGGGTGGCTTAGCAATCAGCGAAGTTAAGCACAAAACCTTTGTAGATGTAAATGAAGAAGGAACTGAAGCCGCTGCTGCTACTTCTGTAGGGATTGTTTTAACTTCCTTGCCGCCAAGTATTCTGGTAAATAAGCCATTTATATTTCTGATCAGAGAAAAATCTACTAATGCCATATTATTTATTGGTCAGTTAATGAATCCTTAAAATTAAAGTTTCTGATTCTTAGCCAACTGACTATATCAACCAAAGATTGAAAGGGTCTGTATGAACGCCCCATTTTTATGAATGTGTAATAAAATAATACAGTAGGTACTTCGGCTATAAATCTTTTCCTTTATTTAAGAACTTAGCAGGCCACCGGTATAGGGACTTTATCTACAAGCCGTTATAATTCACGGGTGTTAATCGCGTTCCTTGCTTGTGGTTTAATTGCCTAACATAATTAATCTTAAACTTTTAACCTCTTATTTTACGTAAGGCTTCTATAATAGAAATAATTTTAGCAGAAATGGATGTATTAGAAAGAGAAAATTAATAAATATCATTATTATATTAATATTACATAAAAGCAATTTATCTTTGTGAGGTTGGCGTTCTACATGTATCGGTTAAAAAACTATATCGCCTTTGTTCTGTTGCTGGTGTTTGTCCGGGTATTAGTGCCGGAAACTACAGTGCTGGCACTCCATGCCCACGAACATACCAAAGAGGTGCAGAAAAAAACAGATACGGGCTTTAGGTTAGATAAAAAACACGCTCACTGCCATACCGATAATTTATTTAATTCACCTTTTTCGCCTGCCTCTTTAGCAGCAATAATTTCTCCTTTACTAACATTTCCAGATACTTATTCAGTAAGTCATGGATTTGTATGGAAATTTACCTTCCCCAATAATACCGAATTACGAGGGCCTCCTGTTGCCTAACCATTTTTAATTCTTGTCCTGAATAAGTGTAGATTTCCTTTCTGAGGTTGCTGTTACTTGTAACAGTAAAGCAACACGGGTTTTCTGGACAATTCGTATTATTCTAAATTAAATTTGCCCTAAATGCTTAATTAAAAGTTTTGGGCTATTTCTTCAATTTCGTTATTGTGAGTAAGCAATTTTTGATAGGACTGCTATTGCTATGTTGCTTCCCTGCCTTTGCGCAGGAGCATTTGCAGCAAAGTAAAAAGTGTGGGCTTACCCTTGCCGGTAAAGTAACCGACCAGCACAAGGAAACTCCTCTGCCGGCCGCTAATATTGTACTGGAAGAATTAAACCAGGCAGTACAAACTGATTTAGATGGTAATTACCATTTTCATGAATTATGTCCGGGAACTTACCATATAAGAACAACTTATGTAGGTTTTGAGTCGGTACGACAGGAAGTACGTATTTCTGGTTCTGTCATCCGTAACTTTAAATTACACCCGGCCGCTACAGAGTTAGGAACGATACAAATTTCCGGCCATCGGATACCTCCTCCGGCTACGCAAGCTACCGGAGTACTGGCAGGGCAGGCCTTAGAGCAAATCCGCGGTGAATCGTTGGGCAAAGCGTTAGAACAAATTTCCGGCGTTACTACTTTAAATACCGGACCCAGCATATCTAAACCGATAATACACGGCTTACACAGTAACCGGGTGCTGTTGCTTAATAATGGGGTACGGCAGGAAGGGCAACAATGGGGAACCGAACATGCCCCGGAAATAGATGCCAATGTGGCCTCTACCTTAACGGTAGTAAAAGGAGCAGCCGGAGTGCGGTATGGCTCCGATGCAATTGGTGGTGTGGTTTTGGTACAACCGGCCCCACTGCGCGATTCTGTTGGTACGGATGCGGCCATTAACCTGGTGGGAATGAGCAATAACCGGATGGGGAATATCAATGCTACGGTGAATCATAATTTTGCCCGATTGCCGGCCCTGAGTTTTCGGATACAAGGCTCTTTAAAAAAAGGAGGTAATGCCCAAACGCCGGATTATTACCTGAAAAATACTGGTTTTACTGAGCAAAATTTTTCTGCTTCCCTTGGTTTTCAGAAAGAAAGATACGGATTAGAAGTTTATTATAGTCAATATAACAGCAACTTAGGAATTTTGTCAGCGGCGCACATTGGTAATTTAACCGATTTGCTACGCGCCATTCAAAGTCCGGTTCCCCTGGAGTCTTCCGGGTTCAGCTATAAAATCAACCGGCCTTACCAGCAGGTAAACCACGATTTACTTAAGCTTTCAGGATTTTTCCGAACTGGTGAGGCAGGTAAAATTACCTGGATGTCTTCCTTCCAGAGTAATAACCGGGCTGAATACGACAAGCACTTGCCCCGCAATGAGGAACGTGCGGCCCTGAACAAGCCGGAAATTGATTTAACCTTAAGCACTTTTTACAACGAAGTAGTTTGGGATCATCGGCCTTTTAAAAATTTAACTGGTACCGTTGGTGTTACCGGCATGCTCCAACGTAACCGATACAGTGGTCGGTTTTTTATTCCAAACTATTTGAATTATACCGGGGGTGTATTTTGGTTGGAACGGTGGCGAAAAGCTAAATGGCAACTGGAAGCGGGCGCCCGTTATGATTACCGTTTTCTGGATGTAGTGTTTTACGAGAACCGGGTACGCACCGAGCCGCAGTTTACTTACCATAATTTTTCGGGTACCTTAGGCGGTATATACGAATTAAACCACCACGTATCCTTCAGCCTAAATGCTGGCACGGCTTTTCGGTCGCCTAATGTTAATGAACTTTTCAGCAATGGCCTGCACCATGGCACCGCTTCTATCGAAATTGGAGACCAAAGTTTAAAAGCCGAGAATGCGTATAATGTGGTGGCCACGGCTACTTACCGCAGCGAAAAGAAGCTGAACGGAGAGTTAAGTTTTTATCACAACTACATCCAGAATTATATTTTTCTGGCGCCTGTTTTTCCGGCCACTCTTACCATTCGGGGGGCTTTCCCAACTTTTCGGTACACTCAGACCAATGCTACTTTCAAAGGCATGGATGTAAGCTTATCCTACCATTTAACGGAGCTTTTGTCTGTAAAGGCGAAAGCGTCCTTAGTGCGAGCGTTTAATGTAACCGCTAATGATTATTTAATCTTAACTCCCGCCGACCGATTTGATGCGCACCTCCGCTACGAGGCTGCTCAGGCAAAAAATGCATTTTTCCAGGTAGGTGGCATGTTGGTTCGGCGACAGAATCGAGTTCCGGCTAGCCCGGTGCTTAATGGAGAACCAAGAGAGGAGCCTGCAGTAACTTTTGTGCCAGTTAACGGCGATTATATTGCTCCGCCTGCTGGTTACTTTTTGCTGCAAGCCAGCTTAGGAAAAACTTTTATGGCAGGTAAACAACCCATTGAAATCAGCTTGGCGGGCAACAACTTGTTAAACACCACATACCGCGATTACCTGAACCGGTTCCGGTATTTTGCGGATGAAATGGGGAGAAATGTAGTAGTTCGGCTGCGCATACCTTTAAATTTTAGCAATACTAATAATTAATTTTATAAACCTTAAATTTTAAAATTATGATTTCTAATCCAATTCAATTAGTTAAAAAGACTTTTTTAAAATCTTCTTTATTGTTGTTTTTAGTAGCTGGAGCTCTAGGCAGTTGTAAGAAAGACGTGGAGGAACCAGAAAATGAAGAAGAGCTAATTACCACTGTAACGTTAACCATGCAAGAAGTTGGATCCGCCAATACCGTTACCGCGGTTTTCCGCGACCCGGACGGGGAAGGTGGCAATGCCCCAACCAAGTTCGACGAAATTGTGTTAAAGCCAAATGCGGTTTACAATACAACTATTACCTTAATGGATGAATCAAAAAGTCTGGCGGAAGATATTACAAAGGAAATTGAAGAAGAGGCACACGAACACCAATTCTTTTATACGCCAGCGGCCGGCTTAAATCTGACTGTAGCCTATGATGATAAAGACAAAAATAACCTGCCATTAGGTTTGAAAACAAAGTTTACTACTGGTGCGGCCAGTACAGGTAAATTAAAAGTAACTTTAAAGCACCAACCGGGTAATAAAAACAATAATATAACTACCGGCGAAACTGATGTAGAAATAGATTTTACTACTAAAGTGCAAAACTAAATTAAGAGTATTATTAAATTTTTCCTGGCTAGGTGGGGAGTTTATTGAAGTGGGAAATACCTAGTTAATGCCTATTTATAAAATTTTTCGGGATGGTAGTTAAGCTGCCATCCCGTTTTCTTATTTAGGTAACAGAATACCAGCAGCATTCTTTAAAATTAGTTAGTTATTTCCCAATATCTGATTTAATCCTTCTGCTTTTAGTGGTTTATTTAAATAGCCGGATACTCCTAAATTCCTTACTTTATTAATATCTAATGGATTAGATGAAGTAGTCAGCATCACAATTTGAGCAGACTCTTTATCTTCTATATTTAGTTTCCGGTATTCTATTAAAAACTCAAAACCATCCATTACAGGCATGTTAATATCTAACAAAATCAATTCAGGAAGAATACCTTGTTCTTTGTAAAAACGCTCAACCAGTTCCAGGCCCTCCTTCCCATTTCTTGCTACCATAATCTGATTGGCGATGCCCAGCTTTTTGATGAGTCGCTCATTCAGGTAGGTAGTGGTAATATCATCATCTACCAAGAAAATACAATTTACTTTGTTCATTTAATATTTTTATCTAAAGCTTTCTCTGGTTAAAAAGCGCATTTTACAAACTTAAAACTAAAAAAAGGTAATCTTGTTTAATAAAAAGTAGTACTTAAATTAACTTTAAAATGTTTAATTCAAGGCGAAATAAACTTTAAAGGTGCTTCCTACTTCTGGCTGGCTTTCAAGTTCTATTCTGCCGCCGCTATCCTCTACTATTTTTTTTACAATATATAAGCCAATACCGCTTCCTTCCACATGATCGTGCAGGCGCTTAAACATATCAAAAATTTTATTTTCCTGAGAAGGATGAATGCCTAAACCATTATCTTTTACCGAAAGTACACAAAAATTTTGCTCTACTTTGGTTGCTATCCGAACAAAAGGTTTACGGTCCGGCGACCTGTATTTAACTGCGTTTGAAACCAGGTTATACAAAATGCTTCTCATGTTTTTCCGGGAAAAGCGCAAAGCAGAAATCTGACTAAAATCTACCTCAAAGGTTGCTCCGGATTCTTGTAAGGCCGTATTAAGATCTAAGCATACTTCTTCAAAAATGTCTGGTAGCTGCACCAGGCTTATATCATCTTGGGCGTCCCGTTGTAATTTAGTTAGTTCAGTAAGATCGCTGATGGTGTTTCGGAAACGGCCAATAGAATGCCTGATCATGGTAATAACCATTTGAGTTTCCTCCCGTTCCCAATAATCAGCGGGTAGGTCTTCCACCAAGGTAGCTACTAAACCTTCAATATTAGTGATAGGCGCTTTTAAATCATGAGAGGCCGTATAAATAAAAGTATCTAAGTCGCTGTTTATTTTTTGAAGCTCTTTATTCTTTTTCTGTAATTCTTCTTCTGCTTTTTTCTGCTCCTGGATGTCGGTATTGGTTCCTATCCAGCGTACTACCTGCCCATCAGCATCTTTTACTTCATAGGCACGCGTTAAAAACCAGCGGTAGTTCCCATCGGTACCTCTTATCGGGAAAGTTAATTCCCATGTTTTCCCTTTGCTTAAGGCATGTTGCACAAATGCTGATACCCGGTTTACATGATCCGGATGAATGACCTTGCTCCAACCAGCACCTTCCATATCTGCAAAGGTAGTACCGGTATAGTCGTACCAGCGTTGGTTATACCAAAAAGTATAGCCATCCGCCTTAGCCATCCAAGCCAGGTTCTGGATATTATTAGCAAAAGTCCGGAAGCGATCTTCGCTTTCCGAAAGAGCCTGTTCTGACTGTTTTCTTCTGGTTATGTCCCGGGCTACGGCAAACATATGGGGTTCACCATCCAGGGTAATACCGCCCATGCTTACTTCCACGGGATAAGTGGAGCCATCTTTTCTTTTGTGCAGGGTTTCAAACGTAGGTAAAGCACCCTGCTTTTGGGCTAGGGCAAAAACTTCGTTAAACTTATCTTCCTGGTGATTCGGGTCCACATCCGGTACCCGAACGTTTAAGGCTTCTTCCCGGGTGTATCCCCACCGTTGCAGGGCCAGGTCATTCAGGTAAGCAAACGAGCCATCTTCCCGCATCAAGATAAAGGCATCAAAAGCGTAATCGCTCATGAGCTTAAATTTCTTTAATTCTCCCTCTGTTCTTTTTAATATAGCGTTGTCCTGGCGGGTGCGTTTTATTTCTAATTGTACTTTTACGCGAGCCAGCAGTTCCGGGGCCGAAAAAGGTTTGAGCAGGTAATCGTTCGCGCCCTTTTCCAAACCTTCTAAAATAGCTTCCTCGCCGGCTCTGGCAGAAAGCATAATAACGGGGACCTGGCTTATATTGCTGTCCTTCCTTATTTCTGAGAGTAGCTCAAAACCATTCATGTTAGGCATCATAACATCCGTTATAACCAGGTCAGGCAATCCTTGGCGGACAGCAGCAAGGGCCTCCAGACCATTTTTTACTGCTTTTACCTGCCAATACGGGCTTAGTATCCGTTTCAGGTACTGAAGCATATCTGCATTGTCGTCTGCTACCAAAATTCGGATATGCTTGTCTGGCTCAATGGCTTCATTATTTCTGGTCAGCTCTTCTGGCAGTGGTTCTTCCGTTTCAGCTGCAGAGCTGTTCCACAAATTAGCTTCATTTACAAAAGCTTCTGAATTTAAGGATTGAGGAGCTGCATTTACTTCCGGTTTAATAGTAACCTGATTTAAATGTGTTTTTTCTTTCGGGATGCTAACCGTAAAAGTAGTTCCTTCGCCGAGCGTGCTGGCTACTTCTATGGTGCCACCATGTAATTCTACTAATTCCTTTACTAACGCCAAACCAATGCCTGTGCCTTCGTGGGTACGGGAAAGGCCGTTCTGAATGCGATGAAACCGGTTAAATACATTAGGTAATTCTTCTGTTGGAATGCCTACACCGGTATCCTGAACGGAAAGCCTGACATGAGTGGGAGTTTCCTGTAGTTTTAATACAATCTGACCCGCCAGGGTAAACTTAAAGGCATTAGATAATAGATTCAGGACAATTTTCTCCCATATTTCCGGATCAACGTACACCGGTTCCGAACCGGATTCGCAAATAACCTGATACGTAAGACCAGCCTTTGTCATGGCGGGTTCAAAAGCACTGGCAATTTCAGAAGTGAAGGAGCAAATATCCATAGGCTCATAAAAAACCTGAGCCCGTTTTGCTTCTGTGCGGGAAAAATCCAGCAGGGTGTTTACGAGTTTTAATAAACGTAGCGAATTCTGATAAACAATTTTTAGCTGCTTGTGGTCGGCTTCTGATAGCGATGTGCTTGGGTGCTTGATAATATCCTGTAGAGGGCCAAGAATCAAAGTCAAGGGGGTCCGGAACTCGTGGCTAACGTTGTTAAAGAAGTTGGTTTTAGCCTGGTCCAAGGCTACCATTTTTGCTAATCGCTGCCGTTCTTCTTCTATGGCAGATACATTGGTAATAGCGTTGGCTAACTGAGTGCTTACCAGTTCCAGGAAGCTTTTATAAGCAGCATCAAACTCAAGTCTTGGACTAATGGCAGCAATAAAATAACCAATTAATTGATTTTGAGAGGCTTTTTTTACTGGAATAATAAAAGCCCGGGAGGGACTTTCGTCCCAGGGTTGTCTAGGTAATGTGTTAAAATGTTGCGCCAGGTTATCTATAATCACCGGGTTATTGCCGGTTTTCTGTACCCTGTAGAGAGGCCATAGCTGCTCTTCAGTTGAGTTTAAGTTGATCTGAAGCGGGGCTGCCGGCGCATCAACAGGTAAGCCAAAGGCCCCGGCCAGGGTCGCCGATTTTCCTTCATCCGAAATTTGGTAGAACAAACCAAAAGGCAGGTCCTGAGGGTTTTGACTTAATTGTTCCGACCATTTTTCATAAACCTCTTTTAACGTATCAGAAACTTTTATTTCCGATAGGTTTTGAATGGTTGTTAAACGCCTTTGATTAATAACCTGGCTGGTTTCTTCGGAGCAAACACAAAATATGCCGCCAACTCCTCCGGTATCGTCGGGAATAGGGCTATAGGAAAAGGTAAAATACGTTTCTTCTTTAAATCCTTTTCTTTCGGGTGTTAATAATTGTCTTTCAAAGTAGCTGGGTTGGCCATCTTCCAGCACCGCATTCATGAGGGGGCCTATAAATTCCCAAACATCAGCCCATACCACCGGACCTGATTTTCCCAATGCTTCAGGATGCCTTTTTCCTAATACCGGAACATAAGCATCATTATGAAACATAATCATTTCTCTGCCCCACCAGACAAAGGTAGGATAGGGGCAGTTTAGCATCATACCAACGGCGGTCTTAAGACTCTGAGGCCAGGTTTCAGCAGGGCCAAGTGAAGTTTCAGACCAATTGTAGGACCTGATCAGGCTTCCCATTTCACCCCCACCGGCAAGGAACTGATTGGTACTACTTGTATTAACGGAACTCATGTCTTAGATTTTAGCTGGGAAAAATACTTTAAAGGTGGTGCCTCTGCCTACCTGACTTTCTACTTCTATTTTACCTTGGCTATCTTCCACTATTTTTTTTACAATATACAACCCTATTCCTGATCCTTCTACATGATCATGCAGGCGTTTAAACATGCCAAAGATTTTATTTTCCTGTTTCAGGTTCATGCCCAGACCATTATCTGCAACAGTAAGTACAACGTAATCTTTCTCAATTTGTGAGGTTATTCGGATAAGCGGTTTCCGGTCCGGGGAATGGTACTTTATAGCATTTGATACCAGATTATACAGGATACTCCGCATATTTTTGCGGGAAAACTGCAAAGAAGCGCCTTGCCTGAAGTCTACTTCAAATTCGGCTTTGGAGTGCTGAATAGCATTGGCAAGGTCCAGGTATATTTCTTCAAAAATATCCGGTAGCTGCACCTGGCTAACATCGTCCTGTGCATCTCTTTGGAGTTTAGTAAGTTCTGTAAGGTCGTTAACGGTATTTCTAAATCGGGCTATTGAACCTTTAATTAAATTTATAACGCTGCCTGTTTCCGGTGCCGCTATAACGGCTGGTGGCAAGTCCTCTATAAGAACCTCTACTAAACCTTCAATATTGGTTATAGGCGCTTTTAAATCATGAGAGGCCGTATATATAAAATTATCTAGGTCATTATTAATTCTTAATAATTCCGTATTTCTTTTTTTAAGTATTTCTTCAGATTGCTTTCTTTCGGTTATGTCCCGGGCTACGGCAAACATATGAGGTTTCCCTTCCAGGGTAATGCCACCCATGCTTACTTCCACGGGATAAATGGTGCCATCTTTTCTCTTGTGCAAAGTTTCGAAAGGAGGTAAGGCGCCCTGCTTTTGCGCTAAGGCAAAAACTTCGTTAAATTTATCTTCCTGGTAAATCGGGTCTACATCCGGTACCCGAATGTTTAAGGATTCTTCGCGGGTGTATCCCCACCGTTGCAGGGCCAGGTCGTTCAGGTAGGCAAATGTGCCATCTTCCCGCATCAAGATAAAGGCATCAAAAGCGTAATCGCTCATGAGCTTAAACTTCTTTAGTTCTGCCTGGGCTGCTTTCTGGTCTGTAATATCTATACAAGAGCTAATATATCCGGCAAAGGTGCCATTAGAGCCAAAGCGGGGAGAAGCAATGGCTAATTGCCAACGGTATTCTGCCGCCTTATTCAATAACCGGAACTCATGTTTTAATACCTCTTTTTTATCAAAAGCATTTTTGTACGCTTCTATAAAGCCCGGGCGGTCGTCGGGATGAACTAAGCTGCTCCAGTCGTGTTGGAGCAGGTATTCTGCTTCCAGACCGGTTAGGTTTGTCCATTCTTTGTTATAATAAACAGCTTTCCCATTTTCATTAATTTGGGCAATGAGAATGCCGGAGGCTTCGGCCATGCTCCGGAACCTGGCCTCACTTTCTTTCAGGGCTTCTTCTGCCTGTTTTCTTTTAGATATGTCCGGACTAACAGTTGCTAACCCCAGTATTTCCCCGGAGTCCGGATCTTTTACTACAAATTGATTATAATATACAGGAATAGATTGGCCTGTTTTAAGATTCCGGAAGCGGAATTCGCCATTCCAATTACCAGTTTGCCACTGAGCCGGCAGAATGACTTCTTTTACAAAAGCCTGGTCTTCCTCCGTAAAATAATCCATCATATTGGTTTGCCGGACTTCTTCTAAATCGGCTAAACCAACCATATTCCGGCCAGCTGGGTTTACGTATACTCCTTTTCCTTCCGGGGTGGCAATACCAATAAAATCAGTAGAATTTTCGCACAAAGCCAGGAAACGTTTCTGCTCCAGCTCAGCTAGTTTACGCTCTGTTATATCCAGGCAAATTGCTACTACGTAAACAGGTTCGCCTGCTGCATTTTTTACCGGCGAAACGTTGTTATTTACCCATATTTCAGTCCCATCGGGCCGGGTGTAGCGTTTCTCTATTCTAAAAGGAACTCCTTTCTGGACAGCCGCCTGAAATTTAGACATATTCCCCGGAACATCATCCTGGTGGCTTATATCCTGCATGCGCATCTGGTAAAGGTCTTCCCTGGAGCGCCCAACCATCTGACAGTAGCGGTCATTTACCAAAACAAATTTTCCGGATAAATCTACCTCTGCAATACCTACCGAGGATTGATTAAAGATGCTGCTGAAACGCTCTTCGCTTTCCTGCAAAGCTTTATCCGTTCTCTTCCGTTCGTTTATATCTATTGCAATACCAGCAGCGCCAACTATTTTTCCGTTTTCGTTATAAACAGGTTTCCCTTTAGCATGTAAATAAATATAATGTCCGTGTTTATGCAGGACCCGGTATTCTACATCATATAAGGAACCATGCTGCAACATTTGTGTAAAGGCAGTTTCTACTTTGGCTTTGTCTTCTGGGTGAACAATTTTTTTTATGAAATTATAGCCTGGTTGATCTACTTCTTCCCGGGTATACCCCAGAATCTGGAACATGCGGTCGTTCCAGAACGCCCCGTCGGTTTCAATATTTAAATCCCAGATACCTTCGTTACTTCCATTTATTACCCGGCTCAACTGTTCTTCACTTTCTTTAAGCGCTTTTTCTGTTAAAATGTAGTGGGTTGTTTCCACAATGGTAAACAATACACCAGCCGGAGTACCGCTTTCATTTAGGATAGGACTGCAGTAAAAGTCCATCCAAATTTCTTGTGGTTTATTATTTCGTAAAACAGTAAAAGGATAGCGACTAAAGGATAGCGCCTCTCCCTGGGAGCAGGTTTCAATAATTTGGCTGGTTAAATGGGCGGTTTCTGGCCAGGAGGTTTTAATGCTAATGCCCAGCATGGCAGGATGTCTGTTTCCGGCAAATAAAATATAGGCGCTATTGTATATAGCTATGCCTTCCTGGCCCCAAAGAATCATTTGGGGAGCCGGCGATTGCAATATCAGGTTAGTAGCTGTGCGTAAGGTAAGCGGCCATTCGGAGATAGGACCCAGGCTGGTAGCCTGCCAATCAAAATTTCGGATACAATCACCCAGTTCTCCTCCACCAAAAATGAGTTTCTTATTCAAATCATTTTCGTTTTGATTTTGGGTTATCATGCCTGGTGTTTTAGCTCGAAATTAAAATATTAAGACAACTTTAACTGTTACTCAGAGTTTAGTTTGAAATTTACTAAAAACTTAACAGATAAAAGAAGGAATTTTCTTATAGCTGTTCTTTGAGGCGCAATTTATTTATGGTGTTGTTATGGCTTGTATAAATCAAGTGATTATAGCTTCAAAGCCACTTAACTAACAGGATTTATTTTATTAATAATTATCCGGAATTAACTATTAGAAAAGATTCCAGCGCAGCCCTAAAACCTTGCTTTTGTTAATTCGTTAGGTCTTGCACCACATTGAAATAACCCAGAATAGCATTCCAAAACCGTACGTACGAGCCTATATTCAGGTTTTATTTAATTGTTTAGTTAAAGGAAAAAACGTGAAAGTAGTTTACTAAGTACTGGAAACACCAACGGTTAAGTGTTTTAAAACAGCTAAAAAATTTTAGTACTAAGCCACCCGTACTGGATCGTTTAATTTTATAAAGCCACCCTGCAGAATGCGGGCAGTAATACCACCGTGGCCCCGCATGGCATTATAACCGCCAGGCCCCAAGTTTTCTTCCATGCGGGAGCAGGGATGACAAGGGCCGGTATATTGCAGTAAAACCTCGCCTACCCAAAAATTACGGTCTTTTAAAGCAAGTAAATTCAGTCCTTTTACTACAATGTTTCTGCGGATTAATTCCGGACCAATTTCGGGAACGTGTAACAGAGAAGCTACTGTTGAAATATGTTCGGCCTGAATTAAGGTAATTTGCCGCTTGCTTCCCGGCTTCCCTTTGTAATGATCATTAACCAGGCCCTGATCTGTAATAGCTTGTGTCTGGGCTAATGGCTGCAAAGGCTTTTTCCGTTCCGGCCGTATACCAATCCAGGTTACTACACCGGTTTGCGGCAAGGTATCCATGAGTTTACCTAAAATAGAACCTTCTGAAGCTGGAAATGCCATGTATATAGTAACTGGATAAAAATTATTTGGTTGCCACCCCGAACTTTTCAGAAATAGGTGTAGCCAGGATATTCCTTTTTATAATAATTAAAATTGAAGCCGGAAAACACTGCCTTCGCCTTCTACAGATTGTACCTGTATGCTGCCTTTATGCAGGTGCATAATCTGCTTTGCCAAGCTTAAGCCAATGCCAGAGCCATCTTTATGCGTTGTAAAAAAAGGAATAAAAATACTATCCATTAATTCCTGCGGTATACCGGTTCCATTATCAATTACCTCAAAAACTACATGATCTTGCTCGTCTAATTTAGCCACTAACTGAATTTGTGGATTATCCCGGTTACGAACTGCTTTGGCAGCATTTAATACCAGATTTATTAATACTTGCTCCATCAGCCGGGTATCTGCCTGTAAGGTAAGCCCGGGCGGAACTACTGAAATAATCAGATTTATATGCTTATCATCCAGTTGGGGGGTAAGTAAAGCTTTTATGCTGTTAAATAGCTCCTGCACGTAAATAGTAGTCAGGAGCGGGTTCGTAATTTTGCTGAAGTTTCGGTAAATCTGCGCAAATTTTAATAAGCCTTCGCTCCGGCTCTGTATAATGCCAATACCTTCTTCTACATCATCTAATAAATCTGTGTTGTAGCTGGCAGGTTCGGTTATGGCTTCTTTTTCCAGGCGCACGTGCTTACGTAAAGTATCTGCCAGCGACGCAATGGGGGCTACCGAATTCATGATTTCGTGTGTCATTACACGTAGTAGCTTTTGCCAGGCTTCGGTTTCATTTTCATCGAGGGCGGTGCTCACGTTTTTAAACGCAATTAAACACATGTTTTTGCCGTGTAGCCTGAACGAAGTAGCGGAAAGCAGCAGTTGTAAGTTTTTCTTGCCTACTGTTAATTTTACCAGCGAACTTTCCCCGGCTTTTAAATTTTGGATAGCCTGGTACAGGGTATCGTTTCGCTTGCTTAAAGCATGGATGTTTTTGAGGAAAGGTAATTCTATTGTTTGTTTAAAAGATTCATTAATCCATTCTACATCGCCATTCTCATCATACGATAGGATGCCCGTATCTATTAATTCCAGAATAGTTTGTAAATACTGATACTGGCCTTCTTTTTCGGAGCTAAGCTCTCTGAAAGTTTTGTTTATCTGGTTAAAAGCATGGTGCAGTTCTTTAAGCGATGGATTAGTGTGTTGCTCATTAAACTGTTGCGAAAAGTCCCGATACTTAACCGCCATAATGAATTTAGCCAGTTCGTTGTTGCTGCGGGTAACGTAATTGGCTAATTCTATTATTAAAGCTATACATAAAGTGGCTGCAAAGACTACTTGTACATAAGCGGGGTTAATAATGTAATAAACCGCTACATACATTAATCCAAAAAGAATCAATAAGCGGATAAATATTCCTAACTCCAGGCGTTTAAATGTCATGTTTTTCCAGGCGGCGGTAAAGGGCAGTGCGGGTAATGCCTAATTCTTTGGCAGCTTTGGTAATGTTTCCATTGTTGCGTTCTATTACCCTTAGGATTGTGTTTTTTTCTACTTCATTAAGCTGCAAAGGCCCATCAATAATAACCGGCGCCCCCAAAACAGAAGTGGGCTGTTCCATGGCCGAGAAGGAGAAGTCTTCCGGTTTTAATACATTACCCTCCGCTAAAATAACCGCCCGTTCTACAGCGTGCTGCAGTTCCCGGATATTACCTGGCCAGCTGTGTTGTTTTAACTTTTTAAAAGTAGCGGCCTCAAAGTCAGGTGTTATTTTATGGTTGCGTTCGGCATAAATACGGGCAAAATGTTTAGCCAGAATTATGACATCGTCCCCGCGCTGGCGTAAAGGAGGTAACGTAATTTCAACGGTATTAATGCGGTAAATTAAATCTTTCCGGAATTGATTTTTAGAAGCCAGTTCATAAATAGGCACATTGGTTGCCGAAACCAACCGAATATTAATAGGTACAGGCATGTTACTTCCCAAGGGTATAACTTCCCGGTTTTGTAGGGCTGTTAATAATTTTGCCTGTTGTGGTAAGGAAATATTACCAATTTCATCTAAAAATAAGGTTCCGCCCGAAGCCGCTTCAAACCGCCCAATGCGGTCTTCTTTTGCATCGGTAAATGATCCTTTTTTATGCCCAAAAAGCTCACTTTCAAAAATGCCTTCACTCATGGCAGCCAGATCAGCCGTGATAAAAGGTTTAGCTGACCGAAAGGATTTTTGATGCAGGGCTTTGGCTACTAATTCTTTTCCGGTACCGTTTTCACCTAATATTAAAATATTAGCTTCGGTAGGGGCAATTTTCTCTATTTTATGAAATACCTCCTGCATGGCTTCCGAGTCACCCAGCATATCAAAATCAAAAGAACCGGCTTTTTTGGCAGCATTACCCCGCCCGCCCGGTGCACTTTTAGCGGTTTTGTTTTGTAAGGCAGTTTCCAGGGCCTCCAGAAGTTTTTCGTTGTGCCAGGGCTTTACAATAAAATCAGTAGCCCCTTCTTTTAACGAACGTACAGCTGTACTTATATCGCCGTAGGCTGTAATCATGATTACAGTTGCATTTTTGTCTTTTTCTAAAATGCGGCTGAGCCAGTAAAAGCCCTCGTTTCCGGTATTAAGGGCACTTTTGTAGTTCATGTCCAGAAAAATGACATCAAAAGTTTGCTTGTTTAGCAAAGACATCAGGTTTTCCGGATTTTTCTCGGTTACCACTTCTTTTAGTTCGGTTTTTAGAAGCATTTTTACTGCAAAAAGCACATCGCTTTCATCGTCTACTACTAATACCCTAGCATTTTTTGTATTCATGACAAAAATTATTAACTGGCAATAAAATTAAATACAATATATCAAAATTAATACAATATTTAGCACTATAGCTATTGCGGCACAAAGTGTGCTATATTTTTAAGCAGTTGATTACTAGAGCTTATAAAAGAGTACTTGCGTTAAACAGGTATATTGTTGTTTCAGAAGCGAACAACGCTTGTATCATAACCGGACGTCTTGGTAGTGAGGTTAGGTGATTTTCTGTATAATTAGCTTTATTTCAATGGTTTATATTTTTGGCATTGTTGTTATTACTAGGTTATTACCAAAATATTAGTCAATTAGCTTACCATCATGGACGTAATTATAAAGAAGAAAAAGTGGACACCAAAAAGGATCGTGATGCTATCCGGTACCGCCATTTTGGTCTTGTTGGTGTTGGCCAGCTTTTTCTCTACTAGTGGCAAAGCCAAACTCAATGTAGATAACCAGCGCATAACTATAAGTGAAGTAACGAAAGGCAATTTCCAGGAATTTATTCCCATAGATGGGGTGGTAATGCCTATAAAAACCATTTACCTGGATGCTACAGAAGGTGGAACCGTGCAAACTATATTGGTGGAAGACGGCACTACTTTAGCTGCAGGTCAGCCTATTATTCAACTGTCTAACACAGACCTGCAACTGGAAATGGTAAACCGTGAAACAGCTGTTTTTGATTTAATTAATAACCTGCAGCACACGCGTAATTTAATGCAACAGAACCGCATTCAGCAGTTAAATCAATTAGCCGATATTGAATTTAATTTAACCGAAGCAAAACGGGTTTTTGATATGAACCAAAAGCTTTACGAAGATAAAGTTATTCCCAAACAAGAGTATTTCCAGAGCAAGAACAATTACGATTATCAGAAAAGAAAGCTCCTGCTAACAAAGCAAACGCTTCGCCAGGACTCTATTTCTTTGCATCAGCAAATACAGCAAATGCAGGAATCAGTGGGGCGTATGAAAAGTAACCTGGCCCTGATGCGCAAGAAGATGGATGACCTTACTATTAAGGCACCTGTTTCTGGCCAGATCACTTCTTTGAATGCTGAAATTGGCGAATCAAAAACCCGTGGGCAGCGAATTGGCCAGATAGATGTACTTAATGGATTTAAAGTACGTGCCAACATCGACCAACATTACATTTCCCGTATTTTTGCCGGCCAAAAAGGTGATTTTACTTTTGATGGAAAAACTTATGAGTTAAGTGTAAAAAAGATATTTACCCAAGTGGCTAATGGGCAGTTTCAGGTAGATATGGAATTTACCAAAGAAGTTCCACAGGGAATTCGCCGGGGCCAGACCTTACAGGTTCGGTTAGCTTTAAGCGCTGAGAAACAAGCAGTAATGGTGCCCAAAGGCGGGTTTTATCAGAAAACAGGTGGAAACTGGATTTTCAAACTAGATGAAAGTGGAAATAAGGCCACTAGAATCGATATTCGGTTGGGTAGCCAGAACCCGGAATATTATGAAGTGCTGGAAGGCTTACAACCCGGCGATAAAGTAGTAACCTCCAGCTACGAAAACTATGAGGACATGGGCGAGCTGGTAATTAAGGATACCAAGGAGTAGCTGGTAACTAACTATCCCCGCCCTTTTTAATTTAGGGAAAAGTTATAGTTTGCTGCTTTAAGATTAGAGATAAAATGTTCTCCGGCTGGAAAGAGAAGGGGAAACGCAGCAATACTAATAAATATTAGAAATAATTAGAAACTACGACATACATGGTTAGTCCTTAACCGCAAATAATTAACAATTAATCACTAATAACATGATTAAGATTGAGAATCTGGAAAAAGTATATCGCACCGAAGAAGTAGAAACCAAAGCGTTGAACAAGGTTTCGCTGGAAGTAAATGAAGGAGAGTTTGTTGCCATTATGGGCCCGTCGGGTTGTGGCAAATCAACGCTTTTAAATATTTTGGGCTTATTAGACGAACCGGACGGTGGTAGTTTTAAATTTTTAGGTACCGAAATAGCTAAGTTTAATGAGCGTAACCGGGCAGATTTACGCAAACGCAATATCGGGTTTGTGTTTCAGAGTTTTAACCTGATAGATGAATTAACGGTTTTTGAAAACGTGGAGCTGCCTTTAATTTATTTAGGTGTGGGAGCTTCTGAACGCAAAGAAAAAGTGGAGAAAGTGCTGGAAAAGATGCAGATCATGCACCGGCGCAACCACTTCCCGCAACAATTATCGGGCGGTCAGCAGCAGCGGGTTGCTGTGGCCCGCGCTGTTATCAATAATCCTAAATTAATTCTGGCGGATGAGCCTACCGGTAACCTCGACTCAGCTAATGGAAATGAGGTGATGGAATTATTAACTGAACTGAATGAAGCGGGCACTACAGTAATCATGGTAACTCACTCGGAACATGATGCCCGTTATGCGCACCGCGTAATCCGGCTGTTAGATGGCGAAGTGGTAATGGAGAATGTGCGCGAGCAATTTACGGTTTAACCTATAATGAAGAATCTATTCTTCTAATGAAGAATCTATTCTTCAGGAACAGAGGGAGAGAAAGTAGATAATGCAGCTATGCTGGATTAGTCAAGACTTGTTTACATAACGCTGTGGCAGTAAGTCATGGATTACAATCTGAAAATGGTAAGAAACTACTTCAAAATCGCCTGGAGAATATTGTTGAAGCAAAAGCTGTATTCTTCTATAAAAATAGGAGGCTTTTCCTTAGGCATTGCCGCTTGTTTGTTAATCTCTTTGTTTATCCAGGACGAGTTGAGCTACGACCAGCATTATCCGAATAAAAACCGACTATACCGGGTAATTAGTGAAGCGAATAAAAGCGGAAAAATTACGAAAGGGATTTCGTTCCCGGCACCCATGGCCAAGGCCTTAAAGAATGATTATCCCGAAATTGAACAGGTAGGCAGATTTAACCCTAATGAATTATTTGGAGCGGGCAGTGCCGAAGTAAGAAGAGGCGATAAAAGGGAGAATTTTTACGAAGAAAAAATTACGTATGCCGACCAGGGAATGCTCGATATTCTTCAGGTTCCCATGGTTTATGGCGATCCCAAGAAAGCTTTAGCAGAACCCAATACCATTGTTATTTCTAAAACCAAAGCTGACAAATATTTTCCGAATGAGAACCCAGTTGGCAAAACTTTAATCCTGAATAACAATGAGAAAAAGCCTTATAAGATAGGCGGCGTGATGGAAGATTTTCCGTCTACTTCTCATTTAGATTTTGATTTTTTACTTACGCTCACCGGAGTAGAGTTTTGGCCCGGCGAACAAGGAACCTGGATGGCTAGTAACTACGCCACTTATATTATGCTGCGTCCCGGTGCAGATGCGGCGGCATTAGAGAAAAAATTTCCCCTGATTATAGAAAAATATGTAATCCCAAGCTTGATAGAAGCGGGTAATGTAGACGTTAAAGATGTAGCGAAACAAGGAAAAATTGTTTTACAACCTATCACGGATATCCATTTAAACTCCGCTGATATTATGGAATATGGTTCCAATCATCAGAGTGATATTCGTTTTGTTTGGTTGTTTGGTGCTATAGCTGCTTTTATCCTGATTATTGCCGGTATCAATTTTATAAACCTATCCACCGCCAAATCTGCTAATCGGGCCAAGGAAGTAGGCTTACGCAAAGTTTTAGGTACATACCGCAGTAATCTTGTTCAGCAATTTTTAGCAGAATCTATCCTATATAGTGCTATTTCCTTTGCTGTAGGACTGTTATTGGCCTGGCTGCTATTGCCATTCTTTAATACGCTGGCAGCTAAATCGTTGGTTTTTCCATGGCGCGAATGGTGGTTACTGCCCACAATGGCATCTGCCGCTTTGGTTATTGGTTTTCTGGCTGGATTATACCCTTCGTTCTATCTATCTTCCTTTAAACCCATAAATGTACTGAAAGGCAATGTGAGCCGGGGCAGCAAAAGTGCAGGTACCCGCAGCGCCTTAGTGGTTTTTCAGTTTACTGCTTCCATTATTCTTATTGTCGGTACTTTTATTATATACCGACAAATGAATTTTATTCTGAATAAAAAAATAGGTTTTGAGAAAGACCAGGTGCTGCTGATTCAGGGTACGCATACGCTGGGCGATAAAGTAAAAACATTTAAAACGGAGCTGTTGCGGTTGCCGGAGGTAAAAAGTGTAAGCATAAGTGATTATCTGCCTATAAAAGGCATGAAGCGGAATGGCAATGGTTTCTGGAAAGAAGGTAAGCACAAAGAAGAAAGCGCCACTTACGGGCAAATGTGGCGCATCGACCACGATTATATTAAAACCCTCGGCATGAAAATAGTGGCCGGTAGGGATTTTTCTCAGGAAATGGCCACTGATTCCGGAGCCGCCATTGTTAATCAGGCGCTGGTAAAAGAAATGGGATTAAAAAATCCGATTGGCGCGCGCATTTCCAACTCCTGGGAGCATTGGACCATCGTGGGAGTAGTAGAAGACTTTCACTTTGAATCCTTGAAAGAAAATATCCGGCCGATGATAATGGATTTGGGCCATAGTCCATCGGTGGTAGCGGTAAAAGTGAAAAGTGCAGATATGCCGGAATTTGTGCAATCGGTGAGTTCGGTCTGGAAAAGCTTTGCGCCCGATCAGGCTATCCGGTATACATTCCTGGATCAGAGTTACGCCAACATGTACGCCGATGTACAACGCATGGGCCGCATCTTTAGCAGCTTCGCCATCCTGGCCGTTATTGTGGCTTGCTTAGGTTTATTTGCCTTATCGGCTTTTATGGTAGAGCAACGCAGCAAAGAAATCAGCATCCGGTTAGTTTTAGGAGCCTCAGGTTATAGCATTTTCCGGTTGCTTACCCAGAATTTCTTAAAGTTGGTGCTTATCGCTTTGGTAATTGCAGCGCCGGTAGCATGGTACCTGATGCAAAAATGGTTAGAAGATTATGAATACCGAATTACTATAAACCTGGATGTTTTTTTAATAGCGGGTATACTGGCCGTGGTTATTGCTATCCTAACCATTAGTTACCAGTCAGTTCGGGCAGCTTTTATGAAACCGGTAGATGGCCTTCGGGCTGAATAATGAATTATTTTATATCAACCTGAAGTCTCACGATTATATTCTGAAGTTCCTGATACACCCCAATGGTTATGTTAAAAAATTACTTCAAAATAGCAGTTAGAAATTTAGTAAGGCACAAAGGCTATACCCTAATAAACCTGGTTGGTTTGGCCGTAGGTATAGCTTGCTGTACCCTTATAATGTTGTTTGTGCAGGATGAGTTAAATTTTGATAAAAACCACCGGCAGGCAGCTAATATTTACCGGCTAACTATTGAAATAATGGAGAATGGCCGTATTGACAAAGCTGCTGTAACCTCACCGCCCATAGCGCCGGAACTGAAACGTAATTTTCCGGAAATAAAAGCAGTTGTCAGGTTTAGTAACAATACCCGTAATCTAATCCGAAAAGAAAGCACGGGAATGTACGCAGACCAGGGCTTTTTTGTAGACTCCACTGTTTTCCGGGTGTTTACGTTTCCATTAACCGTTGGCAATCCCAGAACTGCACTTGTAGAACCTCATTCCATTGTATTAAGTCAGGAGTTAGCCAAACAATATTTTGGTAATGCTAATCCAATAGGTAAAGTTCTGGAGATAGAGCTGGATAGTATATACCAGGTAAAAGTAACGGGAGTTTTAGCTGCCATTCCGGAGAATTCGCACATCCGTCCAAATTATTTAATTCCTTTTGATTTATTGAAGAATAACCGCAATAACTGGTGGGCCTTTGGCTTTCACTCATATATGTTGGTTGATGACCATTTTAATCCAGAAAAGTTTGAATCCAAACTACCGGCATTTGTAAAAAAATATATGCCCGTACCGGCTGGTTCTCCGCCACCGCCTTCCCTGCATGTACAACCTTTACTAAATGTGCATTTAGATAATGATATCAGTTCTCAGATTTCGCCGCCCGGCGATCTTAAATACATTTATCTTTTTTCGGTTTTAGCTTTATTTATTATTCTGCTGGCCTGTATCAATTTCATGAATCTGGCTACTGCCCGGTCGCAGAATCGGTCTAAAGAGGTTGGGGTACGAAAAGTTATTGGAGCTACGCGCCAGCAGTTAATTGGGCAATTTCTGAGCGAGTCGATTTTATTAGGGGTGGTAAGTCTGGTAATTGCCATTGGCCTGGTGTATTTTTCATTGCCGGCTTTTAACGAACTTTCCGGGAAGGTAATTCCGGGGCAGCTACTTAAAAATGGTCCGGTAGTAGTTGGGCTATCAATGCTAACCGTAGTGGTGGGTTTGGCAGCAGGTTTATACCCGGCCTTTTTCTTGTCGGCTTTCAAGCCCATTCAGGTACTTAAAGGCCAGTTAAGTACCACTACTAAAGGGGTTGTTTTGCGCAAAGGGCTGGTGGTGCTTCAATTTGCTATTTCAATTGGTTTAATTGTTGGAACAGCGGTGGTTTACAACCAGATGGAATACATCCAGAATAAGCGGTTAGGGTTTACGAAAGAACAGCTCATTTCCATTCCGCTTAATGGGCAATTTGGTGTAGCTAAAGCCAATACCATTAAAAATGAATTTCTGCGTTTGCCCGGGGTGGTGGCGGGTACAGTAGCCAATACAATGCCGGGCAATCGGGGCTGGTGGCGCACAATTATTAACCTGGCCCAAAATCCCGGTAACAATGCCGTTGGGTTTGTATTCGAAACAGATTTCGATTACTTCTCCACCATGGACATCCAACTGGCCGATGGACGGGCATTTGACACTAAATTTCCTAAAGATAGTACGCAGGCGGTTCTAATTAATGAGGCTATGGTAAAAGCTTTTGGCTGGACATCTACCAAAGAAGCTTTAGAGAAGCACCTGGAATATAATGACAATGGTCTTGATTTTAAAGTGGTAGGGGTAGTAAAAGATTTTAATTTTCAAACCTTACACGCTAAAGTAGAACCGGCTATTTTTGCCATTGCCCGCAATAACGTAGGGTATTTGGTATTGCGCATCAGTCCGGACCAGGTGGCGCAGACGTTAAGTGCTCTGCAGCAAAAATGGAATGAATTTGATGACAGGCATCCTTTTGAATATTCCTTTGTGGATGAAAACCTGAATAACCTGTATCAGACCGAAATGCGGTTAGGTAAAATATTTAGTGTGTTTACGGCCTTAGCTATTTTTATTGCCTGTTTAGGCTTATTTGGGTTAGCTTCTTTTACGACCGAACAACGCACGAAGGAAATTGGCATCCGTAAAGTTTTAGGAGCCTCGGTAGGTGGTATAGTGGCTATGCTCTCCAAAGACTTTCTGAAATTAGTATTACTGGCCAATGTTATTGCCTGGCCGCTTGCCTGGTACGGAATGAACCAATGGTTGCAGGGCTTTGAGTACCGGACGGCCATCTCCTGGTGGATATTTGGATTATCGGCTTTTATAGCCTTGCTTATTGCACTTTTTACGGTAAGTTTTCATGCCATAAAAGCCGCTATTTCTAACCCGGTAAATGCCCTCCGGAGTGAGTAGACTAGTTTCATTAGTTAGTATAAAGCCTTTAAATAAACAGTATGCACGTCTTCAGCAAATTTTTTCTTCTTTTTGTAATAGCTCTTACTTCGTCTCCATTAGTACATGGCCAACAAAAAACAACCCAAAGTGTCGATTTGAAAAGGGCGAAAGCTTTACTGGCGGAAGTGCAGTTAAATGCCGGAACCCTTACGCTAACCACTCATCCTTTACCCAATGCAGATTTAAATTTTGCTTATTCCCGAAGTAACTGGAAGCCCTTGGTAAAAGCTACTAAAGAAGCTAACCGGGACCACCTGATTATTCGGCAACCCGAAGAAAAGAATACCAATATGGGTGAGCGGGAGCATAACAAGTATACTATTAAAATACCCCAAGCTTTAGAAACTAGTTTAAAACTCCGCATGGGGGCCGGCGAAGGAAAAGTAGATATGCATGGGGCTAAAATAAACCGGGTAGATATGGAAGCAGGCGCGGGGGACTTTAATGTGAATTTAGCTAATACTTCGGTTGCTAGTTTAAAAGTGAGTGCCGGGGTGGGTGCTTTAACCCTAAACCTTGGTGGCGCCCGCACCAGAGATTTGGATGCTGATATTTCTGGTGGCATCGGTGACTTAACGTTGGTATTGCCTCGCAGTTCGGGTGTTCGGGTTCGGGTATCAGGATTAGGTGGCATTGATAATAAGGGGTTGCGCAAACAAAACGGCTACTATGTGAATGACGCCTACGGCAAATCAGCCCAAAATGTAGACATAACAGTTAGTGCGGGTTTGGGAAATATTAAGATGACTTTAGAAAAATAAAAAGTTATGCTAAAGAATTACTTTAAAATTGCCTGTCGGAATCTTTGGCGAAATAAAGCTTTCTCAGCAATCAATATTTTTGGTTTGGCTATTGGCATGGCTACCTGCATGGTTATTATGTTATTTATAGCCGACGAACTAAGCTACGACCGGTATAATAAAAAAGCTGACCGGATGGTGCGCCTTACCTTTAAGGCGGTACTAAATGGCAACCTTTTAAGCTTTCCTACTTCAGCGGCGCCGGCAGCCCAAACCCTGTTAGCTGATTACTCGGAAGTGCAGGAAGCAACCCGTTTACGGCAAATGGGAGGAGTTATTTTTTCCTATGAAAACAGGACCTTTAAAGAAGAAGCCATTGCTTATGTAGATGCTAATTTTTTTCAGGTTTTTACTATTCCCATTATTCAGGGAAATGCTAAAACCGCTTTAACGGAACCTAATACCGTTGTTATTTCAAAAGAGGCAGCCCATCGGTTTTTTGGGAAAGAAAACCCTATTGGTAAAGTGCTGCAAAACAAAAGTGAAAATACCAGTTATAAAGTAACGGCTTTAATCGACGAAGTTCCAAGTAATTCACACTTTCATTACGACATTTTTGTTTCTATGGCTAGTTATGCACCGGCTAAAGAACCTACCTGGTTGAGTAATAATTTTGTTACGTATTTGGTATTACCGCCCGGGTATAATTACAAAGAGCTGGAAGCAAAATTACCAGACGTAGTAGAAAAGTATATGGGCCCGGAGATTAAAAAATCTATGGGTTTAAGCCTGGCCGAACACCGAAAGCAAGGCAACGAGGTTGGGCTTTATTTACAACCGTTAAAAGATATTCACCTGCATTCGGATTATACCAATGACCTGCAGGCGAATGGCGATATCCGGTATGTGTATATTTTTGGCGCCATTGCCATCTTTATGCTGCTGATAGCGGGTATAAATTTCATGAACCTGTCTACGGCTGGAGCCTCCAAACGGGCCCGGGAGGTAGGCATCCGAAAGGTGCTTGGGTCGGTTAAGCGGGATTTAGTACAGCAGTTCTTGTTGGAATCTGTTCTGCTTACAGTTTTGGCTTTGCTATTAGCCATTTCCTTGGTGTATTTAGTTTTACCTGTTTTTAACGAACTGGCCGGAAAAGCCTTAACCTTACAATTGGCGAATAATATATGGCTGGTACCCGGATTACTGATGTTTGGGTTGGTAGTAGGCATATTGGCAGGTTGTTACCCGGCTTTTTATCTGTCTTCGTTTCGCCCGGTGGCTGTGTTAAAAGGCACAATAACTAAAGGCAAAGAAAGCCTGAATTTGCGCAGCGGACTGGTGGTTTTTCAGTTTTTTATTTCTATTGCGCTTATTGTAAGTGTTACGGTCGTTTACCAGCAGCTAACCTATATCCAAAACAAGAAGGTGGGTTATGATAAGGAACAGGTGTTGGTTGTACATGATTCTTATTTATTGGGCAGCCAGGAAGAAGTATTGCGGCAGAAACTGCTTGCCGACCCCCGGGTTTTAAATGCCAGTATTTCTTCCTACCTGCCTGCCGGACCTACAAACTCCAACAACTCCGTAGTTTTGGCCGATAATGATGCTTCAAAATCAGTGAATACAAACCAATTCCGAGTGGATTACAATTACCTGCCTACTTTGGGAATCCAGTTAGTGACTGGCCGTAATTTTTCGAAAGATTTTGCTTCCGATTCACTGGGATTAATAATCAATGAAGCTGCTGTACGGGCTTTTGGTTGGAACAATAATATATTAGGGCGGGAAGTTTCTTGTTTTATTAATAACAAAGGCGATAAAGCCGTTTACAAGGTGATTGGCGTTGTCAAAGATTTTCATTTCAAATCCTTACACCAGCGTATTGGGCCACTCTTGTTAATGCTAGGCGATAATGGTGGATCCATTGTGGTGAAAGCAAAAACAAAGGATATAGCCGGTTTGCTAACTGCTCTTAAAGGAGAATGGACCAGTTTTTCTAAAGACACGCCGTTGGTGTATACGTTTTTAGATGAACGTTTTATGCAAACCTACCAAAAGGAAAAGAAGATCGGTTACATTTTAAGCATATTTGCCGGCTTAACGATCTTCGTGGCTTGCTTAGGCTTGTTTGGTTTGGCTACTTTTACCGCCGAGCAAAGAACCAAGGAAATTGGAATTCGGAAAGTGTTGGGAGCGTCCCTGCCTAACCTGGTATCCTTGCTTTCCCGCGACTTTCTAAAACTGGTTTTATTAGCCAATATCATTGCCTGGCCATTGGCCTGGTACGCCATGAATAAATGGTTACAGGACTTTGAGTATCGCACTTCCATTAGCTGGTGGGTATTTATACTGGCAGGAGCTTTAGCCATTTTAATAGCTCTTGTTACGGTAAGTTACCAGGCTATTAAAGCCGCGGTAGCTAATCCGGTAAAAACGTTGCGGAACGAGTAAAGTGCCACCTGCCGGTATTTTACCATTTGAGCATCTTTGTTTTCCAATTGATTAAAAGCTTAGTCATAAACCAAGCAATTGCTTTGGTAGGATAACCATCAAATTAAAGTTTCTATGTTTTATAATTATTTCAAAATAGCTATCCGAAATCTGCTGCGGTATAAGGCTTTTTCTTTTATAAATATTTTTGGTTTGGCCCTTGGCATGACGTGCAGCATTCTTATTATGCTATGGGTAAAAGACGAATTAAGTTATGACCAATTCCATAGCAACCTAAATAATTTATACCGGGTTATTGAAGAACAGCATTATCCAGGGGGTGAAGATTTAACCATGGCGGCGACTCCGGCGCCTTTGGCAGAAGCATTGAAAAAAGATTTTCCTGAGATAACGCATGCTGTAACCATAATTCCGGGGGCAGGACCTTTTACTTACCAGGGTAAAACATTTAAAGAAACGGGTTTATACACAACTCCGGATTTTTTTCAGATGTTTTCTTTTGAATTCATAACTGGAAATCCTAAAACGGCTTTAACAGAACCCTATTCTGTTATTATAACCGAAACCTTAGCCAAAAAATATTTTGGTAACAGCAGTGCATTTGGTAAACTTTTTAAAGTTGACAATAAGGATAGCTATAAGGTTAGTGGGGTAGTAAAAGACGTGCCGCAAAACTCATCGCTAGAATTTTCTTTTGTAATGCCGGCCGCCGACCTTATTAAACAGCCTGGCCATGAGTGGCTGAATAACTGGAAAAATAATGGCCCGCGTACGTATGTCATGCTCCGGCGCGACGCCAATAAAAAGGCGGTGGATGCTAAAATCGAGAAATTCATCCGGAAACATAACCCTGATGCCGATATTGATATTTTCCTGCAGGGCATGGAAGATATGTACCTGTATAATGAATTCAGAGCCGGACGACAGGCTGGTGGTCGTATTGGGTATGTGCGGTTATTTTCAGTAGTAGCTATTTTTATTTTAATTATTGCCTGTATCAATTTCATGAATCTGTCTACTGCTCGTTCGGCTAAACGGGCTAAAGAAGTAGGTGTGCGCAAGGTTATTGGGGCCGTGCGTTCGGTATTGGTTGGGCAATTTATCGGGGAATCCGTTTTGATAGCGTTTTTTGCTATTCTGATATCTTTAGGACTCACCCTGCTATTTTTACCCACTTTTAACGGGCTAACCAGTAAAAATATTAATCTAAGTTTAGTTGATCCTGTTTTTTTACTTTCTGTAGTGGGGATTGCGCTTTTAACCGGGGTATTAGCAGGTAGTTACCCGGCCTTGTTTTTATCTTCTTTTAAGCCCGTAACAGTTTTAAAAGGTACTTTAAAATTTAGCTCTAAGGTGGCCCTATTCCGGAAAAGCCTGGTGGTGTTTCAATTTGTATTATCGGCTATTCTTATTATTAGTACCCTGGTCGTCTTCAGACAAGTAGAATTCATTCGGAACAAAAACATTGGGCTAAACCGCGAAAATGTAGCTTACGTGGCCGTAGAAGGTGACCTGATTAAACATTACAAAGCTTATAAACATGAATTGGAGATGGCCCCGGGCATTCTGTCAGTAAGTGTCTCAAGCCAATCCCCGATAATGGTAAGTCAGAATGGCGGCGGCGTAGAGTGGAAAGGCAAAGATCCCAGTACCAATATCTTGTTCAGTTATATCCGGAGTGATGCGGATTTCCTGAAAACGATGGATATTAAATTGAAAGAAGGTCGGTTCTTCTCAGAGGAATTTGGGGCCGATTCTACCAAGATAGTAATAAATGAAGAGGCAGCACGCATTATAGGTATAAAAAACCCAATTGGTGAAAGTGTAAGCGTATGGGGCGATGTTTATAACATTATTGGTGTTGTAAGAAACTTTGATATTACCTCGGTGCATATGAATACGCAGCCTCTCATTATATTTTATGAGCCCGAAGCAGCCAGATATGTGTTCGTGCGTACGAAGCCCGGACAAACCGCCGATGCCCTAAGTAGTTTCGAAAAATTAACTATAAAGTATAATCCCAATTTCCCCTTTATTGCTAACTTTTTAGACCAGGATTTTAATAAAATTTATCAGGGAGAAACAGTTATTAGCAAACTGGCTAATTATTTCGCAGCCTTTGCTATTATAATATCCTGCTTAGGCTTGTTTGGCTTGGCTTTATTCACGGCCGAGCAACGCACTAAAGAGATAGGTATACGGAAAGTATTAGGAGCATCTGTTCCGGGTATAGTTGCCATGCTATCCAAGGACTTTTTAAAATTAGTATTGCTGGCCAATATTATTGCCTGGCCTTTGGGCTGGTATTTTATGTACCGGTGGCTGCAGGACTATGCTTTCCGGACGGAAATAAACTGGTGGATTTTTGGTTTTGCAGGTGTGGCTACTTTAGTAATTGCCCTACTTACGGTAAGTTTTCAGGCCATTAGGGCCGCAATGGCCAATCCGGTAAAAGCTATCAGGACAGAGTAAATTTGCTTAGTCTGGTAGCTTTTACAAGTAAGTATCTGCTTCAGCTTCAGTAAATGGTAAAGTACTAAATTTAAAGGCTATTGCGGCAGACTTTACGGGCGGAGGAAATAACTAACCCAATGGTTATGGGACTTCCTGTCGATTTAAGATTTAGATTTTGGTTTATCTTTTTTAGAAGAGATCAAGTCTGGCGAAGGGTATAAAATTTGCTGCACGCTTTCCAGATACATTAAACTTCCATTGGGCACATTGCTTAAAACAATGATAGAACTATGGTCTTTGCGGTTACGCATTAAATAGTTGTTAAACCCGTGCCAAAGTCCGCCGTGATACTCAATAGGTTCTCCATTAAAGAGCTTCTTTAAGCGCCATCCAAAGCCGTAGTCCTGTTTTTGGGTAGCTTTGTTAGTTCCTGTAAACGCTTCGATAAGGGTTGATTGTTTTACTAGTTTTTCTGAGTAAAGTGCCTGGTCCCATTTATATAAATCCTCTACAGTAGAGTAAATGCCTTTATCGCCTTGTACGCCATCCAGGTAATCCACTTCTCGTTTTTTTCTACGGGCGGTATGCCCCACCGGAACAAATTTGCTTTCGCTATTTTTTGAAAGTACCCAGGTGTTTTTCATGCCCAGCGGGTTAAAAATTCTTTCCTGCATAAAATTTTCAAAAGGCATTTCAGCGGCTTTGGTTACTATGGCGGCTAACAAACAATAGCCCGTATTGCTATAATCAAATTTAGTATTAGGCTTGTAGTAGGGCTGAGGTTTATGTCGCGTTAGCAACTGAATTACTTCTTCGTTGGTTATAAATACCCGTCGGTCCGGCCAGTGCTTATCAGTAAAATAGGTATAGTTTGGTAATCCGGATCGGTGCGTTAATAAGTGCCGGATAGTAATGCCGTGGTAAGGGAAATCAGGGAAAAAGCGTTGTACAGAATCTTCGTAATTCAATTTCCCTTCTTCCTGCAGCATCATAATGGCCATGGCCGTAAACTGTTTGGATACGGAGGCTAACTGAAATGAATTTTGGGTGGTTAGGGTGTCTTTCTTGGTGAAATCGGCGTAGCCAAAAGCGCCTTTGTATATTATTTTATTAAACTGGGTAATTAAAACAGTACCGTTAAACCCTCTCTTTTTTTGTAAGACACGAAATAGCGAATCTAACTGGTGGCGCTGCTTTGTAGCTTTTGCCGGATTATATAAGGCTTGTATCCGTGCTTTTTCTGCATTGTATATTTCTGTATTTTGTTTGCTTTCAGAGGCAGACTGGGAGCAGGCAAATAATGCAGCCAAACTGGCTGCCCAACAAAACTTCAGCAAAGAATTAAAAACTTTCATGAATACCCGGACGCTGCTTTATGCGGTTAAAGTAATCTTCTAATTAAAGAAAATTCTTTTAAATTATTTCAATCCTGCTGCAGGTTTTTAAAAATATAAGCAACTCCTGAAAACAAGCCTGTAGTCTATATTCTACTTCATAAAACTTCTTGGATGTAAGTGAACGGGTTATAATAATACTTTAAACTAATTGTTGCACAAGCGGACACGTTATTGTAATAAAAACGAACAGTTTAGGATCAAACATATAATACTTCGTAAATACACTACTGATATTCAGCTTGTTAGGTAATTGGCATTTAAATTTCTTATAAAATGTAAAAGACCCTTAGGCCCAGCTAAATATTAATAGAATGTTGTACAACTACCTGAAGATTGCTATTCGGATTTTATCGCGGCACAAGGGTTTTTCCTTTATCAATATTGCCGGATTAGCCATTGGTCTGACGACCTGCTTACTTATTAGCTTATTTGTGTGGGATGAAAAGCAGTTTGATCAGGAGATACCGGAGGGAGAATTGATTTATAGAATTTATAATAAGAGCCAAGGGGAACTGGGAGGCGAAAATAATATGGCTATGGTGCCACCTGTTTTTGCCCCAACGCTCCGGCAAGAATTTCCGGAAATAGCTACCACTGCCAGACTCTACAACATAAATACGAAAGAACTTTTAGAGGCCGGCAATATAAAGCTTTACGAAGAAGGCGGCGTTTTAGCAGAGCAAAGTTTTTTAGATATTTTTCCACTAACCTTCAAGTATGGGAATGGTGATCAGGCCTTAACAGATTCTAAATCCATTCTTATTTCGACAACACTATCCGGTAAGTTGTTTGGTACTATCAACCCGGTTGGTAAAACAATTGCTATCAATAAAGAGGCTTATCAGGTAAAAGGAGTGTACCGGAACAACCCTAAATTTCATTTGCAGACTAGCTATCTGCTTCCTTTGGCGGTATTGGAAAAGGAAATATCAAAAGAGCGGATGCAAAGCTGGCGCTGGCAACAATTTTATACCTATACCAAACTTAAAGAAAGCACGAATGTACAGCCTTTACAAGCTAAATTTCAGCAATTAGTTTTGATGCGAGGTCAGGCATTTGATAAAGACGAAAAATTTGATCTGGTACCATATTTCCAACCCTTGCAGAATATCCATTTGCATTCTTCCAACTTTAAATATGATATAGCTATACGGGGCAACATCACTTATGTAAAAGCCTTGTCCATTATTGCACTGTCTATCCTACTGATTGCATGTTTTAATTTTGTGAATTTGGCTACTGCTAAATCATTACAAAGAGCAAAAGAAGTTGGCGTTCGGAAAACAATTGGCGCTAATCGGAAGCAACTTATTCTGCAGTTCTTAGCCGAAACCATACTGCTTACTTTTATCAGTACCATAATAGCTGTCGGGCTAACCTACCTGGCCCTGCCTTGGCTAAACCAGTTTACAGACAAGCAAATAAATTTTCCAATACTGTCAACCCCTATTATCGCGCTGTTTTTAATGCTGTTAAGTACATTGGTGGGTGTTTTAGCGGGTATTTATCCAGCTATAATTTTATCAGGTTTTAAGCCGGTTAAAGTCTTAAAAGGCAGGTTTGTAATTGCAGACGATGGCGTTAGTAAAAATCTTTGGTTGCGGCATAGCTTAGTGGTGGTACAGTTTGTCTTATCCGTGTTGCTTATTATCAGTGCTTTGGTGGTTTACCGGCAAGTGACTTACTTGCACGAGAAGGATCTTGGATTTAACCAGAACCAAATCATGTTCTTCCCTATGCGGGGAGATAATATGGTAAAGAATTTTGAAGCTTTTAAAACAGAGTTAAAACGAATACCTGGTGTGAGCTCAGTTTCTATTGGTTACGGCTTTCCCGGCGACCTTACGGCCGGCGACAATATTTTTGTGCCGCAAAATGGAGAGCTAAAAAACTTTGGGGTAACCCAGTTAATGGTAGACCATGACTACATCAGAACTTTAGGGATACAGGTAATCTCGGGACGGGATTTTTCTAAAGAATTAAAAACTGATCAGGATCATGCTTTTATTATTAATGAAACTGCAGTAAAAGAACTTGGTTTTAATACCCCGGAACAGGCCCTGGGTAAACCCCTGGCTTGGGATGCCTGGAGTTCTGATGGAGATTCTTTGAAGAAAGGAAATATTATTGGGGTAGTAAAAGACTTTCATTACAAAAGTTTATTCGAGAAAGTACAGCCTACTATATTACAAATTTATCCTTCAGCTTATTGGAAAGTGGCTGTAAAAATAACAGGGCAGAGTATTGGTAATTCGGTAAGCGGCGTGGCCGAAGTATGGAATAAATTTTCGCCGGAATACCCGTTGGAGTATAACTTTCTGGACCAGAATTTTGACCAGATGTACCGGGCGGAAGATAAGTTAAAATCTCTGCTTTGGACTTTTACAATTGTTGCCATTTTTGTTGCCTGCCTGGGTTTATTTGGCTTGGCCGCCTATGCCGCCGAACGGCGGAAAAAAGAAGTGGGCATCCGCAAAATTCTAGGTGCTGATATAGCGGCTATTGTAGCCTTACTCTCGAAAGATTTCTTAAAACTGGTTTTAATCTCTACGGTAATTGCTTTTCCATTGGCCTGGTATGCTATGCAGCAATGGCTGCAAGATTTTGCCTATCGCATTCCTATGCCAGTCTGGTCTTTTATGGCTGCCGGTTTAGTGGCTGTAGTAGTGGCTTTTTTAACGGTTGGATACCAGGCAGTAAAAGCGGCTGTAGTAAATCCGGTTAATTCTTTGCGCAGCGAATAAAATCATAAAGTTACAATTTCTACCACGCTAATAATTTCTAAAAAAGCATTAAATCTATGTTTTTCAACTATCTCAAAGTCAGCATCCGGAATATCCTAAAATATAAGGTGTTTTCTTTTATTAATGTTTTTGGGTTGGCTGTTGCCATGTCGGTTTGCATGCTAATTATGCTCATGTTGGCAGATCAGAAAAGCTATGACCAGTTTCATAAAAAGCAAGACCGGATTTACCGCATTCTTTCTTTAAGAACAGTGAGTAGCCAGCCTTCTGCTACCTCCTCTTTTCCGGTAGCCACGGCTTTAAAGGCAAACTATCCGATAGTGGTGGAAGCCACCAGGTTGGTATCGGGAGTGGGTGGAGATGCTGTTTATAACCGCAAAGCAGTAGAAATAAAAGGCTTTTTTGCAGATGCAGCGTTTTTCAAAATATTTGACTTTGAGCTGGAAAATGGAAACAAAATAACGGCACTTACTTCGCCTAACACCATGGTTATTACAAGTAAAGTGGCTAGGCAGCTTTTTCGCGACGAAGACCCGATTGGTAAAACGATTGAGTTTACAGATCGGCAATTAAGCCAGCAGGGGGCCACAAATGAGTCGGAACCGGTTAAATGGGGTTTATATACCATAACGGGTGTAATAGCGGATAAAAGTTATAAATCGCATCTAAAGTTTGATGTGCTGGTTTCGGCGGCTTCTTTGCCAACACTATATGCCGAGAACAAAGTACCTAACCTGAGTCAGAACTGGGAAAATTACTTTAGTAGCTGGACCTATGTGCTAGTACAAAATAAAAGTACCCGTGCCGACCTGGCTGCTGCGCTGCATGATTTGGCAACAAAAAAATACATGCACCTAGAGGGTTTGAAGGATTTTAGACTAAAAGAGCAAAGGCTGGCGGAAATTAGTAGCACCATGGTAAACAACGATATTTTGTTTCGGTTACCGGCCATAGCCTATTATTGCCTGGGCGTACTAGCTTTTATAATAATGTTGCTGGCCTGCCTTAATTATACTATTTTGTCTATTGCCCGGGCAGTAACACGGGCCAAAGAAATAGGCATACGCAAAATAAATGGAGCTAAAAGAAAGCATTTAATTTTTCAATTTTTAAGCGAATCAGTACTTACTGCCATACTGGCCCTTTTAATGGCGTGGCTGCTGCTCATTTTTATAAAGCCAGCTTTTAAAGGGTTATGGGTAAATAAATATCTTAATTTTGAATTGCAGGGTAATGTTTCTGTTTACCTTTTGTTTGTGGGTTTCGCCTTACTAATAGGGTTAATTGCCGGTGCTTTCCCAGCTTTTTACTTATCTAAGTTATTACCGATTAAAGTCCTCAAAAATGCTGAAAGTATGTTGCCCGGCAAGTTGGGGATGCGGAAAGTATTAAGTGTCTTTCAGTTTATTATTTCCCTGCTATTTATCACGACCTCCCTTGTTATTTACAATCAGTTTAAACATTATCTGGAGTTCGATTACCAGTTCTCATCCGGCAATATTGTTAACGTTGAGCTACAGAATAACAACTATCAGAAGCTAGTACAGGAGTTTAGTGCGGTACCGGGTGTATCCACCATTTCAGCCAGTAATATTATTCCGGCCACCGGTACCAATCCTGGTATCAGTTTAAAAAAACAAGGCAGTAAAGATGAGGATCTGAAATCGTTCCTGACTCTTAATGCAGACGAAAATTTTATTCATAACCTGGATATAAAGCTTATAGCAGGAAGCAATCTTCCTAAATCAGATCAGGCTTCTAATCGGGTTGTTCTGGTAAACAGAGCCACAGTAAAAGAGCTGGGTTATAAAAATCCAACCGAGGCTATTGGGCAGGTTTTAGTAACTAAAGAGAATACCAATCCTTTACAGATTATTGGGGTGGTAGAAAATTTTCGCGCCGATTTACCAATAAATACAGATAAGATATTGCCCTTGCTGATCCAAATCCAGGCTGCTACTTATAAATATGCCAATGTTAAGCTGGCTACTAATAATGTAAGCGGAACAATGGCAAAACTAGAGGAAAAATGGGCGGCCGTTGATCCTGTTCACCCTTTTAAATACGAGTTTTTTGATGAGCAGCTAGCGGCATCGCATCAGGCCATTTTTGATGCAGTTTCCATATTAGGATCGCTTGCTTTTCTGGCCGTTGTAATTGCCTGTTTGGGTATGCTGGGTATGGCCACCTACACCGCTGAAAGAAGAACAAAAGAAGTAGGCATCCGGAAAATATTAGGTGCTCGGGAATATAGTATCGCCTTCTTATTATCCAAAGAGTTTTTAGTGATTTTAAGTTTATCGGTAGTAATTGGCGCTCCTTTAAGTTTTGTCCTTAATAATTTGTGGCTACAGAATATTCCTAATCGCGTTCCTTTTGGATTTGGATCAGTGCTCCTGAGTTCTGTAGTCTTATTGTTGTTGGGGCTGGTAACCATAGTTTCCCAAACTTACCGGGTAGCCAAAAGTAATCCGGTAAGTTCTTTAAGAATGGAGTAGTACGTTTAAGAAACAGTAAAAGCCTGTTTCATTGCTTCTGATTTTCCCGAAAGTTTATTTACAATCTTATAATCAGCTGATATGTTATACAATTACCTGAAAATCGCTGTTCGCAATCTGTTGCGCCATAAGGTTTTTTCAGCTATCAACCTGTTTGGTCTTTCAGTAGGGCTGGCCAGTTGTCTGCTGATAGTGTTGTACATTTTGCAGGAGCTTAGTTATGATAAGCATCACGCCAAGGCTGACCGCATCTACCGGGTTACCCGGGATTTTATCAATCCGGACGGATCTGTTGGATTGCAACTGGGGAATGTAGCGCCTCCGTTTGGGCCATTGCTTAAAAGTTACTTTTCAGATTTGGAAGAGGTGGGCCGGATGCTGAAGTTCAGTTCAGTAGTATCGGTTAACCCGGAAAAAGCTTTTAATGAAGAAAATATTTATTTTGCTGAACCCAGTTTGCTGAATATTTTTACTATACCGGTATTGCGGGGCAATCCGGCTAACGTATTGAACGAGCCATTTGCCATGCTGGTAAGTGACAAGGTGGTGCAGAAGTACTTTGGTGATAAAGATCCGGTTGGGCAGGTACTTAAAATAGACGGGCAAATACAAGTGAAAGTAACCGGGGTATTCAAGGTATTCCCCGCTAATTCGCACCTGCATCCAGATTTTCTGGTGTCTTTTTCAACCCTGGAAGATGACAATATTTATGGCCGCAATAACCTGCAAAGCAATTGGGGAAGTAATAACTTTACTACGTATCTGCTCTTTCCCCAAAATTATCCGGTAGATAAAGTAGAAGCACAATTTCCAACATTTCTGGATAAGCATATTCAAGTTGATTCGAAGGCTGGTAAGAAGCCTTCGTCCTGGACTAGGTTAAACTTGCAAAAGCTTGCCGATATTCACCTGTATTCGCACCTGGATACAGAGCTGGAAGAAAACGGTAACATTACCAATGTGTAGCTATTTTCAGCAATAGCACTGTTTATATTACTTATTGCCTGTATCAATTTCATGAATTTATCTACGGCTCGGTCCTCGTTACGAGCCAAGGAAATTGGGGTGCGCAAGGTACTGGGGGCTTATAAGCGAAACTTAATCTGGCAATTTTTAAGTGAATCGTTATTATTTACTTTCCTGGCTATTTTGTTAGCGCTCCTGCTGGCCCGGCTGGCTATGCCGTTAATGAATTTATTAACCGGCAAAGAGCTTAGTTTAGCCTTTGACAACACCTGGCTCTTTGGTTTAGGGGTTCTGGGTTTGGCCGTTTTAGTAGGATTGGTTGCGGGGTCGTATCCAGCTTTATTCTTGTCCGGTTTTCAGCCGGTGCAGGTGCTTAAAGGTAAGCTGAATGTAGGAACCAGTGCAGTTTCGCTGCGAAAAGTATTGGTGGTGCTGCAGTTTTCTATTTCCGTGATTCTGATTATCTGCACCGGTATGGTATACAAGCAATTAAATTTTTTGCACAACAAGGCTTTAGGGTTAAATAAAGATCATATCATAACCTTACCTTATTCCGATGAAATGCACGAAAAATATGACGCCTTTCGGTCAGAACTAACGAAATACACTGGTGTTTTGGAAGTTGGTCGTTCTGTTGGCGTACCATCCGACCGCCTGCTCAACTCACATGGTAATCTCAAAATTAACAAAGGCGATAGCATTGTTCCTTCTCCTTTGTCCTTTCAGTATTTAAGTATTGATCATAAATTTATAGATACCTACAACATTAAATTAGTGGCCGGCCGGAATTTTTCTAAAGCTTATCCGACCGATGATTCCATGGCCTTTATGCTAAACGAATCAGCTGTAAAGCTGCTGGGTTTTGCCAGTCCGGAAGAAGCTATAGGCCGCAGCATGGAATATGGGCCTAGAAAAGGTAAACTGGTGGGAGTGCTGCAGGATTTTCATTTTGAGTCGATGCACGAGCAAATTAAGCCGCTGGTATTTCAGGTAGGTCAACGGTATACCAGGGCTTCGGTAAAAGCGAACAAAGAGCATATTCCACAGGCCTTAGCGCATATTGAAAAAACATGGCACCAGTTTCTGCCCGGGCGCCCTTTTGATTATCAATTCCTGGACGAAAGCTTTGGTCAACTTTATGAAGCAGAACAACGGCAGGGCAAGCTTTTCTTGCTTTTTGCCGGCATGGCTATTCTAATTGCTTGTTTAGGATTATTTGGCTTAGCTTCTTTTGCCACCGAACAACGCACCAAAGAAATAGGCATCCGCAAAGTGTTGGGGGCTACTGTTAGTGGTTTGGTTGGTATGTTATCGAAAGATTTACTCAAGCTGGTATTGGTGGCTAACCTGCTAGCCTGGCCGCTGGCCTGGTACGGTATGGAAAAATGGTTGCAAGATTTTGCCTACCGCACAACTATTTCCTGGTGGGTTTTTGGAGTAGCCGGTTTACTTGCTTTATTTATTGCTTTAATGACGGTAAGCTTCCATGCCTTTAAGGCAGCCATGGCTAATCCTGTTAAATCTCTGAATTGTGAATAATAGACAGGTAGCAAGTTTTAACTTTTTAAGTTGATAGGATTGATTTTCTAAATAACTGGAAATCTCCGTGCGCCAAGAATAAAGTTTGCGCACGGAGAAGTAAAAGGAATGGTTACAACCAAGGGTGCTTGTATAGCAAGTTAAGGTTGTAACCAAATTTTAAAATTCACTTTTTTATACTAGTAAAGTTTATTGTCAGATAAATTATATTAGAAGTTGGCATTAATTATAGCCAGGTAAATAGGCATGCCAAACGTAATATTAAAGGGAAAGGTAAAAGCCAGAGCCATTGGTAAAAATATTCCGGGATTTGCTTTTGGCACGGCTATTTTCATGGCAGCCGGTACAGCAATGTAAGAAGCACTGGCGGCTAGTACAGCAAACATAAACCTATTGCCAAGATCTGGGGTTATGGCTCCACTTAACTGCGCCACTATACAACCATTAACCAGGGGAATAAGTACGGCAAAGATGGCTGTAAACCACCCGCTTTTGAAGAAATCACCTAACTTGCGACCACTAACGATTCCCATATCCAGGAGGAATATGGCCAGAAACCCTTTAAAAAGATCAGTTGTAAAAGGCTTAATACCTTGTGCCTGTTGCTCGCTAGCTAGTAATCCAATAATCAAACTGCCTAAAATTAATAGAACACTGCCATTCGTAAAAGAGTGAGTTATTACTTGGCGTAAGCTGGTAGAGGCTTCTTTTTTGCCACCATATAATCGTATCAATACCACCCCAATAATAATGGCGGGCGCTTCCATTAAGGCCATTACAGCTACCATGTGACCACTAAACTCAAGCTTTTGCAACTCTAGGAAAGAAACCGCACTAACAAACGTTACGGCACTAACAGAACCATAAGCAGCAGCTATAGCACCTGAATTTTCTATACTTAATTTCCGCTTTAGTAAGAAGAAGCTATAGAATGGAATAGCGCAGGAAATAAAGACTCCAAATAAAACAGACCAGGCTATTTCCATGGTAAAGTGGCTATGAGCTAGTTCCTGGCCACCTTTAAAACCAATTGAAAATAATAAGTAAAGCGAAATGAATTTGGAAGAAGATGGGGGAATTTCCAGGTCACTTTTAAGGCGCACCGCTAATATTCCCAAGACAAAGAATAATAAAGCAGGGCTGGTAAGATTATCCGTTAATAAGTTCAAATTCATTTATCAGGGTATTTAGGGATTGGTTTATAGGTATAAGTTGTAATTTGTTTTCGGCCTTGTTGGTAATCAAACCTTTTATTTGCAGGTCATTATCCAAGATTGGGCCTATAAGCATTTGGTTGGCTAAAATTTCTTCCGCTTGCCGCTGCATATTTAATCTGGCCAGGTTTTTCTTTTGCTCTAGAAGGGTAGAACCCTCCATGATAGCATAATAATTATCTATCAACAGGTCCAGCATTACTCGCTCAGCATAAGTGCCAAATCCTTTTTCTTTTTCCAGAATACTATTCATAAAGGAGCAAGAGATGTCATTCACAAATACTAGTTCTGTAATATGCTCCCGTCGGATAAAATCTGCCACAGCCTCTACATAATCAATATTCCCAAAGTCAAATACTCCTCCCAGGGCAGTTAAAAAGAAGGCATTATGGCCATACTTGCTTTTAATAAAGGTTTCCAGGTGGCAGGTAGGACAAATAAGAAATAATTTATTTTTCATTTTTATTAAGGATTGCAAACGTCACAAAAGGTTGGATCTTCAGTAAATTTTTTATTAGGGTATTTTTCTTCCTGTGAGAAAGCACATTTCTGGCAAGTGTAAATCAGGCTCAACACCGATTGGGTTGGGGAAGAACAGAGACTGCAGGGTAAGCCAGTTGTGGTGGCTGTAATCCCAAAGCCAGGTGTTTTACATTGTGGACAGCATGTATTTATTATTTTTACTAGTTTTTGAGTAGCCTGCTTTATTACTGCCATGCGGGTTGGGTTGTATAAGGCGCGCATATCAGTTTCTACATAAGCAGCTCCGCTTTCTTTTACTGTTTTTTGGAAGGCATCTCTTAAGCTATCCCAATCAGTAATGCCTTTTATTATTCCATTTTGGCTGCCCTGAGCGGGCCTGATTATTAAACCATGAGCAGGAAACTGTGCACTCTCGGCAAAGGCAATTAATTGCGCTTCCGTATGAATGAGTTCACCAACAAAATTGGTATCCATACTAATTTCCCGGATAGTTATTTCCAGCTCGTGCTGCTTATCTACTAAGACTAGTATTTCTTCGTCAGCAGGTATAAAACCAAAAGCTGGATGTGGTCCAAAAGATCCTTCATTGGCAATGGCTAAAGTGCAGCCGGTTAATTCTATAGCCAATTGGCATTTTTTACGGGCTGTTTCTAAGGGATCAGTTGTTCGTTCTACTTCCCCGGTAAAGGTTCCCAGAATATCTGTATCTAAGTTTGCCGGTACAATGCATTTTACTCCCAGGGCCTGCTCAAGCAAAGGCGCCATTACCTGTTCTTTGTGGTGTTTGGTTGCTATTACCAGTTCCCGGCCGGAGAATAATGAAGGGTAAGGACTCATGTGTTTGCGTTATTTTTTAAGTTGTCTTTTGTTTTAAATGCAGTTCCTGGGATATTTCTTTAGTTGTACCTATTTGGCCTTACTTTAAGTTAATAGGTGGTTTCTGCTTTTTGACGGGACAAAATTCTGAAATCACTTCCATAAATTTTTATTTATATTTGTAATGAAATACATAAAAGTAATTTATGAATTATACGTTGCACCAACTGCAGGTTTTCTTGAGGATTACTCAAACACAAAGCATCACAAAAGCGGCGGAGGAATTACATTTAACGCAACCCGCCGTCTCTATTCAGTTAAAAAACTTACAGGATCAGTTTGAAATACCTTTAACAGAAGTGCATGGGCGCCAGCTTTTTATTACTGATTTCGGGAAAGAGATTGCCATTGCTGCCGAACGTATAATAAATGAAGTAGATGCTATTAATTACAAAACCCTGGCTTATAGAGGCCAGCTTACCGGTCGTTTAAAAATATCAGTTGTTTCTACCGGAAAATATGTAATGCCTTACTTTTTAGCTGATTTCTTGCAGCAGCACCAAGGAATAGAGCTAGCCTTGGATGTAACAAACAAAGCGCGTGTAATAGAAAGTATGGAAAAAAATGAAGTTGATTTTTCGCTGGTTTCTGTTTTGCCTGAAAATTTGCAGGTAGAAAAGATTGAGCTGATGCAAAATAAACTGTACTTGGTTGGAAATAAAGCACAAACAGTAAAGAGTAGATCCAACAGTAAAAATTTATTTAATGAAATTCCTTTAATTTATCGCGAAGCAGGCTCGGGTACCCGGCATGTAATGGAGAAGTTTATTCAGCAACACAACTTACCAGCCAGAAAAAAAATGGAGCTTACCTCTAATGAGGCAGTAAAACAAGCTGTAATTGCTGGTTTAGGGTATTCTATTATGCCTTTGATAGGGATTAAAAATGAACTCACCAACCATGATTTACAGATTATTCCGGTTAAAGGATTTCCAATAAAATCAATCTGGAGCCTGATCTGGTTAAAGAATAAAAAGTTTTCTCCTGTGGCTAATGCCTTTTTGGAACATTTGAAAACCGAAAAAGAAAGAATTGTAAAAGAAAAGTTTAACTGGTTAGATCAATATTAATAATATTTCATTCTTTAACTACAGGATTTCCTTATAGCAGGTACGGTAGCCATTAATAATATTTTTTGCTTTAAAATATATAAACAGCTTCTATTTTAAGTCGGGTTATAATTCCGGAATTTTGGATTTCCCAACATTTCTGGTCTATAATTGTTTTACTTCTTATATAATATGGAGCCAAAACTTTAAAGTAAGCCTTTTCTTAGCTTGATAGTATTGAGAAAAAAAATGATAGCTTTAGAAACTTTTATGATAGTAATACTATTATTAATGGAAGTTTTATATCTTTGTCTCAACAAAAGGAATTTACCTTAAGAATGGCTGCGAGCATCCTTATTAGTCTTAACCATAAATCATACCTGCGGGAGCCAGAAAGCACTGAATTAGGTAGAAAAATCATTGCTGAAAGTATTAAAATGATTGATAACCTGGGGTTTGAAAATTTTACTTTCAAAAAACTGGCTGCCAAAATCGGATCTACTGAAGCATCTGTTTACCGGTATTTTGAAAATAAACATAAATTGCTGGTTTATCTGGTGTCGTGGTATTGGGCTTGGGTTAAATATACTATTACTTTTCACACCCATAATATTCAGGATCCATGCGAACGCCTGTGCCGGGCCATTGAAGTACTTACCCAGGCAGGGCAAGATGAAGACCCTAGCATAGCCTATATTGATGAGCGTATTTTGCATCGCATCGTTGTTTCAGAATCATCTAAAGTTTATCATACCAAAGAAGTAGACGAGGAAAATAAAGCAGGTTATTTTTTAGAGATTAAATCTGTTTGTAGCTTTCTGGCAAAAATGGTGCAGGATGCTGCTCCGGAATATCCTTATCCTCATGCCTTGATTAGTACGGTTATGGAGGCTACGCTCCAGCAAATCTATTTCGCCAAACACCTGCCTACTCTTACAGATATAAAAAAGAAGGAGCAGGCTGTAGAAGAAACCCTGCCGTTTTTAAAGCACCTGGTTTTTTCAGCTATTGAAGGTAACTTAATGAAAATCAAAGCCGAATAATTTAATATGAAAGATAAAAGTGCACATTCGCATCCAACTCCTTTTCAACGCCTTTTGCAACTTCTTTCAATCGAGCGCCGGGAAATTATGTACCTGTATGCTTACGCAATAGCAGCAGGACTAATTAGTTTGGCGCTTCCTTTAGGAATCCAAAGCATTATCGGGTTCGTGTCCAGCGGACAAATATCAGTTTCAGTAGTAGTTCTGATTGTACTTATTGTGCTGGCTCTTTTGGTAGTAGGTGGCTTGCAGGTAATGCAGCTTTGGCTGGTAGAGTTTATCCAGCAGCGAATTTTTGCCAGAGCAGCTTTTGATTTTGTTTACCGGATTCCTCGTTTCCAAGCCGAGGCTTTAAATAAATATTACCCGCCCGAGCTGATGAACCGGTTTTTTGATGTGGTGTCGCTGCAGAAGGGGTTAGCTAAAATGTTGCTTGACTTCTCAACGGCTGTTATTCAAATTATATTTGGTTTGGTTCTGCTTTCGTTATACCATCCTTATTTTATCTTTTTAGGAATTGTTCTGGTTATTGTTTTAATATTTATAATCTACATTACTGGTAAAAAAGGGGTAGATACCAGTATAATGGAGTCAAAATATAAATATAAGCTGGTAGCCTGGTTAGAAGAATTGGCCCGTTCTATAAGTACCTTTAAACTGGTAGGTTATACTGACTTGCCGACTTCCCGCACCGATGAATATGTGAGTAGTTATCTGAAAGTGCGGAAAGAACACTTTAAAGTGCTGATGACCCAATATTTAAGCTTTATAGGTTTTAAAACAGTTATCACCGGTGGATTATTGGTTCTGGGCTGTTTTTTGGTAGTGCAACGCGAAATAAACATTGGGCAGTTTGTTGCCTCTGAAATTATCATCATTTTGATTATGACTGCTGTGGAAAAGCTTTTGATCAAGTTAGATACTGTTTATGATGTGTTAACCAGCTTAGATAAAATAGGACATGTAACGGACCTGCCGATAGAGGAGGTAACAGGGATAAAGTTAGAAGATTTACCTCTAAAAGCTGGTTTGAGCATACAAGTGCAAAATTTGAGTTATAGTTATCCGGGGTCTAAAAAACTTGCTCTTAAAAATGTAGATTTTTCTATTCAACCTTCTGAACGTATTTGTGTGGCGGGTAACAATAGTTCTGGTAAGAGTACTTTAATAAGTTTGTTACTAGGTTTATACCCCTCGTATGAAGGCAGCATCGTGTATAACGGTATATCGCTCCGCGACCTACATATTGGTAACCTCCGGAGTTTAACTGGGGATAATATTTCGAAAGAGCAGGTGTTTGATGGCACGCTTCTGGAGAACATAACGCTGGGCCGCCAACTGCCTCTTCCAGATGTGTTATGGGCTTTGGAGTTGGCTGGATTGAAAGATTATGTTCACAGCTTATCAAAAGGCTTACAAACTTACCTGACTGGTGGAAGTCTGCGTTTACCAACCGGGGTGGCTCGCAAGATTGTGATGGCCCGTAGCTTGGTACACCGTCCGAAGTTACTCATTATTGATAATTTTTGGGGAGATATGAGCCGGAAAGAGCGGATAAATATGATGCGTATTCTTACCGATCAACAATTTGAATGGACGCTTGTTGTGGTTTCGGATGATGTGGATATAATGCAGACTTGCGATAGGACCTTGCTCATGGAGGATGGACAATTAGTGGCCGTTGGAAATTTTGAAGAGATTCGACATCATGAATTATTTTTAGATTTAACAGAGTTAAAAGGTTAAGCAATGCCCGAAATAAAAGAATCAAATACATTGGATCAGGTTCATCTGGAATCTATGCGCCAGGTGCAAACACCTCGTCTGGGCCGCCAACTTACTTACTGGCTTGGTGGTATTCTCCTGGCTATAATTCTGAGTTTGTTCTTGCCTTGGACCCAAAATATTCGATCTACAGGTTCTCTGACAGCTTTAACGCCCCAAGATAGGCCGCAAACGGTAGAAGCCATTATTGCCGGACGAATAGAAAAGTGGTATGTTATGGAAGGTGCTTTGGTAAAAAGAGGAGATACCATTGTTAGTATAAGTGAGGTAAAAGAAAAGTACCTGGACCCTAACTTGTTGGCTCGTATTGAGGAGCAGGTTGAGGCTAAGCAGGGTTCTGCTCTGGCAAACCAAGACAAGGTAAAGGCTATGCAGGAGCAGATACAGGCGTTGCGGCAGGGATTAGTTTTTAGTTTGCAGAAAGCACGTAATAAAGTGCAGCAATCGCGTCTGAAGCTGCAAAGTGATAGTATGGATGTGGTAGCGCAGCGTACCGATTTATCCATTGCCGAGGCGCAATTTGCGCGTCAGCAAAAACTGTATGAGGAGGGGTTGAAATCACTGACAGAGTTGGAGCAACGTCGTTTGAAATTACAGGAAACGCAGGCAAAATTATTATCAGGAATAAATAAGTTTGATGCTTCTCGTGCAGAACTGCAGAATGCCCGAACCGAACTTAATTCCTTACAAGCTGAGTATGCTGATAAAATAGCCAAAGCGGAGGCCGAGCTGAATTCTACTCGTTCCTATGTTTTCTCTACCCAAGCCGAAGTTTCGAAATTGCAAAATGAATTTAGCAGTACGAAGGTGCGAAATCAGTATTATCATATACTAGCGCCACAGGATGGGTTTTTAGTAAAAACACTGAAAGCAGGTATTGGCGAAACCATTAAAGAAGGAGAGGCGGTGGCTACCATTATGCCAGAAAATCCGCAAATGGCCGCTGAGCTTTTAATAGATCCATTGGACCTTCCTTTACTTGAGCGCGGTGATCATATGCGTTTGCAATTTGAAGGATGGCCGGCCTTGGTATTTTCTGGTTGGCCTGGGGCAAGCTTTGGTACATTTGGTGGCAGAGTAGCTGTGATAGACAACGCCGGCACAAATGGAAAATACCGGATACTGGTGGTGCCTGATACAGAGCATGAACCATGGCCAAATGCTTTGCGGGTAGGCTCAGGCGTGAATGGTTGGGCTATGCTTAAAACTGTGCCAATCTGGTACGAAATATGGCGCCAGTTAAACAATTTCCCTCCTGATTACACTGGCAAAACAGATTCTGGAGCCAAGGGTAAAGAAGCGGCAAAAGATAAAGGGACAGTAGAGTATTAAGATCCAGTATGTTAGTGTTTCTAAATAAAAATTTCCGCCTGTTGCTGGCCGTTGCGCTTATACTTGTAAGCCAACTGCCGGTGAGGGGGCAAAATAAAGATTCAGTACAGGTCATTACCTTGCAGGATTTTCATAGACTTATTCTGCAATTTCATCCGATTGCCTCGCAGGCGGCATTGTTAAATGAACAGGCACGCCAGGAACTGCGAATGGCCCGGGGAGCGCTGGATCCGGTTATTAGTTCTAAACTGTCTGAAAAAGAATATGGAGGGAAAGAGTATTACCATATCTGGACCAATACCTTGCAAATTCCTACCTGGTTTGGGCCAGAGATAAGAGCCGGATATGATCAGACCCGTGGGCAATACTTAGATCCGGAGAAAAGAACACCAGCCGCCGGTTTAAGCTTTGCCGGTATTTCGGTTCCGCTTGGCCAGGGACTTTTTATAGATCAGCGCCGGGCGGTTATAAAACAAGCGGCCATATTTCAGGATATTGCGGAGGCGGAAAGAGTAAAGCTTATAAACAAGCTGCTGTTGCAGGCTACTAAAGATTACTGGGACTGGCTCATGAATTACCGGGAAACGCAACTGATTCAGGAATCGTTGGAATTAGCTGATTTCCGGTTGCGGGCGGTGCGTTCCCGGGTGCGGGAAGGAGATTTAGCGGCCATTGATACCGTAGAGGCTCTAACTGAGGTGCAAAACCGGCAGGTAATGTTGCAGCAGGCACAACTGGCTTATAATAATGCCCGATTAATGGTTGCTACTCACTTATGGGCACCTAATACTGTTCCCTTAGAGCTAAAAGAGCATACTGTGCCTGCCATAAAAGGTACAGAACTTACCTCGTTGCCTAAAGATTCAGTGGATCAGCTTTTACAAATTGCCAAGGCCAACCATCCTGATTTGCGCAAGCTTGTTTTAAAAGGCCAGCAGTTAGCGATAGAACAGCGGTTTGCGGCTGATAAATTAAAGCCTAAGCTCAATTTAGAGTATAATGTGCTCCGAAACGACTTTTATCTCAGACCCGATGTTTTAGACCGGCAATATATGGGGGCTAACTATAAATTAGGTGTAAGTTTTAGTCTGCCGCTTTTTCTGCGCGAAGAACGAGGTAAGCTTCAGTTAACCAAACTGAAGCAACAGTCGAATAATTTTGAATTAACCCAGGTTACCCGGGAAGTAGAGAATAATCTGCTGGCAGCTTATAATGAATGGCTGGCGCTGGAAGAGCAAATCAAGCTACAGGAGCGTATGGTTGTTAATGCCAATATTCTTCGGAATGGGGAAGTAACCCGATTTCAAAACGGGGAAAGTTCTTTGTTTTTGGTAAACTCCCGCGAAGTGAAGTTAATGGAGGCTCAGCTTAAGTTAAATGCCTTAAGAACAAAATACGCGAAGGCCAAAACAACACTTTACTGGGCAGCCGGGGAAATTACAGTAGATTAAATTATATTCTATAGTATAGTTTTTATTCCAAAGAAAGAAGAGCCCGTTGTTCTGAACACACGGGCTCTTCTTTCTTTAAGGTACTATTAGTAGATGCGTAAGAGTGTAACTTACATTTTATGTTTAGGCTCGTAAATAAGCCTTAAAAAGGTACTAAACCTTTCATTCTCCCTCCTGATAGGTATGCCAGTAACAATACCCACAAGTAAACTATTGGAAATGCCCACCCGCATCTGGGGCCTGATTGTCATATCAAAATCATCGTGCTTGAATTCCTTATTAAATTCAACGCCAATAAAGTTTCTGGTGCCAGGAATCATATAATGAAAATTAGAATTTACCTGCCATATGGTATGTATAGATTGGTCCTGGAAATGGTGTAGAAAAACCGGACCTGAATAATTTAAGGTATGAAAGTTATTGCCCCACCGTTTAGCTGCTATAAGAAAAGGGTTATAAACATTGCCTTTTACAAATACATCTTTCCCGTATCTGTTAAATTCAGTTAATTCAAATTCATGAATATAGCCTATGGCCATAGATGTTTTTCTTTTTTCTGAAACCAAGAAAGTCCATTGAGAAGCCAGTTTTATACTGTTTAGCCTACTGGATGGGGTGCCAATTTCACGATTATTGGTAGTTGGGTAATAAAAAGAAAAAGGTAATTCTACTTCAAACCCTAGCCTGTTTATAGGAGCAAATTCATATTCTACCAAAGCGCCATACATGTCGTAATTATTATTATCTGTAAGTCCTAATCCAACATTCCATTCCTGCTCTCCTTTTCTGGCTCCTAAATCACGAATTAAATCCACAAAAAGTGGCTCAGCGTGCAAAACTTTACTGGGTTCATGTATGTCTTCAACTTCCAGAATGTAAAGGCTGTCAAGCCGCTCGTTAATTACATCAGTACTATCAATAGTTTGAGCTTTGATGTTAAATAATGGTAAAAAAAGAAGAATTATACAGAATATTTTACGCATAAAAATTTAAGTAACCAATATTGCCTTGATACGACAAATCGAATTTAGATATTATTTTACTGGCTGTAACTAAAAAGGTAGTATCGCTCAGCTTATTTTTTTCAAAATTAAAAAATAGAAGAATTATAATAATTATAAGAACTACCGAAAAGATAAAATTTAATGTTCCTGAGCTTACTTGTAGGTAATAAGAAGGGTTTATCCATTCTATCAAGGTAAAACAAGAGCAGGTGCAATCTAAAAGAGGCAATGCAGCTAGCAAAAGATAGGGTTCTTGGGCCTGAGCGTCAGAGGTCAACTTATGTAAGCTCTGTGCTAAATGGTATTCCTGCTGTTGCAAAATCGTACAGAATTTGTATCAAAAACGTACATCTTAACGAGCTTGTTAATAAATATGAATAGGTAAGTTATTGATTTATAATGGGTTGTTGATGTGGCATTTAAATTTCATGCAATTAATAAAATTTATAAAACTATTAGTTCATGACAATGCGGTCACAAGCTCTTACTCTGGTTGCTATATTTTTGCTTCTTTTAACTTCTGACCCTGCGGCAGCTCAACATACCAGCGGACCATGGTCTCTGGAAGAATGTATCAACTATGCTATTAATAATAATGCAGATGTAAGAGCTAGCCAGCTGGATCTGGAAAGCAGTAAAGCAGCTCAGGTGCAGGCAAAAGCCAGTTTGTTACCAAATAGCCAATTAGGAGCTAATCACTTTTATAATTTTGGGCGATCAATAGATCCGTTCACGAATCAGTATGTAGAGGCGCAGATACAAGCCAATGATTTTAATCTGAATTCCAGTTTAGTGCTGTTTAATGGCTTACAAAAGCAGAACGTTATCCGGCAAAATAATTTAAGTGTAAAAGCAAATCAGGAATTTGTAGAACAGGCAAATAACACCGTTTCGCTAAATATTGCTTTAGCCTACCTGTCAGTACTGCAAAACGAGGAGTTACTGGAAATTGCTAATCGACAGGTAACTACTTCCCGCAGCCAGTCAGCCCGGGCAGAAAAGTTAGTCGCTGCCGGGGCTATGGCCTCCTATACCTTAGCTGATTTACAAGTACAAGCTGGTAATGATGAACTGGAACTGGTAAATGCACAGAATAATTTAATTACGGCAAAACTTAATTTAATGCAGTTAATGAACCTGCCTGCCACCACCGATTTTCAGGTGCAGAAGCTCAGTGTTAATGCTATTATTACGTCTGGATACGATAAATCTGATAACGAAATATATGATATTGCTGAAAAAACGCAACCTAACATATTAGGAGCAGATTTTCGGGTAAAAAGCACAGCCAGGGCATTGCAGGCGGCTAAAGGAACCCTTTTACCTTCAATATCCATGTTTGGGTACATTGGAAGTGCTTATTCCAGTGCTGCGCAAACCAGCCGGTTTGTAGCCGATGGAACAGGTTATACTACCCGCGAAGTTACATCTGCCACAGATTATGTTTTGATAAATGGAAATAAGCAACCCATTATTAGAACCGTAAATGAACCTAATGGCAGTTTGCAAAGCTTTTATTATTTCGATCAGTTACAATTCAACTTACGAAAATCGATAGGTTTAAATTTAACCATTCCAATTCTGAATGGCTGGCAAGCCCGCAACCGAATCAGTACAGCCGTAATCAATAAAAAACGTGCTGAATTTATTGCCAGTACAGAACGCATTAAATTGCGCCAAAATATTGAACAGGCTTTTGCTAATTTAACCTCTTCTCAGGCTCGTTTTCAAACATCAACTAAACAAGCTGAGGCCACGGAGATTGCTTATCAGGCAGCCCAAAAACGGTTTGAGAATGGTAGTACCCATTTCGTGGACTTAAACCTGGCCAAAACCAATTATGATCGGGCACAATCTAATTTGGTACGGGTAAAGTATGAATTTGTGTTCCGAAAGAAGATTCTGGATTTTTACCAAAATAAACCCATCACCTTACAAGAATAAATTGTAAAGCGACATAGCCAGTTTTAGTGTTTAGTCTGTGTTTTTATAAAATTAATAGCTGTTGGGAGTAATTCATTTTTAATATAGTTTCTCTTAAATTTCACAGCTATGTCAAGAGGTAGATTCCTGACGGGTATCTAAATTAAGAGCGGACCTGATAGTATTTGCTATAGATTTTTAGAAAACGATGCGAATAAAATGCCGTAGCTAACAGGTAGAAGGAAAGCTTCTGACACAAAAGAGCTATGGCAAGAGAAAAATTAAAAGGTAAGGATATTCTGGATTTAGGTTATCCGGAAAGTAAGGTAATAGGCTTAGCCTTAAACCTGATGGAAAAGTATTTTAAAAGCACCAGCAAAGACGACCAGCTGGCCATGCTGAATGATTTGTTTCATAACCCTGATAAATACCGCCATCATAAAAAGCTGGAAAAGCTGGTGCAGGAGCTTGATGCGGAGAAAGATAAAATGCGGGAAGTAAACCTGGCTGAAAGTCAGCTGGATTTTAAAACTTACGGCGCCGAGTATATTGAGCGGGGAGCAGTGTTGCAAATGGAAACTGCTATGAGTTTGCCCATAACGGTTGCCGGAGCCTTAATGCCTGATGCGCACCAGGGGTATGGGCTGCCAATTGGTGGGGTTTTAGCCACCGAAAATGCTGTGATACCTTATGGTGTGGGAGTGGATATTGGCTGCCGCATGTGCTTAACTCTGTACAATTTGCCGGTAAACCTGCTGGATAGAGACAAAAGTAAATTTAAACAATTTTTAAACGATAATACCCGGTTTGGGGCTGGTAACGGATTTGAACGGCCAATGGATGATCCGATCTTTGGTAGAAAAGAATTTAAAGAAATACCTTTATTAAAGGGGCTAAAACAAAAAGCGTATGACCAGATAGGCAGCTCCGGGTCTGGTAACCATTTTGTAGAATTTGGCATAGCTGACATTACGGATAAAAAAAATGAGATGGAGGTGCCGGTAGGTCAGTATTTAGCCGTTTTGTCTCATTCGGGCTCAAGGGGCTTAGGGGCTACCATTGCTAACCATTATACCAAGTTGGCTATGAGCACCCGTAAACTGCCGCCCCACGCTAGGCACCTGGCTTGGCTAGATATGGATTCAGAAGAAGGTCAGGAGTATTGGCAGGCCATGAACTTAGCCGGCGATTATGCTTCGGCGTGTCATCATCAGATACATAAACGCCTAGGAGATGCTTTAGGAGAGAAACCGCTTGCCCTAATTGAGAACCACCATAACTTTGCCTGGAAAGAAGAATATGAAGGGCAGGAAGTAATTGTGCACCGTAAAGGCGCCACTCCGGCTGGGAGAGGAGTATTAGGAATCATTCCGGGGTCCATGGCCTCTCCCGGCTTTATTGTGCGGGGAAAAGGCGTGGAAGAAGCCGTTAACTCTGCCTCACACGGAGCCGGCCGTATCATGTCGCGTCGCCAAGCGTTAGATACTATAACCCAAAAAGAAATAAAAGAAATTTTGGCTAAACATAATGTGGAATTAATAGGAGGCGGTATAGACGAAGCACCCATGGCTTATAAAGACATTAATCATGTAATGAAAAGCCAGGAAGAGTTAGTAGAAGTGCTGGGCACATTTACGCCGCGTATTGTGCGCATGGACCGCTAATTGTTTTCAGGCTAGAAATTAAATTTTATTTCAGATTTACAATATAATTTTGATATTAGCGCTATCTATTTGTCTACCAAAAATAAACACCTATGATTAATTCAGCGATTACAAGTTCTATTAAAACTAGCATGATTGCCTGCATGCTGTTATTGTATTCTTTTGTAAGTTTAGCTCAGGGCAATGGGGCCCCTGCCAGTCCGCCAGCCAGTGCATCTGGTAAAATTGGAACTACGGATGTTTCAATTAAATATAGTTCTCCTGCCGTTAAAGGCCGTAAAATATGGGGTGAGCTAGTGCCTTATGGGCAGGTTTGGCGTACCGGTGCCAACGAGGCTACTACTATTACTTTTTCTAAAGATGTAACGGTAGAAGGACAACCATTGAAAGCAGGTACTTATGCTTTATTCACCATCCCTACAGAAAATGAGTGGACAGTTGTATTTAATAATACTGCCAAGCAATGGGGCGCCTTTAAATACGACCAGGCACAAGATGTGCTACGGGTAAAAGTAAAACCAGTAGCTTCTAAAGAAAATAATGAACGCATGAAAATTGCTATAAAGCCACAAGGTAAGAGTGCTGGTGTAATAACTGTTTCCTGGGAGAAATTAGCGGTTCCGTTTACCGTAAAAGCTTCCTAGTTAATAAAAGTAAATTTTAATGAAGGCCTGCTGTATTAATACAGCAGGCTTTTTTATTTATAATAAGCAGTCACTAAAAATATAGTATTTAAAGTTACAAGTAATAAAGAATGAAGTAGGAAATGGTTGTCCGGATCAAACTAAGAATAACTTTTTTGAAGCATCAAGTGATCAGGCGGCAACATTCAACCTTACAACAGGAACAATTGTGGGGGTGCTGTTGCATTCTTACCAGTAGGAGCTGGTTAAGAATAAAGTTATATATCCTGATCAATAAAACACTCTAAGAAATATCATACTAATAGCAATCAATTAAGGCTGATAATAAGGTTGGGCTGTTCTTTTTCCTTTACCTGTTTTATTAAAATAGTAATTAAAATTTTTTGCTGCTCGTTTTTAATGAAATCACGGTTTGTGTAAAATATTTTAAAGTTAATTGGTTGTTTATTGATTCAATTTCAAAATAGATATACATATGTTGAATAAAGCTAATTATAATTAAAGCTCAATTTATATTCAACCCTTTATTTCGGGCATTCAACCCTGCACTTCAGCCATTCAACGAAATAAACTTTACAGAGCCTTTTTTCTGGTGCAAATTTGCATTGTCAAGTAACAGAAATGACAGCAATTATGAGAAGAATAGTACAAAATAACTGGAGTAAATTGGTTGCAGTTGCCCTGGTATTAAATTTATCTATTACCTCTTGCTCTTTTTACGAAGAGGATCTGAAACCATCTGTTTCTGGAGAAGGTGTAATTAAGACAGAAAGTAGAGAAGTGGAGGCTTTTTCAGAAATTGAATTAGAAACCAATGCGACTGTATATGTGACAGAAGGAGCTGAAACAAAAGTTCAGGTTAGTGCCTTTGGAAACTTACAACCGTTTGTGCAGACAATTGTAAACGGAAAAACTTTAATTATTGATAACAAAAGATCTTTCCGTTCTGAGGACCAGATTACAATATATATAACCGTGCCTAGTGTAGAGAAATTAACCGTTAGAGGTGCCGGTAAAGTTATTAGCCAGGGTGTTTTAGGCACAGACCATTTAGCCTTAAAAGTAACTGGTTCGGGTGAGATTAAAGTGGCAGCTGATGCAGAAACTATTAAATCGGATGTAGATGGATCTGGTACCATTGAAGTTGCCGGCCATGCTTATAGCCAGGAAGTAAACATTTCGGGTTCTGGTAAGTTATTAAGTTATGAATTATTAACCGAAGCGAGCCAAGTACAGATTGGTGGATCTGGAAATGCTTTTGCTCAGGTTGCTAAAAAGTTAGATGTAAAAATTACAGGTAGTGGCGAGGTTAAATATAAAGGCCAGCCAACCGTAGATACCAATATAACTGGCACAGGAAGAGTTAGCCAGCTTATATAAAGATTGTTTGTTTGTTTAGTTTGTTTGGTGTTTGTTAATAAACAGGACAGGTATAGTCGAGACTACTATACTTTCCTGTTTTATTAATTTTATCCCTTTGTATTAAGTAGTTATCCTACCAAAGCCTTTGCCCTGGTTGATCTAAGGGAAAATTTTATAAAATAAGGCAGAGAAATAATTATTTTAGGTTCCTGTTACCATTTCAATCCCAAGATTTGCATGAGAAGAAGAGTCAATGTGCTGATGCGGCATTATGTCTTTAAGGTAGGCACTGCTCTTATTTTATCTCTGGTTTGGACCTTTCTGATTGCTTACCTGTTGTCGGGCAAATTTATTTACCGCCTCGATCATCTAATTCTGGACCTTACCTATTCTTTTGTTATGTTTTACCTCTTTTATGAGGGGTATATCCAGATAATGGTATTCTTAAGCAAGCGGTATCCAGCCTTACAAATGTCGGCAGAAAAATATCTTATTGGCTTGTTGATTTTTGAAATATACAGCCTGGCAATTTTTGTACTGATTGGCGTTATACCTTTCTACCTGATTATGGGTGCGCTTAGTAATAATATGAGCGATGCGGCCGCAATCAGGTTAAATTTTATTATGCTGGTGCTAATGTCAGCTATATACTATGGCATACTTACCAGCTTTTTAGTTTTTAAGAATATTCATCAGGCCAGTTTGCAAGCCGAAAAATTACAGAAAGAGATAGCACAAGCCCAGTTTGAGTCGCTCAAAAACCAGGTAAACCCGCATTTCCTATTTAATAGTTTAAATGTCCTTACCTCCCTTATTTCCATCGATCCACTTTTAGCTGAGAAATTTACGGAACAACTTTCCAAGGCTTACCGCTATGTGCTGGAGCACAAAGGCGACGATCTGGTACTGCTTAAAACCGAATTGGAGTTTATTTATTCCTATATATTTTTAATTGATATCCGGTTTAAAGACAAGCTCAAAGTAAATATAAACTTGCCGGAAGAAAAACTTACTTGGTTGTTGCCCCCACTTACCCTCCAATTGCTTATCGAAAACGCCATTAAGCATAATGTGCTTTCCAGAAAATCTCCGTTGCAAATAGAAATTTTTGTGGATAAAGACAATTATTTGTGCGTCCGGAACAACCTGCAAATACGGGAAGAAGCCATGGCATCCAGTAAAGTTGGTTTGCAAAATATATCCAATCGGTATAGTTATATAACCGATCAGCCTACTTATTTTGGGGTGGAAGGTAAAGATTACGTGACGAAGATTCCGCTGCTGCAATAAGTTGTTTTTAAATTAAATAATCCAGGGGTACTAACAGCTAACCGCAAAACATCATAAGCTGAACAACATGAACGTTATTATTATAGAGGATGAGGAATTAGCTGCCAAAAGGTTGGAAACCATGATTCTGAAGGCAGATAACAGCATTAAAATATTAGCTAAACTGGAGTCTATAGAAGAATCGGTAGATTGGTTAAAAAGTAATAATGAACCCGATCTTATTTTTCTGGATATTCACCTGGAAGATGGCATTAGCTTCAGCATTTTTGAAAAAGTGAAAGTAAGTTCGCCTATTATATTTACGACTGCTTTTGATGAATACGCTATCAAGGCCTTTAAGCTAAAGAGCGTTGATTATTTACTAAAGCCGGTCACCCAGGAAGAACTGGAACAAAGTATAACTAAATACCGGGAGTGGGTAAGTCCACAAAACAGCAGCCCTCTGGATATGCATGCCCTTTACGAAATGATTCAGCATCGCACGCCCCAATTCCGGTCGCGTTTTTCTATTGTAGCTGGCCAGAAAATTAAAACAGTAGGTATTGAGGAGATAGCTTATTTTCATGCCGAAGAAGGTGTTGTTTGCCTGGTAACAGATAAAAAGGTAAAATACCCCCTCGATCTCAGCCTGGATCAATTAAACGACCAATTAGATCCGAAAGAGTTTTTCCGGATAAACCGCCAGTATATTGTAAAGCTATCGGCCATTGAAAACATACATGTTTACCCTAAGAGCAAATTGCAGGTAGAGTTGCAGCCAAGTGCTCCCGGCGAAGTATTTGTAAGTTTAGATAAGGTCACCAAATTTAAAGACTGGCTGAATGTTTAGCACTATGTAGTATAATTAAATTTAATTAAACAAAACGGGCTACTAATATTAGTAGCCCGTTTTGTTTATTATTATTTTATCTAAATCAGATAACCATATTTAAAAGTAATACACCTGCTAATCCTATTACCGAAACTAATGTTTCCATAATAGACCAGGTAGCCATAGTTTGCGGAATATTTAAACTGAAATATTCTTTAAACATCCAGAAGCCAGGGTCGTTTACGTGCGAAAACATTAAACTGCCCGATCCGGTAGCCAATACCATTAGTTCCGGGCTTACGCCGGTTGCAGAAATAACCGGTAAGGCAATACCAGCAGTAGTTATGGCGGCAACAGTGGCCGAACCTAAGCATACCCGCAATAGGGCTGCAACGCTCCAGGCCAGGAACAAAGGCGAAAGATTCATATCCTGTACAATAGCAGTTATATAATCGCCAACCCCGCTATCTACCAGTACTTGTTTAAGGGCACCACCACCGCCAATAATCAGCATAATCATGGCAATGCTGCTGATAGATGCCGTTAAGGAACTCATGATATCATCCATTTTCCGGCCCCGGCTAATTCCTAAAGTAAAAATAGCTAATAGCACAGATAGTAGAAGTGCTATAGCGGGGTCACCAAAAAATTCTAATCCGAGTCGTACAGGAGAGGTTTCTGGCAGAACTAAACCCGAAATAGTTGCTGCCGAAATTAACAAAATAGGGAATAAGGCCGTGAAAAGGCTGGTGCCATAGCTGGGCATTTCTTCCTCGGTAAAAACTTTGGGAGTGGCTAAACCAGGAGGAGGAGAGGCCTTGTATTTACCTAAAAAGCTGGTAAAAATAGGTCCGGCAATTATAATAGCCGGTATGGCTACAATTAAACCATAAATTAAAGTTAATCCAATGTCGGCTTTGTAAAGCACGGCAATAGAAGTAGGACCCGGGTGAGGAGGCAAATAACCATGAGTTACCGATAAGGCAGATGCCATAGGAATACCCACATACAGCAATGGCAAACCTGTAGAGGCAGCAATACTAAAAATTAATGGAATCAATAAAACAAAGCCGGCATTATAAAACATAGGTAAGCCTACTAAGAAGCCCGTCAGCATTACCGCCCATTGAATATATTTAATACCAAAGCTTTTAATCAGGCTATAAGTAATACGTTGGGCGGCCCCGCTTTCAGAAATTAAAGTGCCCAACATGGCTCCGAAGCCGAGAATAAGCGCAATAGAGCCAAGCGTGCTGCCTACGCCATTTTGTACTGAGGTAATAACCGCTTTCACCGACATGCCTTCAGCAAGCCCCAACGCAAAAGCCACCATAATAAGGGCTATAAAACCATTAAGCCGGAAAGCAATCATAAGCACCAGTAGCAAGGCAACGGCACCAATAACTAGTAGTAAAGGCATATATTATATTTTAAGTATATTTTTAAATCTATTATCAAGAATGTTATCCTGCTCAATTTACCTTTTTACTGAGGCTTAACATCTATCTGCAAAGCACTAATCTGAGCCATTTGTTCTTTCAATAACGGATAGAGCTTTTCAAATATAGCAAAGTTCTGCTTATAGCTAGCATGATTTTCTGGGCTTGGATAATATTCTTTAGCCGATGAATCAACTAGAATTTCAGGCTGGATGCCGGCTACCTGTAAGGTAAGAAGGGCGGCTCCCCACGCGCCACTTTCAATGGTTTCGGACAATACAACCCGTTTATTAAAAACATCGGCCAGCAGCTGTACCCAGAATTCGGAGCGGGCAAAGCCTCCGTTAGCGAATATAACGTCAATGGGTCCGGTGGTTTCTTCCAGGGCCTGAGCTACCTGGTACATGCCAAACATAATACCTTCTAATACGGCTCTGAGCATATGCGCTCGGGTATGGGTAATACTTAAACCAAAAAATAAACCTCTGGATTGGGCATCCCAGATAGGGGCGCGTTCGCCAAGCAGGTACGGTAAAAATAATAACCCTGCCGCGCCGGCTGGTATGGTAGCAGCCTGTTGCAGTAGTAAATCATAGGCATCTACACCCAGGGCTTTAGCTTCTTCCTGTTCTAAATAACCAAAATTATCGCGGAACCAGCGCAAAATTATACCCCCGTTGCTAACGGCTCCGCCTACTACGTATTGATTAGGTGCTAATATGTAATTGAATAAGCGTTGCTGGTTATCATTAGCGGGTTGGGGAGCCGTTACCCGAATAGCACCACTGGTGCCAATAGTTAGCGCCGCTAAGCCTGGCTTTACAGCGCCGGTTCCTAAATTAGCCAAGCACCCATCGCTGGCTCCGGTTACAAATGGAATGGGCTTGGTTATACCTAAATAAGCTGCAATTTCCGGGTTCAAGTTTGTTTCAGCGTGCAGGGTACTAACTGGTTCTGATAATTGCGTTGCGGAGATGCCTGCTTTAGCCAGGGCTGGTGCATACCAGGTAAAGTTGCGGATGTCGAATAAACCGGTAGCTGAAGCCAGGGAATAATCAATAATATACTTCCGGAAGAATTTATAAAAAACGTATTCTTTAATAGAAATAAATTTGTGAGCCTGTTGATGAACATCGGGCTTATGTTCCTGGAACCAGATTAATTTACATAGCGGTGAAAAAGGGTGTATAGGGGTGCCGGTATGGAGATATATATCTAACCCGAGCGGAGTTTGTTTTAACGCATACGCCTGCTTTTCGCTTCTATTATCAGCCCAGATAATGCAGTTGGTTAGCGGTTGTCCCTGGTCGTCTACTGCAATTAAACTATGCATGGCGCAGCTAAATCCAATCCCAACCAAGTCATGGCCTTTAAGTTGAGCAATTACCTCCTGAAGCGTAAAAAGAACGGCATTATATACTTCTTCCGGATCTTGTTCGCTAAAGCCAGGTTGTGGATTAAAAATCGGGTATTCCTGGTAAGAAGAACAAATAACTTTACCATCCAATGAAAACCCAACTGCTTTGGTACTGGTAGTGCCTAAATCAACGCCAATAACAACCTTCATATTTTAAAAATTATAATTCTATATAAAATGGGTAGAAAATTACGGAATTATTCAGGATATAAAATAAGAATAGAAAAATTGAATCTGGCGAAACCCGGAAATAAAAAAGGCTGGTTTAGGTTAGGAATCAAATTTTATCAGAAATAAGTTTAGCTTTACAATTGTATTAAAATACAATCAGGACCGGTTTGATGTAAGAATGCTATTGCCTACCTTGATGCCGGTATTACTTCTGATGATGCTTTTAAAATATGACAAAAAAATCTGTTTCAACTGCTACGGTAGCCAATAAGGCAATTGAGGGTACTTACTCCAATAAACCCATTATTATTATTGGAGCCTTATTTTTTATTTTTGGTTTTGTAACCTGGTTAAACTCAGTCTTAATTCCTTACCTGCAAATAGCTTGTGAGCTTAATAATTTTGAATCGTACTTCGTAGCATTTGCTTTTTACATTGCTTATTTAGTGATGGCTATTCCTTCGGCCTGGGTATTAAAAAAGACTGGATTTAAGAAAGGAATGTCTGTAGGGTTAGGTGTAATGGCAGTAGGAGCCTTAATTTTTATTCCAGCTGCTTTAACGCGTTTATATGGTTTGTTTTTACTGGGCTTATTTGTGCAGGGAACAGGATTAGCTATTCTGCAAACAGCCTCTAATCCTTATATTACCATTGTGGGACCCCGGGAGAGTGCTGCTAAACGCATTAGCATCATGGGTATCTGTAATAAACTGGCCGGGGCCATGGCGCCAATCATTTTGGGAGCAATTACGCTTAAAAATGTAGATTCCCTAGTGGCCAAGCTAGGTAGTATGGATGCAGCTCAAAAGGCTTCGGAGCTGGATGCGTTGGCTTCACGGGCTATTTTGCCTTATGTTATTATGGTGGTGGTGTTAATAATACTGGCTATTTGGGTGTCCTATTCTGGTCTGCCGGAAGTAGACACCGATGAGGAAGATGCGACCGTAGCGGCGGCTAATGCGGGCAAAACCAGTGCATTTCAGTTCCCGCATTTAATACTGGGTGTGCTGGCCTTGTTTTTATATGTAGGGGTAGAAGTAATGGCTGGCGATACCATTATTAGTTATGGTAACTCACAAGGAATTGCTTTTGATACGGCCAAGTTTTTTACCACTTGTACTTTAGTAGCTATGATTGTGGGATATGTAGTGGGCATTGTAGCTATACCCAAGTACATTGCTCAGGAAAAAGCTTTGCGTATTTGTGCAACCTTAGGTGTTGTCTTTTCCTTGATGGCGATATTCTCTACTGGTTTCTCCTCGGTATTATACATTGCTTTACTTGGCTTAGCCAATTCGCTTATGTGGCCAGCATTGTGGCCATTGGCCATTGCTGACTTGGGAAGATTTACTAAAATTGGGTCTTCCTACATGATTATGGCTATTGCCGGCGGAGCATTAATTCCCCTTTTATATGGTCGGTTAGCCGATATCTGGAACCGGCAGGATGCTTATTGGATTATGGTGCCATGTTATTTATTTATTTTGTATTACGCTACTTACGGTCATAAAATAAGAAGAAGAGCCGCCTGAAAAATACATTTAGGTAAAATAAAACAGGCTGGAAAGAAATTTCGGCCTGTTCTATTTTAAGTGGGTTAGTTCAAAATTAGCAGGTTTGATGCAGACAAACCTAAGCTCCCTGTCCCATATATTGCGATAAACCGCCATCCATAAAATAACTGGATCCGGTAACATATTCAGAATCTGGTGAAGCCAGGAAAACAGCTAGCTTGGCTATTTCTTCGGGGTAACCCGGGCGCTTCATAGGGATGTTCTGAGATTTTTCTTCTCTTACTTTTTCATTATTCATGGCTTCCTGGTTCATAGGGGTTAATATCATGCCCGGGGCTATATTATTTACGTTGATGTTATCTTCTGCCAACTCTAAGGCCAGGGTACGGGTTAGGTTTCGGACTGCACCTTTAGAGGCACAATAATCAGCGGTACCAGCTGAAACTATTTCTTCATGCACGGAAGTAACATTGATTATTTTTCCTTTTCCGCCTTTTTGTTTGCGGTGGCGGATAAAGCTGCGGCAACAGAAAAAAGTGCCGTATACATTGGTGCGCATTGTCCGGTCAAATACTTCAGTGTCCATGTCGGCAACATGCATGCCTGAGCCATTAACCGCCGCATTATTAACCAAAATATCAATTTTATCGAACTCCTGAAGAGCCTGCGCAAATAGCTGTTCAACACTTTGTTCATCGCTAATGTCTACATATAAAACCACTCCTTTGCGGTTGTGATTTTCTACTTCTCTTAAGGTTTCTTGGGCACCTTCCATATCGCTTCGGTAGCAGATAACCACATCGGCACCTTCCTGGGCAAATGCTATAGCGGTAGCTCTTCCTATTCCTGAATCTGAACCAGTAATTAAAGCTATTTTTCCGTTTAGTTTTTGCATAAACTTTGTTTTGGTTTTAGCTATAATCAGCACGAATAGTTAGTCATACTCATTGAATTTGAAGAAGGTTTAAAACAAGGATTGGATAGAAGCATTGAAGTCATTTGCATGTATACTGACAGAAAGGTTGAGGCTGGTATGCTACAGCTGCAACTACTCAGGTTTAAACAGCTGATAGAAGTAGTAATATTATTGGCCCACCAACCGCATAAAATAAATCCAGATTAAGGAATGGTAACTATTGCTAATTACTATCGTTGCTATTCTTAAGTATAGATATACTAAACTATATAGCTGGAAAGCTTAAAAATATAAATAAAACTATGAAAAGATATTGGTATTCCTGTTTGGCAACATTTGTTATGTTGTCTTTTAATTCCTGTTCTACTAATCCGGTAACTGGTAAAAAAGAAGTTATTCTGGTTTCTAAAGAACAGGAAAATGCCATGGGGCAGCAATCTGATCCGGAGATTATAAATTATTTTGGCGTGTACCAAGATGCTAAGCTGCAACAATTCATTAATGAAAAAGGCAAGGCTATGGGAGCTATCTCGCACCGGCCCGAGTTAAACTATACTTTTAAAGTAGTGGATTCGCCGGTAATAAATGCGTTTGCCGTGCCGGGAGGCTATGTGTATTTTACCCGTGGCATTATGGCACATTTTAATAACGAAGCCGAATTTGCCGGAGTTTTAGGACATGAAATTGGCCATGTTACCGCCCGCCATTCGGCGCAGCAGCAAAGTAAGGCTATGCTGGCGCAAATAGGTATGGTGGTAGGTATGGTGGTGGCACCTGAATTAGGACAATTTGCCCAGGCCGCTCAACAGGGGGTAGGATTACTTTTTCTAAAGTTTGGCCGCGACGATGAGCGGGAATCAGATCGTCTGGGTGTAGAATATTCTACCAGGATAGGGTACGATGCTACAGAGATGGCGAAATTTTTTACTACCCTGGAGCGGCAATCAAGTAAATCAGACGGGGAGAAAGTACCTAATTTTTTATCTACTCACCCGGCACCGGCCGAGCGGTTGGAAACAGTTGGTCAGTATGCTGCTGAATGGAAGCAAAAAACGGGAGCAACTAATCTTAAAGTAAACCGGGATCAGTATTTACGACTTATTGATGGTATTATATTGGGGGAAGATCCGAAACAAGGCTTTGTGGAGAATAATGTTTTTTATCATCCTGTTATGAAGTTCCAGTTCCCGATTCCTGCTGGCTGGCAGGTGCAAAATACCCCACAAATGGTGCAAATGGCTCCACAAGGAGGTAAAGCCATGATGATGATGACGCTGGCCCAGGGAACTAACGTGCAGGCAGCTGCACAACAGATAGCGCAACAATACAGCCTGCAGGTGCGGGAGTCGAAAGAGGTAAGTGTTAACGGACTACCGGCATTAGCTATGGTGGCCGATCAGCAACCGCAGCAACAAGGACAAGGGCAACAAACGCAGGGACAACAAACGGCCTCTGTGCGGGCTTTAATTTATCTAATTCAGTATGGCGGTAATATTTATAATATGATGGGAGTAAGTACCCTGCAGGATTTTAATTCTTACGCCAATGTATTTACTGCTTCCATGCAAAATTTCAAACAGTTAACAGATCAGAGTAAGTTAAACCGCCAACCAGAACGGGTAAGAATAAAAACGGTACCGCAAACAGGAACGCTTTCGCAGGTTTTACGGAGTTTTCAAATGCCAGACAAACGCCTGGAAGAGCTGGCACTTTTAAATGGAATGGCCTTAACTGATCAGGTGACGAAAGGAAGTTTGATTAAGGTTGTTGATACTCAATAGTTTTAATCTTGCTTCTGTAAAAGCAGGGTTATTTTCTTGGGAACAGTGGGGCAATTATAGTTATCCAAATATTCGTTGATTTTAATTCAAAACAAGCCTTGTAATTTAGCCGCTTGTGTAAAATCAGAGAGGTGCAGCGTATAATCCGCTTCTCCCACCTGATGACCTTTTTCGGTATTAAAGCGGGCTTGGTACCCGTATATTTTTAAAGGAGTGTACTTATTATTAACAATAAAGCCGCCAAAGCTCTAGCCTCTGGCGGCTTTATTTTTGATATAGTTTAAAACAAAGATATTTTAATGTAGTATTGAGCAGCCCAAAAGTTATGAGCTTCTCATATGCTTAAAGTATGGTTCTACAAGTGGCTGTTTCTGAAGAACTAATTTCATATAATAAATAAAATCTTTTATTTTACTGTTATATTGTGTCTTATGAGGTAAGAGTAACTAATTGTTAATTACTTTATGCCTAACCTAATGTAAGGTCGGATCAGAAGGATAAGAAGTTCTGTAAATTTATTTAAATAGGTTTAAATATCCTTCTGTTGAATTTATACCATAAGATTATAGATTTTGAATAGGAATTTTACAGTAGGTTCTTAATCTTGCGCCGAGAATTTTTATGAATACTTCAGCTGTGTTTAGCTCACATTAAGTCTTTCATCAAACATAATTTAAAAATCCTGCTATGAGTTCACGTCGTGATTTTTTACAAAAAATTTCCCTTTCAGCAATGGCCTTGCCGCTTTTGCCTGTTTCCGATGCTTTAAATCTGGAAGATATTTACGATAAGCCCTACGATGGTCCGGTATTGCGGGTAGCAATTATGGGATTAGGAAGTTACGGCACCCGGGTAGCCGAAGCCATGCAATCCAGCAAAAAAGCCAAACTGGTAGGTGTTATAAGTGGAACACCTTCAAAAGTTAAAGAGTGGCAAACCAAATATAACATTCCGGCTAAGAACAGTTACAATTACGACAATTTCGATCGTATAAAAAGTAACAAAGATATTGATGCTGTTTATGTGATTACTCCAAATGCTTTGCACCACGACCAGGTAATTCGGGTTGCTAAAGCCGGTAAGCATGTAATTTGTGAAAAACCTCTGGCTTTAAATGCAAAAGAAGGCCAGGAAATGGTAGATGCCTGTAAACAAGCTAACGTAAAACTTTTAGTAGGTTACCGGATGCACTTTGAGCCAAAAACGCTGGAAGTTATTCGGATGCGCAATGCTGGCGAGTTCGGTAAAATTTCGTTTTTCCAGGGTCTGTGTGGCTTCCGGATTGGTGATCCTACACAATGGCGTTTGAATAAAGAGTTAGCTGGTGGTGGGTCTTTGATGGATATTGGTATTTACGCCTTGAATGGTTCACGCTATATGGTTGGAGAAGAACCGGTTTGGGTTACTGCCCAGGAAACTAAAACTGATCCGCAGAAATTTAAAGAAGGTGTAGACGAAACCATCATGTTCCAGTTAGGTTTTCCAAGCGGGGCGGTAGCTTCTTGTTTATCAACCTATAACATGAATAACCTGGATCGATTCTTTCTGAATGGTGAAAAAGGATATGCTGAAATGCAGCCTTCTACTGGTTATGGTCCAATAAAAGGGCGCACCCATAAAGGTGAATTAACGCAGCCACACATGACGCACCAAACCGTACAAATGGATGAAATGGCTGATATTATATTAAATGGTAAAAAGCCTGTTGTGCCGGTAGATGGCGAAGAAGGTGTGAGAGACCTGAAAGTAATGGATGCTATTTATGAAGCCGTTAAAACTGGTAATAAAGTAGCTTTAAAATAGAAAGAATAAATTGGCTTCGGCTATTAAATACAAAGGGCCCTCTTTAAGAGGGCCCTTTGTATTTCCGGTTATTTTATAATATATGCTGGCGCCATTGTTTTTTTTAATGGCTGCCTGATGTATGCCTGAATTGCTGAGCCTTTACCTGGGAAGCAATAAATGAACATATTAGTAGTAAGAAAGGCATTAGGTTTTAAAAGGCAGAGTTGGCAGGTTTTGGTTACTATAGCCTATATATTTTAGATAAGGAATTATAAGTTAATAAAAGATAAGCGATAAATCCTCAGGTATAAAACCAAACCTTTTAGTAGATTAATTTTAATCTGCTTGGGGCACGTAAATATGTTTATTTGAAAATATTGCTTTTAAAACGATATTGCCGGAAAGTAAATAGCAGATGAAAATTAAGCTTATAGCGATAGGTAAAACAGACGAAAAATTTCTGGAAGAGGGCATTGAAAAATATCTTAAAAGACTTAAACATTATCATTCTTTTGAATTGATTATTATTCCGGATATAAAGCAGGGAAGCAAATTCATATCTGATAACTTAAAAGAAGCCGAAGGAAAATTAATTCTGCAAAAAGTTCAGGAAGGGGATTTCGTAATTCTACTGGATGAAAAAGGTAAAACGTTTACTTCTTCAGAATTTGCTGTTTTTCTGCAGAAGAAGCTTAATACCGTTACTACCAATTTAATCTTTGTTATTGGTGGCGCTTTTGGTTTTTCACCTGCTGTTTACGAACGGGCAAACGAAAAAATATCACTTTCCAAAATGACTTTTTCCCACCAAATGGTAAGGCTGTTTTTTACGGAGCAACTGTACCGGGGATTTACCATTCTTCGTGGTGAAAAATACCATCATGAGTAATTATATTTTCTCCTTGGAAACAGGAAGCTGTTTTACTAATGCCTAGGAGCACAAGCAGCACCACCAAGTAATAGCTTGGTGTAAATAATATTTAATAATTATCTATAAACTATAATGAGCGGATTTAAGCGGGAACTGAAGTTATTTGATGCGGTTATGATTGTGGCTGGTACCATGATTGGCTCCGGTATTTTTATTGTAAGTTCTGATATTGCCCGCGAAGTAGGATCTGCCGGGTATTTATTATTGGTCTGGCTTATTAGTGGCTTTATTACTTTGGTTGGGGCCCTTAGCTATGCCGAACTGGCCGGTATGATGCCAAAAGCCGGAGGTCAGTACGTTTACCTGCGCGAAGCTTACAATCCATTAGTTTCTTTTCTGTATGGCTGGACGCTATTTCTGGTAATTCAGACTGGTACTATTGCCGCTGTAGGGGTGGCATTTGCCCGCTTTACCGGGGTTTTGCTGCCGAACATGTTTAATGATTCGGCTATTATACTTGATTTAGGCTTCTTGCAAATTTCGACGCTCCAGGTATTAGCGATTTTTACTATTCTGCTTTTAACTTACCTAAATTCCCGGGGTGTGCGCAATGGTAAATTAATTCAGAACGTTTTTGGCAGTACTAAAATTATTGCCTTGTTTGCTCTTATTCTCTTGGGCTTCATAATTGGGCAGCATGCGGATGCTATAAGTAGTAACTTTAGTCAGATGTGGCAACCGGAACGGGTATTAGTAACGGAGGGACAAGTTGTCGGTTCTACTCCTTTATCCGGGATAAACATTGTAGTTGCTATTGGTATAGCTTTGATAGGTGCCTTGTTTTCCAGCGATGCCTGGAATAACATAAGCTTTGCCGGCGACGAGGTGGTGGATCCCACTAAAACCCTGGTGCGCAGTTTAGCAATTGGAACTGGTCTGGTAACATTTACCTACATGCTGGTAAACATTGTGTATTTGCTGGTATTGCCTTTATCAGAAATTCAGACTGCCGCTTCCGACCGGGTAGCCGTAACCGCTGCCGAAGCAATAGGAGGCTCAGGTGCTACCTTAGCTATTGCTGTGCTAATCATGATCTCCACGTTTGGGTGCATTAACGGCTGTATTTTAGCTGGGGCCCGGGTTTATTATGCCATGGCCAAAGACGGTTTGTTTTTTCCGGGTATGCGGAAATTAAATAAAAAAGGGGTGCCGGGCGCAGCCTTGTGGTTTCAAGGGTTATGGGCTAGTTTGTTGTGCCTGTCGGGTACTTACGGTAGCTTATTGGGCTACGTCATGTTTGCGGTTATTTTCTTTTACATTCTCACCATTATCGGTATTTATATTCTGCGAAAAAAAATGCCCGATTTGCCCCGTCCGTATAAAGCTATCGGATACCCATTTTTGCCGGCTTGCTATATCCTGCTGGCCTCGGCTTTTTGTTTAATTCTGCTTATTTACCGGCCCGAGAACTCCTGGCCCGGATTTATTCTGGTATTGTTAGGAATTCCGGTTTTCCTGCTGTTTAAAACAAAGTTTAAAATAAGCGATTAACCTATAAACTATTGACTGTTCTTAAAAAAGGGAGAGGTAAAGCGGAAAAGTAGTTGATGTTATAATAGATTTATCTAGTTTTTTGCTTGATATCTACCTTGTAGCGTACACCTGTAAAATCATAATTTTGCTCCCTAAGTAATATTTTTTATTTTTCTGGCAGAGCCAAAACAAACTCTTAATGCAATGAAACAAATCCGTTGGGGTATAATAGGGTGCGGCGACGTAACCGAAGTAAAAAGCGGACCAGCTTTTTCAAAAGTGCCTAATTCTAAACTGGTGGCGGTAATGCGCCGGGATGCCGCTAAAGCCGAAGATTATGCGCGCCGCCATAATGTGCCGAAATGGTATGCCGATGCCGATGCTTTAATTAATGATCCTGAGGTAGATGCAGTTTACATTGCTACACCGCCGGGATCTCATGCCGAATATACTTTTAAGGTAGCTGCTGCCGGGAAGCCGGTGTACGTGGAGAAGCCCATGGCTCGTACCTATGAAGAGTGTCAGCAAATGATCGAAGCCTGTGAGGAGGCGGGAGTTCCGTTGTACGTGGCTTATTACCGCCGTAGTCAGCCACTATTCCGGAAAGTAAAAGAATTAGTAACTACCGGGGCAATAGGGGATGTGCGCCTGGTTAATATGCGCCTGTATCACCCGGTACAAAAAGATTTAGACCAGGAGCAGTTGCCATGGCGGGTGCAGCCTGAGCACGCTGGCGGGGGCTTGTTTTTTGATTTAGCCTCCCATCAATTAGATATGCTGGATTATATTTTTGGCCCGATTACGCAGGCGCAAGGCATAGTAGGCAATCAGGCAGGCTTATATCCTGCTGAGGATGTTGTAGCAGCGACCTATGCTTTTGGTTCTGGTATATTGGGAACCGGTATGTGGAGTTTTACGGTGGGCGATAATGTAAAAACTGATACTATTGAAATAGTGGGTAGTGCTGGCCGGGTTATGTTCTCTACTTTTTCCAGTGAAGTTATCACACTAGAAAATGCAGAAGGTGTTCAGGCATTTACTATACCTTATCCGCAGCATGTGCAGCAGCCTTTTATTGAAGAAATGGTACAGGATATTTTAGGTCAGGGTACTTGTCCGAGTACAGGCGTTTCAGCTGCTCGTACTGCCAAAATTATGGACCAGATTGTAGGGCGCTAACTAAGAATTAACCTTATAAAAATTTAAATAGACATAGTTTGCTACTATGTTAAACGTTTTCAAAGGTTTTGCTACGGCAAAGCTTTTGAAAACGGTATTTGCTCTCCTTACGAATGCATTTCTAATGTTACTGGGATTAGCCCTTGGGAGCTATAAAATTTAATAAGATTGCTGCTCTTTCTTCTTTTCTCTTAAAGATTGTAGCTTTGAAGTATAGGGTTCATGTTCTAAATAATAAGAAAGAGCTTGTTGATTGAAAGATAAAAGGGTTTAATAGCATAGAGAAATAAAGTGCTATAAAAGGAAGAACAATTTACCCTTATCCTGCCATAATTTAAGCTTTGCTCACTTTGTGTAACAACCGTTAGGCAGAAAAGATGCCTCAAAAGCTTTCGTTTACTTCTCGTGCCCACATTACATAATATCTGGCTCAACACGCAGTTTTTGGAAAAGCAACTGCTCTTGTTGCAAAACGAAGATGCAAAGACGTAATAAGGGAGAAAAATTTACTTCTTTTTAAGGAGTTTTTTTTGTGCGTGTTGGTAACCTTTTCTCTTTAAATCAAATTAGCTTTCTCAGGGTACTAACCACAATTGGCTATAAGTGTTTTCTTCTCTTATAGCCTTAACGGTGTCTGATTTTGTATTTCCTGTTCCTGAAAAATAGATTTCTTATTCTCTGGGTTGATTAAAAAGTCTCCTGCTAATAGGCACAAGTAGGATTCGCTTTTTTCGAATGCTAATCGAAATATTTATTAAAAAAGTTATATTAATTATAAATATAAGTTCGCGTTTTGAAAATAAGAAGAGGTAGAGGATGAGTAAATTTTTTCTATCTATATAAGTACTGTTATGGATCCTGATAATATAAAAGATAAGTAATCTATCTCAGAGATAAATTGCCAGTTTGCCATTTTTTCTTGTTCTGGCTCAGAAATTTGGTTTCTTAGTATATAATTTTCTGGCCCTATCTTGTAAATAGAGAAACTATTAGTAGGCACCGAATGCTTGCTTCTTGCTACTAATTCTAATTCATTAAAATCAAATTCTAAATGATTAGGTAAATATTGGATATTGTGGTTCAACATAAATAGTGCAATTTTTATCCTTTACAAAAAAACTAGGTTTTGAGTTCCTGTACTTTTAACCTGACCCGAACAAAATTGCTTAAACCCCCATTTATACGCCTCTAAAAGTAGCTTTGTCAATAGCTCTCTCCCTGTCCAATTAACAAAATAATAATATTGCTATAATTATCTGGTAATGTCTGATTAATAGCTTTAGCGTATTAATGATCAGTAGGTTAAGGATGGTGATTATGCTCAAGAATCTCTATAAAATATTGTTGTATGGCCTGTATCTATTGGCTTATTGGTCAATGGTGCACTAAACTTTTGTGTTATGAAAACTTTAGTAAATTTTTTCAAAAAAAAGTTAGAGAACCTCTTTCTTTCCCGGTTGCACTCCTTTTGCTCTCCATTCAAAACGCACTAATCTGTAAAGAATGGCTAATATCAGGAAACTGCACTCCTACAAAAGAAAAGTAGATGTAGTTATTATTTCGGATACTCACTTAGGGACGTACGGGTGCCATGCGGAGGAGCTGCTGCGGTACCTGAAAAGTATCCAGCCAAAGCATATAATTCTGAATGGTGATATTATAGATATCTGGCAGTTTAGTAAAAGTTATTGGCCGGCTTCGCATATGCGGGTTGTAAAATACCTGACCGGCTTGATTGCTAAAGGAGTGAAAGTGGAATACATTACCGGCAACCATGATGAAATGCTCCGGAAGTTTGTTGGGTTTAAGTTAGGTTCATTTAGCATTGAGAATAAAAAAGTGCTGGAGTTAGATGGCCATAAAGCGTGGATTTTTCATGGTGATGTATTTGATGTTACCATGAAGCATGCCAAATGGCTAACCCGTTTAGGCGCTAAAGGATACGATCTGCTAATTCTTCTTAACCGATTGATAAATTATTTTTGCAGTAAACTCAAATATGATAAAATTCTACTATCTAAAAGTATTAAAAACCGAGTAAAAAGTGCTGTTAAGTTTATAAACGATTTTGAACAAACCTGCGCTGAAATTGCCATTGAGAACAATTATCAATATGTAATTTGTGGCCATATTCATCATCCCGAAATACGACAAATTACTACTAATAATGGCCAGGTAACATATCTAAACTCCGGAGATTGGATAGAAAATCTGACGGCTCTGGAGTATTCTGGTGGAACCTGGCACCTGTACAAATATTTGGAAGATACTTCGCTGCACAGCCAGGAGGCTGATGAGGTTAGTTCAGAAGTATTAGATACAACTTTGCTTTTCCAATCCCTGATGTCTGAATTTAACCTTAAACGCGCTTGAAAATATTATATGCTGTACAGGGCACCGGTAACGGGCACCTGAGCCGGGCGCTGGATGTAATTCCCCAGTTAAAGAAAAAAGCTGCCGTAGATGTTTTAATGAGTGGTTGCCAGGCCGATTTAGCTTTACCCTTCCCGGTTAAATATAAATACCATGGGATGAGCTTTATATTCGGGAAAAAAGGTGGGGTAGATTTTGTGCAGACCTTTGCACAATTACAATCGCGATCTTTTTTTCAGGAGGTCCGGGATTTGCCCGTAGAAGATTATGATTTGGTTATTAATGACTTTGAGCCCGTTTCGGCCTGGGCATGTTATTTTAAAAAGTTACCTTGTATTTCATTAAGTCATCAAAGTGCAGTTCTGGCTCCCGAAGCTCCGCAACCTAAAAAACAAGATGTTTTTGGGCGGTTTATTTTGCGTAATTATGCTCCGGTAACGGATCATTTCGGTTTTCATTTTCAACGGTTCAATTCTAAAATTTTTACGCCGGTAATCCGGTCTCAGGTAAGAGATTTACAAATTGAAAACAGAGGTCATTACACCGTTTACTTACCAGCGTATGACGATAAAAGTCTGGTAACAGCTCTTCAAGATTTTAAACAGGTGCAATGGCAGGTTTTCTCTAAACATAACCGTCAGCCATTTCAGTACAAGAATATATCCATACGCCCAATTCAAAACGAAGCTTTTATAGAAAGTATGGCTACCAGTTCGGGGGTACTTTGCGGGGCTGGTTTTGAAACGCCTGCCGAAGCCCTTTTTATGGAAAAGAAATTATTGGTAGTTCCCATGAAAAACCAGTATGAACAGCATTGTAATGCCGCGGCTTTAGCAGCCATGGGGGTGCCGGTTATTAAAAGTTTAAAAGCCAAACACGGGCCTTTAATAGGAGAGTGGCTGCAGCAGGATAAAGTTATTCCGGTACATTATCCGGATGAAACAGAAAAAGTTGTGGATATGCTATTAGAAAAATATTCCGTAAAAGCTGAATCATTAGTGTTTTAACTAAAAAGCGAATAAACTAGAAAGGAAGAAATGTTTCGCCGCACCCCAAGGATAGGATTCTTTATTCTAAGGCGACAGCATAAAGTAAAAAGATAAGAATGGATAGCGTAGTAGAAGATAGTTTCAAAAGAGAAGAATTACATAAAGAGGCATTTGGTAAAGATTTTAAATGGGGTGTTTCAACAGCAGCTTACCAGATAGAGGGCGCTCATCAGGCTGATGGGAAAGGAGCTTCCATCTGGGACCATTTTACCGGAATTAAAGGTAAGATTCTGAACAATCATAACGGTAACAACGCCTGCGATTTTTACAATCGGTACCATTCCGATTTAAACCTGATGCGGGAGTTGCATATTCCTAACTTTCGGTTTTCATTGTCTTGGTCCCGGATATTACCCCAGGGGGTAGGACAAATTAACTACAAGGGAGTAGACTACTACCAACGCATAATAGACCATTGCTTAGAGAATAACATTGAGCCTTGGGTAACTTTGTACCATTGGGATTTACCGCTGGCTTTAGAACAAAAGGGCGGCTGGGCAAACCGGGATGTTGTAAGTTGGTTTGAAGAATACGCCCAGTTATGTGCTGATAAGTTTGGGGATAGGGTGCGGAATTGGATGGTATTGAATGAACCCATGGTTTTTGTGGGTGCCGGATATTTCCTAGGAAAGCACGCGCCAGGCCGGAGAGGAATTAAATCTTTTCTTTCTGCTACTCATCATGCTGCTTTATGTCAGGCGGCTGGAGGGCGTATTTTAAAAGCAAGTTTGCCTCATGCCAAAGTAGGTACCACGTTTTCCTGTTCGCACCTGGAGCCTTACCGGGATTTAGAGCGGGATAAAAAGGCAACTTTAAGGGTAGATGCTATACTAAACCGACTTTTCCTGGAGCCGGCATTAGGTTTGGGCTACCCTTTTCAGGAGGTAAAGTCTTTAAAGCGCATTACCGATTTTTTTAAAGCGGGTGATGAAGACCTGTTACCTTTTGATTTTGATTTTATTGGCGTTCAGAATTATACCCGGGAGGTAGTTAAATATTCTTTATTTACCCCTTTTATTCAGGCGTCTTTGGTGCCGGCAAATAAACGTAAAGTAGTACACACGGCTATGAACTGGGAAGTTTATCCGGAAGCTATTTACCACATGCTCCATAAATTTCAGGCTTATCCGAAGGTTAAAAAAATTATTATTACCGAAAATGGTGCAGCTTTTCCGGATGTGCTAATAAATGGAAATGTACAGGATTCCCAGCGCCTGCAATATCTACAGCAATATTTAAAACAAATACTGCGGGCGAAGCAAGAAGGGGTAAAGGTGGATGGTTACTTTGTTTGGACTTTTACGGATAACTTTGAATGGGCTGAAGGCTATAATCCTAGGTTTGGATTAGTTTACGTAGATTTTGAAACTCAAGAACGTTATGTAAAAGCTTCAGGGCAATGGTATAGTAATTTTTTGAAGCAATAACAATAATAGACTTATAATTGATTAGGGGAAATTCCGATTTCCTATTAAAACTGCCCAGATTTTCTGTTTCATTTCAAAACCTTATTAATTTATAGCTGTTTAAGATCAGAACTAATTCACTATTTATTGGGTAAAAATATTTTTAATTAGCCTTATTTTAAGGTATGATTATTGCTATATAATAAAAATATTTTTAAACCCAGGCAACCAAACCTAATAGAAAATACTCTTAGAGTAGTAAAGGTTGCTGATTAGTTTATAGCATCTTAAATACTGTTTATGAAGAAAATTTACTTACTATTATATCTGTTCTTTGGGTTGGGGGCTTTTACCTTTACCGGTTGTAGTGAAAAAGAAGATGTGGTAATGCCGCAGGACTGTGAGATTATGGCTCAGGTTAAGTTTGATAAGAGTTGTGGGGTGCAGCTGGTTTTAGAAAATGGGCAGGTTGTACTGCCAACAAAAGTCAAGACAATACCAGCAGCAGGGGAGGAGAAAAAGTACACCGTAAATGGTTTTGAAGTGGAAGAAGGACACCACATTATTATTGGTTTTACGCCGGTACCGGGTGGAGAAGTAACTTGCGGCGAAGTAAAGGGTAAACCCGTAGACGTAACTTGTATAGTTGGTTTTAAAACTCGAAAAATTTAAGGGTTATTTATTTTCTGATTGTAAGCCCCGGCATTTGCCAGGGCTTTTTTTCTTGTAACACTGGCTGTTCGGAACTATTAGTTTTAGGAATAAGTTTAGCTGAAATATTAAGTTTTTATATATTTAATATGCTTCATATCAGTTGACTAAGATGCCTAAAAAAGCCTTGGGAGAATAACTGATTCTATAGAGTTTGGCACTTATGTTGCTATATTATGAATAAGAAATTTAGCTCAAAAGAAGAAAATTTTGTAACAAGATTGATCTTTTTGGGGCATAATTTGTTTAAGTAATAGGAAATAAAGATACACAATCGAATATAAGAATCTATGAAAAAAGCAGTGAAGCAAGGTTTGGTGTGGTTGATGACGGTAGTTGCTTTGATGCAGGCTCCGCAGGCCATAGCAGAAACCTCAGGGGTGCCTACTAGCACTAGTGCTAGTGCTCCTAAAGCCGGTGCCCGGGATATTATTAAAGAGATTATTGATGTAGTTGGCTTAAAACCACGTTTTGAATTACGGGAAGCAAATATAGATAATGCAGCTGCTGTAATTTATGGAGGCCAACGTTATATTTTATATAACCGTCAGTTTGTGGCGGCAGTTAATAACGCCGTAAAAACCGACTGGGCTGCAGTTAGTATTTTGGCTCATGAGATTGGTCACCACTTAAATGGCCATACCCTTTCAAGAGGAGGCAGCAATCATCAGGATGAATTGGAGGCAGATGAATTCTCTGGTTTTGTGTTGCGCAAAATGGGAGCTAGTTTAGCGGATGCCCAGGCTGCCATTGGCCTGTTATCTGATGAAGAAGGTTCTCATACGCATCCGGGACGGAGTACGCGTTTAGCATCTATCAGTAAAGGTTGGCAGTCAGCAGATGAGCAAATTATTGCAAGTGCGAATACAAGACCAAGTAATAGGCCGGTAGCATTACGGCAGCCAGCTCCAAGCAGCCGTCAAACTGTAGCAACTACCCCAAGCCGCACGGTGTCACAACGTGGTGGTACAGCGCAAAATATATTAGGTAAAATCAATTTTTCGTCGTTGCCTAATGAAAAAATTTATGTGACTGCTAATATGAATGTGGTAAGGGTAAAGGGTGATGGCGAAGTGGAAACTATCGGAAAAATCTCTAAAACCAATAATCAAAGCTATCCATTTGTGTTGAAAAGCAATTATTTTGAATCTTTATTTATTGGAAACAATGGGTATGTCTTAAATCAAAATGGCCAGCGTGTTGGTTTTATATCTTAATTTTAAATAGTTAGTGTTTAGTTAAAAGCCTGAGTCACCTGATTCAGGCTTTTTTATTTTTGTAGCTTACTCCCCATCATGCGGCCGATCTGGTGTTATTACAGGTTTTAAGGCTTGGCGTTCAGCTTCTAATAAAGCTTTTTGTTCGTCAGTTAGTGGTTGTAAATGGTTTAAATCTGGCTGGCCGGCATCTACCCAACAAGTATACCAAAACGAACCTACCAGCCAAAGGGCTAAGCGCATTTGCCGTTCTACCTGTCCTTTCAATTTCTGGTGGTACGCTTTTGAAAAATCAGGTGAATAAGTTTTTACGGAGGTAATACCGCGTTCTTCAAAGGTATACTTCTTGTCTTCAGGAACCTGACTGGTTACCTGCTTTTCAAAAGTGAATACCGAGTCCAGTGCGGCATGGGATCGCCAGACAATTTCCCAAGCCTGTTTCTGCGGATTTTTAAGATAAATAGCTGGCCCTACAAAATAATCATAACTATTGGCAAGTAGTTCTGGAAGTCTTGATTCCCATAAACCATGAATGCCAGCTTGATTGGTAAATTGTCCATTGTAATTGCGGGTTGTATGTAAGGGTACACAAGCATCCGCAACATAATGCCCTAAATCAGCAGATAGGCGCAAAATATTAGTTAAGTTATGTTCTTTGAAAGCTTCGGTCAATTGAAATTTGATGAGGCTGATATGCCAGGGTACAATACCATGTTTATTCAAAGAATCTTCTCCAAAATGTTCCACTGCATCGCGCCAAAATAAAGGTAATTTGGTGCGGGCACTATCTCCGTATACATCCAAATCAATAAAATGACGTGGACCCTCCGCTTTCACCACATATCGCCTGCGGTCGGGGTTTACAGCATTTTCCGTTATATAAAGCAGATGTTTTTTATAGAAGCCAATTATTTCAGGCGGTAAAGTAAATACCGCTAACCGATTGATGCGCTGGTGAGCAAAAAAGCCCCAGGACCACAACTTTGTTGGGACCCAAAGTAATAATAAAACCAGCCAAAGTTTTTTATACATGTACTTGACAAAGCTTAATCTGCTTTTCTACAACGACCTGCTTTGATATTAGTTTAAGCACAGTAATCTAAATCAATAATCTCCGGTACCTTCTAAACTTTTGATTTTATAGCGTTTTTTATTGATAAAATGTAAATAATTAAAGAAAATAGTAAGGCGGATATCTTCTAGTATACTGCTTTTGCTGCCTATAATTATTGCAGGCCTACACTTACATGTTTTGTAGCAAAAAAGCAGAGTCAGAAGAAAATTGTAAAATATAAGGAAAATTTAATATTGCTGCTAAAAAACAGTTTCTGGCATAAAAGCTGCATTTAGCTAAAGTGTTCGAGAGGGTGGTAAGTGATTGATAGGTAAGGGAATGAACAGGGTTTCAGGGGCTGCAGATCCTGTTAAACCCAAACCAAATAATTAGCTGTTTCACTTATTAAATTTAAATTTATGAAAACTACCTTACTTTTTAATATACTAAATAAAACAATACCGTTCTTATTCAGCCTTACCTTTTTATTAAGTGCCTGTAAAGAAGATGAAATTATAGCGCCGGTTACTGCTAATCCTGCCCCGGTAACAGGATCTCCTGCAAATACTCCGCAGGGAGAAAGTCCGGCAGAGAATACACCGCCAGCCACTGCTGATCCAACTCCAGCTCCTGTTCAGGGTAAATCCATGACGTTTAGAGGGCAATACACACAACTACTGGAATACAATGTAGATGGAACACTACAGCGTTATACCAGTCACTCTAATGGTACTTTTATCCATAACTTTGAGTATGACGCTAATAAAAAGCCAGTAAAGGCAACAACAAATAATTTTGGTAATACCCGTTACTTTTATACAGGTGAGGTGTTAGAAAAAGCAGTTAAATACGATTTGCTTGACCGGCCTTTAAAAGAATATGTGTTTAACTTTAATTCCCAAAATCAATTAATAGAGCAACATGGTTTTAGAGTAGCATTAGATGGAAGTAAAACTGAATTTGAAAAACAGGTTTATGCTTATGATAATAAAGGAAATATGAACCTGATGAAGCAATATTATATTGATCCGGCAACGGGGCAGTTAGTATTGTCAGCCTCTTTCCATTACGAGAACTTTGATAATAAACAGAATGCTATTCCGTACTTATCAGAACCTTATCTGCCACAAGTAACTCTATGGGTAAATAATCCGGGCAAAAGATATATCCTTAGTAAAGATGGTAATCTTTTAGTTGGTGCTGAAACCTACGGGTATAGCTATAACGAAGCTGGTAGGCCAGTTTCCAGGTATACTACTGTAGATGTTGGTGGAAGAACCGTTTCTTATTCCGGTACCTTTACTTATACTGGATTCTAATTACAATAAATAGATAGCAGCTAGTTATTTGATTGGTCTTTAATAATAAATATAAAGCATACTTTTAGTTACTTAAGCTCATGTGGCTATAGTTTAAAAGTATGCTTTTATAGTTATTTATAACCTGAATTCTTCTTGAAGCTCTTTGTTAATCATCACGCCAGCCTTGGTGCCTTCAGAGGCAGCTACAATTACCAATTGCATTTCCCGGGCCGCATCGCCTGCCACGAAAAGGCCTGGTATATTGGTTTGCTGATTTTTATAAGTACGTACTACCCCTTTGCTGGTAAAATCGCAGCCTAATTCTATACTTAAATTGCTGCGTTGTTCGTGGCCAGTACTAAAGAATAAAGCTTCACACGGAATGGTGGCACCTCCTTTCAGCACAATCCGTTTCAGCTCGGTTCCTTCTCCTTCTACCCGTTCAATAGGGGCTGTTACTACTTTTATGTGGTTTCGTTCCAGCACGGCAGCATCTTCTTTTCTTAAGTTCCGGATCCCATCCATAAATAAGGTAACATCGCTGCTCCAGGTTTTTAAGGACAAGGATAAACCAAAGCCATCCCGCCCTTTTCCATAAGCGCCCAGCGGTTTGTTTCTGGATTCCCAGCCATCGCAGTAAGGACAATGATGCACACTCTTGCCATTGAAGGGCTCGATACCTGGAATTTGTGGCCACCGGTCTTTTACACCAGTTGCAATCAGAAGCTTCCGGGAAAGGTAAATATTATTATCACTATCAGTTACCTCAAATAGGTTATTGTCGCGGCGCGCCTTTACAATTCTTCTGTCTTTCAGATCAACTTTATATTTATTCAAATCAGCGCGGACCAATTTTAAAAATTCTTTGGGATTAGTGCCGTCTCTCGAAATAAAGCCATTCATGGCATTTGAATAAGCATTCCGGTATTCTCCTGAATCAAACAAAATTACTTTACGCATGCACCGCGTCAGTAATAAAGCAGCACTTAAGCCGGCTGGTCCGCCGCCAATAATAGTTACATCGTACATAGCTTAAAAATAAGTAGCTATCCCTTAACGTGAAGCTTCTAAATAAGGATGATGAAACAGGCAGAAAAATATATAAATGGCTAAGTCTGCACCTCCAGGTTACAATTGTAAACATATATAGAGGTTTTGAAAGAAGCATTCTCAAGAGCGGTTGACACTACAGGGTAGAAAAAGAAAGCCCAAACATTGATTTGTTTGGGCTTTTGTAATGTGATAAACAAACGAAAATTAATGTGCCTGAAGCCAGTTTTCGCCTACCCCTATACCAATCTCCATCGGGACGCTTAACGGCAGCGCATGCTTCATCAGGTCTTCTATTTTAGGTTTAATGTAGTCCAATTCTTCTCTTGGGGTATCAAACACCAATTCGTCGTGTACCTGCAGAATCATACGGGTTTTTAGTTTTTCTTCTTCCAGCCAATTATGAATATTGATCATGGCAATTTTGATTATATCGGCAGCTGTGCCTTGAATAGGAGCATTAATGGCGTTGCGTTCGGCATATCCCCGAATGTTGGCATTCGCTGAATTTATATCGCGGAGGTACCGGCGACGGCCTAATAAAGTCTCTACATATTCTTGTTCGCGGGCCTTACTGATAGCCTCGTCCATATAGTTTTTTACGGCGGAGAACTCCTGGAAATAAGCATCAATAATATCAGCGGCTTCCCGACGTGATATATTTAACCTATCGGCCAGGCCAAAAGCTGAAATGCCGTATATAATCCCAAAATTGATGGTTTTGGCTTTGCGTCGCATATCAGAATCTACTTCATCTATAGGCACCCGAAATACTTTGGCCGCTGTGGAAGAGTGAATATCCAATCCTTTCTGGAACGCTTCTTTCATGGTGGCATCGCCGCTAAATTCAGCCATAATGCGAAGCTCTATCTGCGAATAATCGGCTGAAACCAGCAGGTAATTCTGATCCCGGGGTACAAAAGCTTTACGTATTTCCCGGCCTTTCTCTGTGCGGATAGGAATATTCTGCAAGTTGGGGTTGGTAGAGCTTAAACGCCCGGTGGCGGCAACTGCTTGGTTAAAAGAAGTATGTACGCGGCCATCCAGGTGGCAAATCAGTTGGGGTAAGGCATCTATGTACGTACTTTTTAGTTTAGATAATTCCCGGTGATCCAGAATAAGCTGGGCGATTTCATGTTTATGAGCCAGCTTAGATAAAATTTCTTCGCCGGTGGCATGCTGACCCGTTTTGGTCTTTTTGGTTTTTTCCTGAATGCCTAATTTTTCAAATAAAATCTCACCTAGTTGTTTAGGAGAACCAATATTAAAATTAGTGCCGGCAATTTCATAAATTCGTTTCTCCAGGTCGGCCATATAGCCGGAAAGTTCCTTCGATGACTCCGCCATGGCACTGGCATCAATACTTATACCTTCTTTTTCAATGGCGGCTAAAACCGGAATAAGTGGATTCTCTACCTCGTTAAATAGTTTCATCACCCCAGCTTTTTCCAGGCGGGGCTCAAAATATTGCTTTAAACGTAAGGTAATGTCGGCATCTTCGCAAGCATATTCATAAACTTCTTCGGGTGTCAAATCGGCCATGCTTAGCTGCTTTTTTCCTCTTTTACCTATAAGCTCGGTAATAGAAACAGGCGTATAGTTCAGGTAAGTTTCCGAAAGCAAATCCATGTTGTGCCGCATGTCTGGCTCAAGTAAATAATGTGCCAGCATGGTGTCAAAAATGCGTCCTTTTATTTCTATGCCATAACTTTTTAGTACCAGAATATCATACTTAATATTTTGACCGATTTTAACTATTGCGGGGTCTTCCAGCACAGACCGGAACTCCTCTACAACTTTTTGCGCTTCTTCTTTATTGTCCGGTAGGGGTACGTAATAAGCTTCCCCGGCTCTATAACAGAAAGACATCCCTAACAAACGAGCTGTAATGGGGTCGATGCTGTTGGTTTCGGTATCAAAAGAAATTTCTCCTTGCAGCTTCAAAAAGTTTATTAAGCTAGCCCGCAGCTCTGGTGTATTAATAAGATGATAATCGTGCAGGGTGTTGTTGATATCTTTCTTTTGCGTATTCTGAGCAGGAGCAGATTCCGGAATATCAGCTACCAAATCAGCAAGCTCTTCAAATAAGGAGGTTTGCTGATCAGATTTTTTACCTTTTACCATGGTGCGGTTAGCTTTGGCTGCGGGAGCTTTGGCAGGTTCGGCTAAGCTGGTGCCTAAAATTCGCTGGGCTAGTTGCCGGAATTCCAGTTCTTCAAATAATGCTTTCAATTTTTCAGCATCCGGTCCCCGGTACTGAAACAGATCTTCATTGAAGTCAATGGGTACATCTAAATGAATGGTGGCCAGTTCCTTCGAAAGTAATCCTTGTTCGGCGTATTGAATGATATTTTCGCGTTGTTTTCCCTTTAGTTCATCGGCATTGGCAATAAGATTTTCTACCGAACCGTATTTCTGAATTAGGGTTTTAGCGGTTTTTTCGCCTATACCTGGTATGCCCGGAATATTATCTACGGCATCGCCTTGTAAACCTAAAATATCAATTACCTGTTTTACATTGCTGATTTCCCACTTCTCACATACTTTTTTTACATCCAGAATATCTACCCCATTACCTAAAAAAGCTGGTTTATATAGAAAAACATGATTGGTTACCAGCTGGCAAAAGTCTTTGTCAGGGCTCATCATGTACACATCAAAATCTGCTTTTTCAGCTTTACAAGAAAGAGTCCCTATTACATCATCGGCTTCATAACCTGGTAATTCTAGTAAGGGAATATTGAAAGCCTCTACAATTTGTTTTACGTAGGGAATAGCAATGCCAATATCTTCGGGCATTGCCTGCCGATTTGCTTTATATTCTGTAAAGTTTTCGTGCCGGAATGTTTTAGCTGGTCCATCTATGGCCACTCCAATATGCGTTGGTTTTTCCTTAGATAAAACTTCAAATAAGGTATTGGTAAAACCGAGAGCGGCCCCGGTATTCATGCCTTTAGAATTAATGCGCGGGTTTTTACTGAATGCGAAATGCGCCCGGTAAATAAGAGCCATGGCATCCAGTAGAAATAGTTTTTTTGTTCTTTCGCTCATAGCCAAAATTAATCAGATTTTAGGAATAACCGCTAACGGCCAGGATAGTTAAAATTTAAATGTTGCAAACTAGGAGGCGTGCATTAAATAGAAGGGTGCTTAAATACTGTTCAATTAACCATCTAAAACTGACTTAAGTAAAAAGCTTTAAGTATAAATTTATTAAGAAAAAGCTATACGTATTTAGGTTTTTAGCGGGTGTTATTACTGAGTTTACGCCTTTAAATACTTAAAAACTAGGCTTTTATTAATGCAAGGGAATTTTTTCGCCTATCTTCAAGTAGTCTATAAAACAAAGGGAATTGGTTTTGGAAAAGCAGCAGTTAATTAACCCAGCAGAAATTGAGCAGTTAAATATTCACAATTGTCTGGAGTTGCTTAGAAAGTTACAAGACAAGGCAGAAGCTTCATATAATCTGCCCACAAGAAAGGCTTTATTAAAAAAGGTTGAAGCCAGAATATTAAAGCTGGTTGCTGTTAAGGAATCTGGAGGAGATATAACTGGAGTTTAAACTGACTTTTATAAAGTTTTTAATATATAAAGTTGTAATGCACTAAGTGGCTTCGGGTTGTATGTAAAAAGTACAAAAAACGCTGTATACGCGAAGTACTGATAGGGTTAAATAAATACGTAAAAACAGGGAGGCAAGTAACTTTTTAGCCTCTTTTTACTTATAAGAGGTAGTTTATAGATTAATTGAATTATGCCAAAAATAACAATAAATACAAATTCGTTTTTAGATAGAAAAAATACCATTGCTAACTATTCCTTTTCTGATTGTTTAGGACTATTGGTTAAGCTTCAGCAACTTGATAGCCAGGAGCTACAGTCTAATGCTAATAAGCAACTTATTGAGAGCTTAGAAGAAAGAATAAAATATTTGGCTCACAATAAAATGGCCGAAAGACCAGTTTCTTTTGCAGCACACCAGGCAGTATAAATAAAAATAGCTAATGAATTTAACTGACTTCAATACTTATTCTACTAAGTTGCGTGCAGAGATTGTGCAAGTCAGGGGATTATTGCTGGCACAACGCACCTTAAAGGAGTATAGAATTAAGTTATTTGCAGTTAAATGTTTCTTTGTAGAAATTTGGGTTTTAGAAGCAGATCAGAAGCAGGTGATAGAGGTTAGCGGGTTTAAGAATATAATTTGCCTGGAGCCATACCTGAACATGATTAAGTTGCCTTCCCTGTAAAACAGGCTTTCAAGTTTTAATTTTAAAAAAAGAAAAAGCACAGACTTAATGTCTGTGCTTTTTCTTTGTAGGTTACATTAGCTCTATTCTTGAAAATGCAGGTTATTTTTTAGATTTTAAGTTGTTTTTCCAGATAGGAACGTAATCGTAGGTAGGGTAAAACTCGGTATCGAAAGCTCCCCAGGCTCCATTCTCAATGGCTAAATTTAGTGGGCGTAATGCGGATGCAGGAATTTTAACTGTAACAACCTGGCCAATACCCATCATTACATACCATGAAATTACCCGCGCTTCTTTAGGCGGAAATTGTTCCCAAAGTTTATTCTCTTCCTGCTTTTTCTGAATTTCTTTTAAGCTTTTATCCTGCTGGTGTTTCAGAAAAATGGTAATCATAACGCTGTCGGAGGAAACGGAAGTTGTATTTCTTATTTGTGCACGGGCGGATGAGAGGTACAAAAAGCAGCCTGTAACTAGCAGAAATAATGATTTTAGCATGTTAAACACAGGTTAAGTTTAAGTACTACAATAAAACTATAGCAGTTACCAATCGCTGCTGGCCCCGCCGCCGCCAAATGAGCCGCCACCAAAGCCGCCAAAACCACCTCCGCCGCCACCACCAAAGCCTCCGCCTCCGCCAAAAGGACCACGGCCAGAAGAAAAATCACCGAAAATTACCGGAGGAAAGAAAGGTCCACCTAAAGTGCGCATTCCCCGGCCCCCTCTGCCGCCGCCACCCTTTTTACGGAAGTTTAATAAGATTATCAAGGCTAGGAAGCCAATTATCAACCAGAACATAACCGGCGAATCGCCTCCACTTGTGCCTTTAGGATCTGCTTTGTACTGCCCGCTGGCAACATCTATGATAAAACTGGTAGCCTCATCCAACCCTTTATAGTAATCTCCATTTCTATAATTTGGTTTTAATGTGTATTCTGTAATGCGTTTAGCAATGGCATCAGGCAAAATAGCCTCCATGCCGTAGCCGGTAGAGATATTTACCTTTCGCTCCTTTACAGCTGTTAGTATGATAACCCCGTTGTTTTTCCCTTTCTGCCCAATTCCCCAGGTCTCGGCTATACGGTAGGCAAAAGCGGCAATTTCATAAGGGCCAATAGAAGAAACATTCACAATGGTAATCTGGGTAGAAGTAGAATCATTGTAAGCGACAAGCTTTCGCTCCAGTGCCGCCACTTCGTCGGGTTGCAATATGCCAGCTAAATCGTTTACCAACCGCGGCGGATTTGGGCGCGGCGGTACATCTCCGGCCTCCTGTGCAGCCAGTGGTGAAACGGAAATGGTTAGGTAAAAGAATAGTAGCAGTAAGTTTTTCATAATATTTAGCGCAGGTATAACAACAGGGCAGGTACCCAAAACAAGGCAAGCCAAAGTTTACTACTCTTATTTATTCGGTTCCGAAAGAGATATTGTTATCCAGTTCGTTTGTGTCAGCACCTTCCTGGTACGGGAAGTAGGCTTTAAGTTGTTCTCCTGCCATTAGTATTCCTTTGCTTAAACCCTCGGCATATTTGCCTTGCTTAAAAAAGCCTACTACCAGATTTGTTATTTCGTGCCAGAAGTTAGGTGGAACAACAGCATTTATACCAGCATCGCCCAAAACAGCAAATTTATGACTTTTTAAGGCTACGTAGAACAAAACGCCATTGCGCAATTTGGTTTGGTGCATGTGCAAATAAGCAAAAACCTGAGTAGCACGGTCTAGTGTGTCTATTTCGCAGGTATTTTCTATATGAACCCGAATTTCGCCAGAGGTGTTATTCTCAGCTTCCTTAATGGCATTAACTATCTGTATTTCGTCTTCTGGCGTGATAGTGTCTTTCATTTTTCTTTACCTTCAGGTTTGGAAGAAAGACAGTAAAAAGCGGTTAGTTGCTTTTTACTGTCTTTCTTCCTATTGACCACCTTTAAAATTGAACGCTTGGAGCCCGCTGCGCATTGGGATCGGCTTCAAATGGCGTTTTGCGTTGGAACCCAAACCAGCCAGCAAAAATATTGCGCGGGAATGACCTGATATAGGTATTATAATCCTGTACCGCCCCATTGTAGTTCATCCGTTCCACTGATATTCTGTTTTCGGTGCCTTCTAGTTGGGCCTGCAACTCCAGGAAGTTTTGGTTAGCTCTGAGCTGCGGATAACTCTCAACAGTAGCTAATAGCCGGGAAAGCGAACCACTTAATTGTGACTGGGCAGCCTGAAATTTTGCTATGTTTTCCGGAGTCAGGTTTTCCGGACTTAACTGGATACTGGTGGCACGGGAGCGGGCTTCAATTACTTCTGTTAAAGTAGTTTTCTCGAAATTGGCCGCTCCTTTTACCGTATTTACCAGGTTGGGCACTAAATCGGCACGACGCTGGTAAGCGTTTTGCACCTGGGCCCATTTAGCACTCACATTTTCGTCCTTTGCTACCATTTCGTTATAGCCGCAGGAGGTTTGAGATAGGAGCACAATAAATCCGAAAAAATAAAGCAATAATTTTTTCATAGGTTTTATCATCAGTAGAAATTTTTCTTAAATAGTGATTGAAATAGAGGTACGAAATTAGCCAAACACAGTTATAAATATTAAGTATTTGCTATTTAATTTATAATTTGAACAAAGTAAAACTTTAGAAATTTTTAATTAAAAGAAGCTTGGTTAGAAAAATAAGGGCGCTAACCACATATTTTTTATATTGCGCTAAATAAAACCGTAAATATGAAGGCTATCATTCCCGTTGCTGGTATTGGTTTACGACTTCGCCCACACACCCATACCCAGCCTAAGGCTTTAATACCAGTGGCAGGTAATACCATTTTGGGCCACATCATCGACCGTTTATTAGCGGGTGGTATAAATCAGTTTGTTTTTATTATCGGGTATCTAGGCGAGAAAATTGAGGCTTTTGTAAAGCGGGAATACCCGCAGGTACAAACAGAATTTGTGGTGCAGGAACCACGGGAGGGTATTGGCCATGCCTTATACATTGCCCGCCATACCTTTGAGCAGGAAACAGATATTTTAATTGTACTGGGCGATACTATTGTGGAGACCGATATGGAGAAGTTGCTCAGCTTCCCGGGTACCATGCTGGCTGTAAAAAAGGTAGATACGCCTTCTTTATTTGGTGTTACAGAAATAGATGCTAATGAACAGGTAATTAAAGTTATAGAGAAACCAAAAATCCCGAAATCGAATATTGCTTTAGTTGGGCTTTATAAAATACACCAGCCTCACCTGCTTGTAAAGGCATTAGGTTTTATCATGCAGCAAAATATCAGGACAATGGGAGAATTTCATCTATCAGATGCCCTGATGCAATTGGTAAAGCAAGGTGAAAAAATGGCTGTACAAGAAGTTGATAGCTGGTTTGATTGTGGCCGAAAGGATACACTTCTGGAGGCAAATGCTATTTTATTGCATCGGCTGGCTTCTCAGCAAAATGAACAACCGCAGTTCCCTAATACTATTATTATTCAGCCAGTAAGTATTGGCAAAAACTGCACAATCTCTAATTCCATTATTGGGCCCAATGTTGCTATCGGCGATAACACCATTGTTCAAAATACTATCCTGCACGATTCTATTATTGGCTCATACAGCGAGCTCAGGAACACGGTTATGCACGATTCAATTGTAGGCAGCGACTCTTCGCTTCTGGGACTTAGCCATAGCTTTAACATTGGCGATAATACAGAAATAAACTTTAGTGAATAATCTTTTCGGATGAACAGGATTATGGGCCCATCTTATATCCAGTTTCCCCTCATTTAAGTAAGTATGATTTAGTGCAGTGGCCGGAGCGGCTAAAAAAGAGGATACTGGAGTATTTATAAAACTACTGGCGCTAGTTCGGTGACTGCGAAATATATTTTACCAGAAATTTAAATCAACTGATTTGCGAAGTGCCAGTAAAGAAGAATTAGCTTTATTACTCAACTTTCGGCGGGCAAAGCGGGGCATGCTTGAGGGTGGTTGAGAGGACCGTGAATCAGAAATCGGGCGGATTTTAGCCAATATAAACAAGCTATAGTCAGCTGAAGAAATTGAGCAGGAGATGTGGCAGGAGTTTCTGAAAGAAAAAAATAAATTTATTCTAAACTACTTAAATATATAATAAAGCTATTTTTCTGAGGTTTTATAAAAACCAGAACATGCCTTTCGTTAGCCCGTAAGACAGGTATAGTATTTTTGGTATTTAATTTGTTTAGATAAAATAAATCTTACAGATAAACCCGATACATGGCCAACACTACCCCTTACGTATTCCGGAAACTAACTGCAGTTTTTTTGCTGCTTTTGGTTTTTACCTTTTCCTGTTCTCCGGATAAAAAGCAAAAAGAGAACACTTCCCGAACAACTGCCAGTCCGGAAAAAAATAAAGTTGCGCCCGTGGCCACTAACAACATAAACCAGGTGAATGTTTACCTGGAAGTTTCGGGTAGCATGAAAGGGTTTATGCCCACCAATAAAGCGAATGGCATTACCGGATTTCAGAAAATTATAGATCCTTTTCTAGCCACTATTCAACAGAGCAATACTATTCAGCGCAAATCTTACTTCGAGGTACGGGAAAAACCATATGCTATTGACTATGAAAAACTAGCGCAAACGGTTCGGTACGGTATTCAACAATCGGCTAGCAGTACCACCATTCCGGCCATTCTGGATTCAGTTATTTCTAAAAACCCCGACGGCGTAAATATTCTTATTTCTGATTTTATTTATTCGCCGGAAAATGGACGGGCGGTAAGTTTTGTGGGCACTGATATTTATAGGGTTTTGTCAAAAGCCAGGCAGCAAGGGCAAGCCATATCGGTTTTCGCCTCAACTTCTGATTTTGATGGTACTTTTTACCCAGCCATTAAAACAGGCAGAAGAACCGTAGAAAAATGTTGCGAAACGCCCGTGCCGTATTATGTTTGGGTAATTGGTAAACCCGAAATGGTAAGTTTATTTAACCGGGAAGTAGTACGAAATGCATTTGCCGAAGAAGCGCATGCCGGTTTTTCCTTTGAAGCCCCTGCTTATTCTGTACTCGACAAATACCTGCCGGTTGGCAGCTGGTATTGCGCCTCCCGGAGTGGTAATTGCCAGGAAGTAGCTATTAGTGATTTAGGTTCGCCGGCCGAAATGGTGGTAGGCATTAACTTAGGCAATTTGCCAGCCGCGTTTGCCAGTGAAACTTACCTGAAACAAAATCTAAAAGTAGAAGCACCGAATACCGATATTAAGGTTACCAATATTTATCCGGCTGCCCAATTCAGAACTTTAAAAGGAGTAGCAGAAAAAAATACAGATCCTTTAAAGCCTTACACCCACTTTGTAAGAATTAAATTAACTAAGCTTAATGCTCCGCAAACCGAAGTGCATTTTACATTAGCTAATCAGCGTCCGGCTTGGGTACAGCAGTGGACTACTACCGACGATAGCCAGATAAACCAGGAAGGTGCCAAGACGTTTAACCTGTCGGGTATTATGGATGGAGTGGAACGTGCCTTTGGCACAGGAGCAAACGCCAATATTTTTGATGTGGTAGTAACGCTGAGAAAAGAAAAATAGAAGGCTTTTATTCTATTGCACAGATTAAACTTATCATAAATAACTTAAAACGTATTACATAAAATATGCTACCTGGATTTTTTAAATTTATTTACGAGCTGTTCCTTTCGTCTCCACAACCGCCGCAAACGCGTCCAATTTTTTGGAACGAAATTTTCCCGACTGTGGGTCTGGTAAATATTGCCTTAAGCTTATTGTTTATGGCCATATTCTATTACCTCATTAATCATATTTTACCAATAGCCTTTTTCAAGAAGGCTGGCCATTGGGCTATATTTTTATTCCTGAATGCGGCCTTAAATTTTTGGTTTGCTTTGCAATACTGCGATGGGAAAGAGGTAGAGCAAAATTCATATGTGTGGAGTTTTTGCACAGTTAATGCCATATATGCAGCTATATTCTATATACTTTTTTCTTTCCTTTTCCGTCGCTGGTCTCGTGGAGCCAGTACAACCCCATTCAAATTTTAATTTGAACATTGCTATAGCAAGTATCCTCACTTGCATTATTGTAAATTAACTTAACTAATCCGTGGTCTTTGGACTGTGGACTATTGTACTAAAGACTATGTCTAAACTATTTATATTCGGAATTGGCGGAACAGGTTCCCGGGTTATCCGGTCCTTAACTATGCTTTTGGCAGCAGGTGCCGAAATTAAAAACTGCGATAAAGTAGTTCCCATTATTATTGATCCGGATGCTCAGAATGGCGACATGAACCGAACAGTAGAATTACTAAAAGTTTATCGGCGCATACACAAGCATTTAGGTAGCAACAGATCTGACGGGTTCTTTAAAACAGATATTAGTACTTTGTCTGGTATTGCCAATGATACCGATGGCGTAGTACAGGATACCTTTGTTTTTGATTTTGGCGGGATCAACCAGCGCTTCCGCGATTACATTCATTACAATAACTTATCTCCTGGTACCAAAAGTGTAGTAGATTTATTGTTTACCGAAGATAACCTGGAAAGCCCGCTTACCATTGGTTTTAGAGGAAGTCCTAATATTGGTAGTGTAGTATTAAACAAATTGGTGGACTCAGCCGAAATTCAATACTTCGCGAAAAATTTCCAGAAAGGTGACCGGATCTTTTTTGTTAGTTCAATTTTTGGCGGTACAGGTGCTGCCGGTTTTCCGCTCTTGCTTAAGAACTTAAAAAATTCTAATTCACCATTAGCTAATGCCGGATATATTCAGGATGCCTTAACTGGAGCTATTACGGTGCTGCCATACTTTGCTTTACAAGCCGAAGATGGTAGTGTAATCGACTCCAATACTTTTATTACTAAAACCCGAGCGGCGCTTTCGTACTACGAACAACACCTGAATGGGCTGGAAGCTTTGTATTACATTGCCGATACGCCGGATGCCCCTTACCAGAATCAGCCGGGTGGTAGCGGTCAGCAAAACAAAGCCCATATTATTGAGTTGCTTAGTGCGATGGCCGTGCTGGATTTTATGGACTATGGCCAGCCAGATTTTGGATCAGAAACTATTTACCATGAATATGGCTTGAGCGAAGATGCTTCGGAAGTGCAGTTTGGGCATTTATCGCCGGAGTCAAAAGATAAAATAGCTGAAAGCCTCAGCCGCTTCCTATATTTTGCTAAATATTTCAATAGTTATTTACGCGAGGACACCGATTCGCCTTACTATAAAAATTTAGAGCTTAATAATTTATTGGGCAGGGAGCCGCTGTTTAAAGACCTTGATAAATTAATCAACAGCAATGATTTCGGCTTCCTGAACTGGTTGAAAGAATTAGGTAATAACCGTCGTTCTTTTGCCCCCTTCAACCTAGATACTGATGATTTTAACCGACTTATCCGGGGTAAAGAAATCGTTACGAAGGCTTGGAACCCATTTGACAAAGGTATTAGCCATGGTTTTTTCCGGAACGAGCTGGATGCCACCGAGAAGAAGCTTAATGAGCCCGACCGGTTCCGCAAATTTGTATCCTTATTTGAAGAAGTTACCCAAAAGGCTTTCAATGAGAAAGTAAAAGCGGTGTAGTATAGATTTTCAGGAGTGAATAAAGAGAAAGCTCAGTTTCTAAACAGGAGGGGAGCTTAAAAATAATCAACCTATGGATAATAGTCCATAGACTAAACCTAACCAAAAATAAAGCATATGCCCAAGGTATTTCGCTTACACGATAAAGGAAAGCAACAGATAGAAGGTTGGCAGCAATCCTCTCAACTCACGCATATTGAAATAAATGATATAACGGATCCAACGGGTGCCAAAGCCAGCAAGGTTGTAACGTCTATTCCGACGCCCTTTGCCCGAATGCACCTGTTCGAAACAGCCTTTGATTTTATTAATGCGGATAAAAACCGGAATCAGCAATCGCTGTACCACGAGTTGGTATCGCATTATTGGGATTTATTTGAATTGCTTTTCAATTTTCATAATTACCGGGAAGCTGGTAAAAAGATCAGCATTCGGCGCTGGAATATTGAAAGCGAGTTACAAGCCTTACGATCTAATCCGGGTACTAAATTATTAGGCGATACCTTGCGCCTGTTTCTGAATGACCATCGGTTCCAGGGGTTTTCGGATTTGTACCTGATATATTATGAATATACCCGGCCAAATGGCGAAACTGCCGAGCGCCTGATTGGAGGTACTTCACCGTTTACGTTGCTCTTTACCTCGCCTAAATTAGAACCGTTGGATATTGAACGGCCCCAGGCCCGCGGGCATTATTTTGATAAAAATATTGTCCTGTTACATGACCGCGATAAAGCCTTTCAGGATTTTGTTTATAATCTATTCCTAGTTAAGCCAAGCTTACGGCAAAAGAACTTCTGCGGTAGCATATTTGCCAACCTGGATTTAGATCGGTTTAATGCTATGGAATTACGGGGCGATGTAACGTCCGCTAGTTTTGAGGCAGCATTCACCACGCTGGCCGACGTTCAGGGCAATCCGGTAACCATTAAAGATATTACCCTCCCAACGCGTTCTAACAACGTCGAAATTAACAGCGATTTATTTGTACGGCTTAGTCCGGGAGCGGCCCAGGTGCTGGTTTTACCTATTGTTCTAAAGCCAAATTTAAAAATAGAGGCTAATTACCTGAATGGCCAGCGTTGGGATGCCGCTACGCCGGTGCCATGGGTTGATCCGACTCCTTTAGAAAGCCGAGTACTGCCAGGTAAGAAATATAAATACCCGTACTTAACAGTTGGTGATCTATTGGAAGAAAATCTGATCGAGCTTCCGTACGAAGTAAATACCGACCGTTTTCATACCGGCCAGATTACCTACAATTATGGGGCCGATACCCGTTTAAAGCACAAGTTTCCGTACCTGTTACCTATTAAACGAACTTTCTTCGATTATTTTGAAGAACGGGATTTATTCGAGAACCTGACTTTTGCTATTGATATTAATCATGTGAAAGTAAGCTTGCGTATTCCGGTACAGCGGGGAGATGCCATTGTGTACGAACGCAGTTATTACACCAATCCGCAAAATAGCAAAGATCAGTTCGGAAATGAGATTCCGGAAAAAGGTACCATTATAAAAGCTAAAGTTGGGTTAGGATTCTTCCCTTTTTACAAGCTTCGCAGCCAGGCGCAGCACAATGATTTGTATAAGGTGATGCTGGTAGACGATGACACCGCGCCGAGCTTGGTAAATAAACGCTATGACTTAAAGTTCTATATAGGCAATCAGGAGATTACACCGGGAGGTGGTAACCGCAATGCCACGAAAGTAGAACGTACTTCCAAAACCATATCTTCGGCGGGCTCTGCTTATTACGAAGTGCAACACACCCATTTTGATTACCTGGAGCTGATTTGTCCGCAGGGGGAAGGTGTGAAAGGTTTAATTGTGCCCCGGTGGACTGAACTAGATCGGGGAACCCAGAATTTTACCTTCTCCGTAGATTTTGGTACTACTAATACGCACGTAGCTTATAATAACGCGCCAAGTGCCCATCCGAAAACCTTTAACATAGGTGAAAACGATATGCAGGTGGTGTTATTAAACGCGCCTTCAGCGGATGTAAATAAAACTGTTTACGAACGTTACCGGGCTGGTTTTGGTGAGTTGTTCCCGGTATTACTGATCCAGAACCGCGAGTTTGTACCGTCTTTTATTGGCGAACAAGGTTCAATTTTTGAGTTCCCGATCCGGACTGCGACTTGCGAAACCCCTAACTTCCCGAACGAGCCAACCCATGTGCTGGGTAATATAAACATAGGCTTTGCTATCAACTCCGAAGTTTCGATGGTGCAGCAGGCCCGGTACGAAACCAACCTGAAATGGTCGATGGAGTTGGATACGCATAGTGAAGATCGCATTGAGGCTTTCTTCCGGGAGCTGCTTTTAATGATCAAACATAAAGTGGCTTTAAATAATGGTATCATTGAGAATACCCGCTTAATCTGGTTCCGGCCCTTAAGTTTTGATATGTTCTCTTTAAACCAGTTCAAGAGCAAATGGGACGAAGCTTATCAGCAGATATTTAAAACATCACAGACCACTATCTGTCTTACGGAATCAGTAGCACCTTATTATTACCTGACGGCCACCAATCAGGTAGTTCCCAACCGCGACGAGAATGTGGTGAACATTGATATAGGGGGTGGAACTACCGATCTACTATTCCTGAAAGGCCAGCAACCCGCTTACAGTACTTCGTTCCGGTTTGCCGGCGATGATTTATGGAGCGAAGGGTACAGCCGCTTGCAGGGAGCAGGTAAGCAAAATGGGTTTCTGCAAGCATACAGCAAAGAAAACCGAACCTTGGCCAGTACCGAAAAAGAGCAGGAAGCCAGACAGGCTTTTGACCTAGCCATGACCAACGACCAGTTCCGGTCGGCAGATGTGGTGAGTTTATTGTTTAGTTACGATAACGAGTTGCGGTTTAGTGGCCACCTGATGAAAGCACGCCAGCTCCGCATTATATTTTACCTGCATTATACCGCCATTATTTACCACATTGCACAGCTTATTAAGCACTTGCAAATAGAAACACCGCGGTATTTCTGCTTTAGTGGTAAGGGTAGTTTATACATTAAATTATTGAGCGGCGGGCCTAACATGATGATTGTGGAAAGGCTTACTAAATTGATCCTGAAGAAGGTAACCGGCGTGGAGCCTAAATCTAATTTTAAGATAATTTTAGCGAATAATCCAAAAGAAGCTACCGCCAACGGGGGGGTGTTATTTGATGGTTCTTCGGAGCAAGGCAGCTATGAATACATCCAGGAAGTGAAACTTTTAGGGGGTACGGAGCCACAGGATATTCGCACTAATTTTATTTCGGCTGAGCAAATTGATGCCGCCACCCGTGATTCTGTTGTGGAGAATGCGCAAGCTTTTCTTAACTTAGTCCTTCAGGATGGAGAAGTAGCTTCGCTGTTGCCAGATTTAGGTGTACAGGCCGATATGAATTTCCTGCGTGATTACTTAAAACAGCAGGTTTCAGATAGTCTGAGCATTGGGTTAAACCAATTGCATAAGCATTTACGCACTGATGAAGTATTGCCCGAAACACTTTTCTTCTATCCTTTAAAACAAACTTTATATCAGTTATCAAGAGAGTTGTATGAGCGGCATTATGCAAGCAAAAGTACCATTTAGTGTTTCTAAGGTTTTGCGTAGTTGGGTTTTAGTTGCTTTTTGGATTTTTATTTCCGTTTCAGCTTTCGGGCAGGCGCAGAATGCTACGCTCGAAAAAGCAAAACTGGATATTTGGCAGGAGGCGGCTTCGTTTGTTTACCGGGATGCTGAAATGCCGGAGCCCGAAAGTATTTCCATGGCTAATAATATGGATGAATTTGTGAAAGCTATTCAGAAAGAAGATGCCAAAACACACATTTTTTCTAAAGTTTATAAGCCCATAGAAGAAACGGGTACCTACCGCAAAGGGAAAGACCTAAAGTCGCAACTGGATTTACTGGTAAAATCTATTAACAGCAAACTGCGGGAAAACACCCAACGCATGCAGGATTTTAACCGCCGGCAGAAGCTGAACGATTTAATAAAGCAACTGCAGGAAATTTCGTCCGATTATACCGCTCCTACCCCTTCTCCTACGGCAGTGGCACCTACCGGACTAATAGATTCGGCTGGTGGAAATATTGGGACCTCCGTAAATACACGCAACCCTGGAGATACTACCGAAGAAGAATATGCAGAGAATCAATTAAGTTCTATCGCTAAAAGAAATAATAAAACCTCAAATAATAATTGGATGAGCAACGCAGCCATTTTTTTAGCCCTAATTAGTTTAGGTTTAATTTACTTCCTGTACAAAGCAATTACCAACCTGAACAAGCGGATGGATCAGCGAAAAAAGGACGTTGATTCACTTGAGTTGCAAATAAGAAATCTGGGTAAAGCTAAAACCGGGGATTTTTCAAGTGGATTAACAAAAGCTGAGATAGAGAGCTTAATACAGCAAACTGTAGCTCGGGAATTAGCTAAAATACAAGTAGCTGAACCAGTAGCGGCTCCTAAACCCAACCGGGAACGTTTTGATCTGGAAAAAGCAAGCCCCGCGCCGGTAGCAAAACCAGAACTGGAAGTAGCTGCTCCTGCCCCTGCTGAAGCACCGGTTACGCCACCACCAGCGCCTCAACCTGAAAAGCCGCAGAGCTATTTTGCCCGGGTTCCCGTAAATGGCGGATTTCATGAGCAGGATTTAAATCCTACCCAGCAGCACGATAGCATTTACGAAATCAGGATAAGTAAGAAAGACCCAACTAAAGCGGCCTTTCGAATTGTAACCAGTCCTAATGTACACCGGGCAGCTATAGAAAGTGCTTATCTGTCCTTAAAAGATGCTTGTAATTATCAGTTAAACAATCCGCAAGCTTCCCGTATAGTAACTGATGAGCCAGGTTTGCTTTCTAATATTAATGGCTTCTGGAAAATTGATCGTAAGGCACAAGTACATTTTGAATAAATAAGAGCACCAGACTTCAAACCAGACAATTATTTCTTAAATCAAAGGTCTTGATAAAGTATCTAAGAGAGCGGTTAGCATAATAAGTATGGTAGCGGACCTGATTAAGGTAAGATTGATCGGTTACATTTTCTTGCGGCATCCGAAAGATAAAACATGATTGAAATTTTAGTTGAAGTTGCGGTTATAATTGGCATTGTGGTGCTGCAGGTTTCCGTATTTCTGCGGACACGGCAAAAAATTGCCCGCTTGGCAGCCTTATATCCTGTTAAATCTAAACTTCGGGTTTCTAAAGAATATACTAGTGCCGACGGTAAGAATACCTTAGAGGTCAAAAAAGGCTTATCAAAAAATGCCGAAGAAAACCTGCGTTTACTGGAACAGGGAAAAAAGTTTCTGTTTCTGAGTAAGCCTTCTGAAATTCATCGGGTAATAAATATAAATGAAAAAGAAGAAGAGGTAGAAATGAAGAAGACCGTTTATGATGGTTTTGCTTCTACTGCAGAAACCTATATTATTCCGTACCTGCGGCTCCTTAATATGGCGCATAGCAACGATATCGAATTTATAGGTTTAAAACCGGGCTCTAATTCAGATCCGGAAAATAATACAATTCCTTTTTCTGCTCAGGTCAATGCTCAAGAGGTGGAAATAGATGTTATTTCCGCCGAAAGTGCTTCTTCGGAATTTTCTGAAATAATTGATGATACCAATGAATACCTCCGGAATAATAAAGGAGCAGCTGCAGATTTTAATATTTTAAAAGATATTTCAGAAAGGCAGTCAGAAGTGCTGGAAGATGAAATACAATCAACCGTTTCTACGCCACTTTATATAGGGTTATTGGGTACCTTCTTGGGCGTTATATTTGGGTTATCCGGTATTATTTTTGGCGGAGGGGTAACTAATGATGCTATCCAGACCTTTATTGCCGGGGTAGTAGTGGCCATGCTGGGCAGTTTCTGTGGCTTGTTGTTAACCTTGTGGGGTAATAATTTATTTAAAGATGCCCGCTTTGAACACGATCGGTTAAAAAATGCCTACTATACCTTTTTACAGGCTCGTTTATTGCCTAAACTGCACAGCGATATGGCTACCAGTTTAAGTAACTTAAAATCGGTTCTGGATGCTTTTAACAAAGATTTCTTCGAAAAAGTAGCTGATTTTAAACCAGTAATTGCTGGAATAACGGAAAATATTCAGGTGCAGCGCGATTTTTTGGTGAAGATGGAAGAGGTAGGATATACGCAGATAGCCAATGCCAGCGTGCAGGTATTTGATAAAGTTAGTAAGAGCACCGAAGAATTCCAGAAGTTTTTAGGCTACCAGCAGGCTTTAAATCGGTCATTGGAAATGAGCGACCAGACGGTAAGTCATGTAAAAGGGTTATTAGACCGGCTGATTGGGTTTGAAAAAGGAATTAATAACTTGGGACAGTACATTGGTCAGCACGATAATGTAATTGCTAAACAGCTCGATTTTTTTAGCAAACACGAAAAAGAGATGGAGGACATTTCGGCTAAAATTGAGCAGTATTTTGACCAGGCTGCCGGACGGCTGACTGAGTTAATGGATGCCCGGATGCGCTTTTTAGAGAAAGACGCCCAGAATGCTTATGAAAACTGGGGTGCCCATTTTGACAGGTTAAATAAAGACAATATTTACGACCGTATTATCCGTTACTTGGAGCCTTTTAAGGAGTTAAACCGGCAGCAGGAATTAATGCATCAGGAGCTTAACCAAACTCAAAAGCTTATGTTGCAGCGCATGGAACGGGATGCCGAAACCCAAACCAAGTTATTGAAACAAATGGAAACACTAAATTTCCATCTGGATAAAGTAACCCAGCCTGGCTTACTGAAAAAAATTATGAATAACATGTTTGGTAGCAAATAGCTGTTCTGTAAACATCTTACCCTAAAGTCAATCTTTTTTAATAACCTTTGAAGCAGAATTCTAAAGACTTTTTCTGGCCTAGTTACGTCGACCTCATGACCACACTTTTTGTGGTCATGCTCGTGTTGTTTGTGCTGAGCTATAAAATGTTTCAGGATAATGAAGATAAGCTAAAAGTACAGTTAGAGCAGCTTCGAAAAATTCAGGAAATAGAGGCTGCTTTAAAAGGGTTGGAGGGGCGGTATTTTAAATTCGATCCGGTAAATAAACGCCACGAATTAAAAGTGCAAACCCGGTTTGATCCGAATAGTGCAATTATTAAGGAAGGAGATAAAGTAGGTTTATATAATGCCGGGTTAACTTTAAAAAGAATCATTGATGATATTAAAGAAGATCAGGGCGTAAAGTACCTGGTAATTATAGAAGGAATGGCTGCCCGCGATCCTTATGATCCGAACTTTCATATTGTCCGCCGGGATTATGGTTACCAACTAAGTTATAACCGGGCTTTAGCTTTATTTAATTTATGGCAGACCCGCAATATAAAATTTGATGAAAAGCGGTTTGAAATAATAATTGCCGGTAGTGGGTTTTATGGAACAGGGCGTTATAGAGGTGCTAATGAGTACGAAAACAAGCGTTTCCTGATTCAGGTAATTCCTAAGATCGGTAAAATTGGGAAAAATCCTTAGTGGCTTTATTAATGCGCAATTTCTACCCAGCCTTTCATAAACTTCTCACAATTTTCCGGACTTTCTACCACATAGAAATAAGTGCCGGTGGCTAAATCTTCTCCGCCCCAGTTATTTTTGTAGTCGTCGTTCTGGTATACCAGCCGGCCCCAGCGGTTATAAATTTTTAAACTGGTTTTTACATTTCCCACAGTTATCTTAAAATAATCGTTTTGGCCATCCTGGTTAGGCGTTATAATATTAGGAGCCCTCAGCGGCGTGCCGGCTTCAATCTCTAAATACGTGGTATCAGCAGTTATTTTGCAACTAGATAAATTTCGGGCAATTAACCGCACCTGGTACTTGCCCGGGTTCCGGAAAGTATGTTCAGGATCGCGGGTAGTAACTTCCGGCGTATTATCGCCAAAGTTCCAGGTAAATTGAGTGCTGTTTAGGCTATTGTTTTTAAATTGAACAGAGAACGGGGCACAGGAAGAAGTAGGAGCCTGGGCCAAAGCTCTTATTGGGTTCGCAGTTGCTCCCGGAAAGGCAAATTTTAACACGGCCCCATCATTGCCGCCATTTATTTTTGGTGTATAAAGGCCGCTGCCAATCGGGTAGTTGCTAGAAGTAGTACATTCTATATGGTAAAGTAACCCTTGGTTGGAAATACTGCTGTGGTTAGCTGCATGAACATGGACATTTACGCCCGGGCTACCAAAATAGCTTCCATAAACTAGTTCCCGGGCATCTTTAGATAATTGGCATAAATACAGACTACTAAAGGTTTTGGAATAAGCATCATTACTTAAGGGAGCACTAGTAAGACCGTATCCGGAAAAGTAAATATTTTCACATTCGTCTACTTTAAAGGCCGTAGGCACGGGTTCGAAAGCACTATTTACGCCACCAATATAAGTTGAAAAGAAAGTACTGCTTAATCCACTATTCATTTTATGAACAAAATAACCTCTACTGCCGGGGTTAGAGAAAACTCCGGCCGTAACCGGGTAATTTCCGTAGCTCAGGCCAACCGCATACACATTTTCGTTTGCATCCAGGTCTATAAACTGCACCAGGTTAGTGCCTGCATTACCCAGGTAGGTACAGGCCAATAATTGATTGCCATCAGCACTAATTGTAGCAACAAAACCATCTTTTAGGCCTAAAGCATTTCTGTTTATAGCAGTTGCATTGGTGGGTAAATCGGTACTTAGGGTTAAGCCTCCCACATAAACGTTACCAGAGGCTCCTACTTTAATATCAGAGATTATGTCAAGGGCATTACCTCCCAAATAAGAGGACCAGATTAAATCTGATAATGCACTGTTAAACTTAACAACTACCCCATCATAATCACCGGCTTTATTTTTTTGAAAGCCATTTTTGATGGGGAAGTTTATGGATTCGCTGGTACCGCAGGCATAAATATTATCTTGGGCATCTACTGTTAATCCGGCCGGTGAGAGTGATAAATTAGCCCCTTCGTTCCCGTTTCCTCCTATGTAAGTAGAAGCTACTAAAGTAGTACCACTGATATTCAGCTTAGATAAGATATAATCCAAATTGCTGTTGTGGCTGGGATCATAAGCAGCAACAGAAGTAGGAAAGTTATCAGAGCTTGTAGTACCCAGAATTACTAATTCCTCTGCTTTATTTACTTCCAGGTCGAGTGGGTATTCAGAGCGGCTACCTCCCAAAAAGGTAGCGTATAAAGTGCCACCCGAAGTGTTGTATTTGGTTATAGCAATATTATTTCCGGCTCGGGTAGTTTGGTAAGTACCTGCGGTAACCGGGTATTGCACACCCATGGCCTGGCTCCCGGTATACAGGTTGCCTTTGGTATCAGAAGTAGCGCAATTAGCCGAGATAGGAAGCGCAGCACCAATGTAGGTAACAAAAATAATTTCGGGATCAATGATCAGGGGTAAGGCGGTATTGTAGTTGCCTGAAATAGCAAAGCCAACTTTATTTTGATTAAGGGTAAAAGAGCAAGGGACCTCTTGTTTTTTGCCGTTAACTATTTGAAAAGCATAAGGTTTTTCTTCTATAATTTCGTTTACGCTTGTTTTGATCTGAAGCTTACCATTAAGAATAATTATACTACTGACATCCTGGTATTCCATTTGTATAACTTCGGGTTTTCCGCCCGGAGCAATAACAAAGTCGTACTTTAAATGATCAGCAGTAGAATAAACATCCAGATTAATATGCGGAAATAATTCCTGGTAGGTTATTTTTTGAAACGCATTTACACCCGCAGCCCATTTAGCCGCATCATTTCCAATAAAGTAGTTATAGTACGTAGGTGACTTTTGTTGTTTGATTATTTGAGCCTTGCTATTAGCGTTAACAAAAGAAACCTTAAAGGCATGCCCGGCATAATTATTTTTAGTTTCCGGTATTTTTTTTTCTGCTTCATTTTCATGAGCAAAATAATCGGGCTCTAAAAAATTATAAGTCAGGCTTGTTTGCTCCAGGAATAACCAACCCTGGGGCAAAGTGGCAGTAAAAAACACAGCGTTTGGCCATTGCCCCTTATTCTGTATAAAAGTTGGCTGATACAAAGCCGGGGCATTTGCCAGGACGCTTAAAGAAGAAAAAATGAAAATTAGAATAAGAAAGAAGAAATTTCGCATACCCGACTTGCCTTTAATCTGTTGGTTTCTACTTTTCTAGCATTAATACCAAATATAAGATTTAAAAAATTTCTTTTTAGATTTCCGATACATTAGTTTTTATAAATATCACTGATAATTAAATAGCTAGAGGCTCGAAAGTAAGCAGCATTAGCATAAGCTTTAATAAAAGTATTCAGGTAATATGGTTTCAAATAAATTAGTTTAGCACTTATGATTCGCCTGGTTTTTGCCAGGCTGCTAATAATAGTACTAGTGTGACTGTTAATACCCAAAAATCAGGAAATTTAAATTTTGAAGATATAAAAATCCAGGAACTAGCCCGGGCAACACCAACTAAAGCATGAAGTACCCCGAAACAAAAAAGATTGAGTACACCGATAATTACCACGGCACTATTGTAGCAGATCCCTACCGTTGGTTAGAAAACGATACCGCAGAAGACGTAAAAAAGTGGGTTGAGGAGCAAAACAAAGTTACTTTTAAATACCTGGAGCAGATTTCTTTCCGAGATAAAATAAAGGAAAGGTTGAGCCAGATATGGAATTATCCCAAGTACGGCGCGCCTTTTAATCGGGGTGAGTATTATTTCTTCTATAAGAACGATGGGCTACAGAATCAGGCGGTATTATACGTGCAGAAAGGCTTAACCGGAACGCCGGAAGTATTTATTGATCCAAACAAGTTCTCGCCGGATGGTACTACTTCTTTAACTATAGTTAGCTTTTCTAAGGATAATAAATACGTGGCCTATGGTACCTCGGGAGGAGGCTCCGACTGGAATGATTTTCAGGTAATGGATGCCAGAACCAAAAAGAAACTAAGTGATAGGCTGGAATGGATAAAATTCTCGGGGGCTGCCTGGTACCAGGATGGCTTTTTCTACAGCCGCTACGATGCCCCGAAAAATGGCAGCAAACTAGCCGCTAAAAACGAATTTCATAAAGTATACTACCACAAATTAGGTACTCCCCAGAGCAGCGATAAATTAATTTATGAAGATAAATCTAAGCCGCTTCGCTACTTCTTTGCCAGTACCACTGATGATGAGCATTACCTGATTATTTCGGTAAGTGAGGGCGCAACGAGCACCAATGCTCTTTATGTGAAAGATTTACGAGCCCCCAATAGTAAGTTCCTGCCAGTTGTCAGTAATTTTGAAGCCGAGTATGTAGTAGTGGATACTATTGGCGACCAGTTACTGGTGCAAACTACCCATGAAGCTCCTAGGAATAGAATTGTATTAATCGATCCGAAAAAACCACAGCCGGCCAATTGGAAAACCGTAGTACCCCAATCCGAAAATGTGATTACAGAGTCTTCTTTGGTCGACACTAAATTAATTGTGAATTACACGAAGAGGGCGGCCAGTCAGGTATTAGTGTTTGATCTAAACGGGCAACAATTACATGAAATACCGCTGCCAACACTAGGTACAGTTACTGGTTTAGGAGGTAAAAAAGAGGATAAGGAAGTATTTTATACGTTTAATTCCTTTACCTACCCCAGCACTATTTTTAAATATACTATTGCTACCCATCAATCTGAACTAATTCGAAAATCGGAAGTAGCTGTTAAGACCGACGACTACAAAACAAAGCAGGTGTTTTATGCCAGCAAAGATGGTACTAATGTGCCTATGTTTGTTGTGCACAAAAAAGGGCTGAAGCTGGATGGCAATAATCCCACCTTTCTGTATGGCTACGGGGGATTTAACGTTTCTTATACGCCAACTTTTTCCGTTTCCCGGATGCTGTGGTTAGAGAGTAGTGGCGTTTACGTGCTGGCTAATATTAGGGGCGGCGGGGAATTTGGCGAAGAATGGCACCAAGCCGGTGTAACGCCAAACAAACAAAATGTATTTGATGATTTTATTGCGGCTGCGGAATACCTGATTCAGGCTAAATATACGTCACCGGAAAAGCTGGCAATTTCGGGAGGTTCTAATGGTGGCTTATTGGTAGGAGCAGTAGCCAACCAGCGGCCGGAATTATTTAAAGTAGCTTTGCCGGCAGTGGGAGTAATGGATATGTTACGCTTCCATAAGTTTACCATTGGCTGGGGCTGGGTACCCGAGTATGGCTCCAGTGATAATCCGGAACAATTTAAAAATTTGTTAACTTTTTCTCCTATACATAACATAAAAGAAGGCGTGCAGTATCCGGCTACGTTGGTTACTACCGCCGACCATGACGACCGCGTAGTGCCTGCTCATTCTTTCAAATACATTGCTACCTTACAGGAAAAAGGCGGGGGACTAAATCCTTATTTAATTCGGGTAGATGTAAACGCCGGACATGGTGCCGGAAAATCTACTGCCCAGCAAATAGAAGAACAAACCGATATCTGGTCTTTTGTATACTATAACATGGGCCTAAAACCTTTTGAAAACTAGCTGAATATAGACCTTAAGGAAAGGAGACTTCTCTAATGTGAAGTCTCCTTTTTCTCTGCTTTAAATTATTAACCTGTTTGTTGTTGTTTAGGTTAAATTTTAAGTATTTGACTATATCGCAACTAGTTATATATGCGATTTAATAGGTTAATAATTTTATTTGATGTAATATATATAGGAAATCTATATATGGCACGGATGTTGGCTTAAGCAGCTTATGTATGATATTTAAAGCCGCATAAGATGAAAAAGCTATCTCTTTTATTATTCGTAATTAGTCTTCTAGTTTCCGCTACTTATGGCGTTGCATTGGCTGGCGACAAAGCCCATGTAGTAAAGCGTGGCTATGTATTTAAAAATAACCAGGTGCAGGAGCTTCGTAAAGGAAAATTAACACCGATCAATAAAAATATTCAACTGAAGAATGATTACATCTTATACCCTAATGGTAGTATGATATCAGAAGATGGTATTTGCCGGAAGTTAAAGGAAGGAGAAGGAATAGATAAAAACGGTCATATTTTATTTTCGGGCAAACAAAATGGTAAAGTAGTTTTAATTGATAGTCCGGTAAACTTTTATGCATACAGCAGTGGCAAAAAAGTAAGAACCGTTACTGGGGTTTCCGTGGAGGAGGTAAAAGGTGCATTATAAAAAATATAATTAGCTTTCAGGAAGGAAGCCTCACTATGTGAGGCTTTTTTTGTTAGCGGTTTACGAGTAAGTAAAAAGGATTTCTTGATTTAGGAGCGATTATTACTAGCTAATAAGTGGTAAGTTTGTTTTTTCTTTCAAAAGCTTAATTAAAAATGAATTTTAATATCCGAAAAGGAGTAAAGACAGATCTACCACAGGTTTATGCGTTGATACAGGAACTAGCTGAATACGAGAAAGCACCTGATGAAGTAACCAATACCATAGCCATGATGGAAGAAGATGGTTTTGGTGAGAAGCCGGTTTTTGAGTTTTTTGTAGCTGAAGCGGGTGAAAAAATTATTGGCCTTGCATTATATTACATGGCTTATTCTACCTGGAAAGGAAAAATGCTTTACCTCGAAGATTTAGTGGTGTCGGAGCCATATCGCCGGTATGGTGTAGGCAAGAAATTATTTGATGCCTTCGCCGGTCGGGCCCTGGAAGTAGGAGCTAAACGCCTAAAATGGCAGGTATTGGAGTGGAACGATCCGGCAATAGCTTTTTACAAGAAGCTTAACTGTGACCTAGATGGCGAATGGATTAATTGCAACATGAGTGAACAGGAAATAGCCGGTTATGTGGCAGAAAATAATTCTTAAAAAATCAAAATAATAATTTTAGGTTTAATAAACTTCGGCTACCAGCAAAACATGTATGTATAAAAAACATAAATTATTGTTCAGTATCATTTCGTTTTTACTGCTGGGAAGTTGTGCTAAAACCAATGTATCTAAAAGCAGCCAGCCAAGTGGCGTATATGAGCCAACTTGGGAATCATTAGCTAAATATAATGAACAGCCCGAGTGGTTTAAAGATGCTAAATTTGGCATTTACTTTCATTGGGGGGTATTGTCGGTGCCGGCTTTTGCCAACGACTGGTATCCCCGCAATATGCACCTAAAAGGGTCGCCGGAATTTCAGCATCATGTGGCTACTTATGGTCACCCGTCTGCATTTGGCTACCATGATTTTGTGCCCCTGTTTAAAGCCGAAAAGTTTAATGCCGAAGAATGGGCCACTTTATTTAAGAAAGCCGGTGCCCGGTTTGCCGGGCAGGTAGCTGAGCACCACGATGGCTTTGCTATGTGGAATAGCAAAGTTACTCCCTGGAATGTGCAGGATATGGGACCAAAACGTAATGTAATGGCCGAGTTAGAGAAGGCTATTCATAACCGGAAAATGAAGTTTTTCACTTCCTTTCACATGTCCCGGAATCTGCAGCGCTATGCTGACAACCCGTCCCAGAAAACCGAAGCTAGTTTCTTCCCTTACGAGCCAGATATGCCTACTTCCTCTGCTGATCCGAAGCTAAGGCTGTTGTATGGTAATGTGCCGGCCGAACAATTTTACCAAAATTGGAAAGCTAAATTAAAAGAAGTTATAGATAACTATAGCCCTGATATAATTTATTTTGATGGCTTGGAAGAACTTATTCCGGAAAAGCATCGGCAGGAGTTTGTAGCGCATTATTTTAATAAAGCCAAGGAGCGCGGTCAGGAAGTAGTTATTACGCATAAGGATAATGATTTTCCGGACGAGGTAAGCATAAAGGATTTTGAGAAGGGACGCATGAACCAGATAACTCCTTACACCTGGCTTACCGACGAAACTATAAGTACCGGCAGCTGGAGCTATACCAATGACCTGAAACTAAAACCAACCGCCGACATTATTCATTTGCTGGTGGATATTGTGAGCAAAAATGGTGTAATGATCTTAAATATTTCGCCGAAGGCTAACGGAGAAATACCTCAGGACCAACAAGCCGCTCTGCTACAAATTGGTGATTGGTTGGGAAAATACGGCGAAGCTATTTATGCTACCCGCCCCTGGGTTATTTACGGCGAAGGACCAACTAAACTGGAGAAAACAGGCCACTTCCTGCCAACCGTAAAATATACACCAAAAGATGTTCGCTATACTACCAAAGGCAACACCATTTATGCCATTGTTATGGGTTGGCCAGGCGAGAATCAGCAAGTAGTACTAGAATCTTTCAGCCCAGATAAAATAAAAGGAAACCTGAAAGTTAAGAAGGTTTCGATGTTAGGTTCTGCCGAAAAAATAACCTTTTCTTTGACTAATAAGGGCTTAAGGTTAATTACTCCGGCTAAGAAAGAGAATGATATGGCAGTAATTTATAAGATTGAAACTACTGGAAAGGCAGAGATTTAGAATTTAAATTATAAATAATCCTTGTGGTACTAGTCTCGTTGAAGCTATAAGGTGAAGCTAGTTTAATTTATTAGAAAGTGATGGTCTGAATATCAGAAACTACTTCTTCGCTGCGTTGGTGAAAATATTTTATACCTTAATCAGTTTTAAATTAATTGAATTTTTAAAAGTTATAAGATAAGTAAGCTCTTTTAATAAAGGTTCCGAAAGGACCAACTTCGCTCGTTTCGTTTGTGCCTGCAAGATCCCATGTGAGCCCTGTAGAAATTGAGTTGTTTACGTTTATTAAGTATCTTAAACCTATTCCCATTTTGGCTCCCCATAAGAATGCAGGAATTTTCAGGTTTATGTTTTCTCTTTCTTGTAGTTCTCCTTTTATATACACTTCCCTATTTAGAGGAATATGTTTTTGAATATAGTATTTGCTGAGGAGCCCAAAATTCATAAAAGGACGAATTTTATTGTGCGTTGCCTCATAATAAAGAGTAACAGGCAAATTTATGGAGTTTAATTTATAATTATAAGTATCAACCACTTTCCCAATCGTATCAGACCACATCGAAAAATTTCCGTCTTTTGGAGCAATAACAGCGGAATGAATTAAGCCAATTTTTTCAATTTGTGCACCCTGCATATTGTCTAAAATTAGCCCGGAGAATAAATAAAAATCAGTTTTTTTGATTCTTCTTTTATAATTTATTCCAATTTGCGTGCTGTTTGTTCTATGCAATATTTGCGTCTGGGCAGGTTCAAAAGGGGATTTATTAGAGTAACTTACGAATAAATCCTTTATGGCGAAATTATACCCTTGAAAAGTAATATTATTATTGGAAGCTCCTATTTCTATTCCAAAGTGATTTAAATTTTGAATCTTATTATCTAATATAGAGGGTTGAGGGGTTGGAGGATGATTATTTAGCTTTGTTATAAACTTAACTATTGAGTTTTTATTAAAACGAAGATTATCCATACTAACATTAGAATAAGCTTCTGGTAAACATTCTTTAATTTGATGCTTGTAGGTGTTTATTTCAGTATAATAGTATCTTCCATCTTTATTTATAGTTTCTTTACCTCCTTTCAGAAGAATTAAACTATCAGAATTACAGGAAATATATAGTTGAGATTTATACTCAAATAAATTAACTGTATTATTTGTTAAGACTTTAAAAAATACCCGGTTTCCTTTTAGCTCTTTTGTTTGATATGTAAGGTTAGGAGAAATAATAATTTTTTTAATGTCACTTGGCTTAACAAAGTTAATCTGGGTGGAATTATCATTAATAAAGGCTACTTTCTTAACTAACCCACCAGGCAGATACTCTATTTTGCCATGGATAGTATCGTTGTTATTTTTTATAATATAACCCCTCTGAACAGTAATTTGGGAATAAGAAAGTAGACTTATAAACTGAAAGTATAAAATTAAAAACAACGTTAGGTTAAAGCGCATATATCTTTACTGCAGAATTTATTTCCGCTTAATTTCTATTGTAGGTGAATAACAACTTTAGCTTGTTAAAGCTAACATATACTCATAAAAAAGCCCTCAAAGAGGGCTTTTTACATCTATTTACTAATAATTTTAATCTACAATTTCCAACAAAGATTCAAAAGTAACAAACTGGTTTGGATAGCGGTTGGCGTGTTTTTCTACCAAATTCGGCGCATGATCCTGCTGAAACTCTTCAAAGTCGGTCATATTCCGGCAGAAGTATTGCACTGCATAGGTAGTGCCGCCAGTATCATTCTCTTCGGTCAGCATTTTGGCAATCTGGTATTTAATGAAATAGGTGGTAGCCATTACTTCCGGAATATGTGTTTCTTTCATCCATTCCAGCCACTCGTCGGCTACGGCATTATCTATACTTACAGTGATATTGTAAAGCAGCATGTTATAACTAAAAATTCAGATTTAATCTGGTGTTCTTTTATATGAGAAGCGCCACCCCCAAGAGGCAGCGCTTCTTTTTGATAACTCTAAATTATAGATGTTTGGTTCACCGAGGTAGTGAATATTGCCCAATTAACCCGTTTTGAGGGGGTGCTGTTTAGAGTTGGACTATATTTTTTACCTTGTTTTACCATAATGTTTTACCAATGTTTTACTAGTTTTTGTAAACCTGGTCTGATGTTTCATCTAATTCCTCCAGGCTTAAGTCTTCTACGTACAGCGCCGTTGTTGCAATATCGCTATGACCTAACAGCTCTTTAAGCTTATATACGTCCCCGGTTAATTTTCGAACAGCATCCGCAAAGCTATGCCGGGACATGTGTGTAGAAAGCTTTATCCCTAACTCATTTTGAGTAGCCAAAGTTCTTAATTTTCCCCGGATAGTAGTTGCTTTGCTGTTAATTTTTTGTACCAGCAGTTTTTCCGGTAACAACAGGTCTTTATCCCGAAGGTACGGGAAGATATAGATGTCCTGCTTTCGCTCCGGAGTTCCATAATATTCCAGCATGTTGTTTACAAACTCAGTCCGCTTGATGGACTTAAAGCGTTTGTTTTTCCGGGTGATGTATTCAATCCTTTCCGGGGTAACGTTAGTCCATTTAAGTTCTATCACATCGCCAACCCTTGCCCCATGCAGGTAGTATTGGGTAAAGAATATATTCAGTGCATCCAGGTAAGCGCCTTTTATTTCGGTTTCCCGGTAGCTTTTAATAATGTTTATCTGCTCACTGGATGGCCGTATCTTTTTGGTCTTTCTTCTCTTGGCCCTGAATTGTATCTCATTAAAAGGATTAGCTGGGATTAGTCCATCTTTCACCGCTTGATTAGCTATTTTCTTAAAGAAGGCATAAGAGAGCTGAATGGTAGTATCAGCATTACCAAGGCTTTCCAGGTGTGCTTTATAATCCCGTAGAAATTTATAAGTAAGCTGCTCAAAGGGTAACTTGGTTTGTGGTGCCAGGTACCGTTGCAGTTTGCGAACACTTTCCAGATAAGCCCGGTGGGTATTGGGTACGTTTATTTGGGTCAGGTGCTCTTCCAGGTACGCAATGAAATCAGTAGCATAAGCAGGGAGTTCTGGTTCCGGCTCTTTGCCTTCCAGGTCAATCTCTAAAATATTGCCTTCTGCATCCCGGTTAATTAAGTACTTTTCATAAGCCGCTTTTAACTGGTTCCGGTCAAAGTGGGGGTAGGTTGTTTTGACTGTATCAAGCCAGAACATGTCTTCTTTTAAACGTTCGTTGTAAAGCTCAGCACTTATATGGTTGATAACCCAAACATCCGCTACGGGCTTCTTTTTGATTAATAGATACCCGGCTTCATTAAAGCATTCGGGAGCAATAAAGATACCGGTATTGGCGTAGGTTGATTTACGGTCTGAGCTAAAGCGGATTCGAATAGCGTGTTTGCCGTTTTTGGCAGGCTCAGGCTTTAAGGTAACTTTGATGCTGGTACCCATGTTAGTTGAGGCTGAAGGGGTAAAACCGGGTTAATATCTTTTTGGCTATGGCTAAACGCTTCTTCCGGTATTGTAGCTGGTACTGGTAAGAACGTGCTTTGATAGCGGCAATGGTTAAGTCTTTTTCAGTAACTGAATCTGTTATCATTAACGAAGTGATCCAATACTGGAGCTGCCTGATTCTACTAATAACAGCGCTTGTATGGGTATCATACCGGCGTTGGTGGTGTTGAATAAAAGGGGTGGTTTGGAATAAGGCGGTTTGCATAATTGAAAGGGAGTGAATCGGAGGTTATTTTTTTAAACTGCTAAGGATTTCATCTAATCCTTCCTGAAGCTTTTTAATCTGGTGAGTCAGATTTCCTACATCAGGTTTAGGTGGTGTTTCAAAGAGAATATCCTCTACCATTATACCATAAACCACTTGTAAGTTATAAAGCATGCGCAGCGTGGGTTTAGTTTTACCTAATTTTATCTGAGTTAATGCAGACTTAAATATCTTAAGGTTGTCGCAAATATCCACGTAGGAATCTGCCCGGCCTGTAGCAATAAGCTCATCTAACTTCTTGATAAAGCGGCTTCTGATCTGGTTTTCTATATCGTCGTTGTATAGTTGTGGCATGGTGCTAGAATCGTTTCTTAATACCTACCCCTGTGCCTTGCCCGGTTAATTCCATACCAGCCAGCTTAATATATTTATGTGATGCAATTGAAATAATAACCCCAGTAAGTAAACCAGCACTGCCTAAAACAGTAACTGACCTTCTTGTTTCGTTATCTTCTGCAAGCACATTTCCTGCCACCATAAAAGCCCCACTGGCAATAGTTACAGCCATACTGGTAGAATAAGCACTATGGAACTTCTTTAGGTTTTCACCTGCTGCCATTTGCCTTGTCTCCAAACGGTTTAGTTTAATAGCGGTGCTATCTGAGGTTTGAGCCATTAAAGCAAAGGGGAATAATAAAAAGAGGATGGGTAGTAATTTTTTCATGGGTTATGGTTTAGGTGGTAAAAGCTTTTTAAAGTTTTGAAACTCATTCCTTATTAATTCAAATTCAATTTCCAAAGAGGTTAGCCTGTTATAAGTGTCATTTGGGGCGGTAAAGGAATAACTGAAATACCCACGGGCATACCATACCTCCTTTATGGTTTTTGGATCAAGTGAAATAGTGGGGTATAGAGGCCTATTTGATTTGTCTTTACCTATATTATCTGATTTAGCATTGACTACCCCTAGCTGGCGAGTGGCATTAATAGCTCTTTTAACTATAATTCCTTCAGATTCAGTAACGAGTACATGAACCCGTTCATCTCTTATACCATTAACTTTTTCCGGTACCCATTCAGCTACTACTATATCACCATCTTTTAAGGTAGGGTACATAGAATCACCTTTAACCTGAAACATCCGGTAAGTACTCCCTTTTAAATTAGGCAGGCGATATGTCTCAACATGATCTATGTATTCCGGATCACCATACCCGCGCAAATATCCGGCATAAGCAGCTACAGGAACATATAGTATATTTTCTTCCCCTGTTTTCCTATCCTCATAAATAACCTTAGGCATCTGCCATTTGTCAGCGTCCTGTGGCTCTGTCCGGCTTATGGTCATTATAGGAGTGTCGGATTTGAACATTTCCCCTTCACCTTTAATTAACCAATCGAGAGATAACTTAGGGAATACATTTAGCAAGAGATTTATAAAATCCCCGCTCAGCTTCCCTGAAGCAATCATGTTAGCCACTGTTTGGCGGTTTGATCCAATTTTTTCAGCAAAGGAGTTATTGTTATCCTCTCCCATTAATTCTTTAAGTCTTTCGCCTATTGTAGCCACTTGTCAAAAATAATTGCATTGATATTCAATGCGTTACAAAAATAATTGCATGTATTGTCCAAAATCGTTGCACTTGTCAAAAATAGTTGCGTATATTTGTTCAACAATCAGCAACAGAAATCAAATATACTCAAAAATGGAACTCACAGAAGAAAAAACCTACGAAACAGCCATTACTTCTATTCGGGAGAGTTTGGCTATGAAAAGAGGGTATGCTTCAAGAATTAAGAAGAAGCTACCACATGTTAATCTAAATCAGATTTACGCCGTGGCTTGGGGGAAAAAGAAAGACCCTGTTATTCTGCAAGCCTTAGTTGATGAAGCTATCTCTCATCAGAAAGACCCAAATCAAGAGATTATTACCAACTATCTTAAAAACGTTGCCTAATGGAAGCACTAGTAATTCAATCTGCAAAAGGTCAGGATGTAACTACCAGTTTGATAGTTGCAGAGGTTTTCGGTAAAGAACATAAACATGTTCTAAGGGATATACAAAATCTTTCATGTTCCGAAACTTTCCGTCAGTCCAATTTTGGACACACCCCCTATGTTCATCCGCAGAACGGGCAATCATATCCAATGTATGAAATGACTAAAGACGGATTCAGTTTTTTAGTTATGGGATACACTGGCGGCAAGGCTGCTGAGTTCAAAGAGAAATTCATTAATGAGTTCAATAAACGGGAAGCTCTTTTAAAGAATGATGATTTTATCCTAAGCAGGGCCTTTTCTATTATGACTGATAGAAATAAGGTTTTAGAAGAAAAGGTTGCTACCATATCTGAGCAAAACCACCTTTTAGAAACCACCATTAAGCAACAAGCCCCTAAGGTTGAATATTGCGAGAAGGTTTTAGATGCTGTTGGTGCCATTGCTACTACGGTTATTGCTTCTGAGCTTGGTTTAAAATCTGCTAACAGTCTCCACAAGGCTCTTAAATCTAAGGGTATTATGTGGTATGTAAATGGTACTTGGGTGCTTACTGCTAAATATGCTGGTAAAGGTTACACTATTACTAAAACCCATCCTTATACCGATTCTTTAGGCCAACAGAAAACAAGTATCTCTACTTACTGGACTGAGAAAGGCCGTGCATTTCTTCATAATGTGTTTAATCCAATTTCTAAAGCTTCTTAATTATGAGAATTATAAACGATTCTGATTTTGAGCCGCCTTTTGCCAATGAACAGCCTAAAGAAGAAATAAGCGACACCTACATTCCTTGTACGGTTTACCTGTCTGCTGAAAATGTAGAGTTTCTAACTCAGTTGTTAATCAGCTACATCAGTGATAACGCCGAGTTCTTTACTAACGACGAGTGGCAAGAGACTGATGAGATATTTAACATTCTAAAAGCAGGTATTGTACCGGGGAAATCAGCTTAGCCATGCAAGTCAGAACCATTGATGAGCTAATGACAGAAGCCCGGCGGCGGATGCCTCACTTAAACGAAGCAGATTACAAGCAAATCAAGGATTTGTTATGTGCTGCCAGAACGGAGCTGACTTTAGCTAAAGCCGAAAGAAGAGCCACCTTAAATCAAGTTCAATACTCTCAACAATCCTAGTCATGAATCCGGAATTAACCAAGTATGCTTATTCTCTTAACGGCGTTGCGGAGTTGTTAAACAGGCCTTATAAAACCTTGTTTGGCCATACGCAAAAGCAACCAGGAGAAAAGCGGTTTTTAAGATTCTTTAGAATTTCAGAAAGCGGTATCCGGATTCGCAATGTTGATTTGGCTGCTTACATCAACCGGGTTTACTGGCAAGCAGAAGCAAAGGCTCCTTTGTTTAATGTTCCTGATAATTTCCCCTTAACGGTAAAGCAAGTTGCTGAATTATGGGAATGTGATAAGGAAACTATTTGGAAAAATCTTGACCGGAAACCTTGGGAAACTCTTTACCTCAAAGGAGAGAAATCAAGCCAGACTAATTATATAATTCGGTACGGTGATTTAAAGGACTTTGAGAGCCGGAATTATATCTGCGAGTTGGAAGCAGCGGCCTAATGCTGCTCTATACGATACTACAATTAATAAGTTTTTACTAATCCTTAAATCTTTCAATTATGCAAAATTCTTATGTTTACCCAGGCGATTACACACCCTCCTTTATGGAGCTTACCCAAGCTAAATCCATAGGTGTTCCAGTTCTTTTCATTAACAGAGTAGTTAGTGAACGGGAAAGGGAAGAGATTAAAATTAGAGCCAGAATCAAAAAATGGCTACCCATTTTAGAAGAGGAACTCTTAGCCCAATGGCGCAAAGACCCCAAACAAAACTCCTTATTTCACCAAGAAGGTCAATTAAATAAAGAGAAGAACGATATCACCATTCATATCTACAATGATAGCCCGGTTGGTGTATTCCGCGAGCAGAAAGACTTGATTTACAAGGTGGGTAACAACTTGTTAAAATCCGATCATTTTGATGATTTATATCACATTTCAACTATCAAATAGCCATGAATAAGCAAATCTTAACTTCCATAGATCAGTTAGCCCGGCCCTTTCCCGGCCTTCAATTTAGCAACTACACTACGGACCTGATTCTGCATTCCAACGGGTGTTTCTCTGAAATCTATGTGTGCAACTTATACTTTGAAGGCTTTACCATTACGAGCCGGGAAAATACGCTTAGAGATATGCTGATTAACCTGAAAGTTAAACTGGCAGATAAGTTTGCTTCCTATCATCAACAAGCTGCTTAATCCTTAGAAATATGCAAATCACCACTATTGCAACAGCTCAGGTTCTGGCCTATATCAGCAGCCTGTTTTCTTCCGCTAAACCAAAGCTAAAAGATAGAACCGGGAAAGAGATTGTCTTCCCGGTTTACCTCAAACGGAAATGCAGCGACTACCTGAAAATTATCAGCCAATACCAGGCTGAGTTTCTAACTGATACCACAGAAGAAAAGGAAAGCCATCTGGTTACTTCCAAGGAGCAGTTGATAGTAGTGGATCACCTGATTTGTAATTCCTATGGGGTATTCGGCTACAAACTTATCACAGCTGCAGAATACGAGCAGCACCATCAACTTATTACCACTTCACTTAACCAGGCTTAATCATTAACCATTATCTGATATGTACAATTACTCAACTCCCGATGAATACGCCTACGGGCAATATATGGAAGGCCAAGCAGCAGCCGAGGCAGAAGCCCAATATGAAGAGTTTTTACAGCAGCTATTAGACACAAAGCAATTCTACCTGTGGGCTTTACATGTGGCTCAAGATGAACTGCAAAGGAAGCGGTTTGATGATTACAAGGCTAATCCTGTAGGCTATTTTGAGGTGTTAAAAAAAGAGTACTACGACAGATTAAACAAACCTAAAACCCCGGTACAGTCAAGTAACAATGTTGATGAAGATTTACCATTCTAAACGATTTTAATCATGCACAATACAAAATACTCAACCAAAGAACAGAAAGAGCAACTACTGGCTCTTGTCAATAACCCGGTAATTACTGCAGGTGAACGGGAAACATTAGCAGGAATGATCAACAGCACCACAGAATCAAGTGCGGCTGAAATGATCGAGCACTTGACTGCTGGCATAAAGCAAAGACAAAGTATTCAGCTACCTAATGGCACAGCTCTTTGGGAAGATTATAATAATTCAGAAAACGCTTTTTAATCCTATTTATCATGGATAATAAACCAGTTAAACAAAGCAAAATGCAGGAATACTCCCTTACTTCTGCCAGTTCAATTATGAACCTATCCAATGAGCTGGCTAAGTTCATTAAGGATAAAAAGCTTTGCATGAATATTCAGGGCAAAGAATATGTACTGGTTGAAGCTTGGACTTTTGCCGGTATGAGTATGGGCTTATGCCCGGTTGTTACTGACCTGATTAATGAAAGCAATAGTGATGAGGTTAAATATAGGGCTGTAGTTGAACTTCTAAACATCCATACTAACACAGTGGTAGGGCGTGGGTTTGCCGTGTGCTCAAATAAAGAAAAGGGTAAGAAGTTCTTTGATGAATACGCTATTGCATCCATGGCACAAACCAGAGCTACTGGTAAAGCTTATCGTTTGCCTTTAGGTTTCCTGATGAAGGCAGCCGGTTACGAAGCTACGCCGGCAGAGGAAATGGACTTCCAATCCAATACAGCAGAAGCTCCTAAACAGGAAACTCCTAAGCAAGCAGCACCACCAACACCGGAACCAGCTACCGATAAACAAAAGGAGCTTATTGTTACCCTTATTCAGAGTCATGTTTTCACAGATGAAGAACAAGCGGCTGTGCTGGATCAGGTAGAGGGATATTCAAAAACGGGTGCTGCTAAAGTAATTGAGAAGATTACTAAAACCATGAATGAGCGCAAAGCAGCCGAGAAGGAAGAAGCCCAAGCAGCCTGAATATCCGGCATTAAACTTCTAATCAACAAAGGTTTCGAATTCAAAAATAAACAGGATCATGAGTTTTTTATCCAAATCAGAAATAACTCCACAGGTAAGGTCGGGCTGGCGCAAAGCCCACCTTTACCAGCTTATAAAAAAAGCAAAACCCTTATCCCGAATTGACTCATCTAAGGAAGCTCAGCGAATTACGCTTTTAAACGATGAAGAAGTAGAACAGCAAATTTCTTACTACCAAAATCTTATTCACCAATCATTTATAAAAGCAGCATAATCATGAGAAATCTAAATGAGTTTATCCTGGATGTGGATTTAAATAAAGCTTGCTCACCTGTTCTAATGGAACACATGGAGCGGTCAGTTCCGGCTATTCCTAACGGCACAGGTGGGTACTTTGTCTTACTGGATAAAGATCCACTAGATCAGCCTAGAGTTAAAAATTATCGCAGTATATCGGCTGAGGAGTGTGTAGAAGCCAGAGCAAGATTTTTGGCTTTCCAAGCATCAGAAACTTCTAAAGCAGCATAATCATGGGCTATTGTAAAGAAATCGAAATTGAATTTGACGACTTGATAGATTATATCAAAAGCGAAGGATTAAGCGAACGAGAATCCCTGAAATTACTAAAGGCGATTAAAGAAGATTCTGGATTTAATGGCGCTGCTATAACCTGCCAAAACACCACAATCATGGATGAATTAGCTGCTAAAGAGCTACAGGAATTAATTACTCTTTATGGCGCCGACTACATTTTAACTATGGTCAGGTCTTCTTTAAGCAATAAGGTAGCATAACCTATGATTTCTAAGAACGAAACATATAAATCCACATCTACTGGTCAGGTCTTTACACTTGTAAGGACTGACAAAGATGTATTAACATTTCAATATGTCCATACTTTCAGAACCAATGTAGCTGATGCTGAAAAGCAAATCCGGTTTGGCTCTTGGAAGAAAGTAGACTCTAATGACGAGACAAGCGCAGTATGACAGAAATAACATTACCTGAATGGGTGACCTGGGAGCAGTTCGGCTGCTATAGCCCACAATACTTTGATACTTTCATAAAGGGGAGAGCCTTAAAAGTTACAGGCAAATATTTTAAGACTTATACCATTGAAGATGAAGCTGGTGAGCAGTGGAATATAGATGAGGCCTACCTCTTGTCTAAGAAAGAAGCGGAGCGGCTTAGCCATCCGTGGCGAGATGAAGAGTTTGCTTTTGAATTAACCTATGAGCAAAGCAAAATCATATCAGATATGAAGCTGGCTTTACAGGCTAAGAGCCTGGCTAAGGATGAGCTACGGGCAAGGCTGATAAGCCTCTACCGGCAAGCGTTTGATGCTGGCTCTATGAGTGAGCAGGAGTTCAACCTGCTAACAGCTAATACCAACTTTGCCCTGGTGGATGATCTACAGGCCAATATTAGAATATTTGAAGAACTACAGAACAAAGTAGCCTAGGTATGAAAACGCTACACCTAACTTTAAAAAAGAAGTGGTTTGATATGATTGCTTCTGGTGAAAAGAAAGAAGAGTACCGGGAAATAAAGCCTTTTTGGATGATTCGATTGCTGCATTGCTGGTTAAGTACTGCTCCCTTGGACGTAATGTTCAACCATTTAAGATTTAAGACATTCGACATAGTCTCTGCCAATAACGGATACGCAAAAGATTGTCCTAATATCAAATGGAAGCATGAAGGAATTCGGATAGGCGAAGGCAAACCTGAATGGGGAGCTGAGCCCGGTAAGCAATATTTTATACTTCAAATAGGCGAATTATTTTAAGATGAATTACATAAAGTTGATAAACAATTTCTGGCAGGTTAAGAGGGATCGGGAAGACTTCGACTCTTATGTAATCTCCTTATATTTTGCCTTGCTTGATATTGCCAACCGCAGAGAATGGAAACCCTTTAGTGTTTATCGGGATGACATTTTAGTATTAACTAACATGTCATTTAAACCTTACTACAAAGCAAGGGAAATACTTAGAGATTCGGGGTTGATCTCATGCGAAGAAGGTGCAAACGGTCGTAAAAAATGTTCCTTCACTATCCTTCCACCGTCACCCACAGTAACAGTACAGACTACAGTACAGGCAACGGTAGGGGATACAGTACCGACTACAGTAGAGGATACCATACTAAATAAACATATAAACCTTAAAACTAATAAACCTTTAAACACTACTGAGCAGCAGCAAAATTCTGGTGAAAAAGTTTCAGAATATTTAAATAACGCTTTAAAGCCTTTTACACCACCACCCGGCTATGAGCAAAAAAAAGCTTCGCACACTGGGGGGGCGGCGCTGACTGATTCGGTTGCCCATCCTTTCCGGGAATCACCGCTGTTTGACAAAGAAAAGTTTCGGCTGGCCATGGAACGGGAAGGCTTTGAAACCTTGGACCCGGATTACTACCACGGCATTTTGCGGAACTGGTCTGAGTTAGGCACCAAATTACGACCCGGTGAGCAGCTTTCTCACAACTGGCTTCGGGAGCTAAGAAACTTTATCCAACGGGATAAGAGCGAAAACAAGCTTCGTCTCAAGAAAGAAAAGCCAGCTAAAGCCTTACGCATTACATCCACTGATACAAACATTAACTACGATGAGCTATCAAAACAATACGGTTATACAGGGTAGATTTGATTATTGCGCCGCCGAAATAGTACCCGGCTTTACCATCGACGACTCCAACCGAAAAGTAATAGACCTGCTTTGTCAGTACCTGACGGCTGATGCTGCTTTTGAAACCAACGGTAACATGCTAGGCCGTGGCTTATTTTTGGCCGGCACGGTTGGCAGTGGTA
>NZ_KI421517.1:2903812-2932533 GCF_000473365.1 Adhaeribacter aquaticus DSM 16391
GGTATGAGTATGGGCTTATGTCCGGTTGTTACTGACCTGATTAATGAAAGCAATAGTGATGAGGTTAAATATAGGGCTGTAGTTGAGCTTCTAAATATCCACACTAATACAGTGGTAGGTCGTGGGTTTGCAGTGTGTTCTAATAAAGAAAAGGGTAAGAAGTTCTTTGATGAATATGCCATTGCCTCTATGGCGCAAACAAGAGCTACCGGGAAAGCTTACCGTTTGCCTTTGGGCTTCCTGATGAAAGCCGCTGGTTACGAAGCCACACCAGCCGAAGAAATGGATTTTAACGGCAATACTCCGGAGATTAAGGTTGAACCAGCACCAGTGCAAAGAAAAGAGGAGTACGGTCCAGATGGTAAGCTCCGGGTTAATGGTCAAACTTACGAGGAGGCAAAAGCAACAGCGCAACAGCCTACCATCACTAACCCAATGGAGCAGCCTACCCACGATGCGGAAGGGAATCCGATTAATTACGCTTCTGCCAAACAAAAGGAAGAGATCATTCGCCTGTTAAACAATCCGGTTATTACCCGTCAGGAGAAAACCAAGATGCTCTTAAACATCAATAAACTGGATGAGGAAAGAGCGAATCAAGCTATTGCCAAACTTAAAAAAGTTATAGAAGCACGTGAGGCAGAATGTGGAGCTGGTGGAGGGGCTTCGGAGCCGGGGGAGTAGCAGTTCCCGGCAAAGCCTCACCGGCGCAAAAGGAACTGCTCCGGAAAACTTTACAATCCCATGTCTTTTCTGATGAAGAACGGGAGACCATTCTAAACACCATGGACTGGTACAATACCGATGAGGCTAAGGCAAATATTGATTGGGTGCTACATGAATTAAAGGAGCGCAAAAGAGCAGAAGCGGCTAATGAATTAATGAAAGTAATTGAACAAAACCGGGAGTATGTCTCTGATGAAATGTACGAGCAGCTTAAAGCTTTGTCTGAAAATAAGGACACTCCGCCTTCAAAGTATTTCCAAATAAAAGAAGAGTTTCTGATGGAGGTTGCAGATTTATCCATGGAAGCTTATCCAAATCAATAATCAAGTTTCAACCCTTAAAGATTAATAATCTATGAAAGCAAAGAGCATGATGCCTAAAGCGAAGCGCCGGAGGTACTTCCTGCATGCGGAGTTAAAAAAGACTCTAAAAGTGGATGTTAAAAACAGAGTTATTTATAAAAAAGACAATCTGGAGCTTGATGATCAGACCAGGATTTACCTTAAAGAGCTTCTTGATTTCGGGTATATATGTCAATTAACCTTCTAACTAAAATGTCTAATAATAACATTAATAAGAGTGACACCTTTAAAGCCGTCACTACCGGCCAAGTCTTTACCCTTATTAGAAAGGATAAGGATATACTAACTTTTCAATATACCCATACTTTCCAGACCAATATCAAAGATGCTGAAAGGCAACTACGGTTCGGTTCCTGGAAGAAACTGGAATCAAAATCATAAATCAAAAATAAGTTATGAAACTAAAAATATTTGACTTAAACAATTCCCCATCTGGAAGAAACGGAAGAGCTTTTATTCATCTGACCAACAAGGGTATTTTTACCATCAACGTGCCAGCCGCTCAGGCATTAAAATTATCCAATGATGATAAAGTAAAGCTAGCTCAGGATGAAGAGAATCCTAGCGACTGGTGTCTGATTCTTGCACCTAAAGATGTAGCTGCATTCCCGGTACGCAAGAAGGGTCTTGGTTCTTATGTCTTTAACAATACTGGCGTTGCTAAGCTGATTTATGAATCTTTGAAAGCTGGAGACAAGGCCTTAAGAATTCCACTTACCGAGCAGCCGGAAGAAGTTGAAGGGGTGAAGCTTTATCCTCTGGTTACCAAAGCGGCCTTAAAGAAATAGTCCGGTGAAAAAGCAAGGCAATCAACTTACATTATTCAGCAAACATGTTGAGGCTCCGATAGTGCCCGAATGGCCAAATTTTGAAAGGCTGAACATGGTTGCTGACTTCCTGCAAAGCACAAAGGAGTTTGCCCAAATCGACATGTATAATACCATGCTGATTTGTCCTTTGGTCTTCCCAACCGATTGGCAGCTTATTCATCAACCGGCAGCAAACAGATATGAAGCTTATGATTATTGCATTATAGCCGAGTTTAAAAATTCTACCCTGTCAAATGTGAATAAGGAAATACAATCGGGTATGAAGTATTTCAATCTGTCTGAAGCTCAGTATGGGCATTTGTTTTGGGTATTCCAAGATACTGAAGTATTCGGAGGTAGCTACTTAAACCTGCTTACCCCAAAAGAAAAATTCATTCAAAACATTAAAATTTTCTGCGGTGAAAAAGACGCACAACAAGCAGCATGAGCATACACGAAGAATCAAATGTAATAACCCAGGCAGTAGACAAGGCTATTTGGAGCTTTAGCTATAGGGGTATGAAGGAGAAGCCTATTCTTCATTTCTATATCCATCCTTCAGGCCGGGTTTATTACATAACTGATGTAATCCCATTCTATGAGGTAGGCTATTATTATGATGGCAAGCTTTGGGAAAGAGTGGTTATTGAATCGGATTACATTGAGAAGCATCCGGAAGTTTATGTGAAAACTTTCATTAAACCTGAACAACGCAAAGAAGCATAGTTATGGCCAGACCAAAGAAGATAGGGTTAGAATACTTTCCGCTGGATTGCCAGATGGATGATAAGGTTGAAATGTTGGAGGCAGAACATGGGTTAATTGGCTTTGCTGCCTACGTCAAACTTTTACAGGAAATCTATCAAACCGAGGCTGGTGAACTGGATATGAATATTGCTTTACGATGGAAAACCTTGGCTAAATCTTTTGGCATTAACCATGAAGAACTAACCGCTATGGTTCAAACTATGCTGGAGATTGACTTATTCAATAAGCAGGAATTTGAAACCCGTAAAGTCCTTACCTCTACTGGTATTCAAAAGCGAATTTCTAAGGTGGATGATCTTAGAAAAAAGGAAAGAGGCCGGAAAACCACTGAAAACGGGAGTTTTCCAGATGGAAAACATGCGGAAAACCCCACAGAACCAGAATTATCCGGCGGAAAACATGCGGAAAAGTGCACAAAAGGAAAAGGAAAAGGAAAAGATACTACCGTATCTAAAAAGGAAACATCTAAAGATGATGATGAAGGAAAGCAACCATCATCATCAGAACCGGAAAAAGTTTTGGGTTATGTTGGAGAAACTCTAAAGCCTTTCCAACCTCCTTCCGACTATCAGCAAAAAAAAGCTGCGCACACTGGGGGGGCGGGGCTAACTGATTCGGTTGCCCATCCTTTCCGGGAATCACCGCTGTTTGACAAAGAAAAGTTTCGGCTGGCCATGGAACGGGAAGGCTTTGAAACCTTGGACCCGGATTACTACCACGGCATTTTGCGGAACTGGTCTGAGTTAGGCACCAAATTACGACCCGGTGAGCAGCTTTCTCACAACTGGCTTCGGGAGCTAAGAAACTTTATCCAACGGGATAAGAGCGAAAACAAGCTTCGTCTCAAGAAAGAAAAGCCAGCTAAAGCCTTACGCATTACATCCACTGATACAAACATTAACTACGATGAGCTATCAAAACAATACGGTTATACAGGGTAGATTTGATTATTGCGCCGCCGAAATAGTACCCGGCTTTACCATCGACGACTCCAACCGAAAAGTAATAGACCTGCTTTGTCAGTACCTGACGGCTGATGCTGCTTTTGAAACCAACGGTAACATGCTAGGCCGTGGCTTATTTTTGGCCGGCACGGTTGGCAGTGGTAAGACTGACCTCATGCGGATTGTGCAACGCTACTTCTGGTATGCCAAGGATGCCCGGCAGTTTGCTTTCATGAGCATGATTGACTACAGCCGCCAATATGCCAAGACCGAAGGAGGGGAAGGTGATGTACTGGATCGTTTCAGAAACCGCCATTTGTTCCTGGATGAGTTTGGAATGATTGATGAGAAGACCGGCCTGAGGAAATACGAACTCATTACCAGCTACGGCACCAAACTGGATTTAGGGGAGATGGTGATTTTAAGCCGCTACAATGAGTTTAAAAAGGGCTACCTAACCCATCTTACCACCAACCTTACATTAAGCGAACTGGAGCAGCAATATGACTCCAGAACGGTAAGCCGGATACGGGAGATGTGCAACATAATTCCGGTAGTTGGTCCTGATCGTCGGCCACTGGCTAAACCAAGGCTCCAGGTGCAACCACCGAAACCGGAAGAAACTGGTAATGTCATGCAGTTGCTGCCACTGATTCAGCAGATTTATCCGGAACAGGCTAAGCAGCTAAAGAACACCATTGAGCACATTGCTGCTAAGCAGAGCATAACTACTGCCAAAGAAAAGCCTAAGCCTAAACCAGAATCTACCTATGAAAGCTGGATGGTACGATTTAAGGAATCCTTGCCCGAAATTGAAGGTGATGAGCTATCCAAGCTTTTAAAAGAAGCTGAGCTCAAGCAAAGCCATGAGATTGCTGCTGTCATCAGAAGCGAGTTTCAGAGAAGGATGGAAGCGGAGGAGGCAGTAAATCAGGTAACGAATGTTTAAATTTTATAACTTAAAGCAATAACTATGACTTTTAATATTAATGAAGCCCAAGCCAAAAAGCTAAAGGAATGGCAAAACGCCTTAAAACTTATTTATGGTGAGGTTGGGATACTTGTTTATAAGTTTACACCAAACGGAATACATGTTAATGTGGAGGTTTATAGTGAAAATGCAAGAGCAAGTATAGACATAACCGATTCAGATAATTTTTAAAATTTGTACCCCTATAACTTAAAGCAAATTAGAATTTGGGCGTTGCCTACGGCCCGTGCTGTTACAGGCTCCGCTTCGCTACGGTGCTACGCACTAAACCTTTCACATCAACTAACGCAAAAACTTAAAATATGAAACCAATACACGCTAAACCATCACTTTACGCATATTATTTTGAAGTACTCAAGAAAATAGCTTTAAAGTATGGGTATAATTTGGTTTTACATGGAAGTTTAAACAGGGATTTAGATTTAATCGCTATCCCGTGGGAAAAGGATTTAGGCGACTGCGATGTAATGATAAATGAATTTGCAGAACATTTGGGAGGTGAAGTAATGCAACAAAGTGAGGCGTCAAAGCATTGTTTCCCACATGGGAGAATGAGCTATGTTGTTAACCTAAATCGGTCGGGTAAATGGAATAATTATCAAGATGCCCAGTATTACTTAGATATTTCAGTAATTCCTCCTAATAAAAATAATTTTTAACCCCTATAAATTACTAAAATGGAATTAAAAGATAATCCTAACGGTACAGAATCGCGTGAAACTTTTTTAGAGGCATTAAAAAGATATAAACCACCTAAAATTTGGCCTTTGTGCTGCGAAGTACCCGATGATGAATCCATCCGGTTATGTCCGGAGTGCGGAGAGAATTTTAAAACATTAAAAAAGGAACAAGAAAATATGCCGCAAATAATTATAAATACAAAACTGGTATTCATTGAAGATTACAGGTTTAATGAGCCTTTAAGAGATATTATAGAAAGAGCCAAATCGCAAACCCCTTATAAAGACACTGACATTAGTAACTGGGCTGTAGTAAGCGGTTTAAATCCTGCCGCAGAAATTGATTTAGATAGAAGATTTCAATGGTGCTACGGCCAAATATTTGTTAATCCACCAATAGGAGCAGGCGCTTAATTTATACCCCTATAACTTAAAGCAATAACCATGACACAAGAACAAATAGATAATAACCTAACCACCACTTTAAAAAAGGGGGATAAGGTGATAATGTATAATTGCCTTGAAGGTGATTCTTATAAAGACAAGATTTGGATTTGTAAAACAGATAGCTTCCTGTACCCTTATGGGGATAAAGAAGAAATGGTTTTTCTGGAAGGGTTTTCAGGATGCTTTGTAACCGAATATTTGAAAAAAGATTTACCCCTATAACTTAAAGCAATAATGGAAGAAAATTTAAAAAAGAGATTAAGTCAAGCTAAACTAAGGTTATCTATTTTAGAACATACCCTAAAGCATTGCGCCCTTTTGCGGCACCAATTCGAGGATACTTTAATAAGGCGTAATTTATGTATTGAAGAAATTGATTATTTGGAAAACAAATTTCTAGCCCCTATAACTTACTAAAATGGAATTAACCAAAGACCAAATTTATCAATTAGCACTAAAACAATACCCTATAAATAACAACGATGTAATTGAATCCGATTTAATAGATTCAAGAATAGCATTTGCGCGGGGTTTTAAAGCTAATCCGAATACCTATACCAAAGAAGAAGTGCAGGAAATAATAAACCGGCAATTAGAAGTAGCGGCAGAAGAAGCCTGTACGGAAGATGTTCCACCGCCCTACTATGACCCTGTTTATGAAGTTGACAAAAAATCAATTCTTAATTGTACCCGAATAGATTTTTAACGAATTGCATTAAAACCACAACAACCAACTCCCTTGCAGAAATAAAGCAATGAAAACCAGCCAAGACCTGATTACTCAAATTGATAAGCTGCTGGCACAACTCGATAAAGAACTGGATAAGCTGGATGGCTTGGAGGTTAGAACCTGCATGAGCAGAATGAGAAAGCTCCGATTTGCTAAGGAAGTTATACTAGAAATAGTTAGTGAAAAAAATTTAAATAAGTAGTAACTATTTTTTATATATTTACAAAAGAAATTATATAAAATTGTTACGTGGCTGCACCCAAAAATAACCAGTTCTGGAAACTTAGAAGCAAGCATGGCAGAGATAAACTCTTTGCTGATGCTGCTTTGCTTTGGGATGCTGCCTGTGAATACTTTGAATGGTGTCAGAAAAATCCATACATCAAAAAAGATTGGGTAGGCAAAGATGCATTTGAAGTAAACAGAGAAACCGAGCGCCCTTTTACTCTTCATGACTTGTGTCTTTTTCTGGACTGTTCAACTTCTTATTTCAGAGAGTTTAAAAGCAATCCACCAGAACAGTCTGAAGATTTTCTGACAGTCATTACGCGCATAGAAGAAATTATCTATTCTCAGAAATTCCGTGGGGCTGTTGTTGGGCATTTTAATGCCAATATCATAGCCAGAGATTTAGGCCTGGTAGATAAACAAGAAAATAAATTAAGTGGATCAGTTGAGACGCAACAGGTCAAATTTGACAATCTGAGCTTTGAGCAATTGTACGAGCTGAAGTATGGTAGAAGACCAGACACCGCTTGACATAAGCATTAGTGCCGAATTATGCAGAAGATCCTTTTATGAGTTCTTTCTGGAGTTCTGGGAAACAATTGAGGCGGTTGAGTTAATACCCAATTGGCACATAAAGTTTATCTGTGATCAGTTACAGGAGGTTTATGAGACTTGGGAAAGTAACCAGGGGCAGGATGATGTTATTATAAACGTTCCTCCCGGTTCTTCTAAATCAACTATGGTCACTCAGTTATTCCCGGCTTGGCTATGGGTAAAGAATGCGGCTATACGAGTCATATCTTCTTCTTATGCTAAAGACCTTAGCACAGCGCATGCGGTCAAAACAAGAGACTGTCTGAAGTCTGATAAGTTTAAGTTGTACTACCCCGGCTTAATTGAATTCAAGCAGGACAGTGATGGTAAGACAGCTTACAAGAACACCAAAAAGGGAGAGCGGTTTGTTACTTCCACAGGTGGCCGGGTAACGGGTATGCATGCGGATTTTATCATTATTGATGATCCGATAAACCCGGAAGAGGCAGAAAGCAAAACGACCAGAGATACCGCTAATCGCTTTGTCTCTACAACCCTTTCAACCAGGAAGACCAACAAGAAGCGGTCTGTTACCATTCTGGTAATGCAGCGACTTCATGAGGAAGATCCTACTGGTGTTTGGTTGAAAAAGAAAAAGAACATCCGGCACATCTGCTTACCAGGTGAATTAGCTGACAATGTAAAGCCAGCTAGTGCTAAAAAATATTATAAGAACGGGTTGCTCGATGCAAACAGATTGGATAGGGAAGCTCTAGTAAAGCAAAAGGAAGATTTAGGCAGCTATGGTTATGCTGGCCAGATCGGACAAGAGCCTACTCCAGATGGGGGTGGGAAACTAAAGAAAGCTTGGTTTGGGAAAATTAACTGGCCTGACTTTTTAAAGTTATGCCAGGAGCAAAAAGAAACACCTAAATGGGAATTTGATGCTGATACGGCTTACACCAAAGATCAGCAGAATGACCCATCTGCTTTTACTGTTTCGTGCTACATCAAACCAAACTTGTACATCCGAGATGCATCAGAGCGGTGGTTAGAATTCCCTGAGCTGATTAAGACCCTGAAAGAATACATAAAAGCCAATGGGTACACCTCTCAGAGCAGGGTGTTTATTGAGCCTAAAGCTTCAGGTAAGTCAACGGTTCAAACTTTAAAAAGGGATTCGGAAATCAATGTAATTGAAGCACCTAATCCGGAATCTGACAAAGTGGTTAGGGTAAACAGCATAGCGCCATTTGTGGAGGCTGGCCGGGTTATCCTGATAGATGGAAGTTGGAACGAAGCCTTTATTGATCAGTGTGCAGGGTTCCCGAGAGCAGCACATGATGATATGGTAGACTGTTTGGTTCAGGCAGTCAATAGAGTATCTGAGCCTAAAAAGAAAGTGAAAGTAGCTGGAATTAGACATAACAGATAGCCATGAAAGCAACATCCTTTTTAGAGCTGGTTTACCGGATTCACCAGGCTACCAGCATCAGAGAGCTCAGGGTGATAGATCGGATGCTTAGTATTTACCGCAAACGGATACCGCTGTTAAGGCTGGTAATCCTCCGGAATAAGATTTATGATAAGAAAGTGGAATTAAACCCGAAACGCCAAAAGGTATGATAGGTTCCTTACCAGACAGAGAGATAATAGTTGTATGCACTGGAGGTATTGCGCGTGAGATAGGATATATGGTAAACCATCATATTCTTACTCCAACTGCAAGTGAGATTACCTTAGTAGACAAAGCGCCTATTAAAATACCAGTTAAAGCAAGGGTTGATCTTGAATATAAACCAGTAAAGAAGTACCCAAAGCCTAAAAGCAAATACCATAACTAAATGCTAAACCTCACCCTGAAAGACACCAGCGGCAATACCTACCCGGTTAACGTGCATACCAGCTGGCATGATGTGACCGTGTTGCAGTTTGCGCAGACACAAGGCAAGAGCCAATTGGAGACCGTGGCTATTCTGTTAGGCTTGTCCTTGGAACAGGTGATGCAGATAGATATGGCTTACCTGAATGTGCTATTGGAGGCTATGAAGTTTTTACAGGAGCCGATGCCGGAACCGTCTGATTCTTCTTTCCCTAAAAATGTGGGATTGGAAAGCATTGGTCAGATGGAGCTTTGCAAGAAGTTTATTGAGCTGTATGAGGGTGGCACCATGTGGGACTTAGCGCCTTACATCTATGCCATTTACTGCTTTAAAGATCGCTACAGCATGGAAGCTGCTTTTGCTTCTTTATCAGGGTTTCCAAGTGAGTTAGTACTGGAAGCACAGCAATTGCCCATACCCAAAGTGTATAGTGCCATTGTTTTTTTTTCGAGTCGCTACACCGGGTTCAAACTGCTTACGCTCCGGTATTATCACGAGAACCTGAAGGTGATGAGGTTGCGGCAGGCATTGAAGAACTAGCGGCCATGTTTGGCTTTTTTGGGGCTGTGGTAAATAAATGCGCCGGTCAACCATGGAAGTACAAAAAGCTGCTGGAAACACAGGCAGAGGTCTATTACACCACCACTGCTTACGAGGTTAAACTGGATGATTACCATAAGGAATTACATAAGATAAAGAACCCTAAACAACCATAACACCATGAAGAAGCTCTTGCTATTTCCGTTAATTCTTCCCCTTTGCATTGTTGGTCCTATTGCCATTGTCAGCGTGGGTATTGTGGTGGTAGTGGTTTACCTGGCAGATCAGGCCAAGTTCAATGAATAGCCATGAAAGAGGCCGTTGAAATATTCCTGATGCTGGTGGTTGTGGTGGTGCTGGTAGCTCTGATTTGGGAAACAGCTCAATTCACAGCAACCCAGAAAGATGCCAAGACCGCAATGGTAGAGGCCTTGCGAGAGAATGAGAAAAAGGCTGGTTTTATGGGAAGTGATTACAGAGCCAGCTATAAGTTTTATAAAGAGGGGGTGTTGGATGTGGCAAAGAAATTAGGCATACGAATTAAACCAGAAGAATATAAATAGTGAAAGCATCAGAAGCAAAAATATTAGCTAGCAAGGCTCTGGAGAAAACGAGGTTGGTTGAGCAGCAACAGCTAAATGGAATTTATGAAGACATTCAAATAGCTGCCGACAAAGGAGAACTGGCTATAACTATTGATAGGTTAACCTCTTGGCAAGTGGCTGAATTAAAGGGATCTGGGTATTCTGTAAAAAGCCGTAGTTCCGGCTATAATGAAAGCGAATATGTTATTGATTGGTCTAATCCTGACGCTCCCACTTCCAAGGATGTAACAGATTATTACAACAAATAACCCATGACCACCACCGAACTAAAAGCCAAGATTGCTACTGCTGCCATGTTAGCCTTAGCGGATTATGCCAATGAGCAGGATCTGGAGGTTGCTGGTACTTATATCTACGGAGACGAACTTAACAAAACGCTTTCCTATAATCTGCCATTGCCGCATATCTATTGCTTACCAATAGACATAATTAAAACCAGCAGAATAATAGAGTGGCCGGATATCACATTCTTCTTTTTAGATCAGGATACTATGGATAGTTCACCTGAGCAAATGGATTCAATAAAAAACAGAATGGAGAGGTTAGCAGATTTATTCAGAACTAATCTGATAGAAGATTCTGATGAGTTTGATGATGACATACCCTTTCCGCTTAAGCATGTAACCCGGTCTGAACTAGGAGTGCTTTCTGGCTACTACTGCATTATTAACCTTAAATCAGTTGTTGGATGCTAAAACTATCCGAGCAAATACTGGAAGAGTGGGGACGGGAAGCTGTGGCTATGATTCAGGAGAACATACGGAGCATGCCGGTTACCTGGTTTGGTGCTATGAATGCCAGTGGCAAAACAGCCGAATCTGTACGCTTTGAAGTCAGCACCGAGGGATTAAAAGTCTATGCCCTCAAACACATCTTTGTTGTGGAGACCGGAAGAAAAGCAGGTAAGTTTCCGCCCATATCCGTGATCCGGCAATGGATAGATGATAAGCCGATTATCCCAAAAGGGAAGATCAGTAAGAACAGTTTAGCCTTTTTAATAGCCCGATCCATAGCCAAAAAAGGAACAGTCCTGCATCAGATGGGTGGCAAGAGTGGCATCCTGACCAATGTAATTAACCAGGAGCGGCTAAGCAAATTGAAAAACCAACTCCTATTTGAATTGAATACAGTTTTTAGATCAACCTTATTAGAAGCAACTGCCTAGATGGCTATAATCGCACAAAGAGACTGGGGTAATTACCGCTTTACAATTGAACAGAACGGGAATACCATCTCTGTTACTTATGTTTTTACCGATGCGGAAACGGAGTTGATCGTTCGGCTCCGGCGCGTAGCTGATAACACCATTGTAGGCGCTGAAACGTTCCCGGTGAACTCATCCGGCTTTGCTTCTACGTCCTTTCCTGATCTGGAGCCGGGAAGCTACTACGTAGAAACCACCGCGCCACCAGATGGAACGGTAGGAGATAGCGCACACATTACCGTAGAAAGTACTGGCAGTGAAACACCCGGCGGTGAAGAACCGGAAATACCCGAAACACCAGGCACTGGTACGGCACCAGCTACCAAGTACCATGCCGTAGGGGGTGTATTGTCTAATCCGATTGAATATAAACTAAGCTTTGGGGTTACGGATAGCAACGGTGAGGCTAAGATTAACCACCATGTCAAGGTTAATATCTACCGGGAAAAGGAAACGCAACCCTTTGCAAAGACTAGGCAACGCATCCGCAATGGGGAAGCGGTAGTAGATGTATCCGAGTACGTAAAAGTACTGGTTAACTCTAATCCGGCTTTTAGCCCGGAGCAAATAATATCTGTAGATACAGCTCCCTTAGCTGGTTTTTACATTGGCTTTGAGGAACACTTTGGCGAAACCGTACTGCCAGAGGTAAAGATCAGCACCGTCCGATATGCGGTGAATGCAGCCTTACAAACTTTGGATGGTAATTATGACCATTGGGTAGTTAATGCACCAGGCAGTATCAAAGAACTGGTAACGCTATTCAAGGAGCCGGTGAAGTTTCCCGGTTATCCGTGCAGCTTAGGTATCATCATTGACGAAACGCTGAAAGGTACGGCTTTATATTTCCAGCGCCGGTATTTAGATATTAACCGGGAAGAACTGCAAATCAAAAGTACTTTAATCGACGAAACCCTTTACGGTAAATACACCCGGTTTGCTATTACCGATAGCATGGCCTCCTGTGCTTATTTTATTGAAGCCTCTATTACCGATACCAACATCAATACCGAAGGCACTTGCCCGGATGAATCTTACGAAATACCTGATGATCCTGATAATCCTGAAACTATGCCGGAAAGTGTAGCCATTACTGATGTAGTATTGAACGGTACTACGCTTGTTATATCAGCCATACCTTTTAACACCACTAAGGCTATTGAGTACCGGCTTAATGCTGGTAGCTGGCAGGCGTCGACGGTGTTTGCTGATTTAGCACCGGGTAAATACAATGCTATGGCCCGGCTGCAAGGAACTAGCATTACAGATATGTGGCCTTCTACTATGGAAATTAAACCGGAAGACAGCGAAACCCCAACTAGTTCTTTAGTTCCTAGCAAATGGGGCTGGTCTGCTGCTGACCCTTACGGCTCTTTAGCTGGTGGCAATGATATTATTGCTTACCAGGGAGAGGCAACCTATGGGAATAATGCGAAGATTGAAGCTGATTACCATTTGATGCCGAGCCAGTCTTATGCTGTGCTGAGGGTACCGTCGACGCATGCACCATTAACTAGCTGGCAGGATACCGGAAGCCTTATTAATGCCGGAACTATCCCGGATCAGATATTTAGAGCTGGCTTAACCGTGGGTAACTATACCTACTATGTATCCAGAGTACCATTAGATTTCAGTACCGGTCCTACTCACCGCGTAATTTTTAACTAGCATGACATATATCGCAAGCGAACACGCAACCGCTTCCAAACCTTACGGGCTTTCTCAGGGTGTTCCAACCGATGCCCGGAGTTATTTCTACGATAAAACCTTATTCCAGTACCGGCCTTATGCCAGTACGGCTGAGGTTTTAGCTTACCTGAATACGGCTAATAAACGGGGTGGCAACTTCTCTATTTTCATTCTGGAAGAAGGTGAAGTAAAAGAATACTGGTTTCGGGATGGGGTGGCTGATACGGATTTAGTAGAAAAGCTTGGTGCGGAAGGGTTGGAAGGGCCTATTGGTCCGCAAGGAATCCAAGGAGAGCAAGGTTTGCCAGGGGAACCAGGACCAGCCGGGCCACAAGGAGAAACTGGTGAGCAAGGGGCCTCTGGTGCTGCTTATAAAATTATTGGTGAGTTAGCCAGTGAGGCAGATTTGCCTTGCAGTGGTTGCGGTAATGATGCTTATATTATTCCGAATCCCAACGATGGTTTAAAACATATCTGGGTATGGGTGCCAGGTCTAGCCCAATGGTCTGACTTAGGGCCGGTTTCCGGTTTACCCGGCCCACAAGGCCCGGCTGGTCCAACGGGGGCACAAGGCGCCACTGGTCCACAGGGCATTCAAGGTGTACAGGGTGTCCAAGGCTTACAAGGGCCGCAGGGTGTTAAGGGTGATAAAGGAGCTTCCGGTGATCAGGGGCCAATGGGTCCGGCTGGAGCTGCCGGGGCAATTGGTGCTACCGGTGCCAAAGGAGATCAGGGTTTGCCCGGACCACAGGGTCCAATTGGGGCTACAGGTCCGCAAGGCGCCACCGGTCCGGCTGGTATTCAGGGTGCTCAGGGTATACCTGGTGTGCAAGGTCCGAAGGGTGACAAAGGCGATAAGGGTGATGTTGGACCGCAAGGGCCTCAGGGTATCCAAGGTGTACAAGGCGCTACTGGTTTACAAGGCCCGGCTGGCTTAAGCCTGAATCCAAGAGGCCCATGGGTGCAGGGCATGACTTTGCAAAAGGGTGATTATGTTAATCATCTGAATGGCTTGTATGTGTATTATGGCGAAGCCTCTTATGTATCCAATACTGCACCGGGTGAAGATCAGACTAAATTTTCTGGTATTGAAGCGCCGCAAGGTCCGGCTGGTCCGCAAGGTTTGCAAGGTCCAACAGGTGCTACGGGCCCACAGGGAGAGCCTGGCCAGATAGGGGCACAAGGACCACAGGGTGAAACAGGTCCGCAAGGCTTGCAAGGCCCGGCTGGTGTTCAGGGCGAAAAAGGCGAAACCGGTGCTACGGGGCCACAAGGCATCCAAGGCCCAAAAGGCGATAAGGGAGATACCGGTTCTACTGGTTCTACTGGTTCTAAAGGTGATACCGGTATTCAAGGTCCGCAAGGCATCCAAGGCTTAACTGGTCCCAAAGGAGATAAAGGCGAAGATGGAGCTACTGGCCCGGCTGGTCCACAAGGCTTGCAGGGTACTCAGGGCTTAACCGGTCCTAAGGGAGATACCGGTGCTACTGGCCCACAAGGGTTAACCGGTCCGCAGGGTATTGCTGGTCCTAAGGGAGATACCGGTGCACAAGGTTCAGTAGGCCCGCAGGGTATTCAGGGAGAAACTGGCCCGATGGGTCCACAAGGTTTGCAAGGGCCAATAGGTCCACAAGGTTTGCAAGGGCCATCCGGATTAAGTTTAAATCCAAGAGGCCCGTGGGTGCAAGGAATGACTGTAGCCAAAGGTGATTATGTAGACCACAACAATGGCTTATATGTTTACTATGGGGAGAATCCTTATGTATCCAATACCGCACCTGCTTCTGATCCCGGAAACTTTTCGGGGATTGAGGCACCACAAGGTCCAATAGGTCCTCAGGGCTTACAAGGTCCTGCCGGTCCTGTTGGACCACAAGGCCCTCAGGGTATCCAAGGTATAGCTGGCCCAACTGGTGCTAAAGGTGACACCGGCCAGCAAGGTCCGCAAGGTATCCAGGGGCCTAAAGGAGATAAAGGTGATACTGGTTCTCAAGGGCCGCAAGGTGCTCAAGGTTTGCAAGGGCCAATAGGCGCAACAGGTGCTACTGGTTCAACTGGTGCGCAAGGGGCAAAAGGTGATAAGGGCGACAAAGGCGATCAGGGTTTGCAAGGGCCGCAAGGTTTACAAGGGCCGCAAGGCTTGAAAGGAGATAGAGGTTTTACCGGCTTTACAGGCCCACAAGGACCGTCTGGCCCTACCGGCATGCGTGGCCCGATTGGTTTAACAGGTCCTCCTGGTCCAAAAGGTGATCCCGGCTTAGGGTTTAACTATCGCGGGCACTGGAAGCAAGGTGAAACGTACTGGCCGCGTGATGTGGTTACAGCTCCACACATTGATTTTCCCTACCGGTTGACCAACTACGTGTATGCGCATGAGTCTATGAATTATTTCATAGCAGAATATCAGCCGCATACATCGCCAAACCATTGGGCTATGTTGGAAGGGATTCAGGGGCCTCCGGGTATACCTGGAACTGTCTTTGTTCCCTGGTATGCTGGCATGTCGGTAAACCAAGGTGAAGTTGTGTACGACTTTCTGGACAATTTTTACTTTGCTAAAGCAACTGTGGCAAGTAACGACTTCCAAACATTAGCGGACTTTGCCGAGGCTTATCCAGAATACTTAGTCCGGTTTAATGTTAACGGCGAAGGTGGTTCAAATGAAGGCCCAGGGAGTGCTGATATAGCTAACAGGGATTTAGTTGTGCGTCAAGTACAAGGCTCAGATAGCTTTGTATTAACAGACCGGGGCAATTTAGTTGAAACCAATTCGGTAGGAGAAAACACCCTAACTATACCTCCTTATTCAGATGTGCCTTTCCCCAAAGGAGCGCAGCTAATGGTGTTACAGGTTGGAGGTGGTCGGACCACTATTGCAGGAGGCAACGGTGTACTGTTAAATCAGAAAGATTCCGCTTTTAAAACCTCCGGGCAATATGCCGCCGCTACTTTGGTACAAAGGGAATTAGATGTGTGGGTATTGTTTGGTGATTTAGCACAATAAGCATGCTGTTAAAACACGGAATTATAAGAAGCAATTTCACCTCCAAAGGCTATGCCGTTATGGATGGGGGGCATATAACCTATACAGGGCTGAATTTGGATATAACCAGCCATACAGTTTGCTTCTGGTTTAAACCTGCAACGCTGACTGATTTCAATCAAAACCTTGGATACGACTGGAGTAATGGCTTTAATATGCACTCTGACGCACAAGGGAGTATTTATGCTGGTAATTACCTGTTTGGGAATGAACAAAACCGGTTGACCCCTATTGATATTCCTGGTAATGTATTAGAGGTAGATCTATTAAACCACCAGGCCTTTAGTTTTAATGGGCTTACCAAAGAGGCCTCATGGGTAAAAGATGGTATTGCCATAGCTAGTAAAATCTTTACTGATGGTCCCACTAACCCGATGGCTAGTTTCCGGATTAATACCAATGTTCACGGCCTGATTGGAGAGGTGATGTTTTTTAATACTCATAAAACCCCGGAACAAATAGCTGCTATCCGCTCTGGCAGTGGAGATTTAAGTGGGCTGCAGCTTTATTGGAAACTGCACGAGGACTTTCTGGACTATTCAGGGAATAACTACCATCCAACTTATACAGACAACATCGCCTTTAGCCCGGCTTAACTTTTAACAGTAGAATTTTAACTTTTAACTAATTATACATGGCAACCTTACAACAGCGTAAAAATTTAATTAACAGCCCTTTATTACACGATAAAATCCGGATAGCTGCTTATGATATAGCGGTAGCAGTTTTATTAGACCCAAACCGGACAACAGAGCACCCTTATTTCCAAAACATTATTAACAACCCAGACAAATGGAATACCATGCCATTAGCATGGTTAGTGGCAACCAATCCGGATATACAGGAAAAGATGGTAACCAATCCAAGTGCGCACTCAGAGGATGCGCTGGATCAGGATATCAGCTATGTGGTAACCGTGGAGATTGTCAAGTTCAGTGTGCCAGTTAATACTAATGTACAACCATGAAAATTCCCTTAACTCAAGCTATTATATGAAAAAAATTTTAGACTTATTATTCCTGACAGCCATAGGCTCCTTACATAATTGGGTGCTTTGGATAATCCTGGGGGCTATTGTTACCCTAATTCTGGAAGGCAACAGCAACGACGGCTTTGCCAATACGACGCAGGCAGTGATTGTTGCCAGTGTTGTGCTGGCTGTGTTATCCGCTATTTACAATTTAAAGCGGATAAAATGATACTAACCATCTACGCTACGCTATTGCCTTACCTGTTTTTGCCCTACATCTATTGGGATTCCCGACAAGACTACAAGGCAATATTAGCCGATGGCAGTAAAGATTCTTTACGGAGTAAGTGGCACCGGCAAGGTGCTACTATCCGGATGGCTGTAATTGCTGGCTTTTGTTTACCTCTGGTGGCTAATAGTCTACTGTCTTTTTGGGCAGGAGAACTACTATTATTCTTTGAGTTCTGGCTGGTGTTTGACTTGCTGCTGAATATACACAGGGGCAAGTCCTTGTTGTACGTTGGCCAGACTGCAGCCATTGATAAGTTCTTCAGAAGGTTTAATCACCATGAAGTAGTAATGCTAACGGCTAAACTGATTGGCCTTTTTATCTCTTTCTATTTATTCTACAATGCCACAATACACTAAAACCTTAACCATCCAAATTCAGCGCCATTGTCCGGCTAATGGGATATTCTTACGCTGGTTAAATCCGATCTGTGGCTGGGATGGCTGGCTCTTTACGGGCGATACCGATGAAGATGCAGCCGAAGGCGAAAGCAGTTACTACTTACCAGTGGGCGCAAGAGTAGAAACGGTTTTAGCCAAACAGGTAAACGATGGCTTAACCGTGAGAGCTGGTAACCTGACCAAAGATCAGGCAAGGGCTATAGCTTTTATCCAAAGTTCTCCCAGAGTACAACGGGTGCATCCTGATGGTACGGTGCAGGATGTGAAGCTGACCAGCTACAATGATAAGATTATCACCGGAGCCGAGAAAAGGCAAACCATTACCCTGCAAATTGATTTAGGCAAACGCAACACACAACAGAATTAATGGCTGACAAACTTATACTTGAGGGCGAAGAGGTAGAGCTGGGTGAGGCTGTGGTAGCCTTAACGCTGCAGGCAAATAATATCATGTCTCCAGACACCATTCAAGCTCATTATACGAACAGCATAGCCTTACCACCTACCCAAAAGAACCGGAAGCTGTTAGGCTTTGCCGATCAGGTTAATTCCGCTACTGGTATTCCTTACAAGGTATTAGATGCCCGGATATTTAAGGATGGTGTGGAGGTGGTACCCTATGGTAAAGGGGAGCTGCTTAATGGTAGCTTTGAATTAGATGTGTATAGCGGCAATAGGAACTTCTTTAATGAATTAGGAGACAAATCTATTCGGGATTTAGACCTGTCCGAGTTTAACCATACCTGGGATTACGGCACCATTAAGAACAATACTACCAATGATACCTGGCAGCAAGGCTTTGTGTATGACCTTTACCACCGGGGCAAGGAGTTAAACCTGAACCAGGTTGATTGCTTTAGTTTGTACCCTTCTGTATTTGTAAGGCAAGTATGGGAAAAGGTATTTTCAGAAGCTGGCTTTACCTATACCGGCTTTGAGCATCCGATGCTGGATAAAATGTTGCTGCCATTAAGTGAATTGTTTGAGTTTAATGAGGAGTATAAACGGGCAAGACAGTTTCGGGTAACTACCAATGCTACGGAAGTAGTGGAAGATGGAGACGATGTTAGAAATGGCAACCACAAACTGAAATTCAACTTTGTAAAAACTGGCTTTGGGGTAGACACCAATGGGGGTTACCAGTTAAACAACTTCCGGTATGTAGTGGATACGCCCAGAATTATGACCTTTACCGCAGGGGTAAAAGTTAAGATAAGCTCTTTAACGGGCTTTTTAAAAGCAACTTTGGAGATAAGGGTAAACGGAGAAAGCATTGGAGGCACTAGCTTTACCAATAAGATAAGACCTAATCCGCTTGATCCTACCGGAGATGCAACCAGATTCTTAACAGTATCTACAGAGGCTAAACTGTTAAAAGCTGGAGATATAGTAGAAGCCTATGTTAAAACAGAGCCTGATTCATTAGTTTATGTTATCTCTCCTAAACTTTGGATTAAGTATCAGACTGCCGGAACCGAAACACCATACTTTTCCGGAACGGTTTTAGGGGAATTCCCAAAAGGAGGCCGCGTAGAATTAGCCCAATGGTTGCCGGATCTATCCCAAAAGGAGTTTATTAAAAGTATTGTGCAACTCTTTGGTCTTACCTTCCAAACAGACCTTTTCCGGGATATAATCAAGATTAACACCTTTGCTCAGGTGGTTGACAATATTCCTAAAGCCATTGATATATCTGAATGGGTGCACCATCCGGAAGCTGTAAAACCTTCTTTCAAATTCGGAGACTTTGCCCAGGGGAATAAGATTGTTTGGCAGGAGGATAAGACAGTAACCAAAGGCTTTAATAATGGTGAAGTCTTGATTTATAATACCACGTTAGAGGCTGAGAAAACTATTATAGAACTACCTTATGCTGCTACTGAAAAATTAGGTGAGCCATTGTCTTTACCAATGTGGAAGGCAAAGCCGGAAACCAACCCGGTGCAATATGATGAGCAAAGTATAGAACCTAGACTAGTAGTACAGGGGCCGGATAAGATACAGTTTACTATTTTGGAAGGTGTTGTTTCAGGTGAAATTAAGCAGTGGGGCGTTTATAGAGTTCACGGACAAGGCAAGGTGCATTATTTTGGGAACGAGTATAATGCTAATGAGCAATTTGTCGGGCATAATGAACCCAGATTTACAACAGAAGGAAATGTTTTTGTAGCGCTTGCTGGAATAAGCGCAACCGTAGAAAGTCTTATAGCTTATCATGTAGATCCGGCTAAGGAGTATGACCTGAACATTCAAGATTATATCATACCTACCTTTTACCCTACGTTGCTGGCTATCCTGGATAGTACCAAAGTAATAAGGGTACAGGTTAAAACACCGGCGCAATTCATTCAGGACTTTGACCAGAGCGTTCCTGTTTGGGTGGATTACTGGCAGCAATATTTCTACATCAATAAAATAAACGAATTCATTAATAGTCACTCCCTCACTGAATGGGAGCTTGTAAGATTGTAACATGGCACAGAAAGCAGGCGAAGCAATTGTATTAAGTATTAAAGTAGATGAAGGTCCAACCCGTGATAGGTTAAAGGAAATCACTTTGCTTTTAGCCAGTCAGAATAAAGCTTATAGAGAGTTACAGGCTGAAATTAAAAGAACAGGTGTAACCACTGAGGCCCAAGCTAAGATGCTGGTGGATTATAAAGCCAATATTAACTCCTTAAATATTGAATATAGAACACAGGCAAAACTATTAGAGCTTAACGCCAAACAGAACGAGGCGGCAGCAGGAAGTTATCAGCAATTAGCAGCCGCTGCCATTATTGCAAAGAACAAGCTGAACACGTTAGAAGGAACCCTTGAGGCCAATGCTGATGGTACTTATAAACTTACTGATGCTTATTTAGAAGCCAAAAAAACCTCAGATGAAGCTAATAAGGCTCTTAATGAGTTTGATCTGGGTGTAAATAAAGGAGGTAGAAATGTTGGACTTTATGCTGAATCCATTGCTGGTTTAGAACAAAAACTAAAAGATTTAGTAGCTTCTCAAAAGCAGATGAATTTTAACTCGGAGGAGTTTAAAAATACGCAGGATGAGATTGATGAAACTACTAACAAACTAGGAATATTAACCGGCAAGTTTGATGAGTTCGGTAACCGGGAACCACGAAACCCGGAAGCGGCAGCCATGGACTCCTTAGCGGATGTAACAGGTGCTGTTATTTCTGGATTTGAGTTATTAAACATTGTCCAAAGTGAAAACGAAGGAGTAAACGCAGCACAGGCTGCTAGTTTACGGGCCATTGCCGTAGCGCAAAACCTCCGCAATATTCAGATAGGCATAGCCAATGCCGGTGAAGCGGCTGGTGTAGTAATTACCAAAGCAGCCACTTTAGCTACTAATGCCAAAACAACAGCAACTGGAGCGGCTACAGTAGCAACCCGAATCTTTAATACGGTTATTAAATCTAATCCTATCGGCTTATTGATTGCTGGTCTGGTGGCGGCTGGTGTAGCTATTGTTGCTTTTACCGATAAGTTTAACATTGCTTCCAAAGTTGCTACCTTTTTCAATGAAAACTTTAGCGGCGTAGTGAAGTGGCTGGAAAGAACTGGTCAGTCTATGGGTTTAGTGGATACAGCTACCGAGAAAGCCTTAAAGAACATAAGCAAACGGCAGGAAGCGGTTGAGGATGATATTAAGATTCTGGAAGCCCAGGGTGATAAAGAGCGGGAGATTTACGAAAAGCGGCAACGGTTAATGTCTCAGGAATTGGCCTTGCTTATCCGGCACCAAAGAGAAAAAGGCAAGCTGACAGAAGAAGAGAAAAAACGGATGAAGGATTTATACACTGATCTGGCTGTGCTGAATACTCAGGAGCGAAACCGGCAGGCTAAAGAAAAGGAAGATGCTGAAAAGGATGCCAAAGAAAAAGCAAAAGACCGTCTGGAAGAAGCTAAAAAAGAAGTGGAAGCCGCTTTAGAAAGACGTAAGGAGTTACTGGATATTCAGAAAGGATATATTGAATTAAGGCTGGATCAGGTTAAAAAAGGAGACCTGGAAGAGTTGAAATTACGGGAGCAACTTATCCGCAAACAACTGGAAATTGACAACACCGGGGCGAAGATCAGCCGGGAAAGAAGGGTATTGAATGAGAAGAAAGCAGCCCATGAAATCCTGAAAATATATGACGATTATTTTAAGGACTTAGAAATTAAGCAACAGGATTTTGTCTTTAAGGTTTTAGGGCCTTTGAATGAAGAGCATGTAAAAAAGCAGATGGAGGGTACTGTTAAGAAGATTGAGGATGAAAAGCGGTATAAATCGGCTGTTGAAGATGCTGAATTTGAGTTGAATCAAACTAGAATTGATGCCGGTCAGCAAGGGTTAGAAATATTAAGAGGCTTCTTAGGGGAACAAAGTGAACTTGCTACAACTTTCTTTTTAACACAAAAGGCCTTAGCCATTGCTGACATTCTTGTTAATTTGCAAAGAGAAATAGCCATAATTGGGGCTACATATGCAGCATTCCCTTTACTCATACCACCTTTAACTTTGGCTGCAAAAATCAGGGCTGGCATAGGAGTAGCAACAGTAGCAGCTCAAACTGTTAAAGAGGTTAGTATGGGGCAAGGTGGCATAGTGGAAGGTGAAAGCCATTCAGGGCCAAACCGAGGTGTCCGAGGAACGGGGGCTTTTAGTAATGTGCTTGTTGAAGGGGGAGAGGCAGTAATTAATAAAACCAGCACCTCGAAATATAGAGACTTACTTAGTGCAATAAACGTTGCCGGAGGGGGTAAACCACTTACTGTGAAACAGTTTATGGCAGCCGGAGGAATAACAGCAACACCCGCTCCGGTTATTATACCAAAGAGCGCAGGCGTTGCCATTGATTACAAACGACTAGCTTCCGAGATAGCCAAAGTAAGACAGGTTGTAACAGTATCAGATATCAAAGCAGGTTTATCTAAAGCGGAAGTAAAACAATCAAAAACTGATATTTAATTACCAGTCATTTTTGCTTGAAATAAGTTTAGAAAACCCGACCTTGAAAGAATTGTGAATATCATTCATAGCCTCTACTGCACCTTTGTAGTAAGAGGCATATGATTCTCTAACCAACTTCATTTTTATAGGGTAATTCTCAGGGGATATAAAGTTTTGTTTATCATAAATTATGGATCCATCCGGAGAGAAATCAGTGGTGACAAACTTATATTTGCCATCTTTAAAATAATATTTTTGAGTAAACCTTAAATTAGCAGTGTTTGCAGCATACTTGTTTGCAATTATCACTGGGCGAGTTCCTCTAACAATAATTAAGCTATCACTATCAAACTGAGTAACTGCTGAAGAACTCCTGAAAGATTCAGCTATCCAAAGTTTAGCCTTGGTGTAAAGTTCAGATTTACTGGTATTGGGCACGTCCACTACTTCAGTAAAACTAATTTTGCCCGTTTCATCAGTTGGTAAGGTCTGAGCCTTTAAGCCCAACGGCAACAGGATCAGAAAGGCCAGCAGGCGTAATAAGTGTTTCATGGGGCTTGGGTTAAAGATACTAATGTAGGGAAAGATTTGAATAATTAAAAAGGCAGTAATTGGACAAAAAGTATATGTAATAATTACTTTAAGCAAATATTATATGTAAAATAGTTACTTGTAATGATTCTTGTGTATAGCAGACCAATGTAATGCACAAACCTATCATAGTTGTGTTATGGGGTAAAACTAATTGATATTCAAGGATATATGGGATTTGTTTCAACTCCATCCTTGGCACAATACTTTTTAGTATAAGCTCGTTTTTAATTCCACAGCGAAGGGGAAACTAAAATGCCTTGCCAATAGTTATTTAAGAAGATATATAACTTTTTTAGGACTGGCCGTATACAAGTAATTAAAATAAATTTTAATATTGTAAAGGAGTTGTACAACATTTGTAAAGCATTTGTAAAACAATGTTGGTACCAAGAGTTAAATTAAATTGTAATTAGATCGTGAAATTAAGAGATAGATTCCCTCGGTTAAAGGACGAAAGCTTTGTGAGAAACATGGTTGTTAAGTCCGTTTATGGCACTATGCAGCTTGAGGATCAAGGTGTGTCTATGCAAAAGATAAATGAATTGTATTCTGAAGTTAAACGTGAGAATTATGTTATTCCAAAGCGCGTAGCTGCGTTCTAATCATATTCTCCAACTCACTATAATCTAAAATATCTGCTTGCCTAATAGCTTGCAGATATTTTTTTTTGTCCTCACTTGCATCCCGTTGATATAATTGAATGCCTTGATACCCTTTAGAGTAGGCGAGTAAATCAGTAAACAATCTAGACGTTCTGCCATTTCCATTTGTAAATGGGTGGATCCAAACTAACCTGTGATGTGCATATGCTAAGCACCTTACTAAGTCGTCTTCATTATTAATATTATTATACCTGTGGTTTACTTCATCAGTATATTGATACATATGTCCAGGTATCTGACTAGGTGGTGGAGGCAGGAAATTCCCTACAGTAGGGGTAGACGTTCGGAATTTACCGGCCCATAAATAAAGGTGATGGAAGGCAGCATGGTGAATATCCTTGATAAGGAAAGGATTAATATCTAAAGGTAAGTCTAGATTAAAAATATAATCTTCAGCTCTTAAAATACCTTTTGCTTCTTGATTGTTTAACTCCTGTTTATCTGAAATATTTAGAATATTATCTTCAGGCGCGTCTGTATATTCACCCATAATGCTTTTTAAAGCTACTAATGTAGTAAGTATTTAATAAAACTTAAAGTTACAGCTTGGGTGCAGATTAGTTGATGGGGTTAGATTCTTGAACGAATTATGAGTTATTAGAAAAAACTACAATTAACTTCTAAAACTAAGCCTCTCCTAATCAAGAGGCTTTTTTATTTCCCGTTCCAGTACATTCTTAGCAATCCCCAAATGTCCCTCTGCATTGGCATAAATCTGCTCGATGCTCCGCAGGTGTGAATTAATGGAATCTATACTGGTTTTAAATTGGAAGTGGTCTATTAAATCCAGTTTCAAAACATCGGGTAATTGCTGCTTAACCTCTTCCAGTTTTTCTTTTATTTGCCGCTGGTTGCTCTGTACGGTGCCGATTAACTGTAGCAGCTCGTAGAATTGTTCAGTATCCATGCTCATGGCTTAAAGATACTATTATAAATAAATTAACGTATATTAGTGTATGGAAACACGAGAAGAGTTAATTAATGAGATTTGTTTACTTACTGGTTTTTCAGAAGAACAGGTTATAAAATCCTTAGATGAACTGTTTTGCAACCCTTGGAGCGCTTTGCGGTTCGTAGTTTTTATAGGGCGTTTCCCAAACAAGGAAGAGCAAGAATTGATTAATAAAGAAGGTGTTGATAAAATCTGCAAATCATTAACCCTATCTCCAACCTATTAACTAAAACTCAACCCCTCCGCGCCGGGAAACTTCTTATTCTTGACTTCATTTAACCGCTCCTCACTCATCCGGACTAATTCCGGGTACCAGGCAAGGGCATCCTCATAGATAAAAGACCGGATATTTACCAGTTCAGTAGTGCCGGTTTTAAGCCAGATTTCTCCCCAATATTCTCCATCGGGCATCCAAAAAAGGTGAACGTCAGCGCCGCGTTCCCTCGAACAAATGTAATTGCCTTCATTCAATAGTTTATCTGCTCGCTGCTCATAAGTGAGCGCGTTGAATTTGTATAGCTTCTCTAGTTCAAAAGCCATAATGTAAAAATAAGAAAGGTGGATGATTGATTACTCTGATTCACGGAGGGTCTTGTGAATCAGGTGTTGTAGTAGCCTTCTTACGGTGGGGAACCCCTTTTGTTTAGCTACTATTTTAAGCGCTTTATTGGTGGATAAAGCTACAGGTATTTCTATAACAACTGTATCCTTAATTCTTTTCAATATTTTACCGGGTAAAATCCAATTGGTAATTATTTAACACATAAAAGTAATAATTTAAATGTAATATATTTACTCAATGGCAAAAGAATTACATATCAGGATTGATGATGTTATCGGAGTAATGGATGATGGCTTCTTTATGTGGCCGGGATTCATGGCTTTTATGCTGGATGGTATGTTAGAAGCCAATCCGGATGCCAAAGATTTAGTTGTTCATGTGGATTCTCCTGGTGGTGATATTATTGAAGGATACCGGATCTATAACCGATTAGTTGACTTCAAAAAAGAAGGAGGTACTGTTCGGGTAATTGTGGAGGGTATGGCTGCTTCTATGGCTACTGCCATTGTACAGGCGGCTTCTCCTGGTATGCGTGAAGCACGTGCTGCTTCTACCTGGATGATGCACAAGCCTTTGTTTAGTGGTATCCCTTACGCCAATGCCAACGACCTGAGAAAGATGGCGGCAACGCTGGATAATTTCGAGCACACCCTGACTAATATCTATGTACAGGGTTCCGGGTTATCGGCGGAAGAAGTAAACGCCCATCTGGAAGAAGAACAATTTATAAATCCTGAAATAGCTGTTGAGCGCGGATACCTGGACAGGGTATTGGAAGAAGCTCCGGTAATGCCAGTAAAGCAACGTGAATCCAAGGCAATAGCCTTTTATAATCCTAAGAATATCCAATCAACTAATACTGATGAAATGCTAACAGAAGAGCAAGAAAATTCCATAGTGGAGAAAATAGCAAACAAGTTTAAAGCTCTGTTTACTCCCAAAAATGAAGATACCCCTCCGGCTGTTGTAGCAGCTTCCAAACCCTTAAAAGATGGTTCTTCCATCTACTTTGATGGTGAGCTAGCAGAAGGCACTGCTGTTTTCTCTGATGCTGAATTGACTACCCCATTAGCCGATGGCTCTTACGAGTTGGAAGATGGCCAGACCATTACGGTAGCTGGTGGTACAGTTAGCTCTATTGCTGAGGCAGTAGATCCCAATGCTCAGGCTTTAGCCGAAAAGGATCAGGAGATTCAGAACCTGAAAGACCAACTGGCTCAGGCTTCCGCAAAGGACACGGAAATAACCAACTTGAAAGCCGAGATAACAGCCCTGAAAAAGACTGTACCTGGTGGTGGTGATAAGACCCCAAACCCTCCGCAAAACTTCAAAGGTGACAATGGTAATGCAGGTGGTCATCCACTGGACAAGGTGGCAAAGAATTTAAAAATTAAATAAATAAGGATAATTAAAAATGGCAATTTTAACCACTGATGTAACCTACGGCGGTAAAGCTAATGCAGAAGGCTTAGAAGCTAATCTGTTCTTTAAGCCGGTATTAGAAACCCCTGAACTTACCTCATTAGGTATAGATATCCGGGAAGATGTTGTGACTTCCGAGCCACTGTATAAAATGATTCCAGCCGATAAGGTGACCAAAAAGAAAGTGGGCTGTGGCTTCAATGCTGCTGGCAACTTTGGGGAGTTGATTGATGACAGTGTAACGGTAACAGAATTAGCCGTTGAAATGGAGCAATGCGCTAAAGACTTTGATGGCACTATTTTACAGGCCATGAAGAAAAGAGGCGTAGACCGTAACGATTTAACCGGAACCGCTTTAGAGCAGGTTTTAGTTGATATCGGCAGTCCGATCATCAAACGTGACCTGTTAAGAATTGCTTTATTAGGTGACACAGCAAACGCTTCTGCTGATTACAACCAGATTAACGGTATCTGGAAAAAGATATTCACTGGTGTTGCTGATACCAGCATCAAACGGGTAGCCACTTTAGCAGATAATGCTATGGATGCGGCTGGTGCTGCTAAGGATTTAGTATTAGCTCCATTGTTCTTTGATGCTCCGGATGAGCTGCAGGAGCTGGATGAAGCGAGCAAAATCATGGTAGTAACCAAATCGGTTTACAACAACTACCTGCAATACCTGGCCAGCAACAACCAACTGGAAAGCTCATGGGCTGTTTTGCAAAACGGCTTAAAAACCCTGACCTACTTTGGTGTGCCGGTGGTTCCACTTGGTTTAGTAGATCGTTATTTAAAGGTTGACTTTGCCCCTGCTGGTAACATTGAAAGCCCTCACCGCGCCTGGTATACTGCTATCAATAACATCACGTTAGCAACTGATTTAAAATCAGACTTTACCACCATTGATTTCTGGTACGAGAAAAAACCACAAATGAACTACCTGAGAGTGGAGTACAAATTAGGTGCTGCCATTGGTTTAGGTGAGTTGATGGCGGTTGCTTACTAACCTGAAAGGAGAAGATAAACATGGCAGAATGTGCACCAATAACGGGAGCGGTCAATCTTGATCCCTCCTGTGAAGCCCTTAAAAAGAAGGGTGGAATCTCGAAAAGAATTTACATTGGCTCTTTAGCAGATGTATCAGCTTATACCCTGGACGCTACTACCAAGGAATTAAAAACCTTAGTAATGAAACCCGGTACCAAGCTGATTTCTGCAACAGGTCGGAAATATAAAAACAATACTTCTTTGGGTAATACCCAAACTGACAACGGCCCATTATTCCAGCACAACGTGGTATTTGCCGCTTACTATGACAGCCAGACCGAAAAGGAAACGCTGGAATTGTTAGCTGGTGCTGATGACCTGTTTGTTATTGTGGAACTGAACCACGGCAAAATGGAAGCTTACGGATTAGTAGCTGGCAATGGAAGATTAGCAGAAGGCTTAACCATGACCTCCGCAGGTGGTTCTGGTACGGCTGCTGGTGATGCTTCTAACCTGGTATTAACCTTTGCTGGTGAAGAAGATAAACTGCCGGTATTTGCTTCTTTCGGGGCAACTATGGCAGATGATATTGCTTACCTGGATGCGCTCTTAGCAGTAGCCGCCTAATTTTTACTGGTTAATTTTTATTTGTTTTTGGTGATTGAGAGCCGCATGTCTGCAAAGGCTTGCGGCTTTTCACTTTAAAATATGGAACCACAAGAACTAGAAGAAAGAGCACAGGCCTGGTTAGCTA
>NZ_KI421517.1:2932633-3881900 GCF_000473365.1 Adhaeribacter aquaticus DSM 16391
AAGCCCCGATACCAATAGAGCCTACTTTAGCATCCTTGCAAAGCCGGGTGGTTACCTTGGAAACCACTGGTGTTACAGCTACGACTCCTAATACCAGTGATTTAAGTACAGCGGATACCAAACTTATTTTCCCTAATAAGTTATTTGTAGTGGAAGGTAGACCTTTTCAACTTTACCTTTCCTCTATGTTGCCAGATCGTAATAAAACTGTAGCTAGTAGAGTTGCTGCTTTTCAATCTATTAATAATGCTAAGTTACCTTACAATATTTTATTTACTAACACTTTAGAAGTTAATCCAGATAGACTAGGAAGTACAGCTACTTTAACTCTTCGTAATGCCGGTTTAGCTGACCGGGAAATGCAATTACCCCTGACCGTTTATAAAAGCGCCGCTAATAAGAGCAAGGCCGTAAGTTACCTTCACCTGGGGGATAGCTTGGTGGCACAGTCTACTACGCCTCTATTTGAGAAGTTTTCCTCTGGTTCTGTTACGCCTACCTCATTAGGCACCCGCTTAAATGGTACGGTTTATTCCGAAGGTCGGGGCGGTTGGAAAGGAGCTGATTTTGTCTATATCCAAACGACCAATAACCATGCACCTTTACCAACAGGTTCGGAGGCTACTGCTTTAAGTTTAGGGAATGACACCCGGAACCCTTTTATTCGAGTAGCCACGGGTTCAGACGCGGCAGAAGATATTAAAAACGGTTACATCTTTGATTTTCGGTTCTACCTGAATCGGTTCAGTTTTGCCGATCCGGATGTGGTGGTTTTAAACTTTATGACCAACGACATTAACAATGATGGGACTAATATCGGGGTAGCCAACGCCTTAGAAGCTTACCGGATTATTATTGCTTCTATCCGGTCAGCTTGTCCAAATGCCAAGATAGGAATTGCCATGCCGATGAATGGCAATAATTCTTACTTTAACCCGCTCTGGTACGATGGCTATGTCAAGACATTCTTAAAGCTTTGCGAATTATACGGTAACCAGCAAAATAACAACATTTATGTGATTGGCGCTCATGCTTACCTGACTGACCAGTTTATTTATCCCATGAACACTGTTTCAACGGATAGTCAAACCGGGTTAATCGAACAATCTCTAAATGATGGGACGCATCCAATTAACCCAATAGGGCGGCACTTATTTGCCGAACCGCTTTACCAGTTTATTCACGCTATTTGTTAATTAATATGAATAAAGCCATTTACACCTCCTGCACCCTACCAGTTTAAGCCATAACCTGTTCGATGAAATTAGAAGAAGTCCTCATTAGTATTGCCGGTTTTATAATCATTACGCTGCTGGGTGTGGTGGCTCATTTCCTGAAAAGGGTGCTGGATAAGATTGATTACATGGCTACCGAAATGATGGACTTAAAAAGCCAATTAAACATTGTGGACTTCCTGAAAAATGAAGTCAATGAGCTTAAAAGGGAATGTGCATCACTGAGGAGGTCCTTTACTGAAATGGATAAAGTGATTTACAGCTTTATAAGAAAACATAAAGGAGACGATGGGCCTTAACCTATGTTAGAAGTGATCAAAAAGATGTGGTGTGATACCACTAAAAACACCCTTACGGGTGAGTACTCCATGAAGCGGCTGCAGGTGTTCCTGTTTACGTGGCTCTCGGTGGTTTTTAGCTTGCCTTATTTGATTGAGGTGGACTTGCCAGCCAAAAGCCCTATCAAGATTATCAAGCCGCCGATTGAGTTGATCCTGATATTCCTGGGTATTGCTTTGGGTAGTTCTTACCTGACTATTCTGGGGAAATTCCAGAACCGGAAAAGAGGAGATGAGAATGGAGTGCCATTGTCACCTGCTTATCCTGAACACACAACAAACCATTAATTAAAAACATATGGCTAATTTTTTACTTGCTTACAACATCACAAAAAAAGCAGAAGGTGGTTGGAGCGACAACCCAAAAGACAGAGGCGGACAGACCTGGAAAGGAGTTGCCCGGAACATGCACCCGAAATGGAAAGGCTGGGAGCTAGTTGATAATGCTAAAAAGAAACCCGGCTTTCCTACCTCGCTTTACAAACTGGTAGACCTGCAGAAGCTGGTGCTGAAGTTTTATAAAATCCATTTCTGGGATGTTAACCTATTAGACCAGGTACAGAATCAGGAAGTGGCTAATGAAATCTTTGATACCGGTGTTAACATGGGACCAGGTGTGCCAGTGAGATTTGTACAACGGGCTATTAACTTCCTCAACAAGGGAGGCCAGTTAGCTCCAAACCTGAAAGTGGATGGTGTTTGTGGTCCTGCTACCGTAGCGGCTATCAATCAATATCCTTACCCTACCCGGTTGCTTAAAACCCTGAATGGTTTACAGGTTGCTAGGTATGTGGAGATTGTAGAGAAAGACCCTACACAGGAGGTTTTTGCAAATGGTTGGATCGAACAACGGGTGAGTTATGTATAAGCACTTCTACAAACTATTGCTGTTACTGCTGTTGCTACCATTGAGCTGCAAAACTGGTAAGCATGGTAACGACACCAATGTCGTTACCAAAGAGCCTACAATTAATCAGGCTAATTCCTTGCCTCCTTATGAGAATGGCTCACCATTGGATAGCCTTGCTTTCATGTACCCAGGTATTCAGCAAGCAATGGAGGAGGCCAAAAATCAAAAGGTGTCGAATTCGACAGGTTTAGACAATCCTAAAAAAACAGGATTTATAAGCCGGCTATTTGGATCTAAAAAAACTAAGCTCAAGAATTCAGCTATTAACATTAACTACCAGGTAGCACAAGGAGGTAGCTCCATTGCACCAGCTATGCAAACCGGCAACCAGGATACCAAAGAAAAGCTCAAAGGCCAGAACGCTGTCAAAGGAGATGGCAATACTTCCACAGCAAACAAATCAGATAAGAGCTTGCTTTGGGTGGTAGTGGTAGTAGTGATAGCAACCATAGCAGCCGCATACTTCATGAAAAGGAATAATGTATAGGGCTTTACTAATGTGATTAGTTTTCGTTGATTTATTTGTCTGTTTTACTGATTTAACGTATATTAGCAGTATAAAAAATGGGGTGAGTAGCAGTAATCAGTCTGGCTTCTAGGTTCGAACCAAGCACTCCACATAACTAACCCGAAAGGGGAAGCGCGAAAGCACAAGTATTTATTTTAAGGATTAGCTACCCTTGGGATAGATATGTAAACCGGAAGGTTGTTTCCCCGCTGACGAAGCTTTTAAAGTTTAGAAGTAGCTACTGAATTTTAAAAGATGGGAGGTATCCTGAATATGATACCAAAGAACGGAGACTATGCTTTATATCTATTTGCCCGTTCTCGTAAAAAGCAAAGCCTATCTAAATGATAGGCTTTTTTTATTTAATACTAATGTAATTAGTTTTCGTATCTTTGCAATGCAAATTGAAAGAGAAGGGCGCTCCCATTGGGGGCGCTTTTCATTTATTAGCAGCAAAATTTCCAGATATATCAGTAGTTATATCAGTAGTGTTTTGCATTAATACTGATAGTCAACGGATTAAATAGTGCTGTCTGACTCCCTGCAGCTCCACAATTACAGAAACACCTGATTACTAAAAGTAGTCAGGTGTTTTGTTTTTCAGCCTTTTGGGTTAATTTACGGTATACAAGATCACTGTATTATTATTTGTTGTCAAAACTACGTAATATTTCACGTCACTAAAAAGCAAATTAGGCAATGGGAACCAGATCAGAAGACCAACAAAGGAAGCAGCGCCAAAAGGAATTTAAAGAAAGAAAAGAACACCAGGAGAGCCTCAGAGCAGCTGCAAAAAAAGCTAAACGTGATACGGGTAAGAATGATGATGAGCCTGACGAGGGGCAAAAAACTGTAGAATAATTGTTTACTGGCTTATAGGTACCTTAAATTAGGGCCATTGTATCACTGGAATAATAAGCAAAAACTTTTTTATCCTGGTAAATATTACTTTTTCAGTTTATTGGTTGCATAGCCTGGTGTAACAAAACAGTGCTTTCTAGAATTGAGCTGATTGATTCCGCAGTTTGAGGTCAAGCCGGTTGTAAAAAAAATAGAGTTGTGAAAAGCGCAAAGGATTAACAGCGGTTGTATAGTTTGTTTATTACATAAGCTTTAAGTTAATTGCCAGTTTTCCAGCTATTTGCCAAGTGGTCCAACCCAAAGGATGAATGACCTGAGGAGTTTATTTATGGGGGCTTAAAATCCTAAGAGTTTGAAATTTCCTGCTAAATAATTCGAAGTATGGCACAGCAATGGGTTGTAGCTAGGCCTAGCAGAATGGAATAGAGCAGGTCAAATCATTGCTTATAACAGGGCTTTATAGTGCTTTCGTGCTGTTGATGAACAAGAATTAATTGGCAGGAAAGTGTGATACTTTAATGTAGTGAATCCAAAAAGGCTTATAATAAAATAAATAAGAGTGTTTTATTAATGCGGACTAGGAATGTGTTTTTTAAACTTCAGCCTGTTTGCTTTCTCTGTTGTTTTCATTCTTAATAGTTGCTTGGTATTTCCTCCTGCATGCCAATTTTTCTAATTTTAATATCCCCTATATAGAAGTATTAAACATTCCCTGTGATGGGCTCTTATTCCGAGGCTCGGTTTCTTAAGCATACGCCAGCGTGTCTTTTACAAAGTTTATCAAAATAAATCTGTTGATCTCCTGTCAATTCGCTTGTATTAAGCTACTTTTTTGCTATTTAATTCTTTCTTTAATTTTAAAATGTAGTTTACCAGTTTTGTGTTTTATTTATAAATATAAATAAATGAATTAATTATATATGTTGGTTGCTGGTGTAAAATGGATTTTAAATATAAAAATAGATTTTAACTGAGGAAAAATTATAATTTTTTAACTATTTAAAGGAAAAGATAAAATTGTACGATAAAGTTCAAAAAAGGTTTTTATGTTTGTGTGGTAATTTAATTATTTGATGATAGTGTGCTGCTTTGGGTTTAGTTTTAATCTATCACTTAATGAGGCGTGAAGTTTGGCTATTTAACAAATTAGGGTTAGTGTAATTAGGAGAAAATTGGAGGTAAGACTGAGGCTGATCTAATAATATGAATTAATGGAATAGTGGGTTGGCAGGAATGAGTAGAAGTGGAAGGTTTGTGGTGTTCCTGAATATTATGGTAGTTGGTAGAGAGTCAAACTGAAAGTTTAATTCAGTGGGTTCAGTTAGGAAGTGCATCCTTGGGATGCTAATAACTTGGCAGATGAAGCTTTAGTGGTTTTTAAAAGCAATACATTTCTAATTCTGCTAATAACAAGAAGGAAAATGATTATAAAGGTTTTAACTAATAATTAATTTTTAATAATACATATGAAACAATAATTACTTTTATGAAAACAAATTTTACTTTTTGGGGAGCGTTCCTTCTCCTGTCTTTTACTGCATTTGTGCCTGTTAAAGCACAAGAAGATTCAAAAGTTGAGTCTGGCAACCTGTCAACTGCAAAATCAGTTCCTGGTAAGTTGGTATTTAGCGGGGCTGCTGGATTATCAGTGATGAATAGTGACAACCGTACCCAAGGTTACCAAAGCAATACTATTGGTTTAATGGAAGGAAATGGTTATGGTGTAAATCTGGGTGTGGGTGCCTTATACCAGTTTTCGCCCTACTTAGGTCTTTCCGGTAATTTAGAGTATAATAGATTTAAAGGCTTACAAGATAGTGGAGAGCGCATAGATATAAGTAGTTTTTCTTATAAGTCTGATGTGGCTTCTGTTTCTGCTTCTTTGTTGGTTAATCTTGGTAGTAAGAAAGCTATTGCCCGATTCTATGAGCAGCCAGATGAGCAATCACTTCCTTTAAATAATTTATCGGATTTTCTTCGGGTTATTGGTAAAAATACGGTGGTATTGCCTTATTTGAAGGCGGGTGTAGGTTTAATGCACATGAATGCTTCTTCTTTTGTTGATGGTGTGAGAGAAGTTTCTGGTACAAAATTTCCGGTTATGGCAGCTATGGTGCCAGTAGGAGGGGGATTGCGATTCAGATTCTCAAATCAGGTAAGTGTGGCTCCTGAGGTTACTTATAATATAACTGTTTCCGATTATTTTGATAATAGAAAAGCACCCGATGGTGTTTTGGGGAAACAAGATATTTTTGTGAGTGGGGCTGTGAAATTATTTTATACACCCTCGGTTAAGAAGAAGATTAAAAAGACTAAAACTTTTCATAGTTAGTTATGTGAAGTAAGGCGTAAATGTTTTAGCGATTGAATATCCGGGTCTGATAAAGTTAGAAAGCCTCTCATAAGTTTTATGGGGGGCTTTTTAGTTTTATTAAATTAGTTGTTGCATAAGAGGTGTTGAAATGAAGCAAAGGGAGGTCGAGAAAAGTGTGTTAGTATGGCAATGTTTTGAATTTATAAAATTAATCACTTCGTGTATAGCCAGTCTAAGGCAGTTTCTCGAGTTTCAAATAATTGGGCTTTAAGTGGTAAGTTAAAGTTGGCTTTCAAAAGAAGGATAGTTTGCAGTATATTTTGATCCCAATAGTAATCGGTAGATTCTATAATGGCTATTTTTCTCAAGTTAGATTGCGGTAATATTTCAGAGGTATGTATTAGTACTTCTTCTGGAATGCCATCCTGCAAAGGTATTTGTAAGTCCAATAAAAGTAGTTCTATTTCTTTATTCCCAAGTGCTTCCAGAAGGGGTATGATAGCTGCTTTTGTATTAATAGGTTCATTATTTGTTAAGGATTGGCAAGAGGCAAGAAGTAAGGTTTCGTTTATTTCCAGGTTTATTAAACGGGAGCCATCTTGATTAGAAGCTCTTTTCATATGCAAAAATTAAGAAATGATATCTATAAAAATAGTACAAAATATAGCTCCTTAAAGTTTCATTAAGTAAATAAGGTTTTCTGATTGAAAGTTAGTTATTTATTGGCAGGTGTATTAATGGTTTTAGGTGGGTGGTTTAGGTAAATGTTTCTACTTGTTCTCTTGGCTATTATTAATAAACAAACTTTAGCTGAATTTTAAGGTTGGTCAAGGTATCAAGAAAAATAAGGCATGTTAAATTGCTTTTATTATATTTTATTAATTGTTGTTAAGCCTTCTAATATTCTAATGGATGCCATAAAGTTCTGATGGTCCTTTTGGTTTTTCCCGTTCCCTTTCTTTATTATTTATCAAGTTTGTATTTTCATCTGAAAAAAAGCACCTCGCAAAATTTTCTGTTTTTAAAAAGTTATAATTGTATTTGTTTTATAGTAAAAAATTTGGGTGAATCCTGTAGTGAAGAGAATTAAACTATTGTAGATATAGTAATAAATTAATATATAACGCCTTTAATAGGGTTTTTAGAAGAATTAATTTGAACTTTTAAGGTATTTTTAATATTCGAAGTGAAAAATATGGATGTTAAAAAAAAGCTTTTTACATTCGCATAAATTATTAAAATTCTAATAGTTGTTAAAGGTTTTATTTCAATGAAAAACATTTACAGGTTAAAATTACAGGGTGTGCAGCTGATTAATATTTAGTCTATTACCTGGTAGGTATTTTAGCTCTTAAAGAAAACGGAGCACCAAAGTGTATACATTTAGTAATGACTGCTTCTGTGTTAAGTACAAATAGAGGTGTGCTTCAATATATTTTACCTTTTCATTGAAATTCTTCCTTTAAGCAAGCTGGTGTAGCTTACTTATTTAGAAACCAGATTAATGAATAATATTTTTCCTTTTGAATTTTCTTTATGAAAACAACCTTTACTTTTTTAGGAGTTTTTTGGCTCCACTTTTTTGTTGTCATAGCTCCGGTTAAAGCTCAATACACTCCTAAATTAAGCCTAAAGAACAGCCTTCTTAGAAATGCTATTTTTGATAATGAAAAGCTCGCGCTTACAGGAGCATTAGGTATGTCTGTTATGAATAGTGATAACCGGGCCCGTGGATACCAAAGCAAAGGCATAGGTTTAATTAAAGGCAATGGGTACGGTGTCAATGCAAGTGTGGGAGCACTTTATCAAGTGGTGCCAAATATAGGAGTTTCCGGAAGTTTGGAATATAATCAGTTTAAAGGCTTGCAAGACCAGGAAGCACCGGTAGAGAAGAGAACAGGTAGTTTTACCTTTCAATCCAATGTAATAGCGGCTTCCTCTTCTGTTGTTATAAATCTAGCGCCCAAAAACACGATTGCTAAATTTAATAAACCTACCGGACACGTACGGTTTTCAGATTCTCCTTTCGAAAACTTTATTCATATTATTCAGAAACATTGTGTCGCATTGCCTTATGTTAAAGCAGGTGTTTCTATAATTCAAGTTAAAGCGGCTACGCTTACGGGTAACGATTTGGAAGTAGCAAATGGTAAAACACCTCTTTTCTCAGCTAGTCTCCCGGTAGGTGGTGGTATCCGGCTCCGATATTCCGATAATATAAGTATTGCTCCTGAATTTACCTACAACTTAACCTTTTCCGATTACCTGGATAATACAAAAATGAAAGGTGGGTATCTGGGGCCAAATGATAATTTTGTAAGCGGTGCCATAAAAATATTCTATACACCAGCTGGTCCAAAGAAAAAGATCAGACAATTATAATTTCAGTTGCTCAAATTAGTTTAAATAGTAAAGTTAATGTAATTTATACCCTGTGTGCCACAAAAGTATACAGGGTATTTTTATATAATTAAACAAACGAGGCGGAGAGTTGATACTAAGTTATATAAATGGAATCTGGTAACCGGCCCTCTAAGGGGATTTTATTTCTTTATAATTTTTCGGCTTACAATCAGGTGGTAATTGGATTGAGCCGGAACGACTTTATTAGGAAATCAAAATTACATTAAATATAAAAAGGAAGGGCTGCATTAATGCGGCCCTTCCTTTTTATCAAAAACAGGTATTGTATTTATACGGTGTTTCCGTTTATAAGTTATATTACTACTTGGTTAACCGGTTTTTCTGCTGTTTAATTGGAATAACCGTTGCTTAAATTTAACTTAAGATTTTTGGCCAGACGCGCTTTTAGCTTTAGCCAGTAAATCTTTAAGCTTTTTTAATCGCAGTTCATCCTGTTTTTTGTTTAAAACATTTTCTGGTAAATGCACAGAATAATTCTTTAGGTTGTTGTTTCCAGAAGGAGTAGAACTTTTAGCCATCCTGTATTTAGTTAAATATAAATTTTGTGGTATAAAGTTAATGAATACTTCTGCAAGTAGCACTACAAATAACATCATAACTTCATTAGTTTTTGATTGCCGGTAATAACTAATTTTGTTATAGTTATTTTACATCTAAATACCCGCGCCTGAGGTATAAGTACTATGCGCTATGTTTCCATCGACTTAGAAACTACTGGGACCGATCCTGATCGTCACCAAATAATTGAATTTGGGGCTGTAATAGAAAATACCCATAAAAACCTGGAACTGGAAAATTTGCCCCGGTTTAAACGTGTAGTAAAACACCCGGAATATATCGGAATGGCTTTTGCCTTAAATATGAATGCCCGGATTTTTCAGGAGTTAGTTCAGCCTACAGGTAGTACCCAGGTTTGTGCGGCTAATGAGCTTGCCGAACAATTTAAGGATTTTTTAGTGAACAATGGCTTTGATGCCGAAGAAAAAGGATATGTCCGTATTACCGCTGCCGGTAAAAACTTTGGCACGTTTGATCTGCAATTCCTTAATAAATTAACTAATTGGCTGGATCATATCCGGATTAGTCATAAGATTTTAGATCCTACTATGTATTACATAAATTACCAGGAGGATGAAGCACTACCATCCCTGGAAGAATGTAAAAAGCGAGCTGGTTTTGAGGATGCTACTGTTACCCATGATGCCCTGGATGATGCTTTAGATGTGGTGCGCCTGCTCCGCCAGCAATATCAATAAAAAAGCCAGAGACAGAAGTGACTTCAATTTAAAGCTAGCTAAAGTAGCTGCTTCCTGGCAATATTTTCCAATCTGCCGCCATTCATTCCTGATTAATATTCCTATATTGGGAAGCTTAAATATTAATCAGATTCTATGAATCGGCTTTTTAAAAATCTTACTTTTCGGGTTTTAGTTGCTATTATTTTAGGAGTATTAGTCGGTGCATTTTACCCGGCTACCGGAGCTAAACTAAAACCCTTGGGCGATATTTTTATCAATATGATAAAAATGGTAATTGCGCCGGTTATTTTTCTGACTATTGTGTTGGGAATTAGTAACATGGGCAACCTTAAAAAAGTAGGTCGGGTAGGCGGTAAGGCGCTGCTGTATTTTGAGATTGTTACCACTTTTGCTTTATTAATTGGACTGGTGATTGCAAACTGGGTAAAGCCAGGGGCCGGTTTGCCAACTGCTAATTTAGCAAAAGGAGATATTTCGGCGTATCAGAAAGGAGCCGAGGGGATAGATTGGGCTGAATTTTTTACGCATATAGTTCCCTCTAATGCTATTAAAGCTTTTGCCGAAGGCGATATTTTACAAGTTCTCTTTTTTGCTATTCTGTTTGGTGTTGGGTTGACTAAGCTGGAAACAACTGGTCATTCCGTTATTAGCACATTTGAGAAGCTTTCAAAAGTATTTTTTAATATACTGGCTCTGGTCATGAAACTGGCTCCTATTGGAGCGTTTGGGGGGATGGCCTACAGTGTAGGTAAATTTGGCCTGGCTACGCTTATTCCGTTGGGGAAGCTCATGCTTAGTGTTTATGCCACCATGTTCCTGTTTATTTTCGTTGTGCTTAATTTAATATGCCGCTTATATGGCTTTAGCCTCTGGAAGTACCTAAAATTTATCAAGGAAGAAATATTAATTGTGTTAGGTACTTCTTCCTCGGAGTCGGTATTGCCCCAGATCATGCAAAAGCTGGAGACTTTTGGGTGCTCCCGATCCGTAGTGGGCCTGGTTATTCCTACCGGTTATTCCTTTAACCTCGATGGCACCAGTATTTATTTATCTATGGCGGTTATATTTCTTGCCCAAGTATTCCAGGTTGATTTAAGCCTGACCCAGCAATTAACCATTGTGGGTATTCTGATGGTTACGTCTAAAGGAGCCGCTGCTGTAACGGGCGGAGGTTTTATTGTGCTGGCGTCTACTTTAGGAGCCTTAAAAGTTATTCCGGTAGAAGGTATGGCGTTGCTGTTGGGCGTAGATCGTTTTATGTCGGAGGCTCGCGCTATAACCAACTTAATTGGTAATGGCGTTGCTACCATAGTAGTGGCAAAAAGTGAAAATGAGTTTGATCCGATACAGCATGAGTTGGCTTTAAAAGGTCAAAAAGTGGCTGCTTACGAGGTGGAAGTAAATAAATAATCAGCCTGTATGACACAAGTGTACGCGCAGGATCGGGAAGAATGGCGAGCCTGGTTAGAACAAAATCACAAATTAGCCCCGGAAATTTATTTGGTTTTTTTAAAAAAGGGTACCGGTAAACCCTGTATAACTTATGAAGCATCGGTAGAAGAGGCGCTGTGTTTTGGATGGATTGATGGCATAAGAAAAGGTTTGGATGCAGAAAGCTATACGTTACGGTTTACTCCCCGGAAGCGGGGTAGTATGTGGTCCTTAGCCAATAAAGAAAGAGTTGAAAAGCTAATGCAGGAAGGCCGGCTAACAGCCGAAGGATTAATGACGGTGGAAGATGCAAAAAAGACAGGTAAATGGGAGGAGGCTTATTCCATGAAAGGACCGCAGGAACTTCCTGAAGATTTAAAACAAGCGCTTCTGTCCAACCCGCAGGCCTGGGAAAACTTCCATAATTTTAGCAATTCGGTACAATTTGTTTTTATCAGGCGGGTCGGTAAAATAAAGGGAAAAGAGCTTCGAGCCGAAAAAGTTAAGAAGGTAGTGGCATTGTGCGAGCTCAATCTAAAACCAGTTGGCCCTGATGGTAAGTCCAGGTTATAGTTTGCTTTTGTATTTATTTTAAGTCTTAGATAAAATTTAACTCCTGCAATAATTCCTTAGCCAGTAAAGCGCTGGCTTCTTTATCTTTAATTTCCAGCATAATATCTATATCCAGGCCATTCAGGTGCGTTAGAAATTCCCGGAACATATCCAGTTCAATGGAAGCTGTATGTTTGCCTTTACGTTCACCAGGGGCTTGGGAGCTGTAATCCATCATTAAAATGCCATCTTCGGGGGGCCAGGTCTGGGAAGCCAATCTTAATGCTTCCTGCATGCTTTCGCCGTTATTCAGGCATTCGTGGTGGAAGTTATCAAAAAGTATCGGAATGCCAGTTTGTTCATGAATTTCCAGACAATCCTGTAAACTGTATAAGCGGTCGTCGTTCTCAATTACCAGGCGGGCCTTTATATTATCAGGTAACACGTGGTAAGCATCTACAAAGCGACGGATAGCACTTGGTTTATCGCCGTAAACCCCCCCGCCATGTATTTGTAATTTAGCTGATTTATCCAGTTCCATTAAATCCATAATCGCACATTGATAAGCCAGTTCGGCAAAGCTGCTTTGTACAATGCGTTCTGTAGGAGAGTTTAGCACTACAAACTGATCGGGGTGCATGGAAATACGGAGCTGGTGCGCTTTTATGTAGTTGCCTATGCTCACTAAAGTATCTTTAAAATGATCTTTCCAATTATAAGAATTTATGGGATGTGAGCCAAATGGAACCATGTCTGAGCTCATCCGAAAAAACAGGAGCCCGTTCTGAACATTAAATTCCAGAATTTTCTGCAAGCAATCAAAATTAGTAGTCACCGTCTGGATCAAGCGCTCTTCGGAATAGGAGGCTAACCTAAAAGTAGTAGCCGAGGAGCAGGGAAGGGTTTCGTTGATGCAGGGATAACCAATTTTCATAGTTGTTAATGCTAAGGTACAGACATTAAAACTGTATAAAATAAAATTGGTTTTGTTACTGAATCTAAAATTAACGGAAACCTACATTCCGGTCTTTAAATAAGCTGTCGTAGGCCTGTTGTTTTTTTCGTTCTTCCAGCATTCTCTTCTCCTCAGCCATTTCCTGAAGTATTCGTTTTTCTTTTCCTTCCTTTGAGAGCATGTCGTAAAGCAGACTGGCCGGATTTTCAATGGTTGGGGCAGTAGGTTCAAATTTCTTTTCCGGATATAAGGGTTTTGGCTCTGGTGGTTTAACCACCACCCGGGGCTGCGCTGGTTTTTTCATATTGCGAAGTACCCGGTTTACTTTTTCATAATCCAGGCCGCCCACTACTTTTACTTCCGGTAGTTCATAAGATCCTTCCTCCAGTAATATATCTACATTCACATCGGCCTGTACTTGAGAATGTACTACGTAGTGTAAAGATTTGAATCCCAGCGCCCTAATTAATAAGGTGTCGCCGGGTTGTACCAGTATTTTAAATTTGCCGGCTTCATCTGAAATGGTGCCCCGGTTGATGCTTGGTTTAAGTATGGTAATACTAGGTAAAGGCTGACGGGTTTTGCTGTGCAATATGGTGCCACTTAGTACAATACGGGTATTCTGAGCCAGGCCACTGGTGCCATAACCAATTAAAAATATCCAGAATACCAGGCGCAGAAACCAGCCAACCATAAATTAAAAGCAAATATTTAGTATTAGCCATAACGGCTAAATAAACTTAAAATTATGAAAATTTTGATTGTAGTAGCTACAGGATGTAATAAAAAAGCTTGCCTTTACTGGAGGCAAGCTTTTTCTGGTAACTCAGATTAAGGAACCTTAATCTCTTTCTTTGATTTTAATTTTATGCGTTGGGGTTTCATATTTCATTTTGCCCGGCTCGCTCTTAATTTTTGTATTACTGTCTTTGTACTTACGTTCCTCGCCTTTTATCTTCGACTCGTAGTTTTCGGTTTCTACTTTAGATTTACCCGGTTCTGCTTTTACTTTTATATCCTGGGTTTTTACCTTCAGTTCGTCATCATCTACTTTAAGATTCGCGTGTGCGTTAGTGTTATCTATATCTAAAGATGGAGCTGGTTCATCAGCGCCTTCCGTCCAATACATATTGCGGTTTGTTTCGTAGGTACGGAATTGATCAGATGGCAAAATGGAACGAAATTCATTATCAATTTCCACATCTACAGCCTGTAGTTCCTGATACATACCGGTAGTATCCATGGTGCCACCATTGCGGCTGTTGGCCTGATATTTATTTCTGATTTCAGTAACTCGTTTTTCGCGTTGAGAATATACATCCTGTACCCGCGATTCCATGGCCGGGTCGTAATGTACATCTGCAGCCAGACGAGAGGAGAAGCGTTTGGCCCGGTCGCGGTATTCTGCTTCATAGGCGCTTTCTTCAGTAGCGGCTACACCACCATTATTTGCTTTACCCGAAACGGCAGTTTCTGAGGTATTATCAGTTTTTTTCATTCTTTCGCAGGCGGTGAAGGTTAAACTACCAGCGCACACCAGCATCAATAATTTTTTCATAGTATATTTCTAAAGTTAACTATATCTTATTTGTACTTTATCTTTTATAAAGATATAATGCCTTTTACGAATACACTTTTATTTGGTTGAGAATTGTATTTTGGTAAGGGGTGGCGTGGAGTGAAAATAAATAAAAAAGCTCAACCTCCCTAAGGAACTTGAGCTTTTTTATTTATTATATATTCGGCTTAACCCGAATAGGTTCCTTTGAATTATCTGCCAGTAGTTGCGCCTCCACCAGCACCGCCAGCAGTAGTACCTGTTCCACCAGCAGTAGTTCCGGCTGTGGTGCCTGTACCACCAGCTGTTGTACCCGTTCCTCCAGCAGTAGTACCTGTACCACCAGCTGTAGTTCCGGCTGTAGTGCCTGTACCACCAGCTGTTGTTCCAGTTCCGCCAGCAGTAGTACCCATGCCACCAGCGGTAGTTCCGGCTGTAGTGCCTGTACCACCAGCTGTTGTTCCAGTTCCGCCAGCAGTAGTGCCCATGTCACCGGCAGTTGTGCCAGTACCGCCCATACCAGTTGTGTCAGAGCTCATTCCTGCATCACTACCCATTTCAGTTTCTGTAGTGGTAGTTTCTTCATTGTGGCCTTCTTGGTTGCTGCCGCCGCAGGAAGCAAAAGTGAATGCGCCTACGCAACTTAAAATCATTAATACCTTTTTCATAGCTTTTTTATAATTGTTAATAAATAATAAATTTTATTCAAAACTTTTTAAATCAGCATTTTAAACGAGTAAGCTTTAATTAAGTTTTCGGTATTTGTAGATAATTTTTTAATTGTATATGTATTTGATTAAAAATATAAAAAAAATTTATTCCTTATGAATAAAAACCGCTGTTAAACCTTTTAAATTTACTTTTTACTCCTTAATTCAATTAAAGTTATCTCGGGTAAAAAGCCCACCCGACCCGGATAACCCAGAAAACCAAGGCCAACATTTACATATAAAAATTGTTTGTTTTTTTGGTAAAGCCCGGCCCATTGCTTGTATACATATTGTACCGGACTCCATCGCAACCCGGGTATATTAATGCCAAACTGCATGCCGTGGGTATGCCCCGAAAGGGTTAGGTCAATGTTCTGGAATTTAGTGTTGATCTCTCCGTCCCAATGCGAAGGGTCGTGGGAAAGAAGTAATTTAAAAGGAATGGTTTCAGAACCGGCATAAGCTTTAGCCAAGTTACCATATTTAGGAAAATTCATGCGGGTGCTCCAGTTTTCTACACCCAAAACGGCTATTTGAACACCTTCTTTTTCTAAAAGTATATGCTCGTTTAATAATAGCCGCCAACCAATTTCCTGATGGGCCTGTTTTAACCGGTTTAAATTTTTAACCTTTGCTTCCTGGCTTTCCCAGCTAACATAATCCCCATAATCGTGATTGCCCAGAATGGAATAACAGCCGTCTTTGGCTTTAATTTGTTTTAAAGTAGCTATATGCGGAAAAACTTCATTAGCCCGGTTGTTAACTAAATCGCCGGTAAATAAGAAAAGATCTGGATTTTGTTTGTTAATAATCGCAACAGCTTTTTTTAAAGGATTAATGCTGGTAAAGCTGCCTGCGTGCAAGTCGGTAATTTGTAAAATTTTGTAACCATCGAAAGCCTGCGGCAGATTCGGAAATTGAAGAGTTACTTTTTTTACCTGATACTGATACGCCCCTTTTACCATGCCATAAAGAAGGGCTACTGTAGGTATAGCTCCCACCCCCAAGGCAATTTTATTAAGAAACTCATTTCGCGATATTTTTATTTTCCCGGCATCAGGCATGTTAGGGGCTGTGGCGAAAATATAGTTTACAATAAACTTCAGTAGCCGGATTCCATCATCCAGTAATAAAAATACTACTATTACCAATTTGCCGGCAAAAATGGCAAACAAGGTATTGATTAAGTAGGTCTGGTAGTGGCTATGCGACGACCGGGGAGTGAGAATGGCTACAAATGTTGTTATGGCTGTTATTACGAAAACTCCCCAAAATAGCCAAAATATAAGGCGTTGGTACCGCAGGGATAAACTTTGCGTTACCGTCCGGATTGCCTGAAAAACGTACCATTCTACCAGGAATACCAGCAGAATAATGATTGATATGGTAATAAATCTTGAAAGCATATATAAATAATCCAAAAGGGATTGCCAGCCTGATACGCAAATCGTGGTGGTTTGGGTAGCCGGGTGTATTTTAATTTTTTTTGGTAATGTTGAACTAAATTCAGGGACAAAGGCCTAATAGAAATAAAATATTATTATGGCTGCACCCATTTTAGAACAAACCTACAACCAATCCTTGGTTATTAAAAGTTGGGCGGAAGAAGACCGTCCGAGGGAAAAGCTTTTATTAAAAGGCAAAGCTGCGTTAAGCGATGCCGAGTTAATAGGTATTCTAATTGGGTCGGGTACGGCCAAACTAACAGCCGTTGATGTGGCCAAACTTATACTAACGGCCATTAATAACGATTTAAATGAACTGGCTAAGCTTACGGTAAATGATCTGAAGAAACACAAGGGAATTGGCGAGGCCAAGGCTATTTCTATTGTAAGTGCTTTGGAGTTAGGGAGGCGCCGGAAAGAAACAGCAGCTTCGGCTAAAACTAAAATAACCTGTTCTACTGATATTTACAATTACATAAAACCCCAACTCTTAGATTTGCCCCACGAAGAGTTCTGGATAATTTTATTAAACCGGGCAAATGTTGTGATGAAAAAAATACCGGTGAGCAGTGGCGGAATAGCCGGAACAGTCGCAGACCCCAAAATAATTTTTAAACAAGCCATAGAAAATCTAGCCAGTGCTATAATTCTGGTGCACAACCATCCGTCTGGTAATTTAAAACCAAGTGCCGCCGATATATCATTAACTAAGAAAATGAAGGAGGCAGGTACTTTGCTAGATTTACCTATTCTGGATCACATTATTTTTACTGAACATTCGTATTACAGTTTTGCCGACGAAGGCATGCTGTAGGAGCCAGACTATTTCATTTACAATCCCAAGGGTGGTTCTTTCGCATAAGTTTGTTTATTTTGCAAATATTAAGCAAATAGAAGATATATGTCCAAACCCATCCGTTTTGTTTTGCTGGTTGGTGTACTGCTGGTTTTATTTTATTTCCTGAAAGAATCTGTTTTCAGTGATACCTCTTATGTAGCTACTATTAAAAAAGAAAGGATAGATAAAAACCTTTCTTTCCGAAGTGCAACCTCTTCTCCGCTGGAGGATCGGGATCGGAATACATTTGATAGTTTAACGTATTACACACCCGATATACGTTATCGGGTAGAGGCTGATTTTGAAAAATTCAGCAACCCGGATACGGTACAAATGCCCATGACTACCGGAGAAACGGAGGTATACCTGCGTTTTGGTAAAGCAACTTTTAATTTAGAAGGCCGGTCCAATACCTTGATTCTATATTTACAAGCCAGTACCGCTGACAGCTCTTTGTTTGTGCCCTTTACAGACAAAACCAATGGCACCGAAACGTATGCAGGGGGGCGCTTTCTGGATGTGCCCAAACCGGAGCCGGATGCCAATACCATAACCCTTGATTTTAACAAAGCCTATAACCCCTTTTGTGTTTATAATTACAGTTATAGCTGCCCTATTCCGCCCCGCGTAAATCGCTTAGATGTTCCATTACGGGCCGGAGAAAAAGCCTATACAAAAAAATAGGCGGGTATATTTAGTATCCACTTTAATTAATAACTTTGCCCGATTAGGAAGCGCCAGCCCTAAAATTCAGGTGTTATTATAAACCTGACCTTTTGGCGACCTACAATTAAACCATGGTTTTAATGCTCATGGCTGATTTAAGATTAAAATAATTTATGCTGATATCATTTGATTGGTTAAAACAACTTATTGCTATAAATAAACCAGCCACCGAAGTGGCCGCCTTACTTACAGACTCCGGGTTAGAGGTAGAAGGGTTGGAAACTTTTGAAGTAATAAAGGGAGGGTTGCAAGGTATTGTTATTGGCGAGGTGCTTACTTGTGAAAAGCATCCGGACGCTGATAAACTAAGAATTACTACTGTAAATATTGGATTAGAGCAACCTAAACAAATTGTTTGTGGGGCGGCAAATGTAGCTGCCGGTCAAAAAGTAGTTGTAGCTACTGAAAATGCTGTTTTATATCCTTCCGGCGGTGAGTCTTTTCAAATTAAAAAATCCAAAATCCGCGGGGCTGTTTCAGAAGGAATGATTTGTGCCGAGGACGAAATAGGGATAGGTACTTCCCACGCAGGTATTATAGTGTTGGACACTGATCTGCCAAATGGTACACCCGCAGCCGAATATTTTGGTTTAAGTTCTGACACCGTCTTTGAAATTGGTTTAACTCCTAACCGAGCAGATGCTGCCTCGCATTACGGGGTAGCCCGGGAGTTACAGGCTCTTACCGATGCTAAAGTTGCTTTACCGGATGTTTCCGTATTCAACCTAAGCAATACAAACCGGAATATTGCCATTGAAATTCAGGATGCAGCAGGTTGCCCCAGATACGCGGGATTAACCATCAGCGGGGTAAAAGTAGGGGAGTCGCCGGAATGGTTGCGTAACCGGCTACGTGCCATTGGTCTATCACCTATCAATAATGTGGTAGATGTAACTAATTACGTGCTACATGAATTAGGCCAACCCTTGCATGCTTTTGATGCCGATAAAATTGCTGGAAATAAAATTGTGGTAAAGCGGGCAGATGAAGGCGCTGCTTTTGTAACCTTAGATGGGGTAGAACGGAAATTACGCAGTACAGACCTGATGATTTGTAATGCCGACGAACCCATGGTAATTGCCGGAGTATTTGGAGGTAAAAAATCGGGTGTTTCAGAAGAAACAGTAAATATATTCCTGGAGAGCGCTTATTTTAATCCAACCTCCATCCGGAAATCTTCCCAGGTACACGGCCTAAAGACTGATTCTTCTTTCCGTTTTGAAAGAGGAACAGATCCGAATATAGTACCTTATGCTTTGAAGCGGGCAGCATTGTTAATACAAGAAGTAGCCGGAGGCGAAATTTCATCGGAAATCACCGATGTTTATCCAGAACCGGTTCAGCCTTTCCAGATAAGCCTGAGTTTATCCCGGGTAGATAAATTAATAGGCCAAGCCATAGGCCGAGAGCGGATTATAGAAATTTTGACGGACCTAAATATTGAAATTAAGGAAGAAACAGAAACACATTTGGTGTTATTAGTACCTCCGCACAAAGTAGATGTTACCCGGGAGGCAGATGTAATAGAGGAGGTTTTACGTATTTACGGCTACAACAATATTGCTTTAAAAGAAAATATCGCCACTAGTTTCTTAGCTAAATTCCCGCAACCAAATCCGGAAGAGTTAAAGCAAAAGATCAGTAATTTGTTAACGGGTAGTGGCTTTAGTGAAATAATTACCAACTCCCTTACTGATTCGGCTTACTATGAAAAAGGTGCGGAGGATAAAGATGAAACATTGGCCCGCATTGTAAATTACAACAGCGAAGAGTTGGATGTAATGCGGAAAACCCTGGTGTTTTCGGGATTAGAAGTAATTCGGCGAAACGTAAACCGGAAGCAGAAAGACCTTAAACTTTACGAATTAGGTAAGGTTTATGCAAAAGCCGGTGAAAAATACAAAGAGCAACAGAAATTAGCCTTGTTTGTTACGGGTAATACCGCTGCCGAAACCTGGTCGCAGAAATCCGAGAAAACTACTTTCCATTATTTGGCAGGAGTGGTGCAAAATGTATTGACTAAACTGGCCAGAACCGATTTTACCTTGCAGCCTTTACAACACCCCTATTTAAGTGGTGGCGTTAACTACCAGAAAAATGATGTGGTACTGGCGCAGGTTGGTTTGTTAGATGCTCAGGTATGTAAACGCATTGATGTAAAAGAACAAGTTTGGTACGCCGAATTAAACTGGGATTACCTGGTTAAAAATTCTAAAAGCCAACTGGTGTTTGAGGAGTTGGCCAAATTCCCGGAAGTGCGCCGTGATTTATCTTTGGTAATTGATAAGGGCATAACTTTTGATCAGATAAAAACCATAGCACAGCGTACCGAACGGAAACTGTTGCAGGATATAAATGTGTTTGATGTGTACGAAGGCGATAAAATTGAAGCTGGTAAAAAAGCCTATGCCATCAGTTTTACTTTGCTGGATAAACAGCAAACACTAACCGATAAAGTAATTGATGCCACCATGAACCGGTTGATGCAACAATTTGAAAAGCAATTAGGAGCAGTTATCAGAAAATAAGTATGGATACCGGCAAAGAGTTAGAACAACTGAATCGGATAGAAAGCAAAGTTTCTAAACTGATTACGCGCTATCACCAGGCCCAGGAGGCGCTGGAAAAAGCCCACCAGGAAATTCGGGAACTTCAGACGGTCATTCATCAGAAAGATGAGGAAATAAAAAATTTTCAAAATCAAGATAATATTGCTAAAATTGTAAACACGATAGCAGCCGATGCTGCAAACGCGACAGAGTTAAAGCTGAAAATAAACGAATATATCAGAGAGATTGATAAGTGTATCGCTTATTTAAGAGATTAGACAGGTATATTGGTAGTTATTAAGTGTTGTTTAAATTTTATAGTATCATATTACTTTATTTTGACTGTTTATAATACACTTTTACTTAAACAACTGATAATAATTAACAAATAGCGCATACGATGAGTGAGTTATCTATAAAAATACGCATAGCTGACCGTGATTATCCAATGCGCGTTACCGAGGATGAAGAGGAAAGGCTACGAATAGCCGGACGCGTGATAAACGAACGTATAAAGTTGTTTCGCGACCAGTTTGGGATAACCGAAAAGCAGGATTTATTAGCCATGGTGGCGCTGGAAATAGCAGCCGATAGCCTTAAAACTGCCAAAAATAAAGCAGAAGATTTAAGTTCTTTTGCCGGAAAGCTTTCGCATCTAAACGATCTTCTTTCATCTCTTAAATTGGATTAGTTTATTAACTTGTTATAGAGGTTTTCGGCAACGCCGGAAGTTGTAGCTTAATGCCTGCCTTTGCCATCGATGCTATAATTTAAACACCAAAAAAATTATAGTTATGTCCATTACTGCTTATATAATAATTACTGCCCTGATAGCTTTAGGCATTGGGATAGTAGTTGGGCGCTTTCTGTTAAAACAAGTCTTCAAAAAAGAAGAGGAAGAAGCTCATGAAAAAGCTAAATTAATTATCCGCGAGGCTGAATTAAATGCTGAAAGCCTAAAGAAAGATCGAATTTTAGAGGCAAAAGAAAAGTACTTCCGTTTAAAAACTGAATTTGAAGAAGATGTAAATAAAAAGAAAAACATCATTATTCAGAACGAGAACAAAGTAAAACAACGCGAGCAACAAGTAACTAACCAGTTTGAGCAGATCAAGAAAAAAGAAGCTGAATTAGCTACTCAAAAAGAGCAATTAACGGCCCAGTTAGATGGCATTACTAAGCAAAAAGAACAGGTAGAAAAAGCCCGTCTTTCAGTCGTGCATCAACTTGAGAAAATTGCCAATCTATCGGCTTCAGAAGCTCGGGAACAACTGATTGAAAGCCTTAAAAACGAAGCCCAGATTCAGGCTTCCTCTCATATTAAAGATATTGTAGCCCAGGCAAAATTAACGGCAACCAAGGAAGCTAAAAAAGTAGTGCTGGAAACCATTCAACGTACTGCTGCTGAACATGCCATTGAAAACTGCGTTTCCGTATTTAACATCGAAAGTGACGATATTAAAGGTAAAGTAATTGGTCGGGAAGGGCGTAATATCCGGGCTTTAGAGGCCGCTACAGGGGTAGAAATTATTGTGGATGATACGCCGGAAGCCATTATTATATCTGGTTTTGATCCGGTACGACGCGAGATTGCCCGTTTATCTTTACACCGTTTAGTGGCAGATGGTCGTATTCACCCGGCTCGTATTGAGGAAGTGGTAGCGAAAACTAAGAAAAACATTGAAGACGAAATTATAGAAATTGGAGAGCGTACCATCATTGATTTAGGTATCCATGGTTTACATCCTGAATTAATTAAAATGGTAGGCCGTATGCGTTTCCGGTCTTCTTATGGCCAGAATTTATTACAACACTCCCGCGAAGTAGCGAATTTGTGTGCTACCATGGCAGCCGAATTAGGTTTAAATGTAAAGCATGCGAAACGTGCCGGTTTGTTACATGATATTGGAAAGGTTTCGCCGGAAGAGCCGGAGTTACCACACGCTATATTGGGTATGGAGCTGGCTAAAAAGTATAAAGAACATCCGGATGTTTGCAACGCGATAGGTGCTCACCACGATGAAATAGAAATGACCGCCATGGTTTCGCCGCTGGTGCAGGCCTGCGATGCTATTTCAGGTTCTCGTCCGGGTGCCCGTCGTGAAATAATGGAATCTTACATAAAGCGCCTGAAGGAATTAGAAGAAACTGCTATTGGTTTTGATGGCGTAAACCAGTGCTATGCCATTCAGGCCGGCCGGGAATTACGCGTTATGGTAGATGCTGATAACGTTTCGGATGACCGGGCTCAGCAATTATCTTTTGATATTTCTCAGAAAATAGAAAAGGAAATGCAGTATCCGGGCCAAATTAAAATTACGGTTATTCGGGAAATGCGTTCGGTGGCTTATGCCAAGTAATTTTATATGATTCTAAAAAAAGCCTTGCTACTAAAAAGCAAGGCTTTTTTTATGGGAAGTAAAACAACCCTGGGTTTTATCGTAAATTTACGGGTACTTTTAGTTTTCCACAGTTGTTATATTCTGTACTAAAAAACCGTAAGAGCCTGAAAGGCTTTAAACAAAGCTTCCAGTTTGTAATTCTGTTTTTACCATCACCCAATACTGCTTAGATCTATCAAACTATTTATGTTAAGAAGTTTTAAACTAGTTGTTGCCTCTGCAATTATTTTAAATTTAGCTAGTTGTTCATCAGTTTACATGCCCAATACCCCCAATACGCCCATGTTAAGTGCAAAGGGAGAACTAAGTACCGGGGGGCATATTACAATGAAAGGTAATGCAAGTTTCAATTCCGGATATGCCGTTTCTGACCATTTTGGATTGATTGTGAGTGGAGCCATGATGAGCAGAAATCGGGTTAAACAAGATTTCCGGCATAATTTATTAGAAGCCGGGGGCGGTTATTTTACTGCGTTTGGTCCTAACCATAATCGAATTCTGGAAATTTATACGGGGCTTGGCCGCGGAAGCAGTGACCGAACTTTTAAAGAAAAAACCTCAGCCGGAGCCCAAACGTTTGATCGGCAGGAAACAACTTTTAATAAATATTTTATGCAGGTAAACTACAGTTCCAAGCGGAAGGAATCTTTGCGGTTACTAGGCCGGGATTATCCGCTTAATTATGGAACTGCTTTGCGCCTTAGTTATATAAATATGGACGAATTCTTTCGAAACGATGTAGCTCAGCCTACCGAAGATAATATTTTCCTGGAACCGGTTTTTTATACCAGGATGGCATTAAGTCCATCGGTACAGTTGCAATACACCAGTGGTAGTAATTTCGGTTTAAAGAATCGCAAATTTCTTACTGCTGGCAACTCCGTTTTTAGCGTCGGTTTTGTAATAAATGTGGGCGGATTAACTAATAAAAAATAAAAAGTGTAAGACCACTTCTAGTAAATAGTTTACTTTATTTTAGTCGCTGTTGATAAATTTGTTAAACCCCTGCCAAATTTTGCCGTAGAAGCCTTTAAATTAAGCAGGTAATAAAAGACGTAAGCAGATTACTTTCCAGTTAAGAATGCTGCTTTACCAAAAGAATTACTGCTAAAAAGATATAAATCAGGATGCCGTTTACCTGATAACAATTATTAAATGGTGTTTTTTTATTAGGGGGAAAGAGGCTTGAGGAATCAAGCCTTTTTTTTGTTTAAAAAAAAAAGCGGCTTACGGCCGCTTTTACTCTGTTCTGCTGTCGCAAAGGTCTTATTTAAGGAAAGCCCTCAGCATCCAGTGATTTTTCTCATGCTCATTTAAGTCTTCACTAATTAAGCCATTGGTGCCTTCATCTTCGCTTTCTCCGGCTAATCTTAAAATTTCCCGCTCCAGCTTAATTAGGGTACTTATATTGTCAATAGTAGCTCCCACGGTTTCCCGGTCGCTGGAAACATTGGCAGTTTCTTTTATGCTGGATACGCGAACAAAATCAGAAAAAGTATGTAGGGGCGTATACCCAAGTGTTAAAATACGTTCTGCTATTTCATCAATTTTGGTTAAGGCATTGGTATATAATTCTTCGAACTTAGCATGTAACTGGAAAAAGTTTACCCCTTTGATATTCCAATGAAAGCCCCGCACATTCTGGTAATAGATGTGGTAGTTGGCTAATAATTCATTTAGTTTTTCAACCAGTTCTTTATTGGGTGCTTGTTCCAGACCTAAGTCAGTTAAATTTTCCATAGTTTATATTTATACTTTTAGTTTATTGGTTAATCTTAAGGTATAACTTAAAAACAGGGATTATTGGATAAAGGTTATAAAAAAAGGTGCAGAATTTCTGCACCTTTCAAACTTATAGTCTTTAGTAAAATTAAGAAGAAACAGCTTCTCCTTTTAACGCCTGTAACATGGTTTCACCAATGTTAGCCGGAGAATCTACTACAAAGATTCCGTTTTCACGCATAATTTTCATTTTAGCAGCAGCAGTATCATCAGCACCACCAATGATAGCACCTGCGTGGCCCATTCTACGACCAGCTGGAGCAGTTTGACCTGCAATAAAACCTACAACTGGTTTTTTGTTTCCGGTAGAACGGATGTACTCAGCTGCAACAGCTTCGTAATTACCGCCAATTTCACCAATCATTACAATAGCATCGGTCTCTGGATCTTCCATTAACAGTTCTACTGCATTTTTTGTAGGAGTACCAATAATTGGGTCACCACCAATACCAATAGCAGTAGAAATACCTAAACCAGCTTTTACAATCTGGTCGGCAGCTTCGTAAGTTAAAGTACCAGATTTAGAAACAATACCAATACGACCTGGTTTGAAAACGAAGCCTGGCATGATACCAACTTTCGCTTCACCTGGGGTAATTACACCCGGACAGTTTGGCCCGATTAAAGTAACATCTTTGTCTTGGATGTACTCTTTTGCGTAAATCATGTCTTTTACCGGAATACCTTCGGTAATAGCCACTATTACTTTAATACCAGCATCAGCCGCTTCCATAATAGCATCAGCAGCAAAGGCTGGTGGTACAAAAATAATGGATACATTAGCACCAGTTTGAACAACGGCATCAGCAACGGTATTAAATACCGGCTTGTCCAGGTGAGTAGAACCTCCTTTGCCAGGGGTTACACCACCTACCACGTTGGTGCCATATTCAATCATTTGTTGGGCATGGAAAGAACCTTCTGAACCGGTAAATCCCTGCACAATCACTTTAGAATCTTTATTAACCAAAACACTCATGTGTACTTTTTTTAAGATGAATGAAAGTCAGAACAGTAAGTGGTGCAAAAATAGATTTTTTTGCGGCCCCTGCAAAAATTACTTGCAGTATTCCTAAATAGATTTTCATTTTTGATCTTATTGCTCCAGTTTTAGGTATAAATACAAAAATATTTCTGGAAAAAGGATACTTTTGCATTTCATTTTGTTAGGGTAAAGGGAGCCAATTATTTTGGGCGCAACCTTAATTTAAAATCTTGATAATGTATTTAAATCATATTACTGAAGCCATTGGTAAAACTCCACTGGTAAAACTAAATAAAGTAACCGATGGTATTAAAGCTACCATTCTGGCTAAAGTAGAATACTTTAATCCGGGTAACTCTGTTAAAGACCGGATGGCACTTAAAATGATTGAGGATGCCGAAAAAGCGGGCTTATTAAAACCAGGCGGAACTATTATTGAAGGTACTTCCGGTAATACTGGTATGGGCTTGGCGCTGGCGGCTTCGGCAAAAGGGTATAAGTGCATTTTTACGCTTACAGATAAGCAAAGCCCGGAAAAAATGAATATTCTAAGAGCTGTTGGTGCCGACGTAATTGTTTGCCCTACTAATGTGGCTCCAGAAGATCCGGCTTCTTATTATTCTGTAGCAAAGCGGTTAAATCAGGAAATACCAAACTCCTTTTATCCAAATCAGTATGATAACTTATCTAACACGGCAGCTCATTACGAAACGTCTGGCCCGGAATTGTGGGAGCAAACCGAAGGTAAAATTACTTACTTTGCTGCGGGAGTAGGAACAGGCGGCACTATATGTGGTATTGCAAAATACCTAAAAGATAAAAATCCGGCTATCAAAACTGTTGGTTTAGATACCTATGGTTCAGTTTTTAAAAAATATAAAGAGACCGGCATTTTTGATGAAAATGAAATATATCCTTATAAAACCGAAGGCATTGGCGAGGATATATTGCCTAAAAATGTTGATTTTGATTTAATAGATCAATTTATAAAAGTAACCGATAAAGACGGTGCGCTTATGACCCGTCGTTTAGCCAAAGAAGAAGGCTTATTTGTGGGTTGGTCGTCCGGGACGGCAGTACATGGCGCCCTGGAATTTGCCCGGGAACATTTAACGGAGCAGGACGTGCTGGTGGTGCTATTGCCCGATCATGGTACCCGTTACTTAGGCAAAATTTATAATGACGATTGGATGCGTAGCGAAGGGTATATAGACTAAGGAATATTGCCTTTTCCTACTATAAAAATAGCCAGTTATCATAACTGGCTATTTTATTTTATATCTTTAGCCGTTTTTGCCTTATTGCCCAGTAATAAATAGGAAAGACCAAGATTACTGATTTTGCGTAATAGGGATAATTAAATTTAAAGCACTACCTAATAATAATCTTATACCAGGTTTAGAGTAAACATAAACATGTTTAATTTCTTACAAAAGCTTTTAGAGTCGTCTGAATTTATGCCTCATGGCCATTGTTATTTATGGCGATCAGATATTTTATGGTTAACAGTTATTGGTGATGGCCTGACAGGGTTAGCTTATTTTACTTTGCCTTTAATGCTTTTTTACATAGTTAAAAAGCGCCAGGACCTGATACACCGCAACCTGTTTATGATGTTCGGGATATTTATAATGGCTTGTGGTGCCACCCATTTTGTAGATATATGGACCATCTGGAATCCGACCTATCGCCTGGCAAGTGTAGTAACCATGTTTACTGGCCTGGTTTCCGTTGCAGCGGCAGTAACTCTTTTTAGAACCATTCCGGCTATCCTGGCCTTACCCAGCCCTATCCAACAGGACGCTACAAATGCCGAGTTAAGAGCTCAGATAGAAGAACGCGAAAAAGCTCAGACTTCGCTGCGCCAGATAAACGATGAATTAGAAATTCGGGTACAACAGCGAACTGCACAGTTAATTCGGGCTAACCGTGACCTGGAGCAACAAATAGAAAACCGGAAACGAGCCGAAAGAGATTTAATTGCCAAAAACGGCGAACTTATCCGGATAAATGGAGATCTGGATAACTTTGTATACTGTGCTTCCCATGATTTAAAATCACCGGTGGTAAATGCCGAAGGTTTAGTAACAGCTCTGCGGGAAGAGTTGCCAAGTGATATTCAGGGCGTGCAGGACTTATTAGGTCGTTTGGATCTTTCTATCCGGCAAATGCACCGTACTATCCAAGACCTGACTGAAGTAAGTACCTTGCAAAAAAATACAGATAAGTCGGATTTTGAGATTCTTAACTTCAGTAAAGTGCTGGATGAAGTAAAAATAAGTCTGGCAGATAAGATTGGCAAAGCAGGGGTTACCATTACCGGTGATTTTAGTCAGGTGGATGAAGTACGGTTTACGCATAAGAACTTAACCAGTATTATTTTTAACCTGGTGAGTAATGCTATTAAATACCGCTCGCCCGATAGGGCTCCAGTAATTCAGGTATCGTCGCAAGATGCTGGTGATTATGTAATGCTGGCCGTAGCAGATAATGGTATTGGAATGGATTTGATCAAGCATGAAAAGAAAATATTTTCTTTGTTTAAACGTCTGCACGATAACATAGAGGGCAGTGGGGTTGGATTGTTTATTGTAAAACGCATTATGGAGTATAACCAGGGCAGGGTAGAAGTCGAAAGCAAACCAGGAGAAGGAACGACCTTCAAAATATTTTTTCCTAAAAGAATTTCCTAATAAGAAAACATGAGAACATTACGTAGCATATTATTAGTTGACGATAACGAAACCAGTAATTTTTTAAATGAGCGGCTTTTGCGCCGTATGAATTTAACCAACAGCATTAAATTGATGCCTAATGGCAAAAATGCCTTTGATTACCTGGAAGCTCTGAGCTTAGGAAAAACTCCCGAAGAGGTAAAACCCGAGTTGATATTATTAGACATTAATATGCCGGTACTGGATGGATTTGAATTTTTGGAACTTTACCAAACCCTGGACGAAAGCTTCCGAAGCGATATTATTGTGGCTATTTTGTCTACTTCTAACCATCCGCAGGATACAAGTAAAGCAAGCGATTTCAGGGCATATTATATTACCAAACCGTTGACCATTGAGAAAATAGAAACCCTTCTCTCTATGTATGACGAGCATAATGGATAATCAAAACAAATAGAGGCAAGCTTATTCATAATTCACCAGACGCTAAGCTGGTGAAGGCTGTTGTACGGGAGTAAAAGTAAAAATTTCACCATTAAATAAGCCTTTATCGCTAAGTTTTAAAGCCGGAATTACCAATAAGCCCATGAAAGATAACGTCATAAACGGGGAAGCAAGGGTGCTGCCCAAGCTTTTGGCAGCGGCATCCAGGGCAGAGTAAGCATTGGCAACCTTATACCCATCTTCCGGCGACATAATGCCTGCTACCGGTAGTGGTAAGACTTGCTCACCAACCGAGCCAACAGCAGCAATACCACCTTTCTCTTTTATAATTAAGTTTATAGCCTGGCATAAACTTTCATCTTCGGTGCCCACGGCAATTATATTGTGGGAATCGTGCCCTACGGATGAAGCAATAGCTCCTTCTTTTAAACCAAAGTTGCGGATAAAGGCAATAGCTGGTTCAGAATCCTGGTAACGGTTTACTACGACAATTTTTAAAACGTCCTGGGTTAAATCTGAAACAATATGACCTTCTTCTATCTTAGCCGGTACTTCCAGACTTCCCGTTATTAACTGCCCATCATAAGCTTCTATTACTTTTATTTTAGTATTGGGAGAAGCAGCAGGTACTTTAAATTGATTTGGGGTTTTAAGATTGGTATTAAAATTATTGATAACCTCGTTTTCCGAAGAAGGAATATTAGTTTTACCATTTTCGGCCACTAATTGGCCGTTTATATAGGTTTTCAAAACATGGAAACTCTCCAGGTTATCCACTATTATAAAATCGGCGGGGTCATTTATTTGTAATAAACCCACCTCCAAATCGTAATGCTTTACCGGGTTAACGCAAGCAGCTGTTAATATTTTAAACAAATCAATTTGTTTTGCCAGAGCTCTTTTAACCAATAAGTTTATATGCCCTTCTACCAGATTATCGGGGTGTTTATCGTCTGAACATAACATTATAGAATTATAATGTTCTGGTAATAAATCAATGAGGGCATCAAAATTGCGGGCGGCGCTGCCTTCCCGAATCAGGATTTTCATGCCGTATTTAAGTTTATCTAAAGCTTCTTCCTGCGTAAAACATTCGTGGTCGGTGGTCATGCCGGCGGCAATGTACTGTTGGGCTTGTTCGCCACGTAGGCCGGGAGCGTGTCCATCTACCTGTTTGCCGTATTTTTGGGCCAGGGTAATTTTCTGAACAACCGTTGGGTCCTGGTTAAGAACACCCGGCCAATTCATCATTTCCGCTAAATACTTAATTTCATTCCGACTAAATAATTCTTCAATGTCTTCTGCTGTAATTTCGGCGCCGGCTGTTTCAAATGGGGTAGCGGGTACACAGGAAGGGGCTCCAAAATAAAATTTAAAGGGCACCTTTTTCCCATTCTCTATCATGTATTCTACACCTTTTAAGCCAAGTACATTCCCGATTTCGTGCGGATCGGAAACCGTGGCTACTGTACCATGCACTGTTGCTAAACGAGCAAACTCAGCGGGCACCAGCATCGAGCTCTCAATGTGCACATGAGCATCTACAAAGCCTGGTAAAATATATTGTTTATGTTCGGTTTTCTCCGGAACAATTTTCTCAATTTTACCATTGACAATATAGATAGTGCCCTCAATTAGTTGTTCATTTAAAACATCTATAATTTGGCCGCTGATTTTAAAATCTTTAGGGTGCATGTTCGTTGGTCTAAAGGATATTAATTTCCGTACATAGGTTTCGAAAGGGTAAATTACCCTATATTTGCAATAAATATAAATGGTTTTGAAAAAGTTTATCTGGGTTATTTTATTAGCTGTATTTCTGGGAAGCAGTGCTGCGGAGTTAGCTTGTACCCGGAAAACAAGCCTGCAAAAGAAAACAATGGCTTATAAGAAAAAAGCAAAGAAGGGCAAACCAATGCCTTGCCCGTGCGAAAGTAAATAAAGCAAAAGCCAGCCCGAACGTAACTTATATGAAAAAACTTGTAGTAGCCATAGACGGTCATTCATCCTGCGGAAAGAGTACTACAGCAAAATTAGTAGCAAAAGACCTTGGCTACGCTTACATTGATACCGGGGCCATGTACCGGGCCGTTACCTTGTACTTTCTGGAACATTATATTGATTTCACCAACCCGAAAAAAATAGATCAGGCCCTGCAGGAAATTCACATCACATTTGAGCGAAATACTAAATCGAACCGGAATGAGGTGTTTTTGAATGGCTTAAATGTGGAAGATGAAATCCGGAAAATGTATATCTCCAACAAAGTAAGCGAGGTGAGCTGTATTCCGGCTGTAAGACATGCTATGGTGAGTCAGCAGCAAAAGATGGGACGTAAACGCGGGGTAGTAATGGATGGCCGGGATATTGGAACCACCGTTTTTCCGGATGCCGAGGTTAAAGTTTTTATGACTGCTGATGTGGATACCCGGGCTCGCCGCCGGCAGCAGGAACTTCTGGATAAGGGGGAGCTGGTGCCATTGGATGATATAATAGCAAATCTTCAGAAACGGGATTTAATAGATTCTACCCGCAAAGAAAGCCCGTTGGTAAGAGCCGAGGATGCCGAAATTTTAGATACTTCGCATATTACCATAGATGAGCAAGTTGATTTTGTGTTACACCAGGTTTCTGCGAAATTATTAGAACAAGAACTAGCTAAGCGCAAATAATGTTTTTTAGTGTAGGCTTATAAGCTGGCCAAGAATGGCCTGATTGTTGGATAATGGATAAACTAAAGATGCCAGCAACCTTATAACCACATAAACTGCCAATTTAAGAAATGACCATAACCATAGATAAAAATTCAGGATATTGTTTTGGAGTTGAATTTGCCATTCAGATGGCAGAAGACGAGATGGAAAATGTTCCGGAATTATATTGCCTTGGTGATATTGTTCATAATGGTATGGAAGTGCAGCGCTTATACCAAAAAGGGCTCCGTATTATCGATCGGGAGCAATTAAAAGAATTACATGATTGCAAAGTACTCATTCGGGCTCATGGAGAGCCACCGGAAACGTACCAGTTAGCGCTCCAAAATAATATTGAATTAATAGATGCTTCCTGCCCCGTGGTATTAAAGCTGCAAAACCGGGTTAAGCATGCCTTTGATAATATGGAAGAAGTGGAAGGGCAGATTGTTATTTACGGGCAGCAAGGACATGCCGAAGTAATTGGTATTGCCGGGCAAACCCACGACAAAGCTATTATTGTTACCACCGAAGCAGATTTAGATAAAATTGACTTTACTAAACCAGTAACCCTTTTTAGCCAAACAACTAAAAGTACCAAAGGCTTTTACCACATTAAAGCCTTAATAGAAGAGCGCATTAGGGAGGCCAAAGGGGAATTGGTAGATTTTGATGCAAACGATAGTATTTGCCGGCAGGTCTCTAACCGGGAACCACAACTAGCAAGGTTTTCTACCGAGCACGATGTAGTAGTATTTGTAAGCGGCAAGAAAAGCTCTAATGGCAAAGCACTTTACAGTGTTTGCAAATCTATCAACCCTAATAGTTATTTTATTGAGAGCGAGCAGGAATTGGAGGCTAGCTGGTTTGATCAGGCGCAATCGGTAGGTATTTGTGGGGCAACTTCTACGCCTATGTGGCTGATGCAGCAAGTGGCAGACAGCATTCAGGCCTTGGAGCTGCAAGCCATCTAAGCTTTGGCTAAAACTGGCAAGGAATATGTATGTTTCCTTGTTTTGGATTTATATCTACCATGAAACGTCTCTTCCGTTATTTCCTGAATGGGTTCCTGATTATGGCACCCATTACTCTTACCATTTATATTATTGTGGCCATTATTGACTGGCTAAATACTATTTTTGACCTAGGTTTCCCAGGCCTGGGTATTCTGGTAATGTTAATTCTGCTTACCTTGGTTGGCTTTATTGGCTCCTCTTTTCTTGTACGTCCTTTTTTAGTAATAACCGAGCGGATATTTAATAAAGTCCCGATTGTTAGCATTATCTATTCTTCTATTAAAGATTTGTTTAATGCTTTTGTGGGTGATAATCAAAAGTTCAATAAGCCTGTTATAGTCCATTTTTATAAAGATCCGGATGTTTTTCGGGTAGGTTTTGTAACCCAGGACAGTATGGCTGCTATAAATATGGAAGATAAAATGGCCGTTTATTTTCCAGATTCTTATAATTTTTCTGGTGAGCTTTTCTTGGTTTCGAAGGATCAAGTCACTTATCTGGAGCTACCAAGTAGTGAAGTTATGAAATTTATTGTATCGGGAGGTGTTTCCAAGCTTTAGTTTTAAACCATTGGTTGTTATTCTCTTATTTTAAATAATAATAGTTTTTAAACTCTTTTTTTGGGAATTGGTATAAAATCCGATAAGGGTTATTTAATTTATTAAAGTAATAGAAATTGCCATTTGTAGAACTGGAACGAGCTAGATTTCATTACCAATCATTTGGCCAGGGACCGCATGTGATACTGGCCTTTCATGGTTATGGACAGGATAGCGGGCATTTTCAGGTAATAGCCGAAGCATTACGGCCAACCAGTACCATTTACGCCTTTGATTTATTTTTTCACGGCAAAAGTAAACTGCCCAAATCCAAAATGCCGCTGCAGAAGCGGTTCCTCCAAACCCTGATCAAACAATTCCTGGAAGAAAAGAAAATCTCTTCATTCTCTGTATTGGCCTTTAGCATGGGCGGTAAATTTGCGCTAAGTTTAATAGAAGGTTTCCCAACTCAAATAGATCGGGTGTTGTTAGTTGCTCCGGATGGTATTAGAACCAACTTTTGGTACAGCATGGCCACCTACCCGGGCTTTTTGTCGGGGTTGTTTAAGCGAACAGTTTTGAAGCCTACTCCTTTTTTTAAATTTGTAAATTTTCTGGAGCGGAAAAAAATTGTGGACCGAGGGCTGGTAAGGTTTGCCAACTGGCACATGGAAAGTACGCCCAAGCGCCTGCGGGTTTACCGAAGCTGGGTAGGCTTTAGTAAGTTAAATTTTGATATCCGTAAAATTGTTCGGATTTTAAACGAACACCAGATAGAACTTACCATGTTCTTAGGAGAATTTGATCAGGTAATTCCACAACGAAGTTTACAGGTTTTTATCAAAGCCGTTCAGAAATGTCGGGTAATTGTGTTAAAAACTGGCCACGCTTTACTGCTGCACGATGTGGCTTATTACCTGCGCAGGCACCAGGAGATTTTTAGGTAACAACCAAACTTATGCTTGCAGCTTCATTTGCCGAAACAAAAAATACCTTCCATTTATTTTAATTGTTTCAAATGCTACCTGAACGGCCTGGTTTTCTTTATTGGTGAGGGTAATGAGCACAGGCTGTAATAATTTGGTCTTAGGACTTCCTTTACCCGCCTTGCTTTCAGCTAAAGTCAAAGCCGACCAATTGACCGTCCGGTTTACGCCCTCCTGCAGTAACGCATCATAATCTGATTTTAAATGATTTTTAAGGTCCGCAGCCGTTGTATTAGTAATAACAGCTTGCAAATCAGCTGAAGGCTGCCGCTTCAAAGCAGCTAATTCTGCATCTGTAATCAGGTAAGCAGATAGTTGATCAAAATCATGGCTTTGGATAGCCTGCACAATACCATTAGCTAATTCGGCAATGGAAGTAGCGCCATTGGCCTTGGTATTTACTACCGGATAATAAGTTCTGGCCATGAGAGTAGGTACCATTGGGATACCTAACAGGAAAAGCCATAACATTAGGCTTAATTTTTTCATTTTAGTTTTCTTTATAAATACGTGTTCTTATTCTTTTCTTTTAATATTGGTATTACGTTAGGTAGCTTAAAGAGGTAACATTTTAAAAAGTATAAGGCAGTTTCCATTCATTCAAGTTATGTTACAGGTAATTCACTATGGAAGATAAACCCGAGAAAAAGACTGTTGGCCGCCGGGAGCGGGTAAATTTCCCATTATTAGATATATATGAGGTAGAAGCCAAGATAGATACCGGCGCTTTTACTTCAGCTATTCATTGTAGCAATATCCGGGAAGAGATTTTAGAAGATGGCAGTTCTGTTATCCGCTTTCGATTATTGCATCCGTCTCTATCAAAGTATGATAACCGGGTTTTTGAGTTTAAAGAATATGCCAGGCGAAATATTAAAAGTTCTTTCGGAGACGTTCAGGAGCGGTATGTAATTAAAACGCAGATTCAAATTTATGAAGAAAACATAGAAACTGAATTTTCCTTATCTGACCGCAGCGATTTAAAATATCCCGTATTAATTGGCCGGTCCTTGTTAAGTAAGCATTTTGTAGTAGATGTGGCCAAAAAGAATGTTGCCTTTAAACAGAAAAGAAAGAAAGCAAAAAAACAAAGAAATCAATTATGAAAATAGCCATCTTATCACGCAACCCTAGATTATATTCTACCCGACGATTAGTGGAGGTAGCCCAAGCGCGTGGGCACGAGGTTGTGGTGCTGGACCACTTACAATGCGATTTGATAATAGAAGCTGGCCAACCTTCAATTATGTACAAAGGAACAGTAATATCGGGTATTGATGCTGTTATACCGCGTATCGGAGCTTCGGTAACTTTTTATGGTACGGCTGTGGTCCGTCAGTTTGAGATGATGAAGGTAAAAAGTGCGGTAGGTTCTCAGGCAATTGTGCGTTCTCGAGATAAATTGCGGTGCATGCAAATCTTGTCCCGGGCTGGTTTGGGCTTACCCAAAACTGCTTTCACCAATTATTCTAAAGGTAGTAAGCAGTTAGTTAGCCAGGTAGGAGGTGCTCCTTTGGTTATAAAATTACTAGAAGGGACCCAGGGCTTGGGCGTTGTGCTGGCCGAAACCGAAAAAGCTGCTGAATCTGTTATTGAGGCTTTCCATAATTTAAAAGCCAGAATTATAGTACAGGAGTTTATTGCGGAATCTAAAGGAGCTGACATCCGGGCATTTGTGGTGAATGGCGAAGTGGTAGGAGCTATGAAACGCCAGGGGAAAGAAGGAGAGTTCCGGTCTAACTTGCACCGGGGTGGTACGGGTACCCTCATCAAATTATCTCGGGCAGAAAAGGCTGCCGCCCTAAAAGCTGCTGAAGTGCTGGATTTATCGGTAGCCGGGGTGGATATGCTACAATCTAAACGAGGACCTCTGATTCTGGAAGTAAATTCTTCCCCGGGTCTGGAAGGAATTGAGAACGCTACAAAACAAGACATTGCAGCTAAAATAATTGAATATACAGAGTTATTGGTGCAGAAAAAGAAAAATCGCAAAAGCAAAACCCAGGAGTAAATGCCTCAGGAAATTATTATAAATAAGCAATCAATCGGATTAGGGGAGCATGTGCTCACCCGTTTAAATATTTCGCGGTTGCCCAGCGGTACTATTATAGATATACCCGTACACGTTTATCGGGGGCAGGAAGATGGACCAGTTTTATTATTAATGGCTGGTATGCACGGAGATGAGGTAAATGGCGTTGAAGTAATCAGGAGGTTGATTCGCCGGAAAATGATAAAGCCTGAACGAGGAACTGTGATTGCTATTCCTATTTTAAATATTTATGGGTTCTTAAATTTTTCCCGTGAGGTTCCGGATGGGAAAGATGTAAACAGAAGTTTTCCCGGTGATAACCGGGGGTCTTTAGCCAGCCGGGTGGCCAATGCCTTTGTTAGCGAAATTTTGCCCTGGATTGATTACGGAATAGATTTTCATACGGGAGGAGCCAGCCGGACTAATTTTCCCCAGATTAGATGTATTTTAGATATCCCAGATAATGAAAAATTAGCTTATGCTTTTGGCGCCCCCTTTATTATTAATGCCTCGTTTCGGGCTAAATCTTTACGAAAAGAAGCATCTAGATATCAAAAGTCCATAATAGTTTATGAAAGCGGAGAATCATTGCGTTTCGATGAAAAAGGAATTCAGATAGCACTGGAAGGTACGCTGCGGGTATTAGATGTTTTGGATATCCAGAAGAGTAATGTAGCTACAGCCAAAGAACCAATTGTTTGTTTAAAAACAAATTGGGTCAGGGCCAAAGTTGCGGGGTTGTTTCGGAGTAAAGTAACACCCGGCCAGTTTATAAGGAAAGGACAAGCCATAGGTAGTATTGCCGACCCCTATGGTGATATGTCGGTCCGGATAAAGTCGCAGTACACCGGATACGTTATTGGGCTAAACAATATGCCGGTTGTAAACCAAGGAGATGCTATTGCTAATATTGGTATAGAAAAGGAAGCAAACTAAATAGTAATATGAATGTTTAGTTTAATAATACGATTATTGGTAAGATTGCAGGTAGGCATCTTTATTAGTTCTTTGACCTACCAGCCGGAAAAAAGAAATAAAGTTCTTATCATCCTTTTGCAGGGCCACCGCAAAAGGATCTTTCTTATTAGTACCTTCAAAATCTTTAATGTACTGTGTTCTGATTAAATCTGCGGCGGGTACAGGTTCGGCAGTAACTATAGAAACTAACCCGGTTTTTTCCCAAAGCTTTTTCCACCAGGTAATAGAATGAATAAAATACCAGTAGTTCTGATAATCTTTTCGTAAAAAAGCTGGTACTTCTTCCAAGCTTTCTATCTCCTGGTTAAAGCAAACATCTACAATGGCCATGTAACCACCTGGTTTAATAAACTGGCAGATGTAAGGTAAATATTTTTCATCAGTACCAAAATAGGTGTAAGAATCTACTACCAGTACGGCATCAAAAAAAGCTTCGGAAAAAGGCAGGTTACGGGCATCTAGTTGTAACGGGAACACTTTTTCTTCGCAATCAGCCTCACAAATACGTTCATAGTTTTCAGTTGCCGAAACAGCCTCATCGATGGCCCAAACCTGAACATTATATTCTTTTGCTAGAAAAATGGAGCTGATAGCTTTACCACAGCCTAAATCCAAAACGCGCATTCCTGCCTTGAGCGGAATAATACTTGTTAAACTCTCCAGATTAAACAATACATTTTCGCCTAATGAATGCTGACGCACCCATTCCTGGTCGTATTTGGTGGCCTTGGGAAAAACAGATTTTAAACGAACCGGAGCATTACTTGCCATGAAACCTAGATTTAGTTTTTTGTCCCATACGGGGAGCTATTGGGCTGGTTATATTTTTAAATTAAAATCCGGAAGTGTGCGATCTTGAGTGCTGCTAAAAAGGGAAGAAGGAAAGGTGAAAACTTTCCTTCTGTATAAAAATAGAAGAGTTAGTTTTATTTAGTATATGATAAATGGCTTCTACTTTAACGTTATAGAATCTGAAGCTAACTCAATTTTGCCAGCTTTGTACAAGCTGCCTAATGCCTTTTTAAATACTTTTTTGCTCATGCCCAAAGCTTCGTAAATAGCTTCCGGAGAGCTGGTATCCGATAAGTTCAGGCGGCCGTTGTTTTCTGCTAATTTATTTAATATAATCTGAGCCGCATCGGGTACTTCCTGGTAACCAGGTTTCTGCAGGCTGACGTCTATTTTGTCGTCTTCCCTGATTTTACGAACATAGCCGGTAATCTTATCACCTAATTTTAAATCCCGAAATACCTCATTTTTATAAAGTAAACCGCTGTAGGCATTATTAACAATTACTTTTATACCTAATTCTGTAAAGCCGGCTACCAATACCTCCACCGCGTCTCCTTCGCTTAAGCTTTCTGGTACTGGTTTTTGATATTTCTCATATTTAGCTGTAGCAACAATCCTGTCAGAGGTTTCATCCATGTAAATGTAAACTAGGTATTTCCGGCCAGGCTCCATTTTTACCCGCTGGTTTTGGAAAGGAACAAATAAATCTTTTTCCAGGCCCCAATCCAGGAAAGCTCCATAATTGTTGGTTTGTTTAACTTCTAAAACTGCAAAATCGCCAACTTTGGCTTTTGGTTGTAAGGTGGTGGCAATAATACGGTCTTCTGAATCGCGGTAGATAAATACACGTATGGTTTGGCCTACCCGGAAATCTTCAGGCACATATTTGGTGGGTAACAAAATTTCGCCGTCGTCAGAATCTAGGTAAACACCAAAATCTACTTCTTTTATAATTTCAAGATCATTGTAATCGCCAATAGCTACCATAGTTGTAAACTTATTATTTCCCAAACCTACGAAAAAGATAAGATGGGTGATTACAATTAGCCGGATAAATCCTGAAAAAGGAGTACCAGGAAGGTTATCTAAAATCCGAAATAATGGGTTGGGAGAAGCGGAAATCGTTAAAATCGTAATAGGGGCGGGTACTGTTAAATGATTTGATTGGTGTTCTGCCTTGTGGATAATAACCCAGTAGTACCTGAATGGTATTAATAGCCATGTATTCGTTACGGAACCGAAAACCTATGCCGTAGCCTTGGTAGGGTTTGTAGTCAAAAGGGTTAGTATGATTGCCATCAGAAAGCCAGGCGAAATCGGCAAAGTTTACTAGCGCTAACCGGAAACCCAGAAAGGAAAATGGCGTGAATAAACTACTCTCATAGTTTACCACAAACCGCCGGGTACCTCGTTCGCCGATACTAAACCCCCGGATACCATTGTTACGGTTAATGTTCAGAATGTCTTCGGCAAATTTCCGGTTAAATCCCCAGGTGGTGCGGTTCCAGATTAGATGGCGCCACTGCCAGGTACCCACTTTCAGGAGTTTGGTAAAATAAAGTATTTCACTTGAAAATTCGCCTTGTTCCCAATTTTTACCGCGAATATAGGAGTCAAACTGGGCGTCCATGTATAAATAACCAAAATTGGTGGCATATTTACCAAAAGCCATTTTGCCGCCTATGTACCGGCGGTTATAAAAATCCCCTTTTTCATAACCGGCCGAAACAGCAATTAAATTTCCGGAAGGAATGTCTTCTGTTCGGCCAAAACCAAATAAAAACCGGTCTTTGTAATATTTCCGGTAGCTAAAACCAAAGCCGCCAATAAATAAGATATTATTCTGATAATCGGGATTAGGCGAATTGGCATAGTTGGTGGCTATGATACGCCCAGCCGTTATAATCCGTCCAGGGTTTTCAAAACCTAAATCGTAAGACTTTAGCTTAAATGACCTACCCAACCAGTAATCTTGTTTGGTGAAGGTAATATTCTGACGAACACGTCTATCGTCTATGCCTTGGACATGAATAGGATATGAATAGTAATTTACATTCAACGCACCGGCATATCGGGTATTAGCAGTATAAAAATCGCGATAAAAATTGATGCCCCGTTGCTGGTAATGAATTTCGTTCCGGTATAAGAGATGGCCGGTAATAAAGGTGTTATAAATGTTTTGTACGGTATAACTACCTGTGTAAGTCCATGACCGGCGTATAGAGTCTAGCCCAAACTGGTAAACGTTCCGGAACTGATGTCCTAACCCTAAAAAATTTACATCATTTAGCCTAACTCGGCCAGCTGCGGTGTTAGTGTTAAAAGAGCCGGAACCACTTAAATTAAACACGTCTTTGGATACAATAATAACATCTACGCTGTCTTTGGTAGTGGATTTTTCATTCACAAAAATTCGGGCGTCCAGGATATGTTCGGTTTGCCGCAACAAACGCTCCGATTCCTGTAAATCTCCTGGCTCTAGAAGCTCACCTCTTCTGAATAATAATTGACCGCGAATGCGCCTGTTATGTGTTTTAATGTGAAAAGAATTTCCGGCTTTTTCAAAAAAATTGCGCGGCGTTCGGGTGGTATCGTTTATGGAGTAGCCAAATGGGCTTAAACGCCTAATTTCTATGTGGCGAACCACCTTATAATTGTGTTGGGCATAAGCCGGCCGCAATAATTCCGGATCAATGCCGCGTAACGGAGCTTTCCTGTCAAAATCAAATAACAAATCTAATCCCCGGCCTATTAAATTCTTTCGTTTTGATAACGTTTTAAGTCTTTCCAGAACGCGTTCCGAAAAGTCAGGTCGAGCAGGCTTAGGTACCGGTACTAGCTGGCTGGTGTCTACAGGTGTGGTAGTGACTTGGCTAAAGGCAGACGTGCAGATGCCTAAAACTAAAAAGAGTGAAATTACTGCCCAACCTTTAATAAAAATCATAAAATTTTAAGCATGCCACCTGCACTTGCTACCCAAGGTCTGCCCCAAAACAAATATCGTTATTTCAGTATACTTTACCTAATACCTACTTTTTTCGGCTATTTGCTTCTTTTCAATAAGGTTGGTTAAGGAGGCCTCCTATGCCAGAACCACTATAGGTATGGAGGAATATCTACTAAAAACTTTGGCTAAATATTTTAGTTTTAAGCTTGGATATGAAAGATAATCCTAGTAATATTGAACCATATGAACGATAAAATTCAGGGAAAGCTAAAAATTTTAGCTGATGCCGCCAAATATGATGTTTCTTGCTCTTCAAGCGGAGGTAAACGCAAGAACGTAAATAAAGGGATTGGCAATGCTGAAGGAATGGGCATTTGCCATAGTTATACCGAAGATGGCCGTTGCTTTTCGCTTCTGAAAATTTTGCTTACCAACTATTGTATTTTCGATTGTGCCTATTGCGTAACCCGACGCAGTAACGATATTAAAAGGGCTGCTTTTACTGTGGAAGAGGTAGTAGATTTAACGCTTAATTTTTACCGCCGCAATTACATAGAAGGCTTATTCCTAAGCTCTGGAATTTTTAAAGACGCTGATTATACCATGGAGCGCCTGGTACGGATTGCTAAAAAGCTAAGGCTGGAGCATAATTTTAACGGCTACATTCATTTAAAAACTATACCGGGTGCAAGCGACGAATTAATTCAGGAAGCAGGTCTGTATGCTGATAGATTAAGTGTAAACATTGAACTGCCCACTGAGGTAAGCCTGCAAAAATTGGCACCCGAAAAGAATTATGAGCAGATACTTTTACCTATGGGTACTATCAGCCAAAAGCTAATTCAAAGTAAAGAAGAAAAAAAGCTGTTTAAACTGGCTCCAAATTTCGCGCCGGCCGGACAAAGTTCTCAACTTATTGTGGGGGCCACGGCTGAAAATGATCAGGAAATATTACAGCTCTCTGATCAGCTTTACCAGCAATTTAAGTTAAAGCGGGTTTATTATTCGGGGTATGTACCCGTTTCTACAGACAAACGGATGCTGGTAACAACCCAAACGCCGGTAATCAGAGAAAATAGAATTTACCAGGCCGATTGGTTAATGCGGTTTTATGGGTTTGGCGTAAATGAAATAGTAAACGATACGTTTCCTAACCTGGATCTGGAAATAGATCCGAAACTAGCCTGGGCTTTGCGCAACAGAGCCTTTTTCCCAGTGGAGATAAATACTGCCGATTATGAAATGATTTTACGCGTACCAGGAATAGGGGTGAAATCAGCCAAAAAAATTGTATCGGCCCGTCGTTTTGCTTCTTTGTCTTTTGATCATTTACAGAAAATAGGGGTGGTGCTGAAACGGGCAAAGTTTTTTATTACGTGCCGGGGCAAAAGTTTAGAGCATAAAGATTATTCCGACCAACTAATCAGGCGTATAATTTTATTTGGGGAGGGTAGCCGCCGAAATGACCTGGTTAAACAGCAACTCTCTTTGTTTCAGTAGCTGATAAATAGCTATTTGTATCCTTTTAAAAAGTTTTAAAGTATAAAGTCATAATATTTAATTTATTAATTGTACAGGATCATGAAGTCTAATTTTAAGCTCGCACCTATTTCTTGCCATTGCAAGCTTAGTGTGTTGATTCCACATCTTAAGAGCTTATCTGCTGGCAAATCAGTTGCTTCTGCTGCTAAACAGAGCGCTGAATCTGCTGGGTTAAGCCAATTTTTATTTACGCGTTACGTTTAGTAATTAGTTGTACCAATACATTTACGATGGCTCCTTCGCTGGGCTGCTTTCTACTATTTTTGAAATTTACGACCGCAAAAACTGGCCTGATTCTATTGTAAAAGAATCAGCAAAACAGCCATGTTTGTTTGGTCAACAAGTTTTGGTAACAACAGATGAGCAAAAGGCTAATCGGGTATGGATGGGGATTGGCAAAAAAGTATCGGTTTTGTTTCAAACGAACCTCTATCATACTTATTTGTCGGAAAAGCCAAATGCCGAAATGCTTATATATCAGTTTATGCGGCTGGCTTTTGCCAATGCAGTAAATATTGAGGACAATTTTGCCGAAGATTGCGTGCGGGAGATAGCATCTACAGCCAGGCAGATTTTCCGGGAAAAGCATCGTATGGAAGCCTTCATCCGGTTTCAGAAAACAGCTGACAATTTATATTTTGCCAGCATAGAGCCAGATTTTAATGTGGTGCCATTGCTGATAAATCATTTCCAAAAGCGTTATGCTGATCAGCAATGGCTGATATATGATGTAAAACGGAATTATGGTATTTATTACGACCTGATAAGGGTAACGGAAGTTACTTTGGATAATTCAAATGACGGTAAAGCCGGTGCTTTACAAAACGCTGTTTTGCAACAGCATGAAACCCTTTATCAAGACCTTTGGAAACTTTACTTTAAATCAGTAAATATTCAGGAACGGAAAAATAAAAAGCTGCATTTGCGGCACATGCCTATCCGTTACTGGAAGTACTTAACCGAAAAACAGATAAAGCCGGAGGATATAAGGTAATAAAGTTTATAAAGGAGCAATTTTTATGAAGTACCAGCAGGAAGATATTATTTGTGCTAGTTAAATAAAAATTGCTCCTTCAATGTTACTTCGGATCTACTATTAGATTAAACCTGATTATTTTTTAGCTTGAATAGATGTGGCAATGCTATCCCATAAAGCTATTCGCTTCTGCAATGCTGTAATGGCCACCACTCTGCACTCTTCCCATTTGGTTTCATCCGCTTGGCAAAGTTCAGAAATCATTAGCATAGCCATTGGTCCATGCTCGTCGGCATCCAACTCTATGTGACGGTCCAGGTAATAAACCAGCTTTTCAAGCTTTTTGGGAAAATGTTGGTGCAGGTCTTGCACTAATGCACTAAACATATCAGGAATCAGATCTTCCCGGCCAAAAGTAAAAATAGAGGCAATCTCGTGTGTTTTTCCATTGGCAATTGTATCAAAAGAAAATTGAACAAAATCACGTACTGCTTCAGCAACAGGAAGCTGAGCAAGCGCTTCTTTTACGCTACTTCCTGAAGAAATTAAGCTGAGCAACTGATTTATTTTTTCGGTATTGGCTTGGGTGGCAGCCATGGCTTCCAGGTAAAGTTCATAATGGCTGGCAGGTTTACCATTGGCGTCCACATCTGTTTCTTCCCCCATTACAATTTCATTAACCAGCCTTCTGGTAACCGGATTACCTTTAGGTACCCAGGGTACTTCCACACAGGTAAGGTCGCGTTGCAGGGCTTTTAATAAAGACATAAAATCCCATACCGCAAATATGTGGTGCTCCAGAAAAATATTCAGATCCGGAACAGTTTTTATTTGGCTATAAATCGGGTGGTTTAATAATGCTTGCCTTAACGGCTCAATATCAGTTTTAATTTGGGCAATTAAATTCATAAAAGTAAAAATGCTTCTAATAAAAAAGCGCAAAGATAAATTATAGTTTTGGTCACAGAACAGGCAAGCTTATATAATGTTTGAAAATAAACCAGGTAAAAGCAGGAACATGATTTAGTCTTTTTGCTTAAACCTCTTTTAAAGACGTAAGTAAACTATGAAAATGTGGATTTGGCTTATAAGTATTTTTTTTGGGTTGATAGTAGTTTTTCTGGTAATAGTGTATCTGCTGCAGGAAAAATTAATCTTCTTTCCGGAGAAGGTGCCGGAAAACTACCAATATTCTTTTAGTCAACCTTTTAAAGAAGTATACCTGACGTCCCCGGATAAGGCCCGGCTCCATGCTTTATATTTCATCCAGGACAATCCCAAGGGAGCTATTTTATATTTTCATGGCAATGCCGGCAGTTTGCGAAGTTGGGGTTATGTAGCAGAAGATTTAATGCGTTATGGGTATAATGTTTTAATAATGGATTATCAGGGCTTTGGAAAAAGTACTGGTAAACTTAGCCAAAAAGCTTTATTTGAGGATGCTGAACTCATGTACAAGTACCTTTTAAACTATTTTCCGGAGCAAAAGCTGGTAGTTTTCGGACGGTCGTTGGGTACGGGCATAGCTGTAAAAGTAGCGGCGGATAACAAGCCTGGTTTACTACTACTGGAAACGCCTTTTTACAATTTTGCCGATGTAGCAAAAGCGCATTATTCATTTTTACCCATCTCTCTTCTGTTGAGATATCCTTTTCGGTCCGATAAATATTTGCCACAGGTAAGTTGCCCCGTTTATATATTTCATGGTACGGCCGATGAAATTGTACCCTATGCTTCCGGGCTTAAATTGGCAAATTTGTTGAATCAGCCTGGGGGCTTAATTACCGTAGAAGGAGGTGGACATAATAACTTAGAAGGTTTTGCTGTGTACCAGCAAGCATTAAAAAGAATTCTGGAATAAAACAGAACAGCTTTTTTTTAGCAAATAGACGTACCTTTGCCGGATAATTAAGGAGAAAATTATTACATGAAAGCATTTGCCCGCGTAACCCTAAACAAAGGGAAAGAAAATTCTTTATTGCGACGCCATCCCTGGGTATTTTCCGGAGCCATAAAACGCATTGATGGAGAGGTAACAGAAGGTGATTTTGTGGAGGTATTTAGCTTTGGTGGCGATTTCTTGGGTACGGGTTATTACCAACCGGGCGGATCAATTGCTGTTCGGATATTTTCTTTTGAACAGGTAAATCCGGATTACGAATTTTGGAAAAGCAAAATACAAAAAGCTTTCGATTTCCGGCAAACCTTAGAGTTTGATGAAAATACGAATGTGTACCGCCTGTTCTTTGCCGAAGGGGACGGTTTAGCTGGTTTGGTAGTAGATGTTTATGGTGATACAGCTGTTTTGCAATGCCATACCACCGGTGTATATCGTTTGCGGGAGCAATTGGCTAAGGCCATCATAGAAGTAGGGAGCCCGGTAATAAAAGCTGTTTATGATAAAAGTGCCGAGTCTTTACCTAAAAATTCGGGTGTAGAGGCTACCAATGGTTACCTGATTGGAGAAGGTCAAGGAAGTCAGGTAGTAGCAGAAAATAAAAATAAGTTTTTAGTAGACTGGGTAAACGGACAGAAAACCGGCTTTTTTATTGACCAGCGGGAAAATCGAGCCCTTCTGGCACATTACTCGAAGGGCAAAAGCGTATTAAATACTTTTTGTTATACCGGTGGTTTTTCCATTTATGCTTTAAATGCCGGTGCTACTTTAGTGCATTCGGTAGATAGCTCCAAAAAAGCAATTGAACTGACTGATCAGAACGCGGAGCTAAATAAGGTTGCTGACCGGCACCAATCTTTTGCTATAGATACCTTTACCTTTTTAAAAGATAACCCGGATACGTACGATATTATTATTCTGGACCCACCGGCCTTTGCCAAACACCAAAGTGCCCGCCATAATGCCGTTATGGGTTATAAACGTTTAAATGTGGAAGCTATCAAAAGAATTAAGCCTGGCGGTATTTTGTTTACTTTCTCTTGTTCCCAGGTAGTCGATAAATATTTATTTAATAATACCATTATGGCAGCTGCTATTGAGGCTGGCCGAAATATCCGGATCATGCACCAGTTAAATCAACCGGCCGATCATCCCGTAAGTATTTTTCATCCCGAAGGAGAATATTTAAAAGGCCTGGTTTTATTTGTTGAATAGTAAACAGCAACAGAATAATTACCAAATCTTTGAGCGAAAGCAAATAAAAAAGAACCAGCCTGAAAAGTTGGTTCTTTTTTATTTGGGATAATTATAAACTTAAAGAGGATTAGGTTTATAGGATTTCATGCTTTGGATTTAACCCTTTAATTTCCGTGTCTGGAAAACAGACATAAAAAGCGCTGCCTTCATTTAATTTACTTTCTACTTTTATGCTACCACCTAATGCATCTAATTGGGTTTTTACTAAAAACAACCCTAATCCTTTCCCATCAATGTGTTTATGCAATCTTTTATATAAACCGAAAATATAATTTTTGTTTTTTTCCAGATTCATTCCCAAGCCATTGTCTTTTATATAGAGCACAATGTTTCCATCAACCTTACTGGTAGAGATGAATATGTTTAAGGGGCGATCAGGTAATTTATATTTTACAGCATTACTTAGCAGGTTTAACAGAATGCTATGTAAATAACCTTTTACGGAGTATATAGATGGAGCTTCCTTAAAATTAACTTCTAAGGTTGCCTTTTCCTGTAAAAGTTGGTTAGTTAGCGAGCAGGTTACATCATTAAATATTTCCTCAAATTGTATCTTTTCTTTTACAGCACCTAAGTTTCCCCTGGTGGTTAATATTGTATTAAGATCTTTGATAACCGTATCCAGGCTACCGGCAGATGAAACCATGTTTTCCAAAGCCATTCGTTTTAGGCCCTGATCTTCGCCGGCATGTTGTAATAGGTCGCTTAAGCCCAAAATATTGGCAACCGGTGCTCTTAGGTTATGGGAAACAATATGGGCAAATTGTTGTAAAGAGCTGTTGTGTGCCTGTAATTCTTTTATTAAAGTTTCTCTTTCTGACTCAAATTTCTTTTGCGCAGTAATATCATGTACGGCGCCAGTCATTCTGATAGCTTTTCCTTCTTTATTGCGTAAAATCTGGCCTTTATTTATGACATGAACATAACTGGATTGGGTAACATGGAAATATTGGTATTCGTCTTTCCAATGATACTGCGTAGGGTCTGAAATAGCATTCAGAGTAGACTTTATGACCCGATCTCTGTCTTCGGGATGAATGTTTTCTATCCAGGTATCCGAGGATGTTCCTAATTTCTTGGTGTTATAACCAAATAATTTCTCAAAGCCAATCCCCCAAAAGATAGTATCTGTTTGCAAGTCCCAATCCCAAATAGCATCATTCGTAGCAGCTGTTGCCAAATTAAACCGTTCATTGCTTTCTTTTAAAGCTTTTTCAAAAAGTTTACCTTCTAAAATGGGCTGTAAAAAGTTATAAGCTTTATCTATTAAATTTTCTTCTTCTGGAGTGGGTTCTTTGGCTTTGGAGTAATAAAAAGCAAAGGTTCCTAATACCTGTCGGTTAGCACTGATTATAGGAATAGACCAACAGGCACGTAAATTATTACTTAAAGCAATTTGTTTAAAGTTTTCCCAATTAGGATTTGTAGCAATATTCTTAACAATAACCTTTTCTAAAAAATAAGCAGCAGTGCCACAAGAGCCTTGTTGAGGTCCCACAGGTAAGCCATGGATTGCTTTAAGATAGGCACTTGGTAAATTGGGGGAGGCAAGGTTATATAATTTGTTGTTTTCAAGCCGGAGAACGGAGCAAAGCATTCCCGGAATAATACGTTCCAGTCCTTTCAGGTAATGAGCAACAGTTGCTTCCAGGGAGCTATCGGGTATGGTATTTATTTCTAATACTTCCTTTTCCAGATCATCTATCGCCTCCAGTTGTTTTTGCCGCGTAATGTCACTGAAGTAAACCGATAATCCTTCTTGGGAAGGATAAATTTTAAGTTCTATCCACTTTCCTAATATTTCATCAAAGGTTTCAAAATAGTCTACCTGGCCTGTATTTACAGCCTGGTGAAAGCGGTGGTAATAAATGGTTTCCTTTAAATTCGGGAATTCTTCCCAAATATTTTTGCCAACTACTTGGTGTCTTGTAACACCTGTTAGGCCCTCAAATTCATTGTTTACAAAGTCAAATCTCCAATCCTTATCCAGGGTATAAAAAGCATCTTTTATGCTGTTTAAAATGGAGTTAAGCTTATTGGCCTGTTCTTGAATGGTTTTAAAAGAACTAACAATGGGGGTAATATTTTTTGCAATGGTATAAACACCGGTAACCTTTTGGTCAATTACTACAGGTAATTTGTTTGTGTCAAAAACCAAGGAGTTACCTTCGGGCATTTTTACTTCTAAATTAAAACGGGCCGGTTTACCTGGTAAAACTTCTTCCAGATGTTTATTACATAATTCTATGGTTTCTTTTGGTAAAAGACAAGACAAAGGTTGATTTATTACATCCGGCTTTTCTTTTTGAGTTAAGGCCAGAAAAGCCTGATTGGCATTAGTGACTAAACCTTCCGTTGTTTCATAGAAAATAATATCAGGATTATTATCGAACAAAAATTTTAGACTTTCTTCACTTTCTTGCAGCTGCAGCTGATAATGCTTCCGTTCGGTAATATCTCTGGAGCTTAAAATAATAGCTTTGATATTGGGGTTTTGGAGGTGATTGCTTCCAAGAGTTTCCAGCCATTTCCATTCGCCATTAGCGGCCCTTACCCTATATTCAATATTTTCACTATAATGTTGGGTTACCAGTTTTTCAAAAGAAGCTTGTACATGTTCTAGATCATCCGGATGAATAAACTCAAAAGCATTGCGGTTGATTAATGATTCTGGCTCGTAACCTAATACTTTAAGCGAGGCTTGCCAGAAGTTGGGATCACTAAATTGGTAAGCCGGAAATATAAAATTACCTTCCGCATCCAGTACAGAAAAAATATCGGAGCCTTTTTCTAATAGAGCCTGAAAAAAAGCATCTCTTTGCTGAATATCTTTCTTTAATTGGTTGATTTCAGATGCTTTGCGACCAATACAAAAGCAAAGTGTATCTTCTTCAGACCAGGTAGCTGACCAAATTAGCGGAACGGGTGTACCGTTTTTATGGACCCAATTATTTTCGAAACAGGTTGTTGTCAGGCCTTCCAGTACTTGCTGTGAAATAATATTTGTTTTTAGCCTCTCCTCAGGATGGACATATTCTAAAAAATTACGCCCAATTAATTCTTCTGGTTTGTAACCCAGAATTCCTAAACTTGCATCGTTAACCTGAATAATATCTCCGCTACTTCCAAAGGCACAAATTAGATCAGGCGAATGATTATATAACTTTTTAAGAAGATTTTCTGAGCTTTCTATATCCACTATTAGTAGAAATTTTTTTAATACTTAAATAAAACAACATTGAGATATCAATCACCACCGGCTAGTATATCTCATTAGAACCTTTATTGTAAAGTTGTTTTGGTTTAAGCATATGAATTTAAGTTTTTCTGCCTAAACGATGGCAAGTAATAATACAAAAATTATTATTTTGTTGTTCCTGCTAGCTGAAAAAAGAACTTTTTCTATTGACAGATTTAGGTAGGAATAATTTACTAGCTTTAAATATTAAAATATTCCTGGTGTTAAAGCTTTTGGTTTTATTAATTTGACCTGGTATTTCTGAAATGTAAAGCAGATAATAGAAAGAATTGCTGCTTTTTACCAGGATTTAAAATGTACGACAATTCAAAATTCGTTATAGCAGCCATCAAAGACATCAATTCAATAAATGAATTTGATGGTGCCGTAATAAATAATTTATTTCTTAAGGGGTTAGATTTATTTTATGTACGAGGAATCCTATTTACTGAGGTTTCTGCGGAAGAGATTTTAAAAAAGGTTCAGCCTATATTTCATTCGAGGGTAATTTTACCTTTTTCGGTTACAAGCTTTAAAGTTGAAGGTGATTTTGTAAGACACCTGAAGGAGGCGGAAAGAAAAGCAAATATGCTTACCCCTAACTTGTCCGGAAGGAAATACTCTACCTCTATACATTCCTTACCCGATATTGATAACTTGCCGGATTATTTTAATTACGTTTATTATAGTCCGCTATTTGAGAGTATAAGTAAGCCTGGGTATTTACCAAAGCAGCGTTTAGACGAGGTAAAAGAAGAATTAAAAAAAATACGTCAGAGGCAGAAAAATTTACCTCTTGTTATTGGGTTGGGAGGAGTTAAAGTAGAGAATATAAATGAAGTAAAGAAATCAGGTTTTGATGGAGCAGCTTTAATGGGAGCACTATGGCAATCGGAAGATCCGGTGAAGGCTTTTCTGGCAATAAAAAACAAGCTACAATAATTTACCTTCAATTTTATTCTTTAATTGCCCCTAATCCGCCTTTTAAGTTTAGTACATTGGATATCCCATTAGTAATTAATATCTGGGCCGCTTTTTGGCTTCTGGCGCCGCTTTGGCAATGAACCAAAATAGGTAAGGTTTGGGGGATCTTTTGCAGACTTTTTTCTAATTGACCCAACGGAATTAATATTCCTCCAATATTTTGTCTGGCATGTTCATGTGTTTCACGTACATCCAGAATGGTAAATTCTTCTCCTTCTATTAATCTTTCCTGAAATTCGGAGTAAGTAATTTCAGGAATTGGGGCCAAGCAATATTCGTCTGTTTCTGGCAAACTATTTATTTGCTTATTGCTGGGGTTAGCGGTAAAAGAGAAAATATGGTGGGTTAGCGATAGCGCATTAAGCACCAGTAGCTTCCCAGACAGAATTTCTCCTAAATCTAAAATGACTTTAATGACCTCATTAGCCATATACATACCAATTAGCCCTGGTAAAACGCCTAATACGCCTACTTCGGAGCAGGAAGCTAACTCGCTCGGTTCGGGATACAAGCAGCGGTAGGTGGGCCCATTCTTATAATTGAAAACACTTACCTGACCTTCAAATTTAAATATAGAACCAAAGATCAGGGGTTTATTTGAAATAACACAGGCGTCGTTTACCAGATAACGAGTGCTAAAATTATCCGAACCATCAATAACCAAATCAAAATCAGTAAGAATAGCTAAAGCGTTATCGCTTGTTAGTCGAACCGGATAACTAATGATTTTTATAAATGGATTTTGCTGTTTAAGTTTTTCCCGGGCAACGTCGGCTTTAAGGTAGCCAATATCAGCCATGGCGAAAAGTATTTGGCGCTGCAGGTTACTTTCTTCTACTTTATCAAAATCAACAATACCAATGGTGCCTACGCCAGCTGCCGTTAAATATTGCAATACCGGGCATCCTAAACCACCAGCTCCAATAACTAATACTTTAGCAGCTTTTAGCTTCTGAACACCGGCCTCTCCAATTTCCGGTAATAAAATATGCCGGGAATAGCGGGTTTGTTCGGAAGGTGTTAAGGTTACCTGCTGGCTCATTTTTTGAAAATTGTTTTAGGTCAAGTTGATGAGAATAAAGAATACCTAAGCTTATGACTTATTACTAAATTCCAGCGCATGGTCCCAGTCTTTCCAAACTGGTTCGTAACCTTGCAGGCGAATCATCCGGGCAATTTCCTGCGGACTACGTTCGTCGGAAATTTCAAATTGCTCCAGCGATTGCGGCTCTACTACATAGCCGCCCGGGTTGGTTTTGGAACCGGCGCTGATGCTGGTAATTCCTAATTTTATAACGTTGTTACGGAATTTCTCACTTTCGCGCGTAGACATAGAAAGCTCTACTTCTTCGTTAAACAACCGGTATGCACAAATTAACTGTACCAGTTCTTTGTCACTCATATAAGTATCGAAGCTCTTATGGGAGGTATTCTCATTGGTGCCTACTTCAATCGGGCGCAGCCGGGGGAAAGAAATGCTGTATTTGGTTTGCCAATAGGTTTTCTCCAGGTAATTCAGGTGCAGAGCGGTGTAGAAGCAGTCGGACCGCCAGTCTTCCAGGCCAATTAAAACGCCTAAGCCCATTTTATGAACGCCTGCTCTCCCCAATCTATCCGGGGTGGCCAGTCGGTAATTGAAATTAGACTTATTGCCTTTCGGATGATGGATTTTGTAATTGCCTTCGTGGTACGTTTCCTGGTACACCAATACCGTATTTAATCCAGCAGCAATCAAGGTTTCGTATTCGTCCTGGTCCAGGGGCTGAACTTCCATGGCAATATGTGAAAAGTACGGACGCAGTAATTCAATGGCATTTTTCAGATAAGGAACCCCAACCGTATGATTGGCTTCGCCGGTTACCAGTAACACGTGATCGTAGCCCATTTCTTTCAATACCGCTACCTCTTTTAGTATTTCGTCATCGGTTAGGGTACGACGGCGAATTTTATTATCGAGGCTAAAAGCGCAATAAGTACAGATATTCTGACATTCGTTGGAGAGGTAAAGCGGCACGTACATCTGAATAGTTTTGCCAAAACGCTTCAAAGTTGCTGCCTGGCTTAAACGAGCCATTTGCTCTAAATACGGCATAGCCGCCGGCGAAATCAAGGCTTTAAAATCTTCTAAATTTCGTTTTTCTTTAGCCAGAGCCCGTTCTACATCCACAGCAGTTTTTCCGTAGATGCTGCTTTTTACCGCCTCCCAATTATGCTGATTAAATACTTCCCCAAACATATTAATCTTCTAAAAAGGCAGTTAAAGGACTACTGGCTTCGGCAAAGTTTTTTGCGGGGGCCAGTTTGGCTTCAAAAGCCATCCGGCCGGCTTCTACGGCTAACTTAAAGGCTTGCGCCATTTGTACAGGATTTTCGGACACGGCAATAGCTGTATTTACCAGTACGGCATCGGCCCCCATTTCCATCGCTTCGGCGGCGTGCGAAGGTGACCCAATACCGGCATCAACTACCACAGGTACTTTGCTTTGCTCAATAATAATTTCCAGAAAATCGCGGGTACGTAAGCCTTTATTGGAGCCTATAGGTGCCCCCAAAGGCATCACGGCAGCAGTACCAACTTCCTCCAGGTGCTTGCACAAAACCGGATCGGCGTGTATGTAAGGCAACACAATAAAACCTAATTTCACCAGTTCTTCGGCGGCTTTTAAGGTTTCTATTGGGTCTGGTAATAAATATTTGGGATCGGGATGGATTTCCAGTTTAAGCCAATTGGTTTCCAATGCTTCGCGGGCTAATTGGGCGGCAAAAATGGCTTCTTTGGCCGTCCTTACACCGGAAGTATTTGGCAATAAATTAAATTGCGGATGGTTCAGGTGGCTTAGAATATCATCTTGTTGTCCTCCTAAATCAACCCGTTTTAACGCTACCGTTACTAATTCGGAACCGGATGCCAATAGCGCATCTTCCATAAGACCGGCGGAGTTAAATTTACCGGTGCCGGTGAATAAACGCGAGGTAAACGTTTTGCCAGCTAGGGTTAAAGCAGATGTTTCCAACATAATTTTAGCTTTCTAAAGGTAATGGGGCAGGAGCCAGAGCTTTTATAAAAGCCTTAGCTGCCGCTGAAATATTTTCGTTTTTAGCAATCGCGGATGATACTGCTATGCCATACACTCCGGTTCCCAAAAGAGCCCGAATATCCGCAAGAATCAGTCCGCCAATGGCAATAATAGGAATCGTTATATTAGCTTTTTGACATTGCTTTAAAATAGAGGCGTAGCCTTCCAATCCCAATATTGAACTTAGATTTTCTTTCGTAGCGGTGAATCGGAATGGGCCTAACCCAATATAATTAACCCCAGCGGCTACGTGCATCTGAATATCTTCAAATGTGTTAGCTGTTCCGCCAATAATAAAATCCGGACCTAATATTTCCCGTGCCTGGGTTGTGGACATGTCCTGTTTTCCCAGATGCACCCCATCCGCTCCAATTTCCTGGGCCAGGGCTACATTATCATTTATAATTAATTTCGCATTGTATTGGCGGCAAATAACTTGGATCGCGAAAGCTTCCTTTTTCCAATCAGCTGCTGGTTTATTTTTCAGGCGTAGCTGCACCCAGTTTACCCCGCCTGCGCAAGCGGCTTCGGCTAGTTGGGCATGGCTAAAGCCGGGAATATCCTGGGTAATATAATGTAGTTTCGAAATCATATTAAATTTTGTGGTAACCCAATAAGGTTGAATTACTGCTTAAAAAACGGGCTGTATAAGCCTTTGCCCGAAGGCATGCCCGGGAAAGTTTATAGTCCAGCGCTAAATTACTTACTACAGCCGCTGACAAAACACAGCCGGAACCATGTTTTGGCGTTGCATTTTGCACCTTTGGCCGATAAGAATATTTTTCACCAGTTGCCAGGTGCAGCATATCCCATCCCAATTTATCTTCCCTATGGCCACCCTTTAAAAGTACAGGGCAATATTGGCTTAAATGTTCCGCACTTTCTTCTGTACTATTTGCTAATGCTAATTTCCGGGCTTCCTCGGCATTAGGTGTAAGCAGGTACAGTTTGGTTAAAATATTCTGTAAGGTTAACTGGTTTACCTCCGCGTGAAAAGTAAAACCGGCACTGGCTTTCAGAATCGGGTCCCAGATTATTTTCATTTCCGGGTTTACCTGGAGTAAATAATCCAGTAAAGTTTTTAGAGTGGGTAAACTTTGGATCAAACCTATTTTTACCACTTTCACCGGAAACTTCATTAGTATTAATTCGACTTGCCGGATTATACTTTCCACTGGTACCCAATCTACTCCCGTAAATGTGTCGTCGTTCTGGTAAGTAATGGCTGAAACCACTCCTAACCCATATACCTTATGTGCTTCAAAGGTTTTCAGGTCGGCAAACACACCGGCTCCGGCGCTGGGGTCGGAGCCAGCGATGCTTAACACATATGGTCTGGGTTTAGCCATGTTAATTTTTATTGGTAAAAATACCGTCATGTTGAGCTTGCCGAAACATCTAAATCTTACCGTAAAGTCTATTTGTTATAGCGGTATGAATTAGATTTCTCGACAGGCTCGAAATGACCTGTTGAATTTAAACTTATTGTAAAGAGAGGAGTAACTTACTATTCAGACATCACCACTCAATTTCTACAAATAAACCTCGCTGCCTTTTTCTTTAAATTCATTAGCTTTTTCTACCATGCCTTTTTCCAGGGCTGCATCTTCTTCCATACCTAGTTTTTCAGCGTATTCGCGTACATCCTGGGTTATTTTCATGGAGCAGAAATGTGGACCGCACATGGAGCAGAAGTGGGCAATTTTAGCGCCTTCGGCCGGTAAGGTTTCGTCGTGGAATTCACGCGCGGTATCCGGATCCAGAGCCAGGTTAAACTGATCTTCCCAGCGGAATTCGAATCGGGCTTTGCTTAAAGCATTATCACGATGCTGGGCACCCGGATGGCCTTTAGCTAAATCGGCAGCGTGGGCAGCAATTTTATAAGTGATTACGCCATCCTTTACGTCTTTCTTGTTGGGTAAGCCCAAGTGCTCTTTTGGGGTAACGTAACACAGCATCGCTGTTCCGTACCAGCCAATCATAGCGGCACCAATGGCTGATGTTATGTGGTCGTAACCCGGAGCAATATCGGTAGTTAGGGGGCCTAAAGTATAGAAAGGTGCTTCGTCGCAATGCTCCAATTGCTTTTCCATATTTTCTTTGATCAGGTGCATTGGTACGTGACCCGGGCCTTCAATCATCACCTGTACATCGTGTTTCCAGGCTATTTTAGTTAGCTCACCTAGGGTTTCCAGTTCACCAAACTGAGCAACATCGTTGGCATCGGCAATAGAACCCGGACGTAAACCATCGCCCAAAGAGAACGATACATCGTAGGCTTTCATGATTTCGCAGATTTCTTCGAAGTGGGTGTACAGGAAGTTTTCTTTGTGGTGGGCTAAACACCATTTGGCCATGATGCTACCCCCGCGCGAAACAATACCGGTAACCCGTTTAGCGGTAAGCGGAATGTAACGTAATAAAACACCGGCGTGAATGGTGAAATAATCAACGCCTTGCTCGGCTTGCTCTATTAAGGTATCACGGAATAATTCCCAGGTAAGGTCCTCAGCTTTTCCGTTTACTTTTTCCAGCGCCTGGTAAATAGGTACCGTTCCTACCGGAACAGGACAGTTGCGGATAATCCACTCGCGGGTTTCGTGAATGTTTTTACCAGTAGATAAATCCATCAGGGTGTCTCCACCCCAACGGCAACTCCATACAGCCTTTTCTACTTCTTCTTCAATACTGGAAGAAACCGCCGAATTACCAATATTGGTATTGATTTTTACCAGGAAGTTACGGCCAATAATCATGGGTTCACTTTCCGGATGGTTGATATTAGCCGGAATAATGGCTCTACCGGCAGCTATTTCCTGCCGCACAAATTCCGGCGTAATGTGATTTTTAGGCGTGTTAGCGCCGAAACTGTTGCCGGCGTGTTGCTGCCACATGGTTGGGTCCTGCTGCATCTCATCGATGCGCTGATTTTCCCGAATGGCAATATATTCCATTTCAGCGGTGATGATGCCTTTGCGGGCGTAATGTAACTGCGTTACATTCTGGCCGGTTTTGGCCCGGTAAGGTGGCCGGATATGTTCAAAGCGCAGGCTATCTAGCTTGGTATCAGCGGCCCGCATCTGTCCGTACTCCGAGGTTAAATCCGATAATTGTTCTACATCGCCACGATTCGTAACCCAGGCTTCACGCAAACGCGGCAACCCCTTCCTCAGGTCAATTTCAAAATTCGGATCGGTGTAGGGTCCGCTGGTATCATATACGGTAACAGGCGCATTTAATTCCCGTTTTTCACCACCAATAACTTTACTTACAGTATCACTCAAGGTGATTTCACGCATGGCTACCTGGATGTTGTGCAGTTTTCCCGGTACATAAATTTTACGGGAGTTAGGCAACGGCGCGCGGGTAATAACTTGCTGATTGGGTGTTTTTTCCTCTTTCATAAGCTTAACATTAACCACCTTGGGTGGCCTGAATTATGGTTACTTTATCGTTTTCCTGAAGGGTATAGGTTGGCCAGGTGCTTTTGGGCACAATCTGATCCTGAATGGCAATAGCAAAGCCTTTTTTGTCTCCAAATTGGAGTTGCTGCAGCAAATTGCCTAACGTAGGGGTATCAGCAGTTAAATCTACCGATTGATTATTAACAATAATAAGCATAACGCAATACCTTAATCATAAAAAAATAGGTAAAGCTTTAGGAGGAGGAAATGGCTGGACGCCGGCCGAAAATACCGGACAAATAATAAAGTTAGCTCACTTTTCCCTTCGCAGGCATTATCCTGTTCAGGTTCCAAGGGTATTATCTCAGCCTTTCAGCACCCCTAAAGTCGAACCAAATGTAATTAATTTATAACTAGATAAACAAATTGATTTAAAAATATTTTATTTAGAAGACTAGCTAATATAAAAAGATACAGTAAGTTACCTATTATAAACAAAAAAAGGTGCCCCTATAGGGGCACCTTTTTTTGTTTATAAGGGAATATGTTATAATTGGGTTATACAGTCTCCTCGCGTTTTTCGTAACGTTTCCGGTCGTTTTCTTCTAAATAGATTTTACGCATCCGGATGCTTTTTGGCGTGATTTCCAGTAACTCATCTTTCTGGATATATTCCATTGCTTCTTCCAGTGAAAACTGACGCTTTGGAACAATCTTTACGTTGTTATCAGAACCAGATGCCCGCATGTTGGTTAACTGCTTGCCTTTTTGAATATTTACAGTAATGTCATTACCGCGGCTATGCTCACCAATTACCATACCGGCATACACTTCTTCTCCCGGATCCACGAAGAATTCGCCCCGATCCTGTAATTTATCAATAGAATATGCTGTACCAGGACCTGTTTCCAATGAGATTAAAGAACCATTGATCCGGCCAGGGATAGGACCTTTATGTGGTTCATAGCTCATAAACCGGTGGTTCATAATTGCTTCACCAGCTGTAGCTGTTAATACGTTATTACGTAAACCAATTAAGCCCCGAGCCGGAATGTTGAATTCGATGTGTTGTAAATCGCCTTTTGGTTCCATAATGGTTAATTCACCTTTACGGGCCGTTACTAATTCAATAACTTTACCGGCACTTTCTTCTGGCACATCTACTACTAAATGCTCAATTGGCTCGCATTTAACACCATCAATTTCTTTAAAAATAACCTGCGGCTGGCCTACCTGTAATTCGTAACCCTCGCGACGCATGGTTTCTATTAATACTGATAAGTGTAGAATACCCCGTCCATAAACAAGGAAAGTATCTTCTTTATCAGTTTCTTCTACCCGTAGAGCCAGGTTTTTTTCAGTTTCTTTGTATAAGCGCTCGCGTAAGTGACGTGATGTTACAAATTTACCTTCCCGACCATAGAAAGGTGAGTTGTTAATTGTAAACATCATGTTCATGGTAGGCTCATCAATAGAGATACGCGCCAATGCCTCTGGCATTTCAGCATCCGCTATGGTATCACCAATATCAAAACCTTCGATACCAGTTATCGCACAAATTTCACCAGAGCTTACACTAGTAACTTTAACTTTACCTAAACCTTCAAATACGTGTAATTCTTTAATCCGTACTTTTTTAACGGTGCCATCACGTTTCATTAAGCTCATGGCTTCGCCTTCAGTTAAGGTTCCCCGATGAACACGGCCAATAGCAATACGGCCAACAAAAGCAGAATAATCTAAAGACGTAATCTGCATCTGGGGCGTACCATCTAAGGTAGGAGCCGCCGGAATTACATCAATGATAGCATCTAATAGAGGCGTAATATCTTCAGTTTTTTGTTTCCAGTCGGTGCTCATCCAGCCTTGTTTGCTGGAACCGTAAAGGGTAACAAAGTCTAATTGGTCTTCAGTAGCACCTAAGTTGAACATCAGGTCAAAAACCTGTTCGTGTACCTCATCAGGGCGGCAGTTTTCTTTATCTACTTTGTTTACAACCACAATTGGTTTTAAACCTAAGGAGATAGCTTTGCCTAAAACGAAACGGGTTTGTGGCATAGCCCCTTCAAAGGCATCTACCAACAATAATACACCGTCAGCCATTTTTAATACCCGCTCTACTTCACCGCCAAAGTCGGCGTGACCAGGAGTATCAATTACATTTATTTTTACACCTTTGTAACGAACAGATACGTTTTTGGAAACGATGGTAATACCGCGTTCGCGTTCCAGATCGTTGTTATCCAGGATTAAATCGTCGAAGTGTTGGTGTTCGGCAAAAAGTTTGGAAGCGTGAATAATTTTATCAACCAGCGTAGTTTTACCGTGGTCAACGTGCGCGATAATCGCAATGTTTCTGATATTCTGACTCATTAGTTTTTAATTTCAGCCGCAAAGGTACAAAATGTTAACCAGAATAAGAACATTCGGTTAACTCTTTGGGCTATAGTTAATATAAAGGTAATTTGACATAAAAAAGTTTCCGGTGAGTTGTAAAATTAGCTGAGCCGGCAATCTGAGTTAGTAAGCTAATGCGTATGTGTAATGAATTAGAGTGTTTTCAGCTTATCAATTAAATAACATGAAGAATTACCTTTCCTATATATTAGTTTGCTTAGTTGCGCTAACTGCCTGTGCGCAGCAAAAGAAACAGGAATCTACTGCTGCTAGTGGCGATAGTCCATTATCTGGCCAGCAGGTAAATAATTTGAATAATGGAGATGACAGTTATGCGGTAGTAAAAACAGATGCTGAGTGGCGAAAACAACTAACTGAAGAGCAATATAATGTAACCCGAAAGAAAGGAACGGAACGTCCCTTTACTAATAAATACGCCAATAATCATGCTAAAGGAGTTTACCATTGCATTGGGTGTAACCAGGAATTGTTTAGTTCAGAAACTAAATTCGAATCTGGTACCGGCTGGCCAAGTTTTTACAAACCTATCAGCAATAAAAATGTAAAGGAGCTGCAGGATGTAAGCCACGGCATGGTCCGGACTGAAGTGGTTTGTGGTAGATGTGGCTCGCATTTAGGACACGTTTTTGATGATGGACCCCGGCCAACCGGCCTTCGCTATTGTTTAAATTCTGCTTCGCTAAATTTTGTGAAGAAATAGCCGCTGGAGCTAAAAGGTACGGTATATAATTTATATATCTTTTGTAGGGTACCGTCCGTATTTTCAGTCTAAACAACTTATTTGAAAGTTATGGATTTAGTATCAAGCAGCAATAATATACAGCATACTGCCCAATTAATTCTGGACGCTTTTCGGCATTTTGGCACCCAGGCAAATGAGGTTTTATCGTACGATGAGCTTTTACCTTTCCTGGAAAAGCAAAGCGAACATCCCCAGCACTATAAGGATTCTTTGAAAGAAGCTGAGTACCATTTAAGTAAAGAAGCGTATGCTACTCCTGATGTTACGGGTTTACGCTTAACGGAGGTGGGTTACGGAGCCATACAGCAGGGAAAAGAAGCTTAAGACAATAATAAATGGGAGCTCATGAAAAGGAGGAGTAGGGAGGAATATGAAAAGGCTTAGCAATTGGATGGAACAGGTCAGGCTTGGATTACTAGTTGGAGTTGGTTTGTGGATGGGAGCCTGTACCTCCGCCAAAGAAAATAGTGAGTTTAATGCGGCAGTCCCTAACACTATAAATAGTGATGCGGACCGCCGCGCCATTTATAATAACGGTACCATCAGTACAGCTCCATCCTCCATTCCGCGTAATTTAGACGACCAGGCCAGTGAAATAAACCGGCAAAAAAATATAGAAAACCGTGGGTCGGAACGATCCAGTAATCGTCCACTAGAAGTTCGCACAGAAGAGATTGGTCGTCCAACAACAGATACCTTACGGCGTTCTATTAGGTAGAATTATCTTACCTATTTTATTTTAATTCCTGGCAACCGCTTTTTAGCAGTAAACTAAATATCTGTTTGGCTCAAGTAAGCCTAATTAGCAATCAGATAGTTTTGATGATTATTTATTTATTTATAGCTTACTTCTATCTAATAAAAGTTACCCAAAGAAGAGCTTTGTCTGAGATATTCCCTGATAACAACTTGATTAATTATAATCTTTTCATTTCCTGCCTTCTAAATTCATAACATTCAATAAGGGTATCGTCTTGTAACTTAACACGTATTTAATTTTTTGGGTAAGTACTCCAATGATAATTGGTAAATAATTCGTTTATTATTAGTTAGTGCAATTTTTTGGCTAAGCTAATCTTAATGTTTTATAAACTTTTAATGAGGTGTAAGTTTAAAAGCTAGGTACAATTAGCAATTTTCTATATTTGCACCATTAAAGATAAAATATGAGCAAAAATTATAAACGCTATACAGTTACTTCGGCATTACCCTATGCCAACGGACCTGTGCACATAGGACATTTGGCTGGGGTATACATTCCTGCCGATATTTATGTGCGATACCTGCGCTCTAAAGGGGAAGATGTGAAATTTATCTGTGGTTCAGATGAACACGGAGTTCCAATTACTATTCGGGCTCAGAAAGAAGGCGTTACACCGCAACAAGTAGTAGATAAGTACCACGAAATTATTAAAAACTCATTTCAGGAGTTTAATATTTCCTTCGACATTTATTCCCGGACTTCTTCTGAAATTCATGCCGAAACAGCAGCTGGTTTCTTTACAAATTTACACGGGAAAGGCATTTTTGAAGAAAAAACAACAGAGCAGTATTATGATGAAAAAGCCAACCAGTTTCTGGCCGATCGTTATATAGTTGGAACCTGCCCACGCTGCGGAAACGAAAACGCTTATGGCGACCAGTGTGAAAGCTGCGGATCCAGTTTAAATGCCACGGATTTAATAAATCCGAAAAGTATGCTAAGCGGCGAAAAGCCAGTTTTAAAAGAAACCAAACACTGGTATTTGCCTCTTGATAAATACGAAAGTTGGTTACGGGAGTGGATAATAGATGGCCATAAAGACTGGAAAACCAATGTTTATGGACAATGTAAATCCTGGATTGACGGGGGCCTACAACCCCGGGCTGTTACCCGTGATTTGGACTGGGGTGTACCCGTGCCATTAGAAGAAGCCAAAGGGAAAGTATTATATGTTTGGTTTGATGCACCTATTGGTTATATCTCCGCGACTAAAGACCTGACGCCGGATTGGGAGAAATACTGGAAAGACGAAGAAACTAAACTAGTCCATTTTATTGGAAAAGATAACATTGTATTTCATTGTATTATTTTCCCGGTAATGCTGAAGGCGCACGGCGATTATGTAGTACCTGATAATGTGCCTGCAAATGAATTTTTAAATCTGGAAGGCGATAAAATTTCTACTTCCCGGAATTGGGCAGTTTGGTTGCACGAGTATTTAGAGGATTTCCCGGGCAAGGCCGATGTTTTACGGTATGTTTTAGCCGCCAATGCGCCCGAAACAAAAGATAATGATTTTACCTGGAAAGATTTTCAGGCCCGCAACAACAATGAGCTATTGGCAATTTTCGGGAATTTCATTAACCGGGCTGTGGTACTTACCCATAAATATTATGGCGGTAAAGTGCCAGCTAAAACCGAACTGCAACCTGCTGACCTGGTAGTACTGGATGAGTTAAAGGCATTCCCGGCTAAAATTGGAGATTTGATTGAAAGATACCGATTCCGGGAGGCGCTGAGTGAGTTAATGAACCTGGCTCGGTTAGGCAATAAATACCTGGCCGAAACGGAGCCCTGGAAGCTGATAAAAACAGATGAGGACCGGGTAAAAACCATTTTAAATATTGCTTTACAGATTGCAGCTAGCTTAACTATTGTGGCGGAGCCTTTTTTACCAGATACGGCTAAAAGATTAGCTCAAATGTTAAAAATTAAGCCAGATACCTGGGCAGCTGCCGGTGGGCAGGATTACCTGGTAGCCGATCATCAGTTGGGCGAGGCGGCCTTACTTTTCGAGAAGATAGAAGATGCAACTGTTCAAGCACAAGTGCAAAAGCTTTTGGATACGAAAAAGGCCAATCAGTTAGCCAATTCAACAGTAGCTCCAGCTAAAGAAAATATTACCTTCGATGACTTCTCGCGGATGGATATCCGGGTTGGTACCATTCTGGAAGCAGAGAAAGTTGCTAAAACCAAAAAACTTCTAAAGCTGAAAATTGATACCGGCCTAGACCAACGAACCATTGTGAGTGGGATTGCAGAGTTCTTTGATCCGGCTCAGATTATTGGTCAGCAGGTTTCGGTACTGGTAAACTTAGCTCCGCGTGAAATTAAAGGGATTGAAAGCCAGGGTATGATTTTAATGGCTGAAAATGCCGATGGTAGTTTAGCTTTCGTGCAGCCATCTAGTGCTGTAAAAAATGGCAGTGGTATTTCTTAGATTTTACTTTTGATATAAAAAAGGGCTGCTTTATATAAAGTAGCCCTTTTTTATTCTTCTACCCTACATTACGGTTTTTCTCTTAGTTGTTTATATATCCGGATTGCCAGTAATAAAATAGCTATCAGTACAGCCAGACCAGCTAAGCCATAAGCCATTCCCAACCCATTTTTTAAAATAACTAAAAATACAATGGCAAAAAGAAATATGGTTGCTACCTCATTCCAGATTCTAAGTTTTGTTGAGTTCCAGGTAATGATATTGTTTTGTTGTTGTTTAAAGAGGCGGTGGCAATAGAAATGATAACCGTATAAACCCAATACAAACAATAATTTAAGGTGGAGCCAACCCGGAAAACCGCCGTACAAATACCAGGTACTAAGGCCTAATACTAAGGTTATAACTGCGGACGGCCAAGTAATACCATACCACAACCGACGTTGCATCAGTTTGAACTGGTTTTGCAGAATAGATTTTTCAGGCTCAGGTTTTTCATTTGCCTCGGCAAAATAAATGAGGAGCCGGGGCATGTAAAACAAACCGGCAAACCACGTCACTACAAAAATAATATGTAAGGCTTTTATGTATAAAAAGGACATCGGCTGAAACAATAACGCTATTCCGGTAAAGGTAATAACTCTTTTAAGAGGAAAGAAACTGGTTCTTCATATTAATATTAACGAGAAAGATGATTAGGTTATCTCTATTTAACTGGAAGGTTTATTTTACTTTTCAATGCTATTAATAATGCCGCAGCCAGATGAGGTTTAGGAGGTAAAAATTAAATCATAAGATTATTCGTAAAATGTAGAGGTATGAAAAGTCGTAAAACACCTAGGTTTAAAAGCGTATTTTTATTGGCTGCCAGTTTTATCTATTGGTTACCAATTTTATTCCTTTAACTTTAATGAAGTTTATTTCTTAGCTCAGCTAAAGTCCTGAGTTTTATTTATTTTTATGGATATAGGCAGTACATTATTAAATCAAGATATTGCCTTATTTACACGTGAGGAAGCAGAGGAGGCATTGGTATTGGTCAGGTATTTTTTGAACAAAGAAAAGTCGTATGAACAGAAAGCTGTTTATTTGGAATTTCTGGATAAACTGGAAAATTACCTGACTACTATTTATATTGAAGAAATAGATAGGAAGATTAGTGGTTTTGGAGAAAATTTCCCCTTTGACGGTATAACCAGCAATTAGATAGCATCAGAAGTTAATTATCCAGTTGTAGTTAATAACTTCTAATGTTGATTTAATTTACATAATCCGCAGTTTAAGAGAGATCAGGAGATGAACGTTACCTGATGCCTGAGCTAAAGCTTGATCTTTAAACCTCCATTTATCACAAAGCCATCCAGAGGAGCATAAATATCTCTAAAAACCGGGTTAGAAATTGGGCCGGTGTATATACTGTCGAACCTAGTCTGGCGAACATCCAGAAAATTTTCAAAGTTTATGAAAAGAGAGAATTTGGGGAAAAGCTTTTCGGCCATAAAGCCGGCTAAAAGATAGTTTGTTCCGGTTCCGCCATCACTTAAAACTTGTTTCCCGTAGTAATACGATTCAGCACCTAACTTCCATTTGTCTTCAACTTCATACATTAATACTGCATTTATCCGGTGCCTAGGGGTGAGTGGGTTAAGTCTGTCGATATCATCTTCCCGAATTTTGGTGTTGGTAAAAGTATAACCCAGAAACAGATTAAAATCTTGGTAGCCAATTTTTATATTAGTTTCAGTTCCACGACTAGCTATGTGTCCGGTAATATTCTGGAATTGATATAGGCTATTAGCTCTGGGCTTTAGCAGTAAAGGATTATTTAAAAAAGTATAAAAGAATAAATGATTTATACTTAAACTAATGCTTTCCTGAAATAAAGAAGTCCGGTAAGAAATATCCCAGTTGGCGCCATAACTCCGCTCCAGGGTATTTGCCTGTTCATTAATCGGTAAAATGTTCCGGAACTGGAGCCGCTCACTTTCTTCGGTAAAAATGGTTGGAGCTTTATAACCAAAGCCTCCTCCTAAACGCGACGTAATATTGGGCCGGATTTTATAAAGAGCTGAAATACGAGGTAAAAAGGCAAATCCATAATTTACTACATAATCTGTGCGAAAGCCAGTTTCTATGTTTAGTTTAGAAGTGGTTTTCCAGGTATTTTGGGCAAAAGCACCTAATGTTGTCTGGGTGTAATCCCGGGCTGATGCCAAAGCAATTTCTTTTTCTTTAAACGCATCTGTCCAGACATTTACACCAGCAATCCATTCCAGGTTTTCAGCCGAACTGTTAGAATAATTTGCTTCCGTAAATGAGCTTATTTGTTTGCCACTAAACTTATAATTGGGCAAACTTAAATCGCGGTTAAAATTATTAATACTGTTTTTAAGGGTAAACCGATGCGACTCTGAAAAAGCATGATCTAATGTGAACTGCGTCGAAAACCGGCCGGTTTTATTTTGTTCAAAATAAGAATGTGTGTTATCACGGGTGCCCCTGATATATTGGATGTCGCCGCCTAAACGGTTCTCTATTACTGAATTTAAGCCAACGTTAATTTTCGTTTTTTCTGATAAGTACACAAAGAATTTGGGGTTAAACGTGTACCGGGTAAATTGGGGAATGGCGCTGAAACCTATATTGGCCGGATCATAAGGTGCATTGCTGTTACGGGCCGCATATAACGTTAAACCCAGTTTGCCAAAACGTTTGGCATAAAAGCTATTCAGGTCTAGACCACCCGCCGAAGTGCCGTTTATCAGGAATTGAAGTTCTTGTTCCGGCCCGGGAGTTTTAGAAATTAAATTTACCAGTCCGGCAATAGCTCCGCCTCCATATAAGGTAGAGGTAGAGCCTTTTATTACTTCCACCTGTTTCAAGTCTAAGGGCGGGGTTTGCAGTAACCCTAAACCACCTGCATAACCAGCGTAAAGCGGAAATCCGTCTTTTAAGATTTGGGTATAGCGACCATCCAGGCCCTGAATCCGGATACTGGCATTGGCCGAGGTGGCAGAAGTTTGTTGCGTTTGGATACCGGTACTTTCGTTTAATATCATTCGGATATCTCCCGGCTTCATGTTTGCTTTTTCTTCCAGTTCTTCTCCGGCAATAAATTCAACTCTGGTGGGAATATCCCGAATGGTACGGCTGCTGCGAGTAGAAGAAATAACTACTTCATCCAGTTCTTCTCCACTTGGCTCCAGCAGAATAAGTAAAGTGTCCATGGCTGTTCTGGGGAAGCTGATGACCAAATTCTTTTCCTGATAGCCCAGGAAGGAAACCCGGAAAGTATGCCGGCCAATTGGTAAATCTGATAGGGATACGAAGCCTTTGGAATCAGCGGTGGCACCATTGGTGGTACCAGCTAACATAACTGTTGCACCAGCTAAAGGCGCTTTTGTTTCAGTATCTTTTACATAAACGTTTAAAGAGTTTTGTCCCAATACCCCACTATAGGTAAAAAAAGAGATAAGTATAAAGAGGAGTTTTTTCATGTTAAATCTTGTACAAAAGAAAGCCAAACTAACCTTGAATACAGGAATAAAATCAAGAAAGGTAAGCTTTCCCAAAGGTAGGTCTTTGCCAAACAATTACATAACACTCTCTAATGGTCTTATCCTGATCTAAGGAAACTTGTTAAGGCATAGGCGTAACAAATAAAGCGAAGTTTTGCCGGTTTAGTTTTTTAGCAAGGTTTGAATTACAAGGGCATGTGGGGTGAGAGGTAAGGTATTATGGTTCATATGGCAGGCTGGATGTTCACCAAGCGTTTTAGTTTTTCTGATTTTCCAATAGGGCTATGAGCTCAAGGCCGTGCGGTTGCTAAAAGAAGTAAAAAATAGGAAAACAAAGTCAAATTACTTCACCTCACGAAAGACAATTAGTTTGTTTAAACTACCATTCAAAAGTAATCCTGCTAAAGCATTTATTACCAAATGGTTTATTTGGAGTTGCATTTTCCTTAATTATTAAATTTATAAGGTGTGATTAATTTACTACTGGTTTTGAAAAAGTTAGTAAATATAACTTTTACCTTTGAACAAAAATATATGAAGTAAAACAACTGTTATTTATTAAAATTTATAATTCGCAATTACCTTAAACGTTTTAAGATATGGCTCAACAATATATAATTACTGCTTATGATTTTACCGATGCGCAAGCCCTGGATCGAAGAATGGCGGCAAGGCCTTTTCATTTGGAAGTAGTAAAAAAGCTAAAACAATCCGGTAATTTTTTGATAGGAGGGGCTATTTTAAATTCGGAAGGAAAAATGGTTGGTTCCTCCGTTATTGTTCAGTTTGACCAGGAAAAAGAATTGCAGCAATGGCTGCGGGAGGATCCGTATGCGACTCAACAAGTGTGGGAAAAGATTGAGGTTAAACCCTTCAAAGTAGCAGAAGTTTAGAATTGCCCGTTTATACTGTGATAGCTTAAAATACAACTATGAAAATATTTATCAATACGCCCTTAAACGAGTCGTTACGGGCTCACCTAAGATCGTTGTTGCCAACTTCTGTTACTCCCGTTTTTAAAAGCGAAGTTTCTGAAGAGGCTGCGCAGCAGGCTTTTCAGACAGCCGATATCATAATGGGAAACCCGTCAGCGGATTGGTTTCGGAATGCTTCGGCTAATTTAGTTTATTGGCAGCTCGATTCTGCTGGTTTCGATCAGTATAAAAATGTAGCTACCAATGCTCAGGTGGCTAATATGGGCGATTTTTTTGCCCGCCCGTGTGCTGAAACCATGGTAGGAGGTTTATTAGCTTTTTACCGGGGCATTGATGTATTAGCCAAAAAGCAGGAGCAAAAAGAATGGGTAGGAAAGGAGCTAAGATACCGGTTAGGTTTAATAAGCAATAAAAAAGTTGTGATATTGGGGGCCGGAGCAATAGGGCAGGCGGTTAAGCAAATGTTGGCAGGCTTTAACTGCCAGGTGCAGATGACCGCCCGCAAAAGCCCTTTAGCCGAGCTTCATTCCTTTGAAGAAGTTTTAGCTGCCTTACCCACTACTGATGTGGTGGTAAATACTTTGCCGGGAGGGGCAGAAAGATATGTTTCTAAGGATTTCATCAATGCTATGAAAGAGGGCAGTGTTTATGCTAGTGTAGGCCGTGGTAGTACTACTGATGAAGTTGCTTTAATTGCCGCCTTACAGGCTGGTAAGCTGGCCGGCGCAGTACTGGATGTTACCGAAATAGAGCCTTTGCCAGCGGAAAGTCCATTATGGGAAATGGAAAATGTAATTTTAACTCAGCACAGCGGAGGGGGACAAATGGCCGAGGATGAAGGGAAAATAGCTCAGTTTTTAGCTAATCTAAATCTGTTTCTGGCGGGGCATCCGTTACAAAACCAGGTTGATTTAGCCCAGGGTTATTAATAAAATCAGGCATTTTTGTCGCTGATAGAAGCTGCATTTGTAAATTTTATTTGTAGTATAATGTTTACCTGCTACTCTGCAAGTTAAGACTGGTAAATATTTCGGTGTAGAATTAGTTTGTATGCTATTAGCTGGTTATGAGTTTATTACGAGAGCAAATAGTAAATAGGGTTTCTAAAGATTAGAAACTTTACATAAAGAAATTAAAAAAAGCCCCATCATGTAAGGGGCTTTTTTAATATTAGTTACTGATTAATCAGCTCTATTTTAAAGATCTTCTCCACTTATGCCTGTTACCCGAATCATCTCTGCCTGATACCCGGCTTGTTGAATAGTATTTTCAATTTTTTGTGGATTAATATTGCTGCCAGAGATACTTAATATTTTGTCTTCACTATTTGTATCTACATCCCATTTATTTATTCCTTCCTGATGATCTAGAAATGAGCCCACCTTGGCTACACTTTCCTGGTCTTCAATATTGGTTTTAAATTTTAATATTTCCATATCCAAACTTTTTATTATTTTTTACTTGAGCTAAAAAATAAAGTTTAAATAATAACCCAATTGGGTAAACAGATGGGTTCTAATCTTATAACAGAAGGAATTGGGCTAAGTAAAAAGTTTATCATAATTGGCAATAAGTTAAGCTTGTAACTGTTTTTATGCCATACCCACTCCACCTATTACTACCAGCTCCTGACCTTTTTCTGGTCGGCCCTGAAGCAAAGGCATAGCTTGTCCTATTAATTCTTTGACACCTGCCACTTGTAAAGAATTATCATGATCCTCTTTGGTATCCCAGATTTCAGTAATCCAAACAGCGTCCTTATCGGTTGGGTCTTTGCTTATAGCATATAGCTGGCAGCCCTTAGCAGTAGAAACCAAATTGGCCGCCTCTAAAAGAATAGAAGCCAGTTTTTCGCCGGCACCGGCAATAGCGGTTAATTTTCCATGTAATAAATATTTGTTCGTCATAGGTTGTATTATTTTTATTACTAAAGTCTTTTGTCTTATAGCAGGCTTCTAATAGCCTTATAAAGATGAACAATTTTCATAAATAGTTCTGAGTATTTAAGTTGGCTAGTATAAAGAAACTTCCGCTGCCTCAAAAATAAACTCTTAAAAATACTGCTCCAGCGTTCAAATATGCCTGATAACATTGAAATATAAAGGTATTCCTGATTAGTAGCGCATTAAACTTACTTTAAATTTTTGTAGGTAAACTGCCCAAACCTATATAGCGATGGAAATAGGTATTTATACAAAATAATTTGGTTAAAAATCAGTAGGTCAATAATTTAATAAGGACGTATACCGGCTGATAATAAAACTTTAAAAATTGGTATTTGTAGTTGAATTGATATAAAAGCTTTATTTGTATGCAAAGAACATTGAAAGTAATAGCCATTTTAATTGGCATTTTAGTGTTGGTTGGAGTGGCAATCTCCTTTTTGGTGCCCCAGGAAAAATTGATTGCTGCAGCTATGCCCGAAATCGACAAAATGAAAATTACAAATGCCACTATTGGGGAACAAGAAGCCACTATGCTGGTAAATGTAGGCATGAAATCGGGTGTAATTCCAGTTTTTATAGATAGCCTGCAATACGAAATGCGCCTTTATGATCAAACTGTTAGCAAAGGGCATAAGAAGTTAACAGAAGGTTCTAAAAGAGGAAAGGTCCAAACCTTGGATTTACCTGTGACCATGAACCACAACCAGACCCGGGAATTGGTACGAAGGCAGGTAGCCGAGGATGAGCCGGTACAGGTTATTTTGAAAGCCTATTGCGACATTCCGGTACTTGGTAAAAGAACCCTGGATATAGATAGGAAAGTAGACATGGTGGTGCCAGCCTTACCCGGAATGGAGGTGAAAGATATGAAAATTACAGATTTTGGTTTAGATAACATGGGAATGATAATGACTATGGCAATAGATAATCCAAATGAATTTGACTTTTATGTGCGCAAAATGGATTACGATTTGGTGCTGAAAGACTTTATAGTGGCGCATGGTAGCCTGGCAGAAGAAAAATTAATAAAGGCCCGCTCCATAACACCTATCCAGTTAACCTCCAATTCTGATACCAAAAAGCCTGTCAAAAACGCCTTTAAACTATTGGCAGGTAAATCAGATTTTCCTTATAAACTAACCTCTAATATGGTAATAGAACCGCGCAGTGAGGTAGTTGGTAATATTAATATAAGTTCGGTAAAAACTGGTTCAATCGATGTGGTAGAGCAATTAAAAAATGTAAAAGAAACTAAAAAAGCTAAAAACGAAGCGGAGCAGGACCAGGAAAAAGAGGTACAGAAGTAAATGTAATCACAGAACTGGTATCGGTAGATACCAGTTCTGTATTTTCTAAAATCAAACTTAACTAAACCAGCTATTAATTATAATAGAAAAGTACCTGAATAACTTCCCGGTTATCCCAGGCTATTGGCATATCTGCTATTAAATCAGGATAAGTAAATTTTGTTATCTGGAAATGAGGTCGGTTATCCTCCAGTTTAAGTGTACCATAGTGGGTATAATCCTTCGGAAGTTCTTTCTGGGCTTCTTCCAAAGTTTCGTAATAGCCTATAGTATTTTCGGTATTGCCATCTAAATATCCGGAAAGTTTATATGCTGTTTTCATACGTAACAATTTTTTCTGGCTTTAACGCTTAAAATTTGTAAGCGTTGCTAGTTTACAGGTTTGGGAGGTGTTATAAATAACCTTACTTTTTTTTGGCAGAATAATATGGTACTAATTATATGTTGCTAAACTGAGCAGCAGAAAAATAAAGTATATAAAGAAGCTAGCTTAAACTGGGTTTTTGTGCCGAAGATAAACTAGTTTGATAGCGCTCTTTACTATTGTTTGCTTTTTTAAATATGTAATTGATCAAAAATCGGGAGTGTATAGGTGTCGCCTTTTCCGAGTAAATGGTATTTAAGTCCATGAATTTTAAAAGGCTCGCCGTTTCCAATTTCATATATATTGGTATAGGTACTGTCCATTCCATCAATAATTGTTACCAAGCCGCTTCCCAATACTTCAATATTTCTGCCATTGGTTACCATAATGGCAGTATCCTCTTCTAAACCTATACCAATGCAACCTGGATTGGTAGAAATAGCCTGCGACATTCTTACCATTCGGCCACGGGTTATAAAATGAGTATCAATGGCAACATCTTTTAAAAATTCCAGTCCGGTGGTTATACGGACGTTGCCTTTAATCATTCCGCCTTCTACTTCCCCTTCATAAATCATGGGAGTAGACATGGCCGCCGCGCCGGCACTGGTTCCGGCTACTATAAGGTGGTCGAAGGTGTACCGCTCTTTAAGCCGGTGTAACAGATGGGTACCGCCTAATATCGCAGTAATTTTAAGCTGGTCTCCCCCGGTAAAGAATACACCGGCTGCTTTATCTATAATATCGTAATAATCCGGGTTTTTGGCGTCGGCCCGGTTTCTAATATCCACCACCCGAACATTTTCCTGTTTTAAGTGCTTAAAAACCTCCAGGTAGTCATTGGCTATTTCTTCCGGCACACTGGAAGCAGTGGGAATAATGGCAATGAGTGGATTATCGCCTTTCAGTTCCTCTACAAACCGGGTTAAAATTTCCAGATTATAGAAGTTCTCATTTAATTTTGGTTGTTCATTTTTGCCTTTGTCCTCTTTTCCGCCAATGGAAAGCAACTTGCCATTAGGAACGGGCAGGGTGGGAGTACTTTTACTTTTATTAGAAGTTTCTTTAAGGGCCATAGCTATCAAAATTTAAAATAGAATATTTATCAGAACAACTTGGCAACTGCTACCTCAAAAGATATCCTGCTTTAGTAAGAGCTTTCTGTAAGGATTACGAGAAAGTAATAAAACCAGCTTTGCATATAAATTAATAATGCAACTATTTACTTTTCATAAACTTACCTAATGGCTCTGGGTAATACTACTATTACGTATTCTTTCTTATAAGGAGCTGCTTTTAATTTTTATATCCCTGATTAAGTGGGTGATTATTGGGTATAGGCGTAATGGCCGACAATCTGAAAGTAACCTTGTTTAGGTTTGATATGTGGTAAATATTTCTTAAAAGTGGGGTTAGCTATTTTTGGTAAGACTGACGGGAATGTTAATTACGGTTCATGCCATTTAGCAGGAGATAATCGGTTAATGGGGTAATTTGAAAGTCTGGCCGGGTAGGTAGATGCTCATCTTTATTCTTTTAGCTCCTAATCGGCCCGTTTGGCTGCGACTGGTTTTAGCAGCATTTCGGAAAGTAATTACCTGCGAAAGTCCCAATACTTCAGCTGAGTTGCCTTTTACCAGTAAAGCCGTTGCTTCATCTATTCCCACACAAAATAAATCTGGATTTTCGATAGCTAAACTTATTAGCCGGTTTAACCGCTTTCTGGCAATAAAATGCTGGTCAATAATACTTTTGCGAAGCAAGGCTAAACCTGGCTTTAATTCTATATTCATGGCCTCAATGGTTGAAAATTCAGAATGATTATTTGCCGAAGTTTCCGTATTATATTTCTTTTCAACTCCGGTTATCATGTGCTCACTCATTAGAGCTGCACCGGCACTAGTGCCCGCTATTAAGTTACCATTTCTGTAACTTTTACGAATAGATTCGGCTATTCCACTGGTTTCAATAGCTTGCATAAATAAGTTCTGATCACCGCCTGGAATATAAATAAGAGCGGCATTTTCTAAAGAATCAAGTAAAGAAGGTCGTAACGGTTTTTCTGGAACCACCCGGATACTGCTTACCTTAGTAATGCCATTGTCCCGAAGTTGTTTTATACTATACTGAATTGCTGAATCTACTTCGGTACTGGCCATGGGTAATATAAAAGCATACCCATTATTTCTAAGACCTGCTTCCTCAATCATGCGGTTTATCAAGGCTGCCGGCCGGGTGCCGCCACCCATTATAAACAGTTTTCCTTCTTTCTTTTTCGTAATGTTTTGTGCTAATCCTGAGAAAGAGAATAATAAAAGGCATACCCCAATCAATAGAAATATGAACCGAATTTGTTTCATGATGAAGGTATTTTAATTTACTTTCCCCAGGAATATAAATCTAAAAATTAAGAATAAGGATTTTAAAATCTTCTGGAGTCACGTAAACTTAACAACTAAATGGCTGGTCAGATGTAGAACAAGGATTATCTCATTTTTAAGGGGGAAAGCTAAATTGAATTACTTATTTCAGAACTTTACTAGTGAACCTATATATTAAATGTTAAATATATATTAGCACAAGGATGCGTATAACGTTTGTAAAGAAATATACTACTTCCCTAATAAAATCTAAAATATGTAGTTATGCTAAGGAGGCGCTGCATTGTTTTGTTCAGCTCACATAGAGCACCTCTAATTCATCATGGCCTTTTGTAGTAAACAAGTCAAGACTAAATAGTTCGAGATGAACGGGTCAATAAAAATCGGTTTAATAATGTAAGCTGTCCTTTTCCGGATCCGGAATGGGTAAGTTCCGCCGTTCGAACTCTACTATGGCCTTGGTTAAAACCTTTAATTCTTTCGCACAGTCACTATCCAAAGGTGCATTTTTTAACTCTTCTAATTTCCTGGCAGCTTCTTCGTATTCTTCTTTGGTCAGAATTAATAGATCATTCATATAAAAGCTAATTTTTTAGCTCTTATTATACGGTTTAGAAGAAGAGGGGGAATACTGAATTTTATAAGTAAAAGTGCCCATTTAAGCTCCGCATTTACCTCAAGTTACTCAAGTTAAAATAGCTACATTATATTACATCCAACCTGAGGTGAATACTATTCTTTGATATACATTAATAATTTGTTTTTGTTTTCAGGAAAAAGATAGCACTTTAAACCACTTGTTTCACCATTTTTGGATTAGGTACAGCCTGATTATTCTTTACAGCAAGTATGGTAATTATGGCCGCCAGCAGGAGGGAGCCAGACATAAAAATATAAGAAGCTGAAAAGTTTCCGGTAGCTGCGTTTAAATACCCCACTAAATAGGAACCTATAAAAGAACCTAGTGCTCCCATACTATTTATTAAGGCCATAGCGCCTCCAGAAACATTTCGAGGTAGTATTTCCGGAATAATAGCAAAGAAAGGACCGTAAGGTGCATACATGGCTCCGCCTGCAATAATGAGTAATACGAAGGATAACCAGAAGTTTGTGGAGCCTACTAAATAAGAACCATAAAATGCAATAGCCCCTATTAATAAAAAAGGCCATACAAATGCTTTGCGGTTTAGAGTTTTATCAGAAAAATAGGAAGCACTGAACATGCCAATTATTGCCAGCACATAAGGCACTGCAGATAACCATCCAGTTTTAACAATATCCATATTTGGGGCTGCATTAATAATAGAGGGCAACCACATAACAAAACCATATACTCCAATACTCCATAAGGCATACTGGAGACTAAGTAAAATAACCGTTTTAGATTTAAAGGCCTCTGCATAGTTTTTAACAGGTTTGATCCCTGCTTGTTCCTGCGCAAAACGTTCTTCTAAAGCTTCTTTTTCTTCATTGGATAGCCATTTAGCATTTTGAGGTTTGTCATCTACCAGGCGCCACCAAAAGAAGGCCCATATAACCGCGGGTAACCCTTCCAGGATAAACATCCAGCGCCAGCCTACAGAGTTGATCAGGTAACCTGATAAAATAGACATCCACAGCACCGTAGCGGGATTGCCCAAAATTAAAAAAGTATTGGCTCTGGATCGTTCTGTTTTAGTAAACCAATTACTCAACAAGATTAGCATGGAAGGCATCACAGCGCTTTCTACCACGCCGAGCATAAACCGGATAACTATTAAAACAGATATGTTACTTACCATACCGGTTGCCGTAGCTAAACCGCCCCAGGCAATTAAAGACCAGAAAATTAATTTTTTGGCACTGTTGTTTGCCGCATAATGTGCCCCGGGAATTTGAAAGAAGAAATAACCCAGAAAGAATAAAGAACCTAATAAGGAAGAGGTGGCAGGAGTAATATTCAGGTCATTTGCCATACCGCTGGCAGCTCCAAACCCAAAATTTGCCCTATCTAAATAAGCAAGACTATACGTAATAAAGGCTACCGGTATTAGGCGGTACCACCTGGATTGTGCAATTGTTGTTTCCATTTAGAATTACTTCTTAGTAGGCGGTGCTTATCTGCCACTTAAATTTTTGATAAGGAGCATATTAAAAGAAGTAAGTCAAAAATCCTAATAATAGCCTGTAAAAGATTGTGGTAGATAGTAGATTCTATTTTTCAAACGTTTCCCTCCGGGTCCAGCATTCATCCATTGGTCCGCCTGTCGATTCTTCCCCTTTGTGGCGCCAATCACCGTTTACAAAAGCATACTCAAAGGTTAGTTTTTTACCTACACTTTCCGGAGTTTTGGTAAAAAACTCAATTTCTTCGGTGTACTTCCCATTGTCGGTTGTATACGTACCACCTCCGGAATTCATAAATTGTTTGGTTTCTATATTGTAAGCTATCCAATGAAAATGAGTGCCCGAAAGTATCTTCATGGTTCTTCTGGGATAGAAAGGGCTCGGTCGTTTACTTACCTGATCGTTCGTATAATTGCCCGTAATAATCCAGGCGCCCATTAAAGCTCCTGGTTTCCCATCATCCAATCTGGTCCAGGTCTGGTTCTTGCCTTTGATATGTAGTTTGTTTTGGCTTACCTGTACTTCCTGACTTGTTTCTTGACCTACTTGTTCGGGAGCGGCCGAATTCCATTCCTGTTTTATCACCAGTTTATTTCCGTCCAGACGCCAGGTTCCGCCATAAGAACTAATAAATTTTTTACCAGGAATATCATAGGTAGCCACCGAAATAATTTTGTCGGTAGCAATCATAACTGTCCGTTGATTGGCTGGACCCAAACGCCAGGCACCTACTAAATCTTTTGTACTGATGGCCATGCAATGGAAGGACAACAGTATTAGTAATAATGAAAGACTAATACAGCGGTAGATAAATAATTGTCTTTTCATAAACTGTTATTTTTAGAAGTCAAATTCATTTTCTCATAATCCGGAGCATCTTCTGTTTAAGCTCCAAAAATCTCCTGGAAAAACATTTTCATGTGCTCCCAGGAACGTTTGGCAGCTAATTCATTATAGGCTGCCCCTTTTGATTTATCGTTACCAGCTTGTGGCTCTGTAAAAGCGTGGACGGCATCGGCATAATAAACCATTTCCCATATGGCGTGGCTGTTTCGCATTTCCTGTTGGAAAGCATCAACCTGTTCTTTGGGTACAAATGGATCATCGGCGCCGTGCAAAACCAAAACTTTAGGTTTAATCTGAAGAGTTTCCAGGTTGGCGGCTTTATCCAGGCCTCCATGAAAAGATATCACCCCTTTAACCGGAAAATTGGCTCTAGCTGCTTCCAGGGCGCCTGTACCTCCAAAGCAATAACCTATTACCGCAATTCTATCGGGATCGGCCCCGGCTTTTATTAATTGGTCAATGGCGGCTTTAATGCGGCTACGGTATGTCTGCCGATCATTCTTATATTGTCCTGCTAATTTCCCTGCTTCAGCTGCATCTTTTGGTCGTATATTTTCGCCGTAGCTATCGGCAGCCAGAGCATAATATCCCAAGCTGGCTAAATCATCAGCAGACTTTTTTTCAAAATCTGTAATGCCCATCCAAGCATGTAATACCACAATTCCTGGCATTTTACCAGGAGTATTCTTGGGTTGAGCTAAGTATCCTTTTAATTTAATATTTCCCTGTGAGTACCATATTTCTTTACCCTGTGAAAATAGGTTTAAAGATAGAAAAAAGAAGGAGCTAATAAGGAGCAGTTTTTTCATTAAATAATAAATTATTGGGCTTAATAAAATTAAGATTTTTTCAGAGTTTATTTGAGAACACGGGATAAAAAAAAAGCCACTTTATAAAGTGGCTTTTTTTACATAAAAAATATTTTTGCACTAGTTAAAATTATTAACTGGGTGTACTGGGTTTACATTAATATAATCCCTCATTACAAATCGCTCTACTTTAGGCTCGGCAGCAAAAACGTTTTCCTCAAAAGATGTCATTACATTATCCAATGAAAGATACTTTTCTGCGTATAATCGTGCGTTTGTTATTTTATGGGTGTTATCTTCAGATATAGCTTTTAATATCCCTTTATAAAGGGCTACTGGATTCTCCGCTTCAACCAAAATACCTAAATTATGTTTGCTTACCATTTTATGTAAGCCAGATTCTTTATTAGAAGTAATAAGTGCTAAACCTCCTACTGCTAATATGGTTGTAAGCTTGGAGGGCATCACTAAATCACTGGCATTGGCCTTCTGAATAATCAGGTGTAAATCTGCTATGTTAAGGAATCGATTAAATTTATCAATTGGCTGTAATGGTAAAAAAACTATATTAAAAATTTTTAATTTATCAGCCAGAGCTTGTAATGTCTCTTTATAAGGACCGCTGCCACATAAAACAAATTTAAGTTGACTTATGTGCTGCAGCTCTTTAGCCGCGTATAAGATAGCTTCCAGTCCTTGTTTTTCGCCCATTGCACCAGAATAAAGGATAACTTTATCAGCAGGGTCAAAACCAAACTCCCGTTTTAATTCAGAAGAATCCTCAATAGGGTAAAATTTAGTAGTATCGGCCCAGTTTGGGAATAGGTAAACTGGTTTATTAGCCTTTTTCTCGATCCGGTGCACCATTTCATCTGAAATACTACTTACCACATCGGCTTTCTGAAAAATATAATTTTCCATCCGGAACAACGTATCTATGACTTTGGGAGAATTTATCATATTCAAATCTCTGGCAGCCTCAATCTGCATGTCTTGGATGTGATAAATCAGTTTACCTTTGCGGATTTTTTTATACAAGGTTCCTAATAAACCAAATTGAAAAGACGGAGCTACTGTTAATACGTAGTCATATTTTTTAACAAACAGCAGCTTAAATAAAATTAAGAAGGCAGAAACCATGAATGAAAAATCGAGCAGAATTCGTTTCAAGCCAGATGGTTTTGCCGGTACGTACATAGGGCATCTGTAAACTTTCATATGCCCGCCGGATTCAAAATCCTGATTTTCAGTTTTATACCAAAATCTGTTTTTAAAGTAAGGTTCCTGTACTTTCCAATATGGATAATAGGGATAGCCAGTTATAACAGTACAATCATACCCCCGCTTCGCTAGCCACGTCATCATTTCTCCACTATATTTACCAATTCCGGTTAATTCTGGGGAAAAATTGTAGCCAATTAAAAGTACACGTTTTTTCATAATTGCAATCGGAAAATAGATAGCCAGCTTAGAGGCAATTTAAATTCCATACTTGTTGTCTTTGGTCCTACTAATAATTTAACAAGCTTTATACCAGATTATTAAATGATTGTAGATTAAAGAACTAAGATAGATAAATAGTTTCTAAAATCAAGCTAAATAATATCAAACAGGATAATATTTTCCAAAAAATACGTTTGCAATGCGGAAACGTTGTGTATTCTTGGATAATTCCTATGATAAAATCAATTCTGTTAATTTAATCCTAAAAAAAATATATCAAATAACAGTATTTACTTATTAACTAATTTTACTTTATTTCTTTTTGTCTTAGAATGTAAGGTATTAATTTAACGGTACTTATTTTCTTTTATTTTGCAATAAATCTGTATGAAATAAGACATTTTTAGAATTGAAAAAGCTAGTCCTCTAGCGCCGTCTCTAAAACCACCCAATATAAAAAAGCTTCCAAAAAAATAAGCAGGTCCAATCCACACACTCCGCATTAAATTATACTTTAACCGCTGCTTCCAGGTCCACTCCTTTAACGTATTGGCCGTGGCGGTAGATTTTACAAAACGCTCGGCCTCCCAGGCCGCATATTCGCTATGTTTAGCAACATAATGCGAAACGCCCCTAAAGTCTTGGTGGTCTATCTTGCTTTTTATTACCCCAATTTTACCTGATAATACCGGATGTTCATGTACCTCCATATCCAGGGAGCTCCATTGTTCTTCGTCAATGCGTTCGTATTCTCCTGCTCCTACTTGGAAAAGGGCTAGCTTTTTTAAGGGGTACCCACCTTTCAATTGTTTGCCCATGAAGTAAATGGTATAGTTAAGCCAAAAACCTACTGGGTCAGAGTCTTGTAATGCCTCGCGAAGTTCAGCTTTAAATTCAGCTGTGAGAAATTCATCTGCATCCAAAAATAAAACCCATTTTGTATCAGGTGTATAATTCCTCAAATACCAATTTCGTTTCTTGGGGAACTTTCCATTCCAATAAAAATCTACCACATCTGCTCCGTAATTCTGAGCAATTTCTTTGGTTTTATCGGTACTGCCAGAGTCAATTATAACTATTCTCTTTGCTAAATCATTGCCAATTGCTTCTAAACATCCTGGTAAATTTCTTTCTTCATTTTTAACGGGAATTGCTATAGTTAAATCTAGCTTGGAGGCCATTATTATTTTTGGGGTATTAATTGTATATGCAGTAATGGTAATCATGAAACAAACTACAGAATACTGCTATTATATACTTAAGGTTTTATTTATTTTTAATTTACCGTAAAAAGAAATTTCTTGTGTTTTATTTAGTTCTATTTGAGTAAGTTTGAAAATTTAACAATAAAGTTAATAAAACATTTCGTTTCCCCTATTATTAATTATCACCTTAAAGTTATTATAGTTCTAAAAACTTTAGTCTTTCATTCTCAGCTACCCTTTCCTTTATTGGCTTACACGGAAAACCCGAACATAGCATCCAGGCGGGCATGTCTTTGGTGACCACGGAGCGAGCTCCTATTACGCACCCCTCATTAATAGTTACTCCCGGGTGTACAAAAGCTTCTGCGGCAACCCAGGCATGATCTTTTATTATAATTGGCTTTGTAATTAAGGGGAAGCCAGGGTTAGTGTAATCATGGGTACCAGCGCAAATATAAGAGCCTTGCGAAACTACAACCCGGCGGCCAATGTAGATTTTACCCTGCGAATACAAATTTACCCCATTAGCTATGCCGCATTGATCAGCAAATACAACATTCCAGGGAGCCCAGATTTTTACTTTTGGGTAAACGTGTACTCCTTTACCCACTTTGGCCCCAAATAATTTAAGCAAAAAAGACCGCCATCCATGAAGTGGGGTAGGGGAAAACCGGAAAAAGAAAAATGAAATTAATCCCCAGGTAACTCTTCCTAATCTATTTGCTAGCGAAAAGGAAGGACCTGTAACTGTATCTGTATTATGCATAAATTAGGGAAGAATAAGAAGATGGAGTGCCCTTCTTAAAGCTAATTGCGTATTAAAACGCCGTTCTTAATAAGTCTCCATACCGACCTTTTAATATTCCAGGTCCGCTTTACTTTGTCTGCTGAAAGACTACAATATTCTTCCTCCCAAAACTTGGTAGTGTAGGAGTGCCAAGTATCATAACCTTTGTGTAAAGATTTTCCAAAAACGTCCCAGGGCTTAGGAGAACCCACAAAATGTATGATAGATTTTCCTGGCTTTTCTGGTGTTTCTTTACCTGGGTACCACGGATTATTAAATTCAGGGGGAAGTTTGGCAAATTTACCTTCACAAACAGCATTCAACAAAGTTTGATCAATGGTTAACAGCTCTTTAGGATATTTTTTAGCTATACCCTTCCATTTTGCTTCAGTATTTGACTCCCGCCATTTTTTCAAATTAAAAAGAACTACTCCAGAATTAAAATATCCCGTATCCTCTTTCCATTTTAATTTATCTATAAAAAAAGCTTTTTCTAAGGCTAATATAACTTGGCTCCCAAAAACAGCTGCTAATACCTCTCCCTTAAAATCAAAATTTTTAAGAGTCAAAACATCTAATTGAATAACAAGATCCGAATCAAGATATAAAGCTATGTCACTTTTAATGTAATTGGCAATTAAAAGTCTCCCGTAGCCAGTCCAGTCACCGTGAAGTGACCTGAGGTGACCAAATAAGGCTTTAGCATCAAAATCAATATATTCTACTGCACCAGTAAAATTTTCCTCTTGTAGAAGTTGGTAAATTTTAATTTTATCATTTTTTCGGAAGTCAGAACAGAGAAACCAAAGCTTCAGTTCAGATGAATCGGAGCAGTTCCGGATAAGGGAGGAAAGAGTTGCCCCTAACCCGATAAGTCCAAGATGGTTTACATTGAATACGACATCCATACAAATTTATTTCACACCTATCATATACAATTATAGGAATTACTAAAGTTAATATACTCAGTACTTTCCCTTAAAATTTGGGTGTATTTACTTAGTTTAGCTGTTTAGAACAGTAATTTTAGTAAAAAAAATCTAATTTAAAGTTAATATTCTACAAAAATTTCTTGGCTACATTAAAGCTAAGACATATAAAGGATCTTTTATAACTCAAATTTATAACTGCTTGTGGTTAAAAATTACAAACAGGGTAGCATTATAAAAGGCAAAATTCAAGTCTTAATTTAAACTTCAATTCTGTATCAATTCTGTTTTAATCGTTTTTGTACACTATAAAAAACATATTTAGGTCCAAAAAAAGAAGCAACAGAAAAAAAATATAGGAATTTAAAATAATTTTTAGTGTATAATGAAAAATTTGCTTTTTGCAGGAATAAAATAGAATAATTATGATTCATTCTTTTCCATTTAACTAATAGAGGTTCCTTGCTCCTTATTTTTTCGTATTCTTCCAGAGAAACCTCAGGTTTATTAGTCCACCGTAAGTTCATACAATGATTGGCATAATCATAAATTTTAAATAATTGCCATTGTTTTTTACCAGTAACTGAGGACGAATGGATTCGATATTTCATTAGGACTTCCTGAATGATAACTAATAGAAAGCCTTTTTCAATGATGCGGTTGATAAAGTCAAAATCATCACACGGCCAAAACTTAGGACGGAAACCTCCAGTCTCTAAATATGCTTTTTTGGTAATCATCAAACCTGTAATGGAGCAGATAACGCTTCTTTTTTCTTCCTTTACTCGTCTGCATTCTTCTGCTGTTTGCAAAAATGCATATTGCTGAACTCCCATAGTTTTTCCCCATTCGTCAATGTAATAACTATGGCAACTGGTGGCATCAATCTCCGGATTAGCTAAATGAAAGTTTAGTTGTTTTTCCAGCCGGTCATTTAACATCAAATCATCAGCATCCAATAAGGCGCAAAATTTTCCGTTAGCACGTTCAACTATTTTATTTGTAGCAAGACTTCTACCGGCATTTTGTTCAAAGTAAGGAACAATTCTTTTATCCTTCGCCGCATATTCCTTTATGATCTGGGGTGACTTATCTGTTGATCCATCATCTAAAATAAGTAACTCAAAATCTTTGTAAGTCTGGGAAAGAACGCTTTCGATTGTTTCAGCTAAAAACTTTTCCTGGTTATATACTGGTAGTATAACTGAGACTAATAATGTGTCCATATTTATTTTTTATATGGTGCTATCCTTTTTAATATAAGAGGTTATGGAAAAGAAGTTGTTTTGCGGAACAATATGTTAAAATATCATTTAGCTGCCTGATCAGGAGTTGTATTCCCTATGAGTTTGGTAAAATAATTAACCACAAAATGATTTGGTAAATACCACCTTAGCTTCTTCTGTAAAACCAAATTATTTTTAAAGTAAAAGCTATTTTTTATTTATATATAGCCTATAATTAAACTTTTTACTGCATTTTAACTATTCATTTTAAAAAATCTAAACTTGTTTGTTATAAAGTTGATCTTTATTGTACCGGGATTTAATAATGCTTTTCCAAAGAAAATTTCCAATTAAAACTCCACTTACATTTAGTAAAACATCATCAATATCCGGAACTCCTATTTTCCATAGGAACTGTAATATTTCAATTAAAATACTGGACGCAATGCCCAATTTTAAAATTAACGATTTTTTGGTTATGTTAAACAACTCTCGCAAGAAAAATGGAAAGGGTATAAACAATAGAATATTGCCTATTAAATTTGAATAAAATTCTTTCCACTCTTTATTTGGGGTATTACCTAGAGATTGGAACCATTGAATGGTTTGTTTTAAGGGGATATAATTTATTAATTCATTACTCCAGATCAGTTCTAATTCGTGTCTTCTTCCTACAAAGAATACAATATAAATGAGTGCGGCAAGATAAAGCACCAATAAAAACCACTTTAATATATTCAATCTCTATGCTCTTTTTGTGCATACTTTCACTCGTAAAATGATGAAAGTATGTATCATAATTTAACTATTAAACCCACTAAGAAGCTAATGCCTCTTTTAATTTCTTTGCTGCCGGGTTGATGGCAAAATATTGGTTATAGGTGGCTAGTGCCTGATCTGCCATGCAACTTTTCTCTTCAGTAGGTAAAGAAAACCAATTTTGAAGCATACCTTTTACTCCTGTTAATGTATCATCAGCAACCAAGCCTCCTCCAGCCTCTGTTATCTCTCGCCATATATTTATCTGATTTGAAATAAGTACGGGTTTACTACAAGCTAATGCCTCAACTACGGCAATTCCGAAATTTTCCTGATGGCTTGGAAGAACAAATGCATCACAATTATAAAAAGCTCCCCATTTTGCATCTCCTGATAACATACCCGGGAAAATTATTGATTTTTCAAGTCCTTCCTGCATCTTAACCATTTCCTGAATACTTGCCCCATAGGAGGATTCTAAACCTGGCCCGGCAATAACCAGCTTAGGTAAAAAGATTTCTAAAAGTTGAGATAAGCTTTCTTCCTGGCTTAGCGATGCACCTACTATTGGAGGAGGTATCTTGGTTAATCCATTTCTTATTTCAGCATAAGCTTTAATTAATATGTCAACGCCTTTTTTTTCATGAATCCGGCTAAGGAAAAGTAAATAGGGTTGATTCCTCAACTCCGGGCATTTTTCCAGAAAGGCTTCCTGCATTGCCTTTGTAAAAACGGGTGGTTTTTCTACCCCTAATCCAATCACTAATTCTTTTTTAGGCTTATATGGATTAAAAGGCTTATGGGCTAGCCGTCGCTCTTCCTCACAGGTAAACAATAATCCATCAGATTTATTTATTAATCTGGACTCAATTAATTTCCAGTAAATCCAGTTTCTTATTTTTTTTAATTTTCTCCCAGATGCCTCCTGAAAATAGGGGTCGAGCATGCCATGTGGCATTACTAATATTTTAGGAGCCTTACTTTTGTTGATTTTCTTTTTGTATTGACGAATAGCCTTGTGTAAAGCAAAGCCATTGTATAGCCATAAACCATGTAGGATTACTACATCAAAACGTGAAAAGTTTTGCTCAAGCCAAGGAATAAGCTCTGAGCTATAGGACCAAGGCCCTTTACCAGGACCGATTGCATGAACAGGAAATGAATCTTGTTTTAAATAAAGTACATCCGGAGCATCTAAACTTACAACTTCATTTTCAACTTTTAAATCTTTAAGCCCACTTATCATGGTTCTTACTGCCTGGCATACTCCTCCCGATTTGGGATTCATATCATTAATTACATGAAGAATTTTTAATTCTTTCATTTTTTTTCTCCTAAAAGAACAAACCTGAAGATTGATATTTTCCTCAGCAGAATAACAGCAATAGTGGATAAAAGAAAAATGGTAGCAACTACAAGTAATTTAATTGTGACATCATAATGAAGGTCGATGAATAAAAGTTTCTCAAAAAAGAATTCTAATGCCTCCAGAAAAAATATATGAATAAGATAGATCCCAAATGTCATACTAGAAAGGTGCAGTAACCAATTGGGCATGGTAACAGATGGAAACCCAATTGCTAATAAGAGTAGACCAATTCCACCAATTGGAATATGATTCAACAAATTAGCAATACTTATATTTAAAATATTTATATTTATATTAGACCAGTAAATCATTAATGTTAATATAACCATCAAAAGACCGCCAACAAAATACCTCCAATGAATGTTATTATTATTAATTTTTTTAGCTAAAAGAAAGGCAGCGGATAAATAAGAAATTACCTGGAAAGGTTGTGGAACACTGAAAGAATCATGAATGTAACCTATAACCGTATATCCAATGGCCAGCAGTATAAATAATAATCCTAAACCTTTTATTTTACCAGTGGGGCCTCCAATCAAAAAAATACCAGTAGCTAATAATTGTAAAACCAAAAGCTCAGGTAAAAAATAAAGATGAACAGCACTTTCTCCAAAAAATAAAACCTTCCAAGGATTAAGAGGTGTTGCAGTCCCTATCAATAAACTTTTAAAAGCCAATAACCCTCCGTAAATAATAGTCCAGGCTAAATAAGGTAAAGCAATTCTGAATACAGCATTTTTTAATAAATCACGAACAGGGGCTACCTTCAATTTATTAACAAATAAGGTAAGCGAAGTAATCAAAAAGAAAGGTACACAAAATGGGTGAAAAACATCCTGAAGCGTTTTCGCTGCCGGTGTACTAAAAGGAACATGAATGGCGACCACTCCAAAGGCTGCAATAATTCTGATTAAATCAGTAGTGGTATTTCTTTTAGAAACAGCTGTAGTAGCTTCTAAATTGTTCGTTAATGAATACATAATATTTCAGATTAAGTACAACCAGTCCTTTAGTTATGTTTGCTTTATATTATCAATAACTTTATAATAAATAGCTTCAATTTTATCTAGCGCAAGATGAGTATCGAACCTTTTCGCGTTGGCCACACTCGCTTCTATAGTTGCTAATCGGTCGGTGGTAGAAAGGTTAATAACCTTGTTTAGAACATTTGCACTTTCATTTGCCCACTGCACGGCATCCGCTGTTTCCTTAGGACGACGAGGAACAAAAAAGCCTGCCTTCCCTGCTACCTCTGTCATGGGTGGTTCGTTGGTTGTAAGTACCGGGCACCCGGAACCCATTGCCTCGGCTATTGGCCACCCAAACCCTTCTGCTAAAGAAGGAAATAAGAATACGGTTGCACCAGTATAAGCTAAACGAACTGTTTTATCTTCAATTCCACTCAGGAAATGAATATCATCTTTAAATGGAGATAATAGCCGTTTTTGTAAAAGAGCGTCATGTGGAGCTTCGCCTATTAATAATAAAGGAAGGTTATGTCCTCCTTTTAATCGCCAAGAATCATATAGCTCAACTATACCTGTCCGGTTTTTATACCATTGGTTGCCACCAACATGAAGTAAATAACCATTTATTAAATCTAAACCAAAGGCTTTACTTAATTTGTTTCTAGCCAATTGGGGATCACTAACAGTTATGGCTTGATTTAAGCCATTGTATACGACTTCTGAAATTTTTGGTTGTGTTGGAAGAAAGCGATGAAGATCTTTCCTGGTTTTTTCAGAAACAGAAATAAAATTTTTACCTTTTGAGTAGCCATTCCGGATATATCCCTGATATTGGCGTCCCGTCCAACTGGTTGGATTTTCAGCTATTTCACCAATAGCAGAAAGTTGAGCTAAAAAGTCGTGACAGTGGATTACATGTGGGCGATCTGCTACCAAAGGCACCCAAGGGCCCAAGGCTTGATCTGTAAAAACAAATAAGGTTTCCGGAGAATAATTCTTTAGCAGTTTGCGGACCTTTTGGGGAAATAAGATGTATTGATCAATATACCCCATCCATTTTTTTTTGCCTTTAGGTATAGGCAGTTTATAAAAATGTGGAGCAGGCATAAGAATGCTGGTTGAGTGCCCACGTTCCTTCATCCCGGTGGCCAGCATTTGGGCAAATCGAGGCATACTTTGAGAGCCAAGGAAGTCGGGATGAGCAAAGAAAACTATATTCACAGTATCTTTCTCTAAACTAAATGTTAGTTGGGGTTATTTCTGGTTGTAAATTGTTAGGCTCTGTACTTGGTGCCGCCCGTAAAGAGGCAATCATTAAACCTCCAATAAGTGTAGAGAAACCAAGCGATGTTGGTTGCGCCCACTGACTTTGAGGTACCATCATAATGCCATAGCTTACTAGCATCCATGGTAATAAATCACCTTTAGTTAGTTTTTTGTAAGAAGCCATGGCAACTTTGGCACTAAAACTCACCCGGATAATTATCATTGCTATCCCTAATAAAGGACCTAGTTCTCCAATTAATCTACCCCATTCGCCTTCTGAAATAAGGAATACGGTGCTGCCTGTTAACAGCATACTACCCACATTGGTACCCATACCAATTCCATAGCCAAAGAGAGGTGTTTGCGTTTCACCAAATAATGCGTAGAACATACCGCCCAAGTACCGATCTATTAGTACCCCTTCTAAACCGCCTTCTATATCATTGGCACTCTCAAAGCGTTCTGTAAAAGCTCCGGTCGCAGTTTGAAAAAAGCTTGTCTTGCTTAGAATAATTAATGTAATTATCATACCAGCAATGGCAAGTATTAATTTTCCTAAGAATTGAGGTTTTCGGGAAATGACCAGGATGGAGAATGCTAATGATACACCCACCTGAAAAAATAAACCACGGCTTATAGATAGAGGAATAGCTATTAATAATCCGATAGTAGCAGCAATAAGCATGGCTTTATTGATTGTTTTAGAATCAAACCAAAAGAAAAAGATATAGGCAGCTACAAATCCATAAAAAGCGGTAAGACCGTTTGTGAAAGAGAAAGTTCCGGGAGGTCTGAAAAAATCATTTGCACCACTGAAACCTGCTCCAGCGGTATCGCCACCAACTCCGCGGTTTACCCAAGCTGTTTGAGGGCTATAAAACTGCAGGGCGGTAAGAATAGTCATAGGAATGGCTATCCATAAGGTAACCTTCCCCATCTTTATAACATCTTCCCGGGTAAAAATCCTGCCGATGACAAACATTAGCGGAAAGTGTAGTAATAAAATCCTTGCTCCAAAAAGTGCTACCGGAAGGCTGCCATGTCCTATAAGTGTAGCTGTAAAAATACCTAATGTGGCAATAGTTATAGTTCCTACTATATAAATGTTAGACGGAAGTAAATCCCGTTGCCATACTTTCACTAATAACCATAAGGCTAAGGGATCTCGAATAATAAGCAGGGGAGTGGCCAATCCTGGTAAAAACCATTTTCGTAAAGCGCCTTCGAAAATCAAAAGCAGGAAATAAGCCCAGATACCTTGTTTAAGGGCTCGGTAAGGATCTGCTTCCTGGAATTTTTTAACTGGCTTTTTTTCGATTGTCTCTTTATTGAAACTTTGAATCCCAGGGGCATTCGCTAAATAAGTACTCATGTAACAAGGTAATAAAATTCAATATTAATTATTTTTTAAAATTGCTGCTGCAAGTTCTTGCCCATATACTTCCCAAGGCCTCTTTTTAGCAGTTTCCAGGGCAGCTTTTCCGGCTTCTACAACTGCTTTAGGTTGACTAATAAGCTTTTCAATGGTTTCTTGTAGCGCATTTTGTGACCCTGCCTCTATAAGCCAACCATTCTCGTTATGATGAATGATATCGGGCCCGGCAGTACGTTCTGTGGTGATAACAGGAGTGCCCTGTGACATGGCTTCGGTAATAACAAGTCCAAAACCTTCAAAAAGCGATGGAAACACAAAAACATCCTGATTTTGCATAAGCTTTAATATATCAGCATGGGGTAAACTTGGGATCCAATTATGTTTAGCTAAGGCTGCATCCAGTGCAGCACAGTTATTTGTTGTTTTCCTACCAACTACAGTTAACTCCACAAAGTTTCCTAAAGCTTCTACTGCAGCAAAAAGGTCCGCAATTCCTTTACGCTGAGACAATCCGCCAACAAAAAGTAGTTTTAGACGCCTCCGGCTGAAAAGAGAATATTCACGGTTTTGGGCAACCGACGGAAATCCATAAGGGATGACTTGAATAGGAGCGAGGGTGCTGGGAAAATCTTTTAGCGTTTTGGCAGTAAATTGGCTTGCTACAAAAATCCGATCGGCCAGACGTAGTTCTTCATCTTTACGCGTTAATTTTTCATCAGAATCTTGTAATCCAGTCATAGTAGAAGCCCATTCAGGCTTCCGAAGGCTTTCTTCGTTTAATAATCGTTGTGCTGCTCTCCAGTACCCAATTGGTAAATCGTATAAACAGGTTAATTGAAGGCGTTTAGCTTCCTGAAAAGTTTGATAAGCACCATCTTCATAAGCGTAAACGGCATTGATACCTTTCTTTTTAGAAGATTTTAAGTCAGAGGCTGTTTTATAATCAAAGTTTTGGTAAACCTTATCAACTGAAAGCGGACCAGTTTCGTGTTTAATTAAATTAGCAAAACCCGCTTTTGAGGCAATCAATCTACCAGCCTCAAGCCAGGGCCAAGACCGTGTTTTTTCTTTTAAACTTGCATCAAATCCTCTTCTTCTTATTTCTGAAAGCGGACCTAATGAGCCCAAGCTATCTAAAATGCTACCCGGAAAAGATGCAATGGAAGTTCTAAACTCTTGTAAAAGACCTGCTTCATTTAGCCCACAAGCAGCTGCTCTAACATTGGCATTACCTGTAGGATGAGTAAATATTAACTTCATGTATCTTAAAAAGAGGTTATATTTTAATTTTTAGCCTAATAACCAAGCTCTGTTAGCTGCTAAAAATTCACAGGGGTTATAGTTTAGGTTTTGAGCTCTGGTTTTAGATGTAGCTCTTGCCGGATTACCCACCACTATAGCGCCCGCCGGAACAGATTTGCTGACAACGGCTCTTGCCCCCACCACTGCGCCAGTCCCAATCTTAACTCCTGGTAAAATCATCGCACCCGTTCCAATCCAAGCATAATCTTCTATAACTATTTTTCCCATTGTATGCTTCCACTCCGGATCATAAACATCATGCGACCCGGTTAGTATTTCCACACCATCATTTATACAAACCCTATTGCCTATTTCTACGTTTTCGTGAAGAGCAATTTTTACTTTCCCAAGAAAAGAGAATTGCCCTATACTAAGGTATTGGCAGTTGCCCTCAATTGTTACTTCGCCAATTTCTGCTCTTTCATCTATCTGAGACCCCTTACTTAAAAGTTCATTTCGGCGTTGGTTGCGCTTAAAGAGCTCAGGCATAGTTAATATCCGTTTTGCCCATGCAGCAAAAAATTGCTTGGTTCCTAATGGAAATTTAGCCCGCTGTGCCCATAAATAGTTTAAACTTGCCATTAAATATTAGCTGTTACCTAAAGTAGAAACTAATTGACGGGAAATATCGGAAATATTATTTTTAATGTTAATATTTCTGTTAATAATACAGTCCTTAAAGTTTCCAGCTCTATATTCTATTATCCCTTTTGGATTTTCCATATTACTGAACCCCCTAGGTTGCCATGAACGGGCTACTAAAATTACACCAAGTCCGTGAGCTTGCATAGCCGCAATAGCCCCACTTTTTTCGGTTAGGGCAAGTGGGGTAGTAGCAATACCAAAAGATGATTCTAGAAATATTTCTGAAATACGATTGGCTGTTTGCTCACCGAAAATCTCAACATCATGACCAAAAGACTTCCAGGTAGAAACCCAATTATCCTGCTCAGCACCACTGCGCCCTAAAAGTCTTAAATTAAATATAACTTCATTTTCTTTAGCATAATAATAAGCTTCTTCGGCAAATTGATCTATTGGAGCCCCATGATGGATTCCTCCAAATAAAACAAATGAAATAATCTTATTTATTCCACTGGTGGTTGAGTTTAAATTTTTATCAGATTTATAATGGTTAACTACTGGAATGTTAGAAAATAATGGAAGTATTTCAGCGTTACAACCCATTTTATGTAGCTTTATTTGGTAAAGCTTTGTTTGGGTATTTATAATGGCAGGCTGTAATTTATCCAGCAAATTTTGAATTAACCGCTTCTGTAAATAGCCTAACAGCACCATCTTCGGAGATGAACTTGTGTCCATTCCTACCCATAATTCATGAAACATAATATGCCAGTTCTTTCCATTGCCCAATGCCGTTAGCCTTTTATGGAACTTTAAAGGTAATCCTTTAGAATGAAAAGAAAATGGTACGTATTGCAAACTAAGCCATTCTGGATTATAAGTATTTATGTATTTCTCGGCATGGCGAAACCTTTTTTTATAAGACCAGGCAGAAGGCAATCGTAGTACAGGTAAATCCACGTCTCCATCATTTTGCACACCGTTATATTCCTTTTCCTCTGTAATGAAATAATCATTTAGGGATATTATTGCAGCAAAAGTGCCTTGTCTCGTTAATTCACCGGCAAGCCTACGGGTATAATCTCCTACGCCATCACGACCCATTTCCAAACAGCCACACAGGAAGATTACTTTCATTTATTATCTGGTTTTAATTGGTAAACTAAATTAATGTTTCTAGGTAAAGCGGAATATATTTTAAACTCGCTGTACTTTTTTGTTTCACTAAAGAGCGGATGTAAATTCGGATTTCACGCTGGACATCCTTTTTTTGCTTTTTATTAAGTTTTAAAAGTTTTAGTGATTGTTCTAAAATATAAATAACGGCACTAGATACTTTTACAACTTGAGTAGCCGAAACGCTTTGACTGTGGACTCTATAGTTGGTGAGTTTTTCATCTACGTACAGAAATTTACTGTTTTCATTTGAAACAATCTGCAATAATAACCACCGGTCATATGCTCCACCCACTTCTACCGGATAGTTATTAATGTCAATGGAATCTCTTCTAAGTAAACAGGCCATTGCCACTGGCACAGTAAATGTTAAAAATAGGTCTTGTCTTCTTTCTGCCGGAACAAGGCCTGTTTTTAATTCATTACGTTTATAAAGTATAGAGTTTGCATGACTTTGTTCAGTTAATACGGAATCATTTTCATCTACTAACCAGTGGTCACTGAAAGCACATGCTACATCATTAAAAGTATGAAGTTGAGCTACTAATTTTTCCAGAAAATTTTCACACCAAAAGTCATCATCATTTAGAAAGGAAAAATACTGCCCCTGGGATTTTAAAATCCCATTTTGTGTATTAAGTGCTATTCCTAATTGTTTCTTGTTTCTGAAATATTTTATCCGGTTATCAGGTATTGTTTTAACATATTCTTCTATATCGTTAATAGAACTATCATCCGTTACTATAACTTCTATATTTCTATACGTTTGATTCAAGGCTGAATGCAACGCTTTTTTAAAATATTCTAATCTGTTGTAAGTAGGTATAATGATTGATACCAGAATATTATTCATGTTATTAAATTTATAACAGACGTAAGAAAGTTAAGTAGCTTGAGATAATGAAAATAGTATACTAGTACCTGTTCAAACTCACTTATACGAAACTTTACAAGTTTTGTGATGGTAATATTTAATAAATTGTTAAAAACTTTAAATACGCTTTAATAAATAACTCATTTATTTAAATAATATTTCTAAATAAAAGCAGTTTTGTTAAAATATTAACAATTTGATTATTAAGGCCTTATTTTACTTTTAATTTAACAGTTCATAAGTGACAGCGAAAAACAAATAGATTTTTAGTTTTTGCTATAAAATCGACCAATAAAACCCGCTAGAACTAAACTTGCTTTTCTGAATCGAACCGTTGATGCCGGATGAGTAACAATAGCACTATTTACATGTTGCCAGTAATGCCGGTCCACGGTGCGGGGAGGGCGGCCTGAGAATGCCTGTAACAGAGGGTTCCAATTCCATGGCTTGGGCTGGCCAAGTGCATGAGGCATAATAGGATACCCACCTTTAAAGGCCATTGCTTCTTTACCCACAATACTAACGCTACCCGTAAAAGCTTCCACTGCCGCATTCAAAGCATCCTGATCCGTTTTATTGAAAGCAGCAAACGGGCCTCTCATTTTTTCAGGGAATTCGGCTCCGGCTAGGGAGGAGCGGTTTAAACCGCCTATTACAGGGGCCATTGCCTCCTGTAAATTTTTCCAGATATGAAGAAAGTGCTTATTATACTTGCTTAATCCTACAAAACCGCCATTAATATAAGTGGTGCTCTTAAAGGTTAATTTAATATTTTTTTCTCCGTAATATTCACGCCAGGCTACCCGTCGTGGATGATTTTCTTCTAAAGGTGAATTAATATCTTCACATAAAGCAACACCACATTTAACCCAATCTCCAAAAGCAAACCATTCTGCGGAAACAACTATGTCCGGATCAAAATAGTACATAGCATCTGCCGCCGGAACTAGCTTATCCCACACTTCCAATAGAAAATCTGGCTTATAATTGGTTAAATGGTAATCCGTTGTCAGAGGTATAAAGTGAAGCTTTATATCAGGAGCTATTTCCAAGGAAGTACTACCTGTCCACACACCAGCATAATCTCCTTTATTGGATGTTGCCCATTCTGGTAAATTTCCTCTAAAACCAGCAAAAATTGATCCTTTAAAACCATTGATTAATAAAGAATTAGTTAAAGCCGCTAATCCATAATGATAATTACCTTCAAAGAGGGTACAAACTACAGAAGTCATGTATAATGTTTAGATTTTCTACGAGTTTTTTACCTAAAACTACTTTTTCATCAAATTTCTTTTAGCAAAGTTTTTTACCCTTACATATTGCTTTTTAATTTGGTAAAATCCGGATAAGGAGCCAGTGCCGATAAAGAATAATTTTTTTAACCGTTCTTTATCTGTTTTATTTGAAAATAGAAGTTCCTGAATGGCAAAATCTCCTCGGGGAGAACCACCTGAATAATGTATATGGCTGATTCGGGTATCTTTGTTCTGAATCTTATGAATGATTTCTAAAGCATTCTTATAGTCACCCGCCCAGGAACTAAGCCACCCGTGCGTTCTGCAAAGATTAATCATCTTCCAGTTACCTAATAAAGAAGCTATATGCATCAAAGATTGATCGTGTTTTTTAGGTATATGTGGATTTTCTTTAAACCAATTCACGGCATTATTTATATCCTCAACCATTCTGCTATTTTTTTTAACTACAATATGCCCGGCAGTAATGGCTGTTTCAAGAGCCGAAGAACCAAATATTGATTTTACAAGTTCGGGTTTGTTATAATTATATTTTCCTTCAGTGGTGTATTCCTCGTCTGCATGCACCAAGTCATTATCAGATAAGTATTCAAATAATTTTTCCCAGTTGCATAACGCTACTATATCGTTATCTGAATAAATAAATTCATCCCAATCAGAAAACCAAGCTAAATATCTATAAAGATATCCCATTGGGCAATCTGTTAAAACCGTTCTCAGGTTAGCAATAAGTTGTTTGGCATCAGCAGGAAAGTCTTCGTACCGCAGCAACTCTACCTGGTTCAGGATATAAGCGGAATTGATCTCGGTGCCACCAAAATGAATCAACCGAATTGGTAATTGACAACCACTTTCCCGAATAGAATAAATTAAGTTCTGGCACATTTCCTGACTTCTCAGGTTGCCCACTAAATATATGCCTCTTTTCATTTATATTCAGTTAAGAAAGCGATAATTGCCAATTCCAATCTTTTTGCCACATTTTATGCCGAACGGGGCCAGTATAATGGCGTATAGCCATTTGATCTTTCGGGTATAGGTAAGAGAAATCAAACTGGTCATTCGAGTTCAGAATAAATATTCTAGGATCTAAAGGCATAAATCCATTTTCTCTGAACAGGATATGGAAAACGTTTTGGTCACTGAAATATTCGTATTCAAAGTTAAGGCTTTTTAAAAATTCCAAGCCTTCAGTTAAATTAGCTAATTCTTTATTTATTAAGAAAAACCCACCATTCACTTGATACATTTGTTTTGGTGTGGTTTTTATATAACGGCTATCTAAGCATCCCCAACCATCATCTGGTAAAAACCAGCCATTTACATCTTCCTGCAGAATTAAGTCAAAAACAGTAGCTTTGTCATAAAATAAAATGTCCGCATCCAAGAAGAGTGTAGGATATTTTATTTCGTGGTTTAGGTAGTAAAATAATCTTTTACCTAAAGGTACATTTTTAGCGTAATGTAGTAATTGTGGTTCGTATAGTTTTAAAGCCGGCTTACAGTTATCTGGTAGTTTATTTACATTTTCCCATTCTTGACCTTTTATTTCTACAAAATCGAAGCCCGATTTTAACAAATTAATTTGTTGGGTAGTATGAGAACCATCTGAATAAATAGTCCAGGATATTGGTTTACCTAAATAACGTAGATAAGATAAAATTGAAAGAATCTGGTCATAAAAATCTTTATTAGAAGAGAAGCTTATTACTTCCATTTGTACAGGTTTACTTCCTATACTTTTTCCTAAATGGGGAAGATTTTTATCAATGTATTCAGCGAATTTTAGTTTATTTTTATTACCTATTTTAGAAGTAATTAATTTTGTAAGTCCACCCTGGTACTTTATTTTGCCCATATTATAACTTTTACTATAAGTTTATTTTCTAAATAGTGTTGGTATGATATAAGTATACCCACAAAAGGTTTTAAGAACGGTTTAAAATTTATTTCGTAACTGGAAGGTTTATTATCCTCTTTTTAGCAGGGAATATATGAGTACGGACCATTTCTCCTAATAGCCTAACCAAAGGTCGCCAGAATTGATGCTTAAGCCATTTGTCAAAAATGTAATTAATTGGAATAACTGCTATAAAAACAAATAAAACCAGTTGCCAAGGATTGCTTACCCCTAAATGGAAAAAGAGCAATAGTAAAGGAAAATGGAATAGATATAGCGGATACGATATTTCACCTAAAAAGTTGAATATACTCAATACAGCCTTATTTAATTTTATAGAAACAAAACACGATATAAAAACTAAAGAGGCTACAACTATATATGTAATCCACCCCAATGCTTCAACCGCCAGTACCTTGTTAGAATAAACCACAAAAGCCCCTAACATTATTAAGGCAATAGCTGATTTAACTTGTTGCCTGGATAATAAATATCCCGTAAGCCAAGGCCAGGCATAAATTAAAGCCGAATATCCCATAAGCCCCACGGCCACATAAGTAGGCGTTACAAAATAGAATGCCATAGACAATAATATAATACATGCTAGCGCTTTGGCTGGCAGTTTGGCAAACAACGGAATTAGCAGATAAAAGAAAATTTCTATGCTTAACGACCACAAGGGGCCATTATAAGTAATAGGAATTACTAAAAATCCTTGTAGAAAGAAAAAGTTAGCAAAATTAGTTATCAAGCCAGCAGCCACTAAATCTAAACCCGGCAACGTGTAAGGTGATTTTAGATAATATTGTAAACCAATAGTAAAGAGTACTGCAATAAAATAAAGGGGGTATATTCGTATAAAACGTCTTTGAAAATAGCCTGATTTAGAAATGGAGTAGGAGTGACCTATAGATAAACCAGAAATTAGTAAAAAACCAAATACGGCCGCTTTTCCGCCTAGCATTTCAAAGTTTTGTAAAATGGCAGGAATAGGGCCGAACGTAGGCATATGGCTCGCCATGACAATAAAGGCCAGCAAAAACCGTAAAAATGCAAAGACGGCCCAGGAAGAAATAGTTAGGTTGAAGCTCTTATTATTCATGGTTCTTTTAGCTCTATTCTCGATTTTTAATAAATTTAGCTGGGACTCCTCCCCATACTTCATTGGGCGGAACTGACTTTGTAACAACTGACCCAGCACCTATTACACTACCTTTTCCAATGGTTACGCCTCCTACTATTACACAATTGGCAGCTATCCAAACATCATCTTCAATTACAATAGGCAAGGTAGTTAATGGTTGGGAGTCAATTAATTGTCCTAATTTATAATTGTGCCCCACATCTACTAATTTAGTGCCCGTTGCAATCAATACATTATTTCCTATCGTTATTGAATTGGTACAATTAAATTCAACATTGTATCCTATAAATGCACTGTTACCTATTCTGATAGTATTACTTTCTTTGAAGCCGTAGCCAATTCCTAAAATAACTCCGTCTAAAATTACACACTTGTCCCCCAGAATTACATTATTTGGCCAATCACAAACAATTTTTCCAATCTTGCAATCCTGCCCAAATCTTAATCCCAGTGCTTTAAAATAGCGCATCCTTATTTTACTTAGGAATGCATTTATTTTAATTCTTTGTATATTTAGTGAAGTAGGTAGCATATTTTACCTTTACATATTTTATTTGTCTTTCAAAGACTTACAGTTAATGCCTTTAGCCAAGGTCATTTAAGTTATCAGATACCAGGAACTCTCAGTAGCACCCAGAATAAAAACATTTTCAAAGAAAACTTAAATTTTAGGGCCTTTCTTAAGCATTCTTTAGCTAATTTTTTATCCGTTTTACGGGCGATTCTGGTTACTGCAAACCAGGCTTCGGCAGCATAATTAACCCGAAGACCTTCGGGAATAGCAGCCCAAGTTGAATAACGATCGTAAACCTCCGCATTGCCTAGTGCCATTTGTAAGGCATTTGTACTAAGTGCTCCGGTATGCTTCCTGTAATTACATGTATTTTTTTTGTTGAAGCCAAATTTATAGTTGGCTTTTGCACTCCTAAACCACATTTCCATGTCCTCAATCCCAAATTTAACCTGTTCATCAAAACCTCCTGTAGTCTGAAATAAACGACGTGAAATCATAGCCTGAGAAGGCATTATGGTATAACTTCTATCAAAAAGGGAAACAGGAAAATTTTTTATAGCCTCTTCATGCGGCAGGATTTCTTCTGTCAGAATCTTGCCGGTATGACTTTCAAAAAGATTAACTGCACTATGAATTAAGTCACAATCCGGATGGTCTTGAGCTGATTGAATCAATTCAGCTAAATGGTTTTCCTTCCAGATATCATCACTATCCAAAAATGCAATCCAATCTCCTGCGGAGGCATTGGCAGCCGCGTTACGGGAACCGGCGGGCCCTTTGGTTTTTTCGTTTCGTAAGTATATAACTTTTTGACTTACCTCTTTACTAAATTTTTCAACCAGCTCTTTGGTGCCATCCAGGGTTGCATCCTCTACCACTATAACTTCCCAGTTTTGGTAAGTTTGCCTTTTTATAGAAGCAAGTGTTTCACCAATATATTTAGAAGCATTATAGGCAGGGATACAAATACTTATTAATGGGTTATTCATAAAATTTATAATTACTTGCTACTTTCTTATGTTTTCAATTCTCGTCTATTCCTGATGAACAGGAGCGGTCCTAGCTGTTTTGTTGATGGAAATAAGACCATAAAAGAAAACTAATAAGTAAGTAATTAATGTAATGACAATATTATAATATAAAACCCCTATCAAAGAGGAAATGTTGAAAAAGGCCAGACTAATGACAGTAGATGAAAAATAAATGGCGATCAGGATATAAGTATTCATAAACCAGCCTCGGCTAACAACCATTTGTGAACAAACACCAGACATCAACCCGATGCACCCAGCAATTCCGGTTAACAGAAGTTCGTAACTTAGTCCACTATATTTATCACCAAATACCCATAAAATTTGCTTTGACAAAAGCCAGATGAAAAATATAATGACTCCACTTATAAGCAACGTACTAATTTGTACAAATAAATATGGTCTTAATAAAGCCTTTTTAGAACCATTCATTCTGGAAAAACGAGGAACTACAATCGTGGAAAATAATATGGCAAATAAATTAAAAACCATTGATAATCTTCCTAAAGCTCCTAATTCAGAAATACTGTTTGTGGTACCTAAAAAAGATATTAACCAAATAGCTATCTGACCAGAAATACAATGGTAAATAATAACAGGCATAGTGCGTTTTACAGCTCTAATAACTTGTTGTTCTACCACTGGGTCTGGTTTTTCCTCTTTGCTGGCAAAACGGGCTGATATCTTACCAAGCTTATAATTGCCATATATCCTGGGAAGGCTATTAGCTATTAAAGCTAAAAATGTAAAAGGAAAAATAAATAAGAATAAAGCACTTAAAGCTAATCTTCCCAAACTAACTTCGACCCCATTCTTTTGTAGGGGCCTTATATCCTGGTGAAGCTTTGGAGCCATTTCCAGGAAAGAATCGGATAATGCTGCAAAAAAAGCCGGAATTAAAGCTAAAATAATTAATCCAGTGGTAAGCCAACTGGCTCCATGATCTAATAACAAATAGGCTAAAACCGGAACGGTTACTAGTAAGGTATAAATTCCAAATCTTTTCCGCAGACTAAGTCCGGTTGCCAATACAACCCCTAATTTCTTTTTATCCTGCCAAACCTTACCACCCTCAGCCATTATACCATTTGAGATACCACTATCAGCTAACATAGTCATAGTGCCAAGCATGGTATTAGCAATGGTATATAACGCGTATTCTTGGGTGGGTAAAAGTCGGATAATTAAAATGCCGCATATGAAACCTACAGCTTGAACTAATAATTGCCCTGATCCAGTTATAAATATTAATTTACTCCACTCATTGATTTTGGTATTGTTCCAATTAATATTTATACTTTTTGTAAGGGTTTTCATTACTTATAATCATGCTATTTTACATCAGTTTTTATCCATTTCGGACATTGACTTAAATAGGCTTTTTTGGCTAAATGTTATCTTAAGCTAAATAATTTAAAAAATCTGGTCAGGCACTTTTCAATTAGCTGTAAATAACAAATTGTAAGTATAAATTTACTTAAAAATTACCTTTTACGGCTTGTTGAAAAACTATCTGGCAGAAATAAATACTCCTTAAGAAAATAGATCATATTTAACCAATTCTCTTAAGGAGCATGAAAAGGAAGAAGCTAAATACTCCTTAAGCTACTGGTTTCTTTTCTTTCTTTTCTTTAACGTTACCATAACCATAGCCATAACCGTAACCATAGCCATAGCCTGATCTTTCAATATTTACATCGTTCAATACAACCATTGGACGGCGTAATGTTTTACTTTGGTATAAGCCATCTATGATTTCAATTTGTTTCTTGAAAGTATAGTTGCTACGCATTATATACAAGGTCGAATCAACTAATGGGCTTAAACTTAATGCATCAGCCACTAAACCAATTGGAGCAGTATCAATAATAATATAGTCAAAACTTTCTTTCAACTCTGTGATTAAACTGGCTAGTTTAGGAGCCATCATCATTTCAGAAGGATCTGGAGGAACCGGACCAGAGCTAATGACACAAAGGTTTGGTACAACTGGTGTTGATCTGATGATTTCATGAATAGGAACATCATTTGAAACTATATAATTACTTGTTCCTAATCCATCGGCTAATCCTAGTTCCTCGGATAATCTAGGTCTGCGAAGGTCAAGGTCCATTATGAGTACCTTTTTACCAGTAAGGAGTAAGCTGGTAGCTAAGTTAAGTCCAAAGAAAGTTTTTCCTTCACCACTCATACTGGAAGTAATTAAGATAACTTTATTTTCTTTATCTATAGCAGCAAATTGCAGTTTAGCACGGATATGACGGAACATTTCGGCACTTGGCGTACGGTTTCCTTTAGCTACAACAATAAGCTCCTCTTTATTACTATTATGAGCAAGTTCACCTAAGAATGGTGTATGGGTTGCAGCTAATACATCTTGTTTGGTCTGAACTTTATTATTTAATAACTCTTTGAAGAATATAGTGGCAAATGGAATGCTGATGCCTAACAGTAAACTCATCAAATAGATAGTTGAGGTGTTAGGAGATACAGGGAATTCACCACCCATGGCAGGATCTATTACCCGGGAGTTATTAGCGGTTGCTGCTAAAGATAATGCGGTTTCTTCGCGTTTTTGTAATAAATATAAGTACAGGTTTTGTTTAATAGAGGCTGTCCGATTAATTTCAGTTAATTGACGTTCCATTAAAGGTACTCTTCTGATTTTAGATTTATATTGACCAGAGTTTGCTCTTAAATTGTTGCTGGTAATAACAAGGCCTTTTTTAACATTACTCAGGGTTTCGATAATGTTACTCCGTAAATTTTCCAGCTGTTCATTTATATTTAATACCACCGGGTTGTCGGCAGAGGCCGTACGTAAAACACGTTCCCGATCAAGTTGTAGCTCATTAAATTTTGTTACTAAAATAGCTAGTGTTGGTTCTTCAATATTCAGGGTACTAGGTACCATTCTATATTGGTTACGCGTGTTTCTTATATAGCCTTCCATCGACTCCAGAATTTCAATCTGGGTAGCCCATTCAGAAAGTTGTTTGTTGTAATCACTGGCCTGACTAACAAAATCAGAAGCCTGTGTACTAACATCTGTTAACTCGTTTTGGCTTTTGTATTGCTGTACATTCTTCTCCACATCTGTTAACTCAGAAGATAAGAATTTTAAACGCTCATCTAAAAAGTCGACAGTGTTGGAAGTGATCAACTTTTTGTCTTCAATTGCTTCAATATTATAAACTTCTACAATTTTGTTTATAATAATTTTTGCTTTATCCGGTAGAGGATCGGTTAAACTAATGTTTAAAACACTGGCACTTTTACTGATAGGAGCAATTTGCAGCGCCATGTTATAATGTTTGGCTACGTTCTTAATGTTCTCAAACCGAACAATAATCCTTTTGCCATCCAGAACATCGGTGTTAGCAATACCTGAACCTGCCACTACTGTAAATTTACCGTAAGGCATATGCACTTGCTGTCCAAGTTTATGGGTGGTTACAGCTGCTTCATCTTCAGTTTCCTTTTCTGGTTTAGATCCGAATAAACTGCCCAATTTACTGAACGTAAATTTTTCTTCTGGTTCTCCCAGTGTAAAAGTATTATCAGGCTTAAAATTAATAACTACCTCTTTTCCATAAGCAGTAGAATCGAAATTGTTTACAATAACTTTTATGGGAACATCCTTACCAAAGATTTCTACTTTTTTCAATGGCTCTTCTACAAAGAAGGTGGTATATAATGAGAGTTCACTTACTACTCTTTCCATTAACCGCTTAGACCGGAACACTTCAATTTCGTTATCAATGTTTTTGGCCCGGGTCATGTCTCCTTTGCCAATCATTTCTTCTATATTTGATAAATCTGATCCAGCTTTATCGTCTTTAATAAGAAGTTTACTATTTACCGTATAAAGTGGAACGGCATAATAATGTAAATAGAAATAGGCTGCTCCTAATCCTAGAATTCCTCCAATCAAAAATAGATACCAATAACGGAGATATTTATCTAGTATTTCTTTAAAATCTTTAGTTCTGCTCTTCTCAGAACCAAATGAAAATAAATCTTTATCGCTCATACCCATTTAAATTATAATAACTGTGAAAGTAAAAGTCCTGCAATTGATACTAGGGCAGTACCAATGGTAACGGCAAATTGAATGTTTGCTCTGGTTGTACTGGCCATAGATGCTTTAGCCTGGTCAGCCTCTACATAAACAATATCATTTTGCTGTAAATAAAAATAAGGAGAGTTAAATACTTTTTTATCTAAAAGATTTAATCTGTGAGTTGTTCTTAGGCCTTCCTGTTCTCTTATAATAAGAACATTTTCTCTTTTACCATAAGTTGTCATGTCCCCAGCCTGTCCTAAGGCCTCAAAAATGTTTATTTTTTCGGTAGGAGCATTAAACGTAGAAGGGCGGGTAACCTCACCCAAAACTGTTATTTTGAAATTTAAAAAACGAATATCTACAATTGGCTCCTTTGCGTATTTTGTTAGTAAATCTGTTAGTTGCTTTGCCGCAGTTTCTTTAGTTAAGCCGGCTAACTTTACTTGCCCAATAAGAGGAAAGGTAACCATGCCAAATTTGTCTACCAAGTAACCATCTTTTGCTTTTGAGGAAGAAGAACTTTCAGATTTACCATCAGCGCCACCTGTTGGAATAACACCCGTATTGAAGATGGCATTTGACTCAGGACTTAAACTGGTAATTGTTATTGCTAGTAAATCGCCCGACTGAATTTTGGGTTCAATGGCATTTGTAACCTGGATTTTCTCATTGTCTTGAAGGTTACTCAGATAGGTTAAATTCCTTTTTGAGCAAGAAGATAAAAATACTAAAATGAAGAAGTAAATAATTCGGATTTTCATTAATTTGTTTTGTTATTCGTATGTTTTTAGTATTTAAAACTGAAATATATAAGTTTGTAATAGGTACAGTTATAATTACTTGTATAAAAAATAAAGGCTTGTAAACCCCAATACAATATTAATAAAAAAGACAATACAGAACTAAATTTTTTTTAAAAGAATAACCAATATATTATATTATATATCCTTAATTTTCAACTTCATTTCATTTTATTAAAAACAAATATTTTTTTAATACAAAATTAGCTGATAAATAAGTTTCATAATGTTAAACTTATTTGATCTATAGTACGTCCCGGCAATTGGATTTTATATTCAGGGATGTTATTAAAATTCTAAGAATTTCGAAGCTGCGCTAATACGGCATAAAATAGCTACGTGAAGTAATGAGTTATTTATTAGATTTTTGGTGAGGTGTATTTTAAGATAGCATTTTTAATGGTACTTGTAAAATAAGAATAATATAAAGAATAAATTAATACTAATCTGGTAATAGTGGATATAAATTAATTAGCCATAAAATTTACACTATCATAAATAAAGTTCAATTTTACTTCACAATTATTTACTGGTTTTTAAAATCTTTTTAAGCTTTTATAGCTAAAAGGAATAACTAGTTTACTAAATTCAGAAGCACTTTATAGATTAACTTACAGCATTTTCTAAAGCTTAACTTTTATTAAGAAATTCTTTGGAAGATATGTACGGTTAGAGAAGTAATAAGTTATGTAAATTTAAATAAAAAGTTTAAATATTTTCAAAAATTTGAACAACTATGTAGTATAGTTTAAAACATAAGGCCTTTATTTCCCGATCATGATAGTTTTAATGGTTTCACTAAATTGAAGTTGTTACAGTTTTTTCAGGGATAAAATTAAGATTAAAAAGAAATAAAATATTTCCGAAGAGAAAGCAGTTTGTTGCTGCTAAGAAATCTTTGGGCTCTTTTCTTCAATTTATAAAAGATTTTGCTGAAATTATTTTAGATGGTTAAGCCCACTTTAGGTTGTAAAGCAATTGCTGATACAGTCCTATAGGCCGAGCTAACTTTGGATTAAGTATTTACAATGTTTATTATTCTTTATTTCTAGCATCACCAGATTGAGAAGGGGCTGAAGGCAATACGGGTAGATGGATATGAAATTTTAAGGCTATAATTCTAATTACTATTATAGTTAAGGCTGCAATCATTTCCCTTAAACTTGCCGGCAGGTGAAAATGATAACATATAAAATAAACCACTCCTCCGGCTACACAGGCTAGGGCGTAAATATCTTTTCGTAAAAGCAAGGGCACTCGATTTAATAAAACATCTCTAATTACTCCTCCGATTGAACCTGTAATGGTGCCCATTGCAATACAGACCCAAAACGACCAACCCGCCGCCATACTTTTAGTAATGCCAGCTATTGTAAATAACCCAAGGCCAATAGAATCAAATAAAAACAAAGTTTTACCCCAAGTTATTACTTTGTTTTTAAAGATCAGAGTGGCTAGCAAAGCAGCTCCGGTTGTTAAAAGATATTTACTATCCAGCATCCAGAATGGCTTTACGTCTAATAACAAATCTCTGGTAGTTCCGCCTCCTATAGCTGTCACCAAACCTATTAAATAAGCGCCAAACCAATCAATTTGTTTACCTGATGCTGACCGAATTCCACTGATAGCAAATACAAAAGTTCCCACTATCTCGATCAGCGTTGTAAAGTCTATTTCCAAGAAGATTTTAGTAATGTTTTTAATTATGTGAATTAATAACTGCTATTGTTTAGCTGTATGTAGTCTTATTTAACCGCCTGAATGCATAAGCCATTAACCAGTTAGGCATGCAATAATGGCTAAAAGCAAACCTAAGGTGCAAATATTTTATGTAATTTACACATTAAAAAAGTAATGAAAATAAAAAAGAGGACTTTTTTAACCTATATAAAAGTCCGCTTGAGTACTTTTGAAAGTTCATGCTGATCTTTTCCCAGGTGATCTAAAAAGAATGTATGCTTTTATGATGATCAGGAAAAACCTCTAATTTATACAGCTTTAATTAATAGACCTGCCTTAGCTAGCCTTTGGAGGAGTACTAATTGCTGAAGGTACTAGAAATATTAAGGTTGCCTTCTTTTTTAGATTGGATTGTTATGTGCGAAATCAGTTAACTAGTAATTCAATGTGAGGTATGAGCTTTTACAACTTTGGCTTGTTCAAACCTCATTAAAAGTTTATAAATATCTTCTTAACCCTCGAGAAGATAGGAAATATTGTATATAATTTGACGAAATAGTTAATAGAAACAAAAAGACCTGGTAACACCAGGTCTTTTTGTTTCTATTAACTATGTATTTTTTGGGAATAGTGTTGTGTCCTTATAATAAGTTGAGTAATAGAAAAGGGTTAATGTTCCTTAATTTGTTTGCAGTTAATAGGTCTAATATTTAACACCTGAACTTTAAAACCAATTACAGTATACACCCCTAAAGCCCATTAAATAAAAATTAGGAAGGTGCTTTAATCATCATCATCTTCTTTCTTCTGCTCTAATTTCACAAAACCACTACGTCTAGGAGCCGGCATTATGGAGTCTTCTCCCTTCACTGATTTCCAAACTACTTCGTTTAGGTCAAGATCAGGAGCCGCATCTTCTTTCGCAAAATTCCAATGTTCTGAGCGCTCGGCGCTTTTGTTCCAGGCAATGTTACGTTCTTCTAGACTTACCTGAGCCACTTTTACCTGGTAAGGAGTTAAATTTGGCTGGGCAGTAAAAATATCAAATAATGGTAACGCGGCAGCATCGTACTGGCTCATAGGAGGTAATCCCAAAATCAACTCCATGGTACGAAGCATGCCGGAGGTAGAGTACATGGTATGATTAACGGAGTTCCGTTTGGTATACGGGCTAATTACAAAAGCCGGCGACCGGTGCGCATCAATATGATCAGGGCCGTTTTGGGCATCATCTTCCAGCACGAAAATAGCCGTTTGCGCCCAAATTTTACTTTGAGAAAGGTGGGCAACTAATTGACCTAAAGCCAGGTCGTTGTCGGCCATGGCGGCAGTAGGGGTATATTTTCCTCTTCTTTGACCGCTGGTGTGATCGTTGCCCAACCGGATGGTGCTAAACTGTGGAACGGCATTTAAAGCAAGTAAGGAATCAAAGTCTTGTTTCCAAATACGAACGCGTTCTATATCTTGGATATCCATATTAAACCCAGGTGATTTTTTGCTGATATGACCTTCGAGTGATTTAAGAGTAGCTTTGCCATTTTCTGCAAATTCGCCGTAACTGCGGTAACTAATACCACCACGCTTACAGTAATCCCAGATGTAACCATTTTTGGGGTAGGCTATTTTCCGGGTACCTTCGTAGTCGTACGTACCGCCGCGTCCCCCATAGCTGGTAGGCCAGGTTTTTTCAGTGTAATCTGTGGCGTAGGCAGCCATGCTCCAGTTATGACCGTCTGCACTTACCTCGGCATCTACGTAAAAATTATCCAGTAACACAAATTCGCGGGCCAGGGCATGGTGGTTAGGCGTTACTTTTTCCGGGAAAATACACAAAGAGGGATCGCCATTACCTTCTTTCATATCGCCCAGTACCTGGTCGTAGGTACGGTTTTCTTTTACTACATAAAATATATATTTAATGGGCGATTTTTCTCCTAAACGGGTAGGTACGGGATTCCCCGGTTCACCTTTGGCCTGTGTTTCCATTTCTTTTGTAAAGGGGCTGTTGGCATATACCTGCTTCGAATAAGCTTTCAATGCTGCTTCGTTGGGTTGATCGATGAAGGACAACGTACCTTTAAAAAGACCGCCAATATATTGTACTTCTTTTTTTTCGGTTACACCTGTATGCGAACCGCTGTTATCAGTAGCTTTTACCGGCTGCGGCCCGGCTGGATTGGCCAGCGAAGAAAAACCTTTACCGTTAGCTACCAATATTTTTTTACCTATTGTTTTTACGTTTGTTGGGTACCAGCCCGTCGGAATAAAACCTAGGGATGAACTTTTACCCGGCACCGCAACATTAAAAACTGCCAGGCAATTATTATCAGCATTGGCAATGTACAAGGTTTTCTCATCCGGCGATAGGGTAAGGGCATTGGTGGTAGAACCGGTTAATTTGGTGGGGTAGAGAGCTGCCGAAATGGTTTCTATTACTTTGTTAGCCTTAGTGTCTATTACCGAAACGGAATTATCGTTGGCATTGGCTACAAATAAATACCTGCCGTTTTTGGTTTGAATTAATTCATTCGGATGGCTTTCAGTCGCTATTTCGCCGGTAATTTTCTTGGTAGCAATATCATATATAGCTACTTTGTCACCGCCCCATAAAGTTATATATAACGTTTTTTTATCCGCTGAAAGCAAGCAGCTATATGCTTCATGGCCTAAATCAACTTTAGATAGTATTGCCTTAGTTTTAAGATTGAGTACATACAACGAATTATTTTCTTTTGTAACCACAAATAACCGGTTGCCGGCATTATCTAATTCGATACCAGTTGGGCCAATTTTTTCTTTGGGCCAGCCCTTACCTAATCGTAAGGTATCGGTTGTGCTAAATTTATTATTGGCAATGTGGTAAGCCAGAATAATATTGTCGTTTCCGCCGGAGGCGTATAAGGTTTTGCTATCCCCACTAAACTTCAATCCGTACCAGGATTTAGCAATTACTTTTTCATCCAGCAATTTTTCGGAAAGCGGGTCGATAAGTTGGATGCTTTGGGTGCTTTGCCCATTATTGGTAACGGCCAGCAATTTCTTAGAAGGTGCTAGCTGAATATTTAAAGGCAAATCTCCTAAAGGCAGGGAGCGGCCGGCCGGGCTAAGCGACCACCCATTAGACAATAAAATCTGTTGGGCTTTGGGGTTATTGGTTGGCGTCTGCGCAACCGCCTGAAAGGCGCTCCCAACCGCAACACTAAAAGCAAGAGCTCTAAAGCAAAATTTCATATTTATTGATTTAAAATACTGACAGGTGAAGGTAAATTATCCTTTCTAATCAGTATGGGGTTTGAATTATATTTAACAATAACTTAATTTACGCCGGGTGAAAAGTCTATTAAAACCTAATTTGGGTAGCTAGCCAGAAACTCCGGCCATAGCCATCTACTCCTGAGCCGTGGGTACGGTAGGCTTTATTCCTGATGTTATGAAGTTCCATGCTTACCGAGAACCACCGATAGCTATAACCAGCATTTAAGTTTAGCAATGACCAGGCTGGGGTACCTGTATTGGCAATGCGATTATCATCTATATCGCCCTGGGCTAAGCGGCTTTGTTTGGCCGCAAACATATATTGCGGTTGTATCCATATTCCTTGCCGTGCCCGATAGGATAATCCCAATTTTCCATGTAAGGGTGGAATGCGACGTAAAGGCTCCTGAGCCGTAATGTTTTGGCCGTACGTGTAAACTAAGTTTCCATAAGCAGCCAGGGTGGGAGCTAACTGCCATTCAGCATCTGCTTCCAGCCCCTTTAAGTAAGCCTCCGCTACATTTTCTTTTAAATAAACCTGGTAGCCCTGAATGGAATCGTTACCAGACCGTACCCGACCTATAATATTGGAGAGATTGCTCCGGAAGAAAGCTACCTGGCTGGAAAATCTCTTGGTCCTGGCTTTCCAGCCTAGCTCCATATTCAAAGCTTTTTCGGGCTTCAGGCTTGTATTTGGTACTTCGTACCGAAAATCAACAATACCTAAAGTACCTAAATCATCAATGTTGGGGGCCCGAAAGGAGGTATTAACCGAACTTACCAGATGATGATGGGGATGCAATTTGTATAAAGCGGAGAAACTACCTACCAGGGCAGAGGGCCGGATAGTGGAAGCTCCTAATTCCTTTTCCTTTACCGTAATGTCGAAAGCATTAAAGCGGCCTCCCGCCGATAAAACAAACTTATCTAACTCCAGGGTATGTAAAGAGAATAAAGCCAGGTTAGAAGCAGTAGAGCCATTCGGGTAAAGACCACGTTTGGCCATTCGAGTATCTGTTTTCAGGTTTATATCTTCCCGGGTACTGTTTACCTGATCGTAATAATACTCTATTCCGGAATGGGCTTTCCAATAGGATGTTGGTTCCGAATCTATAGCCATGACGGCTCCCCAGGTATTTACTTTATCCAGCTCACTTACTAAAATAGGAGAATCATTCTTCTGACTTTTTCTGCCTTCTAAAGTTTGCTGCAGGGAACCCGTTAATGTTACCTTCCTGAACCATGGGTTATTGTGGAAAGCTTCCAAGCGAGCATAAGTTAGTTGCCGCCGTTGCGGATCGAAGTAATTATAAGCAAAGTTTTCTAACTGTACTTTATGAAATACCGGCACCTGCTTCTGCTCTAATTTTTGCCAGGCCGCTGTAAATAAGTAACGTTCGCTCAAGCGGATTTTGGCTTTCAAGTCTCCGGAAATCTGATCGTAGCCGGTTGGTTTCTGAACGCCTAAATCACCTCCGGCTACTAAATCGCCAAAGCTCCGGTAAGCTAATCCTCCTAAAAAGGCCACTTTGGTATTACTCACGCTAACTTCTGCCCGGCCACTTTTTTCCATGCCGGCACTCATATACTTGCCGTATACACTGCCATTTACGCTCAGGCTATCGGTAAATACAGGATTTTTGGTAAGGATTTGTGCTACGCCTCCCATCGCATCGCTGCCGTACTGTACAGATCCTGATCCCCGCAGAATCTCTATTTGGCTTATATTTTGTGGATCAATGGTGTTCAAATATTGGTTGGGTCCGGAACGAAAGGTGGCATTGTTTAACCGGATACCATCAATTAAGAGTAAAGTCTGCTGGCCGGTAAGTCCCCGGATGAAAGGAGAGCCACCGCCATGATTAGTTTTTTGCATCCATACACCTGTGGTGCCCATCAGGGCTTCGGGTGTGGAACGGGGAGCCCTTTGGTCCAGCTCTTTTTGGGTGATTACAGATATTGCTTCCGGCCGGTTAAACTGATTTGTTTCATACCGCTGGGCCGTAATAACTACTGCTTTGTTTAGTTGCAAAAAGGTAGGTTTTAATGCTACCTCCATTAAGGTTTGATCAGTAGTGGTATTTAAATCAAGTGGCTCATAACCAACCCGGGTAATTCGTATTTTATAGTTACCAGGCGTTTTTGTATAAATCTCAAAGTATCCTTCCTGATTACTTACTGTGCCCAAAGTTGTATGTAACAGAACAACGGTTACACTAGGGAGAGGAGCTTTCGTATCGGCATCCAGTATTCTGCCCCGTATAGATTGCGCTGAGGCCATTCCGGTAAAACCACAAAGGAAAGAAATGATAATGCCAATTAGTAGGTAAGGTAATGCAAGCTGTAAATTAAATCGGAGGTTAAGCAAGGCTTTTAAAGATTTGAATTTTGTGTTTTGTAAGTACAATGCCAGGGGAAACATAAAGAGTTAATGCTTTGGATTATTTCTGTCGTTATTCACCAGGCTAAAAAGTTAAGTTTCTCTTTCGGGCTATTTGAATCAACAGCTTTAACAACGCTACATCCAGCTGAAAATAAAAAAGGAAGAGCCTCTGGATGGAGGCTCTTCCTTTAAATAAAACAAATTAGAAAGAATAACGGGCTCCTATCTGTATCTGGTAAGGGTTTCCGTTTAAGCCAGATACCCCAGCCGATCTGTTCACGTTGTAAATGAATTGTTCAGCAGTAGGATTAAAGCTTCTGATGGTATACAGGTTTTGCTTGCCAAGATTGTGGCCAACACCCCAGTTCTTGTTCAGCAGGTTTCCTACGTTGAAAGCATCAACTGAAAGTTCTAGACCATGATTACGAACCATTTTGATGCGTTTAGCAATTCTAAGGTCAAATGCTCCGTAGAACTCATTTATACCGCCATTACGCTCGGCAATTTGACCCATGTTACGGTTGATATAATCTTTAATGCTTTGCTCAGCATTTGGATTGTCAAGAATGGTCTGGATGCCAGTACGCAGGTATTCTGGTACTGAAGGATCGTTAGGATCATAGATGTAAGCCAAGTCATTAGAGTTAACAAAATCACCATTCATGTTGCCGCCTACTGCCATAGAATAGCGCGTTCCACCAATACCTGAATAGCGTAACCCGATTGTGGTGCCCCAAAAGCTTGGCGCTGTACCATAGACTACCACCTTGTTACGGAAATGGTTATCTGCATAACTCATCTTAGTCAGGTCTCTTGGGTCATCTTTTACCATTAAAGCTAAAGTGGCAGTATTGGCTACGTTTCCATTATAAGAAGTATTGTCTCTGGAGTCGTTCCAGGTATAAGAAGCTGTAATTTGCCCGTCTCTGAAATACCGGTAGGTACCATCTATTACTATGGCATATTGGTTTTTTCTACCTTCACTGTTTAACTCCAGCACTCGTCCTACCTGATTCGTTTTGCGGCTGTTCAGCCAGTTGGTAGCTCCGTTTCTGGTGTTAATGGTTGAAGCCGGTACATAAACACCGCGATTTGCTTCTTCTTCAATTGTGAAATAAGGATCTTCCACCATATTGCGGTCAACGTACATATAGTTATTACGAGCCCAGGCTGCAAACCCGCTTACGCCTACCCGCAGGTTGTCGTTGAAAAAGTGGTTAAGGGAAAAGTTTGTTTTATAAACAACCGGTACCTTGGCGTCTTTGTGGTTGGTATTAATGGTTAATAATCTTTCAACACCCGGATTGTTAAATAACTCGGCACCAGGTGCAGTGGCTGGGTTTTCGCGGTAGCCAGGGAAATTTGGCGATGGTACCAAAGCTCCTTGTAATTCAACGGAAGCCACCCGGGTGCCGTCAAACAACATGTTGTTGATCATGGAGTAAGGGTTTAAGGCAGAACCAAATACACCACCTCCGAAACGAATGATATTTTTACGTTCTTCTCTCACGTCCCAGGTAAACTGTACGCGTGGTTGCAGCTGGGTAGTTTTAATTACATTATCGGTACGGATACCCAACTCATCGAAAACCACCTGGCTGAAATTAGCTTTGTTCAGGTAACGGGTGTCATCAAGCCGCAAACCAGCAGTCATTTCCAGACCACGCGCTAGTTTGGTGTCCATTTGGCCATATATGCCTGAACTTAAAGAATTTACTACATTGCTTGGGTCTTCCAGTAGGTTAATCTCTCTGGCGTAACGGTAGGGTGTCTGGTTATTAAAGTTTTCTAAACCGGTGAAGAAGAAACGGCCGTTCATTTCACTGCCGTAAAGCGAATGCATCCGGTTATACATCATATCTAAACCAAAAGTAAAATTGAATTTACCAGTATTGTAGTATACATTGTTTACCAACTGTAATACGTCGCCCTTAAACCATTCCGGAGAAAAACGTTGGCCACCTATCTGAATAGAATTAAAGTAAGTATTTGAGCCTGAAACCGATTCTACGTTTTCAATAATTGCACGCGGAATACCGGCAGCGGGAAGTTCCGGGCTTGGAATAACAGCTTCGTATTGGTGGAAATGCTGTACCTTTAGTTCATTTGTTATTTTAGGGTTCAGGATAGTCCGTAATGACATCATTAAACTGTTATCAAATTTCTTCCGGTCGATGTACGATTCCAGGGCATTAATACCCGAGTTGTCGCCTTCCGATAACATATCGTTTTCGCGAACCAGGTTGTTCCGTACCGTCAATAGATTCTTGGAGTTTAACTGCCAGTCAATTTTTGCAAAAAAGGCGTCGGTTCCTTTCTTTTTGCCGAATTGACCGAACTGTGGATTATTCGAAACACCGTATTTTGCCCGGGCAATATCCAGGAAATTATCCAGCGTTTCTTGCGTTACCCGGTTGGCAGCTTCATCTGCAGGCGATTGAATATTGCCTATATAAACCGGCCGGGAGTCAGCTTGATGATCCCAGGCTACGAAGAAATGGGCTTTATCTTTAATAATAGGTCCACCTAATGAAAAACCATATTGGTTAGTGGAGAAATCCTGCAGTCTTTTGTTTCCTCTTAAATCATAAGGGCTTGAAAGCCAATCGGTACGCGTGAAATTAAAGGCGCTTCCCGATAGCGTGTTCGTGCCAGATTTAGTAACGGTGCTAATGGTACCGCCGCCACTGCGACCCATTGTTACATCATATTCATTGGTTACTACTTTAAATTCACGAATCGCTTCCATGGAAATAGAGTAAGCGCTTGAGGTACCACCGCCAGCAATAGTGCCGCGCGAGGTCATACCATCCACAGTAAAGTTAGTAGAGGAAGCAAGCTGGCCACCCAGGCTCGTGCCGTTACTCAGCGGTGAAAGGTCTATCAGGGAGGTGAAATTTCGGCCATTTACCGGTAATTTGGCAATATCCTTAGCGGTAACGGGGGTAGAGGCTCCTAAATTTGGAACACTGTTCTTCAGGGTATTGCCCGTAATTTCAACAGCTTGCAGTTCGGTGCCGCTGCTTACAATTTCGAAATTTACTCTCAGCAGGTCGCCCTGATTTAGGGCATAACCGGTTTTCTTTTGTGTTGCATAGCCTATATAGGAAACGGTAATAGAATAAGGCGATCCTAAAGGTAACTGTTTAATAATGTAATCGCCATTAACGTCAGTTGCAGTGCCAGCCTGAAATCCGGTTGATTCATTTCTAACCAAAACCGTAGCACCTATGATCGGGCCAGCTTTAAATTCGGTCACTTTTCCAATAATTGTTGCTTCGTTACCTTGTCCGTATAAAGGCAACCAGGAAGTAATTAAGAGCGCAAGCAACATAATACATCCAGTAAATAATTGTTTCATTTTTTGTTGGTTAAATGATTTTGTTGGATAAATGAGTATTTGTTTTAATAAAATCAGGTTAATTTTTCTTTTAACATTTCCACCAGGTCGGGTGTGGTGGTTTTTAAAAGGATAGAATGGGTTAATTCATAGTAAAGCCCGAATGCTTTTAACAGTACAAAGTGGCGCTGTTTTGAAATGTACCGGTAAGCATTAGTTTAGGTAAGAGATGTTATTAAATCGATTAAACCTGTTTTTATGCTCGCAAAGCTAGGGTGGCAATGTTAAGGGGGTATTAAGCCTAAATTAACATACTATTTCTTTTTACAATAATAATCAGGGTTGCCGTTTTGTCTGGTTAGACTGCGCGGGAGTAGAAGGAATTATTGTATCTGATGTAGCTTAGAAGTAAAATTATTTACTTCTGTAGTCTGAGGTTTGGATAGCAGGTTTTTCACCCTCAGATAGTTGGTAGCAAAAAGTAAGACTCTAATATTCGTGAAACCTATGGTTTTACTAAATTAGGATTGTAAACTTGACTAATTAAAACATACTAGCTTTTATACCCAATTTATCATCTTCGTTACCTAAGTTCCCAATGAACAATGGAAAACAAGTCAAATAAAAATTGAGGAGAAGAACTATTAAAAGTATATCTAGAAGATATTGATAAGGAGGCTTTGATTATACTTAAGGGACATCTTATTTTGGAGGAAAGACTCAATTATATTCTTGAAAACTTTGTCCATCATGGAGGATTTTTAGAAAATGCAAGGCTTTCCTTTTATCAAAAAATCCAAAATGCTAAATCAATGTCCATTAAGGAGGAAAATAATTCTGTTTGGAAAATCATAGAAAGTTTTAACTCATTAAGGAATGATATTGCTCATAGACTAGATATTAATAAAAGGGAAGAGAAAATTAAGAGTTTAGCAAAATTATACTGGGTGCAAGTGGAATTAGATCCAGAAAAGGATGATTGGATGAATAAGGATACTAATACTTTATTAGCGGGTATTATTGCTTATTTGATAGGCTTTTTAACTGGTTTTGAGAACGAGATTGATAGATTCAGGAGTTTATTTGATTTATTAGTTAAATCAGAAAAAGGACTTTCAGAAAGTTCATCCAATAATAAAACTACATAATCTTAATAAAGCTTAGCAGCTTATTCTTACAAAAGCCAATCAATATGATTAGTTAAAGAACTTTGTTATTTATATAATTTGCTTACCTCGCTCAAAGCTTTACATTTTAAGCGATTCGAAATGTTCGCAAACCAAATTGCAGTAGTGTTAGACTGCTCATACCAATTAGTTGGGAAAAGAGGGATAATACTTTCTGAACGATACCTCGTGTATCGAACCACAAATGAGCAAGGGTGAAGAATTTTTAAGATTAGCCCCGCAGCTGAGAATTTATAGTTTAAATCTGATAATGAGAGTTTCGACTTTATAGAAAATGAAGAATCTGAAGGAGAAATAAAAAAACACATTTTAAAAAGAAATAGAATCATCCCCTCAGGTGTCCCCTGAAAAGCAAAAAGCCTTGTAAAAATTTGATTTACAAGGCTTCTTTATATGTTTAAGTGTACCCTCTGACGGACTTATATCGGACTTTTTTGTAGAAGATTTGGAAAATATTATTCTGTTTTAGGATGACAATGAATACCTTTTAATGTAAAAAAAGCTAGTTTCTATCAAATAAGTATTTGAATTTCCTGTTTCGATTAGCTATCTTCCTTTTCATTCATAGCAGCGACACCAAAATGCCTGTAACTAACCGCAAGGCAGTTTTGATTCTTTGAATAGCTGTTTCCCATTACAAGTTTGCCAGTTCCCTTATCCTAGTTTTAGAAAACTTGGCAACTACAATTAACTTTCATTCTTCTGCTGTATTTATCTTGCTATCCACCATTTCGTTGTTGGCGTTATTCCCGGTATCACTTTCTCCCCCATAATGGGGGTTACAATTTCTATGTTATTTTGTGAGGCCAAATCGGCCACCATGTTAATGGATTCATCCCAAGGATGTAACGCTAGGTCAAAGGTCGAGTAGTGAATAGGGAATAGGAGCTTTGCACCAATTTCCTGGGTAGCTTTAATGGCCTGTTCTGGGAAAAGGTGCGTATTTGGCCATCCATTGTTCCAGGCATCTATCTCCATAAAAGCCAGGTCAAATGGGCCGTACTTCCTGCCTATTTCCTTAAAATGGTCGTCATACCCCGTATCGCCACTCCAATAAAGATTCTTCTTTTCTCCTTTAATAACATAGGAGGCCCACAACGTTTTATTTTTGTCGTTATAACTTCTTCCCGAATAATGTACCGTTGGGCAAGCGGTTATTTGTATTGGGCCGTGGGTTACAGATTGGTGCCAGCCAAGCTCTGTAACTTTATTTTGGGGAACACCCCAGCTTTTTAATCTAGCTCCTACCGCTAATGGTGCGATGAACTGTATGTTCTTATCCGCCAAAAATTTAATGGTTTCCGCTTCCAGATGGTCATAGTGATCATGGGTAATTATGACAATATCAATATCCGGGAGTTCTTCCCGCCGCAAAGGGGATGGGCTCATTCTTCTGGCAATTATAGGTAAGGGGCCTGCATTTTCGAATATCGGATCAATTAAAATACGATATCCATCCAGCTCAATAATAGCGGTAGAATGTCCTAACCAATAAGCAGCATAAGCAGAAGGTACCTCCGGAAAATCCTTTTTTGTGAGTACCTGTTTCGGTAGTTCGAATTTCGGGGCATTAGGCGATTTTTTAAAGAACCTCCCAAACCCAGGATTACCGCCAGTTGTTTTTTCAGGAAAAGAAACTATTTCTTTAGGGCTTACAAACTCATCTTTCCCGGGCGAATAATAGGAGAGTTTGGCATATTCTTTTTTGCGCTCGTCACCGGAGTTTAATTTACCAATTTGGTTATTTATATAGCAACCGGTTACGCTTAAAGCCAGGATTATTGCTATAACTAAAAAGGATAAACTATATTTCCTTTTCATACTGAAATTCATACGCATTCTGTGCTTTTTTGAAATGGAGCCGTCCAATGAAGTTTGAACAGCTTTCTGGATGATAACAAGGATTGTTCTTGAGCAGGCATTAAGCTATTTTGGGTTCAGGAGCATTGTTTGCTATTAGTTTTTCTTTTTTCAGTTCCTGCCAGAAAGCTTTTGGAATAACAGTTTTCATGGAGGCTACATTGGCTGCCGCCTGTTGTGCGCTGCTGGCTCCTGGGATAACGGAGGTGACAATGGCAGGAGCTGCACAAAACTGTAAGGCAGCGGTGCGCAAATCTACCTGATGCTTTGTAGCAATGGCCATTAGCTTTTGGCGTTTGGCCAGGTGTTTCTCCGGAATGTTGTTGCTGTAGTTGTAGCGGTCCTTACCCGCCAGGAAGCCAGAATTGAGGGGGGCGCCCGATACAATAGTAACATTCTTTTTCTCACAGGCCGGGAACAGCCGGTTCAGGGCGTCCTCGTGCTCAATCAGGGAGTATTGGGTGGCAGAAAGCATAATGTTAGGGTCAGCCACTTCCATCGCTTTTAATATAGGCTCAATCCGGTTTACACCCATTCCCCAGGCCTTGATGATGCCTTCTTCCCGCATCTTCGTCAATTCGGGCATGGCTCCTTTCCGGGCCTGCTCAAAGTACTCAGTCCACTTTTCTCCCATATTACCATTATCCGGCGACAGGTCGTGAATGAATACGATGTCGATACTGGATAGGCCCAGGCGTTGCAAGCTGTCTTCTACTGATTTCCGCACACCTTGGGCAGAGTAATCGTACTTAAATTTAGCATTGAGCTTTCCTTTCCAGATGTCGTTAGGGTTAACCTTAAAGTTAGGGTCTGGCTCAAATACACGGCCTATTTTGGTGGAAAGAATATAATCTTCCCTGTTTTTGCCATAAAGAAAAAGACCCATCCGGCGTTCGCTTAACCCGTAGCCATAGAAAGGGGAAGTATCGAAATAACGAACGCCACCATTCCAGGCGGCTTCCATCGCCTTTTCTATTGCTTCGTTGCTGTTAATATGAAAAGCATTGCCGGCTGCTACTCCTCCCAGGCCGAATTTGGCAGGAAGCCGGTAGCCTAACAAAGTTTTTTCAGATAAAGGACTGTTCTGTATGGTTGTATCACTGCTTCTTTGCGCAGCGCCGATGGCTGAGGTTAGGGCAGGAGCGAAGGTGGCTGCTGCCGTAGTTAGGGCAGCCTTCGATATAAAGTTTCTTCGTGATAACATAGTTTTAGGGCATTCCGGTTGCCTGTTTAGGTGAGGTATTGAGCCACGGTACTACCCATAATGCCGTTTCCTCCGGCAACTAATACCGTTTTTGTTGCTCAAAATCTATAGGTTTGTACTTTATTATACTGAAATTGGTTTTAGTACTTCTGCTACAGCCTCTCCCAAGGCTGAATCTTGATTCGCTTTATTATAGCAGGTAAAGTGTTTTTTTACCATTGCACCTAATTAGCTGTTCCAGAGTTTCCCGTTTGGATCGTACTGGCGGCCACTTTATTTAAACCACCCAGTTTTCCTAGACGGTGCTGCAGCTTATGGTAAACAGATTTCCCAAATGCGGCAATGGTTTAAAGGGCTAAGGTGGCTTCAATCAGCCTGAGGATATATTTAACCGCCTCCTATTCCTGGTGCCATTTAAAATGAAAAACTATAAATAATATTAAAAGGAAAAGATTGGTTTAATGCGGCTGATTTGCTCCGTAAAATCGCTTTGCGGAATTGCTTAGGCAACTGGTTGTAAAAGGAAATTAATCTATCATTTCTCCACCATATAATGTTGTAAATTGCTCCGGAAGCGAACGAAAGGTGTACTAAAAGCGAACGTTATTAAAAAGAAAACTATCTTAACTTGTTGACTACTATGTATATAAATAGTTGGTATATTTTTTATGCCCTTGTTTAATGGTAGTTCTTTATAAAAGCCTTGAATGTAAGAAGATTGCTCATTATTTGAAATAAGCTTATGTTACTTAATTACTTCAAAATTGCTTTCCGTAACCTAACCCGGCAAAGAGGTTATTCTTTCCTGAATATTGCAGGGCTTTCTTTAGGTCTGGCCACCAGTTTACTCATTCTGCTTTGGGTGATAGATGAACTTCGGTATGACGGCTTCCATAAGCAAATAGATAAGCTTTACGTGGTATTACACAATTTGAATTTTTCGAACAATGAGGTGAGAACCGGACCCGATACCCAGGGATTGCTGGCCCCGGCGCTGAAAGAAACTTTTCCTGAAATAACCGATGCCACGCGGGTATCTTTTGCTCAGGAAAGAATTTTAAAAGTAGGTAATAAAAGTTTTAAAGAACAAGGTCATTTTGCTGATCCTAATTTTTTCCGGTTGTTTTCTTTTCCTTTGGTGGCAGGAAACTCCCAAACAGTTCTCCAAAATATTTCTTCTATTGTTATCTCCCAATCGCTGGCACGAAGGCATTTTGGAAACGAGCAACAAGCACTAGGGAATGTAATTCAGGTGGATGGAACAGATAAATTCACGGTATCGGGTGTATTTAAAGATGTTCCGGAAAACTCTTCTTTACAATTTGATTATGTACTTCCTTTCGAGGTGCTGTTCCAGCATAATCATTGGTTAAGTGATTGGGGAGCCAGTTCTATCCAGACTTTTGTTTTGCTCCAAGAAACCGCGGAGGCAGAAGTAGTAGATAAGAAAATTAAGAACTTTATACAATCTAAATTCAACGGTTCTATTTCTACTTTAATGCTGCAGCCCTTAAAACAGTTTTATTTATATGATAAATTTGAAAATGGGAGGCCAACGGGAGGCCGGATTGTTTATGTGCGCTTGTTCTCGGTAGTAGCAGCCTTTATTTTGTTAATTGCTTGCATTAATTTCATGAACCTGGCTACTGCCCGCGCCTCGCAACGAGCCAAAGAAGTAGGTGTGCGGAAAGTAATTGGTGCCAACCGGGCTTCCCTGATAAGTCAGTTTTTAATTGAATCCTTTTTTCTGGCGGTTATAGCCATGAGTATTGCCTTGTTGGTGGTAATCTATGTGTTACCATTTTTCAATCAGTTAACCCAGAAGCAAATAAGTATACCTTTTGGTAACCCAATTTTCATCTTAGGCTTAATTGGCATTATTTTGCTTACCAGCTTGGTATCCGGCAGCTATCCGGCTTTTTTCTTATCCTCCTTTCATTCCGGGCAAATTATAAAAGGTACAATCAATACAGGCACCCGGCAGTCTTATCTGCGGCAAGGGTTGGTTATTTTTCAGTTTATACTCTCCACAGGCCTAATTGTAGCAACAGTAGTGGTATATCAGCAAATACAGTACATGAAAAATAAAGATTTAGGCTTGGTGCAGGAGAATCTAATTTATTTCAAGGGTGGAGCAGGTATCTTAAATCATTTTGAGGCTTACGAGACAGAACTTCTTAAACAGCCGGGTATTAGCCAGGTAGCCCTCTCCAGTCAGGATTTGCTAGGCGGTGGGAATACCTCCCAAAGCCTGGATTGGGAAGGTAAGAATCCAGCCGATATCGTTTCTTTCCAGGTGATTTACGCTAACCACGAATTTCTAACAACAATTGGCGCCAAGCTGAAAGAGGGCCGAAATTTTTCCCCTGATTTTGCAACCGATAGCCTGCACTATCTGGTTAATGAAAGTGCCGGAAAAGTAATGGGTATGCAGCAGCCCATTGGCCAGAAAATTCGGTTTCAGGGCCGGGAAGGAAAGATCATTGGTCTGGTAAAAGATTTTCATACCAGCACCCTGCATGAACCCATTATGCCCGTTATTATTACCCTCCGCCCGATAGATGTCCAGATGGTTTATGCACGTACCAAGCCCAATCAAGCTCAGGTAGCTATTGCCAGCCTTCAGAAAATGCATACCCAGTTTGAACCCGCAGCCCCGTTTGAATACCATTTCCTGGACCAAAGTTTCGACCAGATTTACCGGCGTGATATGCTAGTGAGTACACTGGCTACTGGTTTTTCTTTTATTACTATTTTTATTTCCTGCCTGGGCCTATTTGGCCTAGTAACCTTCACGGTGCAGCAGCGCCGCAAAGAAATAGGTATTCGTAAAGTAGTGGGGGCCTCGGTAGCTCAAATTGTGGGACTGCTTTCCAAAGACTTACTTAAATTGGTTCTGATTGCAAACCTGGTTGCCTGGCCGCTAGCAGGTTGGGTTATGCACCAGTGGCTCCGGGATTTTGCTTACCGTATTAATATCAGCCTGTGGGTGTTTGCTATAGCAGGATTGGCAGCCTTGCTAATTGCGTTTCTAACCATCAGTTTCCAGGCGGTAAAAGCCGCCATTGTCAATCCGGTAAACTCCTTACGGAATGAATAATCTAAATATATATTTGCATAAGCTTATTCCGGAATTAAGAAGTGTTGTAATTATATAATGTCTTAGTTGGTTTAACCAGCCTACGCTAAACAAGATGAAGGGCGAATGCTATAATGGATTAAAATGATAATATATTTAATTCGAACTTTTTATAGCCCCAAAAGTTAGCCCAGTAAATTTATGTATGTAAAATAAAAGAGGGAATGGGGTATTTAATTTTATTGTTGGCCGGAAGTTGTTATAGTAACAAAGGAATACCAGCGGCTAGTAAGCAATCAGTTATACTTTTCAATACACCACCCCTACAAGTAGTCGAAAAATATTCTTTTTAGAAGCCCCATAAATTATACTTCTACGATTCCCTTAAATTCAGGAATGTTATGCCTTGTAAATTAAAAATATAAAACAGAAATGCAATTGCCGGATTTCAATATTATTATTGGAGAAATAGCAAAGGTGGGCCTTGAAAAAAGTATTATCTATAAATTACTAAATGTAAAAATCTTACAGATAAACAACGGTCGTAGAAGGTATGTAAAACTATATATAATTTAACTTATCAACCTCCTTATAAGCACTCCAGTTTTGATTTATGGAATTATGGTTATACTTGCCTCATAACCATAAAAGCAAACGTTATTGGCTATGATTAATACTTTTACGCTGTTGTTGCAATAAAAAAGCGGCCTTTTCACTGCATTTAGTGAAAAGGCCGCTGAAGTACCCAGAGCCGGGGTCGAACCGGCACATCCGTGAAGATATTGGTGTTTGAGACCAACGCGTCTACCGATTCCGCCATCTGGGCAGGCAATCCTTAACTGGATTGGGTTGCAAACTTAGATAAACTTTCCTGAATTCGCAACAAGTATTTTTTCTTTAAATAATAGGTTTCTACCTGCTGTAGGGCCTCATCTTTGGTAAATCCTTCTAATATAGGATATTGCTGAAAAACTGGCTGAATATCGGCTTCCAAGGCGGCGCTATTCCCAATGACTTGCTGACTAACTTTCTCGAAGGAGGCTTTGTCAAAACTGGATTCCAGTTCCTTAATCTGCTCATTCAGTTCCTTCATTTGCTTCAGGAAGTCCTCAGGCAGGTCCTGATTTTCGCCTTCTTCCAGCAAACCATAATGTTGCAAAATGTATTGCGTGCGTAAATCAGGATTGCTGAGCGTGTGGTATGCATTGGTGTTTTGCGTAGAAAGGGCCTGTATTTCCTGTTGCTTCTCCGGGCTTTCGGTCACATAAGAATCTAGGTGGTATTGACGGGTAAGTTCGTCATATTTATTTTTCACCTGCTTTTCATCCAAAAGGAAGCCTTCCTGCAGGCCATAAAATTCAAAGTAATTCACAGTTATATCTGGGTTTCGGGTTTATGCAATTGGCAACTTTATAAGGGGGTATAGTATTAGTTATTCCTTTCTAAGTTGTTTTGCTTTATACGTTGGCTAATTACTTTTTTGTTAACCATGCTCCTGGGGTTAATGGCTTCCTCAAAAAGTTTACAACTGCTTGTAGTTAAAATTTAACTGGTGCAGGTATAAAATTTTACTGGGTTTGGTAAATTTTTCTGCTGACCAAGAGTTACTAGGAATAGCTTTTGCAAATATAAATATTTGCGCTTCTGAAGGTTATAAACAGGTACTTCTAAAACCAGGTGGGTGTTCCTGAATTTAATACTCCCTGACCATTTTTATTTTGTGTTGGCACCAAAAGCTGCTTGCAAAATCGGATTATTTAACTACATTTAGTTAAAGCTAATTCGTGTTGCCTGATCCTTAATTATAATACAGACAAGACCTAGGCAACAGGAAAAAAACTAATATCCACGCGGGCATCAAAGTATAGACCCAGTAGTTCCGAGGCATGGCCTTTGTTGATGCCAATACTCAGGTAGTTTTGGCTGGTAAATACGCAAACGCAGTCACCTTCGTCTACGGCATTAAAGTTAGCCGAGATTTGGTCTACAGTTTCACGGCCAAAACGGATTTTAAACTGGCGGCCATGGCCGATGGCATCAATGCTGTCGCGGGAAATATCTGTTATTAAATTGCCATAATGGTCTACGTGAATAACATGTCCGGTAATCTGGTGGTCGCTCAGACGGAGTTGGCGGTTTAGTAGTTCGCGCATCACGTGGCTTTCCGGACCTAATTCCTTAAGGTCGCCGCCTTGCGCCAGAAAAGCAGCCGCCGGAGCCAGAATATCCTTGGCCGGATGAGCTAAGAGATCTTGCGCTGGAAGTTCTACCATATAGTCGGGTCGCGACTCAGTGAGTAATGACAAAATGCCATTGTCGGCAGCCAGGAAGTAATGACCCTGAAATTTAATGGCATGAAACCGGCCTTCGCGGGTGCCTTGAGAGTCAACAGCTACTAGGTGTACGGTGCCTTCCGGAAAGTCTCGGAAAACGGATTGCAGGACGTGTACGCCGTGGACAATGTTAAAAGGCTCTATGGCGTGCGATATGTCTATAACCTGCACTTGCGGCGCGTTTTTCAATAGACTGGCTTTTACCGCGGCCACGTAATGGTCGGTGTATCCAAAGTCAGATAAAAACGTAATCAGTGGCATAAGATAGAATTTTATTAGCACGCTTTTTGTTAATTACAAAAATAGGAATATTTTTAAATAGAAATTAATATAGTTCACCATATATAGTAAATAAGCATTTGGTAGAAAAAGTTATAACCTTAGAAAACATCTCGCTAATAGATTTCCTAGGGGTTGAAAATCAGAATATAAAGCAACTGGCAGCTGCATTTCCAAGCAGCAAGATTACCTCCAGGGGCAATGAAATAAAAATTCAGGGTAAAACGCCTGAAATCACCAAGATCAATGAGATCCTGACTTCGCTGATAGATCATTATCATAAGTTTGGTCAGATAAACCAGAAAAGTGTGAATAAATATATAGCGCCGGATGGCGACGTGGATGAGGATGTAATTGCTACTTCGCCGGACGTATTGTTGTACGGCAGCAAAGGCGGCCTTATAAAAGCTAAAACCGCTAACCAGCAGCGCCTGGTAGATGCGGTTGAAAAACACGATTTAGTATTTGCTTTAGGTCCGGCCGGTACTGGTAAGACTTATATATCAGTAGCATTAGCCGTACGGGCACTAAAAAATAAGGAGGTTAAAAAAATTATTATTTCACGTCCGGTGGTGGAGGCAGGCGAAAGTCTTGGTTTCTTACCTGGCGACATGAAAGAAAAAGTTGATCCTTATCTGCGCCCGATATATGATGCGCTAGAAGACATGATTCCGGTTGAGAAGCTGAAATATTACTATGAGAACAAAATAATCGAAATTGCGCCGCTGGCTTATATGCGGGGCCGTACTCTAAATAATGCATTTGTGTTATTAGATGAAGCCCAGAATACCACCCCAATGCAGATTAAAATGTTTATGACCCGGATGGGGCCAAGCTCAAAAGTAATGATTAACGGCGACCGGTCTCAGATTGATTTACCTAGCAAAGTTAAATCTGGCTTAATAGAAGCAATCCAGGTGCTGAAAAACGTGCAAGGCATTGCCATGGTAGAAATGTCAGCCGAAGATGTTGTTCGTCACCGCTTGGTAAAATCTATTATTGAGGCTTACAGCAAAGCTGATGAGCAATCCAAAGATAGAGCCGCCGACCGCAATCCTGTTCAAGGGTAGTTTTAACTATTTATTGTAATCAGTAGTATTTTTGCGGCAGCTTTGCCGTATCCTAAAGAATCTTTTGGTTGTATAAACTGCAATCAAAAGATTTTTTTATTTTTAAAACCTTTAGTAGATTTCATGATTACCATTACCAAAATTACGGATAAATCGGATTTGGAGGCCGCTTATGCTGTGCGGGAAAAAGTTTTTGTAGAAGAACAGCAAGTGCCCCGCGAAGAAGAGTACGATGAATTTGAGGAGATCGCCCAACATTATTTAGCCAGGTACAATACTATTCCTTGCGGAGCTGCCCGCTGGCGTAAAACAAATAAGGGCATAAAACTGGAGCGTTTTGCTGTTTTGGCTGATTACCGTAATAAAGCAATAGGAAGTCGCATTCTGGAGCAAGTGCTGCAAGATGTAAAAGCAGCCTACCCCAATGAGGTGGTTTATTTGCATGCACAAGTGCCAGCCGTTCCTTTTTATGGACGTCAGGGTTTTGTGGCAGAAGGACCTATGTTTAGTGAGTGCGATATTGATCATTATAAAATGATACTGCATGCTTAAATGGGCTCCATACCCATTTATCCGATATGCGTTTTTCTTAGGCGCAGGTATTTTAACTTACCTGTATGTTGGCCAAAAGCCGGAGTTTGTGCTGCCGCTTTTGGCCTTTTTTGTAGGAGCTTTTGTTTTATTATTGCTGCTCGCTCGCCAGTATAAATCCCAGGATTTAAATAATATAGCAGGCATTTTTGCGCTGTTAGCTTTATTCGCAACCGGATTTCTACTAACTCATTACCGCACGGCTAAAACAAATCCTCATAATCTACTTCATCTAAAAGCACCGGTAACTCATTATGTTGGGGTACTAGATGATTACCTGGTTCAAAAGCCAAAAAGTATTAATTCCACCCTGCGAATTTTAAAGGTAAAAACCGGTAATTCCTGGCAAGCTGCTTCAGGCAACATAAAAGTTAACTTTAAAAAGAGTAAGTCTGCCACCGCTTTAAGATATAGTGATGTTTTGCTAGTGCAAGGAGTACCTGATCTGGTGAAGCCGCCTGCTAATCCGGCGCAATTTAATTACCAAAAGTATTTGGCAACCCAACAAATTTATCATCAGCAATACCTTAATCCAGAACAATACGCCATAATTGATCAGGTTCGTAGTAATACTTTTATCGCAGCTAGCCTAAAAATCAGAAATTACCTGGATGAGCAATTGCACCAAAATATCAAGTCCCAAAGAGAATATGCCATTGCTGCTGCCCTGGTGCTGGGTATAAGAGATTATTTACCCGATGATATCAAAACAACTTATGCCAGTACCGGAACCATGCACGTTTTGGCCGTATCGGGATTGCATGTGGCCTCCTTGTTTTATATCCTTAATTTATTAATTGGTTCTTGGAGTCAGCGGAGAGGTTATAAGTGGTTAGGTTTTATTATATTATTTAGTTTTATCTGGGTATATGCGTTTATTACTGCTTTATCGGCTTCGGTCCTCAGGGCAGTGATTATGTTTAGTTTTATTTTAGTAGGCAATACTTTCAGGAGGCAAACCAATATTTACAATACTTTATCCGTTGCGGGCTTTTTGTTGCTGCTCTACAACCCATACTATTTGTTGCAGGTAGGCTTTCAGTTGTCATTTTTGGCTGTATTTGGCATTGTTTATTTAGAACCTAAAATTTCTTCCTGGCTGGAACCTGATAATTGGTTGCTGAATAAAATCTGGAAACTGATCAGTACCTCCCTGGCGGCGCAAATAGCGGTGCTACCCTTAAGCTTGTTTTACTTTCACCAATTTCCGGTTTATTTTTTGATTGCTAATATAATGATCGTACCGCTGGCAAATGTGGGCTTGCTGCTTGGCTTTGGTGTGCTGGGTTTTTGTTGGCTGCCCTGGGTTTCTCAGAGCCTTGGCTATTTGTTAGAAAACCTCCTGAGCCTGATGAGCTTGCTGGGTAATTGGTTGTTAAATTGGCCATTGGCGGTGATTAGCGGGGTAGATATTTCGCCTGCGCAAGCCTGGTTGCTGTATGGGTTGTTGTTGCTGCTTCTGCTGTTCCTGGCAAGTAAACGGCTGTTTTATTTTGCCCTGTTTACCTTTATTCTGGTGGTGTTTTCCGGAATACAACTTGCCGAGGCAAATGAACAGCGTAAAAATCAACTTCTTGTCATTTACCAGATACCTAAAGCCACTGCCATAAGTGTTATAAGTGGCAGCCAGGCTATTTTATTAGCCGATAGTGCTTTCTATAGTAAATCAAATAACTTCATTTATAATGTTCAGACGCATTGGTGGAAACTTAACGTTAAGGAGTCTTTTGCGGATACTTTAACTCAAGGGCAGCGGTTATTTAAAGGTAATCCCGCTGTTTCTGTTTCGGCTAGTAGTTTGCTCTTAAAATGGCACCAGCACAAAATTATGCTTTGCCGGAAGCGAGTAGAAGAAACTGTATTAAACCAAAGTAAGCCCGATTACTTAATTTTATCTCAGAATGCCTATGTGCCAGCAAACGCATTTGCAGTTTTACAAAATAGTCAGGTAATTCTGGATGGTTCTAATAACAACTGGTATAACCAAAAAATGAAAGAGCGTTTCATGCACGCTCATATTGCTGTATATGATATCAAAGAAGAAGGCGCATTTATTTTGCGAAAGGAATAAGAGTAGCAGATTTTTGTGGTTGATCTAACCACAAAATAAGCTTTTATCGCTTTATTCAAAAACTAAATATGTTTCGTAGAATAAAAGCCTTTATCTCATGCTTTAGATAAGAAAATAAATTTAAAGTAAATATTAATAAAGGTGGTTAATAAGGAAGGAAAGATTACTGAATACTTCCGGGCTATTTATTAAATTTTAAAACATCTGAAACACTTAATAGTTTTACGGATATGCTAACCAATATCGGAATTGTTCTGCTTACTTTTGTACTGATGGAAGGGGTGGCTTGGTTTACGCATAAATACGTGTTGCACGGCTTTCTTTGGTTTTTGCATCGATCGCACCACGTTAAACATGACCATGCCTTTGAGCGCAACGATTTGTTTTTTACTTTTTATGGTACCTTAGCCACCTTGTTTTTTATTTACGGAAGCGAAAACATGGATTATCGTTTCTGGATAGCAACTGGCATTACCCTTTATGGCTTTACTTATTTTTTAGTGCACGATGTTTTTATTCACCGGCGGATAAAAATTTTCAATAAGACTTCTAATAATTATTTAAAGGCTCTGGACATGGCGCATAAAGTGCACCACAAAACCTCTGTGCGGGACGGATCAGAGTCATTTGGTATGTTATGGGTACCGGTAAAATATTTTAGACTGGCTGGTCGTAAAAAATCGGTTCGAAATACATAAATAACGTGGCAGAATATTCTATAAAAGAGTTGGAGCAATTATCAGGCATAAAGGCCCATACCATTCGGATATGGGAGCAACGCTATGGAATATTAAACCCAAAACGTACCAACACTAATATTCGCTATTACGACGATGCCGATTTAAAAAATATTCTGAATATATCACTGCTAAATGGGCAAGGCTATAAAATATCACGCCTGGCACAAATGTCGGATAAGCAAGTAGCCGAAGAAGTAATGTTGCTTACCTCCAAAACAGCTCCTTCCTCGCAACAGTTAAATGCCTTACTGGTCTCCATGATTGAAATGGATGAGGAGAAATTTGATCGGGTTTTGACTACAGCCATTGTGCAACGTGGGGTAGAAAAAACTATGTTGGATATAGTTTTGCCACTTCTGAGGAAAACCGGTATCCTGTGGCAAACAGGTAATATTACGCCAGCTCAGGAGCATTTTATTAGTAATATTATCCGTCAAAAATTATTTGTAGCCATAGATGGACAAATTCCGGTTAATAAAGGTGGGACTTTGCGGTTTTTGTTATACCTGCCCGAAGGTGAATTACATGAAATTGGGTTATTGTTTTGTAATTTTATTTTGCGCAACCGTGGTTACCATGTTATGTACCTGGGGCAAAATCTTCCATTTGTAGATCTGACTTCTGCCGTCCAAACTTACCAGCCTCATTTTATCTGTACGGCCTTTACCATAATGGCTGGCCAGGAAACTATGCAGGATTATATTAACCGGCTATCTCAGTTGGCTCAGAATATAATTGTTTATATTGGTGGGGGCCATTTGCAAACTTCTCCTATTGTATTCCCCCAAAATATAGTTCCTATTTCCACACTTCACCAGTTTGTAGAGCAGGTAGCCAGCATTGAGCGGTAATTCTGCCTGCTATAAAAATCTTTCCAAAGCTTAAACAAAAAAAAGTAAAATCTGGAAATCCAGCAGGATTGTCTGTGCCGTAGGTCTGCTTATTACCTTAAACATTGTTTGATAACATATTTTTTTGTTTAATAATTTAGTATAAACATTAAACAAGATTAAATCCTTTTGGTATATTTGCCGTAAGGTTGTTTAAGTAAGGCAAATCACATATTAAACACTATGACTGCTCTAGAATTTACAAACCAGGTCCAGAAGCTTTCTTTTTCTTTAAAACCAATTGCCATGCATCTTACCCGAGATTTAGATGATGCGAAGGATTTGGTACAGGAAACATTATTAAAAGCCTTGTCTAATAAAGATAAATTTAAAGCTGGTACCAACCTGAAGGCCTGGCTTTATACTATTATGCGTAATTCTTTTATTAACAATTATAATAAAGTTACGAAACGGAGCAGTAACCTGGATAGTGATGATTATTTTTTATATATTAATGATGATCAAAGCTTTATTGCGCATAACGGGGCAGTTAGCAACTTTGTGTTGAATGACATTAATCATGCTATTGCCTATTTGCACGAAGATTTCCGGGAGCCTTTTATGATGTATTTTACCGGATATAAGTATCTGGAAATAGCAGATAAGCTTCAGATTCCAATTGGAACGGTAAAAAACCGGATTCACATTGCGCGTAAAGAGCTAAAGCAGTTATTGCATGTTTATAATCCGGTTGCTTAACATTAAACAAAATTCTATTTTAAAGCCTTCACTAAAAGCATAGCCTTTTTTAAATATTTATCGTATTAACCCTTGCATGAGCATAACAAAAAAAGTTGTTGTAATTGGTGCCGGATTTGCCGGAATGGCGGCGGCTACCAGTTTGGCCAGGCAAGGTTATACCGTAAAAGTATTAGAAAAGCATGATCGTCCTGGCGGCCGGGCCCGTTCCTTTTCAACACAAGGCTTTACTTTTGATATGGGGCCCAGTTGGTATTGGATGCCCGACGTTTTTGAGAAGTATTTTCAGAAGTTTGGCAAAAGTACTGCAGATTATTACCAGCTCCTGCGCCTGGACCCGTCTTATACCATTGTGTTTGGCCAAAATGATTTTATGCCAATACCGGCCAAATTACCGGAATTGCATAGTCTTTTTGAAAGCCTTGAGCCAGGCAGCAGTAAAAAGCTTACTGAATTTCTGGAACAGGCAGCATACAAATATGAGGTAGGCATAAACCAGCTGGTATATAAACCTGGCCGTTCCTTATTTGAATTTCTGGATTTAAAGCTGCTGTTAGACGTTTTCCGGATGGATGTTTTCCAAAGCATGCATCAGCACGTTCGTAAGTTTTTCCGGAACGAAAAGATTATAAAACTGATGGAGTTTCCGATTTTGTTTTTGGGAGCTCTGCCTCAAAATACCCCGGCCCTGTATAGCCTGATGAACTATGCCGATATAGCCTTAGGAACCTGGTATCCGAAAGGTGGGATGTATAAAATTGTGGAGGCCATGGTTAAATTGGCAGAATCGGAAGGAGTTGAGTTTTTATACAACCAGGAAGTAACCTGGCTCGAAACAGAGAAAGCCGTTATTAAACGGGTGCATACTTCGCAGGATATTTTTGAAGCGGATGTAGTGGTAGCCGGAGCAGATTACCACCACGTAGAGAAAAATTTGTTGCCACCTGGCTTGCAAACTTACTCGGATAGTTATTGGGCAAAGCGGGAAATGGCGCCTTCTTCACTTATATTTTATTTAGGGATAAATAAGAAACTGGACAAGCTGCAGCACCATAATCTATTTTTTGATGAAGATTTTGAGCCGCACGCAAAGGAAATTTATCAAACGCCAAAATGGCCGACAAAACCTTTATTTTATGTGTCGGCCCCGTCTAAAACAGATCCGGAGGTAGCACCGGCTAATTGTGAAAATTTGTTTATTCTTATACCGGTTGCTCCAGATTTACAGGATACCGAGGCAACCAGAGAAAAATATTATGACATGGTGATGCAACGGCTCGAACAATTAACGCAGCAAAATATTCGGGAGCACGTAATATTCAAAAGAAGCTATGCGCATCAAGATTTTATAAAGGATTATCATGCTTTTAAAGGAAATGCTTATGGGTTAGCTAATACGCTTATGCAAACAGCTATCTTAAAACCTAGTCTTAAAAGTAAGAAAGTTAAAAACCTTTTTTATACCGGGCAGCTTACGGTACCTGGGCCTGGTGTGCCTCCATCGCTAATTTCCGGCCAAGTGGTGGCTCAGGAGGTTTGTAAAGAATTTTAATAGGGGTACTTGGGTATACCATGATAATAGTGCTTGGATGGTTTACTAAAATTTTCTGAAAAGCACGCTGGCGAAAGAAGGGGAGAAGTAATTTCTGATTTACAATATTAAATAGTATGGTTCTATGATGGAATTATTTAACCTGACTAGCTATAAGTGCAGTAAATTAATTACGCATCAGTATAGTACCTCTTTTACGCTGGGTATAAAAACCCTGGATAAAAAGTTTCATTTTCCTATTTATGCCATTTATGGTTTTGTGCGCTTTGCCGACGAAATTGTAGATACCTTTCATGATTATGACAAGGAGGAACTATTTCAGGATTTTAAAAAGTGTACCTACGAAGCCATCAATAAAAAGATTAGTTTAAACCCGGTATTACATTCTTTTCAGCAGGTAGTACACCAATACGACATTTCCGGAGAATACATAGAAGCTTTTTTGGCGAGCATGGAGATGGATCTTTATGGGCAACGCTACAATAAAGATTTGTACGATCAATATATTTATGGTTCGGCAGAGGTAGTTGGGTTAATGTGTCTGCAGGTATTTTGCGAAGGCGATTTAGAATTGTTTCATCAGCTAAAAGAACCAGCCAGAAGTTTAGGGGCGGCCTTTCAGAAAGTAAATTTCCTGCGCGATATGCAGAGCGATTACCAGGAGCGCGGAAGGGTTTATTTTCCGAAAGTAGATTTCCGAACCTTTGATAATGATTGCAAAGCAGCTATTGAGCAAGATATTTTAAAGGATTTTAATGCTGCCTATGCAGGAATATTGCAATTGCCTAAATCAGCTAAAATGGGGGTTTACCTGGCCTATATTTACTATTTAAAACTTTTTAAAAAAATTCAGGGGCTTCCGGCAGCACGAATCTTAACAGAACGCGTAAGAGTACCTAATAATACCAAGTTAGCCTTGCTGGTTGGGTCTTACTTTCGTTACAGGTTAAATACAATTTAAACGTGCATATACTGCTACTATCTATAAGTCTACTTATTACCGGGTTTTTGTTTGAGGAGAGGAATGAAACGTATAAAGTTCATGACTTGCGTACCATGCTGGAAATAGCGGCAAAAAATAAAGAAGCCTGCGAAAAGCTGATAAAGCACCTTGATGGGTATAATGGCAAAGATCCGGTTGTTTTGGGGTTTGAAGCGGCCGCTCATGGCATAATGGCGAAGCACGCCTGGAGCCCGTATTATAAAATGCGCTACCTCCGGACCTCTGCTAAAATGTTTGAAGAAGTTATTAAAGAACATCCTCAGGTAGCTGAAATTCGTTTTCTCAGGTATACGCTGGAGTATTTTATACCCCGGTACCTGAATATGAGTGAACACATGGATGAAGACAAGAAAGTATTCCTGATGAGTTTGCTGCGGTATCCTAACTCTGATTTGGACGGAGAAATAATTCAGAACATGCGCCGTTTCTTATTAAAACATCCAGATAACCTGACGGAGCAGGAAAAGAAACAACTAAATAATATTAAAGCCTGATGTATATTTATTTATACCTGAACCTGTTTACTATTTTTTTTCCCTTTGTACTTTCCTTTGATAAACGTGTTCATTTTTATACTCATTGGTCCAGCCTTTTTCCGGCCATTGCTCTTAATGCCTTGATTTTTGTTATTTGGGATAGCTTTTTTACTTCCATTGGGGTGTGGGGCTTTAATCCTGATTATTTACTAGGAATTTATTTATTTGAATTACCCTTAGAAGAATTGCTTTTCTTTTTTACGGTGCCCTATGCCTGTGTATTTATTTATGAAACTCTTAATACTTATATAGCCAAAGACTTTTTGCAACCCTATGCTAAATTTATTTCAGTTTTCTTGATTTTGGTCCTAACACCATTGGCCTTTATTTTTCTAAATAAATTTTATACCTCTGTTACCTTTTTATTTCTGGTTCTGGTTCAGGTAATTCATTTATTTACCTTACAAGATAAAGTTTTAGGCCGGTTTTACTTAGCTTATTTGGTGCATTTGGTGCCTTTTTTGCTCGTTAATGGGGTATTAACTGCTTTACCTATAGTGTGGTATAATGATTTTTATAATCTTGGTCTTAGGATTAGTACCATTCCAATAGAAGATACCATGTATTCCATGCTTATGCTTTTGATTACTATTACCGTATATGAAGTGTTGAATGAAAGGAAAGTAAAACAAAAAGCAGTTGTAATGGTTTAAAAACTATGTATAACCTTCAGGTACATATCGATCCAAGTTCTGGTTTTTGTTTTGGCGTAATCTATGCTATTCAAATGGCAGAAGATATTCTGGATGAACAGGGATATTTATATTGTTTAGGTGATATAGTGCATAATGATGAAGAAGTAGAGCGCCTGGAAAGAAAGGGTTTGCGGATTATTAGTTACGAGGTATACAAGGAGCTAAAAAATGAGCAGGTATTAATCAGAGCTCACGGTGAACCCCCCAAAACATATGAAATAGCTTTAAGAAATAATTTAAATTTAATAGATGCTTCTTGTCCGGTAGTATTAAAGCTGCAAAACCGGATTAAATCCTCTTTTGATAAAAAAGAACCACTTTATATTTACGGCAAGCATGGCCATGCAGAAGTGGTTGGTTTATTAGGTCAAACTAATAACGAGGCAGTTGTTTTTGAATCTTTAGATGAATTGTTACAGCAGGAACTGCCTCCTAATATTACACTCTACAGTCAGACTACTAAAGGAACAGATAATTTTTACCGCATAAAGCAGGTTTTAGAAGAAAAAGGACATACGGTGGAGGCAAATGATACCATCTGCCGCCAGGTTTCTAATCGCGATAGGGATTTGCGAAAGTTTGCAGCCAAGTATGATAAAGTAGTTTTTGTTTCCGGTACGAAATCTTCTAATGGAAAGGTGCTTTATCAGATTTGTAAAGAAACCAATCCTAGTACTTATTTTATTTCTAAAGTAGAAGAACTGAAACCTGATATGTTTGCTCCCAATGATTCAGTGGGAATTTGTGGGGCAACTTCCACGCCTATGTGGTTAATGGAAAACGTACGAGATGCCTTACTTGCCTTTTAAAATAATTTTAGGGTAGCCTGGCCTCTAAGAAAACTAGCAACTATTCTTTCTTTTTCTTATACTGGAATGGTAAATAGAAAGACTGGAAATTAGAGTTTTAGCTATAGATAAAATAAAAGTGAATAACTTTTTGTACATAAACCGCGGGATCTTAATTGCAGCTATAATAATAATTAGTTGGGTTGGATGTCTTTGGTTTTTGCTGCACCTGAACATTAATTTTGCTTCACCAGTGCCTTATGTAATGGTATTGGTGCAAACGCATTTATACACCGGGCTATTTATAACGGCGCATGATGCTATGCATGGGGTGGTTTCCAGAAATAAAAAGTTAAACAAAATAATTGGGGTACTTACTGCTGGCTTATTTGCTTATAACTCGTATAATCGGTTATATCCCAAACATCATGAGCATCATCGGTTTGTGGGTACCCAGCAAGACCCAGATTACCATGGTGGAAATTTTTTTGCCTGGTATTATAGCTTTTTGAAACAATATATAACCTGGTGGCAAATAGTATTAATGGCCATAACTTTTAATGGCCTAAAACTGATTTATCCGGTTCAGAATGTAATTATGTTTTGGGTTGTGCCTTCCTTACTGGCGACCTTTCAATTATTTTACTTTGGTACTTACCTGCCGCACCGAGGTGAGCATGCTCTTGATAACCGCCATAAATCCCATACACAAGAAAAAAATCACCTATGGGCTTTCCTGAGTTGCTACTTCTTTGGGTATCATTATGAACACCACGATAAGCCTTATGTACCGTGGTGGCAGCTATACAAACAGAAAACATAAAAAAAGGAGCTTGAAAGCTCCTTTTTTTATGTTTTCTGTAACCTGTTAAAATAGAATAAACTAACAGCATAATCCACAAATTATACCCGTCTTCTCAACTATCAACACTTTCAACATGGTAATTTGAGCCACTTTTTCCCACTTTTTTGCTGATATAGCCTTAAATCTTATATTTTTCGATGTTTTTAATAGTTAACATGTTGTATACAAGTAATTTATGTAAATAATGACTAGTTTATATAATAGTTGACAAGTAATTTTTATCAAAATAAATGCTGTTAATACTCCTGTAAAATGTGGATAAAGTGGATAAGTGGTGTAGATAACCATAATTTATCCACAAAGTGGTAAAAAGTGGGGGATTGTGGTTGACTTAATTTTTCAATTCCGTATTTTTGTTTAGTCCGATATTTTTCGGATGCAAGCGCACTTTATGAACTTTCTATCCGGCGAATATGAATGTAAGCTAGATCCCAAAGGAAGGTTGGTTTTACCTGCAAAGATAAAAGCCAACTTGCCTGTGGCTTCCGGCAACAACGTCGTCCTGACAAGGGGGTTCGAGCCATGCTTGGTTTTGTATCCGCAGCTGGAATGGAAAACTATTTATGATAAGGTTGCTAGTTTGAATGAGTTTAATGAAGAGTACCGCAACTTTCAGCGTAATTTTTTTCGGGGTAATACAGAAATAGAATTAGATAGTACCGGAAGGTTTGTTTTGCCGCGAACAATGGTGCGGTATGCAGAAATTGATAAAGAGGTTATAATTGTAGGGTTAGGTAACCGGGTAGAGATTTGGAATCCGGATAAGTATGAAGATTACCTGATTAAAGACCATCAAAATTTCTCGCAGTTGGCTCAGAAGTTTTTAGGCGATGGACCTGTAACGGAAAATAATATATAATGGAGTATCATAGGCCGGTATTGCTGCAGGAGTCAGTGGAGGCATTGGCAATAAAGCCAAAAGGAATTTACATAGATGTAACCTTTGGCGGTGGCGGCCATTCGGCAGTGATTGCAAGTAAGTTAACAACCGGCCGTCTTTATGGTTTTGATCAGGATACGGATGCCGAGAAGCAGGCTGAAAAGCTGGAGGGCTCTACTTTTACTTTTGTAAAAAGTAATTTCCGTTACCTTAAAAAATACCTTCGCCTATATGGGGTGAAGCAAGTGGATGGCATCCTGGCTGATTTAGGGGTTTCGTCTCACCAGTTTAATACCTCCGAAAGGGGCTTTTCTACTCGTTTTGATGGTCCATTGGATATGCGGATGGATAAAGACGGGCAAAAGACGGCAAAGGATATACTAAATACTTATGCAGAGGAAGATTTGCATAAACTGTTTGGTATATACGGAGAAGTAAAAAATGCCAAAACACTGGCCAGAACAGTAGTGCTGAAAAGAGCATCACAGGAGTTGGAAACAATAGGCCAGTTTAAAGAAGCTATTGCCAGCTGTTTGCCTAAGGGGAAAGAGAACAAGTATTTAGCTCAGGTCTTCCAAGCATTACGGTTGGAAGTAAACGACGAAATGAAAGCCCTGGAAGAAATGCTGGTTCAATCGGCAGAAGTGCTGAAGCCGGGAGGCAGGTTAGTGGTTATTTCGTACCATTCGCTGGAAGATAGACTGGTGAAAAACTTTATCCGGACGGGTAAATTTTTCGGTGACGTAGAGAAAGATTTTTTTGGGAATGAAAAAAAGCCTTTAGAAGCTGTTAACCGGAAGCCAATTACCCCATCTGCAGTTGAATTACAGGAAAATAACCGTTCCAGAAGTGCTAAGCTTCGGGTAGCAGAGAAATTATAGTAAAAGTTATAGGTAAAGAGTAATAAGTAATAGAATAAGAAATTTATGGTGGCGATTATGGAGAGCTTAAGACTTGATACTTACAACGTAAAACTTTAAGAATATGGCATTTAATACAGTAAAAGAAAGGCCCGTAAAACGGAAAGCCAATACTTTGCGAGAAGTGCCCCAAGTGGTTGAAGAACGGCCAGAACGGCCAAAAGGAATTAGTATTTTCCATATTCTCGACCGGTTAACCAGAATGGATAGTCTTTTCCACGACGGACTACCGGTTAAATATTTGCCTTACATTTTATATTTAATGGTGGTGGCGTTGTTTTATATTGGGAACACCCACTATGCTGAAAAAACTATCCGTAAAATAGATCGAATTAAATCCGAAACCGACGACTTACGCGCCGACTATACCACGCTTAAGTCAGACTACATGGAAGCGAGTAAGCAATCGGAAGTAGCTCGTAATGTTGCATCCTCAGGTTTAATAGAAAGTTCTTCACCCCCTTATCAGATTGTAGTTAATGGCGAAGAATATTAAAAAATCAATTGTCACCCGGGTGCGGGTAGCTTTCCTGGTTATTTGTTTATTCGCCTGCGCCATTGTAGCCAAAGTAATTCGTATCCAATTATTTGAAGGTGAAAAATGGGCTCAGATTGCGAAGGAGAGCCGCATTGTTTACCAGCCGGTTTATGCAACGCGGGGTAATATTTTATCTGATAATGAAAGCATAATGGCTACTTCACTGCCATTTTACCGGGTAGCGTTTGATGCAACTATTTGTGATGAAAAGCTTTTTAACCAAAAAATAGATTCTTTGGCGATGCTTTTGTCCCGGTTTTACCAGGATAAGCCGGCTAAAGAATATTACCGTAAAATTAAAAATGCCCGCTTAGCAAAAAGGAGGTATCTACGCTTACACAGCCACCAGATTAATTACCAGGAAAAGAAAATGATGGCCAATTGGCCTATATTCCGGGAAGGTAAAAATAAAGGTGGCGTTATTTTCGAAAGGGTAGATAAACGTTTCCGCCCGTTTGGTTCGCTGGCTCAGCGGACTATTGGTCGTATAACGGAGGATAAAAAAGGTTCTGGACTGGAATATACATTTAATGGCCAGTTAGCCGGAAAAGATGGAGAAGCTTTGTTTGAGCGGATGGCCGGAGGTAATAAGCCTATATATAATGGAACGGAAGTAAAACCCCTGCCAGGCTATGATATTAAAACTACCATTGATATAAACCTGCAGGATGTTGCTGAAAATGCCCTTTATAAAGCCTTAGTATCTAATAACGCCCAATATGGTTGTGTAATTTTAATGGAGGTACAAACCGGAGAAATTAAAGCAATTGCCAATTTGGGTAGAGAGCGGGAAGGTGTTTATGTTGAAAATTATAATTATGCCGTAGGTAACCACGGCCGAACCGAACCGGGCTCAACTTTCAAACTAGCCTCTATGATGGCTTTGTTTGAGGAAACAAAGTTATCCCCTGAAGATTCTATTGATACCGGCCATGGCCGACAGTTAATTGGAGGTAAAACCATGGGTGAGGCCCATGGCGATGGCTTTGGTAAAATTACTATATCAAATGTTTTTGAAAAATCTTCTAACGTAGGAACGGCCAAGCTTATTGAAGAAAGCTTTGGGAATAAACCTCAGAAGTATGTTGATTACCTGCATAAATTTGGTCTGTCTAAGCCACTTGGTTTCCAGATGCATGGCGAAGCAAAGCCATATATTCGGACGCCTTCTGAGCGTGGCTGGAGCCGCACAACTTTATCCCGGATGGCTATAGGGTATGGCTTACAAATTTCGCCTATTCAAACGCTTGCTTTCTACAATGCGGTGGCTAATAATGGTATAAAAGTTACTCCTATAATAGTTAAAGAAATTCGGAAAGCAGATGTTGTTATCGAGCGCTTTTCTCAGGCTAACTTTAGCTCTACCCGTATTTGCTCGGAAGAAACTGTGCGTAAACTGCGGGTATTAATGGAAGGCGTAGTAGAAAGAGGTACAGGAAAACGTGTTAAAAGTCCTTATTATAAAGTGGCTGGCAAATCGGGAACTTCCTGGAAAATTAAAGATGGAAAATATATCCGTGATTATTCCACGTCTTTCTGCGGGTATTTCCCGGCTGATAATCCTAAATATTCTTGTATTGTAATTATAGATACTCCTAAAGGAGGGCGAATTTATGGTGGGGATGTAGCAGCCCCGGTTTTCCGGGAATTAGCGGATAAGGCTTATGCCCGTGACCTGGCTTTACATGAGCCTCTAGTTGCTAAGATGCCCGCTGATCGGGCTAAACTACCTTTCGTACAGGCCGGCTATCAGGAAGAATTAACCTTAATCTGTAATAAGTTAGGAATAAGCACCCATTCGCTCGCTGAAGAAGAATGGATTAAAGCGGACTCCCAAAATAAAGCTTTGGTTTGGAAACCTAATCCTTTAAAAGCTGGAATGGTGCCAGATGTATCTGGCATGACCTTGCGGGATGCTTTATATATTTTAGGTAACCAAGGATTGAAAGTACGTATCGTAGGAGTGGGGCGAGTGAAGGATCAATCAATAGAGGCTGGGCAGCCAGCTAAAAAAGGAAGTACCATTACTATAACATTAAGTTAATGCCGCAACTAAATTCCCTGCTTTCTGATATTAAACCGGTACAAATTCTGGGTGCTGAAACCGTAGAAGTACAAGGGCTAACTTTTGATTCCCGTCAGGCAGGTCCGGGTATGCTTTTTTTTGCTATTAAGGGAGTCCAGACAGATGGGCACGCCTTTATAGCAAAAGCGGAGGAAGCCGGTAGTACGGCCATTGTTTGCGAAACCTTACCCGAGCAAATAAATTCCAGGGTAACTTATATCCAGGTAAAGGATAGTGCCGAAGCCATGGGGCATATGGCAGCGGCCTTTTATGGTCATCCATCCAAGAAATTAAAATTAGTAGGCGTAACGGGTACTAACGGAAAAACTACTTGTGTAACTCTTTTACATAAGCTCTTTCGGGAGTTAGGCTACCAGGTTGGTTTGCTCTCCACAGTGCAAAATCAGATTAATGAATCCGTTATTCCGGCTACCCATACTACTCCAGATGCTATTTCATTAAATGCCTTATTGGCCCGGATGGTAAAGGAGGGTTGTCGGTTCTGTTTTATGGAGGTAAGTTCTCATGCTTTGGTCCAACATCGGGTAAGCGGGTTAAAATTTGCTGGGGCTATTTTTACCAATATTACCCACGATCATCTTGATTACCATAAAACCTTTGACGAGTACATTCGCGCCAAAAAATTATTCTTTGACTTTTTGACTAAGAATGCATTTGCCTTAGTGAACGGCGATGATAAAAGAGGGCAGGTAATGGTGCAAAATACCAAAGCTAAAACCTATTCCTACTCGTTGCGGTCTGTCACAGATTTTAAAGCCAAAATTATAGATAACTCCATCCAAGGGTTACAACTCGAAATTAACGGGAAAGAAGTTTGGTGCAAGCTGATTGGGGCTTTTAATGCTTATAATCTATTAGCGGTATATGGAGCAGCGGTTTTATTAGGCGAAGATGAAGATGAAGTATTAACTGTTTTATCCAGTCTCTCGTCAGCCGTAGGCCGTTTTGATTATATCGTTTCTGATAGTCAGGTAACAGCTATCGTGGATTATGCCCACACACCTGATGCCTTGCAGAATGTATTGAATACTATCAAGCAGATACGCCGACCTGAACAGCAGGTAATTACGCTGGTAGGTTGTGGTGGAAACCGGGATGCCGCTAAGCGACCTATTATGGCTGACATTGCTTGCCAGTACAGCGATCGGGTAATTTTGACTTCTGATAATCCCCGCTTTGAAGATCCCCAGGAAATATTAAATCAGATGCAGGCTGGTGTAAAAGCAACGGATTTAAAGAAAACACTAACCATTGCAGATCGCAGGGAAGCTATAAAAACAGCTTGTATTCTAGCCAATTCTCAGGACATTATTTTGGTTGCTGGTAAAGGGCACGAAACCTACCAGGAAATAAATGGCGTGAAGACTGATTTTGATGATAAAAAAATATTGGCGGAAATGTTTCAGCTTTTAAATAAATAATACTGCATTTTTTGCCAAACCAATAGAAGATTTTATAGAGAAGACTTTATACTTATTTAATGCTATACTACCTTTTTAACTACCTCAAACAAGAATTTGATCTTGTAGGAGCTGGTGTATTTCAATACATTTCCTTCCGGGCAGGGATGGCCGCCTTGGTTTCTTTGCTTATTGCTATGATTTTTGGTGGGCGTCTGGTGCGGATGCTGCAACGTAAACAAGTAGGCGAAACCATCCGGGATTTAGGTCTGGCCGGCCAGGTTGATAAAAAAGGAACTCCTACTATGGGAGGTCTGATTATTTTGCTGGCCATTCTAGCTCCTACACTTTTATTTGCCCGCCTTGATAATATTTATATTATCCTGATGCTGATAACTACTGTTTGGTTAGGTTTAATTGGTTTCCTGGATGATTATATTAAAGTTTTCCGTAAAAATAAGGAAGGTTTAGCCGGCAAGTTTAAAATTATTGGCCAGGTAGGCATCGGACTGATTGTAGGGTATATATTATTTATTAGTGATGAAGTAGTTGTTCGGCAGTATGTAACGAATCCTTCGGGAGCCTTGTCAGCAGTGGATGCTTCTCCCACTTATCTGGATGTAAAATCCATGATTACCACCATTCCCTTTTTCAAAAATAACGAGTTAGATTATTGCTCATTATTTGCTTTTGCAGAGCCAGTTATGGGCCAATGGGCCTGCTATCTGTATATCCCATTCGTAATTTTGTTTATTACATTTTTCTCGAATGGTGCTAACCTAACCGATGGTTTAGATGGTTTAGCTGCCGGTACTTCTGCTATAATAGGTATAACCCTGGCTATTTTTGCATGGGTATCGGGTAACTCTATTTTAGCGGACTACCTGAACATTATGTTTATTCCCAATTCCGGGGAATTAACGATTTTTTGTACGGCCTTTGTGGGAGCGTGTATCGGTTTCTTGTGGTACAACTCTTTTCCTGCCCAAGTGTTTATGGGAGACACCGGTAGTCTTTCAATTGGTGGTATCATAGCGGTTCTGGCTTTGATCGTTCGGAAAGAATTACTGGTGCCAATTTTATGCGGCATCTTTATGATCGAGAATTTATCCGTGATGCTGCAGGTTGGTTATTTTAAATACACCAAAAAAAGATATGGCGAGGGCCGCCGGATATTTAAAATGTCACCGTTGCACCACCATTACCAGAAATTAGGTTACCACGAATCCAAAATTGTTTCCAGATTCTGGATTGTAGGCATTATGCTGGCGCTTTTAACCCTGGCAACATTAAAACTGAGATAACATGATAGCAATATTAGGAGCCGGTGAAAGTGGAGTAGGAGCAGCCCTGTTGGCTAAAGCTAAAGGGCTGGAGGTGTTTGTATCAGATATGAGCAGCATCAGGGAGGCTTATAAAGAAACACTTGAGCAAAATCATATTCCTTTTGAAGAAGGAAAACATGATTATGATAAAATTTTATCGGCTAATGAAATAATTAAAAGCCCGGGCATTCCGGATAAAGCCGAAATTATAAAACAGGCTAAAGCTAAAAATATACCCATTATTTCAGAAATAGAATTTGCCGGGCGGTATACGCAGGCCAAATTTATTTGTATAACCGGTACTAATGGTAAAACCACTACCACCCTTTTAACCTATCACTTGTTAAAATCGGCTGGTTTAAATGTGGCATTGGCAGGTAATATTGGCGAGAGTCTGGCTCAAAAAGTAATAACCGATACTACCGACTATTATGTGGTAGAATTAAGCAGTTTTCAGTTAGATAATATGTACCAGTTTAAAGCACATATTAGCATTCTGCTTAATATCACGCCTGATCATTTAGACCGCTACGATTATTGCATGGACAATTATGCAAAATCAAAATTACGTATTACCCAAAACATGACTCCCTCTGATTATTTTATTTATAATTCTGAGGACGAGGTTATAAAAAAGCATTTTAGCCAGGAAGATTTTACCGGAACGGCTGTACCGTTTGGGCTAAACCAACAACATGGTATCCGTGCTTACTTTCAGGAAGAGGTAATTGTAACTGAGATAGCCGGTATTCGGGATATTGTTAATGTTTCTACTTCTCCTTTAATTGGTAAGCATAACCAATATAATACCCTTGCAGCCGTAACTGCTGCCTTGTTAATGGGTATAAAACCGCCCCAGATAGAAAAAGCCTTAGCTACTTTCCAAAATGCTGATCACCGGTTACAGCCGGTAGGTACTTCAGCCGGTGTTACTTATATAAATGATTCCAAAGCTACTAATGTGGAAGCCGTTTGGTATGCATTGGAAGGTATTAAAAAGCCAATTATCTGGATTGCCGGAGGTGTGGATAAGGGCAATAATTACGAAACGTTGGTGCCTTTAGCAAAAGAAAAAATCAAAGCTTTAATATGTTTAGGCAAGGAGAATGCAAAGCTATTGCAGGCTTTCAAGGATGTAATTCCAATAATTGAGGAAACACAATCAGTGGATGAAGCTGTGCAGAAAGCAAAAGCAGGGGCAGTAGCAGGAGATGTGGTGTTACTATCTCCGGCTTGTGCCAGTTTTGATCTTTTCCAGAACTATGAACACCGCGGCAGAAGCTTCGCCGAAGCCGTTCAGCGGTTGGTTTTAAATCCATCCTGATACAAGCAGCAACAATAAATAATAATCCCTGAATTCCTTCCATGGAAACAGCAAGATTAAGAAAGTAATAAGTAGATGAAGAATTAGGAATATCTGAATAATACAGTTGGTATCATGAATAAAGTAAAAGCTTGGTTGCAGGAAAACTTAAAAGGGGATCCTATTTTGTGGGGTATTGTAATTACTTTTTCATTAATCAGTATTCTGGTGGTGTATTCGGCTACCGGCACCTTAGCCTACCGCAAAGGTGGGGGCAATACAGAGTATTTTCTCTTTAAACACACCAGCCTTATTTTTGTAGGCCTGGCCTTTATGTGGTTTGCTCATAAAGTTAACTACCGCTATTATTCCCGTTTATCTTTGCTGGGGCTTATACTATCGGTGCCTCTACTCCTGTTTGCCTGGAAATTTGGAACCACTTATAATGATGCCTCCCGTTGGATTGTTATTCCGGTTATAAACCAGACTTTCCAACCATCCGATTTAGCTAAACTTTCGCTTATTACTTACCTGGCCAGTATGCTATCTAAGCGGCAGCTTAGTTTAGATAACATGAAAGGAACCATAATTCCTATGCTGTTATGGGTAGGAACAATATGTGGTTTAATTGCGCTAATGAATATTTCTACTGGCCTGCTGCTTTTCTTAACCAGCATGTTATTAATGTTTATTGGGCGAATACCTATGAAATACATCATGATGCAAATTCTGGTTGGTGCGCTTTGTGGCTCTATTGCTTTGGCGGTAGGTCAGCGGATGGGTACTGCAATCAGCCGGATTGAAAATTTCATGGACGAAAGCGAAACCCCTTTCCAGTTAGAACAATCATACATAGCAATTGCTACCGGTGATATTTTTGGAAAAGGTCCGGGTAAAAGTGATCAGCGGAATTTCCTGCCTTTGCCTTATTCTGATTTTATTTATGCCATAATTATAGAAGAGTACGGAATCATTGGAGGAATATTTATTGTGTTTTTATACTTAGCCTTTTTGTACCGGGGCATGATGGCAGTGAGTAAAAGCCTGGGAGCTTTTGGTGGACTTTTGTCGGCCGGTTTAAGTTTTAGCCTGGTAATACAGGCTATGGTAAATATGGGCGTGACAGTCGGGTTAGGACCTATTACTGGTTTGCCATTGCCGCTGCTAAGTATGGGGGGAACTTCTTTAATATTTACCGGAATTTCTATTGGTATTATTTTAAGCGTAAGCCGTACCGAATCAGCTTCTGATTCCTCATCAAAAAAAGGCAATATTGCTCCTAATGCTAATGTTCCATCTAATTTAGTAGCCAATGTCGCGAGAAACTAGCAAAAGTTACCGGGTAATAATAAGTGGTGGCGGTACCGGCGGACATATCTATCCGGCAGTGGCTATTGCTAACCAAATAAAGTTGCTTTACCCGAATTCTGAAATATTATTCGTGGGTGCTAAAGGCCGTATGGAAATGACCCGGGTACCGGAAGCAGGATATAATATTATTGGATTAACCATAGCTGGGTTACAAAGGCGCATAACGTTGGAAAATCTTTCATTTCCATTCAAGGTTTTTTCCAGTATCCGCGCTGCCCGAAAAATTATAAAAGAATTCAAACCAGATGCTGTAGTGGGGGTGGGTGGTTATGCCAGTGCGCCGGTATTATTTGCGGGTACTTCCTTAAAGATTCCAAGTCTTATTCAGGAGCAAAATTCTTACGCAGGTATTACAAATAAATTATTAGCAAAACGGGTAAATAAAATTTGTGTAGCCTACGAAGGAATGAATAATTTCTTCCCGGCTTCCAAAATCGTAGTTACCGGAAATCCCGTGCGCCAGGATATTGTACAGGTTAATACTGCGCAGGAGGAGGCTTTGGCCTTTTTTAATTTACAACCAAGTAAAAAAACAATTTTAGTAATAGGGGGTAGCTTAGGGGCCCGTACTATTAATCAAAGTACCGAAAAATACCTGTCCCAGATTCAGGATTCAGGGTACCAATTAATTTGGCAAACTGGTAAAACATTTTTTGCTCAGGCTCAGACAGCAGTAAATTCATATACCGCCAGTGGCCTCAAAGCTTTTGATTTTATCAGGCGCATGGATTTAGCCTATGCCGCCGCAGATGTAGTGATTTCCCGTGCCGGGGCCCTTTCTATTTCTGAATTATGCCTGGTTGGAAAACCAGTTGTATTAGTGCCTTCCCCTAATGTAGCAGAAGACCATCAAACAAAAAATGCAATGGCTTTGGTACAGCGAGAGGCTGCATTATTTGTAAAAGATGCCGAAGCCGATGACAAATTGTATGCAACTACTTTTAGTTTGATGCAAAACCTGGAAAAGCAAAAGCAATTAGGACAAAACATTTTGAAGTTAGGTAAGCCTAATGCAGCAGCAACTATTGTAGACGAACTTATAAAATTAATGCCTTGAAACTCGAAGATTATAAATATATCTACTTTTTAGGAATTGGTGGAATTGGCATGAGCGCCATTGCCCGTTGGTTTAATACCAAAGGGTTTCCGGTTTGGGGGTACGACCGTACCGAGACCCCACTTACCCAGGCATTAGTGGCAGAAGGTATAACTATACATTACGACGATAGTGTAAATCATATTCCGCAACAGGTATTAACCGGGAAAAAGGAAACATTAATTATTTTAACCCCAGCCATTCCTAAGGAACATGCTGAGTGGAATTACCTGCAGGAGCAGGGATATACAATTAAAAAAAGAGCGGAAGTGTTGGGGTTGATTACCCGGAGTGCTGCTACAACGGTAGCTGTTGCAGGTACGCACGGAAAAACTACAACCTCATCGATGGTGGCGCATTTGCTTAATCAGGCTGAAGTAAACTGCTCTGCTTTTTTAGGTGGTATATCTGTAAACTTAAATTCCAATTTATTACTGGCGGCAAATAGTACAACTCCGGAGACAGTAGTGGTAGAGGCAGATGAATACGATCGGTCTTTTCTGCACCTTTATCCCAATATAGCTATTTTAACTTCCACAGATGCAGACCATTTAGATATTTATGGGGATAAAGAGGAACTTATCAAAACCTTTCAGGACTTTATAAGCCAGATTAAACCTAATGGATTTCTAATCCTGAATGAGCAAGTGGATAGAAGGGTAACGGCTAAAATTGATCCATCAGTAACGATTCTTTGGTACTCTTTTGAGGGGCAAAATATTCACGCATCAGATGTAACTATTTCCGGACGCAAATTTGGATTTTTCTTAAATAGTACCTTAGGAAATTTGCCTGATTTAGAACTGGTTGTTCCGGGGCATCACAATGTAGAGAATATGATTGCTGCTGTTTCAGCAGCTCAACTTTTAAAAGTAGATGCAGCGAAATTGGTTGAAGGTGTAAAAACATATAAAGGGGTACACCGCCGGTTTGAATATATAGTTGATAAAAAGGAGGTTATTTACATAGATGATTACGCTCACCATCCCAGTGAAATAAATGCTTTTATGCGTTCGCTAAAGGCGCTGTATCCGGAAAAGAAACTTAAAGTAATTTTTCAGCCACACTTATTTACCCGAACCAGAGATTTTGCCGATGATTTTGCCGAAAGCTTAAGCCAGGCCGATGAATTGGTATTATTGGAGATCTATCCTGCCCGGGAAAAGCCAATTCCAGGAGTAACGGCGCAGATGATTTTAGATAAAGTAACGTCACCGAAAAAAGTTATCAACACTAAAGAAGAAGTTCTCGCTAGTCTGGAAAATAATACCGATCTTCAAATTCTTGCTACGGTTGGAGCTGGCGACATTGACACTTTAGTGAAGCCTATTAAGTTAATTTTGGAGGATAAAAAGCATGTTGCGGAAGCGTAAAATAATTTATTTACTTTTTTCTGTAATATGTTTAGGAGTCATTGGCGGGCTGGGGTACTTTGTAAATTTGCGGCAAGAGAAAAAAATATGCAATAAAGTCTATATTACTATTGATAATGAATATAATAATTACTTTATTAGTGACCGGGAAGTAAAGGAGATTTTAACCCACTATGGGACCACCAAATTGGAGGGTTTAAAAATTAGTGAGATTGACCTCAAAAACCTTGAATTGCGAATAAAATCGCATAAATTTGTACAGGATGCGCAGGTATTTCGTGATCTGGCCGGTAACATCAACATCAAAATAAAGCAAAACAGACCCATTGCCCGGATTGTACACGCTGATTCTGAAAGAGATGTGTACATAGACGAGCAAGGTAATACTTTGCCTTTATCTGACCGATTTACTGCAAAAGTGATCCCAATCCTTCGGGAGGAAAGAGCACCTTCGCTTACAAAGGATTTTTTTCAGGATTCAACCGGAAGAAATTACTTAAGACTTTTACAATTCATAGAAAAGGATGCATTTTGGAAAGCCCAGCTTTCACAGATGCAGATCGATGCAAAAGGGAAAATTTCTTTTTTGCCGCAAGTGGGAAACGAAACGATAGAATTTGGCAGGCCGGCTGACATCGAGCAAAAGTTTAAAAAAATATTGATCTTTTATAAAAGGGTGTTGCCGGCTATGGGTTATGATAAATATAAAAGAGTAAACGTGGAGTTTAACAATCAGATTATCTGTGAATAAGATATAAAATATGCAAAATGACAAAATTGTAGTAGGCCTAGATATCGGGACCACCAAAATTTGTGCTTTGGTGGGCCGGAAGAACGAGTTTGGCAAGCTTGAAATCCTAGGCATGGGAAAGGCCATTTCGGAAGGGGTTGTACGTGGTATTGTAAGTAATATTGATAAAACCGTGGATGCTATTAAGAAAGCCATTAAAATGGCCGAAGAGCAATCTGGTATTAATATTGGGGTGGTAAATGTGGGTATTGCCGGGCAACACATTAAAAGCTTGCAACATAACGGAAGCATTACCCGGGCAACTACAGACAATGAAATTACCATTGATGATGTAAACCGGCTGACCAACGATATGTACCGGTTGGTTACTCCTCCAGGGAGTGAAATCATCCACGTAATGCCTCAGGACTATAAAGTAGATTACGAAGAAGGTATTATCGATCCGGTAGGCATGTCGGGGGTGCGTTTAGAAGGAAACTTCCATATTATTACAGCGCAGTCAAATGCGATAAATAATATAAATAAATGCGTTACCAGGGCGGGATTGGAAATAGAAACCCTTATATTAGAGCCTTTGGCATCTAGTATGTCGGTTCTAAGTGATGAAGAGAAAGAAGCTGGGGTAGCTTTAATTGACATTGGAGGAGGAACTACTGATTTAGCTATCTTTAAAGATAACATAATTAGACACGCTGCTGTTTTACCTTTTGGCGGGAATATTGTAACTTCCGACATTAAACAAGGTTGCATGGTCATGCAAAACCAGGCTGAGCAGTTAAAAGTGAAGTTTGGTAAGGCAATTGCTGACGAAGCCTCTGAAAATGAGATTGTTTCAATTCCTGGCTTGCGGGATCGCACGCCTAAGGAAATTTCTTTAAAAAATCTTGCTTATATAATTGAAGCAAGAATGGAAGAAATTGTTGAACTTGTATACTCAGAAATTGTTAGAAGCGGATATGCCAACAGTTTGGCAGCAGGTATTGTAATTACAGGCGGTGGCTCTCAGTTACAAAATCTGGTGCAATTAGTGGAATATTTAACGGGTTTAGATGCACGTATCGGGTACCCGAACGAACATTTAGGCAAAAGTAAAATTGATGCGGTAAAAAGTCCGATGTATGCAACCTCTGTAGGTTTAGTACTTTCCGGCTATAAATCCTTCGATGATCGATTAACCCGTTACGCAGAAGTAAAGAATGCTGAAACGCACCGGGTAAATGAGCGGGTAGTTACTACCAAGCAAAATACAGGGGGAGGCAGCGACTTCTTTAAGAAAATTATAGATCGGACCAAAGGGTTGTTGATCGATGACTTTGATGACAAACAAAATTATTAATATTTAAAGCGGCGAGTTTAAAATGGCTTTTTCATCTTACAAGTTTGATATTCCTTCCCAAACAAAATCCATCATTAAGGTGATAGGTGTGGGCGGAGGCGGCAGTAATGCGGTAAACCACATGTACAACCAGGGCATTAAAGATGTGGAGTTTGTTGTTTGTAATACGGACGTACAGGCACTAAAAAGTAGCAGCGTACCAAACAAATTACAAATCGGGGTTGATTTAACAGAAGGTTTAGGTGCAGGTGCTAATCCTGAACGTGGCAAACAAGCCGCTTTAGAAAGCAAAGAGCAAATCCGGGAATTATTAGGCAATGATACCAAAATGGTTTTTATAACCGCTGGTATGGGTGGAGGAACCGGTACAGGAGCCGCTCCGGTAATTGCGAAAGTAGCTAAAGATTTAGATATCCTAACCGTAGGGATTGTTACAGCGCCTTTCATGTTTGAAGGCCGCAAAAAACGCGCCCAGGCTGATAATGGAATTCTGGAATTAAGCGAAAGCTGTGATACCGTACTGGTTATCCTGAACGACAAGCTGCGTGAGATGTTTGGTAATTTGCCTATTCGCCAGGCCTTTGCCAAAGCCGATAATGTTTTAAGTACTGCCGCTAAAAGTATAGCCGAAATTATTACGGTTACCTCCGAAGTTAACGTTGACTTTGAAGATGTTAAAACGGTAATGAAAGATTCTGGTGCCGCTGTAATGGGATCTGCTACTACCGAAGGAGAAAACCGGGCCTTACGCGCCGCCGAAGAAGCCTTATCTTCACCTTTATTAAATAACACCGATATACATGGTGCTCAGAAAATATTATTATCCATTATGTCCGGCGATCAGGCGGAACTGGAAATGGATGAATTAACTGAGATAACAGAGTATATTCAGGAAAAAGCCGGAGAAGAGGCAGAAGTAATTTTTGGACATGGTATCGATTCTTCTTTAGGTCAGAGCATCCGGGTTACAGTAATTGCTACCGGTTTTGCTAAAGAAGGACGGTCTATTATTGAGCCACAAGGGGCCAGAAGGGTAGCAGCAGCATTTGAGCCTGAGCCACAAGTGGTTATTAATACGCCAATCTTTGAAACAGCTCCTGCTGCTCCAGTTGTTGCAGAACCTGTTTATGCACAAAGACCAGTAATGGCAGTTCCTCAGCCAGAAACTACTTATGTGGCGCAACAGGAACAGGTAAAAGTTATTATTGACTTAGAATCGTCTTCTAAACAACAACGCCTGGAAACCGCGCCTCAACCAGAAGTGTATGCTCCTGAGTTTATGGAACCGGCTATTGCACCAAGCCCGTATGAAGAGGAGCGGCCAAACTTACAGAAGCAGGCGGATGAAAGACGGGAACGTTTACGCAGATTAAGCACTGAAATAACCAGTGATGCTATCAAAGAAAAATTAGAAGTACCGGCTTACTTACGTCGTAATGTTGCGCTGGAAAATGTAGCACCATCTTCTGCCCGTAGTATTTCCCGGTTCAATTTGAATGATGATAATGATATATTAGGTGATAATAAGTTTTTACACGATAATGTAGATTAATTATACCTTTAAGCATAAAAAAAGAGCCCGATTAAATTTAATCGGGCTCTTTTTTTATGCTTAAAGTACCAGTTTAAAAAGACACAAATGTTTCAATTTGTTCTTGCAGTAAAGTGAGGTATAAGGCATTAGTTAGTTTGCCTTCATTTAAGTTTTTATGGATAAACATTAAACGAGGTTTGGCAGCCAAAACATGAGTGCCAATGTAATGTAATACATCAGTAAGATGACTTAATGCTATGGCGCCTCCCTGGGTACCCGTTGAAATGCCTACTAATGCTGCTTTTTTATTTTTTAAGCTATTGGGAAAACTAAGACCATCGATAAAAGCTTTTAACACGCCAGGATAGGAACCATTATATTCCGGAACTATAAAAACAAACTTATCAGAATTGTTTATCAGGTCATTTAAAGCATTAAACCCTTCACTCTTTCCGCAATTGTCATAAAGAGCAGTTGATGTAAAATCAACTGGTAAATTAATTAAATCTAAAATCTGACAAGTTTCCCCCCGCTGCCGAAGTAGGTCCGCATATATGTCAGAAATTACTCTTGCATTGGAGTTGGGGCGGTTGGTTCCTGCAATTATGGTTATCATTTTAACGAAAAATTAGATTTTTAAGCTGCTTTTCTGTAAACCAAATGAAGTAATAAAGGTTATTAAATATACAGCTATAAAAAAAGCGAGTCACAAGGGCTCGCTTTTTCTTTTTTTACTAAAATTAAATTAAACGTTCTCTGATGTTGCTTTAGCCACAATATATTCACGATTTAGAATCGCAATGTTTTCTAATGATATACCAACCGGGCACTCTGCTGCACAAGAACCAATGTTAGTACAAGAGCCAAAACCTTCTTCATCGTGTTGCGCTAACATATTTTCTACCCTTGTTTTGCGTTCTACCTGCCCTTGCGGTAATAAAGCCAGCTGCGATACTTTAGCACTTAAGAACAACATAGCCGATGCGTTTTTACAAGCTGCTACGCAGGCTCCGCATTGGATACAGGTTGCTGCATCAAAAGCTTTATCAGCAATTGACTTAGGAATTGGAATTTCGTTTGCATCCGGAACACCACCTGTATTAACAGATACGTATCCGCCTGCCTGCTGAATACGGTCTAAGGCGGACCGGTCTACGCTTAGATCTTTGTGAATTGGAAATGCATTTGCCCGCCATGGCTCAATTACAATAGTATCGCCATCGCTGAATTTACGCATGTGTAACTGACATGTGGTTGTGCCACTTTCAGGTCCGTGTGCGCGGCCATTGATGTACAAGCTACACATCCCGCAAATACCTTCCCGGCAATCGTGGTCGAAAGCAATTGGGTCCTGTCCTTGACGAAGTAAATCTTCATTAAGAACGTCCATCATTTCCAGGAAAGACATTTCAGGAGAAATATCTTTTACATTATATGTTACAAGCTGGCCACTGGCATTGGTGTTTTTCTGTCTCCAAACTTTCAGAGTCAGATTCATGGGCTTGCTGTTTGGGTTATTACCTGCCATTTCTTTTAATATTAGGTAGAATCAAGAACCGGTTAAGTATTAGGTGCTTTTCTGAAGCAGTTATCTCCGTTTACCCGGTTCCTGATTCTTTTATTTTTTAACGACTAATTTCCTTAAATTATTTATAACTACGTTGCGTTAATTTTACATTCTCGAACTGAAGTTCCTCTTTATGTAAAATTGGTTCGCTGTTAGATCCTGTATATTCCCAGGCTGCTACATACGTATAATTTTCATCATCCCGTAAGGCTTCGTTTTCCGGTGTTTGATACTCTTCCCGGAAGTGACCACCGCAGGATTCATTACGGTTTAACGCATCAGTAACCATTAGTTCGCCTAATTCCAGGAAGTCTGCAACACGTCCTGCTTTTTCCAGCGTTTGGTTAAATTCTTCGTTTACACCTACCAGTTTTACATTTTTCCAGTATTCTTCGCGTAATTCACGAATTTTACCTTTTGCGTATGTTAAACCTTCTGCATTACGAGCCATACCGCAGTAATCCCACATTAAGTGGCCAAGCTCTTTATGGAAATCATCAACAGTTTTAGTGCCGTTAATAGATAATAATTTTTGAATATCCGCCCGAACAGCTCCTTCAGCTTCTTTGAAAGCAGGATGATCTACACTTACTTTAGCAGCAGGCATATTAGCTAAATAATCACCGATAGTATATGGTAATACAAAGTAACCATCCGCTAATCCTTGCATCAGTGCCGATGCCCCTAAACGGTTAGCACCATGATCGGAGAAATTAGCCTCACCTGCCGCATATAAACCAGGAATAGAGGTCATTAAGTTATAATCAACCCACAAACCACCCATAGTATAGTGAACGGCCGGATAAATACGCATTGGCGATTCGTAAGGGTTTTCACCAGTAATCTTCGCATACATATCAAATAAGTTACCGTATTTCTGGCTTACCTTATCTAATCCATCACGTTTAATTGCATCAGCAAAGTCCAAGTATACGGCTAAACCAGTAGATCCTACACCGCGACCTTCATCACAAGCTTGTTTGGCATTACGAGAAGCAACGTCGCGTGGTACTAAGTTACCGAAAGCCGGGTATTTCCGCTCTAAGAAATAATCACGTTCATCTTCCGGGATATTTTGAGGAGGTCTTTTATCTCCTTTAGCTTTTGGTACCCATACACGGCCATCATTCCGTAGCGATTCCGACATCAAGGTTAATTTTGACTGATAGTCGCCGGAAACAGGAATACAGGTAGGGTGTATTTGGGTAAAGCAAGGATTGCCAAATAAAGCTCCTTTTTTATGCGCCCGCCAGATAGCAGTAGTGTTAGAACCCATAGCGTTGGTAGAAAGGTAAAATACGTTACCATAACCACCGGTTGCCAAAATAACGGCATGGGCACTGTGCGACTCAATATGACCTGTAATTAAATTACGGGTAACAATACCACGAGCCTTGCCATCAACTAAAACTAAATCCAACATTTCGGTGCGTGGGTACATCTTAACTTTGCCATAAGCAATCTGACGGTTAAGAGCACTGTAAGCACCTAATAATAACTGCTGACCGGTTTGACCCCGGGCATAAAAAGTACGTGATACCTGAGCACCACCAAAAGAACGGTTAGCTAGTAATCCGCCATACTCACGGGCAAAAGGTACCCCCTGCGCCACGCATTGGTCAATAATATTAACAGATACTTGTGCTAAACGGTAAACGTTGGCTTCTCTGGCCCGGTAGTCACCGCCTTTAATAGTATCGTAAAATAAACGGTGAACACTGTCACCATCGTTCTGGTAGTTTTTAGCAGCATTGATACCACCTTGTGCGGCTATACTGTGAGCCCGGCGAGCACTGTCATGAAAGCTGAAAACTTTAACATTGTACCCCAACTCGGCCAGGGTAGCTGCTGCAGAGGCTCCTGCCAAACCAGAGCCTACTATAATAATATCGTATTTACGTTTGTTTGCCGGGTTTACCAGCTTTACATTAAATTTATGTTTTTCCCATTTTTCGGCTAAAGGGCCATCAGGAATTTTGGAATCTAATATCATATACTGTAACCGATTGGATTATTTGAAAAAGAAAAAATACAGTGGCATAGCAGCAAAACCTGCGCAAACCACAATAGAAAATACATAACCAACAGCTTTAATAGCCGGGGTGTATTTTTTATGATTTAAACCTAAGGTTTGGAAAGCACTTTGAAATCCATGAATTAAGTGAAATGCTAAGGCCACCATTGAAATTACATACAATGCAACATACCACCACTGGCTAAAAGCTTCTTCGGTTATTGCATACAGGTTTTTATTTCCCTGGGCATCCAATCCTATTTCTCCAAACTTAAGTTTGAAGTAAAAATTGTAAAGGTGAACTAATAAGAAGATAAAAATTACAGTTCCTAATAACCCCATGTTACGGGATGACCAGCTACTGTTCTGGTCTAGGTGGTTGACTGCATATTTTACGGAACGGGCACCCTGATTTCGGCGGGATAAAGCATAGGCTTCGTAAATATGGAAAACAAATCCCAAAAGCAGGATAATTTCCATAGCCCTGATAACAGGATTATGAGTCATGAAATAAGTATAGGCGTTAAATGCTATACCTTCATCCGCAGAAAATAATTGCAGGTTACCTATCAGGTGAACAACTAAAAATGAGCAAAGAAAGAGACCGGTGAGTGCAACTACCAGTTTTCGGCCAATAGTGCTGGAGAATGTTTTAGTAAACCAACTCATCTGTATTTGGGAATAGTTCTAAAAATTTACATTTTACTAATGCCAAAGGTACATTCCGACCTTTTATAAAACAATAGATTATATCCTATTTTTAATCAATCTAAATTATATAGATGTATGTAAATATTTTTATCTTCTTTGTGACAAAACTCGTATGTTGAGTACCTAATTTTGTTCTATTGAAATACTAATAGAATAACAAATTTCGTTCATGAGGTAAACTTCTTGTATGAATAAACATATACCCTTTAAAAAGGCTTATTATTTAATAATACTTTTAGGTTTTTTTCTAAGTTTTCTTTCCGTTTTCAAGGCTAATGCTACCCACATCAGGGCTGGTGAAATTATTGTTTTGCCAGACTCCAGTAAAACGGGGGATCAGCGTTTCCGGTGTGTAGTGGTTAAGTTGATTACCTATACTGATTTTAGTCAGACAAATGCCGATAACCCGGATGCCACTTTCTTTTTTGGAGATGGTAGTAGCCAGAAAGTAGATAGATGGAGAAGAACCGTTGCCCGGGCTGAAGATACCTACCGCAGTGTGTATTATTCTTATCATTGTTATCCGGCTGGTGGCACCTATACCATAACCTATGCAGAGTCTAACCGCGCCATTGGTGTAGCCAATATTGCCAATTCCGAATCCCAGACTTTTTTATTAAGAACTACCATTACCCTAGACCCCTTTATTGGGATAAATAATTCACCAAGATTATTACCTACTCCGCTTGATTATGCTGCCTGCGGACAGGTTTTCGTGCATAATCCGGGCGCCGTTGACAGAGATGGAGATAGCTTGGTTTTTAGATTACAAACCCCGCAACGGAATACCTCCGGCGATAATAATAATTTGCGCGCCGGTGATGTATTAGGTTACCGCCCGCTTAACGATCCTTCTTTGGCTGATCCGGGCAATAATTGCCCACCACCTAAATTAAGTATGGACCGCTTAACGGGGCAGCTCGTGTGGGAGTCTCCTTGTTTGGCCGGCGACTATAACGTAGCTTTTGTGGTAGAAGAATACCGCAATGGCCGGAAGATAGGCGAAGTTTTGCGAGACATGCAAATACGCGTGAGGTGCGTTAATAATAAACGACCGGTTCTTAAAATACCGCGAGATACGTGCGTGGTCGCCGGTACCACAGTGATAGGGCGGGTAAGCGCTACTGATCCGGAGAATTTACCTGTGTTTTTAGAGGCTTTTAGTGGTATTATTCCGCCTGCAACGTTTACCCAAAGCGGTAATAATGGCACATTTAGATGGAATACAACCTGTACCGATGTAAGAGAACAGCCTTATCAGGTTATTTTTAAGGTAACTGATACGCCTCCAGCCGGAACAGTTCCTCTAACTGATATTCAGCCCTGGAATATAAAGGTAATTGGTCCTGCCCCTGAAAATTTTAAAGTAAGGCAGGAGGGTAGCTCTTTTGTATTAGACTGGGATAATTACGTTTGTCCTAATGCAACCAGAATCTTGATTTTCAGACACGAAGGAATTTCTAATTTCTCTCCGGATTATTGTGAAACAGGTATTCCGGCCTCAGCAGGTTTTGTGCAAGTAGGTGATGTTGGCATCAACCAAACAACATTTACTGATAATGGTGGACCGGATGGTTTGAAAAAAGGAGTAGATTATTGCTATTCTATTTATGCAGTATTCCCGGGTCCGAATGGCAGTCGTGTTGTAGCAGGTATAGCAACCAAGCCGGTATGTGCTATAATTGAAAGTAATATTCCTATTTTAACGAATGTTTCCGTTGAAAGAACAGATGAAGCGAACGGTGAAATATTAGTTAGATGGGTAAAACCAACCGCCAGCTTACAAGATTTAGCCCAGCCACTGCAATACCGTTTATTCCGGGCGCCAGGCGAAACGCCTGCAAACTTTACTGAAATTTTCAGAACTAATAACCTGGATGAAACTTCCTTCCTGGATAGGAACATAAGTACAACCGCCAATAATATTGATGTAAAATGGATTTACAAAATTGAGCTATACCAGGGACCAGGCACTGGTACATTGGTAGATAATGCTACTCCCGGTACCAGTGTTCAATTAAAAGGAACCTCGGATGGCACTAATATCACCCTTAACTGGACCTATAACGTACCATGGAACAATACGAAATATAAGCATTATATCTACCGGCAAATAAATAATGTATTCACCCTAATAGATAGTGTGGCGGCCGGTGCAACCTCCGGACAGTACGTAGATAGAGGTACCTTCCAGAACTTAGGACTTCAGCAAAACGTTACCTACTGCTATTACATTTTAACCCGTGGGGGGTATGACAACCCTAAATTACCACGTTTATTATTAAATAAGAGTCAAGTGGCCTGTATAGCTCACAAAGATATAACGGCTCCATGTCCACCTGAATTAAGCATTGACCAACTGGATTGCGAGAACTTTATTAAGAATCCAACTATGCCTCCGTATCAGAATGTGTTGACGTGGGTACCGGGACAGGGCCCGGGTTGTGACCAGGATATTCAGTTGTATACCATATATTTCCGACCTGGGGACGAAGGCGACTTTACTAAGTTAGCTACTGTTAACGGTGATATTACTACCTACACCCATGGCAATTTACAATCGTTTGCCGGTTGTTATGTGGTAACGGCTACTGACTTCTCTGGCAATGAAAGTGTACATAGCAATACGGTTTGTAAGGATAATTGCTTCTTCTTCCAATTGCCAAACATTATTACACCTAACGGTGATGGCCGGAATGATGTATTTACCCCGGATAGGCGTTCTACTTTTGTGAAGTCTGTGAAATTTACCGTGTATAGCCGTTGGGGAGATAAGGTATATGATGGCAATGGTGATCCGGCTATAAACTGGCGTGGGGTTAACAATGCTGGTAAGCAAGTCTCCGATGGTACTTATTATTATGTAGCCGAAGTTGAATTTATAACTCTTTCTCCTAAAAATTCTAAACAAACATTTAAAGGATGGGTTGAAATTGCTAAATAAGGTATAGCTTAAACTTAACCATAATTGAAAAAGCCGGTATTTTGCCGGCTTTTTCTTTTGTTATTTAATTGGAGGAGCGCCAGATAATCCGTTATTTTGTTGCCTTAATTGTTAGAAAAAATTTAAAGTAGAGACTATGAAAGCCTATATTTTCCCGGGACAAGGTTCCCAGTTTCCTGGTATGGGGCAAGATTTGTATGCGCAATATCCGGAAGCAAAGCGGATTTTTGACCTGGCAAATGAAATCCTAGGTTTTTCGCTTACGGAGATCATGTTTGCGGGTACAGAGGTAGATTTAAAAGAAACTAAGGTAACCCAACCAGCTATATTCCTGCATTCCGTTGCGCAGGCAGCTATTATTCCTGATTTTAGACCAGATATGGTAGCCGGACACTCGTTAGGAGAGTTTTCGGCTTTAGTAGCTAATAAAGTTTTGCGGTTTGAGGATGCATTACAATTGGTTTCTAAAAGAGCTTTGGCTATGCAAGCTGCCTGCGAAAAAGAACCTTCTACCATGGCCGCCGTTTTAGGCTTGGATGATGAAATAGTTGCCAGAATTTGTGCTGAGATATCGGACGAAATAGTGGTACCGGCTAATTATAATTGCCCGGGTCAGTTGGTTATATCTGGTAGTATAAAAGGAGTGGAGTTGGCTTGTGAAAAAATGAAAGCAGCAGGTGCCAAACGGGCTTTGGTATTACCAGTAGGAGGAGCATTCCATTCGCCTCTTATGAAACCAGCTGAAGAAGAATTAGCGCAGGCTATAAAAGCAACTACTTTCCAAAAAGGTATTTGCCCGGTTTACCAGAATGTAGATGCCAAACCTTATTCTGATCCGGAACAAATAAAAGAAAATCTGTTAAAGCAATTAACCGCACCGGTACGCTGGACCCAGACTGTTCAGAATATGATTCAGGATGGAGCTGCCGAGTTTATTGAGTGTGGACCAGGAAAAGTTTTACAAGGATTAGTTAAAAAAATAAATAAAGAAGCAGTTGTAAGTAGTGTGGCTGTTTAATTAAGCTTCTTTTACAACAGAGCCTTTTTAACTATAGTTACAAAGGCTCTGTTGTTTTGTAAGGTCTTACCTCCAGTTGGTCGGAGCAAGCTGCTAATAATTCTAAATTGGTTTTTAGTAACACAGGATGTACAAAATCAGGCGCTATTTCAACTAAAGGCATTAAAACAAACCGTCTCTCCTGTAAGTGGGGGTGCGGGATGGTTAAGCTTTCAGTTTGGTAAAAAGTGTTGCCATAATAAATTATATCAATATCTATTATTCTGGCTGCCCATTTAATCTCCCTTATCCGGCCTAAATCCTTTTCAATTTTATTGATGCCTAGTAATAGTTCGGGAGGTGTAAGAGAAGTGTTAAGTTTTACGGCCTGGTTCAGGAAAGCCGGCTGATCTTCTACCCCCCAGGCTGCTGTTTCATATAATGCTGAACATTTCCCGATTGTACCTGGCAGCAAACTTATTCTATTGATGGCTTCTGATAAATAATATTCACGATTACCCTGGTTGCCGCCTAATAAAAGATAAGAAGTAGGCATTATTTAAATTTTTGAAAAAATTGGATTGTTTTATCTGCGGCTAATTTTGCCTGTTCTGGTAAGGTGCTGGCTGTAAAAGGGTGGGTACCGCCAAATGTATGGTTGGCCTCCTCAATAATTTCAAGGGCTGCAGCTGGTTTCACCTCCTTTAGCTCAAAAGCCATTTGTACCGGAACAGTTTCATCTTTATTCCCATGAATAATTAATAAAGGTTGAGGCATTTGTTTGGCAGCAGCGAGCACATCAAATCGGGCTTTATTAGCAAAATAATCTTCAGCTAATTGATAGTATAAGGGCATTTGTTGTTTGGTGCGTGTGTTTGCAACATAGTTCACACCTTCTTTTTGCCATTTCGTTAAAACTTCTTCGGACCAGCGACCCAAATGGCTTACAGCTGCCCAGGTAGCGGTTGCCTTAATCCGGGAATCTTCTGCTGAGGCTAAAATAGTCAATCCGCCTCCCCGGCTATGCCCTATCAAAGATATTTTTTGTACATCAATTTCTACTTCAGGAACAGGGCTTTTGTCAGAATGTAAAAGATCAAGTAAAGCTTTTACATCATCTAATTCAATAGAAAAATTATTACGACCAAATGCTTCCAGGTCTAATACATCATCTTCTTTCAGGGTACTGCCGTTGTGAGACAAATTGAGCTTAATAAAAGCGAAATTTTTTTCGGCAAAATAATTGGCTAAAACATTAAAGTAGCCCCACTCTTTAAATCCTTTAAACCCATGCACAAATATCACTATAGGTTTAGGTTGTCCGTTCGGAATTAATCTGGCATCCGCTTTTGTAGCCCGGCCGTGGGGTGGGGTAAGCGTAAAATCAATTTGATGAATGAGCCCCATAAATAACCTTGTTTAAATTAAGTTCGCAAATGTACTACGCAAATACAGAAGCATAAACTTTAAATAACTATAGAGTATAGGTAAAATAGTTTTTTAGGAATTTAAAATTATTATCTCCCGCGGGTATTTATTAATAATTTTGGATTCGAGGAGCGGAGGTAGTAATATTGTGATTCAGACATGCGCGTAACGTTAAACGATATTCAGGGGCCGATTGCTGCGGAAATGGCGGAATTTGAAAAGAAATTCCGGACATCTATGCAGTCGAGGGTATTGCTGTTAGATAAAATCATGAGTTACATCGTGAAACGCAAAGGCAAGCAGATGCGGCCCATGTTTGTTTTCTTTTCTGCCAAACTTTTTGGAGGAGGCATAACAGAAGCTACCTACCGGGGAGCTGCCTTAATAGAGCTCCTGCATACCGCCACTTTGGTTCATGATGATGTAGTAGATGATGCCAATTACCGACGCGGCTTTTTCTCAGTTAATGCTCTTTGGAAAAATAAAATTGCCGTGTTGGTAGGCGATTATTTATTATCAAGAGGCTTATTGCTCTCGTTGCAGCATGATGATTTTGAGTTACTCAAGATTGTGTCTAACTCGGTTAAAGAAATGAGCGAAGGAGAGTTGTTGCAAATGGAAAAAGCCCGCCGCCTAGATATTACCGAAGAAGTTTATTTTGATATTATCCGGCAAAAAACAGCGTCCCTTATAGCTTCTTGCTGTGCTGTAGGGGCCTCTTCTGCTGGTGCCGATGCCGAGACAATTGAAAAGGCCCGACTTTTTGGCGAAAAGGTAGGTATAGCTTTTCAGATTAAAGATGATTTATTTGATTATGGTACTGCTGAAATCGGTAAACCGGTAGGTATAGATATAAAGGAAAAGAAAATGACTTTACCTTTAATTTATGCTCTGCAGCAAGCCGATTGGTTTACAAAACGTCAGATGATCTATAATGTGAAAAACAATAAAGGCAAAAACGAAATAATCAATAAAGTAATTGATTTTGTTAAAAAGTCTGGAGGTCTGGATTACGCTATTGACCAAATGCATAAATATGCCGATGAAGCCCTTCAGATTCTAAATAGTTTTAGTCCATCGCCATCCCGTACCTCCCTGGAGCAACTCATTTCCTATACTATTGATAGGGAAAAATAAAACTCTTTTCTTTAAATGCTGCGAGGAAGCATTCTAACTACTAATAAAGGTGGCAAAGCCCTTCTTTCCTCTTTAATTCAGTCAATGCAAAAAAGTGTTTCTTGCTTTTTTTGTTATAAACTGAAGATAAATATGAGTATTTTATAAAGGAAACCTCTTGTTTAAGAGGAGGTTGTGTTTAATTGGCCGCAGGTTGAGGTGCTAAAAGCCTTGTTACATACAGCTGTATTCTCTCCTTTCTTATTTTCTGTTAATAAAGTAGCTTAATTAAAATTTCTGCCTTCCAATGGTAGAAGAAGGGTATGAATGCAAAAAGAGCTAATGAAATTAAAGAAATATACCTTTTTAGTTTTTGCTTTTTCTTTCTCATTTTCAACGAGTATTAGTGAAAATGGAGACAGGCTATATGCAGCTGAAATTTTAAAGCAAGAATTGTTTATAGGCAAATTCCAGGAGGTTGCTGTTGCTAATTCTCCTGAAGATAATTCACCGATGAAATAAAACTTACTCCGCCAGAAGCTGGTTTACCGTACTTTCAAAATCTTGTTTAAATTCTTCATAAAGTTTACCGGTGCCCGGACCAGAAAAACCGGTATGAATTTTCATAACATTACCTTTTTTATCAATAAGTATAGTTGTCGGGAAAGCCACTACTTTATTCAGCATAGGTAACGTTTTTGAAGCCGCTTCTTTATCCCGGGTACCAGCAACTAAAATATCATATTGGATATTATAACGGGATTTTAATTTTCCGAGACGCACTTTAGCTTTTTCAAAGTCATCGTTTTGTTCATAAGCCAACCCAATTATTTCTAAGCCTCTATTTTTATGCTTTGCATAAAAAGGAGCTAAATAGGCCGTTTCATCCATGCAATTAGGACACCAAGAACCCATTAATTGAAGCACTATTACTTTACCCTGGTACTTTGCATCTGTTAATGATACTTTGTTACCATTTAAATCAGGAAACTTGAAGTTTATTTTGTTATACCCTTTTCTAAAAAAGGTTAAAGTATCCGCTGATGGCAATTGGGCATTAGCATTTTTAATTCCTTTCCAGAGGCTTATTTCGTCCCGCCCAAAATAAAATTTACCATCAAGTTCGCCAGCCGAGTTATGCTTGGCCTTGAACAAATAAGCATGATAGCCATCAAAAGTGGAAAGCTTCATTTCATCTCCGTCCACTTCGCCATCCAGGAACCGGTAATCGCCGGTAGCACTTAAAAAAGTGCCTTTCAGGTAGTTGTTCTTTTGTTCGAACAGCCCAATGGCTTTTTCTGTGGTTCCGTCACTATATTTAAAAAGAACCTGCCATTTCCCGTTAAAGTCTTTAGTTGCCGGTTTAGGATTTTGTGAGAACCGAAATTTTTGATCGTGCTTGGCCGTGAAATTTATGGTAAATGGTTTATCTAAATTATAACGGGTCCATTTACCTTTGATTCCATTTTCCTGGTCATTAATATGGCCCTTAAGGTCAGCATCAAATATGTGTAACGGAATTGTAACTGAATCGCCGGCAATAGTTATTTCCTCCAGCAATATTCTCTCTTCCCCATTAACCAGGTAGCCAATGGTTTTCCCGGCTTTTGTTTGTTCTACCTCCATCAGAAAAGGTATTTCCTGGTTAGAAATATTCAGCGTAAATCTCCAGGTGCCCGGCTTTAATTGTTTATCTTTTTTCTGACAATTTGTTAAGCAAAACAGGAGGGTAAAAAAAACAGGAATAAAGGAACAAAATTTTATGTATTTCATAAAAGAAGGAAAAGCTTTGGCAACAAACTAAACAAAACCGCTTGGAGTGAGTACATTACTAGGATTGCATATACGTAGTATTGTGTTAAATCTTTGATAAAGACTTATTCAAAATTAATAAAGTAATGGAAAACCAACCAACACCTAATCCGATTTCGCCGGATAAAATTACGAATGCCGACGAAAGTAAAAAATTGCCGGGTACAAATGCAGAGATAAAATCACCGCAGGAAACAGACGAATTAGATAAGTCTTATGAAGGTGTAAGAGAAGGTGGAAATGTAGCTGCCGAAGACGAAACAGGGACGGATGCGTTGGATGGTTCCAATGCTAATAACCTTCGAACTAAATAACAGAAGGTCAAAGGGTATTTTTTTATTTGTTTTAATTTTAAATAGCAAAAATGACGGGTTTGTAATAGCACTTTTATCGTCATTTATATATATTTGCGCAAATTTTTTTCTGGAAGTGTTAAAAAATAACGCTTTCCGGTAAAAGAAAAAGTTTAAACATCATTACAACCCCACAATTATGGCATTTGATATTGATATGATTAAGGCGGTTTATGCACGGTTAGGAGAGCGCGTAACAGCTGCTCGCCAAACTGTAGGCCGACCGTTAACTCAAACTGAGAAAATTCTTTACGCTCACTTATATGAGAATCCGATAACAGGAGCTTTCGAGCGGGGTAAATCTTATGTGGATTTTGCTCCCGATAGAGTTGCTATGCAGGATGCAACTGCCCAGATGGCTTTATTGCAATTTATGCAAGCGGGTAAACCACAGGCCGCCGTTCCTTCATCTGTACATTGCGACCATTTAATTCAGGCGCGTGATGGAGCTAATGAAGATTTAGAAGTAGCTACAAAAGAAAATAAAGAAGTATACGATTTCTTAGCATCAGTTTCTAATAAATATGGCATTGGTTTCTGGAAACCAGGTGCGGGTATTATCCACACAGTTATATTTGAAAACTACGCCTTCCCAGGTGGTATGATGATAGGTACTGACTCCCACACGCCAAACGCGGGTGGTCTGGGTATGATTGCTATTGGTGTTGGTGGGGCTGATGCCGTTGACGTTATGGCGGGTATGGCATGGGAGCTTAAGTTCCCTAAAGTTATCGGGGTTAAATTAACCGGTAAAATGAGCGGCTGGACAGCGCCAAAAGATGTTATCCTGAAAGTGGCGGGTATATTAACCGTAAAAGGTGGTACCGGTGCTATTGTAGAATATTTTGGCGAAGGTGCTAAAACAATTTCTTGCTCTGGTAAATCTACCATCTGTAACATGGGAGCTGAAATAGGAGCTACTACTTCCTTATTTGCCTATGATGAGACCATGGCAGATTACCTGAGACAAACTGAACGCGGAGACATTGCTGATTTAGCGGAGCAGGTAGCCGAGCATTTACGTGGTGATGATGAAGTGTATGCTAATCCAGAAGCTTATTATGATCAGGTAATTGAAATTAACCTGAGCGAGCTTGAGCCGCACGTAAACGGACCGTTTACGCCGGATGCTGCCTGGCCAATCTCTGCCTTTGCTGCTGCCGTTAAAGAACATGGCTGGCCAGCTAAGTTAGAAGTAGGTTTAATTGGTTCTTGTACCAACTCTTCTTACGAAGATCTTACCCGTGCCGCCTCTTTAGCCAGACAAGCAGTAGAAAAAGGCTTAGCAGTAAATGCTGAATACACGATTACTCCAGGTTCTGAAGTAGTGCGTTACACGGCTGAGCGTGATGGTATTTTAGATACTTTTGCTGAAATTGGTGGCGTAGTACTGGCAAATGCTTGCGGACCTTGTATTGGTCAGTGGGCACGTCATACCGATGATCCAAAACGCAGAAATTCTATTATTACCTCTTTTAACCGTAACTTCGCGAAACGGAATGATGGTAACCCAAATACCCACGCGTTTGTAGCTTCTCCTGAAATTGTAACTGCTTTTGCTATTGCTGGTGATTTAACTTTCAACCCTTTAACTGATACCTTAACAAACAAAAATGGTGAGCAGGTAAAACTAGATGAGCCAACAGGTATCCAGTTTCCAGCAAACGGTTTTGATGTAGAGGATGCAGGTTATGTAGCGCCGGCAGAAGATGGTAGCCACGTAGAAGTAGCAGTAGATCCTAAATCTGATCGTCTGCAATTATTAGAAGGTTTCCCGACCTGGAATGGTGCTGACTATAAAGGATTACGGTTATTAATTAAAGCACAGGGTAAGTGTACTACTGACCATATTTCTATGGCTGGTCCATGGTTAAAATACCGTGGTCACTTAGATAATATTTCTAATAACATGCTGATTGGTGCTATTAATGCTTATAATGGTGAAGCAAATAGCGTTAGAAACTTCATGTTACATGACAATCCACATCAGGAAGTTCCAACTGTAGCGCGTGCTTACAAAGCTGCCGGTATTGGTTCTATTGTAGTGGGTGATGAAAACTACGGTGAAGGTTCTTCCCGTGAGCATGCTGCTATGGAGCCTCGTCATTTAGGTGTGAAGGTGGTATTAGTAAAATCTTTTGCCCGTATTCACGAAACAAACCTGAAGAAACAAGGAATGTTAGCGCTTACTTTTGCTAATAAAGAAGATTACGATAAAGTTCAGGAAAGCGATTTGATCGATGTAATTGGATTAACTTCATTTACTCCTGGTAAACCATTGCAGGTTGTTTTACACCATGTTGATGGCACGGAAGATTCTTTTGAAGCAAATCATACTTATAACCAAGGACAAATTGAGTGGTTCAAAGCTGGTTCAGCATTAAACTTAATTCGTTTAAAAAGTGCGGCTGCTGCTTCTGAAGGTTTTACTCAAATGTAATTTTATAATACCTTTTTATAAAAAAGAGGCCCTTAATTTAAGGGCCTCTTTTTTTATGGTTATTAATATGCCCGCATCACCTGAAACTTTTTAGTTATGGTGCCATCCTTTCCGCTGATTCTCATAAGATACATTCCTCGCGCCAGAGAAGCGGTATCAAAACTAACTAGATCAGATGTATTTACTATTTTTCTTTGAATAACTTCCCCAATAATATTAATTATTTCAATGGTAATAACAGAAGTAGTATTAACGTCTTCCGCAATAGCTAAATAGACATTCTTGCCTGGAGTTGGATTTGGGTAAATAGTAAATTGCTGACTGGTCCAGGTTTTAGTATAATTTAAATGCTTGATTTCTAGTTTTTTGGTAATCGAATCAGTACATCCCCTTTTATCAATAACAACTAATTTTACCTCATAGCTGCCCGGTTGCTGGTATTGAATATTTGGGTTTGGTAATTCACTGCTTTGGCCATTCCCAAAATGCCACTGCCATTTTACACTATTAGGAGTTTGGGCAGTAAAGGAAATTTTACCATTAGTGGCAGGGCTATAAGGATTAGGGGTATAGGTAAAATCAGCTTTGGGGCTATAAACAACAATCTTGGCGGGAACTAATGGACTGGCATACATCGAATCAATATTGCTGACGTAATATTCCGTAGTTGTAGTCAATTTAGGCGTAGTAAAAGTGGAGCCGGTTGCCAAAATATTTTTTCCTTCTCTATCAGCATAAAAGTTAAATAACTTGCCACCAGCAGGTTTTATAGTACCTGCAACACCAGAACAAATGCTATCTGTTTTAACTACTGGTAAAGGGCTGGTATTGATGTCCAAATATCGTTTTTGAGCTGCTTTTGCACTGTTCTGTAAATCCTCCAAGTTATCACCAGCTATAACAGCAAAGGCTATGGTGTAACTTTCTCCGGGTATTAAATCTGGAATTTTCCCACCCAATACATCAGATACATCATTTCCGGTACCATTTAAACCAGCCTTTAAGTGCGACCGGTATGGATTTGAAAGGGCTTTATATTTTTCAGCATCCGAAAAGCCATCGGCCAGGTTAATATCGTCCGGCAAATTAGAAGATTTTTCCAGTGCATAATGGGTAGGGACTGTGTTCGTTAACAATTTTAAACCAGCAAAAACGGTAGGGTTGTTTACATCATAAGTATAACTCAAAGTATTCAATGAATCATAAGCTGCAATATTTTTATTGTAGTTCCCAATATCCCAGTCGGCAAATAACCCGGCATATAAATCTGTCAGTACATTTGGAGTAGCATTTGTTATTTTATAATCTACTATTACAAACTTACTGCTGGGCAAGTCGTTCCAGGCATATGCCCGATGAAATACCTTTACACCGGCAAAACCCGATTTAGGGAATGAATCTTGCATGACTCCTCGGGCTACAACATCTGCCAGTTTGGGATTTGTTTGATACCGAATAGGAACAATTGTACCAAAATCATTATCAGGAAAGTTTTTTTCATTACGAATATTATCAGAAACACCCTTAGGTGTACCTACCATTAAGCCACCCTCGTGTAATAGCAGATCCCCATTCTTATAGGAAATACTAGCCTTAAACCTATATCCATTTTTATGTAAGTTTCCACTGCTGGTAGCTGTTACCTGTAAGTCATTAGTATTTATAGTAACAAAGTCAGGATTTACAGTAATCATGAAATATTGAAAATCCGAATACGAACCATCTTCAAATCCATACCGAAAACTTACGGTTGTGTTTGGCGGGGCATCTGGCCTAATATAAATATTAAATGGTTGTTCTTTATTAGAAATGGATGACAGTGTGTTTAAAGCACCAATTGTCAGGTCGTCATTAATTATAGTAACATACGGAGAAGAACTGGTAAGCTGAATTTTTAAATTATTTGTTGGGGCTAAAACATTAATAAATGAACTGGTGATCTTGATAGAATCACCGGAAAAGATGAAGATACCTTTATCTATTAAATTCTCTGTATTTCTAACTGATTTAACGTTTGTTTCGGTAAGAGCACGGTACAAATTAACTCGCCCTCTACCAAGTTTTTCCAGATAAGCTGAGTTTTCAGGAATACTGTAAATATTATCTGTTGTCATGCGAAGTTGTTCAGCTATTTGTAAGGCTGAATAAGCAGGAAAATGCTTTCTGACCAAGGCGGCACAACCTGCTAAAATAGGCGAGGCCATGGAGGTGCCTTGTCCAAATGCATAAGTAGACCCATTTGAATAGCTGGTAGTCAGGATTTGAGCTCCCGGAGCCATTAAATCCACCTGGTTATTAAAAGTATGACTTGCTACTCTTTCGTCTAACCTATTGGAGGATGTAACCGAAATAACATTATTATAAGAGGCCGGATAATAGTTGACATCCCTGCTTTCGTTTCCGGCAGCTGCTACTATAACTACGTTTTTATTGATAGCTGCATAATTAATAATATCCTGTTCATATGACGAATAAGGATTCGCACCACCCCAAGATAAATTAATAACCTGACAACCATGATCGGCAGCATAAACAATGCCTTCATAACCTGCAAAAGTGCCCCTTGCTGTACTGGGAAATACTTTAACAGGCAGTATTTTACAGTTAAAGGCCACACCTGCCATTCCTTTGTTATTGTTAACTTCTGCTGCTGCAATTCCACTTACTGCTACGCCGTGATCGTTCGCATCGGCATTGGGGTCATTATCTTTGTCAGCTAAGTCCCACCCTCGAAAGTTATCAATAAAGCCGTCCTGGTCATTATCTATACCATCAATCTTATCAGCATAATTATATTTTATTTTATTCTTTATATCCTCATGGCTAAAGATTATACCCGTATCCAAAATACCTATTACTATGGTTGAATCGCCTTTTTGAATATCCCAGCCTTTATAGGCCTGAATCTTTTTTAAATAATATTGAGAACCATTAATGGAATCAGCCAAGGGGTCATTGGGTTGGTATAATATAGTAGGAATGTAAATTGGCTCTACATATGCTACTGCTTGTGTTGCTAATAAGTCTTTCCGGAGCTTATCAAAAGAATAAGCAGGTTTAAACTCCAATTCATAAATCTGAGAGATATCTACAGCTCCGGCTTTATGGATGTTAAGCCGGGCATGCGGGAATTTCTGGATGGGATTTTTATTCTGAACCAGATTCAGAAGTTGTTGTAACTGCTGTTTATTAGTTTCTGATACTGAGTTATGGGGTTTTAATTTATATATCAAGGTAAACCGTTTTACTTCGGTTCCCGAAGCTGGAGGTTGTAGTTGTTGTGCAACACTTAAGAAAGAGAAGAAAAGGAAAATAAAAGCCAGAAAAGCAATATTTTTAATATGTAAGCTAAGAAACATTTTACCTATAGGAATTTGCTTTAATTTACTCTTTTATTTGGAAATTAACCTAAAGGAAAACCTTAACTTATCTGATATTTACAAGAATGTAGTAGCTAATTTTAATCGAAAAGTAATTTGGCATTGTTAATGTTAATTCAGGTGGTTTCTTTATCTACTAAATTGCGGTAATTTTGCACTTAGTTTAAGTATTTTAATTGAATTGCCTATTGCTTAATTTATATAAAAAAGAGCCAGAGGCAACTTGAAATTCAACTTGCCTCTGGCTCTTTTTTAAAAATATTTTTACTCCCAGATTTTTTTTATATCGTTAGCCAGTCCATCTATACCACTCTTGATTTCAGTCCAGGCAGAATTACTGGTGTCGTTGCCAGATTGATTTAGCTTCTCTGAAATTAAGGCTCTTTTTCGTTCCAATGCAGCAATATGCTGATGATAGGTATGATTGGAATCGGCAGCAGTCGCATGAGCCCGGCCTTGTAATATCTTAATTTTGCCATCTAGTTCCTCCAGACTTTGCCGGATTTCATTTGGACTTAAGTGTTCGGGTGCCCGTACACTTTCAGGTTTTGGTGGGTAAGAATTCATAAAGCGAAATTTTATGTTTAAAAGATCTATTCAGTAGCTAAATACAGGATTGATTTTTATTACTATTATTTAAAATAAAAGTTTTGGCTTATGAGTAAAATGTACCAATAACTACTTTAAATACAAATCTAAATTTGGGAATAATTTAAGTTTAAGATTTTTTATTTTTATGTTCAATTTTCCAAAAAGGAAGTAACTATTGAGGAATTGGAAATTCTGAATTCATACATAAAGACTTTCCTTTCTAACTATTATCCAAGTATATTAATGCTGCCAAAATTAAAAGTTGCCATTCAATTGGTTAAATAGGGTATCAACGTAAAGGATGGGTTGTAATTAGAAGTTGGTAGTTATTAAATATTAAGATTAAATCTAAACCTTCAGGTATGAAAAAAGGGTAGCTATTGAGCTACCCTTTTTAATTGAATATTATATTTATTTTAAAAAGCTCCTAAAGAAACAATATATTCTTTACTGCCATCTGTTACCCAAGAATCTAACTGAGCAGGATCTTTTAACTGTTGCCCCCGGTGCCGCGGAACAGCGATGTATCCGCATTTAATGTCACCTAAACCAGACATATCGCTCCATAATTTTTCTATCTGAGCAACCGGATAAATATCCTCCTGGCCATGGCCCCAACGATATTTTACATCCTTTATAGTAACGTACGTTGGCATGCGGTGGGCTACATTCCGGACCGCTTTAGCTAAATGGGCTTCATCGCCTTTGAGGTCAGCTCGGGTTAATCCAAACACGGCCAGTAATGCATCTACCTGAATCCAGGTGGTCATGGTATTGTAGTAACTAAGGTTAAGCTCATCTTCCTCGCGCGGTTGGGCCAATCCTTCCAGGAGCCGAACCTTATTGTTTACGCGCGCTAATCCGCCCCCGCGATCTTCAATACGACGGGGTACCACTTCAAACGTCAAAACATTACCAGACTCTAAGTGATATCCCAAAGCAGCCGGATTCACATCAGCGCCTAAGGTATCAATGTTATGCAACATGATAGTTTGCAGCTGCGGATGCTCCTCTAAAATCTGAGCTAAAACCCCATTCCGTAATAAATTCGATACCTCATACCAATGGCCAAGAGGGGAGAAACGTTGTGCAGCTATATTATCTGAATAGTCTGAACCTTCTCCTTTGCTTTTTGCCCAGTTAATTAAAGCCTGCCTGGATGCTTCCCGTACTTTTTGCTTATTCTCGTCTAAGGTTTCCTGGGGCATTTCTTCCCACAGGAAGCGTAAGTCACGTTCCATGGGAACAAACCGTTGGCCTATAGACCGACCAGGCGATAAGTAAACTGATCCGGCATAGCCATACTTTTGAGTTAGTTCCAGTTTCTTTCTGATTGGCTCATGAGTTAGATAACTGGTAGCAATAATATGAGGCAGTAAGGTTTTATATTTTTCGGAAACGGATTTGGTTTTAGCTAAGTGTATTTCCAGAAAGCTCCGGTGGGTGCCATTAATTTCTACAAAAGGGTTCAAGGCTTTTATGACCCCGGCACCTTTCGTCCAGCGGCTACCAACCCCAGCTGCCAGGCTAAGTACGGCTATTTGTCCTGCTCTTATAGCCTCTTCACCAGTTTTAAGATTATTTTCAAGGTTATCTAGCTGAACAATATCCGATGGTTGTACATCCTCAATGGTAGTTTCATTAGGTAACCGATTCCGAGATAATCCAATATAACCTTTCTGGAGTTGTACCCGGATTTCTTCGTGCTGGATATAATCAAAACCATTCTCTTTCTTAATCCGTTCTGCTTTTTCATTTTCATTGTTTTGGTTGCCGGAAGTAGAAGGATCCGAAACCTTAAATAAATTACTAATAATAGAGCGTAGCAAAGGATAAGCCAGGTTATTCTGGTCGCAGTGGGTAGAGAAGAAATCTATTTCAGCCCGCCGTACATACGAAATTCCCTGGAAATCCTGTTTAACCAACACCGGTACATGAATGGCGTAATAAGACTCTGGCATCAGGGCTTCTGTACCCTCATGTAAAGATCCCCAACTGCCTTTGTTGTTAATGCGCCAGTTGTAAACTACCGGTTCCATGGCAAAAGGGAGCGAATCGGATAACTCTGATTTCGTTGATCGTAAGATTTCCAGCACCCGCATCTTATAATCTTCATACTGATCCGGGTTAACAAACATACCCATACCACCTCCCGACATACCGCCAAGCATCAGGAAACCGTAATAATTTTCTTTAAATTCTTTTTTGGCTTTGGCTATAATTTGTTCGGTAAAATGGGTGGAAGCCCAAGGAATAATAGTTTTAATTGGGTATTCCCAGTTGCGGGCCGTATTTGCTGCCAGTTTTTTAACATCACCTTCTTTTAGGGCACCTAGAATGTTATCAAAGATCTGGTTTGTCTGTTTGCGGGCATCCCATTCTTTTTCGCCACGGAGCAGGTATTTTTCGGTTACCATTTCCAGAATAGGTCCAACATTAGAAGCCATACCGCCATGCATTAATACAAGCGAGTTCATGATTCTTTCGGCTGTTTCAGGATGAATATCTTCGCCCTGCAATACCCGGTGTTTGGGTAATAGCGTTCCCCGGCTAATGCCGTATTCCGGGTCGCCTGCCTGGGCAAAAGTACCCTGAATGGCTTTTATACCTGGCCATACGCCACCTGAGTCTTGCCAGCCACCACCTGAACCCCCAATCCATTCACCCAGAATGGCTCGGGAAGCAACCAAACGGCGTTCACTTTCCTCCAGGCCACCAATTAAATTTTTGGTCTGGCAAGTCGCGCGCATTAATAAACTTATAATGGAACCAAGTAAGTTGGTAGAAACAGCAAAACGGGAGCCTTTTGGGATATCGTTTACTTTAGTAACTAATTCAATACCCATACCCGGAGCTACAATCCGTGCTAAAATGCTGGCTAAAGGTTGGTTGGTACCCTCAAACGAAGGCGGAATAAGACCAGAAGCAATAATACCTGCTTTTATTAAGCTTAGGTAGTCGTTCCCAAAGTTAAACAAGTCATCTAAATCATGAATATCTTTGGTGGTATTTAAATCAATACTGGTTACACGCAGAACTGGCTCCGGAATAACCCGCACGTAAGACTGTAAAGGAGGTTTGATGTCTTTATCCCGACCAAATACGCCTAAGTCAATAGAAATATTTAGTACCCGGGCGCCTTCCGGATAATCCATGCCCAGAAAGAAAATATCGGACCAGCCACTATGGGTTAAATCCATCCGTACAGCGGTTTGTTCTTCCAGAAGCGGGTAGAACAAGGAATTTTCCTGACGCTGCAATAATTTAGGATGTATTTTAATCGGGTGCTCTTCCTGGTGTCCTACCCGAAACATCCATTGATTCCCTTTGCTGGAACGTACACTTTTCCGTACTTGGTCGGCTAAAATCTGAAAAGATAAATGGTGGTAAGCATCGGCTAAACCACTAAATAAACTGGCGTTTGGACCATGAAGATCTATTTCCTTTAAAAAAGTAGCAATAGCCTGTTCAAACCGGCGGCTTAGTAAATCTTCAAATCCAGCATAAGGAATTTTACCGGTATCCGGAACATCCTTTGCTTCCATCAGAAAGAACCTATAACCAGCAAATAAAAATAAAATAGCCCGAACCTTGTCGTACAAGTTGGGCGTTGTTTTTCGAAAAGAATCCAGTTCCCGCAATGCCTTAAACAATTCTTTGGAAGAAAATTGTTGGCTCATTTCATAAAAAGAGCGGTTTCGGATAGCAGGATCAGTAGAGGTAATGGTTTGTATGAATATATTCATGCAGCCTTTTCTTTCTGTTTAATAAAGCTTAAGCTTATTTTTGTTTACGTTGGTTGGCTTCAGCCAATAATTCTACCAGAGATGTCAGGGTTTCGTCATGGGCTTGTCCGGCTAAACCAAGTGCAATTTGAGCTTGCATTAAGCCTTGCCTTTTACTCAAGTCGTACCGGTTGCCTTTTACTTCCAAGGCTAAATATTTTTCGGTAGAAGCCAATTCCTGTAAGGCTGTAGTTAACTGAATATTCTGACTTCCTTCCGCTATTTGTTTTTCTAAGATTCCAAAGATAGCAGGAGTAAGTACGTGCATTCCAAAAAAGCACAAATAATAACCAATCCGTAAACCTGGGGTCTGTAGTTCTAACTCAGCTAAGCTTAAGGATGGCTTTTCAATGATCTTGTCAATCTGGTATACGCCAGTTTGGTTAGGAGCATGTTTGCCAGTCAGGGTGCCATACCGGTGAATCTGGTGTTCAATGGTTGGATTTACAGCCGATACGGCACATTCCTCCTGTAAGGCTAAATTTATTAATTGGGAAGCACATCTTCTATCGGTTAAATTCGATACGTATAAGTGATCACCTAATAAAAGTAAAAAAGGCTCATCGTTTATAAATTCCCTGGCACAAAAAACCGCATGGCCATAACCCAGAGGCTCTGTTTGCTCAATAAACTGGATTTGATTTCGTAAATGGTCTACTTTATCAGCTTCTTCCCGGGCCCAATCTGTATTCTTAAAAGATTCAATTAAGTTATTACGTAAAGAAGAAAATGCTTCTTTGTACCGGGGACCATCACCGGGGGCACAGACAATACAAATTTCTTCTATTCCACTGGCAAAAGCCTCTTCTGCTATAATTTGAATTACTGGTTTAGATAAGCCGTCTATATCTACAACGGGAAGCATTGCTTTCTGGACAGTATCTGCAACCGGGTATAGTCTTTCACCACGGGCAGCTGCTGTAATTACTGCTTTTTTTACTTTCATAATAAAGTGTTCTGAGATCGAGAAGCGTTTTTAGAGTTTTATAAACTTTAAAATAAGGAAACAAATATAAATAAAAGACTGTCACTTCACTTGATTAGGAGGTTTTATTCCGGCTTATACGAGAATATCGATAAATATTTTGGTTATTTTAATAATTATAAATTAATGTTCTCGAATAGAACAAGATAGAATTTTTTAGGAGTGACAGTTTTTAATATAGAAATCTAATTGGTAAAATCTCTAATCCTATTGGTAGCGTTTTACTACAAATAATTGTATTTGAAATAGAATAAAAGCTGTTACTAAGGATGATTTTATAATACAGGAGCTATTTTGTCATTATTATTCACTTAAGCTTTATGTGAGTGTGCAACTGTTTCGTTTAATTTAAAAAGGATAATACATTATTCTTGTTGCTTCCTTTCATCAGTAGGTGGTTAACCAAAAGCTTTATTATGGCCGACGATAATTCCACCAATGGTGCCTGATTCTTATCATAAAAGCTATACGAAAAAGCTTTTGCTTATAACATAAGTGTTTGTATTAGATAAACCGCACTGCTTTTTAATGTTCAGTTACTGTTCCTAATCAGTTTTAAAATAAGCTTAACTTAATAAATTAAACAAAATCAGTTTAAAATTGTAAAGCTTAAGAACATTTAAATTTTAGAGCTATGAAAACATTGTATACGGCAGAAGTTACTGCCACTGGTGGCCGTAGTGGTCATGTAAAATCATCCGATGGTGTATTGGATATTGATGTAACTATGCCGGAAGGACTGGGAGGTAAGGGGGGAGCCAGTAATCCGGAGCAATTATTTGCGGCTGGTTATTCTGCGTGTTTCCAAAGTGCTTTGTTGGTAGTTGCTGGTAAACAAAAAATTCAGTTAGATAAAGAGTCTACTGTGACCGCTCATGTTAGTTTAAATCAAATTGATAATGGTGGATATGGCTTAAGTGTAAAGTTGGATGTTGATTTAAAGGGTGTTGATAAGGAAACGGGGGATAAGCTGGTGAAAGAAGCGCATGAAATATGTCCTTATTCTGTAGGTACCCGGGGTAATATAGACGTAGAAATTAATGTAATATAAAAATTCTTCATCCAGAAGATTGGTTAAAATAAAAAGCCTTTGCGGAGTTATCCGCAAAGGCTTTTTATTTTGTTTAAACTAAAGGAGGATAGCTTAAGCTAAAACTTCTTTTACTTTATCGGCTGCATCTTTTAATAAAACAGCTGAAAATACTTTTAGGCCTGACTCGTCAATGATGCGAGCACCTTCTTCTGCGTTAGTTCCTTGTAAGCGTACAATAATTGGTACCTGAATATCACCAATGTTTTTGTAAGCTTCTACAACACCATTTGCAACACGGTCGCAACGTACGATACCACCAAATATGTTAATCAGGATAGCTTTAACGTTTGGATCTTTTAAGATGATGCGGAAACCAGCTTCAACCGTTTGAGCATTTGCTCCACCTCCTACGTCTAAGAAGTTAGCAGGCTCACCACCGGAAAGCTTAATGATATCCATAGTAGCCATAGCTAAACCGGCACCGTTAACCATACAGCCTACGTTACCATCTAATTTAACATAGTTTAGGTTAGATTCAGAAGCTTCTACTTCTAACGGATCCTCTTCTGCAGTATCACGCAGATCAGCAAAAGTTTTATGACGGAATAAAGCGTTGTCGTCTAAATTAACTTTAGCGTCAACAGCTAATATTTTATTATCAGAAGTTTTTAAAACTGGGTTTATTTCAAACTGAGAGGCATCAGTGTCTTCGTAAGCACGGTATAGAGCATGAATAAACTTCACCATTTCTTTAAAGGCATCACCTTCTAAACCTAAAGCAAAAGCTACTTTACGCGCCTGGAAAGGTTGTAAACCTACACGTGGATCAATCCACTCTTTTAATATTTTTTCAGGAGAGTGTTCAGCTACTTCCTCAATGTCCATACCGCCTTCGGTGCTGGCCATAATAACATTGCGACCTTTGGCCCGATCTAACAGGATAGATAAATAAAATTCTTTTGTTTCAGAAGGACCTGGATAATAAACATCCTGGGCAATTAATACTTTTTGTACCAATTTACCTTCTGGCCCGGTTTGGTGTGTAACCAGGGTCATGCCTAAAATCTGAGAGGCTACTTCTTTTACCTGCTCCAGGTTTTTAGCCAGTTTTACCCCGCCGCCTTTACCGCGACCACCCGCGTGAATTTGGGCTTTAATAACATGCCAGCCGGTACCAGTTTCTTCTGTTAAGCGTTTAGCCGCTTCCACGGCTTGCTCAGGGGTTTCGGCTACTATACCTTCCTGAATCCGTACGCCATAGCTTTTTAATATTTCTTTACCTTGATATTCGTGTATGTTCATAGGTGCAAGTTTTATTCGGCACGAAAGTAAACGATATTCCTATTAAATTCAAACTTTTTAACAGCGGGTTATCCTGAATTGCGTATCCATTTAAAAAAAGTATTAAAAAGTTTATTTATAGGCACATTTTTTAATCCTTTTTCCCTAGCTCTGGTAACTGGTATAATTACTAATATAGCTGGTAAGAAAATAAATTTTAATCTTTTCCGTACCAGGTGGCTAGTGTCTTCTCTGCTGGTTTGTGCTGAGGCGTAAAATCCCGGTGGTCCCGATTGTTATCCCGAACTTTAGGATACCATTTCCAGATAAACATTCCGCTAAACCAGGATTTTTGCCAGACTGATTGAAATAGTGCTTCATAACATGAAGCCTGGGTTTCGGCAGATTCATTTTCTAAATTGGTTTCTCCTCGTTTAGGCCAGGCCCAGGGTTCAATGGCAGCATCTGTGGTATTTTTATAACCGGCTTCCGTAAATACAATGGGTTTATTATATTTTTTAGCTATTTTTTCAATGGCCGGTAAATGGTTTTGCCAGCCCTTTTTAAGTTCTTGCAAGGAAGGGTTATGCTTTTTTGTTAAGGGGAAATAGGCTTGTATTCCTATAAAATCTAAGGCATCCCAAAATTTTATTTGTTCATACTCCAGGTACCAATTAGCGGCATAGGTTAGTTTACCGGGATAAACCTGACGAATTTCTTTAATCAACTTCCGCCAATCCGCCTCATGCGTTACAGCCGTTTTATGTAATTCGGTTCCTATGCAAAATGCTTCTATCTCTTCAGCTTGGGCTAATTTGGCATAATGTAAAATAAAAGTACGGTAGTATTTAAACCATTCCTGCCATTGGCTTTCATTTTGCATGTCAATATCGCCCAACCATTTGCCTGACCTGTCCCGTAGCCAGAGGTGGGGCTTTAACAGGGTTTTAATACCAAATTTTTTAGCTAATCGGGTCGTATAAACTATTCCCCGGTCACTTTCTCCCCAGTAGGCTCGAGAAGCCTTGGTATTCATTTTTATTTCCGGTAAATTATAAGCTGCTTGCCAGCCAAAAGGAGTTTGTGCAATCCATTCAATATTATTGGTTTTTAAATAAGTCAGCTGGTTTTCGGTAATGGAGTCGCCGGCTACCCAGTTAACGCCTTTCATTTTAGGTAAACTATTCCTAAAGGTAGTAGTCAAGGCTTTCTCTTTTTCTGCATTTTCCCGGACAAAACGGATCAGCATACTGGATAATAATCCTACTCCTAATAAGCAAACAACAACTACAAAACGTTTAGGCATAGGAGTATGAAAATATTTTATGGAGAAAGTTATAAAAATATTCATCCAAAAAATATATTTCCCGTTAGTTTCGTAGTTTTGAAGAGATAAATAAACCACATAAGTCTTGTTACAGGCCAATAATATTCATAAAGCTTACGGATCATTACAAGTACTCAAAGGCATAGATCTGACGATTCAAAAAGGGGAAGTAGTCTCCATTGTAGGCGCCTCGGGTGCAGGTAAAAGTACTTTATTACATATTTTAGGTACGCTCGATACAGCTGATCAGGGGGAGGTGGTTTTTAACCAGCAAACAATAAAAACTTTTAAGAGTAGTGAGCTGGCTCGTTTCCGGAACAAGTACATTGGCTTTATTTTTCAATTCCATAATTTATTACCAGAATTTACTGCCCTGGAAAATGTTTGCTTACCAGGCTTTCTGGCCAATACTCCTGAAGAGCAAGTAAAACAGCGGGCAGCTGAATTATTAACCATGCTTAATCTGGGGCATCGACTGGATCATAAACCTTCCGAAATGTCAGGCGGCGAACAACAACGGACTGCCGTGGCTCGAGCTTTAATAAATTCCCCTGAAATTATATTTGCTGATGAGCCTAGCGGTAACCTGGATTCAGCTAACGCCCAGGAACTGCACGAAATATTTTTTCGCCTCCGCGATGAACTAAATCAGACTTTTGTAATTGTAACGCACAACAATCAGTTGGCCGATATGGCTGATAGAAAAGTGGTTATGAAAGATGGTTATCTAGTAAATTAGGTACTTTTATATTAATGTATTTTTATCCTTTTCTAATTGCCTGGCTTTAAGGCAATTATAGATAAAATTTATTTTTCAAATATTGTTTTAACTGACTGATAATCAATAGGTTTAATTTAGTAAAAAAAGCCTTGTTTTTGCACTTATTATTACTCCTTTCTGTTTATTATTTAAACAAGAAAAAGAGAAATGAACGAGGAAAATAAGGATAATAAGTTGGTGAGAAAGAACAAGATTGAGAGCTATGATATTGCCAAATCTGATGAGACAATGCACTTAGCTATTGACCTTGCCAAATTCATCAAAGAGAACAAACTGTACCAGAATATCCAGGGTAAAGAATATGTGAACGTAGAAGGTTGGCAATATGCAGGTTCCCGTTTAGGTATTTTACCAGTGGTGGCAGAGGTAGTTAATATGAGTTCTGAAACAGAGTTAAAATATCAGGCTAAAGTTAATTTATTAAACCTCCGAACAGAACAAATAGTGGGTGCCGGTTTTGCTATTTGTTCTAATAAAGAGCAAGGGAAAAAGTTTTACCAGGAATTTGCTATTGCCTCTATGGCCCAAACTCGGGCAATAGGTAAGGCTTACCGTAATATTCTGGCCTGGATTATTCGGGCTGCTGGTTACGAACCAACTCCTGCCGAAGAAATGGATTATACCGGTAATGCACCGGAGGTGAAGGTGGAGCAGCAACCTGTAGCTGCGCCGGCAAAACCTGCTATAAAAGCAGAACCTGTGAAAGTAGTTGAATCTGTAGCAGCAGCACCGGTTGAAAATGCTGTAAAATATGCCTCTGCCAAACAAAAGGAGGAGATTATCCGGTTATTGAATAACCCGGTAATAACCAGGCAGGAAAAAACCAAGATGCTCCTAAACATTAATAAATTAGATGAAGAAAGAGCAAATCAGGTTATAGTTAAGTTAAGAAAGGTAATTGAGGAGCGTGGTGAGCAAGCTGCTGCTGCTTAATTTATAATAATTAAAGTGTATTGCGTAAAACCCGGTCCGTCAGCGGCCGGGTTTTTGTTTTTACTTTACTCCAAGTCATAAGTGTTTTCGCACATTAAAAGTTTATTTCGGACACCAAACTCCGGCTGGCCAACAATACTTTTTACAGAAAAATTTTCTTCCTCCGCTTTAAAATGTTGCTGCCTAATATAGCATTGTACAGCAGGCCAACTTTGCCAAACATATAAGGTTTCTTTCATAGTTGAGGCATTTAAAAAGTTGGGAATAAAGCTTTGATTTAACCGGTTAAAAGCGGTGGTAGATGTCAATAGCTTAAAACTTTCTGTTTTGAGCATAGAGGATAAGGTATGGCCTTCCTATTTAAGGTTTTATAATCCTTTGCTTAATTTTTTATTGTGTGGTTCCAGTTCAAATCACTAAGCATGGAATGCCGGCTACATAGGCGAGTAATGAATTACGAAAAGGTGGGGATTTATAGGTAACAAGTAATGGCATATTTAAAAATAAAATATCTGTTTTTTCTAACTTAACTTCGTTTTCAAATCAGCAAAAGATCTTGGTAAGTATTCAGCACATACTAAAAAAATATTGGGGCTACGATCAGTTTAGGCCTTTACAGGCAGAAATAATTCAATCTGTACTGTTGGGCCAGGATACGCTGGCTATTTTGCCAACAGGTGGAGGTAAATCAGTTTGTTTTCAGGTACCGGCATTAGCAAAGGAGGGAATATGCATTGTTATATCGCCCTTGATTGCCTTAATGAAAGACCAGGTAGCACAGTTGCAGCAGCGCCAAATTTCGGCGGTTGCTATTTATTCGGGTATGCATAAGCGAGAAATAGACATTGCCCTGGATAATTGCATTTATGGCAATATAAAGTTTTTGTACCTATCTCCGGAACGGTTGCAGAGCGACATTGTGCAAGAACGGATAAAGCGAATGCCGGTTAGCTTAATTGCCGTGGACGAAGCTCATTGTATTTCACAGTGGGGTTATGAATTTCGCCCCTCGTATTTAGAAATAGCGAACCTGCGCGAATTGTTACCAGGGGTACCCGTTATTGCCCTGACGGCTTCTGCTACGCCCGAAGTAAAAAATGATATTCAGGAAAAGCTGCATTTTAAAAAGACAAATCTCTTTCAGAAGAGCTTTGCCCGTAAAAACCTTTCCTATTCCTGTCTAGAAGCTGAAAATAAGCTTGATCGGCTGCTTACTATGCTGCAAAATGTGGCCGGTTCAGCAATCGTTTATGTAGCTAGCCGAAGATTGACGGTTGAGATTGCTAAGTACCTTCGGCACTACCAGGTTCCGGCAGTGGCCTACCATGCCGGGTTAACTCACGGCGACAGACATAAGGCGCAAATGGATTGGGTGCAAAATAAAACCAGGGTAATGGTAGCCACCAATGCTTTTGGAATGGGAATTGATAAGCCGGATGTGCGATTGGTGGTGCACCTGGATATGCCGGAAACGCTGGAAGCGTACTACCAGGAAGCAGGCCGGGCCGGTCGGGATGAAAAGTACGCTTATGCTGCTTTATTACTAGGACCCAATGATGCCGCTGATTTACGCAAGAAAGTTGAAGAAGCGCATCCACCTATTGAAAGCCTACGCAAAGTTTACCAATGCTTAGCTAATTATTATCAGGTGGCAGTTGGTAGTGGTGTTTTGCAATCTTTTGATTTTAATCTGGATGATTTTACCCGCACGTATAAACTAAAACCACTGCAAGTGCATTTTGCTTTGCAAAAACTTCAAACTGAAGGGTTCTTGCAACTAAATGAGGCCTATTTTTCACCTTCCAAAATATTAGTAACCACCGACCACGAAGAACTTTACAAGTTTCAGGTGGCAAATCCAGAGCTGGACCCTTTACTGAAAATGCTATTAAGGTTGTACGGCGGAAGCGTATACAGCAATTTTGTAAAAATTTCAGAAAAAGAATTAGCCCAGAATTTAAAGGCTACTGAGGCTATGGTTAAAAAGTACTTCGCTTATTTACACCAGCGGGGAATTTTACTGTACGAACCGCAACACGATGTGCCTCAGATTGTTTTTACTACCCAACGTTATGATGCCGCCCAACTGCCCATAAATACTAAGCGTTACAATATGCTCCGGCAAAATGGTTTTCAGAAAATGGAAGCGGTTTTGCATTATGTAAATTCAACGAACCGGTGTCGTACGCAATTACTGCTGGAATACTTTGGAGAACTTTCAGATGAACCATGCCGCATTTGTGATTATTGTTTAAAAAAAAGAAAAGCTCAGCGGCACCAAGAAATTCAGGAGAATCTGCAGCACCAGATTCGGGAAACCCTGAAATCAGGTAATTTGCATCCCAAAGAATTAGCCTTGCAATTGGCAACCAAAGATGCTGAAATTATTTATTCTGTTTTGACGCAATTACTGGACGCTGGGCAAGTACAATATGAGCCGGATGGGAAGCTGAAGTGGGTTAAATAATTAAATTAATTGTAAGGTGATGAAAAAAAAAGCAGACAAAAGGCTTTTGATAAGCAGTGTTGGATTTACTTTTTTATTACTCCTTTATAACCTATTTTATGACCATAAGCCACATGTTCCAATTTGGGCAAAAGTTCTGTTCGCAATAGTACAAGGGATATTTTGGTTTTTATTCATGCGTTGGGGGCTGAAAAAGTTAAAAGAATAAATCTACCTAAATGCACGGGAGCAATTTTACGGTGGTTTAGTAACTTAAAGTAAACAAAAATCCCCAGTCCTTACAGACCAGGGATTTCAAAAGTAGCAGCTATTATTTATATATTTAAAAACTTATATCTAGTTATAGCTAGTCCAGAGGCTTGAAAATTAACCCTCCAATGCAGCTACGCCAGGCAAAGTTTTGCCTTCCATGTACTCCAATAAGGCACCACCACCGGTAGATACATACGATACCTGCTCTCCAAAGCCAAACTGGTTTACGGCAGCAGCAGAGTCGCCGCCGCCAATTAAGGAGAAGGCGCCGTTCTGGGTTGCTTCTACAATGGCCTCGGCAATGGCTTTGGAACCACCGGCAAATTTCTCAAATTCAAATACGCCCAATGGACCATTCCATAAAATTGTTTTGGAATTCTTTACTACATCAACGAACAATTCAATCGTTTTTGGACCTACATCTAAGCCTTCCCAGCCATCCGGAATCTGACCAGTGGTTACTACATCGGTATTGGCATCGGGGCTAAATTTATCGGCAATTACGTTATCAATTGGCAAGTATAATTTCACTCCTTTGTCTTTTGCTTTCTGAATAAGCTCTAAAGCTAAATCTTGCTTGTCAGCTTCCAGCAAAGAGTTTCCAATAGAACCACCTTGGGCTTTAGAGAAAGTATGCGACATACCACCTCCAATAATTAAGTTGTCTACTTTATCCAACAGGCGCTCAATTATTAAAATTTTATCCGAAATTTTAGAGCCACCCATGATGGCTGTATAAGGCCGATCCACATTGTCTAAAACTTTTTTAGCATTTTCAATCTCAGCCTGCATTACATAGCCTGTCATTTTATCAGTTGGGAAAAACTGAGCTATAATAGCTGTTGAGGCATGCGCACGGTGAGCTGTACCAAAAGCATCGTTTACATATACATTTCCTAATTTGCTTAATTTTTCAGCAAATGCTACGTCCCCTTTCTCTTCCTCTTTATAAAAGCGAAGATTCTCCAATAATAAAATTTGGCCTGGTGCTAAGCTTTGAGCTAGTTCTGTAGCATCTGCTCCAATGCAATCAGTAGCAAATTTTACTTCAGTGCCAAAAGCGGTTGTTAAATGCGAAACAATGTGTTTTAAAGAATATTTATCAGTTGGCCCGTCTTTGGGGCGGCCAAGGTGCGACATCAGAATGGCAGAACCTCCATCTGATAAGATTTTCTTAATAGTTGGTACAGCTGCCCGAATACGGGTATCGTCTGTAATTTCGAACCGTTCGTTTAAAGGAACGTTAAAGTCTACACGAACGAGCGCGCGTTTGCCGGAAAAATTATACTGGTCAACGGTTTTCATAGTTTAATAAATACCTGAAAAACAGGGTTTATTTTAATTTATATTTATTTAAATCAAGTATAAGTTTAAAGCTGCTATAGTCTTAAAATTTACAGCTATTCTGGTTATACTTGTTTGAGCGATAAAAGTAATGCAAAACCTGCTGAAATAAAAAAAACGTGTGTGGCTTGCTATATAAATCAAAAAGCTACCCTTGTAAAAGCTGAAAAAATAAAATATTAAATACCACTGCCAATAAATTTATTGCGCCTTTTGAACAACTAAACAAACCCTATTCAAAGTTACTAGTACAAAGCTTGTAGAGGTAGGCTATTTTGCTACTAAAGATTTGGCCACGGTAGTTAAAGAATACATTCAGTGCAGTTTATACAAGTACCAAAATTAATAAAGTCCAAAATAAAATTTTAATTTTATATTAATATACTGATTTAGTATATATCTTAGCCAGATAAGTAATAAGAGTTTAAACCAATAACCAAAGATGATTAAGGTTTTAACAAAAGGTTCAACGTGGGGGTTTATTTTGCCACTTTTCCTTTTATTATGTGAATTTACATTTTTTATATTACCTAATTATCACCACCTAATGGTGGAAATTGCTGGTCAGAAGGTGATACCGCTGGATATCAGACTTTCCTATTCCCTGAAAGAAGTTCTTGATGAATTTGATAAGTTAGGACTTGAAGGAAGAAAGTTGTACAAATACATGGTAGTTCAAATAGATTTGATCTACCCTGTAATGTATGGTTTGTTTTTTATTTTGGTATTGGCATTTTTGCTAAAGAATTTGTTTAATACCCACTCCAAGTATATTCTGTTTTCCCTGATTCCTGCTTTTGGAGTAGCTTTTGATTACCTGGAAAACCTAAATACCATAAAATTATTAAACACTTATCCGCACCTTTCTGCGCAGGATGTAGCATGGGGAGAATTGATGACCAGAATGAAACATGGAATATTGTTTTTCTCCATTGGATTAACCGTTTTCCTGGCTTTAGTGTTACTAGTTAAAAAAATAATGCAACGACAAAATAATAAGCCTTATTTTGAAAATAGGGCATTTGAATCTTAATTCTAAATATCCTTAAATTTGATGGGGTTCCCGATTGAGTAGTAGCTATCTGGATGAGCTGTAATATCCAATCCAACCCAATGGGTTTTCTTAACCTTGTTCCATTTCTTATAATTCTAGCTAATGCTATTAAAGTGTTTTTGACTTAGCTATTTACATTTATAAAATAAGTGAATAAATGGTGATGCCACTTTAACTTCCAGCAATAACAGGCGCTTTTAAGAATTACTAGTTAATAATCTATTAGTTAGGCTGGGTGTTACCTATCTTCCGGAAACAAGTTTAAAAAAAGCTAAAATCTAAAAGTTGGAAACGATTGTAGTGGCTACATATGTTCAAGTAACATAGGAAATAACCATCACCTTTGTTGGTTTTTAATAAAAATTCAAATTTAAGGTGTAAGAGCAGGGGGCTTTTAGGGTTAACATCCTCTTATAAATACAAAAGGAGAATGGTTTTGGGTAAAACTGAAATCAAATTTAGATTTCAGTTTAGCCATTAATTTCTTGTTTTCATATCCTCATTATTTTAGAATATCTTTGCAACAATGAAAATTGGAATCATATTTGGCGGACCTTCGCGCGAACGCGAGATTTCTTTTGCGGGCGGAAGAACAGTTTACGACAATTTAGATAAGTCTTTATTTGAAGCAGTACCTGTTTTTGCTGATAGCCTTGGCAATTTTATCCTGCTCGATTGGCAATATATATATAAAGGTACTATCCGGGATTTTTACCCGCCGGTAGAAGCCGTTCCGGAATCGGTACACCAACTGCAAATCTACCTGGAATCACTTGGTGATTTAACAGATGAAGAATTAGATGCTGTAATTGGCAAAGTAGGAAAACGAATCCAGCCCCACGCGTTTAAGCAATATTTTGATTTTGCCTTTCTGGCATTACACGGACCTTACGGCGAAGATGGCAGCATTCAGGGGTTATTGGAGTGGTATCATATACCATATTCCGGTTCTGGTATATTACCTTCGGCTATTGGTATCGATAAAATTGTGCAAAAGCAGTTTATGGCCAGCCACAATTTCCCGACGCCACAATATCAAATTATCTCTGCCGATAGTTGGGCGGACGAAACCAAAAGGCATGAAATTTTTAATCAGTTAAAGCAAGAACTTGGCTTGCCGTTAGTTTTAAAAGCACCGCATCAGGGTTCGTCTATAGGGGTTTCTATTATTAAAGAAGATAATTTTGCTGCTTTTTCCGAAGCCATAGAACGAAGCTTATTTGTAAAAACCATTTCTAAAGAAAAATGGCAGCAAATGAGCGAAGACCAGCGGTTGTTTTTAATTAAACAATTAACGGATATCCGGGAAGGGATTGGGATGCCGGTGCGCACCGAAAATGGCACCGTTATTCATCACCCCGAGCAGTTACTGGAAGTTATAAAACGCCTGTTTAGTGAAACAGGCCGCGATAAACTTACCCTTACCAATATTGAAAGCGAGGCTTATGTTTTAATTGAGTCTTTTATTAGAGGCAGAGAATTCTCGTGTATCGTTATTCAGGATCCGCAAGGAAACCCATTAGCTTTACCACCAACCGAAATTATTAAAGGTGGCGAAGTATTTGACTACCGGTCTAAATATTTGCCAGGCTTAAGCCGGAAAATAACACCTATTAATTTACCGCAGGAAAAGATTCAGCAAATCCGGCAGGAATGCCAGCGATTATTTTTGGCCATTGGGTTTAATGTTTATGCCCGTTTAGATGGCTTCATCTCCGATGCTGGAGAAATATTCCTGAACGACCCGAATACCACTTCTGGTATGTTGCCGTCTTCGTTCTTCTTTCACCAGGCAGCCGAAATAGGTTTAAATCCATCCCAGTTTCTGACCTATATTATCAGAACTTCTTTAGCAGAACGCCTGAAAACTGGTAAGGATACAACCAAAATGCTGCACCAATTGCACCAGTTAGACGCTGCTATAAAGAATAAAAATGCCGCCCGCCACGATAAAATAAAAGTAGGCGTAATTATGGGGGGCTATTCTTCGGAGCGTCATATTTCGGTGGAGAGTGGCCGCAACATTTATGAAAAATTATCATCTTCTATTAAGTATCAGCCTATTCCTATTTTCTTAACAGGTTCAGCCGAGCAACATAAATTATATATCATGCCGATAAATATTATGTTGAAAGATAATGCGGATGATATTAAAGAGAAGGTTACGCATTTTGAGCAAGGCCACGGGCATCATCCGGTGCTGGAACAGATCATGAATGAGGCCGAAGGCATTACGGCTACTTATGCAGGTTCTATGTTACGGGAGCCACAGCAATTAAATTTCGAGCAATTACATAATCTGGTAGATGTCGTATTTATTGCCTTACATGGCCGCCCGGGAGAAGATGGGGCTCTACAAGCCGAGCTAGAAAAGTACCATATTCCGTACAACGGCTCGGGCATTGCCTCCTCACAGGTTACTATTAATAAATACGAAACAAACGAGATTCTGCGGCAAAACGGCATGCACGTAGCTAACCACATGCTGGCGTATAAGCAAGATTGGGTAACGGATGCTGAAGGTTTTTATCAGAAAATAGAAAGTAATTTTGCTTACCCATTAATTGCCAAACCTTCAGACGATGGCTGTAGCTCAGCTGTGAAAAAGATAAAATCAAGGGCAGAATTAGAAGCTTTCTCCTCCTTAATTTTCCGGGAAGGCGAAGATTTAGATCCGCAAGTTGCCCAAGTGTTGTCTTTGGGCTTTAAGGAAGAATTTCCGAATAAAGAAGTATTTCTGGTAGAAAACCTGATTTCAAAAGAAGAGGCTTCTCACTTCCTGGAGGTAACAGGTGGTTTGCTGACCAAGTATTTACCTGATGGCCGCGTTGATTACGAAGTATTTGAAGCATCCGAAGCATTGGCCGTAGGCGAAGTTCTATCTTTGGAAGAGAAGTTTCTAGCCGGCGAAGGACAAAATATAACACCAGCTCGTTATGCCACCGATCCGGAAGCCCGTCAGGCAATTTCTGATAAGGTAAAAGCTGATTTGAAAAAGGTAGCCCAAACGTTGAATATTGAAGGCTATGCCCGGATCGATGCTTTTGTGCGGGTAAAAGGGAAGGACGAGGTAGAAACCATTATTATTGAGGTAAATTCGTTGCCCGGTATGACTCCGGCCACTTGTATCTTTCACCAGACAGCTATAAATGGGTATAAGCCTTACGATTTTATTGATCGTATTTTGCAATTTGGAATGGAGCGTACGAAGAAGAAAGGAACGGGTACGGTAATGGGGGTTGGGCAATAGTTATTCGCAGCACGCGTGCTGGTAAATAAATTTAGCCATTTAAATTTTTAAAATTCTTAAATATAAAAAGCGTGTTTTTGAAAGCTAATTCGCTGGCCGACGTTATAAAGCATATTATCATTATTTTAGTGATTGGGGCATTAATGCTGTTTTTCTTCTTCTTTGTTTATTTGCCTACCACTACTAATCATGGCCAAACCATAGAGGTGCCCAAAGTTACTGGTATGAAAATGTCGGAAATTGAAGATTTTCTGGATGAGCATTCGTTGCAGTATTACATCAGTGACTCTAGTTATAATTCTAACCTGGAACCGTTCATCGTAATGAAACAAGATCCGGCTCCGGGCTCCAAAGTAAAAAAAGACCGGAAGATTTACATTACCTATAATATGAAAACGGCGCCCATGATAAAAATGCCAAAATTGGTAGATGGCTCCGTGAAAAATGCACAGATGATATTAAAGAGCTACGACCTGCAGATTGGACAAATAAAGTTTGTGCCGGATTTAGCTCAGAATGCGGTTTTAAAACAATTGGTAAATGGCAAAGAAATAGCGCCTGGTGCTCCGGTTGCTAAAGGCTCCGTGGTAGATTTGGAAGTAGGCAACGGGTTAGGTAATACCGAGTTTCAGATACCCAATGTAGTAGGCATGCCGGTAGATGAGGCAACCACTTTATTAGTAGGTGCCGGTTTGCAAGTTGGAACCGTGGGATACATGGCAGCGCCAAATGGTGAAGCCGATGGTACTGTAATCCGGCAAAGACCTACTGCCAGTCCGGGGGCTATGATTCGGGTAGGGGAGTTGGTAGATATCTGGGTGGCTGGAACGGAGCCAGCCTCGCAGTTGGAGTAAAACTTTACCGCCCGGGAAAGCAATATTTTCTTCGACTTAATCGTAATGGTAAAACCAGAAGAAGCAATTCTTCTGGTTTTATATTTTAATAGAACGAATGCTAAAATATTTACTCGCTTATATCTTTTTGCTGATTTTCTATAGTGTAAGTCCTGCCCAGGTGCTTTCGCCTCTGGATTCCTATCCTATTCGGCAAAGTAAAAAGGAAACTACGAAGCGTAATGCTAAAACAATGGCTATCGGCGATACTTTAAGCTTGCCTTTTTTTGAAGATTTTGCAGGTTATACCGGCACTCCCAGTAACAGCCATTGGCAAAAAGGAGGAGGCGTATATGTAAATAATCAATTTGGCATAAATCCCCCTTCTATTAATGTGGCCACCTTTGAAGGGGTTACAGCTTCTGGCACCCCTTATAGCGAGTTTACGGCTTATGGCTACACTGATTCACTTACCTCTAAACCGATAAACCTGCAGAACCTGAATCCTGCCGCGGCGGGCGTTTATTTAAGTTTTTATTGGCAGGCAGGCGGCCTAGGGGGAGCTCCGGATAACAACAGCGATACCAGGCCTATTTTTCTTCAGTTGGAGTTTAAAGACCAAAGTGGTAATTGGGTACCGGTATGGCAACAGCCCGGTGAAAATAAGGTAACGGCTTTTAAACGGGAAATTATTGAGGTAGCCAAGGCCGAATATTTATATAATGGTTTTCAGTTTCGGTTCAGAAGTTCGGGTGTTCGGAAAGGGACGGAAGATAGCTGGAATCTGGATTACATTTATTTAGATAAGAGCCGGAATCCTGCTAATCCTGATTTACCAGATGTAGCAATAAGTCATCGGCTAAATTCTTTTTTGCAAAATTACACGGCCATGCCGGTAAATCAGTTTTTAGCTAATCCGGCTGCTGAAGTTAATGATTCGGCTTATACCAAATTAAATAACCTGAATAACCTATTTACCCCTATTACCTGGCGGGGGTATGTAAAAACTACTACTCCGGCATCTCCCGCCGATACTTTTCTGAGAGGGAATGCCGCTATTCCGCCGCTGGCAACCCAATATTTAATTATTGGCCAGCTTAATGCCGCTGCTATTCCCAATAACAGTAATCAGTTATTAATAAAACATTCCATCTTTCTCAGCACCTTAGAGAAAAATACCCAAACCCGGTTAAACGATACGGTAAGCAGGGTAACAGAATTAGCTGATTATTTTGCTTATGATGATGGTACCGCCGAGGTAAATTTCTCTTTAAATCCTTCCGGCGTCCGGCAATTAGCTTATCGGTTTGATTTAAATGCTCCTGATTTTGTGCGGGGGATCCGGGTATATATCACTAAAACCAACCGGCAGGGCAATAACATATCTTTTAGGATTTGGGACGACGATAATGGCAGACCCTCAGCTACTGTAAAGTCCCAGCGAACATTTACCATTCCTCAAATAGATACTTTAAACCGGTTCTTTGATGTGTTATTTACCTCTCCGGTGCCGGTTCGGGATAAATTTTATATCGGATACTTTTTAAATGCCGGCATCAGTGATTTTGTAAATATGGGATTTGATTTAAATGAACGAGCTGATAACCGCATCCAGTACAACAACAATACCGGGTGGTTAACTTTTGAAGAAGCAAAAGGTGCTTTAATGATGAGACCGCTAATGGCCAATGTTACCGGTATTGAGGACGAACATAATGAACCGGGCAATCCAGCAGATGCTCCAGAGAAAGAGCCTAATACCACTTTATTAGTTTATCCAAACCCTAGTAATGGCGTATTTACTATAAAGGGCGACTATCAGCAACTTTGCTTATCAGACCTGACTGGAAAAATATTCTTTTGTAAATCAGCAAAAGAGGTAGGTGCGGTATTAAATGTAAGGGGGGTAGCTAGTGGTATTTATTTAATGCAGTTTACTTTAAAAGATAAGGTTATTACTAAAAAAGTAGTTATAACCCCTTAAATAATAAAAGATTAATCCTTGGTCCAGGCTACTCCATTTATTCAATAATAAATGGAGTAGGAGAAAAGCATAAAATAAATATAATAAGGGCTAAAATACCTAAAAGCTTTCTGCCTGCAGATAGCGGACGCTCGTCAGGGGCCGGGGGGTGAAAAACGCCCAAAAACTTGCCTAGAATCAATCCAAATACAAGCCAGCCGTGATAGCCTCTTAGGGTAGGAAAAATTAAAACCAATACATACTGTAGAACCATTATACCCACGGCTATATAGAGAGCATGTAGGGCTTTAGGTACAGCCTTTCGAAATATAATATAAAGGTAAAGAGCATATATGGGGTACACCCATTGTGCTACCTCAAAAGGTAAGCCCGGGGTTAAAATACCTAAACCAGAATAGCCGATAAAAATTGCAAAAAGTATTGGCGAAATGCGGTTAAAGTTCCGGAAGCCAATAAGTCCATATAAGATATGTCCTCCATCTAGCTGCCCGATAGGTAATAAATTTAAGGCAGTAAAGAAAAGCGATAAATAACCGGCAAAAAGAAAAGGATAATGAATAATTTCGTACCGGTTTGGAATGAGGCCTGGATCGGGAGCAACAAACTTTTCAAAAAATAAAAACAATAAATTCTGGCCCAACGCAAAAGAGCCACCTTGGTCCTGGTACACGTACTGAGCATAATTAGAGCCAAAGAGTTGGTACTCCGGATGAATTTGAAAAATATATTCGGGTGGGGGTAAATGGGTAAAGCCATAATATAACAAGGGTAGGGCTGCTATAAATCCGGCAATTGGTCCGGCAATGCCCACATCAAAAAACTCCTTTTTAGAGAAGATGCGATCTTTTATTTTTATAAAAGCCCCCATAGTACCAATAGTAGAGGTAAACCCCAACCAAATAGGTATATAATAAGGCAAGGTAACCCGAATGCGGTACAGTTTTGCTGTAAAATAATGCCCAAATTCGTGGCAGGTTAATACAAATAAAAAAGGTAAAGAAAATTGCAATCCGTTTTTTACCTGGGCCCAGTTAAGCCAAAACTTAAAATCGTAACTTTCTGATAGACCAAGAAAAGGCCGGCCGTATATCCATTCGGCACCGGCCAGGGTAGTGGTAATCAGGGTTAGTACAAAAAGAAATAAATGCAGTGCGTAATTTTTTGCTTTGTTAGAAAGCATTCTTAAAAACTTGGTTGATGGTGAGGGGCGGCTCCAGGAAAATTGTTTTAAGTCCTACTTTGTTAGCACTTTCAATATGTTGAATGCTATCATCAATAAATAAAGTCTCAGAACGTTCCAGGTTATGTTGCGCCAGTATCTGCTCAAATACGATGGCATCTGGCTTGCGTTGCCCAATTAAGTGCGAATAATACGCTTTTTCAAACAAAGAATCTAAACTCGGAATGGTAAAATTATCGGTTACTATTTTGGAGAAGGCTACCAGGTGAATAGCATTGGTATTACTAAGTAAGAACAACCGGTATTTTTTTCCTAATTCCTGGAGTAACGCTATCCGTTCTTGCGGAATATCTAAAAGCAGGGCATTCCAGGCTTCATCAATTTGTTCGTCGGTTGCTTCAATGTCGTACAATTGGCGTAGGCCAGCCCGGAATTCGTCGTCACCGATGCGGCCGGTTTCGTAGTCGTCAAATAACTTGGATTGCTTTGCCTGGGTAAACTCAATTATTTTTCCGGATTTACTTAATTTCTGAAAAGCGTCCAGCGATTGCTGAATTTTTATATTAATAATAACACCCCCTAAATCGAAGATAATGTTTTTAATACCAGTTAGATCCATATAGAAATCAAATTTTTTTATAAAAAGGTTAGCATTTTGTTTGGAAAATGCGCTGCAAATATGTAGAATTGCACCTCCAAAATCAAAGAGAATCTTGATTCTTTTTGACGGGCCTATAGCTCATTCGGTTAGAGCAACTGACTCATAATCAGTAGGTGCTTGGTTCGATTCCAAGTGGGCCCACTTTATAATCAGCCACTTACGAGGTAAAACTTGTAAGTGGCTTTTTTATTTGGACACATTAATTAAGCTTTGGTGTATGTCTGCTTGTAGCTCAAAAGGTTCTTCTTGCTTACTGAAACTTGGTTTTTATAATTTATCCTATTGAGATATAACTGAGTGTCCATCTTCTATGACCTTTAAGAATACATTCACCTCGGCTTCATTGATCAAAGGGAGACCATTCTCCTCCACACAATAGATATCTGCCAGATACGTCATGCCTAAATACTTTGCTGTTTCAATAAAGGGCATATAAAACCCATCTTTTAACTTCTGATCACAACCGCAACAAATAACGGCCATCTCCATTCCTCTTAATTTCCTGCCGGTTTCTTTTTCTGTTTTCAGGCAATCTGAAAGTCGGTCGAAAAAGGTTTTCATAGTACCGCTCATGGCATAACAGTATACCGGGGTTGCAAAAACGATGGTCTGATAGCCTTCTACTATCTGCCTGATCAAAGGGAGGAAATCATCATTCCTATTTTTAAATTCATAATCGAATTCTCCTATAGTTTTGGTTTTTAGATCTGTGATTTGGAAATTAGTTCTTGCACCAATAAAAGAAGCTATTTTGTGAGTAGTACCACTACTGTTAGAACTGCCGACGATTATGATTCCTTTCTTCATTTAGATTTAAATTCTTGTATTTAGGTTGTTGCTAACGTTGAACTGCTTTGTGCAGTAGCGGCATTAGCGTACCTTCAGTCGAAACGATTACTATAGATAAATCTTCATTCAACTGCTTGGATTAAGAACTTCAAGCCGCTATTGCACAAAACTGATGTTAGCCGTTCGCCTTTTGTTCAGCATCGTTATTGGTTGAACCAGCCTGAATGGTTAATATGCGGTATTGTCTTTCAAAATTTCACGACAACTTTTCCAACTGTTTTGCCGCTTTCCAATAAACGGTGTGCTTCCTTCATGTTTTCGGCAGTCAAGCCATGCATGGTGGTATGAAGTGTTGGTTGTAATATGCCATCATCCAGCAGTTGAGCAATTTTGTTTAAAATATGGTGCTGGTCTATCATGTCTTCTGTTTGATACATAGAACGTGTAAACATCAGCTCCCAATAAAAGCTGACACTCTTTCTCTTTAGCTGCTGTAACTTTACAGGTTCTGTCGGGTCGCTGATACAACCTACCTTTCCCAACGGCTTAATGAGTTCTACTATGGCTTCCCAATATTGATTCAAGTCTACAAAGTCTACAATATAGTCTACCTGTTCAAAGCCAATGTTTTTTACCTCACTCACAAGGTTGGTGTGGTTGACTACATGATCTGCCCCCATTTTTTTGCACCAATCAATGGTAACGTCTCTTGAAGCGGTGGCAATCACGGTTAACCCCAGCAGCTTTTTAGCCAGTTGGATGGCAATGGAGCCAACACCTCCTGCACCGCCAATAATAAGAAGAGTTTTGCCTGCATCTTTCTCTTTGCTCAATTGGAAATGGTCAAAGAACATTTCCCAGGCAGTAAGGGAAGTAAGCGGCATGGCGGCTGCTTGTTCAATGTTTAGACTTTTAGGGGCTAACCCTACAATGCGTTCATCTACTAACTGATATTGTTGGTTAGAGCCTTCTCTTGTCAAGTCTCCTGCATAAAATACCCTGTCACCTTTTTGGAAGAGGGTAACTTCATCGCCGGTAGCTTCTACTGTACCTATAGCATCCCAACCAATGACTTTGGGAGTATCCTGCCGCTTGTCTTTGAGGCTGTTTCTTCTTATTTTATAATCTACAGGATTGACCGATATGGCTTCAACTTTTACCAAAATGTCTTTTCCTTTCGCAGTTGGTATTTCCTTTTCAAACTCAATGAAGCTATCCGCTTCATCAATGGGCAATGACGTTTTAAATCCAATTGCTTTCATAATAACTGTTGTTTTTTGTTTCTTTTATATTTTAACTAATAGTTCTGAAAACTGTATCAAATAAATTCCTGTAGTTGTTGTCAAAAATCTTCTTTTCTTAAATTCTTCAGTTCTACTTGTTGGAAAGGTGACGGCTAACGGCCCGGCTAAAAAGCATTTTTTAATGCTTTTTAGCTTTGGTTGAGAGTTGTTGTATTTTAACAGATATTGCAATATCTGAATTGGGTTCGAATGTCGAACAAGAGCTTGTTGTAAAAACCCGATATTTTATTAATAATTTCTCCCAATAATTAATTTCTATTTTGTCGTAAGTAAAACTTGTAAAAATTCCATTCTTATCTATTCCTTCTCCCATACCTGGCGGCAAGTCAATAGGTCTTTTAGAGTTGTTACTTTCCTTTTTTTTACTCTGGAATCCTTTTATTTCATAACCAAATAGGAGGTAGCGATTACCTATTTTGTAATACTCTGCACAACCTCCAAATATCTCCTGATTTATGGCTAACACTTTATTATTTAGGTTCCCTTTGATTATAGAAGTAACATCAAATAAAAGATTTACCCCTTCTTTTTTCTGATTGTCACCAGAGTATTTGTTGCTTTTTATTATTGAATAAGGAGTACCTTCAACAACTATGTCAGCATCGCTAATTAATTTAGCAATACCTTCCTTTGTATCAGGTGTAGCACAACTACAACCAAAGGAATAAGTGAATGATAGAGAAAGAATAAATATCAAAATATTTTTCATAATTCAATTACTCTCAATGGTTTGGCTAAAAGGCATTGCTGCCCAGCAGGGCAGCAATGATTTTTAGGTCTTGTTAGATGGTGTTATTTTTTCTTTATCCACTTCCTAAAAAGAATCTCCGCTCGCCTTTCACCAATAACGTTTAAAAACTTGTTTGTCTGAAGAAAGTTTTCCTTACTAAAAAGCTCTCTTATTAACTCCATATTTAAATTTAACAATTCAGCTATGTCTCTTAGGCTCAATCTCTTTATTGGAATGGTGCTCAAAGTTTGTTTATCTAAACTCACTTTACCTTCCTTCTTCAAAATAATTAGTACATTTAGTAAATCAAGATCGCAGTAGCTCTCATTGCTGTAGATTGATGCTATTCTTGTTTCAATCAATCCCCTGTCATTGACTAAGTCAATTCTTAATCTGTCATTCTTGAAAGAGTATAAAGCAGCCATACCCGACATAAGTTGGTTTTCTAATTTAAAACCATGCTTCTCCAAAATTTTCTCGTAATAAGTTTCTAAGCAGTAGTCCAGGTATTCTTTTATCCCTTTTGGTTCTTCTTTCATTATTGTAATACCAGGTAACGGTTTTTATATGCAAAGGCCGTAGCGCAGCAAGGGTTTTGCATATAAAAACCGTTACCTGCTGTTTTTATTTTGTGCATTATTTTTCATATAATCTGCGATCAATTGCTCATTTGTGTCTTCACTTTTTGAAAGGGCATTAATAATTTTTTGCTGTTCATTATCATTCTTGTTTTGACTCAGCTTTTTCTTTCCTTGTAAGTCCGTTATTATAATGTCAAAAGCTACAAGACCTTGTATAAGTCTTAGTTTATAGTCGCTTGGGAAATTATCCCATTGTTGTTTATAGGAAAGGTCGTAGGTATTAATGGTTCTTTCAATTATTTCAATGACCTTGTCCGCATCCGTGATGAGGGTACCTTGTCCATAAGCATGCACAGCAATGTAATTCCAGGTAGGTACATTTAATCCTTTGTCGTAATGCTTAGGCGAAATATAAGCGTGAGGTTCACTGAAAATTACCAATGTTTTATTGTTTTCAAAGTCTTTCCATTGTTCGTTTGCCTTGGCCATATGTGAAGTAAGAATAATATTATCGTCTTTGGTGGTTACGATAACAGGTAAGTGTGTTGCTATTGGCAATCCGTCTTTTGCAGTAATAATCGTGGCAAAACTAAACCTCTTCATAAATTCAACAATTTCTGCCTTATCTGTCACAGCAAACTGATTTGGAATGTACATAATTTTATACCTATAAATGGTATTATTTTATTTAATTATAAATTGGCAGGTAACGTTAAGCGTTTATATTGTGCCCGCTTAAAAGCACTTCCATATTGAGCTGCACTGAAGTAAACAAAAGGCATAAAACGTCGAGAAGCACGTCAGCCGAGCATAATTTAAACATTCTTTTACCTGCCGTTTTTTTCTTCACTTTTGTTATTTAGTCTAATGTAATTTGAAATAAGCTTACAGTCGCATTGTTATAATGTGCTGGTAAACCATCTGTATTTTTTAACTTCAAAAGTCCTAAAAATACAAAACCACATTTTTGATAATAGTTAATAAGTCCTCTGTTTTCACCTACAGTGTCCATACGGATAAACTTTTTACCATTTTCTTCTGCGTAATTTCTCGACCAATTAACAATTTGGCCAACCAGATTTTGTCCTCTAAAAATTGGATTAGTTGCAATTCGATGAATATAAACTGAAGGGTCCTTATTTCTTTCTTCCCATATTTGTGGGTCATGGAAGGTTGTCGACCAAATGCAAGCAACTTGATTATCAATGACGATTTTCCATTGTCTTTTTTCAAAGATGTCTGTTTCGATTTGTGTCTTGTCAAACTCCGGCCAAAGAACAACTCCCTTAGTCTTTTGAAAGCTTCTAGCGATTTCGTAAAGCCTGAGAATTTCGCTCATGTCCTCAGGTGCACTATTTTGTATTGTCATTTGTTATTTAACTCATTATAGGTTGTCGGCTTTTGATCTGTCTTAAAATGGCAGATAACGGTTGGGCTAAACGGCGGCGGAGGCCGTAGGCCGATGCTGCTGTTTAGCTGTTGTTCTCATTAGTTTTTCTTCTTTGCCTAATGTCAAGATTCTTTATTCTCTCTGAATCAGGATTCTCTGGCTTATAGTAAAGGTTATCAAAACTTATCGCTGATTTTCCCTTCTCTAATTCTGCCTTCACATATTTTGTCAATTGTTCTTCACTATCTGGTGCAAATCCATAGTAGTCGAAGCTGACGATTCTTTCTTTTGGAAACTCACAAATGATTGCAAATATCTTTTGGTGAGCGTAGCCTAAGTTTTTGACCTTCCACTCAGGCTTTAAGCTAAAGAAGGAAAGTTTCTCGTTAATTGCTTTTGTGTTAAGGTTAAATCTGGTTCTCAGATAATCATCTAATGTTATCGGTTGGATAAAGTCGAAGAAATTTCTTTTCACCCTAGCTGGGCATACCCTTTTTATTTCTTTACCAGGGTGAGTAGATTGGAGGCTTTCTATCAATTTGCTTGGCGCCCAATAACCATCGGTGACGGTTTCGGATTGTGGAACAACCTCAACCCAGAACCTAATCATTTCTCCTTTACTTAAAGCAAATGCAGGAACCTCAAAATTCTTTAGATTGAACACCTGATTTTGGATAAGTATCATTTTTTAAATTAATGAGAACGCCAAGATACCTGTACCGGTACTGATATTTTTCATACAAGTGTAGTTTTTGAGAGATTCAGATATTTCGGTGTTTACAAGGTTAATCTCTTTAATTTTCAGCTATTTGTAAATTGGTGTAAAAATCACGAATTAGAATAATCCGAATTATAAATTATCAAAAGGACTCTTAATATTTTCCAGGCCTTTCCGGATAATGTGGTTGTAAATCTCAGTTGTTTTACTGGAGTAATGGCCTAACAAAGCCTGTATATACCTTAAGTCGGCTCCTTGTTCCAGTAAATGCGTCGCAGAGCTATGTCTTAGGGTTTGCAGCGATACCTGCTTTCTGATTCCCGCTGCCATACAAGCCCGTTGAAAAATCTTCCTAGCGCTCTCATAACTGTAAGCTTCTCCCTGCTGACCTTCAAAGAGCCATACCTTTGGTCTATACTCCCGATAATACTGCCTTAAATAAGTATGGATTTTCTCCGAAAGCAAGGTGATTCGATCTTTTTTACCCTTACCACTCCGGATGTTTAAGACTTTCCTGTCCGGATCACTATCCCAAATCCTTAGGTTAACCAAATCCTTAGATTAATAAGTTAGATGCCTAAACAGGATGCAGATTGTTTCTCCTGAATTTAACCATAGAAAAACGCACTAGTACATGCATTGCACTTTCGGCATTTCCTCCAATATAAGAATACATTGCACTGAAGTTATGCCTACAGGATTTTGGCAATAGGTGTACCAATGTATGGAGTAACTGTAATATAGGTGGGGGTGTTAAACTGAATTGGAACAGCCTAAACTAGACTGGGTAGATAGGAATTCTACCTGAAGGGAAATTTTATTACTCTTGTTAGCTGGAGTTTTGCCATGAGATGAGAAGTTGAATCTTTAATCAGGGGTTGCCATTTTAAACATATTAAATAAGCCTATTAGAGGCTATCATTTTCTTAGCCATCTTTTGCTTTGCCCATTTGAACTTTAAAATCTTTTTAAGGATCTGATGCAATGGTTTAATCAGCTTAGATCTTTGTATTGGTATTTATTTCCATTATTAAATAATCAAGATACCTTTTTTCAGGGAGTAAAAAATAATAAAATTTTAGTTCTGTAAATTATGAACTAACGGAACTTGTTATTACCTTTGACTTGTTAAAGAATAAAAAATAAATAAATTTGTTAATTGGAAAAGCAAAAAAATTAAAATGGTATTAACTGAGAAGCAAAAAACCTTAATCGAAAAAATCGGGATTGCCATCGAACACGAAGGCTTGCAGCCAGTGGCAGCCCGGATTATAGGATTGCTTTATGTTTCTGATAAACCAGAATTAACCTTTGATGAAATAACCGCTTTCCTGCGCATCAGTAAAAGCGCTACCAGCAACGGCGTAAACTTATTGCTGCAAACCGAACGCATTGAATATATTACTTTTTCCGGTGATCGACGGCGCTATTTCCGCTTAAAAATATCTGATTGGCGGAATGCATTTACCCGGAGAATTGAAAGTATGACCAAATTTAATGTGGTTTTACGGGAGGTGTTAGAAATCCGTACGAAAGAAACGCCGGAATACAATAAAAATATAGAAGAAGTCATCGACTTCATGGACTATGTATCCGAGCAGATGCCCATCTTATTCCGAGAATGGGAGAATAAACGCAAATAATTTTTTTGCCCAATTAGTTCTTTGTTTTCAGAACTAAATAATAATATCAAAACAATTAAAACTTAAACGTGAAAAAGAAAATATTAATGCTAGGCCTGGGATTATCCTTGTTTGGAACGGCTTTTTCCCAATCCCCAGTACCAGAAGCCAAATTATCGCTGTCTCAGACCCTTCAATATGCGCTCGCCAATAATGAAAGCATCAGAAAGGCATTATTAGATGAAAAAACTGCCGAGTATAGAATCCGGGAAACGAAAGGTTCTGGCTTGCCTCAGGTAGCCGGTAGCGGACAACTTACCGTGAATCCGGCACTGCCTACCCAGTTGTTACCAGGGGAAATAGCCGGGCAACCTGGAAGGCTGATTCCGGTACAGTTTGGTACTAAGTATGCTGCTCAAGGAGGATTAGAGTTACAGCAAATGCTCTTCCGGAAATCATTTTTTGTGGGCCTGGAAGCTGCTAGTACTACCCGTGAGTTGTATAGTTTACGCACGAAAATGAGCCAGGAAGAAATTATTTACAATGTCAGCTCAGCTTATTTACAGGTATTGCAAACCAAGCAGCAGTTTAATATCATCGATGCGAACTTTAACCGCCTCGAACAATTAGAAAAAATATTAACGCTGCAATATAAAAACGATGTAGCTACTAAAGTACAGCTAAACCGGGTAACGGTTAATAAAATTAATCTGGAAAATCAGCGGACTTCTTTAAACGCAGGGCTTAAGCAGCAGGAAAATGCCTTAAAGTTTTTTATGGGCATGCCTCTGGAACAACCTATTGCGCTGACTGATTCGGTAGTTGTTTTAAATACGCAGGTTCCGACAAATGAAAATGCAGCGGATATTATTGCTTCCCGGCTGGAATTTAAAGTCTTAACTACTCAAAAGGAGCTTAATAAACTAAACGTGAAAAATATCAAGGCCGGGTATTTCCCAACTTTAAATGGGTTTGGTAATTATGGCTATAATGCTATGCGAAAAGAATTTAATTTTCTGGATACCAGCCAGCCTTGGTTTAATGCCGTGAGTATAGGCGTTAGATTGAATATACCTATTTTCGATGGTTTTCAAAGAAAAAATCAAATCCGCCAGGCCGAGGTAGAGGTAGCTAAAGTAGAACAGGATTTAAGTTTATTAACCCGCCAAACCCAAATGGCCTTAGATAATGCCATTACCCAAATGCAAACCAGCCTTTCTTCCATTCAGGCCCAGGAACGCAATGTGAGCCTGGCGCAGGAAGTTTACCGCAACACCAACGAGCTTTACAAAGAAGGTTTATCCCCTTTGACCGATGTTTTGGATACCGAGGTAAGCCTGCGGGAAGCCCAAACCAATTTAAATAACGAAAGATTAAAATACCAACTGGCCCAATTAACCTTCTTACAAGCCAAAGGAGAATTAAACACATTAACCAAATAGCATAAAACTTAAAATGAAAAAGATTATTTATATCATCGTGGCATTTGCCCTGGTTGGTTTAGTTGCTTATAAATTAGTAGATAACAAAAAGGAAATGGCTACCGAAGCTGCCGTAGCCGAAATAAAAAGCGAAGCTATTGCTGTACAGATAACGGAGCCAAAATTGGGCAAAATTGATAAATCCTTTACCGCCCAGGGTAACTTCAAACCCGTGCAAACTTTAGCTTTAATGTCGGAAACCTCTGGTCAGATAAAGCAGGTCTTAAAACGCAAAGGCGACCGGGTACGGGCCGGAGATTTATTACTGGTAGTAGAAGCCAATACCATGAACGCCGACCTGGCCACGGCCCAGGCCAATTACGAGCGCGCCCAGCGGGATTTAGGCCGTTACGAAAACCTGGCCGCCGGCGAAGCCATTACCAAACGTCAGTTGGAAGAAGCCCGCTTAGCTGTAAAAACCAGCCAGGCCCAATTAATAGCCGCCCGGCAACGCGTTAACAAAACCCGCATTACTTCCCCTATTAACGGTGAGATAAATGAGATGTACATTGAAGTAGGTTCTTATTTGGGCATGGCTACCAAACTGTACGATATCGTGAATGTGGACCGCTTGAAATTGAATGTGAAAGTAGACGAAGCCCAGGTATTGCTGATTAAGAAAGGTGACAAGGTTGACGTGCGGGCCGATGTAAATGCCACGCAGGAATACCAGGGAACCGTGAAAGCGATTGCGGCCCAGGCCGATGCTGCTTTGAAATACGACGTGGAAATTGAACTTAAAAACCCGGGCAATAACAGCTTACGGGCCGGTATGTATGGTACGGCCGCTTTTGAATTAGCCGAAGAACGCGATGCTTTGTTGTTACCGCGCGAAGCCATTGTGGGAAGTTTACAAGATCCGGCGGTGTATGTAGTAGAAAATAATATTGCCCGGTTAAAGAAAATTAAAATTGGCACCATTACCCAAGGCCAGGTTGAAGTGGCCGAAGGGCTGGCAACGGGTCAGAAAGTGGTGCAAAGCGGGCAGATTAACTTACGTGAAGGCTCAAAAGTAACGGCTCTGTAAGTTTTTAATTTCTGGTTCAGATTTAAACAAAAAAGAAAATGAATATTACAAAAATATCCATACAACGCTCAACTATTGTGGTGGTGGTATTTACCATCCTTACCTTACTCGGCGTTGTTTCCTATAATTCGCTCAACTACGAGCTTTTACCTAAGTTCAGTCCGCCGGTACTTACCATTTCTACCATTTATCCTGGAGCTTCGCCTTCAGAAGTAGAAAACTCGGTTACGAAAGAAATTGAAGATGCGATTTCTTCGCTGGAGAACGTGGACAATATTAAAAGTACCTCGCAGGAAAGCTTTTCGGTAATTGTTATAAATTTAAAGCAAGGCACCAATGTAGATTTAAGTTTACAGGATGCCCAGCGAAAAGTGAATGCCATATTATCGCGCCTGCCGGACGATGTTGATGCGCCAACCCTGGGTAAATTCGACTTTGATGATTTACCTATTATAAAAATGGGGGCAACCGCCAACATGCCGGCTACCCAGTTTTTCGATTTGATTGATAAGGAAATTAAGCCGCAGCTGGCCCGGGTGCAGGGCGTGGCTTCCTTAAAAGTATTAGGTGGCCAGGAGCGGGAAATCAAAGTAAATATTAATGCGAATAAATTGGAGAGCTACGGCATTCCTATTCTACAAGTATTGCAGACAATCCGGAATTCCAACCTCGATTTCCCTACCGGCGAAATTAAAGATGCCAATGGACAAACCCAGATTCGTCTGGCTGGTAAATTCCAGTCCTTGGACCAGCTTAGAAACTTGGTTATCCGGCAGGATATGAATGGGGCGGTGCGGTTAAGCGATTTAGCCGAGGTGCAGGATTCCCAGAAAGATATTGATATTCTGAGCCGGATAAATGCGAATCCTTCGGTTGGTATTACCATTCAGAAGCAATCAGATGCCAACGCCGTGGAAGTTAGTGAACAAGCCCGGGCCGCTCTGGCAGGGTTAGAAAAAACGTATGCTAATGTCGGCCTGAAATTTAATATTGCCAACGACAGTTCTACCTTTACTTTAGAAGCGGCCGATTCGGTGCTGCATGATTTAATGCTGGCCGTTATTCTGGTGGCCGTGGTAATGCTGTTGTTTTTGCACAGTATCCGGAATGCTATTATTGTAATGGTTTCCATTCCGGCCTCTTTGGTAGCCACGTTTATCGCTATCTGGTTATTCGGTTTCTCTCTGAATTTAATGTCGTTAATGGCCTTATCGCTGGTAGTAGGTATCCTGGTAGATGACGCGATTGTGGTAATTGAAAATATTCACCGCCACATGGAAATGGGCAAAAAGCCCGCGCAGGCGGCTTACGATGGTATTCGGGAAATCAGTGCCACCGTAACTTCTATTACCCTGGTAATTGTAGTCGTATTTGTGCCACTGGCCTTGTCTACTGGTCTGGTATCGGATATTCTGCGGCAATTTGCGGTGGTGGTAGCGGTAGCTACTTTAATAAGCTTGTTCGTGGCCTTTACCTTGATTCCATTACTGGCTAGCCGGTTTTCCCGCCTGGAACATGTTTCAGATAAAAATATGTTCGGCCGTTTCATTATGGCCTTCGAGCGCTTCCTGGACGGGGTGATTGATGGGTTTACTACGGCTTTGAAATGGTCTTTTAACCATAAAATCATTGTTATTTTGCTTACCATAGGAGCCTTTATTGGTTCGGTTATGCTAATACCTGGTGGTTTTATTGGTAGTGAATTTATTGGCAACGGCGACCGGGGTGAGGTAAATATTCAGTTAGAATTACCTAAAAATTCCACAGTAGAACAAACCAACCAGGTTACGCGGCAGGTAGAACGGTATTTGCAGAAATATCCGGAGGTGAAAAATATATTTACCACGGTTGGTTCAACCTCTACTTCGCAGCAAGGCCAGGGCAATGCCTACGAATCGGAAGTATTTGTGGCTTTGGTTGACGTAGAAAAACGGGATTTCAGTACTGAAAAATTCAGCCGGATAGTAAAAGCCGATGTAGAAAATTTGATACCCGGAGTAAAAGTAACGCCTGTACCCGTAGGGATGGTGGGTAGTGCGCAGGCGCCTATTCAGATAGTTTTATCAGGCCCCAACCTAGATACGCTGCTATCTTTTTCGCAGCGGGTAATGGACCAGGTAATCGCGGTACAAGGTACTTCGGATGTGGAAACCTCGGTAGAAGGGGGTAACCCGGAAATTGAAGTAGCTGTGGATCGCGATAAAATGGCAAGTCTGGGTCTTACGCTTGAAAACGTGGGAGCCGGTATGCAGGTAGCTTTTAGCGGCAACACCGATGCTGAATACCGGGACGGAATAAACAATTACAATATTAATATTCGGCTGGATGTTTTCAACCGCCAGAACGTAACTGATATTGCAAACTTGTCATTTGTCAATAATAAGGGCCAGCTTATCCGGTTAGGACAGTTTGCCGACATCAGGCAATCATCGGGTCCGTCTAAATTGGAACGTACCGACCGGGTTACTTCAGTGAATGTAAATTCCTTTGTGGTAGGCCGCCCTTCCGGTTCGGTAGGTGCCGAAATTCAGGAGCGGTTGGGTAAAATAAAAATGCCAACCGGCGTAACCATTGGCTACGAAGGGAATATGAAAAACCAATCCGAAGGTTTTGGTACCTTAGGGGTTGCTTTATTAGCCTCCATTGTATTTATGTACCTGATTATGGTGGGCTTGTACGACAGCTACGTGTATCCATTTGTGGTATTGTTCTCTATTCCGTTGGCAATTATTGGTGCCTTACTGGCTTTGGCTTTATCTTCCGAAACCTTGAGTATCTTCTCTATTCTGGGTATTATCATGATGATTGGTCTGGTAGCGAAGAACGCCATTATGGTGGTCGACTTTACGAACAAACTTAAATCAGAAGGGGTACCGGTAAAAGACGCCCTAATAGAAGCCGTTCGAATTCGTTTCCGTCCTATTCTGATGACTACCCTGGCGATGGTAATTGGTATGTTGCCGATAGCTTTGGCCGGCGGGGCTGTAGCGGCTTCTAAAAACGGCTTGGCCTGGGCCCTGATTGGTGGCTTGAGCAGTTCCATGTTCCTGACCCTGATTGTGGTGCCGATTATTTATTACCTCTTCGATCGCGTTCTGGCCAAGTTTGGTTTAGATAAAAGCACAAAAATTGAACTGGAAGAAAAATCATTAGAAGAGTTAGAGCACGAAACCGCGCTCTTGGAAGAACACAAAATGGCTCATACTTATTAATTCCCCTTTTCTCTTACTTTCAGGAGCTGGGTTTACTTATTTGTTAATACCCAGCTCCTGAATTTTACTTCTTGGCAGCGGAATAAAACATATCCTTTACAGTTTAAGCCCAATTGTTGCATGATACTATACCAAAATTCCCTTATGGTTTTAAATTACGAACCCAGTTCTGATATTTTGACTGTTGAATGGCCTAATGCTGAGTTATTTTTGCTGCCGGACCTAAAACAAACATTTCTGACCTTAATTGAAACAGTGCGGAATTATGATATAAAACAACTATTAATAAAGACCACTGCTGAATCTGTTATTCCTGTTTTGGATAACACTAAAGATAATTCAATTTATATCAGGCAGGTTTTGAAAGGCTTACGCGGCACCCGATTACAAAAAATAGCCAGGATATTAGCATTTGAAATAGAACAGGATAAAGAGGAACAAAAATTATCGGCTGAAATTAACGCTGATGCTACTATAACCATACAGTATAGAACATTTTTGGAAAACGAAATGGCCATGGCGTGGCTTTTAGAATAGCGGGTTGTGATTTGGGTTTTGTCCTAACAATAGGAAATCATACTTACTAATGTTGCTTTCCTCCAGCTAAACAAAATGCTATTTTTTAAATTTAGGTATTGAAAATTCCATGATTCTTTACATGAATTCTTTTTTGTTAATGCTATATGAACCCAGGACAAAAATTCTAACGGTTGAGTAGCGTGAGAGAAAGGATAATGGCCCGTTCACTGGCTCTTTTTAAACAATACAGCATAAGAAGTATCTCCATGGATAATTTAGCTCAGGACTTGGGAACCTCAAAAAAAACGTTGTACAAATGGTTTGAAAATAAAGAGCAATTGGTAGAAGAAACACTAGGCGCTTACCTGATGCAAATGGATCCTGACTGCCTTAATCTTCCCCAAAATGAAGTAGAAGCCCTGTACCATACTTCGAATAGAATCCTGCAGGAACTGTTATCTTTTCATACTTCTTTCTTTTATGATTTAAGAAAATATTATTTCCGGGCTTACCAGTTGTGGTGTGGATATTGGCAGCGGTCCGTTGTTAATTTCTTTAAAAGCAATCTGGAGAACGGAATTAAAAAAGGGCTTTACCGGTCTGAGATTAATCCTGAAATTATGGCTCAGTTATATGCCAGCCAAATGCAAACCATATTAAACCGGGAATTATTCCCGGAGGATAAATTTAATATTAAAGAAATTTATGATCAAAACCTGCTCCATTTATTTAACGGACTGGTTTCTCCGGAAGGCCTAAAATATTTTAATCTTTTACAACCCGGATCTGAAAATTTAATTTTTTAAACTTAATTTAAAGCTCATCTTATATGACACTTGTTCATCATCAGGCACTAAGGCACGAATTAGTGCAAATAATAAAAGTGCGCAAAAATATAGAACCCTCCCGATTGCTGTCTCAAAATTTTGAACAGATTGGTTTCGATTCAGTTGACCTGGTAGATATCATTTTAGAAGTTGAGAAAGCATACCAAATTTTTATCCCGGATGAGGTTCCTTTACACAAAGTGGATGATTTTGTCCAGTTTATCGCCTCTCAAAGTTTAGAAATTCAGGCTTAAATAACGTCTGATAGAATCCGTTTGTAATCTAATTAAAACTACTTAGCGCCCGAGAGAGCGTTATTTTACCTACTAATATTAACATGATCATAAGTATACCAAACAGGAAATATTTGGTTAACCAATTGGTTAAGATTATTCCCAGGGTTTTGTTTTTGCTGCTGGTTCTTCAAATTAGTTTTTCTGAGGCCCAGGGGCAGAGTCCTAATTTTATTTCCCGGTATATTAAGAAAATAGTAAACGACACCACCCATACTGCCCGGCCCCAGTTCCTGTTTTATCCTACTCTGGGCTATTCACCGGAAACTAGTCTGGAAATGGGTATAAGTGGACTGTATGTCTATTATGCCAATGGCGATACTACCAACCGTCTCAGTGAAATGAATGGGTTTGGTTTTTATACCCTACAAGAACAATATGGCTTGATTGCAGATCATAACCTGTATTCTAATCACAACAAATGGGCCTTCCCGGGACGGATTCGGTACCAGAGCTTTCCTGTTTTATATCATGGAATTGGTCCGGAATCTCCGCCCGAACAATTGGCCGAAGTTAATTCCAGGCAATTGCAAATTCGGGAACGTGCCTTAAGGCAAACAATCAAAAACCTTTATTTTGGTTTGGAAGTGGATTATCAAAGGTTAAGTTCGGTTAATTTTGATTTTAATTCGGACGAACCATTTGCGCTGCCGCTTGGGGGTAATGGCTCTAAAAATTTGGCCTTTGGCCTGGGAATTTTGTATGATACCCGTCACAATGTTTTAAATGTCCGGAATGGCCAATTTTCTGAACTTGCTTTTTTAAAATATAACACCCGTTGGGGTGGCGATTATAATTTTTCGACCATCATTTCGGATAACCGGTTCTACCGGAGCCTGAATAAAAAACACGTTTTGGCGGCCCAGGTTTTAGGTCAGTTTACCACCGGAAATACTCCTTTTAATATGCTGGCTCTCATGGGCGGCGAAAATATGATGCGTGGGTATTATGCGGGTCGTTACCGCGATAAAAACCAGGTGGCAGCACAAGCCGAATATCGTTTATTACCATTGCCTTTTAGTAAAAGATGGGGAGCCACTTTTTTTGTCAGTACGGGCACTGTTTTTAACACTTTTACATCCTTCAATTATAAAGACTTTGTAGTCGCAGGAGGAGGGGGGATTAGATATTTGTTATTCCCCAAGAAGGATATTTTTACCCGGCTAGATGTTGCCTTTACAAAGGAAAAGCCTGGATTCTATATTTTTATTGGAGAGGCTTTTTAAGGTTCTTTTATTCCATATAAATTTTACAAAAAAAGATTACCACCTTGGAACTTGGCATCAACGAACAAAAGCTATTTTGGGTAATTATTAAAAAATTACCATGAACACTTCCCTTCAGCAAGTCATCAAAACACCATTTCAATTAGGGAGTCTGAGCTTGAATTTATGTTATTCTTATTCAAGCCTTTATATTAGAAAATAATCCTTAAAGTTTGCCATTGATGCACCAGTACCGCTATAAAAACAGAAAATCAGGGCTTAAATACTTAAATGGGCTCGGGTGAGACAAAGTACTTTAAATTAAGGAATAATAACCGCGGGCCGCTATCCTTTATTAGTGAAAAAGTAGCTAAGAGTTTAATAGTAAGAGAAATTAAGTCTTCTGATGTTTTAGTAAAAAGTATGGAGAGAAGGAGGTTGTATAGCTGCATATATCTTCCAACGTATTAACACAATTTTGTAAATAATAATTTTTCACCAAATAAATCCATGTATAATAATATACATTAAATTTTTAAAAATTAGTTGATTATTTGTAGCACTCGAGTGTTTAGCATTGATTTGATGAAAAGAAAAAGATACTTAGATAGGTTAGTACTGGCTAGATTTAGGATGTTTACATTGGCCTGTACTGGTATGACAACCTTGGGTATATATTATTTTATTGAAGGACATATAACCTTTATGCAGGCTTTTTTAGCTTTAGGAGCAGGTCTTATAATCGGATTCCTGGTAGGTAGGACAAATAATATTAAATGGCAGGAGAAGGACAAGAAAGTATTTGCCAAATTTGATGTATTTGGCTTAATCATAATGGCTTCTTATCTCTTATTTGTGATGGTTAGAAGAAAAATATTAGGACAATGGTTGGCAGGGGACGAGTTATCTGGATTTATATTGTTCCTTTGTTCTGGTATTATGTTAGGACGATTAGTAACATTAAGAAAAATGGTGTTAAAAGTATTAATTGAACAGGGATTATAGTTTCATTTGCTTTAATAAGATGATGGGAATAAAAACATTTAAAAGTTGAAATTCAATAAGAAAAAATAGGTTTAAGAATATTAAAACTCCTTTACTTACCACTTCTAAATTGTTCTGTTAGCTTCTTATCAGCTTCTGAAGGAGTAAGTGTTCCAGAGGGATGATTATGGGAAATAATGATGCCGGTACTTAAGCCTTTCAAACTAACAGCCAGAATTAATCGGATGCCTACTACAGCTGCCTATATTCCTCCGCTTAATCCCTTGTAAACTCTTAATACCTGGTTGGCATTGTTCAGGTACAGCACCAGTATTCTTCCCGGATAGGTAGGAAATTCGGTAAACTCGTTGTTGACCACTGCCACAATAATATCTCCTGAGTTAGGTTTTAGAGAACGATCCACTGCCAGATTAGGGCCGTCTACAATATGGGCATCCTGCATGCTATCGCGGTGTACACGCACGAAGAAGGTCCTGGTAGGAATCGGTTAAACCTGAACGGCAGTGGCTCAAAAAAGGAAAAAAAGAAAAAAAATAGAGCCAACCCAAAAGTCAGGTACTTATTTACTTTACAGTGGCTGTCGAGCAGAAGCGGAAACTGTAAGCCATCACTATTGTAATCTAATTGTTTGATTAGACTCATGTTGTAATTTCCGTTAATAAAATGTATACCTTGTAACTTAATTTATAATTACAACATTATAGTTGTAATTAACCCCATCTTATGAATAATCTTGGTACGCTGTTGGAACAAGTGCTGAAAGCCTATGAAAAAGTACCGGATTGTTACCTGATACTTTCACCGGAACTGGTTATTCTCACGGCTTCGGATTCTTATCTGGAGGCTACGCATACGCAACGAGTGGCCCTGATGGGAAAGTATATATTTGATGCTTTCCCTATGACATCTTCGGCTGCAAACGGGCCGGATGCCTTGTTGGCCTCCCTGCAACAGGTACTAAAAACCAAAAAGCCACACCACCTACACCGGCACCGCTACGACCTGGTTCATTCGAAGGAAGGCCAGGGAGAGCGTTATTGGCATATATCCAATACACCAATAGAAGAAGAAGGAACTATTCTTTACCTTATTCAGAAAGTAGAAGATATTACGAAGCAGGTAACCACGGAACAAAGACTGGCCAGCAATGAAGCCTTGCTGCGTGCTACCGAAGCAGCAGCCAACGTTGGCAGTTACGAAGTGAATTTAACAACGAATCAATTCCGCTTTTCCGACGGTATGTACCGGTTATTTGGGGAAGAACCTGGTAGCCTGGTGCCTTCTTTGGAATGGATCGACAGCCGTTCGCATCCGGATGATATTATACCGGTCAGGCAGGTTTTAGAGGAAGCAGCAGCAAACAATAAGCCTTATTACTATACCCGCCGCATCTACCGGAAAGACAGAGAACTGCGCTTGTTGGAAGCTCACGGCAAGGTGATAGTTGATGCAGCGGGACATGCCATCAAATTTATTGGTTTGGTGCAGGATATTACCGAACGCACAAAAGCCGAGCTGGCGTTTAAGCAAAAACAGGAGTTGCAGCAGGCTACCCTGAACAGTTTACCGGACATGATCCAGGTGTTTGAAGCGGTACGGGATGATAGAGGCAATATTATTGACTTTATTTGGGTTTTAAACAACCACGAATCTGAAAAAGCTTATGGTGATGCGATTGGCAAAAGTTTGCTGCAATTGCAACCCGGCGTTGTGAAAGAAGGAATTTTCGATGCCTTTAAAGCGGTAACCGAAACCGGCATGCCGCAGCAATACGAAAAGTATTATGTCCACGAGCAGTTTAATGGCTGGTTTCATCAATCAGTGGTAAAGCTGCAGGACGGCGTAGCTACCATCACCTCCAACATTACCCAACGGAAAGAAGCCGAGGAGCAAATAAAAACCACCAAAGAAAGTTTACAGGCCACCCTGGATAGCTCCTTGTATTTTATTCAGGCGTTCAAAGCCGTTCGGGACGAAACCGGAAAAATTATTGACTTTACCTGGATATTTACCAATCACGTCTGGAACGAGCAATTTGGGGATGTAACCGGTAAAAGCCTTTTGCAGCAAAATCCGGCTGTTGTCGAAACCGGCTTGTTTACCCAATTTGTGCAGGTAACGGAAACAGGCGTCGCCCTGGATTACGAACATTACTACTCCCACGAACAGTTTCACCAGCAGTGGTTTCATCAAATAGTGGTGAAAATGGATGATGGATTTGTTATTAATACCGAAGACATCACCAGCCGCAAAAAAATTGAGCAGGAATTGCAGCAGAGCAAAAACTTACTGCAGCATGTTATCGATGCGCCTAACATCGGTATGGCGGTATACAAAGCCCTTCGGAATGATAAAGGCGAAATCATGGACTTTGTGCATGAGTATATCAACCGGGCCAGTGTAGAGATGCTGGGTGACGATTTTACCGGCAAACTGTTTACTGACCACGGGGCAAACGGCCGGTTACAACTGCCACAATTGATTGAAGTAATTGAAACTGGTCAGAGAAATAGCTACCTAAGAGAAGCAGATTTCCGGGGCCGGAAGGTTTGGTTTGCCATTACCAATACCCCCTTGGATGCCGACCGGCTGGTACATACCTGGGAAGACGTTACCGAACGCAAGAAGGCAGAAGTGGAAATCCTGCACCTGAAAGAAGAGATAGCCCAAAAAGCAACGGATAAGTACAAAACCATTTTTAATGCCGTTGATGATGGTTTTTGCGTGATTGAGTTACTCCACCATGAAAATGGCCGTGCTGTTGATTTTATTTATCACGATACCAATCCGTCGTTCGTCAGGCAGACCGGTCTGCAAATGGAAGGCAGAAAGCGAAGCGAATTTTTTACGCACATCGAACCGTCTATACTGAATACCTATGACCGGGTGGCAAAGACCGGTGAAACAGCGCAACAGGAATACCAGGTAAAGGAATTGGATAACCGCTGGTTTCAAACCCGGGCGTCACGGGTTGGCGGCGAAGGAAGCAACCAGGTGGCGGTGATATTTAGAGACATCACCGAACGCAAAGAACGGGAGCAACAGCAGGAATTTCTTTTGGAATTTTCCGATGCCTTGCGGACGGAGCTAAACGCGGATGCCGTGGCGAACCGTGCGCTCCAAATGCTCGTCGAGCAGTTAAGGCTCGACCGCTGCTACATTGCCGTGTACCGGCAGGAGGCTGGCCATGTTGACTTCACGCATCAGGTAGGAAACGACCGGGTGCCGCCGCTGCCTGAAGGCGGCATTCACCTCTCCAACTTTCCCGAAGCCTTTCGGGTCGTATCTGACCGGACGCTGCTGATTGACGACTTCGAGGAGATAGAAGGGTTGTCTGACACGGACCGGCGCAACATCAATGCCCTCGGCCTGCGGGCGCTCGTTGCTGCCATCTTGCGAAGGAGCGAGCACATGCCAAACTTTGTGATTGTCGCTGCCTCAGCCACCCTACGGCAGTGGACGAAAGGCGAGATTGCCCTGATAGAAGAGGTAACCGAACGGACGTGGTTGGCGATGGAACGTGCCCGTGCCGGGGAAGCCCTGCGCGAATCGGAAGAACGCTTGCAGTCTATCGCCAACCTCGTCCCCGACCTTCTCTGGGAAAGCGAGTCCGATGGGTCAACCTACTGGTATAATCAACGGTGGCTGGAATACACGGGACAATCTTTGGAAGAAGCAATTGACAGGGGCTGGGTAGACGCTATTCATCCTGACGATTACGAAGCATCAACACGGCGCTATCATGAAACGGTAGAAAATGGAGAGGTACTTCACCAGGAACACCGTATTCGGCGTTATGACGGAGAATATCGCTGGTTTGTCGTTAATGTATTTATGCTTAGAGATGAAAGTGGTCAGCCCATAAAGGTGTATGGCGCAGCAACGGATATTCACGAATTGCACCTAATGAATGAAGCTCTGCGCGAATCCGAAACGCGTTTTCGTTCTTTTGTTTTAGCCAGTTCTGATTCGGTATATAGGATGAGTGCAGACTGGCAGGTGATATATAACCTTGAAGGAAAGACTTTTCTTGCCAATACAAGTATTGCCAACAATTCGTGGCTGAACAATTACATACCGGACCATGAGCAATTACGGGTAAGTAAGGCCATTGAAGAAGCCATCAAAAACAAAAGCATTTTTGAACTCGAGCACCATATACTTGACGCGAATAAAAACTTAAGCTGGGCACTTTCACGTGCCGTTCCGATACTGGATGAAAAAGGAGAAATAGTTGAGTGGCTCGGTGCAGCCAGCGATATTACCCCTCGTAAAAAAGCAGAAGAAGCGCTTCGTGAAAGCAAAGAGCGGATGCAAAAAGCACTTTCCATCGAAACGGTGGGTGTCCTTTACTTCGACCTGGAAGGCGGTATTGACGACTGCAACGTCGCCTTTGAACGCATGAGCGGCTATTCCAGACAAAATTTTGTGAGCGGCCGTGTCCACTGGACAAAACTTATTCCACCGGAATTCATGGAAGCTGCTCTTTATTCGAGAGAGGAGCTTCTCACCCAAGGTCAATATACCCCTTATGAGAAGCAATACCTCCGTCCGGATGGTACCCGCTGGTGGGGGTTGTGTGCCGGAAAACGCCTCAGCGAAAACGAATACGTAGAGTTTATATTGGATATTACCGAATTAAAAGAGGCGGAAGAGAAGTTGCAGCAATTTAATGAGTTGCTGGAACAGCAAGTGCAGGAACGAACTTCTGAGTTAATAAAAACCACCGAAGAACTGCAAAAGAACCTGGCCAAACTGCAGCGGGCCGAAGAAGTAGCGCAGATGGGCAGCTGGGAATACGATATTGCCAGCGGCGAAATGAGCTGGAGTGCGGGCATGTACCGCCTGTTTGGTTTGCCCGCCGGCAGTCCCGTCCAGCCGGAAACGTACCTGGAATATGTAATAGAAGAAGACCGGCCAATCGCTGAGAAGCTAGTAGACGTAATCCGGCATCATCCCCAGCCCATAGAAGAAACCTTACGCCTGCGGGTAGACGGCCAGATTCTTACCTGCCGGATTAAGGCCGTGGTGCAACGCAACGAACAAGGTTCTCCGACCAAGATTTTAGGCATTGATTTAGATATTTCGGCTGTAAAACGGTTGGAAGAAGAAAACCTGCAAATACGGTTAAACCAGCAAAAAGCCTTGTTACTGGCAATTCTGGAAGCGCAGGAAGAAGAACGCCGCCGTATATCAGAATCGTTGCACAATGGCGTAGGCCAGATGTTATACGCTACTAAATTGAATCTCGAACAAGCCACCCATAGCTTGCCACTTGTCCCTTTAGAAAAGGCTAACAAATTATTGGATGCGGCCATTCAGGAAACCAGAAGAGTATCCCATGAACTGGTGCCGATTGTACTCAGGGATTTCGGCCTGACCAAAGCAGTGGAAGAAATGTGTGAGAAGTTCGCCAATAGTTTGATTCGGGTAAAGTGTGAAATAGAAATAGAAAGCCGGCTGGAACCTTATTTAGAACTCGCCATTTACCGCATTAGCCAGGAGTTACTCAATAATGTAATTAAACATGCGCATGCCTCAAAAGCAAATTTGTTACTGGTGCAAGAAAATGAAAAGGTTATTTTACGCGTACGCGACAATGGCCAAGGCATTCCGGTAGAACCAGGCATAATTAAAGGAATAGGCTTGCGCTCCATTGCGGACCGGATAAAATTGTTGAACGGTACTTTTATCATGAATACACCGCCTTCGGGTAAAGGGACAATGGTTACAATTAGGATTCCAATTCCGGGTAAATAAACCTTTTAGTTAAAGAATATACTGGATTTAACAACGGATACAAAGGGCAAGCTAGTTTAGAAAAATAGAGAGGGAATTTGTGTCCTTTAAAAACAGGCATTTTTATTTATAGCTAATACAAACACAAAATTTGGCTTTCGTAATAAAGACCTCTTTAATTAAGTTAACTTGAAACACAAACTACTTTTTCTATCCTTATTACTTGTAGTAAACCGCTTTCATTTGGCTTCCTTTTATATTCATTTCTTATTCAATTAATTTCCGCTCCTTTTATAACTTGCTTTACCGGGCAAAAAGGGGAGTTTACCTAGAGGGCATATAGGTTAAACGAAATATAAGAACAGGCTATATTCTATAAAGTACATTTGAATATCAAAAGAGCACAACAGAGATAAAAAGCATAAAGGATATGAAAAAGCACTTACTACTACTAGCCTTCACATTAGTACTTTCAACGGTAGGATTTGCTAATGGAACTGTGGATCAGAAAAGATTTGATGCTACTTTAGATCAGCAGGTAAGAGTAGAAGTTCGCCAGTTACAGGAGCTGCTTCGTTTCAACGAATTTGAATACATCCAGATCAAGAAATTAACCGCAGCTGAGTTAGCAGATTTACAAGCCGCTAAACAAACATATACAGATGCTGCTGAGCTTCATATCCAATTACAACAAATTAGAGATGCTTATACTGCCAAAGTAAGTGCTTTATTAAACGACTCGCAAAAGAAAGCCTTTTCTGCTTATTTAGCGGCTACACAAGCTAACTTATTAGCTATTCAATAAGCTGTTACTATACCTACCACTATTTTACCTGAAGCCAGCTTTTTGCTGGCTTTTGTTTTTAGGCTTGGTTTAGTTTGTTTGAAGATAGCGGAAAATTTAAATCCAGCTGGTTTGGAGACTTAATTTAGCGGCAAATTCCAAGTTACGCAGGTGCAACGGATTTATGAATGGCCATAAGTATAAAGAAATTACTGCAGCCTATCCAAAGTGTAAAATTAGGTCTGAGACAAGATGTAAAAGTCCAAAGGTTGTTAATATCTAAAAATTTAATATATCCCAATTCGGATATTATTTCATTTAGGGGTCTTTCTTTTTGTTTATAAAATGATTAAAATTATTACTTCAACAGTTTAAGTTGAAATGAGGAAATAGGAGCTATATTATTTCTCATAACTTTCGTTCTCCCGTTGCCAATGCATTAGGTCTTATCAGCATGTTGGAAAGTGTTAGTAAGGACTCCGCTAACTTTGATCAGGCTTTAACTTATTTAAAGAATAGCATTGTTCGGCTGGATGAAATATTGAAAGATATAAACTCCATTTTATCTATCCGGGATAAGATCCATGTGCTGGAAAAGGAAAGTATAAAGCTGGTGGATGTAATTGAGCAAACTATATATGATTTCAAGGCTACTTTAGATTATTGCCAGGGAGAAGTTAGTTTACATATAGAAGAAGAACTGCAGGTTTAGGCAAACCGGGCTTATTTGTATAGCATCTTTAATAACCTATTGTCTAACGCCATTAAATACCGTTCGTCCGAGCGCCCGCTTCAGATTACCATTCAGGCTCATACAAACGCGGCAGGAACAAAAACAATTAGCTTCTCGGATAACGGATTGGGTTTCGACATGAAAAAAGCCAAGGATAATGTTTTTAAACCTTATAAAAGGTTTCATGCCACAAAAGAAGGAAAAGGTATTGGTTTATTTCTGGTAAAGATGCACATAGAAGCTATGGGTGGGCAAATTCAGGTAAATAGCCAGGTAAATAGTGGAACCAGTTTTACTATTATTTTAAAGTAAGAACGCATGCAAGCTTTTATTATTGATGATAATGAAGTCAGCCTATTCCTGGTTAAAAATAAACTGCAAGCAGAAGGATTTACCGGAACAGTTTCATCTTTTCTTTCTGCCGAAGAAGCTTTGGAGATGATGGTATTGGAAAATGAAACAAAGCTGCCGGAACTAATTTTATTAGACCTTGATATGCCTGGTATGGACGGCTGGGAATTCCTGGAGGAGCTGGAGCCTTATAAACCGCAAGTTAAAGCCAGCTGTAAAATTTTTATTCTGACTTCTTCCTTGAGTTTGGATGATACGGATAAAGCCTCTACTAACGATTTGATTAGCGGGTTTAAACATAAACCATTGGATGCAACTGATGTACAGGAAATTCTATCGCATTTATAAGGGCACAAGAATCAAAAGGAGAAAAATCATTTTGTTACCGTAGAAGCAGTATGCAGTTAAAACAGCGAGCATTTAAACATAAGCTGGGGATGAGGTGAAACAACCTGCTTTTTAATTTTAAAACAGTTTCTTAAATAGGTGGGTTAATCAGGTTCCGGAGATAAAAAAGAACATGCTAAATTATAAAAACATTCAGGTAGACCTTTCTAATTGTGATAAGGAACCTATACATATTATTGGCCGCATTCAGCCACACGGTTTTTTACTTATCATCAATAAGCACACCTTTGTGGTAGAACAGGTAAGCCGAAACACTCCTGATTTTCTACCTTTTTCTTCTGCCGAAGATCTACTGCAAAAAAAAATACATGATCTTTTATCTGATCATGAACCTGCTTTCAACCTAAATTCTTTATTGGAGCCAGATCATGCAAATCCGGATATTCTATTTTTTGGCGGAAAAAAGTTCTTTGGTTTTAGCCATATATCAGGCAACCATATTATACTTGAATGTGAACCTTATACTCCTTATCCCGAAGAAGAAAAAATAAAACATAACCACCTATTATCGCAACTACACAAGCAATTAGCACCCTTACAAACAATTGAAAGTCTGGGTACAACCGTGTGCGAAGCAGTAAGGAATATTATAAATTACGACCGGGTAGATATCATGCAATTTGATACCGACTGGCACACCGAAGTAATAGCCGAGCGTTGCAATGAAAATTTAGATTCTTACCTGAGGCATCATTTTCCGGCCACAGATATACCTGAACCTGCCAGGAACCTGCTCGTGCAAAAGCCGATCCGCCATATTCCAGATGTAAATGCCGAAGCAATTGAAATAGTACCTTACTACAACCCTGCTACCGGTCAGCCTTCTAATATTCTTAAATCGGAACTACGTAACCCTTCCGAAATCCACCTCGAATACCTGAGAAATGCGGGTGTATCGGCAACTATTTCATTTTCTATTGTGGTAAAAGGCCAGCTTTGGGGAACACTTTCCTGTCATAATATTAAACCTGCTTTTCTGGACGTTTGGAAAAGACAGCTGTGCGAACTCATCACTCAAATTTTTGCAGATGTTATTGCTGCCGTTCAAGAGACACGGGATATAAAGCAGTTTGAGGTGTTTAAGAAAAATGAACAAGCCCTTATCTCGGATTTAAGCCAATACCCGGAATTAATTCTTGGACTTACCCAAACAAAACAAAGTCTGCTGAACTTTACCCAAAGCACAGGAGTTGCCTTGGTGTTAAACAAAGAAGTTTTTACGTGTGGAAAAACGCCTAGCTCTTCTCAGATAAACAATTTAACCAGCTGGTTAGCTCAATTCACCGATGAAAAGGTATTTAGTACGCGTACCCTTTCCTTGCATTTCCCGGAAGCCGCAGCTTATCCCGAAATTGCCAGTGGCTTTTTAGCTTTGGAAATTTCAAAGTTTGACCGCGAGTACCTATTATTTTTCAAGCAAGAAATAAAAGAGACCCGCATTTGGGCCGGTAATCCGGAAAAGCCAACCGTTAGCTCCGATATGCGCATACATCCCCGGAAATCATTTGAAAAATGGCAGGAAGTTGTAAAAGGGAAATCGCAGCCCTGGAATATAAATGAAATTGAGATCGCTCAGATTTTTGTAAAAGATTTAACAGCCATTCAGCTACGCAACCAGGCTAACAGTATGGAGCAGGTAAATGCACAATTGAATACTACGGCTAAACTTCTGGCTGTAAAGAATAGCCAGTTAAAAGATATTGCGCTTATTATGTCGCATAACCTGCGAGCACCAATAGCTAACATAGAGGGCCTTCATAGTATTTATAAAGATTCTCCCAGTGAAACTATGGCCAATTGGGTAATAGACAATTTGAAAGAAGTAGCCGATAACATGCGGGGCACCATTACTGATTTAGAATCTATTGTAAATAGCCGGTTAGATGAGCAACTGCGTTTTGAGGAAGTGGACCTGAACCAAATGATTCAAAAGGAAATACAAAACCAGGGCACTATTTTAGAAGAATCAGGAGGAGACGTAAAAACAGAGTTGGATGTACCAACCTTTACCTTACCCAAAATTTATTTGGAAAGTATTCTGCACAACTTTATTTTCAACGCTTTCAAATACCGTTCTCCTGATCGGAAACTCCAAATTTTAATTAAAACCTGGAAAGAACCAGGCAAGGTTTACCTTTCCATTACCGACAACGGATTAGGCATAAATTTAGAAAAAGCTGGCGATAAGCTATTTGGGTTATATCGAACTTTTCATGAACATAAACAAGCTAAAGGCTTGGGGTTGTACTTAACCAAAATACAAATAGAATCGCTGGGGGGACAGGTATCAGTGCAAAGTGAATTAAATGTTGGTACAACGTTTACGATTACCTTTCCAATGACCACATAACTTTGGTGCTGAAATTTTATTTAAGTTGTAATACCTAAACTAGTGCACTTCAAAATTTAACTGAATATCAGTAATTTTAATGTACCTGCCTGGACCTAGGGACCAATCGCTCTGAAAAACAGGTTTCATTTTTTGCATGCTCAACAACTGCTTAGGTAACTTAACAATTAAACTTTTGGATCTTGTTTAAAGAAAAGATGGAAAGTACTTCCTTCTTCTGGCTTTGTTTGTACCTCGATATATCCTCCATTATTTTTGATAATCCGGTTAACTAAATATAAACCTATTCCAGAACCGGGTACATGATCATGAAAACGAGAAAACATTTGAAATAGCTTTTCTTGTCTGTTCTCCAGATTCATCCCTATGCCATTATCCGCAACACTTATTTTGACGTACCCGGACTCTAAACTACTCTTAATCTTTATCTTGGCATTTCGAGCCGCAGAACGGTATTTAAGGCCGTTATTAACCAAATTATATAAAATACTTTTCAAATGTCCCCGGTTAAAAGCAATGACCGGAGCTTCGTTAAAATCAGTTTCTATCTGTGCATTCGATTCTAAAATCAGCATTTTCAAGCTGATTTTAACTTCTTCCAACAACCTTTCTAAATTTATTTCTTCGTCAGCTTCCTGTTGACTTTTCTGTACTTTTACTACCTCTGATAAATCCTGAATAGTTTGCTGTAGCTGATTTAAGGAATCATGAAGTAAAACTTGCAAGAGTTCCGCATCTTCTGCCCTAAAATTTGCTTCCGCATGTAGTTCCTGAATAATTTGCCGGATATTGATAACAGGCCCTTTCAAGTCATGAGAAGCGGTGTAAACAAAGCTATCTAAATCAGAATTGCTTTTCATTAGCTCCATATTCTTTTGAAATAGACCTTGCTGCACCTGTTTTACTTCCTGTACATCCGTACAGGTCCCTATCCACATATTAATAATGCCTCTGCTGTCCTTAATTGGTGTTGCCCGCCCTAAATGCCAGCGGTAGCTGTTATCTATGGCCTGTTTCAACCGATATTCATGTTCAAAAGTTACTCCTGTTTTTACGGCTTGTTCCCACTTCTGAGTCGTTATTTCCAAATCATCAGGATGGACTATGGTTTTCCAGTAATCAGAAGCTAAACTTTGTTCAGGTAAAAGCCCGGTGTACTCATACCATCGTTGGTTGAAGTAATTGATACTACCGTCAGCATGAGAAGTCCAAGCAATGTGAGGCATAGACTCCAGGATGGTTTTTGCCTTTTGTTCAGCTTCTACATTGGCCTCAAACAAACGGGCATTATCAATAGCTACGGCTGCCTGGGCCGCTATTCCTTGTACTAAATCTTCTTCGTACTGCGTGAAAATGCCCGCCTCTGGGTGACCGAAAAACAAACCACCCAAAACCTTCCCCGTTCTGGAAATAACAGGAAGAGCTAAGTAGCTTCTTAAAAAGAGATGGCCTTTCGGCATGCCATGATGTGGTTTGTTATGACCATACCTGGGATCCAGGGTAATGTCATCGGAACGAATAACGCCTTCTCCATTAAAAGTGGGAGAAAGTAAGGGCGTATTCCGAAGCGAATGCATGCCGGAAAAAGCCTCTTTATCAGCGCCGGAAAGAGTAAAAAGAGTAATTTCTTCCCCTTGCGAATTCTCCTTTTTATAAAATAAGGCTCCGAATTGGGCCTTGCTGATTTGGGTGGCCAGATCAGTTACTTTCTGTACCAGTTTTTCTAGAGCCAATTCCGAAGTTAACATCATGCCAACCTGGTTTATCAGCTCTAATTGCTTGTTTTTATCTTCTAATTTCTGCTGTGTTTCTTTTAACTGAACAAGCAGGTCAGGTTGAGCACTGGTATTCATAAAAGACTTAAGGTTATCTATGTCCACAACTGATAATTAAGTAAAATCCTATGTTTGTACTTTTTGTATTAAAACAGGAAAACTATCTGATAAATAAACTACATTAAAATTATAATTTTAGTTCTTTATAAGCAGCACATATATAAAATAATATAGTACTAAATTTATTTTTACGTTTTACAGTTAAAACCAAAATTTAAAGGGCAATAAAATATCAATTGAACTTTGTATTTAAAAAATAACTAATTCATTAAAAATGCCAAATAAAGGATAACAAATCAGTATTAAGTGCGTTGTTTTTTTAACAAACAAAACAAAAACTTTAATGTAGATTTCCCTGAAGGTGTTGTGCTTTTTTAGGATTAATTATATTAGTCTTTTTACACCTAAATTAAGTGAATTAAAAAGACATTCCAGGCTATGACTAAAGAAAGGAGGTTGCTAAGATGGGATTAAATAAAGATTTTGCTAATATAGATATAAAACAGGTAAGTAAAAGTAAAGCCTCAGAAATCCTCATCTACGTGAGGTATTTACTCGCTCGGGTACAAAATCAGGCTGAAAAAGAAGAGTTGGAAAATTATAAAATCTTATTGGAAGCCAGGTTAGCTGAGTTAGAGGGTTTTGAAACTTTACTAAATCAACCAGAATTGAATAATGATCCTGCTGGTAGTAATGCTTCTTTAGAAGATAATGAACCTAAGTTAATTTAATTTTACTCCAGCTCCTTTTTTAAATTAGCCAGTCGGTACTCTATTTTTATTATATAATCCTGAAATTCCTGTTGATACGCATGTAATTCCTCCCTCCGTTGCAAATACCGAATAAGCATTAACCGGTCTTCACATTCCTCTATGGTAAACCGATGGATTTGCCGCAGCATTAACCTTTTTTTGATTTCTTCTAACATGTATCTAGTGTAAGGAGGCTTTAAAGATTTTTAAGGTTTTAACCATTACTCTATTAACCATTCCAATGCGTCGTGTAGTTCTGTAAAAATTCTGAACTGAATAGGCATTACATTTTCTTTGAAGAGGTTGCTAATCATATTTTCCTTAGCATAACTAGCCGAGGTAATGCGTGCAATTTTCTGTACCCGGGTAGTTTGTAAACCCTGAATAAAATTAGTCACGATAGGTGAAAAGGTAGTTTCTTCCACTTCCACTTTTGTTTCCTTAGCGTTAAATAATAACCTTTTTACGTCATAATTTCTGGCATATTCTATTACTAAACCAAAAGACATTTCAATTTCGGGTAGCAGGATATTGTCAACCGGTGGTAAATCAACCGTAAGGATATCGGTTGTTGGATCAAAATCCAATTTCATAAATCCATTTTCATATAAAACCATAGAATAAGTGTTTTCTTTAAATAGGGACAAAAATAGTTAGGTTATACTTTAACCTTATAGAATTTTGTTGCTCAAATCCTTGAACTCTTTTAAAATAAATAGACCTTGCAGAGGCAAAAAAGATTGTGAGCAGAAGGCACAAATAATTAAAGTAGTTTTACAAAAATACCGAATTATAAATCTTGTCTATTTCATCAGCCAGGTCTTTCTTAAATATGGCAGGAACAGTATCGGGCTTATGTGCCTGGTTTAAAAATTTAATAATATCATCTAACCTGTTCCCAGCGAAAGCGACTAGTTCTTTTTGTGTTTTTGGGTGCAGCTTGTGAAAAGCAATTATTACTTTTAATCTTTCCTCCGGAATAGGTCCTGGTTCTGCACCAAGCTGATTGCACAACAGTAAGCCATCTTGAAAAGTAACGAAATCAGAAGGATTCAAGGCATTCATAAATCTTCTGTGCCCATTTTTAGGCGCTAATTCCACTAACCCATTTCCCGATAATACCTCAGCCAATTTATTATCTATCTGATATTCCTTCATTTTTCCTGCAAATTATTCACCTGGTATCCTGAAAACAAAAACAGTGCCTTATTGTATGGTAACTAAATCTGCAATACTTAAATAGCCCATCAGGTTAAGAATTTATACTTTTTATTTTCATGGAAAAGTATAACAAGTAAGCTGTATCAAAAGTAATGGTGCAAAAAAGGCAGCTGATTATTAGCTGCCTTTTTTGTAATCTTCTTATTAGTTGCAAGGCAATTAGTAAAAGGAATTGGAATAAATTGTGACTATTGGTAAATCACTTCGTTATATTTTTTTCATTTGTTTAATTACCCAGTTTATCTCGGCAATATTTGCGGGCCTTCCGACAGCAGATATGTTGTCAAGAGGCTATAATCTGGCCAAGTTGAACGCCTTGATAGATAATAGAGTAAGAGGTTGGTAAAATTAAAGCCCGGATCAGGCCTTACTTGTTAGCTTACTTGCTTTTATCGAATCTTGCTATTAAAAACGGATTAAAAGAAATCGTATGGCAGTGGTTTTACTTATTGCATGGTTGGTGCTGTTACTGCACTGGGGTGATGCCAACCATATTTGATTTGCCGCTTAAGAAAATATTTCAGGTATAAATTAAATCCAAAAAAAATGATTGACTTGTTCGTTAAGCTCATGTTGTTATTTTCTTGTGTTGTAGTAATCTTTATTAATACCAAAAGCTTACTGAAAGAAGAATAACTGCTTTATCCTTAATTTTGGTTCTTTAGCCATTCGATAGCTTCAGCTTTATTAGAAAAGTTTAGTAATTCAAAAGGGAGTAGTCCGGTATTCTTTATATGCTTTATATTATTTTGAGCCGTGTTTTCAACAGCACTCCTGGGCGATTGAATCCTGGCAAGCTTCCGTAACCTCGTTTGTATTAAACCAGCGGCTAAATAAGAAGCTATTTCCCTGCTTTCCTGTTCACTAACAGAAATAATAGTATTGGAAGAATCTAATAAAAGTTTCTTTACATCGTAATTCCTTACATTTTCTACCAAAGCATCAATACTGTTCTTGATTTCGGTTAAGAGGTAGCCGTGTAGGTCCGGATAAGCTACTTCTAGTATATCTGTAGCCGCACTATAATTTAATTTAATTAATGAGTTGTCAAATAATATCACCTGGAATAGGAAAATATGAATAGTGCAATTTTAAAGCTAACAAAGATAAGTTCTTTGTTGTTTCAATTTTAACTGTAATATAAACTTTTCTTACCTAATTTTTAGGAGCCTATTATTGAGCTTGTTTAGAAAAATTTCCTTCCACTAAGGGGGAGCGGCAAATTTATAAAGCCCTCAATAAAGTTGAAAAGTGCATTAATACAACTTATATGGATAGGGTGGGGCTCAAATTTAAACGCTTTGGACTAGCCCAGGGAGGTTAGGTTTGGATACGAGCTAAAACCTATAATGCTGGCAAACAGAAAAGGCAACCCGACAAATAGCCTCTTATGAGCAAATAGCTGTGATAAAATTGATTAGGCTTTAATGTGGCTAATCAATATTTTAGCCTTAAAATTACATCTAAGGTAAAACAACTTATTTATTATTTATAATGTTATACTTCATGATAAAACCTAACTTTGCAATGTGGCAAGGGAATTAAAGATTTTTCTTTTATTAATTGTTTCAGTATTGTTTACCTCCCTCATAGGGTTAAACAATACCGTTTCCTGCCGAGTACCATCCACCCCCGTAAACTATACCGCTTCTCAAAAGCAGCAATTCAAATTAATAGAGGCTCCCAACTCCAGTTGCTATACAATTCCATCGGAAGTTTCTATTGCTGTCAATAATGGCTTTTCGCTTACTCTTCGGATACATCCGGGGAAGGTGTATGCTCCTTTTGCAAATGCCATTGAAAATGTATTTTACTGTGCTTTTATCCAATACCATTTTTACTCATATAATGGCTGGTTAGGCTTTTTGAGCCCTAACCTTATTTTTCCTTTCCACTACTTCTGGTAATAAGTTTTTGCACTGCCTGGTCTATTCAGGAAATTTATTTTGGTGGTTATCTCTATTTGGAGCTATAACTATCCTTAATGGCTATTGTAAAAATTTTATTAAGAACATGACTTTAGAAAACATAGTTAAAATAACGGGAGTTATGCTCCTGTTCATAATCCCATTCCTAGTAATGGGAATAAACAATAAAAAAAAGGACACAAAGCTCCTGCAACGCTTAAGACTTTTGGCAGAAAAGACCAACGGCTCTATTACCCACTATGATTTGTGGAGCAATACGTTATTGATCGGAATTGATAATAATACTTGCCAAATCTTTTTTATCCGTCAGGAGGAAAATAAGGAGACTTCTAAACAGATAGAATTATCTGAAATACAAACTGCAAGTGTGTTAAATAACTCCCGAGAAATAAATAATAAAGAAGGAAGCTCTAAAATATCAGATGAGATAGGCTTACTACTTTCCTATAAAGGCCAACGCCAAAAGGAAGAAGTACTAACTTTCTATAATTCAAATTTTGATGGGCTAATGTTAAAAGGAGAGCTTCAACTGGCAGATAAGTGGTCCAGAATAATTAATGATTCCATCGCTTCTTATCAAAAACAAGTAATTTAAATAATAAGAAAGTAACAGTAGAGCTATGTAAAAACTCTGCTGTTATTTTTAATAAAAATTTTCAGATTGAATACCAGTATTTATCTAATGAAATTTATTTATGAACCCTAAACTCAATACGCCAATTAATATCGTTGGTGAAATCAAAAACGCAGTACTGATTCTTTTAGGAATACTATCAGCTAGTATGGGGCTGAAAGGATTTTTATTATCCAGTCATTTTATTGATGGCGGTGTTACCGGCATCTCCATGTTACTTACCCATATTTTCGGGATCCCTTTGCCTTACCTACTAATAATTATTAACCTGCCTTTCATTCTTATAGGTTACAAATTCATGGGAAAGGTATTTGCATTTAAAAGCGCTTTTGCCATTATAGGCTTATCTGTATGCCTGGCTGGTATAACTTTCCCTGACATTACTCCGGATAAGCTTTTAACAGCAATCTTTGGAGGCGTATTCATTGGCGTAGGAATTGGCTTGGCTATGCGGGGAGGGGCTGTTTTGGATGGAACTGAAATTGCGGCTATGCTGGTCAGCAAAAGTACTCAGATTTTAAAAGTTAGTGATGTTATCTTAATCCTGAATATTGTCATTTTTGCTACTGCTGCCTTTTTCTTAAGCATGGAAGTAGCCTTATATTCTATCTTGACTTATTTTGCCGCCGCTAAAATGATTGATTTTTTATTACACGGTATAGAACAATATACTGGAGTAACTATTATTTCAGAACAGAGTGAACGCATCCGGCAAGTCATTACTGAAAAATTAGGTCGGGGGGCCACTATTTATCAGGGCAAACGAGGTTATGGTAAACGGGGTGAACGCAACGTAGACATTGATATTATCTTTACAGTAGTCACTCGGCTAGAAATTCCCCAGCTCCGAAGAGAAATAAAGCTCCTGGATGCGCAAGCCTTTATTATCCAACACAGTATTGATGATACAGAAGGCGGCATGATAAAGAAAAGAGTGCTGCATTAAGAGCCACGTTGAGAAGTATCGTGTAATGCAGGTGGAAATCTCAATAATGCCTGAATTGTAAGGGGTGAAGGAAACTGGATCACTCCTTCAGCCAATCTATTGCAGAGGTAATATCCGTAAAGCTCTGGAGCTGGATGGGAAGCTTCGGTCCGGTATACACATTTTTCACAGCTGATTCCCTTACGGTGCTTGAGGAGACAATCCGAGCTAATTTTTGTAGATGGGTAGATAGTAATGCATGCAGGAAATCTGACATCATAGCTGAATAAGTTTCTTCATTTACTTCGACCTGAGTTTTTCTTGCATCCACAAGCAGCTTTTTTACATCATAGTTTCTAACCTGCTCTACAATAATCCCTAAAAAACGGTTGATCTCTGGTAATATCAGCGTATCTACGTCCGGCATCTGAGTCACAAGAATATCAGTTGCAGGATCATAGTCCATCTTAATAAAGGGGTTTTCGTAAACAATCATGTGATGTAGCTAATCTCCAGATAACAAAACCATTTTGCAACTATGGAGTGCAAACTTAGTGTTTTTTAGTTATGGTTGTAGCCCATTTTATACAATTTTGAAGTAGAACTTACAGGAACAAGCTTATGGTAAAAAAGCTATTCTATCTTGCGGTGCTAATTGGTCTAGGTGCCTGTAAGAAGGAGGGTATGGCATCGTAGAACACGAATAATCTAACGCTTAATACTCACCCTTGCCTTAGGTAATCCCAGCAATGCCACCACGGAAATTAACAACAGTAATAACTGTCCTTTTAAAAAGCTCAAATACGCTTTATCTTACAGCAAAGACCGGGGCACTCCTAACTGGGTAAGCTGCCTGTAAACAAGGGTTGGTTAGGTAGCGCCCAAAATGAAGTGTATGTCATTATGGGTAGTTGAAGCTAGATGTAACAATGGGTAGTTATGGTAAAGGTGGAACAGGCAGAAATGGTAGTGCCGAAACCATAGTTCAGGGTAGATTAACTGTATTTAAGCAAATCTGGCAGGTTATAGTTATACTACCGGAGAAGATTATATAAGCTGAATAACTACGAGCACTAGAGTAAGAACGATAAGTACTCCTTAAAAAATGTAGAGGTATATTATAATTATCGAGCTTGTATCATTTTTAGTAACCAAATCTAATTAAAGCTGGTAGTTTTAGTAATTTATAGCTGGAGCCATCTAAAATAATTTGGAGCTTTAAAAAATAAGTATGCTCTAGACTTTATTTTATGACGAGGCCCACGTTGCAAGGTGATTTTTGTCATTATTTATATTTCTGAAAAAAGTATTTTTGCATATTCATAAATAAGTTCTTAAAACCACCATATTGTTGGAAGAATCATCAAAGGAGCCGAACTCAAGCTTAGAAGATAGAACCCGTTTGCAGGCCATTATAGATACGGCTATTGATGGTATTATTACCATTGACCGGAGCGGAATAATAGAAACTGTAAATCCGGCTGCGGCCCGTATTTTTGGGTATAAATCTGAGGAAGTTATTGGGCAAAATATAAGTATTTTAATGCCAGAGCCTGATCATAGCTTGCATGATCAATATATTGAAAACTACCACCAAACCGGGATTGGACAAATAATAGGGAAGGGGCGTGAAGTTCTAGGAAAGAAAAAGGATGGTACCGTTTTCCCATTTTTATTAAGCATCAGCGAAGTGAATTTGCCCAATAAAAAATTATTTACGGGCATTATCCACGATATTACCAATTTAAAGAAAGCCGAAGCAGCCTTACGGGAAAGTGAAAACAAGATAAATTCCATAATCCAGGCTGCCGTAGATGGTATTATTACAATTGATACCCGGGGAGTTATAGAAATGGTAAATCCGTCTGCTGCCAAATTGTTCGGGTATCATGCTAATGACTTAATAGGTAAGAGTATAAACATGTTGATGCCAGAACCTGATCATAGCCGACATGATACCTACATGGATAATTACCAAACTACCGGTAAGAAACGGATTATTGGAATAGGTCGAGAGGTAACTGGTTTACGAAAAGACGGCACTATTTTTCCATTTTATCTAAGCATAAGTGAAGTAGAATTAGCGGATAGAAAAGTTTATACCGGTTTTATTCATGACATTACCCAACAGAAGTTAAATGAGGAGAAGCTAAGACGGTATGCAGCCGAACTGGAAAGAAGTAATTTAGAATTACAGGATTTTGCCTATGTGTCATCTCATGATCTGCAAGAGCCGTTACGAAAGATTCAGGCATTTGGTGATCGGTTGTTAGCCAAAGAATACGCCAACCTGAGCGACCAGGGGAAAGATTATGTAGAAAGGATGCTGAATGCTGCTTCCCGAATGCAAAACCTTATAAATGATTTGTTAGATTTTTCCAGAGTTACCACTAAATCTAAACCCTTTGTTAAAGTAAATTTAGAAAAAGTTATTTCAGAGGTTTTATCAGATTTAGAAATAATAATTGAAAAAAGTGGGGCTAAAATTGAGCGGGCTCCTTTGCCTGAAATTGAGGCTGAGCCCACGCAAATGCGCCAATTATTCCAAAATCTAATTAGTAATGCTATAAAATTTCGGAAAGAAACAGAGCCTCCGGTAATTAAAATTTATACCAAACATGTGCAGCGTCAGGCACATTTAACCGCTACTCCAGGCGATGAATCCATTGAAATATATGTGGAGGATAACGGGATTGGGTTTGAAGAAAAATATTTAGACCGGATTTTTAATATATTTCAGCGTTTAGAAGGCCAGAAATATGAAGGATCAGGCATTGGGTTAGCCATTTGCCGAAAAATTGCCATCCGACACGGTGGCGATATTACTGCTAAAAGTAAACCTGGCGTAGGGACCACCTTTATATTAACCTTAGCCACCAAACAACCAAAAGAATAACAGATTATGACTCCCTTAAAATCATCCATAATTATTCTTGTTGCCGACGATGATGCAGAAGACCGAATGTTATTACTAGAGGCAATGGAGGAAAACAGGTTAAAGAATAGCATTGAGTTTGTTGAAAATGGAGAAGAATTACTGGATTATCTATATAATAGAGATAAGTTTTCAGATCCGGAGAAGTATCCGATGCCAGGATTAATTCTTTTAGATTTAAATATGCCTAAAAAAGATGGACGAGAGGCACTAAAAGAAATAAAATCTGACCCCCAGTTGCGGCTTATTCCTATTGTAATTTTAACTACTTCTAAAGCCGAGGAAGACATAGTAAAAACCTATAATTTGGGGGTAAGTTCTTTTATAACCAAGCCTGTTACGTTTACCGCTTTGGTTGATATGATGAAAACCTTAACTAGTTATTGGTTTGAATTGGTAGAGCTACCTAATATCAAAAAATAAGGTTTAAACGAGTAGTATATTCTCTCCTAATTAGGTTTTGATACAAATGTCCGACATGATTAAAATATTGCTGGTGGATGATGATGAGGATGATTACATTATTACCCGTGAAATTATTGAGGAGATACCTGCCCGCAATTATTCTTTAGATTGGGCCTCTTCTTTTAATGAGGCATTAAGGATAATAGCTGAAAAAAAACACGATGTATATTTAATTGATTACCGGTTAGGTGCCCACGATGGTCTGGAATTAATACAGGAAGCTATTGCCAGTGGATCAACTTCCCCTTTAATTTTATTAACCGGCCAGAGTGATCTGGAAATAGATGAGAAAGCTATGCGGATGGGAGCCTCAGATTACCTGGTAAAAGGTGCCATCAGTCCGTATGATTTAGAACGTTCTATCCGGTATAGCATTGAACACGCTAAAAATATTGCTGAAATTCAGAAACTGAATAGTGAATTAGAGCAAAGGGTAATGGACCGTACCCAGGAGCTAGGCGAAGCAATAAAGAAATTAGAGGGGTCTAATCGCAGCTTATTTGCCGCTCAACAAGAAATTAAAAAGGCTTTACAAAAAGAAAAAGAATTAAATGAATTGAAGTCCCGGTTCGTAACCATTGCCTCCCACGAGTTCAGGACGCCCTTAAGTACCATACTTTCTTCGGCATCTCTTATAAGTAGATACAAAACGCTGGAAGAAGATGATAAAAGGCAAAAGCATGTAAACCGGATTAAATCAGCTGTCAATAACTTAACCGGTATTTTAAACGATTTCCTGTCGCTTAGCCGCATTGAAGAGGGAAAGATATACAACGTGCCTACTACTTTTGATTTAGAGAATTTTGCGGCTGAAGTGGTAGATGAAATGCAAAGTTACATTAAAGTTGGGCAACAAATCTATTACCAACATCTGGGTTTAAATAGTCCGGTAACGTTAGATAAGCAACTCTTAAAAAACATTCTCCTCAATCTGCTTTCAAACGCCAGTAAGTATTCCGGGGAAGGTAAAAACATTTATCTTTTTACGGAGATTACGCCTAATCAAATTAAAGTAAAAGTTAAAGATGAGGGAATAGGAATTCCGGAAACGGATCAAGCACATTTGTTTACCTTGTTTTTCAGGGCCCAAAATGCCTCGAACTGTGAGGGGACCGGCTTAGGCTTACACATTGTTAAAAGGTATGTCGATATCATGAATGGTAGTTTAAGCTTTCAAAGTAAGCTAGATCAGGGCACTACCTTTACCATTGAACTTCCAAAAAATCTTTAAAATGAAAAAGATATTATTAATTGAGGACAACCCCGAAATAAGAGAAAATATAGCTGAGATTTTAACTTTAGCTAATTACCAGATTTTGGAGGCAGAGAATGGGAGAGTTGGGGTGGAGCTGGCAAAAAAAGAAAACCCGGACTTAATTATTTGTGATATTATGATGCCGCAGTTGGATGGCTATGGCGTATTGCATATGCTTAGCAAAAACCAGGTTACCGCCAGTATTCCCTTTATATTCTTAACGGCTAAATCCGAAAAAGAAGATTTTCGCAAGGGCATGAATTTAGGAGCCGATGATTATTTAATTAAACCTTTTGATGATCTGGAGTTATTGGATGCAGTAGAAATTAGATTAAAGAAAAATGAAATAATTAAAGCTGAATTCAAAAAAAGTCCAGAAGGCTTACAAGAGTTTATTCAGGAAGCAAAAGGTCTGGCGGCATTAAATAAATTAATTTCAGATGAGCAAAAGATATTCCATTTTAGAAAGAAACAACAACTGTTTTCAGAAGGACAGTATCCGCACGCGTTGTTTTTTTTAAGTAAAGGTAAAATGAAAGCCTTCAAAACAAATGAGGAGGGACGGGAATACATTACGCATTTGTACAAAGCTGGAGATTTTATAGGGTACCTGGATTTACTGGAAGATAAAGCTTACCGCGAATCAGCGGAAGCGCTGGAAGACTCCGAGGTGTGCATTATCCAAAAAGAAGATTTTTTCTCTTTGTTGTTTAATAACCGCGATGTAGCTAACAAGTTTATTAAAATCCTTTCGGATAACTTAGCGGATCGGGAAGAAAGATTATTGAAATTAGCCTATAATTCTGTTCGGAAACGGGTGGCGGAAGCTTTGTTATTGGTAGAAAAACAGTACCAGCAGGATCAAGCTAAAAATTTTAAAGTTGCTATCTCACGCGAAGATTTAGCCAATATAGTAGGAGCCTCCAAAGAAACAGTAATTCGTACCTTATCAGATTTTAAAGATGAGCAATTAATAGATATTAATGGAGGTAAAATTACTATTTTAAATAAAGAAAAGCTGGTACGGATGCGGAATTGAAGTTTTGATTTTGCACAACTACTAATGGCCTGATTAAAAATTGATAACAGTCTTTTCCTGAACTGATAATTATCATCTTTCTGGAAATTTATTCTGTTAAAATTTGCATAAGATTAGAAGAGAAATGCAAAATCAGTTTAAAGCCATTACCTTATCCTATAAACATGCTCCTATTGCCATTCGGGAAGCAGTAGCCTTAAACGAAGCTGCCTGTAAAAACCTGCTGCAAAACATTCAAGCGTTTACTCAGGCTACTGATGTACTGGTTTTATCTACCTGCAACCGCACAGAAATTTATTATGTTGCTGGGCAAGATTATTCTGCTGAAATAATAAAACTGATTGCCATAGAAAAAGGCTTTATTGCTACTAAACATATTAAACCATTCTTCCGGAACATTACCGATACAGAGGAGGCTATAAAGCATTTATTTCACGTGTCTTTGGGTTTAGAATCGCAGGTAGTAGGCGATATGCAGATAATGAACCAGGTGAAAAATGTCTACCAATGGTCGGCAGATGCCGGTTTGGCTGGCCCGTTTCTGCACCGCCTGATGCACGCCATTTTTTATACCAACAAGCGGGTCGTAAACGAAACCGCTTTTAAAGATGGAGCGGCTTCGGTTTCTTATGCTACCGTAGAGTTGGTGGAAGAACTAACCAAAGAAATAGAAGCCCCACGGGTATTAATGATTGGGGTGGGCGATATTGGTGCTAATGTTTGCCGGAACTTCCAAAAATCCAGCCTCAACAATATAATTATAATTAACCGTACCTTCCGGAAAGCAGCTGATTTGGCCCAGGAAAGTAATGCCGTTGCTGTGCCCTGGGAACAGGTTTGGGAAGAAATAGAAAAGGCCGATGTTGTTATTTCGTCGGTGCCGGGAGATGCTTTCTTTATCAGCCGGGAGAAAATAGAAACAATGGGAAGGTTAGAGCATAATAAATTCTTTATTGATCTTTCCATGCCCCGCAGTATTGATAATTCTATTGAAACCATTCAGGGTGCTTGTGTCTATAATATTGATAATATCCGGAATCGGGCGACCGAAGCCCTGGAAAAAAGAATAGCTGCTATTCCGGAGGTGAAAAATATAGCGGATCAATCAATCAGCGATTTCCTGGATTGGGCTCAGAAATTGATAATATCACCAGCTATTCAGCAATTCAAAAATAAGCTGGAGCAAATCCGGCAACAGGAAATTGCCCGCCACCTAAAAAACATAAACGATCAGGAAAAAGAATTGGTAGAAGTTTTGACTAAAAACATACTGCAAAAGATAATAAAGCTGCCCGTACTGGAGCTTAAAGCAGCCTGCCAACGAGGCGAGTCTGAAACGTTATTGGAAGGACTAAGTACCCTTTTTAAACTGGAACCCGAAGCGGTAATGGAAAAATTGAAATAGTATATATTTTGTTCATTAAAGGCCGGGTAAAATTATCCGTTCTAAATTTTTAAGTTGTTTTAATAGTTGTCCTTATAAGAATTTATTTTTCTAAATTATATATAATGAGGTGAACAAACAACCGTAAATAAATAAATCCTAAACCAGAAGAATCTGTTCATCCCTAAATTATAGCCATTCATCCACTTTTCTTAGGTAAGTCAGCAGGCAGTCTCCTTATTTTGGTGATTCATAAAATTTTATTTTATTTATGGGCGCACAAGGCCAGATGACTACTTTAGTTTCAGAGATATTTTTTATGCCCCCACCCGGAATACCAATACATTTAAAACCATTGGTAATTATCTCTAACAAATTCGGGTGCGTTATTGTCCGGCACTGGCACTTGTCTTAATACACATGGAGCCAAAATTATTTATTAGGAGAGAAAAAGAATAAGGCATTAGAAAATAAGATTAAAAATTTCCTTTACAGAGGCATTATGGTTTCTGATCTATCCAACCCATAAATATCTTTTCGGAATTGTAGTTGCCCATGTTCATCGGCCCAGCAGGTGTAGTAGCCTAACCTTACTCGGACAGGTTTTGGTAAATGAAATACTTTTTCCCGGTTAGTCTCTCTTTTAAGGAAGGTTGCGTTTGGAGTGGTTTTCCAATCCAGGCTAAGTAAATAAGCTCCTAAAAGTTCTGGGTTTTGTACCCGTATACAACCGTGGCTGTAAGCACGGGTGCGGTGCCCGAATAAAGTTTTTACTCGTGTATCGTGCAGATAAATAGCATGATTATTTGGGAAATAGAATTTCATTCTCCCCAATGTATTCTGGAATCCTGGATCCTCCACTATCATGATCTTTTCCTTTTTCAGATCAAAAGTATTCCAATTTATGGTGTTAGCTTTTACTTCTGTTTTCTGCCCATTTCTGAATAGGTAAAGACGCATAGAATTGCGCACTAAGTAATTGGGGTCATTTTTTAGAATTGGGATAATTTCTTTATTGATAATGCTTTGCGGAATAACCCAGGCTGGATTTAGAACCAGGTATTTGATTTTGCTTTCAAATAATTTGGTCTGGTAACCTTTACTTACCTGCCCAACAATTACCTTGGTTTGCCAAACCTCCTGACGGTCTGAATTAAGCAGATGTAGGGTAAAGTTGGGGATATTTACCAACACTAAGGGCTCGTTGGTTACCGTATCTTCGTGCCACCGCAAAAGGTTTATTTCAATTTGTTTGGCTCTTTCTGCCGGAGTAATATTGAGTGCTTCCAGGGTTGGTCCATCTACATATCCGGTTAGTTCCAAATTATGCCGCATCTGAAATTTTAGGAGTGCCTCTGCCAAGGTTTGGTCAAAAACCTTTGAAACTGAATCTTCAGTAATGAAATCACCAGTTAAGATTAAATTCTGCCGGAGCTTACCTATATTATCACCGCTTTCTCCCGGCCGTAAACAAGTACCTTCCGGGAAAACCTGCCAGGAACTAGAGGCCGCTAAACCCTGGTAATGGGTTAAGGCTTGGACTAGATGCTTAACCTGGCTAGGGGCGGAATAAACCGTAATCTCTTGAGCAAAAATCAGCTTTGTAGCCAAGCAGAGACTAAGCAACAATAGTAGCTTCCTTTTCATTTTTATGTGTTTCTTTAAAAGCTAATTCGTTTTCAGAATCTTGCCCGTTGGCCCAGGTATTCAGGTTGTAAAAAGTGGTTTCGGCAATATTGTGCAGAGCGGTGCGGGTTAAAAAAGCCTGGTGCCCCGTTACCAGCACATTGGGCAAGGAGATCAACTCCGCAAATACTTTGTCAGTTAAGGGTTCGGCAGAACGCTCGTGAAAGAAAAGGGCTCTTTCTTTTTCATATACATCCAAACCTGCTGCGTTAATTTGGCCAATTTTCAATGCAGCTACTAAGGCCTCGGTATTTATTAAACCACCCCGGCTGGTATTTAACAAAATAGCTCCTTTTTTCATGAAGCTAAGGGTCTGGGCGTTTATCAGGTATTTTGTAGCCTCGGTTAAAGGAGCGTGCAAAGAAACTATATCTGACTGGGATAATAACTCGGTTAGGCTAACCAAGGAAGCAGGAATTGTAAAAGAAGCAGGGGCTGGAGCTATGTCGTAAAACAAAATACGGCAGCCAAAGCCTTGTAGTATCTTAGCGGTTATAGCCCCAATTTTACCAAGGCCTATGATCCCAACTGTTTTGCCATTTAAGTCAAACCCAACTAAATTATCCAAAGCAAAGTTGTTTTGTTTAATCTGTTCATGGGCCAGAATTAATTTCCGGTTTATGGCTAGTAGCAGTGCTACCGTATGTTCGGCAATGGCATACGGGGAATAGGCCGGAACATTGGCTACTTTTAGTCCTAATTCCTGTGCTTTAGGTAAATTTACATGTTCGTAACCAGCCGAACGCAAGGCTACATATTTTACACCTAAGGCTTTTAGTTTTTCCAAAACCGGTGCGGAAGCATCATCGTGGGTAAATAAGCATACAGCTTCGCTGCCTGTTGCAGACTGCACATTCTCTAAAGTTAAAGGCTCGGAAATATAGTTTATTTGGTGTCCTGAACCTGCTTTTTCAATAAACTCCTTTTCAAAGGATAATGCACTAAATACCGTTACCTGCATAATTTCTATCTTTTAAGATGAAGGCAGGTGAGGTTTTTCTTTGAACGGTTTTTCCTGTTTAATTAAGAAAAATAGCATCCTGCTCTTCTACAAAACTAGTAGGGCGGCTGATGCTTTCTGATGATGGGTGTAAAATCTTTGCATGATAAAAATCATGCCTTTATAATAATTAAACGGTATGGTTATTCAAAGTACCTATCGGTGACTCCTGCCCCTGGATAACCCGGATCTTATTTGAAAAAATACGAGCAATGCTGGCAGCCCGGAACTTGGCTTCCTCGGCTATTGGGCCTCTAAAGTTTTCGGTAATAGTTTCGTAAAAGAGTAAAAGCCACTGAGCAAAGTGCGTTTGGTTTACTGGCAAAAAAGCATGTTTCGGGAAAGGGTGCCCGTTGTAGGTGCTGGTGCCTAGTAAAATGGAACTCCAGAACCGGTACATAACAGGAAGGTGATTATCCCAGTTTACGTGCGCGTGCTCATTAAAAACAGGAGAAAGCATCGCATCCTGGTTTACTTTCTTGTAAAAATCATCCACCAGCTTTTTTATATCTTCTTCCGACGTAATGTCTTTTAAATTAGTTTCCATTTGGTATTATATCTAAAAAGTAACAAACTTTCTATAAAGTTTAATTCCGATTGGCTAAAGGATTAATTCTGATTTTGACCAATAAACCTTTACTTTATCAGTACCACCTTACAATCAATAGTAGCCATTACTGAATGGGGTTCATTGGCGGGTATTCTAATGTTTTCACCGGGTTTTAAATCTTGTTCTTTGCCGTAAATGGTGAAACAACAACTTCCTTCCAAAACCAGCAATAAGGCTGGAGAAGAGGTGGTATGAGTTTTTAAACCTTGGCCTTGGGCAAAAACAAACAGAATAATTTTTTGACCATCTTTCTCCGATATTACTTGGCTGGTGAATTTCTCCTGGTTAAATGTAAGCTGATTAGCTATTTTCCTAAACTCGGCTTCTTGTAATATATTCATGAGTTAAGCTTTATCTAAATATAAATCGGCCATGGTAGGGTGGTGGCTGATTTGTTGCTTATAAACTGTAACCGCAGTACCTAATAACATTACTAATTTAATAAGGTCTAAAGCAATATAAATAAAGTGCAGGTTGTTGGGAGCAGGTATTTGTCCGGCTATAATTTGTAACGCCCGGATGTCTAAAGCCGGTAATAACCAGGTCGTTTGTAAAAATAATATCATACTAACTACTAAAGCCGGAACCCAGACACGCATAGTTGCCCGATTAAAAAACAAACCCGTTAGCATTACAGCGCAAAAAAAGATTTCACATTTATTCAGCCAACCAAAAACCAAACGGCCAATACCTAGCCCAATGGCTAAGGTTACTTGTGGTGCCGTAAATTTTATGGGCGCTTCTAAAAAAGAAATTCCGGCTACCATTCCAGTCCAAACCAGCACAGCTATTAAAATTATAAGAGTAATCAGGTGTGATCTCATTTTTTCAGAAAAATAAAATAGAGGTTTTGCTAAGAATGTCCACTAGGGTGTTGATTTCATCAATTGTTTAAAGAAACCAATTTATCTTTAAAAAGTCTTACTTAAAAGCGGTTTTATAAGTAAAAACCTGTACCAGTTTATCTGCTAATTGCTGGGCGGCAGCGGCAGTCGGACCTGTAAAATGTTCTTCTATGGCTTCGTGAAACAAATGCACCCATTCTCTTACCTGATCCTGTTGAGCCGGCAAAAAAGCATGTAAAATTTGAGGGTGCCCTTTATATCTACCAGATTTTAATAAAATAGAATCCCAGAAATTCTTCATTTGAAACAAGTGAAGGGTCCAGTCCCGGGGCGAAAGCTTTTCATAAAGTGCTAACAGGTAAGGTTGGGATTGAATTTTATTGTAAAAGGTTTCTACCAAAATCTGGATGTCATTGGTATTGGTAATATCGGATTTGTTCATAAGGTGTATTAGAATTGGTTTTGATTGTCTGGTAATCGCCCCAGAGAGCTTCATAAACAGTACAAATATTGCGCCTCTTATTTTTACCCGTGATGAGAAAGATTAGCCTTAACTATGACATGCATCATCTTTTAGGGGTACCGTCCTAAGTAATTTTGTGTCTAAACTTGAGGAGCAATAACATGATGGAAACCGCACAAACCAAAGTTAAAGAGCATTGCTACCATTGCGGAGACGAATGTATCACCGAACCTATTTATTCCGAAGAAAAGACCTTTTGCTGTACCGGGTGTAAATCGGTATATGAATTGTTGTATGCCAATAACCTTTGTACTTATTATAATTTAGATAAAAGCGAAAAGCCGGGTTTAACAATCAAGGAAGAGTACGTAACCATGAGTCAGTTTTCTTATTTAGATGAGGAAACTGTACGGAATAAATTACTTAGTTTCCAAAGCGATTGTTTGGATAAAGTGTTGTTCCAGGTGCCGGGCATGCACTGTAGTTCCTGTATCTGGTTATTGGAAAATTTATATAAGCTGGATAAGGGAATTATTGAGGCAAGGGTAAACTTTCCACGAAAGGAGATTTCCATTTCCTTCAACCCGCAATCAACCCAATTAAGCGCGGTAGTTACGCTGCTGCATAAAATAGGATATGCGCCCACACTAAACTTAGAAATTTTATCGGGTGCACCACAACAGAAAAGCTATGGCATTTATTTAAAATTAGGTCTGGCTGGTTTCTGTTTTGGTAATATTATGCTGTTTAGCTTCCCAGAATATTTTGCCTTTGCCGATGAGATTAAACAGGAATTTGGTTCCTTCTTTGGGTACATGAGTATTGTTTTGGCTTTGCCAGTTTTTCTGTATAGCGCCAATGGTTTTTTCAGCTCGGCCTGGGCATCTTTAAAGCAAAAGCACATAAACCTCGATACACCTATTAGCCTGGGTTTGCTTTCGTTGTTCTGCGTGAGCTTGTACGATATTTTTACCGCTAGTGGTCCAGGTTATCTAGATTCCTTTACTGGCTTGGTGTTCTTTATGCTGATTGGCAAGTATGTGCAGCAAACTACTTACGATGCCTTAGCCTTCGATCGCGATTACAAAGCTTACTTCCCCATTTCCGTTACGGTTTTGGAAAAAGGATTGGAAAAAGTTATATCAGTTAAAGACTTGGTGCCCGGCAAACGCATTCGCATTCGGAACCAGGAGTTAGTACCCGCCGATGCCATTTTGCTGCGCGGCAATGCTTTTATTGATTACAGTTTTGTGTCCGGCGAATCGGTACCTGTGCGTAAGGTAGCCGGCGAAATTATATATGCTGGTGGCCGGCAGGTAGGAGAGAGCATTGAGCTGGAAACGGTAAAAGATGTGTCGCAGAGTTACCTGACTCAGCTCTGGAACAACGAGGTTTTTACGAAAGAGAAAAGCTATTTTGGCTTTGGCACCTACGCCGATAAAGTGGGCAGTTATTTTATTTCTGTAACCTTACTTATTGCGGCAGGAGCGTTGGTTTACTGGGTGCCCCGCGATACCGATATGGCGGTAAAAGCCTTTACGTCGGTGTTAGTAATTGCCTGCCCGTGTGCCTTATCATTGAGTACACCGTTTACCTTATCTAATGCCTTACGGATATTTGGCCGCCATAAGTTTTACCTGAAGAATGGTGATGTAGCCGAAACGTTGGCTAAAGCCGATACCATAGTTTTTGATAAAACCGGTACCTTAACCCAAAGCTCCGAAGCCGAAATTGAGTATCATGGTCAGGAACTTAGCGCTGAGGATAAGGTTTTAGTACGGTCAGTGTTGCAGCACTCCACGCACCCGCTGAGCCAAAGCCTATATCACTTTTTAAAAGGAGCAGTACTGCCGGTAGGTAACTATAAGGAAGTAGCGGGCAAAGGAATTCAAGGACTGGTAAAGGGCAAAGAGGTAAAAGTTGGATCTGCTTTTTTTGTAGGAGCTACCAGTGCCGATGTTAGGGGCCTGGAAACTCGGGTGTATGTCAGCATAGATTCTGCTCAACCGAGCTATTTTGCCTTTCATAACAACTACCGAGCAGGCTTACCAGACTTAATTGCGGAGCTGCAAAAACAAGGCAAAAAGCTGGCCGTACTTTCCGGCGATAATGCTTCAGAAAAAGAAAATCTAAAGCACTTATTAGGGCCAGGGGCAGAGCTGCGTTTCAATCAATCTCCGGTTGATAAACTAGCTTACATTGCTTTACTAAAAAAACAAGGCAATAAGGTAATTATGGTAGGTGATGGCCTGAATGATGCCGGGGCTTTAAGAATGAGTGATGCCGGTATATCGGTAACCGATTCGGTAAATGGTTTTTCCCCAGGTTGCGATGCTATTCTGGATGCCAGTAATTTTGCTCAACTAGGACAGTTTATTCGATTTGCCCGCTACAGCATGCTGGTAATTCTCACCAGTTTCGGGGTTTCTTTTGTCTATAATATTTTTGGCTTAACCATGGCCGTAATGGGTAAATTTTCGCCGGTTGTTTCGGCCATACTTATGCCTGTTAGTTCGCTTAGTGTAATAGTATGCTCGGTACTGGGGGTACGGTTGGTTGCCCGGAAAATGAATTTATTACATAAAACTAAAAATTAAAACTCTACATGACTATCATATTCTTACTTATAGGCATTAGTTTAACAGTAGCCATCCTGTTTTTAGGCTCTTTTATCTGGGCAGTGCGCACCGGGCAATACGAAGATGATTACACACCTTCGGTTAGAATGTTATTTGATGAGGAAGAAAAAAAAGATCAGATTACTTAAATATTCCAATTCTTATATAAACCTATTGCCCCTATCAGGATTTTGTATTAATTTTAATGCCATTTCTGTTCAGCATGATTTTATTCCAAAACGGACTTATTCGATTAGATTATCAGCCATCCAGTGATATTTTGTACATGGACTGGCCAAGCATGCATTCCTATGCTTTATCCGAAATTCGGTTCTCTTTGGAGAAATTAGTGGAAGTAGTACGGCATTATGATATTAAATTGCTTTTAGTGGATGCCAGTAAGTCGGTAGTGGATATTGGCGATCCGGAATATAAGGGTGTAATGACGGAGTTTATTTATAACATTATGCAGACCCGCTTGCAAAAGCTAGCTCGCATTGAAACAGGTAATGTTACCCGTGAAAAAAGAATTGGGGAATTAAAAGAAGCAACTAAACCAACATTTAGTTATCAGGGCTTCACCAATAAAGAAGCTGCCAAAGAATGGCTTTTAGAGTCCTGAAATAATAACCGGTTCAGGAATAAAACTTAAACTCCACCAACAAAAAGAAGGATAAGGCCAACTGGCTTTATCCTTTTTTTATGGTGTATGTATTTTAAGTTTTAACCTTAGTAAATAATATTATAAATTTACAATATAGCACTACCCTATAAGTTTGCTCCGGAGAGGTATCAAACCAAAAGCAACTCTTATTGTACGCCCATGAAACATAGAAAATTACACACCAACCATTACCTTGAAATAGAATACAATCTGATTGATGATATTATCACAGGTAATTGGATAGGTCCGCAAACAGAATCTTCTATTAAGGCAGGATATGAAGATTTAAGTTTTTTCATGCAGCAACAGGTTTGCCATAAACTGCTGGATAACCATTTGGAAGTAAAGGGTATTTGGGTGGATGGAGCGGGCTGGATGGCATATGACTGGCACCCCAGAGCTGAAAAAAATGGCCTTATTTACCATGCCTGTGTTTATTCCCGGGATACTTTCAGCCGTTTATCCACTCACCAAGCAATACATATGGTAGAAAAAGGCATTATTGAGGGTTTTGATACCCGGGAAGCCGCAGAAAACTGGTTAAAAGCAGTTTAATATTTAATTATAGGGTATTGTTGTGTCTTGACTAGCCCGACTAATAGAAGCTTCCCAAAATAACCTGATAAACGTAGGCAAATAACCTCAAATTAAATAATTGCGCAGTCTATTCTCCACTAACACGCTTACCGGTGTATAATTAAATGGTTAAGAAATAAGCTTCCCTTTTTTGGAATTTAAGACTTTCAAGGACTGGTCCTAAATTATAGAGATTAATTTATCTAAACACATTTATCTCTGATTAGCTTTTATTTTTAAACCATTATATAAATCGATAATTACTTTCTAGTGTTTTGATATCAATTAAACCATCAAGCTATCCAAATTCTTATATTTTCTTCTTTGGAATTTATATTGACAAGGTTTTCAGAATCAACCTTCTTTTTTTGAGATAAAGCAAAATCAGAAATCCTCAAATCAATAGTATTATAACCTTTAGACTTTGAATACCCTAGCCTAAGTTATCAAATATAAAAGTAATTTTGCCTCTTCTTTTATCTTATTTATTTAACTATAGTAATACCTTTATATTTAATTTTTCGTAATGGTTATTTATTAAACCAAACCTACCGGGCTTTTTGCTTTTAATTTTAAATATGATTCAAGAGCTTAAAAATACCTTTGACCGGGTATATCTTACCATTGAGGTTGATGATAAAAACAAATGGGTTCATGTAAACTGGATGGGTTATTTAACCGAAGAAAATATTAAAACTGGCGGAACTGCTTACATAGATGCTTTAAAAAAGGCGGATTACCAGTGTGTTTTAAACGATACCCGTATGATTGTAGGGGGGTGGAATCATTCTTTGGACTGGGTAGTTAATGAGTGGGCACCTTATGCCGCTTCCTCAGGATTAGAATATTTTGCTATGATCAGTAATCCTGAATCTTTTGGAGGTTCTTCTGCCTCTAAATTTTATGAAGATTTAAAGGCTTTTCAGGCACAGGTTTTCAATGAAAAGCGCACAGCTGAAGAATGGCTTCGTCAATTTTCTTTACGTAAATAAAGGAAAGCTTAGTAAAGTTATTTTTGATAAATAAGTATAAATGGAACAGGTAATAACATTAAGGAAAGTATTTGGTGAAGTCTTCATTACCATCCAAAGAATGCCTGATAATGCCTTTATTTTAGCGGAATGGTTTGGAGTACAATCCGTTGAAACTGTGATGCAGGGCGGTTATAGGATGTTGGAGTTAATAAAAGAAAAGCCTTGTTCTAAATTACTCAATAGCAATAAAAATGTAATCGGGTCTTGGGATATGGCTTTGGAGTGGGCCCAAAATGAATGGACGCCTCAGGTTAGGGCGGCAGGATTAAGATATTTAGCCCAGGTAGTTCCCTCGAGTATTTATGCCACCATGACCATTGAAACGCTTATTCAGCGCATAAATAATGATCTGGAAATAAGAACTTTTGAAGATGAGGCAGCGGCAGAAGCCTGGCTTCGGTCAGTACCGGATTAAACCTAAAAAATATAAAATTTAACCTCGCTTTTTACGGTCTTAGACTCACTAATGAGCGGATGTTACTTCCGTTCTTAATTAATCTATTCCATAAATTTAATTCCCAGTAAACCCTTGCCACCCGCATAATCAATCGCACTGCTGTAAACATAATGCGTTGCTTCCGATACCAGGCCAGCTACAACGGGGTTGTTATGGATGTAATTTAAACAGCGTTGTTGTTTATCGTTGTCCGAAAGCTCAATGGGATGATATTGGTTTTGCCAGAACTGGTATTTCTGGTGTTTGGAGCTATTTTCAGCAGCGGTTCTAAATATCTCCAGCATCCAGTCCTTCCGGCTTTCCTGCGGGTTTTCGGCAATGGTCCGGATTAGCGCGACGGAAGTATATTTCTTAAAGTCCCGCACAATGTCTGGCAAGGGATGTTGCCCCGCCGTTCCTAAAGCCAGATGAAGGTGATTAGACATAATGCACCATGCGTAAATTTCTAATCCTTTTTGTTTCCGGCAATGTTGCAGGCTTTCTATAACTAAATCTTTATAAACTTGCCGGGTAAAAACATCTACCCACTGCACCACGGCAAACGTGATAAAATAAATTTTTTCCTGATCCCGGACTTTGTATTTTTCACTCATTATCTAATAAACGTAGCTAGGTCAGGTTTTATGTAATTATTGGAATAGGCAGGGTACTACAACTTTTTTTCTCCTTACTTTACAAACTAAATTATGGCGCGGAAGTTACTTCCGTGCCTTGCTGCTTTCCTTAATGATAGAATATAATGTAAAGAAGCTAATATTAAAATTAACTTGAATCATTTTTCGTGGAGCTATAATTACCTATAGTAAAAATTAATTTTTGGAGATTTAGAAAGGCACGGAAGTAACATCCGCACCATAGTGGGAAATATATCAACCATCTAAATGTGGATTTAGAGAAAATATTTCTTTTTTTTGGACATCCAAAAATGTATTCTGTTGAAAAGAAAAAGTAGAATTGGCTAGCAAGTTTGTTATTCTAAAATACCAAATTGGTAGAATTTTAAAACCTAATGGCGTGGAAGTTACTTCCGTGCCTTCCCTCCAAAATCCTCCTGACAACAATCACCCCCAGAACTGACAATCGTCATCTTTTAAGCTAGCGGATCTGCGGAAATTTGAAGTGTTAAAAATAGAACACGCACATGTCAACGCTAACGCTAACGAAACCAAATCCGCCGCTCCGGAAAACCGAAGAAAAAAGCTGGCTGGATACCTTTTACTACGACAATAAAATTGTCCGCGACTTCGGCTATGCTACCTTGTTCTGGGGAGTAGCCGGTATGCTGATCGGGGTACTTATTGCCTTCCAATTGGCTCGTCCCGAACTGAATATGGGCACGCCCTATACCACCTTTGGCCGCATCCGGCCGCTCCACACCAATGCGGTTATATTTGCGTTTGTGGGCAACGGTATATTTATGGGTGTTTATTATTCGCTGCAACGCCTGTGCAAAACCCGGATGTACTCCGATAAACTCAGCAGCCTGCATTTCTGGGCCTGGCAAGCCGTAATTGTGGCTGCCGTAGCTACCTTGCCTTTAGGCTATACTACTTCTAAAGAATATGCCGAGCTGGAATGGCCGATAGATATTGCTATTACACTGGTGTGGGTGGTGTTTGGCTGGAACATGTTCGGGACTATTTTAAACCGCCGCGAGCGCCACTTATACGTGGGTATCTGGTTTTACATTGCTACCTTCTTAACCGTTGCGGTATTGCACATTGTTAACTCTTATGAAATTCCGGTTACCTTCTTAAAAAGCTACTCGGGTTATGCCGGGGTACAGGATGCGCTTGTGCAGTGGTGGTATGGCCACAATGCGGTAGCATTCTTCTTAACTACGCCTTACCTGGGCATGATGTATTACTTTTTGCCAAAAGCCGCTAACCGTCCGGTTTATTCGTACCGCTTATCCATTATTCACTTCTGGTCGTTGATCTTTATTTACATCTGGGCCGGTCCGCACCACTTGTTATATACCGCCTTGCCTGATTGGGCACAAAGTTTAGGGGTAGTATTTTCGATTATGCTGATTGCACCCAGCTGGGGGGGGATGATTAACGGGTTATTAACCCTGCGTGGAGCCTGGGATAAAGTACGCGAAGAGCCGGTACTTAAATTTATGGTAGTGGCTATTACCGCTTACGGTATGGCTACCTTCGAAGGGCCGATGCTTTCCCTGAAAAACGTAAATGCCATTGCCCACTTTACCGACTGGATTGTAGCCCACGTACACGTCGGCGCTTTAGGCTGGAATGGCTTCCTGACCTTTGCTATCCTGTACTGGCTATTGCCCCGCATATTCCAGACCAAATTATACTCTAAAAGATTAGCGAATACGCACTTCTGGTTAGGCACGCTGGGTATTTTATTCTATGCCATACCTATGTACTGGGCCGGCTTTACCCAAGGCCTGATGTGGAAACAGTTTAACGACCAGGGGGTACTGCAATACGCTAACTTCTTGGAAACTGTGATGCAAATTGTACCGATGTATTACCTGCGCGGTATTGGCGGGGTGCTGTACTTAGCTGGCGTGTTTGTGATGATTTACAATGTGGTGAAAACCGTAAAAACCGGTACTTTATTAGCCGACGAAAAAGCTCAAGCCGCTCCGCTGTTACCTGCCATCCAAGAAGGGCACGAAGGCGGTCACTGGCATCGCTGGATTGAGCGCCGCCCGATACAACTAGCCGTTTGGGCTACCGTAGCCATCTTAATTGGTGGTATTGTAGAAATGATGCCTACCTTCCTGATTGATTCTAACGTGCCGACAATTGCTGCCGTGAAACCTTACACCTCACTGGAATTACAGGGCCGCGATATCTACATCAAAGAGGGCTGCGTGAACTGCCATACCCAAATGATCCGGCCGTTCCGTTCCGAAACTGAGCGTTACGGCGAATATTCCAAAGCGGGTGAATTTGTGTACGACCGTCCTTTTCTGTGGGGCTCTAAACGTACCGGACCCGATTTACACCGGGTAGGCGGGAAGTATCCGCACAGCTGGCACTACCACCACATGCTAGACCCAACCAGTATGTCGCCGGGTTCCATTATGCCAAGTTACCCCTGGTTATTCGAAAACCAACTGGATGTAACGGATACCGAAGCCAAAATAGAGGCGCTGCAAAAGCTAGGTACACCTTACCCTGCTGGTTACGCCCAAAGAGCCAACGCCGATCTGCAAAAACAAGCAACTCAAATTTCGGCGGAGCTAGCCAAAGAAGGCATTGAGGTAAAACCAGATAAAGAAATTGTAGCCCTGATTGCTTATCTGCAACGCCTGGGTACCGACATTAAAGTGAAGGAGGCAGAATAAAATAAAGCCAAGGATCTACTGCTTATGGAGTCTAGTCCATGCTCCATAAGCAGTAGTCAAAAACTTAGGGTTGTCATTCCGAGCCTGTCGAGGAATCTAATACTTCCTCTTATGGCTGGCGAGCGGTGCTAGCTAAGACTAAGACAAAAGCAATATTATTTAGATCCTTCGACTACGCTCAGGATGACCGAAAGTCGGGAGCGGAGGCTTAGAAAGCTTCACCAGTTTGGCCAGTCAGGGTCTTCTAAAATATCTTTTGTGAGGAGGTTCATTCCTAGTTTAGTAAGTACCCTCCCGGCAGCAAATGAAAATAAAAAGTTAAGAAATATAGCTACTCACTAACAGCTAGAAATCATGTATAAAAACGTATTACAAGCAATAGACGGCATCCAGATTTATCCTTTAATATCTTTCGCCATCTTCTTTATCTTCTTTATTGGGCTTATCTTATTCGTGATTTTTTCCGATAAGAAGCACATCTTATCTATGAGCGAGATGCCCCTGCAAAATGAAAATAAAACCCCACTTTTAGAAGAATTACAGTCATGAAAAAGAATATATCAACCTTATTAGCGTGGGGGGGCGGTAGTTTATTAGCAGTACCTGCTTTAGCCCAAGAGGCCGCCAGTGAAGTACCCAAAGCAGCCGATAGCGGATTAGCTGATTTGCCGGTAACTTTAATTTTGGGAGGAACTATAGCAGCTTTTATATTGCTGCTGCTGCTGATATTTTTGTTAATTAATTTTATAATGGCTTTGCCATTTCTGTTTAAATTTTACGGGCATCCGACTCGTCAGAATTCGGCCATGGCTCGCTTTATATTCCTTTTCCGCGGCGATACTACCACCTTTACGGGTAAAGCAGCCGATATTTTAATGGAAGATCATTCCTACGATGGCATTCATGAGTTCGATAATGATTTACCGCCCTGGTGGAAAGCTTTGTTTTATGTAACCGCAGTTTTTGCTGTAATTTACTTAGTAAACTTCCACGTGATGGGAGGCAAACTGCAAACAGCAGAATATGAAGCTGAAATGCAGCAGGCTGCTTTACTTAAACCAAAAAACAATAATAATGCTAATGAAAAAACCGATTACAAACCATTAACCGAAGCACCTAAACTGGAAGCCGGCCATAGCTCCTTTACCCAAAATTGTGCGGCTTGCCACGGCCAAAATGGCGAAGGAATGGTGGGGCCAAACTTAACTGATGAATTCTGGTTACACGGTGGTGATGTAAATGATATTTTCAAAACTATTAAATATGGTGTAACCAGCAAAGGAATGGTGGCATGGCAAAGTAAGTTGTCTGACGATCAGATTTTAGAGGTATCCAGCTATATTTTAAGCATTCATGGTAGCAATCCGGCTAATGCAAAAGCCCCACAAGGTGAGAAGTATGTAGCAAAAAAGTAGTAAATAGTGTTTGGTGATTTAGAAAAATCAGCCATTTCAGTATCTAAATAGGAAAGCTTTTACCTGATTTTCGCTTTCTTCTTTAAGGCTGAATGGTTGATTTTCTTTTTTCTTTGGTTTATTTATTTCCGGCGTGAGCCCTATTGCCTCATGGCCGGCAGGCCCGAGTGTCAAACTGGTGAAGTTTTTCTATAGCTTTTTCTGCATTTCTATTTCTTTATTCTCTTTTTCTAAATCCAAATCTTTCCACTGATCCTAATTAATTCGGAATGACTTTTTATTTAGATTTTTCCTGAATGACATAAAGTTTTGATGGTCCTTAAGATAATAAAACCAAGAGAAAACTAATACTAGTCTATGCGATGAGGGCCTTTGAGCTTTCCGGTGCGAAGCATTCCGACGAAAGGAGGAAAGGGAAGATCAGCAGCCCGAATCGGATGGACGAGGCCTGCCGGCCATGAGGCCACGGGGACCTGAGCGCATTATCAGCACCAGAGTTAAGAAAGATGCAATCTTTCGATAGACAAACCCTAACGGCCAAAAGCAAGACAGTAAAAATTACTAGAGAGAACGCTGCCAATAGGAATAGAAACTTACCTTACTATTACCAATAACAATCATCCTATACCATGACGCCCGTCATCTTTTTCTGCATGGTAAATAATGAATTTTGTACAGGAGAAAGGCAAATGTTACTAACTCCAGCCAATCACAAATTTTAAAGCGCACATTTAAAATTTATAAAACCATGGGACAGGTAGTTGTGGACAAAGAAGCCTTCCGGGACTCGATTGCCACCGTAGATAAAGAAGGAAAACGGGTTTGGCTTTACCCGAAAAAGCCGGCGGGAAAATTTTACAACTACCGCAAACTGGTAAGTTATGGCTTTTTAATATTATTATTTGCCGGTCCATTTATCAAGATAAATAACCTGCCAATTTTAATGCTTAATCTGCCGGAACGCAAGTTTATCATCTTCGGCATGATCTTCTGGCCCCAGGATTTCTTTATTCTGCTGCTGGGTTTTTTGGCTTTTGTGGTATTTATCATCTTGTTTACTATTGTATACGGTCGAGTTTTCTGCGGATGGGTTTGTCCTCAGACCATATTTATGGAAATGGTTTTCCGGCGCATTGAGTACTGGATTGAAGGCGACCACATGAAGCAAAAAGCTTTAGATCGTGCCGAATGGAATGTAGATAAAATCCTGAAAAGAACCGCTAAACACGGGTTGTTCCTCCTGATTTCCTTTCTTATTGCCCATACTTTTTTGGCCTACATAATTGGGGTAGATGCTTTAAAGGAAATTGTATTGGATTCACCGTCTAATCATTTAGCTGGGTTGACTTCCCTAATAATTTTTACCGGAATTTTTTATGGGGTATTTACCTGGTTTCGGGAGCAGGTTTGCACTATTGTTTGCCCTTACGGCCGTCTGCAGGGAGTGATGATGGATCAGAAAACTACTGTGATTGCTTACGATTACAAACGTGGTGAGCCCCGGGAAAAGCTTCATAAAAATCAAGTTAGAACGCAAGGGGATTGTATTGATTGCTACCAGTGCGTGCAGGTTTGCCCTACCGGAATTGATATCCGCAATGGAACTCAATTAGAATGCATAAACTGTACGGCCTGTATGGATGCCTGCAACAACATTATGAACATGATAGGCAAACCAGAAAACCTGATAAAATATGCCTCTGAAGAGGCCATTGCCGAAGGGAGGAGCGGCCGGTTTACTTGGCGCATGAAAAGTTATACTACGGTTTTATTTCTTTTAACGGTTGGTTTTGTCACCCTACTAGCTACCCGCAACAATGTAGATGCCACTATTTTGCGAACGCCAGGTATGTTGTACCAGCACAAAGGCAATAACCAGATCAGTAACTTGTACAACATTCATATTATTAACAAAACCATGGATGCCATGCCGATTACTTTAAAATTACTGGAACCTCAGGGAAATATTCAGTTGGTGAAGGAAAACCTGGTATTACCAGAGCAAGGCATAATTGAAGGCGTTTTCTTCGTTGAAATTCCAAAAAATGAATTGAAAAAGACCAGCACCGAAATAAAAATTGGCGTGTACAGTGGCGAGAAATTAATCACCACCGAAAAAACCAAATTCCTGGGCTCTGGAATATAAAAAGATAATAAAGTTTGGCTAGTGTTAGCGCCAGTGCCTTTAAATAAAATTATTATGGAAACTAAATTACAAAACAATTATTCATCCTGGTGGCCTAAGGCCATTATAGGAACCTTTGTCTTCTTTGCACTTTTCATCGGTAATATGGTGCGGCAAGCTATGAAATCGGATGTGGATTTGGTAAGCAAAGATTACTACAAACAAGAAATTGCTTATCAGCAACATATAAACCAGGTAACTGCCACCCAAAAAATTTCAGATCAAATTTTTATTAATCAGGCAGATGCCGCAGAGCAACTAAGTCTGGTGTTTCCTAGCCAATATGCAGGGCAAAAAGTTACCGGACAAGTACATTTTTTTCGTCCATCCGATGCCAAACTTGATTTCGAAATGCCCTTAAATCTTAACTCTGATCAGCAACAACATATTCATACAAATGTTATGGTCAAAGGGTTGTGGCGGGTACAGCTGAATTGGAATGTGGCCGGTACAGAATATTTTATACAAAAGGATATAACCCTTAGATAACCATGATCTGGGCAGGTTTTTTATTTGGCATATTAGGCAGTTTTCATTGCATTGGGATGTGCGGCCCAATAGCAATGGCGCTGCCGGTTGGCAGGGGCGCTGGTCTGCACTTTGTGGCAGGCCGGTTCCTGTACAATTTGGGCCGCATTATTACCTACTCCATCCTTGGCGCCCTGATAGGCCTATTTGGTCAGGGTTTACAGGTAGCGGGTTTGCAGCAAACGCTTTCCATTTTATCAGGTGTATTAATCCTTTTATTAGTGGTAGTGCCGGCCACTTTTTTGGGCAAATTCAGACAGAAGACAGGTTTAGAAAATTTATTAAATGTAATAAAGAGGACTTTGGGCCGCTACTTCCAAAAATCATCACTTTGGTCTTTAGCAGTAGTGGGGGGGCTAAATGGATTATTGCCTTGCGGTTTTGTGTACTTTGCTTTAGCCGGCGCCATTAGTATGCCTACTGTACCGGAAGCTATGCTGTATATGTCCTTATTTGGCTTAGGCACCTTCCCCCTAATGTTTATTATTTCATTATCCGGCAAGTTTATTAAATCCCGCATTCGGCACTTCTTTAACCAGGCAGTACCCTATGCCGCTACGATTATGGCAATTTTATTTATTCTGCGAGGTATAAACTTAGGCATTCCTTATGTAAGCCCGGCCCTGGCTAAAACCGGCACCGGCGGAACCACGCTTCATGCTTGCTGCCAGAAAAAGCAATTGCAAGGCCAAGTATCCAAATTCCAACACCAATTCTATCAAATAACAAGTTTACAAAAATGAAAAATATTTTAGTACTGACCGACTTTTCTGAAAACAGTGTAAATGCTTATCGGTATGCTGTGCAACTGGCTGGTGCAGTTAAGGCAAACCTAATGTTGGCTTTTAGCTCCAATGGAGCAATCATGACATTAGTTAGCCAGCAACAGTATTCACAAATGTTGCACAGTTTTGCTAAACGTTATAGCTGCGATTCCCAAATCCAAGTGGAATGCCTGGTTAGCAGTGATCATTGGCCGGAGGCCGTTTCGAAACTGATAAGCTTTCACAATCCCGATTTATTAGTTGCTGGTTCGGGTATGTTGCCTTTGTTAATCAAGGATGAGGAACGATCGTTAGAAAATTCGTTGGCACAATGTCCGGTATTATGGGTACCAGGGCAGGCTAATTTTAAATCACAAAAACACCTGGTATTTGGCACCGATTTTACCGACCAAGATATAGCTGTCGTTCAACAAATTAAAGAATTGGCCTCTATTTTCAATGCCCAGGTATCAGCCGTGCATTTTTATTCCCAAGCAGATAAAACCCGGACCTCAGAACTAAAAAAAGGAGGAGAAGATTTGGATTGGGCTTTGGGTGGTATTCGTTCTAAATATTTTCTGGTTGAGAATGAAAATATAGTTCAGGGATTGCAGGGCTTTGCCCGGGGCATTCAACCTTTTCCCACAGATTTATTCATTCTGGCTACTCAGGATTTTTACCTGGCACAGCAATATTTTGGATTTACTAGTCAGGAACAGGAGAAAAATCAAGCTTTCATTCCGCTCCTAAATATTTACCAGAAAAAGAAAAAAGCCTGTTCAGGAAGTTGTGCTTTATGTCAAAAAAGAAACAAACCGGCCATAGATAAAGCTGAGGTGTTATGATTTACTGTTCCCAATTTTAATTACTACAATCTAATTGTCTTCTACCTATTATCAAACATTAAATACATTATATGAAAACTATCCTTGTTCCCATCGACTTTTCTGTTAATGCTGATAAAGCATTACAATACGCGACAACCCTGGCTGCTCATGAAAGAATAAGAATTATCTTATACCATAATGTGGCTATGCAGGTAAATTTTTCGGAGATAACGATCTGGAATTCAGCTGATCCAGATTTAATAGAGTATTATCAGGGCAAGTTGAATAAAATTGGTGTAAAATATCGGTTAGAAAATAATTTTAAGTTTGAGGTAGAGGCGATTTGTGGGGAAGGATCTTTAACTGACAATTTGAACAAGCTGGTCAAGGAGAAAAGGGTAGATTTAGTAATTATGGGTACCAAAGGAGCAAGTTATTTTGTAGATAGATTATTAGGTACAGTGGCGGCAACTTACCTGGAAGAAGCAATTTGCCCGGTTTTAGTAGTGCCTGCTCATACGCCGGCGGTGTTGCCTAAAAAGATTGCTTATGCAACTGATTTGGAAAGGGAAGAGGCCAGTTATATAAAACAACTTTTGGCTGTAGCCACTTTCCTAAAAACTGACATTACCTTGGTAAATATTTCTGAAGACTATGAGTTAAATGTGGTTTCTGATGAACAGGTAATTGATGAAATCGTGCAGGAGTTAGGTAACCACCCTTTTGGGTTTGAGCAGGTAAAAGCCAATGAGGTAGTAAGTGGCCTGGAAAAATATGTATTGTCTGCTAACATAGATGTTTTAGCGGTTGCTATGCGGGAACATTCTGAGTTAGAAAAAATTTTCTTTCAAAGCACCACTGATCAATTAGCCTTTAATGCTAAAATACCCCTGTTAATAATACCCATGATGCCTTATACAGTTAACAACTCAACTAATCACCAAACTGAAGTAAAAAATTAGTCATCAAGCAAAGTCTTCCTGGTAAATAGTCTTAAAAATCCTGCTTTATGAAATAAAGCAGGATTTTCCCGCTTAATAAATGGTAATGTTTATACTTTTTGATTTTAAATTTAATTATAACTGACCAAAGTCATTCATTTCTATGTTTGTTATCATTCCTCCCCCTTAGGCAGTCCAGTAATTTTGTCTTACTAATTTTAAGGCAAATACTATGATAACATATACTTCCGGCGAAGATGCAGTTAAAATAATCCAGTCTGGGAACCGCGTTTTTTTACATGGAGGTGCGGCCACTCCTCATTGTTTAATTCAGCACCTGGTTAATCGTTTTTCTGAGTTACGGGGTGTGGAGTTAGTAAGTATTAGTTTACAGGGAGATGCTATTTTTACACATCCCCGATATAAAAACAGTTTTTATACAAATTCCTTATTTGTTTCTTCCAATATTAGGGAGGCGGTTAATAATGGGCAAGGAGATTATGTGCCTATTTTCTTAAGTGAAATTCCGTTACTTTTCCGCCGCAATATTTTACCATTGGATGTGGCATTGGTTCAGGTTTCGCCACCTGATAAACACGGTTATTGTTCACTTGGTCCGTCAGTAGATATTGCCAATACGGCCATAAAATGTGCTAAGTACGTTATTGCGCAGGTAAATCCGCGTATGCCCCGTACCCAGGGCGATGGTATTATTCACGTAACGGAGTTTAATGCTATGGTTTACCAGGAACAGGAATTGCCAGAAATTGGGGGTGATAAACTTCCTGGTGCCGTAGCTGCGAGAATAGGGGAATATTGCGCTACGTTGGTAGAAGATGGTGCCACTATCCAAACAGGCATTGGCCAGATTCCGGATGCAACCTTAGCGAGTCTTACCAATCATAAAGAATTGGGTGTGCATACCGAAATGTTTTCTGATGGTATAATTAATCTGGTAGAAAAAGGAATTATTACCAACCAACATAAAAAAAGAAACCGTGGAAAAATTGTAACAGCGTTTATTTTAGGTACCCGTCGGTTGTATGACTTTGTAGACGATAATCCAATGGTTGAATTTAGGGATATTGATTATGTGAACGATACTGCTGTAATCCGGATGAACCCTAAAGTTACGGCCATAAATAGTGCAGTAGAAGTGGATTTAACCGGGCAAGTTTGTTCTGATTCTATTGGTACTTATCAGTTTTCCGGAGTGGGCGGTCAAATGGATTTTATCCGGGGAGCAGCCCTGTCAGAAGGAGGGAAACCCATCATTGCACTACCATCTGTTACTTCTAATGGAATTTCTCGCATAACACCTTTTCTAAAACAAGGAGCAGGAGTTGTAACCACCCGTGCTCACGTGCATTATGTAGTAACCGAATACGGAATAGCTAATTTGTTCGGAAAAAATTTAAGACAACGCGCCGAAGCATTAATTAAAATAGCCCATCCAGATCATCGGGACGCTTTAGAATTAGCAGTATTTAATCGGTTTAATAAACAATAGGAAGGAGACCAGGAAAAGTGGAAAAGCATTTATTAATTCAAAAATATAATGTTCCAGCACCCCGATACACCAGTTATCCAACTATTCCTTTTTGGGATAAGGACGCTCCTTCGGCAGATAAATGGTTTGATGTAGTAAAAAGAACATTCGTAGAATCAAATCAGCAAAAGGGAATCAGTTTATATATTCACTTGCCCTACTGTGAGTCGCTTTGTACTTATTGTGGTTGCAATACCCGCATAACCAAGAACCATTCAGTAGAGAAAAGTTACATAAAAACCTTATTAAAAGAATGGCAATTGTACCTGGAGCAATTTCCTGAAAAACCCATTATTAGGGAGTTACATTTAGGTGGTGGTACACCTACTTTTTTTAGTCCGGGTAACTTACGGATGTTGCTGGATGGTATTTTTCAAGAAGCTATAATTCATCCAGAATGGGAGTTTAGTTTTGAAGGTCATCCTAATAATACAACCTCGGAACACCTCCAGACTTTATTTGATATGGGCTTTAGAAGAGTGAGTTTTGGCATTCAAGATTGTGACCCACTTGTTCAACTTACTATTAACCGAGTTCAACCCTTTGAAAATGTAAAGTTTGTAACCGAAGAAGCACGCCGAATTGGTTATGAATCTGTGAATTTTGACTTAATTTATGGTTTGCCTTATCAAACTATTAATAGCGTAAATGAAACCATAAACCAGGTTTCCACGCTAATGCCCGACCGAATTGCCTTTTACAGTTATGCCCATGTCCCCTGGGTTAAACCAGGTCAGCGTAGTTATACAGATAAAGATTTACCTGATAGTTTACTTAAACGGGCTTTATATGAATTAGCTTTAGAAAAGTTTAAGACTTTAGGGTATATGGATATAGGCATGGATCATTTTGCCTTACCACGCGATCCATTATTCAATGCTATGGAAACAAAGAAGCTGCATCGGAATTTTATGGGCTATACTACTTGCCACACCGATTTATTAATTGGCTTAGGTGCATCTTCTATTAGCGATGCTAAATATGCTTACCTCCAAAATGAAAAGAAGGTAGAACTTTATACCTTAAGTTTGGAGGAAAATAAATTACCAGTTTTTAAAGGACATTTACTTACAGAGAAAGATTTAAAAATTAAAGAAGTTATCTTGGCTATTGCCTGTCGGGGAGAAATAAAGTGGGATTGTAAGCTGATTAATTTACTGGATAATGAGGCCCATTTTGAATTAGGTAAGATGCAAAATGATGGTTTAGTACACTTGTCATCTGATTATTTAAAAGTTACGGCCATAGGCAAAGCTTTTATAAGAAATATTTGTATGGTTTTTGACTCTAAATTGAAGAAGCAACTTGCTAAAGAAGAAGTATTTAGTAAGGCCATTTGATTTTGAAACTGATAATTAAAATTCTGGAATAATTTGAAAAGATATAAAACCTTTCTTCATGTTGAAAGTGATTTAGTCCTGATTGCAGTAATTGTGATGGCATACTAAATTTAGCTACTTCATTGCCAGCCTAGGCTAACTTACGGGTATATGCTATCGGTTAAGAATATCCAACGCCGAAAAGGTTTCCGAAAGAACTACAAGAAAATCTGACTGAGGTAATGGAACGCAGGCGGAGGAGCGGTATAATGAGCGGAAATTTAAAGTTGAGTAGGTTTCTTTGTTAATTTATAATTGAATAGTTTTTATAGATATTACTACAATATTCATTCAAAAATAAATCTCTAATTTTGATTAGTCTTATTATTTTTTAATAAACCTTCAGGTAAATTAAGATTGAGTAAGTAAAAAAGCTAAAGCCGTTTGACGGGTGGCCGTATTTTGTTTGTTTACGGCCATAGCTAAGGCTTTGCGGGTTCCTACAAATACCACCAGTTTTTTAGCTCTTGTAATTCCGGTATAAACCAGGTTCCGGAACAACATACCAAAGTGTTGGGTTACCAATGGAATAATGATAGTCTCAAACTCACTTCCCTGTGACTTATGAATGGTAATGGCATAAGCTAAATCCAGTTCCAGTAAATGTTCTTTCAGGAAGGTAACTTCTTTAACTTCCTTACCAGCCTTGAAACTTACCAGTAGCTCCATTTCTTCGTTATCTATCCCGGTTATTGTTCCTATATCGCCGTTAAAGACATTCAGGTCATAGTTATTTCGTTTCTGAATAACCCGGTCGCCTTCCCGGAAGATTCTGCCACCTAACTGTATCTGGGTTTTACCCATGCTAGCCGGGTTTATCTTGTCCTGAATAACCTTATTCAGGTTGCCTGTGCCCAGACTACCCTTTGTCATGGGAGAAAGGATTTGGATTTCTGCTTCCTTGCCAAAGTATTTAGGAATGATGGAGTCATATAATTTTTCTACCATGCCTACTGCCGAAAAGCCATAATGCAAAGAAGACCAGGGATGAACCTGCTTAACTACTTGTTTTAATTCATCGGTGTGTTTACTGGCCTGGAGCAAAGCTTCCAGGTCCACATGGCTAAACTTGCTGGGTATAGAAAAGCTGCTGCCCTGGCTATAAGGATCCGGAGCGGGTTCCTCTAAAAAGCTTAAATCTTCTATGGTGTATTTAGCCGGTTCATTGGTCATTTTCTTAACCTTAGAAATAAACTTAAGCTGTTCTGAAGTGGCTTCTTCCGAATCAATGAACAAACAATCTTTTTTCTCTTGCCAAACCTGGGGCTTGTTAAAAGGCGATTCTATCTTGGGTACATTTCCCTGGTTTATCTGGTGCGCATAAGAAATAATTAAAGACTCCTGTGCTTGCCGGAAAACTTTAGTCAGTCGCTGGCAGGGAACTACACCGGAGCTAATTAAATCCTTCAACACATTACCGGCTCCCACAGCAGGTAATTGATCGGCATCACCAATTAAAACTACCTGGCCGTTTACCGGTGCGGCCCGCAGTAAGGACGCTGCCAAATGAACATCCAGCATAGAGCACTCATCCACAATCAGCACAGCGGTTTGCAGCGGTTCTTCTTCTGTTCGCTTGAATCCACCTTTTGATGGGTCCCATTCTAATAACCGGTGAATCGTTTTAGCTTCTAACCCGATAACTTCACTCATGCGCTGGGCGGCTCTACCAGTAGGAGCAGCAAGCATTACCTGTTTGCCTAAAACTTGGAGTAACCCAACTAATGCCCGGGTAGTAGTGGTTTTTCCACAGCCGGGGCCACCGGTAAGGATGGAAAGCTGATTAGTAGCTAACTCCAGCACACTTTGTCTTTGCTCCTCACTCAGGTTAACCTGGTTTAACTGGCAGAAGACTTCCAGGTGCGACAGGAGATGCTCTTTATTCAAACGGATGGGTTGAGCTACCAGTTTTTTTACTTTGGTGGCAATATACTGCTCATCAAAGTATAAGGAATGGGCATAGAAACACTTTAGAAAGCCACCCTTGCCATCCGGCAGCAACCGGATCTTTAGTTCTTCTTTTTTCTCTAATTCCAGAAGGTTAGTTTCAATGGCAATAGCATCATTAATGGCTATCAGTTCACTTACGGCCTGAATAATTTGTTCCTGGGTTAAATAGCAATGGCCTTCTTCCCGGGCGCTTTGCAACACATGGTCAATAGCCGCCTGAATTCGTTGCGGTGAGTTCAGGGCTAATCCCATACTTAAGGCTACTTTATCAGCGGAGAAAAAACCAATGCCGTAAATATCAGCGGCTAAGCGGTAAGGGTTATTCTGTACTATCTCAATGGCATCGTTGCCGTAGGTCTTATAAATTTTTACGGCAAATAAAGTAGAGATATTATGGGATTGCAGAAACAGCATCACATTGCTGATTTCCTGGTGCTCTACCCACGCTTTACTAATCATCTCCAGCTTAAGTTTGGCAATGCCTTCTACCTCAGTTAGCTTTTCTATGTTGTTTTCAAATACCTCTAAAGTTTTATCGCCAAAGTGCTTTACAATCTTTTTGGCAGTGGCGGGACCAACTCCTTTAATCAGGCCAGAACCCAGGTATTTTTCCAAGGCATTGGCTGTAGCTGGTTTCCTTTCAAGTACTTTTGCAGCTTTAAACTGAAGGCCATAGCTAGGATGATTGCTCCATTCACCATAGAAGTCCATAGTTGCTCCGGCAAAGACTTTAGATTGATGAACAGTAACGGTGGTTTCCTCGTGAGGCTTTTGGAAGCTGTTTACCTTAAGTATGGTATAGCCGGTTTCCACACTATGAAAGGTAATGCGCTTAACAATACCAGACAGTTTCTCTAGCGGAGTGGAAGGTTGTGAATCGAACGGCTGCATGCACAAGGATTAAATACAAAGATATAGTTACCGGAACAGGATTACTAAAACCTTATAGTCTTTGTTTTAAATAGGAGTTTATTTGATTCCGTTCTCATCTTTTAAGTGCTGGCTTATAACTAAAATTTAAAGGTGCAGAAACCCCTGCACCTTTAAATTTTCTAATTAAGAAGACTTCTGTTTTTTATTTTTATTCTCTTTTACCAGGGAGTTAGGCCGGATAGAAGTTTTTTGAATGCTGCCGGCATGTTCTTCCACTACTTCCCGGTTCCAGGCATGTTCCCAGTTTCCGTATTTGCCATCCGTTGTAATATCATAAGGGCTATTGGGCCGGCCACAGTCGCCATTATTTACAGCGCCCCACGACCAAACCAGCCAGCCAATTTCTTTTTCCTGGCACTGACTCAGAAAGCTGGTGTAAGGAAAGTCTACGGAGCAGTTTGGCCCTACCTTGGGTTGTGGGGCCTCCCCAAAAAGGAGAGGTATTTCTTCTTTTACCACGCGGTTTATCAAGCTATTTAACCGGTCCTGCGCATTTTGAGACCAATACGTATGCACCGAAAACATACATTGTTTCTTTGGATCAGCCTGTACAATATCCTTCCAGGTAGCAAGCACACTCGTTTCATCCTGTCCCCAATTGGCTGCATCAATTAACAAAGGCACTTCGTAACCGGCGGTTCTAAGTTGTTGCACGGCATTGGTGTATTTTACCCTGAATGTATCAGCAGGTGTTTTGCCACCCACTTCGTTTGCTATATTTAACAACACCCATTTTTTATGTTTGTCCATTACGGCTTTCACATCGGCTCTTTTCCAATAATCAAGGCAAATCTGCAGTTTGCTCCAGTCTCCGGTGGCATCGTGCAGCTCTATAATCGGGATCATTTTATACCGGATACAATTCGCGATTAATCTGTCCATTTCATCAGGAGCCCCGGCAGTTGTCCAGGCTAGTCGGCAGGAATTAGCGCCTGTTTTAGCAATCTCCGGTAAAATGGTTTCTCCTGTTTTATCATTCGACCAGATAAACATTTCATTAATGCCTCGCAAAATTACTTTTTCGCCGGCGGCTGTGTACAAATGCCGTCCTTTTATGGTCATGGTTTGGGCAGATGCCAGTACAGCTAAACTCAAAAAGAGCAGGAGCAGAATAGCTTTAGAAATAGGAATAAATTTCATAAGGTTGATATAAATAACGTTAAATAATTTTTTGGTAGCAGTAACTTTTAGGTTTCGAAAAGAAGAAGCTCCTAAGGATCAGTAGCAGTTTTCTTTCTTTTACAAATATGGCAAATAAGTACTTCTAAAAGTACTGGCGGTCCATGAATCTCTGGCAGCGTAGTGCTAAGCTTAACTAATAGGGAGGAGAATAGAGAAGGTTATTCTATTGAATTGATATAATTGGAGGAGTTTTTATTTTTGTTAGCTTCATGCAATTGCCAGGAAATGATCTACAAGCAAGCTAGGAGTAGTAGGAGGATAGGAATAGGTAAAATAGTAACTAGTACTTCAAAATCCGTAATCCGGAAAGACAAATTTGGTTTTAAAATGGAGCCCAAGGCAAGTACAACTCCGGCGGCAATGATAGTCAGTGGACCGATAAAATTAAAGATGATTTTGTAAAGTGGCTGGAAAAGCCTCCGGAGCCAGGTAAAATGACCAGAGCAGAGAAAGTCATGAGCAAAAGAGCCTGGTAGTACTAGATAATAACTTAGAAAAAGAAAATATTCAATTAAGTAATTGCTACTTAAACCAACAACAACAACAAAAGAAACCTTTTTAGTTACTGAAGCTTGCTATAGTTGTTGCTTGCCCCTCGATAAAGATAATACATTACTTGTCATTCTGAGCTGGGCGAAGGATCTAAACATTACCATACCAGTAGTTTTCTTTAACAATAAGTAGCCAGATTATTGTAATAGATTTTTGGGGATTATTGCAGAAAACAGATACCCCTAAACCTCTAGCTCCGAAGAAGAATACTCTAATATACGGCTAACCAAAATGTGCATTAGGATTTATCCTGAAGGTAATTAGCAGTATGTCATTCTTCAAATAAATTATAAACCATCCAATAAGTGGAAGGCTGCATCCCTGAAAAGTTTTTCACTCCTTAATAGAAATAAAATCGGGAAACAGTCTACTTTTTAAGATTAATCCACAAAACGCGGAAAAGCCGTTTGCAGGTATAGTTATAAAAATCTTTTATTAAGGTTAACTATTACAAAAGCACCGCCTCCTTTTTCAGCGAATCACTTATAAAAACTTCATTGGTTAATATTTTGGTTTCGAACTGCGTGATGGGGCGTTTGGCTTCTATTAATTGAATTAATAAGTCAGTTGCCAATCTGCCCATTTCAAAAGCAGGTTGCCTTACATAAGAAAGAGAAGGCTTAAGCAGGTTTACAAGGTCCGAATTGTTGAAACCTGCAATACTGATTTGTTCGGCTGCCAACGGATTTAATTTCATTAAAGCCGTAAGGCAGCTAATGCTTAACCGGTCGCTCGACACAAAAATAGCATCGGGCCTGTCCGGAAGGTTTAGTAAAGTTTGAACGGCACTTTCTACTTCCTCCTTTAAACGGCCTCCGTGAAAGCAATACTGATTATATTCTTCCTTAACCTCCAGTCCATATTTCTGTAAAGCAGCCTGGTAGCCAACCTGTCTTTCTTTGGTAATAGAAAGATGGGGCGCATTTGCCAAATGAGCTATTTTTTTAAAGCCATTTTTAATTAATAGTTCAGTGGCCGCAAACGAACCCTGAAAGTTATCTGAAATTACTTTATGCGTTTGGATTTCATCCAGTACCCGATCAAAAAATACCATTGGAAACCCATTGGCATGTAATTGATGAATATGGTCATAGTTAGTAGTCTCGGCAGACAAAGAAATTAATAAACCATCTATAGAGCGGTTAGCTAAATGCTGGATGTTGGTAACTTCCCTTTCATAGGAATCATGGCTTTGGGAAATAATTACGTGATAGCCTTTATTGTAGGCAATGGACTCAATGCCGTTTATTGCCTGAGAAAAAAAGCTGTTGGCTACTTCGCAAACCACTACCCCAATGGAGTAACTACGTCGCTCTTTTAGGCTTAAGGCAATAGGGTTTGGTTTGTAGTTTATTTTTTGCGCGTATTCCGACACTATACGCTTCGTTTCGTCGCTAATTTCGTAGCCACCCCGCAATGCTCTTGAAACAGTAGAAGTAGATAATCCTAAAGCTTTTGCAATATCTTTAATGGTGGTGGGTTTGTACATTCAGGTTGTTTCTGGCGTTATTAATGAACTAAAAATACGGAAATTACTTATTAAAACCTACGTGTTAAATTAATTTGATTTAACCGGAAAATTTATCCGGAGCTTTACCAATTAGGTCTCTATTTAAATCAGGAAGAGCTACCTGAATCAAATTTGCCCCACTTCAGAAATTTTAGCTAAAAGCTTTAAGACCGGTTTTTGTTATCCTCATACTGCAGAAAAACCTTTATTAGTTAAATCATAAATATTTGTGCAATCGTTTCCGGTAACGATTGCACAAATATTTATGATTTAAGAATTTTATTTGTATATAAAAGTAATTAGACTTGAATTAGGTTTATAATATATTATAAGCTAACGAACTAAATATACACCACAACTAATTAAATAACTTGCAATGCTTATGACAAAGGTCTACTCCGAATCCTGATTGTTTTCATATAAAGCTTCTCTATTTACCTGATTTTTTTAGGCTAAATTTTTTCCGCTTACCAGGTTAATTAACCTGTCCTGGTTTCCTTTATTCTTTTTGTAAAGCCACCAGACAATTAAAGTTATAAGGAGTGTCTTCAGATCTCTTATAACACATATAAAAAGCGCTGAAAAAATACCAAAATATTATTCAATCATTTTTATAAAGGATTCAATGCAAAGTACAATTAACAAGAATATGAAGTACTTACTGATACTTCCGCTGGTTCTCATGGCCCTGATAGGTGCTTTGGCACAAGGAATAAAAGTAGGCGGTAAAGTACTGGACGAAAAAGGAGCAGGCATGCCTGGAGTAACCGTGCTGGTAAAAGGAACTACCAATGGTACTTCCACGGATGTAGGGGGTAACTTTACCTTAACGGCGCCGAATGCTTCCAGTGTTTTAGTGGTTTCTTTTATTGGTTACTTAACCAAAGAAGTTCCTTTAAGCAACCGGACTAATTTTACTATTGGCCTGGTTCCGGATCAGCAGGCATTAGAGGAAGTAGTCGTAATCGGGTATCAGGCGGTTCCCAGAAGTCAATTAACCAGCTCGGTATCTTCAGTTGGCGATAAACAATTAAAAGATATACCGGTAAGTACTGCTGGTGAAGCCCTTGCTGGCCGGTTAGCCGGGGTGCAGGTTACCACTTCCGAAGGACAGCCAGGAGCAGAAATCTCAATTCGGGTAAGAGGCGGAACCTCTATAACCGGCAGTAATACGCCTCTTTATATAGTAGATGGTATTCAGGTAGATAATGCGCTTTCTTTTCTGACGCCACAGGAAATCCAATCCATTGATGTATTAAAAGATGCAGCCTCTACGGCAATTTATGGAGCCAGAGGTGCCAATGGGGTAGTTGTAATAACTACAAAAGGTGGCAGGGAGATGAAAACTCAGGTTACTTATAATGGGTTTACCGGGGTTAGGAAAATAACAAACGAACTGGAGGTCATGAATCCCTATGATTTCGTGAAATACCAGTACCAGGTTTATAATTTGAACCAGAATGAAGAATCCCGGAATAGTTTTTTAGACCGTTATGGTCGCTATGAAGATTTAGACTTGTACAGAAATATGCCAGCTACAAACTGGCAGCAAAAGGTATTTGGGCGCAGTGCTAAAAGCCAGACGCATATTATTGGTATAACCGGAGGCACTAAAACTACTTCATTTAACTTTAATTTAAACCGGGTGAATGAAGAGGGAATTATGTTGAACTCCGGATTTGAACGCACTTTAGCTTCTTTTAAGTTTGACCACAAAATCAATGACCGGTTTAAAATAGGCTTAACCAACCGGTTTAGCCGGCAAAAAATTGAAGGGGTTGGTACTTCCAGCTCAGGTACACAGGGAACCAACAGGTTAAGAAATTCGGTTCGTTTCCGCCCATTTGTAGCTCCGGGGCTGGAAAATCAGGTAGATGAGTTTGATCCGAATTATTTTGCCCTGACCAACCTGACCAGCCCGGTATTATTAGCTAACCAGGAACTGCGCTATGATTACCGGAATGATATAATTGTAAACGGCTGGGCAAGTTATGAATTATTAAATGGACTTACTTTAAAAACCCAGCTTGGCGTTACCAATACCACCCGAGACCAGGATACTTTTAACGGAGCAGTAACGGCCATTGCGCGGCAGAATAATGGGCAGCCTGTTGTGCAGCAAATAGGGGCGCAATCACTTTCTTTAACTAATTCCAATACGCTTACCTATACTAAAAAATTTGGCAAAAGCCATGCGGTTAACTTCCTGTTGGGCCAGGAAATCTGGCAAACCAATGCTAAATCCAGAAATATTACGACTAAGTGGTTACCCATAGATATTACGCCGGAACAAGCCTTTACTGGTATACAACAGGCAACACCGCCACCTACCTTAATTCAGGATGCCCCAACTACGGGTGCTTCCGGTGAACGTTTACTTTCTTTTTTCAGCAGTGTTAATTATAGCTTGTTTGAGAAATACCGGGCTACCATAAGCGTAAGACGCGATGCCTCTTCCTTGTTTGCGCCCGAAAATAGAATTGGTTATTTCCCATCTGTGGCCCTGGCCTGGCATGTATCTGACGAGTCTTTTATGGCAGGTACCAAAGCCTGGTTATCGGACATGAAAGTAAGGGCCAGTTTAGGTGCGGTTGGCAATAACCGGATTGGCTTGGATTTATGGAAGACCATGTTTGCCTCTTCTTCCAATGATGGATATGCTTTTACAGAAGCTATAACACCAGGCTATACCGCTACATACCTGGCTAACCGGAATTTAAAATGGGAAACTACTATTTCGCGCAATCTAGGGTTAGATATGTCTTTCCTGAATAACCGGCTAACCGCTAGTGTAGATGTTTATAAAAATTCAACTAACGATCTTTTACTCCGGGCTTCCATTCCTTCTACCAGTGGGTACCAGTTTCAGCAGCAAAATGTAGGCAGCACCGAAAATAAGGGTGTGGAGTTACAATTGGGCGGTATGGTGATGGAAAAAGGTGATTTTAACTGGAATGCGAATTTTAACATTGCCTTTAACAGAAACAAAATAGTGAGTTTAGGTAAGGCCAGTAACGGGCAGGCGCTAAACTCTTATGCAGTGCCATCTGGCTGGATTACGGCCACTTATGAAGATTTCTTAGTTCAGGTGGGGCAACCGGTGGGGCAGTTTTATGGATACCTCACAGATGGGTATTATGCAGTTGAAGATTTTGAGTTAAACAACGATGGCAGTTTTAAAATGCAAGCAAATGGTAGCTATACGTTAAAAGAGGGAGTAGCTAACAGCCGGAATATTGCGCTGGGAAACCGGGATCCGCAGCCAGGCGATCTGAAATTAAAAGATATTACCAATGATGGTAATTCCATGATTAATACGAACGACCGGACCGTGCTAGGCAATGCGCAACCTAAATTTATTGGAGGTTTAAACCAACAATTCGCTTATAAAGGGTTCGATTTAAGCTTATTTATGAATTTCTCAGTTGGCAATAAAGTCTATAATGCCAATAAAATAGAATTTACTACCCTGTACGAGCAGAAAGATAACAACATGCTGGCCCTGATGAACGACCGGTGGAAATGGTATGATGAGAATGGTGCCAGAGTAACCAATCCGGAACAACTGGCCCAAATGAACAAAGATACCCGATACTGGACTCCAGCCCGCGGCCAATACTTCCTGCATTCTTTTGCTATCGAAGACGGCTCTTTCTTACGCATCAGTAACTTAACCCTGGGCTACTCATTGCCAGAAAACCTGGTGCAAAGAACCAAAGCTTTTTCCAAGGTAAGGGTTTACACCACGGTTAATAATTTAATTACCCTGACCGGTTACTCCGGTTATGATCCGGAAGCAAATACCCGCAGAAGTGGCCAGTACGGTGCTCTTACTCCAGGGGTAGATTATGCGGCTTATCCTAGAAGCCGGTATATTTTGGGAGGGGTAAACATTACATTTTAAGTTTTAATGAAGATCAGCATGAAAAATAAATTTATAAAGCCTCTTGTATTTTCTTTAGTTTTCGGAGGTTTGCTTACCTTCTCTTCCTGTAAAGATTATTTAGATGTAGAAAACCCATCTACCTTATCGCAGGATGCAATTTTCGCCAGCCTTTCTTATACGACCTCTGCTCTAACCGGGGTTTATAATCAATTACCTGGTGATAATGGTTACGGGAGCCGGATTTCTACGCTTTTTCCCAATGCTGCCGATGATTTTCGGATAAGCGGAGACCATAACCCAACTACCCGTACGGGTATAGCCCATTTTGGGGCCAGTGCCGGAAATACCGAATTAAACCTACCCTTTTTGCAGCTTTATGCCGGGGTAGAACGCGCTAACATCTGCATAAAAAATATTCCGCAATCTAATTTATACAAAAATGGAAGTGCTTCTGAACAGGCTGCCATGCGTAAAATGTTAGGGGAGGCGCTTACGCTTCGGGCACAGTTTTACCACGAGTTAATCCGCAACTGGGGCGATGTACCGGCTCAGTTTGAACCATCATCAGAAGTTCCGGATTTGTATTTGCCTAAAACCGATCAGGACGAAATTTATGACAAATTATTAGCTGATTTGAAAATGGCCTCTGACCTGGTACCCTGGCGTTCCGAATCAGGTGATCCGGCATCGCGGATAAGTAAAGGAGCCGTGAAAGCTTTACGGGCCAGAATAGCCTTAGCCAGAGGCGGCTATGCTTTGCGGCGGTCCAGCGGCAAAGTAGAGCGCAGGAGCAATTACCAGGAGTTTTACCAGATTGCCCGGGATGAGTGCAAACAAATTATCCAGAGCGGACAGCATGGTTTGAACCCAAGCTTTGAGAATGTTTTTAAAAGCCTACATGGCGCCAACCGGCAAGACCCGACAAATGAATTGATTTGGGAAGTAGGCGCTTACGGCGGGAATGCCAGAACAGATACTAAATTGGGATATGCCAACGGACTACGTATAGATGCTGCTAACACCACATACGGCCAGGCAAATGGTTTAATAGAAGCAGTCCCTACTTATTTCTATGCCTTTGATTCCATTGCTGATTCTAGACGTGATGTTACGCTGGCTTATTTTTCGGTTAATGCTACCAATAACAAATTATTAACAACGCCTTTGCTTATGCGCGAAGGTAAATTCCGGAAATACTGGACTACCATTGCCGGAACAAATCAAACATTGGGTATTAACTGGCCAATAATTCGGTATGCGGATGTGCTGTTGATGTTTGCGGAAGCAGAAAATGAATTAAACGGACCTACCGGGGAAGCCATATCGGCTTTGGAAGCTGTTAGAAAAAGAGCCTTTATTGATGAATTGGAAACCCGCATGGGCAGTATTCCAACGAACAAAGACAGTTTTTTTAAGGCAATTGTAAACGAGCGTTACCTGGAATTTGGAGGCGAAGGCATTCGGAAATACGATCTAATCCGATGGAATTTGTTAGGAACTAAAATTCAGGAGGTTCGAAATGCCATGCGGGCCATGCGGGAAGGTACAGGCCGCTTTGCCAATATACCGGCAACTGTTTATTACAAGCCAAGCCCATTATTAGGGCGCACGGTTGGGACCCGGGATGAAGTAGCCAATTTTGATTTGTTTGGCGGCGCCATAAATAAGGTAATGTACCAGCCAGCTACGGTTACAACTGCCCCGGCAGGCTATACGGCTGTGGCCTGGCGGACTGCCATTACGGAAGAGCATGTTACTGGTGCTAACCGAAAATTTGCAAGCCAATATATCCCCAACAAATCAGAGTTGTTTCCCATTTTCGAAGGGATTCTTAGCGCGAATTATCGCCTAACCCAGGATTTCGGCCACTAATCATCCACAAGAATTAGATTGAATATAATATGAAAAAAGATAATATCCAGGTGCTAAAGTGGTTTATGTCACTTCTTCTGTTCCTGATTTTTACTTCCTGTAAAGAAGAATTGGAGGAACAGACTTTTACACCGGAAAGGTTATTTATGCCTACCGGTGCCGTAAAATCAACGGGAGCGGTAACAGCCGTAAAACTTAGCTGGAAAGAAGCCTTGTATGTAGATACCACTAAAACTTCTTATACCATTGAAGTAGCTACTGATACGCTTTTTCAAAGTAAAGTAGTTTATACTACCACTTCTGAAACGGCTAGTGTAACCATTACCGATGAACACCTGAATGTTCGGCAACGCTATTATGCCCGGGTAAAAACCAATGCTACTGACAAGAGTGCTGAATCCAAATGGGTGGTAAGTTCCCGGTTTGCCATTCCGGGTGAACAAATTTTTACCGCTATCCGGACTATTGATCGGGCAGCGGCTATTAACTGGAAAGCAACCGAGGGTGTAACCAAATTAATAATTACCCGAGCCGGGGGAGATCAATTGGTAGAAATACCTTTAACAGCGGCTGATGTTGCGGCCAATAGTAAAACAGTAGAAAATTTATTACCCAATACAGCTTACGCCGTTGAGATATTCGCTGGTACTAAATCAAAAGGATACCAGAGTTTCCGGACCAATGCCCCGTTAGCCGGTGACCTGATTGATTTAAGAGGCGTAACCAACAAAGCAACCTTATTGGCCGATACCATTCCAGATATTCCAAATGGCAGCATTATTATTCTAAAGCGTGGCGTTACCTATACCGTTAATTCTTCTATCAGTATAGGAAAGTCGCTAACCTTTATTAGTGGGGCCGATTTAAATGAACCAAGTCAGGCAACTATTTTCTTTACCAACAACTTTAACTTTGAAGCAGGTAGTGTTATTAATAAAATCGAATTTAAAGATGTTACCATGCGGAGCGATAATTATGCTTCCCGGTATATTTTTAATACCACAAATGGTGCTACCGTAAGCAACTTTATTATTGAAAACTGCCGGGCTGGAATATTCCGGGGCCTGGTGCGGTTGAATGCTACTACTCCTACTACCATTGAAAATTTTACCATAACCAACAGTGTACTGGATAGTCTGGCAGGTTATGGGGTACTTACCGTGGATAATGCTGCTTGTAAGGTGAACAGCATTATTATTAAAAATTCCACTATTTATAAAGCAGAAAAAATCTTAACCAGTAAATCAAATACGGCCAATATTACGCTGGATAACCTGACGATTAACGAAGCAGTGTTGGGGAACAACTACTTTATCGATTACAATGGAGTAGCAGTAACTAATCCGGTAAAAATAACAAACACTATATTCGGAATTGGCAAAAGTAGTGGGGGTAACCGTGCTGTTAGAGGCTATAGAGGAACCATTACTTTTGATGTAAGTAACAGTTATACTACTTCAGATTTTGCTTTAGCCGCCATAAACCCTAATCCATTACCAAACACCACAGCCTACGATAAAACCTCCTTTGATTTATTTCAAAAACCAAAAGAAGGAGATTTTACCATTAAAGATGCTGCTTTTGCCGGAAAAGCAACCGCAGGAGACCTAAGATGGCGGAAATAGGAAATTTATGAATGGAGCTTAAAAGCTCCATTCATAAATGTTATCCGGTCATTTTTTTAGGCTGGGACAAAATGTTTAGTATGGATTTTAATAACGTCAAAGCTTTTATAAAAAGCCTGCCTGGGAGATACCATAACCGAAAATCAGATAAAAATAATTTTAGAAGACGGAAGAGTAGAAGGCTAAAAATCATGATAGGTAAAAAAGCTTATAAAGTAAAAGTGTCGGTGTTTTACCTGGTGTTGCAGGTTGTTTTTACTGCAGCTTGTTCGCAGCAACCAGCTAAAACCAAAACCGATCCTATAGTAGTAGGTCGGGCAATTGCTTTTCCGGGAGCCGAAGGTTTTGGAAAATATACCAAGGGTGGTCGGGGCGGAAAAGTATTTGTGGTTACTAATTTAAACGATAGCGGCCCGGGTAGTTTGCGCGAAGCCGTAGAAGCCAAAACGCCCCGCATAATTGTGTTTGCCGTATCGGGTACCATTCACCTGGAGTCGGAGTTAGCCATTCGGGCCAATGTGACAATTGCAGGCCAAACTGCCCCCGGAGACGGTATTTGCCTGGCCGATTACCCAGTAAAAATAAATGCTGATAATGTTATTATCCGGTATATGCGTTTCCGGATGGGGGACCGACACCAGAATAATGGAATGTTGGCCGGCAGCGGACATGATGATGCCTTAAGTTCAACTAAAAAGAAAAATATCATAATAGACCATTGTTCTATTAGTTGGAGTACCGACGAAGTATTATCGGTTTATGCCGGCGATAGCACCACTTTGCAGTGGAACCTTATGGCCGAACCATTAAATTATTCTTACCATTTTGAGGCAGGGGATAAAGATTTTGAACGGCATGGGTATGGTGGCATTTTAGGCGGGCGGCATATTTCCATCCATCATAATTTATATGCGCACTGCGTGAGCCGTACCCCGCGCTTCGATGGAAACCGTAACATTAGCCCGGATGTGGAATTTGCTGATTTTCGAAATAATATCATTTATAACTGGGGCAGTAACAATGTGTATGCTGGTGAAGGCGGACAATACAACATTGTGAACAATTATTATAAATATGGCCCAGATACGAAGAAAAATGTAAAGAACAGAGTACTGAATCCGTTTCGCGATGTCAAGACTAATGGGTACGGCAAATTTTATGTAACCGGGAATTATAGCGATGAATCGCCGGAAGTAACTCAGAATAATTGGCTAGGAGTGGTAATGGATAAAGGTACCGCTGCAGATACGACATTAGCCAAAGCGACTGAACCTTTCGTTGCCGAAAAAATAACGACCCAAGCGGCGCCGGAAGCTTATGCACTTGTGTTGCAACAGGTAGGGGCCAGTTTGCCCAAGCGAGACCCTCTGGACCAGCGCGTGCTGAATGAAGTAAAAAGCCGCACCGGGAAAATTATAGATGTACAGGGCGGTTTCCCGCACGGTACTCCTTATGCCGAAAGCCAAAAAGCCTGGCCGGAATTAAAATCAAAAGCAGCTCCTGCCGATTCGGATAAGGATGGGATGCCGGACGCCTGGGAAAAACAAAAAGGCCTGAACCCGCAGGATGCAAACGATAGCAAAGGGTTCAAGTTGGATAAATTTTACACCAATCTGGAAGTTTACCTAAATAGCATTACCTCTTCATCGCTTTAAAGAAAAGCATATGAAAAAGATATTTCAATATTGTTGCCTGGTAGGAATTTTACTTCTGCTGGCATTTACTTTCCCACAGGAAAAAAGGCCCATAACAGTTTATTTAATTGGCGATTCAACCATTTCAATTAAAGACACCAAAGCTTATCCCGAAACGGGTTGGGGCATGCCTTTTGTGTATTTTTTCGATTCTTCGGTTAAAGTAGATAACCGGGCCAAAAATGGTCGTAGCACTAAAACCTTTTTAACTGAAAATTTGTGGCAGCCAGTAGTGCAAACTTTAAAAGAAGGTGATTATGTGTTGATTCAGTTTGGCCATAATGACGAAGTGAAAACTAAAAAAAGTTACGCTACTGAAGAAGAGTTTCAGGCTAATTTAAAGCGCTACGTAACCGAAAGCCGCAATAAAAAAGCCGTTCCGGTTTTGATTACTCCGGCGGCCCGGCGGCAGTTTGATGAAGCCGGTAAAATTGTAGGTACGCATGAAGTGTATGCCGAGTTAGTGCGGAAAGTGGCTCGGGATCAGAAAGTGCCGCTTATTGATTTGGATAAAAAAAGTCAGGCAATATTGCAGGAGTTCGGGCCCGAAAATTCTAAAAATTTATTCCTGCAACTGGCGCCTGGCGAGCACCCCAATTATCCCGAAGGGAAAAATGATAATACCCATTTTAATGAATTCGGCGCCCGCAAAATGGCTCAACTGGTGTTGGCTTCTATTAAAGAATTAAACCTGGAGTTGGCCTCCCGCATAGTAAAACCTCTTCCTAAAAGTTAAACAAAAATAATTATTGATGTATTGGCTTAAATAATAAAATAATGAAAAAATACCTGTTTCCGGTTGTTTTATTCTTACTGGTTAGTTTGCAAGTTGTTGCCGACAAAAGGTACGATTTTGTGGTAGCTCAGGATGGCAGCGGCGCTTATAAAACGGTGCAGGAAGCTATCAATGCCGTACCTGATTTTCGAAAAAAAGAAACAATAATTTTAATTAAAAACGGTATTTACAAGGAAAAACTAGTACTGCCCACCTCCAAAACCATGGTTACATTTATTGGCGAAGATGTAAAGAAAACCATTCTAACATTCAATGATTTTGCTCAGAAAAAGAACCGGTTTGGCGAAGAATTAGGTACTACCGGCTCTACTAGTTTCTTTATTTTTGGAGTTGATTTTACTGCCGAAAACATCACTTTTGAAAATTCAGCCGGACCAGTTGGGCAGGCTGTTGCGGTCAGGATTGATGCCGACCGGGTATTTTTTAAAAATTGCCGCTTTTTAGGCAACCAGGATACCTTGTATACTTACGGCGAAAAAAGCCGCCAATACTATAAAAACTGTTACATCGAGGGTACTGTTGATTTTATCTTTGGCTGGTCTACCGCCTTTTTCGAAGGTTGTGAGATATTTTGTAAGCAAGAAGGTTACGTAACCGCGGCCTCTACCCCAGAAGGTGCCCAATACGGGTATGTCTTTAAAAACTGCAACATTACCGGAAGCGCCCCGGAAAATTCTTTTTACCTGGGCCGCCCGTGGCGACCAAATGCTCAAACCATATTTATTCAATGCAAATTAGGGAAGCAGATTAAACCCGAAGGCTGGCATAACTGGGGGAAACCTGAAGCTGAAAAATCAACCTTCTATGCTGAATACAAGAGCACTGGTCCGGGAGCAAACCCGAAAGCCCGGGTAAAATGGGCTAAACAATTATCTGACGAAGAAGCTAAGGAATTTACTCTGGAAAAAGTATTAGGAGACTGGACACCCGGTACCACTTATACCGCCGCAGCCAGGTAACAAAAATTACTATCACAAGCAGGCTTTGTTTATGGCGGCTTTCTTCCGGCCATTAAAAATTTAATGCTATAAAAAGTTTAGAGAAGTTGACAAGAAGCGAAAAAAATAGTGTATTAATGAAAAGTAGAATCTTCTTTTATACTTTCCTGGTTTTACTCATATTAGCTATTTCGGTACAAGGAAAAGAAAGACCTTACCAAATAATTGTAGCCCAAGACGGTACAGGTAATTACAAAACTGTAGCAGAAGCCATAGCTGCAGCGCCAGCATTATCTAAAAAACGAATTGTTATTTTTATCAAATCCGGAGTTTACAAAGAAAAACTAGTACTGCCGGAAGATAAAATTAATATAAGTTTTCTAGGCCAGAATAAAGACAACACCATTCTTTCATTTGATGATTATTCCGGCAAAGGTAACCACAACACCTTTACTTCTTATTCAACTAAAATATTAGGGAATAATTTTCACGCGGAGAATATTACATTTCAGAACAGTGCCGGTCCGGTGGGGCAGGCTGTAGCCCTGCACGTGGAGGCAGACCGCTGCACTTTTTTGAATTGCCGCATCATCGGCGACCAGGATACTTTTTACGGTGGACCGAATTACACCCGCCAGTTTTTTAAGAACTGTTACCTGGAGGGTACCACCGACTTTATTTTTGGCCCTTCCGTTGCTGTTTTTGAAAATTGTACCATCTACAGCAAAAAGAATTCTTATATAACGGCTGCATCCACCCCGGAAGGCAAGCCTTACGGTTATGTTTTTTTAAACTGTAAACTAACTGCTTCGCCGGAGGCAACAAAGGTGTACTTAGGCCGTCCCTGGCGCAATTTTGCCAAAACGGTATTTATAAACACTGAAATGGGTGCCCACATTAGGCCGGAAGGTTGGCATAACTGGAAAAAGCCGGAAGCTGAAACCACTACTTTTTACGCCGAATACAACTCTACAGGTGCCGGTGGGAAAACAGGTAAAAGGGAAGGATGGACACACGTGCTCACGAAACAAGAAGCTAAAAAATATAAGGTAAAAACAATTCTCCGCGGTAACGATGACTGGACTCCTTTGAAGAATATATAGGTAGGTTAATTTAGGTATTGTCATTTAATAAAGACCAATAAACAGGATTTAAAGATATCAAAAGTAAAAAATGAATAAAAGCGCGGGCGTTGTATTAGCATTTGTATTTTTTGCTTTAGTGGCTTTTTTGCCGGCTAAAAAGAAGGTAGTTAAAGTATACTTGATTGGTGATTCTACTGTAGCCGATTATACCTTAGAAGCCGATTATCAGGTTAAGAGACATCCATTGGCCGGCTGGGGGCAGGTATTTCAGCCGTTTATGCGCCGTGATAGTTTAGATAAAGTAAAAAATATTATTAAAGCCGATAGTGTGGTGGTGGACGACCGAGCTAAAGGCGGCCGCAGTACCCGTACTTTTTTTGAAGAAGGCCGGTGGGCGGAAGTGTATAAAGCCTTGCAGAAAAACGATGTGGTGATGATGCAGTTTGGCCACAACGATGCTTCTAAGGAAAAAACCGAACGATACGTTACCATTCAGGGCTACAAAGAATTCTTGCGGCTATATGTAAACCAAACCCGCCAAAAAGGAGCTTTGCCCATTATTTTAACCCCGGTAGCCCGCAATTATCCCTGGAAGGATGGAAAATTAACTAATGTACACGGCGATTATCCGCAGGCCGCTAAAGAAGTAGCTAAAGAATTAGAAGTGCCACTTATCGATTTAAATGAACTTTCCATGGCAGCTTTTTCGGCTAAAGGGCAGGAATATGTTACTCAAAACTATTTTATGAACTTCCCGGCCGGAACTGTTGCCGCTTATCCCGAAGGACAAAAGGATAATACCCACTTTCAGCCAGAAGGAGCAAAGGCAGTAGCCAGCTTGGTATACAAAGCTATGCAACTTTTACCGGTAGTTAAATAATAAAGGAGCTATGCATATGGTATCCTTTAAAATTAACAAACAAGTGAAGAACCTCCCTGGGGGGGGAGTTATAAGAGCATTATACAGCAAGCCAAAACAATTAGCCACCTGTTTTTTAATCTTATTTGTCCTGTTTGCCCAAATAGCAACCGCTCAAAAGGCTACTATTCCACGCGATACCTCTTTTACCATTTATAGCACCTACCAAAAAGAAGTAAAAAATCGGCCTTACGTGCAAATGGCCAAACCACCTATGCCGGCAGGAGTACTTGCTAAAAAAGAAGTTGTTTACAGCACCATCGGCGACCGGGAACTGCACTTAGATGTATTTTATCCAGCTAACAAAAGTAAGAAAAAATTACCGGCGGTTCTTTTAATTCACGGGGGTGGTTGGCGCTCGGGTAGTAAAGAAAACTTAGTGCCGATGGCGCAGCAATTAGCAGCTAAAGGTTATGTAACTGTAACGGCAGAATACCGGCTCTCCCCGGAAGCCAAATACCCGGCGGCGGTACACGATTTAAAAGCCGCAGTTCGCTGGATGCGGGCCAATGCTGAAACTTACAATCTAGATAAAAATAAAATTGCGGCTTTGGGTTGCTCGGCGGGCGGACAATTAGCCGCCTTACTGGGCACCACAAATAAAAATACTAAATTGGAAGGTACAGGCGGAAACCCGAAACAGTCCAGTGCCGTGCAAGCTGTTATTGATATGGATGGCGTTCTGGCATTTAAACATCCGGAATCCGCCGAAGGCGTGGTAGCCAGCCAGTGGTTGGGCGGTACCTACGAAGAGCAAGCCGAAAACTGGATAGAAGCATCGGCCTTAACGCATGTGGGTAAAAATGCAGTGCCTATTCTTTTTATTAACAGCTCCACGCCCCGGTTTCATGCGGGTCGCGAAGATTTTATCCAGGTCCTGAATCAGCACAACATTTATTCTGAAGTACATACTTTTCCTGATACACCGCATCCTTTCTGGTTATTGCATCCGTGGTTTAATCCTACGCTGGAGCTAACAGTTAATTTTTTAAATAAAAATTTTAAGCATGAGTAAAAGCAAATTATTCGGTGGAGGTTTGGTTTTAGCTGGTTTGCTGGCCGGAACAGTTTTACCGGTATTGGCTCAAACTACAAAAGAGGTAAAATCTACTGTTTCTAAGGTATGGGTTGCTGATCAGGGCAATGGTACCTATAAAAACCCTGTATTACATGCAGATTATTCCGATCCGGATGCCATACGGGTGGGGGATGATTTTTATATGGTTTCGTCTAGCTTTGAGGATGTGCCAGGCTTGCCAATTTTGCATTCCAAAGATTTGGTAAATTGGAATTTGATTGGTCACGCATTGAAGCGACAGCCTCCTTTTGAACATTTTTCTTTGCCACGCCACGGGGAAGGGGTTTGGGCTCCAGCCATACGTTACCATAAAAAAGAATTCTATTTATATTACCCCGATCCGGATTTTGGGATCTATTTAACAAAAGCTACTAACCCAGCTGGGCCCTGGAGCGATCCGGTTCTGGTAGAAGGCGGAAAAGGATTGATAGATCCGTGCCCGTTATGGGACGAAGACGGGCAAGCCTATATGGTATATGCTTATGCCGGCAGCCGGGCAGGTATTAAAAGTGTAGTGGCCATAAAAAAACTAAATGCCGAAGGTACTAAAACCCTGGACGAAGGTAAAATTGTGTACGACGGCCACGAGCTGGACCCTACTATAGAAGGACCTAAGCTTTACAAGCGAAACGGCTATTATTATATATTTGCTCCGGCTGGTGGTGTACCTACAGGCTGGCAACTGGTGTTGCGGTCAAAAAATGTGTATGGGCCGTACGAACGCAAAGTAGTTATGGAACAGGGCAGCACGCCTACCAATGGCCCGCACCAGGGCGCCTGGGTTACTACCCAAACTGGCGAAGACTGGTTTTTGCATTTCCAGGACAAAGAACAATACGGGCGGGTGGTGCACTTGCAGCCCATGAAATGGGTAAACGACTGGCCAGTAATTGGCGAGGATAAAGACGGCGACGGTAAAGGCGAGCCGGTTTTGGTCTATAGGAAGCCCAATGTAAAGAAAACTGCCCCCATACAAACGCCACCTGAAAGTGATGAATTTAACAGTACCTCTTTGGGGTTGCAATGGCAATGGCCCACTAATCCGAAAGCAACCTGGTCATTCCTGAACTCGGCTACCGGCTCATTGCGGCTATATTCTGATAAATTACCCGAAGGAGCTAAAAATCTGTGGGATGCTCCAAATGTGCTGCAGCAAAAGTTTCCGGGCGATGAGTTTATGGTAACCACTAAGCTTAATTTTAGCCCCAACCTTACCAAAATAGAAAACGAAAAAGCGGGCCTGGTTATCATGGGCTTCAGCTACGCTAACGTAGCCTTAAAAAGTAAGAAGAATGGAATTTACTTGGTGTATACCGAATGCAAAGAGGCGGTAAAAGGCAAATCCGAATCTGAAAAGGAGATTATGAAACTGCCTGGTTCAACGGCTTATTTGCGGGTAAAGGTTGTAAATGAAGCCAAATGCCAGTTTAGTTACAGCTTGGATGGTACTAAATTCACGGATGTAGGCGAACAGTTTCAGGCCGAAGTAGCCCGCTGGAAAGGCTCCAAAATAGGGTTATTCTGTACCCGCGATACCCAGATAAACGACTCCGGCTATGCTGATTTTGATTGGTTTAGAATAGAACCGATAGATTTAAATTCCAGTGCCAGTGTTTCGGAGGCTAAATAAAAATTTATAGAAGAAAGAACTGTAATTAAAAATAAACATGGAAAAAAAATATGTAAGGAGTAGCCGCTTAGCTTTGTGGCTAGGCGTGGCCGGGATGGCATTTGGGGCCTGTAAACCACAACCAGGTGCTTCTGTAGCTTATAATTCAGCAATGGTAGCAACCACAACCTCCAATGATAAACCAACTGCTTCCATCTCCAGTTTAGATGATTTGTATAAAGGCATAGAGTTTGATATGCCGCGTGTGCAGGAACCTCAGTTCCCAAATTATAGCGTTAAAGTTACTGATTTTGGCGCCGTGGGCGATGGCCTGACGCTGAATACCGAAGCTTTTGAAAAAGCTATTGCCGCGGTTGCCGCGAAAGGTGGCGGTAGAGTAATTATTCCGCGTGGTCTGTGGTTAACCGGACCGGTAGTATTGCGCAGCAACATTAACCTGCACGCCGAAGCTGGGTCCATGGTTATTTTTAGTAAGAATTTAGACGATTACCCATTGGTAAAAACCAGTTTTGAAGGCTTGAATACAGTTCGTTGCCAGTCGCCAATAACGGGTAAAGATCTGGAAAACGTGGCTATTACCGGGGAAGGTACATTTGATGGTTCCGGCGATGCCTGGCGCCCGGTAAAGAAAAGTAAATTAACCGAAGAGCAGTGGAAAAGACTGGTAAAATCGGGAGGGGTGTTAAGCAATGACCAAAAAGTCTGGTACCCTTCCGAAAGCTCAAAACGCGGCGATACAGCAGGGAATTTCAACGTGCCAAATTTTACCAAAATGGAAGAGTTTGCCACAGTAAAAGATTTTATGCGTCCGGTAATGGTAAGCCTGATAAACTGTAAGAAGGTTATGCTGGATGGTCCGACTTTTCAAAACTCTCCAGCCTGGAATTTACACCCGCTAATGTGCACCGATGTAACCCTCCGAAATTTAACCGTGCGTAACCCATGGTATTCGCAGAATGGAGATGGTCTGGATTTAGAATCCTGTAAAAATGCTGTGGTGTACAATAACACCTTTGATGTAGGCGACGATGCGATTTGCATTAAATCAGGTAAAGACAAAGACGGTCGGGATCGGGGCATGGCTACCGAAAATGTAATTGTCAAAAACAGTGTGGTGTATCATGGCCACGGTGGCTTTGTGGTAGGTAGCGAAATGTCTGGCGGCGTAAAAAACGTACACGTATCCAACTGTACCTTTATGGGTACCGATATAGGCTTGCGTTTTAAGAGTACCCGCGGCAGGGGCGGAGTTGTAGAAAATATCTGGATTTCAAACATAGATATGATCGACATACCCACACAGGCCATTAGCTTTAATCTGTTTTACGGTGGTAACTCGCCGGTACTGGAAGAAGGACAAAGCGCTAAAACGGAAGCCCGCGTAGAAAAATTAGTGCCCGTAACAGAAGAAACACCTTCCTTCAAAAATATTTACATGAAGAATATTATGGTTGCCGGTGCCGATGAAGCCTTGGTGTTACAAGGTTTACCCGAAATGAACCTGAAAAACGTGCAATTGGAAAATGCTACCTTAAAAGCTAAAAAAGGAATTTCATCGGTAGATGCAGATGGGATAGTGTTGAAAAATGTAAAAGTAATAGCCGAAAAAGGTCCGGCACTAACTATTTACAACAGCAAAAATTTTAAAGTAGAAGGTTTAACGTATCCGCAAAGCAAAGAGCCGGTGGTAAAAGTTCTTGGTCCTCTTACTCAAAATGTGAAACTGGAAAACAAAGATTTTAACAATATTTCAGCGCAAATCACCAAAGGAACTGATTTGAAAAAGTCGGCAGTTAAGGTTAACTAAGTAGTTAAATTACATAAAAAAGGGAAGGCAAGTTTATAATACTAGCCTTCCCTTTTTTATTAATAGGAATGTAAAGCCTAAAATATGCGTACCAAATTCTCCTCCTTTCGGGCTCCTAAATAAAAGTTTAAGTAAAGTGGTAAGTCTAAGGTTTTTGCTGTTCACCCACCTTTGAAATTTCTGCAGAAAAAATGACAACGTTCCCGGTAACGATTGCATAAAAATATCTTCTAAAACCTTTTTAAACGATTTTAAATCTGTGTAAGATTAATTCAGAATTGTATTTAGTAGCATTTAGCTATTGAATTTTGAGTTCATTCGGAAATCAAAAAAGGCTTTAAGGATTGACTTTTTCGGCTGATTAGCTGAAGATTTAATAATGATTAATACCACGCACCACAATAATTTAATCATAGTTATGGAAACCGATAAGAATGTAATGGACCGCCGCCACTTTTTGGCTACTACTGGTACTGCTTTGGCAGGTTCTTTATTTATTAATCCAATTTCTTCAGTAACTGCCAGTGTTACGGCAGGTAAAAAAATGCGGGTAGCCATGGTGGGTACCGGTTCCCGGGGTATTACCATGTGGGGCAAAACGGTAGCTAAAGATTATGCTGATCAGGTAGAATTTGTTGGACTTTGTGATGTAAATCCGGGGCGGGTGGCTTATGCTAAAAAGTACATAGGTGTAAATTGCCCTACCTTTACTGACTTCACCGAAATGATGAAGAAAACAAAGCCGGAAACCTTAATTGTAACAACCGTTGATGCTACGCACCACGAGTTTATTATAAAAGGCATGGAAATGGGAGCCAACATCATCACGGAAAAACCCATGACCACCGATGAACAAAAATGCCAGGCTATACTGGATGCCGAAAAAAGAACCGGTAAAAAAGTGACCGTGACATTTAACTACCGTTACTCGCCACATCGCCAGAAAATTTATGAGTTACTTCGGAATAATGAAATAGGAAAAATTACTTCCGTTGATTTTCATTGGTACCTGGATACTTCGCATGGGGCAGATTACTTCCGGCGTTGGCACCGGTTAAAAGAAAAAGGCGGAACCTTATTTGTTCATAAATCTACGCACCATTTTGATTTGCTAAACTGGTGGCTGGAGTCTGATCCGGAAGAAGTTTTTGCCTATGGCAATTTAGAGCATTACGGTAAAAATAATTCCTTCCGCCATACCAACTGCCGTCCTTGCCCGCACAAAGACAAATGTGATTTTTATTACGACATCACCAAAAACCAGCAATACATGGATTTGTACGTGGCTAACGAAAAACACGATGGCTACCTGCGTGATGGCTGCGTTTGGAAAGAAGATATTAATATTTACGATAAAATGGCTGCCCAGATTAAATACGCCAATGGGGTACAGGTAAGTTATTCCTTAACTACTTATTCGCCTTACGAAGGCTACCGCATTGCTTTCAACGGTACACAAGGTCGCATTGATGCCTGGATTCAGGAAGCGCAACCCTGGAAAATGGAAGATTATGATGAGATTCGTTTAACTAAAATGTTTGGTAAAACCGAACTGATTCAGGTGCCACACGGTGGGGGCGGACACGGTGGAGGTGATATCCGGTTGAAAGATAAAATCTTCAAAAGCCCGGATATGGCCGATCCATACCGGCAATCAGCCGGGACACGCGATGGAGCCTTGTCCATTCTGGTTGGTATAGCCGCTCGTAATAGTGTAGAGTCCGGTAAACCTGTAAAAATAGCCGATCTTACCTCTTTAAAACCTTCGGCTATTCGGGTATAAACAATAAGCTAATTTGTATTTTGAATGTTTAGGTTACCCTTAGTGTCGGTAGCCTGGATGTGTATTGTCTTTAAGAATCCACTAAAATTAAATCTAAGTAAAATGAAAAAAAAGTTACTCCTATTATGTCTCTTGTGGGGCTATATAGTGCAGGTCATGGCCCAGGGCCAAAAAGTATCCGGGCAGGTTATAGATGCGGAAACAAATGAATCTTTACCTGGAGTAGTGGTACTAGTAAAAGGGACTACTAACGGTACCTCTACGGATGTGGCCGGAAAGTTTTCTCTGAATTTGCCTGCTCCAGGTAATGCGGTGCTGGTTGTTAGCTACGTGGGGTACCAAACCCAAAGTATACCTGTTGGAAACCAGTCTAATATCAAAGTAAGCTTAAGACCTGATGCCAAAGCTTTGGATGAATTAGTAGTAGTAGGCTACGGCACTCAGAAAAAAGGTGATGTAACGGTAGCAGTAGCCAGTGTAGAAGGCGAAGCCATTGCCGAAAGAGGTACAGTTAATCCCTTGCAGGCGGTTCAGGGCCAGGTAGCCGGGGTCGATATTTCAGCCGGATCAGGTAGAGCCGGAAATAATTACAATATTCAGATCCGGGGGCAGAACTCGCTGGCTGGGGGCTCTCCATTATATGTGGTAGATGGCGTAATTGTGCCGGATATTAATTTCCTGAACCCACAGGATATTTCCAAAATGGATATTTTAAAAGATGCTGCTTCCACGGCTATCTACGGTTCCAGAGGATCTAACGGGGTGGTTATTGTTACCACTAAGCAAGGTAGTACGGTAAAGGGCAGCGCTACCATTTCTTATGATGGCTATACTGGTGTGCGGCAAAATGTAAGAATGCCTGATTTTATGAATGGTGATGAATGGTGGCAGTTTCGGCAGAATTCTTATATCGTACCAGAACTAATTGCTGGCCGCAACCCAACTTCCATTGGTACAGCTGGATCCGATAACCCAGAAATAGCCCGGCGGGTAGCAGAAAAAGATTACACCAATTGGCGGGACCTGGTACTTAGAACCGGCACGCAAAATAACCATTGGTTAACGGTGTCTGGTACCAGCAGTAATAATATGCAATATGTTATAGGAGCTGGCTATCAGAATGAAAAAGGTACTTTAATAAATGAAGATTTCAATCGGTATAACTTTAAAGCCAGTTTAGACCATAAACTAAATGATAAGTGGGCTGCTGGTATGGCCTTTAACTTTGCTTTATCGGAAATGGAGCGGGGCAGTGATTTAGCCATAACAAATGCTTTTCGGATGCCTCCTTTGTTTAAACCTCGGGATGCTGACGGTAATTTAATTTTTCGGCCTGGCCAAATTCCGGTGCCTGGTACTTCTGGTGTAACCAGTATTACCAGTTCAGTTAATCCTATACTGGATAACCAAAATTCTGAAAATAACACCCGACGCAATTTTGGGGTAGGTAATTTGTACCTGCAGTATTCGCCAGTTTCCTGGATTAGTGTCCGCTCTACTTTTTCTCCCAGAATAACTACAGATAGAAATGGCCGTTTCTGGGGTTCGCAAACCGAAAACCGTGGTGGGCTGCAACCTGCTGCTGAGTTGCGCAATCAGGAAGCTTTTTCTTATATCCTAGATAACATCGTTACAGTTAATAAATCTATCAAAGACCACAACCTGACCTTTACTGGTTTACACAGTATTCAGCAGGAACGGTACGAAAGTAATTTTTCCCGGGTAACTAACTTACCATTCAATTCTTCCTTCTACAATTTAGGTACAGCCTCCAGCCGGGAGAGAATTGAAAGTGATTTCAGTAAAGTGTCGCTTATTTCTTATATGGGTCGGGTTAACTATTCTTTCCGCGACCGCTATTTAGTAACTATTGCTACCCGTTGGGATGGTTCTTCTAAGCTGTCGCCTGGCAATAAATGGTCTTCTTTCCCGTCGGCAGCTATCGCCTGGCGGTTATCTGAAGAAGGCTTCATGAAAGATTTTAATTTTATTTCTGATTTAAAAGTTAGGTTAAGTGCCGGTATTGCTGGTAATAACAATAACATAAATGCTTATGGAACGCAAATGAACCTAAGCAGCCCAAGTTTTTATGACTTTAACGGGGCACTGGCTTTGGGTTATGCTCCTAACCGTTTACCTAATCCTAACTTAACCTGGGAACGCACCCGCGAGTACGATTTAGGCTTGGATTATGGATTTTTCTTAGGCCGCGTTTCTGGTTCTGTTGATGTGTATGATAAACTTTCCCGGGGCGTAATAATGGATCGGGATGTGGCCATGGAAAATGGTTGGGTTTCTATCAAAGACAACGTAGGATCGGTAAGTAACAAGGGCGTAGAGCTGTCTTTAAGAACGGTGAATGTGGCCACTTCTGATTTTACCTGGTCCACCACTTTTAACTTAGCCCGGAATAAAAATGCCATTGTAGAGCTTCTGGATAAAAAAGTGGATTTACCTGGAAATGCCTGGTTTATTGGCAAGCCTATTAATGTGAATTATACTTACGTTTTTGATGGCATCTGGCAGGAAAGTGAAAAAGACGAAGCTCAAAAATACAAGCAGTTACCCGGCCAGGCAAAAGTGAAAGACCTGGATAATAATGGTGTTTTAAATAATGCCGACCGGGCTATTATTGGGCAACGTGATCCCAAATGGACCGGAGGTTTTTCTACCCAGGTAACTTACAGAAACTTTGATCTTTCTGCTTCTTTATTTGCCCGGCAAGGCCATCAGGTGTACAGCCCTTTTCATGCTGAATTTACTAATATGGCGGACCGTGGCCGTAATAAACTGGACATAGATTATTATATGCCAGCCAATAATATTACCCCTACCCGCATATCCAATTCCTACCCAATGCCGGGCCGCCCTGGTGATTACTGGGCATTAGTAGGTTACTTCCAGGATGTTTCTTTTGTGAAGGTACAAAACATATCTATGGGTTATAATTTACCTAAAGGCTTATTAGAAAGAGCCAAATTGAAAAGTGTGCGTGTTTACGCCAATGTGCTGAATCCTTTTGTATTTACCAAATTTACCGGGTTTGATCCGGAAACAGCCAGTGGTATTGATGTTGGAACGCAGGTTACCAATAGTAGCACCGGTTCGCTTAATAATACTGGGGTAAGCACAGTTACTTATCAATTAGGAGTAAATCTTAAATTTTAAATAGATTAAAAATGAAGAAGTTACATATATTAAGTTTACTACTTGTATTGCTGGCTACCATAACCAGTTGTAAAGATTACCTGGAAGAGGAAAACCGTTCGAATATAGAATCAGATGTGTATTATGCCACAACTGAGGGCTACGATAAACTGGTAAATGCCTCTTACGGAACGTTGCGGAATGTGTACAGCGAGCCTTGGCTTTTTGCTGCTGGGACCGATTTATTTGTGGAAGGCCGGGATCCGCAGCCAAAAGGCATCAGCGAATACCGGGATTTAACTCCGGAAGAAGCCTCCGTGGAAAATTTTTACCGGAATTCTTATGCGGCCATTCAGGTTTGTAATACGGCTTTGTATTTCAATGATAAAACTGCGGCTTCATCCAATTTAGCTTTTCGCAAAGGAGAAATTAAATTTTTGAGAGCTTACTATTACTTTCTGCTGGTTCAGAATTTTGGAGGTGTTGCCTTAGTTACCGATCGGTTTACGCAGCCTCAGGGAAGTTTCAAGCGCAATTCAGCGGAAGAAGTATATAAATTTATACTTGATGAAATGACCGAGGCCCTAGGGTTAGTACAGGATAATCCTTCTGAATTTGGTCGGATATCCAAAAGAGCCATCCGGCATTACCTGGCAAAAGTACATCTAACCCGGGGTTACGAACAATTCGGTAACCGCGAAGATTTTGTAAAAGCAGTTGCTTTTGCCGATGCAGCTATTGCAGGTCAGGCTTTAAATATTTCATTTGAAAACTTGTTTTTCCCGGGCAACGAAAGAAATGCAGAAGTTTTATTCTCTATTCAGTATGATCCGGCTTCCATTCAAAATCCACAAACCGGGGGCAATAATCAGAATTACTGGTTTGGCCCCTACATGGGTGGCCAGGGTGCTACGCAAGGTTACCCGCAACGGGCTTACCGCCTGGTGCCTACCATGTATCTGTTCGATACTTTTACCCAGCAGGATGCACGGTTTGATGCAACTTTTATGATTGAATACTACAGCCGGTACTACGATTATTATGATAAAAGCAATGAGCGAAATAGCCTTAACGTTAGGTTTTACTATGCTCCTAAATGGGCTTCCAGTGCTGCCGATATTGCTGCCTGGAGAGCAGCTAACCCAACACGGCGGAATAATACGCAGGTAATTCCATATTCAGCGGCTTGGGAAGCTTCTAATAGCACTGCCCTGGATAATGCTACCCCAGCAATAAAAAAGTTTGATGATCCGAAAGCCGTATTTGGTAATCCTACCAGCACCCGGGATATTTATTTAGCTCGCTTAGGTGAAACGTACCTTATTGCAGCGGAAGCTTATTTTAAAATGGGCGATAATAATAATGCCGCCTTACGCATCAATGAAGTACGCCGCAGAGCTACCAAGCCAGGTGTAACAGGTGGGATGGCCATTACTCCGGCTGATGTAAACATCAATTTTATTCTGGACGAAAGAGCCCGGGAATTAGCTGGTGAGTACCACCGCTGGTTTGATTTAAAGCGGACAGGGACGCTGGTAGAAAGAACCCGCTTGTATAATCGCGATGTTCGAAATTGGTTTAACCGGGGAATTAATCCTTTTGAAGGTAATGGTGGTGCTCTTAAAATTTTAAGACCCATCCCATCCAGAGCTTTAATCCTGAATGAAGGTGAATTTGAGCAAAATCCGGCTTATCGGTAGGTTAAGCCATAAGTAAAAAATAAGGTCTTTTACTGGTGTAGTTATAAGCAACAGTAAAAGACCTTATCCTTAAATGTAAGGTGGTAATAGGTAATTATGGTATAAAGGAGGTGAAGGTAAATTAAGAATATTATTAAGATGATAACAAAAATAAAACCAATGGAAAGAAGCTGGCTATTCAGCTTCTTTTTTATTTGTATAGTATTATTATTTAATTCTTGTACAAAATTTGCTTCAGACGGCATGCGAATTAATGATGCTATTGGGAATACGGATCCTTGGAAAAACCTGGATAAATTGCTGGAGCAAATTAAACCCCCTGTTTTTATAAAAAAAGATTTCGCCATTACAGCCTATGGCGCTGTTGGCAACGGCTCTGCAGATTGTTCGGCGGCCATTAAGAAAGCGATCGAGGCCTGTTCCCAGGCTGGAGGCGGACGCGTGGTAGTGCCAGCAGGGGTTTATTTGACCGGCCCTATTCATCTAAAAAGTAATGTGAATCTGAATATACAAAAAGGTGCAACCCTTTCTTTTTCTACCAAACCGGACGATTACCTGCCTTTAGTGCATACCCGTTGGGAAGGTGTGGAGTTGATGGGCTTGTCGCCGTTAATTTATGCTTTTGAACAAAAGAATATAGCCATCACCGGGGAAGGAACATTGGATGGAAGAGCAGATGCCACTAATTGGTGGCCCTGGAAAGGTCAAAAAAAATATGGTTGGAAAGACGGTATGGCTAGCCAGACAGATGCTGACAAACGGGCCGCTCTGTTTCAGATGGCTGAAGATAATATTCCCGTTCATCAGCGCAAATTTGGCAAAGAATCTTTCCTGCGGCCGCAGTTTGTACAGCCTTATCGTTGCGAGAATGTGCTTATTGAAGGGGTGACTATTATTAATTCGCCGATGTGGATTTTAAATCCGGTGCTGTGTAATAATGTTACAATTCAGAAGGTAAGAGTAGAAAGCCAGGGTCCTAACTCAGATGGTTGTGACCCGGAGTCCTGTAAAAATGTATTAATCAAGGATTGCTTTTTTAATACTGGTGACGACTGCATTGCCATTAAATCAGGCCGGAATGCGGATGGCCGCCGAATTAATGTGCCGAGTGAAAATATTATTATTCAGGATTGCACTATGGCTAATGGTCACGGTGGCGTAGTTATCGGGAGTGAAATTTCAGGGGGTGTTCGGAATGTATTTGCCCAAAATTGCCGGATGGATAGTCCGGAATTAGACCGGGTCTTGCGTATTAAAACCAGTTCGGCTCGGGGAGGTGTAATAGAGAATATTTACCTGCGCAATATAGAAGTGGGGCAGGTAGCGGAACAAGCTATTATTGCTACCATGTTTTATGAAGATTCAGGCTCGTTTATGCCTACTGTCCGGAATATAGAGGTGCGAAACATGCAGGTTAAAAATGGCGGCAAAGTAGGTGTTTTATTAGAGGGGTATCAGGAGTCGCCGGTTCAGAATTTACGTTTAATCAATGTCAGCATGGATCAGGTTAAAGAACCTTACCGGTTTTCTCATGCGAAGAATGTGCATTTTGAGAATGTTAAAATAAATGGGCAAAAGGTAATTTTACCAGAATAAATTTTAGCTAATACTTTTTACCAATGGCCTGCTCTAAATAAATTTTATCAAGCCATCTTGCCCGGCTAATCAGCGCCAACCAAATGTAAATTTTGGTTGGCGCTGATTTTTTTATTGGTATAGGTATCTCAATAGTGGGTATTTATTCTCTTCTTCTAAGACCGGAAAGCTGCTTATTATAATTGGAATTTTTAAGGAATAGCTAAGAAAAAATCGGTGAGTTTTTTATTACATCGTTCCCGGTAACGATTGCATAAAAATTTCTGGATTAAAGGTTTTATACCAATTTAAAACTGTGTAGACTTGTTAAAGATAAGGCTATTTCAGGCGGAAGAAACGGTTTTTTTAAGTCTTTTAATTCTAATAATCCGCTTGTCCTAAATAAGAATGCAACTAGAAAATTTATTTAATCTTACCGGTAAAGTTGCTTTGGTAACTGGCTGTAACAAGGGTATAGGTAAAGGAATGGCCTTGGCATTGGCGGCTGCCGGAGCAGATATAATTGGCGTTTCGGCTTCCCTGGCTTTATCCGGAAGCGGGATAGAATCAGAGGTAAATGCTTTGGGGCGGAGCTTTAAAGCCTATCAGTGTGATTTAAGCAACCGAGCCGCTTTGGAAGCATTTATCAGGCAACTAACAGGAGAGAATCCGGAGATTGATATTCTGGTGAATAATGCCGGGATGATTATGCGTCAACCAGCTGCTGAACATTCGGATGAATATTGGGATCAGGTGTTGGCAGTTAACCTGGATGCACCTTTTATCCTTGCCCGTGAAATAGGAAGGCATATGATCAAAAAGGGGAGCGGCAAAATAATTTTTACAGCTTCTTTATTAACCTTTCAGGGCGGAATTAATGTGCCCGGTTATGCTGCTAGTAAGGGAGCCATAGGCAGCCTGGTAAAGGCTTTAGCTAATGAATGGGCCGGCAAAGGGGTAAATGTGAATGCTATTGCTCCAGGGTATATAGCTACTGATAACACGGAGGCTTTGCGAAACGATCCGGACAGGAGTCAGAGTATTTTAGGTAGGATTCCGGCTGGGCGCTGGGGTACTCCTGAAGATTTTGCCGGGGCTACTATTTTTTTAGCTTCTCAGGCTTCTGATTATGTGCATGGTACAATATTAACCGTGGACGGGGGCTGGATGGGCCGGTGATGCTTAGCCTTAAAAAAAGGAAAAATTTCGAGGTAAGGATAATCCAGTAAAAAGGTATTACTTCATTTATTAAAGCTGAAAAACTAGTCTGTAAATAATAATTACCACCATAGAATTATTGATCATGAAAAAGTTTGTGTGTTTGTTTTTCATAGTTGCATGCAGTAGTCTGCCGGTAAAATTTTCTTATGGCCAGGACAGGGGTGGAACCTGGTCAGAGAAAATGGCAGCTACCGTTATGCACATTTGGAAAGACTCCCTGGTAATGCAACCAGGTAAGCCGGTAAAATGGGCTTACGACGAAGGCGTAGTGATGGAAGGGTTGACCAATATCTGGAAGCGTACCGGCGATGCGCGCTACTTTAAATTTATCCAGAAAAGCATGGACCACTTTGTGCAGAAGGATGGTTCCATTCGCAGGTATAAATTAGAAGAGTATAACATTGATAACATCAAAAATGGCCGCACCCTTTTAATGCTGTATCAGGTAACGGGGCAGGAAAAATATTACAAAGCGGCCACGCTTTTACGGGAGCAATTAAAAACCCATCCGCGCACCAACGAAGGAGGGTTCTGGCACAAAAAGATTTACCCGTACCAAATGTGGCTGGACGGCCTTTACATGGGACAACCGTTTTATGCCGAGTATGCAGCTACCTACAACCAACCAGATGCCTTTGATGATATAGTTAACCAATTCGTGTACATGGTAAACCATGCCCGCGATGCTAAAACAGGTTTGTTGTACCACGGCTGGGACGAGTCGAAACAACAAAAATGGGCAAATAAACAAACGGGTTTATCACCGCATTTTTGGGGCCGTGCTATGGGCTGGTACGGCATGGCTTTGGTAGATGCCTTGGAAAATTTTCCGGAGAATCATGCCAGAAGAGGAGAGCTGGTAGCTATTCTGAACCGGTTTGCCTCAGCTGTAGAAACAGTACAGGATGCTAAATCTGGCGTTTGGTACCAGATTCTGGATAAACCTACCGGGAAAGGCAACTACCTGGAAGCCTCTGCATCATCTATGTTTGTTTATGCCTTAGCCAAAGGCGTACGTTTAGGTTGGTTACCACAGAAATATGAAGCTGTAGCTCAAAAAGGCTATAAAGGGTTAATTAAAGAATTTGTTAAAGCCGATGAATCTGGTCAGGTTAACTTAGATGGTACTGTTAGTGTGGCCGGATTAGGTGGCAACCCTTACCGGGATGGCAGCTACGAGTATTATTTGAGCGAAAAAGTAGTTACCAACGACCCTAAGGGAGTAGGGGCTTTTTTACTAGCTGCCAACGAAATAGAATTGCGGGCTATTCCTAAAGTAGGTTTAAATAAAACAGTTTTATTGGATAGCTATTTTAATAACGAATTCAAGAAAGATGCCAGTGGTCAATTGGTTAGCTATCATTACAAATGGAATGAATTAGGGAATAATGGTTTCTCTTTACTGGGAGAGCACATCCGGTATATGGGAGCAAAAACCAATGAGTTAAAAGCTGCTCCCACTGCCCAAAATCTTAAGAATGCCAGCATTTATATTATTGTAGACCCCGATACCGAAAAAGAAACGGATAAACCAAATTTTGTACAGGAACAGCATGTTAAGGAAATTCTTTCCTGGGTAAAAGAAGGCGGCGTATTAATGCTGATGGCAAATGATGCCACCAACACGGAACTCGATCACTTTAATAATCTGGCAAAAACTTTTGGTATTGAGTTTAAGAAAGAATTAAAAAATCCGGTAACCAATAGTCAATTTGATATGGGTAAAGTTTTGGTGCCGGCCAACCACGAAATCTTCAAGAATGGCCGCCAGCTTTACCTGAAAGAAATAAGTACTTTAAATTTAAAGGCACCGGCTAAATCAATTCTGGACCATAAAGGCGATGTAGTTATGGCGGTAGCTAAGGTAGGAAAGGGTACTGTGTTTGCTGTTGGCGATCCGTGGTTGTACAACGAATACACCGATGGACGAAAGTTACCGGCTGAATTCAAAAATTTTGAAGCAGGTAATGAATTAATGGCCTGGCTATTAAAGCAAGCCAATACTAAAAAATAAATGGGGGTAACAGCCTCACGGTAAAAGTAAGAGTGGTTCTATTTACAAGTCATGCTATTAAATCAGGAAAATTTAGGGAAAATAAAAGCGGGGAGTAATTTACTAGCGCCGTCACCCGATTTATTTGAGCTGCCAGAAAAGGTGTTGCAATTTGGCACAGGGGTATTGCTACGGGGCTTGCCTGATTATTTTATCCATAAGGCTAACCAGGAAGGGGTTTTTAATGGACGGGTAGTGGTAGTTAAATCAACCGATAAAGGTGATACCGCGGAATTTGACCAACAAGATAACCTATATACCATTTGTGTCCGGGGTTTTGAGGATGGACAGAAGGTAGAAGCAAATATTATTTGTTCTGCTATAAGCCGGGTGCTAACCGCAGGTAATAACTGGGAAGAGATTTTAACCTTTGCCACCAGTCCGGAGCTAAGTGTGGTTATATCCAATACCACCGAAGTAGGCATCCAATTAGTAGAGGATGATGTTAATGCCCAACCCCCGGTCTCGTTTCCCGGCAAACTGCTGGCAGTTTTATTAAAGCGCTACAAAGCTTTTAATGGTGATAGAACCAAAGGTTTGGTGATAGTGCCAACTGAACTTATTTCGGAAAACGGAACGCAGTTAAAAGCCATTGTAGTAGAACTGGCTCGGCAAAATAACTTAGAAGAAGCTTTTATTCAATGGGTAACAGAGGCTAATATTTTTTGTAATACCCTAGTAGACCGCATTGTGCCTGGTAAACCCGATGCTGCTTTGTTGGCTAATTTGGAAGCAGTATTGGGTTACCAGGACGATTTACTCATTATGTCCGAAGTTTACCGGCTCTGGGCTATTGAAGGAAATGAACAGGTAAAAGAAAAGCTCTCTTTTGCGCAAACAGATGCCGGTGTTATTGTGGAACCGGATATTAACCGGTACCGCGAGCTGAAGTTGCGCTTGTTGAATGGTACCCATACCCTCAGCTGCGGGTTGGCATTCTTAGGTGGCATCCAGACGGTAAAGGAAGCCATGGATGATAAAAATCTATCCGCTTTTATCTCGGGCTTAATGCAGGAAGACATTGCTCCGGCCATTCCGTACGAAGTGGCACCGGAAGAAGCCGCAGATTTTTCCCGTAAAGTTTTGGACCGTTTCCGGAATACGCATATCGAGCACCAGTGGCTAAGCATTACCATGAATTATACTATGAAGCTGAAAATGCGGGTGGTTCCGGTGCTGCAGCAATATTACCATCTATTTAATCAGGCTCCTGAGCATGTAGCATTTGGATTTGCGGCTTACCTATTGTTTATGAAAGCAAAGCAGCAACAAGGGGAGAAATATTTTGGCGAATTAAACAACACAAATTACCTGATAAATGATGAGCACGCGGCCTATTTCTATCAATTATGGCAATCTGCGGACTTCGAAAATATAGCGGATGAAGTCCTTAAGAACCAGGAATTTTGGGGGGCAGATTTAACCATACTGCCGGGCTTTGCCCAAACAGTACAAAAATATTTACTCCAAATGAGTTCAGAAGGCGTTTTAGCTGCTTTAAAAAGTTTGGAATCAAGAAAGATTTCTGTTGCCTGAATTATGAAACAAATTATTTTAAAAGTTCACCCTGATGATAATGTGCTGGTAGCCTTAACTGATTTAAAAAAAGGCGAAGTAGTAACGTACCAGGATGAACAATATACTTTATTAGACAACGTAAAAGCGAAACATAAATTTGCCGCTACTATTATTCCGCAAAATAGTGAAATAATAATGTATGGCGTTTTAGTAGGGAAGGCCCAGGTAGATCTGCAGCCTGGCAATGTGCTCACCACAAGTAATATAAAACATGCCGCCAGTGATTTTGTTACCGGCGAGCGCCAGACTAACTGGGAAAAGCCGGATGTTTCCAAGTTCCAAAACCGGACTTTTATGGGTTTCCATCGCTCGGATGGCAGTGTCGGGACGGCTAATTACTGGCTGGTAGTGCCCATGGTATTTTGTGAAAACCGGAATTTGGAAGTATTGCAGGAAGCTCTGGTAACGCCACTCGGTTATGGGCGCAAACAAAAGTACCGCAACCAGGCGCAGAAATTAATTGATTTGTACAAAGCAGGCAACGGAGTAGATGCTCTGTTACAGGCGGATGTGTTTGTAGAAACCATTGCCGAAAAAAATGATCGCTTATTTCCGAATGTGGATGGCATTAAATTTCTGACCCACGATGGCGGTTGCGGTGGTACCCGCTTTGATGCGGAAGCCTTGTGTGGCTTATTGGCCGGCTATATTACCCATCCCAACGTGGCTGGTGCCACGGTATTAAGTTTAGGATGTCAGAATGCTCAGGTTACTATTTTAGAAGCCGAAATCAAAAAGCGGACGCCCAATTTTGATAAACCATTAATAGTGTTGGAGCAACAAAAAGTAGGAACAGAAGCCGATCTTTTGTCTTTAGCCATAAAACAGACTTTTGCCGGACTGGTAGAAGCTAACCAAAACGAACGCCAGCCAGCTCCGCTCAGCAAAATATGTATTGGTTTAGAATGCGGTGGATCGGATGGTTTTTCCGGAATTTCGGCTAACCCGGCTATAGGTTATACTTCTGATTTATTGGTAGCCTTAGGGGGTTCGGTAATTTTAGCTGAGTTTCCGGAGCTATGTGGGGTAGAGCAAAACCTGAGTGACCGCTGCCTGAGTGTTGATCAGGCGGAGCGTTTTTCCTCCTTAATGCGGACTTATAGTGCCCGTGCGCTGGCGGTAGGTTCAGGGTTTGATATGAATCCATCGCCAGGGAATATAAAAGACGGCTTAATAACGGATGCTATAAAATCGGCGGGAGCCGCTAAAAAAGGAGGAACCTCGCCAGTAACGGCTGTACTGGATTACCCGGAAAAAGTAACCAAACCCGGCTTAAATTTATTGTGTACGCCGGGTAATGATGTGGAATCTACTACCGCTGAAGTAGCCTCCGGAGCTAATGTGGTTTTGTTTACGACCGGCTTAGGTACGCCTACTGGTAACCCCATTGCACCTGTAGTAAAAATAGCTTCCAATACGACCCTTTTTACTCGCATGCGCGACATTATTGATATAAATACCGGTACCATTATAGATGGCGAAGAAACCATAGAACAGGCTGGTGAACGGATCCTGGATTATGTAATTGGCGTGGCCAGTGGTGAAATTGAAGTTAGTGCAGTACGTCATGGACAGGATGATTTTATTCCCTGGAAGCGTGGGGTATCACTTTAATATATTATATAAAAATAATCAGGAGAATAAGCAGGAATAGCCATGATGAATGACGTTTTAATGCCCGCGAAAGAGAAAGCAACTAATACCAGGAAAAAGTTTTTGGACGAAAACTTTTTGTTGCAATCCAAAATTGCTCAGGAGCTTTACCACGAGTTTGCGAAGCAAATGCCCATTATCGACTACCATAACCATTTGCCTCCGGAGCAAATTGCCCAAGATGTCCAATTTCAGAATATTACGCAGGTCTGGCTCTACGGCGATCATTATAAATGGCGGGCTATGCGCACCAACGGCGTAGATGAAGCCTACTCTACTGGTAACAAAAGCGATTACGAAAAATTTGAAAAGTGGGCGGCTACTGTACCTTATACTTTACGGAACCCGCTTTACCACTGGACCCACCTGGAGTTGCAAAGATACTTTGATGTGCACGATCTGTTATCTGGCAAAAATGCCCGGGAGGTGTATGATATCTGTACGGAAAAACTACAGTTGCCGGAGTATTCGGTTCGTAATTTATTGCGCCGGATGAACGTAGAAACGGTTTGCACCACCGATGATCCCATTGACTCCCTGGAGCATCACCAACAGATTAAGCAAGACGGATTTGAAATAAAAGTATTACCGGCATTTCGCCCGGATAAAGCTATGAATCCTGATAACCTGGTGGCCCTGAATGCCTATATTCAGAAGTTAGAGGCCGTTACGGATATGACTATTGATACTTATGAAACTTACTTAACTGCCCTGAAAAAACGCCACGATTATTTTGCCGCTAATGGCTGTTCTGTTTCCGATCACGGGCTGGATGAAATTTATGCCGAAGATTATACAGAATGGGAAATTAAAAGCATTTTTATTAAAATAAGATCCAACAAAAGCCTGAGTCATTCCGAAATTTTAAAGTTTAAATCCGCTATGTTGTACCAGTTTGCTATCTGGGATCATGAAAAAGGTTGGGTACAGCAATACCATTTAGGTGCCTTGCGCAACAACAATCCGCGGATGTTAAGGCAACTTGGTCCGGATACAGGTTGGGATTCCATTGGTGATTTTAGCCAGGCCAGAGCCTTATCTAAGTTTTTATCCAAGCTGGATGCTACCGATCAATTAACCAAAACCATTTTATATAATTTAAACCCGGCCGACAATGAATTGATGGCTACCATGGTGGGCAACTTTAATGATGGCTCTGTTGCGGGAAAAATCCAATTTGGTTCAGGCTGGTGGTTCTTGGATCAGAAGGATGGAATGACAAAACAAATGAATGCATTATCGAATATGGGTTTGTTAAGCCGTTTTGTGGGTATGCTTACAGATTCCCGCAGCTTTTTGTCTTTCCCGCGGCATGAATATTTCAGAAGAATTCTGTGCAATTTGTTTGCAGAAGATGTAGAAAACGGGGAGTTACCAAACGATATAGAATGGATTGGTAAAGTAGTACAGGATATTAGTTACTACAATGCTAAAAACTATTTTAACTTTTAAGTTTAAGAAAAAAGCTTTCACCAGAATAAGTAATGACAGCGGCTTTTCTAAATCTGAAAAGGCAATAATTATTTCGTAAACCTAAAGGATTAATCCAAATCTTAGCTAATGATTAACTAGCCTGCTGGCATTATAGGCCCAGTAGGAGGGAATACGCATGCCCATGAAATCTGCCGTTTATTGAGCTGAAATTGGGATCAGGCGCCTGGGAGCAATGGGAATAGCTAATAAAAGTATTTTCCAAAACTGGTTAAAAGGTTTAGGATTTTGAATGTATGTAAAAAAAAAGCTTATGCAAGAAGTATTATCCACTACCACTCAAAATAAAATCAAGAACCCACTCAGCAATGATGGTAAGATAGGTAGATACAGGTGGACCATTTGTTCTCTAGTATTTTTTGCCACTACCATTAATTACCTGGATCGGGTAGTAATTTCACTGCTTAAGCCTTACCTCACGGAACAGTTTAACTGGAGCTCCGGAGATTATGCTGACATTGAAATAGCCTTTAAGTTTTCTTATGCATTAGGCATGCTGGGGGTAGGTAGTTTAATTGATAAACTAGGAACCAAAATTGGTTATGCCATGGCCACTTTTTTGTGGAGTTTAGCCGCTATCGGGCACGCCCTGGTTACCAATACATTTGGGTTTATTGTAGCCCGGGCAGCTTTAGGTATTTCGGAAGCCGGTAACTTTCCGGCAGCAATTAAAGCTACTGCCGAATGGTTTCCTAAAAAAGAAAGGGCTTTTGCTACTGGTATTTTTAATTCCGGTTCTAATGTGGGAGCCGTAATAGCACCCTTAACCGTTCCTTTCATAGCAGAGAACTGGGGTTGGAAATGGGCTTTTATTATAACCGGTGCCATTGGTTTTATTTGGATAATTTTCTGGTTTTTATTGTATGAAGTGCCTGCCAGACATGCTAAATTAACCAAAGCCGAATTCGACTATATTCACTCGGATGTAGATGATTTAGCTGCCGCAGCAGTTCAAACGGAACCTAAAACTTCCTGGTTTAAACTTTTAACTTTTAAACAAACCTGGGCTTTCGTGCTGGGCAAATTCTTAACCGACCCGATCTGGTGGTTTTATTTATTTTGGTTGCCCGATTTCCTGGACAAGCAATACGGGGTAAAAGGTACTGCCATAGGTTTGCCGGTGGCCATGGTTTATACTATGTCTAGCTTTGGTAGTATAGGCGGCGGCTGGCTGCCCTTAAACCTTATCCGAAATGGCTGGCCAGTATTTAAGGCCCGGAAAATATCGATGTTGATTTATGCCGTATGCGTGGTGCCTATTGTTTTTGCTCAGATTTTAGGTGGGGTGAGTATGTGGCTGGCTGTTTTTATAATTGGTATTGCAGCGGCGGCGCACCAAGCCTGGAGTGCTAATATCTTTACTACTGTTTCGGATATGTTTCCGCGACGGGCTGTGGCTTCGGTTACAGGTATTGGCGGTATGGCTGGTGGTTTGGGCGGCATTTTATTATCAGCCTTGGTGCAAAAGCGCATGTTTGTGTACTACGAAAACCTGAACCAGATAGAAACTGCCTATTTTATTATGTTCCTGATTTGTGGCGGGGCTTATTTAGGTGCTTGGGCTATCATGCAGTTGTTGGTTCCTCGACTGAAACAAATTGAAATATAAAAATCCATAAGTAAGTATATGACAACAACTGAAACCCTTTTTGTAAGGGAAGATCAAATCCCGGGTGAATTTTTACTGGATGAACAAATTCATCAGAAAGAGTACCTGAACAATGGGGTAATGCAAAAATGGGATGGTCCCTCCACTCCGGTGTTATCACCCGTACTGGTACAAACACCCGCTGGTTTAAAAAGGAAAGAAATTGGGTCTTACCCGGTATGCACCGAAAAAGAAGCCATGGAAGCGTTGGATGCAGCTGTGGCAGCCTACAATAACGGTCGTGGATATTGGCCCAGCAGCAGCATCCAGGACCGAATAGATTGTGTGGAAAAATTTACCCGCCGCATGATAGATAAGCGTGATCTGGTAGTGAAGCTGATCATGTGGGAAATTGGGAAACCGTTTGCTGATTCGGCAAAAGAATTTGACCGTACCGTAGAATATATTTATGCTACTATTGATGCATTAAAAGATATAGACCGGCAGTCTTCGCGGTTCGAAATAGAACAAGGTATAATTGCTCAAATTAGACGTTCGCCCTTAGGGGTGGTTTTGTGCATGGGCCCCTTTAACTACCCGCTAAACGAAACTTTTACTACCCTTATTCCGGCTTTAATAATGGGTAATACCATTTTGTTTAAGCCACCGAAGCACGGTACTTTATTGCATTATCCGTTATTAGAAGCCTTCAAAGAATGTTTTCCAGCGGGAGTGGTTAATACTATCTATGGTCGCGGCCATACTATTGTGCCGGCCATTATGCAATCAGGTAAAGTAAATGTTCTTACCTTAATCGGATCGAGCAAAGTAGCTGACCAACTTAAAAAGCTGCACCCTAAAGTAAACCGGTTACGGGCTATTCTGGGGTTAGATGCTAAGAATGCGGCTATTATTACTCCGGCTGCCGATTTGGATCTGGCGGTTTCTGAAACAGTTTTGGGTGCTTTATCTTTTAATGGCCAGCGTTGTACGGCTATTAAAATTGTTTTTGTGCATAAGCAAATAGCCGATGCTTTTTTGAAAAAGTTAGCTATTGCGGTTGAAAAGCTAATGGTTGGTATGCCCTGGGAAAAGGGAGTAGCCTTAACTCCTTTACCAGAACCCAATAAACCAGCTTACCTGAAAGCATGTATCGAGGATGCTCTGGCTCATGGAGCACAGGTTGTAAATGAGAGAGGGGGCAAGATGGAAGAGTCTTTTGTATACCCAACTGTTTTATATCCAGTAAATAAGAATATGATGCTTTATCGGGAAGAGCAGTTTGGACCTCTGGTTCCGGTAGTACCATTCGATGATTTAGAGGAACCAATCAATTATTTAATTGAGTCTACTCATGGTCAGCAGGTAAGTTTGTTTAGCAACGATCCAGAGGAAGTTGCGTCTTTAATTGATCCGTTAGTAAATCAGGTTAGCCGGGTAAATATAAATAGCCAATGCCAACGCGGACCAGATACGTTTCCGTTTACAGGCCGTAAAGATAGTGCCGAAGGTACTTTATCGGTAGTAGATGCGTTACGGGCCTTTTCTATTCGTACGGTAGTAGCCACTAAGCTAAATGAGAACAACAAGCAGTTAATCAACAACATTGTAAGCGATCAGAACTCAGCCTTCTTAAGTACTAAATTTATAATTTAATAAACCTATCACAGAACAAAAACAGCCCAGATACAGAGTATATCCTGGGCTGTTTTTGTTCCGGGTCAAACGCACTGTTACCTTATTTTTTCCGGTTTATATTTCTTAACCCGACTCAGGTATTTTAATCTTAAATAAAAATTTCACGTGCTACTCAGGGTATGAAAAGAATATCGTTTTTCTTTTTAATAGTTTTATTATGGAATGCCGGACCTTTACAGGCGCAAAATAAAGCTGAAAAACAAGTTGCTGTTGCGGTAGAAAAGCTACGACTAGGTATGATAGATGCTAATGAGCCTGCCTTAAATAAATTAGTTATGGAAGAGTTAAGTTATGGGCATTCCAGCGGTAAAGTAGAAACCAAAACTGAATTTATAAAAGCATTATCCAGCGGAAACTCGGATTTTAAAACCATTGAATTTTCGAATCAAGTAGTAAGAGTAGTTGGTAAAACTGCTTTAGTGCGCCACCTGTTAACAGCCAGAACCAATGATAAGGGTGTGCCTGATTCGGTTAAATTAACCATTTTACTTGTTTGGCAAAAACAACATAGAGAATGGCGTTTGTTAGCCCGCCAGGCAATAAAAGCCTAATTTAAAATTTGAAAGATCTTTAGCATTTTATAAAGCTTAGTAGCTTTTAAATTATTAAAAGCCATACCGATTATATACGTTTATAGATGTTGTAGGAAGTATCTTTAACCTGATCTAAAAGCAGTAAAAGTTCAGCACAGTTAGCTGGTCAATCAATGGAGTATTTCTCTGGAGCGGCATTAAGTAAAGAGGAAGAAGTTACTCCTGTACCTAAAGAATAGAAAAATTTTGTAAGGCTTCTGTCTCTCTTTGATTGTATATACTAAGAAAGTATTCGCCTCTGGCGAAAAGCCATAAGAATAGGTGTGGCTATCGTTAAAGAAGAATTCAGTGGTAAGGTACTGCGATTAGGCCTGAACCTTAAATTACTATCTGAAACTGCTGCATCAGAGTATAAATATTCTCGGTATCAGATTTGAGCCTCTTTTATCTGATCTTAAGATCATTGCCACCGTGTCTTCTTTTATTTAATTTGATTTTATAGAGAATAAAATCTATTAATTTATATATCCCAAAAACAAGTGTCATGGATATAACAATGAAGGCTAGAATAACCTGCCAATGGGTGCCAAAGGAAATCATAATAAAAATTACCTGGATTGGGTAACTTACTACTAAACCATTCAGGAGAAGGAATGTTTAGTAAATTTTAATTTTTCTGAAAAAAATAAAAATTATATGAGGTCTTTGTTTGCTGTTTAAAAATCAGGGATATTAAAGAAAGTTTATTTTAAAAGATAAATAATTATACTTAAGAGTATTGTGAAGTTTTGTAGGTGTAATTAGTGATAAGATTGAATATTGGATCTAAGCGTTCTAATGGTTTTTCACTCGCTTAATTGTTAGGTAAGGATAAGAGCCATTCTTTGGCAGAACGTTCATCATTAAATAAATAAATTTCAAAGTGATTATCGATACGTTCATGTAATTGATGAAAAGACATTTGGCCATATATGCCAGGGGCTAGCACCTGAGCTAAATAATGTAAGCCTAAAGCTCTTACTTTAGGTGTCCATTCCTGTGTAATCCAATCATTAGCAACATCCCAGGGACCAATTAATTCCTCATGGCTGTTTAATAATTTTTCACAAGGTAGTTTCTCCATCATTTTGGCATAATAAGAGCCCCCTTCTTTTACTGTTTCCAAAGTTTGTCGTCCTACCCAATGCGCCAGTATGTATTCATTATCAGACATGCGCTCAATTTGCAAATAAACATCTCCATTTGGCTTTTTTAATTCTACTCTGCTTTCAAGGTTAGTACTCAGGATCCCTTCCATTTGTAAAATAACGTCTTTATGTTTTATGCCGTAATTACTTAACTTTCACCAACAGTTCAATCTTCATTTTGTTTAGCTAAAAAATTGGAGTTGGAAATGAAACATAATAAAATAAAAAATTATATACAAATTATTATATAGACTTACGTTTACAAATTAAATGAGAGGTGGGTATGGTGGTTGGATAGGTTAACTATATTAAACAAGAAACCGAATATTTAGTCATAATAAATATGATCCTGCACTCCAACGGACTGATTACTTTAAATTATAATCCAGCTACTGATATTCTAGAGGTTGCATATCCGGATTTACATGGATATTTGTTAACTGAAATAAAGCAAAGTATTGATGTTATGCTGGATAATATCAGGAATTATGATATCAAGAAACTTTTACTGGATTCTTCTAAAACTCTTATTTCTGTAACGCCCGAAGAAACAAAAGAAATTACCACTTATTTGGTTTCCGGTTTGAAAACCACCCGTATCCGCAAGTTAGCTCGTTTGCAATCACCAAGTTCCCATGTAGAACATATGGCTCAGAATAATATTCAGCATGTGAAAACTGCAGGTTTATTAACTTTTGATTTGCAATCTTTTACTGACAAATCTGGTGCTATCGCATGGTTGTCAAACTAGATTGTGTTCTTTTAATCTGTTAGTTTTAGTTTCCTAGGCTTGAAATGGTTTATTTACTATTTGCCAGAAAGTTTGGGTATTTTAATAGGAGCCACCAACTAAACGTTTATTTAATTTTTTATTAAAAAGTAATTTTGGTAATACTCTGGGAACAGAAGTAGTGAAGGTGGAATCGGTTAAAGATTGCATAAAAGCTATCAAATCTTCTTTTTCTGAATCTGATAGGTTTAAAGGATTGGCCGGCAAGGTCTGGTGTGGTACGTTCAGGCCCATTCCGGCACCGCCACCCCGGTCATAAAATTCTACCACTTCTAACAAAGTAGCAAAGGTTCCGTTGTGCATATAAGGAGCTGTTGCGGCTACATTTCTAACGGTAGGAGTCTTAAAAGAATATTGGTAAACATCTGCGGGTATATTGCCTGCTTTCCCGATATCGGTGTCCAGGATAGGATTGGCAAAGTCAGAAGTAGCAGTTACGCCCAAAACCTCAGATTCGCTTTCCAGAAAACGGGGAGGTACTGTGCCATTAAAAATAGGCGCAAAATGGCAGGTGCCGCAGCCAGCTTTGCCCATAAACAAGTTAAAGCCTCTTTTGGTGGCAGCAGGTAAATCAGCTGTTTCGTGACGCATGTACTGGTCGAAAGGCGAATTTAAAGCAACTAAACTTTGTAGATAGGCGGCAATAGCCCGATTAATGGTGTTGGCATTTATAGAATAATCGGCTTGGTCGGCAAAGGCTAGCTTAAAGGTGTTTTTGTAAGCCGGGCTTTGATTAAGCTTTTTTACAATATCCTCGTAGTTTCCATGCAGTTCATCTGTTTTAACAACCACGGATGGTATCTGGTCTTGTAGGTATTGCGCCCGGCTGTCCCAGAAGTAAGCGGTACTGAATATAGTATTAAGCAAGGTAGGGGCATTACGTTTAACAGTTCCCGCGAAATCAAAAGCAACACTAAGCGGCACATTATCGGTAAAGGCTTTGGCAGGAGCGTGGCAACTGGCACACGATCTATTGTTATTTGAAGAAAGCAGGGGATCAAAAAAAAGCGTTTTGCCTAAATCAGTTAATGCGGGGTTATGGGCTTGCCGGTCTTGTTTTGCGTAATAATTAGTGAGTAAAAAATCTAAACTAAATAAACTTATAGCTTTATCATTTACTGGTTTAAGTAGTTGGTTTATGCTTTCAGGAGCTACTTGTTGTTGTAGCCGGGTTAAGGAAGCATAAGCCGGGTCCAATAATTCCCTGATAAAATAAATCCGGTCAAAAGCATCAAAGTCTGGATGCTGATTTAAATAGGTTATAGCCACTTTAAGTTGCTGTGCTGCTTGCAAGCCAAAATTTTCGGATTGACTCCTATTGGTGTTACTATACAATTCCGTTGCCGACAATACAGGTTGCAATGCTATAGCGGTGTAGGCTATTTCTTTTCCCGCGGCAGGGGCATCAAAACCGGTTATTCCCATTGTCATGGCCCTTACCAGTTGTTCCCGCATACTTTCTAATAATTGTTTAGTTGTTATGGGTTGGTTATAGAGGTTGTTCGAAAATAAGAGTATTTTTTCCTTCAGGGAATAGGCAAGTACAAGACCATTTTTCAATTGCTCCGGAGCAATTGTTTCGCTGAATAAAAGTTCTTCCAGTACCTGCAGGCCTTGTGGCGGGAACGTGCGTACACTTGGTTTTTGAAAACCTAAGGCCAAGTAATTAGCATCTTCTATTAATACTTTTGGAAGGGGGGGGCCATTAATGCTTTTTGTTAGTTCCGGATCTAAATATTCCAGCAGGTACTCCACTTGTTTATAGGTAGCTTTTACCCGATGAAAATTGTCCTGAATTTGGGATTGCGTTAATTTGTTTTTTTGAAGGAGTTCAAGCGCTAAAGTTAGTTGGTGCGCCTGTTGTTTTAGTAGGTCAATATCTTGTACAAACTTACTTTTTACTATAACAGGTATTTTACTTTCAGGCTCAGCAATAAAGGAGGTTAAAAAAACAACACTAAACAAGCCGACACTAAGTACTAGTAGCAGGAGTTTTAGGTTAATATTTAAATTTTTGGCAAGCTTATTATTATGCATAAACGGAATGAGAAAAAGGGGCTATAACGTATTGCTATAAATTAAAGCGGCCTTATTTAATCGGACAACCAACTTAAATAGGATAAAATAATAATGCCTTTGTTGGTATAGTTTACAAAGAAAACAGGGGGCTGTTAACTTCCCTTTATGGATAAGTTATGCTTTTGTTAAGGATAGGGTAATGCAGGAGGAAAATAGCAGGATTATTAGTTAAGCGGGTTTTAATAACAATTCCATAATATTATTCTAACTTCAAAGTAACGTCTGGAGAGTTGTTTTGGGCATTGAATTGAACCATTCAAACAAAGAAACAACAATGAAAAAAATTTACGGAAGTTTTTTAGTTGCAGCGATGGTTTCTGCAGGCGTTTGTAACCAGAAAGTGGTTGCGCAGTCTCAGAAATCAGCTGTGGCGGGAGTGCCTAATAAAAACAAGATCGGCAGCTTTATTTCAGTAAAGCCAACCGGACAGACCAGCACTACTGTTATACCTTTCGAAACCCACAGCTTTCAGTTACTGGCAAAATCTCGCTCAACTACTTATCAGGATGGCTCTCCGATGCCTATTGGTAATGACTTTACGGCTTATGTAGGGAAGAATGGTAGCAGTAAAGAAGGATATCTTTCTATCAACCACGAAAATACTCCCGGTGGCGTTTCTATTCTGGATATTCATTTAGACGAATCAGCTAATATTTGGGTAGTAGATGCGGTACGGAAAGTAGACTTTTCGCCACTGGTACAAACTACCCGTAACTGTTCTGGTGGTATCACGCCCTGGGGTACGGTTATTACTTCCGAAGAAACAACTAACCGGGCCGATTTAAATAAGGATGGCTATGAAGATGTGGGTTGGCAGGTAGAGATTGATCCGGTAACCGGAAAAATAATGGACTATGACGGCGATGGAAAACCAGATAAACTTTGGGCCATGGGCCGCATGAGCCACGAAAATATTGCAATTGGTTCTGACCGGAAAACCATTTATCAGGCGGAAGACGGTGGTTCTAATGGGGTATATAAGTTTGTAGCCGATGAAGCAGGCAACCTGTCGGCAGGTAAACTTTATGTATTAAAACGGGATAGTGAAACCGCCACAACTGGAACCTGGGTGCAGGTGCCTAACACCACCAAAGCTGATCGCAATAATACTTATGTATTGGGCAGATCATTAGGTACCAACTGGCGGAATCCGGAAGATATTGAATTCGGGCCCGATGGAAAAATGTATTTTACCACCAAAGGTACCGGTGATATCTGGCGCTTTAAAGATAACGGCGAAACAGTTTCTGAAATAGAAGCTTGGGTAACCCGTCAGGAATACGAAATTGCTTATAACGGTGGTACTCAAAAAGAAGATTGGGGAACCGGGATTGATAATTTGACCTTTGATAACGAAGGCAACTTATGGGCTTTACAAGATGGTGGCCGCGATAATGTTTGGGTTATCAGACCAGAGCATACGCCAGAAAATCCGAAAGTAGAATTATTTATGACTTCACCGGCCGGTTCTGAACCAACCGGGCTTACCTTCTCCCCGGATTTTAAATACGGATTCATTTCCTTGCAGAATGCCAGCAGTGGCAATACTACCGTAACCAAAGATGCTGCCGGTAAGGATGTCGTATTTAATACCGCTACAACCATTGTATTTTCCCGTAATCAGTTTTTAGGTAAAAATGGCAACCAGACGCAAAGAAAAGAAGCCTTGGCTACCGTTGCTAGTTTTCCAAACCCATTCCGGAATAATACCCAGGTAAAGGTAAATATGCCAAATGAAGCAGAAGCTTTATTGGAAGTGTATGATATGCACGGCTTAAAAGTAGAAACCCTGGCTAAAGGGGTTCTTAAAAAAGGGGAACATGTATTCCAATTTAAGCCAGCAGTTATGGCAGAAAATTCTATGTACCTGGTGCGGTTAATCTTAAACGGCCAGGAAGCAACCGCTCGCTTAATGCAGGCAGAGTAATCTTTTGAAAATTAATATAGGAAGACAACGGGCTGCAAGTCCGTTGTCTTTTATGCTTTGTAGGCTAGTCTAGTTGGTAGTTTAAGCTTATAGTGCTTTAGTCTTTACACTAAAAATATAAATTATATTAAATGCATGCAGGATGATGAAAAGGGATTTAATAACAGGTATAAGTATAGCTTTTAGTTTAATAATAGCTGCTGCTCAAGTAACCAAAGCCCAGGAATTAAAAGCAGCCGAGATAGCAGAAGCCCCCCAGCAAACTTTTTACAATGTACCGGAAGCTTTAGCGCAAAAGGATAAAGTATATCAGTTAAATATACGGCAGCAAAATTACTACAGCTTTTCTCCGGACATATGTGAACTGGTAAAGCTGGAATTTATAAATGCTATGAAGAATAAAATTTCGGATATAGCTCCTGAAATAGCTCAGTTAAAGCAATTGCGGGAAATTAATTTAAGCGAAAATAATATAAGAGATTTGCCGCCTGCTTTTTATTCTCTTCAAAATCTGGAACAAGTAGATTTAAGTTACAATCACCTGGCTGAGCTGGGAAATGGTTTTGGTAATTTATCCGGCTTACAAGTATTAGACCTTAATCATAATGAAATAAGAACTGTTGATCCAGCAATAAAAAAGATGCCCAGGCTGCATACCTTAAATCTTGGGTACAATCATTTAGAGGTTATTCCTTCTGAAATAGGCAGTGTGAAAGAACTTAAAGATCTTTCCTTATCGCAGAATCAGCTAAGAGAATTACCAGCTAATCTTTTCAAGATGAAAGAATTAACTACCCTCTCGCTGGATTTTAACCAATTAATTGCTATTCCTCCGCAAGTAGGCCAAGCAAAAGCTTTACAGGTTTTATTATTGGGTCATAACCAGTTAAAATCTATTCCCAAAGAAGTAGTTAATCTGGACAACCTTGAGTTATTAGACCTTAGCCATAATCATATAACTGCTTTGCCACGTAATTTAAATAAAATGAAAAAATTACGTACGCTTTTGTTAGCGGGCAACCCAATTTCTGATTCCGAAAAAGTCCGGATAAAGCAATTGCTGCCTCAGGCTTTTATACAGTTTTAATCGGCTGTCCTAAATATATTCTTAGGCTGTTGCCCAAAAAGCTGGCTAATCAAAATGGCTGGTTAAATGGGTAACAGCCATTTTTCTTGCTCCCGCTCTAATCTGGTTGGCCTGCGTTGTAATAAAAAATGAATATAGAGCTCCTAAGGAGGAGCTCTATATTAAAAGGATAAGCGGCGTCTACGTTTTCTGCCGTACATTAGTATTCTTCTTTCGTTTGCACTTTTTATGTATTTAGCTGCAATAGATCCTAAAGAAAAAAGGCAAAGTAAAATAGTTAAAAAACACAAAATGTCGGCTGTTGAGAAATCTTCCATATATGCTATAAATGTTTGTTTTATTATTGTAATGCAAATATAGGTACTTGAAAAGTTATAAAAAATGTAAATTTTAAGGAATCTATTTAATTGTTTAGTGATATTTAAATTAAAATAATAATATAATATTGTAAATGGATTTAAAGAAATATAAAATGTAAAATTTCCAACTTAGCAAGATTTAACAATTTTAGCGGGAAGGTTAAACTATTGCATTACCTGGAGTGAAGTCGGTAGTTAAGATAATTTTAGTATGGAAATGGAGCTCCATTATAAATAATAATTAAAGTTTCATTAGCTTTTAAGCAGTATTAGAAGTAAAGTCAAAAGAGCATTGGGTAGGTCCACCTGTAGGCTAAAGGAGGTTGATTTTTGATAATTATCCGTCCCATTTTTGGTCTTTCCGTAAAGTATTATGAAACCATAATCCCAAGCAGGATAGAATAATAAAATCTTTTAACTTATTTCAGATTTAGCTTATGCAAGAGCGCCAGGTATACCGAATGCCCAAAGCAGGTTCTATTAAAAAATTACAACTGGTAACGGAAAGGTTGGTACCCATTTCAGCTTATGAGGTCTGCGTACGGGTTAAAGCCATAGGATTAAACTTTGCTGATATTTTTGCTATGCAGGGGCTTTATAGTGCCACGCCAGGTGGTTCCTTTATTCCAGGGCTGGAATTCTCGGGGGAAATAATAGCCGTAGGCGAAGCAGTAACTGAATGGCAGGTAGGAGATCAGGTAATGGGCGTTACTAAATTTGGTGGCTATGCATCACACATTAATATACACCATCGGTATGTGGTTCGGCTTCCGCACAATTGGACTTTTGAGGAAGGCGCAGGTTTCCTGGTGCAGGGGCTAACGGCTTATTATGCCCTGACCGAATTAGGAAATTTGCAGGAGAAGATGACGGTTTTAATACATAGTGCAGCTGGAGGCGTGGGAATTTTAGCTAACCGGATTTGTAAAAAGTACCAGGCTTATACCATTGGTAGTGTAGGTCAGGTAAATAAAGTTAACTTCTTACGGGAGAATGAAGGTTATGATGAGGTAATACTGCGGGATAAAAATTTCTATGATAAACTAAGACTTGCTCTTGGCGACCGGCCACTAAAGCTGATTATGGAGTGCATTGGCGGAAAAGTTCTGGAACAAGGCTGGAAGGCATTGGCACCTACGGGGCGCATGGTTGTATATGGTAATGCTAGTTTTACCAGCCATAGCGCAAAGCCAAATTTCCCCCAACTTTACTGGAAATATCTTAAGCGCCCAAAGATAGACCCGCTTCGCCTGCCTACCGAAAATAAGTCTTTAATGGGGTTTAACCTTATTTACCTTTACGAACAAACAGATATGATGCACCAGTTACTTTATAAATTGCAGGAACTCCAGATTGAGCCTCAGTATATTGGGCAGGTGTATAAGTTTAACCAAATGCAAGAGGCGATTTTTGATTTTCAGCGGGGAAGAACTATGGGCAAGGTGGTGGTAAAAGTTGATTAGAATTAATTTACTTTTGTTAAACCAGAAAGTACTGCTTTGAAAGAAAAGAGTATTCCGGAACTAGGTTTGATTTTAAAGCCCAACTTCTGTAAACCATTACGTCTACTTATCGTGCCGAGCAATTTATTACACTAATTAGCTGTATGCTTCATCTGGTTTCGGCAGAAGCCAATTTAAAGCAGTGGTATAATCAATAAAAACCTCATGTTGAATAACACTGATAGATTGATAAAGGGTTTTACAAGCTTGGGTAAAATCGGTATTTGCGAGTAGGGCCGGATAATATTCCGTTGTAACAACTCCCAGCTTTAAAATAGGTGACGTGGAAGCCAGATAAATCCATTCCTTTATTATCCAATCTTTTTCTTCAGGAGATAAATAAGAAAGCTGCAGATCGTCAATCAGCCAATAATGAATAAGAAGTTCTTTGGTTAGGGAAAAGGCTTTTAAGGTGCCTTCCTTGCGCTCTGTTAAGGTAATTTGCCGCTTCCAAATCAGGTTAAATAATGATTTATCTTTTGCCCAAAGAATGGTAATAAAATCATTTTCAAAAACTTGTTCCAGAATGATTTCAGAAATTATTTGATCTTCCATCTATTTTAAATTAAGCGACAAACATAATTGTTATTTGTATTGAAAATAGTTAGAATCAAGAAAATAAACACCTGTAGGTGAAGAAAATTTCTGAAGGATTTGATAGGTTTAGTAAAGTTAAAGATTGGGCTATTAATTATTAATGGAAAATCAACCTTTTAAAAGGAGGTTTGCAACCTCGTATTTACTTTTAATTTTGATAAAGTTTCTTCCGTTAAAGGTTTTCCAATAAAATCAATCACAAAGTTATAAAGCTTAGCCCGGTTATAATCTTCCGGATCAATAGAAGAGGAAAGTATTACCACTTTGGTTTGAGGAATTAGTGAAGCAAATTGTTGGGAAAACATTTCCAGAAAGTCCCAACCATTCATAACAGGCATGTCCAGGTCCAGGAATATTAAATCAGGAAGTTTTTCTATTTGGCCTTTCTGGTAATTTTCCATCCAGTTATCATAATACCCGATACCCTTTTGCCCATCATCTAAAACCTTAATTTCATCTGCAAAAGCACATTTTTTTAAAATGAAGGTGCATATAACATGGGTAATTTCATCATCGTCAATAAGTAAAACTTTATTAAGCATAATCTTCCCTTCCGGTAAACTTTCTATAATGCAATTTTAAGGTTGCTCCTTTATTTTATTCAGTTATAATTGTACTGTTGCCACTTAATCCTTTACTCTACTATCTGTTTATAAACTTGGCCTTTTGCTTCCGGATTTACTATGAAAGTATAAGTATAATCAAATAATTTGCTCTTCAGCTTATTTTAAATTGATTCCTAATCCAGGATTTGATGGATTGTAAAGAATAGTGTAGTTACCTTTTTCCTTTCTAGGTTCAATATTTCTAGGCCATCTTGCTAACCAAATCCTGATATGGCTGGTAAGTTATATAAAAAACTGTCTTAATAGCTAGAAATAAAATTAATATCCTCACTTTCTGACGGTTTTTATTTCTGCCGAAAAGAACCTATTATTTTTTAAATAGAGAAGGGTAAGTTAGTTGGACGTCGTTCTTCTTTATAAAAAATTAGGGGTACAGCGGGAGGTAAAACAATATCACTAAGGGTAGCACCTACAAGAGGTTCTGTTTTCATGTAATTTTAAAAAATGCAATTGTAAAAATTGGATTTAAGCACGGTATTACAGAAGGCATGATAAAAACAGGTAATATGTTACTTGTGTCCCTAAACCTTGTTTTATTATGCTATTACGCCACAGGTACAAGTTATTGATACTGTTCGTTAATTACTTTGACTCCTGATTTATGTCATTAGTTGCTCTTAGGTGCGTCTTAAAATGTTTTGGTTGCTTGGTTTTTAGCTTATTAAAATTCAAAACATTAGGTCATGCATGGCTGGAGGTGAAAAAAATTGCTGTTAAGTATAACTAAGACGTCCTGTTTTGGTTAAGGATTTTCTGCAAAAGAATCTTGTAGAAATAGTATAAAGCTTTAAAATGAAGTTGTTTAATTAATAACTAGAGAATTTATAGAAACAGGTTTACTTAAAGATGGAAATCTGCCAGGGGACTTTTGGAGGAGGAAAAAGGTGCCAGGGGCAAGGTACGAAAGGTAGAATTTAGCTCAGGTTTTTATTTCAACATTTAATAATTGCTCAAAACCTAAAATTTCAAGTACCCTTAATATTTTTTGGTTAGGGTTAAGAATAATTATTTTCTTGTTATTGTTTTGATGCTTTAAAAGCAAACTCAGGTCTGAGCTACTTAGATTTTCTATTTTTGAAAAATCTAATATTAAATTTTCTCCCTGAATTGCTCCTTCCAATTGATTGTCAACAGAGGGCGTAATTTGATTAGAGCCATCACTCAATTTTGGGTTATTAGTTGTCTCTGTCATAGAATATTATAATAACTTTCTCTAATATAAGCATTAATGGTTTAAAATCAATAGGTCTAACTTAGCTTATTTATAAAAAACTATTGAAATGTTATATAAAAGAATATTCCTTTACTTGATAAAGTATTGATTCTACTTTAGGTGAGCTACCAAGTAAGGAACAACAGCGCCTCTTTTACCGGAAGAGGCGCTGTTGTTATAGTTTGAATTCTATGCTTTAATATTACGTTTTACATGTTCAATTAGCCAGTCGCCTACTTTTTCATAGTCTATATCCTGAAAGTTTCGATTCCATTGCTCAACGGAATAGATACCTTTAAAACCATGTTTTTCGGCCATTTGTACACAGCGGTCAAAGTCATAAGAAACATGTTCCATATTGGCATTAAACTCATCAGCCTTGGCAGAAATCAGATAAGCATGGGGCATTATTTTCTCTAATGATTGGTACATAGTATCGTGCGGGTAGTTGCCAAAGTCGGGTAAGGTATAAATATTCTTTGGTCCGGCTTCCTGCCTGATCCGTAGGTGCACATCGGGGTTCATTTCAATGCCAAAATGGTTTTCGTTTAAGAGCACCAGTTTTTTACTCATAGCATATTTATTAACCTCTTTTAAAGACTGGATGCTTTTCTCTACCGATCCACTATTGCCGGGGTTAATCCGGATACAAGGAGAACCTAGAAAAGCTACCGCATCCATCCATTTTTTTACATGGTCGATGCTTCTTAACCGTTCGTCTTCATTGGTGCTGGCTAAGTTATAAGCGGTATCTACTTGTACATTAATCAGCTTGGAACGGGAACCGGTAAGTTTGCCTTTTAATTTATCCAAGTATGGTTGCTCCAACGATTCAAAATGGGTACTCCAGAACTCCACCTTATTTATACCAAACCGGTCGCGGTAAAAAGAGGGCACATCCAAAAGTGTTAATTCATTTTTGATGGTTGTGAGTTCTGCCGGTTTGGTTTGTTTGAAGCGGTACCGAAATAATACAGTACCCATGGCAATCCGATCCATTTTGTTTTTATTCTGGAAAGCCATACTTAAGGATGGTGCTACCCAGGCAGATAAAACCAGACCCGATGATTTAAAAATAAATTCTCTTCTTTTCATTCGTAAACAAGTTATTCCGCTGCTGGAAGGTAATAATCCAACAGTGGAAGCTAGGTTATTGATTTTAATTATTGGGTAAGGCAAATACTACATAACCGCCCTGTGGCTGCGGGCCTTCGGCCCCAATGCCACTTTCACGGGATTTGGGTCCCCAGGTAAGCGGAGTAGAGGCATTTACCACTAAATAATGTTTGCCGTTTACTTCATACATGGAAGGTAAGCCTTCGGTACCGGTAGGTAATTCTCCCGTCCATAAGGTTTCCCCATTATCGGCATCAAAGGCATAAATTTTACCATCCTTCGCAGTAGAGAAAATAATGCCGTTAGAAGTTACAATCATGCCACTGCGTTGCGAACCACGGGGAACGCCTGTATTTTTTGCACCTGCCTGCGTGGCTAATAAATCCTGGCCTAATGGTTTCTTCCATTTAATTATGCCTTTGTTCAAATCATAAGCCACTATAGAAGACCAGGGCGGCATCATGATGTGCGGAAAGCCTAATCCGTAATTGGTAAAGTATTTGTCTTTAGGTGCATCTACTCCTTCCGGGTAGGCCTTTAACGGGTCCACTGCTCGTTTTAATGCTTGTCCGCCTGGCGCCCCGCCCGAGGCTACCACTGGGCCACTTGGTAAAGTAACTGAACCTGCATTTAGGCCCAAACCACCGGGTGCGCCGCCCCCCGCCGGATTACCCAGGTTACCTCCCAGGAATCGGTAAATTTCACGTAAAGATCCCTCGTCTATGTGCTGGAAGGCGGGCATTTGCCCGCGGCCCGAAACAACCACCTGCTGAAAGTTTTCGAAGTTAAATTTATTACCCACATTTACTAAAGGCGGCCCGTTTAAGCCTTGCCGGTCGGCACCATGGCAGGCCTGGCAGTTTTGAGTATAATGGGTTTGGCCTTTTTGTAGTAAAGCATTATTGGCAGCTGCCATTGGTCCGGGCGAAGCAGTGCGTTTCTCCAGTTTGTAAAACGAAGGAAAATCCTGGGCCAAGATATAAACCATACCTTTCTCCGGATTAGCAGCGGTATTGCCCCAATTGGCGCCCCCTACGGCTCCTGGTACGGCTATGGTTTCGTAATTAAGCGATGGTGGCGTAAATAAGCCGGTTTTAGCGGCTTGTATTCGTTTCGTCCAGGTTTCTCTTTCTGCTGAGGTTAAAAAATACGGTGATAAATCTTCCACAGTCATTTTTTGCCGTAAGAAAGTAGGTAACCCTGTTGGGAAAGGCTGGGTAGGCCAGGCTTTCTCTCCCGGTACATCACTTGGTGGTACCGGGCGTTCTTCAACGGGCCAGAGTGGCTCGCCAGTTTCTCGGTTAAAAACAAAAAGGTAGCCATGTTTGGTGGCCTGAGCTACCGCATCAATCTTTTTGCCTTTATGGTTTAAGGTAATTAATTGGGGGGCAGCCGTAGGATCATAATCCCAGATATCGTGGTGTACTAACTGAAAATGCCAGATCCGTTTTCCTGTACGGGCATCTAAAGCTACTAAGCTGGTGCCATACAAATTACTTCCAATCCGGTCGGCGCCGTAATAGTCGTAGGTAGGTGAGCCCACCGGGAAATAAGCAATACCCCGTTTTTCGTCCAAAGAGATTTCGCCCCAGGTATTAGCTCCGCCTATATATTTATAGGCATCTTTAGGCCAGGTTTCGTAGCCATACTCTCCGGGTTGCGGAATGGTATGAAAAGTCCAAACTAATTTACCCGTTTCCACATCAAATGCCCGTAAGTGGCCAGGAGTGGAGAAGTAATCTTCGCCGGTGGCTGAGCCTAACATAATCAGGTTTTCATAAATACGACCCGGACCACTTGATTGTGCCCGGGAAATCGTTTTCGGGTCCCGCCCTAAACCTTCCCGCAAATCTACTATGCCATTATTTCCAAAAGTCAGTATGGACTTTCCGGTTTGCGCATCAATGGCCTGCAGGTTGTTATTCATCATAAATAACAGTCTCCGGTCTTTTCTGTCCTTGCTTTCCCAGTAGTTTAACCCGCGTCGCGATATACCTTGCAAATTAGCATGAATCCAAATTTCTTCGCCGGTAGTGGCATTAAGAGCTACCAATGAATTGTTCTTGGCCAGTACAAACATCACATTATCTACTATAATGGGATTAAACTGGTATTGGCTTTTATCGCCGGTAGGGTAAAACCATGCTACCTTAAGTTGGTTTACATTTGATTTATTTATCTCTTTCTGAAGTACATATTTTGACTGATCGGGGCCGCCGCCATAATCTTTCCAGGTTTTATGCTGATTGTTGCCGCTGGAATTAGTTTCGCCGATAAGGCTTTGTTTGGTTGTTTTGCTGCAACCTAAACTTAACGCTAATAGAAGCGTCAGTTGGATGTTGACAGAAAAGCCACCTTTGGTGATTTTTTTTATATTACAATTGTTAAAAAACATTCCTATTGTGTGTTTGGTGTAATTTGTTTTTACTATTTTAAAAATTCGCCATCTGCTACTTTAGCAAGTAGCATGGCTAAGTTGGTAAAAAGTAAGGGTGGATTTATTAAACCTTATATTTTACAGAAAGGATGTTTTAAGATCAGGAGGTTATTGAGCCTTGGGAATGGTGGATTGTATCCCTTTTGCGGGTACTTCCAGTTTCGCTGCCCAGGCAATGCCATTTAATAAAAAACGCCGGTAATCTTCAATTTGCATATTGGAGTGGTAATCAACACCTCCCATAACAAATCCCCGGCCACCATCTTCGCGCTGGTAAGCCCAAGCCGCTACCTGTTGCCCAACCGGTGATTTGGCGGGAGTCCCCAATAAAAGGTCCGTTCGTTTTGGATCGTTAGGCAGGAAAAACCGACAAAAGATTTCGTCTTTATATGTCCACGGTTTAACCCCACGTAATACCGGGTGACTTTCGTTTTTTAAGGTAATTGTCCAGTCATCATTGGGGTTGCGGGAAGCCATTTGTACCCACAAGCCACCCGTCCAGTCTAAAAATAAACCCCGGGCTTTCCAGTGTTCCACCCAATTAGCATAATGAAAAACGACTACGCCTACACCTGTTTTTACCAGTTTGTCCAGGTCGTTCAGGTAAGCCTGTGTTTCAGCGTCGTAAGACCTCCCATCGGTAGATGGCTGCGGAGGGAAAAGAGGATGGGTTTCGCGGGTATCGCGGTCGGAGCTACTTAAAATTACAATAGCCGCCGCATCTTTCAATTCATTTATATCTTTGGGAGCTTTGCCTACAATTACTTTGGTGGTAACCCCTTTTAAGTTAGTAGATGTTTCCAGGCATTGGGCTAACAATCGTAAATCTTTTTCATATTCGTGCCGGCCAGGAGCACCATGATCTTTGGGACCCGCCAAAAATATAATTTTTTTAGATTGAGCAATAGCCAACTGCCCATTTACGGTGAAGCCCACAAGCACAAAAGCTACTAAAACTGCTTTTAGCTGATGGGTAATTTTGTGAAAGGAAGGAGTACTTAGCCTAAAGAATTGCTCCTTTAAACTACTCCGGGTAGTTAAGTTAAACATAGGTAATTTATTTGTGGTGAAAAAAGTAAATAGAAACAGAGAGGTATTATTTTGTCATTCCGGGTTTATTTAATTGATCTAATGTAACTTGAGTAAAGCTAACCTGTAATTGTAAAAATGACAAAAATTAAATAAAATTTAATTTGCCTTTTTTAAGGCAGAGGAGGTGACAAGCAGAATGCTACATCTGAATAAATAAATACGGATAAATTAGCAGGTTTAGTTGGCCGAAGCCGAAATATAATATTGAGGAAACTACTTTTGGGAAAAGGACTCGCAATGGGAGTAAAAAAGTTAGAAAAAAGGTAAACTACAAAAGGAAGGGTTAGCGAGAAGTAATAGTTTACCTTACTGTTATAAATAAAAAATTATCCTTCTTTAGTAAGAATCCATTTCTCGTATTCGTGCTCATAAATGCCTTTCTGGCCACTGGAGCGAGCAGATAAAAAAAGATGATTAAATTCTTCTACTAAAGTAGTAGGAATAAATTTAGTTGTATAGGTGTCATTAATTTGTAAAACTAAAACAGGTGTTTTATTAATCATATAAAAGTAAAATTTAAAGTGTGGTTATTAAACTTATAGGAACGAACGGTGAACCGTGTTTAATAATTTGTTTTCCAAGAAGTCTATAAATTCGCTCGATAGATCTTCCCGCAAATCAATCTCGATTTTATGTTTTTCATTATCCTTAATATAAGACCCACTTATTTGTTTTTTATGGGTCAAAGGATTAAAACCAATGTTATACTCTAACATGGCAGAAGGATGCTGTTTGTTAAATTCCTGGATGGTCATGCAACAGTATACGAAATGTTAAAGTTTTAGGATATCAAAATGTAGTAATATTATCCTATAAAAACAAAGAATTTTTTAAATAAGTGTAAATTAATTAAATACAGGCTCAATTTTTCATTTTTGAAAAGGATTTTACTTAACCGATTAAACAAACGATTATAATATGGCTGGTAAGCGTTATATTTACAATAACCCAAGTTCTAACCATAATAGTTTATCAATCAAAAACAAGTAAGCATATCATAGAGGTGGTGGCTCTATCTTATAAAAACCATATTTTTAGGAAAAAGCCAGGGTTGTCTGATAAAGGAATTAGCCTCTACAATAAAACCGATGAGAGGTAAATACTTAACTGTAAACTGTTTAATTAGCTAAATTTGACCTTCTGTGAAAGGAGGGAAAAGCAGGGAGATAACTTAAATTAATCAGGTAGCATTAGATGGCTATGGTAATTAGGAAGGGATGGTTCTCTGGGTTTAAATTATAGTAAGATAAAAATAAAAACGAGCAACAGTGGTTTCATATAAAGACCACTGTTGCTCGTTTACAGGTTTATTATTCAATAATGACCTTACGATTAATTACTTTATCGCCCTGCATTCTGAAAAGATAGATACCTGGTTTTAATTGATTTCCAGGGATAACCAAAGTTTGAGCTCTACTAACTTGTAATTGCATCACCAAACGTCCGGCAGCATCCTGTACGGCTACTGATTGTATATGATCTTCATTTACACCTAAATCAATGGTAACAGCACCTTTCGCCGGGTTAGGGTAAATTCGCAGCTGATTTGGTTCCGCTGCAGCAGGTGAGGCCATACGGGCATTATTATTAGTATTGCCAGCACATTGGCCAAGGCAATCGCCCTGACTTAAAAGAGCTGGTACAGCATGTTTAGATACCTGGATAACATTTCCTTTATGGCACACAAAAAGCCTATCAGCAATGGTAATATTTACTTCTGCCGCAGTACTAGAGTTAGCTCCATCACTAACGGTAAGTAATAGGTTATAAGTTTTGTTGCTAAAGTTTAGCAGAGCCGGATTAGCAATCGAAATTTGACCAGTGGTACCATTGATAGCAAAAATATTAGCTCCATTTCCCCCGGTAATTTGCCAGTTTTGGAAGGTAGTAAATTCTGGTTCGTTGGTATCATCGGCATCCGTAGCAGTTGCTTTGCCTAACACGTTGCAGGAGCCTCCATCAATCGAAAAACTCATAGCGGCTGTAATAACCGGAGGATTGTCGTTAGCATTACCAACCTTTACCGTTACTGTTTTGGGAGTACTGGTTGTAAAACCATCATGTACAGTTACAACAAGGGTGTAGCTAGCAGGATTTTGTTCGAAATCGAAACCTGGATTAGTACTTAATTTTACTGTTCCCGTGCTGGCATTAATCGTAAAAATAGAGGCTCCTGTTCCGCCTACAATTTTCCAGCCGTTAAACGTGGTGTTTGCATCGGCATCCGTTGCTTTAACAGTTCCAACTTCGGCCCCGTTTATAGCGGCTTCACTTACCTGCAGTACTTGGTTTGGTGTTATTACAGGAGTATTAACATTGTTGCCGCTTTGTACATATTCCCGTAACCACTTTAATGCTGTGCGTTCTGCACCATTGGCATGCGCCAGGTAAGCTCCCTGGTTTGTTCGCCAGTGGCCCGGACGATAGCCCCATAAGGTTATACCCATTACAGAAGGATGCTCCCAGTAAATTGGGAATACCCGCTTGTACTCATTTAGCTGTATTTGATCGGTTAAGCCATCAATATCTAGCTCAGTAATCATTACTGGTAAATTACGGGCTGCATACATATCCATAATAGAGGTTAATGTAGCCGTAGAGGCTCCCTGTGTGGAAAAAGCATGACCCTGAATACCAATGATATCGATTAGGTTTTCTTGTTTTAGCAGGTCAACAATATGTAAGTAACGCTGGGCGCCAACAACTGTATTTTCCACACTATAGTCGTTAAGCATCAGTTTAGTGTTCGGGAAATACTGTTTAGCTAAACGGAAAGAGTTAAGTACCCAATCCCAACCAGTTTCGCCATTGCCACCCAATGCTTCTATGTAGTTACCGCTGCCCTGGTCGTTAGCATTAAGTTTTAAAGGCGGATCGTGAGTCGGTTCGTTCACCACTTCAATAAAATCAATGTCGGGGTAACGTTGGGCTATGGCCGCATACCATTCTTTTATTTCTTCCAGTTGTTCTGCAGGAGGAAGGTTTTCAATCCAGGCGGGTTGCTGATTTCCCCAGATTAACACGTGGAAGCGGAAGGGATAGCCGTTATCTTTAGCAAGTTTATAAGAGGCGTCCAGTTCCGTCCAGTTCATTACATCCCGGGTTGCTTCCACGGCACCCCATTTCCCAGCATTTTCTGGTACTACTTGGCTCCAATAATTATTAAAATTAGGAACCTGAGACTGGCTGTAAACTCCACCTAAAAATTTTGGTTTCCCGGTAGCAATGGGTGGGCCGGTTGGCGTGTAAGGTTCTGGTGCGGGTTCGGCGCTGCTGCCAGTTGAAGGAATGTAAATATTATCTATATAAAAAGTGCCGGCTGTAGGAAAATGGAATTTTAGTTCCAGTCCATCTTCCTGGGCCACGAAAACCCACTCGTATTTTTGCCAGGAGGTAGTTAGGTTTATTACCTGTTCGGCATAAGTGGTTTTTTGCTGAATAACTTTAAATGAACTACCAGCTGTAGCTGCTTTGGCATAAAAACTCAAGGTATATTGCTGGCCGGTTTTCGACAGCCAGGCACTGTTTATGCTTTGAACACTCCAAGGGTTTGGCCCTGGTGTAATTACCTCGGCTTTCATGGCTTTATTGCCTTCTGCTTTATCAGCAGTTTCTATGGAGAATGTTGCCGCACCCGGATTGGCGTGATGTGTCCAGCTGGTAAAATCGTTTTCGAAGCCACCATTAGGAATCAGATTTACTACTGGAGCAGGAATATTTATGTTATCAATAAAGAAAATGCCGGCGTTAGGGAAGTGGAATTTAAGTTGCAAACCATCTGCCCCTGCTGTAAAGATCCATTCATATTTTTGCCAGGAACTAGTAGGGGTAATTATTCTTTCAGCATAAGAACCACCTATTTGCTGGATTACCTTAAATGAGCTACCTACGGTTGCTGTTTTGGTATAAAAGGTTAGGGTATATTGTTTGCCAGTTTCCGATTTCCAGGCGCTCCCAATACTTTGTACATCCCAAGAATTACTACCTGGTTTTATTACTTCAACTTTCATGGCTTTGCTGCCATCATTTGTATCGGTTGTTTCCAGTGAAAAAGTTGCGTTAGCCCCGCTTCCTACCAGATTGGTCCAGCCAGTAAAATTGTTCTCAAAGCTGCCATTGGTAATTAGATTGGGCAATTGGGCGGGTGGTGTCAGGCCCGGAATATTGATGTTGTCAATATAATAAGTACCAGCTTGGAGGAAGTTAAAGCGCAACTGCAGACCAGCCTCCTGAGCGGTAAAGGTCCATTCATATTTTTGCCAACTTGTGGTTAAAATAAACTCTTGTTGTGCGTAGGTTTGGGTTTGCTGTACTACCCGTAAGCTGGTGCCATTGGCAGCGGCTTTAGCGTAGAAAGAAAGGGTGTAGGTTTTACCTGTTTCGGAGCTCCAGGCATTACTAATATTTTGAATGCTCCAGGGATTAGCTCCGGCAGTTGTTACCTCCACCTTCATTGCTTTATTGCCATCTACTTTGTCAGCTGTTTCTAAGGAAAAGGTTGCCTGTGCGCCGTCTCCGGCTAAATTATTCCAGCCCGAGAAGTCACTCTCAAAGCTGCCGTTGGAAATAAGGTTTTGAGCATTTGCTGTGTAACCTCCTAAAAAAAACAGGAACAGAATTAGGTAAAAGTTTCTTTTCATACATTTATTAACTATAGTGGTAGATATTGGATTGAAAAGGGGAGAAGCTACCAAGCTAAAATACCTGAGTAGTTCTTTTTTAGTATTGAACTATTTTTTATCTCATAGGCATAAAATAATTAGTTGTTAGAAATATATTTTCAATAAAGACCTAGTAATTGAAGTCTTATAAGGCTTTGGAGAAAGAAAAGGATATTATTGAATATTTAGCAAACTAGGGCCGTATCGCCCCGCATGTTGATATATATCCCTGGCTTTAGCAGGTTATCAGAAAAATTAACTTAGTCCTGACCATGTATTGGTACCTGCATAAATATTTTATTAGCTGCATCCTGATTAGAAATAGATTTAATATTCCATTCATTTTATCCAAGTAATGGTTGAATACACCAACAAAGAGTTAGGCCTAAAAAAGAAGACGCTTATGCCAGTAGAGCATATAAGTGAAAGTGTCCAAAAATTGATTTAAAAATTTAAGAGCTGTCTTCTGGAGTAAGAGTCAGCAAATAAATTAAAAGTGGGTGTAAATTTAATGGTCTCATAAACACTTAAAATTTTAGGTGAGAGATGATTAACCTTTTCTGTTTCTAACTGTTAAATTTACAATATGTTTCGTCTTTTTAAAAATATTGTAAAAGAAACCGATTAAATAAACCATAAACGAGAAAGATTTTGATAGAGGAAAGCCAATTTTCTTATAAAACTTTTAGTAGTTGTGGCTGAAAAATTAGCAAAATTTTAATAGGCTTGGAACAGGCTAAAAATTCCGAAAAAATGTTAAATTTTTATAAAGAAGGCAATTTGAAAGGAAGTGATAGAATCGCTGAAGGGGGGAGGTCAGCCAGATTTATGGAAAATATTGACAGGTTTATATTTTAAATGGCCTTAGGGAGCAAATGGTTAGGGTAATTTACATAAGGAAGACTTTTCTCATGATTATTTAAAAATTCAGTTGACAGGCAACTTAGATTGTTTTATAAATAATCGTCTACGAAAGCTTACCTATTCTTATTTATTAATGTCCCCTAACCATTTGCCGCCACAAAAACATATTGTTAAGATTTGCTTACCAGCCTTCGGAACGGCAGATGCCTAATTGTAACCCGCGCAATTCCGCTAAGCCCCGCATCCGGCCAATGCAGGAATAACCCGGATTGGTAACTTTGTTTAAATCATCCATCATTTGATGACCATGATCCGGACGGAAAGGAATGGGAGTGTCTACCGTTTGCTGAACCGTTAGAATTTCTTTCATAACAGCGTACATATCCACGTCACCGCCTAAATGATCGTCTTCAAAGAAGTTGCCGTGCTCATCTTTTTTTACGTTACGTAAGTGTACAAAATGAATTCGGTCACCAATTTCTTTGGCTATTTCGGGTAAGTTGTTTTGTGGTCCAGCTCCTAATGAACCAGTACAGAAACATACCCCATTGCTCTTATTAGGTACAGCAGAAAGAATATAACGGAAATCTTCTGCGGTACTTACAATACGAGGTAGTCCTAAAATATTGAAAGGAGGATCATCCGGGTGAATAGCTAGTTTAACACCCACCTCATCGGCCACCGGAGCTATTTCCTGAAGAAAATATTTTAGGTTTTCACGCAAGGCAGTCCGGTCAATATCCCGGTACCATTCCAGTTTTTCGCGCATTTGCTCCAGCGTTTGTTTTTTCTCGCCGGGTATGCCAAACATGACAATATTTACGATGTAGTCTAACTGTTCTTGAGAGTATTGTTTAAACCGCTTTTCGGCTTCTGCCAAAACAAACGGGCTATAATCTTGCTCAACATTTAGTCTTTTCAGAATATGAATATCAAAAACCGCCAGATCAAACCAGTTGAAGTAAAGAGCTTTAGAACCATCGGGCATTACCAAATCCAGATCGGTGCGCGTCCAGTCGTTAACGGGCATAAAGTTGTAGGTAACTATTTTTATGCCGCAAGCTGCAATGTTCCGGATAGACTGCTTATATAAATCAATATAGTGCTGGTAATTGCCGGTGCGGGTTTTAATAGACTCATGAATGGTTACACTTTCTACCACATCCCAGGTTAAACCATAGGCTTCTATTTCGTTTTTGCGTTTGGTTATTTCTTCTACCGTCCAAACTTCGCCGTGCGGAATGTGGTGCAGGGCACTTACAATGCCTTCCGCACCAGTTTGTTTTACATCCTGTAGCGTAACCGGATCATTTGGGCCAAACCAACGCCATGTTTCTCTTAATTTCATCGTTTATCTTATTTTATACACCTGAAAAAATATGGAAGCCTCCATCTACACAAATTACTTCGCCGCTTACAAATTTTGAAGCATCGCTTAACAGCCAGATAAGGGCACCATTCAGTTCTTCCGGCTCACCAAACCGCTTATAAGGTGTGTTTCTGATTACGGCTTCGCCTCTGGCAGTGTAGCCGCCTTCCGGGGTAGTTAATAAGTGCCGGTTTTGGTTGGTTACAAAAAAGCCAGGGGCAATAGCATTCATTCGTATTTTATCACCATATCGATTGGCCAATTCCACCGCCATCCAACGGGTGAAATTGTCGATAGCCGCTTTTGCTATTGAATAACCTAGCACCCGGGTAATAGCCGATTGGGCGGCCATTGAAGAAATGTTGATAATAGTACCACCGTTTTCAGTCATATGCCTGCCAAAAATGGTAGTGGGTAAAATAGTACCGTACAGGTTTAAGTCAAATGCCTTCTTAAGAGCTTCGATATTAATATTAAAAATATCCTGATCCGGCATTATTACCGCTTCTGCCACGTTCCCACCTGCCGCATTTACCAAAGCATCTATGCGGCCATAGGTATCCATGATTTTTTGGCTGGCAGCCTGCAATTCTGCTTCATTTAAAACATCGGCCTGAATAAAAATGGCTTCCCCACCAGTATCTTGAATCTGTTTAGCACGTTCTTCCCCAATTTCTTCATTCCGGCCAAGAATTACTACCTTTCCACCAGCTTCGGCAATGGCAATATTAAAGGCACCGCCTAATATGCCCGTGCCGCCGGTTACTACAATAACTTTGTCTTTAATTGAAAACATTTAATATTTGGGTTTTAAAATTTGGTAGTATTTATTCTGGTAAAGATAAAGTGATAATTAGATTAAAGGTTTATCTCTGGTAGTAGCATATGCTTAGTTAAAGTCTATTAGTCTAAAGGCTTAACCTGGCTGGCTACAAAACTCATTCCTTGCCATATATACTTAATAAAAGTAGGTTCATCGTAAGATTTTTTATTATAGCCTAAAGCTATACCCAAAGCGTGCAAACATCAAAATTCTGAAACCTTTCTGCCAAATAGAGGTTGGCAAATGGCGCAGATGCAGCTTTTATTTTTCTTCTTTCAGATCTATCTATAGATTTTATATCATAAGTCATTACCACCTTAATCCTAAGATACAACTCTTTGACAAAGAACTTCATTTTGATTGAAATTGTCAATGATTACCATTTCAGGTTACTGGTACTATAGATATTTCAGAGGAGCAGGAAAAGTTGATTTAAACTACTTCTTAGCTTTTCTCTCAGAAATAAATTTGCTTTCAGGAGGCCCCAGGTAACTTGCTTTCACACCACCGGCATCAATTACAAATTTCTGAAATACCACACCAGAATCTATCATCCATATCTTTAGTGTTTGTTTGCCTGGCTTGTCAATTTTGTGCTTCGATTTTCTTGTCTTGATATGATCGGCCACAGACTTTGTCCACCAGGCTGCATATTCATAATCAGGCTTAGTTTCGCCTCCATTCATATTGATAATCTGAGGTTCCTCATCATTGATTGAGATGGCGTATTGCAGACCATCTTGTTTTTTAAAATCCTGTGTTGGCGACAAGTAAGCCTCGACTGTGATTTCTCCAGCATCAAAAACTGTAAACTCATATTCTAATCTTGGCGATCCCTTTTGAAGTTTTTGTCTTGGAACATTTACCGGTTCAACAATTACTGAAGAATGCGTTCGACCAAGGTTTGGCACGATCGTCCAATGAATATCCTTAGAATCTATTTTATTCGTATAATTGGCAGCCTCCATGGAAACAACTCCATTATTTTCTACAAACCCAGATGCTTTGGGAAGATTATTCCGAACAGGAACCTTGACGGCATACGCTTTACCAGCCCCCTTTATTATAATCTCTCCGGATACATTCTCCTTTGGTGCTTTGTCCCAATCGATGCTGACGAATATTTTTTCATCATATTGCACCTTCCCTTCACGCTTTGATAGTTTTATCCAATCGTTTTTAGCTTCAATGGAATAGTTTAAAATTCCTTCACCCATATTAAAAATGTCCACATAAAAGCTTTGCTGATTGTATGGGTCAAAGGCTGTAAAGCCCTGGCTAAAAAGAGGATCGCTTTCCACACTAAAACCGCCCCATGCAGGATTTGGGCCATATTCAATACTATAGCCAAGTTGCGGTAAACTAGCAGTATTAATATACGAAACGGCAGGCATCACATTTGCACGTGGGTGGTTCCAACTGGTATACCCGATATGCGTTTGCGACATCATGTGATTCCATTTGCCATCTACCAGGTTTTCATGAAATTGACGCGTAAGCTCAGCATCTTTGGCAAACAACTCTTTCACTTTTTCTGCATACATGTTCGCCGAAGCTCTACCTTCTTCGGCATATAACTTATTCTTGCCAGCCGCAACATACATTTCGTTTATATTGTTGCTCATCTCTACCGGAGAAAGCACCAACTGATAGAAGGCTGATTTTTGGCTTTGGGGTAGTTGGTTATAAATAGATTTGCTTCTGTGGAGCAACTGCCTGTATTCTTCCACTATTCTATCAGCTTCACGGTAGTTTTTAAGGCTATAGGTATCGGGCTTTAGCATTTCCGGTATACGCCGCGCATTATACTTTGTATAGAGGGACAGTATTTTTGCAATCTCCTCTGCATGGCCATTTCCAAATTGCTGCTTTGCCCAGTTTACATAATAGTTTGGCAAATCATCTGCATTAATGGCTTCCGGGTTCCAGGCCATATCGAGAAAGAAGCTAGTTGGCAATTCCATAGGTTTGATATCTCCCACATTGGCTATCCAAAGGTTTTTTACTCCAGCCTCATATGTAAGGTCCATCTGTTCCCACACACGTTCAATCTGGGTGACATTGAGCCAACGGAACGATACAGGCGCTCCTACATAATCAAAGTGATAGTACATACCGTACCCACCCGGGCGGCGAAGATCTTCCTTCTTAGGCAGGTAGCGTAAATTCCCCCAGTTGTCATCACTGAAAAGAATGGTAATATCATCATCTACCCGCATACCTTTGTCGTAATAATCCTGCACTTCTTTATAGATTGCCCAAACCTGGGGAGTTTCTTTTGCAGGTTTCCCGGTTACATCGGCGAGGATTTCACGCTGATCTTTAATAATAGTTTGCAAAAGATCCACAGCAGTTTCTTCTGACATACCCTCATCACCATCACCGCGCATACCCATGGTAACTACGCTTTCGTAATTACCCATACGCTCTATTCCTCCGCGCCAAAATTCCTGTAGTTTTGCTTTGTTGGTTTTATAATTCCATGCTCCCCCATTGAAGCGTTGCCATTCATGATGAGCACGCATCATGGGCTCGTGGTGGCTAGTGGATATCACAATGCCATACTCATCTGCAAGACGTGCATTTTCAGGATCATCAGCTGCAAATGCAACAGGAAGCCACATGGCTGGCCATAAATAATTAGCTTTGTTCCGCAGGAGTAATTCATAAACTTTGTCGTAAAATTTATGATTGAAACCACCGAACTTTTCCTGTGCCCAATACCTTAGCGCTGGTGCTTCATCATTAATAAAGATTCCCCGATATTTTACCTTTGGCTCTCCAATGGTGTAGGTTCCTGGCTTTACGAAAATATTCTTCCGGACTTTTACCGGTACATCGGCCCACCAATACCAGGGCGAAACGCCCATTTTTCCGGATAGCTCGAACATGCCGAAAATGGTGCCCCGCTTGTCACTACCAACTATCACCAAGGCATTTTCTACACCCGCCATTGGTTTGCTTACCGGAACAATAGAAAACTGCTCCCATTTACCTTTCAGCTTAGCCGCATCAATTTTACCTTGCTGTACCAGCTGATCGATTAATTTGCTTTTACCTAAGGTGCCAACTATAATTAAATTTTTTGCTTTTGAATTATCACTAACTGTTAACTGAGCTTCCTGACCTGACACCAGGCTTAAGTCCTTCTGAAACAAACCAGCAACTTTTAGTACACCCGGAAAGTCTGATTGACTTACCAAAATGTTACTGGGTTTGCCATTTTCAATTAATGTAAATTTGCCTTGCTTTTTTTCTGTTGTTAGAAAAGAGGATGCAGGAAAAGGATCATTTGATAATTCTGTATTTACCTTTTCTAAAATTCGCTTATTGGTGGCCTGTGCTGGTTGGCTATGCCCATGAATGCTTAGGCATAAAAGCCAAAACAAAATCCCGGCGGCCCGTTTATTGAAAAAAGCAGATTTCACTGTTGGTACCATAAATATATTTAAACTAAGTAATTATTCTATTTATATTTTATCAGTTTATTCCTTTTTGAGTTTTAATTATATCAGCGCCTATTTAAATCTAGTGTTACAATTACTTTTTATCAGGTAATCAAAGTCTATGTATCTGTTCGGTACTTAGATTGCATAGAAAATATTATTGTAATATTGATTACTCCAAATGTTTTTGATACTGTTACTTACTTGAATTATTCCAATGGCCCAATTAACTCTATAAATGTTCCATCCGGATCCTGAATCAGGAGTAAGTGTGATTTCTGGTTTAATGGGGTCGGCGTATTTCCAAGGAAGGATACATTCCTTTGTTTTAATCTTTCAATGACCGACTTAAGGGCTTTTACATTAATAGTAATGTATTGTACACCAGTATCATCTTGTATATAAGTTTGCTTAGGGTGATTTGCTTTTTCCCCAAAGCTCATTAGCTTCCACTCATTGGCTTCCGGACTATTTTCCAGTTTTAAAACGGTTACTGAAGCAGGAACACCGTTTGAAAGACCTGCCCGCTTTGAAAAATCTTCATTGATGGTGAAGCTATAGGTTTTAACCATTCCTATCCCATTTACATAAAAGTCTAATGACTGATCAAGATCAGATACCACTACACCCAGGCCAATTAACTTACTGCTGAAGTTAGATTGCGCATACAAAGTAACACTAAGCAGCCAGGCCACTGCTAAGCAAAAAAGTTTTGGAGCTATTTTTTTCATGTCTATAAATAAGCTTTGGAATAGAAAATAAAAGATTGGCTGCCCCAAAAGGAGCAGCCAATCTTTTATTTAAACATAAATTAGTCAGACTATTGATAATTAGGATTTTGGAATTTCGCCTTTTCGTCTGGTGTCATTTGCATAGCATCTAACTGTCCAAGTGGAATCGGGCGCAAATAATGGAAGGGCTGAATCGTACGATTTACCGTAACCGCCTTATGATCTCCTTTGGCAACTCCCGCAATTTGGTAAGAAGAAGCCAGTTCGTTCCATTTTTGCGTACGCACCAAATCAAACCAACGGTAACCTTCGCCAAAATACTCCCGCGAACGTTCTGCCAGAATATAGTTGATGTCTATCGTTGCAGGGGTGGCCGCAATCATAGCCGCACTATTGTCTGCCACTTTGGCCATATTACCATTGTTATCCCAGCGCCATTTGCCCGCGCGAGCCCGAATAACATTTATCAGGTCTCTGGCGCTTTTTCCAGGTTGGGTTGCTGCCCCTTTTACAGCTGCCTCGGCCGCTATAAAGTAAAACTCAGAGAACTTAGCAATATAAAACGGCCGGGTGCTCGCAGCATTGGGCTGGCCTAATCCAGTACCATTATCAGTCCGGTAAGGGCCAAGCTTCCAAAGGCCCGGATATACGATGCGGCTAATACCCATCGGCGAGATAACAAAATCTGACCGGCCCGGTAATTCTCCTGCTCCAATATTACTTCTGCCGGCGCCGTTAGGATACGTAATTGGCGTGGTTGGTTCCTCGTTCAGGAAAGTGAGTATAGCGCCCCCAGGACTTACCGGTAAACCATTGGCATTATATAAAACTGCATTATTAACTCCGGCTTTGTTCCAATTGCCCCGATAAACCGTGGTAAAAGTCCCATCGTAGCGGGAATCATTTGTTTTGTCAGCGAAGGTGTTGGTAATTGCCCCAATGGTTGGTGCCATCCGGATCCAGGGGCGCCCTAAGGCTTGTACTGCTTCGCGTTGAACAGAATTTACTGAACTAGTCCAAGTTGGAGTAGTTCCGCTTCTAAGTTCTGTATAATTCCACGTCATAAACCAACCGGCAAAGTTTTCAGGAGCAGCACCATTACTACTGGTGAGGCTACTTGCATTATAAAATTGGCTAGTTTCCGTATGGTCAGCGTACAGCATTGTTTCTTTATTACGGTCGTTTGTAGCCACGTTAACATCGTAATAGGTGGCCTGTAAACCATACGGACCTGGATTATCGATAGCAGCTGTTGCTACAGCATAAGCCTGCTGGAAATAATATTGCGCATTTTTGCCGTCCGGATCGGTCCGGGGAGTTGCTGGATAAGTTGGAATATTATTTGGATTTTCTAACCACCAGGCGTACGTAAGATAAGCTTTGGCTAAATAAAGACGGGCAACATTTTTAGAAACACCGCCAATAACCCGTGGGTTTGCTGGTAAATCATTGACTGCTTTAAGTAAATCCGGAAAGATAGCCTTGGTATAAACTTCAGGTACCGTATTGCGGACAGAGGTTCTGACAGGTTTTGTATTAAACTTAAGTTCTCCGCCCCCTAAATCCAAAGGTACGCCGCCAAAGGTTTGTACTAACTCAAAATAATCGAAGGCGCGGAAGAACCGGGCTTCAGAAATCAGCGATTCTGGAATGCCTCCTACAGCGGCAGCATTTTCAATAATACCGCTAGCTGTATTTATGTTAGAAAAGGCTGCACCCCACAACACATCGGATCGGCTACTGGCGGAATTAAGCTCTCCCTGTCCGGACATATCCATTACCTTAAAGTTTTGGTCGGCACTCTGGCCCCAGGTTGCTTCGTCAGTACCCGTTTGAGTGGCGTTATAGTAGTAGCCTTGCCCATATATGTAGCGTAAATGGGCATACATGGAAGTTAATCCTCCCTGAACGCCTCTTTCGGTCCGGAAGAAACCAGGTTCATAAATACTTCGTGGCTGTTCTTCTAAAATATCGGAGCAACCTGCTAAAAATAAAGTTAGGGCGGCTGTTCCTATAATAGATTTTATATTATATTTTTTTTTCATCATGCTAATAATTAAAATGTTACATTCAAGCCAACCAGATATGTTCTTGTAGCTGGCGCATTGGCACCTAAGGTTAGGATGCGTCTTAGGTTTTGAGACAAAGCTACAGCCGCGTTTTCGTTTCCAAAGGAGTTTGGTTCCGGATCCATGCCTGATTCTTTATGATAAGGCGAGAACAGTACAAATGGGTTCTGGGCAGTAACATAAAGCCGCAGGTTACCAATACCAGCCTTTTTAATTAGGTTGTTATTGGTGAAGTTATATCCAAGAGAAAGGGTACGGATCTTCAGGTAAGAGGCATTAAAGTAACCCAGTGTGCTACCATATTTTGGATTTTCACTGAATAAATATTTGCCAGGTCTAGGGTAGGCAGCATCGGTATTTTCTGGCGTCCAGTAATCTACCTTAACATTATTCCGGCGCCCAGTTAACATATTCAGCCAACCTCCTGATCCGTAAAGCGTGCTGTTCACGATTCCACCGCTTTGGAAAGCAGCAACTGCACTAAAATCAAAACCTTTAAAGGAAACACGGGTATTAAATCCGCCCTGGAATTTAGGATTTACATTAATAATTTGCCGGTCAGCAGCTCCTATAGCTCTGGTTGGGGTGCCATCTGCATTGTAAGTGCCGGTATATTTTACTCTGATTGAGCCTAATGTTTCATCCGGGTTGGCAGTTGGTTCCAGAATATTCCGGTGCGGATCTCCCGCATTCCATAAACCTAATTTTTCATAGTCGAAGATTACATTTATTGGATGGCCTACAAACCACCAGTTAGCTTCATCCCGTAACTGTCCTCCAGCTAGGGAAACTATTTTGTTACGGTTGGCATACATATTAACACCGGCTTCCCAGGTCAAGCCGTTAAGGTTTTCCAGGATCACCCCGTTAAGCGAAAGTTCTACACCTTTATTTTGGGTTTCACCCACGTTTTGCGTAACGGCGTTAACACCCGATGTTGCAGGTAGGCCTACCCGTAATAAAAGGTTGTTAGTTTGTGTGTTATAATACTCGACCGTTCCTGACAGGCGACGATTCAGAAAAGCGAAATCTAAACCAAAATTAAGGGTCTTGGAGAATTCCCAACCTAAGCTAGGGTTTGGTATTTCAGATACATAGAATCCGGTTTGGTAGTTGGTAGGACCAAAGTTATATGGCCGGGTATCTAAAAGTCCAAGGGTAGCATACGCAGGAACAGATTGGTTAGAAGTCTGACCATAACCTGCGCGTAATTTTAACACATCAATAAAAGGAATATTCCGCATAAAGGATTCCCGGGCGATATTCCAGCCTACTGAAATAGCCGGATAGGTATGCCATTTATGACCAGGAGCAAGTCTGGAGGATCCATCTGAACGTACAGTAGCACTAAACAAATACCTGTCGTCGTAAGAGTACATAACCCGGCCCATATAAGACATTAAGCCGCTTAAGGTATATTGTTGCTCTCCGGGTGCAACGGTAATTTCGCCAGCCGCATTTCCTAGATTGTAGTATTGAAAAGCATCGTTAGGAATATCTCTTGCCGCCATCTGTGATCTGTTGAACGATGTTTCAGAAGCAGAATATAAACCTACTACATTCACATTATGCTTTTGAGCAAAAGTGCGATCGTAGGTTAATAGGTTTTCGATAGTCCAATCGGTGGTAACCGAGTTGTTTACAGATGCAGTAGAAGGGGTTTCCGTATTAACAGAATTTATACCTCTTCCGGTGTAACCACCACCCTGCGACTGGCGGTAATTTAAGCCCAGATTAGCCCGGTATTTTAAACCCTCTACCCCAGGAATCTTAACTTCGCCGAAGAAGGTATTATAGGTTGCAAAGGCTTTGGTTTCGCTTAACCATCTGTCACTTAAATTCTCTATGATATCTCTTGTTAAAACAAAATTTTCATCTAAAGGCATTCTGACAGTCCTTTTCAGGGTGCCGTCAGGATTATAAGGGTTGGCGATGGGTGAAGTACTTAAGGCATTGTATAAACCTATTTGGTTACCTTCCGTCTTATTATAGTTATTGTTAGTCGTAAAACCTACACGAACGTAGTTGCCAATTCCCTGATCAAGGCTACCCCGCATGGTATAACGCTTGTATTGGTTAGTCGGAATTACACCCTGATCGTTAAAATAGCCGCCACTAAAACTATAGCGTCCTTTTTCGGTACCTCCAGATACCCCTAAGTCATGACTGGTAGATACGCCTTTTTTGTAAAGCAAATCCTGCCAATCGGTATATACATCGTCAGATTCATCTAATGCATTATTGTATAAACCGGCAGCCTTGCGGAGAGCGGCAAATTCCTGACCGTTCATCATCGGGAATTTGGAAAAAACGGTTTTTAAACCATAGAAACTATTGTAAGTTACTTGTGGTTTCTGACCTATCTTACCACCTTTGGTTGTTACTAGAATAACGCCATTGGCACCACGGGAGCCGTAAATAGCGGTGGCAGAGGCATCTTTTAATATATCAATGCTCTGGATATCGTTCGGGTTGATATCACTAATCGATCCGGGATAGGGGATCCCATCCAAAACCACCAATGGGTCGTTGCTGGCAGTTAGTGAACGTGCACCCCGAATCCGAATTTGCATGGAGGCACCTGGCCGGGAGGATGTTTGAGCAAACTCCACACCTGGCAAACGCCCTTGCAAAGCTTGGGTGATATTTCCTGCCGGCACTTCTCGCATTACTTCACCGCTAATGGATGCTACGGAGCCGGTTACAGCTTCTGCCCGTTGCGTTCCATAACCCACTACTACTACTTCTTCCAAGGCTTTTGTATCAGGCGCCATACTTATATTTAGAGTAGTTTGGTTGCCTACCGGAACTTCTTTTGTAAGATATCCGATATAGCTCAGAACCAATACAGTATTATTATTAGGAACTGTCAGGGAGAAACGACCATCAACATCTGTAACGGCGCCATTTGTAGTGCCTTTAATCAATATACTTACACCCGCCAATCCGGTATTATTCTCAGTAACCCGGCCAGTTATCTGTCGTGACTGAGCATTAACCTGCATAGAAGCTAAGGAAAAACAGGTTATGAATAACATAACCACCCATTTAAAGCGCTGCCCCTTTGGGGTAAAAGGCGGCGGAACGGACCCATTTTGTAATAGTAGATGATTCATAAAGTTTGTTTAAGGTGAATAATTGGATTTTAGTAGTAGTATAAAAGTCTAAGCATTAATATTTAAGGATTTTAAAGCAAGAAAGTAACCAGTAGTAGCTCTATTGAGTTAGTACTTAACTTAGATTCGATCACACACTATATAAATGCTTGGTCGAGCCTGAGTCGCCCCAACCCACGAACTCTACCTGCATTCATTGAGCTACTTCCGGTTACAATGCCTTTTCTATTTTTATAAATTATTCTTTCTGTTATTTATAAAGTCGGATTCTCTTGGATAATTCTGATCAGACTTAAATCGGTTGATTTGTTAATCTTCTCACACGCTCCTGACATATATTTTTTCACCTCTTTTCTTGTCTTTGAATTTATAATAGTTGTAACTAATTATTATTAATTCTTTAATTACTTGTTATTTATGTAATCGGAATAACCTGCTTATAATAGTAATTATGGCACTTAAAGGACTCTGTAAATATCATCATTAAATTTAAAAATGCAATCGGTTTCATGTAGTCCAAATTTCAAAATTTTGAAAGCTTTTGTAACATTTAGGTATTATTAAAATATTTAAGTTAATAGGTGGTTTTTTTTGATAAAATTTAACAAATAGTTTAAAAAAAATATTTTTTATAAATTGTTAGAATAGATGGTAGATAAGTGCTTTGGGGATATTTATAAGCAATCAGGATAGGGGGTATTCATTACGTATTAAAAAAAGCTGAATATTAAGATATAATAGCGGAAATAAGCCTATTTAATTTTTCATGTCATGAATCAGGTATTGCAAAAAAAAGATTAATAAACTTCAATATATTTTCTTTTCAAAATTGGGATTTCTAGAAAAATATTTATTAATATTCAGTTGATTAATGGGTTATAAATAAAATTGAAAAGTAAATTTTAAAGTTGTAGTAATTTTTGAGGATAAACCCTTTGAGTTATATATAATTTAGAGGATATGGAGAAATTAAGGTTGTTGTGTTTTGGGTTGAATAAATAATGTAGAATGAAAAAATTACATGTAGTACACGGTAATAATTAACGTAATAATAAATAATTTACAATCGATTACATAATCTGTTGCACCAGATATAAATTAAGATGGTTTTAAGCAGCAATAATAAAAAAGAAATAATAATCTATAATATCGCTAAAGAGATAAATGTTTTTCCGGCTACTGTTAGCAGGGGGGTGAACGATCATCCAGCAGTTAATGTAATACCAAGAAAAAAATATTAAAACTTGCTAAAGATATAGGGTACAGAACGAACACTTTTGCAAGTAATTTACGAAAAAAGCACACCAATATGATTGGCCTTATTTTGCCAATTATAAACAGTAACTTTCATCTTTCTCTTATAGCTGGTGTAGAAAAAGTTGTTAATGATGCTGGCTACACTTTACTTTTTAGCCAGTCATTAGAAGAGGCTTATAAAGAAGAATAAAATGCTAAAACCATGTTTGATAGTCGGGTAGATGGGTTATTGGTTTCGTTAGCTAATAATAGTCCAACACAATTATTCTTAGGTCAGAACTGATTATTCGGGAATCTCCTTTACTGAAATTTTATTTATAATTAACTATTTCGGGAGATATGATAAATAAACTTTTTAGAATCAGTTTATATTATTTTTCAAATAGATGAATGTAATTGTGGGAAACGGGTAGGTCCCTAAAAAAGCTTTACAGATTATGATTATCCGATTATAGTATCTTTTATTATAGTATCATAATAATTTTATCATTGCCTTTTTCTCTCCTGCTTTCGCCATTGCTTTCTTAATAGGCCATGCTGCTGAAAGGCCAGGTTAGGAGTCAGATAATCACAGGAAGCATGGAGCGTAGGTTATTGTAAGTTTATATGCTTTTGGCTATAGCAGTTTTAGCTTGTTCAGAAGTAAGAAAAGCCCGGCAATTAAATTCTACTTTGATGGTTCTGTTAATTCGTACGGCTATGGCATTCTCCCCCTGATAACTCTGGCTGGTATACTGATTCTTCGTAGTTTCTTTTTATTAACATTTATTAATTACTTTATATACTTAGTGTAAAGCCATTTCAGGAGTTTGCCGTCTAATTTTATAAAATTTATACCTGGCATTGCTGTGAAAAAGTAGCAATGCCAGGTATAAATTTTATTTAAGACTTTAATGTTAGTTTCTGGGCTTGTGCCTGAGCTTTCAAAGCAAGTTCTGTAGCCAGAAAACAGTGTTCCTGCGTCATAGCTGTTTCAGTCCGGTTTACTATATCATCTACCAGTTGCTGGCCGTAAGGCAATTCTACTTTGCTGCAGTCAACATACCGCGTTTCTTTTTGGTCAGTCAGGAAAAGGTGATTGCCGCCTTCCCGTCCCCCAATATCAATGTTTTTCCGAATTTCAATGAAACCATCCGTTCCCAAAATTGTAAGTCGTCCATCGCCCCAGGATTTTAAGCCGTCGGGCGTAAACCAGTCGACGCGTATATAACCGGTACCGCCATTGCCCCGCACCATTACATCCCCAAAATCCTCGAATTTAGGATACTGCGGATGGTTGACGTTACCAATTTGAGAGGCCACAATATCTGCTTTAGTAGTACCTGTAAAATAGAGGTATTGGTCAAACTGGTGGGAGCCGATGTCGGCAATGATACCTCCAAATAAGTTCCGGTCGAAAAACCACTCTGGGCGGGTAGGGGCGTTCATGCGGTGCGGTCCTAAACCAATGGTTTGTATCACCTTGCCAATAGCTCCGGCTTTCACGAGTTCACCGGCTTTTACGGTTGCCCGGTTTTCAAAGCGCTCGCTGTACATGATAGAATAGATGCGTTTGGTTTCTTTCTGTACCCGGCGGACTTCGGCCAGTTGGTCTAGGGTTGTAATTCCTGGCTTATCTGCCATGTAATCCTTGCCGGACAGCATTACCCTAACCCCAAGCGGTGCTCTTTCACTCGCAATTATCGAACTCAGAACAAGTTGAATGGATTTGTCATCTAATATTTCTTTTTCACTTTTAGCAAGTTTAGCTTCCGGGAAACGTTTGGCAAATGCCGCAACCAGCTCGGGTTCTTTTGCATAAAAAGAAACAAATTGCCCACCGCCCCGCTTCACTGCCTCAACCTGAGAATAAATATGACCGTGGTTGATGCCGATAACTGAAAATTTGATGCGCGGGGACGCCCACTTTGGTTTAGTTTCCAACTGATTTTCACTTAATTCTTTTATTGAGGAATTGGGTAAGGCCAGCGATTCATGGGGAAAAGCGGAAAACATTGCCATTCCGGCAGCAGTAGTAACTGATTCTTTAAGAAACTTACGCCGGTTAAACTGGGAATTTTTCATATTGTGTATAGTAAATGGTGAATAATAGTGGCAAGAAGTTGGTCTTTAATTCTTAATTATGGATGATAGAAAAGTTAGATAAATTATTAAAAGCTTTTTATTGTTTGAATTGTATCCAATTGACTAAACAAAGTGCCTCCTTAACAACTACAGCCAGTTCCATAGGCTCGTTCAGGTCATCAGGAAGAATGGTTTTGGTAAAACGGTTTTCTTCCGGGGCATCGGGAATTTCAGCAGCCAGCGAATCTGCATTTTTGCTCTCGTTTAGAATAGTATTTTGACCGTTACTATTACCTGTTGTTTTACAACTATGCATCACAAAACCTACAGAGGCATTCAGTAATATTATTACAGTAATTCTTTTTAAATGCTTTCTGATGAACATGTACCTGAATTTCTAAAAGGATCAATTTTATAATTTGATTTTTTTGCCCGTGTAGATTTTTGTACAATAGAATTGTTTAGAAACACACCCTGGATAACCCTGTGTTTCTAAACCTGGGATTACTATTTTATTTGCCTTGTTTGGCCATTTCCAAAGCTTTGGTGGTGGTATAATATTTAGCTAGCATATTGGGTACTTCCCAGGCGGGCATCTTACCATCGGCTAAAAACTGTAAATATTTTTCTGTAACCTGCCCAAAATGAGCTTCATGGCCATTATGGTATTTTTCAGGTGCTATTACACTCCAGATATTTCCAGCTTTCTTGATTTCTATTCCTGGATATTTGCTTTGAACTTTAGCTAACCCGGTTTTTAGAGTAGCTTCAAATGCGGCTAAATCGGTTCCCTTAGCTGGTTCAATATACAGGAGCGGCTTGTAATTTTGTTCTTTTCCTTGCCGAATTACCAGGTTAGCTTTGGTACCTTTCATCATAGAATAATGCGTATCTCCGGCTCCTTCGGGTGCCTGGTAATTCCAAATAACCGATACCTTGGCATTTATGCCTTTAATCTGGTAATTAATTTCACCGTTAGCATAGATACCTAATAAACTGTCTTTGCTTAGGTCTTTCTTCAGATAATCCGGGTAGGTTTTTAATTGCGTTACTTGCCGGAATTGAGTTGGTGTCAGGTTGGTTTTCCAGTGGCGGGCATTCGAAATTTTAATGTCGTTTTGGTAGTTAATGGTTTGTTCCGGAAAGCATTCCCATTGTACTAAATCAACGAGGTGGGTGGTAACATCTACTATTCCTTCTCCTTGTTGAGAAACATCAAAAAACCATGCTGGCCGCTTTAATGGTGCTCCCGATACATATTTAAAAACGTGATGCACACTTTCTTTCGTAATGGCCGGATCGGAAGAGGTACCTTTTTGCAATGTTCCAAATACTTCGGGCAGCATGGAGAACTCACGTTGTAGGATAGTGGTTATTTCATACCGTTCCGTCATGATGTCGTATAGCAACACGTTGTTTTTTTCGGCGGAGGCAAAAGCATCTTTTAGTAAATTAAAGCTTTCGGTATTAATGGCCATTGGTTTATCGGCCAAAACATGCAAGCCGGCATCAACAGAAGCTTTTATGTATTGGGTTTTCTTTTGATTATTGCCTGCCATTACTACCACGTTGCCCTTCTTCTCATTTAGCATTTTCTCCAAATAATTTTGCCCAGTATAAACTTCTTCTTTCCATTTGGTCGGATTTTCGGAACGAGTATTATAACCTTCAATTTTTTTCAGGTGCTCTTGCAGATCGTCGCCTGCCGGAGCATACACATGAACGGTCGGATCTACCTGGCTATACATGGTTTTTTGTACCAAGGCAGCATGAAAATGGCCAGGATCTAAGGTGATTAATTTTATATTACTCATGGAGGAGTCAGCTGTTCCGGTAGTAGTGGTAGCTGTGTCGGTTTCTGTTTTTTTATTTGAACAGGAAACCAGTACCGATATCATAATAGCTTTTAATAGTAATGTAGTAGATACTCTTTTAAGCATAACGAAAGAATAAAATTGCGATTAGATTAATATTTTAAAGTACTACTTGTTTCATTTTTGGAGTTAGCAGGTGCATAATAAACCAAGCCAACAAATAGGCGCTGCCACAAATGAGGAAGAGAATGTTATAACCTGCTACTAAATTGCCAATCCCTTTATAGTAATCGAGAATAAAACCTATGAAGAGCGGGAACAAGGCACCTCCAATGGAGCCGGCCATTCCCCCGATACCAATAACGGAGCTAACAGTTTTTTTAGGAAACATATCGGAGGCGGTGGTGTAAATATTCGCACTCCAGGCCTGATGGGCCGCCGCCGCTAAACTTATTAAAGCTACCGCCTGCCAAACATTGGTGGCAAAACGGGCAGCCATTATAGGTACTACACAAACAGCAAAAATGAGCATTGCCGTTTTACGAGCTTTAAAAACAGGCCATCCCTTTTGAATAAGAAAGGACGATAAATATCCCCCGCCAATACTGCCTATGGTGGTAGCCGTATAAACTACCATTAACGGTAAACTTGGCTTTTTTAAATCTAAATTAAAGGTGGTGCTAAAATAGGAGGGAAGCCAAAAAAGGAAAAAGTACCAGATAGGATCCGTTAAAAGTTTTCCAACTACAAAAGTCCAGGTTTGCCTTAATCCCAATAGCCGCAGCCATTTAATATTGGTGGCATTATTGTCTGAAGTGGCAGATTCATTGTCGCTATGAATATATTCAAATTCAGCTGGTTGCAATCGTTTCTGTTTTGACGGAACTTCATAATAAATCCACCAGAAAATTAGCCAGATAAAACCAATTGCTCCGGTGATTAAAAAAGCTTCTTGCCATCCATAAAGGCCCAAAATCCAGGGTACTAAAATTGGAGCTGCTACGGCCCCGATATTGGCTCCGGAGTTAAAGATACCGGTAGCAAAAGCCCGGTCTTTTTTAGGAAACCACTCGGCCACTCCTTTAATCGCCGCCGGAAAATTGCCAGCTTCTCCCAAACCCAACGCTGCCCGGGCCACTCCAAAGCCAAAAGAAGTTTTAGCAACCGCATGGGCCATTGCGGCAATACTCCATAAAACAATGGAAACAGCATACCCTAATTTAGTGCCGAGCTTATCTATAATTCTACCAAAAATCAGGTAGCCAAATGCATAGGAGGCCGTAAAGGCCATTACTATATTACCGTAATCCGTTTCGGTCCAGTTAAATTCTTTTTCCAGTACTGGTTTTAATAAACCAATAACCTGCCGGTCTAAATAATTAATGGTTGTGGCGAAAAACAATAAGGCACAAATAACCCAACGGTAATTACCAGCCTTTGTATTTGCCGTAGTTTTAGAAGCAACTATATTTTTAGACAGTGGCATGGATAGGTGTATTTTGGCTAATCGGGAAGTAATTTTTGGCGTTGTAATAACAAATGTCCTGCACTAATTTTCCGATCCAGGGAATATCGGCTGGTAACAGGCCCTGATTTATATCGTTGGCGAGGATGTCGCAAAGTAAGCGTCTGAAGTATTCGTGCCGGGAGAATGAGAGAAAGCTGCGGGAATCGGTTAACATGCCAATAAAACAACTGATCAGTCCAATATTGGAAAGTGTATTTATCTGATCCCGCATGCCGTCCAACTGATCCATAAACCACCAGCCGGAGCCAAATTGGACCTTTCCTTTAACTTTTTCGCTTTGGAAGTTTCCGGTCATGGCGGCAAAAACGGCGTTGTCGGATGGATTCAGGTTATATAAGATAGTTTTTGCCAACTGATCGGTTTTTTCCAGATCATCTAAAAAGGTAGTTAATCCTAATGCTTGATTGAAATCCCCGATTGAATCGAAGCCTGTATTAGGACCAAATAATTGTAGTTTGCGGCTATTATTATCACGTAAGGGCCCTAAGTGAAATTGCTGCACCCAACCTTTCTGGTGATACATCCGGCACAATTCCATTAGTATAAAACGAGTAAAGTCATCCTGGTGAGCAGTGGCCTCCTGATCATCACCCGCTAAAACTTTTACAAAAATATTGTCTAGGTTGCTGGCCTTTTTGGTTGGTAAAGGAATATAACTTAAACCATGATCAGATATACGGCAGCCAATTTCGTGGAAGTATTCCATTCTGTTTTGCAGTGCCTCCAATAAGGTGTCTATGTTTAAGATAGTAACCCCACTTGCTTCAGAAAGCTGTTGTAAATATGCCCGAAAGGCATTCCCTCCAGCTAAGTTAAAAGCTTTATCAGGTCTAAAGGAAGGAAGCACCTTTACATTAAAATCAGTGTATTTAATTTCTTTATGGTAATACAGATTATCTGCCGGATCATCTGTGGTTCCTACCATTTCGACATTGTACTTTTCCAGAAGTCTTCGGCTGGTAAATTCCGGACCTTGTAATAAAGAATTGCAATGGTGGTAAACAGCTTTCGCATTCTTTTCAGATAATAAGTCTGTAATGCCGAAAGAATTCTTAAGCTCTAGGTGGGTCCAATGATACAGCGGGTTTCGCATGGTATAAGGAACAGCTGCCGCCCATGTTAGGAACTTTTCTTCATCCGATGCGCTGCCGGTAATATATTTTTCTTCAATTCCCAATACCCGCATTGCCCGCCATTTATAATGATCGCCGGCTAGCCATAGTTGCGTTATGTTTTCGTATGCTTCATCCTCGGCAATAGATTTAGGTGGTAAATGATTATGGTAATCAATTATAGGAAGATTCTTTGCATAATCATGGTATAGCCTTTGGGCTACTTCAGTTTGTAAAAGGAAATTATCTGTTATGAAATTTTTCATGCGTATTCTAATTGATTATCAAAGCCATATTGTAAAATACCGCTCACCATATAAAGCAAACGCTTTAAATTACCAGCCTTCGGAACGGCGAATGCTTAGTTGTAAGCCTCTTAATTCAGCTAAACCACGCATCCGGCCAATACAGGAATAACCAGGATTGGTAACCTTATGAAGGTCATCCATCATTTGGTATGCATGTTCTGGCCGGAAGGGGATAGGTTTTTCTACAGCTTATTGCACGGTCAGAATCTCTTTCAATTGGTGAATGAAAATTCTGAATTTAGAAAAAGAAAATTCATTTAGCTTTTTTTAGCTACCACATAATTTGTTCCGTACGGGTACCGCTGCGGTCTCGACAATAGTTTATTGGCTTCAGTATTACCGTTAAACTGCTCTTTTTTAGGGTCCCAAAATAGTTTACCCGGCACTTTCATGGCAGCGTGGGCCAGTAAACAAGCGCTGCACGAACGGTGCGCCACCTCGGCCGGGCTAATAGTTTCCTTTTTATTCTGGATACATTCTAACCAATTACCGTGCTGTTCTGGGCTGGTATATAAATGGGTTTCTTTGGGGCCAATTTCAGAAGTTAATATTTTTGGATCGCTGGCAGTGAACGCTTTATTACCTTTGCCCCCGGAACTTGGATCGGATGCCGTTACGCCCCCTTCACTACGGGTTACAAATATCCAGCCGTTGGTTCCTTCAAACTTAATACCATTCGGGTTTTTACTATTGATAAACATGGTAACCCCATTCGCATATTTTGACTCTACCGCATAATCACCGTGTACCGACCATAAGCCTTTCTTCGGGAAATCAGCAAATTTCGCTTCAATCTCAATTGGGCCGGTTAGTTCAGTATTCATTCCCCAATGGGCAATATCGATGTGGTGAACGCCCCAACCGGTAATCATGCCGGCGCCAAATTGTTCGCATCGCAGCCAACCCGGACGGGAAGTAGCCTCTTTTTGCGAATGCACCCGTTCTTCGGTATAATATATATAAGGGGTGGAACCAAGCCACATATCATAATTAAGATTTTCCGGAACAGCCATTTCAGCTGTGCTCCCACCAGCGGGGTCTGAAGGCAAACCTACATGAACATTGATTAGTTTTCCAATGCGGCCATTCCGTACCAGTTCACAAGCCTTTTTAAATTGAGGCCACGGGTTTACGGAGCGTTGCTGGCTGCCTAATTGAAAGGTAACACCTGATTTACGAACCGCATCGCTCATGTGGCGCCCTTCTTCTATAGTAAGTGAAGTTGGCTTTTGCAAATAAATATGTTTTCCTGCCAAAGCAGCTTCAATTGCGGGCTGTGCGTGCCAGTGATCCGGAGTACTGATCATGACCGCATCAATATCCTTATTGGCCAACAGCTCTTTATAGTCATCATAGGTTTTTACATCTATGTAACCTTTGGTGTTCATCTTTTTATCATACCAACCTTCAATCAACTGTTTGCCACTTTGTAAGCGTGTTTTATCTACGTCAGCAACTGCCATGATCCGGGCAACATCATATTTAAATGTTTCAGGTAAATCATGGACACGGGCTATCCGGCCTACACCAATCTGGCCTATATTTATTTTATTACTGGGAGCATTTTTGCCAAATACCGAGGCGGGCACAATAGTAGGAAAGCCCGTTATTGCCACGGATGTAACTAAAGCACTTTTCGCAGCTGTTTTTATAAACTCCCTTCTGCTATTTAAATCATTTTCTTTTGTATTCATGGTAAGTTTATTGTGAATAGTGGATAATATATTAGTAGTAATTAGATTAAAATTTAACACCGGTTATCCGGCACGGTCAAAGACGCCCATCGGCATTGGTCACACTACCATTAGTTGTGTCCTTTATTAAAATGGTTACTCCTGCTAAAGCAGTAGTATTGTTTTCTGTAACTCGTTCAGTTACCTGACGCGACTGGGCCTGTACCTGAAAGGTTATAATTAGGATAATAAGGGAAAAGAAAAGAAGCCATTACAATCGATATAAGACCTCCTAAACAGTTTCCTTATAATATTCTGACGTTGTAAATATCAAAATAAAATTTATAAATGCAATCGGTTGCAAGAACCTAATAATTTATAATTTGAAAATTTGTATCATACTTTAGGGTTTTTTGAAATAGAGCAAGCTGAAAGGAAAGGTTTTAAAAAATATTTTAGCTTTTTCCCTAAAAATTTTTTATTTTGAATAAGACTTGCTAAAGAGTTTTTTGCATGTTCTACTTGTATTAGGGGAAAAGGTGTCTAAAACACGAGGGATATGAAGAAAGGAGAGGAAAGTATGGAGACAGTACCAGCGTATTTTTAGAAAAGGGTTATTCTATCAGTCTAATGGGTAAAGTAGGGGAAAAGCAGATAGATTGAGTTAAGTATATAGTCAACTTTCTAAATCTATAGGTAAGGTTATTTATATATAAATCAGTTTAAGTGGGCTTCCAAGTGCTTTAAAATTCCTAGGTTGAAATATGTATTTATTTTATTTAAAACTGCTGTTTTTCTATTAATAACATCATTGGTTGAAAATATCAGCCTTACTTACTTTAAAATATATAATATACGTAAAACCTGAATTCCACTAATAATAAAATAGCTTTTGAATAAAAAAGAACATTACATTTAACCGTTAATATAAATATTACTTTCTTTTTAGAGGAGGTCTTTTCTCCTCCATTTATTAAGAGTTTTAATAAAATTTTGTAAATTTTTAAATATATTGCAACCGATTACAAAATTGGTGGCAGTGCAGGCGCGTATTATGGATTTTATCAGCGATAATAAAAAAGAAATAACTATTTACGACATTGCCAGGGAGCTAAATATATCTCCGGCTACTGTTAGTCGTGGTCTAAATGATCATCCCGCTGTAAAGAGTAATACGAAAAAAAAGATAGTACAACTTGCTAAAGATTTAGGGTATCAATCGAACACATTTGCCAGCAATCTTCGGAAGAAACGCACCAATACCATTGGTCTGATTCTTCCAACCATAAACAGTAACTTTCATTCTTCCGTTATTGCCGGGGTAGAAAAAGTAGCCAATGATGCCGGATACACTTTATTGATAAGCCAATCCTTGGAGGCAGCAGGTAAAGAGGCGGCAAATGCCAAGACCATGTTTAATAGCCGGGTAGATGGTTTATTAGTATCGTTAGCCTATGAGACTAACAATATTGAACATTTTCAGCCCTTTATTAATAAAGGAATACCTCTCATTTTTTACGATCGCGTTTTTGAGCATAAAAATTGCACCAGCATTGTAATAGATAACTTTAAAGCAGGTTATGAAGTAACCCAGCACCTTATTTCGCAGGGAGCAAAAAAGCTGGTACACATTACAGGTAATTTAAACCGGAATGTTTACGCCGACCGGCTGAAAGGTTTTAAGTTGGCCCTTATGGAAAATGAAATTCCTTTTTCTAAGGATAATGTTCTCGCCATTAATATAAATAAGGAAGAAGATTTACAGGAGGCTATTACTACCATTTTAGGTATGCCGGAACGACCAGATGGAATTTTTGTGGCCAATGATACAAGTGCAGTAATCTTGATTAAAGCCTTGAAGAAGGAAAAAATCAAAGTGCCTGGAGATATCATGGTAGTCGGGTTTAATAATGATCCTATTTCCAAGGTAATAGAACCAAATTTAACTACGGTTAATTATCCAGGTTACGAGATGGGAGAAGTAGCCGCCCGAAATCTAATAAATCACTTAAATGGCGTAATGGATATAATTAGTACTAATACCATTATTCTCCGGTCTGACCTGATTATCCGGGAATCCTCTTTACGAAATTTGTAATTATTTAAATAGGTTTTTATCAGGTAATTAATTTAATAAGCTTGTTTTAAGCAGTGTAACTAAATAAAATGAAGAAGCTGAGAATTTATTTTTTAATGTGCCTAGTGCTTTTGCTGAAAGCATCAACAGCGGTTTTTGCTGATGATGGATACCGCTTGTGGCAGCGTTATGATTTGATAAAAGATACTGGTAAACTTTCTAACTACCGGCAGCTGATTACTCAGGTAATAGTGGAAGGAAATTCACCTGCTGCGGCAGTAATCAAAAAAGAACTGGGCAATGGATTGCAGGGATTATTAGGTCAAACGCCGGAAAGCATGCAGCCGGTTAAAGATAATGCGGTAGTGGTTGGAACAACTGCAACGCCATTAATTTCTGCTTTACGCCTGACAGATAGATTGAATAAAGTAGGGAAAGAAGGTTATTTGATCTTAACTACTACCGTTAATGGCAAAAAAGCTACGGTTGTGGCCGCCAACACGGACATTGGTGCACTTTATGGAGCCTTTCATTTCCTGCGGTTGCTGCAAACCAATCAGGACATAAGCAAATTAGCCATTACCAATGCTCCTAAAACCCAGTTTCGGGTTCTTAATCACTGGGACAATTTAAACCGGACGGTAGAGCGCGGATATGCCGGCTTCTCCCTCTGGGACTGGCATCGGCTACCAGATTATATTGATCAGCGGTACATTGATTATGCCCGGGCTAATGCCTCAGTAGGTATTAATGGAACAGTGCTTACCAATGTAAATGCCAATGCATTGGTATTAACTAAACCTTATTTAGAAAAAGTAGCGGCTCTGGCTGATGCTTTCCGCCCTTACGGATTAAAAGTTTACTTAACTGCCCGGTTCAGTGCCCCAATCGAAATAGGTGGTTTAAAAACTGCCGATCCGCTTGATCCGGCAGTAAGAGCCTGGTGGAAAACTAAAACTGATGAAATTTATACCCACGTTCCTGATTTTGGTGGATTTTTAGTGAAAGCCAACTCAGAGGGACAGCCTGGACCGCAAAACTATGGTCGTAATCACGCCGATGGTGCCAATATGATGGCTGATGCCGTAGGGAACCGAGGTATTGTTATTTGGCGAGCATTTGTTTACGACGATAAAGTGCCAGACGACAGGGCTAAGCAAGCGGTAAATGAATTTAAACCACTGGATGGTACTTTCCGGAAAAATGTGATGGTTCAGGTTAAAAATGGAGCCATTGATTTTCAACCACGGGAGCCGTTCCATCCGTTATTTGGTGCAATGCCTAAAACCCCTCTCATGATGGAGTTTCAAATTACGCAGGAATACCTGGGGCAGGGAACTCATTTATTTTACCAGGCACCGTTGTTTAAGGAAACTTTGGATGCAGATACCTATGCGAAAGGTGCCGGATCAACGGTAGCCAAAGTAGTGGATGGTACCTTGCATAAATACGAAATTACGGGTATGGCCGGCGTTTCTAATATTGGTAACGACCGTAACTGGACCGGCCATCATTTTGGGCAAGCTAACTGGTATGCTTTTGGCCGTTTAGCCTGGGACCATGCCTTAAGTTCAGAAGCCATTGCTGACGAATGGCTACGCATGACTTTTACTAATGATAATAACTTTTTAGCTCCGGTTAACAAAATGATGATGGACACCAGAGAAATTGTGGTGAACTATATGACCCCGCTGGGTTTGCACCACATTATGGGCTGGAGCCACCACTACGGGCCAGGACCGTGGATAAAAGATAAACAACGGGCCGACTGGACATCTGTTTATTATCATAAGGCTGATGAAAAAGGAGTTGGATTTGATCGCACCGCATCCGGTAGTAATGCTTTAGGTCAATATTTTCCGCCGGTTCAAAAGAAGTTTGGTAATGTAAAAACCTGCCCGGAAGAGTTTTTATTGTGGTTTCATCATTTGCCATGGGATTACAAAACCAAATCAGGTCGTCCGCTTTGGGATGAAATTGTTTACCGGTACTACAAAGGAGCTGAAGACGTAAAAGGAATGCAACAGACCTGGAATACCCAACAAAGCCACGTAGATGAGGAACGTTTCCAACATGTAAAAACTTTCCTGAGCATTCAGGAAAAAGAGGCTCGCTGGTGGCGGGATGCTTGTGTACTTTATTTCCAGACATTCTCCAAAAGACCTATTCCAGCCAATTTGCCAAAGCCAGAACAAACGCTGGAATACTACATGAACCTAGATCCAAAGTTTGTGCCGGGTATTTAATTATTTGCTTATAAGTACAGATTGGTTAATATTGTAAAAGATACAATATTAACTTTAGTCTAGCATTTAATTTAAAACTTAATTTAATTTCCACCCCAACCAATTACTTATGAATACTTCAAAGTTTGTAGCCGCCGCTGGTTTGGTAATCGCCAGTTTCGGATTTGTACAAAAAGATGTTCCTGCTTTAAAAAATGTTTTTAAAAACAGTTTTATGGTAGGTGCCGCTATTAATGGTCGTCATACCGCCGGCCGTGATGAGAAAGGAATAGCCTTAGTAAAGCAACATTTTAATACCATTTCGCCGGAAAACGATTTAAAATTTGGACCTATTCACCCAAAGGAAAGTGAATACAACTGGAAACCGGCTGATGCATTTGTAGAATTTGGTAATAAAAATAAGTTGTTTACCATTGGTCATACCCTGGTTTGGCATTCTCAGGCGCCTGACTGGTTATTTGTGGATGCCGCAGGTAAACAGGTTTCCAAAGAAGTTTTATTAAAAAGAATGGAAGACCATATAAATACGGTAGTGGGCCGTTATAAAGGTCGGATACAAGGTTGGGACGTAGTAAATGAGGCCGTAAATGACCAAGGCGGTACTTTCCGGGAAACAAAATGGCTGGAAATATTAGGTGAAGATGTTTTTGCTAAAGCATTTGAAATGGCCCATAAAGCCGATCCGAAAGCTGAATTATATTATAATGATTACAGCTTGTATAAGAAGGATAAGCGGGAGGGAGTGATAAGGTTAGTTAAAGGAGTACAGGCTAAAGGTATTAAAGTGCATGCTATTGGTATGCAGGGACACTACGGTCTAAATACCCCTAAACTGGAGGAAGTAGAAGCCAGTATTATTGCATTCTCTAAATTGGGTGTTAAGGTAAACTTTACCGAGTTAGATATTGATGTGTTGCCAAACCCAAGCCGCCGGGAAGGTGCTGATATTGCGCAGAATTTTGATTTCGAGGAAAAGTATAACGTATATAAAAACGGCTTGCCAGATTCAGTAGAACAAAAACTGACCAAACGTTATGCTGATTTATTTGCTTTGTTCCACAAACACCGCGATAAAATTGACCGCATTACTTTCTGGGGTGTAACCGATGCGAATTCCTGGTTAAACAACTGGCCAATGCGCGGACGTACCAGTTATCCAATGTTGTTCGACCGCAATTACCAACCAAAACCTGCGTTTAATGCAGTAGTTAATGTTGTAAAAAAGAAATAGCGTATTTTCTCTCAGTTTAGCATGGGGTTATTTGCCAAAACTAATTTAAATTATTTTACCCGGCTGCTTACGGTATTGCTGCTTGCATCAGGATTAATTCTGGCTTCTTTTTCTGAAGCCAGGGCAATAACCGGTGAGAGATATGTATCGGGAAAAAAAGCAGCCGGAAGTTTTACCTTGGCCTCTGCCGGAAAACCAGCACCTTTATTTGTCAGTTCGCAGGATTTTCCCGGTGTGATACGGGTGGCAAAAACTTTGCAGTCGGATATTAAAAGTGTAACCAGTAATGAACCTAAACTGGTAACAGATAAAGTGCCTGCTGCCAAAGAAGTCATTTTGATAGGTACTATAGGTAAAAACCCGGTAATTGATAAACTGGTAAAGGAGAAAAAATTAAATGTAACAGAAATTGCCGGTAAATGGGAAACCTTCCTGTTACAGGTAGTAGAAAAGCCAATGCCGGGAGTAGATAGAGCCCTGGTAATTGCTGGTAGCGATAAACGAGGTACTATTTATGGTATGTTTGATTTGTCAGCCCAAATTGGCGTATCGCCCTGGTATTACTGGGCCGATGTACCCGTTAAACCACAAGCCAATTTATTTGTATTGCCAGGCCAGCATACCCAAGGTGAGCCAAAAGTAAAATACCGGGGCATTTTCATAAACGACGAAGCTCCTGCTTTAACTGGTTGGTCTAAAGAGAAGTTTGGTGGTTTTAATGCGCAATTTTACGAAAAAGTATTTGAATTGATTTTGCGCATGAAAGGCAATTACCTCTGGCCAGCCATGTGGGGCAGTGCCTTTTACGACGATGATAAGGAAAATGCGGTTTTAGCAGATGAGTATGGCGTAGTAATTGGAACCACCCACCACGAACCTTTAATGCGTGCGCACGATGAATGGCGGCGCTATGGCAAAGGTGCCTGGAATTACCAAACCAATAAGAAACCACTACAAGCGTTTTGGCGGCAAGGTATCCAACGAATGGGAGAGAAGGAAAGCATTATCTCATTAGGGATGCGGGGTGATGGCGATGAACCCATGTCGAGGGAAAGTAACATTGCGCTGCTAGAGCGAATTGTTTCTGATCAGCGCAAAATAATAGAAGATGTTACCGGAAAACCCGCGTCGGCTACTCCACAACTTTGGGCTTTATACAAAGAGGTGCAGGAATATTACGACAAAGGTATGCGGGTACCAGATGATGTTACCTTATTACTTTGCGACGATAATTGGGGAAATATCCGCAAACTGCCCAAAATAGGTGAACCCAAAAGACCGGGCGGTTATGGTATTTATTATCATTACGATTATGTAGGAGGTCCCAGAAATTATAAATGGCTTAATACCAATCCTATCCCGCGTATTTGGGAGCAAATGAACCTGGCTTACCAGCATGGAGTAGACCGCATCTGGATTGTAAATGTAGGGGATATTAAACCAGTTGAATTCCCAATTGAGTTTTTTCTAGATTTTGCCTGGAATCCTGATAAAATTACCGCCAATCAATTAGGGGACTACACCCGTGCCTGGGCTGCCAATCAGTTTGGACCAGCAAATGCGACCGCCATAGCCGATATTCTGGCGAAATATGCCAAATACAATAGCCGTCGAAAACCAGAAATGTTAGCGGCCAACACCTATAGTCTGGTTAATTTTAGGGAAGCCGAAAAAATTGTAACCGAATATAACCGGTTAGCCGAACGGGCCGAGAAAATTTACCAGACTTTGCCGGAAAATCAGAAGGATGCTTATTATCAACTGGTGTTATATCCGGTTAAAGCCAGTGCTAACTTAAATGAATTATGGGTTACGGTGGGCAAGAACCGGCTTTATGCTAAACAAGGCCGCGCTAGTACCAATGATTTGGCTGTCCGGGCTAATGCTCTTTTTGCTAAAGATCAGGAGCTGGCTTTTTTCTACAACAAAAAAATGGCCAACGGCAAATGGAACCACATGATGGACCAAACCCACATTAGTTATACTAGTTGGCAACAGCCAGAAAAAGATGAGGTTCCTAAGGTTGAAAATCTCCGCCTGTATGCTGCTAATATGGGTATGGCCATTGAGGGTTCAGAAGCCTGGTGGCCAGCAGAAAAAACAAAACCAACACTACCAGAATTAACACCATTTAGTCAGAAAAATTATTTCATTGACATATTTAACCGGGGGCAAAATGCTTTTGATTTTACCGTGAAACCGGGAGCATCCTGGCTGCAGTTATCTTCTAAGGGAGGTAGAGTAGAAAGGGACCATCGGGTATTAGTTAGTGTAGATTGGGCAAAAGCTCCAACAGGGAAACAGCAGGTTCCCATTATTATCACTGGGCCAGATGATGTGCAGGTGGTGGTACAAGCTACTATTAACAAACCTGCCAATTTAAAACCCGAGGCAGTAATGGGTTTTGTAGAAAGCAACGGGTATATTTCGATGGAGGCTGTGCACTTTACCAAAGCCGTAAATACCGAGGAAGTAAAATGGAAGCGGATTCCGGATTTAGGACGCACCCTCTCGGCTATGACGGTTTTGCCAGTAACAGCGCCTGCCCAAAAGCCTGGAGGTAACGGTCCGGCCCTGGAATACCGCATAAATACTTTTTCGGAAGGACCCATAAAAGTACATGCTTATTTTGCCCCAACCTTAAATCACAATATTGATGGGCTGCGTTATGCTGTTTCCATAGATGAGGAGGAGCCCCAGATAGTTAACCTGCATACCGATATGACTAACCAAACTTGGGAACAATGGGTAGGTAATAATATTATGATCCATGCAACCAAGCACCAATTAGCTAAGCCCGGTGCGCATGTTGTTAAGTTTTGGATGGTTGACCCGGGTGTGGTGCTTCAAAAATTAGTGGTAGAGACAACTGGTGTGCCGCCAAGTTATCTGGGACCGCCCGAGAGTTTTTTTAGGTAAAAACTAAAGTTTAAAAGATAAAACGGTCATTTTATAAACTGACCCTTAGGAATATTTAAACAATGGGCTACTTAATATTAAGTAGCCCATAAAGTTTTAAAATAGCCGGATTAATAAGATATTGCCATTCATAAAAATTTAAAATATTCACATCATATAAGTATGAAACTTGAACATTTTGCGCTTAATGTAGAAGATCCAACTGCCATGGCTGACTGGTACGTGCAGCATCTGGGGCTAAAGATTGTAAAACAGTTAAAAGATGCGCCTTACATGACTTTTATGGCCGATGATAGTGGAAGGGTAATGATAGAGATTTATAATAATCCGCCGGATGAGGTGCTGCCTTTCCGGACCATGAACCCGCTTTTGGTACATTTAGCTTTTGTTTCTGAAAACCCTTCTGCAGATAAAGAGCGCCTGCAAGCGGCCGGTGCTAGCGTTGAGTCAGATCAGCAGTTTGAGGACGGAACGCACCTGGTTATGATGCGGGATCCATGGGGGTTAGCCATTCAGTTTTGTAAAAGAGGAGTGCCTATGTTAACTGACAAAGAAATACAGTAACCATAAGCCAATTGTAGTACAACAGAATATATTTTTATAAGCTGGTGGTTTTACCAGCCAACGTATGAAGAAGTTTTTAGACGAGGATTTTTTATTACATACTAAAACAGCTCAGCGGCTATACCACGAGTTTGCAAAAGATTTGCCGATTATAGATTATCACAATCATTTGCCTCCAAATGAAATAGCCGAAGACAGGAAATTTGAAAATATTACCCAGATTTGGCTATCTGATGACCATTATAAATGGCGGGCTATGCGGACCAACGGGATAGATGAAGCTTACATAACCGGGGGAAAAAGCGATCAGGAAAAATTTGAAAAATGGGCTGCTACGGTGCCTTATACATTAAGAAATCCGCTTTATCATTGGTCACACCTGGAGTTGCAGCGATATTTTAAAATAAGCGATAACCTTTCAGAGCATAATGCTCAGGAAATTTATGAAAAGTGTTCGGCACTGCTTCAAACGCCGGATTACAGCGTGCAGAAATTACTGCGGATGGCAAATGTGGAAGCACTTTGTACCACCGACGATCCCATTGATTCCTTAGAGCACCACCAAAAAATTAAAGCAATTGGCCTTGAAACAAAAGTTTTGCCTGCTTTCCGGCCCGATAATGCTATGAATGCAGAGGACCTGGTAACCCTAAATGCTTATATAGCTAAATTAGAAGCGGTAAGTAATACTACTATTTCAGACTATGTGACTTACCTGGATGCCTTAAAGAAACGGCACGATTATTTTGCTCAAAACGGCTGTTCAGTTTCTGACCATGGATTGGAGCAAATGTATGCCGAAGATTATACTGAAACTGAAATAAGCCAAATATTTGCTAAAATAAGAGCCAATCAGGAGCTTTCTTCTCAGGAGATACTAAAGTTTAAGTCAGCCATGTTATTTCAGTTTGCTATTTGGGATCACGAAAAAGGGTGGGTGCAACAGTATCATTTAGGTGCATTGCGCAATAACAACACCCGCCGGTTACAGGATATTGGACCAAATACCGGTTGGGATTCTATTGGTGATTTTAGTCAGGCCCAGGCTATATCCAAGTTTTTGAATAAGCTGGATAAAGAAAATAAATTAGCCAAAACCATTTTGTATAATTTAAATCCGGCTGACAATGAATTAATGGCCACTATGATTGGTAATTTCAATGATGGTTCGGTAGCGGGTAAAGTGCAATGGGGTTCAGCCTGGTGGTTCCTGGATCAGAAAGAAGGCATGATAAATCAACTGAATACTTTATCAAACATGAGCTTGGTAAGTAGGTTTGTAGGAATGCTAACTGATTCCAGAAGCTTCTTGTCTTTTCCGCGCCACGAATACTTCCGTCGGATTTTATGTAATTTATTTGGCGATGATATTGAGAATGGCGAATTGCCAAACGATATAGCCTGGGTTGGTAAAGTAGTTCAGGATATTTGCTACTACAATGCTAAAAACTATTTTAATTTTTAAGGCTTTCTGTTATTCGTAGATAACAATTAAAATAACCTTGAAAATCCACCACACTATTAAATTATAATGTATGAGTAAAACCAAAGTAGGCAATTACCGCTGGACCATTTGTTCCTTGGTATTTTTTGCCACTACCATTAACTACCTGGACAGGGCCGTTATTAGTTTACTAAAATCTGACCTGGAAGTTGAATTTAACTGGACTGAATCTGATTATTCAAATCTGGTAGTGGCTTTTCAGATATCTTATGCCGTGGGTATGCTGGGAGTAGGTCGGTTTATTGATAAAATCGGGACCAAAATGGGATATGCGCTATCCTTAATTTTCTGGAGTCTGGCGGCCATAGGCCATGCTTTGGTAAAATCTACTTTTGGTTTTTTTGTAGCCCGGGCAGCATTGGGAATCACTGAAGCCGGTAACTTTCCGGCTGCTATTAAAACAACCGCAGAATGGTTTCCTAAACGGGAACGAGCATTGGCAACCGGTATCTTTAATTCCGGCACCAACATTGGGGCTATTATTGCTCCGCTAACGGTGCCCTTTATTGCCGCAGAATGGGGCTGGAAATGGGCCTTTATTCTTACCGGGGCGGCTGGTTTTATCTGGTTGTTCTTCTGGTTTATCATGTACGAGATTCCTTCCCGTCATAAGCGTTTATCTAAAGCAGAGTTTGAATACATTCATAGTGATACTGATGAGGTATCAAACCAGGAAGCAGATACGGAACCCAAAGTTCCTTGGCTAAGGTTGTTAGGTTATCGGCAGGCTTGGGTATTCATTATGGGTAAATTTTTAACTGACCCGGTTTGGTGGTTTTATTTGTTTTGGTTACCGGCTTTTTTAAATGCTGAATACCATTTAACAGGTACCGCTACAGCTTTGCCCGTGGCTTTTGCCTATACCGTAGCGTCTTTTGGAAGTATTTTTGGTGGTTGGCTGCCGTTAAAATTTATTAAAATGGGGTGGTCGGTGCCAAAAGCTCGAAAAACTTCTATGTTAATTTATGCTTTTTGCGTTTTACCGGTGGTATTTGCCCAATATTTTGGAAGCTACAACATGTGGTGGGCCGTAATTATAATTGGTATGGCGGCTTCTGCCCATCAGGCCTGGAGTGCCAATTTATTTACCACTACTTCCGACATGTTTCCTAAAAAGGCAGTAGGTTCCATAACGGGTATTGGTGGTATGGTGGGAGCTTTAGGAGGAGTGATATTCTCTAAATCAGCTGGCATGTTGTTTGACCATTACAAAGCCCTGGGCCAATTGGAAGTTGGTTATTATATTATGTTTTTCATATGTGGGGGTGCTTACTTGTTGGCCTGGGTTATTATGCACTTATTGGCTCCTAAAATGGAGATGGTAAAGCTTTAAAGTATTGAGCTAAAAAGATTTAGGAAGCCCACCTCCCAAAGGTGGGCTTTTTTGTGCGTAAGAATATTTACCTCAACAAAACATAAAAAGCAATCATATTTGGTTAGTTAAAAAACCAGTTTAGCTAAAACAACCGGATTTTCGCTATATTTAGGGGCTTTTATGGCAGCGTAAATTAATAATCTACCACCAAATTAAATTTAAACATGAAGCGTTTAAAAATTTCAATTTTTTCAATGCTCCTTTTTATGGGAACATTGGCTAATGCTCAAAAATTATCGGAAAATATACGTCTGAACCAAATTGGTTTTTATCCGGAAGGGCCTAAAATGGCCGTTGTGGTGGGCGAAAACCAAGGCGGTAAATTTTATGTTAAAACTAAGGACCGCTCTAAAACCGTTTTTACCGGCACCCTTTCAGCAACCAAGTTAGGGGAATTCTCTAAAAAACCAACCCGCGTGGCTGATTTTTCGGGTTTTAAACAAGCTGGTTCTTATGTAGTGGAAATTCCAAACGTTGGATACTCGTATACATTTGATATTAAACCTAATGTGCATAAAGAAGTAGCTGATGCCGCTATGAAAGGGTTTTATTACCAACGCATGTCAATGGATTTGAAGCCTGAGTTTGCTGGAAAATGGGCGCGGCCGGCAGGGCATGCCACCAGTAAAGCCATTGTACACCCATCTGCCGCTTCTCCGGAACGTCCGGCTGGTACAGTTATTTATTCTACCAGAGGTTGGTTTGATGCAGGTGACTATAATAAGTATATTGTAAATAGTGGCATTACCATGGGTACCCTGTTATCGGCTTATGAAGATTTTCCGGAATATTATAAAAATCAGAAGCTAAATATACCAGAAAGTAAAAATACGGTGCCGGATCATTTAGACGAGGTGCTGTGGAATTTGCGGTGGATGCTGACCATGCAGGATCCTACTGACGGAGGTGTTTACCACAAGTTAACCAATCCTTCATTTGATCCTATGATTATGCCGCATGAAGCCACTAAAGACAGATATGTAGTGCAGAAAGGCACTGCAGCTGCTTTGGATTTTGCTGCAGTAATGGCGCAGGCCAGCCGGGTTTATGGCGGGTTTAACCGGGAGTTTCCGGGTCTGGCGGATTCTTGTTTAAGAGCGGCCACGCGGGCTTTTGAATGGGCGCAGAAAAACCCAAAGGTAATTTATGATCAGGATGCCATAAACAAGCAGTTTGATCCGGATGTAACCACAGGTGCTTATGGGGATCGGGAATTTAGTGACGAATTTATCTGGGCCGCCGCTGAACTATATGTTACTACTAAAAAAGATAGCTATTATACAGCTGTAAATATGCTGCCGGATACCAATATGCCTTTACCTTCCTGGGCACAAGTTCGGTTATTAGGTTATTATACTTTGGCTCGTTTTGAAAAGAATTTAACACCGGCGGCTTCTAAGGACATACCAGAAATTAAAAAGCGGATTGTGAGTTTTGCTGATGGATTGCTAGACGGCGTTTCTCAGCGTACTTACCGGACCGTATTTGGTAAAACTACGCAAGAGTACAACTGGGGAAGTACTTCCAATGCTTCTAACCAAGGCATTGCTTTAATCCAGGCCTATAAACTTACTGGTAACCGGAAATATATTGACGGTGCCCTTTCTAACCTGGATTATTTATTAGGCCGGAATGCCGTAGGTTATTCATTTTTAACAGGATTTGGTGAAAAATCTACTATAAACCCGCACCACCGTTCTTCAGTAGCCGATGGCATTGTAGAGCCGGTGCCAGGGTTAATTTCCGGAGGTACCAATGCTATAGCCAATAAGCAAGACAAGTGCGAAGGCTATACTTCTACTTTTCCGGATGAAATGTATTTAGATGAAAGTTGTTCGTATGCCTCAAACGAGATTGCCATTAACTGGAATTCTCCTTTTGTTTACCTGGTATCAGCTATCGAAGCCCTGCAAGGGAAAGTTGGTTTAGCTAAAAAATAAGTCCTTGCCTAATAAAAAAAGAGCCCCAGCTTTCTTTAAAGTTGGGGCTCTTTTATTATTAGGCCTCAGTTCCTTCCACTAGCTGAGCATAATGTTAAGGTGGACAGGTTGAAAATTTTATTGTCTCCGTATTACTCCATTCATTAATGGCTTGAGCAAGCCTGCTTATAGCCTTAATACCTTTTTTCTTTGTCAAAGAATTCTATTTTGCTCCTTTATTCAGCATTAGCTGTTATTGTTAATCTTGTAAATTGGTGTCCTTTTATTATAAGGATACTTTTGAGATTTATTTAGAATTGTATATTAGTGTGTTAGAGGAAAGGAGGCGCTTTGGGGCAACTTTGGAAAGTGGTGCGCTTGTAGGGGAAGAGTACTTTAGTTTTGTTAGCTTATTGAGAAGGGTATTCCCCAACTAGGGGGTTTAACCTTGCCGGTTTTATTAATACTTAACTAAAATATCCTCCCGTTGCTACTACATTAAACTAATAATGCAAGTCAAACATTTCCTGATTATTCCGTTTATTTTTCTAAGTTTTTTTGCCAGTTCCCAGGTGCACTATGGCTCCACACCGGAAACAGTAAAAGCCTTAACCACTTTGCGGGATGAGTTTGAGCGGGTGCTGCTAAATCAGAATAAGTATCCAGCGGGTTAGATTTATGGTGACTGGAGTGATGCCATCAAGAATGATTTGAGAAGCTGGGTAGGCAAATACCCCAAGAAGATAGCGGCTACCAAACAGGACATGGAAGTTTACCTGGCTAAGAAGCATTAGATCATAAAACATACAAAGTAGTTATTTCAGGATGCTGTAGCTCCATCAGAAAATTTAAAAAGTATTTCCTGATGGAGCTAAAGGTGTACCCTATTTTAATTTAGATCAGCAATAGAATTATCTAGCTTAATTCGTACTTTAGAAAAATTGCTTATAATTTTCTTTCTATGCTTCGGGTGTTTAAGAGTTTTCTTATTCTTTTTTTGTTTGGTATCCAAGTTGGGTATGGCCAAATACGACTAGAAATAGTTAAGCTACCTAAATTACTGATACCAGAAGGAAAATTATTTTTAGCTTCTGATTTGAATGGCTGGAGTCCTGGTGATCCGGCTTATGCTTTCAGGAAAGATGCCAGGGGTATATTTTACTTAGAGTTGCCAGATTCTCTCCAGTATTTCGAATACAAGATAACGCAGGGGAGTTGGACCATTGTAGAGGGAAACAAGCAGGGAGGGCACCGAAGCAACCGGGTTTATGATGTAACCCAGGAATCAAATCCTAAACTAGTGCAAATCCAGATAGATGGCTGGAAAAATAGAGTTACCTACCGATTTGTTGTGGAAAAAATACCAACAAATACGCCGCACGATGCCACCTTATACATTGCCGGAAATTTTAATAATTGGAATCCCCGCGACGAATCATATCGGTTACGAAAACAATACGACGGTACCTACCGAATAAGTGTGTATTCTGATGAGGATCCGTTATCCTTCAAATTTACCCGCGGCAACTGGGAATCAGTAGAAGGTAAAAAAAATGGTAAGCCAATTGCAAACCGGAATATAAAACGCGGGGAAGAAATTGGGCAAACCGAAACCAAAGTGGACATTGAGGGCTGGCAGGATATTCCGCAGACGTTGCATTCCTTTTCAATTTTTGATATTTTGTTGTTGTGTGCTGCCTTCAATGGTTTTTTGCTGGCTATTGTTATTCCAACCATACAAAATAATAACCGCAAAGCTAATAAGTGGCTGGTGTTGCTGCTGCTGCTTACTTCGCTCATTATCTGCATTCGGGTATTAGGAGGCAATAGTGCTATTGATCATGTTTTTCCGCAGTTACTTTTACTGCCCGATTTTATTTTCTTTAGCTATGCGCCCCTTTTTTATTTTTATGTACAGAATCTTTTGTTCGACTCTGAGGAATCTAACAATATAAAGTGGCTCCATTTTAGTTTGGTGTTGGTGCAGCTAGTTATTTACCTGCCCTTTTTATTGATGGACCAACGGGACTTAATGCTTTACATTGTAAATAACGAACCTAATCTGGAGCTGGTTCTGGTAGGAACAGAGGCCATTGCCTTAGGTATTAATGGCTACTATTGGTTGATTATTAAAAAGAACCTAAAATTATTTAAAGACCAGGCCGAAACCCGGTTTTCCTACGAAGAAAACCTGAACTATCTGAATTCGGTAATGATTATTCAGGCCGTTTGCCTGGGTTTATGGTTATTTACGGCTTTAGTCTTTGTGCACGGTAAAGTTTTTTCGGCCGATGTACTGGCCATTACGGAGAAGAGCCAGGCGGGCATTTGGCTGATTTTTTCGGCAACTTCTTATTTATTAGGTTACTTTGCTGTTCATCAGCCTGAGGTTTTTAAGCTCCCTGAACCAATTTCAGTTTTTGGAACCAGTGAGAATCTGCCACTTGAAGAGGTAAAAGTAGAACGTGTAGTACCTGAAAAAAAGCCAGAAGAACCAATAGACGAGAACTTACTGCAGCTGAAACAAAAGCTAGAAACTTATATGGAGCGGCATCAACCTTATACTAATTCAAAACTTACTTTAAATGAATTAGCTGTTAAGTTAAAAATTCAACCTTACATACTTTCCCGGGTTATCAATGAAGGGTATAACAAAAACTTCTTTGATTTTATTAATACTTATCGGATAGAAGAATTTAAAAAACGCTTGGAAATTCCCCGATTTAAGAATTATACCTTATTGGCCATTGCCTTTGAAGTTGGATTTAATTCCAAGAGTGCTTTCAATCGTTCCTTCAAGCGCATCACCAATCAATCTCCCAGCGAGTACTTTAACCTGACAAAAGAAGATATTTAGGATATTATCAAGAAACAGGCAATATTTATTTTTTTTGCTGTAAAAGCTAAGGTTATGCCAGGATCATGACTTTAGAGTTCTGGGGGTTCTTTTTTTTACGACTTATTCCAACTTGCCGTTAGTTACCATATTGTTTTGCTTTTTAAGCAAAATCAGCTCTTATGTCAGCCGCTGTTTAGGAAAATGGCACCTTTATTATTTTGTATAAGGTTGCAAATGAATAATTTGCAGTGATGAATAAATGTTTTGGTTAGACCAGTGGCAGGAGGCAGCCACTTTCATAGGTATACAGCATTTTCTGTTCTGGTTAACTTATTTTCTAAATCTGAGCCACCCAACCTTAACATGAAGCAGAAGAATCAATTCTAAAATAAATAAATAACAGGGGTTTATTGAAAAAATTTTAAAAAATAAAGGTTAGTAGCGGGTTTTTAATTTTAATCTTTTTTACGGGTAATATTTTAAAAGATATAATTTATTGTATTTGATTATTTGAAAAAATTTAATACTATTAAAAACCGAAATGTGCTATATCTTAAATTGGGGATATTGTACTAAATACATATCTATAGATAAACTTAATCTTTAAATTATTTGCCTATGGTTAAACAAAAGTAAACCTATTTCCGCCCCACAAATCCACACGAACTCATTTCAAGATCATTATTACCACAGTTTTATTTTCTATTTAAACATCCACCAAAATGAAAAAAAAATCTAATGATTGGCAGAAGTCAGTCTTTGGTTTATTAATGGTTTGTGCCTTTAATGCCAGTGCAGAGGCTACAATAATTAAAACCAGGGACTTAAAAACAAACAACGCTTATGGAACAAATCTACATGCAGAAAGCCTGATTAATTGGCACATTACCGGTAAAGTGGTCTCCAATAAAGGAGAGGCCTTACCTGGCGTAACCGTATTAGTAAAAGGCACTACCAATGGCACCACCACCGGGGCAGATGGCACTTATTCTTTAAGTGTACCGGAGCAGCCAGGTACGCTTGTTTTTACCTATATTGGTTTTACTTCCAAAGAAGTAGCCTATCGGGGGCCAGGAGCCCAAAATGTTTCTCTGGCCGATGATTCTCAAGCCCTGCAGGAATTAGTAGTAGTTGGCTATGGGGTGCAGGAAAAGAAAGATGTAGTAGGAGCGGTAGGAGTAGCTTCCCGGAAAGACTTTGGCGATGTAGCAGTAAGTAATACCTCGCAGCTGATTCAGGGAAAAGTTTCCGGGGTACAGGTCGTGAATAATAGTGGCTTGCCTGGTTCTGGTAGCAGAATTATAGTAAGGGGAGCTGGTTCCTTTACCAGTACAACTCCTCTGTATGTAATTGATGGTATCCAAAGCGATCAGAGCACTTTTAATTCCTTAAGCCCTTATGATATTCAGGATATAACAGTTTTAAAAGATGCTTCGTCGGTTGCTATTTATGGTGCCCAGGGCGCTAACGGGGTTGTAATTGTTACCACTCGAACGGCTAAAACCGGAGCCCCAAAAGTTACTTATAACGGGTACGTAGGGGTTTCCAAAGCTTGGCGGCAACTAGACCTTTTAGATGCCCCGCAATATGTGGATTTTGTAAAAGAATTTGCTGCTAATACCAATACGGCCCTTCCGGCAAAGTTAAATACCCCTGACGTGCTCCAAACCCGAACCGATTGGCAAAAGGAGATGTTTCGGACAGCCAAAGTAACTGAGCACCACGTTGGCCTGAATGGGGGAACTGAAAATGTTAAATATGGTATTTCTACTGGTTATACAAGTCAGGAAAGCTCCGTAATTGGCTTAAAGTTTCAGCGATTTAACGTGCGGGTAAACCTGCAGGAAAATGTGGGCCGGAGAATCAGGTTTGGTCAGCAGGTAAACGTTCGGTATTCTGTTACCCAGGGCGTAACGCCTAGCTTTGTTGCAGGTCTGCGGATGCCGCCTTATTCCCCCATTTATGATCCGGCAAATTTAGGAGGCTTTGCCGTAGTTACCACTGTTACAGATCTGAATGATGCCCAAAACCCGTTAGTTGAACCTAGTTTACGCGATAGAAGAGACCGTAACTATACCACATATGGGCAGTTTTTTGGGGAATTGGATATTGTTGAAGGATTAAAATTCCGTTCGCAATTAGGAATTGGGGTGCACTTTAGCCAGGATTACAACTTCAACCCTATTTACCAGAATGCGCAGCTGACGTTCCCAAGCTCCGTAAACGAAGGATACAGTTACCGGGTTAACCCTATAATCGAAAACTACTTTACTTATAATAAAAAAGTAGGCGACCATAGTTTTGTTTTAACAGCTGGTAATTCTTACCGCTCAACCGGTTTGTTCCGGTCCGTTGCTTTAAGGGGCGAAAATTTACCGAATGATGAAATCCATCAGATTGGTATGACCGCTACCCCTACTTTAACTTCGGCGCAGGCCAACTCCCAACCGGCTTTTAACTCTTATTTTGCCCGGATTAATTATACCCTGAAAGATAAATATATTTTTTCTGCTACGGCTCGCCGGGATGCTTCTTCTGTTTTCGGGCCTAAAAACCGGGTAGGTTATTTCCCATCCGTTGGCGTGGGTTATCGCTTATCCGAGGAAGAATTTATGAAAGGAGTTCCGTTCTTGTCTGACTTGAAATTACGGGCCAGCTGGGGTAGAACCGGTAATGCCAATATTCCGCCTTATGTATACATGCCATTAGTATGGAAAGGAAATCAGAACAGTAACAACGTGGTGTATTCTTTAGGGCCCGATGAAGGCTTAGTGCAAGGATCTACGTTGGCGGTACCGTATAACCCAAACCTGAAATGGGAAGAAACCACCACCACTGATTTTGGGGTTGATGCTGCCTTCCTGAGCAATAAACTGACCTTTAGCTTGGGCTATTATAACCGGAATAGTAAAGACTTATTGGTAAATGTGCCCTTGCCAACTTCGGCGGGCTATGGCGGTACCCAGGGAACACAATCGGCTATTCTGACTAATGCTGCTTCGGCTTATAACCGGGGAGTAGAATTACAGGCTGCTTATAATAATAATGTGGGCGAACTAACCTATGGCTTATCGGTAAATGGGGCTTACAACAAAAACCAGGTTACTTCTTTAGGAGATATCATTAAATCGCCTATTTTATCAGGAGGTTATCAGGCTGTAGCTTCCTGGACCCGTACAGAGCCAGGTAGTCCTATTGGGGCATTCTACGGTTTTGTGGTGGATCACGTCGCCATTGACCAAGCTGATGTAGATAAATACAATGCCATGGCTGTTTCTAAAGGTGTTCCAGGGGGTACCTATCAGGCAAGTTTACGGCCGGGTGATATCATTTTTAAAGATTTGAATGGAGATGGCCAGGTAACCAATGCCGACCAAAAGTACATTGGTAATCCAAACCCTAAATGGAATTATGGTGCCAACTTAAACTTAGGTTTTAAAGGCTTCGATTTAATGGCTTCTTTACAAGGAGTAGCCGGCGTGGATATTGTTAATGCCTTGGGCTACTGGACAGAAGGTATGACCCGTCCTTTCAACTCAACAACCGAAATACTACGTCGTTGGAAAAAACCAGGAGATGTTACCGATGTACCTCGGGCTGGCCAGAACATTACCGGTAGTTTAAACCTGCGGCCATCTACCCGATTTGTGCAAAGTGGTTCTTTTGCCCGCCTGCGTAATTTAACTTTAGGTTATACCATTCCGGAAGCCAGAATCAAACCTTTAACGGCCAATACCATCTCTAGCCTTCGGGTCTATTTCACCGCTCAGAACCTGTTCACGATAACCAAATACAAAGGTTACGATCCGGAAATATCTGGTTCTAACACGGATACCGAAGGTGATTTTATTTTTACCAGAGGTATTGATATTGGACAATATCCACAGCCAAGAACCTTCATGCTAGGCTTTCAGGTTGGCTTTTAGTTCATATTAGATATAGTTTTCAACTTATTAAAATACAAATATGAAAAAGAAAATTAGCGTTTTACTTATGGCAGCCTCTTTATTCACGGCCAGCTGTAAAGACGAAAGCTTAGATATAAAAAATGAGAATGCTTATAATCTAGATACCTATTTTAAAGGGCAATCTCAGTACAACGAGGCAGTAATTGGCACTTATGCAGTATTTCTGCATGCCGGCATGTATTACCGGGAATGGTATTTTCTATTAGACTTAATTGGTAACGATGCTGAACGGGATGCCCCATTACTCGGCGACTTGGCTCAGTATGCAAATTTTAGTTATGACCGGGCCAATACCATTCATTCGGTAACCTGGGCCTCTTTATACCGGATGGGTTTTAGAGCCAATTTGGTATTAGATAAGGTAGGAGCCTGGAAAACCGCAAATGCCAATGAGGAAAATCTTAAAAAGCAGTACCTGGCTGAGGCTCACTTTTTACGGGGTTGGGCTTATTTTAATCTGGTTAATTTATGGGGTCGGGTACCTATCCGAAAATCTTTTGAGGAGTCCAATGTTTCGGCAGCTCCTCGGGTTGCCGTGGCAGAAGGTTGGAAATTTGTAGAAGATGAATTTAAAGCTGCCATTAAAGATTTGCCGGTAACTTATGCCAGTGCCAATAGAGGTCGGGCAACACAGGGTGCTGCCATTGCTATGTTAGGTAAATCTTATTTATATCAGAAAAAGTTTGATTTGGCTGCTCAGGAATTGGTAAAACTTACAACGGCTCCTTTTAGCTATGACCTGAATCCCAGCTTCGATCACCAGTTTAGCGATCAGAACCAAAACAGCAAGGAAACTATCTTTGATATTCCTCACAGATATTTCCCGGGCAGCGGTTATAATTATGCTGTGGAGGGTACTAATGCGAAAACAACCCACACCCGCAGGGCACAGGAATATGGATTTAACGATTGGCGAAACGTATTTATCTCGGATGCAATTGTAAAAAACTTTAAATACCAGGACGAGACGGGCCAGCCCTATACCGACCCAAGAGGAAAGTTGACCTTTTATGGGGATGCAGCTAGTGGTGGCGATCCTGATTACTGTAACACCTGCCCTAATGGACCAATAGCTTATAATCCGAATGAGAAAACTCAAGGCTATCGGTTCCGGAAATACGAGCCTTATGAGTTCCAGGAAAAAACAGTACAGTCACAAAGTCCTATTAATTCGCAGGTTATACGGTATGCCGATGTGTTGTTAATGCTAGCCGAAGCTTACATTGAAAACAATCAGGTAGAATTGGCCCGGCCGCTCATTAACCGGGTTAGAAAAAGAGTGAATGCTTTTGAATATACCACGTTGGGTAGCCAGCAAAACGCTCGGATGATTGTACGCCGGGAGCGGCAGATAGAACTGGCAGGTGAACAATCGCGTTGGTTTGATTTAATTCGTTGGGGAATAGCCAAGCAAACCATTAATGCCGAAAAACAAGCTAAGCTGGGTATTCAGCCTTTCCAGGATAAACATGTTCTGCTTCCTATTCCGGCAGCTGAGATCAATGCCAATCCTGCTGTTGCCAATGATATGACCATTCCGGAGTGGAATTAAAAAATAGATTCCATTACTATAAAAAGCCCTTGCTAAAGACTGGGGCTTTTTTGTTTTCTTAGCTTGAGTAAAATTAAGACTCAAAACTCAAAATTTTTAAAATTACTTAAGGCATTACCTGATCAGATAACTTCATTTTAGCATAAAATTAATTAATGAGCTAAGGTAATGTGGCTTCGACATTTGCTAGGGAAGAAGTATTTATTCTAGAAGATTACATATTGGTTTGGTGATGGAAAACATATGGTTCTGGAGTCTTTTTCTTAAAAGGGAGCCTTTTTATTGTTGTTAAATCGCTGATAGTCAATGTATAATGACAAGTATTGTGCGATTCGGAATCATTTGTAAAAGGGCGCGCTTGTTACTATTTTATATCCTAGTTTTGTTAAACTAATAGAAATTTTAACTTACTCCCCAGCATTTAATTAATTGTGTTAGTTATAAAAGTAGAAGTGAATACTAATTATATCTTTTGCTTTAAATGCCTCAGAAGTATTTTGAAAGTAGGACTAATAATAAGGAACTGAAGGGAGTACTTCATTCGCTGGGACTTATTTTAATTACGTTGATATGACCAGCTATAAGCTGCTATGGGGAAGGATAACCCTGAACTATGAATAAAAGCAGGAAAGATAATTAGATGTAGAAATTTATTTTAAGCTGCTTAAAACCTAAATGTCTACAGAATTGAGCAATAAATTAAGCCGTTAAATTATTACTTAGTACCGGATATTCTGATTACACCAATAAATTACATTCACAAACAAGCAAATGAAGAGTATTATTCAACAAATTGTTGCTGCCAATAAAGCAGATGAAAGGGTACAGGCTGCCGCTATACAGGCAGAAATTAATAATCCGGCCACTAAACCCGATCGGCGGAATTTTTTAAAGAAAACAGCTTTAGGTGGGTTGAGTTTAGCTGGCATGATGGGTATGGGTATTGGGGATACGCTGGCACAGGCTACTTCTCAGGTTAACCGATCTTCTAACCCGGCCGATTTGAAAATTACCGATGTGCGTTATGCCGTGGTATTAACCGGTACTGCTGGTCGTTGCCCAATTATTCGGATAGATACTAACCAAGGTATTTATGGTTTAGGTGAAGTTAGAGATGGTGGTGATGAGCGGTATGCTTTATTGTTGAAAAGCCGGATTTTAGGTCAGAATCCTTGTAATGTTGAACAAATATTTAAATCTATCCAACAATTTGGTGGCTCAGGTCCTCGTCAGTCTGGTGGTGTGGTTTCAATAGAAATGGCTCTTTGGGATTTAGTTGGTAAAGCTTATGGCGTACCGGTTTGGCAGTTATTAGGTGGCCGTTACCGCGATAAAGTTCGTTTATATGCCGATACCCCGGAAGATAAGAACATGTCTGTATTTAAAGAAAATGTTCGAAAAAGGATTAAGGATCAAGGATTTACCTGGTTAAAAATGGACTTGTCTATTGGTTCTTTAGAAGGGAAGAAGGGCTCTACCGTAAATACCGCTTTCTGGGGTGGGGCAGGTTCGCAATGGGGGAATACACCTTATGCATTAACGGAACATGCTTTTACGGCCATCCAAATTACCGACAAAGGTTTAGCAGAAATGGCTAATATTGTGGAAACAGTAAGAGGAATAGTAGGGTATGAAATCCCTGTTTCTTCTGACCATTATGGCCACTTTGACCTGAATAATTCCATTCGTTTAGGCAGAGCAGTTGAGAAATACCGCCTGGCCTGGTTAGAGGATATGGTGCCTTGGTTCCGGACTGAGCAGTGGAAAACTATTACTAATGCCTTGGAAACGCCAACTATTACCGGCGAAGATATTTATTATAAAAAAGATTTTGAAAAGCTGGTAGACAACCATGCAGTGGATATTATCCACCCGGATTTAGCTACTTCTGGCGGTATTTTGCAAACTAAGAAAATTGGTGATTATGCCGAAGAAGGTGGTGTGGCTATGGCTATGCACTTTGCCGGAACACCTATTTCATTCATGGCAAACGTACATTGTGCCGCGGCCACTCAGAACTTTCTGGCGCTGGAGCACCACTCACCAGATTCGGCCTGGTGGCCAACTATGGTAAAAACAACTGATGGTCGTAAACTGATTGAGAAAGGTTATGCAAATGTGCCAAGTTTAGCTCCAGGTTTAGGTATTGAGTTAAACGAAGAAGTAATGAAACAACATTTAGATCCGAAGGATAACAGCTTCTTCCGTCCAACTCCGGAATGGAATGAGAAACGTTCTCACGATAGACTTTGGAGTTAGTATCTAAAGTAAAAGAAAAGGCCAGCATTTGCTGGCCTTTTCTTTTATTATTACTTTTTTAAGCTACATCGCAAATTTGTACCCCTTGTTTCAGAGAAGCTAGTTTGTCTTCCCGTTTTGGAATAAATTCCTGGGCCACGAAGCCTTTGTAGCCGGTTTCCAAAATAGCTTTCATAATGGCCGGGTAATATAACTCCTGGGTTTCATCTATTTCGTTGCGGCCAGGTACGCCCCCGGTATGGTAATGCGAAATATATTTGTTGTACTTGCGAATAGTCGCAATTACATCACCTTCCATTATTTGCATGTGGTAAATATCATACAGTAATTTAAACTTATCCGAGCCAACCATATCGGCAAGAGAAGCGCCCCAGGCGGTATGGTCGCACATGTAATCTTTATGGTTTACTTTGCTGTTCAGTAATTCCATTACAAGGGTTACGTTGTGCTTTTCAGCTGTACTCATCAGGCGTTTTAAACCAGTAGCACAATTCTTCATCCCCGTTTCATCATCCATTCCTTTCCGGTTGCCAGAAAAGCAAATAATCTGGTTAAACCCGGCCGCCGCTACCTGCGGAATAACTTCTTCATAACTTTTAATAAGCGCATCGTGGTACTGCGGATTATTAAATCCTTTATCAATACCCATGCCGGCGCCCTGCGGTAGGGCAGAAGTTAAACCATATTTTTTTAAGGTAGGCCATTCGCCGGGACCAACCAATTCAATAGAGGTTAAACCTATTTTATTGGCAGCTTTACATAAATCCTCTAACGGAATTTTATCATAACACCAGCGGCAAACGGAGTGATTAATTTTGCCTTTGAGCTTACTTCCCATAGCAGAATCAGCTGCTTCTAGCCGGTTAACTAATGAGTTTCCCAGAGTAGCCATGGCAGCCGTACCGGCGGCTTTTTTCAAAAATGAACGACGTAAATTGGTCATGTTATTGGTTTGATGATCTAATTTTAGATAATGTTTCCCTTCTTCATCTCTTTTACTGCATAATCAGCCGCGCGAGCCGTAAGAGCCATATAAGTAAGGGACGGATTTACACAGCTGGCCGAAGTCATACAGGCGCCATCTGTTACAAAAACATTCGGCACGGCATGCATTTGGTTAAAGCCATTCAGAACAGACGTTTTCGGATCCCGACCCATACGGGCAGTACCCATTTCGTGGATAGCCATACCCGGATAAGAACCGTTATCGTAAGCTTTAACATTTTTACAACCAGCGGCTTCCAGCATTTCGGCTGCATCATTGGCCATGTCCTTCCGCATCTTCATTTCGTTTTCTTTAAACTCAGCATCGAACAGTAAAGTAGGTTGCCCCAATTTATCTTTTACGGCAGTATTAAGGGTTACTTTATTTTCGTAGTAAGGTAAACACTCACCAAAGCCGCCCAAGCCCATTTTCCAGGCGCCTGGCTTGGTTAAAGCTTCTTTAAAATTTGGTCCAAAACCCATTTCGGCTACACCCCGCTCCCAACTATCGCGGCTGGCTCTGCCCTGGTAACCAAAACCGCGGATGTAATCACGTTTATCGTTGCCAATATTGCGGTAGCGCGGAATGTAAATACCATTCGGCCGACGACCAAAAAACGTTTTATCTTCCATACCCGGAAATTCACCACTGGCACCGGTACGGAAGTGGTGATCCATCAGGTTATGGCCTAACTGCATGCTATCGTTACCCAAGCCATTCGGGAACCGGCTTGATATAGAGTTTAATAAAACAAAGGTAGTACCTAATGTGGAGCCGTTAATGAAAAGAATACGGGCATAATACTCTGTCATTTCCCCGGTCTTGGTATCAATAACTCTTACGCCGGTAGCCCGTTGCTTTTGTTCATCGTAAATAACCGAGTTTACTGCCGAATCCGGACGTAAAGTTAAGTTGCCGGTAGCCTGAGCGGCCGGCAGGGTAGAAGCCTGAGTACTGAAATAGCCGCCAAACGGACAACCCCGGTTACACATATTCCGGAATTGGCAATTGCCGCGTCCATTATGCGGTTTAGTTAGGTTGGCTACCCGGCCCATGGTCATGCGGCGGTTCGGAAATTTAGCTTCAATACCTTTTTTTATTTCTTTTTCCACGCAGTTCATTTCCATGGGTGGCAAAAACTGGCCATCCGGCAATTGCGGAAGGTTTTCTGCCTGACCACTAATGCCCGCAAATTTCTCTACGTAATCGTACCAGGGAGCAATGTCTTTGTAGCGGATCGGCCAATCAACGGCAATACCATCTTTAACATTAGCCTCAAAATCCATGTCGCTCAGGCGGTACGATTGCCGACCCCACATAATGGATTTACCACCAACAATATCACCGCGGAACCAATCGAATCGTTTCTTCTCTGAATACGGATTTTCCTGGTCGTTTATCCAGAAATTCTCCGTCATTTCGTTGTATGGATAATCGCGTTTTAAGTAAGGGTGCGATTCGCTTTGGGCATGAGTAATTCTGCCCCGATGCGAAAACTCCCAGGGATGTTTTAAAGCTGTTTTATAATCTTTAACGTGTTCTATATTTTTACCACGCTCCAGCATTAATACTTTTAAACCTTTTTCGGTTAGTTCTTTTGCGGCCCAACCACCGCTTACGCCCGAGCCAACCACAATGGCATCATAGGTGTTTTTTTCTTTTGCTTTTCCGTTTATAAACATGATTGAAATCTAGTTTGCAGGCTGGTGTGTTTAAAAAGGGAGGGGAAACTCAAATCCTAAAAACCAGCAAGGATATTTGTAGTACCAGAATAATTAAAGCGCCCAGCCCTTGGCACCTGGTTTGCCAGGTACAATGGTCATGTTACCGTCGTATCTGCCCGGAATATGAACATAATCCAGGGCCTGAGTAGCACCAATTTCTGAAGTGAAATAACCCAATAAAGTTAGCTCTTTCATGGTGCGGAAGAAATGCGTGCCGGCTGTATTGCGCTGAGCTATGCTTTCGGCTTCAGCTTTTTTAAGCAATTCTATTTGCTGTTCCTGGGAACAGGCTAAAAATCCTTTGGCATAAGTAGATTTTGCTGTGTTATCGAATTTATCTAAACCAGCTAAAAAGTATTGCTGATCTTTCTCAGAATAACAATCTGCAACCATCAGGTTTATAAACTCAGGCACTTTAGCCGCCTTAGCCCCAGGGGTAGAAGTAGTAGGAATGATAAGTTCGGCTATTTCACCAATCATCCGTTTCTGGTTGTCGGAAATGGCTACTTGTACCCCGGCAGAATTGCCTAGTATTTTTTTTCGGCTACCATACAGCAAACCACCTAAGGCCGGAGTAGATAAGGCTCCACCCATTAAGGCAGTAACTGTTAAGATGGCTTCTCTTCGCTTCATTCGATTTAATTAAAATGGTGTTTAGTATTGGCAAATTAATAATTATAAGGGAAAATACCGTGCCAATCCTGAAGTATTTTCAAAATAAAAGGAAAATGAAAGCCAATAATTAATAGTTGGCTTGCTGTTCAAAATTTTGAAATAATATAAATTTGGGAAACTCTGATAATGTGCTTTTTACCAAGTTGTTAATTATTGATTGTTGTCTTTGCTTCTTCTTTTTACAGAATAAATCTTTTTGTTTTTCTGCGTATATCTCAAACTCGAGCTGGTATATATTGCCTGTTGCCTAAGTATTGGCTGATTACTAATAGGATTTTAGTAGTTTAATAAAGTTTAGAAAACTGTTTTGGTAAATTATAATAGGTTAAAAATATGAAGGGTAAATTAATTACAGGATTATTTCTAGTGATAACCATAGTTGCATTTGGGCAGCAGCATACAAAATTAGATGAACGGTACGGTTTTAAGGAAGCCAAATTAGAGGCTGATATTAGTTCTTTTGCTCAATTGGATATGGTAGAGGACCAGGGCAATATTAAAGTTTACGAGAAAATTGGGGATGATTTGAAAATAGATGAAGTAGCGCTTCAGACAATCTGGTATTTCTTCTACAAGAATAAGTTAAGCTCTATTTTGATCAAAACAAAAGGACCTACTACTAACAAAAAAATGTTGGCTTACCTGAACAAGGAATATGGTAAAGGAAAACCAGTCGGTAAATTAGGAACTACTTATGCCTGGTCAGGTAAAAAAACAAATTTATCTTACCAAGAAAATAAAGAGACAGGTGAAGCTACCGTTATTCTTTTTAGTAAACCCTTACAGGAGGAAGCGAAACGGGAGAAAAAAACTGCTGGCCTGATGAAAACAAACCCACAATAGTTTTAAATGCTTCTTTTTATAGCTGCAAAACAAAGGTAAAAAGTTCTATTTTTCCTAATAAAGGCATGGTATTCTTTATCTGACGTCACCCGCAATACCTTACCATCCAAAAACCATTAAAGCATTACCGCCGAAAGTTTACTCCGGATGAATTTGGTTCCGATCAATAAATTCTTTAAATAATTTCCGGTACGAATCACTAATTGGTATATAGTTGCTTCCAATCTGCACCTTATCTTTATGAATAGCTTCTATGCCTTCCAACGCTACTATATACGAATGATGCACCCGGATAAATTTTTCCGGGGGCAGTTGATTTTCCAAGTTCTTTAATCGTTGTAAGGTAACAATACGTTGCTGCCGGGTATGGATAGCCACATAATCCTTAAGCCCTTCTACATATAAGATGTCATTCCATCTAATTTTTACCAGTTTAGTGCCATCCTTTACAAACACAAATGGTTGCTGATTTTCTGCAGGAGAAGCCGAAAGGATAGGTTGCGCAACAGTATGACGCTGGTTAGCTTTATCTACGGCTTTCAGAAAGCGTTCCAGCGTTATGGGTTTCAGCAGGTAATCAACTACATCCAGTTCATAGCCTTCCAGAGCATATTCAGAATAAGCAGTAGTTAAAATTACAAGTGGCTTTTTTTGCAGAATCTTGAGTAACGTAATGCCCGTTATTTCCGGCATCTGGATGTCCAGAAACAATAAATCGATGGGTTGATTTTGCAGGATATCAATGGCGCTTAAGGGATTGGCGCAGGCATCTATTAAAGTCAGGAAGGGTACTTTTTTAACATAATCTACTAAAAGATTCCGGGCTAGAGGTTCATCTTCAACAACTAAGCAATTCATATTTATGCCAAAGTAAGGTTAAGTTGCACAAAAAAACGATCAGGTAAATCCTCTATTTTTAGGGTATATTGGTTTGGATAACTTAATTCCAGGCGCCGTTGCACGTTTTGTAAGCCAATGCCTGATTTGTTGCCGGCAACTAAATTGGTAGCGGTAACTTTACTGTTTTCTACGGTATAGCAGCATTCCTTGCCCTTTAAATCAATAGAAATATTTACCCAGCAACCTGCCTGATTGTTGCTTACCCCATGTTTAAAAGCATTCTCCAGGAAAGTTATAAAAATCAGAGGCACAATAAAAAACTGATCAGGGTTACCTGTCACCTCAAAATGTATCGGAATTTGGTTGTTCAGGCGAAGCCGTTCCAGGCTGATGTAGTTTTCCATGTATTCTATTTCCTTACTTAGCTGCACCTTTGGGTAATTGGAATCATAAATCATATACCGCATCATTTGCGAGAGTTTGGCAATAACCTCGGTGGTATTGGGCGATTGGGTATAGGCCAGGTAATATAAATTATTGAGGGTATTAAACAGGAAATGCGGGTTAATCTGGGCTTTTAAAAAGTTTAGTTCGGCATATAATTTCTCATTTTCTATTTCTTTTTTCTTTGCTTCAAATTCAAACCAATCTTTGGCAAAGCGCAGCATCCCAACAAAAATGGCTATAAACAACGTAATGAAAATTACTTGCACCGTAAACAGCGGCGAATAAAAAAACCATTCCTGACGACTTAAACCATCTACTAAATACCGTTGCAGATAAATCCGGGCAGTAACCAGAAAAGCAAACGGCACCAGAAACTCTACAAAATAACGCCACAGATTTTTACTTTCCAGAAACCGCGGTAACAGGATGGCATAATTTAAATAGGCTATCGAAACATTAAATAACAGCTGGATACTAATATATTCCAGGCCCTGTGTCCAATCGATACCGCGCCCATGACGAAACTGGCTTAATTGGTAAAGCGAAAAAGAAATATAAACACACCAAAAGGAAAGATGTAGTAATAGTACTCTTCTCTGATTTATAAAAGACTGCATAAGCTCCTTTAGGAGTAGTTGTTTAGAAGTACAGATTTAAAGGTAATAGATAAACATAAATTAACCCGCCATAAACCCAAGTTTTATACCCTTTGGAGTTTTCACTCGACAAAACAGCTTTTTTCATGGTTTATCAGAAGAATCAGGAAAAGGACCGGATTGTCGAATATTCATCCGGATTGGTCTAGTAGTAAAAATTGTTTAATCAAAAAGCTATTTATTTGCTGTATAATTAACTATTAAAGATCTATTGATTAATAATAGTTTAAGAGCGGTCAAATTAGCAGGGGAGATAAGCTTATATAATATAAAAGACCTCAGGTCTTAAACAGCATTGCAATAATAATTTTATGAAAAAGTCTTTATTAATTTTTCCTTTTGCCTGCTTAACCTGGTTTGCCCAGGCCCAAACACCTGCCGGCGGATCTTCACCAATTACTAATGCAGCCAGTACAGCGCCTAAAGGTAACGGCAGTATTTCTGGAACTATTTTAGATGCTGCTAATCAGCAACCTGTAGCCTATGCTACGGTTACCTTATTAGATCCAACTTCCGGTAAAGTTCTGGATGGCGCTTTGTGTGATGATGCCGGTAAATTTAAAATCGTGAAAGTAGGTCCGGGTACTTACCGGGTAGCTGTTTCTTTTGTTGGTTACGAAACCCGTAACATTGATAATGTACGGGTAGCAGATAGGAACTCAGATGTAAATTTGGGGGCTATCAAAGTCAATGGTAGTGCACAGGTATTAAAAGAAGTAACAATTGAAGGGCAACGGGCCTTAATTGAAGAGAAAGTAGACCGGACTGTATATAATGCCGAAAACGATATTTCTAACCGGGGCGGTGATGCTACGGATGTGTTACGTAAAGTGCCTATGTTATCGGTTGATATGGATGGAAATGTTTCCATTAGAGGCAGTCAGAATTTAACTGTTCTGATAAACAACCGCCCTTCTACTATTACGGCAGGTAGCATTGCAGATGCACTGAAACAAATTCCAGCTGACATGATTAAGTCGGTGGAAGTAATTACTTCTCCGTCGGCCCGGTACGATGCGGAAGGTTCTGGTGGCATTATAAACATTGTAACTAAAAAGAATACTTTACGGGGCGGTACCTTAAACCTGGATACCGGTGCTGGCTTACGGGGTTCTAATTTAGGCATGCGGGGAAGCTACCGGACTGGTAAAATGGGCTTTTCTTTAGGCGGTTTTGGCCGATCTAATTACAATACACCGGGTAGTTTTGAAATGACTCAGATTACACCCAATGGCCGAACCTTTCAAACCGCAGATACCCGGAATAACAATATATTTGGCCGGTATAGTTTTGGCTGGGATTATGATATAAACAAAAAGAATTTTTTAAGTGCCGGGGTAAATTACGGGATTCGGAACGGAAGAACCCTACAGGATGACTTATCCATTACCCGTTATCAGGGCGATGATATAACCGGGAAATCGGTACAGAACATCCGAAACAAAGACAACTCCGGTACGATAGATGTGAACCTGGATTATACCCACACCTTTGACAAACCACAAAGGGAATTAAGTGTATTAACCCAGTTTAGCCGCAATAACCGCAACAGCGATTATTTAAATTACATGACATTTAATAGTCAGACGGTACCAAACCATACCCGGAACGATAATAAAAGCTTTAACCAGGAAAATACTGTCCGGATAGATTACCAAACACCAATTGGTAAAAATCAATTAATAGAAGTGGGCGGTAAAGAAATTATCCGGAATGTAACCAGTAACTACACCACTTTAATTGCTACCGGAAATGGCCCTTTTGTGGTGGATGATAAAAGAAGCGCCAGCAACAGCTTTACTTATAATCAGAATATAATGGCCGGATACTTAGCTTATACCTTAACTACTAAAAACAATTACAGCATTAAAGCAGGTAGCCGTTACGAGTATACATCCATTAATGCCAACTTCAGAAGTTCTGACCAGGGAACCATTGCCATCCCGTCTTATGGGGTGCTGGTGCCAAGTGTAAATGTTTCTAAAAAATTAAAGGCTGGCAATTCGGTAAAACTGGCGTATAATCGCCGGATTCAGCGACCATCTTTGCAATACCTGAACCCGAACCGGCAGTTTTTTAATACAACGCAGTTTACAGAAGGTAATCCTAACCTGAGTCCGGAATATACCAACAACGTGGAGCTTGGTTATAATACCTACATCAAGAGTGCAGCCATTTATTTTACAGCGTTTGCTCGTAATACTAATAATTCCATACAAAGTATCAGGCAACCATTGGCCGGCGATACCATCCGGACTACCTTTGATAATATTGGTTTAGAAAATGCTTATGGTTTTAGCGTATTTGGTAGCCTGGATTTATCTAACAAGTTGCGGATAAACGGAGGTACTGATGTATATTATGCTGTTTTAAACAATAACAATCCAAGTTCTGATTTAAATGCGCATAATGAAGGTTGGGTGCCAAGTGCCCGTTTAATGGGTAACTATAACCTGGGTCAGGGCTGGGGATTACAAGGGTTTGGGTTTTACCGGGGCCGTCAGATCTTGCTGCAAGGGTTTCAGGGAGGATTCGGGATGTATAGTTTAAACATTAAAAAAGACCTTAAGAATAAAAAAGGCAGCGTAGGTATTGGGGCTGAAAACTTCTTTAATACTTCTATTAAAATAAGAAGCGAAATAACTTCACCAACCCTGAGCCAAATAAGCGTTAATGAGCGAACCAATCTGAATTTTAGAGTAAACTTTAGTTACAGCATTGGCAAAATGAGCATGGATGCGCCACGGAGAAGAAACAAAAAATCTGTGGGTAACGATGATTTGAAGCAAGAAGGTGATAATGGCGGTGGCATGGAAGGCGGACAGCCACAAGGTGGTGGTGCCCCGGCACAAGCTGCTCCTGGTGGTGCGCCAGCTCCTCGTCCAGGTGGTGCTGCTCCTGCGCCACAAGGTCCGGGAGCTCGACCTGGGGCTGGTGCTCCTGGTGCACGACCAGCCGGCGGTGGAGGCGGTTCTTGGGGACGTTAATCCTATTAAATTTCCTTTAAATAAAATTTAAGATTTATTTAATTAGAATTTGTTTATAATCAACACTATATTAGTTGTTTATTGTTGTTGTACCAGAATAATTAAAGGCCTTTAAAACCATCATCCCATGAAAACAATCCGATTAACCTTAAGTGCTATTGCTTTAGTGCTTGTCCTGATTAATCCTTCTGTAGGAGAAACAACGCATCCGGCGGGTAAAAAAACCGAAAATAAAGCGGCTGGTACTATTTTACCGGTAAATACATCGGCCAGTGTCATTAACTGGAATGCTAAGAAAGTAGGGGGGGAGCACAATGGCACCTTAAAGATTGCCAGTGGTTCTTTACTGGTAAAAGGGAATAAGCTTGCTGGGGGCGATTTTATTATGGAAATGACTACCATTTCGGACAATGATGGTTCTGCCAAATTAATGGGTCATTTAAAATCAGAAGATTTCTTCTCTGTTGAAAAAAATCCGAACTCAACTTTTAAGATTACAAAAGCTACACCTATAGCCGGAGCAAAAGCAGGCGAGGTTAATTATAATATTACCGGCGATTTAACAATCAAGGGAACCACGCATCCTATTTCCTTTCCGGCAACTGTTAAAATAAATGGGAATGCGGCCGAAGCTACGGCTAAGGTTGTAGTAGATCGTCTGAAATATGATATAAAATACCGGGCGGCTATTATTGGAACAGCTGCCGATAAAATCATTGAAGATACATTTTCATTGGATGTAAAGTTGGTAGCTGGTACTAATAAAATGGCTTCTGCTAAATAAAAAAGAGTAAAATTTAAAAAAAGCCGCTGCCCTTGGGGTAGCGGCTTTTTTTTGTATATTATCCAAAAAAATAAAGGTAAACTATGAAAAAAAAGATCTTGATTGCACTCCTCTTCATTTTTGTAGCTATTCAATTTATTCGTCCGGCCCAAAATAAAGGTCAGGCCGAAACACCGCAGGATGTAACGCATTTTGTGAATGTACCTGCGGATGTCATGCATATACTAAAAACGTCTTGTTATGATTGTCATTCCAATAATACCCGCTATCCCTGGTATGCGCATGTAAATCCGGTGGGCCTTTGGCTGCAAAACCACATAGAGGAAGGAAAGGATGAATTAAATTTCTCTGATTTTGCCCAGTACGACAAAAAGAAAATGGATCATAAACTGGAAGAGGTAGAAGAAATGGTACAAGACGGTCATATGCCGCTGCCGGCTTACCTGTCCATGCACACCGATGCTAAACTTTCTGAAGACCAGAAAAATGTTTTAATCAATTGGGTGAAAACAGAAAGGCAAAAGTTAGGCGTTACTGCCGAATAATTTGCTTTCCAAGGCCGGAGGGCTTTTCTATGCCCGGAGACTGGGTTGGTAACGCAAATCCGGGCAGTAACTAGCACCAGAATTCTTTTTGGTTATTTATAATTTACCTTCTTTCAGGAAGGCCCATGTTTATTTTGTTATGAGGCGCTAAAAATATTCATCTAACCTGATTCAAAATTAAATTAAACTACCTTTTTAAACAGGGGTAGTTTTTTGCTTACTTGCTTTAGCCACTCCTGAACAATGAGCTCGTGGCCAGCTACTGTTGGATGAATACCATCCCATACCCAATAATCAGCAGATGCACGTGGAGCGGCGACGTCAAACACTTTTTGCAGGGGAACAAAAATCGTCTGGTATTCCTTTGCTAAACTTCGTACCACCGCCTGTTTTTGCTGCATTTCGTTTTGCCAGGCCTGCCAGTTAGCTTTAACTCTTCCTACCGGAGAAATAAAAGGCTCACATAATACTAGCACACAATCTGCATTCTGGCTTTTTACCTGATCAAGTAAATTTCGGTAGCCAGCTTCGTATCTTTTAGTAGCTTCGTCATCCTTTAGTTTAATAGCCCGTTCGGTATCATTCACGCCAACTAAAAGACTTAATACATCTGGTTTTAACGCTAAGGTATCTTGTTGCCAGCGCGCCTCCAAATCCGAAATGGTATTGCCACTTATACCCCGGTTATAAAAAGCTAAAGCCTTATCCGGAAACATAGCGCCGGCCCGGCTGGCAATACTAAAGGCGTATCCATGTCCCATAATATGATTAGGATCGGTATTTCTGCCCCGATTGCCATCAGTAATAGAATCACCCTGAAACAAGATTGTTAAGTGGTCCTGTTTATTTGAAAAAGCCGGGAGGAAGGTAGTGGGTTTAAAGGCTACGGTTGGCGCTACCACAGCCGTTAAGCTAGCCAGGGTAGCGCATTTTAGAAATTTCCGACGGTTATTAAGATTCGCTGACATCAGGCTTTAAGCAAAGGGCGTACGTAGATAATTTCAATTTTAAACTATAACTTTTGTTTGGGACTGGAGGCTGATAATACGAAACAAACTTATTGATTCAGCTAGCTTCTTCCTTGTCGGCTAATGATATATCAATTTCTGTGTTAAGAGAACTGGTTCTGACTGATCTGTTTTTATTTTTTAACATTGAAATGCAGCTTTGGTCCCATTTGTCCTGCCTGGTGTTCTGAAGCATAGAATGAAGCCGTGATGGCCCCTAGTGGACGAATAAGTAGGCCTTTGGTCGTGCCATTCAGTAAGCGCTGCATAACAGGTTGGGAAATGGTAATAAAGTTTTTGTTCCCGGGTGTTTTGTCCAGCTCTATGTCATAAATCATTTGGGTATTAAAGAGGTCGGCATAAGGCTTTCCCCGCATAAAATTGTTGTAGTTTACTTTATTCTGGTCCCAATCGGCTGGCCCGCCAAAAATTTCAATTACCCGCACCCGCGGAAACTCTTCTCCAAGCTGCTGGCCATATACATCAAAATAATTTCCGCCGGTAGCCACGGCTTGCGTAGTAAGTTCCAATAAACCTGCTCCTTCGGCTTTAGCATTTTTATATTGCTCCAGATCCAGCCGTAAAATGGCCCACTGATTTGCTGTCACGGTCAGTACCTGGGCATCGCCTTCTTTTTCCCGTACCTGCCAGTCCTTCAGGTTAAGCTCCGGGTATTCAGAATTTATTAAAGCATCCTGTTTAACCTCCAGATGTTGGGAAAAGGTGGTAAGGGCCGGAATGGGAGGATGATACAGAATTTGGATGCCTTTATCCGGGCCTGCTTTTCTAACATTAATAATATCGGCTTTAATGTAATCAACATCTACCTGATACTTGTCATAACCAAAATCTGTAACGTTAAATTGAATGAACAAGGAGTCTCCCGGCACCGCGTCTAAGTTTTTGGTGGTCATACTGATCACATGCCAGTTATTATCCGGCAATTCAAACTCCATTAAATCATGATGAAAGTCTGTTGTGCGCTGGGTGTTAACCATAAAGTTTACCCGGTGGGGGGCATTATAAATGCGCACCCGGGCCTCTACCCGTAATTCCGTGTCGGGCCCCTTTAGTTTATTTAAATTGAGGAAAGGTGCTACATTTCGTTTGGTGATAGCATACCAGATGTTAAGCGGATCTTTGGTAGCATCTACTAAAATAGAGGCATAACCACCTTCCTGCTGCACAAAGTTCATGGTGGCAGTGCCGTCACCGGTAAAAGCAGACCAACCTTTTAAAGTCTTTTTATCAAAATTATCTATAAACTGGGCTTGACACACCTTTGTAACCAGGAGAAACAAAAAACAAATTTTAAAAGCTTTCTTTATTATTTGCATACTTACTACAGATTAGAATGTGATCGGAAAAATAGGAATAATTTGATTCTTATAATCTTTTTCCTTTCAACATTTTATACATTTACAATCCATAAACTTTTCAAATCCATTATAACTGTTTTTAATGAATATCAAAAGCTTACTCCACCACGCACTTGCCCTCCTGATTATTTGGTCAATCAGTTTGCAGGCTATTGCTTTTCAAAATTCTACTTCTGCCAACCCGCATGTTTGGGAAATGCAGGAAATAGTTCTGAAAGCAGATAAAACTTATTCTAATTATTATAAGGATGTCACCGTATGGGTAGATTTAAAAGGCCCTGAATTCTCGAAGCGAGTTTATGGCTTTTGGGATGGTAATAATATTTTCAAGGTGCGGGTGGTAGCAACCCGGCCGGGCCAATGGCAATGGACCAGTGGCTCTAACCAAAGTACAGATGCCGGATTAACCAACAAGACCGGCCAGTTTACGGCCATAGAATGGACAGAACAAGAGAAACAAGAAAACCCTAACCGCCGCGGTTTTGTGCGGGCTACGCCTAATGGCCATGCCTTACAATATGCCGATGGTAGTCCGTTTTTTATGGTAGGCGATACCTGGTTGGCTGGTACGACCTGGCGCCTGCCTTTCCGGAACGCCGCTACCACTAATGGCTACCAACCAAGTCCCGGTATTGGTTTTGAAGATGCCGTTAATTACCGGAAAAATCAGGGGTTTAACTCCGTAAGTATGATTGCCGCTTTTCCTAATTGGGAATCTGATCTGAACCCCAGCACCTATAAGGATGAAAACGGTGTTTTTGTCCGCAATGCCTGGGAAAAATTTGGTTATGACGTGGCTGCCGGTCAGGGAACTGATGCTTCGGGTGGTCTGAGTTATTGGGGTACTTATACGTCTAAGAACATGCGCGACGAGTTAGGTAACTTACCTTTCGCTATGTCGGAGAAGCATAAAGGTGTTTCAGATTTTGACCGGATAAACCCGGCTTATTTTCAAAGCCTGGATAAAAAAATGCAGTACATGGCGGAGCAGGGGTTTGTGCCTTTGCTGGAAACCATTCGTCGGGATGCGGGGCCATCCTGGAAGGCTTATTTCGAATTTAACGAAAGCTATGCCCGCTATGTACAATATCTGATTTCCCGGTATGGTGCCAATAATTTTTTATTCAGTGGCATTCACCTCGACTGGATTCCCAAAGACTTTAGCTTAACGGCACAGGAATTTAATGAAGCCCTGACTTACCATCTGAAAAAGTACGGACCGGCACCTTTTGGCCAAATAACCACCGCCCTGATCGATCACTCTACTTTCACTACGTTTGGGCACGGAAATAAGGTGCCGTGGCTTAATATGCACAGCGTTGGTAACAAACCACGCGACCATGGCTTTTATGGTCCGATGGATACCCTCTTCAACCTGAAACCGGCCTATCCGGCTATTAACTTTGAACCTTATTATACGGGGTGGAAACACGAAATAAATAAGCCGGGCGGCGAAACACCTCCACCTAATTCTGATCGGGATAATTACTTTGCCCGGGCACAAATGTATGGTTCTGTTCTTTCCGGTGGTTTAGCCGGGCATGTGCACGGCACCGCAGCTTACGATGTCACCTCTACCGGAGAACCGGCCGGCGCCCGGCCCCAGATTTGGGATGCCCTGAAATACGAATCTGGCAACCAGATGCAGCACCTGAAAACATTTATACTTTCCGAAGGCAACCGTTACCAGCAACTGCGCCCTTACCACCAGCACCTCCATCCGCAAAAAGCTAAAGGTAGCTCGATCCGTGGGTTAGATGGCTGGTCCCTGATGATGATTAATCCGGAGAAAGATTTTGGGTTGATCTATTTAGAAAATAAAGCCGAATTACCGACTCTAAGCGGATTGAAAAATAATACTACTTATTCTTTCCAGTGGTTTAATACCAGAACCGGGGAGTGGCAAGCTGCTCAAACTATTAAATCGGACCGGAAAGGAACTATGACCTTACCTAACTTCCCGGACGGTTCAAATTTATCAGCAACTGATTGGGCTGCAAAAATAAAGGCGAACCGATAAGCGGGCCTTTGTACCAAAAGGTAAAAAAAGAGCTGCATTTGGTTACCAAATGCAGCTCTTTTTTTTACGCTAAAATAATTAGGTCCAAGGAAATTTATTTCAATTTACTGAGCTAGCATGAATTTCTTAAGCTAAATCAGAATAAAGGAATATTATTTTTTTCGCAGACTTCTATAACAGATTCAGGCCAGATACTGGATTGAACCTCCCCAATATGGGCTTTTCGCAGAAAAAACATACATAACCTCGATTGGCCAATGCCACCGCCTATGGTTTGGGGTAATTCGCCGTTAAGCAGCATTTGGTGCCACATTAATTTTGCCCGGTCTTCGGAGTTAGCTATGGCTAATTGTTTCAGGAGCGCTGGTGCATCAACCCGGATACCCATGGATGAAAGCTCAAAAGAACGCTGTAATACATTATTCCAAACAACTATGTCGCCATTAAGTCCTTTATAGTTACCTTCAGAGGGGGTGGTCCAGTCGTCATAATCAGGCGCTCGGCCATCGTGTTTTTCCCCGTTTGCCAAAGCGCCGCCAATGCCTATTACAAAAATGGCCCCGAATTCCTTAGCTGCCCGGTCCTCTTTTTCTTTAGAATTTAAACCGGGGTACTGGTCTTGCAGATCCTGGGCTTGAATAAAAGTTATGTTATCGGGTAGTTGCGGCACCAGTTCAGGATATTCTTCATAAAGCAGATACTCTGTTCTTTTCATCACCGAGTAAATTTTGCGCACTACCCGCTTTAAAAATTTCAGGTTTCTTTCTTCGGGGGTAATTACCCGTTCCCAATCCCACTGATCAACGTACAAAGAGTGAATATTATCTAAATCTTCGTCTGGCCGAATGGCATTCATATCAGTATATAAGCCAAACCCTTCCGTTATCTGCAACTTCTTTAAATTCCACCGTTTCCATTTGGCAAGTGAATGTACAATCTCGGCCCGGGTTTCCTGCATACATTTTATTGGAAAACTAACCGGACGTTCCGTTCCATTCAAATCATCGTTGATGCCGGTACCTTTCAGAACAAAAAGCGGTGCGGTGACCCGTCTTAAACGTAATTCAGCAGAAAGTTGATTCTCGAATAAATCCTTTGTAAGCTTTATGGCTTTCTCAGTACGAGTGGTATTTAAAACGGGCTTGTAATTAGGTGGAATAAATAACTGGTTACTCATGAAATGTTTTAAGTAGTTAAATCAAGTATAATTTATTGCAATCAGGTAAAAGCCAGTTTTTGCAACTCACAAAATAAGAGATTTTTTATTATGATTATTCTATTTTGTCAAATTTCTATTTTATAGGACGTAAGTAAAGAGCCGTAAGGCTTTTGAAGGTAATATACTTAAGCCTTACCGGCCAATTAAAAATTACCTGTCCTGGTGAACGTAATGCAAATTTGCATCTATAGGTTGAAAACTTATTCGCTGATTTAACTTTAACCTTTTTTAAAATACGTTAATTACTTAGAAAAACGGTAGCTGTTACAATAAAAGGCATTTTTTGCCATTGGCTAAAACTAGTCTCCCTTAAAAATGTAACATAGTTTTTTAGCCCGAATGCCGAATTTGAATAGGCTATAAAAGTACCAGGCAAATTAATTCCCTTTTTTGTAATTGTTTGGCGTAATTGTTTTTTGCCTTCAAACTCAATGGTATCTGTAAGAATCTCTTTGGGGTGTTTGTGCATATATTCCCGGTATCCATCGGCAATACCAACCCTGTCTTGTAAATCTATTATTTGTTCAAACGTAATAAAAAAGGGTTTTGTCACTTGTAAATTTAATTCGGAAAGATCAAACTCCAACCAACCTTTCTTTATGGAGGATTGAACAACAATACTTTTCTGTAAAAGATCATTTCCTGGTTGGCCTGTTAAGCCATCAACTTCATTTACCCGAACCCGGAATTTAAAAGACTTTAAATTGTTGCGGAGGATATACAGACGAGCTTTCTCCAGGTAGGCAGGAAATAATAGACCCTGAAAATTAATCCCTTTATTTTCTATTAATAAAGAGATGGCTCGCCCGGCATAAGTAGTATCAGTTTCTAAATTGCCTCCCAAAATTGCTTTATTCCCTAATTCAAAAACTTTCTTTTTTTCTTTCCCCGGGGTTATGATTACAGTAGAAAGCAGGTTAATCTTTTCTTCTAAATATATTGTAAATGCTTTTTCTGATCTAAAATTTCCAACCGGGAATTGTTTTCTTTCATAGCCAATAGCCGAAAAAACTAAGGTATCATTTGTTAGCCCGGAAGGAATGGCAATAGAAAAGCTACCGTTTTCATTGGAAATGGTGCCAACGTTTGAATTTCTTATTCCTAAATTGGCATAAGAAACAGGCTCCCGAGTGTTCTTATTTAAAATCTCTCCGCTTATAACTGTTTGGCCATAAAGGAAGTTTGGGGTAAAAGCAACTGTTAGAATTATCAGGGCCAGCCGTTGTATAAGACGATTTTTATAGGAAGAAAATAATGCCATCATAATATATTAAGGGCTGACCTTTCAAATTAATTATTTGCGGGTAATGGGATCGTCATCTACCGAAAAAACACTAAATTACCTTTTAACAAAGAATATTATAACCAGGCTTCACCTAATTATATTAAATATTAAATTGGGTCTATTCAACCAATTCTTGTAAGTCAATAAGTTTAGAACCTGAATAAGGTGTTGGTTCCACCTGCTTTACCGCTAAAATTGCGAATGTTATAAGTAAAGGTGAGCAAACCGTAGCGGTTTAATATAGTGGTTTGAATATCTTCTATAATATTTTCCCGGATGGAGCGGTAAAATCCTACGTTTTGGTTTAACAAATCATAAACCGATAATTTTAGCTGAGCCCGGTCATTTTTCATAAACAAATAAGTAACGCCGGCATTTAGAAATGTAAAGCTTTTCTGGAAACCAGGTGGCACATTAGGGTTGTTGCGATAATTAATATTTGCTTCCCAAACCAACTTTTTAGGCATCCGAACAACTAATTCTGATCGCCAGGTATAATAAGTCAGCTGCTGGTTATTAAAAACGTTATTTTCGTAAGAACTAACCTGTCGGGTTACAGAAAAATTCTGGCCAAACTCCAGCTTATTATCCAGGTTCAACCGGCTATCCAGGCTTGGAGTTAGATTCCAGATATTCGACTCGCTCTTCTCATTATTTAGCAGAACAAAAGACCTATTGTACCACATATAAAGATTTGACCCGACAGAGAATTGATTTTTATCGTTAAACTTGTAGTCCTTGCGTATGCCGGTGAATACATTACCTGCCCAAACCCCATCTATGTTTACCGGCCGTAATGTTTGAATTCCCTCCGGACTTAAGGTGCGCTCCTGAATAAAATAATCCTGACTTCTTCTGCCAGAAATATTAAAATTATAGGTCAGCATCCGTTGTGTATTATACTTGCGGTAAAAAATATTAATCATATTATTAATATTAGGCGTTAAGTTGGGGTTGCCTAATTGTAAAAACAACGGGTTGGTATTATTGCGCACCGTTTGCAAATCTACGGCGGGAGGCTCGTCCACGGAGTTGCTATAGTTTATAGATAAATCTTTCCAGTTAAAATTAAAGGCTGGAAATACATAAAAATACCTTTGATTTATCTCCGGATTTCGCAGGTAAGTATTTTTTACCCGCACATCATAAAAGTCCAGGCTGGTCATAAATTCCATTCTTTTCTGGGGCCAGGCCCACCGCAAGGAAGGGTTTAGAGCCCATCGCCAAGCCTGCCGGTTCACAAAATCTGTTAGATCGGGTACGGGTTCATCAAAATTTGGTGTGTTCGGTTCCCGTTGGAAAGTATTTACCCCATTCCGATCTTTTATATATTCTGCCCGGAACCGCATGATAGCTGTTAAAGTTTTATTTATAGGTTCGGAATAATAACCTGCTTGTTTTACGAATATATTTGGCCGGTCATTTATCCGCAGCTGATCCAGGAAGGTAGTATATACCTGAGGCCTGTAAAATTCATTTGTAGCCTTATTGTACTGGTCGGTTACATTGTCTTCATAATAATAGTTACCAAAGAAGTTGAGAGTCCTACCGGCTTTTTTAAAGTTTTTATTAAAGAACAGGATAGTTGCGTAATTATTAAGGTTATTATTATTCTTCTCCTGGTTTGTACTTTGGTTTAATCTTCCAAGGGTATTCTGTTCGGTGCTGTTAGAACGCAATTGGTTAGCAAAGTTCTGGTTTAAGGTAATATGAGGAGTTATTTGCAAAATAGTACCCGGGTTAAACTTCCATTCCAAACGCCCTTGTATCCGGTGGGTATTGCTATTCGTAAACTGCTCCCGGATACTTCCGGATCTAATAATATTATCGTTTATGAATTGTTCAGAATTACTCCGCTGAAACAAGTTGCTATTCATGTTCCCAAAAAAGTACATGAGGTTTACTTTCAGATTTTTACCGGTTACCGTATTAAAATTTCCGCCTCCCCCCGAAGTTTGCTGGATGCCCTCGCCGGTACCGCCAAAAGAAATACCATTCAGCGCAAATCCGCCATCGCTCCGCGACATCCCGGAGGTAATGCCGGATCGGTTAAACCCGCCAATCCGGGATATTTCCTCAAAACCAAACGCCGGACGGTTCAGGTTATTAGAAAAGCCTATCAGACTTAATTGGGTAGTATCCCGGAACATATTAAGTATACCACCCGATTCGTACCTTTCCCGGCTGCCACCTCCGGCATATAGTTTTCCGAACAATCCTTTTTTTATTCCTTTTTTAAACGTCAGGTTAATGACCTGCGGAATTTGGTTAGCAGGCAAATTAGGATTTTCCCGCAATTCGTCGGGATCGTTCATTACCTGCACTTTATCTATAATATCGGCGGGCAGGTTGCGGGTGGCAATTTTGGGATCGGAGCCAAAAAACGCTTTCCCATCAACTAATATTCTCTTTACCTCCTTGCCGTTTACTGTTATGTTACCGTTACTATCTACATTGACACCGGGCATTTTTCTTAATAAATCTTCTACCAAAGAAGTAGGCAAGGTTTTGAAGGAAGCCGCATTAAATTCCAACGTATCTTTCCGAACCACCACGGGCGGAATTTCGGCCGTAATCACTACTTCTTTCAAAAGATTAGATTCGCCCATTGCTACTTCGCCAATATCTATAACGGGTTCCTGGGGCGTAAGCATAAATTCTTTCCGGTAAGTGGCAAACCCGACCATAGAGGCAACAACCCGCAGATTTATTTGCAAAGGCAATCCAGGAACCCGGAAATTACCTTTTTCGTCGCTTACCCGGAAGGTTAGGAGCGTAGTGTCCTGTGCCCGGTAAACCGCCACCGTAGTATAAGGCAACGGTTTCTTACTCGTCCCTTCCATTATTTTACCTTTTATCTCGCCTTTTGTAGCTTGCGCAAAAACGCCTTTAGAAATAGCTAGAAAGGCAAATAAAAGAAAAACAAGGTGGGCTAATTTCATGAATGGGATAGCTATGTAATCTTGAAAAACAATCTTATGTTATTAATTGTCAGGAGGCATTTAATAGCAAAATTCAAATAAAATAAATGGTAAGCGAAAAATTAAGAATGCCCGGAGATTTGCCAACAGATGATCTGGCTTTTGCGAAGTAGCTTAAAGCCAAATACTTAAACAGCCACTCGCAATTAACTAATTTTGCAGGAGATTTCTAGAAAAGATTATAATAATTATTGTTATTATTTAGATTAAAAGCATTTAATGGTAATCATAGCTGCGGAATATATCATAAATAAGGATGCGGGTAACCTACAACCTCACTGAATATGGCAAGGATTATAAATGCTTTTACCCTTTATTGATACCCAAGGGTCCGCATAAATAATAGTGAGGAGGTGATTATGGGCAGGTAAAACAGACGCGGCAAATGGGCAGGTATTTCTGAACTAGTAATAAAAATAGCAGAGCTTTTATAGGGTTAGCTACTGAATCAATTCATTAATTTTTTGAACGGTCTGGTCTGGATGATCCTTTAGCGTCATGATGTGTTCCGTTTTCGTTATCCAAAATTCTTTTGGCGCCTTAGCAGCTTTAAATAAATTTTCTCCTTGTTTAAAGGAAACATCATGATCTGACTGGCTGTGAATAATCAGCTTTGGTGTATTATAGATATCTTGTATATCACGAATAGCCACATAATCCTGATTAAAATCTGCAGGATTCTTTTTTGCTTTTTCTTTTAGAAATTGAACAGGAGCGTAATCTATTGCCAATTGTTGAGCAGATTGAATACTTCCATCAAGAACGAGCGCGTCTATTTCGCTTTGATTATCCTTAGTTATTTTCACGGCAAGTTGTCCGCCAAGAGACATTCCGTAAACTATTGTTTTTAAGCTATCCTGTAGCGTTCTTTTCCTAAAGTCGGCAAAGGCAGTCTCGGTATCTTTTAAAACTCCTTTGTAATTAGGCTTTCCACTTGAATTTCCATAGCCTCGCCAATCGACAGCATACACTCTAAACCCGTTTTCTAGAAGTGGTTTAATTAAATGACGGTACCTACTCACATTTCCACCTGCACCATGGATGAAGAAAATGTCTCCTTTAAGTTCTTTTGTTGGTGGTATAAAATGATAGGTGTAAATGTTTAAAGAATCTTCTACTCTAAGTACATTCTCAATATATTTCATTTCCTTCATGCTTTCCATTTCCTTTACCGGAAAATAATAAAGCTTTGACTCGTCATTGTTTACAATAGCTTTTACCATTGGATTAGTTTGGTAAAAATAGAAGCCGGCACCAAATGCAAAAACAATCAAAAGGAGTACAACAGCTCCAAGAATTTTAAATATTTTATTCATTTTCAATTTTTATAAATGGTACAGGCCGCGTATATGCAAAGTCTACAGCGAAGCAAGTGTTCTATTTAAATTGGGTTAGGTGTTGCATTCACTATTCCTAACAAATTTCTATCAGCTTTTAATAGATGGCGATGGGTAATTTATATATGACACTTTTGATCTTAATAGATACTTTAAGTATACCAGATATCTTAATTTTAAGGAGGGCCGGTAGTACCCCAAATTATTAGTCTTGATATAACCAATGGTGAAGTATTTTCATATAATTCAAAAGGCTTTTATATTTATTAAAATTGTTCAGTTTCAACCGTTAGACAATTTATAATAATTTATAATAGTGCAATAAAAGCATTACCGGTTAATAACCCAAAAGGCTGACTTTAATCATGATGACCTTTTGGGTTATAAAGAATTTCTTACACCCCTGGATGCTCCTCTTTCTCTATAATTTTTTCTGCTTTTACTTAATATCAGTTAATAATAGAATAGGTTTATATTATTTAAGATGGGTATTTGGCTGCCATGTTTTGCATAAAGGCTAAACTTTTAGTGGCTAGTTCCTGAGCATTGTATTTTGAGGAGCGCCAGAGAGAAACAGCGGTAGCCATTCCCGGTATCTGAGAAGAAAAGTTTTCAAGCACCAGGTTGCCCTTGAAATTAATAGCTACTAAACTCCGGAATAAATCATCCCAATGTACGTTGCCTTCGCCCAGCATTCCCCGATCACTTTCCGTCATGTGCACATGTTTAAGTTGAGTTCCGGCTGCAATTACCGGGTCATAGAAATTACTTTCTTCTATATTCATATGGAAGGTATCGAGGTGTAGCGCCAGGTTGGGCATATTTACCCGGTTAATTAAAGCCAATGTTTCTGCCGCACTGGTACAAACATAACTTTCATACCGGTTTATTGGCTCAATGGCAATGGTTATACCCAAGGTTTGGGCATAGTTGGCTACCTCTGCCCAAACCTCACAAATTATATTTTCTTCTTCAGGTGTGAGTACGTTTCCGCTAAACACTCCAATACCCGAATGAAGCACGCCACATAAAAGATCTACTTCCAGGGCAGCCGTTTTTTCGAGTGCCTGTTTCATTAAAAAAGTGGCTTGTTTGGGGTAAAAAGGAATGTGACAGTTAGATGGTAAATTTAAGCTACATACCGCCTCTAATCTGTTACTTCTTAATTGCTTTTTCACTTCTTCCGAATTAAATTCCATTGAAACCGGAAGCAAAATTTCAAGGAGATCAAATCCGGCTTGGGCAGTTTGCTCAATAGCGTAAAGTCCGCCTTCGGGTGTCCAGCGAGGAGGAATCCAGGATAATAAAGAAGCACCAAATCTAACGTTCATTTATAAGTATTTTAATAGTTAAAAGATTTATTTCTCTGAGCGAAACTTTGATAAGCGCCCCAATTTTCTTGGCCGATTGGTGATAAAGGAGTAAAATATTTGTTTTTAGTGAAAAACCATCTTGTACAAATATCATAAAAAGAGATTTACATATCTATCTTTTTATGACCGCTATGTAAGGGAAGAGCCCTAGATGAGGTGTTTTAAATCCTTCATCATCATGTCTATCTTATCAAATAATTCGCCTACGCCTAACGCTGCCCAAACAATAAACAGGGCCAACAGTATTTTTACTCCCAGCCTAATAGAAAAGCCGAATCTACTTTTAAGAATGGCAGTTACTGGCGGGAAATAAATTAAAGCAAGAAGCAGTAAAAAAGCACCAAAACCAGGGTCGTTTCCCCAGAAAATATTTACGGCACCTATTGCCAAAATAGCGAATCCAATCAACCAACTAATTAAATTTCCAACTAAAACTTTAATATTCATGATGGTTTTTGATTTGTTATTCATTTCAACTTTTTGCATTTTATAATTAAAAAACTTTTAAAGTGGCATTCTCTTTCTTACTGCCTGGAGAAGGAGGGTGATATTTTTATTTGAATTCAAAAATTAGCGGAAAGGTAAATACTACTACCAACGCCCAGATAAAGTAAATTGGCAGATACAACGCAATGGCTCGTCCTACTTCGCCGAGGGCTGCTTTCTTCGTAATAGCTTTAAACAGCATTACAGTTACCATAAGCAGATGCACCAATATTAAAACATTACCGCCCAGCACCGCTACCCGGTTGGGCGTAATTCCCCACTCCGAAATTCGGAACGAAATAGCAGACAGCGCAATACCATTCACGACCACCGTTACTATCGATAATAGCAAAAGTACCCATTCGGCCAAAAGGGATTTTGATTTTGCAGAGCTTTCGGCTACAGAGAAGAATATTAAAGCCATTACGCCAATTAAAAGCAGGTTGAATAGTAACAGGAATTCCCGATCGTTATAGGGATCTTTTCCAGAAAAAATCATGGCACTTAAATAAATTACCAGCATGACCAGTACCAGCGGACTAAAAATCTTGGCGATTACCGGCGATACTTTGTTTACCAGTTGAGGATTGGTTTGGGTAAGGTAAGTTGCCATTATTGGCACGGCTGGTAAACCAAAAGCCACCACGTATTCAGCATACAACTGTTCAATCTGGAACCCAATAAGGGAGAATAAACCAATTGTAATACCCGTCATTATTCCTCCAGCAATAACCAGGAGAGCGGTCATGACGGCCAAGTCACCATTAAAGCGTAAGTAATCCAGCCGCTTCTTAAAATTTTGAACCTCATGGCCAGTAAAAGAAATGCCTAGTATGCCCCAAAGCAGCAAAGGCAAATGGATGCAGGCTAACAAGAGGGTATCACTATTAGGGTTATTGGGCAGTAAGTTAATATAGACTGAACCGGCTAGTAGGGCACCGACTATAAAAGCAATTTGTTTTACTCCCAAATTATTTTTCCAGGTAAAATAAGCGGCTAAAAACGGGAATACCAGAAAGCCGATATTGCGGGGATAGAAGAACTCTTCACTAATGGAAAGGATGGCAGGTAATTTGGCTAACAATCCGGCCACTAATGACGCAAATATCACAAACAAGAATTCTTTCCTGGAGCCCCACGAAATGTCGTCAGATTCGTATTGCAGACGCTCGTTCCAAAAATTAAGCAAATTATTATCTTTTACCTCAGAAGATAGGGTGCTGAATTCCCGCTTAAAGGTGGCTTTGTTTTCCCGGTACAACTTCTCAAGTTGTCTGGCGTTGTTCAGGTTTGATAGTATTTCGTTACGCATGGCTTTTGATTTTTAGGATTGATTGAAAACGTTAGAGATAAAAGTTGTTTTATTTAAAAGTACTTTGAAATGCAAAGTAAAAATGTAAAAAAATTAATCGCCTTGGCGGTTACTTAAAATAAGTTGCTCTAAAGCATCCAGATGACTTTTAAATGCTTCGCGGCCCGCTTCGGTCGCCTGGTAAGTAGTTTGGGGTTTTCGGCCTACAAACTGCTTTTCCACTTGCAGATACTTTGCCTCTTCCAAAGCTCGTAAATGACTAGCCAGGTTGCCATCGGTTAGCTTCAGCGTTTCTTTCAGAGTATTAAAATCTACCCTTTCTTCCACCATCAGTACCGACATAATGCCCAATCGCGCCCTGCTTTCAAAGGCTTTATTTATATTTTCAAGATACGCTTTCAAAAGGTGTCTATCGTTCGTATTTAAAATATACCAGAGCTCCATACACAATATGCAGCACCCCAAACCCTATCGTCCACGACAATAGCCCATAACTCACAAAAAAACTTGACAATAAACCCAGCACCAGTTCACAAATACCCAAAGACCGGATATCGCTAATGGTATACTTGCTACCGTTTATCAAGGCCAGGCCATAGAAAACAAGCATAGCAGGCGCTACTAAGTATAATAAATTATGGTAAAGCAACACGCCGCAAAATACTCCGCCAGCTGCTAATGGTAAAGCCAGGTTTACCAGCAAGCGTTGCGATTTACTGTCCCAGGTTAGCTGGTTGTTATTGTAAGCTCTTCTGATGGTAAAAAAAAAGGCTAATCCCAGCGCCACTACCAGTACCACAAAAGCCACCAGGACCAAAAACTGAATAGCGTCCTGGCTTAGGGTAAGGCTATAGTTTTCGCGATAAGCAATATCATGCTTACCTAAATACCATTTTACAACTGCCGCCCCGGCAAGAGCCGTAAGACCAGCCGAAATACCGGAAAGGCCGCTAAGCGAAATAAACCGCGAAGTTCGATCCATTATGTTGCGGATCTCGTGCAGCGCTGCTAATTGTTCTTCCTGTTGATTCATTTTAAAGTACTTTGTAATTCAAAGTTAAATAGATTTAACGTTTTGCCATGAATAAGGGATTAATTTTTTATAAATTATTTTGCCTACCTAGTGTCGTCTTTTGGTAAATTATAAGATAAGGCTGGCTGTTGATGTTTGTTTATTGTATTCCTGAGCAAATTAGGTAGTTAAATCCGGTAACTAAGTGAGAAGTAAATTGAAATAGATTTTGGCGCTGCTATTGGTTCTTGTTGAATCAGCCAAAGATTTACCGGTTGGTTTTAATTAGGCTCAAAACTGGATCCTATTAGCAAGTTTAGAACAAAGGCTCAAGTAATAGATTTAAAAATCAAGAAAATTCCCGCAATAAGTCCTATCAATATTTCAAATCTTAATATTGCGTTGCCCAATCCTTTTCGATTTAAATTCTTTGTCAGCGCAAAAGCGAACAATCCTGAAATGAGGGTGCCTAATAGTAATTCAAGGTAGTTCATAGTTTTCCAAATTTGATTTATTTTTTCTTTAAAAATCTTTCAACCTTACGTAATAACTGAATAACCAAAGCAAGTAATAGCTTTGCCTGAAACATTAATTACATCCTTGTTAACCAAGAATATAATTTTATAAGCATATCTTTCCCTCTGTTTTCTTCTATTTGATTTAATGACTATTACTTGTATTAGTCTTTTTATGATAATGGGTTACTCCTAAATTCTTATTTTTTATTAATTAATTTATTGACTAAGCTAGTCATGTAAGCCTTTGCCAATAAGTATTTGAGGTATACACTTTTCAATTCGGGACTCCCGGGTTTTGGATTGTTTGGGGGCAGCAAAATAAAGTAAATAAGCTCTTTGCCGTCCTGGCGTTAACATTTTGAACGCTGTTTGTAAGGCCGGCATCTCAGTTAATTTATCCTGAAATTCATCCGGCGTTTCAAATTCTGAGGCTTCCTTTAATTGAACTTTCAGACCAGCTTTTTCAACCTCAATAGCTTCCTGAATATAAGTTTTCAAAATAAATTCTTTTTCAATTATCTCCTTTACATGGGTAAACCTAATCTGCCTGGTTGCCTGTGTATTCTTTGTTTGTTGAATTAGAATGTGATGGGGATCCTTCAACAAAGCTCCTTTGAAAAACAAAAGCGCACAATATTCTTTAAAAACATGAATTAAAACCAAGTTCCTATCCTGATATAGGTAACAAGGAACCCCCCATTTTAATTTTTCTGTCAGCTCACAGGCAAGAACAATGGTTCTTAATTGCTCCAGTTCCTCCTGCCATTTTTTGCCCTCACTAAAATAAAAATCGACTTTTGGATTCATGTAATTTTATAAAGTTTTGTAAGACAATAAATAAGGTTGTTTTTTTATAAAATTAATAATTACAAAATAATAATAAAAAAATAGCCCACAACCAAAGAGTTATGGGCTATTTTCATAATTAAGGAAGAAATTTAACTCTTAGTTAATATAGGGTTAACCTAGAATTATTTTTAAACTTACCTTAAATGTATTTGAAAGGAGTTTTGGCTGCAATATGGGTTATTTTAACTCCGGGTACTTTGGGTTGTAACCATTTTACGGCGTATTCCATACCGGCTTCTTCACTTACCGCATGGCTTAAAACCACCAGGGAAGTTTTTTGCCCCATCAATTGCCCATCGCGTACCCGTTCTACCGTTTCCCATTCCCGGGTTTCGCCGCTCAGAATCACATCTGGTTTGGATTGCTGAATAACGCCAATCTGCATTTTACTGTCCATGTAGCCAAACGCCAGGTAAACGGTACTGCAAAGCTGATCTAAATTGCCAACTACCCGCACATTGGGAATTCCCAGTTTATCCTTAGTTAGAGCCACGATAGATTTCAGCGGCATAGGTTTTGGTAAGGTAATCATTCTGGGACTATTGGAGTCATAGTATTTCTCCCAGCCTAACTTTGTTAGGGTTCCAATAGCAATGCCATCTGGCCGATGCCGGTGCCAGTAGTCATGAAAGCGCCAAATAGCAATTTTATGTTTATTTAGCAGCTCCATTTTGTACTTAAATGCATCGTCCTGCTGCAGCCAGTCCGTTTCGTCGTTATTGTTATAAAATGGAGTTTCGTGAGCAATAATTAAATTCGCGCCGGCCTTTGCCGTTTTTTCAATGACTTCCAGGGTAGGAAAAGTAGTGGTAACAATGCCAGTTACTACCTGGTCCATACTACCTGATCTTAATTGGTCGACGGTTCTTTCGAACGGAGCACCCGGTATTTCTTTTAAAATAATATCAATAACCTGTTTAACGGTATAGGAGGCTTCAGGCAGCCAAAGGTTTTCGGCGAGGCTTATACCCGGAACCGCCAGCACCATAGAGGTACCAACAGCTTTGGTTACGGTACTTAAAAATTCACGCCGGCCTGTATAAGTATATTTGTTTTTTTCTTTCATGTTAATGTTTTATAATATCTTAATAAGGATTAAAACCTGATAATGAAAATTACCGGCTGGCCGAAACGGAATTAGTATGTTTGATCATTTTGTTAGCCCACGGAATAAAGTATTTAATATTGGGTGCATCGGTGTGGCCGCCATCGTGCTGGCGCCAAGCCAATTCACCGTCCAGTTGACTTACATTTACGCCTGGCATTTTAGCTGTTTTGTAATCATTTCCAACACCTAAATCACGGGCCCCTAATAATTTAAAAACCGTACCAGCCGCTACTGTTGCCATATAACTTCCTTGCTGGTCCAACCATTTAGCATCGCCTTGCTCCGGAATGCCATAGCTGATAAAGGTTGGGCGGGGCGCACATAAAGCAATTAGCTGATGCGCATCTACCGGAATATCGTTAGCCGTTTTTGCCCCAAGTTTACCTTCCGAAGTTCCGTATTTTAGAAAGTTACCTGCCATCCAGTGGTATTCACCGGACCCCGTTAAACTTTCTACGGCTTCACCAAAATTACGACGATGAGGTTTGGCGCCGCCTTCGCCGGAAGAGCCAATTAAGCCCAGGGCAAAGCGCTGATCAAAAGCCTGCGTAACCAGTGCAGCTTTGCCATAGCGCGATACGCCTTCAATGCCTACCTTTTTAGCATCTACTGCCGGATCGGTTTCCAGATAATCTAAGCCACGTGAAGCACCCCACGCCCAGGCTCGTAAAGCGCCCCAATCTTCAGGTTTGCGTGGCTGCCCTTTATTTACCAATCCAATAATGCCTTTCGTTAAGCCGGCCCCGTTATCAGCCTGGATGCTGGCTGGTTCAATCAGGACATAGCCCCAGCCGGCAGCCAATAACTGTTGTGTGGTTGGCGGATCGGAAGGTTGGGCTCCCGGAGCCGGAAAAGGTCCAAAAGGAGATGGAGCCGGATTAGCTACTACTGGATTATAAGCTGGATATTGGTCAAATAGTGCTTGTAAAGAAGGATCACTTTTGATCAGTAAATCTTTAAGAGCAGCATTTATCTTATCTAAACTTTCTTTTGGCGGTTGCACCGGAGCAGGTAAAGCACTTCGGCCAAACATCATTAATACAGGTACCGGTGCTTTGGCATTAGCTGGTGTTACAACGGTCATGTTTATGTTTACGTCCAGCAACGGGTATGCTGTATTATCAACGTGGCCAATTAATTGTTTGGCTACTACCGGAATCCGGCCAACCATTTCCTTTTCGCTAATGGCCACTTTCCAGGTAACTTTTGGTACATTTTTAGGTACCCGCCCCAGCACTTCTTTTTCAAAATCTTCTATAATTTCAGGCCTTCTTTGTTTCCACCACATATCAGCAGAGGTTACTTTCTTACCATTCTTCATGGTTAAAAGCTCCGGATAATTAGGATAGGGATTGGCTTTGGATTCATCGTAATTAGCATGGTTGGGTGCTTTTTCATCGCCACCTGGGCCAGGTCGCAGTGCCTTAATGCCCAGTTGCTGCATCATATTTTGGTGGTCCTGCTCGGTAGTAAAGTTTATGACGGGCGGGTATTTGCCGGCGGAGCCGGAAGGGGCATTTTGAGCCATAACCGTGGAAGCGGCTAAGGCGAGAGAAAGAACTAAGACTTTTTTCATGGTAAAATAAAAATTATGGTGGTAGGGATTAGTTTAAAAAGTTAACTTCTATTGTGGTGGTAGCTGGCTAATACTATAAAGCTTACTGTTTAACAAGTTAAGCAAAATTGTTTCCTAAAATGCAATCGGTTACACTTAAAATTATAAAAAAAACAATATATTATTTTCCTGGCAACCTCTCCGGTATAATTCCCGATTCTATCAACCACATTTCGCAAAGCTTCGTCCACAGCTCTGTTGAGCCGGGGTTATTTCTAAGCGCAATGGCATGGCCACCCTGGCTAAAAGAGTGAAAGCTTACCGGAACATTGTTTTTTAATAAAGCCTCATAAAATAATGTGCTGTTCATGGGGTGAACCACTTTGTCATTTACCGCATTTATTAAAAAGCAACGAGGAGTAAGGGAATTTACCTGCAGTTGTACAGAAAACTTCTCTTTTAACTTTTGCTTCGGATTTGCTCCCAGTAAGTTTTTTACACTTCCGGCATGCGCCCAGGGGGTGCTCATATCAATTACCGGCGATACCAGAATCATAAAGTTTGGTTTAAAAGGCACCTGATCCAGGCTATCTTTAATAGCAGAAAAATCTTCCTGAATAGTACCGGTGGTAGCAGCCAGGTGCCCGCCTGAAGAAGTACCCAAAATACCAATTTTATCGGGATTAATGCTCCATTTGCCGGCATTGGCTCTTATGTAACGGAGGGCACGCTGGGCATCCATTAGTGGGGCAGTCTCCCGCTGAATTAAATCAGGAGAATGCGGTAACCGGTAATTAAGCACAAAGGCACTAATGCCCATGGTGTTAAACCATTTTGCCAGTTGGGTACCACTAATAATATAGGCCAGCCAGCTGTAGCCGCCGCCGGGACAAATAACCACAGCGGCTCCTTTATTTTCCTGTTTGCCCGGGAAAAAAGCGTGCATACCCGGTACCATTACCCGCTGGTACCTATCATTGGCAATGCTGTCTTTCAGGGGCAGGTTTTTGGAATTGGGTATCTTATTCTGGGGCCAGATAGAAATGAAATCCTGTCCCAGAACTTTGTTATGCCCGCAACTTACTAATCCGACAACTAAAGCTAATACAAATAAAAACCGCATATCCAGCTTATTTAAACCTATGTTCGTTAAGGATCAGGAACCAGTAAAAGCAATAAAAAATTTGGTCAGCATTATTGGTCGGTGCGGAAAGGAGAGGCCGGTAAGCCTTCTTTGTTATATAAATTGGCGCCATCCGGATTGTCGGCCCAGGCGTAGCGAACAAATTTTGGTTCTTTAACTTCTTCGCTCCAAACTACTACTTTATCACCCTCTATTCGGGTTTGGGCCCAGACAAATTTTTTATCGGCACCGGCTATGGCAAACCAGCTGAGTTCTTCACCATCCTGAGAAATTAAGCCACTGCCTATGTTGGAAAAGCTCAGAATAATTTTATCGCCTTCAACTTTAGAAGTTTGATAAAGCGGCCCGGACGAAACTACTTTTTTATCACCGTATATTAATTTTTGGGCAGCTAAGGCTAATCGTTCACCTACATCTTTTTTATTGTCCGGGTGAATATCATTCCATTCGCCTAATTCAATGGTCACAGCCATGGCCGTATTAGGTACTGATAATGTTTGCAAGGCTGCTTCCCGCATCATGGCCCAGTTGCTTTCGGCAGGAAGATAATTCACTTCCATAAAGTTAGGCAGCTGCACATACAGGAACGGAAGATTACTTTGTTGCCACTTGTTTCGCCAATCCGAAATCAGGGCAGGTAGCAGCTTCTTATACTCAACTGGATTTCCGGCATTGCTTTCGCCCTGGTACCAGAGAATTCCTTTTATTGAATAATTAATGGCTGGTGCTACCATGGCGTTATACAAAGCAGCCGGTTGGTTTTGGGCACTTAATCCGCCGCCAAATCCGCCACTCACCGGGCGATACACATCACCTACTTTATATTGCCAGGTTCCTTTTAAATCTAATGTTTGCCCGTTTGCTTCTACAAAATAAGGTTTATCTGGTATAAAACCGCCTTTACCATTGTTGTTCAATACCCTTACCACAAATAAATTTTTACCGGGTTTTAATGTACCGGCCGGTAACGTATATCTTCTTTGTGGGTACTGGTAAGTGGAGTTGCCAACCTGCTGTCCATTAATATATAAAATGTCGGCATCTACAATTCTGCCCAAATGAACTTTTGCTGGCACGTTGGCCATGGAGGCCGGCACGTCTATTTCCCGGCGATACCACACTGCGCCATTTAGATCTTTTATTCCCTGGTCTTCCCAATAGCCCGGGATATTAATGTTACGCCATCCTTTAGGTTCATAGGAGGTTTCAAACCATTTAATTTTTCCGATTAGTCCTTTGTCTTGCTCCGGTTTTTGCCGGCTGGCATTAGCAACAGCCAAGGCCTTACGGTTTAAGGAGTTTACATAACTGGTATCCCGGTTACGATTAATGGTAGAAAGGGGAGTTGGAAATTCTTTTAAACCTTCTTCACTTATCCAGGCTTCTATGGGCGTACCCCCCACACTGGCATTAATTAAACCAATAGGAATACGGTACTGGTTGTATAGTTTGCGGGCAAAGAAATAAGCAACCGCCGAAAAATTATTTACATCCTGCGGGTTGGCTGATTTCCAAGATGCGGCAGGTAAATCTTTAGCCGGTCCTTGCAGGTTGGTGGCGGTAGGAATCCAGAAATGTCTTATTTGTGGGTAGTTGGCCGTAGCAATATCCTGAGCATAGGTAATGTTATGCAAGGACATTTGGTGTACCATATTGGATTGGCCGGAGCATAAATAAACATCACCAAATAAAATATCTTTAATTGATATTTGGTTGCTGCTTTTAATATTCATAGTGTACGGGCCGCCTGCTTTCATAGGAGCAAGTGTTATGCTCCATTCCCCATTTTGGCCCGTAGTAGCAGCGTAAGTCTTTTTGTTAAACGTAACCGTAACTTTTTCTCCCGGATCAGCCCATCCCCATATTTTGTTTTTAGAGTTTCTTTGCAAGATCATGCCATCGCTTACCAACTGAGGAAGTTTAACAGCGCCATATGAGACGTTGATAAATAGCAGGAAACAGAAAGCAGTTAAAATGGTAATAAATTTTACCTGTAATTTCATGGTGGAGTAATGTAAAATTTAAAGTTGTCGATAAGTATTAAGTTAAAATACAAATTCTAAATGTAAAATGTATTTTAACTAATTGTAAATATTACAAAAAGAATACAGAAAATAAAATTCTAGACCTGTTTTATCGACAGTTCAAGTTTTTTTTGCTAGCCAACTTATAGGTTTTCTGTTGATTCTTTAATGGATGTGCTTATTTATACTAAAGAGTTAATTTTACTAAAAACTTAAATTGAAGAAAGGCTGAAATTATTTAAAACAGCAACAGGATTCTTATAAGTAGGAAAAGCAAAAGAAAGAAAACATAAGATTAATTTTTAAGCTGGTTTTTTTCGGCTAAAAGAACAATTAAAGAAGCTATTTCTTTCCATTTATCTTCCTGCAACAGGTGCTTGGCTGATAACTGGTGGGCATGGTTTAGTTGCGTAGCCATTTTAATTTCTTTACCATACCGGTCGTAGGTTAAACCTGCGTCTTCCTTGCCCCAGATTATCTGAACAGGGTAAGGAGTATTCTGAACGGCGCGGTAACATTTTTCTTTATAGGCCCGGCTTTTTTCAAAGTTCCGCATTATTTTTAGAAAAGCTTTGCCTCCGTCCTGCCTTTTCAATAAATCTACATAAGCATGTATTTCTGGTGTTGGAATATCTTTGGAGTCGGCTACCGCTAAGGTTGAGAAACCAAGATGCCAGGTGGTTCGGGTAAGGAGGTGTAATTGCGCTTCTCCTAGAACTGATTTCTCGAAGGGTTGCATAGGCAGGGGTTTGGTAAAAGTATCTACTTCAATCCAGGTATTTAATATAGTAAGAGAAAGAATCCGACCTTTAAGTTGCGCTGCCAGGGCAAACCCTATAGGACCACCTATGTCATGAACAACTAAATGGAATTTAGGTAAATTCAAGGCATCTATGGCTTTATTGCAAAATTTAGCAAATCCCGGGAAAGAATAATCAAAAGACTCTGGCCGATCAGCTAAGCCTAAGCCCGGCAAGTCAATAGCAATACCCCGCATGCCTTGATCAGCTAATTCCCGAACTACTTTTCGGTACAGAAACGAAGAAGTGGGAACACCATGCAAGCACAAAACCGGTTCGCCCGACCCAAAATCCAAGGCAAAGCTTTGTACTCCATCTAAATCGAAAAAGTATCCTGATTCCTGATGCTTTTTTATTACCTCGTCTACTGTTAGTGCCATTTCCTTTAACTACCTTATATATAAAATAGGCTTCTGGTTTAATTTACGACCAGAGTAAGTTATTATTTATTAGTCTGCTCTTACGTTTTCTAACGTGGAGTAATCTTTTTCTTCGCCTGTTTTTATGATACTGAATTTGCCATTAGTTTCTAACACAATAGCTTCTATTTGACTTAATGAAAGAATACCCTGGTTGCGGGCAGCCTGGAGTAACTCTTCCCGGGTTATGCGTTCATGTTGCATAGCTTTGCTTTTAAATTCGCCCTGGTAAAACAAAAGCCTGGGTTCTGATTTAATGAGTCTACTAAAAAATGGCACACGAACATATAGCCAGGATACCAGGAACTGAAGCAGAATCAGTAGGCCTAAGCCGGTTAAACCTTCGGCCAATGGTGTGTCTTTAGATAAAGTTGCGGTAGCTAATGTGGAACCTAGAGCAACAGTAACAATAAAGTCAAAGGCATTCATTTGGGTTAAGGTTCTTTTGCCTGTAATTCTTAATATAATAATCAAACCTATATAGGTAAGAGAACCTACCACTATGATCTTTATAAGCTGCGGAAGATTATCATAGAGCATAATCTATTTGGTTTTGATGATTAAAATAATTCTTCTGATTCGTTTTTGTTATGCATCCGCCTTTAAGTCAGATTTATTATGGTCGTCTGCTGGTTTTGGGAATAGAGCAACCGGTAAACCGGAAGAGTCTATTACTTGCACCTGTTGGCGTGGGTAAACCGAAATAATTTTGCCACTGTATTCGGGTTTAGCTAATTCCTGAGCTACCCGCAGCGTTAAGTCACTTTTCCACTTTCGCCGGTCCCTGGCTCCAACCAAATACCTAATTGTTATGCTCGTCCAGGAATCTTCCGTTGATACGTAGACCTGAGGTTTATCAGATATATAATCTATGAGCCGGGCACGCTTTAAGAGTTGTGCGTATTGCCGGGCTGGTTCTATCATATAATCGCCCAGCAATTCCTTGGCTACAGTTTCCAATACCTTTACGGCCAACGGTAAATCCGATTCATTCGCTATTGTTACGGATAATTCGTCCCAAACGAACGGGAAGTCGCCGGTTAGGTTAGTAATGGTGCCGGTTAAAACTTCGTTATTAGGAAAGGTAACCATGCGGCCGGTAGGCTGTTCCGCATGTACAAAGCTGGCCTGAAAAGGTGAGCCAATTTCCCAAACGGTAGTGGTTAAAAAATCGATACGGTAAACATCACCAAAAACTTCGCCTACCCGTATGCGGTCGCCAACCCGGTAGTATCCTTGAAATGAATTTAAAAGCCAACCAGTAAAGCTTTCGATGGGGGTTTGCAGTGACCAGGACAAGGCTAAACCAATTAATCCAAGTGATCCGACTAAAGCTCGAATGTCGCCGGCGACTACGCTTAAGGCCACACCAATAGCCAGTAGCCAAACAGAAATTGAAATTAGGGAGATTATAGCACTGGAACTGGCCCAGTTTCCTAATACTCGTTGTAAAATTTTTTTAATTAACCAAGAGAAAAGCCAGGCTAAAATTAAGGTTGCCAGGGCAATCAAAATTTTGGGCAGGTTATAAAAAAAGCTATTCCAAAGGTTCTGCAAAGCACCCAACGCTTCGTTGGTGGCTTCCTGGCTGCTAAGGGAGGTTACGTCATCCTGAGTGGTTGCGCCAGGTTCAGTTGGATTTGTCTCTTGAAGGAGCATCGTATCGGCACTGGTTTCAGTAATCGAGGAGTCGGATTGGACTAAACCAGCCTCACCTGGAGTAAAAAAAAGCATCATAAAACCAGTAATGGCTACGGCAAGGATTGAGGCTTGCCGAAAATTTTTAAGTTTATTTTCGGCGCCTTTTATTGCCGAACTGGCATTAATCCTTTTTTTGCGGATCCTGGAATTTCTCCTAGGGATCACTGGCTTAGTTCCTCGCGGGCTAAGGTTTTTCCTGCCGGGAGATACCCTGGTGTTCTTATCGTTCCCGAATAATTTATTTTTCCTGGATGAAGGCATAAGCAGGTAATTAAGTTAAATACTTAACTGTTGGATGTTAAACCATAATACCCGGAGATTTAAAATAGGTTATTTTATAATGAATTAGGGGAAAGATGTGTGGAATATACGGTTTAGTAGCCGGGAAAAGGATGCAAGTATAGAGGAGGTAACTTTTATAAAAAGATTTTTCTTATTGTGATTGTTAACTTCTACTGTGTTTTTATAAGTTTCTTTTCTCTTCAAAAAGGAAACATAACACCAGGTACGGCTAAAGCGTATTTAAAAAGGAGTTTTGGGAAAGGCCTGGGTTTGGTGTTTTTAGGAACAGGTATTTCTGCAGGCCTTAGCCAGAAATTTATTTTTTAATCTTAATATTTAAGATTTGGCATACATATCAGCCCGTTATTTAGTTATTTGCTACTTTCTGGAAATTCAGTAAAATTTAACGCTGCTTTTACTCCTAATAAACGTACCTGCCCATGAGATGGATTTTTTGTTTTAACTTAATTCTAGCCTTTGTTTTCTCCAGCTGTAATCTGCAGACCCGGGAAAATGCTTTAAAGAAAAAAGAAGCTGATCTAACGCAAAAAGAACTGGAGTTAACCGAAAAAGAAAAAGCGTTGCAAGTAAAAGAGCAAGAGTTACAAGCTAAAGCCGAGCAGCTGACTGCATCTCAGCAGCAGGACAGTACCACACTTAATGCCGGAGGGCAGTTTAATCCTGTTTTTGCTGGTAAATGGAATGTTCAAATGATCTGTACAGCCACTACTTGTACGGGTTCGGCTATAGGCGATACCAAAACAGAACTCTGGGAGATTTCCTTTGAGAACGATCATGTAATTGCCAGAGCTATGGCAAATGAAAACCTGGTAAGAATTTATACCGGCACTTTTAGAAATAATGTGCTTGAACTAACGCAGAATGTAGAACAAACATCGGCTGCACCTGCCACCAAGATGGAGGTAAGGTTATCTTTAGTAGATCAGGTTACCCTGGAAGGCCACCGAGACATAATTAGGACCGGAGACTGTAAAATTGTTTATGCCTTACAGTTAAAAAAAGTTTAGTATAAATTCATAATTTATAGGAATGATCTTATTAAGTGAATTAAATTTTGAATTGCCCTTACGGAACCCGGTAATTATTTTCTCGCTGGTGCTTTTCATTATTCTCTTTGCACCAATTTTATTTAACAAAATAAAAGTTCCGCCTATTATCGGGCTTATTGTAGCAGGTATTGTAATTGGACCTTACGGCCTAAATTTACTTTTGCGCGACAGCAGTATTGTGTTATTTGGCACAGTAGGTCTTTTATATATCATGTTCACAGCCGGGTTGGAAATAGACCTGGAGGAGTTTAAAAAGAACAGAGTTAAAAGCTTGGTTTTTGGTATTTATACTTTTCTGGTTCCAATGATGCTGGGAATACCTGCCGCTTATTATTTACTGGATTTTAGTTTGCCAGCTTCGGCTCTGCTTGCTAGTATGTTTGCCTCTCATACGTTACTGGCCTACCCTATTACCAGTAGGTACGGTATTAACCGCATAAGAGCCGTTACCTTAACCATTGGCGGTACTATAATAACCGATATCCTGGCTTTACTGGTTTTAGCAGCTATTGTCGGGATGTTTAAAGGCGATATCAGCAGTGCCTTCTGGATCCGGTTAGCGGTATCTTCCTTAATTTTTGCTGCTGTTGTTTTTTTTATTTTCCCGCCGATAGCCAGGTGGTTTTTCAAAAAATTTGATGATAATATTTCGCAGTACATTTTTGTATTGGCTATCGTATTTCTCGGCTCCTTTTTAGCAGAGGTTGCTGGCCTGGAGGCTATAATCGGGGCCTTCCTTTCCGGCTTGGCTATAAATCGGTTTATTCCTCATTCCTCGCCTTTAATGAACCGGATAGAGTTTGTAGGCAATGCCTTATTCATCCCCTTCTTTTTGATTGGGGTAGGTATGTTAGTAGACTTTAGTGTTTTATTTAAAGGGCTGGGTGCATTAAAGGTAGCTGCTGTTATGATAGTATTGGCAGTATTGGGTAAATATCTGGCCGCCTTGTTTACCCAAAAAACATTTAAATTATCCAGAGACGAAAAACAACTGATTTTTGGCTTGAGTAATGCGCGGGTGGGAGCAACCCTGGCCGTTGTTTTAGTTGGTTACAATGTTATTCTGGGAGAAACACCTTCTGGCGAGCCGATCAGGTTATTAAATGAGGATGTATTGAATGGTACCATTTTAATGATTCTGGTAACCTGTACTATTAGCTCATTTTCTGTAGAAAAAGCTTCTCAAAGAATCGCTTTAGTGGAGAACTCGAAACAGAAAGATACTGAAGATGAACCTAAGGAAAAAATCCTTATATCACTGGCTTATCCTGATACCGTGCATAACTTAACTGATTTGGCTATGCTATTAAAACCGCATAAAAGCAAAGCACCTATTTATGCCTTACATGTCAGAAACGAGAAAGATAGCCCGGAAAATAATCAGGCCGTAGGTAAAAAAATGATGGACATGGTAATCAAGCAAGCAGCTGCTACCGACAACACTATTGTGCCTATTAACCGGTTTGATCTAAATATTAGCAACGGAATTATATATACCATTAAAGAGCATAATATTACTGATGTTATTATTGGTATGCATAAATCAGTGCGCAGTGGGGATGGTTTTTTTGGGCATGTAACCGAAAAAATATTGAGCCGGACCCCCGAAACCATATTTATTTATAAGGCTGCTCAGCCTATAAATACCTTAAAACGAATTGTAGTTGCCGTTCCGCCAAAAGCTGAATATGAGGAAGGATTTGAGCATTGGTTTAAGCGGATACAAACTATTGGTAGAGAAACCGGTTTGCCCTTATTTATTTACGCCAACTCGGATACTACTAATATTTTAAAACAAGTAAATGAGCGAAATAATGCACCGCTGGGAATAGCTTTCGAATTGTTTGAAAACTGGGAAGAATTTTTGGTATTTACCCGCGAAGTAAAGTCAGATGATTTGTTTATTATTATATGCTCCCGCAAAGGGTATTTGTCTTATGATGAAGAAACTGAGAAGTTACCTTATTACTTAACTAAATATTTTGCGCAAAACAGTTATATAATTTTGTATCCGCAACAGTTGGAAGGTATAACGAATTCTGATTTGAAGCCGCTGGAAGAAAATGCAGAGTTATTGGACAAAGCAGGAAAATACATGCGGAATATTTTTACTACCGGCGAAAGAAAAAGGAGTAAGGATGATATTTATTAGATTCCGGATTATTTAAACCGGCCAGTTTCTTGGATTTTGTTTTGTGGAAATAAGTTGACGTGAGCGGTGAAAAATATAGTTTCACTTTTCCAATAAACCATCAAACGCCCTGGTGCAACCAGGGCGTTTGATGGTTTAAGCCTATTATGAATAAATGTACTTCTTAAGAATTACAGATTATCTCAAAATAGCTTGTTATTACTTAGGGCATTATTTTACACTATTTAAAATGTAAAACCTATAAAAAAAGCCGGTTTAATTGTTTTCTGCTGCTTTCTGTTTAGCTAAATATTCGTCTTCTTTGCTGTCTATAAAAGCACGGGCTTGTCCTGTTTCCGGATCAACGGCATAGGAAACCGTAGTTTTTAAACCATACCAAAAATAATTTGCTTTTTTAGGATCGGGTCGGTTACCCTTGCCATACATAGATCTTAAATAACTTAATAAATTTTGGTTATTCCGGGTCCCTTTACTTAAGAGCATTACAGACGAAAGCTTGCCATCCTTAAACAGGTATTGTATATCCGATAAATTGGCACTTCCAACCACCTTTTTATCGTCAGGACGCCGGTATATTTTTACGCTTTCGGATAACTCCTCTACTAACTTCAGGTTCTTAAAGGAAGATAAGTCTGTTTCAAAAGTTACATCCCGGAAACCAAACTTCTGGTCTAATTTACGGAGCGACTGACCATTTACGGTCAGATACAAAAAGAATACTAATAAAGTAAGTGTAAATTTTTTCATAGTGTTAGGTTCTTTTGTTTGAAATAGAAAAGCAAAACAGTATTTGCAAACTCGCTATATCAAAAGTCTGGTAAATGGGTATATAGTAAGTTTAGGATTTATGTTGCAAAATTGCGCAATAAAATAGTATAGGAAAGCAAAAGCCCTGAAATTTTGGTTTAAAAACATGATCAGCATGCATACTTATAGGAATAAAAAAAGGCTGATGTTGATCAGCCTTTTTTACTTAAGTTAGTCCTTATAATGCACCTTCAATAATTTCATCCACAATATTCGGATCAAGCAGGGTAGAGGTATCGCCCAGACTAGTTGTTTCACCTTCAGCCACCTTACGTAAAATGCGGCGCATAATTTTACCAGACCTGGTTTTAGGCAAACCGCTTACAAACTGAATTTTATCGGGTTTGGCTATCTTGCCTATATGCTCCACAATACTTTCAATAATTTCAGCGCGCATGTGGTCTGGGTTCTGAGGCAATTCATCGCAAATTACATACGCATAAATGCCTTGTCCTTTAATATCGTGCGGGAAACCTACTACGGCACTTTCAACCACTTTTTTGTGCTGGTTAATGGCATTTTCAATTTCAGCAGTTCCAAACCGGTGGCCCGATACATTTATTACATCATCTACCCGACCTATAATGCGGTACATGCCATTTTTATCGCGTTTGGCGCCATCGCCGGTAAAATATAAGCCCGGATAATTGGCAAAATAGCTCTGGTGGCAGCGTTCATGATCGCCGTAGGTGGTCCGGATAATACCTGGCCACGGGAACTTCATGCATAAATAACCTTCTACCTCGTTTTCTTTAATTTCCTGACCGTTCTGGTCAATTAAAATGGGTTGAACACCTGGTAATGGATGCCCGGCATGGCTAGGTTTTAATGGGCTTATACCAGCCAAAGCAGATAGCATAATGCCGCCCGTTTCAGTTTGCCACCAGGTATCTACTACCGGGCAGCGTTCCTTCCCAACGTGAATATTATACCAGTGCCAGGCTTCTTCGTTTATGGGCTCGCCTACTGATCCTAACACTTTCAAAGAGTCCAGGCTATAGGAAAGTACGTGATCAAGACCTGCCGCCATTAACGAACGAATAGCCGTTGGGGCAGTATAGAATATATTTACGCCAAATTTATCTACGATTTGCCAGAACCGGCCAGCATCCGGGTAAGTCGGAATACCTTCAAACATGACAGTTGTAGCGCCAGATAATAAAGGACCGTAAACTAAATAAGAATGACCCGTAATCCAGCCCACATCGGCAGTACACCAGTAAATATCACTTTCCTGGTATTGGAATACGTTCCGGAACGTGTAATCTGACCAGACCATATAGCCTCCGCAGGTATGAACTACCCCTTTAGGTTTACCTGTAGAGCCGGAGGTATACAAAACAAAAAGCATGTCTTCGGCATCCATTTCTTCAGCCGGACAATCTTTATCTACCTTTTTTAACTCTTCGTGTAACCATACGTCACGGCCATCTTCCATATTTACAGCCCAGCCCAGCCGTTCTGCTACAATTACCCGCTGTACGCTGGTATTGCCTTCCAGGGCTTCGTCGATAACTCTTTTAACCGGAATTTGTTTAGTGCCCCGGTTTAGGCCATCAGAAGTAATAATAACACTAGCCTGGGCATCCTGAACACGATCGGCAATAGCATTTGCTGAAAATCCGGCAAATATTACAGAGTGAATGGCGCCAATGCGGGCACAGGCCAAGACGCTGATCATCAACTCCGGGATCATGGGCAGATAAATGCAAACCCGGTCGCCTTTCTTTATGCCGTTATTCTTCAGTACATTAGCCATCTGACACACTTTCTCATGGAGTTCACGATAGGTGTAGCGAATGAAGCGTTCCTTTGGATCGTTCGGCTCCCAAATTAAGGCTAGTTTATTGCCGCGGCTTTGCAGGTGCCGATCCAGACAATTTTCGGTAATGTTAAGTTTACCGTTAACAAACCATTTTACATTTGGTTCTTCAAAGTTCCAATCCAGTACTTTATCCCATTTTTTTTTCCAGACGAATTGCTCAGCTATATTGGCCCAAAAGGCCTCCGGGTTTTGTACACTTTCCTGGTAAACTTGTTGATATTCTTCAAATGATTTGATGGTGTAATTCATAGTTTATTCGTGTTTGTAAATCGGAAACTCGTATTCCCTAAAACAGGAAATACGAGTTTGCCAAAGTTGAAATTAAAGTACTGTTATATACGAAGTAAAATAATTTAATATTGCTTATTCAGCGCCAACGCCTAAGTACGTCCGTAATTTTTCGGCCTCAAATTTTTCTGCAGCAGACGCTTCTGGTTTAAGCAAGGAAACTATTATGCCTACGGCAAAAGCTACCGACATAGAAACCAATGCTGGGTTTTTTAACGGGAAAATAGCTTCTTCGTTATGCAGGATATCTACCCAGATGGTAGGGCTGAGCAAAATTAAAACCAAAGAAAGAATAGCTCCCGAGGCAATACTCCAAACGGCACCTCGGGTAGTAAACCGTTTCCAGATAATGGACATAAGCAAGGCCGGGAAATTAGCACTGGCAGCTATAGAAAAAGCCAGGCCCACCATGAATGCCACATTTTGCCCTTTAAACACTAATCCTAATAAAATAGAAAGTATGCCTAAGGCAATTGTAGCATTTTTAGCCACTTTTATTTCGCCTTTTTCATCCGATTGACCATTTTTAAATACGTGTACATATAAGTCGTGGGAAATACTGGAAGCACCGGATAAGGTTAAGCCGGCAACCACAGCCAGAATAGTGGCAAAAGCTACCGCAGCTATAAAACCTAAAAAAGCTGTTCCTCCCATGCGCTCAGCTAATAATAAAGCTGCCATATTGCCTCCTTTATCTAATTCTTCTATGGTTGGTTTTCCTACCAGGGCCATGGCAGAAAAGCCAATCAGGAAAGTAAGCAGGTAGAAATAACCAATAAAACCAGTAGCCACAAACACAGACTTCCGGGCAGCCTTGGCATCTGGAACAGTATAAAAACGCATTAAAATATGTGGTAAACCGGCAGTACCCAGCATTAAAGCCAAACCAAGCGATAATGCATCAAACGGATTGATAATAAAACCGCCTGGGGCCAACATTGAGTCGCCGTATTGGGTACTTACAGAATCAAATAAATTGTTTGGGTTAAAATCAAACTGAGCCAGGGATAATATTACCAGAATGGTGGCTCCGCTCAATAATAAAACCGCTTTAACAATTTGTACCCAGGTAGTAGCCAACATGCCGCCAAATAAAACATAGGCGGTCATTACAATACCTACAACTAAAACCGCAATTTCGTATTGCAAACCAAACAAGGTTTTTATTAAGCTACCGGCACCTACCATCTGGGCAATTAGGTAGAAAGCAATCGTAAGAAGAGAGCCAATGGAAGAAACAATCCGGATGGGGCGTTGCTGGAGCCGGTAAGCCACTACATCGGCAAAAGTATATTTTCCCAAATTTCGAAGCGGCTCCGCAATTAAGAACATAATAAGGGGCCAGCCAACCAGAAATCCAATCGAATAAATAAGGCCATCGTAGCCCCTGGTGGCCACCATACCGGCGATACCCAGGAAAGAAGCAGCACTCATATAATCCCCGGCCAGTGCCAGCCCGTTTTGAAAGCCTGAGATACTGCGCCCGGCCGCATAAAATTCTGAACCGGTTTTTGTTTTCTTGGCCGCCCAGTAAGTGATGTACATGGTAACGGATACAAACAAGAAAAACATAAGAATGGAAACCGGATTTGCCGTTCCTAACGTGGAGGCCACCGGAGCGGTAGTTGTTTGTAAAAGAAGGGGGAAAGCCATTTTATTTTTGAGAAATCTAAGTTTAAATTTTATTTGTGTAAGCAGGTCTGGCTGAAGTTTGGTCTACCAACTTCCGCTATGTAATCTTTAAAAAGAATTACTGATATCAGGATAGTTTGCTTTTGATATCCTGCACGGCTTTGTCGTAGGTGTTGTTAGCCCAGTAAACATAAATGCCGGTTAATACCCAAGCCAATATAATAATACCTATGCCAACCGGAATAGCTAAAGTAAGGTGCGTATTGATTTTACTACCTAATAGCTCCTTGTTAAATGCTACCAGTAATAAGAAACCGATATAAACAAATAAAATAATTAAAGTTAGTACCAGAGAAAATGTCCAACGGTTACTCACTAACTTTTTAAATTCCTGACTTTGCAGAACAGTGTGATGTTTTGAATTTGATAAGCTCATAATTAGTTTGTGGTAGATATTACTTTTGAAATATACGCAGAGAACAATCTTTATGATCTTTGCGCAAGTAAATTTCAATTCAAAAAGTAAGTAAAACTAAAGTCACTTCAAAATATATAATAGAGAATATATTCTGAAGTGACTCAATGCCCCTGCTAATAGGTAGTAAGTCAGTTTGTGGTTAGAGCTTACTTCTTCTTTTTTAAATTGTTTTGCAGGCCTTTCATGGCACTGGCGTACCTTTTACCTAATTCACGGGCCGAGGCTGAGTCAAAATGCGTATTATCGCCTTTGTGTACCAAACCTTCGGCACTAATTACGGCTGTATTTGGCACCTGGTTAGGTAATTGGTTAAGCACTTTGTTCATGCTTTGGTACTCGGGCCGGTAATGGCCAAGTTCTCCGGCTACAAAAGGTAAATCCGGGGCTTTAAACTCTGTTCTGAACCGGGAAATTAAGTCTACTAATCGCTCCAGGTGCAGTTTTTCATCTTCGGGATTTTCTGAATCTGTTTCGCCCTGGTGCCAGATAATGCCCATTAAAACGCCGTCCTTCAGGGCTGCTTTTACTCGTTCCAGGGCTTCGTCGTACGGGTAACCTTTGGTTTGGTCGTGGTAGCCATCTTTTACCCAAGCCGTAATGGAAGAGCCGCCATGGGCAGCCGGAATTAAACCAATTTTAACTTTTCTACCTGCACCAGCGGCCATTTCCCGGCCAAATGCAAAACCCGGACCAGTACCAATGGTTGGTTTATCCCAGTGTAATGGTTCTTTGGCTTTTTTCCATTGCTGATTTTTATCAAAAACCAAGATATTTTGGATGGTAGTGGTGTCAATGGTTTCAACCACACCCCGGCCAGCCATATTCGATTGGCCTGCTAAAAGGTATAAATGAAAGTTAGGATCGGGTTTAGAATTCCGTTGGCCAAAAACTGGTGCAGTTATCAAAAGAAGAAAAAGAAAGTGTAAGGTGTATTTCATAGGGTGGATTTAGGGTTTTAATTTATGAAATAAAAAGAATTTTTAGTTAAAGTATTAATTAGTCATGGCTGGTAAAATAAAAAGTATTAACCAAAAAGCATTATTGAGCCATTATTCATATGGAGTTAGTACTTTTGTGTAAGGCTATTTTTAAAGCAATACAAGTATTATCCAAATTATATTACTTATTGTTAATTACTTAACTAAGCGTTTATAATAGATTCATGAATATGCTTTCGGCAAACTATAGTGGTAAAAGTTTAGAAGCTGGTTTAGATGAGGCCGGAAGAGGTTGCCTGGCTGGTCCGGTTGTGGCGGCGGCTGTTATACTGCCACCGGATTATCATCATGGATTGTTGAACGACTCTAAACAATTAACAAAACTGCAACGGGAAATGCTGCGGGAGGAAATTTGCAAAGAAGCTGTTTGCTGGGCAATAGGGGAGGTGTCGCATGAAGAAATAGATCAGATAAATATTCTGAATGCTTCGTTCCTGGCCATGCATAAAGCTTTGGATCAGCTAAAACAGGTGCCTGAATTTTTAATTATTGACGGGAACAGGTTTAAGCAATATCCCAATATTGAACATGCCTGTATTGTTAAAGGTGACGGAAAATATTATTCTATTGCGGCGGCTTCTGTTCTGGCTAAAACATTCCGGGATGATTTAATGAGTAATTTAAGTCAGGAATATCCTTATTATGGCTGGGAACATAATTATGGTTATCCCACTAAAAAGCACCGACAAGCCATTCAGGAACACGGTTCTTCTCCTTTTCACCGCTTAACTTTCCGGCTTTTACCTGATCAGATAGAAATATTTTAACTTGTTCTAGTATAACGAAAAAGCCTGCACTTGAGCAGGCTTTTTCGTTATAGGCGTTATCAGCATTTACTTTAATTTCAGCAAATCCAGAAATAAACTAAAGCTATCAATAGTTGAGCCATCCTTGCCCCCAAACTTATCAAAAGTCAGCGGTTTTTCTATGTATCCGCTTACGTGTAGGTTCTGAGCGGCCATTCGGTCAGAATCTTCCGACGAGGTGGTCATAATAAAAACATTCAAGTCTTTTAAAATGGGGTCTTTCCGAAGTTCTGCTAAAAATTCAAGCCCATTCATGCGGGGCATATTTATATCTAACATGATAACGCTTGGTAATGGGTTGATCTGAGGCACGCCTTCACCACGTAGCATGGCTAAGGCTTCCCGACCATTCCGAGCGGTATATAAGGGTATATCAACATTAATTTTTTTTAATTCACGCTCCACATTCCGCACATCCATATAGTCGTCTTCGACTAACATTATACTAACATCAGTATTCATAAAAAGGGTAATGGTGGCTTTAATATTTGTTTTATTTCATGCGATCTTTTGGCCAGGTAAAAGTAAAGGTAGCACCTTCTCCTAATTGAGATTGAACTTTAATGGTACCTCCCAGTCGATCTATTATTTTCTTTACAATAGCTAATCCAACACCAGTACTTTCCATAGCATCCCGCTCTTGCAAGGTTTGAAAGATTACAAAAATACGATCATGATACTCAGGATCTATTCCGGGTCCATCGTCTGTAACGGAAAAGGCATAATATTGTTTGTCTTCCCGGCAACTAATTAAGATTTGGCCCTGGGGTTTGTCGTGGTATTTGATGGCGTTGCTAATCAGGTTTGATAAAACTTGCTGTAAATGAACGCGAACGGTATAAAGTACCGGCATCTGACTCGCTATTAAAATTTTTATATGTTCGGGCGGATCTAAAAGGTCTGTGATTTCCAGTATTAGTTGCTGTACATCCACCACTTCCTGCACTTCTTTTACCCGCCCTATTCTGGCTAATGCTAAAATACCATTGATTAAGTTTTCCATCCGGTGAACCCGGGTTCGCATCATCAGCAAATACTCCTGCACATGACCAGGTAATTCTTTACCCATATCTTCTTCTACCCAGCGCGAAGCATTCTCTATTCCACGTAATGGCGCTTTCAGGTCATGCGATACTACATAAGCAAACTGATCCAGTTCTTTATTTTTCGCTTCCAGCTCGGTAATGGTGGTATCAATGGTGTTAGCCATTTTGTTTAACGATTTGGAAAGGTAACTCAGCTCATCCCGGGAATCATCCTCAATCTGGGTTTTATAGTTGCCCTGAGAAATTTTTTCGGCCAGGTTTACCATGGTCATAATGCGGCGGGAGATAGTGCGGGTAATATAATAGGCCCATCCCATACCTAAGAAAACTGAAATAATGGTAAGCGACGTTGAAACTTTCCGGGTAAGACCTATGCTATGATTTAAGCGGTTTCTCCTGGACTCCCGTACCTGGTATTCGATAGCATTAAAACCCCTGAAAAGCTGCCGCATGGTATCCATCATCTCGCGTCCTTCACGATTCATGGCATCATCAGCATTTCGTAGCACTTGTAAACCAGCCGTAGGCAAATGGGTACTATTGCGTTTCTGAGCAATTAGTTTTTCGGCAAATGTCCTGAACCAGCGCCGGTGGGTAAGTTCTATCTGGTCTATCTGGCGCTTCTGGACCGGTGAGCTTTGTACCAGGGTTCTAAGCTCTTGAAACATAGCCGGCAATTGGCGAGCTGCCTGCTGGTAGGGTTCCAGGAAAGCTTCGTTTCCGGTAAGTAAATAACCCCGCATTCCTGTTTCCATGTCGATAATATTTCTTTGCAGGGCAGAAGAATTTCTTACTACTATTTGTGATTGAGCTACCCAGCGGCTGTTTTCTAAAACATCTTCGGATAACTGGAAGTTAAAAATAGAAACAGAGGTAAATATGATAGATATAATTACAAATCCAGCAAATAACTTGGTAGATAGCTTCATTCAATAAGTCGGGCTTTGGTTGCAAATTGGGAAATATTCCATGTTTGCAAAAAGAAATTTTATTTTTCCTGTTTATAAAGGTTCAACAAATCTAAACGTTCTTCTCTGCTATTATCTGAATATTTTTTAATAGATCAAGCAATTTATCCGCTATTTTTTCTAATTCCGGAATACCTGATATGGCTTCCTCTTCTTTTCCTGCTTTTTTCAGGTTAACAAGCTGGATTGCGTGTTCATGAATTTTATTATGAGTTCGTGCCAACTCAACCATTTCTGTAATATGGCCATAGTTGGGTAAGCCAATTTGGGTTATCCAAATGCCAAAATTACATTGCCTTTGATCCAGGATGGGGTTTAATGCTATATCGGCACCGTATAGAAATGATTTTACTTTAGACTTAAACAAAAGATGTTTGGTTAAGGCTAATTTAAATTCCTGATCAAGGTTTTCCATTTTTGAGTAGCTCTTCCCGTAGGCTTTTAACTTACTATTTACAAATAAGACAGATAATCTTTTTACTATTAAAGTTCTTAAATGTTTAAATGCAGGAGGGTAACCTACTCTCATTGAAAGAATCTTGTTTTACAACCGGCCTAAATTGTCTACTTTTGCACCTCTTTTAGTTAAACTTTGCATGGAATTAAAAAAAGTAGCTCTTAACGATGTACATATTGCACTTGGTGCAAAAATGGTTCCTTTTGCCGGGTTCAATATGCCGGTTCGCTATTGCTCTGATTTAGATGAACATCATACCGTTCGGAAGCAGGTCGGAATTTTTGATGTTTCGCATATGGGCGAATTTTTAGTGCAGGGTTCCGGCGCATTAGATTTGATTCAACGGGTTACTTCCAACGATGCAGCCAAATTGGCCAGCAATAAAGTCCAATATTCTTGCTTCCCTAACGAAGAGGGAGGAATTGTTGATGATTTACTTGTTTATCGGCTGGACGAGGAAGAGTACATGTTAGTAGTAAATGCCTCTAATATAGAAAAAGACTGGGCCTGGATAAATAAATATAACACGGAAGGGGTAACGCTTAAAAATATTTCAGACGATATTTCTCTTTTTGCCGTGCAAGGCCCCCATACGATAGATGCGCTGCAATCTTTAACTCCTGTTGATTTAGGTGCCATGGTGTACTATACGTTTGAAAAAGGAGAATTTGCGGGGGTACCAGATGTGCTTATTTCAGCCACCGGATATACCGGAGCTAGTGGGTTTGAGTTATATGTACCTAATGCAGATGCCCAGGAAGTTTGGAATAAAATAATGGAAGCCGGTCAGCCTTTTGGTATTAAACCTATTGGTTTAGGTGCCCGCGATACCTTGCGATTGGAAATGGGCTTCTGTTTGTATGGCAATGATATTGATGATACCACCTCGCCGTTAGAAGCCGGATTGGGCTGGATTACCAAATTTACCAAGAACTTCACCAACTCCGAAAACCTGAAAAAGCAAAAAGAACAAGGCGTACAACGGAAATTAGTTGGTTTTGAGATGCAGGAACAAGGTATTCCGCGCGCCCATTACGAAATAGTAAATTCAGCTGGTGAAAAAATAGGGGAAGTAACTTCGGGTACGCAATCGCCTTCTTTAGGTAAAGGAGTAGGAATGGGATATGTACAAATACCTTATAGTGCTGTGGGTACCGAAATATACATAAAAGTGCGAAACAAGAGTTTGAAAGCACAAGTTGTAAAAATGCCTTTTTACAAGGGTTAAGAGTATATAAAAAGGTCTAAGAATATCCTTGGTTTTGTATAGCAGATTAATAAAATAACGTGGGCAATGGCCTATGAACAGTAAAAATAAAATTATGCCTTCATTAGATGTTTGTTTAAGTCCGGAGCTTCTTCACTTATATGAATTAAAAGGGAAAGTAGTAGTAGTGGTAGATATTTTACGGGCTACTTCTTCTATGGTAACGGCCTTTGCCCACGGTATAGAAAGAATTGTGCCCGTAAGTTCTTTAGATGATTGCTTAAACCAAAAGCAGGAAGGATTTTTAACAGCTGCAGAGCGCGATGGTCGGAAGGCAGAAGGCTTTGATTTGGGAAATTCGCCTTTTAGCTATATGGAACCTCACATCAAAGGGAAAACCTTAATAATGACGACCACTAATGGTACACATGCTATCAGGCTTTCGATGGCAGCGGATAAGGTTATAGCCGGAGCATTCCTTAATTTAGGCAGTGTGGCCCGATACCTTCAGGAAGAACAAAAGGATGCCTTAGTAGTGTGTGCAGGTTGGAAAGGCAACTTTAATTTGGAAGATACTCTATTTGCCGGGGGGGTAGCTGACCGGTTAGCTGAAACTTTTACCCCGGCCAATGATGCTACCCTGGCCGCACGCCATTTATATCGCCTGGCTCAGCAGGATAAAATAGCTTTTTTATCGGAGTCTTCGCACGTAAAAAGGCTCAAAAACCTGGACATTATTAAAGATATAGAGTACTGTTTACAGGAAGATTTATATGTAGTGGTTCCAGTGTTGGCTGATGATAGTTTGGTGGTACTGGAAAAAGAAATCGTTAACTAAAATTATTTCAGTTTTTCATTCTGGTGATGCCGGTCCTTGTCACGGATAGCTTTTTTCTGCAGGTTAGCTTCCAAGGCCTCTGTTAAGTTTATACCAGTTTGATTAGCTAAGCATATTAAAACAAAAAGTACGTCAGCTAATTCATCACCTAAATTTTTGCCCTCATCGCTTTTTTTAAATGATTGCTCGCCGTATTGGCGGGCAATTATACGGGCTACTTCGCCTACCTCTTCTGTTAAAATGGCCATATTGGTTAATTCATTAAAATAACGAACCCCATTTTTCTTAATCCAGGTATCTACTAAATCCTGTGCCTCCTGTAAAGTCATATATAATGTTTAGTAAAATGTATTTCTATAAAAATGCTATCTAAAATAACTCTTGTTTAAACCCGTAGAATTATTTGGCAAAATCAAGTCCGGTTTTTCGAGTCTATTATAATAGTTACTGGGCCATCATTAACCAGACTTACTTTCATATCGGCTCCAAAAATACCGGTCTGAATAGCTTTTCCTAAATCAATTTCCAATACCTGAATAAACTGTTCGTACAATGGAATGGCTATGTTGGGAGGGGCTGCACCTATGTAAGAAGGCCGATTTCCTTTTTTAGTACTGGCCTGTAAAGTAAATTGGCTAATTAATAAAATATCTCCGCCCACTTCCTGTATGCTCTTGTTCATTTTACCAGTCTCATCATTAAAAATACGAAGCTGAATCGCCTTTTTAGAAAGCCACTGTAAATCTTCACTAGTATCGTCCGGCGAAATACCTGCCAGAACTAATAATCCCGAACCAATTTCCCCTTTTACTTGATTATCTATGGTTACGGAAGCTTCACTTACCCGCTGTATCACTAGTTTCATGTTCTTTCTAGTTTTTCGGCAGTAAAAGTACTATAGTTTTTTTTAGTTGAACAATTTTACAAGAATCTGATTCTTAAGAATTGAACCTAATTAAGATTAACCAACACTAGTTTCGAGTTTAGTAAAATACCAATATTAATTTAAGGTTTGGTTTGCCGAATTTAGTTATTTTTGTAGGCCACTTAACTTACTGAATGCCGAAAAAATATTTATTTTATCTCCTGGGAATAGTGTTGCTGGCGGTGGCAGGGATTTATGGCTACACCAAATGGACAGAAGCGAAGGAAAAGGTTAATCTCTGGACCTTAGTACCCGAAGACGCTGTATTTGTGGTAGAATCACAAAACCATAGCCAACTACTTCGGAAAATTCAGACCAGCGATATCTGGGATAACCTTTCTACTGTTCGGTCCATAGAGGCTCTTACAGAAAACATTGCTATTCTGGATAGCCTTTCCGGAAGGAATGAAGGGGCCAGCAGATTTTTAAAACGAAAAACCTTACTTACTTCAGTGCATGTGGTTAATAAGGAGAATTTTGATTTTGTATTTTATATTCCGGTAAACACAGTTGGGGAACACCGTTTTGTCCGAGCACTGGTAGAAAATATTGGTAAAAACGAAGCATTTAAAGAACAGGTTCTTTCTTACCAAAATCACCAAATTACTTCCATAGTAAATCAACAGAACAACGATTCATTTTATTATTTTTCTTATCATAATAATTTAATTATTAGTGCAAATCTGGATCTGATAAAAGAAATAATCCGGAAGATTGACCGCGGCCAGTTAGAATCGCCGGCTGTTGATTATAAAAACATTAACTATTTAGCCCAGCCGGATGTTTTCGCGCACATTTTTATTAATTACCAGCAGTTACCGGCATTCTTCAATATTTTCTTTAAAAATGAAATTCAGCCCGATATAAGTTTTTTATCCAGTTTATGCCGTAACAGCATGCTGGAATTAAAAGACCAGCGGGGTAAATTGTTTTTAAATGGTTTTTCTAACCCAGAAATATTATCAGATTCATTTTATAATCAGGTTAAGAACCAAAGCCCTCAGCCCTTTTCTTTGCAGGGGCTTATGCCGTCTCGTACGGCTATGTTATTATATTTTGGGCTGGATAAGGTAACAAAAATAAGACATTTCAATAGTAAAGATAACGAATCAGGTAATAAGCCTATCCTTACCGATAGTTTAGCAAATTCTTTTGCCAAGGAGGTGGCAATTGCTTATGTGGCAGGAGTTAAAACTAATGCTAAAACCGAAAAAATAATTTTTGCTCGGGCCAGCGATACAAGAAAAACCGGGGCTTTGTTAAATCAACTAATAAAAGAAACCGGCGCCCCCATCCATCCTGAATCCTATGCCGGTTTTACTTTAAAGGCCTTACCTATTCCTGATTTACCTTTTTTGCTATTTGGTTCTTTAGCCAGTGGTTTTGAGCAATGTTATGTAGCCCAAGTGGGAGATTATTATTTATTTGCTCCCAATGCACCGGCATTACGGGGTGTGTTAAGTGATATAAAAACTGAAAATGTTTGGAATAAAGATGAAGCCCAAAAAGGATTTTTAGAACAAACTCAACAGGAAACGAATTTTAGTTTATATTTTAATGCTGCTTTAGCCTGGAATCTATTAAAGGAACAGGTGGAGGAAAATCAACGGGCAAGTTTACTGAGGCACGAAAGCATTATCCGCAAATTTGACCAGGTAGCCTGGCAATTTGCACAGAAAGAAAACCAGTATTATACCACCCTAATAGTTGCTCGTCCGGAAAATGACCAAGTTGCCAAAGCTTCACTGGCTACTTTTGAGGTTCGGAATCAGGTCTTGTTTAAAAGTAAACTACTTACTGGGCCGCTAGAACCACAAACGGAAGCAGCCACTAGCTTGCCTGTAATTCTTGTTCAGGATTCAGCTTTTACGATGCACCAAATAAATAGTGCCGGGGAAATAGCTTGGTCAGATTCGTTATATGAACCTTTAGTTAGTCCTGTTTACCAGTTGTTATTTAAGGATAATCGCCCCAGATTTCTTTTTGCTACCCAAACCCAGGTACATTGTATAGATGCAAATGGATCGGAGGCAGAGAATTTTCCTTTTCATTTACCCGATTCTGTACAAATTCAAAATTTGTCGGTATTTAATTTTAATCAGACTGCGGATTTTCAGTTTTTAATTGGAGACCAGCAAGGAAATTTGTACATGTTTGATAATGTCGGGAATACCCCCCCAGGTTGGGAAAGTAAACACCTTGAAACAGCTTTGGCCGCTAACCCACAACACTTTAAAATTAATGGCAGGAATGTAATTATTACTTTGCAAAAAAATGGGTATATCTATGCTTTTAATTCCAAAGGGGAGGTTTATCCTGGTTTCCCCATTACCATTAATGCACCACTTGCTTCCTCTGGTTTTATTAATGTAGGCAATTCGTTTAGAAAATCCCAATTTACCGTAGTAACCCAGAATGGGAAGCTGGTAACGTTTAACCTCACAGGAGAATTGCTTTCTAATAAATCAATAGGAGCTTTAAATTCAAGACAAAATTTTGAATTAGTTCCGGACGCAAAAGGTAAATCATTTGTTATCGCCCGGCATATGGGGGCCAAAGTTAGTATCTATGATCAGCAAGGAAGTAAGTTGCTGCTGGAAAAGAATTTTGTTACATCATCGCGCAAAGAAGTACAATACTTTGATTTTGGGCCACTTAATAAAATTTATGCTCTTACCGAAACAGGTCCGCGGAAAACGTACCTCCATAACTATAAAGCTAAACTTATAGGGCAGCAACCTGTAGATAACGATCAGAAAGTAGTGGTACGATTTAATGCTATAAGTAATTTGTATTATTTATTTACGGCTCCAGGGCGTGAAGTAAGGCAATTTACTTTTCGAACAGAATAAAATTAAGTAAGCAAAATTCTTTAATACCGCAGAAATTAATTACGTACACAAATTGTTGTTAAGACAGATTTTTTGTGTTTGATTTAAAGCTGTAATTGATATGGAAAGCAAAAGTTTCTTTTTGTTTTACCTTGTTTTAACGTTACGTTATCTGCTTATTGCCGGTCCGGCATTTTTGATCTTTTATATTCTATATAAGCAAAGATTTAGCAGGCTGCGCATTCAAAAGCTGTTTCCGGAAAAAGGAGATTATTACCGGGAAATTGCCTACTCCTTTTTAACCTTTGTTTTTTTCTCCTTAATAGGTGTTGTTTTATTGCAGCCTGAAGTAAAGGGCCATTCCCAACTATACAGCGAAATTTCAAACTATGGCTGGGGGTATTTTATTCTAAGTATTTTCCTGGCCTTACTGCTCCATGATTTGTACTTTTATTGGACTCACCGAATGATGCATCACCCCAAGTTGTTTAAGTTATTTCACTTAACGCATCATAAGTCAACTAATCCATCTCCGTGGGCTGCTTTTGCTTTTAGTCCGCTGGAGGCAATTGTGGAGGGTAGTATTATCTTTGTTATAGCTTTTCTAATACCCATACATCAATATGCTATATTGGCTTTCCTGCTAATTATGACCCTTTTTAATGTATATGGGCATTTAGGTTATGAACTGTACCCAAAATGGTTAGTAAAAAGCAATTTAGGAAAATGGTTAAATACCTCAACCAATCATAACATGCACCATAAATATTTTAAAGGCAATTATGGTTTGTATACCCGCATCTGGGACGAGGTATTTAAAACAACTCATGCTGATTACGATAAAACATTGCTTCAATTGATAGAAAAGGCAAAGCTTAAATCCGATGACACCTTTAACCAGACCGACTCAGCCAGCCTTTCCGCCAGAAAAAGAACAGCTGAAAAATTATCAGCCCGCCCATAATCGTTAGCAAAGTAACATAGCCATAGGGCTGGTACAACTCCGGCATATTCAATGGATTGGTACCACCATTTGGGTTTTCGCGGGAAAAGTTCATCCCGTAAACACTGGCAATAAAACTTAAAGGAATAAAAATGCTGGAAATTATAGTAAGTACCTTCATGATTTCATTCATGCGGTTGCTAACATTAGAAAGGTACAATTCAGTTAGGTTACCGGTCATTTCCTTATAATTTTCAATTAAGTCCAGTACCTGCACTGTGTGGTCATAAGCATCTTTAAAGTAAATGCGTAAATCTTCTGGTACCAGATCTTCGTCCCGAAGCATTTCATTTATTTTATCCCGTTCTGACCAGGCAATCCGACGGATTTTGGTAATTTCCCTTTTTACATTAATAATCTGATTCAGCGTTTTTTTATCTGGTGTTTCAAATAAGCAATCTTCCAACGATTCCAGGTAATCACCTACCTCCGAAAGAACCGGGAAATAGTTATCTATAATAACATCCATTATAGCGTAAGCCATGTAAAGGACCGGCTTTTTTCGGGTAGAACCTTTTCCGGTGCGGATGCGCTGCCGAAATACATTCAGGCAATCTTCGTAGTCGCTTTGGAAGGTGAGCACATAATTAGACCCAGTGAAAATGGAAAGTTGATCATCATCTACTCGTTTGTCAGATGTAAAGGAAATCATCCGGGAAACAATGAAAAGGTGATCACCTTTTTCTTCCATTTTTGGACGCTGATAATCATTAATAACATCTTCCAATTGTAACGGGTGAATGGCAAAATCAAATTTTATTTTTTCCAATAATGCAAGATCGCCATAACCTCTAATATCTATCCAATGCCTGGCCTCTGGTAAAGAGTCGTAAGCTGATTTAAGCTCTTCATAAGTAGCAAATTCTTTTTCCTCAAAAAAATGTTCATCAAAGGAAATTAAAAATAAACGTGGTTTGAATGCCCCAGCCGGCACATATAAATAGCCGGGTTGTTTACCTACTTTGTCATTGGCAATAGTACGTTTAAGAATTTTAGGTCTATTCATAAAAGCTCATAAGTAGCAGAAGTTTACGGAAAACGGCAGCCAAGGGCATATAGTTAAGAAAGAAATGTTAAGAATAAATGAGGTAAATTAGTTAAACAGGTGTTACTGCTGCAACCCCATTTAATTTTGTTTTTACCTGATCAGTTATATTTTTTCTACTGGCAATAACCAGCCGGCAATTTAGTTCAAAGTCCTGAGTTAGTACCTCCAGTTTTAAATCTTTAATGACACTCATTACGGTATTCATTTGCTCATAATCAAAACTAACTGTCAAAGTATCCATTTCTATTTTTTCAATTATTTCTGCATTCGCTAAAGCATCTGCCGCAGCTGTGCGATAGGCATAAATCAACCCGCTAACCCCAAGTTTTATACCACCAAAATACCTGACCACTACCACTAAAACATTTGTTATTCCGGCCGAACGGATCTGTCCTAAAATTGGATCGCCAGCGGAGTGGTTTGGTTCCCCATCATCATTAGCTCGGTAGCGGGTTGCATTTGTCCCTAGCATAAAGGCAAAGCAATGGTGACGCGCATCATAATATTCTTTTTTTAGTTGCCCTAGAATATTCTTAATCTCTTCTTCTGATTGTATAGGGTAAGCAAACGATATAAATTTGCTGCCTTTTTCTTTGTATAAACCTTGGGAGGGAGCAGCGATAGTTAGGTAGGTGTCGGAAGAATTAGACTTCATTTAAATTAATACCAGTTAAAAAAAGGTAATTTTTTTCTTTTAAACGTTTTATAGGTTTACCAGCTAAAGTCATAAATTTTAGCGGCAGTATATTTACCAAGATAATTTTAGCATAGTTTTTATGTTATAAATTTTATTCTTCTGGATTTGGAGTTTTATAGTTTTGGAAGGATTTTTATTGGTCTTACTTATAATAAAAAAGCAGAAATCAAGAATAAAATTGAGAAGGAAATTATAAATTAACTAGGTATTAGTATTCTCTGCTTAATTATTACCAGTATTATAAGTTTTTGGTTGAGCCTCATTCCATGTTTGGATTCAGCTTTTAAATAGGCGCTGCAAAGCATAGCTTTTTAAAGCTTTTTCGTAATAATATTGCATTACCTCATTAAAAAATTTATTTTTCTAATCTATTCGTATTGCTTAGTTTTAAGGCTATTTCTAATTTAGAAGGAGGGGCTTTTATTCCTGGAGGTTGCCTATTGCCAAACCGATTAAAAGGGATACCAATCTCCTGCGATTTTGATTGCGCTTAAGGAGAAAAGTTCGAATAAGCCTTTACTCTGTACTTTAAAGTTATAACTAAGTCTAGAAATTGAGAGGGAACTCTGTACAAAAAGGATTCAGAATTAGAAAACAATTTAATGGCTTCCATTTATAATAAAAAGCTAAAATTACATGATAGAGCCTCATTTATTAAAATTTGATTCGTTTGATGAGCTTGAAAAAGGACTATTAACTTCTACTCAAATGGCAGAAAAGTTGCCTTTTTTGGTGAAGCGGGTTTTTTGGGTACAAAATGTAAATCCAGATAAAACAAGGGGCAGCCATGCTGGTTATAAAACAGAAGAAATCTTAATTGCCATACAAGGAAATGTCACTGTTCAAATTCAAACACTTACCAGGAGGAAGTCAGAATTTATTTTGCATCAGCCTAACCATGGCTTATATATTCCGCCGAAATGTTGGAGAACTTTATCTTTTTCCGAAGATGCTATTCTTTTATGTCTTGCCTCCACAGATTACTAATCTGATAATTACATAAATAGTTTCCAGGATTTTCTTCAGGCTGGTTATAAAGATTCATTAAAAACGGATTAAACCTTGTGCTAAAATATTTTTTAAATAAGGAGATAGATTATAAAAAATGGGATTTCTGTATAGAAGCGTCTAATCAGCGTATAATTTATGCATTATCGTGGTATTTGGATATTGTAGCACCTTCTTGGTCAGCCTTAATTTTGGAACGAGGAGATTCTTATTATGCAGTTATGCCTTTACCGGAGGCTACTAAATTTGGTATTACTTATTTGTATCAACCTCTTTTTTGTCAGCAGTTAGGAATTTTTTCTATTAGTGAAAATTTAAAATATGATGAATTTATTGATGAATTGCTTAAACGTTATTCCCTTATAAGTTCTTATAATTTTAATACCGAAAATTCAAAAAAATTAAAGTTTCCAATTGATCGAAAATTGGAAATAAATAAATATTATACACACCATTTAAATTTAAATTTATCTTACGGTAGAATTTTTAAAGGCTATGATCGTGATAGAAAATTAAATCTTAATAGATCTTTCAAAGCGAATTTGACTTTAAAGACAGGTATTGAAATTGATCCGCTCATACGGTTATTCAAGGATGAAGTGGCTAATAAAATAAATGGAGGAGTGTCTGAAAACGCTTATGTTATATTAAAGCAGGTTTATAAAGTTTTGGAAGAAAAGGGTATGGGTGATGTTTATTATACTTATAATCAGTTTGATGAGCTAGATTCTGGAGGGTTATTTATTAATTATGCAAATAAAATTATTTACCTTTTTAGTGCTGCATCTAAATCTGGTAGAAAAAACAACGGGCGGACCTTAATAATAGACAAAATAGCAAAAGAATATTCTGATCAAAATTATGTATTGGATTTTGAAAGCCATCCTACTGAAACGGCTATCAATCACGTATATAAAGGCTTTGGCTCGAAAGAAAGTCCATATTTTCAAATTAGGTATTTAAATTTGCCATTTCCTTTAAATATTATAAAAAAGGCACGAATGTTATTTTATCAACATGTTCTTCATTTTTTAAGACCAAACAATAAAGCAGGTTAAATTTTAAGAAAAAAAATTTAAGAAAAAATAAAACAGTTTTTAACACCTATTAATTTTAAGTTCAACATTTAAATGGGGCCGCTTGTTTCAGTTATCTGTCTATGCTTTAATCATGAACGTTTTCTCCTTGAAGCTCTCTTTTCAATAATTAACCAAACTTACTCTAATCTAGAAATTATTATAGTAGATGATGCAAGTACCGATAATAGTGTTGAATTATTAAAAGAATTTAAATTAAAGTACCCAAAGTGTCAGTTAATATTAAACCAAGTAAATATAGGTAATTGTAAATCCTTTAATAAAGCTTTTGAAAAAAGTAAAGGTAAATACATAATTGATTTTTCTACTGATGATGTACTTTTGCCGAATCGGATTGCTGAGCAAGTATATGCATTTGAAAGGTTAGATGAAAGTTATGGAGTTATTTATACTGATGCTGAATTAATAGATAATTCATCTTTACATAAAGGTTTTTTTTATAAAAGAAATAGGATAAATAAAATTAAATCGCCACCACCTTCGGGTTACGTTTTTACACATATTTTGCGGAAAACTTTTTTGTGTCCGCCTACATTAATGTTTAAACGAGAATTATTAAGCAAATTAGGTGGTTATGATTCAACCCTTGCTTATGAAGATTTTGATATTTGGGTCCGTTCTGCGCAAGAATACCAATTTTACTTTCTCAATAAAATTTTAACAAAAAGAAGAATACATGTTGATTCTCTTTCATGTAAGCAATATAAGCCTGGTGACAAACAATTAGCGTCTACTGTTAAGATATGCCGCAAAGCAAAATCTTTAATACGAAACAAGGAAGAAAAAGAGGCTTTAATTTTTAGAGTTAAATCAGAAATAAAACAGGCTTTTTTTACAGAAAACTTTAAGGAATGTACTAATCTTTTTTTATTATTAAAGGAGTTAACTCATCTACCAATGGTTTATAAATGTTTATATTTATTAAACAAAAATCGAGTTAGATTAGGAGTAATAAGAAGGTTTTATTACAAAATTTATTATGGCAAATAAAATTATTTAGATAAATTCAATTAAAGTAGCATCAGATTTTAAGAAACAATATATGGTGATATTAGCAAATGATTAAAATATTTAGATATAGTCCCTTAAATAAGAAAGAATGGAATGATTTTAATTCTAAAGCAAAAAATGGTCTTTTTTTATTTGACAGAAATTATTTAGAATATCATCAAGATAGGTTTGAGGATCATTCTTTAATGATTTATGATGAAGAACAATTGTTGGCACTTTTCCCAATGAATGTAAAAGGAAATGAAGCCTTTTCACATAGTGGATTAACCTTTGGTAGCCTAATCATTAAAGAGCGGATTTATATAAATACTTATCTTCACGTATTTGAGTCTCTGATAAACTATCTGCGAATCAATAAATTTGTAAGTCTTATTTATAAAGCTATTCCTTTTATTTTTCACAAAATATTAGCTCTTGAAGATAACTATGCTTTGTATCGGTGCGGTGCAAATCTTATTCAAAGAAATATGACATCTTGTATAGACTTGCAAGGCAAAATCCATTATAGTAAAGGGCGCAAATATAGTTTAAAACAGGCATTAAAAAGCAACTTAAAGATCCATGAAAGTCTTGATTTTCAAGAATTCATGAAATTAGTTGATAGTATATTACAAGATAAGTATGGGGTTAAACCTACCCATACTGCCGAAGAATTAAAATATTTAGCTACTATTTTCCCGTCTAATATAAAACTGTTAGCTGCATTTTTCGATTGTCGGATAGTTGGCGGATGTGTAGTCTATTTAAGTGAGCAGGTTGTCCATTTGCAATATATTGCAACTAATGACCTAGGGAAAGAGTTACATGCTTTGGATTTCTTAATTTATCACCTTATTCAAACATTCCATAAAGAAAAAAAATATATAAATTTTGGTATATCTCCAGGATCTGATGCATTTGATTTAAACGCAGGCTTAATCCAAAATAAACAAAGCTATGGCGCGCATAGCCTTCCTCAAGATATCTACAGAATAACAATTTAAAAACAGTTACTATTTAGTAATTGATTGTTTTATTTTTAGATAGATGATAAAATTTATCTCACATCCTAATATTGATAAAACTAAATGGGATGACTGTATCATTGATTCTGGTGAGAGTTGTATATATGCCTTATCCTGGTATTTAGATATTGTTTATAAAAAATGGGATGCAATTGTAGATGAGGAAGACAAAGTTTATGTAACAGTAATGCCGTTGCCTTATAAGAAAAAGTGGGGTCTGAAATACGTATACCAAAGTTGGCATACCCATCAATTAGGCATTATATCAACTATACCAACAATTTCTTTTGTTTATTTTCAAAAGTTTTTTAATTTTTTTTTATCTAAAACAAATTATATTGCTACCTATGACTTTAATATATCTAATACTACGTTTTTTAAAGAGGATCAATTTTATATAAAAGCTTATACATATAATTTAAATTTAAATAAACCTTACAATGATTTATACAAAGATTACAAAAAAGGATTGAAGGGAGATATCAAAAAAGCAAAGAAGAATGATTTACAAATACAATTCTCTATTGATATTGAACCTCTTTTAATTTTATTTAAGGAGAATACTGCTTCCAAAATTAATATTGAGATCTCCGCTAATGATTATAATATCATGCGGCAACTTATTCAAGTAGCTTTGAATAAAGGGTTAGGCAAAATCTATTATATATTTCATAATAATGCAATTTGTGCAGGCGCTTTTTTTTATATATTTCATAACAAGATAATTTATCAATTTGCAAGCTCTAACGAAACAGGTCGCTATTACAATGGGATAAGCTTTATTTTAAATCATGTTATAGAAAATAATGCTGAAACTTCTAAAACTCTAGAGTTTGAGGGAGGTATGGTACCAACTTTAGGCAAATTCTTTAAAGGATTTGGAGCTTATCCTCAATACTACAATATTTTATATTATAACAAATTTAAATTTTTAACAAATCTATTTAAAATAATACAAATAAATTTTCTTAAAAAAATGTTTAAGAAATCATCATTATAAAAAAGTAATAAGTTCTTTATAAACATCTGGTAAAGAAACAATCAATTTTTTGTAATTAGGCTCATGTTTTAGAACCAAATTAGCTAACGAATATACTTTTCTTCCGGATTGAGCAGCATAAAGTCCTATTGAACTTAAAAATACGAAGAAATTAACGTCTGTTAATTTGCAATTGCCTGCTATAGATTCCAAACTTATAGACTGAGGTAGCTCATGAATAGTAAAATTAGAAGAAAAGGTATTAAAAAAATTTTTGTAAAGAATTAATGTGTTCTGATTGCGTACTTGTTCAGGATGGTATTTTACCCAAAATTCATTCACATCCATTGATTTTAACATTTTAATAAATTCAGTTAAGGAAGAAAGTATACTTTCATTACTAACAAGCCCTAACTCTCCCATTCCATCAAACACTAATATATTTTTGTAAGCTGGTAGATCATCTTCGTTTACGAAAGGTGAAGGCAATAAAATCTTTCTTTTAAATTGTGGGAAAGAATAATTTGAAATACCATACGCAAAATTATAGCCTTTTGCAAAGAAATACTTACTTAAGGGTAATCGGCCTTTGTAATTAAATAGCATTAATATTTTATAATTTAAAGTTGAATAACCTGCTGGATTTATTTCTTGATTCATAATATCCAACCTATGATAAGAATTAGTACCCTCTTCTAGAAAGCTAAAACCCCGACAATGTTTATGGGTGATAAAAAGAAGGATATAATCTATTCCGGTTTGATTAGTATAAAGTAAAAAAAATCTATCCTTTGTTAAATGTTTTAAATACTGATCAAATTTATAAAGCTCCTGCCAGCCTTTCCAAAAAGCATAACGAACAGGAAAAGATTTATTAGGAGAATGAGTAAACGGTATTTCAACTTCCATTAAGTCGGCGGTAGGTGAAGAAGGTCTAAAGCCCCTTTCGTAAAGGAAACAGCAATTTGAATTATCCAATTGATGATATTTGATTACCTCTTTTGCTACTAAATAGGTTATATAGCTATGAATAATGAATATATGTAACAATATAATTAGTAGCTAGTGAGTAAATTTTTTTATAATGTAAAATTCAAGGATTTAATGAAAAAAGTCTTCCTCTAATTTATATCAAAATTTATACAATAACGGTTGTCAATGTTCTAAATTTTATAAAATGAAAGAATCCTTAACTTGAACATGAACGTAATATCTTTTATGAATCTTTCCTTTGCTTAAAATATTTTAATTAATTATTTGTTGAAAGAATGGATTCGGTAAAAATATAATATATTTGAATTTTCATAGATATTTAATTAAAGAATGATTTCTGCTATCTCAACACGCGTTGAAGTTCTAAAATATTTAGAAACTTATGTCGCGGAAAATATATCAACCTTTTTAAAAACAGTAGAGGAGAGTTGGCAACCGGCAGATTTATTGCCAGATAGTCGATTGGAAAACTTCTTTGACGAAGTAAAGCAACTTCGCGAAAGGGCAATGTCTTTGTCTTACGATTTGTTTGCTGTTTTAATTGGTGACACGATTACCGAAGAAGCTCTACCAACCTATGAGAGCTGGTTATTTTCTATAACCGATATGCCAACTCATGGGGATAGTGCGTGGACAAAATGGAATAGGGGATGGACTGCGGAAGAAAACCGTCATGGTGATTTATTGAATCGGTATTTGTTTTTATCTGGCCGGGTAAACATGCGGGAAATGGAAGCTTCCACCCAATATCTGATTGCCGATGGTTTCGATATTCAAACTGGTCACGATCCATATCGCAGTTTTGTTTATACCAGTTACCAGGAAACGGCCACACAAATTTCGCACCGCCGGGTTGCACAAATTGCTAAACGCGAAGGTGATCCGGTTTTAGCTAAAATTTGCGGTTATATAGCCGGAGATGAAGCCCGTCACGCAAAAGTGTATAAATCTTTTGTAGATAAAGTATTTGAAGTTGATCCAAGCGAAATGATGTTGGCTTTTGAAGATATGATGCGGAAAAAAATTGTGATGCCAGCCCATTACATGCGCGAGCTAGGAGTAGAAGTTGGTAAAACTTTTGGTCATTTCACAGATGCAGCGCAACGTATTGGCGTGTACACGTCCCATGATTATGTAAATATTCTGGAGGAATTAATTGCTGATTGGAAAATTTCCAGTGTTACCGGATTAAACGATGCCGGTGAGAAAGCCCGTGATTATGTTATGGCCTTACCAGATCGTTTAAAGCGCGTGGCAGAACGCATGAAGGTGCCACAATTAGAATACAAATTCCGTTGGATTGAAGGATAAAAAAGTATAAGCTAAAAAAACAGGAGCCCGTTTATAAATTATAGACGGGCTCCCGTTTTTTTAAGCAAATAGGATAAATTTTACCATACCATAAAAATTAAATACTCGTTTAAACTAAAACTGTTTTTATAAATTTACTTAAACAGTTGTCGGGTTCCCTGGTTAAAACTTAAAACTGAATACGCATGTCTCTGGGATATCAATTTACCAAATATATACTGCCCCAAGCTGATAAAAGTGATTTTGAGCGGTTGCTCGAAATTTTTATGCAGCTGGTAACACTTACATCGGGTGATGTGGGCGAAGCACTGGCTTGGATGAATTCACTGGATAAACAATATAATATAACCGATGATAATTATGGCATGGGTAATTTTATTGAAGATTTAAAAGCCAAAGGCTATATTGATGATGGCGGAGAAAAAGGAGAAATAAAAATTACAGCCAAAAGCGAGCAGAAAATTAGAAAAAGTGCGTTAGAAGAAATCTTTGGTAAACTTAAGAAAGGTGGTAAAGGTAATCATAATACCCCACATACCGGCATTGGCGACGAAAGCTCCACCGATCGGCGTGAATTTCAGTTTGGTGATACTTTAGACCAAATTGAGATGACCGATTCCATCCGCAATGCGCAGCTGAATCATGGGTTAGGGGAATTTTTTTTAACTGAAAAAGATCTGGAAGTAACGGAGCGGGAGCACAAAACGCAAACCTCTACCGTGTTAATGATAGATATTTCGCATTCCATGATTTTGTACGGCGAAGATCGCATTACACCTGCCAAAAAAGTAGCGATGGCTTTGGCGGAACTGGTAACGCAGAAGTACCCGAAAGATACCTTGGATATTATAGTTTTTGGCAATGATGCCTGGCAAATTAGCGTAAAGGATTTACCGTATTTAAATGTAGGACCTTACCACACCAATACAGTTGCCGGCCTGGAATTAGCCATGGATATTCTGCGGAAGCGGAAAACACCTAATAAACAAATTTTTATGATTACCGATGGTAAGCCAACCTGTTTAAAAGAAGGTTTAAAATATTATAAGAACAGCTTTGGCCTGGACCGGAAAGTGGTAAATAAAACCTTAAATCTGGCAGCCCAATGCCGACGCATTAACATTCCTATTACCACTTTTATGATTGCCTCTGATCCTTACTTGAAACAATTTGTAGATGAGTTTACACAGGTAAATAAAGGGACCGCCTATTATAGTAGCTTAAAGGGGTTAGGACATTTAATATTTGAAGATTATCGTAGAAACCGCCGTAAATCCTTATAAGTTAAGATCCGATTTTAAATTATTAGCCTCATGATTCCAGCGAAAGAAGCTAACTTCTAATTCAGATTATTTTATTTTTTTTAAATTAATAGCGTAAAGTCTTTACGTAACACCTTTTACATACGAACCACATGAGCTATAAGGACCTTTCAATAGAAAACCTTTTACAGATAAATACATTAGGCCAGTTAAAAGCTGCCGGTTACGAATCAAAATCAATCAAACAAGAGCTTCGGGATAACCTAATAGAAAGACTTCGCAATAAGGAGGAAGTCTTCCCTGGTATTTGGGGATATGAAGAAACCGTAATTCCGGATATGCAACGTGCCATTCTCTCCATGCACCATATAAACTTGTTAGGGTTGCGGGGGCAGGCTAAAACCCGGATGGCCCGGATGATGGTAGAATTGCTGGATGAGTATATACCGGTAGTGGCTGGTTCAGAGTTGAATGACGATCCTTTACAACCGCTATCTATATTTGCCCGAAATTTAATCAGTGAACAGGGGGATGAAACACCAATTACCTGGTTGCACCGGTTAGAGCGCTATACGGAAAAGTTAGCTACGCCCGATGTTTCGGTAGCCGATTTAATTGGTGACGCGGATCCTATAAAGGCAGCAACTTTAAAATTGCCGTATTCTGATGAACGGGTTATCCATTTTGGTTTAATACCACGTTCGCACCGCGGGATTTTTGTTATAAATGAATTGCCCGATTTACAAGCTCGTATTCAAGTGGCATTATTTAATATTTTACAGGAAGGCGATATCCAGATTCGGGGATTTAAAGTGCGTTTACCTTTGGATATTCAATTTGTATTTACAGCTAACCCGGAAGATTACACGAACCGGGGAAGTATAGTTACCCCGCTGAAAGACCGTATTGATAGCCAGATTATCACCCACTATCCAAAATCAATTGAGATAGGTAAAAAAATTACCCTGCAAGAAGCAAAGGTTAAGAAAGAGCAGAAACAATTGGTACAAACCAACCAGTTAGTAGCTGATTTAATAGAGCAGGTAGCCATGGAAGCTCGTGAAAGTGAGTTTGTGGATGCTAAAAGTGGGGTATCGGCCCGGTTAACTATATCGGCATACGAAAGTATGCTTAGCGCAGCAGAACGGCGAGCTTTAATTAATGGGGAAAGCAATACGTATATCCGGGTTTCGGATTTTCTGGCAGCGGTGCCTGCTGTAACCGGGAAAGTAGAATTAGTTTACGAAGGGGAACAGGAAGGACCTTCTATTGTGGCACAAAAATTAATGGGAAAAGCCATCCGAACACAATTTCTGAATTATTTTCCAGAGCCAGATAAGCAAAAGAAACTAAAAGATAAAAATGCCTACAAATTAATCACGGATTGGTTTGGAGAAGGGCATACCATAGATGTTTTAAACGATATGTCGGTGGCCGATTATAATAAAAATTTGAACAGTGTACCCGGATTGGTGGGTTTAGTGGAAAAGTATCATAGCCACAGCGATGATCAAACTAAACTGTTTTTAATGGAATTTTGCTTGCATGGTTTAGCAGAGCATAGTTTGATTAGCAGGAATAAACTAACGGCGGGCACTCAGTTTAAAGACTTGTTGAGCAGTATGTTTACCATGCCAACCTTTGGGGAAGAAGAGGACGACGAGGAGGATGATGCTTACCGAAGCTAGAAATAAAGGTAAAAATAAAAGAGGTAGCTATCTCGGCTACCCCTTTTATTTTTATAAACTATAGTTCAAGTAAAATTGAGAATTGAGTTTATAATGAAAAGGGGTATCTGGATCACAGATACCCCTTTTTAATAATTAATAGTTTAAAAGAGCTAATAAAACTATTCAGCTTCGTTAACCACAATTTTTTCAATACGGTCACCAGCTTTAATTTGGTCGATAACCTCTAAACCTTCTACAACTTTGCCAAAGCATGTGTGGTTACGGTCTAAGTGCGCGGTGTTACGACGGCTGTGGCAAATAAAGAATTGCGAACCCCCAGTATTGCGGCCAGCATGAGCCATTGAAAGAACTCCACGGTCATGGAATTGGTTACCACCTGTTAATTCGCAGTCAATTTTATAACCAGGACCACCAGTACCCGCCATGCCTTTCGCACCTTCGCGAGAATTTGGACAGCCTCCCTGAATTACAAAATCAGGAAGAACCCGGTGAAAAGTTAAACCGTTGTAAAAGCCTTGTTGAGCTAAATCTTTAAAGTTTTTTACTGTATTAGGGGCATCCTGATCGTAGAATTCTACTTTCATTACACCTTTCTGGGTATGGATTTCTGCTGTTGACATATATTAATGTTAATTGTTTACTAATATTGAAGGGCACAAAGTTAAAATAATTTACTTAAGGCGAAAGTATCACTTACTAGGCAAAAGTATTTTACCCTTTTATTTTGCTTTTAAACAAATTAATGAAAGAATCGGTTCGATTGCGCTTTCGCTAAAAGTTTATACAAATTAAAAATCACGGTAATTGATATGTACCCTTAAAAGGAGAAAAATAGGATACCTACTAATTCGCACAAGAAATAAATTCAAGGTTTAAGTTCCTATGTATAGGATAGAATTTAAGAGATTAAGATTAAGTAAAACGGCTATTTTCGGTTATCTCCTTCTGCCAGCATGCTTCGGTAGCTCTCGTATCGGGTAAGTGAAATATTACCGGCTTTTACAGCTGGTATCACCGCACAACCTGGCTCATTTACGTGTCGGCAGTTATTATATTTACAATCACTCATTAACTTCCTGATTTCAGGAAAAAAGGAGGCTAATTCATTTTCTTTGATATCTACCAGCCCTAATTCTTTTATACCGGGGGTGTCAATTATATAAGTAGATGGATTTACTTCATACATTTCTGCAAAAGTGGTGGTATGAACACCTTTGTCGGAATAAGCAGATATCTCGGAGGTTTTAAGGTCCAGATCCGGAACAAGTAGGTTGATGAGCGTGGATTTGCCAACTCCCGAATGACCAGAGAATAAGCTCTTTTTGTCCTGCATTAATTCTCTGATCAGGTCAATACCAATACCTGAATGAGCAGAGCAGAAAATACTTGAATAACCAATAGCCTCATACATTTTAGCTACCTTTTGCTGATAGGCCTGATCATCTTCGCTATATAAATCTACCTTGTTGTAAATAATAGTAACCGGAATATGATAGGCTTCGGCAGTTACTAAAAACCGATCAATAAAACCAAAGGAAGTTCTGGGCGATACTAACGTGGCAACCAGAAAAGCCTGATCTAAATTAGAGGCTATAATATGGCTATAAGCCGTTTTATGGGTTGATTTTCTAATTATGTAGTTGTCCCGGGGCTCGATATGCGTTATTACGGCCGTATTATCTCCTTGTAATTCTGTTTCAAAAATTACCCGGTCACCGACAGCAATAGGATTACTGACCTTGACTCCTTTTATTTTAAATTTTCCCCGTAATCGGCATTGATGCAATTGTCCGTTTTCATCCCGAACTACATACCACGAACCAGTAGATTTTATAACAATACCTTTCATAATTCTTAAATCAATGTTTTTACGTGGTGAAGAATGATGTCGGTTGCACCGGCCTGGTTTTGTACGTAGGTTTTTGCTTTTTCAGAAATAGCCTTTCTTTTTTCCTGATTTTGATAAATGGGAGTAAATACATCCTCCAATTCCGTGGTTGATTGAATAGGAAAAGCAACACCTAGTTGTACTAAATCTATCGCTTCCTGAAATTTTTGGTATGAAGGTCCAAAATAAAGAGGCAAACCAAATGTGGCTGCTTCTAAAGTATTATGAAGTCCTTTGCCAAATGCCCCCCCAATATAAGCATAAGTGCCATGGCTATAAAGTGACGAAAGCATACCTATGTTATCAATTAATAATACCGGGTAGTTAGCAATATCAGGAGTAAGAGCTTTGGAAAAGCGGATAGCTTTACCCTCCAGGTGAGAAAGCAGTTGAGTTAATTCCTGTTCATGAATTTCATGGGGCGCAATGATAAATTTAATGGCCCCGGCATATTTTTTAATAAATGGCAGGAGCACTTCTATGTCATGAGGCCAGCTACTACCTATCACAAATACAGGTTTATCTGCCTTAAAATGCTCTACTAATGAGATAGCTTTAACAGCAGCAGCAGTTTGTAAAACTCTATCAAAGCGGGTATCTCCGGCTACGGTAACCTGGCTTATACCTGCTGTCTGAAGCAAATCTGCAGATAATTGGTTCTGAGTAAAAATATGGGTAAATAAATTCAATGTATTCCGGTAAAAGCCCCCGTAAGGCTTAAAAAATATTTGTTCCGGTCTGAATATAGCCGATACTGAAATAACCGGAATATTACGTTGGTGTAGCTGGTTCAAATAATTAAACCAAAATTCGTATTTAACAAAGATTGCTAAACTAGGTTTAACTAAATTTATAAAGCGTTTGGCATTAGCCGGATTATCAAGGGGAAGGTAAAAAATATAGTGTGCGCCCGGGTAATTTTTCCGAATCTCGTAGCCGGAAGGAGAAAAGAAAGTAAGCAAAATTTTATATCCTGGATAGGTTGCTGCAAATTTTTCGAGCAAAGGCCGGCCTTGTTCAAACTCGCCGAGCGAAGCGCAATGAAACCAAACTACCGGATCCTGATTCTCCTTAAAGCTAGCTTCTAATTGTTTAAAAATATTTAGCCTACCCGCTACCATTTTAGCGGCTTTGGCATGAAATGGTGCTATGCCCTTCAGGAGCAAGGAATAAAAATTTACCCCAACTTGATATAGTAGTTTAGACAATCAGCTTACTTTTTGATAAAATTAAGTAAAAATAGAAAGCATTAATAAAAGGAGCACCAATGGTTGTATTTATTCTTTGGTTTTAGAAAAAGAATAGCCAATGCCAACCCCAACACTGGGCAGTACCGGGAGCATGATCTGATGAGTAAATAACGGTTGCAGGTTTACATGATAAAAAAGGCCATTATTGTTTTTCGGGTAGTGCTTAAAACCAAAATATAAGGTTACCGGGATAATATAATCTTTGGTGTAGGTGCCCAAGCCTTCATTAACCTGCACATTTATATAGTCTTTTAAAGGAACAAAACCAGCAATACCATATTCGAATTTATTGTGGGTTCGGCCCGTATGAGCCCCCAAAAATAAAGGGAGCGTAGGAATCCGGGAGTCATGATCCCATATATAACCTACTCCACCGCCAACGTGAAAATTAGTCTTCCTTGCAGCAGCAGAACTCTTTTCGTACAACAAAGCCGGACCAAATATATTTCTTCCCAGCATTTCAACAAAAATAGTATTTCGGCCTTGGGAAAATACAGGGGAGGAGAGACTAAGAAAAGATAGAAACAGTAAAATCCGAATAAGCATAAAATGAGTGATAATGTGCCAAATCGACGGTTTTTACTAATTTAAATGAATGGAGTAAAAATAAAGAAGCCTCCTAACCAGAGGAGGCTTCTTTATTAAATTTATATCAATTAGTGATTAGCTAAATAGTTTGATACACCTTCACGTGTAGCTTGCATAGCATCTTTGCCTTGTTCCCAGTTCGCAGGACAAACTTCACCTTTTTCTTCGAAGTGTTGTAACGCATCTACCATACGTAACGCTTCATCTACGTTACGGCCTAGTGGAAGGTCGTTAACTAATTGATGACGAACTATACCGTCTTTATCGATTAAGAATAAGCCACGGTAAGCAGCTGGCTCACCAATAAATTCCATTTCACCAGCTTCGTTGTAAGAATATTCTCCGGCTAATACGTCGAAATTAGTAGCAATTGTTTTTGAAGTATCGGCTACTAAAGGGAAAGTAACACCTTGAATTCCACCTTTATCTTTTGGTGTGCTTAACCAGGCAAAATGAGTAAAGTGAGAATCGATAGAAACCCCCACTACTGCTACATTACGTTTTTCGAAATCTGCTAAACGCTCCTGAAATGCCAGAATTTCAGTAGGGCAAACAAAAGTAAAATCGTAAGGCCAGAAAAACAAAACCACGTGTTTGTTACCTAAATATTGATCTAAAGAGAAGTTTTCTTCAAATTCTTCACCGTTGATAACGGCTGTTGCTTTAAAAGAAGGAGCTTTTTTTCCTACTAATACTGCCATAGTTCTATATGCTTTAAGTTTAAAATTTATTATGAATTAAGAAATAATAACGCTGTCGTTTGGGTTGGTTTTGGATCCTGTTATTTGAACAGAAATGGTACTAACCTTAAAGTTTTGGAAATTCTTTTGCTGAAAATAGGTCTCCATTAGTTTTTCCAGATCAGGATCAGAAAAATCAATAATTTCTTTAGTGTTGGTGCAGTAAATATGTCCGTGTGCTTTATCCGTTAAATCATAGCGCCGGCTACCTTCCGAAAGCACTCTTTTAGCTAAGTTAACTTCAACAAAGCTATCCAGCGTTTTATAAACTGTTCCTAATGAAATTCCAGGATTTTCGGATTGAAGCTTTTGGTGAACGGCTTCGGCCGATGGATGGTGCGGGTGCAAAGCTTCCAAAGCCTCCAGAATTACAATCCGCTGTTGGGTAGCCTTAAGGCCTACCGTTATAAGCTGGTTCCGTAATTCCTGTCTTGAAAGAATGTTTTGCTGCATCAACTTAAATAAGAATATTTCTTAACTAAGAAATTTTGCTACAAAGGTAAGGGCAGATTTTTAAGAAAGCAAAACAGAATAATTAAATTAAAGTTAATATTTAAAATGAGGCAGGGTATAGAAATGAAAAAGTCCTCTATTCAGAGGACTTTTTAGCTTTCTTAGCTTTTATTTCTGGTTCAGCGGCTACTGGCTCTGTTTCAGCTCCCGGTGCCTCCGCTTCAGCAGTTGTAGTATTTTCAGCTTCTGTAAAAGGAACAAATTTACTTACTATGTTATACCAGCCTGACAGCTTTTTAATGTCCGACATATATACGCGTTCCCGGTCATAGTTCGGAACAACTGATTCCATAAAGGAAGTTAGTTCAGCGTTAGATGATTTATTGGTTATGCTTACCGCTTCCCCATGCTTTTCCCGAATTAGCTCAAAAACGCGAGCCAGCGGAATAGTTTCTTCTGAATCGTCCTGGTATATAGAAATTTCGCTTAATAAAGAAATCCGATGTTTGGCCTGGGCAACAAAACGATTTGCTTTTTCATCTAATGCTTCTACTACAATTCCGTTGCGTGAAGGGCTGATTATGCGGTATAGGCCGCTCATACCCGCAATGGAAGCAATTTCTTTTAAATCAACAGGCATAAATATTAGTTAAGGTTAAAGTTTAAAGTTAATAGGCAGACTGGTATTTAGGCTATAACCAGGTGCTTTGAATTGTAAAAGTTTTACTAACCGTAAGGCTTCTTCGCCACAGCCACCGCCTACATTTTTTATAATTTTATGGTTAGCGGTAGAACCATCTTCCTGTAAGGTAAAACTTACGATGCACTGGCCAGAGATACGGTTTCTTTTGGCCATAGGCGGGTAAACCATTTCTTTGTTTATAAACGCATATAGGGCAGCTTGTCCGCCTTCATAATGTTCGGCTGCGGGTAATACTTTATCGGTAACAGGAGGGCTCTGAATTTTTACTGTTTGGGCTGCTGTACCAGTTGCCGCCGTTTGAGCTGAGGCAGCTACCGCTACAAAAAATAAAATAGCAAACAAAGCGGAGATTTTAACTTTCATATTGTTTTTAAGTTTAAACACGTGCATAACGTACAAGCTCCCAATTTTGGTGCCAAATTAATATTATTTCTTCAGATCAGCATTTACTGATTCAATGAAATCCAAAATTTCATCCCGGCCTTTTTTCTCGGATGAGGAAGTCAGGAATATTGGCGGTAATTCTTCCCAAGATTCCAGCAATTTCTTTTTATAAAAAGCTAAATTTTCCTGTGTTTTATTAACTGATTGTTTATCTGCTTTGGTAAAAACTAAAACAAAAGGTATTCCTAAATTGCCCAGAACAGTTATAAATTCCAGATCCGATTTTTGTGGTTCATGCCGGGAATCAATAAGTAAAAACACACAAGCCAAATTCTGCCGTTTCTGTAAATAGGCTTTAATCATTTTACCCCACTTCTCTCTCGATTCTTTACTTACCTTAGCCCAGCCGTAACCAGGTAAATCTACTAAATACCATTCGTCGTTAATTTTAAAATGGTTTATTAGTTGTGTTTTTCCCGGAAAAGAAGATGTTTTTGCCAACTTACTTTTACCGGTTATCATATTTATTAAAGATGACTTTCCTACATTTGATCGGCCTATGAATGCATACTCAGGTAAGTCCGTTTCCGGACATTTATCTACAGCAGTATTGCTGGCAATAAAAATGGCGTCTTTTATAATCATTTATGTAAATGGAAAGGCTAAAAGTATTACGTTTAAAACAGGCTATACCGTTTCGTAGAGAACAAAGGTATACAACCTGGTTCTATTTTTAAGACTTTAAAATTATTTAAATACAGTTTACGTAATTGTTGCTACAAGTTTACCTGGTTCAGGAGGCTGCTTAATAGCTGCTTTTTTAGAACTTGACTATGCAAATTTAAAGGATCAGTTTGGATACACTTGCTGAAAAGTAAAAAGCATTTCCTCCAAGAGAAAATGCTTTCAGTATATGCAGTAGTAAAAAAAGATTGATTCTTTATGCTGCCTTGCTTAGCTGGTAGGTATGGCTACTACCAAATAAAGGCGCTACTTTTTCGCTTAACCGGTATTGTACAAAACTATTTTGTAAATGGGCCGGTAAGCCTGCTACTAATTCCTGGTACTTTTCTAAACCAATGGCTTTGGCTACATAACCTTCGTGTAAGCCATTTAAGTAGCTTACAATTTCCAGGAGCGATTCATGAAATAGTTTAAAATCAATATCTGCTTCAACAAACCGATCTATTTCTTTATTGCTTGCCGAAATCCTTAAGCGACTTAATAAATCAAATAAAGTTGTATAACCCATTCGCCAAGTTATTTGCTGCCAATGCGTCTTATTCCATTTATCTAAAATCTTGCCGGTTTTAGGGCTTCTCAAGGCACTTTGACTATTATTCTGCACCTGATTCCTAATGGTTTGGGCCTGAAGCTTACGGGTAGTCCGCAAAAACTGGCCAATTTGAGCCTGGGCATCAATTTCCTTCTCCGGAATATGTAAACTTGGTTTGTGCCCGGCCAGAGGCAGGCGGTGCATGGAGAAGTCATTGTATGACCCGGCAGCATAATACCCCACGGCTCTTGGGTAAGCATTCCGAACCACCAGTCGGCCAACTTCTCGTCTTATTAATTCCGCATGACTGGTTTTGATATTAAGAGTATATAAAAATGCCTGAAGCCCGGCAAATATGGTATAATAAGCTTGGGGGAACGTCCAATGTAAAGCATGGCGCAAGTAGTCCTCATTGCCCAGTTCGGCGGTAGCTCGTAAAGCATATTCTGTACTCCAACTGGTTACTAATAATTTCCCTACTGCTTCAAGATCTTTGGTATTTAACTCTGCCTGATGCTCGCGGAAGAAAGTTAAATTATGTAAAGAGATATCATTGCTATGCTGAATATGATAATTGATGGCAAAAAAATAATTTAAAAATACTTGTGCTGGTATGGATTTTCTCCATACCTCATCCTGTTTAGTTATCTCCTCTGTTAAGAAAGGAATTACAGTTTCGTCCACTACCTTTTTCATATTAAATAAACAAAAAACACCACTGTTTTAGTTGCAAAATTGATAGAATAAGTAGTGGTATTGATGAAAATAAAAAATTGATAATCAGTTGGTTAATATGTGTATATGAAATTATTTTAACAAAATTTAGCCGGTATAAAACAAGGTGGAATTAATAAGAAAAAAGCGGAGAATTTTGGTTTTGGAACCTATTATTAAGTAAGCCGTGTTAGTAATCACAACGATTTTCCAGGAATCTGATTTTAAACAAATTGTAATTACAGATAAATAAAATCAGGGTATTTGTTAAATTGTACTTTTTTTTTAATTAAACTTATAAACAATTTATTCCTAAACTGTTACTTTACTAACGAATGTTAATTTCCAGATTTGTCTTATTACTTGCTTTTACTTTAGCAAGTACAAGTCTCTTTGCCCAAAGCGATATAACGCTTCATCGTTCTAATTTACCCCGCCTTTACCAGCAAAACTATTTTTATTTGAATCCGGCTTTTGCTGGTTCTGAAGATATGAGGGAAGCTAATTTTTCACTGCGACAAGCTTCCTTAAACCAAATGAATGCGCCGTTAAGCGGTATTTTAAGTTTTCATGGCCCATCTGGTGAAAATCATCTTCGCTCTAATTTAGGAATGGTTGTAGCTTTTGAAAGAGGTTTGCCTTTCAGGCGAGGCATTTTTGGGTTAGCTCATGCTAAAAGGTTTAAAATAGGAGAGGTGGCTCAGTTAGGAATAGGAGCTCGGTTAAATGCCAAGTACTTGGATATAAACTATGAAGAATGGCGCCAATTGGACCCGGCTGCTCCTAAAATGGCTGGAAATGATAGTGAGCTACGGCCCGATGTAGATGCCGGGCTTTGGCTAAATGCAGGTAAGTTTTTTGCCGGCAGTTCTGTTATTAATATTTTAGAACCGACCTTCAATTTAAAAGGAAATGCAACCCGGAAAGATATGCGTGAAATATTAGCTACAGCTGGTTATAAATTCACTTTTGGAAATAACTTGTTTTTAACTCCTTCTTTCCTGATGCGGAAGCCTTTGATGAGTGGATATAAATCAGAGTTTGATGTTAATACTACTGCCACCCTTAAAATTTTAACCTTAGGATTGACCTATAGAGGTACCCATGATAAAATAACTCCCTGGACTGGTATGTTGGGTATTCAGATTAATAATAAATTTATGTTGACTGTAGCTACAGATGTACCTCAATCGCGCTACGAAGGATTTTACCGGAATAATGTGGAGGGTAGCTTAAGAATAAAGTTTTAGATTTTAGTATAAAAAAAAAGCCCTGACTTATCTAAGTCAGTGCTTTTTTTTTATACTAAATTATTTTTAGAACTGATCCTTTACAATATTAACCGCTTCGTTTACATAAATATCTTTCTGGATATTCTTAGCAAACTTATTATAACGACCTGCTGCTAAGGTGTCTTTGGCCTGTGCTAAGTCAACTCGTAGCGGAGAAACAGTTAAACCAGCCATAGATTTTTCCAAGGTTTCATATTTCTTGCTTTCATCCCGCGACTTTTTCTGTTCAGCCCGGAAGGTAGTAAGCTTTAAAGACTGACTGCTTTGTTCCATCCGTTTTCTCATTCTTTCAGCCTGTTGCGTCACCTGCACAAAGCTCGGATGCGTACTTACCCGTTGCTGACTTTTTGCTTTAACAGAAGCTATGTTAAAAGAAGGGTTCCAAGGCTTGTAATTAGCCGGTTTAATTTCATCCCATGGTAATGGATAGTCCTGGTCTTTTTCACCTTCTTTTAAGAAACTGTAAAAGTCCGGAAGAATAATATCAGGCGTTACACCCCGTAATTGAGTGGCACCACCATTAATGCGATAGAATTTCTGCGTTGTTAGTTTTAACGACCCAAATGGTTTCATAGAAGAATATTCTCCGCCTTGTATAGCCTGATCTAAATCAAATACTTGTTGTACTGTGCCTTTACCATAAGTTGGGCTACCGATAATAATGGCTCGTTTGTAATCTTGCATAGCTGCTGCCACAATTTCGGAGGCAGACGCACTGAAAGAGTTCACCATCACTACAAGTGGTCCGTCAAATTGTACAGTTGGATCTTTATCTTCTAAAACCTGTGGTGCGGAACCACTGGTTTCAACTTGCACGATCGGGCCTTTTGGAATAAACAAGCCAGACATTTCTACCGCATCCGATAAGGACCCACCACCATTGGTACGTAAATCCAGAATAATACCGGAAGCACCTTCTTGTTTTAATTTTTCTACTTCTTTGCGTACATCTTCACCGCTATTACGGCCACCCCTACGGCTAAAGTCGGCATAAAATTTAGGTAACCGGATGTAGCCAATTTTTTTATCACTGTTGATTACAGCTGATTGCGCATAGGTTTCTTCAATGATAACTACTTCCCGGATAATTGGAATTACTTTAATAGTACCGTCTGGTTTTTTTACAGTTAAGCGAACTTCAGTACCTTTTTTACCACGAATGAGTTTAATCGCATTATCCAATCGCATGCCTTCTACACTAACAGGTTCCTGATTAGCCTGGGCTACCTTGATGATTATATCACCAGCTTTTAATTCGCCTTGGCGGTAAGAAGCACTACCTGGTACAATTTCAGCCACTTTAATAAAGCCATCTCTTTCCTGTAACGAAGCACCAATACCTTCCAACCGGCCAGTCATTTCTATATCAAAGGAAGCTTTATCATCAGGAGCAAAATATTCTGTATGTGGGTCGTAAGTATTAGTAATGGCATTCATGAAAAGCGAAAACTGCTCTTCTTTGCTGTTTTGAGACAATCGCTTATAAAAGTCCTCATACGTTTTCAAAACTTTTTTACGAGCTTCAGCTTCCATTTCAGCAAATGATTTGTTTGCATCTTTATTGTCGCCCCGTTCTTTCGCTTTTTCCTGCATGTCCATCATTTCGGTAAGTTGGCCCAAAGTCTGGTATTTTAAATATTTACGCCAAGCTTCTCTTAAAGCAGCTTTGTCGGTCGGACGTGACATTTTATCTGGATCTGTCTCAATAGATTCCTCTTTTTCAAAGTCGAATGGTTTAGCTAAAATTTCTTTATAATAGCCTTCCGTTTCTTTAACTCTGGTATTAAACAAAAGAGTCGTTTGCTCAAAAAAATCGTGCGAACCTCGTTTCACCTGATCGTCTATATCAGTCTGAAATTTCATTAATTGGGTAATATCAGCTTGGGTTAAAAATTTTTTGTTTACGTCCAGGCGCTTTAGGTACAGATCAAAAACTTTCTTTGAAAAGTTATCATCAATTTTTTCAGGCTGAAAGTGAGCCGTATTAAGTCCTTGCATTACTACCCGAAGCAGCAAACTATTTTTGTCAACAGCTTTTTCGGAGTTCCGGTTGAACTTTAAGGAGGCCAGAACTACCACTGCTACCAGGATAGAAATATAAATAGTTATTTTAGATCTTAAAGAAAACATACTGTATTGTAATTAATTTGTACCTGTCTATACACAAAATTAGTGCCTAATATTTAGTGGGCAACCAATTTGGTTGTACGTGAATTCTTAAACTTTGGGGGAATTATTACATATAATTATGAAGATAATTGCCTTTTTTCTTTATGCCTTTATACCATTTATTTACAGGTATACAATTAAACGAATTAGTTATTTCTTTGTAGGCAATAACTATAATAAGTTTAGGCGGCATAAGGTAAACAAAAATCTTTACTTAATATATAGAACAAACCATATAAAATTAATTGTTCTACTGAAAAAGTACCTTTAAAATAGTGGTTTGGGAAACAGCTTGTTTATTTTGATAAGCAGGTTTCCAGTTGGGGCCTTGTTTTAATAATCTTATTGCTTCTGCATCAAAGGCATTACCTAAGCTTTTTAAAACTTTAATTTGGGAGTAACTGCCATCCGGATTAATGGTGAACTGTAATTCTACTATACCTTGTGATTTAGGCTGATTTGCAATAGTTGGGTACCGCAAACTATCTTTTAGGTAAGTTTTATAAGCCTCCATTCCTACAACGGGCACAGGGGCTGTATAATTATTGTTTGTAGTTTTGGAGTTTTGGTAAGCGGTATTTTTGGCGGCATACCAAACTACAGTACCGGCAAATATCAATAAAAACAAAATAGCTGTAGTAAGCGCCCAGTTTTTTATGTCTCCTATAGTTCTGTGTTTAATTCGGCGGGTTGTATTTTTATGTAAGTGCCGGTTTATATCAAAAATAAAAGGTTGGGCTATCTGCTTCGGAATTAAGGATAAGCCATCCATTGCTTCCCGGCACAAGTTGCAATCTATTACATGTTTTTCTAATTGGTGCATTTGTTCAGGCGGTAATTGGCCTTCCAAGTACCGGTAAATCTGATCCGTTGAGAGATGATTTTCGGTTGGCGTTATGGGAGTTATATTAGGAGTGGTCATGATGCTTTTCAAGGTAAATTCGTAAATTCCTTTTCCCGTTCTGAATGTAGCTTTTTACTTTGCTAATGTTATATCCAGTAATTTGCGCAATCTCCTGATAACATTTCTGTTGGAGGTAAAAGAGCTCCAGGCAAATTCTTTGTTCTTCAGGAATAAGCCTTAAACCAGATTCCAAATGGGTAATTTTCTCCTCAAAGTCTGATGTTGCTGAGTTATCTAAATCAAAAGAACCTTCAAAGTCTGGTAGCTGGTAAAGTAAAGATTTGTTTTCGCGGCTTTTGCGCCCCCGTAATTCCATGAGGCAGTAGTTGCGGACTAATACCAGTAACCAGTTTTGAAATTTACTAACTTCCTGGGTTTTTAGCGCCTGCAGGAGCTTCTCAAAAATTTGCATAGTGGCATCTTTGGCATCCTCCTCATCTTTTAAATATTTAAGACAAACACCAAATACTAAGTGCGTATATCGTTGGTAAAGCTCACCTACGTAAGAAACATCTTTTGTTGCCTGATATTTTTTAATCAGTTCCTGATCGGAATACAAAGATTTCTTATTGCTACGCCTGAACAACATGCTTTTATCTTAAGGATGCAATTTGCTGCCGAATTCCATAATGAAGAACTGATTTTTCTGAATATTTTCAGATTTAGCCCCTGGTAACTAATTTCTTGTTCCTGTCCGCCTAAAGTTCGTTTAATCCTACTATTTGTGTTCTTTTTTTAATTTCCCGCCTAAACTAGTTATTAAGGTTGACCTTGAAAATCCTTAACTAAGGGTCCTTTAATATACAAAGTTCTAATTCAAAATTATTTGTTCGGGTTATTGTATTAGTTATAAGGTTTTTTTAAAAAACACAAAGCGCTCCCAGATTATTGCTTCTAAATCTCTGGCCGGTATCCAATTTATCCTGCATTTACATTTAGCACATCTTATTAGAATCCTTATCACCTAAATTAAATAAGGTGTTAATAAACATCTGGTTTTTACTTAAAGTAGCTTAGATGAGTAAGCTTTTGTTTTAATGAGGAAAAAAACAAAGGGTAATAGAGGTAAATCGATCATATTTTAAATTTATCAATCAAAAAATGAGCGGGAATTTTAGAAAAACTAAAAAAGGCTAGAATACTGCTTTAAATTTTGTCAGTTAAAAAGTAATTATAAAGGAATCTTTGTAATCAAGCCTTACATATTGTTTAACTTTTTGCTCCTGTTGTAAATTTTTCAAAAAAATTGTCTTTATGGTTAAAAAAATTTAACTATGTAAATATAAATCTAACAAATATTTAACAATAGGCCTGTTAAAGATTAAAGTTAAACCCGCAGTTTTTTAACCTTAAGAATTTTAGGTTAAAAGTCTTGTACATTATTTATTTTCTAAAACAGTGAGGATTTTAAATGAAATTTTATGAGAAAAATTCTACTTTCTTTTCTCGCTATTTTGTTTGTTACGCAGGCAATAGCGCAAAATTTAAAAGTTACCGGGAAAATTTCAGAGGCTGGAGGCGATGGGCTTCCAGGAGTAACGGTGCTTGTAAAAGGTACTAATCTTGGAACAGCTTCTGATGTAGATGGTAATTATACTATCCAGTGTGCTCCTAATAGTACTTTGGTGTTTTCTTTTATTGGTTATTTAACCAAAGAGGTTTCCGTCGGTAATCAAACTTCCTTAAATGTAGCGTTAGGTTTGGATGCTAAACAACTAGGCGAAGTGGTGGTTACAGCATTTGGTATAGAAAGAGAGAAAAAAGCCTTAGGATACACTATTCAGGAAGTAAGTGGTGAAAAGTTAGCACAGGTAAAATCTGCTAACGTGGCAAATGCGCTTTCTGGCCGGGTAGCCGGGGTGCAGGTTAATAGTAACGGCGGGCCTGGTAGCAGTTCCAATATCGTAATCCGGGGAATGGGGTCGGTAAGCCGCAATAATCAGCCATTGGTTGTAATAGATGGTGTTCCAATTCAGCAATCAAATTCTAACCGGTATGGGGGAGGTATTTCAGAGGTAAATCCCGAAAATATTGCCTCTATGTCGGTGTTAAAAGGTCCTAATGCTGCGGCGCTTTATGGTTCCAGGGCAGCGAATGGAGTTATTTTAATAACCACTAAAAACGGTGCCGGTACTAAAGGTCTGGGTTTAGAGATAAGTTCCAGCTCTACTTTTGAAAGACCTTTGGTAAAACCAAACTTCCAGAATATTTATGGAGGTGGTAATGGTAACCGTACCTGGTATACAAACGGAAGAAGCGGTGCAATCACTGATCCGCTTGAAGTTCAGCAATATCGGGCAGCGTATGGTGCTAATGCGCCGTTGTCCGGAACGGCTGGTACAGATGAAAGCTGGGGCGCCCCAATGGATGGCCGGCTGGTGCGGCAATGGTATACTGGAACCGGTGTAGCTCCTTTAACTCCTCATCCTAACAACTGGGAAGAATTCTGGGAAACCGGCAGCACCTACGCCAATAGTGTAGCCCTTACTGGTGGTAATGATAAAGGTAGCTTCCGGTTATCGCTTGGTCAGTTAGACCAGAAAGGAATCATGTTTAATAATGATTTTAAACGAAACAACATTGAAGTAAATACTACCTATAATATAACGCCTAAATTAAAAGCCGTAGTAAGTGGCGAATATGTTAAATCAGGATCTGATAACCGTTCCTACCAATCAGGACAGGAGTTTATCTGGGCACACCGCAGCATTTCATGGGATCAGTTAAAAAACTGGCGTGATTACGCCGGGGTGCATATTCAACGTCCTGGTGATAATCTTCCTCCAAACTGGCAACATACCTTCTTTACTAATCCTTTTTACGAGCAGGAATTCTTAACAAATGCCAATGATAAGGATCGGCTGCGTGGTAACATGTCTTTATCTTATGCTTTTACTGATAAATTAGGCTTAATGGTTAGAAGTGGTACCGATGTTTGGAGTGATACCCGGATAAATGTAAGCCGCTTTGCCCGGGTTTCGAACGGAAACTTCCGGGCCGGCCAATACAGCGAAGAAGTATTACGCAACCAGGAAACCAACCACGACATGATGCTTACTTATAAGCAGGATTTTGGTCAGGACTTTTCTTTTAGCGGACAGGCTGGTGGTGTATATCGCCAAAATTATTACAAACGCAATTATGCTCAGGTAGATCAGTTGGTAATTGACAGGCTTTATACCTTAAATAACAATGCCAGCCCGAACATAAACGCCAGCGAAATCCAGAAATTTAATGTGCAAAGTTTATTTGCTGCGGCACAATTTGGTTTCCGTAACTCCTTATTCTTAGATGTTACCGGCCGTAACGATTGGTCCAGTACGCTGCCATTAACTAATAATTCTTTCTTCTATCCATCAGTTTCCCTGAGTGGTGTTGTAACGGACTTATTAGGAATCAGGAACAACGTGCTGTCTTTCGCAAAAGTCAGGGCAAGCTGGGCACAAGTCGGGAATGATGCCGATCCCTATCAGCTCTACCAATTGTATGACGCCAAATCACCTTGGAATGGCGCCATCCCAAGCTTTGGTGAAAGTACTGATATAAATAATGCTACTCTAAAACCAGAAATTACTACGGGCCAGGAAGTTGGAGCAGATATCCGGTTCCTGGGTGGTAGAATTGGCATCGATGCAACATATTATACAAAAAGCACCAAAGACCAGATTCTGGGGGTAGAAATATCTAAAGCAACTGGTTACAACCGCCGGTTCCTGAATGCAGGTGAGGTAACTAACAAAGGAGTAGAATTGATGGTAACCGGTACCCCAATTAAGTTAGAAAATGGCTTACAATGGGATGTGGCTCTAAACTTTGCCCGTAACCGCAGCATGGTGGTTGCCTTAGCAGAAGGTTTAACTACCTATACCTTACACACTACTCGTGGTACATCTTTAGAAGCTCGGGTTGGCCAGCCTTACGGTACGTTTTATGGTACTGCATTTCAGCGGGCTCCGGACGGACAAGTTATCTATAAAGACGGTTTGCCTCAGGTAGCTACCGGTCAGGCAGTTTTAGGTAATGTGCAGCCTGATTGGATAGGTGGTTTCTCAAACTCCTTAAGTTTTAAAGGTGTTACTTTAAGCGCTCTGATTGATGTTCGCAAAGGCGGTGATATTTTTGATGAAGGTACCGGAACAGCTCGTTGGACTGGTCAATACGCAGAAACTGCGATTGGCAGGGAAGAGGGTGTGATTGGTAAAGGCGTAAAGAATGTTGGAACTGCGGAGGCTCCTGTTTATGTGCCTAACGACGTGATAGCAGATGGAAAGCTTTTCTATAGCTACAACAATCCGCGTACCTACCACGAATCCGCCATATTTGATGCTTCTTATGTGAAATTAAGAGAGGTGTCCTTAGGGTATGAGTTGCCATCCTTCTTAAGCAATAAGATTAAAGCACAATCTGCCAGAATAACTTTAGTAGGTCGCAATTTAGCCATCCTGTTCAAAAATACACCTCACATTGATCCGGAAGTAGATGCTAACGGTGGTAATGCACAAGGTTTTACTTACGGTGTTTTACCTAGCAGCAGAAGTATAGGTGCCAGCTTAAATATTCGTTTCTAAGCGCAGTTCCTGGTCTATTTTTTAAATTAAGAGACACGAAAATGAAGATATATAAAAACATCAAGAAAGCAGTTGTAATTTCTGCCGGGATCTTTGTGGTAAGTTCTTGTACAAAAGATTTCGAGCAAATGAATATTAGTCCTAACAAACCTTCAGCCGTTAGTTCGTCGGTTCTGTTGCCAGCCGGTATAGAATCCAGCGTGGACCGGTATTGGGGGCACCGTGCCCGCTTTGAACGGATAAACCTGGACGGTGGTATGTTATGGGTGCAATACCTGGCGCGTAATATTTACTCAGATGAGGGTGATAACTACAACATGAGCCCGGCTTATTATACCAATAACTGGAAAGGTTTCTATAATGATGCGCTCCTTAACTTCCAGCGGATTATCATTCAGGCGGGAGCTAATGGAGCTGAGCCTAATACTAATTACGAAGGTATTGGTTTAGTAATGCGTTCGTGGGTGCTTTCCATTCTTACAGATGTTTACGGAGCCATACCTTACAGTGAAGCCTTGCAGGGAACCGCCGGCACGCCCATTTATACTCCCAAGTATGATTCGCAGGAAGAAGTTTATGCCGGTTTAATCAATGATCTGAAAACGGCTAATGAGAAATTGGTAGTTGGTGGTCCGGCTGTCTCTGGTGATATCATGTTCAATGGTAATATTCTGCGCTGGAAAAAGTTTGCTAATTCGCTTCGCTTGAAATTGGCAAACCGACAGGCAGCCAAAAAGCCAAGTGAGTCTCGGGCGGTAATGGCCGAAATAATGGGCGATCCGGCTAAGTATCCGATTTTTACGGGTAATACGGATTATGCCGTGCTTACTAATGCTAATGGTTTGCCTAGTAATAATGAATGGAACCAGGTAATGGTGCAGGAAAGCCGCACCGACTGGAACCTGAGTAAAACCTTGGTTGATAAGCTAGAGTCGCTGAATGATCCCCGTTTAACCGTATTTGGTCAGCCGGTAGCAGGTAAATATGTGGGTGTGCCCAATGGCTTGCCAGATGCTATTGCAACTACTTATTTGGCTGGTAGTGCTAAAATTGGCACTTACTTCTTGCAAACAAGCACGCCAAGTGTGGTGATGAGTTATGCTGAACTGCTGTTTACTTTGGCCGAAGCTGCCCTGGATGGCGATGTTTCCGGGAGTGCTCAGGAGTTCTACGAAAAAGCTATTGCTGCTTCCTTCACGCAATATGGACTAACTATGCCAGCTACTTACCTGGCTACTGCTGGCCCTGCAACTAAAGAAAATATTCTTACTCAAAAATGGATTGCTTTATTTGGCCAGGGTATTGAAGCCTGGACCGAATACAGGCGAACCGGATATCCTGTGTTACCACCGGCTGACCCCCGTGCTATATTCATGAATGATGGTGTTATGCCTACCCGCCTGCAGTATCCCTCAACAGAATACTCTTTGAACAGACAAAAATTAGATGAGGGTATTAAGTTGAATGGCGGTACCGATAACCTGAAAACTAAAATGTGGTGGGTAGAAAAATAAATCAGGAATATTCAATTTTAAAGATAAAAACATGAAAAATATAGCATCCTATAAAACATTTTTAGTTGCCGCCTTGGCAGTTTTAAGTCTCTCCTTCATGAGTTGTGAGAAAGAAGAAGAAATGGTAGTTGACCGGGTGGTTTCTCCGGTGCTGGTTGTTACCAACGGATCAACTTTCTTGCCAGGTGAAGCAGTTAATGTATCGGCAACTTTTTATGAATTAGATAAAAGCGGCATCTTAAACCATGCTGTCGGCATTGATTCAATCCCGGTTTCTAACCTGGCTGTTACGGTTAGGTTAAATAATAATGTTATTGCCAGCATTACTACAGACCAAAAGGGAAAAGCAATTTTAAGTAAAACCTGGTCAGAGTTAGGGGTTGCTACTCCAAAAGCGGGTAACGCCGTTAGCCTGGAGTGGAGCGGATCTGTTAAAGGGCAAGGTTTTGCTAAATTAATGCGGGTTTCAGTTAAGTAAATCGCTTTCTTAAACAATTAATTGGATGGATCGTCGTGACTTCTTATATAAATCCGGTGCATTGGGGCTGGCGCTAGCCATGGGTGCCAGTTCCTGCACGTCGGGTAACAGTATTTACCGGAACATGGAATCATCTGGCACTGCCCGTAATTTGCCCAGGGTGAAGGTGTCGCTGGATAGGGTGATTAAAGAAACCGTTGGCCTCCGGCCTTACCGGCTTTCAGGGCCTCGTCTGGAGGTGCAAAAGCTGGGGTCAAAAACCATTGTTCATAATTATGGTCATGGCGGAAGTGGATTTTCTCTTTCCTGGGGGACCGGGAATATAGCTGCCGCAAATGCGGCGGCTACCGGAGAAAAACAGATTGCTATTATGGGTTGTGGCATTATCGGACTTACCTCGGCCCGGTTGCTGCAAGAAATGGGAAAAGAGGTAACCATTTATGCAAAAGAATTATGGCCTAAAATTACCTCCAGTATGGCAACCGGTACGTGGTCGCCATCTCATTTGCTCTGCGAAGAAGATCGCATTACACCTCAATTTAAAAGTACCTGGGAACAAGCTTGCCGTTATTCATTTCAGGCGTATCAGAATTTATTAGGATTAGGCGATTTGGTTACCTGGATTGATAATTATAGTTTATTATCCAGTGCATCTGTAAAAGGAGAGGCTCCTGTATTGTCTGTTCCAGGTCAATTGCCGGCCAGAAGGGTTTTATCCCGGCGCGAGCATCCTTTTAAAGCGGATGCAGTTACCGTGCAACCTACTATGATGTTCAATATCCCTTCTTATTTGCAAAAGCTCACTAATGACTTTTTTAGTTATGGCGGTAAAATTAAGATCAGGGAATTTAAAACGTTAGAAGATGTGGATGCATTACCAGAACGTTGTGTGGTTAATTGTACGGGTCTGGGGTCAAAGGCTTTATTTGGTGACGAAGAGTTAATGCCTATTTCGGGTCAGCTTTCTTTTTTAATTCCGCAGCCAGAAATAAATTATCGTCTCACTACACCGCATGGGTATATCATTCCGCGAAAAGACGGTATTGTATTAGGAGGCAATGCAATTCGGGGCAGTTGGAATACTACCCCCGATCCTAAACAAACGGAAGTAGTGGTAGCGGCTATAAATGAAGCTATGCAGCAAATGCGGGGCTAATAATTTGCTACTCCAGTAAAATCAGTTGCTGGGTTTAAAGATAATTCTGCCAACCTTTAAATAGTAACCTATGGCTTTAAATTTTACTTCCAACAGAAGAGGCTTTGTAAAAAAATTAAGTGGTATAGCCGGGTTGGTTACCTTGCCAACTGGTCTCGCAGCTTTGGGTAAAGAGCAACAGTTGTTTGCACCTAAAGTAGCACCTGCAGAAGACGTAACCAGTCGGGAAGATTATTGGGGTTTTATTCAACAGGCTTATTCCTCGTCGCCTAATGTGATTAACTTAAATAATGGGGGTGTAAGTCCGCAACCAATTGTGGTGCAAAATGCCCTGGATCAGTACAACCGATTAAGTAATGAAGCGCCTTCCTATTATATGTGGCGTACCTTAGACGAGGGGCGGGAGTCGGTGCGGATAAAACTTGCTGATTTAGCTGGTTGCTCCCCGGAAGAAATTGCTATAAACCGTAATGCCAGTGAAGCGCTGGAAACGATAATTTTTGGTTTGAATCTCCAGAAGGGAGATGAAGTGGTGTTAACTAAACAAGACTATCCTAATGTGATTAATGCCTGGAAACAGCGGGAGAAGCGGGAGGGTATTGTTCTTAAATTTATTAACCTTGATTTGCCTATTGAGGATAATCAGCTAATCGTACGAAAATATCAGGAAGCTTTTACCGCTCAAACCAAGGTGATTATGATTACACACCTGATTAATTGGTCGGGGCAGATTATGCCTGCTGCTTTAATAAGCCGGGCAGCTAAAAAGTTTAATACCGCTATTCAGGTAGTAATAGATGGCGCGCATTCTTTTGCTCATATAGCCTATAAGATACCTGACCTGGAAGGTGATTATTATGGTACCAGTTTGCATAAATGGTTAAGTTCGCCTTTTGGTACCGGAATGCTTTATGTAAAGCAATCTCGTATTAAAGAACTCTGGACGCTTTTGGCGGCTGAAGATCCCAATAGCAGCGATATACGCAAGTTTGAACGTTTGGGTACCCGTTCGTTTCCTACAGAAATGGCCATTGGTCAGGCTATAAATTTTCATAATGCCATTGGTGATGAGCGAAAGCAAAAAAGGCTTCATTATCTTAAAAACTATTGGGTTGAAAAATGCTTGGATATCCCGGGGTTTACTACCCAAACTTCGTTAAACCCCGAATTTTCCGGTGCCTTGGCTACCTTCGCTATTAAAGGAATGTCACCTGGCCAGGTAGCTGCTGAATTATTTAAAAAAGCCAGAATTCATACATCTGCTACTGTGTGGGAAAATATTAGTGGTGTTCGGGTTACACCCCATGTTTACACTCCTTTAAAAGATTTAGATCGATTGGTAAATACCATTCATCTTATTGCTAAAGAAAATGTAGCGGCCACCTCCCGTAGTAGTTTGAATTAGAAAAAACTGGTAATTTAAAACCCATATTCTCTTGTAATTTTTTCTGGATTTGGGCTAATTGGTGATAGGTAATCCTCTTAAGGAGAGGAGACATAATTAAATTATTAAAAAGAGGTTTTAGTTAGCTAAAACCTCTTTTTAATTTCTAATAACTTTTATTTTGTTATTGCTATCATGGATATTTCGATGTTGGCATTACCAGGTAAATTGGCCACCTGAACCGTTTCTCGGGCTGGCGGCTCCGAAACAAAGTATTTGCCATACGTTTCATTTACTTTGGCAAATTGGGAGATGTCCTTCACAAATATTGTGGTTTTAACTACGTCTTTAAAATCCAGACCAGCAGCTTTTAATATAGTTTTTAGGTTTTCCATTACCTGCGTAGTTTCGGTTTCATAACTTTCATTTAGCAGAACTTTTGTTTCCGGGTTAATGCCTAATTGTCCTGAAATAAAAAGCAGGCCATTGGCTATTACGCCCTGGCTATAAGGGCCGATAGGTTGCGGTGCCTGATCTGACCGAATAATCTTTTTGTTTCGGGAAGTTGGTTTTGCTGGATTTTGAGCGAAAATGGCCGTTGAGTAAAAACAAATAGCCAACATAGATAAATAAGAATAGCGCATAAGGTTTAATAAAATTAAAGGATTAAGAGGTTGGTCTCAGAGGTAAAAAGGTTTAAAAGTAGATAAGAATGCAATGGGTAGGTGATGGTGATGGTAGGAGTGGTTGGCAGAGGTTAAAAAAGTTTTCCTTATAAAGCTTATTTTAAATGTGCTTCCTTGACTTTATAAGGTTACTTACAAAATCAATTTAGTGAAAACTAACCTGAACTTAACAAATTGTCCCGTTTTTTTCTGCTCATTTAACTGCTGTTTGAGAAAATAGGTCATTTATTTAAGAGTATTTTATTTATCCAGTGCAGTTTTATCAATAGTTAACTGGTCATTATTATAAAATAAGAAGTAGAAAATTAAAAATTGTATAAAATCCTTATTATATCCATTGTTAAATATTTAATCATATTCAATTACTGGGGTAAAAAATGGGCATGCAATGTTCAAATTTGTACACTTTTTTACAAAAGTGAATACTTTTATAAGTGTAACTTTAAAAATAAGTAAAAGTTTGGTATAAATCATGTAAAAAATATACCTTTAGCCTAGATACTTTGATAAATATTTAATTGTATTTAGGTGGAAAAAATATCAAGAAGATCCTTTTTAAATAAAAGTGCTGTATTAGCCGGAACAGCTTATCCGGCATTAATGGCCTTAGGCTTAATGCCAGCAGCTCCTGCCCATGCCTTCTCTTTAACAGGTACCGGTAAACAAAAACATGTTGTTATTTTAGGTGGAGGCTTAGCCGGGATGACGGCAGCTTACGAATTAAATAAATTAGGTTATCGTACCACTATATTAGAAGCCCGTAACCGGTCAGGAGGAAGGGTGTTTAGTGTCCGGAAGGGCTCTACAAACCAGGAAGAAGGTGGACCAATTCTCACGTCTAATTTCGATGAAGGTATGTATTTCAATGCCGGCCCATCCCGGATCCCGCATCACCATAAACTTACCTTGCATTATTGCCGGGAATTAGGAGTGCCTATTGAAGTTTACAATAACGTAAATGAAAGCACATATTATTTCAGCGAAGGCAAAGGAAGGTTGTCTAACCAGAAAGTTAGGGCCCGAGAAATTCATAATGATATGCGGGGATATACGAGTGAATTACTGGCCAAAGCATTGGATCAGGACAAACTTGATATGTCCATGAGTAAAGAAGATGGTGCTAAAGTAATTGAATACCTGCGGGCTGAAGGCGGCCTGGATATTGATAAACTTTATAAAGCATCTGCACGCCGGGGTTATTTGGAGGCGCCCGGAGCTGGCGAAAAATCAGGTAAACTGGCCGATCCGCATAAGCTAGTGGATATTATACAGTCAGGATTATTGGATCCGGATTTCTATAACGTAGCAGAATATACCTATGAACTGCAAATGACTATGTTCCAAGCGGTAGGTGGTATGGATAATATTGCCAAAGCGCTGGAAAAGAAAGTTAGTCCGTCATTAAAATTGGGGGCTGAAGTAAAGAAAGTGCATAATTTACCGGATGGGGTAAGGGTTATTTATAAAGACAAAACCGGTGAACACGAGCTTCTGGGTGATTTATGTATTTGTACATTGCCTTTGCCCGTTTTAAGTAACATCGATCACAACTTCTCATCGCCAGTAAGTAAAGCCATTGATTTTGTTCCTTACATTCAAACCGGAAAAATCGGCTTACAGTTTAAACGACGTTTCTGGGAAGAAGATGAACATATTTTTGGTGGGATTACCCACACCAATAACGACTTAACTCAAATATTTTATCCATCAAACGGCTACCTGGGTAAAAAAGGAGTGCTCATTGGCTGCTACAATTTTAATGATAAAGCTAAAAGAGTAGGCGAAATGTCTATGGCAGAAAGAGAAAAATTTGCCTTAGAAAAAGGAAGCCTTATTCATCCACAATACAAACAAGAATTCGAAAATTCCTTCTCTGTAAGCTGGCACAAAACCAAATATAATATGGGGGGCTGGGCCGTTTATAGCAGTGAAGATCGGAAATCGCATTATCCGGCGCTTCTAAAACCAGATAAAAACGTCTACTTCGCCGGAGAACATACCACCTACCTGACTGCCTGGATGGCTGGCGCTTTTGAATCAGCCAGAAGTGTGGTAACAGCCCTGCACGGGCGGGTTACCGAGCAGTCCGTCCAATATCCTACCACCACCAATAAAGGCTAATAATCAATAACTCAATTTATATCAAACACTTTTACATCTAAACAACTACTACTATGGCATCTTCAATGAACAGACGTAACTGGATAAAATCCAGTGCGCTATTAGCCGGAGGACTTACTTTATTCTCTGGAGCATCCAATTCTCTCTTGGCTTTGCCTTCCCGTTCTACCCGAAAAAAAATTGCCGAAGCAAGTTATAACCTGGCAACTGATGAAAGTGTGGTATTAGCGGCTCCTGCACCGCTAAAAGCTAGATTAAATGCTAATGAAAATCCATTCGGGCCTTCGGCAAAAGCTAAAAAAGCCGTTATGGAGGCTTTAGATAATAGTTATCAATATCCAAGTGTTTATACACGAGAACTGGTAAACAAAATTGCTGAGCACGAAGGGGTAAAGCCTGAAAATATTTTAATGGGAGCCGGATCTTCGCCCTTGTTACTGGCCGCTGCCATGTACTACAGCGAGAAAAATGGGTCTAATATTGTTTCCGGCGATCCAACTTATGCCAGTTTACCCAGAAGTGCCACAGATTTTAGTACCGTCTGGACCAAAGTGCCGCTTACTGCCGATCATAAGCTAGACCTGGACGCTATGGAAAAAAAGGTGGATAGCAGCACTTCGTTGATGTACATCTGTAACCCTAATAATCCAACCGGAACAGTTGTAGATACAGCCAAACTAAAGGCGTTTTGTGAGCGGGTTTCTAAAAAAGTACCTGTTTTTGTAGACGAGGCCTATATCGATTATTTGCCCGATCCGAAGGCTGCTTCTGTAATGGATTGTATTAATAAAGGCCAGAATGTTATTGTAGCCCGTACCTTCTCTAAACTTTATGGCTTTGCCGGATTGCGGGTGGGTTACTTAGTGGCGCAACCAGAATTAGTAAAAGCTTTAAGTAATTACACTGCTGGCGGGTTTAGTATTTCTGCTACCTCTATAATGGCTGCTTTGGCCGCCTATCAGGATAAAGAATTTTTACAGGATGCTTTAAAAAAGACCTTGGCTTCTAAAAAGTACTTATATGATGTCCTGAAAAAAGAAGGCTATGAGTATATCCCTTCATCTACCAACTTTGTAATGTTCCCGCTAAAAATGGATGGTGAAAAGTTTGTGGCAGAATTAATGAAAAGAGGCGTTGGGGTGCGACAATGGAAGTTCTCTGGTAAAGACTGGTGCCGCATCAGTATAGGCCGAATGGACGAGATGGAAGCCTTTGCCGATGCTTTCCGGCAAGTGTCCTAAAAAATAACCTGCCTCAGGCCGGTTTATGAAGCGGCCTGAGGTTTACAAATTGATTTATTTACTTAAAAATCTACACCTTATGCGCAAAAGTATATTATCGCTAATGTTTGTTGGAAGTCTTTGTATTTCAGAGGCTAAACCAGTTGATGACTCCCGGGCTTTAACTTTATCGGAATATCAAAAAGCAAAAAGCTTTTCTATAAAAGATCTTGATAATGAAACTTATGTAAAATTCGAAAATGCATATATTTTAGATAGGTATGAAAGCCGGAAACCTTATTTTATTACTGGCGACGATGGATTGAAAAAACGCATAGATCTTTATCGGTTGTTAGCCAAAGATGGCATGCAAGAATTAGGTACGATGATTTTCTATACCAACGAAAAAGGAAAACAATACAGGGCATTATTGCCAGGCTTTAAAACGGAAGGCAAAATCTGGGAACAGTATTTTGAAGACATACATGCCATTGATAAAGAAGAAAAAAACTTTGTTTTGAAACTTTCCTATGTGCTTTCCAAAGAGCTTTCTTTTCAGGAGTACAAAGCTTTAAACCAGGGTAAAGACATGAAAGTGGAATCGGCCACCTACGGCAACGATATCTGTTTTCCCGGTGACCAGTTGGTGGCCATGGCAAATGGGCAAAAAAAGTTTTTGCATCAGGTAAAAGCCGGAGACCAGGTCTTAACCATTGATCCAGAAACTAAAAAAACAACAAAAGTGGAAGTAAAAGGTCTGATAGCCCACGAAGCCAAAAATTATGCTATTACGCGGCTAGTGGTGGTTTCTGCTACTGAAAAAGCAGGTCAAGAAGGTAAAGAAATAAAATTAACAAGTAAAATATTGGAAGCAACTCCTAACCACCCCATGCTTACCCAACAAGGTAATCGCAAAATAGGTGAAATTGCAGCTGGGGAGGAGGTGCTTTGCCTGGATAATAAGACTGGTAACTACACCGTGCATACGGTATTGCAAAAAATGGAATATGCCGGAGGTGTTCAGAAAGTATATAACATTGATGCCAGTGGCGGTACTACCTTCATGATGAATGATGTGATGGTAATGCAGAAATAAATTTCAGGAAATATGTTTTACTTAAATCCTTAAGATATGGTAAATGGTACTATTGGTGAAAGATTAAAGACTTTTCGGAAGTCTAAAAGATTAATTGGTGAAGCATTTGGAGAATTATTAAACCTTGGTAAAGCGGGAGTAGCGCATATAGAAGCCGGACGGCAAAACCTTTCGATAGAGCAGCTTAAAACTTTAGTGCAGCTGTTCCCGGAGCTTAATGTTTATTGGCTGCTAACCGGCCAAGGAGAGATGTACCTAAAAGACAAACAGGAATTAGAAGAGGAAGTCATACCTCCTTGGGAGGCGTTAAAAGAGAGCGAACCCAGGTACGAGAAGCTTTTAAAGCAATATTATGAATTACGACGACTGGTAAAAAACCTTAACCTTGATTTTTCCTTAAATGAATCTGTCAAGGTATAAATAGGCTTCTTATTAGTAATTAATTCTGTAATTATATCAAACAGCATTCTAATATATTACACTTAGATACCTGTTTGAGAAACAATGAAAGGTGAATTTTAGAAACAAAAACGCTGGAATAAAAATATAACAAACTAAACAAAGTCAAAGGTGAAGGTGTGGAATGCCCAAAATTGTAATTGGGGGTTACACACCTTTTTTTTAAATTTATTTACCTTACTCTATGTATAACTGAACCTGTTAATTACACTTGGTTTGGTTTTAAACTACAAGAAGTTATGTCATTTTCCTCAATACAAATAATGACGATATATCCTTACAAATTAGCTTTAGTGAAAGTATTTTATCGGTAGGGAATAGCAGTGATTGTAAAAATATTTATTAATTAATTTATGAAAAGCATGGATTTTATATGAAGTGTAAATTTTTGATTGAGTTTCAGAATATTAACTAATAAATATAAATATTTGATTTTAAAGACCTTGTATTGCTATATTTTAAATAGTATTTTTTTAAACTGCTCATTTACAAGCTAAAACCCTTATTTTTTGTATCGTATAAAGTAATAATTTTACCGGAAATAAAGAACCTGATTAGTATTAAAGTACTATTCAGGCCTGATGAACCAGGTAGTTTACGCTCTTAATACGATATAACATGTTACTTAAACTTAGCCATTTATTAAATGGTACACTTTTGATAGTAATATTAAGTTGCTTAATGCCCGTAAGTGCTCAAAGCCTTCAGAAACAAGACTGGGCTATGGGGGAAATTATTTTAAACACTGGTGATACGCTGGTTGGACCAATTTCTTATTACCATAACAAGGATTTGGTTCAGGTTACGTTGGCAGATGGGGAAATTCTGATCTATTCACCAGTTAATGTAAAGTGTTTTAAAGTTTTTAACGGAGATAAAGGTATCATTCAAACTTATAAACCCTTTAATTGGTCAGAAGAAGGTCAGGTAAACTCATATAAAAAGTTAACTTTTTTTGAAGTTCTAGCCGAGGGAAAATATACCTTAATAAACCGATCGGTATTTACAATCAGAAACCTGGATCCGGTTCCAGCTTATACTTCTATGGGGAGGTACTACGAACCGTACAAAACGAATGGCGCCTATTATAAAGGAGATACTTACCAGATAGCTAAACTAAATCTATTTTATTTGCTTACTCCAGAGAACAATTTTATCCCGCTTAAGAATCCTAAGAAAGATATGGAGAACATATTTCAGGAAAAGGAAGAATCAATGGAGGCGTATATTAATAAACATAATCTGTCTTATAAGAATCCGGTAGCCTTATTACAAATGGTTCGTTACCTTAATCGGTTATAGGTTTACTTACAATTCTCAACTTTTTCAAAATTATAGTTCAAGTTGATTTTTAAATTAATTAACAAGTATTTATAAAGAACAACATAAATAAAAAAAGGGCTGCTAGATTTAGCAGCCCTTTTTTTATTTATGTCGGATCAACAATTAGCGGTAAATAGATTCACCGTTGCTGTTCCGCCATTCATTCTCTAAATAAGTGGCATCTTCTTCGTTTCTTGGAGTAACACCCATTACAATGCCTCCTTCTTTTACACCACTTTCATATTCTTTAGCCCGGTCTTCCGGGATACCTGAACCTACTAAAGCGCCCAGTAAACCACCAGTTAAACCACCGGCACCGGCACCGGCTAAACCTGCTGCTAACGGACCAGCAATAATTAAACCTAAACCAGGCAAGGCTACCGAAGTACCAATAGCTGCTACGGCTCCTACAATTGCTCCTAAAGTACCGCCTATTGCTGAACCAGCACCAGCTCCTTCTAAAGCTTTATCGCCAAGGTCTGAATGACCATCATTATCACCAAAATGTCTTTTACGGGTTTCGTCAGACATTACCAAATTTACATCGTCTTTAGAATAGCCACGGCTATGCAACGTGTTGTATGCTCTTTCAGCGCTTTCGCGGTCGCGGAACATACCAGTCATGATGCGGGAACTTCCTGTATTACCCGACATAGAGTTTCCAGACATACCGGTATTCATATCGCTACCGCCCATTGAACTGCCTGACATTGAACTTCCTGAAACATTGCTGGTAGATACAATTGGATTGTTTCTATCGTTGTTCATTCCTCCCATATTGGAGTTGTTGTTGTCGAAGGCATTGCCTGAATTACTACCTGTTATGTTTTCCATAATTTTAGTTTTAGTATTTTGTTAAGAGTTTCTATAATCGGTCGCCTCCGATTTAAAAAGGAGGTGATTGTGATATAGAAAAATAAACGGGGTGGTAATTAATTAGTTACAAAGACAAATTTTAAACAGTTGTAACTGGTGTTTTTAATTATTAAGATTTTTAAAAGGAAAGCAAGGTTGTTGAATTTTATATAATTTTAAGTTGAGGAGTTTTAGATAAGGACCCTATTAATAAGTTAAAAACTGAAAAATTGTAAACATTGTGAAGTTATCAATATTCTAGAAATGAAATTTATTTTCTGAAGTTTTGGCGTCGGCGGGCTATTTCTTTTCTTATTAAGTTAAATTCACGGCTACTTTGCCCGGCTATGGCCGTGTTTTCTGCTGCCCGTCGTAATAAATAAGGTAAAACGGCCTCCACTGGTCCGTAAGGTACATACTTAGCTACGTTATAACCTGCCTTAGCTAAGTTGTAAGATAAATTATCACTCATGCCATAAAGTTGTGAAAAGAAAATCCGGGAGTCATTAGGTTTAATCTGGTACCTGGTCATTAAATTTAACAGGAGGTAACAGCTTTCCTCATTGTGTGTTCCGGCACAAATGGCAATCCGATCAATATGTTCTATACAAAATTGTAAGGCTTCATTAAACAATTTGTCAGTGGCTTCTTTACTGGGATTTATTGGAGTAGGATAATTATTTTGTTGGGCAACCCGATTCTCCTTTTCCAGGTAAGCTCCTCTTACCAGTTTTGCTCCTAAATAATAATGGTTGGCTTTTGCATTTTCCAGATCCCGTTTTATCACGTTTAGCCGGTCGTGGCGGTAAAGTTGGTAGGTATTGTAAACAATAGCTTGTGCTTTATTGTACTTAGCCATCATGGTATAAGTCAGGTCATCAATGGTGTTCTGAAACCAACTTTCTTCCGCATCAACCAAAACCCGCACGTTATAAGCATGTGCCCGTTCGCAGATGATATTCATTCTAACCTTAACACGGTTAAAAGCTTCTTCTTCTTCTGGGGTAAGTGCCTTTTTATCCTGGATTTTCTGTAATAGAGTGCTATTGGCTATGCCGGTTAATTTAAATACCGAGAATGGGATTGCGTCTGAGGAATGAGCTTTATCAATGGTGGCCAGTATTTCCTGACAGGTGCGGTCAAAGCTATCTTCATCATTCTCTCCTTCTACCGAATAGTCCAGAATAGTTCCGATTTGAGAATTAGCTAGGTTTTGAATGGTGGTATCACATTCTGCTAAATTTTCGCCTCCGCAAAATTGTTTGAAAATGGTAGGCTTAATTAAAAATTTTATTGGTAGGCCATATTTAAAGGCTTTCTGAACCAGGCTTCCGCCGGCTTTTACCAATAAATTATTATTCATGGTGGCAAACAAACCATACATTTTAAAAAGTTCCTGGTCTGATTTGGATGCAAAAGCAATAGCAGTATCGTCAAAAGAAACAGTTTTATCTATAGTCATGAAAATATAGAGTAGCTAATAGTTTTAAGAGGTATACTTAATTTGATATTTGGACTATTACGTTTGGCAGGTAAAATTACGATAATGAAAGAAACAAAAATTTTATAAAACTAAATTTTAACTCTAATTTTAAGGCATAATTAAAATTTGCGTCTTTTGTTAGAAAATATTCATATTGGCAAAGAATCTTTAGCAGCTTTAGCTGACTTTGCCCGGAATAAAGCTTTCGATAAAATAGTAGTACTCACTGATACTAATACCCACATTCACTGTTATCCGGCAGTTAAGAAAATATTGCCTGAACACCAGGTTATAGTGGTAGAAAGCGGAGAGGTACATAAAAACCTACGTACCTGCGAATTTATCTGGGAACACCTGACGCGCCTGCAATTAAACCGATGGTCGTTGTTAATAAACCTGGGGGGTGGTGTAATAGGAGATATGGGAGGTTTCTGTGCCGGTGTTTTTAAGCGGGGGATTTCTTTTGTGCAGGTGCCCACAACTTTGTTATCGCAGGTTGATGCCAGCGTAGGAGGCAAAACAGGTATCGATTTTATGGGTTTTAAAAACCATATTGGTGTTTTTCAGGAACCCTTAAAAGTTTTTATCAATCCTGAATTTTTACAAACCTTATCTCCGCGCGAAATAAAATCTGGTTATGCCGAGATTATTAAACATTGGCTAATTGCCAAAAAAGAATCTTTTGAAGTTCAAAAGTATATAGGGCTTTTTACTGAAGATTGGTCTGGCCTGATAGAAGAATCAGTAGCTATAAAGGCTGAAGTAGTTAAGGCTGATCCGCTGGAAAAAGGCTTGCGCAAAATCTTGAATTTTGGTCATACAGTTGGTCACGCCATTGAAACGTTCTTTCTAAATAAAGATGAAAATGCCTTGCTTCACGGCGAAGCTATTGCCGCAGGAATGATCTGTGAAAGTTACCTGTCCCGAAAAAAAGGTTTATTAACTGAGCAGGAGCAAACGGAAATAGAAAGCTTTATTTTTTCTATTTATGAAAAAGTAGTTATAGCTGGTAAAGATTTACCGGCAATTGCCGATTTGGCCTTACAAGATAAAAAGAATACAGGGTCGATTATTAAATGTACCTTACTGGATGGAATTGGAAAAGCAATTTATGACCAACCCATTACTGTAGAAGACATACAGGAGTCCATCCAATATTATAGCAGTTTATGAATTCCAAAAGTTTAGTAGTTTCTCATCCAACCGGTATCCTGAACGGAACGGTAACCTTACCGGCTTCTAAAAGTGAAAGTAACCGGGCGCTAATCATTGAAGCTTTATCCGGGGCTGGTTCTAAACTAGAAAATCTTTCTGAAGCCAATGATACCCAAGTTATTACCCGATTATTAAATCAGGCTACGGGTGAATTAAATGCGGAGGATGCCGGAACCGTAATGCGTTTTATGACGGCTTATCTGGCAGTAACCGGTAAGCAGAGTACCATTACCGGAACTCCCCGCATGTTGCAGCGGCCCATTGGTATTTTGGTGGATGCTTTACGCCAATTAGGTGCCCAGATAGATTATTTGGGTCAGGAGGGGTATCCGCCTTTAGCTTTCCGGGGCATAGACAACAATAAAGATTATCCGGCTACCTTGCAGGTGCGGGGCGATATTAGCAGTCAATATATTTCGGCTTTATTAATGGTGGCGCCTTTATTCCCGAATGGTTTAACTTTAGAGCTTACTGGTAAAGTAGGTTCGCGGCCCTACATCCAGATGACGTTGGCCCTGATGAACCATTTTGGTGCGCAAAGTACCTTCGAAGGCAATATAATTCAGGTGCCTGCCCAGCAATACGGAAAAGCAATTTATACGATAGAGTCAGATTGGTCGGGTGCTAGTTATTGGTACAGCATGGTAGCATTGGCTAAAGATGCTCAAGTAGAGCTGAAAGGTCTTCGCCAGCACTCTTTCCAGGGCGATGCCGTTATTGCTCAAATCATGCAGAATATAGGGGTGCAAACCACCTTTAAGGGAGATGGCGTAGTGCTAACCAAAACACAAAAGATACAAAATTTTGCTTTTGATTTTTCTGATTGTCCTGACTTAGCTCAAACGATCGCTGTGATTTGTGCAGTTAAAGGTGTGGAAGCCAATATGAGTGGTCTGGAGAGTTTGCGGATAAAGGAAACCGACCGGATTGCTGCCATACAAAATGAACTGCAAAAAATTGGTGGTGATTTTGAAGATGTAGGCGAAGGGGTATTCCGGGTTAAACCAGCTAATCCAATTCAGGAAACACCAATATTCCATACCTATGAAGATCATAGAATGGCTATGGCGTTTGCTCCACTTGGTTTATTGCATCCTGTTGTTATTGATGAACCTCATGTGGTACGTAAATCTTACCCAAGGTATTGGGAAAACTTAACTGCCATGGGCTTTACATTAGAAGAACAAAATAAGTAAAAGTAGATGCCAGGGGAAATTTCAACCAGTTTCCTCTGGTAGTCTTAATACTTCAAAGCAATTTCTCTATTTCTTTCCGTAGATTATCTAAATAGGCAGCAGCATATTGTAACCGGCTGCCGTACCAACAAAACATTTCTCCATCTACTAATTTGATAATCGCTTCGGGGCAAATTTCCTGAAACTCTTTTATATGCTTTTGGCTAAAGGGATAAGGTTCGGAAGATAATAAAATTACTTTTGGGTTAGCTGTTTTCAGTTCAACAGCCTGGATAGCTGGGTAACGGCTTAAATGCCCAAATATGTTGTGAAAGCCTGCTTTAGCCAGTATATCTTGGATAAACGTTTGGCTCCCTATGCTCATATAAGGTTTTCGCCAGATAAAATAAGCAGCCGGAATATTAGCTTGCGGCCTAAGCTGATTAAATCCTCTTTGGATGTTATCTAAAATTTTTTTGGCGGCAGGTACAGTATCTGTTACCTGGCCAATCTGCTTAATGGCTTTATAAGCATCCTGCAGGTTGTAAATGTCACTCATCCAAACCGGATACCATTTTTGAAGTTCTAAAATTCCTTCCTGATAATTCTCTTCTTTATTACCAATAATCAAATCTGGTTGTAATTGATGAATGAGCTCGAAATGAAAGTTTTTGGTGCCCCCAATAATGGTTTTAGTTTTTACCTTTTCAGCAGGATAGATGCAAAATTTAGTTACCCCTACAATTCTATCCGATAAGCATAAATCAAATAATAGTTCGGTTTGAGAAGGTACTAAGGAAACAATACGCTTGGGTATGGCTGGAGCTAATACCTGGTGCCCCATTTGGTCTATTACTAATGTTTTGATAGCATCCAACGAATTAAAATTTAGTAGGATAAAAAAGAAATCCTGTTTAAGAATAACTTTAAACAGGATTTCATTATAGGTTAGTCGTTTATTTTAAATAACGGAAGTCATGACCGGTTTCCAACTGCAATAAGAATTCATAGATAAGTCTTGATACATTATCTACATCTTCTTTATGTACAGTTTCAACAGTGGTATGCATGTATTTTAAAGGCAGTGAAATCAGGGCAGAAGCAACACCTTCGTTAGAATAAGCAAATGCATCGGTATCAGTACCGGTAGCCCGGGTGGCAGATGCCCGCTGGAATGGAATCTCTTTTTCCTGTGCAACCCGAATAATCATGTTCAGCAGGTTGTTTTGTACAGCCGGGCCATACGTAACAACCGGGCCTTTGCCGCAGAAAAGGTCACCACTTACTTTTTTGTCGTACATAGGGGCCTGGGTATCGTGCGTTACATCTGTAATAATAGCCACATTTGGTTTAATGCGCTGCGCTATCATTTCGGCTCCGCGTAACCCAATTTCTTCCTGTACGGCATTTACAATATATAAGCCGAAGGGTAATTTTTTGCCGTTCTCTTTCAGCATGCGTGCCACTTCCGCAATCATGTAACCTCCGACCCGGTTATCTAATGCCCGTCCAACCAAATACTTTTCATTCATTTCCATCAACTCATCGTCGAAGGTAATAACCGAACCAACATGGATGCCCATGTCTTCTACTTCCTGCTTGCTGCTGGCGCCACAATCCAGGAAGATCGTTTCAATAGCCGGAGCTTTGTCTTGATCTACTTTACGCACGTGAATGGCTGGCCACCCAAATATGGCTTTTACCGGGCCTTTGGCTGTATGAATATTTACACGTTTAGAAGGAGCAATCAAAGCATCAGAACCCCCATTGCGGCGTACATAAATATAACCCTGATCGGTAATGTAATTAACAAACCAGGCAATTTCGTCGGCGTGTGCCTCAATAACTACTTTATATTCAGCCTCCGGATTAATAACCCCAACTACTGTTCCGTAAGTATCTACAAAGTATTCATCAATATAAGGCTTGATATACTCTAACCAGATTTTCTGGCCTTCCGCCTCAAAACCAGTAGGAGCGGCCGTGTTCAGATACTTTTCTAAAAATTCAAAAGATTCTTTTCGCATAGTCTCGTTTGCTGCCCATAATATACAGGCATATGGATTTTATTTATTCGTAAATTTATTTAAAGAACTTGTGGTAATACGCAACTTTATTTAAGATAGCTACACAACTAACCAGAATTTACTGGATACTGGTAATAACTTGGTAGCCAGATTAAAACCTAAAAGGATTATTTATAATGGAATATTGCCATGCTTTTTGCGGGGTAAATTGACCACTTTATTTTCCAACATTTTAAAAGCTTTAATTAATTTTTTACGGGTATCGGCCGGATAAATTACCTCATCTATAAACCCACGATAAGCAGCCCGATAAGGCGTAGCAAACTTTTCCTGGTATTCCTCTATCTTTTCCGCCAATGTTGCCTCCGGATTTTGAGCTTCAGCAATATCTTTTTTAAAAATTATTTCAGCGGCTCCTTTAGCTCCCATTACCGCAATTTCGGCTGTGGGCCAGGCAAAATTCAAATCGGCTCCTATGTGCTTTGAATTCATTACATCATAAGCTCCGCCATAAGCTTTGCGGGTAATTACAGTAATACGAGGAACAGTAGCTTCACTAAAGGCATATAATAGTTTAGCTCCGTTGGTAATAATAGCCCGCCATTCCTGGTCGGTGCCCGGTAAAAAGCCCGGAACATCTTCGAGTACTAACAAAGGAATATTAAAGCAATCGCAAAAACGAACAAACCGGGCGGCTTTGGTGCTGGCATTGATATCAAGTACGCCAGCTAAAACAGCGGGTTGGTTGCCCACAATCCCAATGCTTCTCCCGGCTAAGCGGGCAAAACCTACCACTATATTCTCGCCAAAATTTTTGTGCACTTCAAAAAATGAATTCTCATCAATTATGCCTTCAATTACTTCCCGCATATCGTAAGGTTGATTGGGGTTTTCTGGCAAAATGGTGTTCAAAATATCTCTGGATTCGTCGTTTGTTGTTTCGTAGGGCAGGAGCGGGGTAGTATCTTCACAGTTTTGCGGAATGTAACTCAATAAGGTTTTAATGTTCTGAATACATTCAACTTCGTTACTACAGGAGAAGTGGGTAACGCCACTCTTGGTGCTGTGGGTGCTGGCCCCACCTAGTTCTTCTGAAGTTACATTTTCATGCGTAACAGTTTTTACCACGTTGGGTCCGGTTACAAACATATATGAGGTATTTTCTACCATTAATATAAAATCCGTAATAGCCGGAGAATACACAGCCCCACCGGCACATGGTCCCATAATTGCCGATATCTGTGGAATAACACCTGAAGCTAATGTGTTGCGGTAAAAGATATCGGCATAGCCACCCAATGAAACTACTCCTTCCTGAATACGGGCTCCTCCCGAATCGTTCAAACCAATAATGGGAGCTCCATTTTTCATAGCCAACTCCATTATTTTTACTATTTTTTCAGCATGGGTTTCGGAAAGGGAGCCACCAAAAACGGTAAAATCCTGAGAAAATACATAAACGAGTCTTCCGTTTATGGTGCCGTACCCGGTAACTACTCCATCGCCTAAATAATGCTGATGTTCTAAGCCAAAATCTTTTGCCCGGTGCATGACAAACTTGCCAATTTCTTCAAAGGAGTCAGGGTCCAGCAGGAGGTCAATACGTTCCCGGGCGGTAAGTTTACCTTTTTTATGCTGTGCTTCTATCCGAGCCTGGCCTCCTCCTAATATAGCCTGCGCGTTCTTCTTTTCTAAAATTTCTGTTTTGCTTAACCCTTTAGACTCTGACATGTAGTACCTGGTTGTGGTTAATTTATAGGATATAAATATATAAAAATAGCTATACTAATTTGCAAATTATTACTGGTAGGGCATAAAAAAAGGCTGACTTACAGGTCAGCCTTTTAATTTATTATAGATTATTATTCTCCAGTTTTAGAGTCAGTTGGTTTAGTTTCCGAAGACTCCTCTGGCTGTGGATTAGCATTCCCTCTGTTTTCTGAACGGAAAGTTAACTCTTCCTTACCATCTTCGAAATCGGCAATAATAGTATCCCCCTGGCTCACTTGTGCTTTCAGAATTTCTTCCGCAATCGGATCTTCCAAATACTTCTGGATGGCCCGGTTTAACGGACGAGCACCATATTTTGGATCGTATCCTTTCTCAGCTACAAAATCTTTTGCTTTATCAGTCAATTCAATTCTGAAGCCAAGGGTTTCCACCCGCTTGAACAGTTTACCCAACGAGATATCGATGATTTTGTGGATATCTTCGCGTTGCAGCGAGTTAAACACTATTACATCATCCAGGCGGTTCAGGAACTCTGGCGAGAAAGTTTTACGTAACGCATTCGCGATAGTACCTTTCATAATCTCATCCATGTTATCCTGGCGGGTTTTGGTTGCAAAACCAACACCTGCTCCAAAGTCTTGTAAATCACGGGCACCAATGTTTGAGGTCATGATAATAATGGTATTCCGGAAATCTACTTTGCGGCCTAAACCATCCGTTAAAACACCATCATCCAGTACCTGTAGCAACAGGTTATAAATATCCGGGTGCGCTTTCTCAATTTCATCTAATAAAATTACTGAGTAAGGCTTGCGACGGATTTTCTCTGTTAATTGACCACCTTCTTCGTAACCAACGTAACCTGGAGGCGCTCCTACTAAACGAGATACGCTAAATTTCTCCATGTATTCACTCATATCTATTCTTACTAAAGAATCATCTTTATCGAACAAATAAGTAGCTAATACTTTGGCTAACTCGGTTTTACCTACTCCGGTAGGACCTAAGAATACAAACGAACCAATTGGCTTTTTCGGATCTTTCAGACCAACCCTAGTACGCTGAATGGCTTTAACTAATTGCGCAATAGCTTTGTCCTGACCAATAACTTTGCCTTTCAGCTCATCGCCCATGCTCAGTAATTTCTGACCTTCGTTTTGCGCAACTCGTTTTACCGGAATACCAGTCATCATGGCAATTACTTCAGCCACGTTTTCTTCTTTCACGGTGTAACGTTTTTTCTTAGTTTCGTCTTCCCAAGCTTTTTTCGCTACATCTAACTGGTCAAGCAATTTCTTTTCTTTATCACGTAACTGAGCAGCTTCTTCGTATTTCTGCGATTTAACTACCCGGTTTTTCTCCGTTTTGATATTTTCAATTGACTCTTCCAGTTTCAGGATATCCTCTGGTACCACAATATTATTGATGTGTACGCGCGCACCAGCTTCATCCAGAATGTCAATAGCTTTGTCTGGTAAGAAACGGTCGCTCATATACCGGTCAGATAACTTCACACATGCTTCTATCGCCTTATCGGTATAGATTACATGGTGGTGATCCTGGTATTTATCTTTAATGTTGTTCAGAATCTGAATGGTTTCTTCCGGTGTGGTTGGGTCTACCATTACAATCTGGAAACGACGGGCTAAAGCACCATCCTTCTCAATGTACTGACGGTATTCGTCTAAGGTAGTAGCGCCAATGCATTGGATTTCGCCACGGGCTAAAGCCGGTTTAAACATGTTAGATGCATCCAGTGAGCCAGAAGCGCCGCCAGCACCTACAATGGTATGTAGCTCATCAATGAACAGAATAACATCCGGAGATTTCTCCAGTTCGTTCATTACTGCTTTCATACGCTCCTCAAACTGACCACGGTATTTAGTACCAGCTACCAGAGATGCTAAATCTAAGGTAACAACACGTTTGTTAAATAACACGCGCGATACTTTTTTCTGCACAATGCGCAGTGCTAAACCTTCGGCAATAGCAGTTTTACCAACACCTGGTTCACCAATCAGAATCGGGTTGTTTTTCTTACGGCGGCTTAATACCTGAGCCACACGTTCTATTTCTTTTTCCCGGCCAACAATCGGATCCAGTTTATCGTCTTCGGCTAACTTGGTTAAGTCACGGCCAAAGTTATCTAAAACTGGTGTGCGCGATTTTTCGCCTGGCTTTTTAGCAGTACCACTTCCTTTAGAAGAGCTGGAGCTGCCAAATAATTTATCGTTGTCGCCATCGTCGTCGGTATCAGACGATGCCATTGGATTATTGTTTTGATAATCCAACGAGTCTCTTATTGCTTCGTAGTTCACGTTAAATTTGGCTAAAGTTTGAGATGAAATATTATCTTCATCCCGGAGGATGGAGAGCAATAAATGTTCCGTACCGATAATATCACTCTTAAAAATCTTCGCCTCCAGGTACGTTATTTTAAGTACTTTTTCAGTTTGCTTTGTAAGCGGAATGCTACCGGTAATGCTGGTATTCTGTGAAGCTGTATTGCGGGTAGCTTGCTCCAACGCATATTTTAATTCGTCTATTGAAACACCAAGTTTTTTGAGCAAGGTTATAGCCGTACCTTCGCCTTCTCGAATCATGCCTAATAATAAGTGTTCTGTACCTATATAGTCATGCCCCAGTCGAATAGCTTCTTCACGGCTAAGAGAAATTACCTCTTTCACTCGGTTTGAAAATTTAGCTTCCATTTATATAAAAATATTTAAAAAGTAAGTTTAATGATGGTTGTTGATACAACCGGCCGCTTATTTTAAACAAATTGTCTAGGGCAAATGTTCAGTTGGCGGCAAAGGAACCTCTAAGTAACTTAGGGCTTCCGGGCCTTGCGAAAACAATACATCAATTATACTCAAGTCTGGTACAAATTGTTTGCCAAATACCTGATTATAGGGTTTGATATCCAAAATGGCAGAATTTAATTTTGGATGTATTTTATTCCGATAGTCAGCCACTTCGGTAGCATATGCAGGCATATACGTATCTGTGAATATTACCGGTTTTTTTATATTTAAACATTTCAGGTAAAATCGCAAAAAGGCTAAGTCAAGCTGAAACAGCAAGGGTATTTTCTGTTCATATATTTGCTGTATGTAATCGTTGTAATATGTAAAGAACGGTGCACTGCCATAAGCAGAGCAAATACTGCGCCAATGTATATTTACCCAGTTCTGTGAATAATCTATTTCTAATTCGGTGATTTTTGTTTTCCGATTTCCTTTCTTTACCGGAATAGCTAAATCTTTTGGCCCATGAGCCGTTAAAATGCGGCACCGGTTCCGGTAACTTTGTTTAATGTAATGTTCGTGTTGTTCAATTAAAATTTTTTCAGCGTGCAAAACGTGCTGAAAAAAGGTAACACTTGGGTTGTATTGTATTTCAGTTAAAAATATCATGTAATAAGCGTAGCAAGACTTTCGCTATATTAGCAGCTTTTAATTGAAATCGATATTAATTTATAAAATTCTTTCTTTAGAAGCAAATTTTCTCATGATAAAACCTCAGCTGCGCAAGCGCGATTATCCACTTTGGTTTTTGTTGCAGGGCATATCCAGTTTGCCGTTTCCAGTGTTGTACTTTTTTGCAGATATAGTATATGTGCTTCTATATTATGTAATTGGTTACCGTAAAAAGGTGGTCTATCAAAATTTATACAATTCTTTTCCCCATAAAAAAGAAGCAGAGATCAAAGCTATTGCCAAACAATTCTATCATAACCTGGCCGATATTATATTTGAAATATTGAAAATTGGAACCATTTCTAAAGCAGGCTTACGGAAACGGGTAAGTTATAAAAATCCGGAGCTATTGCGTCCGTTCTTAGATAATGGTCATACTATTATTGCTTTAGGGTCACATGCCTGCAATTGGGAGTGGGGGTTAGCTTCTTCTTCCTTATTTTATACTGAAGGTGTAGATGGGGTCTATAAACCATTAAATAACCCTTTCTTTGAAGAATACATGCGCTTTCTGCGGAGCAGGATGGGTAGTACTCCGGTTAAAATGAAAGAATTACTGCGCCATATGATTCGAAATCGGCAGGAACCACGCATGGTATGCTTGCTTTCCGACCAAATACCACCTAAAGGAGAAATCCAGTACTGGACAACTTTTCTGAATCAGGACACTGCCTTTTATGTAGGAGCAGACAAATTGGCCGATTCTTTTAAATACCCCGTCATCTTTATTGCTGTGGAACGGGTAAGTAGGGGGCATTATATGTTTTCATTTGAGCTCCTGCAGGATCAGGGGGTAACTAAAAAAGAATCTGAATATGCAATAACAGAAGCGTATGCCCGCACTTTAGAAAAATGGATAAATAAATACCCGGCGGATTATTTATGGTCGCACCGGCGCTGGAAGCATAACCGGCCTGTAACTATTTAAAAATCTTTTTGCAGGTTAACAAATACATTATTTTGAACGATGCTGTTCCTGGAAAAATTAATGCGGATAGTTGTGTTCATTAAGGCCACAATGGCTAATCCTACTCCTGCACTGGAAATACGTTGGTTAGATAGGTTATTATTTATTTCTCTCTGTGCAAAGGGGTTAATTACATAGGCGGCGTCGGCAAAAAAGTTAATATAGGTAGCTAGTGGCAGCGTATTAAATTGTTTAACTGGAATAAAAGGGGCCGGTATAATTTTGTCAAAAAACTTAAACCGCAGGTCCGCTTTCCCCAAAGCAAAGGACGTTCCGTTTATTACATATAAATCAAAGCCCCGTAAGAACTCGTCGCTATAACCTAAGCCTCGAATCTGGTTAAAAGGTATATTTCTTGGAAAAGTAACCTGCGCTTTACTCATTAACCCATACGACCAGCGATTTGTGATGAGTCGGTAATAAGCACCGCCAATTTTTATTTCTAAACTGTTGTAATTATCATTAGGTAATAAGCCGCGCCTGCGGATTGATCCTTCAACTACTTCACCTTTCACCGCAAAGTTTACATTGTCCCGGGTGTCGTAAGTATAGAGGTAAGCTAATTGCATATACCGCTGCACATTTTTTTGGTTCCGGTGGTAAAATGGGTTTAGTTTCAAAAGTGTATCAGCAATATGGTCATAGGCATAGCTTAGTTCTAACCGATGAATGCTGTTAAAAGCCCATCTTTTCCTGATTTGTACCAGGCCTTCAATTTGGGTTTTAATGTCTCTTTCAAGCTTATTGGTAAATAGAAGTTTGTCGTTGGCGATGTTGTAGGCTACATTTTTAAAACCGCGGTATTTAGCTTGTATAAATAACCCGGTTTGCTGTTTTTTATCTATATAAGGAATATCGTAACTGGCCTGGAAGCGGTCAGAAAATCCGGTTTCCCCAACCAACCGAAGACGTTCCCGCCTGCCCCGGAAATTAGCGTGGCTGAGAGATGCCCCATAAATAACCCGATTCAGGTCCCGGTCCCGGTCGTTCCACCATTCATTAAAATTACGATCCACTAATTTAAACACCACACCTCCCCCAATGTACCAGTTTTCTTTTACCTCTAATTGTATGTCCACCTGGTCACCATCAAAGGTTGGTTTTATCCGGGTATAAACAAATAACCTAGTGTTGTATACCCGTTGTCGGTTACGCTCTAATCTGGATCTTAGCGTACGGCTGCTAATAGTATCGTTTACCACCAGATCCAGTTCACGTGTTATAATATAATTCTTGGTTTTGCGGTTGCCGGTAATTTCCAGTTTTCGAATCTGGTAAATAGTATCGGCTACCTGGGCTTTAATTTCTTGCACCGATAAAATCCAAATAAAGGCCAAAGCTGCTAACTTCCAAAATGTTGCTTTCATCTGGGTTAGAAAATTAAGGCTAGAATCCTATTAGGAACGGCAGGGGAGAAATATTTACCAGGAAAAATATTCCAGGAAAAAAGCTGGGGGAAAAATATAGTAATCAAAACAAGTAAAATTCTATTCTTTGGGTAGTAAATTAAGGTGTAAGATAAGGAATTAAATTTTATTAATTCTGGCAAGTATTGTTAAAGTTATATATAAGCTTCTATATCGCCAGCTCCCTGCCTTACAACCTCGCATTCCCCACTTATACAATCAACGACGGTAGAGGGTATATTATTACCAAATCCACCATCAATTACCAGGTCTACTACATTTTTATACTTTTCATAAATTAGCTCAGGATCAGTGGAATATTCAATGATTTCGTCTTCGTCCCTGATGGAAGTAGAGATAATAGGGTGACCCAACTCTTTTACCAGTGTGAGCGGAATTTTATGGTCCGGAACCCGGATTCCTACTGTCTTTTTCTTTAGGCCGGCCAGCTTTGGTACTTTAGAGCTTGCTTCCAAAATAAAGGTAAATGGTCCGGGCAAGGCCTTCTTCATAACCTTATACATAGAAGTAGAAATATTGCGGGCATAATCTGCAATATGCGTTAAATCTGAACATATAAAGGACAAATTGGCTTTTTCTGGTTTTATGCCTTTTAACATGCATAGCTTTTCAACGGCCCGGGTGTTATGCAAATCGCATCCCATGCCATAAATAGTATCGGTGGGGTAAATAATAATGCCGCCTTTCTGCAGCACCTCTATTACTTTTAAAATTTTACTTAAAGGCGGATTATCTGGGTGTATTTTTAAATATTCTGCGGTTGCCATTGCAATATTTTTATAATGAGGTAGTTTACTTAAACCAGCCTAATAAGGTTCTAATAAATTATCCCGCTTCAAAGTAAATAATTTTATACGAAAAGCAGTGGGCTTGATATGGATGTGTAATTAGTTATTAATTTTGTGGTATGACAACCCAGCCAAAGAAAAGACAAAAGAAATCAAACCTCTCACTTAAGATTGTTGCCGTACTCGGATTTTTATTCGTTAGTTTTTCTTATTACGCTTACCAGATAGTTTATACCGGCAATGTAGATACCAAAGGTAGCCGGGCGTACATCCGGATTCCGAAAGGAGCCACCTTTGAACAGGTAATGGATTCTATAAATAAGGAAAATGTAATTGTAGATAAACTATCATTCCGGTTTTTAGCTAAGTTGATGGATTACCCGAAATTAATTAAGCCTGGCCATTACGAGTTAAAGAACGGAGCTACCAATTACCAATTGATTTCAGATCTACGGGCAGGTCGCCAGTCGCCGGTAAAGCTGACTTTTACTAATGTGCGCCTGAAAAAGGATCTGACCAAAAAGTTAAGCCAGGATATATCTGCGAGCCAAACCGAACTGGATTCTCTATTGTCCAGTGAGAAGTATGTAAAAAGCTTAGGTTTTGATACCACTACCATTATGACCATGTTTATTCCGAATACTTACGAAATGTATTGGAATACATCGGCTGAAGAATTAATGAAGCGGATGAAAAAAGAGTATGATGCTTTCTGGACCCAGGAGCGGGAAGCAAAAGCTCAGAAATTAGGATTGTCTAAAGCAGACGTTTCTACCCTGGCTTCTATTGTACAAGCTGAGCAGGAACAGCACGCTGATGAAAGACGCCGGATTGCCGGGGTTTACTTAAACCGGCTACGAATCGGAATGCCCTTGCAGGCTGATCCTACCGTAAAATATGCCGTAGGCGATTTTGGTATACGCCGGGTTTTAAATGTGCATTTACAAAAAGATTCGCCTTATAATACTTATAAATACAAAGGTTTGCCGCCGGGGCCTATTAATCTGCCATCAATCAATGCTATAGATGCAGTTCTGAATCCAGAGAAGAATAACTATATCTATTTCTGTGCCAAAGAAGATTTTTCCGGGTACCACGCCTTTGCCGCAACTGAAGCAGAGCACTTGCAAAATGCTCGCCGGTACCAGGCAGCCTTAACCCAACGTAATATTATGAAATAAGCATTGCCAGATTCAAATGCGGGCAAAAATAGGGAAGACAATGTTATTGAATTGCTACTTCCGGTTTTATTATAATATTAAACTTTAACTAATGTATCAGAACGAAGTACAGATACGTGTACGATATGCCGAGACTGACCAAATGGGTTATGTGTACTACGGTAATTTTGCAGCTTATTACGAAGTAGCCCGTACCGAAGCTTTCCGGAGTTTAGGGATTAACTACAAAGAAATGGAAAAGGAAGGGGTAATGATGCCGGTACTGGAGATGCGGACTAAGTACATGCGCCCGGCCCGGTACGATGATCTTTTAACCATAAAAATGATGTTAAAAAATAAACCTTCCGGGGCCCGTATCTTGTTTGAATATGAGGTATATAATGAAGCCAGGCAATTATTAAATATAGGGGAAACCACTATGGTTTTTGTAGATATGCAAACTTCCCGGCCCATTGCGATACCAGATTATATTATTAATAAACTCGAAAGTTATTACCATTAATGAGTTTAACAGATAAGTACGTCAAAAGTCGTAAATCTTACCGTAAGTTTATCCTGTTCCTGAAAAAGTTTAGTTTAAACAACGGTCAGGCCAATTTATATGATGTTACGGATGTACTTATACATGAATTAAAGTTAGATTCTGTTACCAAGCGGGCTTCGTACATGGCTTTTAACTTTACGTTATCCATGTTCCCCACCATTATATTCCTCTTTACACTTATTCCGTATATTCCTATCCCGGATTTAAATGTTTCCATCCTTAACTTCTTGCAGGATTTTATGCCTAAGGAAATGTATGCGGCTACGGCAGGTACTATTGAGGATATAGTAAATATTCCGCGGGGAGGGTTGTTGTCAGTAAACTTTTTATTTGCACTTATTTTGTCCACTAATGGGATCATGTCCTTGATGGATGCCTTTGATAAAAAGTACCGTACTTTCAGGCAACGAACTTACCTGAAGAAAAGGCTTATTGCCACGCTGCTAACTTTTGCGCTTTCTTTTATTTTAATTACTGCTATTGCTGCCATTTTCTTTGGTACTTATATACTAGATGTGCTGGTATTTTATGAAATAGTAACGGAGCGGTTTACTTACGCCTTAATTGTATTGTTAAAATACATAGTGGTCATATTCTTGTTTTTGGTAGCTACTTGTTCTATTTATTATTATGTGCCCGCTATTCAGGATAAATGGCCTTTTTTCTCCCTAGGAGCGGTAGTGGCTACTGTTCTAATCTTTTTGGTATCCTGGTTATTCTCGTTATACGTCAGTGTTTTTGATACTTATAACCATTTTTACGGATCGATAGGGGCTTTGGTAGGCTTAATGATCTGGTTGGATTTTGTTTCAATGATATTAATATTGGGTTTTGAAATAAATATTAGCATTGATACGGTAACGAAACGTCTTGAACGTTAATAGGATAGGGTTTTTAGCTGAAATTTATGACAAATAATCAAAAATTTTATTGCTAAACATTTTGATTATTTAAGTTCATCTTATACTTTTGTACCACCTTAGAGAGATGGCAGAGCGGTCGAATGCGGCGGTCTTGAAAACCGTTGACTGTAACAGGTCCGGGGGTTCGAATCCCTCTCTCTCTGCAAGTAAATTGATAAAAGCCCTGTAGGTTAATAACTTACAGGGCTTTTTGTTTAGTTTCGGACAGATAGTTCTAATCTTTTCTTTTTTGGGAGTTATTGAAGGAAATAGGCCAGCTTATTGAATTAGATGAACCTGTTAAGGTTCTCAAACACTTTGGTAATTTTGCAATAGTGGAGTAAGTACCCAAATGGCAGGTTCTGAACTACCGCCTACCTCGAAAGATTTTAATTCCACTTCACTTATAATGGATATTCTGGAACGGGTTGTTCGGAAGTTTTCCGGCCATAAATCAGAGAAGGATTTTCCCAAATACGTTATGTTGGCTGATTCCTATAAAGAACAGTATATGCAGCAGGCTTGAAATGAAGATTTTTTCAAATAATAAAAAAACTCTTGGAATAAACTCCCGCTGCCTCTTAAGTAGTAGGTATTTGGCTAAAATTCAAGTGGGGTAACCAGATAATTAGCTATTGGTAAAATGAGGCTTGTAGGTGGCTTTCTTATTTGCACACATTTTGCACAAAAAGTGGCTTCAACCTTTTTACTAAACCAGTTGTAACCTGTTTCGATTTCTGAATGCAAACTACTTCATTAACTAATTTTTTAAGGAGATAAAATCTAATACTTGGATATAAGCTGATTAACTATTCACCAAGTTCATAAAAAAGCTCCAGAGAACAAACAGGTTAGATAAAAAGAAGCCTTAGTAATAGGGAGCCAAGGATAGTTCTTGAAATATCTATTTAAAAAAGCCTGCCAATCATTCGTAGATTTTAATTTAAAAGGTTAATTCTTAATTAATATTTATAGATTATGCGCTTATTTTTATAAACTTGCATTATAAATAGATTATGTTCAAGGCAATTAGAAAATCATTTTTCAAATACCTCTGGTTTGTGCTTGCCTTGCACATACTCAATCTTAGTATTGATGCGCCCGACTTTGATCCTGATTCTGTTCCCGAAAACCTTGAATTCAATGATATTGAAAGCTTGGTGGAGCTGGTTTTGGAAAAAGCTTTGGGTTTTGAAAATGCGGTTGCGGAACAAGATGAACTTGACGATCCGGATGGCAACAGTGTCTTACTAAAGAAGGTTGATCTAGACGATTTTCTTTTTCACCATATTTCTTTTAAAACTCCTCCTCAATATAAAGCTTCTCAGCTTCAGGAAATCACTTATTATACCCTGCCTTTTTACTCCAAAAGGTATTTGGATATCTTCTCCCCTCCACCCGAAGTTTAAACTGATTTTCTAATTGCCAGCTAGCCTCCGGTCCGAAGGCTAACAGGATTTTTATTTCCTTTTTATTTCAGTTTATCCTTTAAAAATATGAAAACTTATATTTTTAAACCGGTAGTTCGCGCTGTTTTAGCGAGCTTGGCCGGTTTATGTTTACTATTGATTACCTCTTGTTCTGCCAATAAGAAAGAAGCTACGCAGGTTAAAGAAAAGTTTCCCATTACCCAGCCCTTAGTGCTGGATACTGTTTATACCAAAGAATATGTGGCCGAAATACAGTCCATTCAGAATGTAGAGATCAGGGCCAAAATACCTGGTTTTATTGAAAAGATCCACGTGGATGAAGGTAAATCGGTACAAGCCGGCCAATTGCTTTTTACCATTAGCAACCATACTTACCGCCAGAATTTACATAAAACCAATGCCCAGTTAAAAAGCGCAATTGCCGAAGCTAAGTTTGCCGCAGTAGAGCTTAAAAACACAAAAGAGCTGGTTCGGAAAAATATTGTTTCGAAAACCGAATTGGAAAAGGCGGAGGCCAAATTAGAAGCCATCCAAGCCAAAATGGAGGAGGCCCGTTCGGCTGTGGCGACGGCAAAATTAAACTTGGAGTTTACTCAGGTGCGGGCCCCTTTTAGCGGGGGGATAAACCGCATACCCAATAAAAGCGGTAGTTTGGTAGAAGAAGGTTCCTTGTTAACTACCATCTCCAACAACCTGGAGGTGTTTGCCTATTTCCATGTTTCAGAAAAAGAGTACCTTGATTTTATTGAGAGTAAAGAAATAAATAAAAATAAGGAAGTAACTCTGGTTTTAGCCAATAACAATGTATTCCCCCAACCAGGTAAAATTGAAACTGTAGAAGGTGAAATAGACCGAAGTACCGGTAACCTGGCTTTTCGCGCCCGTTTTGCTAACCCGCAACAATTGCTGAAACACGGTTCCAGTGGTAAAATCAGGTTGGAAATCAAGCTGGCAAATGCTTTAATCATACCACAAAAAGCTACCTTCGATATTCAGGATAAAACCTTTGTGTATGTGGTTGATCATAATAACATTGTGCGGTTACGAACCATTGTGCCTAAGCTTCGCTTACCGCATTTATATGTGGTAGCTTCGGGTTTATCTCCCCAGGATAAAATCCTGTATGAAGGCCTGCAACGGGTAAAAGAAGGCGAGAAAATTAATACGGAGTTTGTCCCCCAAACCACTATGCCACAATTGCTGGCGCAACAATAGGTATTTTTTCAAGCTAAAACACAGTTAATATGATAGCCAAATTTATACATAGACCTGTTTTGTCTATGGTAATTTCTACGATAATTGTTCTGCTGGGAATATTGTCGTTGCTGAAATTACCTATGACACAATTCCCCAGCATTGCACCTCCCGAAGTAAACGTAACCATTGAATTTACCGGAGCCAATGCCGAAACTGTTACCAAGGCTGCCCTGGTACCGTTGGAGCGAGCCATTAATGGCGTACCGGGTATGAAATATATGTCTTCCAAAGCCGGAAACGATGGGGTAGGGGTAGTGCAGGTAATTTTTGAATCCGGTACCGATCCCGATGTAGCTTCAGTAAATGTGCAAAACCGGGTGTCGGCGGTAATGGGCGAGTTACCTGCCGAAGTAATTAAAACCGGAGTCAAAATCGCAAAGGAAGAACACGCCATGCTACTGTATGTCAACATCTTTAGCACCGATAGCAAGCTGGAAGAAAAGTTTCTCTATAATTTTGCCGACATTAACGTACTGTCCGAATTAAAACGTATTGAGGGCGTTGGGTTGGCCGATATTTTAGGGGCGAAAGAATATGCCATGCGCATCTGGCTTAAGCCCGATAAAATGCTGGCCTATGAAATTTCGACCAATGATATTGTGGACGCTTTGCAAAAACAAAACGTAGAAGCAGCCCCCGGTAAAGTAGGTGAAAGCTCGGATAAAACAGCCCAGACTTTACAATACGTAATTAAATATACCGGCCGCTATAATACCGAAGAGCAGTACGCCAATATTCCGATCAAGACTAATGAAGGAGGCGAAATACTGCGCATTAAAGACGTGGCGGATGTAGAATTTGGTACCACTTACTTTGACGTGGAAGCTAAATTAAACGGGAAACCAGCCGCCGCCCTTGTCCTGAAACAATTACCGGGTTCCAACGCCCGGGAAGTTATAGCCAAGGTGAAGGAAAGAATGGCCGAGCTGAAAGAATCGGTGTTCTTACAGGGAATGGATTATGAAGTCAGTTATGACATTTCCCGTTTTCTGGATGCTTCCGTCCATGAAGTGATCCGAACGTTGATAGAGGCATTTTTATTGGTTTCTTTAGTGGTATTTCTCTTTTTACAGGATTTCCGTTCCACGCTTATTCCGGCTATCTCGGTGCCGGTTTCCTTAATAGGTACCTTCTTTTTCATGAACCTGTTAGGGTTCTCGCTGAACCTGATTACCTTATTTGCTTTGGTGTTAGCCATCGGTATTGTAATAGATGACTCTATCGTGGTTGTGGAAGCGGTACATGCCAAAATGGAGTCCGGCAAGTATGGTCCGCGTAAGGCCACGGAAATGGCTATGAAAGAAATTGGGGGAGCCATTATGGCCATTACCCTGGTTATGTCGGCGGTGTTTATTCCGGCCTCTTTTATGACCGGCCCGGTAGGCATATTTTATAAGCAGTTCTCCCTAACCATGGCTATAGCCATTGTGCTGTCGGGTATTGGCGCCTTAACGCTTACCCCAGCGCTTTGTGCCTTATTCCTAAAAAACTCGCACCAGCATGCTCCTAAGCAAAATTTACTTACCCGGTTCTTTCGTGGTTTTAACCATTGGTACCATAACCTGGAAACCAAATACCAGCGCTTATTGCGCCTGATTATTAACCGGAAAATTATCACCTTTTCTATGCTGCTAATATTCTGTGCCGGCACGGGCCTTATCAGCCGAATATTACCGGTCGGGTTTATTCCCAACGAAGACCAAGGCATGTTTTACGCCAGCATTACCACGCCGGCCGGGTCAACCTTAGAACGGACAAAAGCCGTGGTAAATGAAATACAACGGTCCTGCAACGGGATTGAAGCCATTGAATCGGTTTCTACTTTAGCTGGCACCAATATTCTTTCGGATGGTACGGGGGCCACTTACGGTACTGTTTTAATTAATCTGAAAAGCTGGGACCAGCGAGAAGAATCGGTTGATGAGGTGATAGAAAGGCTTTCTGCTAAGACTCGTCATATTAAAGATGCCTCCATCGAGTTTTTCCCGCCCTCTGCCGTGCCGGGTTACGGTAATTCCAGTGGCATTGAATTACGGCTCTTGGATAAATCCCGCACCGATGATAATAAAAAGATGGAAACTGTAACGAAGGAGTTCCTGAAGGATTTAGAAGAACGCCCCGAACTGGCCTCGGCTTTCACCATTTTTGATGCCAGCTTTCCACAATACCTGTTGCGCCTAGATGAAGATAAAGCGGCTCAAAAAGGTATTTCGGTGGAGAATGCTATGGGTACTTTACAAACCATGTTAGGCAGCGAATACGCGACCAACTTCATCAAATACGGGCAAATGTACAAGGTAATGGTGCAATCCTTACCGGAATACAGGGCCAATCCGGAAGACCTGTTAAAGCTTTATGTGAAAAACGACAACGGGGAAATGGTACCGCTATCAGCTTTTGTAACGCTGGAAAGAACCAATGGAGTAGACCAGGTTACCCGCTATAACATGTTTCCATCAGCGGAAGTAAACAGCCAGATTGCCGAAGGGTTCAGTAGCAGCAGCGCCATTAAAGCTATCCAGGAAGTAGCTAAAGAAAAGTTACCTAAAGGTTACGCCATTGATTGGGCCGGTATTACGCGGGACGAGGTATTATCAGGTAACCAAACCATTTATACTTTTATTATATGCTTACTTTTTGTTTACCTGCTGCTTTCGGCCCAATACGAGAGTTACCTGTTGCCTTTACCGGTAATCCTCTCTTTACCTACCGGGGTATTTGGAGCTTTCTTTTTCCTGCAGCTATTAGGATTAGAAAACAATATTTATGGCCAGATAGCCCTGGTAATGCTTATTGGCTTGCTGGGTAAAAATGCTATTCTGATTGTAGAGTATGCCAATTTAAAACAACAGGAAGGCCGAACCCCTTTTCAGGCCGCGGTAGCGGGAGCCACTGCACGGTTACGCCCTATTTTAATGACCTCCTTTGCCTTTATTGCCGGGTTAATTCCCCTTTTATTTGCCTCAGGAGCTGGCGCGGTAGGTAACAAAACCATTGGCGCCGCGGCAGCCGGCGGTATGTTCTTTGGTACTGTATTCGGAGTAGTCATTATTCCTGGGTTATATGTGGTATTTGCCACCATTGCCGAAAAATACAGGATTCAGGAGGAGGCAGAAGAAGTATCCTTAACAGAAGAAATCAAACATGTATCTCATTAGATATTCAAGTACCATATTTCTCTTTTTACTAATGTTGCTTGGCGGCTGTAAGCCCTGGCAAAAATTAGAAACAGCAACTCGTACTTTTATAAGGCCTTTACCAGCCACTTTCCCAGCTTCTTCTGACACTGCGAATGTAGCCCATGTTACCTGGAAAGAAATCATTAAGGATAAAGGTCTGGCGGCACTGATAGATACAGCTGTTCAGAATAACTGGAATTTGGCTATTGCTTTGCAACGGATTAAAGCTGCCCAATCGGATATTTTTTTTAGCCAGGGAGTTCTTCGTCCTAAAGTAAATGGTTTAGTAAGTAGTAACCTGAGAAGGTTCGGGTTATACACCATGGATGGAGCCGGTAATAAAACCACGGAAATTTATAATGATAGGATAATCCCGGAAGACCTGCCCAATTATTTTGCAGGACTACAAGCCAGCTGGGAAGTGGATATTTGGGGAAAACTGCAAAACCAAAAGAAAGCAGCTACTGCCCGGTATCTGGCCAGTATAGAAGGAAAGAATTTTATTACTACTAACCTGATTGCCGAGATAGCCAATGCTTATTATGATTTGGTAGCCCTGGATAATATGTTATTGATCACCGAGGAAACTATTAGCCTGCAGGAACAAGCTTTGGAAATGATTAAAGCTCAGAAAGCGGCGGCGGCGGCCAATGAATTAGCAGTAAAACAATTTGAAACCCACCTCCATAATTTAAAAGGTTCGCGGCTGGAAATTTTACAGGAAATTAGCTTAAATGAGAACCGCATAAATTTTTTGCTGGGCCGGTATCCGCAACCAATTTTACGGGATAAAACCATCATTAACCAAGAGCAACCTATAAAGGTAAACATAGGTTTACCAAGTGCTTTACTGCAGAACCGGCCGGATATCAAACAGGCAGAATACGAGCTGATCGCAAGTAAAGCGGATGTGCAAGCGGCTAAGGCGATGTTTTTTCCTACTCTAAATCTGAATGGTTCGGTGGGTTTTCAGGCTTTTAAAACAAGTTTAATGTTTCAAAGTCCGGAGTCATTTGCTTATGGGTTGTTCGGGGATCTGCTTTTTCCTTTCCTGAACAGAAGCGCTATTAAAGCGAGTTTTATTAAGGCTAATACCAACCAGATTGGTGCTTTGTATAATTACCAACGGGTTATTTTAACGGGCTACCTGGAAGTTTATAACCAAATGCTGGTGCTCAAAAATCTACAGGAAATTTATGAAGAAAAAAGCAGGGAAGTAAACGCTGTTAATGAATCCACTGCTATATCCACGGAACTGTTTAAGCGAGGCCGGGCGAATTATTTAGAGGTATTGATTACCCAGCAAAAAGCAGTACAAGCAAAAATAGATCTGGTTTCAACTAAAAAAAGACAGTTTCAAACAACCATCAATCTTTACCGGGCTTTAGGCGGAGGTTGGCGGTAGGTAATAATATTGCCAAAATTTAATTCAGGAGAAGAACCTAACGCTATCTAGGTCTTTCTCCTGAATTAAATTATATTTTTTTGCAGGTCCTGAATTTGTATTTTCCTAAAATATTCTCAATGTTATCAGGTAATTCAAAGAGCCAGTTCCCATCCTTAGTTTTTGAAAACTTTAAGCACTTTTCATCCTTATATGCTGTATAAAGCAGTACCCATAGAAAGCGCAAACGCATGGAAATAATTGTAATTTTTCTTTTAACCCTTCTAAACGGGTTCTTTGCTCTATCCGAAATATCCATTATATCGGTAAGGAAAAACAGGATTGAACAAAAAGCCCAGCAAGGCAATAAAAATGCCCAAAAACTTTTACAGCTCATTCAGGAACCAGAAGATTTTCTATCGGCGGTTCAGGTAGGCATTACTTTAATTGGAATTGTATCGGGTGCTTACGGCGGGGCAGCTTTGTCTGATGATATGCAAATTTTGTTAAATAATGTACCCTTGCTCGCACCTTACGCCGATACACTGGCCATTATTATTGTTATTGGCTCTATTACCTATTTCTCCATCGTCATCGGTGAACTCATTCCCAAAACCCTGGCAATGGGCCATGCCGAAAGTATAGCGCTTGGGGTGGCACCCGTTATTAAAACTTTTACCAAGCTAACTATGCCCATTGTAAAAGTACTTTCGGTTTCTACCCAAGCAGTTATTAAGCTTTTGGGCATTAAAGAAACAGCAGAAGAAAAGATCTCAGAAGAGGAGTTGCGACAAATCATTAAAACAGCTGGTAAACAAGGTGTATTACGACGAGATGAAACGGAATTGCACCAAAATATATTCCATTTCTCTGGTCAGAGGGCCAAGAGCCTGATGACCCACCGTTTAGATACCGAGTGGATTGATTTAAATGAACCTTTTGGTTCTATAAAGGAAAAGATCCGAATTAGTGCTCATTCTAAATTTCCGGTTTCCGATGGTGAGTTCAACAATGTTATAGGTGTTTTATCTACCAAAGATTTTTATGAAAATATGATAGAGCAGCAAAAATCTTTGCTTGAACTGATCAAAAGGCCAATTTTCATTTCCGAAACCATGTTTGCACGCGATGTTTTAGCTTTATTCCGGAAACATAAACAATATTTGGGCATTGTGGTGGATGAATTTGGGTCAGCTGAAGGCATTATTACCTTACATGATATTTTAGAAGCAATTGTGGGAGATATTCCGGATGTAGATGAGACTGATGAACCCGAAATAATAAAACGCGAAGACAATTCATATTTGGTTAACGGAAGTATTTTGATTCGGGAATTAAATGAAGCGTTAAAAAAAGACTTGATACCAAAATCTTCCGAATATACCACCTTAGCTGGGTTTGTGATTTTCTACTTAAGTCGCTTACCCGAAACCGGAGAAAAATTTGAATATAAAGAATACGAAATGGAAATAGTAGACCGGGATGGTAGTAAAATTGATAAAATAATAATCAAACCACCTGCCTAAATACTCCCGAATGTGCTGGTATGGTTTTGTATCATTTTTTACGCAAAGATTAAACGAGCCGACTGCCCTACGTTTAGGGGCATGGGCAATGTTTGGCAATTAGGTCAATGCCGGCATACAAATTGGTACTCTCTGACATGGGCAAATTCTAAGCGGAAGTTTGGTTTAGTCCGAAAGAAAACAAAGGAAAAATGGTCCGGGGATTTACCAGCACAGCAGCCTTAGAACCCTATTTAGACGAGATTACCCTTCCCTAATTCTTCACCTAACTCTTGCATCAAATTCTGCTTATTAGTCTTAAACTTTATAAAACCTTTTCAAGCATGCCCAACACTCCTGGTCTTTCCTCAACAAGTTGTTATGGAGTTTACCACAGGCTGGAATTCAATCCTGCCAATAAATGCCTGAATTAGGCTTGTGGACTAAATGGCTAGGCTAAATATTTTGTTCATTTAAATGACTTAAACGCTTTACATCTATTTTTTGCCATATCCGTAACTGTTGGTCTTGGCTTGTAAGATTATTTACTTGTATTATTGATCTAATCTCCTATCAGTATGGATTTAGCTACGTTTAAATTTCTAGCCAACAACAGTAGGCAAGCAATTTTTGTCTATGAAACCGTGGCAAATAAGTTTTCTTATTTCAACAGTACTTTTGAAGCTACTTTCAATTTAACCCTAGACGTACCTACTTCCCCGGAATCGCTCTTGCAATTAGTTCACCCAGAAGATAGGCAGTATGTGCTGGTCATGAGCAAGCTACTCATGAAAGGGGAAGAAAATAAAGACATTGAATTTAGAATAACCTTGCCCGAAAACAAGGAACAATGGGTTTGCCTGACACCCTTGTTATCAGAGGAAGGGGGCAAGCAAAAGATTATTGGGTACCTGGACGATATAACCGCCCACAAGAAGTACAACGACTACTTAAAGAAGTACGCCAACAAAAAAAACTCTATTCTGCATATTCTGGCTCATGACTTGGCAGAACCCATGGCCATAATTAACTCCCTTTCTGGTGTATTGTTGGATGATGTTAAAAGCTACGGGAATGAAGAAGTAAACCAGGCATTGAACCTGATCGGGAAGACCAGTTCCAACGCGGTTTTGCTAATTAGGGATTTGATTTCGGCGGAATTTTTAGAAACAGCCGAAGTCAACGTCATTAAAAGAAGAACCAATTTGGTTGACCGGCTAAAGGAAATAATGCAGCAATACCAGAAATCGGAAAAAGAAATTTCTAAAACCTTCTATTTCTTACCTAACCAAAAGGAAATCTACGTCGAAATTGACGATATTAAACTATTACAGGCCATTAATAACCTTATTTCCAATGCTATTAAGTTCACGCCAAAGAAGGGCGTGATAAGCGTTAGTTTGGAAGAAAAGGAAGAAACCGTTTTAATTAAAGTAGAAGACAACGGCATTGGCATACCCCAAAAATACCACAATGTACTGTTTGATAAGTTTACGAAAGCCAGCAGACCGGGGCTTAACGGTGAGCCTTCCAATGGTCTGGGTATGTCCATAATCAAAATTATTGTGGAATGGCATAATGGACAAATCTGGTTTGAAAGTGAAGAAAATAAGGGTACCACCTTTTTTATTGAACTTCCTAAAACTTAAGTGCAGTTGATTTACTGGCTTACGCGGTCTTATTAACCCAATAACCACTCTTTTGCTTCGGTTTGGCTTAGAAATTCTTTTATTTGGAAATCAAATACTAACCCTTGGCTAATTTCATGGGCAAGATTTCGTACAAGTATTTCCCGTTCCGGATTATTGGTGGCTATTCGGGCTATTTTCTTTAAAGACGTTTTGGAAAGATTGTAAACCAGCTCCACTATAGCTGCTTTAAATTCCCTCAGACCAGTTATTTGGAAATTTGGTTTTACTTGTGTTGAATTAATTACCAAATACTTAACGTTGTACTCCCTAATGTATTTTACTAGCGTTTCTAATGTCTGAACTACTTCTGGCAGGGAATAATCTTCATGGTTAGGCCACTCTGCCAATAAAATATTGTTTGCCGGTTCGTACTCAAGTACTTGTAATTTGTTCTTTAAAATTAACATTTTCAGGATATTACCAATCAAAGGTAAGTATTTACCTTAGGAAAATCCAGATTTTTAAGTTTGAATAAATTATTGATTTTTAAGCTTTTAACCAAGCCATTGCTTCGGCTCTGGTATCGAAGTTTTTGCTTTGAATAGCAAATCCGGTCTGCTGTACTATTTCTGCCGCTACTTTTTGTGTTTTTGTTTCCCTGTTCTTATCAAGGGCAACTACTCTGGCCGACTTTTGTAAGCGCGTTTTGTTTAAGTTAATCGCAAACTCCATAATAATTCTTTTGTATTCAGACGAATCTACTAATTCTGGGGAAGAAGTAGCTTTGCCCGCATCAATCAAAAGGCGTTTGACATCGTAATTCCGCACGTAGTCTACTAAAGTTTGCAAAGATCTTTCTACTTCGTGTAGTAAGTAGCTTTCAATTTGAGGCCAATCTACCGTAAGAATATCGGTAGTAGGCTCGTAATTTAGTACAATAAAATTGTTCTGGTATAAGACCATTGTGGGATTAGGTATTGAGCCCTTAAAGATATAAAATATTTAGGAATTAACATTTGTGTAATAAGGCTTTAAATGCCTTGCCATATCGTTTATATGGCAGCTATTGGCATTCTTTCGGAAATTTAAACACGCCTTGAATCCTTAGTAAAACACTTGAAAACAGCTTATTTTTATTGTGTAAGGTTAGGTTCTACTGGGTTAGGACTTAAAACCAGTATTTATTAGAGTTTACCACAATATTTAACGATAAAAGTACCAAGTTCAAACTTTGCAAAAGCTACCCGATAAGCTTCTGTAACGGACTGATAAGGCCCTAAAATCTGCCTTTCAAATAAAATGATGAAGGAATTTGGGTATTGGGCGCGGATAGCATCTTCATTAGTTAAATAATTTAAAAGAGCTGTATTAATGGTATTATTGTGAGCTAGCATCATTAAATAGCTAAAGGCTGCAAAAAGGAATATTCCTTTACTGCAAATCCAATTAATCTTACTAGCTATTGTACCTTCTAAAAGTTATAGAAAATAAAAGGCGGGTTTAATAAATAGATTTTATTTAATAGTACACTTTTTTGAGGTTATAGGTTCATAATTTTATAATAGACAACCGTTTCGCGGTGCTAAAAGAAGTTGATTGCCTGGTAGTTTAAACGGTTTCCCGAAGCGTTTAGAACTCCTTCAAGGGCATTTTTTCAGAAATGCTTAACACGTTTCCCCCTTTGCAAGACACCTTAAATTTAGCTTATAAACAGTTTTAACACATATCAACTACAAATGGCATGGTAGACAACTCCAAAACCCTTTTAAGTAATGATAAACAGGTGTTTAGCCAGCTTTTTAAAGCTTAGTTTTATGGGTTTAAATGGCAGGTTCTATTATTTTACCTGTTTCAAGGTATCTGAAACCTGTTCCCTGATAAATTGCTTTTGAGTCTAATCCACATTGGCATTTAGCTTTAATAAGGTTACCCATTTAATTGAATAGTTACTTTGGTTTTGCATTCTTACTATACAATTATCAAAACAGGGGTGGCGAGGACTAGTTGTTTAAAATACAAATACTCCTTATTAATCCCTTCAAGGTATTAATCTCTTCATGGCAAAGGCCTTTTTATAGGCAAATCACCACTTGTATCTTTTATAAGAAAAAATAGAGTCTGCAATTCAAAATTCGTTTTGTTTGGTAAATCAAGTATTCCTGCCATAATCAGCAGCGGGAATTACGAAGTAAAATAATAAATGATATAAAAATTATTTAATTCTTTATTCCTGCGTATGTAATAATATAAAATATAATTTTAAAAATATGAGACTCCTCCAGAAATTGTTTAGCCGAAGAAAAGAACTTGACTTTACTCAAAAGAAAGAAACTTTCTTGGTTTCATTACTTGCAATAGAAGAGAAATACTTTTTGTATTTTAAAGAGAAATCTCAAGAGCTATCCCTGCAAACTCCTGACCGGATTCAAAATTACTATTCCTTATGCCACGAATTTGAGTATGTTAGATTTGACTATAAATCAAATGCTAATTTGCCCACAAACATTCGCCAAGAATGCGATGCGGCTTACCAAAAGGTTTGGGGAAACAACTAGCCTTCCTTATTCACCTTAATTAAACCTTATTTTTATTTCTTTACTTTATCGTGGACACTTAAAAAGTAATAAAATTTCATTTTAAAGAGCTAGCATTATTTTCTTAGGTACTTCTGATTAGAATTAAAACTGGTCTATCTAAATTACAAGGTAACTTACTTTTTCTCCACTCCCCGCTATCCTGGCAAGGTCGTTTATGTGCTTTAATTAATTTATAATCTCTTTATTTTTTTCCGTAAAAATCATGCAATCCTTAAAATTAGTTCTTAATCCTTTTGCTCCCAATTATCAGCAGTTAGGCGATTTGTCAGTGATGGTGCATGCGCCTTATATAAATTCTGGTATGACAATACAAGGAGCCCCAAAATTGGGAGATGTGCTATTAGACGCCGCTCATCCGGAGGCCCATATCCGGCGGGTTTTAGTTTCTTTTATGGAGGCTAATACACCAGAATATGCATTTGATTTGGAACAGGATAATTCACATACAATATGTATCAAGAATCAATATTATGAGGTTACACTAAAAGATATTGGTGAAGAAGAAATACCCCAAATTAAATCCCGGAAATTTCTATATTTTATGTTTGATATAGAAAAAGTTGCTCCCCCATCAATGAATTAATTCATTCAACCCCACGTCATTTCAACAATTAAAATTATTTATAAAACTAATATGAAAGCCAAGGCCTATTTTTTATCAATTATTTTGGGAGCAATCCTACTTCTAAGTACAACCTCTTTTGCCCAGACCATTGATTCTGCTCAAGCTAAAACTGCAGCAAAAACTCTACAGGAAAATGAAGATAAACAACGACTGAACGAAGCCGTTGATTTAAGAAGAAGTACCAAAACGGAAGCAAAGACAGCTAGAGCTAATGCCAGAGAAGCCGATCGGATTGAAGATGATGCTGCTGATGCCGCCAAACAAGCTAAGCTAGCGGCCCGAACAGAAGCCAGGGCACAGAGAACTCGCCATAATGCTGATAAACAAGCAAAAAAAGCAGAACGAGCCAGTAACAAATCTAATAATAATTAATTCTTTACTTACCAGTAATAATTAAAATAAAACTATGAGCCGATAGCCCCGTAAAGGGGCTATTTTGCGTATCTATTTTAACCAGCTAAAAATTACCTGAAGTATGAAGAATAATGCTAACAGCAAAAGGGAGCCAGAAAAGTCAAGGTCCGGCATTAGTATTCCTGCCGCCATCATAACTATTTTGGTGTTTATTTTCTTTCTGGCGTGGTACCTGTTTGCAGAAAAGAAAAGTACAGAAAGGCATGCTGCTCCAAATCCTTCCTCACAAGTTGAGAACAAATAGTTTTATTTAAGTAATAGTTAAAACTACTCCTAAAAAAAAGCACGTAGGTAAGCGATAGGTAAGAATTGCAAAAGTTTGAAATACAAGTTTTCCTGATTTGCACTTTATATATAATGATTTGATAAGGCTTTTATTGAGGTCTAATAATATTTTAGGGGAATAAGGTAAGCCTGTAATTATATTGGCGAGGCAAAAAATGTTGGTTTTCACGCTCTTGTTTGGGTAACCTTGTACTTTAGATTGTTGCGTATATTACCATCTCCAATTCCAGGTTTTGCTATTTCATTTAAGTGTTTTTTAGGAGAATAGTTTTTTGTTGATAACACTATCCTTGTTTTTGAAAATGAACTCTGAAAAAGTTTTTAAAAATATAAAAGCATTAAGCAATGAGTTATATAACCTTACCGCAGAGAGTGAGGCTAATGTAAATGCTATTAAGAATTTATGTTTTCAAATTTTAAATGAAATAGAAAACCTAAAAGAGGAAAGTGTATCGGCGCATGTTATTTTAACTAAAAACCAGGCCACCAGTTACATCAATCAAGGCTTAGCCAGAATAATTATTTATAACGATAAAGTTACTTTAAGAAGCGTCGGTAATTTTACCGATATAATAAAACCCATTCGGGCAGGATTGGAATTATTAAAGAACCTGAATTATTAAGTTATTTATTATACGGAGCTTCAAAAAAAACTGAACCTGCTATAAGCTTCAGTTCCTCTATAAAAGGTAACAAACAGAATAGGCAATCCTTGCTTTCTTTTAAAGAATTTAGGATTTAAATAATTTCCATTAACCTTTTAAATCTTTTTGACGAGCACCAGTTTCCTTATTCCGAAACTAAATTATTTAATTATGCCCTTATAATTTTAAGGAACGTATTTATTTAAATGGAAAACACATATCCCGAAGGATCTTTGGTTTACGCCAAAGTAAATCCTAATCTTAAATTAGTAGTAAGACGATTTGCAAAGCGCATCTATTACTGCACTTCTCCTGAAAATCCGAACCAAAAGGAATTAGTTTATTTTGAACGGGAGTTATTAAAAGGTTAAACTTTTAGGTCTTCATTCTATGAAATCATTTAAATAAGAATTTCATAGTTTGAAACCTTAAAAATATTAAACTAAACTTGTCTTTTCCCCTATAGAAATAACCTAAATAAGTTTCCATCTGGCAAACAGCTATATTCTTTATATACCGTAACAGTTGGTATAATAAACCAGTATTTTGAATTATTAGGTGTAGTTATATTTTTTGATACTAGGCTTAAATAAGATTGATATAGTGACTAATAGTATTCCTGGCTTCTTCTTCCGTTCTGCAAGTACCATATTCCCGCATATCTGGTTTATTGTTGTAAATGTAAATTTCCCAGTTCCATGCTTCCATAAGGGGATAATAACTAGCTATTAATTCTTTTTCAGATCTTTCATCTTCCAGGTCAATAGATCCATATAAATTCTGTTGATGAGGTGCTGCCTCATCTGCTTCCCAATATTTATTTATTACATTCATTGAAAGTTATTGATAGGTAATTACACCACTAAACCATATTATATTAATCCGATTCTCGTTTAAGATGTAAATAGCATTTATACCAAACCATAACCTGATTTAGGTTAATTAGAGATGGTAGTGAAATTTTTAATCTTGTTTAAAATTGAATTCTAATGGGTTATGGATGAAATTAGTGTTAACGAGTAAAAAAGGAAAGTGACCGGATAAAGTTAAAATTACTTTTAAGATTGGCTGAAACAGTGGGTTGAAGAACAAGCGCTACCAATATTACAGCTCCAAGAAATATGGTTTTGGTGCATATTTTAGAGCCGGTATTTTAGGGGAAATCTGTATTAAGATTTAAAACTAAACCTGAACAAAAAGGATGAAATTTAACTATGAGCTGAAGTACCACCTGGCAAAAATTAAGTGATATTTTTTTAGAATTTAAACCAGGTCTACCACCACTTTTATTATTCATTTGGGTAAAAGATAAATCAGTCAAACCAGGTATCAGTATTTAAGCTGAGTTTAAATTAGTATTTTTATACATAAAAATAACTTTGGCTGGGTGTAGTTAAAAGGCTATTAATCCTTACTTTTATGCTCAATTGTTATAGCGTATTGCTACCATAGTGTAACCGAAGAAATATTGAATATCAACATGAAATCCAAAACCGCTTCCTTCCTTAAAAAGAATAAAAAGCAATTATTAGAAGCCTGGATGCATAACCAATTGGCCGATAGTACTCTTAGAGATGATTTGATAACAAATGAAGAGTTAGGAAAGCAATCAGAAGAATTACTGGATTCACTTTTAAAAGCGTTGGGTTCTGGAGAATTTAACGCGGATTCAGATGTTTTTCAGCCAGTTGTTGATATTATAAGTGAGCTTTCCATTACCCGGGCCCGCCAGGGGTTTTCGCCTCGCGAAACAAGTTTATTTGTAATGAGCCTGAAAAGAGCTTTTTACTCAATAATGGATAAAGAGTTTGCCAATGATCCGGCCTTGCTTTACCAGGAAGCTGTAATAATAAATAATCTGCTGGATACGCTTAGTATCATAACCATGGAAACCTTCATAAAAGGTAGAGAAGAAGTTATTTTACGGCAGACAGATGAAATAAATGAAATTTCAACGCCAGTTATCCGGGTTTGGGATGGAATTCTGGCATTACCAATTATCGGAACCCTGGATAGCGCCCGTACGCAAATTGTAATGGAAAACCTGTTGCAAATGATTGTAGAAACAGGCAGCCGAATTGCTATCCTGGATATTTCTGGCGTTCCTACCGTAGATTCTTTAGTAGCTCAACATTTAATAAAAACAGTAAGTGCTACCCGATTAATGGGAGCCGAATGTATCATTAGTGGCATACGGGCAGAAATCGCTCAGACAATAGTGCATTTAGGAATAGATTTATCCAATATTAATACAAAAGCCTCCTTAGCCAGTGCCCTTAAGTTAGCTTTTAATATGTTAGGGGTAGAAGTTAGAAGGGGCGAAAAGAAAAGTATTATTTAGTAAAGGAAGTGATGGATAAAATTCCTATTCTAAAAATGGGCGAGTTTTTACTCGTTACCATACAGGTTGATTTGTATGATCGGTTAGCCTTGGCCCTGGAGAATGATCTGATAAACATGGTAAGTAAAACCGAGGCGCGGGGCGTTTTAATAGATATTTCGGCAGTGAGTATTGTAGATTCTTTCATGGGGAGAATTCTGGGCAACATTGCCTCTATGTCTAAAATAATGGATGCTGAAACAGTTGTTGTAGGCATGCAACCTGCAGTGGCAATTACTTTAGTTGAATTAGGCTTAACGCTAACAGGTGTGTACACCGCTTTAGATGTAGAAAAAGGTATGGAGCTTCTTCGAAGTAAAATTGGTTATTTACCACTAGACGAGGAAAATCTGTATGATGACCTTAACTAAAGAAAAATTAACCATTCTACGAGAACCGGATGTTATTTTCTTCCGAAATAAAGCCAAAGAATATGCAGTAAAAATAGGCATGAGCCTGGTTGGCCAAACTAAATTAATTACGGCAGCCAGCGAATTAGTCCGGAATATGTTGCGCTACGCCAATGGAGGCGAGGCCATTTTGGAAATTGTTGTCCGAAACAATATTAAAGGCGTCCGGTTAACATTTGCAGATAAAGGTCCGGGCATTAAAGATGTTAAACAAGCTATGCAGGACGGCTTCTCTACCGGTAAAAGTTTAGGTCTGGGCTTACCAGGTGCAAAACGTTTATCTAATGAATTCGATTTAAAAAGCGAAGTAGGGAAGGGAACCACAGTTACGATCATTCGCTGGAAAAATGGACTTTAAACCGCATGTAAGCTTTACCTTAACGGATAGAAGTTTTCAGAATATTGTTAAACGTGATATTGCTAAACTGGCTGAAGGTTTAGGTTTTAAAGAATCTGAAGTTGGTAAAATAAATTTAATAATTTCGGAAATGGCCTCGAACCTGATTAAACACGAGGCTGTAAACGGTGAAATTCTGGTAAAACCTATTGGAGAAAAAGCCAGTGGGTTAGAAATTATTTGTATAGATCAGGGGCCAGGAATGAGTGACCCACAGCGCATGTTGGAAGATGGCGTATCAACCGTCGGAACACATGGAGAAGGACTGGGCGCCATTAAAAGAATTTCAGATGAATTTGACTTGTATTCTTCCCGGGGGGTAGGTACAGTGGTTTTATCCCGGATTTATAAGAGTCGGCAAAAGCCCAAAGCAGGCAAAATTAAGAGGTTTGACATTGGGGTAGTAATGGTGCCCAAAACTGGAGAAACCGATTGCGGGGATGGCTGGGCTATGTACGAAAGCATCAACACGTGTTACTTATTAGTAGCTGATGGTTTAGGACACGGCGAGTTTGCCCAACAGGCCAGCCAGGGGGCCGTTGAAACTTTTTTACAGCAAACAAACCAGACTCCTTCTTCCCTGATCCGGAGTTTGCATGCTTCTATAAAAAGAACCAGAGGAGCGGTAGCTAATGTTGCTTTAATTGATTTAAAAGACCAAACCCTTACTTATTGCGGAATCGGGAACATAGCCGGCCGGTTTTTTAGCGGAGCAGACGGGACTAAAAGCATTATATCTTATAACGGAATTTTAGGGCATAATATACCCAATACCATAAACAACCACCAGATTCCCTGGTCTAACCAAGGGTTGTTGGTGGTGCATTCAGACGGATTAAAAAGCAAGTGGGATTTAGCCCGTTACAAAGATTTGCAACGGCACGATACCAGTGTTATAGCGGCTCTATTGTATAAAGATTTTAAACGGGGAACAGACGATACACTGGTTTTGGTTGGTAGAACCAGAGGCTAAAGGAAATGGAGCGAGATATATTAACGATAAAGCTGGAAAATGAGCTGGATATTGTTTTGGCCTATAAAAGGGCCATGCAACTTTCAACTTTTTGTGGTATTGCTCTTGCTAACCAAACTAAATTTGCTACAGCCGTTTCTGAAATTTCGCGTAATGTGTTGGAACATGTAGGGCAGGGAATTATAAAATATAGCATTGTTGAAACGGATGGGCATCTTTACCTGGAAGGTTTAGTTACTGATCGGGGAAGAGGAATCAGTAATGTAGAGGAGCTGCTAAAGCAACATGCGCAACCACAAGGTTTGAAAGGGTGGGGGATTCTAAACTCCCGCAAACTGGTTGAATATTTTGCTATAAACAGTGAATACGAAAAGGGAACCCGGGTTACGTTACGTAAAGAAATTCCGCATAATCATCCACCTATAAACAAAGCCATTATAAAAGGATGGCTGGAGCACTTTAAAGAAGAAAGTGATATATCGCCTTATGCTGAAATAAAAACGCAGAATATGCAGCTGATTGAGCTGCTGGATCAGCTACGGTTAAAAAATATTGAAACGGAATACCAACTGGAAGAAATCAGGCGCTTAAATGCCCAGTTGCAAACATCTAATCACGAAATTTCTACTTTGCTTCAGGAGCGGGATAAAAGTAATGAGAAACTTACTGTTATAAACAGGGAGCTGGATAAGTTTGCACATATAGTTTCGCACGATCTGAAAGGGCCGATTTATAATATTTATTCTTTGGCCAGAATTATTGAAGAAGATATAGCCGAGGATAATTTTAATGATATAAGTAAAACGGCCGGTATGATTAAAGCCCAGGCTACCCGGATGGAGAAGTTTATTTATGATGTGCTTCTTTATTCAACAGCCGGGAAACAAAGTATACCTAAAACAAAAGTAGATTTAAATATTCTGATCCAGAACTTGCTTCATTCCCATTCTATTCCGGCTCATATTAAAGTTGCTGTGAAACCTGGGCTACCAACTTTGTTTACCGAGGAAATTTATCTGCAACAAATTTTCAGCAACTTAATCAGCAATGCTATTAAGTATAATGATAAAGAAGAAGGGTATATTTTTATTGATTATCAGGTTAAAGAGGGGCTGTTGCAATTTTCGGTGGCTGATAATGGTCCCGGAATTCCACTGGCAGAACAGGAAACTATTTTTAAAGCTTATGAAACAGGTAGTTTACACCGGAATATCAGTACAGGATTAGGTTTATCTATAATAGATAAAATAATCCAGCTTAAAAAAACGGCCATATGGGTAGAATCAAAGGGTAGAAACGGTACCACTTTTAAATTTACCTGGCCAATAGATGAAGTTATTTAAAATTTAATTACTCAGATAAAGCCTTTGATAAAGGCTTTACTTAATTATTGGATTGGTTTGCAAAGTATTGCTGTAAAATTTCCTTAATATCTCCTTCGGTTAAAGCCTTAGAAATATGTTGTTTTACAAATTTATAATTTTTAAGCCTTTCCAGATCATAAAAGCTGGCAGATGAGGTAAGCATCATAATAATTACCTGATTGTTTTTGCCCAAGCCAGCTGCTTCATATGTTTCTAAAAAAGAAAACCCGTCCATTACCGGCATTTTAATATCTAAAAAAATCAGGTCCGGGCAAATTTGTTTTTGTGCTTCACAATCTTTTAAATAATCAATGGCCTCTTGTCCGTTTTTAGCAATTTTTATTTCACGAGCTATATTCATGCGGGAGAGTAAGCGATTATTAACAAAGTTGGTAGTTTCATCATCATCCACCAGCAGAATTAAGTCTAATAATTGTGACATATTTAGATGTTAAGTAGTCCGTGCCCAGGAATAACTTATTATTATATAGTTTAAGTTCCTAATATGGTAAATAAATATATTATAAAAAGGTAATACAAAAGATACGAATATTAAGAATAGGAAATTTTAAATTTTATTCGGGGAATTGTAGCATTAAAGTAAGCGTAACCACTGCATAAGTAGTACTAATAATATTTAACAACCTTAATAATATTGGTATTCCATAAATGAAAAGTTTAAATTATTACAAATAAGAACCTAGGAGTAATTTACCTATTAAATTGAAAAGAAGTCTTGACTGAGTAACTTTAGCGGGAAGTAATCAGGTAAAGTTTTATTCCTAGGTTTATGTAAAAATTTATTTCTTGATAAACTGAAACTGAGCCGCCATCTATTAAAATAGGAAATATGCTCCATAGTGCATTTGAAGCTATATATTTTAACGGGAAATCTTCTCAGCCTTACCCGGCCAAAGTAATTTTTACGCCTGCTGCCTTACAAATAACTTACCAGGAACAACATGCTACCCTGGCCACTACGCTTTATTGGCAAGTACACCGGATTACAAAGCAATCTGCGCCTGACTCAGGTAAAACCATTTTGAGGTATGGCGATTATCCTCTGCAATCTTTGGAAGGGCTGGATCCGCTTTTCTTTACTTTATATAATGATTATTATTATCAGCCAAAAATAACCTATAATGCACCGCCTGCCCCTAAAGCTAATAGTACCTGGTGGATTTGGATTGTAGCACTACTTATTATAGCTTCAATTCCAGTTTTATATTTTTGGGGCCTACCGGCTGCAGCCGATTTTGCTGCCAAAAGAGTACCCGCTACCTACGAAAGGAAAATAGGGCAGGAAATTTTTGAACGTACCATTTCACCAGCTAATATTAATAAAGAGCAGACAATTTATTTAAAGGCTTTTGTTAAGCATTTAAATTTGAATGCCGCTTATCCAATTAAAGTAGTTTTGGTCAATGATCGGGAGGCTAATGCGTTTGCCTTACCCGGTGGATTTATTGTAGTGCATGCCGGAATTATAGATATCTTAAAGGAACCAGAAGAGTTAGCAGCCCTATTAGCGCATGAGTATAGTCACATCCATTTAAAACATTCAACCCGCACAATTTTCAAGAGCTTATCCGGGTATGTATTTTTATCTACTATTTTGGGTGATTTAAGTGGACTTTCGGCTCTGATAATAGAAAATGCTAATTCCTTGAAATCTTTACAATATAGCCGGGCACTGGAAAAAGAAGCCGACTTATCTGGATATCAAATTTTAAAAAGGAATAAAATTAACCCGCATGGCATGGTGAATTTGTTTAACCACCTGAAAGCGGAGGGGGCTACGGGAGAGACAGAATGGTTTAGTACGCATCCATTACTGGATAACCGTATTACTTATGTGCGCCAGCTAATAAAAAGAGACACCTACCCAGTAAGTACAAATGATTCTTTAGCTTATTATTGGAAGAGGTTAAAGCAATAACACTTATATATTTTAAAATGTTGTTGGCTCAGAAATCTTAAGTAAGGAATCTAACCCAAGCATGGCAAATACCTTCCGGATATTGGCATTCATTCCCTGGAAAATAAGCTCCATTCCTTGCTCTTTAATAACGGGCAAATTAGATAAGAATATGCCTATGCCTGCAGAAGTGATGTGTTTAAGATTCTGGCAGTTTATAATCACTTCCTTCTTCTGACTTTTAATAGCCTTTTTTAGCGCAATATCAATTTCAGGGGCATTGGTGCCGTCTAAGGTGCCCGCCAAAATAACAACATAAGCTTCTTCTTTTATTTCGTGGTAAAGTTCCATATAATAGAGTTTACGTATTTTAGCCAATACAGTAAAGGCTATAGACCTTTCTTTTTATAGAAAGAAAGGTTTTTATGAGTAGTGGAAAGAAAGTAAAAAAAGAAGGCTGATCAGGAAAGTAAATATTAAGTTAAAGTTAATTAAACTTAATATTTAAACAGCAAATGGAGTAGAGGCGGCTTTAGCTTCCCGAATGGAAGAGGCAATTTTAAATAGTCGTATTAAACCAGATTCTTTTAGCGAATATTCTACATCTGGTTTTGCCTGACAAAGGATTAGTTGCATATCCAGCTTCTGTATTTTATTTAAATAAGATACCAAAGTACGCTGGCCAGTAGTAGTAATGTATTTTAATTCTGCTAAATCTAGAATGATATTGCTGCAAAAGCTCCGTACCCCTTCTTCCAGAGCCGTGGCTAATTTTTGGGAAGCTGAGGCATCATAATCTCCTTTCAATTTTAAAATGAAGTTATGATCTTCTATACGCAATGAAATATCCATACCAATACAATTTTATTTAATTGTTAAATATCTTTCCCACTAGAACCTCATAAAGAAGTTTACTTTATAAGAAATAATCAGAAGATGTTTTACAAAGATAAATAATTGATTTTTAGCAGTAAATAGGGTAAATACTGGTTTTTTATACCTACTTTATATACAGGTATCCGTATATAAACATGAAGTCTCCGTACTTATTTGTATTTTCTGGCTTTATTAAAAGGTATGTTTGGGTGGATTAGGTTTAATAACTAATATTATTTGCCAGTAGAAGATGGAGCGAATAATTTGAATAACCGGTTTTAACAATATAAATAGGTTTTGCAATACAAGCAAAACTATAATGTAAGCTGAATATGACGGACTTTAACGAAGGGAATAATACTATTCGGGTAATATTAGTAGATGACCACACAATCATCAGGGATGGCATAAGAGCTTTATTAAAAGATGATAAAACTATTGAAGTAGTGGCAGAGGCTGGCACGGGTCGCGAATTAATAGATTTGCTTCCTGAAACAGCTGCTGATGTAATCATGATGGATATAAATATGCCTGAAATGGATGGTTTTGATACCACGGCTTATATTCATGAGAAATATGAAAACCTAAAGGTGTTGATATTATCGATGCTGGATCATGAAAGTTACATTGCCAAGGTAATGGATGCTGGCGCTTCGGGTTATCTTTTAAAAAGTACGGGCCGGGATGAAATGATTTGTGCTATTAAAATAGTGGCCAGTGGTGGCCAGTTTATAGGATCTGCTATTTCTATAAATCTTTTAAAGAAGCTGCAGAACCCGGGTTATAAACCAGTTTCATCCGAAGAAAAACAAACCCGTGATTTATCGCAACGGGAAATAGAAATATTAAAGTTAATTGCTGATGGGTTAACCAATGCCGAGATAGCAGATAAAATATTTACCAGTAAGCGTACCGTTGAAACGCATCGCCAGAATATCATAGAAAAAACTAAAGCAAAAAATACGGCTGCCTTAATTAAATATGCCATTAGTAAGGGTATAATTAGTTAATCCATTATAGAAAAGGCTAAAATTTACTTTTAGCCTTTTTTTATTTCTCTTTATATATTATTAATTCACCTCCCTGGATGCTTTCTTAGCATTTTTCTTTACCTCCTTTTGTATTCCTGATTTTCCTGCTGTAGTTCAAAATTCCGGATAAATAGATAGTTTGAAATTTATATAGAACAATTTAATATTTGATAAGTAAAATTCAGAATTGATACAGAATCTACTTGTAACTTGTATTGAAAATAAACAGGCATATACTATTAAACCTTTTTCACTAAAATTTATCTAAGAGAGAAAGATAACAACCTGGAATATTAAAAACTTAAAATACATGAAGTAGTACCCAATAACCCTCAGCGAAACCTGTCCCCTAATCCACCGGAAGTAAGAATACAATTAAATTTTATTGCAAGTAAATTAAAGAACGCCACGAGTAATTATGAAAATCAAATATGTTATCTATACTCTATTAATCCTGGTTTTTGGAGCATTAATAGTTTATCGGGTTACCCAGAATAAAAGTCAGGGGAAAGGCGGGCCAGGTGGTCCGGGAGGAGCAATGGCTGCAACCGGAGGCAAAGGAGGCCAGGGTGGGCCCGGAAGAGGACCAGGAGGGGGAGCCATGCGGGTTGATGGGATCATTTTGAAACCACAGCAATTTTCCAATAACTTATCGGTAACGGGTTCTATAGAAGCAAATGAGCAAGTAGCTATCAGAGGCCAGGTTTCAGGGTTGGTACGCAGCATAACATTTCAGGAAGGCAGTAAGGTAAAGAAAGGTCAGGTCTTGGTGAAGGTAGATGACTCGGAGTTAAGGGCACAATTAGCGCAGGCGCTTACCCGGCAGAATTTAGCGGCAGAAAATGCTGAACGGGCACGGCTTTTATTAGCCAAAGAAGCTATCAGCCGGGAAGAACACGATATTGCTACCGCTGAATACCGTTCTACGCAATCACAATCACAGTTAATTCGGGCCCAATTAGCTAAAACAGTAATTACAGCACCGTTTTCCGGCCGCATAGGTTTACGCAATATCTCGGAGGGGGCGTATTTATCTCCTGAAACGGTGATAGCAAACTTAGTAAGCAGCGATCCGGTAAAAATTACTTTTACGGTGCCGGAAAAATATGCAACACAGGTTAGCCTGAACACGAAGGTTAGTTTTACAGTTTCCGGCTCTCCGGAAAAATATACTGCCACCGTTTACGCTATTGAACCTGGAATTGCTACCGCTACCCGAACGTTACAACTAAGAGCCCGGGCGGCTAACCCGAATGGAGCTCTTTTCCCGGGAGCATTTGCCACCATAGAGTTGCCGCTAAACCAAATCCAAGATGCTATTTTAGTTCCAACCCAGGCCATTGTTCCGGTACAGGAAGGTAAAAAAGTATTTATCGCTAAAGATGGTAAAGCAAAAGAAGTATTGGTAGTGGCTTCTACCCGTACGGCAAAAGAAATTCTGATTACGTCCGGCTTAAATGCTGGTGATACGGTTTTGACCACTGGAATATTAACCTTAAAGGATGGTGCACCAGTAAAAGTAAGAGTAGCTTCCAATTTACCAAAAAATTAAGTAGTGTTATGAGTTTATCAACCACTAGTATTAAAAGGCCGGTTTTTACTATAGTAATAAACTTGTTGCTGATTTTATTTGGGGTTATTGGCTATACATTCCTGGGCGTCCGGGAATTTCCATCCATTGACCCTGCTATTGTTTCGGTGCGGACCAATTATTCTGGTGCAAATGCAGATATTATTGAGTCTCAGATTACGGAGCCTTTAGAAAAAGCAATTAATTCCATTGATGGGGTTCGTAATATTTCTTCTTCCAGTAACCAAGGTTCGAGCAACATTAATATTGAATTTAACCTGGATAAAAACTTGGAAGAAGCGGCTAACGATGTACGTGATAAAGTATCGCAGGCAATAAGAAGCTTACCTCAGGATATTGATGCACCACCCGTAGTTTCTAAGGCAGATGCTGATTCGGAACCAATTATTACCATGACGGTACGAAGCGATATCCGCACGCCATTGGAGTTAAGTGATTTTGCCGAGAATGTAATTTCGCAAAGATTACAAACCATACCTGGCATTAGTAGTGTTCAGATTTGGGGCCAGAAACGGTATGCCATGCGCCTCTGGTTAGATCCCATGAAGTTAGCTTCTTATGGTTTAACTGTAGGTGATGTAAGAACAGCCCTTAACCGGGAAAATGTGGAGTTGCCATCAGGTAAGGTTACCGGAGCAAATACAGAACTGGTTGTAAAAACGCTTGGTAATTTGTCTTCTCAGGAGCAGTTTAATAACTTAATTATCAGAACGGATGGTGATAAAATTATTCGGTTCAGCGATTTAGGTAGTGCCGAAATGGGGCCGGAAAACCTGGAAAATAAAATGACAGAATCTGGTATGCCCATGGTTGGATTAGCTATTATTCCTCAGCCCGGAACCAACTACCTGGAAATTGCCGATGCCTTTTATAAGCAATTTGATAAACTCAAAACAGAGCTTCCTAAAGATCTGAATCTGAATATAGCCATGGATAATACCTTGTTTATTAAAAGATCAGTTACGGAAGTAGCCGAAACCATATTGCTTTCTCTGATCCTGGTAATTGCCATTATTTATTTGTTTTTCCGGGATTGGGGTATTGCTTTCCGGCCATTGATAGATATTCCGGTTTCCTTGATTTCAACGTTCTTTATCATGTACCTGGCCGGCTTCTCTATAAATGTACTTACCTTATTGGCAATAGTACTTGCGACTGGTCTGGTAGTGGACGATGGTATTGTAGTTACAGAAAATATTTACAAAAAAGTAGAGGAAGGTATGTCGCCGATAGAGGCGGCCGTGAAAGGATCTAATGAAATATTCTTAGCGGTAATTTCTATTTCCATTACATTGGCAGCGGTGTTTTTACCAGTAATATTTCTGGAAGGATTTGTGGGACGTTTATTCCGCGAATTTGGAGTAGTAATTGGTGCAGCCGTGCTTATTTCAGCGTTTGTTTCCTTAACCCTTACTCCAATGCTGAATGCCTACCTGATGAAAGGTGGGGTCCATAAACGTTCCCGGTTTTATGAGTTAACAGAGCCGTACTTTGAGAGAATGAATTCCAGCTACAGTGAGTCATTGTCAGCATTCATGAAAAGAAGATGGTTAAGCTTTCCTATCATTTTGGCTTGTATTGGTTTGATTGTATTCTTTTATGTTAATCTGTTAAAAGAAACGGCTCCGTATGATGACAGGAGTATGTTAATGGTACGAGCTACTGCTCCCGAGGGTGCTTCTTATGAATATATGGAGCGTTTTATGGAGGAATTAACGGAAATGGTAAATGATTCTGTACCGGAAAAGAAAGTTAGTTTAGTAATAACATCGCCCGGATTTGGTGGTGCCGGTAGTGTAAATAACGGTATTATCCGGTTAGCACTGGCACAACCAGATGAGCGGGAGCGATCTCAACAGGAAATTTTAGATCACCTGACTAAGTTAACCAAAAAATTTCCGGAGGCACGTACCATGGTAACGCAGCAACCTACTATCTCAGTAAACCGCCGCGGCGGCCAGCCGATTCAATACATTATTCAGGCGCCTAACTTTCAGAAATTACAGGAAAAAATACCTGAATTTATGGATGAGGCCAGCAAAGACCCTACATTCAGTAACGTAGATGTAAATCTGAAATTTAATAAACCTGAGTTAAGTATAACTATTGATCGGGAAAAAGCACAAAGTTTAGGCGTTTCGGTAATTGATGTAGCACAAACTTTGCAGTTATCCTTAAGTGGTCAGCGGTTTGGTTATTTCATGATGAATGGCCGGCAATACCAGGTTATAGGTCAGTTTGAGAAAGCCGATCGGGATGCCCCGCTAGATTTAACCTCTTTATATGTAAGAAGTAATTCCGGTCAGCTAATTCAATTAGATAATTTAGTAACCATGGAGGAGCGTAGCAGCCCACCACAGTTGTACCACAATAACCGGTATATGGCGGCGACGGTATCGGCGGGTTTAGCCCCAGGCATGAGTATTGGAGATGGAATAGAGGCCATGGACCGTATCAGAAATAAAGTTTTAGATAAAACCTTTTCCACCGATTTAGGAGGGGAGTCGCGGGACTTTGTAGAAAGTGGTTCTAACACCATGTTTGCCTTTGGTTTAGCGCTGTTGCTGATTTACCTGATTTTAGCTGCACAGTTTGAAAGCTTTGTAGATCCACTGATTATTATCTTAACCGTGCCGATGGCGGTTGCGGGAGCCTTACTTTCGCTATGGTTATTTGGTCAGAGCTGGAATATTTTTAGCCAGATAGGTACCATTATGCTTATTGGTCTGGTAACTAAAAATGGTATTCTGATAGTAGAATTTGCCAACCAGCTTAGGGAAGAAGGGAAACCTAAAATGGAAGCCATCTTAGAAGCTTCTGAAGCCCGACTTCGGCCAATTTTAATGACCAGTTTGGCAATTGCTCTGGGTGCTTTACCCATTGCTTTAGCGCTGGGTGCAGCAGCAAAGAGCCGGGTAGGTATGGGGGTGGTAATTGTAGGAGGTACTACTTTTTCTTTAATTCTTACCTTATTCATCATCCCGGCAATTTATTCTATGTGGTCGCGGGAACGTAAACACCGCTCTGAATTTGACAATATTGAAGCTTACGAAAAAGCTGCTTAAGTAGAATTGATAATCTGAAATTAAATTATGAATCTTAAAAATGTTTTCTTGTTGGTACTGGCTTTGTTAACAGGATTTAACAAAGCCAGTGCCCAGGAAATATTAACGCTCGAAAATGCAGTAAAAATAGCCTTAGAAAGAAATTATGATATTAAAATACAGGCTAATAATGTAGAAATAGCTGAAAACAATGTAAACCGAGGAAATGCCGGAATGTTACCTGTAATAAATGGAACGGTAACAAATAATAACAGCGTTCAAAGTGGTACAACCAACTTTTTTGATGCAAATCGTGCCCCGCAAGTTAGAACAGGAGCCAAATCAAACAATTTAGCCTACGGAGCTGCACTTAGCTGGACAGTTTTTGATGGCTTTTCTATGTTTGCCCGATTCAATCAGTTAAGAGAACTCGAGCGCCTGGGGGAATCTAATTTGCAACTTGTTATTTTGTCCAAGATTGCTGATGTTACCAATAATTATTATAATCTGGTATTTCAGCAGCAACAATTAAAGGCCTTACAAACAGCTATAGAAATTTCCCGGTTCCGGGTTAGAACTGCCCAGAACCGGTTTGTAATTGGTAAGGCGGCCCGGTTGGAGGTTTTAAATGCGCAGGTAGATTTAAATACCGATACCACAAATTATTTACGGCAACAAGAATCCTATCGTAATACACAGATATTACTTAATGAAGTTCTAGCCCGGGATCCTAGCATAAGTTTCCTGGTACAGGATAGTATTACCATTAACCAGCAGTTAACCTTAGCAGAGTTAACAGATAGAGCTTTAAAACTAAACCCATCTTTACAAGCGGCCATTATTAGTCAACGTATTGCGGAGTTAAACTTAAATATTGTAAAGGGAGCCCGTTTGCCTCGAATCGGGGTTAATACCGGGTATAATTTTGCTAATTCTCAAAATGGTTTTGGATTAGTGCAGTCTCAAAATAATCGTGGATTTAATTATGGTGTAACGGCCTCCTTAAATATTTTCAATGGTTTCCTCCAGAGAAGGAATGAGCAGAATGCCATTATTAATATCAGAAATACTGAATTGGATTTAGAAAGAATTAAGCAAAGTTTACATACTCAGCTGGCCACCTCTTACCAAACGTATTTGACCAACCTGGCTTTAATTAAATTAGAGGAGAGTAACCAGAAGATTGCCAAACAAAACATGGATATAACTTTAGAGAAATTTCGGTTAGGTAGCATTACTACAGTTGAGGTACGTGATGCCCAATTAAACTATATCAATGCTTCAGTACGTTTAAATAATGCCTTATATCAGGCTAAGCTGGGTGAGGTTGGTCTGAAAGAAATTGCGGGATCTTTAACATTAAATTAAAAAGATCTCTCTTTCCATAGATCATATAACTTCAAGTTGTTCCTATTATTCAAACGAGCTGTTACTTCCACGGGAAATAACAGCTCGTTTTTTATTTAATTTATCCTAAATTTTCATTTATTAGTATTTACTAAGAAGCAAGGCAAGTTTATTTCATATTTCATGGAAAAAAAGAAAGACGATTATAGTTTTTTTGAAAATGTGTTTGAAGTAGTAAAGCTTATTCCGGTAGGTAGAGTAACCTCTTATGGTGCCATCGCTGAATACTTAGGAAGTAAAGGATCAGCCAGAATGGTAGGGTGGGCGCTTATTAGTTCTCACATTCAGAATAAAAATATCCCGGCTTACCGGGTAGTTAACCGAAATGGGATGCTTACCGGAAAGCAACATTTTGCTACGCCCAATGCCATGCAGGAAAACCTGGAGCGGGAAGGTATAAAAGTAGAAAATGACCAGGTGGTGGATTTTAAAAATTTATTTTGGGATCCGAGAAAGGAATTAGCTTAAAAATCAGGCAATTTAGAATTACCAAGGCTGGCTTTACCACATTTATTCTTTATAAAGCTATTAAACGTATATTTTTGCGAAATGAAATTTGTTTTACCTATTATGAATAAAAAATATAGCTGGCGGAATAGTGTATTTGCAATTGGCGGCCTTTTGCTGATGCAATGTAGCACCACAAACACGCAACCAACCAATACTGCCAACTCCGAACAAGCCACAACAGTTACCGCTCAAAAAGCACCTATGAATATGGGGTACGGTATAGAGGTTGCAAATTTGGACACTACTCAAAACCCTTGTGCCGACTTCTTTTTGTACGCCAATGGCGGGTGGTTAAAGAAAAACCCGGTGCCCCCTTCTGAAAGCCGCTGGAGCAGTTTTCATGAACTTAATGATCGTAATTATGCTGTACTTCATGCTATTCTAAAAGATGCCGCTGCTCAAACTAATGCCACTAAAGGAAGTTCTGTTCAGAAAGTAGGAGATTTTTTTGCTTCTGGCATGGATTCGGCTGCTATAGAACAGGCAGGCCTTGCTCCCTTAAAACCTGAGCTGGCTCGTATTCAGGCAATAAAAGATAAAAAAGGTTTACTGGCTACCGTTGCCCACCTTAAAAGAAAAGGGTCTAGTGGTATGTTTTCTATCTATGTGGCTCAGGACGATAAGAACAGCACGCAGTATATCTTAAATCTATACCAGGGTGGTTTAGGATTGCCTGATCGGGATTATTATTTAACTCAGGATCAAAGATCCCAGTATATCCGGCAGGAGTACCGGAAGCACCTGCAGAATATGTTCTCGTTGCTGGGCGATGATGTGGCTACTGCCAAAAAGAATGCAGATAAGGTATTCGCTATGGAGACGCGGCTGGCAAAAGCTTCTAAAACCCGAGTAGCCTTACGTGATCCTTATGGTAACTACCATAAAATGACAATTGCCCAATTGCAAAAAACTACGCCTAACTTGGACTGGACTTATTTATTGGGCCAAATGAAGTTACAGGCCGCGAAAGAAGTGGTGGTGGGGCAGCCAGAGTTTTTTAAAGAACTTAATAATACCTTAAAAATTAATACGCTAGCCGATTGGAAAACTTATTTACGCTGGCACCTTATTCACTCCACAGCTCCTTACTTAAACCAGGCATTTGTTCAGGAAAATTTTAATTTTTACAGCAAAGTTTTAAGCGGTACAAAAGTAATGCAGCCTCGCTGGAAAAGAGTGTTGCGGGCAACTGATAATGGAGTGGGTGAGTTACTGGGGCAGTTATACGTAGAGAAAGCTTTTTCGCCGGAAGCGAAGGAAAAAGCGTTAACGATGGTCGAAAACCTGCGGTCGGCTTTTCAGGAACATGTCCGGAACCTGGATTGGATGAGTGAAAAAACTAAGCAGGAGGCATTGCGGAAATTAGATGCATTTGAGGTTAAAATTGGCTACCCGGATAAGTGGCGGGACTATTCTGGCCTTACTGTTGAGCGTGGCCCTTATGTAACCAATGTAATGAGAGCCAATGAGTTTGATTTTCAGTTTAATGCAGAAAAAATTAACAAACCAGTAGATCGGACTGAGTGGGCTATGACGCCGCCAACAGTGAACGCGTATTACAACCCGTCGATGAATGAGATTGTATTCCCGGCTGGTATTTTACAACCTCCTTTCTTTGATCCTAAAGCCGATGATGCCGTGAATTATGGAGGCATGGGGGCTGTTATCGGACACGAACTTACTCATGGTTTTGATGACCAGGGCAGCCAATACGATCCGCAGGGAAATTTAAAGGACTGGTGGACAAAAGAAGACTCTGAAAAGTTTAAAGAACGCACTACTTTGGTAGACAAGCAATACAGTGCCTATGAAATATTACCTGGTGTTCATGTAAATGGCAAATTAACCATGGGTGAAAATATTGCCGATATTGGCGGGTTAAACATTGCCTATACCGCTTTGCAAAAAGCTTTAAAAGGTAAATCCAAAGAAAAAATTGCCGGTTTTACCCCTGAACAACGGTTCTTCCTTTCCTGGGCACAATCCTGGCGTACCAATGCCACGAATGAGTATTTTAATCAGCAGGTACTTACAGATCCGCACTCACCAGCACGTTTCAGAACAGTAGGCCCTTTAAGTAATATGCCCCAGTTTTACGAAGCTTTTGGTTGCAAACCCGGCGATAAAATGGTAAGAGGAGACGAACGCGTACGAATCTGGTAAAGCGAACTCCTTCAATAAAAAAGCCTTTTCTACTATTAGAAAAGGCTTTTTTATTGAAGTTAAATCTGTAACCAGATTCAGGCAAGAACAATAGTTAAAAAAAATTACTTTGCGGAATAAAACACAGTTTTAGGTGAACAGCGGAATACGCTGCTATAATCACTTCCTAAATAAGCTCCCCATATAACTGGTTTCTTTATTTTAATTTTAGTGCTGTGCCGAGCCATGGAGAACTCTAAAGTTGTACTAAGCCTGTCAAAATTGCCGGCGTTGTATATAATATCTAAATAGTTGTCGTTGTCTAAATCGCCTATCCAGGGAGTGGATGCGATGTTGTTTCCTTTGATGGAATCGCCAATCGCATATTTTCGGTTTCGTTTAAAATCAAATGCAAGTAAATGGCTGTTATAAATTGTGCCTGCCGCAGAAGGTTTAGATACGCCCTGGTTTACTATTGCCTCATCTAATCCGTCGCCATTTAAATCTGCTACAACCGGTGAGGCATTCTGAAATCCTTTTATTTTATCCTGGTACATTACTTTACCGGTTTTACCATCTACCATAAACCGGATGGAATGGGAGTATAAAGGCCAGACGCCTGCCGCGAAGCTGGTAAAAAAGTCAGGTATAGAATCATTATTAAAATAACCAACGGCCGGCATAGAATATACTTCTGTTCCAGGAAAGTTTACCTGCCAAAGCAAGCCATCCGTTTTCCCGTCTATGGCTAACAATTGCCCATCTACTGCATTGGTAACAATATCATATATACCATCTAAGTTAATATCTGCATAAATCGGCGGCGCTACAAACCCTTTGTTTTCATTGGTGGCCAAAACTTTGGCTTTAGATAAATCACCCCGCATAATATCTTGCAGCGTTGTTCTAAATAAATGACCTCCCAATGTCTCTCCTCCAGTTCCAAATAAAACCATTATCTGGCCATCAGCCTGTGCTTCGGAGCAAACTACAGACATGTATGTTTCCTTGCCATCGGGCACCCGGGCGTCAGCTAAAATTTTTCCTGTTTTGCTGCTGAATACAAGTAATCGACCAACGGGCCGATCGGGGTCATATGGTTCTATACGGGCATCTCCGCCATTAGCGACTAATAAATCCTTGTGGCCATCATTATCCTGATCTGGTATAAATTGGGGCGTAGTAAAATTAAACCAGCCGGTATCGCCGGGGTCCGGATTTTCTCTATCTGGTAAAAAGCGCCAGATAACTTTTCCGGTAGCTCCATTTATGGCAACCAGTTCGGCCCATCTGCCACCTATAAAAATATCCGGTACTGCATCGCCAGTTATATCCTGCAAAGCGGCAGATCCAACAAACTGATTTACGCCAGGTACCTGCCAAAGTATTTTTCCATTCTTGCCATCTATAGCCATAGCACCAATGTCAGTAGGATAATTTTCCTCGGCACCGGCTCCAATAACTATATCCAGGGTGCCATCTTTGTTTAAATCTACTGCCCGGGCTGAGGAAAAGGTGCCAATATTTTTAACTTGGGTGGTCCAGCTGGTTCGGGCTTTTTTATTGAAGGAAAGTATCCCAAAAATACCTGCTATTACTGCAACTGTTATATAAAAACGGAGCTTATTAAAGACCAGATTCCGGTGCGGATTTAATTTAATAGCAGGCATAATTTTAACAGATTACATTAATCCAGTACTTTCATGGTCATGTAAATATCTTTAATTGGCCAATCGTGGGTATCGGTTTTAAAATTGGCAATTTTATCTACTACTTCCAGTCCTTCTGTTACTTCTCCAAATACCGTGTATTTAGAATCAAGGGTAGGTACCCCTCCGATAGTAGTATAGGTTTTAATTTGCTCCGGGGTATATTTTATATGATACCGTTGTTCAACATCCTGAATTTCTGAAAGAGTAGCCACGGTGCCTTGTACTAAATAAAAGTTATCGGAAGAGGAGGCTTTGGTCGGGTTAAATTCATCATCGTAACGGGCCATGGCCAATGCACCCCGCTTATGGTAAAATTTTGTATTTACTTCAGAAGGTATCCCATATTCTCCTATATTTACCCGCTTCTTTTCTGCCTCGTCTCTTGAATCGGCTCCCTGGGCCATGTGGCCTTTGATTACGCGGTTAAAAACTTTATTATCGTAGTATCCCATTTTAATGAGCCGGATAAAATTGGCCCGGTGCAGGGGTGTTTCTGTATAAAGTTTAACTTTTATTTCACCCAGGCTAGTACTAATTAATACTTCTGTTTCAGGATTCTCTTTCCCAAACTTAATAAGCTCTTCTTTTACATTTCTGTTGGTAAGTGGAGGCAAGTTAAGCTTTTCTTGTTTCTGGCAACCAGCAAGAAAAAGGCCTGTAGTAAAGAAAAAAATAGCTATAAAAAGTCGGATAGTTGAAGGCATTCTAAATTAAAAAATTATCAAACTCAAATATAAGGATTCGCCCTAAATATCAATATAAATTCTCCTGGTTATGAATTTAAGAGGATTTATTACTTGTATCCTCCTCTAAAATTAACCCTTTCAGTTTCTGATATAAAAACGAAACAACTAGTAAAAGTATCCCTAATAATATAAAGGCGGTGATGCGTCCGCCGGCGGAAATGGTGCGGATATCAAATAAAAATAATTTTAGCAGGGTAATGAAAAACAGAGTTAGCGAAATGAGGCGCAGACTTTTAATTTTTCTTTGCATTCCAAGTAACATAAACCCAAATGAAAGGATTCCCCACAAAATGGCAAACCCAATCCGGTGGTTTTGGGCTAAAGTTTTGGGGAGAGACTGGCCTGGTCCGAAAGTGGTTAATGCAACTATATGATCGAGTTCGGTACTTAATAAAAATACTACAGCGGCACAGGTAAACCAGAGGCGTATTGGTTGAAGTTTATGGTTAGGTTGGTAAATACTTTTGGTTAGCAGATTGCCCTGGATGAGTAAAATAATAATTAAAATTAGTGAGGCATAATGGAGCAAGAAGGGACCGGAGCCAGTTGAGGATCCTTGGATATAGGCATTCCGGATATCTGGTACTATAAATAAAGCCAGCCAGAAATAACTTAATACCGCCAATAACCCCAGCATTAATAACCATTTTAGCTGCAGTATGGTTAAAATCCGATTACCATAGCGCAATAACAAACCGATAAATAAATAATGATAAATAACAGTTATAAATAGTTTAACCTCATTGGTAAGTACAGATGTCCGGAGTTGGAAAAGTAGTTCTAATAAAATAGCTAAGTAAATAAAGCTTATGGCCGCACCACCCAAAAGAAATATAACTTTCCGGTCGGTAAGGGTTTTGGTAAACAACAGCCAAGCCGTACCGGCATTTAAAATAGCTAAGGCACCGGTATAAACTCCCAGATAAGCACCTGCATTAAGGTGGCTGAGCAGGTAAATTCCTATAATATAAAATAGTGTTGTATTACTCCATAATAACCAGATTTCCAGGTTTGAATAATGTCGTACTCTTCCTAATTTATAGATTATATCCATGGCCAGGAAAATGAGGTAAAATAAAACTGAAAATACCCAGCCATTAAAATAAGAAGCAGGGTTAGTATGGGGTAGCCCCGCAAATAGCCAACCTAAAAATAAAATTACGGTAGCCAGGTAGGCGATAAGGGTAATGTTGCTCCACCTTTTAAAATAAGCCAAAACCAGCATGCCTATATCCAGAATCAAGATGTAAACAAATAACACTACGTAGTTGCTACCTCCGGCACTAGTCATAAAAGGTGCTGTAAAACCTCCTAATAAAGCCAGTATGGCTAAAACCCTCCGGTTATAAAGTAAAGCCAAAAAAACAGACAAACCCGTTATGCCCACCATCCACAGAAAAGCAGTTTGTTGAGATAGAAGGTGATACTGATGAAAAGCCAGGGCAATAGTAAAATACAGGACAGCAAGTCCACCTCCAATTAATACCGAACTGAAGGCCTGATAGCCGTGGCGGAGCCGGTGCGCAACGGCCAATAACAAGGCGCCAGAACCTAAACCTATTAGTACCCGGCCCACTTCATTTATCCAGTTTTGCTCAATGGCAAAACGTACAAAAAAACCAATACCCAGTACCAGAATTGCAATACCTATTTTATTTATGAGGTTCTCACCAATAAATTTTTCCCAATCCCGCTGGTGCAGGAAGAAAAACTTGTTCCGGCTAACTTTACCTTTAGCCTGGGTTGAAGTAGTGGCTGTTTCAGCAGGTTTGGTAATCGAAAGGTGTGAACCAGAAAAGGTTAAACTTTCTTTTTGTTTATTTAATTCTTCACGTAAAGTCTTTATTTCTTGAACGAGAAGGCTTAGCTTTTTTAGGATAACCAGGAAAAGAAAAATAACAATACCAGTACAGAGGATAATTAAAATATTAGTACTGTTAAACATAAAGTGTTTTTGGCTTGTTACAGAATAATAAAAGATAAAAATCTTCGGAATCGGAATTTAAGTTATTTGACTCAGGAAAGAAATAATTTATTCTGATTGTTCAGAAAGAAATCAGAATTAGTATTTATTTTTCTTATATGTTCCTGATTAGCAATTCTGGAACGAATATTGTTAAAAGGATATATTATAACAGCCAAATCTTCTGAACGTTTTCTGCTAAAATATAATGGTTCTTTACCTGATTAGATCAAAACACTATATAAGGCGCAAGTTTGTGTCGCCGTTGCTGGCCTTGCTCACAATGGGCATAACTCCTCATAAATTGGCCTTAACCTTTGCCTTGGGTTCGGTTATAGGAATATTGCCTTTATTTGGGCCAGCCAGTTTATTGTGCGCCTTTCTGGGAGTACGGTTAAAGTTAAATATTCCGGCCCTGCTCCTGGTTTGTTATTTAATGGCCCCTTTTCATTTATTGTTATATGTGCCATTTATAAAAATGGGTATCGCCATTTTTGGCTCCAGCGATTTTGCCTTTAGTTATGAGCAAATTGTCAGCTTACTAAAGCAGGACTGGTTAATGGCTCTTAATAAAATTTGGCTAGCTAATTTGTTGGGTATAGTGGCTTGGCTAATTATTAGTGCACCTTTAACGGCAACCTTGTATTATGTAATTTTACCTGTTCTTAAAAAAACGATGCGTAAGTTTAGCTTAGATGAAGTAGAAGTAGTTTCTATTAACTAGGTCAGCTTTTTCTCCAGAACATAATCATTCATCCAATAAGGGCCAATAGCAATGTCTTCTTCTTTTTGTACTACAAAACCCAGCTTTTCGTAAAATGTCTTGGCCGAATTAAAGCGGTTTACATTAAGAATAAGAGTTTGCGCGCCCTGTTCTATTACTTGTTTTTCAACCTGCTTGATTAATACCTGCCCATATCCTTTGCCTTGTGCTTCCGGCCGTACATATATTTTGTTTAGCTTATAAGTATTGAACTGTATAGCTGAGTAAGAGGCAAAACCAAAAGGAATAGCATTTTCATACAAAATTAAAAACTGTTGTCCTTCCTGCATTTGCTTTTCCAGTGCTTCGGCGGTATAAATTTCTTCATACATAAAAACAATTTGTTCCTGAGAAAGAATGCTCCGGTAAGTTGGCTCCCAAGTTACGTCTATTACTTGTTGAATGGCAGGAATCTGGGCAGGAGAGGCTGGTACAACTTCTATTTTTATCATGTTATGGAAGCTACTGCCGAAACAGTTGTATGGTAACTAAGTATTTCTAGCTGATCGCCTACTTGAATGGTAGCGCCAGGCGAAAGCGGAAGAACATTTTGCCCAAATAAAATTTTGTTATTAGAGTTCCGGTAAGTAGCCAAAGTGCGTAAAGGTTCTTTACTTTTTTGGCCAGTTTGTTGGTCTATGGTAGTTAAACTACAACGAGCGCAAGGTTTGACAACTTTAAATGGAAAGCTGTTTATAGTAAAATCTTTCCAATTATCCTCGGCGTAAGGAAAACTTCCGGTAACAACCAGGTTTGGCCGGAATCGGTCCATGGGTACTGGTTCTGGCAGCCGGTTATTTAAATCTACCAAAGATTCCTGCCCGATAAGTAAAATAGGGAATGAATCAGCAAAACTTACTATTTCGCCAGCCCGGGCATAGGTTAGATCTACCTGCCTTTTACTTTTTTCGGGCATATAAACCAGCTTACAACTCTTTTGTAGTACCTCTGAAAACCAGTCAGAAACGGTAGGTGCTACCTCTTGCGCCAGGCAGGTATCGTCCCAGATTCTTACCCAAAGTGGTTGAGAAGTAATTGGTTCAAACGGAATAAAAATAGCCTCTAAAGACTTGGTCTTATGAGAAACCTGTAAGCCATTAGGCAGGAGCTGAACCTGCAACAACGCCATTTCAGGAAGAGTCCGTTGCGTTAATGCTTCCCCGGTAGCATCTACTAGTAACCACCTGCGGTCGTATTGCAGACCGCGGGGTTCAACTAAAGAACTGGTTAAACTTATGCCGCCCAAAGATTTAATGGGATAAATATTTATCTGGCTTAAGTTTAAAGTTGCTGTCATGCCTGGGTAAAGCGGATGTTACTGATTAAGGGTATTAGTTATACTGCTTTAGGAGGTAAATCAAAAGCCTCGGCATTGTGGTCAAAGTTTCCTTTGTGCGCACCATCGCAGAATGGTTTGTTTTTAGACATACCACACCGGCATAACGATAAAACTGTACGACCACCTAAGCCATAAACATTGCCATTTTTATCTACAATTTCAAAGTCGCCCTCGATTTTCAAAGAACCGTTGTTGTTTACTGTTAGCTTTGTTTTCATATTTTTTATAAGTATTCTATTTACAAAGATAGAAACCTGTAGCAAAAAACAACATCCATCTTTTTTTGACCGGCTCCTCTTTTTACCTAAGTCAGCAAGCAGGATTACGCTTTCCCGACCTCAGATTAGCGGTAATTCATTTGATTTAAGGTTAATAGAAAAGTGTAAAACAGGAAAAACTAGTTGCCACTGGATAGAAATCATTGAGTTATTTACTGATTATCAGGAAGGTATAAGGAGTGTGTTCTGCATTTATCTAAATAAAATTTGTATTATTTTAAACTTAAATAAAAATATGAAGTAAAAAAGGAGAGTAAAACCTAGAAAGGAATTAGGAATGATTACAAAATTACTACCATTATGCTTCACTTATTAAAGTTTGCCAACACGGTTGTTAAAACCCGCGAAGATGTATATGCCGAGTTTCGTACTTTGGTAAATATGTCGGCGCTAGAACTTGGAAAATGGCTGGAGACCAAAACCTCTAAGGCCCCTGCGGAAGGAAGCTCAGATCCTGATTTGATTATTGATAAAAAAACTTCACTTAAAATTATTAAGGTTCTTTCTAAACGAAAAGTAATGCTTACAAAAGGAGAGTATGAGTGTATGGAAAGAGTGACTAACCATATAAATGACCTCTATAAAAAGAAACCATTAGAAGAAGACTTATTAGTTTCTAATTGGCGGTATGCCCTCATGAACTTAGGCCATGACCCGACCAAAGTTTTAGAAAATTAATTGACTACCAAAGAACGTAAAGCCCTGGAATATTTTTTCAGGGCTTTTTTGTGTTATAACTACCTGAAAAACAATATGGCAATTAAAATACTTTACAGGTTGAAATAAAAAAGCTTATTTTTCTGTAACTATTTTAACTTGCTCCAGTGTCCCTCTTTGCTTTTAAATATTAACCACTGATTTACTTGGAAGCTATTTCTGACTCTGCTTTGATGCTTAAGGTAAAAGACGGCGATACGGATCGGCTGGGCTTGCTTTTCGAACGGTACCACCGGGCTTTGTATAGTTTCTTTTACCGGCTAACAAGCAAAGGCGAAGTAAGTGAAGATTTGGTGCAGAATGTATTTCTGAGAATGCTTAAATACCGACACACTTATACGGGTGCCGGGGAGTTTAAAACCTGGATGTACCATTTGGCCCGGAACGTGCATGCCGACTATTATCAGAAAAATAAACGCCTGGGGTTTTCAGATGATTTTACGCATTTAGAGAATAAGTTGCAGGATGATTTTACAGTGGAGGAACAGACCCGGCAGGAAGAAGAAATGCACTTGCTGCAACTGGCATTAAACCAATTAGAGCTGGAAAAACGGGAAATATTAATATTAAGCCGCTACCAGGGATTAAAATATAAAGAAATTGCTGAATTATATGGTTGTAGCGAAGGTGCCATCAAAGTAAGGGCGTTTAGAGCCTTGGACGAACTTAAAAATATTTACCTAAAACTGGAAAGGCAGGAGATTGTATGAAGGATGAAAAATTAGAGCAATTATTAGCAGATTTTATGGCTAATACTGCTTCGGAAGCCGATAAGGAGAACCTGGAAAAGGCTCTGGAAAAGGAACAGGTGCAGGCAACGGAACTAGCCGATATTAAAAGCTTTTGGCTTAAAATGGAGCAATTACCAGAACCAGCTCCCAGTGCCAGCCTGCGTAGTAATTTCTATCAAATGTTGGCAGAAGAAAAGCACAAACAAAAAGCAACTAACCGCTGGCAGCAACTGGCAACAAATTTTTTTAAAAATATTGGTGCGGAAGTATCATTGGGCAAGTTAGCTTATAGTTGTATTGTGCTGAGTTTAGGTGTAGCATTAGGCTTTTGGTTTAACCGGGAGCAGCGGCAGGAAGTAGAAAAACTAGCTACGCTAACCTCAGAAATGCAGCAGATGAAGAAAATGATGATGTTGACGCTGCTTAAACAACCTGCAGCTACTGATCGCTTAAAAGCTGTAAACCTGACGAGTGATTTTAAAAAGGCTGATAATAAAGTAATTAATGCCTTGTTGCAGACATTAAACCAGGATCCGGATGTTAATGTACGGTTGGCTGCCATTGAGGCGCTGTACCAGCACGCCAATGACCCGGTTGCCCGGGAAGGCTTAGTACTGGCCATAACGAAACAAGATTCCCCGTTGGTTCAATTGGCTCTAGCTGATGTAATGGTAGCCATGCAGGAAAAAGAATCGGTACAACAGCTTAAGAAACTCCTGAAAAAAGAAGATTTAAATGAGGCAGTAAAGCAAAAAGTAGAACAGAGCATTCAGGTATTAATTTAAATAAACCAAAGGCTTTATGAAAAAGAAAATTTTAGCCGGGCTATTCATGCTTCTGGCCCTAACAAGTTATGCCCAATCTCAAACCGAAACGATTAAGAAAACGCTCAGCTTTGCTTCGGGTAAAGGACCTCAGGTACTAATGGTAGAGAATATTAATGGTTCGGTAAAAGTAGAAGCTTATAACGGCGATAAAGTACAACTAGAAGCTCAAAAAAGGATTTCGGATAAGGACCTGAAGGAGGTTGAGAAGGGGCTCCGGGAGGTGCAACTGGTTACTAAAGAATCAGGCGATAGCATTTATATTTACTTAGAAGCACCTTTTATTTACAGGAGCCGGACGCACAGGAGTGTGCAAAATAATGTAGCCTACCATTTTAATATGGATATTACTTTAAAAGTGCCGGCTAAAACTAATTTAAACATAGCCACTGTGAATGAAGGGGAGGTGGAAGTGCATAAAGTAACCGGAAATATTAAAGCACGACATGTAAATGGTCCCATAAAACTTAATAACACTACAGGTTCAGTAGACGCATCAACCGTTAACGGTCCTTTGGAAGTAATATTTGCCCAAAACCCAACAGCAGATTCTAAATTCAAAACTATAAATGGGGAAGTAAAAGTAACTTATGTGCCTAAACTGGATGCAAATGTAACTTTTAAAACTATGCACGGAGAATTCTATACTGATTTGTCGGATGTGGAACTAATGCCGGTAAGATTAATAAAAAACCAAAATGGTTCTGGGGGCACAGTCTACCGGGTGGATAAAAATCAGCAATATAAAGCTGGAAAGGGAGGACCTACTTTAAGTTTTGAGACCCTTAATGGCAATATTTATTTAAAAAAGAACTAGAGGTAAAATTCTGATTACCCTTACATATTTGAAATACATGAGAACTGTTATTAAAGGAATTTTGGTGGCTGTTTATTTCCTGATGGGCTTGGTTACAGCCTGTATGGCTCAGGCAACCGAAAAAATAGAAGTGCCCTTAACCAAGCCCGGCCAGCCAGGTCGGTTAAATATAAATCTTATAACCGGATCAATTAAAGTTACTGGTTATAAGGGCAAGGAGGTTGAAATAAATTATGCTACCCGCGGCGAACCCCACCGGCCACCCGTAAGAGAGGAAGCAGAAGGGTTAAGAAGGTTGCCGCAAATTTCTGGTTTAGAAGTAATGGAAGATAACAATGTCGTTACCATAAGAACAGGGCCTGCCAGAGCCGTTGATTTGGATATAAAAGTACCAGCTAATTTTTCAGTTAAATTAAAAACTATAAATGGTGGCGATATTTTAGTAGAAGATCTGGAAGGTGAATTAGGTTTGAATAACATTAATGGCAATATTAGAATGAGTAATATAGCCGGAACAGCTTCAGCTTCTACCATAAATGGTAACATAATTGCTAATTTCAGACGAGTAGCGGCTAATGTGCCAATGGCCTTTAGCAGCCTTAATGGCAAAATAGATGTAAGCTTACCGGCAAATGCTCAGTTTAATGCCAAACTAAAAACTGATAACGGTGATATTTATACGGATTTTGATATGCCGGTAAATAAACCAGCCAGTAAGGAAGAGTTTGACCGAAATGGCCGAAGAATAATGACGGATAAGTGGCTATATGGCAAAATAAACGGTGGTGGACCTGAATTGCTTTTCAAGAACTTTAACGGTAATATTTACATCCGGAAAAACAAATAAGTATAGAACCTGGGATTTAAAATAAAAAACCTACTCCAAATGAAGTAGGTTTTTTATTTTATTATAAATAATAGGAAAATAATTACCTGTATTGCTTGAAAAGCTATTGAGGGTAGCTTATTTTTAAACAAAATTTTAAGTTTTACGCACCGGCGTCCCTTTACAATAATTATCTTCTTAGCCCAAAACTTTAGAAGTATCGAAATAATTTAAGATTCTAGTATTTTTTTATTTGTCTAACATGAATATCCTTATCATTGAAGATGACCAACGCGTGGCTGAACTTATTCAAAGGGGTTTAGAGGAACAGGGATATGCTGCAGAAATTGCCTATGATGGCGAAATCGGCCGGAAGTTGGCCATTAATAAGGATTACCAATTGATAATAACAGATATTATCCTTCCTAAAATAAACGGGATAGATTTATGTAAAGAGATACGTTCGGTAAAACCGGATATTCCCATTATTATGCTAACCGCTCTGGGTCGGACAGACGACAAAGTAGAAGGGTTTGATGCTGGCGCGGATGATTACCTGGTAAAGCCTTTTGATTTTAGGGAGCTGCATGTCCGGATTAGAGCTTTAATGAAAAGGAATACAGGTCAGGGAAATAACGGTACTACTATTTTAAAGGTGGCTGATCTGGAAATGAATCTACGTACCAAAGTAGTTACCCGCAATAAAACAGAAATAAATTTAACTCCCAAAGAATTTAAGCTACTGGAGTACATGATGAAAAATTGTGGACGGGTACTTTCGCGCATCGAAATAGCGGAGAAAGTATGGGATACAACTTTTGACACTGGTACAAATTTTATAGATGTGTACATTAATTATGTCCGGAAAAAGGTAGATAAAGACTATCCGGTAAAACTCATTCATACTAAGCCAGGAATGGGTTTCATTCTGAAAGCAGAATAATGTCTATCCGTAATAAATTAACCTTATTATTCTCCCTCATTTTCGCCGGGATATTATTCTTATTTGCGATTACTATTTTTGTTTCCTATGAAAAGGACCGGCAAGACGATTTTTTTAAACAGCTGAAACGGCAGGCTATTACAAAGGTAAATTTATTGCTAGTGACTAAGGTAAAGCCAGAGGTTTTGCAACTTATTTATAAAAGTGCTTCCAGTTATGAGATTAGTGAAGAAATAGGTGTTTTCGACTCTAACTTTAACCTGATTTACCATGATGCTGCCGATGAAGATTTTATTGTAGAGAGTCAGGAATTAATTAATGAAATTATCAGGAAAAAAGAAATTCGGTTTGTAATAAACCGGCACCAGGCTATAGGTTTTACCATCGTAAATGAAGGCAAAACTTATGTAGTTACGGCAGTGGCCTACGATGAATTTGGTTTTGAAAAGCTGGAAAATTTAATTTATACCCTAATTATTACTTTTTGCTTATCTATGATACTGGTTATTGCCTGCGGACGGTATTTTGCCAAGCAAGCTCTCAGACCCGTAACAGAAATGGTGGATCGGGTAGAAGAAATAACCGCCACTAATTTAGATTTACGGGTAAATGAAGGAAGCGGGAAAGACGAAATTTCTGAACTGGCTATCACCTTCAACCAAATGCTCAACCGGTTAGAAAAATCATTTGATGCTTATAAAGAATTCGTTTCTAACATAGCCCACGAAATAAGAACTCCGCTGGCGGCCATTATTACGGAATTAGAACTTTCCGAGAATAAAGAGCGCAGTATAGCTGAATATAAAAAGGTAATAAACGACTCCCTTTCGGATGCACGCAAATTGGCCAAACTTTCCAGTAGTTTATTAGATTTAGCTAAGGCCAGCTACGATCCTGCCAAAATATCATTTAAAGAATTCCGAATAGATGAGTTATTATTAGATGCCCAGGAGCAGTTGCAAAAGCTACATAATAACTGCAACATCAATATTCATTTCGAAAAAGAATTTGAGCATGACCGGGATATTTCAGTTAGAGGGAATGAATACCTGTTAAAAGTAGCATTTGTAAATTTAATGGAGAACGCCTGTAAGTTCTCTGCTGATAAGCAATGTCAAATTGTTATTTCGTTTGCTGATAACAAAATCATTCTAAAATTTATTGATAATGGTATAGGTATATCGCCGACTGATCTGAATAATATTTTTATCCCGTTTTTCAGGGGTAACAATAAAAGCTATTCTGACGGACATGGGATTGGATTATCTCTTACTGAGAAAATCATTAACCTTCATAATGGTCGAATTTCAGTAATATCAGAAATTAACAAGGGTACTACATTTGAGATGGAGCTCCCACAGTTATAAAGATCAACAGGTTCTAATGGATTTCTAATAAAATTATAAGGCTACTCTAATGATAAAAAATAAAAATTAGCGTTGATTTATTATAGTGCTATAGTTTGACTGCACCTCCCGGAGAAGGAAAATGATTGAAAAATCTTAAAAAGATTAGGGTAGTTCTATTTTTTGAATTTTCAAAAGAATACAAAAGGTGAAGTAGTCTTTTTAGTTGAATTTGAAAATTCTAATGAAATTCTAATATTTTTTTAACGCCCTCCTAACATTGAAGTTGCGTATTTAATAGCAAATTGCAATTCCAATCCGCCAAATAATTAAACATTATTTATTTTATGTTATTACGACAACGCTTCTTATTACATTTTATTGTTTTCTTTTTATTTCTTTTTAGTGCTTGTAGTGCATTTGCCCAAACAGGTACAATTAAAGGTAAAATTACTGCAAACGGAGAGCCGCTTCCTTATGCTTCAATTGGAGTGGTAGGTACTCAGATGGGAGCAACATCCAGTGATATTGGCGTTTTTGAGATTAAAAATGTGCCGGCTGGTGTTCATCAGCTTGGTGCTTCCAGTGTAGGTTTCCAATCGCAGCAAGTACCGGTTACCGTAACTCCTGGTGGTGTGGCTACTGTAAATATTGTGTTACAGGAGATAACTTCTAAACTGGACGAAGTAGTAGTAACTGGCGTTTCCAGAGCAACTGAAGTGAAGAAAAGCCCGGTTCCGATTGCTACTATTTCTAAAAAAGAAATTGATATTAATGTTAACAGTAATATTATTGATGCTATTGTAAAAGGTGTTCCTGGTGTTAGTGCTACCAGCACCGGTCCCAATATTTCCAAACCATTTATTCGGGGCTTAGGCTACAACCGGGTACTTAATATGTACGATGGTATCCGTCAGGAAGGCCAGCAGTGGGGCGATGAGCACGGAACAGAAGTTGACCAATACGGAATTGAAAGAGCAGAAGTAGTAAAAGGACCTTCTAGTTTAACCTATGGTTCAGATGCATTAGCGGGTGTAATTAACATGATACCAGCGGTTCCTAAAGGGGTTGATGGGGTGCCAAAAGGTGACTTCCTGGCTGACTACCACAGCAATAACGGTATGTTTGCTACCTCTTTAGGTACTTCATATTCTAAAAATGGCTGGCGTTATTATTTGCGCGGATCGCAAAAAAGAGCACATGATTACCGGAATTCGGTTGATGGTTATGTTTACAGCACCGGTTTTCGGGAATATAATTTATCTGGTACCGCCCGGGTAGATAAGAATTGGGGATTTTCTCAGGTTTCTGCTACCCTATATAATAATTTTCAGGAAATACCGGATGGTAGCCGCGATTCTTTAACCCGTAAATTTACTTATCCAATTTATGATGGTGCCCAGGACGATATCAAAAACCGACCTTTTGTTCCGGAAGAAAGATTTAAATCCTATAAAGTTGGCGATTTACACCAGCGGATTCAGCATTTCCGGGTATATACCCATAACCAATATATAATTGGACAGGGAAACCTTAATGCTACTTTAGGATTTCAGCAAAGTTACCGCCGGGAATTTTTATCGGCAGTAGATCCGAATGAAGCAGCATTGAATTTAAAATTGAATACTGTAAATTATGATTTCCGGTACAACATGCCAACCTGGAATGCCCTTGAAACTACCATAGGTGTAAATGGTATGTACCAAAGAAACAGAAGTGGATTAGCTACAGATTATCCAATTCCGGATTATAATTTGTTTGATATCGGAACATTTGTATTTACGAAAAGATCTTTTGGCAAAGTTGATATTTCTGGAGGGGTAAGATATGATACCCGTCACCTGACCTGGAATAACTTTTTTACCAGTACCAATGATGCTGATTTTGGCCGAAAAGTAGACGATGATACCCCGGGCGCTTATAACCAGTTTCCAGGCTTCACAAATCAGTACCACGGTGTTTCCGGAAGCGTAGGCGGTACTTATAATTTAACGGAGCGGTTATTATTTAAAGCAAATGTAGCCCGCGGTTACAGGTCTCCAAACATTAATGAAGTGGGCGCAAATGGACTTGATCCAGGAGCTCGTATTAGATACTTAGGAAACCGGGAATTTGTGCCGGAGTTTAACTTGCAAAAAGATATTAGCTTCCTGGCTTACCTGAAAAACCTGGATATCAGCATAGAATTATTTGATAACCGCATTTCAAACTATATCTTTCAATCGAGAGTAAGCGATGCCAGCGGGAATCCGGTTTTGGATAGTGAGGGTAACATGACTTATCAGTATCAGCAGTCTAAAGCGCAGTTATACGGTGGTGAGGTAACGCTGAATTTACATCCAGAAAAGTTAAAATGGTTAGCTTTTAACAACAGCCTTGCCTATGTTAACGGAATCAATAAAAATGAAGAATTATCCAGACTGTATGGCGATGATGCTAAATACCTGCCATTTATTCTGCCATTACACTTCCGGTCAGAATTAAGAGGAACGTTACGTAAATCTGTTGGTATGTTCACTGGTCTTTATGCACGGGTTGAGCTGGATTCTTATGCCAGACAGGATAGAATTTATGCGGTAGATAATACTGAAACACCAACAGCCGGTTATACCTTGATTAATACTGGTTTTGGTGGTAACATCAAACAGAAATCTGGCAGAACAATGGCGCAACTTTTCTTACAGGTAAATAACGTATTTGATGTGGCCTACCAATCGCACTTAAACCGTCTGAAATATTTTGAATATTATCAGGTTTCACCAAATGGCCGTTACGGTATTTACAACATGGGCCGCAATATGAGTGTAAAGGTTATTATTCCTTTTTAATATAAAAGGAGCATTACTTATAAAAACCACCAGTTATAAATTAGCTGGTGGTTTTTTACTTTTAGGTAATTGCAATTCCTTCTTACCTTATCCAATAGGAAAGGATAACAAGATTTGATTAATGGAACCAGTAACCAAAAAGTTTGACTATATAGTTGGAAGAAAACTAAAATTATTGTCTAATTTAGCTCCTACAAAAGCTCTCTAAGGAGAATACATAGCTCCTTAATTTCAATTCATTATAGCCTTTAGCATTTTTATGCAATATCTAGTAAACTTGGTAAGAAAGCGGGTTCTTTTCTTATGGGCATTTATGGCAGTTTTTAATACCAATGCCCAAGCTCCTAAAAAACCGGATTCAGCTGAAATATTACTGAATTTAAAAAAGTTAAATGTATTAGGCTCGGCCTTATATGTTGCGGCTCACCCCGATGATGAAAATACGGCTATGATTGCCTGGCTCGCTAATGAAAAATTAGTGAACACTGGCTATTTATCTTTAACCCGGGGAGACGGAGGCCAAAACCTGATTGGTCCGGAAATAAGAGAAAGGCTTGGACTTATCAGAACCCATGAGTTGCTCCAGGCTCGCCGTTTAGACGGAGGAAAGCAATTCTTTTCCCGGGCCAATGATTTTGGGTTTTCAAAAGATTACCAGGAAACACTTAATATCTGGAACAAAGAGCAGGTGCTGGCCGATATGGTCTGGACCATTCGGAAATTCAGACCAGACGTTATGATTACCCGTTTCTCGCCGGTGCCCGGTGGCACCCATGGCCACCATACTACCTCGGCTATTCTAGCATCGGAAGCTTTTGAGGCTGCCGGCGATCCAAAAAAGTTTCCGGAACAACTAAAATACGTGCAGGTTTGGCAACCAAAACGTTTACTGTGGAATACTTCTTCTTTTTTTTACGGTTCAGGCCGCCAGTTTGATCCTACCGGAAAAATAGCAGTTGACGTCAGCACTTTTAATCCTTTATTGGGCAGATCTTATACAGAAATTGCGGCCACTAGCCGGAGCATGCACAAGAGCCAGGGCTTTGGTAGCGGTGCTAACTATAACCAAGTTATTGACTATTTAGAGCATACAAAAGGTGCAAGAGCAGAGAAAGATTTATTTGAAGGTGTAAATCTGTCTTGGACCCGTATAAAAGGAGGCGAGGCTGTAGGTAAGTTAGTGCAGAAGGCCATTCAGGATTTTAACCCAGCCAATCCATCTGCCAGTGTGCCTGCTTTATTACAAATAAAAGCAGCATTGGACAAATTGCCTGATGATCCTTTCAAAACGTTAAAATTAGCGGAGCTAAGTGAAGTAATAAAAGCAAGTGCTGGTTTATTTATAGAAGCTACCGTGGTACAGCCAACGGCCAGCCCTGGCGAAACAGTTAATTTAAATGCCATTGCCGTTAATCGTTCAACTGTACCGGTTACTTTGCAGCAAGTTGTTTTCGAACCTAATGGCCAGGCAGTTTCCGTAAATCAGAAACTAGAAAAAGAATTGGCCACGGCAAAAGCTACCATTACCTTGCCCGCCACCATGCCTTATTCACAGCCTTATTGGTTACGGGAGCCAGGTACATTAGGTATGTTTGCAGTACCTGACCAATACCTGATAGGTTTACCAGAAAATCCACCCGCTTTAACAGCTACTTATACATTATTAATTAATAATATTCCCTTCTCCTATACTGTGCCGGTTATGTACAAGCGGGTAGATCCGGTAGAAGGTGAAATTTATAAACCTTTTGCAGTTACGCCACCCGTTTATTTAAATATTGTAGATAAAGTATTTGTTTTTGCCGATGATCAGCCTAAACCGGTGGCCTTAACCATAAGAGCGGGAAGTGAGAATATAGCCGGAACAGTGGCATTACAGGTGCCTGCCGGCTGGCGCGCCGAACCAGCGTCGCTGCCGGTAACTTTAAAACAAAAAGATCAGGAGCAAACCTTAGTTTTTAAAGTATTCCCGAGTAAAAATCAAAGTGAAGGCACCCTTAAAGCAGTAGCTACTTTAAATGGCAAGACGTTTGATAATAGCTTGGTACCAATTAATTATAACCATATTCCTTCCCAATTATTATTCCCGGAAGCAACCGCTAAAGTAACCCGTCTGGATCTGAAAATTAAAGGAAATGACATTGGGTATCTGATGGGAGCCGGCGACGAAGTACCAGCTACCTTAAGCCAGGTAGGTTATAACATTACCTTGCTGAAAGATGCTGATTTAAATGCCAATAGCCTAAAGAAATTTGATGCCGTAGTAGTGGGCGTAAGGGCTTATAATACCAACGATCGGTTACGGTTTGCTCAAACCACTTTGCTGGATTATGTGAAAGATGGGGGAACCCTTATCGTGCAGTATAATGTAAATACCCGGCTGGTTACGGATCAATTAGGTCCCTATCCTTTTAAAGTTACCGCAGATCGGGTTACGGTAGAAGAAGCTCCTATCCGGTTCCTGAAACCAGAGCATCCGGTGCTTAATTTCCCTAATAAAATTACCGAAGCTGATTTTAAAGGATGGGTGCAGGAAAGAGGCTTATATTTTACCAATCAGTGGGATCCCCAGTATGAAACAATAATATCATCGAATGATCCGGGTAGCCCACCTTTGGATGGGGGTTTGCTCGTTACTAAGTACGGAAAGGGGTATTTTGTGTATACCGGTTATGCTTTCTTCCGGCAATTGCCGGCAGGAGTACCGGGGGCTTACCGGCTTTTCACCAACTTTATTTCGTTAGGTAAAAAATAATTGAATGCAGGAAAACGAACAGGAAGATATAGATAAACCTCTTTTTTTTAAATCCTGGAAAGGAATGTACTGGCTTGTAATAGGTGCGCTACTTTTTCAGATTATCCTGTTTTACGCCATAACCCGGTACTTTGCATGAGTATATTAGATTGGTCGGTCCTGTTAGGAACCATTCTTTTTATTACCGTTTATGGTATCTGGAGGACCCGGGGAGCCCAGAATATAGAAGGCTTCTTAAAAGGGAATAACAGGGAAAAGTGGTGGACCATTGGTTTATCGGTTATGGCTACCCAAGCCAGTGCCATTACTTTCCTATCTACTCCGGGCCAGGCTTACGAAGACGGTATGCGGTTTTTGCAGTTTTACTTTGGCTTACCCATTGCCATGGTAATTATCTGTATTTCCTTTGTTCCTATTTTTTACCGCCTAAAAGTATACACCGCCTATGAATTTCTGGAAAGTAGGTTTGATTTAAAAACCCGAATTTTAGCAGCTTTACTATTTTTAATACAGCGAGGGCTGGCTGCCGGTATTACCATTTATGCTCCTTCTATTATTCTGTCCACCATTCTTGGCTGGAACATCAACTTAACGAATGTTGTTTTAGGGGTTTTAGTTATTTTATACACGGTTTCAGGAGGTACCCGGGCGGTAAGTATTACGCAGAAGCAGCAAATGGCCGTTATGATGGGTGGAATGATAATGGCAGGAATAATTGTTGTAAACCTGCTACCCCCTTATGTTTCTTTTCCGGACGCTATTCAGGTGGCGGGGGAAATGGGTAAACTTAACCTCATAAACTTCTCTTTTGATTGGAACGACCGCTATAATGTTTGGTCAGGTATAACAGGCGGTTTATTTTTATTCATGTCTTATTTTGGTACCGATCAATCCCAGGTTGCACGGTATTTGTCTGGTAAATCAATGGGCGAAATTCGGTTAGGTTTATTGTTTAACGGCCTGCTTAAAATACCCATGCAATTCATTATTCTGTTTATAGGAGTTATGGTATTTGTTTTTTACCAGTTTGTACAGCCTCCGGTATATTTTAATAAACTAGAAAAAGAAAAGGTATACGAAACGGCCTATGCAGAGCGTATGGTTAAGCTGGAGCAGACGCATCATGCCATTTACAAACAAAAAACAAAACACATAAAAGCCTTGGTAAAGGGTATTCAATCTGAGGATGCCGGTGCCATTGTTAATGCCAAGACAAATTTAAATGGATTCAATAAGCAAGAAAAGGAAGTTCGGAATCAGGTAAAAGACCTGATAAAGGAGGTGAACCCCAAAGCAGAAACACGGGATACAGATTATGTTTTCATAACTTTTGTGATGCAGCATATGCCGGTAGGCATGATAGGCTTATTGTTGGCAGTTATTTTTTGTGCCTCCATGTCTTCCACCGCTTCCGAATTGAATGCCCTTGCCTCTACCAGCTTAATAGATTTGTATAAAAGATCTGTAAAAGAGGGCGGCTCAGATAAGCACTACCTCAATATGTCAAAATTTTTTACAGTAGTTTGGGGCTGTTTAGCTATTTTATTTGCTACCCTGGCTTCGCAATTAGATAATTTAATACAGGCCGTAAATATTCTGGGTTCTATTTTTTATGGTACCATTTTAGGCATTTTTGTAGTGGCTTTTTATTTTAAATACATAAAAGCCAATGCCGTATTTTGGGCCGCGGTAGTGGCTGAAACCTTAGTAATATTCATTTATATCCGGACAGAGATTGGTTTTCTTTGGTTAAATCCTATTGGCTGTTTATTGGTTATCTTCTTTGGATACCTCTTCCAATTCCTCCGGTCTGCTAAACAGTAATTTTTATTTTAAACCAAAAGCCGCCTTGGCATGCTTACCATTTTCCAAAACCGAAATACCTGGATTTATTTTATTTGTGCTATCAGTCTAGTGCTTTTAGTAGGAGAACTGATTAATGGCCGGTTATGGATGCATGATCTGGAAGTTTATTATAAAACCGCCAGTAGAATAGTAAAAGGACAAGCCCTTTACAGGATTGCGGAAGATGGCCATTATGTATTTAAATATTCACCTACTGCTGGTATATATTTTATTCCGTTTTTAGTAGTCCCATTTTCCATTGCCAAAATTATTTACTGGGTCTTACTGACCTTATTTACCATACTCGGACTTCGGCAGCTTTATTGTTTCCTGAATGAAAAATCCCTAGAACTACAGGCCGCTGGCGCGAATGCCATAATTCTATTAAGCTTTTTAGTGGTTGGGGCGCATTTACACCGGGAATGGCATTTAGGCCAGGTTAACCTGGTTTTACTCCTAATTTATATTCTACTTATAAAAAGTATAATTGCCAGAAAATCTAGATTAACCGGTCTTTTGCTGGGTTTTAGCTTATTCCTAAAACCATTTGGTCTGATTTTCTTCCCTTACTTAATTTTTAAAAAACAATTTAAAGCTGTTATTTGGACCTTGTTATTTCTTTTGCTGCTAGGGCTTTTACCATTTGTTTTTTATCCTTCTGTTAAAAGTTTTGAGCACCTGTATGGTAGTTGGATTGAAGAATTAGCCATTGAATTAGGTGCTAAACAAGATTTACTGGCTTCTGGTAACCATACTATATTTTCGGTTCTTGCCCGTTTTACCCCAATTCATTATCTTTTAACTTCCCCAACTACTATCAGGGTGTACCAGTTAGTAGTAGTTGCCTTAATTGGGTTAAGTATGTTGTGGTTCTTGTTAAAGGGCAAACAATTAGCTAATAATATTTTTCCAGAGCTAGCAATTTTAATAAGCCTGATTCCCTTGTTTGCTTTTACCAGTTACAATGCCTTTCTTTTTGCGATGCCCTGTGTTATTTTTTTACTTTATTACTTCGCTACATTTTCAGTCGGGGAGCGGGTGCTTATTATAGTTGGTTGTGTCCTAATTGGTGGTAATATCCGGGACTTAACCGGATCTGGTTTATTTAAAATGCTTGAAGCTAATTCAGTTTACACGTTTGGAACAGTATTATTAATAGTAATGATGTTTATTTATCGACTAAAACATGCTCCGAGAAGCAGGTAAATAAAAAAGCCTCCCTTTTACAGGAGGCTTTTCTTTCATAGATTTATTTTAACCAGTTTCTTTTTTATTTCATTTTTTTCCAGTCCGCTATCAGCTTTTCATTCATCCGCACATAGTCGTTGTTTTTAGCTTCTTTGGCTAGAGCTATTGATTTTTCAGCGGAAGCAATGGCACCTTTGTAGTCTTTGTTTTTGGCCTGTATTTTAGCTTGTGAGTGCAGGTTCCAGAATTTAGGGTCCTTCTCATTAGCTTTTTTTATCCAATCTAAAGCCAGTTTATTGTCTTTATTATTATCAAAATAATAAACAGCTGCCGCCGCATATAAATCTGGCGTTACATTTTTTCCATTTATTACTTTCTCCTGAATTTGCGCCATTACTTTACTTTCTACTTCGGTAACAATTTTAAATTTTACTGAAGTATTTTCCCAAAGTATTTCCAGGTTAGCCGTAGCCGGAGTTACATCCGTGAAATTAATGGTAAGCGTCTCGGTTTTAACGGCTGTTTTGGTTGGTTTAACAGTAAAGCGAGCTACATCTTCTTCTGCTTTATATTGGTGTGTATTTCCTCCAAAACTGGTGTTTTTATTTAGGATGATGGTCCATTCATTAGCAGTAGGAATGCTATAAAGTGCATATTCCCCGGCAGGTACTTTAACACCTTCAATGGTTACGGCATCTTTAAATGATAATACGGTAGATCCGTTGGCACCAGTTCTCCAAGGCTGACCATAAGGCAACGTTTCGCCGAACATGGTACGTCCTTTTAAACTTGGGCGGGAATATCTAACGGTAAAATCAGTTAAACCTACTCGTTGCGTTACTGTTCCTTGTGGACTTGGTGCTGGTGTTTCTATTTGAGCTATTGCTGATTTGCCCATTAAAAGCAAAAACATCAAAGAAAGAATTAGACTAATGCTGATTTTCTTCATAAAGCTGTAATTATTACTGAACATTGTTTTATACTCTGCAATATTACTAAAAACCAATTTAAAATCAGGGTTTATATTTTAACTTCGGCAAATTGGTTAAAAGCTTCTACCATAACTTACGCCAAATCCAGGTGATAGGGTAAGCCCGGGCGCAATTGAATCGTGGTCTTTATAAAGCAACGGAATAATACTGAACCTGAATAAATTACCACCCTTTAAGTTTTGATACCGAAATCCTAAACGACCAGTTAAGTAAGAATTAGTAACAGAAGGATTACCAGAAAAATGATGGGTATAGCCACCACCAAATTCAAAGTGCTTGTTGGCTTTGCCGTAAAACCCCAGAAGTTCCAGTGGTACTGTAGGAATAACAGAAGTTACGCCATTTAGTTTAATTGGGATAACCCCAGCCCCAAGCCTGAAACTACTTTTAAAGCCTCCATCATTGGTGTAAAAGATTTGATCCAGATTTAGAGATAGGCCAGCGTTTGCTCCTAATTCGGCATAAAGGGCCGATGGTGCCGGCGTATTTCCACCTTGTTGGGCCATAATAACAGGAGATGAGAAAAGTATAAATAAAAGAGAAAGACAGAGGCGGTTAAACATGTATTGTTTAGTTATTAGAAAGTGCCCAAAGCTAATAATTTATTAAAGGAACACAAAAAAGGCCTGTAACAATTAAGTTACAGGCCCGCCAATGAAATCTAACTTTATTAACTTAATTCAAACTGAAGTCTAAGTAAATTGGCATACAAACCATTTTCATTAAGCGATAAGTCCTCGTGGTTACCTTCCTCAACAATTCGTCCGTTTTCAATTACAAAAATCTTATCAGCTTTCCGGATAGTAGATAACCGGTGCGCAATTATAATGCTGGTCCGGCCTTTCATTAATTCATCCATAGCAGACTGTACCAGCTTTTCTGATTCAGAATCAAGGGAACTAGTAGCTTCATCCAGAATCAGGATAGCTGGGTTTTTTAATATTGCCCGGGCAATGGCAACCCGCTGCCGCTGTCCACCCGAAAGTTTAATACCTCGCTCGCCCACCAAAGTATCTAAACCTTCTGGGAAAGTTTGAATAAAATTATAGGCATTTGCTTTCTTAGCTGCTTGTATAATTTGTTCTTCTGTAGCCTCCGGACGTCCGTAAGCAATGTTCTCCCGAATGGTACCGCCAAATAATAATACTTCCTGTGGCACAATACCAATATTCTGACGCAATTGAGTTAAGTTTATGTCTTTAATGTTCCGGCCATCTACTAAAATATTGCCAGCGCTTAATTCGTAAAACTTCATAAGCAGTTGCACAATTGTAGATTTACCAGCGCCGCTAGGACCCACCAGCGCAACTTTTTCTCCGGCTTTTATCTGAAAGGAGATATCTTTTAAAACAGCAATATCCTGACGGGTAGGGTAGGAGAAGGCCACATGCTGGTATTGAATATTACCAGCTATTTTCAGGTTCTCATCGGCTGGAGTCAAAGCCATATGAGAAGGTTCAACAGGTTCATCCAGAATTTCCAGAATCCGGTCAGCAGCACCTAAAGAGGCTTGTACCTTCCCGTACATATCACCAAGGCCTCCTACAGAAGCACCAATAAACGTGGTATAGATTATAAATTGAACCAGTTCGCCAATGGTTAACTCGCCACTTTCTACCAAAGAGGCACCATACCATAGTACCAGAACAATGCCACCAAACAAGCCAATAATAATAAAAGAAACAAAAGCGCCCCGGAAATAAGAAGCCCGTAAAGAATTACTCACAGCTTTTGATAAAGAACGGTTATAGCGTCCTATTTCAAATAATTCGTTCGTAAACGTTTTTACTACGTTTATGGCCTGCAGCGTTTCCTCTACAATTACATTAGTCTTAGCAATTTCTTCCTGGGTTGCTTTAGATAATTTTTTTATTTTTTTCCCAAAGATAAAGGCCAGTAAAACCAAGAAGGGAAAAGTGCCCAGCATAAACAAGGACAACTTAACAGAGGTTACCATAATAATGATAACACCTACAATCAACGTAATTACCTGCCGGAAAAGCTCCGCTAAAGTTATGGAGAAAGAATCCTGTAACTGAGAAACATCAGAAGTGATCCGACTGGTAATTTCGCCCACCCGTTTCTGTTCAAAAAAAGGAATGGGCAGCACTACAAATTTCGCATATAAGGCCCTCCGGATATCGGCAATGGCATTTTCACTTACCTGCGCAAAGAAGTAGATCCGGAAAAAGGAGAATATACCTTGTAATAATATCACACCAAATAATCCAAGCGCAATCAGGTTGATATCTTGTATAAGTTGGGTAGCCTGTCCGGTTGCACTATCTACCAATTTGCCAGTTAAAGCCGGGAATACCATAAAGGTACTGCTGGATAAAGCCAGGAATACCAAACCAACAATAAATTTAAATTTATACGGAAAAACGTAGCTGAAAATGCGTCGTCCTTTTTGTAGGTTTTCTTTATTGATAGGTTTTTTCTGAGTTGAGTCAGTTTCGGGGTTACTTCCTAATCCGCGTCTTGCCATGGAAGAATATCTGTTCTTAAATACTAATAATTACTGCCCAATAGCAGCTTTACTTATGCAAATGTACACAATCCTTTTATTATTAGATTGCTTTTACTTGTTTTCATAACATAAGTAAATCCTGATTAGTTTGTTAAGCTATCGGCAAAGGATAAATAATTTTAACTCCGTTCGTTAAAAGCTTAAATTACCGCGACCAGCTTTTTAGGCCGGTTGGTTGATATAAATAATAAACCCAGGATAGTTATTAAACCATTTAGAAGCAGTACTTCAAAGCCAAATTCATAACCCCAGAACCATTCTTTTGAATTAATATTAATAATATAGGTAAGGATAGGAGATATAACACCAATAACCGGAACCAAATTGTCGCGTACATTCCGGGGAATAAACAAACCAAAAAAGTAAAGACCCAGCAACGGACCGTAGGTGTAGCCGGCAATTTTAAAAACGGCGGTAACCACGTTCTCATCATTAATAATTCGGAAAACAATAATCACCAACATGAGCAACAGCGAAAAGCTGATGTGAACAAAAAACTTATAACGTTTCCGTTCTTCTTCCGGCCTTTGTCTGAAATTAAGAAAATCAATACAAAAAGAAGTGGTTAAGGCCGTTAAAGCAGAGTCGGCGCTGGCATACGTAATGGCCACAATACCCAGAATAAAAGCAATGCCGGCTACTGAATTAAAGTGGTTTAGTGCCAGAAACGGAAAAACATCATCGCCTTTAGCTGGTAACGTAATGCCTTTGGTACTGGCAAAAATATACAACAGCGCACCCAGGGAGAGGAATAAGATATTAACAATAAATAAAATAATGCTAAACCAGAACATATTTTTCTGCGCATCACCTATATTTTTACAGCTGAGGTTTTTTTGCATCATATCCTGGTCCAGTCCCATCATTACAATGGCAATAAAAACACCAGCTAAAAATTGCTTTAAAAAATACCGGCTATCTTTAACGTCCCAAAAGAAAACCTGAGAGTAAGAACTGGTATCAATGGTATTTACCAATTCCTGAAAAGATAAATTAAGGTCTTTTGAAATAAGAACAATACTAACGCCAACACAAACTAGCATAGCAAGCGTTTGAAAAGTATCAGTCCAGATAATGGTTTTCATCCCTCCCCGGAAAGTATATACCCAAATTAGTACAATGGTTATAAGTACTGAAACTGAAAAAGGAATACCCAGTGCATCAAAAACGGCTAATTGTAAAACCCCAGCAACTAAGTAAAGCCGGAGAGCTGCGCCAATGGTACGGGCTAGTAAAAAAAAGGCAGCTCCGGTTTTGTACGACCAGAAACCAAATCGTTCTTCTAAATAAGTATAAATAGAAATCAGATTCAGGCGATAATACAAAGGCATTAAAATGGTAGCAATCACCAGGTAACCGACTAGGTTCCCTAAAATCAACTGGAGGTAAGAAAATTGGGCTTTGGCTACCATGCCCGGAATAGAGATAAAAGTAACTCCCGAAAGAGTTGTTCCAATCATGCCAAATGCCACTACAAACCAAGGCGATTTTCTATTAGCCAGGAAAAAGCTCTCTGTACTGTCGTTTTTGCGGCTGGTAATAAAAGCAATGGTTATTAATACAAAAAAATAGCCGACTACTAGGCTTATAATAAAGGCTGGCGACATAAAAGAATGTTGAATAATGGAATTGCACAAATATATTAAAAAGCCTGAATGCGCCATTACAAAAAAAACTAAAATAGGTTACAAGTGCATATGTTATGTTAAATAAAAAACTTGAAAATAAAAAAGGCCGGTTTATCCGGCCTTTTTTATTTAACAAAAATTGCTAATTAAAATCTGTCGCTAGTGTTGTTCAATGGGTTATTTACAACATTACGAGAATGTACGAAATCTGGAACTCTTCTAGTAGTTAAAGACGCAGCAACCTCCATTAAACCTAAAATTAAGTGTGGTTGCCAAACATAATCGCTAAAACCAAAAATCCATGGTGACGCAGCTAAGAATAAACCAGCAAAGAAGTCTAAACGTAAGTGGGTAGCCATAGACATAGACTTAAATGCTCCTAACTCATAGTTAGTCATCAAGGCTTGTAAAATCATGGTAATACCTAAAATAACTGGTACCCAAGTTTCTGCACCACCATTATCGAAGTTTAATAACCAAGGTGAAGCTATTAATAAAGCGCCCATTAGGTAGTCTAATACCCCATGAACTCGGGTTGATATAAATCTCATTTTTATTGATCTCCTATATTTAAATTTTGATCGAAAAATATTTTGTATTTGGTGGTTTATACGCCCAGAAAAAAAATAAGGTTTTAGGTGGTATTAATAAAATTATAGGTTAATGGCCTAAAATTTATCATAATACAATGCTTGCATAAAAATAATTATATTTTAAGTTTAGATAAACGCTTTGGGAGGGTAGAATTTTAACTTTTTAAATTATCTGACAAAGCTATTTAATCGTTTACATTTGTGCTTTAGAATTAGAAGATGTCAGAAAAGAATCTGCAAAATAAACCTATTGGTATTTTTGATAGCGGTATAGGGGGGCTTACGGTGGCCCAGGCTATAACCAAACTATTACCCCAGGAACAGATAATTTACTTTGGCGATACCGCCCATTTGCCCTATGGCGATAAATCAACGGCTGCCATTCAGGCCTATGCCATAAAAATTTGCGATTTATTGGTAAAGCAAGAATGTAAAGTAATCTTGATAGCTTGTAATTCGGCATCGGCCGCCGCTTATGATCTGGTAAAAGAATATGTGGGAAGTAAAGCTAAGGCTTTAAATGTTATTGATCCGGCCGTAAACTATATTGGAAAACACTATGCCAATAAAACCATTGGTTTAATAGGCACCCGGCAAACCGTAAACTCAGGGGTATATAAAAGAAAGATAGAAGACCTTGACCAAAATATATCTTTGCATTCGGTAGCTACCCCGCTTCTGGCCGATATTATTGAAGAAGGGTTCTTTAATAATAATATAAGTGAAAGTATAATTGAAGCTTATTTGTCGCATCCGGATTTGCAGAACATAGAAGCTTTAATTTTGGCTTGTACGCATTACCCCCTTATTAAAAACCAGATTAAAGAGTATTATAAAGGGAAAGTTGATATAGTAGATGCTTCTCAAATTGTAGCCGAAGATGTAAAAGCCTTTTTGGAAAAGGAAGATTTAGCTTCTGGGGCCTTAACTAAAGACCATAAATTTTACGTTTCAGATTTTACCCTGTCTTTTGAAGCTTCTACTAAAATTTTCTTTGAGCGGGAAGTAAGTCTGGAACAATATCCACTTTGGGAGTAACATGCGGTTGCTGGCAACAATTGGCAGTTCAGGGTAAAATATATTTAAAACAATTTTAGATGAAGGGTTTAATAATTACGTTTAAATGGAAGGGTAGAAACTTCTAAGAAATTATTAAGCTCATTTGAAGCTGTAGACCCTTATTTAGAGTTTGTAGACTATCAAAGCTATGGAAAAGAAATATTTACGAATAGGCGACTGGAAGCGGAATGTACTGATTATGGCTACTGCTTCTTGTTTAGGTTTAACGGCTTGTAACAATGGCAACCAGGCCGAACAAGGTAGTACCAGTGACTGGTCTAGCGGAAATAACTCCCAGGGTGTAATAACCGAATTAACGGAAATTAGTCCTGATAATTGGCGCATTTCTGATGAGCGCCCAGCAGGACCGGGTGAGGTGGCAGCCATAATGCGACATTACGATGGCAAGATTGATACCTTAAAAGGAGAGGCTTTACAACGCCAGATGCAGCAACACGCTTCTGTTAACGAGGGCGGTCATAATAATGGGTTTAGCATGATGAATGTTTTAATGTGGAGTAGCCTGGGTTATATGGCCGGCCGGATGATGTCGCCTAACCCGCGGTATTACACAAACCCAAATGTAATGCAGCGGTCCAGTACGCTGCGTAACAATATTTCCCAGCAACGTATGAACCGGGGAGCGGGTGGCAATGGCGGAACTTATCGTCGTACCGCACCTAGTGGCCGCTCCGGGGTGTTTTCCGGACGCAGTGGCGGATTTTATTCTTAACCCAGTTTCTTATTGGTATGGCAGTATTCTCCAGTGATCTTATTCGGGCAAAAAATAATTCCGGGAACAACATAAAGGTTATTCCGCATGCAGGTAATATTAGCTCAGCTTTGCAAAACTTAGGTTGGGACTGGGTGCTGGAAGATGAGTGTGCTAATTATTTACCCGGTGAAGCAGTTGTATTGCCGCAATCTCAGGCCGATGATTTATTACAGGCTGCCGATGAATTATATGAAATGATGGTGGCGTCGGTGCCGGATGATTTACCAGATAGCTTTTTACAGCAATTAGCCATTCCGGCAAATCTTTGGAGCCTCGTCCGGCATTCCTGGAACGATGAACGACATTGGCATTTATACGGCCGTTTTGATATGGCTCAGACACCGGAAGGACCTAAACTTATAGAGTTCAATGCTGATACCGCAACCAGTATTCCGGAAACTGCCGTGGTGCAATGGGCTAGCTTAGCCGCCGCTGGCAAACATGAGGCCGAGCAAGCTTCGGGTTTATACGAAGCGCTGGTCACTCAATTTGAAAAATGGCTGGATGTAAACCAGGAACTGGAGCCTTCTTTATTATTAACGTATATTGGAGCCAGTGCCGAAGATGCAACCAATTGTGCCGTGCTGGCCCAGGCTGCCGAGGAAGCAGGTTTCCAGGTGCACCTTTGCCCCATAGATCAGATTACCATAACAGTGGTTGGAGAAGATAGAGGAGTATGGGCTCCTGTAGGGGAGGAGCAATGGCAAAAGTTTTCTTTTGTTTATAAACTCATACCCTGGGAACAATTAGCCTGGGAAGAACCGGAATTTATTCAGGATGTAGAAAACTTGCTTCGTACCCGAACCGTGGTAATAGCCAATCCTGCTTATAGCTTACTTCTTCAAAGCAAAGGCATGCTGGCCTGGCTCTGGCAAAATTACCCCCATAACCCTTTGTTATTAGAAACCTCTTTTGCGCCCTTAAAAGGAAAGTATATTAGTAAACCTTTTTATGGGCGGGAAGGCCAAAATGTAACGGTAGTGGCTAATGGCGAATCAGTAACATCGACCCCGGGTGAATTTGATAACCAACCTGTTGTTTACCAGCAATGGTGCGAATTTCCACAAGATGGTGCAGGTAATTTATACCAAACCGGGGTTTTTTGGGCCGGCGAAGGCTGTGCAATAGGTTATCGTCGGGCAACCGGCATTATAACCAATACCTCGCAATTTCTAGCGCATTTATTAAGTTAAACCTAACTACAAATTAAACCCATTCCTCCTCTAAAAAAAAAAGATAATTAGGGTGGTTTGAATTTAAATTCCACAATTTCCCAATAAGGTTTTTAGTTAAGAGGAAAAGGTTTTATAATTAACTTTGTAGAATCCGAACCACTAAAACCTATCTATTTTGTTTAGTTCAGAAGCTTCTTTTCAGCAAGCCCTATCTCGGTTGCAAGACAAATTTAAGGGGGAATTATATTTTGATCATTCTTCGCTGCACCAGGCCCAGAAAAGGGTATATGCTACCGATGCCTCGGTATATCAGGAAGAACCCTTAGCAGTTGCTATTCCTAAGATTGTTGACGATTTAAAGGTACTTATTCAATTTGCTCAAACGCAAAAAGTAACTTTAATTCCGCGGGCAGGTGGTACTTCGCTGGCTGGCCAGGTGGTGGGAAAGGGAGTAGTGGTAGATATTTCTAAATACTTTACCCAGGTACTGGAAGTTAATGTGGCGGAAGGATGGGTGCGGGTACAACCAGGAGTTATCCGCGACGATTTAAATGCTTACCTGCGACCTTACGGTTATATGTTTGGTCCCGAAACTTCTACGGCCAGCCGGGCTATGATTGGGGGGATGATTGGCAATAATTCCTCAGGTTTGCATTCCATTGTGTGGGGCGATACACGAACGCATTTACTTGCAGCTAAAGTTTTATTAAGTGATGGGTCTCAGGCAGAATTTAAAGCTTTACCATACGCGGAACTTATCCAGAAACTGGAGCAGGATAACCTGGAAGGGGAAATTTATCGGCGGCTACAAGAATTACTGCAAAACCCGGAAAACCGGGAGGTTATTAAGAAAAACTATCCTAAAGAAGATATTACCCGCCGCAATACAGGTTACGCCCTCGATTTGCTGGTAAAGCAGGGTAATCAGGAATTTAATTTGTGCCATTTGTTAGCCGGCTCCGAAGGTACATTAGGTTTTGTAACAGAAGCTATATTAAATATTATGCCGCTGCCGCCTAAAATAGATGCCTTGGTGTGTGCGCATTTTAACACCTTAACCGATGCGTTGCTGGCTAACCTGATTATTCTAAAGCATAAACCCATGGCTTCGGAATTAGTCGATAAATTCATCATGGATTTTACCAAAGGGCACGCAACTTATCAGCACAACCGATTTTTTATTCAGGGCGATCCGGAGGCGTTACTAATGGTAGAGTTTATGGCCGATTCGCAGGAACAGGTTACGGCCCTGGCTGAAGATTTGATTTCTGATTTAAAAGCGGCAGGGCTAGGTTATGCTTTCCCGGTAATGCGGGGCGCAGAAGCTAAATTGGCCTGGGATGTCCGGAAAGCCGGCCTGGGTTTAATCCGCAACCAGCCCGGCGATACACAGCCGGTAAATTTAATTGAAGATTGCGCCGTTTCGCCGGAAGATTTACCCGCCTATGTAGCCGATGTGCAGGCATTAATGGTTAAATATAATTTACAGGCTTCTTATTATGCTCATGCTGGTGCCGGCGAATTACATATAGAACCCATGATTAACCTGAAGACTTCAGCAGGAAAAGAACTCTTTCGGACGGTTCTGAAGGAAACAGCGGTATTGGTAAAAAAATACAACGGTTCGCTAAGCGGTGAGCACGGCGATGGCCGCTTACGCGGAGAATTCATAGGTTTTGTTCTGGGAGAAGAGGTATATCGGTTGTTAAAACAAGTAAAACAAATCTTTGATCCTAACGGAATTTTTAACCAGGGGAAAATTGTAGATACCCCGCCTATGAACGAGGCGTTGCGGTACCAGCCCGATCAGCAGGTAATTCCAATTGAAACCATTTTTGATTTCACGAAACAGGAAGGAATATTACGGCTGTCGGAGAAATGTTCCGGTTCCGGCGATTGCCGAAAAACGCATGTAACGGGTGGTACCATGTGCCCGAGTTACATGGCAACCCGGCAGGAAAAAGACACTACCCGGGCCCGGGCTAATATTCTTCGGCAATTTTTAACTGATTCTGATAAGCCAAATAAGTTTAACCACGAAGAAATTAAGGATGTGATGGATTTGTGCTTAAGCTGCAAGGGGTGCAAATCGGAATGCCCGTCGAGCGTGGATATTGCTAAAATGAAAGCTGAGTTTCTGCAGCATTACTACGATGCCAACGGTGTGCCTTTTCGTACACGCATGGTAGGTAATTTTACTAAATCGCAACAACTGGCCTCTTTTGCACCTAAACTTTATAACTTTATTATCAGCAACAGAGTTACGGGTAACCTGACTAAAAAAATAATAGGTTTTGCTCAGGAAAGAGATTTGCCTAAAGTGGGTAATACTACTTTAAGAAGCTGGTTTAAGCAATTCACCAAGCAACGATCAAAGGATTTTCAGGCCTTTGCTCCCGGTAAAAAGGTTTACTTGTTCTGCGACGAATTTACCAATTACAACGATGTCGAGATTGGTAAAATTACCATTAAATTATTAACCGCTTTAGGCTACGAAGTGGAGATTCCGGAACATATGGAAAGCGGCCGCACCTATTTGTCAAAAGGGTTGGTAAGGCAAGCGCAGAAGTTAGCGAACCAGAATGTGCAGCTGCTCCGGGAGGCAATTCCGAATAATACGCCAATTATAGGGATTGAACCATCCGCTATTTTAACCCTGCGGGATGAATACCTGGATTTAGTTTCGGTTGATTTAAAACTGGCGGCCCAGCAAATTGCCCGGAATACTTATTTATTAGAAGAGTTCTTGTGGCAGGAAGCCCAAAAAGGAATTGTAACGCCAGAGCAGTTTACGCAAGAGAAACGGCAGATAAAAGTTCACGGACATTGTTACCAAAAAGCTTTTCATGCCGTAACCCCTACCCAAAAGGTTTTAGCGTTACCCAAAAATTATGAGGTAGAATTGATTCCGTCTGGTTGCTGTGGCATGGCTGGGTCTTTTGGCTATGAGAAAGAGCATTACGAGGTTTCGATGCAAATAGGGGAGTTAGTATTGTTCCCGGCTGTGCAGCAACAACCACAAACAACCATAATTGCGGCAGCCGGCACCAGTTGCCGGCACCAGATCAAAGACGGTACTGGCCGCCTTTCCTTGCATCCAGCCGAAATTTTGTATCAAGCCTTAATTCAAAAGTAAAAAGAAGGTTGCAAAAAGGATATTCTATATTTAGAAAGACAATTATTCCGTAATAGCTGTTTTCTAAAATAGATTAGGTAACTTTGCGCGCAAATGTACCAGGAGTTTATGACGGCCATGATTGCCTTAACATTGTGCATTGCCTTTTTATTACTAATAGTAATTGTGGTAACCTATGCCGAACGCAAAGTTGCTGCTTTTATTCAGGATCGGTTAGGACCTACCGAAGCAGGACCACATGGTATTTTACAATCCTTGATGGACGTAGCTAAGCTGCTGCAAAAAGAAGATATTATACCAGCCGCTGCCGATAAAAAGCTTTTTGCATATGCGCCTATTTTAATTTTTGCCGCAGTATTAGCCGGGTTTGCCGTTATTCCGGTCACCCCCTCCGTTATTCCATCCGGTGCCTACATTGGTATTTTTTACCTGCTTGCTATTGTTTCCCTGGATGTTATCGGGCTAATTATGGCTGGCTGGGGCTCCAATAATAAATATGCCGTTTTAGGCGCTATGCGTTCAGTAGGCCAGATTGTTTCGTATGAAATTCCGGCTGGTTTAGCAGTTTTAAGTGTGGTCATGATTTGCCAGACCCTGGATTTGCAGGAAATTAGTTTTCAGCAAGGAATTTTAATGCCTCAGTTTGCAGGTTTAGAGAAAGAAGTAAATTATTTATTCGGGTTAAAGGCTTTAGGAATCAATGTAACTAATGTGGGAGGATTTACCACCTGGAATATTGTTCGAATGCCTTTTTTAACCATCGCTTTTATTATTTATTTTATTTCTTCCCTGGCCGAATGTAACCGGGCACCTTTCGATATTCCGGAAGCAGAATCGGAGTTGGTAGCCGGTTTTCACGTCGAATATTCAGGATTTCGCTTTGCAGCGCTTTTCCTGGCCGAGTATTCCATGATGGTGTTGGTGTGCCTGGTATCTGTTGTCCTTTTTTTAGGTAGCTGGAACACCCCTTTACCCAATATCGGATCCGTAAGACTAGCCGACTGGACAACCGGTACACTGGGGGCCTGGTCCGGAAACCTATGGGGGGCTTTTTGGTTATTATCTAAAGCTTCGGTGTTGTTGTATACCCAAATCTGGATTCGCTGGACTTATCCCCGGTTACGGGTAGACCAACTGATGCACTTGTGCTGGAAAATTTTTATTCCAATCACCTTAGGGTTAGTTCTATTGGCTGGCTTGTGGCGTTTATGGATGATTTAAAACATGAAAGAGATTACAGCAAATAAATATAATAATTCATTTTTTTCGGTTGTTTCGGCCTTGCTAAGTGGCCTGAAGTTAACCTTTAAGCATTTCTTGGGAGCCACGAAACGGCGTGAACCAACTTATGTGGATGATAAGAATTATTTTAACCAAACCGATGGCTTGGTTACGTTAACATACCCTTACGAATCTATTCCGGTGCCGGATGTAGGGCGTTACCGCTTGCACAATGAAATAGATGATTGCATAGTTTGTGACCTTTGTGCTAAAATATGCCCGGTAAATTGCATTGAGATAGAAGCCATAAAAGCTACAGAAGATATTGGTATAACCTCAGATGGTACCAAAAAACGTTTGTATGCTGGTGTGTTTAATATTGATATGGCAAAATGCTGCTTTTGTGGATTGTGTACCGCAGTTTGCCCTACAGATTGCTTAACCATGACCAAAGTGTATGATTTTCCGGAGGAAGATGTAAAAAATATTATTTATCACTTCTCAGATCTAACGCCTGAGCAGGCAAAGGAAAAGCAGGCCCTTTACGATAAACAACAAGCTGAGAATGCGGCAGCCAAAGCTGCTGCTTTAGCTGCAAAACAACAAGGAAGTAAATAGTGGTAAGTTTCGGGTTGTATTTTAATAGTGTTACCTACTCAAATAATCAAAATATAGAAGATTGAATTTAGTAACCATATTTTTCTACCTATTCGGATTCTTAGCCATTTTGGGTGCCAGCTTTATGCTGTACACCAGAAATGTATTGCACGCAGCCTTTTCTTTACTTATAACTTTACTTTCTCTGGCCGCTATTTTTATATTGCTATTAGCCGATTTTGTTGCTGTTACCCAAATTATGGTATATGTAGGTGGGGTGTTGGTGTTAATTTTATTTGGCGTCATGCTGAGTAATCGGGTAAATGGGCAGGCCGTACAATCGCAATCCGTGAATCGGATAAGCGGTGGGTTAGTGGCCAGTGCCTTATTTGCCGGGTTAACTTATTTAATTTTATCAGCTGATTATTTACTTCCCAAAGCTCCTGCAAATCCTGTGGAAGGTGCAGTTTCCACGAAAAGTAGTATTACTGCAATTGGTATTCAATTAATCACTAATTTTGCGCTCCCATTTGAGGTAGTATCACTGGTTTTACTTATTGCGTTAATGGGTGCTTCTTACATTAGTACCGAAGATAAAAATGACTAATACTATACCGCTAACATTGGTTTTATTGCTGGGCGCAGTTTTGTTTTGCCTGGGCATTTTAGCGGTTATTACCAAACGCCATGCTATTGTAGTTTTAATGGGAGTGGAATTGATTTTTAATGCTGCTAACTTAAATTTAGTAGCTTTTAACCGGCAACAGCCCCACCTCCTGGAAGGACAAATATTTTCCCTGTTTGTGATGGTTATTGCCGCCGCCGAAGCAGCTATTGCTTTAGCCATTGTATTAAAGGTTTACCAATATTTTCAGACGGTTAATCTGGACCAGATTAATCACGAGGATGAAAACTAATTTGATATTCATTGAAGGAAATACCCGCCATAACTACTCCAACTGAAATGAATAGCCTTGTACTTTGGGCATTGGTGGTAGGCGTGTTGCCTTTATTCACCTTTTTTATTCTTTTTTTAGGAGGTAAAAAATTGCCACGTCGTGGCGATTGGTTAGCAATTACTTTTACCGGGATTTCCTTTTTAATTTCCCTGTTTTTATTCCTACATATCTGGCAGAAAGAAGTGGTGCATGTCCGGTTTCCGTGGTTTGAATTAGGAGGTGCCGGTAACCAACTGGTTGCCTTTACTTCTGGTATCTACCTCGATAACCTGAGCGTTCTTATGCTGGTAATCGTGACGTTTATTTCGCTTTTAGTGCAGGTGTTTTCTGTAATTTATATGCACGGCGATTGGCGGTACCATCATTATTTCGCTTATCTGGGGTTGTTTACCTTCAGCATGTTAGGAATTGTGCTTTCCGATAATTTGCTGTTATTATTTATATTCTGGGAGTTAGTAGGTTTCTCTTCTTATTTATTAATTGGTTTTTGGTTAGAGAAAGATTCAGCTACTAATGCCAGTAAGAAAGCCTTTTTGTTTAACCGGGTAGGAGATATCGGTTTCCTTTTCGGCATTTTCGTGCTGTATACCTTTTTTGGCACCTTTGACCTGCAAATACTAAAAGATCTGGTAAGCGGAGCCATAGCTCAAAATAATGGTTTTATTTTTCCAAATGCAGATGGCCAAACGCTAAGCTATACTTTATTAACTTTGGCTGGTTTAGGCATTTTCTGTGGCTGTGTGGGTAAGTCGGCCCAATTCCCATTGCAGGTTTGGTTGCCAGATGCCATGGAAGGTCCAACGCCGGTTTCTTCGCTAATTCACGCCGCAACCATGGTGGCGGCCGGCGTTTACCTGCTTTCGCGCTGTTTCCCATTTTTTACCGAAGATGCCCTGTTGGTAATTGCCATAATAGGTGCGGTTACAGCTTTGCTGGGTGCCATAGCGGCTTGTGGCCAGAATGATATAAAAAAAATCTTGGCTTTTTCTACCATTTCGCAATTAGGCTATATGGTAATGGGCATGGGGGTAGGAGCGCACGATGCTTCTTTATTGCACCTTGTAACGCATGCCTTCTTCAAAGCTTCTTTATTTTTGAATGCTGGTATTGTAATCCATGCTGTTCATCATGCCGTAGCTCATTATGAGGCCGATGAATTTGTAGATGCCCAGGATATACGAAACATGGGTGGCTTACGCAAGGTCCTGCCTTTAACCTTTTACGCCTATATTCCGGCTACGGCAGCATTAATAGGACTGCCTTTATTTTCGGGCTTCTTATCCAAAGATGCTATTTTAAGTGGGGCCTGGGCTTGGGCGGGTTACAAAAGTATGGGTGGGAATAGCCTGTATTATTTAATTCCGGTTGGCGGATTTAGTGCGGTATTACTAACGGCTTATTATATGGCCCGCCATTGCTTTTATATTTTCTTTGGAAAGAACCGTTTAGAAATTAAACCAGCAGATTACCGGCATACACCTACCAAAGAAGCTTCCTGGCTTTTACTGGTGCCAGTTTTATTGTTAGCTTTATTTTCCATTGCCTTTTTCTTTTCTCCCAATCCTTTTGATGCGGGTAGTAGTTGGTTTTTTCAAGGGCTTAGCCTGAAACAGCTCCTGGGCAGTACAACGGGCTTAACCGGCAATATGGTAAACCATATAACGGAGTATTTACATGCCTCCAGTTTCATTCATGTTTTAACCGGGATTATCTCTGTAGGCTTAGCGCTGGTGGGTATTTTCATTGCCTGGAGAAATTATCAGAAGGCTAGTCTAAAAACAAATGAAGAATTATTTGCTGGTCAAACAGGTGTACTTAAAGTTGCTCACCAGCATTTTTATTTAAATAATTTTTTCGAAAACATCTTTATCAGACCTTTTTTAAGCTTTTCGCAGGAAGTGGCTATTTTTGATAAAGATATCATTGACCGAAGCGTAAATGCCTTTGGGAAAATGATGGTAATTTTAGCTAAAGTTATTGGCTGGATAGATCGGAAGCTAGTAGATGGCCTGGTAAATTTTATTGCCTGGCTGGCTGGTTTAATTGGTAAATCCGGCCGATTGATGCAGAACGGGAAGATACAGTCTTACTATATCTTTTCGCTTTTTGGCTTGATATTATTAATACTATATATATTGGCGTTTTGAACCACCTGCCTGAATTCCGGTGGACCTAATCTGAAAAATGGATTATATTTTAAGCAGTCTTATTTTTATTCCTTTACTGACGGTGTTGCTTATTCTGCTTTTACCTAAGCAGATGGAAGGAGCCATCAAATCAGTTTCTTTAGTTGCCACCATTTTGCAAATGGTGTTAAGCTGTTGGCTGTTTTTTAATTTTAATCCTACTGCTTCGGCAACGACAGATCAGGGTTACCAGTTCGTAGAAAAGTTAAACTGGATCAGCTTAAACTTGCAAAGCCTGGGGCACCTGCAAATCCAGTACTTTTTAGGGGTAGACGGCATTAGCTTAAGCATGGTATTGCTAACTGGCTTAATGGGTGTTATAGGAGTAGTTTCTTCCTGGACCATTAAGAAAAATGTAAAAGCATACTTTGCTCTTTATTTATTATTGGTAGCCAGTGTAATGGGCTGCTTCCTGGCCTTAGATTTATTCCTCTTTTATTTATTCTTTGAATTTATGCTCCTGCCCATGTACTTCCTGATCGGTATTTGGGGAGGGCCAAGAAGGGAATATGCGGCTATCAAATTCTTTATTTATACGCTGATAGGTTCCTTATTAATCCTGATTGTCATGATCGGATTATACACCTCCGTTATTGATCCGGCTGCTACGGCGGTAAACGCCGGATTGGCTACGAACGCATCAGGTGCCACACCAGCCATTGTAAACCAGGTGCAATCAGCCTTAGTTTCAGGTACGCTTGCCAGCGATAAACTAGTACATACTTTTTCTATTCCGGATATGTACCAGGCGAAAAATTTTATTCCGGGCAGTATTTTACATGCATTCTCAAATATCCAGCTTTGGGGGTATCCGGTTCGGTTACTGGCATTTCTGCTGTTATTTATAGGTTTTGCCATTAAGTTACCGGTAGTGCCCGTACATACCTGGTTACCCGATGCGCACGTGGAAGCACCAACGCCTATCTCGGTTTTATTGGCGAGTTTACTTTTGAAAGTAGGGGGGTATGGTTTATTCCGAATAGTGTTTCCGGTGTTTCCGGAGGGAGCCGCATACTATGCTCATTTAATAGGGGGAATTGGGGTTTTGTCAATTATTTATGGTGCTATGTGTGCGCTGGCAATGTCTGATTTAAAAAAGCTCATTGCTTATTCATCGGTCTCCCACATGGGTTTTGTACTCATTGGATTGGCTTCTTTAACTGTAGAGGGGGCTAACGGCTCTATGTACCAGATGTTCAGTCATGGGTTAATATCCGGAATGCTCTTTATTATAACCGGTGTAATCTACGACCGTTCCGGCAGCCGGATGATTCAGCATTTCCGGGGACTGGCATTTACTATGCCAGCTTTTACGGTATTAGTGGTAATAGCCTTTTTTGCTTCTCTGGGCTTACCGGGTTTCTCTGGCTTTATTGCGGAGTTGTTGGTTTTACTTGGAACGTTTGCCTCGGCTACAGTATCGGGTATGTTACCGCGCTGGATGGCTATTGTAGCCACAAGTGGTTTATTGTTGGGGGCCGCTTATTACCTGTGGGCATTACAACGGATGTTCTTTGGTAAAATTTGGGTCCATCCCGAAGTTCAGGAAACCCCTAATATGCCGGATCTTACCAGAAGAGAATACTTAATGCTGGTTCCTTTAGCGGTCCTGACGTTGGTATTTGGGTTATTCCCGTCTTTGTTACTGGATAAAATTAGTCCTGCTATAAATCAGCTAGTTCAGTTTATTTTAGTAGCAGGTAAATAATTAATTAATCGCATTTATAAGGAATATTGTAACTTTGTACCTGTGAACATTCCGGCACAATCGTTAATCAATTCTTTAACCGACATTCAATCCGGCTTTGCCTATTTATGGCCGGAAATTATCCTGACTTTCTTTTTCCTGTTACTGGTAGGGCTTGATTTGTTTAAAGCTACAGCGGTAAAAATAATGCTCCCATTTGTTGCGCTTGCAGGCATTGTTGCCAGTATAATGGTGCAGGTAAATGATTTAAATAATATTGCCTCTATTTCTATAAAACATTTTTTTGTAGGGTTACTTATTTCGGATGGGCTGGCTATATATGCTGGCCTTTTGTTTTCTGTGGCGGGTATTTTTACTATTGTCCTGTCCCTGTTAAACCAAAATTTAAAAGTTAAGTTTTCCGGAAGAGGCGAATACTATGCTTACCTGCTGGTATTATTAACTGGCTTAAACCTGATGGCTAAGTCGGTAAACCTGCTGATGCTGTTTGTAGCCATAGAATTAGTCTCTATTGCCTCCTATTTACTTACAGCCGTTATTAAAAAGCAACGGAATGCAATGGAGTCTGGGTTAAAATATATTCTTTATGGTACTTTAGCTTCCGGTGTCATGTTATACGGCATGTCTTTCCTGTACGGTTTTGGCGGATCTCTAAATTTTACCGATACCTTGTTTTGGCAGAACTTAAGCCGTTTAAGCAGCCCAATATTTATTGCAGTCTTTCTTTTAACATTTGCCGGTTTTTTGTTCAAAGTAGCTGCGGCACCATTTCATTTCTGGACGCCAGATGTATATGAAGGCGCGCCGGTTCCGGTGGTAGCTTTTTTCTCAACCGCCCCAAAAATTGCCGGTTTTGTGGTTATTATCCGGTTTTTAATCCAAATACGTAATCATCTAGCCACTATTCTGCAAGACGATTTAATCCTTCTGATCGGTGGAGCTGCTTTAATTACGCTCGTGATAGGAAACTTTACGGCGCTTTGGCAACGAAAAGCCCGCCGTTTATTGGCTTATTCTTCGGTGGCCCATGCCGGTTTTGTTTTGGCTGCATTAGCCGCATTAGCTGATAATTCAATTAGTGCTATCTTATTCTACCTTACTGTTTTGCTCTTTATGAATTTCGGAATCTTTTTGATTGTTCAGATTTTTGAAGATAAACTGGAAGTAGCCGATTTAAATGGTTTAAGTGGGTTAGGTAAAACTTATCCTTTTCTAGGAATTTTAGCTATTATATTTTTAATATCTCTTACGGGTTTGCCTCCAACAGCCGGTTTTACAGGTAAGCTTTTATTATTTACTAACATTTGGCAGAACTATGCGGCCACTGGTAACAGCTTCTTATTAGTGCTATTGCTAAGTGGTTTATTATTAACAGGTGTTGCCTTCTTCTATTATATCCGAATTCCTTATTTCCTTTTCTTTAAAAGGAATTTAAGTGAAGGAAAAAAGGTTATGCTCCTGAAGGAAAATATTATATTGGCCTTACTGGCTTTCCCCGTTCTGTTTATATTTTTTCAGCCTTCCTGGCTAACTAATGTAATTGAGCAGGTTGTTCTTTATTCAAAATAATTATGAGTGATGCAATAAAACATGAATGTGGTATAGCTCTCATCCGGCTGCGTAAACCCATTCAATATTATGTTGAGAAATACGGTACTGCCATGTACGGCATTAACAAGTTGTACTTGTTAATGGAAAAACAACACAACCGAGGTCAGGACGGGGCAGGGGTAGCCAGTATTAAAATTGATGCCGCTCCCGGTTCAGAATATATTTCACGCTATCGTTCAGTTAAAAACCGCGCCATTAATGACATCTTCGGGAAGATTAGTGATACTTTAGCCAAGCTTAAGAAAAGATTTCCGGAGAAGGCACAAGACCCGGAGTGGTTAAAGAAAAACATGCCTTTTCTGGGTGATGTTTACCTGGGGCACTTACGTTATGGAACTCACGGTCTTAACAGTATTGATAACTGCCACCCAATGGTTCGGGAAAATAACTGGCGCAGCCGTAGTTTAGCAGTTGCCGGTAATTTTAATATGACCAATGCTGATGAATTATTTAACGCCCTGTTAGAGATTGGTCAGCATCCTCGCCATACCAGCGATACCGTAACGGTTTTGGAAAAAATGGGCCATTTCTTAGACGAAGAGAATCAAGAGCTCTTCGAAAACTACAAAAAATCCTATTACACCAATACTCAAATCACGCAATTAATAGAAGAAAACCTGAACCTGCAGCGTGTTTTGCGCCGGGCTTGTAAGGATTTTGATGGCGGTTATGCCATGGCTGGTTTAACTGGTTACGGCGCTTCATTTGTAGTACGTGATCCACACGGCATTCGTCCGGCTTATTATTATATAGATGAGGAGGTAGTAGTAGTAGCTTCTGAAAAACCTGCTATTAAAACAGCTTTTGGCATTGAGTATTCTGAAATAAAAGAAATTACGCCTGGCCATGCTTTAATAGTCAATAAAAATGGAGGAACCCGGGAATTAGAAATTCTTCCGGAGGAAAATAAAACCTCCTGCAGTTTCGAGCGCATTTATTTTTCCAGGGGCAATGACCCGGAGATTTATAATGAGCGCAAAAATATGGGCAAGCTGCTTTGCGAGCAGGTACTGAAGGCTGTAGATTACGATTTAAAAAATACGGTCTTTTCTTATATTCCAAATACAGCTGAAACTGCCTGGATAGGCATGATGAAAGGCATTGAAGATCATTTACGGGATTACCGCAGAAAAGCCATTCAAAAAGGAATAGAGTCTGAAGAAGAGCTGGAACGGATTTTAGCATTAAAGCCAAGGGCTGAAAAGCTGGTTATTAAAGATGCCAAGATGCGGACCTTTATTACCGATAACGACAACCGGGATGATCTGGTAGCCCACGTATATGATACTACCTATGAGGTAATCAATAAAGGAGTTGATACCATTGTGATGATAGATGATTCTATTGTACGGGGTACTACCTTAGAGAAAAGTATTATTAAAATGCTGGATCGTTTAGGTCCTAAGAAAATAATTATTGTTTCTTCTGCGCCACAAATCCGGTACCCGGATTGCTATGGCATTGATATGTCCCGATTGAAAGAGTTTGTTGCTTTCCGGGCCATGCTGGAGCTGTTAGAAGATCGTCATTTAGATCATAAACTGGATGAGGTGTATGATAAGTGCCGGGCTGCAGATGGCCGAGCCGAGTTTAAACGTAGAAACTTTGTGCAAGAGCTTTTCGATTTATTTACGGATGAAGAAATTTCTGCTAAGGTTTCAGAAATTGTAAGAGCCCCTGAAGTAAATGCGGAAGTTGAGGTAATTTATCAGACTATAGAAAATTTACATAAAGCTTGCCCTAATCATACCGGCGATTGGTATTTTACAGGTAACTACCCAACACCTGGGGGTAATAAAGTTGTAAATCGGGCTTTTATGAATTTTATGGAGAAAAAAGAAGTAAGAGCTTATTAATCAATAAAAACAAAAGTAAAGCCCTGGTTACTTCTGGTAGCCAGGGCTTTTTATTAAATAAATTTTTCATTTTACTTATGTTAGAAACATACAGAAGCGCCTTATAAAATGCTTCTTTATTTATACATATTGTTTGTGTTCTAACATGAAAAATCATCGCTGCACCCGCAGGTTTGGGTGGCAGATTAGTTGTTAAAAAAAGGTTTTGCCGTTTAATTTACCTGATAATTTGAACGCAGTACTGGCTAAATAAAAAAGCTCTTCCTCTCCAATATTATTTTTATTCCCCTGTCTTCAATTTCCTAATCCAAAGGTTCCAGGTCCTGAATAAAGCCAGGTAGGTGAGATCAGCTTGAGTCGCTGCCACCAACTACAAAAGGCTACCGCTTTCGTTTTATTATTTAAGGAGATGGAACTTTTCTGCCATTTTACTGAATTTAGGATAATGCCTTATTGAAATTTTTCCCATAGGGGGACAGGTTCCGTAATTTATTAACTACTTCAGTCACGTGGGTGATGGCATAATCGATCTGGTCATCGGTCGTAAAACGGCCTAGGCCAAAACGTAATGAAGCATGAGCTAAGTCATCGCTCAAACCTATTTCTTTTAATACATATGATGGCTCCAGCGACGCCGAGGTACAAGCTGATCCGGAAGAAACCGCCAGATCTTTTACTCCCATCATCAAACCTTCTCCTTCCACATATTTAAAAGAAATATTAGTCACGTGTGGTAATCGGTGTACCCGCGACCCATTTACAAAAGCCTCTTCAATGTTTAATAACCCAGCTTCCAAGCGGTCGCGTAAGCGAGATACATGGGCCATATCTTTGTCCATTTCCAGACGGGCTATTTCACAAGCGTTGCCTAAGCCTACAATACCCGGCACATTTAAAGTGCCTGAACGCATTCCCCGTTCATGGCCACCACCATCCATTTGAGCGGTAACTTTTACCTGAGGGTTTTTTCGGCGTACATACAAGGCACCAACACCTTTAGGACCGTACATTTTATGAGCACTGAAAGCCAGCAGGTCAATACCATCTGCTTCTACGTCAACCGGAATTTTACCTACTGCCTGGGTAGCATCGGTCATAAATAACACCCGGTGTTTTTTAGCTAAAGCCGAAATTTCGCGTATTGGCTGTATAACACCTACCTCATTGTTGCCATACATAATAGAAATCAGGATGGTTTTATCAGTAATAGCGGCTTCTAATTCTTGTAAATCAATCAGGCCCGCTTCATTTACTTTTAAGTAAGAAACTTGTCCGCCTAACTTTTCCAGGTGTTTACAAGTATCTAGTACAGCTTTGTGCTCTGTAGTGGCTGTAATTATGTGGTTACCTTTAGACGCGTACATTTCGAACACGCCTTTAATAGCCAGGTTGTCCGACTCAGTAGCACCCGAGGTAAAAATTATTTCTTTTGGGTTACAGTTGATTAAAGCTGCTATTTGTTCGCGGGCATAATCTACGGCCTCCTCTGCGGCCCAGCCAAAGGCGTGGTTCCGGGAAGCGGCATTTCCAAAGTGTTCCGTCATGTAAGGAATCATGGTTTCCAGCACGCGAGGATCAATGGGAGTGGTAGCATTATTATCTAAGTATATAGGTAACTTAAGCATAGTTGTCTCTTTATAGTAACTGCTATTCTTAATTAGAAAACAGATGGGTGCTTGAATGAGTTTTACTATAGAAACAAAATTAACCAAATTAAACTAAAAATATCTAGGTTAAAATAAAGATCCAGAATGAAGAAAATTGAACATATTGGGATTGCTGTAAAAGATTTTAGCGCCTCTAACGGCTTGTTTTATAAATTATTGGGTGAAGAGCCCTATAAGACTGAAATTGTGGAGTCTGAGAAAGTATCTACCTCTTTTTTCAGAATTGGCGAAACCAAAATCGAGTTATTGGAAGCCATGGATGAGGATAGTCCGGTAGCTAAATTTTTAGAAAAGCATGGCGAAGGAATCCATCACATCGCTTTTGAGGTAGAGGATATTCTAACTGAAATGGATCGCTTAAAAAAGGAAGGTTTCCAATTATTAAGCGACATACCAAAACCGGGAGCCGATAATAAATTAGTATGTTTTGTGCATCCTAAAAGTGCTAATGGTATTCTTATAGAGCTTACGCAAGAGATTAAATAGAGCATTTTAAAAATTTCAATGTGCTGCTTTTTTAATATTTTATACCAACTTTAAGCAATCGTTAACCAACTTAAAGTTTAGTGCGGCAGTTAGATATTATTGTGCCTTGTTACAACCCACTTCCAAATTGGGCTGAAACGATAATAGTATATCTTAATAATCTTAAGAAGTTATTAAGCTTTACAGAATTACATTTATATCTGGTTAATGACGGATCTAGTCAAGGGATTAATTCATCTGATTTAGCCTTGTTGAAGGCTTCACTTGATAATTTCACTTATATCTCATTGCCTAAAAACATGGGTAAAGGCTATGCTTTGCGGAAAGGAGTAGAACTGGCCAATCATGACTTCTTTATATATACAGATGTAGATTTTCCTTATTTAGAGGAGAGTTTTATTCAGGTTTATAATGCCTTATTAGAGGATAAAAATGATGTGGTGGTAGGAATAAGGGATGAAAATTATTATTTAGAAATGACTGGATTTAGGGCCGTACTTTCTAAATTATTAAAATTAATAAATAATAAATTATTCCAATTACCTATTAATGATACCCAATGCGGCATCAAAGGCTTTAATAGAAATGGGCGTGATATTTTTCTTAAAACCGTAATTCCAAGATACCTTTTTGATTTAGAATATATTTTTTTGGCGACACATGGCTCAAATATAAAATTAACTTCAGTACCTGTTAAATTGCGTGCTGGAGTCACTTTTCGTAAATTTGATTTAAAAATATTATTTACTGAAGGTAGTAGTTTTATTAAGTTTGTGATTTCTTCCTTTTTGCAAAGAAGTAAATAATAGGTACATTCTTCTAATATACAAGTTGTAGTTCCCTGACAAAAAGAAGTTTTTCCTGTTTTCATTAAATGATTAATCTTAAAGCAATTGTAGTTCTAATACTTACTATTAGTGTAATTGTCTGCCTTCTGTTTCGGGGGGTGATCTTTTACCCAAATGATTATTTGTTTGCACCATATTTTGATGGTATTAAAAACTACTACACTTTTATTTATTATATATTATTTGACAAAGGGTTTCAATTTTCAGGAATGAATTATCCTTTTGGAGAACATATAATTTTTACAGATAATCAACCTTTATTTGCTTATCCAATACGATTAATAAATACGTATTTATTTGATATATCCGATCATTTAATAGGCATCTTTAATTATATCATTTTAACATCATTTCTAATTGGGGGTATTATTGTTTATGCAATTTTGCGGTCCTGTTTATTACCTAATTGGTATAGCCTTATTGCAGCCGTTATTATTGTATTTTTTTCACAGCAAAATGTAATGTTTGGGCCCTACTACGGGGCCTATGCCTTATCTTATTGTTGGGTTATACCATTACAATGGTTATTAATTTTAAAATCTTATAAAACCAATAGAACTAGAAGTGTTCTCCCCATAACACTAGTGTTTTTCTTGATTGGATTTATTCATCCTTACTATTATTTAAGTGGTTTACTACTGGTTGTTTTTCATTTAATATTTAATAAAAAAGTATTTGAAAGATATTTAAAGTTTACTGCATGCCAAATTTTCCTAGCCGTTGCACCTATTATTGCTTTTAAGGCTTTTTTATTTTTTTCGGATGCTTCAATTGATAGGCCAGAAACACCTGTGGGTTTAACAGAATTCAGAGGAGAAGTTGGAGATATCTTTTACCCTTGGAATTCTTTTACTGCACATTATTTGCAGCCAATTTTAGGATTTAAAAAACTAACAAATAACGGTTATGGCTATGTTGGCCTGGTAGGCACTTTATGTTTGGTTTTAACTTTTATCAATAGGTTTAAATATCTGATACAAAAAAAAGTTGATAATATATTTAAGCCAGTGTTACCATTTCCTTTACGCCTGGGGCTATTCCCAGCTATTGCAATTGCTCTTTTTGCCTTAGGTTTTCCATTTAAAATTGGACTAGAATTTCTATATGATTATTTGCCATTTTTAAAGCAGTTCAGAGTCTTAGCTAGGTTTCTCTGGATTTTCTATTATTTATTTTCAGTTTATATGGCCTTTTATTTTTATCAACTTTATAGGTTCTTAAGGATTCAGGGCTATCCTAAATTAGCACTTCTTTTTTTAGTATTTATCTTAATAGGGTGGGCTATAGAGGCAAAGATTAATATTGCAGAAACAGCTTTTCTCGTGCGCCAAAATAATGTTGCCGATGCATTTATTGGAGTGAAAAAAGAAAATATCAAAATTTCAGAAATAAATAAATTTAATGATGTATTTGTAGAGCTTAAAAACATTCGGTTCAAAGAAATTTTAAATACCAATGGGTATAATCCTGAAGATTTTCAGGCTATTTTACCATTCCCATATTTTACTGCGGGTTCTGAGAAAATTACTTTTCAACCATTAAAAGCTATGCCAATTGCAATGGCTGCCTCCATTCAGACAAGCTTACCATTAATAAATGGGATGATGTCAAGAACTTCTCTAGAGGTAGCATTAAAAACAATCCAACTCCTTAGTAACAATATTATTCAAAAGGAATTAATTGATTATTTCCCATCAGATAAACCAATCTTGCTTATTGTAGTTAAGGGTGATCTTCAATATTTTGAAAAAGATCTAATTCAAAAAGGGGAGTTGATTTTTATAAGTAATAGTTTATCTCTCTATAAATTGCCATTATCTGCATTCAAAGAAAATAATATTGAGAAAGAATACAAGGAGTTCCTGGAAAGAAAAGACTCCCTTTATAAAACAAATGTTATCTATACAACAGATTCAAGCTCAAGCTATATTTATTCTGGATTTAATAATAACAAATCGACAAAGTTTTTATTTACGGAAGGAGCTTTAACAGCTAAAGTAGGTCCACTCCAGCTTTATAAAGGATTAGTTCCAAATGTCAAAAGTGGCAACAAACAATATGTTTGTTCAGTTTGGGTAAATCTTAGTGCAAAATCACCATTAGGTAATTTAAAATATATACAAACAAATGAGTTAAACCAAATTGTGGATTCAAAGGATATAGCTATATCAAATTGTATTGAAATATACAAAGATTGGGTCAACGTTTCTTTTTCCTTCAAACTCCAAAGTCCAAATAATAAAATTAGAATTTTTATAGAAGGTAAAGATATTATTGCAGATGAGTTTCTGGTAAGACCTAGTAACCATAAAATTTATATGATTACTCCTCAGAAATATGTTATTTTTAATAATTATTTTCTTCAATAGTTAAATAATATTCAAAGATTAACTAGTCTTCTTATCTACTAATAAAAAATAAAAATTTTGTTAAGATAAAAGTCGCAATTTTGCACATATATTTTTCTTATAAATAGTAATAAAGTTTTCTTCTTGCTTTTCATGAGATAAGCAAGTTTTAATTTGAGTATAAATGCAATCTATTAAGTTACCGGACCATAAAATTTTTCCTGTTGTAGCCAATGCGGCAGCCAGCCTAAACGTATCGGCCTATGTCATTGGTGGTTTTGTCCGGGATTTAGTGCTAAAACGACCCTCTAAAGATATAGATGTGGTTTGTGTCGGTAATGGAATAAAACTAGCTGAAGAAGTTTCTAAACTTTTACCTGGAAAACCTAAAGTTACTGTTTTTAAAAACTTTGGGACTGCTATGCTGCGGACTGATGATTGGGAAGTTGAATTTGTCGGGGCCAGAAAAGAGTCTTACCAACGGCATTCCCGTAAGCCAGATGTAAAGGTAGGGACTTTACAAGATGATCTGGAACGCCGTGATTTTACTATAAATGCCTTAGGCATTAGTTTAAATCAGGAGGACTACGGTACTTTGGTTGATGCGTTTGAAGGCATGCAGGATATTAAACGAAAAGTAATACGTACTCCCTTAGAACCGGGTATTACCTTTTCTGATGATCCGTTGCGGATGATGCGGGCCATCCGGTTTGCCACCCAATTACAATTTGATATAGATCCGGATACTTTTGATGCCATAATTGCCCATAAGGAGCGAATTCAGATAATCTCTAAAGAGCGGGTCATTGATGAGTTAAACAAAATCGTTATGTCGGAAACACCTTCTTATGGATTTAAGCTGTTGTTTCATGCCGGTTTATTGCAGGAGATATTTCCCAAAATGGCTGATTTGCAAGGAATTGAAACCATAAATGGCAATTCTCACAAAGATAATTTTTACCATACCTTACAAGTGCTCGATAATGTAGCCAAGGTAACCAAGGATATATGGGTGCGTTGGGCGGCTATTATGCATGATATTGCCAAACCCGATACTAAACGCTATTCGCCAAAAGTAGGGTGGACTTTTCATGGACATGAAGATAAGGGTGCCCGCATGGTACCTAAACTTTTCCAGGAACTGCGTTTACCACAGAATGAAAATATGCGTTTTGTTCAGAAATTAGTGCGGTTGCATTTGCGTCCTATAGCCTTGGTGAAAGAAACGGTTACAGATTCGGCGGTTAGAAGATTATTATTTGAAGCAGGGGAAGATATTGATGCCCTGATGCAACTTTGCCGGGCTGATATTACCTCCAAGGATCATAATCGGGTAAAGCGGTATTTGCAGAATTTTACCGAAGTGGAGGAGAAACTACGGCAAGTAGAGGAGAGTGATAAACTGCGAAACTTCCAACCTGTAATAACGGGGGAAGTTATTATGGAAACCTTTGGTTTAAAACCTTCCCGCGAAGTTGGCATATTAAAAGATGCCATTACAGAAGCTATTCTGGAAGGAGAAATTCGAAATGAATATCCGGAAGCTTATAATTTCTTGTTGGAAAAAGGTAGGGCAATGGGCTTGTCGCAACCTTAATATTTCCTATGTGATATAGTTTTGCTACTCCAATTAATCCGAAATGCTTCTATAAATTTTGCCAGCTAAAAAAAAACAATTTTGGAAACTAACAGAGTTATCATTAGATATTTTCTAGCAGTTTTAGTTTTCATTCTATTCTTAATCTGTTTATATCTTAGCTTAATTTTTCTTTTAACAGGTTATTCTGATGTATTAAAACTTAATAATGTTGGATATAAAAATGTTGCATTTGATCATTTTGAAATTTCACTAGAAAGAAGACCATATGAATTACTTGTAGGTATAATTTGGGTTTCAACTTTATTTTTATCCTTGCTTTTTATTCATGGGATTACAATTGAAAATTGGGTAAGAAAGGAGCTTGGTGCAATTTTGCGGCAATTTTACAATATAATCAATAAATCTTGCAGATTTGTAAGAAATCAACATATTACTGACAAAGCTAATTTTATATTTTTAATCATCCTGATCTTATTAGTAAGATATTTTTATTTGGAGCGTTATTACTTTACTACTGATGAAGTTGCCTCATTTGATTGTTTTGTAAAAGAAGGGCCTTTGGCTGTAGTGGCATATTACCCTATTCCCAATAACCATATCTTAAGTAATTTTATTAGTACTGCCTTTTCCCACTTGAGTAGTAATGAAATTTTTATAATGCGTTTTCCAACGTTTCTGATAAGTGCGGGTGGAACGTTGTTAATGTATTTTATTATAGCCAGATATTTTGGTTTTGAAAAAGCTTCTTTTTGCATAATAATTTTCAGCTTCTCTGGAGTAGGAATATTTTATTCAATTGCTGGAAGAGGATATTTTCTGCTTACTATTTTGGCTTTTATAAATTTCTTTTCAATGCTAAGGATTATGTATAAACCAAATAAACACAAGCTATATTGGTTTATATTTATTATTTCAAGTCTATTAGGCTTTTATACGGTTCCCACATTTCTTTACTCATTTAGTTCTACATTTCTTATTTCTTCTTTTTATTTTTTAATAAAAAGAAGAAAAACAGAAGGTTTAAAATTATTAGTAAGTATAATAATTATTGGTACAGCTACTCTTCTATTATATATTCCAGTTATAGCTATTTCTGGATTAGATGCTTTAATAAATAATAAGTTTGTTCGGCCTATGGAATGGGAAACCTTGTGGGCTACTTTTCCCCAGTATTTTAATTATACAGAAGGATGGCTTTTAGGGCAGGAGCGGTTAGGGAAATATTTTATAATATTTATAGTTATTTTGTCAGCTATAAAAATATATCAAGACAAAGAAGAGAACTCATTCTTAAAATTTGCTTTACCTAGTTTATTCTCCTTTTTCTTCCCCTATTGTCTTATGTTCCTGCACAAAACATTTGCACCGGAAAGGTCACTCTTCTATAAGTCTATATACTTGTATTTTGTAGCAGTTATTCTATCTTTTTGGTTTTTGAAAAGCTTAAAAGAGAAATATAAGGTATTACTTGTTAGTATTATAGTATTGGCATACAGTAGCTACCAAATATATTATGTTGAGAAATCACTTTCAGAATTAAATCCTAAAGAAATAGGACGAAAAATTACGTTTCAGTGGTTACTTAAGAATAATGCTAAACAACTATTGGTATTAGATGCACCATATGCTTTATTTTTAAATCATTATTTCAAAACAGCAAATATGCCTTGTAAAATTTATTTAGAAGATAATGGGATTGTTAAATACGATTTCGTAGTGATGTCTCAAAATTTAAACGAGGAGGTTATCAATCTTTCTTTAGTTTTAGGGAAAGAAGTTTATAAAAATGAATCTATAAAAATATTTGAAGTGATAAGTGACCAATAAGGAAACTATCAATTTTGCTATTTACATAAAATTAGGTTCTTTTTAGAATTCCATACTTAATAATGCATAAGATAGCTCTTATTCCGTCCTTCCAATTTATCTTTTTCCCTTCTTCATAAGTTCGGCCATAATAGGATATCCCAACCTCATAAATTCTTATCTGAGGGATTTTTGAAATTTTTATTGTTATTTCTGGTTCAAACCCAAACCTATTCTCCCTTAATAAAATAGTTTGTAAAGTAATTGTATTAAATAGTTTATAACAGGTTTCAATATCAGTTAAATTTAAGTTAGTAACTAAATTAGATAATGAAGTGATAAGTTTGTTGCCGACAGAATGCCAAAAGTAAAAGGTTCTATGGGGACAAGCTCCTATAAAGCGAGAGCCGTATACTACGTCCGCAAATCCGCGGATAACTGGCTTTAATAAACGGTTGTATTCTTGAGGATCATATTCAAGATCTGCATCCTGAATAATTAAAAATTCTCCTGTAGCTTTAGGAATTCCTGTTCGTAGAGCAGCTCCTTTACCTTGATTTCTCTCATGTTTATAATATTGAACATTCAATGTAGGATTTAAATCTAAATGGTTATTAATAACTTGTTCAGTTTCATCTGTGGAGCAATCATTGATTATTATAATTTCTTTTTCAATTCCGTTGATTAACACCACTTTTTGTATATTTTCTAAGATTTTAGAAATTGTGGCACTCTCGTTATAAACAGGAATAAGAATTGATAACTTCAAAATAATGTTGTTCATCTAATGGTGAAAACGAATTCGTCTAACAATTTTATTTTAAATAAATATAACTTTTAAAGGTTAGTAATAAAAGTTATATATATGATGTATTGAGTAATGTAAGCTCACCCGAAGTTTAGGCCAGTTAAAAGTATAAATTTCAGGTTACAAATTTTAAAATAATTCAGCTGGAGCTTTAAAATAATAGGCCTTATGGGGCCAGTGGTGATTGTAATTAAACACCCATTCTTCCGCCTTTTGCCGGATTTCAGCCAATGTTCTAAACACGAAAGCGTTGAGCAACTCTCTTCGGATGCTGCCGTTGCAGCGATTCGCATAAACATTCTGCATGGGCTTGCCCAGCCGGATAAACAAGAGTTGGATTCTGTTTTCTTTGCACCAGGCTTCAAACCTGTGGCTAATGAACTCCGGCCCGTTATTCACCCGGATAATCTGGAGCAGTCCCCGAAACTTTTTCAGGTATTCCAACTCCCGGATTATCTAAGGCTAAAATAAACAAATCCACCTCCATGGATAGTATTTACTGGTTGTAATTGTCTATAATATTCAAGAGTCGGAACTTACGGTCATCCCACAAGCTATCGCTCATAAAATCTACCGACCATACCTAATTCTTTTTTTGGGAGTAAATAAGCCCTGCTTCACCTGCGCTGGCTGTCGTCTCTAAAGCCTTTTTCTAATGTTGAGTTGCAGGTTAGTGTGGACCGGTATACTTTCTAATGATTAAAAGTATAGTCGCTGCGCCTTTAGCGGTAGCAGCAGGACCAGAAGCCAATAGCCGGGTGCTTTTCTACTAGCCATTGCAACTTTTGTATTAGTTGATTATCATCCCGTTCTTTTAAGTTTGTATGGCTAGCTGCTCCTGGGCAGTAATACTGTCCTATAAGCCTAAGTAAGGATGAATCCCACGATAGCTTTCTTCTCATCAGGTCCTAAACCTTTTTTTTCGACTGCATCCTTTAGCGCGCGGTGGACTAAAGAGAGTTCGAAAAACATACATTTGATGCGGGCTTTCTCTTCCTCCAACTCCTTCATCTTTTTTAGCTCTTTCACCTTCAAACCTGAATAGGGCGGGCGCCACTTGTAAAAGGCGAGAGGTGCTGATGTCTAACCCCCGGCTGAACTCCTGAGCATTGCGGCCGGCTTTATGCTCTTTGAGAGCTTTGATAATTTGTGTTTCGGTAAGGCGGGTCTTTTTCATGCCATCTAAAGTTATTAGTTTTAACTAATTTTAATTGGCCATGATTAGAGGAGCCGATAACTAAGATTCTAATAATGAGAGAGTAAGTAATTATTGTAAATAAAATAATTAATTTAATATCAGAACTAGACACTTTTACTTACATTAAGTTTATTCTTTTAAAATTGTGATTTTTATTTATGATATGATAGTTTAATGTTTCTATGAATAAGAGCTTAATAATCATTTTAGTCTTCTTTATTTTCTCTTGTAAAGAAACAAAATTGCCCCCTTCAGGAATCTGTATTTCTTTTGATGACCGCTCTGTAGATGAATGGTTTGCCATAAAAAATTTATTAAATGAATATGATGCAAAAGTTTCATTTTTTATAACTCAATTTGACTCATTAACTGCATCTGAAATAGTAAAACTTAAGCAGCTAGAAAGTGATGGACATGAAATTGGTAGTCATGGAGCTTTACATGTGGTGTCTGAGTTTTATATAAAAAATAATACTTATAAGGATTATCTGGAGAATGAAATTAATCCAAGTATCAGGTCTATGAAACAGGCTGGGTTCAACATAAAATCATTCGCTTATCCTTATGGGGCAAAGTATTGGTTTACTGATTTTATGTTGTTGCAAAAGTTTGATGTGCTTAGAAGTGTAACTTCTATTAATAAGGAAAAGGATTTAACTTTAATAGATGAAATATATTATGACTTTAATGGGGACCGTACATTATCGGCAATAGGAATTGATACAAATGGAAAGGTAACGAAAGAGATGATTAAAAATGCAATTAAAAGAGCTAGTGACAATAACCAGGTATTAATGGTTTATGGGCATATCCCAATGAGTTCTCCAGCTAGCAATTCTTATGAATTAGATATAGACTTTTTAAAATTTATATTAGTAGAAGCCAAACGAAAAGGACTAGAATTTTATAGATTCAAAGATTTAACAGCTAAATAGATTAGTAAACTAGCATGCTTTTATTTGTTAGAGTATTGAAATTATTGAAAAATTCATATGAATTGAAGATTTTACATCAGCAAAAATATAAAATGGTTGGCTAAAAGGGATTGTTTCTTTAATCAACATACTCTTTCTCCAAGTACAACTAATTCTAACAATTAATTAACTTATAAATGCAAGTTTCTTTTGTTGTATTACATTTAAATATAACTACATGTAATGATCTTTTTCATTTAAATTAATTATTTCTCTTTCTTCCTTCTTGTATTACTAATTTGCAAATTTATTTTGCTGGTAAATTACATGTTCATTTAATTAAATTTGACTCTATTGATTTTTTATGTGAGATTATCCTTATTTGAAAATGAAGTTTTAGCCTTGGTTTTACAACGTCCATATATTGAGTGGCTACCTTTATGTGCTACTATAATCTATGGAATTAAATTCATTATTCCATTATCAGTTTGTTACTTGGAACCTTTTGGTAAAATACCTAATGATAAATAATTATAGCGCCAGCTTATTCTCCATTAATTTTGTATCAGACTTCGAAAGACTTCAAATAAATAAACTTTAGGTAAATTCAATATGAGTGAAGAAAAAAAGAATAATATAATAAATTTATAAGATTTATTAATTGTTGTAGATCTTACTGGATTAATAAGAAAAAGCATAAGGGCTGTGTAAATACATATACTAAATGGCGATAAAAGGCGATAATCGAAGGGATCAAAAGGGGAGTATTTACGAAGTAAAATCAATACAAAAAGGTAGATAAAACCAATTATGCCAAACAAAATACTTAAATTATCTTCTGAAGAAATTTTAGTTAATTCCCTCTTTATAAATCTTAAGTAAATAAAAATCATAATAGAAAATTGAAAGATTGCAGTAACCCAAAAAAGTAAATCTGGATTACTATTCCCCCAATAATAATTTCGAATAACGAAAAGCTCATTAAAAAGACCTACGAATAAATAATAAACAAACAAGCTTGTGCTTTCTCTGTCTGGAAAAAATCTTTCTCCACCAGTTAAGTAGCCTGTTTGTATATAATTATTATACAAATATAATCCGGCTATAGTACTTAGCAGGATAGTTATGGAAAGAAGTTTTAAAGCAGGTTTAAATCTTTTTTTTAAGAGGAACCAGGTGCTAAGTAAACCTAATATTATAAAGCTAAATCCGCCTATGTATCTAATAAAGAACAATAACAAAGAACTTATAAAAAGTAGAATTAGATACTTATTATTGTTTTCATCCTGCATGAAATTATATAAAAGGTATACGAACCATAATAAGCAAAAAATAAAAGGGGGTTCTGACCAGGTATAGGAAAATATTTCCATAAAAGTAAAAGAACACATAATCAGTGTCAATAAATAGGCGTATTCTCTGTTCATTTTCCGAAACAGCAATAAACATAATCCTAAAAAAAAAATATTTACAACCTTTGAAGCCCAAAATACTGGAAGGGATAGAAGATAAGCAAACCCGGAGATAAGGATAGGGTAACCAAGTGGCCAAATAGCAAAGTAGGTTTGGTTTTCTAAGGTTTTTATCTCAGGAATAGGAAGGGTTTTTGAATGGTAAAAGCCTTTTCCATCTAATATATTTTGTGAAACTTCTAAGAACGCATTAGAGTCCGGGTCTCTGTAGCCTGTACTTTCTACAGTTACTCGTAGTATTATAACTGCTGCAATAATAAAAAATAATGCTAATAACTTTAAATCTGAAGTAGACACAAATATTGAATTAGGCTTTGATTTTATTTCTTATAAAATATTATAATAGGTTTTTCAAAAAAGTGATAAATTAAAATATCAATAAGCTATAGCAGCACAAAACCTTTATCGGGGAGGGATTGAATTTAGATATTTTATATTGAACCCAATCAGTATGCATTAGCTGTAATAACAAATCCTTTTCCATCGATAATATTTTGTGCGATTTTCAAAAAAATTTGCTAATCAGGGCTTGCGTATCCTGTTCCTTCAACTCGGGTTCTAATAATGAGAGAGAAAGAAATCATTGTAAATAAAATAATTAATTTAATATCAGAGCTTGATACTTTTACTTAAACTAAGTTTATCAAGAACATGTTTAGTAAAGGTTAAGTTTGTTTATTTTGTGAATAAGTTGAACAGTAAAAGCTAAGAAATGGAGGGCAATCCAGTGCTGAGCTTTGGTTTCAAATCGGACTAGCAAAGCTTTAAAGCTATCAAGCCAGCCATTAGCCTGCTCAATGACATTTCTTCTTTTAAAGAATTCTTCATAAAAATAAGTAACATCAACTTTAGCTTCTCCATTTCTAGGATTAGGACCAGTATTAGCCTTAATTTTCATTTCAGCTCAAAAGTTTCTAAATACATGGGAATCAAATCCAGCATCTGCATTTAAGAACAAGCCTTCTGTTGAGATACCTGCTTGTTTCAACAAAAAACACAATTCCTTAAATATTAATTCTATTTCAAATAAATCAGGATGTGCTCCTGATACGGGTAAACTACACGCTAACATCTGTCATTTATTATCTGCCAAAAACAAACTGTTACAAATAGTGGCTGCTTTTCTGCTTTGTTACCCCATATCTCCGCCATGCTTACAAATAGTTTGGCTGCCATCCAGTTGCACACATGATAAATATAGCAACTGACGCTGGCTTTTAAGCAGTCCTTACCAAAGGCTTTTAAAACTACCATCTTTAGCCCACTTCCTAAAATGATGATATACCCCTTGCCAGTTGATAGTTTTATTGGAAAATAATTCTTTAATGTTAATTCCCTCCATTGACATTCCTTCCTAACTTAAGCCGCTAAAGTATATCCGCTGACGCTACCTGTAATTTACTTCCTCTTTTCCCTTTGCTTAAATAAGGGACTATCCATCTATTTATTTTATCTTCGCTTAATACTGCCATCGGAATAGGGATTGGTCTAAAGTGTCTTCGTAAATCCTTTTACACCCTTATTCTTTTGCCAGTTCATTTACTTTAATCAACTTCTAATACTTCCTTTAATATTAAAAACTAAACAGTAAATTAATATTAAAGGAAGTAATAAAACAAAAGTACCGGAAGAATTTAGAATAGGAAATCTTTAAAAGAGTATTATATAGTCATGCGTATTATTCCTAAGGTTGTTGTAATGACCTTTTTTATTATGTTCCTTATAATAGGATTAATCTGTTATAAAGATTATGGGTTATCCTTTGATGAGGAAGCAGAACGTTTGACAGGCTTAGTAACTTTAAAATATTTGTTGCAGCTTTTTTATCCAAAAGGTTTAAATTTGGTTGAGAATATTAACAATATTCCTCAATTAAATGTATATGTTGATCGTATTTATAGCCCTCATTTTCAACTTACATGTTTATTATTTAAAGAAATATTTAGTGTAAAAGGAACTCGTGATACCTTTCTTTTAAGCCATCTAATTAATTTTCTTGTTTTTTATATTGGTGTAGTTCTTTTCTACAAAATCCTTAAAGAAAAATTTTATGATTGGAAAATTTGCCTTTTCGGAACTGCACTATTGGTTTTAAGTCCCCGTATCTTTGCTGACTCTTTTTATAATTCGAAGGATATTGTATTTCTAACAGCAAGTTTGTTATGTTGTTACACCTTCATTATTTATTTTAAGAACAGGAAATTTAAATATCTGGTATATCATGCTTTTACTTCTGCTTTAGCTATTGATATTCGAATCATGGCATTGCTTTTTCCCTTTCTAACTTTTGTTTTCATTTTCTTGGAAAAGATTCAAAACAAAAGAAATTTTTCAATAAGACAAGCTGTTCTAGCTAGTACTTCATATTGTTTGCTATTAACTTTTTTTGTCTGGCTACTTTGGCCATATTTATGGGAGAGCCCGTTAAATAATTTTTTAGCAATATTTAATAAGTTAAACAGAAACGGTATGATAGGTCATGTTTTATTTAACGGACAAATATTAACTTTTAATAATTTACCGTGGTATTATATCCCAGAGTGGATTCTTATTTCTACCCCTGTTATTTATACCTGCTTTTTTATTTTAGGTAATTTTATTTTAATAAAACAAATATTTTTGAATAAGGTTTGTAACCAAGACATTCTTGCGTTCTCTCTTTTTTATATACCTATTATAGCTGTTATATGGATAAATGCAATTTTGTATGATGGTTGGCGCCATTTATATTTCATTTATCCATTTTTTTTAATCATTGTAGTTAAAGGGGGCGTTAATACTTATGAGTATCTAAAAAATAATATGGGGTATTTAGGTAAAAAGTTAATCCCGTTCTTTTGGGGAATTTTTGCGATAAATATGGGGATGGTACTTAAATTTATGATTGAATCCCATCCATACCAAAATGTATATTTTAATGAGTTGATAAATAAAAATAATATTCAACAAAAATTCGAACTTGACTATTGGGGTTTGTCACATAGACAAGCACTAGAATTTTTATTAAAAAGAGAAACAAATGCTATTGTAAATTTTAATGCATCTAGCGGAGCAGGCGGGTTAAACCTTGAAATATTGAATAAAGATCAAAGAAAAAGATTAAAACATGTGCCATTAAAGGAGGCTACTTATTTTCTTACTGATTATCGTGGTCATCCTGAGCCTTATCTATATCAGGTAGAAGTATATACTATAAATGTTGACGGATTTAAAATCATGTCTGTATTCAAGTTGAAATAATTTAAATTAGGGTTTTCTTAAAAAATAAGCTGTCTTTAATACTAAATTATTTAGGCTATTTATCTTACTTTTATTATTTTATCAATTAAAAATACCTTAAATCATTTATGTTAGTGAAGTGTGCATTGAGTTACTCCCATTCTTAGGACTTTAATGGTATATTAGCCAATAATGAAGGCCTTGCCTTTTTTATAAGTTAATAAGATTGATTATATTTTAAATAAACCAAATCAGCTATTACTAGGCTTTTTTTGAAGAAGCTCCTATTGTTTTCATTAAATCACCCAAATAAATAAAAGGTTAGGAACTTAAGCAATGTACCTGCTATTATTCCTAACCTAAAATAAAACAATATTCTTAATTGTTAAATATAAATTACTCCTTCTCAACCCGCCCCATTCCCGATTCATCGGCGTTCACGTGTTGGGGGTTGCCCCGGTAGGTTACATGGCTCGGACCGGAGACTTCAGCGTCCAGTTTGTTGGTAACATAGACCCGTGCATTACTGGCGCCTGATAAATCTGCTTCTACATCTTCCGCTTTAAACTTACTTGCTTTTACCTGACAGGCACCCGAGGCATCAATTTTTAGTGAGTTGCCGCTGCCGGCAATTTCAGTTTCAGTGGCACCACTGGTATCCACGTTTAATTGCCGGGCTTTTATCGATAAAGCAGTTTGCACGGCACCAGAAGAAGAGAAATTAAATTCATCTGTGTCAAAACCTTTAATATCGGCCCGTACAGCACCGGATAAATCAGCTTCATAAAGTTCCGGTAATGAAATAGTAATAAGTACGGGTTCCTGATCGCCGAAAGAAAACCGGAACAGGTTTTTCTTGGATTTAATGTTTAAAACACCCTCATCATTATTTATTTCCAGGTTGCGAAGCGCATCTTTTTCTCCTCTTACTTTTATTGAATAATTGGATCCTCTTCTAACTTTTAAATGGTAGTTACCACCAACACTGATTTTATTGAAATCAGTATAATCATAAGTCCGGGTGTTGTCACCATATTCATCATCATCCTGTAACGGCGAATCCAACTCTGTCTGATCATTATCCCAATCTTCATTAGCGGAAAGCTGTTCGTTGGCTTCGGAAGTTGAATCTATGGGAGGGCAGTCTAAGCAAATAAATTTATCTTTTTTTACCTGCCACAAGTGTTGGGCTACCTCTTCATTCGAATATTCTTCGTGATCAAAAAATTCGGCAGGAAGCATACTGGAAAAGTTCTCTGATAACTGCAGGGTTTTATTTTCTGGTAATAATAATTTTAAAGATAAATCCTGGTCGCGATAAATGGCATTAGGTTTAAATTTAAAATTATAATCTAAAGTAATAACGGAATCTTCCTGAATGCTGCGGTAAGATACCATCTGTGCATTTTTTATGGCTTCTGATTCGGTTAATCCTTTGGCAGAAAAGGTTTGAAATAACCTGATTTCGTTACCATTATACCCTTGAATTTCTAAATTGGCGCGTCCATCCCGGAAAGCTCCGGTATCACGTGCTTTTAATAATACTGTTTGGTAAGTAGCTACCGGAAAAGTTTTTTGGGCAGTAAATTCTCCAAATTCCCGGAAATCGTTGCGGAAATCAATAATAGCTAATACCAAAACAAATAAGCCTAATATCCAGATAGCCAACATAGACCAACCTACGGAAGGTCGGATAAAAAACCTTTTTAATAATAAGCCTAATCCAAGAATTAAAAAAAGGATGCAAGGAATTAGTAAGGTGAAAAAGCCGGATACGATACCAAAGTTAGGAAAGGACTTAAAAAAAATATCCAAAGGAACATCGTTCATTTCCAGAAAAGAGGAGCCATCGATAACGTTTAAGGCAGTGGCGGCTATTACAAACAAGGCGAATATGAAGGTCCCGGCCATAAATAGTAGTAACACGCCAGCTAAAATACGTACCAACGTAACTAGGAAATGAGCCAACGGAGAAAGGATGCGGGCCAATACCTGGATGACTTGGGCTACCATTCTTATTGGGAAGAGAATAATGCGGGCAAATGTACTTTCCCGGCCATCTTCGTCTTTCATCCGCAAGTTTGTTTTCAGAGATTCTTCAATGCCTGAAAGTGTAATAGGATTGCCTTGCATCTGGGCCCGATCGGTAAAAGAGGTGGCTTCAGGTAAAATTATCCATAACACGATATAGATCAATAAGCCGCCGCCGCCAAGAAAAGCTGAAATAAGAAATATTAACCGGATTACAGCTACATCTAAACCAAAGTACAGCGCCATGCCACTTGCTACACCACCTAACTTTTTATCATCCGGGTTCCGGAATAATTTACGGGTAGCAGTTTCTGGTAAAACAGTACTCTTAGGAAAGGCTATCCAGCAGGCAATGTATATAAATATAATAAGGGCAGCCGGAACACCGCCGGGAATAGCAAAAAGAAAAGTTAAAAATACAAATGCCAGCCGCGTCCATAAAGGATCAACAGTCAGGTAATTGGCAATGCCAGCCGCTACCCCAGCAATAACTTTCCTTTTCTCGTCCCGGAAGATCTTCCTGGAAGTAGGTTCTTCCTGACTTTTATACCCTTGATTAGCAGAATTCAAAGTAGAATACTCCACCTCTGGTTCTTCTTCCAGCGTCTGAAAGTCTTTAACGCTGCCCATTTGAGTTATCAAGGCCTGCACATCGTCGCGGGTAATAACCTGTTTGCTGGGATTAAGTTTGGTAAAGAATATTTCGGCTATTCGGGCTTCTATATCGGCAATAATTTCTTCATGTCCTTCATACGCTGAGAAATATTTTTTTATGGCTGCTAAATATTGACTCAGTTGTTCATACCCATCCTCCTCAATATGAAAAATCATGCCTTGTAAGTTGATGCTGATATTTTTTTTCATGGCTTTAGGATGCTTTATTATTATTGGTAATGTGTTCAATGGAGGCTACTACTTCTTTCCAGGTCTGCCGGAGCTGCTCCAGAAACTCGGTGCCAATAGCCGTTAACTTATAATATTTCCGGGGAGGCCCGGAGGTCGATTCGACCCAGGAATAATCAAGAAGTCCTGCGTTTTTTAGCCGGGTTAGTAACGGGTAAAGCGTGCCTTCTACAACAATCATCTTGGCTGCCGTTAACTCATCTAGCATATCAGAAGCATAGACTTCACCTCGAGAGATTATCTCCAAAATGCAGTATTCCAGAATTCCTTTCCGCATCTGCACCTGTGTGTTTTCTACTTTCATGCTGGTTGTGGTTAAATAATGAACAAATATAATAGCAGGTACTATGTAAAGCAAGGTACTTGAGAAATAAATTTTTGTTTAATATGAAAGAAGAGTTTTTTATTTAAAATTTTAGAAACTATTACCCCGGTCGGTTAGTTAGCAGAAGGTTGGCAAAATAAAGGAAGTACAAACAATACAGATATTTTCCGTTTGAAGATTTAAATATGTTTACTTTGTATTTTAATAATAAAAATCATTTTTTAATTACTGTTAATTGATTAATATCTACACCTTTAAACTATATGTTTCTTAAAATAAGCAGGCTATGGGCCATTATAATGGTAGTAGTTTGTATACAAGTAAATGCCCAGGTAAGTGCGCCTAAATACAGCAATGAGTTCTTGAATATAGGTATAGGTGGCCGGGCCTTAGGAATGGGAAATGTACAAACGGCTATTGCCAATGACGTAACTGCTGGTTTCTGGAATCCTGCGGGACTTTTAAATCTTTCCCAAAAACATAACCTTTCCATTATGCATTCGGAACTGTTTGCGGGTATTGTCAAAAACGACTATGCATCTTATGCCATGCCCTTAGACACCAATAGTGCAATTGGCATTTCCTTAATCCGGACCGGGGTAGATGATATTGCTGATACCCGGAATTTAATTAATGAATATGGCTACATTAATTATGATAACATTACTCTTTTTTCTGTAGCTGATTATGCCTTATTGCTTTCTTATGCCCGTAAAAGTAGACTGATAAAAGGGCTGCGTTTGGGAGGAAACGCCAAAATCATTTATAGAAATGTAGGCCAGTTTGCCAACGCCTATGGCTTTGGAGTTGATTTGGGGGCCCAGTTACAAAGGCAAAATTGGCAATTTGGCTTAATGGCCAGAGATATTACCACCACTTTTAATGCCTGGGTCCATAATTCCGAAAAATTTAGCCAAACAGCTGCCATAACCGGAGACTCTTTATTAGTTAAAAACAGCATTGAAATAACATTGCCCCGGTTAATATTTGGAGTGGCCCGTAATTTTACCTTTACCAATAAAATAAATGCCTTACTGGCTGCCGATTTAGATTTTACTTTTGATGGTCGACGAAATGTATTGTTTGAAACCAGTGCTCTCTCAGTTGATCCGCATGTTGGGGTAGAAGTTAGCTACGAAAATTTGGTTTATGTTCGGGCAGGCATAAATAATATGCAGCAAATAAAAAACTTTGACCAAACCCAAACCTGGAAAACGCAGCCAAATTTTGGCGTAGGTATTGCTACCAATGGCCTTCGGTTAGATTTGGCTTTAACCCGCGTAGCTGATACCACACCTACTAATAATTATTCCAGCAATGGCCGGCTATCTTCGGTGATCGTTTCTTTAGGGTATTCTTTTAATTAAGACATAGTACAACAAAATGAGTAAACATTTTACTTTTAAATATTTATTTAAATTTTTCCTTTTAATCTGGAGCTTTATAGGTAGCCATCAATCCATGGCTCAAACCACCTATGGGAATGAGTGGATAAATTATTCGCAGAAGTACTATAAAATTCAGGTTGCAAAAAATGGAATTCATCGATTAGATTATAATTACCTTTCTCAGGCGGGTTTAGCTAATGTTGATCCTCGTAATTTCCAAATCTTTCGGAGAGGTAAGGAACAGGCTATATTTGTGAGTGGAGAAGAGGATGGGAAATTAGACAATGCTGATTATATTGAATTTTATGGAGAGCGCAATGATGGGAAAACAGATGTAGAACTTTACAAGGATCCAAGCAAAAAATTACATAGTTATTATAGTTTATATACAGATACTGCTGCTTATTTCTTAACTGTTTCAAATACTGGCGGCAGGCGTATGGTTAACCAAAATTTATCCAATGCTGGACTTTCTCAAGATCCTTTCCATATCCAATCAAGACTAGTGCTATTTACCAGTAACTATAACTTAGGATTTTATAATGGAATAAGTTATTTGCCATGGGTTAGCCAAGGAGAAGGTTTTTTTGGTCCAGGTTTTGGCGCACTCGCTAATAATCGGGCATTTAATGCAAATCCAGCCACTTTTAGAGTAGACTCACTTTTACATGTTGAACCTAATGCTCCGGACCCTAAAATTGAATTAGGATTTTCTGGGGCATATTTGCGTGACCACAACATTACAATCTCTGTTGTTACTCCCTCCGGTGCTGAAAGGCCAATTGCTGAAAATATTATTTTTGGTGCTTGGGAGTTTGCTAAAGTTAAAGCTAATCTTAGGCCCTCTGATATTAACTCTGACGGAATTTTAACAGTGAGAGTTAAAGTAAATACAATAGTAGCACAGGGTGAGTATGCAGATTTGATTATGCCTGCTTACATTAAAGTAACCTATGGACGTAAAAATGTTATAACAGGCAAACAGGCCATTATATCATTAGCAGATTCTACTAAATCAACAGATTCTTTCTTAAGTTTTGATTCATCTTTGGGAAATCTGGTAGCTTATGATATAACAGATGAAACAAGTATAATAAGAACAATTGGTAAAACAGAAGGAGGAAAGTCAAGTTTTGTTTTTGGAGGAGGGGCTGGACACCAAAGGAAAATTTTGCTCAATCCGGTTACACGTTTTTTTGTTCCCATAGCACCCAAACCCATAAACTTTAAAATATTTGACCCAACTAAGCCTAATTTCATTATTGTTAGTCATAAGGCTTTAACTAAATCCTTTTCTGATTATTCAAATCCGGTACGAGCCTATGCTGATTATAGAGCTTCAACAGCAGGAGGGAAATATGATACCTTGGTTTTTTATGCTGATCAGGTCTATGATCAATTTCATTATGGAGACCATTCTGCAGTCGCTATTCGTCGGCTGATGAATTTTTTAATAGATAAGGGGCAACCGAAGCATCTTTTTTTGATAGGTAAAGGAATTGATTTAGACCAAAATGTAGGAGGTGTAAATTATCGCCATGACCCGAATAGGTTTAGTGTAAGAGACTTAGTACCTGTTGGTGGGTCGCCTGCTTCAGATGTTATATTTACTGCTGATTTTCAAAGAGATTCTTTTTTCCCTAGAGTACCTACCGGTCGACTGGTTGCAAATAAATCTGAGGAAATAATCAATTACTTGGAAAAGGTTAAACAACACGAAACCATACCCGAGAATGCTGAATGGCGGAAAAATTTAATGCACTTAAGTGGTGGGGCCGGATTTTCCCAACAACAACAATTCTTAAACTATATAAGAACCTATCAAAGTATTGCAGAGGGACCTCTTTTAGGTGCAAATGTTCAAACGATCAGTAAATTAGGTTCTACTGAAACTTCTACATTTATTAACCTTTCTAAACAAGTAAACGCTGGCTTATCTCTGATTACATTTTTTGGCCATTCTTCCACAACTGTTGCCGATATTGATATTGGTTATGTTTCTAACCCGGTAAATGGGTATAATAACTTTGGTAAATATCCCATGATCTTGCTTAATGGGTGTCAATCTGGAAATGTTTCTTTAGGTACTAACTCCCGTACGTTTGGCGAGGATTGGATAATTACTCCAAAAAAAGGTGCCATAAACTTTTTAGCTCATTCATCTACTGGTGCGGACCTTCCTTTACATGTGTATTCCAGTAATTTTTATAATCTTGCCTTTACTAATCCAAACTTTTATGGTAAATCCATTGGACAAATAGTACAAGAAACCGCCAGACGTACAGCAAGTCGGAACGATATCGAGTACATTGTTTCTGCTATGTATATGTTATTACAAGGTGATCCGGCTATTGCCGTAGTTGGTCCTTCGAAGCCAGATTATGCAGTTGAAGCGGATAAAGTATTTTTGCGTTCCTTCACAAAAGGAGAACCCATTACAGCGACCTCTGACCGCTTTCAGGTGGTAATACCAGTAAGAAATTTTGGTAAAGCAGTAAATGAGCCATTGTCTGTTTCAATAACTATAAATAATGAAATGGTTATTGATTCTGTATTTTCTACTCCGGTTTATAATCAGGATACTTTATTCGTAAACGTCAACCGTCCGGTTAACCGGGCTGGGTTAAGTCAGTTCGAAGTTTTTGTTGACCACACCAATAAAGTTGATGAATTAGACGAGGTCAATAATAAAGGGGTATTTCAATATAACTTTCCGGCCAGCAGTGTGCGGCCATTGTGGCCCCATGAATTTGCGTTGGTAAATAAACAAAAAGTAAAACTGATGGGGCAGGCTACCGATTTGTTACAGCAAAACCGGGATTACTATTTTGAAGTAGATACGTCACCAACATTTAAAAGTACAGATAAGCAGACCCGGATAGTCAATGCCGGTATTTATCCGTCCGTACAGGTTGATTTAAAACCCAATGTGGCACCTAATGATAGTTTGGTATATTATTGGAGGTTTAGATTTAAAGAAATTGCCGCTGGTACTGATACCATTTGGGGAACAAGTTCATTCCGCTATATTCCAACCAGTCCGGAGGGGTGGTCGCAAAGTGAGTATGGCCAGCTGGTAAAAAATACTGGTTCTAGTATTAGTTTGAACGAGCAGAATAAAACCTGGGAATTTTCATCGGTTAAGAAAACTATTTCTATCAGAACCGGTGGTGGCCAGGTAAGTCCTGCTTTCCCGCCATTTGGTATTTTTGTAAATGGGGTACGGGATTTTGATAATTCCTGTGGTTTTGGAAATCCGAACGTTTTAATAAAAGTTTTCAGCAACAAAACGTTGGAGGCTTTTATTATGCCAGCAGAATTTAACGGCATGCTTTGCGGACAGACGCCTAGAGCATTTTACCAATTTAGTGACTTACGTTCGGCGCAAAATCAGGAGAATCTGCGGAAATTTTTGGAGGCGGTTCCGGCTGGCTATTTTGTAGTTTTGGGTTCCGTAAATAACGTACCTTTCTCCGGCTTTTCAGCTCCATTAAAGGAAGCTTTTCGAAAAATTGGCTCCAAATTAATTGATGATTTAGCTACAGGAAGTCCTTTTGCCATTATTGGTCAACAGGGTGCGGCTATCGGTTCGGTTCAGGAAGTTTCTGCTACAGACCAAAACGGAGTAGTAGCAGGCATGCAAACCATAGAACTAACCGGCGACATTGCTGCTCCTGGAATAAGCGGAACGATTACATCTACTTTAATAGGTCCGGCTTCTGATTGGCAAAAGCTTTTTCATACAGTACGTAACTCAGGCAAGGGGAATGATGCCTACCAGTTAAAAGTATTTGGCCTTAATTTAGAAGGTAGAAATGAAGCTGTTCTATTTGAAAAGGTAACGGACCGCGTGCTGGATATTTCGGCCATTGATGCTAAACAATATCCGTACTTACGGTTAAGCCTGGATGTAGAGGATGCTGAAGACAGAACTCCTCCTCAGCTTAGAGAATGGATGGTGCATTATACCGGTGTGCCGGAAGGGATTATCCGGACAGATACTATTGGGGTAGATAAGTACACTAACCTGGGGGCGAAGGCCGGACAGGGGAAAATTGATCTACGTTTTGCTTTCCAGAATATCTCAGAGTATGATTTCAAAGACTCGCTGGTGGCCAGATTTACTTTAATTGGGCAGAATGGATTTACCAAAGACGTAAAGATAAAGGCTTTGAACAGAAGAGATATGGTAACTTTCCCATTTGCGCTGGCCACTAATGGTTTAGCTGGCAGGTATACCCTGCGTTTAACCGTAAACCCTTTAACAAATAATCCTAACCTGCAGCCGGAGCAGTATTATTTCAATAATACTTTAGAACTGCCTTTTACCATTGGGCCTAATTTAGCTCCGGTATTGGATGTTGTTTTTGATGGACAGCACATAATGAATGGGGATATTGTTTCGCCCAACCCAATAATCAGCATGAGTTTGAAGGATGAGGATAGATTTACATTTATTAAAGATGCCAGCCAAATGGAGGTGTTTATAAAGTTGCCTAATGCTACATCCTATACTCCGGTTAACTTATCCGGAAGTGATATAAAAGTGTATCCGGCGGATGAGAAAAATGATTTCAGGTTAGAATATACTCCTAAGAATTTACCGGATGGTAAGTATTCCCTACGGGTTCAAGGAAAAGATATGGCTAACAATGCCTCTGGTTTTGATCCATACACTATTGAATTTGAAGTAATTAATGAGTTAGCGGTTACGCATTTCTATCCTTACCCTAATCCGTTTTCAAGTAAAACAAGGTTTGTATTTACTTTAACTGGTAGTACTATTCCGCAAAACATGAAAATTCAGATTATGACCATTACGGGAAAGGTAATACGGGAAATTATGAAAGAAGAGCTTGGACCTTTAAAAATTGGTAATAATATTAGTGAATATGCCTGGGACGGTACTGATGAATATGGGGATAAACTGGCCAATGGCGTTTATTTATATCGGGTAGTGATGGATACCGGCGCAGATGAATTTAAGCACCGCAAAACAAGTACTACCGCTGATAAATCCTTCAAAAAGGACTATGGGAAAATTTATATCCTACGGTAAGTTGATATCACCTGTTATTAATAAGTTTAAAAGCGCTACCCCACCGGTAGCGCTTTCTTTATAAAAAATTTTCGCACTTTCGGAAAAGCATAGGTTTTATTTATTTGTGATAAGTAGGTGAATTAGCTAAAAATTGAAAAGGGTTACTATATCTTTAATAAGTGGACTTAATCTTTTTAGAAGTAAAAAATATTTAAGAAATAAATTAGCTTTGCTAATTCTTAATATATTGGTTGTAAAAGAAAATAGTGGAATCAAGTCTATCATATTAAATCAAGTTTTATAAAAAAACGTATTAAATATTAAAATATCTGAATTTAACCTGAACCTCCCCCCAGAAATAAGAATTTTATGAAGGCATTGGCTTTAAGTATTTTATTTTTCTTAATCCTGATTTTTTCTTTAAAGGCACAGCAGCCAGGTACTTCTGGTGCACCTACTGTTCCGCAAACCTTGCAGCAGCAATTTAATACCATTAAAAACCGCTCTGCTTTTCAGCCGGAAAGCCGTGATTTTAAAATAGTACGGATTACCAGATTAGATAATTTCTGGCAAAACGTTCAGGATTCTTTAAAGGTACGGGAAAGCAAAATCCGGCAAGCAGGTAAATCTACGGCGCAGGCCTTACAGAATGCCAATACTAGAATTGCTACATTAGAGAATGAATTAGAAGCATTAAAGCAGGAAAATGCGCAGAAAGAACAGCAAATTCAAAAGACGGCACATGATGTAGCCAGTCTGTCTTTTTTAGGTATTGCTATTAATAAACAATTGTATGTAGTGTTAAGCTGTATTGTTATTTTAGGGTTAATTGTATTGGCAGCGGTATTTGCTTATTTATACAAGAATAGTCAGCAAATTACAGATGAAAAAATAAAGTCTTACGAAGAAATCAGCCAGGAATACAAAGAGCATAAGCAACATGCCCGGGAAAGGGAAACTAAAATAAAACGTGATTTGCAAACAGAAGTAAATAAAGTAGATGAATTGAAACAGGAAATTGCTAATTTAAAAAAACAAATTTCCTGATCGAAGAATATTTAAAGCATAAACAAGGCAACTACATCAGTTGCCTTGTTTATGCTTTAAATTAGAAACTTTACTTCGCTTTAGTATTAAGCTGGCGTTTCATTTCATCAATTTGTTCCTACTGTTCTTTAATGGCAGCTACTAAAATCGGTATCAAACCTTTCAAATCTGTATTTTTAAAGGTGGCACTCCGATAGGTATTTTTGCCAATTATAATGGATTGCGATTTTGTTCTAACTAACTCCGGCAATACCTTCTGAAAATCTTCTGTAATAAAACCATATTGTTTACCTGCCGGAAGTTTAAGTTTGCTGTATTTGTCTTTGTTGTATTCAAATTTTTTCAGTTCCAGCTTCTGTAGGTAAGCTAATGCATTGGGAACCGGTTCTACATTTTTTTTTATTCCTGATCCAGTAGACTTTGGCTAAAACCTAAAAAGCCCGATGTTAAAAAGGGTGTCAAAGTAATTATCTTTTTAAAATTATATTTGTTCTCATAACAATTGATTACAAAATATAAATATTTTTATAACCCAAAGTTATGAGTTAAGAATTTGAAAATAATTATAAGGAATTTAAAATTTGGTTAATCGGATTTATGAGCTTAATAGCTAGTTTGAAGCCTCAATAATAGCTTTGTAATTAACGGTAAAAATTTTAATGTACTTCTTAATAATTGTACTAAATAATGATGTCAACTTAAATTTTTAGGAAAGCTAAGGCGATTGAGTGTTGTTCTTATATATTAGGTCTTGGGCTTTTTTTTCTTAGCTGCCGGAAATAAAATATTATTTAAAATTAAGCGATAGCCGGGAGAGTTTGGGTGGAAGGAAAGGTCTGTTGGGTTTTGATCTCCGCGAGGTTGGTAAGCTTCCGGATCATGTCCTCCATAAAAGGTGAAGGTACCCTTACCAACAGTACCATTCATATATTTAACTTCATTTTCTGATTTCGTTTCCCCCATTATGTTGACTTCTGACTTTATCTGGTTTCGTTTAAAAGCGGTAGTTTGACCCATGAAACCCTTTATGGTTTTCTCATGATTCTGCGTAAGCATAGTAGGTATGGGATCCCATTTAGCGGAGAAAGTAAATAGCTGAAAGAAATCGTTATCCCGGTATACACTTCTTTCGTGCCTTTGCTTATCTATACTGGAAAACTCTCCTTCGTACGGGTCGGTAAACACAACAAAGTCCTTGAAAGCGAATGTTTTGCTGTAATCCAATTTTTTTTGGGCTTGTGGGTCAGCGTCATCACCGTCGTATCGGGAACTGACAATATCGACTCCTTCGGCCGATAAAGCAATATCATAGGTATCGGTAGCAGAGCACATTGCAAACATAAATCCGCCGCCGGCCACAAATTCTTTTATTTTCTTCACAACACCTAATTTCATTTGGGAAACTTTAGAAAAGGCATATTTTTTAGTGATGCTTTCTGCTTCTTCCCGCTCTGCCTGCTGGCGGGCAAAATTGCGGCGCCCCATAGTTTTGCCAAATTGCCCGGTAAAATCTTCATGATGCAAGTGCAGCCAATCGTATTTTAATAACTTTTTATCTAATACCTCCTCATCAAAAACCAAATCGTAAGGAATTTCGGCGTAAGTCATTACCAAGGTAACGGCATCTTCGAAGGCTAAAGCTGTTTTAGGGGAATAAACGGCTATTTTAGGTTCCTTTTCCAGTTTCATCACATCCATATTAACCTCCGGATTGCTAATTTGGGTAACAATGGCCTGATATTGGGCATCCGATAAAACACTATAGGTAATCCCTCTGGCTACAATTTCATTTTCAATTAAAGGAGCGTGTTTAAAGGCGAAGGAACCACCTTTATAATTTAATAACCAATCCACTTCCTGCTGGTGTTGCAGTACCCAATAGGCAATGCCGTAAGATTTTAGGTGGTTTTTCTGCGTCTCATCCATAGGAATGAGGATTTGCGAAGCTTTGGTAGGAAGGACCAAAGGAAGAAAAAGAGCCAGGAAAAAAGTAATGCGTTTTATCATAGTACTTTAGATTGTAACGCGTGTAACCAAATTTACTATTTTTTCCTTTTAAATGATTAAAAAGCATAGAATTATTTACTTCATAACCAGTTACTTAATTTTTAATTGAAGATACAATCCAATGCCACTCTTTGGCAGTAACTAATAAGGTAGGCAGGTTTAGGAAAGAAATATTAAAAAGGGTTTGTAAAGGTTATTAACAGTAAAATACAACCATTAAAGAAAGCTTTAGTTTTCTTTAATGGTTGTTGGGCAGAATGTCATGTTAAGGAAAACTAGTTTTAGCTTTTCTGCCAGAGCCTTTCCAGGAAACCTGCCCGGCCAGAGCCAATGCTATACCGGTTGTAGTGCGATGGGTTTTTCTTGTAATAATCTTGGTGGTATTCTTCGGCCGGATAAAATGGTTTAGCCGGCAAAACAGGCGTGGCAATCGGATGACCAGCAAATGGCCCTATTTTACCTAACTCTATTTTTGATTGCACTGCAAGTTGTTTTTGTTCTTCTGAATGATAAAATATAGCGGTTTTGTACGAACTTCCCCGGTCACCGAATTGTCCTCCCGGATCGGTAGGATCAATAGACTGCCAGAATATAGCTAATAATTCAGGGTAGGAAATAAGAGCTGGATTATAGGTTATTTGTACCGCCTCGTAATGGCCGGTTGTTTCAGAGCAGACTTGCTCATAGGTTGGATTTGGCAAATCGCCTCCCGTATAGCCAGAAATTACTTTTATTACCCCCGGCCAGGTATCAAAAGGTTTTACCATACACCAGAAACATCCTCCGGCAAAGGTTGCTAGTTCAGGACTTTGGTTTTGTTCTAAAGTATTTTCCATTATTAAATAGGACAGGTTTTCGGCTTCTAAATTAAGATATAAATAATCTAAAGTTTAATTAACTTAAAATTATCGTAAGGTTAGTTATTTTTATCATTTAACGGGGAGCCCGAAAAACAGTTAATTGTAAAAGCCTAACCTAAGCCTTTCTGGTACCTGTATTCATATAGTTAATGTTATGAATCTATTCTTTGAATATAGCTACCATTTATTCATAAATAGCAAGAGTTAATATATAGGGGGGTAGAAAGGAAACTAGTCCTAAAAATTAATTTTAAAATTTACATGCTGAAAAACACCAGGACATGATTTTAAACAATTTATTAATCACTTAAATCTAGCTCTAAAAATCAAATTATAATCTGAATAAAAATTTTAAAACTATAGGAATATTTTAGGTAAACAAAAACCTAATTATAGCTCATAATCATCCTTTTCAGGTACTAATAAATAAAAAATTGCGTATGGTGAAAAAAAAAGTTTATTTGATAAGGTATTGAAAATTAAATAGTTATAAAAATATAGTGATTGGTATAGATCGGTGTAGTTTCTTCATCCGTATAAAATGGCACGGTACTTGGAAATTGATAGACAAGTATGTTATTATTCTAACTTTAAGTTATCAGTCATGAAAAAGGTAAGTTATATTTTAAGTTTGGTTTTAATGGTAGCCATCTTATTAACAAGTGCTGTGTACGCCCAGGATAGAAAGGGATGGAGTCCGCAGGCAAAAGGAACGGTAATTGGTGCGGGTGCAGGCGCGCTGGGTGGTGCTGTAATTCATAAACGCAACCGTGCTGTAGGTGGTGTTGTTGGGGGTGTAGTTGGTGGTGCTGCCGGTTATGCCATAGGTAAACATACCGATAATAAAAGAAAAGAAGCTGCCAGGGTAGCCGCTGCTAACAGAGCTGCTGCTGCCAGAGCTGCTGAGCGAAGAGCGTCTACCAGTAGAGTTGCTGTGGCAAAACGTAATCAGTCTTCCAGAAGTGCCCAAGCTGTAAATGCTGCAGTTCCGGCCGCTGCTGCTTATGCTGCCTATAATGCAGCTCAACCTGCTACTATGTATGATGCCTACGGAAATCCAATTCCACAGGTAATGAATACTGCTTATTTGCCAAATCCATCATTTGGCGATCCTTCTAAACCTTATTCCCAATACGAGTACAGAAGAAAAAGCTGGTAATCTTTTTACTACTGCTAATAAAAAACCCAAGCTAATTTAGCTTGGGTTTTTAATAACACCGTATAAGACCCATATTAAGATATTCTAATATTATATTATTCATCTAATGATACCTGAATCTATGAGAACCTTACTTTCTTTTTTATTGGTGATTGTTTTATTTTCTTCTTGTTCTAAAATGGACAAAGAAGTAAATATTTCTGAACTTAATCAACAATTTATAAGTGCCTGGAATAACAAAGATGCCGATAAAGTAATCTCTTTTTTATCAGATGATGTGCTGTTTCTGCAAGCGAATACCCAATATAAAGGCAAAGCTGAAGTATCAGATAAATGGGTGCGCGAAACGATGCCCACCATCCGAAATTTAAAAACTTATTCTTTAAATACTGGCTCCGATTCTAAAATAGCTTATGAAGGAGGTACTTTTTCGGTAGATGTTTTGCCTACAGCTCCTAATGAACCAATGGCTACCGGAGAAGGTAATTATATTCTTTTATGGAAAAAAGGAGAGGATGGTAATTGGAAATTAAATTATGCGCAGTTAGAGGATCTGCCTTTACGCATTAAAACACAATAAAAACCAAATAAAAGAAAGACCTCTTTATTAATAAAGAGGTCTTTCTTTTATTTGCTATAATTACTTGGTTTAACAGAATATATTTTTTAAATCTACTGTTTATCTTTTTCAATTTCTTCCATAACCACAGCAGCTAAACTTTCCAGCATTTTTTGGTCAGAAGCAGAAAATTCTCTTGGTTTTTTATCTATAATGCAAACGGCTCCAATATTATAACCACTAGAAGTTTTTAAAGGTGCTGCTGCATAAAATTGTAATCCAAAATCCCCGGTTACCAAAGGGTTGGCCAGCAAACAAGGTTCTTCTTTAGCATCCTCAAAAGCAGTTACATTATCATTGAGGATAGCCAGGGAGCAAAGGCTGGTGCCTCTGGGTACTTCCGTTACCCCGTCCATGCCTACACCTGCTTTGGTCCGGACATAATCTTTATCCACGAAGTTAACCAAGGCAATCGGTACATTAAACAAACGCGAAGCAATAGCTGCAATATGTTTAAAAGGCCCATGTTCATCATAAGATCCCAATATATTCAGATTATGCAGGTTAGCCAACCGCTCTTCTTCATCTGATGGTATAATGGGTTTTCCAAAGGTATTTTCCATTCTTTAAATTTTAATCAAATAAAGGAATATTTACAATTCCTTTTAAATATTGTTATTTAAACTTTACGTAAAATGTAGTTTTAAGTACGTTTGATATAATGCTTTTACTTCTTTTTAATTAGTAATATTATAATTTGCTAAACACCAGCGCCAAGCCATTAACAAAGTTTTCTTATTCAGTATTATAAGTAAAAGATTAGTTGTTTTAACCTCGGTTATGAAGTACTTTATAAGGCTTAACCGCCTACTTCTATATTTGTTTTAAGAATAGATAAGGAAGTTGAAAACATGAAAAACAAAATTTAAATTAGGAATCTTCTAATGCAGATCTCACTACACTAACTTATTTCGTCGAAATCCTAACAACTCTGGTAAGCTGAGTAAATATAGTTATCCTTTTAAGTTTGGGTGGGTGCCTATTGATAAAAATGGTTAATAAATAAATTCAACCAAACCGTAAATTGGGAAGAAATGCCAATACTGAATGGTAGGAATTACCTGTTTTTAGCAAATATTCCTAATTGCAATTAATAGTGGGGTATATTAGGTCTGTTTTACTTTTGTTATATTCTACCAAGTCCTTCATAAACTCTACATGCAACATTTTAATGCTGCCAGACTTGTGCCCCATAATTTTTAAGTATTCACCTAAAACCTTAATCCGCATGAGGTAGGGTAAGGAGCTACTCTTTTCCAGAAGAATTAAAATGTCCTGGTGCACCTTTTTAAGCTCCCTAAATTTTAAAGAGTAATTTTCAATATTTTTTAAAAGCTTCTCTACTATAGGCGTGAAGCTGGCTTCCGTCAATTCTTGTATGTCATTTTTCATACAACCCCCTTTTAAAATATAACTACAAGTAAGTTAAGCATTTACTTTTATAAATATTTTATGTAAAAATCCTGATTTTCAAGGGTATATATACTTATTGTTTAATTCATTAGTGTTTTTCTATATTCTAAAGAGGTTTTTATAAGAAATTAATTGAAGAAATACCAGTAGGAGCCATTAAATAGAAACCTGTTTTAAAGTTAGGAATCCTTAAAACTATCTCTTTATTAATTGGGAGAGAGCATCCGTGGAATTGGTCTTTTTTACCGAAGTATAGGAATTGTTGAGGCGCTTATTCAGCCGTAATTTTGCACTCAGTTTAGGAATAAAAAAGAAATACTTAGTTATTCTTTTTACACCAATTCATTCAATAAAAAATATATGCTTACAATTATTTCAGGAACAAATAGACCAGGAAGTAACGCCCTGCGCGTTGCCAACTATTATAAAAAGCGATTAAAAGAAAAAGGTCATGAGGCCAATATACTTTCTTTAACAGAATTGCCAGGTACTTTAATAGAATCGGACCTGTATGGTAACAGAAGTCAGGAGTTTGCTAAAATTCAGGAAACAGTATCTAATTCAGAGAAGTTTTTATTTGTAATACCCGAGTATAATGGCAGTTTTTCTGGTGTTCTTAAAACCTTTGTGGACGCATGTGAGTTTCCGGCCAGCTTTTATGATAAAAAAGCAGCTTTGGTAGGTGTATCCTCTGGGCGGCAAGGTAATCTGCGTGGGGTAGACCATTTTACCGGAGTAGCTAACCACATGCATTTACACGTTTTGCCCCTTAAAATGTATTTAGCTGGGGTAGAAGCCGAATTAGACGATAACAATAATTTACATAAAGAAGAAACCGTAAAATTTACGGATGAGCAAATAGATAAATTTATTGCTTTTTAATCTAAAGGGTATAGTGTTTAAGATGCTTTGCCCTTTACTTTAAATTTTAAACAAGCAATAATGCTAGTTTTATATAACCTGGAGGTGGTTTTGCTATGTATGATGTTCGAAATGTAATAAGATTTGAGCTTGCTCAGCTGGTAAGTGGTTATAGGCAGGTAGAGCTTTGTAAAGTACTTTTTAGTCAATCTTTCCAACAACTGGAACTTGGCTTGGTGGATGTGGTTGACTTCCTGAAAGTGATAGAAAAAATATACCAAATCCAGATTCCTAATAAGGGGCTAATTCATTCAATAGAAGATTTGGTTAGCCTGATATGCGGAGATAATTTAGTTGCTAATCTTTTTACGAGTAAAGGCCAGTAATTATCTCAGAAGCGTTTTTTTCGTAAAAGTGTATATACATTAAATTTGAAAGTAATATGGAAATGACGAAATGGGTAATTGATTCTGCACATTCTGAAGTGCAATTCAAGGTAAAATACCTGGTAATATCTAAGCTAACTGGTTCCTTTACCAATTTCCATGGAGGTGCAACTGTTTATGGCGATCAGGGTTTTGATAATGCCGAAATCCATTTTACGCTGGATGTAAACAGTGTTAATACAAATCTGGAAGCCAGGGATAAACATTTAAGATCCGGCGAATTTTTCGATGCTACTAACCACCCGCAAATAAGCTTTCAGTCAACTACGTTCAAAAAAGTTAAAGGCGATTTATACCATTTATTGGGCTATCTTACTATTAAGGGCATCACCAAACTAGTGGAACTCGATGCGGAGTTTGGTGGAATTATCAAGGATCTGGAAGGAAATACAAGAGCAGGTTTTGAAGTAAGTGGTAGCATTAGCCGGTGGGAATTTGGACTTACTTTCAATCCTATTACCGGTACGGGTGGTATGGTATTGGGAGAAGAAATAAAACTGATAGCTAATATTCAACTGGTGCAGGAAGTAGAAGCTCTTCAGGAAAAGTCTGTTTAACGGAGATGGCTTATTGTTTATTTTATCATAAAAACAATAAGGGGAGGTAGTGAGGGGCAATTAAAATTTGTTACCAAGAAAGGATTGTAGTTCTTTAAAAATTAATTTGACCTGAAAGGCTCCTTATTTTATAAAATAAAAGAATTAATAACCAGTATTTCTAGGGGTAGTGGGAGGTAGCAGGTAGGCTGTTTAGTAAATCTATCTGGCCGATATTAAGTATTATAAGGGGCTTTTCAACCCCACATTTAAAACTTCTGCCAGACTACTTGCTACTGGATATAATAAGAAAAGGAATTCCATCTAATTTTTAAATATCAAACAGCTTCATGATCAATATTCAGAATGGTCAGCAGGAAATTGCTCCCAAATTAGATATTAAATCTACTATCCGGTATTATTTATCCCAAAAGCGAGCAGCTCCTCAGACTTTTGGGATGAACAAATATCAGAACCTGAATTACGGAGGAGATTTTGCTATTTTGAGTAATGAAGGGGGAACTCAAAATGGCACTCCCATTAAAACAGATCACTACGCCTTAATTTTATGTTTAAGTGGTACCAGTACCAAAACGGTAGGTCAATTTACTTTCCTGGTTAAGCCTCAAACTATTCATTTAATCTCGCCCAATACCATTAATTCTTTTGAGGATTCTTCGGAAGGCTTGTTATTATACATGTTTCTCTTTAAACGGGAGTTTCTCGACGAAAGCTTTATCAACGATTCAGTAGTAAATAACTTGTTGCAGATGAATCCGGATTATCCTCCAATTTACGATCTGGACAGTTACAGCTTTGAGGCCATGAAACAGGGACTGGAAAAAATAAATAACGAATTTGAAAAAGGTGGCGCTTTTCATTTAAATATTATTCGTTTACAGGCTTTACAACTGCTTTACGAAATGAACCGGGCTTGCGAGGCATGTTTGCTAAGTTATACTAAGCATATGAACCGCCAATACCAATTAACTCATGCCTTTAAAATATTGGTAGAAAAGCATTTCTTAACAAAACGAACCGTTCAGGAGTATGCTGACTTGCTTTACATATCAGCCAAACACCTGAGCGAATCTGTAAAAAAAGAAACCGGTGAAAGTGCTTTGGAAATCATTCACCGGCGATTGTTACGTGAAGCCCAATACCTGATCACTTATTCTGAACTTAGCATAAAAGAAATTGCTGATCATCTGGAATTTGATACCGCCTCTCATTTTAGCCGGTTTTTTAAACTTAAAACTGGCTTAAATCCAAAGCATTATAGTACGGCAACCCATTAGAATAAATAGCTAAGGTCTTCTGTTTTAAACCAGCGGTACCCATAGGCGTCCAGGGTTATTTTATGTAAACCATTGGCATCCGCTACACTATGATTAGAAGCCATTAAATCGGTTAATTTTTCAGGCTGCTGTTGTTTTAAGTCCAGTATTACCTCGTAAGGCTTTTCATCAAAGTTATGCAAAATAATAAGCGACTGGTTTTTCCAGTTATAATGCATGGTCAGGACGGAAGAAACATTGGTTTTCAGGACTTGCCACTTGCCCCAACCTATTGCCGGACATTCTTTTCGCAACCTGATTAAAGCTCCCATCCAGTTATAAAGAGAATGCGGATCGCGTTTCTGGGCCTCTACATTAACATGTAAGTAACTATAAGGACCTTCCTCTATAACCGGGTGTATTAATTGGTCGGCTTTGGAAAACCCAGCTTGAGGATCATCTGACCAATGCATAGGGGTTCTTACTGCTTCTCTTTCTGGTAAGTCCAGGTTGTCGCCCATGCCAATTTCATCGCCGTACCGGATAACCGGTGTGCCCGGCAGGGAAAACATTAAACTATAAGCTAATTCCGTATGTGCCCGGCTTCCCAACATAGCTGAAAGGCGCCTTCTAATGCCTCTGTCATACAGTTGCATGTTGGGTTCAGGTCCGAAGCGGGCAAATACCTTCTGTCGCTGTTCTTCCGTTAGCCGTCCCAAATCTAATTCATCGTGGTTTCGCAAAAACTGAGCCCACTGAGAGGTAGGAAAAAGCTCCTGAGTAGCTATTAATGCTTCTGTTAAAGATGCAATATCGCCACTTGCTAAGGCATAAAATAAATGCTGATTTACATAAAAATTAAACATCAGGTGAATACCATCGCCTTCTTCCCCAAAATAATGAACATTATCTTTGGGCAGTACATTGGCTTCTCCTAATAATACGCCGTCGCCGCGACGCCATTGCAGAAAGCGGCGCATCTCCCTTAAATATTCAAAATTCATAGTGGGCTCGGCACTTCCCGGGGCTGGCGTCTCCAGAATAAAAGGTACAGCATCTACCCGGAAACCGGCAACTCCCAATTGTAACCAATAACCCATTATGCGCCTGATCTCCGTTCTTACTTCCGGATTTTCCATGTTTAAATCGGGCTGATGCGCGAAGAACCGATGATGGTAATACGCTTTGGCTTTTTTGTCGTAAGTCCAGGTCGTTGTTTGTACTCCCGGAAATACCATGCCTTCATCCGCATCCGATGGTTTTTTATCTGACCAAACATACCAATTGTGGTAGCGGGCGTTTTTACCCGTGCGTGCGTTCTGAAACCAAGGATGCTGATCGGAAGTATGATTAACAACTAAATCAATAATAACCTTCATTCCCCGCTTTTCGGACTGGTGGATAAATTCAACAAAACTGCCACTGGAACCATGACGAGGATCTACGCCATAATAATCAGCTATATCGTAGCCGTTATCTTTATTGGGGGTAGGCTGAAATGGCGCCAGCCAGATGGTATCCACCCCCAACGCCTGTAAATAATCTAACCGCTGGCATAATCCTTCAAAATCACCAACCCCGTTGCCGTCGCCGTCCATGAAGGTTTCCAGGTCCAGGCTATATATAATGGCATTTTTGTACCAAAGGTCTTCAATCATTCTTTTTTAATTTATTTTAGGGGGTATACTTATAAAAGATCCTTAAAAGTTGTAAAGAGGGAAAAGAAAGTTGAGCTTCTAGAGTTTTTTTAACTTAACGTTTAGTATTTCAAAGAAATAGTATTGGTTTCAAAAGTCTTCTTTAACAGAGTAAGGTAGAAATCTTATAGGATCATATAATATGTGTATAAAATCCAAGAAGCAGAGGCTGTTTGATTTATTATTAAATAGATGAAACAGCTTCTGCTCGGTGTTTTCACCAGCAAGTAGCTATCTGAAATTTTGTAATTGGTGGCTATAGTACCTCCATGGGCGCCTGATCTTGATACGAACAGGATAGCTAAACAGCTCACAATGAATAAGTTTTATTAGGTTTAACAGCAGGAGTAATAGTAAAAATTTGTACCTTAAGGTGTTTAATATAAACGCATTAGGTATGTATAAAATAGATGAAATCGCTCCTGATGTTTACCGGATTTCAGTGTTTGTTCCTGATTTCCAGTTACAGTTTAATCATTTCCTAGTAAAGGACGACGAGCCATTACTTTTCCATGCTGGCTTAAAGCAAATGTTTCCTCTTTTATTAGAGGCAGTACAAACATTGATTGATCCCCGGCTAATTAGGTGGGTAGGTTTCAGTCATTTTGAGGTAGATGAGTGTGGGGCCTTAAACGAGTGGTTACAAATTGCACCGAATGCCAGGGCTGTTTGTAGCGAGGTAGGGGCATTAGTCAATATGAGCGATTTTGCAATACGACCTGCGCTGGCCTTACAACGGAATGATATTCTCCAGACTGGTACCCGAAAATACCGGTTTATTCCAACGCCCCACTTGCCTCATGGTTGGGATGCTGGGGTTATGTTTGAAGAAACTGAAAAGACTTTATTATGTTCTGATTTGTTTCACCAGAACGGAGACCAGGTAGCCCTTACAGATAAAGATATACTGGAAGCGCATAAACATTCCTTGTTATTTTATGAAGCAGGTCCGTTGATGGATTACACGCCTTACAACCATAAAACAAAGCAAATGCTTTACGAGCTGGCTGCTTTACGACCCAAAACCTTGGCCACCATGCACGGCTCTTCTTATAATGGGGATTGTTCTAAGATTCTCAGAGATTTAGATGATGTAATGAAAGAGGTTTGGGGAGACCATTTATCCTTTTATCAGCAAGTAAATAATTTACACCCATAAATAGAAGACCTTATACATTTAGCAGTTGGGTTGGATGAGACTTATTGTAAAATACAGGGTTGAAAGGAAAAGGCTTCGCTTCGCATTAATAAAATATCGGGAAGAAGTATTAACAGAAAAGGCAGACAACTTAAATCTTATTTTGGCAATAAATGCTGGCTTAAGCTCTTAAAACAAAATACAGCCTCAACAGTAGAACTACTGATTATAAACAAAAGCTACTGTTATGGATGCTACAGGAATAACTAAAGTTGCTTCCTTCAAAGGAGTTCAGATTACCGGTGTTACCATAAGCCAAAACGGCCGGTTGTTTGCTAATTTTCCGCGTTGGCACGACAACCTCCCATTCTCGGTAGTGGAGGTGTTCTCTAGTGGGGAATATAAACCCTATCCAGATGAAAGCTGGAATACCTGGAATGGCCATCCGGAAGAAAATAAATTTACTTGTGTCCAATCAGTAATTGCTCATAAGAACTCTTTATTTGTGCTGGATCCGGCAAGTCCGAAAATGAAAGGTGTAATAGGCAATGCCATGCTGTATGAGTTTGACCTGGCTACGAATATACTCCTGAACAAATGGATTTTTGACAAAACCGTTGCTCCCGAAAAGTCTTATTTAAATGATTTACGGATAGACCAAGAGGCAGGTAAAATTTATATTACCGAATCAGGCCTTGGGGCTATATTGGTATTGGACATGAATACCGGTAAAATAAGGCGGTTGCTGGAGAATCATTTTTCAACTAAATCCGAAGCTATCTGGCTCACGGTAGAAGGGCAGCATTGGGTAAAAGGGGGGGAGAAACCGCACATTCACGCCGATGGAATAGCGCTTTCTAATGATCAGCAATATTTATATTACCATGCCTTAACAGGTTATGGATTATACCGTATTCCTACTGAAGCTTTAAACAACGAAAGTTTAGATAAGGAGGCTCTTGCGGAATACATAGAAAGTTTAGGCAACACACCTGCACCAGACGGTATGGTATTTGACCAGCAAGGAAATTTGTATTTAGGTGACCTGGAAAGAAATGCCATTATGTATCGGACACCAGAAGGAGAATTAAAGACCTTAGTACAGGATACTGCTATTAAATGGCCCGATACCTTTACTATTGATAGTCAGAATCAATTCTACTTCACCACTTCGCGTATTCATGAAATGGAGGGAGATATTTCACAGTTAGAATTTAATATTTTAAAAGTACCTATTCTGGGGTAAATTAAAAACGATTGTTATTTATTAAGTGACAATTATGAAATAATTAATTGAGATTTCTCCCATAAAAAAAGACTACCCAAAGTAGTCCTTTATAGGAGAGTCTGTACAACGGCAACCGCATATTGTTTCAGGATCAGGTCTTTAAGAAAAAGCTGGTTATTGGTTACGGTGTTGGAACCCACAAATAATTAATAATGCAAACAAAGTAATAACACCCATAAGAATAGTTTCTGTTGTAATTTTTTAATAAATAGAATTAGTTAGCTACACACCTGTTACGGGGGTAAACGTTTTAAGTTCGCAGACACATGGTCTGACCATATTTCCTTTTCCTTAATTATCTGAGACTGAATGAATCAAAACGTTAATAATATTTAATGTTTTATTTGCTCCAGTGGGCTCTCAGCCCATATTTTAGTTTAAAGGTAAAGGTGCCTAAAATTAATTAGAGCACCCTTACTTCTTCAAACCTTTACAATTCTATAAATCAGCCTTAATATTTTGTTAATAGCCCATAGGCACCTTTGAGCTTCCAAATAAGCTTTGGGTTGTTTCTTAAACTTTCAATTTTTGTGTAAGGCACACCAGATAGGTTTTTACCTGGGGCTAAGAAAATTCAAATCCCAAAACAGGCAGTTTATAATTTATAGTATATGTTTAGAAGAAAATTTTTACAAAGTTTAGGTAAGGTTGGCTTAGGTTTGGGTTTACCTATTTCGGCTGTTCAAGCCAAGACCAGTAATAGGTTACAGGTTCAGAAATATGATTTAACCCCAATTTTAATTAAAGGGAAGGTACACCAGAATGGAAAAGGTATTTCAGGTGTGGCCGTTACCGATGGATATAACGTTGTTTTAACAGATAAAGCCGGCCATTATGTTTTAGATAGTAATGCTACTGCTGAATTTGTATACATTTCTATTCCCCGGGGGTACGAGTTTTCTAACCAGAAAGGGATGACTAGTTTTTTTAAACCTTTAAGAAACAGTACTACAGCTGTTACTGCTGATTTTGAACTACAAAAATTGAACGTTGACGATACCAAGCACAATTTTGTGGTTTGGGCAGATCCCCAGATAATTGATAAGCAAGATGCAGAGGCATTGGTAACGAGTACTGCTCCGGATTTAAAAGCCCTGGTAGCTCAGTATGATAACCAGACTTTATTCCATGCTATTGGTTGCGGTGATTTGGTTTGGGATAAACCTGACTTATTTGAAGATTATAAAAAAGCGGTGGAAATTAGCGGTATTCCATTCTTTCAGGTAATTGGTAACCACGATATGGATATTACTGCCCGGAGTGATGAAGGATCGGCCAATACATTTAAAAACTTGTTCGGGCCTACTTATTATTCTTTTAATCGCGGAGAAGTACATTACATCGTGCTCGACGATGTGTTTTTTGTGGGAAGCGATAAAAAATATATTGGTTACCTCACTGAAAAACAATTGCAATGGTTGGAGCAGGATTTAAGTTTTGTAAAACCAGGTTCCACTGTTGTCGTGTCGTTGCATATTCCGGCAAACAGCGGTCATAAAAGACGCAACAATTTAAAGGAAGATGCCTTAGGAGGAGTTGTTTCCAATAGGGCAGAGCTATACCGGCTACTTAAACCTTTTAATACCCATATTATGTCGGGCCATACTCATGTAAACGAAAAAGTAATAGGGGGTAATACCATTGAGCACACCCATGGTGCTGTTTGTGGTGCCTGGTGGACGGGTCCAATTTGTAGTGATGGTACGCCGAATGGTTATGGAGTATACGAGGTAAATGGTCCGGAAATTAAGTGGTACCATAAGTCTGTGGGAAAAGATAAAAGCTATCAGTTTCGGGTGTACCCTAAAGGCAGCGTGACCACCCGCCCAGACGAAATAGTGGTAAATGTTTGGAATTGGGATCCGGAATGGAAAGTAACGTGGTCTGAAAACGGGAATACTCCAACAGCTATGAAGCAGGAAATAAATTTCGACCCGCTTTCAGTAGAATTACATTTAGGGGTAAATCTTCCGGCCAAGCATCCTTTTGTAGAACCTTCCTTAACCGATCATTTATTTTTTGCCAAACCTTCAGCTAAGGCTAAAGATATCAAAATAGAAGTAACAGACCGGTTTGGACAAAAATTTACAGAAACGCTGGCGGTGTAGTTAAGGTTATTTATAACAAATAAGTTGGTTTCCCTGTGAATAAATTAGCAGTTGGTTTTGAAGAAGTGGGGAACTCAACCATTAAGAATTTAAAACAAAAAAGCCCTTCAGGATTACTGAAGGGCTTTTGCGGTCCGGACGGGACTCGAACCCGCGACCTCCGCCGTGACAGGGCGGCATTCTAACCAACTGAACTACCGGACCAACTCCCTTTAAATTCGCAGCGCTTTGGGGCGTTGTTCCTTTAAAGTGATGCAAAGGTAAACATTAAATTTTTAAAATGCTTAAATTTTTTGGGGTTTGTTTAAATAAAATTTTTACCCTTCATTTTGGTTCTAAATATTCCTCGTTTGTTCGGGCTTAGTAAGCTTATATAATTTTAAAAAAGAGCTATCGGCAAAACAAATGGTTTTTATTTTTATTCCCTGATTAAACTATCAAGCAGGTGGCATCGTCACAGTCCACGTGTGGCCATCCCGGGCAATAAGTGCTTCTGCATTCTCTGGTCCCCACATACCGGTGGCATAGTTTGGGAACTCCAGGGAAGGCCGGGACTCCCAAGTCTCCAAAATAGGCGTTATTACTTCCCAGGCAGTCTCCACCTGGTCTGAGCGCATAAATAGGGTGGCATCTCCTTGCATGGCATCCAGTAACAAGGTTTCGTATGCCTCCGGAGATGGGCCCCCTTCTTTTACGCCATTAAAATCAAACACCATTTCGGCTGGAGTAAGTGCCATTTCTAAACCTGTTTTTTTTGCCATAAAACGGAGACGTATGTCCATCTGCGGCTGCAGGTTAATAATGAGTCGGTTCGGCAAAATGTTCTCAGACATAGTACTTGGAAAAGTAAGGTGCGCCACTGGCCTGAACTGGACCGTAATGGAAGAACTTTTTTCCTGCATGCGTTTGCCGGTACGCAGGTAAAAAGGCACGCCCTGCCAGCGCCAATTATCTAACCGGAATTTGACTGCAGCATATGTTTCCGTTTGGGAGGATGGATTAACTCCTTTCTCCTCACGATAACCTGGTACTTGTTTACTCTTCATCCAGCCCGGGCCATACTGCCCACGTACCGCATATTTGCCTACATCTTCCTTAGAAAAGCGTCGGACCGCATGCAGCACATCTACTTTCCGGTTACGGATTTCCTCGGCTTCAAAGGTGACTGGTGGCTCCATGGCTACCATGCACATTAATTGCAAAAGGTGGTTCTGAATCATATCCCGTAGGGCACCAGATCCTTCGTAATAACCTCCACGATCCTCTACACCTACTTCTTCGGCAACCGAGATTTGTACATACTCAATGAAATTACGATTCCAAAGCGGCTCGAATAGCGCATTAGCAAATCTGAATGCCAGGATATTCTGGACCGTTTCCTTTCCCAGGTAATGATCTATGCGGTAGATCTGCGATTCCTCAAAGGTACGGGTAAGCAGTTGGTTCAGCTCTCGGGCAGTTTCTAAATTAGAACCAAAAGGCTTCTCTACTACAATTCTATCCTTTTCCGGATTGGAGGCAATGCCTGTTTTACTAAGATTAACTGTAATAGGTTCAATAAAATCTGGAGCTACAGACAGATAGAACAGCCGGTTCGATCTGCTCCCCCAAGCTTTTTCAATCTCATTTATTTTCTCCGCCAACTGCTGGAAAGAAGCAGGATCATTTATATCTGATGGAAGATAGTAAAGCGAATGCTGAAAAATACTCCAAGCTTCCTCCGTTGGAGATCCGCTTCTGGAAAATTTTGCAAGTGCCTGTTTCAGCGTATTTTTGTAACCATTACTGTCCGAAGATTGTCTACCTAATCCAATTAAAGCAAAGGTTTCAGGCAGTTGCCCATCCAGAAACAGGTTAAAAAAAGCCGGAATTAATTTCCGTTTTGCTAAATCGCCTGTTCCGCCGAAAATTACAGCTATAGTGGGAGCCACCTTGCTTGCTGATTTCATGAAAATAAATTATTAGTAGAAAGAGAAAGCTTTCCCTGCTAAGCAAAGAATTCTTTTATCAAAAATTAAAGTTTAACATTGGATTTACTCCCTCACAATCTTCGGGCACATGAGTGTAAGCGCCGCTTCCGATTACGGCCTATATACAAGACCAATACAATTTCGAATTCAAATTAAAAAGCGTCATAAAAGTTGTCATTAAATTGCTTCTTATGTGGCTATATTTAGACACATAAAAATGAGAATTCATTTGTAATACAAATGTAAAATCTGACCCTTAAAATTAAATAGGAAGTACATTATGGAGGAGTTACCAGAAATATTTGGCAGGAAAAAAGGCAAAGACTAAATAGCCTTTGCCTCTTGAGATTAATTAATAAAAATAAGACTTAAGCAGCGTCAAGAGCTTCGCGAAGAGCTTTCGCCGCCGCCGCCGGATCTGCAGCGCTATACAAAGAAGCACCAGCAACTGCCACTTTTACGCCTGATTTCTTAACCGCAGCAATGTTGTTGATGTTAACACCTCCAGCAATTGAAACAGGCACACCTACGCGGGAAGCTTCATCAATCAATACCTGGATTGAATAACCTGATAGTGCCTGCTCATCTAAACCAGCGTGTAATTCAACAAACTCCACACCTAAGGCTGTTACTTCCTGTGCACGTTTAACGCGGTCAGCTTCGCCGATAGTGTCTACTACAACACCTTTACCGTGTTTCTTAGCCGCTTCTACTGCGCCTTTGATAGTAGCATTTCCAGTAGTAGCTAATACAGTAACTAAGTCAGCACCCGCAGAGAACGCCATTTCTGCTTCTAATCCACCTGTATCAGCAGTTTTGAAGTCAGCAAAAACGATTTTATCCGGGAAAGCCTTTTTCATGGCCGTAATTACTGCCACGCCTTCGCTTTTGATAAGCGGAGTACCTAATTCAATAATATCAATATATGGGGCTACTTTTTCAGCAAGTGCTAAAGCATCTGCAGTAGTTAATAGGTCAATTGCTACTTGTAATTTAGTCATGATTGTAAATTGAATTATTAAAATTTGTTTCTAATTATTGGAAAAGAGAAGGAGCATAAAATTTACCTTCTCAAAAAAATTAAGTCGATAATCCCTAAAAAGTCTTGTATATAATGTTAAGCTTTTTGTATCTCAGAATAGCTATTCCAGGTTGGCGTGTCGTTTCCAGAGTTCTTCTGCCGGAGCATCTTCTAAGCCCCAGAGTGTCTGGAACAAGGCGTCTGTCAGTAATAAAATAAACTGTTCAAATAAGCTGCCTGCGTATTGCTCAGAAATAGTTTTACCGTGATCTTGCTTTTGAGCCGCCGGAATAATTATAATATGGGAAGCCAAAACGGCCAACGGAGATTTGTTTGTGGTAGACAGCGCTACAACTTTCGCTCCTGCTGCTACCGCCTTCTCGGCTGCTTTCACTATGGTGCCGGTGGTACCAGAACCAGAGGCAGCAATTAACAGGTCTCCTTTTCTAATAGCCGGCGTTGTAGTTTCTCCTACCACAAATACTGTCAGGCCCAAATGCATTAAGCGCATAGCGGCTGAGCGAAAGGAAAGGCCAGACCGGCCTGCACCCACCAGAAAAACTCTCTCGGCCTCTTGAATAAAAGGCAAAATGGCTGCTACTTGTGTAAAATCTATACTTGCTGCTATTTTTCGGTTTTCTTCTAATATCAGTTCAATATTTCGTTGAACAGTAGTTGGCAAATCACGACTCTCAGATCCACTCATATGCTTTGCTTCTTCATTTATTCGCTTTATTTTTTGCTTTAACTATCTAAGAAGCAACAATATTAATTGCTGTTTTCTCCTTCTTTAAAGCTGACACAAAGGTAGCCTGAGTTAAAGCGTAATAGCTTATACAAATTGCGCATAGTGTTGGACTATTTAGACATGCTAGAAATTTTAGACGGGATTGCGGCTATAAGTTCTGGAACTATCTGTTACTTTTGCCGACCAGACATACAGCAGATTATTTAACTTTGGGTTAATAGACAATTATTTTTTCTGCCTTTTGTTCTACTGGTATGCTGATTTTATTGCCCGGGGGAAAGAATTATATGACAGAAGCGATCTTAAGCCAAGAACTGAATCAAACGCTTATTTATATTAGAAACTTGGGTAATTGCCCACCCAGCTACTTAAATGACCCCAGCCGAAAAGACTTTTTTGAAGTGGTTTGGCTCAAAAACGAGTATCCTTTGCACGCCTTACCAGAAGGCGGTGAACCTGTAAAAGGACACTGGATTTACCTGTTACCACCTTACCGGGTTCATCAGTTAAATAAAGCAGGCAAAAAGGGCGTATTACTTTCTTTTAAGCGTGAACTGCTGGATGAGGACGCCAAGGAGTTTATCCTGGATGTATTCAAGATCTTTAACATTCAAGGCGAATACTCTTGCCTTGGCGTTAGCAAGGAGCTTTCTGACCAGCTTTGCAAAGTTTATGATCTGCTGGAGGAGGAATACCAGAAAAACGAGCACAGTATCCTGATTATTCAGGCTTTGCTTAAGGCATTCCTTCTCAATATAATTCGCATTAAAGAACATGAATTTACAAGTCAGGACATTAACCAGAAAAGAGTTTATGAATTCATGTTACTGCTGGAAGAAAATTATCTACACACCAGAGACATTGAATTCTACGCGGATAAAATAGGCATCAGCTCCAAGCGTTTGAATCAGGTGTTGAAAGAGAAACTACAGAAAACGGGTATGCAACTGATTCATGACCGGGTTATTCTGCAAGCTAAAAGGCAGATTATTCATAGTGAGAATACTATTAAGGAAATAGCTTATCTGTTAGAATTTAATGATCCCCCGTATTTTACCCGCTTCTTTAAACAGCACACCGGTCAAACACCAGACGAATTCAAGAAGCAGGTACAAGTTCATATTGCTTCTAAAGCGAACACGCTTGTTTAAAATATGATTTTGGTTTAATAGAATGTTAATATTTATTTAAACTGCTGGTAGATTTTATCCGGTTAAAATCTGATGCACCTGCACCGACTAGAATATCCACATTACAGGTGGTAAAGCTATCTTCGTTAAGTTCTTCAGCAATTTTACTCAAAGGGAATCGCTTTTATTTAGCTAAATTTTCAAAAATTGAAAAGCGGTAAAACGCAAAATGACTAATTGGGAATAAGGGTGGGGCAAGGAGAAACGTTACTAAAAGTTGATTATTCCTTGTTAAGCAGATTTTTTATTGCTTCAAATTTTTGCTCCAGGGCAGAAAAAGCTTTGCTGTACCGTTAAAAGTAAAAAAGCCCTTCAGGATTACTGAAGGGCTTTTGCGGTCCGGACGGGACTCGAACCCGCGACCTCCGCCGTGACAGGGCGGCATTCTAACCAACTGAACTACCGGACCAACTCTCTTTAATTTCGCAGCGCTTAGTGGCGTTGTTCCTTTAAAGTGATGCAAATGTATAGGGTTAAATTTAATCCTGCAAGTGCGTGAGCTATATTTCCATAACTTTTTTTGCAGTTTTAGGCTAATAAACGGATAATCAGGTAAATAATTTTTAAAATAATTTCTGTGGGCTTAATTGACTTTTGCTAATAAGAAACAATTAACTTTGTAGCCACAAAAAGATAATCCGGAATTAATATATGCTTCTAGATTTTGAACAGCCTATTGCAGCCCTGGAGGGTAAGCTTCGCGAAATGAAAAAACTGGCCGAAGAAAGCCAGGTAGATGTATCGGAAGCGGTTAAGGCGTTAGAGGAGAAAATTAAGCAATTAAAAAAAGAAACGTATTCTAATTTAACACGCTGGCAAAGGGTACAACTTTCACGGCATGCCGACCGGCCCTACACTTTGGATTACATTGCAGGGTTAACCACTAAATTTATTGAACTGCACGGCGACCGGAATGTTAGGGACGACAAAGCCATGGTTGGCGGATTTGGAGAAGTAGATGGCCGAACCATTATGTTTATTGGGCAGCAAAAAGGTCGTAATACCAAACAAAGGCAATTACGTAATTTCGGAATGCCCAACCCGGAAGGCTATCGGAAAGCCTTGCGGTTGATGAAGATGGCGGAGAAGTTTAATAAGCCTATTGTTACCTTTATTGATACGCCGGGTGCTTTTCCGGGTATGGAGGCAGAAGAACGTGGACAGGGGGAGGCCATTGCGCGTAACCTGAAAGAAATGTTTATGCTGAAGGTGCCGGTAATTTGTATAGTAATAGGTGAAGGTGCCTCCGGAGGGGCTTTAGGTATTGCCATCGGCGACCGCGTACATATGTTAGAGAATACCTGGTACTCCGTAATTTCGCCTGAAAATTGTTCGACTATTCTGTGGCGTAGCTGGGATTATAAAGAACAAGCAGCAGATGCAATGAAAGTTACAGCAAAAGATATGCTGCAATTTAAATTGATAGATGGTATTATAAAAGAACCATTGGGTGGAGCACATACGCAACCCGAAAAAATGGTGAGTACTCTGAAAAAGCATATCCTTAAAACCTTAGATGAATTGGAAGCCATTAGTGCTTTGGAACGTATCAACCAGCGCATTGATAAATTCTCTAACATGGGGGTAGTGCAGGAGTTATAAAAGACCTGTTTAAAACATTTTTAAAACCTGTATTCAACATTTAATTTAGTTGGATACAGGTTTTCTTTTTTAATTTAGATATACTAGCGGCAGAACTTAAAATTGATTTAGAGCTATGAAGTTACACAGTATCGAAACCGGGTTTTTTAAATTAGATGGAGGAGCTATGTTTGGGGTAGTGCCCAAAGTAATTTGGCAAAAAACCAACCCTGCCGATGAAAATAATTTGTGTACCTGGGCCATGCGGTGTTTGCTGATTGAAGATGGAGCTAAATTGATTTTAATTGACACGGGTATGGGGAATAAAATGGACCCTAAACTTGCCAAACATTATTATTTACATGGCGATGCTTCTTTACATAAATCTATTCAAGGTCTTGGTTTTACTTCCAATGATATTACAGATGTTTTTCATACTCATTTGCATTTCGACCATTGCGGTGGTAGCATAAATTTTAACCTTGATCGGAGTAAACTGGAATTAGCTTTTCCTAATGCAAAATACTGGACCAATCCCGATCATTATAAATGGGCCACAGAACCGAATGCCCGGGAAAAAGCGAGCTTTTTAAAAGAAAATATCAACCCAATTGCAGAAAGTGGACAACTACATTTTACCCAAATAGAAGAAGCTTCGCCATTTACCCAATTCGAAATAATATATGTAAATGGGCACACCGATAAAATGATGTTGCCGGTAATAAAGTATAAAGGTAAAACCCTGGTATACATGGCGGATTTACTACCATCAGTGGGGCACCTGCCTTTGCCCTATGTGATGGGATATGATACCCGGCCCTTGATTACCCTGGAAGAGAAAGCGCATTTTTTGCAGGAAGCAGCCGATAAAGAATATATTCTCTTCCTGGAGCACGATGCGCAACACGAATGCATTACCGTAAAACATACCGACCACGGAATTCGTTTAGCCGAAGCATTTACTTTAGCTGATATTTAAATTTATTTATGCGGATTGGTTTGTGTTTATCGGGTGGAGCTGCCCATGGTTTTGCGCATCTGGGTGTTTTAAAGGCATTTGATGAACTTAATATTTCCATCAGTGCTATTTCAGGAACCAGCTCGGGGGCTATTGCGGGGGCTTTTTACGCAGCAGGTTATTCGCCCGATGCAGCCTTTGACTTAATAAGCAAGCGAAATATTCTGAAACTGATGCGACCAGCTTTTTGTCGCTACGGGCTCATAAACATGGACCAGGTAGAAAAAGCATTTAGCGAATATTTCGGCACCAAAACCCTCCAGGAATTAAAACCTAAACTAATTATTGGCACTACTGATTTAAACCAGGGTATCAATGTTTATTTCAGGGAAGGGGACATTATAAAACCTTTAACCGCCTCGTGTGCCGTACCCATTGTTTGTAAACCTATAAACTACCCAGGGCATTTTTTAATTGACGGAGGGTTGATTAATAATTTACCGGTAGAATGTTTAACAGGAGAGGCCGATTTTATAGTTGGCGTGCACGTTAATCCATTTGACCACCAATCTCAGATTACGTCTTTCCGGGGGGTAATGGAAAGAACTTTTCATCTGGCCATTAATAATAACGTGGAACCCCGGCTAAAACTTTGTAATTTCCTGATAGAGCCGCCAGTCCTAAAACATTACAGCCTTTTAAGTTTAAAAGACGCAAAGAAAATGTTTTTAGCCGGGTACGAGCACACCTTGACCTTATCGGATAAACTTTTTGCTGCAATGCAAGCTTAATATAAAAATTGTTATATTCTGTTTGCAGGTTATGCGTATATAGAAAAATCTTAATAGAAATCTAATTACGTACATTTATGAGGTTTATTTATACAGTTTTTATTATTTTATTATGTAGTATCACCGCCTTTGCCCAAAGAAATCAGAGTAGTTTATCAGATGCCTTTATGCTCAGAGGTACTTTTTTATTGGGAGGTAATTTAACCACTTCTTTTAAAGGTTATTCCAGCGATCGGGGAGATCAAAAAAATATAAATAAGGGAACCGTTTTCAGAATAAATTTAGATACCAAAGTCGGGTATTTTGCTATGGAAGATGTGGCTTTTGGCTTAAATGCGAATCTCCGGCATAGTTGGAATAAGCAAAAGAATGAGAACGACCCGAACGTGGAGACAACTTTGCTATTTGGTCCTTTTGTTCGGGCCTACTTAAATAACGGAATATTTGGAGAGGTAGGATTAGGAATGGGTTTGGATAATATTAAACAGGGCTCTCAAAAAGATTTGTTTTCAGCTGATTTAGGGGTAGGCTACAGTTATTTTATAACCAAAAAAATAGCCCTGGAGCCAATGATAGTTTTTAACTACTACAAACAAAGACTAGGTGGGGAGTTAGGTAGTGATAACTCAGAGTATGGCCCCGAATTTAGATTAGGAATTTCGGCCTACTTATTGAAACACCGCCGGACCATACCTAAATAAGTAAAGCAATAAACAGGCGAAATGATGAAAAGAAGCTAATCAGAATAAAATGATTAGCTTTTTTACTTTATAGCAATCTTGTAACTTTGCCTTATGTTTGGAAAACTTTTAGCACATACTATATTCAAGGTTTCTGGTTGGCACGTTAAGGGAGAAATTCCGGCCGATGTTAAAAAGTGTATCATGATTGCGGCTCCGCACACCAGCAACTGGGATTTAATTTATGCCCGGGCGGCTTTTTATATTATGGGTATTGATGTACGATATACCATTAAAAAAGAAGCAATGGTGGGGCCACTTGGCTGGATACTAAGCAAAATGGGTGCTTTGCCAGTAGACCGGTCCCGGAATAATAGCTTGGTGGCTTCCATGGTAAATATTCTGAACAAAGCAGAAAAAATGGTAATTCTGATTACCCCCGAGGGCACCCGGAAATACCAGCCGCGGTGGCGTAAAGGATTTTATTATACAGCAGTGGAAGCTAAAGTACCCATTGCACTAGGTTACCTGGATTATCCGAATAAAGAAGCCGGTGTTGGACCAATAGTTTACCCAACTGGCGACTTTGATGCCGACTTGGAAACTATTATGAATTTTTACCGGACGAAAAAAGGGAAGTATCCAGAGAATGGAGTCAGGTAATTTCACTGGCCTTAAAAAAACAATTCCCAAAGAATATAACCTAGCCGTTTTGGTATGCTTTAAAGCTTTCTAGCAGCATGGTTGCTGCCCGGGAGATCTCTCATGAAGTTTGTTAATTATCTAAAGGTTCTGCTTGCAGCTACCATACTGCTATTTATTTATGGCTTAATAGAACGGGTGCCGGACATAGACGATGCTTGGTTGGGTGAGCATGCCTATTGGTTGGCTAAATTAGGTTATGTAAAATCCGAGCTCATGCGCGGTATTACTTACCAGCATATCCGGTTTCTGTGCCATCATAAGCTGTTAACGCTGCAAGGTGCTTTAATAGTAAATCTATTCGGTTTTTCGCTTTATGGTTTAAAAGCCTTAAGTCTGGTATACCTGGTTTTATTTATCCTGATCTTCTATTGGTATACTTATAAGAAAATACTTTCGCCTCCACAGTTTTACGGGGCACTTATCATACTGTTAATTTACAGGCCTTTTTATGAATTTGCCTTTGTTTTCCGCCCCGAATTACCAGTAATGACTATTGGTTTTCTTTCCTACATTTTACTGGAGAAAGCCCTTAAAGAAGAGAATAAACAGGCCTTAGTAGCAGGAAGTGGTTTTTTAGCGGGAGTTTGTGTAGCTACCCATTTAAATGGTGTAATTTTTCCAATGGCGGGCTTTGTGTTATTAGTCTGGAATAAAAGATATCAGCAGGCTATTTTATTTGGTATGGCTGCTGTACCTGCAATAGCTGTTTATTTTTTTGATTTTACTTCTGGTTATAATTGGCGGTTCTGGCTTTATCAGCTTAACGAAACGCCCTCGCACGACCGGGCTAATAAACTACCTTACGGATTATCATACCTACTTAATTTAGTAACTGAGCATAAACGTTATTTTCATAGTATTCGGGAGGCTACCTTTTATGGCTTGTTTCTTTTAGTTTTTATTTTAACCCAAGCCTACCTGAAGCCTTTTAAAAATTTAAGCCGGTATGCTTTTCTGCTGACTATATGTTTAGGTTTGCTGGCAATCCATAAAGCTACCAAATACGCCATTATTATTTTGCCCTACCTGATTATGCTATTGGTGTTGGGTATGGGTTACTTGTTTAAGGAAAAAGATTCCGAAGATTTTGCCTTTAATAAGAAATTCCTCCCAAAACTTAGGCTGTTTCTCGCCGTGGCATTTGTTTTCTATTTTGGTGTGCATGCCTATTTTGATTTTGAGTTGGCTAATCAAAAATATAAACCAGAAGAATTTAATAAACTAGTAAAAGCCTATTTACCGGAAGATACCAAAAATCTTAAGATTGTGGCTCCCATGACTTTTATTTATGGTAACATAGATGGTTTTAAGGCTATCCAAGCGGATATGTGTTACGGCGAACTGAACCGGGTAAACAGCAAGATTTATCAGGAAGAATTTTTAAACCTAACCAAGGCCAATAAAGCAGACTACCTTATTCTGACTGACCATTATATAGATAAATTTGGTTTGGTTCATTATACCAACCACGATTTTCTGAAGGCTGGCTTTCAGCAACTACTGGGAGGGAAGGAGCTGATAATCCTGAAGCGGATTTGATAAATTAAGCCGTTCAATAAAAAAGGCAGGGGGTGAATGATTCCATTCACCCCCTGCCTTTTTATATATTTTCTTAAACTTAAGCTAGTTGACGCATATCTACCGGAATAACCCTTGATACGCCCGGTTCCAGCATGGTTATGCCATAAATAACATCTGTAGAAGCCATGGTGCGTTTATTATGAGTTACTACAATAAACTGCGACTCGTTAGAGAAGGTCTTTACAATATTGTTGAATTTATCAATATTGGCATCATCCAGCGGCGCATCTACTTCATCGAAAATACAGAATGGCGCCGGCTTTAACAGGTAAATCGCAAATAAAAGCGAAATAGCCGTTAATGTTTTTTCTCCTCCTGATAGCTGGTTAATGGTTAATGGCCGTTTCCCTTTCGGGCGGGCCATAATTTCAATTTTAGATTCCAGCGGGTTGTTTATATCCGATATAATTAGGTCACAGGTATCTTCGTCGGAGAAAAGCGACCGGAATACCCGCGTAAAGTTTTCCTTAATCATGTTAAATGCCTCCAGAAACTTCAACTTAGCTACCGTATCAATTTCATTAATGGTATCCAACAAGATATTTTTGGCATTGATTAAGTCGGTTCGCTGCTCTTTAATAAATTTATCGCGGGTTTCTATTTCGGCGTAAGCTTCGGCGGCCATTAAGTTTACTGGGCCAATTGTGTCCAGTTTGCTTTTAACAGTTGCTATTTGGCTGCTCAATTCCTCATTAGTAAATTCCAGCGGCTCCGCAGTATAATTTACCAGTTCTTCTTCGGTTATATTAAATTCAGCGGATAATCTTTCCCGGATGGCTACCAGTTTAATCTGAGTTTCCGAAAGCGCCTGTTGCATGGACATAATAATCTCATCGGCGTTCTGGCGTTTGCGTTGTACTTCCCGGATATACTTGTCTTTGTTTTCGATTTCACCGCGCAGGGTAAAGAAATCTTTTTCCAGTTGGTCCAGCGTTTCTGTAATTTCTTTGCGGTCCGAAAGCATTTGGTGCAGGTTATCGGTATTATCCAGAATGAATTCTTCCGAGGCTACAATTTCGTCTTCGGCCCGCAGTAATTCGTCTTGTTGTTGCTGAATACGCTGGTGCGCTGTTTCCAGCGACTTTTGCCGGTAGTTTACTTCCTGCTGCAAGCTGGTCAGCCGGTTTTTTAACTGGTGATACTGAATGTTCTCCTCGTTAAATACCTGATTTACGTTCTGAATTAATTCATTGTGCTTAGCCAATAATTCAGTATAGGAACTTAAATCCGATTCAAGACGCTGTAAATCCTGTTGCAGCATTTCGGCTTGAGGCACCAGTTCATAGCTCTTATATCTAAAATCTTCTAAACGTTCGGTTAATTCAGCTTCTTTATTCTGGTTGTTTTGCTGCATTAATGCTTGCTGCTCGTACCGGATCCGAATTGTAATTAACTCTTGTTGCTGAATGGATATTTCTTTTTCCAGCTGTTTAATAGCGTCCTGCTGCGTTTCGCCTTTCAGGTTTTGGATTACCTGCTGCTGGGTATTTATTTTTATTTTAAGCAGGTCGGCTTCTTTTACCAGGGCTTCCAGTTCTTTTTCCAGGGTCTCCAGGTTTTGTTTCCGGCCAATCCGATTACCGTCGAATAAGCCTACTGACCCACCCGATACACTTAAAGGCTTTTTAATAACAGAGCCGTCGTGCAAAATAAAAGTCCGGTGATCACCGCTGTAAAAGTCAGGAGGGAGTTCCTGCGAAATGTAAACATCGTTTAAAATGTAGTAAAGCAATTGGTGGTACTTTTCATCCGCCGAAACTACTTCGTAGGCCGCTTTTAACTTTGTAGTAGAAACAGTAGGGCCTACTTCCAAATCTTCAATCTCTGACAATACAATAAAGTTGGCCCTGCCTTTATTTTGATTATTTAGTAACCGAATAGCTTCTATGGCATCATCCATGGTGTCTACCACGAAGAAATTCATGTAAGGCTCCAGGTAACTTTCTATCAATGATTTGTATTCCTGTTGGCAGACAATTAAATCCGAGAGGAGCGGGGCAGGCTTTTCCCAGTTTTTAGATTTGTATAAGAATTTTATTGCATCCGGAAAACCTTCCAGGTTATCAACCAAAGATTTGGTTAAACTGTACTGGTTGCGTTTCGAATCAATTTTCCGGTTCAGGTCGATCAGATTTGTTTTGTACTGCTGTAATTCGTTTTCGGCCTCTTCCAGTTTTATTTTAAGGGAGTTTTCTCTTTCAATCAGGGCTTCCAGGTCAACCTTGCGGTCAATCAGAATTTCTTCCATTTCCTGCATGCCGGTTCGGAAATTTTCGGCATTTTCTTCGTCAGAAAGTTTATTCTGCGTTAATCGCTCCAGTTCCGTTGTCAGGTTTACAATCTGCACCTGCGTTACTTCAATGTCTTTCCGAACCTGGTAAAGCGCATGTTGTTTTTCGCGCTGCTGGTCGGTTATTTCTTTCGAGTTCTTTTGTAAATCTGCTTTATGCTCATTAGCCTGAGCAATTTCCTGTTTTAGCAGGTTTACCTGTTGTTCAGATTCTACAAACTGTTGCTGCACCGACTGAATATTCTGTTGCAGCTCCAGTATGGTGTCCTGGGTTTGCTCCAGGGCCATATTGTCCTGGCTTATTTGCTGCCGCAGCATAGCAATTCGCTCTTTTAAATAATTAGTGCGCTCCGATTTTAGTTTTATTTCGTTTTCGAGCTGGCGGATCTGGTACGTTTTTTCATTTACCTCTTTCTGCTGTACCGTTAAAGTTTCCTGTAAGGTGTTCGCCTGCGTTTTCTGGTTGGCTAATGCCTCCTCCAGGGCGTCTACATCATCAGCCAGGTTTCTCTTTTGCTGCGTTTCTTCTTTTAAGGTGTTCTCCAGCTTTTCCAGCGTTTGCATGTGCTGCGAAATATTCCGCCGCGCATATTCCAGGCTAATGGTTTTGTACTCTTCTTTCAGTTTGATGTATCGCTCGGCTGTTTTGGCTTGGCGCTCTAATGATCGCAGGTTTTTACCTATTTCAAACAGTACATCCTCCAGGCGTTCCAGGTCAGCATCGGTTTCTTCCAGCTTTTTCAGCGTTTGTTTTTTCCGAACCTTAAATTTGGAGATACCAGCTGCTTCCTCAAATAATAGCCGACGGGAGTTTTCCTTATCGTTCAGAAGTTCATCCACCATTTTTAGCTCAATAATAGCGTAACTATCGGAGCCAATACCGGTATCCAGAAACAATTCATTAATATCTTTTAACCGGCAGGGAACACTGTTAAGTAAGTACTCGCTATCGCCGTTACGGAAATATTTCCGCGTAACGGTTACTTCTGAGTAGGCGCTTGGTAAAATACCTTTGGTGTTGTTAAAAGTAAGCGATACTTCGGCCATTTGCTGAGGCTTCCGGTTTTTGGAGCCGTTAAAAATAACATTCTCCATTTTATCGGAGCGGAGGTTACGGGTCTTCTGTTCACCCAATACCCACCGGATCGCATCTACAATATTGGATTTTCCGCACCCGTTTGGACCAACAATTCCGGTTATCCCGTCATCAAAATTAATGGTAACCTTGTCGCCAAAGCTTTTAAAACCTTTGATCTCTAATTTAGAAACTTGCATTTAATAGTCGTGAGGCCATGGTTTATGAGGCATAGCCTAATAATAAATAGTAAATATTTTCCTGATGATAATCCCTTGGAAGCAAGATTAAAATAGTAATGATTTAAAGTCACCAACTTCACAGGGGTACTTATCAGGTTGTAGGAAATGGCCATTTAAAGCCATCCCAAAACCGCTGGAGGGCTTTAAACAAAAGCTTTCCAACAATAAAAATACAAACAAATTTCTGATTTATACACCAGAATAGGAACGACTACAGAATTTATTAACAAGTTATTTGAGCTGTCCTTATAAAAAAGGAATAATAGCTAGGCCATATGTGCAGCTATTGGTAATTGGTCAGGGCATAAGATAAGATGTTGGCACCCATACGAAGTGCAGCCTCATGTTTTTCTATAGGGTCTTTGTATACTTCCGGATCTTCCCAACCGTTGCCTAAATCGCTTTCATACGAGAAGAAACAAACTAAACGTCCCTGGTAGATTAAGCCGAACCCTTGCGGCGGTTTGTTGTCGTGTTCGTGAATTTTAGGTAAGCCTTTGGGAAATTTATATTTCTGGTGGTAAATAGGATGATTAAATGGTAACTTCACAAATTCCAACTCCGGAAAGACTTTCTTCATTTCTGCGCGTACAAATTTGTCCAGGCCATAATTATCATCAACATGTAAAAAGCCTCCCCCTATCAGGTACTTCCGCAGGTTTTCGGCCTCGGCATCAGAAAATACTACGTTGCCGTGCCCGGTCATGTGTACAAAAGGATAACTAAATAATTCAGCACTGCCCACCTCTACAATTCCTTCCTCCTTATTAATATTCATGTTCAGGTTTTGGTTGCAAAACCTTATAAGGTTAGGCAAGGAAGTTTTATTAGCATACCAATCGCCGCCGCCATTGTATTTAAGCTTGGCTATCTGGAAGCTGGCTTGCTGCGCGGCACCTGAAAAAACGATAATAAAGCTTAAGAGCAGGGTCAGTAAATATTTCATAATCCTTTAAACGTGATTAAGCTAAATTCATTTCATGCAATAGGTTTACGGTATGGCAAGCTACTAATGCGGCCGTTTCGGTCCGTAAACGGCTGGTACCTAAGGTTACCGGTTTAATGTTTTGTTTATAAGCTAATTCTATTTCGTTAGGAGAAAAATCGCCCTCCGGCCCAATTAATATACAAGTAGATTTATCAGGTTTTATTGTACTTAAAGCTACCTGATTATGTTCTTCTAAATGAGCAATAAATAGTTGATCGGCAGTGGGTTGTTTCACAAATTCCTTGAAAGGAATCATATTATGCAAGACAGGTTTATAAGCTTTTAAAGATTGCTTCATGGCACTAACTACTATTTTTTCCAGTCGGTCTAGGTTAATGTTCTTCCGTTCGGAGCGTTCGCAATTCAGAAAATATATCTCATCAATACCTATTTCAGTGGCTTTCTCTACAAACCATTCCATTCGGTCTATATTTTTGGTAGGCGCTACCGCTACTTTTACCCGGTAGGGCCGATAGCCAAAATCTTTTTGAGTTTCCTTTATTTGTAACAGGCATTTTTTAGGATTAGCCTCACTTATTGTGGCTTTATAATAGCCGCCTTCCCCATCCACTAACTGTACTTCGTCCCCGGCTTGTAAGCGTAAAACCCGCAGGGCATGTTTAGATTCTTCTTCCGTTAATAATACAGTATTGTTGGCAATTTGGGGAGTATAGAAAAGGTGCATCTGGTAACAGTTTTACTACTAAGTTAGTATTGGTATTTATTAATTAACTTAAAAAGTTAGACTAAATTTTCTAAAAAAAATAGTGCCTTTATAATCAATATTTTAATTCCTGACTTAAAATAAGCTAATTATAGTAAAGGAACAATATTTGTGTTTTTGAAGCCCAACTGTTAGATTTACTTGAACACGAAAACAAAATATTTCAATTTAATCAACATACATGGAACAAACTTTAACCGGAGCTAAGCACCCGCCTCACCTGTTTATCCTTTTTTTTACGGAAATGTGGGAGCGCTTTAGCTACTACGGCATGCGGGCTTTATTAGTCTTGTTTTTAACCTCTTCTGCTTTGAAGGGCGGTTGGGCCTGGAACCGGGAAGATGCCCTGCAATTATATGGTACCTACACAGGTCTGGTTTACTTAACCCCAATTATAGGTGGCTTAATAGCCGATAAATTATTAGGTTACCGGAATGCTGTTATTCTGGGCGCTTTTATCATGACGCTGGGGCATGCCAGTATGGCTCTGGAAACTCCTGTCTTTTTTTATTTGGGCCTAGGTGGTCTTATTATAGGAAACGGTTTATTTAAGCCAAATATTTCTTCTATTGTGGGCCAGTTGTACGTTAATAATCCGGAAAAGAAGGATGCTGCCTATACTATTTTTTACATGGGCATAAACTCCGGAGCTTTCCTGGGGATTTTACTTTGCGGTTACATTGGAGAGAAAGTAGGCTGGAGCTATGGTTTTGGACTGGCAGGTATTTTTATGTTTTTTGGTATGATGCAATTTGCTTTTGCCCAAAAACTATTTGGCGAAATTGGCGGCAGACCCCAAAAGAAAGGAATTAATAATACAGTTTCCAATGTGTCCAATGGTAGGGAAGAGGAAGTAGTGCCGGGTAAGGTAGTCAGAGACCGGATTATTGTTATTTCAGTTTTTGCTTTTTTTACCATATTCTTTTGGATGGCATTTGAACAGGCCGGTGGCTCCATGACCATTTTTGCTAATGATTACACCGATCGGGTTTTATCCGGTAGCAGCGCAACTATTTTTAAATGGGCCAATACTATTCTGGTGGTGGTGCCTATGATTATATTAACCTTTGTTCTGCTAAACTTATTCAGACAAACCTTTAGTAAAATTGCCTTATCCAGTTTATTCCTGGGTAGTAGCTTTGTAATTATCTGGGGATTAGTTGTTTGGATGCTGCAACGGGAGTTTTCGGCAGCGGCTACAGAGGTGCCTGCTTCCTGGTTTGGTATCCTGAACTCCTTCTTCATTATTTCGTTAGCGCCTTTATTTTCTAAAGTTTGGGAAACCAAGTTTAACCCTTCTGGTCCGGTTAAATTTGGTATTGGTTTGATATTAGTGGGTATAGGTTTTGCTTTATTGGCTTATGGTGGTAGTTCCATTCCGCAAGGAGCTAAAACAGCCTCGGTAAGTATGGTTTGGTTGATTATGGCTTATTGCTTACATACTATGGGCGAACTTTGTATTTCCCCGGTTGGTCTTTCTTACATCAGTAAATTGGCTCCGCCAAAATTGGTAGGTTTAATGTTTGGTATCTGGTTTTTAACCACCGCTATTGCTAATTATTTAGCAGGTATTACTGGTAGTTTCATTGATCCAATTATTGAAGACTATTCCATGGCCACCTTCTTTTTAATTTTTACAGCTATTCCAATTGTTGCAGGATTAGTAATGATGAGCCTGAATAAGCTATTAAAAAATAAAATGCACGGTATTTATTGATTTAATAATTATAATTTTCTAATAAAGCCCCGGTTTTTTGCCGGGGCTTTTTTTTTGTATTTAGGGATGTTGTATATTTATTTTTAAATAAAATAACCTGTAAATGATTGGTTTGATCTTTTATTAATCCTAAATACATATCCTATAGAAACATGTTTACTTTTTTTCGCAAAGCTAATGCTTTGCTTGCTATTGCTTTGTTTTCGCAGTCTTGCGAAGTTGATCCGGTTAATCCAGAACTTCCAAAAGAGGAAAGAATTGCTAAAATTTATTTGATTCCCAAAAACGAACATTCCTCTAATAATACAATCCAGCTTCTGGGTAATAACAGAATTAAGTTTAAGACAAAATTTGATAATTCTGCTATTTATTTAAGTAAGGATCCTGTAAACCAGTATGATATAAACAAGCTTTACGGTTTCTCCGACTGCCGTACTGCCCATCATACGAACAGTGCCCGGTTTGGATGGCGTTGGCTTAATAAACGCCTGGAAGTTTTGGCTTATACTTATAAGGATGGCGTTCGGTATGAACAATTTATTAGTGCTGTTGATTTAAATACCGAGTATGTATATGAGTTAGAGTGCCTGGAAAATAAATACATTTTCCGGTTAAATGGAGAAACAGTAGAAATGGAAAGGGGATGTAACGATAATCCGCAGAAATACAAACTATTCCCATATTTTGGAGGAGATGAAGTTGCCCCACATGACATAACCATCACCATTACGGATATTGAATCCTAAAAAGTAAAAGCGGGCTATTTCTTTTATAGCCCGCTTTTACTTTCATAATAACTTTAAAAACTAAGCAAAAGGAGTGGTTATTTGCAGGCATACCGGTGAGGGTACTTCTGCCTGGTTACCAGTAGGTGTTAATTTGCCTGATTGTTGGTTTATTTTAAAAGAAATAATGTTGTTGGAGTCCTGGTTAGCCACCAGTAATATTTTGCCTGACGGATCGATGGTAAAGTTTCGCGGTGTTTTACCTTCCGTAGAAACATGCTGTACTAATGTTAATTTACCTGTTTTAGCATCAATGGCATAAACCACAATACTGTTGTGTCCGCGGTTAGAGCCATATAAGAATTTACCATTCGGCGATACATGAAGATCGGCACAGGATGACTGCCCAGAAAAATCAGCGGGTAAAGTAGAAATAGTTTGCAGTTCTTTTAAGTCGCCGTTTTGGGCGGTATAGGCAAAAGCCTTTACCGTTCCATCTAATTCATTTATCAGGTAGAATAATTTACCATTGGGATGGAAGGCCATGTGGCGCGGACCAGCACCCGGTGTAACTTTTACGGCAGGCGGGTTGGTCGCAGTTATTTTTCCATTTTTAGCGTCATATAAATACCGGTAAATACTATCGGTTCCTAAATCAGCAGAAAAAGCGTATTTGTTGGCGGCATCCAACATAATGCTATGAGCGTGTGCTTCTTTCTGGCGGCGGGTATTTACACTGGAGCCTTCGTGCTGATCCATAGAAGAGGAAGGGCTAAGCTGGCCATTGGCCTGAATAGGCAACACCGCTACATTGCCACCGGAATAATTGGCTATTAAGGCATTTTTATCACCTTTATCTAACGAAATATAACAAGGCGATGCCCCTAAGGAAGCTTGTGTATTTAATAAGATAAGATTGCCATTCTTCTGATCAATAGAGAAAGCACTAACAGCACCGCTTTTTTGCCCTTCATAATTACCTGTTTCGTGTACCGCATATAAAAAGCGTCGTTTAGAATCCAGCGTTAAGTAAGAGGGATTTTCGCCGGCTTTAAAAGCTGCTACCCGGTTTATCGCACCTGTTTCGGTATTTAAGCTATATAAAAAAATACTTTCAGCGTCTGGTTTCGCATACGTGCCTACATAGAACATAACTTCATTGCCTTTATAAATTGAATTAGCTAAACTACTTAGGGGACTCATAAAAGGTAAAAGAGCCGCACCTAAACTGGCGGATTTAATAAATTGGCGGCGGGAGTGGTTTTTAGCGGTCATAAATATTTAAAAATTTCTATATTTCTTTTGGTTGTGAAAAGCAAAACTAAATATTCTGCGCAATTAATATAAGGTTATTACTTGTTTTTAAGAAGCTAGCGTAAATATAATTTTTGCTTACAAACTTTGTGCCTTAAACAATCGCTTCTAAATCATAAATTAATTTCTAAAATTGCGTATTGCAAGCAAATATTTAAATACAAAGACATGAATTTAAATGACCGTTACGAAATGTCGTTGGGGTTACTGACCGACTTGTACCAGCTAACCATGGCTCAGGGGTACTGGAAAAAAGAAATGGCAGAACAAGAAGCTGTGTTTCATTTATTTTTCCGGAAAAATCCGTTTCAGGGTGGTTATACAGTTTGTGCAGGTTTGGCCGACGCCATTGATTTTTTGCAGCATTTAAAATTCACCGAAGATGATCTGGCTTATTTAAGTAGTTTACAGGGTAGCAGGCAGCAGCCTTTATTCGAGGCCGGGTTTCTGGATTATTTACGTGATTTAAAGTTTACCTGCCAGGTAGACGCTATACCCGAAGGAACTTTGGTTTTTCCTAATGAACCTTTGCTGCGCATCACAGGTCCTATATTGCAATGTCAGTTAGTAGAAACCCCTTTATTAAATATCATAAATTTTCAGACCCTGGTAGCTACCAAAGCAGCCCGTATAGTAGATGCTGCTAAAGGAGACCGGGTAATAGAATTTGGGATGCGCAGAGCTCAAGGCCCGGATGGTGCTTTGTCTGCGGCCCGGGCAGCTTTTATTGGCGGCATAGGAGCTACTTCAGACGTATTGGCCGGTAAAATATTTAATATTCCGGTTAAAGGTACCCATGCCCATAGCTGGGTAATGTCTTTTGAAGAAGAACAAGAAGCCTTTGCCGCTTATGCTGATGTATTTCCGCACGATGCTACCTTTTTGGTTGATACTTACCATACTATAGAAGGCATTAAAAAAGCTATTGCCGTGGCTAAGCAATTACGGGCGCAGGGGGCAGAACTACAGGGAGTCCGATTAGATTCTGGCGATTTAGCCTATTTAAGTAAAGAAGGCAGAAAGCTGTTAGATGAAGCAGGTTTTCCTGATGTATCCATTGTAGCGAGCAATGATCTGGATGAGTATTTAATTGAAAGCTTAAAATTGCAAGGTGCCAGGATAGATACCTGGGGTATAGGTACCAAATTAGTTACTGCCTACGATCAGCCTGCTTTGGGTGGAGTCTATAAACTGGCTGCTTTACGTAAGAAAACCGGTGAGTGGGAGTATAAACTAAAACTTTCCGAACAATTAATAAAAATTTCTACGCCGGGCATTCAGCAAGTTCGGCGGTTTTACAATGAAGATGGCTTCGTGGCCGATATGATATTCTCTAAAGAACAACCCATTGGCACTTCCGCTACCATTGTAGACCCGAGTGATATAACCAAACGCAAAACAATTACGGCCGGAATAGCCCACCAGGATTTACTGATACCTGTTTTTAAAGCAGGTGAGTTGGTATATGAATGTCCAACTTTAAAAGCTATCCAGGAATACGCGAAGCAACAGGTAAACCAATTGCACCCGTCCATCCGCCGGTTCTTAAATCCCCATATCTACCCGGTTGGCCTGGAAGAGCAGCTAAATAACAAAAAGCTCTCTATTATTATGCAATTGCGGGAAAGCGAATAAACTCAATTTTAACTAAAAGTTTTATATAATCTTCTTAAAGAGAAAATCGCAGAATTTAGATATTTGGTAAAGGACTATTTTTTACCCAAAGCTTTATTCCCTATTTTTGCGCTCGTTTATTTTTAATCCAGACATGGCAATATCAAAAACATATAATCCGAAAGAAGTAGAGGAAAAGTGGTACGCTAATTGGCAACAAAAAGGCTTTTTTCGGTCTAAACCTAATCCTAAAAAAGAACCATATACGGTAGTAATTCCTCCTCCCAATGTAACCGGGGTATTGCACATGGGGCACATGCTCAATAATACCATTCAGGATATTTTGGTGCGGCGCGCCCGGATGCAGGGAAAAGAAGCTTGTTGGGTCCCCGGTACCGACCATGCTTCTATTGCTACCGAAGCACGGGTGGTAGCCATGTTGAAGGAAAAAGGTATCAATAAGGCCGATATTAGCCGGGAAGAGTTTTTGACCCATGCCTGGGAATGGAAAGAAAAATACGGCGGCATCATTCTGGAGCAATTAAAGAAACTAGGTGCTTCTTGCGATTGGGATCGTACTCGTTTTACCATGGAAGAGTCCTTAACCGAAGCAGTACTGCAGGTTTTTGTGGACTTGTACCGCAAAGGGAATATTTACCGGGGTATCCGGATGGTAAATTGGGATCCGGCCGGGAAAACTGCTTTATCGGATGAAGAGGTAATTCATAAACAGGTAAATTCTAAGCTGTATCATATAAATTACCAGATAGCTGGCGAGGAAGGAAATTATTTAACGGTTGCCACTACGCGTCCCGAAACAATTTTGGGCGATACCGCTATTTGTATTAACCCGAACGATGCCCGCTATCAGCATTTAAAAGGCAAGCAAGCATTAGTGCCGCTAATCAATCGGCCTATTCCTATTATTTTTGATGAGTATGTGGATATGGAGTTTGGTACGGGTTGCTTAAAAGTAACGCCAGCGCACGACTTGAATGACTACGAATTAGGGCAACGCCACAACTTACCAAGCATTGATATTTTAAACGATGACGGTACCCTAAACAGTAAAGCACAGCTGTATGTGGGCGAGGATCGCTTTATTGTTAGAAAAAAAATAGCAAAGGAATTAGAGGCAAACGGACAGCTGGTAAAAACCGAGGACATTACCAATAATGTAGGTTTTTCCGAGCGTACAGATGCGGTTATCGAGCCTAAATTGTCTATGCAGTGGTTTCTGCGGATGGAGAAATTGCGGGATCCGGCACTTAGTAGTGTCATGGAAGACCAGATAAAACTACACCCGCCAAAGTTCAAAAACATGTACCGTTCCTGGATGGATAATATCCGGGATTGGTGTATTTCGCGCCAATTGTGGTGGGGACAACGTATTCCGGCTTATTATTTACCAGATGGCTCTTTTGTTGTAGCGCATAACCTGGAAGAAGCCTTAGCGCTGGCGAAAGAGCAAACGGGAAATACTGATTTGACAACTGCTGATTTACGGCAGGATGAAGATGTTCTTGATACCTGGTTCTCTTCCTGGTTATGGCCTATTTCAGTTTTTGATGGGTTTAAGGATCCGGATAATGCCGACATTCAATATTATTACCCAACCAACGACTTGGTAACGGCTCCGGAAATTTTATTTTTCTGGGTAGCCCGGATGATTATGGCAGGCTTGGAATACCGGAAAGAAGTACCTTTTAAAAATGTGTACTTAACGGGTATAGTACGGGATAAATTAGGTCGCAAAATGTCTAAATCTTTAGGCAACTCGCCAGACCCACTTAATTTAATTGAGCAATACGGTGCCGATGGTGTGAGAACTGGTATGTTATTTAGTTCACCGGCCGGTAACGATTTATTATTTGATGAAAAGCTTTGTGAGCAAGGCCGGAACTTCAGTAACAAAATCTGGAATGCTTACCGCTTAATAAAAGGCTGGGAAGTTAATGAAGACCTGGAGAACCCGAACGAGCTGGCAATAAAATGGTTCGACTCTAAATTTAATGCAGCTTTTGAGCAGATAGAAGATCATTTCAGTAAGTTCCGTATGTCGGACGCGCTAATGGCGGTTTACAAACTGGTGTGGGATGATTTCTGCTCCTATTACCTGGAAATGATTAAACCGGCTTACCAGAGTCCGATTGATAAAAAAACACTGGATGCCACTATTGCTTTCCTGGAAAGTATTTTAAAACTGCTGCATCCGTTTATGCCTTTTATTACGGAAGAAATATGGCAGGATATAAAAGAGCGGAGCGATAAAGATTATTTGATAATAGCAAAATGGCCCAAAGCAGATGTGGTAGATACCATTTTGCTGGAGCGGATGGAGAAAGCAATGGATATTGTTGGGGGGATACGGAATGTACGGAACTCCAAGAATATTCCGCAAACCAAAGCACTTAGCTTAGCAATTAAAACGCAAGAGCATTCAATTTTGAAACCTTTTGAAGCTTTGATTCAGAAGTTAGCCAATATTACGGGTATAACTTATGTTGAGGAGAACCAGGAGGGTAGTATTAACTTTGTAATTGGTGGTAGTGAGTTCTTTATCCCAATGGAAGGTACCGTGGATCTGGAAGCTGAAAAAGATAGGTTAATAAAAGAACTAGAGTACACCAAAGGTTTCCTGGCTTCGGTAGATAAAAAATTGAGCAACGAACGTTTTGTTAACGGCGCACCAGCCCAGGTACTGGAAAAGGAATGGCAAAAGAAAGCGGATGCCGAAGCTAAAATTAAAGCTTTGGAGCAAAGTATTGCAGCTTTTGATTAATGTAGATTTGTTTATAAAATAAAAAGGGAGCTAATTAGCTCCCTTTTTATTTTACTTTTTTAGGCCTACATGATATATTGATCTAACACTTGCCAGGAAATATCCGTGGAAGATTTAACCTCGTAACGGAGCATCATATAGCCACCAATATGACCGTCCTCGAAATAGGCAAGGGCATACCGGTTGTTCAAAATTTGTACCTCCCGGATATTCATCGTGCCACCTACAGATCCGTTCACTTTTATTAGGTTTTGCTGATTTTTTATTAAGCTTTGCTTTAGGTCTTCATTTGGGTTTTTCAACCCCTTTCCTTTTAAATTCTCTATTTCAGATGTACTTAAATGTCCTAAGTTTCCTGGCGCTTTTACATTTGTTTGGGAATTAATGTCCACGCCAAGTTGTCCCTGGACTTTTTTCTGTAACTGGAATATCATGGTATCCCGATCCAATACCCGCCGGTTAGCTAATTCCAAAGCTTGTTGGGCAGAAGAAAATTTACTATAATAAAAAATAGCCAGAAATAAACTGAAGGCAAAAAATATAATAAAAAGATAGTTCTTCATGTAGATTTGTAAGTAGAGTAAAAAGAAAAGCCTGTAAAAACAGGCTTTTTCAAAAATTAAATAGTTGTATTTGGATCAAATGCCTCTAAGTATTCTGCTACCCGTTTCACAAATAAACCACCGAGTGAGCCATCTACAACCCGGTGATCATATGTATGGGATAAGATCATAAATTGGCGGATGCCAATTAAATCACCTTGCGGGGTTTCAATTACAGCCGGTTTTTTCTTTATCGCACCCAAAGCCAGAATACCAACCTGCGGCTGCACAATTATTGGTGTGCCCATAATATTGCCAAACGGACCCACATTGGAAATGGTGTAAGTACCATCGGCTAAATCATCTGGGGTTAATTTATTTAAGCGGGCCCGGTTAGCCAAATCATTTACTTTTTTGCTCAATCCAACCAGGTTCATTTGGTCGGCATTTTTGATAACCGGAACAATCAAATTACCGGATGGTAAAGCTACAGCCATACCTATGTTAATATTCCGCTTCTTAATTATATTATCGCCATCTACTGATATATTAATCATAGGGAAATCTTTAATGGCTTTGGCTACGGCTTCAAAAAAGATTGGTGTATAGGTTAAATTCTCACCTTCCCGTTGTTTATAAATATCCTTCATTTTGTTCCGCCAGTTCACAATATTGGTAACATCGGCTTCCACAAAAGAAGTAACGTGCGGGGCAATGCGTTTGCTGTCTACCATGCGCTGCGCTATCATTTTGCGCATACGATCCATCTCTATTATTTCATCCTGACCACTAACAGATACGGCTGGTTTTACAGCAGGTGCCGGAGCGGCAGAAGTCTGAACAGCCGGTGAAGCAGCAACGGATTCATATGGAGTAGCCATTGAGGGTGATTCCGGGGTAGGTGTAGCGGCAGTACCGGAGACCCTATTCTCAATATATGTCAGAATATCTTTTTTGGTAACGCGGCCTTCTAACCCTGTGCCAGGTACAAGGTCCAACTCCCGCATCGGTATACCTTCCTGACGGGCAATATTCATGACCAATGGGGAATAAAAACGGCCTTCCAGTGGCGAGGGTAATACTGGTGCAACAGGGGCCGCCTCCGGAGCAGAAACTTCATTTATTATTTTTTCTGCGAAGCTTCCGTTAACTGATACAGGTTTTGAAACATTGTTTGAAGAGGCTTGTACTTCCGGAGAAGGTTGAGCAGGCGAATCCTGGGTTTCAATAATAGCAACAGCTTTGCCAACGGCAACTACATCACCTTCCTGGGCCAAAATCTCCCTTAATATGCCACCATTTATAGCCGGAACCTCGGTATCTACTTTATCGGTAGCTACTTCTAAAACAGCTTCGTCCTCTTCAATGGTGTCACCAATATTCTTCAGCCATTTCAGAACCGTGCCCTCCATGATACTTTCTCCCATTTTGGGCATCAACATTTCTACAAGAGCCATATAATCAGTTGCTTATTTAATACTTTAAAGAAGAAGCCCTAATTTTTATATAAAAGCTTCTACTGGTTATGCGAAATAATTACCAAAGGTATAAAATTTTGGAAATTTTATGCTTTAATGAGTTGCTGACGGAGCAGATTTAAAACACTAATACTGGTGTATTCAATGTTTAGCAGCCGGGTTTTATTAAAAAATATTTTACGGGCCACGGTTTTTTCGGCATCTGCATAGGCAATCCAGATAGTGCCCACCGGTTTTTCCGGAGTACCACCACCCGGACCGGCAATACCACTGGTAGCTAAACCAATATCCGTGTTAAGCAATAGCCGGACATTGGCCGCCATTTGGCTTACTACTTCTTCACTTACTGCTCCATGTTTTGTTAAATCCTCGGCGTTAACATCCAATTGCTTTAGTTTTATGTGATTGTGGTAGGCTAAAATACTTCCCATAAAGTATTCAGAAGAGCCGGCCACACTAGTAATTTTATGGGCTAAATGGCCTCCGGTACAGCTTTCGGCGGTGGCTACTGTAAAACCTTTTTGCCGCAACAATTGTCCTACAGCTTCTTCTAATTTTACTTCTCCCAGCGCAAAAATATACTCTGGTATTAGTCCTTGTAAGTTTGCTACTTCTTTATCCAGCTGTTCATTTAAATTATCGGTACCATTACTGGTGCCGGTTAAGCGCAAGCGTACCCCCGTTAAAGAAGGCAAGTAGGCCAGTTTAATATTAGCTGGTAAGGCATCTTCCCAAGAAGCAATTCTTTCGGCCAAAAATGACTCGCCAATGCCCGTTGTTTGTACCACCCGATGCTGAAGTTGAGAATTCGGGAATCTCTCAGCCAATTCTGGTAATACAATGGAGGTCATTATGCCTTTCATTTCAAAGGGCACACCCGGCATGGATACAAATATTTTACCTTCCTGCTCAAACCACATTCCTGGCGCTGTTCCCAGCACATTGGGAACTGGTGTGCAATTGGCAGGTAAAAAGGCTTGTTGGCGGTTTAAGTCGGTTAGTTCCCGGCCCCTGGAAGCAAATATCTCTGTGACATGGGCTAAAGAAGGTTCGTGCAACTGTAACTCTGTTTTAAAAAACTGGCAGAGGGTATGTTTCGTTAAATCATCTTTAGTCGGACCTAAACCTCCCGTAATTAATATTATGGAAGTTTTTGCCTTTACCTCATTTAAAATTCTGATTATATGATCAGGGTTATCCGAAACGGAAGTAATTTGCCGAACTTTGATACCAATTTTAGATAATTCGGCCCCCATCCAGGCGGAGTTGGTATCTACTATTTGACCATACAGAATTTCGTCTCCTATGGTAATTATATCTGCTAAGATGGTTTCCATTTTTTGGTCCGATTTATGCAAAAGCGTAAATAATAATTCAAAGTTAACAAGATGATTTTATGAGAAACTATACATTTCTGGCTTTATTTATTTTTTCTTTTGGATTTTCTTCCTGCACTTCTGCCCAGAGAATTCAATTTCCTAAATCTGTTACCGATGCCGTTAATAATAATCGACCACTTACGAATACAGAAGTAGCTAATGGTTTGAAAGAAGCATTAACTGTAGGTATTAGTAAAGGAGCGACGGTAGCGGCTCAACCAGATGGTTATTATAAAAACTCCTTAATTCGGATACCTTTCCCACAAGATATAAGACGGGTAGAAAGCACCATGCGTAGTATTGGCATGGGCAATTTAGTAGATAACTTTGTTTTATCATTGAACAGGGCGGCTGAAGATGCGGCAACTAGTGCCAAACCAATTTTTATTAGTGCCATCAGGCAATTAACTATTAAAGATGTTTGGGGTATTTTAACCGGCGATAGAGATGCTGCTACGCAATATTTAAAGCGCACTACCAGCGATCAGTTGCTTCTTGCCTTTACACCTAAAATTCAGGCTTCTCTAGATAAAGTAAATGCTACTAAATATTATTCAGAACTAATTAACAATTATAATAGAGTGCCTATGGTGCAAAAAGTTAACCCTGATTTAACTAATTATGCGAGCCAAAAGGCAATTGATGGGTTATTTGTTCTGGTAGCTCAGGAAGAAGCAAATATTAGGGAGAATCCGATTGCCCGCACTACCCAATTACTAAAACGCGTGTTTGGCCGGCAAAACTAAGGACCAAGAACATAAAGAAAACGGCAGCTTCTTATAGAGCTGCCGTTTTCTTTTATATAATAATAAAAGAAAATGCGGTGTTAGGATCTGTTAGCAGGGGAATAATGATAGTCTGTAATTCTAATTAATTCGTCACAAAAGCTGTATTCGTGTTCTATATTTGAGGATACAATTACTAACTTTTGTTTACGGTTTTGATTTACATGTTCCAAGTACCAATCTATTCCTTCCTGATCCAGATTGGTAGTTGGCTCATCCAGCAGCAGGAGAGGAGCATCTGTATAAATCGCTAATCCTAATTTTAACCGTTGCTTCATGCCAGAAGAGAAATCTTTTACAAATTTATGTTTAGCCTTCTGCAGATAAAGCCGATCAATTAAATCTTCTTTATCTTTAGTAAGCATCTGGCGGAAATGCATGTGGTAACTTAGCAATTCTGTTAAAGTAAATTCCTCAATAAGTTCCAGGTAAGGGGCGGTAAAAGATAATTGCCGAAAAAGATGATCTACCTCTATTGGTTTACCATTAATGGAATGAGAAAGGGTACCTTCGCTAGTGCTAAGGTACCCGGAAAGAATATTTAATAAAGTTGATTTGCCAGAACCATTATGTCCCAGAATAGCATAAGCTTTTTCTGGGCTGAATTCATAAGAAAAGTTCCGGAAGATCCACTCGTAGTTAAAGCGTTTGCCTAAACCGGAGGTTTTAATCTGCATCTTTTGGAGTATACCCTCTAATTACACCACGTTCTGAACTACGGAAAAAGTTTACAATTTCATCTCTTTCGTCGCTTGGTGGCAAATCTAATTCTATCTTATCCAGAGCCGCTGCGTAATTTAATCCGTTTAAAAATAAGATGCGGTAAATTTGCTGTATTTCGTTAATTTTTTCATTGGTATAACCTCTCCGGCGCAACCCTACCGAGTTGATACCCGCATAAGAAAGAGGTTCTCGGGCAGCTTTTATAAAAGGTGGCACATCTTTCCGAACTAAAGAACCTCCACCTATCATGGTATGGGCGCCAATTTTTACAAACTGTTGTACCGCAGTTGTACCGCCAATGAAAACAAAATCTTGTATTTCTATATGGCCTGCCAGCTGAACTGAGTTGGCTACAATTACACTATCTCCAATGATGCAATCGTGCGCCACGTGAACATAAGCCATAATCAGGCAGTTGCTACCAATTTTGGTAGTGTTTTTATCTAAGGCTGTTCCACGGTTAATAGTTACGCACTCCCGGATAACAGTATTATCGCCAATCTGAACGGTGCTTGGTTCGCCTTTATATTTTAAATCCTGAGGAGCGGCAGAAATAACTGCTCCGGGATATATTTTACAATTTTTACCAATTCTGGCGCCCTCCATAATAGTTACGTTGGGCCCTATCCAGGTGCCTTCGCCAATCTCTACATTTTTATAAATAGTAGAAAATGGCTCAACTACTGCATTCTCTGCAATTTTGGCCTCCGGATGTATATATGCTAAAGGTTGGTTCATTTTTCCTTTAAATTAGAAATTATGAATTCAGAACTAGAATCTTTATTCAATTTACGCCAGGCTGTTAAGCACTAAGGTTTAAAGAATTTAACTTTCAGAAATCAAAAGGATCAAAACCTCTAATTATTTCTAATTCAATAATTTCTAATTCCTAATTTATTTTATACGTTATCTTTTCTAACTATGCTTGCCGACATTTCGGCTTCCATCACCATTTTCCCATTTACGAAAGCCTGACCCTGCATTTTGGCAATGCCACGCTTAATGGGAGCCAGTAACCAACATTTAAAAATAATGGTATCGCCAGGTATTACTTTTCTCCGGAAACGGCACTTATCAACCCCCAGAAAATAGGTCCAGTAATTTTCAGGATCAGGTACAGTACTCAAAACCAAAATTCCACCCGTTTGAGCCATAGACTCAATCTGGTAAACGCCCGGATATACAGGATTACCAGGGAAATGGCCCTGAAACTGGGGCTCGTTCATGGTAACGTTTTTTACGCCTATTACTGTGTTACCATCCAGGTATATAATTTTATCTATTAAAACAAAAGGAAACCGGTGAGGTAATGTTTGGACAATTTTATTAATGTCCATTACCGATTCTTTCTTTGGATCGTAAATGGGTACATTCTGGATGGCCGCATCCTGCATTACCTTCTTGATTTTTTTGGCAAAGCCCACATTAGCAGCATGGCCTGGGCGGGCAGCTAAAATCTGCCCTTTTAATGGCCGACCAATCAAGGCCAAGTCACCAATTAAATCTAAAAGTTTGTGTCTGGCTGGCTCATTTTTATAACGTAAATCTACATTATTTAAAATGCCTTCCTTTTTTACCTCCACTTTTGGCTTGCGCAGCAAGGTTGCCAAGTTTTCTAATTCTTCTTCTGTAACTACGCGGTCTACTACTACAATGGCATTATTTAAATCGCCACCTTTAATCAGATTTTGCTTATACAGGGTTTCTAGCTCGTGTAAAAAGCAGAAGGTACGGCAAGAAGCAATTTCAGTAGGGAATTGATTTATATCCGTAATTGAAGCGTGCTGGCTTCCTAATACCGGGGACTGGTAATCAACCATAACCGTAAGCCGATAATCGTCTAAAGGCAGTGCGGCCATTTCAACTTCACGTTCACTGTCTTTATAAAATATACCTTGCGGAATTTCAAAATAATTGCGCAGGGCATTTTGTTCTTCCAGACCAACTTCCTGAAAAGCAGTAACAAAATCAATAGAACTGCCATCCATAATAGGCGGCTCAGGCCCATCTAACTGAATCAGCACATTGTCAATTTGCATTCCAACCAAGGCAGCTAAAGTGTGCTCTACGGTATTGATACGTGCACCATTTTTTTCTATAGTAGTGCCACGGGAAAGGTCTACCACATTGTCCACGTCCGCATCCACTATGGGCTGTCCTGGTAAATCTATTCGCTGAAACTTATATCCGTGATTAGTTGGTGCAGGTAAAAATGTCATGTTCGCCATCACACCGGTATGAAGGCCAATGCCTGAAACAGTTACCGGAGCTTTGATGGTGTGTTGTTTTTCATTCATGCGTTTGCTCTAAATAATGGGCAAAGTTATTTTTTTTCTTTGAGTTCAAATAATTGTTTTTCCAGATCGGGTAATTTCCGGAATACAGCTAAGGCACGTAGGTTCTGTTTGTAATCAAAAGCAGGGGAGCCCTGAATGATAGTGCCGGATTTGGTAACGTTCTTAGAAACACCTGATTGAGCACCTACAATTGTTTTATCGGCAATGGAAATATGACCTACAATGCCTACCTGACCCGCTATTGTGCAGTAGTTTCCTATTTTGGAGGAGCCGGAAATTCCAGTTTGAGAAGCAATAACGGTGTGTTTACCTACTTCCACATTATGAGCAATCTGAACCAGATTATCAATCTTAGTTCCTTCATGAATAATAGTAGAACCTAATGTAGCACAGTCAATGGTGGTATTGGCCCCAATATTTACGTTGTCTTCCAGTACTACATTTCCGGTTTGTGGAATATCACGGTAGGTACCATCTTTTTGAGGGGCAAACCCAAAGCCCGGACTGCCAATTACGGCTCCGGCATGAACAGTACACTTATTGCCAATTACTGTTTTGCCGTAAATTTTGGCGCCAGCAAAGATGGTAGTATTGTCGCCTATACGTACATTATCACCTATATAAGCCTGTGGGTAAATTTTTACATTATGGCCTAAGGTACAATTTTGGCCAATATAGGAGAATGCGCCACGGTAGTGATTTTCGCCAATGGTCGAGTTTTCGCCTATAAAGCAAGGCTGTTCTACCCCGGTTTTCAAAGACGCTAAAGCCTCTTCGTATTTTTCTAACAGAACCGTAAAGCTTAAATAAGGATCATCTACCCGGATGAGGGCTGTGGTAACCGGTTGTTTTAATTCTAAACTTTTAGCTACAATTACGGCCGTCGCTCCGGTGGTATATAAGAATGGTTCGTATTTCAGGTTTGATAAAAAGGCTAGCGAACCTTCCTGGGCGTCTTCTATCTTCGCTAATTCCCGGATTTTGCCAGCTGCATTACCTTCAACCAGGCCTCCCAGCAATTCAGCTATTTGTCCGACAGTAAATTCCATGCTGTAAAATTAGTAAACTATTTCTTTAAACCGCGATTTCTTTCGGATAGCAAACGTAATACTTTTCCACTTTTTTACTAAGTGCCCGGATGTTAGGTAAATCAGAAGCTTCTGCTACATCTCTTATTTCACCGTATTTAGACAAAATATCAATCGAACCACTGGACGAAACATAAGCACTGTTACTAATCTGACCCGTAATCATTAAATAACGTACCTCTGGCTCATCTACCTTAAAATGCTCCTGTACCAGTTCAGAAATACCCAGCAGCATATCTTCATCAAATGGGGTAGGAGATACCATAATTTTAAAAAGCTTTCTTTTTAGCATGCAATCTGCCATAAAAGAAAGAATTTTATCTGGATGGCGGCCCCAGCTTTTAATGCCATTCCATATATCATAATCATCCAGACTGGTAAACCTATCTAATATTTTATCGTCCCGGTGGAAATCATCGATGGTTATATTCTGAGATAAAAAGTATAGTAAGGCCGGATTGGCCGGAACCTCAATACCTGCCTGAACCAGTTGGCGGGCTCGTTCGATTAGGCGGATAAGCATATTCTCGGCACTTAAAACGGTCTTATGTAAATAAACCTGCCAATACATAACCCGCCGGGATACCAGAAAATTTTCAATGCTGTAGATAGCTTTCTCTTCCATTACCAGCTTTCCTTCGTGCACATCCATCATTTTTAAAAGGCGATTGGAGCCAATATTGCCTTCCGAAACACCGGTATAAAAGCTGTCCCGGTTCAGGTAATCGAGCCGGTCTACATCTAATTGACTGGAAACCAATTGGTGGAAAAAGGGCCGGTTATATTCGCCTGTAAAAATCTCAATGGCCAAATCTAAACGATTATTAAATTCATCATTTAGTTTATTCATCAGAAATAATGAAATTTCTTCGTGGTTTACATCGGTAAAGATGGAGGTCTCCAAGGCATGCGAAAACGGGCCATGGCCAATGTCATGCAATAATATAGCTAATAATGAAGCTTCCCATTCTCTTTCAGATATTGGCGTATTTTTACCACGCAAAGTCTGAAGGGCGCTCTCCATTAAATGCATAGCTCCCAAGGCATGGTGGAAACGGGTATGCAAAGCGCCCGGGTATACAAAATCCGTGAGCCCTAATTGTTTTATGCGGCGAAGGCGCTGAAAATAAGGATGTTCAATGATATCGAACAATAAATCAGAGTGAACGGTAATGAAACCGTAAACCGGGTCGTTAAATATTTTTTTTTTGTTCAAGCTAAAACTAAGTTGTCCGTTGTTCGTTGTCGACGTATAAAATAAGCTAAGGAATAATCCATAATCAGAATCAGTATTAGTTTTGTCAATTTTATGAACAACAATAAAACATCGTAATAACTCGTATGTTTGCTAATGTTATAAAATAAGAAAATCAACTATATTGATTTAAGCTATTGCTAAAACCTGATTACCGAACTACTACTATTAATAAAACTATGCAACAAAGATATAATATTTTATGGGCCGATGATGAAATTGACCTTTTGAAACCACATATTCTGTTTCTGGAAGAAAAAGGTTATGACATTACGCCTGTTTGCAGTGGTGCTGATGCCATTGAAAAATTCCAGGAAATTAATTTTGATGTGGTATTCCTGGACGAAAATATGCCAGGAATTTCCGGCCTGGAAACACTTACTGAAATTAAAGGGATACGCCCCAATATTCCGGTGGTTATGATTACCAAAAGTGAGGAGGAGCATATAATGGAAGAGGCCATTGGTTCTAAAATTGCCGATTACCTTATCAAACCGCTTAATCCAAACCAGATATTACTATCGGTAAAAAAGATTTTAGATAACAAACGACTGGTTTCTGAAAAAACCAATAGCTCTTATCAACGTGATTTCAGGGTGTTGGGAATGGCCTTAGGTGAGCGCTTAAGCTATGAAGAGTGGGCCGAAAATTACAAAAAGCTGGTACGGTGGGAGCTGGAAATTGACGAAACGGAGGGGAAAAGCATGGCCGACGTAATAAACATGCAAAAGGACGAGGCTAATACCAATTTTGCTAAGTTTATCATGGAAAATTACGAGGAATGGATAAACAACGAGTCAGATGAAAAGCCAATGATGTCGCACGAACTATTTAAAGAACGTATTTTTCCGATGATGAAGGAAAGCTCAGTTCCGGTGTATTTTGTGTTGATAGATAATTTGCGGTACGATCAATGGAAAATATTAGAGCCCATTATTGCCGATTATTTTACTGTTGAAAACGAAGAGCTTTATTATTCCATTCTGCCAACTACTACGGCCTACGCCCGGAATTCCATTTTTGCGGGTATGTTGCCATCAGAAATCCAGAAGAAATATCCAAATATGTGGGTTTCGGATGAGGATGATGAAGGTAAAAATTTACACGAACAGGACTTTCTGGAAATTAACCTGCAGCGAAACAAAATAAACGAAAAATTTAGTTATAATAAAATTACCAATATTGCGCAAGGGAAAGACTTAGTTGCCAAGTTTAATAACTTAGAAAATAATAAGCTGAATGTAATTGTTTATAATTTCGTAGATATGCTATCGCATGCCCGGACAGACAGCAATATGGTGCGGGAACTTGCCCCCGATGAATCGGCTTACCGGTCTATTACCCGTTCCTGGTTTTTACATTCTCCCTTATTTGAAACGCTGAAACTTATTTCCGAGAAAAAAGGCAGGTTAATTATAACCACCGACCACGGTACTATACGGTGCAAAAAGCCTTTCAAAATTATTGGCGATCGTAATACGAATACCAACCTACGCTATAAACATGGTAAAAATTTAGGCTTTACTGAGAAAGATGTTTTTGTAGTGCGTAAACCAGAACGTATTTTCTTGCCTAAAGAGAATATATCTACAGCTTATGTTTTTGCTTTGGAAGATTACTTCTTTGCCTACCCAAATAATTTTAACTATTATGTAAATTATTATAAGGATACTTTTCAGCATGGGGGTGTATCTTTGGAAGAAATTATTATTCCATTTGTTACGCTTAATGCCAAAAATGGCTAAGTTAATAGCATGAACCAAATTACAATAGAACTTCAGTCGCTGGCCGATTTGAAAAGGGCAGCCGCTGAAGTTCTTAATTTTGCAAAAAACGATAAAATTTTGTTATTTCAGGGCGAAATGGCGGCTGGAAAAACCACTCTTATTAAAGAAATTTGCAGATTGGCGGGAGTGGAAGAGCCAGTTAGCAGCCCAACCTATTCCCTGGTAAACGAATACCAAAGTACTGATGGTAAAACCCTATTTCATTTTGATTTTTATCGGATACAGGATGAAGCTGAAGCACTGGATATGGGAGCAATAGAATACTTTGATTCGGGTAATACTTGTCTGATTGAATGGCCTTCTAATGTGGCAAATGTTTTGCCCGACCATTTTGTAGAAGTTTTAATAGAGAAAGGTACCGGAGAGGCCCGTACTATTACGTTGAAAAGAAATTAATATGAATGAGCATATTCCTTCGGGTTTTGAATCGCTGGCTGCTACTAGTCGGGCGCTTTTTCCGAAAGAATCGATGTTGGCGGTTGAAACACGAAAGAAACGCCTCTTTATTGGAATCCCTAAAGAATCATCCTTACAAGAAAACCGGATTGGATTAACCCCGGAAGCAGTACGGGTGCTAACCGATAACGGCCATGAATTATGGGTAGAAGCTGGTGCCGGTAGTCCATCCAAGTATGCCGATCATGAGTTTTCTGAGGCAGGTGCCCGTATTGTTTACTCAACTAAAGAAGTTTATGAAGCGGATATCATTCTCAAAATAGCCCCTCCTACATTTGAAGAAATTGATTATATGCGAGCGGGGCAAACACTTATTTCTGCCCTACAATTTGGTAGCCTGACAAGCGAATACATTGGGTGTCTTTGTCGTAAAAAAATAAATGCTGTTTCTTTTGAGTTACTAAAAGACGAATCGGATACGAAACCGGTTGTCCGGGCAATGAGTGAGATAGCCGGGAGTACGGTAATGTTGATTGCTGCGGAATATTTAAGCTCGGCCAATGAAGGTAAAGGTGTAATATTGGGTGGTATTACCGGGGTGCCCCCATCCAGAGTGGTAGTGCTAGGGGCCGGAACTGTTGCCGAATATGCCACGCGGGCGGCCATCGGGTTAGGAGCCGAAGTGAAAGTTTTTGATGATCACATTTATAAACTGCGGCGGCTAAAACAAAATATAGGTCCGCATTTATTTACCTCAACATTAGATGGGGCGGTACTTAATCAGGAGCTTAAATTAGCCGATGTTGTGATTGGAGCCCTTTCTGTTCAGGACGGAAGAGGAGGCATGATTCCGGAAGGAATAGTGGCGCAAATGAATCCAGGTTCCGTTATTATTGATGTGGCGATAGACCAGGGAGGTTGTTTTGAAACATCTGAATTAACAACCTTGAGCCGACCTATCTTCCGGAAATACGATATTATACATTATTGTGTACCCAATATTCCTTCCCGGGTACCCCGGACGGCCACAAATGCTTTAAGTAATATCTTTACTCCAATCTTTATGGATATTTCAAAGCATGGCGGTATAAATGAGGTGTTATTTACCCATGAACATTATCGGAGCGGTGTGTATATTTATAAAGGCAGCTTAACCAATGCGGCTATTGCAAAGAAATTTAATCTGCGCTACAAAGAATTAAGTTTAATGATTGCCGTCCGAAATTAATGTATCATAAAAAACAAAGAAGCCGCTAGTATTTTGCGGCTTCTTTGTTTTTTATAGTACTGGTTTATTCAGCACCATCTGTTTTGGCCCGGTTAATGGCGTACTGCCCAATTTTATTTCCAGTTTCTATACCTGCTTCGCAATCGGCACGATAATGGATTCCCCCGTAAAGTCGAGACAAAGAGGCTTCCTGGGCCATAGCGGTAAATTCATGAGCTTTAGCCGGCAATAAATACCCTAAAATAGTAGCAGCTGCCCCACTGAAAGTGGAATGTCCTGATGTATAAGCCGGAAAGTTGGGCACGCCAGTTAAAGTTTTAATAGCTGGATCTAATTGACAAGGCCGGGCATTGAAATAATAATATTTAGTATTCCAACACACTATTGCGGCATCCATTAAAGCGGCATTAAGCAAAGCATAATTTCTGGCCCAACGCACCTCGCTGTATTTATGCTTTACAAACTCTTGGGTGGCAATGGCATTCCAATGGCCGGGAGGGGTGTAGGTGCCTGCTCCATCGGCCCAGAAATTTACAATTTTCATATTATCGCGCGTTGGATTTTTAGTATAACTTAAAACTTCATTTAATTCCTGACGCATTTTAGGACTATTGGTGGCTGGAGGAGGTCCTGGCCGCAAAGAAACAACTGTGGCGCTGCTAAACAACATTGGTTTTACATTACCATAGAGCGGCAACATAGGTGGCCGTTTCGGGGATTCAAGAGATAGCCAGGGTGTTTCTCCTCTTTCCCGGCAATCTGTTTCCAGCTTTGTCCAAATAGCCTGGTTGCCACCGGCAGTTCCCATGCCATCGGTTTTGGCCCGGGCAATAACTTTACGGGCTACCCAACGGCCTAAAGAATCACCAGCCACTAGGTCACTTTTTACATTAGCTCCGCTCCATAAACGGAAATTCTTCTCTTCTTCCGCCTTGCTCCTGATGTATTCAATATCCGCCGGAAATAATAGCTTTAGTAATTCTAAAGTTGCGCCCGATACCACAGCATCTTCAGATGGATAAGCAGGTAAATCGTTTTGGGCTACTAAGGGCTTAATGTTGGTATCTACTTTATAAGGAGCAGCCCGGTTGTACTGCTTCTTGTAATGGTAAGCCACTACCAAGGCATCATATTGGGCGGCACTAACATAAGAATATGCTCTGGCCGCATAGGGCGGATTCGAAAATGGAAAGACCGGATAAGAAAAAGGATTAGCCGCACTTGGTACGGGGTAGGTGCCATCAGCATTTTGGTAAGGTGGTAAATTGTGTTTGGCTACCAATTTCCGCATAATTTCGTTCCAGCGTAAAACACTGCCAACTTTCCAGTAGTTAATAATATTTTTTTGTTTATCGGTTAAGTTAGCCGTGACAGATTTTAGTTCATTCAGTTCTGTTTGATAAGCAGCAGAAGTTGGAGAGGCCGGAGCTGGAACAGGAAAGTCTGATGGCAAAGCAACAATAAAGGTTTTCCAGGTACCCGCATCGGCATCTAATTGGTTTGGTTGTAAAGCTTCATAATGCTCATTATCTTCTTCTATTTCTTTGTTACAGGAAATTAAAGAGCATAGGCAGGCAAAAGCAATAAGGGGAGTAAATATTTTTTTCATAAAAGTTAGTCCATTTTAGAGGTTGACCCCGTGTTTAAGATATAGCTTACACCTGCCATGAAGCTGGTTGCTTTTCCCACATTTCGTCCTTGCACCGTTCTAAAATAGTTGCCGTGTATACCTAAACCGGAAATCTTTTTTAAATAATATTTGGCTTCCAAACCTACTCTGGTACTATTCATTCTATTGCTAACAAAAGGCATGTCATTTTTCCGGATGTCAAAACCGCCCAGAGTAGTCATATTGTCTGCTATGGCTTCTGCAATCAAATGCTTATCCCGATAGCCAGAACGAACCTGGAAATTACCAGCATCGGGCATTTGTACTTCCGAAGAGTTTATTTGATGATCGGTAAAATAAGCGGTGCGGTCGATGGTAACATTGCTCCGGTGCAAATACGCCCCGGATACGGACGCTGTAAACTTTCCGGATTGAAAATCACCTAAAAATCGGACGGAAGCAACTCTGCTACCCAGGCCGATGCTCATAGGTAACAAATCAATGTTATACTGGTGGGAGGGAACAGAGAGACCACCTACCACATAAAGTGAGAGTAAACTATTGCCTGAGGTAGCCTCAAAAGGTTTATATTTTATAAAGAAACCTAAATCTTGCACGCCTTGCATCCCGGCAAGTGTTCCTTTGGAGGCTTTGGTTTGTAGGTAAGGTACATTAACAATAAAATTTAAATTGTTTTTAATGCCATAGTTAAACATCAGCATTGTTATGTTAGTAGATACCGCGCCCATATTAGCATTTTCACGTTTAAAGGTGCCTTCCCAGTAGTTTGTCCAGCTGGAATAGCCAGCCAACCCGGCAATACATAACTTATTTTGTGGCATCATTAAAGCATCTGTTTCGGTTTGCGCAAGGGAAATTATTGGTTTAAGACCCATACATAAAAACAACAAGTTTAAAAGAACTTTTGGGAGTAAAGTTTTCAGCATAAATAAATGATCAACAATGGTGATAGAATTATGCTTGTAATTATATAGGAAATAATAAAGCTTATCTTAGCTTTTATTTGAATGGAGTAGAATAAGATTTAAAGTGGTCAAATTCTTATTTGATTTTGCTGAAGTTGGTAACGGATAAGGGAGCAGTAGTGGGCGGAGGTAATAGTCAAACAACTATAAAAAGGCTTTTGTATTTAGATGATCATAACCATTTGTAGAAATACCCTGAAGTTATAAAACAAAAAAACCGGAGACTACAGGTAGCCTCCGGTTTTTCTTATAAGGTTATTTTATTTTAGTTTAAAAGTACTTCGGGTTCAGTTAAGTTTACAGCTATTACTGATAAGATTTCCGGTACTTCTCTTTTAACAGCTTGTTCAATACCGGCTTTCATGGTCATGGTAGACATGGAACAAGAGCCACAGGCCCCCATTAATTCCAGCTTTAAGACCATATCATCGGTTAATTCCAATACTTTCACGTTGCCACCATCTGCTTCCAGATAAGGTCTGATTTGGTCGAGTGCTTTTTCTACGCGAGCCAAAAAAACAATTTCTGTGTTTGTATCTACCATATTTAATTAAGTATTAATAGGTACTATTTTGGTTTTTTCCAGCCCGGCATTGCGCAACGAAACTTGTTGGGCAACAGACTGGGCTATTTCTTCAAATACTTTACCAGCTGGTGAGTCAGGTTTCAAAACCTCAGGTCTACCAGCATCGCCACTTTCCCGGATACTTTGTATTAAAGGAACCTGTCCGAGCAAAGGAACGTTCCATCGATCGGATAATTGTTTGCCACCGCCTTCGCCAAAAATGTAATATTTATTATTTGGCAGCTCGGCAGGAGTAAAGTACGCCATATTTTCTATAATTCCCAAAACCGGTACGTTTATCTGCGGCTGCTTAAACATCTGCAAACCTTTTTGGGCATCGGCTAGGGCTACTTTCTGGGGAGTCGTTACTATAATGGCTCCGGTAACCGGTACCGTTTGTACCATAGTTAAATGAATATCAGAAGTTCCGGGAGGTAAGTCAATTAATAAATAGTCCAATTCGCCCCAATCAACATCTGATATAAATTGTTTTAAAGCTGAGCTAGCCATTGGACCCCGCCATACTACTGCACTTTCGGCAGGAGCCAGGAAACCAATAGAAATCATTTTGATGCCATAGCGTTCTACCGGTTCTATCAGATTTCTTCCGTCTGGTGATTTGAAAACGTGTGGTCGTTCTTCTTCGGTATCAAACATAACCGGAATGGACGGACCTGAAATGTCGGCATCAATTAAACCAACTTTAGCACCCATTTGAGCCAATGCAATAGCCAGATTAGAAGTAACTGTTGATTTTCCAACGCCACCCTTACCGGAAGCAATAGCAATTATATTTTTTACGTCTTTTAAAATACCAGAATTGTTGGCACGGGCAGTTGTCACCCGCGAGGTCATGTTTACCGTAACACTGGCCTCTTTATCAACCATTATATGAACAGCATTGACACAGGCATTCCGTATCAAGTCTTTCATAGGACAGGCTGGTGTAGTTAAAATAACTGTAAATGAAACCTCTTTACCATTTATTTCTACATCTTCAATCATGTTCAGGGTTACCAGGTCTTTTCCTAAATCTGGTTCCTCTACATAACTTAAAGCTTTTAATACTTCTTCTTTGGTAATAGCCATCGTAGTTTGTGCTATAAATTTAATTTAACAAAGATACTAAATGTTTACCAGAAAAGCTTATTCTATTCTGTTTTGATAGATTTTCCTATTCTTAAATAAGCCATTATAAAGCCTGTATTTTCCTAAAAATAAATTTAGCGCGTTCACTTAAAATGCTACACCAAACATGACGGCCAAGGTTAAAGAAGAAGGTTGGTCGTTGCCAAACCGTAAAGCCAAAGGGAGTGCTCCATAAAAATTACTGCCTTTATTCCTGATTAAAACTTTAGATAAAATAGGAGTTACTCCGTATCTGCCGGAGGTTTCAAAGGCAACCCGACCAGCAAAATTGAACCCATTGCCTAAAGCTACCAGCACCCCGGGATGGATCATAACATTATTCATTTTACTGATGTTATTTTCTACTCTTATCATAGGGGTGACTTCCAAAGAAAACCCGATTTTAGGGCTTTTCCAGATATGGATGCCACTTGGTATGGCAACAGTATAAAAATCTTTGAAATTTACAGAAGTACCTTCTTTGCTAAAGGTAATTACTGGGTGTGCCAGGCCAGCAAATCCGGCAAGTCGTGGATAGGTTACAGGTTGGGCTTCTTGTCCCGAGGCTTTATAAGAAAGAAGTAGGCTGAAAAATAAAAAAATGCTGTAGAATCTAATCAACACAATACAATATTAAGATCTTTAATAATACCTCCTTAGCTAATGGCTACAAATATAGGTATTGTTCAGATTGGTCCGGTGCTTCCTTTGATAGAATCGAAAATTGCAAGGCAAAATTACGTGTTTGAACCGGCCATTCAATTAGTAAATATAATCCCCAAATGTTCGCCGGAACAGATAGGCTTCTTTAAAACTTGGTTACCTTATAAGGACAGCTTGTCACGTATTTCTCTCCACTCCAGCACCATAACCAGATCACAAGGATACAGAATAGATTATTTTTAAATGGAATAAAATTAAATAAAGTGAGGATTTCCCATTTGAAGCTATTAACCAGAAAACAGCATGGCTTTCCCTAATTTTTTACAATGCAGGTAAATTAGGCCGTAGCAAAATTACTATCATTTATCCTTTTTAGAAGGATTGTTACTGTAAAGCGCCATTGAAGTTAAATTTTAGTTTTAGGCTGAAGCTTAAAAATATCTTGCAAGGCCCTTGTGGCCGCATGGTACCCACACATGCCATGTACACCGCCCCCCGGAGGAGTAGAAGAAGAGCAAATATAAAGACCTTTGGCAGAGGTGCGGTATGGAGAACGCCTTAACGCTGGACGGGTAAAAAGCTGTCCAACATCTATTACACCGCCGTTAATGTCGCCACCAATATAATTAGGGTTATGTTCCTGCATTTGCACCGTGTTCATGGTATGTTTGGCAAGTATCCTGTCCCGGAAGCCTGGTGCAAAACGTTCAACCTGTTTTTCAATGGCATTCGTCATATCCATGGTGGATCCATTGGGTACGTGGCAATAAGCCCAGGCCGTATGTTTGGTGGCCGGAGCCCTTAACGAGTCGAACTGGCTTGGTTGAGCTAGTAAAACAAAGGGCTTATCCGGGTGTTTCCCCTGCCATGTTTGATTTTCAGCAACTGCAATTTCTTCTAAGGTGTTACCTAAGTGTACGGTAGCGGCCTGGTTACATTCAGGCGAGGTAAATGGTATAGGGCCATCCAGGGCCCAATCAACTTTAAATACCCCCATGCCATAGCGGTAGTTTTGTAGTTGTCTGGTATAGAGAGAAGAAAATTTTAGCCCTGCGATTTGCAGCAATTGTTTAGGAGTTACATCAAATAACACAGCATGAGCCGAAGGTAATTGTACCAATGACTGAACATAAAAATTGGTTTCAATTTTACCTCCCAAAGAAGTAAAATAAGAAGCTAAGGCATTAGCGATGGTTTGGGAGCCCCCTTGGGGAATAGGCCAGCCGTTTAAATGAGCCGCCGCCATTAGCACCAAACCTATGGCTGAAGTAGTAATCTTGGATAAAGGTTGCATGGAGTGAGCTGCCATACCGGCCCACAATCCCCGGGCTTCTCTTGTTTTAAAACGATTAGCCAGAAAAGTTGCCGGTTTTATAGCTTGTACCCCAAATTGAGCCATATTAATAGGGTGTTTGGGAAAAGTTAATGGACCTAAAATATCCGGCGCTAAGCCGGTCCAGTTTTTTACAATTGGCTGCATGAGATTTTCATAAGCCTTGGCATCGGGACCAAGTAACCGGGCTGTTTCTAGAAGTGAGTTTATTAGCAAAGCGGCTCCTCCGGTATCTACTGGATGGGCGGCCGAAAATTCCGGGTAAATAAACTCTAATCCGTGTTGGTGTAACGGTAACTTTGCCAGAAACGGAGAACTGGCTGCTAAAGGATGAATAGCCGAGCAGACATCATGCTGAAAGCCTGGAAGCGTTAAAGCTTTGGTTCGTAAACCGCCGCCTATGGTTTCTTTGCCTTCCAGTATTAAAACAGATAGTCCGGCTTCCTGCATGGTTATGGCCGCAGCAAGCCCATTAGGACCAGAACCAATTACAACTGCATCAAAATCTTTTTTTTCTAAAACTTTCACACTTAAGTAAGGTTAGCCTTGGCAGAATAATAGATCAAATATACTGTTATTGCCGAAATCAGTTATAAGATAACAAAGCGTAAAATATAAGCTGGAAAGAAAATAGTCAGGTTAGAAGTTTAGCAAAGTTGGGTTTGGTACAATTGCCGGGTTAAAGATGAAATCTTGTTTGGTTGTGTTATCTTTGTTTTAAGATTATTTAATTTCCATGTCGCGCATTCCTAAAGAAACTGTTGACCAGATAATTGCCCAGGCTGATATTGTAGAAGTGGTTGGTGATTTTGTTTCCTTAAAGAAAAAGGGACAAAACATGTGGGCTCCCTGCCCGTTCCACCACGAAAAATCCCCTTCTTTCTCCGTATCGCCGGGCAAAGGAATTTATAAATGCTTTGGTTGCGGTAAGGCTGGTAATTCCGTGCAGTTTATTATGGACGTTGAGGGTATTGGCTATGTAGAAGCCCTTAAATATTTAGCACGCAAATTTTCTATTGAAATACAGGAAGAAGAAACGCCGGAATTAAACCAGGCTCAAAGCGATCGGGAAAGCCAGTATATCCTGTCCAATTTTGCCAAAGAGTATTTTCAGGATGTATTATTAAACCACGAGCAAGGTAAAAGTATCGGAATGCCTTATTTGCAGGAGCGGGGTTTATCTGTAGCTACCATTAAAAAATTTGAATTGGGTTATAGCCTGGAAGCCTGGGATGGTCTTACATCTAAAGCTTTAGCGCAAGGGTACCAAAAACAATATTTGGAAAGTACTGGTCTTACCATTTTTAAAGAAGATAAGCAATACGACCGTTTCCGGGCCCGGGTCATGTTTCCCATTCACAATGTGTCCGGCAGGGTGCTAGGGTTTGGTGGGCGTACCTTAAAATCGAACGATAAAACGCCTAAATATGTAAACTCACCGGAGTCAGATATTTACCATAAGAGTGATGTGCTGTATGGTCTTTATCAGGCTAAGCAGGCCATCCGGAGCCAGGATTTATGCTACATGGTGGAAGGCTATCTGGATGTTATTTCCTTAAGCCAGGGCGGGGTGGAGAATGTGGTAGCCTCCTCCGGAACTTCCTTAACTGAAGGCCAGATAAAATTAATTGGGCGCTACACCAAGAACATAACGGTGCTTTACGATGGTGATGCGGCAGGTATAAAAGCCTCATTGCGCGGAATTGATTTAATTTTAGAAGGAGGCTTAAATGTAAACGTGGTGCTTTTTCCGGATAAAGAAGATCCGGATAGCTACATTCGGCGGGTAGGGGATACGGCGTTTAAAAATTATATAAATGCCAACGCCAAAGATTTCATTTCCTTTAAAACAGAGTTATTATCGCAGGAAGCCCAGCATAACCCGGTTAAAAAAGCAGAAGCCATCCGGGATATTCTGGAAAGTATTGCTAAGGTTCCGGATTCTATCAAACGCGCTGTTTTTTTTCAGCAATGTGCCACCATTTTTGGCATTGAAGAGCAGGTATTAATAACGGAATATAATAAATTAATAAAACAGGAACGGCAAAAGCCAGTAGTTCCGGCAGGTTTTATACCGGCAGAAGAACCAGTAGCAGAAGTTAAGCCAGCAGAAGACGTAACTTCAGATGATGCTATTTTATTACACCACGAGCGGGAAGTTATACGGTTATTAGTAAATTATTCGGCTTCCAAATTGCCGGAAGATACTCCTTTTTTACCGTATTTCCTGGAGCAGTTAGAAGATCTTGAATTTAAGACGCCAATATACAGTCGTCTGTATAATATTTTTAAGGAAGCCGCAGCTTATTCCCCTTTCGTTTCTCCTGACTATTTTATAAATCATCCGGATGCCGAAGTTAGGCAAGAGGCTATTAGTTTATTAACGGAACGGTTCGATTTAAGTCCTAACTGGGAAACCCACCAAATTTTTGTACCCAAAGAGGTAGAGTTATTGCAGTTTGCTGCTGATACGGCCGTGCTTAGGCTTAAATGGCGTAATGTACAGCACATGATCCGGGAAAATATGGAATTATTAAAAGTAGAAAAAGATCCGGGGGAGGTTACAAAGCAATTAACTATATTAAAGACATTGCAGCAGTACGAAATTGAGATAGGTTCTCAGTTAGGAATTGTAGTTTCCAGGTAATATTTCAATACAATAAGTTATTAAAACTTTTAATTGCTCAAGGATTAGCGATCACCAGTATTGTAATAGGTGTTTCGGGATATTTGTGGATGGAGGGCTTTACTTTTCTGGAGGCCTATTACATGACTGTGCTTACCATATCTACAGGTAGTTACAAGGAAGTGCATGACCTTACTCCCAGCGGGAAGATTTTTAATTCTTTCTATATATTATTTAATCTGGCCACTTTTGCTTATCTGATTACCATCATTAGTTCTTATATTTTTGAAGGGGAATTACGCAATATTTTTAAAAATTATATGACAGATCAGGATCTTAAAAAATTTACAGGTCATACTATTGTCTGTGGATTTGGCCGAAACGGGAGTAAAGCTTGTCAAGAATCTCGATGTTGGAAGAACTTACCTATAAAATTTCAGGGTTTCCCTGTAAAATAAGCTTTTTTAGACCTTGAAATTAAAAATAATACTAAATCTACTAAAGTATTTATATAAAAATATTCTAATTAATAAAAAGGTTGTTGAAATCAATTGAATTAAATAAAAACTAAAAAGGAAGGTATTATTTTTTATATTTTATTTTTTTTATAACATTTAACCATTTTTCAGAAATAATAATTATTAAAAAATACATTTTGCCTTGCCAACTAATATATAAACATATCGTAATAACTGATTATAATACAATTTGCATGGGATATTTTTAAAGCCTTGCCATAAAGTAATCTTAAATTAGAAAACGATGATAAAATTTATAGTAGCAGTTGGTATGGCATTATTGACAACCTCTGCATTCGCACAAAACGCAACCATTCAAACTAAGACTAAAACTAAAACTAGTGTAAAACAGGGAAGTTCTGTAAATCATGGTACCCGGGTTAGTACAACTGCCAAAGCTACACCTTCCGGTACACACACTAACAAAGGTGCTGCCGTAAGTGCCACCGCCCGTTCAAACAACGGAGGAGCCACCAGGTCGACAAATACTAGCTCTAACCGAACCTATCATAAAAACACCACTGTGCGGGTAAAAAATAAATAGGTACTTTATTTTATTAAGACATAAAAACACCGGGTTTATGAGCCGGTGTTTTTTTTGTTTTAATCTTAACTTTTATGGGTAACTATTAGTATGTAAAAGCACCTGGTAGTCCAGCTGAAGCAACCTAACTGGTTAAGTAGACCTATTCATAAAAATATTCAATATGCTCTACGTAACTGAAAACAAAGAGTAGTAGGGTAGGTATTTATTATCAAATTTGATTTAATTTGTTTCAGCTTCAATAAAATACATGAATATAAAGGAGTTAAGGTACCGGATTTTTTAAAATGAAAATATTATTTCTGACTTCTCGGGTACCCTATGAATTAGATAAAGGAGATAAATTACGAGCTTTTCACCATATAAAGCACCTTTCCCAAAGGCACGAAATAATTCTTTTTTCTTTAAGTGATGAGCCTATACCTGCGGAGGCCAAAAGTGCCTTAGAGGTTTACTGTGTGGAGGTAGTTTTTTATCCTATCGCGCATAATAAGGCTTTAAATGGGATGGCAGTTGCTTTGCCAGGCAATTTGCCTATGCAGGCAGCTTATTACTACAACAAAGGTGCTCAGCAAAAATTGGATAAACTTGTAAAGCAGCAGCAGCCCGACCATATATTTTGCCAATTAGTGCGCATGGCCAAATATGTAGAAAAGTATACCCACATTCCCAAAACCCTGGATTATATGGATGCTTTGTCTAAAGGAATGGAGCGGCGTATTAAAACAGCTCCTTTTTACCAACGACCTTTTTTCGTATTGGAGTCGAGGCGATTAAGAAAATTTGAATCTGAATTATTTGACTGGTTTAATAATAAAACTATTATTTCGGAACAAGACCGGTATTTTATAGAACATACCCATAAGTATACCATCCAGGTGGTACCCAATGGGGTAGATACCCAGTTTTTTATTCCGGATAAAAGAGAAACCCATTTTCAAATCCTTTTTGCCGGGAACATGCGATATGCTCCTAATATAGCGGCGGCAGTATTTCTGGTAAAAAAAGTAATGCCATTGGTATGGCCTTATTTTAAAGAAGCAAAAGTTTTAATTGCCGGTAAAAACCCTGCCCCGGAAGTAAAAGCTCTGGCCTCGTATAAAGTGCAGGTTCTTGCCGACCTGGCGGATATGCGGGAAGCCTATAATGATGCCCAAATTTTTGTAGCTCCATTATTTTTAGGATCAGGTTTACAAAATAAGATTTTGGAAGCTATGGCCATGGGATTGCCTTGTGTAACAACCAGTCAGGTAAATAATGCCATTGGGGCTAAAAAGGTGGAGCAGGTTTTAATTGCAGAAACCCAACAAGGGTTTGCAGCCCATATTTTGTATTTGCTTCATCACCCGGATGAGGCAGAAGCCTTGGGGTTAAGCGGGCAAAAACTGGTACAAACCCAGTATGACTGGGAAACGGTTACCAGCCGGCTCGAAGCTTTAATTAATCCGGTTGTCTAATACATTTCTAAAAACTTATATTTCCTTACCTTTGTTCCGTATTTAAGCAGTAAGCTTATTTTCTTTAAAGAGGAGAAGAATTATGTTTGATAAAATTGAAGATGCCATAACCGATATAAAAGCAGGTAAAGTGGTAGTGGTTGTTGACGACGAGGACCGTGAAAATGAAGGTGACTTTATTTGTGCCGCTCGCACTGTAACCCCCGAAATTATAAATTTTATGGCTACTCATGGCCGCGGATTAATATGTTGTCCTTTAATAGAGGATCGTTGCGAGGAGTTAGGTTTGGAATTAATGGTGGGTAGAAACACCGCTCTGCATGCCACTCCTTTTACCGTTTCGGTTGATTTGATTGGCCATGGTTGCACCACTGGTATTTCGGCGAGTGACCGGGCCAAAACTATATTAGCACTTATTGATCCAAAAACAGACCCGGAGTCGTTAGGAAAACCGGGGCATATTTTTCCATTGAAAGCACAGAAGGAAGGTGTATTACGTCGGACTGGTCATACCGAAGCAGCCATTGATCTGGCACGTTTAGCTGGTTTTGAGCCTGCCGGAGTATTGGTAGAAATCATGAATGAAGATGGAACCATGGCGCGGCTGCCTGATTTGGTAGAAGTAGCCAAGCGATTTAATTTAAAGCTTATTACCATAAAGGATTTGATTAAGTACCGGTTACAGGCCGAGAGTTTAATAACCCGGGAAATTGCCGTTGAACTACCTACGGAGTTTGGTAATTTTGACTTGTATGCTTTTACCCAAAGGAGCAATGGCGCCAAACACTTAGCTTTGGTAAAAGGATCCTGGGAAGAAGGTGAACCTGTTTTGGCAAGGGTACACTCTTCCTGTGTTACAGGCGATATATTTGGTTCTTGCCGCTGCGATTGTGGACCCCAGTTACATAAAGCCATGCAAATGATAGAGGAAGAAGGGAAAGGCATAATTGTATACATGAATCAGGAAGGCAGGGGCATAGGCCTGCTAAATAAATTAAGAGCATATAAACTGCAGGAACAAGGCCTGGATACAGTAGAAGCAAACTTAGAACTAGGCTTCAGAATGGACGAACGGGATTATGGGGTAGGAGCCCAAATTCTTCGGGATTTAGGGGTTTGTAAAATGCGTTTAATTTCCAATAATCCGAAGAAACGTACGGGCTTAATTGGGTATGGACTAGAGGTAGTAGAAAATGTGCCAATAGAAATTGCTCCAAACCAGCACAATCAGAGTTATTTAACAACTAAGCGTGATAAGCTGGGCCACGATATATTAAAAAAATAATAAGTAAAACTTCTGTTTTAGATAATACTTTTAATTAATAGAACAAACTATATAATATTATGTAAATCCTATTTAGCCTGTATCAAATATAATTATAAAAACGTATATTTATTCAGGCTGTGGGATAGAAAACAGAAGGGAAGAAGCCACAGTAGAACAAAACGAATCTCGGAAGAACTGTTTAATGCCGGAGGTAAAACTTCGGCATTAAATTAAAAAAGTATAAGTTATGTTTCGTCGTCGCTACCTCCGTCTTTTAGCCTTTCTGGCTATTTTATTTTATTCTTCTCTTCAGGCGCTTTTTGCACAACGCCTAGATATTCAGGAGTGGCCGAAGGGCCGTATAGTGCTTGTTTCCGGCGATACTTTATATGGACCTATCACTTACCATCGATCGGAAGATATTATTCGGATTACTTTAGAAGATGGCTCCATTGGAGCTTATGCACCTGTAAATGTAATTAGTTTTACAGTTACCGATGATAATAACCGCTATACCCAAACCTTTAAACCTTTTCTTTGGAACCGGGGCAACGATTACAGTGATTATAAAGCACCTGCTTTCTTTGAATTAGTTAATGAAGGACAGTATACGTTGGTAAAAAGAGAAATGGTTACTACCCAGAATACCATCAACAATTATCCGATGTATGCAGGATATGGCCGTTATTATGATCCCTACGGATATAGTAACTATGGCCCTCGTTACCAAACTATAATTATAGATTTACTTTACTTGTATACCCCCGAGAAAAAAATAAAAGCTTTACGTAATCCAAAGCGGGACCTGGAAGATTTATTTAACGACCAGAATAAAGAAAAGGAAATGAAAGAGTTTGTAAAAAATAATAATCTTTCCTACAATAACACCCGGGATTTGGCTCTTATTGTCAGACATTATAACAGTTTATTATAGGTGTAATGAATTAAATTTTTTAGATAATTATATTTTTCTATTTTATATTTTAGGGTATAAAACAAAATCCAGAAAGGCTTTAAGCCTTTCTGGATTTTGTTTTTTTATAAAGAATTTAACTTTATAGAGCTGCAATAATAGGTTAAGGAAGCGCGAAAGCTACGTAATAGCCACCAGGTTTAGTACCATACCTTACCCCGCCACATGCAATGGCTACGTATTGTTTACCATTTACCATATATGTAATTGGAGTAGCAAAACCACCGGCGGGTAATTTATGCTCCCAAACTACTTTACCGGTTTTTTTATCAAAAGCTCTTAACTTTTCATCGTAAGTAGCAGCAATAAAAACCAGCCCTCCAGCAGTTACTACCGGACCTCCATGGTTTTCGGTACCTGTTATTGGCATACCCTTTTTAGTTAGCTCTGGGTATTCTCCTAAAGGAACTTTCCATAAGTATTCGCCAGTGTTCAGGTCAATGGCGTTAAGGGTGCCCCAGGGCGGCTTAATAGCCGGATATCGTTCATTATCCCGGAATTGAGTATACCCATTATTCAGGAATGGCGGTACGTATGGGAATTCATCACCTTTATTGGCCGCTGCAGTTGGCATGGCATTATGAAAATCAGTAGCTGATGAAGCTGTAGCATTCCCGGTTTTCTCTGTATTTAATAGAAAGCTTATGATTGATTCCCGATCAGCATCTGGTATATGGGAGAAAGAAGGCATCCGACCACGACCTGTTTTAATGATAGAGGTAATCTGATCTTTATTTAAGCGCTTCCCTACATCTGTCAGCACCGGATAAGCCTGGGCACCATCGCCCCCACCAGAGCCTTTGCCATCTACGCCATGGCACACCGCACAGTTTGAGTTGAATAAGGTTTTACCACGCGTGGCAGTAGCGCCTGTATTGGCGCCACGCATATCGCGCATTTTTAACCACCAAAGCATATCATTGGAGTTTACATAGAAAATGCCATCCGGATCTGCGGCGGTACCGCCCCATTCGGCGCCCCCTCCAAATCCAAATAATAAAGATCCCTGGGTACTGGGTGGTAAATATTTGCTGCCTTGTAAACCACTTTTAAATCTTTCTAGTACATAGGCACGCGCTTCCGGTGTCCGGTCAGTTAAAATATCTTCTGTAACCTCTTGGCGAGAAAATGGTGCTGGTTTGGTTGGTATTGGTTGCGTTGGCCATGGTTGTTCGCCTGGTAAGGCCGGAGACGTAGGCACCGGAACTTCATTCACCGGAAATACAGGTGTACCAGTATCCCGGTCAAATACAAATACCAGCCCGTCTTTAGTGGCCTGGGTTACCACATCAATTGTTTTACCATTTTGCTTAATGGTCATTAAATTTGGCGGACAAGGTAAGTCTCTATCCCATAAATCGTGGTGCTGCGTCTGAAAATGCCATTTACGTTTTCCGGTTTCTGCATCTAAGGCCAGTACGCAGTTAGCAAATAAGTTTTGCCCGTGGCGTTCACCACCATAAAAATCTACAGAGGCCGAACCAGTACCGGTAAAAATAGTACCACGTTTTTCGTCAAGTACTAAGCCGCTCCAGCAGTTGGCACCTCCCATTTTTTTATAAGCATCCTTAGGCCAGGTTTCGTAGCCGTATTCTCCTGGAAGCGGAATGGTATGGAATACCCATTTTAATTCTCCGGTCCGGATGTTGAAAGCACGGATATAGCCTGGAGCCGCATCTCCGTATTCTGATACCCGGGAACCGGTAATTAATAAATCTTTATAAATAACGCCTGGGGTTGTAATATCAACCGATAGATTGGTTACATCATGGCCTAAAGTTTCTTTGTCTCCTAAACCAACGTGTAAATCAACTTCACCATTAGTACCAAATGTTTTTATTTGTTCTCCGGTTAAGGCATTTATAGCATATAGAGAAGAGCCAACAGAATATATTATACGCTTATCGGCCCCGTCTTCCCAATATAAGACACCTCGGATAGCGTGGAATTTAGGTTTTTTGTTAGGATCAGCAAACGGATCAAATTTCCAGATTTCTTCGCCGGTGGTGGCTTTAACCGCGAATAATTTCATCTTTGGAGTAGCTCCGTAAACAATCCCATTTACCTCAATTGGCTGACATTGAATATCTATACCTCTTTCATTCGGGTTTTTATTTTCTCCGGTGTCATAGGTCCAGGCCAATTGCAAGTTCTGAACATTAGAGGTATTAATTTGGGTGAGGGGAGAATAACGGTTACCGGCTTTGTTGCCACCGTAGGAATCCCAGTTGGCATCTTTTTGCGTGCTCAAGGCATTTTTTTCTCTGCCGGAGTTCACGCAACTGCCCAATAGCAGTAGCCCGACTGCCAATGGTTTTAAAGGGTACTTCATCTACTTTATTTGTTATTTGGTGGTGGAAGAATATTAATAATGTTAGCTCAAAAATAAATTGCGCCTAATATAAGGCTTAAAATATTTACAGCCAATTTTTTAAAAACCTGCTCTTATTCTAAAACGATGGTTTACTCATATTCTTATAAAAACAATAAAGAGGTTTTTTGGGCAAGTGACGTAGGTAAACATGCTAGCATCATTAATTTTCTTAGTTAAGAAATTATAAAGCAGAGTGCCTAGCTTTTTAGGCTCCAGAAAGGAGCAAGATTGGGGAAAGTAGGATTTCAAATACAGTTGTAGGTATTATACTCCACTTCTTTATACATCGTGTTTAAAGCAAGTGGAGTAAAATGCCTATACCAAAATTGGCGATTCTTCTTCCATGCTAGCATGGCTTGATCGATATTGCGCCAGCTTTTTGCCTGAAAGTAAAAGCGTTAAACCTGTTACGGCGCATACTGTCATCATCCCTACCATAGGAATGGCCGTATTATTATGCAAAGCACTTACAGCGGCCGAAACTAAACCACCCATTCCCATCCGGAAGCTACCCATTAAAGCGGCAGCGCTTCCGGCTAGCCTGGAAAACGGAGCTAAGGAAAGGGCAGAGGCATTTGGGTTAGTAAGTCCCTGACCCGATAAAAAAATAAACATCAATATCAATAAACTGTATTTATTATACCAGCCTGCCCAGGTACCCAATACTAAAACCAGACCCACTACTGTTTGGTAAGAAAGCGTAACCAATATAATTTGCTCACTCTTAAAATGCTTTAGCAAAATATGGTTTAATTGAGTAGAGCCAATCATAGCAAAAGCAATGAAAGCAAAGATCCAACCGTATTCCTGCTCACTTACCTTATAAAAATTCATGAATACATCCGGAGAACCTGCTATATAAGCAAAAGGAGCAGCCGTGGCAATGCCTCCGGCCAAGGTATACACCAAAAACTGAGGCTGTTTTAAAACGGCAAAATAATTAGCTAATACTACTTTAGGGTGTAAGGATAAAGTTGGATCAGGTTTACGCCCTTTAGGTAGTACAAAATGAATGGCAATTAAAATTAAGGCTGTTATACCTCCTAATATCACAAAAATAGCGTGCCAGCCGAAAGCCATGGTGACATAACCCCCAACCGTAGGCGCAATCATTGGCGAAATAGCAATCACCAGGGTCAGTAGGGAGAATATCTGAGCTGTTTTGTCAATAGGAAATAAGTCGCGGACTAATGCCTGAGCCGCTACCATACCGGCACAACCCCCAATAGCCTGAAAGAACCGCATTATAATTAAGTTTTCTACTGTTGTACTTAGGGCACAGGCAATAGAGGCAATTAAATAAATACTAAGCCCAATGTACAATGGGAGCTTGCGGCCATACCGATCCAACAGCGGACCATATAATAACTGGCCCAGCGAAATGCCGATTAAATAACCGGTCAAGGAAAGCTGAACCTGGTCAATGGTGGTATTTAAATCTTTGGCAATTGCCGGAAATCCCGGCAAATACATATCGATGGAGAAAGGACTTATAGTAGAAAGTAATCCTAAAATCAGAATAATAAAAAAGTATCTCTTGCTCAGCATGATTTCAAAATAATTGGCAAAATAAGCTTTTTACCTACGGCGGTTTGATTGGTGAAGTCAGGAAAAAGTCATAATTATTTGCCAAAAGTAGAAATATTACTATTAAGAGTATGTTAAATTATACAAGTTACTAAAGGTGCAACTGGCAATAATTTTTAACAAAACAAAAAGAGCTAATCAGGTGAAAAAGAAGGGGATGTGAGGACAAATTAAAGCCATTCCTTTTTCTTTACCCAAATATATATGCCAATGGTTATTAGAAGCATCACCAAAATTACTACCGGATAGCCATAGCGCATGGTTAGCTCAGGCATGTACTTGAAGTTCATGCCATATATACCAACTATAAAGGTAAGCGGAAGGAAAAATACTGAAAATATGGTAAGGACCCGCATTATTTCGTTTGTGCGCTGCGAGGCCAGACCAATATATATATTAAGTAAGTTGTTGGTGCTGTTATCTATTTCTTCGTACATGGTTAACAGGCGAAGAAAAACGTCTTTTGCATCCTGAATATTTGGATCGTATTCTTTCTCCCGGCTTAGATTATCCAACACAATTTTAGATAAATTAAGAATTCTTTTAGAAACTTCTGCTTTACGTTTTAACCAATACATGCCATTGGTAAGCGGATAATTATAGGTGCGCCGTAAAAATACTTTAGATTCAAAATAATCCAGGTCGGCTGCTAATTTTAAAGCCGGTTTTTCAAATGTTAGCAGCACTTCCTTTACCAACTGAATAAATAAATCATAAGGTTTAAGGCACTGGTCAGTATCTACAAATATTCTTTTAATCTCTTCCAGAAAAGGATATTTCAAACGATGTACTGTAATGAGAAAGTTATCGCCATAGAAAATGGCAATTTTATTGGTTAAATCCTGTACTGTATCTCCTTCAGCACCTACTTCTTTATCAAAAACCCGGATTATAGCAAAAATAGAATCGTTTATTACTTCATATTTGGGTAAGTGATCTGGTTGTAAAGAATCTAGTACAGCTGCCGGATGTAATTTATACTTATCGCTGATTTCCATAAAATCAGCTTCTGTCGGGTCTGTAACATCTACCCATTCCCAAGTGCAAGTACTTTGTTCTGTCAGATTTCTTACCATTTAAAAAGGCAATTTTTATGAGTTACGGAAAGACTACTTTATTTGATATGCAGGATAAATTAAATGCTTAAGGTAGAATTCGGGACTTACTCCACTGGAATTGGAAGTTGTAACGGTTTCGTTGCTGATTAATAGGTTTTTGTAATTGTTTAAGGATTTTTATAGAGCTTCCCTAAGTAAAAAATGAGTAAGTCCTTCCTGTTTATGAATAGAAAGGTAACATTGATAGATTTGCTTTAGTAAAAGGAGGAGCCTAATTTGGCAACCTCATATTAAACAGGAAAATATGCCTAAGCCTTTAATTTTAGTATCTAACGATGATGGTATAACTTCTCCCGGTATCCGGACGCTGGTAAATGTCATGAAAAAAATCGGTGATGTAGTAGTAGTCGCTCCCGATAGTCCGCAGTCTGGTATGGGGCATGCCATTACAGTAGGTAACACTTTACGGTTAGATAAATCATTAGCCTTTAGCGATGTAGAGGCATGGGAATGTTCGGGTACGCCTGCCGATTGTGTTAAAATGGCCAAACATTATGTACTGAAAGAACGCCAGCCAGATTTAGTAGTAAGCGGCATTAACCATGGCTCTAATTCCAGCATAAGTGTATTGTATTCTGGTACCATGTCGGCAGCGATTGAGGCCGCGATAGAAGGGTTACCGGCCATTGGCTTTTCTTTATGCGATTTTGGCCATGACGCTGATTTTTCGCATACGGAAGAATTTGTAGAACATATTGCCCGCGAAGCGCTAAAGAATGGGATTCCGGTAGGTACTGCTTTAAATGTGAATTTTCCTAAAAAGTCTAAAAAGAAAATTGCGGGTATAAAAGTTTGCCGCCAGGCTAATGCCCGGTGGGAGGAGGAGTTTGATGAACGGGTAGATCCGAATGGCCGCCGGTACTTTTGGTTAAGCGGGAGTTTCGTAAATCCGGATCAAGGGGAAGACACAGATGAATGGGCTTTAGCTAATAATTTCGTTTCTATTGTTCCCTGTCAATTTGATATGACAGCCTACTTTGCTATGACCAGGTTAAATAATGAATGGGATTTAAAAGCTTAAGCTACCTTTTGCTAAAATAAGCTTTGGCTAATATATAAATAAAACAATCTATTATTCGTTTTACGTAAGAGGTGAAATATTAAAAGATATAAACAGAGGTGAAATGGTTAAATTTATAAACCTAAGAGTATTTAAAGACTTTTTTCAGTCCAGTACAGCTGGTGGTTTTATATTAATTGCTTGTTTGGTTATCTCGCTGCTGATCGCCAATTCTCCTTTGGGAGCTGGTTTCGAGAATTTTCTGACGCAGGAAGTAGGTTACCAATCCGAATCTCTGTTCTTACGGTATTCTGTTTTGCTATGGATTAATGATGGTTTAATGGCTATCTTTTTTCTGCTGGTTGGCTTAGAGATAAAACGGGAATTGGTAGAAGGCGAGTTGTCTACCTTCAAAAAAGCTTCATTGCCGGCCTTTGCAGCTATAGGTGGCATGGTAGTACCAGCCCTGTTTTATGCCCTTTTCAATAGTGGTACACCAACAGCCAATGGTTGGGGCATACCTATGGCCACCGACATTGCTTTTGCCATTGCAGTACTTTCTATACTAGGTAACAGGGTTCCGGTTTCTTTAAAAGTATTTCTAACGGCATTGGCTATTGTAGATGACTTAGGTGCTATTCTGGTGATTGCCATTTTTTACTCTACCGAGCTCCACCTGGATTATCTGCTTTATGCTGCCGGAATCTTTTTTTTACTTATTGCATTTAACCTTTTTGGGGTGAAAAGTATAATTATGTATTTAGTACCGGGCGTATTTATGTGGTATTTTATTCATCATTCCGGGGTACATGCTACCGTGGCAGGCGTACTTACGGCTTTAACTTTACCAACTACCCCCGATGCTAAAGAATCGCCTTTAGAAAAACTAGAGCATGGCTTAATTAAACCCGTGAATTTTCTCATAATGCCCATATTTGCCTTAGCTAATACTAATATCAGGTTTGAAAGTGGTATGGTGGAAGGGTTAACCAGTAACCTTGGATTAGGAATAATTGTAGGTTTATTATTAGGTAAACCTTTAGGTATTACTCTTATGTCTTGGTTATCAGTAAAATCAGGGGCTAGTATATTGCCGGTAGGTATAAAATGGAAGCAAATAATTGGTGCTGGTCTTTTGGCGGGGATAGGTTTTACAATGTCAATTTTTATTACCCTTTTGTCTTTCCCGGAATTAGAATTCCAAACAGAAGCCAAATTTTCAATATTAGTAACCTCCATGTTAGCGGGACTTCTGGGATATATTTTCTTACATAAAGTAGGTAAGAAAATATATCCAGATCCGCTTACTACCTAATAACTTATTTTAATTTTAAAAGATCCAGAAACAAGCTGAAGGTATCTATAGTTGCGCCGTTTTGCCCACCAAACTGCTCAAAGGAAAGCGGCTTTTCAATATAACCACTAACCCCTAAATTTTTGGCTGCCTCCCGGTCCACATCCTCCGTGGAGGTAGTCATAATAAATACATTCAGACTTTTTAAAATAGGATCTTGCCGAATTTCAGTTAAAAATTCAATACCATTCATGCGGGGCATGTTAATATCGAGCATAACTACACTAGGCAACGGGGAAATCCGGGAGTAGCCTTCAGCTCGTAGCATATCTAATGCCTCGCGGCCATTTCTTGCTTTATGCAAAGGAAGGTTAATATTTAATTTTTTTAATTCGCGCTCTACATTTCGTTCATCTATGTAGTCGTCTTCAATCAACATTAAGCTTACGTTTTCGGCCATTTATACTGTAGTAATTGTTATAATTCTATTTATTAAATGTTTTTGGCCAGGTAAAAGTAAAGGTGGCACCTTTGCCCAGTTCAGATGTAACAGTTATTGTGCCGCCATGCCGGTCTATTATTTTCTTCACAATTGCTAAACCAACTCCGGTGCTTTCCACTGCGTCCCGTTCCTGTAAAGTCTGAAACACAATAAAAATGCGCTCATGGTATTCCGCATCGATACCTGGTCCATCATCGGTAACGGAAAAGCTATAATGTTGGTTATTGTCCTGACAGCTTATGGAAATAAGTCCTTTGGGCTTATCATGATATTTTATGGCATTGCTGATTAAGTTAGAAAAAACTTGCTGCAAATGAAAACGAACGGTATAAATGGTTGGCATTTCAGTAAGTATTTCTATTGCAATATGCTTGGGTGCCGAAAGCAGATCAATTGTTTCTAGTAAAAGGTCTTTCACGTTTACGACCTCTTGCAACTCCTTGCCTCTGCCAATTCGGGCTAACGCTAATATTCCATTAATTAAATTTTCCATCCGGTGCACCCGGGTTCGCATCAACCGCAGGTATTCCTGAACGTTTTCCGGTAGATTGTCTCCCAGATCTTCTTCTATCCACTTCGAAGCATTATCTATTCCCCGTAAAGGTGCTTTTAAGTCGTGCGAAACAATGTAAGCAAACTGATCTAGTTCCTTGTTTTTGGCTTCCAGTTCCTCAATGGTAGATTGAATGGTAAAAGCCATAATGTTAAGAGATTTAGATAAGTTACTAAGCTCATCCTGGGAGAAATCTTCTATCTGAACCTGGTATTTCCCTTGGGAAATATTTTGGGCATGCTTTACCATGGTTACAATCCGGCGGGTAATACTTTTGCTGATGTAATACGCCCAGCTTAACCCCACAAAAACAGAAAGTATGGTTAAAACAAACGAAATAAGCCGGGTTCGCTTAATGCTGCTACTCAACTTATCAGCCCTTTCCTGCCTTACTTTATATTCTATTGCATTAAAATCCCGGAAAAGCGTACGCATCTCATCTACCATTTGCCGACCCTGCAAGTTGAGTAAATCATCAGCATTTTTTAATTCCTTAATACCCGAAGTAATATTTGAGTTTTGGGTTCTTTTCTCCCTGATTAAAGGATCAGAAAAATGATTATACCATTGGTAATGAATTTCCCGGATTCTTTTTATTTGGCGAGTTTGCTCGGGGGAGTCTTCTACTAGTTTGGTTAAACTAGAAAACATATGAGGAAGCTCTTTGGCCGCTTCCGTGTAGGGCTCCAGGAAAGCCTCATTACCAGTCAGTAAAAAACCACGCATTCCGGTTTCCATGTCGGTAATGCTTAATTGTAAGGCAGCCGAACTTCTGCGTACCTCCTGTGACTTAGATAACCAACTGCTGTTTTCTAATACATCTTCAGATAATCTGAAATTAAGGATGGAGGCTGCCGTGAAAATGAAACAGATAATTACAAATCCGGCAAATAATTTGGTAGATAACTTCATTCTTAATTTAGTTTAACCAGAACTAAAAACAACCAATCGTACTAACTATTAAGGCACAAAGCTACGTGCAAAATGGTATTCATTCCTTTTAATTACAAAATAAATTGCCATGAGTAAAGATGATTCACCTACTACCGGACCTGTAGCTGGCTTGAAATGAGGGAATTACTTACGGTGCATTTTAAAAAATTCTTGAAAATAAAAATATATAGCAGCCTAAAAAGAGGCTTCTATAAAAAGAGAATTAAATTAAGTTAAAGTATAATATCTAATTAGTTGAAATTTAGGATTTTATACTATTAGACTCATGGGTTATTTAATGTTGAGCCCGGATGTATTTGGTTAAAGAGAGCTAACCTTTTTCCTGAAATGGCTGTAATTCGTAATAATTTTATTATATTAGAATATTGTTTCACCTAACCCCACCTTAAGTTATGTCTACTTCTACATGCCCAAAGTGTACTAATTCCTCAATAGAGGTGATCAACAAAAGGCCTCATAATCAAAATTTTAAATTGCTTTTTGTGCAATGTGGCCAGTGTGGTTCAGATTTAGGTACCATCGATAACCAGCAAGCAACAGAATCTTGGCCAGCTATTAACAGTACTGGCAGTTCTTCTTTTTTTCAGACAGATACTTTTGGTAGTAATTCAGAATCGGTAATGACCTATTCCAATTTCACTTTGCCAAACTAACTAAAGGCTAGAATGCTTATAGCTATTTATCGTAATTGAAAGATTAATCAATAAAAGGGGAGCTGTTGTTAAGTAGCTCCTTTTTTTATTTAAATTTAATTTATATTAAAAATCCAAAACCGGAAAAGTGAGATAAAATGTGGTGCCTTTATTTTCCTCACTTTCAAAGGTGATATTTCCTCCTTGCAACTCCACCAAATCCTGGATAATAGATAAACCTACGCCATTTGGTTGTTCACCGTTTAAACCAGGACGCATCGCTTTCTTATCTTTTTTGTTAAATAAATAAGGGTGTAGTTCTTTTGGTATGCCTATCCCAGTATCCGAATGGGTGATAATCAGCTTAGATTCTTGCTGCTCAACGGCAATAGAAATTTTTCCTTCCGGAGGAGTAAACTTGATAGAATTAGTAATTAGGTTATTCATAATTTGAACAAACTTAATTGGATCTAATTCGCCAATTATTTTATCGTTGGGACCCTTAATTTCTATAGCCGTTTTGATAATTTTAGATTTATAAAAGGTTTCGGCTACTTCTGTTACTTTATTTACTATATCAAATCTTTCTTTATTCACCGCAATAGCTACTGAGCTAATATGTTCATCGTTTAGCACATCGTTTATTAGGTTAAGGCAGTCTTCGTAGGCCCGGTTTAAAATATTTATATAGTTCTCTACTTCTTCGTACGCTTTAGTATGATGATCTAGTTCTAATAAACCAGAAACACCTTTAACAATAGCAAGGGGGCTTTGTAAATCATGAGCTATTATCTGTAAAACATTGTTTTTCTTCCGGCCAAACTCCAACAGGTATTCTAAATATTGCGCCTGTTGGCTTACATCTTCTGCTTTGCCGGCTATAGCTTTTACCTGCCCCTTTTCATCCTCAATCGGATAAGCATCTAGTCGAATTCTTTTTTCTTTTTCTTTCGAAAATTTTAGATCAAATTCTAATTTAGAAACTGAGCCTTTACAAACTTTATCAAAGCGCATTTTTACAGCTTCCAGGTCATCGGGATGGATGCGGGAAAGTAAAAGGCTAGGGGAAATTAGGATATCTTCTTTTTTCTCCTCCCAAACAGATTCCAGGGCTTGGCTCAGGTAGTCAAATTTTCCGGTAGATAGGTTATACAAAAAGAAGATTTCGGAGCTGGACTTATCTATTTGTTCTAGAAGGTTTGGTATCATGCTATCCAGTTGAGGTATAGTGCTGTACGTGTTATAAATTCCTAATTAGTTAGGAGTTTATAGGTTATTCAAGATTCTGATTGGGTAATACGTAGTTCTGGCGAAAAAAGGTAATTGGCTTTAGATGTATTTAAGCTCTGCTGCTAGGGGACTAAGCGCAGGCAATGGGGAAAAACAAATTGATTGCTTAAATCACGGATTAAGCAAAATAAGCATCAATATGAAGAAAAGTAGTTTAGGAGGAAAAGTAGTTTAAGAGGAAAATTTATGCTTGTATTCCAATAAGGGGTTGAAAAACGTAAACAAAAAAAGCTGCGGTAAGGCAGCTTTTTTTTATATTTTTTAATAAATTAAAATACGGTTTTCAATAGAAGTAGCTATCAATCCCAGTAAACTTGAGGACCGGCTAAATCTAATTTATCTTCTTTTAAAGCTACACAATCTGCTGTTAAAGCTTCATGAAACAGTTTTATTATTACTTTGTTAGTACCCATTATTTCTAAATAATGGCAAATGGTTTCTAATCGCATCAAATAAGGAAAGGTATTGCTTCTGGCCATTAACTCTTTAATATCATTACTCAATTGAGGTAACTCATCAAAGCTCACTGAATACACTTTAATTGTTTTTAACAGCCTTTCAACGATGAATTCATATTTAATTTCCAACGCCTTCTCTTGCAATATCATAACCATAGTTTAATAAGTTTTATATATTGTAAAATTAACACTTATTAAAAATCTGTTTTGTAGGTAGTTATACTTAAAAATGTATTTATATATACTTAATTATTTTAGTAGAACTACCCATGCAAAAGATGATGAAATTTCGCCTTCTTAGCTTTATTTTATCTCCATGTAACAGGAAAGCGGGAAATGATCAGATAAATTTACCTCTTGTTTATCAAACCGGGTGCTGGTTATTTTTTTGTCGTGCAGCATATAATCAATCCGCAGCATTGGTATTAAGCCATTATAGGTGTTGCCAAAACCCTGGCCGCTTTCTACAAAGGCATCATTTAAATTATTCCGTATTTTATTATATGTGTAAGAGGAGGGTGGATCATTGAAATCGCCGCAGATTATAACCGGATATGGGGAGTTCTTGATATGATGGGCTACAATATCTACCTGATGCGATCTTTTAATAGCCCCCGTTTTAAGTCGCTGCAAGATAGACCGAGTGGCCAACCATTTTTTTTCTTTCTTGTTTGGTTGATCTAAAAACTCATAATCTTCTTTTTTTAACCTGTTAGACTGAAAATGAACATTATAAACCCGAACAGTATCTTCATTTATTTTAATATCCGAATAAATACATAGGTTATTGGTAACTTCTCTAAATAAAATACTACCCTTATTAACTATAGGAAACCGGCTAAATGTAGCAATGCCCCAGTAGTCGGCCCCATTTTTTATTTTAGTATAAGTTACATGAACATTTGGGATATGCAGTAATTGTTGCAGGCTATCCAGATTATTCATCCCTTTTCTTTTAGTGGAGGTATAAAATTCCTGTAGACACAGAATGTCGGCATTCTCGTCCTGCAAAAAAATAAATATCTGATCTTTTGTTTCTGGCCTGCCCGTCCACCGGTATAAATCAAAAAGGCGGGTATTAAAAGTTAGTACCTTGAAAACATCTTTAGATTTTAAAACAGGTATCTCGCCTAGTTGTAGCTGCACCTGGTTACTTAAATTGGGGAGCCCGGCCATTATAACTATAAATGAAATCAGCACTTCCCATTTAAAGAGTATAAGCCAATAAATTATAAACAGAATATTAATAACTAATAAATAGGCGTAGGCTATTCCTACTAAGGCAACTGGCCAGGCCAAAGCCGGGCTTATGTAAGAAGCCAGTATGGAAATGCCTAAAAGAAAGGCTGCAACAATATTTAAAAGTAAAATAAACCGGTAAGACCAAGGTTTAAAAGGCTTTTTAAGTTTCAAGTACTTTAGTATTCAAATATTTTTTAATTATTAAAGGTAATAACGCTGCTTACTTACTTCATTATCCTGGATCCTTTCTTTTCAAAAGTCCGGGATTTGAATCAGGTAATTTAAAGCAGTTTATATCAGTACCGGTATAATAGTTTTTATTTTTTAACAATAGGTTTAGACCTTACAAAGCTACTAAAAGGGCTTTGCTAAGATAGCAAAAAATTATCTCGTTCTGGCCATTCAATCGGTTAAAAAAGCCCGACGTTCAATTAAATTGTTTGCCGGATCTGGTAAAGTGGCAGATTGTAGGGATAGTAAATTAGAATAATTTTTTTAGGTTTTTTTGAGTTGTAATTTTTTACAATTAAATAAGGTTGGTAAAATTTTTATTCCTTTGCTATCCAGTTAATAAGGGGTTGTGGTTTTGTCTTTTCCCGTTTCTGAAAAGCTGAAAGTTTAGGTCCTTACAGAGGCTTCAGGAACAGGGAAACCAGAAACATAACTTGATTTAAAGAGTAAGATTAGCCATCTTAGACTTTATGGCTAGAAAAATCATTGTTTCGAACAGGCTCCCAATTAAAGTAAAAAAGGGAGCAGAAGGCGGCATGACCTTTGAACCCAGTGAAGGCGGCCTGGCTACCGGGCTTGGTTCCGTATATAAAGAAGGACAAAATCTCTGGATTGGTTGGCCGGGCTTATTCTTACAGGATGAAGAAGAAGAACAGATAGTAACCCAGGAATTGGAGCATGAAAGTATGCTGCCAGTTTTTCTGACGGAAACTGAAATTAAAGAATTTTATGAAGGTTTTAGTAACGAAACCTTATGGCCTACTTTCCATTATTTTTCCCAATACGCCGTTTACGAGCAAGACTATTGGGATGCCTATGTAAACGTAAACCAAAAATTCTGTGATCAGATTGTAAAAAGTTCAAATCCGGGCGATACCATCTGGATTCATGATTACCAGTTACTGTTGTTACCTTCTATGGTACGGGAGGCGCTGCCGGATATTAACATTGGCTTTTTCCAACATATTCCATTTTCTTCTTATGAGGTGTTCAGGTTATTGCCCTGGCGTAAAGCTATTTTAAAAGGCATGTTAGGAGCAGATTTAATAGGATTCCATACCTATGATGATGTGCGACATTTTGTAAGTTCGGTGACGCATATTGTTGGATACCCGGCTTCGCAAGGACTTATAGAAACTGGTAACCGCAATGTAATGGTGGATGCTTTCCCGATGGGCATTGATTATGAAAAATATGCCCAACTGGCCTCTTCCGACAAGGTAAAATCTATTGCAGCTGAGTTTAGAAAGGCTTTAAACAAACGCAAAATAATATTATCTATAGACCGATTAGACTATTCGAAAGGAATTCCGCAGCGGTTAAGGGCATTTGAGTTATTTCTGAAGGAAAGACCCGATTTCTATGAAAAAGTAACTTTAATTATGATTGTAGTTCCTTCCCGGGACCAGGTAGAAAAGTACAAAGAATTAAAAGTAGAAATAGACGAAATTGTTGGCCGGATAAATAGTGCTTACCGAACCATTACGTGGGCCCCGGTGCAGTATTATTACCATGCTTTCCCGCTGGAAGAGTTATCTGCATTTTATAGCTTGGCAGATGTGGCTTTGGTAACACCTATGCGCGATGGCATGAACCTGGTATGTAAAGAATATATAGCTAGCCGGACAGATGGCACAGGGATATTAATTTTAAGTGAAATGGCAGGTGCGGCCAAAGAACTTTCCGAAGCAATTCTGATTAATCCCAATGACGTGAACCAGATTGCAGAAGCGCTTTTCCAGTCTTTGACCACACCCGAAGCGGAACAGAAACCCCACATGACCATTATGCAGGAAACTGTCCGGAAATATGATATTCATCACTGGGTGAAAATTTTTATGGACCGGTTAGCCTATATAAAGGAAATGCAACAATCCCTTAAAACCAGTTTATTAACAGATGGAAAGCAAAAACAATTAGAACAGGCGTATGCCGAAGCAACTTCCCGTCTTATTTTTTTAGATTATGATGGTACCTTAATGGGCTTTTCCAGTGATCCACAAAAAGCTCAACCCGATACCGAGTTGCTGGATACACTGACCCGCCTGGCGGCAGATAAAAAAAACAGGGTGGTTATTATAAGTGGCCGCGACCATACTACATTGGGCTCCTGGCTAGGGCATTTGCCTATTGATATGATAGCGGAACATGGGGTGTGGTTGCAAAAGCACGAAACTTCTTGGGAAATGATTCAGAACCTGAAGAATGACTGGAAAGAGGATATCCGGCCCATTTTGGAAACTTATGTGAACCGGACACCTGGTGCTTTACTGGAAGAAAAAGATTATGCGCTGGTATGGCACTTTCGGAAAGTAGATTTGGGTTTAGGCGAAACCCGGGCCGGAGAGCTTAGCAGCCATTTGAGTTATTTAGTTGCCAATCGGAATTTACAAATAATGGAAGGCGACAAAATTGTGGAAATAAAAAACATTGAAGTAAATAAAGGTGTAGCGGCTTCGCGGTGGCTGGAAGAGTACCCAAGTCAATTTGTAGTGGCAATAGGGGATGATAGAACCGATGAAGATACTTTCCAGGTTATGCCCGAAAATGCCTATACCATCAAAGTTGGGAGTACGCGATCCAGAGCCCGGTTCCATTTAAAAACTTTTAAAGAGGTTCGGGAACTACTAAAAAATTTAAATAACCTGCAGGAATAGCAATTGCCAGATATTGCAGGTGATCTTAAGGGTTGAAAAAAATATATCTCAATAATAAATTAAAAAAGGTATTAGGTGGGAATTTAAACCTGATACCTTTTTTTAATCTACAAGAATTACAGCTATTTATTTAAGTTTTAACAGTTGTTGAAAAAAAGGGTGTTTCAAACACCTTTACAATTTAAAAGAAACAATAAAAGTAGTTCCTTTATCAGGCTCACTTTCTACCTGTATCTCGCCGCCTAGGGCTTCAATCTGAATTTTAGTTAAATATAAACCTAACCCCTTTGCATTTTCATGGACGTGGAAAGTTTTATACAAACCAAATAATTTGTGTTCTACCTTTTTAAGATCCATCCCAAGGCCATTATCACTTACCGATAAGAAAATTGATCGGTTATCTTCCCAGGATTTAATTTTAACCAGAGGCTGCCGGTGAGGAGACCGGTATTTTAAAGCGTTGGAAATAAGGTTGTGCAGTATGCTTTCCAGATATATTTTAGGTAACGTAATGTAAGGAACTTGTAAGTCAAATTCTAATTGCGCCTCGGTTTGTATAATAGCCGCACCTAAATTTTCTTTTTCTTTTTCTATTACCTGCAATAAATCTATTTCTTCAGCAGGAACTTGTTCATCAATGCGGGTTTTCAGAATGATGTTCAAATCTTCCACGGTATGAAACATATTTTTATTTATAGCTTTAATATGTTTCATAACAAAAGAAGCTGTATCTAGATCCGGTTCTTCCTCATAATACTCCATCAGGCCATCAACAGAAATTAAAGGCGACCGTAAATTATGAGACATTATATGAGCAAAGTCTTCTAATTGCCTGTTTTTATTTTGCAATAATTCATTTAAATGTTGGAGCGCAATGGTTTGGTTCCGGAGACGTAAGGCCACAATATCCTTAAGTAATATCTGGGTAATTTCCTGTTCATTCTGAGACCAAGGCATTGATTTTTCCTGGATTATCTCTTTCCAGTTTTCAAAGGACTTTCGCGGATGGATCCGCGCATCCTTTCCTAATTCAGGTTTTTCGGGATTGCCAGCCCAAATGCGGGTTTCTTTTATTTCGGGTTTAAAAAAGAGCAGATACTCCAGGTTGTATCTGGAGATTTCAATGGCTAACAAACCGGATGCTACTTCTTTATAATGGGTGGCTTCCGGTATTTTTTTTGATAATTCCCGGGTACAAAACTGGGCGTCTTTATTATGCTGCGAAAGCCATTCCAAAATAGCCATTATTTCTTTTTCCGGGGGAGTTTGTCCAATCGTATGAAGTTTGTTATCAAGAAAAATCGCAACCCCAGTGCCTTCTGTAATATCTAATAAAGTATACTTTCCGGTTAAAAGACCTTTGCACAGGCTATTGGCTTTACTTATCTGAGCAACTAGTTCGTCTTTCACATACCTGTAATTTGTTAACTCCTGTATATTGCGCTTTTCCTGAATGGAAGCAATAACATTGGCAAAAGTTTTGGTTATTAGATCGCCAAGTTGCCTTTTCCAGACATTAACAAAAACGGGTTTTGCATTATGGCACGTAATAATGCCCCAAAGAATACCCTTAACCATAATGGAAAAAGAAATACTGGCACCTACACCCATATTTTTCAGATACTCTAAATGTATTTCTGAGGGGTTCCGCAACTCAGACTCATGTATATTAATTGGATTGCCGGTACTAGGGTTAAAATATGGAATCAGGTTTACAGCCGCAGCGTCTACATCTGGTATTTGGCGTATGTGTTTGGTCTCTAGTATAGCCCGGGCCTGAACAGGAATATCGCTGGCCGGAAAATGATGGCCAAAATAGGAAGTTTGCTTTTCAGTCAGGGCTTCAGCAATTACTTCTGAATTCCACTCCGGATCAAACTGAATAATTTCTACCCGGTCATAATTCAGGATTTGGAGAATAGTTTGCGCTACCAGATTCGCTACTTCATCTAACCGGGATAATTTATTAAGCTCTAGTTTTAATTGAGATAATAAGTTGTTATCTTCTAATTTATCATTATCAGAAAGTGTAATAAATGGCTCGCCCTCCAATATCAGTTTTTCTTCGGAGGCATGTATAAAACAAAAAAACCGGCGGTTATTCAGGGAAATTAAATGTGGGTTTCCAGGTTCTTCCTGCCATAATAATTCCGTAATAAAAGCAGCCTCGTCGGAAGAAAATAATTGCGTTACGGGCTGATTAAGGAGTTGCTCAGGGGTTAAATCCAAAAAGGTATAAGTGTTCTGACTAACCTGTTCCAGCAAAGTGGTGGCTTTATCAATTATTAATAAAAATCCATGTGGTTGAATTCGGCCAATAATATGAATAGGTTCTTTATCACAATTAGAAAGATCGACTTGTAGATTTTGGTAGTTCTGCATGTAAAGGGAAAGCAATGGAATTAATGATGGATACTACGGAATATGTTGGTAGCTATTTTTATTTAGTAATTTACTAAACTAGTTTAAAGTTATTTGTTTCATTAACTGTTAAAACTTAAAATGGTTTTCGTTAGAGTCAAGGGCTAAATTTCGATTTTCAATCTAATGTCTATAATAAATAAAGCTTATTGTTTAAACAAATCTAAAACCCTTGTTAAGAAGTTGTAGTTAGCCATATTTGCAAAAGAATACAGTACCCGTGAATAAAAAAATCTGGAGAATTTTTGTGCTGCTTAGTTTACCCTTGCAGTTACTAATAATTCAAATTATTGCTGATAAATCAGTTTCGGTAGAAACCTATTATACATTTGGTTTTTATAAATCCCTTAGCCACTTTTTGCGCTTTATTTTTGGTAGTACCTCTTTTCCGGTGGGCCAGCTATTGTTCTATAGTCTGGTAGGTTTTTTGGTCTATTGGTTATTTACGCAGGTTCAGAAAATTTTTCATAAGCAGGTTTCTCTTTCACAGTTTCTTCGAATTGTTAGTTATCGGTCTGTGGCCTTTTTATCAGGGTTTTATTTTTTGTTTACCCTAATGTGGGGGCTTAATTACCATAGGCGCCCAATACAAGAAATCACCCGGATAAATTCAGACCAAATGAATGGGACCGAACTGGTGAACCTATGCCGCAAACTAATTCTGCTTACAAACGAAAGCCGCAAACGTGTTTCTGCAGACGAAACCAAACCTTTGAAGATTTTACTAAGCCAAGAGCAAATTTTAAAGCAGGCCTTGGCTGGTTACCAGCATATAAGCAAAATTTACCCGGAACTTACTTATTCCCGGCCAGCAGTAAAATCCGTTCTGGTACCTGAATTAATGTCTTTTTTTGGCATTGGTGGCATATATTTTCCGTTCACCGGGGAGGCTAATGTAAATATGGACCCGCCGGCATTTTTGCTGCCCGAAACGGTTTGCCACGAAATGGCGCACCAGATTGGAGTAGCTTCTGAAGATGAGGCAAATTTTGTGGCTTACCTGGTTTGCCGGTATAACCCGGAGCCGGCCTTCCAATATTCGGCCAATTATTCGGCCATGAAATATGCCATGAATCGCCTGCACTTCGAAAATCCGGATTTATTTGAACAATTTAAAAAAACGCTAAGCCCAGGTGTGCAGCAGGATTTAGAAGCAAATAAAAAGTATTGGGAAAGTTTTAAAAATCCTATTGAGGTGGTTTCGGATACCATTCATGATTTGTTTCTGAAAGCTAATGACCAGGAAGAAGGTATCAGAAGTTATAGTAGGGTAGTGGAGTTGCTGTTGGGCGAGTACCGGAAAAACGGACTGGACTTTTAATGTATAAGTGTAAGTTTTGGGCTTATATCTTGTTCAACCCTAAGAGTAGCGAATTAGCTTTTTCTGATTTAGTTTAAAAACTTATTATAATTATTAGGAATCAATAACTGGAAATTCAAACAATTACTACCTTATTCAGAAGGGTAATGGGCTAAAATCTCTCTCTTCTGTCGTGCCACAATTAAAGTAGGTAGTATACAAGAGTTAAGACTTATAGTAGTACAAGTGCATAGAAAACTTAATTGTTTTGAAGAATATTTAGCCTTAATAAACAATTTAAGACCAAGTATTTTTAATTAAATCTGGTAACTCTGCCAAGGAAGTTATGGTGTCGTAAAAATAAGCAGCTGCCTGTTCTTCGGGTACTATTTCATGAGTCCAGGTTTCGTGAAAAGGTACATGAATAGCCTTGCCGCCTAAAGCGCAGACTGGTAAAATATCTGATTTTACAGAATTGCCAATCATGATAAAGTTTTCGGCCGATATATTATGTTTGTGGAGAATATGCCTGTAAGTTCGTTCGTCCTTTTCACTTACTATTTCTATCAAGTCAAAATAATCGGCAAGGCCAGAACGGGCAATTTTTGTTTCCTGATCAAATAAGTCGCCTTTGGTAATCACCATTAGTCTATAATTTTCTTTTAAAGCCTTCAAGGTATTTTCTACTTCAGCCATCAGTTCTACCGGGTGGACTAACATGTCTTTGGCAAAAGCCATTATCTGGTGAATATCCCGGCCGGAAATTTGTTCTTTGGTAATTTCCAAAGCAGTTTCAATCATGGATAAGGTAAAGCCCTTGATGCCATAACCAAAAATGCAGAGGTTTCTTTTTTCAGTTTGGTAAAGCTTATCGTCTAAAAACTCATCAGAAACATATTTAGCTATCATAGCTTTAAATTTAGCCCGGGTAGAGGTAAATATAGTTTCGTTGATCCACAGCGTATCATCTGCATCAAAAGCAATAGTTTTTGTTTTCATAAATAAGCTTTCGCTAACCTGAAGTAAAAGTATGTAATAGTTAGAAGGAAGTTAAATATTCTCTTTAAATGCTGGTCGGTAAAAACGGCTTTAATTAAGTATATAGCAATAAAATAGCTTTATGTGTTATTGATCTTTTGTTTATTATGGTTTTGGTAATGTAGTAAATGGGAATATTTTATACTTTACTATGTTGGGTTGCTTTTACTTGTTCCCAAAAAAATTACCTAATATTGGTCAAATATGGTATTTAAGGTTTAATTAAAATTCTGATTTTTTCGTTATGAATAGGTATGGAATTTTTTGTGGCGAAGAACTCTGTTGTGCGGGAAATCTGGGGAAAAAGCGACACCATTCTTTTTATTTTTGCCGGTGCTTCTGCTGAATTTGCTTTAAACAAAGCAGTAGACTGGCTTTATTTTACAGGACGATTACCAGCCGACCCGTTAGGCCGATTATTTTCTACGGTTGCTTATGCCAGGCAAATTGTTTTTTCAGGAAAAGAAGGAGCTTACCAGGCTATAGATAAAATGCGGGCCATTCATGCCGGAGTAGAAACAAACCGGGGTGCGACTATTCCGGATTGGGCCTACCGCGATGTGCTGTTTATGCTCATTCATTATTCTATTGCTTCTTATGAAGTATTGGAACGGAAATTAACCTATCCCGAAAAAGAAGAAGTATTTCAGGTTTTTAACCAGGTTGGCACCCGTATGGGCATCCCAGGATTACCCCAGACTTATTCGGAGTGGCTTATAATGCGGCAAGGGCATTTAGAAAAAGATTTGCAACATAGTAACTATACAGCCGATTTATTTAAGCAGTACAGAAAGCACTTGGGCGCTTTGCGCTTCAAACTATTAACAGAAGCTCAGATATTGGTGGTTCCGGAAAGGGTAAACCAATTATTAGCTTTAGGACAGGTTTCCTTGTTGCGTCCCATATTGCCGATTTACCAGGTTAGCCAAAAAATAAAATTAGATGGGTTATTAAAGGCACTTTTATTACCATCTGCCTATAAAAATCAAATTTATGATTTAGACAAAAGGCCGGGCTAAAAATAATTTTACTTGTTTTCCAGCTTCTGTATAAAAGTGAGCATGTGGTCGTAGTGGGAGCCTTTCCAAAAAACTTGGTGGCAATTATTACAGGTGTAAAATTCCTGGAAGTGTAATTGCGTTTTAGGCAAAAGTTTCTCCCAAACAACTTCTTTTGGTACCGGGGAAATAGGGGAGTTACAAGTCAGGCACCGGGTAAAGGGTTGAAAATAAAGTTTTAAATGATAATAATTAACTACTTCGGCTAACTGTTCTTCTAAGTGTTGCGACCGGAGCCAATACCCCCATTTTATAACCTTATGCTTCAATAAACCAATATCTCGGGTAAGTACCACTCTATTTTCACTTTCAGCAATTCTAGCAATTGTCTTATCCTCATAAAATTTGTCGTAATAAGTATCAAAGCCAAGCATGCGTAACGATTTTGCTAGTTTTCCGGCGTGAACATCCACTATAAACCGGATGGGCAATGGCGGCTCTGTTAGCAATGAAAAAGGCTCGGGCCATTTCTCTTTAAGATTTTTAGGAAAGACTTCTACGTTTTGTCCAGGTTGAAGCAGGGTGGCGAAATTGGCCGGTGATTTATTTACCCGAATAATATCTACTTCCGGATGAGGAATACCTATGGCTTCTATGGCATCTTTTACGGCCGGAAGGTTGCTAAAAGAATATTTTATCCAGTTATTTTTCTTACCCTTAGGTAAAAAGTCATTTAATAATCCATGGAAGAGAAAGTTCGCGTATGAGTCCATATTTCTCCTTTAAAACGCAAAAATATTTTAGAGGATTTAAGCAAAAAAAAATCGATAGTGTTTTGAATGCGTATAATCGTGATTAAAACGTTAATTTTGTATTAAAATAATTTCCTGATTATCAGGCTTAATTTATAGGACCAAAATAAAATTAAAATAATCTTTTTGAATATTTTAATCTTAAAAGTAACTATGTCCTTTTGAAACACATATACATGGAATTACCCAGAATGGTCGGAGGCTAGAGCGGGTGAATTCTGTAACTGAAATACTATGATTAAAGACGATAACGAAACCGAATTAAACCCGGATGTAGTTTTAATTGGGGCCGGTATTATGAGTGCAACTTTGGGTGTAATGCTTAAAGAGTTGCAACCAAACCTGACCATAGAAATATTTGAGCGGTTAGATGTTGCTGCGGCAGAAAGTTCTGATGCTTGGAATAATGCAGGTACTGGCCATTCTGCTTTTTGTGAGTTAAATTATACTCCGGAACAGCCAGATGGAACAGTAGAAACTAATAAAGCCGTAAAAATTGCTGAATCTTTTGAAGTATCGAAGCAATTTTGGTCTTATCTGATCCAGAATAACTTAATTAAAATTCCTAGTAGCTTTATCAGAAAAATACCTCATCTGAGTTTTGTGTGGGGAGAGGATAATGTCAGGTTTTTGAAAACCAGGTATATGTCCTTAACCCGCTGCCATTTATTTAAAGGAATGGAGTATACCGAAGATCCGGACAAATTAAAATCCTGGATGCCTTTAGTAATGGAGGGCAGGAATAAAAGCGAACGTGTAGCCGCCACCCGTATGGAAATTGGTACCGACGTGAACTTCGGCTCCTTAACCCGATGCATGTTAAGTAACTTGCAAAAGAAAGAAGGCGTTCATTTACACTTTGGCAATGAAGTTACCAAACTTCGCCAGGAATCAGACGGCAGTTGGCGATTAAAAGTCAAAAAGTTATCTACTGGAGAAAAAAAAGTAGTAAATGCCAAGTTTGTTTTTATTGGGGCTGGAGGTGGTTCTTTACCGCTTCTAATGAAATCAGGCATACCAGAAGGTAAAGGTTTTGGCGGATTCCCGGTGAGCGGTCAATGGCTTGTTTGTACAAATAAAGATATTATAGAACGGCACGAAGCGAAGGTTTATGGTAAGGCATCTGTGGGAGCTCCGCCCATGTCGGTACCTCATTTGGATACCCGTATTATTAATGGAGAGCGGGCATTATTGTTTGGACCCTATGCCGGGTTCACCACCAAATTCCTCAAAAGCGGTTCTTTTTTTGATTTACCAAAGTCCATTAGTACCAATAATTTGCGCCCTATGCTCATTGCCGGTATTAAAAACATACCTCTTACCCGGTATTTAATTAATGAGGTAAGACAAACACCTGAAGATAGGATAAAGTCGCTGAAAGCTTTTGTGCCTACTGCTAAAATTGAAGATTGGAAATTGGAAGTTGCTGGTCAGCGGGTACAGGTTATCAAAAAAGATCCGGTTAAAGGAGGTGTTTTGGAATTTGGTACTGAAGTGGTAAGCTCAGCTGATGGCTCCATTGCTGCTTTACTGGGAGCTTCTCCTGGGGCATCCACGGCTGTTTCTATTATGCTGGATCTTATTAAGCGTTGCTTTCCTGATAAAGTTAAATCTGATGAATGGCAGAACAAGCTTAAAAAAATGATTCCTTCTTATGGGGAATCTTTAAGTAAAGATCCGGAACTGTTACAGAAAGTTAGATCCTGGACCGGCGAAGTTTTAGGTATTCAGGAAGTAAATGCTGAACCAATAAAATAAATTATACCTTTTTGAATTTGGAAGGGGGCAATAGCCCCCTTTTTCTTTTTAAAAGATTGGGTATATTTAAATATATAATAATATGTATACTTAAAAAAGTTATAAAATATACATTTTAGGGTTTCGGTTATTCATAATTAAATGTTAATTTTACAAGAAGGTTAACCTTTTAATATATGGTAGCCACTTTAATTGTAATATAACTATTTTATGAATAAATTTTTACTAAAAGTAATAAAACCGTTTTTGCCTACTTACGAAGTCGTTTGCACAAATTATCATGTTATCCCTGGTCATTTGGTAAATAAGAACCAATCCAGTCATACATTCGGAAAAGGAGCTTTTCAGGAAGCTGATGCATTTTATGGTAAAGTAATTAATTCTGATTATACCAAATTTATGGCTCCGGTTGAGGTGCATTTGAGAAGAAGAGGTAAAATAATTAAGAACACACAATACGGGCCGGTAGAAGAAGTGAAAAAATTTAAAATGGCAGCTTAGTATTTAACAGACATTAATAAAAAAAGGCTTCTTAGATTAGGAGCCTTTTTTTATATTATTGAATAAGGAAAAGGGAATGTATTTTGTGATGTTTTAAGGTGTAAAAGGTGAATATGATTGTTTATGCAAAGCACTAATATTGTATTATTAAATTATGAACGTTATTAATTATAAGTTAAAGTGCAATTTTTTATTAAAAGATAAGTGTGTTTTTATTTAGAATCATAGCCTGAGGGTAATTTCTTCCATAGCCATGTCTGCTAAATTTTGAAGCTCTTTTTGCTCTGCTTCCGAAAACGTTCTTGGTTTGGAATCAATAATACAAACTGCACCAATTCTATAGCCATCTGTTGTTTTGATAGGGGCACCAGCATAAAAGCGTAAACCAAAGTCGCCAGCTACGAACGGATTGGCCAATAAACATGGCTCTTTTAAAGCATCCTCATAAACGGTTACGGTTTCCTGAAGAATAACCATAGAGCATAAGCTTTCGCTACGAGGTACTTCCTGTATATTATTCAGGCCTATCGCAGCTTTGTACCATACGCGGTATTTATCTACTAGCGATATTAAGGCAATAGGTGTTTTAAATTGTTTGGCAGCGAGCGCCGCAATGTAATTGAAAGGTGCTTCGGGCTGGCTATCCAGAATTTTAAAAGATTTTAATTTTTCAACCCTCAACCAATCGTTAGTTGATATAAAAGGGACTTCCAGCATGTTCTCCATAATCCTAAATAAGAAAAAAGTTTAGCTATAAATTATAAAACTAAAGTTGTAATAAATATTTTCCTAAACAATTAATTACTAGTTTCTAATTAATCGTATTCTATTTGTTTATTGAATTTAATGTATAAAAGATGTGAAGGCAAACAACTTTTGATTTAAAAAATAACCCTAGCAGTAAAAGGAGTGCTTTGCCTAATGTAATAGGAGAGGTTGGTTTATAAGACAAATATTATAATCCTTTTTGGGTGTATTGGTCTATAAGCCGGACAGGATGTATAATCAATTAAAATTTTCATACCAATTGCTATAAAACAAAAAAGCCCTGCTCCATATATTGGGCAAGGCTTTTTTCTGTTACTTCGGAGTAAAAAGTTAAAAGTATTTAATAGTTGGACCGGGAATTAGCGGTATGGGGCCCTGTTGGAACCTGTTGGTCCCGGCGTGCTTCTTTTTCTACATGCAGTAGCAATACTCCGAAATCTTTATGCGTAATAAAATGCTTTTCCTCCTGCGGGAAAATTGCCTTTAGTGGTATTTTATAGCTTGGCCTGATAATAAGGCTGTACAAATCAATAAGGGGCTCCCCAGACTGCGTTTGTTCAGGCACATTTAGTGTAAAATTAGTAGCTAGGCTTCCGTTACTTGTTCCTGGTAATAATAAGGGCTGTAAACTTGGATAAACTTCAATTTGACGCTCCAGTAAGATCTTTCCACTAGGTAATCTTTTGTCACGGGTCCACCAGATATTATGAACGCTTTCCATTGCGGCTTGGGTATCTTCTTCCGTAGAAACTGCCTCTAAGTTTTTAAGGGTTTTGGCAATTAGCTCAGTCATGGCTTGCTCATAAGGCAAATCACTTTTTAATGCTTCCATTCCCAGAGTTACTCCCAATAAATTAGAGTAAGCATCTTCAATAGAAAAACTGGAATATCTTTCGGTTAATAGAGGAATTACCGAGGCACCGTACCAGGTAGCAATTTCGTGCCATATAGATAAATCATACGAAATGCGACCAGCTAATAATAATGCATCAGTATTAGTTAAATTAGCGGGTATAATCAGGTTTAATTCTTTCGTACCTCCTTCGTGACCTAAGCGGTGAATTGTTTTCCCATACTTCTGATTTTCGAGGATTAAAGAATACAAATAAGCTGTCCAGTCGGCCTGATCGCGTAAATGCCCCAGGTCTATAAAGCCACCACGTTTGGTATATATAATGCCATTTCCTTCTTTACTATTACCTAAATACTGGTGGGGTCCTAAATTACTGATATAGCTGATCTGGGTTACTTTTTTTACCGGGATAACTGCCAACTTTAAATCGGAGCCAAAAGAACAGCAGGTGCGAATAATGCGTGGGGGAGGAGTAGAAAGCTCTTTAGAATTTAAATTGACAGGCTTAGCAAATAAAGGGAAGATACTTAAACATATAAATCCTGACAATATTAATGGTAATAGTCTCATAAGCAGACAAAAGTAACAAATTAAGATGGATATGAAAAGTATCGGAACATTAGAAACCAAAGGAGGGAAAGATTGGTTTCTGAACAGACAGAAATTTGAATATATTTTCTGCTTTAAATTTAGTTGTTGAAATAGTAAAGAGAAAGTGCCTAATGAAAAAGCCCCAGCTACTGCTGAGGCTTTTTTTATGTATATAGGGAAGGAGATAATTACATCATACCACCCATGCCACCTGGCATTCCGCCTGGGGCACCTGCTTTTTCTTCTTCTGGTTCTTCAGAAATTACACAGTCAGTAGTTAACAACAGACCGGCAATAGAAGCAGCGTTTTCTAAAGCTAAACGAGTAACTTTAGTTGGGTCAATAATACCAGCGGCAAACATGTTTTCATATTTGTCATCACGGGCATTATAACCATAGTCGCCAGAACCTTCACGTACTTTCTGAATAACTACCGATCCTTCGCCACCAGCATTCGATACGATAGTACGTAACGGAGACTCAATAGCAGTACGGATGATGTTAACACCAGTTAATTGGTCGTCATTATCAACTTGTACGTCTTTTAATGCATCAATAGCACGTACTAACGCAACTCCACCACCAGCAACAATACCTTCTTCTACGGCAGCGCGAGTAGCGTGTAAAGCATCATCAACGCGGTCTTTCTTCTCTTTCATTTCAACTTCAGTAGAAGCACCAATGTAAAGAATAGCTACACCACCAGATAATTTAGCTAAACGCTCTTGTAATTTTTCTTTATCGTAGTCAGAAGTAGTAGTTTCCATCTGAGCCTTGATAGCGCCAATACGGGCAGTAATATCAGATTTCTGACCTTTACCATTAACAATAGTAGTATAGTCTTTGTCGATGATAACTTTTTCAGCTTGACCTAAGAAATCGATAGTAGCGTTTTCTAATGTAAAACCTCTTTCTTCTGCAATTACCTGACCACCAGTTAAGATAGCGATATCTTCTAACATAGCTTTCCGGCGATCACCGAAACCAGGAGCTTTAACAGCAGCAATTTTTAACGAGCCACGGATTTTGTTAACTACTAAAGTAGCTAAAGCCTCACCGTCTACATCTTCAGAGATAATGATTAATGGTTTACCAGTCTGAACTACTTGCTCTAATACAGGCAGTAATTCTTTCATGGTAGATACTTTTTTGTCGTAGATCAGGATATATGGATTGTCTAACTCAACTTCCATTTTCTCCGGGTTGGTTACAAAGTAAGGAGAAAGGTAACCACGGTCAAACTGCATACCTTCTACAGTTTTAACTTCAGTTTCAGTACCTTTTGCTTCTTCTACAGTAATAACACCATCTTTACCAACTTTGTCCATGGCATTGGCAATCATTTGGCCAATTTCTCGGTCGTTGTTAGCAGAAATAGTACCTACTTGTGCAATTTCGCTTGAGTTCTCGATTTTTCTGGATTGAGAACGAAGGTTCTCCACAACAGCAGCAACTGCTTTCTCGATACCTCTTTTCAGGTCCATTGGGTTAGCACCAGCAGCAACGTTCTTAGAACCGGCAGCATAAATAGCCTGAGCTAATACAGTTGCAGTAGTTGTACCATCACCAGCTTGATCAGCAGTTTTAGAAGCAACTTCTTTCACTAACTGAGCACCCATGTTTTCAATAGGATCTTTCAGATCAATTTCTTTGGCAACAGTAACACCATCTTTTGTAATTGCTGGAGAACCAAATTTTTTCTCGATAACTACATTGCGGCCTTTAGGACCTAAAGTTACCTTAACGGCATTTGCTAATTTGTCAACGCCAGCCTTTACTTTATTGCGGGCTTCGGTTTCAAACGAAATATTCTTAGCCATGATTTTTTATTTATTAGTTTATTTTAATTTTCTGATTTTAACTATTGCTTCAGCAACAAGCTAGATTTCAATATTAAATTACAATACAGCAAAAATGTCAGACTCCTTCATGATCAGGTAATCTACACCTTCAATCTGAATTTCAGTTCCGGCATATTTACCATACAATACTTGGTCGCCTGCTTTTACAGAAGGTTTTTTGCCGTCGCCATCCTCATCAGAAACAGAGATAACAGTTCCTTTTTGTGGTTTTTCTTTGGCGGTGTCAGGGATATATAATCCTGAAGCAGTTTTTTCTTCTGCACGAGCTGGTTCTACAATCACCCGGTTAGATGTTCCAGCAATTGGTTTAATGTTTAATGCCATAACTTTTAATTATTTGATAGTTTTAAATAAGTTAATATTGAAATAGTAAGGTTGATGTTTTTTAGGGAAGTGCCCTGGTTCCTTTACTATCATTTCTTGTGCCAGTACCGAAAAAAGTTCATTTTAAGCCAAAATTTCAGTGTTTGTTAAGATTAATCTGACAACCTGAAGTGAAACTTTGTCACAGAACGAATACTTTGGAAGAATTCAATGCCAAAAAAAAATCCGGTGACAAGTTTGAATCTTATTCACCGGATCTCATTTATGATCTTAATTATTATTTATTAGTTGTGTCAGTTGCCGTTGGAGCTGTATTTGGTATGGCCTGTGGCGTAGCCGGAGCGGCAATAGGAGCAGTACTTTGCTGGCTGGCACGTTCCTGATTTACACTTCTGCCTTGTACTGCCCCTGCATTTTTATCAATAATCATATTAGAACCTAAAGATAAAACTACTAAAGCAATAGCTAAACCCCAGGTTAATTTTTCTAATAAATCACCGGTTCTTTGTACTCCAATTAAGTTGCTGGTACCACCACCAAACTGGCTGGATAAACCACCTCCTTTAGAGTTTTGCGAAAGCACTACTAAAATTAGCAGTACACATACAAAAAGAATTATACTGATAAGGGCAATGTACATGTTAAGTCAGTTTTTGTAATTTTTCAATTTGAGATGCAAAGTAAGGCTTTTTTTCCGGAATTCTCAATATAAGTTGCTCATATATTTTTATGGCTTTCTTATACTTACCCTGTTGTGCCATTATGTTAGCTAGGGTTTCGGATGCCATAGGTTTCTTGATGCGGGTACTCTTAGAAGAAAGGTCCTCCTGAACTTCCTGTTTTATCCGCATATTATTCATAGATTTTATTTTAGGGTTCAGTTTCAGGAACTGATCTATGATATCCAGTTGGCTGGTTAAAATACTTTCCGGTTGTGGCTCATAAATTTCCATTTCATGGTGCTTGCTGTATTCCAACAACAGCTCCGGATGGAAAGAATAAGGTCTTATTGTAGTTAAATCATTTTTTACCGATAATGATTCTCCTAATCGGCTTGAGTCCATCCAGTAACCTAAATCATTGGAATCAAAAACTTTATAAATTATTTCTTCTTTATAAGCTTCCTGCTTAGGCTGTTCCAGGACAAGCGTTTCTTCTGCAACCGGGGTTGGTATTAAACCTTCCGTTGAGCTAGGTAAAGTAACAGGTTCAGTGGGTATTTCTACTTCTGCATCTAAAGGAACGGGCAGGGGGGGAAGTACAGTTTCTGGTTGAGTCGGCGCAACTACTGCTATTTCAGAAACCGGTTCAACGGTATCTTCCTCAGCTTTTATTAACTCCAGTTCTCCGCCCGAATTTATTGTAAGGGTGCTGATAAAATCTGTAACGGATTCCTGCAACGGAGCAGCTGCGGCTAAATGCTCTACAACGAATAAACTATCTTCATCTTCAAAAGCTGAATTATCCGTTAAAATATTAGCCGGAACAGATTCAGGTTCCTGTAATTCCTGAATAGGTTCTTGGACTTCCTGATTTAGTTCTTCTGATTCAGTAGATGCAGGTTCTTCGTTTACAAGTAATTTAGGTAATTCTTCATTTACAGGTAATTCAGAAGTAGGCTCTTCATTTAAAAGTACCACTTCTGTTGGTACCTCAGCAATATCTGAATTTTGGGAAAAAGCCTCCACTAATTCAATAGTAGTTGGCATAGATACTTCTTCCGGTTCCGTTGTTAATATAGGCTCCGGAGTAGCAATTGGTTCCAGAACCAAATTGGTGTCGGCAGTATTTATGAGCCTTTTTAAAAGTTGCCGATTGGTGGCACAGGCTGCAGCACGTCGTATCCGCTGATTAGACAACATGCTGCCTTGGTCATAAGCTGCTTTTGCCAATAATAAATGGGCTGTTTGGCAGTAAGGAAAGCTAGAAACCAATTTCTCCAGTTCAACTACTTCTTGTTCAGAAATAGACGAAACGTGGTGCAGCACATCTAAAAAAGCAGATTTATTCATCGCTGCAAGTTACAATAATTTGCGCTTATTTCAGCGCTCAAAAGTTACTTTTGATGTGGTTCGCTGATTACCAGTTTGCTAAAGATTTATTAAAAACATCTTGTACCACCCGCTCCACAATTCCTTGTATAGAACGATCATCTAATTGCATTATATTAGACGATTGCGGAAAGTCCTGGAAACTAGAAAAGGTTTGTTCGAAATCTTGTTTAGAATCTTTGTTATTTATATAGTGTACCTTTACACTTATAGTTAAGCGGTTTTGCCCAGCAATATCCCTGCCATCTACTTTCTGAATGGCCGCCGGACTAACATTATACGATAATATCTGGCCCTCTAATTCAACATCACCGCCGGTTGGAAGTAATTTCAAGTTGGTATTGCGCTGAAAATAAGTTCTAAATTGTTCGCTAACCAGGTTGGTTAAGAAAGCAGGACCTTGACCGGAATTATTTTCAAAGTTCCGGATGGTCATGGTCTTTATGCTTGGATCTATGTTGGTGCCTGTAAAAGAATAAGTAATACAGCCGGGAAGAAATAACAGGGTAAATAAACTAATAAGCAGCAGCTGCTTATAATTCTTCAATATCATATTGTTTTAATTTTCTATATAAAGTCCTTTCGGAAATACCTAAGTCCTGAGCCGCGTATTTACGTTTATTATTATGCTTTTTCAAGGCCTTCAAAATCAGTTCTTTCTCTTTGCTTTCAAGCGAAAGAACCTCATCTTCTGTTTCGTGCGGAATATCTTCAACCTTTTGGGCATCATAATCCTGCGAATCTTTTACAGACAGAATAAAATTTTCCTTTGGTTCCGGATGGGGGGTATGAAAGTTACGGGGTTCGTAATTATTCAGATTTTCAAAAAGGTGCCCATGTTCTTTCAGGAAGTCGTCGTTTTCCTGGTGGTGTTGCGGATTGATCAAATCAAAAACCAATTTTTTTAATTCATTCATATCCTGCTTCATGTCAAAGAGCACCTTGTATAATAAATCCCGCTCTGAAAAATTTTTATCCATGCCCTTGTCGCTTGCCCCCAGTAACATTGGTAAGCGACTAGTTTGTTCTTGGGGCAAATACGTCCGCAGCTTTTCCGCATCTATTTCCCGACTCTCATATTCTAAAACGGAAATTTGCTCTACAATATTTTTAAGTTGCCGAATATTTCCTGGAAATCGGAAACGCAATAATTCAGAAATTGCTTCGGGAGTTAGCGTAATAGGTTTTACTTTATATTTTTCTGAAAAATCAGCTGCAAATTTTCTAAACAAAAGATAAATATCGTCGCCCCGTTCCCGTAATGGCGGCACGCTAATAGGCACTGTATTTAAGCGGTAATACAAATCTTCCCGAAAAGCTCCTTCCTGAACCGCATTAAGTAAATTTACGTTAGTGGCCGCTACTACCCGTACGTCTGTTTTTTGTACTTTAGAAGAACCTACTTTTATAAATTCACCGTTTTCTAATACACGTAAAAGTCTGGCTTGGGTCCCCAGCGGCATTTCACCAATTTCATCCAGAAAAATAGTACCACCGTTGGTTACCTCAAAGTAACCTTTGCGCAAATCAGTAGCGCCGGTAAAGGCCCCTTTTTCATGACCAAATAATTCAGAATCAATGGTGCCTTCGGGAATGGCGCCACAGTTTATAGCAATAAATTGTCCGTGTTTTCTGGGGCTCAGGTGATGAATAATTTTAGAAAAAGATTCTTTACCACTACCACTTTCACCAGTTATTAAAACGGTCATATCAGTAGGGGCCACCTGAACAGCTACCTGAATGGCATAATTCAGCAAAGGAGAATTGCCAATAATGCCAAATCGTTGTTTTATGCTTTGTATTTCTGATTGATTCATTCAGTTATTGTTCATAGTCCATGGTCCACAATCCATAGATTTTATTTTATTAAATAAAACACTTATTAGGAAGCTTTAGCCTTAAGGTTTCCCGATAACCACCTAGAATAATTTCCAAGTGTTTATCGCTGCGGATAGTGGACTAAAGAACAGGCTCTCCAATTAAGGTACCTACCGAGCAAGAAGTAATCCGGACGTTCGCGTAATCGCCTTTTTTAAAATTGCCTTTCGGAAATACCACAACTTTGTTCTGGTCATTGCGGCCGCTTAGCTGTTCCTCGGATTTTTTGGAAGGCCCTTCAACTAAAACCTTATGCACCTGGCCAATAGTTAATAAATTTCGTTTATAAGATATTTCCCGTTGTTTGTCTATAATTTCCTGCAGACGACGTTTTTTAACTTCCAGCGGGATATCATCTTCAAATTTACGAGCGGCTAAGGTACCCGGACGTTCTGAATAGAAGAACATATAAGAGTAATCGTATTGCACGTAATCCATCAACGACAAAGTATCCTGATGTTCTTCATCTGTTTCAGTACAGAATCCGGCAATCATATCAGAAGAAATGCCACAATCTTCTCCTAAAATCCGACGAATGGCATCCACGCGGTTTACATACCAATCACGGTCATAGGTCCGGTTCATTAATTCCAACACCCGGGAGTTACCGCTTTGTACTGGTAAATGAATGTATTTACAAATGTTTTCGTATTTCTTTATCGTGTATAATACCTCATCGGTAATATCCTTCGGGTGAGAAGTAGAGAACCGAACCCGTAAATCAGGACTAACCAGGGCAACACGTTCCAGCAACCCGGCAAAGTTCACATATTCCTTACCATCCTCAGACGTCCATTTATAAGAATCTACGTTCTGACCCAGTAAGGTTACTTCTTTGTAGCCTTTAGCAACTAAATCCTGGGCTTCGGCTAAAATAGAATGAGGATCGCGGCTTCTTTCTCGTCCCCGGGTAAATGGTACCACGCAAAAAGAACACATGTTATCGCAACCCCGCATAATAGAAATAAAAGCACTTACGCCATTGGAGTTTAAGCGAATAGGAGTTATATCGGCATAGGTTTCTTCCCGTGATAACAGCACATTTACTGCCTTATCGCCATCATCTACTTTGCTGATAAGGTTAGGCAAATCCCGGTAAGCATCAGGACCAACAACTAAATCTACCAGTTTTTCTTCTTCCAGAAACTTAGATTTTAAACGTTCGGCCATACAGCCCAGCACGCCAACAATCAGTTCGGGATTGGTTTTCTTAAGGGAGTTAATTTGTGATAACCGCATCCGTACTGTCTGTTCGGCCTTTTCCCGGATGGAACAGGTATTCAGGAATACCACATCAGCTTTATTTAAGTCAGAAGTGGTGTCAAATCCTTCTTTAAGAAGAATAGAAGAAACTATCTCGCTATCGGAGAAATTCATTTGGCAACCGTAGCTTTCAATATACAGCTTGCGGGTATTTCCTGTACTAGTTTCAGGGCTTACCTTGGTTTCACAAGCGGCTTGTTCAGCAGAGCGGTTATCTATAAAATCTATATCAGTTAAAAGCGTATCCATGGCATTCAAAATCAGGTTGCAAATATACAAAGTTTACCTGAAAATGACAGAATGGCAGGGAAATATTCTGAGAAAGAGAAGAGTTGCTTCTAGTTATAAAAGGTTTAACTTAATTAGTTAAAGCCTGTAACACCTGCATCATGGCTTTCGCTTTTAGTAAGCATTCTTCGTATTCCTGCTCTGGTACCGAGTCGTAGGTAATTGCGCTGCCCACCATGAATGATAAATATCTGTTTGTGGCATTGTATTGTAAACTTCTTATTACCACATTAAAATCAAAATCGCCATTTCCCTTTATGTACCCAAAGCTACCTGAAAACATGCCTCTTCTGGAAGCTTCATGTTCTTCTATTAATTGCATGGCTCTGATTTTTGGCGCTCCGGTCATACTTCCCATGGGAAAAGCATTTTTAATGGCTGCGGCAAAATTTATTTCTGGCTTAAGTTTTCCGGAAACAGTGGTTATCATTTGAAAAACATGTTGAAAGCTATAGATGCCAAACATTTCTTCCACTTTAACAGATCCAATCTGACATGATTTACTTAAGTCATTCCGAACCAAGTCCATGATCATCATGTTCTCCCCAATTTCTTTTTCATTGTTGCGCAGTTGGGATTTTAAAAAAGCATCTTCTTCTTTATTTTGTCCCCGGCGGATGGTGCCTTTTATGGGTTGTGAAATAAGTTTATCTCCTTCTTTTTTTAAAAACCTTTCGGGTGAGGCGCAAAGCAAATAAGTTTCATTTAACTTAAAATAACCAGCAAAGGGCATGGGGGAGGCTAGGTTAAGTTTTTGAAAGAGCAGTAAGGGATGAAGCAAAACATTTTCGGCAAAAAACTCGATGCAGTAGTTCATCTCGTAAATCTCGCCTTCTTCAATGTTTTTTCTGATGGCTTCTACTGTTTTAAGGTAAGTTGATTTGTCTACTTTATGTTGAACCTGAATACCAAATGGTTTCTGCTCTTCTATTTGTTCTGTATTAATTACCTGCTTTATTATTTCCTGGTGATTTTCCTGGGTAGAGGTAAGGGTAAACCCACTTTCATGGAAGTTTATATAAATAGTAGGTTTAAAAAAATATGCCAGAGGAAACTGAATTTTATCCGAATGGTGACTGGTTAATTTTTCCACCTGGTTCTTAAGATCGTAACTTAGAATACCGCAAAGTAACTCATCAGGTTCTGTATTTAAATTACCTAAACTTTCAAAAGCCTGGTCCTGTTGGATTAAGTTGTCGGAGGAAGAACAAACAGCCAGTAATGGTTCAAATCCCTGATAGTTATAAGCAAGATTATTATTGTTGTAGTAAGCACATACTGGAAACTGATTAGCCCAGGCCAGTGCCTTCTGCCGAAAGGTAGTTGCAGTTAAAGAAATAGACTGAAAAGAAATGTACTGCGCGTACATAAATAATTAATTAGAAAACAGGTTATAGAGCAGCTAACGCTACTTTTGCTTTTGAGTCTAAGCTTCGCTTGTAAGGGTGTTCTTTATAACTCAAAGTCTTTTTAAAATAATATCTTGCTTCATTAATGTTCTTGTTCTCCATAGCCATATAACCTAGTTGTAGTGCTGCATTAGGGGCAAAATAAAATGGTAAATTACCGGTCAAAGTTATCGTTTTAAGAAAGTTTTCTTTTGCCTCCGGGTATTTTTTTAACCCCTGAAAAGTTCTTCCTAATCGGTAAAAGTATTCAATTTTATCTTTATTGTTAGTGGCTCTGGAAGCGTCAAAATTTTTAAGTACAGATTCAGCTTCCTTGTAATAACCACCATCAGCGTGTAAACGGGCTTTGAGTAAGGTGAGATTTATATTATCAGGATTCTTAGCATATTTAAGAGCTATCTGATCTTCTTCTACAAAGTCAGTACCTACCTTTAAAATTGAAGCAACATAGCGGGAGGCATGGCTGTCGTTTAGTAAGGTAGCGGCCAGATACATTTTATAATGAGAATCTTTGAGATAGTGCTTTCCCTGATAATTTTTAATAAAATATTGGTTTTCTTGAATGGACTGGAAATAGTTGCCTTTAAATAAGTACATATCGGCCGCCATGTGGTGCATATAATCAATAGCCAAATATTCTTTACCGGCAGGGCGTTTCTGGAATAACGTTAATGCCTCATCGCACTTTTTATTTTTCTGGAGAACGCCTAGAGCTACAAATGAAAAAAGAAGATTATCTGGGTGCTGTGTTGCTAGTTGTTGAAAAAAAATCACCGATTGATCATCGTTTTGATGAAGCATATCATTTATGAAATGATAAAGAAGTTTGGCCTCCTGCTGAAAAGGCTGGTTGGTTTCGGCAGCTTTGGTAATAAAATTTATTCCTGTTTTTACATTGGCATTCATTCCTAATAAAGATAATAGCCAGTTATAAGATTCAGGAATAGAGCCAATAACAAAATGAAGTAAACCTAACGATTTCTGGTTTGGGTAAAAGTTCGGGTATAGCCGCTGGTTTTCCTGGAGCAATAAAAATGCTTGTCTGATGTTCCAGGCAGCTTTTAATTCATCATCAAAAAAGAACTGGCATAAGGCAATCTGTATTTTAATTTCAGCCTGAGCAAACATTTTGTAGGGTGTTTTTTCCTCACTTTTCTTTATTTGCTCGAACCGTTTTTCCTGTGCTTTTATACTGGTTATGTATTTGTTGGCATCCTGGGTAATAATTAGTTGCAAAAAATCAGGGTAATTGGCTACCAGAATGGCGGCTAAGTTAGTAGGATTCTGAGCGAGTTGCTGCTGAATAATCCGGCGGCCGGAATCAATCTTTAACTTAAAAATTTCGGAATAGGCGGCTGCTACCTGTGGATTGAATTCAGTTTCCGCCTGCAGGGTTGGTACCTGTATAAAGGATAAAAAAAATAAAAACAAAAAAAAAGGATGGGCTTTTGCCATCCTTTTCCTTAAATATATAAAGCTAATTGCTTTAAAATTCATTTAGGCTACTTTTTGTTCAACATCAGCGAAAATACGACCACAATGCTCGCAAACAATAATTTTCTTATGCGAAGCAATGTCTGATTGGCGTTGAGGCGGTACTGTATTAAAGCAACCACCACAAGCATCACGTTTTACGGCTACTACGGCTAAACCATTACGTACGTTTTGACGAATCCGGGAATAAGCACTAAGTAAACGATCTTCAATTGCTTTAGAAGCTGCCTCGCGTTCTGCTAATAATTGTCTTTCTTCTTCTTCGCTTTCTGATACAATAACCTGTAGCTCACCATTTTTAGAGTCTAAATCTTTACGACGCTCTTCCAGCTTTTGCTTGGTGCCGGCAATGTCGTTGTTTTTTTGCTCTATCTGATAATAAGCTTCTTTAATCTTTTTCTCAGAGATTTGTATTTCCAGCCGTTGCAGTTCTATTTCTTTAGTAATGGCATCGTACTCGCGGTTATTTCTAACGTTCGATTGCTGGTCTTCGTATTTCCGGATCAGGTTTTCAGAATCCTTGATAGCTTGTTTGCGGGCAGCAATCGTGTCATTTAAGCCCTGAATCTCTTCGTCGAATTTGTTTACCCGTACTTCGTATCCGGCTATTTCATCTTCCAGATCCCGAACTTCTTCAGGTAAATCGCCCCGAACTCTTCTAATTTCATCAAGCTGAGAATCAATTTGCTGAAGCCGCATTAGGGCTTCCAGTTTGCTAGCAACGGTACTTTCCATGTAGTGCTTTAAGTGTATCTGACTGGATTGGTATTGACTTTGGATTTTAAGACTGCAAAATTAGAAAAATTTTTCAGAATAGTATCATAAAAAATTTCCTTTGTAAAAACTTCGCTTTCATAATGGCCAATATCTGCTATTACCAGCTTGCCTTCAGTCAGAAAGAAGTCATGATATTTTAAATCTGCTGTAATAAAAACATCCGCCTGCTGCCTCAGCGCTTCTTTTATTAAAAAGCTTCCGGCACCTCCGCAAACAGCCACTTTTTGTATAGGTTTATTTAAAAAATCTGTATGCCTGATTACATTCAGCTGCATTTTATTTTTTAGATGTGAAATAAAAGCCGCCGCTTCTAAAGGTTCAGGTAATAAGCCAATCATGCCGGCACCAAGTTCCTGGTTTGTATTCTCTAACCGGTACACATCATAGGCAACTTCTTCGTAAGGGTGCGCTTTTAGAAGAGCCGCCACCACCTTGTCTTTCAGGTGCGCCGGAAAAATTACTTCCAAACGATCTTCATTTACATATTCCTGCTGATTTATGCCACCAATGTAAGGATTTGCGTTTTCGGAAGGCATGAAACTACCAGTGCCGGTTGCCCTAAAACTGCAGTTTTTATAATTTCCTATTTGTCCGGCACCGGCTTTATGTAAGGCTTGCAATATATTTTCTGTATCGGCAACCGGTGAAAAGGTAACTAGTTTAAGTAAATTACCAGCTTTTTTTTCTAAAATATTCGTTTCTATTAGGCCAAGCTTTTCGGCTATTTTGGCATTAACGCCCGGTAAAACATTATCTAGATTCGTGTGGCAAGCATAAATAGCTAAATTGTTTTGTATGGCTTTTATAATAACTTGTTCCACTTCATTGCGCCCGGTTAGTTGTTTTAGTGGACGAAAAATTACCGGATGATGCGCAACAATGAGGTTACAGTCATTTTCAAGGGCTTCGTTTAAAACAGCTAAGGTGCAATCCAGAGTTGCCAAAACACCGGTTACGTTCCACTCGGGGTCGCCGGTTTGTAAGCCGGAATTATCGTAACTTTCCTGGTAGGCAAGTGGCGCTAATTGCTGTAAAAAAGAGGTAATTTCTTTTATTTTAATCATAGAATTAAGTTTACCTGCAGGTTAAATAATCGGATGCATAAAATTAATGCTAATTTTGCTTTTGAAAGTATGCTGCATGAATTTTCTAAAATACCCGTTGTTGCCTTTCTCTTTATTATATTCCGGGATAACTTGTACCCGCAATTGGTTATATGATGCGCAGGTGCTGGAATCTTCTTCTTTTCGGGTACCGGTAATTTGTATAGGAAATTTAACTGTGGGCGGAACGGGCAAAACGCCTCATGTAGAGTACCTGGTACAGGTGCTGGCGAAAAAGCAAGTAGCTATTTTGAGCCGCGGGTACAAGCGGCAAACTACCGGCTTTGTTTTGGCCGATGAAACCGCAACTGCTGCCACCATTGGCGATGAGCCTTTTCAATACTATTTAAAATTTTTTGGGGTAACCGTAGCTGTATGTGAAGATCGGGTAAAAGGAATTAATAAACTTTTGCAAATAAAGCCCCATTTAGAGGTTGTTTTACTGGATGATGCTTACCAGCACCGGCCCGTTAAAGCTGGTTTAAATATACTAATAACAGATTATTACCGTTTGTTTTACCAGGATTATGTGCTGCCGGCTGGCCGATTACGTGAAAACAGGTTTGGGGCAAAACGGGCGGATGTCATTTTGGTAAGTAAATGTCCGGAAGGATTACCGGAAAAGGATCAAACAGAAATTACTAACCAGATAAAAAAGTATTGTAAGCCAGATACCCCCGTTTATTTTACCACTTACAGGTACTTAAAGCCAGTTGCTTTTGGTAAAGAGATAGGATTTACTAAGCAGATTGTGCTCATTACCGGCATCGCTCAGCCAGGTCCGTTGTTGCAGTACTTAAAAGAAAATGGGTTTGAGGTAGTTAAACATTTTAGTTTTCCTGATCACCATCGCTATAAACCTGAAGATTTAACAGAAATTATTAATTTTGCGGCCTTAAAAGCCCGGGATGGTTTATGTTTTTTAACAACGCAGAAAGATTGGACCAAATTAAATAGTCTAGAATTCAGAAACCAAGTTAAAGAACTACCATTCTTTTATTTGCCAATAAAAGTTGCATTTCTGGCAGGTCAGGAAGCTTTCAATGCTTTAATAACAAAAGAGGCTAATTAATTAGCCATATAATAATCAAACGCGTGAAGTACTTCCGTTTACTACTTTTATCTTTTGCTTTTCTTTTTGCCCAGGCTTCCTGGGCCCAAATTTTAAATGATTCTACCCAAAGCATCTATGGTACCAAAACTACCCGGATTTTTCATGAAGGAGATTATCTAAGAGGCAATTATACTACCAGCCCCATCGATACGGCTTTAAATAACATGAACCGGACCCGGAACTGGTACGCAGATACTACCTTTCATCAGGATTTAGGAAATATAGGTACGGCTTCCCAACCTATTTTATACCGTTATCCTCAACGAATAGGAGTCCGGCTGGGAAAAAATATTTTTGATCGGTATGTTCCGGACCCATCGCGGATAGATTATTTTGATACCAAATCGCCTTATTCTCATTTATTTTATGTGCAGGGTGCTGTTGGCGAAACAATTTTTGAAGCGAAACACGCCCGGAGTTATAAAAACCTGGCCACCTTTGGTTTTACGTATAGCCGCATTGGGGCCAATAAAAATATCGGATCAATAGGCCGGCGCGACCGCTTAATTGTTAGCCAAAATGTTTCTTTTTTTACCCATATCCAAAGTGCAAATAACCGGTATCACTTGTTCTCCAACATTGCTAATTTTAACCACAAAGAAGCAGAAACCGGAGGAATTCTGGTTCCCGACATCCGAACGCCAGCCGATAGTGTTTTATCAATTGATAATCCGGCAGCCCGCCTAACTACTGCCGCTAACCACGAAAAACGCAGTAGCTTTCACCTGACCCAGTTTTTTAATGTAGCTAAAGAATTTTTAAAAGTTTACCATACTTCTGACTACAGGCGGCAATGGAATAAATATTATGATACTAATTTAAGTAACAGTAACGCTATAGGTTTTATATACCCTTCCTTGGCCCGCGTAGATCCTACTGCTACCAATGATAAAACCATGTATAAGGAGTGGGAGCATACGGTGGGCATAACCGGAAACCATCCCTTATTTTTTTATAAATTTTACGCCAAACGGCGGGATGCCAACATCCGGTTTCAGGTTGATTCTGCCCACATTGAGCGCGAAAGCCTTTACCGGAAATTTGGACAGAGCTTTATTGGCGGCGAAACTCAGTTTAAATTAAAAGATATATTTAATGTAACGGCAACTGCAGAATACCAATTATTTAAGGATTATCTCGCAAATGTATCGGTAAGGGTTAAGTTTCTTACTGTTTCACAGAGCCGCAGCTCTTATTCGCCAACACTTATTCAGCAGTTTTACCGATCTAATCATTATAAATGGGATAGCAATTTTGAGAATATTATTGCGGACAGAACAGCTGCAGCCATTAACGTAAAGTTTTTTCATAATACCCTTAGAGGAGAGGTCGCCAGAATAAATTTACAAAACTATGTGATTTTTAATGAATCAAAGGTGCCCCAGCAATTAGGCGAACAGCAATCGTTTTATACGGCTCTGATGCATCATCACCTCAACATTAAGAATTTTCATTGGGATAATATTGTAAGTTATAATAAACGTACAGATGCCGCTTATATTCGTATTCCGACCTGGGTTGCTAATTCTAAGATATATTATCAGGGGTTCTTATTTAAAAAAGCTTTATTCGGTCAGGTTGGAGTAGAAGGCTATGCGGCTGATAGTTATCGGGCCGATGCTTTTAACCCGGTTACTCAAACATTTTTTCTACAAAATAACTTCCTGGTAAAAACTTATCCGGTAATAGATTTATTTGTTACGGCCGATATTAAATCATTTAATATCTTTTTAAAAATGGCCAATGTAAATCAGGGTTATCCGGCAGAAGGCTATTTTACTACCCCTTATTATACTGCTTTACCCAGAAGTTTCGTATTTGGATTAAAATGGATGTTTTTCGATTAGATACTAACTCGTAATTTAAATTTTTATAAGAACAAATAGAGAATACAGGTGTATTAATAATTAGTTTTTATGTTAAAAGTGCCCAATCATCCAGACCAAGTCAACTTGTAAAATTCAATTTTCTACTGAACCGTGTCAGAACAGAATTTAAATAAGACCATCCTTAAATTAAAGCTACCAACCGATCCGCGCTGGGTAAATATTGCTGAAAAAAATATTGAAGATATCTTGGTTGATCATGCTTATTGTGAGCAGAAAGCAGCGACCTCTGGTATTTCGTTAATTGTAAAATATCCGGACAAAGAGAAGTTAGTTGAGGAAATGACGGCTTTGGTGGCAGAAGAGTGGGGGCACTTTGAGCGGGTATTGGAAGAATTAAAAAAGCGGGGGTTTAGTTTGGGGCGAAACCGGCCTGATGAGTACGTGGTGCAACTATCCAAACATATTAGGAAGGGCGATAAGCGGGAACGTCAGTTAATGGACCATTTATTGATAAATGCGTTAATTGAAGCACGTAGTTGCGAGCGTTTTAAATTACTTTGGAAAAATATTCAGGACGAAGGGTTGCAAAAGTTTTACTATGAGCTGATGGTGTCGGAAGCAGGTCATTTTGTGAGTTTCGTGAAGTTAGCCAAAGAATATATGCCTGTCGAAGTGGTAGATGCTCGTTTACAGGAACTGTTGAAGATAGAAGCCGATATTATAGCTAACTTAGAACACCGTCCGGATAGGATGCACTAACTTTAAGTTAATAAGTTTTAACAAAAAAGGAAGGATTTACTTAATAGTAAATCCTTCCTTTTTTGCACTTAAATAAAAGCTGCTAGTTATTAGGTCTTTTGTTTCTTTTTCTTGGCTGCCGGGAACAATATATTATTCAGAATTAATCGGTAGCCCGGTGAATTAGGGTGTAAAGCCAAATCAGTTGGCTCTTCATCTACCATGTGTTGATAATCTTCGGGATCATGGCCTCCGTAAAAGGTCCAGGTGCCTTTACCTAAGGTGCCGTGCATATACCTTACTTCGTTGGCCGCTTTTGTTTCGCCCATCACAATAACATCCGATTTTATTAGTGGTTTTTTAAAGGCTGTGGTTTGGCCCATAAATCCTTTAACCGTTTTATTGTGGTTTTGGGTTAACATAGTGGGAATAGGATCCCATTTAGCTGAAAATGTAAAAAGCTGAAAAAAGTCATTTTCCGGCGTTATGTTACGTTCAAAGGTTTGGTTATCGATACTGGAAAATTCAATTTCGTAGGGGTTGCGACTTAGTTTAAAATCTTTAAAGGCTAAGGTTTTGCTGTAATCCAGTTTTTGCTGCGCCTGAGGGTCCATGCCATCTCCATCAAAAATGGCATCTACAATATCTACTCCCTGTGCTGCCAAAGCTATATCAAAGGTGTCGGTAGCATTGCACATGGCAAACATAAATCCACCTCCGGCACAAAACTCCTTCATTTTTTGTACCACAGTAGCTTTTAGTTGGGTAACCTTGGTAAAGCCAAATTTTTTAGCCACAGCTTCCGCTTCTTTTACCTGAGCTATGTACCAGGGCGCGTTTCGGTAATGTATGTAAAACTTGCCATATTGGCCGGTAAAATCCTCATGATGCAAATGGAGCCAGTCATATTTAGGCAAATCACCATTCATTACTTCTTCATCAAAAATTACGTCATAGGGTATTTCGGCATAAGTGAGCACCAGCGTTACGGCATCGTCCCAGGGTTGTTTGGCTTTTGGGGAGTATACAGCTATTTTCGGTAATTTCTCCAGCTTCATTATATCCATATTGGCATCCGGATTACTAATCTGGGAAAGGATACCTGAATATTGCGCATCTGAAATGACACTATAACTTATACCTCGAACCACCATTTCATTCTCAAGTTTGGCGTTATGCTGAAAAGCAAAGGTTCCTCCTCTGTAATTCAGAAGCCAGTCTACCTCAACCTGGTTTTTTATGGCCAGATAGGCCACTCCATAAGCTTTTAAATGGTCTTTCTGGGACTCATCCATGGGTATAATTATTTCTGATGCCATTAATTTTACTGACAACAGAGAAAATATGATCAGGGTAAGTAAAGTTCGGATATGCATACTATCAAGCTGGGAGGCTAATTAAACAAACTTTTAAAATGATTCAGAATTACAAAATAAGATTCTACCTTTAACCAGCTGAACCTTGGGTTCTTATAACGGATACTTTTGCGTTAGGTATATAACTTGTTTTAGATAAGTATATAATTTGCTTTAATTTATGATTTTAGTTGAAAATATAAAAGAAGGTCTGCGGTCGATTCAAAGTAATTTACTCAGGACAATTCTTACTGCTTTGATTGTTTCCATTGGCATTATGTCGCTGGTAGGTATTCTAACAGCCGTCGAAAGTATAAAATATTCTATAAACCAAACTTTTTCCAGTTTTGGCGCTAATTCTTTTGATATAGCAGCCAAGGGCCACGGAAACCGGTACCGCCGTGGCGGAAGAGCAGAAAAAATTCACCCACCCATTACGTACCTCCAGGCAAGAAAGTATAAAGACCTGACAGGTGAGCATATGCGGGTAAGTGTAAGTGCGAATATTGGCGGTGCCGCGGTTATTAAATATGCTAATGTTAAAACTAACCCCAATATTAATATTACTGCCGGAGATGAAAATTATCTGATTAACGCTAATTACAATGTGGTGGTGGGCCGACCTTTTTCTGCTTTAGAACATAAAACAGGAGCAAGTGTGGCAATTTTGGGACATGAAGTAGCAGAAAAATTGTTCGCTAATCTAAACCCTATATACAAAAATATATATTTTTTAGGAAAGCGGTATAAAGTGGTAGGTAAGTTAGAAAAAAGCGGTAGCAATATGCGGGGGGGAGGGGCCGACCGAATGGTACTCATTCCGTTGGAAACCGGTAACCAGTTGCCCCGATACGAAGCTTTGACTTATGACATAAAAACGACCATTCTGAATAATAACAATATAAATTACGCCATGGCAGAAGCTACCGGCACTATGCGAAAAGTTCGGCAAGATAAACTTGGGAAGCCGGAGTCCTTTGAGATTAAACGCAGCGATTCCATGCTAAAGTCTTTAAATGATATTTCCGGTTACTTAAAAATAGGCGGAACTTTAGTTGGGTTTATTACTTTATTGGGTGCTTCTATTGGCTTAATGAATATTATGATGGTATCGGTTACGGAGCGGACCCGGGAAATAGGAGTAAGAAAGGCTCTGGGAGCAACCAAAAAACAAATTAGGCAACAATTTATTATTGAAGCTATTGTGGTTTGTATCCTTGGTGGGGTGGTAGGTGTGGTATTAGGAGTAATAATGGGTAATGGAATTGCTAGACTAATAGGTCAGGGAGCCTTTTTTATTCCCTGGTTCTGGATTTTTATAGGGTTAGTAGTATGCATTGCCGTAGGCCTTATTTCCGGATTTTACCCGGCTTACAAAGCCTCAAAATTAGACCCTATCGAGTCGTTGCGTTACGAATAAACATTAGCTTCACTTTAGCATGGACTGGTAAAGTTTTGTAATACCAGTTAACCTTATACCTATTATTAAAAAAAGTATATTAATTAATAATATTATATATAAAACCAAATACATACCTTGCCTCAGGAGTACAGGCAAAATAGGCCTGTTCTATGTATTAGCTACTAATTAACTATTAAATGAAAATATGTTAGAATTATTTGAAAATCCTGGTGTGGTTTGGTTTACGGTAGGGTTGATTTTTCTTCTGGCAGAACTGGCCCTTCCGGGCCTGATTATAATCTTCTTTGGGGTAGGTGCCTGGATAACGGCACTGGTAACTGTTGTATTTGGCTTATCTTTCAATGTACAATTAGTAGTATTTATAGTAGCCTCTATTATCAGTTTATTTTTTCTGAGAAGATTTATCCTTAATAAGAAGCGGAATCAGCCGCAGGCGGGGAAAGAACTAGTAGATGAGTTTATTGGCCACTCCTGCCTGGTAGTGCAAGATATATTGCCTGGTCCGTTTGGCGGAAAGGTTAGTTTCAGGGGTACCACCTGGAATGCCCAGGCCAACGAGGCCATAGGGAGCGGCATTACAGTTAGAATTGTCTCCAAAGAAAGTATTGTTTTATTTGTTGAACCTATTAGCGCCTGATAATCATGAACAGCACCATTATTTTAGTTGGCCTCGCCATTTTTATAATTATCATTTTTTTATCTACTATAAAAGTAGTACCACAGCGGACGGTATTTATTGTAGAGCGGTTAGGGAAATACAATGGTAGCCTGGAAGCAGGCTTTCATATTATTATTCCTTTTATTGATAAAATTACTTACAAGCATACCCTTAAAGAACAAGCCATTGATGTAGCTTCCCAGACGTGTATAACCAGGGATAATATTTTGGTAGAGGTAGATGGCATTCTTTATTTGCAGGTAATAGATCCGCCAAAAGCTTCTTATGGTATTGATAATTACCGATTTGCGGCTATTCAGATTGCCCAAACCACTATGCGGAGTGTAGTAGGAAAGCTGGAACTGGATCGTACATTTGAAGAACGGGAAACCATAAATGCCTCTATTGTAAATGCCGTGGATGTAGCTAGTGATCCCTGGGGAGTTAAAGTTACCCGTTACGAAATAAAAAATATTGTTCCGCCGGCTACCATTCGGGATGCCATGGAAAAACAAATGCGGGCCGAGCGGGAAAAACGGGCCACAATTGCTGAATCGGAAGGGGAGAAGCAGGCAAAAATAAATCGGGCAGAAGGCGAACGGGCCCAAATGATTTCTGTATCTGAGGGGGAGAAACAACGGCGCATAAACGAAGCCGAAGGTCGGGGCGCTGAAATTGAACGGATAGCGTCTGCCACAGCTCAGGGAATCAGGGAAATAGCCATGGCCATAAACGAAGAAGGTGGAATGAAGGCTGTAAACCTACGGGTGGCAGAACAGTATTTAACCGAGTTCGGCAAATTAGCCAAAGTAAATAACAGCATGATCATTCCAACAGACTTAGCCGATATTTCCGGAGTAGTGGGTAGTATAACATCGGTGATGGAACGGATGAAGGAAGAACCAGCTTTTAAACCAGAACGAAAAGGATTGGATAAAGGAAATCGTGGAAATTCAGGCCTGATAGAATCGTAATAGTAATCTAGAGTACAATTAGAAAAGAATTCTGTTAAGTACTACCCTTATGCAGGGCCAATAAACATCCTTTCTGCCATAACTTTTTCAAAATTTATGGGTTAGAAGATAATGTTGGTTTCCTGTAGTTTTAATGAATGCGCTTTATTCAGATTCTATTCTTTTTACTGGTTCTACTTTCTTTCACCAGCCGTGCTCAAAATAATATTAATGTTAAATTTTTTGGCTTGAGTTTGCACCCTAAAGGCGATGTGAATGCCCCACTGATGCCTTTAAATCCAGACAAAAAAGGTTATTTGGTTTTTAACTTAGGCGGCACGGTGAGTTATGAGCATTTTATTAAACCAGATAAATTTTCAGTTAAATTTATTCAAGCATTATATTCTGATTGTGCCGCTCAATTAGGCGGTTTCACCCATTTAGGTGTGCGTTGGGTAATTTTTAATAAAAACAGGCATTCTCTTAACGGTGGTTTTGGTCCTACCTTTGTTTACCGCCGGAACTGGAGTAGTTTAGAAGGATACCAGGATTCCGGATTTTTCAACGGAGCCCCAACAGATAAATGGCAACATAAGTTTATTGGCTATGCCGGGGAGTTTGAATACAACTATAGACTTACAGATAAATACGATTTTTCAACAACATTTATTCCGGGCTATCCCAGTTTAATGAGTTTGTCGTTTGGCATTAGGTATTGGTTGAACAAAGAGCCTAGAAATAAAAGTTAAAATAAAAAAGCCATTTCTTTTAGTAATGGCTTTTTTATAAATAATAGAGTTTAATTTATTCTGCAAAGGCAACTTCAGCCGGTTCTACCCATTTGCCATCTTCCCTAATAAGTTCTATCAATTCGTCTACAGCGGCAACTTCTGGTACTGATTTTTTAATAACATTCTGGCCGCGGTAGAGAGCTATTTTACCTTTTCCTACCCCAACATACCCATAATCGGCATCTGCCATTTCGCCAGGGCCATTCACAATACAACCCATAATCCCAATCTTAACGCCTTTCAGGTGATCGGTTCGCTTCCGAATCATAGCGGTAGTTTCCTGCAAATCGAACAACGTACGGCCACAGCTTGGGCAGGAAATATACTCGGTTTTGCTCATGCGGGTACGGGCCGCCTGTAAAATGCCAAAGCTCAGTTTATTTAGTCCATCAATTTCGGAAAGCCAGGCTTCTTTTGTTCTGGAGCTTAATAACGCTGTACTTAAAATTATACCATCGCCAAAGCCATCTAATAATAAGCCACCTACATCGGTAGATGCATATAATTGGGTTTGCTCGGCATGCATATCTGTGTATTGCCGTTTAATAATTACCGGGTTAGTTATGCCATTGTTCATCAACCGGAAGAATCCTTTCCTAAGCTCTGCCATGGCATGTTTATTTTCAGTATATAATAAAATTACAGTGGTAGGGTTAGCCTTTAATTGGGCCAATGCCTTATCTGTTAAATTATCGATGCTAAAGGAAACAAAGTTTACCTCCGGGTGAAGTACAGTAGTAGCTGCGTATTCTTCGTGTGTTAAGAGCGGGTAGTGTTCTTCCTGGCTACCGGCTTTTACCCACGCCTTATAATCTACTACTTCCTTCAGGCCGTTAGGTAACATAAAAGAAATGGGTTGGTCTCCGGTGTAAATAAAGTCCGCCCCTAAATCATTCATGTTAAATTTATCCAGCAGCATGGAGTACAAATGACCTACACATTTTAAATCGGCATATTGCACATCCGTTAACTGGCTAAGGTCTGCCATTACGCGGGGCACATTCTGGCCGCCAATATTATTGATCTCTTTAGTCTCGCGCCGGTGGTATTGGAACGGATCAATAGGTACATTACAAACTGGTTTAATTGGGGAGTGGTCGGCCCGATCGGAATACCGATCAATCAGCATCCTGGCGACAGGGGCTTCTAATTCCGGTGCCTCGGTTAAAGAAACCCGAACAGTATCACCTAATCCATCTTCCAGTAAAGTTCCAATTCCAACTGCTGATTTAATCCTGCCGTCTTCACCTTCGCCGGCTTCTGTTACACCTAAATGGAAAGGGTATGGCTGCAAGCCTTCTTCTTCGAGTTTCTGGGCTAATAGCCTATAAGCCTGTACCATTACCTGGGTATTACTGGCTTTCATGGAAAGCACAATATCATAATAGTTCAGGTCTTCACAAATCCGTAAAAACTCCAGGGCACTTTCAACCATTCCCAGTGGCGTGTCGCCATACCTACTCAATATCCGGTCAGATAAAGATCCGTGGTTGGTACCTATCCGCATGGCTGTGCCATGTTCTTTACAGATTTTAACTAGCGGCACAAAGCGTTCCCGAATCCGATCCAGTTCAGCCTGATAGGTTTCGTCGGTATATTCTATTAATTCAAATTTCTTTTTATCAGCATAATTGCCCGGATTAATGCGTACCTTTTCTATAATACGGGCTGCTAATTCGGCTGCATTGGGGGTAAAATGAATATCGGCAATTAAAGGTACGTTGTAGCCGCGCTTACGCAATTCAGCTTTAATATTACGCAGGTTTTCTGCTTCTTTTACACTGGGAGCTGTAATTCGCACGTATTCGCAGCCAGCTTCCACCATCCGGATTGTCTGTTCCACCGAGCCCAGGGTGTCCATGGTATCTACCGTGGTCATGGATTGCACCCGAATGGGGTTATTCCCGCCTACTGGTATTTCACCAATCTTAACTTCCCGGGTTGTCCTGCGAATATATTGGGTTAAGCTAGGGCAATAATTTTTATTCATAGCTATTAGAGGCTTACTATATTAAACTACCAGCAAGTCCGGATTGTTCAATGTTGACGGGGTAAAATTACGACCATTTTGTTGAATTTCTGCTTCCTTACCTTTGTTAAAATACTAGAACAATGCTATATTATTAACGACATACTGTTTCGGTATGATTTTAGCATTAATTGTTAATGTTATGAAGTGGGAAGTAAATAAAATGATAAATAAATTTTTTAACAGTGATGTCCGGGACAGATTACAGATACAGGCTAAAAGGATAGGTTTAAAAAGCCATCAGGCCATTGACGTGATTACGGTAGCTAAAAATACTGTAAAGGAAGTATTACAGGCCGAATTGAAGAATGGTAATTATGATCAGGTGGTTGATTTCCTTAAAAGCTCTGCTTTTAAGGTTGGAAAAGACCTGGTCCTGGATAAAATTATCCAACGGGTAGTTGCCCGGTTCATAATCCGTTTTGGATTACCTAATACGGTGGCATTAAACCTGGCTGTTTTGCTTGTACCTTTTATTTTAAAAAGAGTAAGTAAAAAAGCTTTAAGCAGTGGCCGCGTACAGGATTTTCTTAATGCTATTGGTGTAACAGATAAAGTAGAAAAAATGAATATCTTAAAATTGCAATTGAAAGATAAATTTACTTTTGATAAAAAGGCGGCTGCCTAATAGCTTATAAAATTAAAAGAAAGGCTCCAATAGGAGCCTTTTTTGTTTGATGCTTAATAATAGGTGGCTAATTTTGCCATAAAATAATCCTGATCCTTTTGTTATATGTGTAATATTTTGGTAGTGAAGGATTAGTAATTTAACACTCATGAAACAATATCTATTTTACATTTTATTTAGTTTTATTTTTTATTCAGCTACAGCCCAGCAAAGCATTTCAGGTAAGGTGCAGGATAAGAATTCTGGTAAACCATTAGTGGGTGCTTCCATAACCGTTTCGGCTACCCAGCTCGGTACTGTTACAGATGAAAGTGGCCGGTTTTCGCTAGAAGTGCCTACGGGCTCTGATAGTATCTACGTTTCTATGGTAGGCTACAAATTTAGCCGGCTGGCATTACCCAAAAAATCAAGAGACCTTACTATTGCCTTAGCAACGGAGAATCAGGCCTTGCGGGAAGTGGTGGTAACTGGTTACGAAACCAATCGACCTTTAGCCGAAACCGCCGGAGCTATTGGTCTTTTAAATGCCCGGGATATTAATCGCTTTAGTCCAGCTACGTTGGTACCGGCTTTAAATACTTTGCCAGGCGTTCGGATGGAAGAACGGGCCACCGGTAGCTACCGGATTTCTATTAGGGGAAGTAGTTTGCGTGCTCCTTTTGGCGTCCGAAACGTTAAAATGTATTTAAATGAAGTACCGCTTATAGAAGCTAATAGCACCATTCCGGTTAATTTATTAGATGCGTCCACCATTGGTCGGATAGAAGTGATAAAAGGACCGGCTGGGAGTGTTTATGGGGCAGGAACCGGTGGGACAATCCTTTTAGAAACCGCACGACCTAAGGCAGGTGAAACCAGCGTAGATGTCGGCTCCTTAACCGGGTCTTTTGGCTTACGCCGTTACTCGGCAGCCGTTAGTTCTGCTACTGAAAAGTCTGGGATTTTGGTACGTTACGAAAAGCAAAAGCTGGAAGGGTATAGGGCTCAGAGCGCTATGGACCGGGATGTACTATTGTTGTCGGGGCAACTATTCCCATCTAATAAGCAGGTGTTATCTTTCCACACGTATTATTCTAATTTGTTTTATGAGTTACCAGGCGGACTTACCCGGGCACAGTATGAAGCTAACCCGCGTCAGGCCCGTGATTTGAACGTAACTAATAATTCCCATATAAAATTAGATGCCATTAATATTGGAATTGGACACCAATACCAATTTAACGAAAATTGGAGTAATACCACTTCTATTTTTGGAGTATTTAGTTTCTTTAATAATCCATTTACGGCTGATTATGAGCGTAACACCAATCAGGCCTATGGCGGCAGAACCAAAACAACTTACACTACTAATCTTGGTAATATAGCTTCCCGGTTTACCTTAGGAGCAGAATTGAGTAGAAGCTTTACGAACTCAAGACGGTACCAGAATAACCAAGGCTTACCAGGCAGGTTAAATCTGGACGATGAAATTGTAAGACAACAAGGTTTTATTTTTGCACAGGCAGAAGCAGATTTACCCGGTAATTTTATTGCTACTTTAGGAGCTAGTGTTAATAGTTTGCGCTATGAACTAAATCGCTTAACAGATGCCGTTACTTCTAATATTGCCATTAGAAATTACAACCTGGATCCGCAAATTTCGCCAAGAGTAGGTTTGGTTAAAGTGTTTTCTCCGCAAGTATCGGCCCATGCCAGTATTAGCACCGGTTATTCTGCTCCCACAGATGCAGAAGTTAGGCCTTCTAATGCAGGGTTTAATGCAGGTTTGAAACCAGAGAATGGTATAAATTATGAAACCGGCGTACGGGGTAATTTGTTTTCTCAAAAGCTGGTTTATGACTTAGTGGCCTTTCAGTTTAACCTAAAAGAAACCATCGTTAGTCGTACCATTCCGTTTGGTAATGCTGGTGGTACCACAACCGTTTTCAATAATGCCGGTAATACCAGTCAGAAAGGTATTGAAACTGCTCTTTCGTATGCATTTATTCAAGCTCCATTACAAACCGTGAGTCTATTGAAACTGTGGAGTGCTTATACCTATAGCCATTTCCGGTTCCTAAACTATAAGCAAAACGATCAGGATTTTTCAGGTAATCGGTTAACTGGTACGCCAAATCATGTTTTAACGGCAGGTTTAGATGCTGAAAGCAGACATGGCCTTTATTTAAACGTAACCAGCAATTATACTTCGGAGGTTCCGCTAAATGATGCCAATACTTTTTATGCTGATCCATTCTTTATAATAGGTGCCCGGGGCGGAATCCGGAAACAATTATGGCAACAATGGCAGACAGATCTATATGCTGGTATTGATAATGCCTTTGATAAAAGATACAGCTTAGGAAATGATTTAAATGCTTTTGGTAACCGGTTTTTCCAAGCTGCTCCAGGTCGCAACTTGTTTTTTGGCCTACAACTTAAGTATTTAATCAAGGCAAAATAGCTTACTGCACCTTACAAGTTTGTAAGTGAGTTTATAAGAAAATATTTTTGATTGGGTTGTAAAAGGGTTTATAAAGGATTTATTTTAGGTATAACAACCTAAAATAAATCCTTTATAAACCCTTTTCTTGTTGTAGAATAATTACGCATAGGTTAAATCTATAACCACTGAGTCACCTTCCTGTCTTTAATAAAATGTTGAAGGCTTATGACATTTATATTAGGTGAAAACCAGAGTATATAAAAGTTAAAAATCTAGTAAAACAAAAAGGCTCCTCAATTGAGGAGCCTTTCTTATTCTGATACTTAGAATTAGCGTGTGAACAATAATTCTCTGTATTTTACTAATGGCCAATCTTCGTCATCAACCATTAACTCTAATTTATCAACGCTGTAGCGAATTACATCAAAATAAGCTTTTACTTCGTCGCAGTACATGATCGCACGCTCGCGAGTATCTTCCAGTTTGTTAGCTACTTTACGTTTTTCAATCATTTCGTCTACATTCTTTTGAATGATTGCGATATGCTTCGAAATATCTTTAATTGTTTCTAAAGTAGAAGCAGTATATTCTTCATCTAAGCCTAACTCACGTAAACCTCTGATGTTAGTGATCAGTTTGTTTTGGTAAGCAACAGCTGTAGGAATAATGTGATTGATAGCTAAATCACCTAATACACGGGCTTCAATCTGAATTTTCTTTAGATATTCTTCTAATAATATTTCGTGACGAGCGTGTAATTCTACTTTAGTATAAATTCCTAAACGTGAGAATAATTCTTCAGCTGATTTAGTAACATAAAAATCTAAAGCTTGCGGAGTAGTTTTTACGTTATTTAAACCACGACGAGCTGCTTCCTCTTCCCACTCTTTAGAGTATCCGTTACCTTCGAAACGAATTGGTTTAGATTCGATTATATAACGACGGATAACATCAATAATAGCAACCTCTTTTTTCTTACCCTTTTCGATAGCTGCATCAACTTCCTTTTTGAACTCGATTAACTGATCAGCAACAATAGCGTTCAGAACAGTCATTGCGTTAGCAGAGTTAGCAGAAGAACCAACAGCGCGTAATTCGAATTTATTACCTGTAAAGGCAAATGGAGAAGTACGGTTACGGTCAGTGTTGTCTAATAAGATTTCAGGGATTTTATCGATACCTAATTTCAGGTACATGTTATCTCCTTTGTCAATATTTATATTAGAGTTATTCTCTAATTCTTCGCATACCTGGTTTAATTGGGAACCAATGAAGGCCGAGATAATAGCCGGAGGCGCTTCGTTGGCACCTAAACGGTGGTCGTTGCTGGCTGAAGCTATGCTGGCGCGTAATAAGTCAGCATTTTTGTAAACGGCTATTAACGTAGTAGCAAAGAAAGCTAAGAATTGTAAGTTTTCTTTCGGACGTTTTCCAGGGCCTAATAAGTTTACACCTGTGTCAGTAGATAATGCCCAGTTATTGTGCTTACCACTACCATTTACACCAGCATAAGGTTTTTCGTGTAATAATACTTTGAAGTGATGACGTTCAGCAACTTTATCCATCAAGTCCATCAACAGTTGGTTGTGGTCTACAGCTAAGTTAGCATCTTCAAAAGTAGGTGCACTCTCAAACTGGTTAGGAGCCACCTCGTTGTGACGAGTTCTTAAAGGAATACCTAATTTGTGGGCTTCCTGCTCGAAATCTACCATGAATGCATGCACGCGGGTAGGAATAGAGCCAAAATAATGGTCTTCTAATTGCTGACCTTTAGCAGGAGCATGACCAAATAAAGTACGACCAGTTAATACTAAGTCCGGACGAGCTGTATATAAAGCTTTGTCTACTAAGAAATATTCCTGTTCAATACCTAAAGTGGCGGTAACTTTAGTTACATCGCGGTCGAAATATTGACAAACTTCAACGGCTGCATTTTCAAGTGCTGTTAAAGTTTTTAATAATGGAGCTTTGTAATCTAAGGCCTCACCTGTATAAGCTACAAATATCGTAGGGATACATAAGGTTTTAGAATTACCTATTTCAATGATGAAAGCAGGCGATGTTGGATCCCATGCAGTATAACCACGGGCCTCAAAGGTATTCCGGATACCACCATTCGGAAAAGAAGAGGCATCTGGCTCTTGCTGAACTAAGGCAGAACCTTTAAAGTTTTCGATGGCCTGACCATCAGCGTTTAAATCAAAGAAAGAATCATGCTTTTCAGCAGTAGCACCAGTTAATGGCTGGAACCAATGAGTGTAATGCGTAGCACCTTTGGCAATTGCCCAGGTTTTCATGGCGGCAGCCACAGCATCAGCTACGTTACGCTCTACTTTTGTACCATGTTTAATTGCAGCGGATAGTTTTTTGAAATACTCGCTAGACATGGTTGTACGCATGGCTTCTAAGCCAAATACGTTTTTTCCATAGTATTCAGATATCTTCTGAGAAATAGGAGCAACTTCAACCGGCTGACGATTCTCAGCTATTTCAAGTGCTTTAAAACGAAGAACTGCCATAATTATATTTATGTTTTTTTATTAGGTTTTTCAAAAGTAGTAATTATTTGAATATAAAAAGCAATGAGGTTTAAAATTTTTATCTTTTTTGAAAAATTACCATAAAAATTGTAATTGGGGGTTCTATTTTAAAGGCATTTTTAAAAAAAGTGGTTAAAATATAACATCTCTCCAAAATCAGACAATAAATATGAAACCCTTGGAATAAATGGTATTCACTTTTCAAAAGTATGGATAGTATCTTTGTGCTAAGATGAACAAATGGCTACTACAATTACGATATTTCTTCTTTTGGATAATTTTTTTCGTAGGGTGCAAAGCAATTTTTGTGGCTTACCATACTTCTCAGGCTAAATATTTAACTGCTTCGGAGATTTTCAGGATTTTTGGCTATGGCTTACGCTTAGATGTTTCCTTTGCTGCTTATATAAGTGTTTTCCCTTTCTTTTTGCTATTGCTTCAAGCGTTCCTGCCCCAGTTAAAAATACATTCTCTTATTAGGGTTTACACGTATTTTTTAATTGCTCTCATAGGTTTATTTACAGTAATAGATCTGGAGCTTTATAATGCCTGGGGCTTCCGGTTAGATGCTACACCGTTGCAATATTTAGCCACTCCCCACGAAATGATGGCATCTGCCGGAACTGCTCCTGTTTTCCTTTTAGCCACTATTTTGTTTATATTAATCCTTCTATCAACTTTCTTTTTCCGGAGGTATTGGCGCAATTTGCCTTTACCAAACAAGAGGCAATATATATATATAGGTGTTTCTTTTCTTTATTTGATTATTCTCATTATTCCAATCCGGGGAGGTATTCAGCAAATTCCGGTTAACCAAAGTGATGTTTATTTTTCGGACAAAGCTTTTGCCAATCATGCGGCTGTTAACCTGCCCTGGAACCTGATGTATTCCCTAAGCAAAAAGAATTTTGATTTAAAGAATCCCTACCATTATTTTCCGGATTCAACCGCCCGGCAATATGTAGCAGAAATGTATAAATATCCGGCCGGAAAAGTGCTGCCAGTATTAAAAGACGAACGACCTAATATTATTTTTATCATACTGGAAAGTTATACAGGCAAATTGGTGGGATGCCTGGGAGGGGAACCTGGAGTAACACCTAATTTAGACCAACTAGCTAAAGAGGGGATTGTATTTGATAGTATTTATGCCAGCGGCGACAGAACCGAAAAAGGCTTGGTGGCTTTATTAAGTGGTTACCCGGTACAAACCACCACCTCCATTGTTAAAACTCCCCGGAAAACTGAAAAGCTACCTCATTTAAATAAAATACTGGAAGAAGCCGGATACCAAAGCAGTTTCTTTTACGGCGGCGAGTTAGCCTTTGCTAATATTAAGTCTTATCTGTTAACGGCCGGTTACGACAAATTAAGGAGCAAATACGACTTCGATAAAAAAGATTATAACTCTAAGTGGGGCGTGCACGATCATGTTTTATTTAATCAGGTGATAAATGAGTTGCGCCAGGAGAAAACCCCTTTTTTCGCTACCATCATGACCTTAAGCAGTCATGAGCCTTATGATATTCCTATTTCCGAAAAGTTTAAAGGTACCGATGAGGCTACTCAATTCAAGAATTCGGTTTATTATACTGATGTTGCCATAGGGGAATTTATAACTGCGGCCCGAAAAGAACCTTGGTGGGATAATACCTTGCTTATACTGGCTGCTGATCACGGCCATCGTTTTCCGGGCAATGATTCAAATAATAAACCATCCAAATTCCGAATTCCTTTTATTTTGTCGGGTGGAGCTTTAATGGAAAAAGGAAAAGTAATTTCAAAAATTGGTTCTCAGACAGATATTGTACCTACTGTTTTAGCCCAATTGGATTTGCCTTTTCAGTCCTTTGTTTGGGGTAAAAATTTATTAAATCCAGGCGCCAGTTCTTTTGCCTTTTATGTGTTCAACGACGGGTTTGGTTTTGTTAGCCCCCAAGGTGCCGTTACTTTTGACAATATAGCCAAAAAAATAATTGAAAAAGATCCGCAAGTTCCGGTTCATCAGCTGGAACGAGGCAAAGCGTATATGCAATATTCCTTTGAAGATTTTTTGAAGAAGTAACTAAATATAAACCTCACAGCCTATCCTTAGGGGTTTGCAGTTTTAATATATGGAAAAGAATTTGTTTAAATATATTGTAGATTTAGATTGTTATAAGCTTTAATCAAAAAACAGTAATTGCCAGGTTCTTTTACTTATCTGCCATGGGGTATGCGTGTTATACTAAAACGGTAGATGGTGGATTATGAGCTGTAAACTAAAATTCGTACCTTTGCAGCCTGATGAAAAAAGTGGCATTTTATACGTTAGGTTGTAAGCTCAATTTTTCAGAAACCTCTTCTATATCCCGAATATTTCAGGAGAGAGGATATGAAAAAGTAGCGTTTGAGGAGAAGGCGGATATTTACGTCATAAATACCTGTTCGGTAACAGATAATGCGGATAAGAAATGCCGCAAAGTGGTTAAAGAAGCTTTAAAGCATTCACCAGATGCATTCATCACAATTGTCGGGTGTTATGCTCAATTAAAACCAAAAGAAATTGCTGAAATTCCGGGTGTGCATGCCGTGTTGGGGGCCGCCGAAAAGTTTCAGCTAGTAGATATTCTGGACGGTTTTGAAAAACCTGAAAAAGCAGCCATACATGCCAGCCCCATTAGTGCGGCCACTACCTTTCATACCGCTTATTCTTTCGGCGACCGGACCCGTACTTTTTTAAAGGTGCAGGATGGTTGCGATTATTCCTGTACCTTCTGCACCATTCCGTTAGCACGCGGTAAAAGTCGCAGCAACGCTATTGCTGATGTTATTAAGGCAGCGCACGAAATAGCCCAAACTGAAGTAAAAGAAATTGTATTAACCGGCGTCAATTTAGGGGATTTTGGTATACAGGCTGGAATTGGACGGAAGGAGACTTTTTATGATTTAGTTCAGGAATTAGATAAAGTAGAAGGCATAAACCGGTTCAGGATATCTTCTATTGAGCCAAATTTACTGCGGGATGAAATAATTGAATTTGTGGCTACTTCTAAAAAGTTTATGCCTCATTTTCATATTCCTTTACAATCTGGTTCTGATAAAGTTTTAAAGCTCATGCGCCGGCGTTACCTACGCGAGGTGTACACGAGTCGGGTCCAGAAGATTAAAACGTTAATGCCGCATGCATGTATTGGGGTAGATGTAATTGTAGGTTTTCCTGGTGAAACAGAGGAAGATTTTCTGGAGACGTACAATTTTCTGAATGATTTAAATATAAGTTACCTGCACGTATTTCCATACTCGGAACGGGCTAATACCATTGCTGTAGATTTACCCGGTACGGTACCCGTAAAAGAACGTAATCGTAGGGCAGATATGCTTCGGATATTATCAGAGAAAAAGAAGCGGTTGTTCTACGAGCAGAATTTAGGCACCAAAACAACTGTTTTATTTGAAGCCGACATCCATAATGGATTAATGGAAGGTTTTACCGAAAATTATATTAGAGTAGTAGCTAAATACGATCCGATTCTGGTAAATGAAACTAAATTTGTATGCCTGACTGAAATTAATGCTAGTGGATTAATGGAAGCAGAGGAAGCTTATCAGGAAGTTTTACAACATTAATTAATTATGATTTACCATAAAAAGAAAAGCCTGGCTGATTAGCCAGGCTTTTCTTTTTATCCTAAAAATTCAGGTAAAACCATTTAATTATATTTTTAAAGTAGTATTATTAAAAGCTGATTTTAAATTATAATTAGTAAATATTACCAAATAAGCGTTTTACTTTAAAGCATAGTTTTTTACCTAATGGTGGTTATATCGTCATTTGGGGCCATAATTGGTTTGGCTCTGGCTATTTTTTTAATTCTTAAAAAATTACACCCGGTTTATGCCTTATTGGCGGGTGCACTGGTAGGAGGCGTTGTGGGCGGGGCGTCTATGCAGGATACCGTAAATTTTATGTTTGCTGGTTCAAAAGATATCCTGCCAGCGGTATTGCGGGTTTTGGCTGCCGGCGTTTTAGCCGGAGTGCTTATGGAGTCAGGGGCTTCCATTACCATAGCTGAAACCATTATTAAAACGGTAGGCGAAAAGCGTATTTTATGGGCGTTGGCCCTATCTACTTTTATTTTAACTGCTTCAGGAGTATTTATATATGTAGCTGTTATTACAGTAGCTCCTATTGCTTTAACCCTTGGTTTGCGTACGCATACGTCTAAGGCAGCTATTTTATTAGCTATGATTGGTGGGGGCAAAGCTGGCAATATTATTTCGCCCAACCCCAATACTATTGCCGCGGCAGATGCTTTTAAATTAGAACTAACTACCGTAATGTTGGCTGGAATAGTTCCGGCATTAGTAGGTATAGTGGCTTCGGCGTTGGTGGCGGGAGTGCTAAATAAAAAAGGAGAAATGGTCGGGGAGGAACATATAAATTACCAGCATCAAAATTTGCCATCCTTTTTAGCAGCTATTTCCGGTCCTGTTTTAGCTATTGCCTTGTTAGCCTTAAATCCGCTAACCGGAATAAAAATTGATCCTATGATAGCCTTGCCAGTAGGAGGTATTGCCGGGGCTTTATTTATGGGTAAGATTAAGAACATAAGCCAGTATGCTAGCAGTGGTTTAGATAAAACTTTGGGGGTAGCTGTTTTGCTCCTATGTACTGGTTGTATTGCCGGTATTATAGCTAACTCTACTTTAAAAGATATTATAACCAATGGGTTACAGTCTTTTGGGTTGCCTGCTTTTTTATTGGCACCTTTATCGGGAATTGCCATGTCGGCGGCTACAGCTTCTACAACCTCTGGTACGGCAGTAGCCTCTACCGTTTTTGGACCTACAATTTTATCTTTGGGTGTTCCGGCTCTATCGGCGGCAGCTATGGTACATGCCGGGGCAACCGTATTGGATCATTTACCCCATGGCAGCTTTTTCCATGCCTCCAGTGGCAGTGTTTTTATGGATATTCGTCAGCGTTTGCAGCTAATACCTTATGAGACTTTAATTGGTTTAGTTTTAACTATTGTATCAACTTTAATCTTTGGCTTTTTTGCCAACTAAAGCTACTATGAAGTTTATTCTTGCTCCCGATTCTTTCAAAGAAAGTATGACCGCCAAAGAGGCTTGCGAGGCCATGGCAAGAGGCATTAAACAGGTAATACCTGATGCAGTTTGTATCCAAGTACCCTTAGCCGACGGGGGGGAAGGTACAATGCAGGCTTTGGCTGATGCTACAGGCGGTACGGTATTTTACCAGGAGGTAACTGATCCATTGAGTAATTTAATTAGAGGTGAATATGCCATTCTTGGTGATGGGGAAACCGGGGTAGTAGAATTGGCTAGTGCCAGTGGTTTACATTTGGTGCCAAAAGAAAAACGAAATCCTTTAGTTACTACAACTTACGGTACTGGTCAACTAATTAAAGCATTGCTGGCAAAAGGTATAAAAAAACTCATTATAGCCATTGGTGGCAGTGCTACTAATGATGGAGGAGTTGGTCTTTTGCAGGCTTTAGGAATACGATTCCTGGATGAGAACGAGGAGGAAATAGGCTTTGGCGGGCGGGAATTGGGTAAAATAACAACTATTGAAACGGCAGGGTTAATTACTAACAATGTGCCGCTGGAGGTGGAGGTAGCTTGCGATGTAACAAATCCTTTAACTGGCCCTACCGGAGCTTCTCGTATTTACGGACCTCAGAAAGGCGCTACGGAAGAAATGATCAGTGAACTCGATAGAAACTTAGAACATTATGCTGAAAAAATTAAAGAGTATTTGAATGTCGATATAAATCAAGTGCCAGGAGCCGGTGCCGCCGGAGGTACCGGTGCTGGTTTAATGGCTTTCTTACAAGCTACTTTAGTTCCAGGAATAAATTTGGTAATAAAGCATTCGGGCATCGAAAATAAAATAAAGGATGCTGATTTTATTTTTACCGGTGAGGGAAGTATTGATCATCAAACGGTAAATGGAAAAACTATTTCGGGGGTAGTAAAGTTAGCGCAGAAATATCAAAAGCCGGTTATTGCTTTTGCCGGACGTGTTTGCGACCACGAAATGTTGTACCAGTTAGGGTTGAAATCTGTTTTTGGTATTCTTCCGGAAGTTTGTTCCTTAGAAGAGGCTTTAAGGAAGGGCAAATTAAATCTGGAACAAACGACAACTGCAGTTACACGCGTACTTTTTTAATCATATTTAAATATTCCTCCTCCTTAATTTTAAAATAGTAAAATTTTTTGAATTTTATTTTGCATATATTCAAGGGTTTAGCAAATAATAAATATAACAAACCCATAGTTAGTACATGCTGTTGTTTTAAAAATAAATAGTAATTTGGAAAATAATTTGTCTAATAATGCTATAATATATTTGAATTTGGTATTAAAAAATGATAAATTAGAACATTCTTACCAGAAATAGGAGGTTATCTATAAGAGTGACATATTTGAATTAGCATCCTAAGCAAATGGATACTATTCTAACTACATAGGAAATTTAATTAAGATTTTTTTTACCTACTCCCGGTTCGAATAAATAATAAAAACGAAAAATTGTATAATTATTCCTATTCTGCTAACCTAGAGTAACTTAACAAAGATGATTGACAGGGTTTTAATAATTGACGACGACGAGGTAACATCTATTCTTTGTGAATTTATAATGGAGCGTTATGAATTCGTAAGAGAAGTGATAATGCTAAAAAATGGACTGGAAGGAATTGAATACTTTGAAGGTTTTCTGGAGGAGGCAGGGCAATACGGGTTAGAACCAGCTCCGGCCTTAATTTTTCTGGATTTGAACATGCCTGTCATGAATGGGTGGGATTTTTTAGATGAATATTGTGAAAAATACCAACCTATTTTACCAAATACTAAAATTGTTATTTTATCGTCTACCATAGATCTGGAAGATTTAGAACGAGCTATGGAATATGAGGTGGTAGTGGATTTTCTAAACAAACCATTAAATGATGCTTCTATTTCTAAGTTAAGAGCAAACGAAAAGCTTCAACACCTTTTTAACCTGGAACAAAAAGTTTTTGTAGTAAAATAAATTTTACCCTCAGACAAGAAATACATTATTTTTTAAATAGTTTTATCACTACTTACTTATGGTAAGCAGATTTAAATTAACAAATTATTTATCCAACCTATAAATCTTGCGTAAGTTTGCTTCATGTATACGCGTGAACAAGCCTCTCTACTCCGCCAAGCTTTCTGGACTGCATTTGGCCAGTATATGACTCCTATTCTATCAGCAGAAGGCCTGAAGGTAAATTGGTTAAATTATAAAACCGGTGTAAAAAGCGTTTTCTTCCGGATGCGGGCCGATAAACGAACAGCGTCCATTGGGATTGATATTACCCATGCTGATATTGAACTTCAGGAATTATTTTTCGACCAGTTTCTGGCGTTAAAAGGTTTGTTGCACGAAACTGTTGGAGAAGAATGGGACTGGGTGCTGCATACGCAAGACGAAAATTACCAAACCATTACCCGGATATACAAAGAAATTGAGGGAGTTAATGTATTCAACAGAGAAGATTGGCCAGCTATAATATCTTTTCTAAAGCCTCGCATTATAGCCCTGGACGCCTTTTGGAGCGATGCGCAGTATAGCTTTGAAGACCTGAAATAAAGACCGGTAAAACAACAAAATAAAAAAGCTGCAATAAATTACTGCAGCTTTTTTATTTTATGGTTTTAACAGAAATTACTTTTGTTCATTTATTTCTAAAATAACACTGGTTCTTTTGGTATTTAAATTCGGGTTAAAACCTATAGTCATTAAATAATTACCAGAATAGGCTGTTGTTCCAGTAATGGTTGATTTTGTATCCGGATATAGATTTATTTCTTTAACCGTGTACTTTTTATCGGGGTGTAAACCTTTTAGTTTAATAGGTGATAAAGTTCCCGAACCGTAACGGCTGCTGGTTTGGTAGTTAAACATAACTGCCCGGTTCTGCGCTTCATTTACATACATCAGGGAGGCGTAATCATTTTCTTGCGGGTTAGCCAGCCTGAATAAGTCTCCGTGCCAAACCAGATCGCTGATACCTTTATATGTTATAACCGCATCCTGGCAGAACTTCAGGTCTTTCGGCTCCAACTGGCTTACTACAATATCAAAGCCTAGCTTACCCATCATGGCTACATCGGTCCGGAATTTAATTGGCTGTTTTCCCCAATCCGTTACGTGGTTGTCGTGCGAAATTGCCGGGAAGAAATAAGAATATTCCCACTGAATAAATATTCTTTCCAGTGGATCGGTGTTATCGCTTAACCAAAATTCTGTAAAATATTTAAGTGCTGCATAATCCACCCGGCCACCGCCACCCGAGCACAACATCATAGGCAGGTTAGGATATTTGGCTCTGAATCTTTCCAGTACCTTATATAAACCCCGTACATATTCCACATACAGGTGCGATTGCTTTTTCAGATAAGCAGAGTGAGCATTGTAAATAACGGCGTTACAATCCCATTTGAAGAAAGCTACATTTGGGTTTTTGGTCATGATGTTGTCCAGGACGCCATAAACAAAATCCTGTACTTTGGGGTTGCTCAGGTCCAGTACCAGTTGGTTCCGATACAGATGTTCTTCCCGGCCGGGTTGCCGTATAACCCAGTCCGGATGTTTTTCATATAATTCGCTCTTGGGGTTTACCATTTCGGGCTCTACCCAAATACCAAATTTTACATCATTATTCTGTGCTTCTTTTACTAAATATCCAATGCCATGAGGTAACTTCTGGACGTTTTCCTGCCAGTCACCTAATCCGGCTTTGTCGCTGTTGCGAGGGTATTTATTAGCGAACCAGCCATCATCCAACAAGAACATATCTACACCCAGCTTCTTAGTATCGCGGATTAGTTCAGCTAGTTTGTTCTCATTAAAATCAAAAAAAGTAGCCTCCCAATTGTTTAATAACGTTAATCGGGAACCATTGCCCTGCATGATGCGATAGTTCCGGGCCCAGCGGTGTAATTTCCGGCTGGCATCGCCTTTGCCTTTTTCGGAATATGTATATAAAAAAGCAGGGGTGGTGAATTCCTGTTTAGGCGCCAAAGAATAATCAGAGGCAAAAGGATTGATACCAGCAATTACCCGTAAATTATTTAAAGGATCTACTTCTAAATCTACCCGGAAATTTCCGGTCCACTCCACCGAACCATATAATATGCGGCCTTCATCTTCGGTAGCCGGTTTGTCTAAAGATACCATAAAGGTTGGCGGCTGATATAAATTGGCACGGGTGCCTAATTTAGTGTCCAGTACTTTTATCCCTGAAGTTAACCGCACTTCTTCGGTTTGCATTTCCTTTGCCCAATCGCCGTGATAATGCTTTAACCAGTAAGAATCGGCCGAAAGATACAAATTGGCAGAAGCGTATTTGTGCAGCGTGATATTTCCTTTTTCATTGTTTTTAATCACCGACCATTGCTCAATGACATCTTCGTTGCGGTACACCTTATAATATAAAGTAACCTCAAGGGCGTATTTAGGATCTTTTAACTTAATGCTGGTAGTAGAAACATTGTTTTCAGTGGTTTGGACCTGATGGCTTACATATTGTAGATCCAAAGAAGTATTGCCATTGGCGTGGGTTACCTGAATAGCCGGTTCTACTAAATTCCGGGAACCAGCCGGAGTATAAGCTGAGTTTAAGATACCAGAATAATCATCGCCCCGGTGGTACATACCAGGAGCATGCTGGTATTCGCTGGCATTGTTTAGTTTGGTGCCAAAATAGATAATGCCCACCCGTTGATCTTTACCAACTTGTAAAGCCAACGCATTGTTTTGAGATTCTATTGGAATAACAGTTGTCATTTGCGCCCTTGAATAAGTACTTGCTAATAAAAGTATAGGCAGGAACAGCAAAAATGGTTTTCTCAAAAAATATTTTAATTGAGAATAATTAGCAGAAATCTTCATTAATCAGAACTAAATAAATAGGTTATAGAAGTTTTAAAGGAACCAGATAAAAGAGTTCGCAAGTTATTAGATTGATTTAACTATTGTGATAAACAAAATTAGAAATGTGCTTTTTGTATTATAATTAGTTAAATAAATGAAAACTACCATCTTTCTTTTTACAATCTAATTCTAAAATATTAGGATTTAAGAGACGTTATTACCCAAAATTAACTTTCGGCTAGAAATAAGGCACGCTTTTAAAGTAGATTTTGTTTTGGAGCGACAGTTTTATTCGCAAAAGCTTGAACCAGAAAGAAATTTGAGAAATAAAATAAATCTTCATTTTCTCTTCATCTTGACTTAATAGTTTTGGCTTATTAATTAATAAAACTTAAACAAAGCCATGAAAAAAATAACTCTTTTAGTAGCTGTTCTGATGACCACTGCTACCGCTTTTGCGCAAAACTCTAAAACTGAAGTTAATGCTAATGCCACTCATAAAACAGAGGTTTCGGCCACCGGTAAACACAAAAAAGTAAACGCTGGCGCAGAGTCGGCAACTACTGTTAGTGCAACTTCTGAGACCTCAATAAATAATCATAATCAGGGTTTAGCAAAAGAAGAAAGTCTTTCTAAAGCGAAAGTTGCTAAAGCTGAGATGAAGGAAGAAACTGCCAGTTTGAAGGAAAGCGCCAAAAACAAAAAAGAAAGCTTAAAAAATAAAACTACGAATGAGAATAATACCCAGGCAACGATAGAAGTGGTCCAAAGCACAGAGACCTCTGCTTCGGCAAATGGTAAAGCTTCCGCAGAAAATCACGGCCAGGCGGTTTCGGAGGTAGCACATAAAACAAAAGGATCGGCAGAAACGAAAGGCCAGGCGCTAGAAAACAAAGGCCGGGTAGCGGCTGAGAAAACAGAAAGAGCCGGGCAAAAAGTGGCAACTGAAACGCAGGCTACTTTAGCAGGAACAGTCGAAAATACCAATAACCTGGCTAACAGCACCCAGGTGGCAGCTGAAGCACAGGGGAATGCCGCTTTATCCACTGGTCAAACTACTGCTGATGTAGCTCACCAAACTACTATTAATGCGGCTGTGCAAGGCAAAGCATCAGTAGAAAATCATGGCCAGGCCGTAGCTGAAAGTGCTCAGAATACAGGTATGTTTTTCTTTAGCAAAGGCAAACAAGCGAAAGCAAAAGCAGAAAATGCGGCGACTGATATTTACCAATCAAGCGAAGCAACAGTTGCTGGCCAGGTAGGAGCAACTCAAAATACGGGATCCGAAACAGTAAATCAGTTTTCTGACCTGAATGCTTCTTTTACTAATGAAGTAGCTATGGAAGGTAATGCTTTCGTGCAGGCTGGAAGACCTCAGCAAAATGGTGGAGAAAAAAGAAAAAATAAAAAAGACAAAATAGAAGCTGAAAAAGAAAACCACGGCCAAAAGGTTTCGGGCGTTGCGCATGATGCAGAAGCTGAAGGATCAGCAAATGGCCATTTGGTAAAAGAAGTGGCTACCGCTAAACGCCAGGACAAACCGGTTAAAGTAGAAGCTGGTGCCGTAACTGGATCAGCTGCCAGAGTAACCGGTGCTGGTCGGGTATTATCGGCTGGTCGGCCACAAGGTGCTGGTCGTCCGGTAAATGTTGGTCAGACGGTGAATTCAGCTAGTGGTGCAGTAAAAGTAAATAATGGAGCTAATGTAAAAGTAGGCAACATTATTAAAGTTGGAAAATAATTAAATAATCTATGTTAAGCAGCTGTCAAATAGTAAACAGCTGCTTAACATGGTTTCGCAAAAGAGAAACCTAATGGTAATGAAAAAGCATTTAATACTCCTGATTTTATTGGTTTGGGTATGGGTAATGCCAAAAGCAGTGAAAGCTAATGCGACCTTGGAAAAAGGTAAACCGGGTGTACAAAGTATCCAGGCCGATACCATTTATAAAAAGGGTACCTGGAGCGTAGGATTGGAAACTGCCAATAATTCTTCATTTTACGGGCGGTATACTTTAACCAAATATCCTTACGTAGCTGGTACTTTAACCTATGTACATCAATCCGGGTTATGGGCTTCTGCCACCTCTTACCAATTGTTTAACACGGATAAGGCCATTGATGAAACGGATTTATCTTTAGGCTATACCTTTAAAATGGGTAAGCGGGCTAACGGGAATTTAAGTTATTCCCGGTTTATTTTCAGTAAAAATAACCCCTTAATTAAATCCGTGGTGGCAAATATTGCTACGGCCAACGCTACCTTGGATTGGAATATTTTATTTACCAGCCTGACTACGAGTTATATTTTTGGCGGCACACATGATGTATTTGTGGTATTGGATAACTCCCGGTACCTAGGTTTAAATAAGTTGTGGGGAGGAAAAACCCCAATTGGTATTGATCCCAAAATTAGTATTATAAGCGGTACTCAACGGTTTTCCGAAACCTATACCACCACTGTGGTGGAAGAAAGAAAAAATCAGGGAAATGGTAATGGGAATAATAACAATAACAATCCTATAGGCGGCGTATTGGATCCGCTGCTGCCCGGTAATGGTAACGGCAATAATGGAAATAATAATGGTAACAATGGAACTACCACTACCACCACCACGACGACTACCACCACTACTCAAAGTAAATTTAATTTACTAAATTATGACTTAAAGCTTCCAGTTGTTATAACCTTGGGTAGCTTCGAAATAGAACCCGCCTATCGCTATTTAATCCCTGTTAATAAGCTTTCCGGAGACGAATCCAGGGCCCAATCTTTTTATCAGCTTAACTTAACTTATAGTTTTTAATTTTATAAAATTTATGCATGTACTAATTGTAGAAGACGAAGTAAGCTTAGCAAACGAATTGGTACATTTTCTGTCAACGGAGCACTATAAATGCGATTGGGCCGATACCGGCCGGGATGCTTCGGAGAAAATAGCCGTAAATTTGTATGATTTTATTTTGTTGGACCTGGGTTTGCCAGATTATAACGGTTTAGATTTATTGGCAGAAGCTAAAAAACTGGAACACGATCCTGGTATTATAATTTTAACCGCACGAGGTTCTTTAGAAGACAGAATACATGGTCTTGGTTTGGGTGCTGATGATTATTTGCCTAAACCTTTTTCCTTACTGGAATTGCAGGCCCGTATGCAGGCAGTGGTCCGGCGTAAATTCAAGGTGAAAACCTCTGTTATTCCTTTTCATAATTTTGAATTGGACACCGAAACTCGTAAAGTGGGGCATAATGGGAAAGAAATAGCCTTAACCAAAAAAGAGTTTGATTTGTTGCATTACCTGGTGTTGCACAAAAACCGGATTCTGACCCGATTACAGCTTACTGAACATATTTGGGGCAATATTTTGGAAGATGATTATGATTCTAATTACATTGATGTGCACATTAAAAACCTGCGCAAAAAACTTTCGGCCTTTGCTTCTACAGATTGGCTTGAAACCGTGCGCGGCGTAGGGTACCGGTTAACTATCTAACATGCGGCTTCAATCTAAACTTACTTTATTTAGCGCTGCCTCCAAAATTACAATTCTGCTATTATTGGTGTTGCTTTTACCGCCTCTTATACACAAAGTGGCTTTGCGTAATACTGATAACCGCTTAAAAGAAAAAAAAGACCGGGTACTCCAAATAATAGAGGAGCAGGGCATTGAACAATTTATTTCGGAAGGAGATAACGGGGCATATGGTAGTTACAACCTGCTAAAAGAAGAATTTATTTCTATTGAAGAAGTTAATCCTGGTACAGCAGCGGATACTATAGAAAATAGCTTGCGCAAGGTCGAAAACGAAGTTGTGGAGTATCGGGTACTAAGCCTGACCTTTGAAATGGTGGGCGGCGAGACGTACCTCTTGGAAATTGGCCGTAGTTTGGCAACAATACGAGAAGGAGGTGATACGTTGCAGAAATATGCGCTTTACTTTTTAGTAGCGGTTGTTTTACTTACTGTATTTATAGATCTGGCTTTTAGTAAAATTATTCTCCAACCATTTACTTTAATTGTAAAACGGTTGCAGCGGATAGGCCACCCCGGTACCTTTAAGCCCCAGCAGCTACGTACCTCTACTGATGATTTTATTTACCTGAACAATACCATAAACAGCATGATGGGCCAAATTCAGCATGCTTTCTTAAAAGAAAAAGAATTTATTGGTAACGTTTCCCATGAATTATTAACGCCCATTTCTATCTTACAAACCCGGTTAGAAAATTTATTATCCGATCCTACCATGCCTGAGCATTTGCTCGAAAAGCTGGTTGATAATCAAAAAACCCTGCACCGGTTGAAAAGTATTATCCAGGCTTTATTGCTTATTTCCCGGATTGAAAACGAGCAGTATCTTAAAAATGAACCGGTAAATATAAAACAGCTGGCAGAAGACGTGGTGGAGGAGATTGCTGAAAGAGCGGAAGTAAGAGATATTAGCCTGGAAATGGATTTAAAAGATACTTGGGTATTAAAAGAAGCTAATTATTCTTTATTATTTACTATGTTATTTAATGTGGTAAATAATGCTATTAAGTATAACCGAAATCAAGGCAAAATTTTGGTTTCGGGTCAACAGGTAAAAGATACATATGAATTATGTATCACGGATACCGGCGTTGGGATTCCGGAAGAACAAGTGCCTCATATTTTTAGCCGGTTTAAACGCTTACATGCCCCGGATGGTGAAAGTCACGGTTTAGGGTTACCTATTGTGCAAACGGTAGCTCAATTCCATAAATTAAAGTTAACCGTCAATTCTGTTCTGAATCAGGGTACCACCTTTTGTTTCAGTTTCCCGAAAGCCTGATTTACTTATTTTATTTCTTTTTTATTTCCGTAAAAAACATTTTCTATTTTACAGGTAGCTTAATAAACCCAAAATAACGGAAATGAAAATAGGATTTATAGGTTTAGGAATAATGGGTAGCCGAATGGCTGCCAATTTACAAAAAGCAGGTCATGAATTAGTAATTTATAACCGAACAGCAGCTAAAGCCGATTTATTGGTTTCGGGGGGAGCAACTTGGGCCGATTCTCCGGAAAGAGTAGGGCAGGCATGCCGCCTGGTTATTACTATGTTATCTACCCCGGAAGCAGTGGAGGAAGTGGCTCTAGGGTACGATGGGTTTTTAAAAGCCTTACCTGGTAATTCTTTATGGATAGATTGCAGCACAGTTAATCCTTCTTTTACTAAAAAAATGGCTCTGCATGCAAACAAGATGGGGCACCGCTTTCTGGATGCACCTGTAGCTGGTTCCTTAATTCCGGCGGAAAAAGGGGAGTTGTTGTTTTATGTGGGTGGTGCTGAAAATGATTTGAATCAGGTTCGGGAATTACTGGAGGTAATGGGAAAAGCTACGATTCATGTAGGAGAGGAAAATGGAGCCGGCACCAGTATGAAGATGGTCAATAATATGCTGTTGGCGCAGGCCATGGTTGCCTTTGCCGAGGCATTTAGTTTAGGTACTTCTCTGGGTATTTCAGAAGAAATGCTGTATCAGACTTTATTAAACGGACCAACTGCAGCCCCTTTTTTAAAACTCAAACAACCTAAAATTACTAAGCGGGATTTTTCTGCCGAATTTCCATTGGCATGGATGCAAAAAGACCTGCATTTGGCCAGTCTTACCGCTTATGAACAAAAGGTGGCGGTACCCTCGCTGCAAATTACCAAAGAATTATATGCTTTAGCCCAGCAGTCGGGTTTGGGAGAAGAAGATTTTTCAGCAATTGTAAAGCTGTTAAAGCCAGATCTTATTAAGTAGTTTGGTTTTAAGCGGAGGATTAACAGACTAAGAAAACCTTAGTCTGTTAATTGGTTTTTATAGGTTTCAGGAACAAATAAAATATTAACCACAATGCCTAAAACCACTAAGGCAATTGGGTAAACCAAACCAACATAAGGCGCAAAGGCAGCACCTACCACAAAGCTTGCTTTTATAAGTTCTGTAATAAATGGGGTTGAGCCACCAATAGCACCATTACCAATATTATAGGTAAAGCCCATGCTGGTGTATCGTATTCTGGTAGGGAACAGCTCTAGTAAAAAAGCTGCCATAGGACCATAAACCAAAGCACTGGCCATGGTAATCAGGAACACCATTAAAATAAATAATAGGGTCGTTTGGGTGCTAATTTCCTGCACAGTATCTAGCCGTTGTGGGTTACCTAGTTCCAGAAAAGTGTAAAAAGATAAAGGTATAATAACTAAACCCAGGAATAAGCCGGAAAGAATAACTTTTTTGCGCCCAATTTTATCGCTTAGGTTACCAAATATCTGGAAGAATGGTCCGGCTAATAAAATACCGGCGGCAATGATCAATAAGGCAGTTGTATCCGGAAGCTTAACAGTGCGCTGTAAAAAGAACAACGCCACAAACTGGTTGGTTTGCATAATAGAACTTTGCGCAGCGTTGCCCCCAAATATAGCTGCCAGTATAAGGCCGACATTTTTCTTGGACTTGAAAGTATCTTTAACGGGAGTGTTACTGGTTTTTCCTTCTTTCTTTAACTGGCTGAATACCGGGCTTTCGTGTAATTTCCGCCTAATTACATAACTCATTATCACCAGTACTGAACTAAATAAAAAAGGAATCCGCCATCCAAAGTCATTAAAACTAGCTTCGCTCATGCTGCTGCGGGTAGTAAATACTACCGCGAGGCAAAGAATAAGCGCAATAGAAGAAGTAGTTTGAATAAAGCCGGTATAAAAGCCTCTTTTATTAGCAGGGGAATGCTCTGCTACATAAATGGTGGCCCCGGCATATTCGCCACTTATTGCTAATCCCTGAAATAAACGACAAATTAATAATAGAAAAGGGGCCAGCCAGCCAATTTGGTTATAGGTAGGAATGCAGCCAATTAAGAAAGTAGCAGCTCCCATGAGGAGCAACGAAACCAGGAAAGAATATTTGCGCCCTACTTTATCGCCGATGTTACCAAACAATAAAGACCCGATGGGCCGGATTAAATAGGAAGATGCTACAATGGCTAATGTCTCCAGAAATTTTGAATCTCCAGCCGGGAATAATTGCATGGATAAGGTATTGGCCAAGGTAACTGCCAAAAACAAATCGTACCACTCTATTAGTGTGCCCGCTGCGGAAGCTAGGATTACTAACTTTAAACTGTTTTGTGGGGCTGGAGTTAGTGGTTCTGCAGGTGTGGCGTTTTTTAGTGTTTCGTTCATAGGAAGTTGGCAATAAAAATTCAAATATAGGAGCAAATGGCAATAGGTAAAGGATTAATTTATTTATAACCCTTTAATAGAAATCTTTCTAACTTAATTTAACTGCTTTTCCCAGCTTCCTCCCAAAGCCTTCTATAAATTTAATCACATTAAGAAAGGTTTTGCGGGTATTGGTAGGTCTTCATTCTGCCTCCAGCACCCTTCTATGAGCAGTAATGGCTTTCGGGTAGAAGAATAGGTGGCTCCTTAAAGAAGATAAAATGTATTCACAACATTTAAAAGCATTTCAGTTTATTCTTTTCTTAACTCTTAAGCCTGAGTGTAATTTTCGACCTGCTTTAAGTTATCTACCACTTCTTTGTCCTTGGATAGAATTGTTTCCTGGTAATTATAATAAGCTTCGAGATTTTGAGCTAAAGCCCGGTTATAATCAAATCGATTCTGATTGAAAACAGGTGCTGTAATGCCACTAAAAAACCGAATACTAACGACTCTGGTGTTGAAATAAATTAGGAAGGCTGCGTTAATAAAATCCCGTGTAAGGTGTGATGACAAAGGAAGGTAAGAACTCTTGGGTAGCTGCTACTACGTCTGCTTTGGTCACTATTAAGCCAAATGATTTCTACCTTATATTAAGGCACCGGAGCAACATACCGGATCAGATGGAACTCTTGCTTTTATATTTGAGGCAATTCCTAATCTACGAGTTGCTCCTCTGGGGCTTTAACAATGTTCATGGAGTGCCATAAAATTGACAAGTATAGCAATCAAGTTTACTTTTGCCTTACTTCCAATTAATTCCCGCAGTTCGGCTAAGCCTCGGTATACTAGGGTGCGGGCATATTTAACCTCACTTAATGCCATAATTGCTGCTATTTCATCATATTCCAATTTTTCATAGAACCTCAGGAAAATAGCTTCTTTAGTGCGTTTGGGTAAATTGTTAAAGGCAGCTAATAGTTTTTCCTGAATTTCGGTAGACGTGACCGATTCAATTAAATCCTTCTCAAAATCCAGGGTAGCTTCAAAATTATAATCTTCAGGTATTTCGTTTTTAAAGAAGCTATTTCGTTTACTGGAGAGTTCCTTTACAATACGGTGCCGTAAAGAAGTAAATAAATAAGCTTTGGGAGCTTGTACCTCATTTAATTTTTCTCTTTTGTCCCATAACTGAACAAAAAGATCGTGGATACAATCTTTAATAAAAGAAGTGTCTTTGGAAAATTGGGTTCCGTAACTATACAAGCTTTTAAAATAAGAATCGTAGAAATAAAAAAAAGCCTGTTCACTTCCATTCCGGAAAGCGCCCCAAATGATTTGCTCCTCTTCTTCGTTACGAATAACTTTCATTTAAAATATTTGTCTTTTCAGGCTTGGCCATTCCTGGAAAGAAGAGCCAATATTTTAGATTTAATTAGAAAAAATTAAAAATTGCCCCACTTTAAGGCTAATAATTAAATAAAGGTATCAATATTTCTTAACTTGTTAAATGAAAGGCAAAAAAATATTATTTGTTATAAAAGCAACAATAAAGGAGTAGGAATAAGCAGTAAGGTGAGAGTAAAGTGATAAAATTAGGCGTTTATTGAAAAATATTATATTTTAAGCTAATAATTAAATAAAATTCTGAGAAATAAACTTAGAGGTTTAATACTGAAAATAATAATTATTTTTAGCAAAGGGACGCACATAACAAATTTGCTAAAGATTTTTTAATGGATATCCTATATCCCTAAAGGAAAACACCCCTTTTCTATTGCTGTTGCTAAGAATAAAAACATAAAATGAGTACTTCAACAAGATCTACAAAAGCAAAAGGTCATAAAAAATCTAGAATGCTAAGGGGGGTGCTTTTAGGTTTATTTTTTTTACTTTGCTGCCTGCTCCTTTTTAATAAACTGACGGAGCCGAATAGTACGGAGGAGATTGCTCAGCGCCAATGGAAGAAAGTGCAAATAGGTAATGCGCCTACCTTACTATTTCTTTCTCCGGTTGATCTGGAAAAAGCCAATAAGCCTTTAGAGGAAGATATTGGGCAAATGCTGAATAGCTTTGAATCATACACTTTCCAGGAAGGCAATAATTTGACTATCAAAGTTAATTTGGTTGATTATAAAAATAGCTCAAAATTGGATTTGGAAGGAGCTGCTTCGGGCTGGACGAACGAACTGAGCAATGAGTACGAAGATTTTAAATTTTCCCACCAGCCATTTTTTATTTCCGGAAGAAAAGGAGTGAAAGAACTGGGAGCTTTCAGGAAAGACAATGAGGCTTTTGCTTTTGCGAATATATTTGTAATGGAGGCTAATAAGATTTGGCAAGTAACCATAATTCATAAACAGCAAGACAGTAATGGCGCCTTTATAAAAAATAAAGTTTTAGGATCCCTTTCTTTTCTTTAACCTGTTAAGGTAGATATATTTATTTTTTTAAATATTTTGTCACCAATCCATTCTTATCCTTTCCCTTTTCTGATTCCATAGGTTTTCAATTTTACGTATGCTTTCTGTTTATTTTAGAAAATTAGCTTTTGCCCTATTCTTTATATTTGCTTTTTCCGCTTGTGATGTTTTTAGTAAAAAAGAGGAAGCGGGTGTAATCTGGAGTTCCTATATCCCGGACATTGGTACTTTTTCTTCGCCCAGAACAGTAGATTTAAATAAGGATGGGGTATTAGATATTGTATTGGGAGCCGGAGCGCGCGAAAATAGGGCAAGTGATAAGGCTGTAGTCGCTTTTGATGGAGCAACCGGCGAAACATTATGGAGTGTAAAGGGCAGAAACCAATTTGTTGGATCAGCCATTTTTCAGGACATAAACAGCGATGCAATTCCGGATGTATTTATTGGAGGACGCTGGGCTGAATTAATGGCTATTAATGGTGCGGATGGAAAAGTGCTATGGAGTTTTTATCCAGAGCGGCCAACACCTAATCCGGCAGATGCAGGTTGGTTTAACTTTACCACGCCTCAGTTTGTTCCTGATCAGGATAATGATGGCTTAAAAGAATTAATTATTGCAAATGGTGGTAATCCTGCCGTACCACCAAATGATCCGAATCGTCCTACAGGCAGATTATTGGTTATAAGCAGCAAAACCGGTAAAATTTTAGCTAATGTGCAGGTACCCGATGGTAAAGAAACCTATATGTCGGTGGTATGCCTCCACGATTCCCAAACCAATAACCTAAACGTGCTGTTTGGTACCGGCGGGGAAACCATGGGTGGACATCTTTACCGCACCACCCTGAAAGATATCATGAAAGGAGATATTTCCAGCGCAAAGGTTTTGGCTTCCAGTGAAAAAAAAGGGTTTATTGCGCCTCCGGTTTTGGTAGATCTTACATTGGATGGAACTCTGGATGTGGTAGTAAGTGGGGTAGAGGGGCGTATTTTTGCCTTAGATGGGAAAAATGATGCGACCCTTTGGCAGGTTGAACTTCCGGGTACGGAAGGCTATGCCACACCGGGTATTGGTTATTTTAATGAAGATTCCGTACCTGATGTTTTTTCCCACAACGGAATAGGTGTTTACCCCAATATTGAAAATTCTGTTCTGTATATGCTGAATGGTAAAACCGGAAAAATTGAATTTCAGGAGAAGGTACCCGGCTTTCAATATTCAAGCCCTTTGGTGGCAGATTTTAATGCAGATGGTCAGGAAGATGGTCTGCTTAATTTTAATGAAATACAATATGTAGATAACAAAGACACTTACAGTAACTATTTACAAGTCTATGATTTTTTTAACCATAAAAAATTTACCATTGCAGATAGGCTGGAGGGAACTGTTTTAGCGGCTACTCCCTGGATTGGTAATCTGGATCAGGATAAATCTCTAGATATAATTCATTTAGGTGTTAATTTCAAAAAAATAAAATATGACCCAACTGTTCCAAGAGGGCTGTTTATTTCCCGTTACGCTACAAATTTGGAAGTGAGAAAGCCCATGCTATGGGGTGCCTATATGGGCAGTGATTATTCCGGAGTATTCCGGAAATAAATTCTTTTCTTGTTGATTTAATTATATGCTGCCGGTAAAACCTCATATTTTACTGGCAGCATATAATTTAATTAGAAGTTACGCTAACTGATTTATGTCAACTGTTTTAGATTTGCGGGTTAGAAAATGAATGATCAGCCAGGTAGTAAGGTAAGTAAAGCCACAAATGGTAAACAAAATATTATAACCTCCTGCTAAATTTCCGGCGGCCTTATAGCTGTCTAATAAACTGCCTACCAGGATTGGGAAAAGAATACCGCCTACAGCCCCGGCCATACCTGCAATTCCAACTACCGAACTAACCGCTTCTTTCGGAAACATATCAGAAGCACTGGTAAAAATATTGGTCGCCCACGCCTGGTGTACTGCTACTGCTAAACTTATTAACCAAACAGCTGCCCAGATATCAGTAACAAATTGAACCAGAATAATGGATATTTCCATAAAAGCAAAAATAAGGAGAACTGTTTTTCTAGCTTTTAAGGTAGGCATACCTCTTTTTATTAACCAGGATGAAAAATAGCCGCCTAAGATGCTGCCAATAGTGGTGGCTGCATAAATTATCATTAATTGCAAGCTTGGCTTCTTTAAATCCAGGTTAAAAGTAGAAGCAAAATAGGAAGGTAACCAAAACAGAAAAAACCAATAAATGGGATCAATTAACCCTTTTCCTGCAATCAGGGCCCAGGTTTGGGGCACGGTAAAAAGTTTGACCCATTTAATAGATGCTTTTTCAGTGGCTGGTACTTCGGCGTCTTGTCCGGAAGTAATATAGGCATACTCTTCAGCAGACAAGCGTTTTTGTTTGGCAGGTACGTCGTAAAAAATCAGCCAGAAAACTAACCACACAAATCCTAATGCCCCGGTTATCCAGAAAACTTCCTGCCAGCCATAGTTACTTAATATCCAGGGTACAAGTATCAAGGCCATTACTACGCCAATACTGGTTCCGGCATTAAAAATTCCCGTTGCCAGGGCTTTTTCTTTTTTAGGGAACCATTCCGAAACAGCTTTCATAGCAGCCGGGAAATTACCTGCTTCGCCTAAACCTAAACCAATCCGGGCTAAGCCAAATCCAAAGGCACTGCGGGCTACTGCATGTAACATGCCTGCTACACTCCAAAACACAATGGTGACGGCATAGCCTAGTTTGGTTCCGGTCTTGTCTATAATTCGACCAAATAAAACCAATCCTAAGGCATAAGCGGCAGTAAAGGCCATTACTATCTGGGCAAAATCTGTTTCAGTCCAGTTAAATTCTCTTTCCAGCGTCGGCTTTAATAAACCAATAATTTGCCGGTCCAGGTAATTTATGGTAGTAGCGGTAAACAACAGAACTACAACCAGCCAGCGGTAATTCTTAATTTTAGCAGAAGTGGCTAAGATTTTAGTAGTAGAAGGCATAGATAATTTATTTGGTGGTGGATACTGTTTGTGCGTGCTAGTTTAACTAAGTCTGGTGAGGCTTAGCGGTCAGGTAGGCATTTACATAAGCTTTAAAATGAGCTTGTAACTCCATCCAGTCGTTTTCTTTTATTAATTTTTTATCAAATAACTGACTACCAATGCCAAAACCATCCGATCCGGCTAGTAAAAATTCTTTTAGGTTGCCTAAGCTTATGCCCCCGGTAGGCATTACTTTTAACCTATTCAAGGGTGCTTTCAAATCTTTAATATATTCCGGACCCAAAGACGTCGCCGGATAAATCTTTACCATAGAAGCTCCTAAGGTCCAGGCCTTATATATTTCGGTAGGGGTATAAGCACCCGGAAAAATTGGAATACCTTTTTTTACCGAAGCTTTGATTACTTTTTTATTAATGATGGGAGTAACAATAAACTGCGCACCGGCAGCTAGTGCTATTTCTAAGTCCTCTTCACTGCATACTGTACCTGCGCCAATATTTAAGTTCTGGCCATAGTTTTCAAAAGCAAAATGAATGATATCTGCTGCCTGGGGAGTATTCATGGTAATTTCCAGGGTGGTTAAGCCGGCCTCTTTGTAAAGTGGAATTATGTGCTGAATTTCCTCTAATGTAAGATTTCGGATTATTCCAACCAAAGGCATTTGGTTGAATTTATCCCAAGAAAATGGAGATGGATTCATTGCTTCTTAATTTATTTTAATAGCTGGACTATGTTGCTGAAAAATATCTATTTGTCCGGCAATAGTAGCTTTTTCAATTATATCCGGAGGAACAGTTTGGGTGCGGGCTCTTAACCCTAACTCTTCCATGGCGAGCTTATACAATTCAAATAAATTATTGCCGCTACATAAAAATAACTGGCCTTCCTTATCCTGCAGAGTTTTTAATTCGGTTCCTATCAATAATCCGCTTAAGTAATAATAATTTTGTGGTTTGTCCAGGGTATCAAATAAGTGATTGGTTCGTACTTTGAACAGGCTATTCAATAAATTAAAGTTTTCTGATTCCTGAATGCCAGCTTTAAATGCCTCTATATCCACTTGGTTTAAAGCGTCACTTTTCGGCGTTATGGAATCTTTTAAGATACTTTGGTTAGCCAAAATACTAAAAACCTCACCCGTCATGAAGGTTTGAAAAGCAACTAATCGCTTTTTCTGTACCTGAATATGCTTGGAATGGGTTCCCGGAAAAATATAAATAGCCGTAGCTGTGTTAACTCCCGATAAACCTAATAAATGAATCAAACCAACTAATTGAGTTTCTTCCCCGCGCATGACATCCTGGTCGCTTTTTACTCCTGAAATCAGAATAATTTCGTGCGGGAAATCAGCCTGGGGCTCAAAATAGGCCACACTTGCCTGGCTACCATCCATGGCAAAAGGAATGGTGGCGTAAGGTAATTCCTTCATACCCAGCGAAGAAGAGGCCATACCCGATATCACCACTGGAATATGATCTAAAGAAAAATTTACGCCGGCACTTAAGGCTTTAATATGCGTGTTTAACTGTTGCCGGAAATAATCTTCCCGGTTTAACCTATCCTTATTAGCTATTTCTTCCCAGCAGTTATAGGTATGGGCAATACCATCATCAGAAACCACTTCTGCCTGAATCTGAATGGTTTTGACATCCACTAATCTTAACCGGAATGAGGAAGTTCCCCAATCACAGCATAAAATAAAATCTTTCATCCAGCTCTGTTTTTATTTTCCGACAGAATTAATTCGGGTTTTGAAAACTTTTTTGGTACTTCCAGCTAGAACGTCCTCTTCTTTAAAACGGCAGTATAGAATATCCTTTGCTCCGGTACGGTCCCGGTCAAAAACTACATGAATAGTCCCGTCGCTGGATTGATCTAAATCTGGATAAGAAACATTCTCCCGGGCATCCAGCAATAATTTGCCCGGCCAGGTTTTGCCACCGTCTTTCGATAAAAAAGCCGTCATATTATTGCGGGTAGTACTGCTATTAGCTATTAATACCATATTGCCGGACTTTAGTTTTCCTATGTAAAACCTGCTGGATGTGGTGGGGCCGGCCGCAGTAAAGGGCGCTACATTGCTCCATGTTTTTCCGTTATCGGTACTTCTGGTGGCATATATACCTTTCGTTGTCCTGACTAAGCCTAAAAACGCTGTTTCACCAGTTTGAACCAGTTGCGGTTCATCATGAATTCTGATAGCCTCCGGAACAACTATGGTAGAATAAGGTAATAAAGTATCAATGTCCAGTCCTTGTTTCTTGTAATCGTGCGCCAAAATTATGGCACCATCTTTAGGTAAGGGTTCGCCTTTGGCTACATCCTCTGGTAAAGCCTTGTCTATATAAACAGCAAAAAAGGTTTTGTCCTGCTTTGGAATATAAGTTGGTTTGTTGCTGATAACACCATAGGTTAATAGTTTCGGATCCTTATAGGTGATTTTACTACCGTCCCAATTAAGTTTTAACGAATTCACTCCTCCTTTAGAATCCCAGATTTTGTTGTTGCCGGCACTTCCATAAAACAACCAGATTTGACCGCTTTTATCGCGCCAAAGTCCCGGATCAAAGATTCTAATGGAAGGCTGACTTGGGTAAACAACAAATTGGTCGTTAAGCCAGGTTTTACCATTATCTAAACTAACGGCTATTGTTACAAAATTTCCCGGGCCCGGTGCTTCTCCTCCTGAATACCAGGCCGCATATAGTTGCTTGCCATCGGCGCTGGCAACAACTGATGGTACCTGTTCAAATTTCCGGTTTGTAATCCTGGAATCGTTTCCCGGATTAGGTAAAAAAATGGCTGTTTTACCATTAGATTGGAAGTTTATTCCTGATGTGGATGAATTGGTTTTACTGGTATTTTTAGAAGAACCTAATGGGTTATTAATTTTAGAAGAATGGTCTTTTTTGGTACTGGAATCAATAGTTCCTAATACCGGGCCTCTTCTAGTACTTTCATGGCCAGGCAAATGTTGACTGGAGACGAGCAAAGGCAAAAGGGTTAAACAAATGGAGCCAGCTAATTTTATCATATTATATACTAGTTGGGTGGTGGACCTACTCAAATGGTTAGCATTGGCAATATAAAATGCTTAATCGTTAAAACAAATAATTTTTAAAGAATTAATATCGAAATATTTTGGATTACTTTTTTAAATAATATAGACCCAAAGTAAAAATTTATTTTAAAGTTCGCCGCAATGCGTATTTTTCTATTTAATAAATTGAAATTTAGGGTAATAAGCGTTTTTGAAAATTTTTACTGAAATTTGGAGAAGAAAAAGGTGGTAAAGGCGTTGGAAAAATAAAAAATTATTTTGATGTTTAAACGATTAAACTTATGTTTGATTAGAAGTATAGGGGAAGTTAAAAGTAATGAAAGATAAAAAAATTTCTTTAAAAGATATAGCGCAACAAGCCGGAGTTTCTACGGCATTGGTTTCTTACGTCCTAAATGGCAAAGAGAAAGAAAGTAGAGTAGGAAAAGAAATTGCAGCTAAAATTAAAGAAATTGCTAAAGAACTGAATTATCAGCCAAATCATTTAGCCAAAAGTTTACGCAGTGGTAAAACTCATACCATTGGGCTTATTATAGCAGATATTTCTAACCCGTTTTTTGCCAATATAGCCCGAATTGTAGAAGACGAAGCAAAAAAACATAATTATACCGTAATTATAGGTAGCTCTGATGAAAAGGCCGCTAATTCCTGGGATTTAATTAATGTTATGATCAACCGCCAAGTAGATGGGTTTATTATAGTATCGGCCGAGAATTCGGAAGAGCAGGTTCAGTATTTAAAGGAAAGAAATTTGCCGTTTGTTTTGCTGGATAGGCATTTCCCGGAGCTTCATACCGATTATGTTTCTATAAATAATAATAAAGCAGCCTACGATGCGGGCACTCATTTAATCAAAAATGGGTACAAAAGTATAGGATTATTAGCTTATAAATCTAATCTTTTTCACATGCAGGAGCGGATTAGAGGATATCAGCAAGCCTTAAAAGAAAACGACATTAAGCCTCAAAAGAGCTGGTTGAAAGAAGTAAATTTTATAAATATTGAGAAGGAGGTAAGAGCTTCTATTGATCAAATGATTGCTGGTAAAAACCCGGTAGATGCCATGATATTTGCTACCTATAGTTTGGCCGTAAATGGATTGAAATATCTGAATGAATTAAATTTAAAAGTGCCAACTGATATCGGAATTGTAAGTTTTGGACAAGGAGATACCTTTGACCTTTATTATTGTCCGATTACTTACCTGCACCAGCCCATGAACGATTTGGGGAGAACAGCGGTAGAGTTTTTAGTCAAGAAGCTGCAGAACCCGGAGGAAGGCATTAAACAGGTTTTAATGGAAGCCAAATTAATGACCAGAGAATCTTCTCAGGTAAAAGAAAGCAGCTAATGCTTTTTTATAATATTTTGCTTAATCGATTAATAAAATTTAACATCCACTCTATTTTTGATTAAACTATGCAACGAAGAAGTTTTCTGAAATCAGCCATGTTAGGTTCGGCCGCTGTTTTAGCGGGTTTCCCTATAATGAAAGCAGAGGCGGTTTCTAAAATGAAAATTACTAAAATCCGCTATTATGCTGCTCCCGGCTATAATAAACCACTGTTTAACCAGGCCCGGGGCATAGTGGAAATAGAAACAGATGGCGGAATTATTGGTATTGGGGAAGGCGGCTCTAAAGACTTGATAGAACAATGTGCCCAGATGATGATCGGGGAAGATCCTTTCCGGATAGAGCATATATGGCAAAATGTGTACCGTGGTATGTTTTATCCGCCGGGACGGGAAAAGTTACACGCCTTGGGTGCTTTGGAGATGGCCCTTTGGGACATTAAAGGTAAAGCACTGGGTGTGCCGGTTTATGATTTATTAGGTGGAGCCACCCGCGATTATGTAGAATGTTATGCTACTGGTTTCCGGGCATCAAAAGCTAAAAACGAGGAAGATCGGGCCCGGGACTGTATTGCAGCCGGTTTGCGTACTTACCGGATTGGTCCGACCGGGGGCAACGGGGAAACTAAGTTTGATTTTTACGAAAACGCTAAAAAAACCATAGAGCTTTGCAAACGAATGGATGCGGCAGTAGGAGGTGGTGGCAAATGGGCAATAGATTTACATACCCGGTTTGACACGCAGGAAGCCATAAAAATTTGTACCGCCATCGAAGATTTAGAACCTTACTTTGTAGAAGATCCTATTCGTTCCGAAAATCCGGGAGTTTACCGTACCCTAAGACCGATGCTAAAAGTGCCATTAACCGTGGGTGAACAGTTCGGTGACCGGTGGGAGGTAAATGAATTAATTGAAAACCATTTAATTGATTATATCCGCATGACGGTGCCCAATACGGGTGGTATAACGGAGTTTAAGAAAATAGCTGCCATGTGTGAAACGCACTATGTAGGTATTATACCTCACTTTACGGGGCCATTAGCCACCGCCAGTTTAGTGCATGCTTTAGGATCGAGCAGCCCAGTGCGTTGCATGATTGAACTTGCCGGTGGTGAGCCGGAAAGGCCAGCTTATTTTAATGAAGATTTTGTAAATTTCAAAAACGGTAAACTCTACTTAAATCCGAGCCCGGGTTTAGGAGTAAAGTTTGATCCGAAGAAGGCCACATTTGTTATGGAGGTTACCTCTAAAACAAAATTCCCGCACCCAATTCTACAAAGCCCGGATGGAGCAATCCACAACTGGTAAATAAAAGGCTAAGGAGATAGCCCTTAGCCTTTGAAAATAGATTCAGTTTTTGCCTGATTCTGATAGTACTTTCTTTTCATTTAGCTTACCTTTTGTGTAATTCCTGCATAAGAGGCTTTCTTTAAAATTTACCTCCACATTAATTTAAAGATTAAATGAAAGCATCAAATAAAAAACATACCGTATCCCGGCGCAATGTTATCCAATCGGTTTTGGGAGCTACTGGCATGGCCTTAATGTTGCCATCTTCTGTATATGCTTCATCTGTAAATCAGGTGCAATTCAGGGAAAAAGTAAAAATTACCCGCCTCGAAACTTTTCTGGTAAAACCCCGCTGGATTTTCCTGAAGATACATACTGACGCTGGCGTGGTTGGTTTAGGAGAACCCTTGCTGGAAGGCCGGGCACTTACGATACAAACGGCCATAAAAGAGGTAGAGCCCTATTTAATAGGTAAAGATCCCCGGCAGGTAGTCCATCACTGGCAGGCTATCTACCGCCATGCTTTTTACCGCGGTGGCCCAATTCTAACCAGTGCCTTAAGTGGTATAGACCATGCTTTATGGGATATCAAGGGCAAGTTGTTGGGCATACCTGTGCATGAACTTTTGGGAGGGCCTACCCGGGATCGGGTTCGGATTTATGGTCGGGCCAGTACCCCAGCCGATATGAAGAACAGAATGAGTGAAGGCTATTCGGTTATAAAAACAGGTGTAGCGCATGAACTGCCCGGTAGGATAGTAGAGAACCCGAAATTTATTAAATATGCCGCCGATAATTTTGCTGCCTTAAGAGAAACAGCCGGAAAAGATATGGATATAGCCATTGACTTTCATGGCAATATCTCGCCCCAAACAGCCAAAGTCCTTATCAGGGAGTTAGAGCCTTTTCAGCCTATGTTTATTGAGGAACCTTGCCAGGCGCAGAATGTAGATGTGTTAGCCGATATTGCCCGGGGAACGCATTTACCCATTGCTGCCGGGGAACGCATATTTACGAAATGGGGCTTTCGCGAATTGTTAGAGAAAAGAGCCGTTAGTATAGTACAACCTGATTTATGCCATGCGGGCGGTATTACCGAAGGCCGGTTAATTGCCGGTATGGCAGAGGCTTATTATGTGCCAGTAGCCCCGCACAACCCAATGGGGCCTATTTCATTAGCCGTTGGACTGCATTTAGCTGCCAGTATTCCTAATTTTCTGGTGCAGGAACAAGTATCGTTAGGGGAGGGCTACCTAAAGAAACCCTTTAAACTAGAAAAGGATGGAACGGTACTGGTGCCAACGGGTCCTGGTTTAGGGATTGTGCTGGATGATGATAAAATGAAAGATAAAATTGGGCACGACTGGAAAAACCCGGAAAGTTATGATCCTCGTGATGGCTCCGTAGTGGATTGGTAGTAATTAAGATTAATAATTACCTATTAAGAAATTATCATTAATTAAAGGGTAAAATTAAATAATTTAAAATAAAACTTTTTAAAACCCTTAAATAATATAATTATTAAAAAAATATTGAAATTTTATGTAGGCATTCTGCTGATTTTCAGCTCTTACTTATAAAGATCGATTTTATTAGGCCAATAAAGAAAAGATACTTTTTGAATTAAATGGATTTTCTGGAAAACAATACCGAAGAATTAATAAGCAACCTCAAATTTATCGAGTGGGTGAAAAACCCTACGCTGGATTTAGAGGCTTACTGGAGCAAATGGTTAGCTGAAAATCCGCATCGGACAAAAGAGTTTGAATCGGCTAAAACTTTCGTTACCCTGTTAACCTTTAAAGTGCAAAAACCATCTTTTGCAACTTATCAGGAGGTGAAAACTCAGTTAAAAGAAAGCATTGAAACCAGAATATCAGAGCAATATAGACCAGCAAAAGCCTTTAATAAAATAGCGTGGCTTCAAGTCGCAGCAGTACTCATTTTAGCATTAGGGATTGGAGGGTTTTTTATTACCCGCCAGGTTAGTAGTTCAGAAGTAGTATACAAAACCGGGTATGGCGAAATAAAAAATATTGTACTTCCGGATGGATCAAATATTGTATTAAACGCTAATTCGGAAATCAGATATGATGCTGATATGGCCAATAAACCAAAACGGGAAGTTTGGTTAGGGGGCGAGGCTTACTTCTCCGTTACGCATACCAAAAATAACCAAAAGTTTATTGTTACTACCCCTGATAAGTACTGTGTAGAAGTGTTAGGAACTGAATTTAATATATCTAACCGCAAAACAGGTAACCGGGTGGTTCTAAATTCAGGAAGTATAAAACTCCATCTACAGGGTAAAAAAGAATCCATTACCATGAAGCCGGGAGATTTGGTAGAATTTGATCAGGACCCAGTGAAGTATGTTAAAAAGAAATCTGCCCCGGAATTATATTCTTCCTGGAAAAGCCATCGGCTAGTATTTAATGATCAGCGATTGGATGAGATTCTTTTGCAGATTGAAAACACGTATGGCGTACAGGTAGTTGTGGGAGATACATCTATCTTAAAAGAGACGTTTTCTGGCTCCATACCTAATACTAATCTGGATGTTGTATTATCCGGACTGACGCAATCTTTTGATTTGAAAATGCAGCGACAGGGGGATAAAGTGGTGATAACAAAATAATAACTTAAATATAAATAAATGAAGATGATTTTTGGCTATAAATTATAGCCCTGGAAAAGTATTGCTTAAATTTTAATAAAAAAGACCCCAAACCCAATAGTATTATCCACCATTTAATTTAAATGTATGAAAAAAGTAGTACGTAACGTGAGTTCCTGCTTGTTGTTATACAGTTGTATATTCCAGCCAAGCTACGGACAGGTTTTAGCCTCCAACGTGCCCCTGAAAAAAGATAGAACTTCTACCCAACAAACCAGAAGTATAAGTCTAAAAGAATCTTTATTAGAAGTAGGGAGCAAATACAATGTGCACATTTTCTTTAAAACCGAGTTTGTTCAGAATAAAATAGTGGTTCTGGAGGCAAAAGCAGGCCAGAAAACTTCTGTAGAAAATGAACTGAAATCTTTACTGGTACCGCATAACCTGGTGTACAAAAAGGTTAGCGAAAACTTTTATGTTATTTCGCCAAAAGAAGAAGCATCATTACTCTTACCCGATGCGGCGCTGGTAAACGAAAGATATGAAAGCCTGGTAAACGAACAACAGCAGGAATTGGATGCTGACAATTTAGCTATTCAGATAACAGGTAAAATCACCGATGAACGCGGCGAGGGAATCCCGGGTGTAACCGTTGTTTTAAAAGGAACTTCTAATGGTACCACGTCTAACCCAAACGGAACTTATAGCTTAAATGTACCAACCGGTTCCGAAAATGGTGTGTTAGTTTTCTCTTATATTGGATATACGGCTCAGGAAGTTAGTATCAATAATCGTTCTGTTATCAATGTGCAATTGGCGCCGGATACCAAAGCTTTGGAAGAGGTAGTAGTGGTTGGTTATGGTACCCAGCGCAAAACAGATGTAACGGGAGCCTTGTCTTCTATTTCTACTAAAGAATTTGCCCAACAGCCCGTAACGCGGGTAGACCAGGTGTTGCAAGGCCGGGCTGCTGGGGTGCAGGTAACCCAGGCGGGTGGGGCACCAGGTGGCGAAGCCCGGGTACGTATCAGAGGTGCTAACTCGGTACTCGGCAATAACGATCCGCTTTATGTAGTGGACGGTTTTGTAGGCGCAGATTTTACCACCGTCAACCCGAATGATATTGAATCTATTCAGGTGCTGAAAGATGCATCTTCTACGGCTATTTATGGTAGCCGGGGCGCCAATGGGGTAGTTATTATTACCACCAAGAAAGGTAAAAAAGGCGGGGTGCAGGTAAATTACGAAGGGCAGGCCATTACCTCGGAGGTGATAAAAAGATGGGATGTATTAAATGCCCAGGAATTTGCTGAAACAGCGAATGCCCGATCTGCTGCCTTGGGTTCCAGTCCAATTTTCACACCAGCTCAAATGGAAAATATCCGGCAAAACCCCAGAGGTACCGATTGGCAGGACCTGGTTTTCAGAAGAGCTAATGGCCAACAGCACCAGTTAGGCGTTTCCGGTGGGAACGACAAAACTACTTTTCTTATTTCGGGTAACTACCTGAACCAGGATGGTATTATTGAAAATACCAGCTACAAGCGTTATACCCTGCGTTCTAATATTGCTACTCAGGTGAATGATAAAATGTCCCTGCGTTTAAATATATCAGGTTCTAGGCTAATGAACCATAATACTGGTTTGCAAAGCGGAACTGCCAACCCGGTAGTACAAGCCTTAGCGTGGTCACCAACTACTCCGGCGCGCGATGCTAATGGAAGCATTACTGCCACTGACCCTGTTGGTTCGGTAGCCGTTAATCCGCTGGCCTTATTATACGACCGGAACACGGATGTAGAAAGGAATATAATAAATGCTATAGGTGGTATAAATTATAAGTTGCCCATTAAAGGGTTAGCTTTAGATTTACAATATGCGGTAAATTACCTGAACGGCGAAAACAAAACATTTAATGGTTTAGTTGTTACCCGGAATAATGCTAACGCTTCCCGTTTCTCATCCGAGCAAATTACCTTGCAAAGTACTAACTCATTAACCTACAACCGGACGTTTAATGAGGTACACAGTATAAACGCAGTAGCCGTATTTGAAGCACAAAAATTTACTGATAACAACTTTACTGCTACTTCAAACTCTTTACTATACCCAGAGCTAGGGTATTACAATTTATCTTTAGCCGGTTCTTATACCCCAACTTCTGGCTATAATGAATGGGGCTTGCTTTCTACTTTAGGGCGGATTAACTATGGTTTTAAAGATAAATACTTGTTAACCGTAGCCGTTAGAAGAGATGCTTCTTCTAAGTTTGCCAAAGGCAACCAGGCCAGTGTGTTCCCATCAATAGGGGTTGGTTATAACCTAGCAGAGGAAGATCTCATTAAAAACCTAAACCTATTCAGTACCCTGAAATTAAGAGGCAGCTGGGGAATGACCGGTAGCCAGGCTATCAATCCGTATGCTACCATGTCACGCTACAATACCAATGCGCCGGTTGCTTTTAGCATTGCAGGGGTAAGCAGCGGGATTCAGTTAGGCAATCCGGGTAATCGAAACCTAAGATGGGAAACGACCAAACAAAAAGATATAGGAATAGAATTAGGTTTCTTTAACGGACGGTTAACATTTGAAGGAGATTATTTTGTTAAAAACACGGTTGATTTACTGTTAAACCGTTCTTTACCAGCCTACGTGGGTGGTGGTACCCAAACCATAAACGTGGGTGAAATTCAGAACAAAGGCTTTGAATTTGCCATTGGCGCCACTATTCTGGAAAAAGAAGGCCTTTCCTGGACCAGTAATTTAAACATGTCTACAGTTAAAAACCAGGTAGTTAGTTTAGGTGGTATTGCACCCAGAATAGGGCAGGGTACAAACGTGGGTGCCGGTATGTCTACAACCAATGAGTTTATGTTAATTCCTGGCCAGTCGTTAGGCTCTTATTGGGGTATTAAGTACTTGGGTACCTGGAAACCAAATGAAGCTGATTTAGCAGCAAAATATGATGCCAAACCAGGTGACTCCCGTTACGAAGATTTAAATAACGATGGCCGGATCACTACTGATGACTTTCAGGTTATAGGTAAAGGTATTCCAACTACTACAGCCGGCTGGAACAACATCTTCAACTACAAAGCCTTTACTTTGAACGTGTTTTTTACCGGTGTTTTTGGTATTGATAAGCTGAATTACACCAGAGCAGCTGCTATGTCGGGTAGTGGTGATGCCCGCCAGTATATTTTATCTGAAATTAAAAACCGGTACATACCTGGAACAAATGAAACTTCTGACATTCCGGCATTTAGTGCTACCAATCGGGTATTTACCCAATCCAGCCGTTTTGTTGAAAAAGGTGATTTCATCCGCTTAAAGAATGTTAGCTTATCATACCAGGTGCCTGCAGCCTTGCTGCGGAATAAAGGTAATATCCGGGTTTTTGGTAGTGCTACTAACTTATGGACCATCACCGAATACAAAGGTATAGACCCAGAATCGAGCAATATTGGTGCCGGAACAGATACTGCCCAAGGTATTGATTACGGTGCTTATCCAAACTCCAAAACTTACACGGTAGGTTTAAACTTAACCTTTTAACCATTTGAAATAGCTATTAAAATGAAAAAGATAAATATACTTTTACTCGCTGCCCTATTATTAGCTGGCACAGGTTGTAAAGATTATTTGGAAGAAGAGGCCAACGGAGCCTTATTGGGGGCTGGTGCCTTAAAATCGGTCCAAGGTTTAGAAGCTGCATTAACCGGTACTTACAAAGGTTTGCAGAATACCTGGGGAACCGGCTTTGTGCATGCTACTGCTATTGCGGCTACTATGGGCGGAGATGATGTAACTACGCATAAAGCCAGTAACAAAGCAGATTTTCGGGAGTTTGATCAGTTTGCAGTTCCGGCAACAAACCAAAGAACCCAGGCTTTATACAGCGGTTGTTACAAAGCTATTCAGGGCGCTAATAATGTAATTGCAAATTATAAAAATACGGTAGCCATTTCTGATGCTGATAAAGCCAGGGTAGAGGCTATTGCCGGGGAAGCTTATTTCTTAAGAGCCTTCTCTTATTTCTGGTTAGTTCGGCTTTACGGTAGTATTCCGCTTATTACGCAAGCTGAGTTTTCAGATGAAATGCTAACCATGACCAAGTCAGGACCAGCTGATGTTTATAAACTAATTGAGGCTGATTTGCTGGAAGCTGAAAAAATGATGCCTAATGCTAAAAGAAACCCAGGCCGGCCAAATAAAGGAACAGTAAAAGCGTATATGGCAGAGGTATATTTAACTCAAGCCGGATGGCCTTTAAAGCAAACTGATAAATATGCGCTGGCGGCTGCCAAAGCAAAGGAAGTAATAGACAACCGTGCTACGTATGGATTTAGTTTATTACCTACCTACGCTGAGGTATTTGAGAATGATCCTGGTAAAAATGGAACTGCCGAAGCTGTATTTCAATTATCAACTTTCATGGGGGTAGGCTCTACAACCAATGCCAATTATGGCTGGTCGGCTATGCCGGGTGAGGAATCAGGTTGGGATGACTTCTTTGCCGAAATAAACTTCTTTAATAATTTCCCGGCTGGGCCAAGAAAAGATGTAACGTTTAGAACTAATTTTAAAAAAGCAGATGGTTCTACCGTTTCGTGGCAACAAAGCCAGACGCAACATCCATACTATCAGAAGTTTTATATAAAAGGAGAAGTTAAAAACTGGGCTTCTTCTGTGCCGGAAACACTGATGCGGTATGCGCATGTGTTAACCATGTACGCCGAAGCTAAGGCCAGAACACCACAAGGACCTGATCAGTTAGCTTATAATGCTTTAAATATGATAAGAGAAAGAGCTGGCTTAGCGCCAATTGCTTTTGGCTCTTTATCGCCGCAGGAATTTGCCAATGCCGTGGTGCAGGAGCGTGCCTGGGAATTTGCAGCCGAAAGAACCCGGTGGTTTGATTTGGTTCGGTTGGAAATGGTAGAAGCTGCTAATGCCAATAAGCATCCCAATGATTTAGCTGTAATTGGGTCTATCAGCAAAGAGGATTATACCTTTCCGCTTCCATTCTCAGAAACTTCTGTTAATCCAAATTTAGGTAAATAGTTTTTTGATTGTTGAATTGCTCTCTCCTGGTTTTAGTGATAAAACCAGGAGAGAATAAAACTAATAATTATAATATCCACCCCATCACAATAAAGGGTTAGCGCTTATCCTGCGTGAAAACCTTTGCTAAAGAAATAAAATGCTTATGAATCAAAATGACTTCCCTCAGGATGTTAGTCGCCGGGATAGTATTAAAAAATTAGGATTAGGGTCGGCCGCTGGCTTATTAGGTTTATTTGGCGGCATATCAGGTGCCGAAGCCAAAGAACGGGACCAAGATAAATTTACCTATGCTAAAGGTGTAGCGCCAATTAAAATTAAAAGTGTTAGAGCCATTGGTACAGCTCCTCAGGGGCCAAACCTGGTGGTAGTGCGGGTAGATACAACAGAACCAGGCTTATACGGCTTAGGGTGTGCAACCTTTACCCAACGGGCTGAGGTAGTGGTAACAGCAATAGACCGGTATTTAAATGATCTTTGTGTCGGCAAAGATGTAGACAACATAGAAGATACCTGGCATTCGGTTTATACCAGTTCTTACTGGCGCAATGGGCCGGTATTAAATAACGCATTAAGCGGACTAGATCAGGCGTTGTGGGATATAAAAGGTAAAAGAGCCGGCCTGCCGCTTTATCAGTTACTGGGTGGTAAAGTGCGTTTTGCAGTACCGTGTTATGGGCACGGCGATGGCAAAACACCTGAAGAATTGGCCGACAATGTAGCTAAATTTATGAGCCAGGGGTTCCGGCATGTGCGGGTACAACAAGGTTTATACGGGGCAACCTCACTAGCTAAAAATCCGGATTTTAAAGATGCGGGTTTTGCTAATTCCAAAGATGCTTTCATGGATCAGGTAACGTACATGAAATCTGTTCCCAAAATGTTTGATGTAGTGCGGAAAAGATGCGGCGAAGAAGTAGAGTTGCTGCACGATATACATGAACGCTTGGATCCTATGGATTCTATTCATCTAATAAAATCTGTAGAAGATTATCGCCCATTCTTCATAGAAGACCCTTTCTCCCCGGAGAACCCCAAGTGGTTCCAGATGCTGCGGCAGAATACCACTGTGCCTATTGCCATGGGGGAGCTGTTTAACAACCAGAACGAGTGGAAAGAAGCCATGGTAAATCAGTGGTTTGATTATATCCGGGTGCACGTATCGCAAATTGGCGGAATTACACCAGCTATGAAACTTGCCCGGTTAGGCGAGTGGTTTAATATAAAAACCGCTTGGCATGGGCCTCCAGATGTTTCGCCGGTTGGCCATTCGGCCCATGCGCATATGGATTTAGCGCTGTGGAATTTTGGCATCCAGGAATCAGTGCGGTTTAATGATGCCCTATTAGAAGTTTTTCCGGGAAGTCCTACCATTAAAAATGGCTACATGTATGTAAATGAGGCGCCCGGCATAGGAGTTGATATAAATGAAAAGGCTGCTGCCAAATTCCCTATCTCCAATCGGGCAGGTAATTGGCAGGTACGTAAACGAGACGGAACACTCATTCGTCCATAATAGAAAACCATCACTGCTATTGAAATTATATGCTATTTATTAGGGGTAATAAATTAAGGTTAAATGTTATTATTTTAAAGTAGTGTGGTAAAAGTAGGAGTGGCATTATATCAAAAACTGACAACTTTAATAACTTGTTAGTTGAAAGTTTAGGTATAGTGCTATTTCCTCCTTTTTAAGAAAATCTTCTCTCCTTTAGCTGAGACCATGTAAAAATTTATGGTTTAATATATTGCTTTTATTATTAATAATATTTACATTTAGCTTAATCGATTAAATATATTTTAAAGTACAGTTTATGAGGTGGTTTTAAATTAAAGGGGATATATTTTTTATTATTTTTGCTTAATCGATTAAATATTGTAAGAAGAACAATATTCAGTTTATATAATGGCATAGAGGTTTCCTGGAGCAGTAGTGGCTTTTCTATTAATTCTGTAGAAGTAGTTATTACTGTACCTGTAGCAATACCAGTTGACAGCATGAAACAAAAGATTTTATAGTAAAAGTTATTGTGCGCCTATTGTTTTAATATTTTCACCTTAATCCACCACTTATGATGAAAAAAGCTATACAACTAATTATGCTTCTGTTGTTTCTATGTCAGACACAAACGTTTGCGCAGGATGGCACCAGAATAACCGGCAAAGTAACCGGATCAGATAACGAAGGCTTGCCCGGAGTAAGCATTCAGGTAAGCGGTACTACGCAGGGAAGTATTACAGATGCGAACGGAAATTTCACCATTACTGCCCCTGGAAATGCCAATCTGGTGTTTTCCTACATTGGTTTTACTAACCAAACCATTAGTGTAAATGGCCGGTCCGTTATTAATGTTAAAATGACTGCCGATGCCAAAGCCTTGGATGAGGTGGTGGTAACGGCTTTGGGTATTAAGCGGGAAGCAAAAACCCTTGGTTATGCTACCGCCACGGTTACTGCCGACCAAATAGCTATAAACCGGACCCCTAATGTAATGAGCGGGTTGCAAGGTAAAATGGCCGGGGTTAATATTTCTACCATGGCTACCGGTCCGGGAGGAACCAGTAAAATCCGGATCCGGGGACAATCTTCTTTTGCCGGCCAAAACAGTCCTTTAATTGTTATCAATGGTGTGCCGGTAGATAATTCTAATTATGCCTTGGGTGGAAATTTTGGTAACCGGGTAATGAATAATTCAGATGGCGGCGATGGTTTATCCAGTATCAACCCAGATGACATTGAAACCATGACGGTATTAAAAGGAGCCACGGCTGCTGCTCTCTATGGTTCAAGAGCGAAAGATGGGGTGGTAATGATTACAACCAAAAGCAAGGGAGCCGGAAAAGGATTAGGTGTTGAATACAATACAAACTTAACCACCGATACGCCTTTAGATTTTACTGATTTCCAATATGAATATGGCCAGGGAGAAGGCGGTGTTCGGCCTACAGCACCCAACCCGCTTTCCGGGGTTTGGAGCTTTGGCGAAAAATTCGAGCCCGGCATGACCCAGATATTATTTGACGGAGAAACTTGGCCCTATGAACCGGTAAGAAACCGGATCCGGAAGTTTTATCGGGTAGGTAAAAACTTTTCCAATACCATTCGGGTGTCTAACGGCGGCGAAAATGGCGGCTTTAGTTTGTCGTTAAATAATACGGACAATACTGGTATTGTGCCTAATTCTAAATTCAACCGCAAAACCATAAATATTGGATTCACGCAAAAGATCTCTCAAAAATTATCTACCGAAGGTAATTTAAATTACTCAAACGAGAATAACCGGAATCCGCCCCAGGTAAACGGGCAAGAGTTTTCTACGCCAACGGTATTAATGACTTTGGCTAATTCTATGCCGTTTGAGGCCTTGGAGCAAAACCAGCTTTTGCCAAATGGTAATGAATTTCCGTTCGCCCGGTTTTTAGTTCGGAATAATCCCTATTATGCGGTTAATCAACACTTTGAAAATATCAAACGCGACCGGATATTTGGAAACATATCCTTAAAATACCAATTCAACGATTGGTTATACCTGATGGGCCGGATAGCCCAGGACTATTATACCCGGGATCAGGACTACAACGTGCCTAATGGTTACGCGGCCATTGCCCCGGCACCGGTTGGCTTCGTAAACGGAAGTTATACCCAGGATACCCGCCGGTTCCGGGAAAGAAACTACGACTTTTTACTGGGAGCCAACAGGACCTTCGGTAATTTTGGTGCTGACCTAACGCTAGGTGGAAACACCCGCTATGTCAGAATGGATTACAACAGCGTTACCGTAACTGACTTTGTTCAACCCGGTTTATACACCGTTATGAACGGACGGGTGAAAGATCCACTATATAGTTTATCTGAAAGAAAAGTAAATTCTTTATACGGGGCAGCAACTTTCTCTTTTAAAGAATATTTATTCCTGAACGTAACCGCTCGTAACGATTGGTTCTCAACCTTAGCTCCTCAGAACCGCAGCATTTTGTATCCATCTGTTACGGCCAGTTATGTGTTTTCGCAAGCCATTGATAACCTGCCAACCTGGCTTTCTTTTGGTAAACTACGGGCGGCTTATGCCGAGGTGGGCGATGATAACGTAGCACCATATTCCAACGCATTGTATTACCGGGTTAACAATAACCTGTTCCCTAATCCATTTGGGCAGGTAGTGCCGGTAGGGGGTATCAATGCTTCTTCCATACCAAATCCCAATTTACGTCCACTGCGCGTAGGCGAAGCCGAGGCGGGGTTAGAGTTGAAATTGTTTAACAATGCTATTGGTTTTGATATTGCCTATTACCGTAAGATAACCAAAGACCAAATATTAGCTGCTCAGGTATCTGATGCCTCTTCTTATACTACCCGCTTAATTAATGTAGGCAAAAGCATGAATAAAGGGGTGGAAATGTTGGTGACTGCCTCTCCGGTGGCTACGCCGGCCTTCCGGTGGGATGTTAGTGTAAATGCTTCTTACAATACTTCTGAAGTTTTAACCTTGGGCTTAACTCCGGCCGATACCATGATTGTAGTAGGAGGTTCCGGTGGAACTACTTTAAGACAAGTTGTGGGTAAACAAATTGGCCAATTGTATACCTTTAGTTATTTAAGAGATCCACAGGGTAATCAGGTTTTTGATAAAACCAGCGGCCGGCCTATAAGAGGCGGTTTAATTAACGTTGGGAATGCGCTTCCAAGATACTTTGGCGGTATTACCAATACCTTTACTTACAAAGGCATCAGCTTATCTACTTTAGTCGATTTTAAATTAGGGCATAAAATGATTGCCGGATCAAACATGAACTACCTGCGTCATGGGCTGCATAAACGCACCTTGGTCGGTCGGGCCGAAGGGTATGTAATAGGCCAAGGCGTAAACCCGGGCGGGGAAGTAAATACTACGAGGTCGCCGGTTCAGCCTTTCTACGAATGGCCTAATGCTAATGGTGTTTTCGAAGATTTTGTATTTAATGCTGGTTTTGTAAAGTTACGTCAGGTTACCTTGGGCTATGATTTTACCAAGCATTTACCACAAAATTTATTTATTAAAGGCATCCGGTTTAATGCGGTAGCCAATAATGTGGCGGTATTTAAAAAGTGGACCGAAAACATGGATCCGGAGCAGGTAAACAATGCTTCTGATAACCAAACCGGGCTCGATTTCTGGCCAAGTTTGCCTATGACTAGAAGCCTTGGCTTTAACCTAAATGTGAAGTTCTAGTGCTTTCGGGATTAAGTAATGTTTTATCAAAAAATCATCTTATGAAAAATATAAAAGTTTATATAAGCTGTTTACTGACTTCTTTTTGTTTGCTTTCAAGCTGCGATCAGGGGTTTGATGAACTAAATACGAATAAGGTTGATCCTACCACGCTGTCACCTTCCTTTCAAATGAACAACGCCATTATCAATACTTCTTTTCAGGATGGATTTGGTACACTGGTGCATTTGTCTTATACTTTCCCCATTGTTCAGCAAATAATAACGCCTTTTGGTAGTTCTTTGTCCGGAGGTAATTACAACCAGAACAACGTAGATAATACGGCCAGAATCTGGACCACGTATTATAGAAGTGTGGTAAAAGATATAGTGGATGTAGTGCAGCAGACCAAAGGCGTGGAAAGCAACTACAATATTTATAATTCGGCCCGGATCTGGAAAGCCTATACATTTATGATGCTGACAGATGCTTATGGCGATATTCCTTATTCCGAAGCAGGTAAAGGTTTTATAGATAATGTCATTACGCCTAAATACGATACGCAGGAATTTATTTATAAAGACATTTTAAAAGAACTGGAGGAAGCTTCTGCTGCCTTGGATGCAGCCAAACCTACCCAATCTACTGATATTTTGTATGGCGGGAATATTGCCAGGTGGAAGCGTTTTGGTTATTCGCTTATGTTGCGGGCGGCTATGCGCTTAACTAAAGTTGATCCGGAATTAGCAAAATCTTACGTAACGAAGGCAGTAGCCGGGGGAGTAATGCAATCTAATGCCGATAATGCAGCTACCAGGCACACTGCTCTTTATGTAAACTGGCTGGCCGATCATTTGGGTGCCCGGGAAAAAGCCAATTATTACCTGACAGAACCTTTTATCAACTATCTCCGCAACAAAAATGATCCCAGACTAAAAGTAATTGCCATTAGGTATGTAGGAGCAAAAAGTGGTTCGGAGCAAGTAAACTCCCGAGCAACTACCGATCCAGCCCGCCAGGTTGGCATGCCCATGGGATATGACAACGTAACCATTGCTGAGACTTACACAAAATTGGGAGTAGCCAGTTTATGGGATTTCTCCCAGGTTAATATTAATACCATTCTAAACCGGACTACGGCACCTACTTTTCATGTTACTTTTGCCCAAACCCAATTATTGCTGGCGGAAGCAGCCTTACGGGGATGGACAACCGGAAATCCGGCTACTATTTATGCCAACGCTATAAAAGCAAATATGGAGCAATTTGCAGAATATGGTCCAAATGCGGTTATCAGTGCGGCGGATATCCAAACTTATGTGCAGGCAAATCCATTAGATATGAGTTCTCAGGAAAAAGCCCTGGAGCAAATTAACTCAGAATATTGGGTAGCGTCTTTCCTGAATGGTTCAGAGTTATTTGCCAACTTCCGGAGAAGTGGCTACCCAAGACTTACCCCTAACCCTTATCCAGGAAAAGAAATTAACGAGGCTTTTATTCGTCGACTTAATTACCCGGATGCGGAGTTAGTAGTTAACCAGGCTAATATAAATGAAGCCATTAAGCGGCAGGGACCAAACAGATTGGATACCCGGGTTTGGTGGGACAAAAAATAAATTTTTTAATTTTTAAACTGATCTGGTAAGGCCGGAGCCTGGACATCGGCTTTGCAAAAACCTTTAAAACACCATCATAATAGAATAGAGAATGAACAAAGAGGAACAGCAAGTACAAGAGAGTCGTCGGGAGCTGCTGAAGAAGCTGGGCTTGGGCGCCGGGGCCGGCGTATTAGGCTTGTTTAACAGCAGCAGCGCCCAGGCAGAGCAAGCAGTGCCAAGCTATGCCAAAGGCATGAAGCCCATCCGCATCAAGAGCGTACGGGCCATTGGCACCGCTCCGCAAGGTTCTAACTTAGTAGTCGTACGGGTAGATACTACCGAGCCGGGCCTGTATGGCTTAGGCTGCGCTACCTTTACCCAGCGGGCCGAAGTGGTGGTGACCGCCATCAACCGCTACTTAAATGATTTGTGTACCGGCAAAGATGCCGATAACATAGAAGATGCCTGGCATAGTGTCTATACCAGTTCTTACTGGCGCAACGGGCCGGTGCTCAACAATGCCCTGAGCGGGCTGGACCAGGCTTTGTGGGACATCAAAGGCAAACGAGCCGGCATGCCGGTGTATCAGCTGCTGGGCGGGAAGGTACGCTTTGCCGTGCCTTGCTATACCCACGCCAATGGCCGAAGCCCGGAAGAAACGGCCGAAGATGCCAAGCGGATCATGGAGCGGGGCTTCCGTTATGTACGGGTGCAGCAGGGCGGTTATGGGGCAACGGCCATATCGAGTAAACCAGATTTTAAAACCGCTGGTTTTGCCAATGAAAAAGACCAGTACATGGACCAGGTCGCTTACCGCAAGTCAGTGCCGAAGCTGTTTGAAGTAGCCCGGAAAGTATGCGGCGAGGAAGTAGAGCTGCTGCATGATATTCATGAGCGGCTGGATCCCATGGATGCTATTCACCTGATCAAGTCAGTGGAAGAGTACCGGCCCTTCTTTATTGAAGATCCCTTCTCGCCGGAGAACCCCAAGTGGTTCCAGATGCTTAGGCAGAACACCACGGTGCCGATTGCCATGGGCGAGCTGTTCAACAACCAGAACGAGTGGAAAGAGGCCATGGTGAACCAGTGGTTTGACTACATCCGCATCCACGTCTCGCAGATAGGTGGTATAACACCAGCCATGAAAGTAGCCCGTTTGGGGGAGTGGTTTAACATCAAGACGGCCTGGCACGGACCGGGAGATGTCTCGCCGGTAGGGCACGCGGCGCAGTGTCACATGGACCTGGCCACCTGGAACTTTGGTATTCAGGAGGCGGTGAGCTTTAATGAGAAGATGCTGGAGGTGTTCCAGGGCTGCCCCACCATGAACAAGGGCTACATGAGCGTGAATGAGGTGCCGGGACTGGGGGTGGAAATAAATGAAAAAGCAGCGGCTAAATATCCCATCACCAATAATGCAGGTAACTGGCAGGTGCGCAAGTTCGATGGTACCCTCGTCAGACCGTAAATGTGGTATTCTAAAGTAAATTGTGCCATCGGTTAATGTTCTTGTTGCGCCAGTATATGAGTCCTGAATTGTGGTAGGTTCAGCATTCAGTTACCAGCAACCGCGGGAGGAGCTTTGTGCTAAAGCCGATGGTACTTTTTACTTTAAATCTAACCTGATTACTTACCCTAAAACTATCCCAAAACAGATCTTTTCATTAAAGCTTTTCATTAGGTTAAAGCTTCAGTTTTGAATTTTATTTACCTTTTTGTTAAAACCTTAAATTAAAAATAGATCATACCCTTACTCCATGAAAAATCGCTTTGCTGGAAATATTTGGCTGTTGGGATTGCTGCCACTCTTACAAGCCTTTACTTCTAACTCAGGCAGTAGAATTCAAAAACCAAGTCAGCCTATATTTATTAATCAAATTAACTCCAGGCAAATCAAACCCATTAAAGTAGAAGTAAAAAAAGGAACAGAAGGATATCAGTTAATTCGGAATGGTAAACCTTATTTCATAAAAGGAGCTGGAGGTACCAACTACATGGATCGTGTGGCAGCATACGGAGGTAATTCAATAAGAACCTGGAGTACAGCCAATGCGCAGGAAATCTTAGATCAGGCACAGCGCCTGGGACTAACAGTAACTATGGGCCTTAATGTAAGAAAAGAACGTCATGGGTTTGATTATAATAATTCAGATGCTGTAACTAAACAGCTTCAGGAACTACGGGAAGAGGTGTTAAAATTTAAGGATCATCCGGCATTATTAATGTGGGGCATAGGCAATGAATTAAATCTAAGTTATACCAACCCAAAAGTTTGGGATGCGGTAAATAATATTGCTAAAATGATTCATGAAGTAGATCCTAATCATCCGGCTACAACAATGTTGGCTGGGGCAAACAAAAAGGAAATTGATCGCATCAAGGCTCAAAGCCCCGAATTAGATTTGTTATCATTCCAGACCTACGGAGGCTTAGGCAAATTACCCGGTACCTTAGAAAATGCAGGTTGGACCGGACCTTATGTAGTCACCGAATGGGGGCCGGTAGGTCATTGGGAAGGGCCGCAAACACCTTGGAAAGCCTCAGTAGAAGAAACCAGCAGCGAAAAGGCAGCTGGTTATAAAAGCCGCTATGAAGAGGCTGTTTTGCAAGATAAAACCCGGTGCCTGGGATCTTACGTGTTTCTGTGGGGGCAAAAGCAAGAACGGACGCCCACCTGGTACGGTGTTTTTACGGAAAAAGGCGAAGAAACTGAAGTGGTGGATGTGATACAGTATTTATGGTCCGGGAAATGGCCCCAGAATAAGGCTCCGCGGTTAGATTCCTTTCTCCTGGATGGGAAGAAATCTACCAATCAGATTTATGTTAAGGCGGGAGGTGATTATATAGCAGATGCTAGAGTTAAGGACCCAGAAAAAGAAAAGCTTACCTACCGCTGGGAATTATTGCCAGAAGGAACCAATTTTGGAGAAGGTGGCGATCGGGAAGACCGGCCGCAACCTATACCGGGTCAAGTTACTACAGGTGCTGGGGGTAGGGCAACGCTAAAAGCACCCGCTAAAGAAGGCCCGTACCGGTTGTTTGTTTATGCTGCAGATGGACATAATAATGTGGCTACGGCAAATATTCCGTTTTTCGTGCAAAAGTAATTAATTGCACCAGGCACTTCCTGATTACCTTAAAAAGAGCCATTTATTGTTTAAGGTATTCCTGCTGATAAATTTGGGGTGTTTTGCCTGTGATGGCTTTAAAGTTTTTATGAAAACAGGTAAAATTGTTAAAGCCACTTTCAAAGCACAAATGCTTAATAGGTAATTTATTTTGAATTAATAATTTGCAGGCATAACCAATCCGGATTTCTATTAAAAACTGAGAGTACGTTTTACCTGTTCTGACCTTGAAATACCGGCAAAAAGAATTGGGCATTAATCTGGCCACATCCGCTATCTTGGTTAAAGATATTTTGCTTTTGAAATTTTCGAAAGTGTAATCATAAATAGCATTTAGCCGGTCATTCTCTGGTTCTGATAATTCTGCCTGAAAACCCATAGAAGAAAGTGGGGTAAGCTGGTCAGAATGGGCAATAGCAGTTAAACATTCTACTAAAGCCATAATCCGAAAAGGTCCTTCTGCAACGTGCACCTTTTGAATTAGCTGGGCAATTTTTTTTCGGTTGCCTTCTAAAATTACTAAACCTCGTTTAGCTTTTTCTAAAATGGTCCTTATGGCCTGATTTTCGGGTAAAAGTAAGAATTCTTCTCCCCAAAAGTTCTCGGTAAAATGTATAGCTGTCGCATAAGTTTTTTCTTCTTCAATTTCCTCCAGATAAGATTCATCAAACCGCCAGTAGTGCGGCAAATTAGCCCCCACTAAAACAATGTCTCCGGTATTAAACCTCGAAATATGATCGCCTACAAATTGCGTACCGGTACCATGATGAAAGTGAACCAGTTCAACCTCCGGATGGTAATGCCAACGGTTATTAATGAAAGGTACTTTATCTTCTCTGGCACTGAAAGAATGTGCGGGTCCGGGAGATAATTTGAGTAGTTGGGGCTTCATGCAGAAATATTCAGGCGCTTTATAAAAAATACTTTACTTATGTTAAAATAGCTTATTACTAAGATAATATTTGCCGAGTAAAAAACCAGTATATCTTATTTATTTGAAACTTATTATTAGCTTACAGCCTGACCTTGAATCCACCAACTATTAATTAAATTTACCAATGCAACTGCCATGGCAAAAAATAGAAACCAATTAGCGGTAGTACTGGTTACGTCGCTGTTTTTCTTGTGGGGCTTTGCCCTGAACTTAAATCCAATCTTAATTCCCCACCTTAAAAAGGCCTGCCAGTTAACAGATGCTCAATCAGCTTTGATTGACTCGGCATCGTATATGGCCTATTTTTTAATAGCTATACCGGCTGGCCAGTTCATGAAAAAGTTTGGGTACAAGGGCGGTATTAGCTTGGGTTTGTCACTTTTTGCTCTTGGAGCTTTTTTATTTTACCCAGCTGCTGCTACCCGCACTTATGAATTTTTTCTCGGTGCACTTTTTATAATTGCCTGTGGTCTTACTTTTCTGGAAACAGCAGCCAACCCCTACATTTCGGTGTTAGGAAACCCTGATACCGCCACCCAACGCTTAAATTTTGCCCAATCTTTCAATGGCTTGGCCGCTACATTGGCCCCCCTGATTGGTGGAACCTTTATTTTATCGGGCAGAACGCTGACAGCCCAGGAAGAACTGGAGATGAGCTCCTCTCAACTGGATGCTTATCTGGATCTGGAGGCATCGGCGGTGCAACTGCCTTTTTTAATTATTGGGTTGGTGGTTCTGACAGTGGCTCTATTACTTTGGCGTACCAGGTTGCCGGAAATAACAGAAGAAGAAACTACAGGTAAATCAGGGTCCGTGTTAAAAGAAAGGAACCTGTTGATTGGGGTAATGGCGCAGTTTTTTTACGTAGGTGCCCAGGTTTGTGTCAGTAGTTTTTTTATTCGTTTTGCCGGACAAGTAGCAGGTTTTGAAGAAAAAGCGGCTGCTTTTCTTTTGTCGGGAGCCTTATTAGGTTTTATGGTAGGACGTTTTCTGGGTACTTTTTTTATGAAATTTATTTCTCCGGCAAAGCTACTGGCTATTTATAGCATTGTTAATATATTGCTGACTATTCTGGCAGTAGTTTTATCTGGGGAAATGGCCGTTTATGCTTTAGTTGGTGTTGAATTTTTTATGTCTATTATGTTTCCTACAATTTTTTCCCTTAGCATTCGGGGCCTAGGTTCAAAAACCAAATTAGGATCTTCTCTGGTAATTATGGCCATAGTGGGCGGAGCAGTTTTTCCTTTTATCATGGGTAATATTTCTGATCGTAGTAATATCCAGATTGCCTACCTGGTGCCTGCCGCTTGTTTTTTAGTAGTTTTATATTTTGCCAGCCGGAATTTAAAAGTAAAAGAGTTAACCTTAGTCGCCGCTCATTAATTATGCAAAAATTTTGTTTAGCCCTCGACCTGAAAGATGATGCTGAATTAATAGCTGAGTATGAATTCTGGCATGGGAATGTATGGCCTGAAATTAAAAGAAGTATCATGGAGGCAGGTATCCTGAATATGGAAATATACCGCTTCCAGAACCGGCTTTTTATGATAATGGAAACCGATGATGCCTTTACGTTTGATAAGAAAACTGCTTTGGATAAGGCTAATCCAAAAGTACAGGAGTGGGAAGAACTAATGTGGCAATACCAACAGGCCATTCCGGGGACTCCGGCTGGCCAAAAGTGGGTGTTAATGAATAAAATATTTGAATTATAATCTACAAACTTAAAGAAGCTTTATAATCTATGTTTGATTTAACAGGTAAATCTGCCGTAGTAACGGGCGGTGCAAGTGGTATTGGCAAAGCTATTTCCTTAACTTTTGCGCGCCAGGGCGCTACAGTGCATGTTTTGGATATTAATGCCGATAATATTGCGCAAACCATAGCAGAGATTAAAGAATTTGGAGGAGCAGCATTTGCCCTGCCTTGCGATGTAACAAACCAGAAACAGGTAATAGAATTATATCAAGGAATTGGCAAAATTGATATTCTGGTAAATAGTGCTGGTATTCCGCATATTGGGCAGGCCCATACCACCACCGAAGAAGATTTTGACCGGGTTTACCAGGTAAATGTAAAAGGGGTGTATAATAGTTTATATGCTGCTATACCGCTGATGCAGAACCAGGGTGGGGGTGTTATTTTAAATGTGGGTTCGGTGGCCGCCACGGTGGGTATTCCGGACCGGTTTGCCTATACCATGACCAAGGGTGCCGTTACCTCCATGACCTTATCCGTAGCCAAAGATTATCTGAAAGATAATATCCGGTGTAATTCAATTGCTCCGGGTAGGGTACATACGCCTTTTGTAGATGGGTTTATAGCTAAAAATTATCCGGGTCGTGAAGCTGAAATGTTTGAGAAATTATCGAAAACGCAACCCATAGGCAGGATGGCAAAACCTGATGAAATTTCTAAACTGGTACTCTATCTATGCTCCGAAGAAGCTTCTTTTATTACCGGTAATGATTATAAAATAGACGGCGGATTTGTAACGCTTAATACTTAAAAAATTTCTAAGTCGTAATTTTTACGCCTTGTTAATCAGTGAAAAGTATTAGTTATTATAATATTTAACTTTAAATAAAATTAATTAAAAAAAGCTATGAAATTAATTCGGTTTGGTGAATTGAATAAAGAAAAAACAGGAGTAATTATTAATGATGTTTCTTACGATACATCAGCATTTGGAGAAGACTACACTGAACAGTTTTTTGAAAACGATGGCCTTAACCGGTTGCAGCAGTTTGTGGGTCAAAATAAGGATAAGTTACCAACTGTACCGGAAGGAACCCGGTTAGGAAGCCCGTTTGCCCGCCCCTCAAAAATAGTGTGTATTGGATTAAACTATGCTGATCATGCTAAAGAAACTGGTGCTAAAACACCTACCGAACCGATAATTTTCATGAAATCCACTTCTGCTCTGGTGGGTCCGAACGATGATATCATGATCCCAAAGAACTCCACTAAAACTGATTGGGAAGTGGAGTTGGCTGTAGTTATAGGTAAAAAGGCTTCCTACGTTGGGGAAGACGAAGCCATGGATTATGTAGCAGGCTATTGTTTGCACAATGATGTTTCAGAACGGGAGTTTCAGCTGGAGCGGAATGGCACCTGGGATAAAGGTAAAGGCTGCGATACCTTTGCGCCGATAGGGCCTTTTCTAGCTACAAAAGACGAAATAGCTGACGTAAATAACCTGCGCCTGTGGCTTAATGTAAATGACCACGCCATGCAGAACGGTACCACAGCTAACTTAATTTTTAACGTGCCCTTCCTGGTGCATTATTTAAGCCAGTTTATGACTTTGTTACCGGGTGATGTTATTTCAACGGGTACGCCGGCTGGAGTTGGTCTGGGCTTTGATCCGCCGGTTTATTTAAAACCAGGCGATGTGGTAGAGTTAGGCATAGATGGTTTAGGTTCGGCCAAACAACGGGTAATAGCTTATGCTAAAAATTGATGCTCACCAGCATTTCTGGTATTTTAATCCGGTAAGAGATTCCTGGATAAATGAAGAAATGGTTGTAATTCAGCGGGATTTTTTACCCGCTGAATTACAACCCATTCTCGAGGCTCATGGTTTTGACGGCTGTGTTACGGTACAGTCAGACCAGTCAGAAGAGGAAAATAAATTTCAGTTAGCTAATGCCGAGCAGCATGAATTTATAAAAGGGGTAGTAGGTTGGGTAAACTTTTGGGGAGACGATGTTGAGGAACGATTAACAGAATTAAGCCAATTTAAAAAACTGAAAGGTTTTAGGTATGTCCTTCAAAGTGAGGTGGATCGTGCGGTTATGTTAAACCCAAAGTTTATGCAGGGAATCTCTAAATTAAATCAGTTTGGGTATACCTATGACATTCTGGTTTACCCGGACCAGCTGCCCTACATAAAGGAGTTTGTAGCAACCTTCCCTGAGCAACGCTTTGTAATCGATCACCTGGCTAAGCCCTATATAAAAGATCGAAATATTACTCCCTGGAAGCAGGATATGGAGGCAATAGCAGCTTTTGAAAATGTGTCCTGTAAAATATCAGGTTTGGTAACAGAAGCAGATTGGAAGCAGTGGAAAAAAGAAGATTTCCGGCCTTACCTGGATACCGTAGTAAATGCTTTTGGTACCAACCGTATTTTATATGGATCGGATTGGCCGGTTTGCCTGGTTGCGGCCACCTATGCTGAAACGCTGGGAATTGTACAGGAATATTTTGCTGCTTTTAGCCAGCACGATCAAGCCTTATTTTTTGGCGGCAATGCAACGGCTTTTTATAACCTCGCTTAAAAAATACAACATGAATTTAGGATTAAAAGATAAAATAATAATTGTAACCGGTGGTGCTAAAGGAATTGGCGAAGGCATTGTAAAAGTATTAGCAGCTGAAGGAGCTATTCCGGTTATAGTTGGCAGAAGCGAAGATGATAACCTAAAAACAGTAGCCGCGATAGAAACCAGCGGAGGCCGCGCCTACCAGGTAGTAGCCGAATTAACCCAACCTGAGGCATCCGAAAAAGCAGTAAAGGAGGTGCTGGATCAGTTTGGCCGGATTGATGGCCTGGTGAATAATGCCGGCGTAAACGATGGAGTAGGTTTAGAGCAGGGTAATTACAATGATTTTATGGCTTCCCTGCATAAAAATGTAGTGCATTATTACCTGATGGCTCATCATGCCTTGCCAGCCCTGAAAGCATCAAAAGGAGCTATTGTAAATATTACTTCTAAAGTTGCAGATACCGGCCAGGGCGGAACTTCGGGGTACGCCGCTGCGAACGGCGGGCGCAATGCCCTAACCCGGGAGTGGGCCGTGGAGCTTTTAAAATATGGGATTCGGGTAAATGCCATTGTAGTGGCCGAATGCTGGACACCCTTATATGAAAGCTGGATAAAGACATTAGCTAACCCGGAAGAAAAACTGGCCGAGATAACCGCTAAGATTCCGCTGGAAAACCGGATGACTACCGCTGAGGAAATTGCCAATACGGCTGTTTTCTTATTATCTGAAAGGTCGAGCCATACTACCGGACAATTGTTGTATGTGGACGGGGGATATGTACATTTAGACCGGGCTTTGGCCAACGCTTAAAAACACAAACTATTTTGTATGAAAAAGCTTCTGGTATTGGGTCTGCTACTGAATTTAAGTTTAATCAAAGTAGAAGCGCAAACTTATAAACCCAAATGGGAATCGTTGGATAAGCGGGAAACGCCTACCTGGTGGACAGATGCTAAATTTGGTATTTTTATTCATTGGGGGCCTTATTCCGTACCGGCCTATGCCCCGGTAAATGAAGTAGAGGGCGTTTACGAAAAATACGCTGAGCATTACGAGAACCGCTTATTGCAAAAAAATAAATTATTCACCGACCACCATAACCGTTATTTCGGCGAGAACTTTACTTACCAGGATTTTGCCCCGCAGTTTAAGGCCGAATATTTTAATCCCGATGCCTGGGCCGATTTGTTTCAGAAAGCGGGTGCCAAATACGTAGTCCTTACTTCTAAACACCACGATGGATTTTCCCTTTGGCCCAGCGCCTTTAGCCCGCGGTGGAACAGTGTAGCCATAGGAGCCCACCGCGACCTGGCAGGTGATTTAACGGAAGCCGTCCGAAAAAAAGGCTTGCGTATGGGCTTTTATTATTCTTTGCTGGAATGGAATCATCCCCTTTACAAAACCGCCACCATTAACCAATGGGTAGAGGAGCATATGCTGCCCCAAATGAAAGAGCTGGTAATGGCTTATAAGCCGGAGGTGATTTTTTCGGATGGGGAGTGGGATTATGCTAGTAACCAATTTAAAAGTGAAAAATTTTTAGCCTGGCTTTACAACGAATCGCCGGTGAAGCAGACTGTAGTGGTCAATGACCGTTGGGGCAAAGAAACCCGGAGTAAACACGGCGATTACTATACTACTGAGTACGACTTAGTAGGAGATAAATTGGGTTTTGGGGATAAAGCTACCCACCCGTGGGAAGAGAGCCGGGGTATTGGAACTTCGTACGGGTACAACCGCTTCGAAACTACCGACCATTATTTTACCTCTAAACAGCTAATAGATTTGCTGATTGATAAGGTAAGCAATGGCGGTAATTTATTGCTTAATATTGGTCCTAAAGCGGATGGTCTGATTCCGGTAATTATGCAGGAACGATTGCTGGATATGGGGGCCTGGCTGAAAGTAAATGGGGCCGCCATTTACGGAACCACAGCCTGGGACAAAAGGCCCAAGAACAGGAAAGATCAAACTGTTTATTATACCGTGAAAGGAAACGATTTGTATGTTATCTGCACCAAATGGCCGGAAAATTCCATTGCAGTACCTGGCATTAGTCAAGCCGGTAAGGTAAATATGTTGGGAACTAATAAGGAAGTAAAATACGATTTAAAAAATAATACACTCACCATTACAGCACCGGAGCTTAATCCGGCTACTATTCCCTGTAATCATGCCTGGGTATTCCGCGTAGCAAATTTTAAATAGCAGTACTGTTTTTTTGAATCTTGATTAGCAAGAAAAGCAGCCCATGAAAATTTTAGTTTAATCCGACTAAGCCAGTTCAATTTCAGGAGATAAAAATATATCGTTTCGAAATTTAGCATCTGGAGGCTGCTTTATCATCATCGAGTAGTAAAAGGAAATTTTGGTTTTAATTATCCGAAGTTTCATAAACGGGTAGCAAACGTAATGAGCAGTTGTAATGCTACTGGGGAAGATGTTGAATTAGTAATAGCGGCTATGAAGACAGGAAAAGTAATTGGCTAATTATATAAAACATATAAAATTTGATCAGGTTATTCTAAATTGCCGGGCTGGTTATATTTTAAATATTGGGCTCAAAAGTAAGGGTTTAAATACAGGAAAAGTAAATAAGTAGAAATAGTACATTATAAAATGAAAAATCAAATTGTAAAAATTCATCCCCAGGACAATGTACTGGTTGCCTTAACGGATTTATGCGCCGGGCAAACCGTTAGGTTAGGGGAGGAAGAATATTTAGTAAAAGAAGCCATACCAGCTAAACATAAATTTGCCGCTGTAGATTTGCCAGGAGGTTCGGAGGTATTCATGTATGGCGTTTTGGTAGGAAAAACTCAAAGCGAAATAATAGCCGGTGGCTTGATTTCTACAGCAAATGTAAAACATGCGGCCAATACCTTTACAATCCGGGAGCGCAAAACGGATTGGGTAAAGCCAGATGTTTCTAAATGGGAAAATAGAACTTTTATGGGTTTCCAGCGCTCCGACGGGAGTGTGGGTACCGCAAATTACTGGCTGGTATTACCCATGGTATTTTGCGAAAACCGGAATCTGGAAGTACTACAGGAGGCATTGGTGAATGATCTGGGATACGGACGCAACCAGGTATACCAAACGCAGGCTAAGCAATTGGTAGACCTGTATAAAGCCGGAAAAAGTGTCGAAGAAATATTACAAATTGATCTGCAGGTAAACTACAGCGAACCCAAAACAAGTCGCTTATTTCCGAACGTAGATGGCATTAAATTCCTGACGCACGAAGGTGGCTGTGGTGGAACCAGACAGGATGCCCAAGCACTTTGCGGTTTATTAGCTGGTTATATTACCCATCCTAACGTGGCCGGCGCAACGGTACTTAGTTTAGGGTGCCAGAATGCTCAGGTTAGTATGCTGCAGGACGAAATTAAAAAACGATCTGCTGCCTTTGATAAACCTTTGTTCATCCTGGACCAGCAAACTATTGGTAAAGAATCAGCGCTTTTATCGGAAGCCATAAAACAAACTTTTGCGGGGTTGATTTTAGCTAATCAGATCGAACGCCAGCCAGCGCCACTAAGTAAATTATGTATTGGCCTGGAATGTGGTGGTTCCGATGGCTTCTCCGGAATATCAGCTAACCCGGCTATTGGTTATACTTCCGATTTATTAGTAGCCTTAGGTGGCTCCGTAATATTATCGGAATTTCCGGAGTTATGCGGGGTAGAGCAGGAACTGAGTGACCGGTGTGTAGATACTCAAAATGCAGAACGGTTTTCGCAATTAATGCAAAGTTATAGCCAACGGGCGCAAGCCGTGGGATCGGGTTTTGATATGAATCCATCGCCAGGTAATATAAAAGATGGCTTGATAACAGATGCTATAAAATCGGCGGGAGCGGCTAAAAAAGGAGGAACCTCCCCGGTTACGGCTGTACTGGATTACCCGGAAAAAGTAACCAGTCCTGGTTTAAACTTATTGTGTACGCCGGGTAACGATGTGGAATCTACTACCGCTGAAGTAGCCTCCGGAGCTAATGTGGTTTTGTTTACTACCGGTTTAGGTACGCCTACCGGTAACCCCATTGCACCTGTAGTAAAGGTTGCCACAAACAGCAAGTTGTTTAATAGGATGCGTGATATTATGGATGTAAATACCGGTACTATTATAGAGGGTGAGGAAACCATTGAGGAAGTTGGGGAACGTATTTTGGAATATGTAATTGGGGTGGCTAGCGGGGAAATAGAAGTAGCTGCGGTTCGCCACGGACAAGATGATTTTATTCCTTGGAAGAGGGGAGTTTCTTTGTAAAAATCAGGTGTTTATAATGTTTTATTCAAGCTTTAATTTATATAAAAACTTAGTTAATGCGTTTTAATTCTTTCATTCTACAAATATTTTTTCTGCTATTATTTTTAAGCCAAACCAAGGCCCAAACCAAAAATTTTATCAGTCATAAAAGCACTAACATTAGGTACGAAGGCCGGATAGGGACAAAAGAAAATAAAGCCGCTGAGCTTTACTGGTCGGGTACTTCTATTAAAGTTAATTTTAAAGGCACTGGGTTAAAAGCTTTAATGCAACATAACACCCGCGATAATTTTTATAATATTATTATCGATGGCAAAGACATAGTTAAAATTAATCCTGATACAGCTAAAAAGTTTTATATGCTTGCCAGTAATTTAAAACCAGGTAACCATACTTTAGAGATTTACAAGATTACCGAATGGGATAAAGGCCGCGCCTGGTTTTATGGTTTGGAGTTAGATAAGGGCACTAAGTTATTAGCAGCCCCTCCGGCTAAAAAAAGAAAGATAGAGTTCTATGGCAATTCCATAACCTGTGGCTATGGGGCTTTGGATTACAGCGGTAATGATTCGGGTGCTGGTCAGTTTGAGAATAACTATTTATCCTATGCTGCTTTAACTGCCCGGCATTTTAATGCCGAAGCGAATTACATAGCTAAAAGTGGAATCGGCATTACGGTTAGCTGGTTTCCTTTAACGATGCCCGAAATGTATGATCGCATCGACCCGCAGGATCCGCAAAGCAAGTGGGATTTTGCGCAGTATACGCCCGATATAGTAGTTGTAAATTTGTTTCAGAACGATTCCTGGCTGGTAAACCGGCCCGAGCACGAACAGTTTAAAGCCCGTTTTGGCAGCAAAGGACCCGAAGAAGAAACCATTGTAACTGCTTATTACCAGTTTGTAAAAGCCCTTCGGGAAAAATACCCACAGGCCCATATTATATGTGCACTGGGTAACATGGATGCGACGAAGGAAGGGGCACCATGGCCGGGGTACATTACAAGTGCGGTTGCCCGCCTGAATGATAAAAAAATGTATACCCACTTTTTCCCTTATAAAAATACTCCCGGCCATCCGAGAGTAGAAGAGCAAAAAGCAATGGGCGATAGTTTGATAGGTTTTATTGAAAAGAATATAAAATGGTAAATTTGAAAATTTTAAGCTATTAATTGAGCTTATAAATTCCGTATTTAAGCTTTTTACTGGGAGTTAACAAACAAAACACCAAGGCTCAAAAATGGTCTTGGCGTTTTGTTTATCCGTTGGGGAATAGTATGTAAAGGAATGAGTTCAAAAGTTATATAGGGCTAAGAAAGGAATATTACTTATGTATATATACTTTTGCGACCAGGCAACTATATTAATGTTGGGTTAATATATGATTAGGCCTTATTTTTTACTAAATGCTTAAGAGATTCAACAAAGGTAAAAGTTTAAACTACCTCGAGGAAAACCGGTCCCGCTTATTACATTATATTCATAATATCTTATTCTACCTTAGCTTAGGTGGGCTGGCTTTCGTTTTTTTTGATGTGGGTTTTGTGCATGACCCGGAAAATAAACCTTTTTTCAGCGCTTTTTATGATTATTATACCTTAGGCATCCTGGTTGTTTTATTAGTCCGGCTTTTTTTAATAAACAGGGCCAGTATAAGAAAAGGTTGGTTTATTGGAGAAGTAATTGTTGTGCTTTGGTTAACGGCAGGTTTTGTTTCACAACTATTTTCTCATATTCTGCCGGCAGCCAGTACCTTGGGAGCCGCCTATTTACGGCACAATATTCTTACTACTGGCATTATATTCTATATTTTTCTGATTGAGCTTTCCCGCAGATCAGCCTTTTTGTACCAAACCAAGTTTAGCCCCACCTTGCTGTTTATTGGTAGTTTTATTTTGCTGATATTTTTGGGTACGGGATTATTAATGTTGCCACGGGCCACAGTTGGCGGTATTTCTTCTCTGGATGCCTTATTTACTGCGGCTAGTGCTGTTTGTGTTACCGGGTTAATAGTAGTTGATACAGCTACCTACTTTACCACTTTTGGTAAGGTAATTATTTTAATCCTGATTCAATTAGGAGGATTGGGTATAATGACATTTACCAGTTTTCTTGGGCTATTTTTTCAGAAAAGGTCCACCTTCCAGAGCCAGTTATTTTTTCAGAACCTGGTTAACGAAGAAAACCTGGGCCAAACCATGCATACCTTGGTAAACATTATTAAAATTACCTTACTTATAGAAGCTACCGGCGCTTTATTCGTTTTCTTAAGTATAAGTCCGGAAGCCATACCGGACATTAGGGACCGGGTAGGATTTTCTGTCTTTCATTCCGTTTCTGCTTTTTGTAATGCCGGATTTTCAACCTTAACAGATGGGTTATATGATTTCAATTTCCGTTTTGCTTATTTATTTCAACTTATTATAATTGGGTTAATAATTTTTGGTGGACTTGGTTTTCCTGTAATTACCAATATTATTCGGGTTATAAAACAGTTCTTGCTGAATTGGCAGCGGAAAGTACTTTATCGGGAGCCTTATCGCCATACTTCTCATTTATTAACCGTACACACCAAAATTGTATTAGTTACCACGGGCCTGCTTATTCTGGTAGGGGCTATTCTGTATTTCATGACGGAGGCAAACAGTACGTTGCGCGAGCATACCGGGGTAGGTAAAGTAGTCTCGGCTTTATTTGGTTCTGTTACTCCTCGTACTGCCGGCTTCAATACCGTAAATATGGCTCAGTTAACGGTGCCTACTATTCTTATCTACCTGCTTTTAATGTGGATTGGCGGATCACCGGCCTCTACTGGCGGCGGTATTAAAACTACTACGTTTGCCGTAGCCGTTTTAAATGTTTTTGCCATAGCCCGCGGGAAAGAAAGACTGGAAGTTTACAGACGGGAAATAAAATCAAAATCGGTGCGGCAGGCCTTTGCCGTTATGTTGCTGTCTTTCCTGGTTATTGGTTTGGCTACTTTCTTTATTCTGTATTTTAACCCGGAGCAACAGGTTATTAAAGTAGCTTTTGAGGCTTTCTCGGCTTATAGTACTGTTGGTTTAAGTTTAGGAATTACGGCCGAATTAAGTCCTATGAGTAGATTGGTCGTTATTATTACTATGTTTTTGGGCAGAATAGGTACTTTTACCCTGATTGCAGGAATGGTTACCAGGGTAAAATCTATGAGTTACCGGTACCCAGCCGAAAGTATTATCATCACTTAAAGTAAAGTTAAACAAATGCGGTTTATTATTATTGGATTAGGTTATTTTGGTTCTTCTCTATCAAAAAAATTAACCGAAATGGGCCATGAAGTTATTGCAATAGATAATGACATGACTAAAGTAAACATGTACAAAGATGAGATAACGCATACTGTTTGCATGGATGCCAAAGATATTCAGGCTTTAGGTACCTTACCTCTTGCCGATACCGATATTGTGCTGGTGGGGATTGGAGAAGATTTTGGAGCCTCGGTTATGGCAGTAGCTAATTTTAAACAATTAAAAGTAAATAAATTGATTGGCCGGGCTATTTCACCGTTGCACAAAACTGTTCTGGAAGCTATTGGAGTGGACCGCATTATTTTACCGGAACAGGAATTTGCCGAAAGGCTAGCTAAAAGCCTTGATATGCGGGGTTATATTGATTCATTTGATATTACAGAAGATTATAACATAATTGAAGCCAGGGTACCGCCTCGGTATGTGGGGCAAACCATAGAAGCGGCCAATTTCAGGAAAAAATACAACGTAAACGTAGTGACCATAATACGGGAAAAAGAAGGTAAAAATATATTTGGTAAAGCCCATAATAAGCCATTTGCCATTGGTGTAGTAAGTCCTAGTACTGTTTTTGAGCCAGACGATATTTTAGTTTTGTTTGGCAACCTAAACGATATAGATAAATTGCTTCAGTAAATTATTAAATCCTCATTTCTAATTAAAGACACTTCTATAACCGGTACAGGATTAGCTTTTAGCAGACAAATCCTGCAGCGGTATAAGCTTTTATAAATTACTTTTCCCCTTACTTAAATAGTATTAGATAATATTAATATTTCGTAGGTTGTAAGGCTACTAATATTTTGGTATGTTAGCTAACTTAGAAGTAAGTTTCCCTGATGATACACTCACCTAAAAAAGCTTATATGAACATCGTTTTCCTGGATACCAAAACAATGGGGGAAGTGCCTAACCTACACTTACTGGAACAATTTGGAAAGGTTACTTATTATAAAACCACCACACCCGAGCAAACAGCTAACCGAATAAAAGAAGCAAATATTTTGATATCTAATAAAGTAGTTCTTAACCGGGAGCATATTCAGGAGGCTCCGGATTTAAAGCTGATATGTGTAGCGGCTACTGGAACTAATAATATAGATAAAGCGGCTGCGGAGGAAAGAGGTATCCCAGTTTTAAATGCTGTAGATTATTCTACAGCAAGTGTAGCGCAGGTAACCTTTGCTTTATTGTTGCAATTGCTGAATAATATCTCTTATTTTAATAATTATGTTAAACAGGGTGAGTATTCTCAAAGTGATATTTTTACCCATTTAGGTAGAAATTTTTGGGAAATAAATGGTAAACGTTTTGGTGTTATTGGACTGGGTAATATTGGCAGACAAGTAGCCAGCATTGCAGCAGCATTTGGAGCTGAAGTAGTTTATTTTTCTGCTTCCGGTCAGAATAATCAGCAACCTTATTTAAGACTGGAATTAGAGGAATTTTTGCGTACCTCTGATATTGTTTCTATTCATGCTCCTTTAAATCAGTTTACGGCTAACCTGATTACTTATGAGCGATTAAAACTTATGAAAAATACTGCTTTACTTTTAAATGCCGGTAGGGGCGGAATTATAATCGAAGCAGATTTAGCCAGGGCTATCGACGAAGGTTTGATAGGTGGTGCGGCCATAGATGTTTTTGAAAAAGAACCTATCCGAGCAAATAACCCTTTGCTTCAGGTTAAAGATCAGGAGAAATTGATTTTAACGCCACATATTGCCTGGGCCAGTATGGAATCCAGAACCTTATTAATGGAGAAGATTGCAGCCAATATTTCGCAATTTCTGAATCAGTAATACCTTTATTTTTATATAACAGTATAAATATAAAAAAAGGTATAAGCAGAGGGAGGATACCCGGTGAGTAAGCTACTTCAGTTATTAAATAAGATTGGCCTTACCTTACAAATTGTAAAAACTGCTTTTGCCGCAGCCCTGTCGTGGTTATTGGCTACCAAATTTATTCATTCTGAATATCCGTTTTTTGCCGCGGTAGCCGCCATTATTACTGTCCAGGTTACAGTGGCCGATTCGGTAGAAAAAGCTTATCAGCGAATAATAGGCATTATTGTGGGGGTTTTGTTAAGTATGTTATTGGGGCATTGGTTCCAGGTAAATGCCTACTCCATATTCTTTATTATCCTGATTGGGATGTCTATTGCAAAGGCGCTCCGAATGAATCAGCAAATTATATCTCAGGTGGCCATTAGTTCTTTATTGGTGCTTGCTTTTGGCCAAACCAACCAAGGGTATGCGTACGAAAGAATAATTGAAACTATACTGGGTTCTACCATTGCTGTTTTAATAAATGCGTTAATTATACCACAAAATGCAATACCGGCCGTTGAGCAACACATTAAAATTTTCAGCAGCCAGGCAGCAGCTACCTTACAAAGCTTGATAGTTTTGTTAGAGGATATTGGGCTTAAAAATACCACTGGCCGTCCGGAAGTAGAGGCTTTGATAGAAGAAGCAGAAGAATGTCGGAAAGCCTTGAGCCTGGCCAGGCAAAGTCTTAAGTATAACCCTCTGCTCACGCACAAACGAAAAAGGCTTGCTCACCTGGCCAATAGTATCCATCAGCTGGAAAGCATTACCATTCAGCTTAGGGGCATCCGGAGGAGTATAGCGGATATCCAGCTTAAGCATGCCTACCAACTAGAAGAGCCATTTGTACAGCAACTGGAATTGGCCATGGCCGCTACTGCCAGGTGCGTTGAAATTTTTGGACAGGCGGCAGTAGAAGAATCAGAGGAGGTACAACATAGCCTGAAAAAAGCCATTGAATTAGCAGTTCTTGAACAAGCTAATTGCCTGAACAACCTGTATAACATTACATCCCTCGCTACGTTGCGGGATGTCGGGAGCATCCTGACCGATTTAGGCAGAATAGTTTCGGAAACAGAAACGGAACTAACTGCTCCTGCCGAAACTGACCCTTTAGTGTAAAGATAGATTTAGGAAGTATTTGGCGACTTATAAAAACCAATGTATTTCATTGTAGAATAATTACGCCCATGAACATATCAAAAGGAGGTCGGAAAGAATTGCTTCGTTTGATGCATATGTCTTTATAACGCCGGAATATAACCACAGCACTTCGGGAGCCCTTAAGAAAGGTTTAGATTCCTATTTTCGAAAGTTAATCTTATTTTCATTCAATACTTTTTAAATACAATCTTTAAAAAGTATAAAGCAATGTTCTTTTCTAGTCTAGGTTTTCCATATCTTAAGAATTTAAACTTTAAAACGCATTTCTGCATCCGATAAATTAGACCCTTATAATTGCACGAAATCGGAGTTAATTAAAGGAAATCTTTAAGCAACAAAAAACAATTAAGCCTTTATTGTACTTTTTAAAGTTAAATTTTGATTTTGCTTTTGCTATAACTAATTTACGAACTAAATTAGTATTCTGAATATGAAAGGCTTAATGATTGTTTTCTTACTATTCCCTTTTTTAACGTTTGCTCAAAAACAAGAATACAAAGGTTTGCAAAATTTTCCGGCAAACAGGTTTGGCAAAGTTATTTATCAGGGTTTTATAGAAACACCGGGAGTAAATAAAATGGAATTCTTAAATCGGGCCAGAACTTGGGCAGCTAATGCAGCTGGAGAAGGCAATGAGGAGACGGAAACTGGTATATTCATGGCCAAAGACACCACAGAAGTTAATAAAAAAAAGTATTCTTTCTTCATTACACTCACCTATCAGCAAGAAAAAATCCAATATAAATTAACAGATATAAATTACCTCTTGTATGATAACAAATTTGCACCTCCTATCTTAGTCCCAATAGAAGATGAAGCAACCAGTATTACCATTGGTAAAAAGTTTAGGGACCGGCGTTTTCAAAAGCTAAATGAAGCTTTTAGAACCTACCTCAAAGAACTGGAGGCTGCTATTGCTAAAAATTAAGTTACTCATGAAAACAATCCTTTTTTTCTTTTTTCTGTTTCCCTTGAGCCTAATGGCTCAATTAATTAAAATAGAGAAAGATCCGGATAGCCCAGTTAAACCAATGATGTTAGTGTCTGTTTCGGACGGAAAGCCAATTTTTTCGTGGGTTGAACAAATGCCGCAATTTCCAGGCGGTGAGCGAAAATTAGCAAAATTCTTACGACAGAATGTAACCTATACGCCAGAGGCCAAAGCTGCTAACATTCACGGGCAGGTGGTGGTGCAATTTGTAGTAGATCTGGATGGAAGTATACTGGACCCAGAAGTAATTGGAAAATTAGGTTATGGGTTAGATGAAGAAGCCTTACGTTTAATTAACCTTTTCCCAAAGTTTGAACCGGGCCGGCAAAATGGCCAAATTGTATTAGTACGCTGTAAACAGGTGTTTGAATTTTAAAAGGTGTTTATAAGTAGGGTACTAATTTTTTGAAGGTATAAAATTTAAACTTTTACTCTCCCTCGTGGCATATTTTACCTTTTAAAATATTGCGGCTTTAAACTAAGAATTTTAGATAAACAGTAGCCCTGGTGCTAAATAAGTCTTTATGAAAACCGAAAAAGAAAAAATGCTGGCGGGGGAGTTATACGATGCGCTTGATAAACAACTTTCTGAGGATAGGGTAAAAGCCAGGTTACTATTAAAAGCCTTAAATGAATCGCGGGAAGACGAGGCAGAAAAAAGAGCACAAATTCTTAAGGACTTGATTCCTGATGCTGGAGAAGGTTTATGGTTACAGCCTCCTTTTTACTGCGATTACGGGTATAATATTAAAATTGGAGACAAAGTATTCTTTAATTTTAACTGCGTAGTATTGGATGTAATGGAAGTTTCCATTGGCAGCAGGACGTTGTTTGGACCAAACGTACAGCTTTACACCGCCATGCATCCCATGAATTATAAAGAACGGGCTTCAGGGTTAGAATATGCTAAACCTATAGTTATTGGGGAAGATGTGTGGGTTGGAGGTAGTGTGGTTATTTGTCCGGGCGTTACCATTGGTGATCGTACGGTAATTGGGGCCGGAAGTGTAGTTACCAAAGATATACCTGCAGGTGTTTTTGCGGCAGGAAACCCTTGTAAAGTAATCAGGATTTTGGAAGAATAAAGCTTTTATGTTCCCTAAACTATTTATTGGTTAGTATAATGAATTGAAAAGCTGTTATTGGAATTTCTTAGGAGTTAGTCTGACTAATAAATATTGTTGAAAAAAAAGAGCATCTCCACCAGGTAAAAATGCCTGACTGAAAATGCTCTTAAAAAAGTCGGCTATTTTTTACCTGTAGCCGCCCATAATATACCTGCGTATAAGTGGTTTAGAAATGCTGGATCATGGAAATTAGTAGGTAAGTGGCCTAAAGCTGTATAAAAAGCACGCCCTCCATCATAATTATGGTACCAGGCCAGCGGATGTAATTTTCCCATTCCTTCCCCTTTGCCTCTTGGTCCCCAATCTGCTTTAGGGTTATAAGTAGATTCATCTACTCCTAAAATGTAGTTAAGTCCAGAAATTTTTTCCGGGCCAAATTCATAAACTTCTTCTGTCCATAATTTATCATTAGTAAAATCCTGTAAGCCAGGAAACTTTGGATCCAGCACTTTCATTTTCGCTGTTTGTACGGCTGGGTGGATATGAAACATTCTTCCTACCAGCTTGGTGTACCAATCCCAATCGTACTCGGTGTCCGAGGCACTATGAATGCCAACAAATCCTTTTCCAGATTGAATAAATTTTTCCATTACCTTTTGCTGATTATTATCCAAAATGTCGCCGGAAGTATTCAAGAAAATAACAGCCTGAAATTGCTGTAAAAATTTATCCGTAAATCCGTTGGGGTCTTCCAATAATACCACATCAAAGAAATTGCGAACGCCTAATTGTTGCACGGCTAATACGCCAGAATGCAAAGACTCATGATGCCATCCTTTGGTGGTAGTCACTAATAAAACTTTAAATTGCTTTTGGGCCATGGTGCTAAAAGCAACGAAAAATTGTAATACAAAAAGAAGTAGAATAATTCTAATACGGTTCATTAGGTTTAGTTTGGTTATAAACCGGAAGTTAATAATTTTTTTATCCCCTGAATATATTTTTACCGGTAATTGGTGTTTCTAGGTAGGAGAGAAGTGATAAATGAAGATTAGCCGCTTCTTTTTGAACTGGACTTGAAAGATAGGTATAGTAGTAAAAGCAGTTTTTATATTTTTAATTAAATAAAAGGTTTTTGAAAGGCAAATAAGAGTGGCAGGGGGGAGGGTAGCTATAATCAACCACTAAAAAATATATTCATCAAAGTAATTTTTGTGAGAGTGGCATTTTCATGCCTTTTATGAATATTTACAGGTAGCTCAAGTGGGAAAATACAAAAGGCGTTATTCTTTGTAACGCCTTTTGTAATAACAATGGAAAACTTTAATGTACAATATACGAAACTTTTCCGGACGGGTTGAGCCATTTCAAATTATCCGGTTGGCTGAATATAAAAACACTTATAAGATTGTTCTTTTTAGCCAGGATTAAAAAGAACAATCTTATAGTTTACAAAATCACCGTTAAAAGGTAAGCAACCCTAAAATACATAGATTTGAAAATCCAATAATGATTTTAGGAGAAAGTGTTTTGTCCTCCTTGCCTTAAAATATCCTCTCTACCACAATAAGATTATTATCCCAGGTATTAAAAACATTGGGAATTTTTAAAACGGTAAATCTAAGATTAGGATATTCTTTAGCGTAATTTTCTATGGTATGTTCCCAATTGGTTAATTCTGTTCTTAATATATCTTCGATTATATAAATGCCACCTACCTTTAATTTATGAATGGAATTCTGGAAAAAAATTATGTTAGCAAAATATTCATGCAAGCCATCATCAATAATAACATCAAAGTCCTCCTGCAATTCAGGTTGATCCCACATTCTTTTTATTATACTACTATCTGTTTGATCACAATAAAAAGTTTTTATTCTATCTTCTTCAAACAAAATGGAAGAGTCAATATCGGCTCCAAAAATATTAGCTAATGGGAAAAACTTTTTCCAGCCTCTAAGTGAAGCCCCAGGTCGACCGGCACTTCCCATATTTGCTTTTATGTCTGGATTATTAGTCCCTAACCCAAGTTCAAAAAATCGGATTGGCTTTTTAGAAAGTGGTGCAAAAGCTTCGTTGTAAAAAGTAGTATAATTGTGTTTGCCTTCTCCCTGGTAAAGTGCTTTGTCAGAACCCTGCATTTTCATGATATCACAAAGCGGCGTCTGGGTTAAACAATTAAATTTAGCTGGAACTACTGTATTCTTATCCTGCGCTTGATAATTGTTAAACTCTTTCCTTATATCTAAATAATGAGGAATTATTTTATTGGCTATGTTTACTTGAATAAACTTTAGTTGTTTATAAGTGTTTTTTAATGCAGAGTAAACCTCTGGCGGGCAAATGGTTTTTATGGTGGTGGTGGTGGTCATTTATGCTACTTTAAATTTATTATTTATACAACCTATTTATCTAATCAAAATAATCTGTCCTTATAAATTAAAATACCAGCCATAAAAATTAAACTTCATCAATAATTATGTACTTGTTATTTGAAATATAAATGAAAACTTCCTGTTAACCAACTAGATCAGATAATAAAATTAAAGTTTGACAGCATTAAACTTCATTTTAACTATGTAATATATATTAAATGGTATATAATTTTATAATAGCTAACATTTGCCTGTAAAAGATTTCCCAAATTTTAAAGAAGTTACTCTTGCAGAAAGTATGAAAATGGTGGTAAATAGTTTATTATATAACCTATTACTTTTTAAAAAAGGGAAAGGGTATTGTACTGGCCATTCTAACTCAGAGAGGTGTTTAAACTAAATTCAAAGGATAAAAGACAATTTTATAAGATCATTTTGAGCTCTCTAGGTTATTAGAGATAAACTACTCCAACCTAAACAAAAGGTGTTGCTCCTAATTTTTAGTAAACTATATTATACCTAAAAGTTTATTTAAAATATTTCTAAATAAGACTTGCCTTGTATATAATTCCGTTCTAGTTTTGTGCATTATTTAAAATTAGTCTAAATAAAACACATAAACTATGTTTAATTTTACCATAATCAAAAACAAAAATTTTGTTGTTTTAGGTCTGGCCGCTTTGGCAGGCTTCTCCTCTTGTAAAGAGGATGATGAAAATCAAATTCCTGCCTATACGGTTCCAGCTAGCTATGCCTTTTCAAGTCCTGGTATAAACGCTGGTGCTAGCCAGGTGCAAATGGCGGTTGAGCTAAATTCTTATTTAGGTTCTGGTACCTCCACAGTTTTGGATCAGACTAAGGCTAATAATCTTTTTAATAATACGAATGCTCCTTTCACAAATGCGGCATTAAATACTTCTGGATTTAAACTTTCAGCTAAAACAGCTGATGTACCCGTTTTCCAGGATTTTATTAATAAACACGTAGCTTATAGCAGCTCTAAGGATATACCGGCTACTAATGGTACGGCAGGGTTTATTCCTCGGGGAACTGGTAAAATATTAGTTGGCCCGCAGGGCTTAGAATACAACCAGGCGGTGGCCAAAGGCATGATGGGTAGTCTTTTGTTTAAAGAAGCCATGAGCATCATGAAAAATATTGGCAATGAAAACAATACAACTGTAACGGAGGGCGCAACTGCTATGCAAACCAAATGGGATGAAGCTTTTGGTTATTTGGGAATACCAGTTGATTATGATTCTGCTAAAGTTTATGCGAGTACTGAAGTAAATCGCCCTTTATTGTGGGGTGGTTATTTAAGAGAAAGAGGCCGTCCTATAAAAGCAGGAGGTGTTTTATTTGAAGCTTTCCGGAAAGGCCGTGCTGCTATAGGTGTTAAGGATTATAAAGTACGTGACGAGCAGGTTAAAACAATTCAGGATACATGGGAAAAATTAGCAGCTATTTCAGCTTTATCTTATGTTACCATTCCACAAGCCTCTTCCAGTGTAGGTAATTTAGGAACACAGTTTCATGCTTTATCTGAAGGATATGGTTTTGTGCTTGCCTTAAAATACCGCGCGCCAGGAAGTAAACTAACTGATGCTAATTTACAAAAACTGATAGATATTCTTTCATCCAACTACTACACTTTGGTTAATGATCCAAACTTTACCAAACTGAAAGAAGCACAAACTATCCTGAAGACAACTTATAATTTATAAGATCCTGACCAAACCTAGTTTTTTAGCAGACTCCCGGTATATAATATACCCGGGAGTTTGGTATTAAAAATAAGTATAGGGTTTTTAAGAAGCTAGAATGGCAGTCTTCAACTAGAATAAAAAAAAACTTAACTTCTACAAATCATGAATTTAACAGGAAAAAAAGGCTTTATAACTTTAATAACAAGCATTGTATTTTTAGTTTTAGCCTGCGATGGAAACGATAAGCCTGATCCAACTCCTGATAATGGATTTGACAAAACGGCCATGCTAACCAACTACGCTGATAACCTTATTATTCCGGGTTATACTAATTTACAAGGGCAACTACAAACTTTGGAGACTGCCGTTAATGCTTTTTTAAATGCTCCTACAACGGCTAACCAACAAACCTTAAAGCCTATATTCAAAGAGGCTTACCTACAGTTTCAACGCGTTTCTGTGTACCAAGTAGGTCCAGCTGAAACAGTTCTTTTAAGCAACTTCTTAAATACCTTCCCGGCTAATACCACTGCCATTGAAAATAATATCAATAGCGGGACTTACAATTTTGCCCAAACCTCCGTCCTGGATCAGCAAGGTTTCCCGGCTCTGGATTATTTGCTGTTTTCGCCTAATGCAATTCAGCGTTTAACTGAAGCAACTAATAACAACCGGAAAAAATACATTCAAGATGTAATTAACCGGAGTAAATCCTTAGTTAATACTGTAGCTACGGAGTGGAACTCTAATTATAGAACCCAGTTTGTGACTAATACCCGTACCGATGTGGGTAGCCCTATTGGATATTTGGTTAACCAATTTGCCTTTGAATTAGATCAGCTTAAAGGTCCGCGCATTGGTTGGCCTTTTGGTAAAATGTCAGGAGGTACCGTGTTTGCCGATAAAAGTGAAGGATATTATGCTGGTATTTCAGGAGCCCTGGCGGTTGAGAATTTAAACAGTTTAAAAAAAGCATATACAGGAAATAACAGCGGCAAAGGAATTTCAGATTATTTAGTTGCCTTGAAAAAGGACCAGTTAAATTCTGATGTCATAAAGCAATTTGATACTGCCATTGATCAATTAAAAGCTATACCGGATCCAATGTCTAATGCTTTTACCAACAACAAAGAGTTAGTAGATGCAGCTTATCGGCAAATTCAAACTTTGTTAACTTATGTTAAAACGGATGTGGCCTCAGCTACCGGTGTTCGCATAACTTACCAGGACAGTGACGGTGACTAACAGTAACAGGAGAGAGAACGGGCTGCCGGGCTGGTGGGACTGGTTACAAAGGCCAATCCACATTGCGCCCCTCATTACCTTCCGGATTTTATTTGGAGGGATGATGTTAGCAAGCATAATCCGGTTCTGGCTTAATGGCTGGATTACGGAATTATACGTAGAGCCTTCTTTCTATTTTACTTATCTGGGTTTTGAATGGGTGCATCCCTTAGGTTATACCGGGATGCATTTGTTGTTTACAATAATGGCCATTTCTTCCCTGCTTATTTTGCTGGGGTTATTTTACCGGCCTGCTGCTGTTCTGTTTTTTCTTACGTTTACCTACGTAGAGCTTATTGATAGCACCAATTATTTAAATCACTATTATTTTGTTAGCCTGATTAGTTTTTTGCTGATATGGTTACCGGCCAACCGGTATTGGGCATTGGATGTAGTTTTCTTTCCGCGAATAAGGAGAGAGCAAGTTCCACTTTGGACTGTTGGCCTTATCCGGTTACAGCTGGGAATGGTTTATTTTTTTGCCGGAATTGCCAAACTGCACCCAGACTGGCTTTTGAATGCCATGCCTTTGAGAATCTGGTTACCTGCCAAAACCCATTTACCCTTAATTGGTCCTTTTTTATATGAACCTTGGGTAGCGTATTTTTTTAGTTGGTTTGGGGCTATATACGATTTAGGAATTGCCTTTTTCCTGATAAACCGAAAAACAAGGCCAGTAGCTTACTTTTTTGTGTTAGCTTTCCATTTAGCCACGGCGGTGTTCTTCCCCGGTATAGGCATGTTTCCTTACATCATGATTGTTTCCAGCTTTATTTTCTTTAGCTCAAATTTTCATGCCGGCATATTTAAAAGTTTAGAGCCAATCTTTTCCCCATTTATAACGGAAGCAAATTTTAAAGTTTACTCCCTAAGGCCAATAACCCAAAAGTTTTTCTTAACGGTTTTTAGCCTTTACTTTATTTTACAGGTTATTATTCCTTTCCGTTATTTGCTATACCCTGGCCATTTGTTTTGGAACGAAGAAGGTTTCCGGTTTTCCTGGCGGGTAATGCTCATGGAGAAATCTGGAATTGCTTACTTCTATATTAAGGAGCCAGCTACCGGAAAAACCTATGAAATAAATAACCGGGAATTTCTTACCCCTTTACAGGAAAAAATGATGAGTACCCAACCGGATATGATGATTAGGTATGCGCACCACCTGGCGGCTGTTTATGCCGGGCGGGGCCTAAAAGAACCTGCTGTTTATGCAGAGAGTTATGTGTCCTTAAATGGCGAGCGTTCGCGGTTGTACTTAGATTCTACCGTCAACTTAGCTAAACAAGTAGTAGGGTGGAAACACTATACGTGGGTGTTGCCTTATATAAAAACTGAACAGTAGTTTACATGAAGTATTTTGCCTTTGTTTTTTTATTTTTTATTGCCTTAATAAGCCAAGCCCAACAGCTGCGAGTAAATGGCACCATTCTTTTAGAGGGCGTTCCCACGGAAGGAGCCTCCATTACTTTACAGCCGCGTAATCTTAAAACCAACAGCCAGGGGAATGGTTATTTTCAGTTTACTGCTTTAAAAAGTGGAAGCTACATTATTTCTGTAACTTATATAGGTGCCCAAGAATACCGGCAGCGGGTAAACCTGGAGAACCAGGATCAGGAGCTCACTATTAACTTGACTTCGGCTAATGCGCAGTTAAGGGAAGTAACTATTACGGATGTAAATAAACAAGTAGCTGGTAGTTTACGACAGGTAGAAGGCATGGCTATTTATGCCGGCAAAAAAACTGAAGTAATTAATATGGGCAACATTAATGCGAATTTGGCTACCAATAATTCGAGGCAGGTGTATAGCCGGATTGCCGGGTTAAATATTTGGGAATACGATGGCGGGGGACTGCAGTTAGGAATAGGGGGGCGAGGACTAAACCCTAGTCGGGTTTCTAATTTTAATACGCGCCAAAATGGCTACGATATCAGTGCCGATGCCTTGGGATACCCGGAAAGTTATTATACTCCACCTACCGAAGCCGTTGAAAAAATTGAGATTGTACGGGGCGCAGCTAGTTTACAATATGGTACCCAATTTGGCGGACTTATCAACTTCCAGTTAAAAAAAGGCCCGGTTAATAAACCGTTTAGTTTGGTTAGCCGGCAAACTACTGGTTCATTTGGTTTTTTAAATTCTTTTAACAGTGTAGGAGGTACGGTTAAAAAGTTAAATTATTACGCTTACTACCAATATAAAAAAGGCGACAGCTGGCGGCCTAATAGCCACTTCGATCAAAATGCAGCTTATGTGCACCTGGATTATGACTTTACCAATAAGCTTAAAATTACCGGAGAATATACCTATATGCACTACCTGGCCCAGCAGCCCGGAGGTTTAACCGATGCTGATTTTGCAGCTGACCCGGCACAATCGGTAAGGGAGCGGAATTGGTTCCGGGTGAACTGGAATTTAGCTAGCGTATCTTTAGATTACCGTTTCAGTGACCGGACCAAGCTTAATTGGCGGAGTTATAACTTACAGGCTAGTCGCGAAGCCTTAGGTATTTTAAATTATATAAATCGGCCCGATCCTGGAGGGCCCCGTGATTTATTATCGGATAACTACGACAATTATGGATCTGAAATACGTTTGCTACACCGTTATGATTTAATAAAAAAGTTGCCTAGTACTTTTCTGACTGGAGTACGGGTTTATAAAGGATTAACGCTCCGCAACCAGGGAGATGCCGATGCCGGTAAGGGGCCTCAGTTTAAATTTTTATCGGAAGAACCAAGCCGTTCCAGCTATAGTTTTCCGGGAAATAACATAGCGGGTTTTGTAGAAAACATTTTTCAACTTTCAGATAAATGGAGTGTAACACCAGGAGCCCGGGTCGAATACATATCCACGAGAGCTAATGGTTATTTTTTCCAGCCAATGCGGTTTGTACCCGATGTTAAGGTAAATGAAAATAAAGAGAATAACCGTTCTTTCGCTTTATTTGGCATCGGTACTTCTTACGATCTGGCCAAAAGTGTAGAGTTGTATGCTAATATTTCGCAAAATTATCGTTCTATCAATTTTAATGATTTAAGAGTAGTAAATGCCAATGCCCGGGTAGATTCATTATTAAAGGATGAAACGGGTTATACGGCTGATGGCGGTTTAAGAGGAAAAATGAATGATTGGCTTTTCTACGACTTAAGCGTTTTTTATTTAAGGTATAATGACCGGATTGGCTCCATTTTTACTAAAGATAAAGACAACATGGTGTATAGGTTGCGTACCAACGTAGCCGACAGCCGGAACATTGGTTTTGAAAGTTTGGTGGAGGCTGACTTATTGAAAGCTATCACCCATGGCAATAGCCGTTATAAGCTGTCGGTTTATACCAATTTTGCGGTAATTGATGCTCGTTATATCAAAACAAAAGAAACGGCCATAAAAGATAAATTAGTGGAATTTGTGCCACCGGTTCTTTTCCGGAGTGGCGTTTCGTATGGTAATAATCGGTTTAATCTTACCTATCAATATTCCTATGTGGCCAAGCAATACTCCGATGCTACCAACGCCGAATTTACCCCAACGGCCGTAGACGGGGCCGTACCTGCTTATCAGGTAATGGACTTTAGTGCCAGTTACCAGTGGAAGTGGTTTACCTTATATGGCAGTATAAATAACCTGGCTAATGCCAAGTATTTTACCCGCAGAGCCGATGGCTACCCAGGACCCGGTATAATACCTTCTGACCCTAGAGGCTATTATTTAACTCTGCAATTTAAATTATAACGTGCTGAATGTAATCTTAAAATTAGACAAAATTGGCAGTTGGTAAAGATTATTTAAATAAATGCAATATTCTGACTTTCATATATTAAGAAGATTTTTTATATTTAAAATTCATGAAAAAAATATAAACCAATATCTTAACAATTCGTTAATACAACCTCATAAAACAGGCTGATATGAAAATTCAAACAGATCAAGATTATGAGTATGCATTGAAAAGGATTAACACCATTTACGATGCAGATCCAAAAACCCCTGAAGCGAACGAATACAAGGAATTAGTAAATGATGTACGGGAGTACGAAGTAGAAAATATGCTGATTCCCGACTATCTAGATTATGAAAAAGCCCGGCGATCCGAGCTTTGGTCGTAACTAAAGAAAATATTAAAGAGCAGCTTACGGGCTGCTTTTTTATTGTCTGTACTTTTTCCTTTTAACTAATTTTATTTTCCAAATATTTAAAAGGTCCCATTGTCTCAAACCTTTAATTGTATGTGATTAATAATTGGGGTTAATATCATTTTAAACTTACCTCGGCATTTTGTAACTTGAACTTTCGTTCAATTTATAAATTAGTGGTTTAGCCTTTCATGAAATACTTTACGAAAAAGAGAGCTTTTAAAGCAGGTAGTAGTTTATTACTGGCTTTTTGTTTAAGTTCTTTTCAATATGCAGGTTTATCCAGAACCATTGCTGTCAAAAACAAATTAAACCTCGACCGGCAGGCTGAGACCATTAGTATACCGGTAAGCGTGGTAAAGGGGCTGGTAGCTAAGTTTGAAGCAGATAATCTTTTCATTAAAAATGCCGCCACCAACAAAATTTTGGTAAGCCAGACCATTGATAATAATCTCGATGGTGTCATGGATGAAATTATTTTCCAGACTTCGATAAAGGCTAACCAGGAACAAAGGTTTATCATTAGCGGTGCACCTAATGGTGCCAGCCAGCGTCCTAAAAGCGAACTAACCACTTATTCTCGTTTTGTGCCGGAACGAACCGATGATTATACCTGGGAAAATGACCGGGTTGCCTTTCGAACCTACGGACCGGTAGCCCAGCAATTAACTGAATCGGGCAAACCCGGAGGAACCTTAACCAGTGGGATGGATGCCTGGCTGAAACGGGTGAGCTATCCTATTATAAATAAATGGTACCGCAATAATCAGGAACAGAATGGAGCTTATCACAAAGATACCGGTGAGGGATACGATCCGTACCATGTTGGTTTAAGTCGCGGTATTGGTGGGATTGGTGTCTGGGAAAATGACTCTTTATATGTATCTAAAAACTTTACAGGTTATAAAACTATTGCGGTAGGACCTATTCGGACAGTTTTTGAACTTTCCTATGCTCCCTGGAGTGCCAATGGACGCACTATACAGGAAAAAAAACGGATTAGTTTAGACTTAGGAAGTAACCTTACTCGTTTTGAAGAAGAATTAATAAGCAGTAAGCCTTTACCTAATTGTACCATTGGAATTACCCTGCACGACCAGAAAGGAGAAGTGAAAGTTGATTCCAAATCGGGCTGGTTCCGGTACTGGGAACCCATGGATGACTCCTATTTAGGTACTGCCATTGTTATAAATCCGGCCCTGGTAAAAAGTTTTAAAGACCACCGTAGCAAAGCCAAAGAACAAAGTCATTTGCTCGTAATGAGTAATGTTAAAAATAAAAAAGTAGTGTATTACGCCGGGTTTGCCTGGGTTAAAAGTGCCCAGTTTAAGACCAAAGAAGAATGGGACCAATATTTAGCTAATTTTGCTAAAAGAATTGTGTCGCCTTTAGAAATTAAAATAATCTGATTTATTAAAATAAATTTCCATCACTTACCTATAATATGAATAGAAGAAGCTTTTTAGCAACTACACTTTTGGTTTGTTCAGTACTGGCAGGAGGCGTTCAGGCTCAAACCAAACCAGCCTTTAAACCTAAAGCAGACTTAGTCCAAACTTTTAATAAAAATTATAAAGATGCCGCCGCCCAATACAAAGTCCTGATGAAAGGTATCTCCGGCGACGAATTTCCCCGCTCTTACGATGCTAAAACCAATAAGCTTGTAACCAGCGGCTCTGACTGGTGGTGTAGTGGTTTTTACCCGGGCACGTTGCTTTACCTGTTTGAAAAAACCAAAGACCAGTCGCTTTATAACGAAGCGCTCCGGATAATGAAGCCATTGGCCAAAGAACAATATAACAAAGGTACCCATGATTTAGGGTTTATGATGTTCTGCAGTTTTGGTAATGCCAACAGAATTGCTCCTAAACCAGAGTACAAAGAAATAATGCTGAACAGTGCCCGCTCTTTAGCTACCCGCTTTTCGCCTACTACCGGTACCATTCGTTCCTGGGATTCAGAAAAGCAGGATTTTATTGTTATTATTGATAACATGATGAACCTGGAATTATTATTCTGGGCTTCTAAAGTATCCGGCGATCCTACCTTCCGGGATATTGCGCTTACCCATGCCAATACCACCATGAAAAACCATTTCCGTCCGGATTATAGCTCTTACCACGTAATCAACTACAATCCTGAAACCGGAGCAGTAAAGGAAAAGAAAACCGCTCAGGGCTATGCCGATGAATCGGCCTGGGCGCGTGGGCAAGCCTGGGGGTTATACGGGTATGTAGTTATGTACCGCGAAACCAAAGATGCCAAGTATTTAGAGCAGGCTAATAATATTGCAGGCTTTTACCTGAACCACCCGAATTTGCCAAAAGATAAAGTTCCTTACTGGGATTTTAATGCCCCTAATATTCCTAAGTCGTTACGCGATGCTTCCGCTGCTTCTATTACCGCCTCAGCATTAATAGAATTAAGTGGATACGTAGATAAAACAACGGGAGCAAAATATATAGCTGATGCCGAGACGATGTTACGTACTTTGTCGATGCCGAAGTATAAGGCCTCTTTAGGGACAAATGGAGGTTTTATTCTGAAACATGGAGTGGGGCATTTCCCAAAACAATCTGAAATAGATGTGCCGCTTACCTACGGTGACTATTATTTTGTGGAAGCCATGAAACGCTATCAGGAACTAGGTAAATAAAATGTAAACTGAATAAGTGAAAAAAACAAAAGAGGCACCAGGTTATGGTGCCTCTTTTGTTTTTTTATGTATTAGAGTGAAGAATCAGGAGGCTAAATTTAATAGGTTGTAATACCTGTTTCTGGTTAGTTATCTTTTTTATACCATTTCAGTATACTTCCAGAGATGCAGGTTTAAAACCGCAAATGGAATAGCAGGAGAACTTTGTTAAGATTCATTCCTGGTAAAACCGTTGGTTAAGATAGAGGCATCTTTAAATTTTGTTCTAAACACTAATATAAAATTATGAAACCAATTCCTTTTGGACTTACCCTTTTTGCTGCTGTGGTTACTTTTTTGGGTTGTACTACTTCGCCACCTAACGTAACCAAGAGCAGCCATTATAATAACGATAATCTGAAACTAAATTTAACTTTTCCGGGGGAATATGTATATGACATGGAAAAGGATGATTTAACCGGCTTTACCCGGCGAACTTATAACCGTTACGCTAAAAAAATGGATATAAAGCCAGCCGATAAAGTATTATTCTATGCCCGTAGTGTAGATAAACCGGACCGGACCCCTTACGAAGCCGTGGGTAGTTTATATTCTTCTATAGATACTGAAAAAATCAAAAATCAGGGTTTTGTAGACCGCCAGACAGAAGGTTTGCCTTTTCTGCAAAAAAGATCAGTTAGCCGGGGCCGGAAAATAGCTGTGTCGGAATACGTTGTTAAACTTGACAATGGGTATCTTTATTTATTTTCTTATGCTCCCATCCGGCATTTAATGCGCAACGAAGAAGACGTTATTATTGCCCAGGATAGTTTGAACCGGAAATTCGGCGGCGTAATTGCTGCATTAAAAAAGTAGGTAGAAAGTAATTACCTTTTCCTCAACAGCAATAAAGCACAAAGTTTATTCTTTGTGCTTTATTGTTTTATAATTTACCGTTCTAAATAAAGAACAATTTATGTCCGCAAAAAAAGCTGCTTATTATATAGAGCAGTTACAGATGATAGCGCATCCGGAAGGAGGCTATTACAAAGAAACCTATAAAGCACCGGAAAATATTCCTGTCTTCGGGCTACCTGCCCGTTTTAAAGGGGACCGAAGTTTTTCTACTGCTATTTATTACCTGCTGGAGCAAAAAGATTTTTCTGCCTTTCATCGAATAAAGAGTGATGAATGCTGGCACTTTTATGCCGGAGGTGCTTTGTATGTACATGTGCTGGAACTCAATGGTACGTATAGCAGGGTGCAATTAGGAAACAATTTGGAGAAAGGAGAGGTGTTTCAGTTTGTAGTGCCGGCTGGAGCTTGGTTTGCGGCAGAGCCGGCACCCGGTACTACTTTTGCCTTGGTTGGGTGTACCGTAGCACCAGGTTTTGATTTTGCCGATTTTGAATTAGCCGAAAAAGAGGTTTTGCTTTCCCAATTTGCTCAGCAGGCTGATGTTATAAATAGATGTTGCCGGTAATTTTTCGGACTGGTAATCGTTTACTGGTATACCGGAGGCAGTTCTTTACCTATTCTTGCTTAAAGTAAATTTTTTCCCTGTTTAATTTGAAGAGAATATTGTTAAATAAAGCTTTAACCTCTAATTTCATAAACTAAAATAATTCTGTTGTCTTAGATGCTGCCCTTTACTTATTTGAAAAAGAAATATCTATTTAGTTTTATTTTATTACTGGTTTTTGGTGTGGCCCAGGCCCAGATGCAGCTGCCCGAAAACATGTTTTTTCAAAAGCTTCCTAACGGCTTGGAAGTTTTGGTAGTGGAAGATCATACCATACCAATGGTAACCATTGAAATTGGAGTTAAGAATGGCTCTTTTACGGAACCTCCGGAATTTAATGGATTAAGTCACCTTTACGAGCACCTGTTTTTTAAGACGAATAAATATTATCCTACTCATGCTGAGTATAACAACCAGGTAAATAAGCTGGATATTAGTTATAACGGTACTACCCGGGAAGAATTGGTAAATTATTACTTTACCCTGCCCAAGGAAAATTTAAAGGGAGGGCTGGAATTTATGAATTCGGCTATCCGGTATCCGCGGTTTAGGAAAGAAGACATGCGGCAGGAAAATGAAATTGTGGATGCGGAGTTTCAGCGGCACGAATCCAATCCTTATTTTGCTTTGAAGGATGCCATTGATCACCAGTTGTGGGGCGATTTGTTTTCCCGTAAGAATGTGATTGGCAACCATGCCATTATTTTGTCGGCAACGCCGGATAAAATGGAAACTATCAAAAATAAATATTACTGGCCTAATAATTCCATTTTAGTAGTTGCCGGGGATGTTAAGCACCAGGAAGCATTTCAGGAGGTGGAAAGGATCTTTACCTCCTGGGTACCTTCCAAATTTGATCCTTTTAAGAAGTGGCCCATACCCGAATTCAAACCGCTTACTAAAACCAATTATTTTGTAGTAGAATCTAATATAGCCCAGGTACCGGTTATTCAGTTTAGCTGGCACGGGCCAGATACCCGAAACGATGTAGCGGCTACCTATGCCGCTGATGTTTTTTCATTTATCTTAAATCAAAAAGCTTCTAAACTAAGCGAAGCGTTGGAAGCCTCGGGTCTGGCATTAAGTGTGGGTGTAAATTATTATACTCAAAAGTACGTGGGGCCGATCAGTTTTACCGTAACGCCTAATCCGTCTCGGATTCAGGAATGTTTAGCTGAGATGAAAAAGCAATTAGCACTTTGGGATGCCGACGATTATTTTTCGGAAAAGCAGATAGAAAGGGCCAAACGATTGTTGGCCACCGAGCAGGTTGAGCGAAATGAAATAACCCCTGAATATGCCCATACGCTTACTTTTTGGTGGGCATCCGCCTCCATTGATTATTATACCTCTTACCAGGAAAACCTGAATAAAGTAACCAAAGCCGATCTGCAAAATTATGTTCGGAAATACATAAAAAATAAACCTTACGTAGCGGGGCTCCTTATAAATAAAGAAATGAGCCAGCAGGTAAAACCAACTACTTTTTTCAAGGCAGATTAATTTTTATTCGGTTCCTTTTAAATTAATCCATAAAGAAAATTAACCCAGCGCCTGTTACAGGTAAATATTTTATGAAGCAATTCTTTTTAATTCTGGTTTTTTACTTAGCTGCACTGTCTCTTTTTGCTCAACAGGAAACCACTTCTTTTACTGTTAATGGGTTAAAAGTGATTTTTCAGCCTACCCAGAAAGAAACCATCAGTATGAATATGTTTTACCGGGGTGGCGTTACAAATTTAAAACCTGGCCAGGCTGGTTTAGAAAACCTAGCCCTTTATGCTGCTACCAGGTGTGGTACCCAAAAGTACCCGGAAGAAGTTTTTCGGGATATGGCCGATGAATTTGGAATAAGAATAGCGGGTGGGTCAGCATTAGATTATGGGAGTATCAAAGTAAATTGTGTAAAAGATTTCTTTGGCCAGGGTTGGAGCTTATTTAGCAGTGCTATTTTAAATCCAACCTTTGATGCCCGGCAACTAATCATTGAAAAAGAAAGAATGATCGCTTCTATTCGTAACCAGGTTGCTGACCCGGAAGAACGGCTGGAACAGTTGGCCTTACAAGCGGCCTTTGCCAATACACCTTATGCCATCGACCCATTAGGTTCGGAACAGACGCTGCAAAAATTTACTTCTGATAGCCTGAAGCAGTATTATTACCAAAACCTGCTCAATAAGAACCGGATGTTTTTGGTAATTGCCGGTAATCTTAAAAAAGAAGAATTAGAACAGAAAATAAAAGAGTCTTTTGCAAATTTACCAGTACTACCTTATAAGCCTTACGTTTATAAAAGTCCGGTATTTCAGGATCAGCAACTGGTAACCGAACACCGGGAACTAGCTACCAACTATTTTTGCGGAGTTTTTAATGCTCCCAGCATGAACCATCCTGATTTTCCGGCCTATTTGCTTTCCATAAATGCTTTAAGTGGCAGAATATTTAATGAGGTTCGAAACCGGCAGAATTTATCTTATGAAGCCGGGGCGGATGTAAAGGTGCATCAGATGGCTTACTCTACAATTTACGCCAGCACCTCTAACCCAAAACCTACTTTACTGGCTATGGCAACGGAAGTGGGCCGTATGAAAAAAAATGAAATCTCGCAGGAGTTACTGGATTTACTTAAAAAATCAGTAAAGAGAAGTTACTACCGCCGGCAGGAAAGCGCCAGCCGGTTAGTAGAATATTTAGGCGAAGCCGAAATAATGGGCGGATGGGAGCTAGCTGATACATTGTTGGAAAAGATAGATAAAGTAAGTACCAAAGAAATGTTTGACGTGTACCAGAAGTATAGCAATGGAATACGCTGGGCCTTTTTAGGCAATAAACAACTTGCCCAGGAAGCTTTTTACTAAAAAAGCATGTAATTAATATAATTAGTTTAAGATAGGCAAATTTTAATTACCAATAATTTAAAGACTTAATTTCTTTAAAGAACCTGTTCAAAGGCGTTAAGGTATTTATCAATATAGAGCGATTTTGATTTGTTTTTGTATTGCATAATAAACCGCGGATGTTCCAATGCCACTATCTGCTGAAAAAACTTATGTTTTGCATTAAGTTGTTTTAAAAACTTTTCATTTTTACCGGTTCCAAAACAAAAGCAAACATCCGTATTAATGTTCAAATCAAGCTGCTTTCGAATACTTTGAACAATAAAATCATTTACAGCTTGGGTTAGCTCCCGGCTATCATAATAATTATAATTTATTTCATTTCCATTTTTACCGATAGCGGTAAAACCTAATGGGCAAACCGAGTTAATAAAAAACTTAGCATAAAAGGCTGCCGGGCCTCCAAAAGCATTTATAACATCGTAAACAAAAACCGAAGAAGGTTCATGCCTTTCTTTTCCACTATAGGCAAGCTGGCACTCGCGCTTAAGCCGCTTAGAATCTGTAAATGGTACACCCGTAACGCCGCCGCCAAACCTACCAGGATTTATGCCTAAAATCAGATGCCTGGCGTTGTTATCCTGATAATATTTCTGGTAAAATTCAGAATAAATAGGAATAATAGCTGGATCCTCCTGAAAGGGATTAAGGATGCGGATGCCTGGCGGTAATGGTCCGGTAAAGTGTAGGGATTTATTAAATGCTATTACTCTATCGGCAAAAGTGCTCATTTGGTTTAGTTAATGCTTTACAATAAAGTTTTATTTTCCAGTGATAAATTCAGGCTCTCTTTTAAATGGTTGGTTTAGGTGGCTGATTTTAAAATTTAAAGAACAATTCATTTACCTCAACGGTCGATATAAAGTTGCTATTGGTCGAGAAACCTGCCACTTTCCAGCGCATATCAAAAAATAAATAACTTCTGGCATTTGCTTTGAAATAAGGTAAGTAATTCGGGCAAATAAGCCTGATCCTTTTAAAAATTTTAAACACCTAAAATAAAAGAAAATGAAAAAGTTTGTAGCAATGTTAGCGTTTGGTTTGGCAATAGCCGGAACCACATTTGCCCAGGATGCCCCGCAGAATGATAAAAGAAATAAAATTGATAATCAGGGCAAGGCACGTTGGGAAAGAAACCAAGAAGGTAGAATTCAGGGACGGGAGCACCAGCGCCGGGAAAAATTATCTCCGGAGGAACATGCAAACCGCCGCACAGATATGCTGAGCCAAAAGTTAGACCTTAATAATAACCAGAAGAAGAAACTACAGGCATTGAACCTGAAACATGCCCAGCAAATGGAAAGCATGCGCGGCCAATATAGCAATAATGACAATAACCGAAATGAAAACAAAAAGGAAGAAATGAAACGCCTGCGTGCCGATTGGGAAAAAGAATTTAAAGGCATTGTTAGCAAAAAGCAATTTCAGAAATTCGAAGAACAACGGAAGCAAATGCAGGCTAATCACGGAAACCGTTTTGGCCGGGAAGGTGAAAAAGAAAACCGTTTTAGAAGATCTAATAACGGTTAATTAATAGGTTGTTTGGTAAAAATGGGCCCGGTTTATGCCGGGCTTTTTTATTTTAAGATCTTACTTCTTATTGAAACTCCAAAATATTATTTGGATTAGCGGAAATTTTTGGAATGCCTACCCCTTTATTCGACCATTTAGGCAATAAATTCGGCGGGCTGGTTAACCAAGTTTAGCTTTTCTTAAGAACCATTTGTATTTTGCTAGCTTATATTAAATGGCTTACGTCCACTACATTAGTTTTATTTATGCTTCTACTTTTACCTTTACCAAGAATTATTACTTTTTGCCTGTTTCTTACCTTACTTTATCCTTTACAGGGAGTGGCCCAAAACAGCAAAAAAGCCGCCATATCCGGAACAGTAGTAGATGCTCTGAATAATTCACCGTTGGGGTATGCTACTATTCGTATTTTTAAAACAACGGATAATAAGTTATTAACTGGAAATATAACCAACGAAGCAGGGCAATTTGCAATGGATGCCCCATTGGGCCAGTATTATGCATTAATTGAGTTTATAGGTTATAAAGCATTTAAATCACCGGTTTTTAATCTTACTAAAGATAATCCTTCGCATAATTTAGGAACTCTCAGAGTACAGGCCGCGGCCGCCACTACCTTAAATGAAGTGGTAGTACAGGGGCAGAAAAGCTCCATGGAGTTGTCGCTGGACAAAAAAGTATTTAACGTAGGAACAGATTTATCTAATGCGGGCGGATCGGCTACTGAAATTTTAAGTAATGTACCTTCGGTGTCAGTAGATGCAGAAGGTAATGTAAAATTACGGGGAAGTGAAAACGTTCGGATCTTAATTGATGGGAAACCATCCGGGTTAGTTAGTTTTAAAGGTGGAGCGGGTTTACAACAGTTACAAGGTAGTTTAATAGATAAAGTTGAGATTATTACTAATCCATCTGCCCGTTACGAAGCCGAAGGCATGTCGGGCATTATTAATATAGTTTTAAAGAAAGAACAAAAAAATGGCTTAAACGGCTCTTTTGAGGTAATAACGGGGCAGCCAACAAATTATGGGGGAGCGGCTAACATTAATTACCGCCACAGAAAAGTAAACTTCTTTGTCAACTACGGACTTGCTTACCGGGTTACACCAGGTTGGAGCTCACTTTACCAGGAAACTACTAAAAATAATCAAGTCACTTCCATATTAAGGCAAAATAACGAAGGCACCTTAACCGGTTTTAATAATAACATCCGGGGAGGTATGGATTATTTCTTTTCAGAGTCCAGTATTTTAACTGCATCCTATATGTTCCGGAGAAGCGATGCAAACCGCATAACTGATATCCGTTACCAGGACTACAAACCAAACCAGGAGTTGCAACGATATACCGACCGGAAACAGGACGAAAATGAAGATGAGGTAAATGCCGAATACGCCTTGAGCTACAAAAAAACATTTTCCCGCAAAGGACATGAATTAAACGCGGATTTTCGTTTCCTGGATTACTGGGAAAAATCAAACCAGACTTTTACAGAAAACACCTTTGGCCCGAGAGGAGACCGGGATGTTTCCAAAGCTGTATTGCAACGCTCGGTAAACGATGAGTACGAGAAACAATATTTAACCCAGTTAGATTATGTGCGACCTGTTGGGGAAGGCGGTAAATTCGAAGCTGGTTTCCGGAGTAGTTTCCGCAATATGGTAAATGATTACATGGTGGGCGATGAGGATGCAGCAGGAGGCCTTACCTTACTTCCGGAATTTACCAACTATTTTATTTACGACGAAAATATAAATGCAGCTTATGGTATCTGGGGAAATAAAAGTAAAAAATATTCCTATCAGGTTGGTCTACGGGGCGAGTATACCGATGTAAAAACAACGCTGCGGAAAACAAACGAACAAAATCCAAGAAATTATGCTAATCTGTTTCCAAGTGCTCACTTTACCTATAATTTACCTAAAGAAAATGCTTTGCAAATAAGCTACAGTCGTCGGATCAGGCGGCCGGTTTATTTTGATTTGAGCCCATATTATACCTTTACCGATCGTCGGAATTTTGCTGGTGGTAATCCTAATTTAAATCCCGAATATACCAATGCTTTTGATTTAGGCCATATTAAATACTTTGATAAAGGTTCTATTTCCTCGTCTTTGTATTACCGCCATACTATAGATAAAATGGCCACTATCCGGAGGGTGGAGGTCGTTCAATACCAGGGCGATTCAATTTCCGTGGCCAGGCTGCGGCCGGAAAATTTAATCTCGGAAGATGCCTTTGGTGCAGAGTTTACCGGAAATTATGCCTTAAAGGAATGGTGGAAACTTGATTTAAGTTTAAATTTTTTCCGGGCTATTACGGATGGAAGCAATTTAGCCCAAAATATCAGCAGCGATACCTATAGCTGGTTTATGCGCCACACATCCCGGTTTAACCTGCCTAAAAATCTGGACTTTCAGATAAGAGCCAATTACGAAGCGCCGCAAAAAACGCCCCAGGGAAGCCGGGCAGCACTTTATTACGCTGATTTAGCCCTGAGTAAAGAAATTTTAAATAGGAAAGGCACCCTAACTTTAAATGTATTGGACTTGTTTAATACGCGCATTACCCGTTCTGTTTTTAGAGGAAGGATCCTGGAAAATGATGGTACCTATTTAGGCCGGGACTTTTATACCAATAGCGAAGGCCAGGCCCGCCGAAGACAAATAAACCTGACTTTGAATTACCGGCTAAACCAAGGACAAATTGGCGGTAAACAAAGAAACTTAAACCAGGAATAAATTCAGTTAAATGTTAACCAAAAAGGGCTCCGAAAGCATTTGTCTTTCGGAGCCCTTTTTATAGCTAGTAAGCCTTTTGTTATTATCTAGAGTAGAATACCTTCTTGTTCGCCAATAGATCTTACATAATTAGCAGCTTGTTTGTATTCTTCGTTGGTTGGAAGGTGTTCCAGCATTAAGGGCACATCTTTTAATTTGCTCAATTCACTTAAAAATACTTTATAATCCATTTTGCCTAAACCTGGCCGACACTCTACCAATTGAGGTGTATAAACATCTTCTTTTAAAATAATGTCTTTGCCGTGACAGCTTCTGATATTTGGTCCCAGCTTTTGGAAAGCTTCTTTAATAAGGGCGCCATTATTATAAAAATCACGCGGACTAATGATCAGGTTCATGGGGTCCAGGTGTACGCCAAACTGTTTGTGATTGATAGATTTTATCAGACGCACATAAGAATCTGCTGAATCGGGATACGCCCAGGGCATGGCCTCCAAAACAAAATAAGTTCGGGTAGGGTTAACTTCTTTTATAATATTTCGGGTTACCTCTACTATTTCATCAAAAGTCTCCTTTTTGAAGTTATCCTGGTGTGGGCCTGCCCATTTTTCTGGGTTTTTAGAACCGCTGATATTAACACAGCAATTTGCACCAATGGCTTCTGCTAAGGCCAGGGAATCAACACACTTTTTAATGGCGGCTTTCGCTTTTTCTTTATCCGGGTCAATTGGATTGTTCCAGACGCCAACTTCTGAAATAATGATATTTTCTTTTTTAGCAGCCTTTTCATAAGCTTTAATTTCCGCAGAAGAGGCCCCAACTTTTACCGGACTGTATGCCGCCCGGTAGCCAAGGTTTTTTAAGATAGCAATCCACTCTTCCGGATTGGTAAATTTATCTAAGACGGGGCCACCTAACCGAACAGATTTATTAACTGGTTGAAAGCTATATAATGGTGAAGCTACACTCAATAAGGCAGCTGATTGGACTAACTTTTTATTAAACGTTCTGCGATTCATGGGTGGATTTATAAATAAAAGGACATTGGTTCTTTGCCTAAATATGCAGAATTAATAAGAAGTTTCATAATCCATGAAGGCTAGTCTTTTCGCCTGAGAGCAACCTCTTTTTGCATTTAGCAGCTTGTTATTAATATTTTTATAAATATCAGTTTAATAAACAGCCGTGTTTTTGAAACCTGATATCTACTTTAAGAAGTATACACAACTTTATTTGATGTTGAACTAAAATATTTATAGATATGGAAGCTACATGCAATCATTGTGGTCATTGGAACCAGGATACCGAAAAAATAAAAGCACCAACTGATGCCTTTGGTGTTTGTGATGAATTAACCGGCCAGCATGCTATGGAACCGGAATATGTATTGCCTTTGGTTCATGAATTTAGTTTAGTGGACAATAAGCCCAAGGATTTTGAAATGATTACCGGCGCCAATTTCGGCTGCAATCATTTTAGTGAACGTAAAGGGTGGATTTAATTTTTATATATTTAAAAAAGAGGTGCTGTAATTTTTACAGCACCTCTTTTTTATTTTACCTTCTTTGTATTATAACATTTTTCAAATGCTGGACTTTTAAATCAATATAAACCAGGATCAGGTTAATTAGGAACTACAGGAAAGCATGGAACTACCTGGTTTTTTATTAGCCCAACCCGGCCTTTTAGCAAAAAACTTGTCAGCATTCCGGGAATAAGGAGCTTTTAAAGCTTCCTGAAGTTCCAGAAATAATTTATTCTCACCCTTTTCCAGTTCTTCAATGGCCTGATGCAGTAAATAATTTCGCAATATAAAACGCGGGTTATGCTGGCGCATTTGTTCTTTCGATTGTTCAGGGGCAGAGGTGTTTTCTTTTAGACGCTCCGAATATGTCTTCATTAGTGCAAAAAGCTTTTCTTTTCCATTACCATCCAGCTCCTGGTAAAAACTTTCCTGGAAATGGGTAATAACTGTTTCTTCGTCTTTCAGTTCCTGCGGCAGGTCTATTAAAAGTTGGTAAAAAATAGTCATATCGGGCTGAAAAGAAGTAAGAAACTTTTCCAGGTTGGTGAAAAAAGTAATGTCTTTTTCTTTTACCTCATCCAAGCCTAATTTATTACCCATCATGGTAAAATATTTGCCATAAAAATTACTTTCAAAAGTGTCCAATACTTCTGCCAGTTTTTCGGTTCCTGAAAATAAAGGCGCTAATGCCCCGGCCAGGCACCCCAGGTTCCAGTAGGCAATAGACGATTGTTTGCCAAAGGCATAGCGTCGCCCAGGTAAATCAGTAGTATTGGGTGTAAATTTAGGATCGTAATTATCTAGGAACGAGTAAGGGCCATAATCAATGGTAAGCCCCAGAATAGACATATTATCAGTATTCATTACTCCGTGCACAAAACCTACCCGTAACCATTCCACAATCATGGTGGCTGTTCGGTCCAGTACCTCGCTAAACCAGGCAATTATTTTAGCTTCGCCTTCGCCCTGGATGTGGGGGTAGTACCGGTTAATTGTCCAATCGGACAGTTTCCTAAGGTTTTCTAGTTCTTTCCGGGCGGCCAAAATTTCAAAGTTGCCAAAACGCAAAAAGCTTGGTGCTATCCGCATAACTACAGCGCCTGGTTCTTCCTGTGGATTGCCATTATACAACATATCGCGTACCACCATATCGCCGGTAGTAACCAGGCTAAGGGCACGGGTTGTGGGTACCCGGAGGTAGTGCATGGCTTCACTCATCAGGTATTCCCGCACTGAAGACCGGAGTACGGCCCGTCCATCTGCCCGGCGGGAGTAAGGCGTTAGGCCAGCTCCTTTTAATTGCATTTCCCAGGTTTTGCCGGCCGTTGTTTCCAGTTCAGCTAACGTTATAGCCCGGCCATCGCCTAACTGCCCTGCCCAATGCCCAAATTGGTGCCCGGCGTAACAAGCGGCATAAGGCGCCATGGTCTCTGCTACAAAATTTCCACCCAGAATGTCAATATCTTTCTGCTCGCTGGGCTTTTCCAATTCCAGTTCCTGGGCTAGTTCTTCTGACCAGCCTATCAAAGAAACCTTTTTAACGGGGGTAGGTAGTACTTTACTATAAAATACACCCGGTGTCTGCCGTGGGGTAGAGTCACCACTTTCATCGCCTTGAAAGGTGCTTACAAACTCATTTTTATATATTTTCGAACTTAAGCTTTGCATGAACTTTCTGTAATAGTTACAACTATATTAAACCGGTATTTTCTATACCAGTTAAGGATATACGAAAAGAATCAAATTCCTTTTCTTGTTCTATTAATAATTGCGACTTTTAACCGGAGTTTAAGGTAAAAGGAAGGGCCAGATGTTACCTGTTTATAGAAAAGGAAGAGGTAGTAAATAATCTGGTAAGCAATTAACCAGCCATTTCTTCCTGGTAAATCCAATTTAAAGCGGCTTCTTCATCAAAGTGGATTTTAATTTTACCAACTGGTTTGGCTTTGCTTTCCTCGTTATTTTTTTCATACACCCGATTAGGATTGGTCATAACAAAGCATTCCGGAGAAATAATAATTGCAAACTTTTGAATTCTGTTAGAGCTTAAAAAGGGCATCATGTTTTGCATTAACCAGTTTTGGTTGTCAGGTAACATGGTTTTAATATTGCTGGCATCGGTGACCCAAAACTTTATATTTTTTCTGGAAACTGCATCAAATGCCAGCAGATACCCATTTCTAAATTGCTCTGGTTCGGGTTGTTTCTTAAAAACTAATTTAAGAATAGAGAGTTCTTTATAATTAAAGATTTGAACAATACTATCTTCGTAAAGATTATCTGCATTTGAAAGCATCCTCTAATAAAATAACTATACAAATCATATTTTAAATATATTTAATATTACTAATATTTTATTAGAAAGTTATTTTTTGAAGCCTGATATTTTAAACTAATATAATAAATATAAAATTTAGTTAAATTTCTGATAATAAACAGTTAAAGTCTAGTTTATACTGAACTTTGGGATTGGTTTAGCTCAATTAGCCGGTATTAGATATTTATAATCGGTAATACTTGTTATTAGTTAACTCCTTTTAGTACCCCTGTTTTTAAAAATTTTCTCTTTAGTTAGTTTATTTTCCAAGTTTTTAAATTCTTCATTGTCTATAGTTACCGAATAAATTACGGAAGTAAGAATGTTTTCGTCTTCATCAAAATCATAAACCATAGATAATAAAAGTTGCTTATGGGGGTTTAGTACGTATTCTTCTTCTATTTTATCATACACTTTAAATTCCAGTTCTCCTTCTTCCGAATTTGGGGCTTCAGTCCTGGCTAAGCAATCTCCGGTAATAACCAGTGGCGTTTCGAGTTCTTCCGTAAGGTCAAAAGGTTGATAATACCGGCCGTCCTTTCTTTGGGTAATGTATTCTATTTTATCTACGTGGATTTCTATGTCCTTATGCTGGTTACTACGCTTGTTCTTTATTTGGGTAATATTGCCTGTTACTTTCATGCGTGTATTAGTAAAGAATTAAAGTTTAAAAAAGATTGTACTCCTGGTAATACGATTATTTAATATGGAGGTGTTTCTTTAAGAAGAAACAGGTGCAATCAAAAAAATTAAATAAATTTATTTGGCTACTAAGAGTAGCTATATAACTACAAAGGTTAGCATTTTTAAAAAATTAATTTTATAAATTTTAATACTATGCTTCGCTGGGGTGATATCATTGCTTATGCCAAATACAGTAATCCGGAACCTGAAAAACGGATTGAAAAAACCGAGGAACAATGGCAGCAGATTTTATTGCCCGATCAATTTCGGATTCTGCGGCTTAAAGAAACAGAATCTCCTTACCGGAATGCTTATTGCCGTTTGTATGAACCGGGTATTTATGTTTGTGCCGGATGCGGTAACTATTTGTTTTATTCCAAGGAGAAATACCATGCTATATCCGGATGGCCCAGCTTTACCCAGCCTATTTCCAAAGGAGCCATCAAATATATTTTTGATAACTCCTATAATATGAATAGAATAGAGGTCCAATGTAATGTATGCAGTGGTCATTTAGGGCATGTATTTCCCGACGGACCTAAACTAGGAGGTTTGAGGTATTGCATAAATTCGGCCAGTATGGTGCTTTTAAAAAGTTGATAATAAATAAAATAATTATTTAAGTAAAGCCATGAAAAGTATTGTTATTGATACCGACCTCTTCGCTGGCGGTCTTCATGAAAAAACTGGAGAAAGATTTTTTGCTCCGTTATAACCGAGCGTTGATCCGGAAAATCCCGTAAGGTCCGGTTGGTACTATAACCGAAATGTTCATAACCCAAGCTAACGTTTTTAAATAACCTTAACGTAACCCGGGGCCTGACAATACCAATTGAATTATTTCCCGCCAGCCCCTCAAAGTTATTTAGCCAATAATGATAATATACAAAGGCCGCTGTGGCGTATTTACCTAAACTTAAAGTGCTTTCTATTTTACCTTGGAAACCGGTAGCAAAAACATAATTCCGCAATCCTAATTCATCTGGGGCCGAGCGGGTACTGTTGCCGGCTAAAGGAGTAAAGCCTAAATGTCCGTTCGTATATAAGTTTATTTGATTGGATAAGGGGTATTTAGTAAATAGACCCGCACCAAATCCTAAGGTGCCTAATTCAAAATTTCGGGTATTCCAATAGTCATAGTATTGGAATCCACCGGTAAGTAAGGATAGTTTACCTATTTGGCGGTTCTTGCCAAACAGAATGCCGTAGCCGGTTACGTTATTTATTCTGCTGGCAATGGTATCCTGTCCCCAACTAAACTCAGTTCGCAATCGGAAAAAATCAAAAGGTTTTCGTTTTCGGGTTTCAAAAGGATTACCATAGTCCAGTTGTACGTTTAGCATGGCATTATTCCTGCCAGGACCAAAAACATCGTCCTGGTTATTGTTCAAACGGTGGAGGCCAGCAAACAAAGTTATATTTAGCGGCTCTTTTTCATAAACTTCCTTGTTAGTTACCTGGAACGTTTTGCCTTGCAATAAACGGTTCAAGCCCCGCACCGGGTTTATGATGCCGGCCGAGATTTCTCTTATTACTCTTTCGGTGCCCCGTGTCCGGTCGTCGAGCAAATTGGAACTTATCCGGTATAAAATTTCTCCCAGCGCCACTCCGTTCAAGGGCGTATATATTAAATCATTATAGGAGGGAAGTGTGTTTTCGCCTAAATATTCCCAGGTCAGGCTGCCAAAAGCAGCAAAGGGTAAAGACTGCCAGAAATTATAACCCTGGGCCCTGGCGGCATTAAAGTATAACGTGCCCTGGTAAGGATGACCAATAAAATTTATTCCAAATTCATCCACATCCCACTCCGGCCCGGCTTTTATATTGTGTTTCCATGTATTAAAATCTACATATCCATAATCGGCTTTGGCGATGTATCGGTTATACCCCATAAATAAGGCATTAACCCCCAAAACCTGGACAGTTGGTTTCCAGATGGGCTGGCGTTTGTTATAAATCGGGTCATCGTTTATTAGATCACCATATTTATTATATATGGTGGAGTCCAGCATACCTGCATTAGTTGGTTCAGGAGCCCCGGGCGTATCAGTAAGAAGCTGTTTTTTTTGTTCTTTAATTTGCCGTAACTGTTCTTCCCGGGTACCGTTTCCCGGTTGTATGGTGTCGGGGGTAATAAATACCTGGGCTTTAACTAATACAACGGATAAGAAGAAAAGAATTACCGTAAAACTATGTTTCATGTGTTGCAAGTATGTCTGGAAAATACATTATGCTTTGATTCTGGTTAGAAGCAGCTCCCTTTTAGCAACTCTATACGAAAAAACCTATATTGAGTAGATGACTTAATTTCAGATGTACCCAATGGCCTAATTAATCCCTCCCGATTTTTAAGTCTTATTTAAAGACATTAGACCGAAAAGATGCATTTAAATTTTAATTCAGATGGAGGCGCAGTTATTGCAGTATTAATAGCTAAAAGCAGGGAAGCGGGTATTTATTTTAATAAACTTAAATTTATAGTTTGAATAAGGAAAGAAAAGGTTTGCCTTTACTCCTTATTAAAATATTAAAGTATTTTAAAGGCTTTTTATCTCTGTAAATTAAGGTTGTTTCCCCAAAAGCCTCCTAAATTCTTATTTCATAGTAAGGCTCTATTCACGACTTGGATTCTATTGAAATAAAATGATGAATGAAAGCGAAAAATCTTCATTCACCTACCAACGAGGTAACCGTTTGAAAAGTAGAAAAATATAGTATGGGAAATAAATAGTTTTTAATGTGAACATTTTTGAAAGGCACCAGGATAGTACTTCCTTTTAAAAGTCAAAATATAGGGATTGGTTAACAGCCCATGTACTAAGCCAATATATTTCTCTGTAAAAAGATTAATAAAGCTTTTCTATATATTGGCAGTAAGAAAAGAAACAGTTTTTTGTAATCGTGGTTTTAGGGAAGTTGCTTTAGCTTAGTGTTTAAGGTATTCTGAATTTTAAAGTACTTCTACTAAATAAATTTTTATGGTAAAAATAGGAAGCGCCATTATGGTCATTAGTGGACTACTGGCAATTGCTATGCTTATAGATTTTATTATCAAGGGGGAAATATCAGTAGAAAAAATTCAAACTATTAATCAGAGAAAAGAAAGTTACCACAACCCAGCTGGCTACTATCATATTTCCTGGAACATTCAGACGGAAAACCACGATTTTAACATTTCAGAAAGCTTTGGTCTGCAGGCTAAGCAGGGGCAGGAAATACAAGTTAAGATTTCTCCTATATTCAAAGAAATAAATTCAGTTAAGAACTTAGAAACAGGTAAAGAAGAAGTTTATTCGTTAAGAATATTTTCAGGGTTATTGCTACCAGTAGTGGTATTAATAACTCTGGCTATTGGCTTCAAACTGAAAGAAAAGGCAAGTACCATAGTATTTGTGATAGAGGTTATAATCTTTGCTAATTTGATTTACCTTTTAAATTAAAAAAATCATAAATTTATATACCTACTAAATATTTACAAAAAGCTTGATCTTACATTAGAAGTAACTCCTTGATAATTTTATAAAAAAATTTGATGGAAAACAGATTAAAAAGATTTGCCGTGGTTTAGGCTTAATTTTTGGGTGGTTAACCTACTGCTGCTTAAAGCAACTTTATAAGTAAATGGAGGTTCCCTCCTAAGGGGGACTTTTTCAACGGGAAGTAGTGTAAAAATAAGGGTAGACGGGTAGTGCGAAGTAATTTATCTATAAGAGCTAATTGGGGTGTCTTTTCTATTATTTTTTAAGTAATCTTCTTTTAAATAAATTTTAATGCCTTGGTTGCCGGGCTGATTGTATTTCAAAAGCCGAATTACATATAAGTTATCAGCAAAATCCTGATAAGTTTCTAAATTAGCTGTTCCGGGTAAGGTAGTGCCTTCAGCAATTACCTCCATTTTCCGGTTCCTTATTTTCTGCTGAATGGTTTTAATAGGAGTGCCGCCATTTGAATTATACATAATTCGGCTAGGAAGACTATTAGAATAAAATAGAATACACCAGGCAGTAGCTGTTTCGCCTATAGGATTAAAAGCCCAAACGGCTTTTCCCATAGTTACAGAGTCTGGTTTGGTGTCGGAAACAAAGGTCCAGCCTCTAAAACTTAATTTTTTATTTACTTCTGGTTGCACCATTTGCCTGAAACGTAGCAACTCGTTTAAGGTAAGCGTTTGAGTAAATGCAGGAATAGAAATAAATAAAAATCCGAGTGTTATAGCTAAGATTTTCAAGTCGTTACAGTTTTCCTAATTTATTCTTTAAATTAACGAAAAAAAGACTAAGTTATTTACAGTCTGGATAAAATAACTTTTTGATATACCTGTTAAAGAATTTTAAGCACCTTGTAAGGTGAACTAATATCCTGAAGGTAAAATAAAACAATATGCTTTTAAGCGTGAAATAGAATATATAAACATTAATACCAGGTTCTAAGGTGTTAATTTATTTTTGGAGTGGTAAGGTTTTCTTGTAAACGAATTACTGAAAACAAATGCTTTTACAAATACATTTAGGAAAGTAACACAAAAGCTTTCCGAGCTGCTTTTTAGGAAAATAACGGCCATTCTCCCCTTGCCTTTAAAATTAAATATCCCTAGAACTTAATGACGGTTAAAGTTTTTTATTTTGGCTATATTAATTTGAAAATAGGGAATCGTAATACATTGTGGTAGAATGACGTTTACATGTTTATAATTTAGACAGTAACTTTATTTTAAAATTTACTTATAAAGTAAAACGAAGATGAAAAATATTTATAGGTTATATCTTTTAAATGAAAAAATTATAACTAAATCTGGTAAATATTTATTTCTTTTGTGTTGCAACCAATAGTTTATGATGAGACTTTTTCATCTTATTGAAAATGATAGTTTCTTATAAAGAAAGGTTAAAGTGCTGAAAAGAAGCACAGCCTAATGTTGGAATAGGAGGTAACGGTTGCTTAATTGTAAATTTATGAGCGTTTTGAAGTCTTTAGGATATTTTAGCTTTTTAGTTTTATTAGGTTTTTTCCCCGCCGGATGTAGTAAGCCGGAAAAGGAAAAAGAATTAGTCCAACCAGGTTGTACCGACCCGTCAGCTAATAATTACAAGGCAGGTGCTACCAGCAACGATGGAAGTTGTGCCTATAACAGTGCTTCTGTATTTTTAACCAATGCTAAAACCCTGCCTGCTACCCTAAATCAAAGTTCAGGCTTAGTTCATACCAATAACCAGCTTTGGACCATAAGTAATAAGTTCGGGGATAATACCATTTACCGAATAAATGAAGATGGAGCCATTCAGCAGACAATAACTATTGCGGGCGCCAATAATGCAGATTGGGAAGCCATAACAGCTGATGCTAACTATTTTTATATAGGCGATTTTGGCAATAACCTGGCTGGTAACCGGACTGATTTACGAATTTATCGGGTAAGTAAGTCTGGAATTGGTTCCGGTGCTACTGGCAGTGTTCCGGCTGAAGTAATTCAGTTTTCTTATAAAGATCAGGATATGAATACGCCTACTGGTAGTAATGATTCTGATTTTGATTGTGAAGCTTTTGTAGTTAAAGGAAACACTTTGCACTTGTTTACCAAACAGTGGAAAAGTAATAAAACAACCCATTACACTTTGCCTGTCACTCCCGGAACTCATGTAGCTAACCCGGTAGAAACTTTCGCCGTGGATGGATTAATTACGGATGCTAGTATTTCTGCTGGTAATGCAAACGAAATCGTATTAATTGGCTACACAAAAGATTTAACAAATTTATTTATGTGGCTGCTCTCGGATTACCAAGAAGATAAATTCTTTAGTGGCAACAAACGCCGTTTAAATTTAGGAAGTTCGCTACAGGGCCAGATAGAAGGAGTTACCTTAACAAGCAATGGAAATGGATATATTTCTTCTGAACAAATAACTACCTCTTTTTATAATAAACCTCCTCAGCTTTACTCTTTTTCAATAGCCAATTATATTAGCAGCAAATAATACCTAAATATTAGGTGGTTTACCTGAGTAAGTAACCACAGGGGCATTATAACATTAAATTTGAAGTTAAGTAGGTAGACCTTGTACTTAAAGGATTTCCTGCTTAACTTTTTTTATAAGATTTTTTTACTTGATACTAAATTCTTTTTGGGGATAAAATTCAGCTTAATTCTCTATTGCTTTACTAATTATCTTTTTTCCTTCTTCCAAAATTGATAGCAACTTTAATATTATATTTTATTGAGCAGGTTGATTAAAAATTTTACTAAAAATCTGCCATTTTAAACTTATCCTGAAGCAATAAATTCTTCAATCCATAGAAGGTTTAAACTAGACCTTAAATTTTTTAAGGTAAAATATGGTCAATTTCCTTGCCTGATAGTTGCGCCTAACCTAATGAGTCTGATTTTGTAATATATTGATATTCAATAATGTAAATATAAAAAATTTAATTTAAAATTGGGTTTAACCTAAAAAAGTCACTTACCTTTGCCTTTATTTATGAAACTGTTTGGGTTGTAGCGTCAATAATGGTAAGGTTATGAATGTAGGGAGAAAGATGTTAAATAAATTTTTTGGTAAGTTTTTCTGGAAGTTTTTTTTCCTTTTTGTATTTAATCTTGTCTTTGCTTTCAAAGGCTGGTCCCAATCTGGATGTACTGATCCCAAAGCGTCTAATTATGACTCTAATGCCACAACTAATAACTGTCAATGTAATTATGCTCCTGCTTCTGAACCATTAACAAACCCACGCCGATTACCGGCAAGTTTAAACGAGAACTCAGGTTTATTTTATACTAATGGCCAACTCTGGACTATTAATGATAGTGGGTGGAGCAATGAGATTTATCGGATAGATGAAACCAATGGTGCTATTTTACAAACAGTAACGTTGGAAGGCGCAACTAATGTTGATTGGGAAGCTATAACGGGAGATGAAAATTTTATTTATGTTGGCGATTTTGGGAATAATGATGGAACCCGTACAAACCTTAAAATTTACCGGATAAATAAATCGGATTTACAGTCAACTACTGCTTCTGTAGTGGTTGAAACTATATATTTTAAATATGAGGATCAAAACAGTACAAGCCCAACAGGTAACAACAATACTGATTTTGATTGTGAGGCATTTTTAGTAAAAGATAATAAAATTCATCTCTTCACAAAGCAATGGATAAGCCAAAATACTTCTCATTATGTGTTAGCAGCTAATCCTGGTGCAGATCTTCAGACAGCTGTAAAAGTAGAAACTATTCAGGTAGGGGGTTTAATAACAGATGCTGTTATTTCACCCAATGCTCCCAATTATATTGCATTAATAAGCTATCCCAATCTTTATAGAAGTACTCAATCCACCAATTTATTTATGTGGTTATTATACGATTTAAAAGGTGAAAATTTAGAAAGTTGTAATACCCGGCAGGTTAGTTTAGGTAGCGCATTCGGAGGAGGGCAAATAGAGGGTTTAGCTTTAAAAAATAACGAAACAGGCTATATAGGATCGGAACGAATTAATGAACTCCTTATAAAGACTGAACCGCAATTATATGATTTTAATATAGCAGCCTATATTCCCACACCTCAAACTTTACCAGTAGAGATGGTTAATTATAAAGTAACGCAAAACCGTACTAATGTAACCCTATCTTGGACTACCGTTTCGGAGGTTAATAGTGAGAAGTTTACCGTTGAGCGGTCTGAAGATGGAGTGACCTACTATTCAATTAAAGAATTAAAAGCCGCCGGGCATTCGAGCCAACCCATTAATTACAAAACTACAGACCAGCTTCCAATTATAGGGGTAAACTATTACCGCATAAAGCAAACTGATTTAGATGGCTCGTTTACGTATTCGGCTGTAAAAGCGGTTGAGATATTAGGTAGGGAACCTGTTTTAGAGGTAAGCCCGGTGCCTGTTAAGCAGGGACAATTGCTGCAGGTCAGGTTACGTAACTCTAATCCTGCTAATTCTACCATTACCTTAACCGGAACGGACGGAAAAATTTATTATAACAAATTAATTGATAAACCGGGAGGGGTATACGAACAATTTTCAGTGGGTCATTTAAGTAAAGGCATTTATATCTTAAGATGTACTACGGCCCTTGATACATATACCTCAAAAATCATTATCCAGTAAAAGGGACTCTTATTTAGTTTTAAAATTTTAAGGAAAATAAATCCGCCAAACTCAACTTCCAGATGGGTAAAGATCAGGCGGTTCGTTTCTTACCGTAATCTCTTCTATGGGATGCAGGGCATTGGTTTTATCGATGTACAGAAAGGCGTCGTACCGACGGGGTAAAACGGAGGGTACATAGTTGCCATATTCGTATTTAGGATTATATACAACGCCAATAGCCCGGTGCCCGATGGGCCGCTTCAGAAATTGATTTTCTTTTATGTCTTTAGAGAAAATCATTTTGTTTGTTGGGCTAAGCTGGTGTAATATGTATTCCCAACTTCCTTCCGGAGCGGCAGGTACTTCCATATTTTTCATCGGTGCCCCCCATCGGTCGGCTGCTATTACCGTACCACTGTAAGAGCCAAAACCAACAATAAAAACATTTTCTTCGCCGTATTCTTTTCGTACCAGTTGCCCTACATTTACCTCGCCACTATTAACCATGTCGGTATAGCGGGCATCGCCTACATGGGTATTGTGCTCCCAAATAATAGCTTTCGAATCAGGACCATGAAAATCCAATAAACGCTTTAAAGTTTGCGCCATGTGGTTGTCCCGAATATTCCAGGAGCCCGAGCTGCTGGTTACAGAGGTACGATAGTAGCGTTCACCATTATAAGCCACCAGTGCATTTTGTTCGGCCACAAACTGAGCTTCACTTTTGCTGCCGCCTGTAGTTTTCTCCTGGTTTTCTATTCCTTTCCAAAGCCTGTTGGTCTCGGCCCGGCAATTGGCCGAAGCATTTACTACCGCCCGGGCATAATCTATGGGGTCGGCACTATAAGGCTGGAAGCATTGGTGTACCTCCCGGGCGGCTTTGGTTAAATCGGGGTTATTTTTAATGTAAGGCATGAGTTCGGTCATGGATTCCCACAGGCAGTAAACATCTAAACCAAAAAAGCCAACTTTAGCATTGGCGGGAACTTTTTGGTTATAGGTATTCAGCCAGGTAACCAGAGAGGCAACTTCATAATTCCCCCACATCCAGGTAGGCCACCGGTCATAGTTTTTTAATAGAGAAACAGTGGCAGAGCTATCTTTAGGACCTCCTTTTATAAATTGATTTACCCGGTAAGAGTCTGCCCATTCTCCTTCCACAGCAATAAAATCAAATCCTTTCTCTTGTATTAATCTTTTAGAGATAGCCGCCCGCCAGGTATAGTACTCGGCCGTACCATGAGAGGCTTCACCTAATAAAACTACGCGGGCATCTCCAATTTCCTGCATAAGAACGTCCAAATCCTGGGTATTTCGGAGCGGGTAATTAGGAATGCTTAAGGTAACTGTTTTAGGTTCTTTAGTTTGATTTTGCGCCTGGGGAACTTGCTTACACGCAAACGGAATAAACCATAGTAACAGGAGTAAATAGATTCGCCCACCTCGTTCTGCCTTCTTTTTCATAAACCCAATTTTTAAGCTTTTCGGTTTACTCACTCAAAAGCAGGTTAGTTGCAGGGGTAAATACGGAATTTTATAAAGGTAAGCCAGTTAAATACGTAACTCTGCCGCTTTACTTATACACCTTTATGCTAATAGCATACTATTTAGTAACCATGACCTGGGGCTGCCGTAAGTTTTTAATAATAAATTATTTACTTTTTAAATAAATTGTATGATAGCAGTAATTACGGGTGCCTCCAGTGGTATTGGCCGGGCAACAGCCTTAAAATTTGCGAGTAAAGGACATAATGTTGTTTTGGCGGCTCGTTTCGGAGCTGGTTTAGACCAGGTAGTACAGGAATGTGAAGAATTAGGGGCTAAGGCAGTAGCCGTACCAACTGACGTAAGCCTGGAAGAAGATGTTAATCGTGTAGCAGATCGAGCCATCGAAACCTTTGGCCAAATAGATGTTTGGATAAATAATGCGGCCGTTTCGTTATTTGGCCATTTTGAAGAAATACCTACCTATGATATTCGCCAGCTAATAGAAATAAATTTGTTTGGCTATATGTACGGAGCCCGCGCAGCCGTTCGGCAGTTTCGGCAGCAGGGCTATGGCACCTTAATTAATATTTCGTCTATGGCCGCCGTAAATGGTCAGCCTTATTGTGTACCTTATACTATTAGTAAAGCTGGTATAAGAGGAATGAGTCTTAGCCTTTCGCAGGAGCTGGCTGATGAGAAAGATATTCATGTTTGCTGCGTTTTGCCTGCTGTCATTGATACGCCTATTTTTCAGCATGCCGCTAATTACATGGGCAAACGCATAAATGCACCGGCACCGGTAATTCCGGCTGAAAAGGTGGCCAAGGCTATTTACAAGCTTACCAAGCATCCTCAGGAAGAAATAATGGTGGGAAGTATGGCCCGGATGATGCGGGCGCAGCGTTTAATAATGCCTTTGCGCATGTTTGATAAGTACATGCAAAAAATGATCAAGAATAAACACTTTAAAAATGAAGAGTCAGGGCCATTCCAGGGCAACTTATATGGACCAATGACCAACTGGAATAAAGTAAATGGTGGTTGGCGGGCAGAAGATGCGGGTAAAGATACTTCCAATGCTTTAAGTATTATTACCACTTTTGCTTCCTTAGCCTTAGTAGGATTTGTGGTGGGTAAGGCTTTTGTACAAAGTGACAGGTAAACATTACTAAAAGGGGGATATATATTTTTATCCTCCTTTTAGTAATGCTAATGTGTACCAGGTTTAGAAAATTGCCATTCCAAATCAAGTCTGATTTACTGTTTCCTGAAGGGTTATACCTGGTATAGTATCTAGTGAAGTTTTATACTTTATTTCTTTCCGTTTTGCTCCTCTAAAGGTTATAACCCGCTTTAAAATAATATTAGCTGCTTAAGGCTAATGACAATTTATTGTATCAAATTTTTAATTTTAATTTATCAAGAATCTGATAATTTAAATATATTAATTAAGTAGGGTTTTTAAAACTTTAATTAATTGGATAATTATAATAATTAATTGGAAATGGTTAAATGTAAATAAGAGTTTATTGAATAAAATTATTAGATAAATATGTTTTTAAAAGCCTTTAAATAAAGAATTATTTAAATAAATTATGTTTTAGAGAAGTTATGTTTTTTTAAATATTTTAATGTGGCATAAATAAATATCAAAATAAAAGTTATAAATTTGTATCACTTGAAATTGTACTAATGGAAGTGATAAAAGAATTAGAATTGCTTCGTCAACAACTTGAGTTGGAAATAGCTCAACGATTAAAAACGGAAAAATTAATAAAAGAAGATATTGATAAAAATCTACCCTTAAATACTTCTCAACTTCATCAGCAAGAGCTAGACCATCAAAAAGAATATTATGAAGCTATTCTTAATAATGTTCCTTCTGATATAGTTGTTTTTGATAAAGAGCTACGGTTTCAGTATGTAAACCCCAAGGCCTTTAAAGATAAAATGGCCCGGGATTGGGTTATTGGTAAAACAGAGGCCGACTATGGTGCATTCCGGAAGTTGTCGGCGGAGGTAATAACCAGGAGAGCCCATTGTTTACTGAAAGCCCGCGACGAAAAGCAATTAGTTGAGTTTGAAGAAACCCTTACTAATAAAGAGGGAGGTATTTTATATTACCTGCGCAAAATACAACCATTTATTGGGGAAGACGGGGAGGTGGAGTTTGTAATATCTAATGGAGTAGATATTACAGACCTTAAAAAAGCTCAACAAAAAGTAATTGCCAGCGAAGCCAAAAACAGCGCAATTCTGGGTGCCATTCCGGATCTGATTTTAATCGTTAACCGGGAAGGAAAGTTTATAGAAATAAATAACCGGAGCCAAATGGAAACGGTAGTTCCTGAAAAAGACGTACCTGGCAATACCATTGCTCATGTATTACCACCCGCCCTGGCCGAAGAGTACATGCTTAAAATTCAGCAGGCATTAGATTCAGGTGGCCCCGTTATTATAAATTATTCTATAAATGTGCCCTCCGGATTAAGGTACCGGGAAGGTCGTATTGTTCGGTACGAAGCTGATAAAGTATTAATAATAATCCGCGATTTAACTGAACAAAAAGGCAAAGAGGTACTCTTAAGGGAAAAAGATGAACTAATCAGGCAAGTTATGGATGCCAGTCCAAACCTGATTTTTGTTAAGAATTCTGCCGGGGTGTATACGTATGTTAATAAGGCCTTTGCGGAATATTTTGGTTATAGCCCCGAATGGATTATCAATAAAAGAGATGTAGATATACATCCTTTTAATGATGAGGTTGACTATTTTCAAAAGATGGATGACCTGGTTTTCCGAACCATGAAAGAACAAACCTTTTATGAAAAATTTACCAAAAGCACGGGCGAGGTAATCTGGTTAATTACTACTAAAAAACCTTTTGTTTTAGATTGTGGCGAAATCCAGATTTTAGGAATTTCTACTAATATAACAGCCGAGAAAGAAGCAAAAGAAAAACTGGAAAAAAGAGAAGAGCTATATCGGTTGCTTTCAGAAAATTCCAAAGATATGATTTGCCTTCATGAGGTAGATGGTACTTATATCTATATTTCCAGTTCGGTAAAAGATTTATTGGGTTATACCAAAGAAGAATTAATAGGAACTTCTCCCTATGCCTTAACGCATCCTGATGATCTGGATTATTCACTAAAGGATGAGAAAAGAAAAGCTTTTGCCAGTAATGAAAATTTCGTTATCCAGCACCGCAAACGCAAAAAAGATGGAACCTATATTTGGGTAGAAACCAATATCCGGCCTATTATAGAAGAAACTACCGGTAAAATTATAAAACTTCAGTCTTCTTCCCGGGATATTTCCGAACGGAAAAGAAACAATGAAGCTCTGCTAACTACCGAAAAGAAGTATAAGAACCTTATAAAATATAGCCCGGCCTACATCATCAGCCACGATTTAAAAGGTGAAATTTTATCTATAAACCCTTATACCGTTAATACCCTGGGGCACCGGGAAGGAAAAGTTGTTGGTAAACCAGTAAAAACTTTTTTACCGGATGAACAAAAACTGGTATTAGACGATTACCTGCAGCATTTGCAAAACAATAGTTCTTATGATGGGGTTATTTATGTGCTCGACCAAAACCACCAACAGCGTTTTCTGCATTTCCATTGCTACAAAGTAGTAGAACCAGGAGAAGAACCTTATGTAATTGCTATTGGCCACGACCTGACGGAACGTTTGCGGATAGAAGAAGAACTTAAAAAAGCTAAAGAAGCAGCAGAAGAATCGGCCCGGACGAAAGAAAACTTCCTGGCTAACATGAGCCACGAAATCAGAACTCCCTTAAACGGAATTTTGGGCATGGTAGGCTTATTAAGGAAAACCACTTTAGACGAGAAACAACAAAATTATTTAAAAGTAATTAAGAGTTCTTCGGATAATTTGCTGGTGGTCATCAACGACATTCTGGATACGGCTAAAATAGAAGCCGGAAAAATTGATTTTGAACAAATACCGTTTGATATAAACGAAACCATAACGGCGGCCTTCAATAATCTGAAATACAAAGCAGAAGAAAAAGAGATTGCCTACATTTTAAAATCATTGCCTTTTGATGAGGTAATTTTATCTGGCGACCCTTACCGGTTACAGCAGGTGTTGCTTAACCTCCTGAACAATGCCATAAAATTTACCGATGAAGGCATGGTTAGTTTATCGGTGAAGGTGGTAGGTGAAACCCCGGCTAATCTTACTGTTGAGTTTTCGGTTCGGGATACAGGTATTGGTATTCCGGAAAGTATGCACGATACGGTATTTGAAGGATTTACGCAAGCCTATACCAGCACTACCCGAAAATACGGCGGCACCGGCTTAGGTCTGAATATTTGTAAAAGCCTGGTAGAACTGCAGGAAGGTAAAATATGGGTAGAAAGCCAGGAAGGATTAGGTAGTATATTTAGGTTTATAATTACCTACCAGAAAAGTAATCTAAAGCTGGATACCAAACCGGCCTTGGAAATCGATTTTACCCGCCTGGATTACATACATGTTCTATTGGCAGAAGACAACGAGATTAACATTTATTTAGCTGAGTCTATTTTAAAAAGTTGGGGCGCCAGTATAGATATTGCCCGTAACGGTAAGGAAGCCGTAGAATTGGCCGGCAAACATACTTACGATGTAATCCTGATGGATATTCAGATGCCTGAATTAAATGGATTGGAAGCTACAGGCCAAATCAGAATGTTACAGGACCAGGGAAAAGCTAATGTGCCCATTATTGCCCTAACGGCTAATGCTATTAAAGGCGATGCCGAAAAGTACTTAAGTTGTGGCATGAATGATTACATATCTAAGCCGTTTGAGGAGGAAAAGTTGTTTTTGACCATTGCGGGGTATGTAAAAAGAAGACCCGAAGGTTATTTTACGGAGAAAAAGAAAACAGAAATTGTTCAGGCTAATAAAGAATCGTCACAGGAAGAGGCTTTGTACAACCTGGAGTATCTGTATAACATGCTGGAAGGGGATGTTAATTTTATTAACCGAACTATTTCGTTATTTATAGAAACCACCCCAACAACCGTGGCTGAAATGCAACAAAGCTTCTTTTTAAAAGAATGGAAAAAAGTAAGCGAAGCTGCTCATAAATTAAAATCGGTTATAGACCTGATGCAGATTGAAAAGCTGCAAAAAATAATCCGGCTAATAGAAAGGAACGGTAAAACAGAAGAAAATTTAAGTGAAGTAGGCCAATCAATTGAATTAGTTGCTGAAGTAATACACCAGGTAATCGAACAAGTAAAAGCGGAACGGCAAAAGCTGGCAAATTAGATTTTAATTTTTTTTTAGCTCCTTTTCCACAGCCGGTATTTACCGGGTTATGGGGAAAAGGAGCTTTATTGTTTCTATTGTAGTGTAAGTTTACCGGAAGCGCCTGAGCTTGCTTAAACTACCTCTTCCTCACCTTATAGCTAAACCTTTCGGACGGGCATTATTCCTTCCAGGTTAGTGTAATCCTATTTCTGGAATTTCCCTCCCAAACTTGTTAGGCAAGGATTCATTATAAACCTGCGCCTTTTAAACGGAAATAAATTTAGTAAGCAAAATCAACAGCCTAGTTTATATGCTTATTTAATAATACGTCGGCCTGGGGTATTAAACCTTTATTACAAAGAATAAGTATTCAGGAAGGTTATACTGTAATCAGGATAATTTAATATTTACTTGTTAAGGTTTAAATTTTAAATAGATGTCTCACTTTAACTCAAAAGGACGATACATATGCTAGCCATGAATTATCGGGGACCGCAAAGGGTCCGTGTCAGTCAGAAACCTATGCCACAAATTAAGCATCCGGAAGATGCCATTGTCCGGGTTACGCGCTCCTGTATTTGCGGTTCCGACCTGCATTTATACAACGGTAATGTGCCGGATACCCGGGTAGGGATGACCTTTGGGCATGAATTTATTGGAGAAGTAATAGAAATAGGTTCAGAGGTGCACAAACTAAAAGTTGGTGATCACGTGCTGGTGCCATTTAATATTGCCTGTGGCCGGTGCCATTATTGTAAACAAGGATTATTTGGCAACTGCCATGAATCAAACTCACAAGCTTCTGCTGTAGGAGGTATTTTTGGTTATTCGCATACGGCTGGCGGACATGAAGGTGGGCAGGCCGAATATGTAAGGGTTCCTTATGCGAACGTTGGTCCAACCGTCATCCCAGAGGGCATGGACCTGGATGATGCCGTTATGCTAACAGACGTAGTACCTACTGGTTATCAGGCGGCCGAGATGGGCGGAATTCAACCAGGCGATACCGTGGTAGTATATGGCGCAGGTCCGGTGGGCATTATGGCTGCCAGATGTTCCTGGTTATTTGGTGCCGGTCGGGTAATTGTTATTGATCGGATTGAATACCGCCTGGAATTCGTAAAAAACTATGCCCAATGTGAGGTCTATAATTACGAAGAGTTAGATGATCCGGTAGTTTTTATAAAGAAAACTACCGACTGGCAAGGTGCCGATGTGGTAATTGATGCAGTTGGTGCAGAAGCTACCGGTAGCGCTATGCAAACTATAACCGGCCGAAAACTTTTACTTCAGGCAGGATCGGCAACAGCTCTGCACTGGGCAATCAATTCCGTTAAAAAAGGCGGCATTGTTTCAATAGTTGGGGTATATGGGCCAACCGATAACCTGGTTCCTATTGGCAATGTGGTTAATAAAGGAATTACCATTCGGGCCAACCAAGCTTCTGTTCCCCGTTTGCTGCCCCGGTTAATAGAACACGTACAAAACGGCGTACTCGACCCGAAAGCTTTGATAACTCACCGGATACCATTAGAGGAAGTTGCCGAGGGATACCATATCTTCTCAGAGAAGTTAGACAACTGCATTAAACCTGTTCTCATTCCACCATCAGCCAGATCGTAAACAAAATATTATGGAAAATATAGCTAAAGATTATTCGCACATAAAGGGGTGGGGCATCGATGCTGATCCGAAAAACGATCCTACCTACCCGATGAAGAACCGAACTAATGCCGAGCAAACCGGGTACAGCTGGGAGCGCCCTACGCAGCAACCTATAGACATAGAAGTTTTACATTCTATTGAAAGGCCAAATGTAAGTGCCGTTTTTGGAACCGCTGTGCCTCCTTCTGGCTTAAGCGGCATGATTCGGCGCTTTGCTTTTAAATACAGTGAGTCTAGTTATGGCCATTGGTTGCCTTTGCTGGTTGCCGACCGCGTAAATGTAGTGGAGGGCATCATAGAAGATTTAATGCAAGGTCATATTCCTAACATTTTTGCAGAAAAAGGATATAAAGCAGATTTGAAAGTAAACCGGACCGGGTTAATTCAGAAGGTAGTAGTTGGTGTTGCAATTGGTACCGCCGTGGCTTTGTTATTAACTTCTAAAAACAGTAATACAGATACCGACTAAAAATAAGATTTGGTAAGATTTCTTAATTAGTTTTAGAGGGTGTAGCCCTATTTTATAAAACCCGGTTATTAATAATCGGGTTTTATTTTTACTTTATTAGAAAGGCTTTTATTTTAAAACCTTGTATTAAATAGTGCTTGTAATCTTATTTTAATTTGAAGGTAACGCTGCGCAATAATACATATAGATATATGGCTATAAATCACTCATTAATAGCTATATAATAGTTAATTACTTCTGTTTATTTCACCAATCCAGGTTAAGCTTTTTGGTTGCTTTTCATTTAAAATTAATACCCATTATACTCCATTGAAAATTTTTTAAAAAAAGGGCAACTATTTTGAAACCAGAATATTGTATGCGTTTAATTTTTATTTCTATTGGTTAAAAGGTAGTTTTGCGGCCTCAATAGCTTTTTAACCGAAGAAAAAATTTTAATGATTAAACGTAAAAAAGGCTTTCTAACCATTGTTATTCTGGCATTTGTTATCCTCTTTTCTGCCGGACAAACTTTAAATTTCGACCTTTCTCAAATAATAAAAAATATTAACCTTACAGAAACTGCTTCAGAAAAAAATCCGGCAGCGGGTCGAATTAGTAAACCTGCAAAGCCAGTAATTTATGGTATTTCTACGGATTCGTTAGAAATAGTGGAAGGCAAAGTAGAGCGGGGTGAATCAATTTCCACCATTCTGGAAGCTTATAACATAACTCCCACCATAGTTTTTAATCTTGCCCAAAAAGCTAAGGAAGTATTTAATGTCCGAAATATCCAATCCGGGAAAAACTACTTTTTATTGCATGCCCAGGACTCGGCCCAGACGGCGCAGTATTTTATTTACGAACCTAATGAGGTAGAATATATAATTTATGATCTGCGTGGGGACCTTCAGGTAACACACCACAAACGGGAGGTAAAAGTAGTAGAGCGGGAGTTGGCTGGCGAAATAAATGGCTCTTTATACGAATCTGTATTAGCAGCGGGCGGAACCGCTCAGCTTGTAAATACTTTAGCTGATATTTACGCCTGGCGTTTAAACCTTAACCGCGTACAGCCTGGTGATAAGTTTAAGATTATTTTTGAAGAAAAGCAGGTTAACGGGAATACTATTGGTTACGGAAACTTGAAAGCTGCCTTTTTTGAGCATGAGGGGCAACCGCTTTATGCCATTAGCTTTGATCAGGGAAACGGCTCCGGCTATTTCGACCAGGATGGTAAAAGCTTAAAGAAAGCCTTTCTGAAAGAACCACTTGAGTTTACCAGAATCAGTTCCCGGTTCAATCTCAATCGGTTTCACCCGGTACAAAAGCGCTATAAGGCGCATTTAGGTACCGATTTTGCCGCACCCAGAGGTACACCCATCCGGAGTGTAGGAGAAGGCGTGGTAGTAGATGCTGCTTATAACAGTGGAAACGGGAACTTTGTCAAGATTAAGCACAATAAAACCTTTACTACCCAATACCTGCATATGTCTAAATTTGCTAAAGGCATACGCAAAGGACAACATGTATCACAAGGCCAAACAATTGGCTATGTAGGTAGCACCGGTTTAGCCTCAGGTCCGCATTTATGTTACCGGTTATGGAAGAACGGCCAACAGGTAGATGCTCTGAAAGTAAAATTGCCTTTAGCTGACCCAATTAAGAAAAAATATAAAGCTGCTTTTTTGGCTACCAAGCATACAATTGTAAAACAGATAGAAGCCATTGAAATTAAGCCTGTCCAACCAGAAATACTAGCCTCTGGTAAGGTAGGTTCTAACGATAAAAATTAATTGGTATAACAGTTAAATTTTAAAGGGTCGGCCTTTGAAATTTTATTGTACCAAACTTGGTTATTAACAGGAGGAAAAACCTTTTACAATGGATATCACACAAGAAGAATTTGGAGAGAAGTTCCAGGAAACGGTTGATACTTTGATTTTAGCCATGGCTGAACACGAAGAGGTAAACATGGAAAAGTTTTACAGTATGGCCTGCGTTTTGGAGAATTTAGCCTTTTTTAGTCCGGTTATTTATGGAGCTATTACTAAAGCTAAATCAAAAGAGATTTAATCAGGCGGCGGTAATAATACTAGTGAAGTAGTTACTGAATTTCTATTTATAAATGAAAAGAGGCACCTTTATTAAAATAGGTGCCTCTTCTTTTATTAATTGAGTTTTATTGCTGAAGCAAGTTTTTGTAGAAAGGCTCCAGTTCTTTAGCCATTATTCCATGATCTTCTACATTAGGATGGCCGGTACAACCTCTGGCCTGCATAGGTTTGAAAAAATATAATGCTATTGGTTTTTCTGACGGGAATACTGAATCTACTCCACTTTTTACGGCTGTTAAACAATTTTGAAAGGTAGTCCGGTTCTTACCATTTATCATTGGGCTGCTCAATAAGGCTATTTGAGCTTTTGGATATTTAGACTTTACCATTTTAACAAAATTAATATACGTGCTTACATAAGTAGCACTATCAAAAGGTAACCTAGATTTTTTCCCATCCCCGTTGCTGAAATCATTAGTACCTAAAGCAATACTAACTACCTTGGGAGTATAGGTGCTAAAATTCCAAATCTTGGAAGAAGTCTCCTGGAAATCTACTTTTTCGTAAACCTGGGGCATGGTTGGGCTTAAGCTGTTCCAGTTCCGGTATACACCTATACCACTTACACTGCTTAAAACAAAGTTTGTTCCTAAAGTTCTGGCAACCCTGGGGCCATAGGCCATATAAGCATTGTGCTGGTCGTGGTATTGACCGGTACCACAGGCAACTTCCGAAGGATCGGCAGCCGCTCCGCAGGTAATGCTGTTGCCAATAAATTCTATGTAAGGTGCTTCGGGTTTACGAATAGCCTTAATGCGATTGCCCGTAATTTTTTGAATCGTTATAGGACCCGTATGGGCTTCGGTAGCCTTATAAATCCAGATGGTATGCTTGCCAGCAGTTGGTGCTGCAATAACAATAGGTTCCTGCGAGTTGCCGGTAATTTTTATCCTTTTCTGGTAAACACCATCCAGCTCGTACTGCAGGTAATTGTGGCCATTCGTATTAGGTAAAGTAGCATACAGCTGACATTCTTTACCTTCGAAAGTAAAACCGAAATGTACAGCGGAGCTTACCAGATCCAGGTTTTGCTCCTGGTTTAAAATATAACGCCCATAAGGTTGTAGGGCAGCAGCAGGTAAAGTTTGCTGGTCGAGCGGGTTATTTCGGGAAGATGAGCAGCTTAAACTAAATGCTGTAAAAGCAATGGTAAGGTATTTTAAGGTTAATTTCATGTAGGTTTTTTTCTGCAACTATATTGTATTGCAAGATTAATAACATTATCTCTTTTTTCCACTTATCGGTTTTAAATAAACATGCTGGAACTTTGGGTGAATTATTTTTACTATTGTTAATCAATTACATAAATAATGTTTTACCGGGTTGTAAGATTTTGTAATTTGCTTATCCTGTTTAATTAAATGTAAGGCATCAAAAATATAGAACTATGAAGATAATTATTGTAGGAGGAGCCGGTACTATTGGTAATAAAGTAACAGCAGATCTGGAAAAAGACCATGAAGTAATTAAAGTAGGAAGAACCAGCGGCGATATTCAGGCAGATATTACGCAACCGGAATCAATAGAAGTTATGTTTAAAACTATTGGTAGCTTTGATGCCTTGGTTAGTATTTCGGGAACCGGCCACTTTGGCCCTTTGAAAACCATGACGGCTGCTGATTTTCAGGTGGGATTACAGAGTAAGCTGCTGGGGCAGGTAAACCTGGTGCTTATTGGACAACATTACATAAACCCGAAAGGCTCTTTCACGCTTACTTCGGGTATACTTTCCGAAGATCCGGTATTTGGTTCTGCTAATTTAGCGGCTGTTAATGCTGCCTTAAATAGTTTTGCTATGGCAGCGGCGCTGGAATTAGAAAACGATGTGCGGATAAATGTGGTAAGTCCGGGTGTAGTAGAGGATTCGCCGGAATTATTTGGAGCATTTCCAGGACATATGCCAGTTTCTATGCCGGTAGTGGTAAATGCTTACCGGAAAAGTGTTTTGGGAGTAGTAAATGGGCAAGTAATAAAAGCTTTTTGATATTTTAGAAAGCGAAGTCCGTTAGAAGACTGCCTTCGCTTTCTAAAAATTAAGTTACTAGGGTTAACCTCGTTAATGATCTAATACAGAACCATCTTCCTGGTCATACATTTCCGGGAATTCCCATTCTTCCACGCCTCTCTCATTGTCAATCAGGTTTTCATCTAGTTCTAAGCCTAAGCCCGGGCCACTAAAGTTATCCTTTATTACAATAGATCCGTTTTGCATAACCAGGGGCTTTTTTATATAACTTTTGCCCAAGGAGCTCCGTTGCACTTTATCTTTAGGAGCAGCCTGTAAACTGGGTACTTCGTGGGCCACAAAGTTTGGGATAGAGGCCATAACGTGCATAGAGGCTACCGCCCCCACAATTCCCTCTTTCGCATGAGGCAGCATACCAGCATAATAAGCTTCCGCTAAGGTAGATATGGCCTTTAACTCGGTAACGCCGCCACAATGGGTGATATCAGGTTGCAGGAGGGAGGCCGCACCCACCGATAATAATTCCCGGAATTGCCATTTGGTAACCATGCGTTCTCCGGTAGCAAAAGGGATATGTGTCTTTTTGGCCATTTCTGCCATTAAAGGCAGGTTCTGAAACTGAATAACTTCTTCATAAAACCAGGGCTGAAACTCTTCCAGCGCTTTTACTAGGAACATAGCGGTTTGGGGCTGATGGTCGCCGTGAAACTCAATGCCCAAGTCTACTTTATCGCCAACGGTTTTACGGATAGCTCGGATGTTTTCTACTATGCCATTGACGTAATCCGGCGTTTCTACATACCTGGAAAGGCGGCCTTTGCTGGAGGTAATACCTATCTTCATAGATTTATACCCTTCGGCTAAAACTTTCTTAGCTTCCTCTGGGGTGGCTGCCTGACCATATATCCTGATCCGGTCACGGGTAGGACCTCCCAATAATTCGTATACCGGAACCCCTAAAGCCTTTCCTTTGATATCCCACATGGCAATGTCTACGGCGGAGATAGCGCTCGTGAGCACTACACTACCCCGGTAAAAAGCATGGCGGTACATCGCTTGCCAATGGTGGGCCGGCTGCCTCGGATCTTTTCCTATCAGGTATTTCTCCAGCTCTTTTATGGCCGCCATAGTAGTGGTAATACGCCCTTCAACCGTGCCTTCTCCAATGCCAATTATGCCTACGTTGGTATGCATCTTAACAAAGATGGTCCGTAGTGTATTAACCGGAATAATTTCCAGCTTGGTAATTTTAATATCGGCCTTCGGATCTACGGCGGCCTTATTGATATTAAGTAACGGATTTTCCTGGTTTCGCCCCGAGGCAAACCCCATATTTTCGGCTACCAATAGGCTAGCCATACCAGCGGTCATGCGTTTAAGCCATTTCCGCCGATTAAAGTTTTGTTTCATTTGTATAGTTTAGGTGGTAGATATTCAGGTGTAGTTTAAAAGCAGGTTACCAGTTCCAGTAAGGTTCAATTGGCTTTAACTTATTGTGCAGGAATATTAATTGATACCCTCACAATAAGCTAAAGACAAACCTAAATTAACGGTTAATACACTGTAGGTAATTATTTATTAAATTTTACCCAGAATATTCCTGGCTAAAAATTCATTTTTAAATATGCCTTCCGGATCGAATTTAGCAATTAACGCTTTAAAGTCAGGTAGTTTTTCGTATTGAGTGGCCAGTGCTTCGGGTGCCATGGTAAATAATTTACCCCAGTGAGGTCGGGCATTAAAGGGGGCTAAAGTAGCTTCTATTACCGGTAATAATTTGCTTACTGCCGGCCAATCCTGTTTCCAGGTAAAGTGAATGGCAACGCAATTCCGCTTATAGCAAGGGCTTAACCACAAATCATCTTCGGCAATAGTGCGGATTTCTGAAATGAGCAGGTGCGGATTTATTTGACTACCCAATTGTGCGATAGCCTTAATGGCTGGCACGGCATCTTTTTCCGGAACAAAATATTCTGATTGTAATTCCACGCCGCTGCTTGGCATAAAGCCCATTTTAAAATGGGGTAACCGATCGTACCAGGGGCCGGGAGTGCCGAGTTGTTCGGTACAGTTTTCAGCAGAAATATTGGCAATGGGGTGCAGGTGTTGGGTAGCCGCGGTGGCTTCAAAAAAAGCTTCTTTGCTTTCAAAGTTTTTGCTTTCTTGCTCCCGGCATTTAATCCAGACTTCATTTATGAAATTGCTGCTCCAGTCGGTAAACAAACTAACACTATAACCAGCCGAAACAATTTCCGTGAAGTGGGTCTCCAATAGGTTTAGGGGCAGGTTTTGGTACACAAACTGCTGCATAGTAAAAGCAGGTTGTAGATCAAGCGTTAACTGGGTAATAATACCTAAAGCGCCTAAATTCACCACAATTCCATCAAATAAATCCTGGTCTTTCTCCTTCGAAAAGCTTTTTATACTACCGTCGGCCAGAACCATTTCCACTGCTGAGACAGAAGTGGCTAAATTGCCATTTTTAACTCCGGAGCCATGAGTGGCCGTAATAACGGACCCCGCTACCGAAATATGAGGTAAGGAAGCCATATTGGGTAAACTGTAACCATTCTGGTGTAAGAAGGGGGCTAGCTCCCCATATTTGATACCCGCTTCCACCGTAACTTTATGCGCCTCTTTATCCAGTTCCACTATTTTGTTTAAATCTCTGGTAGAGATAAATACATGCTCACTATCGGCAATGCGGTTAAAACAATGCCTCGAGCCTAATACTTTTAGTTTAGGGTTAGATCGTAAGGCTTCCTGTACTTCTTCGGTGGTTTCAGGAAATAAAATCTTATTGGTACTGTAGGTTATATTTCCAGCCCAATTTACCAGTTGTTGACCTGTCTGTGCATCTTTAAATGGCGTTACCGGGTCTCCGGTTTGTTGAGTTGGTGCTAAATATTTCTTCAATTTTATAGGCATATTTTTAGCAGCTAATGAGCTGCTGGCTATTATAAATTTATATACTGCTTTATTTCTTGGGCAGATTATCGCTTCAAATCAGAAATAACGATATAAAATAGTGAACGAGGTTTTACTTCTTTACAGTTGCTTTATACAGAAAATCCAATGTGGCTTTATCCGGGAGAGTTTTTGCCTCCGGTTTTTTATCCAAAATCATAATTTTTTTACTGCTGGGCGTATAAGCCGGCCATTCTGGTAAACCCGGACCGTTAGGATTTCCTTTGGCTGCAAAATTTACCCAATAACCTGAAATGGTTTTGGCCAACTGGTAGTCTATGGGTTCCCAGGGACGATCTACAAATTTTAGATTGTCGTAGGCATAAGGCACCTCTCCGGTATGAAAAGCACCGTATTTTACATATTCGCCGGTAGCCGGCACAATGCGGGTAAAACGGTACACATAAACCGGTAATTTACTACGGTTAGCTTGTACGTTGGCCCAAGTATAATTTTGTAATCCAAATGTTAGGTCCCGAGCTAAATTTAGCTGCGATATTTCAGCTTCTTTATCGTCTTTCGCCGGGTAATACTGCAAAAAAGTTTTAGCCTCCGGTCCATATTGTTCTTCTACCTGTTTCCGGAAATCGGCAGCCTTTTTAATTGGGCCGGAAGTTAAGCCTTCGTTTTCGTTCCAGCCGGTTAATAAAGCCACTTCATTGGCTTTTCCGGTGGCAAAAAGTGTTGCAATATCGTCGGGTAAAAAATAACCATCTATAATTGGCCGACTGCCCTGACCTTTTTCATGTATTTCGGCTGCTGATAATTTGCGTAAATCAGCCAGGGAAGAGGTCTTTAATTTCTGAGCAACTTTCAATCCTTCCTGTTCGGCCTGCTGCAACGTAAGGCTTTTGCGGGTAAAGCTGGCGCCGCTTTCAGCAATGGCTTTCTTAAATAAATTTTTAGCTAAAGGCGAAGCTACCAAGGCATTTACGCTCATAGAACCAGCCGATTGTCCGGCTATGGTTACATTTTGTGGATCGCCACCAAAGGCAGTAATATTTTCCTGCACCCATCGCAATCCGGCTACTTGATCCAATAAACCATAATTACCGGAGGCATTATGCCCTGATTCTTTAGTAAGTTCCGGATGCGCAAAGAACCCAAACATACCCACCCGATAGTTTAAACTTACAAAAACAATTCCTTTTTTAGCCATGGCTTCACCGTCGTAAATAGGCACATTAGTACCACCACTATTAAAGCCACCACCGTAAATCCAAACAATTACCGGCCGCTTTTCATTTGTATTTTTAGCTCCCGACCAAACATTCAGGTAAAGACAATCTTCGCTGGTTGGTTCTTTTAAAATCTGAAATTCCATACTCCACATGCTAAAAGGGGCTGGCTCCCTTTGTACGGGGCTGGGGCTGTACGCAATGGTTTTGCGTATGCCAGTCCAGGATTTTACGGGTTGCGGTTCTTTCCAGCGCAAATCTCCTACGGGTGGTGCTGCAAATGGTATCCCTTTATATATATAAAGGCCCTCTGTTGTTCTTATTCCTTCAATAGTTCCTCCGGTAACCTGTACTTGGTTACTAAGGGTACGACCTGACGTATTTGTTTTAGATTGGCCAAACGTATGGAAAGCCAGGAATTGCAGCGTTAAAAACAAGCAGGTATAATATAGCTTCAGGTGTTTCATAAGTTTATGTAAAATCAAAGTATTAAAAGCTGGCTTTCAGGTTTAAAAGAATTACGAATAAAAACCTAATTTTTGAATTTTACATACAGCAAGAATTTTTATTTTTCAATATCTTCTCCGGGGAAATGTTACAATTGAATAAAAAAGACACAATAAAGTATTTAAAGCAACCACTCTTTTAGTAATAGACAAATTAACCTTTTGCCGGTAAAGCTCTACTATCCGTATGGGCCTCCCGAAATAAGTGTAAAGCTATACGTGGGTTTGATTTTCAAATAGCTAATAATGAGCAATTAATGTAAATTTTACCTCTTGCTAATATACCTAATCTGGCCAAAGCCAAAAGTAACTTTTTTGGGGGTGCCCCGTCTAATTTTATACTAAAACTATGAAAATTAAATCTGAGGAATTATGGCAGGACAATCAAAAACTTCGACCGATCACAATACCATAAAGAAATGGGCAGAAGAACATGATGGAAAGCCGGCCCGGGTTAAAGGAACTGGTAACGAGGAAGGGGGCTTATTACGGATTAATTTCCCTGGTTATGCCGAGGATAATTTGGAGGAAATTTCTTGGGAAGAATTTTTTAAAACTTTTGAAGACCGAAACTTAGCCATGCTTTACCAGGAAGAAACCAAAGATGGCAAAGAAAGTAGATTCTCTAAATTTGTAAATCGCGAATCATAAGGAGGAGGATATTTGAAAACTGGAGGTGTTTAGTTGGGTAAGAAGTTTTTAAAACACCAGTTTTTAAAGACCAATTTTGCGCTTTCTCAAAAAAGCCGGATCTAAATTAGAAACTTAATTAAAATAAAAAAGCATTAGCAGTACCGCTAATGCTTTTTTATTTTAGGACCTAAACCGGATTAATCCACAAGCTCTTCGGTTTTTTTAGCATGCTCCAGGTGCATTTTTAAGGCTGGTAAATTCTTTTGAGCAAAAGCTTTCAATTCAGGATCAGTTTCATTTCGGGCAGCAGTTTCAAAAAGTGCCACAGTCAGTCGGTGCGCTAACTCCTGAGCCTTCATATACGCCTCATCAAAATCCTTTCCTGATTTAGTACTTAGCGGCGCCAGCATTCTTTGGTGCATTGGCAAAGGAGTAGCAGGCAATAAAATACTTTTGCTACCGGCTATGCTTTTTAACTCCGTACTGGTTTTGGTGTGGTCGGCAATCATTTGCTCGGCAAATTTCTTTACTTCCGGATGCACAGCCTTTTTCTGGGCTTCGTTACTACTTAAAATTTCAAACATATCGCTGCTAGCTGCCATAATTGGAAAGCTGGTAGAATCTAATGGTTGGGTAGTGGTAGCACCGGTGGCCATATCAGTAGAAGCAGCAGTAGCACTATCAGCAGCCGCAACAGTTTCAGTAGGAGAATTAGTATTAGCTGTATCGGTGTTTGTAGAACTGCAACCCATGCCCCATAATAAGGCCGAGGTGGCTAAAACACTCATTGTTATTTTTTTCATAGTTTTAAGCGCGTTTATATTTTTTATACTTTGCTATACGTACATAAAATTCCTGTGTTTTTTAAGGATAATGGATGGGTTTTACCTTTGGTGTATGTTGGGTTAAATGCCTGTAATAGAATTTTATTATAAGGTTCCACAGCTTTAAGGTAAGCCGGTTAATAGCTCATTATCTTGATTTCTTTTCACCCCTCAGCTTTATAATCAATAAAAAGTAAGTTTAAGCTAATTCTTGCTTGCCAGTTTTTCTTTTAATTTCCGGCAGATAATTTTAACCCAGTTTAGAAACGGCTCGTTTAGGAACTTTAAAAGTTTAACCAGAATAAAAATGGAACAAGAGCCTGCTACTTTATTAAAAGATTATTCCTTAGAAGAACGAGGTGCTTATTTAGCTGCAGTAGCTACTATTGCTTCTGCCGATGGCCACGCCTCCGAAGAAGAGTTAGAATTCCTAAGCTTGATGGGAGAAGCCGCAGAATTACCTGAAAATATTCAGGAAGAAGTGGTACAGATTGCTAAAAATCCATCGCAGATCAGCCTGCAGAAATGCCTCGATTTACTAAAGCAAAGCCAGTTACGGTTTTCATTGATAACGGATATTATCAGTTTTGCCAAAGCCGACGGGCAGTATACGCCTGATGAACAAAATCATATTGAGTCTATAGCTAATTATCTGGAAATAAATCAAAAGCAATTTAGCCTCCTGGACCAATTTGTAAATAAAGCTAATGATGCCCAGCAAAAAGGAGAAGACACTTCCTCCCAATCTTTTGTAAATAAAAGCGGATTTGGAGATATGTTTAAAAATGCTGGTATATCACCAGGTATGGTGCAGGGCATGCTGGGAATTCTGGCACCAATTGTTATTAGCCGCATGATGAGTGGCGGACGCCGCCGGGGTTATTATGGTGGTGGCGGTATGATGGGAGGTGGTATGGGAGGATTACTCGGAGGGCTCTTAGGTGGTGGCATGATGGGTGGTGGCATGTACCGCGGAGGTCATGGTGGCAGCGGCCTGGGATCTATTATTTCTATCTTAGGTGGATTAAACGGTCGCCGGGGATATGGAAGTATGGGTTCTGGTGGTTTGGGCGGTTTATTAGGTGGTATTCTAGGAGGCAAACGTCGTTCCGGTTGGTAATGCCCCATTACCAAAGTTATTTAATCAATTCCCTCGTTATCTTTATTGATTAGAAGGGGGTTGAATAGGTATAGGGTTTATTCTTTTTATGCTTGAAGAAAAGGCTAAGTAAATAAATAAAGGGAAGCTCAATTTAATCTTCTGCTGGAAGAGGTCAATATCCTATAATAAATACTTTTAATACAGGAGATTACCATTGTTTTGATTAGCAAATTAATATTGTTTTTACAGAAAAGGAAGCAGAGCCATCAAGGTTTTTCGATCTTATTCTTTATCCAGGTAAAAGTAAAGGAAAACCAATGTTTTATCTTAATTTAACCAATAATGCTTGTTGGTAAGAGAATAGTTTTCTTTGTTCTTACTATAAATTTAGTTTCTTGTAAAATTCAGGATGTACAAGAAAAGGGACTTGTAACGAGTAAGGCCATGGTGGTGAGTGCTCATCCGTTGGCCTCCCAAATTGGGGCCGATATCCTGAAAAGAGGGGGGAATGCCATGGATGCTGCCGTTGCAGTACAATTTGCATTGGCCGTTGTTTATCCGGACGCCGGTAATATTGGAGGCGGTGGTTTTCTGGTTTTTCGGAAACACGATGGAACCCCGGATGCGCTGGATTATCGGGAAAAAGCTCCTGCAGCGGCTCACCGGAACATGTACCTGGATCAGAATGGTGAAGTAATCCCTAACTTAAGCAGGAAAGGGCATTTAGCAGCCGGGGTTCCCGGTACAGTAGATGGCATGGTACAAGCCCACCAGAAATATGGCAGTTTGCCGTGGCGCGATTTAGTGCAACCAGCTATTTTTTTGGCCGAAAATGGTTTTCCTTTAACTAAAAAAGAAGCCGTTAAATTAAACGAGGAACAAAAAGATTTTATAAAATACAATACCCGCCGGCCCGCGTTTTTTCTGAAAAAACGTTGGGAAGAAGGCGATACAGTGGTTCTAAAGGATTTAGCTAAAACGCTGGGCCTAATCCGGGATAAAGGTAGGGCTGGTTTTTACGAAGGTAGCACAGCAGAATTAATAGAAGCTGAAATGAATCGGGGAAAGGGAATAATTACCCAGGCTGATCTGGCTAATTATCAATCTGTATGGCGGAAACCTATAACCGGCCAGGTTGGTAATTTAAAAATTATTTCCATGACTCCACCATCCAGCGGTGGCATTGCCCTTATTCAGTTACTTACCATAGCGCAAAAATTTCCCCTGAAAGAATGGGGTTGGAATTCCGTTAAAACTGCTCATGTGCTGGTTGAAGCCGAACGGAGGGTATATGCCGATAGGGCCAGGCATTTAGGAGATCCGGATTTTTACCAGGTTCCGGTGGCCGGATTATTAGATACCGCCTACATTAGGAAGCGCATGACGGATTTTTCTTTAAAAAAAGCCACGGATAGTGATGTTGTATCGCCCGGAACTCCGGCTCCTCAGGAAAATCCCCACACCACCCATTATTCCATTATTGATGCTCAAGGAAACGCCGTTTCGGTAACTACCACGCTTAATAGTAATTTTGGCTCCAAGGTATTTGTAGGAGGGGGCGGATTTCTGCTTAATAATGAAATGGATGATTTTAGTGCTAAACCCGGTGCCCCTAATTCTTATGGACTGGTAGGTGAAGAAGCCAATGCTATTGCGCCCAATAAACGAATGCTTAGTTCTATGACGCCTACTATTCTGGAAAAGGATGAAAAATTATTTATGGTCATTGGAGCTATGGGAGGCTCTACTATTATTACCACTGTTTTCCAGATTATTATGAATGTAGTCGTACACGATTTTCCAATGCAGGGAGCTGTTAATGCCGGGCGTTTTCATCACCAGTGGAAGCCGGATTGGATACTTTCGGAATGGGGAGCTTTGGGGCCTTTTACAGGTTTAGGAATGTGGCTGAAAGGGCACAAAATTGCACCGAAGACTGGTGGAATTGGTAGGGCAGCAGGTATTTTGGTATTACCGGATGGCCGGTTAGAAGGAGGTGCAGAACCAAGGGGAGATGACGCAGCAGCAGGTTTTTAATTATAGCCAGTCCTATAGCTGTTACTACGAAGTCAAAACAATAAACTTGTTAATTTCATTTCCATAAAGTACATAAATAGTCAGGGCTTTATTATAATAGAGCCCTAACTTAATAAGATTAACATTATTTTAGGATTAAGTTAAATTGCCTCCTCGTCTTCGCATGGCGTCTATACTCCAAATGCCTGCTCCGTGAGAAGCTATGTATAGAAACAGAAAACAATAAATAAGCGCTAATTCTCCTTGGTTTACCAATGGATTGCCTCCTTGTGGAGCATGCGCCATAAAATAGGCTACCGCCATTTGTCCACTTGCCAGAAAGGCCGCTATACTGGTCAGGAAACCTATAGCAATCAATAGTCCGCCTACTAATTCTACAATTCCTGCAACTCCCATCATAGAAGCTAGCTCAACGGCCGGTTTATCGCCGGGCCATCCAAATAGTTTTTGGCTACCATGCATGGCAAATAATAAACCCGACACAATGCGTAAGAGTGCAAAGAAAAAAGAACTGTACCTGCCTAATAAGTTATTCATAGCCTTACAATTAGCGTATTTTAGTACTAAGTAAATTTGTTTATAACCACATTCTATTAAATGAGAAATCTTTACGGTTATAATGGATGAAAGTTAAATCTTAGGTTTAAGTTGAGCTTTAAGTTTCTGGTGGTAAAAAAAATTAAATTGTGATGTATTAAATAATAGGAAAGGTGTACCAGTTATTCAAAGAAAGCGAAGTTATATTCATAACACGGCTGATTCTGGTAGCATCATACCGCTACATATATTGGCAGCCTGAACATCTTTTCGGTCCATATCCGGATCAGTTGTAATTACTCCTTCAGTAGCAAGAAAGATTACCACCAAGAGTTTGCCGGTACCTGCCTTACCTCAATGGCCATTATGTAAGTTTTTTTTTATTAAATTTTAAATTAACCTATATGGTTCTGTCCAAGTTTACCACACCTTTTAATCAAATATTATTACCTGCCGGATAGCTTCGCCTTTTACCATCCTTTCAAAGCCTTCGTTTATATCCTCCAAGCGAAGTTTATGCGATAAAAGTTTATCTACCGGTAAACGTCCGGACTGGTAAAGAGCAATATAAGCCGGTACATCGCGAGGAGGAACACAGCTACCTAAAAACGAACCTTGCAGCGTTCTTTCTTCTGCTACTAATTGCAGCGGAGAAATTTCAAGTCGGTAAGCAGGATTTGGCAAACCAACTGTTACCGTTTTCCCTCCCCGGCGGGTTGCTTTAAAAGTAAAATCCAGGGCTGGTACAACGCCAGCACATTCCAAACCTATATCTACCCCGCCATTCGTCAAGGCTTTTACTTTATCTATTGCATTTTCTTCTCCTGAATGTACAGCCGAGTGTGCGCCTAATTCTAATGCTTTCTTCAATTTTTCCTCGTTTATATCCGCCACTATAACTTTACTGGCACCCGCCGCCAATGCACCCATTAAAGCAGCAAAGCCAATACCACCCATCCCAGTAATTAATATAGTTTGTCCCAGGGCTAGTTTGGCAGTATTCGTAATGGCACCTACGCCGGTTATAATAGCACAACCAAAAAGAGCCGCAATATCCCAGCTTAATGTTTTATCTATTCGCACGACTGATTGGCGGGAAGCTACGGTGTATTCGGCAAACCCGGATACCCCCAGATGATGATAAATTTGCTCACCATCCCGACCAGATAACCGGATACCTCCTTCTAACAATACTCCGGCACCATTAGCGGCAACACCATTCTCGCAAAGACCAGGCCTGGAGGTTATGCAAGGGTTGCAATGGCCACAGCTGGGCATAAATGAAAAAACAACATGGTCGCCAATCGCTAAATCTTTCACACCCGGTCCCAGCTCCACCACCTCACCGGCGGCTTCGTGCCCGAGTACCATGGGCATCTGGCGCGGCCGATTACCATCTATAACTGATAAATCGGAGTGGCAAAGGCCTGCAGCATGAATTTTAATTAAAACTTCATTTTGTTGCGGCGGGTCTAATTCCACTTCTTCAATCTGAAAGGGTTTGCTTTCGGTATAGGGGCCGGGCTTTCCCATTTCTCGTAATACGGCAGCTTTTATTTTCATAGATATTTTTAACTTTTGATTAAACACTGTTAAAATTAAATCCGGTATGGGTAGGGCAAGAAGTTTTCCTATTAAAGTAAAATTTAAGTAAGCCGGTATTTTGGTGTGCAAAGCTGGCCTGGTAAAAAAGCTTAATTGTGCCTCCGCTATGTACATTAAATAAGTTTTTACGCTAACATGCGAATCTTCTAATATACTGAATAAACTACAACCTCTTTGAATCTTTGATTTAGTCTGTATGGTTACTAAAATAAGTCTTATTTGAGTTAAGCCAAATTTTTAATTTTAATTCTGGTATCAGATGTAGACAAAATAAGTTTTTCCACCAACGGGTTTAGAATCTAAATCCCATCCAAAAACATATTTTAACGACTCTAGTATGTAGAGAAGTTTTTTACCAGGTCCTTAAGATTCATTGTTTTCCTTAATTTATTAAATAAAACCAATTTGTAATATTTAAGATGAAAAATTACTCCTTTATAACCCTTTCTGTTTCGGATGGCAGCGATATGGAGGCTTATGTTGCTTTTCCGGAAACGGCAGCGCCATGTGCAGCCATTATTCTGCTCCAGGAAGCCTTTGGAGTTAATAATCATATCCGCAAGGTGGCAAAACAACTATGCCAGGAAGGCTATGCCGTTATGGCCCCTGATTTATATCACCGTACTGCTAAACGCCTGGAAATAAATTATAATGATTTTGCGTCGGCTTTGCCGCATTATCAGGCAATAAAAAAAGAGGGACTTACAGCCGATTTCCAAGCTACTTATGCTTGGCTGCAAACTCAGGAAAATATATTAAGTACAAAAATAGGTGCTATTGGCTTTTGCCTCGGTGGACGAGTGGCTTTTATAGCAAATACTGTTTTACCTTTAGCCGCAGCCGTTTCCTATTACGGTGGAGGTTTAGATGCCTTGGCTGGGGAGGCAGTACATATGCAGGCGCCTCATTTATTTGTCTGGGGCGGCCTGGATACGCAATTACCGCAGGAAAAAATTAATAAAATTATAGATGGTGTAAGAGCAGCAGGTAAAGAGTATACCAATATGGTTATTTCCTATGCGGGCCATGGGTTCCACTGCGACGAACGTAGCAGTTACCACCCGATGGCGGCAAAAGAAGCCTGGGTTACCACCCTTGCTTTTTTTGCTAATCGATTAAAATAATAGCTTTTTACCTGTTCAGAATTCAGAAAAACAAATAACATTTTTGCCATACCAGATAAAAACTATACAGGTTTAGTTTTCCAAATCTTACTGTAATAAGCAATTTTATCTTGAATATAACTCACCAAACTGCCGGGTTAAAATATAATAGGTTTTTAACATGGATGATTGGCGACTAACAGTTTCAATAAAACCAGATACCAATAAAGTAATTTAAATAAAGGTAACCAGAAACGAAGAGTGCAATTCCAACTTATTTAAATAAATTAAGTTAAAACCAAAATCCCAGTAAAGTATAATTCAGAAGTCAAATTAAAGAGAAAGTTCTACTACCCAAATGCGCAAAGTGTTTAAGTATTAATTCAAAAGCATTTGTTAAATATACGTAAATATAGGTTTAGCTTACGTATAGTGCTTGTTTAAGCAACACCAAAACCTACTTCGCACGTATATTTCGTTTTTGAAAGCAATCTTATAAGTTGAGAAATTCTTCCGGAAATCCTAACCAGGAAGGACCACCTTGGCTAATATTGGTTTTTGTATTAAAGTTAGAGGATTGGTCTTAAAACAGGAGGAGTTCAGTGCCTGTTAGCTCAAAACAATAGTTTTATTAAAAAGCCAGGCATAGGAAAGATATCAGGAAAAAATTGTTTTATAACTCATTTAGTTAAAAGTTTAAACGGAACAATATGGAGGCAGTAATGCGCCAGGAAATGTCAAGTGGTGTTTTTGGAAACTATCAGGTTCCTCCCCAATTCTTAGACGAGGTGTTTAACAGTGCAGGGGGAGTTAACCCACATTATGAAAATATTTATCAGCAATTTGTAAAATTCAATAAAGAAGAATTTAAAGAGCTGAATGAACAGGCCAAATCCGCCTTTTTTAATCAAGGCATCACCTTTTCGGTGTACAGTGATAAAGCCAAAGGCGTAGAGCGGATTTTCCCATTTGATCTCTTTCCCCGTATTATTCCGGCAGCAGAATGGGCCCGGCTGGAAGAAGGTATTATTCAAAGATGTGTAGCTCTAAACCTTTTTATTCAGGATATATATAGCAACAAGCATATTTTGAAAGATAAAGTGGTTCCGGCCGAACTGATTTTTTCTTCTAATAATTACCTGAAGGCCATGCTGGACTTTAAACCGGTAGGCGGCATATTTACTCATATTTCCGGTACCGATTTAATTAAACACAGTGATGGGCAATACTATGTGTTGGAAGATAATCTAAGATGTCCTTCTGGTATTAGTTATGTATTATCCAATCGGGTAGCCATGAAGCGGTTGCTCTTTCCTATGTTCCGGAAACTTAATATTAGCCTGGTACATCAGTATCCGCAGGAACTACTGGCTACCATGCAATCAGTGGCACCGGAAGGGGTAGATGTTCCGAACTGTGTGGTTTTAACCCCCGGCGTATATAATTCGGCTTATTTTGAACACGTATTTCTGGCCCATAACATGGGTATACCCTTGGTGGAAGGCAGGGATTTGTATGTAGATAAAAATTTTGTTTACATGAAAACCATCAGCGGACCCCAGCGGGTTGATGTAGTATATCGTCGGTTAGATGATGCTTTTTTAGACCCATTAGCCTTTAAGCCTGATTCTATGTTAGGGGTACCCGGCATTATGGCAGCCTACCGCGAGGGCAACGTTAATATTCTGAACGCACCAGGTACCGGTTTTGCCGATGATAAAGCTGTTTATACGTATGTTCCTGATATCATCCGGTATTATTTAAACCAGGAGCCTATCCTGAATAACGTCCATACTTATCGTTGCGAGAAAGACGATGATTTTCAGTATGTATTGGAGAATATGGATAAGCTGGTTATTAAACCAGTAGATGAAAGTGGAGGATATGGCATTTTAATTGGTAATAAAGCTACAAAAGCCGAATTACAGGAATTTAAATCCCTTATCACCCAAAACCGGCGCAAATACATTGCCCAACCTATTATGGCGCTTTCGATGCATGCTACCTTTATAGAAGAAGAAGGTAGATTTGAGCCTCGGCATGTGGATTTACGCACCTTTACGCTGCTGGGTAAGGATCGGCAATATGTTTTAAAAGGTGGTTTATCCCGGGTAGCACTCAGGAAAGGAAGCCTGATTGTTAATTCTTCTCAGGGTGGTGGGTCTAAAGACACCTGGGTAATGACCGATGATAATTTTCAGGGTTAAGGCCGGTTATGCCACCAAGAGTATTCTGTTACTTATTATCTAAATTAATTTAACCAGAAAAGAAGCAGGGTCAGTATATAATTTTCTTCGGAAACCACGGCACTTGCGGATTAAATATAAATAATATTCATGTTATCAAGAATTGGGAATAGCTTGTTTTGGATGGGGCGGTACATTGAAAGGGCCGAGCATATAGCCCGGCATGCCCGGGTGCAGTATGCCTCCTCCGTGGACGCACCTTTAAGCCAAAAAAGAGAAGCCGTATTGGAATCAATACTGGATATGGCTACCAACCGGGAAGGGTATTTTAATGTTCATTCACAGCTTAACGAAGATGACGTAGTCCGGTATACCGCTGTTTCGGAAACCAATAATTTTTCGGTTCTGGCTTATATCAGCATGATTCGGGAAAATGCCCGGGGCGCCCGGGATAGTTTATCTATTGAGCTTTGGGAAGCGATAAATTCTTTTTATCACAAAATAAATGCCTTTTCAACTGCCGGGTTTCAGGCAGAAGAAATAGAATATTTTGCCCGGAGAATTGAGCAAAACAGCTATGTAATTAAAGGGTATATTGATAATACCTTATTACATAATGCCGTTTGGATGCTCATTTCGTTGGGAATACACCTGGAGCGGGCTACGCAGGTAATTTTAATTTTGCAGACAAAGCTTAAAGATATAGAAAAGAACAATTCTTCCAAGTTTGAAGAAGCGGTAGATAATTTCCAGTGGACAACCGTGCTGCGGAGCATTGAAGCGTACGATATGTTTATGCGGTGTAAAAAAACTACTCCTAATAAACACCATGTGCTGGACTTTTTACTTTTTGATACCGCTTTTCCTAAATCTATTGCTTTTAGCCTTTCCTGTGTAAAGCAGTTTATTTCCAGCATTCCTTTTCCGGACGAAGAGAAAAAAAAGGAGTCACTGGAATTTATAGCCGGAAAACTAGCTTGTCGGTTCCAATACACCACCATTGATGAAGTAGAAGAAAAAGCCTCAGAATTTCTAAAACAAACTTTAAATACTATTTATGAGATAGCGGGTTTGCTGGATGTTAAATATTTGAAATATCATTGATGCCTGCCTAATTAGGCTATGACTACAACCTACGAAATTACTTATAGCACCCATAATACCTACGAAGAGGATGTAAGGGAAGCGCTTTTTTCCTTTTTAGTTATTCCTTGTCAGGATGAAACGCAAAAGCTGAAAAGCCTGCGGTTTTCTAATTCGTTGCAGTTAGAAGCTTTTCAATATCAAAATACTTTTGGCTTCGAAGTAGCCCAGCTTTATAATGCCAGGCCCTTTAAAGAATTAGGTTTTCAAATGATTGCTACTGTGGAGAAAGAACACAGGTTTCTTCCTTTTGGCAATTACTATTCTTTACAGGAAGAGCAAAGCCTCTTGCAGGATTATAATTTTTATATTGAGCATCATTTATTTCTGGGTACCGGGTACTATACCACCATTGATCAGGTTTATACAGATAAGGTATTAATTCGTCAGGAAAATGAATCTGTCTATAATTATTTAAACCGGCTGAACCTGTATGTTTACCAGATGCTGGAGTTTGACCCGGAGCCTACCCATGTTTGCACCACTGTAAATGAAGTGCTTAAATTAGGTAAGGGGGTTTGTCAGGATTTTACTCATTTATTTATTGCCCTGGCCCGCCGTAACAAAATTCCTTGCCGGTATGTATCAGGTTACTTAAACCAGGGCCTAAACCTAACGGGTACTGCAGTAATGCATGCTTGGGCAGAAGCCTTTATCCCGGGATTTGGCTGGCAGGGTTATGATCCTACCAATAACCTTTTAGCTGATTTCAATTATATAAAGGTGGCTCATGGCTGCGATTATAACGATTGTAGTCCGTTGAAAGGAGTTCTTAAAACCAATGGCAGGCAAAAAACGACATATGGAGTTAAGGTGTATCCGCTTCTTTTAAGCGCCCACACCGAACAGTAAGGAGCTATAGGGCAAGAACCATCACCTTCTTTCTTAAATACAATAAATCAACTATCCGGAAAAAATAAATAAAATGAAAACCTTTCACTGTAGTTGTGGTAACAAACTTTTTTTTGAAAACTCATTCTGCTTGTCCTGCCATCGGGAAGTAGGTTGGTGTCCGGTTTGTAAAGGTATGCATGCGATGGAGCCGGATGGAAGTGGTGGGTATACGTGTACCAATACTACCTGTAAAGCCAGTCTTGAAAAATGCTATAACTATGCTACCTATAATGTATGTAACCGGATGGTACAAAATATGGGGCAGGAGCAGAACGGGCAGAATTTGTGCAGTTATTGTAAACTAACAGATACTATTCCGGATCTGTCGGTAAATGGTAATCTGCAAAAATGGTATCACCTGGAGGTGGCAAAGCGGCGCCTGTTGTATCTGCTTGAATTTTTAGGTTTGCCCTTTGGTGCCCGGAATGAGCAATTTGAATTACCGCTTTCCTTTGATTTTAAGGAAGATATAAAGAAACCTCCTATTGTGGGTTGGATAGGTATAGGTAAAGAAGAAAAAGTATATACCGGTCATGCCGACGGCAAGATTACCATTAATATACAGGAGGCAGACCCGGTAGAGCGGGAGAAATTGCGGGTGCAGCTGGGCGAAACCCAACGTACCCTAATTGGGCATTTTCGGCACGAAATAGGACATTATTATTGGCAACTGCTAGTGCAGGGCAAAGACGAAGAAGCATATAAGGCTATATTTGGCGATCATGAAAATCCGACTTATAGCGAGGCTCTAAATAATTATTACCAAAATGGACCCAAAGCAAATTGGAATAAAAGTTACATTAGTGCTTATGCCACCATGCATTCTTGGGAAGATTTTGCCGAAACCTGGGGTACTTATTTAGATATGGTTGCGGTGCTGGATACGGCTGATAATACTGAACTATTGGAAATGCCAGGTTTGGATTCAGAAGAAACACAACTTGAAGCAATGCTCACCCGCTATGCTGATCTTAGTCTTAAAGTAAACGAAGTTAACCGCTCCCTGGGATTGCCCGATCTTTTGCCTGAAACATTTTCTGATCCGGTAGTAGAAAAGCTAACGTACATCCACCACCTTATTAAAAGAAATCAAACTCAAAATTAAGTTTAAAAATTTTTAGGTGAATTACTATTTAAAAGCCCCTGGTGTTTTAGTATTTTTAACACCAGGGGCTTTAAATAGGTAGGTTTTTACTTTTTATCAAGTTGTCTTTTAAGTTTCTCTTCTACATTTTTTATTAATTCATACCAGTTTTCACCCCGGTCCTCCGCAAAAACATCAGTACCTGGTACGCCTACCCGCATTCCCACTCTTTTAGAATCAGTAGAGTGGTTGGCTTCTTCTTTAAAATATACATCTACTGAATCAATTTTTTTAGCGTGACGCATTAATTTAGTAATCGTATCCCGAACGCTTTGCTGTACTGAATCTGAAATGCTTATATCTACTGCCTGAACATCAATTTTTATTCCTTCAAAGTTTTCTGTGTAGTTCATATTTCTAACGTTTGTATCTTTTACAAAACCTAAACGAAATAGTCCTATATTGGGTTGGCATCCTTTACTGCTTATGGGAAGTGAAGGTTTGGGTAATAAGTAAAGTTTAGCTTAAGACGGAAGCTTTACAGGGTATCAAAATCCCAATGCTTCCTTGCTAAAATTTAATTTATTTTATCCCACATTTCAGTATTTCTTCAATTTTAAATATTCTAATCAATAAAACTTTATTGAGTAAATTCAGCAGAAGTTTATTACCAGGAAAATTAATTATTATCTAGGTGGGAACTTAAAAAGCCAAAATTAATTTAGTACAATAAATATCAGGTTAAGCCCGCCATTCTGAGGAGTAAAGGCAAAAGTTGATAATCGTTCTAATTGCTTTTAAAGATGCAATAAAACATATATCTGCTTAATTGTTCTAGCAATTGGGTATGAAAGGATTTTAATAACGCCTGGGTATGACTACTATGGAAGAAACCAAAAAAATTATATATATTTAATGAAATTATAAATATAGTTAAAATATAATATTATTTGTATTGGCAATTTTGTTCTTATTTTAAGAGACCTATTTTGTTTTTGATCATTTAAACTTTCCTATTTTTTATACTCCCATTTAACAATAGCTCCTACTAATTAACATCCTCAATTTTATATGATAAAAACTCTACCATTTAGTTTTAAACTTCTATCGCTTTGTTTACTTCTGGGAGGTTCTATTACAGTCTCTGCACAAAGCATTCGCCATGTTTCCGTTACCGGAACGGATACCGGTAAGTGTCCGGAGGGAAGCCCTTGTGCTACGATTAGTTATGCCGTTCAGGTGGCGGCGCCGGGCGATGTAATTAAGATGGCTGCCGGTAAGTATAATCAACAAGCTACTATTTCTAAAACCCTAACCTTACAAGGTGCCGGTGCAGGAACAGATCCAGCCATACATACTATTATTTCCGGTGATTCACCTGCGTTAAGTGGCAACGGTATCACGCTGGCTACAAATGTACCTAATATTACAATCAAGGATATAAGGTTGCAGAATTTTAGTGCTGGTAGTGGTATTTATGGAAACGGCCTTAATAATGGCATTTCTATTGAACATGTACAAGTACATAATAACCTGGGAGGTAGCAGTGCGGATGCTGGTATTCATTTAAATGGACCTATTTCAGATGTTAATCTTAATTATATAGATGCTCAGTTTAACAGTACCCGGGGAATTGTAATCTGGAACGGCCGGAAAGATCGGATTACAATCACTAATTCTATTGTTAGTAACAATAGTTTATCTGGTCTGGAATTACAGGATGGTACTGCTTCAGGCGTAACTATCGCCAACAATAGAATTGAAAATAATAAAGATTCAGGACTTTCTTTAGTAGGTTTGTCAGCTGGGGCCGGGGCCAATTTAATTTCCGGAAATACTTTAACTAATAATGGCCGTTTTGGTATAGAAGTAAAATTGCCAAATGGTACTGGCCAGGAATCCGGAGATGGAAGTATTGTATTCACAAATAATCAGGTAGAACGAACAACCCCAATTGCAGCTAATGAACTTCGGGATTTGGCTGGAATTGCTGTCTACCGCCGTAGCTGGACAAACAATAATGTTGATATTCCGAATGGTGTTGTTATAAAAGAAAATATAGTAAAAGGTTACCGCCAACCTAGCTTAAGCGAAGGATTTGGTATTGTAGTAGAAGGTACCAATATGGTGGTGGTGGATAACACTATTTCAGATAGTGATGTGGCTATTCAAATGCAGGCTGGCCACTTACCTTATGCTGCTCAAACAGGAACAGATGGTGACCAAAGTAATCTGGAAGATCAATACTTTGGCCGTGGCAACACCCCCAAAAGTTCGGGAACGATAAATCGTAATATTTTTGAAGGTAATACCAATGATATCCGGTATGTTGGCTTACCTGCTCCGCCAGAGCATGATCGTACCTGGGTTGGTACAACTTCGACTGCGTGGGAGGATGAAAGCAATTGGCAGGAAGGTGAAACACCAAATGAATATACTGATGTTCTTGTTCCTGAGGGTTCAATTTATTCACCCGTTATTTCTAAAAATCAATCCGTAAGTAGCCTTCAAATTGCCGATGGCGCAACGCTGGCTGTACAGGAAGGAAGCCTGAAGGTAAAAGGCAACATAAATAACGATGGCGTTCTACAACAAACCGGCAATGGCGGTGTCGTTTTCACCGGTAAGCAACGCCAAACCTTAGGTGGTGCTAAAGCATTAATACTGGACAATTTGGAAGTAGGGGCTGCCGGGCTTGACCTTTCCGGGCCGGTTAGTATTAAAAAACACCTTACCGTATATGGAGATCTGATTACTCATGGACAGCCCTTAAATTTAATCTTAGATGAGGAAGGGGCGGGCTCCATTATCCAATCCGGCCAAGGCAAAATAGAAGGTTTAATTACCATGCAACGTCCTTCTGTACCTCAGGCAATATTGAATACCGGGTACGATATTATTTCCTCGCCTTTTGGCAATGTTCAATACCAGGATGTTTTACCCTTAACATCACCAGAAGTACCAAAAGCTGGAGAGGTGTTTATTTTCGACGAATCACAAATTACCGGAACTACTTCTGATATAACAACTTTCCGCCAAGGCTGGTTATCAATTACCAATAAAAAACAAGAAATATTGCCGGGTACGGGTTTGCGTATTGCTGCTGATAAGATCGGGTTAGTGTCTGTAACAGGTTCTTTGAGGAATGGACCAGTGATGGTTAATAACTTAGGCCGGGGAAGCAACCCTCAAAGCGGTTGGCATTTATTGGGTAACCCTTATGCCGCTCCATTAGATTGGCGTCTGGTTCAGGTTCCTGTAGGCATGAATAAAGCACTTTACTCGTTGGGGAAATCTGGCCATTATGAAAGTTTTGTAAATGGCATTGGCACTGCCCCTCAAGCTTACATCATACAGCCCATGCAGGCTTTCTTTGTTCAAGTTCATAAAGGTCCGGTAAATTTTGTTTTTGACCCGATACAACAGCTAACAACTGAGCTGGGAGGACAGAATACCCCAGATACCCGTCCTCAATTGAATTTGCAAATTTCAACGGACAAAAAGAAGGATGTAACCGTCATATATTTTCAGGAAGGAGCAACGGCTCAACCAGAAAGTAACTTTGATGCCCATAAATTGCCAGAAATTGATCAGGAGCACCCAATAATTTATACCAAGGCAGGTAATGAAAACCTTTCCATCAATGGGTCTTCTTTGTTGTCTCCCGGACAGGAAGTAGCAATTCCATTAGGGGTGGCTGGTCCGCAGGGAAAACTCTTAACCTTACAAATTAATCAGCTCTTAAATTTTGATGGTAAGGTAAATATTATTTTAGAAGATCAGCAAATGGGTGTTTACCAGGATTTACGCCAAAATCCTAATTATACCTTTACCCTCAATAGCCATATAGCAGAAGGGCGATTTAAAGTACATTTTACCACTCGCAATATGGCTGCTTTCCCTGCAAAAACGTTAGAAAATAGCATTTCGGTATTCCCAAATCCTACCCGGAGCAATGTGCAGGTAAACCTAACTGGTTTAGGAGAAGAGCAGCAAATAGGGCTGGTTCTATATAATGATTTTGGAAAAATGTTAATTAACCAGCAGGTGCCTGTTAAGAATGGTCGCGTAATGGAGACCTTAAAACTGAACCAATTCAGCAAAGGGATTTATATGCTGCATTTACGTACCCTTAAAGGCACGGTTCAACGAAAAATTGTATTAGAGTAATCTGATTAACTAAACAATTACTTGCTGATTTTGAATGCTTAAATAAAAAAGCTAAAGGTTTCTCCTTTAGCTTTTTTATTTTTAAATTTTAAAACGGCTGGCTTAGCCTTCTATTGTTGATCTATTATAAACTACCTTAATAAAATAATTTCTGTAAAATACCAGCTTATTTTTTAGCCTTTTGCAAGAGGAAGTAAATAATAATATAAAAAGCTAATACAGGTACTTATGCTGGTTTGCCTTTAAAACTTTCAATAAGTTTCCGAACTAATATTACTAGCTTATCCAGAAAAAAGCCTAAGATCAAGCCGCCAATTCCACATAATAGGGCTACTGCCAGCCAGGCCAGGAAGGGGGTACCAGCCAGGGCGTGTTCTACTTCTAGTAGCGGATGGTGCAGAAAAGAGATTCCATGGGTAATAATTTCAAACCCAACCCATAACATGGCAGCGGTACCTACATAACCTAATATTTTAAAAAATTTAGGCATAAAGGTCACAATGCCGCGCCCAATGCTTTGTATTTGGGTACTGTTATTTTCCTTGGCCATGTGCAAACCAAGGTCGTCGGCTTTAACCAACAAAGCAACAAAACCATAAACTGCCGCTGTAATAAAAATGGCTACGCTAAACAATACTGCAATTTGAGTTACCAAAGGCTTGTCTGCCACCTGACTATAAGCAATAGCAATAATTTCGGCGGAAAGGATTATATCGGTACGGACGGCACCTTTTACTCTTTCTTTCTCCAGCTCCTCCGGCGTAATTACTTTTATTGCTTCAGATTTAGCTTCAGGTGTGTGGTGGGGTTTGCTGAACATGGAATGCACCTTTTCATACCCTTCATAACATAAATAGGCGCCACCCAACATTAATATAGGTGTAATAGCCCAGGGAGCAAAAAATCCAAGCAATAAAGCAGCCGGGCTTAAAATAACAACCTTATTTATAAGTGATTTTTTAGCGATTTGATAAATAATGGAAAGTTCCCGCGAGGGGTCGAGGCCCACTACATATTTAGGTGTTACGGCGGTGTCGTCGATAACAATACCCGAAACCTTGCCCGTTGTTTTAGCCACCTGGCTGGGCACATCATCCAGGCTGGCAGCGCTTACTTTTACCAGGGCCGATATATCATCTAATAAAGCAAGAAGTCCAGAAGCCATATGTTTTGATTATAGTTATAAAATTAAGAAATAAATTAACCAGCGAATTGAGTACAGTTGATTGGTCCCAATATAGATAGCTCCTGACTTAATAGCAAAATTTCTATATTTTAGGATCTATGGTTTTTAATTTTCTACGGGTCTACATAACTTATTTAATCTTTAGAATCCGTAAATAATTATAAAGTATCAGCAGGTACGTAATTCCGTAGATTTAGGTAGTAGCCTGATTTAGTTATAGGCGCTTAAATTATAGTTTAAATCCTGAAAAATAATCTAAAAATAGAAAAGGAGATAGGGAAGAAGCTGGCAGGTTGGTTTTTAATTTTTGTGAGGGGAGTGGTAAAAAAAGGAAGGTGCTAATTGTATAGTATTGACTTGTAATTGCTTGTTAAATTATTAGTGGGTATTTGTCTAAATTGATATAGATAATAATTTGGAATAGTTAAACTAACAGAATCCCAATAGGTAGAATATAAAAGCATCGGCGGTTCTATAAAAATAAATGTAGAACCGCCGATGCTTTTAATTTTAGTTATATCTTTATTTAAAAATCCAAGTTTTCAGTAATGCGGGTGCCATCTTTTTGAAAGGCTTCTACATACATCCTGATTCGCTCTTTGGCGACGTCTAAATTATGGTTATTCAGGTTGATATTTAGTAAATCCACAAACCATGGTAATTTTTCTTCGCTCCGGATATAAGTTACTGCTATTTCCCGGGCAATGGGCAGCGTAGTGGTTTTGGAATCCTCGTGTACATCCCGGTTATCGGCCTGCAGTAGTTTAGCATATTCCTCTTCCAGCAATTTTTCGAACAAGGCCATGGTAAAGGTATCCCCGGCTTTTGTGCCCGTGGTAGCATCCTCCTCGGTTAGTGTAGCTCCTTTATGTACCCATTCCCATAGTATGCTTAGCCGTATTTCACCGGTAGCCATATCTTCCATCAGGTACAGGATGTCATCATTACCAAAAAAGTCGGCGGGCTTCAAGGCAGCAGCCTGCATTCCCTGGCCAAAGGCATTACCATATTGAATGGCTACACTTAGCAGATTACGGGCGCCCCGAATGGTAGTAGGTGCCGGTTCCAGTAACAACAGGTTATCAGCATCCTGCTGGGTATAGGTAAGCCTTGGGAACGGACGGCCTAATTGGTTCGGCTCCCCAACTTTTTCCCAAACCGGCCGCACAATATTTACCATTTTCCAGTGAGCCACCCACTTACCGCTGGCGCCTTCCCTTTGTTCCCGTTCAGCGCCGGCTACCGCTTTTTTCATGCTGGCGGCTACCCCTTCCGGCGAACCAACCGGAATATTAGGTTCCATACCACCTTGCCAAAGCGCAAAATTACCATTAATATCGGGTGTATTTACGGCGCACCTAACCCGGTTTTCATAGTGACGCATGTACCCGTAAGTCATAGTAATAGCTTCTATATCCGGGTTGATAAAACTTTTATCCCAGGACATGGCATCGGCTACACTATTTATATAATCCCAGCGGCCCGTATTAAAACCAACAAAATGTTTGCCCAATGCGGCCCGGATTTCCATTAACTGGTAGGTTTCTTCCAGTTGTTCTACCAGGACATATACCTTAATGGTGCCCACCGGTAAATCTAAATGGTTTTCCAGCGCTGCCAGCATATCGTTCCAAAGAGCGGCTTCTCCAGCCGTTTGGATTTTAGGCAGGTATAATACAATAGAAGAACCAGCCAGTTGCAACGCTTCATAATTGTTTACCACGTACAAGGTCATATCTACCAGCGAGGCAGCCATGGCTACACCATCTGCATCCCGCAAATGGCGGTCGTCTAAATGCAACCCACGGGCCCGGAATATTTTGGTGGTAAAGTTTAGTTGTTCCTGCCAATCTGTTATCAGGGTTTTGCCCAAAAAGTCCAGAGCCCAGCGGTTTATTTCGGCGGCTATAATTTCAGCGACTTTTAAAAATACCGGATCTTTGCTGATAGCCAGTTTGAGGTTGCGCTGGTTATCCAGCGACATGGTATTTACCTGCCCCAGGGCATCCTCGGCATCAAACATCCAGCCATCGGCCCCGGAAAGTAAGGCATACGCCACGTTTCGGATACTGCTTTCCAAGGGAGCATTGGGTTTGGCGGCCGGTCCGGTACCTTGTATCCATTGGCGTTGTAAATCGGCCGGAATAACTGCTCCTTCAAATTTACCGTCGCGGGCATCCTGTACTTTAATATTGGTGCGGGGTATCAGGCTTTCCGGATCCAGGAAAGTAATTTTCCTTTGCTCCTTTTGGCGGTCGGAGCGACGCTTAATACGGGCCGCCATAGCTGCTTTTATTTCCTTGTTAAAAGGAGCCAGAACCGAAAGGGCTTGTAAAGCTTCCGGTGTATAAACATCGGCGTAAGCTTCCAGCAGATTCCCATTAATTTTTAAATTATTTGTAATTGTGTCAGTTGGAGTTGCTAAAGACATAATTAAAGTTTTTTATTCAGAAGGTTTTAGTTAATTCATACCAGCACTTATCCTGTTTTTAGGCAGGGAGCACTTGCGGTTTTACTGGCTGGGTAAGCTTTGAAGCTTAAGCTGTTTAGTTTGGGTTTAGGACATTTCAGTTAATAGGAAAACAGTCATAGACAAAGGGCCATGGGCACCCAATACCAGGGCTTGTTCAATGTCAGCAGTTTTGGACGGTCCGCCAATAAAGCCGCCAAAGCCATAATTACCAATACCTATTTCGGCATAAGCTTCATGCAGGGTAGGCACAACCTGGTTTGCCGATACAACTACAGCCAGGTGCTGACAGATATAAGGAATAATGCGTTGCCCCATTACTTCATCAGTTAACCAGATAGCACCGTTTTCAGCTACGGCCAAGTGACCTTGTATAACGGCGAGCTCCACATCTTCAAAGGTATGCGGATCCACCGTTTGCGATAACATTTCGGCCATGTCACCTAATTCCGGCAAAGTGGTTACAGTGCGTTTAGTCAGTTCAAAATTATCCTGCAAATAAGTTTTGATTTCGGCAAAGTCGGCTACTTCTAAAGCGGTGCCCCCTATGGTTTTAAAAATTTCCAGGTATTGCTGTACCGCCTCGCTTTTATTTCCGCCAAACATACTAATATCCGGCAGAACCGAAGCAGCTGGCTGGTTTTTTAATACGGCTTGTAAAATTTTTTCCCGGCTGTTCATGCGGTTTTTTTATAGTATAAATATTTACTTTAATGATAAATTCAATTTAATAAATCAGGTAATTAAGTTTCATTTTATAGGTATCTCTTATCTGGTGTTAAACCCTAACCAGCTTTTACCTGATGTTCTATTTATAAACCGGCTCTTCTTTTTCATGATTTTGGGCGTACCATTCGGCAAAAGATTCCTCTGGCCCCTCCGGTAATTCCCGCTGCTTATACCAAGGGTTAAATTTGTTATTTATCATAAAGGGCAGGTTTTGCATAAACCAACGGCCGGCTTTGCCCGCTTTGGTAAAATTTCCCGGCGATGATAAAGTCCAGGCCATGGTTTTCATACCCAGCGCTTTGGTATAACCGGCATAACCTTCTTTTACAATAACCTGGCGCCATTTATACAGCTGGTCGTGGATATTTATTTTAACCGGACAAACATTGGAACAGGAGCCGCATAGGGTAGAAGCATAAGGTAGGTCGGCGTGTTTCTTCATATCGAGGTTAGGTGCCAGAATAGCTCCTATTGGCCCCGAAATGGTATTGTGGTAGCTTAGTCCGCCACTTTTCCGGTACACCGGGCAAGTATTCATGCAGCTTCCGCATTTTATACATTTTAGAGAGTCCCGGAAATCTGGTCGTGCCAGCTGGCGGGTGCGGCCTGCATCTACCAATATCAGGTGCATTTCCTGGCCGGGCCGGGGCTTCCGGTAGTGGCTGGAATAAATAGTAATGGGCTGACCAGTTGCACTTCGGGCCAGCACTCTTAAAAAGATACTTAAATGCTTTTTCTGAGGAATAATTTTTTCCAACCCCATAGAGGCAATCTGTACTTCTGATAAATGAGCGCCCATATCGGCATTGCCTTCGTTGGTGCAGACTACGTATTCGCCGGTTTCAGCAACCGCAAAGTTTACGCCCGTCAAGGCGGCCCGTCGGGTCATAAACACGTTGCGTAAATGTTTGCGGGCTACCCGGGTAAGCAGGGTAGGGTCCGATAAACCTTTTTCGCTACCCAGGTGCTCGTGAAACAACGCCCCGATTTCTTCTTTCCGTTTATGGATACAGGGTAACACAATATGGCTGGGTGGTTCATTGTCAATCTGCTGGATATATTCTCCTAAATCGGAGTTTATTACGCTAATGCCTCTTTCGGCCAGGTATTCGTTCAGGTGGCATTCTTCGGTCAGCATGGATTTACTTTTCACCATCTGGGTAATTTCTTTCGCCTTCAGAATGCTGTACACGATGGCATTGTGTTCGGCGGCATCAGCGGCCCAATGCACCGTTACCCCATTTCGGGTTAAATTTTCTTCGAACTGCACCAGGTAATCATGCAGGTTTGAAATTACATTATGCTTTATTTGCGAAGCTACTTCCCGCAGGTTCTCCCATTCCGGTATTTTCTTGGCCGCCAAATCCCGCTTTTCCCGGATAAACCAAAGGGCGCCGTCGTGCCAGTTTACGCGCTCTTCATCCTGAATAAACGCTTCGGCTAATGTGGCATGATCTTGTATTTGCGTTTCTTTCATAAGGAGGCATTTAAGATTTCGGCAATATGAACTACTTTAACATTACTTTTCTGGCGGTTTAAAATTCCTTCCAGGTGCATCAGGCAAGACAGATCGGACGAGGTAATGTATTCTGCCCCGTTCTTGCTATGATCAGTTACCCGATCTTTTCCCATTTTTACGGAAACTGCTTCTTCGGCCACACAAAACGTACCGCCAAAGCCGCAGCATTCATCCCGCCGGTCCAACGTTACCTGCTCCAAACCCTTCACCAGGTTTAGCAATTGCTCTGGTTTCGAAAAATAAGGCGCATTTAATTCGCTCATTTGCGACAGGTGCAGCCCCCGTAAACCGTGGCAGCTTTGGTGCAGCCCTACCTTGTGCGGAAATACGGCATCCAGGCGTTCAACTTCAATTACATCCGTCAGAAATTCCACGAGTTCGTATACTTTCTCCCGGATGAGCGCTGCATTTTCCGGTTGTCGGGCCGAACTCAGGTGTTCCTTTACGTGCAGCACACAACTGGCCGAAGGCGCTACGATGTAATCATATTGAGCGAAATTGCGGATAAAGTTTTCGTTACAATCAGTCGTTAAGTGTTCGAAGCCCGAGTTAGCCATGGGCTGGCCGCAGCAAGTTTGCTGGGTTGGGTAGTCCACCTCCAGGCCCAGCTTTTCCAGTAGTTGCAGGGTAGCTTTGGCTGCTTTCGGGTAAAATTGGTTTACATAACAGGGTACAAAAAGTCCTACGGTCATAGAAAATAAGCATGTGTTAAAGGTTCTACCCGAGCAATAAATTGGGCTTTACTTCCTGGTCAGGAATAGCCAAAATTTTGCCCGGGCCTGATATTAAACTTTTGGATACAGCGTGGTAATGGCTAGTTTGGTGCGCTTCCGGTTCAGGTATACTACCAGCCCGCCTATAAAGAACAGCAGGAGCGCCAGCACGAGTAAATAGGTATAACCGGTAGTCAGGTCAGCGGTGGCAGCAGTTGCTGCCAGGGCCACTTGTTCATAAGCAGGCACAATCCATTGAATCACGTAAGCCTGCATCATGGTTAGCACGCAAACCATACCCAGCATTATAAAGCTATGCTTAACCGTAAACCGGAACAACTCAGATTCTTTACCTACCAAACCTACTGCTGCCGAACCTATAGCAATAGATTGGGGTGATATCATTTTGCCCGTTACCCCACCGGAAGCATTGGCGCTTACGGTAATAACCGGATCTACTCCAATGGCTTCTGCAGACGTATATTGTAATTTGCAGAATAAAGCATTAGCAGAGGTATCAGACCCAGTCAGGAAAACACCTAACCAACCCAGTATGGGAGAAAAGAAAGGGAATAAAACACCTGTGCTGGATAAAGCCAAAGCCATGGTATTAGACATTCCGGAATAATTAGCAATAAAGGCAAAGCCAACAATAGCGGCAATGGTCAGAATAGGAAATTTTAACTGGTTCCAGGTAGCGAAATATGTTTTTAAACCTTCTTTTAAACTTAAGCCAATTAAGGGCAATGAGATAAAAGAAGCCAGTAGTACAGCAGAACCCGGGCTGGAAAGAAAATTAAATTCAAATGGTTTGATTGCCATAATGCCGCCGTCGGGCTTTAAAATAGCATCCTGCAAGCCCGGAATAGCAAATTTTAAGGAGCCCATTGCATTCAGAGCACCTTTTACTGGAGCTAATCCCCAGGCAATTACCATCAGCGTCATAAAAATAAAAGGCGTCCAGGCCCGAAGGACCTGCCCCGGGGTATATTGCAGTTCATTAGCAATGGTTTGGGGTGGTTCTTCTTCAAAGCGCCATAAAGTTTTAGGTTTCCAGTAACGTAGTAGTATCATTAAACTAATAATGGAGGCTAAGCCAGCCAATACATCGGGTAACATTGGGCCTAAATAATTAGCCGAAAACCATTGGAAAAAAGCAAACGATCCGCCCGATACAATTATAGCCGGCCAAACTTCCATAGCTTTTTTTACGCCTGCCATTAGAATAACCAGGTAGAACGGCAGGATAACCGACAAGATAGGAAGGGTGCGACCAACCATCTGGGAAATGGCCATTTCAGGAATATCGGAAACCTGGGCCGCCATAATAATTGGAGTGCCTACAGCGCCAAAAGCCACCGGAGCCGTGTTGGCTATAAGGCATATGCCGGCTGCATACAACGGGTTAAAGCCCAGGCCCACCAGCATAGCCGCGCTAATTGCAATGGGAGCACCAAAACCGGTAGCGCCTTCCAGAAAAGCGCCAAATGAAAAAGCAATTAACAAGGCCTGTAACCGACGGTCGGGCGTAATAGAGGCCATAAAGTTTTTAACAATTTCGAACTGGCCGCTCCGAACAATAATGTTATAAAGAAAGACGGCCGCAATAATAATCCAGCAGATTGGGAATAAGCCGTACATGGCACCGTGCAGGGTGGAAAGTAGAGCCAGTTTGGTGGGCATGCCGTAAGCAACCACCGCAAGTATAATAGCAACAAGCGTAGCAAGTAAACTGGCCTGGTAGCCTTTCATTTTCCGGATGGTGAGCGCCCAGAAGATTATAAAGACCGGTATGGCAGCAATTAGGGTGGATAAGGGCAGGTTGTTTAACGGGTCAAAAAGTTGAGTCCAGGTCATGGCATACTTTTATTTGGTTTACGAATGCTTACAGGTACTTACATAATAGGTTAATTGGGTATGCGGGTGATTAGGATAAATTGAAAGATATAATTTTTCTATAAAACTTAAAATTTAAAAGGGTAAAATTTTAAAAATTTTATCAAGAAATCGATCTGGCAGGTGGTTGTTAAATTAAAGATGTAAAATTGTAAAAATTGCAAAAAGGTTAGGGAGTATAAAAAATTGGCAAGTTAGGCTGATTGTATACCAGGTTTAAAGTTGGCTTCCATATAAATGCTTGCTGTGTTTACCTGTGCCTGAACTGCTTTGCTGATACCAAGCTGCTTCAAACAGAGGATGGAGCAAATAGAATGGTAATTGATTGGAGAATTTTGAAGAGAGGCCGGATCTGAGATGCTAAACCCTTTGTATTAATATAATCGTAAACCAAAATAGTATAGCTTTTTTATTTATAAGAAAAGCTAAGATTTATGATTAGAACTGAAGAAAATAAAACTATGAAGAAGATATTTTTTGGAAGTGGCCTGGTATTGGCTTTACTGGGTACTGCTGCCTGCGAAAGAACAAATAAAGCTGAATCAGCGGATGCAGAAGATAGTAAAACCAGAGTAGTACAACGGGATTCTGTGGCTACAGAATATGAAGTAACAGAAACGGTAGTGGAATACGATACAACCCAAAGAACCAAAACCGTGAAAGCTGATGTTCAGAATGATAAAGATGTCATAAAAGTTAAAAAGGACCGGGATTAGGTTTTATTCACTTTTATTTTAAATCCTTCTGCTATTAATGGCAGGAGGATTTTTTATTGCAAGCAGACTCAGGTACAACCTATTCGATTAAAAAACATAATTTTTTTTCCTATAATCTGACGCCAGGTTATTATTAAATTTCAGCTTACAAAAATTTAAGTTGGGGCTGCCCTTTTTTCCAGATGTCGGTGTATTGCGCCTCGTCTGCCTGAAACCGGGCTTTAACAAAAGGGCAATAGGTAGTAACGCTGAGTTGATGTTCGCGGGCATAGTTCACCATGGCTTCTATTAGTTGTTGCCCCAGGCCCTGGCCCTGCAGGCGTTCCAATACCCCGGTATGGTACACAATTAAATCTTCGCCTACCTGGCTTACCACCATTTCGGCCAGCCGTTCATTATTTTCCTGAATCACAAACGATCCTTTATCACTGGGAAGAAATTCTACGTCGTTCATAAACCTTATTTTTTACTTTAAACGCTGGTGGTCAATTGGTGTTTCTCCATTGCGCCGGAAGCTTTTTTAAATGACATTTTTAGATTAAAAATACTGGGTATTTAAAATAAACCTGATAAAAATACATAAGTAAAAACCCTGAGTTAAATAAAAAGTAAACTAGAAAATTACTTGTTCAACTTTTACTTATGGCGCACTATCCGGAAGAAAAAATTAATTCTTCCTTTATAAATCAAATTAGAAATTACGCCATTTTTGCGACAGACCCAAAGGGGAAAGTTATCTCCTGGAATCAAGGAGCAGAAAAATTAAAGGGTTATCAATCAACCGAAATTATAGGTCAATATTACGCGGTTTTATTTCCGGACGAGTACCAGCAGGCTGGTTTACCGGAACAAGAACTGAAGCTAGCCCTGGAGCAGGGCGTTTTTGAAGCGGAAGACTGGCGCAAACGCAAAGATGGGAGCTTGTTTTGGGCTTCTATTATGTTAACGCCTATTTTTGATGAGAAAGGCAAACATCTTGGTTTTACAAAAATTACCGGGGATATCAGTAAACAAAAAGCCCTACAAGATAAATTAGCTGAACGGCAGGAAGACGCCCTGGAGCTTAAAAACACTGAACTGCAAAAAATAAACTTCGACCTGGACAATTTTATTTATAGCGCCTCCCACGATTTACGCTCACCCATTACTAATATAGAAGCCTTAATGGTTTTACTCCGGGCCGATTTAGAGGAAGTGGGTTGTTTAAATAACGAAACAGAAGAAATAATAACCCGGGTAATATCGTCGGTTGACCGGGTTAAGCAAACTATTTCGGACCTGACGGATATAAGTCGGGTCCAGAAAAATTATTGTGATGATCCGGGGCCCGAATTACTGGATATCAAAGAAATATATGAAGATATCATTGTTAACTTGGCCGATCCGATTAAACAGAAAATATGCTCCCTTCAAACTGATTTTCAAGTTCATCAATTAAAATTTAACAGAAAAAATTTCCGCAGCATCCTTTATAATCTGATTAGCAACGCGGTGAAATACCAGGCCCCGGACCGGAATTGCAATATTACCATTAGTACCAGCCTGCAGGAGCCTTATGTTCTTTTACAGATTATAGATAACGGGTTAGGTATAAGTCAGCATCATCAGCAACAACTATATACCATGTTTAAGCGGTTTCACGACCATGTAGAAGGATCAGGAATTGGCCTTTACATGGTAAAAAGAATAATAGATAATGCCGGTGGAAAAATTGAGGTAAAATCAGCAGAAGGAGAGGGTACCACTTTTAATGTTTACTTTAAAGCCGACCTATAAACCTGTACCTAGAATCTAATTGGATTCTAAAATAGAATTAAGGGGAGAGGGTATGGCAACTGCAGCAGAAAAATCACCTCTATATTGGTTAAGTTGGTGGGAGCCGATTTGGAGATATACCATTCCAAAGAAGTGGACTTACTTTAACCGGATCTTTAAAGGTTCAGCAGCTCGATAAATCCTGCTAACCCTGTACCGCCTTAGTGGGTAGAATAAAGTAAATGCTTATACGGTTCCCCATGATAAAGCCAATGCTCCAGTATTACCGGTTAAAAGATGTTACCCTGCACGTAGCCTCGGCGGGAAATGCTAACCATCAAACGCTCTTGTTTTTGCATGGATTCCCCGAACATTGGTACGGCTGGCAAAAGCAACTAAGCTTTTTTGCCGACCACGGTTTTTACGCTGTAGCACCCGATCAGCGCGGGTATAACCTGAGCAGCAAGCCCGAAGCAGTAGAAGAGTATACCCTGGAAAAACTAATGGGCGATATGCTAGAACTGATAGGCCAGTTGGGGACAGAAAATGTAGTATTGGTGGGGCACGACTGGGGCGGAGTAGTAGCCTGGGCGTTGGCTATGCACCATCCGGAGGTGCTGCACAAACTCGTAATCCTGAATATACCTCACCCGGCTATCATGCTGCACCACCTTAAAACCAACCCGAAGCAAATGCTGCGGAGCTGGTACGCAGGTTTCTTCCAGGTGCCCGTACTTCCCGAAAAAGCGGCCGAAGCCTTGGATTTTAAACTGCTGACGCAAGCCATCACCGGCACGGCTAAACCCAATACTTTTTCGGAAGCAGACTTGGTGGCCTATCACGAAGCCTGGCGACAACCCGGTGCAATAACCAGCATGATAAACTGGTACCGGGCTTTTAAATACAACCAACTCGACTTACAAAAAGGAGTAGCGGTGCCCACGCTAATGTTTTGGGGCAAAAAAGATGTAGCATTGGGTGCTGAAATGGCAGAGCCTAGTATAGCGAAATGCTCAAATGGAGAACTTATTTTTCTGGAAGATGCTTCGCACTGGCTACACCACGAAGAACCAGACCAGGTAAACCAGGCCATTCTATCTTTCCTGGATAAGCTTTAAAAAACTTTCCTGCTCTAAAAAATAAGTTTATCAAGGACTGGTATAGCATTAGTTTAAATTGGCAGCCTTTTTACACCCGCTATATAGTATTTGTAAGCGACCAGTCTCTGTGTGGAAATTTGAGGGTCATTTTATACTGTTCCAATATTTAAATCCAATGGTCTATTTATTAATTTTCTTTATATAAAATTGTTTGGCTTTAATTAATGAGTTGGTAACTATGGTTTAAATAGGCTGCTAATGTAAATAGCTATATGAGCAGGAAAATAAAAACTGGTAAAACCGGCGCAGTATGCCGGTAAGGAAACTGCGCCGGTTGTTGAGCTTATTTAGTATCTACATAAAATATAAAGTATAAAAACTTCTGGGCTGCAAATCCGGCAATTTCTTCTTCGCCTATATCCCGTAGGGTAATGTGGTACCGTTTATTTTTAACAGTTAATTCATGCGATGCTTTTCCATCTAAGTCAAACTCAAATTCATCGGTACCCGGAGTCATAAACGATACCAGTACCCGCCGGATTTTGCTTCCCGGATGCTCCTCATCCACAAGCAAATCATTTATTCGCGGATAACTTTCCTGTTTAACCGTTGCTTTTGTTAATGGAGCGTGTACCATCATCTGCAAATCCCCAATTTTTTTATGATTTGGCTCAAACGGGTTGAGTGCTAATTTTATCGGTTCCATGTTAATACTACTTTGTTAAAAACTTGATATATAAGTATTTATTACAGGTATGTATACGAAGTGCTGTTATAAATACTTACCCGATCAGGAAATATGGATAATTTTTAGTTTTTCTGGTTATTGTTAAAAATTAACCAGAAAAGCAGAGCAGGATAAGAGAAGTATTTAAAATTTTATAAGTATTTAGAAGCCAATTAATTATATAAAAAAATGAGAATCTGACTATATATAAAAATCGGAAGGATATATAAAAGCAGATGGCCGATTAACCAGCTTATTATCATATACCTAAAGCGATTCTGTACAGCACCAGCCGCCCGGGTAGTAGTAGATAAGAAGAAATGCCTGCAAATTAGCGCCTTTATCAGGTATGGTAAGTTGTTCTGAAGGGCTTCCCGGGCAAAATAAATAGTAAGATGTAATATCTCCCGCTCTTAAAAGGTCTAATGGTAGTTTTATGCCAGGTATTTTTTAATAGCAGCACAGTTTAAGGTACTGCTTCAAAAGAAAAGAAAGCTACTTCATTATCTCAATCCAGCCTTTGTATCTTTTTTCACCAGCAGATATAAAAAGATTATAAAAATAGATGCCCTCCTTTAAGTCTTTGTTATCCCAATTATTTTGGAAATCAGGATTTTTATAAACAATCTTCCCATCCCTGGTATACAAGGTAAACTCTTTTTTGCTATCTATACTTTCTAATCCTTTTATATAAAACCTGTCATTCAGGCCATCATTATTAAGCGTTATAATATTGGGTATTTGCAGGTCATAATCAGGTAAATAAGTTTCTTTATTGAAATAAGAAGAAATAAAGTTTGGAAGCCCCTGCCACGTATGCTGGCCACCCAGGCTTAAAGCATTTTTTATGAAACTACATAAAGGACCATACGTGTCGGGGTTGTCAATTAGATGCAAAAAAGCATTTTCTACACAATTTTCTGTTCTGCCACCTATGTAAATTTTGCCATTTGAGGCTAATTGCAGCATGCCGAAATTATCAGCTTCCTGGGCAATATATCGTCCAGGAATACTGGAGGAGGCAGAATAGCTTTTGCTTAAATCATATTGGTATAAATTACTGAGACCAGGTTTGCAGGATCCTGAGCGGGAAGCCACATATAACACTTTACTGTTCGGTGAAAATTCTAAACTTTCCGGATTTCCTTCCGATCGGATAAGCTTGAAATTAGTTAATTTTCCAGTTTCATTATCAAAATCAAAGAGCCAGACAGATTGATTTTCCAGGCCATTGGCAATGGCCGCAAATTTACCATCGGGGCTAAATTTTGCTTGCCCATAATCTAAGCTTCCAGACCGGTATAGGGTTTTGGAAATTACAGGTTGTGGATTTATGCCTTTGGAGTCAATTATATAAGTATATATTTCGTTTCTATTGGCTCCCTGTACTAAAATCCAGACCTTATTTTTATCTGCATGAAAAACACCCGCTATTTTAACCAGTAAGCTTTGATCACCTAGCTTTTTATTTTTAGTGATTACTTCTCCACTTGGGTCATTTGCAAAATCTACTTCATGGTATAAAAGATTATGCGCCCAAAAAGAGTCACTAATGGTAAAAATGTAATATTGTGTTTTTGAGCCCGGCTTTGGAACAATAAGGGTTTGCTGACTGAAATTACCATCATGCGCATCTAACCCGGTACCATTTTTCATTACCTCATGGTTAGCATTCCAAACTTTAGACCCATCAGTATAAAATAATAAATTGCCTGATTCATCCGCTATGGAAGCAGTAGTATTTATTTCGGTGGCAGCGCTTCTAAAAGGTTTCGGGGTAGTTTGATTAAAATCCAGTCCTGCATTGTAGCCAAAAGCCCAGATATTTGTTCTTTTTGATTGACTAAAACTTAAAAACTGACAAAAGAAAAAAATTACAAAGAAGAAGACCTTCGGCAAATTATAATACTGCAAAATGAAAATGTAAGAAATTAAAGAAATTGAAGTTGGTTCCAAAAATAATTAAAATATTATGACTTTTAATAGGTAGGAAGGTAAATTGTATTATCTGTACAAAAAGCCAGTTTTTAAGGAAAATAGGAGTAGCCTGGGGTAAATTAACAACCTTATTTATTTACGCCAGGCTGATCAGTTTTAATTTGAGTTACCGGGTAGGAATCATTTTTATATAATCCTGTAAAACCGGGTAAATAAGATTTAGGCAGTTAATTATAGGTTGTTACCATTGCTTTATTCTGCTTGAACCAAAGTCTGCTGCAATGGAAAACCAAAGAATTGCCCGAATTGTAATTCGCATGGTTAATTTTGCGTACTACTTTCCTAAGAAAACAATCCGGCTTATTCATGGCAGCAGACTCGCTACCTTCTTCCTGGCAAAAATTCAGGCGATCTAGTAATACCTGGTTACAAAGCGGCCACACCCGCAAACTATACCTGTTTAGTATTTTAATAGGTTTAACGGCGGGCGGGGCAGCGGTTATTCTCAAAACTTTGGTGCATAGCATACGGCGTTTGCTGGTGGCTAATAATTATTCTATTTTTTCCCAGTACCAGATTTACATCAATTTTCCGCTAATAGGTATTTTACTAACCGTTTTGTTCATCCGGATTTTCCTCAAAGGTAAATTCGATCGGGGGGTAGCCAGTGTGCTAAAAGCTATCTCACAAAAATCAGCCCGGCTGGAGCAGCACAAAATGTTTAGCCACGTTATTACCAGCGCTATTACGGTGGGGTTTGGCGGCTCGGCTGGGTTGGAGTCGCCGATTGTGGTAACGGGTTCGGCCATTGGTTCTAATTACGGGAAGTTGCCTGCTTTTAATTACCAGGAGCGGCTGGTATTGCTGGCTTGCGGGGCCGCAGCTGGTATTGCAGCCGTATTTAATGCGCCCATTGCCGGTATGTTGTTTGCCGTAGAAGTGCTGCTCACCGATGTTACGATTGCCACCTTCATTCCTTTAATCCTGGCCTCAGTAACCGGGGCGCTTTGTTCCAAGATTATCCTGAGCGAAGAAATCCTGTTTAATTTCCGGTCGTTACAGCCGTTTAATTACCGCTTTTTGTTGTTTTACCTGGGTCTGGGTTTGCTGTCGGGGGTAGTTTCCCTGTATTATGCCTATGTAACCTTAAAAGTAGAAAAGCTTTTTCACCGCTTTGGAGCAAACCGGCAGCTGGTTAAAGTATTTGTGGGTGGCCTGGTGCTGGGAGCGCTTATTTTTATATTCCCGCCTTTGTTTGGCGAAGGCTACGAGAGTATTAAAAACTTATCGGGGGGCAATATGGCGGCCCTGTTTCAGCATACCCTTTACCAGCACCTGCAAGACCAGGAAATTTTTATTCTGCTATTTATCGGGGCCATTGCCCTGGTAAAGGTTATAGCCACTTCGGTTACGTTGGCCAGCGGCGGCAACGGGGGCAACTTTGCGCCTTCTTTGTTTGTGGGCGCCTACGTAGGGTTCTTTTTCTCCCGGCTGGTAAATTTAACGTTGCACACCCGCCTACCCGAAGATAATTTTACGGTGGTAGGCATGGCCGGTATTTTATCGGGGGTAATGTATGCGCCTTTAACGGCCGTGTTTTTAATAGCCGAAATAACCCAGGGCTACGATTTAATTATTCCGTTGATGGTGGTTTCGGTAACCAGTTATGCTATTGTGCACCGGGTAGAGCTTTTCCCCATGGATACCCGCGAGCTGGTACGCAAAGGCGAGATTCAGACGCATAACCGGGATCAGCATATTTTGCAGGCCTTGCAGTTGCGGCAGTTGCTCGAAACCAATTTTCAGGCTATTGCCCCAAACGCTACCCTGCGCGAAATAGTCGAAATTATTACCCGCACCAAACGCAATATTTTCCCGGTGGTGCAACCCGGCTCCCAGGAGTTATTAGGCGTACTCATGGTAGATGATCTGAAAGAAGTTTTGTTTCAGCCCGAATTGTACGATACCCTCCTGGCCGGTCAACTGCTGCAGGACCCGCCGGCCCTGGTACAAACCCACGATTCAATGCCGGCTATTATGCGCAAATTCGACGATACCAAAGCCTGGATTTTACCGGTGGTAGAAAATAACCGCTTCTTAGGCTTTATCTCCAAAACCAATATTTTTTCTGCTTACAGAAGCCACTTAACCAAACTGTCGGAGAAATAATTTGGCTAGGCCTCTATCCGGAAAAGCGAGCGATAGGCCAGGGAGTTGGGGACACTGATAGATTTGGACAGGCCACAACTAGTTGAAACAGGATCATTATCCAGGCATCAGTTCTCATTAAAAAACACCCCTTAGCGTTTGCGGGAGGGGGGCATGTACAACCGAGCCTAAAAATAGCTACCGGTTACTAAGCCGCCTGATAGACAGGTAATTTCTTTTGCTGTAATAGATAAAAGTTTGAGTAAAAAAAGAAAGGCTTTTGGCGCACTTAGCGCTAAAAGCCTTTCTGTAGTAGGTTTAAAATTATTCAACAAAGAAATTAATCTTTGAAACGCGCCTGTACTTTGTTTTCTGTTTCATTCCATTCGGCTTTCATCTTTTTCCAGGCCTTTTTGGTTTTGTTATCCCAGGTGCTGCTATTGGCTTCTAATTTGGCCTCCTGTTCTTTGTACTCGGTTTTCAATTGGCTCCATTCTTCCTCGGTAATGGTTGCGGCTTTGGACGATTTATCTTTTACCCAAGACGAAAACTGGTTAAATTCTTCGCCCACTTCATTCGCGACATTTCGAGAAGTATCTGCTACATCGGCTCCTGCTGAATTAACGGTAGCACTGGCATGGCTTTGGGTTTTCTGACTGCAGGAAAAGGTAAAGGCACTCAGGGCCAGGCCTAAGCCCAAGGTATATAAGTTAAGTTTCATTTTCATAGTTTTACTCTTTAAGTTCTAAGCTATTTACGCAAAAAAGTACAAAACAGGTTTCTTTTGCGGGATGGATTAGCTTTGTTGCTATATCTGCTTTGTTTTAGAGGAGGTTAGAAGGTAACGCATAGCCTAAATTAGTAGTAAGAAAAGCAAATTTTCAACCGGCTGCAGGGGGTGACAGAAGAATCAGTAGAGAATTTAGCACCGTTTCGTATAACAGAAATAGGTAGGATAATGCTTTACCAGCTGTAAACTAATTGGAAGGAGCCGCAACTATAAAATCCGGAACCAGGAAAAGCTTTATTTTATTTCGTTTGCCACCGTAAACTGGACCGGATGTATTTATCCGGCCGGTTTATAAAGATATAGTAGTAGCAAGCCTGATTTATGGCCTTGCCCACAAAGGCCTGTAAGTATATGCCTGGTGCAGCATGAGCAGCCATGTGCACCTGATTATGGGTACGCAAGTACTAAGTCAAGCTGATTTAAAAACAGAAATCTAATATTTTGGCAACAATGCTGGATAAAAGTAGATACAGCCATAAAATCATTTTAGGCGTTATTTGCTTCTCTAACGGCTTTCCTTTCCCTTATTTTTAGAAGTAATTAAGTAAAATAGTGGTTTCCTTTTTGCCACCAAGCCTACTAAACTTACAAACCTTGTAAAGGTAAAATATCAGAATACACCATACGAACATTTCCTGTTACCAGCTTTCTTGTAAGGTAATTCACTCAGATATATGGGATCAGCAGGTGGCCGCAATTTGCCGGTACAGAATACTGGAGGCTGCCTGCAGTAAGGGCAAATCTGTTACCCGCTCCTGACAACTTTTCATATCGAAATGGCAAAGGCTACCGAAAGGATTACCCGCCGCATCTTCAATTAAAACGCCGCAATACGAGATAACGGTGGTATTTACTTTTCCTCTTACCCTTTCATCCAGGTTCACATCCGCAAATTCCAGGTTATGTTCTTTTACCAACATGGAACAAAAGGCTTCATTTATCGGCACATCCTCACCCTTTACAACGTCTGGGCTAAATTTGTCGAAGAGGTACAAGTTTTGCAGGTTCTTACCATCGTACCGGTATATGCCGGTATACCGATGGGGCGTCCGTTGGTTTAGGTACCCGAGGGCACTCAGGATGCCGGTGTTTTGCAAAGTTGTTTTAAACTCCTGCATTTCCTTTTCAAAAAGCTCTGTCGTGTCGGGTATGTTATTCATAAGCTATTCAGTAAAGCTGGTTTTAATGGAGAACGAAATCAATTCTCCGGAAACAGCTTTGCAAAGGTAAACCTCATTTTGGGGTAATTGTTAAAAAATTTTCCAGTTTATAGATGAAGTACTGCAAATAATTGTGATTTTTATTTAGCCCGCACTTACAAAATACTTTACCTTTCATACTGCAAGTTTGGGTGGAACAGAAACTTGTGGTAATACTATCAGCAAGTTTTCAAATTGCTGCCAGTTACAAATTGGCTCTAAAAAAACCACAAATTACAAACTTGCAGCATGTGGAGAGAAACCAGTTTATTTACCCCCGAAGAAAAAGTACTGCTGCCCCTAACCGAAGAAGTGACCCTCATCCAGCAGCAGGGCTTAACCGACTAAACCTACCAGCAGGCGCTGGCCGTTTTCGGCGAAAGCTACCTGGCCCAGCTAATTATGGCCGTAATAACCATAAACGCCTGGAACCGCATTGCCCGTAGTACCCACAAAGAAGTGCCGCAGGATTAGTATTTTGTGCAGGGAGGTAATAGCAGCCAAAGCATGTTTTGTTTTGGCTTTATTGTTTTGAGCCTATATAGGTTAATTTAGTGAGCTGCCCTGTCAGGTGTTATCACCTGACATACTTGCCCAATTATCGTTAGGTTAGGTGAAATTTGTAAGGTTAAATTTCTTGGACTTGGAATAAAAGATTATTGTGATGGAAGCTGATAAAATGTGATGGAAGCTAATAAAATAAGTGTCATTTAATAACACCTGACAGGGCAGAAACAGAATATCGTGAAATTGAGGGAAATATTCTAAAGTAGTTTTTAATCATTTATTAATTATGTTAAGGGAAAAGTATTTAAAATTTTAAGAGAATCATGTGATAACACTTGATATGGCAGAATAATCTTTATGCATAAAGATAAATATTTATATTAGCTGTTTAATATAGGTTCTAAAATGTTTTATGGAAAAACTAGAAAATTATAAAAAGAGGTATTTAAATTTTATCAAAACTAACAAGCCACCTACCCAAAGTTTAATAATTGATTTTTTCGATAGTTACGAAAGTAGTAGAAACCTATTAAACAATGATCGATTTGAATTAGAAGAATTAACGCATGACATTCAATTCTTAGATTTAAGTAAAAGGAATCTTAGTGCTATACCTAAAGAAGTATTAGATTTGCCAAACTTGAAGTGCTTAGATTTATCAAACAATAATATTACATCATTTACCGGGCTTGAAAAACTTACAAAATTAGAAGTACTTTTTTTAGAAGGTTGCAATATTAAAGAATTCCCTGTAGAGATTTTTTCATTAAAGGAATTAACTAGTTTAAACATTAATGGAAATCAAATTAAATATTTTGATGAAAATATAACAAAATTATCCAAATTGACTGGATTAAATTTATCAGACAATGATTTTGGCATTATACCAACTTATGTACTAGAGTTACCATCTTTAACTGGCCTTTTCGCTGCTGAGAACACAAATATAACATTTGAATCAACGGAATTTATAAGCTCTAATATTAAGGAACTTGAATTAATTGGTTGTGGATTAAAGGAATTTCCAATTATTATTACGAAATTTTCGGCTATAAATACAATTTATTTAATGGATAATAATTTAAAATCTTTACCAAATGATTTTAAATTATTAAAGAATTTAGTTTCTATTGATTTAGGTAACAATAAATTTAAAGAAATCCCTAATGAATTGATTGAAATATTAGGTAATTTGGAAACCTTGGATATTTCATATAATAATATAAAAGAAATAAATTTTGATTTTAAACCTGCAAAAAAATTAAGAAAACTTGATTTATCAGGTAATAGAATTAAAAGTTTACCTAGCAATTTTGATTCTCTTGATAATTTGTTATTCCTAGAATTAAATGATAATGAACTAGAATTTATTGACGAAGATATTTTCCATAATACTAATAGAATTAAATTTTTAAGTCTACAAAATAATTACCTTAAGACTGTACCTAAAAGTATTGGTGAACTTAAAAACTTAACAGATTTGAATTTAATGAATAATTGTTTAGAAATACTTCCCAGTGAAATTGGAGGTCTTATTAAATTAAAAAAATTGAATTTAGGTAATTATAATTTTTATAGAAACGATAAAACTAATTTTAATATTCTAGAAACCTTGCCTAATGAAATTGGCAATTTGAAAAATCTTGAAGAAATTGATGTAAGTGAAAATAAACTTATAGACTTACCTAACGAATTTGCTAATCTGAGGAAATTAACAAGCTTAAGAAAAGGAAATAATCCATTTTCCTCTTCACCTGAGCTTGCCAATATGGGTATAGATGAATTATTTGAATTTTTAAATAAAAGAAGAGGATTCGGAACCTTTGACTTAAGGTGGGAGGTCCCACAGCCATTACAAACTGCATTTCAACGCTACTTTGATAATTTTTCAAATTTTTACCAAAAAACCCAAGGAGTAGAAATCCAGTTTGAAGTCATAAAAGACAATCAGGGGCTTCTCTTTAAACTTCATCCTAATGAAGATGCTAACCTTGAGCAAATTAGCGCATCATTATTTGAATATGTTTCGCTTCTTGAGCAAGATAGAGAGAATTTAATTATTAATTATAATGGGAAAAACCTTTCTCAATATGAATTCGATTTATTGATTGCTGATATAAAAGAAGAAAAAAGAAGTTTTGAAGCAAAAGTTGAATTAGCTAAGATGGAGGCTCGTTATAATAATTTGCAGATTGATGGCTTAAAAAATCATATAGATGACCTTAAATTAGTCATTTGCAACTATCAGCATTTAACTTTAGAGCAATCTAAAAAGTCTATTCAATCAAAAGAAACCATAATTAGACAAAACTTTCATTTAAATATGCCTGAAAATACTTTTGAATTATCGAATATTGGAAATCCAAATAATAGTAGTAATAATTCCAATATAAATACTGCTAACAGCTCAAGTAGTAATACAAATTCTTTAAAAATCAGTATCAATGATTTTCAAGATTTAGTTGCTGATGCTATTGGGAATATAAATGTTTTACAAAAAGCACTTTCGAAAGAAAATAATTCTGAAATACAAGCAGCAACCAAGGATTTAGAAGAAGTAAAAGAAGTTTTAGAATCTGCGTTCACGGCTGAAGATAAAAATCAAATTAAAAAAACTGGTTTAAAAGGATTTATCAAAGGATTTTCAAACAGTTTAACTAATATTTATAATTTAATATCTGATAAAGAAACAGTCGATTCAGTAAAAAAAGCAATTGAAGCCGTATCAGATGGGATAGAAATGATCGGCTAGTTTAAAAAAAACATATTTCCTTGCTCTTCAACCCCTTCACCATAGATTTACCTGTTCGGGAAATAATCCCGAGCGTTAAAGAACACCTCGCCGCCCGGAACACGCTGATTGTACAAGCGCCGCCGGGAGCCGGTAAAAGTACCTTGTTGCCGCTGGCTTTACTGGAAGAAACCTGGTTAACCGGGCAAAAGATAATTATGCTGGAGCCCCGGCGCTTAGCCGCCCGCACCATTGCCGAACGTATGGCCTTTTTGCTCGGCGAGGAAGTGGGACAAACGGTGGGTTACCGCATCCGCTTCGAGAACCGTACTTCGGCGCAAACCCATATCGAGGTAGTAACCGAAGGTATTCTTACCCGCATGCTGCATTCCGATAACGGTTTGACCGGGGTAGGTATGGTGATATTTGATGAATTTCACGAGCGCAGCATCCATGCCGATGTAGCCATGGCCCTGAGCCGCGAAGCCCAGCGCACCAAACGGCCCGATTTACGTTTGCTCGTGATGTCGGCCACCTTGGATATGCCTACGCTGTCGGGTTTGCTCCAAGCCGAGGTGGTGCAAAGCCAGGGGCGGCAATACCCGGTACAAACCATTTACACCGGCGACCTGGACGAATCGCTGCTGCCCGACCTCACGGCCCGCACCGTGCAGCGCGCCCTCCGCGAACAAACCGGCGATGTGCTGGTGTTCTTGCCCGGCGAAGGCGATATTAAAAAAGTAGAAGGCTTATTACGCCGCCAAATTTCCCGCGACATTGCCATCCACCCGTTGTTTGGCATGCTGCCGCCCAACAAGCAATACGCCGCCATTATGCCCGACCGCAACGGCAAACGCAAAGTAGTGTTGGCTACCTCCATTGCCGAAACCAGCTTAACCATTGAGGGCGTATCGGTGGTGGTAGATACCGGCTTTGGCAAAACCTCCCGCTTCGATCCCAACTCCGGCTTGTCGCGTTTGGAAACCATTCGCATCAGCAAAGACGCCGCCGACCAACGTGCGGGCCGGGCCGGTCGGTTAGGCCACGGTACCTGTTACCGCCTCTGGACCGAATCCACCCACGCCCGCCTCGCGCCGCACCGCACTCCCGAAATCCTGGAAGCCGATCTGGCCTCGTTGGTGCTGGATATGGCTTCGTGGGGTATTATTGATATTAACCAGCTTACCTGGCTCAGTCCGCCGCCCAAAGCCGCTTTGCTGCAAGCTACCGACACCCTGCACCAACTCAATGCCCTGGAGCACGGCCGCATTACCGAGCACGGTAAAAAAATGCACGCCCTGCCCACGCACCCGCGCATTGCCCACATGCTGCTGGCCGCCGAAGAAACCGACCAATTGGCCTTGGCTACCGATATTGCCGCCATCCTGGAAGAGCGCGACCCGCTGCCCCGTGATTCCGGCATTGATATAAACCTGCGCATCGAGGCCCTGCGCCGCTACCGCCAAGTAAATGTAGGGGGTAAACCGCTAAAGAAAATAGAGAAAATAGCCGCCCAGTACCGCCGGATGTTCGAGATGCAACCCGATAACGGCACCGTAGACCCGTACGAAACCGGCGTGCTGCTGGCCCATTGTTACCCCGAGCGCATTGCCTGCGCCCGCCCCGGCAACAACGCGCAGTTCCAATTAGCCAACGGCAACTACGCTCAGGCCGGTTACCGCGACGACCTCGCCCATGACCCCTGGCTGGCCGTGGCTAACATGGATGCCCGCCAAGGCATGGGTAAAATATTCCTGGCCTCGCCGCTGAACCCCAAAGATCTGGCCCCGCTCGTAAAAAAACAGGAAACCATTACCTGGGACACCACCGACGGCGAACTCACCGCTTCCATGGATTTGCGCATTGGCTCCATTGTGCTGCAACGCAAACCCCTGCCTACCCCCGATGACAAACCCCGCCCCGCCGCTATATCAGAAGCCCTGAAACGCGAAGGCGAGGAACTGCTAAACTTTTCGGAAGCTGTAACCCAATGGCAAAACCGGGTGCTAAGCTTGCGCAAATGGCGCCCCCAGGAACTGTGGCCCGACGTGAGCACGCCTACCTTGCTGGCTACCAACTGGGAATGGCTGCGGCTTGCTCTACAAACGGTAGAAGATCCGGAAGATTTATTCCAAATAGATTTGCTGCCCATTCTGCAAAAGTTTTTAGATGCTGATCAGCAAGCCCGCCTAAATGCCTTAGCACCTGCAGAACTTACCTTACCTGATGGTTCTGCGATGGAGCTGCAATATTTCGCCAATGGTAACCCGCCGGTACTGGAAATCCGGTTGCAGGATGTACTGGATTGGACCGAGCAACCGGTAATAGACGAAGGAGAAATGCCCGTAGAATTGCACTTACTCACGCCAGCTTTAAAGCCTTTGATCACGGTTACGGATTTAGCAAAGTTCTGGCAGGAAGAATATACCGGGTTGAAAGCTGATTTGGAGAAGCAATTTCCAAAGGTAAAGTGGAAGTAACGATAAAATTGGTGTATAATTAATTAGTTAAGTAAGCATTTTAAGGAGAACATTACATCAACTTTTATAAATAACGGATTTAGAAATAACTCCAGCGTCCGCGTCTATTCTGAGCTCATTGGACTAACCATAACACCTACGTCATCCTGAGCCTGTCGAAGGATCTATTGCCTACCGATTTTGTGGTAAGTCGTTCCTTGCTTCGCTCTTAAAGACATAGGTGTAATCCTTAGATTCCTCGACAGGCTCGGAATGACTTAAAGGTGTAGGATGCTGAAATGCGTAGCGAATATTTATTGAAATACACAAAAGTGATAGCTACCTATTTATACTTTACTTTACTTTACTTTACCCGTTTCTGTATTCAGGTCATCCTGAGCCTGTCGAAGGATCTAAGTATTACCGCTTAAGCAATGCCATCGCGTGTAAAAAAAGCAAGGTCAATTTCGCTTTGCTCATTTACCATAGTTGTACTTAATAGATCCCTCGGCTTCGCTCGGGATGACGTTAGGAGGTGGCGTAGGTCTGAATGAATTACGGAATGCAGAATTGGTGGTGTAAACCTAGAAGGCGGCAAGTTGGCATTAGCGGAATTTTAAGCCTGTAAAATAACCTTGGAATAGCCTTGGAGGAGGCTTCAAAAGCCCTTTAGTTAATTATTACATATTAACTTTTACCACCTTAGGTCATCCTGAGCCTGTCGAAGGATCTAAGTAGTACCGCGGTTCCGGATAAGGAAGTCAGAAGATTAAAGCTTCGCTTAAATACCATAACAGTAGGTTTTAGATCCCTTGAACTTGCTCGGGATGACGGATTTTATAAAGGCTTTAGGAAAAGGAGAGAGGTTGCGAGTAAGAATGTTTTATTCAGGAAAAATTAGTCCAACTAACCTTCCATTACCAAATGGTTCAGAAACTTCAGTTCCGGATTCTGGCTTTTGATCAGGGCTTCTTTTTTGCTGCGGCTCCAGCCTTTTAGTTGCTTTTCCCGGGCAATGGCGTGTTCCGGGGTAGTATGCGGCTCGAAATATAGCAGGTTATAGCAGAAGTATTTGCCGGCAAAAGTTTGAGGTTTACCACTTTGTTCAAAATGCTCCGTCAGGCGGCGGGGTAAATCGTTCGTCACCCCGATGTAAAAGGTAGTGCGATTAGGATTGGTGGTAATGTAAACAAAGTAATTGCTGTTGAACATGTACCCTTTTACGAAGGAGTAAATTTCAGGTAGAGGGAAACACTATTTTCCTTTGTTTTGCGGTATTATTGAGATCCTTCGGCTTCGCTCAGGATGACCAATAGTGATGGTTAATGAGATTGGAGAAAATCAAATTCAGGAAAGACGAAGCACATTTCTTCCCTTTGGACGGTGAGGGCCTGCTGGAATTCCGGTGCCGCAGGCATTCGGAGGCGAAGCCGGAGAAATGAAAGCTAGCCCGTCCTTATAGTAGGTTCTTACTTCCCTGATTATACGGGGCCCCGCGACTATGAGCGAACAGGGACTTAAGGAGTCAGTTATAACCTAAACCTTGAAAAAGGTACTCTTTAAAAAAATAGCCAGGTAAAAACCTATTAACCTTCTTCTATTAATACTTTATCCCTTTCAAATCGAAGCGTTACCGCTAATAAAGCCCGAAACTGCTTGTATCCGGCTTGACCCGGAAAATAGGCATGTAAAAACAACATTGGCTTGCCATCTGGGCCGGTAGCTACCGAAGGATGCCCTGGTGCCCACCATTCGGCTGTAGTTTGCAAGAAAGGTTGCTGCATTTTTTGGAAAGGTCCTAACGGAGAATCTCCAATGGCCACCCCAATACCGTACTGGTCAGTAGAGAAATCATTACCGGCATAAAACAAGTAATATTTATCTCCTTGTTGGGAAATCCACATGCCTTCTACTAAGTGCGCTTCCCATTCCAGGTCGTTCTCCAGAATCTTGGTGCGGGTTCCAATTAAAGTCCGGCCATCTGGAGAGAGCTGCTGCGCAAACATAGGCGTTTTCATAAATGCTTGCACTTCCCGGATTTGTTCCTGAACCTCAGTTGGATGATTTTCCAACAAATGGCTAAGTAAGTGGTAGCATTCCAGGTACCGGGAAGTAATAGCTTCAATCAGCACCTGAATAACCAAAAAACGCTCCATAGGCTCCAGCATTCGGGCCCACGGCCAGACCGTCAGGATAAAGGAGGCCGTAACCTGGTCTTGCTGATTTGGAAAAAGGACTGGCAATAATTCTGGTTGGGAAAGGAGTAAATCAATAAGCTTTCCTGGCCAGACATCGTTGTTGTCTTCTTTCCAGTACAGGTAAGCGGTACCGTTTTCCTGTACAAAAACATGGGGATCGATGATGTTCCCTGTCAGAATAGGTTCATCTTCCGAGGTAAATGGTCCTTCTGGTTTGCTGGCTTTTGCCATACCAATGCACAGTTCGCGGCTATGTTTATCGCGGGCCACAAAGTACAGCCAGAATTCATTGCCGACCTGATGCATTTCGGGTGCCCAGTAATCGCTGATTAATTCTCCTTCAGCTGCCCAAAGTGGTTTTTGCCCTAGCGGGAAAACAAAGCGGACAAATTCCCAATCCACCAGGTTTTGGGAGCGGAGGATCGGGAAAGCTTCGGGCGAATCGTTGGTAGTGGAAACAAGGTAATACCAGGGGGCTTCACCTGAATCATCTTCTACCCGAAGCACAGCCGGATCGCCGTATCCGTACTGAATATCTTTATTAAAATTTTGGGTTAGTAATTGGCGGTAAGGAATTTTGGTAGCAGGTTTCGCTTTTCGGGGCTGCCGGTTCAATGGCATCCTAAGGTTAAATTCACGAGCCATTTTTTCATAAAAGTCCAGGTAAGCATTGTGGGCTTTATCGGCCAGTTGATAGTGGATAGTCTTTTCAGTTCCGGTTTCTGGATTGGTACCGGTAACTTCAAGGGTGTGGCCAAAATTCTCACTATCACTTGCCTCCCGGATACCTATTGAAAATTTAAAAGGAATATGCTCCGGGGAAGTTAGCCTTATTTCAATATCCGGCTCCTGCATTACTTTATTTTCCATAAATCTGCCATTCTACGTGCAAAATCAAATTCTAATACTGAGAGTGGGGGTGTTAAGTTTTTTAAGTTCCGAAGGCTTTTTGAAAAGCTGGATTAAATAAGTTAGTTAACAAAGGAATAAGAGCCTGGTAATTAATGGTGTAAAGTATAGTTGAAAAATTATATATTAGGTAAACAGCTTGGAGTAAAGGAGGGTGCTTTGAGTGATTTTTATTTATTTGACTCCTTTAATTATTTTCTTTTGAGGTTTGGTACACAAATTCTTGCACCTTTCGATTACAGTAAAATCTATAAAAGTCATTCCGAGCCTGTCCAGGAATCTAAGGATTACCTTTATGTCTTTACGAGCGAAGTAAGTAAAGATTTACCACTAAAGCGGTAGGCAATAGATCCTTCGACAGGCTCAGGATGACAATTAATTACTTCGGTGAAGAAAAGGAAGCTAAGGCTAAGAATGAAATCTAAGGCTAGAAAGGAAATTTAAAAAAATTGAGCAGTGTAAACTCTTTACGTTTCTGGTAACGGCGGAGTAAAAGTTTTAAAAATAAGGGGGAAGGGAACAATCTGCAGTGCAATATCAAGGGGCCTTATTCCTTTAAATCAACCAGGCCAAGGCAAGAAACGACTTTAAGCCGAAGCCAACAGGTAGCATTTTTCATTGGAAGATGGAAACGTACCATATAAAAGCCCTTGCCTGCTTAGATTAAAAGCGAGTGCCCATAGAGTCTAGAATACAGGTTGTCACGAGCTGAAAGACTCGCAACAACCTAAATATTGAATTTATGAAGGAATTAAAGGTTAAAATCTACTTACAACTTTCCATAAAAATCTGGTAAGGGATTTAATTTAGTATTTTGGCGTTGATGCCAATACGGGTAGATAGTAGGCACTTCGCTGGCTTTATCTAAACGCTTTACTTGTTCTTTGGTCAGGTTCCAGCCAACGGCAGCCAAATTTTGTTTTAACTGTTCTTCGTTGCGGGCCCCTATAACAATGGTAGATATGGTTGGCCGTTGCAATAACCAGTTTAAAGCTACCTGGGCTACACTTTTACCGGTTTCTTCAGCAATTTCGTCCATCACGTCCAAAGTATTATAAAATACTTCTTCGTTTACTACGGCTTCCGGCACCGGGCTACCTCCTTGGGCTATGCGGCTATCTTGCGGCAATGGTTGGTTGCGCCGGTACTTACCGCCTAAACGCCCGGCAGCTAACGGCGACCACACCAAGGCACCTACTTGCTGATCTAAGCCTAAAGGCATTAATTCCCATTCGTATTCCCGGTTGGCCAACGAATAATAAACCTGGTGCCCTATGTATTTTGCCCAGCCGTATTTCTCGGAAACAGCTAAGGATTTCATCAGGTGCCAGCCGGAAAAATTGGAAGCAGCGATGTACCTGATTTTACCTGCCTTCACCAAAGTATCCAGCGTGTGCAAGGTTTCTTCCACAGGGGTATTGCCATCGAAGCCGTGCATGTGGTATACATCTATGTAGTCGGTGCCCAATCGTTTTAAACTGCCTTCCACTTGCCTCGTTAAATGAAAACGGGAGGAGCCTTGGTTGTTGGGCCCTTTACCAAACGGGAAAGTACCTTTGGTGGAGATGATCATTTTATCCCGGCGACCGGCAATGGCTTTGCCTAATATTTCTTCGGATAAACCATCAGAATAAATATCAGCCGTATCGAAAAAGTTGACCCCGGCATCCATACAAATATCTATCAACCGGGTTGCTTCTTCTACCTGTGTACTGCCCCAAGCTTTAAAAAAATCGCCGGCGCCGCCAAAAGTAGCTGTGCCAAAACATAAAACGGGTACAAATAAGCCCGATCCTCCTAATTGTCTGAATTCCATAGTTTGTATTTTGTTTAAATCAGGTTTTAACGTGTCTGTTTCAGAAATGTAAAAAATAGCAGGAATAAAAATTGGAAAAAAGCACTGCTACTACCTAAAGCTAAAAAAAAGTAACTTTAATAATTTTTGTAATATTTCTTAATCTGGAAATAAGTATGAAGTAATTAGAACCTGCCTATTGCTTATTTCCAGATGGTAATTAAACCGCCGTTGTTGCCCAATAGGGGATCTGTTTTGGGAAAAGGAACTGCTGCAATATTCTTGTCAGCCTGGGGCCGGTCTCCTTTATCTCCTCTTTTTAAATCAGCACGCATGCCGTCGGGGTATGCCCCAACCACTGTGAAGTGGTCGCTGTGGCTGATGCACTTGTGGCCGACACCTGCTGGAATTACCATTATGTCGCCTGCCTGCACCGTTACTTCTTTTCCTTTTTCACCGCCCATTTGCAGTTTAGCCGATCCGCTGAACACGCCTAATACTTCGTGGGTATTGCTGTGGTAGTGGTGAAAAGGATACACGCCCCAGCGCCAGGAATTTGTCCAGTGATGGGAGGCAAATTTATCTTCCAGCCATTTAGCACCCAGCGTGTCGCGTTCGGTAAATACCTGCCGGTATAACAACAACGGGAATTGGCTATTTGGGATAGTGCCATCGTCTTTAAAAAGAAAGGTCTCGGGTTGGAGTGGTGGTTGCATAGGTTCTCTTTTTACAGACGTTCAATATAAAGGTTTTCTGTTTTCTTTGTTTAGCTATTGGAAGAGGAAGAGATCTTCTTGTAATGGTCTGGTGCTAATGATGATGTTTAAGCCTCAGGTGCCGTATGATTGGTGAGTCTTGCCTGGCATGTTCGGATGGCTAATCTTTTTTTCTAGCTCCGATCCCGCCTACTTTTAACCGCTACCCCGGAAAATTAAAAGGTTCTTATTACCAGATTGGTATTGTATATCTTTTTGTCTTGTACTATACTTTGGTTGTCATGGCTTATAGTGCCGCTGGCAAGCAGGATTTAGTCCATGCTGCCATTTATAGTAAGTCTTTACTGCCTGCGGCCGTAAAGACATGGTAATATTACATAGTTCCCTCGACTCCGCTCGGGATGACCATAAGTAAGTAAGTAAGTAAGTAAGTAAGTAAGTAAGTAAGTAAGTAAGTAAGTAAGTAAGTAAGTAAGTATTTTTTGTCATTCAAGAGGAGGTTTTAATCAAAATATAGGCAGTTTGGGGGGATAAGCTTAATTTAATTGGCAGGGAAATATTAGTGAAAGTTTATATTGGCAAGATTAAAGGTTCCTTAATAGGAAGAAGTATCTAATGCTTCTTATTAGGAAGAAGGTTAATCCAAGATTTTAATAACAAATAGTTGTCATATTAAAAGCGTTGGAAACCGCTGAAACTGGCTTGGCTTACTTTGAGCCTGGCGAGGATTGAAATTACAATAACCCTCCGTCATTCCGAGCCTGGCGAGGAATCTAAATAGTACCGCCATTAGTGGTAGGCAGTAGTTATTTTTTCATAGGGGAACCTCCACAAATTCAGAATGACTAAAAGAAGGCACCATAAGATTTCACTAGTTTGGTCGGCTATAGCCTGTTAGGGCTTCGGTGTTGCAGGCATTCGTTGGCCCCCTGGAAAGCAAGGCTAAGTTGGCGCAATTGAGACATTGCGGCAGTGAACGAACTTAGGCAGAAGCTAATTATTAGCATCAATACTTTAAAAGAGGTTTTCTCCTACCGAAGGAAATCATTTAACCCAAACCAGGAGCAGTAACTACTGCATGCTCTTTCTCTTTTACTTCTCTAGCCGAAAAAATAATTGCGATATAGGAATAAGCATGATACCGGCAATGGCAAAAGTTATAAAGGATATTTTCAGGTTAAATGCATGCGCCAGGTACCCTATCATAGGTGGCCCAAGGAGCATACCTACCACCCCAAAGGTAGCAATAAGCGAGACAGCCATACCCGGTGAATACTTTTTGGAAGTTCCAGCCAAAGAATAGGTCATCGGGAAAACTGAGGCCGTACCAAAGCCTACCAATGAAAAACCAACCATGGCCGGCCAGTAGCTGGGGAACAGAATAGCTAAAAGTATCCCTACGAAGACTAATGAGGCACTAAAAATATAGGTGGCTGCCATTCCAATTTTTTCGATTATCCGATCGGAAACAAAACGGGAAGTAGCCATAAAAATCATGAATATCAGATAGCCAGCGGTGAATACTTCTTCTTTTATTACTTTCTGGAAATAAATGCCACTCCAATCGAACATGCCCCCTTCGCAAATGGCCGCACAAAATACCAGTAAACCCAGGTACAGGATAAATGGATCGGGCTTACCAAAAACAAGTTTGTTTCCGGAAGTAGACTTATCACCCCTTAACAAAAACTTGTAAAAATAAAGGGTCATTAACAACAAAAGAAATGAAACTATAATCAGGTGGGGGATGATAGGTACACCTAATGAGACCAATAAAGTGGTAAAACCAACGCCCACAATACCACCAGTGCTCCATAAGCCATGGAAGGAACCGTTTATTTTTCGGTCGAATTGTTTCTGAAGGGTAATGGCTTGGGTATTCAAGGCTATATTTAAAATACGCATACTGAGCGCATATAAAAAGAGGGCAACCACCAGCGAAGCCGTAGAGCTGGCTAAGCCTATTAGTACCAAACAAAGCGCATTGGCTAAGAAAGAGCCTGTTAAAGGAACCCGGCTATCAAATTTACTAATGAGCCAACCGGAAAAAGTAAGTCCAATTAAAGAACTGATTGGCATTACAAACAAGATGGAGCCTAGTTCGGCTTCATTCAGGTCTAATGCTGCTTTTATGGTTGGGATGCGGGAGGTCCAGCTGGAAAAACTAAAACCAGTAAGAAAAAAAAAGATGCTAAGCGAAAGGCGCTGTTGTTTTAAAGAATGCATGCTACTAAAATCTGGGTACAAATATGCAGATTTTATTTCCTTCTATTTAGGTATAGGGGAAATGGCGTAGGTTTACTACCTAAAAAAGATAAAAGAATACCTCTGGAAATAACCTTTGATAACTATTTATGAGATTATTTCCAGTAAGGCGAATAAAATAGTTGAGGGCAAGATATAAGTTAAACTTTTGGTTTGAAGAGTCGGTACATTCTCATAGTTAAAACAACGGCGGCGGCGGGAAGGGCAATAATAGATAAAATTTTCATTGGGTCCATGGCTTAGCTTTTTTAGCTTTCATACGATCCCAGGACCTATATAGGTTATTAACCATATAAGAGCAAAAATGCTAAACCAGATTTTAAAACTTTGGTGTTCTTTAAATTTAGCAAGAATATCTTTATTCTTATGATAAAGATATTCTTGCCATTGCACAACTTATAAAAATAGCCTAAAGCTAATTTTAGTTAGGTAAGTTTTAATGGCTGAGCTTGCTTTTGGGCTTTCAAAGCCAGTTCGGTTGCCAGAAAACAATGCGCTTGGGTCATGGCCGTTTCAGTGCGGTTTACAATATCATTTACTAATTGTTCTCCATAAGGAAGCGGTACGTCTTTGCAATCTATGTATTGCGTTTCTTGCTGGTTTGTCAGAAAAAGGTGGTTGCCACCAGGACGCCCGGCTATATCTATGTTCTTGCGTATTTCAATAAAGCCTTCCGTTCCCAGGATAGTTAACCGGCCATCGCCCCAGCTTTTAAGGCCATCCGGGGTAAACCAATCCACCCGAATATAGCCGGTACCCCCATTACCGCGCAGCATCACATCCCCAAAATCTTCAAAGTTAGGGTATTGCGGGTGGTTTACATTTCCTACCTGGGCAGCAACAATGTCGGCTTGCGTGGTACCGGTAAAATATAAGTATTGGTCGAACTGGTGTGAAGCTATATCACAAATAATACCTCCAAATTTTTCTTTATCAAAGAACCAGGCCGGCCGCGATTTGGAGTTCATGCGGTGCGGACCCAAACCAATAGTTTGAATAACTTTACCAATAGCACCGGCTTTTACCAATTCACCTGCTTTTACAGTTGCCCGGTTCTCGAACCGCTCGCTGTACATAATGGAATAAATGCGTTTGGTTTCGGCTTGCACGCGCTTTACCTCTGCCAATTGCGCTAAAGTAGTAATGCCCGGTTTATCGGCCATGTAGTCTTTTCCGTGGTGCATTACCTGAATGCCCAGCGGTGCCCGTTCGTCAGGGATAGCGGCACTTAAAACTAAATGGATAGATTTGTCCTCTAAGATTTCCTGCTGGTTCCGGGCTTTTTTTGCCTGCGGATACCGTTTAGCAAAGTCGGCCGCTAAATCCGGTTCTTTGGCAAAAAACGATATTAATTGTCCTCCGCCCCGGCTAACCGCCTCAATTTGAGAGTGAATATGACCATGGTTAATGCCAATAACGGAAAACCTGATGCGTGCAGGAGCAGGTGCTGTAAGGTTATTTTTTTGATTATCTGGTTCAGAAGCAGGAAACGATGAAGCAGAACTGGCCAGGGATTCAGAAGCTAATCCGGATAGTAAAGTAAATCCGGCGGCAGTAGCAGCCGTGCTTTTTAAAAACCGTCTTCGGTTATTGTTGTAATTATTAGGCATAGTGGTGGAATATTCAAATAAACTTATTTTAAATATAAGGAACTAAACCAGAACATAAAACAATTAAAGGAGGAATGAACACTGGTCCTGTTAAAAGTAGGATATAATTTTCAAGTAAGGGAACCGTGTAGTTAGCGGCACCCATGGTAACAGGTGTTTCATCCTAGTATTGATTTCAGCTTATTTATAATGAGAAAGTGCAATATGAAGAGAGGATCTAAACTTACCCTGTTGAGCAAGTAGAAGTTGTAAATATATGAATAGTAATATATTAATTAAATATTAATTTTAAATTTGCTGGGCAGGTTGCTTAGATATAATAATAATTTTTATTAATTTTGAATCGTTACGAAATTTGTAGATAAAGGTTTCAAAAATTCTAAAAAAAATCTGGTGTTGGTTTCTAATTTGTCTGTATGTTAAATTTAGTAAATAATTTAAAATTAGTTGTTGTTTGTATTCTTATTTCAACGGCTTTAGGTAATACTATTTCAGAAGTTCTGGGGGTAATGTGGAGCCTGGGTTATTTCTTAGGTTTTTACCTGGAAAACGTGCAGCATACTGATCGCGAATCTTTACCTATGCCAGTTTCTTTTCTAACCACACCTTATCTTTGCAGTGAATTTGTTGTTGATTATCTGGATAAATTATTCCAACTAGATAAATAAATATATTAAAAGTTAGGTTTGTATGGTATTACTTTACAAGCCTAACTGATTTCCCCCTCTCTTCCTTTCTGGTTTTCTAAAGCCTGTCCTTAAAAAATCTTAATTCTTTCAGATTTTTAATTTTTCTTATAAATCACAATAAATTTTAAAAACCATTTATTGATTTGGTTTATATTTTGTGATATTTGCTGGTGTTTTATTAATTGCTGCTATATAAAATTAGGGTCAGCTTTTAGTAATGTGTAAAAGTTGCGTCAATTTTCCTTTATATTGGCATTTGATGCCTGAAAAAAAATGATTAGTAAAGAATACGAGCGATTAGTACAATCTCCCCGGAACCGCAACTGGAAGACCTGGGGACCCTATTTAGCCGAAAGGCAATGGGGAACCGTGCGAGAAGATTATAGCCCGGATGGGAATGCCTGGAATTTTATTACGCATGATTTGGCCCGTAGTAATGCTTATCGGTGGGGAGAAGAAGGAATTGCCGGCTTTTGCGACTATCAGCAGATATTATGTCTGGCTCCGGCCTTTTGGAATGGAAACGATCCTATAATAAAAGAACGACTTTTTGGTCTTACCAATGAGCAGGGAAACCACGGGGAAGATGTAAAGGAATTGTATTATCACCTGGATTCGTCGCCGACTCATTCGTATTGTAAATTTTTATATAAATATCCGCACGCTGCTTTTCCTTATAATGAGCTGGTGCACAATAATCGGATAGATCGCCTGAAGCCGGAATACGAGATACTGGATACGGTGGTATTTAATGAAAACCGGTATTTTGATATTTTTATAGAATATGCCAAAGCCGGTCGTCAGGATATTCTAATGAAAATTACAGTACATAACCGGGGACCGGAAACTGCTCCTATTCATGTACTGCCTCATTTATGGTTTCGCAATTACTGGAAGCACAACCCACAGTTTTCCCGGCCTGAACTGGTTTCGTTAAAGGATAACTGTGTAAAAACCAGCTCTAAACGCAACGGGGTGTTTTTTATGTACCACGAAGGGGGAGAGCAATTATATTGTGAAAACGAAACCAATAACCAGCGTATTTATAAATCATCTAATGAGTTTCCGTTTGTAAAGGATGGCATTAATGATTTTATAGTACATCAACGGCCCACTATAAATCCTCAGAAAAAAGGAACCAAGGTGGCTATCTGGTATAAGGCAGATATTCCATCAGGTAAATCTCAGGTATTTCGGGTACGGCTAAAACGTAGCCGGGTAGAAAACCCATGGCATGATTTTGATGCTATCTTTGCCAAGCGGTTAGCAGAATCAGACCGGTACTACAAGGAATTTATTTATACCGACAAACTTACTTCTCCGCAGCGACGAATTATCAGACGCGCCTTTGGCGGCTTGCTTTGGACTAAGCAATTTTATTATTTTGATGTTTACAAATGGCTGAACGGGGAGCACAACGATAAGGCTACTTACCGCAACCATAAACGAAATAGCAACTGGCAGCACCTGACAAACCGGAACATTATTTCGATGCCGGATAAGTGGGAATATCCCTGGTATGCAGCCTGGGATTTGGCTTTTCATGCTACTTCTTTTGCCCACATTGATCCTAGTTTTGCCAAGCAACAGTTGTTGCTGATGCTCCGGGAATATTACATGCACCCCAATGGGCAGATTCCGGCGTACGAATGGAACTTCAGCGATGTAAATCCACCAGTACACGCCTGGGGGGTTTGGAAGGTTTATGAAACCGATAAAAAGAAAACCGGCGTATCAGATTGGGATTTTTTGGAAAGAGCCTTCCAAAAATTGTTGATGAACTTTACCTGGTGGGTAAATCAAAAAGACGTTACCGGAACCGACCTGTTTGAAGGAGGCTTCCTAGGGTTAGATAATATCGGGGTATTTGACCGGAACCAAATGCCGCCTGGCATTAAAAACCTGCAACAGGCAGACGGTACCAGCTGGATGGCTATGTTTTCCCTGAATATGCTGCGGATATCTTTAGAGTTGGCTAAAAGAAACCCGGCTTACGAGGAATCAGCGGCTAAATTTTTCCGCCACTTCCTGAGTATCGGATGGGCCATGGATAACATAGGTGAAAACAATATTTCGCTTTGGGACGATGAAGACAACTTTTATTACGATGCCGTATTATTAGATAATGGTAAAAGTGAGCGGCTAAAAGTACGTTCCTTAGTAGGCATTATTCCGTTATTGGCCGTTGAAATTATTCATGGGCAACTATTCGGGCAAATGCAGGAGTTTAAACGGCGGGTGATGGGTATTGTACGTACACGCGCCGACCTGGCCCAGTTAATCTCTTACATTGAGGTACAGAATGAAAACGGCAATCACCTGTTCTCCATTATGCGGGGGTTCCGGTTAGAAAATGTTATGAAGCGCTTGCTAGACGAGAATGAATTCTTGTCGGAATATGGAATTCGGTCCTTATCTAAATACCACCTCGAGCATCCGTATGTATTTGGTTACCAGGACCGGCACCATGTAATTCAGTATGAGCCCGGCGATAGTACTTCTTCTATGTTCGGAGGTAATTCCAACTGGCGCGGTCCTATCTGGTTGCCCCTAAATTACCTGATTATTCAGTCACTAAAGAAATATTATAAATATTATGGTGATACCTATGTGTACGAATTCCCAACTGGCTCCGGCAATAAATTAAATTTAAAGCAAATTGCCCAGGAGTTAACCAAACGTCTTTTAAAGTTGTTTGAAAAAAATACGGAAGGGAAATACCAGTACCATAGTAACCATGCTCAATATAGCAAAGACGAGCATTTCCGGGATTTGCATTTGTTTTATGAATTCTTCCACGGCGATACCGGACAAGGTTTGGGTGCTTCGCACCAAACCGGTTGGACAGCTTTAATTGCCAATTTGTTATTGGAAGATTAAATAAAAAAGGCCGAAATTATTATTTCTTGGCAGGTCAGGAATAAATAATGACTGTGGCAAACAAATGGTTTAACTTCTTACAAGAATCCATCCCAAAGTCTGCGGATGGATTCTTTTTTTATCTGCTTATAGGTTTTGATATTTCAGCTCTACCTAGGATTATACTGACTAGGATTATACTGATTTAATCTCATTATGTAGCTTGTGAAGTCTCCTGAAAAAACGTATTATTATTTCTTTATTAAGTTCAAATAAATAGGCGACTAATTAAATTTTAACTTAAATTAGGCCTTAAAATTTAGCTGGAAATAATATCCAGATAAGAGGGTTATTATTGACCAACAATAAACCTAAAAATTCATAGCATGGCTATAAGTCGTCGTCAGTTTGTAAAGAGCTCTGGATTGGTTAGCCTGGGTTTTATGGGTTTAACGCATTTAGCGGCTAAGGCCGCCGTTATCCCGCTGCAAGCCTACGGTACTTTGGCGGTTGGTTATGGACCATTAGGAAACAATGCCAACGGTATTCTAAATTTACCCAGCGGCTTTTCTTGTAAAGTTATCTCCCAGAAAGGCGAGACCATGAGTGATCAATTAATTACACCAGGTTATTTTGATGGTATGGGAGCTTTTGAAAATACGCCCGGGAAAGTTGCCCTTATCCGAAATCATGAGCTATCTCCCGGGTCTACTTTGGGGCCCTATGGAACGGATAACAGCCTGGTAAATAAAGTTGATAAGAATCTGATCTATGATTATGGGCAGGGTACCCAAATTTGTATGGGTGGCACTACTACCTTACTTTATGATGAAAATACCCAAAGGGTTGAGAAACAATTCTTAAGTTTAGCGGGCACTATCCGGAATTGCGCTGGCGGAATAACCCCCTGGAAATCTTGGATTACCTGCGAAGAAACTGGTTTAAAAGCGAATGATAAGGTTAACCCTCATGATTCCATTGGGGTGCTGGAAAAAGATCATGGTTATAATTTTGAAGTTCCGGCTGCAGCAAATGGCTTAACCCAACCAATTCCATTAAAAGCAATGGGCAGATTTGTTCATGAAGCGGTAGCCGTTCAGCCCGTAACTGGTATTGTTTACCAAACCGAAGATATGGCAGATGGCCTGTTTTACCGGTTTAAACCCAAAAAATACGGTCAGCTGCAACAAGGGGGTAAATTGCAATGCCTTTCCTTGCGGGACTGGAAAAGTGCCGATACCCGTAATTGGCCAGATTTAAGCACCGATAAATTCCCAATTAAAAAATCATTTGCGGTAGAATGGCTGGATTTAGATGAGGTAGAAGCTCCTAATAATGATTTACGGTTGCGCGGCTTTCAGCAGGGCGGAGCCCGGTTTGCCAATATGGAAGGCATTTGGTACGGAAAAGAAGAAGTATTTTTTGCCTGTACATCGGGAGGTGAAAATGCCAAAGGACAAATTTTTCGCTATGAACCCAGTAAATACGAAGGGCATCCACGGGAGCAGGAAGAGCCAGGCAAACTGGAATTATTCCTGGAGCCTAACAATTTTGAAATTTTTCAGAAATGCGATAACCTTACTATAAGTCCCTGGGGCGATGTAATAATATGTGAAGATATTTCCAATCCCCGCATTTTAGGAATTACACCCAAAGGAGAAGTTTATGTTATTGCGCAGAATATTGGTTATCCGGATTCAGAATTTGCCGGACCAGTATTTTCGCCATCTGGAAAAACCTTATTTATTAATATTCAAAATCCCGGCTTAACAATTGCCATAACCGGCCCCTGGAAAAGTCCGGCTTAATGTTATTTTTACTTTGAAAGTATTAGCTTCTATAAACGCTTTCTGGCAACACCTCATTGGAGAACCCAATAAATTTTCGTTGGAAAGCCGTATTTTTAATTCTATTTGTGTAGTTGTTTTAATTGCCATTGCCTATCATATACCTTTTAATTTTTATGTAGGACTGCCGGTTTCCGCAGGGCTATCAATTGGTTTGTTGCTGGTCCAATCTTATTTGTATTACTTGGCGCGGTTTAAGGATAAGCTTAATTTCAGTATTATTATTTCGGGAGTTATAATCCACCTGTTGTTTGCGGTAAATTATTTTTATAATTCTGGGTTAAACGGCCCCACGCTGTTGTTATTGGTGCTTTCTTTTTTCCTGCTCATTGCGGTTTCACCAGCCAAACAATACCCTTATTGGATATTGCTTAACCTCTTTATCGTCCTTTCGCTTTTAACTTTTGATTACCTGCATCCGGGCTGGGTTAAAGAGTCTTACGCAAGCAGGTTCAGTCAATTTACCGATGTGATTTCTGCTTATGTAATTTCTATATTGCTGATATACACCGGAACAGCTTATATCCGTAAAAACTTTTCTCTGGAGCGCCAATCATCCGAAGAAAAAGCGCTGGCGCTGGAACATGCCAATAAAGAAAAAATAAAGCTATTTTCAATCATATCCCATGATCTGCGTTCTCCACTTACCACAATTCAGCAGTACCTGGAGGTGCTAACCGAAAAAGATTTAACCGAAGAAGAACGCTTGAAAGTAAGGACCCATTTATTACGGACTACAAAAAATACACAGGAATTGCTTTTAAACTTGCTTTCCTGGTCTAAATCCCAAATAGATGGACAAGAAACAATTTTAAGTAAAACTAATGTTTATAGTACCCTAGAGCCTACTTTAGTGAGCCAGCAGCAATTAGCTAGTAAAAAAGGAATTACGCTTAATTATTCCATTGCCCCGGATTTACATATTCAGGCGGATGCCAACCGGTTGCAGCTCATAATCCGGAACTTAGTTACCAATGCCATAAAGTTTACCCCGGCTACTGGCGAAATTATGGTAAAAGCCTCTAAAAAGGATAATGAACACTGTTTGTTAATGGTAAAAGACAATGGATTGGGCATTCCTTATGAAAAACAACCGGAAATATTCTCTTTACATGTAAAATCGACCTATGGTACTAGCCGGGAAAAAGGGGTAGGCCTGGGCCTGGTTATGTGTAAAGAATTTGCTGAATCCCAGAATGGGAAAATATGGTTCGAAAGCGCGCCTGGCCAGGGAACTACCTTTTATTTTTCTATCCCGCTTTGTCTTAATTAGCTGTTACGTTATTTTTTAGTTAAACCCTTTCTACCTGATCTGGTAATTTGATTTTCCCATTTTAAATCAGTTATTTTTTTATTCCTAAAAGGTGGAAACTAGGATGAGAAATGCTTTTTACTGCTTATTGGGTACTAAGCCGTTTACTTATTTGTAGTAATATTTTATAAACACAGGTTGGTTTGATTTTAAATAAGTTCCTGGCACCGACTTGTTAAAAAATTTATATAGGTTCACCTGCCTTTTTATAAAGTTGCTACGTTCAAGGTTCCTGAATTAAATTTGTCTGTACTTTTTACTAGATGAAATATAGGTTTTTTACATCCAGAATTTCTGGAACCTAAGGTTTTAAAAATTATGGAAATTATAGGATAAAACTGCTGGAAACTAATTAAATTTATTTATGAGGCTTAGCTCCAAGTCTTGTTTACCATTTAGTCATTGTATGAAGCAGTTTTTACTTTCTTTGTTGCTGCTATTCTGGTGTTTATCTGCTTCCGCCACGCACATTGTGGGCGGTGAATTACAACTAAAATACTTGGCTGGGTCCAATTATCAAATTACATTAAATATGTATTTTGATAATATGAATGGTAATCGGGACGCAATTGATCCTACTATATTTGTCTCAATTTTTGAAAAAGGTACGAATATCCGGATAACCAATATTACTATGAGAAATCCCCAGGAGTCGCCGGTGCCATATACCTTTTTAGCCTGTACCAGTGGCTCCTTGAGTACTAATAAAATAGTATATACTCAAAATGTTACCTTGTCCGAATCCATCTATACTAGTCCGAATGGCTATTACATGGTTTGGGAGCGGTGTTGCCGGAATGGCGTAATCAGTAATATTGAAAACCCGGGCGTAGCCGGTCAAGCTTTTTACCTGGAGTTTCCCGCGGTCTCCAGAAATGGCCAGGTTTTTCGTAACTCTTCCCCCGAATTATTTGCGCCGGTAAGTGATTATGCCTGCTTAAATGAGTTGTTTTATTATAATTTTGGAGGTACCGATCCGGATGGAGATTCATTGGTATATGAAATGGTCACGCCCCTGAACGGATGGAGTAGTATGAATAATGCTGCACCGGTAGCTTTACCGGCACCTTACGCTCCCGTTCGGTGGATATCCGGAATAGGATTAAATAACCAAATTCCTGGAAATCCTGCCATTTCTATAACGCCTCAAGGTGGTTTTTTGTCGGTCAGGCCCAGCCAATTAGGCTTGTTTGTTTTTGGAGTTAAGTGTTCGGAATACCGTAATAAAGTTAAAATAGGGGAGGTAAGGCGCGATTTCCAGATTTTAGTTTTAAACTGTCCGAAGAACAATAAACCTGCTGTTAATGTAAAAGCACCCGGTGCTAAAACGTTTTACCAGGAAGGCCAGGTAATTAAGATTGGTACTGCAGATAACCGTTGCCTGAACTTATTTTTATCAGATACAGATATCGATGAAAATTTGACCATTGAAGCCAAACCTGTAAATTTTGCCAGCACTGAAAAATTATTAAATATTACTTTCGGAATGGTAAACCGGCATGGAAGGATAGATTCTTTAAAAACCTCAGTTTGTTTTAGTCCTTGCCTGGACTCCAAAGGAGAGGTTTATTATATAGATTTTATCCTATCGGATGATGGCTGCAGCCTGCCTAAAAAAGATACCATTCAGGTGGCATTCCTGATAGAGCCAGTGATGGATGCCCCACCAACTATTTCTACCTCGGCGGGTACCATGGTGTTTAAACCCCGAATGGGTGAAACCTTATCCTTTGAGGTAACCGGGTTAGACTCTGACAATGACCTGGTAAGTTTAAGTTTGTTGGGACAAAACTTTAATGTAGCCAGCCAAAACATTAAATTTCCGGCAGCTTCCAATCCCGGACGAGCCACCAGCCAATTCACCTGGCCTATAGATTGCAAGGCCTTAAATCAGAGTTCTTACTTATTAGAATTTAAAGCTACTACCATTGTTTGCGACAAAGTAGTAATAGCTACTACCACCATTGAAGTAATACCTGATTATGCAAACCAAAGCCCAACCATTACCGCTGATTTGGCCAACCGCACTTATGAAATTTTATTTGGGGCTGATTTTTCGGATAGTATATTTTCGGCAGATCCTGATTTAGATCTGATAAGGTTAACAGCCTCGGGCGATGGCTTTAATTTAGCTGATTATGGGATGGTTTTCAAGGCTGTGTCGGGAAAAGGAAAAGCTAATTCATTATTTTCCTGGTCGCCGGATTGTAGCATTAAAAATAAAAATGAATTTAAAGTAAATTTTATGGTGGCAGAAGAAACTTGTAAACCTTTCCCGCCGCAAACCATTTCCGTTACTTTTAAGGTATTTAATGAAACGCCGGCCACTTTTGTTCCCGCCAACATTTTTACCCCCAACAATGACGGACTGAATGATTTTTTTGAGATGCCAACATTGCCGCCAAATTTTTGTGAAAGTGTTTTCTCTGATATAAAAGTCTTTAATCGATGGGGCCAATTAGTGTTTAAAAGCAATGACCGCCAGTTTAAATGGGATGGCAACAATGTAGGCGATGGCATTTATTATTATATTGTTGCTTTTTCCGATAAAGAATTTAAAGGTACTGTTACCAAAGTAAGATAAATTTTCTGAGGTATTTTCCGAGATTATTTTTATATCCGGCAAGGCCAATAAGGCCAGCTATAAAAGTAATTAGGCTTTTGAAGTTGTTTATGTTGGCCAGAGAATACATTTACAAAAGGGTATTTTATTTTACCAATTAAATATTCATTGGTCTCTTCTAAAGATAAATCTGGTGTTGCAAGCAGGAGTAACTGGGGCTGAAACACTTTTTAAATAAAAAATATGTTTCAGTTTAATCTCCTGGCCTTATTAAAATAAACCTCATTCTGCCAGCTAATTAAGATTGTGTACATCGGGCATTACAAATAAAATAACAATTTTTACTTACCCAGGCAACGGGGGCTTAACAGGCCAGCGTATTATTTAGTATAGGTCGAAGCCCAAAAAAATATTATTTTAATTCCATGAGGCAACGTAGCCCGCAAAAGCGGGCGTAATGGTTATATAAGGATTCAGTATTACACCAATGAACAGAGATATTGCTTATGAATTAATTTTTACCAGTATGGCCGGCCTGATACTTTAATTATAACTATTCCTTTAAAACCAAAACAAAATTTATGAACCTAAAATCTATTTTAGCCCTTTCGTTGGGGCTTATGCTTTCTATTGCCAGTTGCGACCAGAATGAAGTAATTCCACAGCTGCAGATTTATCTGCTACAGTCGTGGTGCTGTTAGCTACCGCTAGCACGGTAAACGATCCAACTGTTGCTGCCGGAACCACCAAGGGCAACCGCTGTGGGCTAACGGAGGTGCCTGCTACCGACTTACCCGAAACAGTTACCAAATTATGTAACTACAAATTATCCTAATGCTACCATTGAGCGGGCCGCCACTACTGGGGATGGTAGTTTTGTGTTGCACGTAAAAAAATAGGATGGCTCCCGTGTGGGTTTAGTGTTTAATGCTAGTGGTAACTTTGTAAGCGAAAAAAGCTCTAAAAAAGTACATGGTACTGAAGTAGCGGTAGCTGATTTGCCGGCAACAATTACAGGTTATATTTCTACTAACTATGCTGGAGCCACGCTTGTGAAAGCTTTCAAAAACGGTGAAGGCAATTATTTAGTGGCTATACAGAATACTGAAAGCACCGTAATGGGTTTAGCATTTGATGCAGCCGGCACTTTTACCGCGGAAGTTACGATGAAAGGCAAAGGAGGAATAAAGGGTTTAGGTAAAAAAGGAAAAAGCCGGAAAAAATAACCTTACCTGTTTCAGTGAAATAAATCAGTTAAAAAGAAGAGGCCCGATCATCAGATCGGCCCTCTTCTTTTTAACTTCCAGGTTACTAAGCTTCACCCATCATCAAACCTTCAATGGTATGAGCCTGTACAATTGGTTCAAGTTTATCTACTATGCGGCAAGTCAGGTGCTGGCGTAAATATTCCGGAAGCCTTTCGTAGTAGTCGCGGGTAACCTGCAAATCGTGTCGCTCGGCATTATTTGCTCCTGGTGCATCTACGCCCAATACGAGGGCCGGACGTGATTTATTAGAATAATTAGTCGTTCCGCGATGAATGGTAAGCGCCGACCGGGCGGATATATCACCCATTTGTGGGAATTTACGTTGCGCCCGGCTTTCGTATCGTTCATATTGGTCTTTAGGCGGGAACATTTCATGGTCAAAATTAATAGGTAAATCCCATTGTGTGCCGGGTGCAATTTCAAAAGGACCCATGTCTTCCTCTACATCTACAGTAGTAAGATTAAAAGCCAGGGAATTAAGCCTCCGGCCGTGTATGGTATCTTCAGGAGCCGGAAAATCGCGGTGCCAGGGCTGGTTTACAGCTCCCGGGTTAGGCACATCAAAACCGATTTCTACAATTTTGTATTCCGGTCCTAAAATGGTTTCGCAAACTGTAGTTACCCAGGGGTGCGTGGCCAGCTCTATAAAACCCCGGATATCTTCCGGATGTATTTCTACATAATGGCGTTTAGGACCACGGCCTACGGCTCCGCCCGGTCGTTCCAGAGCTTCGGCATAGAGGCGTAAAAGGTCTTCATGCAGTTGGGCAGCCCATTCCCGCCGGAAAGCGCCTTTCAGACCAATAATGCCATCGCCATACAAGCCGCCCATAATTTGGGCAATATCATACTGCGAGGTAATAGGGTTTATTATTTTAGAGGGCTCCGCTAAAACTGCGGTTCCGTTGTTTTGCTGTTCCTGCCAAGTATTTTCCATTTTCCTTCCGCTAAAATTCTACAAATAATTCAGGCAATGATCTATAGCTTTTTCAAACGAGCGGGTAGGGGTTTTGTTACGGAATCAAACGTACCTGGTAGAGAGAAAATCAATTCTGGCGAGTAGGTAGGTCAGCCATTTAAAATGTATATTTTTTGTGTTAGCAAAAGTTTTATTCTTTTTAAAACCTTTTGCCAATAGAAATACCGGCCCATGGTAAAAAAAAGTCTTCAAAAAAGACAGGTGTAAAGTTAATGCGCCACATTAAATTTTTGGAAGTATATCTCCTGTAGCCAATGCTAGGAAAATAATTTATAAACCCTTTCCTTTCAGGATATTTAGGAAGTTTAAAGTAAAGTTCCAGGGGTGTCCAGGTTGCTCCAAGACCTGCATCTATAAAAGACTGATTGTTTTTAAGATTCACTAAATAATTAATACTAACTGGAATAGTCAACCAATAAGTAAGTGGATCACTAATACCTTCCCGTTGTCCATGAAGCGTACCGATTCCAAATCTGGCACTTAATCCTGGCTGTTTTGTCAGTTGCCGTTCATAATTTAAGGAGCCATAAACGCCATTACCCCCTAGTTCAAAAAAAATGTTATTCCTTAAAAAAGGATTCTGTCCCCATGCCAGAGTGGCACTTAAAGTCAATACTGTAATTAAGTATTTTCTCATAAAGAAGGACGTGTAAAGGTATGCTAACGTGCTGATTTAAAATTGGTTTTGCGCATTATTGTTATTGTTTAGTTTTGCTTTTTTAATGGAAGATACATTTAAGCCTAACAAAGAATACGCAAGTATTAATATGTAATACCAGCCAAATCGCTGTTCTTTTCTGCCTTATTTATTTTGAATAAAGGCACCATTTCATTGTACCAAAAAACGTCACTATAATATTTAAATCCTACCTTACTTAAAACCCGTTGTGAAGCAGCATTATCTGGATGAGTTACAGCATTAATCTCTTGTAACTTTACCTGATCGAAGCCATAAGCAACAACGGCTTTGGCTAGTTCTGTTGCCATTCCAGAACCCCAATATTTCACATGAAATCTATATCCCAGTTCAATTCTGTTTTGGTCGTATTCGCTTGGTTTCAAAAAACACACGCCAATAAAATCGGTATCTTCGTGATTAAATATTCCCCACCTACCTAAACCACTGGTATTAGTATATTCTCCTAAAGTTTTGGCAAAGACTTGTTTGCTTTCTTGAACAGTCCGTTTGGGAATATATTTGGTAAGTTGATCATCTCCGTCTATATCTAAAAAAAGGTGTTCTTCTTCAGGTTTAAATTCACGGATAATTAAGCGGGAAGTTTGGGTAATAATTTTCATATTAGGGTTATTCATGTTCCAGAAAACACAAACATACATTAGATATAATTCAGTATATTAAGTTTCAAACCCAAAACTTATCTGAATAGTGATTATTTTTAAAATAGTTGGCCCTTATGCTGGTGGATTTCTGGCATAGGATGACCTTTCGTTGCAAGTTTAGATTTTTAGGTTTTTTTGATTTTCCCAAAAGTTAATTTGTATTAAACCCTCTACCTAATGAGATACCTACTTCTATTCTTCTTTTTATTTCCCACTGTATTCAGTACGGCACAAGGGCAGGCCAAAAGCCCGTCTGAAAAGGTAATAATAACTTCTACAAAAAATAAAACCCAAGTCAGCACCAATGAAAAGGGAGAAATATTAATTAATGTATCTCCAAAGGATGCCAGTAGATTTAAAGCTACCGGGTCAGTTCGCTATAGCGACTTCGGCGCCAAGGGTGATGGTAAGACCGATGCTATAGACGCCATTGCTGGAACCCATGCGTACGCCAATCAGCACCAGCTTTCTGTGAAAGCCGACGAAGGGGCTACTTATTACATCAGTGGGAAGAACCGCCCGGCGGTTATCCAGACAGACACTGATTTCGGTACGGCTTCCTTTATTATTGACGATACCAGTGTTCAAAACCGTTCAGCCCCTATTTTCGTGGTCAGTTCTAACCTGCAGCCTTTCAAGTTGGCGGGAATTACCTCACTTAAGAGGAACCAGGAGAAAATTAATGCCTCTTTACCCGGAACCTGCTTGGTTACCGTTACCAATTCCCAGATAAGACGTTACATCCGGCTAGGGCTGAACCAGGACAATGGAGCCGAACAGACGGATATTTTTATGGTGGACAAAAACGGGAATGTGGATAGGAATGCCCCGATTATCTGGGACTTCGATCAAATAACAGAAATTACTGCCCTCCCCATCGACGAAACAAAGCTGACCATCTCCGGAGGACGTTTTACCACCATCGCCAACCAGGCAGAATCGAAGTACAACTACTACAGAAGGGGCATTGCCATCAGGCGATCAAACGTTCTGGTAAATGGGTTGGAGCACCGGGTAACCGGCGAAGGAGACAACGGGGCTCCATATCATGGGTTTATAATTATTGGCGATTGCTCCTATGTAACAGTTCAAAACACCCTCCTGACCGGACACAAGATGTACCAGACCATTGGCTCAGCGGGAGCTCCGGTTTCTATGGGTACTTACGACATCTCTCTTAACCGGGCCCTCAATGTGTCTTTTGTCAATTGCCGCCAGACAAATGATATTAACGACAGCAAGTACTGGGGAATTATGGCGTCAAACTATTGTAAGAACCTGGTTTATGATAATTGTACCTTTTCCAGGTTCGATGCCCATATGGGAGTTGCCAATGCCACCATCCGTAACTCTTCCTTAGGCCACCAGGGCATCAACGCCATCGGCAGCGGAGTATTAACGGTAGAAAATTCTACTATCTACGGCAGGAACCTCATTAATTTGCGCTCTGACTACGGCAGTACGTGGGAGGGAGAAGTCTTTATTCGCAACTGCACTTTCGTGCCCGCAGGTGGCAAACCCACCAGCGCCAGCCTGATAGGCGGGGCTAATTCCGGTCAGCATGATTTTGGCTACACTTCTTATATGCCGGAACGGGTTACTATCGAAAACCTCCATATCGATGATTCCAAACATACGGCCGATTATCAGGGAACAACCATTTTTGCAAATTTTAACCCAGATATGAGGGCCGGTTCTTATATAGAGAAGTTTCCTTATATCAGGACAAAGGAAGTTGTTCTAAAAAATGTAACCGTAGCCAGCGGCAAACCCTTACGGATCAGTGATAACCCATTTATGTTTAAAGATGTAAAAGTTACCACCAATCAAGATGTGCTGCTTAAAAAGCCCTAATTCAGTATACTAAAGGTTTGAAATGACGATAAATATTTAACTTCAGCCAAAGCAACCGTAATAAATATTTATTTGATTTTCCGGATGGGTAAGGAATCCGTATCTATTCAACACCTCAACGTTTGTATCAGAATAGAAGATTATAAAGGTCGTTCTGTTATCAATACTAGGACGACCTTTATAATTTATAGTAATGGCTGTATTGGAGGAGAGGGGAAAGAAAACATAAAACTATCTACTGACAAAGGCCGCACTTATTTAAATTTATAATTGATGGCAGTCTATATAAACCTAATAAACTTCCCTGATATATACATCTTGCCAGTTTCCTTCAGTTCATCGCTAAAATTTAGCCTGTGAACGAAAGAGAGAATATTCATTGGCACCTAAATTAAGGCAAGTTCTTCCTTGGGAATTAAGTTTTTTTTTAATCTTGTTCAATTGGCAGTTAGTCTCCCTTCACGTAATTCCGCCAGTTATGCTGCTCTTTAAATCCCAGCACTTCCCGGATTTTGCGGTTGGAAAATAATGCTTCATGTTCCTCTAATTCCCGGGTAACGGGTACACCAGGGAAAAACTGTTCGGCCAATTTTTTACTTGGAATAATGGCACCGTTATGATCATTGCCTGCATTGAAAACCTGATAACCAAGGCTATCTTTTTGCAAACATAAATCTACAATCTGTCCCAGATCACGCGCGTCAATATAACAGAACGCGTTCCGGCGACGCACTTCCGGGTTTTGGAAATAATGCGGAAACAGTTCAGCGTATTCGTTAGGTTCAATTACATTTCCAATCCGAAGTGCATAAATATCATAGCCGGAGCGTTTCTGGAAGCTACGGGCTGTTTTCTCATTTACTACCTTAGATAAGCCATAGCTATCCATCGGATCAACATCATAATCTTCTTCCAAAGGCAGTGAATGTGGGTTGGTTCTGCCGTCGGCAAAACAGATACCATAGGTGGTCTCTGAAGAAGCAATAATTATTTTTTTAATACCTAGTTTTACAGCTGCTTCAATTACATTGTAAGTGCCTATAGTATTAACCCGAAAGGTTTCATTATCTGGTTTAATCAAAATTCTGGGCACAGCCGCAAAATGTACGACCGCATCAAATGGTGGTACGCCATTTCCTGGTTCCAACTCATCTAGTCCGGCATACGAACTCATGGCATTAAACATTTGGCCGGAATCGGTAATATCAGCTATCAGATTATCTACCCCTGGGTAATGCAAAGGCACCTGATCGACATTCATTACCCGATGGCCTTGCTCAAGCAGGTAAGGGATTACGTGCTTGCCTGCTTTTCCCGAACCTCCCGTAAAAAATATTCGCTTTTTAGTCATGTTGTTTCCTGTTTAATAATGATTCTACTTTACCCCAGCTATTACGTGTGCGTTGCCTATACCAGCTCATTTGCACCCGTCGTGTTTACAAATATAGAAATTATGAAATGTTATGTTTAATGACTGGTAATGATTTATTGATGCCTTAGTAGGCCTGGTTATCCCTTCAATACTTATCAAATGCATTTTTCAGGTTGGCTATTAATATTTTGTTAGGGGGAAGGAATAGCATCGTTGATAGTATTCTTTTTACTGAATTTTATGAGCTTAATCTTTCCTGAATAAGTTTGCGACCCGTAACTGAGGTATAAGGAAATCTACTGTTTCTGGTTCTGCTTAATACTAATTATAAATTTAAAAAAGTAATCCATGCATAAAAAATACAATACTTAAACCTTCCTGATAGTTTATTAGCGCTTCAATTTTTTCCACCTTTCCTTTATCCATTCCTGCTGTTTTGCCGGAGGCAGAAAAGTCCAGGCCACCAGGCGACTGGTTTTATTGCCCTGGCTCATTTCAATGGTTTTTACCTCCACTGCCTTTACTTCCTGCAAGCTTTTGTAAACGGTTTTTAAGTGAGCGCTTTTAGATACTAACGTGGTGAACCAGAAGCAGGAATTTGCAAATTGCCGGCTTTCCCTGATCATGTTGGTTACAAAATTTTTTTCTCCACCCATGCACCACAACTCATTGCTTTGGCCACCAAAATTAAGGAGTGGTTTTGCTCCTTTTTTCTGGGTCAGGTTAGTTACTTTTCGAAAAGTACCTGCGCGAGCTTCTGCAGCCGAAGCATGAAACGGAGGGTTGCAGATAGTCAGGTCAAACCGCTCGCCCGGTTGGATGATGTTGATAAAATAATGTTTGTTATTGGGCTGCAACCGGCATTCTACCTGCCCCGTTAAAGCCGGGTTCATTTCTATTATTTTATTCGCTGATTCTATAGAAATGGCGTCTATGTCTGAACCTACAAAAGACCAGCCATACTCGGTATGCCCTATAATGGGGTAAACGCAGTTGGCTCCCACACCTACATCCAGGCATTTTATGCCAGAGTCCCTGGGTATTTTGCCAACCTTGTCTCCTTGGTTACAGCTGGCCAACAAATCGGCAGCATGGTGCAGGTAATCTGCTCTGCCTGGTATAGGAGGGCATAAATAATTAGCCGGAATGTCCCAGTAATTGATATTATAATAGTGCTTTAACAAAGCCCAATTCAACATTTTTACCGCTTCAGGATTGAAAAAGTCAATGGTTTCATCTTTGTATTCATTCAGCTTTACAAAGAATTTCAGGTCCGGACAACTTTTTATTAACTGATGAAAATTATAGCGCCGACGGTGTTTGTTACGGGGGTGTAACTCAGTTTTCTCTTTCGGATGTTCTCTCTTATCGGTGCGCATATATTCCTTTTTCCCAAAGATACTTACTTTTTAAAAGCCTGAACCTGTAATAACCTGTTTTAAGCCAATTAACTTATAAACATCCTAATGCATCCTCTCTTTTAAAGATTCTATATAATTCACTCCTATGCTATTATAGGTTGTCTAATTGCCACAAATAATCCTTTAATAAAGAAGGCAATCATTAATGGCCTATGCCATAGAGGGTAAAGGTACCTACTAAAACAAGCAATGGCTAAAGTTAACAAGGAACAAACTTTAGGTTACTTTATTTATCGATTAACCTCCTGTGGTAGTTAATTTGTCCTAAGTGGTAGGTGAGATGAGTAGCCAAGTGAACCAACAAGTATTCAGTAGAGGTTTTTTCATCAAATACTAAAATGTGATATTCTTTTGTTAACGTACTTTCATCCAGGTTGGAGATTGATTTACTAATTACCTCAATGGTGTCATCAATTTTAGTTAACAATTCCTGGCGCGGTACATCTTTTAATGAAAACTCTGATTCCCTATTTCTGATATATCCTGTTTTCCCGATTTCTTTACCAATATAGGTGTTCAGGTTGCCTATTAAATGTAAAAAAAGATTTCCAGCTGAGTTAGCAATGTCTCCATCCACTTTCCATATGTTTTCTTCCTTTTGGTAAGATGTTATTTCACTTCGTAGCCGGTTTAAATCTCGGGTAAAAATTGCAATTAAGGTTTCAATTAACATAGTGATTAATCTTTAAATTGACCTTCAAATACAGTGACAGCCTCGCCACATATCAAAACGTAATCATCAAAAAGTTTTGTAGTCATTTTACCTGTTCTTTTTGAAGATTGGAAAGCGTTTAATTCATTTTTATTTAATTTTTCTGCCCAATACTTAGTCAGAAATGTTTGAACTCCACCTGTTACAGGGTCTTCATTAGTACCAGCCCATGGCCAAAAGTAGCGATATTGAAAATCAAATTCGGGATCAACAGAAGAAGCGGTTACTAAAACGCCATTTATGCCGCTATAAGAATGAACTAAAGCAAGAAAATCCGGCTGTAGCTGGGCTAAGGTTTCTGAATCATGAATCTCAATTAAAATAATTTTATTTTTAGGGCTATACCGGGAGTTTACTATTTGGTTAATTCCGAGGGCATTAATTAAAGTTTTGGGTACCTCAAATGCTTCTGTATCGTAAATGGGAAATTGCATTTCAATTTTGCTATCCTTTTTTTTAACCCGTAATTCAACGTTTTCACAATTGAAGAAGCTTATCTGATCCAGGTTAACGGCATCAAAAATTATTTTGGCCGATGCTAATGTAGCATGGCCGCATAATGGAATCTCTTTTTTTGGGGTGTAAAATCGAATGCTGAAAGTATTGTTAGCTATTTTTTGGATAAATGCAGTTTCCGAAAACCCAATTTCCGCGGCAATATTTTGCATTGTTTCATTGTCCAATTCCCTTTCTACTAAACAAACAGCAGCAGGATTACCTTTAAACTTTTGACTGGTAAATGAATCTACAAAATATATATGCATTGTTAATATTTATTAGCGTTATGGGCCACAACGGTTGGGCTATGGCACGCTTTAGTGCTTCTTAGGTGATGTGGTAAACAGTTATTTTTGCTTAACAGGTTTACTATTGGAGGTTCAAAGACTTCTTTACTGCTCGGTACTGCGCGTCAACTACTGCCTGGTTATGTCCGTGTGCGGCACCCGGCACCAGTTCAAACTCTTTTTTCGGAGCCTTCAGTTTATCGAAGTAGGCTTTGGTAAGCTCTTTAGGAGTCAAGATGTCTTCCTCGCCCTGAATGAGGAAGACTGGTATTTTATAGCGCAAACCATCGTTCATGAAATTCACTCCAGCCATCATGGACTTTATTCCCATCTTTTTGTGGCCGGCAGAGTAAAGGAAAGAATAATCGTCGCCGTTATATCTGTCCTTAGCGTCCTTCTCATTATCATAGGAGCTGGCCAACTTCCACCAGGAGGCGGGGGCTGGTGTGGAGTTCTGCCTTTCGTACTTTTTAATGACACGCATTAGCTGACCTTCTTTTCGGGCATTCTCATAGGGGGGAGGGCCCAATTCCTTCAGCTTATCTAACAACTCCTGGTCTTTGGCGTCCTGGGCCATTTTAGACACTTTATTGTAAGCGTGTGCAAATCCTTCGTAGAAGTTTACAACCTGGGCATGGCCTATATAGGCAGAGAAAAGGTCCGGGCGCGCAAGAGCCATCTTGGCGCCAAGCACAGAGCCCCAGGAGGTTCCTACAAGAGTTATGTTTCGCTTGCCCAGGTGCCTGGCCAGGTATTCGGCAAGCTCAATCCCATCGGCTGTCATCCGCTCCAGAGTCAAAGGGTTCTCCATCCAGTAATCCTCGGTTACCGGATCGGGGGCATTGCGGCCAAAGGTTCTGCCTGCCCCTCGCTGGTCCCAGTACACCAGAACAAAGTCTTTTTTCCAGTAGCCGTAAATGGCGTCATCGTACTGGCTCATCGTGCTGCCAGGCCCACCATGCAAAAACAGGATAACAGGTTTGGATTGGTTCTCCCCGCTGATGGTTACCCACTGCTCTATGCCACCAATTGTGACAAACTTTTCCTCGTTGATTGGCTTAGCTTGTGCGGCTAACCCGCAGGATATTACAGAAAAGAATAGAACTAGGAAAAAGGTATGCTTCATTTTAAGTAAAGTTGCGAAATAATTGATTAAGTACTATTGGTAATGTGTGATTCAAATTGGCTGCAATGTTTCTGTAAAACGTCGGCCTAAGGTTGAGCTTTAGCTGTCGTTAGCGGCTGGCATTTTTATTATTCTACAATGTTTATGACAACATTGCCTGTTTTTTGACTTGTTTCAACATACCGGTAGGTCTCAACATTTTGATCCAATTTATAGTATTTAGGTTTTTGTTGTGCCAAGGGATATTTAGGTAATTAACTACAGAAATAACGATTCATATTATTTCTGTTTATTCTTTGTTCGATCTTGGTAAGTTTTGCTGGCATGCTTCCTGTTAAAAAACATAGCCATACCCTCCATCAAACTTCCGAATAATTTTATAATTCCTTCCATATCATAATTTTATTTTTTGTTAATTCCGATCGGGGTTTTGTATTCACCGCAGAACTTTCTAATAAGCACTAAACTTTTGCTTGCGGGTAGCCGCTGTTAGGCCACGTTTACTTTTCGTCTTCCTCCAATATTTTTTTCTTTTCTTTTTCAAATTCTGCCTGAGTTACTACCTTTTCATCAAGTAGTTGCTTTAACTCTCTAAGCCTGTCAGCCTTTGATTTTTTCTGATCTTGCTGTGGATTGGTTTTAATTGTTGTTGGTTCGTTACTTGAACTTGGCATCAATTCATAAGTATGGGTAGGCTTATACTTCATTGTCCAAAGAAAGGGAACCAAAACGAAAATTCCGCCAATAATTGCTCCAACATCAACTTCTTCATCTCGTGAAAAGGAAGTGTGTAAAGGGTTATAACCTTCTTTTTCTAATTTAACCATAGTCGTGCTGCCAACTATTTTTGTATCGTGGTGAGTGTAAGGTGTTGTTCCTACTGGTTCACCATTAAGATAAACTTTTGCATTACTTGGGTTTGATTGTATCAGTGTCGTGCTTGCACAACTTGTTAATAAAATTGAACCAGTTAATAACAGCGCAATCGTCTTTGGCATTATTGTTTGATTTTTCTTATTCATTCTGTTTTGAATGTTACATAACGGACCGCGGCTAAAATGCTTTTTAGCCAGTGTTAGTTCTTGTTTTTTTTATGTAGTTAAAGCTATAATTTATAGAACACTTGAATTCTTATACTTGGCAAAACAAAAAAACGCACATCACTATCACAATCAAAACAATATTGGTCTCTTTTAATTTTTTGCCATATCTGTATGAATGTTCCAATGTCAGCGTTCAATCCAAACTTATCAGATATATTTATATGTTTACCTATATTAGGGGTTAAATAGATGGTTCTCCATTTTATTTCACCATTATCTTCATAAAAGCCGGTAACCCTTTGGCCAAAATACCACGTAGGTTGATTGGTAAATTTTCTTGAATATTTGAAATTTAGCTTATGTTCAAAGGTCAACTGACGCATCTTTGACGAGGCTGGAATAAATCCTACATTAGCTCCTAAAGAACTTCTAGTAGTAAGATTTTTATTTAATCCTATATGAATTAAATCAGGGAGTCCTACTCCTGATACTACTTCCCATTTTCTTTTTTGGGCTAAAACACCACTAATTAGCATAAAAAAAGCTAATGTTAAAAGAGATAACTTCATAAATAGTGTTTTAATAAGAACTAACTAATGGCTAAACGAAACTTGTTCCGGTTATCCAACTACCGTTAGTCAGATATATGGAACTACATTAACGAATATACTATATATTAAAATCACTATTCAGACTGTTTGTACAAAAAATAAAGAGGCCCCTCAATAGGAGCCTCTTTATCCTGCTTTATAACATACTTTACTTTTACTTATTTTCCTCCTGACGTTTAAGTTTTTGTTATCTTTTTTTAGTCAGTAATATTTATGGCGTTCTCTTTATTATGGTGAACAGCCAATTATCAAATAAATCAGGACAATTTAATCCAACTATATCTACAATACAATGCCGTCGGGAGCATCCTTTTTGGCCGGGAAGTTAGTATCGCCCCATTGTTCTTTCACATTTGTTTCTATGGTTAAACTTAGTGCTGTTAGCGGCACATCTTCCAACCTGTTTTCAAAGGGATCTTCAGACCTTTCTCCTATTAAATCGAGGCATAAAAAGACAAAAGAGATAATAACAGATACCGGTATGCTGGCCCAACTCAGGTCTTCTACAAATACAAACGGCAAAAGCGAAGCGTGAATAAAAACAAACACCCTGGAAAAGAAACTATACTGCCGCAAAAATGGTGTGTTTTTTATTCGCTCACTACGGCCTTGAATATTATTAAATTCAACGAGCGTTTCTTCAAGTTTTACAAACCGGAAATCGGACAGCCAGCCTTGGTTAAAAGCTAATTGCAAGTCTTTGCCCTGTTGCTCCAGTAAAAAGTTGGGTGGGTTTTGTTTGTGAATAAAAGCTTCATACTCATCAGCACTTATAAAAGCATTTGCATCTGAATACTCATTGGGTTCCTCAGAAATTTCTTCCTTGCCCCGATCATTATACACGTGTTTCTTCCGTAAAAAAACCCGTAACCCGTGCACAAATGCAATATGCCGGTACACCATCCGGGACTGGTGGGCTTTAACTATTGAGGCTTCCTCGTTATTGGCAGGAATGATCATGGTAATAACCTGTCGGGTCCAGGCCCGGCTATAGTTTACCAATGCTCCCCAAATTTGCCTGGCTTCCCACCAACGCTCGTAGGCATTACTGGTTTTAAAACCCAGAAAAATAGCCAGTGCCGTACTTAAAGCTGTGATGGCAGTAAAAGGAATATGTAATTTTAGTACCTTATAAAAATCATGTAATAGATACACCGCAATAGCGAGTAAAATATAATACAACATGCTTTTCCAGGTGTAGTGGAGAATCATGTTCCAGGTTATATTTCTTCTTACCAGCATAATTAAAGTTTTAATGCCTTTACCTTAATATAATCTTATTTGTTCGGGTAGGTGACAAAAAACAGGTTTAATATAAATAGGATAAAGGGAGTAAAATGCTGATTCTTATTAGCCTAGTAGGGAATTTGTTAAATGACTACTTTAAATTAAAATAGTTAGCCATCAGCCTAATTGTGTTAAAGTTTTGTGATGTAACATCTATTGCTACCGAATTTGCCATACTCTCTTCTTTACTGATTATTACTTCTGGATAATTTGAAATTTTCATTATATGGGTGCAGACAGAACCCATAAGATTATTCCTGCTTTTATGAGCTTTTGAAGCTTATTTTATATTCTTGTCTCTTCCGCTAAGGCTGGTTAAAACTAAAAGGAGCTAAAGCCATTTTGTATTGACTTTAGCTCCTTTTATTTTTGAGTGAAATGCTATTAAAGTTACATATTATGTGGTAGAACCTTATTTAGCAGTTCGTTCAATTTCCCGCAGGTTTTCCATTTTCTTGTTACGCAGGAAGCCGTTTATATCTTCGAAGTGTTCTTTAATACGCTTGTTGCCAAATTCAAAAACTTTTTCTGCCAAACCATCCAGGAAGTCCCGGTCGTGCGATACTAAAATTAAGGTGCCATCAAATGCTTTAAGAGCATCTTTTAGGATATCCTTGGTTTTAATGTCCAAATGGTTGGTAGGCTCATCCAGAATTAATAGGTTTACCGGTTGTAGCAATAGTTTTATCATAGCCAAACGGGTTTTCTCACCGCCCGAAAGTACTTTTACCTTTTTCTCAACTGTGTCGCCGCTAAACATAAAAGCTCCCAATAAGTCCTTTATTCTGGTACGCATGTCACCAACTGCAATCTGATCTATAGTTTGGAATATGGTTAATTCTCCGTCCAGTAAAGAAGCTTGGTTTTGGGCAAAATAGCCTATCATGGAATTGTGGCCCAATTGTAAGCTTCCTTCATAATCAATTTCACCCATTATGGCTTTCACCAAGGTAGATTTACCTTCTCCGTTTTTTCCAACAAAAGCAATTTTCTGGCCTCGTTCAATGGTTATGGAAGCATCCTGGAAAACCACATGGTCGCCGTACTTTTTCGTCAGGCTGTCTACAATAACCGGATAATTACCGGAACGCGGAGCCGGAGGGAATTTTAAACTTAAGGCCGAAGTATCTACTTCATCTACCTGAATAATTTCAATTTTTTCCAGCATTTTTACCCGCGACTGCACTTGCAAGGTTTTGGAGTAGGTGCCTTTAAAACGGTCGATAAAACCTTGAATATCGGCAATTTCTTTTTGCTGGTCTTCGAACTGACGTTGTTGCTGCTCGCGGCGCTCTTTGCGCAGTTGTAAATACTGGGTATAGGTAACTTTGTAGTCGTAGATGCGGCCCATAGTAACCTCAATCGTCCGGTTGGTTAAATTATCTACGAAGGTTTTATCATGGGAAATAACGATTACCGCCTTGGCGTTATTTTTCAGAAAATCCTCTAACCACTGAATCGATTCAATATCCAAATGGTTGGTAGGCTCATCTAATAAAATTAAGTCCGGCTTTTGTAACAGGATTTTAGCTAACTCAATCCGCATACGCCAGCCACCGCTAAACTCGCGGGTAGAGCGGTTTAAATCAGACCGGGAAAAACCTAGGCCCTTTAAAGTTTTTTCTACTTCGGCATCAAAGTTTATTTCCTCAATAGAATAATATTTTTCGCTTAGCTCTGAAACTTGTTCTATAATCTGGCTGTATTCCTCCGACTCGTAATCTGTACGGGTTTCTAACTGTAAATTCAGGTCTTCCATCTGGGTTTTCATAGCCAGAATTTTTGAAAAAGCTTTAGAAGCTTCTTCAAATACCGTACAGTTGTCTTCGGTAAGTAAGTGCTGAGGCAAATAGGCAATTACCGCATCCTTAGGGGCTGATACTTTGCCCCGGCTGGGTTTACTAACACCGGCTATAATTTTTAATAAAGTAGATTTTCCGGCTCCGTTTTTACCCATTAGGGCAATCCGGTCATTTTCATTGATATTAAAATTAATGTTGCTGAACAGGGCTGAACCGTTAAACTCAACACTTACCGCGTCAACTGAAATCATGTGCTATTTAAATATTTGGCTGCAAAGATACTAGGAATTTCCCTATTGCCTTAGCTTTTAAAGGCAGTTATGCTATAATTCCTTAGGTTTTACTTAGAAAAAAAAATGCAGGTAAATAGTTCAAATACGGGTAAGCCGTTAACTGACCAAAACTTTTCCTGATTATCCCTTTAAGTGCCGATCATCTACGTTTCTTGAGGAAAAAATATAAAACATTTCCTATATAAAACTCGTCTGGAGAGGTCGGAAATCAAACAGGTTATACATGCATATTCTGCAAGGTGGCGTACCCAAGTGTGGTAACTTCTGGTTATATCAAATCATTCAGCAAATTTTGTCCCGGTCGGGCCACAATACCACAACTTTTATCCAGCAACAGCCCATTTATAATCTTGCCCGGGAATGGGATTTAAATTATCCAAGTCAGGCGGGAATTGATGTGCTGGAAATAACTGATTTGCAGTACAGCTACCGGATCAGTAGTATTTTTAGAATGCCTGTTCTGAACCTGGCTGAATACATTATGCAAACCCCGCACGTCTGGACGCATTCACCGGTTTGCAAGAAGAGTGACGAGGTCTTTAACTTGTTTGATAAAAAAGTGTACATCATCCGGGACCCCAGGGACAGGGCTATATCGGCGGCTAAATATTACACCTCGGAATATATGCTGAAATATTACCCGCAACCAGAAACAGACCCGGATAAGTTTTTACAAAAGAATTTTGAGAACCTGATGCACGAGTGGGTATGGCATGTGTATGACCATCTCCGGCTTAGCCAGACCTACAATATTCATATAACTTTTTATGAAGCCTTTTTAGCAGATTTTCAGGGAGAATTGACCAGATTGTTAACTTACCTGGGCATTGAATTAGGCCCTGAACAAAAAGCGGAACTGGCGGAAGCCATGCATTTTTCAGCACTTAAGAAGCAAAACCCAAAACACCTGAAAAAAGGGGAGTCGTATTATTGGAAGAACGGACTAACAAAAGAGCAGCAAGAGAAAGCAGCTATAATGGCAGGCCCGCTTTTACAATACCTGAATTACCCGCTGGAAGAGATATCAGGTTTACCGGCCTTTACACCAGTGGCCGCCTCTTATTTTGAAGAACTAAAAGAACAGATTATTACCTCGCAACTCCCGCTTTACCAGGAGTAGGTTTACCAAACCCCTAGTTGCCGACCTATGGTTTTAAGCTGACCAATGTGGTAACCGTTGTGGTGCAAGGTAGTCATGGCCGCCCAGGCAAGGGTTTTGCCATTTGATTGCACCTGAAATAAATCTATTTCCGGGTTTTTAACCAGGTCTATCATTTCGTTTAGCTCCTTTTCGAATTCCGCTATGGCTTTTTCCCATTCATCGGCAGAAGCAGGGGCATAGTTTTCCGGCCAATGCGCATCCGGCCAGATATCCTGGTTATTTTCCGGATCTTTCATAAAGCTCAGAAGCGTATTTTGACGGGCCCGCATGTGGCCTAATAAAATCCAACCAGAAAAATGTAAACCATTAAGTATTTGGCCGGCTTTATCATACTGAAATTCGCGTAATAAAATTACGGTAGGGGCAAAGCCACCTACTAAAAGTTCCGCTAAATACGCTCTGGTTAATTGATCAGTAGTATTTTCTGAACCCATAAAAACTTAAGTTTCCTGTTTATATTGAAAAACAACCTTTAATAGGTAAATACATAAAAAGTAAATTATGGGCTGAAACGTAGGGAAGCGTTTTAGGTTTTTTTCTTATCTCAAAAATAAAATTACTGCATTTACCCGCACTTTGGTTCGAGTTGATTAAATACAAACATTAATTAGGTTTTGTAGGTAATTAGAATTAGTAGTTTAAAGTTTAGGACTGCTCCAGGTTCAGAATGGATGCCTTTTCCAGACAAATTAACTTTTAAGGAAAAGATTTATAATTTTTTTAAGCATCTTCTTCTTCTTCTTCAACCCTTTTGCTGAGAATTACGTTTTAGGATAGTAAATCAAAATATAGCTATATCGCTATACGTATTGCTTATTGGAAACGTTTACGCCACATACCCTTACCAATAGAAATGCCCTTATATCCGGAGGTCACTCCGGCATCGGATTAGCTGTTGCTGCTAAATTGCAGGCAGCAGGTGCCCAGGCAGCCGTAGCCGATATTTCTTCCCCCAATCATTTACCTGTTGGCATAACTTCTTTTTCCTGCGACATCACCAATGCTGCCCAAATAGATAATCTCTATGGGGAAGTTAATGCGCATTTTGGTCACCCGGATATTTTAATTTCTAATGCCGGACAAGGCATTCATGAAAAACTGACAGAAGGTGATCCGGCTAAATGGCAAAAAGTAATTGAACTAAATTTGCTGGGTGCTTTGCGATTAATCAGGGCTTTTGTACCGGGTATGTTGGCTGCCGGTTCGGGCGATGTTGTTTTTATTTCATCAGTTTCAGCGGGCCAGGCTTACCCCTACGGCGGTATTTATGCGGCTACCAAATCCGCGTTGCAAACAGTAGCCGAAACCTTACGCCTGGAGGTTTTACCAACCTTACGGGTAATTACCATTGCTCCGGGTGTAACCGATACGGCCTTTTTTAAAAATACCATTTCGGGTTTTCATACAGCAGACGATATTGGCTATGGTGCTTTGGCACCCGAAACAGTAGCTGATGCGGTGCTTTATGCGCTCATGCAGCCGCCGGAGGTTTCGGTTAACCATATAACCGTTAGGCCAACCCTCCAACCTTTTTAACCTTAAACCAAAAACAAACAAAAGAACTATGAAGAAGAAAGTATTGATTACAGGCGGTGCCGGTTTCATTGGCTCCCATCTGGCAGATGAGTTGCTTAATTTTGGTTATGAAGTAAGAGCGCTGGACAACTTGTCGGAACAGGTACACGGCAAAAACTGTAAGCGGCCAGACTACCTGCATCCTGATGTTGAATTGCAAATCGGGGATGTTCGGGATAAAGAAGCGGTGCTAAAAGCTTTAGAAGGAGTAGATGCTGTTTTTCACCTGGCCGCCATGGTAGGAGTAGGGCAGAGCATGTATGAAATCCGCGAGTATACCGATGTAAACAATACCGGAACGGCTGTTCTGTTAGAATGTTTATCCCAAAAACCAGTAGAAAAACTGGTAGTTGCTTCCAGCATGAGTATTTACGGCGAAGGGCTTTATCAAAATAAAACCGGGAAATTAGTAACCGCTTTCGAAAGACCTTTAGAACAACTAAAAGCCGGTTTATGGGAAGTAATGGACTCAAATGGGCAGGAGTTAACACCGATTCCTACACCGGAATCTAAAACACCTTGTTTGTCTTCGGTATATGCCCTTTCTAAGTACGATCAGGAACGAATGAGTTTGATTGTTGGCCGGGCGTATAATATCCCAACGGTAGCCATGCGCTTCTTTAATGTTTATGGTACCCGCCAGGCTTTATCTAACCCTTATACCGGGGTATTAGCCATTTTTGCTTCCCGTTTCCTGAATGAAAATCCGCCTATGATTTTTGAAGATGGCCAGCAGCAACGCGATTTTGTGCATGTACGCGATGTCGCTTTAGCTTGCCGCCTGGCTTTGGAAACACCGGAAGCTGCCGGTCAGGTATTTAATGTGGGCAGCGGAAATAACTACACGATCTCAGAAATTGCGGAGCGTCTGGCGGCAGTAATGGGAAAAGAACATTTACAAGCCCAAATAACAGGTAAATACCGGGTAGGAGATATCCGCCATTGTTATTCAGATATTTCTTTGGCCAATGAAGTATTGGGCTTTTATCCGCAGGTAGATTTTAATAGTGGTTTGTTAGAGTTGGCGGAGTGGTTAGAAGGTCAAATAGCCTATGACCGGGTAAATGAAGCCAGCGCCGAATTAGCCTCCCGGGGGTTGACTGTTTAAATTCTGCCGAGGCAGATTTACGCTTAAATGTGAAAGGACAATGTTAAAAAATACGAATTTAATAGTGGAAAAAGAAAAGACTGCCCATCCGGTTATAGGTATGGTAGAGTGGTTCCGTCCCGGCGAATATGAGCACGTAGAGAAAGTACTGGCTGAACTGAATGAACTAGGAGTGACCGAACTCCGGACGGGTATTTCCTGGGCCGATTATTATACTCCGGCGGGTAAGGATTGGTATGATTGGCTAATTCCGCGTCTGGCAAAAGAAGTTAACCTGTTGCCTTGCTTTTTATATACCCCTCCATCGTTGGGGTTAGCACCGCGTACCTCCTCGCCGCCAGCTACACCAAAAGCATTTGCCGATTTTCTGGATATAATTATTACGGACCTGGGCGAACATTTTGAGTGGGTGGAGCTTTGGAACGAGCCCAATAATAAACTGGAGTACGATTATACGTTAGACAAATCCTGGTTCCGGTTTGCCGAAATGGTGGGTGGGGCGGCCTATTGGGCGAAACAGCGGGGTAAAAAAACTGCTTTAGGTGGAATGAGCCCTATTGATCCGAACTGGCTGCAACTGATGTTTGACCGGGGAGTAATGCAATACATAGATGCCGTTGGTATTCATGGTTTCCCGGATGTCTTTGACCAGTTATGGGAAGGCTGGGAAGAAAATGTTGCAAAAGTACAGGACGTGCTGGTGCAAAATAATTCGGCTGCTCAGATCTGGATTACAGAAGCCGGGTTCTCTACCTGGCAACACGATGAGTATAAACAATTACAGGAATTTCGGAATATTCTAAAAGCGGATGTGGCTAAGGTTTATTGGTACAGCATGCACGATCTGGATCCGGAACTTTCAACAGTTGGCGGCTTTCATGTAGACGACCGGGAATATTATTTTGGCTTAAAGCGCACCGATGGCACTCCTAAATTATTGTACCGCCTGTGGGCAGAAAATGGAATAGAAGGTTTAAGTAAGCTAACCTGTATTAAACGGAAAACAGATTTTAAAACCGAAGAAAAATATAGCTTAATCACAGGTGGGGCCGGGTTTGTAGGAACCAATTTAGCCAAACGGTTACTGGAAGAAGGCAAACGCGTCCTAATTCTGGATAATTTATCCCGTAATGGCGTGGAGCGCAATCTGCAATGGCTGCACGATAATTACGAAGAACGGCTGGAAATACATGTGGCTGATATCCGGGATTTGCAAACCGTAAAACGCCTGATGAAAGGAGCAAACCAGGTATTTCATTTTGCAGCCCAGGTAGCGGTTACCACCTCCCTTGATTTTCCTATCAATGATTTTGAAATTAATGCCCGTGGTATTATAAATGTGCTAGAGGCCATTCGGACCATGGATAATCCGCCGCCACTGGTGTTTACTTCTACCAATAAAGTATATGGGGGGCTGGAAGATTTATTGTTCATTGCGGACGGTTCCCGGTACAATCCCTCCGATAAGGCAATCCTGAAACATGGCATTAGTGAAGCGCGTCCCCTTGACTTTCATAGCCCGTATGGATGCTCCAAAGGAGCCGCCGACCAGTATGTGGTTGACTATGCCCGCACGTATGGTATTCCGGCGGTAGTTTTCCGGATGAGCTGCATTTACGGACCGCACCAGTATGGCAATGAAGACCAGGGTTGGGTAGCCCACTTTGCTATTCGCGCCATTGAAAATAACCCAATCAGTATTTACGGTGATGGCAAACAGGTGCGGGATGTACTTTTTGTGGAAGACCTGGTAGATGCGTTTTTGCTTGCTCAGAAACATATGCCAAAAATTTCAGGTCAGGCCTTTAACATTGGCGGAGGACCAGAAAATACGACCAGTTTACTTGAGTTACTGGAACTAATTGGTGAGTTTCAGGGCCAGAAAATTCCGCTCAAGTTTGGCGATTGGCGCCCCGGTGACCAGCACTATTACGTGTCTGATATCCGCAAATTTAAAAAAGCCACTGGCTGGTTTCCTAAGCATTCGGTTCAGGAAGGCGTAGCCAAGTTATATAAGTGGCTATGCGAAACCCGTGGCATAGAAGTGCCGGCCGATTTTGCTTTACTCGAAGAAAAAGTTGATCCTAAAGTAGTTGTAGCCTAATGAATTCTGAATTAGTAGATTTACCTGAATTAACAGAAACAAAAGTTGGCACCATGCGGGCCGCCGTAATAGCGGCTCCGCAAACAGTAGAAATAACCGATGTAACTTTACCTGAACCTGGGCCAACCCAGGTGCGGATAAAAATGGAAGGTTGCGGTCTATGTGCTTCTAATATCCCGGTTTGGCAGGGGCGGGAGTGGTTTTCATACCCAATAGCTGCCGGTAATCCGGGCCACGAAGGCTGGGGTATAGTAGATGCTATTGGCGAAGAAGTAACTTCCGTACAGGTAGGGGAGCGGGTAGCTGCCATAACCTATAATGCCTATGCCCAATACGATGTGGCGGAAGCCGACTCTTTGATAAAATTACCCGAAAGTTTGGCGGGTGTGCCTTTCCCGGGCGAGCCTTTGGGTTGTGCCATCAATATTTTTAAACGTTCTGATATTAAAGCCGGGCATACCGTCGCCATCCTTGGGATTGGGTTTTTAGGAGCATTATTGGTACAGTTGGCTAAACAGGCCGGAGCCAAAGTTATTGCGTTATCACAGCGGGATTTCTCTTTAACTATAGCCGAGGAATGCGGGGCAGACGAATTAATCAAACTCGACGACCATTGGCAAATTATTGAAAAAGTTAAAAACCTGACCAATGGTAAATTTTGTGAACGGGTAATTGAATGTACCGGGAAAGAATGGCCTTTAAACCTTTCGGGTGAATTAACCGCTGAACGGGGAAAACTAATTATAGCCGGTTTCCATCAGGATGGCATGCGGTCTATTAATGTGCAGCTCTGGAACTGGCGGGGCCTTGATGTAATAAATGCGCACGAACGGGATCCTAAAATATACCTCGAAGGTATGCAGGAAGCTGTGGAGGCCGTGGAAGCAGGAAGAATAAACCCTCAGCCACTTTACACGCACACTTTTGCCCTGGAGAATATAGAAGAGGCTTTCCAAATGTTACAAGACCGTCCGGATGGTTTTATGAAAGCTTTGATAACGTTCTAAAACCGGTATAATAAAAGTAGATATCCTATCCGGAAAAAATCAAAAATTAATATTCCAGCCCTAATGAAAAGCTAATTGTCAGGGTTTTTTAAGCCGGGTAAAAAAGAAGAACTGACTATGCTTAAGCATTAATGCTACAGGCAAAATAATAAAACTATGCAAACAGATTTAGTACTAGATAAAAACACCACGCTTTCAGAAAACACTCCAATTCAACTTCCCAGGCTTGGCTTCCTGGGTGTAGGCTGGATTGGCCGTAACCGAATGGAAGTAATTGCTCATAACCAGGCCGGCAAAGTAGTTTATATTGCCGACCCAGTTCAGGTTAATTCAGAAGAAGCCTTAAAAACCGCGGATAATGCTATCGTTGTTAATGATTTGAAGGAAATGCTTACTGGCGATGTAGACGGCATCGTGATAGCTACGCCCAGTGCCTTACACGCGGAGCAAACCATTGCGGCCTTAGAAGCTGGGAAAGCGGTATTTTGCCAAAAGCCCTTAGGCCGGAATAAAGAAGAAACCAAACGTGTAGTAGAAGCAGCCCGGGAAGCAGATAAATTATTAGGCGTTGATTTATCGTATCGCTACACAAAAGCCATGCAGGAAGTGTACCGGGTAGTGCAATCTGGCGAACTAGGCGAAATTTATGGAGTAGAGTTAACTTTCCATAATGCCTATGGTCCCGACAAACCCTGGTTTTATGACCCTAAATTATCAGGCGGTGGGTGTGTAATTGATCTGGGCGTGCATTTAGTGGATCTGGCTTTGTGGTGCTTAAATTTTCCGGAAGTAGAAAAAGTTACTAGTAGTTTATTCAGTAAAGGCAAACGCATCACCGCTACCGATGTAATAGTGGAAGACTATGCAAATTCCAGCATAAACTTACAAACCGGTACCCATGTGCAGTTAACCTGTTCCTGGAATTTGCCAGCCGGGCAGGAAGCCATCATCAGTGCGGTATTTTACGGTACCAACGGCGGTGTTGCCTTCAAAAATACGAATGGTTCTTTTTATGATTTTGTGGCCGAACGATATTATGGTACCCAAACCCATACTATGTGCTTTCCACCCGACGATTGGTCGGGCCGGGCCGGGGTAGCTTGGGCGAACCGCCTGGCGGCCGGTGAAACATTTAGTCCGGAAGCCGAAGAATTTGTAAAAGTGGCCGAGGTGCTGGATAGAATTTACGGTAAATAATTCATGGCGCAGGACGGGAAACCGCTAAAGATTTTAATGACAGCCGATACCATTGGAGGTGTCTGGACGTATTCGCTTGAGCTCTTGGCGGCCTTGGGAGCGGAAAATATAGAGGTGGCTCTGGCTACCATGGGTGCACCTTTATCTGTTTTTCAGCAGGAACAGGTTAAAGAGTTGCCTTTTGTTCAGGTTTACGAAAGCAACTTTAAGCTGGAATGGATGGAAAATCCCTGGACAGATGTGGAGGCTGCCGGCCAATGGCTACTGGATATAAAAAATGAATTTAATCCGGATGTAATTCACCTGAATAATTTTCCGCATGGCAACCTGAACTGGGGAAAGCCAGTGGTAATGGTGGTGCACTCCTGTGTAAAATCGTGGTGGCAGGCCGTAAAAAATGAACCGGCTCCCGAAAGTTGGAATACCTACCAGGAAAAAGTTGGGGAAGGCTTACGGGCTGCTGACCTGGTGGTGGCTCCGTCTAAGGCTATGCTGGCGGAAGCAGTTGCCTTATATGGCCCTTTTAAAAAGCAACGGGTAATTTACAATGGGCGCAATACCGATAATTTCCGCTATGGCAAAAAAGAACCTTTTGTTTTTAGTATGGGCCGTATCTGGGACGAAGCAAAAAACATTCAGGCCTTAGCCGAGGTAGCCGCCTCATTAAGCTGGCCGGTATATGTGGCCGGGGAGACTGCTCACCCAGATTCAGGAAAAGATCTTCCGTTCCGGAATATTCGTTTTTTAGGAAAGCTTAACGAAGTTGAAATTAAAGAATACCTCAGTAGAGCATCTATTTTTGCTTTACCGGCCAAATACGAACCTTTTGGATTATCGGCTTTAGAAGCCGCTAATTCTGGATGTGCGTTGGTCTTGGGTAAAATTCCGAGCCAGCAGGAAATATGGGAACAGGCAGCTACTTATGTAAACCCAAATAATCCGGATGAGCTAAAAACCAGCCTGAATAATCTGATAGAGGATGAATTTATCCGCAATATTATGAGCTTCCGGGCTATACAGCGGGGACTGAAATACAGCGGAAAACAAAAGGCTTTTGAATACTACCGGGTATATCACCAGCTAATTTCTGAAAGAGAGTAGCAGATAAGACGACGATTTAATTTAACATAATTATGAAACTAGTGTTATTTTACCATTCCCTGCTTTCAGACTGGAATCATGGAAATGCGCATTTTTTGCGGGGTATTGTTCAGGAGTTAAAAGTTCGTGGGCACGATGTGCAGGTATATGAACCAGAAAATGGGTGGAGCCTGCAAAACCTGGTGGGTGAATACGGTGAAGAAAAGCTGGAAGAACTAAAGAAATACTATCCTGGCCTGAAAACCAATTTTTATAATCTGGAAACGCTGGATTTAGATGCCGTTTTAAATGAGGCCGACTTGGTGCTGGTGCACGAATGGAATGATCATGAGTTGGTAAGAAGAGTAGGGGTACACCGGACCAGGAGTAAATACAAACTGCTTTTTCATGATACGCACCACCGTGCGGTAACAGAAAAAGGAAGCATGGCTGCCTACGATTTAAGTAATTACGATGGGGTGCTGGCTTTTGGCGAAGTAATTAAAAATATCTATTTAAAAGAAAATTGGACAAAAAAAGCCTGGACCTGGCACGAAGCAGCTGATGATTACGTGTTTTACCCGCGAACCAAAACCGAAGATGCTGGTGACCTGGTTTGGATTGGCAACTGGGGCGATGAAGAGCGCACCGCTGAGTTGCATGAGTTCCTGATAAACCCGGTTAAAGAATTAGGTTTAAAAGCTAAAATCTATGGGGTTCGGTATCCGGAACATGCCCTGAAATCTCTGGCTGATGCCGGCATTGAATATGGTGGCTGGCTACCAAATTACAAAGCACCAGAAGTTTTTGCCAATTACAAAGTCACCGTACATGTGCCTCGCCGGCCATATGTAGAAGCCCTGCCGGGAATCCCAACTATTCGTCCGTTTGAGGCTCTTAGTTGTGGCATACCACTTATTTCGGCTCCCTGGGAAGATGCCGAAAATTTGTTCAGACCGGGTCATGATTTCTTAGTAGTCCACAATGGCGAGGAAATGAAAAAACATTTACAGTCTGTGCTGCACGATAAAAAAATCGCTCAAAATTTAGCTTCCTGTGGTTTAAAAGCTATTAATCGTCATCATACCTGCGCCCACCGGATAAGCCAGTTAGAAAAAATTTGTGAGCAATTAGGTATTGCCCCGGCTAAAATTTATGTAGATACAAATGAAGATATATTCTATGCATAATAAAAGAAAATTAAAAATAGCTTTCTTTGGTTCCAGCCTGGTTTCTGCTTACTGGAATGGCGCAGCTACTTATTACCGGGGAATAATACGGGCCTTGCACGGACGCGGGCATCAGGTAACTTTTTATGAACCGGATGCCTACCAGCGGCAGGAAAACCGCGACATGGCCGATCCGGACTGGGCTAAAGTAGTGGTTTATCCGGCTACGGAAGAAGCCGTTTTTAAAGTACTGGAAGAAGCAACTGAGGCCGATATTGTGGTAAAAGCCAGTGGCGTTGGCGTTTTTGATGAATTGCTGGAAGCGGAAGTTTTGAAATTACAAACTAAAGAGCGGATGGTTGTTTTCTGGGATGTGGATGCGCCAGCAACCTTAGACCGAGTGCATCATAATCCTCAGGACCCATTCCTGCAACACATTCCGCAGTACGATATGGTGTTGACCTACGGCGGCGGGGAACCTGTTATTCAGGCTTATGAAGCATTAGGAGCGAAAAAATGTGTGCCTATTTATAATGCCTTAGATACATCTACTCATTTTCCGGTAGCGGCAAATCCTGACTTTGCCTGCGACTTAGCCTTTTTGGGAAACAGATTACCAGATCGGGAGGCCAGAGTAGAGCATTTCTTTTTAGACGTGGCCGTACAGTTGCCGGATCAGCAATTTATAATAGGAGGTAGCGGTTGGGGCGATAAACCCATGAGCTCCAATGTAAAATACATTGGGCACGTTTATACTAAAGACCATAATGCTTTTAATTGTACACCCAAAGCGGTACTTAATATCAGCCGGGAAAGCATGGCCCGCTACGGTTTTTCGCCCGCAACCCGGGTATTTGAAGCCGCCGGTGCCGCTTCGTGTATTATTACCGATTACTGGGAAGGTATAGATTTTTTCTTTGAGCCAGATACAGAAATTTTGGTGGCTAAAAGTGGGGCAGAAGTGGCGCAGATTGTAGCCAGTTTAACTGACGAAAAAGCCAAGGCCATTGGTCAGGCTGCTTATAAAAAAGTTTTATCAGCTCATACTTATAACCACCGGGCTGATCAGCTGGAAACGCTCTTGTATAATAAAATAACAAACAAAACTGAGGAGTTAGTATGAAGCAGGAATCATTAAAGGTTGTTATTATAGGATTATCGATTACATCGTCTTGGGGTAATGGGCATGCTACTACTTTCCGGGGATTGGTTCGGGAATTAGCAGCGCGCGGACATGAGGTACTGTTTCTGGAACGGGATGTGCCTTGGTATGCTTCTAACCGCGATTTGCCTAATCCGAAATATTGCAAAACGGAACTGTATATTTCTTTAGATGATTTAAAGGTCCGATTTACCGAGCAGGTACGGGAAGCGGATTTAGTAATTGTTGGCTCTTATGTGCCGGAAGGAGTGCTGGTAGGGCAATGGGTGATTAATACCGCGCAAGGCATAAAAGCATTCTACGACATAGATACACCCGTTACGTTAGCTAAGCTGGAGCGGGAAGATTTTGAATACCTTCATCCAAACCTGATTCCGCAATACGATTTATATTTATCTTTTACCGGTGGACCAACCCTGGAGGTATTAGAGCAGAAGTATGGGTCGCCGAAAGCAAAGCCGTTGTATTGTTCTTTTGATCCGGAATTATACTTTCCGGAACAACAGGAAATGCAATGGGGTTTAGGCTATTTAGGTACTTACAGCGATGACCGTCAGCCCCCCCTGGAAAAATTGATGCTGGATGCGGCCCGCCAATGGCCGGAAGGTAAATTTGTGGTGGCTGGCCCGCAGTATCCGGCTTCGGTGCAATGGCCAGCAAATACACAGTACATTTCGCATTTGCCGCCCGCCGAGCACCGGAAGTTTTACAACAGCCAGCGCTTTACGCAAAACATTACCCGGGCTGATATGATTAAAGCCGGCTATTCGCCAAGTGTGCGGCTGTTTGAAGCGGCAGCCTGTGGCATCCCCATAATCAGCGATTACTGGGACGGCTTAGATTCCGTTTTTGATTTTGATTCCGAAATATTAGTAGCCTATTCAGCTAAAGATACGTTGTCTTTCCTAAAAGATATTCCCGAGGCTGATCGGAAAGCTATAGGAGAGCGGGCAAGGCAGAAAGTACTGAATGGGCACACAGCCGCTCATCGGGCGCGGGAGGTAGAGCAATATGTGCGGGAACTGTCCGGTGCCTTAAAAACTGTCTAATATCAAAGAAGTTACCAGTGAAAATGGTAATCTCTGCCGAACCCAAAATATATTTTAAACCAAAATAAGGCTCCTTAGGTATACCTAGGGCAACTTTTATAAACCACAAATGCATGACTACTTCAATACAGCAGGAAATTGAAAACTTAGGTCCCTGGTTCCATAATATTCATTTGCCTGATGGTACCCAAACGGCACCTAAACATGCTTTTGGTGATTTCCCAGCTTTTAAGTGGAGAGAAATAGAACCCAATATTCCTGCTGATTTAAACGGATGGAATGTTTTGGATATTGGTTGCAATGCCGGCTTTTATACCATTGAACTTGCCAAGCGAGGTGCACAGGTTTTAGCCATTGATGTAGATCCGCATTACCTGAAACAGGCTGCCTGGGTAGCCGACCAATTTGGCTTTACCGACCAGATTGAATTCCGCCACATGCAGGTATACGATGTGGCACGCCTGGACCAGAATTTTGATCTCATCTGGTACATGGGCGTTTTGTATCATTTACGATATCCTTTATTATCGCTGGATATTTTAAGCCAAAAGCTTAAGCGGATGATGATTTTTCAGACGTTAACCCTGCCTGGTGAAGCAGTGGCAGAAGTGCCGGAAGATTTACCTATCAACGGGCGGGAAAAAATGCAGCAGGATGGCTGGCCGAAAATGGCCTTTATTGAACACCGCTTAGCCGGGGATATTACAAATTGGTGGGCGCCTAATCATGCTGGTATTGAAGCAATGCTTCGTTCTTGCGGTTTTAAAATTAAAAGCAGACCAGGTCACGAAATTTATATCTGCGAACCTGATGCTGAAAACCCAACTCAGTTGCACAGCTGGAATAGCTCGGAGTATTTATCGGCAACCGGGCAAAACTGGGAAGAAGCGGTAAAAGCTAAAGTAGCAGATAAAAATCGTACACTCACTTCATAAGGTAGTCGGGGAGCATTTTTTTAATCTTGGAAATAGGAGAAACGGGCATGGAGAGATTTCCAAAAGTTGTAAAAAAAACTTATTTTTCGATTACCAGCAGTATTGCTTTTTGGCCTACCATAATAGCCTGTTCTTATTTTGTATTAGCTATTTGTATCTGGTATTTCGAAGGCACGAGACTTAGCTCTTTTCTCGAGAGCAAAATTCCTATTTTTAAGAATTTAAAAGAAGACGTGGATAATGCCCGTTTACTTTTAAATATTTTAGCTTCCGGCACTATTACCCTGACGGTGTTTAGTTTCTCCATGGTTATGATTGTGTTAAGCCAGGCTTCCTCTAATCTTTCGCCCCGGGTTATACCCGGATTAGTTTCTGACAAATCACACCAGGTGGTATTGGGGGTAAATGTAGGCACTATTATTTACTCGTTATTTCTGATACTTAGTTTTAAGCCCGGGAAATCAAATGCTACCATTCCGGTTATAGGTATTTTGCTAGGTTTGGTGTTCGGCATTCTTTGTTTGGCTTTGTTTGTTTATTTTATTCATTCTATCTCCAAATCCATTCAGGTAGATACTATTATTAAAAGGATTTACCGGAAAGCCCTACAGGAATTTAAACGGGAAGGCGAAATAAGTATAGAAGATCATACAGATGAGATAGTAATAGAAAAACATGATTGGGTTGTTTTTGGTAGTGTAGAGTCTGGATATTTAAGGCGAGTAGAAAAAGACGTTCTGTTGGAGTTTGTTACTGACCATGATTTATTGGTGGAAGTGATGGTGCCTCTAGGTACTTTTATGGTGATAGGTAAACCGTTTTTAAAATTTAACCGGGATGTAAGCCAGGTAAAAAATATAAATGATATAATATATCAGTGTTTCATCTTTTCTAAAGATGAAATGGTAACACCTGATTATGAATATAATTTCCGGCAAATAACCGAAATAGCGGTTAAGGCGTTAAGCCCGGGTATAAACGATCCTGGTACTGCCTATAATGCCATTGATTTTATGACCTTATTATTGGCAGAAAGGCTTAAAACCAAAGAAACTACCTACCTATATGATCAGAATAAAAAAGTGCGGGTAATATTATCACGGTCTTCTATGGATAAATTGTTGTTTAATTATTTAACACCCATCCGCACTTATGGTAAAAACGATGTCATGGTTATTCTGAAGCTTCTGGATTGCCTTAAAACGCTTATACATCTAAATAAAAAAGAACAAACATATTATCCTGAGCTTTTAAAGCATGCCTTTGCCATTCGGGAAGATGCTGATGAATTTATTAGAAATCGGGAGGATCGGAAACGGGTAAACGAGATGTTAAACCAGTTACAGGAAACCTGCCAGGTTAAAGCAGGAAAAATAGCCCTGGAAAATTTAACAATAACCAGCACCTGATTTCTTCTTTTTGCTTTAAAAGTCCTGCTTCTGAAGATTTTAAACCCCCATATTAAAACATTGTATCATATTTTTAAACTTAGTTTTTAAAGAAAATGGGAATGCCCTGGATCCAGGTAGCTCCTGGAGCCCCTTATTTTATAACTGAAGAAGGCAATGCCTGGACGCCAATTGGGCAGAATGATGCCATTACCTGGCCTGATTTTGCCGGATTATTCCGGCGAAAAGATATGGCAGCTGTGGAAGGTCATTTGGCTTATCTGGTAGAGCACGGAGTTACCGTATTACGGTTTATGCTGGAGTATGCTCAAACGGAAAACCGTTATTTTGAAAAACCAGCTGGTAAATTTCAGCCTAACATGATTAAGCTCTGGGATGATCTTTTTGCTTTGTGTGAGAAATATGGGCTGCGTATTTTATTGACCCCATATGATACATTCTGGATGTGGATCCGGTGGAACCATCATCCTTATAACCAAGCCAATGGCGGGCCCTGCCGGAAGCGCTCACAATGGTTGCTTTGCCCGGAAACCCTAAAAATTATCAAAAACCGGTTAAGCTTTGTAGCAGAACGTTGGGGAAGCAGTGGTGCTTTATTTGCCTGGGACTTATGGAATGAAATTCACCCGGCCCATGCCGAAAACAATCCTGAAGTTTTTAATGAGTTTGTAGTAGAATTAAGTACCCACTTACGGGAAGTAGAATTGCGGTTGTATGGCCGGACCCATTTGCAAACAGTTTCTCTTTTTGGTCCGGTTTTATATGAGCATCCTATTGTGGCCGACGTTATTTTCCGGCATCCGCAACTCGATTTTGCCACCACCCATTTTTACGATGCTAAAACCATTAACCATCCCAAAAATACAGTAGCTTCGGCCATTTGTACCGGAGCATTAATTCGGGAGGCTCTGGAGCATTTACACCAGCCTAAGCCTTTTTTTGACAGCGAGCACGGTCCTATACATGCTTTTAAAGATTTACATAAAACCTTGCCTGCGCCTTTTGATGATGAATATTTCCGGCATATACAATGGGCCCACTTTGCTTCGGGTGGGGCAGGAGGTGGTATGCGTTGGCCTAACCGGCATCCGCACGTTTTAACTTACGGCATGCGCGAAGCCCAAAAAAACTTAAATAAATTTCTTCCTTTACTTAGCTGGTCCTTTTTTAAAAGAAAAAATTTAAACCACGAAATCAAAATTTCTTCGCCGGCTCTTTCTGGTTTTGCCTGTGGCGACGAACACCAGGCTTTAGTCTGGCTTTTAAGGAAAGATAAAATTGAAAAAAATGGTTTAGTGTCTAAAGTCGCAGAACCGGTTGGCTTTACTATTTCCATACCAGGTTTAACCAGTAGCAGGTACCTTATTTCTTATTTTGATACAATATCGGGTATGGTAATTCACACGGAAGAAGTAGAAAAAAGAGGAGTTGAGGAACTCGCCCTTACGCCGCCTCCTATAGTGGCTGATATGGCTATAGCTATAAGAGGAGATAAAGTATAAGAGCTTTAAAAATAACAAGTTTTTGAAAGGGATACACGCTTATTGTATCCCTTTTTTATCTCCGCTTAGGTTCTGGTCTACTAGCTGATCTGCTATAGCAGAAGTATTTTTTTTGTTTAGCAAAATTCTGAAACTGAATAAAAACAAAAAGGGGAGGATCATTTTCCATTGTAGAGGCTTATTCCTCTTTCCTAAACCGAATTTTATTATTCCTTTTTCCTTGCCGATCCTAATCAATTTTTTGATGCGATTTAACAAGCTGATCCTCAAGTAAAATCAAACAAGGATTTAGGTCTTAACCAGAATATTTTAAAATAAAAAAACTTTTAGTTAAAAATGTATGTATATACATTAAATGTAGTTACATTTGTATTGTCAGTAAACTTATGGCAAGCAGAACAATTTAAACAATAGAGATATGTCAACAACAAAATGGATTTTAGACCCAATGCACAGTGAGGTGCAGTTTAAGGTAAAGCATTTAATGATTACTACAGTAACAGGATATTTCCAGAAGTTTCATGTAGAAGCAGAGACAGCAGATGATCAGTTTACGTCAGCAGAAAGTGTCGTATTTACTGCGGATGTTGATTCCATCAATACCAATAATGACCAGCGGGATACGCACCTGCGCTCAGCTGATTTCTTTGATGCGGCTAATCATGGAGAAATCAGGTTTGAAGGTACCGGTTATAAAAATGTAGGCGGCGATAATTACCAGTTGGATGGTAACCTGACTATCCGGGGCATCAGCAAGCCGGTAAGCCTACAGGTAGAGTTTGGTGGTATTGTAGTAGACCCATACGGACAAACCAAAGCTGGTTTCACCGTTTCAGGTAAAGTTAGCCGCAAAGAGTTTGGCTTAACCTGGAGTGCTGTTACCGAGGCGGGTAGTGTAGTAGTAAGCGATGAAATAAAACTGCAAGCCGAAATTCAGCTCGTAAAACAAGCTTAAAGTTTATTGTTAAAGTTGAAAAGCCGAAGTAATTAAAAGTAATAATTATATTTCTTTATTACTTCCCGTACAAACTTCAAGAAACCAATATAAATCATGCTATGAAATTTGAATTATATAAGCCAGCGGAAAGAGGATTAAAAGATATTGGTTGGTTAAAGAGCAATTTTATTTTCAGCTTTTCTGGTTTTTATAACCCGGTCCGAGCTGGATTTGGTTTACTACGGGTGTTTAATGATGATTTTGTTCAGCCTAAGAATGGATTTGGTATTCATCCGCACGCTAACATGGAAATTATTTCCATAATGCTGGCCGGCTCCATGAATCACATTGACTCGCTGGGTTATAAAGAAGTAGTGCATAAAGATTGGGTACAAATAATGAGTGCCGGCAGTGGCTTGCGCCACGAAGAACATAATGTTGGCGAGGACGAGGTTAATTTTTTGCAAATCTGGATAGAACCAAAACTGCAGAATATTACTCCTCGTTACCAGCGCCGGTATTTCCCGGAAGAGAAACGACTGAATAAATTAGTGACAGTGGTCAGTAACGAAGAAGGCCAAAGCCATTGCTGGATAAACCAGAATGCTAAACTTTCTTTGGGTTATTTCGAACAAGAACAGACCTTAACTTACTCCTTTAATTCTTTAAATAAAGGCATTTTTATTTATAATATCAGCGGTACACTGCAGGTAAACCAACAGAACTTAAATCAACGGGAAGGGATTGGCATCTGGGAAACAGATCACCTACAATTCAGTTTTTTATCCGACAGTAAATTCCTGTTAATAGAGGTGCCGATTAATCATTAATAACATTATGGAAAATACAATTCTAGGCCTGCACCATATTACGGCAATAGCCGGGTTAGCCAAAAAAAATTTAGACTTTTATACCAAAACCTTAGGCCTGCGTTTGCTAAAGAAAACTGTTAATTTCGATGATCCAGGCACTTACCATTTGTACTACGGCGATGAGAGGGGTAGCGCCGGAACTATCTTAACTTTTTTCCCTTACGAGGGTGCCCGAAGAGGCAGTGCCGGTACGGGTATGGCCACCAACATTGCTTATTCTGTGCCCGAAGGCAGCTTTGACTTCTGGATTGATCGGTTTGAAAAGTATAACGTTATTTACAACAAACCTTCCGAAAAGTTTGGGGAAAAATACATAACCTTCTTAGATCCGGATGGCTTAAAATTAGAACTGGTTATACCTAAAATACAGGATAACCGCGTAGCCTGGGAAACCGACGAAATAAAAGCCGAGGTGGCTACCAAAGGTTTTCATGGGGTAACGTTAACTCTACGCCATATTGAAGCTACTGCGGCTATTTTAACCGACATTTTTGGATATAAATTGTTAGAGAAAAGTGGCAACCGCTACCGCTACATCACAGAGTCAATTGATTCGGCTAATATTATAGATTTAGTGGAATTACCAAACGAAGCGCGGGGTATAGGTGGGGCCGGTACCAATCACCACATAGCATTTAGGGTAAAAGACGAAGAGGTATTAATGCAGTTCCGCCGGAAAGTAGCAGGGGCGGGCCATGGCATTACCGACAAAATTGACCGTAATTATTTTTATTCACTTTATTTCCGGGAGCCGGGAGGCGTATTGTTTGAGATTGCCACTGATAATCCGGGATTTGGCATTGATGAGCCCTGGGATAAATTAGGTTCAGGTTTATTATTGCCGCCGCAGTACGAAGCGCGTCGGGCGCAAATAGAAGCTGTTTTACCTAAGCTGGATTAATTTTTTCCGGCGTGTTCCGCAGTTTATACAGACGTCTTACTTTAAAATAACTTCTTATGTATATCCATAAAACCCAGATTATAACCCAGGGACGACCCTTAATGGAATCTAATAAAGCTTTAATTATGATTCACGGTCGGGGAGCTACTGCCGAAAGTATTTTATCCCTGGCAAATAATTTACCTGTAGCAGATTTTTCTCTTTTTGCTCCACAAGCAACTAACCATAGTTGGTACCCATATAGTTTTATGGCGCCCGTTGAGCAAAATCAGCCGGCCCTGGAATCGGCCCTGGAAAGAATAGATGAGCTGGTAAAAAGCATACAGGACCAAGGCATATCGAGCGAAAATATATTCCTGTTGGGTTTTTCGCAGGGTGCTTGTTTAACTTCTGAGTATGCTACCCGCTATGCTCAGAAGTTTGGCGGACTTTTAATCTTTACTGGTGGTTTGGTTGGACAACAATTAACTATAGACAATTATCAGGGAAATTTTGCCGGAACTCCGGTTTTAATTACTACGGGTGATCCGGACCCGCATGTGCCTGTAAGTAGGGTGGAAGAAACCGTAAGTATTATGGAAAATAAAGGGGCGGTAGTAACTAAAAGAATATATAAAAACCGGCCGCATACAATAACAGGGGAAGAATTAGCGCTAGCTAAAGAAATTTTGATTAAGGCATCTGCTAAATAATTTTTAATCCTCCGGCGGTATGGATTTAGAAATCATAGATAATAAGATTAATCATCATTTTGAAACCACAGTAGAAGGTAAAACAGCTTTTATCGATTATAAAAAGCGGCCTAGTGCTTTGGTAATTTTTCATACGGAGGTTCCTAAGGAACTGGAGGGTAGGGGAATTGCAGCTGCTTTAACTAAGCATGTATTAGATTATGCAGCAAGAGAAGAATTGGGAGTAGTACCGTTCTGTCCTTATATGCTGGCTTACCTGAAACGGCACCCGGAATACCATTATTTGGTAAAAAGTAAAAAAGCAGTATAAAAGCCTAAAGCAATTAAATTATACTTATCAGAAAAAAAGAACTCGTTAAGCATGAATCCGAAGAAAATAGCTGGCGAAAAAGCTGTAGAATTTGTAACAGATAATATGGTGGTAGGGTTGGGAACTGGTTCTACAGCGTTTTTTGCTATACAGAAACTGGGAGAACGGGTGCAGGAAGGCTTACAGATTAAGGCCATTGCTACTTCCCTGGCTTCCGAAAATTTAGCCCGGGAGCTGCAAATTCCGCTCACTACTTTTGCTGAAGTTGACTTTCTGGATGTGACTATTGATGGTGCCGATGAAGTTGATGAGAACAATAACCTAATAAAAGGGGGAGGAGGGGCATTACTTCGCGAAAAAGTTGTGGCTTATCATTCAAAAAAATTTCTGGTTATTGTAGATGAAACTAAACTGGTGGAGAGGCTGGGTAAGTTTGCATTACCCATAGAGATTGTACCTTTTGGTGCCGACTTAACCCTGAAACAATTACAAAAATTGGGCGGTAATCCTTTAATAAGGCAAGCAAACGGACAGAAATTTATAACTGATAACGGCAATTTAATTGTTGATTGTCAATTTTATCCCATTGAAAATCCCGCCAAGCTAAACCAGGATCTTCACCTAATACCGGGGGTGGTAGAGACTGGTATCTTCCTCAACGAAATGGTTCATGCCATCATTTCTGCTTCCGACACCGGTGCAATAACTTTAAGAACTTAACTTGGAAAAGCAGGCTAATTTCTGGTGAATTACCTTACAGGGTTATTGCTGAAATTAGCCTGCTGAAATTAATTATTGGCCACCAGCTAATCCATTCTTTACCCAATTGGCTACCATTACCGTACGTTTTGCCTGGTGAATGGCAGCTTCCCGGGCATCATTCTGGATGCCTTCCCTATTAACAGTTACACTAGTGCCATAAGGATTACCACCAGCGCCAAAAATAACCTGATCGGTGTAGCCCGGGGCAGCGATAATAGCTCCCCAGTGGAACATCATGGTATACAGCGAAAGTAAGGTGGCTTCCTGTCCTCCGTGCGGATTTTGTGCACTGGTCATGGCACTTACTACTTTATTAGCTAATTTACCATTAAACCATAAACCACCGGTAGAGTCCAGAAATTCTTTTAGTTGAGCCGCCATGACGCCATAGCGGGTAGGTACACTAAAAATTATACCATCTGCCCATTCCAGGTCAGCCAAAGATACTTCGGGTTCTTCTTTTACAGCTTCTACGTGGGCTTGCCAGGCCGGATTTTGAGCAATGGCTTCGGGCGGTGCCAGTTCCTTTACTTTAAGAATTTTTACATCTGCTCCTGCCTGCTGGGCACCTTCGGCTGCCCATTTAGATAATTGGTAATTAGTGCCGGTAGCACTGTAGTAGATAATCGCCAAATTTACGTTTGCCATAGTTTTATTTTAGTTATGGATAAGAGATATGAATATATTTTTTTGACCAGGTACAGAGGCGTTTGGAATAATACCGTGCATTCGGGTTGGAAACGATGAACCTTCAACTATTAGGTCATGGGTTTGCTGCACTTCCATGTTTGCTTTTATTACTGTTCTATCAACTTCTTTAACCAGCCAGTCCACGACTTCGGCTTTTCGCTCTTTTAAAAGGTTGGCTGCTTTAAGTAATATTTCCTGTCGCTCAAGGGTTTTGGTGTTGCGCCAGGAATTAGCGGTACCTTTGGCTACGGCAAATGCCCGGTTTTCGTATTCTTTACTGGTGCGGGCAACCGTATTTAAAATAGCATCATCATAAGGGTTTAAGTTATCCGGGGTAAAAGCTTCGCCACCATCGAGCCATTGGCCTTCAATAAATTGCTTATTCAGCTCCTGTAATGCCGTCATCTGTTAGAGTAGTAGGTGAACCCGTAGTTTTACCGGCCTTTTTATATTTTTGTTTTTATAAGCCTTTCAAGATCAATTATAATGGATTACAAAATAGCCAGGAGATGCGGAAGAATAGCAGGAAAAGGAGGTAAAGGCTTAAAAGGGTGCTAAACCATATTCAATAAAAAAATTAATCTTTTTTGGTCAGTAGCTAACTAAAGAATATTTCTTAATTTAATGCCTTACTAAATATTAACGGGGATGCCCTTTCAGGTAAATTTTAAAGGAGAAAATGTTATTGCCATTGAAGAAAGCCAAACCTTATTGGAGGCGTCGCTGGCAGCAGGAATTCCGCATTACCATGCTTGTGGCGGTAATGGCCAGTGTTCTACCTGTCGGGTTTTAGTCCTGGAAGGTGCGGAGCAACTTTCGGAACAGAATAGTTGCGAACGGGTAGCCAGGCAAGTAAGAAAGTTTGCTGATGATATCCGATTAGCCTGCCAAATAAAAGTAAAAGGAGATGGGCTTATCGTGCAACGGATAGTAAAAGATGAAACCGACCGTTTCTTATTTATCAATAACGACGGGGAGGACCTGCATCAGGTAACGGGTATCCGGAAGAAACTGGTGTTATTTTTTATTGATATCCGGAATTTTACTCCTTTTATAGAAAGTAATCTTCCTTTTGATGTCATTCATATTATGCGCCGGGCCTTTGCTATTTTTAAAAATGCAATAGAACAATACAACGGTAAAATTATAGATACGGCCGGCGATGGTTTATATGCCGTTTTTGGGTTGGAATCAAAAATAAAAACTTCCTTAGATTCGGCTGTACTGGCAGGTCTTAAAATATTAGAGGATATCAAGATCTTCAATAATACTTACCTGCGTCCTTATTTTAACCACCAGTTTGAGGTAGGAATTGGGGTGCACGCGGGTAAAGTTATTTATGGCAATGTAGGAATTGGCCTAAATGATAACTTAACAGTGATGGGCTACCCGGTAAATATTGCAGCCCGACTTCAGGCTGCTACCAAAGAAGTAAACAACAGCTTTGTCATTTCTGAATATGCTTACCAGTTACTTAAAAAGCCACCTTATGCAGTAGGAACTGCCCGGCTTACCTTAAAAGGGATAAGTGCCCCATTTGAAGTAAAATTAATAGGTAAACCTTACCAACCAGTGGTCGCTTTTGCTAAAAATGATTAGGTTACTAGTTTAATTTTATATTGGGAAAAAAAGTTAAACAACTCCTATGTCCGGCTCTCTAACTTTAAGGGATTTTTGAATACCAAAAGTTAAAACAACATTAATTCCGGCCATAAGGCAAAGAACCGCTAAAAACCAGAATATTCCCATGTGCTGAATAAGGAAACCACCAATAAAGGGCGTAAATGCCTGGGCGATCAAAGGGGGACGAGCTAGGGTCCCCATTATACTGGCATAAGAACCAGAACCAAAGATATAAAGCGGTAAGGTTCCGCGTAAAATTGAGCGCATACCATTTCCCAGGCCGTACATTATTATTCCTAAAAAGGCCATTTGGGGAAAAAACAACAACAGTCCTAACCCGGCTAAAACTCCTACCGCCGACATAATGGAAGTTTTTACAGGAGATCTTTTAGGCAAAATAACTTCTAAAATTCTGACCCCAACCTGGCTTGGACCTAGCAAAGCTCCTAAACCAATGGCTACCGCTTTGGGCAGCTTCCTGTCTAATAATATATCTATTAAATGCAAGGAAACAGCTGTCATTAAAACTGCACTAATGGTGAAACTAAAAAGCAGGAAATAATAGACGGTGGGCCGTTTAGGAGTTGCAGGTGTTGATTCTATACTGAATAAAGTATTGTTTTTTACTTTGCCTGTACGATAAGCAGCTAGAGTATAATAATGAATAGGAAATATACTGACAAATAAAAGTACGGCGTAAAGTTGGCAGGTGGTGCGCCAGTCGAAATACTCCAGCAGGATAGAAAGAGCTGGCCAGACCAGGGTAGTGCAAAATCCGGAAATTAAGGTGATTTGGGTGATAGCCTTACTGGCATTTGTGCCATATTTTTTTCCTAAAGAAGCAAATAATGTATCGTAGAGGCCCATGGCCATACCAATGCCAATAATAACCCAACCGGTTATAAACAAGGCAATATGGGTTGATAATGATAACACCACTAACCCGGCACCAATAACAAAACCACTGTATAAAAGAAAATGATAGTTTTCCTGGGAATTAATTTTTTTTCCAATGGTAGGAGCTAAAAGTCCGGATAGTAGTAATGCCAGGGATAAGGATCCGTAAACCAGTTCTGGGGACCAGCCTGTTTCCTGCATGATAGGTTTAGCCAGAATGGCTAATAAAAAAAAAGAGCCCCCCCATAAAATAATTTGTCCTATGCCCAATAAAATATTACTGAATAAAGCGGGTGCGTTAGGTTTTACTTCTGGGGAGTTCAATATAATTGTTTTAAAAGCCAAATTTCTTAAAGAAAACTTTAATAAACACAGGGATAATTATATTTTAAGAATAGCTAATTAACGGAGGTGGAAATTTTAAGTATAACAGTAAAGCTATAAAACAACTAAATAAACAACTATGGGATTTTTTTCAGGATTAATTGGCAATGCAGGGGTAATGCAACCCAACGAAATACAAAAAGAGTACGGCAATTTGCTCGCTCCCAATGAACAGATAGAGATAGGCTTTAAGCTTATAAGGGATGTGTTTGTGTTTACCAATAAAAGGCTTATACTAGTTGATAAGCATGGGCTTACTGGCAAACGAACTGAATACATGTCCATCATGTACAAAAGCATTTCCAGATTTAGCATAGAAACTGCAGGTCATTTTGAATTAGATGCTGAATTAAAAATTTGGCTGTCAAATGAATTGACCCCAAGTATTGCTAAAAAATTTAATAAGCAGGTGAATGTGTACGATCTGCAGAAAGTACTGGCCCAGCATGTTATGTAAATAAAAAACCGGTCAAGACTAAATATTTCGATAGCAAAGTGCCAGGCAAATCTTATACTTTGCCAGGTTCCTGCTTAGTTTTGTGCTATGGTAATTAAAAAAATAACACCTGAAGATACCTGGCCTATCCGGCAGAAAGTAATGTGGCCAGATAAGCCAATTAGTTTTGTTAAGCTGGAAGAAGATAAGAATGGTACGCATTACGGGCTTTATCAGGATGAGGTGTTGACTTCTGTTGTTTCTGTATTTGAGGTTAATGGAGAAATTCAGTTCCGGAAATTTGCGACCTTGCAGGATAAGCAAAAAAGAGGGTTTGGCACCTTACTTCTGAATCATGTATTAGCTGAAGCCAGAAGCAGAAAAGCAAAAAAAGTTTGGTGTAATGCCCGGGTCCATAAAAAAGGATATTATGAGAAGTTCGGTTTGGCAGATACCCACCAGCGGTTCGCTAAAGCAGGAAAGGAATATACTATTATGGAATTAATTTTAATTTAAGTAAGATTAGCTTAATTAAAGGTATATGAATCTGTTTAACTAAAAAAGCCACCGGCTATATTATAACCAGTGGCTTTAGCCTGCTTCAAAGGTTTACTTTAAATGCCTAAAGCTCTTCTTTTTAAAACAGCAAATTCTTCGTTTGTAATAGAACCTCTTTCGCGTAGTTGTTCCAGTCTTTCAATTGTTGCGATAGAATCTTCTACTGATTTAGGATTATTATCCTGGTTATCAGTATTAAAAGGCTCATTAGTATCGTAGAAGGTTGAGCTGTTACGGTTAGTGTCATAAGTCCCGGTATCTTCCGGAGCATTATAAAACCGATTTTCATTATAATAATCAGATGCGTAAAAATCGTTAGAAAGTGGTTGAGCAGCTGCAGGTCGAGACAAAGGTACCTGGTTGTTGTCTGAGAAAGTATGATCCGTGTTCCGGTGATCCGCTATATCATAATCAGTTCTATTTTGATCGGAAGTAGGGTGAAGGGTATTATGTTGCGATTTCATAAATAAATCACGCACCGAATATTCATAATCCTCCGGAATAGGACCCCCGCCATAAACTGGATAGTTGGAGAGGGAATTGGAATCAATAAAGGAAACAAAGATATTATTCCTTTTTTTATCCAGGGCAGCTGCTCCAATTGGTATTAACAGGTAAGGATCATACTCAGATTTAAAAAATTTTCTTTCGGCAACCACATATAAATAACGTACTTTCATGGCTGTAGGATCAAAAATTAAATCCCGGACAACGCCAAAATATTCTCCGTCTGATCCTACTACACGCCAACCTAAAACATTTGGATTGTCTTTAGCTATCTCATAATCCTTCATACCACTCAACGGTACAAGCCTATCCGTATCGACATATTTTATATTATCATTTCTCATAGCTTTATTCCTTTAGTTTTTTCAATCTATTTTTCCTATTGTCTCTTTAAGCAGCCCAGGAGTGCTCCTTATCAGTTATAATAAATCCGGTTCCCGGAGTTTCCTGAATGGTTTCGGAAGAATCTCTTTTATAAGCAAACTCATAAACAGCATACGCCACTAAAGCCAAAAAAATCAGGATAAGAATCCAGGCCCAACCTGAGTTACTTTTTTTCTTTACAATTTTTATTTCTGCCATCTTTTTTAATTTTTGATTACTAAAACCTTTATTAGTACTATTTCCAGGTTCCAATGCCAAGGTTTTGTATTTCTACTATTTATAAACCTCTATTTGAAGAATCTTATCCAATTATTTTACTTTATAATTTTTCAAATTCTAGTAAAACCTGGTTGTACTACTTGTCAATATTGTAATACGCTGAATTTCAATAGTAGTTAAAAGGTGTAATTTGTTTTAAACAAAAAATGATTTAGTAATAAAGTGAGTTTTAATAATCCTGATGATAGGAATGGATCCAGAATACTTGAGTTATTAATTGGCAGTAGTAACTAATTGCCAAAGCCTTTGGCTACCTGAAAAATAACAGAACTAAAAACTAATGCTGTACCTGGTTCCAAATAATTAATTCCTATAAGAAGTTAAGTAGTAAAAGATCAGAAGAATAGTAACTAGTAAATTTTATTAGGTTAATATTATTTAAAATTTTAAATAAGGCTTGGTAATGTGTGTAACAGAAAATTAACCTCTATATTTTAAATAGTTTTGTTATGAAAAAAGACTAAATTGTTTTGTTCAGATTTTGCCGATCTGAAGTTTTACCGCCACTCATATTCCACCACCATGCAAAGAAGAGATTTTATTAAAAGTACGGCCGTTGTGGGCGGTGCTTTTGCCCTGACCGGAACTTCTACCTTAGTTCAGGCTTCCAATTTAGCAGATACTCCCTGGTTCGATCGTTCTATGCGGTGGGCGCAACTGGCCTTTGTAGAAAGTGACCCCGGGAATTATGATCCTGATTTTTGGTTGGATTATTTTAAAAGCCTGCATGCGGATGGCGTGTTGTTAAGTGCCGGCGGAATAGTGGCTTTTTACCCCACCAAAGTACCGTTGCATTACCGCAGTGCCTGGCTTAAAGATCAGGATGTGCTTGGGTACCTGGTAAATGGCTGCCGGAAAATGAACATGTCCATAATTCTGCGCACCGATCCGCATGCAGCTCGTCAAAATGTGTATGAAGCGCATCCTGATTGGATACATACCCTGGCAGATGGCAGTAAGCGAAAGCACTGGGCTAACCCGGAGTTGTGGGTAACCTGTGCTCTTGGCCCGTATAATTTTGAATTTATGAGGCAGGTAAACCAGGAAATAACGCAGCGTTACAAACCCGATGCAATTTTCTCTAATCGCTGGTCGGGCCACGGAATTTGCTATTGCGAACACTGTAAAAAGAATTTTAAAGCTTACTCCGGATTTGAACTGCCTCTATCTACTTCGGTCAACAACAGTACGGCCATGGCATCCGGCGATAAAAATGATTTGGTTTACCGTAAATATATAACCTGGCGTACGGATCGTTTAAAGGAACTATGGTTTTTATGGGACAAGGAGATCAGGAAACAAAAATCTACAGCCCGTTTTATTCCGAATGGTTTTCCGGATAAACTACTTACCGGTAAGCATTCTGATTTCTTTTTTGCCGACCAGCAAGCCCGGAGTGGTGTTATTCCGCCCTGGTCTAACGGTAAGCACGCGAAGGAACTGCGGGCTACCATGGGCATGAAGCCGCAGGTAGGCATTTTTAGCGTAGGAATAGAAGAGCAATATCGTTGGAAAGATTCGGTGCAGGATAATTCGGAAATCCGGATTTGGGTAGCCGAAGGCACTGCCAATGGCCTCTTGCCTTGTTTTGTAAAATTTGGTGGACAGATTTATGATAAACGCTGGATGGCCACAGTAGAAAACTTATATCAGAACTATTATAAAAATGAGAAATACCTCCGCAATACCGCTCCTTTAGCCCGGGTTGGCATTGTCTATTCAGAGCAAACAGATAAAAATTACGGCGGTAAAGCCTGGCAGAAAAATTACCATGACCATGCCAATGGCGTATATCACGCTCTGATTGAAGACCGGCTCCCGTTTGAAATGGTAAATGATCGCCTGATGGATACCGAACACCTGAAACCTTATAAGCTTTTAATTTTACCTAATATTGCAGCGCTATCGGAAGGGCAATGTGAGCAACTGCGGCAATTTGTGCAAAATGGAGGTAGCCTGGTGGCTACTTATGAAACTTCTTTGTACGATGAAGAAGGCAAACAGCGAATCAATTTTGGCTTAGCTGATTTACTAGGGGTTACTTATGCTCAGGGAGTAGAAGGCCCAATGCAGAACAGTTACCTGAACTTAAAAGCTGATCCGGCTACCAAACAATATCACCCGGTACTAAAAGGCCTGGAAGAAGCAAACCGGATAATTAATGCAACCCACCGCGTAAAGGTAAAGGCCAATACTAATTTCCCAAGCCCGGTAACCTTAGTGCCAACTTACCCCGATTTGCCCATGGAAGACGTATTTCCGCGTCAAGGCGATACGGATATCCGGGAACTTTATTTGCGCGAAGTAGGGCAGGGGCGGGTAGCTTATATTCCCAGTGATCTGGATCGTACTTTCTGGCAAATTATGAGTACCGATCATAGCAAATTACTCCGGAATACCATTAGATGGGCCCTGAACGAAGAACCAATGGTAGAGGTAAAAGGTCCCGGCGTTATTGATGTAACTACCTGGCAACAGAAAAATTCCCTGACGGTGCACCTGGTAAATCTCACCAATCCGATGATGTTAAAAGGCCCTTTTCGGGAGTTGATACCGGTGGATACGCAGGTAAGTATCCGGGTGCCACAAAATAAGAAAGTTACCGCAGTACATTTGCTATTAAGTGGCCAGAAACCAGCCTTTGAAAATACAAGAGGTCTTATTCATTTAAAAGTAAATCAGCTTACAGACCATGAAATAATAGCCTTGGATTTTGCTTAATATAAAAGCTCCTGGAGCAGAGCACTCCAGGAGCTTTAACAATTACTCTTAATTTTATCTACGGGATAATCAAGAAGAAACATAGTATGCTAATTTATTCTAATATTTTAACTATCACTTACAAGAAAATAATAAGCTTAAGCTAAGTTGGATAAAATACTTTCTCCTCTTGAAAATGTTTTATTGTAAGTTTTAAAAGTTGATAGTAAAAATTGTGAAATGAAATTAGCAAAGCTTAGTAGAACTACACATAGAAGCTGGCTAAATCTTATTTAGCTATACCAACCCTTACTTTCTTATTTTTAAGCTTATGGGTTTCTAAAGCCTTTACTACTTTATCGGCCTTGGTTCGGGATACGGCAGCAAAGGTTACATAATCCTGCACAGCAATTAAACCTAATTCTTCTTTCTGTAAGCCGCCTTTTTGTAACAGGAAACCTGCCACATCGCCTTTGCTTATTTTGTCTTTTTTGCCGGCACTTAAATAAATAGTTTCCCAAGGACTTGGCGGAGGTAGAACAGGGCGTGTGGGCAATCTTTCGGTCTGTAAAGAGGCTGGAAGGTAGCCAGGTTTTTCGCCGGGATTTAGCAATACATAAGCTGTGCCTTTCGCCTGCATCCGGGCTGTACGGCCATTACGGTGAACAAAAGTTTCGGCAGTGGCTAGTTCATAATGCACCACATTTTCTATTTCCGGAATATCCAGGCCACGGGCGGCCAGGTCGGTGCTTATAAGCAGATTATAAGTGCCGTTTCGGAATTTCATTAAAGCTCTTTCCCGGTCAGGTTGTTCTAATCCCCCGTGAAAAATGCCATGAGCCAGTCTTTTCTGGTTAAGGTAAGCACTTAGTGCTTCCACGGCATCCCGTTGGTTGCAAAATACTAAAGTAGGGGCATTTCCTATTTTACATAATAAACTAAACAAAGTACTTTCTTTGTCTTCATTAAGAACAGGAACAGCTTTAAGTTCTAAATCAGAAATGCTTTGATTGTCGGTAAGGAAATTTAATGTCTCATAATTTCGCAAGCCCGTAAATCCGGGTATTTTTTGCATGGAAGTAGCTGAAGTGAGTAGCCGTTTTTTTACCCGGGGGAGTTGTTCAATAATAAACTTCATTTCGGCTTCAAACCCAAATTCCAATGCTTTGTCAAACTCATCGAGTACCAGCGTATGCACAGAAGTGCCGGTAAGGTTACCTTCCCGTAAGTGAAAAGCAATCCGACCCGGAGTACCTATCAAAATAGCAGGAGGATTGGTTAGACTACTTTTTTCCGAGGTGGTGTTGTGCCCCCCATAAAAGCATTTAATCCGGAAGCCGGTACCCATTTGGCTTAAAACCTGTTCTATTTGTAAAGCCAGTTCCCGGGCCGGTACTAACACCAAAGCTTGTACGCCAGTAACTTCAGGTGATAGCAGGTTTAAAAGTGGCAATAAAAATCCCAAGGTTTTCCCAGAACCAGTAGGAGCCAGTAAAACCATATCCTGGCGGGAGGCTACTTCAAGAGCCGCTTCCTGCATAGGGTTTAATTTGGATATGTTAAGTTTCTGAAGCGCTTGTTCCAACATGGGTTTGATTTTAGATTTTGGTAAAGGTACGGGAATAAAGCCTAATTTAGTTTCTATTGTTTATACTGGATAGTGGGCGACTATGTAGTTTTAGGTTTTATCCAAAAAGAAAGAAGCAGCAAAAAAGCTGGAAAGGGATCAACAAGTTAGGTGTTAGGCGGTCTTTAATAAAAAAAAGGTGTAGCTTTTGCTACACCTTTTTTACTAGCTGTTCATTGGAAAGCTTATTTTGTTTTCTCGGTACTTGCAGGTTCGGCTACCTGCGAATTACTAACAAAAGCAATTGATTTGCTATCCGGAGACCAGGAATTAACATTTAGGGTTCCCTGGCCACCATATAAGTAAGCAATTACCCGAGGGGCACCGCCATTTACCGGCATTAACCGCAACGTTACCCGTTGGTAAAAAGGATGGGCATCCGGATCAATATCGGTCGGGAAAGAAATATAGGCAATCCATTTTCCATCCGGCGATAGGTGCGGAAACCAATTATGATTTTCGTCAAAGGTTAATTGTTCTTTACCAGTACCATCTGGTTTCATCCGCCAGAGCTGCATGGTGCCGGTTGGGTTGGCGTTGTAATAAATATATTTGCCGTCTGGCGAATATTCCGGCCCATCCACATGCCCCGAAGTATTTTTAGTTAAAGCTACTTCCTTACGGGTAGTTACGTCAGCCTTGTAGATGTTATAGATTTTAGCACCGTCGCGTTGGGCTACAAAGGCCACATCCTTATTATTGGGTGCCCAGCCATGCCAGTAAGACGGCGATTTTTCGGTAATCAATTTAGGCGTACCGCCTTGTAGCTGTAATACGTAAATGTAGGAGCCTCCCGCAACACCTTCCCGGCCGCCACTAATAGCTAACTGTTTGCCATTAAAAGAAATACCGTGGTCGTTGTTAATGCGGGTTACACTTCCCGTGTTCAGTTTTTCCGGTGTCCCTCCCGTAACCGGAATGGTGTAGATAGCCCCACCTCCGTTGTAAAGTAATTTTTTACCGCCCGGCATCCAGTTAGGGGCTTCAAACCGTTCCGGCGATTCCAAAATTACTTTTCTTTTGCCGTCAGCAATAGTCATGGTTTCGAGGCGGCAGCCTAACACCGGTTGGTTTTTAGGCAAAGTTTTCTGTATTTGGGGGTTAGGATGGTAAATGCTGGCTACGGGTTTGTCTATCCGCACATTCCAAACGCGGGCTTCTTCTACCACATCGGGGTTATGCGACGAAATAAATAAACCAGCCAGTACGGCATCCGGCATATCCGGCAGTTCGTGCGAACCTACTTCTTGTAAGGGTTCGCCCCAGTTGGCTACCCGCATAATCATTTTCTTGCCAGTGCGCTCCAGCTGAATAACCTGGAAAGGTGTTTTTTTCGGGTAAAAAATTTCATCTTGCGGGTCGCGCATAAAAGCACCTCGAATTGGCCGCCATTGTAATACCGTCAGACCATCGCCGTGAATTACTGCGTTCATGCTGGCCGCCGATTCATCTGCCGATTCCCGTACCATCCAACCTATTTTCCGGTGCGGATCTACGCCTTTTCCAATAAACTCGAAATTAGCTGTCAGGATGAAATCTCCTTGCAGCTTGTTATAAAGGTAATGAAATTCATCCCGGTTAAACCAGATGTTACTGCCTCCGCCTTTTAAGTGGTAGGTTTGGGTAGCTTGCTCGTACGTTGACGCACCGGCATTTTTAGGTCTCCCCACATCGGCGTGGTTCTGGAAAATACCGACGGCATTGTTTTGGGCAAAACTCATTGTGCTTAGCAGGCAGCAGGTAATAAAAGATAACAGTTTTAGCATAGTTTGAGCATTAATGTGGTGGATTTTAATTAAATAAAGTTGCCAAGAGCTTCTAAATTCATTATAGCTTAGAAAGTTAAATAAAATAAATCCAATATAGCGATTTACTTACGTTGCTTCCTCCTTATTAAAATAAGACAAGTCTGAAAAGGCAGTTCCCTATTAAGTAAGCTGCTTTTTAGATAAGAATACAAAAGAACTTAATACAGCTAATAGCCCACCAATAATGGTAAAAACCACTCGTTCCAAAGCTATGGCGTATGGATTAGCCGCATGTGAACCAAGCAGCAATAAAACAAACATGGTTATAAAAATTACCGCTACAGCATAATTTTTCCGCACAAAATATAAGAACAGGAAAACCAGCACCCCTGATAGTAATATCTGCACCAAAGGAGAGGGGTGCAGAAAAAGAATAAAGCTGCCGGCAATACAACCGGCCAGGGTACCCAGTAGGCGTTCGCCAACCTTTTTCAATGTTTGAGTATGGCTTACCTGTAGCACTACAATAGCAGTAAAGGGCATCCAGTACCCGTGCGGGTATCCGGCATAGTGGTCAATGGTTAAACCGATAACTAATAACAAACCTAGTTCAATGGCATATATTACCAGGCTTTGTGGCAACCATAATTTAGAGGCTGTTGTAATTTCTTCAGTACCTTCAAGAGGTATGGGCTTATAAGTTACCAATAGTAATCCCAAAATAAAATCTAAAACTAAACCTAAAGCCCCGCCGGTTGCCGTGGCTATAATTGGTTCCAATAGCCGGTGGTCGGTTAAAGCCATAAAATAAAGTACGCCGGCTGGTATTACAATATCGGGCCAGTTCTTGGGAAAAAGTTGGCGCCAATAGGCAAAGCTAAAAGCCAATAATACGGCACCCACAAGGGTAAAAAGCAGGTTAGTCCGGGTTAAAACGGCCAGGGTGGTGGTGGCAATCAGAATTAAAGCTCCCTGTAGTACCATGCCCGATCTTTTCAGAAGCGTTGTTTTGGCATTAATTCCCGAAACACTTTGTATGGCGACCACCAGAAATCCGGCAAGGGTAGCTTGCCCGGTTAAATGTATCAGACTTAAACCCAGTACTACTGCCAAAGCCGAAAAAAAAGCGTTTTGATTAATTGAAACAGAAACTATTTTTTGGTTGAAAGAAAGGTTAGGCATCAGAAAATAATTTAAGGAAAAGAATGAAGAGCCAGTCCGCGAAGTGGTGGGTTGGAATTACCAGACCGTTATTCTACAGCCCGAAAGTATATTTTATCCGGAAATTTCCCTAGGGCAAATAAGGTAACATCGCACAACCACACCGATTGAATGGCATGGTTGATGGGTTTATAATAAGCGCCTCCTCCCGGATCTGCTAATTTAGTCCGTTCCATAGCCAAGGCTCCCGGAAAAGGTTTTTCACTCATTTCTACCTTTACCCGTGCTTTTCCTTTGGCTAAAAAATCCAGCATATCATCGGCGCCGGCTACCATGGCCAGGTTTCCTTTAGGACCCGGGTAGGAGGGCAGGTCTATGTACCAAGTACCATGCGGCTCTTTATAGAAAGAAAATAAAATAGGGTCATCTTCTGATTTCTTCCATCCAGTCAGCAATGCCACCCCAATTCCTATCATTAATTGCATTATCCAGATCATATTTTAAAAACCGATCTTGGTTTAAGAATGTTACAATAAATTTAGCTACGAAATGGCCAATAAATTACTAACTTAATTAAAGGTTTAAATTTGCAAATTAGGCATTATCAGGAGAAGGTACAGCGGCTATTCACCCAGTAACAGCGGGTTTAAATATTATTTGAGAAGTAAAACTTCTAGTTATGGGAATTGGCCTCCTACCAAGATATTTTTACCACTAGCTCAAATTCTAAGTATTATTTCCTTATTTTGGCTTTAAAATGAACAGGTAAACCTTTGTAAATACATAAAATTCCTGTTTTCCGCCTTTTGCTGTTTAAATTCACCTCATGGAAAAAATTATTGCCGATATCAATGATATTGTCTGGAGCAACGCTTTAATCATTCTTTGCCTGGGTACAGGTATTTATTTTTCAGTAGTTACCAAATTTCTACAAGTGCGGTACTTCCGCGAAATGATTCACTTATTGTTTAACAGTTCGGCTTCTGCTAAGGGGGTAAGTTCTTTCCAGGCTTTTTCTATTGCCATTGCGGGCCGGGTAGGTACTGGTAATATTGCCGGTGTAGCCACGGCTATTGCCATGGGCGGACCTGGTGCTATCTTCTGGATGTGGATGATTGCCTTTTTAGGCAGCGCATCTGCTTTTATTGAAGCTACCCTGGGCCAGATTTACAAAGAAGTAAAAGATGGCCAATACCGGGGCGGACCGGCCTTTTATATAGAAAAAGGATTGGGCATGAAGCGGTATGCTGTTGTTTTTGCCGTTGCTACTATTATAAGTACAGCTTTATTATTACCAGGTGTACAAAGCAACAGCATTGCCATGGGCATCAGAAATGCTTTTCCTGTTTCTCCTATTGTTACGGGTGGGGCAGTGTCCTTTTTATTAGCCCTTATAATTTTTGGAGGAGTAAGACGGATTGGTAAGGTGGCTGAAATTCTGGTTCCTTTCATGGCGGGAGCTTATATAATAATGGAGGTCATTATCATCCTGGTAAATATTGCTGAAATTCCAGCCATTATGAGCCTCATAATTCGCTCGGCTTTTAATCTGGAACCAGCCTTTGCCGGTGTATTTGGCATGGCAGTTTCCTGGGGCGTAAAAAGGGGAATATATTCTAATGAAGCAGGTCAGGGTACGGCCCCCCACGCAGCAGCAGCGGCAGAGGCCAGTCACCCGGTAAAGCAGGGTCTGGTACAAGCTTTCTCAGTGTACGTAGATACGCTTTTTGTTTGTACGGCTACGGCTTTTATGATTTTATTTACCGGACAATATAATGTGGTTAATCCAGCCGGTGGTTTTTTAATGGAGAATATACCCGGTGTGCCCTTTGGTTCTGAATTTACCCAACAGGCAGTAAATACCCATTTTCCTACCTTAGGTGGAAGTTTTGTGGCTATTGCTTTACTGCTTTTTGCTTTTACTACCATTATGGCGTATTACTACATTGCCGAAACTAATTTGAGTTACCTGATGGGAAAACACAACTATAAATGGTTGTATGTAGTGCTGCGTTTCCTGATCTTAGGTGCCACCTTTTTGGGTTCCGTAAAAACAGCTGAATCGGCTTGGGCTTTAGGCGATATTGGGGTAGGTATTATGGCCTGGTTAAATATTGTTGCTATTCTGCTTTTGCAGAAGCCTGCCTTACGGGCTCTTAAAGATTACCAGGCGCAGAAAAAAGCTGGGCTGGATCCCGTTTTTAATCCAACCGAATTAGGAATCAAGCAGGCCGACCAATGGGAAAAGCAAGAAATGATAGCCCGGTAATACCTGTTTTATAAATTTTAAAAGAAGCCATGGCGGGTATATTCATCTGTCATGGTTTCTTTTTTAAGTCTACACAGCAAAGATTACTAGGTTTATTCTCCTGGAGTAATTTGTTTTTCATTATGTTTGAGTCTTTCCAGGATAAAAGAAATACAGTTTTGCCTGTTGGGCAGCTATGAAAGCGCTTACCTCATCTCTTAAACATTTTGTCGTTCAGAAGTTAAGAATCTCTAATAAAGAGGCCGTCCAATTAATTGTTTCAGGCAAAGTTTTAGTAAATAATCAGCAAGGAACCTTAACCCAGGTGGTGCTTCCGGAAGATATTATTCTGTTTAATAGCCAAGTGATTAAAGAAGCGGAAGCTTTTATTTACCTGGCCTATTACAAGCCGCGGGGCATTGAATCTACTTTAAATCCTGCTATACCAGATAACCTTTTTACCGCCTTACAACTGCCGCAACGGGTTTTTCCGGTAGGGCGCCTGGATAAAGAGTCGGAAGGATTAATGTTGCTCACGAATAACGGTAAAATTTTTGACCAGATTATTCATTCCGAGAATCACCAGGAAAAAGAGTATAAAGTTACCGTGGATAAGCCTTTAAGCCCAGAGGCTCTTAATCTGTTGGCTAATGGAATAATAATTATGGGAAGAAAGACCCGTCCAGCTATTGTGAATCAGTTGGATTCTTTTTCGTTTACCATTGTTCTGACACAGGGGCTTAACCGGCAAATAAGGCGCATGTGTTATAAAGTAGGATACCAGGTGAATCAATTAATTCGGATCCGGATTATAAATATTTGTTTAGGAAATTTGGCTCCGGGTGAGTGGCGAAATTTAAGTAAAGCGGAAGTGCAGGCCTTAATACAAATGATATCACCTGCATAAACGTCTTGTCATTTAAAGGTTAGGCACTATTAAATTTTATTAATTATTTATTAGGAAGATACAAAAAGAACGGCCTTGGTTTATTAACCAAGGCCGCTCTTTCTTTTAAAGTTGTTTAGCCTTAAATGCTGCCAGTTACAACTAATAAGGAGTAAATTATGCCTGGCAACAACAATAGCAGGGTTAATAATAAACTAATCCAGAAACGGTTTGTGATACCTTCATATAAACCTACAGCCAGTGGCGGTATGAGGATGGCCAGAATGACCAGCAATATATTGGTGCTTTTAGCAGCGCTTTCAGTAATGGATCTTCTAACATCCTTTTTAAATTCCTTTTTTTCCGCTTTGGTCATGGTAGCCAATCGTTCCTTAGCTAAGTTGAGCATATTGGCTTCGGAAACGGTCTGGTGTTGTTTTTCAGCCGTAGCATTTGCCAAAACAGCAGAATTTACTTGTGAAAAGGTTTTAATATTTTTCTCCAAAAGTACAGGCACCGCGGCACCGGCACTAGCTTCCAATATTGGTTCAGTTTTCGAATTGAGCTGAGTTATGGCGGTATTTGCTTGGGTGGTTTCGGGTGCTTCTGAATTTTCTGTTTTCAGATCATTGGCTAAAGCGGGCTTAGCTTTCACCTTCGTGTAGTAAGTAGGAGTAGAGGAGCTAAAACTAAAATACTCTTTGGTGCCGCACGAAAATAAAAATTGGCTGACAAATAAAACGCCTGCCACCTGTAGTAAAAACTTGCTTTTCATAGTTGTATAATTTAAGTTGGTAAAATCAAATTAAAGAGCAACCTGCTTTCCCTACTATTACCTGCTACGCCAAGGTTCGTACTACCTTAATACTATTGCCAGCCTTAATGGTTTAATTAATTTAAAAACAAAGAATTTATAGGTTACCCTTCTGGGGTAGATGAAAATTGTCCTTTACCAAGAAAAGGCTATCTGGGTGTTGGTCTAAAATTTAGCAGGATCCAAAAAAAACTTGTAAGAAGGAAAGTATAAACTTGCCTTATCCGGAATAGTTACTTCTAGTAAAATAAATAAAGTAATTTGCGGCTTTTATAAAGTAAATAAACGTGCTGGAGATTATATATGAAGACGCGCATTATGTAGCCATTAATAAACCTAATGGATTGCTGGTGCACCGTACCCGGATAGCAGAAGAAAAAAAAGAATTCGCTCTGCAAATGTTGCGCGATCAGTTGGGGTATCGTTTGTACCCGCTGCACCGTCTGGACCGGGGAACTTCGGGAGTATTGCTTTTTGCTAAAACATCTGAAGCCGCTGCACCCCTTGTGCAAGCCTTTTCCGATCGCCAACCAGATAAAATTTATTATTCAATTGTAAGGGGCTATACTCCGGAAGGAGGAACTATTGATAGTCCCATTCGTCCGGATAAAGACCACCAGCACAAAGAAGCACAGGACGCCATAACCCATTTTACCCGCCTGGCTACAGTTGAGCTGCCGATACCGGTTGGGCCTTACCAAACCGCTCGTTATAGTTTGGTAAAAATAAAGCCTGAAACAGGGCGCATGCACCAGATTAGGAAGCATTTTGCGCACCTCAGGCATTATATTGTGGGTGATAAAAAACACGGCGATTGGCGCCACAACCGTATGTTTCTGGAAAACCTCAACAGCCCTTATCTTTTACTGCATGCTGCCTCTCTAACCTTTGAGCATCCTTTTATCGGAGAACAAATTCAGATAAAAGCACAGATGTCCGAAAATATGCTTCGGTTGTGCCAGGAGTTTTCGTGGCAATATATTTTGGCTAGTGAAGTGGCACTTCCGCAACCAGTTCCCATGGTTTACAATTCGGACCAGTAATAATTAAGTTCATATTCTTACTTCTAATCAAACCGGTTGAACCTGTTTATTAATTTAAAATTAAAAAGATAAAATTATTTTAAACCTATTCAGAGTTGATGCGTAAAATATATTGTAAGCTAAATCGAAAGTGATAGCTAATATAAAAAGAGGTTAAACTTGAAACGTTTAGCCTCTTTTTTTTTTGCCCTAAACCCAATAAATTTTTAATTAGGTACTACTTTAATGGTATTACATTAGCTGTTAGAGGCTGAGACCGGAGTTATCAATTTTAAAAATAATATATTTTGTATTTAATCTAGTTAAACCGGAATTTAAAGGCAAAGATTTTAGAAAAGGAGCAATAAGCTCCTTTTCTAAAACAAAAATAATGAGATTTAAAACTTGTTTGAAGTCTGCGCCTGGCCAGTGGGTTGAAAATGGGTGGCTTGTTTAATGGTTTTGGTTTTACCTTCCGCATCTTCATAAGAACGTTCTTCTACTTCTACGGATAAAGATTTACCTTTTAATTCCTTCGTATCAAACTCGGTGCTTTTTATACTAAGAGCTTGTAAGAAAGAAGCCAGAATTGGTTGTCCGGGTTCGCTCAGGTAAAACCGCTGGTTTATAAAACCTTCTTCGTTTTCTAATCGGCAATTAAAAAAAGGAATATCTTTATTTTCACTTTTGCCATCTTCTACTTCCGTAATAGTAACTATATGTCGGCCTTCCGCTAAGAAAGGTTTTTCATTTACTTTAACTTTCATAACTAAATCTTTTAAACTTATTGCTAATAAGAATACGGTTTTAAGGGGCATCTTGTTGAGTTTTGGCTAAATTAAATAGCATATAATTTATATTGGCTAAAACATTTAGTAAAAATTCACTCTCTGTTATACAGTTTGCTAGAACTTATTCAATAGTATCTTCACCTTTCTATTTTGGTATTAAACAATCCGGAAGAATAAGGAAAGGAAGGTTGGTCCTGATTTCCCTTTATTAATATAACTTTTACAATTTTTGCTTGTTCAAAAAAACTTGGCAAAATCACAGGGAGCAACAAGAAGTTAAGGAGGAAAAATTAACTAATTGATCAAAATTTGTATTTAAAATATATAAATAATTATATTTAATTAGGAGGAAGCCATTAAAAAACAGTTTGTCCGGATAAATGGTCCGTTTAACTTACGTTTATCCAGGCCCATCGAAAAAAACTTTTTCTGGCCTTTTTACCCGGTAATTTTGAAGTGTTCATTATAAAAACAGGTAGGGAGCGAAAGGTTATGAAAATGAAACTTAATTTTGATTTATCTAATGTATTTCAGATTGTTAAACAAAATAATCTGGCATCAGGAACAAGATATCTGGTAAAGCAATTACCTAGTAAAGGATATAGCCTGGCAATAGGTACCGGATTAATTGTTTTGGTTTCTTTTCTTTCGGCTTTTACTTTTAGCACCGCTTTCGAGGAAAAAGTTGCTGGTAACCTGCAAATCCAACTTAATGAAAAAACAACCGCTGGTTTATTTGTAAATCCGGCACAACGCCCGGTTTTGACCGCTGCTTTAACGGAGCTATATGAGGCGAATAATTTTAAACCACTTTGGCTGCAATCAGCGTCTGATAAATCTAATTTAGATTCTTTGTTGAGTGTGCTCCGGAAAGCGGGGCAAGAAGGGTTACAGCCTGCTACTTATCATGTACATCAACTAGAAACATTAACAGCTGAGGAAGGTTTGTTCTCGGATGCTGCCCGGGTTGCAGAATTAGACCAGGTAGCAACAGCAGCTTATTTATTATATGCTTCTCATGTATATAATGGCAGTATATCTCCAACTCAGCTAGATGCTAACTGGCACATAAAAATAAAACAACTTGCACTGGTTCCCCATTTACAAAACGCTTTACAGACAAGCAAAATCAAAGAATCTTTAACAGAACTGGCTAATGTGAATCCGGCTTCTGCTCAACTTAAACGAGAACTGGCTAATTTAAGAGGCATAGCAGAAATAGGAGGTTGGCCAACTAACAATAAAATAGTAGTTAAAAATGACGCCAATGAAGCAGTAACAATTCTGAAGAAAAGATTGGTATTTTCCGGTGACCTGGATAGTACTTTAAGCAAGGGAAACCTGTATGATCAGGCGGTTTCTAAGGCGGTAGAAAAATTTCAGAAGCGCCATGGTTTACAGGTAACTGGCAAAGTTGATCAGAAAACAGTTAATACGTTAAATGTACCAGTTGAAAAAAGGATCGAGCAAGTAATTGTTAACCTGGAGCGCTTGCGCTGGCAGCCACGTCGCGGAACTGAAACGGTAATTGCCGTAAATATTCCGGAATTCAAGCTGCGGGTTTACGAAGCCAATAAAAAAGTTCTAGAGTCCCGGGTAGTGGTAGGTAAAACGAACTTTGCAACTCCTGTTTTCGAAGATTCTTTAGAGACCATCGTTTTTAGTCCGGAATGGAATGTGCCGGACCAAATTGCCCGGGAAGAGATTTTACCGCAATTGCAAAAAAGCGCCGGTTACCTGGAAAAAAACAACTTTCTGCTTTACGATTCCTATAGTGCCACCGCTAAGCCGCTTAATGCTTATGCCATTAATTGGCAAGCCGTAACGCCCGAAAATTTTAAATACCGGATAGTCCAGAAAGCAAATCCAAAGAATGCGTTAGGTGCTGTTAAATTCTTATTCCCTAATCCATTAAACATCTACATTCACGATACACCGGCTAAACAATTATTTAACGAAAACAAAAGGGCCTATAGCCATGGTTGCATTCGGTTAGAAAATCCGGGTAAGCTTGCTACCGTATTACTTAAAAATGATAATGCCTGGACGGTAGATAAAATTCAGGAAAAAATGAACCAGTTAGAATCAACCAAAGTAGGTCTGAAAAAAGCCGTTAAGGTTAACATTATGTACCTGACCGCTTTTGTACATGATGGTCAATTACAGTTCCGGGACGATGTGTATGGTTATGATCAGGCTCAGTTAGCTACTCTGAAAAATCCTTCTTTTGTAGCACTTCGGTAGTATAAAAGTAAAAATATTACTTCGGAAGTAGTTAATAAAACTTCGGAAGTAGTTAATAAATAATTAGAAAGCAGAGGCTGTTGGCGTAATAGGTTGTTCACCTGTTTTGCCGACAGCCACTGCTTTTTAAACCTCGGTTTTAGTTAAGACTAAATATAAGAAGTATAATATTCCATATCTTTAATAAATAAAGATAACAATGGTGTTAAAAAGAGGATTACAGCTCTAAATTAAAATTTTCAAGTCTGCTGCAATTTTTTCAGCCCATTGCTTTTGTTTGGTTTTATTATTCCCACCATTAGTTTCCCGATCATACAATACCTGGTACTGCCCCATTTCGCGGGAATTTTTTTGCAACAGCTCTTCTACTTTTTCTTTTTGTTCGTCAGCACCCAAACTATTTAACTGAAGTTCCAATGTTTCGGCAAAGATATGAGCAATATCAAAGTGTACTTGTTCATGAGCCAGGGTATAAGCATCTTTGTATCCGGGTTTTACCCACGACTGATTACGGAAGGCAATAGCATATACATCGTAAGTAGTTTTGCCCGACCAGAAACTAACTTTTTTAACCCGTAAATTAATAGAAACAATTATTTGCGCACCAGCCTCCGAACGGCTATAGTTCGGCTTTCCTTTAAAATCATCCCAGGTCAGTTTCTTTTCAGGATTATAAACCAGGGTATCGCTCTTTTGGCTATACCCGGATAAGGATAATACCATACCCAAAAAAATCAAATACCATACTTTCATACATCCCCTTTCGTTTAATCCAACCCAGACGTTTTTTATGGGCTTTAAGTTTGCCCGCTACTAATGCAGGTGCAATCTTTTGTCCAATAATAACCTAAAACCGGGCACTACAGTGGGAAGGGTAGCAAAGAGCATTCCAAACAATTATAATAGCTTTTTTAAGAGGTGACAACGGATTATAATTTGGTTTTACCAGTTGATTATTACCTGTTAAGATATTTGTGAAATGCTAAGATCTATGATAATTTTTAACAGTGTTAAAATAGAATTTATAACATAACTAAGGCCGTTCTGGCATGTTAAATATTTGCATTTTAGAGGCTAAAACAAAATGCACTATGATCTACTCCTCTGGTGGGTTTGCGCCGCGCGCTATCGGAAAATTCTTAAAACCCTAAACCAATACCAGGTGGAAATCTGAAATCGCTAAGTTAACCGGCTAGATAATAAAGTTATTTACCCTTTTTATATTGTATTAAAAGTTAGGACCGGGAACCAGATTTTATAAGGTATTAAAGACAACTAATTAATACAGTCCAATAATTAATGAAGACTTAATCTGAGACCTTCGGTTCTCCAGTTTTCTCTAAATGCTATTGCTTTCTGGTGCTCCTAATCTTCTATTTCTGATTCTTACTTAAAAAATTTAATTTTTTCAGGCTTTTATATTATTGAATTACAGCAGATTAAAGTTTGATATTATAATAATAACAAAATATAATCTTATTATTATATAATTCGTATGTAATAATTGTAATATATTAATTATTTTTATTACTTTATTATCACAAATTAAGCTTATATTATTTATTAAAATTTATTCCTCTATAAGCTATTTGTTAAGTTTTGATCTAATGTTATTCTAAACTTTCAAATAAATAAGCAGAACACTAGACGATTGTTTTCTGTGATTTAGTATTAAAAAAACACTGCATGAAAAAATTCTACAAATTTTTTTTACTGTGCCTTTTAGGACAGTTTTTAATACATACATATGCACTAGCCCAGGCCCAGGCGCCTGATTTTATTTGGGCAAACCGAATAGGTGAAGATACCTACCGTAGTGCTAGTTCATTAGGCGACAAAAACGATATAGCCAGAGATGCTTCTGGAAATATTTATGTAAGCGGCAATTTTGAATCTTCTATCACATTTGGGAATATAACCCTAAACAGCAGTGGGGATTATGATTTATTTATAGCTAAATACGATCCTGCGGGAAATGTACTTTGGGCCAAAAGTGCCGGAGGAAGTGGTTCCGATAAAAGTCGGAGTATTGCAGTAGATGGTGCAGGGAATGTTTACATAACCGGGCGATTCAAAAGTAGTCGGGCTTCTTTTGGCTCTTTTACTTTGTCCAACACTGGGGATGATGATGTTTTTATCGCTAAATATGATGCTTCAGGAAATATAATTTGGGCCAAAAGTGCCGGAGGAACCAGCACCGATCAGGGAAATGGCATAGCAGTAGATAGGTCCGGAAATGTTTACGTGACAGGAAGTTTTTATACTACGGTTTCCTTTGGTGGTACTACGCTTACCAGCACAGGTGACAGGGAAATGTTTATTGCCAAATACGATGGATCAGGAAATTTGCTTTGGGCAAAAAGTGCCGGAGGGCCCTATCATGATCATGGGATGGAAGTGGCCGTTGATGGTTCAGGTAATGCTTACATAATAGGAGAGTATTATAAAACAGGTACATTTGGTGGAGTACTACTCACGAGTGATGGGGATTCGGATATTTTTGTTGCCAAATATAATAGTTCTGGTAATGTGGTGTGGGCACAAACAGGCGGCGCTTCCGGAACATTTAATGATAAAAGCCAGACCATTGCGGTGGATGCTTCCGGCAATGCTTTTGTTACAGGTAGTTTTACAGGCACGGGTTCGTTTGGCAGTAGCAGGCTCCAGAGTAGAGGAATGGCTGATTACTTTCTGGTTAAATACAGCAGCGAAAATGGATCTGTAGAGTGGGCAAAAAGTTATGGAGACACCGGTGATGATACGAGCTACGGAATTACGCTGGATGATGTTGGTCAGCCCTTAGTAACGGGTGAAACTGAGAGTAGAACTGGCACAGGTATTGATGTTTTTGTTACACAATTTGATCAGCTGGGAGGTGAACAGTGGACAAAAAACGCCGGAGGCTCCGGTAGCGATTATGGTCAAAGCCTTGTAGCCTTTGGCGGTAATATATACCTAACGGGAGAATATTCTGGTAATGCTACTTTTGGTGGGAAAACCCTTACTGCCAGAGATAAAGGAATTTTTGTAGCAAAATTGAGCAGCTCTTCTCCAGCTCCCATTGTTACACCTCCTACTGTTAAGGGAGGTAGAAGATGTTTCGCGGGTGATGTAACATTGGAGGCAGCTGGAGGAAATAATGGGGAATACCGATGGTACACTACCGCTACCGGAGGCACTGCAATTCCATATGCTACTAATGCGACTTATACCACTCCAATGTTAAGTGCCACAACTACTTATTATGTGTCATTAGTAAGTGGTAGTTATGAAAGTGAAAGAGTGCCCGTAACTGCCACCATAGATAATGGTCCCGGGAACAATAGAATATCAGGAGGAGGGGACTTTTGCTATGGTGAAACTGTAAGAATTACAGGCTCTGTACCAAACGGATTGGACGATTACGTTATCTTATATAAATGGCGAATGCTAATTCCTCTTCCCTCTGGTGGGACTGAGTTTAAAGATCTTCATCAAGGATTTACAACAGATCCAAATTATAGTGTAGGTGCTTTTCCTCCAGGGATTAATGGGTATCTTCCAAGGCCTAACGGTCCAAGGACTTTTCAAGTGGAAAGACTGGCACATTATTCAGGAGGAGGAGGATGTCCAAGTTTTAGTAATTTGGTAACAATAAATGTTTTATATCCTGTAGAGCCTCCGCTGGCAACTCCTTATGAAGTTGAGAACTGTGGTCCAGGTAAGGTAACATTAACGGCAACTGGAGGAAGTAATGGGGAATACCGATGGTACACTACCGCTACCGGAGGTACTGCCATTCCGAATGCTACTAGTGCTACTTTCACCACGCCTGAATTGACGGCAACAACTACTTATTATGTTTCCTTAGTTAGTGGCTCCTGTGAAAGTAGTAGAACACCCATAAAAGCAACCATTAAAGCTTTGCCTTCTGCACCAACCGTGAGTAATTTTAGCTACCAGCAAGGAGCAATGGCTCCAGCCTTAACAGCTACCGGCAGTAATCTGCTGTGGTATACAGCTGCTACAGGAGGCACCGGTTCAGCAACTGCCCCAACACCATCCACAGCTGTAGCAGGAACAACTAATTATTATGTAAGCCAAACATTGAATAGTTGTGAAAGCCCCCGGGCTGCAATAACCGTAACGATTACTCCAGCAATCCCAATAAGTTTTAACTTAGGCTCAGTAAATGGCCAGCAGGGGAGTGAGGTAATATTTCCTGTAAGGGTTTCTAATTTCAGAGACATTATTTCTATGCAGGGCAGTGTGCAGTGGAACAGCTCCGTAGCTACTTTTGTGGGCGTGGAGTATTTCGGCATAGCAGGCTTAACTAGCGCTAACTTTGGCACCACGGCAGCCAGTAGCGGTCAGCTTAGCTTTTCCTGGAACCAAACGGCCACTTCGCCCTTCAGCTTACCCGATAACACCATCTTATTTGCTGTTCGGCTGCGGTTGGTTGGTAGCCCGGGAGCCAGTACAATTTTTTCGCTTAGCAGTTCTCCAGTCAAGGTTGAATTTATCAACAACAACCTGGCTTCCGTGACAGTTGGTTATAACAGCGGCCAGGTAAGCATAGACAAAGAAGTGGTTATTTCAGGTACGGTTAAATCCCTATCGGGTACCCCGCTCAAAGACGTAGTGGTAAAAGCCAGCAGTAGTGCTGGTAAACAACATGTTGTTACCCCTGCTTCCGGAGCTTTTAGCTTTAAGATGAGTGAAGGCACTGCCCATGTTATAGCACCGGCCAGCCGTAAAGAGGTAACTGCCACCAATGGAATTACTACGTTGGATATCGTACAAATTCAGCGGCATATTTTAGGCATACAACCGCTAGCTTCTCCTTTCAAAATAATTGCAGCAGATGTATCCGGCTCTTCTTCGGTAACCAGCACGGATATAGTATACATCCGGTCCTTGATTTTAGGAAACACCCGCAGCTTCCCTAACAACAAGATGTGGGCTTTTGTGAAAAATGATTTTGCTTTCCCTAACTCCAGAATGCCTTTCCCTTACGATAGTGTCCGCAGCTACAGTACCGTCACCGACCAGAGCAGCCAGGACTTTATAGGTATTAAGTTAGGTGATGTGAACGATAGCTGGGATGTCAATACTGCCCGGATAGCCGTTGCCGGCGAGCTGCAGTTACAGGTGGCCGACCAGCAGGTAAGCCAGGGAACAGAAGTGGTGGTACCGGTTACAGCTACTAATTTTGATGATGTAAGTGGTTACCAGTTTACGCTTAACTGGGACCCCAAAGTACTGCAGTTTGCAAGAGTAGAATCAGGCAGCCTGGAAGGCAACTTCGGCACCCATAATACCCAGCAAGGAAAGCTGACTACGTTATGGACAGATCCGGACGGCAAAAGTCAGAGTTTGAGTAATGGTACAGCTATATTCCTGGTGCACTTTAAAGTAATTGGAAATGGCGGCACCGAAAGCAAAATAGAAATAAATTCTGCTCTTACTGGTAGTGTCGCCTATACCGGCAAGCTGCAGCAACTGACTATTCATGCCAAAGAAGCGGTGGTAAAAGTGAAAGGCCGGAGGTATGCCCTCTATCAGAACTATCCTAACCCGTTCAACGAGCAGACAGCCTTTCATTTTGAATTACCCGAAGAGCAGCAGGTAGAGCTAAGTATTTACAATGCATTAGGACAGGCAGTAAAGCAGTTTAGTGGCCGCTATAAGGCCGGAGAGCATGTTGTAAACTGGAAAGGTGAAGATGAAGCTGGCAAAAAGTTAGCAACAGGCACTTACTTCTGCCGAATGAAAGCAGGTAAGTTCACCGGAACAGTACAGATCATCCTGGCTAAATAACTTTCAAAAATAATTTATTACCACTTTCATTTGTAAGCATGCAACGATATCTGCTTTTAATAACTTGTTTTTTAGTTTCAATTATATCGAAAGTTTATGGCCAGGGTACAGATTTGTTGTTATCAGCAGATTCTGAATCTGCCATGCCCGGTGCTGAAGTTTTAGTACCGGTACGTGTAAATGGCTTTACCAATATTATAGCGGCTCAGGGTACAATTGTATTCGATCCCAAAGTAGTCAGCCTTCTAGGAGTAGAAAAATTTGGGCTGCCCAGCATGGGAACCTCGAACATCGGCACTACCCGCAAGGACCAGGGGGAAATTGTGTTTGCCTGGGACGATGCAACCCTTGCCGGGGAAAGCTTAAACAAGGATGCTATTTTGTTTTTAATCCGGTTTAAAGTTACAGGTGGGGCAGGAGCAAGTACTCCGATAAGTTTTGCCAATACTCCAGCTGTTATAGAGGTTTTAAATAAAGATTTTGTTACAATTAAAGTGATAACAGAATCTGGAAAGTTGCAGGTTTTATCTGAAGCACCCAAGGTGCCATCGGCACCAGTAGTAAGCAGTGTTAGTTACTGTCTGGGATCGGCTGCTACGGCATTAACAGCTACGGGCACTAACCTGCTGTGGTATACCGCTGCTACCGGAGGTACTGGTTCGG
>NZ_KI421517.1:3882000-4228195 GCF_000473365.1 Adhaeribacter aquaticus DSM 16391
CAAGGATGCTATTTTGTTTTTAATCCGGTTTAAAGTTACAGGTGGGGCAGGAGCAAGTACTCCGATAAGTTTTGCCAATACTCCAGCTGTTATAGAGGTTTTAAATAAAGATTTTGTTACAATTAAAGTGATAACAGAATCTGGAAAGTTGCAGGTTTTATCTGAAGCACCCAAGGTGCCATCGGCACCAGTAGTAAGCAGTGTTAGTTACTGTCTGGGATCGGCTGCTACGGCATTAACAGCTACGGGCACTAACCTGCTGTGGTATACTTCGGCTTCAGGAGGTTCTGGTTCGGCAACAGCTCCCACACCATCCATCGCTACAGTTGGTACTACTTCTTATTATGTAACCCAGACGGTAGAAGGGGTGGAAAGTGCAAGAGCTAAATTAGATGTAGTAGTAAATCCGTTGCCTGCTGCCCCGATAGTAAGCACTGTTAGCTACCAGCAGGGAGCTGTAGCTACAGCATTAACGGCCACGGGTAATTCGTTGCAGTGGTATGCCGCTGCTACCGGAGGTACGGGTTCGGCTACGGCACCAACCCCATCTACGGCTACACCCGGTACTACATCTTATTATGTATCGCAGACGGTGAATGGTTGTGAGAGTCCCAGAGCAAGGATAGAGGTTACTGTAACAGCACCTGATATTCCATCGGCACCAGTAGTAAGCAGTGTTAGTTACTGTCTGGGATCGGCTGCTACGGCATTAACAGCTACGGGCACTAACCTGCTGTGGTATACTTCGGCTTCAGGAGGTTCTGGTTCGGGCACAGCTCCCACACCATCCATCGCTACAGTTGGTACTACTTCTTATTATGTAACCCAGACGGTAGAAGGGGTGGAAAGTGCAAGAGCTAAATTAGATGTAGTAGTAAATCCCTTTGCCTGCTGCCCCGATTAGTAAGCACTGTTAGCTACCAGCAGGGAGCTGTAGCTACAGCATTAACGGCCACGGGCATTAACCTGCTGTGGTATACCACCGCTACCGGAGGCACTGGTTCGGCAACTGCTCCTACACCCTCAACAGCTGGGGTAGGTACTACATCTTATTATGTATCGCAGATGCTGAATGGTTGTGAAAGCCCAAGAGCCAAAATAGAAGTGATAATAACAGCGCCCAACGTTCCAACAGCACCAGTAGTGAGTAATGTGAATTACTGTCTGGGATCGGCTGCTACGGCATTAACAGCTACGGGCACTAACCTGCTGTGGTATACCGCTGCTACCGGAGGTACTGGTTCGGCAACTGCTCCTACACCCTCAACGGCTGCTGTAGGTACTGTTTCTTACTATGTATCGCAAACGCTGAATGGCGTGGAAAGTCCCAGAGTCAGGCTGGACGTAGTAGTAAATCCGTTGCTAACAGCACCAGCCGTGAGCACTGTTAGCTACCAGCAGGGAGCTGTGGCTACAGCATTAGCAGCCACGGGCATTAACCTGCTGTGGTATACCGCTGCTACCGGAGGTACGGGTTCAGCTACTGCCCCAACGCCATCTACAGCTACAGTAGGTACCACTTCATATTATGTATCGCAGACGCTGAATGGTTGTGAAAGTCCAAGAGCCAAGATAGAGGTTACTGTAACAGCACCTGATATTCCATCGGCACCAGTAGTAAGCAGTGTTAGTTACTGCCAGGGAGCTGTGGCAACAGCCTTAACGGCTACGGGCAGTAACCTGCTGTGGTATTCTTCAGCTACAGGAGGCACGGGTTCAGCCACGGCACCAACCCCATCCACGGCTACACCCGGTACTGTTTCTTATTATGTATCGCAGACGGTGAATGGGGTGGAAAGCCCTAGAGCCAAAGTAGATGTAGTTGTCAATGCGCTAGCCGCTGCACCAACCGTGAGCACTGTTAGCTACCAGCAGGGAGCTGTAGCTACAGCATTAGCAGCCACGGGCACAAACCTGCTGTGGTATACCGCTGCTACCGGAGGCACTGGTTCGGCAACTGCTCCTACACCCTCAACAGCTGGGGTAGGTGCTACTTCTTATTATGTATCGCAGACGCTGAATGGTTGTGAAAGCCCAAGAGCCAAAATAGAAGTGATAATAACAGCGCCCAACGTTCCAACAGCACCAGTAGTGAGTAATGTGAGTTACTGTCTGGGATCGGCTGCTACGGCATTAACAGCTACGGGCAGTAACCTGCTGTGGTATACCGCTGCTACCGGAGGTACTGGTTCGGCAACTGCTCCTACACCCTCAACGGCTGCTGTAGGTACTGTTTCTTATTATGTATCGCAAACGCTGAATGGCGTGGAAAGTCCCAGAGTCAGGCTGGACGTAGTAGTAAATCCGTTGCTAACAGCACCAGCCGTGAGCACTGTTAGCTACCAGCAGGGAGCTGTAGCTACAGCATTAGCAGCCACGGGCATTAACCTGCTGTGGTATACCACCGCTACCGGAGGCACTGGTTCGGCAACTGCCCCAACGCCATCTACCGCTACAGTTGGTACTACTTCATATTATGTATCGCAGACGCTGAATGGTTGTGAGAGTCCCAGAGCCAGGATAGAGGTTACTGTAACCGCTGCGCCCACCAATGGGGTTGCTGCCCCGGTGGTAAGTAGTAAAAATTATTGCCTGGGATCGGCTGCTACAGCACTAACAGCTACGGGCACAAACCTGCTGTGGTATACCGCTGCTACCGGAGGTACTGGTTCGGCAACTGCTCCTACACCCTCAACGGCTGCTGTAGGTACTGTTTCTTATTATGTAACCCAGACGGTAGCAGGGGTGGAAAGTGCAAGAGCCAAATTAGATGTAGTAGTAAATCCGTTGCCAACAGCACCAGCCGTGAGCACTGTTAGCTACCAGCAGGGAGCTGTGGCTACAGCACTAACAGCTACGGGCACTAACCTGCTGTGGTATACGGCTGCTACGGGTGGTACCGGATCCGTAACCGCGCCTACACCATCTACCGCTACAGTTGGTACCACTTCATATTATGTATCGCAAATGCTGAATGGTTGTGAGAGCCCAAGAGCCAAAATAGACATAAATGTAACCGCTGCGCCCACCAATGGGGTTGCTGCTCCGGTAGTTAAAAATTTAAATTATTGCCAGGACGCTCCGGTATCTGGGTTAACAGCTTTAGGAGCTAACTTATTATGGTATACTGCTGCTACGGGTGGCACCGGATCAGCCACTGCACCTATTCCTTCATCGGCTACTGTAGGTACTACTTCTTATTACGTAAGCCAAACCATGAATGGAGTGGAGAGTGAAAGAGCCAAAATAGAGGTAGAAATCAAAGCCTTACCAATGGTTACCCTGGCCGAATTTTCGATTACCATATGCAGTACCGTAACCAACTTCCCTTTAACTGGTGGGCAACCAGCCGGGGGCGTGTATTCCGGAGTGGGGGTAAGCAAAAATATCTTCGATGCTTCTGTAGCCGGAGTAGGGACTCATATTATTTATTATACCTATGAAGAAAATGGCTGTTGGGTTACGGCTCCTACTACGCAGTCTATCATTGTAAATACCTGTACGGGTATACCAGAAAGTAAATTAGCCGCCAATCTTTCTATTTATCCTAACCCGACTCATGATAAGTTGCAGTTACAATTACCGCTGCTAACCAGAACAGCTTTAGAAATAAGGTTATTGGATACAAAAGGAGCGGTGATATATAAACAAAATCATAAGCAGGTGTCCGGGAATTTCAACCAAATAATAGACATGAGCGGAAACGTCCAGGGGGTATACCTGCTCCAGTTAATTCTGGATGATGGCGTAATAACTAAACGGATTATAAAACATTATTAATTTACCTCTAATTGGCCAGAACTATAATTGCCTTTTCAGAGATTTATTTACGTTAAATGGAAACAAAAATCAAATCTTATTTTTTTAAAAGCTGCCTGATTGGAGGTTTAGTATTGAGTGTTTTTTCGTGTAAAAAAGAAAAAGAAGAACCAGGACCTGGCGGTACCACTTCGGATACGATAACCCGGTTTCAGTTGGCCTTGGATGCGCCCAAAGGGAAATTAGATGCTGTTGCTTTTTTTACTGATCCGAATGGCATATCTAACCAAACTGCAGTAACTTCGGTTACCGTAGATGCTAATACGATATACACCGGAACCCTAACCTTAGAAGATGAAAGTAAGACGCCCAAGGCAACGGTAACAAAAAACTATACTGTTTCTTATAGGATTACCGGGATAGATGCTACTATAACCGGAGGTGCCACCCCAACCCTAACCACCAAATCAACAGGAGACGGTACCTTAAATGTTACCCTTACCAAAGCAGATAAGAGCAAAAGTATTGCTTTCCCGATAACCGTAAGGCAATAGCTGTAAAACTATCTTCGCTTATCCTTTAGTTGGACTGCTTTAGTAAAAAAAACGCCAGATTATATTCTAGACAGGCTTTAAAGCAAAAACAATAGCTAAAAGTTAGGCTAAGAAGCTGGTAGTAAAAAAGCCACCATGGGACTAAACTTCATGGTGGCTTTTTCATGATAAGGTTATTTAATGATTACCTGTTTCTGGCTCAGGATTGTAGCGTTATTTTTTACTTCTACCATATAAACGCCTGGATTTAAAGAGCTGTTTACCAATACAGCTCCTCCGGCCGATTCCTCTTTGTTGTAAACGACTTTTCCGGCTAAATCACTTACCCGTTCCGAGACTTTATCCGTTGCTTTCAGGTTACCTGTCGAAATTCTGAATTGACCACCTGGAGCCGGATTTGGATAAATAACAATATCCTGGGATTCAACTGCTGCCGTTGGTTCAGCATTAGCATACGAGTTGGGGGTGTCCCGAATAGGACCGGAATACGGAATGTTCTCTCCAAAAACGGAACCTCTGGCTCCACTAGCCGTCCGGATACCAACCGGCTTTTTAACCGGCGGATGCAATTGCCCGCCCGGGCATTTAAAAGTTTAAACCTTTTATGACCTCCGGCACTGATAGGGAAGGTATTGGTAAAAGCCTTGCTTTGGCCAAACTCTACGCTACAGTTACTTCTGTTAATTAAGAAATTCTTTTATTTAATTCGGTTCAAAACCGTATTAAATCTCTTTCCCTTTTCTATATTGTTGGTTTAAAATTAAATCTGCCTTACCCAGACTTTCATAAACCACCACCACATGAAGCTTAAGGGATTAAGATGGTATATCATAGGGTTAATATCCTTATCTACCGTTATTAATTTTATTGACCGCAGTGCCATTAATATTTTATGGCCTTACATTCATAAAGAGTTCGGCATAAGTACCGCTGATAGTAAAAGTGCCCTGGCCGTTATTACTACCTTTTTCCTGATTGCCTATGCCCTGGGCCAAACCACCCTAGGCAAGGTAATGGACCTGGTGGGTACCCGCGTGGGGATGGCTTTATCCATTGCCGGCTGGAGCATTGCCATTGCCCTGCATGCGCTGGCCAGGTCGCTTTTTGCCTTTAGTTTTTTCCGTTTCTTTTTGGGTTTATTTGAGGCCGGCAACTGGCCGGGAGCTACTAAAAGCAATGCCGAATGGTTTCCGGCCCGGGAGCGCGCTATTGCCCAAGCCTTGTTTAGCAGTAGCACCGCCATTGGTTCTATTATAGCGGCGCCGGTAATTGCCCTGCTGTACGTAGCTTTTGGCTGGCGCATTTCCTTTATTCTGATGGCGGCCCTGGGCTTTCTGTGGATTATACCCTGGTTTATCGTCAATAAAGCCTCTCCGGATAAGCATCCCTGGCTCACGGATGAGGAAAAATCGCATATCGTGTCGGCCAGTGATAGCCCGGCCACCGTAGCTGAACCTCCTTCTGATACCGTTTATACCTGGCGCGAATTATTGTGGTTTAAAAATACCTGGGGCATTTTGCTGGGACGGTTTTTTATTGATCCGGTTTGGTGGCTGTTTATTACCTGGATGCCTACTTTTCTGAAAGAACAGTTTCACCTGGATATTCAGCAGGTAGGGGCGTATTCCTGGTTTCCGTACACGCTGGCGGTAGTAGGAGGTGTATTAGGCGGCATTTTTTCGATGCGGCAGATTAATGCCGGCGTGCCGTCGCATAAGGCCCGCAAAAATGGCATTACCCTAGGTGGTATCTTCATGTTGCTGGCGTTGGTAGCCTCGGTGCTGTACCTGGATGATTTAATCCATTACCCGGAAATAATTATGGTGCTGATAGGAATTACCATGTTTGGCTTCCAGTTCCTGATCTGTAATTTACAAACCTTGCCCAGCGATTATTTTAACGGTAAGAATGTGGGAACGGTAGCCGGAATGGCTGGTACGGCCGCGGTAGTGGGCACGGTATTTACCACCTGGGCGGTACCGGTTATTACCCGCACCAGTTATTATGCTTTTTTTGCCCTGGGTGCTGTTTTGGTGCCCTTGGCCTGGTTATGTATTACCTTTATTGCTTCAGGCGTAAAACCCGAAAACAAATAGAAATTTACTTATGAATAAAATAATTGCTTTGCCACCCAACCGGGTATGGCGTACCTATGTAGGCGGCAAAATGCTGGCTGAGCTAAACCAGGAGGGAGCGCCGGCGGATAGCCATTTTCCGGAAGACTGGATTGCTTCAGTTACCCGGGCTATCAATCCGGGCCGGGAACATCTAGAGGAAGAAGGTTTATCTAAAGTAAAATTTAACGGGCAGTCCGTCATTTTTAAACAATTACTGGAACAGCATCCGGAATATTTTTTAGGGGAGGAACATTTCCAAAAATATGGCTCCCATACCGCTTTTTTACTTAAGTTCCTGGATTCGGCCATCCGGCTGCACCTGCAATGCCACCCCACCATTGCTTTTGCGCAGCAATACCTGAACAGCAACCACGGCAAAACAGAAGGATATTATATTTTAGGAACCCGCGACGATGTGCCGGAACCTTACATTTACCTGGGATTTCAGAAACCGCCTTCGCTGCCCGAATTAAAAAGAGCGGTGGAAGAACAGGATATCGCCTTCCTGGAATCGTGCTTTGAGAAAGTGCCGGTAAGGAAAGGCGATGCTTTCTATGTGCCAGGAGGTTTGCCGCACGCCATTGGCGAGGGGATTTTCATGATTGAAATTATGGAACCTACCGACCTGGTAGCCCGCATCGAATTTGAAAAAGCCGGCTATGTATTGCCGGAAAAAGCCCGGTTTATGGAACGCGGCATTGATTTTGGCTTGTCGATGTTTAACCTGTCGGCCTTACCGGTCCAAACCATCCGGCAGGATTATTTTATGAAGCCCCGGGTTTTATTCGAAAACGAACTGGCCAAAGAAGAGGTTATTTTTGATGATGCTGTTACCAATTGTTTCCGGATGAACCGCCTGGAAGTAAAAGGGCAATACCAGTTTAGTAAACCCGGCTTTTACATAGCCATTGTAACCGAAGGTGCCGGGCAATTGCAGGTAGATGATGAAATTATGGAGGCCCGATTCGGAGATAAATTTTTTATACCGGCCGCTGCTGAATCGCTAACTGTAAATGCACCCGATGGTATGACGCTGGTTTTGGCCATGCCACCGGCCTAAGCTTCCAAAATTATATAGGGAATAATAGCGTTTATGTAATGGAGAATCGACCTGTTAGTTCATTGGCGCGAGCAGCCTGGCTCGTGCCTTTTTTATTAGGTTTCAGACTTATTTATATTAAATAAATCAAATAATTTTTTTTGGCGGCAGGTCCAGTAAGGCAAACAGGTGGGGCATATAAACAGAAGAGCGGATAAGAGACAACATTTCTTTTGCAACAGCGGTTTAAGCGAGGAGTAATGCGAGTTTAAAACTATGAAGGAGGACATATAAGATGAGTCTGGAAAACCCACTTAAGAAATACCCTAAACCGCCGTTTAAAGAACAAGAGCAGCCCTGGCCGGGGTTGGCGGGGCAGATGGATCCGCTGCCGGATCACGGGGAAAAAAGTTATAAAGGTTCGGGGCGGTTGCAAGGCCGGAAAGTTTTGATAACCGGGGGCGATTCGGGCATTGGGCGCGCAGCCGCCATTGCTTATGCCCGCGAAGGAGCCGATGTAGCCATTAATTATTACCCTACCGAAGAGCCGGATGCGCAGGAAGTTATTGCCCTGATTCAGGCCGAAGGACGAAAAGCCGTAGCTATTCCGGGCGACATTACCGAAGAAGCTTTTTGCCAGCGTCTGGTAGCAGAAGCCGTGCAGGAGCTGGGTGGTCTGGATATACTGGTCAGTAATGCTGCTTACCAGCAAACGCACCCGTCTATTCTGGATATACCCAACGAGGATTTTGACCGCACCATGAAGACCAATATTTATGCGCCTTTCTGGATTATAAAAGCGGCTTTGCCGCATTTGCAGCCCGGGTCGGTTATTATTGCTACTACCTCGGAGCAGGCCACTACACCATCCGAAGATTTGTACGACTATGCCCAAACCAAAGCCGCTACTACCAACTTTGTGCGATCCCTGGCCAAACAATTGGCTTCTAAAGGAATTCGGGTAAACGGGGTTGCTCCCGGACCTATCTGGACGCCTTTGCAGGTAAGCGGAGGGGCCACGATGGAAAAGCTAAAAAGCTTTGGTGGCGCCACCCCCATGGAGCGGCCGGGGCAGCCAGCCGAACTGGCTTCTATCTATGTGCAATTAGCTTCTAACGATGCCAGCTATACCAACGGGTCTATATTTGGGGCTATGGGTGGCAGTGGATTGCCGTAAGAAAGGCCAAAATAAACCAGAAAATAAAGGAGCAGTTTTAAGTTGCTCCTTTATTTTTTACCATACTTGAAACTCAACGAGGTTAAAGTGTTTCAAAAGTAATATCAATTTATTTATATAATGGAATGGCTTTAAACGTTTCGGTAAAAACAGTGTCATTCCTGGTAAAGAACAATACCATTCTTTTTTTATTCAGTTCTTTTATTTCACGCGGCTCATTTAAAATCGTAAGCCTATTATTCCGTAAAGCATAAGAATCATAAAACATGGCGTATTCACTGGTATTACAGCTTTCTCGATTAACAATAATAAAACTGTAGCCGGCTCCAAAAATATAAAGATCATCCTTTTGGCAAGGAAGGGTTAATTGTTCCGTAGTTACCTTATCAGGCGTTGTAATTTGTAAAGAGGTGCGCTCCCATCTATGCATAATGAGCAAATGGTCGGGGCTTATTTCTTCTTTTTTGCAGGAAAAAGATAAAAAGAGCAAACAAAAAGGTAATATTTTTTTCATTAGGTAATTTATATTTCTACAAAGGTAGAAAAAAGCTAATTCCGGATAAAATTATAAATCACCGGAAAGTGATAAATAATTGTATTTAAAAATAAACCTTTATAAAGTTATAAATTTGCCTGATTTACTCCTGTGGCTCTTCGTTACCTTCCGGCGTGGCATTGTCTTCTTCTGCTTCGGGGCTTTTAATACTTTCAAAAATGCCGTGGAAAAGGGCCAGCGCGTTATACTTTGGCTTAATTAAGGTCCGAATTTCATTTTCTTCCTGAATGGCCACTTCGGCGTCAGAAAAAGCTTTTATATAAACCTCCGTAGCGGGGTTAAGTTCTTTGGCCAGCAAACTGCCTTTGGAATTCAGGTTTTTTAAAACATCTTTCATTTTAGGCGGATCAATGGAGGCAATAAACAAACAATCTTCCTGGTTCAATATCGCATAAACATACCGAATGGTATCTTCTGCCGACATAGGCCCACTTCCTTTGAACAAAGTTTTTACCTGACTTAACGGATAAGGTAAGTACCCGCGGTTTTTTAAAATTTCCATGTTGTTCCTGTATTTATTTACTTTTAAATAGTGGCAGTTTTATTTACGTTAAATTTCGTAGAAATACGACTTGTTACCGCTAAAAAACAACCTCCCATAAACGGTGGCTGCCCAGAAGTGGTAAAAATAAAGCCTTAAAAAAATACGATTCAGATTATTTCGTAACGGTTAAAGTAGCGGCCTCTAAAGTTTCTTTAGTTTTTTATCATAAGATATATCAGCTGTTTCTGTAAGGAGCAATTGGGTAGTTACATCAATCCTTCCTAACGTTAGGAACGCAGCATCCTGATCTAGTTATAACCGTTTAGAGAAGGTAAGAAAAATTCCGGGAGCATGTATCTTAACAAAATTATTTCCATCTTTTCCTATATAATAATTATTTTATTGGGTTCGTGTTGCTCTATACAAACAAGTAAAGGCCAGGGATTAACGGCGGAGTTATTCGGAGGTACTTCTTTTAGTTTACCTACGCCATTACGGATTGAGCAGCCGGGTGAAGCCACTATTCAGTTTAGGGCGAGGTACCGCACCCGTCCCTGGCATGGCTCCCCGTATTACGCTTACCGGCTGGGATACCGCAACTGGCAGGTGGAGCTGATTCACCACAAAGTGTATCTTCAAAATCCCTCACCCGAAATACAACACTTTGAAGTGTCGCACGGTTATAACTTGGCTTTAGTAAGCCGGTCGTTCCCTAGAAACCAAAAGGAGGGTTGGTTTCGGGTAGGGGTAGGATTGGTTGTTGGTCATCCCGAAGGCCAAATACGGGGCAAGGCTATTAACCCGGTTCGGAGTTGGCTGGGCGGCGGTTACCATATATCCGGGGTAGCTTGGCAGGCGGCCATAGGCCCCCAGCTGGGCATGGCTAAACACTGGTTTATTCGTCCGGAAATAAAAATTACCGGCGCCTGGGCACAAATGCCGCTATCGGGAGGAGGTAAAGCCCAGGTACCTAACCTGGCGTTGCATACCCTCCTGGGGATTGGCTACCGTGGCTTACAATAGCAGGTGATTACATTTATGATAGAATTCGTAATTAGTTAGGTGAAATGAGAAATGTAGTACCAAAAGTAATTTTAGATTTTTAGGGTAAGCACTTATAAAAACTAAAGGTAGGAGTTAACCTGCCTTTAGCTGTAATTTTAAGCATGATTATAAATCCTAATACTAGTTTACTCTAACATTTTTGAAGGTTCCGGATACTGTAATATCCACCTTTTTTCTATCCGGGAAGCCCTGATCAGCGGTGTACGGATCACCTACCTGCTTCATCGTTAAGGTATATTCTCCACTAACCAACTGATGTTTGGCATCATAAGATTTTATCTCATATAGCCCTTCCAGGGTATTCCAACGGCTATCAAACATAGAGCCACCACTGGCATTTGCATAATGTACATAATAAACGGAAGCCTGGCCATTAGCCGGTTCGGGTAAAGATTTTAAGTTATATTTTCCAATATAATCGGATTTTAAATTAGCAACCGGAATCTTAAAGCTGATATGATCGTCTCCGGTAGCATCCCGACCTATTTGGTTTTGGTTTCCGGAATAAAAATAAAACTCTGTTTCAGATTTTAAAGCTTCGGCTTTTAATTCGGAAGGTGCCTGGGTTTTAGTTTTGGGATTACCATCATGATAAGCAAAAAAATGGTTTAAGCTTAATTCTGCTGCCGGCGTAACGGTTGCTTCCTGATCATTTTTGTCGCCACAGGCCGATACTACTAACGTTAGGCTCAGTAAAAAATAAGAGAGTATATTTTTAATTGTCATACTAAAGGGTGATTTAACTAAATACAATTTAAGCCTGAAAACTGGTCAGTTTTCCGAAAAAGTTATTTAGTTAATCTTATACAAACTATATACCAAATTTGTATATAGTAAAAATAAAGTTTTAGGATATAATTTTGCTTTAGAATTTCTTCGTTTTATTTCGCTTCCTGACGATAGAAAAGTTAAAAAGTAGCACGCCACTGGTTCAAAAACGGGTAAAAGAATTTGATTTTCCAAATAATAAAAACTACAACCTGATAAAGCTTTAAGGTCCTGGTTTTATATTATAAATCGGAGCGGGTGTAAATAAATGTAAAAACCTCCCGGCTTATTTATTAGAACAGTTTACCATCCACTGCACTCCAAACCGATCTTTGCAACTACCGTAATAATCGCCCCAGAACATATCCTGCAAAGGCTGCTCTACCTGACCACCAGCCGAAAGGGCCCCAAATAAACGCTCTGTTTCATCCCGTGTATCTGTCAAGAGGTTGATGTACACATTGTTGCCGGGCTGCACCCGAAAGCCCATTGATTCCACGGCATCGGTACCCATCAATAAATGGTCACCCAGAATGGGCAGGGCAATGTGCATTACTAAATCCTGATCGGCATCCGGCAGTGCGGGCATACCTTCCATGGGCGGTATGTCGCGGAAGCGGGAAATTCCGCCAATAAATTCGCCGCCAAAAACCGAACGATAAAAGGAGAAAGCTTCCTCGGTATTGCCCTGAAAGTTTAAATAGGTACTAACACTAGCCATTTTTATAGAGTTATAAGTTAATGAGGAAAGGGTTAATTTTGAAAAATTTGGTTATACCTTAGTTTTGTTGAGCTTCAGCGTATTTTTTAAAGTTGTTCAGAATGGCCTGCCAGCCAGCCTCCTGGAATTCACGTGGCATGGTATCTTCCGCATCAAAAGTTTCGGTAACTATAGTATTGTTATCCTCCGGCTTAAAAGTAACCTGTACTTTCCGACCATCATCCAACACGTATTCAATATGGGTATGCTCCTGTATAGCGGTATATGTTCCTTTAAAATCGAAGCCCCAGCTGCCATCTTTGGCTTCCATGCGCGATTGTAAGGTGCCGCCTACGCGCAAGTCGTTTTCAGCGCTTGGGGTATGCCAATCGTCGGAAGCGGCATTCCATTGGATTATAGCCTGCGGATCATTCCAAAAATGCCAGACTTGCTCGATGGGTGCTGCTACGGTAGCAGAAATGGTAATGGGAGGAGTGGTGGTATTTTCCATAGTAGTTAGTTTAGGGGTATAAATTATTTAACTCCTTTGTAATTACAAACATAATGAGCCATAAAAATTAGGAGGAGTAAAACAGGGTTAAATAAGGTTTTTTACAACTTATTAAATTATCAGCCTTTGCCTCATTTATAGTATTGAAAGGTTTAAATTATTACAGGTTTTTTTTAAAGAAAGATTTAAAAGTACGCAACAATCTAAGTTGATATTATCAATTAATTATCAGATATTTAGATTAAACCCATGGCTAACCCATCTATAAAATTATGGCTGATAAAAAAGACTTAGATTTTACCTATACCACTATTGATAAGCTATTCCGATTAAGTTTAGGAGAATCGGCAGATTACAGTGGAGCCAAATACGACGGCGATTTTTCCATGACCCTGGAAGAAGCCCAGCGGGCCAAGCATAAATTTATTGCTGATAGTTTACATATAAAAAAAGGCAGTAAGGTGTTGGATATGGGTTGTGGCTGGGGGCCTTTTTCTACTTACATCACCAAAGAACGTGGTGCCCAAAGTATTGGCTTAACCTTATCGGAAGGGCAAGCAAAAGCCTGCCAGAAAAATGGCCTGAATGTGTTGATTAAAGATTGCCGCTACGTAAAACCCGAAGACTTCGGGACCTTTGATGCCATTGTTTGCATAGGCGGATTAGAGCATTTTTGCTCGATTGAAGAATGGCAGGCGGGCAAACAGGAAAGCGTTTACCACGATTTTTTCCAACACCTGTACAATCTATTACCGGTAGGTGGTCGGTTTTACATGCAAACCATGACCTTTAGTAAAAACATGCCGGCTTTTGAAGATGTTTCGGTAGATGCTCCCCGGGGTTCGGCAGAGCACGTGCTGGCTTTAATGATAAAAGAGTTTCCCGGTTCCTGGTTGCCGTATGGTCCCGAAATGGTTATCCGGAATGCCGCCCCCGGTTTTAAGCTTATTTCCCAGAGCAGCGGCCGCTTAGATTATATTGAGACTATTGGCCAGTGGCGGAAACGGTTCCGAAAATTTTCATTCCGGAAATACGGATTATACCTGTCGCTTTTACCTAAATATTTAACCAATAAAGAATTAAGAAACCAGGTTGAAGTTTTTCGCATCAGCCCGAACCGGGTTTGTTTTGAACTGGAAGTAATGGATCATTTTCGGCTGGTTTTTGAAAAAGTATAAGTTTCCTTTCCGGTTATTTTAAGGGAAAGATTTGGTAGTTGTTGCTTTTGCAAAGGCTAATGCTTGCCTGTGCTTAGGTGAAAAATTTTAGGAACTCCTGCCGGATGTACAGCTTGTAAATTAGAGCAAGAGGGGAAGGAGAAATAAATTAATAACACTACCAGAAGAACCAATAACTTATTTAAAAAGAGCATCGGAAAGAATTTATTTCTTCCCGGTACTCTTTATTCAAACTAAACATATAAATAGTAAGTCTGCCTTTTAAAGATTGCAGGCTTCTTTTTAAAATAGCTGATTTCATTTAATTTTAATAAGGTTTTGTGCTGCCAGTGGCCCGCCTGGAAACTGCTGCAGCCTGCCGCCTTCATCCAGCTTACCCAGGTCAATGGCCGCAAATCCTATTTTATTTATTATTTCCTGCACTGCCTTTTTGGCTTCGGCATTATTTCCTGAATAAAATAGTATCCGGTTTCCACCTTCATCCCGGGGATCGGAAGCCAGGACAGCGGCCAGTAAGGTATTGAAAGCCTTTACCACCTGCGCTCCCGGTACCAAAGAAGCAATAATTTCACTGGATACTTTTCCGCTTAAATCGGCGGGAACAAAACCGGGTAAAATAGCATTGGTGGCGTCTATTACAATTTTGTTTTCCCAGTTGGATATTCCCGCCAAAGCTTCTTCTACTTTGTTCCAGTTAACCGAAAGAAAAATTATATCGGCCGAAGCCGCTTCAGCGGTAGTGCCAGCTTTGATACCATGACCTATTTCTTCTACTGTTTCGGTTAAAGAAGCCGGGCCGCGGCTGTTGCTGATAATGGTTGGGTAACCTGCTTTGGCAACATGTGCGGCAAATGCTTTTCCTATTTTGCCAGCACCAATTATTCCTATTGTTTTCATGATTTCTTTTGTTTTAATATTTGGGATATTATTTCTAATTAAAGCTTAATTGTTATAGGCGATGGTGCCGTATTTACCATTAAAAAAGTCGCGGTAAGCCTCGGCTATCTGAAGTTTGCTGTTCATTACAAAAGGACCTTCCGCCACGATGGGTTCGGTATAGGGTTCGCCGCCAAATAATATTACATCAATTGCTGAGGAGCCGGTAGAGTTTATTTCTATATGGCCGGCATTTCGGTCAAATTCTACAAACTCCCCAGCCTGGTATCGTATGCCATTAATTTCTACCGGGTTTTCGGGTAAAAAGGCCCCGTATTCCCAACCAGCTTGGGTATCCAGGGAAAACAGTTCGTTGGGCTGCAAGTGAAGGTGATAGATAAACTGGCCGGAATAACTAGGAATAGCAGACGTTAAATTTTCATACTGGCCGGCAATTACTTTTATAAAACTACCTTTTTCGTCCAGCTTCTTTTGCGGCACATCCGGAGCCTGTACAGATAGGTATTGCGGTGCTTCTGCTTTTTGCCGGGAGGGCAAGTTTACCCAGAACTGCAAGCCATGCGTAAGGCCGGTAGTTTCCAGAGGGTCCACATTCAGGGTTTCGTCGTGAATAATACCGTTACCGGCCTTCATCCATTGAATTCCGCCAGAATTTACTTTGGCATAGTTACCGGCACTGTCGAAATGTTCGTCTTCGCCGTGAAGCAAATAAGTTAAGGTAGCAATTCCCCGGTGCGGATGGGCGCCGGTACCGGTTGTCATGCGCGGAGCATCGGGGGCATGCAGTTTAGGCGCAATATGATCCAGGAATACAAATGGCCCAATTGCCCGGGCATAACGATTCGGGATAATCCGGTAAATGGTTAAATCTCCTATATCGGCGCGTTGGCCGGTGGTTGAAAAGCTTACTTCTTTTTTCATTTTAGTATCGGTTAAAGTTTTGTCGGCTGCTGTTTAGTAGCTGCCGTTAACGATACAAATTTGGGAAAAGGAAGGGGCTACAGGCGATGACCTATGTTAAAATAAACTGTTGATATATATCAACGAGGAGAAGTTTAAAATTAAAAAGAGTTATAACGTGGCTAAATAGTTTGTTTGCGGATGCGGCTTAAGGTTTCTTTGGTAATACCCAGGTAGGAGGCAATCTGGTGTTGGGGAAACCGCTGCAGGAAATCGGGATGAGTGGTTAAAAAGTCCTGGTAACGCTTTTCGGCGGAATAACTGATAGTTGCTTTTAGGCGCCTTTGGGTAGCAAAGGAATTTTTATCATCCATTTGCCGGGTCATTTGGGATATGGCGGGTACCTGGTCGAATAAGTTTAGCAAATCGGCCCGGGTAATGAGCAATAACTCTGAATCTTCCCAGGCATCAATATTATAGGGCGTTGGCGTAAGCATCAGGTAACTTTCCCGGTCGCCAATCCACCAGTTTTCAATAGCTAGTTGCAAAATATGTTCAACTCCTTTTTCATCTACGCTGTATTGGCGCATGGCGCCCTGCACAATAAAAGCAAAGTATTTACAAATTTCACCTTCCTGCAACAAGTATTGCTTTTTCCGGAGCTTTTTAAAAGTGAAAGCACTTGTTACCAGCTCCATTTCCGTCTCCGATAGCTGTAAGCCGGTATAGCGGAAAATATAGTTGAACAGCGCTTCGTGCATGGAATAAAAATTTGGTACAGCAATTTATAAATATTTATAATCAAGTTAAGAGTTATCTGCTTTTCACCAATTATTTATTCTGCCGTTGAAATTTTTATTAATATACTAAGCTACAGGAGCTTTTTTTGCCGGTGCGGGAAAAATATAAGTTTACTTTCGCTTTTCCTAAACCTGCCAACTTGCTTCTTCAACTATTTTACATCCAATAAAAACACTAAACATTATTTATTACGGAGTTTACTGATTACCCACCAAAACCTTTCACATAAAGGAGCAGAGGCTGTTTTAAAATTCCAGCCAATTTGAATTGAAAGGATAGTAAAAAAGTAATAAACCTAAATTTGTCTTAGGCTAATTAGTTATGATTTAATGTTTTATCAGAATCTGATCAAAATAAATTATTATAAATTTTATGGATTTTGTTCTATTTTAGAATCTCTTACTTAACTACTAACCTACCACCCAAAATCTATGTCCATTTTACTCTTAAACTATGAAAGCCAAATTATTTAGACAACCTTGGGGGCTGTTACTCATTATAATAATGGGTCAATTTCCTGTAAAGCAAATCCACGCTCAAAACAAATCTTCTGAAATATTATGGGATAATTATGGTGTGCCGCATATTTATGGCACCTCCATAGAAGAAATGTACTATGGTTTTGGCTGGTCGCAGATGCATAACCATGGCAATTTAATACTCCGGCTTTATGGGGAAGCAAGAGGCAAAGGGAGTGAATATTGGGGTGAAAGAGCTAACTTTTTTGACAGGGCTGTGCACCTTTTTAATTTGCCGGAACGAGCTATTGCCAGTTATAATAAACAAAATAATACCTATAAAAAATACTTAGATGCTTTTACAAACGGAGTAAATGCCTATGCAAAGGCGCATCCTGAGGCTATTGCGGAGGAAATAAAACAGGTATTGCCAATTAAACCAACTGATGTACTCTCCCATACCATGCGCGTAATAAACATTGAATTTATGGTGGGTGCTGAAGCGGGTAAAGAGCGTGCCTCACCACCTGGTTCAAATGCCATGGCTATTAGTCCGTCAAAGTCAGCTTCTAAGAATGCCATGTTAGTCGCTAATCCGCATCTCGCCTGGGAGTACCTGTTTACTTTTTTTGAAGCACATTTAAATGGTCCGGATTTTAATGCCTATGGAGCTGCGCTGGTGGGTATGCCTTTTTTAGCCATTGCCTTTAACGATAATCTGGGCTGGACCCACACGGTAAATACCATTGATGCCGTAGACCGGTATGAGTTAACTTTACAAAACGATGGCTATTTATTGGATGGCGTGCAACAGCCCTTTGAAGTAAAAAAAGTAACTTTTAAAGTTAGGCAACCCGATGGCAGCTTTCAGGAAAAGAAGGTGGAACTGAAATCGACGAAGCATGGCCCTGTATTAATAGGTCAAAACGGAAAATCCTATGCCATCCGGGCAGCAGGTTGGGATAATTACGATTTAATGTGGCAATATCATAAAATGGGGCAATCTAAAAACTGGCAGGAATTTGAAGCCAATGTAAAAATGATGCAAATGCCCATGTTTAACCTCCTGTACGCCGATAAAGCTGGTAATATTTTTTACTTATTCGGGGGCAATGTTCCCAAAAGGTCGGAAGGGAATGGGGCTTTCTGGGAAGGAGCAGTTCCCGGAACGGAATCTAAATATATCTGGACCCAGACCCACCCTTACCAGGATTTGCCCAAGCTTTTTAACCCTAAAAGTGGATTTGTGCATAATGCCAACGATGCCCCCTGGACCAGTACTTACCCGGTAGCTTTAAATCCAAAGAACTACCCGGCCTACATGGCACCTTTAAAAATGGATTTACGGGCCCAGCGCGGCGTAAACCTTATAAAAGACGATTCTTCCATTACCTTTGAGGAACTGGTAAACTATAAGATGAATACCGGTTTAGAGGCCGCAGACCGTTTTTTAAATGACTTGCTTCAGGCAGTAGAAAAATACCCTGATTCGGCTGCTAGTAGGGCGGCTCAGGTTCTAAAAGCTTGGGATAAACAAACCAATGCCAATAGTAAAGGCGCTGTTTTATTTGCCACCTGGTTTGATAAGGTAAACCCTGGAATGTTTGGTAATTCTATGAATTTTAACCCGGATATGATTACGAATCTCTGGCGTTTAGAGCAGCCGGTTACTACTCCCAATGGTTTAAAAGATCCGCAAAAGGCGGTAGCCTTGCTGGTTCAAGCTGCTAATGAAGTAAAGCAAAAATATGGGGCGATGGATGTAGCCTGGGGAGACGTAAATCGTTTTAAAAGAGGAAGTTTGGATATTCCAGGTAATGGTGGCAATGGCCTTTTAGGTATTTATCGTACTATGCAGTTTAGAGAAGCGCCAGATAAAAAAGCGTATGCTATTGCGGGAGAAGGGTATATTGCGGTTACAGAATTCGGGCCAAAAGTAAAGGCCCAGGTTTTACTGGCTTATGGCAATGCTTCCCAGCCCGGTAGTAAACATATCAGCGATCAGCTCCAGTTATTGGCAGATAAAAAACTTCGGCCGGCTCTGCTGGAAAAAGCTGCTGTTCTGCAAAATTTAGAAAAGCGAGAACGGATAATTTATTCCCCGGAAAAAAATCATAAAAAGTAATTGTTCTGGTTTTGTATAGTTGACGAAAGCCTTCTTGCCGTTACGATAAGTTTAGGAAGGGGTAAGGAGGGTTAACCTGGTAAATAAGTAGTTAAGTTGTCCTGGTTGGAAGCTAAAGTTATAATCGTCGCAAATACCAGCTGGATAAATGGAGGGTCTTAACCAACTTCAGGGTATAAATTTGCCTACGGGTGAGGCGTTGAGCAGATATTTAAGATATGGAAATTTCAGCCATTATCTTATATTTAAGCTCCTAAATAAGACCTATGAAAAAATATCATTTCCCGCTGGTTATTTTAATGCTTTTGTGGCTGGTGGCGCCGGCCTGGGGGCAACAGTTTAAAGTGTTGGTTTACACCAGTCCCGATCGGTGGCACGACCCGACGATTCCGGTAGCCATGCAGGAATTCCGGGAAATGGCCCTTAAGCATCACTTTGAATTAGCCTGGGCGCAGAAAGATGGCAATGCCAAAACCACCGACCCATTTTCTGATGAGTATCTGAAGCAATTTAAAGTAGTTGTTTTCCTGCACTCCCGGGGATACGATCTTTCGGCAAAGCAAATGGAAAGTTTTAAACGGTTTATTCGCAACGGGGGCGGTTTTGTAGGTATTCATGCGCCTGCGGCCAACAAGGGACAACAAGAGTGGTTTCAAAAATTAATTGGGCGGGTTTTTACCGATCATCCGGAAGAGCAAACGGCTGTTATGAACGTGCAGGATAGAAATTTTCCGGCCACCATGCACCTGCCCGAAAAATGGGTTTGGACTGATGAGTGGTACTCCTTTGGCGAAGCTTTCAACAAAAATTTAAAACTTTTAATGACCGTGGATGAGAAAACCTATGATCCGGACCGGACCTGGAACAATCCCAACCGGAAAACAGCCATGGGCAAGTTTCATCCCATTTCCTGGTACCACGAATACGACGGGGGACGGTCGTTTTATACGGCGCTGGGTCATATTCCGGCCGCCTATAAAGATCCCTGGTTTCTGGCGCATATTTATGGGGGTATTTACTGGGCTGCCACTGGTTTGGGAGTACCTAAATAACGAATGGCCCTGGGCAAGTTGTTTTGCTGTTATAAATAGAAAAGGGGAGCTTTATTAGCTCCCCTTTTTATATGTATTTCTCCTAATTCTGTAAATTTAGCGTAGCTTAACTTCCAGCAATTAAGGTTTATTTCTTTTTAAGATTGGTTGGCATTATTTCCGTTTTCGATCCGCCCGATTTACCTGCCTGGTAATCAGATTGCCCTTTATGCCCATCGGCGCTAGGTGCTTTTTTCAGGTTTTTACCGCCTTTATCTTTGCTCATATTGTTTGGTTTAATTACCTATTTTATTAGATAATGGTTAATGAAGTTTTTAATTAGGGTAAAAAGGAATATGTTACTGGTAACTATAATGGTTAACGGATTAAACTTGAAAGCAACCGGAATTATTTTACATTATTTTTAAAACCCCCATCCAGCAGGATTTTTGGGGCGAAACAGCCAGCAGCTATTAGGTATGATTTAAGGGAAAACAATTAGTTTAAAAGCTCTTAGATAAATGAATTACAAAAGCCTGGATTTACCATTCCTGATTTTAAGAAGACCTCATAGTATACCTGCCGGAAAAAATTTGGAAAGGAACTAGGCCTTACAGGCCGATTTGCAATATCAAATTACGATTCTGAATAAAACCCTGGAGAATATAAAAAATCAGGTACCATTTAATATTACAGATGAATTTATTTATAAAGTGCACAAATGGGCTGATAAGCTAGAATTTGGTATCAGTTCTGAAGAAGAATTGAAAATATCCCATTTCCTGAAAAATGAAACCATACCTTATCTAAAGTTGGTTAACCAGAATTATCCTAATACGGCGGCCCTTACCCAATCGTATTTTGATAATACCCTCCATAATAACGGGCTTATGTCTGAGAACCGGTCTCAAGTGGAAAGCTCTATTCAAACCATTAACAAAACTATTTTAGAATACCTGGAGCATTTTCAGGATGAGTTGCAGGCATCTTACCCGTGTTATTATGAAACCTTCCGGAGCGACGGCATTGAATATGATTTTTATCTGGGGCTATCTCTTGTTCCGGAAAGACCATTTAATCCCTGGTATTTAAAAAATTTACGTTTGTGGCAATTAAATGGCATGGCGGCTATTGCAAAACTTACTAAAGCCCTGCAAACAAAACTTCCGAAGGCATTAGAAACCACTCAACTAATTTTTGTGCATGCGCATCCCATAACCATTAGTTTCCGGACCGATGAGCGTCGGTTTGATGTAGAAGGGGCCCATAATGTGCAGTATGAAATTATTAAAAAGAGGATAGATAAAGTTCACCTGATAAACTCGCAGGAACGACTGACCCAACCCGATAAGATTGCCATTGTGTATTACAACAACCGGGAAGCCGATGAATATACCGAATACATCCAATACCTGCAGGAACGAAATGTGTTAAATCACGATCTGGAATATCTGGATTTAGAAGAGCTGCAAGGGGTAACGGGGTTAAAAGCTTTACGGGTAGGGGTTAATTATAATATTTAGCAACTTTGAAAAATAGAATAACATTTTATGGTGTTGTTTTAGTTATACAAACGCTATTTAAGCCAAGCAGGAGATAGGATTTCGGGTATGTGCGTAGAGGGCCCTAACGCTAATTATAGTAAGATTAAAATTCAGGTTGCTGCCGCTCTATAAATATTAAAAGGGTATTGGCAGAAAAATCCTTAAAAAGTGCTACCCTGATTACCTGGTTTTATAGGCAACAGCCTGCTTACGGTCTTGCTTCAACTCCGGCAAGTAAAACTTTAAGAATTCTAAACTGGTAAAGTGCTTCTTCTAGAGGCAATCACTGCCGAGCTTTCATTAAATACTAATAAATAGGGCATAACTATTTATTAGGCTAATGGTTATAATGTAAAAAAAACCGCAACAGAAGGTAATAAGCTGGAGTAAAAGCATATTTATTCCTAAACTTTTTTAATAAACACCTGTTAAAACATAATATAACCCCTAATGGTATGGATGCACTGGTAAAAGAATTTCTGGAAAAGGTTACCTTAAGAAATCCGCATGAGCCGGAGTTTTTGCAAGCCGTACAGGAAGTAGCAGAAACAATTATTCCCTATTTAGAAGAAAATCCTAAATATAAAAAAGCTAAAATTCTGGACCGCATGGTGGAGCCCGAACGCGTGCTTATGTTCCGGGTGCCCTGGCTCAACGACCGTAACGAAGTGGAAGTTAACCGCGGTTTTCGGGTGCAGATGAACAGTGCGATCGGGCCTTATAAAGGTGGGTTGCGGTTTCACCCTTCCGTAAACCTAAGCATCCTTAAATTTTTAGCTTTTGAGCAGGTACTTAAAAACAGCCTTACCGGACTACCAATGGGCGGGGGCAAAGGTGGTTCTGATTTTGACCCGAAAGGAAAATCAGATGGGGAAATAATGAAATTTTGCCAGAGCTTTATGACCGAGCTTTACCGGCATGTTGGTGCCGATATAGATGTTCCGGCGGGTGATATTGGAGTAGGCTCCCGCGAGGTAGGTTTCTTGTTTGGGCAATACAAACGCATAAAAGGCGAATTTACCGGAGTTTTAACGGGTAAAGGAACCAGTTGGGGTGGAAGCCTTATCAGGCCAGAGGCTACAGGTTACGGGGTGGTTTATTTTGCTGAGGACATGTTGCAAACCCGGGCCGAAACATTAGCTGGAAAGACCGTCGTGGTTTCGGGTTCCGGTAATGTGGCCCAGTATACCGTAGAAAGATGCCTGCAAGCCGGGGCCAAAGTAGTAACTCTGTCTGACTCGGAAGGATTTATTTATGACCCGGCAGGTATTGATGCAGAAAAACTGGCTTATGTAATGACTTTGAAAAACGAGCAGCGGGGACGCATCCGGGAATACGCCGAAAAATATGGTTGTGAATTTTTTGCGGGACAAAAGCCCTGGAATATCAAATGTGATGTGGCCTTTCCCAATGCTACCCAAAATGAACTAGACGAAGAAGATGCCCGCACATTAGTAGGTAATGGTTGTATATGTGTAGCCGAAGGTGCCAATATGCCCAGCACGCCGGAAGCCATTCATGTTTTTACCGAAGCTAAAATTTTATATGCCCCTGGTAAAGCCTCTAATGCCGGTGGGGTAGCCGTTTCCGGTTTGGAAATGTCCCAGAACTCGCTGCGTATTTCCTGGAACCGCGAAGAAGTTAATAGCAAGCTGCGCGAAATCATGAAAGATATTCACCGGATTTGTGTAGAATATGGTACCGAAGCAGATGGGTATATTAACTATGAAAAAGGTGCGAATATCGGCGGTTTTGTTAAGGTCGCCGATGCAATGCTGGCCCAGGGAATTGTATAATTTACTTTTTTAAGCCTGTATTGCAGAAGACAACTTTTAAATTTTAACTGGCCTTAATTAATCCATAAATATATAAAGGTACAGGCCTATGGATTAGTTAAGGCCTCTCTTTTTTACCTATGACCAAATGCAAAAAGAAATTTCCTGTTTGCCATTTAAATTTTTCACGGTTCAATAAAAACAATTAAATAGTAGAGGAAAGCCTGCTTCCCAACTGGTAATTTTTAGTAGCACTACTTTGGATTTTTTAACCATTTTCTGCAAGTTTAGCGAAGCTTAACTTGTAGTATAAATTAAACAAGTTTAAAACTTGTTCCAGGTGCAAACTGGAGCTATAATGGCCACAAGTTACAAACTTGCAGCATGTGGGTATGGCAAATACAGTGTTATAAATCCGTAACAAAAGGTGATTTACTTTGATTTGGATTAAAGGAACTGATTTTGAATTTCAATTAAATAAGCAAAAGGAATTTCATTGAGTTGAAGGTAATTAATGTAATCATTTCCTAACCTCGTAATTGATAAATGTTTTTTAAATATAGGTTTAGTGTTATCAACTTCTTCATCTGCCATAAATACATATTCCCTGTAAAGCCCACGTGTAATTAAATCTCTAACTTCAGAAATTACATCAACACGTTTTATAGTGATATCAGGATGATTTTTATCTTCTGGGTAATCTATTTCCGCATCAATCATAAAATCTTTTAATAAATAAATTAAGCAATATTGTCTGAAGGTTAATTCATTTGAGAGTTTTATCAGAAAGTTTGCATAATTCCTGTTGATATTGGAATTGTAAATGATATTGGCATATAAGTAGCCAATATATTGTATTTTTTTTTCTTCAAAGGTTCTTTGGCAAGTCAGAAGGATTCCTTCTAAAACTTCTTCGGCATTTGACCTATCAAATTCTAATTCATTAAAAAAGTCATCATCTCTTATAGTTAGGCCTCTTTCTTGATAAATAGCCATTTTCTCTAAGGCAAAAATATAAGCAGCACCAATCCTTTTTTCTTCTCTAGGGCTAATTAGCCGTTTCGAAATTTCAATACCAAGATTACAAACAACCTTTTTGATTAAAGGTCCTGCCATAGATCCAAAAACTAAACCTGGTGGTCCTGCTATAAAGGATCCTACCATTGCACCACTAGTACTTCCCGCTATATCTGAGCCTACATCAATTAGTTCTTTTAGTACATAAGAATTATCTTCATTCATATTTTAAATAATGTTTACAAATTGTATTCCCATATTAAAATTCAATTTTTGCTATGTGTAAAAAGGCTTATTGCTCTTAGCACTTTTCATCAAGTCAATCTACAGATTGTAATATTATAATAAATTAAAATCTCACCCCAATAATTCCAATAACTCCCGCTTATTCAAAGACTTAAGCAAAGCATTATCCGTCTTAACTACCTCTTTTACCAGCGCTTTCTTACTTTCCTGCAGTTTCTGGATTTTTTCCTCCACGGTATTCGGGCAGATAAGCCGGACGGCCACCACGTGTTTCTCCTGTCCAATGCGGTACACCCGGTCAATGGCCTGGTTTTCGACGGCGGGGTTCCACCATGGGTCTACCAGGTACACGTAATCGGCGCGGGTTAAATTCAAGCCGGTGCCACCCGCTTTTAAGCTTATTAAAAATACCCGTACGGCGGCGTTTTCCTGGAAGGTATTTACCACGGCGGCGCGGTCTTTGGTCTGCCCGGTGAGCATGGTAAATTGGATGCCGCGGGCCAGTAGTTCTTTTTTAATCAGTTCCAGCATGGAAACAAACTGCGAAAACACCAGTATTTTGTGGTGCGGCGCTTTGCTTTCTATTTGCTCCAGCAAAGTATCTATTTTGGCCGAGGGATGGTTTTGGCTATCGCCACCGGATATTAAAGCAGGGGAGTTACAGATCTGGCGCAGACGGGTCAGGCCGCGGAGCACCTGCATGCTGTTGCGGAGCTGTTCGCCTTCGTACTGCGAGGCAACATAATCCCGGATTTCATGCTCATTGTCGTCGTAAATGCGGCGCTGTTCTGGGCCCATTTCGCAATAAATGACCATTTCGGTTTTGTCAGGTAAATCCTGGGCCACCTGGTCTTTGGTGCGGCGCAAAATAAACGGGCTAACCTTGCGCTGCAGTTCGGCGGACCGGCGGCTGTCTTTGAACTTATCAATAGGCGTGGAGTAATGGTTGCGGAAATAGCGTTTACTACCCAGCAAACCAGGGCAGGCAAACGAAAGCTGGCCGTACAAATCATAGGTATTGTTCTCGATGGGTGTACCCGTTAGCACCAGTTTATTCCGGGATTGCAGCAAGCGCACCGCCCGGTACCGTTCTGTTTCCGGGTTTTTTATGTTCTGCGATTCGTCGAGGATAATGTAGTTAAAAATATATGTTCGGAGCAGGGGCGCATCCATCAGCAAAGTGCCGTAAGAGGTCAGCACTATTTCGTACTGGTCTAAATCCTGCAGATTCTTTACCCGATTCTGGCCGTAAATAGTCAGAACTTTCAACGATGGCGCAAACTTAGCAATTTCATCCTGCCAGTTAAACAGCAAGGAAGTAGGCACCACTATCAGGTTGGTGTTTTTCTGTACTTTTTGCCGCTGACTTAATAAAAATGCCAATACCTGAATAGTTTTACCTAAACCCATATCATCGGCAAGGCAGCCGCCAAAGTTAAAATCATCCAGGAAAGTTAGCCAGTTGAGGCCTTGTTTCTGGTAAGGACGCAGGTTCGCGTGTAATTCTATGGGTACTTCAGCTTCGGGTAAAGCTTTAAAATTCGCCAGTCTTTGGCGATACAAGCTTAGCTCGGTTTGTACTTCCTGGCTTAGTACCTCGTCTTCGTACAGCTCATTTATAACCGAATAATTTACTTTGGCCGTCCGGATTTTATCTCCTACCACTTCGCCGGCCCCAAAATAGCGGGTAAACTTTTGCAGCCATTCTTCGGGCAAAATGCCTTGGGTGCCGTCACCGAGTTCTACAAAGCGGCTTTTGTTCCGGATGGTTTTGTGCAGGTATTTCAGGGGTACTTCTTTGTTGCCGAATTTTACTTTTACCGTCGTGTCAAACCAGTTAATGCCGCTCGTAACCTGTATGTTTATTTTAGCTTTGTGCGGATTAAGGTTATTGTTTTTAAGTTCTTTGAAGCCCAAAATGGTAATACCCCGGTTGCGCCAGGCATCAAAAGCATCCAGAAACCAGCCATCTTCTAAAAAGCGGCTGCGGTGCAGGTAAAAGTTTTCGCCTTGCAGTTGTTCGGCAAAAAACGGGTGTTCCCGCAGAATAGCGGCAATCAGGCTGTCCTCGGCTTCTTCGTCGCGGGCCAATGTAAAGGCTTTGCCGCGGGAGTCGGTGCCGTAAATTTGTTTACGCGTCATTACGGGTATTTCCAAAGGCCCGTATTTTATAACCGGCGTCAGCAAAATAAAATCTTCCGATTCCGATAAATAAATCAGCTCTTCGCGGCTTGTATCCAGTTTAAATTCGGCAATTTGTTTAGGGGTGGCCGGTTTTATGTAGGTATAATTTATCCTGATCTTGCTTTCCAGGTTAGCCAGAATGCTTTCCCGGAAATCGTTAAACTTACTTTCGGGCACCAGTATTTTGTGGTCGTACTTCCGGAAGAATTGAATTACCCGCAGCACATCGGGGTTGTGCATAAAATACAAGCTGGTTTTGTGCTGAATAAAATACCCGTGTTTTACCTGCAATTTCTGCAAATCGTAAGTCTGGTCCTGCAGGATAATGTTACCGGTAATTTCATAAAACTGGTCTTTTACCACTACATCCAGCACCATATTTACCGGCATATCTTGCACCTGTACCAGCTCTAACGTGCTAGCTGAAACGGAACTATTTGCTTTTATACTGGGCTGGTAAAAAGATAACTGCAGCGGGTTTTTTACCAATGCTTTCAAAGCTTCGTAATCGGCTTCACCGGGTTCCTGGTTGTAATTATTCTGGAATTTGGCTACCGCTGCGTAGAACTTCATTTCTTCGGGTTTATCGGTTAACCAGATTAAATCGGTAGGGAATATGCTTTTTAAGGGATTCTTTAGTTTACCCGCCTGGGTTACCTTTGCCTGATAGAGCTCCAGGTACAAATGCTTGTAATATTTATGCTCGCCCAATACCACCACCAACTGGGTTTTCTCCGGCTCTTCGGGGTTGGCTTTGGGATTAGGAAGTTTGGTTTTGGGTAAGAGTTGCTCTTTTAAATCCTGGGCCGTTTTCTCATTAAACAAGAGCAGTTCTTTTTGCTTGGGTTTTACCGTCAGGCGTTTGTTCTCATACTCCAATTCAAAATACCGCTCCAGGTTGTCGGTTTTAGAAAGGCCGTAATCTTTGGCTACCGGTTCTATTTTCTCGAGCCGCAGCTTCTCGTCAAAAAATACCCGAAACTCAGCCCGCAGCAATATGGCCTGCAGCACCTGCACCATGTGCGAACACAAATTAGTTTTGGGCACACCACAGGCACAGGATAACCGAATGGCTTGGTTGCCCTGGATTATGGCTACCCCCGGAAAACGGTCTGGCCCGACCGCACTGGCAAACGCACCGGCATTTACTTCCAAAAAGGTGGGGTACAAATCGTAGGATGACCCCATAATGCCAACTGATCCGGTAGCGCTATGTTGAGTTAGGTGGGTATACGTAAGATCCGGTATGGCTATGCCCTCCAGTACATAATCTGTGGGGTGCACCTTACTTATTTTTGATTGCTCTATTTCAGTATTTTTTTCCGGCATTTAACCTTTTTCTTCCTGCTCAGAAAGTTAAGCAGAATCTTCTGGTTTATCTGCTTTCCGGTTTAAGTAGAGATGAATGAAAAGGTTTAAAATAAAATATAAAACTTTATAATCAGATAATTAGCATTGTATTTATGAAGTATTGGTTTTATTACAATATAAGGTTTTTCAACATTTTATAGGAGTAGATTAGGAGGAGTATTATTTGCTAAACCCTCATAATACTTAAAATGTAAATACTAAAAGTGTCATTCCGAGCATGTCGAGGAATCTAAGTATTACCGCCAATAGTGGTATGATTTAGATCCTTCGACAAGCTCAGGATGACCAATAAGTAGTGCAGAGAGCAAAGTAAAAAAGAGTTTCACTAGTTTGAACAGGGTGGGCCTTTTGAGGTTGTGGTGTTGCGCAGCAACATTCCGCAGCGGAGCAAGGAAAACATTCCGAAGGCAGCCCACCCTATTCAGACGGGGCCTCGCGGCCGTGAGCCTACTTAGGCAGAAATAACCCTTAGCACCAATGCATTGAAAGAGGTATTCTTTCAAAAATAGCCCGTAGCCTTTCTAATGGACTCCTGTAACTTATGAAATTTATCATCCTGATTCCTTAAGTTTGCATTAAAAAGCAGCAAAAACGTGCAGGAAGAGCAGAAGCAGGTATTAACCCCGGAGATACCAGAAAGGCAGGAAAGATTAGTCTTTTTTGCTTTACCCTTTAAAAAACTCAAACTCAAATACCCCTGGCAGAACCGGGTTATATTTTTTGACCCAACCGAAATTTACAGGCGGTTGCCTATTAACCTTTACCAACGGCTGCAAACCCACATGGCATTTAAAGACATGTTCCCGGACCGCAAAGATGGCTTTTGCTCCTGTGGTTGCGGCGAACCCCTTAGTGGCCGGCGCAGGCGTTGGGTGTCTGACGATTGTTCTAAATTTGCATTGGCGGTTTGGGGTATTATTGATGGGCAGGTAGGGCATATTGAATATTACGTAGCTAAATATAACCAGCGGGTATGTGCTATTTGCCGGGCCCGTCGCGATTTAAAAGTAGATCATATAGTACCGGTTAAGCACGGGGGAGGCGGTTGCTGGCTTTCTAATTTTCAATTGTTGTGCCACACCTGCCATGTAAGCAAAACCAACAAAGATTTTGGGTGGAAGCAAAAAAAGGCTGAAAAACCTATTAAAGTTAAAACTTAAAAAGAGCCTCATCTGCTGCTCTTTTTAAGTTTTAATGATAGATACTTGAAAGAAGTTAAGAAGTAAAAAGCGTTTAGACCTTTTTACTATAACTGGGTAAAGACATGGCCGCCATCATTAAACCGCGGGTAAAGGCGACGTTAAATACATCGCCCGCATATCCACCTCCGCCGCCGCCACCAGCTACGCCACCGCCTTTTATGCCACCCCGTTCCAGGTCGTAATCTAGGATATGGGGGTGCTCGGGCAGCAAGCCGCGGTTATAGCCGTTTCGCAGTACCTCCTGCATTACGGCAAATAAATTAGCCTGTCCTTCGTCTATAAAGCATTCAACATATTTGTCGTAATCTTTATCGACGGTTACATTACGGTAGTGCATGTGGTTAATGCGGTCGCGGGAAGCGAAGTAGCGGCAAACTTCTACCGGATCTTCACCCATTTCACGGGTTACTCCTGGGTCGTAGGTAATGCCGTTGGCGGGACTATCCACTATTGAAATCAGGCGTTTCCAACCCGCGAGGTTAGCCATAATCTGGTCGGAGCCATGGGCTACCTGAGCTACCGGGTCGTTAGGGTGCAGAGCCATACGCACACCGGCTTTTTCGGCAGCTGGAATAACGGCTTTTAAAAAATACGTAAGGTTGGCCCAAATTTCATTTGCTTTGTGGGTACCTATTTCGGGTTTGGCAGGCAAATCTTTCACCCGACTGTAGTCGTAGCCGGTAACGCCGGAGCCACCCCGTCCTTCCATTTCATAGTACCCTTCGTCCAGCCGGTCTACATAAAAGTTGTATTCTACATTTGGCAAGCCGCAGATCCCGGCTACCCGCAAGGATTCTTTAAAATTTAAAATATCTTTATCGCGGCCTTCACGCCCCAATACAATGTTGGAACTTACCGGATGCATCAGGTTGAGCACGGTCAATCCTTGACTTTTTAACCGATCCAGGTGTTTCCGCAAATGCGCCTCTTGCCAAGGGATAGGTCCATTGGCCGGATAAGCACCATTTATATTGGTAACCCCCATTTGTTTAATGCGACGAATGGTTTTCTCGTCGGCATCCAGGGCACAAAACATAAGGATTTTCGGGGTGCTGGCCGTTTCGCTAATAGGCCAGGCCGCTACCGAATTGTTACCCTGATTTCCGGTGGGCTCGTCGTTTTTGCCGGCTGCCTCGGCTGCCTGGCTTGCATCGGTACAGGCATGCAAGCCCACTACAGACAAAGCGGCTAAAGCTGTCCCCTTTTTTATAAAATCGCGTCGGTTTTTTTTCATACAGAATAAGTGGTGGTTAGGGTGGTGGATAAAGTTGAGTTTTTACTTAAACTAATAATTAATTCTTATCTATAAAAACTAAAGAATATTAGATAGTTATATTAAAGGATAAATCAATGTTTAACAATTTTAAGATCTAATTTTTAAAGCTAAAGCAAGTGGAATTATAAAGAACAAGCTTTAACCTCTTAATCAGGTTTATTAAAAATATTGCTTTTTCGGATTAAGGATAGTAATGTCGGTAAAAAATTTGATCCAATGAAACAGCAGCATTTTAAAGCCTTCTTTTAATTTTGCCAGCCAAGCTTTCCCCAAAAAGCAGATTTCAGGAATGAAAGAGGGGGAAGGCTTGATTGAAAATAAAAATAGCATGAGTAATATCGAAAAAATAATTGTAGTTGCTTCTAAAAACCCAGTAAAAGTAGAGGCTGCTCTGACGGGCTTTAGCAAGATTTTCCCGGATTGCTCTTTCCGGGCGGTGCCGGTTTCGGTACCCTCCGATGTGGCCGACCAACCGATGACGGATGCGGAAACGCTAATGGGGGCTACTAACCGGGTAAATCATGCCTTTGCCGCCTATCCGGAGGCGGATTTTTGGATTGGGATTGAGGGAGGCGTTCAATTTGAACAAGATGAATTAGCTGCTTTGGCCTGGGTAGTGGTGCGCTCCGGAACACAATTGGGAAAAGCACGTTCGGGTACCTTCTTTTTACCTAAAGCCATAGCTGACCTGGTAGCCCAGGGGATGGAGTTGGGGCAAGCCAATGATATCGTATTCAGCAAATCAAATTCAAAGCAAAAAAGTGGTGCTATTGGCTTGCTTACCGATAATGCTGTAGATCGCACGCTTCTGGACGAACAGGCCGTGGTACTGGCATTAGTTTCTTTTAAAAACCCGGAGTTGTATAATCAACCAGAAATAGTCCCTTAAATTCATCTGAAAAAATAAAAGCTTTAAGTTCAGTTAACCCTTTATTCTTCCTTCTCGATTTCGTGTTGTTCTACTTTAATAGCATGATCAGCTGGTTCTATTTTACGGTCTTTTTCACGGGAGTACACCTGTGTAAATTCGGCGCCTAACAGAAAAATGATGGAAGAATAATAAACCCAAACCAGTAATAATACTACTGATCCAGCGGCTCCGTAGGTATCGCCTAAGGGCTCGTACTGTAAATAAAAATTTAAGCAAAAGCGCCCTACTACAAAAAGTATGGCCGTAACCAAGGCTCCCACCCATACGTTTGGCCACCGGATGTTTACATCTGGCAGTACTTTGTAAATAGCCGCGAATATGACGGTACTGAGGCCAACCGTGAAAATCTGGTTGCCTATAGTAATTAAGTAAACGGCTATACCGGAAAACTTCTGTCGGATAAAATCATTCAGCAGGCCCAGCATTACCTCGATAGATAAGGATACGAGGAGCAGGAAACCCAGGCTTACCACAAGGGCCAATGATAACAGCCGGCTAACAATAAGTTTCAGCCAACCTTTTTCTGCTTTTGCTTTTACATTCCACATAGCATTCAGGGCGTCTTGTAAAGCCACAAAAACAGTAGTAGCGGTGAAAGCCATGGTGCCTATACCTAAAATGGTACCCCACGTACTGGCCGGCGACAAACTGGCATTTTCAATGATGCTCTGGATTTGTTCCGCTCCGTCCCGGCCAATAATGCCGCTTATCTGGTGTACCAGCTCGCCTCTTACTGCTTCCCGCCCAAAGGCTGCTCCGGCAATCCGGATGAGGATTATTAATACTCCGGGTAGCGAAAAGATGGTGTAAAAGCCAATTATGGCCGCAAAATCTAAGGGCTTATCTTCTGCAAATTCTTTAAAAGTAAGTTTTATTAAGCGTTTGGCAAATGACAATTTATTAATCATGCTTCAGCTAAAGAGCGTTTAATATAGTTACAAAACTATAAAACAGGTAAATTTTAAAGGTACGGTAATATAAAAGCGGGGGTTAGGAAGTCAGGATAGCAGAGAATTTAAGAAGTGCTGGATCGGCTATTTAATAACTGTTTTAAGTAATTTTTAGGTATAGGGCAGAAAGGGATTTATAAGGCAAAATTTAACCTGGTTTTGAGGTAAGAAACGGTTTATAGGCAATAAGTGGGTGTTGTTATTGCTTTTGGGAATTAAATAGCTGAAAAATCATAAATTTTAATTTTTCCCCAGGGCCCGCCCCGGTATTCCCACAACCCAAACCCAACTCCTTCGGCCCGTATTGGCTCGAATGCTGCTGTAAGTTCTTCGTACAACTTATTAGCTATTTCTGGTTCTACTTTATTTTGCACGGTTACATGGGGGCGAAGTCCTTGTTTATCCTGAGGTGTAAGATATGGTTGCCATTGCTTTTGCAAATAAGCATGTAGATTTTTTAGAACAGGGCTTTCTAATTTATAGGCCACCCCCCGTCCAAGTTTTATTACGGAAGTTACTTCCAAAGAAATAACCTTTTGCCTGGCAGCAACTTCCTCCAGGAGCTCTTTCACCGCCGGAACATTAGGTAAATGGTGAAACAAGGTTAAATGAGCATCCAGGTAATTGATTTTCTCAGGAAAATGCTTTTTCCGCAATTGGTTGAAGAAAGCAAAAGCTGCCGGATTAAGTTGGAGGGTCAGAATTAAGGGTGCTGTTTCGGCCATATTTCTTTTTACGGGGAGATACTTATAAAGGTAAAAGCGGGCAGTTGGGGTTGGAGGAATTTTATAACCAGGTACCAGCGGGATGATTTTTTTTGCAATTTTTTAAATTTTTAGATTCTTAAATAGAAAGAAGTAAGAAATTTTGAAAGAAACCCTTAAATTAAAAGCAGAAGCTAATTATACTACCCATGCCAACTCCAGCTGTAAAAGTAAAAGTACCTGTTTTGGAAACTGCGTCTGTAACCACGGATCCTTATATCCTCAACCTGGATAAAATTCAGGACCCACCTAAAAAATTACGGGAGGCTTTGCGGTATTTGGGGCCAGGCTTTGTTATGTCGGCAGCGGTAGTGGGCTCCGGAGAGCTTATAGCTACTACTGCATTAGGCGCCAGAGCCGGGTTTGTTACTTTCTGGCTAATTATGTTGAGTTGTTTGGTTAAGGTAGCTTTGCAATTGGAGTGGGGCAAACACGCTATTTACACCGGCGAAACCACTATGACGGCTCTTAATAAATTACCTGGCAAGAAGTTGGGGAAAGTGAACTGGAGCATCTGGTTATGGCTCTTTATTCAGGTTTTTAAATTTCTGCAAATGGGTGGCATTGTTGGAGGCGTGGCCATTACGTTGCACATGGCGGTTCCAGCAATCCCTATCTCGGTTTGGGCAGTTTTTATGACTTTGGTTACCTCGTTACTGGTTTACAGAGGCTATTACCGGCCCATTGAAAAGCTTTCTTTATTTATGATGCTGTTCTTTACCGTTTTCACTTTCGCCTCGGTTTATGCTTTGCAATTTACGCCTTTTCAAATTTCATGGCCTGAGGTGCAGCAAGGGCTTACTTTTGCTTTGCCTCCGGAAATGGTAATGGTGGCGGTGGCCGCCTTTGGCATAACCGGCGTTGGCGGTGATGAAATAATGTATTATAACTATTGGTGCCTGGAAAAAGGGTATGCAGCTTTTACCGGACCTAAACAAGATTCGCCGGAGTGGGAGAAAAGGGCACGGGGCTGGATCCGGATTATGTACCTGGACGCTTTTCTGGCTATGGTGGTTTATACATTGGTTACGGCAGCCTTTTATATGTTGGGAGCGGCGGTATTGCATCGGCAGGAACTAGTACCGGAAGGTTATGCCGTTATAAAAACACTATCGGAAATGTATACCCAAACTCTGGGCTCCTGGGCCGAAGTGGTATTTATGATTGGAGCTTTCATGGCCTTATATTCTACACTTTTTACAGCAACCGCTAGTTTTTCGCGGATTTTTACGGATGTATTTGCCCAATTAGGTTGGCTCCAATTTTATGATTTTCCGGCCCGGAAGCGGATGCTGGCCTGGTTGGCTTGGGCTTTCCCGGCCTCCTGGTGTGTGTTGTTTCTTTTTATAAAACTGCCGGTAGGCATGATCCTGATTGGTGGCTTTATGACATCTTTTTTGTTGCTGCTGGTAGTGTTTGTAGCGCTCCATTTTCGCTACCGCCGGTTGCCGGCAGCTTTAAAGCCAGGTACTTTTTACGACCTGGCTTTCTGGTTAAGTGCAGGTACCATTTGGGTTATGGCTATTTATGGTATGGTACAGGTTTTAAAAGGATAGCTTTAAATGGTTTAAGACTAAAATATTATATTCCGTTCCAATAGAGGTTATAAAAATTAGTCAAGTTGGTAAAATTGACTTTTATATTTGCAGGTGTGTAAGCTCTGCTGGTGGAGTGAATGTTCAAAACAAATGCGGGAAGTTATAATAATAGGGGCGGGTTTAAGTGGCTTAACGGCGGCATTCCAGTTGCAAAAGGCAGGTATAAAGCCTTTGGTTATAGAAGCAAGAGAACGATTGGGCGGCCGTATTCATACAGTTGCTGCTCCGGGAAGACAAACCCCGGTGGAAATCGGAGCCACCTGGTTTGCAGATAAGCATATTTATTTAATGCAAATCCTTCAGGAACTGGCGCTGCCTTTTTATAAGCAGTATCAAACTGGTATTAGTGTTTTTGAAACAGATATTTTACAGGAGCCCCAATTATTTAAAATACCGGATACCGAAGAGCCTTCCTACCGGCTGACAGGAGGAACTTCGGCCATTATTCAGGCACTGGCAAACCAGGTTGGGTCCAATAACTTTCGGTTGAACACTCCCATCAGCCTGGTAACGGATCACCAGGATTATATAGAGGTAACCAGTACACAGGGGGAAAGCTTTTTCTGTCGGCACCTGGTTAGCACTATCCCTCCATTCTTGCTTAGCTCCGGTTTAAAGTTTAACCCGCCACTTCCGGATGAGTTGATTGCTGTCTTGCAAAATACCCATACCTGGATGGGCGAGTCCATTAAATTTGCTTTGGAATATGAAACGCCTTTTTGGCGCGAAGAAGGTTTTTCCGGCACCTTGTTTAGTCAGGTGGGCATAGCCCCGGAAATGTATGACCATTGTAATCCGGAAGAAACCCATTTTGCTATAAAAGGGTTTCTTACCTCCGCAGCTACAGCTTTATCGAAAGATGAAAGATTAGAAAGTTTACTGGAGCAATTAACCCGGTTATTTGGAAAAAAGGCTACCACCTACCTTTCGTATACCGAAAAGCTTTGGCAAAAGGAGGTATACACTTACCAGGATTATCCCAAATTTGTAATGCCGCATCAAAACAACGGTCATCCCCTTTATAGTAAGGCCTTAATGGGAAATAAGTTATGGTTGGCGGGTACAGAAACCTCTCCTTATTTTGGTGGCTACATGGATGGGGCGGTTTATAGTGGATTAGCTGTTGCGCAAAACATTTTAACTAAAGAATAAGAGGGAGCCTTTTTTATTTTTTTCGTAGCCATTATTTATGGTTGCTAAAGAAATAGTTTGGTTAGTCCCAGTAGCCTTGCCGGTAACAAAAATAACCTGGTGCCAATTACTTTTCTATAAACCAATTAACCGCACTTTTGGGTATATTCTTTGGAATTTCGTGCCGCCCGTTAAATTCCAGGTAATTCACCTGCAGTCCCTGATTCTTCAGTTGAGGTACAATCCGGCGACTGCAAGGATTAATGGGTAAAACCTGATCATCCACCCCATGCGAAATAAATACTGCAGGCTTGCCGGTAGGTTCGGAGGTATAGGCAAAGCCCGGAGAAAAGGCCAGGATGTGGGTAAATAAATCACCATTGGTTAAGCCCAGGCACAAAGCATAAGAGGCGCCATCGGAAAATCCGCCAATTGCCAGGTGCTCCGGATTAATGGTAAATTGTTCGAAGACTAATTTTAAAGCCTGGTCAATAAATAAGACATCGGTGCCAAAGGCTCTATTGGTGATTATGTCCCAGCTTCCTGCCCGGGAAGGAGGAGCCAACAGGATAATATTTCCCTCATCGGCATACTGCCGAAGTAAGGACATGCCATGATCCGCGTTTCCGCCGGCACCGTGCAGCATTAGTGCTAAAGCCGCCGGTTTATCCGGACTATACTGTTGGGGTACATACAAAACAGCATCCTTACCGGTATCCAGGTGCAGGGGCTGTAAGCCTGTTTTAAAGACTGCGTTGGAAATAGTAGATTGTGGCCGGGCGGTTAGACGTCCGGTTCCATATTGATCTCGTTTGCTTACCATCATTGGTTTTTCTCTATTTTCCGGACTCTTTTCCTGAAAAGTACAAGCAGCAGAAAGTATTAACCAAATGGGAAAAATACAGCAGAACCCCCTCTGACCTAACTTCAACCGATCCAGGAAAAAACCTCTTTTGTTTCCTTTTGTGCAACTATTGATTTCCTGCTTTTTTCTCCGGTATACTTTCATCGCTGCCCTTAGGAAAGTTTAGCACTTATTTATACCGGGTAAGGAGGGAATCGTTTTAGGTAACCCAGCATTTACGTATTTATAACCTAGAGGAGCTAAGCATTTTACCCAGGTTTACCTTAGGTGGATAATTAGGTTGGTTCTTTACTATAGATCTTTTTTGCAGTCGAGGTTTAGGATTCTAAATCTGGAGACATGGATTATAGTAAAAAACTGATTGTTATAAAAGAGCCTAAGTTATAGTTACAAAAACAGTTAAAAGGTAATGCCCACCTTAACCTAGGTCATCCAGGTAAGGTTGAATTATTACCGCCCCTTAAATACAAAAAATAAATCAAGAATAAAAATTCTTGCAAAAGAAGCCTCTTATTGTTAAATATACAGTAAATTGAAATTTTCAAATTTAAATGTAGATTAACACTATTTTATTATGGTGTTTACATTAAAATTGGCTAAAAATAAAAATTTAAAACTTTAGCAAAATTTTTACAAAAGGAGTGGTGAAGATTTTAGTTGAATTGTATAATATAAATAATAACCTGCCGGAAAGGGAATGGACAATGAATTATTACAAAAATATTTTAATGGAGCATGTACGCCTGAAGAAGTAGAGGAGGTTCTAAAATGGTTTTCAACCAAGGAATTAAATCAAAAGCAGGAAAAGGTTTTTCAGCAACTATGGCAGGAAACAAACCCCGACCAGGATCTGTCTCAAAATAAACCAGCGTTGGATAAAATTTTGGCTCAGTTAAATAAAAGAATAAGTTCTAAGCCGGAGGAGCAAAAAAATGAGGTAATTTCCACCTTTGAAAAGAATAAAATAAACGGAAGAAAAAAAAGAATTAAGTTCTTGTTAAAGATTTTAATATCTATATTAATGTTTCTGGGGGTGTGTTGGCTAGGGATTTATTTTGATTTTTTGGGGAAGGCATAACAAAGAGCATGTTGCTGCTGCCTGATCGAGGAAAGCAAATTACGGAGACCAGGTCGCAATAAATTCTTTTAATTTACCCTAACTAAATTAGTATCGGTTCCGCTTGGTATTTGGTTGGACTTATCATTTTCAATCCTGAAAAGACGAATTTTATGTGGTTTAAAATTAGCATAACTTTTTTGGTATTTTTTATGGGCATGCAGCTTAGCCAAGCGCAAACGGCTGAAGTAGACTTCATACCTAAAACGTTGATGGATAAGACAGCTTTGGGTTCCGACACGGGCACTAATATTTTAAACCAGACTGTTGAGAGCGGACCGGTTTATACTTATAAGCTTATTCGACGGAAAGAATCTGGCCAGGTGGAGGTACATAAAGAACTGGACGATATTTTTATTGTGCAAAAAGGGCAGGCAACCATTATTTATGGCGGGGAACACAAAGGCGATATAAAAGAAAATGGACCAGAACTGTTAGGTGGTAAAATAGAAGGTGGAACTCAGCAGGTACTTATCTCAGGGGATATTATTATGATTCCGGCCAATATGCCGCACCAACTTATTCTGAAAAAAGGAACAACCTTTGTTTACCTGGTTACAAAAATCAAAGTAAACCGATAAGGCAAAAAGTGCTAATTCACCACAAAACTTAAACTATTTTCCCTTCTTTACCCATGTGCTGGCCTTAATGGGTAGGTTTTATTTTGCCTGAAACCATTTATACATTAGTAAATTTCCTTTTACAGGAGGCTATATTTTTTTAGCTTAGCCCGGATCAGGTGAAGGGCTTTATTTATATGATTTTCTACATTACTGTTGCTGGTATGTAGTTTTTCAGCTATTTCGGCATTACTTAGCCCTTCAAGCCGACTCAAACAAAATACTTCTTTTCGTTTAGGTGGTAAGGCAGCGTATGTTGTCTCTAATAGCTCTTTTAGTTCGTTAAAATTTACATTGTCTTCAATGTAATTCTCCATCAAATTGCCTTTGCCAATAAGGTATTTGGCGTAAGCCGTTTCATAAACCGCATGCTTGGCCTGGTTATATATTAGGTTGCGGACCATGCGGTATAAATACCCCTCCAGGTTTTGCTCAGGATCCAGCATCTGTTTTCTATCCCAGAGTTTTAAAAAAACTTCCTGTACTATTTCTTCAGCGGTTTCTTTTTCCCTAACCAATTTTAGGGCAAAGCTATACAGCTTAGGTGCAAAGCGGTTGTAAATAAGCCCAAATGCCTGCCGGTCTCCCTGCTTTAAGGCCTCAATTTCTTGAACTAAAACTGGATTGTAGACTTGTTGCATTTGCTTAGAGATAGTGGTTAATAATATTAACTAAACAAATTGAATATGTTTGAAATATTCAAAAACATGCTTTTTTATTAACAGGAATATAGTGAAAATAAAATTTAAAACAAATTTTTTGAAAAAATAAAAAAATATGGGGTTGAGGAAGTGGTGCACAAAAGGTATTACTTGTATGGTAAATAAGTGAAGGTAGGAGGATGGAAGGTTGATATCAGGATTTGATTTTATAAAGCTGTTTTTGATTACCACACAAATAAATCTTTCAGTTAACCTTAAACAAAATCCCTATGCAAAACTTTACGCACAAGTTGCAGAAAGCTGTATTGGGTATGTCGTTTATTTCTGCTTTTTCCGTAGCTACAGAAGCTGTGGCCGGGGAGGCAGCAAATAACTACTTACTTAAAAATAGCTCCACCAACAAAGTTAATTTTAATCGTTTTTTAGACTGGCGCCTCACAGGTAGAGTAGTTTCTAATAAAGGCGAGGCCTTGCCAGGTGTAACCGTACTGGTGAAAGGTACCACCATTGGCGCAACTACGGATGCTAATGGTTCTTATACCTTAAACGTACCCGAAAGAGCCGGTACGTTAGTATTCTCTTACATTGGATATACCACGCAGGAGCGGGCTTATTCTGGCGCAGGTACAGTAAATATTACCTTAGCCGATGACTCCAAAGCCCTGGAAGAAGTAGTGGTAACAGCAATGGGTATTAAAAGAGAAGCCCGCAAACTGGGTTATTCTACGGCTACCGTAAGTACCGAAAATTTACAGGCTAACCGGACTACCAACGTTGGAAATAGCTTGGTTGGTAAAGTGGCCGGCTTGCAGGTACAGGCGCCACCCACCGGGGCAGGAGGGTCTTCTAAAATCCGGATCCGGGGTCAGGCTTCTTTTGGCGGCAATAACTCTCCTTTAATTATTGTAAATGGAGTGCCCATTAATAATACGCCAGGCGGAGCCGCCAATGCGGCCAGTGCCAATGAATTTTCCGGTCAGTCCAGAACAGATACCGGAGATGGTTTACAAAGCATCAATCCGGATGATATCGAATCCATGACCGTATTGAAAGGTGCGGCGGCGGCCGCGCTGTACGGTTTCCGGGCGGCTAACGGGGCCATTATTATCACTACAAAAACGGGTAAAGGCCAAGCCGGGGTAGGGATTGAGGTCAATTCCAACTTCCAGGCAGACCAGGCTTTAGACTTTACGGATTTTCAATACGAATATGGGCAGGGGGAATACGGTAAAAGGCCCCAGGTATTAGAAGGAGGTTCCACGGTAGTGGCAGCCCGGGGCACCGGGGGTGGTTCAGGCAGCTGGAGCTTTGGGGAAAAGTTTGATGGCAAACCTACCATTGCTTTTGATGGTCAAGAACATCCTTACCTTCCGCACAAAAACCGCATAAGAGACTTTTACCGGATTGGTACTACCTGGACTAACTCTGTAGCGCTGTCGGGGGGCAATGAAAAAGGTAATTTTCGGATGTCGTTTGCCAATACCGATGCTAATAACATCGTGCCCAATTCCGATTTCCATAAAAAGATTCTGAACTTTGGCATGAATTATAATTTCACCGAGAAGCTATCATCGCAGTTAAATATTAATTATTCGAACGAGTACAATCACAACCCGCCAGTTGTTTCAGAGCAGACCTTTAACGTAAACCAAAGCATTTACACGCTGGCCAACAGCATAGATGTAGCGTGGTTAAAAGCAGCCTGGATTAATACTACCCCTGGCGAAAGTTTTGGTAATGAAATAAACATCGGGCGCTTTACGCCTCGTACCAATCCGTACTGGGTAATAAACAAACGGTTAGAAGAATCGCGTCGCGACCGGATGTTTGGCAATGCTTCGCTGCGGTACCAGTTAATGCCCTGGATGTACGTACAAGGCCGCTTTGGTCAGGATTACTTTAGTAATCCCTATAATGTTAACCGCCCTACCGGCTCAGCCAGTCTGGCAACAGTTGGGCTTGGGTTTAACGGGCAATTTTACCAGAGTGTGAGTACCTTCCGCGAGCGGAACATGGACTTCCTGATTGGGATAAACAAAGAATTTGGGATTTTTGGCATTGATGCTACTTTGGGCGGTAACTCCATGGATCAGAAGTCGGACAGAATTGGTACCAACGTGACCAATTTCTTTGTGCGGGATTTGTACTCCATTAATAACGGGCAGGTAAAAGAACCTAATTATACTTTTTCCCATAAGCGGGTAAATTCTTTATTTGGAACCGTTGATTTTTCTTTCCGCAACTACCTGTTCTTAAACGTAACCGGGCGTAACGATTGGTTTTCTACTTTAAATCCAAATTCAAACAGCTACCTGTACCCATCTGTGAGCACTAGCTTTGTATTTAGCCAAGCCTTTGGCGATTTACCAGCCTGGTTAAACTATGGAAAAGTGCGGGCTGCTTACGCCGAGGTGGGAGGCGATACCGACCCATATACCAACCGGATTTTCTATAACATTAATGCCAACCTTTTTCCCAATGGCAATGTGCCCTTGGGCTATATAAATGGCAATGTGGCGCCTAACCCCAACTTAAGACCACTTAAAGTAAGAGAAAAAGAAGTAGGCCTGGAGTTAAGAACTTTGGATAACCGCATAAACCTGGACATTTCGGCCTATGATAAAAAAACCGTGGATGAAATACTGAATGTGGATGTATCTATTCAATCAGGATTCTCGCAACGTAAAGTAAACGTAGGTAAACTCCAGAACCGGGGTATTGAGATGTTGCTGAGTTTAGAACCAGTGCGGACCGAAAACTTAACCTGGAACATTTCCTTTAACTTTACTTACAACAAAAGCAAAGTACTACAATTAGCCGAAGGCGCCCAGCGGTTTGACACTGGTAATGGCGAATTCATAGGTATTCTTTCGCATGAAGTAGGTAAACCAATGGCATCTTTACGGGGGTTTGATTACAAGCGCAATGCCCAGGGACAAATACTGTTAACCAATGGGGGACGGATTCAGCAGGGGAATATTGTAACATTTGGTAGCGCTATTCCCACGCATACCGGTGGCTGGTTAAACACATTGACCTTCAGAGGCATCCGGGTGTTTACGCAGGTTGATTTTAAAGCCGGTCATAAATTGATATCGAATTCCAACTTTAACTACTACCGCCATGGTTTGCACAAGGCTACCTTAGTAGGCCGGGAAAACGGCGTGGTATTCCCAGGTACCCGGGAGTCGGATAATCAGCAAAATACTACATCCGTAAACGTGCAGGATTTCTATACCGATTATCGGAACACTTTTGTGGCCACTCCTTTTGTTTACAATGCCAGCTTTGTAAGATGGCGAACTGCCTCTATCGGGTATGACTTCTCCCGGTTTGTAAACAAAAGCTTTATTAAAGGTTTAAATGTAAATGCTTTTGTAAACAACGTGCTGGTTATTAAAAAATATGTAGACAACCTGGATCCGGAATCTACTTATTCGGCCTCTGATAACCTGACTGGCTTAGAGTCGCATGCCTTGCCTACTACCCGCAGCTATGGCTTAAACGTGAACATTAAATTGTAATTTATCTCATCTAGCTTTTAATTCTTATGAAGAAGATATATATATCCTTTGCTCTTGCGGTACTTTTAGCTGGAGCCAGTAGTTGCGATAAGGACTTCGAACAAATAAATACCAGCCCGGTACTGGCCCAATCCACCAATCCACTTTACCTGTTTACCGGTGCTCAATTTAATGGCAGCAATTATCCGCTGCACCATTATGGCCCGCAAATAGTTCAACATTTTCATACGCCTTTTACCGGTACCCTGGAAGGCGGCAACCATAATGTAAACGTTGACCAAAACTCCAGCGAGACGTTTAATGCCCTTTTTGCTAATCCCATTCGGAGTCTCGTTACTATTATAGAAATGACCAAAGGGAATCCGCTGCAAATAAACCTGAACAGCATGGCTCGCATTCTAAAAGCCTACTATTATATGGAATTAGTGGATACCTACGGCGACGTAGCTTACTTTAATGCAGGTCAGGGATTTGCAACGGGTAACTGGACACCGGCCCTGGATGATCAAAAAGCTATTTATGAAGATCCGACCCGCGGTATTTTATTTGAATTGCAGGATGCCACCGATAAATTAAATACCAATACCAGCAACAGTGCGCCCGGAGGCGGCACCGCGGGCAACCATGATATTTTTTTCCGCGGAAACGTAGGGCAATGGCGAAGGTTAGGTAATTCTTTATTGTTGCGGGCCGGAATGCGGTATACAGAACTAGATCAGAATAAAGCAAAAGCTGTAATTGCGGTTGCCTTAAAACCAGACAGAGGAGGCGTGATGACCTCAAATACTGATAATGCCAAAGTCTCCTTTTTTGCGCCTTCATTCAATAACCCGGTTTCGCAGGCACTGACGGGATCAGAAAGGGCCAATTATTATGCTGGACAGCCTTTGGTAAATTTCTTTAAAGCCAATAATGATCCGCGGGCACAATACATAGTAGTGAAATATTCGGATGCCGGTAGTGCCGGCGGAGGAACCATGACTACTACTTTATCGGAGCAAGTGGGCGCACCGGTTGGCTTTACCCAGGGAAATTTACCTGCTCCGCCGGCCGGCGGTTACTCCCGCTTAAGACGCAATACCGTATTAGACCAATCGGCACCTATTTATTATGTGACCTATGCCCAAACCCAGCTTTTACTGGCCGATGCCACCCAGCGAGGATTTTTAGGAGCGCCCGACCCGGTAGCAGCTAAAAATTACTACGAAACCGGCATAAAAGCGCACATGGATCAAATGCGGGATTATAATGCCAATATCGTAAACATTACGGATGCTCAAAAAGCCGCCTACTTAATGCAAACCGGAGATCCAACCAATTCTGACCCGGTGGCCCGGGTAGGTGTATTGTATGACCTAACCAATGCAGAAAAGGCCCTTGAACAAATAAATACGCAATATTGGGTAGCTTCTTTTGGCAGTTGGTACGAAGCCTGGTCCAATTTCAGAAGAACGGAATATCCCCGCTTAACCCCAATGAATTATTCGGGAGCTGATCCGTCTACCACGCCAAACTCTCCGGCCAAAGGATTTATCCGCCGTTTACAATATCCAAACCGGGAGTTATCGGTGAATGCCGCCAGTGTAAATGAAGCAATCAAACGTATGGGAGGCAATAATTTAGGAACCCGCATATTCTGGGATAAATTATAGACCAGACTAATTATTGGCCGTAAATTGAAAGAGGCTCCGGTAGAATAAGTTAATTCTTACTGGAGCTTTTTGTTTTATAAAGGCTATCCTAGTAAATCAGGAGGTATAAGTATTTATTCCTCGATACGCTTTGGTTTCAAAGAATTTAAAATTAAAGCATTTGAATACATTTAAAATTATCTAAAAAAAAATGGTTTTAGAATAGGTAAATTATAGAATTTTCACTTTAATAGTTATTTTAAGTTCTGAAACAGATTTTCTAAACCAGAATGATGCAAATTATCATAACCGGAGGAGGTGGCTTTTTAGGTCAGCGGCTTGCTAAAGCCCTTCTGAAAAGCGAAGAAGCATTTACGGAATTGCTTTTAGTAGATATAGTGGAGCCTGCTAATCCTTCAGCCGATGGCCGGGTTAAATGCCTGCAACTGGATTTAGCCCAGTCCGGTGCCGCCGAGTCTTTAATAACCCAAAATACTTCTGTTGTTTTTCATTTAGCTGCCATCGTAAGCAGCCACGCCGAAAACGATTTTGATTTAGGCTGGAAAATAAACCTGGATGTTACCCGTCAGCTACTGGAAGCCTGCCGGCATACCAAACCCGGTATTCGTTTTGTGTTCTCCAGTTCGCTGGCTGTTTTTGGCGGCGATTTGCCGGAAACAGTAACCGATATGACTGCGGTAACACCCCGCTCTTCTTACGGTGCTCAGAAAGCTATGGGCGAGTTGCTGGTAAACGATTATGCCCGCAAAGGTTTGGTGGATGGCCGGGTGGTGCGGCTGCCTACTATTTGTGTTCGTCCTGGCAAGCCCAACCTGGCGGCCTCTTCTTTTGTTAGCAGCATCATCCGGGAGCCTTTGCAAGGCGAAACAGCCATATGCCCGGTTTCTCCGGAATTAGCGCTTTGGCTTTCCAGTCCCGATACGGTCATCCGGAACCTGATTCATGCGGCCAAACTGGAGGAAAGCGAATTTGGTGGCTGGCGGACCGTAAATTTGCCGGGTATAGGGGTTACCGTAAATCAGATGCTGGAATCGCTGGAAAAGCAAACAGATGCCGAAACCCTGGCGCGGGTAAAATTTGAGCCCAACGAAGCCATAAACCGGATTGTCAGCAGTTGGCCAGGCACTATAGATAACAGCCGGGCCCTGGCCCTGGGGTTTCAGGTAGACAAAAATTTTGATGTATTTATAGAGCAGTATAGAAAGCAGGATTTGCAACAAATAGTATGACCGCTATTCCCTTGCCCATTATTGGCTTAGTTACCGCCGTGTTTGTGCTGATATTCCTGGTAATGCGCACCAAAGTGCATGTCCTGATTGCTATGCTCATAGCCGCCTCTATTGCGGGGGTAATGGGTGGCATGTCGCTGGATGATACTTTGGGAGCCATCACGAAGGGATTTGGTTCTACGCTGGGCAGTATAGGCATTGTAATAGGATTAGGCGTCATGATGGGAAGAGTTTTGGAAGTAACGGGAGCGGCCGAACAGATTGCTTATAGCTTTATTAAATGGTTAGGTAAGCGGCGGGAAGAGTGGGCCCTGGCTTTTACGGGGTACCTGGTCAGTATTCCTATTTTTGTGGATTCGGCTTTTGTGATATTGTACCCGGTAACGAAAGCTTTGGCCAAAAAAGGAAACCGTTCATTACTGGCCTTAGGAGTTGCTTTGGCAGGAGGCCTGGTAATTACGCATTCTACTGTTCCGCCCACCCCGGGACCTCTGGGAGTAGCGGGGTTATTTAACGTGGAAGTGGGATCCATGATGTTGTTGGGTTTATGTTTAAGCATACCTTGTTTATTAGGAGTAGTATTTTATGCGCAATGGCTGGAGAAAAAATATCCTGATTTAGCTGATGGTAATGGTGTGGCGGAAAGTTTTGAAGCAATTCAGGAAAATTATTTAAGAGGAAAGGAAACTAAACAGTTACCAAGTTTGCTGCTGTCGTTGCTGCCCATTGTAGTACCCATTGTACTTATTTTTCTGGATGCCATTTTTGGTGCTTTTCCGGGACTTACTTCTCAGGCAGGTAAAACCGGGGAGGTGCTGGTTCAGCTTTTTAACTTTTTGGGAGCCCCCATTATAGCACTCTCCATAAGTACCTTGCTAGCCGTTTATACTTTAATGCCCCACCTGGATAAGCATACCGTTAGTACTCAACTGGAAGCCGGCTTGCAATCAGCTGGCATTATTTTAATGGTAACCGGTGCTGGTGGGGCTTTGGGCACCGTCGTACGCGATAGTGGTGCCGGCTCCCAGCTAGCCAGCCAAATTGCCAGTTTACCTATTTCCCCCATCATGATTCCTTTTGTGGTAGCTACTTTGGTGCGGCTGATTCAGGGGTCCGGCACCGTAGCCATGGTAACAGCCGGCTCAATTTGTGCTCCTGTTTTAGCGCAGGTACCAGGCGTAAATATGCTCTTTGCTGCCCAGGCGGCAACCATGGGTTCCTTGTTTTTTAGTTATTTCAACGATAGTATGTTTTGGGTAGTAAACCGCATGATGGGCATAAAGGAGGTAAAGCAGCAAATGTTAACCTGGTCGGTGACGACCACCATTGCCTGGGCTATTGGGGGAAGCAGCATTGCTTTACTTAATCTGATTTTTAGCGCTGATGGTAATTTTTTAGATCCGTTTTTTCCTTTGCTGGTTTTGGTAGTTATCCTGTTTTTTGCCCGTCGGCAGGCTACCCAGGTGGTAAGCATTTCCAAAGCTTCTTAAAGGCTTGTAGGTTTTACAGCCTTTGCTAAACCTAGTCTCCTTTTAATTTTTTCCAGGCTTCGGCTAAAGCGGTATGGTCACCTACATTGCCAGGAAAAACAACATATATCAGGTGCGGAAACTTACTTTTCTCATCCATTTTCCAGACAGGAACCCCTGGTAATATTTGCCCCATAATTAAAGCTTTTTCAGCCTGAAGTCCTTTTGTAGCCAGGTCGCTGGATGTAATACCGCCTTTGGCCACCAAAAACCGGGGACGAACAGTTAAACTTTGGACAATGTGCACCAGGAAATTGGAAACCAGGCTATTTATTCTAAGATTGCTCTCTGCATCCTGGCCGGTTTGTAAATCCCGGCTGGTATATATCACGACATCGGTTTCGGCCGCAAGAAGTTCATTTGTTTGGTTTATAATGGAAGTGGCATAAGTCGCGGAAGCTTGAGGGGCCTGCAGGAGGGATGGAACATTTACCTCGATAGGGTAATGGGTTTTCTGCTTAAGTAAATATTCCAGCTGGGCAGTGGTTTTGGGAACGTAAGACCCAACTACAACTAAAGACCCATGTTTATTCTCCGTTCTAGCCTCTGGTTTAAAAACTTTGCCCGGTGCCATACCTGCCCGAATGGGTACAAAGGTAGCCGAAGACCGGTAAACAAAATTCTGACCCTGTTTCTCCGCCAACAATACGCCATGAGCAAATACTTCTAAATCCTTATTAGAGGCGGCATTTACAATACATACCTGTCCGGAATGACAGGTTGCCAGTTTTTGCCGGATTTTCTCTGGCCCGCCCAACCTAATATCTTCCAGGGAAAAAGAAATGACTTCTGCTGCTTTTACTTGGCCTTTGGTTTTTTCTTCTACCCATTCTTTCAGGTTAGAATGAGTATAGCCGAAAACTTTATCCTGGGCAAACGGGGTGTTTGCTACTGGCACCCACTCGCCTTGTTCTTTAAGGTAATGGATATCGTTTATGGTGTACCGCCCACCCTCAATAAAAGCGGGTAATAGAATCCAAACAGCTTCTCCTAACTCCATGGCCTGGGCTAGTGCAGTTACTTCTGCCGGGAAATGGCCGCGTAAGGTAGAATCGCTCCGGCTTATTACAACAACCTCCTGTGAACTTAATTGGGAAGCTTCTTTTAAATTTTGCCCGATTTCTAAAGTAAGCCGGACGGCAGCCGGTTCCGGTAAACTCCGGGAATTCGTCAGAATAAATAAAACAGAAGGCTTCTTTTGCAATTCTTCTACCAGTAAAGGAACCTGCCAGGAAGTAAGTACGGTAACATCATAAGAGGTTTGCGTTCCGGTGGGGTCATCGTCCAGAACTACCAGGGTTTTACCTAAGCTTAGAAATTCTTCCCGTATGGCAGGTAACAGTTCTCCAGAATATTCTGCCGGTAGTTGATCTATCATAAAAAAGCAATTCTATGTCGGTTTTAAAAGTTTATAACCTGGTTGTAAGCTAGGGAAAAAATAGTAAAAACGATATAGAAGCTTTAAAAGAAGATATCTCCTTCAGCCACTTTTAAAAAACGGAACCTTAATTTACTTTGGTTAAACCAGGGGGTAGGAAAGAAGGTGAAATATACCAATAATGTTTAACCCAGAATGCGGGTAAGAGCTTGCTAAAAAATTTAGATTATAAGGTAAGGAAACTTTTCTGGTTGTTATTGGCTTTATTAATCTATAGATTTGCATTTATCAATATATCAGCAGAAATGGAATTAAAGCAGGTTGAAAAAATAGCCAAAGCCTTAGGGGATATAAACCGGCTAAAAATTCTGCAGTACATGCACCAGCACGATGGTAGGGTAGAGTGTATGGAACTTGGCAATATTATAAATCTGGCGCAGCCTTCAATCAGTCACCACATAAAAAAGTTAACGGAAGCCGGTTTAATTGAGCCGCAAAAGGATGGCCGTTACTACCTGTATACCCTTAACCAAACTACGTGGCAGGAGTATGTACAGGCTATACAAACACTTTAAGTAATAAAAATTTTAGTTAATCAATCGAAACTTTCGAATATATAAATATAAGTAAAGATGCAAACGCATAAAAAGCTTTCCGATATAGATTTATCCGTACTGGATTTAGTAACCATTACCGCCGGCGGTACACCGGCTAAAGCCATGCACAACAGTTTAGACCTGGCGCAGCATACCGAAAACTGGGGCTACAAACGCTTCTGGCTGGCAGAACACCATAACATGAAAAGCATTGCCAGTACTGCTACAGCAGTCTTAATAGGCCATATAGCTGGTGGCACGTCTAAAATACGGGTGGGCTCCGGAGGCATTATGTTGCCTAATCATGCGCCCTTGGTAGTAGCCGAGCAGTTTGGTACTTTAGAGTCGCTTTACCCGGGCCGGATAGATTTGGGTTTAGGCCGCGCCCCCGGTACCGACCAGGTTACAGCCATGGCTTTACGGCGCCACTTAAATGGCTCGGTAGATGATTTCCCTAATAATGTAATGGAGTTGCAGAATTATTTTGCTCCGGCTGATCCTAAAGCCCGCGTGCGGGCCATTCCTGGGGAAGGGCTACAAATACCCATCTGGTTATTGGGTTCCAGTACCTTTAGTGCGCAATTAGCGGGTATGTTAGGGCTGCCTTTTGCATTTGCCAGCCATTTTGCTCCAGCCTTATTAGATTCGGCTCTAAAAATTTATCGCGATAGCTTCCGGCCTTCCGAAAGTTTATCAGAGCCGAAAGCACTGGCTTGTGTAAATGTAGTGGCGGCCGATACCGACGAAGAAGCCAACAGATTAGCTACTTCTTTGTATTTATTTGCTTTGGGAGTAGTTCGGGGTAATACCATGCCGCTGCAGGCACCAGTGGATGACGTAGACCTGTACTGGGATGGAAACGAGCGATACGCCGTGGAGCAAATGTTCCGGTACGCTTTCGTAGGCGGACCTCAAACAATAGAAAACGAGCTGCAGAAGTTTCTGGATCAAACGCAGGTAGATGAAATAATGGTAGTATCCCATATTTACGATCATGCGGCTCGCCTGCGATCTTATGAAATACTTTCCCGCCTTCAGCAAGAGCAGCAGGTAAAAGCAAGCTTAGCTAACTTGTAAGAATCTCTGGCTTATGCCGGTATTTTACCCCATAAGATCGGCTTTTCTTATAAGAATCAATAGCTCTCCAACTCTGTAAGATATCCTCTTATGGAGTTGGAGAGTTCTTGTTTGGATTATTTTCTAATATACGATACTGCATATGTAAACTGATTTAAACCAGATTAAAGAGAATATAAAATGTTAGTAATTAATAATATAAATTATTGATTTTAGCAATATATCAGTTGTTGTTTCTAGGTCTTTTATCTGACCGCACTTGGTAACATTACAGGATAAACTTATTGTTAAATTTAAGTTTTATTTTAGGCCAAAGCTAATCCTTAAATAATCAGGATATAGTAGCATGTGGAAAGGATCATGTATCTTTACTTTTGCTATATTCGGAATAACTTAGTATTTCTTAAACATAAGAAGGTGTCTTATGTTTATAATAAAGGTTTTTCTTAAGAAAATGCAAAGTTACTTAGAGACTAAATATAGAATTTATCATCTTATAAAATACGGTAAATATAAGATAGTGGCTACAGGACAAATAAAGGGTAATAATAGGCTGCTATTGTGGATAAGCATCTAAATAATAGATTAACAGTAATTAATAACAGGAACTAAATGTAAGGCTATGTGCGGACGCGCCTCTTTGGATAAAAAGAAAGTACCGAAAGAACATCGGTTTGCTGCTAAACTGGAAGGAGTACCTTTTGAGAAGAATTTTGATGCCCGGCCATCTCAGCAATTGCCTGTTATTTTACCCGATGCCGAAAAAGCCCTAATGGCTACCTGGGCATCTCCGGAAAAAGAACCGGATGGCAAGCCCACATTACCCTTTAATGTTCGACAGGAAAATTTGCTTTTTATTCCGCGCTTTAGAGTCTTACTGCCCCGTAACCGCTGCATTATACCCGTAGATGGCTTTTTTGAGTGGAAAGAAATAGAACCAGAGGAACCATCCGCTGAACCCGAATCTGATTTAGGCCTGGACTTATTTGGCAACCCGATCCGGAGCCAGGCGCAGAAAGAGCGCTTAAAGAAGACAAAGCCCCAAAAACAGAAATACCGCTTTACCCAAAAAGACGAAGAACCATTTGGCTTAGCCGGTCTTTGGCGCGAAAGCCTGAACCAGGAAACCGGCGAATTGGCCCGCTACTTTTCCATTATTACTACCAGTGCCAATAGCGCCGTAATGCCTTACCACGACCGCATGCCGGTTATCTTAACGCCCCAGACCGAAGAAATCTGGATGGATAACCGCTTACAGGAAAAACAATGGTACAATGTGCTACAACCTTACGAAAGCCGGTTGATGAACGTAATGGCCATTGACGATTATGAAAGTATGTTAGGCCATTACGTAGCTCCTAAATTAAATTCTAAATAGTTATTGCTAAAAATGTTAGTAATTATGTGAATAAATAATTCGCATATATATAGCTTTACTATATTAAACTTCCGTATTTGCTAAAAATATTAGTAAATGTAGAAGTTTATGATTGTAGCAGATAATCGTACCATTGCCCACCTGGATCTGGACACTTTTTTTGTGTCTTGTGAGCGCCTGCGTAATGCTGCGCTGAAGGATAAGCCCATTATTATTGGCGGCCTTTCGGATAGAGGTGTAGTAGCGAGTTGCAGTTACGAAACCCGCTTTTATGGCGTGCATGCCGGTATGCCCATGAAAATGGCCCGGCAGCTTTGCTCCGAAGCGATTGTGATGCGGGGCGATATAGAAGCCTACAGCAACTGCTCTAACCTGGTAACGCAGGTAATTGCTAATAAAGCGCCGGTTTACGAGAAAGCTTCTATAGATGAGCACTACCTGGATGTAAGCGGTATGGATAAGTTTTATGGTACCTGGCAATGGACCAATGAACTGCGAAATGAAGTTATCAGGGAAACCGGTTTGCCTATTTCTTTTGGCTTATCTATCAATAAAACGGTTTCTAAAATTGCAACCGGCCAGGCTAAGCCTAACGGAGCCAAACAGGTTTGTCAGCCGGAAGTAAAGCCTTTTCTGGCGCCACTTTCTATTAAAAAAATACCCGGCGTAGGTCAAAAGAATTACCAATTACTGCGCAACATGGGTATTCCTACCATCGAGGTGCTCACTATGGTACCCGTGGAGATGATGCAGAAAGTATTGGGTAAAGAAGGTGTGCACATTTGGGAAAAAGCCAATGGCATCGACCGCGCACCCGTAATTCCTTATTCCGAGCAGAAGTCTATCAGCACTGAACGCACGTTTAGCACCGATACCACCGATATAATATTTCTGAATAACCTGCTGGTAGCCATGACCGAAGGCCTGGCTTTTGAGTTGCGTAAACAGCAAAAGCTGGCGGGATGCATTACCGTTAAAATCCGCTACGCCAATTTTGATACGCATACCCAGCAAATAGCTATTCCTTATAATGCCTCCGATCATATTTTAATCCGGAAAGCCAAAGAGCTTTTCCAGAAGTTGTATAACCGGCGGATGTTGATTCGTTTACTGGGTGTTCGGCTAAGTAATTTAGTACAGGGTTTTCAGCAGATAGATCTATTTGAGGATACTACTGAACTGGCTAACCTTTACCAGGCGATGGATAAAATCCGGTATCGCTACGGCGAGGCGGCGGTGCAGCGGGCAGTGGGGTTACGGGCTGGTTTGGCTTAAGGAGGACTAGATGCTGGCTTTTGTACATTCGTATTACAGTTTGCGGTTTGGTACGCTCTCCGTAGAAGACCTGGCTCTGGAGGCCGTGGCGCAGGGCTACAAAGCGTTGGCTTTAACCGATATTAATAATACTTCCGGCATATTTCCTTTTATCAAGGCTTGTCAGGAACAAAATATTCAGCCGCTGATAGGGATTGAGTTCCGCCGTGATAATCAATTGCTCTATACCGGCATCGTACAAAATCAGGTAGGGTTGCAGGAGCTTAATACGTTTCTGAGCGAACACTTACTGGCGCATAAGTCATTGCCGGATGTGCCACCAGCTTTCTCTCAGGCCATTATTATCTATCCGTTTGCCTCCGGTAATCTGCAAAAACTGCGCGACCACGAATTTATCGGGGTGGCTCCGGCCGACATAAATAAATTACTGTTCTCAGATTTGCGGCAGCATGGTTCTAAATTGCTGATGCAGGCGCTGTTTACCTGTAAGAACACGGAAGGTTACGCGTTGCACCGGCATTTGCGGGCTATTGATAATAACATTCTGTTGAGCCAATTAACGCCGGAACATGGCTTGGTGGAAGATGCCTGTTTTATAGCGTGTAATCAATTGCTCGCCCAATTTGCCCGGTTTCCGGAGCTTATTCGCAATACCGAAAAATTAATCCAACAAGCTGCTTTTAGTTTTGATTTTAACCAGCGCCGGAACAAGCGCCATTTTACCAACACCGCTTACGACGACAAATTACTCCTGGAGAAATGGGCCTGGGACGGACTCAAAAACCGGTATGGGCGGCACCATAAAATAGCCAAACAGCGGGTAGAACACGAATTGGCCATTATCGATAAGTTAGGGTTTGCTTCTTATTTTTTGATTACCCATGACATTGTCCGGTACGCCATGGCGCGGAATTTTTACCACGTAGGGCGGGGCAGTGGTGCCAACAGTGTGGTGGCCTATTGCATGGGCCTGACCGACGTAGATCCCATAGAGCTGGATTTGTATTTCGAGCGTTTTCTGAATCCCAAACGCACCAGTCCGCCTGATTTTGATATTGATTTTAGCTGGGACGAACGCGACGAAGTGCTGGATTATATTTTTAAACGCTACGGGAAAGATTACACCGCTTTACTGGGCGCCATGAGTACCTTTCAGCAAAACTCTATTTTGCGCGAACTAGGCAAAGTATATGGCTTGCCGAAAACCGAACTGGATGCCCTGGTAGCAAATCCGTATGCCACTGCTAATACCGACCACCTGACCCAGCAAATATTGCAATACGGCCAGATGCTCACCGATTTTCCGAATGTGCGCTCTATTCATGCCGGGGGTGTGCTGATTTCGGAAGAACCGATTACTTGTTTTACGGCGCTGGATATGCCGCCCAAAGGTTTTCCGACGAGCCAATGGGATATGTACGTAGCCGAAAATATTGGTTTTGAGAAGCTGGATATCCTGAGTCAGCGAGGTATCGGTCATATTAAAGAGTGTGTGCAACTGGTGCAACATAACCAGAAAATACGCATTGATGCCCACCAGGTAGAACGCTTTAAGCAAGACGAGAAAGTAAGAGAACAGCTAAAGTCCGGCGATACCATTGGCTGTTTTTACATCGAGAGTCCGGCTATGCGGGGGTTGCTGAAGAAACTGCGGTGTGATAATTATTTATCTTTGGTGGCGGCCAGTTCTATTATCCGGCCAGGTGTAGCACAATCGGGTATGATGCGGGCCTATATCCAGCGCTTTCACGAACCAGATAAAATAGAATACCTGCACCCGGTAATGGAAGAACAGCTGAAAGAAACCTACGGGGTGATGGTGTACCAGGAAGACGTAATAAAAGTGTGTCACCACTTTGCGGGGCTCGATTTATCAGATGCCGATGTGCTGCGCCGGGCCATGAGCGGTAAGTACCGGTCTAAAAAAGAATTCCAGAAACTGGTAGAGAAGTTTTTTGAGAATTGCCGCGAGAAAGGCTATCCCGAACACATTACCAAAGAAGTATGGCGGCAGGTGGAATCGTTTGCGGGATATTCTTTCTCCAAGGCGCACTCGGCTTCTTTTGCCGTCGAGAGTTTTCAGAGCCTTTACCTCAAAACGTATTTCCCGTTGGAGTTTATGGTAGCCGTTATCAATAATTTCGGCGGCTTTTATAAAACCTGGGTTTACGTGCAACAGGCGCAGAAAGCCGGAGCGGTTGTTCACTTGCCCTGCATCAACCATAGTTTGTACACCACCACCATTTACGGACAGGATATTTATTTAGGCTTTGTTCATATCCAGAACCTGGAGCATAAACTGGGGCAGCAAATTGTTCTGGAACGGGAGCAAAATGGCTTGTACACCAGCCTGGAAGATTTTATTCAGCGGACCCAACTAACCCTGGAACCCCTTTTGATTTTAATCCGGATGCAGGCGCTCCGCTTTACCCAAAAAGATAAAAAGACCCTGCTCTGGGAAGCGCATTTGTTAATCGGTCATAAGGTAAATGCTTCGGGTACACCAGCTTTATTTCAGGCGCAAACCAAGACTTTCACCTTACCGGAATTATGCCATACTGCTGTTGAAGATGCCTACGACGAAATAGAATTGCTGGGCTTTCCGGTTACTTCCTCTTATTTTAACTTACTCCAGACTGCTTCGCGCGGTGATGTGCTGACGGCAGACATGATGCAGTATGTAGGGCAGAAAGTACGCATGATGGGCATTCTGGTAACATCCAAATACGTGCGTACTGTTAGGGGAGAGATCATGCAGTTTGGGACTTTCCTGGATGCGGCCGGTGATTTTTTTGACACCACGCATTTTCCTACTTCCTTAAAAGTATGGCCTTTTAAAGGCAATGGGGTGTATTTGTTGTACGGCAAAGTGGTAGAAGAATTCGGCTTCCCAAGCATGGAAGTAGAAAAAATGGCAAAGTTGCCATTCCAGAAAGATCCCCGGTATTGATTAAAGCAACCCGGGATAAACTCAAAAAAGTTTACAAAATAGCAGATTTATCAAAACCAAGTAGAGGCCAGTTTCGTAAAATAGATATAGCTAATTTGAAAGTGTAGCGAAGTAAAAAGAGGTTAAACTTAAAACGTTTAGCCTCTTTTTTTTGTCTGGTCTTTAATTGATTTTTAGTTTAATCCTCCCGTTATTGTTCATTCCTCTATGCGAGGTATATTCTCCTTTTTCTGTCTTTTAAACCTATTTACAGAACTTTTAAAACCGTTATCGAGCTGGTAAACATAAATATATAGAAGTTAAGATTATTACTTATATATTTAGCATTCCCAACAATCACTTCTAATTATCAAAAAATGAAAGCTGCCTTTAAATTTGCAAACCTGGCTTTGTTTACCTGTTTATTTGTTTTTCAATTATGTAAACCAAAAGAAAATGCGGACATAGATAACCCACCTATGGAAGGTTTCAATGCAGCCGGTTCTGACGCTAAGGCAATTCTGTTGGCCGATTCGGTGATGGCAGCACAAGGCGGTCGCCAAAATTGGGATGCCACCCGCTACATTGCCTGGAATTTCTTTAATAACCGCCAGCTTTTGTGGGATAAATTTACAGGTGATGTCCGGGTAGAAAATTTAAAGGATGACACCAAAACATTGGTGAATATAAATACCGGAAAAGGAAAGGTATTCCGAAACGGGGCAGAAGTAACCCAACCAGATTCACTCGCCAAGTACCTGCAAAAAGGCAAGGAAGCCTGGATTAACGATTCGTACTGGCTTGTAATGCCTTATAAGTTAAAAGATTCTGGCGTAACCTTAAAATACCTGGGTGAGGAAAAATTAACGACCGGACCAGAAACACATGTGTTGCAGCTGACTTACGAAAACGTGGGCGTAACGCCAGAAAATAAATATAAAGTATACGTGGACAAGAATACCCACCTGGTAGCGCAATGGGCTTTTTTCAAAAGTGCAAATGATTCGGTGCCAATGTTTGTCATGCCTTGGCTTAATTACCAGACATATGGTAAAATAAAGCTTTCCGGTGACCGCGGACAAGCCAAAATAACGGATATTCAGGTATTAGAGGAGGTGCCCGAAACCGCCTTTACATCTTTTGATCCGGTAGATTTAAATAAGAAATAAGAACTGTTTAGGTAAGGTAGGAGGGGTTTGATACCTTTCCTACCGGGATGGCATAAATCTGAATCTCATTTCAAAGGTTACCCGGGTATTAACCGGTTCGCCCATCATTTTAGCTGGAATAAATTCATCAGGCAGAAGCTTTGCTACCCGTAAGGCCTCTTCTTTTAATCCCATTCCCGGATCTTCTTCAACTTTTTCATCAATTAGTTGACCATCTTTGGTGACAAGGGCCGTAACGAAAACACTACCGGAAAAATGCCGCCGGAGTGCTTCTGTTGGGAACATAGTATTAGCTCCCAGGTACCCATATAAAAAGGAGTCACCGCCTATAAAATAAGGTACTTCATCCGGTTCTTTCTCTATAAATTGCCCATTTTCTTCTACTGCAATTTTTTGCAGAGCCTTTAATGGGGTAGTAAATTCCAGCTTGTTTTCGGTAAAATTATATTGCTGAACCAGTCCACCGTTAAAAGGGTCGTAATATTCCCAAGTACCCACTTTCGTATCTTCTTGATATTGGCCTTTTATGGCCAAAGCGCCTGGTCTGGAACTAAAAAAACGTTTGTATTCCCCTTGTTTTATGGTTGGGTCAGATTTAAGCACGTAATATTCTTCCCCAATAAAAGGACGAGTTAGCTTTTTACTCTTTGGTACTAATTCTTGACCTAAAACAGGTTTGGATAGCATCAATAATAAAATACAGGATAGGATTCTCATATAGTATAACTTCCTGCTATTTAAAAACTTTTTTGGGAGGAAGAAAAGTATAGATATTAATTCTTCATTAAGGTTTAGGTTAAATAGAATCTTTTACCAATTACCTGCTTTGAAATTATGGATCCAATCATACAATCTAAAATAAGTAGAATCAGCATTAACTCTGGTGTGCGGTAGTAGGCCCGTTTATATCTTTTGTTTCCGGTACTAAGAGCAGGAAGAATAACAAACCCAGAAACCCTAAGGCGGCTAAAGAAATAAAGCCAATAGCATAGCCAAAATGCTTTACTATAAACCCGGCTATTATATTACTCAGGGAGGCAGCCAAGCCAATGGAGGAATATACTATGCCCTGTAACAGGTTAAACCGACCGGTGCCCTGGCTTAAGTCGGCAATCATTAAAATGCTGATTACCCCGAAAATACCGGCTCCAATGCCATCCAGAATTTGGATACCTGTTAATACATAAGGATTGGAAATAAAAGCAAACAGAACGGCACGCACTGGTAATAAAATAAAAGCAATGAGCAATATTTTTTTACGGCCGTTTTCAGCCCTTTTGCCGCTGTAGGAGGCTACTAAGGTCATAACTCCCTGGGCAATAATTATGGCCGCCGATAAATATAGAGAAGAATTTTGCTTATCTACCAGGCCCATTTTCTGGCCCACTAAAGGCAGCATAGCGGCATTGGCTAAGTGGAATATACCCATGGCTAAGGTAAAAAGCAGGATGTTCCGGTTCCGGAATAAGGCTTTTACGCCGGCAACTTCTGTAGTAGCGCTTTCGGTGTGGCTGGCCGCCCGCGCTAGTTCGTGGTCAATGTCGTTTTCCCGGATAAACAAAACGGCAACTACCAAAGCCAGACATTGAAAAATAGAAAAGACAAAAATAGCCTCATACGATACAAACCTGCCGAGAAGCCCGGCCATAATGGCTGCCAGCATATTACCCAGATGATTAAAACTTTCGTTGCGGCCAATTCTTTTGGAAAGCACGGCATGGCCCACCATCCCCAGGGTAATGGCTGTTACTCCCGGCAGGTAAACAGTCTGGACTAAACCGACCGCCGCCTGAGACAAAAATATAGGTACAAATTTCTCACTCAGGATAACTACTAAACAACAAACGGCAATAATAATGGAAGCGGCTATCAGCAAGTAGCGCTTAAATTTGGTACGGTCAATGAGTCCGCCAGCGGGTGCCTGCACCAAAATACCCACAATACCCGGCACGGCTATTACAATGCCAATTTCGTCGGGTTCCCAATTTCGGACCGTCAGCAAATAAACCGATAAATAAACGCCCACTCCATCCTTCACATCGGCCATGAAAAGGTTTGCCCAATCCAAGGCTCTTAAACTATGCGCTGAGGCTTTCATAAATACCTATTTTAGCGCTGTTAAACGAAGTTAGAAAGGTATGGTAAGGACAAGCCGTCTTAAATACAGATAAACCGGATTAAATTAAGTATTTATCTTAGGTAAACCCAGGCAAGCGACTTAGGCTTTTAGTTTTAGTTGTTCTTCTTCCAGGGCTACTAAATCGGCCAGTAAACCAAGGGTAATACTTCCGGGTTTGCCCTCACCAATAATTTGATTATTTACCTGAACAATGGGCAAAATACGTTTGGTGGTGCTGGTCAGGAAAGCTTCTTTTGCTTCTAAAACGGCTGACAAGGGAACTTCACCTTCCACGGTTTTATATTTCTGGCCAGCTACTTCTAATACCTTTTTCCGGGTAATGCCATAAAGTACATTAGTAATTGGTGTTACAATGGTATTATCGGCTGTCACGATAAAAAAATTACAGCGGGGAAATTCCGTTACGATGCCATTTTGATGATATAATACCTCATCAGCTTCCTGCTCCTTTAGCTTTTGTTGTAACCGGATGCCAACGGTGTAGTTTATGGTTTTAGCTTCCGGAATTTCGCGAACATATTCGTGGGTAATAATTCGGATACCCTGCTTTAGTTGTTCCGAACCAGGTAAAGAAAGCGGGTGTTGGGTAATGATAAGGTTAGGATTGGCCAGATCATAACCATTTGCGGAGTAACCGCCTGTTAAAATCATTTTAACCCCTGATACCGGCAGGTTATTTTTCTGTAGTAGCTCCTGAATAATTTGCTTTAGTTCTTCCTGCGTATAGGGTACGGGTAGCTGCATCAGCTCCGCCGATCGGAAGAACCGCACCAAATAATCATCCAAAAACAAAGGTATATTGTCCTGTACTTTGAAATAATCAAAAATGCCGTACCCGCGCTGAATAGTTAAATCACTTACGTGCAAATAAGCTTGGTTTAGGGGCAAAATAGTGCCATTTAAAAAGGCAAAAGGAGTGTTACTTGGCTGCATTATATTTTTTCAGAATCTTTAAAATTTGTTCTAATGGTAGGGCATTTACCTCGTTTTGGTTTTTACCTTTAGTTGTTTCGGCTTTAAACAAAGAATTTAAGATGGCTTCTTCGGTGCTTTCAATAACGGCCATAAAGAGCGGCGACATTTCATCGTTGCGCAATAAAGTGGTGGTTTGCATTTTATTGCCGGAGGTATGAGCAATACGCAGATTGGAATGCGTGGAAAAAGCTACCACATAATCGCCGCTGCCGTTAGCAGCAATACCACCGGTTTTGGCTAAACCAAGCATGGCTCTTTTCGCCATCCGCTCCAGGTTGCGGGCATCAACCGGGGCATCGGTGGCCACTACTATCATACAAGAACCATCCGGGTTGTCTTTTACGTGCTGACTTAAATAAAATTGTTTTAGCTCTTCGCCTACCGGTGCGCCGTTTATTTGCAGCACGCCCCCGAAATTGGTTTGCACTAAAACGCCCACCGTATAGCCACCTAGGTCAATTGGTAATTTGCGGGACGCAGTGCCAATGCCTCCTTTAAAGCCAAAACAAACCGTGCCGGTGCCAGCCCCAACATTGCCTTCTGGTACTATACCGGTTTTGGCATTCTTAATAGCCTCCAATACATGCTTTTCGGTTACATGCCTGCCCCGTATATCATTCAGAAAGCCATCATTGGTTTCGCCTACCAGTGCATTAACGGATTGCACTTTTTCGTTACCCGGCAATTGTAAAACATAATCAACCAGGCCATTCAGGGCGCTACCTACACTTAAGGTATTGGTTAGCAGAATGGGCGTTTCGAGGTTACCTAGTTCCTGCACCTGCGTACTGCCGGCCAGTTTGCCAAAACCATTGCCAACATAAATAGCTGCCGGCACTTTTTCCTGAAATATATTACCTTCATGGGGAATAATAGCGGTAATACCTGTCCGGATATTTTCTCCCTGATTAAGAGTTGCATGGCCAACCTTTATGCCTGTTACATCGGTTATGGCATTATGGGCTCCGGTAGGTAAAATGCCAATCTTAATGCCACAATCCCGGGCGCGTTTCCGATCCTGCCCCCAGGTTGGTTTAACAGAACCCAACAGAAGTAAAATAATTATTACCGAGCGCATAATTTTAAATTTAGTAGCTTAACCTTATTTGAAGCCAGAGTAGGAACTGGTCGCTAACCGTAATCAGGAATGTAATTAAGTAAAAAGTACAATAATATGCGCTGTATTTTAAATTTATTTTAAAATTGGATTGGTTTTGCTGAATAAAAAACAAATTAAAATAGTAAATGATGGATTAATAAAAATTAATTATGAATTAAAGAGCAATGGGATGGGTTATGATTTGGCATAAAAGCAGTACGTTATTTAAGGGTTAAATAAGCTTACTAAGGATAAATAAGCTGGAGAAGATATAAAACCGTTATTCCTTTTAATATCGTATATTTGCTATGCAATATTAATTTATGGTCATTTATAACAATGGTCTAATAACCTTAGACTACAATCCTGCAGTAGATATATTAAAAGTAGAACTCCCAAATGTAGCTCAATTTGGAGTACTGGAATTATCCCGGTCTTTAGATATAGTGGCAGAAAATATTAAAAATTACGATATAAAGAACCTCTTGCTCGATAGCAGTAATGTAGTTGTAGAGGATATACAAGATGATGCTTATAAATCGGTAGTAGAAAACTTTATTTTAACTTTAACCAAAAGCCGGCTGAAAAAACTAGCCCGGGTAAACACAGCGGTTATTAAGCACGAAGAACGTTTGGCACGGGTAACATCAGATGTTTCTCAGAAATTTAATATTCCTATTGCTATCAAAATGTTTTCAGATTTGCCCGAAGCTAATACTTGGTTACTTCAAAATTAAAGTGGTAATCAAAGGCAAATTTTCCAATCTATTCAACTAAAAAATGACCTGCATAAACAGGTCATTTTTTTTGTTCCTAAAACCCAGGTAGTTGCTAAAATAACTTTAACAATAGGGATATGAATTTATCTTATCTGGGTAAAATAAAGGAAAATAACAAGTGCTCCTTAAAAGCGGTCTCAATCTATTTTTTTCCCTAGCCTATTAATTTTATTTATAAATAAATAAAAAAATAGATTTTACAATTAAATCCTTACTTTAATGGATAGTTTTAAGCTTTGCTATACTTAACTTCCTAATGGTCGTAATTAGTTAAAGACCCTCCTTATATGAAATAGCCGTGTGTTAAACTTCATAATCTGTTTGTATGGAAATAGAGCAGAGTAAATCTCCTATTTGGTTAAAGTTTGCTAAAGTATCGCTTGATATGTTTTGTGCCTTAGATGAAAATGGCACTTTCATTCATGTTAATGAGGCAAGTAAAGGTTTGTTAGGGTATGACCCAGAAGCGTTAATTGGTCGCTCTTTTCGGGAATTTATACACCCTGACTTTATCCAGGTAACGGAGCAAATTATTGTGAAGATTCTGCAAGGTTCTACCCCAACTAATTTTGAGAATTATTACTATCATAAAAATAGAGAGACCATACCCATTCTCTGGTCAGCAAAATGGTCCGAAGAAGACCAACTGATGTTTTGTGTTGCCCGCAATCTAAAGGAACAGAAGAAAAACAAGCTTAAACTAGAAGAAAGTGAAGAGCGGTATAGAGCTTTTTTTGAGAATAGTCCTGATATTATATACCTGGAAAATAGCTCGGGTTTAGTTACCGAGGTAAATCAAAATTTTTATAAAGAATTTGAATTGGCGCAAGAGGACGTTATCAACCATCCTGCTTCATCCTTCCTGCCGGCTAATATGGTTTCTGTTTCTGAGTTGTCTTTGCAGGAAGCATTAAGAGGCAGCACGATGAGGTGCGATTTACAGATTCAGACGAAAAACAAAGGGCAAAGAATATTCGATACCATCAAATTTCCGATAAAGGTAAAAGGGGAAATTATTGCCGTACAAACCATCATGAAAGAGATAACGCCTATGGTGGAGGCTTATCAAACTATTCAGCAACAAGCAACCAAATTAAACACCATTTTTGAAAGCATTACAGATGCCTTTTTTACTTTAGATACCAACTGGAATTTTACTTACATCAATGCTGAATTCGATGCTATTTTAAAAACGGATCGGACTCAAATAATTGGTAAGAATATCTGGAATATCTTTACCGATGAGGTCGGAAAAATTTTTTACCAACAATACCATTTAGCTGCAGTTACGGGTAAAGCAGTTCATTTTGAAGCTTTTTACGCCAAGTGTAATTTGTGGATAGAGGTGAAGGCTTTTCCTTCATCCGAAGGACTATCGGTCTATTTTAATGATATTACCGAACGGACTAAAATAAAAAAAGAAAACGAAAAGCTTTCTTTAGTTGCTAGCAGAACCACCAACAGTGTAATAATTACCGGTGCTCAAGGTTTTATCGAGTGGGTAAATGATAGCTTTGTGAAAATAACAGGCTATACATTGCAGGAAGTAATTGGCAAAAAACCTGGAGAAGTTTTACAAGGTCCCGAAACAGAATTAGAAACCGTAAAAAGAGTTAGGCAAAAGTTAAGGGAGAAAAAACCGTTTACTGAAGAAATTTTAAATTATAAAAAATCAGGAGAGAAGTTTTGGATGTTCCTGGAAATAACTCCTGTTTTAGACGAGCAGGGTGAAGTAACGCAATTTGTTGCTATTCAAAATAATATAACCAAAAGAAAAAAGGAAGGAGAAGAGCTCGCTAAACTATCTCTGGTTGCCAGTAAAACCAATAATAGTGTGCTGATTGTAGATAAAGATTGGGAGATACAATGGGTAAATGAGGGTTTTACCAGGTTATTTGGGTATAGTTTACCAGAAGTTTTAGGTAAGCGCCCACATGATATTTTGAGTAACTCTAAAACAGATGAATCAAAGTATCACACGCTTACGCCCAAGTTAATGCGGGGTGAACCGATATCTTTTGAAATTTTAAATGTTAAAAAAGATGGAGAAGAAATATGGGTTAATGTGGATATTACTTCTATTTTTCAGGAAGGTAATATTATTAAAAATTTTATTATTGTTCAAACAGATATTACCGCATTAAAGAATTCTCAAATAGAATTATCTGTATTGTCTCAAGACCTCTATCGGAAAAATAGTGACCTGCAACAGTTTACCTACATTGTTTCCCATAATTTACGAGCACCTGTAGCCAATGCCATGGGTATAACAGATGCTTTAACCAAACTGGAAAAAGACAATGAACTATACAATATTTACTTATCTAATTTAACTATTTCCATAAAGCAGTTAGACAATGTTTTATGGGATATGAATACTATTCTGGGTATTCGGGGAAAGAGTGATACGCTAGAACTGGAAAAAGTAGAAGTTATTACTATCATCAACCAGGTGGTTTCATTTTACCAGGATACATTTACCAGAATTAATGCCACGTTAGCGCTGGACGTAGAAGAAGGGATCATGGTAATAGCTAATAAAGCTTATTTGTATTCTGTGTTATATAATCTTTTTTCGAATGCTATAAAATACAAAGCAGATGACCGGAACCTGCAAATGCAAGTGTTGGTGCACAGTACAGTAGGCAAAGGTGAAAAAGTGGCGGTTTTTACCATTTCCGATAATGGTTCTGGGTTTGATATGAAAAGGGCTAAAAACCAGGTGTTTAATCTGTACAAACGGTTTCATAACAAACAAGAAGGCAGGGGGATTGGTTTGTTTTTAACCAAAACACACATTGAAGCAATGGGTGGTACCATAGAAGTAGAAAGTCAAAAGGGAATAGGTACAACTTTTAAATTTTATTTAAAGCAATAAATAATTAAACGGTACAGACCTATTATAAAGGTGTATATTATTAAAAAGACAGAAGTAAAAGAAAGAAAAGAGTGGTAAAATATTAAGAGAATTGTCCATGGTCAGGCTTTCATATCAAAAGTTGTGAGGGTTTGCTAATCACCAAATTTCCTGCTTGTTAATAAAAACTACTTTTATGGCCGGACTTATATTTTTTACTTATTGACTTAAATATCAGGAAAGAACTATATTTTTGCTTGTTCGTAATGGTAGCCTGACACTTGCATCAAAGGGAGGAAATATTACCTGTTAAATATAATTTTTAAGGTTTAGTTTCAAATAATATAAATTATATAGTTTCGACTATTTGATTTAAACATGTAGAAGGACGACTCTACTGGGCACTTTTTTACGCAGGCATTTATTTCATGAATAATATTTCACCAGCCAATCCGGAACCAACTATTTCGGGTGAAGCCTTATCTTTTATTAAAATTTTTGAAGCACAAGCTAATTTGGCGCTGGTGCTTTCACCTGATCTGTTGATATTGGCAGCTACTAATGCCTATCTTCAGGAAACGTATATGGTTAGGGAAGAAATAACAGGCAAATATTTATTTGATATTTTTCCTGATAACCCGGCTGCCGAGACCTCCTTCGCCAGAAATCTAAATGCTTCATTACAAAAAGTATTAGCTACCGGTATAAACGATAACATAGGAATTATCCAGTACGATATACCTGATCCGAATAATCCTGGTGCGTTTTTAGAGCGGTATTGGACTACTTTAAATACGCCGGTTTTTAATGACCGAAATGAAATAGTCTGTATTATCCACGAAACAGTTAATGTAACCGAAAGAGAAAAAGCCCAGCAGCAGCTTAAGGAAAGTCAGGAACGGGAGCAGCTGGCCATGGCCCAGGCCGAACAGCAACGCATGCGGCTGGAACGCTTATTTGAGCAAGCGCCGGCCGCTTTGGCTATCCTGGAAGGTCCAGACCTGGTGTTTAAAGTCATCAATAGCTCTTACCAGCAATTGTTCCCGGGCCGGGAATTAATGAATCTGCCTTTATTTGAGGCATTACCGGAGCTAAAAGACTCGCAGGTTTACAATATTATTTATAATGTGTACAATACCGGTGAAACTTTTGAAGGCAAAGAAGTGCTGATTCCGGTAGCCAGATTTGAGAATCAGGTACCGGAGGATATTTATTGGAATTTTATTTACCAAGCCGTCTATGATAAGGAAGGAAAAGTAAATGGTATTTTAATTTTTGCGCTGGATGTAACCGAATTTTTTTTAGCCAGGCGGCAGGTAGAGCAAAACGCCGAGGCCTTACGTTTGCTAAACCAGGAGCTGGAAAAAAGGGTAGAGGAAAGAACAAAGGAGTTAAAAATTGCGCAGGCAGAAACCAACCGGCAATGGCAGCAACTGGAATACCTGATTATGTATGCTCCTTCTGCCATTTGTATTCTGGACGGACCAGAATTAACGTTCCAACTGATTAACCCGGTTTACCAACAGATTTTTCCGGGCCGTGATCTACTAAATAAACCTTTGTTAGAGGCGCTACCGGAGCTACAAGATACCCCTATACCCGGTCTTTTACAGCATGTATACCAAACCGGCGAAATGTATGTAGCCCAGGACTTACCGCTGATGATGGCCCGGCACGAAGGGGAGCCCCTGGAAGAAATTTACTGGTCCTTTACCTATTTAGCCAGACGAAAAAGTAATGGCGATATTAATGGTGTTATGGTTTTTGCCCATGAAGTTACCAATCAGGTAAATGCGCGCAAATCTATTGAGGCCAATGCCAAGCAATTGCAGTTAATTACCGATTCTTTGCCCGTACTTATTGGTTACGTGGATCGGGAAGAATATTACCGGTTTGCCAACCGGGCCTATGAAGGCTGGTTCTCCATAAAATTAGAAGATGTAATAGGTAAAAAGGTTCCTGAGGTATTGGGGGGAAAAGCCTACCAGAATGTTAAAAAATACATGGACCAAGCCCTGGCTGGGGAAAGGGTAAATTTTGAATCGGCCATGCCTTATCGGGAGGACCTGAAGAAATTTATAAGTGCTACTTTTGTTCCGGATGTACAGGAAGGCAATGTTGTAGGTTTTTATACGTTGGTTACCGATGTTTCCGATCAGGTAATAGCCCGCCAGGAGGTAGAGCAAAGTATTCAGGAAATTCAGGATATGGCCAAAGAGCTGGCTCAAGCTAATGAATATTTACGCATGGCCAATGACCAGCTTACCCACACGAACATAGATCTGGATAATTTTATTTATACGGCATCGCATGATTTAAAAGCACCTATAACCAATATAGAGATGCTAGTAGAAGAACTGCTGATTGAACTACCCGGAGAAACCCTGGATGTAGGCGTAACAGCTCAAATCATTAGACTTATTCGGGATGCTATAGACAGGTTTAAGAAAACGATATTTAACCTTACCGAAATTTCTAAGCTGCAAAAAGGTAATGCTACTGATGCCACATTGGTAAATGTAGCTGAAATTGTAAAGGATGTGCAGTTAGATTTAAAGCAACATATAGCTGCTGCAGATGTCCAGGTAAATACTTCTTTTGACACGCATCTGCTCTTTTCGTTCTCCCAAAAGAATTTGCGGAGTATTATTTATAATTTAATTTCCAACGCTATTAAGTACCGGTCTCCGGAGCGCAAATCACTGGTTCAGGTGCGGTTTTATGAAGAACAGGAATTTTTAGTTCTTTCAGTTCGGGATAATGGGTTGGGTTTAAGCCCTAATAACTTGAATAAACTGTTTTCTATGTTCCGTCGCTTCCATGACCATGTAGAAGGAACCGGAGTTGGTTTGTACATGGTAAAACGCATAGTAGATAATGCCGGCGGCAAAATAGAAGTAGAGAGCGAGCCAGGTAAAGGATCAGTATTCCGGGTATACTTCAAAAAAGCTGATTATTTGTAATTAACAACGGGTAAAGGTTTAACCCCAAACCAAGGCTAACTTTTAAACAAGTTAGTTAAAACTTCCTGTTTAGTTTTATCAAAAGAATTTAATTAAAAATAGCTGCCTCCATTCCTTTTTTAAGATTGCTGAAAAAGCTGATTCAGTAGTGGGTTTTATTTCTGAGAATAATCTCCAGTTGTTTATTTATGTTAAATAACTGAAGATAGATTTTAGCTGTTGCTTTTTAATCTTTCTCATCTGCTTCCAGGCAAAACAATAATACTTCCTACACTTGCTGCACCTATTTTATTAGCCTTACCCCATTACAAAATTGTCTAGGCTTGCAATTCTTTAAATAACTCATTTCATGGTATGCCTATATTTTTATAACTACCATATTTAATAATTTAGAATGTAGCAAAATACTAGTTACTCCTAATTAGTCTATACGAACATATAATCTTAGTATAATTAATAATAGAAAGTAGGTGGGACGTTGTATTTGAAGAATGAAGCTGTAGTTCATTAAATAAATAGGGGATTGCTTTGAAATCGCTATAAATCTTTATTTGATACATGAAAAATAAGGAGGTAGAAATAAAATTTTGCTATTTTAAAAAAAATATTGTTATTATTAGTTCGTATTCAGTTAACCTTTTATTCTGTTAGAAATAGTGTAAAACAAATAAGGGGTTAAGATAGTTGAACACCCTTACCAATAACAATATGAAGAAGGTTAACCCGTATCTCATTTCTGCTAACAGAAGAAAATTTATCAAATTGCTTTCCGGTGGCTGGGCAACTACCATGGCTTATCCTTTAATGGGAGGCATTTCTTCTAATAATAGTTTACCAGAAGCACCTGCTTTAAGAGGTTATAAAGGGGTGCCAGATGAGAGGTATTGGGAAGCAGTGAAGAAACAGTTTGCTGTACCGAATGATAAAATTATGGTGAATGCAGCCAATCTTTGTCCAAGTCCGGCCGGTATTGGTAATCAGATCCTGACTTCATTAAGAAGTTTAGAAAAAGATGTGTCGTTTCAGAACCGGACGCAGTTTGAAGAAAAACGGAAATTAGCTTTGGAGTTGCTGGCTAGTTATTTAAAAGTAAGTAAAGAGGAGATAGGCATAACCCGGAATACGAGCGAAGGCAATAATATTATTGTGAACGGCCTGGACCTGAAGCCCGGAGATGAAGTTATTACCTGGGAGCAGAATCATCCGACGAACGGTACAGCCTGGGAGCAAAGAGCAAAAAGATACGGCTTCACCGTAAAGAAAATAGCGGTTCCGGATCAGCCTGCTTCTATAAAAGAATTAGTGATTCCTTTTGCCGAAGCCATTACACCCAAAACAAAAATTATAACTTTTTCCCATATTTCTAACTCCAGCGGGTTGGCGCTACCAGCACGCGACATTTGCCTATTGGCCAGATCAAAAAATATTTTAACCCTGGTAGATGGGGCGCAGTCTTTTGGATCTATGGATTTAGATTTAAAGGATATGGGGTGTGATTTTTATACCGGCAGTACCCATAAATGGCTGATGGGGCCGGTAGAAAGCGGGGTGTTATATGTAAATAAAGCCCAAATGGAAAAAGTATGGCCGAATATAATTAGTGCCGGCTGGAAAGAAACGTATAAAACCGTAGACGAAAAATATTGTGTTTTGGGGCAGCATAATGATCTGACTGTTTCCGCCATACCGGCTATCCTGGAGTTTCATGAAAAAATAGGCAAACAGCTTATTCAGAATCGGGTACAACAATTAGGCAGTTATTTAAAAGAACAGCTTAAAGCCAAAGTGCCTAATACGGTTATGGTTACACCGGCTTTGCCGGAAGCAAGTGGCGGGATAATGGTTTTTACATTGCCTAACCTGAATAATGCAGAAATTTACCAGAAATTGTATAGCCATTATGGCATAGCAGGAGCACCTACCGGGGGGATCCGGTTATCGCCGCACATATACAATACTAAACAGGATATCGATAAAATCATTTCTGCCCTGGTTACCCTAGCGGCTTAAACCAAATTTGACTTTTTGCTAGGTATGTAGCTTATAGCCAATTAGTTAAGTAAATTTTAAAACCTGAATTAGTTAATGAACAAGATTATAATCCTTTTATTACTGCCCTTCCAGTTAGTTGCTCAGGCTTTTACTAAAAAAGAAATTGAGGGCTGGGAGCAAAGAGCTCAAAAAGTGTCCATCATCCGGGATAATTATGGTATTCCACATATTTATGGCAACTCCGATGCAGATGCTGTTTTTGGGTTACTTTTTGCGCAATGCGAAGATGATTTTAAGCGGGTAGAAATGAACTACATTGAAAAGCTGGGGCGCATGGCAGAAGTAAAAGGTGAAACAGAGTTGTATAATGATTTGCTGATAAAATTATTAATTGATTCTACGGAGGCGGTGGCAGACTACAATAAAGCGGAGCCCTGGTTAAAAAAACTGCTGAACGCCTATGCTGACGGGATAAATTATTACCTACATAAAAACCCGCAGGTAAAACCTGCTTTGTTGCACCGGTTTAAGCCCTGGTACCCGCTGCTCTGGACCGATGGTAGCATTGGCGCCATTAGTACAGCTGATATCACCATAAATGAATTGAAAAGCTTTTATTCAGGCTCCAACGATTTTACTGGTTATGCCCCTCCTAAAAGGGCTGAGTTACCAAGTGGCTCCAATGGGTTTGCCTTTGCACCTGCTGTAACTGAATCGGGAAATGCTATATTGTATATCAACCCGCACGTTACCTTTTATTTCCGGCCGGAAGTGCAGGTGCAAAGCCAGGAAGGCCTAAATGCTTACGGTGCCGTTACCTGGGGGCAATTTTTCGTGTATCAGGGCTTTAACGAGTATTGTGGCTGGATGCATACTTCCAGTGCTGTGGATGTAGCCGATACGTACGAAGAAAAAATTGTACAGAAGGAGAAGAAGCTTTTTTATGAATATAACAATGCCCTGAAGCCGGTCCGGCAGAAACAGATCAGCATCCGTTACCTGGATGGCAAGGAGCTTAAAACTAAAACCTTTACTTCCCTATACACCCACCATGGCCCCATCATGGCAAAAAGGAATGGTAAATTCATTAGCCTTAAATCCTATAACCGGTCCATGACAAGTTTAATTCAGAGCTGGCAGCGGACTAAAGCCAAAGGTTTAGACGACTATAAAAAGGTAATGGAGCTAAAAGCCAATACTTCTAACAATACGGTATTTGCTGATAATAAAGGCAATATTGCTTATTGGCACGGTAACTTTATCCCCAAGCGCAACAAAAATTTGGATTGGTCGAAGCCCGTGGATGGCACCAGGACCGAAACCGAATGGCAGGGTTTACATCCGGTAAAGGAAACCGTCCATATAATAAACCCGGCAAACGGCTGGGTTCAGAATTGCAATTCCACCCCATTTACGGCCGCTGGTGCCAATAGCCCTAAAAAAGCCGATTACCCCCCGTATATGGCACCCGATGGCGAAAATTTCAGAGGAATAAATGCGGTGAATGTTTTACAAAAACAAAACCGGTTTACTTTGGATAAAGTAATTGCTGCCGGCTACGATACACATTTGGCCGCTTTTGATGTGTTGGTGCCAGCACTGGTTAAAGCATTTGAAGAAAATAAATCAGACCAAACATACCAGTTATTAACTGAACCTATACAGTTACTGGCTGGCTGGGATAGAAACTCTTCTGAAAACTCCGTGGCTACTACTTTAGCTGTTGAATGGGCCCAAAAACTAAGCCCGGCTATTCGCACGGTGTACATAGAACAGGGAGAAGCCGACCAGGTAGAGAAAACCAAACAATTTGCCAAAACGGCTTCGGCCGAACAACTACTAAGCCCCATGCTGGCTGTCTTGCAGGAACTGCAAACTAAACTTGGTAAATGGCAGGTTGCTTGGGGTGAAATAAACAGATACCAGCGCTTAACCGCAAACCTGGACCAGCAGTATGATGATGCCAAACCCAGCTTGCCGAGCGGCTTTGCCGCATCAACCTGGGGCGCTTTACCATCATTTGTTAGTAGAACTTATCCGGGCACTACTAAACGGTATGGCTACAACGGCAATAGCTTTGTTTGCGCCGTAGAATTTGGTAGCAGAATAAAAGCTAAATCCTTAATGGCAGGCGGCAATAGCAGCAATCCTGATTCTAAACATTTCAATGACCAGGCGCTGATGTATACCAAAGGCGAATTTAAAGAGGTATTATTTTACAAGGAGGATGTGCTGAAGCACGCAGAAAGGACTTACCATCCTGGAAAATAAAGTTTAAGGACCAGCAAAATGCCCAAATACTTATTGTTAATTGTCCGAAACAGGCATCTTAAATATTCTATTACCCATAGCTTACGGCCAATTTTGCTGCGCATTGACTGTATCAAGTATAAACTGGAGGTAAATTAAAATGCTACCGGGGCATAATTGAGGTAAAATAAACTTTATATTAACTTAAATAACTTTCTTGGCTTTAGACATTATTTAACCTTGGCGGGATAATTTATAATAAATATATTGGAATCTTATAAATGGATTAGAATAATCGGAATAGACAATTTGCTAAAATTACTGTCATATTTCTTCCATCCAAAGGTGTAATAACCGGAACACGTTCCGTTTAGGTAGTAGTTGCCAGTAATTAAAATGATAAAAAAGGCTTTCTTATTAATATTTGCTTTTACCACCTCAATTGCCTATTCTCAATGTATAGACGCTGATAAAATCGTTTATGGAGGGAACTTCGATTCTCATCATTACACCTACTTCTGCCCAAGGTACCAGTTTTCCTTTGACGGTGACACATCAAAAATCTGGAATATTCTAGATCCGATTGACATAAGGAAAGTAGCAAAAAGTATATTCCCGATAAAAGAGAAGGTCGAAAATCAAATAAAGGGCTACTCAGGTGAGTCCTTTTTCTCTAGAATGAAATTCAGTTCCGTTGAGATTGTCTTTCCAGACAGTATAGCCAAGTTTGAAGATAGGGTTCCAGGGGTTAATATGAAGAAGTGCAAGAGCAAATACTATTTCTATTATACTTTCAACCCAGATTCTTTAGCTACTTACAATATAGGGTTGGCAGTTGATGAAGAGGGAAATATAGTCTCGCCATTCAACTTTCCATCAAAAGGAGATTATCAAACAATTGATCCTTCCCTAACTGTATGCAAAGTGATTGAAATAGCAAAAAGAATAAATAATAAGATTTTACCAATCGAAGAAGTAAAGTTTGACTACGATAAAAAAGAAAGGCGTTTTTACTGGCTTGTTTCCCAAGAGATTAAGAATGTGAAAGAAGGAATAAATTTATTTAACCAAGTAGTTATTGACGCAGCTGAACCGAAAAAGCAAAATCTCAGAAAGGAAAGGCTAGTATTGTATTCTAAAAAATAACTCCTGGCAATACCATGTATACAAAACCCTTGCTTCGCTACAGGCTTTGCATACACGCGGCCCGTTAGCCACAATTGAAATGAAGAAAATCTTCTTTTACATATTTGTTTTTATTGGCCTGTTCAGTACCACAAAATTAATTTTTGACTTGTGGAAAAAACAATCAGACGCTTCCAAGTATTTAAAAAACTGCGAAAAAGTTTCTACCGGAATGACTTTGAGAGAAGCTAAAGAAATAATGGGAGATTATGAATATTATGAACGGAAAAATAGAAGTGAGATTTGGACTTACTTTACCAATGATTCAGTAAAAACTTACTATCTGACTTATCCTGCTCCATTTGCAGCATCTACTGGAACAGAAATATATTTCAACCCAGGTACGCAAATAGTAACAAGAGTGGTCTGTGGCGAATAAAAAACAACAGTGGCTAACCACGTGTAAACATAATGCGTCGGCCGAGGCCTCGCCCGCCTCATGTACAAACCATTACAAATCAGGCCAAAACTACTTAACGGAAAAATATTACAATATGTCAATTACATGTGAATCTGAATTAATGGCAATGAAAAAGGTAAGTGACGTTGTGGCTTACACTTTGAAAGAAATGAGGAACTTTGCTAAACCAGGTATAACGACCAAGGAATTGGACGAATTTGGTGCAAATATCCTGAATAGTTTTGGGGCAAAATCCGCACCTTACCAGACCTACAAATTTCCCGGGTGGACTTGTATAAGCGTTGATAACGAATTTTGCCATGGGATTCCTTCCAATAATAGAATATTAAAAGAAGGTGACTTAATAAATATTGATGTATCAGCGGAACTTGATGGATATTGGTCCGATAACGGTGGTTCCTTTGTACTGGGGCAAGATAAAAATAACCACCAAAAATTGGTTAACGCATCCAAAGAAATATTAGAGAAAGCAATTGCCAACATAAAAGGAGGTATTCTTATTTCTGAAATTGGATATTTAATTGAAACAGAAGCAAAAAAGCGTGGATACAAGGTAATAAAAAATCTTACGGGACACGAAATTGGCAGAAGCTTGCACGAAGAGCCATCAGAAATTGCCAATTTTAAGGATAGATTTAATTTCAAAAGATTCAAAAAGAATTCGGTAGTTGCAGTGGAAACTTTTATTTCCACAACATCTACTTATGCTGAAACCTTAAATGATGGTTGGACAATGGTAGGGAATAAAGGGGGCTTCATGGCACAACATGAGCATACTATTGTTGTAACAGATGGACAACCGATTATCCTGACTGAAAAGAATGGGATTTTTGATTAAATACAATTAAAACAATATTGAAGCACTAACATTGTAAATAAAAGTTTATTAGTATTTCAGGCTTCTTCCTTGAAAACAACTCAATTAAAAGAAAAAGAAGAGAAAATTGGTTGCAATTTTATAATCAAATTTGCCTCTGCCCAGAGGCGCCAAACTAAGTTTTAAACTTCCCACTTATTTTACTTTAACCCTGCTATTGCGGGACACCAAATAAACTGTTCGCTACAAATCATCCCAATAGTTATTCAATCCTTTGCTAAAAACAACCAAATTAGTTTAGTATCAACATGGGTACTAACAATTAACTATTGTTAATGTCGGACGTTTAACAAATTCCGCCACCGAAGCAAGTCCTGAATGTGGTGGATTCCCGGCAAATGACCGGTTGCATTTTTATTCTCTACGCACTGGGTGGTGGGCTTGCCTGCTAGCCCCAAACTACGAAACTATGAAAGGATTTACATTTACCAAAGGTGATTTTTTTGGAGGACTTACAGCCGGTATTGTGGCACTACCGCTTGCACTTGCGTTTGGACTTCAGTCAGGGTTAGGCGCTGCTGCAGGTCTTTATGGCGCAATTATTCTGGGATTGTTTTCCGCACTTCTGGGTGGTACCTATACCCAAATAAGCGGCCCTACCGGCCCGATGACTGTTGTTGCAACTGCTGCCATTGCAGGTTTTATCCAAATTGGCGGAAGTCTTGAAAACGTAATTGGGGCTATCATCGCCACTTTCCTACTCGCCGGTATTATACAGGCGCTTATGGGCGTAGTAAGACTTGGCGAATTGATTCGCTTTATTCCCTACCCGGTAATTTCGGGCTTTATGAGTGGTATTGGGGTGATCATTATCCTGCTGCAGCTTTTCCCGGCTATAGGCCAGCCATCACCACCCACCACTTTTGAGGTGGTCCGACAGATTGGGCCTGCATTTTCAGATATCAACGTTTGGGCATTGCTTTATGCAATACTGACGGTAGTGATTGTTTACCTGTTTCCCCGTATTACGAAAACAGTTCCGGGTACGCTGGTAGCACTTGTTGGTGTAACTATTTTGTCTGTTGTGCTTCAGAAAGACGTCGAAGTGATCGGTACCATCCCTTCGGGGCTTCCTGAAATGCAAATTGGTAGCATTTTTACAATTGATGCCAATTTTTACGGACAAATAATTCGCGTAGCCATTACATTGGCTGCATTGGGTGCCATCGATTCCTTGCTTACGTCGGTTGTAGCTGATAACGTGACCAAGACGCGGCACGACAGTAACCGTGAACTGATTGGGCAAGGCATAGGCAATTCGGTTGCCGGAATTTTTGGTGGGTTACCCGGTGCCGGCGCCACTATGCGCACGCTAGTTAATATTCGGTCGGGCGGAACGTCAAGGTGGTCGGGCATTATCCATGCGGCTACCCTTGCGGTTATTCTGTTGGCTATCGGCTCTTATGCGGCTTTAATTCCTAAGGCAGTATTGGCAGGCTTACTCATTACAGTAGGTATTGGAATTCTCGATACCCGTGGAATCAAACATATTCGGGTGGTTCCGCGCACCGATGCAGCTATTATGATTGTGGTGTTACTGGTAACTGTTTTCTTGGATTTGCTTACAGCAGTAGGGGTAGGAATGGTGATGGCGGCGCTTTTCTTCATGAAAAAGATGAGTGATGCTATTGGCGAGCGGACTCGGATAGAACCACTGGCCACGTACGATAATGGACTGCACTGGCAAAACAGGAACATGCCAGTTGAGTTAGAAGGAAATGTTCTGGTTAAGCACATCGAGGGGCCTTTATTTTTTGGTTTTGCATCTGGGTTACAAAAGATGGCAGAAGGAGTAGTTGATGTAAGCCACGCTGTTTTCCGTATGGAGGAAGTTCCTTTTATTGACCAGACAGGATTATACTCCCTGCAGGAAACGCTGCTGACCATGAAAGAAAGGAAAATCAAAGTGGTTCTGACGGGTCTTTTAAAACAGCCGGAGAAAATGCTGAGGGATGGCGGCATAATCCCAGAATTAATCCCTGAAAAAGATGTCTGCCCTACATTTTCAGCTGCTGTTGACTGCATTGTAGACGAACTTAGGAAAAAGGAAAGGCCTGTAACTTCCATAGATTAGGCACGGCCATAAATAAATATTTCTCTTCGCTACCTCTGAGAGACAGAAAATTAAAACTGAAGATCAGTAGCAGAAGGAACCGAAATCAATTACACTTCTCCTGGCGCTGTTGTACGCCGGGCCAGGAGAAAAATAAATGCCTGATCTGCCTCAAAGCAATTTAGAACTTTCTGAAAAAATTCATTATAATTAAAGGCTGCCCTATTTGTATGGGATAATAAGCACAACCCGCTCCTAATTTTTTAAAGCACCTGTGCTGGTTACTCTTAAGGTAATAATGAGAAATACGATTTTTGCTCTATTAACTTTATTGAAAGTTTTAACCATACTTAATGGAATAGGGATAGTTTTCTGGTTCATATTTAAAGAACTTGTAAAACAGGAACAGGATTGGAAAACAAAAAATTTAAAATATTTCTTTTGGACAGTTGGAATTGTAATAGTTTTGTCACTCGTTGATTTTTTTATTATTTATTTAGTGGCTCCTGAATAATAGGATCAATCAAGGTTTGAAATGAAGGCGATCTGTATAGCAGTTTTATAAGGGAGCTTATTTTTTGTTCAGTTTTATTAAGATTCGGAACAGGTAAATAACCTTAACTACTCCAAAAAGACACAAACATAAGTTTTTGCCGTCCCTTACACGAGGCTGTTATGAGTAAAGCGAATAAACTGATTTATGCTTTTTCATTGATTATGATAACTAAACTTGGCAGTTACTTCTTACTAATTATCTTTTTATTTGTAAGCTTCGGCTGCGATAAAAAAGAAGAAGTTACCTGCATTATGGATTGTATGGAAACATACCTGGAACAAAATAAAATGGTCAGTTACAAAGGAGGAGAAATTGGCTGTAAGAACTTTGTAAGTTTGTACCAATACCAAAACAAGCAATACTTTGTATTAGGAAATCATTGTGCTGATATCGCAAGTAACCCTATTGATTGTAATGGTAAAACAGTGTGTGGAAGTGGGAATGAGCTGGTATGCAATGAGTTATTTAAAAATGCAAAATATATTGGGATAGTAGGAATTGAGCAATAATTAATTCCGAAAATTAAAAGCAACATTGCATAAACGAACCAATCCCTTTGATGCAATAATATTTAAAAAACATGATTAAAGGTTGGACAGGGGTAGAGTCATTAACCATTTCAAGAAGAATACCATTTCTTTGGGCCATAATCTCATTTGTAGTTTATTTTTCTTCAGTTGTAGCAGGCACAATCATTCAAAAAGCTTTAGGGTTGAAGCTTCAAATGGGGTGGGGACAGCATATAATAAGTAGTATAGTTATACTAATTTTTGCCAGCTTTTTTGAAAAACCAAAAGAATTAATGGGATTATTAATCCCTAAAAATAGAGAATGGATTTTGATGTCTATGGTCACAGCCTTATTTGTAATAACTGTTTCTGTAATTGCGAGAATGATGGGAGATGAGCCTGCTGAACTTGGCAGCCTGGAGTACTACCTGTATGAGGCCACCATGCCTGGATTAGGTGAAGAACTAGGATTAAGAGGATTGGTATTCGGTTTTATGCTATACTACGCGAAACAACATAATATCTCAAGCAAAGGGATTTGGCTTTTAATAATTTTACAGGCCTTGCCTTTTGGCGTCCTGCATATTCTTCAATCGTCGGGAATGGAGGCAGTTTTAATCTTTACATCTACCTCAATTGCAGCAGTCGCATTAGCATGGTTGAGGGCTAAAACAGGTTCTGTCTTACCGTGTATTGTTGCTCATAATATTATTAATGTTTGTGGCAGTTTTATTTACTACCTTCTTATGAAATAAAATTGCCTGTCCCTAACAAAAGCTTTAATGCAAAAACACCTATAGCCAAACCGTTGTAACTAATATAAAATGAAAAGAATCCATTTGTTTGAATTTGAAGATTTACCATGGTTTCCGGATTGGCTTAGAATTAGTGTTACGAGGCTCATTGTGGTGATGCATCAATTGTTAGGGACAACTAAGGAATTAGCAAATTTGGTGAATAAAGCCATCAGCTATTCAAGCATACCTACTATTATTGATCTATGTTCAGGCAGTGGAGGTGCTATGCTAGCTGTCGCTGAAAATTTAAAAAAGGAATACCATTTAAAGGATTTAACCCTTACTTTAACAGATTTATACCCTAATAGAGAACTAGCCAACCAAATAAATCAGCAAGGAAGATCGGATATATTTTATGAAACTAATTCAATAGATGCAGCAAACGTGCCTTCCCATTTAATAGGTTTACGGACAATGATATGTTGTTTTCATCACATGAAACCCGACATGGCAAGAAAAATTTTAAAAGATACAAAAGAACGGAAACAACCTATTTGTATTTTTGAAATAAGCGATAATAGTTTGCCAACCTTTTTGTGGTGGATTGCCTTGCCTTTGAATATATTTATGGCACTTCTTATTACTCCTTTTGTAAGGCCATTGACGTGGAAGCAAATTGTATTTACCTACCTGATACCAATTATACCAATATTGTTTGCCTGGGATGGAGCAGTTTCCAATGTCCGAACGTACACTTTAAAGGATTTAGACCTATTGCTTGAAGGATTGCATTCTGACGAATACAGATGGGAAAAGGGAATAATTACAGGCAAAGCTAAAAAATTATATCTCCTAGGTTATCCAGTAGTAAATTAATAATATTAACAACAACAACACTTTTAGGGTTTAAAGTTCTTTTTACCTGAGAGCCTTAGCGGTTTATAAAAATTGAATTCAACAATTAGAGGTTATTTTAAATTTATCAAGTAAGGGCGAAAAGAAAGTTCATGAAAAAAATTGTTATAGGAATGGCTTTACTTTTCTTGGTACGAGAAGGTGCATGGGCGCAACAAGTTAATTCTTTACCACAATTAACCCGTGAAGCCTATTTGAGAAAAAGCGAGAATCAAAAACAAGGTTCGGTACTACTGGTGGTGCTTGGCTGTACCATAGGCTTAGTGGGAGGCTTAGTAAGTGTAGTGAGCTCAGCAGGAGGAGGGACTTCCGGGCCTCCATTCCCCATAGTACCAGTTGCCCTTGGTGCTGGTTGTATAGCAGGTGGTGTTGCTTTATCCAAGGCGTCTGCCAGAAACAAACAAAAGGCCTTAGATGCTTCCGCTCATTTTAATTTTTTAAGTATTCCTACTTTTCGATATACCGGACCAAGCAAGTCCTTTTTGCCTGCTATTTCTTTACAGTTTACTTTAAATTAATATTTATCGCACTGTGATTTCTCCGAATAAACATACCTGCAAATTTCTTAAGCACTTTTTAGCCAGAACTCGTTAGGTGGATTTGGTTACTGAATATACAATTTTTAAAATGCACCTATCCCAAAATGTCGTTGCTGCGAGAAAGAAAAAAGGGCTTACACAGGAGGAGTTAGCTGAAATCACCAACCTTACTGTACGGACAATCCAACGAATAGAAAGTGGTGAATCCACTCCGCGACCTTTTACTTTAAAAGCCATTGCCGCTGCCCTTGATATTAATTTTGAGGACCTACAAACAGCTGAACCAAATCCAATTGATACTGCCACCATATTAGAAATTGATCAATTAAGCTACAAGCAGGAAGAAGCGATTAATTTTCTGCAACTTCTTTGTCTTTCCTGCTTTAGTTACCTGATTTTGCCTTTTGTACATTTTATCCTACCTATTTACCTGCTGAAGAAAAGAAAAGAGCAAAATCTGAAAATCCTGGTATTTGCCAGAAAAGTAATCAGGGTTCAGGTTTATTGGGTAATTGCGCTAAACCTGCTGCTTTTGGGTACCCTGCTCTATAATATTTTGAGCAAGGTTTATTTTGGTAAATCTATTCAGGTTAATTACTTGTTTCCTTTTTTTGTGATGTACGGGTTAAATGCACTTATTATTTCTTTTACCCTTATTCGCAGTAAAAATGAGGTTTTCTTCTAAAAAGGCCTTTTATACAATTGAATAATTAAGAATGTCAGGTTAATGTCGCATAAACGACGACTCAGATAAGTGCCTGTTTGAATAGGTTTGCATGGAAATAATACGAGACAACCCATGACAACTTTAGTGAAAAAGGCTTTTCTGATAATCCTTCTTGTAACAGGTCTTATTAAAACAACAGGCAATGCCCAGGCACTGGCAACTCTTCCGGAAAATCAGTTAATTTTTCCCTCAAAAACTTATACCATAAATTTTCAGTGGCAGGGGGATTCCATGCAAACCGAATGGGAACCGCATGCCGCCCTGTTACTGCCTGTAAAACTACCCAACTGCCCCAAGCAATTTTACATGCAATTTGATTTGGGATCGCCTTACTCTATGTTTTATAGCTCCAAATTAAAAGAGGTTAGCACTGAATTTCCCCATGCCATACCACTAGTGGATACCGCCACTATTATGAAAAACTACACCTTTACTGTTGGCAGGATGCCGGTTTTTGCCAAGGAGATACAGGTCAGGCAAATGGGAGGCCTAAAAGCTAGTAGGCATGCAGCGGATGAAAAAACAATTATTGGAACCATAGGCGCGGACTTCATAGACGGCAGAGTAATGGTAATCGATTACCCCAAACAAGAAATTACCTCTGCATCAGAGCTTCCGGCTAACGTACTATTAACTCAATTAACTGATTTTATTTATATGGGCAGAAGCGTTTTATTACCAGCAACGGTAAGAGGGAAAAAAACAATGCTTTTCTTTGATACAGGTTCAAGTGCTTTTGAATTATTAACCGATAAAAAGACCTATAGCCTGCTGGCATCCCCACTGGGTATACCAAAACAATATCAGGTTAAATCCTGGCAAAATACTTTAGAAGCCCATACAACCGCAACATCAGATAGCTTGGAGATGGCTTTCCGGCATATACCAATAAACAGGGTAACCTATATAGAAGGGGCCAGCAATGCACAGGTACAACAGATGGTGCAAATGGGTATAGGTGGCATGACTGGCAATAAGCTTTTCTTAAACTACCGGCTTTTACTGGATACCAAGAACAAGAAGTTTGGTATTTTGAATTCTTTAAAAACCCGTCAGGTAAAAAAGCAAATATTTATTCAACAGAGCTTAAATAATAAACCTTGAATTGTTCAGTAATTAACTTTCATATTTTTAACAGCAGCAACTAAATAATGGTAGATACATAAATAAATGCTTATTTATAAAAACTGCTCACCCTTAAAGGCTATAAATGTAATTGATTTTGAATGTAAGCTTGTAATTTTAGTAAGGGCTTGAAACATAAAGCTTTTCCTTAAACCATAGAGGAACTCCAACCGTTTAAATTTTAGCGTCCATGACCTGCTTCTTTTAAATTGGACGAAACATTTTTAACATACAAGCTATGAATGAAAAGGATCCAATTGAGAACCCGCTGGAAAGGTTAAAAACTGCTGCAACGGGCATGATGAGTAATATTAAAACACAGACGGTTGGGGAAGCAGGCGAGCAGTCCACGCCTTCCTATGTTGACATGGATACTATTCATGCCCTCACCAAAGACTGGCCGGCCATGTCAAAAAAATCTGTGGAGCAGATGGTGCAGAAATATGGTCCGCCTAACGAAGCTATTCCCAGCCGGTTGATTTGGTATAACAACGGCGCCTGGAAACGGACTATTGTTTACCGGGATGAGATACCACACAACTTCCCGCAGCCTCATTCTGATACTCTTGAGCAGGTAATAGACTATCAAGTACCCATTGAAATGTTTACGGAACTGGCCAGGTTTGATGGTAGTGTAATAGTAGAACGCACGAAAGGAGAAGTATCAGCCCGATGTGACATGGAGGCCGCCAATATTCTTGCTCTTAACCTCATGCACGAAATTGTAATGGGAAAGTTAACCGCTGAACAGGCAAGAGAAAAGTATTCAGAGCAAACAGCCGCTTTTGTAATGAACCGTCCTGCGCCCTATGCAGAGAAGCTGCAATTTGAAGTCCCTAAAGGTGATACCATGGACACAGACCATGTAACCATCGGTGACAATATGGTAAACCAGGCAAAGGAAAAATTCAAAGATATAACAGGAACACAGGAGGTTTAACTACTCCTAGATAAAGTAAAAAGCCACAAATTTCTATGCCTGTGGTTTTTTTGTTTATTAAAAAGTTGGTAACTATTTTATGGCACCTGTGCCTGTTAAATAGTTACCAAAAATAAAAGCATTTTATGATAATAAAGAATCATAAAGCAGGTGGTTATCCAAATAAAAATTTAATAAAGGGTTAAGTTACAACTCGAAAAAAGGTAAATTCTGCAAGAATCCTTGTGCTGGAAGTTAGTATAAAATATAAGTAGGACAGCTGTCGGTAAAGCGATGAAATACCTTTTTTTACTAAAAAAGTTAGGTTTTTAACCAATTAAAATCAGAAAGAAGTAGTGGCGGATTAATTATTATTCTGTAAATTTCTACTCTTTATTTTATAATGAATTTTAAATTTGTCGAATCAAATAGGTACAAGGTAGCACCAAATTGCCCTTGTGGTAAAAGCAATAAAGACGGTAAATTTTCACCTATCATTCTGGATGGGCAACCGGCTCCAGCTTATGGCCATTGTCATAGTTGCGGTAATAATTTCTTTCCCAACACCCTTGCAAAAGAGTCTACAACAAACATTCTGCTGGAACCTATTCCTAAGAAAGCTCTTAGGTTCATAGAAACAGATTTAGTAAAAAAGACCCTTAAAAGTTACCAGATAAATAATTTTGCTCTTTGGCTTCAGGAAAAATATCCAACCACGGCTGATTACTTACTACAGTACTTTTCTATTGGTACAACCAGAGAAGGAGGTACAATATTTTGGTATCAGGATTATCAGGGAAATTACCGTAAACCAAAGCGAATATATTATAAACTGGATGGGCACCGGGTAAAAAGCTTAGAAAATGAGTACCGGAGCAAACCAAGTCCACTTATTTTTAAGAACGATGGTGGGTATGAGTATTGTTTGTACGGTGAGTTTCAATTGGCTACTTATGCTCCAACTGCTAAAGTAGTAATGGTGGAAAGTGAAAAGTCTGCTATTATTGGCCATGTACATTACCCGGACTTTATTTGGATGGCAACCGGAGGGGCGGTAAGTTTAAAGAAGGAACGGGCAACAGTTTTGGAAGGCCGGAAGGTGATGATTATGCCAGATATGCACCAAACCGGGAGGGAAGGAGCCTTACGGATGCAGGCTATCTTAAAAGAAGTTGGTTGTAAAACCCGTATTCTGGAAATTGATAAGAACAAAGAAACCGGGGACGATATTGCTGATATTTTAGTAAACAGGTTACCCTCTACAAAATTTAAATAATTTGATATGGAAAGCCAGTAGCCACTTCAAATAAGGTAAAGATAGGAAGGACTTAGGTAGTCCTATAGTATTATAACATTTTAAAATAAATTTGTTTAGCCAGGGGAGATCGTGTGGCATTCTTTTTAATAAAGAATATTTATTTACTTTTTAACTTTAATTCAATTTTAATCACTTATTTTAGTTTATCCTTCAGATAATGGCATACCCTTTAATAAGTATAATTTTAGCGTTTTTGTTTAAGCCCCGGATTTTATTTATAAAGATGCGGTAAGATCCAAAAAAGGTGTGATTACCGGTGTTATGTAAATAATCATCTATGGAACCAAATGGCCGACCTTGCCACCAATCATTGGTGCCTAAAAAAACGGAATATAAATCTACTTTTATTAAACTTAAATTTTTAATTTCTTTTGCAATACCTCCCGCTGTCCAACCATTATACCCTTTTATTTATGTATTTTATTTCCGGTTATTTCTTTACTACCTTCGTCATATACCCACTAGTAACTCGGTTCCCAATTTCATCCAAATGATCATTTAAATAGGTAAAGGAATCACCAATAACAATCCAGGAAATGGGCTTTTTAGTATTGGATGATTGGAAAAACCCGCTTACTAAAGTAATCAGAACCAAAAAATAGGTTTTAAATTGAATTAAAAATCAATAGTCTACAATACGTTAAAAGATAGGTATAATTAAAAAAATCTGACTATGACACCATGTATGAAAATAGCTTTTAATTTTAAGGAGATTTGTGTATTAGTATTTTATAAAGAATTTGTAAATTTGGTAAATACACATGATTTATAATTTTTTTAATAAGTAGAATTTGGTAAAAGAAGAAAGGGCTTGATAAGATCAAAATAAATTGCGTTCTTTACCGTTAGATTAAATGATTGCAACCAGTATTTTAACGAAAAGCGCCGATTTTTCACTTACCAGTGGTTCCTGCCTTCAGTAAAATAACGTAAACGTGTGGCTTTTGCATTTTGTAAATTCTTGTAAGATGGCTAATTTCCTTTATATAAGGAAGAATTGTGAAGTAGAATTATTTTAAGTACCGTGGAAACCTTAACTCAATCGTATAATCCTGAGCAAAGCATCAGGATTAATTTATATTCATCCAGTTTATTGCAGTATGGTTATGTAACCCTTTACTACCTCATAAATCAATACCAACAAGAAGGTAATTACGAGGAATGTAAATTGATTTTAGCTGTGTTGCAAAAGTACAACCAGTACCAATATTTTAATCTGGCTACTGATTTTGATGAAAGCGCAAAAGAATCCTTAAAAACCAGTTTTTCAAATTTGTCGGCAAACAGTGATGCTGCATTAAATAATGTTCCGCTTTATGCTGAGGAGGTAAAAAAAGCCATTCAGTTTGCGCTTAATGTTCGGAAATAAGTAGTTATTACATTAATGTAAGGTTTTATAAATATTCTTTTCGCCAGCTGGTTTACATTTTTAAATTATTGCTCTAAAACTGAAAGATTGGCCTAATGAAGGAAGGTTCTATGCTTTTGCCGTATAAAATTACCTAAAACGGAAAAAGATAGAAAATATTGAAAAAGATGCCACTCAGCAAGAAATAAAAGTAACTGAAAAAGAGAATAAAGAAATCAGGGATAGCCTAGCTATTGAACAAACCAGAATGGCCATTGAACGAACTTTTTTGGCATACATCCGAACGGCTATGGCTCTAGTTTTAGCTGGATTTTCCCTGATGAATTTTTTCAAAGAAAACTTTTATGTTTAGGTAGGAACTGTTTTTGTTCCGGTAGGATTAGTTATCGGAATAGTAGAATTCCGTAAATTTTTACAATACCGGGCACAAATTGGAGAATACAAGAACGCTTATACCCCAACCAGCCAATTGCAAGCCCAAGTGGTTAAATCCGACAGCCCTTACGAAACCTATTAATTTAATTGAGAATTTGTTCCTGTTATTTTCAGAATTACGAAAAATCGCGATAGAGCGTATACCTATAAAATAACTTGAATCTTACGAAGCAGGTTTGGTTTCTTTGGGAGGGAAAAACACATTAAAGAGGGATTTTTCATACCGGCAGAAAAGGAAGCCTGCCAGCAGGCAAATAAGTAAATTCAGAGGTAGGTGATGTTTTTCATTTATTAAACCAAAATATACTATCTGGAATAAGAAAATGTGGTAAGATGATTTACCCATACTGGCTAAAAAGGCTAAAAGCTTATTTTCAGAATGGTCGGGTAAGGCTTTAAATAAAATCAAAATCAGAAAAGCGGCATAGCTAAAGGTTAAAATGTTTTGCGTTTTCCATTCTTCTTTAATATGCGGAATTACCAAATCTCCATATAAAATTTCTATAAGGTAAACTATACTTATTAGTGCAATACTAGTTATAAGTATAATTTTAGTAGCCCTGGCCGGCCGAAATACTAATTTCGATAAAACCAGGCCAAAGGCAATAGCTGAAAAGTAACGCGGAAAAGCGGCACTGTATAAATAATTATTTCGGGTAAATAATTTAAGATTGTCGCTGATGAGTAAAAAAGCTACTTCCAGAAGTACAAGCGAAATAAGGGTAAAAAAAGGTTGGTATTTAAATCCATATTTAATTAAGGGCAATAACAGGATAGACTGGAAAGTCAGGGTTATAAAATAATTGCCTGGTCCGGCCACTGGTAAAACCCCCATCAAATTCGAAAGCCTGAAATCGATTTTGTTGTTGCCTATTACCCAGTACCAGCTATACCCCAATAAAATAGATCCAATAAAAACGAGAATAAATGGAAATAGTATCCGATCGAACTTCTTACGAAAGTAGGTTTTTGTATATAATTCAGGCAGCCGGGGCTGTTTAGTAGCAATAGACATGCCGGCATTTAAACCCATTATAATAATAAAAAGTGGTACAGCCTGCCAGATATGTAAGATGGAATAAGTTTTTAAAAGAGCTTTCTGGTCTATGGAATGCAATATTATTACAGAGATAATAGCAAATCCTTTTATTACATTAATCTGCTGGTAATCTTTACGCATAGGAATTGGCCGAAGAAAAATAAGCAGAAACTCCCCTTGTTTTTGGCTTCCTATTGCTAAATGATACCTCCCACCATTTTCGAGATGCTTGCCTTTTCATTTTTTAAAATTATAAAATTTGATTCTTGTCATTGGCGAAATTCCTAGATGTGATTGAAGCCAGATACAGGATTTTTGATTACAGATTAAAACAAACAACCTGTATTATAGTCTTACTCAGTTATCAGCGTTTTTGCTGTTCGTTAAGCCAAAGGAGAGTTGGATTATATACCAAATCATGTACTCCTTCAAATAAAACCAGTTTAACATTTGCTGACTCCTTAACCAGGTGCACTTTTGGATCCGGAGAGCCAAAAAAGGAGGTGTTATTAAAGCTTTTAAGGTTAGTTGGTACCGATTGTTTTTTTACTATATATGATATTTCTTCTTCGGTGAATTGATCGGCTTTGTTGGCTAAAAGGTTATAAGCCCGCAAAGCATGATTGGGTGGTACCAATATATCTTTGATACCATGAGCAATGTAAATAGGTACTTGTATATTCTGGTTTAAGTGACTGATCGGGCTACGTTTTTTAGTTTCTTCGGCTGCCTTATCACTTTGGGTAGGGTCGCCACCGGCCGCTGCTACAATTTGTTTCCGGTATTTCCGGCTCGGGAACTTGGCGTTGTATTTATACCAATCCAGAATATCCACCACTGGCACCCAGGCTGCCACACCGGCCCATATTTCGGGGTGCTGACTGGCAACCAATAAAGAGGCCATGCCGCCACCTGAGGCACCGGTAACGTAAATCCGACTAGCATCTATATTGGCATTTTGTTTGGCATAATTTACGGCGTCCACAATATCCTGAACAGCCAATTCTGAACCCATGGCTTTCGGTTTTTCAAATATGCCCCGGTAATTGGGTTGTATAAATACCCAATCATACTTTTTAGACCACAAACAAAAAGGAATACTCGCTTGTTGTAAATATTCATCGCTCCAACTGTGCAAAACCACTAAAAGTGGTTTCTTTTTTTCGCTCCCCGAATTATAGAATAATGCTGGTTCCTGTTTACCATCTTTGGTAGAGGTAACTTTTATATCCTCAATTTCAGGTACAGCCTTCTGCCAGGCCTCCAGGCTTTGTGCAGAAAAAGAAACATACTTCCGCGAGGTGGTATATTCCCTCATGCGAGCTACTTCCTGCTTGGGTGGCGCCGGTTCTACTTCTTCATTGCTGGAATCTGGCGCAGTCGCATCTGATTCGTTTGTTTGTTTTGTAATTACATTAGTCTCAGCTGAATTTTGCTCCGCTTTCTTTTCATTAGAACAAGCCAGCCCTAAAAAAGCTAATAAAAAACTATAACTGACTAGTAGGATTTGGTGCTTAAAAGGAAATTGTTTTTTCATGCTTAACCAATTCTTCTTCTCTTTTGCCACAAATACGGCTGATTCAAGGATTTAGATATAGCTAAGGTTGATATAACCTATCATGAATGGTTAGCTTTATAAGAATATTAGTTAAAATGGGGAGGAAGGTTGATTAAGAAATAAGAAAAAGCAAATTTCCTCCCGCCAGTAAGACTAATTTTCAGTGGTATTTAAGAATTAAATCTCTATTTGTTTTTTTGATATCCTGGTCCATAAAGGATGGTACCGTTCCGTACACCATTATGTTTACCTTCCTCTAAGGTTAATTTACCATTTACCAGCACATACTTCACCCCTTGAGAGTAGGCATGGGGCTTCTCAAAAGTACTTAAATCTTTAATAGTTTTAGGATCAAATACTACAATATCGGCTATCATGCCCTTCTTCAATAATCCCCGGTCAATTAAATTAAATTTCTGGGCCGGAAGCGAAGTCATACGTCTGACGGCATCTTCCAGTCCAATAATTTTACGATCCCTTACATAATGCCCCAAAACCCGGGCATTGGTGCCGTAACTACGCGGATGCGGTACGCCTTTACCAAACTCCCTAATACCCCCATCGGACGTAATCATGGTAAACGGATATTTCATGATATATTCTACATCGGCTTCATTCATGCTGTGAAACACCATTTGCGCACTAGCTTTCTCAGCTAAATCCAAAATAGTTTCAATTTCAGCCGGAATGGTCTTGGGGCGGTTTAGCAGGGTGTTTATCTGCGAAATATTTTTGCCGTTATAAGCTGTATTTGGCTCAAAATGAGCCACTACCACATAACTAAAATCAGTACGCTGGCGTCGCTTCATATCGTTAACCATTTCGGCTATAATTTTTTTCCGAATGGCAGGTTTCCGAAACCGATAAGAGATACTGTCCTGACCTCCCGCTAAAGCCCAGGAAGGAATTAAAGTATAAATAGTGGTACTGCTGGCGGTGTAAGGATATTGGTCTATGGTTACTTCCATACCTTCTTCACGGGCCTTAATAATCATCGCCAAGGTTTCATTAGACCGGTTCCAGTTAGGCTTGCCAATTTTAAAATGCGACACCTGTACCGGCATACCTGTTTTTCGGCCAATGTTCAACGCTTCGTCAATGGCTTCAAAAATTTTATTTGTTTCATTGCGAATGTGGGAAGTATAAACCCCCTGGTATTTGGCGGTAACCTTGGCCAGCGAAACCACTTCTGATGTGTTGGCATAGGTGCCTGGAGTATAAATTAACCCCGTAGAAAAACCTACGGCGCCTTCTAACATGGCTTTCTCCACCAAGTTTTCCATTGCTTGTAATTCCTCTGGAGTAGGTTTTCGGTTAGCCATTTGCATGACTGCTTTCCGGACATCATTATGGCCAATGAAGCTGCCAATATTTACCGAAACCTTTAAACTGTCCAGGTGCCGGAAGTACTTTTGCATATCCGTATTAGATAAACCGCAATTGCCGGTAATAATGGAGGTAACCCCGTCGTATATAAAATTTTCGGCTTTAGGACTGGTTTTCTCATCACCCTCAATATGCGTATGTACATCTATAAAGCCCGGGGCAATAACTTTTTTCTGGGCATCTATTATTTTTTTTGCCCGCATATTTAAGGAAGTGCTTACCGCCAGAATCTGATCGCCTTTGATGGCTACATCTCCGTAAAACCAGGAGTTTCCGGTACCATCAATAATCCGGCCATTCTTAATTAGAATATCTGCTTCCGGGCCTTCCTGTTTTTTTAATTCAGCAGGAAGAAAAAATGCAAAAAGACAGGAAAAGATAATATAGAATACAAACATAGGCTTACCAAATACCTTTTTAACTTAAATTCTAAAAGAAAAGTTTGGTTACCTTATGCAACCTAAAGGGATAGGGAAGTTTGAGCTAAAAAGTTTAGGTTATGGAAGAAAAAAGCTTTTGGGGATTTTAAAGGAAGTAAAGTAGGGCTGGTGTATTTATATTTTACACCTGACCACCATCTTTATTAAGGTGATCAGGTGTAAAAGAAGTTATGGTTTATAAAAATTTATGACCACTTACTTCAAATTCAGTAAGGGGCTCTTCTTGCGGAGCTTTTTCCCGGATAACCAGAACCCAAGCAAAGCCTGCCCCAAAAATGGCCATAATAACGCCAACTAAAACGGGAGAGGAATAACCAAACCCAGCCGCCAGCGGTAAACCTCCTAAGAAAGCACCCAGGGCATTCCCTATATTAAATCCTGCCTGTGTAACAGAGGCACCCAACATTTCGGCCCCTTTCGTCATCTGAATCATCAGTATTTGAATAGGAGCGGCAATAGCCAGCGCACAACTACCAGCAATGAAAGTCATTATTAATGACAGATTTTGATTTGAGGAAACAAAGTAAATCAGAACCAAGGTAACAGCCATGGCTATCAGCAAGACAACGCAAGCATTCAATGGTTTTAAATGGTCGGCCAATTTGCCACCCACAAAATTACCCACAACCATACCCAAACCTGCAACCATCATAATATATGGCACGGTAGCCGGATCAAAGTTGGATACCTTAATCATGAGCGGAGCAATATAACTGATCCAGCAAAATAAGCCTCCGGTGCCAATGGCAGTTATCAAAAATATAAGCCACGGCTCCAGACGGGCAAAAACTTTCAACTCCGACTTAATGCTGCCATTGTTAGTTTTAGGCAGGGCAGGCAGCAGGAAGTATAAGGCGGCTAGGGTTAATAAACCAATCAGGCCAATACTGCCAAAAGTATACCGCCACGAATAATGATGACCTATATAAGTACCCAGAGGTACAGTAAGGAGATTTGCAATGGTTAGCCCGGCAAACATTTTAGAAATGGCTTGCGCTTCTTTTCCTTTATCCGCCAGGCGGCTGGCCACCACCGAACCTACGCCAAAGAAAGCACCGTGCGGTAACCCCGCAAATAACCGGGCCAGAAATAAGGTTGTGTGGCTAGGGGCAAAAGCCGATAGAACGTTAAAAACGGTAAACATTAACATGAGGCCAATCAGAATGTTTTTGGGTGCCATTCTGCTGCTGGCAGCTACTAATAAAGGTGCTCCAATAACTACTCCAAGGGCATAGGCCGAAATCATATAACCGGCGGTAGGGATGGATATATTAAAATCACTGGCAATGTCGGGTAGCAGCCCCATCATGACAAATTCAGTTGTGCCTATGCCTAATCCACCTAAGGCCAGCGGCAATAATCTTTTATTCACGTGAAATCTTATTTAAATACTTAAAAATTATAAACCAACTTAATGGTTTGGATGGCTTCTTATAAATTAGAATGTAGTCCTGCTTCTTTTAAGCGTTATATTTGTGCTTTCTTTTTATTGTTTTACTAAGCCATTTACTCCGGCGCTAACGGTCTCTTTGGGTTTTATATTACTGAATAAGCTCCAGTAAAAAGGCTCGCTTTCTAAAATTCCCTGACCTGGATTAATAAGTAAATTTGTATTTTCTTCTAGCTCAATTTCCAAAACACCTGCGGCAGATGCGGAAGCTTTTAAAACTTTTAACTCCGGCTTTTGAATCAGTTCCTGTAATTTGCGGTCCCGTAACGTGCTGCCGGGTACCTGAGGATTGAAAGCAGGATTAGGTAATGCTTGAAATTCCCGGGGCAACTCCACCTCCTGGTAAGCAATAGCTACTGTACCCGCTTTTTGAATTTCCCACATGCAAGAAACCTCCAGTGTCCAGGCACCCACATCCAGAACTAATCCGTTGCTGTTAGTAACCTGGGCTTTACCAAAATGAAAATATTGAATCTGCCCAAGTCGAGTGGCTTTGGTAAAAGGTAAACCTAATAGTTGTTGTAACTCAGGAAAATCTAAATTGCTCATATGCATCTAAAGTTGCCACAAAAGTAGAAAATTAGTTAACGAGCAAAAATGTTGATTGTTATTATTTTAATAAATAAACTTCTTTAATAGAAATTTTACTCAAAAATTAATTATTGGTTGTGTAAGTGAAATCAAAAAAGCTTAAAAGCTAAATTTTATTTAGAAGCCTTTTAAACAAACTTAGGATGGAAACTTTAATATATTTTTTAAGCTTTTACTTAAGAACCAAACGCCTGGTTAAATTTAAACAGGCTGAAAATTTTAATTTAAGATTTTTAGTTTCTTCTATAATTTGACAATGAAATCTAAAACATTTGTTAAAACTCAAATTAAAAGGATTTACTTTTTATGTCCTTGGAGAGCAAAAGCTTCCGGTTATAGTTGTCAATTAGGTAATTCATACCATAAAATAAGCTTATTTATTAGGTGCCAATTTTAAATATTAGCTTAAGCCGATGATAGGTAAGGTAGAAAGTTGGGAAACACTAATAATATCGAATTAAAAAATTAGCAAAATTATTTCGATTCTCAATTGGTGGCATCACCTAAGCCATATATAAATAGCGAGTATTTTAATTTAGTTCATTGTCACCTGGAAAAGCAGGCCAACTTAAACTTTTCTATTCACTTGGCTAGACGTTTTTACCTGCTTCTCTAAAAGATAATATGAAAAGTTTATATTTGTAACAGGTAATTTAACCTTTACCAAATGTAGTACCTAAGCTCTTGGAGCTTGAGCATAATAATACGAGGAGGAAGTATTAATTAATATTCTTCATAACTATACAATAAATGAAGTACTTTCTATTTTTAAAGGTGAATAACCAGTAAAGAAAAACAGTTTATAATTAAAACCGGCATGAAGAAAATCATTAAGTCTTATCTTGTCAAAAGCTGCCTGTTTGGGGGGGTATGGTTAGGGGTAGTAGCTTGTAAAAAAGATAACGGGGGTTCTGGTACGGTTCCCAATCAGGATAAAGTAACCACAGTAAATCTGGAACTGGCAGCACCCAAAGGTAAACTTGATGCCATTGCTACTTTTAGTGACCCAAATGGCATAAACAATCAAACCGCCACTAATACTGTAACCGTGGATGCCAATGCCACTTATATAGGTACTATAACCCTGGAAGATGAAAGTAAAAATCCTAAGGCAAATGTAACAATGGATTACGTAGTAAGTTATCAGATATCAGGAATAGATGCTACAATAAGTGGTGGAGTTTCCCCTACACTGACTACCCGGGCAACAGGAAACGGAACTTTACGAATAAACTTAACCAAAGCGAATAAAATAAGTAGTGTTACTTTTCCGCTATCGGTACGGCAATAAATAATTAAATTTCTCCAATAGCATAAAAAAGCCTGACAGGTAAGTCAGGCTTTTTTATGCTGGTAGTATACAACGAAATTAAAGAAGAAAGGTCATAATCACCTTACCCCTTGTGTAATTGCTAAACTAATTTTAGAAGAAAAGGAATATTCGTTTAAACAAATAGTTTAAAAAACCTGTAATTACCTATACATAAAATAGAGTAACCTTTTTCCTATATATCGTTTTTGTTAAGAATATTTTTATCGACTACTTTCTTCACCTCTTCCATGTCGATTCTTATAAAGGAGTCGATTATTTTTTGCTGTAGATCTAAAAGTTTTACCTCCTTATCTAAATCATTGGTGTTATCAAGTAGTAAACCAATATAATGCAAAGCATCTTTTGCTTCCTCTCTGCTTAAATTCTCTACGTTTATATTTTTAATGGTATTTTCTATTAATCTTTTCATTGGCCAACTAACTCTCTGAAGCTTGTCAGAATGATTAAGTAATTGTAATATGTACAATTTAATAATTAAAAAAATTCCATTTATAGGCTATTTAAAGGCAATTTTATAAATTAACTCCTCAAAATATTGAAAATTTAGTAATTAAAACCTTTACTATTGGTAATGATAAACTATTAAAATTATACCTGATTCTGCTTGTTTTTATAATCTTAAAATCTTGATATTTAGATGGTTAACATTTTAAAGTTGAAATTTAACTTGGCTGCTATGGTGATAAATAAATTTGTATTCTGGAGAGTAAAACTATTTTTATATTTTCTGATTTTTATTGGCTGTATTTCCAGGCCCCCACAGGAAAAAGGTGGTTTTAAAAAAACGGATTTGGTGGAGCTAACTCAACTAGACTCTACCTTGCATTTAGATATCAGGTATGCCACCAACAACAATTTTGTAGGACGGCCAGTGTATACAGAAGCCAGGGCTTTTCTGCAGCGTCCGGCCGCAGAAGCGTTGGTAAAGGTAAATAAGGAGTTAAAGCCACTGGGCCTGGGATTGGTAATCTTTGACGGGTATCGACCCTGGAGTGTAACTAAGTTATTTTGGGATATTACGCCTAAACAGTACAAAAAATTTGTGGCTAACCCTAAACAAGGATCCCGGCATAATAGGGGTTGTGCCGTTGATTTGAGTTTGTATGATCTGGCTTCAGGAAAACAAGTCGAAATGCCGGGAGAATACGATGAAATGACCAAACGATCCTATCCTAATTATATGGGTGGTACCAAGGAACAACGTAAAATGAGGGATTTATTAAGATCGAAAATGGAAGCCAACGGATTTACAGTTTTTGAAGTTGAGTGGTGGCATTTTGATTACAAGGATTGGAGATTTTACCGCATCCAAAACATTCCTTTCTCTGCCATTAAATAAGAAAATTTTACTCCCTAATTCTGTTTCTGTATTTTCATTATTTAAATTAAAAAACATTTATTCCGTAACTTTTCAGGTAAGGTTCCATTTAAATTTACTGCTTTTATATCTTATTTCATTATACCAAAGAAGGAATATTTTGGAACAAAATCGAGACAGAACAATTTTGCAATTCCGATAAAATCTATCAAAATAGATAACTTTAAATTTAAATTTTTAAATTTTAAATTGTTTATTTAACTAAAATAGTTCGGGAAATTATGTAGGATTAAAAAGTTTTAGGTTCAGGTAGTTTTATTGGTCATTCTTCTTTTTGCAGCTCGTTTAACATTTATCTTAATCAAAAACAGCAAAGGAACGCGTCCACTAAATAAAGGTAAAATGTTATACTATTTAGCGATGGGAAAGCTCCAATGCCGGAACCCAGGAACTCAAAAGAAGCAATCAGGTAAACCAATACCAGGCTTAATAAACCTTATTTATATAACATATCTACAGTAGTTAATTTAAATCACTGACTTAATTACCCGGCTATTTTAGTTTTTGTCGATCTGTTTTGTTCATGTCTGATGGAAGCGATGGAATTGATACCTACATTCTTTTAGGAACCTGGAAAGGATGTAGGTATAAGATAAATAAATGAAACGGGGCTGAAAACTTTTGCCTTTCATTTGTTAGTTTTTGCTTCGGATGCTAAAAGGGAATAAATATTGAATCGGAAGAGGTTTTTAAATGGTAGAAAGAAACTAGTAATGTAATTGGTATTCGGCTACTTAAAACATGGACGTCAAGGTGAAATTGCCTAAATAATAAAAACAATACCATAAGGTCGATCAACTTAAATTAAATTTTAAATACCAATAAACCTATAACAAACCGAAAACTAAATTGTATGAAAGTAGGCATTGATAGTTATTGTTACCATCGACTTTTTGGTGAAGTTTACCCCAACCAGCAAAAGCCCGAAAAAGAACTTAGCTTTGAAAATTTCTTAAAAAAAATAAATACACTCCAGATTGACGGGGTTTCATTGGAATCCTGTTTTATTCCTAAGTTTAATGATGATTACTTAGCTTTTATAAAAAGTCACTTGGATGCTTCTAACATGGACCGGGTATATGCCTGGGGGCATCCGGATGGTTTGGAAGGTGGCGCCAACGAGCAGGCGTACGAAGAAATGATCCAGCATATTGAATACGCAAGGCAAATAGGTGCTAACGTAATGCGGGTGGTAGGTAGCAGTTTAATGTTTCGGTTTGAGCCTCATGCTCCCCAGCTGGAAAAACTGACCCGTATGTTTGCGGAAGCAACCAAGATTGCGGCAGGTTATAACATAAAGCTAGCAGTAGAAAACCACATAGATTATAATTCTGACGAAATTTTGCAATTAATTCAGAATGTAAATTCACCATATTTTGGTGTAAATTTTGATTCCGGTAATTTTTTAAGGGTTTTGGATGATCCTATTCAGGCTATGGAAAAATTGGCCCCGCATGTGTTTGCTACCCATATTAAAGATTTAAAACCGGTGAAGGGTGTGCCGGTTAATGAGTGGTATTTTTTCTCTTGTGTTCCTACCGGAGAAGGGCTTATTCAGAACGAGCGGCTGGCCCAACTGTTAAAGGATAATAATTATGAAGGCTTTTTAGCCGTGGAAATAGATTTCCTGCATCCGGATTACACCAACCAGGAAGAAGAGGTGGTGCAGCGAAGTATACAAACATTAAGAGATATAAGTAACGGATTGAAATAAAACTATGAAGAAATTGAATGTAGGGCTTATTGGGTACAAATTTATGGGCCGGGCCCACAGTAATGCCTGGATTAAGGCTCCACTTTTTTTTGATACCCCAAGTAAGCCAATATTAAAAGTGGCTTGCGGCAGGCATGAAGAATCCTTAAAAGAATTTGCGCAGAAATGGGGTTGGGAAGAAACGGAAGTAGACTGGAAGAAACTAATCACCCGCCAGGATATTGATATTATTGATATTGCTCTGCCGCAACATTTGCATTATGAAATAGCCATTGCGGCTGCTAAAGAAGGCAAGCATATTTTTTGCGAAAAACCAATGGCCATGAATTTAAAACAGGCCGAGGAAATGCTGAAAGTTTGTGAGGACAACAAAGTAACCCATTACCTAAATCATAACTACCGCCGGGTACCCGCTATTGCCTTAGCTAAAAACATTATAGAGAGTGGCCATTTGGGTACTATTTTTCATTGGCGGGGAGCTTATTTACAAGATTGGATTGTAGATCCGGAGTTTCCCCTGACCTGGCAGCTCCAAAAAGAAACAGCTCAGGCCGGGCCACAATGGGATCTGAATTCGCATAGCGTGGACTTGGCCCAATACCTGATAGGCGATATTAAATCAGTTTCCTGCTTAACTTCTAATTTTATAAAAGAAAGGCCTTTAGCCGTAGAGTCCTCTAGTGGTAATTTAAGTGCTGAAGCCAAAGAAGGAGAAAGGGGAGAAGTTACGGTGGAAGATGCGGCTCTGATGATGGTGGAGTTTGAAAACGGCGCTATCGGTTCTTTTGAAGCTTCGCGTTTTGCCACCGGTCGGAGAAACCACAATACCTTTGAAATTTATGGCAGCAAAGGCAGTCTTATATTTGACCTGGAAAACATGAATGAACTGTTGTTTTATTCCAATGAAGACCCGCAGGGAATGCAAGGCTTCCGGAAAATTTTAGCAACCGATGCTACCCATCCTTATGTAAAGAACTGGTGGCCGGCTGGCCATACCATTGGTTACGAACATACATTTATACATGCGGTAGTAGATTTTCTGGATGCAATTGCGGAAAATAAAACCATAGAGCCTAACTTTAAAGATGGAATAAAAACCCTTCAGGTGCTGGAAGCTGGTTTGTTATCGGCACAAACAGGACAACGGGTAAACCTTAAAAAATAACGAACAAGCTTAATACCATGGAAAAAACAATAAAAGAAAAATTTCTGGAAGATGGCTATGTAATCATAGATGTACTAACAGAGCAGGAAGTAAAAGATTTCAGGGAGGTGATGGATGCTTTGCTTAGTCCCAAAGTAAAGGCAGCTGATACCAAAAAACATAGCGCATCATTTCAGCATTTGGGCGATGAAATTGCTGATTTTGGAAGAGAAGCCAGGCAATATTATTTTCACCTATTAACCAAGCCGGGTACTGAGCCTATTCACCATGCTTTCCATCACCCGGTTATGCTAAAAGCGGTGGAAGAAATAATAGGTCCCAACCTGATTGTGAATAATGCCTCTATTCTGGCAGCCAACGAGGGAACTTCTTATTCTTTAGGCTGGCACCGCGATATCATTCAGATACCACAGGATGAAATAGAAGACTGGTTATTTTCGCCGGAACGTTTCCATAACAGCGTCCAAATAAACTTGCCTTTGGTAGATGAGAACTCTCTGTGGGTAGTACCGGGTAGCCATAACCGCCCGAATACCGAAGCTGAAAATGCGGCCTTTGCTGGTTCCAAGCACTATGCTCCTATTGGAGCTGAAATGCCCGGTGGAATTGCGGTACCGTTAAAGGCTGGTCAGGCTGTGTTATACAATAATAACCTGATCCATAGGGGTTATACCGAAGTAATGAAGGTACCCCGTCGTACCCTGCATATGGGCTATCACAGTGCGGCTTATCCGCCAACCTGGCATTTTTACCTGCTGAACGGCGATTTACTAACAGAAGATTATTTACAAACCTTAAGCCCAACCATGCGGCGCATGATGGAAGAGTACCTGGAGTGTCGTCGGCAGTACCCAAATATGAGTGATACCTGGAAGAAAGAATATAACTTTCCGGCTGTAGCGGAACAATAAGTAAAATTTCTCTTAATTTATTAAAAGCAAATGCCAAACTTGGCATTTGCTTTTTTTTATAGTCATCATTCCAGGTGCCTAATAGTTACATGCTGCGTTTAAGTTAAACTAGATAGGCAGGAATAGATTTTTATCTGGCACAGCCGTATTAGTTGTTTATTTAGAATTTAATAAAAAAGAATGAAAACAGCTATTGTTATTGGGGCTACTGGTTTAGTAGGAAGTGCTTTGGTGCAATTACTTTTAACCAATTCTAAATTCGACAAAGTGCTAACTTTTGGCCGGCGGTCTGCTGATTTTAACCATCCCAAACTGGAAGAATATGTTATAGATTTTGACAGGCCGGAAACCTGGCAGCACCTGGTAAAAGGAGATGTCCTGTTTTCTGCCTTGGGAACCACCCTGAAGCAAGCCGGGGGACAAAATGCCCAATACAAGATTGATTTTACTTATCAATACCAGTTTGCCGAAGCCGCTGCCCTAAACCAGGTTCCGGTTTATGTTTTGGTTTCTTCGGCCGGAGCTGATCCTAATTCCATAGTATTTTATACCCGAATGAAAGGAGAGCTGGAAAGGCAGGTTAAGCAATTAGCCTTTACCAGTATCAATATTATTCAGCCGGGCTTGCTGGTAGGAAAACGTCAGGAGGAAAGAACCGGTGAGAAAGTTGGTTACTATGTGTTAAAGGCAGTAAATAGGGTAGGGTTGTTTAAAAGCTATCAACCCATACCTGCACAAACGGTAGCCAAAGCTATGCTAAATGCCGGAAACGCTGCCATGCCGGGTACCCAAATGTATGCCTTAGAAAAAGTATTTGATCTAGCTGAATAATATTGGTTGGGAAATCATAGGTTGCAAAATACCCTTTCCATTTTTCTGTGGTTTTACCAGTAGTTGAGCTTTGTTATAACTGTTTATTTATACTTTCCCTGCCACTATATTTTGCTTTTATACAGGAGTTTAACAAGTGACAAGAAAGTGGCTTCTATAATTATTATTATTTTAGTCTCCTGTTTATTTTTAATAAATTGGCAGGTACCAAATTATTTACTGCTTTTATTGGTTCTAAACTGGTAAAGCGGCATCTCGCGTAATTAGTAAAAAAGTTAATCAGATTAACGCCAGTTTCTTCATAATGAAAACTTTCCTCCTTTTGCTCCGGCCCACCCTTAATAATAATTTTTTCCTTAAAAATGGTAAGGCCACCCTACGGTTTGTGGCCCTGGTTGCTACTCCGCTTTGTATTGTTAACAGCTTTATTGCCACCAGTGATAGTCCGAACCTTTTATCTGACTGGATAGCCAGATTTACCATAAGCTTTCTGATTACCTATCCGCAGGCAGTTATATATGTAAGTCTGATAAAATGGTTTGATAGTAAAAAGTAAGTATTTCGGTTAAAGGAATCACCCAACAACATGATTATTTATTGCTTAAAATAAAGAATTTGCCATAAAAACTTAAGATAAATTTAATTTTCACCTCTTTTTATTAAGTATTATATAAACCAAAATCTTTATCTTTAGCCCAGATTAAAGAATGTGAATAGGTTTAAAAACCATATCGCCCTTTTGCTTTTGCTGCTGTTTGTGCGGGTATTAATACCAGAGCAGGAACTGCTACAGTTGCATAACCATGATCATACCGAGGATCTGGACGAACTGGTGATTGGTTTAAAGGTGGATAAAAAGCACCAACACTGCCCAATTGATGAGTTAATCAATGCTCCATTCACGCCGGCGCCTAAAGTTGTTATTCAGACTTTAGACTTTTTTACCTTCACCGATACCTATTCCGCTAATCATTCCTGCATCTGGAAATTTACCTTTCCCAATAATACCGATCTAAGAGGTCCTCCTGTAGCTTAAGCCTTCTTCTTTTTTGCCCTGAAATTGTTTTTTTAAGAATAACTTATACCAGGATGGCCTTCCTTTACTTGGCTATACACTAGTATTTATTCTTTTAAAAAAATATCCCCTCGGGGCTACAGATACCTGTTTCTTTCCAATCCGGAAACCGAAACTGTTATACCTATATTTTTTTTTGTACTTCTTTTTGCTCATAGGCTTGAGCTATCTAATAAGCTATATCTGTATGATACCTCATAAATTATTATACTTCTTATTTTTCTTTTTTTTTCAAAGCCACATTCTTCAGGCTCAAAAAAATGCATTTTTATTTAACGGCAAAAAGATTGCTCCCGGCAGTAAGAAATCTTTCCTGTTGCCAGTTATAACTGGCAATGATAGTACTTTTATACCGGTTACAGTTTTTCATGGAAGTAAAAAAGGACCGGTTTTGGGCATTACGGCTGGCGTGCATGGCCTGGAGTATGCTCCCATTATGGCTGCACAAGCTTTGGCAAAAGAACTGGAACCCACCCAGATGAGTGGAACAGTTATTTTGGTGCAGGTGGCAAACGTAACGGGTTTTCTTAACCGTAGTTTCCGTGTAAATCCCTTAGATAATAAAAATTTGAACCGGGTTTTTCCGGGGCAACCTAATGGTACGAGTACCGAAAAAATAGCCTGGACTATATCCAATCAGATAATTGCCCGCTGCAACTATTTTCTAGACGTGCATGATGGGGATGCCAATGGGGATCTAAGGCCTTATTCGGGTTATTACAATTATTTTGATAAACCTAAAGTGTCGGAAAAAGCCAGGCAGATGGCTTTAGCTTTAGGCTTTGATTTTATTGTGCAGTTTGGCAACGAACCGAGCTTAACCGAGGCTAGCATCTACTGTTCACGCGAAGCTACCAAGCGAAATATTCCGGCCGCCGATATTGAATGTGGGGGTAAGGGCCAGGTAGAAGCGAAAAATGTGCTGCAGATTCAGAAGGCAATTATAAGCTTGATGCGCCACCTGCACATGTTAGAAGGCCATCCTAACGCTGTACAAAACCCTATTTTTATAGCCAAACGCACTACTGTTGAAAGTGAACACACTGGAATTTTTTACAGTGACCTGACCGGTGGCGATTACGTGAAGAAAGGCATGAAGCTCGGCTATACCACCGACTTTTTTGGGAATAAAATAGCTGATGTTACCTGCCCAATTGATGGGGTTATTCTATACAAAACCTTTAATCCGCCTATCCAGAAAGGGGAAAGTCTATTCAATATTGGGCACATTCATTAAGCCCTAATAATAATCAGATACAAACAGGCAGAAGCGCGGTAGGGCAAAACCTACTAACCACTGCTTTACCTAAAAGAATATAATATGAAAAATTTTATAATATTTATGCTAGCAGTGCTCAGCCATTTAGCTGCTACGGGTCAACAATTAGGTAGCATTCAAGGTCGAATTACTGATAACCACGGCCATGCATTAGAAGGCATACCAGTGGCGTTACAGGAAAATAATGCCATGGCGCTTACTACTTCAGATGGCTCCTTTGTCATCAAAAACTTACATACAGGCAAGTACACAGTGGAAGCTCACGGTTTGGTGTATTCCAGGCAAATAAAAGAAGTAACTCTTACAGCCGATGCGCCTAATGCCGTACTCAATTTTGCCTTACAGGAAAATACCACAACCCTGCAGCAAGTAGAAGTATTGGGCCGCAAAGAAACCACTTATAAGAGCAGTTACAGCTTTATTGGCACCAAAACCGCCAGCCGGGTTATAGATGTGCCCCAGACCATATCTACTGTTACGAAAGAATTGATAGAAGACCAACAAGCCTTTACTTTGAACGAGGTAGTAAAAAATGTAGCGGGAGTAAATCAATATTCAGGCTACGATGACCTTACGGTCAGGGGATTTCGGAATGGTTACGAAAGTGGCTTTCGATTGGTAAATGGTTTACGCTCGGGCTATAGCTACGGCAATGGCTTTTTCAGGGTGCCTCTTACGGTAAATTTAGAACGGGTAGAAGTACTAAAAGGACCGGGAGCAGCTTTGTTTGGCGATATCAACCCGGGCGGAACCATCAACATGGTAACCAAGAAACCTTTATCAGAAAGCCGGAAAGCAATGAATTTCTCGGTAGGTAGTTTCCAAACCATGCGCTCCACCCTGGACTTTACCGGCCCCTTAAACAATGATACCACCTTATTGTACCGCCTGAATATTGGCTACGAAAACACCAAAACTTTCCGGAATATGAACGACCGGCAATCGTTTATCATAGCGCCTACCGTAACGTTCCGGCCAACCTCAAAAACTACGGTTAATGCCGAAATGGTTTTCAGCAGTTTTAATGGTTATCTGGATAGGGGCTTGCCCATTGCTTCCGGCAATTTATTTTCTTTACCTTTTGCTTTTTCCCTAAGTCAGCCTAACGATTATTTTAAAGTTAACGACTTATCATTAAATGCTTCCTTGAATCACAAAATAACTAACAATATATCATTTAACCTGGCATACCTAAGGTTTGCGTATGCTGAAGATTTAAAGGAACACCGTACCCTGAACACTTTTGCTGATGCTCCTTTGAACACCGTAATGAACATGCGGTATTTTGAGCGGAGAGCCAAAGAATATACAGATAATATATCCACTTATTTTTCTTTAAACGGTAAAACCGGGAGCCTGAGTCACAAAATAGTGGCAGGTTTAGATTACGTGAAATTTGATACCGACAAAAACAGCACCATGTTGGAGGCACGCCAACAAAACAGTAACGGGAAAGCCATACCGCTCACCTTTGATCTTAAAAATCCGGTTTACGAAATAAAAAATACAAGTAACTACATCCGGCGGCCCACACCAGCCTTTTTCATTGATTACATTAACGCCGTTTACCATACTTCCGGCTTGTATGTACAGGACCAGGTAGATGTTACCACCCGATTGGGTTTACTCCTGGGTTTGCGCTACGAAATGTTCCGGGATGAACGAAACTACGGCGACGGTGAAGAAAAAATAAAGCAAAATGTAATCTTACCTCGGTTAGGATTTACTTATGCCTTGCGGGAAGACCTGAACTTTTTTGCCTCCTATAGCCAGGGTTTTCGGCCCATTAAACCCGAATACATCAAATACCCTGAACGCTACGGCCGCACCGCCCCATTCCACAACGAAGAAAGCTACCAGGTAGAAGGTGGGTTAAAAGGAGAATTTTTACAAAAAGCTTTGTATGGCACCCTTTCGGTTTACCAGATTAAAAAACGAAATACCCTGGTTAATACTGGTCTGCTCACCGAAGAAGGGAACCCTATTTACCGGCAAAACGGCCAGGTAAGGTCGCGGGGAGCCGAATTAGAAATAACCGGCAATATACGGCCCTATTTTAATTTGAACGCCAATTATGCGTTTAATCACAGCCAGGTACTGGATGCTGATGTGGCTGCTGAAAATGGCATGATGGCTGCCAACGCTCCCAAACATTTGGCAGGCTTATGGGCCAAATATACTTTCTCCTTTGGTAGTTTACCGGGTTTAGGTTTGGCCATTGGGGGTAATTATGTAAGTCGCCGGCGAATGGAAATTCAGGTTAACCGAGTAAACACCGGGGAGTTAATCTGGGACTACTGGCCAGCTTATACCGTTGCCAATGCCGCCTTATTTTATAACCTGAATAAATTTAAAATTAGCCTAAACCTAAATAACCTGTTGGACAAAAAATATTTTGTGGGTGGGTACGATTACTTCCGGGCTAGTCCGGGCGCTCCACGCAATTTTATGGCTACCATTGGTTATACCTTTTAATTAAGCTGCCGGGGCATTGCTACCGAGCAGATGCCCCGGCAGCTTAATTAGGCGCTACTTATTACCGGACCTTTCCGGAACTGAAAACACTGGTTATAGACCTGTTTTAATTTAATATCTATTTGAGCTTACCTTAAATATCAGATAAAACATCATGGAATTTGTATTAGAAGCAAAACATCTCAGAAAAGAATACCAGGATAAACTGGCTCTTAAGGGCCTGGACCTGCAAATAAAACCCGGCGAAATATTTTGTTTGCTGGGACAAAACGGGGCCGGTAAATCCACTACAATTAATTTGTTCCTGGGCTTTATTCAACCCACTTCGGGAGCCGCTTTTATAAATGGTCTGGAGGTAACCCGGAACATTACCAAAGTAAAAGAATTCCTGGCGTACATTCCCGAAAACGTGATGCTGTACCCCAACCTGACCGGCCTCGAAAACCTGGCTTTGTTCAGCAGCCTGGCCGGCTATGATTACCAGGAAGCAGAAATTACCGATTATCTGGTCCGGGCGGGGCTGCCGGCTGATGCAGTAAAACGGCGGGTAAGCGGGTATTCTAAGGGCATGCGGCAAAAAGTAGGCATAGCCATTGCGGTAGCCAAACACGCTAAGGTATTGTTATTGGACGAACCCACCTCCGGTCTGGATCCCAAAGCCAGCAATGAATTTTCGGAATTACTCCTGCAGTTAAGCGCCCAGGGTACTGCCATATTTATGGCTACGCACGATATTTTCCGGGCCAAGGAAGTAGGTACCCGCGTGGGCATTATGCGCGAAGGCGAACTGGTGGATGTACTGGGTACCACCGACCTGAATGCGAACGAACTCGAAAAACTGTACTTAAACTACATGCACTAAGAAAATGGTTAAAAGTATTGCCCAAAAAGAATTCCTCAGCGCCCTGCGCGACGCTCGCTTTCTAGCCTTGAGCGTTATTGTATTGTTGCTCTTATTAGCGGCCACGGTAGTAGGTTTGCACAGTTATTACACCTTGCAGCACGAGCGGGAAATGGCCCAGGAGGAAGTAAACCACCATTTTGCCAACTCCGCCGACCGGCACCCGCACCGGATGGCGCACTACGGGTCCTTTGCTTTCAGGCCCAAGTCCAGCCTTAGTTTCCTTGATTTTGGTTTAGATTCCTTTACCGGCACATCGTTATTCCTGGAAGCACATAAGCAAAACAGCTCTAATTTCAGCCAGGCGCAACAATCGTCATCACTTATTCGGTTCGGCGAAATGACGGTGGCTTTTATTTTGCAGATGCTTATTCCTTTGCTGATTATATTTCTTTGTTACGGAGCTTTTACTCAAGAAAAAGAAACCGGCACCCTCCAGCTCATGCTTAGTCAAGGCGTGTCTTTACGCCAGATTTCATGGGCCAAAGTGGCCGGGTATAGCCAGATAGTAGCCTTGGTAGTAGCGCCAGCTTTGTTTTTGGTAAGTTTGCTATTGTTTAGCCAGAGCGGCTTTAACCTTAATGCTGATTTGCTGCTGCGCTTACTTTTATTTATTGGGGCTTACCTGGTTTACTTTTTTATTTTTATTGTATTGTCGGTGGTGGTTTCGGCTCTGAACAAACGGTCCAGCACAGCCCTGATTTCCTTGTTGGGTATCTGGATTCTGAGTTGTATTATTCTGCCGAAAGCGGCCGCTAACCTAGGCGCCAATTTATATACCACGCCCACCAAAGCCCAACTGGATGCCGATGTACACGATGAAGTAGCCCAAAGTATTAACGGCCATAACTCTGCCGATGAACGCGCGGCAGCTTTTAAAAAGCAGTTGCTGGTAAAATATGGGGTAGGTTCGCTGGAGCAATTGCCGGTAAATGCCGATGGCCTGGTAATGGCGGCCAGTGAGGCGCAAAGCAGCCAAGTGTACCAAAAGCACTTTAACCGCCTCACAGGTATTTTTCAGAAACAAAACCGCATTGCCGAATACCTGGGTTTACTTAACCCTTATCTGGCGGTCCGCCATTTCTCAATGAGCATGGCGGGTTCGGATTTTGCGCATTATGTGCATTATCAAAAAGTAGCCGAAAAATACCGGTATAACCTGGCTCAAACCTTAAACCACATCCAGGCTACCCAAGTCAAATACCAGGATAAAACCACCCGTTTAAGCAACGCCACCTGGAAACAAATACCGCCTTTTCGCTACAGCAGCCCTGGGGTGGGGTGGGCCCTCAAAAACCAAATCAATTCCATTATAGCCCTGCTTTTCTGGCTTTTTTTAGTCGTTGTTACTGGGTTTAAGCTAATTGACAAAACAAAAATCGTTTAAAATATGAACAAATTCCGGACAATTATAAAGTACGAATGGCTCAATTTCCGGGCTGATAAAGGATTGCTGCTCATAACCCTGCTCACTTTAATAACGGGTTTATACGGTATATACTACGGCACTACCGAAATAAGCCGCCAACGCCAGCATCTGGCCAACTTATCTAAAATAACCGCCCACGATGTAGAAAATATGAAGGTACAGTTTCCCGGGGAAGCCGATGCCGGCGACGTAGGCTACTATCATTCTACCTTTGCCGTAAACCACCCTGATTCCTGGGCCAGTCTATCATTGGGGCAACGCGATATAAATCCGTATTATATTAAGCTACGGCTGCTCAACCTGCAATCACAGTTATACGATTCTGATAATATCAACCCATTAAAGGTGTTTACAGGTAACTTTGATTTGGCTTTTGTGTTGATTTACCTGTTTCCGCTATTTATTATTGGTTTAAGTTTTAATGTGTTTTCCATTGAAAAAGAACAGGGTACTTTGCCACTCTTATTATCTCAGCCAATTAATTTAAGCTTAATAGTTGCCGCTAAACTTAGCTTCCGGGCATTTATTGTGCTGGGGCTGGCGGTTTTACTTTCCTTAACAGGTATGTTTTGGGCGCAGGTTGTTCCGGATAGCCGGATTGTTCTTTGGCTCGGGGCAATTGTTTTATATTGTTTATTCTGGTTTGCAGTAATATTTCTGGTGGCAGCACTACAAAAAAGCTCGGCCTTTAACGCCATCACTTTACTGGGCATCTGGTTGCTGCTTACCATGGTTATCCCAGCTTTGCTAAACGTATATGTTGCCCTGAAAAAACCAGTGCCCCAAGCCTTGGCTTTAACTATAAAGCAACGCGAGGTCGTGCACGGGGGCTGGGATAAACCAAAAGAAGAAACCATGAACAAGTTTTTTAGTCTTTATCCGCAATGGCGTGATACTACCCAAATAAAAGAGCGTTTTGTTTGGCGGTGGTATTATGCTTTTCAGCATTTAGGCGATGTAGCGGTTGCCGACCTTGCTAAAGATTACCAAAACAGATTAAAAGAACGTCAGCAATTGGTTGAAAACCTGAATGTTTTGTCTGTGCCGGTAAATGTTCAGGGAATGTTAAATGCCTTAACAGGTACGGATTTGCTCGCCCACCTGGCTTTTATGCAAAGTGCCACCCGCTACCATGACGCTTTACGGGAATTTTATTATCCATTTTTATTTAATCAGGTTGCTTTTACACATAACGATTATGCTAAGGAGCCCCAACACAGCTTTACCAGCACTCCTCAGATTAGCCTTGTTTGGAGTGGTTATTATAAATTAGCACTAAGCTTTTTATTTACTTTTATAGTAGGTTTATTCATTTTTAAAATCAGGTTTTTAAACTTAAAATAAATTGGCACCAGACTTATGCGCTGATATTGCTACTTTACAGCCGGTTTTTATACCTAAGCCAGTAATTTCATCTTTGATTAATCCGAAACAATAAAAATATTTGTTGGTAAAATTTCGCTCCATGATAGAATAGTTAGGGCACCTATACAACTATCAAGGTAACACTAACCACAATTTTGCTACCAGGAAAAGGTAATGAGGCTTATTTTGATTTTACCTAAAAGACCAGGAAAAATCTGGTATTTGGTATCGTCTTTTGTCACAGGATTAAATGAATAGGTTTTAATTAATTTGAAGCTGTATCAGAAGCTAGCTCGGAAGGAACAAGCCAGTAACATAGAAATTTATGAAAGAAGAATTAAGCAGTACCCATTTCCGCATTTTACCTTACATTCATCGAACTCCGGTACTTACTTCCCAAATATTAAATGCCTTAACCGGGGCTGATTTGTATTTTAAATGTGAAAATTTCCAACGGATGGGGGCTTTCAAAATGCGGGGGGCTTTAAATGCTATAATGCAGTTAAGACCAGACCAAAAGCAAAAAGGGGTTGTTACCCATTCTTCCGGAAACTTTGCCCAGGCACTAGCCTTGGCCGCCCGAAGTTTAGAAGTACCGGCCTTTATTGTAATGCCCGAAAATGCGCCGCAGGTCAAAAAAGAAGCGGTAAACGCTTATGGCGGAATTATTGTAGAATGTGCTCCAACCTTACAAGCCCGGGAAGAAACGGCCGCCAGAATAGCTGCGGACACAGGGGCTACCTTTGTTCATCCCTCTGATGACCTAAGTGTAATTCTGGGACAAGGAACTGCCGCAAAAGAATTATTGGAGCTGCACCCTAATCTGGAATATATAGTTACTCCAGTAGGCGGGGGCGGATTAGTAGCGGGCAGCATTTTAGCAGCCCAACATTATGGGACCACCTGTAAAGTAGTTGGAGGAGAACCCGAGACGATGGATGATGCCTACCGCTCGGTTAAAAGCGGACAAATTGAAAGTAATTTATCTGGTGATACTATTGCAGATGGACTAAAAACCCAGTTGGGCAAAATAAATTTTCCTATTATACAAGCCGGCATAGCAGAAATTGTAAGAGTAAGTGACCAGGAAATTATTGCGGCAATGAGATTAATATGGGAGCGAATGAAAATAGTGGTAGAAGCATCCAGTGCTGTTGCGCTGGCGGCGGTCCTAAAAAGAAAAGAAATTTTTGCAGGTAAAAAAACAGGGATAATTCTTTCCGGGGGAAATGTGGATTTAAGCAAACTGCCCTTTTAATATCCAGCTTTCAACCTGCACCCATACAGCCTTGTTCCCGGATAAGCATTTTCAAGCTCAGTCCGGCATTTTTAATAATAATGGGTGCCATAGGTAGCTTCTCAATCAAAACCAAGTGACCATTACCAATTCTGATCAGGAACGGATCCAGATCAGCAGAATATTGTAAAAGATAAAATTGTTTTAATATTTTTTGACGGAATTTGAGTTTACATTGGCGTATTCCTGTTGTTATAGATCAAAATACAACTTACCTAACCGAAAAGGTTAATAAACAGAAGTAAAATGGATAAATCGACAACGGGTACTTCCGCGGCGCCTACAAAATTAGCTTTAAGATACTATGGCTAAAATTTTATGTATTTTTATTTCTATACTGGTTTTTTTTTGCAGTTGTACCCGAATACAGAACCCTTCTAAATATGAATTGGCAGAGGGACGCTATAAACTTAAAATGGAAGGGAAATTGTATAACGTTTACCTGCAAAACCTGGAAGACAGCCTAATCCTATATAAGCTTCCGGGAAAAATTTATACCTATATTCCAAAAGAGGCAGCTAATTATTATGGAGTAAAACAACAGCTTACCAAATCCTCATTAGACGTAGATGTACTTACTGCTTTGTTCAAAATAAGGCCGCCGGTAAAGGATGTTTTACCTATACAGTTTAACACTAATTTTAATGGAAATGTGTATGTAGGCCGCCGAAAGGATGTATACCATATTAACTATAAAAAAAATGACTTGGGTGTTTTTGGGCGGCAAATAAACCACTTTGGCTTTAGTGCCGGAGGCTTTATAGGAATGGGCAATACCGCCATGAACGCCTCAACCACGGCCAACGGTATCGCCGCTGATTATGATGGATTAATTGTACAGAAAGGAATAGCAGGCATACTGGCAATTAATAAATTAACTGCTGGAGTAAGTTTGGGCTTCGATAATTTATTAGACCCAAATAAAAGATATTGGATTTACCAAAATAAGCCCTGGTTTGGCTTAGTCCTCGGTCTGAATTTAAACTAACCGGGATCGACATTGAAGATTATCTTTCTCTGGTGGCGTATTTAAAATTATAAATATATAATTCGGTTAACCTGGTAATTTCATTCATGCGTAAATAACAGATTGTTCAAATCAAAAAGTACAGATTAAACTATATTCCTGGTGTTAGTTAAATAAAATTTTAAGAAATACTATGTATAAGAACCGGTAGCTACCTATAGTAACTGATTAGGTTTTTAGCATGTATTCTTAAAACAGATGAACTGCCATTTAAATATTCGTGAATTTGAAAAATAATCTAGATTTTAGGTGACTGCCTGTGGAAATAGCTTTATATAGCAGTCCGGTACAAACCACTATAACCATGAGAAGTAGGAGAACAAAGAGCAAACCGAGGTGGTATCAGGTAAAAAATGTTGTTAGTTAATATTCAAGTCTATTTTGTTAAGGCAGATTAAGAATAATATTTAATGGCTGAATAATTTGGTAGAATAATTACCTGTCTGCATTAAGTAAAAATTAATATTATAGTTTAAATAATTTAAACAAGGTGCAAATGCCTACTTCTAATGTCCGGCTTTACCCGCTGGGAGATACGGCCATCGTGGTTCAGTTTGGCGATACCATAAAACGGAATACCCATTATGATATTCAAGCCTTTGGCGCTCTTTTGGCCCAGAACCCTTTCCAGGGCTTTATAGAGTACGTGCCGGCCTTTACGACTTTAACTATTTATTATAATCCGTTTATTGTTAGCCAGCAGGGGTTGATTGATCCTTACCACAAGGTGGCAGGAATAGTAAATGAACTGCTCCAACAGGTAAATCAGGTAAATAGTGTTCCTTCCTTCAGGTTAGTAGAAATACCAGTTTGTTATGGCGGCAGTTATGGTCCTGATCTGGAATTAGTGGCAGAGCTCAATCAGCTAAGCCCGGAAGAGGTAATAACTATTCATACAACAGGCGATTACCTGGTGTACATGTTGGGGTTTGCGCCTGGTTTTCCGTATTTGGGAGGCATGAGTGAAAAGATTGCTACCCCCAGGAAAAGTAAACCCAGAGCAAAAGTCTGGGCAGGTTCGGTAGGAATTGCGGGTAAACAAACTGGCATTTATTCGCTAGCTACTCCAGGAGGCTGGCAAATTATTGGCCGAACGCCACTTCAATTATTTAACTATCACCGGAACACCCCTTGTTTGTTGCAGCCCGGTGACCACATTAAGTTTATTCCTATTTCAGAAAAAGAATTTGAAAGTAAAAAAGAGGGAAGAAATGGGGCTTAAAATTTTACATTCCGGTTTATTGACCACTATTCAGGATACCGGGCGGATAGGGTATCAAAAAGAGGGGATACTGGTGAGCGGAGCCATGGATACTTTTGCGATACGGGTGGGAAACATTTTAGTAGGTAACCCCGAGAATGCCGCCGCCATAGAAACAACTTTTTTAGGACCCAAAATTCGTTTTGAAGAAGCAGGCTTGATTGCTATAACCGGGGCGGATTTATCGCCAACCATAAATGGTGAACAGGTAAAAATGTGGCGACCCTTATTAGTGTCCGCAGGCTGTACCTTAGAGTTTGGTACACCTCGTTCGGGCAGCTGGTCTTATATAGCTGTTTCTGGTAGTTTTAAAATACCACAGGTTTTAGGTAGTTACGCCACCTACCTCAGAGCCGACTTTGGTGGGTTTAAAGGAAAGCCACTGCATGTGGGGGATATAATACCTGTACACGGACCTAGCGAAATAGGTGCCAAGTTAAGCCAGAAACTAAAATTAAGCTTGGGAACCAAAGCTTGGTGTGGGGTAAACTGGACGCCGGATCCGGCCTTGCTTCCTGTTATTTCGCCTGATCCAACAATAAAAGTATTAAAAGGCCCGGAATACGAATGGTTTGCCAGACCAAGTGCAGAAAAATTTTGGCAGGAAAAGTTTATTGTTACGTCCGATTCTGACAGAATGGGTTATCAGCTTCGGGGCCCGGAACTAAGCGTAACAGATAAAACCGAAATAATTTCCAGTGCTGTTTCTTTTGGCACCATCCAGGTTCCTCCAGATGGGCACCCGATTGTTTTACTAGCCGACCATCAAACAACCGGGGGCTACCCCAGAATTGGGCAAGTCTGCTCGGCTCATTTTTCTTCTTTTGTGCAAGTGCCAATGGGTAAAAAAATTACATTTCAGGAGGCAACACTACCAGAAGCACAAAGCCTTTACTACCAGCAGGAAAGAAATATTTTACACATTAAAAGGGCTTTACACTTAAAAATTATTAGTTAATGACTCCTGCACTTACCGTTGACCTTAACTGTGATATAGGGGAGAGTTTTGGATCCTATAATCTAGGAAATGATGCCGCTATTTTACCTTATGTATCATCGGTAAATATTGCTTGTGGATTTCATGCTGGAGACCCGTCTGTAATGAACCGGACCGTAAAGCTAGCTCTTATGCACAAGGTAGCCATTGGCGCTCATCCTGGTTTGCCCGATTTGGTAGGCTTTGGTCGCCGGGATATAGCTGTTTCTCCGGAAGAAGTTTTTGATATGGTAGTTTACCAGGTAGGGGCGCTGGAAGCTTTTGTCAGAGCAAATGGGGGCAGGCTGCATCACGTAAAACCACATGGGGCTCTTTACAACATGGCCGCAGTTCAGGAAAACCTGGCCGAAGCCATTGCCGAAGCCATTTATAAAGTTAACCCGGAAGCGGTTTTGTATGGTTTAGCAGGGAGTGCTTTAATTAAAGCCGGCCTTAAAACAGGGTTAGTTACGGCTAATGAAGTTTTTGCCGATCGGACTTACCAACCGGATGGAACGCTTACTTCCCGTCGGTTACCCAACGCGTTGATTACAAATCATCAGGAGGCAGTAAAGCAGGTAATTAAAATGGTAAAAGAGCTGAAAGTAACGACGCTGGATGGGAAAGAAATTGCTCTAAAGGCTGATACCATATGCATCCATGGGGACGAATCAAATGCGTTGGAGTTTGTAGCCCTGATAAAAAATGCATTGGAGCGGGAAGGTGTTGTAATTCAGGCGAAACCTGTGTAATTAGTTTTTAATAAAAAAATATTATTGGGAAACAAAGCCAGGTTTTCCATTGGTTTGCCATCTAACGGAAAAGCAATAGAAAACCTGATCCTAGAGTTTTTTTTACTTAATTAATGTAAAGCCTTCTGGTAAAATGAGTTCTAACTTTTTGGTTTAGTTACTTTATTGAAGCTTAAGTAAGAATTTTAGAGCTAGTGAAATAATAAATATTTTGATTTATTACTATTAATCCCAGCAAAATGCAGCCCTGGAAAGGTCTACTCTTTCTTCTTTGAATGCTTTATAATCTTCAGTTAATTCTGCGTACAAAAGCTTTATAATATAAGATTTGCTTCCGGTTTTCTTTAAAAAATGGCAAACTAATTCCAACCGTTTGGCAAAAGGTAAAGAACTACTTTCTGTTAGCAACGTTTTGATGTCATTTTTTAAAAGCAAAAACTCATCATATTTAACAGAATAGTCTTTTATCGTATTAAGTAATCTGTCTACAATAAAACTATAATGGGTTTCTGCTAAATCTTTATTACTTAATACCATGAATTGTTTTAATTAAATTATTTCTGCTACAAAATTAGTTTGTAATATTTTGAGCATCAATGGGTAGTAGTACGGGTTTTTAGTGTAAGTACTTCTTTTAGAATGAGTTTAATTACTTATGGTTTGGAGTTGGTTACATAAAGATGCACAAAGGAGCGTCTAAATGCTGATATAAAGATTTTGAAAGCCATCAAATTTTAGGAATAACCTTGTCGTCTGAAAAGCAAAGGCACCTATTATGGGAATAATAAAGAGGCAGCGGTAATATTATTAAAGAGTTTAGTTTTGAGAGGAGAAGAGGCAGTAAACTACCTATTCCGTATTATTTCTGATAAAGCTTTTCAGCTTAGGGTTTTTACTTAAAATAATGTTTAAATACTGAAATATACTTTTGGAGAACATCCATTGCTTAAATAATTAGGTAAAACCATCAATTACAATGAATAAAGATAGGCAAACACCCAATTAAGATGAAGTTACAGTACAATAATGTTAACCTGGAAAAATATGATATTACTGAATGCCTGGATATTCTAAATTTTATGAATAGAAACACTCCGAAGGAATTGAAAAAGTCTTCGGAAGAAAAAAAATTTATTCATCTACTTAAATCCCGGATAGATTATTTAGCTCAAAATAGTTAGAAAATTGCTCTTTAGTATATTTAATAAATATAACAGGATTGGACGGGTCTTAATTTTCAACTATCAAGATTTAATCAGCTTTTATCTAAGGGCTAAAAAAGGTATTTAAATTATATACCTTTTTATTATTAAACTTACCTTTACAGGTGTTTCACCGATCCAGCACCATAATTGGTTTAAAATTTGCCAGTGACAACATAGGAATATATAATGTTGTTTATTATGAATTTTAAAGTATTAGGTAGTAGTGTAGAGTATGATTTTGCTGTAAAGCGCCTGGAGGCACTGCGAAATGCTGCAGCCAATTCTCCGGAAGCAAAAGAAATGAAAGAACTGGCAGCTTTAATAAAAGAATACGAAAGAGACTTATTTAAGCGGAGTAAAGAAAGATCATCAAAATAAATAAAGGTATTTGATGTTACGCCACCTCCGTATGTAAAAACTTTCTACCAGTTAGCATTCTCATGACTCATAATGGCAAACAAAGTTTCTTTCCTTTGTTCTAGTAAGAACCGGTATTTATATAGGTATTCAATTCTGGATTCTTGTTTTTCCCGGATCAATAAATACTTTACATAAAAAAGCTGTTCTTCTACTTCTTTATGGTTAAAGCCGTTTATTTCTTCTTCTGTTAAAGTTATCACTTTAAGCTTCTTTTAATACGATAGGATTATCTAGGTATTAAATACGAATTAATGCTGTAAAAATACGTATTTATTTTTTATTTAAACTTTATTCTATTCCAATTATTGTTTAAGCTATACGAGTAATGGCTTTCGACGGCTGAATTAAATTATAAAGCAACTCATGATTTTTAGTATTTTTCTTTTGGATTCTTTTTATTGGAAGATTAATAACAAAAAAACAAGTTGCCCCAGCCCGTATAGTTATTATTTATACCTGATTATAAAAAATAAGCCAATTCATAGCAACACAGTTTAAATGGTGTACCCATGAATTGGCTTTTCAGGTTTTGGCAAGGTTAGTTAGGTTAATTGAGATTAATCTTGCTTATATAAATCCACTTCTTAAGCGCCCTTAAGTGCTTCTGCTACAGCTTCGGATAAGGGAGTTGTAGGCCGGCCTATTAAGGCAGAAAGTTGTCTGGTATCATCAAACAAAACACTGTTGGAGGCATCTACATCCCACCTAGCAATACCCTGAGCAAATCCTTTGGGCAAACCAAAACTAATAAGCGCAGCGGCATAATCTGCTTCCGGTAAGTTTTTATACGGAATATCTTTCCCTGTCTGGCGGGAAATTTCCGCAGCTAATTCCGTAAGGGTAAAAGAATCGTCGCCGGCAAGTTCATAAATTTTACCTTCATGTCCTTCTGCGGTTAAAACTGCCACTGCTGCATCGGCAAAGTCGGCGCGGATAGCGGCAGATATTTTACCTTCCCCAGCACTGCCAATAAAAGCTCCCCCAGCCAATGCTCCTGGTATAGAACCTGTATAGTTTTCGGTGTACCAGCCGTTTCGTAATAAGGTAAAAGGAATGCCAGCAGTTCTGATGGCTTCTTCCGTTGCCCGGTGTTCATCGGCCAAACTAATAGGGGAGGTATCAGCATGAAGGATACTGGTATAAACAATCCGCTTTATTCCGGCTTTTTTAGCCGCTTCTATTACATTTTTATGCTGTATAGCTCGTTGACCAACTTCGCTACCCGATATTAACAAAAGTGTATCTATTCCGGTTAAAGCATTATCCAAGGTTTCCGGCTTATTATAATCGGCTTCACGAGCCTCAACTCCTAAATCAGATGCTTTTTGTGGTGAGCGAACAAGTGCCACCAGGTTTTCGGGAGATAATTTTTCTTTTAATTTATTCACGACCAGGCGGCCCAAATGGCCTGTAGCGCCCGTAATTGCTATTTTAGCCATATCATTTCTTTAAATATTTAAGTTATAACTGTTTTAGGTTATATAGGATTAAATACCTTTTACTACTTCTTTTTCCATTGGTTCTAAAATCTAGTTTTTTCTGGAACGTTGAAAATTTGGTTATTAGAAAATGTTTATGATTACCAGATGCGTTAAACTATTATTTAATATAAAAAACACCACCATTTTGATGGGAAGGGCTATTTGTAAACTGGTTTTTCTTTAGGAGCAAATGTTTGTGTATTAGCTACAACAGTTGCAGATGATGTAAGAAAGCTAATTCTACTAAAAACCTAGGTAAATTAGAAGGTGTTCAAATTTGAAGTTATAATTACCTGACCGATTTTATTAGGCATGGAAAAGTTTATTTATGCGTACTCCTGAATTGCTCGGGAGTTAAGCCGGTATGTTTCTTAAAGAACCGGAAAAAGTAGGTAGTATCAAAATATCCTAAATCGGTGGCTATTTGAGTACTGGTTAAATCGGAGTGGACCAACAACCTTTGGGCTTCCAGAATGGAACGCTCCTGAATTAAACCGGTGGTGGTTTTACCTACTGTCGCCTTTATTACTTCCCCTAACTGCTTAGCCGTAATGTGTAATTTGTCTGCATAAAAGCTAACGGGCAGATGCTCTTTAAAATGCTGCTCCACCAGGTTTTCAAATTTTTGTAGTAAGGTTGGTTCTCCCGCCTGTACTTGTACTTCTTTTTGCTGCTTTTTATATATTCGGGCTAAATAAATCAGCAGCATTTCCAGGAAACAACATAACATCTCGTTGCGCATAAAAGTACTTCCCGTATACTCCTGTTGAAAATTCTGAATAGTTTCTAAGGCCTTATCTAGTTCCTTTTGAGAAAGTAAAAGAATTGGCTTGTGCAAAAGAGCGTTAAAAAAGGGAAAACTATAAAGCTTACGGTGCGGAAACTGTTTTAAATAAAATTCTGGCGTAAAAAAAATAACAAATCCATCTGCCTCCTGCGAAAGTTCCCAGCTATGTACTTGCCCGGGAATCATAAAAAAAGCAACGTTAGGCTTTACCTCATAGGTTTGAAAATCTATGGTATGGGTACCGCTGCCATGGGTTATCAATAAAATTATAAAAAAGCTATGCTTGTGAGGTTCCCTGATAAACTGGTGTTCTTGCAGGTGATTCTTTAAAGAACTGAAATATAGATAATGCTCTTTTTGCTCCCAGGCTTTAAAATCCTGAATTTGATAAATGGGCAGATGTTCTTTGGGCATTATTGTTTTTTAGATGAGCAAATTTACGGAAGAAATTTCATTTGCATTATTAATGGCTTATAAGTTGAAATAACTAGCCTAAATCTGATTCTAAAATGCTATTTCTAGGAAAAAAATTGTTTTAGCTGTTTTTTAGCCTATTCAGACCTTAGCAAAGTAACTGTAAATTTAATCTCATTTTGCTGGAAGGACCTGAATGAGGTGGTAAACTTTTTTGATTCCATCTAAAACATTAATAACTGTAAACTACCAGGTATTTCTACCTGCTTAAAAGTCCAGTAATTTGGAGAATTTGTCCTGCAAAGTAGAAGCTTCGGTAAAGTAATTTTGTTTTAAAATATAAATTAAACACGCATGAATCGGACCAGATCATTTTTATATGGGATTTTACATGTTAAGTGCCCAAAATGCCGTGAGGGAAATATGTTTCCGGAAGAAACTTTGTATACCACCAGCTTTGCCGATATGCATGAAACCTGCCCCAACTGCCAACAAAATTTAGAGCAAGAACCAGGATTTTACTATGGAGCCATGTATGTTAGCTTTGCCTTTAATGTCGGAATATTTTTAATTTCTCTATTTCTGTTAAGTCTTTTCGTTGAGGAAATAACATTGCCCTTAATGGCGGGAGTGGTCATTTCGGTTGTTGTAGGTTTCCTTCCTATTATTTTTCGATTATCTCGAGCTATTTGGATAAATATTTTTATCAGGTACGAAAAGCCTATAAAACAAGTAAAGTAATTTATGTTTAATAGAGTGCTGATTAAAAGCTAATTAAATAATATCAATTAAAGGAATAAATAATAGTTAAAAATAGTTAAAAAGCCGTCAGGCAGATACAATGATAACTAGGAAAAAAATATTCTTAGAGGTGAAACATACTCCCTAAATTATTTTAAAACTGGTTTTTGAATAGTGAATTACCATAATAAATAGTATTTGAGGAGCATTTAGAATAGAGAAATTTTGTCTTATTTTTAAATTGTCCTGGGTGCTGGGGAATAGAATATTTTAGTTTTTTCAGGAAACTACTGTTTAAGTTGAAGATTAAAAATTATACTTTGTTTTAAAATTTTTTATCTAATAAGTATGTTGTAGGAGAGGATGAAATAAGCCTTCTTTTAAATTATTAAATTGCTTTAAAAGTTTGTTTTAGGCTATTTTGCACTGGCTAAAGCTTAAGTACTTTTCAAATCATAAAGCATTTTTATTATTGAATTTATAAATCTATGATAATCAAAACATTCATCTTTCAAGTAGCTTTTTTGGTAGGTCTGGCATCCTGTTCATCAGAAAATAACAGCAAACAGCCTGCTGCTGAAGTAAATTTAGCCACCGAACAGCCGGCTAATAACCACAGTCCGGATTTGCATAAGGTAGAAGAAAAACCCGGATCCTCAGCTGAAGCAGCTCTTTTCCAGCCGGGCCAAGCTTTGCCAAAAGAATTGGTTTGCATGGTAAATAACGCTTATATGGGCAAGAAACAGTTTCCGGTTAATTTTGAGGATAAGTTATATTACGGCTGTTGCCAGATGTGCGTAAAAACAATTCAGAACGAGCACCAGGTACGGGTTGCAACTGATCCTTTAACTGGAAAGGAAGTAGATAAATCATCAGCTTTTATTACCTTAAATCCAACCATGAATAATGGTAGTGTCCTTTATTTTGAATCTGAAGCAAATTACCAAAAGTTTATCAACCAAGCTGGGAAGAGCTAAGGAACCGGGTGCCAGGTGGGGTTTTCCATTAAATGGGCTAACTGTTTTTTTTAAGGTACAGTCGGTGATCCAACCATTAAAGACTTCTTGCAAAACACAATATTTCTTAACGGTTCATTAACAGAATCTTTAAAAGTAATTTTAGGTTTAAAAAGTATCAATGCTCTGCTTCTTATTTAGAAGCAGAGCCTTCGGGCGGATAAGGGATTGTATTATGCAATTTATTGATCTGATCTGGGGAAAAGTTAGGCAAACCCAATTCTCCGGCTTCGCGCCATTGGCGGACCTGTTCTTCCGCATTATTAGTCTTTTCCTCCGATACACCTTTGTCTTTAGCCAGGTAAAGCGTTTGAGACGGAAAAGCCAATCTGGTTCCACTTTTTTCGACAGCTTCCATCATACGCAGGTATAAATCTTCCTGTATTTCCAAAAACTGGTTAAAATCTATAGCTTTCACGTAGGCAAATACTTCAATATTTAGGGCGTCGGGGCCGAAGCCTGTAAACCGGATTCGGGCCGGATCGGGATCTACCTGCGGATGGGCATATAAAATTGAGCGAAGTTCTATCAATAGAAATCGGATCTGATCAGGAGTGGTTTCGAAGCGTAATGTTAACTTAGGATGAAACCAAAATTTATCCCGGTGGGCAAAGTTTTCTATTTGGAGAGAAGAAAATTCACCATTGGGTATGGTTACAATGGTGCGTTCCAATGTACGGATGCGGGTAGAGCGCATCCCAATCTGCTCTACTGTACCTACTGTGTTACCTACTTTGCAATAATCGCCTACCCGTACTGGCTGATCAGCAATAAGGGTAACACTGCCTACAAAATTTTCTATTGTTTTCTGAGCTCCCAACGCCAAGGCCAAACCACCAATTCCCAGAGCAGCAATACCAGTGGTTACATCAAAGCCCAGTGAACCCAGAATGGTGATGGCTCCAATAATAATTAAAGCAGTTTTAGCACCCCGTCCTAAAAATAACACGGCCGATACCCCGGCCATGTTATTCCGGTGGGTAAGCCGGCGCTCGGTAAAGCGGGTAATGGCATCGGTTAATCGCCAGAGCAGGAGCAGAATGGCCACTACAAAAACTAAAAAGGTAACCTGGCTAAACTGCTGTCGGATAATAATAGAAATACCTACCTGCTGGCTGGCGGCGACCAAAATCCAAACAATAAGACAAATCCTGAGAGGTAAGCCAAATGCTTTTACAATGCCGGCCGTTGGTTCTGTTTTGGCTCTGGGCCAGACCAAAGGTACTGCTCCAAGCAGCAAATTAGTTAAAAACCAAGACACGATGTAGGCAGTAAACATGAGCACCAGTATTGCCAGCCAATGGCCTGCGGGCACACCTCCCCATTTATTTTCTTTTAATACATCCGGTACCAGTTCGTTTACATAAGGAACATTGGTTTCTACGTCCAGCTGTGTGGGTATCCTTTGTACCGTCTGGGAAGAAAACTGCCAGATGGGGCCACCATCCGGGCTGGTAGTTTTTTCCAGTATTAGATGAAAGGTCTCGCCGTTGATGGTTGCAGTTCCTATCCGGTCCAGATTAGGCCCCAGGTTATCATCCTGAGCTCCTTCCGAATTATTACTTAACAGGGCATGAGGCAACAGGTGTCCGCTCTTGTCCAGTAAGCGTTGCAGCAGCTGGGCCAGTTTGGTCCCATCTTGGTTTTCCCGTAAGGTGGAATCCAGCTTCAGGTAATGGGCCGCGCGGGAATAATTTTCATTGGCTACAGCTTTAATAAATCCTGCTACGGTACCCCGGGGCGTGCGCCTGCCCAGGGAATCCTCGGGCCAGGACGGCACAACCACCTCAGCAGAATCGGTAGGCGGTGTAAGTAATTGCGCTTTGGTTGGGATCCCCAAAAATAAAAACAGAAAATTAAAACAGGAAAATATGTATATCAGGTACCTGATACTTACTGCTTTAAGAATATTTGGCATTAGTAGTTTAAGGAATTTTAATTAATATACTTCCCTGTTGGTAGTACGGTTTCTACTAAAGTGTAAATATAAATTTGGCAGATCAGATTATTCTAAAAAATCCAATTAGTATATTTTTCCAAAAGGGATAAGTGAATGAAGTATATTACCAAAAAACAAGTACTTACTACTAATAAAACAAGTACTTACTACTAATAGAATATTCAACCTGCCTTTTTCTTTATTTCCTGTCTTTGGCGTTTCCTTTGTTTTTATCTCTGGAATAAAGTACACCGGCGGGTACATACAGCTCCCCGGTTTCCCCATCTATAAGGCCATTCCGTTCATCTTCTATGTTGGTAGCCTGGGTATAAATGTCCCCGGCAATAGGTCGGCGGCGTAATTCTTCCTTAAACTCCTTAATCCGCTTTGTTCGTTCTTCGTTATCTTGAGGTCCACCGTAATCTGGAAATCCAAAACCGCCCCACTCGCTAACTACTAAGGGTATTTGTTTCCGGTAAAAAAAAGGATCTCCTACCACCAGGGGATAGGCAGCGACTCCAATCATCTCTCCATTGGTTAACCGATCCAGCAAATCTTTCCAGAAAGGAAGGTCTGGCGTATATAAATGAGCTGTTAACAGATCAGATTTTATTTTACCTTCAGAAGAAATATGTTGCCATCCATCATTATCTATTACCAAAAATTGGGGATGATGAATCCGCATGTAGTGGTACATTTCTACAATATATTTCCGGGTTTCCTGATTCTCTCCAATATCAAGGGCTCCCCAACTTTCATTATATAAGCTCCAAATAACTACTGAAGGATTTGTTTCTATTAAGGCCAACATCCGCAACAGCTCAATGCGATGATTTTCCCGGCTTAGCGGAGTAGAAGAATGCGGACTTGGCACTTCCACCCAAAGCAGCATTCCCATTTCATCTGCCAGGTTATAAATGCGGGGATCGATTCCAGCGATATGTACACGAACCATATTACACCCTAATTCTTTCATGGCGTACATGTGCTTCTGCATTTCTTCGAAGGTAGCGGTGCCTGGTTGATACAAAATCCCATCCAAATATATCTTTTTGTTATTCAGGTAAATAAATCTGCCGCGCGCTTCAATTTTGCGGATGCCAAAATGTGCCTGAATCTCGGATTCGTTTCCTTGTTCATCTATCAGGAGGGCTACAAGGTGGTAAAGTTTAGGCGATTCCGGTGACCACAGTTGGGAGCCGGGCACCTCAACTACCAGTCGCTGTTGTTTTTGCCCTACTTCTAAATATAACGGAAAATCGGAAGCTGCCAGTGGCACATTAGAGCTGTTATCTTTTTCATACACCTGAAGCCTGATGATATAATGACCTGCATCATGAATCCGCGTGGTAACATTAAATCGCACCAAATAATCTTCCACCTCACTTACCACCCCAAGCCGGGACCGAAGCCGATTTCGCTCAATTGTTTCGAGCCAGACGCTGCGAACTGCTCCGGTGTTTGTCTGGTACCAAATTCCCCCGCGTTTATATACATGAGAAGCCTGCTTACCCCTTGGTATCTCGGCGTCCATAGTTCCCCCAATCCGAACTGTTAAACGGTTTTCAGGTGCCAGGTCGGACTCCTGCAATTCATAAGAAAAAGAGGTATGGCTGCCATAGTGTACCGTTTCTCCTTCAATGGTTTGTAATAAGCGGCCATTTAACCAAACCTGCGTTTCATAACCGCAAGCACCGAAAGTAATCTGAAACATAGAAGGCGGCAGCCCTTCTTCCAGAATAGGGCAGGGAAAGGTCCGTTCATACCACACCACTACTTTATCTTGCCAGGTAAAGGCCTGCTTTTGACCAAGTGCCTCCGCTATATGCATTTCAACTGAACCAGGCCATAAAGCAGTATATTCGTACTCAAAATTTTCGTACCATTTCTCGCTTAGCCCTTTATCATCAATATCATAAGCAAATTGCCACTCACCATCCAATAATAAATAAGTATTGGGCCTTAAGACCGTGCGGGGAAGCGGATTAGCAAATTCTTCAGCGACTTGATATTCTTTTTTACTTTCGGTAACACTAAAGTTGGTGGTTTTCTTCATCATAGATGACTAAATGTTGTAAAGGTTTCGCTGTAATGCTAACGTAGAATATTGCCTCCCGGCTATATAAATAATTGGAAGGGAAGTTAACGAAGTGAGATTGAATGTGTTCCTTTACTATTATTGCTTCGTTTGTAGAATCTGAAAAAGATAATAAAGGTTTTCAGGAAACCGCTCCCAAAAATAACTATAAGCCTATGTTCTTGGCTGATGTAACCTTCATTTCTAATACCCTTAAACTACAGGAGAGTCATCATTATTTTTCGGGCATAAGAAATCTTTCTTTCACTTAAGTATACTGCTAAATAAGGTTTTTTCTCTTCCAAAACATTGCCTTTAATGGAGAAGCATATACAATGTTAGAAGCTTTTAAAAACAAAAAATTTCAACTAAAAAGTCAGAATTGCGTGAAAGATGAAAAACAGAATGAAATGCGATTTATTGAACCCCCACAGATTTACAGTGTAGTTCCGGCCATTTTACCTCCTGATCAATTATTTGGACCGCTATTCCACGATGTTCAGATGAATCATGTTTTTCCTGATTCTATAACTTTTGCAGACTGTTACCCAATACGATCTCCAGAAGAAATTCTAAGTTTATATGAAATTGAAAAGCACCAGGAGGATTTTAACCTTTTTAATTTTGTCTCAGCGTATTTTCAGATTCCGGAGCCTATAACTACTGGTTATACAAGTAACCAATCTTTACCGGCTACGGAGCATATAGATCTGCTTTGGCCCTTGTTAACGAGGCAATCCCAACCAAATTGCTCTATGTTGCCGGTTCCCAAATCATATATTGTTCCTGGAGGCCGGTTCAGAGGACTATATTATTGGGACAGCTACTTTACGATGCTGGGTTTACAAACGGCAGGAAAGTATGAACTGATAAGAGATATGATTGATAATTTCGCTTATCTGATTGATGCGTATGGCCATATTCCAAACGCAAACCGTAGTTACTACCTTACCCGATCCCAGCCTCCTTTTTTTGCTTTGATGATAAAAATCCTTGCTGAAATAGATGGACCGGAAGTCTTTGCCAAATACCTTCCGCATATGCAAAAAGAATATAATTATTGGATGGACGGGTACTTTCGCCTTTCCGACAGGGAAACTTCTTTTCGTAGAGTAGTATTACTTCCAGACGGCAGCATACTAAACCGTTACTGGGATGATCTTGCTGCCCCTCGGCCTGAGTCTTACCATGAAGATGTACAAATGGCCCATTACTCCGCGCCTTTTGGTGTGGCGCCTGGAACATTTTACAGACACATAAGGGCAGCTTGTGAATCTGGCTGGGACTTTTCTTGCCGATGGTTTAGGGATGTTAACCATATGGAAACCATTCATACCACCGAAATCATACCTGTAGATCTAAATTGCCTGCTATACGAACTTGAACGAACGTTATCAGAAGCTTATAACCAAAGTTCCTTTACAGATCCTTCTAAATATTTTCTTCAAAAGGCAGAGAAACGAAAAAATGCCATAATTAAATATTTTTGGAATAGTGATAAAAAGTTTTTCATGGATTATGATTCAGCCTTGAACAAATCCACGACTGTATTATCGTTGGCAGGAATATTTCCATTATTCTTCAAGATAGCCACTGACATACAAGCAAATCATGTGCACGAACATGTTACAAAAAGCTTTTTAAAAAAGGGGGGCGTAGTTTCTTCTCTCCACGAGAGTGGACAGCAGTGGGACACCCCTAATGGTTGGGCTCCATTGCAATACCTAACTTATAAGGGCCTCCACAACTATAATTTTTATGAGACAGCAGGAGAATTGAAAAATAGGTGGATAGCCCTTAATGATAAAGTTTTTAAAGAAACTGGCAAAATGATGGAAAAATACAATGTTGTAGACATTGATTTGCCCGCCGGAGGAGGAGAATACCCCAATCAGGATGGCTTTGGGTGGACCAACGGCATATATTTATGGATGCTAAACAATTAATTAAAACAATTTTTACCTGGAATACCTGTATAATTATCAAACAAGTTTAAGATAAAAGCCTAAAAGCCTAAAAGCCTGCATATAACAAATTTTTAAGGTAATAATAGTTCTGCTCGTAACTGCTCATAAAATGAATCTTCCGGGCTCTGGTAAACCTAAATTCTAACTTACGGCTCTTGAACATGTTGGTCATCAGTTCTATCGGGCGTAATAAGTCCAGGTCGGTATGCCAGGCGGAAACAAGTTTGATTAAATCCGGCTCCGCTAAAATATATCGCTACGCAATTTCACGCCATATTGGGGCATTATTTGCTTTGTCGGCTTGCTGATTTAGAAAAAGGGAAAGCCCCTGCCAAAAGGGATTATATGAAAACCAAAATAATGAGTTATAAAACAATGCCTCCTCATGAAGAATTTGTTGCCTTAAACTGTTCGGTTTCTGCTACAAATTTAAAATAGAGATACAGATTTTATTGTTTCGTTTCTTTAGTTTTTACTGCTTGTAATGCCTTCAGAAGTTAAATAGGCATCAATGGTGTAAAGCCTTACGTAGTTTGTAGGGGAACATAAAAGGTACAATACCTTTGACTTTTAAACTTTACAAATAGTGGATAAACAAAATATAGCTTATTCTATTTTAGAACTCGCCATTGTTTCGCAAGGGGAAACAATAAAAGAAACCTTGAATAATTCTTTGGCATTAGCAAAAGAAGCGGAAGCTTGTAATTATAAACGTATTTGGTTTGCAGAACATCATAATTCAGATAATATTGGTAGCAGTGCCACCTCCATACTTATTGGGTACGTAGCAGAAAACACCACAACCATCAGGGTAGGCTCTGGTGGCATTATGCTTCCCAACCATTCTCCTTTAATAGTAGCCGAGCAGTTTGGAACCCTGGCACATTTATACCCAAAACGCATTGATTTAGGTCTTGGAAGAGCGCCCGGCACAGACCAGGGAACTGCACAGGCCATCCGGTCAGATTTTATGCAGGCGGCACAATCGTTTCCCAATGAAGTGGCTAAAATTCAGAAGTATTTTTCTTTAGAGAACAAAAATTCCAGTGTACGGGCAAACGTTGCAGAAGGCGCAGATGTGCCGTTATACATTTTAGGTTCAAGTACTGACAGTGCCCACCTTGCGGCCAAAAAGGGATTACCCTATGCTTTTGCCAGCCACTTTGCCTCCACGCATTTACTTGAAGCATTAAGAATCTATCATCAGGAATTTCAGCCTTCACAAGTTTTAAACCAACCCTATACCATGGCTGGGGTGAATATATATATTGCTGATTCTGATGAGGAAGCTGAAGCACAATTCACCAGTTTAATAAAGATGTTTGTTGGGGTATTAACCGGAGCCAGACATCCTTTAAACCCACCAACCAAAATGACGGAAGAGTTAAAAGAGGTCTTTCAACATCCTGCAGTTAACCAAATGCTGAAGTATTCATTTGTTGGCAGTAAGCAAACTGTTAAAAAACAAATAGAAGCATTCCTGGACCAAACACGTGTAAACGAACTAATTGCTGTAAACGCCATGTACCACCAGGATGACCGATTAAAATCTACCAGGTTATTTGCAGAAATTATGACAGAGATAAATAGTCAAACCTTGAATTAGATTGACCACGACCCTTTCCAGATACTACCGTTTCTTAAGAAATTTTATCGCATCAAAAACCTTATTATTCTACCTGCAATTTTAGCTCGGTTTATCCTTTGGTAAGGAAGGAATACTAAGCTTATAATACTTTACTATTCAAGATTGATAAATGTATTTTGGTCCACTATAATTAGTCTTTTAATATGAAAAAGTCCTAAGATTATAATATCAGTTTTCCAATGCGTTTCATCCTTTATTAATCCACCATTCGCTGCCTATATTCCTTTGGCGAAACGCCCAGAACCTTCCGTACATAACGCGTGAAAAACGATCGGCTGGAAAAATTCATTTCATCGGCAATCTCGGAAATGTTCAGTTTTTTGTTTTGCAGGAGAATAATTATTCTTTCCCGGGCGTACCGCTGTATCCATTCCGAGGCGGTAATACCGGTATTTTGTTTACATACATAATTTAAATACTTGGCTGTAATATGAAGCCGACTGGCGTAAAATTGCACCTCGCGCTCTTTCATACAATGTTCCTGTACCAATTGCATAAACCGCTCATAAAGCGACCCACTTTCCAAAGTTCGTTTCCGATGTTCATATTCATTGGCAAACGTGTGCCACATTTCCAGAATAAATAATTGCATTTGCAACTTCAACACCTCAGAATAAAAACGGTGACCTGTCTCTCTGAATTTTTCGTACAGGAGTTGAAAATTAGAAAGCACTTTTTGCTTGTCGCTTTTATCATGCAAGTGCAATATTGGGTTTTCTTTGGAGTGCAATACCACATCAATGCTCCTGCTCTGGTCCGGGATATTTGCAAAGAGGAAATCCTTCTCTACCAATAAAATAGTTGCTTTAATTTTCTTCGTGAAGGTCAGATCAGCCAGCTTGCTATCGGCAAACCAAAAAACAAATTCGCCGGCGTTACAGTTATAAGGCCGGTCATTAAAAAGAAAGTTAATACTTCCGCCGTGGCAGTAGATATGGGTATGATACCGTTCGAGAAAATCTTCCGGTAAGTCAATTTGCCCACGGGCCTGGAGCAAGATAATGCTATCCTCTTTTACTTTTTCCATTTCCTTAAATCTAACTTTAACAATTATAAGAAATATTTGACATTATATGCGTGAAAAGTGTAATAAATAGCGCATTTATAATGGATAAATTTGCCATCCAGAACGTTAGAGGAATATGAAAACGGAAGAACCAGGAATTTTTCAAAGATTGTTAAATGGCGAAGCAGTTCCATTTAGCGATTCGGAATATTTTAAAATTGTGGAGGCGTGTAATGACACCCGGAAGCTGCTCATTCAGTTGAACAACGAACCGGATGCCATTGAAATCAGAAAGCTATTGAGCCAAATAATGGCTTTTAAAGTTGATGCGACTACCACCATTTTCCCACCATTCCAAATTAATTATGGCAGGAATACCAAAATCGGCAAAAATGTATTTATCAATTTCGATTGTACTTTTTTGGATTTAGGGGGCATTACTATTGAAGATAATGTCATGATTGCTCCCAAAGTAAGCCTGTTGACTGAAGGCCACCCAGTTTCTATAAACGATAGGCAAACCCTCTCGGTGGGAAAGATTAACATAAAAAAGAACGCCTGGATTGGTGCCAATGCTACCATTTTACCGGGTGTAACCATTGGCGAAAATTCGGTTGTGGCTGCCGGGGCAGTGGTTTCGAAAGATGTGCCGGATAATACCATTGTTGGCGGAGTGCCTGCCAAATATATTAAATCGATTGAATAATTATTGACCGTTCGGCCTAATACTCCGGACTAATTAAAATTAAAAAACATGAAAAAGATAACCTTAATAGTTCTTACATACCTAATGATTTTGGGACAGACTTTTGCCCAAACTAAAGCAAGTGAAAAATCGACAAAGAAAAAAGCAGAGATAAGTAAAATCGACCATTATACCTTTGTATTAAGCGATAAAGTTACCCGCCAGGAAGTAACCTTTATAAACCGTTATGGCATTACACTGAAGGGTGATTTGTATACGCCTAAAAATAGCACCAATCAAAAACTTCCCGCGCTGGTACTGAGTGGCCCGTTTGGTGCAGTGAAAGAGCAATCTTCCGGCTTGTATGCGAATGAAATGGCTGCCCGAGGATTTATATCGCTGGCCTTCGACCCGTCCTTTACTGGCGAAAGTGGCGGAGAAGTCCGTAATGTTGCCTCACCCGATATTTTTACCGAAGACTTTAGCGCTGCGGTAGACTATATTGGCTTACTACCTACTGTTGACCGGAACCGCATTGGTGCAATTGGCATTTGTGGTTTGAGCGGGATGGCCCTTACGGCGGCCACCAGTGATACCCGGATTAAAGCGGTAGCTACGGCTTCCATGTATGATATGTCACGGAGCATGAGCCGCAGTCATCAGGATAGTTATACCCCGGAACAGCGCCAAAAAGTGATTGATTACCTGAGTCAGCAGCGTTGGACCGATGCAGCGAATGGCAAATCTGCCTTAGGCTTACACGAAGTTCCGTTTGACAAAAACGGTAATCTGGTAAAAGGAACGCGGGTACTTCCGGAAACTCTACCCAAAAGTCCGGATCCGGTTTTAGCAGCTTTCTTCGATTATTACCGGACACCTCGTGGTTTCCACCCCAGGTCTATCAACTCTACCACCGCCTGGACGGCTACTACCCCTATGGCCTTCTTTAATTTTCCGATGGCCGCCAACATGGAGCTGATTGCGCCTCGTCCAATAATGCTGATTGCAGGAGAAAATGCCCACTCGCGTTATTATTCGGAAGATGTTTACAAAATAGCATCCGGGCCAAAGCAATTAGTGATTGTACCCAAAGCCGACCACGTTGATTTGTACGACCGGGTAAATATCATCCCTTTTGATAAACTAACTGCTTTCTTCAACGAAAATCTGAAACAAGTTAAATCAACGGAAACGGTGAAGGCAGCAGTGGTTCGGTAAGTAACTTTATTTTTCACCCTTAATATTTAGCCTGATGAAATATTCCATAATAGCCGCTTTTGCTTTCATCATCTTGTTTGGTACTGGTTGTGCGGCCCAGACAAATAAGCAAGCCGCTTCTTCTAAAACAAATGCCATTTTCCCAAAAGGGGAATTAGGACCGGCCCAAAACTTTACTGGCAAAGCCTGGAACTATAGCCTGGTTCCGAACGACATCGTGTACAATACCCTGATGGGTAATGTATATTTTGAGCCGGGAGCCCGTAGCAACTGGCATATCCATCCGGCCGGGCAAATTCTGGTTATTACCGATGGGGTGGGTTACCATCAGCTAAAAGGGCAGCCCCGGCAAACCATTAAAAAAGGCGATGTCATCAAGTGTCCGCCTAATGTGATGCATTGGCACGGTGCTAGCCCCGATACGGGCATGCAGCAACTCTATATTTTACCTAATACCGAAAAAGGCATTGTGCAGTGGCTGCACCCGGTTACGGATGCCGAATACAGCAATTCAAAATAGATTTTAAGGCAGTAGTTTAATTATTACTTCTAATAAACAAAAGCCTAATTGCCCATAACACTTTTTTTTGAACAATTAATCAGCAATGAATAATAAATATAATAATCAATCGGAAGATAAGAATCCAGGTACCATCTTACGTCGCGACTTTTTCAAGGCCGCAACGTTGCTGGGAATAGGAGCCATAGCTGGGGGACCCGTTACCAGTTATGCGGCGGCTGCTTCACAGGAAACAAAAAATAAAAAAAGTTTTGGCACCATCCTGACGAAGAAGCGCTCTCTAGGATCAAAGAAAAATCCGCTGGTGGTTTCAGCTATTCAGTTGGGCTGCATGGGCATGCACACCGGCCGGGGTGTCCACCCTGATTATAAAAGCATGGTTAAATTGATTCGGGAGGCGGCGGAACGGGGCTGTGACTTTTTCGATACGGCTGAAGTTTATGGGCCGTATGTTAACGAAGAATTGGTCGGAGAAGCGCTTGCCCCCATCCGAAACAAAGTGGCCATTTCTACCAAGTTTGGATTTAAAATAGGGGGTACCGGTGGTTTGGATAGCAGACCGGAAAACATCCGGAAAGTTGTGGAACAATCACTAAAGCGCCTCAGGACCGACCGTATTGACCTTTTATACCAGCACCGGGTTGATCCCAACGTGCCCATAGAAGATGTTGCCGGCACTGTAAAAAATCTTATCAAAGCAGGCAAGGTGCTACACTTTGGTCTTAGTGAAGCGAAGGCGGAAACTATCAGAAGGGCTCACGCCATCTGCCCGGTTACAGCGGTGCAAAGTGAATATTCTTTCATGACCCGGCTTCCTGAAGATTTCATCTTTTCTACTTTACAGGAATTGGAAATTGGATTTGTAGCCTACAGCCCGCTATGCCGCGGTTTATTAGGTGGAAATTTAACCGAATATTCCGATCTAAAAACAAATGATATTCGGGGTGCCTGGCCCCGGTTTCAGCCGGAAGCGATTAAAGCAAATCTCCGGATTGTGGAGGCGCTGAATGAGTTTGGCAAAACCAGAGGTATGACTTCCTCGCAGATTTGCCTGGCCTGGATGCTGGCAAAATACCCTTTCATTGTTCCTTTACCCGGCACCACCAAACTTTCGCATTTAGAAGAAGATTTAAGAGCTGCCGACTTCTCCTTTACCGCTGCAGAAATAAAGGAGATTGAAAACAAAATCCAGAAAATTGGGGTGGTTGGTGACCGATATGATGCGCTACAACAGTCGCGGGTAGAATATTAGCCAGAGAAATACCGGCACCCGGTTTCGGACAAAGCTTACCCTAACGCAAAGTATAATACTAGGTCATTTAAAGCTTAAAATCATGAAATTTTCATTTATAATTATTTTCTCGCTTTTGCTCATTTCGGCCAGTTGTGCTTCTTGTAAAAAAGAAACCACTGCTCCCAGCAACTCAGATACGGAGAATATCAATGAAAACAATAACGCTAACCCGACCGGAAGTAAGATAAAGATAACAATTGGCACCAGCACCTTTACCGCCACGCTTAACAATAATGCCACCGCCACGGCTTTTAAAGCTTTGTTGCCTTTATCTATAAATATGCGCGACCTGAATAGCAACGAGAAATATTTTGATTTTGCTAATGGTTTGCCGACCAACGCCGCCAATCCTGGTACCATTCAAACCGGCGATTTAATGCTATATGGGTCTAGAACCCTGGTGCTATTTTACAAATCATTTTCTACCTCTTATAGTTATACCAGAATTGGGCGGATAGATGAAATAGCCGGGCTAACTACAGCATTAGGCACTGGGAATGTAACGGTTACGTTTGCCTTACAATAATTCCTATTGGGGTAAGTGAAATCGAAAATAGTAAAAACTACTCAATCATGTTTAACCAAGAGAATAATCAATCATCCAGAAGGAAATTCATTCAACAAACGGCCATGGCGGGTGCAGGATTAATCCTTATTAATCCATTACGGATGTTTGCTCAGGCACAGCCTAATATAACTAATATAACAACCCGCAAGCTTGGAAAACTGGAGGTCTCTTCTCTCGGCTTCGGGAACATGACCCTTAGTGGGGGACACTACGGCCCTGGGCTGGACAAAGCTTCTGGACTTCGTATGATACGGAATGCCTACGAACAAGGCGTAACCTTTTTCGACACAGCTGAAGTTTACGGGCCCTATGTCAATGAGGAGTAAGTCGGCGAGGATCTTGCACCTTTTCGCAATAAGGTTGAATTAGCTACCAAATTTGGCTTCAAGATTGACGGTACAAATGGCTTGGACAGCAGACCAGGCCGCATCCATGGTCGTCGAGCTATCCCTCAAATGCCTGAAGAGTGACCGCATAGACTTATATTACCAGCATCGTGTAAACTTTACCGTACCCATTGAGGACGTTGCAGGCACCATACAGGATTTGATAAAAGCTGGTTAGGTTCTGCACTTTGGACTATCCGAGCCAGGCGCTAATACCATTCGCCGGGCCCATGCCGTGCAACAGGTTTTCGCCATTCAAACCGAATACTTTCTTATTGAGCGCAGTGTAGAAACCAACGGCGTACTACAAGCCTGTGAGGAACTGGTATCGGCTTTGTACCTTGGGGCCCTTTGGGGCAAGGCTTTCTTCCCGGTACAATGGACATAAATGTGCAGGCAAGCTGGGACTCGAAAAATAATCTTCGGGCCACATTCCGCCGGTTTTCGCCTATCGTTATGCAGAACAACCAACCAGTTATCGAGCTATTAAGAACGTTTGGTGTTAAACGGGGCGCAACTCCGGCACAGGTTGCCCTCGCCAGGTTAATGGCCCAAAAAGCTTTTATTGTTCCCATTCCCGGCACTACCAACAGTACTCACCTGAAGGAAAATATGGGAGCTGCCAATATCAGATTTACAGCATTGGATTGGGCTGAATTTAATACGGCCTTTGCCCGCCAGGAAGTTTATGGCGGTCGGATGGATGCAAGACAGATGATGCAAATTTGACATGATTAGTTTAGAAGGGTGTTTTAATCCAACATCAAAAAAACAAACATGAATATAACTCGAAAAATATTTTCAGTGAAAAATTTAGAACTCGTAAAACTATGGTTCTGGCAACCTTGCTTTTCATCGCATGCTTTTGGTCATGTTCAACACCAGAACAAAAAGACGAGGCTCAGCAAGAGGTTTTAGCTGCTCATGAGATGCGGCGGATAGCTACGGTCAGTTCTGACAATTTATTCTGTTTAAAAGCTAAGATAAATAGAGCCCTATTAGTATCTATTGGAATATTATGGAAGATTATTAATAACAGCAGCCACTTTTTTTTCAATAATGTTTAACAATAAAATATTTAAAAAAAAGAAAAACATCTTTGCTTAACTAAACCTAAACGCAAGGCTTGGAGCGACGGCCTCGCCAGCTGTTTGGCAGAGACGTTAGGTCTAATTATTATATTATAAAAATGAAAAACCGCTCTTCTCGCCTTGCAGAAAAACATAGGCTGGAGAAGCAGAAATGTTAAAATATAAATTAGCTAAAGCAGAATTTTGCGATAAGCTAGAAAAACCAGACCCCGATGAACATAATCGAACTAAAAGAAAGACAATACATTTCTCAAAATATAGAATCAACTAAAATTTATATTCAATTTGGTAATCTTCTAAAAGAATTAAATAAGAAGCAATTACCTGTTGATATTACTGAACGGATTAATCAAGATATAAGAGAAATAAATACTACGAATAAGACAGGTAATGAATTAATCAAATTAGTTAAACAAAAGCAGAAGAAAGTAATAACACTGGTTGAAAAGCAACTGAAAATTACTCCTAAGAAACACTATTCAAAGCTTTGGTTGGCTAATGGAATGGCCACATTTGGATTACCAATTGGAACAGTTTTTGGCCTAAGTATAGGCAATATGGCAATGTTGCCTATTGGTTTGGCAATTGGAGCTGTTGTAGGGTCAGGCATGGACAAGAAAGCTTCAGTTGAAGGGAGACAATTAGATATAGAAATTAATTAATGTTATCTCATATAGATAAGATAGCCGAACCGCTAACATAAGCTTAGCAAAAGGTTTGATTGCTGTAACTCAATAGCTTTCCCAATTCAAAAGTTCAATCTTAATGCGCACTAAAACACTTTAACACAAACATCAAACCTTCGCCAAGCGAACGTTGGCAGCAAGGCGGATCACTGAACCTTAAACATAATCATCATGAACCAGAATCTTTCACAGGAAAAAAACAAAGAACTTATGGAGGTTTTGAAGCAAGTTGCTCCTGGGCTTAAATTTCATCAATTATCCAAACTTCCCAAATGATATCGGCTTTATGAAAAAGGTGGTAATTAGCATAAAAAGTTAGTAGCTGACGTAGATTTACTTGTTTACGCCAGTAGTAACAGTAGTCTTTGCTATAATTTGTTTTCCGCAGTACTGGCATTTGCGAGTTATTCTGATGTTGCTGCTCATGTTAATGGACTACTAAGGTCTAGGCAGGTCAGCAAAGGACTGAAGTGGACATCATTTCGCCACTACCAGGTTTAAAAATGAAAAAGGAAGAATTTGTAACAAAAACGCCACAAATTCTTCCTTTTAAACACGTTTTAATCCCTTTGAATTATTCTAAAAACATATGTTATGATATAAAAGTAGTGTTTTAAGGCAATTTATTTGCCGATACAGAACTTGCTGAAAATGTTTTCCAGCAAATCATCAGTAGTAATTTCACCGGTAATTTCCCCTAGAGCATATAATGCCCGCCGGATATCGGAAGCTAAGAAGTCACCGGTAATACCGCTGCTAATACCATTCAATACATCATCTAACGCAACATAAGTTTGCTGCAGGTTTTGGTAGTGTCGCAAATTGGTAACAATGGTTTGATTGCCGGTATCCAATTGGTTGCCCTTAACTTTTTCGATCAGTTTTTGCTTCAGCAAATCAATTCCAACTTTCTCGGCGGCCGAAATAGCTAAAATATTGGCAACCGGCTTATAATCTTCTAAACGGGAAGTATCAAATATATCTATTTTATTGGCAACTGCCAGAAGAGGCGTGTTTTCATTTAGTTCTAAGGCCTTGATTTCATTTGCTAATTCCTCTGGCGTAGTGGACTGCATATCAAACAAATAAATAACCAAAGAAGCTTCTACTACTTTCTTTAAAGTCCGTTCTACTCCAATGGCTTCTACCTTGTCAGTAGTTTCACGCAGACCGGCGGTATCAATAAACCGGAAGCTGATGCCTTCAAGCTTGATTTCGTCTTCAATAAAATCACGGGTAGTGCCCGCAACATCCGAAACAATGGCTTTTTCCTCGTTTAATAAAACATTAAGTAAGGTTGATTTACCGGCGTTAGGTTTCCCGATAATAACCACCGGTACCCCATGTTTAATAACATTGCCAAATTCAAAGGATTTTAATAAATCCCGGATCAGCTTCTGTATGTTAAAAATCAGGTTTTGTAAAGCGGTACGATCAGCAAATTCTACGTCTTCTTCGCCAAAATCCAATTCTAATTCTATCATAGAAGCAAAGTGGATGAGCTGAGCCCGCAGGGCTTTGATTTCCTGACTAAAGCCGCCCCGCATTTGCTTCATGGCTACTTCGTGCGATAACTTAGAGTCAGAGGCAATCAAATCAGCCACAGCTTCGGCCTGAGCTAAATCTAAAGTGCCGTTTAGGAATGCACGTTTGGTAAATTCGCCCGCTTGGGCTAAACGCGCTCCATTTTTTAGAGTGGCTTTTATAATTTGCTCTACAATAAAATCGGAACCGTGGCAGGAAATTTCTACAACGTTTTCTTTTGTGTAGGAGTGAGGAGCTTTAAATAAAGAAACAACTACTTCATCAATGATTTTGCCTTCTTCGCGAATGGTACCAAAATGTAAAGTATGAGAAGGCTGGTCCTCTAGTTTTTTACCGTGAAAAATAGTATCGGCAATACTAATGGCAGCGGGTCCGGACAAGCGAATTACGGCAATGGCACCTTTACCATGAGCAGTAGCCAGAGCTACAATAGTATCGGCATTCTGGGTAGAGTATAGGGTATTCAATTATTTGGATAAACTAGATGAACAGGTAAAATTAATATAAATTTTAGTCCTGAATTATTAATATTTTAACGGAAACTTTTAACGATTGTGCTAAGCAATAGGAAGCTTCAAGATTATTTAATTCTGCTGGTGCTTTTTTTCGGCCAGTTGTTAACTAGTTTTACTTATTTTACTGAAGCAGTGGCTGTATAATCCTGAAAGGATTTATTTTTATAATGGTTTTCAGCAAAATATTTTAATAATGTTTTGAAATTAGGAACATCCAGGTAACCCGGCACTGGGGTAATTATAGCCATGCGTTCATCTAAATATACCGTAGTTGGATAGCTTAACTGTCCTTTTAGTAAAGCCAGGGCCGCTTCATGGGTACGGTATTGCTCGTTGTATTTATACATTTTGCCATTTACAGTAATGGGAGCCTTTCCTTCTGCATCTAATTTTACGGCATAAAAATGCTTATTGACATATTTTGCAATTTCCGGATCTGTAAAGGTTTTTTTATCCATAACCTTGCACCAGCCGCACCAATCAGTATACACATCAACCACCATTTTGCGTGGTTCTTTTTTAGATAGTGCTGCCGCCTCTTCTAAGGTAACCCATTTTATTTTTTCCTTTACAGGATTAATTGGCTTTACCAGAACAGTGAAACTGCTAAGTAGAGCCAGGTTTAAAACAAAAAAATATATTTTAAATTTCATATTGGGATAATCTTCAAAAGCAGGTGTATACCTGGTAAACACCTATTAAGTATACGCTGGTTCAGTCAAAATATTTTATTTGCTTTTAAACTATTAGAACGGGGATTTGGACTTTATGTCTTACTTCATTAATGGTGGTGCCATAAATCATATCTTTTACCATTTTATGACCATGGGAGCCCATTACAAGTAAATCAGCATTAAATTTTTTAACTATCAAAGGAATGCATTTCTTAGGGTTTCCGAACCCTAGGTCAGTCCTTATTTTGTAGCCTTGCCGGCGTAAATCAGTGGCATAAATTTCCAGGTTCATTCGGTCTATACTTGATTCCCGGTCGCGTATTTCCAGCCCCATAACATGCGCTCCGACTGTTTCTACCACATGTATTAGCAGATAGTCCGCACTTTTCTGACCAATAGCCAAGGCGCTGTTAATGGCATTCATATCTACTTTAGAAAAATCAAGGGAAATGGCAATACGGGTATAGGGTAGTCTTTCCTGGGACTGATAAGAAACTACTTTTACTGGTTGGCTGGCTCTTTCTTTACGTCGGAGATTGGCAATTAGGGGCTGAAGCGAAATATATAATAACAAGAAACCCGCAGCCAGGGCTATGGGTATTACAAGGCCTCCAACCAAAGCGGGGTGTTTTGATTTTTGGATCCATCCGGCTATTTCTTCATAAACCATGGTGGCATTCAATACTACAATTACCAAAGCCGAAATCCAGGCGGCAATTTTTACTTTGGGGCCAATTGCAAAATTGCCCATCCGGCGCTTGCTACTAACAAAATGAATGAGCGGAATAACAGCAAACCCTAGTTGCAAGCTTAATACCACCTGGCTTAATACTAATAATTTACCTGTTTGATCTTCCCCAAAAACAATTATTACAAAAAGGGCAGGAGCTACTGCTATAATCCGGGTTATCATCCGGCGAAGCCACGGCTGAATCCGGAGATTTAAATAACCTTCCATTACAATTTGTCCGGCCAGGGTCCCGGTTAAGGTAGAGCTTTGACCAGCAGCTATCAGGGCTATTGCAAATAAAATAGGTGCCCATTTTGTGCCGAGTATTCCTGCTAAAAAGCGGTGTGCATCCTGGATTTCGGAAACAGTGTAGTAGCCATTTTTATAAAAGGCCGTGGCAGCTAAAATTAAAATGGCTGCGTTTACCAGAAATGCTAAATTAAGCGCAATGGTAGAATCAATTAAATTATATTTTAAAGCTCTTTTTATGCCTTGCTGGCTACGATCTATTTTACGGCTTTGTACCAGGGAAGAGTGCAGGTACAAATTATGAGGCATAACAGTAGCACCGATAATTCCAATGGCAATGTAAAGGGCATTATTATTGGGTAAAGAGGGAATAAAACCACGTGCCAAAGCCCCCATATCTGGTTTGGCAAAAATCATTTCCATGATAAAAGCAAAACCTATAATACATATTAGCACCAGAATAAAAGCCTCCATTTTGCGCATACCCTGGTTTATCAGGTAAAGCAAAAGAAAGGTATCTAGAACCGTTAGACTTACTCCCCAAACCAACGGAATTCCAAAGAGCAGTTGTAACCCGATTGCCATGCCTAAAACTTCGGCCAGATCGCAGGCCGCAATAGCTATTTCTGCTAAAATATAAAGACATATATTTACCGTTTTTGGATAAGTTTCCCGCGAAGCCTGGGCTAAATCTTTGCCCCGGACCACTCCCAACCGGGCACTCAGGCTCTGAAGCAAAATAGCCATTAAGTTACTCATCAGGAGTACCCAGATCAGGCTATACCCAAACTGGCTACCTCCGGCAATATCTGTAGCCCAATTGCCCGGATCCATATAGCCCACGCTAACTAAATAAGCCGGACCTAAAAAAGAAAGAAGCCTTTTCCAGAAACTTTTGTGAGAGGTGGTATCAATAGAAGCATTAACTTCTTCCAACGATTTACTCTCCGCCATAATAGATTACAAAAGTTATAATAAAAGTGAAATGTTATAATTTTTTAATAATAATATAAGAATACTTAAATACTTTTAAATAGTTTAGGAGGTTTATTGTTTTTTAGGGATTTAAAATGGGCGGAGGAAATGATAAAATAAATTTGGCCACGGGTTGAGCACCTTTTTACCGAAAATTTATTTAAAAAACGTGTTATAATTTCCTTTAAGGGTGAATTTAAAAATTAGATTTTTAGGTTATTAATGGTTTTAGTTTAATAACTAAATAATTTTGTTTACCCGTTAAAGCACCTTTTGAAACCAGTTCAATAATTTTTTTTCTTCGGTTTCCCAAAAAGCTTCTCTTAAATCCCTGCCTTTGTAGAATACCTGTTTATAGAGTTCCTCCAGTATCTCTTCCTGCTTATAAGCCTGGTAATTAATATGGATACCAGCTTGGTAATGATCTATAATGGGTTGCCAATAAGGGTTTTGTTCTACAATTACAGGCAATCCGTTAGCCATGTACTCGTAAAGTTTAGTTGGAATGCAATGTGAAATACTGGGATGGGAATGATAGGGGAGTAATCCAAGAGTATTATTTCTAATGGCCTCTGTTATTTGTGCGTGTGGCACTAATGTTTTACCGCCTATCAAAGTTATGTAAGGCTTATTTTTAATTTGGGTGATTACCTGTTGATATACTTCTGGTTGTGGACAATAACCTATAATAGTTAGGGAAACAGCATTGTTGACCTTAAATAAAGCATTGGCTAGTTCAATTGCCTCAAATATGCCATATAATTTAGATATGGTGCCGGAATACAATAGCTTAATTGGGGCAGGGTTGACCTGCACGCCCTTGCTGATATAATTAATTGGTTCTTCTAAAGATTCGGGTTTAAACTTATTTTCCAAAATTATATAATTATCACGGAGGAAGGTTAATTCCTGCGCATAACTTTTCTCAGCCAGTAAAAACTGTTGAATAAAATAAGAAGCCAGCTTCTCATTTAGCCTAACAAAACTACCTAGCAAATCTTTCATAAGATTTGGATAAACACCTTGCGATTTTATATTCAGATAATAATTTTCCTGCACATCATAAATTAGACTACAGGAGGAAAATAATTTATAAATTAATCCGGCTACTAATAATTCAGGAGTACAAATAATAACTACCTGAGGTTTTACCCGCGCAAGCAGGTACAAAAATTTTAAGGACACCAAAAACCGTTTGGGGCTTAGGCGGGGAAAAGAAAAAATGGGATGAAAAAAAACATTGTGAGGGGCATTGGTTGGCAAGGGAGTGGCAAAACCAACTACATGAACTGCTGCCTGAGGAATTTTGGCCAGCGATAACCCAAACTTATGGTACATGCGGGTATCGGTAACCGGTTTCAGAATAGAAGCCAGCAGAATTCTTGTTTCTTTCATTAAAGTAAAAATACTACTTTTACGGCGTTTTTAATATTTATACAAATTCGTCTGAAAATGTCGCTTCAACAAATAATTGAACAAGCCTGGGAAGATCGTTCCAAGCTGCAAGAAATTCAAACCCTAGATGCTATCCGGGAAGTAGTCGAACTTTTAGATAAAGGCCAGATTCGGGTGGCAGAACCAGATGGGGAAAATGAGAAATGGAAAGTAAATGAGTGGGTGAAAAAGGCCGTACTGATGTACTTCCCAATCCAGAAAATGGAAACCATTGAAGTAGGTCCTTTTGAATTCCATGACAAAATTGCCCTTAAGAAAAATTATGCCGAGTTGGGTGTGCGGGTAGTACCTCATGCTATTGCCCGTTATGGCTCTTTCTTATCTAAAGGAGTAATTATGATGCCTTCTTATGTAAACATTGGTGCTTATGTAGGTGAAGGTACTATGGTAGATACCTGGGCTACCGTAGGTAGCTGTGCACAAGTAGGCAAGAACGTTCATTTAAGCGGTGGTGTTGGTTTAGGTGGTGTTTTAGAGCCAGTACAAGCTTCACCGGTTATTGTAGAAGATGGAGCATTTATTGGTTCGCGTTGTATTTTAGTAGAAGGCTGCCATATTGGTAAAGAAGCTGTAATAGGTGCTAATGTTTGCATTACCGGAAGCTCAAAAATTATTGATGTAACCGGACCAGAACCTATAATCTACAATGGTTATGTTCCTCCGCGTTCTGTAGTTATTCCTGGTTCATATACAAAATCGTTTCCCGCTGGAGATTACCAGGTGCCGTGCGCTTTAATAATTGGCCAACGGAAAGAAAGTACTGACCTTAAAACTTCCTTGAACGATGCTCTACGTGATAATGGCGTGGCCGTTTAAGTAGAAAGTCTAAGGAATAACTTATCAATCATTAATAAAGGCAGGAACAATATTTTATAAATGTTCCTACCTTTATTTTTTAATTGGGTAAAAGAGAGAATGCCAGCCTTGAGCACTGCCCGCTTTTAGTGTATATTTTAAGATTTAAGGCTTTTTTTAAATCTATCGGCAACGATTAAATCTTTGGTGCCATGTTGCCAGGAATAAAAACCACTGCCCGATTTTACTCCTTTATGACCCGCCTGAACCATGTTTACTAGCAACGGACAAGGAGCATATTTAGGATTGCCAAAGCCATCATGCAAAACTTTTAATATATACAGGCATACATCCAGGCCAATAAAATCTGCTAATTGCAGCGGCCCCATTGGGTGAGACATACCTAATTTCATTACTGTGTCTATTTCATTGACGCCGGCCACTCCTTCGTACAAGGTATAAATGGCTTCATTTATCATGGGCATCAAGATGCGGTTTGAAACAAAGCCCGGATAATCATTTACTTCGGTGGGTACTTTATCTAATTTTATAGCTAAATCCATTATGGTTTGGGTTACTGCATCCGACGTAGCATACCCTCTTATAACTTCAACCAGCTTCATTACCGGTACCGGATTCATAAAGTGCATACCAATTACCTGGGCTGGTCTTTTGGTAGCAGCTGCAATTTTGGTAATGGAAATAGAGGAGGTATTGGTGGCCAGAATAGCTTCTGTTTTCGCATACATATCCAGCTCCTGAAATATTTTTAATTTCAGCTCTACATTTTCAGTAGCTGCTTCCACAATTAAATCGGCTTCGGAAACACCTGTCATTAAATCGGTAGTAGTTTTTATGTGTTGTAGAGCATCATCTTTTTGTGTTTCTGTCAGATTGCCTTTTGCTATCATGCGATCTAAATTTTTACTGATGGTCTGCAAGGCTTTTTGTAAGGCAGTTTCAGATATATCAATAAGGGAAACTAAAAAACCATGTTGTGCAAAAACATGGGCAATGCCATTACCCATCGTTCCTGAACCAATAACCGCTATTTTCTTCATGCCGGAATAAATTTAGTTTGTTTTACTTTATACTTTCTCCATTCCCTATAGCTGCCACAGATACTACATCTTGGGTAAAAAGCCCTTGGTTTAAGGCAAAAAGGCACCCTTGAAAAGAAAGAATATAAATGTTCTAATATAATTATTGTAATATAAAAAAAATAGGTAAAAAGAATTAACTATATAAATCTTTTATGATATTCAATCGTAAGAGGAATTATATTAGCAGGATACAATTATTAGGAATAACTACTAATTATTAATCAATTGGTATTGAGCTAATTAAGTAAAATCTAAATATTTACTAGTTTAACTAAACACAAAATAAAAATGGGAAATTTACTTTATCTGATAGCAGTAGTTTTAGTAATAATGTGGCTTATTGGTTACGTAGGAATGCACGTAGGTGGTGGCTTAATTCATATATTATTAGTTATTGCTGTTATAGCTATTGTTTTACGCTTAATTAGAGGCGCAGCCTAAATTTAAATAAATCTTTACTTTCTGAAACTTAAATAAACTTAAAACTATGGGAAATCTATTGTATATAATCGCGGTGGTATTAGTAATTCTTTGGCTTATTGGCTTCTTAGGATTTGGTGATAGTGTGGGAGGTGTTATTCACGTATTATTAGTAATTGCTATTGTAGCCGTACTATTACGTCTGATACGAGGAGCAGCCTAAAACAAGATTATTTTAAGCTACATATATAAAAAAAGAGAGGCACTTAGTAAGTGCCTCTCTTTTTTTATATTGAAGAAACAGATTATTTAAAGTTATAAATAAATCCAGCCCTTAAAATTGGAATAGAATTTCTGGTATTAAAGTTATCAGTGGTATTAACCCGGAACAATACGTACAGATCATACCCAAATTTACTGGAAGCCATTTGCCGGTAACCTAATCCGGCTAATGTTTCCTGGATATTCCTTCGGTAGTTATCTACTATTTGCCCAGATGAATTTACCAAATAGGCCTGTGTATTCAACAAAGCATGTTCAGCATGTATAAGAATAGGACCAAATACAATTACCTGAGTAAAAGCTTTTGCACCATAATCGGAGTAAGCCATATTATTAATGCCATTGTATTGGTAACTTAACCCGGGGCCTACCGCAAATCTTTTGGTTATGCGGTAGCCTAGCATAGGCGAGGCGCCAATCCGGAAATAAGTTCCAAAATAAGAGCTTGAAGAAAACCCCAGAGTAGCGCTACCTGCCAGGAAAAGTTTTTCCTGTAGCGTTTGTTTTACTTTGGGAGTAGCCTCTTTAACTCTTTCAGGCTCTGGGTTAGAAACCACTGGCGGAGCCGTTCTTTCTGGAGCAGGCGTAACCGGACTAGGAACTTCCCTTCTCGCAGGAGCAGAATTGATGGCCGGATTACCCGGAGGACCTTGTTCTAATTGCGGTGCCTGATAAGTACTATCAGTAGTTTGGGCTAAACCTGCTTGCGTGCTCCCAAGCAGGACCATAAGAAAAAGAGGCAAACTAATGCCTCTTTTAATAGTATTAAATATTGGTAACACAGCTGAAGACATTTTAATTTTTGCTTAATAACGTCTATAATACGTATATAGTACTAATTCGATTTAGCTATACATCTTCTGACGCAAAGCTTTAATTTGTTCATCAGCCAGGTACTCTTCGTAGCTCATACGCTTATCGATAATACCTTTTGGAGTTAATTCTATGATACGGTTAGCAATGGTGTCCACAAATTGTAAATCGTGTGAGGAAAACAAAATTGTTCCGGGAAAATCCTTCAAACCATTGTTTAGAGCCGTAATCGATTCCAGGTCCAAGTGATTGGTTGGCTCATCCAGTACTAAAACGTTACCAGATTGCAACATCATTTTAGATAGCATACACCGTACCTTTTCCCCCCCAGATAAAACATTGGCTTTCTTCAAAGATTCTTCTCCTGTGAATAACATCCGGCCCAGAAAGCCCCTTATAAAGCTTTCATCTTTTTCAGCTGAATATTGTCGTAGCCAATCTACCAGATTTAAATCTGTATCAAAATACTGAGCATTGTCTTTCGGGAAGAAGCTTGGTGTAATGGTAGTACCCCAGGTAAAGGAACCGGAATCCGCCTTAGCTTCACCCATTATAATTTCAAAAAAAGTAGAAGCAGCTAAATCGTTACGACCCAGTACAGCAATTTTGTCTTTTTTCTCAACCGTAATAGCAATATCCTTAAACAGTAAAGTACCATCTTCTACCGTTTTTGTTAAGCCTTCTACATTCAATAACTGGTTTCCAGCTTCACGCTCAGGTTTGAAAGCAATGTAGGGGTACCGGCGGGAGGAAGGCTTAATGTCTTCTAAAGTTAACTTAGATAATAATTTTTGCCGGGAAGTAGCCTGCTTGGATTTAGAAGCATTGGCACTAAATCTCCGGATAAATTCTTCTAGTTCTTTCCGTTTGTCATCTGTTTTCTTGTTCGCATCGGTACGCTGTTTTAAAGCTAACTGGCTAGACTCATACCAGAAAGAATAATTACCGGCATACAACTGGATTTTGCTGAAATCAATATCGGCTATGTGCGTACAAACAGCATCCAGAAAGTGGCGGTCGTGTGATACTACAATTACCGTATTAGGAAAAGAATCCAGGAAATTCTCTAACCACAGAATAGATTCGGCATCCAAGTGGTTAGTTGGCTCATCCAGTAATAAAATATCTGGATTACCAAATAAAGCCTGCGCTAATAAAACCCTTACTTTTTCACTACCACTTAAATCTTTTACTAAAGCATAGTGTAAATCCTCCGAAATACCTAAACCGTTAAGTAAAGTAGCAGCATCGTTTTCAGCATTCCAACCTTCTAAGTCTGCAAATTCAGCTTCCAAGTCAGAAGCTCGTAAGCCGTCTTCTTCCGTAAAGTCCTCTTTAGCATAGATAGCATCTTTCTCCTGCATAATGTCAAAAAGACGTTTATGCCCCATGATCACTGTTTGCAAAACAGGAAATTCATCAAATTCAAAATGGTTCTGTTTTAACACGGCTAAACGCATACCCTTCGGTATTTCTACCCGGCCGGTACGTGGATCAATTTCACCGGCTAATATTTTCAGAAAAGTAGATTTACCGGCGCCATTAGCTCCTATTAAGCCATAGCAATTTCCCGGTACAAACTTAATTGTTACATCTTCAAATAATGTGCGCTTGCCGTAGGACAAACTTACATTGGAAGTACTAATCATAATGTTCTATTTGTTTTCTAGCCGCAAAGGTAAATAAATAATTGATTTTTAAGTTGTCTTGCGGCGGTGATCTACTATAACTAACAGGCTTTTTAGTTAGTTCAATAAGTTTTAAGGAACCTTAAAGCCGTCTGACCGAATTAATTCTTAAAGGGCCTTTTAACCATTTTCTGGGCATTTCGGTATAATAACTAGTTGGAACTTAAACAAATACTTGTTTTTGTTGTATATAAATAAACTCAGCTCTTACATGGCAAAAGTCATTAACCTAAATATTTAAAACTATGGAACTAACAAGAATTTCAACAGACAGAATAGGATTTCGTTATGGTGCCATGTCCAGCATCGCGATGATTATTTATTTCCTAATAATAAATTTATTAGGACTGGAGCATATGGAAGAAGTGCGTTTTGGCAGCCATATATTTATTATTATTGGTACTGTATTAGCCATTGGGTACTATAAAAGGAGCCACGATGGCCATATGCAATATTTACCTGGACTAGGTATAGGATTTTTGACCGGTTTATCGGCTTCTTTCTTTTATGCCTTATTTATTATGCTTTATGCCTATCTGTTTAATCCAGGTTATGAGACAACCTTACGAACCCAGGATTATTTTGGTGCAGAGTTATCCCCGGTAATGCTATTTGGTGGTATTGCCTTGTTAGGAGTTGCCGTAGGGGCCATGACCGGATATATATTTATGATGTTATATGATAACTCAGGGGGTAGGGATTAATATTACCCGACCTATAATTTAGAAAAGGCTGGTAATACCAGCCTTTTTCATTGAATAGTTTTTTAATTCTTTAAAAGTAAATTTTCATCAAATAGCGCTAAAATTATAAAATATTAAAACCAGGGAAATTAGAAAAATTAAAAAAATTAAAAGAAGGCTCTATAAAGAAAAAAACTCATACCTAATAAAATTTAATTGTAATACGCTTAATTATAATATAAAAGGTATCACAAGTTTAATAGCAAAATAATATACATTGATTAAACCTTCGATGTATAACCGGAGTATATAAAATAAATCACATTAAACAAGCCTTAAGTATTTAAGGTATTTAAAGGAATTGTATTATAATATAATTTATTTTATGGCAACTTCACGAACAGCAACAGATAGAATAGGGCTTCGCTATGGTATTTATACTGGTATAGCGATGAGTATATATTTTTTAATTTTAAATTTATTTGGTCTACAAAATATAGAAGAAATCAGATTCTTAAATCATATTTTTATAGGTATTGGGGTAATAATGGCCATTCTTAAAGTCAAGAGAGTTAATGATGGCTCTATTTCCTACCTAAAGGGTTTAGGTATTGGTTTTGTAATAGGTTTAGTATCGTCTATTATCTACGGAATTTTTATTTACCTGTATATGACTTTGATTGGTCAGGAATATCAAAATACCTTAAGAACCCAAGATTATTTTGGTTCTGATATTTCACCAATTGTTCAGTTTGCTTCTATTACCTTATTAGGAGTAGTGGGCGGTGCCTTTGTAGCTTATATCTTAATGATGCTTTACGATAAATCTGGAGGTGACACCTCAGCTAGTAAACATTTGAACGTTTAATAAATGATACTTAATTAGTACAGGGAATAAAAAAGGAGTGTCTTTGAACACTCCTTTTTTATTCCCTGTATATTATTTCCCTCTCTTTCCTTTTAAATAGCCTCTCCATAAACACCTATAATTTCCATATTTAAGTAGATTGAATTTTATTGTAAATAGGACTTAAACAATAAGTTTGTATAATAGATATAAATAATTTATAGGTTTTGGAATATTATAACTCTGATAAATAACTATATAAAAGGTTGTGCCGTAAAAAATGCTAAAACAGACTGGAGTAAACTAAATATATAAATATGAAAAAGTTAATTTTGAGTTCTTTTATGCTGGCATCAGTTTTAGTTGCTACAGCTCAGACGAATTCTACAGAAAGTCATATTCAGGTGGGCGTTTATAACCCAAGCCGCGTTAGCACACCTGAAGAAGTAAGACAGTTAGCTAATCAATTAGAACTGAATGAAGGGCAATACGTAAAATTGAGAGATTTAATGCGGTCCCGCCAAGAACAAATTTCCCAAATAAATAGCATGTATGCCAACGACGCCCAAATGCGGGAAAGAAGATTACAGGCAATTCAGCAAAATTTTGATTCTAATTTAGCTCAGGCTATTTCTCCAAAACAATTTAATTCATATTTAGCCTTAACTGGACGGGCTACAGATACACAATCTGGTGGTACACTGGAAATGGGTGCTGTAAACCGCGCTGGGGGAGCTACTACCGATTCAGCTAATTTTGCTACTCCTGGCATGGGAACAAATTCAACTGATTTTTCCGGAACTACCAGTGGAGAAGTTAAAGTAACTGATGACAAAGTTAAAGTGGAATCGGGAAGCAATGAATTAAAGGTTAAAAGAAATAAAGAAAAAGCTAAAACCAGCAGCGCCGAGTACAAGGCTGATGCAGATGAAGCAAAATTTAAAACAAATGACGGAGCTTATAAAGCGAAAAGCGAAAGAGGTAAAGCTAAATTAGAAACTCCCAATGGCAAAGTGAAAGTAGAGGATGATAAGTTTAAAATGGAAACGAAGAACAAAAAAATAAAAGTTAAAGAGTAAATTAAATAAAAAAGCCGCTATCTAAATAGCGGCTTTTTTATTTAATCTTTCACAAAAATTATTTCATTTACCCGATCTAAAACATCAAATTTAATAGCTACTTTTTCTACTCCTTTTATGGCTCTCCTTTCCTGGCATTGCGGTCCTGCCTCAACAAAATAATAATAAATCCGTTGTCCACTAGCTTCCAGGGATTCACCTTCTGGTTTACCAAAAATAGTAATTATATCATAATGGTTAAGCCCTATAAGCTTTTTTCTTATCGCTCGGAAACCTGGTAGTAAATTAGGTCTTCTACTACCACAGCTTCGCTCATCCTGGCGCCATTCTTCCTGATTGAATCCAGGTAAATCGATTTTTTTGCTATTGCACCCACTTATAATAATTAAAATAAAAAAGTTTAGAAGGGTTACCTTATAAGTTTTAAAATATAAAGATTTACCTGGCATATATTAGGAACTTCTGCAGAAAGTGAAAATTTATTTGAAGGAATTTAATTTTAGGGTAAATTTATATTAAAATTTATAATATTAGCCAAAAGGGAACAATTTAAATGCTTTTAAGGTTTTTTAATTGAATGAAAAGAGGAGCTAACATGAAAAAAACTATCCTAACAGGCGCAAGCTTTTTAATGTTTGCGTTCGCTATGCCTGCTATGAGTTGGAACCCAAATGTTTCTTCTCAGGAAGTGCCAAATTTTGAAGCGGCTTTGCCTCTTACTGCTGAAGCAGAAGTAGAACTTGAATCAACTGTCGTAAAAGAATCAGCAGAGGACTCATATGAGAAGTATGTGAATGAAATTTATGATGCTGCTGATTTAAGAAGAGCTGGTTTAAAGAAAGATATTTTCAAAAGAGCTATTGTTGGTTATCATAACCTAAAATTAGCCGGACAGGTATCACCTTATAAATCTGTATTATCTATCGTAGATTTCAATAAATCTGGCAAAAACAAAAGGTTTTGGACTATTGATCTAAAAGCAAAGAAGTTAGTATTTAATTCTTTAGTAGCTCATGGTCAGGGAAGTGGCGGCGATAAGCCATTTGCTTTTTCCAATAAGCCTAATTCCCACCAGAGTAGCCTAGGTTTTTATGTTACCGATAAAACGTATTATGGTGTACATGGTCTTGCTTTAAGATTAGATGGTGTAGACAAAGGCTTTAATACCAATGCCCGAAATCGTGCCATTGTGGTGCATGGTGCCGATTATGTAAGCAAAGATTTTATTAAGGCTAATGGTTATTTAGGTAGAAGTTTTGGTTGCCCGGTTTTACCAAGTGACCTTACGCCTAAGGTAATAAATGTAATAAAAGAGAAAACAGTACTTTATATTGAAGGTCCGGAATCTAAATATACTTCTGTTTACCTTAATCGGGATAAAGCTATTGCTCATTATGCTAGCCAGACCGAGAGCTTACAAGCTAGTTTATAATATTTTTGATAAGTAAACAAAAGCCACTTTTAAAAGTAGAAGTGGCTTTTGTTTTATACAACTTTTGGTTAGGCCTCGTCTTTAGTTCCTTTAATCAGGCCTATGCCCGACATAAAAAAAATAAGACCAACAATAAAAGGAACAATAGAATTGAACTTGCCAACTGCAATTCCGCCAACAGAACCACCTCCCTGCATGAAGGCAAATGCTCCCCATATAATAAAAAGTATTCCTAATATCGTTAATATAGCACCGAATGTTCTTTTAAGGTTCATAGTTTCTTATGTTATCGTTTAAGGTTAACATTACCTGATTTTCAACGGTTTTACGATTAATTTAACTTCAGGTATATAGAAAATTTCTAATTACTCCATTTGTACCCCATTTAGTTGTCTTTATTCTGTATTTCTTTGTTTAGAACACTTTGAGCTTTGAAACTATGGATAACATTTGGCGTTGTTAAGTTAAAAAATAAGAAGAATGGGTAGTGCATTAAATTACATCATTGCGCTTTTAATAGCTGGTTTTTCTTTGATATCTTATTGGTGCAAAAGAGAAGAAAATACCGTTACCGGCGAAGTTCAACATATTGATATGACGGTTGATCAGGAAATTGCTTTAGGTTTGCAAGCTGCTCCGCAAATGGCCCAGCAGTATGGCGGCCTGCACCGCGACGATCAGGCAACGGCTAAAGTCAAAAACATTGGGCAGCGCCTGGTGCAGCAAACAAAAGCGGGATCCAGTCCTTACCGGTTTGATTTTCATTTATTGGCAGATGAAAAAACTTTAAATGCTTTTGCATTACCAGGTGGCCAAATATTTATAACAGCTGGTTTGCTCCGTAAATTATCAACGGAAGGACAATTAGCCGGAATTTTGGGCCATGAAATCGGGCATGTTATTGCCAGGCATTCTGCCGAACAGCTGGCAAAAGCCAAATTAACTCAAGGTTTAGCTGGTGCAGCCGGTATAGCTACTTATGACCCGGACCGACCTGCAAGTGCCAGTGGAGCCATTGCTGCCGCCGCTATTGCCAAACTTTTAACTTTAAAGTACGGCCGGGAGGATGAACTGGAGTCAGACTTATGGGCTGTAAAGTTTACCGCAGAAGCTGGTTATGACCCTAGGGGCATGATTGAAGTTATGAAGATTTTAGGAGCTGCCCGTAATGGAGCTTCTTCACCTGAATTTTTTCAAACCCATCCCAACCCGGAAAATAGAATTGCCCGTTTAGAAACAGCTATTCAGGAAGAGTTTCCGCAAGGTGTGCCATCAGGTCTGATTCAATAACAGGTAAAAAATATATGCAGGCTTTTCCACCTTTTAAAAACCTTCTTTTTGTTTTAAACCCTATTTCCGGCGGACTGGAAAAAGAAACTGTTCAGGTAGCTTTAGAGGAATTTTGCTCCCAGAATCAGATGGAGTACTTCCTTTTTTTTACCTCCGGCGAAAATGATGATAAAGCTATCCGGAATTTAATTCAGAAAAATAAATTTGATCTGGTTGTAGCTATAGGAGGAGACGGTACGGTAAGTTTGGTAGCCAATATTTTAAATTATGGCGATATTCCTTTGGGCATTATACCATTAGGCTCAGGCAATGGATTATCTAAGGATTTACATATTCCGCAAGCTATTTCAGAAGCCCTAAATGTATTATTAGAAGGCGTAATCAGAAAAATAGATTCTTTGGAGTTAAATGGCCAGATTTCCTTTCATTTAAGTGATTTAGGATTTAATGCCCGTATTGTACAGAAATTCAGCGAGGGGGAAACTCGCGGACCGGCTGCTTATGTAAAAATTGCCCTGCAAGAATATATATACTACGAGCCATTTACCTATACCATTACCACCGACAAGGAAACCTTTCATGGACCTGCATTTATGCTTACTATTGCCAATGCTAATGCTTTTGGTAGCAATGCCGCTATTAACCCAGCCGGCATTGTAGACGATGGAAAATTTGAGATTTGTTTAATCGAGCCCTTTCCTAAACAGGCCGCTTTCGGAGTGTTGTATGATTTATATACCAATGATATTCAGAATTCAGAATATTCGAAAATTTTAACTTGCCGGGAAGCCACCATAATAAAAGAAACGGAAGATATTCTGCAAATAGATGGAGAGCCAGTATCGGTAGGGAATGAGATCCGCATCATAATGCATAAACAAAGTTTACCCGTGTTAGTCCCCAAAGTGCTTCCCAATGAAGCTTAAACTAATTTTCGCTGATAAACTACCTCCGGGTGGTTTTCCAAAAGCAGATTGGGTTCCAGTGCCCGTAACCAAACTTCTTTCTCATAAAAATCAATTGTAAAAAAGCCTCTGTGTTCATGAGTGAAAGCGGCTTTTCCTCCTTTCTTAACGAAAGTAGTTTTAGAGGCAGAGCCACTTACTAGATAATGGTTTCCTTTAACTGGAAAATATTGCAGGTTATGATCGTGGCCGGCAGCATAAATAAGGTTGTTATATTGGTGCAATAACGTTAGTAGCTGTCGGCGCATATGCCGGTAACGGGGGTGCGACATGTCTTCGTAAGCCCCAATATATTTACGGTACATAGGATAAATAGAGCCGGCTACAGGCAACGGAATAAGAAAACGTTTGTTTGCGGCAGTAAGCGGAAAAACATGTTGTTTTAAATTAAATTTGCCACCGTGTTGGGCATTGCTGTACAAAGGGTGATGAGCCGCAATAAGTACCTGCTTTTCTTTATTGGCATCTAATAATGCCTTTAATTCTTTAAAAAAATCTTCTTCCGTGTCTACTGTACAGCCATACTGTTTACCAATAGGGCGTAAGCCACGTTGTACCCACCATTGCGTATTAATAATTATTAATTGTAGCCCGGGCGTAAGCTCTACTGAAACCGGACCCGGGCAACCATTCAGCGGTAAATATGATTCAGCATCTTGTAAATAATTTGTAATATAGTCTTGCTGACGCATTAAATAAGAAAAACCATTCTTTCGACCACGGTTCCAGTCATGGTTACCACTTAAATAAATAGTCCTCCCTTTATGCTCATTTAATACCTGCAACTGGGCATTAATTTTTAATTCGGCGTTAGCTCTTTTATAATCATCTTTAGCCGGTAGCCCTTTTGGATATATGTTATCGCCTAAAATAATAATTGTACCTGCCTCACCGGCAAAAGTCATCCAGCGGCGAAGCAATTTCATGATCGGGTCATTTTCGGAATCCGTTATGTTGCCTGGGTCACCAATAAGCGCTACTGAATGAATAGGTTTGGCCAGGTTTGATAAAGAAGCCGGCTGCGCCTCTGCCGGAAATTTGAAGTAAGGTTGCCGCCGGTGCTTGCTCTCCCTAAAATATGCAATGACCAAACCCAAACAAATTAAAATAAATAAAATAAGCAGGGTATTATACAGCATGCAGGTCTTATCAGCGTAAATAAATTTATATTTAATTTACTTACCGGGAAAGTAGCTTAAAAGTTGGGAGGAACAATATTTTTAAAGTGCCCATTCATCCGCACCCGATCTTTTAGCTTTTCTGTTTTTAATAAAACTGGAAGAATTCGTTGTAAATGAGCAAAGACAATTTCCTGGCGAGAGCTTTCATCCTGGCATTGCAAAATTTCATACTCCTGCTCAATCGAAAATCCGATGTGATGGGCAATATCAAAGATTTTATAATTGTCAGGCAATTCCATAAATAAATTGTTTATGCCTAGTATACTATACAACTGCCTGATGCTTTCTGTAATTTTTGCCCGTAACAAAGAATCTTCCCTATTTGAGGTTTTTATATCTTCCACAGTACCGGCCGGGTAAAACTTATTAGGAGCCTGTTTAAAAAAATCTACCACTTTTATAATTCCCATGCCTTTGGTTTTTATGTCCATTTCCCCGTTAGCATACGTTTTTTCAATGCTTAAAATCTTTATTTCGGTGCCTAACGAACTAACCGCATTATTAATAAAAGCAGGAATGCCAAAGGTTTTTTTCTGTTCAAAACATTCCGAGACAAGTTGTTTGTACCGCGGCTCAAAAATATGCAGGTTTAACTTTTCACCAGGAAATACTACTATACCAAGTGGAAATAAAGGTAAAAAACGGGCCATGTTGGAAGGCGGGTTGTTTTAGTAAAGCGATTTACGAAATAATTTACTGCAACGCCAGTAAAATACAGCGGGAAATACCTTTAAAGGTAAACCATAATTAATTATTACGTTTAAAAAGGGCAACAACCTAAATTATTCTATTTTTGCCGCTTCTTTTCAACGATTAAAACTTGCATGAATATAAATCCCCGACTCATCAGATCGCTCCTTTTTCGGCTTACGCTGAGTTTATTTATATTAAGTATATTTTGGGTATTGGTTTACAAATGGTTACCACCTCCGGCTACCTTACATATGTTTTCCCGGCGGGCTGAGGCTGGCCGCGAAAATGAAGCAAATAAATATATAAAATACAGGTTTGTTTCTTTAGAAGAAGTATCTCCTAATATGCCTTTGGCAGTTATTGCAGCCGAAGATCAACTTTTCTTGCAGCACAATGGTTTTGATTTTGAAGCCATACAAGGCGCCTTTAAGCGTAATTTAAAAAGTAAACGAATTGCCGGGGGGAGCACCATAAGCCAACAGGTTGCTAAAAACGTTTTCCTTTGGCACGGCAGAAGTTACGTCCGTAAAGCCGTAGAAGCGTATTTTACTATGCTGATAGAGGTAATTTGGGGAAAGAAAAGAATATTGGAGGTTTACCTGAATATTGCCGAAACCGGTAACCAGGTTTTTGGAGTGGAAGCAGCTTCCCGGTTATATCTTCATAAACCTGCCGCTTCCTTAACCCAGCAGGAAGCGGCTTTGATAGCCTCAGTTTTACCTAACCCTATTATTTATAAAATAAATCATCCCTCTGAAGGCGTGCTTCGCAAGCGCCGCCGGGTGTTGAAGGGTATGCGGCAGCTTGGCGGAATTCAGCACGTAAAAGATATAACAGGTAAGCCCTAATACCTAGACCTTAGGGTAAGGTATCTGGTTCGGGACTTTTATCTTTTTCTTTTTCTGCCTCAATGGCTGGAATTTCTTCGGCGAAAATTAAACCATTTTTTGCTGCGTGTTCGGCGGCTTCCACTGTATTGTCAATTAACACCATCTCTACTTTATGCCCTTTTAATTCTTCCGAAACCTGTATTACTATTTTTTCCCGCTCAGGCAGTTGCACATCTCTTATATAAATGGCTAAAATGCGGGTGGGGTATTTTTTTACTACTTCCTGATATATAACAGGATCTTCCTGGCCACTGTCGCCGATTAAAACAAAGTTCAACTGGGGGTAAGTTATCAGAATATTTTCTATTTCCTTAAACTTGTGCCCCATGTGGTCACTTGTAAATAACTTGTTGCCTTCTAATCCAAAATCCCGGAGCAGGAGTGGCCCGGGAGGGATTTCATTAATATCCAAAAAATCATGCAGTAAATCATATAAATTCCAGGGGCTGCTGGAAACATAAAAGAAAGGATTGTTTCGTTTCCCGTTGCAACCCAGCTGTAATGATTTATAAAATGCCGAAACTCCCGCGAATGGTAATCGGGTAAAGGCATTTTTCAAAAATACTTGCCCAGACATAGCTAAGAGGTCTGTTGCAGAAGTTTTGACTATGGTATCGTCTATGTCGCTTATAATGCCATATTCAGCATCCGGCGGGGGTACCAGAATTTCCGCCCGAGCCTGTAAACCTTTTGGTATTTCCAGAGGAGCATCTACCAGTTCTACGACTACAAAATGCCATATTTCATCTAATTGTAAGGCCGTTTTAGGTTCCAGGTTAATGGTGAAATAACCTTCGTGATCGGTAGTGGTTTCATATTCTTCGTCCTGCAGGTAAATTTTAATCCGGGCATTTGGTATTTCATCACTTTCGAAACGCCGGTACATGTTTAGCAAATTATGCAGTAACTTATCTTTATCGGATGCGGGTGTTAATCCTTTATCTGCCAGTACGCGACCTTTTATATATAAACGTTCTGGGGTGCCGTAGCTCCGGTAGGGCACAATTTGTAATGGCTGGAACAAATTTAGCCTTCTCCGTAAATCAAATATTACGGTATCAATCTTTTCCTCTATTTGAGCAGCGTACGTGGTAAATGCTTTTTTTAAATCCATTTTGCGATGAAATAAAAAATCCCAGATGTTTTATCTGGGATTTACTATATTTTAAACCTTTCGGTTACTGATTTAAATTATTATTTAGTTCCTGGAAGCCATTGGAACCGGATGGCGTAGTTTTGCAGCCTTCTTGTTGAGCTTTGGCATTAATGGCCTGTACCCGGTTTCCTGGGTCAGGATGTGTACTTAAAAATTCAGGAGAACTGACGCCATCTTGCAGGGCTAAGGTTTTTTCAAAAAAGGCTGCTGCGCTATTACAAGCATAAAAATTGGTACCAGCTAAATATATTACCGAATTATCGTCGGCTTCTTTTTCGTACTCCCGGTTAAATTTTAAGCCTGCCAGGCCAGTTGCAATCTGTGCCAGGGTACCCGGGTTTTTTCCTAAAGCTACCGATAATAATAAAGCAACACCATATTGGGTTTGTAATTGTTTGGTAGTATGTCGTTTATCTGCATGGGCAATTTCATGTCCCAGCACACCGGCCAATTGATCTTCAGTGTCTAAAAATTTAATTAGCCCGGTAAATACATATATATGTCCACCGGGAGTGGCAAAAGCATTTAATGTTTTATCGTCATTAATAATTTTTACATCCCACGGAAATTCACTGTTGTAACTTACTTTGCCCGAGTTTAAAATTCGATTTACTATCCGGTCCAGGTTTTGGTAAGCAATGGAATATTTAGGATTGTTTCTTTCAATCAGCTGTCCTTTTGCCCGATAGGTGGAATCTACTTCTGCGGCAACTTCTAGGCCTAATCTTATATCATCTTCAATGGAAAAAAGCAGGCGGTCTCCGTTTTTATCTTCCGTACAGGACACAGTTAAAGATAAAAACACCCCCATAATAAAGAGGTAATAAACTGGTAAAGTAAATATTCTGATCATAATGGTGAAAATGAATGCTGCAGCTTTCCATTAACTATAGAAAGCAAGGCTGTGTAATAGGAGACAGCTTATATAATGTTTTCTGTTAATTGGAGTCCTGCATCAGTATTACGAAAAAGAGACAAGAATGATCAGGATTTTATATTTGGAAAAGATTAATTAGTTGACCAGGAACAATATAAATTTTATTGAATATTACTTTTACCTTCTTATAACCTTTTGATACCTCTTCTGGTTAAATAGTAAATAAAATTTAGACAATGGCTAATCCAGATGCTTTAGATATCCATGCTGTTTATGCAGATCCTGTTCAGTCGGCTTCAGTAGCTGGTTTGCGGTACTTACCTGATACAGGCAAAGGAATTAGCCGCAAACCAGCAGATAATGGATTTATTTTTTTTGATGCTAAAGGAGAAGAGGTTGCCGATGAAAAAACATTAGCACGCATTACTAAATTAATTATCCCTCCGGCCTGGACAGATGTTTGGATTAGTCCATCACCGAATGGCCATATTCAGGCAACAGGGCGGGACCAAAAGGGGCGTAAACAGTACATATACCATCCAAAATGGCGGGATGCCCGCAGCCTGAATAAATTTGGTCGGATGATTGCCTTTGGGGCAAAACTACCGGAAATCAGAAAACAACTGGAAAAAGATTTAGCTATTAAAGAACTAAATAAACAGAAAATTACGGCCATTGTGGTAAATCTTTTAGACCACTCCCTTATCCGGATAGGTAATCGCTATTATGCTAAATCTAATAAATCTTATGGCTTAACCACTCTACGCGATAAGCATGTGACAATTGAAGGCCATAATGTCCGGTTCAGTTTTGTAGGAAAAAAAGGAGTAGAGCACGAAATTGATATTAAAGACCGGCGACTAGCTACATTAGTTAAAAAATGCAAGGATATTCCAGGTTATGATTTGTTTCAGTACTTTGACGAAGAAGGTAACCGACATACCCTGGAGTCAGGGGATGTAAATGAATACATCCAGGAAATTAGCCAGGCAGATTTTACGGCTAAAGATTTTCGAACCTGGGGCGGTACCGTGTTAATGGTGCAATGCCTGGAACAGCTAATTGATGAAAAACCTGAGCTGGAAAAAGATAAAACGGTTAAAGAAGCGTTTAAAACGGTGGCAAAAGGCTTAGGAAATACCCCATCTGTTTGCAGTAAATACTATGTGCATCCGCAAGTGCTGGATATATTTAAAGAAGATAAATTATTTGACTACCTGAAGAAACATGATGCTACTACCAAAGATAATACTTACCTGACACCTACCGAAACTATGGTTTTAGATATGTTAAAATCAGTAGCCAAGGCTTAACTAGTTATTTTAATGACTTTTAAGTATTTGCCAGCATCGGAAGATTAGCTTAAAGCTAATCTTCCAAAAAGCCAGTTTTTAGGAATCCTTTCAATTTCTGTTTAATTTTGCCTGTCAACAGAAACAATATCATCTTGACTCCACCTTGAGTACCATTTATCACCTCCCTTAACCTTTTATTCCAGCCTCAGGTTTGGTACCTAAATTTTATTGTCTATCTCTTTCATTTTTATCAGGATGAAATATTATTTGCATTTGTTTGATTTTAGTCAAAAAATAAATTTTAAAGTTGAAATATTAGCGGGATTAACGGTGGCCATGACCATGATGCCCGAGTCTTTATCTTTTGCTATTTTAGCCGGGTTTCCGCCTTTAGCCGGTTTATATGCTGCTTTTATTATGGGATTGGTTACTTCCCTATTTGGAGGCAGACCGGGTTTAATTTCGGGTGGGGCAGGAGCAACGGCAGTAGTCCTGATTGCTTTAATGCAATCCCATGGATTGGAATATGTCTTTGCGGCCGTAGCCCTGGCTGGTGTTCTCCAAATTTTAGTTGGTATTTTCCGGTTAGGTAAATTTATCAGGTTGGTGCCCCAACCCGTTATGTATGGTTTTGTTAATGGTTTAGCGGTTATAATTTTTATGGCCCAATTAGAACAATTTAAAACCGTGGTAAACGGTGAAGTAAATTGGCTGACAGGTACACCACTTTGGATAATGCTGGGCCTGGTATTATTAACCATTGCCATTGTAATAGGATTTCCCAAAGTAACTAAAGCAATCCCAAGTTCCCTGGTGGCCATTATTGCCGTTTATAGTGTAGTGCTGGTTTTAAATATCGATACGAGAACTGTTCGAGATATTGCTTCTGTTGGTGGTGCACTGCCTCCTTTCAACATTCCCTCGGTTCCTTTTACCTTACAAACCCTGCAGGTTATTTTTCCTTATGCCTTAATTATGGCGGGAGTCGGGCTTACAGAAGGATTATTAACCTTAAACCTGGTAGATGAAATAACTGGCACCCGTGGACAGGGAAATAAGGAATGCGTTGCCCAGGGGAGTGCCAATATTTTAAACGGATTTTTCTTCGGTATGGGCGGATGCCCCATGATTGCTCAAACCCTGGTTAATCTTTCGGCAGGGGCCAGAACCAGGTTATCCGGCATAGTTGCCGCCCTTACTATTTTAGTTATTATTCTGGTTGGGGCTCCGGTTATTGAAGGTTTGCCCATGGCTGCTCTAACCGGAGTAATGATAATGGTAGCAGTTGGTACTTTTGAATGGATGAGTTTACGCATTATTAATAAAATGCCGCGGCAGGATATTTTTGTAGGCATGCTGGTGGCGGTGATTACCATTTGGCTACATAACCTGGCTTTAGCTGTTTTAATTGGCGTTATAATTTCAGCCTTGGTATTTGCCTGGGAAAGTGCTAAACGTATTAGGGCCAGAAAATATACAGATGATAAAGGAATAAAACATTATGAAATATTTGGACCTTTATTCTTTGGTTCTGTAACAGCTTTTAATGAAAAATTCGATGTTTTGAATGATCCGGAAGAAGTAATAATTGATTTTAAGGAAAGCCGGGTGGCCGATATGTCCGGGATTGAAGCTTTAAATAAACTTACCGAACGTTATCATAAGGCTAGTAAAAAATTACATCTACGGCATTTAAGTCCTGATTGCCGGGTATTATTAAATAATGCTAAAGGAGTAATTGATGTAAACATATTGGAAGATCCTACCTATCCGGTAGTAACAGATGCTATTTAAACTGATTAACCCAAAACACCACTTTATCTAAGTGGTGTTTTGGGTTAATCGGTTAGGTTAAGCTATTAATGTTTTATTTGTTTAGAGTAAAAGCGTTAGCCAATAATTCGAAGGACCTTTTTCGCTCTTCAAAATTAGCCATAGTGGTAACTACTATTTCATTTATTCCAAAATTCTGGGCTAACTTTTCTAATTCGGATTTTACAATTTCAGGCGTGCCCGATATTACCCTAGAGGCATTAGCTTTTATGCGCAATAATTCATAATCTGAAAACACATAATCCTGAATGTCTTCATACGTACTTAAAGAAGAATAATTCCCTCGTTCCATTTGGATAAACCGGTAGTCCAATACCTTACGCATTTGAAAGGCTTTTTGAGCGGTGTCAGCACACAACACAATAACTGATAAAATGGTGTGTGGTTCCGGAAATTGTGAGGTTGGTTTAAAATTTTTGTGATAATCCAGAACTACCTGGGGAGTAACATCACCATTGATAAATTTGGCTACGGCTAACCCCATTCCATATTTAGCAGCTATTTTGCTGCTTCCGCCACTAGAGCTAAGCATCCATTGGCTAGGAGTGGTACTGATTTGTGGAATAGCTACTATTCTACCGTTTTCAGTACTAGCGGTGTCAGAAAAAAATAATTGTAAATAATCTAATTGCTGCCTATAACTATTTTCACTGAAGTCGTTGGATGGGTTAAGTAAGTAAGCGGTTGTCCGGTCGCCGCCAGGGGCCCTGCCAATGCCCATATCTATCCGCCCCGGAAATAAAGCTTCTAAGAGCCGGAAGTTTTCTGCCATTTTTAAGGCACTATGGTTGGGCAGCATTATACCTCCGGATCCTATTCTTATGCGTTCGGTGGCATCGGCTAGTTTAACCATCAGAATTTCTGGTGCCGAACCAGCAATAGCTGTCATGTTATGATGCTCAGAAACCCAAAATCGGGTATAACTCAACTGGTCTGCCAGCCGGGCCATCTCTACTGTTTGAGCCAGCGCCTGGCTGGCGGTAATGCCCTTCGCTACCAACGACTGATCTAATATACTTAGTTTTAAACGCATTCCTTCCGGGAAATATAAAAGTTATATGGGTGCACCTTGTATAAGAAATAAGATCCATACCACCTGAATTACTTAATTACAAGCTTTGATTAATTTTATGGCTTAGTAACTTAATACAAAAAAAGAGCAGGTAAAATAATTCTCCTGCTTTTTTCCTTTTCTTTAAAATTATGCTTGGTTAACCGGAGCTAAGCTAAATCTGTCAGCGGCTTCAGTTACAGCATTTAATTCTTCCGTAGTTAAAGTAAATGCAAAGGCTTTGGCATTGTCAGTTACTTGTTGTTCATCCCGGGCACCTACCAAAACACACGCTACACCAGGCCGGTTCATGGTCCAGTTAATAACTAACTGACCTAAGGTTGCATCATGTTTTTCGGCTATGGGTTTTATTTCTTCCAGTAAGGTATGGGTCCGGCGGATATTCTCATCTGTATAATATAAATTGCCTTCCCGGGTATCGCCTTCATTAAATTTATGACCAGGTTTAATTTTACCGGTAAGTAAACCTCGTTGTAATGGGCTATAAGGAATTATTCCGAGTCCTTTTTCAATAGCTTGCGGCACCACATCTTTTTCTATTCCACGATTAATCATAGAATACGGAACCTGGTTTGAAGCTAATTGTATAGTAGCTAAAGCTTCTGCAACCTGAGCGGTATTATAATTACATACACCTGCTGCTCTTACTTTTCCTTGCTCTATCAGGCGTTGTACGGCCTCAAAAGTTTCATGGATAGGAGTAGAGGCATCAGGCCAGTGAATCTGGTAAAGATCAATGTAATCAGTCTTCAGCCGACGTAAACTGACTTCGCATTCCTGCATTATTTTTTCTTTGGAGGCCCATTTAAACATCCGGAAAGGTTTTCCGTCATTATCTACGGAGTCAAAAAAGTATTCGCCTTGCTCGGTTTCCCAGTTCATGCCAAACTTGGTTAAGATTTGGTACTTATCGCGCGATACGCCTTCCATTGCTTTTCCCACTAATTCTTCGCTTCTGCCAAATCCATAAACAGGTGCGGTATCAATGGTGGTAATACCGGCATCAAAAGCTGCTTTTATGGCACTGATTGCGGCTTGTTCTTCAGCACCGCCCCACATCCAGCCCCCAATAGCCCAAGCTCCAAAGGCCATAGGTGTAACCATTACATCTGAGTTACCTAGTTTTCTTAATTCCATAGTTTTTGGTTTATATTTTTAAAATAAAATAGTAAAAATTGAGGTCCACAATAATTGAATTTGATTTACGTAACGGGTTTTCTGGTACTAAAATAAATTAAATCCAAAATGCTTTAAAAAATTATTTAATTAATAATGGACAGTACCTGTAAAAGTAAAAACCAGGACGAACTGGCTAAAGATTCGTCCTGGTAAAGGAAAACAGGTAAAATTAAACGGCTATTGTAACTTCGGCCAACGCAGGGTAATCAATATATCCCTTTATATCGCTGGTATAGAAGGTAGCCGGATCAGGCGTGTTTAAATCAGTTTCCTGCTCAAAACGCTGAACTAAATCAGGGTTGGCGATAAACGGTACGCCATAGGCAACCAAATCAGCCAAACCATCGGCAATTACCTGGTTGCCAGTTTCCCGGGTAAAGCCTTTGTTAATCATTAAAGTACCCTGGTAAAGGGGGCGAAAATGTTTAGCTATTTCTTTTACCGCAAATGGTACCTTGTCTACTGGCGTAAATGGTTCTGATAAATGCAGGTAAGCCAGGTTGTAATCGTTTAGGCGTTTTACAATGTGTTCAAATGTTGGAATCGTTTCTTCGTCTACAAAAATGCCAAACATACCGTGTAAAGATGGATTTAATCGAACTCCTACCCGGTTTAAATCTATTACTTCCTTCACCGCATCCAACACTTCAAATAAAAAGCGAGTGCGGTTCTCTATAGATCCTCCGTATTCATCTGTGCGCTGGTTGGAACATGTATTAAAAAACTGATGGAATAAATACCCGTTCGAAGCATGTATTTCAATCCCATCAAAACCAGCTTTTACAGCATTGGCTGCCGCATTTTTAAAGTCCTGAACAATGGCTTTGATTTCTGCTGTTTCTAATGCCCGTGGCGTAACGGTTTCTTTAAAGCCTTCGGCTGTAAATACTTTATCATTAGGGTTTATGGCAGAAGGACCTACTGGTAGATCTCCGTTATGAAAATCAGGATGTGAAATCCGGCCTACGTGCCAGATTTGAGCAAAAATTTTCCCTTCTTTATTGTGTACAGCCTGAGTTACTTTTTGCCAGCCAGCTACCTGCGCTTCTGAGTAGATACCAGGAATGTTGATGTAGCCAACACCCTGGGGGCTGACAGGAGTGCCTTCTGAAATAATTAATCCGGCACTGGCTCTTTGGGAATAATAGGTTACTTGTAAGTCACCGGCAGCAGTTTCTGGATTTACTGCACGGCTACGAGTCATAGGAGCCATAACAATTCGGTTCTTTAGTAGTATGGACCCTAACTGAAAGCTTTTTAATAATGGTTGATTTTTCATATTTATTATAAAAATGTATGTACAAAACTTGTATATACAAGTATTAAGGTAAAAAAATTTATTCTCTAAGTTTATCCAGCAGATTACCTAATAAGGTAGCTTCTTCAGGGGTAAGGTTTTGGTAGCGGGTTTCTATAGCATTAATTATGGGGGCGGTTTTTTCTAGTAAATCTAAACCAGCCTGAGTAATTAAAATATCTACCTTGCGGCGATTAGAAACACAAACACAGCGGTCTACTAATCCTTTTTCAATTAATTTATCAACTAACCGCGTAGCATTACTTTCCCTATCTAACATACGGTCCTGTATTAACCCTAGGGTGCAGGGGTTAGGATATTGGCCTTTTAAAATGCTTAAAACATTGTGTTGTTGCAGAGAAAGATCAAAAGCACGCAGCTGACAAGACAAATCCTTTTGAATCCAGTTGCCGGTAAACATCACGTTCACAGCCATCCGGTGGTAAGGGGTCTTAAAATTTTGCTGTTTAATCTCTTCTTCCAGTTTCATAATGCTAAATGCTACGCAAAGGTAGAAATTTATTCCTGTATATACATCTATTGTAGGTACAATGTTTTACTATTGTTTTATATTTTATTAAAACCAATACGTTTTTTAAAGGTGAATCAATAGCCTTCCCGGTCGTAAGCATGAACAGCAACATCCTTCGTCGTTTTATCTTTGGTTTCTTTACCTGCTTTTAATTCAGTCCCATTTTTCGTGTCAAATACTTTAGTTTTTTTCTTTAGTCCTTTAACCCTTGATGTATCAGTTATTTTGTCTTCGCCCAATCCGCCATAAATTTCTATTTCGATACCCTTATCCACTTTTCCTTCAATTTCAAATTCATCATCTTCAGCCAACCCATGTAATATAAGTTTTTTAGTTTCCTGGTGGTTAAATACCCGGTAATAAATACTTCTTGGGTTTTCTTCTTTATCTTCAGGTATAGCGAATACTTCTACCGACGTGGTGTTATTGTCAATTCTTTTTACAGTAAACATTTCTTGTTCATCGGAGCCAACAATAGTTACTTCCTTTGCCAGGATCTTATAAAAATCTTGTGCCGCCTCCGGTAGTTGATCTACCCGTTTTTTTAATTTGGAAGAAGTTTTAGCTCCTTCTATTTTTTGAATGGGGTCCGGAAACAAAGAAATTGTTTTTTGTATAACCTCATCTGTAATAGAACCTTTCATATCCTCCGCAATTGCAGCCCATTGTTCAGCCGTAACTTCATTTAAAAACCTTTGGTCTAAAAAGCGGGCATTAAAAATCAATCCGCTTACATCTTCAATATTATGCCGGAAAGGTTTTAATTTTTGAACCAAAAATTTCCGGCTTACTAGCCAGGGCATGATGCCATCGGCAAAACGGTAAAATGTTTGATCCCGGTCTTTAGGTACGGGATAAAAAACTTTTGTCTTATTGTCCTTATCGGGATAAATTGCCCAGGTCCACTGACCTTCGTGGCGATCCCAATCGCCTATTAAAATATCATATAAACGTGCGCGAGCCAAAGCTAATTGATCTACCGAATTTTTATTTGATTTAAAACGGGCCCGTAACATTTCATCACTTTCAACCAAATCAGTAGCATTTCCAAATTTTGGTGCCAACGATTTTTTGCCTTCGTATTTTTCTTCCAGCATTACCACCTTGCCCCTGAATTTTTCACTGAATTCTCCCAAGCCCTGGTAGTTTTTAGGTACATAGTACATTTCAGGATTAGTATAATGAATTTTAGAGGCCTGGGCCAGTGGAGGCAAGGTAAACGCAGCGTATGGATTACCGGCCGATGTTTGATCCCGCATAATATTGGCCACAAAAGTATTCCGTAAGGATTTAGACAAAGCTAAACTAGGATCTTTATCTAAGGTTCTTAACGAATAAAGTTTTCCGGCTTTATCTTTTAAAGTTAGACTGGTGGTTTGCATACCTCCCCCTAATTTTACCGGCTCCAGACCACCATGTATTTTATGGATATCTATAACTGTTGCTGGCACAGGAGTGGCCCAAACTTGGCGGTAATGCCGGCCCCAAATTATTTCGTGTAACCGGCTTCTTTTATATTGTTTTCCGGCTGTAACCAAAACAGTATTAGTCGGAGAGGCAGATACGGCCTCATTTTTGGTATAAAGTGCATCCTCTTGAAAAAAATTCTTGCGGGCACAGTTAGTAAAGAAAATTAGTAAGGTTATACAAAGAAATCTTAGGTACATATTTTAATTATATTCTTTTTGTTGTCAGGTTACAAGATCTGACCTTTTTTATAGTTGAGTAATGATTTACTAAGGGTATTAAACGAAATTTAGAAATTTAAGTATAAGTATTTAACTATATTATTATACGTATAAACGCGTAGGCACTACCGTGAAAAAAATTTTTATATTAATAAGTTTAAGTTTTGCCGGTTTACCTCAATCAAAAGAGTGTCGAGCAGGAGTTTTGGGTCAAGAACACCAGAACAAAGTTTTTCCTACAGTTAATCCGGATTCTTTAGTAACCGTTACAGCTGGCAAGCATTACCAGCGCAGCAAATTTTACCAGTTATTTTGGGGAAAACATTACCGTGATGTATGGGCTACGCCTGTGCAGGCACCAATTCTAAATTTACAGCAAGAAGCAGGAGGACTGACTCCCGTTAAAAAAGGAGGTAGCTTTCAAACCAAAAACCTGCGGATGGTAAATCCGGAAGGTAAAGAGTTTGTAATTAGATCCATTGATAAAGATCCTTCTAAAGCATTGCCTTCGAAATTACAAAATGGTTTAGTGGGCAATTTAATGCGCGACCAAACCAGTGTCATTCATCCGTATGGCGCTTTTATTGTACCTACCTTAGCCCGTGCAGCGGAAATTTATCATACGAACCCTAAGCTGGTCATTATTCCCGACGATCCAGCTTTAGGTGAATTTCAACAGGAATTTGGCCATATGCTGGCATTAGTGGAAGAAAGGCCGCAGGGGGAAAGGGAGGAAATAGAAAGCTTTGGCAATTCTTCCCAGATTATAAGTTCCCGCAAAGCATTTTCTAAAATGGTTGGTTCCGGTTGCTATGCGGTGGATAGCCGCCAATACCTGAAATCACGGTTGTTTGATATGTGGCTGGGCGATTGGAGCCGGCGCGAAGATCAGTGGCGCTGGAGTACCTTTACCAACGGCAATCAAACTATTTATAAACCTATTCCCCGTGATCGCGACCATGCTTTTTTCTTATTTAATGATGGGCTAATTACCTGGTTTACCAGTAAAATAAAAACTAATTACCAAACTTTTGGATACCAGATTAAGGATGTAAAAGGATTGAATGGAAGTGCCCGACCAATGGATGAATATTTGTTGGCCATGCTCTCGAAAGAAGATTTTTTAGCGGTAGCGCAGGAAATGAAGAACCAGCTTTCAGATGCGGTTATTAAAGAAGCGATAGGGGTGTGGCCAGAGAATATTCAGGCCCTGACCGGTAAGGAATTTGAGCAAAAATTAATTTCCCGCCGAAACCAAATGCCGCAGGTAGCTGAAAAGTATTATAACTTAATTTCCAAGTATGTAAGTGTAACTGGCTCCGACCGAAAGGATTTATTTAAGATTGAACGATTAAACAATCGGGAAACCCGGATTAGTGTACATACTTTGGGAAAAGGGGATTGTGGCGAAATAAAACTAGGGGAACGTATTTTTAATACCTCCAAAACAAAAGCGGTATCTATCTACGGCTTTGGGGGCAATGACGAATTTATTATTTCCGGTAAGGTAAAAAACGGAATAAAAGTCCGAATTTATGATGGCGAAGGCCAGGATGTTATTAATGACAGCTCACAGGTAAAATCCATCCTGAAGAAAACCCGGATTTACAATTCACCTGATGGGAATACTGTTTCTGCCGGACCTAAAACGAAAGTAATCAAAAATAAATACCCGCTGGCGCATGAGTACAGCGGAGCGGGCTGGCTGCTTTTGCATAGGCTTCATGATTAAGGCAAGATGGTTTTACAAAATTTAAGTCACTAGTTATAAATTCGTCTACTATCAGTTTTTCTGCTTTCGCAAATATTTAAATTAAAATATGAATAGCTAAAGCTTAAAACGCTAGAAAATGATAACCTTGTCTTTATGACTGGATCGGAGATAGCCCCGGATAATTTGCTGAACATCTTTATTATCCTTGTAAAACTTAATAGCATCTTTAAAATCCTGTAAATTATTGGCCGAGAAGGTTTCATCTATATAACCAAATCCCAGATACCGGTTATTTTCTATAACAACCACTGTTTTTTCATTTGCCTGCCGCCCTTTGCCTATAATAACAAAATTATCGTACTCAAAACTAAAGGATTCAATGGCCGCATCCACCCGGGCATTGTATTCATCCGGCAATTCTTTGCCTATACATGCACCTTTACACTGGTGTACTTGGTAATCAAAGCAGGCCCCGTTCGATTTATAAAGTCCACTAAGTTTCTGGCACAAGTTGTATTTGGCTACTTTATGAAACAAAAAGGCTTTGGATTTAAAATGATTCGGTAAGGCTATGATAGGAGATCGTTCCGTAGATACCTTATCAAAAGAAAGACGTTTGTACCCCTTTTCATCCACATCTAAATAAATTCCGGAGCTAAATACGCTTCGGCGCTGCTGCCGGTTATACTGAGGTTTTAAGCGTTTTATTTCGTCAGATTCAAATAATAAAGCTACTAATTCACTGCCGGTTAGTTCATAGGTGATATCAGCAATCCGGTTTTTAAATTCAATGGACTTTTTACTCTTATAATCTATGTTGAAATGCTGAATAATTCTTTTCCGGATGTTAATGCTTTTGCCTACATAAATTATTTCACCATCGCTATCATAAAAATAATAAACACCCGCTGCATCGGGTAAGGCATCTACTTGTTCCCTGCTAATTGCCGGAGGAAGCAGAGAGGTTTTAACAGCATTTTTAATGACTTTCTCCTGGGAGGTACTTTCTGCTGTGACAGAAATTTCCTGTTTATTTATTTTCAGAAGCTTGTCAAATAAAATGGCAGTGGCTTCAGCATCCCCAATAGCGCGGTGGCGCATTTTTAATTCAATATCAATGCTCTTGCAAAGTTTGCCCAAGCTGTAAGAAGGTAAGCCTGGTATCAAAGAACGGCTTAGCCGCACCGTACATAAAGTTTTGCGTTGATAATTAAATCCCAGGTCAGAAAATTCTTTTTTAATAAAGGAATAATCAAATCGGACATTATGGGCAACAAATATTTTCCCATCAGTAAACTGCACAATTTCTTTAGCTACTTCATGAAATTTAGGTGCGTCCCTTACCATGGCATCTGTAATACCGGTAAGCTGGGTAATGAAAAAAGGTATAGGTCGTTCCGGATTTATTAATGTGTTGTATTGATCAACTATTTTCTCACCATCATGAATAAATATGGCTATTTCCGTAATTCGATCTTGTGAGGGTTGCCCTCCGGTGGTCTCAATATCAATGATAGCGTACAAAACTATTTCTAATTTAAAGAGGGTAAATTTATTTATTAACCCTAAAAAGTATCGTTGGGTTCATAAATTTAGCAAAGCTAATTTTTTTAGCAATTTAAACGATTAGGAAATAAATGAAAAATAAAAAAGAGCATCCTAATGGCTGCTCTTTTTCTTTAGTTTATAACTTTATATTCTAAACCTGCTGTTTCAGCATGGTTACCCTATTTTTAGCTTCCAAAATTTCGCTGTGTTGTTTTTCCACTACATTCCGTACTTCAGTGGGTAGTGAAGTATTAGAAAGTGCTTCTTCGTAAGTTTTCAAAGCGGCAGCATCTCCATTTTCACATTCACTTAAAATGGCCTGGCTACTATTACCAGTAATGGCAGATTTTAAATTGATCCAGCCTCTATGAACAGCCCCGGCAGCATCCATGGCTACGCTTTCTACAGTAGTATTTTGATTGGCTGAGAAACCAAATTGGTTGGCACAAGATTCTAATTCGTTCACAAAAGCCGCCCGTTGTTGCGACAACCGGCTTAGTTCTGCTTTTACTTGTGGGTTCTCAACACTTTCGGCGGCTGTTTCGTACCCCTTCATGCCGTCTTTTGCAGTTTCTAATAAGTCGGTTATAGCTTTTATTGCTTTATTATCCTGATTCATATCCATTTTTAATTCTCCTTAGTTTTAGTGTACGTTTCACGCTTTTTACCTTTAAATAGGTAAAATTATATACTTTAATTGCCTATTATAAGTTGCACTAAAACTGGGACATAGGAAGAGTTAGCTAGATTTATTATTTATGGATTAATATCTGGCTTCTTCCTGAATTTTTCAAAAAATTTTTCAAAAATTCCAGGACCATTATTAGCACTACTAACATCGCCCAACAAGAAACCAATTGGTTTAAGCGGTTCATAAGAATCAAATAATACTTTAAGCACAGCTATCAAGGGAATAGATAGAATCATCCCGGTGGCACCCCAGATTTCACCTCCTAAAATTAAGGCAAGTATGGCCGCAAAAGGGTTAATACTTACTTTGGAACCGGTAATGTTAGGGGTAATAAAATTGCCTTCCAGAAATTGAACAAAAGTAAAAATACCAATAACAATTACTGCATTACCGATAGAACCAGTGTTTACCAAAGTGTAGAGGGCAGGCAATAAAGCTCCGATTAAAATACCTATGTAAGGAATTATGGTTAAAATAGACGCAAATGTTCCAAAGAAAAAAGCGTAAGGAACACCCATAAATAATAAACCCATTGTATTTAAAAAAGCTACAATAACTATAACAATCATTAAACCAGATATATAACTTTCTACTACTTTCTGGATATTATCTATTGTACTCATAAAGGCGTCCCTTTTTTCCCGGGCTATACATTGAAACATAAACCGCCGGAAATGGTCGCGGTAATACAACATGCAAAAAATGTAAATCGGAATTATGGTTACAGTACTTAAGGCGCCAGTAGTTAATGAAATGGTACTTCCCAGAAAGCGGGTACCGGTATCTCGTATAGTTGATAAGTTTTTGGTAACTAGCTCATTTTTATTCGTAGGCTTAATTCCAAATTTCTGAAAAAGAAACTGTTGGGCATTATCGAAAAAGACCATCAGTTTATCAGTTATATTACTAAGTTCTTCGGAAAAGCTCATTAACTGATGAGATAAAAACCAAATAAGAAGCCCTACTACTAAAAACACAATGGTTATGGCCAATACTATAGATAAAGACCGCGGGATTTTCAGACGTTCCATGCGTTCACAAAGCGGCAAAAGCAACAAGGCAAAAAGCATGGAAAAGCAAAGTGGGACCAAAAATGACTGGAAAGCCTGGAGCAGCCAGACAAGTAAAATGATTCCTAGTAAGACAACCGTGTATTTAAAATAATTAGGTAATTTTAGCTCCATTAAAGTAATTGATTACGGGCAGTAGTATTTATTTTATAAAAAAACGAAAAGATTAATCAATAGCTCCTAAATATAGTAAAAATTTAATTTATCCGTTCTTTATGGCTTTAAAAGGCGGTTTTCGCTTGTTTTATTGAACCTCCAACCCCTAAATTTGGTTACATATAAACAGAAATAAATATTTCTATATAGTTCAGCTTATTATGTAATTTTGATCGCCTCTCTTCTAAGAAACCACTCTAAATATTTTAGCATTTCAGGTTTTTTTAGTATCTTTAAGTTTAAATTCATTTCATTTTTACCACTTTTTATAAAGAATGGCAGAAGTAAATAACGCTTATACCGAAGACAGTATTCGCTCGCTTGACTGGCGGGAGCATATTCGTTTACGTCCGGGTATGTACATAGGTAAGCTCGGCGACGGGTCCAGCCAGGACGACGGTATTTATATTTTAGTAAAAGAAATTATAGATAACGCCATCGACGAATTTGTGATGGGCAATGGCAAAACCATTGAAATAAAAATATCCGACCACAAGGTGCAGGTGCGTGACTATGGCCGGGGAATTCCATTGGGTAAGGTAATCGATTGTGTAAGCAAGATTAACACCGGTGGTAAATACGACAGCAAAGCCTTCCAGAAATCGGTTGGTTTGAATGGGGTAGGTACGAAAGCGACTAACGCTTTAGCTTCTTACTTTAAAGTGCAATCGGTGCGCGACGGGCAAATGAAGGTTGCTGAATTTGAGCGTGGCGAATTAATCCAGGACCACCCGATTGTAGAAACCACGCAGCGCAACGGTACTACTGTTACGTTTGTTCCGGATGATACTATCTTTAAGAACTACCGGTTTATTCCGGAGTACCTGGAAAACCAGGTGCGGAATTACGTATACCTGAATGCTGGTTTAACCGTGAATTTCAACGGCCAGAAATATTATTCAGAACACGGATTAAAGGATTTATTATCGCATAAAACAGACGTAGAGGCTTTACGCTACCCAATTATTCACTTAAGAGGGGATGATATTGAATTAGCCTTAAGCCACGGCGACGAATACGGTGAAGAGTATTATTCTTTCGTTAACGGCCAGTACACCACCCAAGGCGGTACGCATTTAGCAGCTTTCAGAGAAGCTATTGCCAGAACGGTAAAAGAGTTCTTTAAAAAAGATTACGAAGCCTCTGATATTCGAGCATCTATAATTGGTGCAATTTCTATTCGGGTACAAGAGCCAGTTTTTGAATCGCAAACCAAAACCAAATTGGGTTCTATTGCCATGGCTCATGACGGGCCTACCGTTCGTGGTTACATTAATGACTTCATTAAAGAGCATTTAGATAACTTCCTGCACAAAAATCCGGCAGTGGCCGATGCCATGAAGCGCCGGATTGAGCAAAGTGAGCGCGAACGGAAGGATATGGCCGGCATCAAAAAACTGGCTAACCAACGTGCCAAGAAAGCCAACCTGCATAACCGCAAGCTCCGTGATTGCCGTGTACATTTTACCGACGAAAAAAGCGATAAACACCTGCTTTCGACATTGTTTATCACCGAGGGTGATTCGGCGAGTGGTTCTATTACGAAATCCCGCAATGTAGATACGGAAGCGGTATTTAGTTTGCGTGGTAAGCCTTTGAACTGCTACGGCCTGAAGAAAAAAGTGGTGTACGAAAACGAGGAGTTTAACTTGTTGCAGCATGCCCTTAATATTGAAGAAAGCCTGGAAGATTTGCGCTATAACCGTGTGGTAATTGCTACCGATGCCGACGTAGATGGAATGCACATTCGCTTGCTGCTGATGACATTCTTCTTACAGTTTTTCCCGGATTTAGTTAAAAATGGACACTTGTTTATTCTGGAAACACCTTTGTTCCGGGTACGCAACAAAAAAGAAACCATTTATTGCTACAACGAAACCGAAAAGCAGGCAGCTATGAAAAAGCTGGGGAAGAATCCGGAAATCACCCGCTTTAAAGGTTTAGGTGAGATTTCGCCGGACGAGTTCGGTAAGTTTATTGGTGATAATATCCGGTTAGAGCCGGTTATTTTAAATGCTGAAAACTCTATCCCTAAAATTTTAAGCTATTTTATGGGTAAGAATACACCGGAACGCCAGAATTTTATTATTGATAACCTCAAAATTGAGAAAGACATTGTTGAGGATGTAGAGGAAGAAGTTTATGCTTAACGATATAGATAACGAAGATTTGTTGAGCGCCTCATTTGAAGAAGGCGACGAAAAAATACATACGATAACAGCCGTAGATGGTCTTTATCAAAACTGGTTCCTGGATTATGCTTCTTACGTAATTTTGGAGCGGGCAGTACCGGCCATTGAAGATGGTTTAAAGCCTGTTCAGCGCCGTATCCTGCACGCCATGAAGGAAATGGACGATGGTCGTTTTAATAAAGTGGCCAACGTAATCGGGCAAACCATGCAATACCACCCGCACGGTGATGCTTCTATTGGTGATGCCATTGTAAACCTGGGCCAGAAAGATTTATTAATTGAAACCCAAGGTAATTGGGGCGATGTGCGCACCGGCGACAGTGCCGCGGCCGCCCGTTACATTGAGGCACGTTTATCTAAATTTGCGTTAGATGTAGTTTATAATCCGGATACCACGGTTTGGCAAGCATCTTACGATGGTCGGAAAAACGAACCGGTTACCTTACCGGTTAAATTCCCGCTATTACTGGCGCAAGGCGTAGAAGGTATTGCGGTAGGTTTATCGACCAAGATAATGCCACACAACTTTAAGGAGTTGATTAAAGCTTCTATTGATGTGCTGAAGAATAAGCCAACCCAGCTATTCCCGGATTTTCCGACTGGTGGTATGGTTGACGTTACAGATTACAAAGGAGGCGCCCGCGGCTCCCGTATCCGCATCCGGGCAACTATTGAAAAGGTAGATAAATCTTTATTGATTATCCGGGACGTGCCTTACGGAACCACGACAACGGCTTTAATGGAGTCGATTGTAAAGGCAAGCGAGAACAATAAAATCAAGATTAAGAAGGTAATCGATAATACGGCGGCCAACGTGGAAATTCACGTGCAATTGCCCCCTGGCGTTTCGCCTGACTTAACCATTGATGCCCTTTATGCCTTTACTGATTGCGAGGTTTCAATGTCGCCTAATACCTGTGTGATTATTGAGGATAAACCGCACTTCTTAGCAGTAGACGACGTGCTGAAAATATCAACTAAGAAAACAGTTGATTTATTGCAGCGTGAACTGGAGATTAAGCTGGCCGACCTGGAGCACAAGTGGCACATGTCGTCACTGGAAAAAATCTTTATCGAGAATCGGATATACCGCGATATTGAAGAATGCGAAACCTGGGAAGATGTATTATTAACCATTGACAAAGGTTTAGACCCATACAAGCTCTTGTTGCGCCGGGAGGTAACGCAGGAAGATATTGTTCGCCTGACTGAAATCCGGATTAAGCGAATCTCTAAATTTGACGCTTTTAAAGCCGACGAGTACATCAAGAAGCTGGAAGAGGAGATGGAGGAGACGAAGGATAACTTAGCTAATATTGTGCGCTTTGCCATTGCTTATTTCGAGAACTTGCTGAAGAAATATGGCGCCGGCCGCGACCGTAAAACCCAGATTCGGACCTTCGATGTGGTTTCGGCACAAAAAGTAGCTATTGCTAATCAGAAGCTTTATGTTAACCGCAACGACGGATTCGTAGGCTATGGCCTTAAAAAAGATGAGTTTGTGACAGATTGCTCTGACATGGACGATATTATTGCCATTACAAAAGACGGTAAATTCAGGGTAACCCGGATTGCTGAGAAAACCTTTGTGGGCAAGGATATTATTTACGCTGGCATCTACAGTAAAAATGATGAACACATGGTGTACAACATGATTTACGTGGACGGCCAGTCAGGTATATCGTACGCCAAGCGTTTCTCCGTAAATGGTATTACCCGCGACAAAGAATACGATTTAACCAAAGGTTCCAAAGGTTCTAAAGTTCATTACTTAACCGCCAATCCCAACAGCGAATCGGAAATTGTAACGGTAAATCTTTCGCCTGCTTCTACAGCTCGCGTAAAAGCTTTCGATTACGATTTTGCCGAATTGATGATCAAAGGCAAAGGCTCTATGGGTAACATGGTAACCAAATACCCGGTTAAAAAAGTAGTGCAGAAAAGCCGCGGCGAATCAACTCTGGGCGGACGGGAAATTTACTACGACGAAGTAATTGGTCGTTTAAATACGGAATCGCGCGGACGTTATTTAGGCAGCTTCAACACCGACGATACAATCCTGGTGCTATATAAAGATGGTTCGTATGAGCAAACTTCGTTTGAGTTGACCAACCACTACGATGTAGCTAATATTGAAATCATTGAGAAGTTTGATGCTGAAAAGGTGATAACAGCGGTACATTATGATGGTGAGAATAAAAACTACTACGTAAAGCGTTTCCGCATTGAGACCAGCACAGTAGGTAAAAAATTCTCCTATTTAAGTGACTCTAAAGGTTCTAAGTTAATTGCTATTTCCACGCAAACCGAACCAATGGCCGAAGTGAAGTCCCAAAAGGATAAGAAGAGTGACAAGGAAACCGAAACCATTATCCTTAGTGCCTTTATTGATGTAAAAGGCTGGAAAGCAACCGGTAATAAATTAAATTACTTTAAGGTGCATAGTGTTCAGATTCTGAATACAGAAGAAACACCTCAACCGGAACCAATTGCTAAATCCACTAAAAAGGTACCGAAGCCAATTCCAGTTTCATTGCCTGAAAATGCAGAAGGCATTTTGGAGCAAGGAGTAACCTATTCTTTAGAAACAAGTAAAACCACTCAACCGGAAGAAAAGCCGAAAAAAAAGCAGTTAAACTTGTTTTAATACAAGGTTAACTTTTTAATAATTGAATAAATCTGTACTGGGTGGGAATGATATTATTCAAAAAGTTAATGATTGTACTAACGGTTTGCCTTATCAGTATAGGGCAAACCTTAGCTTTTGTTCCTGCCGATGATTTGATAAAAGAAGCTAACCAGTTATTTAACCAATTTAAAGACAGGGAGGCCTTATCTAAATATCAACAGGTTTTAAACGCTGAGCCACAAAATTATGAGGCTTTATGGAAAATGAGTCTTTTGCAATTACGCATTGGCTCCAGATACTCTGATGAAACTGAGAAATTAGATTTTTTTGCTGCTGCAAGAGATTATGCCGAAAGAGCAGTGGCTATTTCTCCAGAAGGAGCCGATGCCCATTACACGCTGGCATTAGCCCTTAATAATTTATCTATGGTTATGGGGGTTAAAGAACGTGTTTCTAACCTGAAACTAATAAAATTTCATATAGATAAAACCATTGCGCTTAAATTCGAACACGCCTCTGCTTGGCAATTATTGGGAAGATGGTATTACAAAGCTGCTAATTTAACCTTTCTGGAATGTACTTTTTCAAAATTAATTACAGGTGGATTGCCAGAAGGAGCTACGAATGAGCTGGCTATAGAAGCTTTGCGTCAGGCTATTACCTTAAATCCTGGGAACATTAATGGGTATTTAGATTTAGCCTTGATATACCGGGATGTAAAAAATAAATCAGCAGCCATAGCAGTTCTACAGGAAGCCATCAAGCTGGATCTGGTAACGGCTGAAGATTTGGAAATTAACCGCCGATGTAAATCCTTATTACATGATTTAGGTGGAGTAGCTTTTCCTAAAGTTACCAATGCCAAATAATGTATATTTTATATTAGATACAATAGTAATCTGGCAGATCAAATACATCTTGTACAATATAGAATATAGGGTAAATTCCTTTCCTGCTTAAAAGTTAATCAAAACTGGTTTTATTTTTATTATTAGGAATAATGATTTTAGTAATAAGGGCTTGTTGTTTCGTCCGTAATGCATTATATATAAATTTGCTAACAGAATAGAATAACCTACATAATAGAAAGGAGTTTAACTATGGTTGTGGGTTACCCTATTATTTTAGGTTTCACTATCACAGGAAGCAGGTAGGACAATTTGGTTTATTGTTATTATATAATATTAAAGTAGTACTTTTGCCTAAAGTATTAGTTTTATTTGGGATGCCAAAATTCCACTATTTCATATTTCTTTTTTGTTTACTTGTAGGAGGGTGTACTTCGGAAACTGTAAACCGGGACCAAATGGTAAATCTAAAAAAGACCTCGGGGAAAACACCTATTAAAATAACCGACATAAACTACGCCATTAGTCGGGAAAATAATAATCCGCTTCTTTATGCCAAGCGAGCTAATTTTTTCCAGGAAGAAAAAAAGTATGCCAAAGCTTTAGCCGATATAAACAGGGCGTTGGAGTTGGACCCGAACAACAACGAATTTCTTTTTAGAAAAGCTTTAATCTTACGGGATGCAGGAAATGATGAACAAGCCCTGGAGGCTGCCGAGGAGGCGGAAAACCTTGGTTATAAAGGTCCTGAAGTATTTATTCTGCAATCAGAATTATTTATAAGGCTTAAAAACTATAGCAATTCTTTAGAAAAGGTTAATATTGCGCTCGAATCAGCTCCTTTTAATGAATTTGCTTTATTCTATAAAGGTTTTGCTCAGGCAGAAAAAGGTGATACTGCTTTTGCCGTGATAAATTATAGGAGAGCCATAAAAAATGCGCCTGCTTTTATTAGCCCGCATTTGCAGCTAGCTAGTATCTATAATGCTAAAAAAGATTTTAATCTATCGCAGCGGTATATTAAAAACGCCGAGAAATTAGATAATAACAATAGCTTTTTATGGTTCCAGAAAGGAATACGATATAAAATTTTAAAGCAGATTGATAGTGCCTTTGTATGTTTAAGCAAAGCAGTTGCTAAAGATAAAAACCTTTATTTGGCGCATTACCAGTTAGGTTTGTTAGAGTTTAACCGGAAAAATTATGCGGGTGCAGCCACACATATGGCAGCAGCAATTACGCAATCAGAAAACTTAAACAGGATTCGGGAAATATTGGCTGAAAGCCTGGAGAAATCAGGACAATATAATTTAGCAATAAAAGAGTACAATAAAATATTAAATAAAAATCCGGGTGACATATGGGCTGGTTGGGGTGTTCGGCGCTCTAATTACGCTATATATAAAACAAAACGCGACAGCTTAAGAAAAGCTGGTAACCAGATTTATACGTTAGAAGAAGATACAACAAATTTTAACTTTTAAAATGATAAATATAACCTTACCGGATGGTTCAGTTCGGCAATACGAAAGTGGCGTAACCGGAATGGGAATCGCTGCCAGCATCAGTGAGGGGTTAGCACGAAATGTGTTGGCTGTAAAAGTAAACAAAGAAGTTTGGGATCTGAGCCGCCCTATTGAACAAGATGCCCAAGTTCAGTTATTGACCTGGAATGATACAGAAGGAAAAGCCACCTATTGGCACTCTTCTGCTCACTTAATGGCAGAGGCATTAGAAGCTTTATATCCTGGGGTTAAGTTTGGAATTGGACCGGCCATAGAAAATGGGTTTTATTACGATATTGATTTAGGAGACCGTACCTTATCTCAAGATGAGTTTGCTGCTATTGAGCAAAAAATGCTGGAGCTTGCCCGGAACAAAAGCGAATATGTTCGGCGCCGGGTTCCCAAAGACGAAGCTATTGCCTATTTCACACAAAAAGGCGATCAATATAAATTAGACCTTTTAGAAGGCCTGGAAGATGGTAGCATTACCTTCTATAGCCAGGGAAATTTTGTGGATCTTTGCCGGGGACCACATATTCCTAATACAGGTTTTATAAAGGCTGCTAAATTAATGAACGTTGCCGGAGCGTACTGGCGAGGCGATGAAAAGAGCAAGCAATTAACCCGGGTTTATGCTATTACTTTTCCAAAACAAAAAGAACTTACCGAATACCTGGAGCGCCTGGAGGAAGCAAAACGTCGTGACCATCGGAAATTAGGTAAGGAATTGGAGTTGTTTGCTTTCTCCGAGAAGGTGGGTATGGGTTTACCTTTGTGGTTACCGAAAGGCACTATGCTGCGGGAGCGCCTGGAAACCTTTATGCGAAAAGCCCAAACCCGTGCCGGTTATCAGCAGGTAGTAACGCCCCATATAGGCAATAAAGAATTATATATTACATCTGGTCATTACGAAAAATACGGAGCCGATTCATTCCAGCCGATCCGGACACCTAACGAAGGGGAGGAGTTTTTCTTAAAACCAATGAACTGTCCGCACCACTGCGAGATCTACAAAACCAAGCCGCGTTCTTACCGCGATTTACCGGTTCGATTAGCTGAATTTGGTACCGTTTATCGGTATGAACAAAGCGGGGAATTACACGGACTTACCCGAGTAAGAGGGTTTACCCAGGATGATGCACATATATTCTGCCGTCCGGACCAGGTAAAAGAGGAGTTTACAAAGGTTATCGACTTAGTACTTTATGTTTTTAAAGCTTTAGGCTTTGAAGATTATACGGCTCAAATCTCATTGCGTGATCCGGAGAACCGGGCTAAGTACATAGGATCTGACGAAGCCTGGGAAAAAGCTGAAAGTGCTATTATTGAAGCAGCTACAGAAAAAGGTTTGCCAACTGTAACTGAATACGGCGAAGCTGCGTTTTACGGACCAAAGCTGGACTTCATGGTGAAGGATGCGCTAGGCCGGAAATGGCAATTAGGAACAATTCAGGTAGATTATAATTTGCCGGAGCGTTTCCAGTTAGAGTATACAGCACCAGATAACACCAAACAGCGTCCAGTAATGTTGCATAGGGCACCTTTTGGATCCTTAGAGCGTTTCGTGGCCGTACTAATTGAGCATTGCGCTGGCAAATTCCCGCTGTGGCTGAGCCCGGAACAATTTGCTATTTTACCAATTTCGGAAAAATACCACGAATATGCCGAACAAGTTTACCAAAAACTGTTGCAGGAGGATATCCGAGGTTTTGTAGATAATCGGGATGAAAAAATAGGCCGAAAAATCAGAGATGCGGAAGTTCAAAAAGTACCTTACATGATAATTGTAGGAGAAAAAGAACAGGAGAATGGAGAAATATCCATCCGGAAACATGGAGAAGGCGATATGGGGAGTATGACCGTTGAAGCTTTTATTCAGAATTTCAAGCAGATACTGGAAGATATTTTCAGTAAAAATTAGAATTTTATTTTTAAAATATAGGAAAAAGTCCGATATTCGCGACTTGATTGTAAAAAGTAAGTAAAGGAGGATAGAACTATCAATACGAATAATACTAACAGACGAATGCCGCAGCGTGGTGCCGTTGAGGAACCATACAAAATTAATAATCGAATTTTTGCGAAGCAGGTAAGATTAGTTGGTGATAATGTTCAGACAGGTGTGTATTCCACTGAAGAGGCCTTGCGCATGGCGCGGGAGCAGAATCTGGATTTAGTAGAGATTTCTCCTACTGCAGAGCCGCCTGTTTGCCGTGTGGTAGATTACTCTAAGTTTAAATACGATCTTAAGAAAAAGCAGCGGGAAATGAAGGCCAAAACCGTAAAGGTTGTAACGAAGGAAATTCGTTTTGGTCCTAATACCGATGATCACGACTTTGAATTTAAAGTTAAACACGCCCGGACATTCTTGAACGATGGTGCCAAAGTAAAAGCCTACGTTCATTTTGTGGGCCGTACTATTGTTTTTAAAGAAAGAGGAGAAGTGTTGTTGCTTAAATTTGCGCAGGCATTAGAAGATGTAGCCAAAGTAGAGCAACTGCCAAAACTGGAAGGAAAACGCATGTTTTTATTCCTTTCTCCTAAGGCTAAAAAATAAAGAATTACGCTTGGTTGAATTTTTTTAACCAAGTTTAAGTTTAAATCAATTAAACAACTATATCCAAAATGCCTAAAGTTAAAACTAAATCAGGTGCAAAAAAACGGTTTTCCCTGACAGGTACTGGCAAAATTAAGCGTAAACACGCTTTCAAGAGCCACATCTTGACTAAGAAAACTACTAAGCAAAAAAGAGCTTTAACCCACATTGGTCTTGTTAGCGATGCTGACACCAAACGTGTAAAAGCAATGCTTAACATCTAAAATTATTTTTCACCCGGGGCCGGGTAACAAGTATTTGAAAAAATCACCTATCCCCAAAAATTTAATGAAATGCCAAGATCAGTAAACGTCGTAGCTGCTCGACACAAAAGAAAGCGGATAATGAAACTGGCTAAGGGTTACTTCGGACGTCGTAAAAACGTTTGGACCGTTGCCAAGAATGCAGTAGAAAAAGGTTTAGTATACGCTTACCGCGATAGAAAGCAAAAGAAAAGAGATTTCCGTGGTTTATGGATTCAGCGTATCAACGCTGGTGCTCGTGAATATGGTTTATCTTACTCACAATTTATGGGAGCCCTTAAAAAAGCGAACATTAATTTGAACCGTAAAGTTTTAGCTGATTTAGCCATGAACAATCCGGCTGCTTTCAAAGGAATAATTGAGAAAGTTAAATAGTTAATATTTGATTGATTAAGAGAGCCTGGTAGCAATACCAGGCTTTTTTTATTTTAATATTTTTGATTCAGGCTACGAGCCAGACCAAAAGACGGAAGGCGATACCTTAAATAGGGAATTTAAGATATTTATTTGACTTTTAAATATTCTTTCATCATACTTGGAAAACTCTAAGTGCCACCAATGCTAAGACAGGCATTATTGCCAAAATTTCCTGTACGGCTATAGTTTATAGGTAATACCATTTATGAGGCTTTATAAGGCTCTATAATGCTTTAGTACCCATAGTAAAATAATATACCAATTTAAAGATATTGGTAATTATAAGGGCTTGGAAGGGGATTAATTAATTGTATCTTGCGGTTTAAACAATAGGAGAAAGAGTATGTTATGTGCCAATACAATCATAAAAAAAGCCTTAAGTATAAAACTTAAGGCTCTTGTAGCGGGGAGGGGAGTTGAACCCCTGACCTCAGGGTTATGAATCCTGTGCTCTAACCAACTGAGCTACCCCGCCAGCTGAATTGTGGTGCAAATGTATGCATTTGAATTTAAGAAACACAACATTTTAAAATAAAATTTTTAATTTATTTGAAGGGAATTAAACCTTCTTTACCTGATACCGTGCTATGAATAAGCATAAATTTATTTGCGAATACGCCATCAATGCTTCCCCTAAAATGATATATCCTTATCTAACAAGCCCTTCTGGTTTGGAGCAATGGTTTTGTGATAAGGTTGTAATTAATGAAGACCGTCATTATAATTTTATTTGGGATAGTAATAATCATTTCGCCGAAATGACTAATCACAGAACAAATAAGTCGGTACGCTTTATTTTTCTGGACGAAAATAAGAAACATGGACCAGATTCGAGTTACATGGATTTTACCATTGAAACAAGTGAGCTGACTCAGGAACAATACCTGCGGGTAATAGATTATTCTGAGGAAGACGATATGGAAGAAATGTCAGAACTTTGGGATGGTTTAATAATCAGCTTACGTGAAATTATTGGCGGCTAGATTTCGTTAAGGAATAAAATCCTTAATGAATTAAAAACTGCTTAAATTTGCCCAGGCAACTTTTTTCTGTTGCTTTAATTTTCATGAAAAAATTAGATAAGCTAATCTTAAAATCTTTTTTAGGTCCTTTCTTTTTAACTTTTGCGGTAGTTGAATTTATTCTGCTTACCCAATATATGTTAAAATACCTGGACGACCTGGTGGGAAAGGATTTAGGAATACAGGTTATTATTCAATTATTAGGATATTTTAGTTTGAATATGGCGCCGGTTGCATTGCCGCTGGCTGTTTTAATTTCATCCCTGATGACTTTTGGTAATTTAGGAGAGCACCACGAATTAACAGCCATTAAAACTTCCGGAATATCTTTATTAAGAATACTTAGGCCACTTTTTATTTTTACAGTTTTTCTTTCTATAGGAGCCTTCCTTTTTAATGAAAAAGTAGTTCCTAAGGCTAATTTGAAAGCTTATAGCCTTCTTTGGGATATCCGGCAAAAGAAACCTTCTTTGGATATCAAAGAAAACGTATTTTACAATGGTATTCCGGGTTATAGTATAAAAATAGAGGAGAAACTGGAAGATGGCACTTTTTTGAAAGGTGTAATGATTTACGACCATTCTAATGCTTCAGGCAATACCAACGTCATTCTAGCTGATTCGGGCAGGATGTACATGAAATATAACGAGCAGTTTCTGGCGCTTGACTTATATAGCGGTCAGATTTTTGCAGAAGAAGGCCAAAGTTCCATGAATTATCAACCCAGTGCAGGAACTGGTTTTGTGAGGCAAAAATTTAAAGAGAATAATCTGCTATTTAATTTATCATCGTTTAACCTAGACAGAACCCGGGAGGATTTGTTTAAAGGTAGCAAAATGATGCTTAATATTAAAGAATTAAGAAATGTAACAGACTCCTTACGCAAACAACTGGGTAATGATAAAAGAAGCGTTTCAAGTCAGTTAATGCCATACTATTCTTATTTTAAGCCTGATTCAAGTATTTTAAAGGCAAATGCCAAATTACCCAAAATAGCTAAAAAAGAAGTTCCGGCCCCAACCTTGGATGTTTATTCCATGGCGGCTAACAAAGCCCGGAATGTTCGAAGCTTTACCACGGCTTATTCTGAGAAGCTGAAACTAACCTTCCGGGAAGCTAATAATTTTGAGATTGAAATTTTTAGGAAATACACCCAGTCTTTTGCCTGTTTGATTATGTTTTTAATTGGCGCCCCTTTAGGTGCTATTATTAAAAAAGGCGGTTTAGGTATGCCCGTAATTATTTCTATTCTGTTCTTTATAATTTTTTATGTACTTACCATATTAGGTGAAAAATGGGGGAGAGAGGGCTTAGTGTATGTGGCGGCAGGTATGTGGGCAGCTAACTTTATTTTGCTTCCCATTGGTATGTTTTTTTTATACCAGGCCAGAAATGATTCTAACCTGTTAGAATTTGATTTCTTTAAAAATTTAAGAATGAAGCTGCAAAAGAACAACTTATAAAGTTAAACTTTTAAGCATATATTTATTAATTAAAAAGTATATATTTCTTTCCAAAAAGGAATTAATTTTTTAACTTTGCGCTTTATATAGAATATACACCTGGAAAAAAAGACAGATAAGTATTATTACCCGATGAAATTAACAACCGAAGCGAAACAAGAAATTTTTGAAAAAAACAGTCTGAGCAAAACTACAACCGATACTGGCTCTCCAGAATCGCAAATTGCATTGTTCACACACCGTATCAATCACCTGACTGATCACCTAAAATCAAACCAGAAAGATTTTTCTACTCGTCTGGGTCTTTTAAAGCTGGTTGGTAAAAGAAGAAGATTATTAAATTACTTATCTAAAACTGATATCTCAAGATATCGGGCCATTATCAGCGAATTAGGTATTAGAAAATAAAAAGCAATTAGGGAATTCAAAACAAGGGTTCCCTAATTATTTTTATACCTTTTCGTTCCCATAATCCCTTCTTTAATCGTACCTATTCCAGGCCCCAGGGCCTGGTTTATTAATTTAAAACGAATGTCATATAAAGCTATAAATAAAACCATCCAATTGGCTGATGGTCGCGAGATTACCCTGGAAACAGGTAAACTGGCAAAACAAGCAGATGGCTCCGTAGTAGTAAGAATGGGTAATACCATGTTACTGGCTACAGTTGTTTCTGCTAAAGATGCGAAACCCGGTGTAGATTTTCTGCCTTTATCAGTTGATTATCAGGAAAAATTTGCCTCTTCCGGAAAAATACCTGGTGGTTTCTTAAAAAGAGAAGCACGGTTATCAGATTACGAAATTCTTATTAGCCGGTTAGTAGATCGGATTTTGCGTCCGATGTTCCCGGATGATTACCATGCTGATACCCAGGTTTTAATTAGTTTAATTTCAGCAGATGCTGAAGTTTTACCGGATGCCCTGGCTGCTTTAGCTGCATCTGCGGCTATCATGGTTTCTGATATTCCTTTCAACGGTCCTATTTCAGAGGTACGAGTTGCCCGGATAGATGGTCAGTTTATTATCAACCCAAATTTATCTGATTTAAACAGAGCAGATATTGATATGATTGTTGGCGCTTCTATGGAAGGGGTGGCCATGGTAGAAGGTGAAATGAATGAGGTTTCAGAAGAGGAAATGCTGGAAGCTATTCAGTTTGCTCATGAAGCTATTAAGGTTCAGTGTCAGGCTCAGATTGATTTTGCTCAGGAATTAGGTTCTACTGAAAAACGTGCCTATTCTCACGAGACCCATGATGAAGCACTTAAAGAACAGTTATATCAGGCGGTTTATGAGAAAGCTTACCAAGTTGCTTTAAGCGGTAACGCCAGCAAAGCCGAGCGTAAAAAAGCTTTTGCAGCCATTAAGCAAGAATTTATTGAATCACTACCGGAAGGAACAGAGATCAATAATGAACTTATCTCCAAATATTATCATGATGCCGAGAAAGATGCGGTACGGAATGTGGTTTTAAATGAGCGTCGTCGTTTAGATGGCCGTAATTTAGACCAGATTCGTCCAATTTGGTCAGAAGTTAATTATTTACCATCTACCCATGGTTCGGCTATATTTACCCGCGGCGAAACCCAATCGCTTACAACGGTTACTTTAGGTACCAAACTGGATGAGCAGATGATAGATGGGGCCATGTTCTCTGGTTACAACAAATTTATCCTGCATTACAATTTTCCAGCTTTCTCTACCGGTGAGGTAAAACCTAACCGTGGTCCGGGCCGTCGGGAAGTAGGTCATGGTAACCTGGCAATGCGGGCATTAAGACAAGTATTGCCGGCAGAAGAAGAAAACCCTTATACTATCCGGATTGTATCTGATATTTTAGAATCCAATGGTTCATCTTCTATGGCTACGGTTTGTGCTGGAAGTTTAGCTTTGATGGATGCTGGTGTAAAAGTTAAAGGAGCTGTTGCTGGTATTGCAATGGGTTTAATAACTGATACAAAAACCGGAAACTTTGCGGTTCTTTCGGATATTTTAGGGGACGAAGATCACTTAGGCGATATGGACTTTAAAGTAGCGGGTACTAAAGAAGGTATTACTGCCTGCCAAATGGATATTAAAGTCTTAAGCTTAAGTAACGAGGTGTTACAACAGGCTTTAGGTCAGGCAAAGCAAGGCCGGTTGCACATTTTAGGTGAAATGGCTAAAACCATTACCGAACCAGCTTCTGATTATAAACCACACACGCCACGTTCTCAGAACTTAATTGTAGATAAAGAATTCATTGGTGCTATTATCGGACCAGGTGGTAAAGTAATCCAGCAAATCCAAAAAGATACCGGCGCTACTATTCAAATAGAAGAAAAGAACGAAAAAGGTTACGTAAATATATTTGCTACTAACCAGGAAGCCATGCAAGAAGCCGTTAGCAAAATTAAGGCTATTGTATCGGTACCGGAAATTGGTGAAGTATATGTTGGTAAAGTTAAATCCATCCAAGCATACGGTGCCTTCGTCGAATTTATGCCAGGTAAAGATGGTTTACTTCACATCTCTGAAATTAAATGGGAACGTTTAGAAAACATGGAAGGTGTTTTAGAAGTAGGAGAAGAAGTAAAAGTTAAACTGGTGGATATTGATAAAAAAACTGGCAAATTTAAATTATCCCGTAAAGTTTTATTGCCAAAACCAGAAGCTACTGAAAAATAAGCTGAACATTAGCGAACTAATTTAAGCCAAATTGCAGTTACTATTAAGTACCCTGTAGGATTAAAGTAAAATGCTTCTTTTGCTTTACATTTTTCAATAAACAGGGTACTTAGTAATTACATTGATTGTTAAAAAATTATATTTATAAAATTATTCCAAAAATACTCTAATGAGACAGCTTAAGATCAGTAAACAAATTACCAACCGGGAAAGCCAATCACTGGATAAATATTTACAGGAAATTGGCAAGGTTGATTTGCTTACTCCCGACGAAGAAGTAACGTTGGCTCAACGAATCAAGGAAGGTGATCAGTTTGCATTGGAGAAACTGACAAAAGCTAACCTTCGTTTCGTGGTGTCGGTTGCTAAGCAGTATCAGAACCAGGGACTGTCATTAGGTGATTTGATTAACGAAGGAAACTTAGGTTTGATTAAAGCCGCCAAACGCTTTGATGAAACACGTGGTTTTAAATTTATCTCTTATGCCGTATGGTGGATTCGTCAGTCTATTTTACAAGCTTTAGCTGAACAATCCCGTATTGTACGTTTACCTTTAAACCGGGTAGGTTCTTTAAATAAAATTTCTAAGTCTTTCTCTGAGTTAGAACAAAAATTTGAACGGGAACCATCTCCGGAGGAAATTGCGGAAGTATTAGAATTAACTACTTCAGAGGTTGTTGATACTTTAAAAATTTCTGGCCGTCACGTATCAGTTGATGCGCCTTTTGTCCAAGGTGAAGAAAACCGTTTATTAGATGTACTGGAAAACGAAGATGAAGAATCTCCTGACACCGGTTTAATGAATGATTCTTTACGTAAAGAAGTACAAAGAGCATTATCTACTTTAACTAAACGGGAAGCGGATGTTATAACTTTATACTTTGGCTTAAATGGAGAGCACTCTTTAACCCTTGAAGAGATTGGCGAAAAATTTAATTTAACCCGTGAGCGGGTACGCCAGATTAAAGAGAAAGCTATCCGCCGGTTACGTCATACATCTCGTAGCAAAGCTTTAAAACCTTATTTAGGTTAATTATAAGTAAGAAATAGTAAAGACCCTAGCCCAACCGGTTAGGGTTTTTTATTTTATACATTTTCTTTTATAGTACAAGCTAAGCTGCCTGACTGGCAGAACATAAAATTTCTTAGAATTAAATACAAAAGGTACCAGGTGCAATGAATGAAGCCTTTTACCTGATTACAATAGCTCCTGAGTTTATCTGGAACTTAACCTGATAAACTGGCAAATGTTTTGTAATATTGCAGCCTGAAAAATATAGTGCAGTTATAATAATGGAATCTGAAAATATAAAGTGTTTAATTATTGGTTCGGGCCCAGCGGGCTATACAGCAGCTATTTATGCCGCCAGAGCAGGTCTTAAACCAATTATGTACCAAGGGTTACAACCAGGTGGTCAATTAACCATCACTAATGACGTTGAGAATTTTCCGGGTTATCCAGATGGTATAAATGGCCCACAAATGATGGAAGATTTACGCAAGCAGGCAGAACGTTTCGGTACAGATGTACGGTATGGTATTGCTACCGATGTTGATTTTTCATCTAAACCGCTAAAGGTAACCATTGATGAGAATAAAGAAATAGAGGCGCACACGGTAATTATAGCTACCGGTGCTTCTGCCAAATGGTTAGGCTTAGAATCTGAATCCCGCTTAAATGGCAGCGGAGTTTCTGCTTGTGCGGTTTGTGATGGTTTCTTTTATCGCGGACAGGAAGTGGCCATAGTAGGAGCAGGCGATACAGCTTGTGAAGAAGCCTCTTATTTAGCTAATCTTTGCTCAAAGGTGTATATGATTGTAAGAAGAGGTGAAATGAAAGCTTCTCAGATCATGCAAAATCGGGTAATGAAAAACCCTAAAATTGAAATTTTATGGAATTCTGTAACCGATGAAGTTTTAGGTGAATTCGCCGTAGAAGGAGTTCGTGTTAAGAATATAGTAACCGGTGAGTTAAAAGAGGTTCCAGTAAAAGGCTTCTTTGTTGCCATTGGACATGAGCCTAATTCCAAAATTTTCCAAAAATATGTTAACCACGACGAACAAGGTTATTTAAAAACTATTCCGGGTACTACAAAGACCAATGTAGATGGTGTGTTTGCTTGTGGGGATGTACAAGATAACGTTTACCGGCAAGCAGTAACAGCAGCGGGTACAGGTTGTATGGCTGCCTTAGATGCAGAACGTTACTTGGTGGACGAGGAGTTACATTAATAAAAAGGATACCCCAGCGTGAAATTATTTTTTTCTGGCTGGGGTTATATCTTAAATACAGATACAATAAAAGTAGCAGCAATGGGTTTAAAATTAGATTTTATACGCTTTTAAAGTCGTGCCCTTAAAAAGAAAAGCGTGTGCTGCTAAATTTTAGAAGAATGCTATTAAGAAAATCCAACATAAAAATATTTTTTCTATTCTGGTTTGTTTTATTGGGTGTTACCAGCAGTTGGGCGCAAAATAAACCAAAATCGAAGTCGAAAGACTTTTTTAAAGTTAAGGCGCCCAAAATACAATATGTGAGGCCTGATACTACCGTTTTAATTGAGTCGCAGGATATGCCCGATTCCAAATCGGATGCAAACCGATCGGTGCCTTTTAATCCGGCCAAAAAGTTATCAATCGTTAGTGAAGATACTTCCTCCATTAACTTAGGTGAACAAAGCATTGTAGAGGTTTCTGAAGAAGTACAAATAGATAGTACCTGGATTAAAGTGGCCGGCTATTTTTCAATTTGGGATACCCGGAACATTAATCCCTATCGCATGGATGGTCGGGAAATCAAAGATGAAATTCCGATAAAATTAGTAGATGAAGCCAATAACCGGTCTTATAAGATGCCCTTGGTTACTACTCCTGTTACCTCGGATTTTGGTTTTCGGGGCTATCGCTGGCATTATGGAACAGATTTAGATTTAGATACTGGCGACTCGGTAAGAACTGCTTTTGATGGAGTAGTACGTATTGTGAAATACGACGGCGGGGGGTATGGTAATTATGTAGTAGTAAGGCATTATAACGGGCTTGAAACGCTGTATGGCCATTTAAGCAAACAGTTGGTGCAGACAGGTCAGTTGGTAAAAGCCGGCGAGTTGATAGGCTGGGGTGGAAGTACCGGGCGTAGTACAGGCCCTCATTTACATTTCGAAGTCCGGTATATGGGTAATCCCCTGGATCCGGAAAGAATTTATGATTTTCCGGATTATATATTAATGTCGGAACAATTTAAAATTACGGCGGCTTTATTTAATTATTACAATCAGGTAAGAAAAATAAAAGCCCGTACCAGTGTTTACCATACCGTACGGAGTGGGGAAGTTTTAGGATCAATTGCCAGAAAATACGGGGTAACTGTTTCTCAAATTGCCAAATTAAATGGCATGTCAGCTAAGGCAGTTTTGCGGCCAGGTCGCAAATTGCGCGTAAAATAATAACTATGAAACTTGATATATTAGCCTTTGCGGCACACCCGGATGATATAGAATTGGGGTGTGCTGGCACGTTGATTTCTCACATAAAACTGGGTAAAAAGGTGGGTGTGGTTGATTTAACCAAAGGAGAATTAGGCACCAGAGGAACACCTGAAATCAGGTTACAGGAATCTGAAGCAGCTACCAAGCTTTTGGGAATTCATGCGCGGGTAAACCTAGGACTGGCCGATGGTTTTTTCCGTTCGGATAAAGAAAGCTTGTTACAGGTGGTAAAAGTTATCCGAACTTTTCAGCCTGAAATAGTGATTATGAATGCCATTCATGATCGCCATCCTGATCATGGAAGGGGCTCTGATTTGGTTAGAGAGGCTTGTTTCTTAGCTGGTTTAAAACAAATTAAAACGCAGGAGGAGACTGGAGCAGACCAAGAAGCCTGGCGGCCTAAAAATATGTATCATTATATTCAGGACCGGTATATTCAGCCAGATTTAATAGTGGACATTACAGATTATTGGGACCAAAAGGTAGCGACTATCAAAGCATTTAAATCCCAATTTTACGATCCTAGCAATACTACTCCCAATACGTATATTTCTAATCCTGATTTTTTAAAATTTATTGAATCGCGGGCTCGCGAAATGGGCCATGCCATAGGTACTACTTTTGGCGAAGGTTTCACTAAAGAAAAACATATAGGCGTAAAAAACTTATTTGACCTTATTTAATTAATTTGGTTACAGCTGACTCCGATTTTTCTTCCAGTTTGACGTAGAGACGGAGGTAGCAGCAAAAGTAGTAGTAGTTTTGGGTTTGGTTGTTTTGTATAAAAAAGCAGCTAAAACGGCAGCAACCTCAGCTTCCTCTTGTGCAGGAGGAGAACTTAATAATTCAGGATTATAATAATTCTGAATAAATTTGGTGTCAAAGTTGCCAGACCGGAAAGCCTCATGCTGCATGACAAATTTGCCAAAAGCGAGGGTGTTTTCAATACCGGTAATTTCATATTCATCAATAGCTCGTATCATCCGGTCTATGGCTTCCTGACGGTTTTGGCCAAAGGTTACTAATTTGGCAATCATAGGATCATAGTAAATCGGAATTTCCATACCTTCTTCAAAACCATCATCCACCCGGACCCCAGGCCCTTGCGGACGCTTGTAAGAAACCAATTTTCCAATATCGGGCAGGAAATTATTTCTAGGATCTTCTGCATATACCCTTAGTTCAACAGCATGCCCCTCTATTTTAAGGTCCCCTTGTTTGAAAGATAATGATTCCCCTTGGGCTACTTTGATTTGCTCTTTTACCAGATCAAGACCTGTAATTTGTTCGGTTACGGGATGTTCCACCTGTAATCGGGTATTCATTTCCAGAAAATAATAATTCAGGTTTTCATCTACCAGAAACTCAACGGTACCTGCGCCAATATAATTACAAGCTTTGGCAACATTTACGGCACACTGGCCCATTTCTTCTCTTAGTGCCGGCGTTAATACCGAAGAAGGTGCTTCTTCAATCACTTTTTGGTGGCGCCGCTGAATAGAGCACTCCCGCTCAAACAAGTGCACAATATTACCGTGTTTATCACCAAGTACCTGAACCTCTATATGACGTGGAGAACCAATATATTTTTCAATGAAAACAGCCCCATCTCCAAAAGCCGAGACGGCCTCACTTACAGCTAGTTGCATTTGTTCTTCAAAATCACCTAAATCCGTTACAATACGCATGCCTTTACCACCACCACCTGCGCTAGCTTTAATTAAAATAGGAAAACCCACCTCCTGTGCAATTTTTTTTGCTTCTGTTATATTTGTAATAGCCTCCTTCGTGCCTGGAACCATGGGAATGTTGTAATTAGCAACAGCAGCTTTTGCCGCTAGTTTGTTACCCATTAAGTCTATGGATGCTGGTGATGGTCCTATAAAAGTTATACCAACAGCTTCTGCCCGTTGAGCAAATAGCGCATTTTCTGATAAAAAACCATATCCAGGGTGTATGGCATCTACTTGTAAATCCAGACTTACTTCCAGAATTTTTTCAATGCGTAAATAAGAATCGGCAGATTTAGGTCCTCCTACGCAAACAGCTTCATCGGCAAACTGCACATGTAGCGCTCCTCGGTCGGCCTCGCTAAAAATAGCTACCGTTTTGATGCCCATTTCTTTAGCTGATCGCATTACCCGCAAAGCAATTTCGCCCCGGTTAGCAACTAAAATTTTTTTTATCATGGTGCTAGCTTACGTTTATTCTCCAAATAAAGGTATTTAAACTAAAGTAAAAAGGAGTATATTGAAATAAATCGGCCACATATGAATAAAGCTCGACTACCTGGTTTGGAATTAGGTATTTAAGCTCTAAATTTGTTGTTGGTATTTTATCAGTACTATCTGTTTCGTACAGTTATAAATTCTTTCATTATCATAAGAAAAAATACATAGTGGATTTATTTGAAAAATTATTAGCCAACCGCGGCCCGTTAGGAAGCCACTCACATTATGCTCATGGATATTTTACTTTCCCAAAATTAGAAGGTGAGATTAAGCCCCGAATGATTTTTAGAGGGAAAGAGGTTCTTACCTGGAGTTTAAATAATTATTTAGGATTAGCAAATCATCCGGAAGTACGCCGGGTGGATGGAGAGGCTGCGGCTCAGTACGGAATGGCATTACCCATGGGGGCCCGTATAATGTCTGGTAACTCTAATTTACATGAAAAATTAGAAGCAGAATTAGCCAGCTTTGTACAAAAAGAAGATGCTTTCTTACTGAATTTTGGTTACCAGGGGGTTGTTTCTATTATTGATGCCCTGGTAGATCGTCATGATGTAATTGTGTATGATGCTGAATCACATGCCTGTATTATTGATGGCGTAAGATTACATCAAGGAAAGAGATTTGTTTACACTCATAATAATATAGAGAATCTTGAGAAACAGTTACAACGGGCTACACGCTTAGTTGGAGAAACAGGTGGAGCTATATTGGTAATTACCGAAGGTGTTTTCGGGATGTCAGGTAATTTAGGTAACCTGCCGGCCATAGTAGCTTTAAAAGAAAAGTATAATTTCCGGTTAATGATTGATGATGCGCACGGTTTTGGAACGCAGGGCACAACAGGCGCTGGAACCGGCGAACATTTTGGGGTTCAGGATCAAATAGATATTTACTTCTCCACTTTTGCTAAATCAATGGCCAGTATTGGAGCGTTTGTAGCTGGTCCGGAGCAGGTTATAGAGTATTTACGGTATAACATGCGTTCTCAAACCTTTGCCAAATCTTTACCAATGCCTTTGGTAGTAGGCGCTTTAAAACGTTTAGAATTACTCCGGACCCAGCCAGAACTAAAAGACAAGCTTTGGGAAATTACTAATGCCTTACAGGATGGTTTGCGGGCTCGTGGTTTCGACTTAGGTACTACTCAATCGTGTGTAACTCCGGTTCTGTTAAAAGGCCAGATTCCGGATGCAACTGCTTTAACTTTAGACCTACGTGAAAATTACAATATTTTCTGTTCTATAGTAGTTTACCCGGTTGTTCCTAAGGATGTTATTATGTTGCGGTTAATACCTACTGCTGTTCATACACTGGAAGATGTAGAAGAGACAATCTTGGCATTCGAAAAAATTGCTCAAAAGTTAGATAAAGGGTTATATTCTAAATCTCAAGTGCCTGCTTAACCGTAGAATAGGGTAAAAAAATACGTATTTTTTGCTTCTAATTCAATATTTACTATATTAGAGCGATTAAATACATTGTTCCACACATAATTAAAAACGAATGAGCAACCCTAACAAGTTTAGCCAGGTAAAAGATTTAGTAATGTCTTTAGAAGGTGATTTTGAAAAGTTCTATGAAAAAGGCAATTCTGCTGCAGGAACTCGGATCCGTAAAGGCTTACAAGATCTGAAAAACTTATCTCAGGATTTGAGAAAAGAAGTGCAAGACATGAAAAACGCTAAAAGCGAATAAGTTAGAAAGATTAACATTCCTCACAAATAAAAAAGTGACCAGAATATGGTCACTTTTTTATTTTAACTTGAGTAGGAGTAGTGAATTACGCTTCTACAGATACTAAATAATAGTTCTTTTTTCCTTTTTGTACGACCAGGTACTTGCCGTGCAACAATTCAAAATCATTAACGGCTTCAGCTAATTCTACTTTTTTACGATTTACCAACACCCCGCCATTTTGAACCATGCGTTTCGCTTCCCCTTTGGATTCAAATATTTTACTTCCTGTTGTTTCCGAAAGTAATTCAGTAACCCCGGTAGCATTAGTAAAAGCTGATTGGGAAATTTGAATAAAAGGAACACCTTCAAATACCGAAAGAAGGATATCCTCTGATAAATTACGTAGGGACTGAATATCACCTTTACCAAATAAAATCTCAGAAGCATCTACTGCGCCCTGATAATCTGCCTCAGAATGTACCCGAATGGTTACATCTTTAGCTAAAGCTTTTTGTAATAGTCGCAGGTGAGGGGCTGCTTGATGCTCTTCTGTAATGGCATCTATTTCTTCTTTGGTTAGCAGGGAATAAACTTTAATAAGTTTCTCTGCTTCTTCATCCGATAAATTTAGCCAGAACTGGTAAAATTTATAGGGCGAAGTTAAATTAGGATCTAACCAAATATTTCCGCCTTCCGATTTTCCAAATTTCGTACCGTCAGATTTAGTAACCAGTTTGCCTACTAGTGCATAGGCTTTCCCACCATCCATCCGCCGAATTAATTCGGTACCCGTGGTAATATTTCCCCATTGATCAGAAGCACCCATTTGCAGCAGTACGTTTTTGTTTTTGTACAAATGGTAAAAATCATACCCCTGAATTAACTGATAAGCAAATTCAGTATAGGATAAACCTTCCGCCCGATCTCCATCTTCGTCAGCATTTATCCGTTTTTTAACAGAATCCTTGCTCATCATGTAATTTACAGTTAAGTGTTTACCTATTTCCCGTAAAAAACCTAAAAAGCTGAATTCTTTAAACCAATCGTAATTATTTACAATTTCGGCTGAGTTGGCACCACTTTCAAAATTCAGAAACTTCTCAAGTTGTTTCCGGATTCCTGCCTGATTGGCTTGTAGTATCTCTTCGGATAATAAATTTCTTTCCGCTGATTTACCGGAGGGGTCGCCGATCATACCGGTGGCACCACCTACCAGCGCTATGGGTTTATGTCCGGCTCTTTGCAAATGCACCAAAAGCATGATAGTTGCCAGGTTTCCAATATGCAAAGAGGCTGCCGTAGGATCGAAACCTATATACCCGGTGGTCATTTCTTTGGCGAGTTGTTCTTCTGTGCCTGGCATGAAATCATGCAGCATGCCCCGCCATCTTAATTCTTCAATTAGGTTCATGTAAAGTATTTAAACAGGAGAATACCCCTGCACATTTATTTATTACAAATTAACGGTACAAAGATATTAGTCTTTATTTGTTAGTTGTAAGGCCTTGGTATAATTTTGTTTTATGACGGCAGAAGAAATATTACAGAAGCTAAAAAACAAGCAATACGCACCCATTTATTTTTTACAAGGCGAGGAACCTTATTATATAGATTTAATAGCCAATTATATTGAAGCAAATGTACTTTCTGAAAGCGAAAAAGGATTTAATCAAGTTGTTCTGTACGGAAAGGATGTAGAGGTAAGTACGGTTTTATTACAAGCCAAGCGTTACCCAATGATGGCAGAAAGGCAGGTTGTTATTGTAAAAGAAGCCCAGACCATTTCTGATATTGATAAAGAAGCTGGAATTAAACAGTTAGAGGCTTATTTTCAAAATCCGTTACCCTCTACCATACTGGTTTTTTGTTACAAACATAAGGTGCTGGATGGCCGGAAATCGTTTGCCAAAACAGTAAACAAACATGCTGTTTTATTAACTACCAAAAAACTGTATGATAATCAGGTGCCGGCCTGGATTAACAGTTATATAAAATCCCAAAGCCTGCAGATCAGCCAAAAGGCCACCATGTTGCTGAGTGAATACATAGGAGCTGATATTTCCAGATTGGCAAATGAAATAGATAAACTAGCCATCAATTTAAAAGCTGGTCAAACTATTGATGAACACCTGGTACAAGAGAATGTTGGTATAAGTAAGGACTACAATATTTTTGAATTGCAGACTGCTTTAATAAATCAGGATGTTTTAAAAGCAAACCGGATTGTAAATTATTTTGAAGCTAACCCCAAGAATAATCCCCTTATACCCAATATAACGCTGCTGTTTTCATTCTTTACCAAGTTATTATGTTTGCATGCCTCACCCGATAAGTCAGAAAGCGCCATCAGTAAAAGCTTAGGTAACCGCAGCTTTTTAGTAAAAGAGTATTTACAAGCCATGCGTATATATAACTACGCCCGAACCGTGCAAAATATACATTTTTTACGGATAGCCGATTTGCAAAGCAAAGGGATAGAAGGCGGCAACCTTTCCGAAGGCGATATTTTAAAAGAATTAGTTTTTAAAATATTACATCCTATTCCGACAGATGTTTTAGCTGAATAGCCAATATTATATACTTGCCAACCGTTATATTGCCAGATCGGCTTCTAACCTAGTTGTTGATAACTATTTTCCTCCAGGAGCCGACAAAACAAATAAAACTGCTATTCAGCGTTCTTTTTTTTATTATTTTTGAAAGCATTGTTGGCTTCTAGCCGGATTAAGCCCTAATCTTTGGTATGAATAAATTCCATAAAATTATTATTACATCGGCCTTGGTAAGCGGAGCGCATTTTGCTCAGGCGCAGCATACTCAGGTTTTTACTTCACAAGAACGTTTTTTTCAGGAAGGTTTAGAATTGTTTGACCGGCAGCAATATGGAGCTGCACAGCAAGCTTTTGCCAATTATGTAAGCCTGACGAAAGGTGATGCCAGAACAGTTGATGCCCAGTATTATTATGCCGTAAGTGGGTTACACCTTTTACATGGCGATGCGGAGCATTTGATATTAGCCTTTGCCACTGCGCACCCCACTCATCCCAAAGCAACTTTGGCTTTTTATGAGTTAGGGCTTTATCATTTTAATAAAAAGAATTACAATAAAACCATAGAATACCTGGAAAAGGTACCTCTAAAAGAATTAGATGCCAAACAAGTACGAGAAGCAGAATTTAAACTGGCTTATTCTTATTTTACTAATAAGGATTTTAAAAAAGCCAAAGTGCTTTTCGATCGGAATAAAACCGGCGAACACAACTATGTATATGCCTCTAATTACTATGCTGGTTACATAGCTTACCGTAACGGGGATTATGCCAACGCTAAAAAGGATTTACGGGTAGCTGAAAAAAATGCTGCTTACAAACAGGTCGTCCCTTTTATGCTTACCGAAATTCTTTACAAGGAAGGAAATCTAAACGAGGTAATTTCTTATGGGGAGCAAACTTTGTCGGGAAAAGCCCAGCCGCAGAGTGCCGATGAGATTCGCTTATTAGTAGGAGATGCTTATTTTCAGCGAAATGATTATGCAAAGGCTAATGTTTATTTTAAAGAATACGCAAAAGGCAAACGTAGTATAGAAAACACCATTGAATACAAATTAGGCTTTACTGATTATAAAGTTGGGGATTACCCGGGGGCTATCAATTACTTAAAAAATGTAGCCTTACAAAAAGATTTAACCGGACAAAATGCTGCTTACCATCTGGGTTTAAGTTACTTAAAAGAAGGCAACAAACCTTTTGCTTTAACTGCATTTGACCAAAGCCGGAAACTAGAATTTGATAAAAATCTTACTGAATCTTCTTATTTGAAATATGCCCAACTAAACTACGAATTGGGCAGGTATAATGAAGTAATTGCCGCTTTGGCTGAATTTAACAAAAAATTTCCTAAGTCTAAATTAGCTGGAGAGGCCGATGATATTTTAAGTGAATCTTATTTAAACTCTAATGATTATCCGCAGGCCATCCGGCACATTGAAAGTTTAAGCCACCGGAGCGACCGCATTAACCAGACTTACCAACGGGTTACTTATTACCAGGCTGTAAATTTATTTAACGACAGCCGGTTTCAGGAAGCAGTAGCCATGCTGGATAAATCTTTACAACATTCTTATGACAATGAAATAAAAGCTGCCAGTTATTTCCTGAAAGGAGAAGCTTATTCTATCGCTCAGCGCTATAACGATGCTATTAATAGTTATGCTTCTGTTTTCCGGACTGCCAATTCCAATAAGACCGACTATTATTCTAAAACAAGATATGGAATAGGGTATGCTTATTACAACAGTAAGCAATATGATAAAGCTATTCCGCATTTTAGAGCCTACGTTTCCGAAAATGAAGGGAAAGCAGGTAATCCAAATGTGAACGATGCTCTTATCCGGTTAGGCGATTGCTATTATATAGCCAAGGATTACGGGCAGGCATTAAGTCTTTACGAAAAAGCTATTTCTCAGAATGCCATTGATGCCGATTATGCCTACTTCCAAAGAGGTGTTATTTTCGGATTGACAAACCGCCGCGAACAGGCAACGGAAAGTTTACGAACTTTATTAAGTAAATACCCAAAATCCCAATATGCGGATGAAGCTATTTACCAACGGGCACAATTAGATTTTGAAACTGGAAATTATACCGCAGCTGTGGCAGGTTTCTCAGATTTAATAAATAATAAACCTTCTAGCCGGTTGGTACCAAATGCCTTACAAAAAAGAGGTTTGGCTTATAATAACCTGCGAAAATCGAATGAGGCTATTGCCGATTTTAAACGGGTTTTAACTGATTTTCCTACATCCAAAATTGCCCCAAACTCTTTATTTAGTTTGCAGGAGTCGTTAGCCGCAAATAATCAATCCGAAAGCATTGACCCTTATGTAGCACGGTTTAAGTCTGCAAATCCAGACAACAATGCTGTAGAAAGTATTGAGTTCGAGTCGGCTAAAGCTCTTTACTTCAATGAAAAGTACGCACAAGCCATTACCAAATTAGAGGCTTATATAAAAACATATCCGGATAATGTATTTTCTAGTGAGGCCCGTTATTTCCTGGCCGACTCTTATTTAAGACAAAATAACAAAACAACCGCGTTAGCCAGGTTCCGGGAAGTAGTAACTGAAAATAAATCTGAATATTTAAACCGGGCAATTTTACGGGTAGCTGAACTTGAATTCGAAAATAAAAATTACCAGGAAGCTATTAAGTTTTATGACCGGTTAAGGACAGTTTCTGTTAACAAAAAAGAACAGGCAAATGCCATGGTAGGTATGATGCGCAGTTATTTTTTAATAGCTGATTACGAAAATACCAAACGATTAGCCAATGAGCTGATTGCCCAGGGTAACGCCATTTTAAATGCATACAACCCAGCCCTATTACACAAAGGAAAAGCCAGTTACGCCCAGGGTAATTTAGCTGAGGCCCAAACAGATCTAAAGGCTGCGGCTACATCAGCTACTGATGTAAATGGGGCAGAGGCTCAATACCTGATTTCTGAAATTTTATTCAAACAAAATAAATACAAGGAAGCACAAGAAGAGGCTTTAAAAGTAAATAAATCATTTGCTGCTTATGATTACTGGGTAGTAAAATCCTTTATTTTGGTTGCAGATATTTATGCTGCACAGAAAGAAACTTTCCAGGCCAAGGCTACTCTAAATTCTATCATAGAGAATGCCAGCATTCCGGAACTAGTGGAAGAAGCAAAAGCTAAATTAGCTGCTCTTGAAGCTGCAGCACCAACCACTACTACTACTACTAATACTACCAAGGAACCAGCAAAGAAGTAAGTAATGCCTAGCAATAAATTTAAAATGAATAATAAATTACGTACTACCGGACTGGCCGCTTTATGTAGCCTGGGTATATTCTGGAGTTTACCAGCGGTGGCTCAGCAGCGGAGCGGCAATTGGGGCGAAAGCAATAAATTAGAAGATGCCGAAATTGTGGTGGAGAAAAACCGGGTAAATGAATTGCCTGAAGCCAATCGTAATTTCGAAAAATTCAGAATTTCCCCAATTGAGCGGAAGCCGCAGCCAGTTGCCTATAAATTTAATGATTTTAAACTTGCTGATTTAAGCCTTAACTTACCTATACGGGTTTTAACCATTCGCCAGGAAGAACTAGCGAAACTTTATGGCAACTATGTAAAGTTAGGCGTAGGTAATTATGGCACTTCCTATGTAAAAGGCTATTTCCATAACAAGCGGGATAATCAATATTCGTATGGAGCTGATGTTTCCCATGTTTCTTCTCTTCGCGGTCCTGTAGAAAATTCCGGGGTCAGCAATTCAGGCATCAATTTATCAGGAGAAAGTTTTAGTAAAGATTTAACCTTTGGTGGCAAATTAGCCTACAGCCATGACCGTTATAATTTTTATGGCTATTCTCCTTTAAATGAAACCATAGATAAAGAAGATATTAAACAAAGGTTTAACCGGATAGGAACTGGCCTTTATTTTCACAATAATCAGTCAGGTGGCCCATTCCGCCTTTCAGGAGGATTAGGGTTTGATTACTTCAGTAACTACTACTCAGCCAGAGAAAGTAATATAAAGTTTGATTTAGGTACCACGTATGCGCTGGACAAATCCTCAGCTATTAAAATAGATGCAGATGCTTCTTTTATTAATTATAAAGATGTAAACAGCCAAAACCGTTCGTATTTTAGATTAAAGCCCGTTTATGAGCGCACCACGGATAACCTGATTTTGACTTTGGGTGCCACGGTAGGTTATACGAATGATACCTTAAAAACAACCCGTAGTTTTAACCTTTATCCGAATGTGCGGGTGGCTTATGAGCTGGTTGATGATAAATTCCAGGTTTTTGCCGGAGTGGGCGGTGATTTAGAAAGAGTTTCTTTATTTCGTTTAACACAGGAAAATCCTTTCTTAAACCAAAATGTAGCAGTAGCTGATGTAAATAAAGTGCTTGATTTCTACGGTGGTATAACCGGTAGTTTAAGCAGCAGCTTTCAGTTTGCAGGACGGGCTGCTTACCAGAGTTATCGTAATTTATATTTCTTTAATAATAGCCCGGTTGATTCTGCAAAATTTGACTTGGTTTATGATAATGGTACTACCAAAGTTATTAGCTTTTCCGGTGATTTAACCTATAGCCAGTCAGACCGTTTCCGTATGGGGGTTAAAGCAGCTATAAACCAATATACTACCGATTTACTTGTAAAACCATTCCATCGTCCGACTTTCCAGGGTAATTTATATAGTACCTATAATCTTAATGATAAAATAAATATTCAGGCAGATCTTTACTATATTAGCAGTACCTTTGGGCAGGTAGTAAGGAATTTAAATTCAATACTTCCTACCACAGTGCTGAAAGAAACGGATGATATTGTTGATTTAAATTTAAAAGCAGATTACCGTTTTTCAGATAAATTTTCAACATTTGTAATGGCAAATAATATTCTGGGACAATCGTACCAGCGGTTTGTCAATTATCCAAATAAAGGTTTTCAAGTAATAGCCGGTATATCTTATTTATTTTAGTAAAGCATGATCCAGGAGCATATTCATAAATTGTTGTTTGAACATGATTGTGTTATTATACCAGATTTTGGTGGTTTAATAACGCATTATGAACCTGCCCGGATTCACCCTATAAAGCATACCTTTTTACCACCTTCCAAAAGAATTGCTTTTAATGAAAAGCTAAAACTGAACGATGGCTTATTAATCAGCACCTTGGCTTATGATAAACATCTTTCACCGGAAGACGCCCATAATAGGGTAAGTGAATTTGTTTTTAATATTCAGGAAGAGTTAAAACAAAATCAGCGGTTTGAATTCAAAGGTATCGGTATCTTTAAACTTAATTCGGAGCATAAACTAGAGTTTGATTACATACCTTCTGATAATTTTTTAGAAGATAGTTTTGGTTTACCAGAGTTGTTATCTAAGCCGGTTATATCTACTGATGTTACAACGGGTTTACGGACTATATTAAAAGAAAAACAAAACCAAGAGGCTACCTCTACAACTAAACCTACCTTACGCCGGCGCGTGCGCAGGTTGTACGACATGGCTGCTGTTATGGCTATATCAGGTTTAACCGTTGGAGCATTATATTTTTTATCGCTTCAAACAGATTATGATTTAAGTTCATTAAACTTTTTAACTGCTTTCAACAGTTTTAACGAACCTGCCTTAACGAAGGCCGCTCCAGTTTTACCAGATCTTGAATCAGCTTCCAATATGGTTAAACTTCCGGAAGAGTTACCTCAAGTGGAAGAAGTCTTTCCAACAGAAGCTCTGGCAGATTCGGCAGCATTACTGCCTTCTGCAACAGAAAGTGAATTACTTCCTGTCAAAAAAGAGGAAGTTTCAGATAAGCCTCAAGAAATAGCTTCTGCTGAGAAAATTACTCCAGAAACAGGTTTAAGTGGAATCAATACACAAACAAGAATTAGTAATATAGAAAACGCTAGTCTGGTTGAAGTTAAAAAATCAGAAAAGCCATTTATTCCTATAATTAATAAAGAAACTTCTCGTTTCTATATTATTGCCGGTGGTTATTCAAGCTTGAAAAATGCCGAAAGAAGCCGGAAATATATTTTTGGAAGCCCTGAAGCGAGTAAAATAATTTTACCATTTCACGGAGGCAAATTACATCGTGTTTCCGTAGCTGATTTTTCCCAGAAAGACCTGGCCTTGGCTAGCCTACCTACTTTAAGAAAAAAATTCGGAAATAATATTTGGATACTTAATTACTAATATGCACTTCACTTTATTACAAATTGCTACCGGAGCCGATAGCACAAATTCTGTTACTGCCGGTAATGCGGCACCGGAGCCTATTTCCCTTTTAGATTTAGCTATGGCCGGTGGCTGGGCTATGATTCCATTAGTAGTTTTGTCTATAGCAGGCATCTACATTTTTGTGGAACGTTTTTTGGCCTTAAAAAAGGCAGAATCTTCCAGTTCTACCATGTTCGTTGACAAAATTAAAGGTATGGTTTTGGCAGGGGATGTTACCGGAGCCCGGTTATTGTGCGCCCAAACCAATACACCTGTATCCCGGATGTTAAGTAAAGGTATTTCCAGAATAGGTAATCCTTTAAAAGATATTGAAGCAGCTATTGAAAATGTAGGTAAAATTGAAGTTAGTGCTTTAGAAAAAAATCTTTCGGCTTTAGCTACAGTAGCTGGAGCGGCGCCTATGATGGGTTTCCTGGGCACTGTAACGGGTATGATCCAGGCGTTTATTGCCATAGCTCAGGCAGAAGGTTCGGTTAGTCCTAAATTATTATCGAGCGGTATTTACGAAGCAATGGTAACGACAGCCGCTGGTTTAATAATTGGTTTACCGGCTTATGTAGGTTATAATTACCTGGTTTCTAAAATGGATAAAATTGTTCATTCCATGGAATACAGCGCTATAGAATTTATGGATTTACTTCAGGAACCACAGTTATAATGAATTTTAGGTCTAAAAATAGAGTTAATCCGGAATTCAGTATGTCATCCATGACAGATATTATATTTCTGTTATTGATATTCTTTATGCTGACTTCCAGTTTTGTAACACCTTCTGGTTTACCGGTTAGTTTACCTTCTAGTAAGGCATCTGCTATTGTAATGCAAAAAATCAGTGTTACCATTACACCTGACCTCAAGTATTATGTTAATGAAAAACCAGTTCCATTAGAAAATATAGAAGGAGAATTACAAAACTTATTAACGGGAACTGCACAAGGGGAAGGAGTTGTTGTTTTACACGTAGACAAGACGGTACCAGTTGAACATTTAGTAAAAGTAGCTGGTATTGCTACGGAATTAAAAGCGAAAGTAACCTTGGCTACTTTGCCAACAGAATAATATGGAAATTACCAGCCAGGAAAAAAAAGATAAACGCACCGCTTTAGCAGTAAGCATTATTTTTCATGCATTACTGCTATTGTTGTTGTTTTACCTGATTGCTTGGCGTGCCCCAAATCCTCCGTTAGAGGAATATGGCATAGAAATGAATTTTGGTACAGATGCAATGGGAAGTGGCGAATTGCAAAGTACGGCAACTGCTAACGAGTCTCCGAACAGAGAAGATAGCAAACCCGCTCCCAAAACAGTAGATCCGGTAAAACCGGAAGTACAACCTCAACCAAGTGTATCAAAGGCTCAGCCAGAACCGGTAGTAACGGCCAATAACGACAATGAAGTTTCCTTTAAAAAAGAGGAAACCAAGCCTAAGCCAGAGCCTCCTAAAAAAGAAGAAGTAAAAGTGGTTGAGAAACCAGCTGCTTTATATTCCGGAAAAACTAAAACAGAAACCAGTGGTAATGGTTCTGCCGGAGTTAGTAATAAACCAACTGGTAATAATAACGGGGACGATGCCGGAGCTGTTGGTGATAAAGGTGATCCGGAAGGCAAAGTAGATGCGCGAAACTTATATGGCAAACCGGGTGGCGGGGGCGGTGGTCCCAGCCTGAATATGCCCGGCTGGCGCTATGATGTTCGTCCGAAAGAAGACCCTTACGAAAACGAATCGGGTAAAATTGTATTCCGGATAACCATAGACTCCAATGGCGATATCGAAAACCTTCAGGTTGTAGAAAGTAACGTGGCTCCTCAGGTAGTACAATGGTACCGCAATGAAGTTTACAAAACCTCTTTTAGTAGAACAAGCAGCAAAACTCCTACCGATCGGGGAGCAACTGGTACCATAACATTTATCATTCGCTCCCGGTAAAATATTTAGTATATGACTTACCAGGAATGTATAGAATACTTATACAACCAACTGCCCATGTTTCACCGCGTGGGCAGTAGTGCTTTTAAGAAAGGCTTAGATAATACTGTAGCATTACTTGCGGCATTGGAGAACCCTCAACATAGATTTAAATCTGTTCATATTGCCGGCACAAACGGAAAAGGTAGTAGCTCCAACATGCTCGCGGCTATCCTGCAATCTGCCGGTTATAAAACGGGCTTATATACGTCCCCACATTTAAAGAGCTTTACTGAGCGCATAAAAATTAATGGAATAGATATTCCAGAAGATTATGTGGTAAATTTTGTTGCCCGACAGCAGAATTTATTTGAAGTAATTCAACCGTCATTTTTTGAAATGACGGTAGCCCTGGCTTTTCAATATTTTGCTGATGAGCAAGTGGATATAGCCATTATAGAAGTGGGTTTAGGTGGGCGTTTAGATTCAACTAACATTATAACACCCTTAGTTTCGCTTATTACTAATATCAGCCTGGACCACCAGAATTTACTTGGTAACGATTTGACTACCATAGCCGGAGAAAAAGCCGGGATCATTAAACCTGAAATACCAGTAGTTATTAGTAAACGGCAACCTGAGGTAGCAGAGGTTTTTCAAAAAGTAGCGGCTTCAAAAAATGCAGCCATAACATTTGCTGATGAAGTTTTTAAAGTAGTACCTAAGGCTAATTACCTGCATTCACAAGTTATTGATGTTTATAACCAGGAAAAGCTTTATTTATCTGATTTAGAAGTTGCCCTAAGCGGAATATACCAGCAGTTCAATTTACCCGGTGTTTTACAGGTAACTTCGCATTTGAATAATTTTAATTATGCGGTTTCCGAAGAAAATATCAGGGATGGATTAAAAAATATTCTGAAGTTAACAGGCTTTAAAGGGCGCTGGCAAATTTTGTCGAACAACCCTTTAACTATTTGTGATACAGGACATAATGAGGACGGAATTAAACAGGTACTTGCACAGCTAAATCTTTTACAAGCTCCACAGGTGCATATGGTTTTGGGAATGGTAAAAGATAAAGACATTACTACCATCCTACAATTATTACCTGATCATTATGTGTATTATTTTTGCCAGGCCACTATACCAAGAGCAATGCCAGCCAGTGAATTGGAAGAATTAGCCAGGGAATTTAATTTAATAGGAAAAAGTTATCCGGATGTAAATCAGGCTCGGATTGCCGCTGAGGAAATGGCCGGCCCGGGAGATATTATTTTTATAGGCGGAAGTACCTTTGTGGTAGCCGAAATTGATGGATTGTAAAAAATGGGACGATCGAAATTAGAAAAATTTAAAATTATTGCAGAACGGGATAATATAATAGAGCCGGGTAAAGAGCTTTTTGAAAAATTAGGAGGTAAATGGAAATCCGAATTTTTTAAAAATGACCATGAGCTAGTGCTTGAAGTCGGTTGTGGGAAAGGTGATTATACCATCGGAATGGCGAACCTGTTTCCGAAAAAGAATTTTATTGGAGTAGATATAAAAGGATCCCGGTTGTGGAAGGGCAGTACATTAGCGGAAGAAGGTGGTTTACATAATGCGGCTTTCCTCCGGAATTTTATTGAGAATTTAGGAGCAAGTTTTGCCCCCCAAGAAGTTGATGAACTTTGGATTACTTTTCCAGATCCACGGCCTAAAAAAGGGGATGAAAAAAGGCGTTTAACTTCTGAAAGATTTTTAAAAATTTATGAAGCTTTAGTAAAACCAGAAGGAATTATACATTTTAAAACGGACAACCAGGAGCTGTTTGAGTTTACCCTGGAGCTGTTGCAAAAGCGTAAAGCAAAAAATCTCTTATTTACCTTTGACTTATATAATTCCGATTTGCAGCACCATACCCTTAGTATCCAGACAACTTATGAGAAAAAGTTTTTAGCTGAAGGTTTAACCATTAAGTACCTGCAATACACGAATATTTAAAATAATAAAAGCCCTTTTTCCGGAGAAAAGGGCTTTTATTATTTTAAATATTTTAAAGATTTTTTCCTTGAAAAGGTTATTCTTCCAGTAATTCTAAAATATCAGCTAATTCATCAAAGTTTTTTAAGCCTGGTTTTATTTCATGCCCGCCTTTTAATGCCAAACCTCTTGGGTTAATATTTTCTAACACTGTAAAAACATTTTCTTTGTGCAAGCCAAACCCAAGTAAAATAGGAAATTCGTTTGCTAAATCCTTTAACAACTGAATGTTGGTTTCGTCTATCTCTTCAAAATCTTTAGAATCAAGTAAAAAATAATCTACATGGCTCTGGTAAAGAGCTAGCATCTCCATTAGATCTGTTTCAATGGTATCCTTGTCAATCAAAATCCGCTGAATTATAGGTAATTCTATATTAACTATATCATCCAGAAAATAAGTAGAATTAAGTTGAACCATGTCAAGAGCACAGGATTGGGCTATTTCGTTTATGGTTTCTACAGGTACTTTTTCAAACTCACCAGCAAATTGTACGCCGGCCAACCAACCAGCAATTTCTTTAACTTCAGTTGGCTTTAAGAAACCTTCTTTTCCTTCGGTCAGGCAAAAGCTGATTATGTCGGCTCCCATACCGGCACAATAACGTGCATCACTTAAATTGTTAATATTTGTTACAGCTACTAATGTCTTTAATGCCATTGTTTTATATTTCTCTGTTTAAGTAATACTTTAGTTTAATATAATTGTTGCTTTTGCCTGGTAAAGGTAAAATAGTATTGATTTATTTAAATAAAAAAATATAATTTACTTTAAGAAAAACCAACCCGAAAGCTTTTCAAAAATTAAAAAGATGTTGTTAAACCTATATTACTCATTCGTTGTTGGTATATTTGCACTTTGTTTTAATTGAATTTAAGAATTTAAGTTTTTATACATGAGTAAGTTAGGAAGGGTATTGGTAGCTATGAGTGGAGGTATAGACTCATCAGTAGCTGCCGTGATGCTTCATGAACAAGGATACGAAGTAGTAGGAATGACCATGAAAACCTGGGATTATGCTTCTTCTGGTGGAAATAAAAAAGAAACTGGCTGCTGTAGCCTAGATTCTATTAATGATGCCCGTAATATTGCAGTAAGTTTAGGTTTTCCGCATTACATTATTGATATCCGGGAAGAATTTGGAGATTATGTAATTAATCATTTTACAGACGAATATATTGCCGGAAGGACTCCTAATCCGTGTGTGTTATGCAATACCCATATAAAATGGGATTCTTTATTGCGTCGGGCAGATAAATTAGATTGTGAATTTATCGCTACTGGGCATTATGCTAACCTGCGGGAAGAGAATGATCGGTTTGTTATTTCTAAAGGGTTAGACGAAAATAAAGACCAGTCTTATGCGCTTTGGGGAATTTCTCAGCAAAGTTTGAGCCGTACTATGTTTCCTTTGGGTAATTTAAGAAAAACCCAAATTAGGGAAATGGCTATAGAACGCGGTTTTAATGAATTGGTGCAAAAACCTGAATCTTATGAGATATGTTTTATTCCGGATAACGACTACAGAGGGTTTCTTAAGCGTCGGGTAACTGGCCTGGAAGCAGAAGTAGCTGGCGGTGAATTTGTGATGGAGGATGGAACGGTAGTGGGGAAACACGAAGGCTACCCTTTCTATACAATTGGTCAACGTAAGGGGTTAGGTATTGCTTTAGGTTTTCCGGCTTATGTTACCCGTATTGAAAAAGAAAACAATCGGGTGGTTTTAGGAAACTATGACGACTTGGCCAAAAACGGCATGCGAGTTGGTAAATTAAATATGGGTAAATATGTTGATTTACTAGGCCGTCCTACGTCTTCCATTACAAAAGTACGTTACAACGATCCGGGTACGGAAGCCGTAATTGAGCAGGTTGAAGATAAAATGCTGGTGAATTTTAACAGAGGGGTACACGCCATTGCACCCGGACAGGCAGCAGTTTTCTATGAGGGCAACGATGTTATTGGCGGTGGTTGGATAGAAGCCAGCTACAAAATCGATGAATAATATATGTTTAGAAATTTAATAGCCTTCCTATTTTTAAGCCTGATCTGTTGGGGTTGTGCGGAAGAAATTCAATTTTCTGGCGTAAAAACTGACCAACAGTATTATCCTGTAAAGGTAGGGAGCTATTGGATTTATGATGTTAGTGAAACTAAGGTTTCTAATAATGTGGCCGATTCTTCGGTTAAATACCAGGTGAGGAATTTAATTACTGACACCTTTACCAATTTAGAAAATGAACTTACTTATCAGGTAATACAATCCAGAAGAGTAAATGCCAGTGAAGCTTGGGGGAAAGACACGGTTGTTTTAATTAACAAATATCAAAACAATGTCCGGGTTACTAAAAACAATAAAAAAGTAATTGCCTTAATATTCCCGGTAAAAGAAGGTAAAACCTGGAATTCAAACGCCTTTAACAGTAGTGAAGAGCAGGAATTTATGTTTGAAAAGGTTAATGCTTCTTTCAAACTTAATAATATTGTTTATGATTCAACCTTAACGGTGCGGCAAGCTGAAGCGGACGATATAAAACTGGAAGACTCCTATGAGGTTTATGCCCCCAGAACAGGGCTAATATATAAAAAGCAGCAGCTTTATGAATATTACAACGTTAGTGGCAGGTTTGATCGTAATATAATTGTAAGGGGATTAAAACGAATTTACAAACTAAATTCGTTTCAATCAGGAAACTAAGGGTTCATGAAGAATTTATTTTTTTTGTTTTTATTGTTTTACCTGATCGTACCTGCAGTTGCTCAGCAACCCGGAAGTGGGGCCAGAAAACATTTAATTTATTTTAAGGACAAAGAAAATACACCATTCTCAACTAGTCAACCAGAAAAATACCTATCTGGCCGCGCCATTGCCCGCCGGCAGAAACAAAATATCACTTTAACCAAAAGAGATTTTCCGGTTAATCCAACGTATGTGGCCGGTTTAAAGAATAGCGGAGCCGAAATCTGGTACACCTCCAAATGGTTTAATGCGGCTGTTGTGTATTGCGATTCAACGATTTTAGCCCGTTTAACTAAACTTCCTTTTGTTAGATCCGGCAAAACACTTAGCCGAAAAGCAACTGTACCTCGACCAGGTAACAGTAATGGGGCAAAAATTAGCGAAAATGTCCGTTTGCGTACCACCTTAGACCGGAAAGATTATGGATTGGCGTTTAATCAAGCCAATATGATAGGAGCAGTTGATTTACACAATAAGGGCTACCATGGTGAAAATATGTTTGTGGCCGTATTTGACGGAGGATTTCCCGGCGTTGATCAGCAACCTGCTTTTGCGCATTTATTCCAGGAAAATAGGTTAAAAGGTACTTTCGATTTTGTTGATAAAGACAAAAACGTTTTTGAAAAAGATAACCATGGTACCAATGTTTTGTCTACGATGGCTGCCTATCAGCCTGGCACCTTTATTGGCACCGGATTTAAAGCAAATTATTTTTTATTTATAACCGAAGACTCCCAGGGAGAGCAACAGATTGAAGAAATTAATTGGCTCCTGGCCGCTGAATACGCCGATAGTGTGGGAGTGGATGTTATCAATTCTTCTTTGGGGTATGATGATTTTGATGCACCTTCAGTGGATTATACTTATCAGGATATGAATGGGCGTAATGCCTTGATAACCCGGGCAGCTGATTATGCCGCTTCTACAGGAATGCTGGTGGTAAATAGTGCAGGGAACGAAGGAAATAAGCCGTGGCGTTACATCAGTGCTCCGGCAGATGCAGATTCAATTTTAACAGTGGGCGCGGTAGATTCTCTGGGCCGCTTAGCATCTTTTAGTTCAGTTGGTCCTACCTTTGATGGCAGAATAAAACCAAATCTGGTGGCTCAAGGTATCTTTTCCGCTGTATTAACCCGAACAGGAGCCGTTTCAAGATCACACGGCACCTCATTTGCCAGCCCAATTTTAGCCGGTATGGCAGTATGTTTCTGGCAGGCCAACCCCCATCTTACCAATATGCAGGTAATAGATTACCTGCAACGAAGTGCCTCTAAGGCCGCAAACCCTGATAATCTGTTTGGTTACGGCATACCAAACGGGACAAAAGCCTTAGGTCTGGTAAATGAAAATAATGAAAACATTATCCTTTTTCCCAATCCTGTTCCAGGACAAAAAATTAATTTCAAGTTAACTCCGGCCTTTTTTGAAAAACAGGTTACCGTTACTGTTTTTAATATGATTGCGCAGAAAGTATTATCTAAAACCTTTTTACCTCGCAAGAATGAGGTTATTTCGTTAGATATATCTACGCTCTACCCGGGTTTGTATGGTTGCAGAATTTCAGGTAATTCAGCAAATCAAACATTAAAATTTCTCAGGTTATAATTTTAATTCTACTTTTGAATTAAAATATTTGAATATAATACTTCGCCGTGAAACCAATAATTGCGCCTTCCATTCTTGCTGCCGACTTTGCTAACATTCAGTCCGAAATTGAAATGCTTAACCAAAGCCAGGCGGAGTGGATACACATTGATGTAATGGATGGTTTATTTGTTCCTAATATCTCCTTTGGGTTTCCCATTTTAGAAGCAGTACATAAGCACGCAACAAAAACTCTAGATGTGCACCTCATGATTGCCGACCCGGGTCGTTATATTACCCAATTCAAAAATGCCGGCGCCGATGTTATCACAGTTCATGCGGAAGCGTGCACCCATATGCACCGTAATATTCAGCAAATAAAAGATTTAGGAGTTAAAGCCGGGGTGGCGCTAAATCCGCATACGCCTATTCAGGTGCTGGAAAATGTAATTGAAGAATTAGATTTAGTCCTGATAATGTCGGTTAATCCGGGTTTTGGAGGCCAGAAATTTATTCAAAATACTTATCGGAAGGTAAAAGAAACAAAACAGTTGATTGAGGCGGCTGGCTCTAAAACCTTAATAGAAATTGATGGTGGCGTAAATCAGGAAAATGCCGCTATGTTACTGCAAAGCGGAGCTGATGTTTTAGTTGCCGGTAGTTTTGTTTTCAGTTCTCCAGATCCCATTAAAACGATTTCCAGTTTAAAAGAAGTCGTTTATTGATTTAAACATACCGGATGCATTTTAAACCTTTACGGACTGTTATAACTTTATTTTTATGTTGCGCTTTTTTTGCCGGATATGCGCAAACGGCCACCGTAACTGGTAAGGTGCTATCTCCTGAAAGGCAACCCTTAGAGGGCGCTTCGGTAGGAGTACAGGCCGGTAGCCAGGGAGCACTTACCAACAATCAGGGATTTTTTAGATTAACTATACCTGCCGACCAAAACGTTGTTCTTATTATCCGATTTATTGGGTTTAAAGAACAATTTTATACCGTCCAACTAAAAAATGGCCAGACCAAAGATATTACCATAACCTTATCCAGTACAGCTGCCGCTTTACAGGCAGTTACGATTACAGGGCGCGATTCCAGTAGTACCCGTTCGGAGATAAGCATCATGCGGTTAAATCCGAAAATCACTAAAGAGTTTCCATCGCCCTTTAATGAATTTAATAAAATACTATCTACGTTGCCGGGGGTAATTAGTAATAATGAATTAACCTCTACTTATTCGGTAAGAGGGGGCAATTACGACGAGAACCTGGTTTACATTAATGGCATTGAAATTTACCGTCCGTTTTTAGTTACCAATGCCCAACAAGAAGGTTTAAGCACCGTAAATCCCGATTTAGTAGGAAATATAGAATTCTCATCAGGTGGTTGGCAACCTAAATATGGCGATAAACTTTCCTCCGTTTTAAATATAGATTACAAAAAGCCTCAGGCGTTCGGTGCTTCGGTTACGGGCAGTTTAATGGGCGGGGGAGTTCACGTAGAAGGAACTTCTGCCAACAAACGATTTACCTATTTAGCTGGTACCCGTTACAAAAACGCTCAGTTATTGTTTAATAAGGCCATTCAAACCAGTGGCAATTACCAACCAAAATTCAGTGATTTCCAAACATACCTGACTTATGATTTAAGTCAGGCAAAAGATCGTGGCAAAACCACTTTAGGTTTATTGGCTACCTTGGCCAATAATAAATATTTAGTAATACCTTCCCGGAGAGAAACTACATTTGGTACCTATAGGCAGTTTACCCGGCTGCTCGTTAACTACGAAGGTCATGAGCGGATGCAATATAATTCGTTTCAGGGGGGGGTAAATTTAAAGCACCGCTTTAATGAAAAGTTGGCAGGCGAACTGATTGTTTCGTCTCTTCATTCGCGGGAAGGTGAATACCGCAATATAGAATCGGCTTATCGCTTTAGTGATGTGGATTTAAATAATACTGCTGCCACCAACAATGAGCAGGTACGGGTACGGGAGGTAGGCTCCAGTTTTGACTATTCCCGAAATACTATGCTGGCCCGGGTATTTGCGCTGGAAAACCGCTATACCTTTCAATCTTCTGAAAATAACTTATTGCGCGGCGGTATAAAATGGAGCCGGGAACATATAGATGATAAACTAAATGAATACCGCTTTACTGATTCTGCCGATTATGTTTCTTTGAATTATTCTTATAGAACAAATATTGGGTTAAGAACAAACCGCCTTATTGGGTATTTACAACATACCCACGGGTTTGGCAACGGTAAAACACTTACTTATGGTTTACGGGGAAACTATTGGGACTACAACAAAGAATTTTTAATTAGTCCGCGGGTACAATATGCTTTTGCCGCTCCTGGTAATAAAGACCTTACTTTTAAAACTGCCGTAGGTTTATATTATCAACCTCCTTTTTATCGTGAATTACGCGATCAGGCCGGAAATTTAAATCCCCAACTTAAAGCGCAACGTTCCCTACATTTTATTGCGGGTAGTGAGTACAATTTTAAAGCCTGGAACAGAGACTTCAAATTCATTACCGAAGCCTATTATAAAAATCTTACGAACGTTGTACCTTATGAAGTAGAGAATGTAAGGCTGCGGTATTTTGCTCAGAATAATGCTAAAGCCTATGCCTATGGATTAGATGCCCGGGTTAATGGGGAATTTATAAAAGGAGCAGAATCTTGGTTTAGTTTGGGATTATTATCTACTAAAGAAAATATTGCAGGCGATTCAGCTGTTAATATAGACCCGGTAACTAAAGCTATAATAGGAAAAAAGGCCATTGAATACATCCGACGCCCTTCCGACCAACGGGTTACTTTGGGTATATTTTTTCAGGATCACATACCCAATGACCCAACTATTAAGATGTACCTGAATTTAGTATACGGATCTGGTTTGCCATTTGGGCCTCCGGGCAATGAAGCTCTTCGGAATAAATTCAATATGGCAGACTACAAGCGGGTAGATATCGGATTTTCAAAACTAATTACCTTACATGATCCTACTGATCATAATAAAGGATTAGAAAGCCTTTGGTTAAGTTTAGAGGTACTTAATTTATTAGATGCTAATAATGTGGTTTCCTATAACTACATATCGGACATCAACCAAACCACTTATGCGGTTCCTAATTACTTGTCTTCGCGGTTGATAAATTTGAGGTTTATTGCCCGGTTCTAGTTCTGAACTGTATTGCTTTTTACCCGCCATTCTTCTAAAGACCTTTCAATTTCAGGTCCCAGCTTGGTAAAGTTTTTTTCGTCTGTTTTACCAAGCTTTAATGCTTTCTTGGTTAAATTAACAGCTTGCTCAAATTCATTTTTTTGAGCTAGTAACTGCGCTTTTAACCAGCTATTATAGAAGTTCTCTTTTATCTGAAGACTTTTGTTGATCCAATCCAGAGCTAATTGATGTTCGGTATTATGCTGAATTAAGAACTGAGCCGCCTGGGCGTAAATAGTCCAGTCATCGGCCTTAGCAGCACTTAAATCAGCTTTAATGTTACTCAAGGCTTTAGCAAATACTTCAACTTCAATGGTAACCGGAATAGATAATTTTTCCCAGCTCAAAAATAAGGTGCCAGCTCTGGGACTTAGATTGTTAAAAGAATATTGCAGGTTTTCATGAAAAGAAGATTCTATTGGTTTTACAGGTACCCGCAACGCATCTTCTGCACTGTTATACCCTTCAGTGCCCCATAATTTAGTGTTTTTATTAAAAATAAGTTGCCAATTTTTGTCTTCCTGCGGCAAAACAAATAATGAATAGGTACCTGCTGGTAATGTTACCCCTAGTATTTTTACATCATCACTAAAACTTATCAAAGTTGATTCATTAGCACCGCATCGCCAAATTTGCCCGTAAGGAACTAAATTTCCCCAAACTACCCGGCCTTTCACACCCGGAGTGTGATACGTAATGGAAACATCTGTTAAACCAATAGTCTGAGAAACAGCAGCTTGTGGACTAGATTGTGGTAATCTCAGTTGAGCTTCAACAGAAAATATAAACAGGAACGAAATTAATGTTAAAATAAACGACTTTTTCATAATGCAATCGCTTGGATGAATTTTTACTTTATAGCAACCAGGTAATTCAATAAACAAGATCCCTGTAAAAATAATGCCACGAATTGCAAAATTAGTAAATATATCAAAAACTATTACAAATTTTTAAATTTTATCCATTCCCACTAATTTAATTTTGAATTTTAAAAAGGAAACTTACCTTTGCAGCATACTCATGAATAATAGCACTTCACATAGTATCAAGCACTTGGTTTCCATCGCAAACCTGTATAGCCCTTTTTATACTGGGCATCATATTTTCTTGCACCATTCCTCGCACGGGGAATAAACATAACAAATCGTCTTTTTTCGGGAATATTCCCGAATCACAACACAAAATTCGTGTTTGAGTTATATCTTTGATTTTATTTTAAACCTATGATTCGATTAGCCATTCAAAAGTCCGGACGATTAAGTGAAGATTCGCTTAAACTAATTCGGGAATGCGGCATTTCTTTTGTTAATAGTTCCTTAAAATTAAAAACCGAAGCTACCAACTTCCCGCTTGAAATATTGTTTCTTCGCGATGATGACATTCCGGAATATGTTGCAGATGGCGTAGCTGATATAGGTATAGTAGGGCAGAATGTACTGGTGGAGGCCAATCAGCAAGCCTTAGAAGTGCAGGCCTTAGGCTTTTCTAAATGCCGGTTGTCTATTGCGGTTCCTAAAACCGATACCTTTAATTCTATTGCAGATTTAAATGGCAAAAATATAGCTACTTCTTACCCGAATATATTAGGCAACTATTTAGCAGCGCATAATGTAAAGGCGCAAATTCATACCATTAGCGGTTCAGTAGAAATTGCTCCCAGTATTGGCCTGGCTGAAGCTATCTGTGATATAGTAAGTTCCGGCAGTACGCTTATCAGTAATGGCTTACGGGAAGTAGAACATGTATTTAAATCCGAAGCGGTTCTTATTTCTAACCAGAATTTATCGGAAGAAAAACAGCAAATCATAAAACAACTTTTATTCCGGATTCAGTCGGTTCAGAAAGCACAAAAATCAAAATATATTTTACTTAATGCTCCTAACGATTCAATAGAAAAAATAAAATCGTTATTACCGGGCATGAAAGCTCCTTCTATTTTACCCTTAGCCGAAGCAGGCTGGAGTTCTGTACATTCTGTAGTGAATGAAGATGATTTCTGGGAAATTATAGAAAAGTTAAAAGACGCTGGAGCGCAGGGTATATTAGTTGTTCCGATTGAAAAAATGATTTTATGATCCGGAAGGTAATCAATCCAGATATAGCTACCTGGCCTGATCTGGTTAAACGTCCGGTGCAAAAGCTGGAAGCCATTGAACCGGTTATCCAACAAATTTTTGACCAGGTACGGGAAAAAGGTGATGCTGGGCTAAAAGAAATAACCGCTCGGCTGGATGGTGTGGTCCTGGAAAATTTATTTGTATCTGAAGCAGAAATTGAAATTGCTCTGGATAAAGTTTCTCCTGAATTAATGGCGGCGGTGAAACAAGCGGCTCAGAACATTGAGGTTTTTCATACGCAGCAAAGAGAAGCGGTGAAAAAAGTAGAAACGATAGCTGGTGTTTTTTGCTGGCGGAAAAGTGTGGCCATAGACCGGGTTGGTTTATATATTCCCGGAGGTTCGGCCCCTTTATTTTCAACCTTATTAATGTTAGGCATTCCGGCCAAATTAGCGGGATGTAAAGAAATAATTTTATGCACGCCTCCTAATAAACAAGGCGAAGTACATCCAGCCATTTTATACACGGCCTCCTTATTAGGTATTACCAAAATAGTAAAAGCGGGTGGTGCCCAAGCCGTAGCGGCTATGGCATTTGGTACCGAAAGCATTCCGGCCGTTTATAAAATTTTTGGACCGGGTAACCAATACGTAACTGTAGCCAAGCAAATGGTTACCAAACTAGGAGTAGCTATAGATATGCCAGCCGGGCCTTCAGAAGTTTTAGTGATGGCGGATGAGACAGCAAACCCGGAATTTGTAGCAGCTGACTTATTGTCACAAGCCGAACATGGACCAGATTCCCAAGTTATAGTCCTTTCAGAATCAGAAGCTTTTGTTAATAATGTTGAAGTTGAACTGGAAAAACAATTAAGCCTTTTACCGCGCCAGGAGATAGCAAAAAAAGCACTATCAAACAGTTTTGCTGTGGTACTTAAGGACGCTGGCCAAATGCTGGAGTTCTCTAATTTATATGCCCCGGAACACTTAATTTTGGCGGTCAAAAATTTTGAGGAAATAGGAGAGGGCGTTACCAATGCAGGCTCTGTGTTCTTAGGTAATTACAGCCCGGAATCCTTTGGCGATTATGCATCCGGTACCAACCATACCTTGCCCACCAATGGGTATGCCCGGGCTTATAGTGGAGTTTCTTTGGATAGTTTTGTAAAGAAAATAACTTATCAGCAAATAACTAACCAGGGCATAACTAACCTGGGAAGCGTTGTAGAAACCATGGCAGCTGCTGAAGGATTAGATGCCCATAAGAATGCGGTTACTGTGCGGTTAAACCAATTAAAACAAAGTACTGATGTTTGATATTAAAACGCTGGTGCGGGCCAATATTCTGGCTATGAAAGCTTATTCTTCTGCTCGCGATGAGTTTAAAGGAGAAGCCAGTATTTTTGTTGATGCCAATGAAAATAATTTAGGCAGCTTAGCCAAAGATCAATCTTTTAACCGCTACCCAGATCCCTACCAACATAAGGTAAAAACTAAACTAGCTCCCATAAAAGGAGTAAAGCCAGAGCAAATATTTTTAGGTAATGGTAGTGACGAAGCTATAGATTTATTGATCCGGCTGGTATGTAAACCTGGTCACGATGAAGTATTAGCTTTTGGCCCTACTTATGGTATGTACGATGTGTCAGCTAATCTGAATGATGTACACCTGCGCCAACTGCGGCTGGACCAGGATTTCCAGTTGCAGATTGCAAGCTTGCAGGGTCAGATACACGCTAATACTAAAATTATATTTATCTGTTCGCCTAATAACCCAACCGGTAATTTAATCAATGCCAAAAGTATCGAGTATATTCTCAGAAACTTTGATGGGCTGGTGGTGATAGATGAAGCCTATATTGATTTCGCCAGTGAACCAAGCTGGACTTCCCGTTTAGCGGAGTTCCCGAACCTGGTGGTGTTGCAAACTTTTTCTAAAGCCTGGGGCATGGCAGCGCTTAGATTAGGAATGGCCTTTGCCTCTCCGGAAATTATTAGTTTTTTAAATAAGATAAAGCCACCTTACAACATAAATGAGGCTACCCAGTCACTGGCTTTAGAAGCATTAGACAATGCCAATCGATTACCCGAGATGGTAAAGGAAATTAACCAAAGCCGGAATAAACTAATGGAAGACTTACCTAAGCTTCCGGTAGTAAAAAAAGTTTATCCTTCGGATGCTAACTTTATACTGGTAGAAGTTACCGATGCGGATAAGGTATATCATTACTTATTGGAAAAAGGGATTGTTATCCGGAATCGAACCACACAACCAGGCTGCCATAACTGTGTGCGGATTTCCGTAGGTACCCGTGCAGAAAACGAAGCATTATTAGAAGCGTTAAACGCTTTCTCTGAATAAATTTAAATTAAAGCGTAGCCGTAAAACCTCTGCGTAAAGTTTTTAAAATGTCTGTTAAAAAGAAAGTATTATTTATCGACCGGGACGGTACCATTATATTAGAACCACCTATCGATTTCCAGATTGATTCTTTTGAGAAATTTGCTTTTTATCCGGGAGTAATCCGTAACCTATATAAAATTTATAATGAATTAGATTATGAATTTGTAATGGTAACTAACCAGGACGGCTTGGGCACCAGTTCTTTCCCGGAAGAAACTTTCTGGCCTTACCAGAATAAAATGCTGGAAATCCTAGCAGGCGAAGGAATTAAGTTTGCCAACATCCATATCGACCGCAGCTTTGAGCACGAAAACCTGCATACCCGCAAACCTAGTATTGGTATGCTTTCGAAGTATTTTACAGAGGCTTATGATTTAGCTAATTCTTATGTAATTGGCGATAGAGTTACGGACATACAACTGGCTGATAATTTGGGTGCTAAATGCCTTTATCTAAAGGACCAGATAAATGATAGAGCGGCTTTAACTACTACCAGTTGGGACGATATATATAACTTTCTCCGGTTACCAGATCGGACAGCGAGTATAGTCCGGAACACGAACGAAACTAAAATTAAAGTAAATATTAACCTCGATGGGAAAGGCCAAATGAAAATTCATACCGGCCTTGGTTTCTTCGATCACATGCTGGAGCAGTTAAGTAAGCATTCAGGGGTAGATATGGAGATTACCGTAGATGGTGATTTACATATAGATGAACATCATACCATTGAAGACACGGGGATTGCCATAGGCGAAGCTTTTTCCAAAGCTTTAGGGGATAAACTAGGCATTAGCCGTTATGGTTATTTATTACCAATGGATGATGTATTAGCCCAGGTAGCCATTGATTTTTCCGGACGGCCGTGGTTTCTGTGGGAGGCGGAATTTAAACGTGAAAGAGTAGGTGATATGCCTACTGAAATGTTTTATCATTTCTTTAAATCGTTTAGTGATGCCTCTAAGTGCAACCTGAATGTAAAAGCAGAAGGAGCCAACGAACACCATAAAATAGAGGCTATATTTAAAGCGGTTGCCAAATCTATTAAAATGGCGGTAGCACGGGATGTAAATAACATGCAGTTGCCAAGCACCAAAGGACTTTTGTAAAATGAATGTAGTTATCATAGATTATAAAGGTGGCAATGTGCAGTCGGTGCGGTTTGCTTTGGAGCGGCTGGGGGTTCATGCTACTTTAACTTCTGATAAAGAACTAATACAAAAAGCGGATAAAGTAATTTTTCCGGGTGAAGGCGAAGCAAATTCGGCTATGCGTCAATTAAAGGCAGATGGCTTAGATCAGGTAATCCCAACACTTAAGCAGCCCTTTATGGGCATTTGTTTAGGTATGCAATTGCTTTGCCGGCATAGCGAAGAGAATGATACGCCTATGCTAAATATTATTCCTTTAGATGTAAAAAGGTTTCAAACCGATTTGAAGGTGCCCCACATGGGCTGGAATAATATATATAACCTGAACAACCCAGTAATGCAGGGGTTAAATGAAAAAGACTATGTTTATTTTGTGCATAGTTATTTTGTGCCGGTAAGCGAATATACCATAGCAACGGCTGATTACCCGGAACCTTTTAGTGCTGCGGTGCAATATAAGAATTTTTATGCCATGCAATTTCATACCGAAAAGAGCAGCACAACCGGTACTAAAATTTTAAAGAATTTTCTCGATTTATGATTCAAATAATTCCGGCAATAGATTTAATTAACGGCCAGTGTGTGCGCTTATCGGAAGGAGACTTTTCGCGTCAGAAAACTTATGATAGTAATCCATTGGAAGTTGCCAAGCGCTTTGAAGACAATGGGGTTAAACGTTTGCACCTGGTAGATTTAGATGGAGCCAGAGCGCGTAAACCAATTAATTTAGCCGTACTGGAGAAAATTGCTTCTAATACTAATTTACACATTGATTTTGGCGGTGGCATCCAATCCGATGAATCCATTCAGCAGGTATTTGCCGCCGGAGCCAAACAAATTACTGCCGGTAGTATTGCTGTTAGAGAACCGGAAACGGTAAAGCAATGGCTGCAAACCTATGGCTCAGATGCCATTATCATTGGAGCTGATTTCCGGGACAACACCATTTCCATCAATGCCTGGGCTGATCAATCTGATTTGCAGTTGAAAGATTTTATAGCCGATTACCTGTTAACAGGAGGCACTACCTTTATTTGTACCGATGTTAGTAAGGATGGAATGTTACAAGGACCAGCCACAGCTACTTACCGGGAATTAGTACAACAGTATCCGGGAGCAGCTGTAATTGCCAGCGGCGGCGTTACTACTATTCAGGATGTAGCGGAGCTGCAGGAAGCTGGCTTAAGTGGCGCCATTATAGGAAAAGCCATTTACGAAGGTACAATTTCATTTAAAGATTTAAACCGATTTTTATGTTAACCAAACGTATTATTCCTTGCCTAGATATAAAAAACGGGCGTACGGTAAAAGGAGTTATGTTTGAAAATATCCGGGATGCCGGAGATCCGGTTGCCTTGGGAGCAGAGTATGCCAAACAAGGAGCGGATGAATTGGTATTTTTAGATATTACTGCTACCAATGAAGGTCGGAAAACTTTTGCTTCCCTGGTTCGGGATATTGCCCGCCACATTGATATACCTTTTACAGTTGGGGGCGGCATTAGTACCATACCCGATGTAGAACTATTGTTGCACGAAGGTGCCGATAAGGTTTCGGTAAATTCATCTGCGCTTAAATATCCGTCTTTAGTAGAAGAATTAGCTAAACGGTTTGGTAGTCAATGTATTACAGTTGCTATTGATACCAAATTAACCCAACAAGGCTGGAAAGTATTTAGCCGGGCCGGTACTGTAGAGACCGAATGGGATACGTTGTCCTGGGCAAAAGAAGTAGCTAATTTAGGAGCCGGTGAAATTTTACTGACATCGATGAGCAATGATGGCACCAAAAGTGGTTTTGCTTTAGATATTACCGGTGATGTTTCGCGGCAGGTAAGTATCCCGGTTATTGCATCCGGAGGTGCTGGTACTAAGGAGCATTTTTCTGAAGTTTTTGTAAAAGCCAATGCCGATGCTGCTTTAGCCGCCAGTATTTTCCATTTTGGTGAAGTACCAATTCCCGAATTAAAAGATTATTTAGCCTCCCAGCATTTACCTATTCGTTTATGAATTTAGATTTTGAAAAAGCCGGTGGATTAATTCCGGCCATTATCCAGGATAATACTACCGGTCAGGTATTAATGCTGGGCTTTATGAACCAGGAAGCCCTTGAGCGGACGCAGCAGGAAAAAGTAGTAACTTTCTTCTCGCGAACCAAAAACCGTCTCTGGACTAAAGGCGAAACCTCAAATAACTTTTTACATGTGGTAAGCATTCAGGAAGATTGTGATCAGGATACCTTACTCATAAAAGTTAATCCAGATGGGCCTACCTGCCACACCGGAACTATTTCCTGTTTTACAGATAAACCAGAAAATTTTAGCAAGACAGGCTCCGCAGCTTTTTTAGAATATTTAGAAGAGTTAATTAACGACCGTAAAAAAAATCCGCAATCTACTTCCTACACCAATACCTTATTTCAAAAAGGCTTATTGAAAATAGCTCAGAAGGTAGGAGAAGAAGCCGTTGAAGTAGTTATTGATGCGGTAGCCGGTAAAAAAGATACCATGAAAGGCGAGGCAGCTGATTTATTATTTCACTTGCTGGTTTTGCTGGCCGCGTCCGATATGAAATTAAGCGATGTAATTGGTGTATTGGAAGAACGACATAAAAAGTAAAATTTAAAAAACTTCCGGCAAAAAAGCCCATTGATGTAAAACCATCAATGGGCTTTTTTATTTTATAGTGGGGAAAAAGCCATAAATCCTAGTTCATTATTTTACCCTCTGCCAGTGCATTTCAGGTTAGTTAAACATTTTAGCCTTTGCCCTGTTATTCTGTTATTTAATACTATTTAATAAGAATAGGTCACTTTTTTCAAGCCTTTAAACAAGTTAGTCAACAGGTAAAGTAAGTAAGAATAATTTTAGCATTATGGAAATAAATATGAATTTGCAGGAGAAATCACCTGAAGTTGAAGAAGTTAAACTAGAGATTCTGGAATTCTGTAAGGCAGCTCAACCCAAAGAAAATATCCTTAAACACATAGGCATAGAATTAAGGCCTTATAATTATAAAAAATATATTTCTCGATTGGTAGAAGACCGGTACCTGCAGTATACCATACCGCACAATCCACGGTCCAATGTACAGCAATACATCACCTCCAAAAAAGGATTAGCTTATTTAAAAGCAGTTGAATAAAACTTATCAGAGGCTTATTGAGCTTCGGCCTCTAATAGATTTTGAATAACTTTAACCTCATAGGCAGTTTGGTTTTTGCCACTGGTTTTAAGTACTCCTTTTATAGGACTGCAGTCACTATAGTCTATTCCGTGGGCAGCCTTTATATGGTTATGATCGGCTAACAAATTATTGGTAGGATCAAAACCACACCAACCCATACCGGGTATATACGCCTCTACCCAAGCATGCATTACCGCGGCCCCTAATAAGATTGCCCCTTGGTTTAAGTAGCCTGATACATACCGACATGGTATTCCGTTGCGTCGGGCAATAGATAAAAATAAGTGGGAATAATCTTGGCAAACGCCCTTACCCAGGGCTAAAGCTTCTCCGGCAGTGGTATGGACATCAGTCGGGTCCGGATCAAAACCTAATAAGTTATGCACTGCTGTATTGAGGTCTCTTAAATAATAATAAATAGATTGATCTGGATCTTTATTCAAATAAGACAGATCGGACTGAACAGTAGTATATTTGGTAATTTCCAAATACAAATGATAATCCACGTAAAATTCGCGGGAAGTGTAAATGGTTCTTTCTTCCGCTAAAGAAAAAGAATCATATTCTTTTACAATAACATCCGTTTTTTCAACCACCGCATTCATCGTAAACTGAAAATCCTGAAAAGGTTTTGTAGAACGAACCCGAGCTACCTGAAAACCAAATAGATTTTTGTAAAAGAAAACATCTGCGCCTAAGGAATTGGTAAACCCAATACTGGTTATTGCCTGCGTTTTATTTTTACAAGGAGCCACAACAAATTCAAACAAAGCTTCTGTAACAGGTGCTTCGTAATGGTTGTGGGTAAAATAATTAATCTGATATTCTGTAGCCATTTTGGGGGAACAAAAGTAAGTTAAAATTTTAGATATTTGTTCTCTAGTTTAGTGGCTAGTTCAAAAATGTTGGATAAACTCTGTTTTAAAAATTCTTTAATATCACCTTCAACTTCTTCAATAGTTTTATACTGGTAATTGCACGCTAATTTACCTGCCCAAAAATTTAAGGATTGGATATTACCGTTTTCTGGAAACCCCAGTTCCTGGATATTTTTTTGGAATAAAATTAAATTATAGGCAATGGATTTCGGAAATTTTGGATTAAATATCAAAAACTCCAGGGATTGCTTCCTATTGGTATTGGTATTGTACAGCCTCTTAAACATATCAAATGCTTCCGCACTTTTAAGCATGGTATTGTACTGGTAGTTTTCCAAGGAGCTTTCGTACTTTTTAATTACGTGTTTTTCTATATCATTAAGTTTAGTTAAGATAATAGTGTTTACCTGAGCGGCACGTTCTATGTGTACGCCTAAACCAATCAGGTTCCATACTTCGTTTCGAATTAATGTGTTATCTATATAACCTTTTATAACCGAGCTATTGTTTTCTATCATTTGAGAGAAGTTGAATATTCCCTCGTTATGAAATTTGGTTTCGGTAAAAGAATTTACTGAATGGTAAAACCGGTTAATTGCCTCCCATAATTCAGAAGAAATAGAATCGCGGGCACCGCGGGCATTTTCGCGAATATAAGCAATACAAGCCGCAATAGAGGATGGATTACTTTTACTAAGAGTAACAAAATATAATACATCATCATCCGATAAAGCGTCAAATTTATTAAAGTAATTGCTGTACATCCCCGTCATGTTCAGGATTGACTCCAGAACAAATTCTTTGCTTTGTACAAGCGGCGCATCTAAAGACGAAACATATTGCACTTTGGTATAACGGGCTACATGCTCGGCGCGCTCCAGGTAACGACCCAACCAGAATAAACTATTACCAATTCTTGATAACATGGAAATTTAAAAATTATAAAGTGTATGTAGATAGTAATAAAATTGAGCGCTGGTAGTATAAGTGCTGAATTATAAGGCTTTAAAATTTACAAAAAGAAAAGCCAGTTATTCTGCCAGTACCCAGGTATCTTTAGATCCGCCTCCCTGAGAAGAATTAACTACTAAACTCCCCTTTGTTAGTGCCACCCTGGAAAGTCCGCCTTGTAGTACAAATTTTTTGTCTTTTCCTAATAAGGTAAAGGTGCGTAAATCAATGTGCCGGGGTTCAAACTGGCTTGTTTCCTGAATAAAAGTAGAATGCACCGAGAGCCCCATAATTGGTTGCGCTATGTATTTTCGCCTGTCAGCAGTAATTAACCGCCTAAATTCTTCGCGCTCAGCTTTGGTAGAATTACTGCCTATTAAGATGCCGTATCCGCCTGACTCGTCCACTGGCTTAACAACCAGGTTTTCCATGTTCTCCAGTACATACTTAAAATCACTATCTAACTCGCAGCGGTACGTATGAACATTTTTGAGGATGGGCTCTTCATTTAAATAATACCTAATAATATCGGGTACATAAGAATAAACGGCCTTGTCGTCAGCGGCTCCGGTTCCTGGTGCGTTTATAATAGTAACGTTGCCTTCGCGGTAAGCCCCCATTAAACCCGGCACTCCTAACACAGAATTTGGGTTGAAAGCCAACGGGTCCAGAAATTCATCATCAATCCGGCGGTAAATAACATCCACCCGTTTAGGGCCATGAATGGTTTTCATGTAAACAAAATTCTTATCTACAAATAAATCCCGTCCTTCAACCAATGAAATTCCCATACTTAAAGCCAAGAAAGCATGTTCATAATAAGCCGAGTTGTATACCCCGGGCGTAAGAATAATACAAGTTGGCGAATCAACCCCATCCGGTGCTACCGATTGCATGGTATTCAGTAGCTGTTGCGGGTATTCTTGTACTGATTGAATATTGTATTTCCGGAAAAGGTTAAACAAAGTTTTTTTCATGGTCTCCCGGTTAGACAGCACGTAGCTCACACCAGAAGGGCTACGAATATTATCTTCTAAAACATAATATTCGCCATCACTGTGTTTAATTAAGTCGGTTCCCGAAATATGATTATAGATGCCGCCAATCGGATTCACGCCAATCATGGCTTTGGAGTAGTGCTTGGAGCTAAAGATAAGTTCGGGCGGCACAACACCATCCTTTAAAATTTGCTTTTTATGGTATATATCATGTATAAACAAGTTTATGGCTTCGTTTCGTTGAATCAGGCCTTTCTCTAATTGAGCCCATTCCGGCGCCGTAATTATTCTGGGAAACAAATCAAAAGGAAAAATACGTTCTACGCCCCGGTTCTCATCCGAATAAACAGCAAACGTAATTCCCTGATTAAAGAAAGAAAGGTTAGCATGTTCTTTTAATTCATTGAAGTTGGCAGAAGAATATTTGCAAAAAAGGTCAATAACTTTCCGGTAATGATTGTTTACTTGTCCGTCCTGTAAAAACACCTCATCCAAAAAGTTTTGGATAACTTCATAATTTTTAAAAACTCCTGGTAAAACCTCTGATTTATAAGTCTGCCCCATAAAAACCTGTATATAATTAAATCTGAAACAAATTAAGGAATACTGCCTTCATAAAAAAGCTATTTGTAAAAAAATTTAAGTAAAAATGAATATATGATATTAAATTTTATACCCATTTATAAATATTTTATTTATTTTTTAATAATCAAGGTTAAAAAATGGAGCTACATTATTAGATTTTAGACTATATAGAATAAATGGAATTACAGCATGGTCCGGGGAACACTTGACAGAACCTTAATTACAAAGGGAGCTTTTTACATGCAGTTCTATTTTTAGGCCATAGCAGATTTTGTTTCGTCAACAATTTACAGTTGCATACCCCCTATAACTAAAGTTTAACCATACGTATATATTAAAAATCTTTTAGATAACATAAAAAGCAAAAAAGTGCTTCCGGTTAAGCTCCTGAATAAACTTAAAATTTTAACCCAACCAGATGACTCCACCTGCGGCCCTACCAGTTTGCATGCGGTTTATCAATATTTTGATGATGATATTCCTTTAGAGCAGGTAATTTCTGAGGTACATTTCTTAGAAGAAGGAGGAACATTGGCTGTTTTTTTGGGATGTCATGCCTTAAAAAGAGGGTATCGTGCCAAAATTTACACATACAATCTTCATATGTTTGATCCGACCTGGTTTCGGGAAGACAATGCGAAGATTATTATGAACTTGCAGGAGCAACTGCTGTACAAGGACGAACCAAAATTCCGGAAAGCATCCCAAGCTTATATTGAGTTTCTACAATTGGGCGGAGAATTAAAATGTGATGATCTAACAATTTCTCTTTTGAAGAAGTACTTTAAAAAAGGAATACCTGTACTTACAGGGTTAAGCGCTACCTACTTGTACAATTGTGCCCGGGAGCGAGTAAACAGTAACAATGAAAGTGTATACGACGACATCAGAGGTTATCCGTTAGGCCATTTTGTGGTTTTGTCTGGTTTAAGTGCTGATCGGAAACATATAATTGTGGCCGATCCCTACCAGGAAAATCCTTTTTATCAGAATAATTATTATGAAGTACAAATAACCCGGCTTATAAATGCCATTATGTTAGGCATAGTAACTTATGACGCTAATTTATTGGTAATAGAACCCGCTTAAAGTAGATCCGAAAAACTAAAATGCGCAAAATAGTTGTAGTGAATACCCAGGAAGATTGGGGGTTTAGTAATATGGACGACGTAGAGGTAGTTTCTGCCAAAACCTATCTTACGGATTTAGCTATTATGGAAATTCGCAATGCCCGGGTATTTAATCTTTGTCGGTCATATAAATACCAAAGCACCGGGTATTATGTATCTCTTTTGGCGGAGGCCCGGGGGCACAAAGCCATTCCCAGTGTTACCACCATCCAAGATTTAAAGTCCCAGACCATTGTAAGAGCCATTACCGAAGAGCTGAATGATTTAATCCAAAAAAGCTTATCTCGCTTAAAATCCAAGAATTTTGTTTTGAGTATTTACTTTGGGCAGAATGTAGCCAAGCAATATGAAAAACTTAGTAAGCAACTGCACACCTTATTTCAGGCACCTTTATTAAGAGCGCATTTTATTTATAATAAAGAATGGATATTGCAAAGCATCCAGCCAATACCCCTGAACGAAGTTCCGGAAGAGCACAAACGGTATGTAGTGAAGTTTGCGAAAGCTTATTTTGCCAAAAACAGATTTTCTACGGTTCGAACCAATAAGACCGTTTATGATTTAGCAATTTTAGTTAATCCTTCGGAAACGGCTCCGCCTTCAAATAAAAAGGCTATGGAGTTATTTATTAGTGCTGCCGAATCGGTGGGATTTTATACCGAACTTATAACCAAAGACGATTACCGGCGCTTATCTGAATTTGATGCTTTATTTATCCGGGAAACTACCTCAGTAAATCATCATACTTACCGTTTTGCCCGTAGGGCAGAGGCTGATGGACTGGTTTCTATCGATGATGCCGCCAGTATTTTACGATGCACAAATAAAGTATACCTGGCCGAATTATTAACCAAAGCCAAAGTACCTATTCCCAAAACCATGATCATCCATAAGGATAACCGGGAACAGGTAGTTGCAGAACTGGGCTTGCCCTGTGTACTTAAAAAACCCGATAGTTCTTTTTCACAGGGGGTGGTAAAAGTAAAAACTGAAGCAGATCTGGATCGGGAATTGGAAAAAATGCTTTTGACATCGGAGCTGATAATCGGGCAAGAGTTTATGCCAACTGATTATGATTGGCGAATAGGCATACTGGATAAGCAGCCACTTTATGCCTGTAAGTATTACATGGCTAAAGATCATTGGCAGATATACAACTGGGAAGGCAAAAAAAATGATACTGTAGGCAACGTAGAAACCCTACCCATGGAAAGCGTGCCTTTCTTTGTGATGCATACTGCTTTAAAAGCAGCCAATTTAATTGGAGACGGCTTATACGGAGTTGATTTGAAAGTAATTGGCGACAAGGCTTATGTTATTGAAGTAAATGATAATCCCAGTATAGATTACGGGTGGGAAGACCAGATCCTGAAAAAGGATTTATACCTCACCATTATGAAATCCATAAAAAAACGATTGGACCGTAAAAAAGTAAGTAAAGATGAGCACCAAGAACAGCCTGCATCTGTTTGAAGCCTTTGGGGTAGAATTAGAATACATGATTGTGGATGCTCATTCGCTCCAGGTAAAACCTATTGCAGACCAGGTAATTTATTCAGAAGTAGGAGCCTATTTATCAGATGTTGAATTTGGATCAATTGCCTGGTCTAATGAATTGGTGTTACATGTGCTGGAACTTAAAACCAATGGCCCAGCCAAAGATTTAACTTCTTTAGCCGCTTTATTTCAGGAGCATGTCCGGAAAATAAATCAAATTTTAGAAAAATTCGAAGCTAAATTATTACCTACCGGTATGCATCCTTTTATGGATCCTCATACCGAAACTAAAATATGGCCTCACGACTACAATGCCGTTTATGAAGCTTACAATAAAATATTTGATTGTAAGGGGCATGGTTGGGCAAATTTACAAAGTACCCACCTGAACTTACCTTTCGCTAATGAGGAAGAATTTGGACGATTACATGCGGCCATCCGTTTAGTATTACCAATTATCCCGGCTTTAAGTGCATCTACTCCTATAAAAGAAGAACAGGTAACAGGAATAGCCGATACCAGGCTGGACGTTTACCGATCCAATCAACAAAAAATTCCGTCTATTGCAGGCAGTATAATTCCGGAGGCGGTATTTACCCGGCAAGCTTACGAAGACACCATTTTAAAAAAAATATACAAAGATATTGCTCCTCATGATCCAGAGGGGATGCTGCAGGATGAATTCTTAAACTCCCGGGGAGCTATTGCCCGGTTTAGCCGGAACGCAATTGAAATTCGCCTACTAGATATTCAGGAAAGTCCGGTAGCAGATTTGGCAATCCTTGAAATTATAACCTGCGTTATTAAACTTTTGGTGCAGGAAAAATGGGTAAGCCTGAAAGAACAGCAAAGCTGGCATCAGGAAGAATTATCCGAAATATTATTGGAAGTAATAGAAAAAGGACAGGATGCCATTATTCATAACTGGTCTTATATTAGTTGTTTTGGCATAAAGAAAGGATTGGAATGTAAGGCCGGAGATTTATGGAAGCACCTGGTAGATCAACTACTAAAAAATAATCTACTTTCAGACCCAGTGGCCTCTGTTGCGCATATTATGTTAACTGAAGGCAACTTATCTAAACGCATTACAGCTGCTTTACTTTCCGATATTTCGCCGGAGGCAATAAAAAACCTGTATGGCCACCTGGCAGACTGCCTGGAAAAAGGAGAGGTGTTTTCCTTAGCTAAATACCAAAATCATAAATCTACTTCCTGAACAAAAATCGACTTCTAAAAAACTGCTGAATTTATATTATATATTTTAGCTTACATTTAAATAAATTAAGACTACAATTGGTGCAACCTAATTCAAAAAACACTCCAAATACTCCACAAAAAGCTGTTTTAATAAACAGAAATGCTTCTTTTTGGGTAAAAACAAAAACCATAGCTGCCAGAGCCGGATTTGATGGTTTTTTACTGGCCCTGCTTTGTATTATTATACTCGCTTATGCCTGGCCCCAGTTAGGAGCAGAAGAAAGTGCTTTACCATTAGCCCAAATTGGAACTGTTGGTGTATCTGTAATCTTCTTTTTTTATGGTTTAAGGCTAAGTCCGGAAAAGCTAAAAAGTGGTTTAACCAACTGGCGGCTGCATTTGCTGGTACAATGCACCACCTTCCTGTTATTTCCCTTGTTACTTTTAGGAGCAAGGTCTTTATTTGCCAATCAAGAAGAGGAGCTGTTATGGCTAGGAATATGTTACGTGGGCGCTTTACCCTCCACTGTTTCATCTTCCGTGGTAATGGTTTCTATTGCGGGAGGCAATTTGCCTGCTGCTATCTTCAATGCTAGTATTTCCAGCTTACTGGGGGTATTTCTGACCCCATTCTGGATGAGCTTTTTATTAGAAAGTAATTCAACTGAATTTGATTTTGCCTCTGTTATAGGCAAATTAATGATACAAGTAGTGGCGCCCGTAATAGTAGGTATTTTAATGCATTCCCGATTAGGTGGTTTTGCCGAACGCCATAAAAGCCGACTTAAGCTGTTTGACCAAAGTATTATTTTATTAATTGTTTACACCGCTTTTTGCGATTCATTTGCTCGAAATCTATTTGCCGGTTATAGCACCTTAGATATAATTTTACTGGCTTTGGCAATGTCAGCCTTGTTTTTCTTAGTGCTGGGTTTGGTGCAGCTCATTGGTAAGTTTTTAGGCCTTTCCCAACCCGATCAGATTACGGCTATGTTTTGTGGCTCCAAAAAATCTATGGTACACGGTACGGTTATGTCTAAAGTATTATTTCCGGATACCAGTGTGGTTGGTATTATATTGTTGCCCTTAATGCTTTACCACGCGTTGCAATTAATTTATGCGAGTGCGATGGCCCAATCCATGGCAAGAAAAAGCCTACCGCAATAAGCAAACATGCAGGCGAAGGTAAAAGAGTGGCTTAAGCGTTATTTGCCCGCAGAGTTATTATCCATTATTTCAACCTTGACAGCGGCCTGGCTAGCTCATCACATTACCCAAAACGGTTTAACTACCGCTTTGGCGGGCACCTGGGGTGGCAACCTGGGTTATTTTGGATATATTTTAGTTGCAGATGTTTTGGCAACAAAAAGAATGTTGTATGAGCAAGGACGGTTGTACAGCACTAAAACCTTATTAAAAAACCTCAGAGCTTTAGTACTAGAATTTGGTTTGGCTGAAGTAGCCGATAGCTTTTTTATCCGGCCTTTTTTAATGTTTTTTTTACCTATATATTTTGAAAATTTAACCTGGGGGGTACTTCTGGCTAAGTTTATAGCTGATATTACCTTTTATATTCCTGCCATCATAAGCTATGAGTTGAGCAAGAATAAATTTAGAAAGTTTGATTCTTAACTTTATACTCACAAAAGGCGCTCATCCAAAATTCCTAATCACCGTAATAAGTTTTTTAATTATGAACTAAACCTTTAAAACTATGGATTTTATTATCAACCTGCTTGTAAGCGCTGGTGTCCTTTTATTACTATCGTATGCCATGCCGCAAATTCATGTAAAAAGCTTTGCCACGGCACTTTGGGTAGCATTGCTCATTGGTATTTTTAATGCTACTATTGGCTTTTTGCTTCGGTTGCCACTTAACCTGGTTACATTATTCTTATTACAGTTTGTAGTCCGGTTAATAGTAACGGCTGTTATTATTAAAATAGTAGATAAACTAGTTCGGAACTTTAAAGTGGATGGGTTTTGGCCTGCACTTATATTAGCCATTGCTCTAGCCATTGCTAGTACATTAGTAGACCGGGCCCGGACAGATGAAAGTGAATATGGCTACGAAAGCCTTGTAAATAAACAGGAGTTGTTACTAACCTAAGTAAGCACTAATTAAAAAATAAAAAGCCTGGATCAAATTCGATTCAGGCTTTTTTGTTTTTAATCCTTTTACTGCTGGGAAAAATAATTTCAATATATATTATTCTGTTTCGCAAGTAGGGTAGGGGGGGAGGGTAACACCAACTAATAATTACAAAAAATCATAACCTTTAATAGATTGATATCAAATCAAATTTTGTCTCTTATATAAAGTAAGTTAAATATCCCTCCTTATCCGCAGTAAAATACACTAATACATTACAGCAATTAACAAAGCAACATCATTATAAAAACATCACTAAATTACACTACAAGACAGTCTTATTTTAATAGATATTTTAATATCAAACACAGTCAAATAAGGACTATAGAGGAAAACATCTTTAGATCAAACAAAAGAACCATATCTTATAAATACCCATATATTAAACCGCTCTTAAATTTCATGACTTGATAAATAAGATAAATATAAGATTTCTTTAAAGATAAATATTAAGTATTTTTTGATGTAGATAAAGGCAAGTTTTCCACCATGTGGAAAACCTATAGTTATCCATAAAATAAAATTCTTATTCACAATTCTTATATTTAGTATTTACTGTCTTATATTTACAGTGTTAATTTATCCCATTTATTAAGGTATAGTATGGTAGAAGCTAATTGTATAAATTGCCAGGAAGGCTTGGTTACCGGGGCAGTGTTTTGTCAAAACTGTGGGCATCAAGTAAGGTGTAAAGCATGCCAGGAGTTAATTGTTCCGGGAGCGAAGCATTGTATTGGTTGTGGCGTTGCGGTAGGAAAAACTTACGATTCAGAAGTTACCCGCTCTTTTAATACAATAAAGTTTAAAGAAGATAAAGAAGGACGTTCGTATGAAATAGAATTTACTAATGATGTCGGGAAAGAGATTAAAGATGTTTTAGCCGACATACTAAAGAATAAAATATATTTACCAGCGGAGCCAGTAGCCTTGCCGGTTGAGATCCGAAATAACCCTCTTTTAAAATCACCTGTTGTAGAAAATGATCCTTTACCGGAAAAAGAAAAATTGACAGCATATACTGCAAAGGAAGAAAGTAATCCCTATCCGCATTTGAATGATTTGGAATTAAATCTGGAGTGCCGGGAAAATGAATGGATATTACTCTTTGCTTTTTACCTTTCGGATTTTGGTACCACCACATTTTCGAAAGATAAAGTCTGGACCCTTTATAAAGATAAACGGAAAACCGAGACGAGGTTTAAAAATTTAGGTACTAACTGGAAAAGTTTATTTAAAAAATATATTTCTACAGTAAAAGAGAATGAGTTTCGAATTACCCCACAGGGACTGGATAAAGTTAAAAACTTACTTAATCCTAGTAATGATGACAGAAGCGGAACTTCTGACAAAAAGTATGGAAGTATAAACTGGGAAAAAGGAACTGGCCCCAGAAATTCCCCGGTGTCCCGGAAAATTGTAGCCAACACCATTCATCAGGAACCATTTGATATTTATCAGGCAAATAATAAGGAATCTTTGGAAAGTTTCTTTACCCGGAAAAGACCTGGAAGTGGCAACCCTAACCGAATCATTACAATTGCCTATTATATAACTAAAATTAATCAGCAACCTTATTTTACCGAAGGTAACATTGATTTTGCTTACCGCATCCTGAACCTGGGAGGAAAACCAGTGCATTTGAAACAGGTTATTATAAACCTAAAGAATGACCGCGTTTGGTTTCAGCGAGTAACAGAAGGAGGCAAGAGTGGCTGGCGGTTAACCAGGCAAGCGGAAATTTATGTAGAAGAAAAACTTCCGCAGTTTAATTAAAATACCTGAAGATTCAGAGCTACATAATTTAACATAATAAATAAAATAAAATTTGTATAATAAGTATATTCAAGAACCTTAAATTTGGTTTGGTAAAAAGGTTACGGTTATTTTAAAAGCCAGAATAAATAATATTAACAATTATTTATTCTGGCTTTTAGCTTCCGTGCTTCTTCCCGCACAAAGTTTCTTTCTTTAGAGGCTTTTACCTGCCCGTTTATAAAAATAATAACAGCTCCTATAAAAAGAAACAGGGTAATAAAGTTTAATAATTGTAAAGATTCCATCTTGAGTTTATAAGTTAAATTTAAGTTATAGGCGTTTTTATAAGCAGGAAAGTTTAAATCTCGATAAATTGAGTAAAGCACTTTCTTTAATCTGTTCTCATTGGTTCAAATAGAGAGGTCTAAATTATAAACCTATTTCTAATAGAAGCTTCGGGTATTTTCTCCAAACATTGACTTCCTTTCGTTTATTCAAATCTGTTTTAATTAGGAATGGAGAAATTATAATAGTATAACTCATGTAAGTGAATTCATTTAGTTAATTTATCTTATTCACCACATGGAATTATAGGTTAATTATTATTAGTTGTTTTAATTTTACGTGCCCATCAACAAAGAGTATTTTAAAAGTAATTGATACTATGTAGTCTGGAATCCGGCAATTATCTCATTTCAGAAAAACCTACTTAAATTACTTATTATAAACTAATTATCTGCATGTTTATGTAAATAAACCAGATAATTTTTTAAGGTACAGTTAAAGCTTATTTAATAAATAAAATCACTAAAGTTGCAATAGCTTAAAACCCAAATTTCCCTTTCTTAACCCAGAGCGTATTAGCTACTACTACCTTAAACTTATTTGATTTATTATAAGCACAGGTTGCATTATGAGTAAACCGCCAAACCTTGTTTAAATGGCCATCAAAATAGTTAACCGAAAATATTAATGGCTCCATAAGGGGTTAGTATTAAATTAATACTTAAATCATGACTTACATTCCCGTAGTTATACGTGGTACTTGTAAAAACACTTAGATATTTTCTAAGAATTTTTATCTTTTATTATGCAAATTTCTAAAAAAGCACCTCTTCAACTAAGTCTGTCAAAAATACACACAATTATTTTCTAAATTAAATTTTATTTAACCCTATTTTATTATAGTATTTTTTGATCACCTATAACACCTATTCTATTTTTTCCTGAATAGGTGTTATAGTTAGTCAGAACTAAATTCCTGGTTTAGAGTACATCATATAAAACCTATTGAAATCCTCCCGAATTTACCCTGCTCAACCTATTAGTCAATATATAGAAGCTAAACTTTAAATTTTTTAATTCAAGATTATGCAAAAACGAATAATAGATCAGGTTGTCTCTAATAAAGACCAAGTCCAGCTGAGTTGGCTCAACCTGGAGCAAAAGGCATTGGTTGAAATAACATCAGAAGATGAAGCCTTTCCCATTGAAAATTCTTTTTCTGATACCGAAGGAGCAGGCTGGAAGGCTGGTAAATCAGGAAAGCAAACGATAAGAATTATTTTTGATGAACCACAGGACATTAAGTTGATTAGACTTAAATTTTGTGAAAAGGACCAAACCCGTACCCAAGAATTTCAGTTGCGTTGGTTACCGGCAAATAACCAGGCTTACAGAGAAATCGTAAGACAACAATTCAATTTCAATCAACCTGATTCTATAACAGAATCAGAAGATTATTCTGTTGGTTTACAAAACTTGAAAGCTTTAGAGTTACAAATCAATCCAGATATTACTAATAAGGAAAGTTTTGCTACGCTGGCCAAATTTCAAATAAGTTAAGCTTAAGGATGTATTGATAAAAAAAGCATCCAAATTAATAGCTGTATATAACTAAAACATCACTAAATCAAAAAGCCACTTTTATTAGTGGCTTTTTGATTTAGTGATGTTAATAATAAGAACAGAACTATAAAACAGCAACTTCTACTGGTATAAAAAGCGCCGGAAATGATTTAAATAGAACTGGTTTAAAGGAGTTGAAAGGATATTGTAAAATGTACATTATTGATTATCAATACAAACCTTTTTTAAAGGTAATATTCTGAGAATAAGCTACATTGGAGAAAATTTATTTAAATTATAAAGATTTTCAAATGTTCTAGTTGAATTTAATTTAAAAATTGTCTCTTTTTATTTCAAAAATTATAAGAAAGAGGTAGTTTTGTTCAGGAAAAACAAAGTTAATAATGAATCCTTACGCCAATAATCCCTTACAAGTATTTAAAACGCTAGTAGGGTTTAAGTACGAAATGTATAACAGCCTCTTTTCTTCGCTTCCCTTTTACCGGGTAGAGAAAACAGGTGTATTATTGTCTTTATTTTTACTTCATTGCGAAGACGGTTTAGTCAAACATTCCAGCCCCAATGAAATAATAGATTCGTTTTTCCAGCAATACACCGGCTTCGAAACCGATCAGGAAAAAATTGATTTACTTTTCCGGTTTGTTCAGTTTGCTGAACGCCAGGTGGTATTGTTTGATGCCCTGGAGGATGCTGCTTTCAACCAGATAAACGATATGCAAGGTATCGGAACAATTAAGCATTTGGAAGGTAATGTAATTCAGAACCGGGCACAAGGTTTATTATCAGCCAAGTTAAGAGATTTTGCCGTTCGTTTGGTTTTAACGGCTCATCCCACTCAGTTTTACCCAAGCGAAGTATTAGGCATTATTAATGACTTATCTAAGGCTTTGGATAGTGATAATACGGCCTTGGCCAATTCTTACCTACAACAATTGGGGAAGACTCCTTTCTTTAAACAAGAAAAACCTACCCCATACGATGAAGCGGTAAACCTGATCTGGTTCCTGGAAAATGTGTTTTATCCGGCTGCTGGCCAAATTCTATCATACTTTAAAAACCAATTCCCTAACGCTATTGATAAGAATTCAATTATCAGAATGGGCTTTTGGCCAGGCGGCGACCGCGATGGTAATCCATTTGTAAATGCAGAAATTACTTTAAATGTAGCTGAAGCATTAAGGGGCGGCATTATCAAATCCTATTACATGGATGTGCGCAAGCTGAAAAAAAGGTTGACATTTAAGCGGGTAGCCCCGGTATTAGCCGAATTAGAACAAAAGCTGTACAACAATATTTTTGTTCCGGGTTTCAAAACTGATATAACCAAAGAAGAAATTATAGCTACCCTGCAAGAAATTCGGGAAACTATTATTCGCTTGCATAATGGTTTATTTATTAACCAAGTAGATAACCTGATTAATAAAGTAGAGCTGTTCGGTCTTTATTTTGCTTCTCTGGATATTCGCCAGGATAGCTCGGTACATAACCATTTAATTGAAGTTATTTCAGAATATACCCCGGCTTTACCTGATAATTACAAAGAGCTACCAGAGGAAGAAAAAATTGAACTGCTTCTGAATGTTAACCAAACCTTAGATCCTGCTTTTTTCGAAAATGAGCTATTCCGGGATATTTTAGAAACCATTCCGGCAATAAAAACCATCCAGAAAACAAATGGCGAAGAGGGTTGCCACCGCTACATCATTAGCCACAGCACCAGCGCTATAAACGTACTGGAGGTTTATAGCTTGTTTTTGTTAAGTGGTTACCAAAAAGAAGAAATCTCCATAGATATTGTTCCACTTTTTGAAACCATTGAAGATTTAAAAAATGCCGCTGATGTTATGCAGAAGCTTTATGAAAATAAAGTTTACCGCGAACACCTGAACCGCCGTAAAAATATTCAAACCATTATGCTGGGATTCTCAGATGGTACCAAGGATGGTGGTTACTTAATGGCTAATTATAGTATTTATAAAGCGAAGGTAACCTTAAGCTACCTGTCGCAACAATACGGCATAGAGGTGGTCTTTTTTGATGGCCGGGGTGGGCCTCCAGCCAGAGGTGGTGGTAAAACGCACCAGTTTTATGCCTCCAGAGGGCGGGATATTTCTACTAAAGAAATTCAATTAACGATTCAGGGGCAAACCATTAGTTCTAACTTTGGCACCATAGATGCCGCCCGGTTTAATTTAGAGCAACTTCTTAATGCTGGTATCAGTAACGCCCTTTTTTCTACCAAAGAGAAAACCTTAACTGACGCTGAAGAAGACCTATTAGTAACGTTGGCCAGAGAAAGTTATGAAGCTTACAGCACCCTAAAAGAGCACCCGGAGTTTTTAGAGTATTTAAACTATGTAAGCCCATTGCGGTATTATGCCGAAGCTAATATTGGTAGCCGCCCATCTAAACGAAAGAGCGGAACCTTAAACCTGAATGATTTACGGGCTGTTCCTTACGTAGGAGCCTGGAGCCAGTTAAAACAAAATGTACCCGGTTACTTTGGCGTTGGCCAGGCCTTGGAAAAAATGCATGCAGCCGGTAAGTGGGACCAGGTAAAAGAAATGTATCAGGAATCCTTATTCTTTAAAACTTTATTGGATAACTGTGAGATGGCCATGAATAAATGCTGCTTCCCGGTTACGGCTTATCTGGCTGATCACCCGAAATACGGGGAATTGTGGAACCTGATGCGGGAAGAATACGAGCGGACGAAAAAATACGTGCTGAAGTTATCAGGAGCCTCTGAATTAATGGCCGACAAGCCAATTGATCAGCTTTCTATCCAGTTACGGCAACGAATTGTTTTACCTTTAGTGGTGATTCAGCAATATGCCTTAACTAAAATCCGGGAAATGGAGGAAAGCGGCGTAGACGGACAAGACAAGAAAATCTACGAAAAACTGGTAATGCGTTGCTCTTTTGGAATTATAAATGCCGAGCGAAACTCTGCTTAAAAACTGTCTTTAACAGAACAAAGCTCTGGTCATAATTCCTGATCAGAGCTTTTTCTTTTTAAATTTTGCTTAAGATCATGCGCCAGGTACTTCCGGGGTTGCTTTATGCTATGTTATGGGCTTCTGCTTCAGTAGCCACCAAAATTGGTGTTCAATTTACTCATCCGCTTATATTAGCTAACACCCGTTTTTTTATTGCCGGAGGTTTAATGTTGTTGTATGTTTATGTTCTGAAACCTACCAACCACCGCTTACCCAAAGGCAAAGAATGGCTACAGCTTATAATTTTCTCACTCCTGAATACTACAATTTATTTAGGGGCTTTTGTGTTAGCCCTAAAAGAAGTTTCTGCCGGAATTGGCAGTTTATCTACGGCCACCAATCCTTTATTTATCATGGTACTTTCTGCTGTGTGGTTACGCCGGAAAATGCGCTGGTACGAAATAGCCGGTATCATTTTAGGTTTAACAGGAGTTTGTTTAGCTACTTACCCGTTATTGGGCAACAGTTATGCAACAATTAGTGGCCTTATTATTCTGTTGATTGGAATGCTATCAGTATCAGCGGCTACGGTTTATTATGCCCGTATTACCTGGCATTTACCCAGTATTTCGGTAAATGCCTGGCAGGTAATGTTAGGTGGCCTTTTTTTATTTCCATTTACATTATATGCCTCCGAAATAAAAGATACTAACTGGTCTTTAGGATTTTGGGGAGCTGTATTCTGGTTAATAATTCCAGTATCGGTGGTAGCCCTGCAGTTATGGTTTTTCCTGGTAAAACAAGATGCTGTAAAAGCATCTCTTTGGCTATTTCTTTGCCCTATATTCGGGTTTATTTATTCCTGGTTTTTATTGGGCGAACCCATAACTTTCTATACTTTTGCTGGAACCGGCTTGGTTATTGGCGGTTTATATTTAGCACAACGCGAAAAATTTACTCAAAAAGTAAAGGTTCGGTAATTCTTTTATTCAAAGGCTAGGCTTAAATTAATTTTCTTCCTTTTAGACGAAATAGAAAAGTAAGAAGAGTGATTAGGCTTACTTCCCATACTATGCAATTAATAGAAGTAACAACTCCCCAGTTAGCTAAGGAATTTATTTTGGTTCCGGTAAAGCTTTATAAAAATGATCCTAATTTTATCCGACCTTTAGATAAGGACATTGAAGAGGTATTTGATCCGAAAAAAAATAAATTACTACGTGCTGGTAAGGTTATCAGGTGGGTTTTAAAGAGCGAAACGGGAGAAAGTATTGGCCGGGTGGCGGCATTTATTAATGCCCAAACCGCTAAAAGCTTTGAACAACCTACTGGAGGCATGGGCTTCTTTGAATGCATCAACGACCATAGAGCTGCTTTTACCTTATTCGATGCCTGTAAAAAGTGGCTGCAGGATAATGGAATGGAGGCCATGGACGGCCCCATTAACTTTGGTGACCGGGATAAGTGGTGGGGATTATTAGTAGAAGAATTTTCGCCGGCACCTTATACCACCAATTATAATTTTCCTTATTACCAGAAGCTCTTCGAAGCTTACGGGTTTCAGGTTTTTTTTAAACAACTTACCTACATCCGGGATACCCGCCAACCTTTAGAGGAACGGTACGCCGTAAAAGCGCGTCAAATTTTAAGTAACCCGGATTATACTTTTCGCCATGTAGATATGAAAGATCTGGAGAAGTATGCGGAAGATTTTAGGACTGTTTATAACAAAGCCTGGGTAAAGCACCAGGGGGTAAAGGAGATGCCGGCCGCTCAGGCTAAAATGCTGTTTAAAAGCATGAAGCCTGTACTTGACGAAAGAATTGTTTGGTACACTTATTATAAAGGTGAACCAGTGGGTTTTTTCATTGCTATTCCCGAGTTAAACCAGCTGTTCCGTTATGTTAATGGTAAGTTGGATTGGATAGGTAAACTTAAATTTGTGTTTCATAAGTGGCGGGGTGCTTGTACCCGGGCCACTGGTATTGTCTTTGGCATTACGCCGGAACACCAGCGGAAAGGAGTAGAGGCTGCCATGATTGTAGCTTCCGGGGAAGCTGTTTATTTTAATGGCAAAGTTCCTTACGATGAAATTATCATGAACTGGATTGGTGATTTTAATCCAAAAATGCTGCGGGTTTGCGAGCAAATAGGTTCCCGGGTTTATAAAACGCACCATACTTATCGTAAACTGTTCGACGAAACAAAGGAATTTAAGCGGTTACCGATTATTTAGTATGAACCAGGAAGAAATCATTTCTCAAACTGCAGAATTTATAAAAAGTAAATTTTCCGGCGAAAGTTCGGGTCATGATTGGTGGCATGTATACCGGGTGTGGCAAAATGCTTTGTACATTGCCCGAACTGAAAAGGCTGACTTATTTGTAGTTCAATTAGCAGCCTTGCTCCACGATGTAGCTGATTGGAAATTCCATGACGGAGATGAATACGCCGGAGAAAAAGCTGCCCGCCATTATCTGGAAGCGCTACAGGTACCAGAAATTACCATAAGTAATATTTGCCAGGTAATTCAGGAAATATCTTATAAAGGAGCTGGGGTAAATACCCCTATGAGTTCCCTGGAAGGAGAAATTGTGCAGGATGCAGATCGGTTAGAAGCAATTGGCGCAATAGGTATAGCCCGGGCCTTTGCCTATGGCGGTTACAAAGGCCGTGAAATTCATAACCCAGAAGCTCAACCTGAACTACACGCCAGTTTCGAAGAGTACAAGAAGAATGCTGGACCAACCACCAATCATTTTTACGAGAAGTTATTGCTGTTGAAAGATCGGATGAATACCATAACCGGAAAAACCTTAGCAAAAGAGCGCCACGAATACATGGTTAACTTTCTAGATCAGTTTTACCGCGAGTGGCATATTTCTGGTTAAGAATTAAAAAATTTAATTAGAAATAATTATTAAATATTATTTACAACTTCTAAAGTATGCGGAGTTGGCACACCCTTTTAAAAAGTGATTTTAACGCTTAAGAGTTTAAATCACTTTTTAAAAGGAATAAAAATAATCAAACAAGGATGTTTACCTTATCAGGTTTATTAAATAAAGAAGGGGGAACAAATCCCCTTTCTTTATTTAAAATTTAATACTTAAATTTTTTAATCAGCAACAAGCTCTTTTACAGCTTTTTCTACTATATCAAAATTAAAACTGGCAAGTACCTTATCCATCATAGCTGACACCTGTTCGTTCATCAGATTACCAATGCTGCCTTCGTGGGTATGATTTACTTCGGTGGGCGGGTTAAAAGTATTATTGGCAATATCAGCTCCAATGTTTTTATAGGCTTCACGGAAAGGAATCCCTTGAAGTACTTGGTTATTTACCACTTCTACGCTGAATAAATATTTATACTTTTCATCCTGCAGAATATTTTCCTTTACAATAATATTCTTCAGCATAAAGGTCATCATTTCGAGGCAGCTATTTAATTCCTGGAAAGCTGGCAAGAAGCTCTCTTTTACTAACTGTAGATCGCGGTGGTAACCAGAAGGAAGATTACCAATAATTAAAGCAATTTCATTTGGTAAACCTTGTAGTTTATTACACTTTCCCCGAATTATTTCAAATACGTCTGGATTTTTCTTATGTGGCATGATGCTGGAACCGGTGGTTAAGTCATCAGGCAACGAAATAAAACCAAAGTTCTGGTTCATGTACAAACAGGCATCCATTGCTAAACGACCAACCGTAGCAGCTACAGAAGCCAGCGCACTGCTCACATTCCGTTCGGTTTTGCCCCGGCCCATTTGAGCATATACTACATTATAATTTAAAGAATCAAACCCCAATAAATCAGTAGTCAACTGCCGGTTAAGTGGGAATGAGGAGCCATAACCAGCGGCTGATCCCAATGGGTTTTTATTACTGATTTTATAAGCCGCTTGTAAAAGAATTAAATCATCTACTAAGCTTTCGGCATAGGCGCCAAACCAAAGCCCGAAAGAAGAAGGCATAGCAATTTGCAGGTGCGTGTAACCTGGTAGTAATTTTTCTTTGTGCTGCTCGCTTAAAGATATTAATTGGTTAAACAGCTCTTGTACTCCTGAAACGGTTACCTGTATCTGGTGCCGGACAAATAATTTTAGGTCCAGCAAAACCTGGTCGTTACGGGAGCGGCCACTGTGGATTTTTTTACCTGCTTCACCCACCCGGCGGGTTAAAAGCATTTCTACCTGAGAATGAACGTCTTCAACACCTTCTTCTATCGTAAAATTTCCGTTTTCTATTTCCCGGTAAATTTGCTTTAGCTCTTTCTGTACCAGAGCCAAGTCTTCGTCCGGTAACAGGTTTATGGAATTTAACATGCGCGTATGCGCCAAAGAACCCAATACATCAAAAGGAGCAAGCATTAAATCCAATTCCCGGTCTTTGCCAACCGTAAATTGCTCTACTTCTTGTTTCACTTGAGTATCTTTTTGCCAAAGTTTCATGCCTTATAAGTAATAAGTTTTAATTGGTAAGTAATAGGTTATTTTTATTACTTAACCCTATATTGGTATTTAATTAAATCGCGTGGTAAAGTTAGTCAGGTTAAGTTTTACAACAAGGTTAATCAACAGGCAAGCTAAAATTTTTATAAAATTTATATCAAGGTAAAAGTTTTAAAAACTCAAGACTTAAAACTTACCACTTATAAATAAACACTTCCATAAACAACTTGACTCAACAGCTTGATGTAAATATCTATACCTTCTTTGATTTCGTGGAGGTAAATAAATTCATCAGCGGTGTGGGAGCGACCGGATTGGCCCGGGCCCATTTTTAACGATGGTACAGAAATCAAAGCTTGGTCCGAAGTAGTAGGAGAGCCGTAGGTAGTCCGACCTAGAGCTAATCCAGCTTGGACGATTGGGCTGTCTTTATCAATGCGGGAAGATTTTAACCTTACGGATCGTGGCTTAACTTCTGAAGCAACGTGTTCCTGAATAATTCCCAATACTTCTTCGTTTGTATAGCTATCGGTTACCCGAACATCAACGGTAAATTCGCAGCGGTCTGGCACTACGTTGTGTTGGGAACCGGCATGAATAATGGTCACACTCATTTTAACCGGACCTAAGTATTCGGATACTTTCGGGAACTGGTAAGTTTGAAACCAGCTAATATCCTGAATGGCTTTATAAATAGCATTCTCACCTTCTTCCCGGGCCGCATGCCCGGACTTCCCGTAGGCCGTACAATCCAGAACCATTAATCCTTTTTCGGCTACAGCCAAATGCATTTCGGTAGGTTCACCTACAATGGCAAATTCAATATTGCCTAGTTTCGGAAATACTAATTCCAGGCCATTTAAACCAGATACCTCTTCTTCGGCGGTAGCTGCCAGAACCAGGTTGTAAGCCAAATCTTCCTGCGGAAAAAAGTAAAGGAAAGTGGCGATTAAAGAAACCAAACACCCGCCGGCATCATTGCTGCCCAACCCAAATAGTTTTCCATCTTCTACCTGGGGCAGAAAAGGATCTTTTGTCCAGCCTTTGTTGGGTTTTACGGTATCGTGGTGCGAATTAAGTAAAATAGTGGGTAGTTCGGAATTAAAATGTTGGTTAAAAGCCCAAACATTATTTTTCTCCCGGTAAGTCGAAATGCCATGCCGCATAAAAAAGGCATTAATGTTTTCGGCAGTCTGATCTTCTTCCCGGCTGAACGATTGTATGGAAATTAATCCCTTCAATAAATCTAAGGCTTCGTTATAAAGTGTGTCGAGTTGCTCTGCACTTACAACATTATTATTAGAATTGAAGGGATTAACCATATTGAATTCTCTTGAATTGTTATTCTTTGGTATATAAATTACCTGCTTTTACCGAAGATAAGCGAATACCTTTTATTAATGCTGAGCTAAAGCCCTCGTGTTCCATTTCGTTGAGGCCAGCAATAGTGCAACCTCTAGGAGAGGTCACTTTATCAATCTCGTTTTCCGGGTGACTACCGTTAGTTAATAAAAGCGAAGCGGCACCTTTAGCGGTTTGCGCCGCCATGTGTAAGGCTTCGGCCGCATGGAACCCGATTTCAACGCCCCCCTGAGAAGCCGCCCGAATGGCCCGCAAAAAGAAAGCAATACCACAAGCACATAAGGCGGTAGCCGAAGTCATTAATTCTTCATGAATTTCTACCGTGTCGCCAACCGTATCAAAAATATCTTTTACTTTCTCCATGTTGTCCAAGGAGGCATTGCTGGTAGCTAAACAGGTCATGGATTCCTGGATAGCGATAGCCGTATTGGGCATGGCCCGCACTACCTGAACTGGTTTGGCAACCCGGTCGGTAACATCTTTAACGGTTACGCCGGATGCAATGGAAATTAATAGATGCTTCTCCGGATTTACTTCTTCCTTGATGGCATCTAATAAAATATTTAGTTGTTGCGGCAAAACAGCAATAACCACAATGTTGGCTTGCGCTACTGCCTGCGCATTATCCGAAGTAATCTGGTAACCTTCCTGAGCAAAAGAGGAGAGGGCCGTTAGGGTACGACGGGTAATAATTATTTGATTAGGCGCATATTTACCAGATTTTACCAAGCCTTTGGCTAGGGCCAGACCCATATTACCGCCACCCAGAATGGCAATAGTTTCAGAGGAAGTTGTCATAACTTATATACTAAATAGTATTATTAAGCAGATAATTCAGTACCGGCTTTTTCTTTCTTTTCTAAAATATTTAAAACCTCATCGGCATGGCAAATAAATACCGATTTTACTCCGGCATTGATAGCGTTAAAAGCATTATCCAGTTTTGGGATCATGCCTTGCACAATGGTACCATCTTGCTTTAGTTCCTGGTATTTATCAGGTGTAATTTTATTGATTACTGAATTATCATCTTCAATATCTGCCAACACGCCTTTTTTCTCGAAGCAATAGGTCAGGTTGGTTTCATAAATATCGGACATAGCTACTGCCAGGGTAGAGGCAATGGTATCGGCATTGGTATTCAATAAATTGCCTTGACCATCGTGGGTAAGCGGCGCAAAAATCGGTGTCATGCCATTATCAATAAACAAAGCCAGCTTTTGCCCATCAATTGCTCCTTCGGCAATATCTCCTACAAACCCGTAATCAATAGCTTTAACCGGACGTTTGGTAGCTGGAATTAAATTGGCATCGGCGCCAGTTAGACCAATAGCATAACAATTATAGGCTTGCAGTTTAGCGACAATATTCTTGTTTACCAAGCCGCCATATACCATCGTCACCACGCGTAACGTTTCGGCATCGGTAATGCGGCGACCATCCACCATTTTAGCTTCAATGCCCAAACCTTTGCTAACTTCGGTCGCTATTTTTCCTCCCCCGTGTACCAATATTTTAGGGCCGGTAATCTGGGCAAAATCATGCAAAAACTGGTTTAACTTGGCTTCATTGTCAATTATATTGCCGCCTATTTTAATGACGTTCACTACTTTTTTCATTAAGCCGGAGAAAAATTTGTTTCAAGCATTCTTTTTAATACTGCCTGCGCCGCCCATACCCGGTTGCCAGCTTCCTGAATTACTAAAGAGTTTGGCCCATCCAGAATATCGTGGCTTAATTCCATGCCCCGGCGTACTGGTAAGCAATGCATTACTTTGGCATTATTGGTAACACCCAAACGCTCTTGGGTTAAGAGCCAGCTTTGATCGGTGCTTAACACTTTGCCATAATCCTGGAAAGACGACCAGTTTTTTACATAAATAAAATCAGCATCAGCTAAAGCCTCTTCCTGGTTGTAAGTAATGGTCGCTCCATTGGTAAACTGAGTATCCAGTTCATAGCCTTCCGGGTGGGTTATCACAAAATCTACCTCGGCGGCACACATCCATTCGGCAAAAGAATTAGGTACAGCCTGTGGCAAAGCTTTTACGTGCGGTGCCCAGGTTAATACCACTTTTGGCCGACGGCCTTCCGGTTTATTTTCGGTTATTGTAATTAAATCGGCTAAACTTTGTAACGGGTGCCGGGTACCAGATTCCAGACTAATCAGTGGAATACCGGAAAATTTAATAAATTTATTCAGGATATCTTCACTGTAGTCTTCGTCCCGGTCCTTTAAACCCGGAAAAGAGCGGATAGCCAATATATCAAAATATTGTCCCATAACCCCGGCTGCTTCACGGATGTGCTCTACGGTAGTGCCGTTCATAATTACACCATCCTGCGTTTCCAATGCCCAGCCTTCTTTGTCAATATTCATGACAATGGCTTCCATTCCCAAATTGGCCGCTGCTTTTTGCGAACTTAAACGGGTGCGTAAGCTAGGGTTCAGGAATATCAGACCTAAGGTTTTATTCCGACCTAAATCTTTATAAGCAAAAGGGTTTCTTTTTAAAACCAGTGCTTCTGTTACTAAAGCCGAAATATCAGCTACATCTTTAACCGAAGTAAATTGTCTCATTAAACCAGTGTTTTAGAAAGTACTTGCGTAAAGGCTTGCAGGAAAATATCTGCTTCTTCTTTTTTCAGGTTAAGCGCCGGTAAAATGCGCAAGGTATTTTTATTAGAAGCCGAACCAGTAAATATCTTGTGCTCTTTCAGTAATTCGTTGCGTAATTCAGCTATTGGTGATGCCATTTCCACGCCAATCATTAAGCCCTGGCCACGTACTTCTACCACACCTTCTACCTGGCGTAATTGCTCAATCAGGTAATTACCTACTTCAGCAGCATTTTCTACTAGATTTTCTTCTTTGATTACGTCTAATACCGCAATAGAAGCCGCACAAGCTAAATAATTGCCACCAAAAGTAGTACCTAACAGGCCGTATTTAGGCTGAAATTTCGGGCTTAGCAAAATACCACCAACCGGGAAACCGTTGCCCATACCTTTGGCCATGGTAATAATATCGGCTTTCACATCAGAGTATTGGTGGGCAAAGAATTTACCGGAACGTCCGTAACCAGACTGAATTTCGTCTAAGATCAATACAATATTATGCTGGTCGCAGAACTGGCGAATTTGAGTCAAGAACTCATTGGTAGGGGTATAAACACCGCCAATTCCTTGAATACCTTCAATAATGACCGCACAAATTTCTTCCGGATTCTCTACGTTTTGCAGGGCTTCTGCATCATTTAACGGCAGAAATATTACTTCATGCCCCTTGTTAATGGGTGCTTGAATAGATTTATCGTCGGTAGCGGCTACACCAGCCGAAGTACGTCCGTGGAAAGATTTGTTAAACGAAATTACTTTTTTCCGACCGTTATAGAAAGAAGCAGCCTTTAAAGCGTTTTCGTTGGCTTCGGCACCGGAGTTTATCAGGAATAAACTATAATCCGGGTAACCGCATAATTCAGCCATTTTATCGGCTAATTCCTGTTGTTGCGGAATTTGAACAGAATTAGAGTAAAAACCAATTTGATTTATCTGATCGGTTAATTTTTGCACATAGTGCGGGTGTGTATGGCCAATAGAAATAACCGCATGGCCACCGTATAAATCTAAATATTTTGTTCCTTTATCGTCCCAAACATAAGAACCCTGGGCTTTTACAGGGGTGATATCGAAGAGGGGATAAACATCGAATAATTTCATAGTACGTTGTACGTTAGACGTTTTACGTTATAAGTTTAGAGAGGAGAAAGACTTACTAATTCACTATTGTCACTTAGGAGGGAACTTGTTCATTGATTGCAAACAAGTTTCCTCCTAAATGACATATATAGTTTAGTTGTCTTACTTTATTATCTTAGAAACCAGATGGTTTAATCCTTAAGCCAGTAGTTTCTTCCAGACCGAATAATAAATTCATGTTTTGTACCGCTTGTCCGGAGGCACCTTTCAATAAATTATCAATCATGCTGATGATAACTAATTGATCGTCTACTTTATCTACGTAAACAATGCCTTTATTTGTATTTACTACCTGCTTTAGGTGCGGATTAACTTTGGAAATATGTACGAAGGGATGATTGGCAAAAAACGCTTCGTAAATATTCCTGGCTTCTTCCAGACTTAAATTAGTTTGTAAATAACAAGTTGTGATAATACCTCTGGTAAAATTGCCCCGGTAAGGTACAAAATGAATGGCCGGTAAGGTTTCTGATTGTAATAAACCTAAACTTTGCCTGATCTCCTGTAAGTGCTGGTGATTGAACAACTTATAAGTTGAAACATTGCTATCCCGCCAGCTAAAATGGCTGGTTTCGGTTAAACTTTGTCCGGCCCCGGTAGAACCCGTTATTCCACTAATATGTACCGCTGATGTTAAACCATTCTTGCTCGCCAAAGGCAATAAAGCCAATTGAATACAGGTAGCAAAACAACCTGGATTGGCAATATTATTGGCTTTGGTTATTTCGTCGCGCTGCAATTCTGGTAAGCCGTAAACAAAATCACGACCTTCAAAATTAGCCGTATCGTTCAACCGGAAATCCTGACTAAGGTCAATAATTTTAACCGAAGCAGGAAAGTTTTGCTCGGTTAAAAATTTCTTAGCCGCTCCGTGACCTACGCACAAAAATAATACATCAATGTCGGTGGAGAATTCGGTGCTAAAGGTTAACTCCGTTTCGCCTAATAAATCGGTATGAACCTGGTATAAATATTTGCCACCGTTACTGGAGCTGTGAACAAAAGTTATTTCGGCGTTTGGGTGGTTCAGAAGCAAACGTACAAGCTCCCCGCCGGTATAACCGGCACCACCGGCTATACCAACACGTATTTTAGACCCCGTATTAAGAATGGCCATTAACTTTGTGGTAAATCATGGTCTGGTTACCAAATATTTTAGAGAAGCCTTTAACATCTTCACCAGTCCAACTGTTGTTCATTTCGCCGTAAGAACCAAACTTAGACGACATTAAATCGTGCTCTGATTCGATACCTACCACGTAGAAACGGTAAGGCGCTAAACCAACGGTAACCGTACCCGATACAGTTGTCTGTGTATCTTCCAAAAATTTTTCCACGTTGCGCATTACCGGATCCAGGAACTGGCCTTCGTGCAATAAATTACCGTACCAAACTGCTAACTGGTCTTTCCAGTACAATTGCCATTTAGTAAGTGTGTGTTTCTCTAAAGCGTGGTGCGCTTTAATAATAATCATAGGGGCAGCAGCTTCGAAACCAACCCGACCTTTAATGCCAATAATGGTATCGCCTACGTGTATATCACGTCCCACTCCAAAAGGAGCAGCAACTTCATTTAATTTCTGAATGGCTTCAACCGGGTTATCGAAACGTTGTTCGTTTACACCTTTCAATTCGCCTTTTTCAAAAATCAATTTTACTTCTTCCGGATTTTGTTTGGTTACCTGAGTTGGCCAGGCTTCTTCCGGTAAATAACCAAAGGAGGTAAGGGTTTCTTTTCCACCAACAGAGGTGCCCCACAAGCCTTTGTTTATGGAATAAGCAGCTTTTTCAAAATTCATTTCCACACCCAGGTTCTTCAGGTAATCTATTTCTTCCTGGCGGGATAATTTCATGTCCCGGATAGGTGTTAAAATTTCCACATCCGGACACATAATGTTAAAGATCATATCAAAACGCACCTGGTCGTTACCGGCTCCGGTACTACCGTGGGCTACATAATCTGCTCCAATTTCTTTTGCATAACGGGCAATAGCTAATGCCTGGTAAACCCGCTCGGCACTAACCGAAAGTGGATAAGTGTTATTTTTTAGAACGTTTCCAAAAATAAGGTATTTAATACAGCTGTTGTAATAATCGTCGGTTTCGTCGATAGTAAGGTGCTTCGCCACGCCCAGGTTATAGGCCCGTCTTTCTATTTCCTGTAATTCTTCGGCAGAAAAACCACCGGTATTTACAATGGCCGAATGAACTTCTAAATTCAACTCATTCGCTAAATATTTAACACAGTACGAGGTGTCGAGGCCGCCACTAAAGGCTAATACCACTTTTTTCATTTTCGGAAAGCTAAAATTTTATTGTTTTATTATTAAGAGCCAAAATTAAGCGGTAGATTTTAATATCCACCACTTAATTTCAGATAATAGCTACAGTAAATTGGCCAGGAAAAATTTTAAGGAGAATTTGCTTGGGTTGCCGGTTAATACCTGTTTTTTAAACAACATTAACTTTTCCAGTATGCCGCCACTTTTTACAAATTCAACCGAGCCTTCTTCCTTTACAAGGTTATCAGGAGATTCTTTTTGTTTTGGTTCTTCTTTTTTCTGTTTGTTTTCCTGTGCCGGATCGTAAAGCATGGCAGTACATAAGCAGTTTTTACGCTCCTTCATAGTTAAAATTTCGTAATTTATACAGCTTTTGCAGCCTGCCCAGAAAGCATCATCATCAGTTAGCTCCGAATAAGTTACCGGGCGGTATCCTAAATCAGAGTTAATTTTCATGACAGCCAGGCCAGTGGTTAACCCAAATATTTTAGCTTCCGGATATTTTTTCCGGGAAAGTTCAAATACTTTTTCTTTGATACGCTTTGCCAGTCCACTTTGGCGAAAATTAGGCGAAACAATTAGACCAGAATTAGCCACGTACTCACCGTGTCCCCAGGTTTCAATATAGCAGAAACCACCCCAAACGTTGTCGTGACTTAAAGCAATAACCGCTTTCCCTTCCGCCATTTTTTCTTTAATGTACTCAGGAGAACGCTTGGCTATACCGGTGCCACGTAATTTTGCCGAAGACTCCATTTCATCCACAATAATTTGGGCAAACTGGAAGTGGTCGGCAGTAGCCACTTGTATGATAAAATCTGCATCAACTGTTGGCGGAACCAATGGTTGAGAGGTTACAGATTTATTTTTTTCAAACATTAGATTAAATAAATATTTAAAAATGAATAAAAATCCTGCTAAGGAATACTAAAAATTTAAAAAGAAGTTCGGGAAAAGACAGCGACTACGTAAGCCACCAACAACAGATTATGCCCGCAAGGGGTACACCTGTCTATATGCAGGACTATATAATGGAGTCGCAACAGCCACTAACACACGCAGGGCAGCTAACATATTGCGATATAGGATTTGGTTCTCCATTGAGGTTAAATTCGCGGCAAAAGTAATAAAATTTCTTATTTTCAAAACGCTTGTTTTTAAAAATTTGTTAAAATAAAATTTTATTTAGTTTTACCCCTGATTGCCAACGAAAAATAGCTGGCTTTCAGACATCAAAACTATAAAAAAATATAGGTTATTTTAGTTCAAAATAATGGTTTAAAACCTTTAAAACGCATATTATATTTTTGTTATTTTATCAGGATTTGGAAATTAATCAAGAAGTGTGTCATTTAGCACCATGAATATTTGTATTGTGGGCCTGGGCTTATTAGGTGGGTCTTTTGCCTTAGGTTTAAAAGAAAAGCGAAAAGATTTATTTTTTATTGGCGTAGATAATAACCCACAGCACGCTGCCAAGGCGCTTGAACTTGGCTTGGCTGATGAAATATTGCCTTTGGAAGAAGCGGTTGCAAAATCACAATTGATTGTACTGGCCATACCTGTAAATGCCATTATTGCTTTGTTACCTAAAGTTTTGGATTTACTTCCGGCCGATGCCACCCTTATAGATTTTGGTTCTACAAAAGAATTAATTTCTCAAACCGCGGAAAACCACCCTAAAAGAAACCAGTTTGTGCCGGTACACCCCATAGCTGGTACCGAAAACTCCGGACCGGAAGCGGCCTTTGCAGAGCTGCTCCACCAGAAGATTATGATTTTATGTGATCAGGAGAAATGCTTGCCTGGTTCTGTAGCATTGGTAGAAGCCTTATGTCGCGACCTGAATATGCGTCTGAGTTACATGGATTCTATTTCGCATGATTTGCACCTGGCTTATGTGTCGCACCTGAGCCACATTAGTTCTTTTGCTTTGGGAGCTACTGTATTAGAAAAAGAGCGCGATGAGGAAAACATCTTTAATATGGCAGGGTCCGGTTTTTCTTCTACCGTTAGGTTAGCTAAAAGCTCGCCAGATATGTGGGCACCTATTTTTACACAAAATAGTCGTAATATCTCGGCAGCCCTCGATAGTTACATTAAAAAGTTACAGGAGTTTAAAGAATTTATTGATACCCAAAACGAAAGTGCTAGTTACGAACTAATGCAGAAAACAAATGAAATCCGAAGGATTTTAAATGGTATTGATAAAAAGTAATTTACTTTTTATCAATAAAAATAAAGCTTTTCATCGCTAGGCAGTTTTACTGGTATTTGGAAATAACCAGGTAAAACTGCCTAGCGATGAAAAATGGTTATGTACTAATTATTCGAAATCAACCAGAATCTGGACCTTTTCGGCAGCGGGCTGAGAAAGACGAATTACAGTAACTTTATCGCTTTCTTGGTAATACCTGGCAATGCCCCTAATAATGCCTACCGCTACGCCCGACATGCGGCGTTTAGAAGTGTAATTAATTATCAGTCGTTTTTCTCCTTGCTTGGTTACCAATAATTTGGGTGGCGAGGTCCTTTTATCCTGCGACTTTACAGCACCGTGCATTTTTTCTTCCGTGTAGATTAACATCTCATAGGTGCACCAGGCAGGATCCAGGTAATCTTTATACATTTCAATCAAGTCTGGCACCATAAATTCGCCAAACTTTTCCATAAAGTCATAAACCGGAATCTCCATTTTTTCGGCTACCTCGTGCACAATAGCGAATAGTTCATCCGTTGGATACATGCCATGCATGGGATAAGAAGTTCTTTCAACTCCAACTTTTTTAAGTAAATCCATCCATGTACTATAATCATAATTGCTCTCTACAAATTTCCGAAGCATTACAAAAATAGAACCATGCATTAAATTTTGTTTATTCATCTTTTTACTAACAATCCCCATAAAGCTCTGGGAATTTATTTAATGTATAACGCTGGTTGCCTTAACCCAGCAGCCTCAAGTAAATATACTTGATTAAAAATTTTATAAACCATGCTTAAACCGTTATAATAAACTTGAACGGTTTAAAAAGTTTAATAAGAGCGAAACAATTTAAATATTTGAGAATCTTATTTAACTAAGTTTCATACCATCCATCTTTCAGGAGATACTACTTTCTTTTTGGTACAGAGAGGGGCAGGTATACCAATAATGGAAGAACAGAATGCCATTATAAATTATTTTCACTTCAGCAAAGATAAACGGAAAGCAAAAACCAACAAATTTCACTTAAAATTAAGCAAATCATATACGCTTAAAATGTAAAGTAAGAAAGAATTAACTAGCAACTACAGTAATAAAGTTTTATTACCTATTAATTTTTCTTTCGGATTAAGTAATATTGTAAAGTTTTACCTCTGGTGTAAAAGCAATTTTTATATAATTACTTAATATTAAAGTGATGTTAAATACTGAAAAACCTTATGTTATTTGTCATATGCTGGGCTCAGTAGATGGGCGCATAAAGCAAAACATTTGGGGTTTTAAAGATCATCATAAGTATTTTGAGGAAACTGCCGAAAAAATAACTGCCGATGCCTGGCTGGTAGGGCGGGTTACCATGCAGGAGTTCTCCAGCAAGAATACATATTCTATTGAAGCAGACAGAACCCACATTCCTAAAATAGATTATGTGGCTGACCAGCCGGTTAAATCGTTTGCCGTAGTCATAGACCCGTCCGGTAAATGTTTCTGGGATACCAATATGGTATCGACTGAACATGTAATAGAAGTGCTGACAGAAAAAGTGCCAACTGGTTACCTGGAGCATTTAAGGAGCAAAAATGTATCCTATATATTTGGCGGAAAAGAAGAACTTGACCTGGATTTGGTATTAAAGAAACTATACCACCTTTTCCAGATTAAGACAGTTCGGATAGATGGTGGTGGCCATGTAAATGGTTCGTTTTTGCAGGCAGGCTTAATAGATGAATTTAGCCTTGTACTAGCTCCGGTTGCAGATGGCGCTATAGGTTCGCCCACCGTATTTGAAGTGGCTGAAGGCTACGAAAACCGAAAAGCTACTCAATTTAAAATAAAATCTGTTGAGCAGATTTATGATGACTTTCTTTGGATTCGTTATCAGGTAATAAAAGAAACTGATACCAACCGTTAAAATTTATAAGTATTTAAATAAAAAGATTAAAAAAGTAAACTAAACTACTTATCTAAGGTATAATTTATTGGTACTTTAAATAAGTAGTTTAACAAAAGCTGTATCCTTTTAAGGAACAAGACGCTACGTGTTCTTTATCTTTTATTAAAGATAATAGAACTAAAGTCTTTAAAGGCTTATTCTCCTGCTTTACCTATCAAAGCATCCTGAAAAGGTTTGGTAAAGTTGTTCCTATAAGCGCTTGGTTATAATTCTTTCAGCCAGAAAAATGATTATAACTTCTGAAGCAGCACCTTCTCCTGAATTAATACCTTATGTACGCTGCTATACCTACCGGGAATTTAATACCCATGGTTCCGACTTAAGAAAGCCTTGGTTTGCTGCTCACGAAATTACAATGGTTTTCTTTTTTAAAGATAAACCGGTGCATTTTATAAATCCGCAAACCGGACAGTTTTTGCAAGGTGGCTGCTTTGGTGGGGTAACAGGATTAGGCACTCAGTTTAACGGAGATATGGCTTTTAATGGCTGTTATTCCTTTTTTGAAATAGTATTCAACCCAACTGGTTTTCATAAAATATTTAGGTTGCTCCCTCAGGAGTTTACGAATTACGTAATTAACTTGGATGATGTATTTGGCAGGGCAGTAAGAGAATTTTATGAAAAATTAGGTGAGGCATCCTCCCTTACCGAAATGGTAAACTTAACCAATACCTTTCTACAAGATTGCCTTCAAAAATCAAAACTACCCACTGCCCCGGATAATATTACCAGGATTTCTACTATTATTCTTAAAAATGCAGGGCATGTTAATGTAGATCAACTCGCCAAGGAAGCCAACATGAGTAAAAGAAATTTTGAGCGGCATTTTTCTGAACAAGTAGGATTATCCCCTAAATTATTTTGCTGTGTTACCCGGTTTAATAAAGCTTTCAAGATAAAATTAGAAAACCCGAAAAAAAGCTGGACAGAAATAGCCAACCAATGTGGTTATTTTGACCAGATGCACCTGATAAAAGAGTTTAAAAAGTTTGCCGGTAGCAGTCCTTCCATGTGTTATAATCTGTCACCATTGCGCGAAGAAATTTATACGGCCCGGGTGGGTACAGAATAAATTGTCGTTTTTTTACTATTTTTCTAGCAGATAAAATAGGTAAATTTGAAACACTAAAGAAACTAAAAGTAGGTAACTCTAGACTGGTAAAGGAATAGGCCGATTTTAAAATATATCGAATTATTTAACCTACTTCCACCTCTCATTTGCTAATGTAACAACATTGGCTGCTCTCCTTTGCTACCTGGTATACAGGTTTATATAAATACACAATATTGACTAATTTATTTGCTTTCCTAAAGCTGCTTAGTAGTTCTGTTCAGAAGAGGGACTGTTGCTACTTGTGGGTTTATCACCGCCATTGCTAATGCTTCTTCTATACTTTTTGCTGATGTAAAAAAGCCGGAAGGGCTGGGATATTATTTAATAATATAAAACCTTATTAGCTACACTTTAAGAAGATGATAATAGGCCGAAAGAAAATCTTTACAACAAGCTTTACTAAAGGTTTCTATTGGAAATGTGAGCTGCTTCTGATTTCCTTACTCTCTTGATTTTCCTCTGATTTACCTGGTTTTTATTTAAACCGGGAGGAGGAAAAACGATGGTAAATACTATCTCGAGAAGGATAAAATCATAATCTATTCCACTAAGGTAAATGCCTAAACCTTATGTTTATTTTTGCTGCCATATAGTAGATTTTAATGTTGTTGAATCCGCTAGTTTTTATTTAAAACCCAAAACCATGAAAAAAATTTTATTTACGTTTGTAGCTTTATTACTACAAGCCATAATTTGTTTTAATGCCTTTAGTGGCAATGAAATAATAGCCCAAGCCAGTTGCGAAGGGGTAAAAATGTATCGCCAACCCGGCACGTCTACTGAGGTACTCAGGAGCCTGAACAGTACCGATAGAATGGTTGTTGTCCGCCGTTTCAATAACACCTGGACCATTGTTACTATAAACAACCAGGTAGGTTATGTTTTACATTCAGAATTAAGAAATCCTTCTGTACAAACACTAGCCCTGCATAAAAGCAAAAAATAATTAGTTTTCTTAAACAGAAAAGCATCTACCCAGATGCTTTTCTGTTTAATTTACCTTTTGTGGTGGATGAAAAATTAGGTTAATGCAATTACCTAAAAAGGATAGATAAGATTAATTATCTAATTTTAACCAAACCAAAAACATAGAATTATAGTAGAAAAAAGTTGGAATATACTAAACTGGGAGTTTCTTCAATTATATCAGTAAGGTGCCAGTATTGGAAAGGTAATTTATTTATCCACTAATAATTATTCTATGAGCAACCAACAAAATGGCCTATTTGGTTCTGGAAATGAAAAATCACAGATTATACCAGGCAATGAGCAAAACACTCCTACGCAAGGATCTGAAATTTTAACCACCCGCCAAGGACATCCGGTTTACGACAACCAAAATGTGCGTACTGTAGGTAACCGAGGCCCGGTAACCCTTGAAAATTATCAGTTCCTGGAAAAAATGTCACACTTTGATCGGGAACGGGTGCCGGAAAGGGTAGTACATGCCAGAGGAGCTGGCGCTCATGGGTATTTTGAGGCTTATGGCACCCTCAATGGCCAATCGGTTTCTAAATACACTCGGGCTAAGGTTTTTCAGGAAGGCAAAAAAACGCCTTTATTTGTTCGGTTTTCTACCGTAATTCATGGTGGACACTCTCCGGAAACTTTACGCGATCCCAGAGGTTTTGCGGTTAAAATGTATACTGAGGATGGAAATTGGGATTTGGTGGGTAATAACCTTAAAATATTTTTTATCCGGGATGCCATGAAATTTCCGGATTTGGTTCATGCCTTTAAACCAGATCCGGTAACTAATATTCAGGACGGGGAACGTATTTTTGATTTTATAAGCAATACCCCCGAAGCCATGCACATGATTACTTTTCTGTTTTCACCATGGGGTATTCCGGCTAATTACCGCCAAATGCAAGGTTCAGGTGTAAATACCTACAAATGGGTGAATGAAGCCGGTGAAGCTGTGCTGGTTAAATACCACTGGGAGCCATTACAAGGAATCCGGAATTTAACCCAGACCCAAGCCGAAGAAATTCAAGCCAAAAATTTTAATCACGCCACCCAGGATTTATATGAAGCTATTGAAAAAGGTGAATATCCGCAGTGGGAGCTTAATGTGCAGATAATGGAAGACGGTGAACATCCGGAACTGGATTTTGATCCGCTGGATGACACAAAGCTGTGGCCAAAAGAACAATTCCCGTGGTATCCGGTAGGTAAAATGACCCTGGACCGCAATCCGGTTAATTATTTTGCGGAAGTAGAGCAATCAGCCTTTGGTACCGGCGTACTGGTAGATGGATTAGACTTCTCAGATGATAAGATGTTGCAGGGCCGAACTTTTTCTTATTCAGACACCCAACGTTATCGGGTAGGAACTAATTATTTACAACTACCAATTAATGCCCCCAGAAAAGCAGTGGCAACAAACCAACGCGACGGCCAAATGGCTTATCGTCAGGACATTGTAAAAGGATTAAACCCGCACGTTAATTATGAGCCGTCTACTTTAGGTGGATTAAAAGAAGCTCCACGGGCCGGGGCAGAGCATACTCCTATGTATCATGCCATGCTGGTTCGGGAAAAAATTAGCCGCCAGAACAATTTTAATCAGGCCGGCGAAACCTACCGAAACTTTGAAGATTGGGAACGGGATGACTTGATTAATAACCTCGTAAATACCTTGGCTCCGGTTCAGAAGCATATTCAGGAGAAAATGGTAGAACTGTTTACCCAATGCGACGAGGACTATGGCCGGAGAGTGGCAGAAGGATTACAAAAAGCCGCATCCATGAATATTGATAAAGGCCCTATTGGATCTACTCAATCTCATCAAGCCGTAGAACAAGCCCAGAATGTTTCTACTGAATCTAAACCTTATTAATTTCAAATAACAAAATAAACCGTTTCCGGCTTAAGGTTGGAAGCGGTTTTATTTTGTATAAACTCAGGTAAAAACCAATTACAAATGGAAAACATTATTACAATACTTTTCAATGCTGCCCGGCAGGGAGATATTCCCACTCTTAAAAATGCTATAGCTCAAATATCCGATGTTAACATTCACGACGACAGGGGCTATACCCCTTTAATAATTGCCTGTTATAATGGACAGTTAGAAGCCGCTAAAGTATTAATTGAAGCTAATGCCGATGTTAATGCCCAGGATTTTGGAGGCAACACGGCTTTGATGGGAGTTTGTTTTAAAGGATACCAGGATATTGCCGAACTACTTATTACCAATGGAGCAGACTTAAACTTGCAGCACGGTAATGGCGGAACAGCCTTGATGTTTGCCACTATGTTTGGCCGAAATAATTTAATTGAAACAGTTTTAAAATACGGCGCCGATAAAGAAATCAGAGAACAACGCGGACTCACCGCACTGGACTTAGCGGTTCAGCAAGGAAATGTAGAAGCGGTAGTGTTATTGCAATAAACAACGAATAAAAAAATTCAGAAGCTTTCCCTAATAGGAAAGCTTTTTTTATGAAGGCAATCTTTACCTAAAGTAAATAACTTGTAGTTGCCTGACCGGATAATAAAATTATACTATTAAACTTCCCGGAAATAAAGTTTACTTTTGTTTTCAAGAAGAATTGTTTGCATGAATATCATAAAGAAAACTTTCTGATTTGATGGATTTATTGGAAGTAGCCGGCTTATCTATTGAGGAAGAAGGAAAATTTGTTTTAAAAAATATAAACTTTACCCAACAGGCTTTTCAGAAAGTGGCCATTGCCGGGGAAACCGGTTCCGGAAAAAGCACTTTATTAAAAACCATTGCAGGTCTTATCCAGCCTGATGCGGGATTAATAAAATTCGCTGGAAAAAAAGTAAAAGGCCCGCAGGATCAGTTAATACCTGGCCATCCGGGCGTTGCTTATTTGTCGCAACAATTTGAACTGCCCAAGTTCTTAAGGGTTGAACAGGCATTGCGGTATGCAAATACCCTACCCGGGGAGGAAGCTGAAATGCTTTATAGCGTTTGCCGCATAAATCATTTACTAAAACGCCGCACCGATCATTTATCAGGGGGAGAAACCCAACGCATAGCTTTAGCCCGGTTGTTGCTTACTGCACCAAAGCTTTTAATGCTGGATGAGCCATTTTCTAATCTGGACATGACGCACAAGCAAATTTTAAAATCAGTCATCCGTGATATAACCGAAGAACTAGAAATTTCCCTTATTTTAATTTCGCATGACCCGTTGGATTCGCTTTCTTGGGCCGACCAAATAATGGTAATGCACGACGGGCAGATTATTCAAAAAGGAACACCTAAGGAAATTTATCAGCAACCAGCTACCACCTATATAGCCGGCCTGTTTGGTAATTACAACCTGCTTACCCCAGAGCAATCTAAAATAATAACCCAATTTCTGAATGTAGAGGAAAGCTATAAAAACATGGTGATCCGCCCCGAAGACTTGAAGTTTGCTACTGGAACAGAACCAGGAATACCGGGAAAAGTAACCCAGGTAAACTACTATGGTAGCTTTTACGAAATTGAAATTACCCTAAATGGCACCTGTATCTTGGCCCGAACCAATCAGAATTATTTTAAAGTGAATGATTCCGTTAATATAACACTCGCTAAAGAAGCCGTTTGGTATGTTTGACGGTCAAAAAATTGCTTCCATAAATATTTTAAACCTTTTTCGTATAGCTGTAAAAATTTAAAAGCAAAGGTCTATGATTAATTATAACCCACCCGAACTCCGGACGGTGGAAGTAATCCGATACGTAACGCCATTGCGCGAAGGCGGTTCGCTACCGGCTATTGTGGAAGCCGACGACCATTTCTTGTATGTAATTAAATTTAGAGGTGCCGGACAAGGCGTAAAAGCACTTATTGCCGAACTAATTGCAGGAGAATTAGCTCGATTATTAGGTTTTAAGATGCCGGAGATTGTTTTTGCCGAACTAAATGAAGCCTTTGGCAGAACAGAAGGGGATGAGGAAATTCAGGACTTATTGCGAGCCAGTGAAGGATTAAATTTAGGATTGCATTATCTTTCCGGGGCCATTACATATGATGCTCTTGTTAATTCTGTAGATGCTAAACTGGCTTCTAAAATTGTCTGGCTCGATTGCCTCATTACCAATGTAGATAGAACGGCCCGCAATACCAATATGCTCATGTGGCACAAGGAACTGTGGCTGATTGACCATGGAGCCGCATTTTATTTTCATCATAACTGGCAAAATTGGGAAGAACAGGCTAAACGGCCATTCCCGCAAATAAAAGATCACGTGTTATTACCCCGAGCCACCGAATTAGATATAATTAATACAAAATTTAAGGAAATCCTTACTCCCGACAAAATACAGGCTGTTGTAAGTTTAATTCCGGATGAATGGCTTTTAACCGCAGATTCGCCTTTTGCCACGGCAGAAGAATACCGGCAAGTGTATGCCCGGTTTTTAGAAATACGCATAGCTAATGCTGAAACCTTTGTTAATGAAGCACAACATGCCAGAAAAGCAATTGTTTGAGTATGCCGTAATCCGCGTGGTTCCGTGTGTAGAACGCGAGGAGTTTTTAAATGTGGGGGTAATACTTTACTGTGCCTCTCAGGGATTTTTGCAAACCGCTTGCCACCTGAATGAAGACCGGTTAAAGGCCTTCTCTTCTAAACTAGACATGGAAGAACTACAGGAACGACTGCAAGCCTTTAATCGCATTTGTGCCGGACGACAGGAAGGAGGTGTGATAGGCCAATTACCCATAGCTTCACGGTTTAGGTGGTTAACCTCTGCCAGAAGCACAGTAGTGCAAACCTCTGCCGTGCACCCGGGTTTATGCAGTGATGCCAAAGCAACCTTAGACCGGTTGTTTAAGCAGTTAGTTTATTGATACTTTTAAATGTTTTTACTATATAACCTAATAAACTACTCGCTTAGCAGGCCATAAATAACTTCAACTGCCAGTGGAATAATATACAGTTCATTTAGTCCAAAAGATAAGCTACATTTTACTGCTCGTAAAATAATTTAGTATGTTTGGGCGTTAAAAGAAATTTAACCAGTACTTTACTGTAAGAATAAAAAAATGGAGCCTTATAGGGGTATGTTAAAACACTATTTTCTTTTTTGCTTTCTGATAATAATAAGTTTCACATCCTGTAAACCAGCTTGCCCAATTTTTTCCTGCCATACCAGAAAGGTACATATTCACGGAGGAAAAGAATTCCGGGGTCAGCCAATCTGGAAAAAACAAAACCCACACATTGGTGAGAAAATGCCAAAAAAAATGCCTCAGGATAACCAGGCTACCCAGCAAAAAGAGCTCCGGAAGAAGAAATAATACTAGGGGAAAAGGTGAAAATTGCGTAACTTGCGGCTTTATAGCGAATAAACAATATATAGTTTTTACAGACCAAGTATGGCTGAAGGCGAAAAAATAATTCCCATAAATATTGAAGATGAAATGCGTGGCGCGTACATCGATTATTCGATGTCCGTTATCGTTTCGAGAGCTTTACCGGACGTACGTGACGGTTTAAAGCCTGTGCACCGCCGGGTACTTTATGGTATGTCGGAGTTGGGTGTTTCCTATAACAAAGCGTACAAGAAATCAGCAAGAATTGTAGGGGAGGTATTAGGGAAATATCACCCGCACGGTGATGCCTCTGTGTATGACACCATGGTACGGATGGCTCAGGATTGGTCATTGCGTTATCCATTAGTAGACGGGCAGGGGAACTTTGGTTCAATTGATGGCGACTCCCCAGCTGCTATGCGTTATACCGAAGCCCGGTTAAAGCGTATTGCGGATGAACTACTTGCTGACTTAGAAAAAAACACCGTTAATTTTGTTCCTAACTTTGATGACTCTCTAAGCGAGCCAAGTGTATTACCAGCCAAAATACCTAATTTATTAGTAAATGGTACTTCGGGTATTGCAGTAGGTATGGCCACCAATATGGCTCCGCATAACTTAACTGAAGTAATAAACGGCATTATTGCCTACATTGATAATAATGAAATTACCATAGCTGAATTAATGGAGTTTATTACTGCTCCGGATTTCCCGACTGGTGGTACCATTTATGGATATGAGGGGGTAAGATCGGCTTACGAAACAGGCCGGGGTCGGGTAATTGTTCGGGCAAAAGCAACCTTTGAGGTTACCCCATCTGGTAAAGAACAAATTATTGTTACGGAGATTCCTTATATGGTAAACAAAGCAGCAATGATTGAAAAAACGGCTGCTTTAATTAATGAAAAGAAAATAGAAGGAATTTCAGATTTGCGCGATGAATCGGACCGGGATGGTTTGCGCATTGTGTATGATCTGAAACGTGATGCCATGCCAAACGTGGTATTGAACAATCTTTATAAATACACACAATTACAATCTTCTTTCGGGGTAAATAATGTGGCGCTGGTACATGGCCGGCCAGAAACACTTAACCTGAAGGATTTGATTATGCATTTCGTAAATCACCGGCACGAAGTAATCGTTCGCCGTACTGAATACGAATTAGAAGAAGCTAAGAAAAGAGCTCATATATTAGAAGGATTATTAATTGCTTTAGATAACCTGGACGAAGTTATCAACTTAATCCGTTCTTCCCGGGATCCGGAAATAGCCCGTGCCGGTTTAATTGAGCGCTTTAATTTATCTGATATTCAGGCGCGAGCAATTCTGGATATGCGTCTGCAGCGTTTAACAGGTCTGGAGCGGGATAAAATTATAAAAGAATACGAAGAAATTCAAGCGTTGATTTCCCGATTACAAGCCATATTAGCCAGCGAAGAACTTCGGATGCAAATTATTAAAGATGAGCTGAACGAGGTAAGAAGCCGCTATGGCGATGAGCGCCGTACTGACATAGAAATGTCAGCCAGTGATTTCTCTATGGAAGATATGATTCCGGATGAGACCATGGTTATTACCATTTCGCACGAAGGGTACATAAAGCGGACAGCTTTAACGGAATATCGCAGCCAAGGCAGGGGTGGAGTTGGCTCCCGTGGGGCTTCAGCAGGCAAACAGGAAGATTTTACCGAGCATTTATTTATTGCCAATACCCACAACTACATGTTGTTCTTTACAGAACTGGGTCGGGTATTTTGGCTCAAGGTTTATGAAATTCCGGAAGGAGGCAAAACAGCCAAAGGAAGAGCTATCCAAAACCTGATTCAAATAGAAAAAGAAGATAAAGTTCGGGCGGTTATTAATGTCCAGGACCTGAAAAATCCGGATTATGTGCTGAACAATTACCTGATATTCTGTACTGAAAAAGGTATCATTAAGAAAACTCCTTTAGAAGCTTATTCACGTCCGCGTTTAAATGGTATTAATGCTATTACCATTAATGAAGGGGATCGTTTATTAGATGTACAGTTAACCAATGGTTCTAACGATATTGTTTTAGCCTTGAAATCTGGCCGGGCGGTGCGGTTTAATGAAGAAAAAGTTCGGTCTATGGGACGGAATGCAGCGGGTGTACGCGGCGTTACCCTGGCAGATGAAGAAGACAAGGTAGTGGGCATGGTTTGTCTGCATGATGAAAATATGAACCTGCTGGTGGTATCGGAAAAAGGATTTGGCAAGAAATCTGCTATAGAAGAATACCGTATAACTAACCGGGGTGGTAAAGGTGTTAAAACTTTAAATATCACGGAAAAAACCGGTCATTTAGTTGCTATTCATGGAGTAGTAGATACCGATGATTTAATGATTATTAATAAATCTGGTATTACCATTCGCCTACGGGTAGCAGATTTAAGGGTAATTGGTCGGGCAACGCAAGGTGTTCGGTTAATTAAACTAAACGATGGGGATGAAATTTCTTCGGTGGCAAAAATTGAAAATGAAGAAAAAGCCGATGAGATTGCGGAAGAAATAGTATTGGTTCAGTCAGAACTACCCGCTGATGAATCCCTTAATCCGGACTTAACCGATCCGGATTTGATAAATGAAAATTAATTCTTTTTACTTTTAACTTAAAATCCAAACAAACAAAAACTGTTTATGAAAAAGTTAATGTTAACAGCAGTTGCAGCTCTTGGCATGCAGTTGGCTTTTGCTCAAAATTCAGCTGTAACCAATGCGGCCGTACATTTAAAAAACGGTACCCTGGACAAAGCTAAAACTGAAATTGATAAAGCTGTAGTACACGAAAAAACAGCTAATAGTGCCAAAGCCTGGTCTGTAAGAGGTGATGTTTATGCTACCATGATTGATAATCCAATCTTTGGCAAATTATCTGACAATCCAATAAAAGAAGCAGTTGAGTCTTATAACAAAGCTATTTCTTTAGACAAGCCAGGTGGGCAGTTTGCTACACAGGCTACTGAGAAAAAACAAGCGCTTTATGGCAATGCTATAAACGCAGGTGCAAAAGCTTTTGAAGCCAAAAGCTTTGATGAAGCCATTACTGCGTTTTCTTTAGCACAGGAATTAGCGCCAACTGATACCACTGGTTATTTATATGCGGCTTTCTCGGCAGAAGGAAAACAAGATTTTGCAACGGCAGCTACGCATTATAACAAGTTATTACAAGCCAATATTCCTGGTAACAAGCCAATGATTGCTTATCAGCGTTTATATCATTTTGCTAAAGAAGCAAAAGATAATGCCAAAGCACAAGAAATCTTATCTCAGGCCATTGCTGCATATCCAAACAACAAAGAGTTCATGTTAGAGGATTTAAACAATGCTGTGGCTTCTGGCAAAGGCCCTGAGGCAATTGCTAAATTAGAAAAAGCAATTGAAGCAGATCCAAATAATGTAAACCTTTACAATGTTTTAGGTTCTTTACACGATCAGGCTGGTAAAAGAGATTTAGCCAGACAATCTTATGAAAGAGCTTTGAAAGTAGAAGCAAATAATTTTGATGCTAATTTTAACTTAGGTGTTATTCATTACAACAGTGCAGCCGAATTAAGTCGTAAATTTAATGCCATGAGTTCTGCTGCTCAAAAATCTTCAGGTGCAAAAATGACAGCGGATATTAAAAAGCATTTCAATAATGCTTTACCTTACTTTGAAGCTGCTCACCGGGCTAACCCACAAGATGCTTCTACTATTGAAACTTTAGCAAAGGTTTACATTCAGGTAGGTCGTACTAAAGACGCAGAAGCCATGAATAAAAAAGCGGATGCTTTAAACAAATAGTTTTAAGTATTTTTAAAATAAAAAAAGGGAAGTAAATTACTTCCCTTTTTTTATTTTAAAAATATAGTTTGTAACCCATTCCATAACAACTTTTTCTTGGTAATATCATTTTCAATATTTTCCAAGGGCTCAGCAACCAACAAAGGATACTGACCAATTGCTGCAGGTTTATATAAATTTACTTTAGAATCTGCAGACAGGTCTAGCAGCCCCGGCCCAAAAGCAATTAGGTGCTTAACGTTATTTTCTTTAGATAAATCATAAATGCTTAACCGCTGGCCGCGCGATATATTTACAAACCCTACATCTCCGGGGCCATGCTGAATAGCCCCTAAAACCTTAGATAAAAATACGTTATTAGGCAAGCTTCTAAAATCCTGTTCCGATAACGATACTACTATTATTAACCCTTTTTTATTTTCACCTACTACCTGGTACTGCCTAGGCTTGGGCGTATCTCCGGTAATAACTTCGGTAAGGGGAGTAGGCTTTGGCACCGCCTCCAAAGGGGGAAGTGAGGCAGTAGTAGTTTGTTGTTCAGGTACCAGAAAAAGGGTTTCGGTAAAAAAATGCTGAAAAAAAGATAAATCTGGTTCCACTTATATTATTCTAAATTAAAAATAGATCTTAATTCATTTGCCTCGTGTGGCTTCATGCGTCCGGCTAAAACTAGTCGTAATTGTCGGCGGCGTAAGGCGCCGTCGTATAGTTTAATTTCTTCTTCGGTTTCCGGTATAGCCTCCGGCACATCTATTGGGTTGCCTGATTGATCTACTGCAACAAAAGTAAGGAATGCTTCATTAGACCTTATCCGGGTTCCGGAAGGGATATCCTCGGCCCAAACATTTACGTGTACTTCCAAAGAAGAATTAAAGGCTCTGGTTACCTGCGCCTCCAATGTAACTACACTACCTAATTTTATACTTTGTTTAAAAGAAACATTATCTACGGAAGCAGTAACTACAATTCGGTTAGAGTGTTTCTGAGCCGCAATAGCCGATACAATATCCAACCAATGCATCATGCGGCCACCCATCAAATTATTAAGCGTGTTGGTGTCATTCGGGAGTACTAGCTCCGTCATAATAGTGAAAGAATCCTTTACGTATTTCTGTTTTTTCATGAATAAATTATTCTTTAACGTAAAGTTAAAAGATTAAATCTATAAGTAAGAAAGGAAAGGTGAAATCGACTTTAGAGGTTCCAGCCAGATTTACCTAAAAGAGGAACAAATTTAAAATTATTAAATTCTTCGCGGGTAAACTCTGTTTCGGTTTCCCTTACTATCCGTACCATTTTCTGTAAATTTTCGTCTCCCACCGGTATTACTAAAATACCGCCAATCTTTAGCTGCTCCAGTAAACTTTTAGGTACTACCGGTGCACCAGCTGTAACCAAAATTTTATCGTAAGGAGCAAAGGCCGGTAAACCCAATGAACCATCGCCTAAAAAAGTCTGAGGCTTTAGATTTAAGGCTTTAAACATCTGATTAGCCCGATTAAATAAGACTTTGTTGTATTCTATGGTAAAAACATGTGACGTAATAGTCAATAAAACCCAACATTGGTACCCGGAACCGGTTCCTATTTCTAATACTTTATCAGTAGGTTTTAAGTCTAATAATTCTGTTTGGTAGGCTACAGTATAGGGTTGGGAAATAGTTTGACCTTCACCAATGGGAAAAGCTTTATCCTGGTAAGCATGTTCTAAAAAGGCTTTATCGAAAAAGAAATGACGGGGAATTTCACCGATAGCTTTCAACACACGTTCATCGCGAATGCCTTTCTCACGGAGCAATTTTACAAGCCCCTTTCGCATTCCTTTGTGTTTATAACTATCCTCCATTGTTGTACTTTTATTATTAAGCTTTAAGTCTTAAATTTCTTCCGCTTTACTTATTTTTAAAACTGTATTAGTTTTTATAGCAGCCTGATTTAACTTATCTGCTAAATTAGAAAGATAGGAGCAATTTTACCTGCTTGAAAAATAAATATTATTTTCTTTTATTCAGGTTTTACTATTCTTTGCAAATTAGGTATAAGAAGTATTATATAATATCATTATAATAATACACCCGTGGTTATACTTCAGGTGTTTTTAACTATCATACTTTTAAAAGGGAAATTATAAACTTTAAATGCCCATCTGAATACTGTTCCTCCTAACCTATATTCAAGGCTAAATAATCCGTTACTTTTGGGTAAGTGATAAGAATAATAAATTTAAAAAGATAGGTAGTACCTTTACATAAAAATAAGTACTAAGCAAAATCTACATTATGTTTACAGGTATAATTGAGGCTCAAGGCAAAGTGTTGGCAGTTCAGGAAGAAGGAACCAATAAACATTTCAAACTTTCCTGTCCATTTTTAGAGGAGCTTAAAATAGATCAAAGTTTAGCCCACAATGGGGTGTGTTTAACAGTTGTAGAAATAACAGGTGAAAGTTATACGGTAACAGCAATAAACGAAACATTAAAAAAGACCAATTTACATGCTTTAAAAGTTGGCGATATTGTTAACCTCGAAAGATGCATGTCGGCTAATGGCCGTTTTGACGGGCATGTCGTGCAAGGCCACGTAGACCAGACCGGACTTTGTGAAGAAGTATTAGATCAGAACGGGAGCTGGATTTTTACCTTCAGTTATGATGCCACTATAGGAAATATTACCGTTGAGAAAGGTTCTATTTCTGTAAATGGTATTAGTTTAACAGTGGTTAATTCTCAGGATAATAAATTTTCAGTAGCCATTATACCCTATACCTTTGAACACACAAACCTGAAAAATGTAAAACCTGGCGATCTGGTAAATCTGGAATTCGATATTTTTGGCAAATACGTAGCTCGGCTTTTAAATAAAAAATAAACAAGGTAATGGGTTGATTTATTTTATTATGGAGCTAAAGGGCCGGTGTGTTTTTTCTGATGATTAATTTTTTAAATAGAGAAGCCCACAAATAGCCAACCATACTACCTAGTAAAGCCCCGCCTAAAATATCGCCGGGGTAATGAACACCTAAATAAACACGGCTATAAGAAACCACCACCGCCCAGATTAATAAAAGTATTTTTAACCAAGTGTATTTGGGGTGCAGTACTAAAGCCAAAATCATGGCCAAAGCAAAGCTATTGGCGGCATGGGAAGAAACAAAACCATACTTGCCACCACATACATCCACCACATTAATTAAACCCTCCAAGGTAGCGTCTTTGCAAGGACGAAGCCGGCCCACATAAGGCTTTAAAAAAGCAGAAGAGAATAAATCAGCGGAAGCAATAGCCAAACCAATAATGGCCACCAGGCCGGCACTTTTTTTTCTGAATAAATAAACAAGAAAAGCTGCCAGCCCAATATAAAATGGAATCCAAAAAAATTTATTGGAAACCCAAACCATAACCACATCCCAGAAAGGGTGGTGCTGGCCATTTATTTGAAGAAATAAATCTTTATCCAGGTTTAATAAATACTGCAACACTATTTTATGCTTTAACCCAGTCTATTCCTTTTTTCAGGTATTGCAATGTTGTTGCTTCTGGACTGTTTTCTTCTGTTTTAAAATTATAAATCCACGAGGCCTGAGGAGGCAAACTCATTAGAATAGATTCTGTTCTGCCATTGGTTTCTAACCCAAATTTAGTTCCTCTATCATTCACCAGATTAAATTCAACATACCGGCCCCGTCTTAGGTATTGCCATTGTTTCTGGGCTTCATTAAAACTTAAGTCTCGGTTTTCGTTTATTATACGGGTATAAACAGGCGCGAAGGCGAGGGCTACATCCTTTACAAAGTTAAACCGGTCCCGAATAGATATCTCAGCTGTTTCCTGAAGGCGGTCGAAAAAAATACCACCTACGCCACGAGTTTCCTGCCGGTGGGGTATGTAAAAATAGTTATCCGCCCAATCTTTAAATTCCGGATAATAAGTAACGTTATGCTTATCGCATACGACCTTTAAAGCTTCGTGGAATGCTTTTGCCTGTGCTGTATCAACGTAAATTGGTGTTAAATCTATGCCACCCCCAAACCAGGCCATGCCATTACCGGCTTCAAAATACCGCACGTTCATGTGCGTAATGGGTACCATTGGGCTATGTGGATGCATCACAACGGACACTCCAGTGGCAAAAAAATGATTATCCGGTAATAACAAAGCTGCAGCAGCTTTATCTGGCAAAGAGCCACTAACCGCCGAAAAATTTACGCCGCCTTTTTCCAGTACTTTACCATTTTCAATAATTCGGCTTCTCCCACCACCACTTTCCTGGTGTTGCCACACATCCTCTTTAAAGGTCGCGCCGCCATCACAAGTTTCCAGCGCATTACATAAATTATCCTGAAATGCTTTAAACCAGGCTTCTATTTCTGCTTTCATAGATTTATTTAATCCGGGCAAAATTATTCAATTTCAGAAGGAATACCTTATTTAGGATAAAAAGATTTGCTATGAAAAGAATCTCTTTTTAGAAAGGATAGCCGATACCCAAATTTATGGTAGAATACCGGGTCGAAAATATTTTACCAAATCCTTCTTTACCCAATACAAAATTACTGGTTTGTGGCTGGGTTAAATCAATAGCCGGGTCGTACACTTTGGTAGCAAAATCTACCCTTGCAATCAGGAAAGTAAAGTCGAAGCGGAACCCAATACCTGTACCAACGGCAATTTGTTTATAAAATTGGTTCACCTCAAATTTAGCCCCGGGGCGAGCTTCATTGGATGCTAGCGACCAGATATTACCGGCATCTAAAAATAAAGCTCCATTCATTAAAGAATAAATATTAAACCTATATTCTAAACTCCCCTCCATCAATAAATCTCCTTGCTGTTCGGGGGTTAGGGTGCGATTGCTTCCTGCAACAATTGTACTGGGAGAACTGTAAGCTCCGGGACCTAACCTACGCGGCAAAAAAGCCCGAACACTGGTACCTCCACCAGCATAGAAATACTTATCGTAAGGCAACACATCATCGTTCCGCCAGGATTTGGCAATGCCAAAATTTACTCGCGAAACAAAGAAATTGGTGGAATTAAGTTTCAAATATCTTCTATAATCCAGGTTTACTCTTCCGTATTTGAAGAAAGTTAAATTAAATTTATCTTCAGCCAGGTTTCTTAGTAAAGGTTCTGTTAATGACCCCGCTTCTTCAACATGAACCCGCAGGTAACTGGCATCTAAGGTATGGTTATAATTATTGCTGTTATAAAGAATAGAGAAATCTATACTGGGTACAAAAGCTGGCCTTAAACTTCTTTCGTATAGCGTCTCCTGTTCTTTATTGGGATCTAACCTGGCCTGCCTTAAACTCTCCACAAATAAAGGCGACCGGTTACGGGTATCGTTAATACTTATATCAATTGGTGTAAAAACAAATTGTAAGCGTGGCGATTTTTGCCAAATGTAATCATAAGTTGCTTCCAGGTTAGTTCGGTCAAATTCTTCCCGCCAGATTAAAGTATAAACAAAATTAAGACGGGTACGGGGATTATAATTGGCAAAATATTTATTAGCGTTAAATGGTACTAGAAACTGCGGAAAGATAATACCCATATTGCCACTTAACTGCCGGGCATAAATTCCTTTTAAGCGGTTGCTTCTTCTTTCCAGAGCGCTAAATTGCCCTTCAATACCACCTCTTACTCCAAGTTCTAATATTTCGGCCCCTCTAAATAGATTTCGGGCAGTATACCTTAAGTTGACGAAGGGGCCAGGCAAATTAGCACTGTAACTTAACCCTCCTTCTGTAGATTCCTGAAATCTTTTACTCGGCGAAGCATTGATATTAGCCGTTAGTAAACCGGCATTGGTGGTATCGTCAGCCAGGTAAGTTACGTTCAGGAACCGGAACATTTCTAAACCACCTAATTGGCGTTGGGTAGCCAGCGTTTTATTTAAACTATAAAGCTGTCCTGGGCGGATTTGGATTTTTTTATCCAGAATACGGGGTGAAATTTTATGAACGTAAGCCAGGTAATAAATTCTGTTAAATAAAATGGTATCGCGTTTTAAACCAAACCGGGTAAAGTTGGCATCCCCGATAAAGTTTACTTTTTTTAGTCTGAACGCCTGGTGTGGTCGGTTGTCCGCGTTGTTCGCAATAATAATATTTAACCTGGTGCTGTTATGACCAAAACTGGTATCTACTTCTGCCGTAATGTACCGGCTATTAAATTCATAATAGCCTAAATTCTTAAGTAAGGATTCAATGCGTTCCCGTTCAGCCACCAGGTTTTCTTCATTGTAATTTTGGCCTAGTTTTACTACTGATTGGCTTCTGGTAGAGTCAATGATGGCCTTAATGGCGGTATCGGGTACAGAGTAAGTAATCTGGGAATAAGTGTAAGGAGCATTCTCCACCACATTTATCCGCAGCTTTACCTTTTTATTATTGATTTCGGTTGTATGACCTACCTTATTATTAAAATAACCTATGGTATTTAAATAAGTGGTTATTTGCTGCAACGTAGCTTTTGTTTTAACTGTATCATAAATAGCAGGAGGTTCGCCAAAACTCATCAACACATTACCTTCTTCCAAATGGCGGTTCAGGCGGGCTAACTTACGCTCTCTTTTTAATAACAACCTGGCTGTTTTAACCGAATCCTCTCCAGCATGCTCTATTTTCTGATCATACTTTTGCCTTTTCTGCTCTATCCTGGCTTTTATTTTATCCGGGTTATAAAATCTCCGACCGAAATAATAAATGGATAGGTAAGGAGTACTCCTAAATATTTTACGATTAGGCCTTTGCTGATACAATGAGGTAATTTTACCAGCATCACTGGCCTCAACCCCTTCTAGTTGTATTTTATATAGAAGATTCTCATTTTCTGCCAGGTATCGGGTGGGAACACAGCTTCCAAAAAATATAATTGTTATTGAACTGACAAATATGTAAAATCGAAGTCTCAAATGAAATGGCGCAAATGTTATCTAAAGCTATATTAAAATATATAAACTCCCTGCAAATAAAAAAATATCGTACTATTCACCAAGCCTTTTTGGTAGAAGGCGCTAAAAGCGTACGAGAATTATTACAATCTGATTATAAAATTGAAAGACTTTTTATCACAGAAGATTTTTACCAACATAATCCCTCCATTTCTAAGGCGGGTTATCCGTACGAAATAACAACGGAAAAAGAGCTGGAGAAAGCTGGTACCTTTGCATCCAATAATGCTGCCCTGGCCATTGCAAGAATTAAACCTGCCGCTGCATTTGATCCATCTGCAACTCCTTTTACCATTGCCCTGGATGAGGTAAGAGATCCAGGAAATTTAGGTACCATTATCCGAATTGCCGATTGGTACGGGATCAATCATATAGTGTGTTCTCAATCCTGTGCTGATTTTTATAATCCTAAAGTGATCTCTGCCACTATGGGTTCTTTTAGCCGTATTACGGTTTCTTATGTAAACCTGGTTCAATTTTTAAACGAAAGAAAGCATACATCCGATATTTATGGTGCGGCCCTGGAAGGAGAAAATTTGCATAAACTTAATTTAGAACCTAAAGGGGTTCTGGTAATGGGCAGCGAATCGCATGGTTTAACTCCGGAAGTTAGGCAGTTGGTAAATAAATTAATTAAGATTCCCGGTTTTGGTAAAGCCGAATCTTTAAATGTGGCAGCTGCTACGGGCATTATAACCGATAATTTTTTCCGGAATTTATAAAATAATAAAGGAGCCTAAAGCTCCTTTTTTTACCGCTGATTATTTGTTACAAACGAAAGCCAAAACTTAATACATTAAAATTTGGGCCCCGGTTTTCTTTAAATAAATCCGATAAATTGTATTTAGCAAATAACTCCAGATCCCGGTAACCAATAGAGAAGCTTAAGCCATATTGAAAATCATCTACGTTATAGCTATTGCGCTCTTTATCTTTATATGTTTTTCCTTCGCGATCATATTTTAATTTAGAGTGGGTACCTAACCGGTATCCGGCAAAACCACCAAAGCCTAATTTAAATCCTTCTTTACCATTCCGGTCATGAAATTTAAGTAAGCCCATAACAGGTATATTTAAAAAGGAAGTAGCTAATTTACTTTTCTCAAATGAGCGGTTGGTTTCTTTTACAATTTCCGTTACGCCGTTATTATCTACTATATAATGATTTCTATCGAACATAAAGTTATTAAAAGCTATTTCTACCCCAGGACGGAAGTAAAAAGGGCTTTTTTCGCCTCCCACACGCGTTTGCAGATATTGAGTAAAACTAAAATACCGCGATCCCATTGGTTTTAAATCATAAAGACCTGGATTATCTGGATTCACATCCCCATTAGCGCCCTGATCTTTTATAAAAGTATTAAAGCCTAAATCTAAAGTGGATTCAAATTTTGTTCTTTTTAATTTATTTTTTTGTTGCTTAGTAACCCTGATGGAGTCTTTCATTATTTTTTCGTCATACTCCACCATCACTTTTACCCTGTTATTGCCCTGGCTATTGGTTACTTGTTCGCTCCTGGATACCACCATTATTTTAACCTTTTCCGGCCCATCGCCTTTTTTTATTTCTTTAGTAGTATTTACCACCATGGTCTTAGATGTAGGTTGCTGACCGGTAGAGGCTCTTTCGGCTTGTTCAGCATATTTACTCATCAACTCCATTAAAGAATCAAATTTATACTCCCGCAAAGATTTTAATTGCTCGGTATCTTTTACATAAAGCGTCATGGTAACTCCATTCGGCAACTTAATCAGTATAGTATCCTGAGTAGGAGTAGGAGCAGGTGTGGTGGTAGAATTAGCTTTAACATGCAGAGAAAAGCTAAAGCCTATAAATAAAAATAGTATAGGAATAAGTACTGAGCGTTTCATGTATTTACTATTATAAAGAGATTACTTTTGATATTTTTTCTTTGATGTTTTTGCCTTCCGCATTCATCTTTTCTGTATTTACTCCCAATGCTGCTAATTCCACCCGTTCCCCGTTTTTCAAATTCCTAGCTTGCTTATAAATTGCCTTTAGCAGACTTTTCTTAGAATTGGGCTGTAGCTCTTCGGCTGAATTTCCGTATTCATTCTCTGATGAGCCGTCGCGTTTTATTATTACTTCTATAATATTTACAGCCGACTCTTCAGCTGCTATAGTTGCCACTGCTTCTGAAATAGGAGAGCTTTGGTTTAAGTTTACTAGCTCATTTGCCTTATTATCAGACCCATAATATTTAGCCTTATTTTTGTCAGGTACCAATCTCTTTTGTGTGGCCGCTACAACTGTAGATTCAGGGTTATCTATATCGTGGGCTAAAGCTGCCATAGGAGCAGCATCCTCTTCATTTACCTGGTCTTGTAATATATTGTTTTGAGCTATAACTGCAGGTTGTTCTATAATCTCCGGGGAAGCAGTACTGACTTGTTCGGGTGGGTTGTTACGGGCAACTAAAGTTGTTTCGGGTTTCACCAGCTTGTTAAAATACAGGAGCCCCATGATTAATAATACCGAAACACTGGCCGCCACATACAACAACCAAGTATTTTCTCTTTTCTTAGGCGGCTCCATTTTTTGTTGCAACCGTGCCCAGGCATCAGCCGAGGGGGCGGCGGGCAGCCTCTCCAATTTTTCTTTAAATAATTTATCTATGTCTTCTGGATTCATCTTTTAATAAACGGTTGTTTCGTTGTCTACTAATCTTTTCTGCAACATAGCCCGGGCTTTACTTAGCTGTGATTTGGAAGTACCCTCAGTTATATCCAGCATTTCAGCTATTTCTTTATGCGAATAACCTTCAATGGCATATAAGTTAAATACGGTCCGGTATCCGGCCGGCAAATCGTATAACAGCTTTAGTAAATCTTCTGCGGCCAGGGCGCTTTCCACGGTAGCATCATTAGGTAACTGAATATGTTCTTTTTCAATAGCCAGGTGCAATGGCTCTTTTTTTCTTAAAAATCCCAAGGCTTCATTAATAACTATTCGTTTCATCCAACCTTCAAAACTTCCTTTTTCTTCAAACTGATGAATATTCTGAAAAATCCGCACAAAACCATTCAGCATGATTTCTTCGGCATCCATCTCATTTTTTAGGTAGCGGATACAAATACCCAGCATAATACCTGCATAATGCTCATAGAGGTATTTTTGTGCTTTGCCTTCGCCTTTCCGTAAAGCTTTTAATAATTCGGGTTCGCTCACGCTATTGTAAAAATTTCTATCCGGTACTTTATTCTGCTTTTATTAACTAGATGCAATCATTAGTAGTCAGGTTGCCTGGAGTAAAAAAATAATTTAAAATAATGATAATTTTAAAGCATTCGGGAAGCTGCAAAGGAATAAGTAAATCTAAAAATTATAGACTTTTGTACTGAATAAATAAAAAAATAGAAATAATAGGCCTCATTACAAAAGGTGAGCCAGGCAGGAAAAAGAAAAAAATGGAAATAAAAAGGGGAGTATTAATACTCCCCTGATGATAGCATGACTAATGTACAGCCATATACGGGTTCTATACTGGCTTGCCGGGCCAATTCCTCCAATTCACTATTTTCAGTTCCCGGGTTGAAAATTATTCGTTTAGGTTTTAAGCTAAGAATATAATCGTACCAGTTTGGTAAGTTACGGGTGCCAACATATAAGGTAACCGTATCCACGTTTTCTATAGGCTTCTGCCGGTCGGTAATAATTTTCTCACCGGCAACTTCACCTTCCCGGATACCAACCGGAACTACTTCATGGCCAAATCTTTTTAATTTATTTGCTGCTAAATAAGCAAATCGCGAAGGATTATCGGTAGCACCTAATACAACTGTTTTTTTCATCTTCCATTAACTTTAACTGTTAGAGGTTGCTACTAAAACCTAATTCAGCATCAACCTAAACAACTTTGTTTTTAAACTTATTTACGAACCTGGGCAAAAATCATTTCAGCACAACGTTCGCCATCCATAGCGGCAGAAACAATTCCGCCGGCATAACCAGCTCCTTCGCCACACGGATAAAGTTTTTTAATTTGTACGTGTTCCAGCGATTCTTTATCGCGTGGAATTCTTACGGGAGAAGAAGTTCGGCTTTCCACGCCAATAATTTGAGCATCGTTGGTCAGGTAGCCTTTCATTTTAGTACCAAATTGCTTAAACCCTTCCTGCAACCGATAACCAATATGTTTTGGCAGTAATTGATGCATATCAACAGAAGTCAAGCCCGGCTGATAGGAAGTATCTAAAAGACTGGAAGATGTTTTTTGTTGGGTAAAATCTAGTAAACGCTGCGCCGGAGCAGCTTGGGTGCCACCGCCCATCTGGAAAGCTTTTTGTTCTAAAGCCTGTTGCATTTTGAGCCCGGCTAATGGCCCGTATTTCTGAACGTCTAAATCTTCTAAATCAATGGCTACTACAATACCTGAATTAGCAAATTTAGAATCTCGCCGGCTTGGAGACATACCGTTTACCACTATTTCGCCAGGAGCGGTGGCCGAAGGTACAATAAAGCCGCCCGGGCACATACAGAACGAAAATATACCCCGTTGCTTTTTATCCAGTACTACCTGATGTACTAACGCATAGGAAGAAGCTGGCAGGTAAGGCCCCCGATTATCACATTTATACTGTACCTGATCAATCAGTGATTGCTGGTGCTCTACCCGAACGCCCATAGCAAAAGGCTTGGCTTCTATGGTAATATTTTTAGCGAACAACAATTCATAAATATCCCGGGCCGAATGTCCAGTAGCTAAAATAACTGCTTCCCCTTCAATTTTATCACCGTGTTGGGTAATAATACCCTTCATGGTTTCACCTTGTAACATAAAATCTGTTACCCGGGTATCAAAATGGATTTCTCCGCCGGCGTTAAGAATTGTCTCCCGCATGTTGGCAATAATAACCGGTAATTTATTGGTACCTATGTGGGGGTGCGCATCAAATAAAATATCAGGGGTGGCTCCGTGTTGCACCAAGATTTGCAGCACCCGGTTTATATCGCCTCTTTTTTTGGAACGGGTATAAAGCTTACCATCTGAATAAGTACCGGCTCCACCTTCGCCAAAACAATAGTTGGAATCAGGATTAACTACGTGATCTTTATTGATAGCAGCCAAATCCCGCCGGCGGGTTCTAACATCTTTACCCCGCTCCAGTACTATGGGTTTTAACCCTAATTCAATACACCTTAAGGCGGCAAAAAGGCCAGCCGGACCAGCACCTACAATAACTACTGGTTTGCTAGATTTTACATCCGGGTACTGAAACTTCTGCTGGATTATATCAGTAGGAGGGGTTGCTGTATAAACATCAGCTTTAATGCGCAGAAGAACTTGTTTCCCCCTGGCATCAATCGAGCGCTTTTGTTTATGAATATACTTTACGGATTCAGCAGGAATACTAGAGGCACGGATAATTTCTTCTTGAAGTAGTTCTGAGTTATAGGCTACTTCTGGTGTTACCACCAGTTCTATTTCTTTTTTCATTTCGTTCGGTAAGGGAGTTAGCCTTAAATCGATTGTTTCAGATAAATTTCAAACTCCTCGTGGAAGGATATTTTTCATAAAACAAATAAGATTTTACTAAAATTCATAATCAAGCCTTGCCAATAAAAGAAAATTGTAACAGGAGGAAGCCTAACAAATGAAACCTGCCGAGTAATAGCAGAGCTCAGGTATAATAATATTAAATAAATGGTATATTAGAGAAGCTTAAAAAGCAGCTTGTATGAAAACGGAAAGCAATAAATACCTTTGGTGGCAGCAAGGCATTATTTACCAGATTTACCCCCGATCTTACCAGGATAGTAATGCTGATGGAGTTGGCGATTTAAAAGGTATTATATCCAGGTTAGATTATATAAAAGAATTAGGCATCAAGGCTATCTGGGTTTCCCCTGTTTTTCCTTCCCCAATGGCCGATTTTGGTTATGATATTTCAGATTATAAAAATATTCATCCTTTGTTTGGCAACCTGAATGATTTTGACCAGTTGCTACAAGAAGTACATGCCCGGGATATGAAATTAATTCTGGATTTTGTTCCCAATCATTCCTCCGATCAGCACCCTTGGTTTATAGAAAGCCGTTCTTCCCGAAATAACCCAAAGCGGGATTGGTATATCTGGAAAGATCCAAAACCAGATGGCTCTGAACCTAATAACTGGCAGTCTATGTTTGGCGGAAGTGCCTGGCAATGGGATGGAAATACAAGCCAATATTACTACCATTCCTTTTTGAAGGAGCAACCCGACTTAAATTGGCGGAACCCGGATGTACAATATGCCATGCTGGATGTGATGCGCTTTTGGTTTAATAAAGGAATTGATGGGTTTCGGATAGATGTTTTATGGCATTTAATGAAAGATCCTGAATTTCGGGATAATCCTGTGAATCCTGATTATCGACCGGGCCAACCCTCCTTTAACAAATACATCCAGGTGAACAACAGTGATGGTCCAGATGTGTTAGAGGTTGTCAGGCGGATGCGCATGCTCACTAACGTGCATAAAGATCGTGTTTTGATAGGGGAGATTTATTTACCCTTAGACAAACTCATGAAATATTATGGGCAGCATAACAAAGGCGTGCACCTACCTTTTAATTTCCTACTGTTATCCCTGCCATGGGAGGCAGATAAAATTGCCGCCAGTATAACACAATATGAAGCCGCCCTACCACCTAATGGCTGGCCCAATTGGGTACTTGGCAACCATGACCAGGTACGGATTGCCAGCCGAGTAGGACTGGCCCAGGCCCGAATAGCCGCCATGCTTCTGCTAACCTTACGCGGCACGCCCACTATTTATTATGGCGATGAAATAGGTATGCACGATGTTCCTATTCCGGAAGAAGAAGTACAAGATCCACAGGGTCTTAATATGCCGGAGCTGAACGTAAGCCGGGACCCAGCCCGAACACCCATGCAATGGAGCGAATACCGGTATGCTGGCTTTTCCCCTCATAAACCCTGGCTTCGCCTACCAGATAACTACAAAAGGTTAAATGTAAGTGTGCAGGAGGGAAGGCGCTTGTCTATGTTAAACTTGTACAAGAGGCTTATATCCTTCCGGCAAAAAGAACCAGCCCTTATGGTAGGCTCCTACACCCAGGTCTATGCCGATAAGCAACAATTAGCTTTTTTACGAACGTATGGCAAAACCCAATTCCTAGTAGTATTAAATTTAACTCACCGGCCATGCTACTTTAAACCGAAAGACTTTCGGTTTAGCGGCAAAATAGAATTGGCCACTTACCCTGAGCCTGAAGGCAAAATGGTTAAAAATGTAATAAACTTAAGTGGCGATGAAGGAGTAATTGTCCGGTTACATGACGCAAGATAGCTAGGAATTAAATTTCGGAATATATAAAGCCAGATTTTTACCTACTGAATGGCTAATTTTAAAGTAAAAGTTTGGCTGGCATTATGGCCGGTAAGTAAATAAATACCAGGTAAAACACCAGCTGGTAATTGAATAGCAAGGTTATTGGTGCCAGGCTTCAGCAACTTCTGATCCTGGAAAACTACTTTCCCAGCGACATCTTTCAATTCCAGGTTTATCTTTCCTTCCGATTTATCGGCAGCTACCGTTACCATAAAGGATCCTTTATTAGGGTTTGGATAAACAGAAGCCGGTGCAAATTGTTCCGAAAAGCGAACCACTTTTGGTCCGTAATACTGAGAAGTGCCATCTAAATCCATTTGTTTTAATCGGTAGTAGCGGGTCCCCGATTTTCCTTTTTCCTGATCTATAAACCGGTAACTCTTAACACCCATGGTTTTGGAAACTTTAGGCGCTACAAAGCCAAGCTTTTTGTATACTTCTCCATTTTGTGAAACCTCAACCTCTATTCCTGCATTATTTATTTCGGCAGCTGTTTCCCAGGTAAGCCAGGTCTCTTGCCCTTTTTTAAATGCCTGGAATGATAATAAGGTTATTGGCAAGGGAGTATATTCTTTAGGAGCGGCAGCCGTCCACCTGGAAAAACCTTCAATACCGCTTTGCTTTACCTGGTATACCTCCTCGCTCTGGTCGGCCGTAGAATTAGTCTGCAAGGTCCAGGTATTGCCCTTATCGGTTGATCTATATAAGTAAAGCGAATTCTTTACCTGCCCGTTTAATTCATGAGGAAGATATTGAAAAGTCATAGTAGCATTTAAACCCGTATTTTGCCCAGATACAACCTGAATATCAAAATATCGGTTGATAGAAGCTATCGTACTGGTTCCGTTTACTCCGGTTGTCCTGGTAACTTCTACCAAGCCAGGAGCAGTTGGAAGGGTAAGCGTTAAGCCAATATTTTGAAAGGAATGATTTAAAGCCCCATTTGTAAAATCATGAGAAGCTTTAACTTGACCATTTATATAAGCAGTACTACTTTCGGCCAGGGAAGCATGGGCACCTAATGTAACTGAAAAATTTCCTGTATGTAAGATTCCATTGGTAAGGGTGAGAGCTCCGTTTACCTGAATAGGGTCTTTTAAAGTAATCCCGCTCTTATTCTGTAGTTGTAAATCCTGAAATATACCTTTCCTAATTTCCTGCGTGGCATTTCCAGTTAGGGTTATGGATCCTCCTTGGGAGAGCAGGCTTACCTCCAGGTTTCCTCCTATCTTTAGTGTACCCGCCGTTTGCACAAAGGATCCGTTACCTGTAATTTTGCCGGATATAATTAAATTACCACCTGTCTGGTTTATTTGGCCGTGAAGAGTTATTTGCCCTACCGAAATATTTTGCACATGAAGTATTTCTGGATAGTGCGATAATCCTGCTGGAATAGTAATGGCCGTATTTTCGTCAGGTACAATACCTGAGGTCCAGTTTTGCGGGTCCTGCCAATTGGTAGATAATCCTGCCCAGCTATTTATGATCCCTGAAGCAATCAGCGAAAAATCCTGGGCATTGTTCCTTAATTCCTTTTTATGTTTTATAGTAATGGTATAGGCCTCTCCGGGTACCGGATCAGTAATTAAAATCTGTTCTACATTGTCCCGGATATTATCTCCTCTGGTTGCAGGATTAGCCGGAGCATCCGGATTTAAAATCCAGGGCATATGGGTTTCACTTCCATGGATTACCCGGACATCTAAATCATTTACTAAACTGGGTGTCCGGTTATTTAAGGTGGTAGGCACCAATGGTAAAACAGGTCCGGCTGGATCGGTCCAGCTAATAGTGATGCGCAGAGGTTCTGTACCAGCAGCTACTACAGTTTTAGTAAATGTCTGCCCTTGGGTTAGGGTAGTTTCGGTAAGTACATGTTTTTGCCCTGAATTGGCTATTACCTTGGCAGCCTTCCCTGTATCCATTACTCCCCAGCCATATATATAATCAGGTCCTGGGGCCGAACCGCTTTCATTGGCAGTATGTATAGCTACTCCTTTCAAGGTAGCAGCCCGCATAAACTTACCATCATTTAAATTCCCGAAATGCTCTTGCAATAGAAACAAAGAGCCAGCAATATTTGGGGCTGCCATGGAAGTTCCTGAACCACTATAATACGTTTCATCCGAGCCCGCTCCACTGGAGGTAACCCGAATACCATTGCCTACCAAATCTGGTTTAATCCGGCCATCATCAGTAGGGCCCCAACTACTAAAATATGCTCCCTTTACATCGGTGGGACTAGTATAACCATTAGCTATTTCAGCTATAGCTCCTACAGTTAGAATATTTTTAGCTACACTATGATCCGGAATTACATCGTAACCCGAATATCTCCGCATATCAGCCGTACGACCAGTTTCTATTAATTCCCAGGTTCCAAGAGTCGGGTTATATCGATAATAAGGAGTTCCCACAGCTGGTTCTGCCATATTATTACTGTTCCCAGCGGCTTTTACCATTAAATAATAAGGCGCTTTGAAAGCAATATCATCCCAAATCTGAGCATAATAGTCGTAGTACCCAAAGTAAACGTCCTCTGTTTGGCTTACCTCAACATCACCCAGCCAATACCAGTTTCCCCCCATGTATTGCCAACCGGCTATATACCCGTAAGAATGGTTGGACACTAACAGTTCTTTAGCCGCCGCCGCAATTTCAGAAAGGTCGTTATCAAAATACCAGGACTGTAAGTTTGGGGCTGCAAAAGACATACCTTTGGCTAAAGGATATATTCCCTGGTTGATCATTGTTCCCGCAACGTGGGTGGCATGGTCACTGTTATTTAAATAATTATCCCGGTTTACAATCCGGCCAACCATTTCCTGATGCGAAGGACGGACAGCGCCACCATCCCAGATTCCTAATTTACCGGATAGAAATGAACTAGCGCCACTTAAAGAGAATCCGGATGCTCCGCCAGCCCATACATTCGAGGTATTGGTAGTTACTGCAGATAATAAATTTTGGTGAGTGGCATAATACACCGGACGGCCAGTTGAGGTAAGGCCCTGCAAGGAAATGGAAGCACCAGTAGGAGTGGTTTCATTAATGATCCATTTATACTTTTTAGCTTTCTCTAATGCTTTAGTACGGGTGGCTTTATATTTTGCTTCCTGCTCTTTAGCTATGTTTTCTAAAGCCTGTTTATTTGTAACAGCAATCCGTCCTTGTTGGCCTAAGGCATCTTGCTTTAAGAAAAAACAGAAAATGAAAAATGGAAGAATTAAAGGTAAAAATTTATGCATTTAAAATATTTAAATCCTGGTTATTGTCTTAGTAATTTTATTTTAGTCATATTAGTTTCCTAATACTAAAATTTTTTAATTTTTCTAAGAAACAAAAACAGGTGATAAATAATTAAACAGACACTACCGGCTTTAAATACTGTGATTAAACTTATTTAAAGCAATTTATTTTTAAAACAGGTCTGATGCAGCTACTAAAAGGAATAATTTGTTTTGCACTAAACAAATAATAATTTAGCTCAGCTTATATTAGAGAGTTCCTTTATAATATAATATTAATAAAAAAACCCTTCCTGCTTTCTCAAATATATGAGTGGGCAGGAAGGGTTTAATTTAAAGCTAAAAAGGAATTATGCTTCCACTTTACCGTTTACAATCTCTGTTTGAATATTGATAGAGTTTGTATGGATAGTCTGGAAAATAGCACGAACAAATTTTTCGTCCAGACCTTCATTTATGCCTTTGTTTAAAATATCTTCTAACATTTGGTCCCAACGTTTAACCTGTAAAATGGTCATGTTGTGATCTTTTTTGTACTGACCAATTGTACGGGATAAACGTGTACGACGAGCAAGCACCTCAATTAATTCTTTATCTACCTGGTCAATGTTCCGACGCATATCTTCCAACAGGTGGTGATCTTCACCGTCTGCATCTTCTTTGGTGAAACGGATGCTTGATAATAATTTATGTAAATCAGCAGGTGTTACTTGTTGTGATGCATCACTTAAAGCTACTGATGGATCAATGTGTGTTTCGATCATTAAACCGTCCATAGCTAAATCCATTGCTTTCTGTGCAATTGGCTGCAATAAATCACGTCTACCAGCAATGTGGCTTGGATCGCAGATTAATGGCAACTCTGGCACTAAACGTTTGAACTCAATAGCGCTATTCCATTTTGGTTGGTTCCGGTAAGGCGCATTATCAAAAGTAGAAAAACCTCTGTGAATTCCACCTAACTGGCGTATACCAGCCTGGTTTAAACGCTCAATAGCACCTAACCATAATTGTAAATCCGGGTTAACCGGGTTTTTAACTAAAACCGGAATATCAACACCGCGTAAAGCATCAGCAATTTCCTGTACAGTAAATGGGTTTACTGTAGTACGGGCACCTATCCAAAGAATATCGATACCAGCCTTTAATGACTCATAAACGTGTTGGGTATTAGCAACTTCAACCGCTACTTTTAAACCAGTCTCTTGTTTTACACGCTTTAACCATTTTAGAGCAGGAATACCAACACCTTCAAAGCTATTTGGACGCGTACGTGGTTTCCAAACACCAGCCCGGTAAACGGTTACGCCTGGCACGTTGTTCTTGATTAAATGAGCAGTCTGTAAAACTTGCTCTTCCGATTCGGCGCTGCAAGGGCCGGCAATTAAAAGCGGTGACCCATCTTCATTAATTAAAGCCGAAGTTGGCAACAGGTCGATACTTGGTTTACTCATGACAAATAATATGATTAAAGTTCAAAGTTACTTATTATAAATTATATATTGTTTTTATTATCTTCTATTAATTAAAAAATTAAGCATTAATTAATAAAGCTTTAACATTTTTAATTGCTTTCCGGATATTCTCTTCAGTTGCACAAACCGAAATCCGCACGTACCGTTCCCCGTTGGAACCAAATATTTTACCGGGCGTTAAAAATACATTTGCCTGGTAAAGAATACGATCTAAAAATGCTTCTACATCTTCCACATCATCCGGAACCCGGCCCCAAACAAACATTCCGGTAGCTTCTTTCGAATATTTACAATGCAAAACATCCAGTAACTCATAAACTAATTCCCGGCGTTTCCGGTAAACCGCATTGCGCTCCTGGTGCCAGTTATCAGAATTACTTAAAGCCTGTACCGCTGCATGCTGAACAGGAAGAAACATGCCGGAATCCAGGTTACTTTTCACGGCAATAATGGCATCAATATATTCCTTCTGTCCGGCTACCATACCAATACGCCAACCAGCCATGTTAAAGGATTTACTCATAGAGTTTAACTCTACACAACAATCCATAGCACCTGCTGCATGTAAAATGCTAATTGGAGCTTTTTCGTTCAAAACCAGGCTATAAGGATTATCATGAACGATTAAAATTTCACGTTCCCGGGCAAATTCAATTATCTTTTCAAAATCTGCCTCAGAAGCCAATGCGCCGGTAGGCATGTTCGGGTAGTTCAGGAACATTAATTTAACCCGGCTTGTATCCAAAGCTCTTAAAGCAGCCAAATCTGGTAACCAGTTGGTATCCTCAGTCAGGTCAAAGAACACAGGTTCGGCATTCACTAACTTGGCTACGGCAGCATAAGCCGGATACCCCGGATTAGGTACCAAAACCTGATCTCCCGGATTTAAAAAAGCCATAGCAATATGAAAAATACCTTCTTTTGATCCCAGCAAAGGCAATACCTCTGTTTCCGGGTTTAAGGTAACATTGTATGTGCTGCTATACCAGTTTGCAAAAGCCTGGCGCAAAGCCAGAATAGACCTGTATGGTTGGTAACCATGGTTTTTTGGGTTTTGTGCTGATTGGGTTAATGCGGTTACAGTTTCATCCGAAGCCGGTAAATCCGGGTCACCAATACCTAAATTTACCACATCATGCCCCTGAGCCATCAGGTTACGTACTTCAGCTAATTTACGGGCGAAGTAATATTCCTGCACATGGTCTAAACGATTTGCCTTTGGGATAATCATATTATTTAACTCCTCTTTTATAGATACCCAGTATTTTAATTTCTACTACCATAGGCCTGATTTTTTCAATAGCCGCAGTAAACTCATTATAATCTTCCCACTCCAGATCCAGTAAAATAGTAAACTCATTAGGATCACTTATTATAGGAATAGATTGTATCAGGGATAAGTTTATGTGTAATTCCCGGAACACATCCAGGATATTAGCCAACTCGCCTGCCCGGTGGTGCAACTGAAAATTTACGGAAGCTTTATTGGCCCCCGATACATCTTTTAAGGGCTTGCCTGAGATAACCATAAAGCGGGTGTAATTCTCTTTATAGTTCTCTATGCATTCCTCTACTATATCCAATCCATATAATGCCGCTGCCGCTCTGCTGGCTATGGCTGCCACACCAGATAAATTATTTTCTCTGATTTCACGGGCACTTTCAGCAGTATCCGCCGATTCAATGGCTTGCATATACGAATGCTCTTCCAGAAAATTAGTGCATTGCAGCAAAGCCATCGGATGGGAGCGTACAATGCGGATATCTTCCAAAGTTTGTCCGGGCAAAGCCAGCAAATTTTGTTCAATAGGCAAATAAGCTTCTCCAACAATAGAAACCGGGTAGTCGTGCAGCAAAGTATAATTACCCAGTATACTACCAGCTAAATAATTTTCAATAGCAATTACGCCAAAATCTGCTTCACCATTTTTTACCAAAGCAAAAACCCGTTGAAAGGTCATGCAGGGAATAATGTCAATGGTTTGGGGAGCAAAATATTGCTGGGCCACTACATCATGGAAAGAAGCAGGACCACCCTGAATAGCTATTTTTAAGTTTGGATTCATAGTAATAAAAAAAGCCCCGAATTTTCGGGGCTTCTGGATTTATATTTTGTTTCTAAACGCAATACTATTCCTTAACACCCCAGGGAGGTACTAAAATAGAAGTAGTAGTAAAAGTTTACGTTCGGAATTGTTCTCACTTTATTTGTTTTTTGATGCGGCAATTTTAAGAAAGTTTATTTTAATATCATAATGTTTGAGAAGAAAAATTATGATAGCGGAAGAAATATTTTTTTTAAGGTAAATTTAAATAGATAATAGAAACTATGGCTTTCTTTTTCATGACTAGGATAAAAACAAGAACTTACTCAGTCAGGAAACTTTTTATATTATATTATGATTCTCACCTAAATTGTGTAATTCGCCTTTTAAAAAGGCTTATTTGCAAAAAGAACAATTCACCTTAAAAAAAAATAAATAATTGGATTTACTTTACACAACAAGGCCTGCTTTCTTAGGGTTAAGAATATTTTACATCTGTTTGCTTTCTTCCCTAATCCTGATTAGTTGTTCTAACAAAATTTATATAAAGAAAAAACCTGATACTTTTTATGAAACCGTTGAACAATTTTCCGGTAAAAAGTACCCAGGCAATATTGTATTTCCTGCCGGGGAGGAGGCTCCGTTTCGGGGAGAACCTCTTTGGGTAGAAGTCAATAAAACTTCCCGCAACAGACTTGAAATTCCGGTACATGTTGGAAATAACATTTACCGGACGCTTATTTTTGGGAAGGATAAAAATGGTTATTGGCTACAGCACGAAAATAAAAGACCGGATGGAGCCCAAGCTGAAATTTCGATGTATGGTGGCCGAAACGAGGAGGAAACTAATAACTATGTGATGGTTTTTCCGGCCGATGGTTACACTAAACAGTTATTAGGTGCAGCGCGCAATAGTACCTGGTCTTTGGGTTTAAGCAGCGACAAACATACGTTAAGCTATATTGCCGAAGATGATGGCCGATTGGTGCTGCAAATTGACATTGATTTAGCGGAAGCCTTGCAGTAAAATTATCTTTTTTTAATTATAGGATTAAAAGCTTTGGTAAAAACAGTAACAGTATCGCCAGGTTGCAAATTAGTTACCTCATCCTCTGTTGCCACTGTTTTAATAATATTATTCCCAATCAATACATCCAGAATATAAATTACATCACTTTTTTTAATAGCCAGCACCTCGCCAACTAATTGAATTTTACTACTTAGGCGCTCTTTTCCAAAAATTTCGGCGGGTGGGCCTTGGGCTATAACCTTTCCCTTATCCAGAGAAATAATCTGGTCTGATAACCGGTAAATTTCTGACAACTGGTGGCTAACCAATAAAGTAGTTGTTCCGAAAGATTTATGTAACTGATAAATCTGATCTTGCAACAATTGCCGCATTTCCAGGTCTAAAGCAGAAAGGGGCTCATCCAATAAGAGTATCGGTGGCTTCCGGACCAATGCCCGCACCAAAGCAACTCGCTGTTGCTGCCCTCCCGATAATGTTAATGGTTTCCGATCTGCTAACGAAAGCAAGGAGGCACGCTGAAGCAAATCATCTATGGCACTTAAGTCTTCTTTGCTTTGTGCGGCATAGACCAAGTTTTCCCGGACAGTCATGTTAGGAAACAAGGCATAATCCTGAAAAACAAAACCTATATTTCTTTTCTGAGGTGCAAGGTTAATGTTTTTAGCGGTATCCAGCCAGACCTGGTCATTTACCTGAATGAATCCTGCATCAGGCTGAACAAGTCCAGCCAATATTTTAAGAATAGTAGTTTTTCCGGCACCTGATTTGCCGTAAAGGGTACAAAAACTACCCATTTCCAAGCGAAAATCCACGTCCAAGTTCAGCTTACCTTCTGCCATTAGCAATGATTTTTGGATTTGAATCTGAATCATATTAAAAGGCTTTAACCAGTCGCTTATTCAGCAGATAAACTGATAATAATATAGAAAAGGCCAGTATCAGCAAAATGAAAGAGTAGATATGGGCCGAAGCATAATCTAATGTTTCAACTTCGTGATAGATGGCAATGGAAACCACGCGGGTTTGATCTGGAATATTCCCTCCAATCATTAACACTAAACCAAACTCTCCAATGGTATGAGCAAAAGAAAGAACCATCCCGGTTAACAAAGAGGGTTTTATATTAGGCAATATTACTTTTAGCAAAGTTTCCAGTTTAGATTTTCCTAAGGTATAAGAAGCTTCTTTTAAAGAAGAAGGAATTGCTTCTAAACCTGCCTGCACCGGTTGTACCATAAATGGCAAACTATATATAATAGAACCAACCACCAGACCGGCAAATGAAAAAACTAGTTGCAAATCAAAATTTTCGCTTAAAAATTTCCCTAAGGCCCTACTAGGACTAAAGGCTAATAATAAATAAAAACCGAGAACAGAAGGCGGTAATACAAGTGGTAAACTAATAATAGCCTCTACAACAGGTTTAAAACGGGAAGTAGCATTAGCCAACCACAAGGCCACGGGTATGCCTATAATTAGGAGCAAAGCAGTTGTAACGGTAGCCAGCTGCAACGTAAGCCATATAGGTTGCCAATCCAATGCCATCAGTAAGTTTTTTGCATTATGGACACCTCATTTGTTTTTACCAGACCTATAACATGATCCCCAATGAGTAAATTCAGTGCTTTTACCGATTGGGTGGTTATTATAGCGCAAAGAATCTGTCCTTTATAATCCAGGTAAACACTGGATAAGATTTTACCACTTATTATTTTAGTAATGCTGCCAGGAAAACAATTTCGCGAACTAAGCCCACCAGACAAATTTTTCCCAATAGCCATTTCTGTTTCCTTAAAAACCATAATTACTTCCTGGCCAATTTTGAGATAAGGAGCTGTATCGGGAGTATCAATAACGAGTGAATAAAATTGTTCTTCCCAAGCGGCAATGGTTATTAACGAAATATCCTCGCCCGATTCTATTTGCGAAATAATACCTAAAACCTGATTCATTACCTGAGAACTATTTACTTTACACTATATCCGTATTTTGTAAATATAGCTTTAGCTTTGGTACTATACAGAAAATTATAAAAAAGCCGGGCATTCTTCCAGTTTCTTTTTTTAGCCCCATTTAATAAAACAGCACTTTGGGCAATAGGGGAGTACGCTTTTTTGCTGATTTCTACCCAGTTGCCTTTTACTTTCATAGCAGGCTCCAGTACCACCGATTTGGCCGTAAAACCTAAATCAACTGCCCCTGACAAAACATACTGATTCACTTGGGCAACACTTTCTCCATTTACTATTTTAGGTTTAACCGCTGCATTTACATTAAAATAACTCAAGACTTGCAGGGCTGCTGCCCCATAGGGTGCCGTTTGAGCATTTGCCACCGCTATTTTTTTAATAGCAGGAGATAACACAACTGGTACCCCTTTAGTTAAATCTATATTCTTAGTAGTCCAAAGTACTAAGGCGCCATAAGCATATATTTTAGGTTTGCTTGCGGCTAAACCAGCTTTCTCCAAAGCTGCCGGATAATGAGTATCTGCCGATAAAAGAATATCAAAAGGAGCGCCTTGCTGTATTTGGGTAGTCAGCTTGCCAGAAGAGCCAATAATCAGTTCCAGTTCTGCACCCGTTTCTTTTTCAAATGCCTGTTTCAGTAACTCCGCCACAAATTGCGCATTGGCTGCCACTGCCACCCGGACTTTTTGCGCCTGGCCACAAGTATTAATGCCCAAAAATAAGGCAAGAATCAAAAAGTATCGGTACATCTGAATTTAAATTAATAAAGAACTGAAAATAGATAAATAATTACAAAAAGCTATCAGGCATTTAACTTTAAAAGGCAGACATATTTTTCATTATTTACATATTAGTATTTAAGGAAGCAACAAAGAAGAATCGCCGTAACTTAAAAACCGATAATTATTTTGCAAGGCATGGTCATACATTTGCCGCCAGTTCTCGCCTATTAATGCCGAAACCAGCAACAATAAAGTACTTTCAGGTTGGTGAAAATTCGTTATCAGGCCCGTTGTCAGTTTAAATTGGTACCCTGGAGCAATCAATAATTGCGTAGTAGCCCGAATATGATCCTGTTGCGTTTTATCCAGGTAAAGTAAAAGTGTTTCCAAGGCTTCTTGGGCTGATATTTCAGTTTTATCCTGATAAGGAAGCCATTGATCTACATGCAAAGGTTCTAAACCGGAAGTGAAGTTTTCAGAAGTTTTCAATTTCATCCCTAACCAGTACAAGCTTTCCAAGGTTCGCAAGGAAGTAGTACCAACCGGAATAATACTTTCTCCTAATTGTTCTAATAATGCTTTTATTGCCCCAACTGAAACATAAATTTCTTCTCCATGCATAGTATGCTCGGCCATAGCTTCAGCCTTAACGGGCCTAAATGTTCCAGCCCCCACATGCAGCGTAACCTCAACTGTTTTGGTTCCAGTTTGCCTTAGTTGCTCTATTATAGCTCCCGTAAAATGCAACCCTGCCGTTGGAGCAGCTACTGCACCCTCTTTTTGGGCATAAACAGTCTGATATGTTTGCTTATCGGTATCTGTGGCATCACGATTTAAATAAGGTGGAAGAGGAAGGTTACCTGCTTTTTCTAGTATTTCAGCAAAAGTCAAAGCCTGGGGCTCCCAACTAAACTTTATCAGGTAACTATCAGACAATTTCTCCACCTTTTCTGCCCTTAGTTTCGCAATACCAGTTTCGGTCTCGAATCCTAATTCCAGTAAATCTTCTTTCCAGCGTTTTGCGTTTCCTACCAAGCACTTCCAAGTGCAGCCTCCGGTTTGTTGCATGGCCTGCTGCATTTCGACGGAAGGGGAAACCGGCTCCAAACAAAACACCTCTATAGTACTACCGGTTGGGCGCTGAAAATACAACCGCGCCTGAACTACCTTGGTGTTATTAAATATAAGTAAGGTTTTTGAGGGCAATAACTCAGGTATTTCCCAGAATGCGTGATCTGCTATAACACCTTTTTTATATAACAGTAATTTAGAGGCGGCCCGATCAGTAAGCGGATATTTAGCAATCTGGTCATCAGGCAAAAAATAAGCAAAATCTTTAATTTTTAGCTGCTTCGGGTTTACAGGCATAGAGAAAAATATTTTGGCAAAAATAGAAGACAATCTCCCAGTTTCCTATAAATCTCCCCTTAGGAAATTTTAAACTTAAGAACGAACCAGCCAACCCACCGTACCATCTGCTAATTTTATTAGTTGGTAACTTTCATAAAACCCTAATACAGTTACCTCTTCATTTTTTTTAACTTTAGCAATAGGAACAGCCAGGGTTTCGGGTTTTTCCATCAATTCTGCCTCGTTTTTCAGGCTTTGTGTTTTAATAGGTTTTGCCAGGCTTTCTACTAAATTACCTTGTAAGAAACCCGGTTTGCCATTAGGTAATTGTACCCGATACCATTCCGATGTTCCACCTAAAATCTCAATGGGTGTATCTTTGGGCAAAGTAGCAAGGGCGGTAGCTTTATTGCTTGGCCCATTCCTTAAAACTGTTTTATTCTTTGAAGTCCTACCCAGTTGACCTATCTGAGCGTCATTCACACGCAGGGGAGCCGGTTTGGTATTTTTATCCTGAATAAACGGGTAAGGATCTACGGCACCCCGATTAAAGGAGTAAATACCAAAATGTAAATGGGGAACAGTAAAACGGGCGTTCCCGGTATTGCCTACCAATCCTAGCGTATCACCTGCTTTTACCCGCTGGCCCGCACTTACTAACTGCTTGTCCAGGTGCGCATAATATAAACTTTGACTTAACTTTATATCTGATAACCAAACTACTTTGCCACCTAAGCCAGATTCTCCAACCCGGGAAACAATTCCATCCGTACTTGCTAAAACTGGCGTCCCTTTCGCAGCAAAAATATCTACGCCCTCGTGTTTCCGTTTCCCGCCATCGCGGTCTTGCCCCCAAAAGCTTTGTACAGCCCGGCTGTCTTTTCCTTTTACCGGAAAAGCTAAGGAGGGTTTGGCTACAATGGTAATAGTAAAACTACCACTTTTTAATAATTCCGGCTGCAACCGAACCAAATGCGATTGGTTGCCATCCACCCGGTATTCTAATTGCAAAGAAGTGGTATCGGCAGCGGCAACATGCTTAGCCTGTCTTACCTGATTGTTGCCCAATTCAAATAAATCCAGAAAGAGTTTTATATCTTGTTTCGCTTTGGTAGTTACCCGTACGTCAATCACTTCGCCTTGCCTGGCCATAAATACATAGCTGGCAGCCACAGGTTTCTCGGCTTTAAAATAGCCGGTTTCCTGAAAAGGCAAAGTAACCAGTAATGAATCGCGTAAAGCTTGCTGACCAGCCGCCACCCAAGCTTGCCCTAAGGCTGTTTTATGCAATTTTGCCTCCCGCAGGCCATGTTCATAGGCTTCATAAGGCGTCCGCTTCTGGAAAATGGTATTAAGGCCTTGCTTACCAACGCAACTACTTATAAAAATTAAGAGCAGGAGGTAGCTAACCTGTTTTATAAATAAATAAGAGATTTTCATATTTTTAAATAATTGTTAGATTACAGTATAGGCTTCCATGTTCTTTTGCTTTTGATACCCTTGCCCGAACCCAGATAAAATCAATTTCGTTTTATAGATTAAGCTTCTCTAAACAAAAATTTCGCCAATACTGTTTTATATGCTTATTATCAGGGTATTTTAAATCCCCGAACCTATAGTTATAAGGACAACATATTTGCCCAAGTTTTGGTTTACGTCGCTTAATTGGTTTGACTTAAAAACAATTGTATTTTTAGTTTTTCAAGTAGAAAAGCCGTAGCTCCCGATTGCGGTATATTTTCAGATTTAATCTTTTTACATGCATTTATTTTTAAATTCTTCCAGATCAGTTTTAGGCTTTAAAAGTTTAAAGAAGATTACTTATAGTTTTACTATGGGTGCCCTGCTTTGGAGTACAGCAGCCCAAGCCCAATACCAGTCGTTATTAGATTCCCCCAATCTTAAAAATAGCTTAGAACAGGTTGACCCGGAAGCCATAAAGAGCAATATGGCTTTTTTATCAGATGACTTATTTGAAGGTAGAAAAATAGGGGAGCGGGGCTTTGATTTGGCTGCTAAATATATGGCGAGTCGTTTTCAGGAAATTGGGTTAACACCAGGCGTGAACAAAACTTCTTATTTCCAGGAAATACTTTTCCGGAAAGGCGAAGTAATGGAGCAAAATAGTTCGCTGGAAATCACGAATAAAGGACAAAATATTCCTTTAACGTATGGCACCGATTATTTTTTAATGCCCAATTTTGGCAAAACCCAGAGTCAGGCCAATGCTCAGGTTGTCTTTGTAGGCTACGGCGTTACAGCTCCAGAACTTAAGTACGATGATTACGACGGGGTTAATGTTAAAGGCAAAATAGTTATGTATTTAACCGGTGCGCCAGCCAGCTTCCCAAACGATGAACGAGCTTATTATGCTTCAGAAATGGCCAAGCACCAGGCCGCTGTTGCAAAAGGTGCGGTTGGGGTGCTTACTATAGTAGCCGCCAATGCCAATAATACACTTTGGGATGCTTATTTGCACCGCTACCGCTCAGGTTCCTATAAGTGGATGGGACCAGACGGAACTCCCGGAAATTATTTTCCGGCATTACAAACTTATGGCTATATTTTTCAGCCAAGTGCTGAAAAATTATTTGAAGGCAGCAAAATCACCATGGCTCAGGCCTTATCTAATTTAAAAGCCGGCAAAACAGCTTCTAAAACACTTACAGCCAAAGCTCAGATAAATGTATCCAGTAAACATTCCAGTATTGCCAGCCAAAATATTGTAGGCATCGTGCCCGGTAGCGATCCTGAACTTAAAAATGAGTATGTAGTTTATGCCTCCCACCTGGATCATTTAGGTATTACCACGCCTGTAAATGGCGATTCTATCAATAATGGTGCGCACGACAATGCTTCAGGTTCGGCTATACTGCTGGAAATGGCCAAGACCTATAAACGACTAGACCAGGCACCCAAGCGCTCTATAATTTTTCTTTCTTGTACCGGCGAAGAACTAGGTTTACTGGGCTCTGATTACTTTGCTTCTAATCCGGTAGTACCTGGCAATAGTATAGTAGCAAACCTGGCTTTAGATATGCCATTTTTCTTATATCCGTTAAAAGATATAATTCCCCATGGTATCCAACATTCCAGCCTCAAGAAACAAGTAGAAGCTACTACTCAGTTTTTTGGGTTACAGATTACTCCGGATCCGGCACCGGAAGAAGTCGTATTTACCCGTTCAGACCACTATAGCTTTATCAAAAAAGGTGTTCCAGCATTATTTATAAAAGGCGGCATTATTACCGATGATCCTAAAAAGGATGGAGCCAAAATTATTGCGGATTGGCGGAAAAACATTTACCACAAGATAGATGACGAAATGGATCAGCCTTTTGATTTTACCGGGGCAGCCATGCATGCTAAAGTTAACTTTCTGATTGGTTACTTAGTGGCGCAAGATCAGGAAAGACCAACCTGGAATAAAGGCGACTTTTTCGGAAATAAATTTAATAAACAAAAATAAATTTTAAGTCAAAAAGAGGTCATTGGTTTTAATTGAAAACTACTTGTTTTTAATTTTCATAAAAGGGGCAATTGCCCCTTTTTATTTTTAGAAGCATTTGCATTGAACTATTAATTTTATAGCTTTCTATATAATTTAAACAATTTTTATTTTGCATCAATAAAATATTTGTTAATATTAAATATTATTTATTGTATTATTCTAACTATAACACAATCATTATTACCACTTATATTTTACAGCAATATTTTCAACTTGTATGATTAACCACGGTTAAACCCTTATTAAGCCGTTTTAAAGAGATAGTATTAAATATAATGGTATTTTTAAATTGATTTTATTAGCATTTATCAAAATTTTAAAATTAAATTTTCTAATAATCATCACAAATGCAATTTACTTGATTAACTTTATCAAAATTTAAATATTCTTATTTATCACATTTAATTACAGGTTATACCTAAAGGATAATTCCTTTAAGAATCTGATTCGCTAAAGAATGGAGAGTGGGTTAATTATAAATGCTTGGGAGAAGCTGGAACAAGTATCCCCTGATTTATTTTGTTCCTTTGATCGGGAGGGCAATTTTATTTATGTCAGCAATACCAGCCAACAAATAATGGGTTATTTGCCAATCGAGTTAGTCGGTAAGCATTATTCGGAGTTTCTACATCCGGAATACTCTGAAATTTCTTATAATGCTGGGCAGGAAATCTTGCATAAAACCAAAGCTAATAATTTCGAAAACTGCTTTATTAATAAAAATGGTCAATTAGTTTACTTTCTGTGGTCTTCTGTTTGGTGCGAACAAAATCAAGCCTTTTTCTCAGTTGGCCGTGACATATCGGAGCTAAGAAGAAACCAGGAACAGTTAAAGGAAAGTGAAGAGCGCTATAAGGTTCTTTTTAAAAATAATCCGGATGTAATTTTTATAGAAAATCCGGCAGGCCTGGTAACGGAGGTAAATAATAGTTTTTATCAAACATTAGGATTTAATCCTGGCGAAATCATTAATCTCCCTGCATCTGCATTTTTGCCTTCCGATATGGTTTCTCTTTCGGAATTAGCGCTACGGGAGGCGCTCAAGGGTAACCCGGTCCGGATAGAAATGACCCTTTTTTCTAATAGTAGGGAGGCCAGGACTTTTGATGTTTCTAAATACCCGATTACTATAAATAACAAGGTAATTGGCGTACAAACAATTGCCAAAGATATAACGCACCTGGTGCAATCTTTTACAACTATCAAAAGCCAGGCTAATAAACTTAACACAATTTTTGAAAGCATTACGGATGCTTTTTATACTATTGACAGCACCGGGCGTTTAACTTACCTGAATAAAGAGGCCGAAAAACTTTTACATATAAATCGGGAAAAACATTTGGGGAAACACATTCTGAATATTTTTCCGGATGAAGCAGGAGGAGAATTTCACTTGCAGTACTTAAAAGCTTTCCGGTCCGGCCAATCAGTTCAATTCACCTCCTTCCTTCGTAAATTAAATTTATGGCTGCAGGTAAAAGTTTTTCCTTCTAAAGATGGCCTTTCGGTATATTTTGAAGATGTAACCGAGCAGGTAAAAATTAAAGAAGAACTGGAAAAGCTCTCCTTAGTAGCCAGTAAAACCACCAATGGCGTTGTCATTACCAATAAAGAAGATAGAGTAGAGTGGGTAAACGAAAGTTTTACCAAACTTACGGGCTATACATTAGATGAAATCAGAGGTAAAAAACCAGCTGATTTTCTCAGGGGTAGCAATACCAATCTAGACACAAAAACCCTAAATGAATTATTTGAATACTTGCTGATGGGCCAACCCGTAAGCTTTGAAATTCAAAATTTTAAGAAGAACGGCGAGGTCATTTGGTTTTCGGTTCAGGTAAGTCCAATCATTGACCATACCGGTGATATTACCAGGTTTGTGGCTATTCACACAGATATTTCGGAAAGGAAAAAAGAACAAGAGGAACTGGAAAAGTTATCTCTTGTGGCTAACAAAACCACCCATGGGGTAATCATAACCGATGCAACCGGTAAAATAGAATGGATAAACGAAGGGTATACCAAAATGACCGGTTATTCTCTGCTGGAAACCAGTGGCGCTTACCTATTTGATTTGTTAGACAGCCCGGAAACTACCAGTGAGGACTTAATAAAGTTAAAGGAGAATCTGGAAAAAAAGAATTCCTTTAACGCCACTTTGAAAACCTTAACTAAAAAAGGTGAAGGGCTATGGCTCTCAATGGACTTTAGCCCGGTATGGGATCAAACCGGTAACCTTCAAAAATATATTGCCTTACAAAAAAATATTACCTACCGAAAAGAAGCAGAAACAAACCTTTTAAAATTAAGCCAGGACCTTTATAAGCAAAACAGGGACCTGGAGCAATTTACCTATATAGTATCGCATAATTTACGCTTGCCAGTAGCAAATGCTCTGGGTATAGTGGAAATATTGACTTCCTTAAATAAGGATTCAACCCAATACGATATGTTTTTATCAAATTTAAAACAAAGTGTAATGAACCTGGACCTTGTTTTAAAAGATATGAATACTATTTTAAAACTAAGGGATAATAAAAATAGCCTGGCAAACGAAGAAGTGCCACTCAAATCAGTACTATCACAGGCACAAAATTCTTTAAGCGAATTACTTTACAGCTGTGGCGGCTCAATAATTACTAATTTTACCGAAGACCTTCTGCTTAAGGTAAATAAGGCTTTTTTATATAGCGTCTTCTTTAACCTATTATCCAATGCTATTAAATATAGATCAGATTATCGGGCCTTAACCATTAAAATAAATTGCCATAGCCATACAGATAAAGGTGTTTTACTATCTTTTTCAGATAATGGCTCCGGATTTGAATTAGAAAAAGCCAAACCAAATCTTTTTAAATTGTATAAAAGATTTCATTCCGAAAAAAAGGGTAGGGGAATAGGTTTGTTTTTAACTAAAGCGCACATAGAGGCCATGGGAGGCCATATAGAAGTAACAAGTAAAGTAAACTTCGGAACCAGCTTCTTAATTTTTTTACCTAAAGTCTGAACCATAAACCTAATGAATGGAGAAAATTTTACTACCAGTGAGAATACTAGATTAGCCAAACTTTTAAATTATAACATTGAAAACACTTATGAAAAATCTGGCACCTTCCAACATGTTGCCAGTTTAGCTGCTCATATATACAATGTGCCAATGGCTTTAGTAAATTTTGTGTTACATGAAACAGTTTTAACGGAGTCAGGCATAGGTATAGATGCTGGAACGCATACAGATAGAGAATTTAGCTTGTGTTCCAAAGCTATTCTTAAAGAAGAGGTTACCGTTTTTAAGGATATAAAACAAGAGCCGTGTTTGAAAGATAATCCAATAGTTAATGGTGTATATAAACTCCAATTTTATGCCGCAGCACCTATAAAAACACCAGACGGACATAGAATTGGAGTAGTAGCCATAGCAGATAAAAAGCCAAGGGAGTTTTCTGTAGCGGACGAGCAATTACTTAAAGGTTTGGCAGAAGTAGTGATACAGGAATTAGAAGAAAAGCTAATTTTAAATAGTTAAGAACTAAGTAATTTTAATTTATATTAATACTGAATAGATAATTTTTAAAATTTCTAAGGCTAATTATTTTTATTAATTATAGGTAAAGTATCTTCTATTTAACATAAGCACCAGCCTATTTAACATAAAGTAAGTTATAGGAGAAAAAAATATCCTTAAAAAAGGAGTAAAGGAGGTAAAAACGAGGTTAAATTAAATTCGATTTTTAATAAATTGTATATTAATTACAGGTATTTTAAAGCAGCTTAAAAAAGTAGATCAATTAAAAATTTAAAATCAATTTCAATATTATTAGACAATCGAAAATCAGCAGACAATCGAAATAAGAAATCAGATTATTTTGATTAAATAAAAGGTTGTAAAAAGTATGTGAGTTTAAAATATCAAATCGATTTAGGAACTCTTATTAAATACCACCAAAATCTATCAAGTGCTCTTTTTAAAAATACTTGCCGATTTTAAAAGTAAACACACCTTTGGCAACGGTTTCTTTTGGTTTCTTTTTGTTCAACTACTTTATATAGCCTATTTTTACCCCCCTCTGCAATACAATATTTAAGTCTTATAATATATATTATGTTAAGTAGTATTTGAAAGTCTCTTATTTTGAAAATAATTCTTTCAACATTACTTCCTTTTAATGCTCGTTAATCTGATGCTTCTGAAAGGAATAAATTAAATAAATAAGTGCTGGTAAAATAAAAATACTTCCGATAACTAATGCCCAACCCAAAGCATTAATGGTGCTGGCAGTTGCCTGAGAACTCCAGAGTGAAATATTGGTGCCGTTTTTAATAATTATAAAATCAGGGAAATTTGAAAAGCTGATTGCTAATAAGATCATGGAAACCTGAAAACCCGCCAAAAACCGTAAAATTTTGGATTTGCCTTTTCTGAGCAAATACCATAACAACCCTAATGATACGGTTGCAGCCATTAAAGCAATAAAGCTGACAGCATTCCCAAATAACCAGTTTAACAGTGGAATTTCTTGCTTATAAGCCGCTAAAAAGACCAGGGCTCCACAAATAACAGCTGCGATATTAAAATGGCGGGCTTTTCTAATAAACCGTTGTTTATCGTAAACATCGGTTGCTTCACCGATAAGAAAAACAGCGGCCAGAAAACCACATAAGGTAACAGTAAAAAGCCCAACCGCTACTGAAAACCAGTGAAGCCAGCTCCACACATAGGCCTCCATAAACTTATCGGCTTCCGGATTTATATTACCAGATATGGCACTACCGGCAATGATTCCTAGGAACAAGGGTGTTATAATACTGGAGTATTCAAAAATGCTGTTATACAAAACCTGCATGTTATCTTTAACCGCATCGTAATGCCGGAACACAAATGCGGTACCCCGGGCAATGATGCCAACCAACATAATCATAAGCGGAATATGCAGGTAGATTGACATAACCGTATAAATTTTTGGAAAGCCAACAAACAAAATCACGATAGCAATAATCAGCCACATATGGTTCGCTTCCCAGATGGGACCAATAGCATGATACATAGTAGTTCTGATTCGGGAGCGGTTTTTACGGGAAGTAAATAATTCCACTATTCCGGCACCAAAATCAGCCCCTCCTAATAAAAAATACAAGAGCAGGCCCAGGCATAAATAAGTGGTAACAATAAATAACATGCCCTTAAATAGTTTTATTTGTTATGTTTTCAGGTTTATCGTAAAGCTGTGGTACCATTTTTATCTGACGGTATAAAAGATAAATAACCACCACACTTAAGGATAAGTAAATTGCTGCAAAAAATCCAAATGATATGGCAATACCAGGCATGGGTGTAACGGCATCGGCGGTGCTCATAATACCATATATGATCCAGGGCTGCCGGCCAACTTCCGTTACCGTCCACCCAGCTTCTATGGCTATAAAACCTAAGGGAGTAGCTAATACAAATAAAGTTAAAAGCCACCTACTGAACAGCATTTCTCTTTTTTTCCATAAAACCAGGAAATATATTACAGAAATAAGCATCATAAAGGTGCCCAAACCTACCATAATTTGAAAAGCAAAATGTGTTATCAGTACTGGTGGATGGTTTTGTACCGGAATATCATTTAAACCTTTTACTTCGTCTTTAAAATTACCGTGCACTAAAAAACTTAACAGGCCCGGAATTTTAATGGCGTAATCTACTTTTCTATTTTTTTCGTCGGGCAACCCTCCTATTACCAAAGATGCGGCCTCTTCTGTTTCAAAGTGGGCTTCCATGGCCGCCAGTTTGGCCGGTTGCCGTCGGGCTACATCTTTCGCAGAAATATCGCCACTTAATGGTTGAACCAAAGCAGCTAAGGTGCCAAAAATAGCCGCTATGGTAAAAGCTTTCTGATGAAAAACAATGTTCCTGCGTCTTAAAATCATAAGAGCGTGCACGCCTGCCACGGCAAAACCGGTAGCCGCAAATGCCGCTATTGTCATATGTAATGCCTGCGTAAACCAAGCATCATTAAACATAGCTTTTACCGGATCTATATCCAAATACTGCCCGTTCCGGAAAGTAAACCCTGACGGACTATTCATCCAGGAATTAGCTGCAACTACCAAAATACCCGAAGCCAGACCACTTATTCCTACTACTACGCCGGTAAACCAGTGAAACCACCGGTTAAAAATATCCCAACCATATAAAAAGAAGCCCAAAGCAATGGCCTCAATAAAAAATGCTGTTCCTTCCAGGGAAAATGGCATTCCAAAAATAGGTCCGGCATGTTCCATAAATCTTGGCCATAACAAACCTAATTCAAACGATAACATAGTACCGGATACGGCACCTGTGGCAAAAAAAATAGCCACTCCCTTACTCCAGGCTTTAGTTAAATTTTTATAAATTCCATTATTTGTTTTAAGCCAGGCATAGTGCGATACAGCCATAAAGAAAGGCATTACCATACCAATGCAGGCATAAATAATATGAAAGCCTAAAGAAAGAGCCATCTGGGAACGGGCGGCAAGTAAATCGTTCATAGATTCTTAAAAATTGTGGACCCTGCAAGTATAAAGAACAAAAGATAAGAAACACAATTTTTTCTGGTGGTATAATTATCCCTGATTTAGGAGCATTTTTAGTTGGTAATAAAACCTTCTTCCTAACTCCTGCTCCTGTTATGATAATATTACTTTTAATGGTTTTTTATTTAAATATAAAATTTTTATTTACCTCTCTCCCACCAGTAACCCTTTAATAATCTTTAAAATCATCCTTAAAACTAATTAAGTTTTCGAAAAAATTACCTACAACTGGTACTTGCCGTTTAAAGGGGGAAATCACTGATTTACTGATGAGAAATAAATGGTATGCACAAATTCTGACGGTTAGTATTTTCCTGTTATTAATAGGAAATACAGCTTGCAAAACACCTTCAGCAACATCTGGTACAGCTGATCCAGGAACAGCAGCTAATAGAAATTTGCCGCCCGACCGGGTTGATATCAGGGGTAGTATTATCATGAGGCAGTATAACCAAGGTCAAGTGGTTATTGAAGTAGAGAGTTTTGCTCCGCAGAACACCCGCTATAACCGGGCCTTTGTACTTGTTTTGCCTACCACTCAAATTATAGGTACAGATGGCAGGTCGATCAGTTTAAGTGAATTACATCAAGGACAACAGGTGGCGGTATTGTTAAGAGGCGGAGGAAAAGGTCATTTTGTAGGCATGGGAACTGCCCGAAAAATGTGGTTAGAAAATATTTTTTAATTGTCCGGACAGATAAAGCAATTTTAAATTTTGGTTAATCTTACCTTATTATAAATCTTTAATCAATTTTAGTAAAATCTCACCTTTATAAGAGGTGCTATTTTTTAGCTTTATTTAACAAAGCTTCGAATAAAATCAAATTTCTTAAACCTGATCGATTAATTAAGTATAATTTTCTAATTTACATAATAAGAATATTGGTAAAATTCTACCTTAAGCTATAATTTTACCATACCTTTGTTCTAGATAATTTAAAGCAAAATGAAGAAATCTTTGTTATTAATCCCTGCTTTAGCTTTAGCCGGTTTCACGTTTATGAAAGGGCAACCAGCTAAAGTTACTGATTCTATAGTAGAAAAACGTATTGTGGCAGATTCTACTCATGTAACAGTAGAAAAATTATATGAAGGATTGAAAAATCCCTGGGGTATGGTTTGGTTACCAGATGGTCGGATGCTGGTTACCGAAAGATCAGGTGATATTCTGATTTTTAAGAATAATAAAAATACCGGGCTAAAAATAACCGGAGTTCCTAAGGTATTTGCCGAAGGACAAGGTGGTTTGCTGGATATAAAACTACACCCGGATTATGCTAAGAATAAATGGATTTATATTTCTTATTCTAAACCGGTTGAAGGTGGTGCCACTACGGCTATTGCCCGTTTTAAATTAAATGGCAACCAGGTAGTAGAGTTTAAAGATTTGTTCCAGGCAAAGCCATTCCTGAAAGCTAACTTCCACTTTGGTAGCCGGATTATTTTTGATAAAGACAATTATTTATTCTTTAGCTCTGGTGAAAGAGGAACCCAGCCTAAAGTTTGGGAACTGGATAACGATCATGGTAAAATTCACCGCTTGCACGATGATGGCCGGGTGCCGCAGGACAATCCATATATAGGACAAACCGGTGCTAATCCTACTATCTGGTCTATTGGTCACCGTAATCCGCAAGGTTTGGTGTATGATGCAGCCAATAATCTGATCTGGGGTATTGAGCACGGACCAAAAGGTGGCGACGAGTTAAACCTGATTCAGAAGGGTAAAAACTATGGTTGGCCTAAAACTTCTTACGGTACCAACTACGATGGCTCTATTTTAACTGAGAATAAAACTATGAACGGGGTAGAAAACCCAGTTCGTTTTTGGGTGCCGTCTATTGCCCCTTGTGGAGCAGCCATTGTGACCAGCAACAAATACCCTGACTGGAAAGGCAACATATTAATAGGCGCTTTATCTTTCCGTTACATTGCCCGCGTAAAAATGGATGGCAATAAAGCGGTAGGCGAAACAAAATTAGCGCAGGACATAGGACGCGTAAGAAACGTAGCCCAAGGACCAGATGGCTATATTTATGCCGTTACGGAAGGTCCGGGTTTATTAGTAAGATTAATGCCTAAAAAACAAGGAGCTTAACATACTCCCTTTACTTCATTGAGAAAGACACCTGAAAATTCAGGTGTCTTTTTATTTCTGCCTATTTTTAATGAATATTTATGCTGGTACAAACCTGGCTTAGTAATGGTAGCCTTACATATTATAAAAAATGCCTGCACTTCATTTTTGAGCAACCTCATTCCTAACTACCTAATTATTCAGTCTTTATTTTTCATTTTTATCTTCTATCTATACTGAAGGTGTCCGGATGTTTTCGAAGCTCCCCTAACTATCCTTATTTGTGCCCATCATAGCTGGAAGAATAAAATATTTGAGTTTAGGCTTCGAAATGTTCCTGCTTTTTGTAATATTTACATAAAGCAATTTATTCCATAAAAATCCATTTAAAGTTTAACCTAGGCTTAGTAATGATATTTAGTTTTCGCTGGGTTATTGATTCGAATCCAATTATAGGTAAGATCCAGTTTATTTTAGATCAACTAAATAGCAGAATTAGTAACTAACCTGTTTCTTGGATATATTGCTTTACATTTTAGGATTATCCTGAAATATTAATTCACCACCACTTGAATTAAATTACTTATGACCATTAAAAAGCAATTGCTTTGCTCCCTGGCCTTGTCCGGGTTGCTGTTTTATTGCTCCCCTCCGCAAACCTCTACGCCGGAAGCAACCATTAAATTACCAGCTTTTAACCCTTCGCCTAGCCCCGCTTTTTTATCGCCGGAAGAAAGTTTGAAATCTTTATACGTGCCAGAAGGCTATAAACTGGAGCTAGTGGCCAGTGAGCCAATGATAAAAGAACCGGTTGCCATTACCTGGGACGGCAATGGTCGCATGTACGTAGCCGAAATGATTACTTACATGCAAGATGCGGATGCCTCCGGCGAGCGGGAACCCCGCAGCCGTATTTCGTTACTGGAAGACACCAATAACGATGGCAAAATGGATAAAAGCACTGTATTTATAAACAACCTGCTTTTACCCCGGATGATGCAATGTGTAAACAATGAGCTGCTGGTAAATGAAACCAATACTATTAGCATGCATGCTTATAAGGATACGGATGGCGATGGCAAGGCCGATAGTAAAAGATTGGTTTACGAGAACGCCAAATACAATGTAAACGATGCCAACATGGAGCACCAGCGCAGCGGCCTGGACTGGAACCTGGACAACTGGATGTATATTACTTACGATCCGGTGCGCTTCCGGTACACCAATGGCACCATGCAGGTAGATACCTTAGCCAGTGGTTCGGGCGGACAATGGGGTGTAACCCACGACGATTACGGTCGCTTATTTTATTCCCGCGCGGGTGGCGAAATTCCAGCTACTGGTTTTCAGATTAATCCGAAGTATGGTACCCTGGAGTTTCCGGATCAGTACAATGCCGAGTTTCAGGTTGTGTACCCAATTATTGCTACCCCCGATGTGCAAGGCGGCAAGTACCGCTTAAGCCCTAAAAATACCCTGAACCATTTTACAGCGGCAGCCGGTCAGTCCATTTACCGCGGCGACCGTTTACCAGACGATTTATACGGTGATTATTTAGTACCAGAGCCGGTGGCGCGGATTATCCGCCGGGCTAAAGTGGTAAATGAAAACGGTAAAACTGTTTTAAAAAACGTTTATAATCAACAGGAATTTATCTCTTCTTCCGATATGAATTTCCGGCCTGTAAATACCGCCACCGGACCTGACGGCAATTTATATATAGTAGATATGCACCGCGGCATTATTCAGCAGGCAAACTGGACCAATAAAGGCTCTTTCTTAAGGAATAAAATTGATAGCTTAGGTTTAGCAAAAAATGTGGGACATGGCCGAATTTATCGGTTAGTGCATGAGAAATATGCCCGGACCAAACCTGCCAAACCACACATGCTGAATCAAACCAGTGCGCAACTGGTGCAATACTTAGATCACAAGAATGGCTGGTGGCGCGATAATGCACAAAAAGAAATTATAATACGTCAGGATAAATCGGTAGTACCTATTTTAAAACAAATTGCAACTGGGCAGGCAACTCCAAGCATTAAAAAGCCGAGCCACTTAGGACAAATCCATGCCCTCTGGACTTTAGAAGGTTTAGATGCCATAGATCAGGAAATTATTGCCTTAGCTTTAAAAGATATTAATCCGCAAGTTAGGAAAACGGCTGTTTGGCTTAGCGAGCCTTACCTGAAAAAGAATGATGCAGCTATGCTAGCTAAGCTGGATGCTTTAAAAAATGATGCCAATCATGAAGTGAAAACCCAGTTAATTTTATCCTTGTTCTACAGCAAATCAGAACAGGCGAAAGAGTTAACCAATTATTTATTGGCTCAAAATACTGATAATGAAATGCTGGCCGCCGCTCATAAAGCAGTAAAAACAAATGAAGATGTGCGCACTTATGGCAAGCGTTTAGGCAATTTAGTAGCCGCTGATCGTACCCTTATTTTAAATGGAGCCGCTACTTTTAAATCATTGTGTGCTTCTTGTCACGGACCAGATGGAAAGGGTTTATCAGTAAGTGGCAGCAGCATGGCCGCCCCCCCATTAGTTAAATCCAAACGATTAGATTTTGTTGAAAAGAATGCCATTGTCCGGATTGTGCTACACGGTCTTACTGGCCCGGTAGATGGCAAAACCTATTCCAGTGTTATGCCCTCGATGGCGGCTAACAATGATGAATGGATTGCCGGAGTGGTAAGTTACATCCGCTATGAATTTGGAGGCCAACCACCCCGCAGTTTTTTCCCGGCAGTACAGCCAGGTACGGCCCCGCCATCGGCTAATAAAAACCAAGGCTTTACAGTACGCCCTACATTTTCGCCGGTAGTAACCGCCGAAGAAGTTAAAAGAATCCGGGCGATGCACGCGAACCGCAGCCAATCCTGGACCTTAGCCGAACTTCAAGCTTTAAGTCAGGAAGAATTACCAGGCATTGAGAAAGCCGCACAAGCACAGGCACAGGCTCAAACCAGGCAGTAACTGTTGGTATAAGAAAGTAGGTTAAAAAATTATTTTGATAGCTTACATACAAAATCCCGGCCCATTATCCAGGATAACGGCCGGGGTTTTGTATGTAAGCTACTAACCGTATAAAGCGGTAGAAGATTTAGCTAAAAGCAAAACAATTTGTTGTTATTAATATAAGTGGCTTTTTTCATATAGCTTTAACTTTTATTAAATAAACACATTTAAAAATGAATTTTGAATTTGCCATAGGGGGATATGATGCGACAAATTATTTAGTAAAGTACACGCAGGGTATTTTAAAGTGCTATACTTCAGATTATCCTTCCCCTCCTTTTCCAGATGATTTTCTGGTGGTAAAGGGTTTGAATGAAAATGCTTTTGTAAAGGTATCAGCTTTTTACACCATTGCAACTGGGAAAAAGTGTATTCAAATGATACCTGCGACGGCATTCAATGGGAGTTAAAAATAGAACATTCAGGCAAAGCCCGTAAATTTTATGGATCAAATTCTTATCCTGAAGATTTCAATACCTGGATTCATTTATTAAACGAGTTAATAATTACTACCGGGATTGAAATTCCAGCTTATGAATAATTGGCAGTTTTAAGTTAACTAAATAGAAATAAACCATATATACTGAATCCTTAAGACATATAGCTTTTTTGGCTGGTGTATTCAACAAGCTTCCGACAACACCTGCAGTGCATTTTCACCAATAAGTAATTATTTTAAGACTTGTACTACTTGGATATTATCTAATCATATGCAAAAGAACCTCGTCCTATCAACATTTCCAGGTTCTCCCTGCTCATCATACAGCACAACTACAACCGGCTTATAAATAGATTAGTGTAGCTTAAGTAATTGGAAAAAAGTTTTAGGCTAATTCCTTCTATGGGAAGAAAGTTTATTGTTTAAGTTTCTTGTTCCTAACAAATCCCCTTATAAATAAAATTCGATCAATATATTTCATTACCTTAGCATACTTTCCTTTCAACAAGCTGGCAAGAAGAATAGCTTCTGCGCTGCTGGTTTGATTTTAAGCTGACTGCCCTGAATTTTTGATATTCAGGTTGTGCAATTCATCCTACATGCTATATGTGCAGGTTGGCTTGATTTTATCTAAAATAACTAAATACCAGCATTATGAAATTACCAGAAAATTACGAATCCCTGACTTGTGTTTTGCTTTCTCATATAGAAAAAGAGCCAGCACCTCATACAAATGTAATGCTGCGAGATAAACTAACTGATAAAATAAAAAGCGAAGAAATAGGCGATCTGATTGCTTATGCGCTAAAACAAAATTTTATTTATGTTAACTTTTCAGAAGGAATTTTAGCTTATGAGTTAACCAGCAGAGCACACCTGTATCTTAGAAAAAATAGCGGCAACTAATAAAATTTTAAAACAACCCTATCTTTCTGTCATTCTAATAAACCTTAACCCGGATGGCCTCGTACCTAGAAGGTCTGTTTAAATCTTTTCTTTAGAATAAAGGATATCCATTATTCTAAAGAAAAGATTTTTCTTAAAAAACCCGGATTGAATTATAAGTGTCCGCAGTTGGTTATATTATAGTAATTAAATAAGTTTACCTAAACTAGAATTAAATTAAGGTGACTTGCTGAAATTACACAAATCAATCAATAAGGCAGTTATAGTTTAACTACTTATATTAAGATGTATTTTTAGCCTAAGGTTTACTTAAAACCGGGCATGCCACTACTCTCACCCATTAGTTGCAGTAATATTGTTCTTACTATATATTACTAATTAATGTATTTATGTCCTCAAAATTAAAATTTACTAATTCTAATAAATCAGAATTTTTTGCCACCGCCCGTTTAAGGGTTGAAAAACATTTCCAAGATAATAACATCCCCAAACATGCTAATAAAGCCATGTGGGGTAAAATAGCTTTTTACCTGACGGGTTTTACCACTTTGTACCTCCTGGTCATGTCAAACCATTTTAGTTTAAGCACCATGTTTATCATGGCGTTGCTTATAGGGGTATTTAGCGCTTTTATTGGTTTTAACGTCTGCCATGATGCCATACATGGATCCCTCTCACCAAATTCAAGGGTTAATAAAATATTTAGTTTTATTTTTAATTTAATTGGAGCTAGCCCTTATGTGTGGAACATATCGCATAATGTGGTGCACCATACCTATACAAATATTCCGGGACACGATGAAGACATAGAAGTGGCTCCGGGTTTAATCCGCCTTACAGAAGATGAAAAAGTAAATAAATTACACCGGTTCCAGCACCTTTATGCTTTTGGTTTGTATAGTCTGGCTTCCCTTTCCTGGGTTTTAAGAAAAGATTTTGTGAAATTTTTTCAGAAAAAAATTGGGCAGCACCCTACTCCCAAGCATCCTAAGCGGGAATATTTTAACTTATTTTTTTACAAAGCTATTTATTACTTTTTATTTATTGCCTTGCCCCTCCTGGTGTTAGATATAACCTGGTGGCAATTTTTAATTGGCTTTATTGGCCTGCATTTAGCCGAAGGGTTAGTTATGGGATTAGTTTTCCAATTAGCTCACGTGGTAGAAGGCACCGACTTTCCTATGCCTAATACATCAGGTAACATGGAAGAAGCCTGGGCAGACCATCAAATGCGAACAACTGCGAACTTTGCTTCTGATAGCAAGATAGCCGGTTTTCTTTTAGGAGGCCTCAACCGCCAGATAGAACATCATCTTTTCCCCAAAGTTTGCCATATTCATTATCCGGCAATTTCTCATATTGTAAAACAAACGGCACAAGAATTTGATTTGCCTTACATTGAGAGCCCTACTTTTACTGCTGCTTTAAAATCGCATTACCGAATGTTAAAAAAATTCGGTCAGGTAGCTTATAAGCAACAAAAATTACAGGTGGCCAATTAAACTACTAACGCTCTCATTCGAGCGGCCCTTGAAAATCTTACTTCCTGAAAATAAAAGTTTTTTGCCGGTAGCTTCTTCCTATTTTTAAGCTATTCTGAATCTACTTTAAAATAAATCTAATAAACCTGTTTATTAATAAATATAAAACGTACTATATAAAAACGCTAATTATGGGCATATTAAATTTATTTTCTTTACTGATTTTAGCCGGGATGGCATTAAATCTTTTTTCCTTTAAAAAAGCGATTCATGCGTTGTTAACGCCTAAACCACTTTTTCAACTGGCACTAGTAAAAAATAATAATATTTAATTTTAGCGGAATTGGTTGTCCTGAAATGTTAGCAGTAATTCAGGCATAGCATTATTGCCACGGTGCCTGATAATCGATTCCCTTTTTTTAAATGACTGCCTAATATTATATACCTGGTGAGGAAAGCCTACTTAAGCTTTCCTCAACCAATTTAGTTAAGTCATGATTAATACATTTAAAATCGGAGACATGGTTACTACCAAAACCGGAACCCAAACAATGACAGTTGATTTTTTAACCAAAAATGGTGAATACAACTGTAAATGGCACGAAGAAGGCGTATTAAGGGAAGGAGAATTTAAACCTGATGTGCTGGAGCTAAAAATAAATAAATACCGCAATAGCCAAGGAAAAGATTTTAATCAACATTAAACCATCTTATATGAATGTTTCTACCCTGGAGGATGTAAAAAAAGAAATTTTAGAATTTTGTAAGGAGCCTCAGAGCAAATCTGATATTTTAGGACATATACAAGTAGAAATCAACCAGAATAATTACCATAAATTTGTTGTTTCTTTATTAGATCAACGGTTTATTTCAAATGGTTTATTTCGCAGACGCAGCTCCATTAAACAACAATTTGTGATTACTCAAAAAGGTTTAAACTATTTAAAAGCCATCTCTTAAAGTTTCAATTAAATAAAACTTAAGAAGTAGTAAAAGCAAAATTTTAAATAATCTTTATAGACTTCTAAACCAGTAAATGGTGCAGGCACCCAAAGATGCCTGCAGTTATTCCTTAAGGTATAATAATAATTTTACCGGTAGTATGGTGGGTCTCTATTTGTGCCAAAGCTTGGGCCGCGTTGTCCAAACTAAATTGATGGCCTATTGGAACCTGTAATTTACCTGAATCCGCTAACTGGGCTAATTCTTCTAATTGCCTGGAATTAGGCTCCACATAAACATACTTAAAGTTGATACCGGGATCCAAATCGTTTCCTTGATTAAGGATAGATACCAACGTACCTTCCGGTTTTAAAGCGGTTAGACTTTTAGTTAAACTTTCGCCGCTGGCACAATCAAAAATTAGATCCACGCCATCTGGTAAATTTTTTTTAGTTTCATCACCAATAGCCTCTTTGTAATCAATGGTGTAATCGGCGCCCAAATCTTTCATAAAAGCATGGTTTTTCTGACTAGCTACCCCAATTACCACCGCCCCTTTATTTTTAGCTAATTGTATTCCTAAGCTACCCACACCGCCCGAGGCACCTATAATTAAAACTAATTGACCGGCTAGTAGATTACCGGCATCAAATAAGGATTGGAAAGCCGTTAACCCAACCTAAGGAATTCCAGCAGCTTTCTCAAATGATTAAGTTTTAGGTTTGGCTGCAATATAACTTTCAGGAATTACAATGTATTCAGCAAAGGTACCGTGTTGTACTGTTGGTCTTCTGGCATACGCATATACTTCCTCGCCCATGTTAAACCGCCGGGCGCTATAGCTTCTTTCTTCTATTACGCCGGCCACATCCCAACCTGGTATAGCCGGGAAATGTACTGGTATAAAGGAGCTTAAATAACCCTCCCGAACAGCTGCATCCACCGGATTAACGGCAGCAGCTTTGATTTTAATAAGAACTTCACCTTCTTTTAATTCTGGTATAGCAAGCTCTCCTACTTTTATTTTTTCATTACTGCCAAATTCTTTGTAATAGGCTGCTCTCATTTTCCTTTCCATACCTTTCCTTTACTAAGAGTTTCTAAATACAATTCCCTCTTTACTCCTATCGGAACAGGTTTGTTTAGTTACATAGAAAAACCTGAGGCATGGAAGATTTTAAATAAAAAGATTTTGATCAGATCCTATTTTAAAAGAATGGTACTCAGAACTTGTAGTCTCCTTACAGTAGTTTAATAACAGAATCTTAACCTCCATAAATATTTAATTGTAGCAGGCAGCCTAAACTTCCTTTATCTTTGCATCCTTTTCAATTTTAGCTCATCATGACCAGGAAAAAATATATTTCCCTTATTTTAATATTAGGTACGCTTACTGCTTTAGGTCCTTTTTCCATTGATATGTATTTACCGGGGTTTCCGGCCATTGCCAAAGACTTAAAAACTACCACCGCTGATGTATCACTGTCCTTATCAAGTTTCTTCGTAGGTATTTCGGCCGGGCAGTTGCTATACGGGCCACTACTGGACCGTTTTGGCCGGAAACAACCCTTGTACATAGGGTTGTTTATATATTTAATTTCTTCTTTGGCCTGTGCTTTTACCAATACCATAGAAATGTTAATAGTATGGCGGTTTGTTCAGGCTATAGGTAGTTGTGCGGCGGCTGTAGCCTCGGTAGCTATGGTGCGGGATTTATTTCCTATTGAAGACAATGCCAAAGTATTTTCTTTATTAATGCTGGTAGTAGGCGTATCGCCTATGGTGGCGCCAACCGTAGGAGGTTATGTAACAGCCGGATTTGGTTGGGAGTGGGTATTCGTTATTCTGGCTATTATGAGCCTTTTAATTATTATTTCAGTTTTTCTGGGTTTACCCGAAAGCAGCCAGCCCGACCCCACTTATTCTTTAAAACCTAAACCCATACTTACTAATTTTCTGGCAGTTATTAAAGAACCTCAATTTTCGACTTTTGCAATTTCCGGAGCAGTTTCGTTTGCAGGCTTACTTGCGTATGTAGCTGGTTCTCCAATGGTTTTTATGGAAATATACAAGGTAACCGAGAAACAATACGGCTGGATTTTTGCCTTTCTTTCTATTGGGTTAATTGGCGCCAGCCAGGTGAATAGCTTTTTGGTGCGTAAATACAGGAGCACGCAAATTATAATAGTTGCCCTTACCTGCCAAAGTTTTGTAGGGATGCTTTTAGTAGTGGGCACTGTTAACGGATGGCTGGGTTTACCAGAATCTATTGCTTTATTATTTGCCTTTTTATGCTGCCTTGGATTTACGTTTCCTAATGCCTCGGCTTTGTCTATGGCACCTTTTTCTAAAAATGCGGGTAGTGCTTCAGCTTTAATGGGTGCTTTGCAAATGGGAGTTGGCGCCTTAATAACTGTAGTATTAAGTTTAATAAACAACCACTCAGCTACTCCCATGACAGCGGTAATGGCGGGCTCTGCCCTGCTGGCTTTAATTATCCTGGCCTTTGGCCTGAGGGTTATTCAAAACAGACAAGGTTTGCTGCAAACGGAAGAAAGTACAGCCCCCCTGATTCATTAATTAAGTAGGGGTGGGTAAACGTATAGGTTTACCCACCCCTACTTTTTTTAACGGGCGGCAATAATTATTCCCAGCCCGATCATGTAACAGAATAACATGCCATATAAAATAAGGGAGGTACCCTTAGGTGCGTTTCTAAACTCTTTCCAGATAAAGATCCCCCACAAGGCCGCCACAACTGTAGCCCCTTGTCCCAAACCATAGGAAATAGCTGGTCCGGCTTTATCCGAAGCCAGTATACTGCAAGCCATTCCCATACACCAGATGGCCCCGCCCAGAATACCCGTAAGATGACTTTTAGAAGAGCCCTTAAAATATTGCCTATAATTTACCGGATCTCCTACAAAAGGGCGCTTCATTAGCAGGGTATTAAAAAGAAAATTGCTTAATAATATGCCAGCAGAAAAGAAAACTACGGCTGTATACGGGCTTAATTTACCGGGCTCAGGATTCTCGAAATTAGGAAACATAGAGTCGGCTACAAATTTATAAAAGAACCCCATCATAACGCCGGCTATAATAGACAAAGCTAATCCTTTAGAAGATACACCCTGACTATGGCTGGCCGTACGGCGATAGGCAAATGCATTTAATAATATGGCGGCTATAACTAACGTTACCCCTAAAAGTAATAAGGTAAAATTTCCTACGGGGTTGGCAAAATAATTAACCGCGACTCCCCAAACCAGTGCAATACCAATTCCTACGGGAAAAGCTACTGCCATACCTGCAATAGCGATAGCTGCTCCTAAAAGGATATTAGCGGCATTAAAAATAATTCCGCCCAAAACAGCCGATTTAATATAATAAGAATCAGCCTGGGCTATATCTGCTAAGAAATTTCTGCCTCCTTCGCCGGTGCTACCCAAGGTAAAAGCAAATACCAAAGACATAATTAAAATGCCAATTACATAATCCCAATAAAACAATTCGAATCGCCAGTTGCCCGAGGCCAGCTTTTGGGTGTTGGCCCAGGAACCCCAGCAAAACATGGTAACTATACAAAAAATAACTGCGGTGGAATAACTTTCAATAATAAACATACAGGTGTAATTGGGTTTAGTGGTGGATTAGAAATATGCTTTAGAATAAGAAAAAGAAGGGCTTAACTTTTAAATGGAGGTCGAAATCTCCTTCCGGTAAGGCGCAGAAGCTTGGGCGCCCAACCGGGTTACTGAAATAGCAGCCGCTTTACTTGCAAATAAAGCGGCCTCCTCTAAACTTGCCCCTTCCGATAAAGCTACCGCTATTGCGCCATTAAATACATCGCCGGCAGCAGTCGTATCTACTGGTACTACTTGCTTAGCGGGTATTAATTTACTGTACCCATTAGTGGCCACCAAAGCTCCTTCACTTCCTAAGGTAATAATTACATTCTGGACGCCTTTACCTATAAGTACCTCAGCAGCTTTTTGAGCAGATGGTAAATTGGTGATACTGATTCCCGTTATGGTTTCGGTTTCTGTTCTGTTTGGTGTCAGTAGGTATAAGTCCTGTAATAAGCTATCTGGTAATACAGTTGCCGGAGCCGGATTAATTATAACCTTCTTTCCCTTTTTGTTTGCTAGTTCAGTTGTCCCAATTACAGTGGGCATTGGAATTTCTAACTGGAGCAACACAAAAGAACAGGCATCTAATTCGGCTTCGGCATTTTGGACGTCTCTTAAGGTTAAAGCCCCATTGGCGCCGGAGGCTACTACAATGGTGTTCTCGCCTTTTTTATCTACTGTAATCAAGGCTACCCCGGAAGCAAAATTGTGATCCTGCAAAACAAACCGGCTATCAATGCCTTCTTGCCGGAAATGCTGTTGCGCCTGCTGGCCAAAAATATCCTGGCCTACTTTAGTAATAAAGGTAACCTGCCCACCTAAACGGGCTGCTGCTACCGCCTGGTTGGCCCCTTTCCCACCGGGTGTCATTAAAAATTCTCCACCCAATAGTGTTTCACCTGGTAAAGGAAAATGATCAGCTTTTATAACCATGTCTGTATTGGAGCTACCAATAACTACTATTTTAGATTCCATAGATTAGATTAAAAAGAATAGAAGAAGATTTAGGATAAGTTGGCTTACTATCAGTTATAAAGCTTTTTTTATTTTATTCCTCAAAAAATACAGAACCTCCTCGTGCGGCCGAAAAAGAAGGAAATATTCATGAGCTAAAGTACAGTATGAGTTACATTATTATTCCTTTTAAAATAACATTTATCTCTTTATCTGCCAATTATTTTTTTAACATTAACCTAGCATTTGGAAAACAATGGTCTTATAAACCCATTTGCCAAAGATGTGTAATGACAAAATTCCTATTTGTCTGGAATTGCTTTAGGTTTTTATAATAATAATTATTTCTGTGTAATCAACTAAGTAAATTATAAGAAATCAGCTATAAATAAAAAGAGCCTCAGATAATATCTGAGGCTCTTTTTAAAGATTTATGAGAAGCTTAATTGTTAGACATTCACAAGAATTTTGTGTTTTTCAACTAGCTCGTGCAGATCATCATCTTTTACCACTTTGCGGGCATCTGCCATTACCAGGAACGAATCATAAGCTTTATTTAAATTATCTTTATCCAGTTTGTATCCCAGTTTTTGCATCCGGAAAGCCAAAGCAGCCCGACCGGACCGAGCCGTTAGCACAATAGAAGAATCATCTACGCCTACTTCTTTCGGATCAATGATTTCGTAGGTTTCCCTGAATTTAATGATACCGTCCTGGTGAATGCCACTTGAATGAGCAAAAGCATTAGCGCCTACAATTGCTTTATTAGGCTGAACGGTCATGTGCATCATCTCCGCTACCATTTGGGAGGTTTGAGTTAATAACCGGGTATTAATATTGGTATCCAGGTTCAGGTACGGATGCTGGCGCATAATCATTACTACTTCTTCCAGGGCAGTATTACCAGCTCGTTCCCCAATACCGTTAATAGTACATTCTATTTGCCGGGCCCCATTTCGTACTCCGGCAATAGAATTGGCCGTAGCCAAACCTAAATCATTATGGCAGTGAGTAGAAAGCGTTACATTCTCTATGCCCCGAACATGATCCACTAAATATTTTATTTTAGCCCCGTATTCATCAGGCAAACAGTAGCCGGTGGTATCGGGAATGTTTAAAACAGTTGCCCCAGCTTTTACCGCAGCTTCGCAGACTCGCGCCAAAAAAGCATTATCTGTACGGCCGGCATCTTCGGCGTAAAATTCCACATCTTCTACAAAGCTTTTTGCTAAAGAAACTGCTGCTACGGCCCGTTCAATTATTTTTTCTGGAGTAGAGTTTAATTTATATTTTATGTGCAGCTCAGAAGTACCTATACCGGTATGAATTCTTGGCTTTCTGGCCAATCTTAGCGCATCTGCCGCTACATGTATATCTTTTTCTACGGCACGAGTTAAGCCGCAAACTGTAGCATCCTTTACTAACGCCGAAATACTTTTAACTGCTTCAAAATCACCGGGACTGGAAATAGGAAAACCTGCTTCTATAACATCTACCCCTAATAGCTCCAATTGCTCAGCAATAACAAGTTTTTCCTGAACGTTAAGCTGGCAGCCTGGCACCTGTTCGCCATCGCGAAGAGTAGTGTCAAAAATTTGTATTTTCTCAGTCTTCATAGTTTATTTGATTATTGAGTTAAAAATTTTCTTTTTAATCAGGGTCAAATATGTATGTAATACAATGGCCAAAAAAATCAATTTTACAAAAGCCACCTATTTCTAACGCACATTTATTAATAATAAAATATTAATAATCAGCATTTTGGATAGCAAAACTATACAATGCCTAATCAAAATACAGACGCCGTTTTTCAATTAATAAAGACATTAACCCGCTCCGAAAAAAGGCATTTCCGGTTATATAACAGTCACCATGGGGCAAAAGAAGAATTAAAATTCCTGCAATTGTTTGATGTTTTAGAAAATCAGGAAAAATATAATGAACAGGAAATTTTAAATAAAATACCGGTTATTAAGAAAGTACAGTTGGCTAATATCAAGGCAAACTTGTATAAACATTTACTTTCCAGTTTGCGTCAATACCATGCCAACCAAAATGTAGATATTCAATTACATGAACAACTAGACCAGGCCCGGGTTTTATATAATAAGGGTTTGTATGGGCAAAGCTTAAAATTATACGAAAAGATAAAGATTGCTGCGCGCAATGCAGAGTTACCTCATATTGCTTTAGCTGCCATACATTACGAAAAATTAATCGAATCGCAGTATATTACCAGGAGCATAGAAGGCAAAGCAGAAGCATTATCATTAGAATCAATGCACCTGGCTACGCATCTAAGCAAGGTCCATGAGCTTTCTAATTTATCTCTGCGCCTCTACGGTCACTATATCAAAATGGGCCATGCCAAGAACCAGGAGGATTTTGATTTTATCCGGAATTTTTTTGAGACCAATCTGCCTTCGTTAGACATTAAAGAAGCCAGTTTCTTCGAAAAGTTGTACTATTATCAAATACACGTTTGGTATTACTACATAACCCAGGATTTTAAAGCCTGCTATCGGTTTGCCCAAAAATGGGTAGATCTGTTTGAGGGAAACTCCGACCAGATTTACCAGCAACCCATGCTCTACATTAAAGGCTTACATAATTTATTAGCCTCACTTTACAACCTACTGTATTATAGCAAATTCAAATCGGTACTTCAGAAACTGGAGGCATTTGCCGCAGACAGTACCAGACGATCTACCCCTAATATAGAGATGCTGCTTTTCCTGCATATCTACACCAACAAAATAAACATTTTCTTTTTAGAAGGTACGTTTACCGAAGGCGTTAAAATCATTCCGGAAATACTGGCAGGATTAAAACAGTACCAACCGCAGTTAGACCCGCACCGCTTGCTGGTGTTTTATTTTAAAATAGCCAGTTTATATTTTGGCAGCGGCAATTTTCAGAAGTGTATTGAATACCTGAATAAGATTATTGATTATAGCCACTTAAACCTCCGGAGTGACCTGCAAGGTTTTGCCCGCATTCTGAGTTTAATTGCCCATTACGAAGCCGGAGACGATGAAGCTTTGGATTACCAAATAAAATCTGTTTACCGGTTTTTGGGGAAAATGAATGACCAACAGCCAATGCAGGTAGAAATTTTCCGTTTTTTAAGGAGTTTAAATAGTATGGCGCCCAATCAATTGAAGGATGCTTTTGTTGCATTGAAGAACAAACTCATTGCCATTGCAGCTAATCCTTTTGAGCGTCGGCCTTTCTTGTACCTGGATATTATTTCCTGGTTAGAAAGCAAAATAGAGCATGTTCCGGTCCAGGAAATTATGCAGCGAAAGTTTAAAGCAATGAAATAAAATCTTCTAAATTGTTCTATCTTTTTTCCCGCAAAACAATTCTAAAATAATAATTTAAAAATTATTAACAAACTGATTTACAGCAATTTAATCACACCTATTTAAGCTAAAGAATCGAATTATAAAAGCAGAAAATATGTTTAATTTATAACTGCTCTTTTAAGGCTTTTGTAGCTTTTGAATGGCTGTTTTGTAAAGGTATTTCTTCTTAAAATAATAAGGATGTTAGTAGTTCAGGAAAGTTATTCGGTAAAAGAAAATAAAAATTCAGGCAAGTTATGGCTGCCCAGGCAAGTGCTTTTTACACCCGCTGCTTTAGATGAGCCTTGGGGAAGATGTGTATATGATCGGGTTCAAGCCTTAGGTTTGCCAATTGAGGAGTTAAAACAAAACCGGGTTACCGGCCTACGGGGTTCGGATGAGCGGGAAACCTATCGAAAAGCTAAAAGTACTTTAGCGGTTGTAACTGCCCCGGCAAGTGCGCTAAAACTGCAACCTATTCCGCCCTCCGCCGATTGGCAATTTCACTTAGCCGAAGGTTGTCCGGCCCATTGCCAGTATTGCTACCTGGCCGGAAGTTTACAAGGGCCACCTGTAATTCGTGCCTTCGCTAACTTACCTGCTATCCTGAACAATTTGCCTCTCTACCAGAAACCGGGTCAGGTATCTACTTTTGAAGCCAGTTGTTACACCGATCCTTTAGGGATTGAGCATTTAACTGGTAGCTTAGCCGAGGCCATTAGATTCTTTGGCGAGCAGGATAATATGCACCTTCGTTGGGTTACTAAATTCGACCAAGTAGATGAATTACTGGATTTGCCTCACAATGGCCATACCCAACCCCGAATAAGCCTGAATACTGAATTTATCTCCCGCCGGATGGAAGGTGGTACTGCCTCTATTGCCGCCCGAATAGAAGCCATCCGGAAATTAGCTTTACCAAAAGCTTTAGGCGGTGGTGGTTATAAAGTAGGTATTGTTATAGCCCCTATCATGGCTATTCCTGATTGGGAAGAACAATATACTACTTTATTAAGCCAATTGGCAGCCGCTTTAGACTTTCCCTGTGATCTTACCTTTGAGCTAATTACTCACCGGTTTACTCCAGGGTCTAAAGCCTTATTGCAGGAGTGGTACCCTAATACCAGCATCGACTTTGATGAAAACAGCCGGGCCCTGAAGTTCAATAAATTCGGGGGTAAAAAATTTGTATATAATTCCGGTACCATGAAGATGTTGCGGAGTTTCTTTTATACAGAATTGAAAAGCTTATTTCCGGAAGCTCCTATTCTTTATTGGACCTAACCTTTTTAGTTTCTATGCTTTTTCCAGGAGCCTTTTTACTTTAAACAAAAGGCTCCTGATCTGGTTATAAAAATTCTTTTCCTATGCAGCCTTTTAAACCATCAACTATATTTTATACCCCTGATTCGTTGAATGATCGGGGCATCAAAGCTTTACAAACCTATGTAGACGCTAAGCATGTAGAAATAAAACAACATAACCGCCTTCCGGCTATTGACGGAAATCATTTTCAGGTTAAGTCGGATGTACTGGTTTTAGGCAAATTAAAAACCTTAATATGCCGGGAAAGCGGCCGTAGTTCAGATTTTATTTCCCCCAGCCTGGCAAATGGCTGCATGGGAGCTTGTGCTTACTGCTATGTAGACCGAAATAAACCCGTTAACCCAATAACGCTCTTTACCAATACTGAGGAAATTTTAGGAGCCGTAGAAAAGCACGTGCAGAAACAAGCCTGGCCTAAGATTCCGAACCAAACACATGCGAAGTTTTATACTTATGATATAGGTTGTAATTCTGATATTTCGGTAGATGCTGTTTTATCTGATAGCGTAAAAGAGACGGTGGACTTTTTTGCTAAGCACCCCAAAGCATTTGCCACTTTCGCTACCAAATTTGTAAACCCGGAGTTGCTGACGTATGAACCAGCTGGGAAAACCCGTATACGATTTAGCCTGATGCCTGCCACCGTAAGCAAATTAGTTGATGTGCGAACCGATGCTATTGAGAAACGTATTGCGGCAATAAATGATTTTTACCAGGCAGGTTATGAAGTACACCTAAATTTTTCACCGGTTATTGTTTATGAAGGCTGGCAGCAAGATTACCGGGAATTATTTGAAAAACTTAACCAGGAGGTGCATCCGCAAGTAAAAGCCCGCATGAGTTGTGAAGTAATCTTTCTTACCCATAATCAATGGCAGCACGAGGCCAATTTAGCTATTAACCCCAAGGCAGAAAGTTTAATCTGGACTCCTGAAAATCAGGAAACCAAGCGCAGCCAATTTGGAGGTATTAATGTGCGCTACCAGTACCAGCTAAAAGCACAATTAGTGCAGGAATTTAAGGCCCTGCAACAGGAAATTATTCCCTGGTGCCCTATTCGGTATATATTTTAATTAAAACCTGACCAGCTTTACAAGTGTTGCTGTAAATTGAATAAACTGATTTATTATTCATGCTCGATAATCCTGTTAAACTTAATCCTGATTTTGCTCATTCATTAATGATTGGTAGTGGTTTATTCTGGACCATTACCTACTTGTTAATTTTAAGGCGGGGCTTCAAAGATAAAAATTACGGTATGCCCGTAGCCGCTTTATGTGCCAACTTATCCTGGGAATTTATCTTCTCCTTTGTATACCCGCACCCGGCACCGCAGCTATACATTAATTATACGTGGCTATTATTTGATGTAGGCATTCTGATCCAGTACTTCTATTATGGTCGCAATGGCTTTCCGGGTAACTTGCCTAAAGCCCTTTTTTACCCATGGTTTGTGCTTACGCTGGTATTATCGGCCTTAACCATTATGCTTATGTCAAAAGAGTTTAATGAGTATATTGGCATTTATGCAGCCTTTGGGCAGAATCTTTTAATGTCGGTCCTTTTTATTTCGATGCTTTTAAAAAGAGGAAGCTCAACCGGGCAATCTTTGTACATTGGTTTAAGTAAGATGCTGGGTACTATTCTGCCGTCTGTTTTGTTTTACAATTACTTCCCCCAGTCGTACCTGTTGCAATTACTTTATATCAGCATCTTTATTTATGATTTAGCTTACGTGATACTGCTTTATAATAAATTAAAAGCCGAAGGAATTAACCCTTGGAAGCGGTTATAAGAATAATCCCTGTTTCTGCTCATGCTTTGTATCTTAAGGAGTAGCAACAAAAAAGCCGTAGCTGACGCTACGGCTTTTTTGTCCTGTAAAAATACCCTTAAGGTATTATGGTAACAACGATGCTAATTTATTTTCCAATTCTTTTCCTCTTAGATTTTTAGCAATAATAACGCCTTCCTTATCCAATAGAATGGTTTGAGGAATGGCCTGAATGTTATACATAACAGCTGCACTGCTTTGCCACCCTTTTAAATCTGAAACATGTGGCCAGGTAAGTTTATCTGTAGCAATAGCTTTTACCCATTTGTCTTTCGACTCATCCAGCGATACACCAAAAATCTCAAATCCCTTTGGTTTATATTGATTGTACATCCGGACTACATTCGGGTTTTCCTGGCGGCAAGGACCGCACCAACTAGCCCAAAAATCAATCAATACATATTTACCGCGTAAAGAAGATAAAGAAACTTTATCGCCTGTGGGCGTAGGTAAAGAAATATCCGGTGCTTTTTTGCCTACCGATAAGGTGCGTAACGATTCTAACTTACCTACTAACGTTTTTGTAAATTGCGACTGCGGCACATTCTTCTCAAAAGCAACGGCCATACTATCCGCAAACTCAAAATCAGCTTCCGGATTCAGAACGTTAAGGGTTGCAAAAGCCGAAACTACCGATTTAGGATTGGACCGGATAAAGCTTTTGATTTCGTTGTTATTTTTTTCCTGCAGCCCCATAAACTTCTCCTGCAATATTTGCAAAGAATCTTGCTGGCCAGCTGTTTGAGCAGCTACAAAACGGTTTTGTAAGGATGCAGCATTCTTCTGCATCTGGTCAATTTTGCTCAATAATGTTTTTAACTGATCAGACTCCTTCGACCCTTTAATATTAGCGGTTTTCCGCAGATCCTTGGCATCTGCCGCTACTTCAATATTATTAGAATCTATTACCAGCAAAAGCATGTTTTGGTCGGTAAGAGCAATACGGTATAAGCCAGAATCAGCTTTCTTTCCCGCAAACTCAAAGGTACCGTCACTATTTACTGTAGCGGTATCGCGCGGTACAAACTGCTGCTCCTCAAACTCACTTAAATAAATATTGCCGGAAGCCTGATTCTCTAATTTACCTTTAATAGTATAGGCATCTTTGCCAGAGCCGTTCTTAGAACCTATTTTATTACAGGCACTAAGAGAGGCTAAAAGAACCAAACTGCTATAAACTAGTTTTTTCATTTTATTAAAAATTAAAGCGCATTAAGCTTATCCTGTAGCAATTTGTTTGCCACTTTCGGATCGGCTTTTCCTTTGGTAAGTTTCATAACTTCGCCCATAAACATTCCTACCAAAGATCTTTTACCTGCTTTATATTCGGCTACTTTAGCCGGATTAGCCGATAAAACCTGGTCGATAAAGCTGCCTAATGCATTATCGTCAGATTCTTGAATAAGGTTTAATTCTTCGGCCGCAGCTAAAGCTGTTTTTGTCGGGTTCTCCAGCAAGAAAGCAAATACATTACGCGAAGCAGCCGAGTGACTTACTTTACCTGAATCTACTAAAGCAATCAATTCGGCAATTTGCGCTGGCTTTAAAGGGAATTCTGAAACATGAAGCGCTAATTCGTTCAGGTGCGATTTAACCTGACCCATAACCCAATTAGAAGCAGCTTTGTAATTTTTGGTGTGTTGGCAAATGGCATCAAAGTATTCTGCTATCTCCTTGGCATCGGTAAGTACGTTGGCATCATATTCCGGCAAGCCATACTCTTTGGTAAAACGGGCGTAAAGCTCGTGCGGCAAACTTGGCATTTCACTTTTAATCCGTTCCAGCCATTCGTCCGAAATAACCATAGGTGTTAAATCCGGCTCCGGGAAATAACGGTAATCGTTTAAAGTTTCTTTCGACCGCTGTCCGGAAGTAGTTCCGGTATTGGCATCAAATCCCCGAGTTTCCGATTCAATCGTTTCACCGGCTTCCAGTAAGGCAATCTGGCGCTCAATCTCATGGTCGATGGCTCGTTGCACATTCCGGAAGGAGTTCATGTTCTTTACTTCTACTTTTACTCCGAATTTTTCGGCGCCTTTCAACATAACCGAAACGTTCGCATCGCAGCGTAAAGAACCTTCTTCCATGTTACCGTCACAAATATCCAGGTAACGCACCAGTTTCTTAATTTCAGTCAGGAAAGAATAGGCTTCTTCTGAGTTATGAATATCCGGCTCCGATACAATCTCAATAAGGGGCACCCCTGCCCGGTTTAAATCAATTAAGGTTTCGGTTTCGCCGGCTAAGTGCATTGATTTACCAGCATCCTCTTCCATATGAATCCGGTTCAGGCGAATCGTTTTCTCCTGGCCATTGCTTAGCTGAATATCAACGTGGCCTTTCTTACAAATAGGCGTCTTATCCTGGGTAATCTGATAACCCTTTGGTAGGTCAGGATAGAAGTAATTTTTACGGTCGAAATAGTTATGGCGGGTAATAGAACAATTAGTAGCCAACCCCATTTTTATAGCGTAATCAACTGCTTTTTTGTTCATTTTGGGCAATGTGCCCGGATGCCCCAACGTAATAGCACTAATATTGGTATTTGGCATAGAGCCATACTCGGTAGTATCAGCTGTAAAAGCTTTACTTACCGTTGATAATTGTGCGTGAACCTCTAACCCGATTATTGGTTGATACTTATCGAAGATTGCTTTATCCATAATTAGCTGTCAGCTTTTAGCTCTTAGCTTTTTATATATTATTTAATACTATTTCTTTTTAACTAGGCGCTTACTACCTGCGAAACCAGTTCCTCCGCTTTTGCCGGAATATTAGCTAAACCATTGGCATCTTTACCACCGGCCGTTGCATAAAAGGCTTGGCCACCGCCGCCACCCTTTATTTCTTTGGCCAACTCTTTTACCAACGTTACCGCATTTAAACCTCTTTCGGCAACCAGGTTATCTGAAAGCATTACTGCTAATTGCGGTTTACCATCAATTTCTGCTGTTAAAATTAAGCACAAATTATCATGCATGGTGTTCCGGATATCAAAAGCTAGCTTTTTCAGGTAATCGGCTGAGCTAACCTCTGCTCTCTCGGCAATCAGGTTAATCGTATTTATTTGCTTAGCCTTGCTGATTAAGGTATATTTTTGGGCAGCCAGTTGCTTTATTTCAAACTGTTCCAGTTGCTTTTTAAGCGCGTTATTCTCTTCCAGTAAACGCTCTATATTTTTAGAAAGATTACCTTGCTGACCAACTAATTCTTTTACCTCCTCCAGTTGTACTAATTGTTCCTGCACGTATTCTTCGGCGGCAATAGCCGTATAAGCTTCAATCCGACGTACCCCGGCAGCTACCGAACTTTCAGAAGCAATTTTAAAGAAACCTATTTCACCGGTATTGGGCACGTGAATACCGCCGCAAAGCTCCACTGAATACTCTTTATCAAACGTAATTACCCGCACAAAATCACCGTATTTCTCCCCAAACAAAGCCATAGCGCCCATTGCTTTTGCCTCATCTATAGGTACGTTACGCTGCTCGTTTAAAGGAATACTTTTCCGGATATGTTCGTTTACAATGCTTTCAACTTCCCGTAATTGGGTTTCGGTCACTTTGGTAAAATGGGAAAAGTCGAAACGTAATAATTTCTCATTTACCAAAGAGCCTTTCTGATTTACGTGGCTTCCCAAAACTCTTTTTAAAGCCGCGTGTAATAAGTGCGTAGCCGAATGGTTTTTCTTGATTAAATCACGACGAGCATTGTCTACAATGGCTGAAACTGGACTATTTACATCCGAAGGTAATTCCAGCGTAATGTGAATGATCAGGTCATTCTCTTTTTTAGTATCAATTACCCGTACCTTATCCAGTTCTGTTTCCAGATAACCGGTATCACCCACCTGGCCACCGCTTTCAGCATAGAAAGGTGTTTTGTCCAGGACAATGTGGTATTCGGTTTTGTTCTTTGTTTTTACCTGGCGGTATTTTACAATCTGCGACTGGGCTGTTTCATAATCATAACCAATAAAAGCTGTTTCTGCTTCATCGTGTACAATTACCCAATCACTCTGTTCTGCCTGTGAAGCTTGGCGGGAACGAGTTTTCTGCTCCTGCATTTCTTTTTCAAAACCAGCTTCGTCTACCGTGAAGTTATTTTCTTTGGCAATCAGGGCAGTTAAATCCGCCGGAAAACCAAAGGTGTCGTACAGTTCAAAAGCTGTTTTGCCATCAATTATATTATTATTAGCAGCAAATCTATCGTGCAAACTGTCAAGGCGTTTCAACCCGTTCTCCAGCGTCCGTAAAAAACCTAACTCTTCTTCTTCAATTACCCGTACTACAAAAGCTTGTTGAGCTTTCAGTTCCGGGAAAATAGCGGCCATCTGATCGGCTAATACAGCAAATAATTTATGCAGGAATGGTTTTTTAAAGCCTAAGAAGGTAAAAGCATAACGTACCGCACGGCGTAAAATCCGGCGGATTACGTAACCTGCTTTATTATTAGATGGCAACTGACCATCAGCAATAGCAAAAGCAATAGCCCGGATATGATCGGCTAATACGCGGGTAGCTATATCTTTTTTCTCATCGGAGCCATAAGTATAACCTGCTTCACCGGCAATAAACTGGATCAACGGTTGGAAAACATCGGTATCGTAGTTTGATTGCTTGCCTTGGATAGCCATGCACAAACGCTCAAAGCCCATACCTGTATCTACGTGCTGCGCTGGTAGTTTTACCAGCGAACTATCAGCTAACCGGTTAAATTCCATAAATACGTTATTCCAGATTTCTACTACCTGCGGATGATCGTTATTTACCAGGTCATAGCCAGATTGTTTAGCCCGTTCTTCGTCCGAACGTAAATCTATATGAATTTCTGAACAAGGGCCGCACGGACCAGTATCACCCATTTCCCAGAAGTTATCCTTTTTGGAACCAAATAAAATGCGGTCTTCGCCACCTAATATGTTTTTCCAGATCTGGAAAGCTTCCTCGTCTTTTGGTAAATTATCTTTATCATCACCGCCGAATACACTTACATACATCCGGTCTTCAGGCAAGCCATAAACTTTAGTTAATAATTCCCAGGCCCAAGGCAGTGCTTCTTTTTTAAAATAATCGCCAAAGCTCCAGTTACCCAACATCTCAAACATGGTGTGGTGGTAGGTATCGTAACCTACTTCTTCCAGGTCGTTGTGCTTGCCCGATACGCGTAAACATTTTTGGGTATCGGCTACCCTGACATACGGGGCAGGTTTATTGCCTAAGAAATAATCCTTAAACTGATTCATACCCGCATTGGTAAACATTAACGTAGGGTCGTCTTTTACCACAATGGGGGCAGAAGGAACAATATGGTGCCCTTTAGAAGCGAAAAAATCTAGGAATTTCTGCCTTATTTCAGATGAATTCATGTAAGCTAAAAATTAATAAATCCTGCAGGTGACTTTATTGGATATCTGGAAATTAAAACTAATTTTTGCAATTCGTTTTCTTTCCGGTTTTTCTGCTACCGGCAAAAGTAGCATATTTTAAAAAGAAACGATAATCTAAACTTAAAATATATGCTGGAAAGTAGCTCGCGCACTTTGTAAGCTTCATTAAATATAAACGTTATATGCCTTTCAAAGAGAAAGATATTGAAAAGCAGTATTATAGTATTGGCGAGGTAGCAGCTATGTTTGAAGTAGCTCCTTCTTTGATCCGGTTTTGGGAGACAGAATTTGAAGTATTACGCCCTAAGAAAAGCAAAAAAGGCAACCGGCTCTTTACACCCAAAGATATTGAAAACCTGCGTATTGTATATCATCTGGTTAAAGAAAGAGGTTTTACCATACAAGGTGCCCGCGAAGTTCTAAAGAATAAGGGCGTGCAAACCAAAGACAAATTCGAGATTATTCAATCGCTGGAAAAAGTGCGGGAGTTTTTAATTGGCATTAAAAATCAGATAGGTTAACGGTAAGCCTTATGCTTAATTCAGTTTTGCTTTTTCTTTTTTAAATTCTGGTAATGACAGAAGCTTTGGTATATGAAGTGGCAATTGGTTTGCTTCCCGGAATCGGGAATATGCTTACCCGGCAGCTTATCAGTTACTGTGGGTCAGCTAAACAGGTATTTACGTCGCCACCAGGCAAACTGCAGAAAATTCCGGGCATTGGGCAAACACATCTTAAAACATTAATTAATCATTCTGTTCTTAATCAGGCAGAAAGCATTGTTAAGCAGGCCGAAAAAGAAAACGTACAACTATTATTTTATACTAATAAAGCTTACCCAGATCGGTTAAAGCAAATTGCCGATGCGCCAACTCTTTTATATTACAAAGGCACCGCTAATTTAAATCAACCTAAAATTATCAGTATTGTAGGTACCCGCCAATGTACTGCTTATGGCAAGGAAGTTACGGAGCAATTGGTGCAGGATTTAGCTAAACACAATGTTTTAGTGGTTAGTGGTTTAGCCTATGGAATTGATATTGCTGCGCATCGAGCCTCGGTGCAGCACCAATTGGCTACGGTTGGAGTTATGGCCAATGGCTTAGATATTATTTACCCGGCCGTACACCGCAAAATTGCCGATAAAATGGTGCAATACGGCGGATTGCTTTCAGAGAACAGCTTTGGCACTAAGCCCGACGCACCTCGTTTTCCGGCTCGTAACCGCATTATTGCCGGCATGGCCGATGCCACCATTATTGTAGAAGCTGCTATAAAAGGCGGAACCTTAATAACGGCTGATATTGCCCATAGCTATAACAAAGATGTTTTGGCTGTACCTGGGCCAGTAAATGCCCCTTTTTCGGAAGGTTGTAATTATTTAATTAAATCCCATAAGGCCGCGATGTATACCCAGATTAAAGACCTGGAGGAACTGCTGAATTGGGATTTGGAAGCCTCTGATCAGGGTTCTGCTAAAATTATTAAATATAATCCTGAAGATTTTTCTCCGGAAGAGTTTAAAATAATTCAGTTACTGCAGGAAGTAAAAGAAGAACAAATTGATAATATCAGCTGGAAAGCCCAGGTTACTATCAGCCAGGTTGCTTCGCTCCTGCTCGGTTTAGAGTTTAAAGGAGTGGTAAAAGCGCTGCCAGGTAAAAAGTACCAGTTATTATAAATTCTCATCCTTGATTTTTTAATTTAAAGCCAAAGCAATCGGGTAAATTTTATTTTATTAATGTTCTTATTACACAATTTAGAACTCATTCAGGAAGAAGATTTTTCTTTATCCTATTTAAACCGAAGCTTTCAGTATAACGACGGTTTCTTTGACACTTTAATCTGGAAAAAAGGACGGATTGAATTTCTGACAGATCATTTAAAACGGTCTGAACTAGCCCACGAAGCTTTAGGATTAAAGCTTTCAAATGTGCTTGCAGATCCAGCTTTTTTTGAAGCCCAGGTTAATCTCTTAATTGACAAAAATAATTTAGTAGCAGAGGTTGTTAGGGTAAAAATTCAGTTCTGGCGCAAAGCCGGTGGCCTTTTTACCCCTGAATCTGATGCAGTTGAAAACCTGGTTAGTGTTCAGCCGCAACAGCCGGTGCCTGTTACTATAGCCCGTGCTGATTTTTATAATGGATTGCCCAACCGATTTACGCCTTTCTCTTTTTTTAAAGGGCCCTATGCTTTACATTATGTGCAAGCCAGTATTGCTAAAAAGAAAGCTGGTTTAGATGAGCTAATATTGGTAGATGAAAAGGGACATATTTCAGAATGCCTGGTTTCCAATATTTTCTGGATTATTAATGGCACCTTATATACTCCGGATCTTAAAACAGGTTGTATTGCCGGCATTATGCGCCTGAACATCCTGAAAGCTTGTGAGGAAAGAAATATTCCTGTTCATGTTGGCTTTTATGATCAACCTGACCTTATGAGTGCAGAGGCTGTATTTACTTCAAATGTTACCGGGCTTCGGGTTATTACCCAAATCGGGAAAAAGCAGTTCCATGTCCAACATAAACTTGTGCAGCAATTACAAAGTATGTTTGTAAGCTAACTAATTTATTGCATTTTATTTGCAATATTATAATTTGTTGCATAATATTAACAACAAATTACTACGTTGTAAATATTATGCAATATTAATGCCCAGCAACCACTACATCCTAATGGCTGATATCCAAAACAGCAGCAAACAAAAAGGAAAAGCTTTAATGGAGGATTTTGCCCAGGTGGTACAAACCATTAATCAAGCTCATGCAAATAACCTCCTCTCTCCGCTTACCATAACGCTGGGCGATGAATTCCAGGGAATTGTTAAGGGATTAGCCGAGGCAATTTCTTTAATAGTAGCCCTGGAAGAGCAAATAATTCAGCAACATAAAACGTTTAAGTTAAGATATGTGCTCCACTACGGGGAAATAGACACCCCTATTAATAAAGAAATTGCTTATGGCATGTTGGGGAGTGGCTTAACTTATACTCGGCACCACCTGGAAGAGCTTAAAATGAAACGCGGAGAAAGATTTTTTACCAGTACCAATGCCGGAAAAAAAGATGAAATTCTCAATAAATTATTTTTTCTTTACAGTTCTATAATAGATGGCTGGAACCAGAAAGATGTAGCAACAGCTTCTCTTTTTATACAGCTATTGGATTATAAAAAAGTCGCCGTGCATCTAAACAAAGACCGATCCTTGCTTTGGCGCAAAGAAAAGACCCTGCGCATGCAGGAATATTTCACCACAAGAGAACTACTTTTTTTAGCGGGAGCACAAGATTCGTGAAGCTTTTTATCTTCTTACTTGTTTATTTGTTAGGCGAATGTGTAGCCTTCTTTGTATTTAAACTAATCCGGAAAAGGTTCGAACGCGATGCCCAGAAAAGTGAATCCACCCGAAAATTAGATACCTCAAATGCAATTATAAAAGGCTTGCTCGAACGCTTTTTTATATATTTGTGCCTGGTAAATGAATTGCCACATGCTCTTACCGTATTAGGTGCTTTAAAAATTGGAACACGCCTGGATGCCGACAAGCAACATGCTATATCGAACGATTATTTCCTCATCGGAAACATAAGTTCGATATTACTGGCTATAACTTATTACCTGGTTTGGAATAAATGGCAGACAGATTTAAATGAATTATTTTTTGCCTTCTAAAAAGGCAAGCTATCAGAATAGGATGACAACTAAATTAGAACAACTGGCTCGTGAATTAGAAGGCGAGTTACATTTTGACAGCACCATGCGGACTTTATACGCTACGGATGCTTCTGCTTACCGGGAAATGCCTACAGCCGTAGCCTTCCCGAAATCGAATGCTGATATAAAAAAACTGATAGCCTTTGCCCGTCGCGAGAAAACATCCTTAATTCCGCGTACAGCCGGTACATCGTTGGCCGGCCAGGTAGTAGGTAACGGCATTGTAGTAGATGTGTCGCGCACGTTTAACCAGATATTGGAAGTAAACCCGGACGAAGGTTGGGTACGCGTACAGCCAGGTGTCATTCGCGATGAGTTAAACTTGTTCCTGAAGCCTTACGGCTTATATTTCGGACCAGAAACTTCTACGGCTAACCGGGCCATGATTGGCGGTATGGTGGGTAATAACTCCTGTGGTTCTAATTCATTGGTTTACCGGAGTACGCGCGAACACTTATTGTCAGTAAAAGCAATTTTGAGTGATGGTTCCGAAACAGAATTTACCAGCTTAACGCCGGAGCAATTTGAGGCTAAATGCCAGGGCGAAGGTACCGTTTCGGTTTTAGAAACCCGCTTGTACCAGGCGGTAAAAAGCATGTTGTCGCATCCGGAAGTACAAACCGAAATAAGAAAGGAATTCCCGAAAAAGACCGTGGAGCGCCGCAATACCGGCTATGCCGTAGATTTATTATTAGAAACCACTCCTTTTACCCCGGAAACCGAAGACTTTAATTTTTGTAAGTTGATAGCCGGCTCCGAAGGAACCCTGGCTTTCTTAACCGAAATTAAATTAAACGTAGTACCGCTACCGCCTAAAGAAATAGGTTTGCTGTGCATCCATACCAGCACCATAGACGAAGCATTGCGTGCTAACCTGGTGGCTTTAAAGCATAATCCAAGTGCCTGCGAACTGATGGACCACTACGTTTTAGAGTGTACTAAAACCAACATTGAGCAGCGCCAAAACCGTTTCTTTGTAGAAGGCGATCCGGGGGCCATTTTAGTTGTAGAAATTGCCAAAAACACAGCAGGGGAAATCCAGAAAGTAGCAGATGAGCTAATAGCCGATTTAAAAGAAGCCGGTTATGGTTACCATTACCCACTGGTAACCGGGCCCGATACCAAACGGGTTTGGACTTTACGGAAAGCTGGTTTAGGCTTGTTATCTAATATTCCGGGTGATGCCAAACCAGTGGCGGTAATTGAGGATACAGCTGTGGATGTACAGGATTTACCGGAATTTATCCAGGAATTTAACGAAATTCTGAAAGCAAATGACTTATATTGTGTGCATTATGCCCACGCAGGTTCCGGAGAAATTCACCTCCGCCCTATTATAGATTTAAAAACTGAAGAAGGAAACCGGTTATTCCGCCACATCGCTACCGAAATTGCCCACCTGGTAAAAAAGTACCGGGGATCGTTAAGTGGCGAACACGGCGATGGCCGCTTGCGGGGTGAGTTTATTCCGCTCATGATTGGTGAGAAAAACTATAAACTGGTTGAGGAAATAAAGCGCACCTGGGATCCGGATAAAATATTCAACCCGGGTAAGATTGTTAATACACCAGCTATGGACACCTTCCTGCGCTACGAACCGGGCCAGGATACTCCTGAATTTGATACCGTATTCAATTTCCGGAATGAGCAGGGCATATTACGCGCCGCAGAATTATGTAACGGTTCCGGCGACTGCCGCAAAACCCACTTAACCGGTGGTACCATGTGCCCGAGTTATATGGTTACCCGCAATGAAAAAGATACTACCCGTGGCCGGGCAAATGTAATGCGGGAATTTCTGACCCGCTCCGATAAAGTAAACCGCTTCGACCACAAAGAAATAAAGGAGGCGATGGATCTTTGTTTGTCCTGTAAAGGCTGTAAATCCGAGTGTCCGTCTAACGTGGATGTGGCCAAATTAAAAGCCGAATTCCTGCAGCATTATTATGATGCTAATGGCGTCCCATTCCGTTCCCGTATAATTGGCAATGTTACCAAAGCTAACCAATTAGCATCTATTGCACCCGGAGTTTACAACTTCATGTTCAAAACCAACTTTACGGCTAACCTGGCTAAAAAAGTAATGGGTTTTGCTTCTAAAAGGTCCATGCCCTTATTACATAAAACCACCTTACTGGCTTGGTTTAAAAAGCACCAGAAAGAAACCCGGCCTACTCCTACCAAAGGTATTGTAAATTTATTCTGCGATGAGTTTACGAATTATAATGACGTAGAAATAGGCATAAAAGCAGTATTGCTGCTGGAGAAGCTAGGCTATGAAGTACTCATTCCTAAACACGAAGAAAGCGGCCGGTCTTATTTATCAAAAGGCTTAATGCGGGATGCAAAAAAATTAGCTCTGCGAAATGTGGAACTGCTGAAAGACGTTGTGTCTGGTGATGCGCCATTGGTAGGTATTGAGCCGTCGGCCATTTTAACTTTCCGGGATGAATACCTGGACTTGGTGGGCGATGATTTATTACCGGCGGCTAAAAAAATAGCTTCTAACAGCTGGCTTTTTGATGAGTTTATTGATATGGAGCGGTTTAAAAGTAACATTCAGCCCGAATCGTTTACACAAGAAACCCGCCATATTAAACTGCATGGTCACTGCCACCAGAAAGCATTATCTAACCTGCTGCACACGCAAAAAATGCTGACCTTACCGGCCAACTACACGGTAGATATTATTCCGTCAGGTTGCTGTGGCATGGCCGGTTCATTTGGGTATGAAGAAGAACACTACGACGTATCAATGGCGGTAGGCGAACTAGTATTGTTCCCAACGGTGCGGAAGCAACCAGAGGAAATAATTATAGCCGCTTCTGGTACGAGCTGTCGGCACCAAATAAAAGACGGTACAGGCCGAAAGGCTTTACATACCATAGAAGTATTATATGATGCCTTAATTAAATAAGCACTTCAGCTAATTGCTCAGCAAAGCGAGGCAAGGTAAAGGTAAATGTACTTCCTTTACCTTCCTCGCTTTCTACTTTTATGGTACCATTATTTTTATCTAAAAACTCTTTACATAAAACCAGGCCTAAACCAGTTCCTTTTTCATTGGCAGTGCCCCGGGTACTGTGATATTCGTTCCGAAATAACTTTTTCCTGTTAGCCTCACTAATTCCACAACCAGAATCCGAAACAGCCACCGATACCTCATTACCAAAACCTGCCGCCGTAATTTTTACAGTTCCATCAGTTGCAGTAAATTTAATAGCATTAGCCAGTAAATTCCGCAAAACAAAATTTATCATTTCAGAATCGGCAAAAGCTACTTCCTTTGGTTCAATATTATTGTATACCTTAATTCCTTTTGTTTCCGCTAAAGGTATTAATAAATCTACATTACGTTGGGCTAACCGATATAAGGAAAAAGTGTTTTTATAAAGTTGTAAACCACTCATCTGGTTTTTGGACCAGATTAACAGGTTATCTAAAAGATTGGTAGTCTGACCCAATTCCTTTTTAAAATGTTGTATCAATAACTTGAGCTCCTCGGCTTTAAGTTTTTGACCATCAAGCAAATCAATAAAACCAATCAGAGAGGCCAAAGGGCTCCGTAAATCATGCGAAATTATGGAAAAGAATTTCGTCTTTAACTCGTTCATTTTTTCCAGTTCTTCTTTTTGGGTAACAAGCAACTGGGCTTGGAGAGAAATTTCTTCTTTTTGCTGTTTAAGCCTTTCAAAGGAACTTACCAGAGCCTCATTAATTCGTTTAATTCTAATCTGGCTCAAAAATGTTATCAAGGCAAAGGCGGCAAAAGCCAGACAGGCAAATATGATAAACCAAAACCGGATATTTTTTCGCTCCAGTTCCTTGGCCTGAATAGTTTTTTCGGCTCTTAACCGTATGTTTTCGTTACTCTTTTTTTCTGTTTCGTATTTTACCTGCATTTCGGCTACTTCCCGCTGCCCGGTTTCGGTTAATATACTATCATTGTAAATTCTAAACAGGTTATATGATTCTAAAGCATTTTTATAATCTCCCCGGTTTAAATACACCTCCTGCAGTACCCCGGCCGATTCTTTGATTTCTTCTTTTGAACCAAGTTGCTTGGCTAAAACAAAACTTTGCCTGGCATAATTAAGCGCCAGATCAGAATTTATATTTAAAGCATTATAAGCAAGCGATATACCTCGCAAGGCATAGCACTTATTTAAGTTATCATTATTTTCTGTTGAAATTTTCAATGCTTCATTTAAGAAAACTAATGACTGCTTGTACAGCTTTTTATCCTGATAGATATCACCGATATTATTCAAACTAATGGCAATACCAGTAACGTCGCCTATTTCTCTTTTTATGGGCAACGATTGCTTGTAATAGGTTAAAGCTTTATCTGGATGCAGCGTTCTTTCGTATAGGTGCCCGATATTATTCAGGACCATACTCATAAACTTTTTGTTCTTAATCTGCGTGGAGATTACTAAAGCTTTTTTATAAAAACTTAAAGCCTGGGCAGTATCCTGCTTATAATTATAGACGTTACCAAGATTAACAAAACTGGCACATAAACCAGTAGAGTCCTTAATACTTTCACGTATTTTTAAGGCCTTAAAATGGTAGCCGGCCGCTTTGGGAAAATCGCCCAACATAAAATACGCGCCGCCAATATTATTCAAGGCCTGGGCTTCTCCTTTTTTGTATTGAATTTTTTGAGCTAACCCAAGAGATTTTTCGCCATTGCTTATGGCTTTCTTACCATCCAAAGAATAATAAAGTTTGCTGATAGTAGCTAAGAGATCAACCCGAACCGAGTCGCTGGTAGTTTTTTCAACCGCTTGAAACAAGCTATCTATTTCAGAGGTTTGGGCTGAGCATACTAATGGCAAGAAGAAAGTAAAAGCCCAGAAGTACCGTTTTAAATTATAATATAGCTTCAAGCAAAAGGACCTTAATACGAACAAGATAAGTTAATTAAACTTTTACTATATTCAAAATAAAAATCGTAAGTTAATTAGCCCTCTTTATATAAAATTATAATCTAATTAATATCTTAACTAACCAGTGAAAACAAACCAGGTTAGTTAATTTACCTCCAAAGCCTTATATTCATCCAGAACCTTTTCGAGTTTTGGTTTATAATAGTTGAAAAGCATTTGGTAAATAATCCAGCACCAGATCAAAATACACGGCACCACCTTTACCACATACGGCTCAAAAAAAGTTTTCCGGATAAATCTGGGATAAAGATCGGAAGCGGCCAGTTCTGTAAAAAGTATAGCTAGGGTAAAAAGCACTTTATTGGTCAGCGTTTTTTCCTGGCTGAAAAACCAGATAACAACCCCACTTAAAGCAATAATAAAGGTAGGCGATTCTGCTTTATGGTTAAAAATTACTACCCAAATCAAAACAGAAGCAAGAGCCAATAACCTGAAAACATAATCCTGGTAATGCTTTATTCGGATAAATGGCAGACAGAATAAACCGGCACCAAAAAATAAAACAGCAACTTTGGAAGGGTTAAAACCAAACCACGTTTCCAACCAGCCCATTACAGAAAAGCCTAAGGAAATAGAATGATCGTTTTGCAACAAATGTAACCAGCTTTTATACAAAAAAATCAGTTGCTGCCAATCTACCACTACCAGCGGTAGCATAAATAAAACCACAAACCAAAAAATGGTATAGGCAGTCAGTTTAATTTTATTGGGGTAAAACAAAAACAAGGCAAAAGCTACTAAACCAAATAACTTAATATAACAACTGCAAACAATACAAAAGGTAGCCCAGAGGTAGTTTTTACGCTCCAACAACCCAACAGCCCAAATAACTAAACCGGCAGTTAAGGCGTTACTTTGCTCGTTCTGGAGAGTAGTTAATACTTCCATGAACATAGCAAACAGCATTAGAGCCTTTACTTTATCATTAAACTGGGGCAGGCTTCGAAATCCTAAAAATAAAACAAAGGCATTTAATAAATTCCAGATTATGATTCCCGCTATATCAGGTAACAAAGCAAAAAATCCAAAGAAAAGCGAAAATGTAGGGCTGTATTTATACAAATCCCAATGCTCATCCCAAAATAACTTGTATAGGTCCTGGTAATGGATCAGGTGGAAGAAAGACTGCTTAAAAATAATATAGTTATTGTAATGCGTGTAATACCGGCCATTCCCAATATTGATAGATTCTGGTTTTAAATAAGATTGAACAGAAGCAAAAATTGCCAGAATACTGAATAAAATTAATACTACTTTATAATTAATAATTAACCGGGAAAGTAACGGCTTCATGAAGTAACGGTTTTCCTAAAGACTAATAATTCTTATTCTTTTACTACAAACAAAAAAATACCATCTGTTCTAAAAATAAGAAAGATGGTATTGGATATTATACAAAATTGTAAACTTAAACAGCCACTGGCGCTTTAATAGCCGGATGTGGATCGTAATTCAGTAGCTTAAAATCTTCATAGGAAAAGTTAAAAATGGATGATATATCCGGATTCATATCCATGATTGGCAATGGCCGGGGTTCCCGGGTCAATTGAAGTTCTGCTTGCTCCAGGTGGTTCAGGTACAAATGCGTATCGCCACCTGTCCAGATAAACTCACCCAATTCGAGATTACATACCTGCGCCATCATCATGGTAAGCAAAGCATAGGAGGCAATATTAAAAGGCACACCTAGAAATACATCGGCACTGCGCTGATACAATTGGCAGGAAAGTTTATTATCTGCTACATAAAATTGGAAAAACGCATGGCATGGCGGCAATTTCATGTTATTAATTTCAGCTACATTCCAGGCGCTTACAATAATACGTCGCGAGTCCGGGTTATTTTTGAGCTGATTTACTACCTGGGTGATCTGATCGATATGGCCCCCTTCCGGAGTAGGCCAACTCCGCCATTGTGAACCATAAACAGGTCCTAAATTACCATGCTCATCAGCCCATTCGTTCCATATTGATACACCGTTGTCTGTAAGATATTTTATATTAGTCTCTCCTTTTAAAAACCACAACAACTCATGAATAATGGATTTCAGATGAACCTTTTTAGTGGTTACTAATGGAAACCCAGCGGCTAAATCAAACCGCATCTGGTAGCCAAAAACACTTAGAGTTCCGGTACCGGTCCTGTCTTCTTTTTTAGTTCCGCTTTTTAAAATGTGTTGTAAAAGGTCTAAATATTGTTGCATAGAGAGATTATTCAGAAACCAAAAATACTAACTCTTCTCATTAATGACTATTAAACCAGAAAAAATATCAGGTGCTTGGCTTCTATTCTTTTTAGCTTAAAATGGAATATATTGCAGAATATACTTAAACAGGAAATCGGAAATAAAACATGGCGAAAAGAATTTTACTACTCGTTGGAGTTATGATCTACGGACTAACTGGTTGGAGCCAGAATGATAAATTAAACTTATTGTTAAAAGAGCGGGAAAATCTGATCCAGCAATACCATTATTACAACAAGCAGAATAATAACTTTTGGGGCAAAAAATCTAAAAAAGACTTATTGAACATAATAGAATCTTTAAAGCCTATCATTAATAAAGATTCTGAAATTATAAAAGAAATAAATGTTACCAGTCTGAAAAAGCAAGCCATAACCACAGTAGAAAAAGACAAAATAGAACGCCAGGTGGTAGATGATAAAAGAGTGGCTATGGAAAATTTTTATGATCTAAAACAAGAAATGGCCAGCTTAAAAAATATTCAGAAGGTAAAGCAGCGGGAAATAGAAACCTTAAAAGAAAAGCTAACTGAAGCCCAGAATAATAAATTAGAATCAGATAAGCGCCTCGTAATAGTGGGCGGTTTAGGTATAATGCTTTTATTGTACTGTATCTTTCTAAAGAGCAACCTGGTTTCCCTGAAAAAGAAGAGAACCCGTATTAATAAGGTTTAAACCAGCAAAAGGAGAAGGAAAACCTAATAACAACCTCAGATTCAAATTTTCTTCCCTCTTTTGTTGTAATACCATTTGCTGAAAAAAATAAGCACAATCAGAAGCCCCCCTTGCATAATAAAAGAAGTATTAATGTCTTTTAAAGCAGCTTTGTCAATTATAAAAAAGATCCAAACAGCATTTACAAAAAGAGCCAGAATTATTAAAATCCAAAAAAAACTGGAGTTAAGTTTAATTTTTAAAGGCTTAACCAAATTAACTTTTTGTTTAATCCTTTGATTTTTATTTAAAAACAACTGCATGCTACACTAAAACAATCAAGGTATTAGTTCTTTTATTGAACATACGCTTTTAGAACCTCTAAAGTTAATTATTTTAAAAGTACTAATACCTAAACCAGTGCAGTTGCTATAAACCGAAGATATTAAGCTATTTACCCTTTTATATATCTAAATGTTCTTTAAGTGATTAAGGATTAGGTAAACTGAAATAGAGAACGATTTATCTAAAATTTACTATTAGTCAGATCCTTTTTAAATTTAGAAGGCAATTTCTCAATTCTACTAACCTTAGAATTTTAAAGCTGGTTAAGCCGAATATTTCAGGTATTAAATCTGCATTTACGTAGTGGATAAACTGCTATTTTAAAACTAAAAAGATTAGAAACTTGTTTAAAATAATACTACCCAAAGTATTATAAAAAGTAAAGATTATTGTACCAGAAGGTGAATAGAACAAGCCATTCATTTTCCTTCATTAAATAGAGCCGCTTCAATAAAAATTGTATTTTGCAGCGGCATTGCAGAATTTACATGTTCGAGATACAAGAAGAATTAAATAAAGTAAGTAAATTATTAAAACTGGAGCAAGAAGAAGACCTGGCTCAATATAAACTTAAAAGTACCCGTAGCTCCATTCAGGAAAGAAAACAGAACGGCTTGTGCTGGTACCCAGTTTCTATTACCAAAACCGAAATAGGATTTGGCAATAAAGTAGTGGTGGAAATAGAACGCCAGGGAGGTCGCGATCAAATGCATTTATTCCAAACCGGCAAAAATGCTTCTATTTTCAGCAATACACCCAATAATCAGGGTGCCCAGCTTTCCGGCGTTATCATGACCCTGAAACGCAATAAGCTTACGCTGGCAACTACCAAAGAAGACTTACCGGATTGGATAGATGATGGTAAATTAGGCATCGATCTTACCTTCGATGAAATGAGTTACCGGGAAATGGAAATTGCGATGAAGAAGGTTTCCGAGGCTTCGCATAGCCGCCTGGAGCAGTTACGCAATATCCTGTATGGTGCTCAACCAGCTGTATTTTACCCTAGGAAGGATTTTGTTCCGGATCCCAATCTGAACAGTTCCCAAAATGAAGCTATTCAGAATATTGAAGCGGCTAAAGATGTAGCTATTATTCATGGACCTCCGGGCACCGGTAAAACCACAACGTTGGTACAGGCCATACTGCGCACTTTGCAGCAGGAGCGCCGATTACTGGTAACAGCTCCTAGTAATACAGCCGTGGATTTATTAACGGAGAAGCTCGCCGCTCAGGGCGTAAACGTAATTCGGATTGGTAATCCATCGCGGGTATCGGATATTCTTTTGCACCATACCCTGGATGCTCAGATTATGGAGCACAAAGATTACCAGGAAGTAAAAGAACTCCGCCGCACTGCCGAACAATATAAAGAAATGGCTTCGCAGTTTAAGCGCACCTTTGGCTGGCAGGAACGTGAGCAACGCAAAATGCTGAAAGAACAAAGCCGAGGTTATTTGGCGGAGGCCGAAAACATCGAGCGTTACATAACCGATGATTTACTGGATAAAGTGCAGGTAATTACTTGTACACTGGTTGGCTCGGCCAATCGGGTAATCCGGCATTTAACATACGATACGGTTTTTATTGATGAAGCGGCACAAGCCCTGGAGCCAGCCTGCTGGATTCCTATAACTAGAGCAAACCGGGTAATTTTGGCCGGTGACCATTGCCAATTACCGCCTACAGTAAAGTCACTGGAAGCGGAAAAAGGGGGCTTGGAAATAACCTTGTTTGAAAAGTGTATTGAGCGGCAACAGAATGTGGCGGTTATGCTACGGACCCAGTACCGGATGCATCAGGATATTATGCAATTCTCTAACCAGCAGTTTTATAACGGCCAATTGGAGGCGCACGAAACCGTGTTTAACACTGATTTGCACGCTTTCAACCCTTTATTTCCGGAAGGATTAGCGGTAGAATTTATCGATACCGCCGGCTGCGGGTATAATGAGAAATCGTTTGCCGAAGGTGCCAGCACGGCAAATCCCGAAGAAGCTGATTTATTGCTTCGTCATTTGCAGCACTTAATTAAAGAATATAATCCAGCTGAAGATGCAGATCCGCTCCGGATAGGCATTATAGCACCCTACCGGGCTCAGATAAATTATCTGGTGGATGAAGTGGAGCATAATCCCGCATTGCATGAATTACAAACCAAACGGCTCCTTACCGTAGGCACAGTAGATAGTTTCCAGGGACAGGAACGGGATATCATCTTCATCAGCATGGTGCGCAGCAACAACGCCGGAGATATTGGCTTTCTTAGCGATATCAGACGGATGAACGTGGGCATGACCCGGGCGCGTAAAAAACTGGTAATTGTGGGTGATAGTGCTACTTTAACCCAGCACCCTTTTTACCGGGATTTTGTGGCATACACAGAAAGTATTAATGCGTACATAAGTGCCTGGGAATTAATGGAAGTTCTGAATATTCCTTCGTAGTTACCAAGGTTTAAAGTTATACCGGAATAAATTTTTCCCCGTAAATTAATCCTGAATAATTTTTAACCTGTATATTACAACAATAAACTTAGAACTAAACCGCCACATCGGCCCTATTCAAAACCTAAAACTGTTATGACAGCAATTAGCAAAAACAAAGTAGTTTCGCTCACCTACGAGCTTAAAGTGTTAAACGACGACGGCGAGCAAACCCTGGTAGAAACAGCCGATGCTGATCATCCCATGACCTTTTTATTTGGGATGAGCGGCTTGCCTGATAAATTCGAAGAAAACCTGGATGGCAAAAACGAAGGCGAATCCTTTTCTTTTGCTCTGGAAGCAGAAGAAGGCTACGGCGACTACGACAATAATGCACTAGTAAATATTCCTAAAAACGTTTTTGAAATCGATGGTAAAATAGATGATGAAATGTTACAGGAAGGCAATTATATTCCTATGTCGGATAACGAAGGAAATCAAATGCAAGGGCGTGTAGTAGATGTTGGCGACCAAGAGGTAACGATGGATTTTAACCATCCGTTGGCTGGCCAGAAAATGTTTTTTGAAGGTAAAGTGTTACAGGTAAGAGAAGCCAGTGCCGAAGAAATAGCGCATGGCCATGTTCACGGCGAAGGCGGTCACCATCACTAAACTAATTTAGGCAGTAATAAAATTTAATTAATAATTACAAAAGAGCCGGCAATATTTTGCCGGCTCTTTTGTTTTAATAGTATTCTAAAAGTAAGCGTTTTAACACCTTCTATTTATCAAATGTTTATTACTTAAAATGAATACTATAGTAACAAAAACAGCCATAACCTTTTTTTTATTTTTAGCTAGTTTCTGCAGTTATGGCCAGGATACTAACTTTATTATCTGGAGTAAAAATGTATTGAAACCTTCTGACTTTACGGTGCTGTCGGAAAAAGTTAATGCAGGCCAAAAAGCAGCTTTAACTACCGGCCAAATAGGTTACCGTTATTCCTATAAAAATGAAGGAAGTCAGAATATTGTATTTATAGAGATTCAGAACCGTTTTTCAAAAGACAAGTCCTGGATGAAATCGGATGCTATAAATAATCAGAACCTTCTAGAGCATGAACAACTGCATTTTGATCTAGGAGAAGTATATGCCCGCATGTTCACCAAAATTCTGTCCGAAAAAAGAATAGCTAAAAATTTACGAGAAAATTTACCTCAGATTTATAAAGAAGTTTTTAGCCAGATGGAGGCAAAACAGGTTCTGTATGATCAGGAGACTAACCATGGCCTGATAAAAGAAAAACAAAAAGAATGGAAAGTTTTTATTGAAGAAGAATTGGAAAAATATAAAGATTTTGCCGACAAAAAAGTTAGTTATAGTGTTTCCTAAAATTAACTATTACTAACTCCCAGTTTTTGACAGGCTTCTTCCGGGCAACCGTTCCAGTTTGGATTGCCCACATTACCCATATATTGTAAATCTTCAATACCCATTTTACTTGTCCAAAACCCGGAAGCTACCAAATCGCGGAAGCTGTTAAAGAAGGCAACGCCCTGGCTCATTTCGGGCTTGGCTTGGGCAGGCCAGGCAATAGCATCTAATATTTCCGTTTGCTGTGGCTCCGAGCATTCTACAAAAGCCTTATCATACCGTTTCAGGCATTGGTTATTTAACCACTTTAAGCCTCCCCGCATAGGTACTTGTTTATTAGGCTGATCCAGCATCATAAATTCTATAAATTCGGGTACCCCGGCATCCGAAGCATTGCCCGAGCGGTCATCCCGGGGAAGAATAATATCCGCCAATACCCTAACAGTTTTTCGCTCTTCCTCGGTGAAGAACTTTTGCTTCATCATTTCCTGGTCCTTCTGCTCCTGGGTAGTTAGCTCCTGGCTTGCAGCGGCTGATCCGTGCCTATCATGGCCTGTTTCAATCTTTTCTCTTTTGTCCTCACATCCCGGAATAACTAAACCCGTTCCGGCAGCAAGCGAACCTAATCCTAAATATTTAAGTGATGAACGGCGATTAATCTTTCCCATATTAAAAGCTTTCTAAATATTTCCTTTTCGTTTCTGATCTACTATAAATTCTGACGTACGCATGGATAAAGCCATAATGGTCCAGGTGGCATTTTTATCGGCTTGCGAAACAAAGGGGCCACCGTCGGCAACAAACAGGTTTTTAACATCATGGGCCTGGCAGTTTCTATTCAGCACAGAATGTTTTGGGTCGTTGCCCATGCGGGTAGTACCTAATTCATGAATAATACGACCAGGAGCTGCAATGCCGTAGCCTTCTTCTTTGGTAGGCATTTTAGACAAGGCTACTCCTCCAAGGGTATCAATAATTTCCCGGAATGTTTGCTGCATGTGTTTTACCTGGTTGTACTCATAGTTGCTCCAGGTAAAATTGAACCGCAACACCGGAATACCATATTTATCTACTACGCTGGGGTCTATTTCACAGTAATTATCACGGCGGGCAATCATTTCGCCGCGGCCGGAGAAACCGATGGTGGCGCCGTAAAATCGTCGGTAATCTTCTTTGAGCTTTTGGCCATAGCCACCTCCGGTAAGTTGCGTTGGGTCTAATTTTTGCGTAGCCCCGTATTTACCTTCAATGGGTTGAGCTGAGTTATAATTGTGCAAGCCTCCCATAAAACCATAGCTGGGCATGCGGCGTCCGCCACCAAATTCTATGTGGTAACCTCTGGGGAAATCCAATTTTTTATTTTCAAGCCACCAGGGCATGTACATGTGCATGCCACCTACCCCATCTTCGTTATGCGGGTGGTTGTTCATCATTTGCGGGAAAAAGCCAGTTACATCAGTACCGGTAGAATCTGTTAAATAACGGCCTACCACATCACTTGAATTAGCCAGACCATTCGGGAACCGACTTGATCTGGAATTTAACAACAACCTGGCCGATTCACAGGCACTGGCCGCCAATACAACAATCTTGGCGTTCACTAAAAATTCTTTGCCACTATTTACGTCTACATAAGAAACACCGGTAGCTAATCCTTCTTTATTTACCATTACTTCCCGTGCCATAGCTCCTGGTACTATTTTTAATCGGCCGGTTTTTAAAGCAGGCGGAATAAGTACTGACGGCGAAGAAAAATTGGAATGGGTGGAGCAGCCCCGGTTACATTGGGAACAGTAATGGCAAGCTGGCCGACCGTTTAAAGGTTGTGTTAAAATAGAAAGCCGGGAAGGAATTACCGGAATCCCTAATTTATCACATCCTTTCTTTACCATAAGCTCATAACAACGGGGCTTGGGCGGAGGCATAAAAATACCATCGGGTTCGTTATAAAGCCCTTCTTTAGAACCAAATATTCCTACCAGCCGATCCAACTTATCGTAATAAGGTTTTAACTCATCATAGGAAATTGGCCAATCGTCGCCTAATCCATCGATGCTTTTCCGCCGGAAATCCAGCGGCCCAAAACGCAAAGAGATTCGTCCCCAATGGTTCGTGCGGCCTCCCAGCATTCTGGACCGAAACCAGTCAAACTTAGTACCGGTAGTGGTGGTGTAGGGTTCTCCTTCTATATTCCAGCCTCCAAATGCAGCATCAAATTCCCCGAAAGGCCGGTGCGTACCTGCTCCTCTTCTGGGCGAGTCGTATGGCCATTTAAACATATTGCCGCTCGTGGCCGAATCAAACATGGGGCCGGCTTCCAGCATCACTACATTGGCCCCTCCTTCGGTTAGCACTTTGGCGGCCATTCCCCCTCCGGCTCCTGAGCCCACTATACAAACATCATAAACCTTTTCATTTTTGATATAGGGCATATGTATAAAATGTTTTAGTAAAAGGAAAATTATAGCTAATAAGGTTTAAAGCATTTGCAAGTAAACTATATAGGAATTCGGTATAAGAATTAGCTTCTTAATATAAAAATAATAAAGAAAGTTCTTCTAAAACTTAGGTTGTACAAACTGCTGTAAATCAGGAAAAAATTTATTAAAATCTTCTTTGTAAAAAGGATAA
>NZ_KI421517.1:4228295-4818501 GCF_000473365.1 Adhaeribacter aquaticus DSM 16391
GATTAATCTTTCCCATATTAAAAGCTTTCTAAATATTTCCTTTTCGTTTCTGATCTACTATAAATTCTGACGTACGCATGGATAAAGCCATAATGGTCCAGGTGGCATTTTTATCGGCTTGCGAAACAAAGGGGCCACCGTCGGCAACAAACAGGTTTTTAACATCATGGGCCTGGCAGTTTCTATTCAGCACAGAATGTTTTGGGTCGTTGCCCATGCGGGTAGTACCTAATTCATGAATAATACGACCAGGAGCTGCAATGCCGTAGCCTTCTTCTTTGGTAGGCATTTTAGACAAGGCTACTCCTCCAAGGGTATCAATAATTTCCCGGAATGTTTGCTGCATGTGTTTTACCTGGTTGTACTCATAGTTGCTCCAGGTAAAATTGAACCGCAACACCGGAATACCATATTTATCTACTACGCTGGGGTCTATTTCACAGTAATTATCACGGCGGGCAATCATTTCGCCGCGGCCGGAGAAACCGATGGTGGCGCCGTAAAATCGTCGGTAATCTTCTTTGAGCTTTTGGCCATAGCCACCTCCGGTAAGTTGCGTTGGGTCTAATTTTTGCGTAGCCCCGTATTTACCTTCAATGGGTTGAGCTGAGTTATAATTGTGCAAGCCTCCCATAAAACCATAGCTGGGCATGCGGCGTCCGCCACCAAATTCTATGTGGTAACCTCTGGGGAAATCCAATTTTTTATTTTCAAGCCACCAGGGCATGTACATGTGCATGCCACCTACCCCATCTTCGTTATGCGGGTGGTTGTTCATCATTTGCGGGAAAAAGCCAGTTACATCAGTACCGGTAGAATCTGTTAAATAACGGCCTACCACATCACTTGAATTAGCCAGACCATTCGGGAACCGACTTGATCTGGAATTTAACAACAACCTGGCCGATTCACAGGCACTGGCCGCCAATACAACAATCTTGGCGTTCACTAAAAATTCTTTGCCACTATTTACGTCTACATAAGAAACACCGGTAGCTAATCCTTCTTTATTTACCATTACTTCCCGTGCCATAGCTCCTGGTACTATTTTTAATCGGCCGGTTTTTAAAGCAGGCGGAATAAGTACTGACGGCGAAGAAAAATTGGAATGGGTGGAGCAGCCCCGGTTACATTGGGAACAGTAATGGCAAGCTGGCCGACCGTTTAAAGGTTGTGTTAAAATAGAAAGCCGGGAAGGAATTACCGGAATCCCTAATTTATCACATCCTTTCTTTACCATAAGCTCATAACAACGGGGCTTGGGCGGAGGCATAAAAATACCATCGGGTTCGTTATAAAGCCCTTCTTTAGAACCAAATATTCCTACCAGCCGATCCAACTTATCGTAATAAGGTTTTAACTCATCATAGGAAATTGGCCAATCGTCGCCTAATCCATCGATGCTTTTCCGCCGGAAATCCAGCGGCCCAAAACGCAAAGAGATTCGTCCCCAATGGTTCGTGCGGCCTCCCAGCATTCTGGACCGAAACCAGTCAAACTTAGTACCGGTAGTGGTGGTGTAGGGTTCTCCTTCTATATTCCAGCCTCCAAATGCAGCATCAAATTCCCCGAAAGGCCGGTGCGTACCTGCTCCTCTTCTGGGCGAGTCGTATGGCCATTTAAACATATTGCCGCTCGTGGCCGAATCAAACATGGGGCCGGCTTCCAGCATCACTACATTGGCCCCTCCTTCGGTTAGCACTTTGGCGGCCATTCCCCCTCCGGCTCCTGAGCCCACTATACAAACATCATAAACCTTTTCATTTTTGATATAGGGCATATGTATAAAATGTTTTAGTAAAAGGAAAATTATAGCTAATAAGGTTTAAAGCATTTGCAAGTAAACTATATAGGAATTCGGTATAAGAATTAGCTTCTTAATATATTTATTTTATTTAATAATAAGAAGCTTTAAAGAAAAATAATAAAGAAAGTTCTTCTAAAACTTAGGTTGTACAAACTGCTGTAAATCAGGAAAAAATTTATTAAAATCTTCTTTGTAAAAAGGATAATTATTTTCCAGTTCATCAGCTGCCGTTTCCATATTTGAAACAAAGGAGGTACGGCGACTTAAACCAGTGAGCGATTTGCGAATACCCTCGAAATTGGCATAATTAAAAAGCCAGTTTTGCTGCACCATGTAAGGCAGAAAATACTGTACCCGCTCAGGTAAAATAAACTGGTACTTTTGTATAGTAGTATAAACTTGCTGTGCATAGGTAAGCAAGGGAACAGAAGAATACTCCGGAAAATTTGCCGCCAAGAAATGATCGTAGTAAATATCAGCAATAACGCCTGCATATTTCCGGTAAGAAGGCCGTAAGCGCTCTTTGGACTTCTGAACTATTGGATGGCTGTCTGTAAAGGCATCTATCTGGCGGTGCAGTATAATTCCGGCGGCAATCCGTTCCGGAAATAATTGTAATTGGCTACCTCGCACAGAATCAGCAATAAAATTTCCTACTAATAATTCTTCATCGTTGCCAGATAAAAAACAATGGGCTAAGTAATTCAATAAGTTTAGTTTTTAAAGCAAAACAAATAGTGCACGAGTAGGTTATTCAGCAAGTAAAAAGATTTACGAAAGAACCTTTGTAAAGTGGCCGCGTACTTTTTACGGAATTAACCTAATTAAAACTATGGAAAAAAACGCAAATCCTGAAATGCAGAAAATTGCGGATAAGATAAAAAATATTAAAAACGGGATGCTGGTAACCATTGAGGAAGATGGCAGCTTGCGTAGCCGACCGATGCGGTACCTACAGATTTCTGGAACCGATATCTTATTCCTAACTGGTTATGCTTCCGGCAAAACCCACGAAATTAAAAATGATAGTCACGTAAATGTGAGTTTTGCCGACGACAGCAGCAATGTGTATGTATCTATTTCAGGTAAAGCTACTGTAAGTAAAGATCCTAAAAAAATAGAGGAACTTTGGCATCCAGCCTTTAAAGCTTGGTTTCCGGAAGGCAAAGACGATCCAAACGTGGCTGTATTGCGCGTAGCTGTAAATTCAGCTGAATACTGGGATAGTTCTTCCGGCCCGGTAGTACATGCCATAGGGTTTGCTAAAGCAATTTTAACCGGTGAAGCCTATCATCCGGGTGATAACGAAAAATTAAGTATTGACAAATAAACAAACAGGAGAACTTAGTTTCTCCTGTTTTTATTTTATTTTTATTCTTACTAAACAGTTTATTATAAACTTCTTGTCTGCGCAATCTATTACAACGTTAACTTTATTTGGGATAAAAAAAGGCCATTGGTGCTGGGGATTGGCCCAAATGGGAACTATGCCTCCCCTTCTGAAACAGGTGAAGGGCCTTCAATTTTTTAAGTTATTAGGCAGTCCCAAAGGTGGCGTTTTTAATATAAAACCTGATTTTTATTTATACGGGATGTTCGGGGTTTGGGAATCGGAAGCAGTTGCTGATAACTTTTTCAAGAACTCCTCTATCTTTTATGAATACCAGCAACATTGTAATGAAACCTGGACTATAAAATTAAACCCTATTAAAGCTCATGGCCTTTGGGATGGCGTAAATCCATTTCAGGTAACAAAAGCAACCCCTCACCTAACCAAACCAATTGCTGTACTTACCAGAGCCTCCATAAATGTACGGGCTATACCTGCATTTTGGAAACATGGTGCTGCCACCAGCAAAGCTATTGAACAGGCTGAAGGCTTAATTGCAGCCGTTGGTTTAGGGGAGTTACCTTTTGTGCGGCAAGCTACCTTTAGTATCTGGAAAACAGAAAATGATATTATACAATACGCCTATAAATCGGCCCAACACCAGCAAGTAATTAAAAAAACCCGAACGGATAATTGGTACAGTGAGGAATTATTTGCCCGATTTGAGGTATTAGGCGCAACAGGCAGCTGGAAAGGCAAAAACCCATTGGAATCTTACCAGGAAGAAGCCTCTCCCGTGTAATTCTACTCCCAATTCCAGGTGAAAAACCTGTGCTCATCAACTGAAAAAAGAGCTGCCATAAGCTAAATAAAGTTAAGAGCAGGCATATATTGTATTAACTCTAAAAAAGGAATTGCCATAAACATTTTGCTTTCTTTACACCAGATGCCTTTTGATTGTTTTGGTGAAAGAACTCCTATGTATTTCCTGCGACACTAATACCTAAAATCTACAAGTATAAATACCCCGCTCCTGCTTAGTAACTAGGGAATCCCCTGAATATAATTATCTACAAAACTTCTTTCAGGTAGAATAAATTTTAAACAAAAAGCTCCGGATAAGGAGCTTTTTGTAATTAAAGAAAATACCTATTTCCTTTTGCCCTTACCTTTTCCGTTGCCATGATAATGACCATGTTTTTTCTGCTGGCCAGGTGCAAAAGCCCGCGCCGATTGATGGCCATACACTTTTTTAGCTTGGCCTGGTGGTAACCCTCTGGAATGTCCTCCTGGAGATGGATACGGATTAGGGTACCGAGCTATGGGTGAAGTACGACAGCTGGCAGCCGCAAGCGCAATAATTAAAGCAAAGAATAAGTGTGTAAAGAGCCTAAATTTCATCAATGGTTTCCTTTTATTTAGCGTATAAACGAATTTAAGCTTATTTATTATTACAATAAGCTTCTTGGTGATTGCTAAAAAAGTGCCAGGTTTAGGAAACCCTGATTAGAAGTTAATTAGAATTTGAATAAGAATAATTTTAATAAGATTTTATAAATCGCTTGGATTTTATTTTCTAGCTTTAAATTCTGATAATTCCTTTTGCTCCAACTTTACTATTTGCGGAGCTTTTGGTTGAGAAAGTGCTTCCCGCATATCTTGTTCTTCAATCTGCATATTAACATTTTTGGCATGATGTACCAATGCCTGAAATAACCGTCGCTGTTCTGGTCGTTGGGGCAGGTATTCCGGATGCCATTGTACCCCCACCACATAAGGCAATTCACTGTTTTCTACCGCCTGAACTACACCATTAGCTTCTTTAGCAACAATTATAATATTTTGTCCAGGATCTTTTATAGCCTGGTGGTGAATGGCATTTACTTTTAATTTTTCGGCTCCTAAAATATTGGCTAATTTACTTTCTTTTTTAATTCTTATTTTTTTGACTGGAAATATACTGATTGGGTTTGGTTCTTCCGAGTAAAATGAATTTATGTCCTGGTACAAGCTTCCGCCAAAATAAACATTCAATAATTGCGACCCCCGGCAGATGCCCATAACCGGCAGATTTTTCTTAACTGCCTGATTCAGCAGTTGAAATTCCAGATGATCCCGGTTCCGGTCAATGGTCCATTTGATTTTACGGCTAAATAATTTTCGCACCAGAAATAACCCCGGATAATAAATCCAGCGAACGAACCGCCCAATTCTTCTCCAAAAAGAGATTTTTTTATTTTGAATGGTGCGGGCTAAATATTCCTCCACCACATTTTGCTTCTGATACGTATCTGGGTCCACATCAGCCCCTCCACCTATAATCAAGGCTTGTAACCCATCAGCAGTACGTGGCTTACCAGGCGTTATTCTTACTGGTTTCCCGCCTGCTAACCTTACTCCCAAAGCGGTAAAAAACCAGGCCACTCCGCCACCCTTATCAGGTCCGGTTATCCCTATTGTTGGCCGTTTCCGATTGATTTTTATTTGTTCCTTTAAGTAAGCCATGCAGAAATTTGTTTTATCCATTTACCTTCAAAACCCAGAATGGTATCTTGCTTTAACCTAAAATAAGCTTCTTTTATAGCTTCTATTTTTTCAGGATTATGAGCTAATTCTTCTACCACCACCCAATTATTCCATTCCTGGGCTAAGGTCCAATCGGGTTTTGATATACTACTATTAGGTAAACGGTAATGAAAAGTTTTACGAGGTTTAACTTTTCCAACATCCTGAAATTGATTTACTTTATCTGGATTTATAGCGGCAAATAAAGGATACATGTCTATGGGTCGGTTTCTATCAGGATTATACCTATGGTAATCCGCTACCAATGTATCCAGATCCGGAGCATAATTTTGAGCTAAAATCAACTGGGCGTATTCTTCCGGAAAAGGATCAATAAACGGGCTCAGCTTACGGGCTAAATCAGTTTCGCCCACTTCCAACAACCAAGGATAAAGTAAGACAAATGCTTTTAAATAACTTATTATAGTTTCAGCATCAGTTGCAGGTAACTCAATATTTATATGCGTTCCAAAAGCATTAGTTGGAAAAGCTTCTGTTCCTTTGGCGTTGTGTTCGAACAGCGCCTGCCGGAGTTCTTCAAACTGAGCTATTTCGGTACACGGTACGGGTGGCGTAGCTATTTCATATGGAAATATTTTACCCACTATACCTTCCAAAGCAGCCTCAACACTATCCTCCAAGGTGCCCACTCCACATTTATATTCCTGCAAATTGATGTTGAACGAATCAAAAAATTTTATGTATTTCTTTTCGGTCAGTAAGGTTAAATCAAACTCAACGGAAAAGTTTCCAATACGGGTATCGCAAACTTTTTGGAGAAACCGATTTTCTTTTTCAACTCTTCCTCCGTAGATGTCCAGAATTATTTTTACTATTTCATCTATTCCTAGATTAGCAAACTCTAATTCAAACCCTACTTTTCTTAGCTCTCCCTGCTCGTTGTATAGTACCGGCAATTGTTTAAACTCCATACCTTTTTATTTTAAATATCCATTATTGAAATAATGGTTTTTACTAAACGGCAAGAAGTTGAAGGCGTTACAGATTTAAACTGTAAACTTTTTCGGTATAACTACTTATTTATAAAAGTATTTTTATTTTGACCTGAATTAGGATAAGGTATAATAACAAAATAAAAAAGGCTTACTGAACAGTAAGCCTTTTTTATTAGTCAAGGTATAGATTAGATATTTTCGTAACCGGAAACATTTTCGTTTGGCTTAACCTCTTTGCTGCCAAACTCCTGATCGCCACTTCTTATTCCATTAACAGCTCCATCCTCCCCGGCTTCATAGCTACCTTCAACTTCAAAACCAGGTCCTTGAGAAATAGATTCTACACTATCCGGATCATTGGCACCATAACCGGTTGCCTCGTTACCGCCAATGTGTAAATTCTCTAACCTGTCCATTTGACCTTTTCTTTCCAGGTCGCCGTTTGGACCTACATTGCGCTTGGCACTTGGATCCGGTATATTGCCATTCGTTTGTTCCCTTTTATCTTTCTCGAAGATATTTTTGGTGCTACGTGTTTTATTTTCGTCGTCGTCGTCTTCAAATATTCCCATGGTAGTTATTGCTTAGTTTTATTTAGATTTACGGATAGCAGAGGTTGAAGTTGGCTTAAGGTCCTTTTACTCTTATTATCCTTGATTAGCTTCTATTTCCTGCAATAACTCTTCATCTGAATAAGCTTCTTCCCAATTGGCAGGTAGTTCCAATCTTACAGTTTGGGCGCCACCACTTGGGGTACAAACTACTGTTCTTTTGTCGTCATTTGCACCTACTGTGGCGGCCTCTTCATTTTCTTCAGTATGATTCAATCCTGCGTATGCTTGTACACAAGTCCATCTGGTACCATCTTCTGCCTGTACTTCCCGTTGTTTCATTTTATGTTTTAATTTTTTGCTTTTTATACGGAGAAGATTAGTTAAAGTATATACCTTAATATATATTGAAAGAATCATCAGCAACCGGTAAATAATCCTGGCATTAATCAACCTGAAGCTACCTGGTAAAGAATTGATCTATTCCAGTAAATTATTTTACATTTCTATAGTACTAGAAAACACCTGTTTTTTTTTTACGTTAATTATATAAACCTGCCAATAGGCCATCACCCTAAAGCTTCAATAAATAATGGTTGTTGATTATTTAAATAGACTTGGTTCACTTGATGTTTCTTCTTTAACCAACCAGGACAAGGAAGACTTTTTAACGGTTCTTTCTTACTTAGAAAAACGGGAAAAGGATCCTGCCCGGTTAAATGAAATAACCCATCAAATGGAAAGACTGGCTCCTGAACTAAAAAGAGTTAAAACACCCTATATAAAGTTTAAGTCTTAAATAAAAAAGGCCATCAATTTGATGACCTTTTTGTTCTTGCAATTTAATTTTAGTTGATTGTTTATTCTCCCATGGGTTTGCCTATGGTAGCCAGAATACCACCATCTACATAAACAATTTGGCCATTTACAAAATTACTAGCCCGGGAAGCCAAAAAAACGGTAGCCCCTCCTAACTCATCCGGGTCGCCCCATTTTCCGGCAGGTGTACGGTTAATAATAAATTCGTTAAAGGCATTGCCAGGCACCCGTAATGGCGCAGTCTGGCTGGTTGCAAAATAACCTGGCCCAATACCGTTTACCTGAATATTATACTTTGCCCATTCGGTGGCCATGTTTTTGGTAAGCATTTTTAAACCACCTTTGGCTGCAGCATAAGCACCTACGTTTTGCCGGCCAAGCTCACTCATCATAGAACAAATATTTATTATTTTACCGCCACCTCGTTCTATCATGCCTTTCACTACAGCCTGCGATACAATAAAGGGTGAAGTTAGGTCTACATCTATTACCTGTTGCCATTCAGCCAGTTCCATATCTACTAATGGAATCCGTTTTATTATGCCGGCGTTATTCACTAAAATATCAATAGGGCCTATTTCCTGTTCAATTCGGGCTACAGCTTCTCTTACCTGACCCTGGTTGGTTACATCGCAACGAAACCCGTGAACCCGCAGTCCGGCTTCTTGGTATAGCTTTAGGGCCTCTTCTATTTTTTCCTGAGATGAATTACCGTTTATAACTAAAGTCGCCCCTGCTTCGCCTAATGCTCTGGCCATAGCCATTCCTAAACCATGTGTAGCACCGGTTACCCAGGCAATTTTACCGGTTAAATCAAATTGTTTTAATACCATATAACCGTACCTTAACGTAGTGTAGCAACTTTGCAAACATCCATATCGCCATAATCCAGGTTTTCGCCGGCCATTCCCCATATAAAGGTATAGTTTGCCGTGCCAGAGCCCGAATGGATTGACCACGGTGGAGAAATTACAGCCTGGTCATTCTGCATCCAGATATGGCGCGTTTCCTGTGGTTCTCCTAAAAAATGACAAACCCCCTGCTCTGCTGGCACCTCAAAATACAAATACACCTCCATCCGGCGGTCGTGTACGTGGGCCGGCATGGTATTCCAGACACTGCCCGGGTGTAATTCGGTCATACCCATTTGCAGCTGGCAGGTTTCTACTACACTATTCACTAATAATTTATTAATGGTACGGGCATTTGCAGTTTCCTGAGAACCTAATTGTACCCTTTCCGCCTGCTCTTGAGATACTTTTTTGGAAGGATAAGCATGATGAGCCGGAGCTGAGTTTAAATAAAATTTGGCCGGATTCTGAGCATCTGCGCTGGCAAAGGTTACTTCCTGAGTTCCTTTTCCCAAATACAAAGCTTCTTTAAAATCCAGCTCATAAGCTACACCATCTGCCGTTACTGTACCTTTTCCGCCAATGTTAATGATGCCTAACTCGCGTCTTTCCAGAAAGTAAGGTGCCTTTAAGGGATCAATGGTTTCCAAGGTTAAAGTTTCTTTTACCGGTTTGGCACCACCCACTATAAACCTATCGTAATGCAGATAAGACAGGTTTATTACATCAGCTTCAAAAACCGTTTCAATCAAAAAGTTACTTCTAAGGCTTTCTGTATCCATGGCTTTTGCTTCGCGCGGGCCAATGGCATGCCGGATTTCATAGTTCATATTCATTATTACAGGTCTTTTTATTTAAAAATAAAGGCCAATTTAATTAGGATATCTAAAATTAAAGTACTTTACGAGGAAAAGAATAGTTAACATTTTTTAAAAATGCTTTTATAGCCAAAAGAAACCATTTTAAGACTTTAAAAATTTTAAATCAAATATTACCAGCTCTTAATTACAAGTACTTACAGCCATAGAATTTAATTCGCCAGCATTGGCTGTACTCAGAAAGCCTATAATTTGATCTCTTGGACTATTTTATTCAGCTATAAATTAAAAACTCTTTTGTACCATAAGAATTAAATCAGTTTACACATGCAGGAATACCCTTCTTTATTTTCCATTTAACCAACACACGTTTATTTTAGGGCAATTTCTTTATCGTTCAAATCCCCTGGTTTATGCTAATAAAAATTTAGATAATAAAACCTTTCCAAATCCTTTCTAGCCCGTAAAAACAGTAGATTCTTAAATTATAAGTACCTTTACCAGCCTTTCTGATTTTGATAAAGAAAACAATACGCACATGAAGTTCGAAGAATACCCAATTGTACCTGAAATTAAAAGAAGTCTGGAAGAAGCTGGCTTTAAACGTCCTACTGATATCCAGTTTAAGTCGATACCAGCTATTTTAAAAGGCGAAGATGTTTTGGCCATAGCTCAGACGGGTACAGGTAAAACGGCGGCTTTTGCTATCCCGGTGATACATCACCTGCATAATCTTAAACAAAAAGCTGCCCGCCCCGACGGAATAAAATGCGTAGTAATGGTACCGACTAGGGAATTAGCCATTCAAATAACCGAAGTTTTTGAGCAAATAGGTAAATACACCCGGGTAAAAACCTTTAGCTTGTTTGGCGGAGTTGAGCAGGCTCCCCAAATAGCAAAACTGGAAAAAGGTGTAGATATACTGGTAGCTACGCCAGGTCGGTTATTTGATCTGGTAAGTCAGGGGCACCTTCAATTACACCGGGTAGAAATTTTAATTTTGGATGAAGCTGACCATATGCTGGACTTAGGGTTTATTAAAGATATCCGGGATTTAATGAAGCACCTGCCCCGGAACAGACAAACCTTGTTTTTCTCGGCTACTATCAATGAAAACATTAAAAAGCTTGCTTATTCGCTCGTGCACAATGCTATTCGTATTCAGGTTTCACCCAAAGATCCGGTAGCTAAAAATATTGATCATGCGGTTGCCTTTGTAGAAATGGATGACAAGCGGTTTTTCCTGGAGCGCATGATCCGGGAAAATCCAGACAAAAAAATTCTGGTATTTGTCCGGACAAAAGTTAGGGCAGAACGGGTACTAAAGGCTATGGAGCGGGCCAGTATTCAAACCGTTACTATTCATGGTGATAAAGAACAAAAAGACCGGTTACTAGCTCTAAAGCAGTTTAAGAGCGGAGAAATTAAAGTTTTAATCGCAACAGATGTAAGTGCCCGCGGCATTGATATCCCGCTGGTAGATTTTGTTATAAACTATGACCTTCCGGAACAAGCAGAAAATTATGTACACCGGGTTGGCCGTACTGGCCGCGGTACTCAAAAGGGCCAGGCTCTCTCTTTCTGCAGTACAGAAGAAAAATCAATCCTTGATGAAATTGAAAGCTATTTAACTAAGTCAATCAAAGTATTGGAAATTACTCAAGCCGACCGAACAGAGACACTGGATTTTACCCAAGATGTGAATTATGATTTAAAAAACCTGATGAAAGAAGTACAGGAGTTTGAGAAGCATAAAAAAGGTAAAAAAAAGTAATTTATACTTATGAAGAAATTTAGTACCTGTATGTAGTTTATTTCTTTTATAATGATGCGGCAAAACACTTAATTTAAAAGAAATTACTGCTTTAGGTAAATTTCTAATTTTAAATATGGCAACTGAAAATAAACCTGAGGTTTGGTTAAGAGGTCCCTTACCAGAAATTCCTCCCCTTCTGCAACCGGCTGCCCATGCCTTATTACAAGCTCAGGAAGAAGTAAATGCGCTAATGAATGATTTCCCGGATAAGCTATTATGGGAAAAACCTGCTAATATGGCTTCAGTAGGATTTCATCTACAACACTTGCGGGGCGTACTAGATCGACTTTTAACTTATGCTGAAAATAAGGTTCTAACTGAAGAACAATTGGACTACTTACAGGCAGAGGGAAAACCAGCTGCCGAAATAACAACAACAGAATTACTTACTGCTTTTAATAAAGAAATAGAAAAGGCGCTTCATCAGTTTAAGCATACAAATGAAATTTCCCTAACCGAATACAGAGCAGTTGGTCGGGGTAAGTTACCTTCTACCCAAATTGGCTTGCTTTTTCATGCGGCTGAACATACTATGCGCCATTTAGGACAATTATTAGTAACCGTGCAAGTAATTAAAAGCCTAATGAAAAGTTAATTTTTTAAATAATCCAAGATTAAGGAACAACAAATTACTTAACAGAATGTTAATTTTTTAATAACACCCTTATACGTACACTTTTCGCTATATTTTACGTAATAGCAATTAGTTAATAATAAGGATTATTTTGAGAAATTAACAAAATATGTTACTGAAGTATATTTGCACATTATTTATATTATTCTATTCATTTACAGGAATTGGCCAGGTATTACCGAATACAGACGCTAAAGTTTTTCGGGTAATGTCTTATAATATTCGTTTTCTAAATAAAGAAGATAAAATTAATAACTGGAATTTTCGCCGGGATAATGTAGCCGGGCTAATTATGTCCTATCATCCTGACTTGTTTGGAGTTCAGGAAGCCAAGAGCAAGCAAATAAAAGATTTAGAAACTCGGTTACCTGAATTTGGCTGGTATGGGGTTGGGCGAAATAATGGCAAAAAAAGAGGCGAATTCAGTGCCATATTTTACCGGAAAAGTCGTTTTGACCTTTTAGATACTGGTTCTTTTTGGTTTTCCCGTAAACCTTCCAGAGCAGGCTCTAAAGGTTGGGACGCAGCCTTGCCAAGGGTAGCTTCCTGGTGTAAACTTAAGGACAAAAATACAGGAGTAGTTTTTTATCACTTTAATACTCATTACGACCACCGGGGTAAAGTAGCCCGGGAAAAGAGTTCTGAATTATTGGCTCAAAAAATCAAGGAAATAGCTGGGAATTCGGCCGTGGTGTTAACAGGTGATTTTAACAGTTTGCCCTCTTCCAAACCTTACGAAATATTAGTGGCCAACACAGGTCTGTTCGATGCTCAACTTGTCTCGAAAACTCCACACCAGGGACCCGCCGGCTCAATAAGTGGATTTTTTGTTAGGGAACAGATTACCCGGAAAATTGACTATATTTTTGTAAGTAAGTTCTTCAAAGTACTGCAACACGCTATTTTAACAGACCATAAAGAAGGCCGGTATTTTTCTGACCATCTTCCATTATTAGCAGAAATTGAAATCAACAACGAGGTACTTTAGCTGGCAACAAACTTAGCTAAAGGATTATCTGCTGGGTATAATGGGGTAATCCTGAAATTCCTAACCACATAAAGGCCAGGTCTAAATTGCTAAATACCTCCATTTTAAAATCATGGGTTGCCCCATACCTATCAAATATGTGACTTTTTAACTGATGGAACCGAAGCAGATAAGAAGAATCTCTGGGTACGATGGCTGTACCTTTTTTAAATCCAGATTCAACTAAAGCTGGTAAAAGGTCATTATATAAAATTGTGGTATCAGGTATATCAATTAAAGAAAAATCATTTACCCATAATTTAAACTGATTTTCCTCTACCAATTTAATTGCGTACCTGAAACCAGACTCAAATTCAAGGATATTTACTTCCCTAACCCAGGATAGATGTATTAAAGTTAATTCAGGATCTAGGTAAATATGTAAAAAAGGATCTTCGGCTTCCAAAATCTCTGGCTTTTTAATTTTTTAAACCATTCACTTCTATTTAGTTGGTAATCTAAGTTATTTCTATTTTAATTGAAAATGGAGATAATATTTATTTTTACATTAAATACAATTTTAGAATTCCATTGCTTAGCTGCCTTTATTTGTTAAAGAAATTTACCAAATTCCTGATCTAGCACCTTGTACCTGTAATCAAAAATTTTATTTAACTTCTTTTTAACCAGCAGAGCATGCACTAATTGGCCTAAAAAACCAAAAGGCAATTTGTAATGTACTTGATCCCGCATTTCAACTCCGCCTTCTACCTCTTTAAAGAAGTGGGTGTGGTGCCAAAAGCTATAAGGCCCAAACCTTTGCTCATCTACAAAATATTGTTTCTCCTTAACATGAGTTATCTCCGTCATCCAAAACAATTTCAAATTGAGAAAAGGTGATATATTATAAGTAATAATTTGCCCTTCATACATTTGTGCTGACCCAGAATAAGAAATTACCTCCATACTCATTTCAGGAGGAGTTATGCGATTTAGATTATGCGGTGAGGAAAAAAAATCCCAAGCCGTTTCGAGGTTAATAGGAAGCCGCTGAATTCTTTCTAAAGTATAAAAGCTCATTTTTTAATTTTAAACCTACAAACTACCAGGAGAAAAAATTGTTTTCAATATCACCAGTTCATCAGCAAAAGAGTCTTTTTAGAACCGGCAACTATACTTCTTTAAAACCTAATTGATAATTATTAACCTTTTTTTGTTTGTACATAAAAGGGAGGAGAAAATTATTAAATATTTGCTTTATAGATGTTAGAATAAGGCCTAACCCAAAGACAATTTTGCAGCAGGAAAGATTAGATAAATGAGATAATTCAAATCAGTAAAAGTGAAAGAGAATACCTAATAATTAGGCGAAGGAGAATAATACTGGTTGAAAGTTAATTTACTTTTAAATTATTTTTTTTGATCAACTTCTTTTTAGAACGCATATCCATCATTCTTCTTAAACCTTTCAAATTTTTACCTACATAAATAGTTGTAATAATTGAAAGACAAAAAATCAAAAAGAACCCTAGACCTAAAATAATATGAAAGATTTTCATATTGCCCTGTTTACTTAAATTATAAATAACAATGTAAGGATATTTTACTCAAAAGAATTATGGATCAAAAATAAATAATGGATTCATTTCCGGACCACTATTCTTGGTAAAAATTCATCTACTTTTTATTATTAGGTACAGCAAATAAATGTGTTATAGTTATTTATTAACCCTACGAATTTAAATAAAATTTATAATAGCATGTTTAATTTAGTTAAATGAATTTCCAATTGTAAAACCCTTAATTTTAATTAATTAGCTAAAGTTGCAAAATTATTACTTAGTAAAAAAACATTTCTTAAAGTTAAGTACTATTACTTATGTACAAATTCAGGTACTGTATCAAACAGTCTTACAATAAGTATTTTTCGCTTCAATACTATCCGGAATTCTTTTAAATCTTTGTATGTTAATGGACACAGTAAGCTTAAAATATTTTAAACCTGTTAAACATCTATTGTTGTAGAGCAACGACTTAAAAAGCTCAATGGAGCCGCAGAAGAAATGTAATTTGTAAGGAAGGAGGCTTAAGACCAGGCAGATTAGTTATAGTTTTCAAGGGCCACCTTATATAAATTGAGATTAATTGTAAAGCAAAAGTAATTGGCTGATTAAATTTAACCCAGCATAAATAATCAATTACTTTTAGTGGTTCAGGGATATTTAACCAGATTGCCTTTAGGAAATAGAAGTAATTGCAAGCAATAACTCATTAAATTAAAAAAAGCCTTTTCTTCTTTTAGATGTAGGAATGTTGGATCTTATTTCTAAATTATTTTTGCCTTGTCTTCTCTTTTTAAGTTGAATTTCATACCAAATATAATCTATGAGTTTATAAAAGGTATAACCCAAAGCGCAAAGTAGAAATAGAACGGCTAAAATGAGTAGCCAATAATCCTTTAAGGCATCCATGGTCTAATTTACTAGTTGGTAATAAAATAAACAAATTTAAATTTTTTACTTGAAAAAGACAATTAACCAAATAGCTATATAAATTTATTTAAGTATCAGAAAAGTATTGAAATATATCAAGTAAGCCTTCTTTATAATTTAAAACCTAGACTGATTAAACTTTAAATCTTATAGACCAAACACCTAAGAAAATTGCGTAATAAATATCTTTTACTTAACCATTACATCCTGATATTTAAATTCTATTGTAAATTTAGTTCCTTTGTTAACTTCACTTTCTATAGATACCTTGCCTCCTAAAGCTTCTACCTGCGTTTTTACCATATATAAGCCCAATCCTTTGCCCTCTACATGTTTATGAAACCGTTTATAAAGTCCAAAAACCTGGTCCTTTTTCCTCTCTAAATCAATTCCTAAACCATTATCCTGGAAATGAATAAACAGTTTACCATTTAAAATTTCTGATTTAATTTGGATAAATGGCGTTGATTGAGGTTGCCGGTATTTGATACTATTTGTGATGAGATTATAGAAAACACTATGCAAATAACTTTTAATGGTATATAAGTTATTTACAGCTGAAAAGTCGGATTTAATCAGCACCTGCTCCTTTACCACCAAATTTCCAATACTATCTTCTATGCTTTGGATTAATTCCGGCAGGTTTACCTCCTGCTTTAGCTCCATTAACTCTTTCTTTACTTTTAAAATAGCATTCAAATCTCTAATAATATTATCTAATCGCTTGACATTTTCTAACAAGCCTTTAACAATATCTAATTTAATTTCTGCCGGGTAATTATCTTGGATTAGCATTTCAGCTAACCCTAGTAAATTGGCTACCGGAGCTCGGAGATTATGTGAAACAATAAAAGAAAATTGTTCCATGCTTTTATTCGATACCAATAATTCCTCAGTAGAGGTTTTAAGTTTCTCATTTAATTCCAGCAGTTGAATTTCTGCCATCTTCCGCTCAGTAACGTCTTTAAAAAAAATGGACAACCCGTTTGCAGAAGGATAAATATTTACGTCCAACCAAGCTCCTATTAAATTATAAAAGGCCTCAAAACGTTGTACCTTATTATCAGTTAAAGCTTTATAATAAAAAGTATTGAAAGGACTATCTATTGCATCAACAAAGGCCTCCCAAAAATCCTGGTGCAAGACTTCTTGCCTGGAACGGCCTATAATAGTTTCAGCTTTTTTATTCCAATAAGTTACTTTCCCAGCTTTATTTACTGCCAGAAAAGCGTCATCGATACTTTCCAGTATGCTATTTCTATCTTCGTAAGCCTCTAAAACAGCAATCTCCGCTTTTTTTCTGGAATCAATGTTCTGGAAACTACCATATAACCGGATACTTTTATTTTCTTCCTGCTCAACTTCACCAATAACTCTAATCCACCTTTCATTCCCATTGGCTGTTATTATCTGAAGTTCCAGATCAAAGGAAGTTTCATGTTCAAGGCAGGTCTTTACAGCATTAGTAATTAAGTCTCTATTTGTGCCTGGTTTATAAAAATTAAGGGCTGCTTCCAGTGTAGGTTTATAATTCTTTTTTACTTCGTGGATTTCTTTAGTGATCTCAGACCAAAATAAAGTGTTATTGACCAAATCCAGTTCGTAACTGCCAATTTGAGCTAAGTAATTGGCTTTAGTTAAAAGTTCTTCTAACCTTCTTTTCTCAGTAACATCCTGCATGGCTCCCACCATTCTAATAGCTTTATTTTTATCATCTCTAATGATAAAGCCTTTTTCCATGATGTAACCATACTGGCCATTGGCTTTCTTGAACTTGTACTCATCCTCCCATTTAGTCTTAGTACCATTAATTGCAGCATTTAAACTTTTAGTTACCCGGTTGAGGTCGTCGGGATGTACCTGATTAGACCAGGAACTAATATCAGGAGTAGTTTCTCCTAACTCATACCCAAAAAGCGTGTTAAACCCTTCACCCCAATAAATTTTACCTGAAACTAAATCCCAATCATAAATAACATCAGAAGTGGCCTTAGAGACAAATTCGTGCAAGATTTTGCTTTCCTTTAGTGCCTGCTCCGCTTTTTTCCTGTCCGAAATATCTATACCCACACATTGAATTTCGGTGGGTTCGCCAGCCTGATTCGTTATACAAACAAAATCCCAAAGTGTAGTTCTTACTTCTCCGGCTTCTTTTGGTTTATCTATTTCAACTTGAATTACAGTACCCGGGTTAGCTAAACATTTTTCAGAAGCCTCCACTACCCGTTGGTGATGATAGGGAATAATAGAAACCATTGAATCCTGACCGACCACTTCACTATTTGGATAAATCCAGGCAAAATCAACCATGAATTTTTCATTACAATAGGTATATTTACCTTCCAGGTTTACCCGTATCAGGTAATTGGTTTGCGATTGAACAATAGCTCTGAGTCGTGATTCATTTACTTCTAAATAAGCTTTTGTATCCAGACCGGAAATTAAATTTGAATGCTGCTCCTTCTGGCTTAGCTGCTTTATTAAATAGTTTTTTTCCTGTTGGATTTTATAGACATTCAGTTCTTTTTGAATGGTAAAAGGAAGCCTGTCCAGCCTATCGAAAAACAGATAATCAGTTACACCTTTTTTAGTTAAAGCTAGTGCCTCTTTTTCTTTTTTGGCATTAGTTATTACAATCAGAGGAACCTTGAAAGCAGATTTTAAAACGCTAACGATCACCTGATCTGCATGTAAATCTAAATCTAAGAAGCAAAATATAATAATATCAGGAATATGAAAAGCTAAAGCTGTGGTTAATCCTACTTCGTGGCTTCCAATTGCCTCTAAATCAAATTCCAGGTCACTTTCCTCTAAAACCTTAACTACTAAATCAGTTTCGGCTGATTTTCCAGAAATAAGAGTTATAGCATTTTTTTTAATCATATTATTTATTCATCCAATTTCTCCAGGGCTATACATTCATCCCCTTAAAGCCATAGAATAGGATATTTTTAAGGGACAAAGCTAAATAAATTCTAAAAAGCTTTTTCTTTTTTAAGATAATATTTTCTGCATTTAAAAGGTATTGCGCCGGCCATTAAACCTCCATGGCGAAATAGTATTGTCCTAAATCCAAGTATTCTACGTCCGAACACGTCTAGGTTAACTACATATATAATAGGGCCCAAGGGTCGACCTCTTAATACCTTGCCTCCATAAAGTTACAGCAACTTTTATATATTTAATATATATGGGCTGGTCAAAAAAGCAGAATTAATTAGATAAATTAGAGAATAAAATAAATCTATAAAACATTAATTATCAAAATATTATAAGTTGGCAAAAACTAATAAAGTTTAGCTAACTATTTAATAATTACAACACTTAAGATTATTAAAAAAGGCCTAAATATTTTGCTTACCTGATAGTAGTAGTTTCCTCTTAAGGTTTATCTTATCTTAACTGTTATTCCGGAGTTCAAATTTTAAAACTAATATTTATGAATGGTTAAGGTAATTGCGATACTAAAATTGCTCACCTTAGAATTGTATTGGTTCAACCGGGTAATTATCAGGTTCAGCTAAATTAAGTAATATTACCCTTTTTATAATATAATTTTGTAATGAACAACACGCTCTTACATGCCTCAAACTCCTTCCTTTCTTATTATTGATGATGACAAGGTAAGCACATTTTTAGTAAAAAAAATTTTAAGTAATGAGGTACCTGAATGTAATGTCATTTCTTTGGAAGGATCTATTGAGGCACTGCATTGGTTTAAAGAAGTTACTTTGTCGGGAGATATATTACCCGAAACGGTCCTGCTTGATATAAATATGCCCGATTTAGATGGTTTTGAATTGATTGAAGAATTAGAAAAAGCAAAAATAGATTTATCTAAGGTAAAACTATTCTTTTATTCCAGTTCCGAAGACCCTACAGATATTCAAAAAGCCTTTTCGTTGCCATTGCCCATTGCCGGCTATATTTCTAAACCTTTAAATAGAAAAAAAATAGAAGCCATTTTCTCTAAATCACCCGAGTAACTTTCCTTAATTTTTATATGATGGTTTTAGATTTTTTGTTTTTATAGATTTATTTTAGAAAAAAAAGAATATTTGATTTATAACCATTGTTCCTAAATTCGGGAATAGATTTTTGGAATTCAATGAGCAAAGGAGTAACTCATGAATGCCTGTTACTCCTTTACCAACTGTTGTTTACGGACTTGGTTGTAATCAAAATTTTCAAAAATAAATCAAGTGAATTTTATTCCAACAAGTAAATTTTCAGAATATAGGTAGGCCCCAGCCTTAAAAAAGGAATATTAGAATAAATTTTATTGAATCATATTTCAATTAATAAATTATAAACTTTTGGTAATAATTACCAGATTTTAATTAATTCGATAAACCACTCACCTTTTTGAAATTTTATTAGGCTGTTTTTCCTCCTTATCCAATTTAATGGTACTAAGGTTTAATTATACTTATAGTAACAGAATTAATACTGAAATTTCGGTTTAGTTCCTTAATTTACTTCCAATTTTTTTTTATTGCTCTCAGTTTTAGGTACTTTCCTACTATTATAATTGCTTCAGATTTAAGTAGTTGATAATATGAAAAAATTCCAAACTACCGGCAATAAATTAGGGGAAATTGCCAACCAAGATTTCAACTTCATTATTGAAAGAATATTTAAAACCATTGAAGCTTATTCCGCACGGTTTGCTGAATTAAATCCCCTGCATACTAAAATTGAGCTTTTACTGGAAATACAGAAGGATTTGACCCCTGTTACTAAATTAGAAAATATTTGTGGACTCCTTAAAGAGGCCGCAGTTGATTCCTATATTATCCGGAAATTGCACGTTGAAGCCTGTAAAGATTTAGAAGCATTAAAAGGAAATGAATTACTAGACAATCAACAAATTATTTATTGGAATAGTTAAAGGTGCTACAGAGGTTTGGTAATTAATTGAATAGTTTATAATAACATCAAAAACCACATATAATTAGCCACTTATATAAAAGTACTCTTAGTTTTCGAGAAAAAATTTAATGATATAGTAAACAGGAATGGCTCCCGAAAATGCTGATGCTTATAGTCTCTCACCTGTTTCACTTGCTTTTATTTGTGGTTAAACCAGATTTCATCAAAAAGTTACTAATACTATAAAGCACCACAAATAATCACCCTCCAAACGGACTGTCAGGTATTATCCATACCGCCAAAATAATTTTTTTCTTGCTTTTAAATCCTTTTGTAAAATTCCAGCAGCTCCATATGAGTTTAATATATTGACAAATAATGTGTTACCATTAAAAAACACTATAAATTTGGGAGAGGAAGTAAAGGAGGAATAGTAAGAATTTATTAATACTTTTATCCAAACCATTAGATGTTAATGTGTGTTAAGAAGTTCTTTTAAACTTTAATAAATAACACCACGTATAGAAACATGTGTAAAAACATTGGTGAAAAAAAGAAAGGCGGCCAGACGGGTGGCCTTTCTTTTTTTATTAACTATCAATCCTATCCAACAACCCTTTCAATATAAAATCCAATCTTATTCTCAATAATAAAAACTCTGTTTGGGAATAGTTTCATTAGTGGCTTTATCTAACCTTCTACAGTAGCTTTAATTCCAAAATGGTTAATCAAAATTGCCAGTTATAACAAAAGTAAAATATTAAACCTCATCCTTCACCTTTACTTTTTAAATTTACTTTTCCTTAAATTTAGAAAAAGCATAAAACTAAATCAAATTAGCACTTCTTTTCATTGGCAGGAAATTAGCTTTATTATTTAAAAAAAATTTATTCTAAACCTAAACTAGATTTCAATTAGCTTCGGCCATTATTTAAAGCCATGCGGATAAGATTATATTATTTATTTTTTATTTACTTGTTGGCGTTTGCCTGCCAGAAAGATGATGCTCCTCAAAAACCTTTTGACCTTATACCGGAGGTTCATACCCGTTTAGGAAATCCTAGTAATGCCACGGCTGAGTTGCGTAACAGTAACAACTTTTTAATTACCAAAAACCAATATGTACTTTCTTACAATAAAGATAAAGGCATTCCCAATTGGGTGAGTTGGCACGTAAGTAAACATTGGCTAGGCAATAGTCCCCGGCAAGATGATTTTAAGATAGATAATGCTTTACCAGCTGGGTGGTACAGAGTTGCGGCGAGTGCCTATACAGGTAGCGGATTTGACCGGGGTCACAACGCCCCTTCAGGAGATAGAACAAAGTCAGTAGAAGATAACTCTGCCACTTTTCTGATGACAAATATGATACCACAGGCGCCTAATAATAATAGGGAAACTTGGGAGAACCTGGAAAGCTATACCCGTTTGTTAGTTAGCAGAGGTACTGAAGTGTATGTAATTATGGGTAACTATGGAAAAGGAGGCACTGGAAGTAATGGCTATGCAGAAACTATAGATCAGGGAAGGATTACTGTACCCAAGCAAATCTGGAAAGTACTGGTAGTGCTTCCGGAAGGGGAAAACGACTTAAGCAGGATTAATACCAATACCAGAGTAATTGCTATAAAAACTCCCAATAACAATGATCTTAATCCAAACTGGGGGGTATACCGCACAACTGTAGATGCCATAGAAAAAGCCACCGGATATGATTTACTTTCTGAACTTCCGGATAATATTGAAGCCATTCTAGAAGCGAAAGTTGATAAAGGAGAAACTAAATAATATTAACAATCTGATATACAAATATTTTACCATGCCACCCATTTCTAAAATTTTAAGTATTGTCAGAGATCTCCAGATTTTATTCTTTTAAACCCAACCTTCAATAAGCTTTTTAGACTTATCAAACCTTACCTACTTCGGCTATACCTCCTAACCCTTTTTCTTTCGCACCTGTATTAATTAGCGAAGGGTATACTGATTGCAGTAAATAATTTTTATGGTTTTACTCAAACTCGCCTTAGTTACCTCCTGAAAGATGCTGATCATGGTAGTCATAAGTTCTGGACGAACAAAATTTTACCTGGTTGAAAGGTTTTATCGGAAGTATATGAAGTAAAAAGCTTATTTAGAAAAGCCAATCCCAAATAAACCAGATAGATCTATTCTTTCAGTAAATTTATTTTAATACTTAAGATTTCTATCTCAATAATGTTTCTTCTTAGACCAGACTATTTATGGTTTGGAAAAGGGAAAACTCATTAATAAGGTTATAAACAAAGTTAAGGCTTGCTACTACTAGAGGAGAATGATTATACTTTAAAAGTTTAACAATCTAATAACCTTTATCAAAAAAATTATACGACCTGAATTGATGAAATTGCAACTATGGAAAGGCTAAAAAATAGCCTGACAACAAAATTCTATCTTACTAAATTTTATTAGATGCTACGTTATGCTCATTTTTTCCAGATTATTATGGCCTATTCTGTATTTCTGCTTTTAATAGGTTGTAAACAGGATGAATCAGTAAAAGAACCCAAAAAAGTACGATTAAATAAATTGGCTATGCTGGTAAACGGGCAAGACTGGCAGCCTTCCCAAATAGGAACAGATGATTGTCTTTGTAAATTTAAAGGAGCGTGGTCATTTAACGGGCAAAACAAAAATCCTTATTTTACGCTTTCGGCCTTTCAGGATCCACAGGCAGAAACTTTCTTTAAAAACGAAACCGGTTTAAACATGCAGATAACAAATCTACAAAAGCCCGGAATCTATTATCTAGCTGGCTCTTACCTCGATCATTTTGAATCTTTTGCTATATTTTCATTAAAGACACCAGAGGGAAAATTTAAGCAATACATTAATAAAGCGCACGCCAAGAACTTTTATGTACAAGTAAATGAGTTAATTCCACTGCCTGGTACCACTATTCCTGGCATTGCTGCTACATTCTCTGGCACGCTTTATAACAAAGATAACCCGCTCGACTCATTAACTTTTAACCGAGGCAGCTTTACCTTTAAAAAAGTAAACTGGCACAATTATAACCAATGCCAGCAGTAATCTTTCCGGAGGATTAAGGTTTAATTTCTTTTAGGTATTTCAGCATCTATATCTTCGTATTTAAAACAATAACAACCCCATTAGTCATTCTTTGTCATTTACCCGAATCTTCAGCTGAATTTAAAAAATAGCAAAGCTCTTTGTTGAATGTCTTAAGCTATCAACAAAGAGCTTTTTCTGCTTTGGTGCATAATAAGTAGAAGTTATATATTCTACTTTACTACCGATTCTATTACAGCTGCAATGGCCTTCAATAATGCTATATCTACTTTTATGCCTTTTTCAAGCTGGGCGGGGCCTAAAACTGCCCGGTAATTTCTTTCTTCATCCGGCTCAAATAAGATAAGTTGATTATCTACTTCCACTCCTATTTTATGGGTGTAACCAGTTATAACCACCCTGGCCGGAAAAGAATATTCTTCACCTTTGTAGGTAACCGGTATTTCTAAATTATTATCGAAATTGTCCATAAAGAAAAACTGATTTGACTTTTGTATGAGGAGAAAAGCACTTGAAAAGTTTGCTGGAAAAGCGTATAAATAAAAAAGCACTTACTCCGATTGGAAATAAGTGCTTTTCAAATTGAGCCCCCAGTCGGAATCGAACCAACGACCTACTGATTACAAGTCAGTTGCTCTACCAGCTGAGCTATGGAGGCTTCTTTTGTAGTGCTTTTTCTTAAAGCGATACAAAAGTAGTATTTAGAATTTAAAATGCAAACCGGTTGTATGCTTTATTTTGAATATATCCCTTTAATCTCCTGATACTCACAACAAAAAAAAATTATGCATTTCTAAAAGCATATAGTTGCCGCTGCAACTGATGTATCTTTCCTTCTGCTTCTACAATCCGAGCCTGATATTCCTCCCGCAATTTATCGGCATTTTTAGAGCGGCCAAAGAATTCAATATTAGTACGCAAAGTTCTAATATCATTTTCCAGGTGAACAATATCTTTCCGAATACTTTGCTCCTTCTGATGAATTTTGTGAGAAGCGTCAGGCCCCTGCTTCAGGCGGTTCACCTGCAGTTCCACTACCAGGTTATTTTTTTCTTCGTTAGAAAGCGTTGGAATAGAATCCGCATATTGCAACAATAAATCATAAAAACGCTCATCTAATTTAGAACTTCCTTTCACGGCCGGAAACTCCTGCCATTTGGCACGCATTTCACCTAACTCTTCCAGCGAGCCTGGCTGTGTCTGCATATTAGCTATCCGGGAAGTTACTTTTTCGTAATACGCGCTCTTTTCAGCATTAAGACGATTTAACTCGACTTCCCGCTCCTGCACCTGATTTTGTTTCCGGTCGAAAAATTCGTTACAGGCGGCCCGGAACCGTTGCCACAGCTTATCTGAGTATTTATCAGGTACCCGGCCAATGGTTTTCCACTTTTTCTGGAGCTGAATTAGTTTCTCTTTCGTTTCGTCCCAGTCAGTGCTGTCTTTTAAGCTTTCTGCTTCCTCGCACAATTCGGTTTTTAAGCGCAGATTTTGCATTTTTTGCTCATCCAACGACTTAAAAAAAGCATTTTTATGATTGAAGAACCCCTTATAGCTACTCCAGAAACGTTTATTTACTTCGTCAGCCTTTTCTTTAGGAACTAAACCAATGCTATCCCATTCTTCTTTTAACTTCTGAATTTCATCAGTTTTGTCGCGCCAATCGTTAATCCGATCGGTCTGGAAACCCTGGAAAGCTTCTATTCGGTTAAGTAATTCCTGTTTTTTAACCAGGTTTTCCTGTTCCTTGGTTTTACGCTCCGTAATAAAATCCTTTTTACGGGCATGAATTTTTTCAGAGGCTAATATAAAGCGGTCCCAGATGCTATCCCGGAATTCGTTTGGTACCGGGCCCACATTTTTCCACTCTTCGTGCAGGTGCCGCAATTCCTGTAAAGCCGTATTAATAGACGGATTGTCTACTAAGGCTTCAGCCCTTTCACATAACTGAACTTTATGCTGCAAGTTTTTCCTGCGGTCCAGCTCTTTTAATTCGTAAAAGATGCTGCGATTATTGTAGAAAATATCTAATAAGGCATGGTACGAGTTCCATAACTGCTGAGCGTCTCCGGCAGGCACCGCCCCTATGGCTTTCCACTCGGCCTGAATAGCTTTAATTCTTTCAGAACTGCTCTTGGTTTCCGGCGACTCCACCAGCTCCCGCAACTGCTCCAGTAATTCTTGTTTGCGTCGGGTATTTTTTATTTTTTGCTCTTCTTCCTGACGCTGCTCGCGGTTACGATTCTCCCGGAATAACTGAAACGCTTTTTCTAATTCCTGATGAGCCGGGCCTGCGTGGTATTCAAAATCATCAGCGGATGCACCGTCCGCAATAAACTTCTGTAATGCATCATGACGCTCCGTTGCCAGTTTTTCTTCGTACTGCCGGTGCATATCAAAAATTTGGCGGGAGTTTTTGCGGGTAGCGGTTTTTAAAACTCCCAGCAATTTCTTCCGCAGCTCATCTATAGGAAGCTGGCTATAGTCAGCTTCCGAGACCAAATCTTCTGCGCCTTCATCCTCTATGACTAAATCACTTTTTACATCATCCCCCGTTTCAACCTTCACGGTTGTTTCGGCAATGGCGGTTTCAGCAGAAGTAGTAGCGGCAACAGCTGGTGTTGTTGTTTCAGCAGGAGCACTTGGTTCCTTGGCTGATGCAGTAGGCTCAGCTACTGGTATCGGTGCTACCTCGGCCGTACCACCCGGTTCATTTAACTCCTGCCCCGCAAGAGGCAAGGCATTTAATTGAGTGGCACCAGGCTCTGTTTCCAGTACTACTTCACCGGAAGGCTCAGGTTTAGATTCAGCTCCTGATAGATTATTTGGTTCAGTAACATCACCAACTAGGGGAACAGCCGCAACCGGCGGAATTACTTCATGAGCGGCAACAGCGCCTCCTATTATACCTCCGGCAGAATTTTCTTCTTCACCTGGGGCAGTATTATTTTCTTCAGTGCTCCGGGAATTGATTTCTGCTAATCTTTTCTCAAGAATACTTTGCGGTGATTCCTCCCCTCCTTGCTCTTCTGCTCCATTATTACCCGCTGTATTATTATTAGGGTCTAGCATGATGCTTTATGTTTTGTTTGTCGTTGCTAAATTATAAAATTTTAATTTAAACTAGGGTCTATGGGGTAATTAGCTAAAACTTTATACTTTCCTCCCATTTGTTTTAAAATTTCCCGCCAAAGCTTATCCTGGTCTAAATCAAATAATCTATCCGTGTAAGTATTGTTTATTATCCAGGAGTCCCGTTCAATTTCTTCTTCTAACTGACCCGGCGACCAGCCCGAGTACCCCAGGAAAAATCTGATTTCATCTGGCTCTATTTGTCCCGCTGCCAACATTTCCTGCAGTTGATCATAATCACCTCCCCAGAATACAGATTTGCCTAAAGGAATAGATTCCTGTAGGGCTTCTAATTGATGGATATAATGCAGAGTGTTATACTGCATTGGGCCACCAATATTCAATTCCATATCGCCATTACCTTGTTCAATATCCAATACATCTGAAAGCTTCAGATTCGATTTCCGGTTTAAAACTAAACCAAAGGTTCCCTCCTCATCGTGCCGGCAAATCAACACCACAGTTCTTTCGAAATTTGGATCACCTAAGAAAGGTTCTGAAATTAAAATACTACCGCTTCGTACTGTCTTCATCATTATCGCGTATTAATTTTCCTTTTACATAGGTGATTTAAGTTTAGTACCACTTTACGAGATAAATTAATGAAAGTGGCAATTATTTAAAAACACCTTTTTTTATTACGTATGTTGCTAAAGAATTCGTATAAAATTTTCTTATTTAAGGCAGTAAATTGCCTCAAATTTACTCTATTCAGAAAATATCAGATTAAAAGTATAGTTAATTGCTAATTTAGCTACAAAATAGTAAGAATATATGCCTGCACCTTTTAACTTAGCCGATATCCGGAAATCATACACCCGTCAGGAATTAACAGAAAAGAGCATTTTACCGGATCCGATGGAGCAGTTTCAGGTTTGGCTAAATGAGGCCTTACAAGCCCAGGTAGAAGAACCTACAGCCATGGTTTTATCAACGGTAAATCAGGAAGGAAAACCATCGGCCCGGGTAGTTTTATTGAAAGGATTAGAACATAATAAATTTGTTTTTTATACCAATTATAACAGCCGCAAAGGCCAGGAACTAGCCCAAACCGGTTTTGCCGCACTTACATTTTTCTGGCCGGAACTGGAACGCCAGGTAAGAGTAGAAGGAACAGTCCGGAAAGTGGAACCTGCCCAGTCGGACAGCTATTACCACAGCCGCCCCCGGGGCAGCCAAATAGGCGCTTGGGTATCGCCGCAAAGTCAGCCTATTAGCAGCCGGGAAGCCTTAGAACAAAAGATTGATGATTTTGAACAGCAGTTTTCTAATACCGAAGTAATTCCCCGTCCGCCACACTGGGGTGGCTACGAGGTAATACCTACGCTTATAGAATTTTGGCAAGGAAGAATGAACCGACTGCACGACCGGTTAGTTTTTACCCGACCTGACGAAAATACTAACTGGCAACTAGATCGGCTTGCTCCTTAAAAGCTACTAAAATTTAAAAGGAAAATGGCTGAAATAAGACCCATAAAAGGTTGGCGTTATGCCCCTGCCCTTACTAGGGAAAAGGATACCCTTATATCGCCCTTGTTTGATGTGGTATCCGAAAAACACCGACAAGCTTTATACCACCAGCCTTTTAACAGCCTGCACCTCTCGGTACCACAAGAGCCCAATGCAGCCAACAGGGCAGCCAACTTATTGGAAGCCTGGAAAAGTTCTGGTATATTAAAACAGGATATAGTGCCCGGCATCTATGGTTTTTACCAGTATTTCCGGCTCCCTGGTTCTAAAAAAGAATATTGCCGCAAAGGATTTATCTGCCATATCAAAGCTTACGATTGGTCAGAGAAGGTTATACTGCGGCACGAAAATACCATTCCGGACGCCGTAAATAAACAAAAAGAACTTTTGGCAAAAACCTTACTACAAACCAGCCCTACTCATGGTTTGTATACAGATCCGGCATTTGTTTTAGAACCTTACCTGAACGAGAGCATGGTTTCCCCGCTTTATGAAGCAGAAGATTACCAGGGAATTCGAAATGTTCTTTCAGTCATTCATGATGCGCGGGTAATTAAATTATTCAAAGAGGTACTTCGGGATAAGCAGGTATTATTGGCTGATGGGCACCACCGGTACGAAAGTTCGCTTTGGTATCGAAAAAAAATGATGGAAGCCAACCCGCAGAATACCGGGAAGGAAGGGTACCATTATCATTTTATGTACCTGACCAATACCGAATCGGATGATCTGAAAATCTTGCCCACCCATCGGGTTCTGAAAGAATTGCCACTTTCGGAGGAGGAGCTGATTAAAGCTTTAACCAATTATTTTAATATTACTCCTCAGGAAGAAGCTTGTACATTAAATGAAGTAATAGCAGGCAAAAAATGGACTTTTGGTTTATACCTGGCCGTAGGAGCGTATAAATTAACTTTAAAACCAGATGTCCATCAGCAAATCTATTGGAACTTTCCGGCTATTGTAAAAGAACTAGATCTGACGGTTTTACATTTTTTTGTATTTGAAAAAATCTTAGGCCTGGTTCGGGAAAAACAAAGAAGCTTTCCTGGCATATTATACGAACGTAATTTTGCCCAATGCTTAACCCTGGTAAACAATGGTCAGGCAAAAGCTGCTTTTATTGTTAATGAGGTAACTATAGAAGAAGTAAAGCAGGTTTGCGCCAGTGGGGCCACCTTACCTCAAAAATCAACGTTTTTTTATCCTAAAGTAATAACAGGTTTAATCTTTAGCACCCTTAAACAACATGAATTTGAATCGGAAGTTGATTCTTGCTTCTAACTCGCCGCGGCGGAAGGAATTATTGAGCAAACTGGATTTCTCTTATGAAGTACGCTTACGGGAGGTCCCGGAAGATTTTCCGGATACGCTGAAACGCGAACAAGTAGCAGAATATTTAGCCAACCGAAAGGCCGAAGCTTATATAACCGATCTTGATGACGAGATACTTATTACCGCTGATACTATTGTATGCGTAGATGATCAGATTTTAAATAAACCCGAAGATGAAAACGAAGCTATTAGTATGTTAAAGCTTCTTTCAGGGCGGATGCACGAAGTTTTTACCGGGGTATGCCTCTTAAGCAAAGAAAAAAAAATAATCTTTCATGACCAAACAAAAGTTTACTTTAAAACTTTAAGTGAGGAAGAGATAACCTATTATACTCATAAGTATAAGCCCTACGATAAAGCAGGAGCTTACGGTGCCCAGGAATGGTTGGGGATGGTTGCCATCGATCACATAGAGGGTTCATACTTTAATGTAATGGGATTACCGGTACATAAACTTTACGAACAGTTGCAGAAATTTTAACTGTAACAATAAAGAAAAGCACTGCGGTACCGCAATGCTTTTCTTTATTGTTTAAAACAGAATTACTTTATTTCCGGATGCGTACTTTTTTCCAGAAGGTAGTATCAGCGCTTTTTACTTCTATGGTATAAAGGCCAGGCGTAAGTTTTCCCACATCCATAGTTCGGGCAGTATTACCCGGCCCTGGGTTTACCAAACCAGTATAAATGACTTTACCAGATGTATCTTTAATGAGTAAACTTCCCATTTCAGAAATGTGCTGGTCAAAGGTTAATAAGAAAGTGCCGGAAGCTTTATTTGGGAGAATATGGATACCGGATAAAGAACTGGCGGCATAATATTTATACTTCCCCTTCGGATCATCTTTCTGCACTGATTGGTTATGTGGGTTTACATGAGAAGCCCGGCTCTCTCCTGCTACTAACAAAACCGATAGCGCCAGACCCAAGCAGGCAATTAGTTGAGGTGCTTTCATATATTTTATTTTAGAATGATTAATCTGTTTTGGTGTATGCACAATTCATTCCAAAATTTGGAAACGGAACTTTAACTTTTACTTTAAGTAAAATTTTAATTGTACTTTCGGCAAAAATAAACGTCAAAATAAAGCTATATGGAATACAGAAGATTCGGACGAACCAACTGGGAAGTAAGCGAAGTTGGTTACGGTATGTGGGGCCTGGCTGGCTGGACCGGCTCGGAAGCAGAAGAATATGAAAAAGCCCTGGACTTATCTATTGAAAAGGGCTGTAACTTTTTTGATACCGCCTGGGGATACGGCGAAGGCCGCAGCGAACAAGTATTAGGCCAATTACAAAAACGGCACGCGGGTAAAAAGATTTATATGGCCACCAAAATTCCGCCTAAAAACTTTACCTGGCCATCCCGTAAGAGTTTTAAATTAGAAGATTGTTTCCCGGCTGATCATATTAAAGAATATACCGAGAAAAGTCTGAAGAATTTAGGTGTGGAGACCATTGACCTGCAGCAATTCCACGTTTGGGAAGATGAGTGGGCTACTATGGACGAATGGCAACGTGCAGTAGAAGACCTGAAACGCGAAGGTAAAATCCAGGCCATGGGTGTTAGTGTAAACCGCTGGGAACCTAATAACTGCATCGAAACTTTAAAAACCGGTTTAATAGACGCGGTACAGGTTATTTACAATATTTTTGATCAGGCACCAGAAGATTTATTGTTTCCAACCTGCGAAAAGTTGGATATTGGGGTAATTGCCCGGGTACCATTTGATGAAGGCACTTTAACCGGTACCTTTACCAAAGAAACTACCTTCCCAGCTGATGATTGGCGCAGTACGTACTTTGTTCCGGAAAACCTGAACTCCAGCGTAGATCATGCTGAAACCCTGCGACCACTCATTCCGGCTGGTATGACCATGCCCGAACTAGCTTTACGTTTTATTCTGGCTAACAAACACGTAGGCACTGTTATTCCGGGTATGCGTAAAATCCGTAATGTACAGGCAAACATGGCTACAAGTGATGGCAATGGTTTATCAGAAGAATTATTGGCCCAGTTAAAAACTCACCGCTGGGATCGCGAACCAACTTCCTGGTCACAATAATTATTTACATACTATTAGGTAAAATAATCCGGACCAGTTATGAAATCTAATTCCTACAATGGATTTATTTTCAACTGGCCCGGATTATTTTTATTTTAGTAGCTGCGGAATCACTTTGGCGCCAAAGGCTTCAATAAACTGTTCCTGATCCAGGTTAATATTGTGAAGCACAAGTTGTTCAAACCCCATATCCAAATCTTCCATTAACCAAGCCGCCTGCTGATCCAGGTCTGAAGAAACCCGAATCATGCGTGCTGCTTCATCCGGTGTTACAAACTTACCAGCCGCTTCAAATTGCTCAGGGGTTCTTAGTTCGCCTAACAAATTACTCTGGAATACATTTACCCTCCATTGTTCGTAAGCGCCCATTTTGGCTTTCTCATCTGTTTTATCATAGGAAAGTTGAACCTTTAAATACATGGGTTTACCTTCTCCGCCTCCTCTCCGGAAAGCATCTACTACTTTTTGCTGTTCTTCTTTTGGTTGCGAAATAGTTATTAACCCATCTACCCAACTACCCATCCATTCTGCGGTTTTAGCAGTAACGGCAGCCCCAATAATTAATGGATTTACCGCAGGGCGCGTATATAATTTAGCTTCTTCTACTGTAACCAAGCCCCTATGAGTCACCGTTTCGCCTGCCCATAAAGCCCTCATAATGTCAACACATTCTTTCAACCGGGCATTCCTATCTGCTTTTATTGGAAATTTGTCTCCGGTTATGCATTCATTCAGGGCCTCTCCCGAGCCAACTGCTATCCAGAACCGTTCCGGGAACATTTCTGCCAACGTAGCTGCTGCTTGGGCAATTATTGCCGGATGATACCGCTGACCGGGGGCATTTACCACGCCAAAACTTAAATTGGTAGCTTGCATGGCCGCACCTAACCAAGCCCAGGCAAACCCACTTTCGCCCTGGGTGTTGCTCCAGGGATGAAAATGATCGGATGAGTTTGCTGCTGTAAAACCTGCCTTCTCCGCTAACTTTACATATTCTAACAGAACACTTGGCTTAAACTGCTCATGTGATGCTTGATATCCTATTTTTATCATATATTATCTTCAGAAATAATGAAGTTAATACTGATTATTTTAAACTAAGTTTGAAGGATAGGCTATATTAATTATAAGCTTAAGGTTAATTACCTAAAGAATCAACCCAGAGTTATTAAAAAGCAATTCTCAGAAATACTTCATTTTAAACCTTTAGAATTAAAAGGATTAAAGGAAAAGCTTCTGGTGCTTAATATCTATTGCTTAGGTTTCATAATAAAGGCCTAATGGCAGAGGAAAAGAAAGAATCTATACTAAAAAGGCCAGCAAAATTACCAGTAGTACTGGTTCCCAATTATTATTCAAAATCTAAGGCTGTATAAGGTTCAATTTTAGATAGAATGTCCTGCAACTTATTATCTTAATTAATAACTTGATTTATTGGTGTTTAAGTTGAGTTGTTTGTTCTTTAGCTTTTAAAGTTATCCAAATCAGAACGGAAGCAGCAAGTGTTAGTACGGCAAATAATTTTTCAAAATTGGTAGTTGCAAACAAATTTCCGATGGTATTTAACCCAAATAAGACCAAGAAGGCCCAAAGAATTATATTCACCAATCTTATTGAAAATATACGTTTTATGTAGTTCCCTTTAATTAACAGCGTAAAGATTAAAAGTATATTGATGGTTAAGGAAAGTGATTCAAAAACATACATTTCAGCATCGTTTTTTAGCCGCCCTCCCCAGGTAATTTCATAAGGAATGATCTTTATTAAGATACAAAAATGAAAGATAGTTACAGCAGTGAATAACCATAACAATATTTTGATTGCAGTTTTAGAACTCATTTTACAAATATAAAAATGTGGTTTTGAGGAGCAAATTGCTGCTAAGGCAGAATTTTAACTGTAACTGAATTGTAACCGGCAAAAAGGCCTAGGCCCTGCTCAATATTATTGGCAACCGGCATGGGCATTACCCCAAAATTGTCACTATAAGATTGCTTTTCCAGCGTGCGTACATAGTCGTAGTATTTTTTCGTAATATGAGCTATTTGCACATGCCGCATTTCCCGCTGGTTGGTTTCCAAGAACAAGTCTAAAGGTATTTTCTGACCATTAAACAACTTATCGCTGAAAAACCAACGGTTTTCCATGTTAAACTCATATTTTATAGGTTTATTAAATTCTATCCGGATTGCCCTGTTATAGGCCTGGTTATTAAAAGGATTTATATCAGGAGCATAGGCTTGTATATAATAATAATTTTCCTGGCCTGGCTCGTCTTCTAACACGAATGAAAGCTGGATGCCTGCAGACTGGTTATTGGTAGCTGGTACTCTGGTTGCTTTTAGGTCGCGCACCGATGGAGCTGCTGGCACATAGCTGGCGGCTTTTATAGATGCGTGACCTGGTGCACTCACTTGCAGTTCATAGTGTTTTAGTGCTTCAGGTTTACGATCAGCCTTGTAAATACCTTTCCCTTTGTGCTCAACAGCAAATAAATACTGCCCGTCCTTGTATACCTTTATGGTCGCATCAGTAATGGGCGTGTAAGTATGATCCGTAAACACACTCTGACTTGAACTCAAGTCCACAGTAAACAAACTATCCGGATTAAAAACGGCATTCACAACTATTCTTGGCTTATGGTCTGGCAAATCAAGCTCCACCAGGGTTTCGCACCCAGCCAACAGCAATAAGCTAAATACCAACGCTATTGTTAATTTTATTTCTTTCATTCTTTTAAAATTTAAATCCATAGCTAAAGGACGGTAAAATTGGGAACAGCGACACCTGATACAACTGGCGTGTGGAGCTGCTACTGGTGCTTAGGTTGGGGCTGGACAATTGCATGAAATAAGGATTTTTACGATTATAGGCATTGTAAATGGAAATGTTCCAACTGCGCTCTCCCCACGATTTCTTTTTAGTGTGCGTCAGGCTTAAATCCAAACGGTGGTAGCCGGGCATGCGGTAATTATTACGCTCCCCAAGGTAGTCCACTGATGCAACATGTGGCGAAGTACTACCGGGATTAGCAACAGGTTCATTATAGGCTTTGTAATGCGCGGCAGGCAGAGTGGTAACATAGCCTGTACGATATACCCAGCTGCCGCCGAGGCTCAGTTTCGGCGTAAGTTGGTGATTGGCTACAACCGAAATGCTGTGCCGGCTGTCGTAAGTATAAGGGTATTTTTGATTGTGGTTGATGCCATTAAGTTGCCGCCAGGACCAGGACAAGGTATAGCCAACCCAGCCGGTGGTTTGGCCTTGTCGCTTGCGCAGCATCCATTCTGAACCATAGCTCCAGCCTCTGCCGCTAGCAATGCGCGTTTCGTAAGGTGGGGCTGCAAAGTTAGAGAAATCTGTTTCAGGGCCGCTTCGCAGAAAGTCGCTGATAAAGTCAGCCCCGTCTCTAAACTCCGCCACATCCTTCATTTCTTTATAATATAAGTCAGAGGTTAGTTCGAGCTGGTTTTGGGAGAGCAGTTTGGCAGCTCCCAGTGTTGCCTGCCAGGAGCGCTGCGGTTTTACCTTGTCGGTGGCAGGTGCCCAGATGTCGGTGGGCGTGCCGGTAGCAGTATTGCTGAGCAAGTGCAGGTACTGCGCCATAGTAGCATAAGAAGCCCGTACACTAATGCTTTTGGGGAAAGTATAGCCCATGGCCAGGCGTGGCTGCAGCGATGAGAAGTTTTTGCCATTTACAGAGAATCCCGAAAGGTGCACCCCTGTTGTAACCTGTAGCCGCTCTCCCAGCTGAATCCGGTCTTCGGCATAAGTATAAAATTCCTGCGCCTGTATCTCAGAAAAAGAATCAGATAGCAAGGTAATGCTATCGGTTTTTAATATTGTCTGCTCCGGACGAAAGGTATGGAAGGTATAGCTTCCCCCGAACCGGATGCTGTGTCGCAGGCCTGCCGCAAAATCAAATTCAGCTTTGGCTCCCCAGTCCTCAATACTGGATTCATAATCGACCAGGCGTTGGGTTTGTTTATCTCTCTGTTTAATCTTGTTTTCAGAGTTTTGACTGAAACCATAGCGGCTATGCGTCAGGGTCAGATTGCTGAAAAGGCGTTTACCAAAAACATGATTCCAGCGCAGTGCGCCGGTTGAATTGCCCCAGCGCATGTTAAACCGCTGCTGCTCCATCCCGGTAGCATCTCCAAACTCCTGTTTGTCAGAAAAGGCATCCTGCCCGGCATAAACACTCAGGTACAACCGGTCTTTCGCCGAAAAGGTATGGTTTACTTTAGCATTGAGATCATAGAAATGGTATTTACTCATGCTTTCGCCACTTAAAGCCGCCGCCGCTGCACCAAGCAAATCCAGATATGTGCGGCGGCCAGCAATAAGGAAAGCTGTTTTCTCATTTTTGATAGGTCCTTCCAGGAGCAACTTGGAGGACATAAGCCCTGCGGCACCTTCCCCCGCAAAGCGCTGGTTATTGCCTTCCTTCAGTTGCACATCTACCACCGAAGACAGTCTGCCGCCATAAGGAGCCGGGAAGCCGCCCTTTATCAACTCTACATTCCGGATAGCATCAGGGTTAAAAATTGAAAAAGTACCCAGCAAGTGCGATACGTTATAAACCGGCACCCCATCGAGCAGGATCAGATTTTGATCCGGACTGCCCCCGCGTACGATCAGATCAGAGGTCCCTTCTTTTCCGCCCTGCACCCCCGGCATCAACTGCAGCGCTTTCACGGCATCTGCTTCTCCCATAAGACGGGGCAGTTGTTTGATATCCGCCCCTCGCATGGTTAACTTATTAGCCTGTTCCAGGTCCGACACATTAGCTGACAAAATCTCCACTTCGCTTAAGTTACTACTGGTGGGCTGTAACAGAAAGGTAATCGTGGTGTCTTTTGAAACAGCCGGCAATACCACTTGCAAGGGTGCATAACCCAGGTACCTTATTTCCAACATTGCTTCCCCGGCAGAAAGCGGCAGACTGTAAAATCCATAATTATTTGTTGTGCTACCAGCCGGTCTTATGGAAAGTGTAGTGCCTGCCAGGGCTTCGCCTGAAGAGATATCCCGCACATAGCCACTCAGGTTTGGCTGTATTTTTTTGCCTTTCGACTTTAAAGCAGGTTGCAGCACAATTTGTTTCCCGATTAGCACATAGCGTATACCGGTATCTTTGAATATAATTCCCAGTACCTGGTGCAGCGGCAGACCATCCCCTTTTATAGTTATTTTTTCCTTTAGCGGAACCAGGTCTTCGCTGTAGGAGAAACTAAGGTTATACTTGGTCGAAAGCGCTTCTAGCACTTCGGAAACGGAGCTATTGACCTGGTGAATGGATACTTTTTGATTAAGAATATTTGTTTGGGCCAGCGTTGGAAAAGCACAGAACAGCCAGACCACGCCAAAGAGAAGTAAGCGTTTACTCATTTAACTTAAATAGAATAGGTTTATATTTATTACATGCAGCCTTTTCCGGTGAGGGTATAAGTCAGTTTATCCTGTATCTGATAGTCAAGTTGGAGGGATGCCTGGAGTATCTCCAATACTTCTTTCAGCTCTGCATCCTGGAAACTGGCGGTAAAGCGACACTTGGCCAACCCGGCATTTTGCAACCGGATACGGACCCCATAAATGCGCGCCACATCCTGAATCACCTGGTCTAGCATCTGATTTTTGAAAACCAATCGGCCTGTTTTCCAGGCCCAGACGTTTTCAGCTTGTATCGGCATTTCGGTAATATTATCAGTCTTCTTGTCCAGTGCGGCAGCATATCCGGCAATCACCTGTTTTTTACCTTTCCCGTTCACGCTGGCAAAAGCTACTTTGCCGGTCGCCACAACTAGTTCTGCTGTTTCTTCCGAATCTATATCGCGCAAATTAAAAGAAGTGCCTAATACCTGGGTCTGGGTACGCTTTGTCAGGATAATAAAGGGCCGCTGCGGGTTTCGCTTCACTTCAAAAAAGCCTTCACCCTCCAATATTACCTCCCGCGTTTCACCATCAAATTGTTTGCTATAGACCAATTTGCTGCTCTTATTTAGCCATACCTGGCTGCTGTCCGGCAGTAGCACCGACATCGTGTTATCACCGGAGCTTACCACCTGCCTGCCCATATAAGGAAAGAAAAGGTACTGTGCTAACCAGGCCATGCCAATTAGCAACGTTACAGCTGCCGCTACCCGCATTAACCTGCTGTACATTGGAATCACCTTTACCTCGTTCTGCTGTTCTTTGGCAGCCAAGCGATTTCTCACCTTTTGCCAAGAAATATCTGTGTTTACTTCTCCTGTTGGGGCAGGAACGGTTGCTTGCCAAAGCAGCAACTGTTGCTGGTATTGCGCCTCATGTTCTGGATCCGATGATCGCCAACGCTCCAATGCTTCCGCTTCAGCAGGCGTGGCCTTGCTGTTCAGTTGCTTTGCAGCTAAATCCCAGAAATGAATATCCATAACATAGTTGATTAGGTCGTTCTTTTATAAGACAAGTGAAAAATTGTTTACCGCTATTCGCTTATAGAAAAAAAGTAAAATAAATTGGGGCGAGTGGTAACAATGAACTCAAAAGCACTTTCCTGAGGATGGAGAGAGCCTTTTTGATGTGGTTGTCCACGGTATTAGGCGAAATTTGAAGAAATTCAGCGATTTCTTTGTGGCTCATTTCTTCATACCTGCTCAGCAGGAAAACTTTGCGGCAGACGGGCGGCAATGAGGCAATGGCTTCATCAGTTTTTTTTTGCAGCTCTGCCAGCTCCAGTTCCTGTTCTGTATTGTTACCGGAAACCGGTTGCTGGGCACTATACTGACCACCAAGGGTGGCTCTCCGTTTTTGACCAGTGGTATAATTTAAGGCTTTGTTCAGCGCCGCTTTAAAAAGGTAAGATTCAGGAAGCGCAATGGTTTGTAGGAGATCACTGTCCCAGAAGTGTATAAAGACCTCCTGAACAATATCCTCAGCCGCCTCCATGTTCTGCGTGATACGGCACACGCGCTGACACAAACCTGGATAATAACGCCGAAATAGTTCCTCAAACCGTTGTAGTTCTTCTTCCTTCTCAGCCATGGGAATTTTAATGAGTGGACGAAAGTATAAATACTTTTTGATTCGTGCAGCATTTTACAAATTTGCTCTCTGGCAGTTGTTGGTATTATGCCTGCTGCGTTTGGCAAGTATAACTACCCGTTTGGCCACCAACGTTACGCGTGCAGCCGAAGTCCGAAACGAAGCAAAGGTTAAAGCTGTAATTTGTTAGTTAAAGCTTTTTTTCTTCTTAGTATAAGTATCAATAATACCATTTGCACCCTGCAACTCATTCAGCGCAAACGATCGCGGACTTTCAACACTAACAAGCCCTTCAAAATCGCCAATCAAGTTTATTTAGTTCAGCAAAAATCAAAGGTGTTTGATTAAGTGAATGAGTGGTACAGCCGTACCTTTTATTAAAATCTACACATTGAATTATCACAAATGAGGATTCATAAAGTCTCCCTGTAGCATTAGAAAAATGAGAATTTCATTACTTCCTGCTGCTGATTGAAGATAATAAATTCAATATTTAACTACTCGGTCCTTATTTCTTTTAGCTGATGGATGAGCTGTTATACTGATTCTAAACCATAAAATTTTTTCAAAAGCCCACTTACAGTAAAACTTTTTAAAAACGGCCATATATTTCGTAATTAACCATTTAGAGTTAACAAAGTTTCACCGTGTCGCCAATACAAACTATGCCTTCCTCCGTAACAACCGCATACACTCCAGCACAAGGAAACTTTCCACCTCCCATAATAACAAGGTTATTGTGTTTAACTAGGATCCTTAGTAAGATTGTATCCTTTAACATTCCAGCTTGCGGAAGGGTAACCATCACACATCTGGGGTCGGGCATTGTTACCATGAGCGTAGGTATATAGGTGAGTACCGCGATTTGATCTCCAGTTGCAGAACGCCGAAGAGTAGTTAGTAAGAGAATATAGTGAAACCCGGTGGATCTAATTTGGATATATCTAAAATGTAAAGAGCCATTTTCCAAGCAACATTTCAGCCCGAAACACGTCCAATTGAAAGGAATTAACTAATTTTCTGGTGCTTTTGCCCATGATAAGAATAATTTTACTCTTTCTTTTCTTATTTATCAGGACAATCTGTGCTGCACAACACCCGGAGGAAAAGCCCGAAAATAAACCTTATTTGAAATTAGGCGGCGCTGTTCGTTTTAACTATAACCTCTCAACCTGGAAGAAGGATCAGTTAGAACGTGTCGGGGATTTTGGCTATGATGTTTTCCGCCTGAACGCTGAAGCAGAGTTCAAAGGCATTAAACTGAATGCTGAGTTCCGACATTACTCCCAGGCCTTTGGTGGTTCCTTTTTGAAACAAGGCTGGTTCCAATACGATTTCTCCGAGCACTCTCAGATACAGGTAGGGCTGCACCAGGTGCCTTTTGGTATACAGCAGTATAACTCCAACAACTGGTTTTTTAACATGACTTATTATGTAGGGTTTGAAGACGACCACGACATGGGCGTGAAGTACATACATGATGAAGGTCAGTGGCAGTGGCAGGCAGCATATTACAAAAATGCTGAGGAGTTTATGTTTGGTCTGGCCGAACCGAGCCCCAATCGCTACTCCTACGACATTACCGGGCGCAACAAAGAAAATAACCAGGTCGACTTAAAGGCTGTGCGGCGGTTAGGCGATAGCTTGGCGCATAATTTGGGTATTTCGCTGCAGGGCGGACTTCTTTACAACATTGACACGGAACGCAATGGCACCCGCTATGCTGGTGCCATGCATTATGAATACCAGGCCGAGCACAGCCCCTGGAATATCAAGCTGCAGGCTATGCTATACCGTAGGAACCCTGCGTATACCCCGGGAGCTGAACTAAACTTTGTGGAAATGGGTGCCTATGGCGCCAATTACAATGTAGCTAACAAAGGAGAAATTTATACGGCAGGCATTTCCTATCACATTCCTGTTGCCACAAAGCTGCTGCAAGGTATAGACATTTATAATAATTACGGCTACTACAACAAACGCATTAGGGATTTTGAGAACTCCCACATGAACGTGTTGGGCGCCTTATGGACGGCAGGGCCAATGTATATTTACACCGACGCCGCCTTTGGGTACAACCAGCCCTGGCTAGGTCCGGAATGGACGAATGCCCTTGCCGCAGGCACGCCGGGCGACACAAAATGGCATATGCGCTTTAACATTAACATGGGATATTATTTCTGATTCTTTAATATTATATGAATGAGTAAAGTAGGAAGTAACACACAAAAATCTTTGGGACTGGAAGTAAACGGTCCTGTATTTTGGTCGTCCATTATTTTTCTGGTGGTAAGCATCAGCCTGGTACTCCTTTTTCAGGAAAGTGCCGAGGCTATTTTTAGTGAGGTGCAGGCCGCCATAACGACTAACATGGGTTGGCTTTTCATCATCAGCGTGAATCTTTTTGTAGCCTTCTGCCTTTTTGTAGCCTTCAGCCGATTTGGTTCAATAAAATTAGGCGGCAAAGCCGCTAAACCTGAATTCACTACATCAGCCTGGTTTGCTATGCTTTTCAGCGCGGGCATGGGGATTGGCTTGCTATTCTGGAGTATTGCTGAGCCCATCAACCACTTTCAAACCCCTCCATTAGGGGAACCAGGCACGCCTGCCGCCGCCCGGCAAGCCATGAATTTTACTTTTCTGCACTGGGGGCTGCACGCCTGGGCTATTTATGCTTTAGTGGGGCTAGCACTGGCCTATTTTACCTATAACCGCCAGCTGCCGCTAACGGTGCGCTCAGCCTTCTATCCTTTTTTAGGGGAGCGGATTCACGGTATTGTGGGGCACATCATTGATACCCTGGCTGTCATCGCAACTCTTTTTGGCCTGGCAACCTCTCTTGGTTTTGGAGTGCAACAAATAGCGGCTGGCCTGAATCATGTTTTCCCTGCCATCGTGAACAATATTACTACCCAAATCATCCTTATTGTCATCATCACGGGTATTGCCACTGTCTCGGTAGTAACTGGGGTAGATAAAGGGGTCCGCATCCTGAGTGAATGGAATATCCGCATTGCCTTGTTTGTGCTTGTGGCTGTGATGGTGCTGGGACCAACTGTTTTTATCCTTGGTTCTTATGTTCAGAACACAGGTTCTTATATAGGTAACTTTATGCAGCTTTCCTTCTGGAATGAAGCTTACTCTAATACTAACTGGCAGGGTACCTGGACGGTATTTTACTGGGCCTGGTGGATATCATGGGCACCTTTTGTAGGTATATTTATTGCCAGAGTATCCAAAGGCCGAACCATTAAGGAATTTGTATTGGGCGTGCTCATTGCCCCTTCTCTTCTGTGTTTCTTATGGATGACAGCATTTGGAAGTACGGCATTGCGCGAAACCCTGGCTGGCAACACAGCCATTTCTGATGCAGTGGCAGCGGATATTTCTACTGCCCTGTTTATATTCTTTGAACAGCTACCCTTCTCCACCTTTCTGTCTGTTGTAGGCGTTCTGCTGGTAACAGGCTTTTTTGTGACCTCCTCCGACTCTGGTTCGTTGGTGGTAGTAAGCCTTACCTCCGGCGGCAACCCCAACCCTTCGGTGGGTATACGTATTTTCTGGGCGCTGGCAGGTGGCGCTGTGGCCGCAGTACTCTTGCTTGGTGGAGGCTTAAAAGCTTTGCAAACGGCCGTTATCATTACGGGGCTTCCATTTGCCATTATACTGTTACTCATGTGTTACAGCCTTTACCGCGGCCTGAACGAGGAAGCCGCAGAAGAAGCAAAACTAGGCAAGGCACAACAGCGAAAAGCCTACCAGCAGCTCGTAGCCGAAATGTTGGTTAAGCGTGCCCAGAAACAGGACTCCAGCCTGCCCGGAGCCAGAAAAGATAATCCAACACCACCAAATCCTGATGCTTTATGATTACGATTGATGCCCTAATGGTTTGCCTTGACCTGAGCGATATAGACGAGAAGCTGGTCGCCTTTACCCGTTCCTTATGTGAGCGACTGGAGGTGGGTAAAGTATATTTTGTTCATAACATTAAAGTATACGAGCTAAGCGAAGATTTTAAGGAATGGTACGGAGACGTTGACCTGGCAGGTGAGATTGAAGGTAATATCCGGGATATTGTGGCCGAAAATTTTGGCATCGCAACCGCTCATGAAGTACTCGTTAGCGAAGAGCCTAACACAGAAGTCATTCTTGCCGACCTGGTAAAACGCTATAATATAGGGCTAACCATACTAGGCAAGAAGATGAGCGACAAAAGCACCGGGGCCCTTGGCTCAAAACTGTTGCGTGTACTACCTTGCAGCATGCTTGTTTTTCCTGAAACAGCTAGCCTTGATATACAAAAAGTGCTGGTGCCCATAGATTTTTCAGATACTTCCCTCCACGCGCTCAGGCTAAGTAAAAATCTTTCTGACCAGTTAGGCCTTCAACTGGAGATTATGCACGTCTACCGCCTCCCACGTCAGTTTTTTCCGCTGATCTCGGAGGAAAAGGCTGTTAAAAAAGCAGAGGAAGTGGTAAAAAGAAAATTTTCTGACCTGCAGAAAAAGCACCAGGAAATTGCCAGTATTCCTTACACGCTGGTAAGAGCTGCGAATAAAAGTATAGCAGAGCGCATTACCCTGCACCTGGAAAAAGGCCGTCACAACCTGCTGGTACTGGGTCTGAAGGGTAATAACCCACTGCCTTCACTGAGCCTGGGCAGTGTGCCTACGGAGTTATACAATACCGATATTAATATTCCGCTTTGGCTGGTTTACTCTGAGGATATTATTAAACAAAGGTTGTGACAGGAAAAGAACATATAAAAAACAACAGGGCACTATTGCACCACTCCTTGTGAAACAAGATGGCTTATTCCTGTCACCACCATATCAACCCCTATAGCTCCCAGAAAGAAGCCGTTGATGCGCAGCAGGAGCTCCATATTTTTATCAAAAGCTTTTTGCAGATTTTTAGAACGCATGCCGCGGCGCATACTTTTCAGGCCCATAACAATGGCAAAGTTGATCAGCATGATGATTGCCAGCGACAGAACGCCTTGCCATAACACCAACTGCTCAGACATTAGGATCGTCAGCGAAATCGTACCTGCTCCCACCATAAATGGCAACGCGATTTCCGATGCCAAATCATGAAGGTCTCCTTTTATCTGGATAAACCCTTTTTTGCCCTGCACAATTAAAATATAGGCGAATGAGAAGAGCACAATGCCCCCGAAGATGCGAAATGACTCAAAATTTATACGAAATACCTTTTGAAAAATAATATCTCCTAGCAGTAGAAACCCCAGAAAAATTCCAAAGGAGATGATGCTGGCTTTTATAAATACTGAACGAAAATCATCATCAGACAAATCATTCATGATAGGCTTCAAGTACAGAAAGAGGGCAAATGGGTTTAGCATAACTAAAAAACCAACAATAGTTGCAATCATACAATTGGAATAGATGTAGGTATCTTACTTTACGCATCACCAAGCAAGTAGATCTATAGAAAGCTTATCTTTTAAAGGTGAGCCACGGTAAAAGAAAGTATTAAATACAACTATATCGGAAATACCTCCCGCTTAAATCTTTACTTATCAATTTTTTCACTATGTTTATATAAAGTAAAAGTTAATAAAAAATCCTAAACCATTTCTGATTCAGGATTTTCAGGCAGGTAAAAGCTTTTCACACTTTATTGCCCTTTTTCTTAGTGATCTTATTTACAAATGCTGGATCCATCTGTTTGTGTAAGATGCGAGTCTCTTTATTTAGTTATCCCGCCAAAGCACATGTACTTTATTTCCATAAAGTAGTCCATGCCATACTTAGAACCTTCGCGCCCAAAGCCGGATTCTTTTATCCCTCCAAAAGGAGCTACTTCTGTAGATATTAAGCCTTCGTTGATGCCTACCATACCGTACTCAAGCGCCTCGGCCACGCGCCAGCAGCGGTTTACATCTTTGCTGTAGAAGTAAGAGGCTAAGCCATATTCCGTGTCATTGGCCATTTGTATGGCCTCTTCCTCCGTGCTAAAGCGGAAAATGGGTGCAACCGGCCCAAATACCTCTTCCCGCGCAATAATCATATCTCTGGTGGCGTCTGCCAGCACTGTTGGCTGAAAGAACAATCCTTCAATTATATCTCCTCCTGTCGTAACTTTGGCGCCTTTCGCTACTGCATCCCGTATATGTTCCTTTACCTTTTTCAGACCTTTTTCATTTATCAAAGGTCCTACCTGTACATCGGTATTTAGCACATTGCCTGTTTTAAGGCCCTGTACTGCATGGGTAAACTTTTCCACGAATTCATCATAAACTTGGTCCTGCACCAGTATGCGGTTCACGCACACACACGTTTGCCCGTTATGACGGTATTTTGAGACAAGAGCACCTTTCACTGCTTCATCAATATCGGCATCATCAAAAACGATAAAGGGAGCGTTGCCACCCAGCTCCAAAGAAAGTTTTTTTAGGGTGGAGGCGCACTGGCTCATCAGTATTTTGCCCACCGGCGTAGAACCTGTGAAAGACAACTTACGAACTTTTGGATTCTCACACAGCTCTTTTCCGATCTCGCTACTTTCAGTAGAGGTAACTGTATTATAAACGCCTGGGGGAAAGCCCGCATTTTGAGCCAATTCAGAAATAGCCAGTGCCGTGAGCGGTGTTTCAGATGGGGGCTTTATGATAACCGGGCTTCCGGCAGCCAGCGCCGGAGCCACTTTGCGGGTAATCATAGCTAGCGGGAAGTTCCAGGGAGTGATAGCGGCGGCTACTCCTACAGATTGTTTAATAACCACTAATCGCCTGTCTTTGGTATGGGGCGGGATAACATCACCGTAAGCACGCTTGGCTTCCTCGGCAAACCATTCAATAAAAGAGGCGCCATAGTTTACTTCTCCCAGGCTTTCAGCCATTACCTTGCCGGATTCCATGGTCATAATCCGCGCCAATTCTTCTTTGTGCTCCAGCATCAGGTTGAACCAGTTTCGGAGTATAGCGGATCGTTCTTTGGCAGTTAAATCACGGTAGCCAGCCCAGGCAGCGTCGGCAGCGTCAATGGCTTTGCGGACGTCCTCGCGGTTCATATCGGGAACTGCCGCCAGCACTTCGCCCGTAGCTGGGTTAATTACCTCAAAGGTTTTCCTGCTTGCGGCCCCCACCCATTGCCCGTTTACGTATGCCTTTGTTTTTATTAAATTACCTTGTTCCATAATGTATCAATAAAATGGTATCTAAACATTGATAAAATAATTTACCTAACAGCTTCTCTCCTTGCCCATTTTTTATAACTTTAATTTATCCCGACTAGCTCCGTACTTTCACTTTTCAGAGGGCAAATTGCAAAACGATTCCGGGCCTGTGTGGCGCAACTCCGACTGTTACAGTTTATTTAAACCCGTTGCCAACCACGGTCTTTTATCCCTTAAAGGCAATTTTTGTTTCTCCTGTGCCTCTGAATTTAAAATAATCTGTTCTAAAAATTGCTGCAAAAGATGCTGGATATTTATTTTCGAGTGAAGGAATATTTTTTAACGCCTGGAACTGAATATTTTATGTCTTCATCATAAAGGTTAACTTCTAAATTTAATTTTAAGGAGTCAGCAGAAACTTCTTCTATTAAAAACTTCATTTCGCCTCCAGGTTGCCCATAGGCTATTTCCTGCCAGACAATTCTAAGAAATTTTCCACTTTCAATCTTCCAGGAGCCAGCATGCACAAATTGGTAAGGGTTGCAAGCAAACTCTTCTTTAAAGTTGAAAAATCCATTCTTTTTAAAACTCCAGGTTTTCAGAATAGAACAATCATCTACAGTTTCGATGCGTTTGAACTTTGCAGGCTCTATAATTTTAATCGAATGAAGCTGCCAATCCTTTGACAAGCTAGCAGCCATTTTAACTAGCATTTCCTCCTCCCTATCTTCTTTGCAACTAAACAAAATTGGTATTACAAGAAAAAGCATCAAGAAATTTTTCATGAATATTTAGCTAATTAAATAATTTGATATTGAATTCAATGTGGATGCTAATTCCTGAATAAAAGGCAAGTTCTGAATATGACATTAATATATGTATTCTAAGTACAACTGGGTATAGATAATATTCAACTAAGTAATTATGAACTTTTATACAGAAATATTTTATACTTAATTAGTACTAAACTAAAAATTCCCAAGCATTATACGCCTCTAGAATAGATTTTAAAATTCACAAAAAGGCAGATTAAGGTTTTAACAAAATCATAACATGTGAGGTCATATTAGGGTTTACTAAATAAAATAGTGACAGCAAAGGTTTATTGTAGGCCACCTGCTGAGTAAAAGCAGGTCCTGATGAAACCGGTTTTTCCGACTATAACAGATAAACTATAAAAGTTTATAAAACCTCATAAGTGCCTTACACCCGTTCTGATAATTATTCAGAACCCTATAAAAAATTATTTATTACTAATTGAGTGTTTAGCATTTACAGTAACATAAGCAAATTAATTATTAAATTCTATCTAGTTATAATTTAGGTTTTAGTAGCGTTTTTTATCCCCTTATTTAGTAGAATCACACACAGAATTAAAAATTGTTTTACCTAAAAAGAAACTCCTAAACCAAAATAGAGAGCTTCCGGCCAAGAAATCCCCATCCTAAACATAAATTTCCCTCCGGGTTTTTGATTACGCAAACCAATGGTTGCAGTAATGGGCGGCTCTCCTTCTTTTAAATCTCCACTCAAAAAGTAAGCCGGCCCGGCACCCAGTTCAAAATGGTGTCTTTTTGCACCAGTAATAATTCCATATTGAGCCAAAAGGTATTGCCCACCAGTTCCCCAAATCGAGTACCCGCCAATACCTATTTTTACAAAAGTTGAAATTTTATTTTTTTGTGTTAGCATTCGTTCATAATAGCCGGTACCTGTAAAGTATATAGGACCAATTCCTACATTTGAATAAAGGGCATTTTTATACAATTTTACTTTTTGGTTATTATCTTCTTGCCCATAAACAAAGTTTATGGCACTTAACAAGAATAATGTTATTAGCAGCAATCCATTTTTGGTGCTTCTTATCATGTTAAGTTTTTATAATCGCTAACGCAATCAGCTAACAATGGCTTTGATGCTCATAATTGAGGTTGGAACAATTATTTTTTATTCGCCAACTATTAATTTAATTTGATCGAAAAAGCAGGAACGAAAGTAGTGCCAGAAGTAGCAGATTGAGTAGACGGAATACTTAAAATATTGAAATATGCCGCCGCCCCTAATGTTTTTTTCTTGTTTCTGGAGGACGCCTTGAACAAGGCAATGCTACCACCTATACAGCCAGCACTTAAAGCAACCGGAACGATTGGAAAAGGAGGTGGCACATTACTAATGGAATTAACAGCATGATTACCTGCAGTACGTACTAATAAAGCAACACCACCTAACATAAGAAACCACGCACCAATCTTTTGATTTTGACTTTTATTCAGATAGTTTTCCCTGCTTTGGGTAGGTGCAGGAGTGGCTTGCTGAGCGAAAGAGAATTCTACTGTCAAGAGTAGAGCCATACAAGTAATTGATATTTTCATCAGGTTTCTTTTTTACCTCAATAACAACCTGTAATATAAACGTTTATCTTCTGAAATAAAAGAACTTTATCACTACCAACAATCCGTAAAAAATGTATTTTAGGGTGTAAAGTCCAGTCAAATCTAAACTTGATTGACAAGAATATTAAACGTCTACCTAACAACTTCTAGCTCATTAAGCTTTTGTTAGTTATTTTACAGGTAGTGATTAATCTGAGGAGGCATAGCTACTAGCGGTTTAGTATATCCATACCGTTGCACGTTCGTAACTTTCACTATCTCCGTGTTATATAGTAATAACGACATTCCCTTTTTTATGTCCTTTGTCAACATACCTATGAGCCTCTACTATATGTGTAATGGGGTAGCGTTTGTCTATTATAGTTCTTAATTTTCTTGCCTCGCAGAGTTCTTTAAGAAAATTCAGGTCTTCAACCTTTAATTTAAAGTTTTTTGATAAAGAAAGAACATTTAGATAGATCCCTGATTTCGTCAAGTTCTTTTTACGTTTTGAAGGTGCAATTTTGCCAACTGCATCAAAAATAACATCAAATAAATCTGCACGTTGTGTAAAGTCTTCTTTCGTGTAATCAATAACCTGATCAGCCCCCAGCGATTTTACCATTTCCAGATTCGGAGTGCTGCAAACTCCGTTTACTTCTGCACCAAAGTGTTTAGCCAGCTGTATTGCATAAGTGCCAACACTACCGGACGCGCCATAAATTAGAACCTTTTGACCTTTTTGAATATTAGCTTTTCTCAGATTTAGTAAAGCGGTTAATCCACCATTAGAAAGCGGAGCGGCTTCTTCATAAGACATATTGGAAGGCTTTTTAGCCAGAACCTTATCCTCGGCCATACAACGATATTCAACATACGTCCCAAATTCCAATTCAGTAGATGCAAATACGGAGTCACCTATCTTGAAAAGGGTAACCTCCTTGCCGACTGCTTCAATTTCTCCAGCCAGTTCCATTCCAAGTATTTTTTTTCTGGGCCCGTTAAAACCTAACATCATTCGCAACATAGGTTTGAAAAAGAAATCTCTAACAGGTCCTAAACCAGGCGCTAAACGCCGAACCTTGGTATCTCCTATGTGCACAGTTGTAGCCTTAACTTTTATCAAAACTTCATTGTCTTTAGGAAAAGGTTTATCCACCTCTTTAAATTGAAGAACCTCCGGAGGTCCATATTTAGAACAAATTACTGCTTTCATTTTTTCCGTGATAGGATTTAGATTTATCAAGTAGGCTGATTCATTTTGCCACACAATTTGCCATGCGCATTAGGGTTTCACTGGGGAATAAAGGGTTTGTTATGAATTGCTTTGGCTATAGTTAATACCTTTACACCTACTCAATAGCATCGTAAGTTTAAATTGTATTTAATATATAAAAGGAAAAGTTTTAAGCTTATATAAGAGGAAATACTTAATAGAAATCCTAATCAGCTCATTTTAAGAACTTGACCTATCCTCGCTCCTAAGGTAAATTGGCTCCAAAAGTAGAAAGACCAATAAATTTGAGCAAAGTATGCTATAAGCCCTAAAGTTGTCAAACTACTACATATCAAACAGAATACTATTTTAGGCATTACCAGTTTTTGGTAATTAATACCAAGCAGGATAAATGATAAAATAGCAGAAAAAACCGCTATTCTTCCACTTATTTTGAAGTTAAGTAATATTATTACACGGTTTCTCATCCATTACTAATCTAATGGGCTTTTAGCTATTTAAAATTATAAACCTATTAATTTTCCATTAGCATTATATTTATAATAATTTTTTCAAACAGCAGGGCACCCGTTTGCTTTTTTGGATAAATAAAGGAGAAAAATCAATGTAACTGCTTTTCTATAAAATTGCTGAGGCTCAATAATTCTGGAAAATATGTGTGAGTATGGAAGTTGTAACTTCACATAAGTAGCCGAATGATAAACTTCTTAACTTTCTGCGAAGCTGTAATATTCGAATTTCCACAACCTGTATACAAAGGCCGTCACCCCACTTGCATTAACCGCAGGTATTGGGCCTTAAACCTGCTCCACTGGCTTTACTTCTCAGCTGTTATTATCGCCGGCCTGATTTACGGGCAGCGGGTTTGGTTTTATTGTTCCGGCTACTATCATTTTTTCTGCCCGTCTTACCAAAACTGGAATTGGATGAGGTTTTTGGTTTAGTTTTTTGCTCGCGTGATGGTTTTGAATTCGCAGGTTTATCTTTTCTAGGAAGTTGTTTTGGATTTGGTTTTTTCTGATCTACACCGGATGTCTTTTTTGAATCTACACCGGATGACTTTTTCTGGTCTACGCTGGATGATTCTTTCAATAAACTGTAAATAACTTTCATTTCGCTTTCGGTTAAATCTCTCCAATCGCCTACCTGCAAGCCTTTCAAACTTATGTTCATTATGCGAACCCGTTCCAGTTTTTTAACCTCATATCCAAAATGTTCACACATCCTTCGTATCTGCCGGTTCAAACCTTGTATTAAAGTAATCCGGAAAATATTTACGCCTTCCTGAACCACTTTGCACTTTTTGGTAGTAACGCCAAGAATAGGAACGCCATTTGCCATGGCGGTGATCACATCCGGAGTTAAAGGCTTGTTCACCGTTACCACGTATTCCTTTTCATGGTTATTTCCAGCTCGCAAAATCTTATTCACCATATCGCCATTGTTGGTCAAAAATATAAGACCCTGTGAATCTTTATCCAGCCGACCGATAGGGAAAATACGTTTGCTGTGGTTTACAAATCGAACAATGTTATCCTTTACATTTTCTTCGGTTGTTGATGTAACACCAACAGGTTTATTCAAGGCAATAAAAATAATATCATCGCCTTGCCTAGGTTCCAGTTCGGTTCCATTCACCCGTACCCTGTCACCCACTTTCACCTGATCGCCCACATTGGCTTTGCGCCCGTTTATAAATACAACGCCTTGGGCTATAAAACGATCGGCTTCGCGCCTGGAACATAAACCGCTTTCGCTTATAAATTTATTGAGGCGTATGGATGTTTCCTGCATATATAAAGTTGGTTTTTCCTGAAAGTAATAGTTTTCAACTTATATTCATTAATTCTTAGGGTTAAATTGCCTCACAGCTTAGGTATATTAGCCGTGGTTTTATATATTAAAATTCCATTTTGGCAATGCCAGGCATTTTAATTTTTTCGCACCCATAAACCTTTTAGACCGATAAGTAGATCATAAAAGCTTTTTGCTAGTAATTTCATTGTTGCTATTTATCATGATCTATACCATTTTAGGCCAGACAGTGGCGTGGCTAAAGTAAAGGAGCAATTCCTTAAAACACTTTTTTTATATTATGCGCTCAAAATTCGCCATCTGCATCACACTCCCCTTCGAATTCACTATCTGTATCTACAAACCCACCATAAATAATAGATAATCTTGTGGGTAATTGCGCTTTCCCCTTTATTTTAACTACTATATATTTTTTCCTTTCCACTTCCAAAGCTAAAATCCCAACGAAATAAAACCTAAATTATAAATAAACCAAAATATCAAAATTGCCTGCCATAATATAAAATATCCCTAATCGGTGGTATAATATTAACTAAAATATAAATAAGGCCAGTTATGTCCTAAATCGATCCTTAACGGGAATAAAACAGTAACGGATTTTAAAAATGCGGTTGAAAAGCAAAAATGAGAAAGAAGAAAGGATAAAAATGAATACAGTAATATCTTAGGCTTCCCTAAATATCATGAAGAAAAGCAAAAAGAAGCCCGCAAATAGTATTAGCATTAAATAAGTTGCTTATCTCTCTAATTTTTTGGATATGTATCCTTTAAATATTAGTTGCTGAGTAGCAACAGATCTAGAATAATATAATAGCCTTCAGCTAATATTAACAAGATAATGTCTGATCAAGGTGTTATTGTAATCCTGTATATAAAGTTCTTGAAAAAATGAAGCTTGGAAAAGCAAGTACGTCAACTAAAAGAAAAGGCGTTAGGAAAGGAAATTACTTAAAGTTTTAATTTATTATTAAACTGTTTAATAATAAATTATCAATATTTTATAATAATTAATCTGCGGCTAACAATAACAAGAAACCTGAATAGGGTAAATAAATAGTTTTCTCAACGCGCTAAAAAATTCCAGTCTTACCATTTCAATCCCACCAACAGCAATACAAACAGTACAAAGCAAAAATTTAAAGAGCTCATAAAACCATTTGCTACTGTTCCCCTACCTTAGATTCAGACATTTTATTTTAAATCGTTGTATTTACTGCTTTAATATTGTTGCCAACCGTTGGCTAAGGCACACCTAGATGTTCTTTCGCTATTCCTAAACAAAGTTATTTTTATTTCGGAGTAATTATTTCTTTCTTATCGGTTGTTGCATCCAGGATTTCTAATTTAAATTGATCCGATAAAAACAAAGCATCTGCTTTAATATCTTTGTATTTTCCTTTTGCAATACGGATATATTCAAATTCATTAATTCTTATATTTAAGGCTGTTTGAGTATTACTTGAATAAGTACTTAACCCAGTATTATAGCTTTGATTTCTAATTATTATTTTATCATTTGTTATGGTAATTCGCCAAAGTTTAGGCAAACTTTTCCAGTTCCCGAATTTCAAGCCAAATAAGCCCCAATATTCCTTATAATATAAGGTATCTAAATTCAAGACTACTCCATAATGAGTAAATAATATTAAAATAGATAATAGTAGTAATCCAACTCCTAATAGCGGGATTTGCAGGAAGGAAATAATTCCACAAAACACCAGTGCGAATCCTACTATTTTAACTTGCAAAGGGAAAACATTATCAGTTTTTCTATTAAATAGGTTCATACAAACTTTAAAATATAGCAGTTAGGTTAACGGCGTCGGCCGAGGCTGGCGTTTAGGTGTTCTGTGTGTTGCCCAATTAGTTGAAGATATGGATTAAAGCAGATAGTAGCAAATCATTAGCAAGATGCATGGTAGTAAGAAATTTAAAGACAAGAAAGCCCATACTATCGTCAGGCCGGCTCCGCAAAACATTTTTTAAAATTGAAGAGTTTAAAACAATCGATGACAAAGCGACCTGGCATTTTCCCTACATTTTTTATTTCCGGATTTGAGTGTTCTACCTTCTTGTGGAAAGATAAAAAAAGACGTAATTTGATAGCTGAAACCCAACACGATCGCTTTGCCGCTAAAGATTATGCCTTGCTGCGGGATTTAGGTATTGCGGTTTCCCGCGAAGGCATCTCTTGGCCCATGGTAGATAAAAACGGGTCCTACGATTTCTCATCCATCGATCCCATGATTGAAGCCATGCAGCAGCAAAAAATACTGCCGGTATGGGACCTTTGTCATTATGGCTATCCGGATGATCTGGATCCTTTTAGCGATGCGTTTATTCAGCGGTTTGCCGACTATTGCAAGGCCGTAGCCGAATATGTAACTCCAAAACTGCCCGGCCCTTATTTCTTTACGCCCATAAACGAAATTACTTTTTTTTCTTTTTGTGGCGGCGAATGGGGATGGGTCGCACCTTACCGAAACACCCGGGAAGATCGGTATAAACTCCGGCTGGCACTGTGCAAAGCCGCTATTGCCGGGGTAAAAGCCATAAGGCAGGTAGTGCCCGATGCCCGCATGATTAACATCGATCCCCTGGTGCAGGTAGTGGCACCCCACAACCGGCCGGACCAGAAACAGGCCGCCTGGCACGAAACATATGTTGATACCTTTCTGGCATGGGATATATTATATGGTAAAGAACATCCGGAATTGGGCGGCTCTCCCGACATATTAGACATTGTAGGGGCCAATAATTATTCTTTTGGCCAGATGGAATACCGGGAACAAGGCCCGCACGAAGCGCTGCCCCCGGATGACGACCGCATTAAGCCGCTGTGCGACCTGTTGCATTTGGTTTGGGAAAGGTACAAACGCCCCATGATTATTGGCGAAACCAGTGGCATGAAGGAAGGTTGGGAAGATTGGCTGCGGGATGTCATGGACGAATCATTGGCGGCGGTAGAAGCGGGTATTGATTTACACGGTATTTGTCTTTTTCCGGCAGTAGACATGCCCGACTGGCATACCAACGAATGGCTGCACAACGGCCTTTTCGACCTGGAAGCAGAAGGCGAACTGCTGCAGCGGAAAGAATGTGTGCCTTACGTGGCAGAATTGCGTCGCTGGCAAAAAGAACTGAACCGGGTAACAGCGCTGGATCAGGATCCATTCAGTGGTCAAGGCCAAATGGTTGAACCGTTTCAATAGCTTTTTTCACATTGTCTTTGTTCAGTCCGCCTGCCAGAAACAATGGGATTGGTATCGACCTTCTGATTTCCTTACTTAATTCCCAATTGTGTACTCTTCCTGTACCACCCAATTCTTTTACCGATAGTTTTGGATTTCCACTGTCTAATAAAATGGCATCGACATATGCTGAAACTTCGATAGCTTCTTTTACTGAATTCTGGTCAATTACGTGAATAACTTGCACCAACTTGACATTTGGCAATTCGCTGCGAAGCATTTCATACTCCCGCCTCTCTAATTCATCTACAATTTGAATCGTTGATGTATTGACACGTCTGTAATGTTTAATTATGTCTTTTGGGTTCGTTTCGCTTGTCAGCAAGAAAGTTGAAATAGGTGGTGGAACTGTCTTTGCAATTTGACTTATGAGCTCATCTCCAATAACACCTGGTCCGCTTGGCATATGTCCAACCAAACCCAATGCAGACGCTCCGTGTTCAATAGCAATTCTTGCTTCATCAATACTACTAATACAGCAAATTTTTACTCTTGGCTTTGTCATTTTAACTTACTTATTCTTAACGATTCTGTCTATCCCTAAGTAGAGCATACCGCACTTCGCTTTGCGATGGCGAGGCTGCCTTAAAGGCTTGTTTAGCGGCTGCTCTTTACATTCTATAAGTAGCACAACAATTCTATTGATGAGCAAATCAGCCGTTGTGTGCTTCAAATTATAGAGCTGGTTTTACTTTGTTACTTCAGCCTTACTTAGGCATGGGTGTTTATATACTGAAATTTTCCAAGACAATATCATCCAGGTATAAAAGGGAAAAGAGCTAACCATTTAGGTTCGGGCCACCCAGTCCAAAGAACTTCACAATCAGAATTTTGTTGAAGGCTTAGGTAAAAGCTGTTACTTAACCCTCATAGGAACTGTTATAATGTGTTATTTTTTTGAATATTTAAAAATTTGACCATGATTCCCTATTGCAAACCCTGTGTTGTGGGTTGGAAAGCTAATGTCATTCAATTGCTTTTCACCTACATCTAATGTTAAGCTAAAATTTGCACCTCCATCTTTTGATAAATAAATTTTACCATCAGATAAATTAGTTGTAATGATTTCACCCGTTTCAAATGCAAATATTTGGCTATAAGGATCAATGAGAGGTGTATTAGGAAAATGTGTTTGTATTTCCTCCCAGTTCTTTCCGCCATCGTTAGTTTTAAGAATGCCCTGTGGAGTGATATAATATCCCATATCTTCATTTAGAAAAGAGGCATCGCTGGAAAATCCGTTCGTTTCCCTTATCAGGTTCCAGTTTGCGCCTCTATCTGTTGTTTTATAGATTTTTCCGTATCTATTAATGAGCAAACCGGTTTTATTGTCTGGCAATATGCTTGCTCTATGAGAAATAATGAGAGGTTTTGACTTATCGGCGTTATTAGAAAGAAAGTTCCAGCTTAAACCTCCGTCCTGCGTTTGGACACGCATATAATAATTTCCATTATCAATTTGAACAAAACCTTCCATTTTATTAAAAAACCGAATCATATAATGGGGATGGAGAACTATCGCACCATCGCCAGGAAAAGAAAAGCTGGCCATAACTTTCGTCCAAACTTTACCTCCATCAGTAGTTTTAAATACCCCCTCGTATTCTGTCGTTACAAATCCATAATTTTCATCAAGAAAGAAAATGTCAGTAATTTGTGAAGCAAAAGGTGTCGCTAGGCTGGTCCAGGTATTTCCTTTATCGGTTGTTTTGAAAAAAGAAGGTCCATGATTTTTTGATAAAACAATTTTTGCCTGGTATGAATAATACTTAGTTGAATCTCTTATAATTGTAGGTGTCCCGAGAAGATTTTTGTAATCAAAGTTATATTTTGTAATATGTTTTATTGTATCTATCGAAGGCTCACTTGCTACAAAACCAGTTTGATCATCTATAAAAAATATTTTTGTCAAGTTGGCGTCAGTTTCAATAGGTAATCGTTTCCAGTTTTCATTTAAAAAAACTTTTATATCGTCATTATCTTTCTCACAACTTTGAATAAAAATCATTAGCGTGATAAATAAAACAAGTTTTTTCATACTCTTTAATTTTTTATCAAAGTTATTATTTAAACAATCACTTCTATGATTTTGGGTTTATAATCGTGACAGAGGTCGATTTTTTTTACTGAATCTCACCTACTTGCAAATTACCAGAAATTATCATATCCGATTCACTTAGTCCCTTTCACTTTGCCGTTAGCAAAAGAATTTATCTCCCTTGCGTGTGGTGGAGAATAAATTATAATAGGTAATCCTTGCTCAAGTGCAGGAATTCACTTCTATTAGGCAGGTAAGTTAAAGGAAGTTGAATAAGGGACAAAATGCCGGCTGATAAACAAACAGCCGGCATTTTAACAAGGTATTGTTGTAGTAGTGCGTTGGTTAGTTTAGAGGTTAAATCTTTCACCGTCTTTAGGTATTAGCAACTTCTCTAAAGCAATGTTCGCCTCGTCTGCTTTTCTGCGTAAGGAAGCTCTTGTGGTAAGGCAATGGTCCAGAGCCTCCATGTGTATTGCTATTACTTTTGCATGGCCACTGGCTTCAACTAAAGTTATTGTTTGCTCTTCGTTTAAAATGATACGTGTTCCTTCAAAGCCTGGCATTTCTGCACCGCCTGAGTTGGTAACAATATAATCTGGTTTAAATTGCTCTATTGCTCCCGCTACTTCATTCATCCAAACGCTATCGCCTACAAGGTAAATGGTCGGCTGGTTTTCCGCCTTTAGTACAAAGCCGGAAACAGTGCCCATATGCTGCAAAACTTCACCGCTGCCGTGCTCGCCACCTGTTCGGTAGATAGTGATTCCATTCCAAACAATACTATCGGTTATTGTCTCAGCATTGGTAAAATTGGCATTTTTGAAGTATTCTTCATCCGCTGGCTGATTGAAGAGTTTGATAGACTTGTCTAATGCCTCCATGGCCACTGGGTCAAAATGGTCAGGATGGGTATGGGTTACTAAAACCAAGTCAAGGTCCTTAATGATTTCTTCAGCAGAAACAGGCAACTCTACCATTGGGTTACGTTCTTTTCCTGCAATCGGGTCAAACGCTCCCTTGGGAAAGAACATAGGGTCTACCAATATTTTTTTCCCATTGTATTGAAGGAGTAAGGTAGCATTTCTGATGAACTGTATGCTTGCACTTATTGCCATAGTCATTTTAATTTTTAGGTTTAAAATTAGAGGCAAAGGTCGGAGTGCAAGCTTATTTAGCTTCTACCAAAGCATTACTGAATACTACCATTTTGATAATCTGTTAAAAATTCAGAAATCGTCAGCCCAGTTTGCGTCTTGAAAAACCGCATCAGATGATTGGGTTCAGAAAAGTTGAGTTCGTTGGCTATTTCAGCAACCGTAAACTGGGAATGTAGCAGAAAGCTTTTGACTTCCAAAAGCAGGCGTTGCTTCAGTAAATGGCTGGCCGTAATGCCAAACTGCGCTTGAACAGCTTTATTCAGCGTTATTCTGCTAATGCCTAAAAGTGAGGCATATTCACTTACCCGCTTCTTTTCTTTGATATGCTGCTCCATTAGCTTCTTAAACTCATAAGCATGGGTGTTCTCAGGCTTTTCCAGTGGCATCTTGTTTTTAAAAGCATAATCCCGGTTAAGTTTCAGCAGCAAATAGTAAAGTAGTGAGCGGATGATATGCTCACTGTCCAATTTTGATTGCTTTAGTTCCGCGTTAATTTCAGTAAGGATGCTGCAAGCCTTTTGCATATCTCCATCTGTCACCGCCAGTTTCAGCGGATAATCTAACTGATAGAAAAAAAGTAAGCGGAAAGTGAAAAGTTTGTCTGAAAAGAAATCGTTGAGAAAGTCTTCCTGAAAAATGAGAAAGGTAAAATCTAAATGTTGAGGGTCTAACTTCCATTGCCGTTTCTGGAAAGGTGAAATGAAAACAATGGTGTGATTGGCAATGGTAATCTTTTGCTGGTTTAATAATAGGTAACCACTTGCCTCTTTAAAGAATAAGATTTCAAAATAGTCGGTCTTGTAAATATCTGTATCTACGTAGGCTTCCTTTAGCTCATCGCCTGCCCCTACCCGTAGTAAAACTTCCACCCCACACTGGGCTTTATCAAACTTTATAGTTTTCAATTCAGCATCCATTTTCGCAAACTTAAATAGAGAGGGTGGCATTACACACAACGACTGGGCTAAACGGCGGGCGAGGCCATCGACCGAAGACTGACGTTTAGGTTTTGTTAGTCAAAGTTTTTCTTCTTTTTCAATTTTAGCTTTAAATAAACCATCAGCATACCAATTCATAATACCTTCCTTTGCTCTTACATGTAATTCACCAAAAATACTATCTCCAACAACAAATTTTGTTTTGTGTAACCGTAGGCGTTGATTTAATATAACTACTGGAATAGTATCTGTTTCAACTATAAGCGTTGAGGAATAAGGCAAGGCCTGAAATTTTTCATTAACAACTTTTAATTTAATTCCATAACCAACTTCAAAGCTGTTTGTAATATAAATATTTATAGTATCCTTGGATAAGTAAGCTTTACACCTATAAATTGTTTCCACCCCAACTCTTTGATCTAAAGAATCGCTAACTTTTACAACCTCCATCCTACTGGTGGCTCTTTCGGTAGTAGTGTCATCCATACTGGAAAGCACTCTATTATTACCCAAGAAATCAAAATACATACTTTCATTAAACCCTTTTCTAATCTGGATGGAGTCAAAATCTGACCTTAGATTATTCTTTATTTCTGAGTCATCAGAATTAGTCTTCTCTTCAGAGCAACTTAATAAAAAAGTCATTACTACCAGGTAAAATAAAACTTTCATTTCTTAAGTTATGACCACCGTCCTACTGCTTGCCGCAGTAGCGGGTTTGGCAGTACTTCAATTAATATGTATTATAAAAGCAGACAATTTGTTCTTCCGTTTATTATAGCATTTCACCCGCTATTGTGGTAAGCAACTGTTGTAGGCAGCCAATTTACAAGCGAACTTTATATTTTTTGAGAAGAGGGGGTAATTGGTCCCAAAAGAACTCTATGTCGTGCTTCTTAGCAAGAGCATCCACTTCCTCGGGTTTAGGTGTTCTACCATTAACAAATAAATCAGTGAGCTGCTGCATGTAGACTTCATGTCCGCCGGGTAGATACAGTTCGATAAATTTAACCGGCACTTTTCCTCTGTTCCAAAAGCTATGTACAAGACCTCTGGGTCGCAGGTGCCAGCCACCTGCTTCTACCTTAAAAATTTCTTCACCGACCATAATCGTCAGTGTTCCTTGCAGTACCCGGCATACTTCGTCAAAGCTTTTATGCCTGTGAGGAACGGCACCCATGTAGCCAGGAAAAAGTGTGGTTTCGGCGGAGCCTAAATTTCCTGATGTCTGTTCTTTATTCAGCTTAAAGGTGATTTCATTAACAGCAATCTTTCCTTTTTCCCCTTTTCCAGAGGGAATGTACAATGGCTTCGGCTCATCACTAGATTGCTCTTCATCCCTGATAGGTTGAGCGAAGGAGCTCAATGGAATGGTTGCACTGCCGACCATTGTAGCAGCCAGTAGCTGCATTACTCTTCTTCTACTTAATTGGCTGTGTGTCATGGCTGGTTATTTAAGGTTGCCTACAACGGTTAGTTTAAAAATAGTAGCCATTAGCTTGCAAATTTCTTATCGAAATGTAGTAATATGAAGTGAATAAATGCCATTAAAAAAAACTTCTAAACAGGCAATTATTTTTATACATTGTAATGCTTAGGATTTTTTTTCTTTGACAGTTTATTTCAAAATCTTACAATGCTATAAAACGTCAAAAATACATGGGCATCTAGAATCCAGCATGTTTTGATAGTTTTGCAATGTCAAAAATTAACTTTTCAAATGATTCCTGATCCCAAAATCTAGGGTGCATATATCCATGAGCTACGCTATTTCGATTATTTCCAATATCGGTAGGTTCAGATTGAGTGAAATAGGACTTTATTTCAGGTAAAATTTTAACAAATTCTGGCTTTCTAACTTTATTTTCAGCAATTGCTAAATCGATCAGTTTAATGCCAACTTTTCGGTATTTTTTTGGGGTACCATCTGTATTGAATAAATCTCTACCATATTCACTTGTTGTTGATCTAATCATTTCTTCAAGGTAAGAATATGCAAAAGGTGTCAATACAGAATAAGAGTCTGGGAAAGCTAAATACACTCTTCTAAGTACATCCCAGTCAGGTCCCCAATTCCACATATGAGTATAGTTATAAATTTTGTCAAATGCTTCATTTAGGTCCATCACATTATTCTTTAATGTTTGAGTAAAAGTGAAATTTTGATTTTTACGCTCAAGCATAACGGTTAGTATATGCAAAGCCCGAAGCGAAGCACGGGTTTTGTTTATGCCTTGTTAGCCGTTCGTGTTTTTTCTATTTGGTACTATAATTTACCCCTCATTTGCCACCCTGGCAAACTTATTTCTGTACTCAATTGGAGTAAGCCCTGTAATCTTTTTAAATATATCTCTAAACGCTTTCGTATCCGTATAACCCACATCAAACATTATTTCTGTTACATTCTTTCTTGATGCTTCAAAAAAGATTTTGGCAGCTTCTATTCTTACTCTTTGAATATACTCTATGGGTGTATTGTTGGTAGCCTCTTTAAATCTTCTTTCAAATGTTCTGCGACCGGCGTTAGTTAGCTTTGTTAAAGTGTCTATTGTTATTTTATCTTCATAATGTTTTTCCACATAATCCTGTACTTTATGAATATCAGCATCCTGGTGATTTCTTTGACCTCTGAATATTGCGAATTGGGATTGACTATCTCTTCCTATATCTAATGCAAAATATTTTGAAATCATAACGGCTGTTTCTCTATCAGAGAACTTTTCAATCAGGTATAATATTAAATTCCATAAACTGCTTGCCCCACCACTACTATAAATATTTTCGTATTCTGTTATGATAGCTCCGTCTTCTACTTCTACTTGAGGGTACCTTTCCTTAAACTCATTAATATGAGCCCAGTGCGTAGAGCATTTTTTACCATTGAGTAACCCTGTTTCAGCTAAAAGAAAAGCACCGATACACAAACTGGCAAGGCTTGAACCTTTCTGGTGTAACTGTTTGAAATAAGGTATTGCTTCTGCGTTGGCTTGTATTCCTTTGGTGGTATCGCCAAATGTAGGTGGTATAATAAGTAAGTCCGTTTCAGTAACATCTTTGAGCAACCTATCGGTTTTAATAGTGTACTCGCCATTGTTAGCAGGTACATATTCGTTTAAGCCCACATACTCTACCTCGAAAATGGGCTTTTTACCAAATGCAGTTAAAAACTCATTGGCAGTATGAAAGCTTCTAAATGGTGGTGTAACGGCTTCAATTACCCCATACTCAGGCACAAAGACTGAAATTCGCATATCAACTAGCGTGTTAAGTTCTAAAGATAAAAAATAGTTTTGTCATAATTCACCCCTACAATTGTCATTTTCACAACAGATATAGTTTTATACCCTGCTTTATCTTTGTAATGTAAAATCTAATAAACATAAAAGCTAAATAACTATGATACAAGCAACTAGATTGGTGGTAGAAGGAACAATACATGCACCCGTAGCAAAAGTTTGGAAAGCCTGGAATACTCCCAGCAACATTATGCAATGGAACACTCCTGACCCAAGCTGGCATACTGCAAGTAGTGAAAACGACCTGAGAGCAGGTGGTAAGTTTAAGAATAGAATGGAAGCCAAAGATGGCAGCTTCGGTTTCGACTTTGAAGGGACTTATGACAAGGTGGAGTTGCATAAAGAAATTGCTTACACCATGAGTGATGGAAGAAAAGCTACTACTTTGTTTACAGAGCAAGACGGTAAAACACAAATAGCAACCACATTTGATGCTGAAACAGAAAATGACCCTGAGTTTCAGAAACAAGGATGGCAGGCTATCCTGAACAACTTTGTGAATTATATTGAATCATTCAATCAATAAACCATAGATATCTTAATGTTATGAAAAAAATTAAAATAATCTTTTGGGTGGCAACTACCGTCATTATACTTTGGGAAGGTGTAATGCCCCTTAGCACCATACTGTTTGCACCAGAGTATGTAAATGCTGGTACAAAACCTTTGGGCTATCCAGATTACTTTGCCTATTCGCTTATCATTTGTAAAGTACTCGGGGTTTTAGCTATTTCCTATCCTAAAACACCCGGTAAACTTAAAGAATGGGCCTATGCGGGGCTAACCTTTAATTTAATATTTGCCTTCATCAGTCATGCCTCTGTAGATAAAAACATTGGGTTTATGCTAATGCCAATTGTGGTACTGGGCATTCTGGCAGTCTCTTATGTTTATTACAATAAGATCCAGGATTATGGCCAAAACAAATTATCAGTCAATTGATGAGTACCACCAGGCTTTTAGTGGTGAGGCGTTAGCGAGAATGCAGACCATCCGGAAAATCATTAACGATGTAGTACCTGAGGCAGAGGAATGTATCAGTTATCAGAAACCTTGCTATAAATACCACGGGTATCTGATATACTACTGCGCATTTCCCAAACATATTACTTTATCGAACCCCTATAGCAAGGCGTTTTGGAACCACTTTAAAGAAGATTTGGCGGGGTATAAAACAAATAAATCTGCCATTCAGATTACAACATCTCAACCACTGCCTGAACAACTCATTACAGAAATTGTGACCTTCAGGAAGAAGGAGAATGAGGGAAAGGAAAGAATAAAAAGGAATATTCAATCAACTCAAACTTAATTTGTAATAAAATGGAAAACAATAGTGTATCACTACACAGGGTAATTAAGGCAAGCCCGGAAAAAGTATTTCGGGCATTTGCAGATCCTATAGCGCATTCAAACTGGCTCCCCCCTTATGGCTTTGTATGCACGGTACAGCAGATGGATTTTAAGGTAGGCGGTCAGTTTAAAATGACCTTTATTAATTTCAGTACAGGTAACGGACACTCCTTCGGTGGAGAATACCTGGAAATAAAAACTAATGAATTTATTAAATACGTTGATAGATTTGACGATCCCAATTTACCCGGAGAAATAACAACTACTATATGGCTGAACAAGGTTTTCTGCGGGACTGAACTTAAAGTATTACAAGAAGGAATTCCTGATGTAATACCCACTGAAATATGCTATTTAGGCTGGCAGGAATCGCTGGAGAAGTTGATAAAACTTGTAGAACCTGAAATTCCTGATGCTTAATTTATTCTACCATGATTGAGCCTAATAATGATAGATTAACAAGCGGGACTTTTATAACATTTTCGGGAAATTGCAAGAAAGCACTCTCATTTTACCAATCTTGCTTTGGGGGCAGGTTGCAATTTGAAACTTTTGAAGAAGAATTACATGGTTATGCAGAAATGCCTGTCGTTAGTGGGTCGCTGGTTTCTGACAGGGTAATTATTCACGGCTCAGACCTGGTACACAACGAAGGAAGAAAACTCGGCAACTATATTTCTATTTTCCTTTATTGTAAAAATACTTATGATAGAAAAGAGCTTATTAAAAAACTGGAATTTGATAAAAAAAATCTTATCGCCAAGAATTCCGATGACCAAAAACTAATTGAAGTAACTGATGCTTTTGATGTTGGCTGGATATTAGCCGTTTAGCAACAATGACAGCTAACAGTTGGGCTAAACGGCGGGCAAGGCCATCGGCCAAGGCTGGCGTTTAGGTGTTGTTGTGCGTTCGTACTTTTTCAATTCTGCTTAGTTTCAGATTAAAAAAGGCAGAGTAAATTTACTCTGCCTTTTTTAATGTTTCATGTATTTTTTTAAATCACATAAACAACGCTCTATTTAAACGGATACCATAATCTGCACTTGGATTAGTCTTACCGTCCCCTACACGTTCTGTAATTGCTTCTACTGCTATATCCCTTCGTTTAGGCAAGCGCTCTTTTTCAGTTGTGTTTATAAAATCTTCTATTTCTTTTACCGTAAGGTCTGTACAATAAATGGGAGCTCCGGGTTGCAGTCTCCACGAATCGCTTAACGAGCCAGTATAGAATGCATCAAATCCGGTGTCATTTACTAATTTCATAGTCAACTCCCTGTCTGTCTCTCGATCAGCGGCTATGGGAATCGCAACCCGGTCAGTGCTTTCAGAGGATTTGCCTTTTTTAGCAAAGGAGTCTGAACCAATGGCATTCCACGCTTTTGCAATAGGGCGCCCTAATTGTTCCTTTACCCATAAACTTTCTACCTGTCCGGCTTCTATACTTTCAATTTTGTTATCTCTTTGCGGATAATAGTTTGAGGTATCAATCACAACAGTCTCTTCAGGAACATCTGCAAAAAGAGGTGCTGTCTTGGGGATATGAAGTAAGGGAATGGATAGAATAATAGCATCTTTGCCTAATATTGCCTCTTGTGCAGATACTGCTTTAGCTCCCGTTGCAAGTACATCGGTGCTTATAGTTTCCGGACCTCTGGAATTAGCCACACTCACTTCGTGACCGGCTTTAGCTAACTTTAAAGCTAAAGTTTTACCAATGTGGCCTACACCTAAAATTCCTATTTTCATTTTCTATCTATTTGATATTTAGCGTTTAATTAAAATTAATGTACAAAGTTATCAAATAAATACTTTCCTTTGTATAGTGCTTTCCTAAAGGGAAGCGAATTTAATATAGCTTGGTATGACTAAAAAACAAACTTATTTATCTTGTTTGGATACGCTAAAACCCGTACGGGACGCCTTAGATGTAATCAACGGAAAGTGGAAATTACCAATCATTATTTCTGTAATGGTAGGCAATAAACGCTTTACGGATATCCAACATAGTATCCCAGGTATCACACCCAAAGTATTGGCCAAGGAGTTAAAGGATTTAGAAGAACATCAATTGATAAAGCGCACTGTTATCGATGACTTTCCAGCAAAAATTCTATATCAACCGGACATCTATGTCAACACTTTAGTACCTATAATTGATGCTTTAAAGGACTGGGGGCTAAAACATCGAGAGAAGTTATTTTTTGGGAAGGAATAGAAATAAAAACGTTTCTTAGTATGATGCACAACGGTTAGTAAAAAAACGTGCTGGGCCGTCGGCCGAAGCATGATTTTTATATAATGTTAGCAACTGGTATTTCTAATTATTAATCATTGGGGGAAACTTCTCATTTTTATTCCTTAAGTCCAGTCCACCTTCATAAATTGACTTTAAGTTAGTCAAATAGAATGCCCATCCATTGGAGCAACCTAAGCGAATATATTGTTTAGAATTACTATCTAATGGTATATTATGATGCCGCAGTGTGACTACAACATATGCATCCATTTCCTCGAGGTTCACATTCACTAGACACTCGCCTTCAAAAGTAAACTGTATAAAGTCTTTCCCATTCACACTTGTAATCCTTCCTTTCATAGGTTCGTCGTACAAATACCAAAACCACTCAAAATGCGTATTTTCTAAAACGTTAATGTGGTATTCGAAGGATTTTTTATTTGAACTGAAGAAATTAACTTTCTTTAAAAACCATTTTTCCAATTCACTAGCTTTCGTCCAAGCATCATAAATTTGCGGCAAACTAGATTTAACCGCTATTCGCTTTGTAAAAGAAGTCCAGTCAAAATTTTCCATTTTTATTACTTGTTGCTAACGTACGTGGCTTTGAGGTGGCATTGCTATCGTAAAGGTGTTGTTAGCTGCAGTACAAATTTTTAAATTCTGTAATTTGTAATTTTATTCCATTATATATTTTTTCAACTTCCATACTTGTTAATAGTAATAAGTTAGTTTCATAGATAAAGCTTGTTATTTTCAATTTTTTTAGATCTGAAATTGCATTATAGTTATTGTGAGTAATAGATTGTCTAATAATTCTGAGTTCTCCGAAGAAATCGTTTTGAACAGCATTTTTTTCAACTTTTAGATTGTTAGCAATCAATTTTCTGTATTTATCATCCCACAAATTATAAAACATTGCAATTGTGTTACCAGCAAGTATTCTTTGATATAGTCCATTTTCAGAATTCTTATTTACCTCCTCTTCTGTGAATCTTACTTCTTCATCTGTATCAGGATATTGTATTACAAAATTCTCAATTTGTGGATTAGAACCTTTAAATTCATAAAATTTAAATTCCATTAAATACAATGAAAAGTGAGACATTCGATATGCTTTGTACATATCGGTAATTTCTTGCTCAAAATTTTGTAGAATATTAATCATGTATTGCGGTTAACGGTTGGGCTAAAGGGCGGCTGAGGCTGGCTTTTAGGTGTTGTTATGCGGTCGTTTTTTTCTTTGCTATTACTATTGTATGTGTCTCTTTAAATGTTTCAGTTTTTACATATTCAATGTGAAATATTTCTAATACACTAAATTCATTTTCAATTAATTGTGCTTTTATAAAATTCAGATTATGGTAGTAGAAGTACATCCTGTCGCCACTGCTTCCAACTTTAAATCCTGAATCTTTTTGGTTTCCTTCAACAAAGCTTAAATACAAAAATCCTGTATCTGAAAGTAAACCATGAGTGTCATAAATCAGCTTAGTACAATCTGCTTCAGATAAATATGGCAAACAAAAACCACAGATTATTCCTTCATATTTAGTTTTAAGCTCAGATATATGCCTGCTATCCATAATGTGAAAGCTTGCTGTTGGGTTATTATTTTTTGCAAGTCTAACCATGTTCGGTGCTATATCTATCCCGTTGATTTGGAAGTCTGGTCGTTTTGATAAGAAGTATTTAGTGATATTGCCTGGACCGCAGCCAACATCTAGAATTAATGCTTCTTTCTTGTTTATTGTGTTGCATAAATAATCATACGTTTCATTATACAAGTCCAAGCCCATAAATTGGCCTTCGTACACCGAGGCAATTTTATTCCAAGTCTCAAAAGTTTCTTTATAACTATCCATTTAAGTTAAATTCATGAAATGCCGCATAACTCTTCTAAGCTAAAAAGCGATTTATTGGTTTTTAGGTGTGGTTGGCAAAAGTTATTTTCGCTTTCTCATTATAAAAACAATACCCGAAGTTCCACCTGTTCCTTGAGAGGTAGCGGTATAATCAAGCGTTTCCACGAGTTCAAATTGGTTATCGACTAGATAGTTTAATACTGCTGCGTATGACTTTTTATTTGTTAACAGGTCTGAATATTTCTCACCTTCTGCTATTTGTTCTGGAGTGTCTCCAAAATCGACTGTTACTTTGAGTTTTTTAGAAAATGGTTTACCGCCTATTGACACATATGCATATGTTTGATTCTGTGCAAATAACCCAGTAGATAAAGTAGTTAAGAATATTGCAAAAATGATTGTTAATACAATTTTAGATTTTTTCATTTTTTTATTTACGAAGATGATAATTATTGCCAACTACCGGCTAAACGGAGTTTATTCCGGTTAGCCGGTAGTTGGGTGGAGGTATTACAAGCCATTTTTAACTGTAAAGGTTGACTTGTTATAATTTAACCCATTCTTGTTCATTCCACAATATAGTAGTATTTCATATATTGTCCAGAGGACTCTGAATTTTATCTAAAGCATAGGTAGTAATGTGGGTATAAATTTTTGTTGTCTTGCTTGAATTATGCCCGAGCAGCGTTTGGATGTACCTTAAGTCTGTTCCTGCTTCCAGTAAATGCGTGGCAAAACTATGCCTTAAGGTATGTGGGGTAGGTTTACTTCTTATGCCTGCTTTCTTTACGCAGTCATTAAACACATGTCGGATACTGTCGGTGGTATACTGACCTCCATATTGCCCCTCAAAAAGCCATTCCTTTGGTTTATACGCTCTGTAATACAATCGTAAACGCTGCAATAACTTCTGGGAAAGAAGTGTAGTACGATCTTTCTTGCCTTTACCGCCTCTTAGTAAAAGCAGGATTTTTAAGTTAATCACCTCGCCAATACGTACCCCTTCTGTCTATAAAAGCTGCAGAATTTTGCTTTTTATTTTAATATCCTTCTGCCCACCCGGCCCGTCTGGGGTCCGCAACCGCTTCGTATTCCCCGGTTTCCGGGTTAACCCGGATGGAGTGCAGGTCGCCCAGAAATTCCACCTCGGCAAATTTATGGCCTTTGTCTTCTAAGGCTTTAATGATTTGGTTATCCCAAAGGCCTTTTTCAATATATACCAAATCCGGCATCCAGTGGTGGCTAAGCCGGGGCAACTTCATAGCTTCTTCTAAAGACAACTTATAGGTAGTGGTAGCCAGTACCATCTGCAAAACAGTGTTCAGGATAGTACGCCCCCCGGGAGAACCCGTAATTAAATAAGGCTTACCAGCTTTTAAAACCAAAGTTGGCGCCATAGAGCTCAGCATTCTTTTTTTAGGCGCAATGCCATTGGGGTTGGTGCCTAATCCGCCCTGAATATTGGCTTGATTGGGGTTGATATTAAAATCGTGCATTTCATTATTAAGCAAAAAGCCCAATCCTTTCACCACTGCTTTAGAGCCAAAAGCTTCTTCTAAAGTATAGGTGTTGGATACTATGTTGCCTTCTTTGTCAATAACCGAAAAGTGCGTGGTTTCCATGTTTTCGTCGTGCACCGACACATTCTGGTAAAGCGACTCGCTAAGGGTAGCTTTTTCCTTATTTATTTTTTTGGCGATTACGGCTGCATGTTGCTCTGAAAGCAATTTATTTACCGGCACCTCCACAAAATCCTCATCGCCTAAATAGCGGGTGCGATCCAGAAATACGTAGCGCATAGTCTCGATAAGCACGTGCAGGTTTTCGGGGTCTAAAGGGGTTTCTTTGTTTAGCCCCACCTGTTGCAGGATATTTAACATTTCCGCTATAGCAATACCTCCCGAAGAAGGCAAGGGCATACCAATTACCTCATAGCCCTGGAAATTATGTTTAATAGGTTTCCGGATTTTTACTTCGTAATTTTTCAGGTCCTCTTTGGTAAGAATACCACCATTGGCCTGAAAATCTTTTACTATTTTATTTGCAATCCGGCCGCGGTAAAAGGTTTTGGAGCCACGGCGGGCAATAGCTTTTAGGGTAGCCGCTAAGTCTTTTTGAATTAATAAATCCTCGGTAGCGTAGGTATTGCCGTCTGGTTTAAAAAATATTTTTCGGGTTTCCGGGTAACGGGCCAGGTTTTGCTTATTTAATGCTAAACTTTTAGCATCATATTTATTAAGATAACAACCATTTTCGGCCAGTTCAATAGCCGGTTGTAATAAGGTGCGCCAGGGCAATTTCCCATACTTTTGCCAGGCTGTTTCCAGTCCTTTTACCGTACCCGGCACCCCCGCCACCAAATACCCGAAATTGCTTTTCTCGATATCTACGCTACCATCGGGTTTTAAAAACATTTCGGGTGTAGCCAAAGCCGGAGCCATTTCGCGGTAATCAATACCAATTTCTTCGCCGCTCGCTAACCGGATAAGCATAAACCCACCACCTCCAATATTCCCGGCAAAAGGATGCGTCACAGCCAGGGCAAAAGCAGTAGCTACCGCCGCATCTATAGCATTGCCCCCTTTTTTCATGATACCAACCCCAACCTGGGAAGCATATTTATCAATAGAAACCACGGCCCCGTTGCGGGCCTTAACCGATAATTGTTGTGCCGTCACTAAGTTGGCTTTTACATGAAACACCAGGGTACCTATAACAAAAAGATATTTAAAGCAAATACGCCTCTTTTTCACCAGGTAAAATAGTTTAGTTGGTACCAATAACGGGGGTAAGTTAATTATAAATTACCTTCGGCAATTATCGCTAACTAATAATTGATAATCCGGAAAAAGCAACTTACATATCCTGAACCTTATTAAAAAAATGGCTATGCGTTTCCCGCACAGCCATTTTTTACCTATTTATCTGGCTACTTAACAACACCCGCCACCATCGTAGAAGTAAGTCGATTCGGATATATAAATATCGGGTTTACCTAAAGCCGCTAAGGCGCCGGCTGTTTTATCGCACACCGCCAACGGTTGGTTGTGCAACAAAGTATGGCCCTTGCCATCGTCGAATAGCGTTTCGTCTCCAAAATAAATGGCTGACTTTCCGGTAAATACGCACGGACCATCGGCTGGCATGGGATCTTTAATAGCACATACTTCCACGCTTTCAATGAAAATTAATTTATTGGTATTATAATGGCCGGGAGCTAAAATACGGTATGGCCGCCGGGCCCTGATTTCCACGGTACCAAAACCTACTTCTGTTATCATGTTTATATATTCCTGAAGCGGTAAGGCACCACTTAAACAAAGCGCTCGCAGCCGCTCATCGTTTTTCAGAGTATCCGGCATTTCTGCTTCACAGGTGGGGTCCGATAAAACTAAACGACCGTGAGGCTTTAGGACCCGATACATTTCCTGTAATGCTTTCTTCAGGTCGTCGGCTTTAAAAATATTAAATAAACAATTTTGGGCTGCCACATCTATACTATTATCTTCTACCGGTAAGTTCAGGGCATCGCCTTTGCGCAACTGCACAAATTCTGATTTAAACCACGGGTTCAGTTCTTCCGCCTCTTTAAAATTTTTTCGGCTGGCCTCCAGCATTTCATCCACTACATCTACGCCTATTACTCCTTCTTTTTTCCGGCTGAAATAGGCAAACTGCAATAGTTCCATTCCGCCTCCTACTCCCACATACAGGATGTTTGGATTATTTACCAGGTCGCGCGGATTAACGGTGCTGCCGCAGCCGTAATTCATTTCCAACATTATCTTGGGTATAGATAAACCCGGTAATTGCCAAACCGGTGTGGTGGTGCAGCATAAACCAACATCCGGTGTTAAGGCCGCCTGTTTGTATACATCTTTGGTAGTTTCTAAATACGTCTCCATATATTTTACATAATTTTTGAAATAAAGAAATAAATCAGGCCGCTTAGCGCCGCAGCTACCGGTAAGGTTAAAATCCAGGAAAAGAGGATTCCGGAAATTACTTGGCTATTGGTTTGTTTTGTAACCAATCCTATACCAAACAAAGCACCTACACTTACATGGGTGGTAGAAACCGGCAGCCCGCTTATACTGGCCGTGGTTACTAGAATACCTGTTACTAAATTGGCGGTAAAACCTTGTCCGCTATTTAAAGAAGTTATTTTGTTGCTCACTGTTTCGGCTACCTTCCGGGAGTTTAGCCACCCACCTACTGCCATAGCCAAACCTACCGCCAGCAAACCAATCCGCAAATCTAAAAACTGAATAAATAGCAATAAACCAACAATTTTAGGAGTATCATTTAAAGCCCGGGCAAAACAAACAATACCGGCACTCAAGAAATGGAAAGCATTTAATAAGGCTTGTGCGTTTATACCAATTAAACTGCCTTTATAAGCCTCCGTTAAGGAAACCACACCGGGTGCCTGCACCCCTGGTTCTGGTACCGATAAAGCAGAGGCCGTGTAAAAATTACCTCCTGGTTTAGGTACCGGTTTTAGGTATACTTCACTTTCTTTGGTTATTCGCAGTGTTTTCCGGCTTTTAGAAAATAAAAGGTAAACGAGTAAGCTCAGCAGGGCCGCTAAAATGGGACTAACCAAAAGCGGCAGCAAAAAGGTTTTGCCTAATTTAAACAAATTTACTTCGGCCCCGGCCGAAACCAAACCTGCCCCCACTAAAGCGCCAACCAACCCATGGGTAGTAGAAACAGGCATACCCAGCCGGGTGGCTAAAAAAATGGTTAGGGCAGCCCCCAAGGCTACTGCAATGGTAAAAGCTGGCGCCTGAATAATAGCATCGGGCACTAAACCTTTACCGGAAAAATTGCTAACCAGTTTATGCGCCAGAAACACTGACGTAATAGATCCGGCTACAGCCATAAGCGTAGCCCAGGTCAGGGCCTGTTTAAAAGTGGTAGTACCGCTTCCGTAAAGAGTGGCTACTCCTTTAAAATTATCATTTGCCCCGTTAGAATACGCCAGAAACAAAGTAGCTAAAACTATCAGCATGTACAGCATATAACAGAGAATTACGTGATTGCAGTGGTAAGCTATTCCATTTAATTACTTTGCTGCCGACTATCAAAAAGGGATATCATTTTTTTTAAGCATCTGAATTATAACGATATTACTCATTCAAATTCCAGTTGTAGTTCAGGTTAGAAATTTGGGCATTACTATTAATTTTAACCTGGGAATACTTATTCAGAAAACTGATCAAATTACCGCTCTTGGTAAAATCACCTCTAAACCAACTGAATATTTCGGAAACCTGCGCCTGGTTGGCTTTAATTTTATTCCGGCTTGGATCGTTTATAAAATCCCGGGCCTGATCATCTAACTGGGCATTAAGGCGCGAAGCTACGAATGCTTCATTACGCAACTTCGGGCAGGATACGGAAGCACAAACAATGGCAAAATGTATGCGGGGTTCATTAAAATCTTTCCGTAAAATACCGTGCTCAATATTATTTAAGTCGTACCGCTCCTTCCCTATTTTTATAAATTTTATATCCCAGGGAGTATTCACAAATGGTATTTTAATCTTGCTGCCTATATCTTTAATGCTTTTTAATGGGTAATTCCGGATTATTAGCTGAATGGTATAGGCATTATAAGCGTTAATCCAGTAAGCTAACTTGTCTTCTTTGCTCCAATTCTTTTGTGGTGGATTGTCGCTTAAATTTTTCAGGTATTTATTCAGCTGGGTACTATCCTGGATGAAACCCCTGTAATTTACTTTTCCGGTTTCCGATACGTGCTTTTTCAGGAGCCCATCTAAAATTTCGTGCGAAACGGCTGCCTGGGCACTTAATTGTAAAACTCCTAAAAACAAGAATAGAAACAGGATACTTTTTAGTATTTTCATATGAATTATATTTTCCCTGGCCGCCCTTTTAGGATACCTGTTAAAAGGAGGTTTCAGGAATAATTAGCTAACAAATAGGTAAAAGGATTGTTATATTACAAGCGAATTAACTAAAAAAGAAATCCGCTTACCCATAGAAGTACGTAATTAAAACACCATTCAGTTTTTAAAACGAATAATAAGTATGGCCGCCATCAGTATTATTATTCCCACTTATAACGAAGAAGAACACGTTGGAGCATTGGTGCATCATTTGTGGCAGTTTAGCCAGAACCAGGTAGCCGAAATAATAGTAACTGATGGTGGTAGCCAGGATAATACGCTGGCGGCGGCTGAAAAAGCAGGCGCCCGGGCGGTGCTTTCGCCGCGCAAAGGAAGGGCAGCCCAAATGAACTACGGAACCACCCTGGCCACCGGTAATATTTACTACTTTGTGCACGCGGATTCCTGGCCGCCGGCTACTTATGTGCAGGATATTCTGGAGGCCATAGCAGCTGGTTACCAACTGGGTTGCTACCGGTTTAAGTTCCGGTCAGACAAGCTTATGCTCCGGCTAAACTCTTATTGCACCCGTTTCGATCGCATAATGTGCCGGGGTGGCGACCAGTCCTTATTTGTATTAAAAACGGTTTTTGAAGAGTTGGGGTCTTACAAAGACAACTATGTTATTATGGAGGAATATGATTTTATTATTCGGGCCAGAAAAAAATACTCGTTTAAAATCATTCCCAAAGACGTACTGGTATCGGCCCGTAAGTATGATAACAACAGTTATTTGCGCGTTAACTTAGCTAACCTGACCGTATTTTTAATGTTTTATGCCGGTTGCTCTCAGTTGCTGATGCTGAATACCTATAAACGTTTGATTAACCACCCAAAACTTTAACTTACCAGATCTATGGCAAAAATCATTAGTGGTATTCAGCAGATAGGTATTGGTATTCCGGATGTACATGCTGCCTGGAAATGGTACCGTCAGCATTTTGGGATAGATATTCCCATTTTTGAAGAAGCTGCCATAGCTAATTTAATGGTGCCCTATACAGGCGGACACCCGCATAGCCGGCATGCCATTTTAGCTATCAACATTCAGGGAGGCGGCGGTTTCGAAATCTGGCAGTTTACAGAACGTACGCCCCAATCGCCTGCTTTTGAAGTACAGGTGGGCGATTTAGGTATTTATGCTGCTAAAATAAAATGCCGGGACGTTCAGAAGGCTTATCAATTATTCCGGGATAAAAATCTGGAACTTGTAAGCCAAACCAATTCGGTAAATGCAGCCGGAAGTACTTTTTTTGTAAAAGACCCTTATGGCAATTTATTTCAGTTGATAACCTGCTCCGGTTGGTTTAAAGACAATAAGAGTCTGACCGGCGGATTGGCCGGTTGTATGATTGGGGTTTCGGATATAGAAAAATCCAGAAAGCTTTATACAGATATATTAGGTTATGACGAAGCAATTTATGATTGCCAGGGTTATTTCGAAGATTTAGCATCCTTGCCAGGCGGGGAGCACCAGTTCCGCCGGGTTTTGCTTCGGCACAGCCAACCGCGGCAAGGGGGATTCAGCCGGTTACTGGGTCCCAGCGAATTAGAATTAATTCAGGTCCTGGACCGCCCGGCTAAAAAAATATACCACAACCGTTTCTGGGGCGATTTAGGCTTTATTCATTTATGTTATGATATTATTGGTATGCAGGAACTGGAGCAGGAATGCCAGGCGAAAGGCTTTCCTTTTACCATAAACAGCAGCCAGACGTTTGATATGGGCGAAGCGGCCGGGCATTTTGCTTATATTGAAGATCCGGACGGCACCTTGATTGAATTCGTAGAAACTCACAAAATACCTATTCTGAAAAAACTAGGCTGGTACTTAAATATGCGAAAAAGAAATCCGCAAAAAGCTTTGCCGGACTGGATGCTAAAAACCTTAGAGTTTAACAAAGTTCGTGATAATTAAGGAACTCTTATTTCATGGGGTTTAACCGTTGTTTATCTAAATAAAGCAAAGATCCATAACCCATAAAAGGTATTACCAGACTTCCTAAAAATCCGGTTAGGCCCCAGGATGAGGAAAAAAGAATAACCAAAAATAAAAAATAAAGCAAGTAAAAAACCATCCCTAAAGTCATTAAAACGGAAGCGTAAAATTCTATAGTTTTTACTTTCTTGTTGGTTATTACCTGTGCCAGTTTTAATGGCCAAATATTTAATCCATACCCGATCAGGAACAAAACCCGCCAGGCGTAGTGGTAAAGGCTTCTGCATTTTCCTTGGGTGTAGTTATCAATGGATATAGGTTCTTCAAAAAATATTTCTGAATATTCGTTTTCAACCTGAGCTAAAAAACTCTTAACAACTTTCTGCTCCATTTTTAAAAGTAAATTACTCTGGCTGCGCCACTTTTTATTTTTAAATTCCACCTGATTTATTCTTTCTTGTTCCAGGTGTTGCTCCACAGCAACTTCATACCCCTTGGGTAAAATAACCATATTATTAATTAACCTTTGTTCTATTTCTTTATTTAAAGCCACGATAGCTTTGGCTGGATTTGCTCGGTAAATTGGCTGATAGTTGCTTATTTCAATAGGATCAGCTACGCTAACCATTACCTCTTTTCTGAAAGAAGCCGGTAACGTGTAATTTAGCGCTACAGGTATTACCTGTACATTCAGGTTGAAATTATAAGCTTCTGTTGCTCCAAATGCCAATCGGGCAGTACCCTTTTTAAGCGGACGCAGGCGTTTTTCCTGCACACAAATACCTTCTGAAAATATAAGAATGGACCCGTTGTTCTTCAAAATTTCATAACATTGATCAAAGGTATCCTTATTCTTGTGGAGGTTTTCAGCTCCTTCCTGTAACCGATAAATAGGAATCAGGTGCATTTGGTTAAGCAACCATTTTTTCAATGGAGTATTAAATACATCGGAGCGGGCTAAAAAATACAAGGGTTGCTCCAGGGTTACGGCTAGCAACACCGCATCCATAAAGGAATTAGGATGATTACAGGCCAGAATTACTGGTTGATTAACCGGAATTTTTTCAGCTCCCGAAATAAATACTTTCCGGAACCAAACCCGCAGAACCAGCTGCATTAGAACCCGCAAACAGGAATAGAACATAAAATGTTTTCTGAAATATTTACGCTTAATAACTGGAAATTTACTTATATATATTAATTTAAAGCCTTCTTTAATTAGTTGTAAGTGAAAAATTTTCAGAATAAAGTGGTTTGGATTACGGGTGCCTCCTCAGGCATCGGCGAAGCTTTAGCCCACGCTTTTGCCGCAGCCGGAGCCAAACTTATTTTATCAGGCCGGCGTGAAGCAGAACTGCTGCGGGTGAAAAATTCCCTCCCCATACGTCAGGACCATTCACTAATATTACCTTTAGATTTAGAAAAACCAGAAGAATTTCCTGCCCTGGTTCAACAGGCTGTCCTTTATTTTTATCAAATTGATATTGTAGTTCATAATGGTGGAATTAGCCAACGAGCCTTGGTAAAAGATGCCCCTTTAGCATTGGATCAGAAAGTAATGGCCATTAACTATTTTGGCGCAGTAGCCTTAACCAAAGCTATTTTGCCTTACTTTCTGAAACAGAAAAAAGGCCAGTTTGTTGTTATTAGTAGCTTAGTGGGCAAGTTTGGCACGCCTATGCGTTCGGCTTATGCCGCCTCCAAACATGCCTTACATGGCTTCTTTGAATCTTTAAGAGCTGAAGTATATAACCGTAATATTCAAGTTACTATGGTATGCCCCGGGTATATTAGGACTCAAATTTCTTATAATGCTTTAAATGAAAAAGGCGAAAAGCACAACCAGATGGATGCTAATCAGGAACAAGGTATGGCCCCCGAAAAATGTGCCGCCAAAATACTGAAAGCCGTGGCCCGCAAAGAGCAGGAAACTGTTATTGGCGGTAAAGAAACACTGGGGGTTTATTTAAAACGTTTTGCTCCCGGCCTGCTTGAAAAAATTGTCCGGAAAATAATGCCGAAATAAAAATTATCCGGAGACTACATTTAAAGTATGTAGGTCCTTTTCTTCATCAATATCGGTTAAGACCGGTAACAAGCCATAAGCAAGCGCTTTTTCCTGCAGGGTTTCCAGGGTTTCGGGCAGAACGGTAGCCGTGCTCCAGTTCTTATTCTGAAATAGCTCCGGCTGCAGGGAATTCATGCCTAATAAATAATAACCACCATCAGTAGAAGGACCAATTACCACCTCCTTGGTCTGCAATTCTTCAAAGGCCTGATCCAGAATAGACGGCGTTAGTTCATAGCAATCGCTCCCGATGATGCAAATACGGGTATACCCCGCCTGGAACCCTTGTTCAAAAGCATGAAGCATACGGATACCTAAATCAGCACCTTCCTGTACTGTTTTCTGATAAATTTCCTTATCCCAGCTATCCAATTCAGGAATAAAACCAGCATAATAAACTATCTTATCACAGGCTAAATCAGCAGTAATGTTCCGGGTCCGGTCCAGTAATAATTGATAAATTCGAAGAGCTTCTATGTTCCCGACTGTTGCGGCTAAACGCGTTTTTACTTTCCCCAGCTCAGGATTTTTAACAAATATAATTAGTAAATTTTTAGTCATAAACCTTGATACCCTTTAAAAGCCAGGTGCCCCAATAGCGGTTATAGGTATGCACTTTATCTGATTGATTACCGATGGTATCCACTACCGGATATCCCATATTTTTCCAATTTATGATTCCCCCATATAGATTATATACTTTTTTATAACCGGCTGCTTTTATTTGTTCTCCTACCCGCTCACTCCTTACGCCAACTGTACAATAAACTACTACTTTGGCATTTTGGGGCATGACTGGTAAGTTAGCTAAAGAAAACTTTTTATAATCCATGAAACAGGCCCCGGCAATTTGGCTTACCTGGTATTCTTTCGCTGATCGGATATCCAGCAGGAAAACCGAATCGTTGGTGTTGAGCCAGTTAGCTAATTCCGGTGGATGCACCACGGGCACTGTTCCTGTATACAATGTTTTAAGTTGTGCATGGTATAATTTCTGGCTGCATCTATTCAGGGTTATCAGCATAAGTATTAGAAACAGATACCGGAGCATCTTACTATATGTTAAATTAAGTAGTTGTTCCGCCACAACTGGAGCCGGCCCCGGCCGTGCAGCCATAACAATGTTGATTCAGCACAATAGAACGGTTATTTAATGCTGCTTCATTAAATTCGCTAATGTGCTGTGGAGCTATTTTAGCTACTTTTAAATCCAGCATCTGGTTAAAATCACAGTCATACATAAACCCATCCCAGCTAACAGATATAGTATTGCGGCACATAACGTTAGTGGCTGCCACAGGATTAAAAGCATTCACAAGCTTTTCCATGTAGCCATCATAGTTTTTGCTTTCCAATAAGTAATCTAAAAAGCGGCTGATAGGTAAATTGGTTATGGCAAAAAGATTATTAAAATCAATACCAAATCCTTGCTTCAACTTTTGCTTAAATTCTTTTTCCAAACCACCCTGGCTTGCAGGTAAAAAAGCTCCGGAAGGATTATATACCAGATCCAGCACCAGATCACTGCCCTCCTGCCCGTAGCCTACAGCATTTAACATCTTCAAAGCTTTTACTGAATCCTCAAAAACCCCATCACCGCGCTGGGCATTGGTGCGGGCAGCCGAAAAATAAGGCAAAGAAGAAATTACGTGCACCTTATGCGCTTTAAAAAACTCCGGCAGGTCGTAGTACTTTTTATTGGCCACTATTATAGTCAGGTTGCAGCGAACAATAATTTCCCGTCCCAGTTTGCTTATTTCTTCTACAAACCACCGAAAATCCGGATTCATTTCGGGTGCACCACCGGTAAGATCCACTGTTTTAACATTGGTCAACGCCAGTGCGTCCAGGCATTGCTGCATGGTTGCGCGGGTCATAATTTCTTTTCGGTCTGGCCCGGCATCTACGTGGCAATGCTTGCAAACCTGATTACACATTTTACCAACATTAACCTGGAAAATTTCCAATTGTGTTGGTTTTAGCGGAAACAGATTAATATCCCGTAGTTTCTGGGTAAAAGCAGGGAACTGAATTCCCTGCTGCGTTGCCTTATTTAAAACTTCTAACTGGATCAGCGTATCCGCTAATTCGTGATTTTTTCTTTTTAAGGATTGCATGAACTACATTACAATTTCTTTTACTTTATTCATCATTTGTACCCCATGTACCAGCGAGGCTCCACCTCTGATAGCTGCTGCTACGTGAATAGCTTCCATCATCTGGCCTTCGGTAGATCCTTTTTCCAATGAATCTACGGTATAGGCATCAATACAATAAGGGCATTGAACGGTATGTGCCACGGCCAGTGCAATTAAAGATTTTTCACGGGCAGTAAGCTCGCCTTCGGCAAACACCTCGCCGTAATAGCTAAAAAATTTTTCTGCCAGATTGGGAGAAAATTCACCTATTTTACCAAATTTCTTTAAATCTTCAGGATTGTAATATGTATTGCTCATGATGGTATATATTATATAATTTGAGTAAATAAAAACTTAATACCTACTACCATATCTAGTAGAGGATCAATAAAATAACAATAAAATAAAATTTAAGACTAAAAATGGTACTGAACCGGGGGACCCCGAAAAAAGAAGACAGTGTGAATCAACTGCGGGTTATAGAAAAATGGAACACGAACAGGCTTAATTAAAACTGCCAACAGGCAGGAAAGAACCCGGTGCAACTGCGAACTAAAAAATTTCCGGTTAAAGGCTACCTTTAATTCCTGTTTTGTATTTATATTATGGTATACGCTTAAAGTTGCCTGACTTAAATTTAATTGTGCAAGAAAGGCTTTACAATCTTTATAAACCTGGGAAGTTTGCCACCGAACCTGATCAAAAGATTTAATTTTAGAGAAGGCTTCTTTGGTTAACCCCAGCAGGTAAATTCCGCCCGAAGTATCCGGCCCCAACACCACCTCATTATTTTGCAGTAACTGTTCTGATTTTAAAAGGTCTGGCGCTTTAAGCTCCGGACAATCATTGCCTACCACAATAACCCGGTTATACCCTTGAGCAAAAATACTGGCAAAAGCCTGGTACAGGCGTTCGCCAAAGCTATTTCCTTTTTGTTCCGGAGTGGCAATTACAAAATAAGGTAAATGTGTTTTTGCAAAGGCCCTTTTTTTTTCTGCTATAAACTCCTCAAAAACCTTAATTTGCATTCCGTACCCCTCCCAATGGAGTAAAGGCTTGATAGCCACTTCTTCGGCAGAAGTGCGCGTAAACAAAACCAGGGCAGTATGGAGTTTTGGCCGAAACAAGCGTTACCTTTTAGAAAGTAATATAACAGTATGTTCTGTTACTTGTTTATATACGGCAAAAAAAGTTTATTCGGATTGAAACCGGAGGCTATTTGTTTCCTCTGCATCATTTCTGGTGTTCTGGTGTTACTTAAACTTTTCCTTTAAAATCTGAATTTCTACTGCCGGCGATACCTTCTCGTATAATATGCGATAAACGGCTTCTGTGATGGGCATTTCCAGTTGTAACTTCTTATTCATTTCGTGGATGCTTTCCACCGCATAATATCCTTCGGCTACCATGTTCATTTCGAACTGGGCCGATTTAACAGTGTATCCCCGACCAATCATATTGCCAAAGGTGCGGTTTCGGCTAAACTGAGAATAAGCCGTTACCAATAAATCTCCTAAGTAAGCCGAGCCACTTAAGTCACGAGGTACTGGCATGATGGCGTGCAGAAAAGTATTTATTTCGTGCATGGCATTAGAAACCAAAACCGCCTGAAAATTATCGCCATACCCTAAACCGTGGCAAATACCGCATGCCAGGGCAATGATATTTTTCATTACCGCACAATACTCTATTCCTTCAATATCATCTAAAGGCGAGGCTTTTACATAGCGATTGCGCAATAACCGGCAAAATTGCTCGGCATGCTCTAAATCACAGGAGCCAATAGTCAGGTAAGATTGTTTTTCCAGGGCAACTTCTTCGGCGTGGCAAGGACCTGCAATAACGCATTGGTGGGTAGAGGGCACGTTAAAGGTTTGCTCCAGGTAATCGGTAACCAGGATATTCTGATGCGGGATCATACCTTTGATGGCGGATACCAAAATCTTATCCTCGAACGTGCAATTAGCTAAGGGTACTAAAGCAGTATGCAAAAAAGCAGCTGGTACAGCCAGAATTATCCATTTAGCTTCTTTAATACAATGGATCAGATCAGTTGCAGGATGCACATAAGTTAAATCAAATGTAACCCCGCTAATGTACCGGGGATTGTGCTGGTAATGCAACAAATGCTGCACATCCTCCGGGTTTCTGAGCCACCAATTTACCTGTACTTTATTTTCTGATAAAATTTTAACCAGAGCAGTAGCCCAACTGCCCCCACCTATAACTGCTACGCGTTCCAACAGATTACTTATGCTTTATATAAATGAAATTATTTATTTTCTTCCTTGTTTTCCGACTGCGCTAATGCGGCCTCATCTTTAATAATAATGCTATCACCATCCTTGAGCTGTTGCGAAACCGCCCGAAACGGACCCGAAATTACTTCTTCCCCTTCTTTTAAACCATTTAAAATTTCAATATTATCAAAATCGCTAATGCCGGTTTTTACTTTTCTGGCTAAAACTTTCCCTTTTTGGTGCACAAATACTATTTCTTCTACTTCTTCTTTTTTGCCGGGCGCTGCATTATTGGCTCCAATAGCCTTGTTCTGGTTAGTTTTAGTTGCTGTAGTGGTACTGCGGGTAGTTACGGCCGAAAGCGGAACCGAAAGCGTTTTATTTTTACGGTCCGTAATAATGTCCACCGAAGCCGTCATGCCTGGACGAAAGGGCGTAATGCTACCTTTTTGTTTTACCAGGTGTTTAAAGGAGTCGTTCAGCAACCGAATCCTTACCTCAAACTCCGTTACTGCTTCCAGGGAAACTGCATCGTTGGCGGTATTGGCTATTTGTGTTACAATACCTTTAAATTTTTCATCCTTGCCGGAATAAGAGTCTACTTCCACAATGGCCGAATCGCCCACATTTATCCGGATAATATCGTTTTCATTTACATTTACCCGCACCTCCATGGTATTTAAATTGGCAATCCGTAAGAGCTCTGTACCTGCCATTTGCGAAGTTCCCACAACCCGTTCTCCTTTTTCTACGCTTAATTTAGATATAGTACCATTTACGGGCGCATACAAAGTTGTTTTCCGCAGGTTTTTCTGGGACTCGCCCAAACTGGCTAAAGCATTTTGTAAATTATACTCCGCTGCCCGTAAGCGTTGGCGCGAAGCTTCTATTTCTTGCAGGCTTACTTCATAAGCGGCTTTACTGGCTTCATAGTCAGCCGGTGATATTACCTTCTGGTTAAACAATTCGGTGTTGCGGCGGTAGGTTAACTGAGTTTGCTGGCTGTTGGCATGGGTCTGAGCTAATTGCGCCCGGGCCTGGGCTAAATTGGCCCGTTGCGAACTTACCTGAGCCTGTTGCATTTCTACCACCGATTGGTAATTATCAGCCCGGATGCGTAATAACAATTGCCCTTTAATTACAGAGTCCCCTTCCTCCACATATAAATCGGTGATTTCACCCGGAACATCCGGACTTATCCGAACCTCTGTTTCAGGTTGGATCTTGCCGGAGGCACTTACTTTTTCAATAATTTCGGTGTATTGTGCCGGAGCTACCGTCACATCAATACTTTTATCCTGACCAATCCAGCCTTGTGTTTTGGCAATAACAATACCAAAAGCAAGCACAATAAAAAGAGCCCCTACAATATATAATTGGCGGTTTTGATTTTTTTTGACCATAGCGGGGATTATAGCGACAGGGGTTTATCCTGGTAAAAATCTAAAATTTTGAGTTTAAACGTGTATTCGTATTTAGCCTGAATTAAATCGGACTGCGCTTTCAGAAAATTATTGCGGGCTACATTAAAATCCGTTGGGTTTATTAAGCCATTACTAAACCTGATTTCGGCACTCCGGAATGATTGCTGGAAAGCTTCTAACTGACGACGGGTAGCGGCAAACCTTTTTTGGGCCGCAGTAGCATCGGCGTAAGCCTGCTGAATATTTCTGCGCAATTGGTTCCGAACAATTTCGGTATTCAGCACCGCACTTTTATGGTTTATTACCGAGCGGGTTACATTATTGCGTACCTGAAAGCCATTTAGAATAGGAACACTTAAATTTAAGGTTATCGTTCGGCCCAGGTTATTCCGAAACTGATCCCAGTAAGGATAATCCAATTCCTGTTGTGTTGGGTTCATTCCCTGTAAATAAACCGGCATGCTTCGGTCGTTATTTACATAACCCGAAATAATGGTAACCGGGGTTTGAATAACCTCATATCTTTTGGCAGCGGTAGAATAGTTGGTGGCCAACGTACTCCCTAAACTAAGTCTTGGATAATAAGCTCCCCGGGAAATATCTATTCCTCTTAAAGCACTCCGGACCCTGATTTCGGCAGCTTTCACCTGGGGCATTTTTTGTTGGGCCACATCAAAAACCGTATTAGCATCAAAAACAATTACATCCTGATCCGGATCTTTAATCTCGGGTTTCACAACTTCAAAATCCCTGATATCTTTTAAATCTAATAGCTGTATTAAAGTTAATTCAGCTAAGTCTTTTTGGTTTTGGGCATTTATAATGGCTAACTCATCTGTGGCTACCTGGGCATTTATTTCCAGAACATTATTTTCAGCTACACTACCCGCTCTAAACAGCTTTTGGGTCCTTTCGGCCTGAGACTGGGAACTGGCAAGCTGCACATTAGCCCGTTGTAATAATTCTTCGCTTAATAAAATCTGCAAATACGCTGATACGAGGTTCAAGATCATATCATTCCTGGCCTGATCAATATCTGCCAGGGCGGCTTCATTATCTAACCGGTTGCGCTTTATATTATTTTGTAATTGTAGGCCATTAAACAGGGTAATATTTCCGTTAACAGATGTATTACTAACCTGTATTTCTTTATCAACAAATATATTTTCGGTTGGATTTATAGATCGGCCAAAACTAAAACCGTAATAGGTAGACCCATTAAGAGCAGGCAATAAATTACTTTTAGCCTGGTTTATATTAACTTTAGCTAACTGGGCATTTAGTTCTGCCTGCTTTATCTGGAGATTATTTTTCAGCGCATAATCAATACACTCCTGCAAAGTCCAGGTTGTTTTTACAGATTGAGCCCGGGAAGATTCGCATAACCCAATGCTAAAAAATAAAGCTATCCCCAGCCATAACTTCTTGGAAAGTAACATCAACGATTTACGAATAAAATAAAAGTACCAGCACCGGAAGTAGTAATATTCCAAACAGGGAACCTCTGATTTTACCTGCCGCAATTCTTAAAACTACTAGACCCTACTAACTACAATATTCTGAAATTAAAATGTAATAAGTAAGCTCCACCGGAAATATTTAAACGAAATACCTCGCATTTCTTAAAATTATTAAAAACTCAAAGTCCTTATAATGGGTAATAATAAAATTGCGGCTAAATCAGAACTTGGTCCGCTTTAATAGCAATTAATAAGTTTTAGTTATTAAGTTTACGCCCCAAATACAAGCAAAACCATATACTTAGGAAATGGAGCAGGAATTTAACCCTGAAGTACTGGAACAGCTCCGGCGATTAAAAGAAAAGTATGCAGCCCTTGGTCAGGATTTAGCCGCTTACCTGGAAGGTTTGTACCATGCAGATTTCACCAATTACTGGGATTATATTCACCTGGATACTTTGCTTAGTCTGCAAACACCGCGCACTAACTTTCCGGATGAAAAGATATTTATTATATACCACCAGATAACCGAATTGTATTTTAAGCTTTGCTTAAATGAATATGAGATGATTGGTAATGATCCGCATATAACATTATCTATGCTTCTCATGCGGATTAAACGCATCAACCGTTATTTTGAGAATCTGATAGATTCTTTTGATGTGATGGTAGATGGTATGGATCCAAAACAGTTCCTGCAGTTCCGGATGGCCCTTATGCCGGCCAGTGGTTTCCAATCGGTTCAATTCCGGATGATTGAAATATGCTCCACCGATTTACGCAACCTGACCGATCAGGAAAAAAGAAAAACGTTGGGCTTAGAAATAACCCACGATGAAATGATGGGTTGCATTTACTGGAAAGCCGGTGCCACCGAAATTGAAACCGGGACCAAAACCTTAACCCTGCTTCAGTTCGAGCATAAGTACACCGATTTTCTGATAAAGCACGCCCAGGAGTTTAAGGATAAGAATGTTTGGTTGATGGTTAAACGTTTACCCGAACATGACCAAAATAACCCTAAGCTTATCAGGCAATTAAAAGAACTTGACAGCAACGTTAATGTAAACTGGCCCTTAATGCATTATAAGTCGGCGGTGCGGTATTTACAAAATGAACAAGGTACTTTGGCGGCCACCGGCGGTACCAATTGGCGACAATATTTACCTCCTAAATTTCAGAAAAGAATCTTTTTCCCGGAAATATGGTCTGAAAAAGAATTAGAGGAATGGGGAAAAGGCTGGGTGGAAAAGGTCCTGGAAGATTTATAATCACACCTAATCCAATCATTATCTAATTTTATGGCTTTATTTAAACTGATAGGCTTTTCGTTTATTTTTTAAAAACGAAAAGCCTTTTTGGTTGAAAATATCTTTAATATTCTCTTATATTGCAGGATTAAATAAAACTAGCCACAGGTCAGTACAGGAAAATACTGACCTGTTCTAACCAAAAGGCTTTTATAAAAAAGTACAGCATGTCAGAATACAACTTCAGCGTAATTGAAAAAAAGTGGCAGCAATATTGGGCTGACAACCAAACCTTTAAAACAACTACTAACCAATCTAAACCTAAATTTTATGCCCTGGATATGTTTCCGTATCCATCCGGTGCTGGTTTACACGTTGGTCACCCGCTAGGCTATATTGCCTCCGATATTGTGGCCCGTTATAAAAGGTTACGAGGGTTTAATGTATTGCACCCAATGGGTTTTGATGCCTTTGGTTTACCTGCTGAACAGTATGCTATTCAGACCGGCCAACACCCGGCCATTACGACCAAACAAAATATTGCCCGCTACATAGAGCAATTAGGTAGTCTTGGTTTTTCATACGACTGGAGCCGTGAAGTACGTACTTCTGACCCGGAATATTATAAATGGACCCAATGGATTTTTATCCAGTTATTTAACTCCTGGTATAATCAAGAAAGCAATAAAGCAGAACCTGTTTCTACCCTTATTGCCAAATTTGAAGCAAATGGCTCGGCCCAAGTAAAAGCTGCTTGCGACGAGGACGAGATTACCCGTTTTACGGCAGAGGAATGGAAAAGCTTTAGTGAAAAACAGCAATCTGATATCCTGTTACAGTACCGTCTGGCCTTTTTATCAGAGGCAACCGTAAACTGGTGCCCGGCTTTGGGTACTGTTTTGGCTAACGACGAAGTAAAAGATGGCGTTTCGGAACGAGGTGGTTACCCGGTAGAGCGCAAAAAAATGCAGCAATGGAGCTTACGGATTACAGCCTATGCGGAGCGCTTATTAAACGATATTGAAACAGTAGACTGGTCCGAAGCTATTAAGGAGATGCAGCGGAACTGGATTGGAAAATCCATGGGAGCTGAAGTTAGCTTTAAAGTAAAAGATTCGGAACGCAGTTTAAAAGTATTTACCACCCGCATCGATACGCTTTATGGCGTAACTTACTTAGCCATTGCCCCGGAGCACGAATGGGTACCCGAGCTGACCACTACCGGCCAAAGAGCTACCGTTGAAGAATATGTAAGTACGGCAAAAAATCGCTCGGAACGTGACCGGATGAGCGATGTAAAAACCATTAGTGGTGCCTTTACCGGTTCATATGTAATTAATCCGCTTAGCGGCGAAGAAATTCCGATTTGGGTAGCCGATTATGTATTAGCCGGCTATGGCACGGGAGTGGTTATGGCTGTACCAGCCAGCGATATCCGCGACTTCAACTTTGCCAATCACTTTAACTTACCTATTGTTTCCGTAATTGAAGGTACCAGCACTGACGAAGTGTACGAAGCCAAAGAAGGCAAAATGATAAATTCCGGGTTCCTGAATGGTCTGGAAGTTAAGGATGCCATGAAAGCGGCCATTGCCAGAATAGAAGAAATGGGTATTGGAAAAGGCAAAATTATGTACCGCATGCGCGATGCTATTTTTGGCCGGCAACGGTACTGGGGCGAACCAATTCCTATTTATTATAAAGATGGCGTGCCTAATGCCCTACCTGAATCTGAGTTACCGCTGGTTTTGCCGGAAATTGATGCTTACCTGCCAACTGAAACCGGTGAGCCGCCGTTGGGCCGCGCCACCGAATGGAAATACCAAAACCAATATGCTTATGAATTAAGTACCATGCCGGGTTGGGCGGGCTCTAGCTGGTACTACCTCCGGTACATGTCGCCGGAAAATACGGAGCGCTTTGTTACCGCGGAAGACGAACAATACTGGAAAGATGTAGATTTATACATTGGCGGTTCCGAGCACGCAACCGGTCACTTATTGTATTCCCGTTTCTGGTATAAGTTTCTTTTTGATTTAGGCTTGGTATCAAATGCAGAACCGTTCCACAAACTGGTAAACCAGGGCATGATTCAGGGACGGTCTAATTTTGTTTACCGCATTAACGGCACCAATAAATATGTGTCGCACGGCCTACGCGAGCAATATGACGTAACGCCGTTGCACGTAGATGTGAACATTGTAGAGAACGATGTACTGGACGTGGAGGCCTTTAAAACCTGGCGTCAGGAAAATGCAGAGGCCGAGTTTGTGTTAGAAGATGGGAAATACATTTGTGGCGTAGAGATCGAAAAGATGTCTAAGTCCAAATATAATGTGGTTAACCCAGACGATATTATTCACCGCGTTGGTGCCGATACCTTACGGATGTACGAAATGTTCCTAGGCCCTTTAGAGCAATTTAAACCCTGGAACACCAATGGCATAGACGGTGTACATAAATTCCTGAAACGTTTCTGGAAATTATTCTTTGACAACAACGGCAACCTGGTTCTTTCGGATGAAGCACCTACCCCTGCCGAATTAAAGACTTTGCACAAGACTATTAAAAAGGTAGAAGAAGATTTAGACCGGTTATCGTTTAATACTTCTGTAAGTACCTTCATGATTGCCGTAAATGAGCTAACCACGCTGAAGTGTAATAAAAAGGCTATTCTGGAACCGTTAACCATTATTCTGGCTCCTTATGCACCGCATATTACAGAAGAGTTGTGGCAGGTATTGGGGCACCAGGAAAGCATTACCTACGCAGCCTTCCCGGCTTGGAAAGAAGAATATTTAACCGAAAGCACGTTTGAATATCCGGTTTCAGTAAATGGTAAAATGAGGGGTAAAATCACCTTCCCAACGGATAAACCAAAAGAAGAAATAGAAAAAGAAGTTCTCTCTTCCGGCGTTATCGATAAATATTTAGAAGGCAAAACACCAAAGAAAATTATTGTGGTGCCTAATAAAATTGTAAACGTAGTAGTTTAATACGGCCTTGCCTGAATACACAAACCCCGGTGAATTAGTTATTCACCGGGGTTTTATTTTATAAGTAAGTATACTTTTATTTAGGTATTTCATTTGGCCTTGCTAAGGCCAGCTTTTGAGCTTTGGTTAATTTTGCATACACCAAATAAAAAGATTGGTCAATCCATTGTTCAATCAACTTATCCGGAATAGTAGTACCCATGGTTATGGTATTCCAATGCTTTTTATCCATGTGGTAACCCGGTTTTACCTCTGGGTATTCCTCCCGCAACTGGATAGCCATTTCGGGGTCACATTTCAGGTTTATACTTTCAAAACTTTCAATATCAGTTAAAGCAAAGATTTTACCCCCTACCTTAAATACCAGTGTCTCCGGACCAAATGGTGTTTCTTCGGTTACACCCGGTTTAGCCAGACAATAATCCCGAAACTCCTCAATATTCATTACAACACGTGCCGGAACAAAATTATTATTAAAGCTACCAGGAACATCAGCATCGATAACTTATTAATAAAGTGCATGCTCTTCAGGTTAAAGTTGGTTTTCCGGTTCGGATCTTTTTTGCGGAAGAAGTAAGTAGCTACTTCTGTAAAATTAAATAATTTCATATAAATAAATAGCTTAAGGTCTGTTGCTTATAAGTAATATTACACATTAAATTAACAATTATGCGGCAATAAAGATTTAATTTCCCGGTAAAAAAAAGAAGTAGTGGCTTAATTGCTAAACTTAGCGCCTAAACCACTACTTATAAAAAGTTAAGCGAGTTTTTATATAGATAAACTAGCTAAATAATCATAGTTCATTTTCATGCTTTCCAAAGACGGACGCGTAAAGCTTTCCTGCTCTACAAACAAATGCTCGGTCCCGTTGTCTTTAGCCGCTCTTAATATTGATTTATAATCAATAGAACCTGTTCCAATTTCGGTGTTCTTCGATTTATCCTGCTTATCCATGTCTTTCACGTGCACCAGCGGGAAGCGGTTTTTGTACTTGTTCAGGTAAGCAATTGGGTCGTTGCCCGTTTCGGCTAACCAGTAAATATCCATTTCATAATTCACTAATTTCGGATCAGTTTTCTGGAGTAAAGCATCATATAGCACCTGCCCGCCTACTTTTTCAAATTCAAAGCTGTGGTTGTGGTAAGCGAATTTCATTCCGGCTTTATTAATAATTTCTCCGGATTTATTAAATAAATCAGCTACAGCATTTAAGTCTTTGCGCAGGCTTTCATCTAACCAGGAGCAAGTTAAATACTTCTGACCGGTTTCAGCAGCTTTGTCTACTAACTCCTGAAAGTTAGATAACATGGTGCCCTGACGCCAGTCGGCAGCTTTGGCCGTTTTAGAACCTGAACCAAAGTGGCTGCTTACTAACTCCAGCCCCAGATCGTTCAGCATCTTTTTAAATTCTTTTGGCTCCTGGCCAAAGTAATGACCTTTTTGTCCCGGGTAGGCTTCAATTTCTTTGTACCCATAATTAGCTAATTGCTTTAAAGTACCTGGCAGGTCTTGTTCAATTACATCTTTAACGGAATATAACTGAATACCAATGGCGCCTAAATTTCCGGTTGCAGAAGCCGTACTGGTTGAATCTGCAGCAACACCGGTGCCGGTTTCTGTACCAGCAGCTTGCTCTTGTTTCTGACCTGAATTACAAGCAGGTAAAATTAAGCTTCCTAAAGCCAACGCGGTTGCGCTTTTTAAAAAGTTACGTCTGTTTGACATGTTTTACGGTGGATTAAGATTGTTTTAGGTTATAAAAAAAGAGGAAGCAAATAACTTTGCTTCCTCCGTAAAATTCAGAATACTACTCCTTAGGAACAGCCTGCTGGCCATTATCAAAGTAAACCCAATCCAAGTTCAAGAAATTAGATTTGGTTTCGTTGTTCCGGAAAACAAAATATAAATTATGTGGTCCGCCCGGATTGGAAACATTGGTTTGGAAGCTTAACATATTATCGGATTTAGCTAAAGGTACTTCCGCCGTTGTTAACACCTTACCCGTTGGGCTATCCAACCGGATTTCAATCGTAGTACCAGCCTGACGGCTATTACCGAAGAATACAATTTTAGAAATACCGGTTAGGTCAACATTCTTCAGACCAATATAAGAGCCATTCTGCACATCGGTAATATAGCTAATAGTAGAACCATCAATGTGGCGGCGGCCAATATTTTTGCTTTCTTCAAAATCTTCGGCCTGCACTTTTGGGTTACGTAATACCATGATTTCAGTAGAAGTAAGCGAACCTACCACCGGCGTACCTTTATCGGCATAGCTAGCTCTTACTATGTAAGCTCCTGCCGTTTTCGCCCCTACATGGTCAGCTGTTGTAACTGTACCTTGTAATGGTAAACCCATATTTTTCTTGTTGCTTAAAGATAAAATATATTTCACCATTTCGGTAGCTTCTTCGGTGCTATGTTGCGGGTGCGCAGCCATCATGTTTTTACCCCAGTTACCATTTCCTCCTTTTATAATCTTAACGGCTAATACATCAGCCGCATCCCGTTGTTCCCGGTACCGTTCGGCAATTTCCAGGTAGCTAGGCCCAATATTACGGGTGTCCACCGCGTGGCATGATTTACAATCGCTGTTTGCCACTAAGGTTTTACCTCGTAAAAATTTCAACCCGCCGGTCATTTGGGCATTAGAAGCCAATAAAGCTAAATCACGACCTTCGCGCAGGTAATCAAAAGAAACAAACACATTACTTTGGTCAATACCTTTTTGTAAGGTACCATCTTCTTTATCTGTTATATTAACTTTGTAGTTAATTTTCTGATTATCGAAGTAGAAAGTCCGGTTAGCGTTGCCTAAATCTACGGTTACTTTTGGCGGCTCATTTCCTACTTTAATTTCAATTTCGGCCGTAGTGCTTTTACCTTCACTGTCCGTTACTTTTACCGACGGCCGGTAGATACCCGGCTGTGTAAACGTAAGGGTAGTTTTAGCATCCGCACTGGTGGTTCCTTTAGATCCATTAGCAAATGTGTAGGTTAACTTATCTTTCTTATCGTAATCATAAGATTTTTCAGCGGATAAATTAACCGTTAATGGAGCTGCACCTACTGTTTTATCGGCCGTTAAAACAGCAATTGGCTGACGATTACCTTCTACATAAGTAATTTTTACGAGACGGGAATCAGCATTGTGTTCAAAGTAATTGGCGCCGTATTGTAACACATACAATGAACCATCCGGACCAAATTTCATATCGATAGGCTTATACCATTGTTGTTCTGGCAAGAAAGGTTCGATCCGGGTTAAATTCTGATTTTGGTCAAATGATAAAACTTTTACCCAACTACGGGCCCACTCATAAATGAATAGCTTCCCATCAAAGTACTTAGGAAAACGGGTAGCAGCCGGATAATCTTCGGCTAAATACATAGGACCACCCATGGCACTACGCGATCCTTTTCCTAAGGAAGGGAATTCTTTAGATTCACCGTACGGGTACCAGATCATTGGCTTTTGAGCCGGTGGCAATACTTTTAAGCCTGTATTATACGGAGAATCGTTTTCTGGTCTTTCCGGATTAAATCTTGGTCCGATTTTATTTGTAGCAAAATCAAAATCAGCGTAAGCAAAATTGTTTCCTACAAAATAAGGCCAGCCATAATTACCCGCTTTACGCGCCTGATTCCACTCGTCAAAGCTTTCCGGGCCACGTTCCGTAGTTACACCGCCGTCTGGTCCTACATCCCCCCAATACACATATCCATTACGTTTGTCTACGGTAAAGCGAAAAGCATTACGGGTACCCATAATATAAATTTCCGGCCGGGTATTAGGTGTTCCTTTCGCAAATAAATTTCCTTCCGGAATGGTATAAGTGCCGTCTGGCTCCGGGTGAATTCGTAAAATTTTACCTCTTAAATCGTTCGTATTGCCCGATGATTTCTGCGCATCAAATGGTCCACGGCCTGGTCTTTCGTCAATCGGCGAAAAACCGTCTGATTCTTTTGAGCTGGTATTATCACCGGTTGAAATATATAAATCTCCGTTTGGCCCAAATGTTAAGTGTCCACCGGAGTGGCAGCAGGTTTCCCGTTGGGTTGGAATTTCCAGAATGATTTTTTCGGATTTCATATCCAGGTTATCACCAATCATGGTAAACCGCGAAACGTTTTGCTTAGCAACCTTACCGGCAGGTGAGTAATTGATATAAATCCAATGGTTTTGTTCGTAATTTGGATCTAAGGCTACCCCCAGCATACCATCTTCGTAATTTCCGGTAATGCTTACATCAAAACGGGCAATTACTTTAGATTTCTTCTGAGCCGGATCATATAATTTTACATCACCCCGGCGCTCCAGATACAGTACCCGACCGTCTTTAAAGATTACCATCTCCATCGGTTCGTACATGTACGTTTCCAGTACTTCTGTAATAAACCGGTTAGATTCCGGCACCCGCTCAGATTTGGCTTTGCTAAAATTCAGGTTTCCATCGCCCATTGTAAATTTAAGGGCTTTGTCCAGCATTTTATCCAGCGCTTTAGGTGCAAAATTAGCATCTAATTGCGCAAAGAAAGCCCGGCCGCCATCGTATTTAGCCTGCCATGGCGTTTTAGCTACTTTTAAACGAGAATCGTTTAAGGTTTTGTACCATGGCCAGTTACGCACGGTATCTGTGGCTGCATTTAAAACCATAAAACCGCCACCGGCCTGCACATAACGTTCCAATTCTACCTGGTTCCTGAATTCTAAAGCCTCAGGGGGTGTTTGCAGGAAAATAATGGCTTTGTACTGTTTCAGGGAATCTTCGGAAATGTTGGCGGAACTGCCAGTTGTATCTACCAGAATATTGCGCTTGTTTCCTAATTGCCGGATAACATTTAAATGAGCCAGTTTTGTATTTTCCATGCCGCCTGGCCGGGTAAATACCAGTATCTTCTGCTCATTGCTCCTGAAGGAAAATAAACCGGCTGTAACCAGCAGACAGAGTGCTGCCAGGATACCAGCCTTAAAGACCAACGGTATTTTTTTAAAGGTTTGAATGTTTACTTTAATTGGTTTTTCCATTAATAAAGTTTAATTATTTAGAAATAGTGGAGATAAAAATAACCAAAATTTTACCCTATAAACCATATTGGTAAATTAAGATTATATTTTGATAAAAACGTGAAAGAATACCGTTTCTTATTGCAGCAGTTGCAAGAAAGGCATCAAAAAATGATACAAAGCAAAGAAGAAAAAATTCTGGTAAAATTAATTCTAAGGAAGAATACAATAAAAAGGTAAAATGTAAGCGATCTTTTACTTTAATTCTTTGATCTTTAAATTCTGGAAAGAAACATTATCGCCGTGATCCTGCAGCAATATTTTCCCTTTTGCAGCCATACCAAAATTTGGAAAGTCTTTATACTTACTTTTGGAGACTAACTCCTTATACTCCGGAGAACCTCTGGTGTACTCAACTACCACATAACCATTAAGAAGGTGCTGCACTTTTCCGTTAGGATAAACCCGAACCATGCCTCTGTTCCAATCCCCGATTTTCCGCAGTGACTGACCAGGCTTTACGGCCGGAATTAAATCGTATAAAGAACCAAGCGTACGGTTGCCATTGCTGCCCATTTTGGCATCCGGATGACGGGCATCATCCAGAATTTGGTATTCTAACCCTACTACACTACCTTTGTTGTTGGTTACAAAATATTTTAAACCACTGTTTGCCCCTTCGGTTAGTTTAAAATCAAATTGTAATTCAAAGGCGCTATATTCTTTCGTAGTTACAATATCACCTCCAGTACGGTGACCTTTACCAGTAGCTTTAGGAATGCTTATAATACCATCTTCTATTTCCCAACCTTTTTCTGGAAATTTTTTATGTTTAGCACTTTGCCACCCTGTAGAAGTTTTTCCATCCCAAAGCATGGTATAACCATTAACTTTTTCTGCTTCCGAGAGTTGGTTCGGCAAAGTATTTACCACGAAAATATCAGTGGCAGGAGCTGGTCTTAAATTTTGGGTTTGAATACGGATATTACGCCATTGGATTTGCCGCCCCGCTTCTTCGGGCTTGCCAATGGAATGGACCTGCAGGGCAATAATCCCACGACTGGTTTCCGCATCAATTAAATGAGCTGTAGGTATGCCGTTTACCCAGGTACGGATAGTATTGCCAATGCATTCAATGCGATAAACATTCCAGTCATTAACCTTAAAGGCTTTTTTACCCGCTTCATTATATTCCAGAGTGTATAACCAGCCACGTCTGGCTTCATCGTAAATGCCACCACTCCAGGCACGGGCCGAAGGATCTATTTCTACCTGGTAACCATGTACACGCCCGTTCAGGTATTCCGGCTTAGAAAGGCTCCTGATCTGAATACCTGAATTCATCTGAGGATGAACTTTTAATTCCAGTTCCAGGATAAAATCCCCGTATTCTTTTTCAGTAGCTAAAAAGGAGTTGGGTTCATTGGCTACCGTAGTAACTATTATGGCATTATCCTTTACCTCGTACTTCGCTTTTCCATTAAGTTGTTTCCAGCCCCGTAAATCTGTACCATTAAATAAGTTTTCCCATTGCCCGGTATTATTTCGTTGAGCAGGTGCTGGAAAACAAATCAAACCAAGAACAACAAATAACAGAACGCTAATTCTCATATAGATATACCAACTTATTTAAGGTAAAAGGTAAACTTAAAATTTAAAGACTCTACCGTTCACCATTACTTCCTGAGTCTTTTCATCAAAAGTAGATTTATAACCTGTTTGTGCGGCGGCAGTGGTCATGATATTAGCAATTGAATGGTAGTACCCAGCTTCAACGGGCGCATTTGGTTGCCTGCGGGTCCGTATGCATTCCATCCAGTTGCGCATGTGGTTCGAGGTTAAATTATCAGCTCCGGTATTGGCCGAGGCAACTGCTCTTAACGATTTATCAGCTAAACTCATCTTCGGTAATAAATTAGCCTCCATATTCATGGCACTAGCAAACTCCTTGCGCAAACCACCTTTAGGCGAAATGGTATTGGTAATCAAATTCATTTCTCCGCCGTTAGAAAAGTAAATTTCAGCCGGGTTCTCATCTCCGTTGTGCATGCGCGAACTAAACGTTACCTGGAAACCTTTACTTAAATCTTCATTAGGGCCATAATCAAATACAGCGGTCATGGTATCCCAGTTGCGGCGGCCATCTTTCCACTGATAAATTCCTCCGTTGGCAACTACACTCCGTGGATGCGTTATGCCTGAAAACCAATGGACCGTATCAATCTGGTGCGCCATCCATTGCCCCGGCATTCCGGAAGAATAAGGCCAGAACAACCGGTACTCTAAATAAATTCTAGGATTCCAGGCTTCGAATGGGCGGTTCATTAAAAAACGTTTCCAGTCAGTATCTTCCTCTCTTATTTTTTCTACTAATTTGGGTCTGCGCCACCGGCCAGGTTGATTGACATTCCAGGTAAGTTCCACCATGGTGATATCGCCAAATTTGCCGCTCTGAACAAACCCCGCACCTGCCTGGTAATTGGCCCCACTCCGCCGCTGCGAACCAATTTGCACGATCCGATCAGTAGCCTTAATGGCTTTTAAAGCCGCCCGGTTATCTTCCATGGTTTCGGCAAAAGGCTTTTCTACGTAAGCATCACAGCCCGCCTGCACCGCTTCAATGGCGTGTAGGGCATGCTGAAAATCGGCAGTACTAATAATTACCGCATCTACTTCTTTGGCATTATAAAGCTCCTCGTTATTTCGGAAACCTTTAATATCGTGGCCTAATTTCTTTTTCAGGTTCTCCTGCCCTTCTTCCCGCCGAACTTTCCAGATATCCGAAACAGCAACAATATCAAAGTTTAAATCTTTGTTTTTATAATGGTTTAAGAAAGATGGCAACAAGGAGCTCCGGAAACGATCAGAATACCCAACTACCCCAACCCGAACCCTATCATTAGCACCTAAAATACGTCCATAACTTTTAGCGCTAAAACCTAATGCACCCAAATAAATACCGGTACCCGCAATAGTTGTTTTTTTTATAAACTCTCTTCTTGAAGACATATTCTTTCTTAAACTAAACTTAAAGATAAACCTGTTTTAAAGCCTGATGATCAGCATAATATATTAATTATCTTTCATAGAACGCGCTATTCCTAATTCCAAACCTCTTAGTTCGGCCAACCCACGTAAACGGCCAATACCTGAGTATCCCGGATTGGTTTTTTTAGCTAAATCATCCAGCATCTGATGACCATGATCCGGTCGCATCGGGATTCGTATCTGCCTTTTTGCCATTACCAGAATCAATTCTTTCATAACCGCATACATATCTACATCGCCTTCTAAATGGTTGGCTTCGTAGAAATTGCCTTCGGCATCCCGCTGGGTACTGCGCAAATGAATAAAATTAATTCTTTTACCAAATTGGCGAACTATCTCCGGCAGATCATTATCAGCCCTTACGCCAAAAGAACCGGTGCAAAAGCATAGGCCATTATTTAAAGAAGGTACGGCATCAATCAGCGCCTGTACGTCGGCGGCTGTACTTACCACCCGGGGTAAACCTAATATTGCGTAAGGCGGATCATCCGGATGAATAACCATTTGCACACCCACCTCATCGGCAACCGGAATAATTTGCTGAAGGAAATATATCAGGTTCTGACGTAGTTTAGTTGCATCAATACCTGCATAAGTATCTAAAGCCGCCTGAAACTGCTCCAGCGTAAAACTTTCTTCGCTACCCGGTAGGCCGGCAATTACGTTGCGCTGCAATTGCAGCTTTTCGGCCTCACTCATTTCCCGAAAACGTTTTTCCGCTCTTTCTAAGTCTTGTATTGAATAATCCTTTTCGGCTCCTTCCCGCTTCAGCATTAATACATCAAAGGCTACAAAGGCTGCTTTTTCAAACCGTAAAGCCTTAGAGCCATCTGGCATTTCATAACTTAAATCGGTTCGGGTCCAATCTAAAACGGGCATAAAATTGTAAGTAACAATTTTGATTCCGCAGGCCGCTAAATTCCGGATCGATTCTTTATAATTCTCTATATATTCCTGGAAATTACCAGACTGGGTTTTAATGCCTTCATGCACCGGCACACTTTCTACCACACTCCAAACTAAACCAGCATTTTCAATATTTTTTTTTCTTTTATTGATTTCTTCTACTGTCCAGACCTGCCCGTTTGGAATATGATGTAAAGCCGAAACAATACCTGTAGCTCCAGCCTGTTTTACATCAGATAAAGAAACCGGATCGTTTGGCCCAAACCACCGCCAGCTTTGTAATAATGTCATATTTTTTGTACTGTTTTTTTTGCAAGGCAGAAAAGTATTAAATAAATAACTGATTTCAGAATTTTGGCACCATAATCTTCCTTAAAATTTCAAAATTATAGGTCTCAACCGGTAGGCTGAAGAACCTTATAGGTATACTTACAAAAAGAGCCTGCTTTATTAAAGCAGGCTCTTTTTGTTAAAAACGTAAAATTGAATTCTTAATTAGCCCGGGTTAAGGCACCCGGATAATCCTGCCCCTGGTAATTTACCAGTACTTCCATTTTATCACCATCAATTTTACCTTTCATAGGAATAGGCTCACCGTCGCGGCCAGCATTAAAAGAAAATTCGTTTCCTTTTACTTTACCATCCGATATTGGATTTTCACCCATTTCGGTTGTAATGGTACCGGTTAATTTTTCACCGGCAACCTTTAAATTTAGGGTTATACCGAAACCATCGCCTACCGAACCGGTCCATTTCCCGTCTAAGCTGGCGGCCCAACAATATGTAATTACAATAAATAAGAAGGCTGTTGCTAATAAACTTTTTCTAATCATGGTTGTGGATTTTGGATTAATGGTCAATTGTTCAATGAGGTAATATAGTAAAACTTAAATAATCTTAGAAAACAAAACAGCTTACTTTCATCTAAAGCAAGCTGTTTTTCATTTATCAAAGCAAATTTCCTATTATGGCACGCGAGTTAGCGTGGCACTCATATCATTACCCTGAAAATTAACAGTTAAGTCAATTTTATCGCCGTTTAGCTTTCCTTTATAAACAATAGTATTTTCGTTAAAGGTGCGGTTAAAAGTAAACTCATTGCCCGTAACTTTACCATCCGTTATAGGATTTTCACCTCTTGGAGAGGTAATGGTTCCGGTTAGTTTGTTTCCCTGTACTTTCAAGTCGAGGGTGATTTCAAACTGACCGTCCCCAAAAGCGCCCTTCCATTTGCCATCTAAGGCTGCGGCAAAGCAATAAGACAATAGGGTACAAACTAACAAGGCTGAAAATAAAACTTTCTTTATCATAGGGTTAAAATTTGTGGTGGTAAATAATTAAACAAGTAAAACAACTGTAACAATTATAGGAAAAACAGAATATTAACGATTATAAATTATATAATTGGACTTATAAAGTCGACGGTTGGGTAAATCTGGTAGATGAGCTTTGGCTGAAGCCAGTATAAATAATTAACCTGCAGGTAGTAAAAACGGTCCGGGCGCCGTATAATTCCGTTTTGACACTTATCGGTTTTACATGTTTGATAAATTTAAAATTTACCCTACTGGAAAACAGCCTTAAGAATTTAATTTAATTAATCTATTTTGGAAAATACGCTTGATGTATTAATTGTAGGAGCTGGCCCCATTGGCTTGGCTTGTGGTATAGAAGCCCAAACAGCCGGCTTAAGTTACGTAATAGTAGAAAAAGGTTGTTTGGTAAATTCACTATATAATTACCCCCTCAACATGACATTCTTTTCAACGGCCGACAAGCTGGAGATTGGAGAAATACCTTTTACCTGTATCCATTCTAAACCCAATCGCTCCGAGGCCCTGGAGTATTATCGCCGGGTAACGGATTATAAACAACTTCAGGTAAAACTTTTTGAGGAAGTATGGCATGTTAAGCCTGCCGGAGGGCATTACCAGATTACTACCAGTAAAGCTGAATATGCGGCAAAGCAATTAGTTATAGCGGTGGGTTTTTACGATATCCCAAATCTTTTAAAAATTAAGGGAGAAGAGTTACCGAAGGTAAAGCATTATTATTTTGATCCGCATTATTATTACAAGCAAAAAGTATTGGTAGTGGGTGCCAATAACTCTTCTGCTGATGTAGCCCTGGAAACCTGGCGAAAAGGTGCCGAGGTAACTATGGTTATTAGAGAAGCAGAATTGGGCAGAATAAAATACTGGACCAAACCTGATTTAGAAAACCGCATAAATGAAGGCTCCATTAAAGCCCATTTTATATCCCGTTTAGTAGAAATTCGGGAGACAGAAGTTGACATTTTAACCCCGGACGGCCTCCTGACCATAGAAAATGATTATGTGATGGCCATGACCGGATATCAGCCAAATTTTAGTTTACTGGAAAAAATTGGCATTCAGCTTTCCGATGATGACAAAAAATACCCTTTTTACGACCCAGAAACGATGGAAACAAACCTGCCTAACGTTTACCTGGCTGGTGTTATTTGTGGCGGAATGGATACCCATGTCTGGTTTATAGAAAACTCCAGAGAACATGCTGCCAAAATTTTCCGCCACATCATGGCTTCCTAAACCTGGTAGTTTGGGCTTTCTGGCAGGTTTTATTTCATTGTAACTACTTTACCTACCTTTTATATACTACCTGTTTGCTACATTCCTATTAATTTATCCGTAAACAACGGTTTTAGAAGGCAAATCTAAAATTATAAATAAATCTTTTTATATGGTTCATGCTAAAATACCTGAAACAGAATATCCTAGAGTAGTTATAATTGGTGGTGGTTTCGCTGGTTTAGAATTAGCAAAATCATTAGAAAATGCTCCGGTACAGGTTGTTTTAATTGATAAAAAGAATTTCCATACCTTTCAGCCTTTACTTTACCAGGTAGGTACCGCCGGACTGGAAACTGATTCCATAATATATCCTTTCCGGAAAGTATTTGAAGAACAAAAAAATCTGTATTTCCGGTTGGCCGAAGTGCAGCAGATAAAAACAGAAACCCAGATCGTGGAAACGACTATTGGTTTGCTGCACTACAACTACTTAGTTATAGCCACCGGTGCAAAAACTAATTACTACGGAGATGAACAATTAGAAAAAGTAGCTATTCCATTAAAAAGCATTGAAGACGCTATTGAGTTACGAAATACTGTTCTAAGCAATTTTGAAAAAGCCCTGCAAATAGATGATGACGAACAGTTAAACAGCCTCATGGATTATGTCATTGTGGGTGGAGGGCCAACGGGTGTAGAACTAGCTGGTGCTTTAAGCGAATTACGCAGCCATATTTTTCCTAAAGATTACAAAGAACTGGATTTTAAACAAATGGATATCCACCTCATTCAAAGTGGTGACCATTTATTAAAGGGCATGTCTGAAGAAGCCTCTAAAAAAGCCCTGGACTACTTACAAAAATTTGGCGTTCAAGTTTGGCTCGATCGGAAGGTAAAATCTTATGATGGGTACACCGTTACTTTGGATAATGGAGAAAAATTAATTTCCCGCACCCTTATTTGGGCAGCCGGTGTAATTGGTTCCCCCATTGAAGGCATCCGGAAAGAAAGTATTTTGCGTGGCAACAGGTTGCAGGTAGATACTCACAATAAAGTGGCTGGCTATAATAATATATTTGCCATTGGTGATATTGCCGCCATGATAACCGATACCTATCCCCAAGGACATCCTATGATGGCCCAGCCTGCCATTCAACAAGGTAAGCAGTTAGCTAAAAACTTGGTTAACTTAATCCAAAATAAACCGCTGCAATCTTTTGAATATGATGATAAAGGCTCAATGGCTACCATTGGCCGGAATCATGCAGTTGCCGATTTAAAAATATTTAGCTCTGAATTCCGTACCCAAGGCTTTATTGCCTGGATTATCTGGATGTTCATCCACCTTATTTCAGTTATAGGATTCCGGAACCGATTCCTGGTTTTAGTCAACTGGGTTTGGAGTTATTTAAGTTATGATAAAAGCAACCGGTTGATAGTAGGTAAACAATTAGAAAATCTACCTGTAGAGGCCGTTATACAAAAAACGGAAGTTTAATATAAGTATGGAAACACTTGATGCTGATAAATTTAGGATAAACTTCTTTTACATAACAAAAGCAAATTTAAGCTTGTATGGTATAAAGGAATTAAACAACTAATTGAATTTGAATTACACGATATTTAGCTCCGTTTTCAAAACCCTCTTGGCCTAAATAAAGTAATAAAATTTATTTGGAGACGTTTTAGGCAAATGGGAACAGTTAGTGCAGTTGGGATTAATTCAGACTTAGGATTTAATAAGCTCATACACATCAATACCAATAATTCAATTATTAATGTTGATCTTGATTTATCCTTATTATCGATAAAATGGCATCCGTTTACGGAATCTCCGGACGTTAAAGCATCTTTTATACTGGCTGCTAAAATGGCAAAAGCTTTCTATATCAGAAGAATACTGCACGATACTACCAACCTTTCTTATTTAAGCATTGATATCCATAACTGGTTGCTGCGGGAAATTGTACCACAGTTTTTATCCGCGAATGTTAAAAAATTTGCCCGAATTGTATCGGAAGAACCAATGGCCTTTTTGGTTTCAAGTAAGTATTTTGAGCGAATAAAAGCTAATTTTGCCGCACAAACTGATTGTAAATGTGAATTATTTACGGACTATAGCACCGCCATGTATTGGTTAAATATTTAACTTATTCTAATAATTCTTAATTGCTGGTGCTAAACTATTTTAGCCCCGGGTAAAACCATACAAAAAATTCTACAGTTGTTTCCCAATATACAGATATGATAAAGTTGCTACTTCTGCTGCCTGTTTTAACCGGGCAGCAGAAGTAGCAGTAGCTTTTGAATTGGCGACTTATTTTCGCCAATTGCACCTGAACCTATTAGAAACAGCAATATAGAACTGCTTTATTTAGCTTTTTCTAAAGCGGTAGTAGTGGTAAAATATTTGGCTATCATGTTTGGTACCTCCCAGGCTGGTAATTTACCTGCTTTCAAAAACTCCAGGTATTTTTCGGTTACCTGGCCAAAATGAGCCTCATGACCTACTTTGTACTGTTCTGGTATTATAACCTCCCACCCTTTGGCATTTTTCTGCAGGTTTACACCCGGAAATTTTTGTGCTAATTGGTTTAAGTTATTTTGTACTAAAGTTTCGTAACCAGCCTCTGTATTGCCAGCTGTTTTTTCAATATATAAAGTTGGTTTATACTGTTGCTCTTTCCCTTGCCGGATAATCAAATTAGCTTTGGTACCCCGCATAATAGAAAAATGCGTATCACCGGCACCTTCCGGAGCTTCAAAGTTCCACAATACCGATACTTTGGCGTGCGTACCCCGGATAGTATAATGCATTTCGCCGTTGGAATTAGCTTCTAAAACATTGTTTTTAATATCTTTAGTTAAATAGCTCGGAAAGGCATCTTGTTTAGTTACCTGTTTAAATTGGTCGATGGTAATTTTGGTTGGCCATTGCCGGGCAGAAATCATATTTATTTCTTTATTATAATCAATTACCTGTTCCGGAAAACACTCCCATTGAATTAAATCTACTAAATGAGTGGTTACATCTACCAGTCCACTTCCGGCCTGGCTAACATCAAAAAACCAGGAAGGCCTTACTAAAGGAGCCCCGGATACAATTTTATAATAATGATGAACACTTTCTTTCGTAATAGCCGGATTCTCAAAAGTACCTTTCTCTAACTGCCCAAAAACCTCCGGTAGCCGGGATAGTTCTTTTTGCAGGATATTGGTAATTTCATAGCGCTCGGTCATAATATCGTATAACAGCACCTTGTTCTTTTCTGCTTCAGCAAAAGCTTCTCTTAAAAGATTAAAGTCTTTTTGGCTAATAGCCATTGGTTTATCCGCCAGAACATGCAATCCGGCCTCCACAGATTTTTTGATATATGCCGTTTTCTTTTGGTTATTTCCCGCCAGCACTACTACATTACCTGCTTTTTCCTGCAGCATTTTTTCCAGGTAATCAGGTCCGGTATAAACTTTTTCTTCCCAGGCAGTAGGGTTCTCCGGACGGATATTGTATTTTTCAATCAGGTTTAAATGACCTTTAACATCCGGACCTACCGGGGCATACACGTGCACCATCGGGCTAACCCCCCCGGGCATTGATTTCTGTACTAAGGCTGCATGGAAATGACCCGGATCCAGGGTAATTAACTTTATATTGTCCTGAACAGTATCCTTGGTTTCAGCCGAATTTTCCATAGAACTATTTTTGTTGGTGCACCCCTGGGTTAGTACTAATGCCAGAGATAAACTTATTAAAGGGTGGATACATTTGCGCATAGAAAAATTTGATCAGATAAACTTATAGCTTCAATAATAAGGAATGGATGATAAAAATCCATAAAATTATTTCTTTACCAGCCTTATATTATAAATGCTAATCCTTTTGGTTTTGAAATTATTTCCTACTCCGGTTAAAATATTAAGGAACCAGTAAGTTCTTCGCAGTAATATCCTTGGAAATAGTTTGTATCCAAAGGAGTTCTCTTTAATTTTAGGCAATTTTAATAATCAGTTTATTAACCCACTTAGTCTTACAATTAAAAATATGGAAAAAGGGAAAGTACTGGCTTTCGGAGAATTATTATGGCGTTTAGCTTCAGTAAGTAAAACATTTGGACCAGCAGAACATTTACAGGTTTTTCCGGGTGGTGCCGAAGCCAATGCTGTTTCTAACCTGGGCCTTTGGCAGATTCCTATTTCCTATTTAACTGTGGTTCCGGATAATGAACTTTCGGCTAAGGCACTTGGTGAACTGGAAAATGCCGGAGTAGACACCAGTGTTACCATTAAGCAAGGCGACCGGATGGGTTTATACTTTCTTTTATCAGCTAATGGCTTAACCACCGGGCAGGTAGTATACGACCGTAAATACTCAGCTTTTAGTCAACTAACACCCGGCATGATTGATTGGGAAACCATTCTGGATGATTATAGCTGGTTCCACTGGAGTGCCCTTACTCCTGCCCTGAGCGAAAATTTAGCGGGTGTTTGTAAAGAAGCTTTAGAGGTTGCGCACCGGAAAGGCCTGACTATTTCGGTAGATTTAAATTACCGGAACCGCCTATGGGATTATGGTAAAACGCCGCTGGAAATAATGCCGGAACTAGTACAATACTGCGATATTATCATGGGCAATATCTGGGCCTCCAATAAAATGTTGGGCACTCCCATAGATGAATCACTGGATCGCAATACCGGCGTGGAGCGATATCTGGAATATGCAGAATTAACTTCTAAAGCTATTATTGAGAAGCATCCACAGTGCAAGCATGTCGCCTTCACGTACCGGTTTATGGATAATCCCGGCCATAACTTATTTTATGGTACGTATTATGATGGCAGCAAACAATACAACTCGGCGGTTTATGAAACCAATGAATTAATAGACCGGATTGGTAGCGGAGATGCTTTTATGGCCGGATTGATTTACAGCTTATACAATGGCTTAGCAGGTCAGGAAGTAATAGATTTTACCACCTCAGCAGCCTTCCAGAAGCTATTTGTTCATGGCGATTTTGGTAAAAGTACCTTAGAGCAGGTAAAAGAAAATATTTTAGCGGTTAAATAAATTATATACATATAAAAATGGCAGTAGATAAAAACCAGGTTTTAGCCAAAATAAAAGAAACCCCAGTAATTCCGGTATATTATAATGCTGATCCGGAAGTTTGTAAGCAAGTGGTAGCTGCTTGTTACGCCGGTGGCTTTCGGGTTTTTGAGTTTGTAAACCGTGGCGCTCAGGCGTTGGCTAACTTTAAAATATTAAAAGAAGTTGCCGGCCAGAAGTACCCGGATATGAAATTAGGAATTGGTACTATCAAGGACGCTGAAAGTGCTGAAGCCTTTATTCAATTGGGTGCCGATTTTGTGGTTAGCCCGATAATGGAAGCCTCGGTAGCTGAAGCGGTACATAAGCATGCTATCTTATGGATACCGGGTTGTATGACCCCAACCGAAATAAACCAGGCCGAAAAAGCAGGTGCTTCTTTAGTAAAATTATTTCCTGGCGATACCTTAGGCTCTGGCTTCTTAAAAGCTATTAAAGCTTTATTCCCGAACATGTTATTTATGCCAACTGGTGGTGTTTCACCTACCCAGGAAAGCATTGGCGAATGGTTTAGTGCCGGCGTAACGGCCGTTGGTTTAGGTTCAAAATTATTCGAAAAACCAACTAACGCCACTGAAGGCTACGAATGGTTAAGCACCCGTTGTGCCGAAGTTTTGGACATGGCTAAAAAATAAATTAATAAGCTGATTGTATTTCTTAAAAAGGAAGGTTTTACTTTAAATCCTTCCTTTTTTATTTTTCTTCTCTAGCATTATCACGCTTTAATTATCCCGGTTATAGATTCCACAAATAATTAAAAGAACAAATAAAATAATAATCCCTACCATACTAGCCCCCACTTTCCCTCCGTTATTAACTAAATTCATACCAACTTTTGATATTGGCAATTCAGGGAGGAGGCTTTTATGCAATGGACGGAACTAAATATTTTATTTATTTATTTTAAGCTTGTATAGATATGAATATTATGCAGGTTTTAGCAAATCCTTTATTTCTTACCATCATTAGTGGTTCCGGAGTTGTATGTACGGTGGCCTTGCTCTGGGAAATTTCTGTAATGAAGCGCCGGTTAGATATAGAAATGGGTTTGCGGAAAAAAACATCCCGTAAAAAATGGGAGCGGATAAAGGACCTTATATCTTAGTTTTAAAATACCCAGGCTCTCAAAATGAAATTCTGCTACCTTTTCGGAGTAACAGAATTTCATTATCAGGGAATTAAAACTTGATTAGTTTCTTCCAGGACCTGATTGGTCCGGAGCATTACCTTTAAAATCTTTTTCACTGGCTCCGGTACTAAAGTGGCGCAGGTTATAAGTAAAGGACACCATAAAATACCGCTGCAAGACATTAGACTGCACATCTTCCACATAAATATCAGTTACATTTCTTCTTATGCTGATATTTTGCTTTAGCAAATCATAAACACTTAAGCTGAACTCTCCACGTTGGTTGGCAAAAACCTTTTTACCAATGCTCATGTTCCAGATCATATAACTGTTGTTAAACCCGGCCGAAAGCCCCCGGTTAAACTGATGGACTAAGTCAGTCCTGTATACAAGGCCTTTCCATATTATCCAGTTATAACGAAACCGTGTGTTTTGGTTAAAGAAGTTATTGGTTGTATTGCGTAAAGAGCTTTGTACAATATTATAGCCAGATTGAGTAGATAAGTGGAAATCTACGTTTTCGCTGATATTGCTACTTAAAGAAACTCCTAATCTGAAATTACTAGAGTTAGTAAAATTAAATTGTTCGTTTATTAAACTAGGCAGTTGCGTATGGTTTATAGAACCATTAAAACCTATTTTTGAGCTGATAAAGTTTACGGGTTGCCCATAATTAAAGAATGACCGGAAAGTAAAATAACCATCCAGATTTACGGGTCGCGTTAATTGAGAACCCGTTTCCAAAACGTTGCTGGAAGTTAATTGTATTGGTTGCTGGGCCGTCAGGGTACTGTTTCCAATATAGTTAGGCACAAATGAAGCCTCCATCATGGCAAAGAAAGTGTGGTTATTGTTTGGATTCTGGGCACGATACCTGGTTCTAAACATATTCTGAACCGATTGATTTAAATTAGGATTACCGGTTCTTACAAATAATGGGTTGGTATAATCAATTACATTTTGTAACTGATTTATAGCAGGAGCATTGGTCCAGGTACGGTATTCGAATTCTACATTTTTGGTTTTGCTAAAACGGTAGTCAAACCGGGCAGAAGGTAAAATGGTATTAAAAACCCGATCCAGCCGGTACTCCCCCGGGAAAAGCTGATCATTCTGTAGCTTTGCTTTTTGGTACTCACCTGCTACTTCAAACCTTACTTTTTCAGTTCGGTATTGATAACTCAAGTCTGTTTCTTCAGTTAAATACAAGCTTTTAAACGTATTGCTCAGGCCAATATTGGGTATGGAATATTCTCCTGTTTGTTCGGAATAATCATATAAGCGCCGGTCCGAATCATCAAAACGGTTTCCTCGTTCATGCTCTATTTCAATCCGGCCATTTTTCCCGATTGGCTCGGTATAGGAAACTTCGGTACGCCAGGAGTGCCCGTTCCGGTTAAAATTTGTAAACTGGTTTAAGCGGTTACTTTTTTCTGGTGTTCTGAAGTAAATATTATCGGCTAGGCGGAAAATATCATTATTGTTATTACTGAAACCGGTATTAAACCGGATAGTAACGCTACGGCCAACCCGGTTAAACCGGTGGCTATACAAAATACTATTATTAAAATTAAAGCTTTGGTTATTGGCGTTAGAAGTATTTTCAGTCTGATTCAGCGGGCTATTCATATTCTCCGTCCGGCCCAGGAAGTAAGAAAAATTATCAGAGCTTTGGATATTTAAATTAGGTCGGATTAATATCCGGTTCCGGTCGTTGATCTTGTAATCAATCCGCATATTAGCACGATGATTAGCACTGGTATTGGTGTTCCGGCTACTTTCATCATAAAACCGGCCCGAATCCCCCGGACTTACAAAGTTCCGGTGCCTTTCCTGAATGCCCTGGTTTTGCCGGTTTGTAAAAAAATAACTACCACTGGCTTCAATCTTTTTAGCCCAAACATCAGAATAGTTAAGGCCTATTGAATTGGTAGTGATAATGCCGTTTTGAGGCGTATTATTGCCCTGATTATTTTGGTCTGCACTAAAATTTAAAGTGTTTATATTATTACGTAATCCTGTTATGGTAATTCGGCGATCTTCGTTAAATATATTTACACTAGCCCCGGTTAAATAACGGTCGTTGGTTCCATAGCCACCGGTAAATTTACCGAACTGACCTTTTTTACGGTTGGGCTTGGTTACTATGTTTATTGTTTTAAGTTTTTCATTATCATCAAAACCACTCATTTCGGCCTTGTCACTTTTTTTATCAAAAATTTGGATATTGGCAATTACCTCGGCTGGTAAATTCTGTAAGGCCGTTGCTACATCATCACCAAAGTACGGTTTTCCATCTATTAGTATCTGCTGAATTTCTTCGCCCTGCGCTTGCATCTTACCATCTTCTAACGTTACGCCCGGCAGCTTCTGAATAAGCTCCTGCGCACTCGCATCCTTGGCTGTTTTAAAGGCGGCGGCATTAAACTGGGCGGTATCGTTTTTTAACTCGCCGGTAGGTGCCCTACCAATTATTTGTACTTCCTGCAGCGTTTGACTTTCTTCCTGGATTAATAAAACACCTACATTAACGGAAGCAGCTTGCACCTGAACGGTTTTGGTTAAAGGTTGGTAACCAATATAATTTACCTTAACGATGTATTGGCCCGGAGCAACTCTATCTAATTTAAAAACCCCTTCGGCATCCGTCATTACGCCATTTGTAGGCTTTTCATCGGTTACTTTTTGTAACGAAACAACGGCTCCTGGTATGGCGGATTTATCTGCGGCATTTTTTACCTGTCCCTGAATGGAAAAAGATTGTCCATACGAACCCTGGGAGGTTAATAGAAAGACCAAAAACAGAAATAAAGCATAAATCTTTTGCATTGCCTGCCAATAGTTTGTTTTATATCTTGTAATCTACATCCTAAATCTGTTTCAAATTTGTAGTCGACAATTTTACCAGGTTAATTCCTTAACTTTTATTTGTTTACGTAACCCTGCTGCTAAAAACAAAAAGCTCCGGAATTTCTTCCGGAGCTTCAGGCTAAAACCAGTAGTGAGTATGAATAAAGTCCCTTTACATTAACTTATTTTTTATTAGCAGGTCCCGGTACGATTCAAATTATAGCTAAGTTCAACTGGATAGGGAAAGCATGAAATAGGAGGAACATACTTGGTTCTATAAAATTAAGTAACAAGGCGGAACGTTTGAATTCAGCTAACTCTTAAGTGAAATCCATTAAAGCTCTGGCTGCTTAGTTTAAATTTAAGGAAAAACAGAAATGAAATATGACCTACATTCATCACCTATGCACTTCAACATATATGATAAATATTTTAGCTTATAGATAAAGCTGGTTTGTTATCTAAGATTTTCCAAAGTGGATATATAATATCTCTTAAATCATTATATTGATTTTGCTCATCTAAATGCTCATTTAAAATGTCATGCAGCTTTAGCGAAGTAGGTTCGGTAATATTAAACATCTGCGAAAGTCTATCACAGAGCCCTACTTTTTTTGTTGTTTTAACAGGAAAAACATAGTTATAGGAAAGATCAACACTGCAACCTTCAGGATATACTACTTTTGTGGACGGGTACTTTATACCATCAATCTTACTTTCATTCAGCACATTCTGTAATAGAAGTTGGGGAATTATGTATTCTGGCTTGAAGTTCCCTTCAGGTTTTTTTACTAAGCAAGTACAAGCAATTATAAGAGGGAAAGAACTTATATAATTACAAATATATTCGGCACAATAGGCGGCAACTATATCGTTCCCTTTGTTTAAAAAATTATAGTTTGGTCTTAATACTGAAAATACTGCATCTTCAACTCTTTGAATATTTAATACATTTAAAGGGATATTATTTTCTAACCGTGAAAAGGATAAATTATCAAAGCCTGGAGTATTTAATTCCATATTACAAATTACTGGATCACTCCCTAAATATAATGCAGGTACTCCTGGAATGCTGTATCTGTTTGTAGAAACAAGATGTCTGTTTTCAAAATTGTGATGAAACAATTCAAGCCTTTCAAATGGTTTCTCCCCATTTGGCCTGGCTCTATAGAAGTTTTGCTTTGCAGGTATTGAGTTAATTATATATAATTCTTGATTCATACCTATCTGCTTGATAAAAACCTCTTTCAATATCACCTCTAAAGTTTTTGAGGCTTCATTTACTCTGCCCAGGTAGTATAAATTTACTATGGCTTTTAAGGCTTCTGGTAATTTCAGAATATCTTTACCAATTTGCACATCCCATGATTCTAGAACCTTAGAAACAGGATTTCTGGAGGAAATGGGCATTCTGCTTATAAAAGGCTTTAAAGTTGATTCAAAGAAAAGGCAAAAATTATCCAACCTTGATGAAAGAAAATCAGGGAAGTAATAATTACTTGAACCATCTTTAACCTGAATTGAGAATTCATTTAAATGATCATTGATTAAATTTACCAACCCCCCGAGAAAATTGTTTTGGTTTAAACTAATTCTATAAGCATCATGTGCTTGATGGTATTTTGAATAATTCATAGCAAACTCTGAGAGTTTAAAATATAATAATGTGAGTAAAGCAAGGGATGTTAATTTATCCTTAGTTTAACTATTCAGAAATAGGAAATCCACCTCTCAGGCTAGCTTTTGATCCAGCTTAATTTATTTTTCAGCAATACCCTCTAGTGTTAACCCTTGTTCCCGGTAGAGCCGCACCATAGCCGAGGCCCGTTTATTGTTTTCATTGTCCAAGGCTTTCTCCCGTAGAACCTGGACACCAGCGGCCCGGGCTTCATTGGTCAGGTTCTCAGGTCTCCCAAGTTTGGCACCCTGCGCAATTTTAACCTGTAGTGCTGCCTTATTTCCCGATCATGCTAGGTTAGTACAGCAAAATCCTAGACATTACAGTCTTTTATTTTGTTTTGCTGAATTAGCAATCTAAAGTTGGCTAAAAATCATCCCTCATTAAAAGAAATCAATTTTTTATTGCAACGTACTGTTGTGAAAAAAATTACCAGATGTTAACCTGCTATAATAAAACTGGCAAGGCATAAAAAAAGGTAAGCTTTTGGCCTACCTTTTTAAAATTAATTTCTTTATTGTTTTTATTTAGTTTGTCTGCTATCCCGCATCGGATTTGAACCGGTAGATGAACCACGTGCGGCTCCTTCTCTTTGCTTAAATAACTCAAAACGTGATGGTGCAAAAATACGCGGCCAGGAATTATTACCTTCGTCTATGTCACCGGTTTCTAAAAAAGGATCTAATTTAATGCCAGTTACCTCTTTGGTTTTAGCAAATACTTTAGTCACCTTATTCTCATTTTTGCGCCAGATATAAGCCGGTACTTTTTCAGTCTCCTTTGTCCCGTCAGCAAACGTCCATTCTAATATAATAGGCATCACCAGACCTCCTATGTTAGTGAAATCTATTTCATAAAAGAAGTTTTTAGCATCGTACAACGTTTTTTCCTGAGGTGTTAAAGAGTTGTAGTATCTTCTAAAGCTTTCCCGCGAAGCTTCCGTTATGGCAAAAGGATTCCATTTGTTATAAAAATCCTTTAAGCTGGTATCCTGGTCTACAGCAAAATTAATTCCAGCAGCTTTATTTCGTTCGCGGCTAATAATGTAATCATCCCGCTCCAGTTCCTTCTTGGCCTGGGCGTTTTCTATTTCCGGATTTTTAGTATCCATGCGATAATACCTTACGTCGGAAATAGCAATATCTACCGGATCAATGCTATAGAACCACCCGCGCCAGAACCAATCCAAATCAACTGCGGAGGCATCTTCCATCGTCCGGAAGAAATCAGCAGGCGTTGGGTGTTTAAATGCCCAACGTTGGGCATATTCTTTAAATGCGTAATCAAACAGCTCCCGCCCCATTACGGTTTCGCGCAAAATATTTAGGGCAGTAGCAGGCTTAGCATAAGCATTTGGTCCGAAATTTATGATGTTCTCGGAATTGGTCATGATAGGCTCCAACTGGTTTTTAGGAAGCTTCATGTAATCCACTATTTTATGGGCAGGCCCACGCTTTGATGGATAATTGTTATCCCATTCCTGCTCTGTCAGGTATTGTAAAAATGTATTTAACCCCTCATCCATCCAAGACCATTGCCGCTCATCCGAATTCACAATCATAGGAAAGAAATTGTGCCCTACTTCGTGGATGATAACGCCAAGCATTCCGTATTTTATGGTTTCAGAATAAGTACCATCTTTATCTGCCCGACCGTAGTTAAAGCAAATCATGGGATACTCCATACCATTGGCGGCCTCTACTGAAATGGCTACCGGGTAAGGATAGGCAATGGTATGTTTAGAATAGGTTTTTAAGGTATGGGCAACCACTTTAGTAGAATACCGGCGGTACAATGGATAGGCTTCCGGTCCGTAATAAGACATAGCCATTACTTTTTTACCTTCTACATTAGTTCCCATGGCATCCCATACCAAGCGCCGGGAAGAAACAAAGGCAAAATCCCGAACATTATTGGCTACATAAGTCCAGGTTTTCTTTTTAGCTGCTTTTGCTTTCATGGCTTGTTTAGCCTCTTCCAGCGTAACAATCTCTATAGGTTCTTTAGCTGTTTGGGCTTTATTCCAGCGGCTTAACTGCGTACCTGATAAAACCTGATTGTAATTTTGGCACTCGCCTGTGGCTCCAATAATATGATCGGCTGGGGCTGTAATGTTCACTTTAAAATTACCGAAAGTTAATGCAAACTCGCCACGACCGGTAAATTGCTTATTTTGCCAACCCTGGAAATCGGAATAAACTGCTAAGCGGGGATACCATTGGGTAATGGTATACAAATAATTTTTATCCTCCGCGAAATACTCATAACCACCCCGTCCACCAATGGTCATGCGGTCAGAAATATTATAGTACCAGTCAATTTTAAACCGGAAACGTTGGCCAGGCATTAATTTTGCCGGCAACTCTATCCGCATCATGGTCTGATTTACGGTGTATTTCAGGTTCTTATTATTAGCATCGGTAACTTTTTTAAGTTTTACCCCTAAGTCCTGCCCGTGCCCCATGATGGAAGTCAGGTCTCTTACCGTCATACGCTCCTTCATCCGACTTTCATCAAACTTCTGGTTGTCGCTTTTCGGGTCATGTTCATTTTCATCCAGCTGCATCCAGATGTAGGTCAGCGGATCAGGCGAATTATTATAATAAGTAACTGTTTCGGAACCTGTAATGCGTTGTTTTTCGTCATCCAGATCCACATTTATATCATAATCAGCCCGTTGTTGCCAATATTTTGGTCCAGGTGCTCCGGAGGCTGAACGATAAACATTAGGGTCCTGAATAATAGTACCTAACTGTTCAAATTTATTACCATGATTAGAATCCGGGTTATTAGCCTGCTGCCCCAAAGCCGCTGTACTAATGCCTAATCCCAATACAAAAGAAAGGAGGCTGTATTTCATAAATTTAGATTTTTGTACTCAATCATTTCTTGAAAAGGCTATTATACAATAGCTAAAATAAAAATTATAATAATTCCCGTAGGCGCTCAATTGCCATGTAAAGTGAAACAACCAAAATAAGAGAGGATAAAAGTATGTTCCAATTCCGCTGTGAAACTTTCAGGCGATTTACAACCAGGTAAGAAAATAGCAGCACAAATATAACAATTAAAATTTGTCCAACTTCCAGGCCTACATTAAAGGCCAGTAATTCTAAAAGAATGTTGGCGTTTCTACCTAATAAACTTTTCAAATAAAAAGAAAATCCTAAGCCATGAATTAACCCAAACAATAACGTTAACCCATAGTTTCTAACTTTAATACTAGCAACCTTATTTACTGAAATTAAATTACTTATGGCGGTAAACATAATGGTAACCGGAATCAGAAATTCAATCCAGCCAACGGATACCTGAATTTTTTCAAAAACACTTAGGATTAAAGTTATAGAATGCCCAATAGTAAAAGCCGTTACTAATACCAGTATTTTTTGCCAATCCGAAAACAAGTAAATGCCACATAAAACCGACACAAATAAAATATGGTCATATCCCTGTAAATCCAGAATATGTTCTAACCCTAAACCAAAATATAAAGAAAAGTCATTCATGAATTCCTTTTCTTAAATTTGTGTTAGCAAATAGTTCTCTATCTTTCGGCATGTATTATTTATATATTTGTTTCATTCATTTTATTAGTTTACTGCATCCCTTTTATGTCAGTGTTACGGATGTAAAACACAATTCAAAATCAAAAAACCTGGAAATTTCCTGCCGCATTTTTACGGATGATTTAGAAGCCGCTCTGGTAAAAAAATACCAAACAAAATTAAATATTTTAAAACCAGGCAGTAATGAACAAGCAGATAAGTTCATACTTGATTACTTACAAAAACATTTACAGGTAAAGGTTGAAGGAAAAATTGTTCCATTAACTTATTTAGGCTTTGAAATTGAAGGCGAAGCAGCCTGGTGTTATCTGGAAGCCCCCAATATTGCTCAGGTTAAAAACATTGAAATAAAAAACGATATACTTTTCGAGGAACATGCAGGACAAACTAATATGGTGCACGTAACCATTAAAAATATCCGCAAAAGTACGAAATTAGATAATCCTGAAAACACTTTTTCACTTTCCTTTTAATACGTACTTCCTATTACTTGTCTTCGTATAATAAGAGGTACTAGCCACTAATATTTATGAAAGATATAAAAGAAAATTATGAGCCTGTATCGGTTCCTTTCCTTCAGGAACTAAAAGACCTGAAAGCGCAAAGAAAATATATTCGGTTGCATTATTTTAACGACTTCCATGAGTACATATCTACTGCGGCCCTTATAAAAGAATTCATAAGTAAGCCTTCCGGTGAGTTTTTAGAATTGAATACAGGCGAAGAAGTTAGATTAGACAAAATTGTTCGGTTAGAAGGTAAGCCTGCCCCTGGCTACGATATTCAGGACTTTACCTGTGATTGTTAACTATTAGCGTAAGAAAATAAAAATTCCTGGTCTTTAGGTGCTACCCATAAGCCAGGAATTTTCAGCTATTGTTCAAACTATTATTTTGTAAAGCCGAAAGTATAAATAAAGGCCGTGCAAAATTTACCTGGGATTTCTTGTTAAAATCTCCATACACATCCTTGTTATGGATATAGTTTGCCGAATAAATGCGATGTTCAGGTTTAAAAGTAAAAAGACTTTCTAACAATTTCGCAATACTCTTAAAGTAAGACCATAGCCGGAAAATATACCTTAGTAATGTATTTTATTCGAATCATCAAAATAACCCGCTCTTATATGTGAAATATTTGAAGATAACAGATAAAGTTTGTATAAATAGTGAAAACAGCTAGTCCTTTCCTTAAGGTATATCTTAGATACAAATTAAAAAGTATGTCCTAAAGTAAGTTTCCAGAACGAATCAGAAGCTACTTCACGCTTAGATTCATTAGCCAAATTTGGGCCGACATGGAATCTTGCATAGGAAGTACCATTTGGATTGGAAAACTGGACAAAAGGACCAGCAGATATATAATAATCCTTAGCATTTCCAGCTTCTGCTTTGTTGTTTCCTCCCATAAACCTCAGATGTTCCAAGTGTGCACCAACAGCAAAGAAATTATTGAATTTATAACCGCCATTAGTCCAATAGTGAAGATAATTTAATGTGGTAGGGTTGCCATGTTTTAATCCATAGTAATATCCTCCATAAAGTTCTCCTAAAAATTTATCTGTATTGGCACCTATAGTTAAATTGGGCACAATACCATCTCCAAATTCAGCCCCTCCAAGTCCAGACAAAAGACTTCCGCTAAGTACACCGATTTGTGGGGTAACAGTAAGGCTTTGTGATGGTTTTAGGCTAACGCCCATTCCAAATTCAGTCCAGTTTCCCCACGCAGAGCCGGTTCCTCCTGACCATAATATTCCATAGAAGGTAAACGCAGTTTTCTCAGTCAAACCATATGAACCTTGAAAAAATGGATAAAAGCCAAAAAATTGATCAGAATTCAGAGTAACAGTCATGCTGAAAGGGTGTTCGCTTTGTGTAGTGCCGCGAACATCCTGAGCTTTAGATTTCGAAACTCCAAGAGAAAATACTGCAGATAATAACAATAGTGTAATTCTTCTTTTCATGTTTAAGATGTTTTAGTAGATAATTTTTAAGGGTTTAAAAGCTTGAAATGGTTTATAATTTTTAAGATTTCACCTAATTTTTAAAGGCTTATTTTATTTTTTGATCCTTTTATTCAAATCAACACCTAATTTTTTACAGGTATTTCCGTTTATTTATGAACAAATGTAAAAATATCTGTTAGTTTTTGATACACCTCTTTAAAAAAATAGCGTTTTTATAATCTACCCTTGATTTTTAATGTCCTTTTAATAATTTTTTAACTAATTTTTAACTTTGATTGATAAAATTTTAACAGTCTTAATAGCTCAAATTAGAACACTTGTTAAATACCTTTAATTTTTCATGAGTTTTTTAAAAAAAAATACACGTTTTTAAACTTATCCCTTCTTTTTTTATGGTGATTCCTCTAAAAACCTACTATTGATTTAGGTTAAGGTATTTTTTAACCGATAAACCTCTAATTAAGCAGCAATTTTTTAAGTAAAGAGAAGCTAAAAGTGGTAGGCTTGAAAAATAAAGGCTGATTAATAATTTTTACCTTAAATGTTTGGATAATTAATAATAAATAGAGGGATTGGTTATGAATTTTATATTTATTAAATTAAAGGAGAAATAAAAAATATTTCATTTCATCTTTATTCATTTTTATCTAATTTCGCTTCCAAAAGATAAATAACCATATCTTAAACACTTAAACACACCATGTCTGATTCCGCTGAACTTATAATTGAGGGTAAATCCTATAAATTGCCCGTTGTAGTAGGTACTGAGAATGAAAGAGCAATTGATATTTCTTCCCTGCGCGCCCAAACGAGTTATATTACATTAGATTCTGGTTATAAAAATACCGGAGCTACAAAAAGTGCCATAACTTTTTTGGATGGTGAAGAAGGTATATTGCGTTACCGGGGCTACCCTATTGAGCAACTTGCTGAAAAATCTAGTTTTATTGAAGTTGCTTACCTGCTTATCTACGGTAAACTTCCAACTACCAATGAACTTGCTGATTTTGATAAACAGATTAAAGAGCAGCTTTCCATTCCTGAAGGTGTGCAAAAAATATTAAGTGGATTTCCTACAACGGCTCACCCCATGGGTGTTTTATCAGCGTTAATAAGCTCTTTAACTGCTTTCTATCCGGAATCACTAAATCCTAATCAGCCTAAAGACGAAGTAAATAACAATATTGTCCGTTTAATTGGTCAAATTACGACTATAGCCGCTGCCATTCATAATCATTCTTCCGGTTCTGTGTCATCAGCTCCTAACAGCAACATTGATTATTGTGCCAATTTTATGTCGATGATGTTTGGCGGAAATAACAGTGAATATGAAGTTAGCCCGGTGGTGGTTGATGCCTTAAATAAGTTATTGATTCTGCATGCCGATCACGAACAAAATTGCTCTACTTCTACTGTTCGTTTAGTAGGTTCCTCTAATGCCAGTTTATATACTTCTATTTCCGGCGGTGTAAATGCCCTATGGGGCCCGTTACATGGCGGAGCTAATCAGGAAGTAATTGAGATGCTGGAAGCCATTAAAGCTGATGGAGGCAATTCTAAAAAATGGATTGAAAAAGCAAAAGATAAAAACGACCCTTTCCGTTTAATGGGTTTTGGTCACCGGGTTTACAAAAACTTTGATCCTCGGGCTAAAATAATAAAAGCTGCCTGCGATAATATACTAAGCAACTTAGGTATAAAAGATCAGGCTTTAGATATTGCCAAAGAACTGGAAGAAGCCGCTTTAACAGATCCTTACTTTGTAGACCGTAAGCTTTATCCAAACGTAGATTTTTATTCCGGAATTATTTATAAAGCTTTAGGTATTCCAAATGAAATGTTTACAGTAATGTTTGCCATTGGCCGTTTACCAGGTTGGATTGCTCAATGGAAGGAATTACATGAACAAAAAGAACCTATCGGTCGTCCGCGGCAGATTTATACAGGCGAAAATGAGCGCGATTACGTAGCCATAGATGCCCGTTAATTTTTAAATTTCTACTAAAAGCCGGTGTTGTAGCCGGCTTTTTCTTTTTACACATTTTCCTGAAGAGAATATATTTATTTCCAGTAAACTGTTATTTCCTCAGGTCTTTTTTTACCTCCTCAAGACCTTAGTTTAGCTTAAATAATTTTTGCGTATAAGAAGCTTCCAAAGTTGTATTATCTTTTTCAGCAGGTAGTTCTTTTTTAGGAAACCTAGCCTGGGCTACATTAGGTAATAAAGCTTCCTTTTTTTCCTGAAGCCAATTAGCCGCTGGTATTTGCCAAACCTGATTCTCTAATTCGACTGTAAGAGAAACCTGCAATTCTTTAGCATCAGTATCCCTTTTATCCGCACCTACTTTTGAAAGTACCAGTAACAAAAATAGTAGAGAAATTTGTTTTATCATGCTTATATAGACTTAACCGATAAACAAAACTAAATATTTATATATTTATATATCCTCTTTTTCGATTAACAATCTTAAACATCTGTTGAACAATAAAGATTAGTCGCCCAAAAATCTACTAATATAAAACCCTTATTTAACGTGATTCTAACTCCTTCCTGCCTATGCTGATTAACTTCTAAAAACCAGGTTTACTCTTAGTCCTATTTCCTCAGTCAAAATGCATATTAAAATTATTCTATCTTAAAATTTATTTTTTTTATGAAATGCATCTTTCGGTAAATGAATAGCACCTTTTTAGCCTAACCAAATATCAAACTCTTCGTTTAATCCTATATATACAATTAAAATATATTTTATCATGAAGAATATTCGTTTATATATAGCAGTTTTATTTTCAACCGTCATATTAGGCGGTAGTGTTGCCGAAGCCCAAACAACTCAGCCGCAACAAAAAAAAGGATGGAGTAAAAAAGCTAAAGGAGCCGCAATTGGTGGTGCTGGTGGCGCCGTAGCTGGTCGTGTTATTGGTGGCGGAACCAAAGGTACAATTATTGGAGCCGCCGCAGGTACAGCTGCTGGTGGTGCAATAGGCCGTAAAAAAGACCGGAAGAAGGACCCGGCCCGGTATGAACAATATGCAGACCGGGAAAAATAAGAACTTAATTAATAAAATAAAAGAGGCCACTTTTGTGGCCTCTTTTATTTATAACTGCTGTAAAGTAGCTTTTAAAGCACCCGCAATTCAATTCTTCTGTTAATTTGTCGGTTTTCCTCAGAATTGTTTGGTTTTAATGGTTTAGACTCTCCAAAGCCTTTGGCTTTAATTCTGGCAGGAGCAATTCCATTGGCAGTTAAATATTTTACTACCGATTCAGCTCGTTTTATAGAGAGGTCCAGGTTAAACTTATCATTGCCCACATCATCCGTATGTCCAGAAATCTCAATGTTAACTTTTTTATTAAGAGTTAAAAACTGAATAAGTTTATTTAATTCTGTTTTGGATTTTGCCTCCAAAGAAAATTCTCTGGTTGGAAAAAACAAATTATTTAATACTATAGCTGCACCACTGTTTATAGGCTCTAAATAAATATCCAGTGTTAAAGGATTAAAATCGTGTTTACCAGTATAATCGAAGCTTAAGCTTTTAAGTAAATAATTAGGTGCGGAAGCATACATGGCATATTGTTTACCTTCGGTTAATACTACGGTATAATCACCTATTTGAGGATCACTTTGTACCTGTTGCACCAGTTTGCCTGTAGCCACATCGTATACTTGGACCATAGCTCCCAATGGTTTTTTAGTGGAAAAATCAAAAACATTTCCCTGAGCATAGGTGCTTTCTTCTTTGCTTTTCCATTTCAACGGCACCTCAAACTGAAACAACTGGATGCTGGCTACTCCCTGGGTGCTCGTTATCTGCCGGGAATAATAGCCTGATTTGTTGTCGGTGGTAATAAACAATGAATTTTCATTTTCGAAAGTATTAAGAGGATAACCCAAATTTTGAGGTTCTTCCTCCCACGCGCCATTTCCGCTTTGCGTAACTTTATAGATATCTGTTCCGCCCATTCCAATATGTCCGTCACTTGAAAAATATAAAGTAGAACCGCTGGAATGAATAAAAGGAGAATTTTCGTTACCGGCAGTATTTACTTTATTACCCAAATTCACTGGTACTGTCCAGGTATCATCTTCATTAAGGGTAGTCATCCAAATATCTTCGCTTCCGACTCCACCGCTTCGTGAGGATGCAAAAAATAAAGTACGTCCGTCGGCAGACAAACAAGGTTGGGAATCCCAGCTACTCGAATTAACCGTTCGTCCTAAATTTACCGGCTTGCTCCATTGTTCTCCGGATCGGTAAGAAATATATAAATCACAACTACCAAAAGAGTCTGGCCGATCACAGGAAGCAAATACCAAGGTTTTTCCATCGCCGGAGATGCTACCGGCCCCTTCATTTTTACGGGAATTAATATTAGGAGAAATAGAAACCGGCTCGCTCCAATTTTCGCCCCGTTTTACTGAAACAAATAAGTTCTCGTCGTGCTCTGGCCTGTTCCCGGCTCTGGCTGTAAATAAAATATGTTTCTGATCGGCGGTAAGGGCCGGAAAGTATTGCAAAGCAAAGGCATTCAAAGGAGCTTCCAGCCTTAATGGCTTAAAATTTACCGGATTTTTGATAGCCTCTTCTGCAAAAGCAATATTCTTTTGCTGCCGTTGGGCATAATTAAAAGCTTTGGTTCCTTTGGGTGTAGCCTGTAAAAATTTATCGTAGTTTTCTTTAGCCAGCGAGTAATAGCCAGCATTCAAACATAACTGCGCAAAAGTATAATATTCCATTTGCAAACCTGGAGCATATGGCAAAACTCGTAGTCCTTGTCTGTAGCTTGAAAAAGCTTTCTGTTTGTCACCAGCCATTTTATAAAGGCCAGCCAATTTTATATAGGCTTCGCCAAACGTGGAATCCTTTTTCGTTGCATCATGTAAGGCATCAATCGCCTTCGGCAGATTACGTTCTTTTATATAATCATTAGCTTTATTATAAAGGTCCACTGCTTTTTTAGAAGTAGTAGTGAGTTTGGATTGCTGAGCGAGTATACCTAAAGGTAAAAACAAACACCATATACTAACCAGCAGCTTTATCATGTTTACGGAATATCTAAATACTTGTGTGTTTGTAAAGAGATTTGCCATTGCGGATTCATTTTTATATAATCAACAATTAACGGCAGCATTTCAGCGCTTCGGCTCCATTCGGTTTGTAAGAAGAGCTTGGTTTGAGCTCCTGCCTGAGCGGCATATTGCTCTGCCCAGGTAAAATCCGATTTATTAAATATTATTAACTTAAGTTCGTGAGCCTGAGGTAATATTTCGGGAACCGGGGCTTTAAACTTTTTAGGCGAAACACAAACCCAATCCCACGTTCCGGTCAACGGATAAGCACCAGATGTTTCCAGATTTATCTGGAAACCTGCTTCTTTCAATTTCTGCGTTAACGGTTGAAGATTATAAATTAACGGCTCTCCTCCGGTAATTACTACTAACCTTCCCGGGTACTGAAGAGCATTAGAGACAATTTCGTCTATTTTTGTGAGTGGATGGGCTTCGGCATCCCATGATTCTTTTACATCACACCAATGGCACCCAACATCACAACCGCCTAACCGAATAAAATAAGCGGCATGTCCAGAATAGAATCCTTCCCCTTGTATGGTATAGAAGGATTCCATAACCGGCAACGTACTACCATCCTTTGGAACCGAATGAATAGACGCTATAATTTTATCTTTAACTAATTCCAACTATTCTACTTATTGATAAACTTCTTTTTTAGCTGACTTCAGCGTATTTTTAAGGAGCATCATGCGGGTAAGCGGACCTACACCACCTGGTACCGGGGTTATATAACTGCATTTAGGCGCTACTGCTTCAAAATCCACGTCGCCTTTTAACTTAAACCCTGATTTGGTAACATCACTTTTTACCCGGGTAGTTCCTACATCAATTACAACAGCTCCTTCTTTTACCATTTCTTCGGTAATTAAACCTGGTATACCTACTGCCACAATTAAAATATCAGCTTGTAAGGTATATTGTTTTAGGTTCTCAGTATACCGATGGCAAAGCGTTACAGTAGCATTACCTGGAGTTGCATTTTTAGCCAGTAAAATACTAACCGGCGAACCAACAATATTGCTACGTCCTACTACTACAACGTGCTTGGCAAAGGTTTCGATATTGTAGCGGCGAATTAATTCTATGATACCGGCCGGAGTAGCTGGTAAAAAGGTAGGTAAGCCTACTGCCATTCGGCCAACATTGGCTGGATGAAAACCATCCACATCTTTTTGCGGATTAATAGCTTCCAGGATTTTTTGGGAATTTATGTGTTTAGGCAAAGGCAACTGCACAATTAACCCATCTATATCCGCATCATTATTTATTTCTTCTACTTTTGCTAATAAAAACTCTTCGGTAATATCGTCCTCATAATGAAATAAAGAAGACCGGAAACCTACATGTTGGCAATCGGCTACTTTGTGATTTACATAGGTAATGCTGCCTCCATCATGGCCTATCAATATAGCGGCCAAATGAGGTACCTTTCCTCCTTCTGCTTTAATCTGGTTTACTTCTGTTGCAATTTCTTCTTTTATCTGTTCCGATATTTTTTTACCGTCAATGAGTTCCACGAAAAATAAAAAGTTAAGAGTTAAAAGTTTATTATGAATTATTTGGTGTTCAGAGATTAAAAGTAAAAAGTGAGACGAAAACTTATCATTTTACGTCTCACTTTTTACAAATTCTTTTCTTAGTCTAGTTTAAGTACAGCCAAGAAAGCTTCTTGAGGAATTTCTACGTTACCTACCTGGCGCATCCGTTTCTTACCTTTCTTCTGCTTCTCTAGGAGTTTCCGCTTCCGCGAAATATCACCACCATAACATTTAGCCAATACGTTTTTACTTAAGGCAGAAATGGTTTCGCGGGAAATAATCTTTTGCCCAATAGCTGCCTGAATAGCAATTTCAAACATTTGGCGCGGAAGCAATTCTTTCAATTTTTCGCACAAACGCCGGCCCCAGTCATAGGCTTTGTCGCGGTGTACAATAGCACTTAAAGCATCCACTTTTTCCCCATTCAGCATAATATCCAGTTTTACCAGATGCGAAGTACGGAAGCCGATTAATTCATAATCTAAGGAAGCATAACCACGGGACAGGGTTTTCAGCTTATCGAAAAAGTCAAAAACAATTTCGGCTAATGGCATTTCAAATACCATTTCTACCCGGTCAGATGTTAAATAATTCTGATTTTTAATTTGGCCCCTCTTATCCATACAAAGGGAGATAATAGCACCAACATAATCAGATTTAGTTATAATCTGGGCTTTAATAAATGGCTCTTCAATCCGGTCGATATAATTCGGTTCCGGCATATCAGAAGGCGCATTAACGGTAACTTCTTCGCCTTTGGTCGAGAATACTTTAAATTGAACACTAGGCACAGTTGTAATAACCGTCATGTTGAATTCCCGCTCCAGGCGTTCCTGCACAATTTCCATGTGCAACATCCCTAAGAAACCGCAGCGAAAACCGAAACCTAAGGCCACTGAGCTTTCTGGTTCCCAAACCAGGGAAGCATCATTTAGCTGCAATTTTTCCATTGCCGACCGTAGTTCTTCAAACTCACTGGTTTCTACCGGATAAATACCGGCGAAAACCATAGGCTTAACTTCCTCAAAACCCTGGATAGATTCTTTTGTTGGATTTTCTACGGTAGTAATGGTATCCCCTACTTTTACTTCTTTGGCATTTTTAATACCTGAAATCAGGTAACCTACATTACCCGCCTCCATTTCATTGCGAGGCTCCTGGTTTAGCTTTAATACGCCAATTTCATCGGCGTTATACACTTTATCAGTATTTACAAATTTAACTTTGTCGCCTTTTTTCAGCGTACCGTTCATAATCCGGAAGTAAACCTCTATACCGCGGTACGAGTTAAAAACCGAATCGAAGATAAGAGCTTGTAACGGAGCTTTAGGATCGCCTTTAGGAGCTGGGATACGCTCGCAAATAGCATTTAATATATTTTCGATACCAATACCGGCTTTGCCGGAAGCATGAATAATATCACTTTTATCGCACCCAATTAAATCAATAATTTCGTCGGAAACTTCTTCCGGCATGGAATGTGGTAAATCAATTTTATTTAAAACCGGAATAATTTCCAGGTCGTTTCCAATAGCTAAATATAAATTTGAAATAGTCTGAGCCTCGATACCTTGTGAGGAATCTACAATTAAAAGGGCACCTTCACAAGCGGCAATAGACCGGGACACTTCATAAGAAAAGTCTACGTGGCCTGGGGTATCAATCAGGTTTAGTATATAATCTTCGCCTTTATAATGATAAACCATCTGAATGGCGTGGCTCTTAATCGTGATACCGCGCTCCCGCTCCAGGTCCATGTTATCTAATAACTGATCCTGCATTTCACGCTCTGCAACCGTAGAGGTAAACTCCAACAAACGGTCAGCAAGCGTACTTTTTCCGTGGTCAATATGGGCAATTATACAAAAATTACGAATGTTCTTCATACGTGCTTTAAACGAAGTACAAAAGTACAAATTTTATGTTGAAATATCTTGCTTTTAGAATTTGGAAACCTGTAAATACTCTTCGTTTAAAGATTTTATTAAATTCTAAACCTAAATATGCCCATGATGTTCTGTTCCATCAACAGAAGCTTCGGATAGTAATTTTAAAAGTACCCCATTTGTCCAGCCAAAACCATCTTGCAACGCATATTCTCCCCCTCCTGCAGGTGCATGCGGATCCTCTACATTATATTTTTCTACCAGTTTACCAGTAGCTTTATAAATTTCAATATTTAAGTGTATCCACCTTTCTTTGATACGGTTTGCCAGGCCAATAAAACCATAATGCCGGAGCCCCTGAATAGCCATCCATTGGAGCGCTGCCCAACCATTTGGGGCATCCCATTGTTCGTGGGTGTGATTTAAAGTGATAACCAATCCACCTGGCTTTAAGAAGTCATTGTTTAACCTTTCAGCTACGCACTCGGCTTGTTTAGGTAAGGCAATGTTAAAATACAATGGGTAAACTGCCGCCAAGGTTAATGCCGATGTATGATGATGCGTCTTAAAATTATAGTCCATAAAAAAACGCAGCTTGGGGCTCCAGCAGTATTTTAAAATAGCCCGTTTTCTTTTGGTCGCTTTCTCTTTAAAAAACTCTGCTTCCTCATCGTCTCCGTTTAAGGTAGCTACATGAGATAAGGTACACTCCATGTAATAAACCAAACAATTTAAATCTACCGGAATTAAATCGCAGGTATGTATAGTTTCCATTGTTTTTCCGTCTGCAAACCACCGGCTGGTAAAATCCCAACCCGATTCTGCTCCGGCCCGGATATTCCGATACAAGTCTTCCGGATTCTGCGGACTAAACCGGGACGTGGCTATATCTTCTATATAGGACTCCGGTCTAGGTTCAGCACAATCATCATAGAAACGGTTTAGTATAGACCCATCCGGTAACCTGACTACCCGTCGGTAACAAATATTTTTTTCGTTTAGACTGTCGGCACCGTCCATCCAAAATTCATATTCTTTTCTTAAAGCCGGACCATACGTTTTATAAACTCCTTCCCCTTTTATTTCACATAACAACTTTAACATTAAGGCATAAAAAGGTGGTTGTGAACGGCTTTTGTAGTAACTCCGGTTACCGTTAGGTATATGCCCCACCGTGTATATGAGGTAGGTAAAATTATCCACCATTTGTTCAATTAGCTCTATCTCCCCATCTTCCTGTAAACCTAACATGGTAAAATAACTATCCCAGTAATAAATTTCCCGAAAACGCCCCCCTGGCACCACATAAGGATAAGGCAAATGTATACGCGAACTAAAATCGTTAACAACCGGACGGGTTAAAATAGGCCAGAGCTTTTTAATATGCTCCGTAACTGAAAGATTAGAATCAGAGGTAAAATTAGTACCTGGTTCGGCAGGCAGCTTAAAATTACGCAGCACAAATTCCTTTAAATCAAAATCCGGATGATCTTTCTCGGCTTCATAAGCCTCCATAATAATTTCCGGCTCCAGCACCGGAATACAATCCGGGAAGGTTTTAGAATCTGCGAATATGGCTTTAAGCTGAACAGCCTTAAATAATTCTCCGAATTGGATTTCTGGTCGTACCTCCCCTGTTTCAGAAAGATACTGAAACAGAAAGGACAAACTTATTGGGAAAAGCCAAATCAGGTTCTCAATAATTTCTTTATCTAAAAAATCTTTAATTAACAACTGAAGCAAATCAGACATAAGTTTATGGTAGTTCCTAAAATTTTGTATTGTTTTACGGTGTTCTGGATAGGAAGTAAATTTTCCTCTCTTCTTTTTATTATAAAAGGTAATCCAAATACCCGAATACCGAAATATCTATATATTATTTTACCGCTTAAGGTTACGCTGAATGGATAATTCCTAATAATTATACCTAGTTATTTTCTGTACCTTCGTTATTTAAACAAAAGGTGCTTTTATATTATAACCATGCTGCCAACCTCGACAGAAATATATAAACCCAAAAATCACATCCGGATAGTAACCGCTGCTTCTTTATTTGATGGGCACGATGCTGCTATTAATATTATGCGCCGGATTATCCAGGCTTCCGGGGCCGAAGTGATTCACTTGGGCCACAACCGCTCGGTGATGGAAATTGTAGACTGTGCCATTCAGGAAGACGTGCAGGCCATTGCTTTGACCTCGTACCAAGGCGGCCATTTGGAATACTTTAAATACATGTACGATTTATTGCAGGAGCGCGGCTGCGGACATATTCAGATATTTGGCGGCGGCGGAGGTGTAATTCTTCCCTCTGAAATTGAAGAACTCCACCGCTACGGCATTGCCCGCATTTATTCTCCCGACGACGGCCGTGCCATGGGATTACAAGGTATGATAAATGACATGTTGCAACGCTGTGACTTTCCTACCGGCCAAAACTTGAACGGCGAAGTAAACCACATTAAAGCAAAAGATGCCAAATCTATAGCCCGCCTAATTTCCGCCGCCGAAAACTTCCCTGCTGAATACGAGAAAATAAAAGCGCAGCTTATTTCTTTATCTGATCAAGGAACATCAGATATTAATTATAGAAATACTCCGGTCTTGGGTATTACCGGCACTGGCGGCGCGGGTAAATCGAGTTTAGTAGATGAACTGGTGCGCCGGTTTTTAGCTGATTTTCCGGATAAAACCATTGCCATTATTTCGGTAGACCCTTCTAAACGTAAAACAGGCGGAGCTTTGCTAGGCGACAGAATCCGGATGAATGCGATTAGCAACGAGCGGGTTTATATGCGTTCGCTGGCAACGCGGCAAAGCAACCTGGCTTTAAGCAAATATGTGCAGGATGCGGTAGATATTGTAAAGGCCGCCAGTTTTGATTTGATCATCCTGGAAACGTCGGGCATCGGCCAATCGGATACGGAAATTATTGAGCATTCGGATATGAGTTTGTACGTGATGACGCCGGAATACGGAGCCGCCACGCAACTTGAAAAGATCGATATGCTGGATTTTGCCGATGTTATTGCCCTGAATAAATTTGACAAACGTGGCGCCCTGGATGCCATACGCGATGTAAAAAAACAATACAAGCGCAACCACCAGCTTTGGGACACCCCCGACGATCAGGTACCGGTCTTCGGCACCATTGCTTCCCAGTTCAACGACCCGGGCATGAACCAGTTGTACAAGGCGGTAATGCTGAAGTTATCCGGAAAAACCGGGGTAATATTTGATTCGCAACTATTGGCTACCGGCGAAATGTCGGAGAAAGTATATATCATTCCGCCCAGCCGCACCCGTTATTTATCAGAAATTTCCGAAACCAACCGCAACTACGATAAATGGGTAGAAAAACAAGCTGATATTGCCCAGAAGCTCTACGGCATTCAGAAATCAAAGGAAGCCATACTGGCCTTAAACATAGAAGATAAGGACCGGCTGATTAAACAATTGGACCAGGCTTTTACCGAACTGGAACTGCAACTGGATGGGCAAAATAAAAAGCTGCTGGAACGCTGGCCGGAAAAAGTACAATCGTACAAAAATGAAGATTTTATTTTTAAGGTGCGCGATAAGGAACTGCGGATTAAAACCTATACCAAATCCTTATCACAGCTCGATATCCCTAAAATTTCCCTCCCCCGCTACGAAGCCTGGGGCGATTTATTAAAGTGGAATCTCCAGGAAAATGTACCCGGCGAGTTCCCGTACACGTCCGGCGTATTCCCGTTTAAGCGCGAAGGTGAAGACCCAACCAGGATGTTTGCCGGCGAAGGCGGCCCGGAACGCACGAACCGCCGCTTCCACTACGTGAGCTTAGGCATGCCTGCCAAACGCTTATCTACGGCTTTCGATTCGGTTACACTTTACGGCGAAGACCCGGATTTTCGACCGGATATTTACGGTAAAATTGGCAATTCCGGCGTATCGGTTTGCTGTTTAGATGATGCCAAAAAGTTGTACTCCGGCTTTAACCTCGCCGACCCGAAAACTTCTGTTTCCATGACCATCAACGGTCCGGCTGCTGTATTAACGGCTTTCTTCATGAACGCCGCCATTGACCAACAGTGCGAAATTTATGTTAAACAGAACAATCTAGAGGAAGAAGTAAACCAGAAGATTGAAGAAATATTTCGGGCCAAAGGTCAGGAACGGCCGCGCTACCAAGGCGAATTGCCTGAAGGTAACGATGGTTTGGGTTTAATGTTTTTGGGTGTAACTGGGGACCAGGTGTTGCCAAAAGACCTTTACGAAGAAATTAAAGCTAAAACCTTAGCTGCTGTTCGGGGTACCGTACAGGCCGATATTTTAAAAGAAGACCAGGCGCAGAATACCTGTATTTTCAGTACCGAATTTTCGTTACGCTTAATGGGCGATGTACAGCAATACTTCATCGACCAGAAGGTACGCAACTTCTATTCGGTTTCTATATCGGGTTACCACATTGCCGAAGCGGGCGCCAACCCGATTTCGCAATTAGCCTTTACCCTAGCTAATGGCTTTACCTTTGTGGAATATTATGTGAGTCGCGGTATGGATATTAATGCCTTCGCCCCTAATCTTTCATTCTTCTTCTCCAACGGCATCGACCCGGAATACGCAGTAATTGGCCGGGTGGCCCGTCGTATTTGGGCCAAAGCCATGAAGCTGAAATACGGGGCTAACGCGCGCTCCCAGATGTTGAAGTACCATATTCAAACTTCAGGCCGCTCGCTGCACGCCCAGGAAATTGATTTTAACGATATCCGTACCACGCTGCAAGCCTTGTATGCTATTTACGACAACTGTAATTCGCTACATACTAATGCTTACGACGAGGCCATTACCACGCCAACCGAAGATTCCGTCCGCCGGGCAATGGCCATTCAACTAATCATAAACCGGGAGCTGGGCTTAGCTAAAAACGAAAACCCACTGCAAGGATCTTTTATTATAGAAGAACTGACCAATTTAGTAGAGGAAGCTGTTTTACTAGAATTTGACCGGATTACTGAACGTGGAGGTGTATTAGGTGCGATGGAAACTATGTATCAACGTGGCAAGATTCAAGAAGAAAGCTTGTACTACGAAACCCTCAAGCATACTGGCGAATACCCGATTATTGGGGTAAATACGTTCTTAAGCAGCAAGGGATCACCTACCGTTATTCCGGATGAGGTCATCCGGGCAACTGAAGGAGAAAAGCAATACCAGATTTCCATGCTCCAAAATTTACAAGCCCGCCATGCCAATGCTACAGAGGAAGTTATAAATAACTTACAACAGGTAGCTATTAGTAACGGTAATATTTTTGAGGCTTTAATGGAGGTGGTAAAATATTGCTCACTGGGTCAGATTACACATGCATTATTTGAAGTAGGCGGGCAGTACAGAAGAAATATGTAAAATAACTTTAACTGGAGTTGCTTTTTTGGAATTTTTTAGTTAATTTTCAATACAAGCTCGTTCAAATGCTGATATATTAAATTAATTTTAATAAAAATCTTTAAAATTAACATTATAATAACATTTGAATATAACAATTTTAGGCTTTTAGCGTTTATTTAGTAAAAGATTTAACAGGTATTCCCATGAAAAAGATCGCTACACTCTCCTCCATTCTGGTATTAGGCACACTAGGTTATTTTGTTAAAGTTTGGGTAACACCTGAAGACATCCAATTAAACTTACTTGATGAAGATATTCATCTTTATTTATAGAAACTATGATATTGCAAAAAAAGCCAATCCTGTAAGATTGGCTTTTTTTGTTACCTCTAATCTAAGAAAAGAACCTTAACTATAATTATGGCTTATTTACCTCCTGATGCTGTATTTATAAATTTATGAAAAGTCTACATTAAATACGTCATCAAAACTAAGTTGCTTAAATAGCGAGAGCCAACTATTCTTTTACCAGAACTCCAAAACAACCTGAACATTGTTGGCTAACATTTTTACTTTAAGCACTTAATAACAAGGTATTTAAAAGATTTTAAATCCTTACAAGTACCTAAACAAGCTCCTCTTTATTTAGTAAAAAGGCTTCTAAGTTTTCTTTCATATAATTTTTAATTCGGGGCCTTAATTGTTTTTCCATTACCTCCGGATCTAAAAGATCCAGGTTAAGCAGCTCAGAACTAACAAACTTTGAATTAAGAATATAATAAATAGTACCCAACATGCTGGATATGGTCATTTCAACATCTACCGCTTTAAAAGATTTATTCTGAATTCCTTCTTCTATGATTTCTCTTAATATTCCTATATTAGCTAAAACATTTTCTACTACAAAGTCGCTTAGTTCTGTGCGGCTTACAAGAGATATTTCCCGATGGATAATCCGGTAAAAACTATCGTTAAGGGTCAAACGATTTACATAAATTTCAAAAGCAGTAGTTAATTTTTGCCACGAGGATATTTCTTGTTCTTTAACCACCAGCAACATTTGCCGCATGCCTTTAATTTTTCGTTCCAGTACAGCTTTTAATACCCCATTTTTAGAACCAAAGTAATAGTTTAGCATGGCCATATTTACTCCGGCTTCACTGGCCAGATACCGAGTCGAAGTACCTTCATATCCCAGTTCAGAAAATATCCTTTCAGCTACGTTCAGTATATTTTCTTTCTTATTTTCTTTTGTTCTTTCCATCGTACAGCTTTAAAGTGCCGTTAAGTATATCCTCAAATTCTTTATACATCAAAGGGACTTGACTTTATATGTATCCCTTTAGGCTAACAAATGTTTTAAAAATTTAAAATTAGCAGAACTTCAGATACCTAGTTAGTTTAGTATAACATTATAATGCTAAGTAATTGACAGACTTTATTTTAATTTAAACTTAAATGAGGTAATAAAGTAAAAGGAATAATTCTTTAAAGTAACTCCTGAAAAGTGTTTTCGTTCAGGAAGTAAAAGTGTAGCTTTGTGCCACTTTTTAATAAAACTAACAGCGCACTTACCCGTGCATAACTTTAATTAAAATGAGCTTCAACAGCACCCAAGAAAAAATCAGTTATATAATTGGCCGGGATATTGCCAATAATTTGCTTAAGCAAGGTATTGAAGTAGAAACTACTAACTTTTTTAAAGGTTTTCAGGAAGTATTAAATAATACTAACTCCTCTTTATCCCAGGAAGAAGTTCAGTCCGCCATGATGGAGCTGCAACAATTAATGCAAGCTCGTCAGGCCGAAACTGCCGGCCGTGCAGGCGAAATCAATAAAGCAGAAGGAGAAGCCTTCCTGGCTGAAAATAAAAATAAAGAAGGTGTTGTTACGTTGCCAAGCGGTTTACAGTACCAGGTACTAAGAGAAGGAAACGGAGCTACTCCTGGCCGTACTGATAAGGTTACCACTCATTACCACGGTACTTTAATAGATGGTACTGTTTTCGATAGTTCCTATGACCGCGGCCAGCCAGCTACTTTTCCGGTAAATGGTGTTATTGCTGGTTGGACGGAAGCCCTTATGAAAATGCAGGAAGGTGCTAAATGGCGTTTGTTTTTACCTTCTAACCTGGCATACGGTGCACAGGGAGCTGGTGAAGATATTGGACCAAACTCCACTTTAATTTTTGATGTTGAATTACTTTCTGTTAATAAGTAAATTCTTGAAGAAGCATAAAACTATATATCTGTTTTATGCTTCTTTTTTTTGCCATAACATCTTCTTATTGTTAAAGAGGTTTTGTTCCGTTTTCACTAACGAAGCCTTAATTCTTGTTCTCTCTCCTTTCCACCCAATTTGTTTATCCTTTCCTGTTGTTTTTAACCCTGAATCCCGGTTTAAGGATTCTGAAACATGCAGGTATGCTTCTAATATTATAAATTTGAGTAAACTTTTACTTTGATGGCAAGTAATCATCATCATACACACCGGGTTTCTACGGCTGGTTTGCTAATTTCCCTTGGAATTATATACGGTGATATTGGAACTTCTCCACTTTACGTAATGAAAGCCATTATAAAAGAAGGAGGAAATATTATAAATACCGACCTGATCTACGGCGGTATCTCCTGTATTTTCTGGACCCTGACCCTGCAAACCACCTTAAAATATGTAATTCTTACCTTAAGGGCCGATAACAATGGGGAAGGAGGTATTTTTTCTTTATATACCCTTGTACGGCGTAAAGCTAAATGGCTTACCATTCCGGCCATTATTGGTGGTAGTGCTTTGCTGGCCGATGGTATTATAACACCTCCTATTTCGGTTTCATCAGCAGTAGAAGGACTTCGACTCATTAAACCGGATATTCCTACTGTTCCCATTGTTATAGCTATTCTAGCGGTTTTATTTCTACTTCAAAGTTTTGGTACGCAAATAGTAGGTAAAGCATTTGGCCCAATCATGTTTATTTGGTTTACCATGCTGGGCACCCTAGGTTTGCTCAACACCTTACACCATCCGGAAATATTTGCCGCCATCAATCCGTATTATGCTTTTCATTTATTGACGTCTTACCCGGGTGGTTTCTGGTTATTGGGAGCTGTCTTTTTATGTACTACTGGGGCTGAAGCTTTATATTCGGACCTAGGCCACTGTGGACGGGGTAATATTCGGATAAGCTGGATTTTTGTTAAAATTTGCCTCTTATTAAACTATTTCGGGCAAGGTGCCTGGCTAACCTTGCACCTGGGAACGGCTTTAGATGAAAATGACAACCCGTTTTATCTGATCATGCCCGAGTGGTTTTTAATTATAGGTATTACCATTGCCACCATTGCGGCTATTATTGCCAGCCAAGCATTAATAACCGGCTCTTTTACGCTTATCAGTGAGGCAATAAGACTAAATATGTGGCCTAAGGTTAGGCTAATTTATCCCACTAATGTAAAAGGCCAACTCTATGTCCCCAGCATGAACCGTTTACTTTGGCTTGGTTGTATTGCGGTTGTATTATATTTCCGGGAATCTTCAAACATGGAAGCAGCTTATGGTTTATCCATAACCATTACCATGTTGGCTACCACCATTTTATTGTGTTATTACCTCTACATGAAGAAGTTTCCAATAATCACCATTATATTATTTTTACTGGTGTATTTAAGTATAGAACTTTCCTTCCTGGTAGCAAACTTAATTAAATTCCCGCATGGGGGCTGGGTATCAGTGGCTATTGGTTTAACCCTTATAGGGGTAATGTATATTTGGTTACGAGCTTTCTATATCAAGCGCCGGTTAACTGAATATGTTAAATTAAACCAATACATAGAATTCCTGAAAGAATTAAGTGAGGATAACACGGTTCCCAAATATTCTACTCACTTAATTTTTATGACAAGTGCAGATCGCAAAAATGAGATTGAATCTAAAATAATTTATTCCATTTTTCAAAAGCGGCCCAAAAGAGCAGATATCTACTGGTTTTTGCACGTTGACATTACCGATGAACCTTATACCATGGAATATAAAGTGCATCATATTGCCGAGAATGATGTTATTAGGGTAGATTTTAGATTAGGTTTTAGGGTAGAACAACGCATTAATTTATTTTTTAGAAAAGTTATTGAGAACCTGGTAAAGAATAAAGAAGTAGATATAACCAGCCGCTATCAATCTTTAAATAAGGCTAATGTTATTGGTGATTTCCGATTTGTTGTACTGGAGAAATACTTATCCATGGAAAATGATTTACCTTTCATGGAAAAGCTTATAATGGAAGCCTATTTTTATATTAAAGATTTTACCAATTCTGAAGATAAGTGGTTTGGCCTGGACACCAGTTCTGTAAAAGTTGAGAAAGTACCACTTATTATAAAACCTGTAAGGGAAGTAGAACTTATCCGGATAAAGTAATTAATTTCGATTTAGATAAAATAATTAAAAGCTCTTTTGCATTAAGCAGAAGAGCTTTTTTCTTTTCAGAATAAAATTGGCACCAATATGGCAACATAAGAAATTATACGTAATAAGTATCTAGTATAAATACCTAACTAAGCTTACAAGATGAAACTAGCCTGGATTTTATTTGCCTTTACTATGTGCTCATTACTTGCATTTGCTATCTGGCAAAATAAAAATATAAAACATGAAAATATTGTATCAGATAAACCACAATCATACGAAGCAACCAGTGCAAATGGCGGAAGTGCCGCCTCCAAACAGAGCTTCTTAGGGAAAAAACCAAACGGCTCTGGTATTGCTAAAACGGAAATTTCAAAAGAATTTGTAGCCGACAGCATTATTGCCTTTGGCTTAAGCTTAAAAGGCACACCTTATTTAGCAGCGGGCATTACTCAAGAAGGCTTTGACTGCTCTGGTTTTGTATCTCATGTTTATGATAAACATGGTATAAAATTACCGCATTCTTCTGCCCTACTAGCGAAGGAAGGAGTTCCAGTAGATCTGAGCCAGGCACGTAAAGGAGATTTACTCATATTTACAGGTACTAATGAGGCAGACCGAACACCAGGTCATGTTGGTATTGTACTTACGCACCCCGGGGAGAAGCTAGAATTTATACATGCGTCTTCCGATGGAGGTGTAAAAATCAGCAAAGTGGATAGCACCGGCTATACAAAACGATTTTTACAAGTAAGAAGGGTGCTGTAAATAATTGCTAAAAGAAAAAGCCTGGTACCCCATCTGTTGATGAAGCTACCAGGCTCTATAAATCCTTTAAAATCCCGTCAAGCAATTAACCTGTTGTTCAAGTTAACTATCTTTCGATCTTAAAGAACAATTGTTGTGTCTCAAACCAGACGGAAGTCTGTGTTAAAACTGAACACCATTAGAAGGTTCAACATTGTTCAGGCTTGACAAAATTTGTTTGGGACTAGACATTTAGACCTCCTTTCTTTAAATCCGACATCTCTTTCTGGGTTTCACCAAGCATCTTATGGTTATTAGCCGAAAGCCGTAGCACTCGCTACTTATATAATACTAAACTAAAATTAATGAATTAAGATTCAAAATTAATTGCACTTTTTTTTATATATTTTTTTCAAGTCTTTGAAAGAAAAGAAATTAAGCACTTTTTTATTTAAAAATATATTATATAATAGTATTTAATATTGAAACACATTGAAAAACAACAAGCTACAGAGTTTTATTTAGCGCCTAATAAAACACCAAACCCATCCTAAAAGTATAACTCCTTCAGCAGCTGCATCTAATAAATAAACATCAGGTATCACATCATTGGTGGCGTAATAAATATCTGCCACCATTAAGGAAAAAGCTCCTCCAACACCAAGCGTATAAACGGAGGCAGAAAATTCTTTTTTTAAGGCCGCTACCAATAAACTTAAACCTATTATAGCTACTATTAAGCCAAAAGTTTTAACCAGCCAGATATCAGTTTTAGGGCCGGTTACTAGTAAAAAACTGGTAATGTGTAGTATAGGCCAGACTCCGGTAATAAAAAAGTAAATTCCTTGTAACCAAAGTAATTTCACTGGGGTTTTCATGTTATTAAATCTAAGCCAAAAATTTATTTTAACTTCTCTTTTACTACCAATAAAAAATACTGTTGTATGTTGTACGGTAGGTAATATAACTATTAAAATTATTTTGGTATATTTCGAAATAGGCCCCCTACCAAAACTCCTGTTATATGAAAAATCCATTCATCTTTATTTTACTACTAGCAGTAATTTTTTTATCCTCTTTTATTCAAAATAAAAAAGACATCCCCATAGGAACCTGGATGAACGAAGAAAAGGAAGCTAAATTTGAAATTTTTAAATCGGGTGATAAGCTACACGGCAGAATAACCTGGTTGAAAGAACCTTTGCGAAATGGCAAACCAAAAGTGGATGAAAACAACCCTCAGGAAAATTTAAGAAACCGTCCGCTTATTGGACTGGTATTTATGAAAGATTTTAAACCTGCTGGTAATAATAAATGGGAAGACGGTACTATTTATGATCCAAAAAATGGTAAAACCTACTCCTGCTTTATGAAGGTTATTAGTAATAACAAAATGGAGGTGAAAGGGTATATTGGAATTTCACTGATTGGACGGTCGCAAACATGGACCCGGGTTGAATAGAAATAAAAAAGGCTGGTTTAAAACCAGCCTTTTTTATTTTAGAAAATACTTTCAATTCTATAAGTTTTATCCCGAAAAGAAAATTCCTCCCCTTCCGTTTTATCAACCATTGCTTTAAATAAAGGTGACATAGCTGAGATTGCAAAGAACTTCTCCCCTTCTACAGTTATTTCACCTATGCTTACCGAAATAAAAAACTTCTGCAGGTTAGTAATAATAACACTACCTAACATAATATTTTTATTCTCTTTAGTTGCATTAATTCTTTTTAATATAGCCATTGTAGAGATAGACTCGTCCAGTTGCTTAGCAAACATATCCCGTTGTATCTGGCATGCTTCCCTAAACGATTCAAATTTATCTTCTATGGCTCCCTGGTGTTCATTGGCACTTTCCTGAGCTTCATCCATTGCGCTTTTAGCATTCTGTATCTGCGCATTCTGAATTTTTATACATTCAGTTAAAAGGCGCTGCTTTAAAGCCAGATTCTTTGTAGTTTCAGTCATAATAGGCGTATCGTACATCATTAGCAGGCGAATTTTTTAGTTCAAAAACCCTAGTATTCGAAAAAGAAATAATAATGTTGCTTTAAGCAAAGAAAAAATTATACCTAACCTATGGAGATAGGTTTGAACGCAATTATAGCAGATGCTGATTTATCTTATTATTAAATCAGAAATTTGAACAAGAAAAATTTTAGAACTAAAAGAAAATTCGAAACTTAGTCCTCTGTTCCAGTATCGGCACTACAGTTTAGCTGCCACTTATAAATAAATTTCTTCTGGTAACAACAAGGTTTAACAGCTGAACTTTAAGAAAATCACCCATTCATAGTAAATAAGAATACCAGGTATAAAAACAACCACAAACCACCCATAAAATGCCAGAATAAATTGAGCATTTTAATTTGCTGCAATACAAATGGGTTTCTGATATAAATCAGGGTCCGGATTGGATCAGCAGCCATATGCTGTGCCTTAAAATATAAAAAAGATAAAAACCCCAAACCAGCTAGTATATGCACAGCATGCAATGCCGATAACAAATAAATATAGGTACCTGTGGCCATACCGGCAAAACTCACGCCACTTCTGGATATTTCATTCCAGCCGCCTAATTGGGAGAAAACGAAACAAAATGTTAAAAGAATGGTGTAAAGGAAAAATCTTTTAAGCTTAGGTAAATTTTCTTTTTTATAGGCCGGCAACGTTTTTCTTAATGTAAAACTACTGACTAATAACAGTAAAGTGCTAATATTAAAATATTTAGGAAATTTATACTGAACGGCATTAGCATCCAAAGATCTGGTTTGTAAATAAGCTACTACTAATATCAGAAATAAAATAGCTATGCCCCCAATACTTAAATAAAGCATCATCATGAAAGGATGTACTTTTTCTATTTTAGAAAAAGCAGAATCTCGTGGGGTATTAATTTTATTTTTTTTGTCGAAATTCATTTATAATTCTCCTTCTGTCGTCGCACCCTTTTATATTATTAGCCAGCCTATTGTGCTATACTATAAAAATATTTAAGGGTTGTACTTTTGCTGTAAGTTGCTTTTTAATTATATCGTAAAGTAGAGTAAAAAAGTATTGCCTTAATTTAATAAATTATTCTGAAATTGCCAGATAATTTAACTTTAGCTTAATATCCCGGTTTAACAAACCAGAAAAAAGCCAGGAACTTCCCCGTTTTAGCCCTGTAAAAACAGTAAAATAGTAGCCATTCATGACCGAAGAACAAGCCGCGACTAGAATTAAAGATTTAACCAATCGTATTCACCATTTAAATCACCAATATTATCAAAACAGTACTTCTGAGGTATCAGATTATGAATTTGATATGCTGCTGGAAGAACTAACAAAATTAGAAGCTCAGTATCCAGACTATAGGCACCCCAATTCCCCCACGCAGCGGGTAGGCGGCAGTATTACCAAAAACTTTAAAACTGTTTTTCATAAGTATCCAATGCTTTCTCTGGGAAATACCTACTCAGAAGAAGACTTGCGGGAATTTGATAAACGGGTAATGAAAGTTTTGGAAGGTGATTTTGAATATGTTTGCGAGCAAAAGTTTGATGGGGTAGCTATTAGCTTAACTTACCAGAATGGGCAACTAACGCAAGGTGTAACCCGCGGCGATGGTACACGTGGCGATGATATAACAGAAAATGTACGAACTATAAAATCAATTCCTTTGCAATTACAGGGGCAGGATTATCCGGAAGAGTTTGAAGTCCGCGGCGAGGTTTTTATGCCCCTACCTGTTTTTGAACAATTAAATGCTGAACGCGAAGATATCGGCGAAGGATTATTAGCTAATCCAAGAAACGCGGCATCAGGCACTTTAAAATTACAAGACTCAGGCATGGTAGCCAAACGGAAGTTAAGTTGCTTTGCCTATGCTTTTTTAAGCAGCTCCTTACCTTTTGAAACGCATGCTGAAGCCTTAGCTGCCTTAAAATCCTGGGGTTTCCAGGTTTCTGATACCTACCAAAAATGTGCTTCTATTGATGAAGTATTGGCTTATATAAACCAATGGGAAACCAAACGCTTTGAATTACCTATTGCTACAGATGGTATTGTTGTAAAGGTTAATAATTTTCATCAGCAGGAAGAATTAGGTTATACCGCTAAAAGCCCACGGTGGGCCATTGCCTATAAATACAAAGCAATGAGTGCTTCTTCCCGCTTAAAAGCCATTCAATACCAGGTAGGCCGTACCGGGGCAGTTACCCCAGTAGCCTTATTAACCCCAGTTCAATTAGCCGGAACTACCGTAAAGCGGGCTTCCCTCCATAATGCCAATGAAATATTACGCCTCGATATACATGAAGGAGATGTAGTGTTTGTAGAAAAAGGGGGCGAAATTATTCCAAAGATAACGGGCGTAGATAAAGCACAGCGCATACCTGGCAGTCAACCAATAAAGTACCTGGAGAATTGCCCTGCCTGTGGCACTCCTTTGGTGCGTACAGAAGGCGAAGCGCATTTTTATTGCTCAAACGATAAAAGCTGCCCACCCCAGGTAAAAGGAAAACTGGAGCATTTTATTAGCCGGAAAGCCATGAATATAGAAAGCCTGGGAGAAGGAAAAATTGAGTTGCTTTATGATAAAGGTTTAGTTAGATCAGCGGCAGACTTTTATGATTTAACCTTTGATAAGCTTTTTGGCCTGGAAAAAGTGTTTGAAGATGAGTTGACTGGTAAATCCCGCAAGGTAAGTTTCCGGGAAAAAACAGTAGAAAATATATTGAATGCTATTCAGAAGTCAAAAGAAGCTCCATTTGATCGGGTTTTATTTGCGCTGGGAATTCGTTTTGTGGGTAGTACGGTAGCTACCAAACTAGCCCAGCATTTTCCAGATTTAACTGCCATGCGCCACGCTTCCTACCAAGACCTGATTGAAATACCGGAAATTGGTGACCGCATCGCGTTATCAATCATAAGTTATTTTCAGGATCCGGAACATATTCTTTTAGTTGAGCGTCTTCATCAGGCAGGTCTGCAACTAAAGAGCAACCAACAGAAAGCGGAAGCTTTAAGCACAAAATTAGCCGGATTAACTTTTGTTATTTCGGGTGTTTTTGAATTGTATAGCCGGGAAGAATTACAAGACATTATAACAGGAAACGGGGGCAAGATTGTCAGCTCTATTTCTAAAAAGCTTTCTTATTTAGTTGCCGGCGATAAAATGGGTCCGTCTAAACTGGAAAAAGCAAATGAATTGGGTATAAAAATTATTTCGGAACAAGAGTTATTAGCCATGATAAGCGGGTAATATCTTTTGAATTACGATTTAGAGTACCTATTTTTGACGTTCGGAATTTAGAAGATTACCTATTTCCGTTATTAACTATTAAAAATGAATAAACTAAGAGGTACGGGCGTTGCCCTGGTTACACCCTTTACAAAAGATTATCAAATAGATTATGAAGGGCTGGAAAAACTCCTTCATTTTACCCTAACTGAAGGGGTAGATTATTTAGTTATAAACGGCACAACAGCTGAATCTGCTTCAACAACCCAAGTTGAGAAAGAACAACTGCTGGCTTTTATAAAACAATATGTAAATGGTAAGGTACCTCTGGTATATGGTTTAGGTGGTAATAGTACAGCAAGTGTTCTGGAAAGCATAAAAGCTACCGATTTTACCGGCATAACAGCTTTATTATCTGTTTCTCCTTATTATAATAAGCCCTCACAACAGGGCATTTACCAGCATTATGTGCAAATAGCTGAGACAAGCCCGGTACCAGTAATTTTGTATAATGTGCCTGGCAGAACGGGCAGTAATATTAGCGCTGAAACCACCCTGCGCCTGGCTAAGCATAATAATATTATTGGTATCAAGGAAGCTTCTGGCAACCTGGAGCAATGTATGCAAATTGCCAAAAACAAACCAGCCGGTTTTATGCTAATTAGCGGCGACGACATGCTAACGCTTCCTATGCTTACTTTTGGGGCCGAAGGGGTGATATCAGTTCTTGCCAATGCATTCCCTGGTAAATTTTCTAAAATGGTTCGTTTAGGCATGGACGCTAATTTTACTGAGGCGAGTTCCATTCTGTTTGAACTGGTAGATATCAATCCACTTATGTACGAAGAGAGCAATCCAGTAGGTGTTAAAGCAATATTAGAGATGTTTGGAATTTGTAGTGCTTCTGTAAGATTACCATTAGTAGAGGCCTCCCCTTCATTAAGAGACAGAATACAGGATCACCTATAGTAATTATTCAACTGTGTTACCAATAGGATTATATTAAATATTTATTGTATTTTTAATATTAATTTTATTAATTTGAATTAACCACTAAACAAGGGGTTGATATAGTTCTGGATTAGAAAGGAATCTTGTTTATGGAGATAGATACTAACTCTGTAAAATTAATGAGAAATAATTCCTACGATGACCAATCTGACTATCAGCATAAGCTAAATAAGTTAATATATGCTAAAAACTTATTTTTTACGCTTGGTTTGATATTAACCGCAATAAGTTTAATAACATTTGGGTTTGCGAAAATAGCAGAAAGCAAGAATCAAATTATCAATTATGTATTGCTTTTTTGTGTAGCACTCAATGTTGCTACATTTTTAGCCATAGTACCTGTTCATAACAAAGTACGATGTTTGAAACAACGAAACTTGTTAAAATCGAAAAAGTAAAGAAAACCGTTATTGACAAATTAGAATATAGATTTTAAATACAAAAGGCTACCGAATTGGTAGCCTTTTGTATTTAAATGGCCTTAGCAAGGACATCAGCTAAATGCAACACTTTTAAGGGTTTATTATTTTTCTTAATATAGGCCTGCAAGTGCATCAAGCAACTGGTGTCTGTAGACACAATATATTCGGCACCTGAAGCCAGCGCATTTTCAACTTTTTGTTCAGCCATTGCCGCCGAAATAGATTCAAATTTAACGGCAAAAGTACCGCCAAACCCACAGCAGGTTTCTGAATCGTCCATCTCAATTAATTCAAGCCCGCTTATATTTTGCAGAAGCAACCGAGGCCCGGCTTTAATGCCACATTCCCGTAAAGCACTACAAGAGTCGTGATAAGTAATCTTTGCCGGTAAGGTAGCATCTGGTATTTTAGTTACCTGCAAAACATTAATCAGGAATTCACTAAATTCCATTACCTTTTTTTCTAGATTACGGTAGTTGGTAAACTCCGAAGAAGTAACAAAAATATCCGGATAGGCATTACGGACCATCCCTACGCAGGAGGCTGATGGACTGACTATATAATGCGTTTCTTCGTTTGAAAAATCCTTTAAAAATTTATGCGCTACCCTACTACTTTCTTCTATAAAGCCAGCATTAAAGGCAGGTTGCCCGCAACAAGATTGGTTAGGGTTATAACGTACCTCACAGCCCAGCTTCTCTAAAACCTTTACCATATTTAGGCCCGTTTCGGGGTAAAGCTGGTCTATAAAACAGGGAATAAAAATATCTACAATTGTTTTATTCATGGAATATTAAAATCAATTTAACCTTGCCGAAAGACAAGCAATAAGGCAGGTAACTTAGATACTCAAAGTTAAATTAAATTTCTAAACAAGCTTATCTAAATTTATGGGAAAGCCTTAAATCTGTTAAATAATTTGATTGGAAAGAAGATTTCAATACGCCTGATTAAGTATCAAAAAAATATCACCCTTCTAAAGATATTATAACTATTTCCTACAGTTGAAGTATCAGAATATAATGCCGGCAAACATTAAGTTTTTTATAATAATAGTATATTTATTTAAGCTTATCTGACTAGGCTGGGCTTTCATTAAATGAATTCAAAAGAAATAACCTTAATTGTAAAAATACAAGGTAATAACCTCTTTTACAATATATTATTTATAAACATTAAACGTTATTTAAAAAACAAACAACATTATTCCTGTTTTTTTTATTTGTGTTATATATTTGGTAAAAATTTAACAATTTAAAAATCTAAAGATTGAAGTTAGCAGCTATTGATATAGGGTCAAATGCAGTAAGATGTCAAATCTCTAATGTTCTGGTTTATAACGAAACAAATATTTTTAAAAGAGTTGAATACATTCGTTACCCCATGAAATTTGGGGATGACGTTTTTACCCGTGGATTTATCTCAGACGAAAAAAAAGAAAAATTCATTAAATTTCTTCATGCCTTAAAATTATTAATGGAGTTGCATGAAGTAAAAGATTACATGATTTGTGCCACCTCTGCTATGCGGCAGGCTACCAATGCCCCGGATATAATTCGGGAAGTATGTGAAAAGCTTCAAATGAAAATTAATGTTATTGATGGCGAAACAGAGGCTGATTTAATTAATAAAGTTATATATAATTTACTGGATGATAAAAATTACCTGCACATTGATGTTGGTGGAGGTAGTACAGAATTTAATGTTTATGTAAATCACCAGAAAGTAGCCTCCCGCTCATTTGAGATGGGTTCTATACGTTATCAGCAAAACGTTGATGATAACCAGATGTGGGCCGATATGAAGGCATGGGTAAAGGAAAATGCACGTAAAAACCACGTTACCCGCGCTATTGGTACGGGTGGTAACATTGGTAAAATTTATGAAATGGCCGGCAAAATGGCCGGTAAGCCTATCTTCAGAAAGCAAATTGAAGAAATTGTTGAGCAATTAGAAGTCATGTCAATGGAAGATAAATTGAGTGTACTGCTACTTAACCCTGATCGGGCCGATGTAATTGTTCCGGCATCAAGAATTTATTTGTCAGCCATGAAATGGGCGAAAATAGAAAGCATGCTGGTTCCTACCGTTGGTTTAAAAGACGGTATATTACATGCCTTATACGAAAAGTATAAATAATTTTTATTCTGGATTGGGTGCTACCTCTTTAATAGCCTCAACCCTTTCTTTAGAACAATACTCAAATAAATCAATAGGTTCTTCCGGCTCAACACGCAGCTTGTAAAACTCCCGGTGAATATTAAATGCCTTTTCATGCGCTTCCCGCTTTTTAATGTAAGCTCCATCTTCGCGCATGATATAGGTATTTTGATTGTCTTTTAGGTTGTAGCTTAAGATTTTGATCGCCTCCCGTTTTAGGTCCTCATTTACTATTAAAAACATGGCCTCAATCCGGCGGTCAAAGCTACGGACCATCATATCGGCACTACCCCCATATACTTTAGACTCACCGTTGTTATGGAAGTAAAATAACCGGCTATGTTCCAGAAATTCACCAACAATAGAGCTTACAGCAATATTTTCACTTAAGCCCTTACGCCCAGGACGTAAACAGCAGATTCCCCGCACGATTAACCGTACAGGAACCCCGGCTTTAGAAGCTTTATAAAACTCATCTATGATTTCTTTATCCTCTAAAGAATTCATTTTCATGACAATTCCACTGGCAAGACCTTTTTTAGCATTTTTGGCTTCTGCCCGAATCAGCTCAATAATCTGCTGACGCATGTCTTTAGGCGCCGTAATTAAATATTGGTAGTCGTTTGGCAATGAGTGTCCTGTAATTACATTAAAAAACTCTGACACATCATGGGCATAGGTCTCATCGGTAGTTAATAAACTTATATCGGTATAAAGCTTACTGGTTTGCTCGTTGTAGTTACCACTACCAATATGAATATACCGCGTTACTTTTTCTCCTTCTTTCCGGATAATCATAAGCATTTTGGTATGCGTTTTATATTTACTTATGCCGTAAATAACAAAGCACCCCGCTTTCTCCAGCTTCTCTCCTTCTTTTATATTTCGTTCCTCGTCAAATCGGGCTTTTACTTCAAACAACACTGAAACGTGCTTCCCGTTTTCAGCTGCTTTTAATAAAGCAGCCGTTACCCGCGACTGATCTGCCAACCGGTAAATGGTTTGTTTTATACCCAAAACATAAGGATCTTCAGCAGCTTGTTCTAATAACCGTACTACCGGCTCCATACTATTGTATGGGTGATGCAATAAAACATCCCGCTTTTTCAGGTAAGTGAATAGGTTATCCGTTTGCTCCAGCGGAAGGCTTAATGGTAAAACGGGTGAAGGTTGTTTAGTAAGCTTATCTTTAAAATTTGTGTGCCGGATAATTTGCCATAAACCTTTAAAATCAATTAAATTGATATTACTAACAGAAAATATATTCCCGTTATCTATGCTCCAGCGTTCTTTCAAAGTCTTGAGCATAAACTGGGAAGCATTTCGTTCAATTTCTACCCTTACAACCCTTCCTTTTTTCCGGGTCTTCAGTTTTAATTTTATTTCCTGGATAAAGTCCGCATCAATATCATCACTTTCCTCTAAGGTAAAATCTCCGTTGCGGGTAATCCGGAAAAGGTTAACCGAAACAACTTCTACATTCCGGAACAATTTCCCAATCTTCCACCGGATTATTTCTTCAATAGGAACAAATATTAGTTTGTCTTTTCTTTGAATTTCATAGAATCGGGCAAGATTTTGCGGTATCTGAATAAAGGTTAACCTGTTTTGTGCTTTTGCTTCATCTGTTTTAGTAACCACCCCAAATATTAATATCTGGTTCATAAGCAATGGGAACCCATGGTAGTTATCAAAAACCATTGGTGTAAGTAACGGGAATATGGTATTTTTAAAATAGTAACTAGCTTTCCGTTGTTCTATTTCCGTTAATTCGTCAATTTTACATATACCAAAACCCTGTTTCTCAAAGAGCGGAACCAACTCATTCTGATACGTTTGATAAGCATCATTAACAAATCTATGAGCAAACTCTAACAGCTTTTTCCGGAAAGGCATTTCCCGTAAACCTGAATAATCAACCCGCTCTTTATTGTAATCAATGTAGTTATATAAACTGCCTACCCGGATCATGAAAAATTCATCCAGGTTAGAGGCTGTAATAGCCAGGAACTTAAGCCGATCAAATAAACTCTTAGTTGGGTTTTTAACCTGATCCAATACCCTATAGTTAAATCGTAACCAACTTAGATCGCGGCTAATGTACTTACTCTTCTTAATCTGATCGGATATTTTATTCGGATGCATGCTTCTATACTTTCACTAAGCCCGGCAAAAGGGCGTTACGTTACTACTTTTGCTTTTACGTAAGATTCTAAAAACTACTTTAATTTCTGGTTAAATATCTTAATTTATCCAGCATGAAACCAAGTTAAATTTTCATTTTTTAAAATAAAAAAGCTTGCCGAAGCAAGCTTTTTTATTTTGTCTCTTAAAATATTTTCTCTGCTTTTATATTAGACGTCAATATTTGCATATTTAGCATTACGTTCAATAAAATCGCGGCGAGGAGCCACCTCATCCCCCATTAACATCGAGAACAAATGATCTGCTTCAGCCGCGGATTCAATGGTTACTTGTTTTAAACTGCGGGTTTCTGGGCGCATGGTAGTAGTCCAAAGCTGCTCTGGGTTCATTTCGCCTAAACCTTTATAGCGCTGTACTCCTACCGAATCTTCTTTGCCACCTTTCGCTAATTCTTTGATAGCTTCAGCACGTTCTTGTTCTGTCCAGCAGTACCGTTCTTCTTTTCCTTTTTTTACTAAATAAAGAGGAGGCAAAGCAATGTAAATATAACCTTTATCGATTAGCTCCCGCATGTACCGGAAGAAGAAGGTCAGGATTAAGGTACGGATGTGGCTACCATCGATGTCCGCATCGGTCATGATTATCACCCGATGATACCGTAATTTTTCCATGTTTAAAGCTTTATGGTCTTCAGCTGTTCCAAAGCTTACCCCTAAAGCCGTAATCATATTCTTAATTTCATCGTTCTCGTAAATGCGGTGTTCCTGAGCTTTCTCCACGTTCAGGATTTTACCTCTTAGAGGCAAAATTGCCTGAAACTTACGATCCCGACCCTGCTTCGCAGATCCACCAGCCGAGTCACCCTCTACTAAATAGATTTCGCATTTTGCTGGATCTGATTCAGAACAGTCTGCTAATTTACCAGGCAAACCAGTACCGGACAGTACGCTTTTGCGCTGTACCATTTCGCGGGCTTTGCGGGCTGCCTGTCGCGCCTGCGCCGCCAGAATTACTTTCTGGATAATAATTTTAGCTTCACGCGGGTTCTCCTCCAGAAAGTTAGTTAGCATTTCTCCTACGGCTACATCCACGGCGCCCATTACATCAGAGTTGCCTAACTTTGTTTTGGTTTGGCCTTCAAATTGAGGCTCCTGTACTTTTACCGATATAACAGCTGTAAGTCCTTCCCGGAAGTCATCGCCCTGAATTTCTACCTTAGCCTTTTCCAACATACCAGAACGGTCCGCATAACCTTTTAAAGTACGGGTTAAAGCTCTTCTGAAACCTGCTACGTGGGTACCACCTTCAATGGTATTAATGTTGTTTACATAAGAGAAAATATTCTCGGTATAGGAAGAATTATATTGCAGCGCAATTTCAATCGGAATACCGTTTTTCTCACTTTCCACATAGATGGGTTCCGGAATTAAGTTTTCACGGGTTTCTTCTATATAGGAAACAAATTCTTTTAAGCCACCTTCCGAGAAAAAGGATTCATTAAGTACACTCCCGTCGGCTTTTTTCTCACGCAGATCTGTTAAATTAATCCGGATACCCTTGTTTAAGAAAGAAAGCTCCCGTAAACGGCTGGCAACCGTATCATATTTATATTCCGTAAAGGTAAAAATTGAATCATCTGGTTTAAAGTGAACCGTAGTTCCATGACGTTCGGTTTCTCCTATTTCCCGTACCTCATACTGCGGAATACCAATTTTATAACCCTGCTCGTATGTTTTACCGTTGCGATGAACAGTTACGGTTAAATCAGTGGACAAGGCGTTTACGCAGGAAACCCCCACACCGTGCAATCCACCCGAAACCTTGTATGTATCTTTATCAAACTTACCACCAGCATGCAATACAGTCATTACAACTTCCAGGGCTGATCTTCCTTCTTTTTGGTGAAAATCAGTTGGAATGCCCCGACCATTATCAGAAACAGTGATAGAATTATCTTCGTGAATGAAAACATCTATGGTATCGCAGTAACCAGCTAATGCTTCGTCAATAGAGTTATCAACTACTTCCCAAACTAAGTGGTGCAAGCCTTTAACGCCAATGTCGCCAATGTACATGGCCGGACGTTTACGAACTGCTTCTAAACCTTCTAAAACCTGTATACTATCTGCTGAATAATTTGATGTTTTTTGCTCTTGTACTTCGTTCATGTATAGATATTAACCTCAGGTTATTTATATTATGTAAAGATACAAATTTTTTAAGGTTTTACCATGGATTTCGGCTTGTTTTATCGCATTTATATAATGTTTCTTTCAAAATATTGAAAATTTCAACAGAATCTTTAAAACCTATTTCTAAACCCAAATCAGCTGTTTTACCAGGTTTATACAAACACTTTTCCCCAGTAACTAATTGCCAAATAAGGAACTAAAGTGAGTAAGGCGGAGAGAGCAAATACAATTTGTTGCACCCATACAAAATTCCGTTTTCTGATCTAAATCAGCTTAAGCTCCTTAGGCGCTCTGCCGCCCATTCCGGAGTAATATCCCGCTGCGGATTACCTAACATCTCATAACCAACCATGAATTTCTTTACTGAAGCAGATCGTAAAAGCGGCGGGTAGAAATGCATGTGAAAATGCCATTCCGGATGCTCTTGTCCATCCGTTGGACTTTGATGTAAGCCGGCCGAATACGGGAATGATACATTAAATAATTTATCATAAATGGCTGTAAGCCCTTTAATCATCTGAGCAAAATCATCTTTTTCTACTTCCGTTAATTGCAGAATATTTTGGATATGCCGTTTGCTGATGATTATTGTTTCAAAAGGCCAGACAGCCCAAAAAGGTACCAGGGCCACGAAGGCTTCCGTTACTAATACAATCCGTTGCTTTTCCTGCAATTCCAGGTTCAGGTAATTTTCTAATAAACTTTTTCCATGTTGCTGGTAATAAGCAAACTGTTGGATAGTTTCTTTTGCGGGTTCTACCGGAACAGAACTTTGCGCCCAGATCTGGCCGTGCGGATGAGGGTTACTGCTTCCCATAACCGAGCCTTTGTTTTCAAAAATCTGCACGTAATTAATGTAGTCCAAACTACCTAATTCCTGAAATTCCCGCTGCCAAACGTCTATTACCCGTCTAATATCGTTGACCTCCATTTCCGGCAACGCCAAATCATGGCGCGGTGAAAAACAAATAACTTTACAGATACCCCTCTCGCTATGTACCTTTAACAAACCTTCTTTATCAGATGACCCCTCGGGCACCTCACTTTGCAGGGCTCCAAAATCGTTTTCAAAAACAAAGGTTTCCTGATAAGCAGGATTATGCTCCCCATTTGCCCGCTCATTGCCCGGACATAAATAACATTTTGGGTCGTATTGCGGACGAACCTCTTTCTGTACTTCTTCCTGCTGCCCCTGCCACGGACGTTTGGACCGATGCGGTGAAACCAGAATCCATTCTCCGGTTAAGGCATTATATCTTCTGTGCGGATGCTCAGCTAAATCAAATGAGTTCATCTAAAGAATAATTAGTTTAAAATAAAACGGAAGCAGATATTAGAGCGGTTACAAATAATCTTAAAACTTTCTGCTAAAGAATGTTTTCCCTGCTTAAACCTTACCAACCAAGTAGTTTTTATACGGGCAGATTGCGAACCGTAAACTTATAAATGGTTGTTTCCTGATATTCTTCTCCTGGCCGTAAAATTATAGAAGGAAAGGCAGGTTGATTAGGAGCATCCGGAAAATGTTGGGTCTCTAAACAAAATCCATAATGTTTCTGGTAAACCTTCCCGTATTTTCCGGTTAAACTACCGTCCAGGAAATTTCCGGAATAAAATTGGACGCCTGGCTGAGTAGTATAAACTTCCATTTCACGTCCTGTAACAGCATCGTACACCCGGCCGGCTACCGACATTTCCTGTCCATTTTTATTCAGAACATAATTATGATCGTACCCCCCTGCTACGTGTGCAATGCGACTACCTATAATTTTAGGAGAAGTAAAATCCATTTCGGTGCCAACAACCGGCCTTAATTCTCCCGTAGGCGTTAAATCTTCATCTACTACTGTATATTTATCAGCATTCAAATACAGTTCATGATTTAGAATAGATTCTTCTTCTCCCGCTGATAAATTAAAATAACTGTGATTAGTTAAGTTTACCGGAGTAGGCTTATCAGTAGTGGCATGGTAATCAATTTTGAGTTCGTTATCCTCTGTTAAAGTATAAATTACAGCACAGCTTAAATTGCCCGGATAGTTTTCTTCCCCATCCTTACTTAAATAAGTTAGCCTAACACTATTACTACCTGGCATGGCCTCGGCCTCCCATACAACCTTATCAAAACCTTTTAGGCCTCCATGCAAACTATTTGGGCCATTATTTACAGCTACCTGATACTCCTGGCCATCCAGCGTGAATTTTCCTTTGGCGATCCGATTACCTACTCTGCCAATAAGGGCGCCAAAATAAGGATGATCTTCTTCATATGCATCAAGGCTATCAAAGCCTAAAACAATGTCCCCCAATTTTCCTTGTAAGTCCGGAGTTAAAATTGTAGTAATTATACCTCCATAGTTAATAACGGATACCTGCAGACCATTTAGGTTTTGCAAAGTATATTTTGTTATTTCTAAGCCATTACTGGTTAAACCAAAAGGTTTTTCTAAAATCTCCATATAAGTACTTACTAAAGCTTCACATTTATAGTTTACATTTCTTCTAAAAATCAGGCGAAATTAACTAAGTTGGTAAAGTTTATTAATAGTTTCTGAGATTTATTTTACTCCCTTCTAGTTCAATAATTTTAATCCTTTCTAATAGAATAAAAGAAACCTTTGATTAAATCTTAAATAAAATTTATTTACTTTTTATAGATAACAAGTTCTGTTCTCTGTTAAGCAGGTTGAATATCCACCTTCGCATTAAAACCTACTCCAAGAAAATTACCTAAACCTATTGACTTATTACAACCTTATTTATAACTATACCAATATTATTAAATTATTAAATTTTTAACAATTAATTTTACTGATTCTAAATAAGGCAAACTTGAAATTTTTTAGGATTGATATTTGGAATTAAAAAAAAATACCTCCATTATAGCCAACACAATCAGATATATACTGATTTGAGACCAAATGGTTATATTATATTTTGCATTATTTTAATTAATTTTATAATTTAAAAATGTTTAATAAAAAGAAACAACAGCTTAAACATTGAATATTTTTTAATTATAATTAATTTTCTACCTATTATTTAGTAAATTTATAATTACAATAACTTAAATAATATTTAAAATCATTATATTTATATAACCTTTTCAATACAAGGAGCATTTTTAAGCAAATAAATATTTCCCCGGCTGAACTATTATATCTTGAAAATGTTAGTGGAAAAGCAAACAAAAGGAAAACAGGTAAAACGCAGTAATGGTTAAATTTTTACATCACCAATTAAATTCTATGAAAGCAGCTAAATTTAAAAAAGCAGTTTCTTACTTTGCACTTGCTTCCGCTTTTACAATGGCAAGTTGCCAAAAAGAGGATCTTTTAGAAGAAAAAGCAACAGCACCAGTTGTTAAAGAAAACATTCAGGCCGCTGATAATAAAATTGAAGGGCAGTACATTGTAGTTTTCAAAAGCGGAAGTGAAAGTACTTCTGAAATTATTAATGATTTAGTTGCTTCTCATGCTGTTGAAAGTAAAGGGATAAAAGGCAGACTGGATGGAAGAATTCAAGGTTTCTTTGGCTCCTTATCTAAAGAACAGGTACAACTATTACTGAAAAATCCGGATGTTGCCACTATTGAACAAGATCAGTTGATTATCTTGGGCAAACCAACCAAGAGCACCACAACTACCACTTCCCCAACAACAACCACTACCTCCCCTACTACTACTACTACTACTACTACTACTACTACTACTACTACTACTACTACTAGCTCCCCTACTTATACCAGCCTTTCCGTGGCAAGCGGTGAGACTATTCCGGCTGGTGTGGCTATGGTAGGTTACGGAGATGGTGCAGGCAAAACAGCTTGGGTTATAGATAGTGGTGTGGATTTAAACCATTCTGATCTAAATGTTGATGCCAGCCGCAGTGTATCCTTTGTTACTGGAGTTACCTCTGTACAGGATGGTTTTGGCCATGGCACCATGGTAGCTGGTGTTATCGGTGCTAAAAACAATGGCTCTGGTATTATTGGGGTAGCCGCTAATGCAACCATTGTAGCACTGCGGGTATTAGATGATAATGGTGCGGGTAGCTTATCTAACCTTATTAAAGCTGTAAACCACGTAACCAATACGGGCAAAGCCGGTGATGTAGTCAATATCAGTATCAGCGCGGGCGCTTCTTCTACTTTGGATACTGCTATTAAAAACTGTGCTGCTAAGGGTATATTCATATCCATTGCTGCTGGTAACAGTGCTGTAGATTGCAGCAACAATTCTCCACAGCGGGTAAATGCTACTAATGTTTATACCGTTTCTGGTATGGACTACAATAAATATTTCTGGAACAAATCGAACTTTGGTGCACCCGTGGATCGCAGTGCACCAGCTGTAAATATTACAACAACTACTAAAGGTGGTGGTTATACTTCTTATGGCAATGGTACTTCATTCGCTGCTCCGCACGTAGCTGGTTTACTTCTTTTAAAAGGAAACGCAATGGGCACTGATGGCACCGTAATCGGTGATAAGGATAACACGCCTGATCCAGTGGCTAAACTGTAATTAGAAACATTATATTAAAAACAAAGAAGGCCACTTATTAAGTGGCCTTCTTTGTTTTTAATATAATGTAAGTTAACTGTTCCTTCTTTTAAATATGGAAATGGCTAATCTTATTTTTTGATAATCCACCTGCTCACCTAACGCTTCATAAATATCCTTCAGTTTTGCATCTGCGCCCCATTTGGCAATAACGGGTTCTATAGCCAGATACTCTTTCTTACTTATGTAACGACTAATATCGATATCGTATCCCTGTTCGTATAGAGTGGCCATATGCGAATAAACCGTAACTAAATTTAATTTTCGCTCAGTAGCTATGGCCTCTAACGATAAGCCTCGTTTATAAGCTTCATAAGTTATTAAATGGGTTGCTCCTTTTACTTTATTGCCTTGCTCCTGCTGGCTGGTAACAAACTGAATTATTTCATTAATAAACTCATGTCCGTAGTTTTCATATTTCACCATACCAACACCAGTAATGGCTAACATGGCTACGCGATTAGTAGGTTTCTCCTGAGCCATTTCCTGTAGGGTACTATCCGAAAAAATGACATAAGGTGGCACCTGGTTGGCATCTGCTAACTTTTTTCTTAAACTGCGTAGCTTTTCAAATAACTCGTCCTGAATAATTTCTTTTTTAGTTCGTTTATCTTCTTTCGCCTCTTCTTTTTCGGCATAAGGTTCAAATTTAACTAAATCAACTTTTGCGGCATTAAACAAAACAGCTTTACCTCGCTCCGTTAGTTTAAGAGCATACCCTTCGTCGTAGGCTATTTCCAATAAGCCGCTGTTCAGGAACTGATGTAAATAACTCAGCCAATCTAAATAAGGTACATCCCGGCCAGCACCATAGGTTTTAATGGTATGGTAGCCTTTTTGCATTATTACCTGGCTTCTGGAACCCCGTAACACATCTATTACTGTACCCAAACTGGCTTTTTCCTGCATTCGCGCCACTGCCGATAAGGCTTTTTGAGCTAATAATGTACCATCAAAAGTGGCAGGCGGATTTCTGCAGATATCGCAATTACCACAATCTTTAACCAGTGTCTCCCCAAAATACTGTAATAGTATCCGCCGGCGACACATAGTAGCCTCTGCAAATTGCTGCATCCGTTCCAACTTGGTCAGCTGCAAATCTACCTGTTCTTTTACTCCTTCGCCCAGCATATTACGCAGCAACATTACATCGGAGTAACTATAAAATAATAAAGCATTGGCTTTTGCTCCGTCCCGACCAGCGCGTCCTATTTCCTGGTAATAACCCTCAATATTTTTAGGAAGATTATAATGGATTACCCAACGTACGTTTGATTTATCAATCCCCATACCAAAAGCAATGGTAGCACAAATTATCTGAATGTTATCCTTCAGAAAATTTTCCTGTGCCTTAGAGCGCGCATTTACTGATAAACCAGCATGGTAGCAGGCGGCTTTGTACCCTTCATTTACCAGTTTCTGGGTTAGCTGTTCGGCCATATTCCGGCTTAAGCAATAAATTATACCAGGCTGATTCTTATGGGTATTTAAAAAATCATATATAACATTTAATCGCTTTTTAGCTGGCCGTACGGCTAGGCTCAGATTAGGCCGATCAAAGGAAGAAACAAAAACCTCCGGATTTGCCAAGCCAAGCTGTTTTGTTATATCCTGTCGGGTTAACCGATCTGCGGTGGCAGTTAAGGCAATAATTGGAACATTTGGGAATTGTTCTTTTATGTATTTGAGTTGGGTATATTCCGGACGAAAATCATGTCCCCAGGCCGAAATACAATGTGCTTCATCAATGGCAAATAGATTTACGGTCAGCCGTTTTAAAAAGGAAAAGAAGCCTGCCGATAAAAGCTTTTCCGGCGAAACGTATAATAATTTTATATTACCTGCTAAACAGTCGTTTTCCAGTTTGTATTGCGCTTCTGCTGATTGGGTACTATTTAAAAACCCCGCCGATACCCCATTTGCATGCAGGGCTTCCACCTGATCTTTCATCAAGGCTATGAGCGGCGACACTACTATGCATATACCAGGCAAGGTTAAAGCCGGTACCTGAAAGCACACCGATTTTCCGCCACCGGTAGGCATTAACGCTAAACAATCATTGCCCGCTAATACTGTCTCTACAATTTCCTGCTGCATGGGTCTGAAAGACTCAAACCCGAAATATTGTTTTAAAATTAAATGAGGATTTCCCTGCTTCATTATAGTCCAACCTGAAACACAAAGATACTTAAATGTCTGGGCAAACTAAACCTCAAATATTAATACCCGTTGTTATAAACTATTAAATGACTGTGACCTAGTTCTTTTAACCCTAAACCTACTTTAAAACTATGAAATCAGAAAAAACTAATAACCTGGAACACATTCTGATCAAATGTATCACAGCCTGCGAAACCTGTGCTACCTTATGCCTGCAGGAAGACCATGTAAAAATGATGGTGAAGTGTATACAACTTGACAGGGATTGTGCTGATATATGTGCCCTTACTTCCAGGTTTGTGGCCCGGAATTCGCCCCATGCCCAACACGTTATGCGGGAATGCATAGAGATTTGCCAGGCTTGCCATGATGAATGTGCTAAACATGAACATGACCATTGCCAAAAATGCGCCGAGGCCTGTCAGGAATGTGTAGATGCCTGCAAAGATTGGTTAGCCAGCAAAACAACAACTATGTAAGATAGAAAAAGAAAAAGCCCGATAAATCGGGCTTTTTCTTTTTCTATCTTACTATTAAAATTAACGAAACATATCTATAATGGATGTTATTACAGAAAGAATCAAGCTAAAGATCAAGGCCCAAAAAAAGCCATTAACACTAAAGCCAGCTAGTAAAAAATCTGCCAGCAAAATAATCACTGCGTTAATTACTAATAAAAAAAGGCCTAAACTTAATATAGTTACCGGAATGGTTAAGGCTACCAAAACTGGCCTCACAATAGCATTTAAAATAGCTAACACAACTGCTAAAAGTATGGCACTGGTAAAACCAGCTATTGTAACACCAGGCAAAATATAGGCCGCAATCATAGCTGCCAGACCTGTTAATACTATTTTTATAATAAATCCCATAGCTATATTTATTTCAGATCAATTTAGTAAATGATTATAAAGATTAGCTTTACGGAATCTTGCTAAAAGCGGCTATTTCTCCGGTACTGAATAACCACTAGCCACTAATTTCCTCTGCGATACCGCCATCCAGTTACACAGTTTATATAATAACCGGGCCCCCACGTTTCCATTCCAATCCGAATCGCCTGGCGCTACTTCGCATAAATCAAAACCAATTATTTCCCGGCCAGAACGTACTAAAGCTTTAATCAGGTAAATAGCTTCTTCGAAGGCTAAACCACCAGGTACCGGTGTGCCGGTAGCCGGGCATAGTTTCGGATCTAAACCATCAATATCAAAACTAATGTAAACCTTTTGCGGCAATTGGGCTATTATTTTTTTGCATTGTTTCTTCCAGGAATCACCTTCGTACATGTCTTCTTTTAGTACCGCATCGTAAAAAGTAGCAATACGCCCGTTAGATAACCGAACTAATTCTGCTTCTGATTCAGCCATATCCCGGATACCTACCTGAACCAATTTTTTAACTTGTTTTAGTTTCAGAGCATTATACATAATAGAAGCATGAGAATACTCAAACCCTTCATATGCCACACGTAAATCAGCATGCGCATCTATTTGTAAAATACCAAACTCTTCGTTTCTTTCAGCCAAAGCATGAATCAGACCTAATGGAGTACTATGATCTCCACCAATTACGCCAACTAATTTTCCGGCAGCTAAATGATTAGCCGCTTTGGCTTTTAACCACTCCAATAATTCCTGACCTTTACCCGTTACAGTTTGTAACAATTCGCCAACTGTTTCCTCGGATAAATCTGTTCCTCCGCCTTCTAACCAAGTGATGTAATTTTCTGCTTTATGCCGTAGGTCGGTGCTGGTTTGCAGCCATTCTTCTGAAATTTCTTCCATAGCAATTCCCAACTTCCACGCATGTTCTATGGCTGGCTCAAATAAATCTAACTGAAAGGAAGCTTCTTTTATAGCTTGCGGACCATAAGCAGTACCGGCATTATAAGATACAGTTACTTCCCAAGGGACTGGTATCAGAACCACTTCGGCCTCTTCTACGGAAAATGGTAACCCGTAAATTCCACTGGTGGTATTTCCTACACCACTCGGATCAAAGGCATCAATTTTTTCTTGTTTGCTTTTTGCAAATGCTGACTTATCGTCCATAAAATGAGTAATAATTTTTCGCTAAATATAAGGATTGGGTAATATCCGGAGGGTTTTTATAAATTTATTTCCAGAACAAATTTCTGGAAAAGATACTTAAATATGGTGGGTTTTACTTTATTTTAAAAGTGATAGTTTTTTGCCAGGACCTTATCAGGAAACATACTTCTATGCTTTGGCCGGTGTATAATGCCAGCATCAGCTAACCTACAGCAATTTTTTAATTCGTGCGTTATTGCTGCAGGCAACAAAATATTAAAAAGTAAGCGCTGCTAATATTATAATATTTAAACCAAATGCTTATACCTTCCTATTTTAGTTTAATTCATAAAAATTATAGGATCTAATTATATCCAAAATTTTAGTAAATGTCTGGGTATCAAAAAATAAAAATAACGGTAGTTCAACCATTTCTTCAAAATTAGTAAAATGGGTAATTACTGTAAAAATGATCGGCTGAAAAATAGGACTATTCGAAAAGACATTTTTAAGCGAATCGGCTAAAGCTCCTTTTTGTGGGTGAGACGGCGGAGAACCATATATATCAGCCTTTAAAATATTTGCCAACTGCGTCACAAAAGCGCCGGTAATAATATTGCTGATTTCCAGGAGTAATGATTCCTGCATTTCGTTTAGAGCGTTTTCGTAAGGAAGCTCCATATACAAACAAACCTGGGATAGCTTTTCAATATGTTTAGCTGAGAAAACCATTAAAGTAGTGCCATTAAAGTCGCCTTTAATATCAGATTGAATGATTTCATGGGTTCGTTCAAATTTCTTTAAAATCTCCAATACTTCATTCGCATTGATTAGCTCCATATCGGGCACCTTAAGTAAAACCCTATCCTTAGAAATGGAGGCAAAAGAATCAGCTGCCCGGGCCAAACCTATATTCAGGATTTCCTTAATAATGTCTTTCTCTAAATCGCTAATTTGAAGTTCCATGTACAACTCTTTAAATAAAGGTAATTAGCCCGGTTCCTATTTTTTAGTTAAAAAATAACGCGTTATCGCCGGTACATCTAATACTAAGCAAACCTTACCCGAGCCTAACAGGGTTACCCCTCCGTAAATCTCGATGGCATCAACTGGTTTGTTTAAAGGTTTTACCACGATATCCTGCTGCCTGAAAAGCTTATCTACTATCAGACCTAATTTTCTATTATTATATGTAACAATTATTATATTCTGAACCAACCCTTTTAAACGGCTTTTACTTCCCAAATCCATTGTTCCAGGATCACCATTTAAAAATTCGTTCAGGTAAATAACTGTAATGGTTTCATTTTTTATTTCAGCCACCAAAAGGCCGCCAATCTCATGCAATTCAGAAGTCTCAAAAGCCACTACCGAATCGGTATGCATGAGCGGAATAGCGTAAAAATTTTCGGCTACTTCAAACAGCAAAGCTCCTTTAACGGCTATAGAAGTAGGTAAATGCAAGGTAAAGGTGGTTCCTTTGCCTTTTTCCGAATCTACCCGAATCCGACCGCCAATAGAATCAATAGCATTTTTCACCACGTCCAGGCCAACCCCGCGCCCAGAAAATTCAGTAATCTCTTTGGCCAATGAAAACCCTGGTTCAAATATGTAAGATAAAGCTTCCGAGTCTCGTAAATCTTTTACCACGTCTGCCGGTAAAAAACCTTTCTGCACAATACCGCGTCTTACATCTGCTAAGTCTATTCCCTTTCCATCATCCCTTAATTTAATCTGTACCATCTCCCGGTCGCTCTGGGCGGACAAGGTTATATTACCTACTTTGGGTTTTCCAACTTTTTCGCGTACATCGGCCGGTTCTATACCATGCGAAATGGCATTCCGCATAATGTGCAATAGTGAATCCGTTATTATCTGGAGGATGTTCCGGTCTATTTGAATATCCTGTCCACTTACTTCCAGGTGAATGTCCTTTTTCTCAGCAACTGCTATATCCCGGACAATGCGCGGAAATTTATTAAACAAAGAACCTATTGTTACAAGCCGCGCATCCATTACACTGTACTGCAAATCTTCAGTAATGCGGTAAAGGTGCGCACTTACAGCAGCCAGGTCCGAGTGATTCAGTTCTTTACTAATGGATAGAATCCGGTCCCGGTCTATAATTAACTCCCCCACCAGGTTTAATAAATGATCCAGTTTTTTAATCTGGATATAAACCAGGTCCGAGAGGGTAATATTTTTTGCATTGATATATTTAGCTGAACGGGAAAGCTCTTTTTGTTTATCGCCACCATTTTCCTGTTCATTGGCATTCTCAACTACTAATTCCAGGTTCCGGATAATATTCTCATCCGCCACCTGGTAGCCTTCATTATCAACGTTGTTGATTAATTCTCCTAATAAATCAATTCCGTCGAATAAAACTGTAACGGTTTCGTCGGTAAAAGCTAGCTCTTTGTTCCGGATCAGTTCAAAGGCAGTTTCCAGCTTATGCGATAAATCCGAAATCTGAATATACCCGATAGCTTTGGCATTAGCCTTCATATTGTGCAATAACCGGAATATTTCAGCAAGCAATCCATCATTATTAGGATCTTTTTCCAGCTCGCTGATATGGCGGTTTAAAGCATCATAGTACTCTAGCGCTTCGGCAATAAATATTTCTTTATATTCTTGTTCTCTCGATTTCATTCGTATTTACCGGAGCGCTTAAATCCGATGATATTCTGCAAACCTATTTATATATTCAGGTATTTGCGTTAAACTTATCACTTTTGAAATATAGCCTTTATCAATCGCAGACTTGGCCATTCCAAAAATGGCAGAAGAAGCTTCATCCTGGGCAACGGTTTCTCCTCCCTTGCCAATGATAGCTTTAGCTCCGGCGGTACCGTCCTTTCCCATTCCGGTTAAGATGACCCCTAAGGTATTAGCCCCTGCAACTTTTGCTACAGATTTCATTAATAAATCCACCGACGGACGATCAAATTCATGAGACGGCTCCAGAGAGAAATCCACTCGTAAATCTGTTTTAATCCCCATATGTCGGTTTACAATCATATTTTTATCTCCTGGTGCTACAATAATTTTTCCTGCTTCTAACCGTGTACCCGTTTTACCTTCTACCACCTTTAAGGCAGTAAGGCCTTTAAGGCGTTGGGTAAATGTCCTGGTAAATTTGCCAGGTAAATGCACTGCAATCAAAACGGCGGAGCTTAAATCAACCGACAAATCTTTTATTATGGCTTCCAGAGCCTTTGTTCCGCCAGTAGAAGCTCCCATTACTACATATGAACTCGGATTCAGAAACCTTGCAGTATTTCTATTTATTACAGAAGCATCCGTTACTCGTTTACCAGTACCTGCCTGATATATTTGTAATTGCTCGTGTTTTATATCCATTACTGCCCGCACTTTCTGGATTATTTCATCCTGAATTTTCCGAAACTGAGGAAATCCAGTATAACTGGAAATGTGCACAAAATCGTAAACACCCACTTTCAATGCTTCAAAAATAAAATCCTCCGGCAAGTTTTCTGTTCCTATAATTCCTAAAATAGGCACCTTAAACTCCTGCTGGATTCTTCGAAAAGTAAACATCCTGCTGTTTTTCGGCAGATGGTAATCTGCAATAACCAAATCAGGAGTATGCTCTTTAATTTTCTGAAGTAACTCTTCCCCGTTCTCAGCAGTATCCATAACTTCCAAGTCTACTTCTGTATTTAGTATATCAGAAAGTACCAACCTTGAAAAACTGGAATAATCAGCTATAATTATTTTAATCTTCTTTATAACCAAACCTTACTATCACGCTACTGCTTTATTATCAAGAAATGTCCTTAGCTAAAAGGGTTAGGCATTTTCCTTTAAAGCATTTCCAACCACTTCCAGCACCTTATCTTCAGAAAAAGGTTTTACGATATAAGCCAATGCTCCATGATCCATGGCTTCAGTTACAATAACTTCCTGACCAACGGCACTCACAATTATTACCTTCATGTCAGGCTGATCCTTTTTGATTCCTTTCAATACATCCAATCCGGTATTATCTGGTAAAATTACATCCAGGGTAACTAAATCAGGATTGGTTTCTTTGGCCATTTGTAAGGCGGTTTGCCCATTAGGCGCCTCTCCTACCACTTCATAACCAGCGTCAGTTAGCATGTTTTTCAACATGGTTCGCATGTAAAATGAATCATCTACAATTAATATTCTCTTTTTCATAATTTTATGTATGCTATAATCTGAAGATGCTTTGTACCTTAAAGTTATTCTTTAAGTTGCTGAACTTCTTCACTGGTTAAAATTTTAAATATATCAAGAACAATAATCAAACGCCCCTCATGCTTTCCTATTCCTTCAATGAAGTTATCATTAATGTTGATGTCCTGAATAAAGGCAGGTGCTTTATCTATTCGGGAAACCGGGATAGATAAGGACTGCGGCACATCCCGCACAATCAAACCAATAGTATAATCCTTCGCTTCCAGAGCAAGGGTATAAGTTTTTTTAGGTTTCAAAGAATCATATTCCTCTACTACCGGAGTTATTTTAAACCGTTCCTCCAGGTCCATAATGGCAATAATATCGCCGCGGATATTAGCAACACCCTTTATAAACGAAGGAGTTTTTGGCATCCGGGTAATTTCAGGCGTAATGGTTACTTCTTTTACCTGCTCTATCCGGATACCATATTCTTCGCTGCCCAGTTTAAATACTATTAAATGTATAACCGGTTCCACCACCAAATCCCTTCTGCCTGTAGTAGCTTCTTCTTCCTTTGCCATGCTGGTTATTTATACTTAGCTCCCCCTTTTTTACCCGAATCTTTTTTAGCATCCTGTGCATCAGGTCCCGGCGTTGGTGCCTGTACAGAAGGCGGATTAGGAACCTGCGAAAGAGGAATATTTTTAGAGGTACTTCTAGGTTCAGGTACACCTGGCATTCCAGGACGGTTCATTTCCGGAGCCCGAACATCCACTGATCTACCAGAAGCCCGATAGTTGGACATGGCAGACATTTTCCGGAATGTTTTACCTTGTGGAATGTAACTTCCGTTTAAAAGTTTAAAGGCTGAGATTCCTTCCTGTAAGTCTTCTGCAATTTCATTCAACTGCTGGCTGGATGCTGTTAACTCCTGCATCGAACCAGATAATTGTTTGGCAGTACTTGCAACCTGTTGCGTACCTGATGCTGTTTGTTCAGCAATTGCTACCACTTCTTCTACATACTTAACTACATCTCCAATAGAAGATTTCTGCATTTCAGTAGCAGTTAAGATATCCTGTGAAGAACGTAAGGTTTCACCACTGGAAGTCGCAATATTCTTAAAGGCTCCGGACGCTTCAAAGGTTGCATTCTTACCTTTTAATACCCGACCCTCCATCGTAGAAATTGCAGCTGCGGCAGAAGAAGTATCTTTTTTAACATCTTCTACCAGAGTAGCAATTTCACTTGCCGATTTTCGGGATCCCTCGGCCAGTTTCCGGATTTCTTCGGCTACTACCGCGAAACCTCTACCGGCTTCGCCCGCACGAGCTGCCTCAATGGCCGCATTCAAGGCCAATAAGTTGGTTTGTGCTGCGATATCTGTAATTACACCCAATGATTTAGAAATTTCCTGGGAACGGGTACTTAATACTTCAATGGTTTTGGCCGTTAAAGCAGCAGCAGTAGAAATTTCTTCCATGTTTTTCACCACCTCAGCCACAGTTTTCAAACCTAATTGGGAAGTTTCCTCACCCATAATAGCTGATTTGTTTACCACATCCGCTTTATTAGCAGTTTCCTTGGTCGCTTTCATGATTTCCTCAATCAGCTTAAAGGCCTGATCCGTTTTTAACGCCTGGTTCTGAGCACCTTCTGCCATTTGTTGCATAGCTAAGGCCACATCTACGGTTACCCGGCTCATTTCTAAACCTTTAGCAGCCATTTCTTCTGACGAAGACCCAACTACTAAAGAGCTATCATTGATTTCTCCTAATAAGGAATTCAGGTTATCAACCGCCAGGTTTAGTGCATTGGCCATCGCTAAAATATCACCAGCGGTGTGTATCTCTACTTTTTGGGTTAAATCACCTTCCGAAATAGACCGCACCACTCTGGATACTTCCAATACTGGCGTTACAATAGACTCTAACAGGTCATTCAGGGTATCAACCAGTTCCTTCCAGCTTCCGCCTACTCCATGTACTGTGGCACGCTCTGTTAATTTTCCTTCTACCCCTGCTACTCTTGCTACCCGGCTTACTTCACCTGCTAAACGGTTCAGGTCATCCACCATCCGGTTAATAGTATCTGCCAGGTCGGCTACCTCGCCTTTTGCTTCCAGCGTTAACTTCTGCGTTAAGTCGCCTTTTGATACAGCCGTTACAACTTTTACAATTCCGCGAACCTGGGTTGTCAGGTTACCAGCCATTATATTTACGTTATCAGACAAGTCTTTCCAGGTACCGGCTACACCCTGTACATTGGCCTGACCGCCCAATTTACCTTCGGTACCCACCTCACGGGCCACGCGCGTTACTTCCGAAGTAAAGGAGTTCAGTAAATCCACCATGGTATTAATGGTGTTCTTCAGTTCCAGAATTTCACCGCGGGCATCAATCGTAATTTTCTTGGAGAAATCTCCAATTGCCACCGCAGTGGTTACTTCGGCAATATTACGTACCTGACCCGTTAAATTACCAGCCATCATATTTACATTGTCGGTCAGGTCTTTCCAAACGCCACCCACACCTGTTACTTCCGCTTGGCCGCCTAGTTTACCTTCGGTACCTACTTCACGTGCCACCCGGGTTACCTCACCAGCAAAAGCGTTCAGCTGATCTACCATGGTATTTATGGTATTCTTCAGCTCTAATATTTCCCCTTTTACATCAATGGTGATTTTTTTCGATAAATCTCCGGTAGCTACCGCAGTGGTTACATCTGCAATATTCCGTACCTGCGTGGTAAGGTTACCCGCCATCAGGTTTACGTTATCGGTCAAGTCTTTCCAAACTCCGCCTATTCCTTTAACATCAGCCTGACCGCCTAGCTTACCTTCGGAACCTACTTCACGCGCTACCCGGGTTACCTCAGAAGCAAAAGCGTTTAGTTGGTCCACCATGGTATTGATGGTGTTCTTCAGTTCCAGAATTTCACCACGGGCATCAATTGTAATTTTTTTAGATAAATTACCGGTTGCCACTGCCGTGGTTACCTCAGCAATATTACGTACCTGGCCCGTTAAGTTACCAGCCATGTAGTTTACATTATCGGTTAGGTCTTTCCAAACCCCGCCTACTCCTTTTACATCGGCCTGACCACCTAGCTTACCTTCAGTACCCACTTCCAATGCTACCCGGGTTACCTCCCCGGCAAATATATTCAGAGAATCCACCATCCGGTTAATATTCTCTTTCAGATCAAGAATCTCGCCGCGGGCATCAATGGTAATTTTCTTAGATAAATCCCCGTTAGCAACCGCAGTAGTTACCTCAGCAATATTACGCACCTGACCGGTCAGGTTAGAGGCCATAATATTTACATTGTCGGTTAACTCCTTCCAGGTGCCCCGAACTTTGGGCACATTGGCCTGGCCGCCCAGTTTACCTTCAGTACCTACTTCACGAGCCACCCGGGTTACCTCATCCCCGAAAATGTTCAGGGAATCCACCATCTGGTTCAGGTTTTCTTTCAGATCTAAGAATTCACCGCGTACTTCCACGGTGATTTTCTGGGTTAAATCGCCCCGCGCTACAGCCGTAGCTACTTTGGCAATGTCCCTGATTTGTGAGGTCAGGTTGCTGGTCATGGTATTAACGTTATCGGTTAATTCCTTCCAGGTACCTCCTACATTTGGTACAATTGCCTGGCCGCCCAGTTTACCTTCGGTACCTACTTCACGAGCCACCCGGGTTACCTCATCCCCGAAGATATTGAGGTAATCCACCATTTGGTTAATATTATCTTTCAGCTCCAGAATTTCGCCCCGGGCATCAATGGTAATTTTCTTCGATAAGTCGCCATTGGCTACTGCCGTGGCTACTTTAGCAATATCACGCACCTGACCGGTTAAATTACCAGCCATTATGTTTACGTTATCAGTTAGGTCTTTCCAGGTACCAGATACGCCCTGTACTTCGGCCTGGCCTCCCAGTTTACCTTCGGTACCTACTTCCCTTGCTACCCGGGTTACTTCCCCGGCAAAGGCGTTCAGCTGATCAACCATCGTATTAATGGTATTTTTCAGTTCTGATATCTCACCACGGGCATCAATGGTAATTTTCTTACCTAAATCGCCGGTGGCAATAGCAGTGGTTACTTCGGCAATATTCCGTACCTGGCCCGTTAAATTACCGGCCATCATATTTACATTGTCGGTCAGATCTTTCCATACACCGCCAACACCTCTTACTTCGGCCTGGCCGCCCAGTTTGCCTTCAGAACCTACTTCCCGCGCCACCCGGGTTACTTCAGAAGCAAAAGAGCTTAACTGGTCAACCATGGTATTTACAGTATTTTTTACTTCCAGAATCTCCCCACGTACATCAGCGGTAATCTTCTTAGACAAGTCTCCGGTAGCAATGGCTGTGGTTACCTCGGCAATAGAACGCACCTGCGTGGTAAGGTTACCGGCCATAATATTTACATTATCGGTCAGGTCCTTCCAAACTCCGGCCACATCCGGCACATTGGCCTGGCCACCCAAAATACCTTCGGTTCCTACTTCGCGCGCTACCCGGGTCACCTCCCCGGCAAATACATTTAACCGGTCCACCATGGCATTCATGATGTTTTTCAGATCCGCCAATTCGCCTTTTACCTCAACCGTAATTTTTTGATTTAAATCTCCACGGGCCACAGCAGTAGCTACATTGGCAATATCCCGTACCTGAGAGGTAAGGTTAGAAGCCATGTAGTTTACATTATCGGTCAATTCTTTCCAGGTTCCTTCCACACGCGGCACATTGGCTTGTCCGCCAAGTTTACCTTCGGTTCCTACTTCACGTGCCACGCGGGTTACCTCGTCCGAGAAGATATTCAGGGAATCCACCATCTGGTTCAGAATATCCTTTAACTCGGCAATCTCACCCCGTACGTTAACGGTAATCTTCTGCGTTAAATCGCCTTTCGCTACAGCCGCCGCCACATTTGCAATATCACGCATTTGTGAGGTCAGATTGCTGGCCATGGTATTTACATTGTCGGTAAGTTCTTTCCAAACGCCACCAACGTTAGGCACCTTTGCCTGGCCACCCAATTTACCTTCGGTACCTACTTCCCGCGCTACCCGGGTTACTTCATCCCCAAAGATGTTCAGCGAGTCCACCATGAAATTGATGTTCTCTTTTAATTGCAGGAATTCTCCTTTTACATCTACCGTTACCTTTTGCGTCAGGTTACCCTGCGCAACTGCGGTGGATACTTTGGCAATATCCCTTACCTGAGCAGTAAGGTTACCAGCCATTATATTTACATTGTCTGTTAATTCTTTCCAAACCCCGGCTACGTTCGGTACAGAAGCTTGCCCACCCAGCTTTCCTTCTGAACCTACTTCCAGCGCTACCCGGGTTACTTCCCCGGCAAATAAGTTTAGGTTATCAATGGTTCGGTTAATGGTCTCGGCCATTACTTTAAAGTCGCCCGATACCGGAATCTGGAATGTTTCATCCAGGTTTCCGCGGGATATATTTTTAAGTACTTTACCTACCTCCAATACCGGAACAGCAATCGAATCAACCAGACCATTGATATTATTAATCATGTCTTTCCAGAAACCGGAGGCATTCTCAGCCGATGCCCGCGCTTTCAGGTTTCCTTCTACTCCGGCAACTTTAGAAATACGCGACACTTCGCCCCCTACGCCCCCTATCATCTCCACCATGGAGTTATAAGCTTCGGCGATATCAGCAAAAATATCATTGTTCTGCTTTGTTAACCGGACGGACACATCACCCTTTTTGAAAGCATCCAGGGCGTATAATACCCGGTTCAGCTGATCATTAATATAAGGGTTATCTAATGACGCACTTTTGGTAGTATCAGGAGCAGCTGGTGCTGATACCGGTTTTTCTTCTTTTCTTTTTTCAGAAACAGATTTAGCTGAACCTGACTCCCCCACTGGCAAGGCACCAACCTTTTTGCCATTTTTCTTTGGCAGATCAGCCGGCTCCGGAGTAGCCTCTGCTGCCGGTGTGGTTACCGGTTCTGGCACCACTTTCCCTTCTGCTGGTTGCTCAGGCGGATTGTTATTTTCCGCTTGACCAATCAGTTTGTCTTTGTTCAACTTCATGTTTTTTCCTAAAGCCATAACTTGCGCTCTATATTAAAATATACTGGGTGGATCTATTAATTAAACCCCGAAGGATCTGTTTTAACTCTAATGTATAACAATAAAAAACGAAAAATTCCGGTGCTTATTTTACCAGAAATTCCTCGGCTAAGGCCATATAATCTTTGGCTCCGTTGGATGCCGGATCATAATCGATTACACTTTTCCCGAATGATGGCGCTTCAGCTAACTTTACATTTTGCCGGACACGCGAAGAGAAAATGTATTCATCCACATTTTCCTGCAAGTATTCTTCCACTTCTAAACTTAATTTCCGGCGCTTATCATACATAACTACCACAATGCCTTTTACCCGTAATTTTGGGTTGAACGCTTTCCGAACCTGAGCGACAGTGTTTAATATTTGATTAAGACCTTGTAAGGTTAAAACTTCCATTTGTAAAGGAATCAGCACTTCCTGAGAAGCCGCCAGGGCATTAACCGTAAGTATAGAAAGTGAAGGCGGACAATCGATCAGAATATAATCAAATCCTTTGGCATCAGCCAAAATATTTTTTAAAAAGCTTTCCCGCTTTTCCTGCGTTACTAATGAAATTTCAATATCCACTAGTTCATTGGATCCGGGGGCAATACTAAGGTTTCCTTGATGAACCAGAATATCAGCTAATTGTTTTGTTCCGGTAAAAACATCTGCTAACGTAACAGCAGGTTCTGTTACGCCCAAGGAATAAGATAAATTAGCCTGTGGATCTAAATCGACCAGCAATATCTTTTTGCCTAACTTACTTAATGCACTTCCTAAATTTATTGTGGTAGTAGTTTTACCTGTGCCTCCTTTTTGATTTATCACAGATATTATGGTTGCTGCCATCTATTAGATAGAAAAGTTGTCGTGATGTTATGTTGCTCTTTATTTCCGGATACTATACTATAAAATGTTACTAAAATCTTACTACAAATTTTGAATATTCACACTTTGGCTCAAAATCAAATATTCATTTTCTGTTTAATATTACATAAATATTTTCGAATTCAGCAACTGTATTTAATAAGTACCTATAAATCAAAATAATATTTTATTTATATATACTGTATTACTTTTTTACCACCCGTTCCCTTTTCCTTTCCTGCCCTAATTATTTTTTGACAAAAAACTCCGGCACTTTAAAAATTAACTTTTAACTTGAAATCAGAAACCTCTATTTCAAACCAATCATGAGTTAAAAAAGTAAAATAATTTACCCCGGCAGTTGGCACATACAGGTTATTATCATTATTTAATTTACTGCTTACCTCCGAAACAGCCGGATTATGTGCCACCACTACAACCGTATTCCAGTGGGGAGCCAACTGAGCAAGAAACCGCAAAAGAGTGGCTGTTGCACAATTATACAGCTCTTTTACCGAATAGATCTGATGCAATGGTAAACCAAGACCAGAAGCTAAAATGCGAGCTGTTTCTGTTGTTCTTACCGCAGCACTACTAACAACCGCATCAACAGGTAAACCAAAATTAGCCATCCATTGGGCTGCTGTCTGAGCCTCAGAAATACCCTTCGCAGAAATATTTCTATTAGAATCTGTTTGTCCTGTTATGGCCAGTAATGCGTCAGCATGGCGGCAAAGAAAGAGGTTTTTAGGCATAAATCTAATTAACAGGATTTATACGTATATATAGAAAAAAGTTACGTAAAAATTGGGGTAAACGAACTTTCCAAAATTAGTGAGAGTTGTTTTATTAGAAAAAAATTACAAATCTTGGAGAAAATTTGGCAAAATAGGCCAGGTTATATAGCAGCAGAATGATTAAAAATTTAGTAATTGTTGAGTCACCGGCCAAAGCAAAAACTATTGAAGGCTATTTAGGAAAGGATTTTGTGGTGAAGTCCAGCTTCGGACACGTGCGCGATTTGCCTAAAGATAATAATGCCATTGATATAAAAAATGGTTTTAAACCTACCTATGTAGTTTCTGAAGATAAAAAAGAAGTTGTTTCTCAATTAAAAAAGCTTGCTAAGGAGGCCGAAATGGTATGGCTCGCATCGGATGATGACCGTGAAGGTGAAGCTATTTCCTGGCACTTATCTGAGGCTTTAAACCTAAATGACGAAAAAACCCGCCGGATTGTTTTTCGGGAAATTACTAAAAACGCTATTCTTAATGCGATAGAATCACCGCGTAAAATAGATATAGATCGGGTTAATGCGCAGCAAGCCCGTCGGGTATTAGATCGTTTGGTAGGTTTTGAACTCTCTCCTATTCTATGGAAAAAGATAAAAACCGGCCTTTCTGCTGGTCGGGTGCAATCCGTGGCGGTGCGATTGGTTGTGGAAAGAGAAAGAGAAATTGAACGCTTTAAAGCAGAATCGGCCTACAGAATTGTTGCCTACTTACAAGTAGATGGCAAAAAACTGGAAGCAGAATTGCCTTCCCGTTTTAAAACGCAGGAAGAAGCGCAGTCTTTTCTGGAGAAATGCAAAGGGGCTACTTACACCATTGAAAACCTAGAGAAAAAACCTACTAAAAGAAGTCCTGCCGCACCTTTTACTACCTCCACCTTACAACAGGAAGCCAGCCGCAAACTGGGCTTTTCGGTAGCGCAAACCATGACGGTAGCACAAAAGTTATATGAAGCCGGTAAAATATCGTATATGCGGACCGACTCTACTAATCTATCTCAAGATGCCATTAATGGAGCCGCTGCCGAAATTGCCAGCTCTTTTGGGGATAAATTTGTAAAAACCCGTCAATATCGCACCAAATCCAGTTCAGCGCAGGAAGCCCACGAAGCTATCCGGCCAACCGATTTTAGTGCAAAAGATGCAAGCTCCGACAGAAGTGAACAGCGCTTGTATGACCTTATCCGGAAACGGGCCATTGCTTCCCAGATGGCGGATGCAGAGATTGAAAAAACAACGGCTACCATTGGTATTTCCACTCAATCATCGGCTAAATTAATAGCTACCGGTGAGGTCATTACTTTTGAAGGCTTTTTAAAAGTATATATTGAGTCTAAAGACGATGGCGAACAGGATGACGATGTGCAGGGAATGTTGCCTCCTTTAGCAATTGGTCAGACGTTGCAATTAAACCGGATGCAGGCTACCGAAAGGTATTCACGTCCTGCACCCAGGTATACCGAAGCAAGCTTAGTTAAGAAACTGGAAGAAATGGGTATTGGCCGCCCTTCTACCTACGCTCCTACCATTTCTACCATTCAGAAACGGGGCTATGTTGAGAAAGATAACCGTGAAGGAAAAGAACGGGCTTACAGGGTTTTAACCCTGGCTGATGATTCCATTGCTACCGAAACCAAAACCGAAATAACCGGCGCCGAAAAAGCTAAGTTATTTCCAACGGATATGGCTATGGTAGTAAACGATTTCCTAAAAGATTACTTCCCTAATATTATTGATTATTCTTTTACGGCAAAAGTAGAAGAAGAATTTGACCAGATTGCTGCCGGCACCCAGGATTGGGACAAAATGATAGGTAATTTCTATGGCAGTTTTCATGAAACCGTAGAATCCAGTCAGAATATTGATCGGTCTACAGTGGGTGGAGCCCGGGAGTTAGGAGCAGATCCGCAAACAGGTAAAAAAGTAATTGCCAAACTAGGTCGGTTTGGGCCTTATGTACAGCTAGGCGAGGAAAATGAGGAAACTGGTGAAAAGCCTGTTTATGCCAGCCTGCGGAAAGGGCAGTTTTTAGAAAGCATTTCAATAGAAACTGCTTTGGAGCTCTTTAAATTACCACGCGTTGCAGGCACTTTTGAAGAAAAAGATATGACAGCCGCCATTGGCCGGTTTGGTCCGTTTATCCGGCACGACAATAAATTTTTTTCGTTGCCGAAGACGCTTGACCCGTATACTGTAACAGCTGAAGAGGCTATTGAGCTTATACAAGCCAAGCGCAAAGCGGATGCAGAAAAACTTATTAAATCCTTCGAGGAAAACCCGGAAGTACAAATATTAAATGGCCGTTTTGGTCCATACATTTGTGTAGGCAAAAAGAATGTTAAAATACCTAAAGGAAAAGAACCAAGTGAACTTACCTTAGAAGAGTGTTTAACTTTAGCCGAACAAACACCCGATAAACCTGCCCGGGGCGGATTTAAAAAGAAGGCTGCTTCGAAAGAAACTGAAAAAGAGGCCACACCAGCTAAAAAGAAACCAGCTGCAAAAAAAGCCACTACTGCTAAAAAAACTACAGCAGCCGCTAAAAAGAAATAATTCCTAAATCTTAGGATAAATCTGAATTTGAAAAACGCCTTTACCTTTTATATTTTCTAGTCGGAAAAGTAAAAGGTAAAGGCGTTTTTTATTCTCTTACCTTATGTTATCGCTTCATGGAAAAGAAAAAAATTGTAATACTTACAGGGGCTGGCATAAGTGCCGAAAGCGGTATTGCTACCTTTAGAGATGCTAATGGTCTGTGGGAAGGACACGATGTAATGGAAGTGGCCTCACCGGAAGGCTGGCGAAAAAATCCGGATCTGGTACTTGAGTTTTATAACCAGCGGAGAAAAAATGCCCTGGATGCCAAACCTAATCCTGGACATTTTGCGCTGGCGCAACTAGAACAAAAGTATGAGGTTACCATTATTACGCAAAATGTAGATAATTTACACGAAAGAGCTGGTTCTACTAAGGTTATTCATTTGCATGGCAGCTTGTTTCAATCCCGGAGTACTATCGACGAAAACTTAGTTTATGATATTAATGGCTGGGAATTGAATGCTGGCCACACTTGTGAAAAAGGTTCTCAACTAAGGCCTAATATCGTTTGGTTTGGTGAATTGGTACCTCTCATGGAATCATCTATCAAAGAAACACAAGAAGCTGATATATTTATGGTAGTAGGAACTTCCTTAGTAGTTTATCCGGCTGCCGGCCTGGTACATTATGTTTCAAAACAGGTACCGGTTTACGTCATAGATCCCCATTTGCCCGAAATAACCAAGCAACCCAACTTACATTTGATACCTGAAAAAGCTGGAGTAGCCTTACCGGACTTAGTAACAAAGTTATTATTAGCTGCTTAACTGGAGATTTAAAATTCCAGCGACCATTTGGCCATTGATTGGTAATAAAGTTCTCCCTGATATATGAATAGCGGAGAAGTAATATTATTATAATATAACTGCCCGGTACCAAGGCCTTGTTGTAGTTTTATGGGATATTGCGCCGTAAACTGACTTATGGCATTCAGGCCAATATTAGATTCTAAGGCAGAAGTAACCCACCAACCAATTCTTCTTTCTTCTGCCAAGCTAATCCATTCAGCCGAAGCTTGTAAGCCTCCTATTAAGGTAGGTTTCAGGATGATATACTGCGGCTGAATAAAATTCAGCAGCTCTACTTTACAGCTTTTCTCTGAAATACAAATAAGCTCTTCGTCCAAGGCTATGGCAACCGGCGATTCCTGGCATAAACTTTTCATTAATTCAGCCTGCCCCTGCTTTATAGGCTGTTCAATAGAATGAATATGAAAGGCTGCCAACTGCTCTAATTTTGGTAAGGCATCTTGTGGGTTAAAAGCCCCATTAGCATCTACCCGAATAATTAGCTCAGCTGCTGATGCCACAGCCCTAATAGATTTTAAAATTGCTAATTCGGTATCAAAATCTAAGCTTCCAATTTTTAATTTTAAGCAGGAATACCCTTCGTTTAGCTTTTTACTAATTTGCTCCTTCATAAACTTTTCATCTCCCATCCAAATCAGCCCATTTATGGGAATACCAGCTTCACCTTTTGAAAAGCTATTCTGGTAAAGCATCCGGTTGCCGCCTGCTTCATAATCCATTATGGCCGTTTCAAGTGCAAAAATTAACGAAGGATATTTATTGTATTTTCCGCTATTTAATATTGATTTTAAGGCAACAAGGCCCGATATAGTCAATTCTTTATTTAAGTCTGCGACCAAAAGGCTTAGGGTATGGTTAAAGCCTGCATGGTGCTCCAAACTTAATCCTGGTAAAGGTGCGCACTCTCCTATTCCAAATATATGGGGCATTTCAGAATCTGCTAACTTTAGAAAAAACACCTGGTGTTGCTGCATAGCCCCGCGGGAAGTACGGGCACTAAATTTAAATTGCAGGGTATGAGGTATTATTTCTATTTGCAGGGCCATAAAAAAATGATAAAAGGTTTATGAAGAACAAAGATAAGTTGCCTTTTCAGATAAACTATTGCCTATTTACTTTCTGCTGAAGCTTCGGATTTTTCTTTGAAATTAAATTAAAATTTTATCTTGCCCTTAACATTCATCTCACTACTATATAAAATTGGAACTTATAAGTTTAGCCTCCGGAGCCTCTTATTTTCATACTCCATCAGTAGCCAGCCAGGTTGCCATCAAAGGAATTCAGGAACATAAAACATTTTATGGCTCTCCGGAAGGCACTTTGGCATTACGCCAGGCAATAGTAAACCGGTATAAACAAGTAAATAATGCCTCGGTAAATTTAGGTCAGGTGATTGTAACTCCGGGTACTAAACAAGCCTTATACAATATTTTACAGGCAATTCTGCAACCAGGAGATGAAGTAATAGTACCCATACCCAATTGGGGAGGCTTATATCAGGTGCTGCAGCATTTAAAAGCTAAAATTGTTTTGCTTCCAACATCACCGGAAGATGGATATACCATAAATCCCGAAGCACTTGCCTCTTTAATTACTGCTAATACAAAACTATTTTTATTCACCAACCCTAATAATCCTAGCGGGCGCATATACAACAAAACAGAAATAAGCCAGTGGCTTGAAGTATTAGATAACCATCCGGAAGTTTATGTTTTATCCGATGAGGTATATGATTTGGTTACGTTTGAAAAGTCTATACCTTCTTTATATGAATTCGAGGATAAATTCAACCGGTTTTTGGTAGTAAATGGATTCTCTAAATCCTTTGCCATGACCGGGTGGCGCTTAGGATATTTAATTTGCCCATTAGAACTATCCCAAAAATGCATTGAATTTCAACATATTATTTATGGCAATGTGCCCGAATTTATCCAGGATGCTGGAGTAGCAATTTTGGAAAACATATCCGCCGTGCAAGCTCCAATTTTTACTGCTTTAAAAGAAAACAAACAGCAAATGGAATTGTTTTTAGTAGACCAGCACATACCTTATTTCAAATCAGAAGCCGCTTATTACTACTTTCCTGATTTATCTGGATATTTGAATGATGTTGTTCCAGACAGCTATCAATTAGCTGATTACTTGAAACGTAATTATAAGGTAGAAATATTACCTGGCGATTTATTTGGAGCGCCAGGTTTTGCCCGACTTTCCTTTGCTATTCAGAAAAACAAATTAATAGAAGCTCTTAAAAGACTTCAGGAAGCATTTACACAAATTAAAAATCTTTCTTAACTGCTTTTATTTATCCGGATAACCATTGAGAACCGTAAAGGTCCTTACCTTTGCAGGCCTAAATTGAACCTATGATTTCCGAGGATTATAAAAAGCATTTTAAAGCTAATTTCCGTTTGGCCTTCCCAGTTATTCTTAGCCAACTTGGCCATATAATGGTTAATGTTGTAGATAGCATGATGGTGGGTCAGTTAGGAACAGTACCTTTGGCGGCGGCTTCTTTAAGCAACAGCATATTTACGGTTATTCTGGTTTTCGGATTGGGTATTTCTTACGGTATTACGCCCCTGGTGGCGGCGGCGGATGGCCGAAAAAATAAAAACCGTATTTCATTATTGCTTATTAATGGGGTAATGGTGTCTGTTATTACGGGTGTTATTTTATTTTTAGCTGGTTACTTACTTTCGCCTTATTTATATTTTTTAGATCAACCTGAAGCAGTAGTTGCCCTTACCATTCCTTATTTAAATATCTGTTTCTTTTCTTTGATACCACTTATGGTTTTTCAAGGCTTTAAGCAATTTGCAGAAGGGCTATCGCTCACCAAGCAATCCATGTACATCTCGGTTTTTGCTAATGCCCTGAATATTATTGGCAACTACATACTTATTTATGGTAAATTCGGCGCACCAGCCTTAGGATTTATTGGCGCAGCCATCTCTACGCTATTGGCCCGGGTAATTATGGCGGGTATCATGGGCATTTATATTCTTTATTCTGAAGAACTTAAGCCTTACCGCCTGCATTGGGAAAGGCAGTTTATTTCTATGCTATACATGTTCCGAATAGTGAAATTAGGGTTCCCTATTTCTGTGCAGATGCTATTTGAAATGGGTGCCTTTAGTTTCTCAGCGGTCATGATTGGGTGGTTAGGTGCCAAAGAATTAGCCGCGCATCAAATTGCTATTAGCATTGCTTCTGTTACTTATATGATGGCAAGTGGAATTGCGGCTGCCGCTACCATCCGGGTAGGAAACCTCTTCGGACAGGGATATATCTCTGAAATGCGCAGTGCTGGCTTTATAAGCTTTATAATGGCAGTAGCTTTCATGTCTGTATGCGGTTTAATTTTAATTATTGCCAAGAATTTTATTCCTCAATTATATATTCAAGATCAGGAAGTAATTACCCTTGCGGCCGGATTACTTATAATAGCTGCCTTATTTCAGATTTCGGATGGTGTACAAGTTGTAGGGCTGGGCGCTTTAAGAGGATTGGAAGATGTTAAAGTACCAAGCATTATTTCGCTTTTGGCCTATTGGGTATTAGGCCTTCCAATGGGATACATTTTATGTTTTCGGTTAGGGTTTGGGGTTAACGGCATCTGGACTGGCTTATTAGCAGGCCTTTCATTAGCAGCCTTGCTTATTTTTCTTAGATTTAAAAAATTAAGTTTAGTGAAGTGAATTTAAATATTCTGGATTTTGTAGTAAAAGTAACGAAGAAACCACCTCTAAATCCAGATTGTATATTTAATGTTTACGCAGATTCTTGTTCTGTTTTTATTCTTAACTAACCTATCTAATCTAAAAACAGAGTCCCCAGTTAGTACCACTAAAACCGATGAAAAAGGATTAATCTGGCAGGAAAACCGCCGGTTAACCTGGGATGATTTTAAATCAGAAGCCGATGGCAAAGATCCCTTGCACGCTATGACCTCCACCAATTTAGATGTGCGGGCCAACTGCTATGGAAATACTCTCCGGTACGAGGTTAAATGTGTTTTTGTAACAAACGATTCCTGGACAAAAAACAAGCAGTCGCAACGATTGCTGGCTCATGAACAATTACACTTTGATTTAAGTGAAGTACATGCCCGGCTACTGCGGAAAAAATTAAGTCTGTTAAATGATTTTTGTGGCTCAAAAAGAACAGGTTTAGATAAAGTAGTTGACCAGGCCTTTGCCGACTGGAAGAAAGAGCAGGATGTTTACGACCACGAATCCAAACACGGTTTAAACCGGGAAAAACAAAAAGAATGGGAAGATGCTATCGGGCAACGATTAAATGCTCTGGCTGCTTATTCTTATAAGGAACCCGCCATTCAGTAATCAAAAAGGGCTGCTAATAATTTAGCAGCCCTTTTTGATTATGCCTACTCGGGTTTACCTAAACCTTTAATAGCAGGACCAGAAAGTACTTCGCCTGTAGCATCAAACCTGGATCCATGGCATGGACAATCCCAGGTATTTTCTACTTCGTTCCAATTTACGATACAACCCATATGGGAGCACACCGCCGACATTTCGTGTTTCTGCCCCAGAGCATCACAATATACGGCTACTTTATTTATACCGCGCCTGATCACCCGGCCTGTTCCGGGCATAATCTCGGAAGGATCAGTCACTTCTCCTGGGGTAACCCAATCTTTATATTGGGCAGCAACATTTAAATTTTCCTTCAGAAATTCCGGAGCAGATTTAACCCTTATTCTTCCAGGATCATAAACATTGGCCCATGCATTTGGGCGGCCCATGATTAAATCAGTAATTAAAACTCCAGCAATGGTGCCGTGCGTCATTCCCTGACCAGAATCTCCGGTAGCTATATACACATTGTCTTCTCCCGGATTTTTGCCTATATAAGCTACATAATCGGTTGGCTCCATTACCTGACCAGACCAGCGATAAACCACATCGCCAGCCATGGGTAATTTTTCCCTTACCCATTCTTCTAAACATTCAAGCCGTTCCTGTTCATTTTCTTCCTGCCCTGTTTTGTGGTCTTCTCCTCCAACAATTAATAGATTATAAGCATCTTCACCCGATTGTAAACTATCCGGGTGCGTATCTTTTACTAACCTAATATAGTGGTAAGGTTCAGAATCGTCCCAATATAATCCGTTAGGAATTGTTCCTGGTAATACTTTGAAGCCAATTACATAGGTGCGGTAAGGTGCTTGTTTGGTATGAATAGCGACTGTATCATTAACCGGCGAATTAGTGGCAACTACTACCTGTTTTGCGGTAACCGTAAAACCACCACTTGTTCTAACAATATGATCTAACCCTTTTTCAAAAGAAATCACATGCGAATCGGTAAAAATTTTGCCTCCTTTAGCTAGTAAAGCATGACTTAAACCAACTAAATACTTCAACGGATGAAAAATGGCCTGATCCGGAAAGCATAAACAAGGCCCGTTAGATAAGGATGGAATGGGTGTATTTTTTAATTTAACGAGGTTTGCAAAACCTAATTGTCTGGCGGCAGCCAGTTCTTTATCTAGCTGATCTTCGGTACTGCTGGGTTGTAAAAACAGGTAACCGTTTAACCGTTCAAAATCGCAATCAATATTTTCTGTTGCACAAATTTCTTCTATTTTTTTAATGGCATAGGTGTGGCTTTCAGCCAAAATCCGGGCTTTTTTTTCACCTATTAAATCTACCATTATGTGGTAGCGGTCATCAAACGCATTAGATAAATGTGCTGTTGTCCGGGACGTTTCTCCACTGCCAATTCCTTTTGATTCTAACACCACCACCGATTTCCCTTCCTGAGCTAATAAATAAGCAGTAGTCATTCCGGCTATACCAGCACCTACTACACAAACATCGCAGGTTAAATCCTCGGTAAGGGCGGTTGTTACGGGAAATGTAGTGCCGTGCATCCAAGGCGATAAGGTACTTCCTGTATTTTTTTTCATAGTTTTTGGGTCTCAAATAAGATCAGGCTATTAAACTTAGTATTGAAGCAAGTTTAATAAATAGATTTTTCTATATTTATTGAAGGATACGAGCCTGAATTACTGAAGTTTTGTTTGCTTTAACTTGTTACCTTTTATTTCATATGAATAATATAGATTGGTCAGATTTTGAAAAAATAGATATACGGGTAGGTACCATTATTGAAGTGCAGCCATTTCCGGAAGCCCGTAAACCCGCTTATAAGATAAAGGTGGATTTAGGCCCGGAATTAGGAATTAAAAAATCAAGTGCCCAAATAACGGTAAATTATTCTGCAGCAGAGTTGCTTGGCAGACAGGTTGTTTGTGTAGTAAATTTTAAGCCCAAACAAGTAGCTAATTTTGTTTCGGAAATATTGATCACCGGCTTCCCGGATTCGAATAATAATATAGTATTAACCCAACCTGGCCTACCTGTTCCAAACGGAAGCAGGCTGTTCTAAAGTTTTTAAGGTTTATTTTGAGCACTCCCCGCCTCTACTTCTTTTAAGCTAAGGCTATCAACAATTTTTTCGTAAATTTTATCGAGCTCACTAACGTTCCGCAAATAATAACTGTAGCTTTTATAAAATTGGGCTGGTGTTACGTTATGTTTTTTTAGGATATTCTGCTGCAAAGCCTTATAGTGAAACGAGGCAGTATCCAACGCAAGTCCCATTCGTTCTACTCTGGCCTCGGCGACATGAATATCAAATAAAATATTAGTCATTTTCTTCTCCGGCAAAAGATCCGGAGGTGGAGGGCTAATTGGAGAGGTACAAGCGTAAACAGCTGAGCAAAAGAGCAAGACAAAAAAAGCTTTTTTCACGGAGCTAAATTAGGTATTTTGCCTGAATATTTAAAATATAACGTCTGCGTTAGTATTTAGTATGAAAGAACTCATTAAGAAATTACAAAAATACGAAATCAGAATTCGTCAGGCCATCCATGACCAAATGCAAGGCGATTTCCATTCTGTTTTTAAAGGTACCGGACTTGAGTTTGATGATGTGCGTTCCTACCAATACGGCGATGATGTGCGATCTATTGATTGGAACGTGTCTGCCAAAGGCCATGGTACCTTTGTTAAAACTTATAAAGAAGAAAAAGAGCAATCCGTTTTTTTAATATTGGACGTTAGTGCATCGCAGGCCTTGGGTACAAACGGTCAGCAAAAAATAGAAGTTGGTAAAGAAATTTGTGGGGTATTGGCTTTGGCTGCCGCCAGACAAACCAGCCAAATTGGAATGGTTTGTTTCAGCGACCAAAAAGAGAAATACATTAAACCGGGCCGAGGCACTGAACATGCCTATGCCTTGATAAAATCATTATTTGAATTAACTCCGGCCTCCGATAAAACCGATTTGGCAACTGGTATCAAGGTTTCACTGGGCATTATTAAACGTCGTAGTTTAATTTTATTGATTTCTGATTTTATAGATCTTAACTACGAACGCGAAATGGGCATGCTGGCCAAAAAACATGACTTGATTGTTATACAGCTGGTAGACAAACGGGAGAAGGAGTTTCCGGCCATGGGTATTATACCTTTATTGGATAAAGAAAGCGGAAAAACTATTTGGGTTAATACTTCTTCTGAAGAATTCCGGCAAACCTATATTAATACTTATTCCGAAAATCAGGAAAAAATTGCTAAAATTTGCCGGAAATATAAATCCAACTACCTGACAATTTATACCAATGAAGATTATGTTTTGCAATTGGTAAACTTATTCCGGTTGCGCAATAAATTTAGAAAAAGTGCTTAAAAAGCTATTTATATTCTTTCTCCTGTTGCCTGTATTATCCCAGGCACAAGTATCTAAAGAAAACAAACCCCAAGGTATATTTTCGTTGGATTCTATAAAAATTGGGGAGCCGGTAAATTTTATATTTTATTTTCAGCATCCTGCTGAGCAGGAAATTATTTTACCTGATTCAAGTTTTAACTTTGCTCCATTTGAATACGTTACCCGTCAGTTTTTTCCTACTAAAACAAAAGATGGGCAAAGCGTGGATAGTGTGGTTTATACCCTACGCACCTTTGCCATTGCCCCCGTACAAACAATTGCTTTACCCATTACCATTTTACAAAATCAGGACACCCTTATAATACAATCCAGTCCTTCAGAAATTTTTGTTAAACAATTAGTAACTGACAATCCTGACCCGGAAAAGTTAAAAGCTGAAGTAAATTTATTACCGGTACCAGAAAGATTTAATTATGCTTACTGGCTCATAGGCTTAGGAATTGGTTTGCTGCTGTTAGTTGGATTATGGCTATTGCTGGGTAAAAAAATTATAGTCCGGTACCGGCTTTACATCCTTAAAAAAGATCATTCTCAATTCATTAATAAGTTTACAGCACAAATAGATCAGTTTAATAAATCTGAATCTCTGACCATTATTGAGCAAACCATTACGCTTTGGAAAAATTACCTGACCGACTTGGAAGGTAATGCTATTAATAGTTTTACCACCAAAGAAATTGCCGCCTATTATAACGACGATGAAGACGTAACTACGGCACTTCGCCTTTTCGATAAAGCTATTTATGGCAATATCGTTTCCGATAAATCGTCAGAAACTATTATTGCCTTTTACCTGCTCCATCACTTTGCCGACCGGAGATATGAATATATAAAAGAACAAACCAGAAATGCTACAAACCCTGAAATCATACCTCAACTGGTTTGACCTGGATTGGTTCCGCTACAGTACCTTTCAGTCTTACGACTGGATTGAGCCGCTTTTTCTTTATTTTATTCCGGCGGTACCTTTCCTTTTTTTACTTCGCTGGCTTATCCATTTCCGGTTTAGGAAAAAACTGGAAATTGCCTTTTTTGAAGGTAAAGCCATTTGGCACTGGAGCAGCATATTGCGTTATATACCAGATATTTATTTTGCTTTATTTATTATTTTTGTTTTGGTAGCACTGGCCCGTCCGCAGCTAACAAACGAACGGGTAGAACAATATTCGGAAGGTATAGATATTACCCTGGTACTGGATGTTTCTGGCTCAATGGAGCTAAAAGACTTTAAGCCAAACCGCCTGGAAGCAGCCAAAGAAGTGGCCCGAAATTTTATTCAAGGACGCTCACACGACCGGATAGGTTTAGTAGTTTTTGCTGGTGATGCTTATTCCTTAACTCCCTTAACCACTGATTATGATTTACTCCGCGAAAGCATTAATGATGTTCAGTTAGGAATGATTGCTAATGATGGTACGTCCATTGGAAGTGCGTTAGGGGTTGCCATAAACCGAATGCGGGAATCAGAAGGAAAATCAAAAGTTTGTATTTTAATAAGTGATGGCGAAAATACCGGTGGCAATATAGATCCGGCCACCGCGGCAAAATTGGCTTATGGGTTTAATATTAAAATTTATACCATAGGTATAGGCAAAGATGGTCAAATACCTTACACCGATGAAACAGGTAAAACCAGTTACATCCAGACGCGCCTGGACGAAACAAACCTCCGGGAAATAGCTAAAGCTGCCTCCGGAACATTTTTCAGGGCTTCGGATAAAAAAGCTTTAAATGCTATATTTTCCCGGATCAATCGTCTGGAAAAAGCTAAAATCCAGGAAAGCCGCTTCCGCGATACCCGTGATTACTACCAGGTATACTTAACCTGGGCTATAATTTGTTTTTTACTTTGGCTGGTTATAAAAAACACCTTTCTGGCCAATGCCCTGGAAGATTAAACTGCTAAAAATTAGTTAAGGCTTTTTATCCGGTTTATCTGCCCTTAATATAAGGAGAAATAACATATTTAATGTTTAAACTTAGTACCTAAACCTTAATATGTATATTTGTGATCAATAACCGGTACAGAAAATTATGTCAGTTGCAGAAAATATAGCTCATTTTCAGGAAGAACTAAGAGGCACCAATTGTAAATTGATTGCAGTTTCTAAAACTCAGCCAAATGAGGCTATTTTAGAAGCTTATGAGGCTGGCCAACGAATTTTTGGGGAGAATAAAGTTCAGGAACTAACGGCAAAATATGAGGCCTTACCTAAGGATATTGAATGGCATTTAATCGGACATTTACAAACTAATAAAGTAAAGTATGTGGCTCCTTTTGTTCACACCATTCAATCTGTCGATAGTTTAAAGCTGCTTCAGGAAATCAATAAGCAGGCCCAGAAGCATAATCGGGTTCAGAATTGCCTATTACAGATTTATATTGCCGAAGAAGAAAGCAAATTTGGATTAGATCAGCAGGAAGCAATAGCACTCTTAGCCTCCGAAGAATTCAAGTCATTATTAAATATCCAGATTACGGGCGTAATGGGGATAGCCACCAATACCAGTTCCGAAACCCAATTACGCAAAGAATTCAGAACCTTGAAAAAATGTTTTGAGGATTTAAAAGTAAAATACTTCTTTGATTCAGACCATTTTAAAGAAATATCAATGGGCATGAGCTCTGATTTTAAGCTGGCCATAGAAGAAGGAAGTACGATGGTACGCGTCGGAAGCTCCATTTTTGGAGCAAGAAATTATTCAAAATAATATACCAATGTCACACAAAACAATATTAGTTATTGGTGCCCTGCTAGGCGCTTTAGGGGTAATGATTGGTGCTTTTGGAGCCCATGGTTTAGCTAAAATTTTAGAAGCTAATGGTCGCACAGAAACTTTTGAGACTGCCGTTAAATACCACATGTATCATGCCCTGGCCATGTTGGTCACCGGCTTGATTTTATTTAATGTGCCTTCCAAGTTTATTCACCTGGCTGGTTTATTTTTCCTGATAGGGGTTTTAATCTTCTCGGGCTCTTTATACATTCTTAGTTTAACCAACATAAAATGGTTGGGAGCAATTACACCTATAGGCGGCTTGTTTTTAATTGCCGGCTGGCTGAGCCTGGGACATGGCATCTTTCATTACTGGCCTAAAAAATAACATTTGTCTTTGCCTATTTTAGTCTGTTGCCGTTTAATATAAAGGATCAGCAGAGATAACCATGGCACAAGAAAAGAAAGACAGCAAGGGTAGTTCCGGTAAAATGAAGCCTTACGTTTCAGATAAAAAACAGGGGCAGGAAAAGTTTAAACCTGGAACCAGCAAGTTTGGTAAATTCTCTACCCGCGACGATAAACTGGAAGCCAAAAACGCTAACCGCAGTTTAAAAAAGTCGGTGCGGCAAGAGGCTAAGCAGGATTTAAGAAAACTTTTATAGAAGCTAACCAAGATAAAAGCAGAAAGCTCCAATTTTATTGGAGCTTTCTGCTTTTATGTAAACAACTGCCTTACTTGATAGAGGAAGTAGCCGTATTTTTTGATGTAACGTTAGTTACGAAAGACAAAGAAGCATTACCCGTAACGGAGTTAGACACCACTGTGATAACTTTATTATTTTGTCCTGCTTTCCCGGCACTGTTAAATTGAGCCGTAATAAATCCGGTTTTGCCAGGAGCAACCGGGGTTTTAGTCCAATCTGGAGTAGTGCACCCGCAGGTAACCCGTACATCAGAAATTAATAGCGGCTGGTTACCGGTATTCTTAAAAGTAAAAGTATGGTTTACCACATCCCCTTCTTTTATAGTGCCAAAATCAAATTTGTTTTCTGTAAATGTTATCACCGGACCATCCGTTACCACTTTTTGATTGGCCGCCGGGGTAGCAGTTTGGGCATTAGCTACCGTAAAACCAAATGACAGGCAAAAAGCAAGAGTTAAGATTTTTTTCATGTTTTGATAAAATTAATAATATGCGGTTCTGTTTGGTATTTTTTATTTGTTTAAGGTAATGTATTAATCTACTAACAATTGTGAATTAAAGTTCAATAAAAACAATTCTTCTGCCGAACGGGTTATTGCGGTATATAACCAACGGGCAAATTCAGTATTTACCATATCCTCTTTTAAAAATCCGTGATCTACAAATACAGCTTTCCATTGACCACCCTGCGCTTTATGGCAGGTTAAGGCATAAGCAAATTTTACCTGCAGGGCATTTAAGTAAGGATTTTTCTTTATTTGCTGCATGCGCTCCCGTTTAGTACCTAAATCAGAATAATCTTTAAGCACCTCTTCGTACAGTTTTTTACCCATATCGGCCGGTAAAGCCGGAGCCTCGGTATACAAAGTATCCAATAAAACCTTTACTTCCATTTCGGGCTCTTCCGGATAATCAACAAACCTTATTTGTACATCTGCAAACCTAAATCCATAGAGGTCTTCGTAACGCACTATTTTAGTAATTTCCACAAAATCGCCGTTGGCCATAAATCCAATAGTAGATTCTTTTGGCACCCAATAATAATTATTCCGCACAATCATCAGGTAATCCCCCACCCCAATTTCATCCTCAGCAAAAAATATCTGTCGCCGGATGTGTTGGTTATAGAGGTTTGCATTCTTATTGGAGCGGCAAATTACGGTAGTATTTTCAATCCCGAATTTATCATAAGCGTACCGCAACCCATCTTCCAGCTTCTCCCCTGTCATCCGGTAAATATCTTTATAGCTCTTGGTACGCAGTTGCAGCTGTGGCTCTTCCTGCCTTAACTGTTCCCGTAGGTTGGTAGCATTCATTAAAATGCCCGATTCCTGTGCCTGCCGCATGACCTGGCGCAGTTCTATTTCCTGCACATTACACCGGAAGTTGTTCCGCAAATAACTGGCATCTAACGATGGGCTGATGGTTTGATTTACCGGTGGCAACTGAGCCGTGTCGCCAATAAGTAATAATTTATTATTTTTCTTTTCGAATACGTATTGTATCAGGTCCTGCAACAAGCCACTATCCCCAAAAGCTTTTTCGTCTGAAATCATAGAGGCTTCATCGACAATAAAAACGGTGTCGGATAACTTATTAGGTTGGCGAGTAAAAGCTAAGCCATCTGAAAAACCATTGGACGATTGCCGGTAAATTTTTTTATGAATGGTGGAAGCCTGTATCCGGGTATAAGTAGCCATTACTTTAGCTGCTCTACCGGTTGGTGCTAACAAAACATATTTATAGCCAAAAGTATTCAGGATTTTAACCAAAGCCCGCACAACGGTAGTTTTACCTGTTCCTGCAAAGCCTTTTAATAAAAAAACTTCGCGGTTGCCCGCTTTATTCAGGAAGAAAGCTTCTAATTTTTTAAACAAGGCCGACTGGTCAGCAGTTGGCTCAAACGGGAAATTTTTAAGTAAGGCTTCTTCGGGACGCATTTAAAGACGTGGCACGTATAAATGTATGATTTTAAAGATAATAGAGAATTTTTAATTTTATTATTCTGGACTAACAGTTGCCATAGAAGCCGAAGCTTTTGCAATCAAAACCGCAACATTATCTTTATTAATACAAAAAACTTCTGCCTCACAAAAGTTCAAATTTTTACCTTGTTTCAGAACCCAGCCTTTAGCTAAAAGTTTGGTACCTATTCCCGGATTTAAATAAGATACCTTTAATTCTGCTGTAACCACGGCGCAATCTTTTGGTACCAACGTAGTTGCCGCAAAACCAATGGCGGTATCTGCTATAGTCGCAATAACGCCTCCATGAACAATGCCTCTACTCTGCAAATGCCTTTCTTCTAAATCTAATTCTCCTTCTATCAGTCCTTCTGCTATATTTGTAATTTGAAAGCCAATAAAGTTGATAAAAGATTGGCGCTCCAATTTCTGAAGTATTGTATTTTTGAAGTCTGGATTGTAGGTCTTAATCATTAGGTAAAACTAAGAACGAAACCTCTTGGAAACAAACGTAACAGAACTTACACAATTAGTGCAGCATTACACCGGCAAGCTTCGGGTGCGGGTTTGTGGTATTTGTTTGCAGGATAAAAAAATACTGGTGGTCAACCATAAGGATATAAATGGCAGTTATAATTTGTGGTCTCCGCCGGGCGGAGGGCTACAATTTGGCGAAAAAATAAAAGAATGCCTGGTGCGGGAATTCGCTGAAGAAACCGGATTAGAAGTAATACCCGGACGTTTCTTATTTATGAATGAGTTTTTACAAGATCCGTTACATGCCCTGGAGTTATTTTTTGAAGTACACATTACCGGAGGACAATTAAAAACCGGAATTGATCCGGAATTAGATACCAATTCCCAATTAATTCGGGAAGTGGCATTTAAATCCCTGCCAGAATTGCGCCAAGAAAAGCCAAAGGATTTACATCATATCTTCATAGATTTGATAGATTTAGATGATTTATTTATACCAATTCACCGGTTTAAATAAATTGTCAGTTGCTTTCCTTTTGTAAGGCTATGCACAGCCTGTTTATAAAAACTGAGATAGCTTCCTGTTTCTTATATTTTAAATTTTCAGCTGAAATGAAAAAAAATCAGCTTCTTTTATTTAGTTACAAATACGTTGGCTCCTGAAACAAAAAATTACCGGCTCACAACCAAAATCGTCGATGAGACTTTTGATCCGCAGCATTTAGATAGATACTATCTGTATATAACTGCTGGCAAACATTCTATTCGTTTTGGAGCTACTGATGCCGAACGCAATAAATTTATTTTGCTGGAGGATTATGAACTTATAAATGTTTTTACCCCTATTCAGGTAGCCCAACAACTAGAAGATATTTTAGCAGATCACAGCTTTTTAAGAAAAGAAAGCTGGAAACAAGTGCGGGCGGCCGTTAAAAGCCAAAAATTTACTTTAATTCCCAATACCCTTTTTGAAGAGCAGGCTGCCGCAGATTATCTTAAAATCACCAGTGACTTTGATGCTTTTCACGAGCAGGTATTTACTTACAAGCATTCCAGTATTGATGCTGTAAATATTTTCGCTTTTGACAATTATTTTATAAAAGTTATAAACGAAACTTTTCCAGAAAAGCCTATCCGTTACCTGCACCAAACAAGTGCTTACATGGAGGGGCTTTTACATTATGGCGAACGGACTCAGCAACGACGCTTGTATGCCGTAGCTGAGAAAAACAACTTAACTATTCTGGTAATGCGGGATGGTACTCTGGAGTTTTGTAATATATTCCATTACACCACGCCCGAAGATTTTATGTATTTTCTGGTGTTTGTTATGCAAGAGCAAAAGCTAAATCCAGATGCTGACGCCGTTACTATTTGGGGCGATTTAACCCACGACTCTGCTTTATTTACTCTTATGCGCAAGTATATCAGGCATGTAAATTTTGGTAATAAACCTAACGGCGTAGAGTACAGTTACAAATTGGAAGATCATTTTGAACACCGTTTCCTTGATGTCTATAGTTTACATTTTTGTGAATAAGAAACCTTGGTTATAAGTACTGCTTAAAACTATTATAAAATCACCTACTTTTTAGTAAAAATCTCCACGTAAAAAATTCCCCAACTATTAAAACTTAGCTGCAAGAATGAACCGCATAGCAATATTTCCCGGCTCTTTTGATCCTTTTACCAATGGGCATTACGATGTAGTAAAGCGGAGCATAGGCTTATTTGATCAGATAATAATAGCCATAGGAAATAACAGCAGCAAAAAACGTTATATACCCGTAGACCTAATGGTAGAGATTATTTCTGAAATCTTCAAACAAGATGCTGCTATCTCGGTACAAGCTTATAAAGGGCTAACAGCTGATTTTGCAAAAAGCGTAGGAGCCAAATTTCTGCTGAGGGGCTTACGTAACACAACAGATTTTGAGTACGAAAATACCATTGCCCAAGCTAACCGGCACGTAAACAAAGAACTGGAAACAGTATTCTTAATCACCTCACCGCACCTAGCTGCCATTAGCTCCACCATCATCCGGGAAATTCACATGTACGGCGGCAATGTAGATGATTTTATACCTTTCCAGATTTCGCAGCACGTAGATAATAGCGGACAACAAATGCAATAGAGGCATAAGCTTCTGGTAATACCGCCTCTACTTCCTCAGGCGTCATAAATTTTACCTGCTCAATAAATTCTTCGGCCTGCGGTTTCATCAGCGAATCATCTTCGCATTCCATCAGGTACCAGCTGGTTCTCTTCAAAATTTTATTGCCTTTATAGGCGTAGGAATGCCAGGTTTTCGGTAATTTATCAATGGCTTTAACCTTGATATTACATTCCTCTTCCACTTCCCGCAGGGCTCCCTCTTGCGGGTCTTCTTTTTTGTTTAGTTTACCTTTTGGTAAATCCCACATGCCCAGCCGGTAAATCATTAAGATTTTACCATCTTTTACAACTAAACCACCGCCAGCTTTAACAATCTTAAACTGATCTTTAAGATGCAGAATGAGTTTTTTTTTCTTATCAGTGATAAGCGTAAGGGTAGAAAGCTTTTTTAGCTTTTTTACCTCCATTAGCCGCACAATACGATCGATGATGGCATCGTTTACATTTCGAATAAGTATGTCACCTACTAATTCTTTGGAAGAAAATGACTCCCCTTCATCCAAAATCAAATCGTAGTGGTGCTTATATACTTTTTCACCTGCTTTTTTGATGATTAAAGGAATGTCATTAATAAAGACGTTCATCTGCTAATTTCTTAAAACGTAAGATTCGAACTACAAATCAAAAAAAATAAATCGTAAACAAAAATTGGTGGGGATAAAAATCCAAAAAATATTATTACGTACCTTCGCCCCATGCAAAAGTCTAATACAGCTCTACAAATTGCCTCGTATTTATTAGAAACCGAGGCCGTAAAACTGCGTCCGGACGTTCCGTTTACCTGGAGTTCCGGATGGCTTTCTCCTATCTATTGCGATAATCGTGTAACCCTTTCTTTTCCGGCTATACGTAGTTTTATCAAAAACGCATTATCCGAAGAAATACGTAATCGTTTCCCGGAAGTTGAAGTAATTGGTGGCGTGGCCACTGCTGGTATCTCCCAAGGTGCTTTAGTGGCCGATGCCCTGGACCTGCCATATATTTATGTACGCCCCGAGCCTAAAAACCACGGCATGGGCAACCAGATTGAAGGACGCCTGCAAATAGGGCAAAAAGTAGTTTTAATAGAAGATTTAATTTCTACCGGCGGAAGCTCCCTTAAAGCTGCACAAGCTGTAAATAATGCTGGTGCCGAAGTGATTGGCATGGCCGCAATTTTCACTTATGGCTTTGATAAGGCTGCCCATAATTTCCAAGAGGCTAATATACCCATTATTTGTTTAAGTAACTACCAAAACTTATTAGGTATAGCTTTGGAAAAAGGCTATATAAAAGCCGATATGCTGGATACCTTGAGCGCCTGGCGCAAGGCTCCGGATAAGTGGAAGAAATAATTATTTTGGTTTGGAGAAGTAACTAATTTCCATCCGGAAATAGTTACTTCTCCCTTTTCTAAAACCTGAAACAGCAAAATGAAAATTGGCCTTATATCAGATACCCATAGTTATGTAGATGAACAGATTCTCCGGCATATGGGGGAATGTGATGAAATTTGGCATGGCGGGGATTTTGGCTCTTTAGCTGTCTCGGATGCTTTAGCAGCCTTAGCGCCTCTGCGGGGCGTGTACGGCAACATTGATGATATAACTCTCCGGAGTGTCCATCCTAAGGTGCAACGCTTTTCTGTGGCCAGTTTAGATGTACTGATGACCCACATCGGCGGCTACCCAGGGAAGTACCATCCTGATATAAGCACATTGATTAAAACTAATCCGCCCCAGTTATTTATTTCTGGGCACTCGCATATTCTAAAAGTAATGCCGGATAAAAGCCTTAATCTTTTGCATATTAATCCGGGAGCAGCCGGCAGGCATGGCTTTCACCACATTCGTACGCTGGTAAAATTTGAAATTAACAACGGAAAAATAGAGAACCTTCAGGTTGTGGAACTTGGAAAGCGGGCATAAAAAAAGAGTAACGTACGTCTACATTACTCTTCTGAAATATCTTCAAATTTAATTCAATATCCGTTACCGGAATTGTATTATTCAGCAGCGGCTTCGCCTTCAGTAGCTGCGGCCGGAGCAGCTGGTGCAGCACCTTTATTGAATTGCGCTTTTAATTCTTCAATGTCAACGTTCTTAATTACCGGGGTTGCCAATAATTGTTTAATTACACGCTGCTTGTTGTTAGCTCTAGCTATATTTTTTCTGTGTTTTCTTTTTAATCTTGTAACGGCCATTGTTCAAATTTTAAATTGAAACGCAAAAGTAAGCTATTATTTTTACATTCTCAACAAATTTAGATTTAAAGTTAAACTTACATGCTAATTGATTTGCGTAGCGACACCGTTACCCGCCCAACTCCGGGCATGTTACAGTACATGATGGAAGCCGAAGTTGGCGATGATGTATATGAGGAAGACCCGACTGTAAATGCTCTGGAAGCAAAAACGGCCGCCTTATTTGGTATGGAAGCTGGCCTCTTCTGCCCTTCTGGTACCATGACAAACCAAATTGCTATAAAAGCTCAGACAGAACCTTTAACAGAAGTAATCTGCGACTTTACCGCTCATATTTACCAATACGAAGGCGGGGGTATTGCTTTTAATTCGGCGGCCTCTGTTGCCTTGCTTCACGGAGAAAGAGGCAAAGTAACCGCTGAAATGGTGCAGAGCGCCGTCAGGCCAAATGATAACCTCCACTACCCGGTTTCTAAGTTAGTAAGTTTAGAAAATACTTCTAATAAAGGAGGCGGCACTTTTTATACACTACCCGAAATAGCTACAATTGCTCAGGTTTGTAAAACCCATAATATGGCTTTTCATTTAGACGGAGCCCGGGTGTTTAATGCCTTACTAGCGGCTCAGGAGGCGCCAGAAGCATATGGTCAGTATTTCAACAGTATTTCTATTTGCCTATCTAAAGGGTTAGGCGCCCCGGTAGGATCCGTTTTATTAGGTAGTAAAGAGCTAATCTACAAGTCTAAACGAATCCGTAAAGTTTTAGGCGGAGGCATGCGCCAGGCTGGTTTCTTAGCCGCCGCCGGGCTTTATGCCTTGGAACACCAGGTAGACCGTTTAGCCGAGGACCATGCCAGAGCAAAAGAGTTAGGCAAAACCTTACAAAAGTGTGCATATGTATCAGAAGTCTTGTCGGTAGAAACTAATATCGTGATTTTTAAACTGGCTCCTGCTCTAAATCCCCAGTCATTCCTGCAAAAATTAAAAGAAAAAAATATATTAGCCATTCAGTTTGGTCCACAACAAATACGCTTGGTAACCCACCTTGATTTTACTCCTAGTATGTTGGAATACACAATTGATGTACTGAAAAAACTGAATTTTTAACTCCAGATATCACATTAAATAGTAGCCAGAAAAAAACTTAAGCTAAAGACTGTAATAAGGCAGGCCAACAGGAAAAACAGTCATGTTAAAAACTGCCTTGCCCTGCCTTTTATGAACTTTTTTTTAACTAACAATAGGCGGAAAATTATAAAACAGCCCCTTAGAACTATTGAAATAATTTATAGAAAATGGATAATCAAAGGTTAGAAAGTTTAGATTGGCAGAGCATTTTAAATCAGGATGCCATACTGGCTGTGATAATCCGGAACGGCAAACCTATTGAGTCCAGTTCCCATGAAGATATTTACCTTAGTTTATTAAGTTCTATTATCAATCAACAACTTTCTACAAAAGTAGCCCGAGTTATTAAAGAACGTTTCCTCCAACTTTTCCCGGAAAATTATCCTGCGCCTGAATTGGTATTAAACCACCCGGAGGAGGTAATGAAAGGTGTAGGCCTATCTTTTCAAAAACTCAATTACATAAAAAATGTAGCAGCATTTGCCCAAGCTGGCCAATTATCTTTTCGTTTACTTAATACATTGGATGATGAAGCACTAATCAAACATTTAACCCAGATAAAAGGCGTAGGAAGGTGGACTGCCGAAATGATTTTGATGTTCACCCTGGGCCGACCTGATATATTCCCAACAGATGACTTAGGCATACAAAATGCCATGAAAAAACATTACGGCTTAACCAGTACCGGAAAAGCTTTAGTAAGTGATATGGCAGAAATTGCCCAGCATTGGCGACCTTACCGTACCATTGCTTCCCGTTACTTGTGGCGATCGCTGGATATTTTTTAGATTTTACTCTTAGGTGCTGGATTTGCTGGCCATGAAGGTAATACATAACCCCATAAACGCAATAATGGTAAAAGAAACCCGGAGGCTGGTAGCCCCGGCCACCAAGCCAATTAAAGGCGGTCCTACTAAAAAGCCTAAGAAACCTATAGTTGATACCGCTGCCAGGGCCACACTTGGCGACATTCTATTAGACTTACCAGCTTCCCCATAAACTAATGGCACTACCGAAGAAACACCTGCTCCTACCAGGAGGAAGCCAATTAAAGCCGTAATCAGGTCCGGAAAAAGAACAGCAATCATCAAGCCACAAGCTGTTAAAATACCACTTACTTGAATGGTGGCTTTGAACCCAAACTTTTGGGTAAACGAGTCAGCAAAAAAACGACTCAAAGCCATGGTACACATAAATGCCGTATACCCCGCTGCTACCCAAGCCTGCTTGGCCAGTACCACCTTTTTAAAATAAACTCCGCTCCAATCAAACATAGCGCCTTCACAAATCATACAACAAAAGGCAATTATTCCCAGGTTGATTAAAGATTTATCCGGTTTTACAAAAATGGGTTGGTTTTTATTTTTATTGGTATCTTCTGGTAGTAGAAACCAAGTACTAATTAAAGCTGCTACCACCACCAAAACCAAAACCAGGGAAAAATGTTGTACCGGTATAATACCTTTACCAATCATATACGCACCCAAACCCGCCCCCATAAAACCGGCCAGACTCCATAAACCATGAAAAGATGCCATTATTGATTTCTTATACAAGGCTTCCACGCCAATGGCTTGGGTATTTATAGAAATATTAGTTAGGTTTCCGACAAAACCAAAAAAGAATAAAGCTATTGTTAGATGCAGGACGCTTTGGGCCGCGCCAATGCCTACCAGCATAACTCCGTAAATTAAAATAGCCAGCGTAACTACTTTCCGGCTTCCCAATTTAGCAACCAGCCAGCCTGCCAAGGGTAAAGAAACTAAGGACCCAATAGGAATTGAAAACAATATTGCTCCTAACTGCGATTCGTTCAATTTAAGATTATGCTGGATAGTAGGAATACGGGAGGCCCAGCTTGCAAAACATAAACCAAGTAAAAAAAACAAAGACCCCACCGCAATCCGGTACACTCTTTTTGAGGGAAAGTTAGCTTCTGAAGTGATCGAAAAATTTTCTATGGTAATATTGATTTTGTTGGCTATAATCTGCTTTCTATTGCCCTATCTGCTATTCCAGCGAAAGGTTATAATAAAAACCATTCAACTTTAGGCATTAAAAAACTACTTGAGAGAGTTTTAAGCAAAGCTAACAACTAGACCTTACTATTCAATAAAAGCAAAGGAAAACAGAAGCCTGAACAGGCAGTAACTAGTTACCTTACTTTTCCCCGCTTGATTAAATAATTAAGCAATATTTTTTCAAATGGCTCCTGAATATCTACCGGAATAAAATCTATTTTATATTGCCCGCATTTTAAAGCCAACTCCTGTTTAAAAGCTTTCATGGCACTTAAATATTGATCGCGTACCTGAGAGGGTTGCAACTTCACCTCTTCCCCGGTTTCAATGTCTATAAAGACGTAAGGCCGCTCGGCAAATTCGAATTGCTCTTCCGTTTTTTTATCAGTTACATGAAATAATAAAACCTCATGGTTATTATGCTTCAGGTGTTGCAAGGCAGCCAGTAAACCAGCTGTATCCTCGTTCCGGCTTAACATATCGCTAAAAAGAATTACCAGGGAACGTTTAGGTATTTGCTGGGCAATCTGGTGTATTACCTCCGAAACATTCGTATTCTTGCCCGGTGAGGGTTTACTTATTAACTGCTGTAAGTGCAACAATAGGGTGTGTACATGCGAACTAGTTGAACGAACAGGTGTTTGGGCTTCCACTTTATCTGAAAAAGTAACTAAACCCACAGCATCTCTTTGTTTTTGAAGCATAGTAGCAATAGCCGCTGCACACAAGGCACTAAAGGTAACTTTGCCATTCGTTTCAACCGGGTAAAACATAGAAGGCGATACATCCAGTAAAAGGTGGCACCGCAGGTTGGTTTCTTCCTCATAGCGCTTCACAAATAATTTATCGGTTCGGGCAAAAACTTTCCAATCTATGTGCCGGGTGCTTTCTCCGCTGTTATAAAGCCGGTGTTCCGAAAATTCAACTGAAAAGCCATGATAAGGCGACTGATGCAAACCTGTAATAAACCCCTCAACCAGTTGTTTGGCCAGAAATTCTAAATTCTCAAATTTCCGCACCGCGGCCAGATCAATAACAGTTTGCTTCATAAATATATTTAGCCTTTAAAAGAGGTGATTTACGGGCGTTTAAAAATATTTGCTCTTTAAAATAGATTATTTTATCTAAAAATTTTTTAAATAAAGTAAAATATTATATTTGTTGAATATTAAAGCAAAGCCAAGAAGAGATAAATATTGAAAAATAGTTTACTGTTACGTGACTAACGTAAATTTAACAGTAAAAATTTTTATAAATCATCTAAATACTTTACTTTAGCCATACATTAGATAAAAAGTTAATTTAGAAAAGTGGAAGAGAACAACGAAAAAGCTGAAATTTATTCTCAAAGAATAAGAGCTGGGAAAAGGACGTATTTCTTTGATGTGAAGTCAACACGGTCAAATGATTACTACCTTACGATTACGGAAAGTAAAAGAAAATTTAAAGATGATGCTTACTCATATGAGAAGCACAAGATTTTCTTATACAAGGAAGATTTCGCTAAGTTTGTAGAAGCACTTCAGAGCACTATCGACCACGTAAAATCTGAATTACTAACTGAAGATGTATTAGCTGAACTGGAAAGACAAGCTCAGCAACCAGCTGAAATGGATGATGAATTAAAATGGGAATAGTTTAAAAAGTTCTTAACTACATAATTTAGAAGCTCATGTTTGCATGGGCTTTTTTTATTTCCTTTATCTCCTAAAATAAAAATACATTTTACTGCAATTTTGATTTCATGCGCATTTCCTTATAAATTCTTTTATTTATAATCATAAATACTACCAGGGGTATTGGACAATCCCGGTTTTTCGAAGAAGGCTATTATATCATAAACAATGATACCATTCCAGGTTATATAAAACGAAATGATGAAATTAACTTAAGTAAAGTAGTGTATTTTAAATCTGGTATAAATGAAAATAAAGAAGAATTACTTTCTCCGGAATTAATCAAAGGATTTGGTTTTAAAAAAGATGATGTGCATTATGAATCTGTAAAGGCTGAAATCAGAAAGGATACTTTGGCTTTTTCTTCGCCTCGTTTTGCTCGTTTAATTTTAAGAGGATACACTAATTTATACAAACTTCAGGTCCCTGAAGGTGAAAGAAGGGTAATCTTTAATCCAGATAATACTTTTGTCTTCATCATTAGAAAGGAAAATCAAGATTATACACTTGGTCAATATGAGTACTGGACCAATAACCAAGTAAGTGTAAATAAGCGATACATGGGCATTTTAAATATTATAGCTAATGATTGTGATAAAGATTTAAAAAGCCAGATTGCCAATATTAGCTTTACCGAAAAAGATTTTTCAAATTTTATAGAAAGGTATAATGAATGTAAGTCCCCTGAAGTTAAAAGTGAGAAATTTAATGCTAAAATTAAGTCTACCCTAAGTCATGGGGTTGAAGCAAGTTTTAATACTTATTTAACACCAGATAATACGCTTCTTTCAAATGGGAAAGGATTTCCGTTAGGCTATTTTTGGACTTTAAATAATCCGGAAATCAGCCGCAAATACGCCACCTACTTTGGAATAAATTACCTTTCGTTAGATTTTAATTTTTCTCACGAATCAAAGATTCTCCAGCAGGTAATTAGAGTTCCGGCTAAAATGCAAATTATCAGAGTTCCGGTTTCTTTGCAACGTAATTTTGTTTATTCGCCAAACCAATTATTTAAGCCCTTTTTTAACCTGGGATTGTCTGGTGCCTTTATAATTAAAAATGAAATAGATAATTCTAAATTCTATCCTTATTTTAACATTGGTATTGGAGCTAATATTAAAAGCATTCGGTTTGGAGCTTTAATAGAAAACGAAGGGGTTTCATTAAACGGACCAAAAATTATAAAATTTAGTTTAGGTTATACTTTAAAAAGGACTTAAAAAAAGATGAGCTTAATAAGTCACCATCTTAAGGTGAGTCTCTCTACTAGTGATAAACATAAAATTTTCCGGTTCCTCCTTTTTCTTTTAACCTTTATACCTTGATTAATAATATCAGATTTTAGATTTGTAACCGGCTTATTATAGGAAATAATAAAACCCATAGCTATTACCTAAAATAGTAAGTATATTTGCACCCGATTTTAAAGGAGGTAAAAGCAAATAATATGCTTTTTGTCTTTTTTCTAATTATACTTTTAACCTTACATTATTTTAAATACATGGGACTTCGTTGCGGAATTGTAGGCTTGCCTAACGTCGGAAAATCTACTTTATTCAATGCTATATCTAGTGCCAAAGCCGAATCGGCTAACTATCCATTCTGTACCATTGAACCTAATGTTGGGGTAGTAACCGTACCAGACGAGCGTTTGCAAATATTAGAAGAACTGGTGCACCCGGAGCGGGTTTTGCCTACCATCATAGAATTTGTAGATATTGCCGGATTAGTAAAAGGAGCTAGTAAAGGAGAAGGATTAGGCAATAAATTTTTAGCAAATATCCGGGAAGTAGATGCCATTATTCACGTTGTACGCTGCTTTGATGATCCTAATATTGTACACGTAGCCGGGGGGGTAGATCCGGTTTTTGATAAAGATGTAATAGATACCGAGCTCCAGCTAAAAGATTTGGAATCTATTGATAAAAAAATAGCTAAAGTAGAACGTACCGCTAAATCTGGGGATGCCAAAGCCAAAAAGGAATTTGCGTCCTTACAAGCTTTCAAAGCCCACCTGGAAAGTGGCAAGAATGCCCGTTCTTTAGGTGCTTCCGAAGAAGATTTAGAAGCAGTAGCCGATTTGCAATTGCTGACGTTGAAACCAGTTGTTTATGTGGCTAACGTGGACGAAGGCGCTATCAATACTGGTAACCAGTTTGTAGAAGCTCTGAAAGACCATGTAAAAGACGAAAACGCCCAGGTGGTAGTAATTTCGGCAGCCATTGAAGCGCAAATTGCCGAACTTACTGAACCGGAAGAAAAAGAAATGTTTTTAGCAGAATATGGTCTAAAAGAATCTGGTTTAAATCAATTAATTAAAGCTTCTTACAGCTTACTAAACCTAATTACGTATTTCACGGCTGGCGTTAAAGAAGTACGTGCTTGGACAATCCAGAAAGGTTGGAAAGCACCGCAGGCAGCTGGCGTCATTCACACTGATTTTGAAAAAGGCTTTATCCGGGCTGAGGTAATTAAATTACCCGATTACCAGGAATTTAAAACTGAAGCAAAAATCAAAGAAGCTGGTAAAATGTCTGTAGAGGGCAAAGAATACGTGGTTCAGGATGGCGACATCATGCACTTCAGATTCAATGTTTAAACTTATTTAACCATAGTTTAAAAGGGATGGCGGCACATAAATTGTCGCCATTTCTTTTTAGTTTCTAAATTTAAAGAAGCTGTTATTATCCTTTAAAAGGTGTTTAAGCAGCTATTAAGTAAATATTTAGGTAGGTACTATCGTTGCTTCCGGGTTGGCTTTGGGCTCAAGTTTGCTCTTTTTAAACCGGAGGTAATACATCAATCCTAATATAAGAATAGCTCCAAATGTATAAACAGAAAGATCTTCTAAAACCATAAAATTCCGGCGGCCAACCAAATCATAATTATTCCCTCCTAATAACACACAACCTGCTGCCAACATTACTTTGGCGAAGGTTCTTAATCTGGCTACCTGAGACAAGAGGAATACCACACAGGGTACAGCAAAGAGAAAAGCGTTCATGCTGGTTACTGCAAATAAAGGAATCAAGCAAATTAAGATGGCTCCTTCGGCCACAATTGGTTGTTTGGCGGAATTCCCCTTTTTTATAAAAAACAAGAAGCTAATACCAATAAGAGCCAACATGGTTAGTTGGTATACCTTAGCAGCAATAGCATTATCAACCAGGTATTGTAAAGGCGTGTACCGGGCAACTACCGAAAAAATAGTATGGTTGCCGGGCTCCAGTAAGCTTTGTTTAGCTTTTAACTCTACCGCTAATTCCTGGAACCAATTTATATAAAGATGTTTAAAGGCGGTTAAACCCGGGTAAAAAAGCAACGGCACCAGGCTAAGAACTCCTACAAAAATTAAGGTATAAAAAAGGGCTTTGGCTTTCTTTCTTAAAAAGAAATAAGGCAGAAATATCAATCCAAAAGGCTTTATAAATAAGCTGGTGGCTAAAAGAAACCCTGCGGTTTTATATTTTTTAAATACCAAGTTCTGCAACATGAAAACATATAAGGCCAGCAACAATAGGTTTACCTGCCCCAAATGAAGTTCCCGGTGTAAATGCGTAACGGCCGTTAAGAACGTTAAAAGCAATACTGTATTTTGCTTCTGCTCTATCGGCAGCTCCTGCTCTCCCCTTCCCGAAAGTTTATAAAAGGTATAAAGGGTTAATGCAAAAATGATAATTAACAAAAACCAGAATACCACATTGGCTACCGAATAAGGCAATAAAGAAAGCGGAATAAAATAAAATGCACTGGTCGGGGAATATTTAAAAACAAAATGGCCATCTTCCTTTAGCCGGTAAAGTTCCTGGCCGTGTAAAAAGCGGTTAGCTGTTTTATAATAAACCTCAAAATCGTGCATATAAAACCTGCCGTTTATGACTTCACCAGTAAAAAGGAACAGGCTGGTAATAAGGATCAGGAATAACCAGAGATTCTGCTTCGTAAAGAGGTAGGGCATAAAAATTAGGAATAAAAAAAGCATTAAACTTTTTAATGCTTTATATTATAAATATTACCGATTTAGGTATTTAAGTACTCCACAAATATAGCTAAACAAGCCTCAATTTAACTTATAATTATTACCTTCTAGGGTTAAACGGAACTACCTGGTAGCCTATTAATAAATCGGTGCGGGTCCCGGGTGGACGGTAATAAACTAAAATATCATACATATTTTCGGTATTACTGAAACTGCCCTCAAAATAAGTTTCGTCCGGGGCTGTTGCTCCCTGTTGCACTGCGTAACTATAATTATAATAACCTTGTTTTAAATACACCCGGCCCACATAAGACTGAGAAGTAGCATCGTATTGCATTTTAAATGCATCGTTTAGTTTCCAGCCTGTTAATTCACCAAAAATGTAAACATTACCGGGAGCAGGCTGCGGCGCTGCTAATTGAAAAGTTACCCAGTTATAGTCGGAACTAAGAGGATTATTAAAATCGCGGCTGCCAAACACCCGCCGACCATTTATATCAATCTGCTGACTAAACGGGTCTTTAGCCCTACTCTTTTCAGGTATTAACCTGATTTCTTCGGGTACCACTTCTCGGTTAGCTGCGGCTACATTGGCCCCTAAAGCCCGCCGGGTCCGGTTATCGAAAAAACGATATTCGTTAAGTCCCAAGAAAGTATGTTGCAATTCAAAAAAGTTGTATTCTAACCGTCTTTCTGTTTCCCGTACGTACAGCGGTTTAATATTCTGTTTGGCATTGTCCCACCTAAAATTTTGCCGTAAAACCACTTTAACTTCCTGAGCCGGATTTACTAACTGGTACTGCGGATAAAAAATATTAAAATCTACCTGCTGATTAGTAAACCGGGCATTGCCTCCGGTAGTTAAATTAGGGGTTGCCCCAACCGTTACACTTTGTTCGTAAATCAAAATTCTCCGGGATAATACATTACGCCCATTCTGATCTGCGACTACCAATAAATAATTACCGCTTAATTTTACTGGCGGCACTCTAAAGCGGTAGTGAAAATAAGGAACTTTGGTATTATAAGAAGGCGAAATATCGGTAATATAAAATTCATTTAAATCAGGCATGTACTGGCTTTGAGTCAACCTCGATTCCTTCCAATCTGCATCACAGTAAATCAGCTTTGCCACAAAGCGTTGCTGCTGCGCATTTACCTGATCAAATTCCAGTACGATAGGCTGATCCTGACTTAAAGAAATTACCGGCGGATTTAAAACCTCCTCCGGATGGCCACTCTGGACATAACATTGAACCGATTGAATATTAGGACTATAAACATAATCCTCGAAACGTAGAGGAACCTCGGCATAGGAAGCCCCTCCACCACCTTCTACCCCGGCTTGCTGCGTTACCGGAACACATCCCTGCAACAGCATTAAAATTATAAAGACATAAATTATTTTATAACAAGGCTGTTGCATCGGATTTTCTGGATTTAGTTTGATTTTAATTTTACTTCTAAAGCATCAATAGATTCCATTACGGATTCCCATTGGGAATTTTTTTGATCCAGTACTTGCTTCCTGGCTTCGAATTTGGAAGTTATTTCCTGTAGCGTATTTAAATCACTATATACTTTCGGGTCAGCCAATTGTTCTTCGTAACCCGCTAGTTCCGTTTCCAGGCTTTCTATTTCCTGCTCCAGTTGTTTTAGCTGCTGATTCAGGCGCTTTAAATCATTTTGGAGGTTATTGCTATCGTTGAAAACAGGTTTTGGTTTTTCAGACGTAATAGTTTTAGCTTCCTGCTTATCATTTTTTACACCGAGTTTACGGGCTTCCTTATCACGTTGCTCCTGCCAGTATTCGTACTCATGGTAAGTGCCCGGGTATTCTTTTAACTGATAATCCTCAATATACCAGATTTTATTGGCCACATTCTCTACAAAGTACCGGTCGTGGGAAATAACCATAAAGGTACCTTCGTATTGCTCCAGGGCCTGAATCAGGATGTTAACTGATTGCATATCCAGGTGGTTGGTAGGCTCATCAAGTAACAAAAAGTTAGCCTCTGATATTAAGGTTTTAGCTAAGGCAACCCGCGATTTCTCGCCACCTGATAACACCTTTATTTTTTTAAATACCGCATCACCTGTAAACAGGAAAGAACCTAAAATGGTCCTAAGTTCCATTTCGTTACGGTTACTACCTGCCTCGCTAAGCTCCTGTAAAATTTCGTTTTCCACGTTCAGGGATTCCAACTGGTGCTGAGCATAAAAAGCCATAATAACGTTATGGCCCATTTGCCGTTTGCCTTCAATTGGTTCGGTTCCGGCTATAATCCGCATTAAGGTAGATTTACCTTTACCGTTGGCCCCAATTAAGGCGATTTTATCGCCCCTTTCAATATTAACGTGGGTATTTTTAAGAATTACTTTTTCGCCGTAGCTCTTACTTATATTTTCCAGCCGTAGCAAATGCCGGCCCGGCTCTACTTTAAACTGAAATTTAAAATTTACTTTAGGGGCATCAGCCGCCACATCCTCAATCCGTTCCATCCGATCGAGCGCTTTCATTCTGGATTGAGCCTGCTTTGCTTTAGTTGCTTTAGCTTTAAACCGCTCAATAAACCGCTCTGTCTGCCGTATTTGTGCCTGCTGGTTTTCGAAAGCTCCTTTTTGGATTTCGTTCCGAAGTGCTTTTTCCTCTACATAAAAGCTGTAGTTCCCGGCATATACATTTAATTTTTGCTGGGATACTTCCACCGTCATGTTGGTTGTTTTATCTAAAAACTCCCGGTCATGTGATACAATTATTACGGATCCCTCATAGCCTTCCAAATAAGTTTCCAGCCATTTAATGGACGGTAAATCCAAGTGGTTGGTAGGCTCATCCAATAATAATAAAGAAGGTTTCTGCAATAATATTTTAGCCAACATAACGCGCATGCGCCATCCACCCGAAAAAGTTTTAAGCGGACGTTGCAAATCATCTGTAGAAAAGCCTAAACCTTCTAAAATTTCTTCGGCTTTGCTTTGAATATTATAACCATCCAGAGCTTCAAACTGATCCTGTAATTTAGCCAGTTTATCTACCAATTCATCCCGGTAATCAGTTTCGAATTCAAGTAGTACTTCATCAATCTTTTTTTGCAAATCCAGGGCTTCCTGAAAAGCCTGCATGGCCACCGATAAAATACTTTCATGAGTATCATAAGAAAGTAAATCCTGGTTAAGGAAACCCAAAGTCGTTTCCCGGCTCATTTGAATACTACCGGCATCGGGTTTATACTCCCCTACCAGTACGCGTAACAAAGTAGATTTACCGGTACCATTTAAACCAATTAAACCTATTTTATCTTTGGGTTTTATGTGCAGGTTGGCATCTTCGTAAAGGGTACGACTACCAAAATGAAAATCGAGGTTATTAATAGAAATCATGAATTCGCAGAAATAAAATGCAAAGCTAACAATTTGAAACGAAACAAGAAGGTGCTTTAGTTCGCTATTTCATTAGCCAATACATCCTTTTGCGTAATTCGGAAGAGCCTAATCTAAAGCTGTGTTCTGCTTTTCTGCTAAAAAAGCTTTCTTAAAAGGAAATTTGTTATTTATAAGGCAGGTTTGGCCGCGTATTTTTTTATTTTCCGGAAAAGCTCCTCCGGGTTAAATGGTTTACTTAAATAATCATCCATTCCAACAGCAAAGGCTCGGTCTTTAATATCCAGCATAGCTGAGGCCGTAAGGGCAATAACCGGAATATTGGCATAAGTTGTTTCTTGGTTGCTGATTACTTCAGTTGCTTCATACCCATCCATCTCAGGCATTTGCAAGTCCATTAAAACCACATCGTATTCATTTTGTTGCAGCATGCCTAAGGCGTCTTTACCATTTCCAGCCACATCAAAATTAACATCCCAGTTGTTTAAGAATTGCTGGGCAATAAATACATTAAACTGGTTATCTTCTACCAACAACAGCCTGACTCCTTTTAATGTCTTTTTCTCCTTACTAGAATTTCGGGAAGAATTAATTTCTAATTTCTTATCGGATATTTTTAGTTTTAATTCAAAAGAAAAGGTTGTTCCTGCTCCCAGTTTACTTTTTACATCAATAGCGCTTCCTTGTAGTTGCAACAGCTTTTTAGAAATAGCCAGACCTAAACCCGTTCCTCCAAATTTGCGGGTTATATCCGGACTTGCTTGCGTAAACAAATCAAAAATATAAGGTATCTTATCGTCCGAAATACCGATACCGGTATCTTTTATATTAAAACTAATAGTAGCCCAAGCATCATCATGTTGTTTTAACACCACTTCTACGGTTACGCCACCAGCTTCCGTAAATTTTACGGCGTTATTTATTAAATTTGTTAAAACCTGGCCAATCCGTACCGGATCACCAACCAAGGTTTCCGGCAAGTCTTCGTCCAGCATCAGTTTCAGCCGCAGTCCTTTCTCATCAGCCTTTTGTAATTGCGCAGCGCGGATATTACTAATCAGGTCCCTCAAACTAAAATCTACTTCTTCAAACTCTATTTTTCCTTCCTCTATTTTAGTAAAATCCAGAATATCATTAATTAATACTAATAAATTCTCAGCCGAAAATTTTAAAACTTTCAGGCTCTCCATCTGATCCGGCTTGGGATTATTTTGCAACAACAAATTAGTTATTCCAATTACAGCATTCATTGGAGTCCTGATTTCATGACTCATGGTAGAAAGAAACTGGGATTTGGCTAATGTTCCTTGTTCTGCCTGCTCTTTGGCTTTAAATAACATTTGCTGCACTTCTTTCTGTTCTGATATATCACAAACCTGAGCAATAAAATAAAGGCTGTCTCCTTTCAGGTTCCGGATACAGGAAACGCTTAAAAGTGTCCAGATTAGCTTGCCGCTTTTACTGATGTACCGCTTTTCGTGTTGGTAGGAATCTATTTCCCGGTTTTTTATTCGCTGGAGTAGCTCCAGATCCTTCTGTAAATCTTCTGGATAGGTAATCTCCTGGAAAGTTAAGTTTAATAATTCTGCTTCCTGATAATCTAATATTTTACACAAAGACCTATTTACCCGCAGCCATTTACCAGAATTACTTAATAAGGCCATGCCAATGGGGGCATAATCAAACACATTCTTAAACCGCTCTTCACTAAAACTTAATTCCTGTAAATGATTAATTCGGTCCGAAATATCCTGAAAAGCTCCGTATGCCCGAAAAGGTACTCCATTCTTAAATTCAACCTCAGCAATTTGCCGGATCCATTTCAGATTTCCTTTTGCAGTAGTTATTGGAACTTCTATATCAAAAGGTTCGCCAGTTAAAAATAAGTTAAACCAATATTTATGAGAATATTCCGTTATTTCTGCAACTGTAAAACTACTCACCAGCTCAAAGGTAAGCGGAGTTCCCGGTTCCAGGTCATGAATGGCATAGGCTTCATCAGACCAAAAAAGGTCCTCAAAGCCCTTATTCACTTCACAATACCAGCCTCCTACTTTTGCTAATTTGTTTGTAGCTTTTGCTAAAATAGCATTCTTATCTAATTGATCCTGCGATAGTACCCGCTCAGTTTCATCGTAAAATATTCCATTCCAGATAGTACTGCCATCTGGCTGCCGCTGAGGTTTTGATTTAGCTTTTAAAAATTTTTTATTACCCGTTGGTATAGTAATCCATTTTTCAAAAAACCAGGGTGTCAAAGTTTCAGCTGAGTCATAAATACTTTGCATAAACCCGGCCTGGTCTTCACTTTGTAAAATATTTAATACAACCTGAGGATCTGCCATCAGCTGTTCCGCAGTAAGACCATATAATTCAAATGAGCCTTTACTAACGTAGGGCAATTCATAGGCTCCATCCGGATATAATTTAAATTGGAAAAAAGAAACCGGGAAAACAGCTTCTAAATCACCAATCAGGGCCTTGGAATCTAAAATCATAGCAGGTATATTAACATCATCTGTTAAGTTTAAAGGTAGGCAGTAAAAAAAACGAAAACAAACAAATTGTATTTTTCTTTTAATACTATATTTATTGAGGCTATTTAATATAATTTTTTTAATATAAAATTAAGTATAAAATATAACCCTCCCATAAATTTGTTTTGTTGCTAAACTTATGCCTATTTATGCGTAGAAGAGAAATCTTTAAATACATGCAAAGAGCTATAAAAGAAATTTCATGCTAGCATTAACCTCTACTTTAGATTCAAAACATGATGATATTGTAAATAAAATTATTTTTGATTTTGAAAATGAATTTGGACTCAAGCAAATACAAGCCACTCCCTTTCCGCACATAACTTACCTTACCACCGAAGCTTTCAATCTTAATTTATTAAAAAGTTATTTAGAACGATTTTGTTTTTGTTCAAAACCTTTCCATGTATATACCACTGGTATTGGTGTTTTCCCTGGTGAGCACCCGGTAATTTATATTCCGGTTTTACGAACCCAACCTCTAAATAAATTTCATGCCCAACTCTTCAAGGATATTTCTAAGCTAAGCATAGAAGTGGGCCAATTTTCTCAACCGAAATTATGGCTTCCTCATATTTCTCTGGCCTTACACGATACCTCTTTAGACATGATGACCCCTATGTTCAAGTATTTATCTAGATATAATTTTGATTGGGATATAAAAATTGATAATTTAAATATCTTGAAAAGAAGCGAGATAGCTCCTGTGTTTGAAAAAGAAGCAGAATACTTTTTACCCCAGCCTATTATAAGTTAAATAAAATTTCTGCTATTTTTTTTCCAGAATGCTTATACTTTACTAAAATTTCATTTTCTCATCCTATTATACCTGATAAGTACAATCTTTGTATGTATATTTATCTTTACTAGCTTTCCTCTAATTGCCTAATTATTTATAGCACCTTTTATCCCATAAAGGTAAAAATGTCCTTCCTCAAACTTTACTTAAGACATTAAATAGATTATTGTTTTTGCTATTTAAATAAAAATAGCCGTCTTTATTTGAACAAAGAAGATATTTAGACTTCAAAACTCCCTCCTTTAATAATCCAAATTTAATCCTACTTTAATTTAATACCTACTAAAAAAAATTATATTTATTTTAACCCTTGAGGATATCTCTCCGTATTTTCAGGTAGTCCAGTAAAAAATACTTAGACATATTTTGTAAAAATCACCTCACAAATAATTTGTCTTTGTTTCAAAATTTAACTGTTCCATGCTCTAAACTATATAATTATGAAGAACTCACAGGAAAATCCGGCTTTTGATGGCGTAAACGAAAACAGCAAAAACCACCAGTTAGAATCATTTCGGGAAGAGCCTCAGGATCAATACATGACCACCGATCAGGGAGTTCGGGTAAATCATACAGATGATTCTTTAAAAGCAGGTTCTCGCGGACCTACAATCATGGAAGATTTCCACTTCCGCGAAAGAATGACGCATTTAGACCATGAATCGATTCCGGAGCGGGTGGTACATGCCCGCGGTTCTGGTGCTCATGGTTATTTTCAGCCTTACGAGTCTTTTGCAAAATATACAAAGGCAAAATTTTTGTCTAACCCGGCGGTAAAAACGCCTGTTTTTGTTCGCTTTTCTACCGTAGTTGGATCCAGAGGATCAGCGGATACAGTAAGGGATGTTCGGGGCTTTGCCACCAAATTTTATACGGAAGATGGAAATTATGACCTGGTAGGCAATAATATTCCGGTCTTTTTTATTCAGGATTCCATTAAATTTCCGGACCTGGTACACGCCATAAAACCACAACCAGATAACGAAATGCCACAAGCATCGGCCGCGCACGATACCTTCTGGGATTTTGCTTCCCTTATGCCCGAAACCATGCATATGCTCCTATGGGTTTTATCAGACAGGGCCCTGCCCCGAAGTTTTCGCATGATGGAAGGTTTTGGCGTCCATACTTTTAGGTTTATTAATGAAGAAGGAAAGGCGCATTTTGTAAAATTCCACTGGCGGCCAACATTAGGCGCCCATTCTTTAGTTTTTGATGAAGCCCAAAAACTAGCCGGAAAGGACCCAGACTATCTCCGTCGGGATTTGTACGAAGCCATTGACATGGGCGATTACCCGGAATTTGAATTATGCGTGCAGTTAGTACCGGAGGAGGATGAGTTTAAATTTGATTTTGACTTATTAGACGCTACCAAATTAATTCCGGAAGAGTTAGTGCCACTTAAACCCATCGGGAAAATGGTATTAAACAGAAATCCGGATAACTTTTTTGCCGAAACCGAACAGGTAGCATTTCATCCGGGCAATGTAGTACCTGGTATTGATGTAACTAATGATCCGTTATTACAGGGCCGTTTGTTTTCTTATGTGGATACCCAATTAAACCGGTTCAATAGCTCCAACTTTACGGAATTGCCTATCAACCGGCCAGTAGCCCCCGTTCATAACCACAACGGGGCAGGTTTTATGCGACAAACCATTAACAAGGGCAAAGTAAATTATTTTCCAAATTCCCTCGGTAATGGTTATCCTAAAATGGCACCGGAAAAAGAAGGAGGTTATGTTCATTATGCCGAAAAAGTAGAAGGTCATAAAATACGGGCCCGAAGTGAAAGCTTTAAAGACCACTACACCCAGGCAACTTTGTTCTGGAACTCTTTAACCGAAGTAGAAAAGAAACATATTGTACAGGCAGCCCATTTTGAACTTGGTAAAGTAGAAACCAAAGCCATTCGGGAACGCATGTTGGGTCATTTTAATATTATTTCTCCGGAGTTGGCTCAACGGGTAGCCGAAGGAATTGGCGTGGATGTACCTAAGCATGTTGAACAGGAATCTACCGGAAATTTTGTAGCTGATGAAGCAGCTAAGAAGATAAAAAGTGGGAAATCCGTCCATACGGCTGCTTCGGTAAGTATGGAAAAAAACAAAAAAGATGCAGTAAAAACGCGGAAAGTAGCCATCCTGCTGGAAGATGGTTTTAATTACCAGGAAGTAATGCACGTCAAAAAAGCATTAAAAGAAGCCGGTGCTCAAAGTAAAATTGTATCTAAGCTATTGGGAAAGCGCAAAGCTGCTACCGGTGAAGAAATTGAAACAGATAAAAGCCACATAACTACCGGATCTATTATGTTTGATGCTCTTTATATTCCGGGAGGCGCCCAGAGTATAGCAGCCTTGCAAAAAGAAGGAGATGCACTGCACTTTGTTCTAGAAGCCTTTAAACATTGTAAACCAATTGGAGCTACCAGTGAAGGAATAACCTTTTTGAAAGCAACGTCAATACCTGATTTAAACTTAGCCAGTGAAACCTCCGAGAAAATAGTTTCAGCAAAAGGAATAGTAACGGCCTCGCCTTTGGCTGGCCTGGAAGAATTTATGCAGGAATTCCTAACGGCTATAGGTAAACATCGCCATTGGGACCGGGAAGAAAAAGTAATGATACCGGCTTAAAAATCATATTTTTAAATCCAGGTCTACTAAAACAAAAAAAGAGGGTAATTAAAATTACCCTCTTTTTATTTATAAGTTCTTAACAAATTACATATCCAGCACTATCGCAAAAATAAGCGGTGCCACAATGGTCGCATCCGACTCAATAATATATTTAGGTGTATCCTTGCCTAATTTACCCCAGGTAATTTTTTCATTTGGCACAGCCCCTGAATAAGAACCATAGCTGGTAGTCGAATCAGAAATCTGAGCAAAGTAACCCCATAAAGGTACACCGGTACGTTGTAAATCTTGGTGCAGCATTGGTACAACGCAAATAGGAAAATCACCGGCAATACCACCACCAACTTGGAAGAAACCAATAGTAGATTCTTCTTTTGCCGTTTGCGTATACCAATCAGCCAGGTACATCATGTACTGAATTCCGGTTTTCATGGTATGTACATTTTCAATGTCGCCGCTAATGACGTGACCCGCATAAATATTACCTAAAGTTGAATCTTCCCAACCTGGTACAATAATCGGTAGGTTTCTTTTAGCGGCTTCCAGCATCCAGCTATTTTTCGGGTCGATCTGGTAATATTGTTCCAGTTCACCAGATAATAAAATCTGGTAGAAGAACTCGTGTGGAAAATAAGATTCACCAGCTTGGTCGGCTTTCATCCAAAATTTCAGAACGGTATCTTCAATCCGCCGCATAGCTTCCATTTCTGGAATACACGTATCAGTTACCCGGTTCATGTGGCGGTTCAGCAGGTCTTCTTCGTCCTGAGCTGTCAAATCGCGATAATTAGGAATACGCTCATAAAAATCGTGCGCAACCAAGTTAAAAATATCTTCTTCCAGGTTAGCTCCGGTACAGCTTATCGCATGGATTTTGTCCTGACGGATCATCTCGGCTAAAGTAATACCGAGCTCAGCCGTAGACATAGCTCCGGCTAATGTAACCAACATCTTATTGCCATCGGCTAAATGCTTTTTATAGCCTTCTGCAGCATCAATTAAAGCAGCTGCATTAAAATGACGAAAATTATGTTTTAAAAATTGGGTTACCTGCATTTTATCTTTTTAGTTTTTAGCTTTATTTATCTGTATTGCTTGTAAATAATACTCTATTAAAAAACTTAAAAACTTCCTTAATGATTCAAGTTTTAAGGAAATTTTTAAAGTGGCTTTTCAATAATTAAATTGTGGTTGGTGAACACACAAATATCAGCGGCAATGTTTAATCCCTCGCGCACAATTTCTTCTGCCGTTAAATGAGGTGCATGCTTTTTAAGTGCCGTAGCAGCGGCCTGGGCATACATACTCCCTGAGCCTATAGCAGCGATCCCAAAATCTGGTTCCAGCACATCACCAGTACCCGAAATAATTAATAGCTCATTTTTATCTGCTACTACCATCATCGCCTCTAATTTGCGCAGATAGCGATCGGTGCGCCAATCTTTAGCCAACTCAATAGCTGCCCGCTTCATGTTGTGGCTATACCCATTCAGTTTTTCTTCAAACTTTTCCAGTAAAGAAAAAGCATCGGCGGTAGAACCAGCAAAACCCGTAACTATTTTGCCATCCAGTAATTTTCGGATTTTTTTAACATTGCTTTTCGCTACCGTATTACCCATACTGGCTTGGCCGTCAGCACCTACTGCTACTTCTCCATTATGATAAACACCTAATACCGTAGTTGATCTAATTTTTACAGGAGCCATATCTAAATCTTATCTATTCCTTTTAAACAACTTACTGCTTACCTCTCCTCCACTTTTAGGAGAGCAAGTTTTAACTAACTCTTTCGTTAAATTTGGCGCAAAGCTATTTATAAACATTTAAAATAAGTAAATAATTTACTTTTTATTCCTGACATGTTGTTCCGAACCCTATTAATTCTTTGCTTTTCTTATTTATTGGCAGGCTGTTGCAACGATTCAGAAGTAAAGTTAGCTTCCAGTGTATTTGGTTGGAACCCTTATACAGGACCTGCCACTATACAACTAAAGAGCACAACCGGAGAAACCACCACCTTTTCTGTTCAAACCAAAAGCTATAACCAATACGGCCACGATAAGATTTGCGGGTCCTATCCCATTGAGACAATAGAAACCGTATTAACCCAACAAGACCAGGACCTACAGGTACAAATTATATTAAGCCATGCGGCATTGGTTTCAATTAAAGTTTCTGCCAATAATTCTAGTGCTAAAAACCTGGACATTAGGTTTAATGCTATCTCAGAGAAATATGTAACTGAAGATTGGCAGGATAAATTTTATGAAGAAATTAGTTTAAACGGGGTAAGCTATAAACAGGTGTTGTGGGCGCATGGAACTGCCTATGTTGGCGATCAGGCATTTACTGACCTTTATTACGGAAAGGATATTGGTTTAATTGCCTTTCGGACTGTTGCGAGTAAATGGTTTTACCTTAAATAGAAATACTACCCGGTAATAATAAAAAAGAAAAAGCCTTCCATTTCTGAAAGGCTTTTTCTTGTATAGGTAAACCCGCTTAAACTAAAATTCTAACCGGATTTTCTAATAAACTCTTGAAAGTTTGTAAGAACGCTGATCCTACTGCCCCATCCACTACGCGGTGGTCGCAGGATAAAGTTACTTTCATAATATTGCCAATCTGGATTTGGCCATTCTTAACTACCGGCGTTTGTTTAATACCACCAACAGCCATAATACAAGCATCCGGCGGATTAATAATTGCGGTAAACTCATCTATACCAAACATACCTAAGTTAGAAATAGTAAAAGTACTACCTTCCCACTCAGATGGTTGTAATTTCTTAGATTTAGCTTTGCCACCTAACTCTTTTACTTCACCAGAAATCTGAGATAAAGTTTTCAAATCAGCATTGCGCACAACCGGTACTAATAATCCTTCTTCTACAGCTACGGCAACTCCAATATTAACGACGTTGTTATAGCGGATTTTATCGCCTAACCACGAAGAGTTAACAGCCGGGTGCTTTTTCAAAGCAGCGGCCGCCGCTTTAATAACTAAATCATTAAATGAAATTTTAACCGGGCTTACTTCATTAATGCTGGCACGCGCTTCCATTGCTTTATCCATGTCTATTTCCATGGTTAAAAAGAAGTGCGGTGCTGTAAATAAGCTTTCAGATAAACGACGAGCGATAACCTTACGCATTTGCGATACCGGAACTTCTGTATAAGGTTCGCCGGAAAGCATTGGTTGCGGAGCCGCAGCGGCCGGTGCAGGTGCAGCAGCAGGTTGCGCACTTGGCACAAATGATTCCACATCTTTTACAACTATACGACCATTGTCGCCGGAACCTTTTACCTGAGAAAGATCAATACCTTTGTCCTGCGCTAATTTTTTAGCTAACGGAGAAGCTAATATACGGCCTCCGGTATTTGCTGATGCCGCCGGCGCACTTTGTGCCCCAGCAGGAACAGTTGTATTTTGAGCTGCCGAAGGAGCTGCTTGTGCCTGAATCTGGGTATCTGTTTTAGCGTTTTCAACCCTTGAATCTGCAACTTCTGCTTCCTGACGGGAAGCAGGAGCATCACCTCCACCTTGTAATAACTGTTGATAATCCGCTCCTTCTTCACCAACAATAGCCAGAATGCCATCTACCGGAATGGAGCTACCGGCTTCTACACCAATGTACAATAAAGTACCATCTTCGTAGTTTTCCAGCTCCATAGTAGCCTTATCGGTTTCTACTTCAGCCAGAATATCTCCAGACTTGATTTTGTCACCTACTTTTTTCAGCCAGGAAGCAATCGTTCCTTCTGTCATGGTATCGCTCATTTTAGGCATCCGGATGACAGTAGCATTTACATTTGCGGCTTTGGCGGGAGCTTTTGCTGGTGCTTCTGCCGCCATGGATTGGGAGGCAGCAGGTTGCGCTTCTGTTTTCGGATCAGAAGCAGGGGTACTAGCACCACCTTCAATCTGACTTAATAAACCAGAAATATCTTCTCCTTCTTTTCCAAGTATAGCAATTACCGCATCTACCGGAACAGAATCTTTTTCTTTAGGGCCAATATATAGCAGCGTACCATCTTCATACGACTCCAGCTCCATAGTAGCTTTGTCGGTTTCTACTTCTGCTAAAATATCACCTGATTTAACGGTATCACCTACCTTTTTCAACCAAGAAGCAATAACACCTTCGGTCATAGTGTCACTCATCTTGGGCATTTTTATGATTTCAGCCATAAATCGTTTGTTTGAGGCCTCAAAAATAGATTTAAAATATTCAAATATCAAATAGGTTTTTGCAATAAATCCGTAGAAAAATTAGTTGGAATATATTTTATTCTAAAACTTGTCTGTTTAACCTCCAAGATCATAGTTAAATAAAAACCAAAGCTACGCTTATCTGAGTTTTGCTCTTTCGTATTGTACTGGCCATTTAATTTCTTTATGTACTTCTGCCGCAGCATGTAACGGAAAGTAAGGATTTCTTAAAAACTCCCGAGCTATTATTACCACATCGGCCTGGCCGGTCCGGATTATATGATCGGCCTGGGAAGCGGAATTGATTAAACCTACGGCACCGGTTAAAATATTGCTTTCCAGCCGGACTGCCTGGGCAAAAGGAGTTTGATACCCCGGCCCTACGCTGATTTGCTGTTTTGTAGAATTTCCCCCGGAAGAACAATCTATTAAATCGACTCCTGCTGCTTTAAGTTCTTTGCCCAAGACCACTGAGTCCTGAATGGTCCAGGATTCCTCCTCCGGCACCCAATCGCTTGCAGAAATGCGAACAAATAAAGGTAAGTTCTCCGGCCACACCTCTTTAACAGCGGCCACAATTTCAAATAATAGCCGAATACGGTTCTCGAAAGTTCCTCCGTATTGATCGGTTCGTTTGTTAGAAAGCGGTGATAAAAACTCATGCAGCAAATAGCCATGAGCTGCATGTATCTCTGCTACTTTAAAACCAGCCGCTACGGCCCGGCTGGTAGCGGCTTTAAAATCTGCAATCACTTTTTGAATGCCTTCCAAATCTAATTCTATTGGTGCTGGCGTATTTTCTTCAAACGGAATAGGACTAGGTGCTACAAAGTTTTCCCAACCCCCTTCTTCCGGAGACAGATGTTTGTTACCTGTCCAGGGTTGACTTTTGGTAGCCTTTCGGCCAGCATGGGCTAACTGAATACCAGCTACTGAGCCTTGCTGATGAATAAAATCAGTAATTCTCTTCAGGAAAGGAATATGTTCATCTTTCCAGATACCTAAATCAAAAGGAGTAATCCGGCCTTCCGGTGAAACGGCTGTAGCTTCCGAAATAATTAAGCCTGCCCCGCCTACTGCCCTACTTCCTAAATGCACCAAATGCCAATCGTTGGCAAATCCATCGGTACTGGAGTATTGGCACATAGGCGAAACCACCAGCCTATTTTTTAATTCAACATCCTTTAATTTTAAGGGACTAAATAAATGATTCATGGCAAGTAAGCTTTTAGTTGAGTACTTTTAGTTTGTTTCCGGACAGAAGGTTACTTTATGGTAGCCAAATAAAAGCAAAGGGATTAAAAAAAGAAAGCCTTCTAAAAAGAAGGCTTTCAAAACTATTGTTAGTATAGGGTTAAACTAATTCTCCTTCCAGATGTTTGATATCCATGTCTTTATGCAGTGAGAACATGGAACCAGTATGGTGCAACACATATAAACACAAATTGTGGTGGCCAAAGAAATCCATAGCTTTTAGCGGATAATTAAGCATCACACATAAGAAAATACGCATAGCTCTGCCGTGCATACAAATTAAAACCGTTTCTTCTTCCGGCCGTGACAATAAAACCTCCAGGAACCGGCGTTGCCGGGCTGCCACGTCTTCGGGAGTTTCACCTCCTTCTACGCTTATATCGCATTTCCCTTCTTTCCACTTGTCTAAAACATCAAAATAATATTTGTCATTTTCTGGTGAAACGAAAGTACCTTCCCGGTTTCCCCAGCAAATTTCGTTTAGCTCCGGATACCGTTCGTGCGGAATACCTTTGTCTATAAAACCTTGAACTGACTGGATACTTCGCTGCAAAACAGAAGTATAAACTTTATCGAAAGGAACATCTTTGTAGGCTTCAAAAAAACGCTGGGCTTGCCACCTACCAGTTTCATTTAACGAAGAATCGACCCCACTACCCTGAATAATACCTTGTAAATTATAATCGGTTTGCCCGTGACGGAGCAGGTAAATTTTTTTGGTACTCAAAATTGCTCTACTTTTGTTTATAATACGAAGATACAAATAAGTTACTTGTTGTGAGCTATACGTATCAAAAGTTTTTAAGGATTAGCTCAAGTTTTTAAAATTTGGCTATTAAAACAAATATTTTACTAAAATATTTAAAAACCATGCTTCATAAAGAAGTTTCCTTGGAAAGTTTAAATCTCTTTTGCAAAAATACTTTAGTGGAGGTTTTGGGAATAGAGTTTACCGAGATAGGCCCCAATTACTTAACCGGTAAAATGCCCGTTGATAACCGGACCCAGCAGCCCATGGGAATTTTACATGGTGGAGCTTCCTTAGCCTTTGCTGAAACATTAGGCAGTGCCGCTGCCATTTTACAGGTAGATCCTGAGAAACAAACCTGTGTAGGCTTAGAAATAAATGCGAATCATATAAAAAGTGCCCGGTCGGGTTATGTATATGGGAAAGCCAGTCCGATTTACATTGGCCGTAAAACGCACGTTTGGGAAATAAAAATAACCAACGACGAAGGAGAATTAATTTGTATCAGCCGCCACACCGTAGCCGTACTAGACAAACTCAATAAGGCTGATTAAATAACGTTTTTAATTTAAACCAAATAGGCGCTTACTATTTATTCACTGCTAATTAAGTGATTTTAGAAGGAAATTATAATACCATTATAAAAGCTTTATTTGCTACCGCTATCAGGTTTAATTTACCCGTAGCCTTATGGCGCTTACCTAAAAGTCAGGAGATAAAACTTTGTGTTTCTATACAACCGGTACAAAGTTTAGAAAGTGTTCCGCATCTGGAAAGTGGTTTATCAGGATTTGCTTTTTATCCATTTCAGGTAAACCTTAATAATCCGGCAGCTTTTATTAAAGCAGATATTACTTATAGCAGTTTATCGTCTAAGCTTAAATTTAATTTTAAACTAAACGAGAATTCTGAATACGTTTCATTAGTAAAGCGCCTGCAAGAATATTACCTAAAGATTAAGGAAGAGGCACTGGCCACTCAATGGCATATAAATAAACACCCCCTGCCGGCCTCTACCAGTAAAGAAATATACCTGCAGGCTGTTCAAAAGGCTATTTCGGCTATTGAGGAAGGTATTTTTGAAAAAGTAGTTTTATCCAGAACCCGCAGCGAAAATTTAACATCAGATTTTGATATAATTACAGCATTTTGTCAGTTACAAAAATCATATCCTGATGCTTTTATTTCTTTGGTTTCGGTACCCGAAATAGGCACCTGGCTCGGGGCTTCGCCGGAAATTTTGGTTTCAGTAGATAAGAACAAAATTTTTAAAACAGTAGCTTTAGCCGGTACGCAACCGCTTTCGCCAGCATCCAGCCCTGCTAATGCCATGTGGCGGCAAAAAGAAATTGAAGAACAGGCGCTTGTTTCGCGTTACATCATAAATAACTTTAAAAAAATCAGGCTCCGGGGTTATCAGGAAGTAGGCCCCCGAACTGTGGTGGCGGGTAATTTAATGCACCTGCGCTCGGATTTTACTGTCGATATAAAGCAGGTACCCTACCCTACTTTGGGTACGCAAATGCTAGGGCTACTTCACCCAACTTCTGCGGTTTGTGGCATGCCCAAAGAACCCGCCACTGATTTTATTATAACGAATGAAGGCTACGACCGTGCTTTTTACAGCGGCTTTTTAGGTCCGATTCAGATAGACGGTGAATCTCATATTTTTGTGAACCTGCGGTGCATGCAGCTTTTTGAGCAGGCGGCTTTATTATATGCCGGCGCGGGCATTACCGCCGAATCTGAACCCGAAAAAGAGTGGATCGAAACCGAACTTAAAATGGATACGGCTTACCAGGCTTTCCGTAAAACGTCAAATGAATAATTTACAACCTGTTCATAATATTGCCCAGATTTGTGCTCAAAAAGGAGTTACCAATGTAGTACTATCACCAGGCTCCCGCTGCGCTCCGCTAACCATAGCTTTTGCCCGGCACCCTAAAACCAAGGTGCGGACGGTTCCGGACGAAAGGGCCGCAGCTTTTATTGGGTTGGGCTTAGCCCAGGTGAGCCAAAAAGCTTCTGTTTTAGTGTGTACCTCCGGTACAGCCGCTTATAATTACGCCCCAGCCATCGCCGAAGCTTTTTTCCAGCAGGTTCCTTTATTGGTGATTACCGCCGACCGTCCTCCGGAATGGGTTGATCAGCTGGATGGCCAAACCATCCGGCAACAAAATATTTATGGAAAGCACATTAAACGTAGCTTTGATTTTCCCGTTGATTTAGGCCATCCGGATGCGCAGTGGTTTGCCACCCGCATGATTTCGGAAGCTATAAACGAGGCACACACCTACCCAGCCGGTCCGGTACATATCAACGTTCCTTTACGCGAACCTTTTTACCCGGCTCCAGGTCAGGAAATTGTCTTCGATGAAAATATTAAAATTATAGAAGATTTACCTAATTCTTTCCCGTTGGACGGCTCCTTGATACCGCAACTGGAAAAAGAATTAACTACCGCTAAAAGAATTGTAGTAGTAGCCGGTCAACAGCCTTACAATGAAGAATTACTTACAGCGTTAGACGCCTTTAAACATAAGTACCCGGTAACTATTATTGGCGATTTAATTACAAACACCCATACCCTACCAGGCTTGATCAGGCACCAGGATGTTTTTCTTTCACCGAAAGATGAAAATTTAGCAAAACGCTTAACACCTGATTTACTCATTACTTTTGGCTTATCTATACTATCCAAAAATCTGAAGTTATTTCTGCGGCATAACAAACCGAAAGCTCATTGGCATATACAGCCGGCCGGAGATGTCGCCGATACCTTTCAGGCTCTTACCAGAATTATTCGGGTTAAGCCTTTACAATTTTTTAAAGAACTTGCCCATTCTACTACACAGGTTGATACGCATACTTCATACCAGCAGGATTGGCAAAACCTGGAAGATCAAGCTAATAACTACTTAACCCAGTTTTTAAAAACCGGAGAAAGCTTTAATGAATTTAAAGCTTTCAAAGCGGTATTTAATTATTTACCCGATAATACCCTTTTGCACCTAGCCAATAGTATGGCCGTGCGCTATGGCAATATCATCAGTTTGCCGGCCACCAGGAATATAGAAATTTTTGCTAACCGGGGTACGAGTGGCATCGATGGCAGCACCAGTACCGCAATAGGCACTGCTCTTCAAACCGAAAATTTAGTAACGCTAGTAACCGGAGATATGGCTTTCTTTTACGACCGGAATGCTTTGTGGCATAATTACCTCCCTTCCCACTTTCGGATTATTATTTTTAATAACCACGGGGGTGGAATTTTCCGGATGATTGAAGGGCCCAGAAACCAACCAGAATTAGAGGAATATTTTGAAACTTACCAACCCTTAGATGCGGCCAATACAGCCAACGATTTCAAGCTAAAATATTTTAAGGCCACTAATTACATGGAGTTAAAAGAAATTTTACCTGAATTCTACAAATCAGAAACCGGGGCCGCCATTCTGGAAATATTTACTAACAGCAAAGAAAATGCTGAATTCTTTCAACAATTCAGGTTGCAGAAAAATATAACCTTATCTGAAAGTTAATGAGGTAAAAGTGGCCCAACTTTTTTAGTGAATCGTATAATAGAAAACATCTATACATTCACTAAAATATTAAGCCTATGTTACTTACCCAAAAAATTGATCGTTGGGCGATTACCCATCACCCTGCCTGGCTCGATGTTGTTCGCATGGCTCTCGGCGTGTTCCTGTTTATTAAAGGAATCGTTTTTATCAGTGATATTTCTGAGCTCCAGCGATTGCTCATAAATATCGATATAAACTGGGCTTCTTTCTGGTTTGCCCATTATATCGCCTTTGCCCATTTAGTGGGAGGTATTTTAATAGCGCTTGGGCTCCTAACCCGTCCGGCTATTCTTTTTCAATTGCCTATCTTAATTGGGGCAGTTTTATTAATACGTCCCGGCATGGATTATAACTCCATTAACACCGAATGGTGGGTTTCTGCTTTAACCTTAACCCTGCTTATCGTCTTCTACATCTTTGATTCAGGTCCGTGGTCCGTCGACAATTACATGCGCAACCATCCTGAAGATTAAAGCTTTTAATCTAACTACCATGTTATTAAACAAAAGAATTGAACAATGGACTACCTCGCACCCCATAGCCTGGCTTGATTTTTTACGCATTAGCGTAGGCGTTTTCTTATTTTTTAAAGGTTTTATTTTTTTAAATGATTTATACTCTTTACAAACAACCCTTTCCCAGATTAACGTAGACTGGGGATCTTATTGGCATGCTTTAGGCATTGCCTTTGTGCATTTTACCGGTGGTATCATGATTGCCTTAGGCTTCTTTACCCGACCGGCCATTTTGCTACAAATTCCAGTGCTGATAGGCGCCGTAATATTCTTACTCCTTGGTTTTGGTTACAGCGTTAGCAATCCCATAATTTCGGGAGGTGTTTTATTTATTTGGGCTGATTTAGATAATAGTTTGTTTAACCCACAATGGTGGATTGCTTTACTTACCCTGATGGCCTTGCTGACTTGCTGGTATGTCGGTTCAGGTACATGGACAGTAGATAATTATCTTCGGAACCATGCCGATGATTGATTTTCTCCATGTAAACCTCTTAACGAATAACTTTAGAAAGGCACGGGAAATATTCCGTGTCTTTTCTTTTTAAGCCTATAAATCATAATTTTTATTTTCCCGTAGGATGCTCTACCTTCGGGCCGTTTTTTATCCGGATATATTTAAGAAGTAAAATACTATGCAAAGTAATTTTCCTTGGGAAACGCTAAAAGAATACAAAGAAATTCTTTATCAATATTACAATGGCATTGCTAAAATAAGCATTAACCGCCCGCATAAGCACAATGCTTTTACGCCCCTGACCGTACAGGAAATGAGCGAAGCCATGGAGCTGGCCAGACAGAACGAAAAGGTAGGTGTTATAATATTAACTGGCGAAGGCGGAAAGGCATTTTGTAGTGGCGGCGACCAAAGCGTTCGTGGGCATGGTGGCTATATTGGTGAAGACACAGTACCACGGTTAAATGTGCTTGATCTGCAAATGCAAATCCGTCGCATTCCCAAACCAGTTATTGCAATGGTAGCTGGTTGGGCAATTGGTGGCGGCCATGTTTTACACGTTATTTGCGATTTAAGTATTGCCGCAGAAAATGCCCGTTTTGGCCAAACTGGTCCTAAGGTTGGTTCTTTCGACGGTGGTTTTGGAGCTTCGTATCTGGCCCGGATTGTTGGCCAGAAAAAGGCTCGGGAAATCTGGTTCCTATGCGACCAGTATGATGCCCAGGAAGCTTTACAAATGGGATTGGTGAACAAAGTAGTGCCATTGGAAAAACTGGAAGAAACAACCGTTGAGTGGTGCGAGAAAATTTTAGAAAAAAGCCCATTAGCCTTGCGGATGTTAAAATCAGCGTTTAATGCCGAATTAGACGGTCAGGCTGGTATTCAGGAATTGGCTGGTAATGCTACCTTACTTTACTACTTATCTGACGAAGCCAAAGAAGGTAAAAACGCATTCTTAGAAAAACGCAAACCAGATTTTTCCAAGTATCCGAAATTCCCATAAGGATATTAACAAATTTATAATTAACAATAAATATAACTTAGTTAGGAAGGTATCGAACCCATTTCTATACCTTTCTTCCTGGGTATAAAAGATAATAAATAATATAAACCCAAAAACAGTAACTAGTCTATATTTTCTGTTCCTGAACAATTAAATCATCATGCCCGATTCGCTGCTACTAAACGGAAAAACCTTTTATTACGACGAAATTTCGGCTTATTCGTTTCGGAACAGCATTGATATAAATGGCTATGAGGCCAAGGTCTTAGAGTTTAGTCGAAACTGGCTCAATGGGCAACAGGAGTTTCTTATCCATACTTCAGGATCTACCGGAGAACCCAAAAATATAATTCTTACCCGTTCCCAAATAGAAGCCAGCGCCCGCCGCACCATTCAGGTCTTGGGCCTACAGGCAAACGATCGGGTTTTGGTTTGTTTAAATGTAGAAGCAGTTGCGGGCATGATGATGCTGGTACGCGCATTTATGGCTGATTTACATTTAACCATTATTGAGCCTATTGGTAATCCGCTGGCCTTTTCCAAAACTGAGCAACCTTTTGATTTTATTTCGCTGGTACCCTATCAGCTTCAAACTATCATTTTCGAAACACCTGCAAAAAAATTAATCCTGAATTTTGCCAAAGCCATTTTAATTGGCGGGGCACCTGTTTCTTCAGATTTGGAAGCCCAAATCCAGAATATTAAAGCCCCGGTTTACCATACCTACGGGATGACTGAAACAGCTTCTCACATTGCTTTAAAACGGTTGAACGGGAAAACGCCTGACAACTATTACCAGGCATTCCCCGACATAGAACTAGCCCAGGATGAACGTGGTTGTTTAACTATCAACGGTGATATTACTCAACACCAAACCATTATTACCAATGATTTGGTAAACCTGCTCCCCAATAATTGTTTTGAATGGTTGGGCCGGGCAGATAATACCATTAATACTGGAGGTTATAAAGTTCAGCTGGAAAAGGTTGAGGTACTTTTGGCGCAGGCCCTACTAATGCTTAATACGGGTTGCCGGTCCTTTGTCACTGCATTGCCCGACGAAAAATTAGGCAAACGGTTAATTGCTGTTTTGGAAAGCGAAAAATTTGATACTATTTTAGAGCAAAATCTTCGGCAGGAACTGGCAAAAGTCTTAACAAAATACGAACTACCAAAGGCATTCTACTTCACCACCACATTTGAAGCCACGCCCTCCGGCAAGATTGATAAAATAAAAACGTTAGAGAAATTGGCAAAGCATTAGTTGTTTATTGCCAGCATTGATCCATAACTTTCATCTTTCATGAATAAGAAACCTAAATTCTTATCTGCGCTAGCTCTTGCTACGCTGTTAATGAGTGGCTGTGCCAAACAAGTAAGTACCACTTCAACTGCCAACACAGCCGTACCTACCATTCCTGCTACACCAGCTGTACCGGAAACACCTATCGACACCTTTAAATATGTAGTAGATCAGTTTGCTGATTTGCGCATTCTGCGGTACCAGGTTCCAGGTTTTGAAGAACTAACGCCAAAACAAAAGGAACTACTTTATTACCTTTACGAGGCGGGGCTTTCTGGTCGTGATATTATCTATGACCAGAATTTTAAGCATAATCTGCGTGTTCGTCGGACATTAGATGGCATTATTAGTAACTATACCGGCGACCGCAACAGCCAAGACTTCCAAAAGTTTTTGACCTATGCCAAACGGGTTTATTTTTCTAATGGGATCCACCACCATTATGGCAACAATAAATTTTTACCTGAATTTAGCCAGGCTTATTTTGCGCAGCTGGTAAAGAACTCGCCTAATGCCAAGTTCCCGCTACAAAAAAGCGAAACCCTGGATAAAATGATCTCGGCCCTGACGCCTATTATTTTTGATCCTAAAATTGTGGCCAAGCGGGTAAATTTAGCAGCCGGACAAGATCTTCTGAAAACTTCTGCCATGAATTATTACGAAGGCGTTACTCAGAAAGAAGCCGAACAGTATTATGCTAACAAAATAAAAAAAAATGATCCCCAACCTATTTCTTATGGCCTAAATTCCAAGCTGGTAAAAGAGAATGGTAAAATTGTAGAAAAAGTTTGGAAAGTGGGTGGCATGTATTCGCCGGCCATAACCAAAATTGTGTATTGGTTAGAAAAGGCTTCTGAAGTGGCCGAAAATGAAAAGCAAAAACTAGCTCTTGATAAGCTAATTCAATACTACAAAACCGGTGATCTGAAAATTTTTGATGAATACAGCATTGCCTGGGTAAATGATACAGAATCCCGGATTGATGTTGTGAATGGTTTTATTGAAGTTTATGGTGATCCACTGGGCTACCGGGCTGCTTATGAGTCGGTAGTTTCTATAAAGGATCTGGAAGCTACTAAACGCATAAAAGCTATTGGAGATAAAGCCCAATGGTTTGAAGACAACGCTCCCATAAAAGACGAACACAAAAAGAAGAATGTAACCGGAATTTCGGCTAAGGTTATTACTGCCGTGGTAGAAGCCGGAGATGCGGCTCCTTCTACCCCTATTGGTATTAACCTGCCAAACGCTAACTGGATCCGAAAAGAACATGGTTCTAAATCAGTAAACTTAGGCAATATTGTTAAAGCTTATAACGAAGCTGCTTCCAAAGGTTCTGCTTTAACTGAGTTTGCGTTCTCAGAAGAAGAAGTCGCCCGGGCCCGTAAATATGGAGCTTTAGCTGGCGATCTACATACCGATATGCACGAGGTTATTGGCCATGCTTCCGGCCAGATAAACCCGGGTGTAGGTACGCCAAAACAAACGTTGAAGAATTATGCCTCGGCAATTGAAGAAGGCCGGGCAGATTTGGTAGCCTTATATTATCTGTTAGACCCAAGAATGGTGGAAATGGGAATTATTCCGTCGCTGGAAGTAGGTAAAGCAGAATACGAAAGTTATATCCGCAACGGATTAATGACCCAATTATCCCGGATTGCGCCGGGCGAGAATATAGAAGAAGCCCACATGCGTAACCGCCAGATGGTAGCAAAATGGGCTTATGAAAAAGGTAAAGCAGATAACGTAATTGAGAAGGTTTCCCGTGATGGTAAAACATTTTTTAAAATCAATAATTACGAAAAACTGCGGGATTTATTTGGGCAGTTACTGCGCGAAACGCAGCGGGTAACTTCAGAAGGTGATTTTGAAGGTGCAAAAAACCTGATCGAAAATTACGGGGTTAAAGTAGATCCTGAATTACACCAGGAAGTTTTAGCACGTTACGCTAAACTAGATTCTGCTCCTTATTCTGGTTTCATTCAACCTAAACTTACTCCGGTTATGCAGGATGGTAAAATTATTGATGTAAAAGTATCGTACCCGGTAAACTTTGTAAATCAAATGCTGGAGTATGGTAAAAATTACAACTTCTTACCGGACTATAACTAAATTAATCCAGACTAAATTTGCAAAACAGTCACCCTTCAACGGGTGACTGTTTTGTTTTACTGCTCCCCTGATTTAAGTTTGGTATAAGGCAAGCAGTATCTGGAAAACGTTATTAATCGTTAATAAAGAATAAATTAAAAACTAAAGTATCTATTTTAAACCTTTACCTAAGTAGTTAAACTGCTGCCTCCTATAAATAACCACATCCAAACGGGCAATTTATTAAAAACCTCTTCCGGAATTTGCGTAAGTTATTTTGAGCTTTTCCATTATGCAGGTAGAACACGAACAACTAACAGATGTAATTTTTAAATTACAAAGCGATAAAATCATCGATTATAATTACGATGGGAAAACTTTACGCTTAGTAGTAGAGTCTGTTATGGCCTCCAATTTTATTCAAGGCACTGATGTTTTAAATTTAGTTTTAACAAATTGCACAGAGGTCTTTTACCTCAGTTATACCCAATCGCTGGAAAACCGGGAAATACAAGATGTTCCGGACCAGATATTTAGTAAAGGGTTAGCCGTTCAGGGAGTTGAATGCCGGGAAATTACCCATTTTATAATTTATTGTAACTCTTATTTAAATACGGTAGAGGCTGGCGAATTACACGTAACAGCAACTGGCTTTCAGCTATACGACCAAGAATTTGGACGGATAAACCTAAATACTTTTAATCGGATAGCAAATAAACTAGACCGTTACTAACCTTTTACCATTTAAATTACAATCCTTTTTTTAATCTTTATCACGTAGTATAACCCTGAACATTTTAAAATAAAGACGCATGAATAATTTTGCCAATAGATGGTCATTAGCCGGAAAAAAAGCATTGGTAACCGGTGGCACGAAAGGAATAGGAAAAGCTATTGCCGAAGAACTTTTAAGTTTAGGAGCCGAGGTATTTATTGTAGCCCGTAATGCCGATGAGGTACAAAATTTAGTAAATACCTGGAAAGAACAAAATTTACCAATTTTTGGAATCGCCGGTGACATGAGCCAAGAGTCTGATCGGCAAAATATATTGAAAGAAATTACCACTAGCTGGGGTGCTCTGGATATTTTGGTTAATAATGTTGGTACCAACATCCGCAAAAAAACAATGGAATATTCCGAAGAAGAATACGACTTTTTAATGGAAACCAACTTAAAATCAACTTACCAGTTATGCCAGTTAGCCTACCCTTTGCTTAAAAACAGCTCCCAAGGCCGAATCATCAATATTTCTTCGGTGGCCGGATTAAAACATGTTCGTTCAGGTTCTATTTATGGAATGAGTAAAGCAGCCATGGTGCAATTAACTAAATACTTGGCTGTAGAATGGGCCTCAGATAACATTCTGGTAAACGGAATTGCGCCGTGGTACATTCAAACTCCTTTAGCCGAACCCGTACTTAAAAATGAGTCTTTCTTAAATGAAGTCCTTTCCAGAACACCACTTAAACGGATTGGACAACCAGAGGAAGTAGCGGCAGCCACAGCCTTTTTATGTCTGCCGGCAGCTAGTTTTATTACCGGACAAACTCTTGCCATTGATGGCGGATTTACTGTTTTAGGATTGTAAGGGTATTATAACATTAAATATTTGGGCCAATTGAGGTGGTTCGGAAACTTAAAATGAAATTAGCTTTAGTAACGTATTACGACGAAGGCAAATATGCCGGAGAAGGTTCTTCTGAAGATCAACGGCTAGAACAATATTTAAATCAAAAAGGATTACAGGTAACTTTCGAATACTGGACCAACCCGCAAGTAAAATGGGAGGAGTATGATTTGGTAATAATAAAATCTACATGGGATTATTTCGATAGGATTCACCAATTTTTAAGTTGGTTAGATATTTTAGAAAAAAAGCAGGTTAGGGTGTTAAATCCAATTCCTGTTATTCGGTGGAACACAAATAAGCAATACCTGCTGGAGGTAGAAAAAGCTGGATTTGCTATAGTTCCAACTCAAATAATCTATCAGGGAGAACAAGTACATTTACCAGACTATTATGAAGAGTGGCAAACCCAAACCCTCATTATCAAACCGTTAATAAGTGGCGGAGCCAAAAATACCTTTGCAGTTTCTAAATCAGAGATTGCCACCTTCTACCCCACTTTTGAAGAGTTATTGGTAGAGGAGCCATACTTGGTGCAGCCTTTTATGCCGGAGGTACAAACACAGGGAGAATGGTCGTTGCTTTTTTATAACGGAAAGTTTAGTCATTGTGTCCTGAAAGTGCCTCAAACCGGTGAGTTTCGGGTACAACATTATTTTGGCGGGGCTATAATTCCAACCACCCCACCAGCCTCTATTCTGGAAACAGCCCAACAATTGGTAAATACATTTGCCCAGGGTTGCTTATACGCCCGCGTAGATGGCTTAAATAGCAATGGTATATTCACTTTAATGGAGCTAGAATTAATAGAACCGTTGCTCTATATGCTGGACCAGGAAAAACTTTATGAAAATTATTACCAGGCAGTATTAGCCTTAGCAAAATAAATAACCAGTAGTGTAAAGCCCCCTTCCGTTCCGGAATGGAGCTTTACACCTTTTGTAAAAATCATCAGAAAGGTTCTTTAACCACTTTAAAACAAACAAGGCTGCCGGAATAAGCAGTTATAATTTAAATAAATATTTTATTTGAATACTTCTGCTGAAAACCTTTTACGAATTCGTTAAAACAAATGCGTATTTCGCAATTATTTCTCGTACCTTTGCATTCCATAAGACTTACTTAACTTATGGCTTCCAAATATATTTTCGTTACGGGAGGAGTAACATCTTCCTTAGGTAAAGGTATTATTTCTGCTTCTTTAGCCAAATTACTTCAGGCAAGAGGCTTTTCAGTTACCATCCAAAAATTTGATCCTTATATAAATATAGATCCGGGAACGTTAAATCCTTATGAGCATGGTGAGTGCTTTGTAACGGATGATGGCGCCGAAACCGATTTAGATTTAGGTCACTACGAACGTTTCCTGAACATTCCAACCTCTCAGGCTAACAACGTTACTACCGGTAAAATTTACCACCATGTTATTACTGAAGAACGCCGTGGTGCCTATTTAGGCAAAACCGTACAGGTAGTACCTCATATTACTGATGAAATTAAGCGCCGATTACTTTTATTAGGTCAAAGCGGTGAATTTGATATTGTAATTACAGAAATAGGAGGTTGCGTAGGCGATATCGAATCCCTGCCATTTATTGAATCAGTTCGTCAGTTACGCTGGGAATTACCGGCTAATGATTCAGTTGTTATCCACTTAACCCTTTTGCCTTATTTAAAAGCGGCCGGCGAATTAAAAACAAAACCAACCCAACATTCCGTACGCTCCCTATCCGAAGCCGGAGTACAACCAGATATTTTGGTTTGCCGTTCCGAACATCCAATTCCGGTTGAGATGCGGAAGAAAATTGCTCTTTTCTGCAACGTCAAAGTTAATTCTGTGATTGAATCGCTGGATGCAGATACCATTTACGATGTGCCATTATTAATGCGCAAAGAAAAACTGGATGAGCAGGTTATTAAAAAATTAAAACTTACCTCTAAACAGGAATTAAACCTGGATACCTGGAAGGAATTTTTGGGTCGCTTAAAAAATCCAACGGAAGAAGTACATATTGCCTTGGTAGGTAAATATGTAGAGCTTCCTGATGCGTATAAATCCATTATTGAATCCTTTATCCATGCGGGTGCTCAAAACGAGTGTAAGGTTAATATTCATACCATTCAGTCAGAATACTTAAACCGGGACAATGTTTATCACCATCTGCACGAAATGGACGCCGTGTTAGTTGCGCCAGGTTTTGGACAACGTGGTTTCGAAGGCAAATTAGAAGCTATTCGCTTTGTGCGCGAAAATCAAATTCCCTTCCTGGGTATTTGCTTAGGTATGCAATGCGCCGTGGTTGAATTCGCCCGTAACGTGGCAGGCTTAACCGATGCTGCTTCTACTGAAATGAACCCCGAAACACCTTATCCTGTTATAGATTTAATGGAAAGCCAGAAAGAAGTTACTGAGAAAGGTGGTACCATGCGTTTAGGCGCCTATATTTGCGAACTGAAAAAAGGAACAAAAGCATATTCTATTTACGGCAAAAACCGGATTAGTGAACGCCACCGCCACCGGTATGAATTTAATAATCAATATCTGGAAAAATTGGAACAGCACGGTATGATTGCTTCTGGTATAAATCCGGACAATGGGTTAGTGGAAGTAGTAGAACTAACGAACCACCCTTGGTTTGTAGCCGCGCAATATCATCCTGAATTAAAAAGTACCGTACAGAACCCGCACCCTCTTTTTGTAAAGTTTGTAAAAGCAGCTATACATCATCATAAAACAAATAATATACTCGTTAAATAATTTCTCAAAAACTTAAAATGGATAGAAATCAAGCCGTAGGCTTAGTGCTTATATCGGTCATGCTAATTATTTACATGACTTTTTTTGCACCTGAACCAAAAAAAGAAGAACCAACTACAAAAGGTACTCCCACTGCAACAATTAATCCTAGTACAAAAACTAGCCCTGACGCAACGCCTGATTCAATACAATTAGCTCAGCGCAGAACTGCCTTAGGTGCTTTTGGCAATGCTGCCACCGGAACAAACGAAGAGGCAATTTTACAAAACGAACTGGTAAAAATCACTTTCGAAAGCCAGGGCGGCCGAATTGATGAAGTGCTGCTTAAAAAATACTTAACTTGGGATAAAAAGCCATTAACATTATTTGACAAGGAAAGTAGCTCTACCGATATTAGTTTTAAAACGCAGGATAACAAAACCATCCATTTATCAGACCTGAACTTTAAAGCTTTACCAGTTGCCGCTTCCAACAAGAGCCAGTCTCTTACTTATCGGGTGGAAATAGGACCGAATCGGTTTATTGAGCAAATTTATACCTTGCCTGCTAATTCTTATGTAGTAGACTATAAACTAAACTTTGTAGGTTTAGAAGGTCTGGTAGCCAATGCCCCTTTGCAATTAACCTGGACAGATCGTTTAAAGCGGTTAGAGCATGATTTAAGACAAAACCGGGACCGGTCTACGTTGAACTTCATGACCACAGAAGAAGAATTTGACAAAATAACCGGAAAAGCCGATGAACCCGAAACCATTACTACCGAAGAGCCGGTTAAATGGGTTTCTAATAAACAAAACTTCTTTTCAGCGGCTGTTTTTGCTAAAAACACCTTTGGTAATGCCACATTAAAAGCTTCTTTTAGTGAAAATGACACCACTGAAGTAAAAACATTTATCAGCCAGATTCAACTACCTGCAAAGGATGTATTATCCGGAAAAGGTGACTACTCTTTTTATTTTGGCCCGAATGATTACCAAATTCTGAAAAAATTACCCGATGATTTCCATAAGAATATTGATTTAGGCTGGGCCTTATTTGCCTGGGTAAATAAATTAATAGTAATCCCTGTTTTTAACTTCCTGGAAGGTTTCTTCAGCAACTATGGCATCATCATTATCTTGCTTGTGGTGTTCATTAAAACCCTGCTCCTGCCACTCACCTATAAGTCATACCTTTCAATGGCTAAAATGAAGGTTTTAAAGCCGGAAATTGATGCTATTAAGGAAAAGAATGACGGTGATATGCAAAAAACGCAGGCCGAGACCATGAAGCTTTATTCCAGTATGGGAGTAAATCCCATGAGTGGTTGCGTGCCGATGGTATTGCAGATACCTATTCTGTTTGCTTTATTAAATTTCTTCCCGAACTCCATTGAACTGCGTCAGGAAAGCTTTTTATGGGCCCATGATCTTTCAACTTACGATGTATTTGCCCGCTTACCATTTAACATCCCGTTTTATGGTAGTCACGTGAGTATGTTTACTTTACTCATGACCCTTTCTACCATTTTGTATACTTGGTCTAATAATCAGATGAACACGGCTATTCAGGGCCCAATGAAGTTTTATTCGTACCTGATGCCTGTTATGATTATGTTTGTGGTAAACAACTTTGCGGCCGGCTTAAGCTTGTATTACTTTGTTTCTAATATAATCACCTTTAGCCAGCAAGCTATTATCCGACGTTTTGTAGACGATAATAAAATCCGGGCCAAACTGGAAGAAAACCAACAGAAAAACAAAGACAAAAAACCGGGTGGTTTCCAGAAACGTTTACAAGAAGCCATGAAAGCTGCTCAGGAAAGAGAATCTCAGCAGAAAAAAGGAAAGCCTAAAAAATAATTTTAGATTATTTAACCTAAAAAAGCCTAGCAGAACCTGTTAGGCTTTTTTTATTACTACTTCCCAACAAAAATGAGAGGCAGCCAATATATCTATAGTTTTTTTACTCTTTCCAATCTTAAATTATTCATAGCATCTGCCTTAAGACCATGAATATTTTTTTGAGTAAGCAAAAGTACCTCATCGTAAAATAAAACAATTACCGGGCTCTCCTCTACCACAATTTTATCCATTTGCTGGTAAAGCTGGTATCGCTTCTCTGGGTTTTGCTCTAGTTTAGCCTGCTCATACAACCTATCGAACTGGGCGTTTTTAAAGTGCGTTTTATTTGGGCCAGCCGGAGAAAAATTCTTGCTATAAAACAAGGCCAGAAAGTTTTCCGCATCTGGATAATCACCAAACCACGACTTCATAAAAAATCCGGACCTGCCGTTATCAACCGATTCCTGATGAGCTGCTGCCTGACTAATATTTATTTCGACCAAAGCTCCTATTTCTGCCCACTTTTTTTGCATAAACTCCGCTATTTCTTTATGCTCTGCAACAGTATTCAGGGTAAGCCTAAGCGGTTGGCCAGGTCCATACCCGGCTACTTTTAATAAATTTCTTGCTTTCTTCGGGTCATAGGAATACCCAGGCACCAATTTTTCATTATAAGAAGGCAAAGCCGGAGGCACCATACCAGAGTGTCCGGGTATGCCCAGGTTGTTTCGGTAATAAACCACCAGTTCTTTCTTATTTAACGCATAATTTAAAGCCTGCCTTACCCTATTATCATTTATGGCCTTATTAGGTCCTTTCAGGTTTTTTGGATCAAGCTGAAAGCCGATATATTCGGTATTCAGGTAAGGTGATTTTTGGAGGTTAAACTTGTTGGCAAATTCTTTCTGTAAGGTACCATCCCTATTTAAGATCAAATCCTTAGAGCTACCCCTAATACCAGATAGAAAATCCAACCCTTTTTGCTGGAATGTCAGGAATTCCATTTTACGATCGTTTAGAAACGAAATCTGCACCGCATCCAGGTAAGGTAATTGATTGCCGTGGTCATCTTTTTTCCAGTACTTTTCATTTTTATGCAAAACAATACCATTGCCTTCGTCCCAAAACTTAAATTCAAAAGGACCGGTACCAACCGGATGTTCCCGAAAATCTTTGCCGTATCTTTGAGTTATTTCCTGGGGAACCACAAAGCAGTAAGGCATACTTAAAATTTCCAGGAAAGGAATAAAAGGCTCATTTAAATAAACTAACAAAACACTATCGTTCAGCGCCTTAAATGCAGTATCCGAAACAATTCCTTTACTATCTTCTAATACTTTTCCTTTAAACACCCAGCTTCCTGTACTGGCGGTAGCGGGATCTAGAAGGCGTTTAAAACTATATTCAAAATCAGAAGCAAGCACTTTCCTCCCCAATCCTCCTGGAAAAACTTCGTGGTCATGAAAGTAAATATTAGGCCGCAGGTAGAAAGTATATTTTAATCCGTCCGGAGATATTTGCCAGGCTCGGGCAATAGCGGGCTGCGGTTTTAGCTCATCGTCTAACTCAATAAGCCCGTTAAACAACTGGGTAGTTGCCCAAATGTTAGCTTGATTTCGGGCAAAAGCCGGATCTAAGGAACTGAGTGCTTCTGGCTGGTTATACTTAAAAACTTTTTTGTCCGTTTCTTTTTTAGTCCCTCTTCCGCAGGCACAAAGCAGGCTTAAAACCAATAAGAAAAAAAGTGAATGTGTGGGAAACATGTGTAAAACTTGTACAAAAAAGTACCTAAATTGCCGTATCTTTGTTAAACGTTAAAGTAGTAAAATTCTTAAATTAGAACACTTCAGACCGTAAATAAAACTATGGAAGTAACGTACTTTGGCCATTCTTGTTTTCTGTTGGATATGGGCGGAACAAAAGTTCTCTTCGACCCTTTTATTACCTATAACTCCTTAGCGAGTGAAGTAGATAAAGAAGCCATAGAAGCAGATTTTATTTTGGTTTCGCATGCTCATCAGGATCATATGGCCGATGCTGAATATTTTGCTAAAAAAAGCAACGGAACCATTGTAGCCATTTATGAAGTTTGCGAATGGTACAAGGCCAAAGGTATTGAGAATGTAGTACATATGAATATTGGCGGTAAAGCTGATTTACCGTTTGGCACCGTTAAAATGGTAACGGCAGCGCACTCCAGTGTTTTACCAGATGGCACCTATGGTGGTAACCCAGGTGGTTATGTAGTAGAGAGCGGCGATAAAACTTTTTATTTTGCCGGCGACACAGGCCTTACTTACGATATGAAAATTATAGCCGAGCAATATCATCTGGATTTTGCTTTTTTACCTATTGGAGGCCGATTAACCATGGACATATACGATGCTGTGACAGCAGCCAATTGGGTAAATACCAAAAAAATTATAGGGATGCATTTTGATACCTGGCCTAATATTGAAATAGATCATATTGAGGCAATGGAAGCAGCCCGCCAGGCAGGCAAAGAATTGGTGCTAATGCAAATTGGCGAGAAAATAAACCTTTAAGCTTAAAAGTAGATTACAATACAAATGGGAAAAATAATTGCAGTAGCCAACCAGAAAGGTGGTGTAGGCAAAACAACTTCAGCCATCAATTTAGCTGCTAGCCTCGCTGCGCTGGAGTTTAAAACGCTGTTGGTGGATGCAGACCCGCAGGCTAACGCCACTTCCGGCGTTGGTTTTGACCCGAAGGACATTACCAAGAGTATTTATGAATGCATGGTAGACGGTATCAAAGCCGAAGACATCATCATGCCCTCAAACATTGATTTCCTGGATCTGATTCCATCGCATATTGATTTGGTTGGAGCTGAGGTTGAGATGATTAACCTGCCTAACCGCGAGGTAAAAATGAAGGAATCATTGGACCCGATTAAAGACCGTTATGACTTTATAATCATCGACTGCTCCCCTTCATTAGGTTTAATTACAGTAAACTCATTGGTTGCTGCCGACTCAGTAATTATTCCGGTACAATGCGAATATTTTGCCTTGGAAGGTTTAGGTAAATTACTGAATACAATTAAAATTATTCAATCGCGGTTAAACCAGGAACTTGAAATAGAAGGTATTCTGCTAACCATGTACGATGTTCGTTTACGCCTGTCTAATCAGGTGGTAGAAGAAGTGCAATTGCATTTTAAACAAATGGTATTTGATACCATTATACCGCGTAATGTTAAATTAAGTGAGTCGCCTAGCTTTGGTGTACCCGCTATCTTGCACGATGCCGACAGCAAGGGGGCTATCAGTTATTTGAACCTGGCCCGGGAAATAGTGGAAAAGAATGGCATTCTGCAGCCGCAATAATTAAAATTTTAAATGTCAGATAATAAAAATTTAGCTAAAAGAAAAAGCGGATTAGGTAGAGGTTTAGGAGCTTTAATAGAAGGTAGTAAAACAGTAGCGGTTCCGGCCAATCCGGTTAATACCATTGCCGAAATCCCCCTGCATCAAATTGTTACCAACCCGTTTCAACCCAGAACGCATTTTGATCAAGACGCATTAGAAGAGCTTTCTGAATCTATCAAAACGCAGGGTATTATTCAGCCTATTACAGTAAGGCAACTGGATGATGCTACTTTTCAGTTAATATCGGGAGAACGCAGGTATCAGGCTTCTAAATTAGCGGGTCTGGAAGCCATTCCGGCCTATATCCGGAAAGCAAATGACCAGCAGATGCTGGAAATGGCGCTAATTGAAAACATTCAGCGGGAAAATTTAAATGCCATTGAAATTGCTTTAAGCTACCAGCGCCTGCTTAGCGAATGTAACTTACGACAAGAGGAATTAGGTGACCGGGTAGGTAAAAAAAGAACTACTATTACCAATTACCTGCGTCTGCTAAAACTTCCGCCCGATATTCAGATTGCCATCCGCGATAACAAAATTAGCATGGGCCATGCCCGTGCCCTGATTAATATTGAAAACGTAGATTTACAGTTAGAGGTATTCTATAAAGCCGTTGCTGAAGAATTATCGGTGCGCAAAGTAGAAGAACTCGTTCGTAATCTTAGCAAGCAGCAAAACTCAACAAAGCCGGCGAAACCAGCCGAAGGCGGGAAATATTCAGGTGAAATAAAACATGTGGAGTCGCGGCTGTCTACGTATTTTGGCACTAAAATTCAGGTAAAATCCAACAATAGAGGAAAAGGAGAAATTAAGATACCTTTTTTATCGGTAGATGATTTAAACAGAATTCTGGAAATACTTAACTATTCCTAATGATTCGTTTATTGAATAAAATTATTGTTGGTTTTATTTTCCTTTTCTTTTTTTTTCAACTTGAAGGGGTAGCCCAGTTGGTAACTGCCGGAAAAGATTCAACAGTAATCAGGCGGCCTGGGGACACACCGGTTAAAGACCAGGAAGGCTGGAGCAAACCAGGAAAGGCCGCCTTATTTTCTGCCATTATTCCTGGAGCTGGTCAGGTTTATAACCGTGATTACTGGAAAGTCCCTATTATTTATGCCGCTGGTGCGGGGCTGGCTTACGCCATTCGATTCAATCATCAGGAATATCAGCAATATAATAAGGCCGTTAATGTGCGGACAGATAGAGACAAAACCAATAATATAGACCGTTACTCCATCCGGTTGGCGGCTACTGATTCTACCAACGCTGTTAGGGTATTGCAAAGAGCCCGTGATACCCACCGCCGGTGGCGGGATTATTCCATTTTTTACTCATTAGTAGCTTACGGTCTAAATGTTGCCGAGGCTTACGTCGATGCTCACTTAAAAGGATTTAATGTAAATGATGAGCTGACTTTAAAAGTTCAGCCCGATATTTTACGAATGGCTACTACCAATACCTTCACTCCTGTTCTTACTTTTAGCTTAAACTATAGAAAATAATGCGTATTCTTTTAATTGGCTACGGCAAAATGGGTAAAACCATTGAAAACATTGCTTTACAAAAAGGACATCAAATTGCTGGAATTATTGACCTGAATAACCGGGATAGCCTCCAGCAATACAACTCCTCCAATACTGATGTAGCCATCGAATTTACCCACCCCGAATCTGCACCTGCCAATATTAAAGCCTGCTTAGCCAATAAAATACCGGTTGTTTGCGGGTCCACAGGTTGGCTGGAACATTTACCGGAAATCAGGCAAATGGTGCAGGAAACCGGTGGGTCGTTCTTTTATGCATCTAACTATAGTGTAGGCGTAAATTTATTTTTCCATTTTAATGAATATATTGCCTCCAAAATGCAGGCTTACCAAGATTTTAAAGTGGAGGTAATAGAAGTCCATCATACTCAGAAAGCTGATAAACCTAGTGGTACGGGAATTTCTACGGCCGAGGGTATATTGGAACACTATTCCTGGAAAGAAAAATGGGTAAATGATGCACCCGCGGCTGGTGATAATGAATTAAATATTATTTCCGAACGTATTGGCGATGTTGTAGGTTTACATGAAGTACGGTACACCTCAGAACATGATACCATACAATTAAGTCACAATGCCCACAGCCGGATTGGGTTTGCCGAAGGTGCTGTTATGGCAGCTGAGTGGTTACCCGGTAAGCAAGGCGTTTATGGCATGAAAGACTTGCTTAATTTATAAAGACAACAATTGCTCTTATGAAATTAAAATTCAGAAACAAGAATACAACCGCCAGCACTCAACCCAAAGCACCTAAAGGCTTTTTCCGGGAATGGGGTGATGCTATTTTATTTGCAGTAGTGGCGGCCACGCTAATTCGGTGGGCTACTTTTGAGGCTTATGTAATACCAACTCCTTCCATGGAAAAATCGCTGTTAGTTGGCGATTACTTATTTGTAAGTAAATTACATTATGGCCCGCGCACTCCTAAAACCCCTTTACAGGTGCCACTTACCCATCAAACCATCTGGGGAACGGATATACCTTCTTATTCTGAAGCCATACAACTAAAACAATTCCGCTTTCCTGGTTTTTCTTCCATTAAAAATAACGATGTAGTAGTTTTCAATTACCCACCTGAAGACCATCACCCCGTTGACTTGCGGACTAACTATATCAAACGCTGCATTGGTATTGCTGGTGATAAGATAGAGATCAGAGATATGCAGGTGTATGTGAACGGAAAACGGGCCGAAGATCCGGTGCAAATGCAGTACCTGTACCTGATAACCGCTAAAGATGCCATTACAGATAAAGTATTTACAGATAAAAGTATTTCTGAATATGGTGCCGTGCAAGGAGGTTACTACGCTTACACCACTCCGGCCATTGCCAAAGAATTAAGCAGTTTAGAATTTATAAGCTCTGTAAAAGTCTGGAAAGATTCTGCTGGCGTTGCCGACCCGCAGGTTTACCCTAATTTACCTTCCCGGTTTAAATGGAATAAAGATAACTATGGCCCAATTTATCTACCTAAAAAAGGAGAAACTATTCAGTTAGATTCTTTAACTATCCCTTTATACGAAACCATAATCCGCAAATATGAAGATAATCAAAACGTGGAACTAAAGGGTGATAAACTTTTTATAGAAGGCAAGGAGCAACAATCTTATACCTTTAAACAAAATTATTATTTTATGATGGGCGATAACCGTCATAATTCATTAGATTCTCGGTTCTGGGGGTTGGTACCAGAAGACCATATTGTAGGAAAGGCTGTTTTAATCTGGATGTCAGCCAATCCAAATGGTGGCGTAACTGGCAAAATAAGATGGAACAGGATCTTTAACATAATAAGGTAACTAACTAAAATTATTTATGTAACTAAAAGAAGCACCTGTGTAAGGTGCTTCTTTTAGTTTAAGGGTACTACTAATTAGGATTCATCAAATTAAAAATAAAAGGCACCATTGCCTGTTTTACCAATTTATTTCAGGCTGGCCCTGCTCCCGTAAATAAGCATTGGTTTTACTAAAATGCCTGCAACCAAAGAATCCTTTATCTGCTGCAAAAGGAGACGGATGAGCTGCCTGCAGAACATGGTGTTTACTGGTATCTATAATGGCTCCCTTTTTTTGGGCATAGGCTCCCCAAAGTAAAAATACCAAGCCCTGTTTCTTCTCTGACAAAGCTCTTATAGCGGCATCCGTAAATTCTTCCCAGCCCTTTTTTTGGTGAGACCCAGCCGTATTTGCCCGAACAGTTAAAGTAGCATTAAGTAAAAGTACTCCCTGGTCTGCCCAATGCTCCAGGTTGCCGGATTTTGGAATGGGTTTACCTACATCCTCTTTAATTTCTTTAAAAATGTTTCGAAGGGAAGGTGGTGGGGTAACGCCTTCCTGTACCGAGAATGCCAAACCGTGCGCCTGATTAGGACCATGATATGGATCCTGCCCAATTAAAACTACCTTTACCTGGTCAAATGGTGTTTTTTCAAAGGCATGAAAAATTAGATTTCCAGGAGGAAACACCTGCTGAGTGGCATATTCTGACTTTACAAACTCTATTAACTCTTTAAAATATTCTTTTTCAAATTCGTCCTTTAATACTTGATGCCAACTTTCTTCTATTTTTACGGCCATAATTTTATTTTAGAATTTAGGTAACAATTAAAAGTTTTTTTATCGTAAATACTTGTGAAACCAAAACTATTAGTTAAAATTGGCTGTTAATACGAGTAAAACTGCAGCACCATGGAAACAACAACCACACAAGGTGTTACTGTAACGGTAACAACAAACTACCTACCTGACTATTCCAGCCCGGCCCAGCAGCACTTTGTTTTTGCCTATAAGATTAATATAGAGAACAATAGTGAATTTACAGTAAAATTACTACGCCGCCACTGGTTTATTCATGATACTAACGGAGTTGTACGGGAAGTGGAAGGCGAAGGTGTTGTAGGGCAACAACCTGTTTTAGAACCGGGGGAATCGCATGAGTATGTATCCGGATGCAATTTAAAAACCGGAATTGGTAAAATGCGAGGTACTTATTTAATGGAACGCTTAGTTGATGGAAAGCAGATTCAGGTAGTAATTCCGGAGTTTGTTCTTATAGTTCCTTACAAACTTAATTAATCCTATATTTGCCTTTGTGCAATTAATCCGTTTCGCTTACAAGTATCTTATTTACCGCTTAAAGTCCTTTCGGTTACATGGGGTACATTCCCCTTTTGTTTTTGATTTATACAATCAGGTAATTTGCCATGATGGAGAATTTGAAGCCTATAGCAAAATAGAAGCTATCCGGGAAGAATTGCTCCAGAATGAAACCATTATTTCTGTCACTGATTTTGGCGCTGGCTCCAGATCAAATTCAGGTCCAAAAAGGAAGATAAAAGAAATTGCCTTAAAATCGGCCAAGCCAACCAAGTATGCGCAATTATTATTTCGGCTGGTAAATTATTTTCAACCTTCTGTAATTATAGAATTAGGGACTTCGCTGGGATTAACAACAGCCTATCTTGCTGCTGCCCGAAAAAAAGCTAAGATTTATACGTTAGAAGGTTGCCCAAACTTAGTAAAAGAAGCGCAACAAAATTTCACTAAACTCCAGCTATCCCCTATACAAGTAATAACAGGGAATATAGATCATACATTACCAGAAGTAATTAATTCCACCAAATCAATAGATTTTGTTTTTTTTGATGGAAATCATCGGTATGAACCCACTATGCGTTACTTTCACTGGTGCCTGGAAAAGAGCAATGAAAATAGTGTGCTGGTATTCGATGATATTTATTGGTCAGAGGAAATGGAAAAGGCCTGGAAAGAAATTTGCCAGCATCCTGCCGTAACCATTTCTATAGACCTTTTCCAGATTGGGTTAATATTCTTTCGTAAAAAGCAGCCAAAGCAGCATTTTACTATTTATTATTAAATAATTGCCTGCCGGATTCTAAGTAATTTTTCTAACAAACCTTCCAGCTGATCTAAAGGCAACATATTGGCCCCATCGGATTTTGCCTGGCTTGGTACAGGATGCGTTTCGATAAAAATGCCATCGGCGCCAACGGCAATAGCCGCTTTAGCAATTGTTTCAATTAAGGCAGGCTTGCCACCTGTAACTCCTGAAGTTTGATTAGGTTGTTGCAAAGAATGTGTTACATCCATTACAACGGGCACGCCATGTCCTTTCATGGCTACAATGTTCCGGTAATCAACCACTAAATCTGAGTAACCAAAAGAGTTGCCCCTATCCGTTAAAATAACTTTGTCATTACCTGATTCTTTTATTTTATCTACCGCAAAGCGCATGGCCTCACCCGATAAAAATTGTCCTTTTTTAACGCTGATAGTTTTACCAGTTTGGGCAGCGGCTACTAATAAATCTGTTTGCCGGCATAAAAAAGCTGGTATCTGCAATACATCCACATATTCGGCCGCCATAGCTGCTTCGTGAGCTTCATGAATATCAGTAATAGTAGGAACATCAAATTCCTGACTTACTTTTTGTAATATTTTCAAAGCCTTTTCGTCACCAATTCCCGTAAAAGAATCAATCCGGGATCGGTTCGCTTTGCGGTAAGACCCTTTAAAAATATAAGGAATTTGTAGTTTATCCGTTATATTCTTAATGCGTTCAGCTATTGCCAAAGCCATTTCTTCGCCTTCGATGGCACAAGGGCCAGCCATTAAAAAAAAGTTACCAGATGTTGTATGAGCAAGTTTGGGTATTTCCAACATGTTTAAAATTTAATTAGATTTCAAAAAAGTACAGTTGTACTTTAGCATCCAATACGATGTTCAAAGCAAAAGTAAAATATTTATTAATAAGTAGTGAAAGGATTTACAACCAATGCGTAAAAATGGCCTGCTAAATTATTTATTTCTTGTTCATTAATAGAGGATTATTTATATTCGAAGCAAACAAAAATTTAACTTATGTCAGATAACGAACCAAATCGTAATAATAACCGCAAATTATTAATTATTGGGCTTATCATAGTGCTTCTAAGCATTAATGGAATTTTGTTTTATATGCAGCACCAGAAAACCGAAAAGGTGGAGCAGCAAGAAGAAGTTATTAAAGTAAAAAACAGTGAGTTAGAAAATCAGATTAAAGTTTACGAAGCCTTAAAGGCAGATTTCGAGCGCCAAAGTGAGGAGCTACAATCAATGGGCCTTTCTAATGATTCTTTGGAAGCTAAAATTGCGGCCGTAAATGCTGATTTATTGAAACTACAATCTTTCCGCAATTCGAGCTTTAGCCTGGCCGACCAACGCTTATACAAACAACGCGCCGCAAACTTTGAGAATCAGTTGCGCAAGAAAGATGAAGAAATAGCCAAGCTTAAAGAAGATAACGAAGTTTTATTTGGTGAAAATACCCAGCTTAAAACTAAACAGAATGAGCTGTCTGATACAATCAGTACATTAAAATCTAACAATCAGAGTTTGGCTGAAAAAGTAGCCCTTGCCTCCCGGTTAGAAGCCGAAAGAATAGAGGTTAATATTATAAATAATCGGGGTAAGGAAAAAGAAGATGATGAGGCAGAATACAAAGCAAAGCGTGTAGACAAAATAAAAATTTCGTTTAACCTGGCTAAAAACGAAGTAGCTCCTAAAGAAACTAAGGAAATTTTAATGCGCCTAATAGAACCAGATGGAGCAGCGCTGTATAATTTACAAACCGGTTCAGGTTCTTTTTTACTGAACGGTGAAGAAACCTTTTACACAGCCAAGCGGGATTTAGTATTCGATAATTCCCAACAAAATGTCACCTTTATTTACTCCAAAGGTGCTCCATACAAAAAAGGACAGCACACCATTGAATTATATTCAGATGGTTATATAATAGGTAAAACCACCTTTGTATTAAAATAACAGGCAAAAATCTGAATTAAGATAGCTAGACGTAAAACAATAAAGGCCGGAAATTTCCGGCCTTTATTGTTTTACGTCTAGCTGTTTTTATAAATCAGTTTAATCTACTAGAACCCTTCTGTCTTGGATAGTTTTAAAATTTTCTACCATTTTAATAGCTTCGGTTACATCTTCCGAGAAAATAGTAATCAAACAGCCCCGGGAAGCATTTTCGAGCGCATGCGCAATAGCCCGGGCTTCTTCCGGAATTTCAATAACAGTTTTATCCGGATCAACCTGGCTTATTCCTTCCTTAATTACTTTATTAATTTCTTTTGGATCGGCACCCCTGGTATCACTATCCTGCCTGATAATTATTTCATCAAATATATCCGCCGCCATAGCTCCTAATTCACGGGTATCCTGTTCCCGACGGTCTCCTACTCCAGCTATAATACCAACTTTACAATTTGCATCCGAAGTTTTAATAAATTCACCAATGGCTTTCAATCCTGCTGCATTATGCGCATAATCCACTATTACTTCGAAATTCGGGAACTGGAATAGATTCATACGGCCCGGTGTTTTAGCAGCCGAAGGTATAAATGTGCGCAAGGCCATTTTAATATCTTCAATAGGAATATGAGAGACATAAGCGGCTAAAGTAGCCGCTAATACATTTTCTATATTGAATTTAGCACGTCCCCCGAAAGTAAGGGGTACATCTGCTACGCGGTCTACCCGTATTTTGTAACTATTTTTAAAAATAGAAATGTAGCCATTTTCCAAAACGGCAGCTAAGCCACCTTTGGCAATATGTTTTAGAATGCGGGTGTTGGTTTCGTCTAAGCTGAAGAAGGCCACATTGCATTCTAAATCTTTTGCCATTTTATATACCAGATCATCATCGGCATTCAAAATAGCATAACCATCTTTTTTAACACTCCTTGGAACAACGGCCTTCACATTGGCCATATCCTCAACAGTATTTATATCCCGTAAACCTAAATGGTCGGCTGCCACATTGGTCACAATTCCTACATCACATTGTTCAAAGCCTAAACCAGAACGCAACATGCCGCCCCGGGCACATTCCAATACTGCGAAATTTACCGTTGGATCTTTCAATACAAACTCGGTACTTTTGGCCCCGGTAGTATCGCCTTTTTCCAGCATTTTATCTTGGATATAAATACCATCGGTTGTGGTATAACCTACCCGGTAACCAGTTGATTTTACAATATGGGCGGTTAAGCGAGTGGTGGTGGTTTTCCCGTTGGTACCGGTAATAGCAATAATGGGAATCCGAGCCGGGCAACCCTGTGGGAATAGCATATCAATTACCGGTTCGGCTACGTTACGAGGCAGGCCTTCTGTTGGAGCAATGTGCATCCGGAAACCCGGAGCGGCATTTACTTCTAATACAGCCCCCCGGGCTTCGTTCAAAGGAATGGCAATGTCGGTTGTCATTACATCTATTCCGCAAATATCAAGACCGATAATACCAGCTATTCGCTCAGCCATTAAAACATTATACGGGTCAATTATATCGGTAACATCGGTAGCCGTACCTCCGGTACTGATATTAGCTGTGCTTTTTAAGTATAAAATTTCACCCGCTTTTAAAACCGATTTTAAAGTCAAATTCTTACCTTTTAAAATAGCTCTGGTAAATTTATCTACCTTAATTTGGGTTAGTTCCTTTTCATGGCCTACTCCCCTACGCGGATCTTTATTTACTTTTTCAATTAATTGCTGGATAGTGGAAACGCCATCTCCGATAACCATAGCCGGAGTTCGTTTTGCCGCAGCTACAAACTTCTTGTTTACTACCAATAACCTGAAATCGAAACCTTCTATGAATTGCTCTACAATTATGCCACTTGAATATTTACGGGCTTCAACAAATCCTCTTTGAGCTTCCTTCCAGTTTTTAATGTTTATACTAGCTCCTTTACCATGGTTTCCATCAAGTGGCTTGGTTACCAATGGATATCCAAATTCTTTGGTAGCCTGTTTCAATTCGTCTAAATCGTACACAATGGTACCTTTGGGCACTGGTACCCCCGCTTCAGCCAGCATATCTTTTGTAGCATTCTTATCGCCTGCCAGTTCCACCGCAAAAGCGGCTGTCCGGCAAGTCATAGTAGCTTGTATGCGTTTTTGATTTACACCGTAACCCAGTTGGATTAAGGAGTATTTATTTAAACGGAGATAAGGTATGCCCCGACTTACTGCTTCCGAAACAATAGAATAGGTACTGGGCCCGATATGTTCATCTTCCCGAATCTGATGCAACCTATCAATAACTTTTTTTACATTGATTTTGGCGTCTTTAGCCAGGGCTTCCACTATTTTTATTGCGGCTGTAGCAGCATATTCACCGGCCCGTTCTTCTGAGTAAGAAAAAATTACGTAATCTATACCTTCCTGCGGAGCCGGGTAAGTACGTCCAAATCCACACTCCATACCAGCCAGTGTCTGCAACTCAAGGGCTACATGTTCTACCACATGGCTTAATTTAGTCCCCCTACGCACGGCACGGAAAAAACCACCCTCCACTCCTTCTGCCGACCGATGATCCTGCAAACTTGGAAACATTTTCTTTAATCGTACATAAAACCCTTCTATATCGCTGGTTAAAGTACCGGCATAGTTTTCAAGATCTAGTTTGAGAACTATTATTTTGGGATGCTTTACAGACCAGTAATTTGGTCCACGCATGATACGTAAATCTACAATTTCCATTTATTTATCAACCTAAAATAGTTTTTCTTAATACGTATAAAGAGGGTTAAACTCTGGCAAATTAAAACAATCTCCTTTACCCAATAAATGAACTACCATGTTTCGGATAGTTACTGGTTCGCCATTATTAGCTTCATGAATATTTGTTGAGGTACACCCGCGGGCATCCATAATAACAATTAAGCCACTACCAATTACTTCGGCTTCCTTTCCACCTTTAACTACAATACCGGTATCTTCTTCTAAACCTATTCCGATACAACCCGGATTGGTAGCTAATAAGTGTGCCATTCTTACCATTCGGCCACGGGTTATAAAATGGGTATCAATAGCAACATTTTTCAAAAAGTCTAGGCCTGTAGTAAGTTTAACATCACCTTTTAACATGCCTTGTAACTCTTGTCCTTCATAAATCATGCCCGCAGACATGGCGGCGGCCCCTGCACTGGTACCTGCTATAACTATTTGCTCCTGAATATATCGCTGCTTTAGTATGAGCAGGAACTCCGAACCACCCAAAATGGCAGTTAAGCGTAACTGATCGCCACCGGTAAACATGACACCATCCGCTTTTCTTACCAAATCCAAATATTCCGGATTGGTAACATCGGCCCGTTCCCGGATATCGATTAATTTAACATTACTCCGCCCTAATTTTCCAAAAGCATCAACATAATCCTGTCCAGCTTCTTCAGGAACCGAGGAGGCAGTAGGAATAACTGCTACCAAAGGATTTTTACCTTTTAACTCTTGACAAAACCTTTCTAAGATTTCCATCTGAATGAAATTTTCATTGCGCTTTTTTTCATTCTCTTCGTCCAGGCCTTTATCTTCTTTACCTCCAATTGCAATTAAGATGCCTTTCGGGACAAGGGTCTCTTTTTTTCCAGTAGTTTTAGGCTCGTTTGCTTTTTTGCTCATAAGCAGCGTTATCATAAATAATTTATCTATATAGATAAACCAGTATTACCAGAAATAATAGTTTATAATCCACTACTAATGGTTCAGAATTATGGTTTGATATTAAGTATTCAGGGGGATTCCACTTCTATCTAAGCTGAAGAAGTACGTTTTTTTTAAGATTTAAATGTGTTTGTAATACGTATCGCTAAATAAAAAGATTTTAAGAAACCTCGTACAGCGCGTCCAAAACAGCAATTACCTTAAAATACGTATTTAACCTTATTTATTATTTTCAATGACGTAAATATACGTATCAAGGTCTTTTCAGAAAGTACTGAGGAGAATTGCAGTTTAGCTAGAAAACAAAATCCCTGACTCTTTACAAAGCCAGGGATTTCAGGGAGAGGTAGCGAGCGGATTCGAACCGCTGTACGAGGTTTTGCAGACCTCTGCCTAGCCACTCGGCCACGCTACCGTGATTGGGAGTGCAAACATACATAGAAATCGATATTATGCAAAGCCTCTGCCTAAAAAAATGATGTTTTTTTCTTGAATTTCTTTACCGAAGCTTAGCTTTACTACTAACAACCTGATACACAACCCACCTGAACCTACACTTTAGGAAAAAAAAAGCCTTGAATTTCTTCAAGGCTTTCCAGTAAAATATTTAAACTAATTACTCAGCTGCTGCATCGTCTTTAGCTTGTTTTTCATTGCTCATCATTTGTTCTCTCAGAGCAGAAAGAGCATCTAAATCACCTAAAGTAGAACGCTCTGGATCAGCTTTCTTCTTGTTATCGGTTTTAGCGTCTTTCTTAACATCACCCGTTGGCTTTTTCTTCGTGAATTTATCTGCTTTAGAAGCATCTTCTTTCGGATCAGCGTAAACATTAGTGTGTGAAAGAACGATCTTACGATCATCTTTAGAGAACTCCATTACTTTGAAGTCTAAGTTTTCACCAGCTTCAGCAGTAGCGCCGTCTTCTTTAACTAAAGTTTTAGGATAAGCAAATCCTTCAATACCATAAGGTAACTCTAATACGGCTCCTTTATCAGATTTCTCTAAAATAGTAGCTTTATGTACAGAACCTACGCTAAATAGGGTAGCAAAAGTATCCCAAGGGTTTTCTTCCAGTTGTTTGTGACCTAAAGCTAAACGACGATTAGGAGCGTCTAACTCTAATACCACTACATCCAGGTTTTCACCTACTTTAACAAACTCCGATGGGTGCTTAATTTTCTTAGTCCAAGAAAGGTCAGAAACGTGTACTAAACCATCAACGCCTTCTTCTAACTCAATGAATAAACCAAAGTTGGTTAAGTTACGAACCACACCTGTGTGTTTAGTACCTACCGCATATTTAGTTAATACATCAGTTTTAGTCCAAGGATCTTCCGTTAATTGTTTGATACCTAAAGACATTTTGCGCTCATCGCGGTCTAAAGTTAAAACAACTGCCTCAATTTCGTCACCTTGTTTGATGAAGTCTTGTGGGTTACGTAAGTGTTGTGACCAAGACATTTCAGAAACGTGGATTAAACCTTCAACGCCTGCAGCAATTTCTAAGAAAGCGCCGTAATCAGCTACATTAACGATTTTACCTTTAACGCGTGAACCAACTTCAACATCAGCAGGAAGTGCATCCCAAGGATGAGGCGTTAATTGCTTCATACCTAAAGAAATACGTTTCTTGTCTTCGTCGAAATCAAGAACTACTACGTTAACTTTCTGATCTAATTTTAATACTTCTTCTGGGTGGTTGATACGTCCCCATGAAATATCGGTGATGTGTAACAAGCCATCTACACCTCCTAAGTCGATGAATACACCGAAGTTGGTCATGTTCTTGATAACACCTTCTAATACCTGACCTTTTTCTAAGTTGGTTAGGATACCTTGACGTTGTTGCTCCAGATCTTTCTCGATCAGGACTTTGTGAGATACAACTACGTTATCGAAAGCAGCATTTATTTTAACTACTTTCACTTCCATTTTCTTACCAACAAATACGTCGAAGTCGCGGATTGGCTTAACGTCTATTTGTGAACCAGGTAAGAAAGCTTCAACGCCATAAAGGTCAATTATTAAACCACCTTTAGTCCGACGTTTAACCATACCTTCCAGTACAGTATCGTTATCCAATGCGCTATAAATAATATCCCAAGCTTTAACAATTTTAGCTTTTTTACGGGAAAGAATTAACTGGCCATTTGGATCTTCCTGATCTTCTATGAAAACTTCTACCTCATCGCCGATTTTAAGATCTGGCTGGTCGCGGAATTCCGAAATAGGAACTAAACCATCAGATTTAAAGCCGATATTCAGGATAACGTCACGATCGGTGATACCTACTACAGTACCGGTGATTACTTCTTCTTCCTGAACTGTAGTGAGGGTGTCCTCATACATTTTTTCTAATTGGGCACGCTCATCTTTAGAATAAGCACCGCCAAATTTCTGAGATTCAAATTTGTCCCAGTCAAAATTATCGTTTGCACTCATATTATAAGTAGCTCTGAATAAGAACCGGAAGTCGAGCCAGGCCACCAGTCTTTTTAAGTTAAACATTCTTTACTTCAGTCTGAAGCAAAGCTATTCAGTTTGAACAGGCGGCGAAGTTACGAATTATTTTTTATAAAATAAAACTATTGATTAATAAGTGATTGCAGATTAACAATTTAAACTTGGTAGCCCCGGAAGCCCATTAATTTAGGCTTTCACCTTCAGATAGGTAGCCCAGTTTTGATCATAAGCACCAGCATTAGCGGCCAGAAAGGCTACTAAAGAAGGCCGTTTGGGCTTCTGCTTTAAAATTAATCCTGCCTCCTCAGGGGTGCGGTCTCCTTTTTTTGTATTACAGCGCATGCAGGCCGTTACTAAATTTGTCCAGCTAGACCCACCACCTTTGGACCGGGGAACCATATGATCGAGGGTTAAATTTTTAGTTGAACCACAATAGAGACATTGATACTGATCGCGCCGCATGATATTATGACGACTTAACGAAATACCTTTATAAGGAACATGCACATATCGGTGTAAGCGGATAATAGAAGGGATAGGAAAGTTTTGACTGATTGTCCGGATAAAACCTGTTTCTGACCTATGAACCATTTCGGCCTTCTCTAAATATAAAAGAACAAAAGCCTTTTGAATGCTACATAAGGCAAATGCCGAATAGTCTTGATTAAGTATGAGTACTTTCTGATCCATAGAACCTTAACTTGTACTAACATACGTATTTTTTTTATTCAAAGCAATTGCGGTGACGGCCTTAACAAAAATAAAATATTAACCAGCAATATTCTAAGTTTATTTTTTAGATATGATAACCAAATCGCGCGGACGTCTGCGAAAGCATCAAAGTTAGAAACATGAAAAATAAATTAGGTTGAAACAATAAGTTTTTAAGGCAATAACCGCTTTATTATGCGTAAATTATGAGAGTAGCGTCTGCGGGTAGTATTAAATATTCCCTGGTGGTCTAGCGGATCAATACGTACCTCACCGTGGGCATGGATAATCTGGCTGTTTTCTAAAAGAAGGCCCACATGAATAATACGGCCTTCTGCATTATCAAAAAAGGCAAGATCACCGGGCTGCGTTAAGGCGGCAAAATGAACCTCCTCGCCATGCGATACTTGTTGCCAGGCATCACGAGGCAATTGGTACCCGCAAATACCATAAACCTGTTGCACAAAGCCCGAACAATCCAAACCAAAAATAGACCGACCACCCCACACATACGGAGCTTTGAGATAGTTTAAGGCAATTTTAGTTAAGAAGTTTGCTGTATTAGGTAAATTAGGGTTGGATGCTCTGCCATTGTAAATATAACGTTGCTCTCCTACCCGGATATTGATGCCATCAAAAAAGGGCAAGGTACTGCCCATTAATATGGGAATTCTGGTTTGGGAATTACTTACGGTTTGCACCACATCAATGGAACGGGGATGAGCCTGTCCTTTCCATTCCTGAAAATAGGTTGCACTTACGGGTGTATGCTGTTTAAAATCAATCCACCCTTCGTAGCCATCACCTGCCATTCGGACCTGGAACCAATTACCCTGCACATTTATCAGGGAATAACATTCACCAAAAAACAATTCGGTTACCAGTTCACTTTTATCAGATGGCTCATTCCTAACCGGCACATGGCTTAAAGCACAAATTCCAAAATCCACTACTTTCTTTATTACTGATAGGCTTCTAATACAACTACCTAACTGGTAGAATTGCTTTTGCCTAACAAAATTTAATAATTACTTATTTTAATTTATAATTTATTATTTGCTTATATAAAAGCCCTAAAACCGATCCCGTTGCATTTCCCGTTTAACATCCCGCTCTTTAATATCTTCCCGCTTATCGAACAGTTTCTTACCTTTAGCCAGGGCTATTTCTACTTTAGCAAAACCCCGATCATTGATAAACAACTTTATTGGTATTACGGTTAAGCCTTGCTCCTGCAGTTTCTTTTCCAGTTGGTTCAGCTCGCGTTTATTTAATAATAATTTGCGGGTTCGGGTAGGTTCATGGTTGTTATAGGTACCCTCGGTAAACTTGGCAATATTAACCTGGTTCAGGAAAAGTTCTCCATTAAGGAAGGTACAAAAACCATCCGTTAAGTTTACATTACCTTCCCGAATAGATTTTATCTCGGTTCCGGTTAACATAATTCCTGCAATATATTTATTTATAAACGAATATTCGTAAGAAGCACGCCGGTTTTGAATAGTAACGGTTTTCTTTATTCTCTCTTTTTCTTTTGCCATCTAAGCCCGGTTTGAATTAAAAATCAGGTGATTTTAAACTACAGTTTAACAATTGTATCTCTAATAATTAACACATTCTTGTTAAGGAACATATCTGTTTTTAAAAAAGCCTCCAGATTAATAACATAATGAAAGGTCTTCTCCTAAAACAATACTAAAACGTAAATATAGCGAATTCAGTAGTTAAATATTGTTTAATGCTTGTTTTCAAAAATGATAAAATATAAAAGCTAAAAAGCCGGTCACCAATAAAGGTTGCCGGCTTTTCAATAAAATTAAAAATATAAACTAAATACTTAATGCTATTCTTTTAGAGATTTTAATGCGGTTTACATAACGGATCAAGGCATCTTCCAAAGCCGGCAACAATTGCCCTCGTTCGCTGATTAAGGCACTATAACGGGGTCGTTTAGCCTGTAGTCCCTGCAGTTCATTGGCGACAAAGCCTTGTACCAGTTGCGGACTTAATCCGGCAATTTCGGCTCCTCTTCGGGCTAAATCGGCCCAGGATATTTCACCTTCATTGCTTAAATGCCAAATACCAGATTCTTCATCCACCAATAAATCCAGGCAAGCATTTACCAGATCCGGCACGTAGGTAGGCGAAACAATTATATCCTCCGGCGCCAGAAAGGTATTTCCTTTACTTAACTGGTTTAACATCATAGTCAGAAAATTAGAATCATCCCAGGGTCCAAAAAAGGAACTGGTCCGGACAATTAGAGCCTGCGGGTACATATCCAGCACAAACTTTTCAGCATTCGCCTTGCTTTGTCCATACACATTTATAGGGTTCACCGGGTCACTTTCGGTGTAGGGTTGTTGTTTTAAACCATCAAAAACCAAATCAGAGGAAAACGTTAAATATTGTACTCCCCTTTTCTGGCAAGCTGCGGCCAGCAACAGGGCCCCATGCGTATTTACCAGGTGGCAATTTTCCGGATCATCTTCGGCATCATCGACTTTTACATAACCAGCCGCATTTATTACCGCCCAGGGATTATAATAATTGATTGCCCGCTCAATGGAGAAGGGGTCGGTTATATTCATTTGTTTGCGCCCCAATAACCGGTAAGGAATATGGCGGTCGCTGCAGATACGGGCAAATGCACTGCCTAACGTACCAGTTGCCCCAGTTATTAAAATGGGTTGAGTGGTATTTTCCAGGTGATGGACTTCCTGTTCAGTTAACCCATCACCATCCGGAATCGTTTCTGTTTCAAAAATGGGATTCCAGTTCAGGCGCCAGTAAGCTTTTGTTCCTCTCCCAAACCTGCTCTCCTCCCGGCGTAAAAATATCTCTGAATGTTCCTGCCGGGATTCATCTGTAAAAGGATAAAAGAACCTATCGGGCCGCTGCCACCAACCAGGCAAATGAAATAAAGCATGTTCATAGTTTTGTCCGGTTGCCAGTTTAGTCAACATTTTAGCCAAAGCCGTAGGTCGGGGACTAGGTCCACGAACATCAAATACGCCCGGTTCGTAAAATCCGTCAGCACGTGTTACCAGGTTTACCCAATCAAAAGTACCTAATAAAGACCAGGCCGCCACTCCTACTATATTTACCCCATTCCTTTTAAGTTCAGTACAAGAATCCCACACGTGTTTAAACCATTGTACCTGCTCTTCCCTTGCCCCGCATATATGCACTTCGGTTACGGAAATAGGCAAACCATACCGCTCCCAAGTTTCCTGCAACAATACTTTATGACCAGAATAAAACCCGGCTGGATCCTCAGTCTTTACCCGTAATGCCTCCACATCGGCATATTGATGAATGCCATTACCCCCATGCGACCATTCCGGATAACCTTCCAATTTTTCATCCAGGTACCGCTCACTGGTAGGGTAATGATTAATACCAATAATGTCGGGCGGACAAGGATTATCCCTGAACCATTGTAAATCGGCTTCAGGAATGCCATGCGCAACAAAATACTTCCACATGGTATGTTCCGGCGTTAGTTTTCCGGTTAATAAATCTAAGCTAACCCACCTCCGGTCATTATCCGCCGCCGCCTGGTAAGCTAGTAAAGGGGTACTATAGGTTTTACCTAAATCTTCCGTTTGAACTAATTTGGCGTGCGGAATTATTTCCCGTATAGCCCGCATGGCCAGGACCGTAGCCTTACATTGGTGCAATAAGGTTAATCCAAACGTATACCCATCCCGGCCGTGTGGATACCAAACGCCATATAAGCCACTAAATCGGGCAGTGGTCCACGGTTCATTAACTGGTGTAAAGTATTCTACCCACGGGTAGCGTTCGGCTACAGCCCGGGCATATTCAGCCACTCCTTCCGGAAAAGCTGGATCTGCCAGATTAGTATGTTGTGGACCACTGCCATGATGTACCAGCCCCAGTATGGGCGTAATATTATGTTCCTGCAGTAGCTTTAAGCGTCGGTCTCCCCAGCTCCAGTCGGCGGTAGCAGGTCCATTAGGCGCGGTTAATTCCCAAAGCAACGGGTACCGCATTTTTTTTACGCCGATAGCTCCAAATAAAGCAATATCTTCTTCCCGGTAAGCATGCCCGTTAAGTTGCATTTGGTCCATATATTCATCACCTACCCGGTTAACTGTACATTCCAACCCAGCCCAAACCTCCGGGTATTGCGGATTTCTATTGTTACTCTGTTCCATACTTTGCCATTTACTGACGAGTAAGTATCGGCACCAAAAATGGGCAAAAAACTTCCACCCCAGCTAAAAAGCAGGAAAACATCTTCCTTTTTTTTAGCTGGCCAATTGTACTTTTTCGTCAGGAGTTAACTAATTATCTTTTCAAACTGGCTTTAATAAATACTACCAGTAAGGAAATTACGCCTTGTATAATCGGTGGTTTTGAATGGATTTAAATATACGTGTATGTCACACAAATTTAAGTGTTTTACTAAACACAGCTTTATTTACTGGATTAATACGGATTTATGCCACCTATACTACCCCAATTAAGGATTTAAATAATCCCCTAAAAATCATAAGTATAGGTTTCATAGTTAAGCAAACAAATGCAATTAAGAGTATAATTTTAAAGAGATAATTTTAAACGAGGATCAGGGCTGGCATATTGGTTTGCAAATTCACCGGCCAAATATTTATAGTGTGCCGTTATAGCAATCATAGCGGCATTATCAGTACAATATTGAAAAGCAGGAACATAGGTATTCCATTTATATTTCAGGGCAAACTCCTGCATAGTTTGCCGCAACCCGGAATTGGCAGAAACGCCCCCAGCTATGGCTATTTCTTTTATTCCAGTTTCTTTTGTTGCTAATACCAACTTTTTCATCAGGGTTTGAATAAGGGCCTTTTGAATACTTGCACAGATATCCGGTAAGTTTTCAGAAATAAAATCAGGATTGACTTGGGTATTATTTTTAATAAAATTCAGAATAGAAGTTTTAATCCCACTAAAAGAATAATCGTACCCAGGCATGTTTACAATGGGGAATGTATATTTATCCGGATTGCCGGATTGTGCTATTTTATCCAGTAACGGACCTCCAGGGTAAGGTAATCCTAATAATTTAGCTGATTTATCAAAAGCTTCCCCCACGGCGTCGTCAGTAGTCTGACCTAAAATTTCAAAATCCAGGTGATTGTTAACCAGAACTATCTGCGTATGTCCACCACTTACGGTTAAGCATAAAAAAGGAAAGGATGGTTGGGGGGCATCAATAAAATGAGCTAAAATATGAGCCTGCATGTGGTTTACCTCAATAATTGGTAAATGCAACCCCAGCGCAAACGACTTTGCAAAGGAGCAGCCGACTAATAAGGACCCTAATAATCCTGGCCCCCGGGTAAAAGCTACGGCGTTTAATTCACTTTTTGTTATATTTGCCGTAAGCAATGCTTGAGAAATAACTGGAATAATGTTTTGTTCATGGGCTCGGGAAGCCAGTTCCGGAACAACACCTCCATATTTTTCATGAACCGCCTGTGTTGCCACAATATTAGATAAGATTTTGCCGTCTTTAATAACAGCGGCAGAGGTATCGTCGCAGGAAGATTCAATTGCTAAAATTGTAGGACTCATAAGTACTTGGAAAATCAGAATAACTGGCTACTAAAAATAGGAGAAACGGTCTTTACCATTTTTGATCGGATTCTCGATTTCGTGCTGTTTTTGGCGATAGCTTTGTTTTTTATTATTCGTATACCAAGCGTACAAACCAGAGCTGTTCACGAAATTTCTGAAATTTTATCTCAAAAGCTAGGCCACGAGGTAAGTATTGAGCGCGTGGACATAAAATTCTTTAAAGACGTAGTTTTAGACAAAGTTAAGGTACTGGACGATAAGAAAGAAGTCCTTTTTTATATTGGCCAGCTTCATGCTGATATTGAGGTATTTTCGCTCTTAAACCCTAATAAATTATATATAGGTACTTTAACGTTAGTAGAGCCGAAAGCCAACCTAATCCACTATAAAAATAGCGAAAGGTTAAATATGACTTCTTTTATTGAAGCCATTAATAAACTTCTTGCAAAAAAAACTCCACCCAAAACCCCAAAAGCTCCTTTTGAATTCAGCATAAATAATATAGTAATTCTGAATGGCCATTTTACTTACGACGACCAAAGAAAGCCTTTTATAACCTACAAAGGCATGGATTACCAGCACATGGTCTATGACAGTATCAACGTAACTCTTTCGGAAATAAGTTTAGGTGATACTATAGGCATGCACATTACCAACTTAAGTACGGTAGAATCCCGGTCGAAAACCAGGTTAAAAGAACTTAGCTCTCATATGACCTACTCAGGCACCTACTGGGAGTTTGGAGATTTAACCTTACGCTTAGGCCGCAGTTACCTGGCCCAGTATGTTCGGTTTGATTTTCGAAAGTTTAGCAATTTTCAGTATTTTAATGATAGTGTAACCGTAACCGCGAATTTACGAAATGCCGTTTTTTATTCAGATGATATAGCTCATTTTGCCCCTCAGGTTGCCAACCTTCATGATCATATCCAGCTTTCCGGCGATGCACACGGCCAGGTAAAACGGTTTAGCGCCAAACGGGTAAATGCCTATTATGGCAAGAATTCACATGTAACGGGAAATATCGCCGCCACTGGTTTACCAAACATCCAGGAAACATTCGTGGAACTGGATCTACAGCCATCTACCATTAATGCCAACGATATTAAGCAATACATTCCCAAAAAAGTATACACCTACTCCCGCAAATTAGGAACTGTAAAACTGGAAGGAAATTTCCTTGGCTTCTATGACGACTTTGTAGCCAATGGGTCTTTTGTAACGGCTTTGGGAAACGTAAAAACAGACCTTAACTTAAAAATTAACGAAGATACCAAAGCCACAGCCTACAGCGGGTACCTGCATACCGATAATTTTCAGGTTGGCCGATTTCTGGATATAACCAATATTATTAAAGGTATTAGCCTGGATGGGCGCATTAAAGGAAGCGGGTTCACCTTAGATAAGGCTAACCTCGCAGTAGATGCCACCATAAAAGCCATCCATTTATACGGATATAATTACCGCAACATCAAAGCCAAGGGAACTTTAAAAAAACAGATTTTAGCCGGCGATGTCCGAATTAAGGATCCAAACATAAACCTTACCGCCAACGGTCAAATCAATCTGGTTCAGGAAGACCCTGTTTATAATCTAACTACCGACATCAATGAATTGAACTTGCGCCAGTTAGGGTATGCCGATTATGATTTTAAAATAAAAACAAAAGCTACCGTAAACTTTACCGGATCCCGGTTAGATAACTTATTGGGTAAGGGTTATTTCGCTCAAACTACCTTATTCATAAAAAATACAGTTATTCCCCTGGATACCACCTCCATCCTATCTGATTACCAGAATGGCACCCGTACCCTGAGCTTTAATTCCGAATTAGCTGATTTTAAAGCTACTGGCAACTGGCAATACAGCACCTTATTTCGAGATTTAAACATTCTAATAAAAGAGTACAGGCTCAATTTCGAAAGTAATGATCCGGTTACCAACGCTTACTACCGGCAAAAACCACAGTATGAAAACGATCAATACGAAGTAAATTATAATATAAATTTAAAATCGTTTAATTCTGTTATTCAAGCTTTTATTCCTGAAGTCCGGATTTCAAGAAACACTCAGGTAGAAGGAAACTTCCGCCAGGGAGCAAACGCTATTTTTACCTTACATAGCAACATCGATACCGTTTTTTATGGAAAGAATGTTTTCTTCGGCAATGAAATTGATTTAAATACTTCTAAACTACCTTATAGCCCAAGCGTGCTGGCTAATGCTGTAATTTCTTCCAGGAATGAGGTATTGACCACCGGGGGCAACACCGAAAACTTATATGTAGAAGGCGTTTGGAACGATAGTACCATCCAGTTTACCTCTAATATAGCTCAATCCAATTCTACTAACCGAATTAATTTAAATGGTGTTCTCTCTTTCCAGGAAAATCATTTAGATATAATATTCAATAATTCCCGAATAAACATTTTGGGCAAAGACTGGACCATTGTCCCCAACAATACTCTGGGCATTGCTGGAGAAGGAAAAGAGATCAGCTTTGAGAATTTTGTTATTTACCAAGGGAATCAACAATTAAGCTTTAATGGCCTTCTATCGCAAAATCCTAAAAATGAATTAAATATTTCAGTTAAAGATTTTCGACTGGAAACCCTTAACCCATTGCTGGCACAGCATCTGGGTGGGGTATTAAATGCCACCATTTCCATAACAGATATTTATCGCCAAGCCAAAATTACCAGTAACCTAACAGCTGATTCCGTTATGATGGATAAGTTTTTGGTGGGAACAATAGCCGGCACCACTAATTGGGACAACCATGACAACCACCTGGATATAAATTTAGGGATAACTCGGGATAACATGAAGGTGCTAAACGTTACGGGTGATTACAACGCCAATAATAAAACCAATCAATTAGATTTATTGGCAGTCATGGATAATGCTCCTTTAAAGCTTATAGAGCCGCTGATAAATTCCTTATTTGGCGATTTAGAAGGAACCATGGAAGGCCGGCTTAAGATTACCGGCGAATTAGATGCCCCACTGCTGGCAGGGTCGGCTCTTATTACCAACGGCCGGTTCAACTTTAAATATTTAAACACGATTTATACTTTTTCTGATCGCATTTATTTTACGGAAAATGATATTACTTTCAGAGATGTTAAACTAACGGATGTACTTAATAATACCGGTACAGTTAGCGGCAGTATTATCCATCAGGGCTTCCAAAACATGATATTGGATTTACGAGGGGTGTTCCGCCGGTTTATGGTTTTAAATACTACCCGGGAGCAAAACAATGTTTACTATGGTACTGCTATTGCTACCGGTTCTGCTACGGTTTTAGGTACCCCTTCTAATTTAGATATAAAAATTGATGCCCGCAGTGAAGCCGGCACCCGCATGTCTATCCCTTTAGATAATAATAACACTATTAGCCGCCAAAGTTTTATTAAGTTTATAAACCATAATGCCTCTGATTCTGCCAGTGTAACCGAAGCTGCTCACACCGAAATAGCCGGTATCAATATGAATTTTAATTTGAACGTGACACCAGACGCTTATATTGAAATTATACTGGATGAAGCTACCGGGGATATTGTTCGGGGTTCTGGCAACGGACGTATCCGGATGAATATTGACACCAGAGGCGATTTTTTTATGGAAGGCCAGGTGGAGATCGTTCGGGGGGCTTATAATTTTAATTTGTATAACATTATTAATAAAGAATTTTTAATAAGGCCGGGTGGCACCATTACCTGGACCGGAGATCCTTACCAGGGAGTAATGAACATTACGGCTACCTACACGCAAAATGTTAATTTAACTCAAAATATAATTCCTGGGCTTACTAATGTTAATGGTAACACTAACATCCGGTTGCCGGTAACGGCCGTTATGATTTTAACAGGAAATTTATTAACGCCTCAAATTAAACTGGATTTAGAATTTGTAAATACGCCTTCCGATCAGCAAGCAGTGCTTTCAGCTTTTTTAACCGATATTCGAAACGACCAGGATGAGCTAAACCGCCAGGTATTTAGTTTACTTATTTTAAAGCGTTTATCGGAACGTAATAACTTTGGCAACAACGCGGTATCACAAGGAATAACCGGCAGCATTAGCGAATTGGTTACCAACCAGTTAAGCAACTGGTTGTCTCAGGTAGATAATAATTTAGAAGTAGATATTGGTGTTCAAGGCGCCATTGATCAATCCTTGATTAATAATTTACAGGTGCGGTTAAGTTATAGCTTGTTAGAAGGCCGTTTGCGTTTAACCCGGGAAGGCGGCGTAAATAACAATTACCTTTCTAATCAGGGCTTTACCGGCAACCAGTCTTCTTTAGCCGGCGACTGGCGAGCTGAGTATTACTTAGGCCGCAACGGAAAAGTACGTCTTCGATTAGAATATAATACTACCCCCCGAATGTTTAGTACAACGAACAGCACCGTTACCCGGGCCAGTGTTTTACATACCGAACAGTTTGATAACCTTCGGGAATTATTTGGCCGGAGACGGTTACGCAGAAGGTATCAGCAAGCGCAAAGAGAACGGTTAATTCTGGATTCAGACATCAGATTTGACCAAGTACAGTAAACCTTTTTTTCTACTGTAGTTTTTATTCTTAATTTTGCAGGCAACACGTTGGGCATGGCACAAAATCAATTGAAACCAATCCGGAAAAAGAAGTTGGGTAATTACCCGCATACCATGGTAATATTTAGTATTACCCTATCTCTCTTTGTGATTGGTTTATTTGGAATCTTATTAATTCATGCAGGCAAACTTTCTAAAATAATCAAAGAAAGTATTGAGGTTCAGGTTTATCTGGACCGCGACCTAACTCAACCTCAATTAGCTGCTTTAAAAAAGACATTATCTAAAAAAGAATACATTGCTTACAAAGAGAAAGAAGCCCAGGTAAGATTTTTTTCTAAAGAAGAAGGCGCTAAAGAATTTATAAAAGAAAGTGGCGAAGACTTTTTAACCTTCTTGGGTGAAAACCCTTTACGGGATGCTTATATTCTTAAAATAAACCCAGACTTTTCTGAATCAAATCAATTAAAAGAAATTAAAAGCGACCTTGAAAATATTCCTGGAGTTTTTGAAGTACAATACGTAGAAAGCTTGATTACCTCAATCAATAAGAACCTTCAAAAATTAAGTATTATTCTAATCAGCTTTGCTGGTATTCTAGTATTGGTTGTTATTATTTTAATCAATAACACTTTAAAACTGGCATTGTTTTCCCAGCGCTTTTTAATCAGGAGTATGCAATTAGTAGGTGCTACTTCTTATTTTATCCAACGGCCGTTTTTAAACAGAGCTACTTTTCAGGGCATTATTAGTGGCATACTGGCATCTCTTTTATTAATGGGTTTGTTAAAGTATGCTTATTACCAACTAAATGAACTGTATGTGCTCCGCGATGAACTCCAAATTGTCATATTGTTTGGATGTCTTATTGCTTTAGGCTGTATTTTAGGCTTTTTCAGCTCTTACCGGGCTGTAAAAAAGTACCTGGGCATGTCGCTGGATGAGCTGTATTAAACTCAAAAATTACTTTACATAATAGTTACCAAACTTTTTTCAAAGTTTAGAATGGAGAATAAAAATAATTTTGCCTTCGGCCGGAAAAACTATATCATCATGTTTATCGGTATTGCGGTGTTAGCATTGGGCTTTATCATTATGTCAATAGATAAAGAACAATACGGATTGGGCTTTTTTGGCTTAACCTTGGGCCCCCTTGTTGTTTTCTTAGGTTTTATAATTGAATTCTTTGCCATCATGGTTAAAGATAAAAAAGACGTTTAAATGAGTTGGTGGCACGCTATTATTCTGGCTATTGTTGAAGGCCTGACAGAATTTTTGCCGGTTTCTTCTACCGGACACATGATTATCACTTCCAGCCTGATGGGCATAAGTGCTTCTGAATACACAAAGATGTTTACGATAAATATCCAGTTCGGAGCAATTTTATCTGTAGTAGTACTGTACTGGAAACGTTTCTTTCAATCTGTTGATTTTTATAAGAAATTATTAATTGCTTTCATCCCAGCTATTATAATAGGGTTTGCCTTAAACGATGTAATTGATGAGCTCCTGGAAAGTGTTACTACGGTAGCCATTTCTTTAGTACTTGGGGGTATTGTTTTGCTTTTTATTGACAAGTGGTTTAACAACGATCCTACTCATACCACCCCCTCTAACCGACAGGCTTTTGTTATTGGGTTAGCCCAATGCATTGCCATGGTTCCAGGCGTTTCCAGATCAGCTGCTTCTATTATTGGTGGTTTGGCTCAGGGCATTTCCCGGAAAGCTGCCGCCGAATTTTCTTTCTTTCTGGCAATTCCTACCATGCTGGCCGCTGCTTCCTATAAATTCTTAACTGATTTTTTGCACCTGGATTTAAAGGATGATATTCTGAAAATGAATTTACCTAAAATTCAGGCTAGTTTAGATTTATTAAGCGCACATGACTTACAGGTGCTATTACTAGGAAATGTGGTGGCGTTTGTGGTGGCTATGTTAGCAATTAAATTTTTTATAACCTTTTTAACCAAAAACGGCTTTAAAATATTTGGCTATTACCGCATTATAGTAGGCGTGTTGTTATTGGTATTGTTACTCATGGGTGTAGACCTAAAAGTATAGACATGAAGTTTGATTTTGAAAGTGGAGAAATACTTTTAGTAAATAAACCCCTCTCCTGGACATCTTTTGATGTTGTAAAAAAAGTTCGGAATATTTTACGGGTGAAAAAAATTGGCCATGCCGGAACCTTGGATCCGTTGGCAGAGGGCTTATTAATTTTATGTACCGGTAAATTCACCAAAAAAATTGAAGAAATTCAGTCGCAGGAAAAAGAATATACCGGGCACTTTACTTTAGGGCAAACCACTCCTTCTTTTGATTTAGAAACAGAAGTGGATGAGGTAAAAGACTATACTTACTTAACACCAGAAGCCATTAAAGCCGCAGCAAAAAGCTTTGAAGGATTAATCCAACAAACGCCTCCGTTATACTCCGCCGTTAAAATAAATGGTGAAAGGGCTTATACTTTGGCGCGTAGAGGCGATACGGCTGAAATAAAATCCAAAGAAATAGAAATAAAAGCCTTTGAAATAACCGGAATTGAGTTACCCTTAGTTTCATTTAAAGTTATTTGTTCTAAAGGCACTTATATCAGGAGCTTAGCCCGCGACTTTGGTCAAAATTTAGGCTGCGGAGCCCATTTATCTAAATTAGTGCGTACCCGTATAGGTGCTTATGAATTGCAGAAAGCTTTAACTCTTGATGATATTTTAGCCTTGCGAAAAGAAATAATCCAGGATGGAAGTCATTCGTAATCTTCAGGATTTTCCGGAATTAGCACATGCAGTTGTTACCAGTGGCACCTTTGATGGTGTGCACCAGGGCCATCAGAAAATAATTAACCGGCTTGTTCAATTAGCCAGCCAATCAGGAGGTCAAAGTGTGGTGATAACCTATTGGCCCCATCCCCGGCAGGTACTTAATCCAGGTGATGCTTCTTTGAAATTATTGTCTACTATTGAAGAACGTATTTTCCAGTTAAGTACTTATCCTATTGATTATTTACTCATTATTCCTTTTACCAGTGATTTCGCTAACCTTACTTCAGAGGAATATATCCAGCAAGTATTAGTGCAGACTATTAAAAGTAAGGTGCTGGTGATTGGCTATGATCACCGTTTCGGGAAAAACCGCGAAGGCAGCTTTGACTATTTAAGTAAAAATGCCCACCGGTATGGCTTTCAGGTAGAGGAGATACCGGAGCATGACATTGAGCATGTGGCCGTTAGTTCTACCAAAATAAGAGCCGCTTTAGGGTCTGGTAAAATAGCTACAGCCAATAAATATTTGGGCCGGCCCTATTCACTTACCGGCCAAGTTGTTCACGGCAAGAAATTAGGCCGAACCATTGGCTACCCAACAGCCAACATTCTGGTACCGGAAGCCTACAAACTTATTCCGGCTCAGGGCATCTATGCCGTACAGGTACAAGTAAATAACAACTTATATTGTGGCATGTTAAGTATAGGAACCAACCCTACAGTAGGTGGCACTACAGAAACAGTGGAGGTTAATATTTTTGATTTTAATGAGGAGATTTACGATCAGTTTATAACCATTCATTTTATCCAGTACCTGCGTCCAGAAGAAAAATATAATAGCTTAGAAGCACTAAAAGCCCAACTTCTTATAGACAAACAAAACTCATTGCTAGCCTTAAGCAATCATTAAACCTTCACTCTTTTGTTTTTTATCATCTCCTTAATCTGCTTTAAAGGTTAAATTATTTTTCCCAAAAGGTGGAGTTCTGCCGCTATTTTTAAAAATATTTTAATTCTTCAAAGAGCCTTATTTACCAAATAAGAACTTTATTCTAACAGCCTGCTGTTATCAATTAAACAAATCCCTATTATTGCATAAAACAGATATTACAGGGCTATGGCTGAAAAAAATAGAGAAACTGAACATAAATTAACCCTCCGCCAATTACGCTTATCCGATTATAAGGCTATAAAAGCTATCATGGATAAAGTGTATTCGAACTTGGGTGGTTCCTGGACTAAAAACGAGTTTGCTAATTTACTAGGAGCTTTTCCCGAAGGACAAATATGTATTACAGATAAAGGTAAAGTAGTTGCCGGCGCATTAAGTATAATTGTAAAATACTCCGATTATGGAGATAATCATACCTATGAAGAAATTGTAGGTAAAGGTGAATTTAATACGCATAACCCGGATGGCGATACGTTGTATGGCGTGGATGTTTTTGTTCATCCTGACTACCGGAACCTACGCCTAGGCCGGCGTTTATATGATGCCCGTAAAGAAATGTGCGAAAACCTGAATTTAAGAGCCATTATTGCGGGCGGAAGAATTCCAGGTTACCAGGAGCATTCGGAAAAAATGTCGCCAAAAAAGTACATCCAGATGGTGCGCAACAAAGAAATTTATGATCCCATCCTAACCTTCCAGCTGAGTAATGAATTTCACGTTCGGAAAATACTGAAAAGTTACATGCCGAGCGATTTAGAATCGAAGGCCTATGCCACTTTGCTGGAATGGATTAATGTGTATTATGAACCGCGGGAGGAAATTATTGGCGGGCAGAAAAAAGTAGTTCGGATTGGTATTGTGCAATGGCAAATGCGTAGCTTAAAATCAATTGATGATTTGCTGCAGCAGATTGAATTTTATGTTGACACGGTAAGTAGCTACAAAGCCGACATTGTTATGTTTCCGGAGTTTTTTAATGCTCCGCTTATGGCTCTTTCCAATGACCCCTCTCCTTCTGCAGCTATTCGTACGTTAGCAGATTATACCACAGAGGTTCGGGAAGCCATGATTCATATGGCTTTGTCTTATAACATAAATATTATTGCCGGCAGCATGCCGGAGTATAACAACAAGCAATTACATAATGTAAGTTATTTATGCCGCCGGGATGGCACTTACGATAAGCAATATAAACTACACGTTACCCCGGACGAAGCACATTACTGGGGTTTACGGGGAGGCCATAAATTACAGGCTTTCGATACGGATATAGGGAAAATTGGTATTCTGATTTGTTATGATGTCGAGTTCCCGGAATTAGCGCGGATGCTCTCAGACGAGGAAATGAAAATTTTATTTGTCCCTTACTGGACAGATACCAAAAATGCTTATTTACGGGTACGCCGTTGTGCACAAGCCAGGGCAATCGAAAATGAATGTTATGTGGCCATAACCGGTAGCGTAGGCAACTTGCCAAGGGTGGAGAATATGGATATTCAATACTCGCAATCGGCTGTTTTTTCACCGTCTGATTTTGCCTTTCCTCATGATGCCGTGGTAGCGGAAGCTACTCCCAATACCGAGATGACTTTAATTGCGGACTTAGACTTAGACTTACTTAAAGATTTAAATTCTACTGGTAGTGTAAGAAACCTGCGCGACCGCCGGAAAGATCTATACAGCCTAAGCTGGGTATTGAAGAAAGAAATTACAGATACAGTGTTTTAACCTTAATTATAAATAAAAAAGGCTCCTGAATTGCAGGAGCCTTTTTTATTTATAAGCACCAAAAATACTTTTCGCAAACCTATTTATATACTACCAAATATTCTAAAGTTTAAATTCTGCCTACTATTTACAAAACACTAAAATCAAATAACTAAATTTGCGTGCTATTATTAGAGAGCATGAGCAAAGAGAAACCTTCTATTCCGAAAGGAACCCGTGATTTTGGTCCGCAAGTAGTTGTAAAGCGGAATTATATATTTTCTACAATTCGTAAGACATTCGAGAAGTTTGGTTACCAGCCATTAGAAACACCAGCCATGGAAAATTTATCAGTACTTACTGGTAAATATGGCGAGGAAGGCGATCAACTTATCTTTAAAATATTAAATTCTGGCGACTATTTAACTAAAACTACGGCAACCGACTACGAAGCCGGTAGCAAAAACCTGTTGCGCAAGATTTCAGAAAAAGCTTTACGCTATGATTTAACGGTACCCTTTGCCCGCTTTGTGGTAATGAACCGGAACGAAATCAGTTTCCCGTTTAAGCGGTACCAAATTCAGCCGGTATGGCGGGCTGACCGGCCACAACGGGGCCGTTACCGGGAATTTTACCAATGCGATGCCGACGTAGTGGGCACCAGATCCTTGCTTTGTGAGGCAGAGATTGTGCTGATGATGGATGAAGTACTTAGTAATTTAGGTATAACCGATTTTACTATTAAAATAAACCACCGTGGCATTTTAGCAGGTATTGCCGAAGCTATTGGCCAAAAGGGACGGGAGGCTGAAATTTGTGTAGCCATTGATAAACTCGATAAAATTGGACTGGAAGGCGTACAAAAAGAACTTCTTGAAAGAGGCATTACAGCAGAATCCATCTCGGCATTAGAACCAATTTTAAATATTGCCGGCGATAATACCTCTATCTTAAACGCACTAACTGAAATTTTAAAAGATTCGGAAGAAGGGCAGCGTGGTTTAAGCCAAATACAGGAGGTATTTGCCTACCTGAAGAACTTCCAAATTAAAAATGCCAATGTTTCGCTGGACATTGCCTTAGCACGCGGACTCTCCTACTACACCGGTTGCATATTTGAGGTTAAAGTTAATAATGCCAATATGGGCAGTATTAGCGGTGGCGGCCGGTACGATAACTTAACCGGTATGTTTGGTTTGCCCGATGTATCTGGTGTTGGTTTTTCTTTTGGTGTAGACCGTATTTACGATGTAATGGAAGAACTAAATCTATTCCCGGCTTCCGGCCAAACCATTACCAAACTGCTCATAATAAATTTTGATAAAGCTTCTGAACAATACTCGTTGCCGTTGTTGCAGCAATTCCGGCAAGGTAATATTGCCACAGAACTTTACCCGGAAGCGGCCAAGCTTAAAAAGCAAATGACTTATGCTGATCAGAAGAAAATACCTTTTGTATTATTGGTTGGTTCTGAAGAAATGCAAACCGGGATTTTACAATTAAAGAATATGCAAACCGGTGAACAACAAGCTTTAAGGGCTGAAGAAATTATATCCATCCTGCAACAGCAATAACTATGGCTTTAGCTATTACCAATAGGCAGCTTACCTTGGCCAATCTGACCAGTGTTGTGAAGGAAAAACCTTTACTGGAATTAGACGCTGATTCGTTAACCAGGAAACAAGAAGAACCGCAAGCAGACAAGCAAGTACAGACGGCAGTTGCCGAAGCCTACCTGGAGGCTCATGTAATAGGTTTTGAGGCGGAGTTGCCAGAAGATATCATCCGATTAGCTTTAACTCTGCAGATTTACCTGCTTGGTAAAACGCCTGATTCGCCGGTACCTGATTCCATATTAAACCGGCTGTTGGCTTTTTATAACCGGGAGGTATTTCCTATAGTTTTGAAACCTGCCCCGGAAGCAAGCCTTTTAGCACAATTGGCAGCGCCTTTATTGGGCAAAGGGAAAGTGCGTTTCCAGAGTTATGAATTGAACGCAGCAGATGTACTGGAAATGTTCAGTTGGGATCCGTTACCTTTATCGCCAGCAGAAGTTCAAATGTTTGTCCGGACAAAAAGTTTTAGGTTTACTTTCCTGGCCCATTCGCTTATTCAATTAAAACCATATCTAAATTGGTATACCTATCTATCAAAGGTATTTGAGCAAATTGCCTCACCAGTGGAAGGTAAAAATAAAGGAGCCTCGGAACTGACTACTGCTTTTGAGGCACTACAAGAAGCCGTAGAGGCTGAATTAGCAGCTCCGGATCAAAGTAAAAATTTAGAAAGCCTTCTCAACCATTTTTTGGTTACGCTTTCAGAATCTGTTAATTTAATAGCTTCTTACACAGCAGAAACGTTTACTAATTTAATGGCTACTTCGGAGCCTCCTGCCCTTAGCAGCTTTTCTTTAGCGCATGAATTAACAATATTCCTGCAACAACAAGTTACCAGCATTAGCTTAACCCAGCAGAACATGCCGGTACTAAATGAACAATTTAACATCTTAGTTAAGCTAACCGAACAAGTTATGGCGTTAGGCTTCTGGTCTGTAACGCAGGTAGGAAAAGTATTTAATTTAGCCGAAGGAAATTTAACCTTAGGTACATATTATCATTCCAGTTTATACGTTCCTAAAGAAACAGTAAAAGACCAATTGGTAAAAGTCCAAACGTTTATTACAAATACAACTCCTATTGCATTAACTTGAGAAGATTAGCCTTATTCTTTTTATTTCAGGTTTGGATCTGCCAATTTGCAATAGCCCAATCATGCCCAAATGGTTTTCGCTTCTTTAACAGTTTAGGTCAGGAAACCACGGTTATTTGTGTGGGAGAAAAACTTCGGGCGAAATCTTGCTTGCCCAACAGTCAGCCGGATAAAGAATATTATGATTTTGAAGCCAAAAATGGTCTCCAATTCTCAACCGATACAACTAAAAATGTAACCTATAATACTCCTGGCACCTATACGGTAACGCAACTGGTAAATTTAGGAGCAGAAGGCATAAAACAGCATGAACGTACTATTACTGTTATAGCCTTACAGGAACCGGAATACACCGTTAGTGCCTGTGCCAATGGCTTGGTTCTGGTTAAAATTACGGATACAAAGCTTAATCAATTTTCTGTAAATTTTAATGATAATACGCGGGTACAAGTAGTGGGCCAAGGAGCATTCATTAACCACCAATATGCGCCGGGCACTAGCAGTAAAATTACAGTAACCGGTAAATTTACCGGAGCCACCTGTGAAATATCTAAGGAAACCAGGGTTCAGGCTTTACCAACAGCCCCTACTCCTTCCTTGCAACAAGTCCAAATTACTAATTTAAATACTTCTGGCAGCGTTGCTATTACTTTTGGCAATTTACAGGCAGAATATTATTATATTGTTGAAAAACAAAGCAATAATAATTTCATCCCGATTGATACAGTAAAAAATCCCACTTCAGGAGTTGTTACCAGAACTATCCAAGACCTGAATACCCAGAACTCCTCCAGCTTTAGAATTCGGGTTACAGATGTATGTAATTCTGCTTTACCTGCTTCCAACAGTATTAGCAGTTTGCCACTAACGGTTGTAGCCGGAAATAACAAAATAAAACTAAGTTGGTCGTCGGTTCCCAATGCCTCGGGGTACGTGCTTAAACGAAATGGAACCGACTACCAAACTGCTATTCATCCTGACTCAATTACTTTTATTGATAGAAATGTTACCTGCGGTACAAATTACCGCTATCAACTAATAGCCAGGTTAGGCAGTAATACTTCTACTTCCAACGAAGTAACTATTACTGCCAATTCCACTCAAAAACCTGCCGGAGGTTTTTTAATAAGTACCTTCACCCCCAATAATCAGGTACAATTAACGGTGATACCTCCTACTTCCGAAAGCCCGAAGTCTTATTCCTTTCAAAAAAGTGCGGGCAGCAATACTTTCGTTAGTTTGGCTACCGGCGAACAAAATATTACGATAGATAATAAAGTAACTTTAACCGGACCTACACCTTGCTACCAGGCATTTTTTACTAATAACTGTGGGCAAGCCTCAGAATTAACCAATATTACCTGCCCAATTTTCCTGACGGGCACTTTCACCTTAGGTAATATAGAACTATCCTGGACGCCATTTCAGGGGTTCCCAAACGGTATTCAGCAATATCTGGTTGAACAGGTAGATGCTTCAGGCCAGGTAACCACCAGCAGTGTTGCGAGCGGCAATACTTTTACAACCACAAACAACACAGAACAACAAGTAAATTTTAGAATTAAGGCGGTTGGTAATCATGCAAATGAGATAAGCTATTCCAATACCCTAAACTTAAAAAGAGAGACTCAGCTACTGATACCTACCGCCTTTACTCCTAATGGCGATGGTCTCAATGATAAGTTTGAGGTAAAAGGACAGTTTATCAGATCTTTCAAAATGGTGATCTATAACCGGTGGGGCGAAGGGATATTTGAAAGCACCAATCAAAACCATTCCTGGGATGGAAGGATTAATGGCAAGGAAGCGACTCCCGGTGTTTATTCGTATGCTTTAAACGCTACAGATGATAACGGCAAAATATACAATAAAACAGGTACCATTACCTTATTACGATAAGCGGATAAATCTATTTTTACGTTTAGCTAAAACAGCGTATTTTTGAGTTTAAATAAAAGAAAGGAAATTTATGTTTGATATGTTTAATATGATGAACAAGCTGAAAGAAGTACAGGGCAAAATGAAAGAGGCCCAGGACAGCTTGCAATTTATTACCGTAACTGCCGAATCGGGTGCCGGTTTGGTTAAAGCAAAAGTTAATGGTCTTAAACGAGTAATCAGCATTGACATAGATGAATCTTTATTAAATAAAGAGGATAAGGATATGGTTACGGATTTGGTGGTAGCGGCCGTTAACAAAGCTATGGACGAAGCCAGTGAAAAGGCAAAAGATGAAATGAAACGGCAGACGGAAGGCTTAATTCCTAATATCCCTGGTTTTGATTTAGGTAATCTTGGTTTCTAATCACTTTCCAAACGTAGCAATAGTAATCTTAAATTGGAATGGCCGGAAATTTCTGGAACAATTCCTGCCTGGTGTTTTGGCTCAGTCAGCTGGCGCCCAGGTAATTGTGGCTGATAATGCCTCTACTGATGATTCTGTTTCTTTTTTAGAAAATTACTTTCCAGAAGTAAAACTAATCCATCATAAACAAAACCTGGGGTTCTGCGAGGGCTACAATACGGCCCTAAAACTAGTGGAGGCAGAATTCTATGTCTTGTTGAACTCAGATGTTGAGGTAACTCCCAATTGGATAGCCCCTATTCTACAATTATTGTCCGGTGATGTATCTATTGCCGCTTGCCAGCCTAAAATTAAATCTTTTTTTGACCGGGCGTATTTTGAATATGCCGGAGCCGGTGGCGGTTTAATAGATTTCTTGGGTTACCCTTTTTGCCGGGGACGTGTATTTGAAACCCTGGAAAAAGATAACGGGCAATATAATGATATACAACCCGTATTTTGGGCTACCGGGGCCTGTATGTTTGTTAGAGCAAAAGCTTTTTGGGAACTAGGTGGCTTGGAGCCAGCCTTTTTTGCCCACATGGAAGAAATTGATTTGTGCTGGCGCTTACAAAATGCCGGTTATAAAGTTATGTACTGCGGGCATAGCGAAATTTATCATGTTGGCGGTGGCACTCTCCATAAATCTAACTCCCGGAAAACTTACCTAAATTTCAGAAACGGGTTGGCTTTATTTTACAAGAATAGTTCTGATCCAAACCTGTACTTCCTGCTGTTAATCCGCATCATATTAGATTGGATTGCAGCCTTGAAGTTTACCAGTGAGGGCCAGTGGCGCGATGGATTAGCCGTTTTCAAAGCACACTGGCATTTAGTAAAAAATAGAAAGTATTGGTACAAGCAAAGGCAATTAAGTCCTAAAACCAGTAATCAGCCGGCACAAATAATTTATAATAAAAGTGTGGTCTGGCAATATTTTATAAAAGGAAAACGCTTTTATAAAAGTTTAGAAGTCCCAGATAGTGCTACGCTGCCTTCTTAAGCATTTCCGGATATTTATCCAAAATGCTAACATCAGGTACACGATTAACGGAGAACCAAACGTTAAAAACGATAAGTAAATAAAGGATAAGCGTATGCTGCTGGTAGCAAAACCAAGTTTTTCACCGATTTTAGTGCAGACCCCAAACGCTTGCGATTCCAGAAAATATTGTAAACGTTCCATCCGCGGTAAAAATAATGTGTAAGATAATATATAAAAGGAAGCTGGCCAATAAATTAACCAAACTTTAATTATTTACTAATTTGTAGTATTGCACAATGTGCCCTATACGCAAATAAGTGCTACCAGGATATGAAAAAATACGTTAAATACCCCTTCCGGCAGACTTTTTTATTTCTTACCTTATTGGTTCCTTTCATACATGGCTGCACATTATCTAAAATGATAACCTTAAGCCGGAATCAAAAAATATGGGTTGAGCCAAAGCTGTTAGAGGTTTCCGGGGAAAATGTATTGTTTGAGGTAAAAGCTCAGATACCTCCCGCCATGATCCGGAAGAAAGCCTTTTATAGCTTAGCATTTTTTTACCGCTATGACCTTAATAAGGAAGATCCTGTTGGTCAGCTGGTTTTTCTGCCCGGCGATTTTATTTATGAAAATAAAAAACCTACTATAACGCAACAGTTTTCCTTTCCTTATTTGCCTCAAAAAAATCCGGGCCGGCTGTGGGTACAAGGAGTTGCCAGTACCCCTAAGGGCCGTAGTAAAAGAACTACCATGTTCCCGCTGGCGAATGGCATTGTAACAACATCTAAGTTAATAGCTCACAACAACCAGGTAAATTTTGTAACGGATGCTTATAAACCAGATAATGAGGAAACTAATACTTTAACTGTTTTCTATGAAAAAGGAGAATTAAATCCCAGGAGTTTTATGGGATCCAGTATATCAATTTTAAATGATTTTATAGAAGCTAATTACAAGACCAATAAAGTAGAAATAATAGGTTTTCAATCTTCAGAGAAAGAAGAAACTCAAAAAGGAAACTTAGCTCAGAGACGGGCCGCCTATCTGGAAAAATTTTACCGGCATAAACTAAAAGTAAGCAATTACACCAACACGGCCAATAATATTTCCTTCCAAACCCATGGTATTTCGAGTTCCTGGGATCTTTTTGTTCAAAAAATTCAAAGTTCTGCTTTACCAAAAGATGAAATTCAACAAATAGTAGCTATTGCAACTGGTCCGGGAGATGACGCTGAAAAAGACAGGAAATTACAGAAGCTGGAATCTTACGAGTATATAGATTTATATGTATACCCGGTACTCCGCTTTGCGGAAGTGAAAATAGAATTTATACCTGTTCAGAAGAAAAATTACGAAATATATCTGCTTTCCAAAAAAATTGTAGAAGAAAAAGTAGACCAGGAAGCCTTATCAGAGGAAGAATTACGTTATTCCGCTACCTTAACCCCGTTATTAGCTGAAAAACAAAAAATTTATGAAAAAGCAGTCACTACATCAGACTATTGGCAGGATTATCATAATCTGGGAATAGTTTACTTCCAGATGGCCAAGCGGCAAAATAAACCGGTTTCCAAAAAGGCTATGTTAGAGGCCGCTATTAAAAACTTAACGTATGCCAGCCACCGAAATCCGAACGCCGAAAACTTTTACCATTTAGCTTCTGCCCACCAAACGCTTGGCAATTTTCTTGAAGCACTTCAGGCCTATGATTACGCCATCAAACTAGGAGGATCTCTGCCGCTGCTTCAGCAAATTTTTTCAGATAAAGCCGCATTAGAAATAGAAATTGGTCAGGTAGATGATGCGTTGAATAGTTTATCGTATGCGGGCACCAGTTATCAGAACTATATTAATAGAGGTTTGTGCTACATGCTAAAAGAAAATTATGACCAGGCAACTAAATTTTACGAAGAAGCGCTGGCCTTAAAACCTAACGATGCCTTAGCTTATTATTCACAAGCTATTCTGGCCGCCCGTACTAAAGATAAAAACCTACTGGCGTATAACCTGAACAAAGCCATAAGAGCCGATAAATCTTATGTAAGAAAAGCCATTGAAGATTTAGAATTTAAACCTTATATGCAACAACCATTTTTTAAAGCTGCTCTTAAATAAATCTGTTACAAATATTCATTTTAAGAGTAAAATATTTAGCAAAAGGGTAAAAAATTACATTTTCATTTTTACCTTTGAGGGATGAATTAGCTTTAAGCTTTCAATTATTTAGCTTACAAAATTTTTGATAACCATATAACATGCGAACAATACAGTTTAGAGAAGCCCTACGCGAAGCCATGTCAGAAGAAATGAGACGTGACGAACGTATTTTTCTGATGGGTGAAGAAGTTGCCGAGTACAACGGAGCTTATAAAGTAAGCCAAGGAATGCTTGACGAATTTGGTCCGGAACGCGTAATCGATACCCCAATTGCCGAATTAGGTTTTGCCGGTATTGGTGTAGGTGCAGCCATGAATGGTTTACGTCCTATTATTGAGTTCATGACTTTTAACTTTTCTTTAGTAGCCATAGACCAAATCATCAACTCTGCTGCTAAAATAATGTCAATGTCAGGTGGTCAATATACTGCACCAATGGTTTTCCGCGGACCAACTGGTAGTGCAGGTATGCTTTCATCTCAGCACTCACAAAACTTTGAAAATTGGTTTGCTAATACTCCTGGATTAAAAGTAGTAGTACCAAGCAACCCATACGATGCAAAAGGTCTTTTAAAAGCCTCTATCAGGGATGAAGATCCGGTTATTTTTATGGAGTCGGAACAAATGTATGGCGACAAAGGAGAAGTGCCAGAAGAAGAATATGTTATTCCGATTGGTGTAGCTGATGTGAAACGTGCCGGTAACGATGTTACGATTGTTTCTTTCGGGAAAATGATGAAAATTGTAATTGCTGCTGCCGAAGAACTGCAGAAAGAAGGTATTTCAGCGGAAGTAATCGATTTACGCACCGTTCGTCCGATTGATTATAAAGCTATTAACGAATCGGTAAAGAAAACCAACCGATTGGTAGTAGTGGAAGAGGCCTGGCCTTTAGCATCTATCTCATCTGAAATTGCATTCAACGTTCAGCATAACTCATTTGACTATTTAGATGCTCCAGTTAAACGTGTAACCTGCCGCGATGTACCTTTGCCTTATGCGCCTACCCTAATTGAAGCCTCTTTGCCTAATATAGAAAGAACTGTTAAGGCTGTTAAAGACGTATTATATAAAAAGTAGAACTAATCTACTACAAAACTAAAAAGGCTTCCCAAACAGGAAGCCTTTTTAGTTTTGTAGTAGATTAATAAATTAAAACCTTATTTTGCTAATAAGCGTTCTTATCGCCTTTAAATGCATTAAAAATAGTAATAAGGATTATTTTTATATCGAATAAAAAAGTCCAGTTTTCTACATAAAACACATCAAATTTAATTCTGTTTTTCATTTGATGCGGCTCTGAAGTTTCTCCTCTATAACCCATTACCTGAGCCAGTCCGGTAACACCAGGTTTAATTAAATGCCGCGACATATACCGGTCGATGATACGGCGATAATTTTCATTTAATTTAATTGGGTGTGGCCTTGGTCCAACAACTGACATATCGCCAATTAATACATTAAAAAACTGAGGCAATTCATCTAAACTGCTTTTGCGAAGAAATGCTCCTATCTTAGTAATTCTACCATCACCTTTAGTCGCCTGTTTAGTATCTGCATCGTCATTTATATACATACTTCTAAACTTAAAACAGGCAAAAGCTTTATTATTACGCCCGTTTCGCATTTGCCTAAAGAAGATGGGTCCCGGAGAATCTATTTTTATTATAATTCCTATTAATGGAATAACCCAGGATAGAAGAAATAAAATTACCAGAGAAGAAAACACAATATCAAAACTTCTTTTAGCAAACTTATTAAACACATCGTCCAAAGGAATTGGACGCAAATTCATTACAGGCAATAAATCGTAAAAATCTACGCTTAATTTCCTGGACTGAATCAGGTTAGACTCCGGAATAAATTTCAGTCTTACAAAATTATCTTCAGCAAAATCAATTAGTTGCGTAACCTGGGTGCTTGTTAAATTAAAGGCTGAACAATAAATTTCATCCACTTCATACTCTTTAACAAAACTCTGAACAGCGCTTATGGAACCTAAAAATTTACTGTTATTCCTAGTATTATCATCAAAAAAACCAAGATACCGGTAGCCATACTCGGGATTATTCTCAAAATATTTACGCAGTTGATTGGAAGCTTTATTAAAACCAACAATAACAACTTTTTTATAATTGCCGCCTCTAATCCGATGGTGCTGTAATAAAAAGGTTAAACCAATTCGCCACAGGGTCATAAACAGAACCATTAGCAGGTAGGTATGGGTCAAGTATGTCCTGGATATAGAATACTCTTGGGTTATATTCAAACTGGCTTCTATTATCAGAATAAATAAAACGATATGTTTTATCAGGTTACTGACAATATAAGTTATCCGGGTCGTTCTTTTAATATTATAAATATTAAGAATAGATGCAGAAACTATCCAGGCCAGGTTAAAGTAAATAATAAGATTTAAATAGTTTGGATACTTATAATGCTCTGTATTACCAAAACGAGTAAAATTACTTGCAAAGGCTGCAAGATTTAATAAGGCAAGATCGCCTAAAGTATTTATAATTTTAATGTACTTTTCGTTTTGTGCAGGCATTAAGTTTTTAAGATGAATTGATAGTGCAAATATTAAAATTTATAAGGAATTTAAGTAACTATAAGCTTTTTGTTTTCCTTAAACTTTGCATTAACAAAATTGCGTATTCTATCAATAAACTTACCTTCATCAAATTGAAGGGCATTTTCTCGAATAAATGTAGGATCAAAATTTAAATAAACTTCTTCCATTTTTTGTATCGCCTGAATTAAACTATTCACTTCTTGTTCTTTAAAGAAAATTGCCGTGCTTTCCTTTATTTTATCAACCAGTGGAACCATAGTATCTAACACACCTCCTTGCCCAAAAGCAATTACCGGTCTGCCGGAGGCATTAGCCTCTAAGGCTGTTATACCAAAATCTTCATATTGCGGAAATACAAGGGCTTTACACCCGGCATACAATTTTTGCAATTCTGTTTTAGATAACCCACTTTTAAAAATAATATTCGATTTAGCTTTCTTTTTTAATTCTTCGCCTTTGGTGCCTTTCCCAACAATTATCAATTTATAACCTAAGGTATTGAAAGCGTCAATGGCTAAATCGACACGTTTATAATACTCTAAACGCGTAACCATTAAATAATAATCTTCTATCTTCTCAGCTATTGCAAAATTATTTACCACTACTGGCGGGTAAATTACAGGTATATGGCCCTGATACTTGTATTTTTCTTTTATCCTCTGGCTGGTTTCCTCTGTATTAGCCAGATAAAAATCTGTGCGTTGGGCAGCCTGGTAATCTATGTATTTTAAATTAGCTACCATGGTTTTCATTACCAACTTTTTTAAACCTGTGGCGTGTAAATATTCAGTGTATGATTCCGGAAACCAGGCCAATCGGAAAGGCTGGTGACAATAATTAATAACTAAAGCCTTATTAGAAACCTTTATATACTTGCCGCAATAAGTAGAAGAAATTAAAACTACATCATAATCGGTCACATCCAGTTGTTTCATAGCTAAAACTCCCAATGGGAAAAATAGCTTTTTCATTTGGTTCTCGTTTTTAACCACTTTCTGGTACCAGGAAGTCCGAACATCACATTCTTTAAAATCTGGGTAAGTATCTTCCGGTTGGTAACAAAGTGTAAATAAAGGTGCTTCTGGAAAAGCATAATGAAAACAACGGGCTACTTGTTCCGCTCCTCCCCGTCTCATTAAATCATCGTGAACAATTGCTAATTTCACTTATATATCTTTTTAAAAGTCAAAAGAAATCTAAACTGTGGTAGCTAACTCATTTTCCTTTTTATTATAGGAAAAGGAACTGAGTAAAAGTGCATTAAAAAAAGCGTAAAAAATCACACCTTTTTGCCTGCTTAAAGCTGTTTCGCTAATACAAACAACTATAAAAATCAATAAAAAATAGACATAAAGCCAGTTCTTTTGGCGCCAGGCTATAATCAATGGGTAAAATAATACAACCAAGAAAACTAAAAGCCCCAGCACCCCATGCCGCACCATCTCTTCCAGGTATTCATTATGCGCATTATAATTATATAAAGCCCCCCAAAATTTTTTATCCTGATAACAAGCAACTAGGTTAGGTGCCACATCCCCGGTTCCCACCCCCCAAATAACAGCATTTTTATTCCGGATCACATCAAAACAACATTCCCACTGTATTAATCTAGGAGTAAAAGGAGAATGGACTCCTCGTAAATAAATAAATTCATTAAGCTTAGTTCGGGTAGTGGGCAAAGCTAAAACACCTATTACACCTAATACACCTACTCCGGCTACAATGGCTAAAGCCTTAAAATTCTTACGCTGAATAGAGTATTGAATTACCTGTAGGCCTAATAATACAAATGAAACAAATAACGCCATTCTGGCTCCTAACACTACTAACTCAACATATAAAAAGAAAACAGCTAGTATGATTAAGCTTCGATAAAAAACTTTTGTCTCGAACCAAAAATTTGTTAAATAAAACAAAGCCCCTATAATGGCAAAAACCAGGTACATACCAGAATAAGCATGATGCATGTTAACAAAGTCATCAATCTTTTCTGTTAGTATGGTGCCTTCTAGAATGCCATCAGTATAGGTTAAAACATTATATATAGCATACCCAAGTACAGCCAAACAGGAAAAAGCAAATAGAAAAATAAGGTTGAATACCTGCTGCCTTGTCAGTTTGGGGGCACTTAAAATAACCAGCGGAAGTAATACCAAACCCATCTTCTTCTCCAGGATATTCAGGGCATATTTGGTATCAGTGCTGTAAAAAAGGCCAATTATTTGCAGAAGGTATAGTGCTAAAACTGAAATGAAATATTTATTAGCAAGAGCATTCTTAACCTTATCATAAAGGTTTCCAGATAGTAGCCAATAAAGGACCAATAACCCAACAGCTACATTATTTATTTTATTACTTAGTGGAAGCGTAATGGCAACTACCAACAACAGTATAAAATATGCTTTATTAATATAGGTTTTAAAATCCATGGAAATCTAAAACTATAAAACACCATTAGTAGTTAATGCTGCTTTTTTTTGGTAGTTCACAAACAGGTAATATAGGCAAAAGGAAAGCACGAATGGCAGCGCATTGGAGGGAGTAGTTATCCGATGTTCGGTAAAACTCATGATGGTAAGGTTAAAAAAAGACACCAATAAAAAATCTCTTATTTTAGGTTCCTGATTGTTTTTTAGCAGAAACTTATAAACAGACCTCCAAAAGCATAAAAATACCCCTAATCCCAATAACCCCAACTCCCCTAGAAAATGTAGAAAAGAGTGATGCGCATGAGAATCGTTAAAATCTTTTACCTGCTGCTGATTTGAACTGTAAATGAATGGAATAGTATTATCAAAAATAAAAGGAACATCATTAACAGATCCAAATCCGGTACCAAGCAGAGGAGAATGAAAAAAGCAATCTACTGCTCTTGGCCAGGTCTCATAAGAACGGATCAGTACATTTTTATATTTGGTGGAGACGTTCCCAAACCTTTCATAAACATAATCATCTAAATTCCGATAAATATCGGCGGTTGGGCTATTCATTATATGCCGTTTATATTCGGGATAAGTACCAACTAATATGTAAATTTGAATGGCTGAAATGCCAATAATTAAAAAACTTATCAAATAAGATTTATGCTTCTTTAATAAGAATAAACACATAAGGCCTACTCCTAAACCTAATATAGAGCCTCGGGAATAAGTAGCATACAAAAAAAAGGCATTTAATGCCAGAAGAAATAGATTAGTATAAGTTTTTCGCTCTAAAAAGTAAATAAAAGCTAAGGAAGTAACAATGCTGTAAAAGCCTCCCGCTGCATTATTTGCTATAAACAAGCCACTAAAACCATCCTGAAACTTTAATCCTTTAGCAATAAAAGCCAGAATACTGATAAAGGAGGTTATGTAAAGAAAATTCCGGAATAATTTTCCAATATTAAAATTGAAACTAAAGAACGGTAGCACTAATAAAGGCAAATAGGAAATGATGAAATTTCCATCGTACCTATAAAATTTAAAATTTGAGAAAGACCCAGGATGATACAAGGAGGTGCTGATAAGCACAAATAAGAAAAATACGAATAACCAGAAAACCGGTAAAGGGAAATGGTTTTTGTGCGTAAGAATTAATGGAAAAAAAATGGCAGCGAATAAAGAAGGAATAGGGCTAATATAAACTAAGTTAGTTACGGTTCCTATTAATCCTATTATAGTAATTATAACAAGAAGTTTTTTCATTCTTTTCTATAAATACTTTGTAATAACCGCCTCTACCTGCTTTGCCGACTTTTCCCAACTATATTTTTGGATTTGCTTTAAGCCTTTTTCTGTAAGAGTTTTTTGCAAAGCAACATCAAAATATAATTGACTTATTCTCATCATTATTTCTTTTACATCCAGCGGATTTACATACAAACTTGCTTCTCCACATATTTCAGGCAAAGAAGCCGTATTAGATACAATAGTAGGGCTTCCACTAGCCATAGCTTCTAAAGGTGGTATGCCAAATCCTTCATAGATGGAAGGATAAACAAATATTTTAGCTTTCCGATATAAGGTAGCTAATTCCGTATCTGGCAAATATCCGGTAAAAATAATAGAAGGGCAATTCTGAATTTCCTCTTTCAGGTTAGTATCCGAAAACACTTTTGATTCTGACCCTACTACCACCAGATTTAATCCTTTTATATTTAGCCCTTTAAAAGCTTTTACTAAAGAAATAAAATTTTTCCGGGGATCAATGGAAGAAACTGCTAGTATAAAATCTTCCGGAACAGCTTTATTTCCTTCACCATTCAGTGTAGTAAAAACTTTTGAAATCCCATTATAGATAACATTAACTTTTTCTTCCGGAATTTGTGTGTATTCTACTAGTGCTTGTTTAGAACAATTACTTACTGTAATTACCTCAAGACTTTTCTTAGCTATTCTGGGTATTAAAAAATTATAAAGCTTTACAAAAGCAGGAGAAAACCATTGCGGATTAATTTGGAAGGCAATGTCGTGTATGGTTACAATATTTCTGTTATAAAATAAAGGAGCTGTATTACACAAGTTTAATAAAACAGCATTCTTCTCTTTTTTAAGAAAAAAAGGCAACTCCAACTGCTCCCAAAGGTGACTGGTAAACCGTCCAAAAGTTTGAACATTAAGTTCTAGAGCAATGTCTTTTTGCAGGATATTCTTTGGGGATACAAAAATAATATTAGGTAGTAACCTTTTTAATTGCAAACTTATTTCAACGGCAAACCTTTGTACACCGGTTAAAGGTTGTGTTAAAAATCTGGCGTTTACAATTAATAAAGATTCTGTATTACCCATTAATACTTAAATAAGTGAAGATGATAAAATGAAAAATGTTATTGTTGCAGGCAGTAAAAGCTAAAATTCCCCATTTAAATAGGATTGAAGTTTCCTAATAACATATTCTCTATTATACTCTTCAACTCTTTTAAATCCTGCTTCAATATAGGAATCTCTATTTAAGTAAACTTTATTTATTGTTTTAACCCAATCAACCTTATCCCAAGAACTTACTGTTTCTCCGGCCCCTGCCACTACTTCTACCATAGCTGAATTATGAGGTGAAACAACCGGACAACCACAAGCCATTGCTTCCAATTGCGGCATCCCAAAACCTTCATTTAAGGATGTAGATACATACACAGATGCAACATTAAAAATCTTTATTAACTCATCCGTAGTTAAAAATCCAGCAAACTTTACCTTCTCCTTAGGAAATCCTTCGGCTTCAACTACGTTTTTTATTTTTGTTTCTCCCCAACCATTAGCTCCAACTATCAATAAGTCAAAACCTAATAAAGCCAACTGGGGCATGAGCGATAAAAGGAAAGTTAAGTTTTTTCTGGGCTCTAATGTTCCTACAAAAAGTAAAAATTTATCGTTAAGGTTGTGCTTTAGACAAATTTCCGCTTTTTCTTCTGAATTTATTTCATCTTTTTTAAAAATAGAAGTATTAATAAAAAAACCTGAAAAGATGTCTTTACATTTCCTTTCAGGAAAATATTTAATAATACCCTCTTTTGTAAACGTTGAGTTTGACCATAAAAAATTCGCATTTTTAATGGATATGTCATGAAAAAGATCAAAATAAACTCTATTAGCCAATGACATAGTTTCTTTATGTTCTTTATAAACCATATCATGAACTGTTACTAGGGTTTTTATATTTGAAGGTATAAAAGGTGGGGTCAGGAAAGCAGGCGCCCAAAAAAGGTCAGGTTTAATTTGTTTTAAGATGGTCCTTACTTTGAACACTAACCAAATTAATGCAATTTTCTTTGCTACAAAAAAAGGTTGAATAATAATTTTTATATTATCACTTATAAGAAGTTGCTTTTCAAGTTCAGGGTTGAAAGGTTCATTACTCAGTAAAAATAAAGTCCAGGAAGGATTTAAAGTGGCTATAGAATTAATTGCAGAAACTAAAAAATTCGGTATTCCGGATGGTGATTTCCGCAAGGAACGGCAATCAATAGCAACTTTCATTCTGCAATTTTATTAAAATATTTCCAACTTCTCCATCTCTTCCTCAAAGCTTATGCGCTTACCTAACCCTTTTAATGGGAGTGTCAAAAATAGTAATTAAAGTTTTAAACTTGAAAAAGAATTGGCCCAACAGTATCCATAATTCTTTTCAGGATATTTATTTAATATTGAGAAAAAAAAGTTTAGGTAATTTAGGAATTGAACTATCTACCTAAGGCATATGCGATGCCGCCAGTAATATGTTTCAAAAATAAAGGGTCCTGATAACTTTCTTCTGTATGTCCGCCTGCAGTATAAAAAGCACGTCCTCCGTCATATTCATGATACCAGGCAATGGGATGGTCCTCGCCGTGTGTTCCACCAGAATAACTGCTTTCATCAATTTCAATTAATACCATTAAATCAGGAAGTACATCCTTAAAATTATACCACTCATCTTCCCTCTCCCACGTTTCTCCTAAAAATTTGGTAGCCGGATGATCTTTAATTTTCACTTTTAAAGTTCCTTTCTGAATAACTGAGTGACTTGCAAAATAGGCACCAACCAGTTTATGATACCAAGGCCAATTATATTCCGTATCCGTTGCTGAATGAATACCCACAAAGCCGTTTCCAGCCTGAATATATTTCTCAAAAGAAATTTGTTGCTTTAAATCTAAAACATCTTGGGTAGTATTAAAAAAAACTACTGCCTTATATTTCTTAAGTGAATCTGGTACAAAAACATCGGCGTTATTTGTTGTATCCACTAAAAAATTATTTTCCTTACCAAGTGTTAAAATAGCTTTTAAACCGGCTGGTATAGAAGTATGATAGAACCCATTCGTTTTATAAAAAACGAGAACCTTGGGAATTGGGTTCGCTGTTGTGTTTCCTTCTGATTTACAAGCATAAAAACTTAAAAAAACACAAAGTATACAAATATTAAACAGCTTCATTTTTTGTACCTTATCCCGTAAGATGTTCATAAAAATGGAGCTCAAGCTCATAATTAAAAAACTATAAGTTTAAATTTATTTAAGAAAAGTTATCTATATCTCATCAAAAGGAATGGTAAAATGAAAGTATTTAATTCTTTTATTTATGCCGAGCATAAAGTTTTATTTGATATACGGCCCGACGTAACCTATTCTTAATCCTGGTTGATATGGACGGAGGGTTGAAAACTTCTGTATTGGAAAAGTAATCAGCATCCATGTCCGCTACAAATTCTGTTGGATGAATAATTTCATTTATTGATTCGGTAGGTGTATTTGCTAATTTATCTGTCGGATCAGTTGGATGTGTAGAATCGATGCCAAAACCAATGTTAGAAATTAAATTTACGTTTGGAATAATACAAAGACTGTTATGTATAAAATTAGTATAAGACCATTGGTAATCCCAAGTGTTATGGCCATTATAAATCCTATACATTACTTTTATCCATTCCTTCTGCACTTTTTCTCCTTTAAATACATCTGCTATTTTATTACTTCTAACAAATTCCGGAAAAGAAGCCATATTTACATCATATAAATCCCAAGCTCTACGCCAAGTAGCCCACCCCCAAACATGTGGAATCCTAGAAAAATAATAAGAGGCGTCTCCTCTTTTTCTGCCATATTGATGATTACTTCCAGTTATGTGCATGATTCTAGAATCATTCCTGTACTTTTCAAGTAATTCTTGGCAAAACCAAAAGAAACTCTGATCAGGCAAACAATCATCCTCCAGAATAATACCTTCCTCCACATTTTCGAAAAACCAATCTATAGCAGAACTTACAGCAACTCGGCAACCTAAATTTTGATCCCTTATAAGCGTAAAAACCTCACATGGCCAATCAATTTGGTCTATTACTCTTCTCGTTAACTCACATTTTTCGGTTTCACCAGGTCGACTGGCTCTTGGCCCATCGGCAGCAATAAATAACTTTTCAGGAGCTGCCTTTCTTATTTCATTAAAAACAAGTTGAGTATTTTCAGGCCGATTGAAAATTAAAAATAAAACTGGGGTTATAAGTTTTTCAGGCATCAATACAAATCTATTTAATAGATTTTTCTAAGTTACAAATTTAAGAAATAAATTTTTTGAATTCAGATAAAGTCAATTTCTTAAATAATAAATGATGAAAAGAAGAATTCAACATAACTACTCAAAAAAATTAAATCAAAGATTAATAAGAAGTCCTTTGTGGGTCTTTTTATATTTATTATATTAGGTATTCAATAAACTATTAATCAGCAAATTAATGCTCAAGGAGAAAATAAAAAGGTTCTTAAAGGGGAAGAGTGGCTTTTCTAATTTGGGTGAAGAAATAATTATCAAAAAATTTCTAAATCAATTAGACCATAAAAAAATTGCTGTGGACATAGCTGCTAATGATGGAATTTTTATGTCTAATACCTATCAATTGTATAAAGATGGATATGGTGGTTTAGCTGTTGAATGTGATAATACTGCCTTTGCCTCCCTATCTAATTCTTATAAAAAATTTGACAAGGTCTTTTTGAGTAAGGCCTATATTTACCCTGAAAATGTTGTTAGTTTACTAGAAGGATATGAAATTCCAGCTGATTTTGGTTTTTTAAGCTTTGATATTGATGGGTATGACTATTTTGTCATGAAAGAATTGCTTAAAAAATTTAGACCGAGTTTAATTTGCGTAGAAATAAATGAGAAAATTCCTTACCCGATCAAATTTACTATAAAGTACAATAGAGATTATGTATGGGGAGTAAACCATTTCTTTGGCCAGTCCATAGGGCAAGTTGAGCTCTTATGTAAAGAATACAATTATGATTTAGTAGAAGTTTATTATAACAATGCTTTTTTAATTCCTACTGAAAAAAACAAAAATTTTAACAAACTGGAACCAGGGCAGGCTTATTTGGATGGTTATGTTAATAAACCAGATAGGACTTCAAAATTTCCTTATAATAAAGATGTTGATGCTTTATTAAACATGAAATCTGAAGAAGCCCTAATCTTTATTAAAAAATATTTTGAGTCATATGAGGGTAAATATGAACTCTCTCTTTAAATTCTTTGGCCTGTCTGAATCCTGAAAAGGACAAACACCCATTGATGATAAAATTCTTATTATTTTTTACTTAAATAATGGATCAAATCTTTAAGGGTTATAACATTTAATAATGCTTTTGTCTGCATTATAAAAATAGGATAAGTTTTACTATTAAAAAGGTTAAAAAAATAGGAAGCTGTAAATTGAGAAAAAAGGGTCGCAATTGCTGCTCCAAGTCCACCATACCTTGGAATCAATAGTAAATTTAATGTTACATTGATAATTGCGCCAGCCAAAGTTCTAAAAAATACATATTTCTGAAGATTTTCTACTACAAACCAGTTGCCGGACGCAAAACCTAAAAAAACGAATACACTTGTCCAGGTATGAACAGATAAAATAACGCCAGCGCCTTCAAATTCTTTACCATACAAAAGATTAATAATAAAAGAAGAAAAAAAAGTAACAATTATGGCAGTTAATACACCTAAATAAGCCATAATTCTAAATGATTGCTTTAATTTATTTAGGTACCCTTCATTACTTATTTCTTTTTCTTTAATTAATACAGGTAGTATGGAGCTTGTAATAATGGATGGAACAAACCACCAGGCTTCAGACAGTCTAACTGCCGCGGAAAAAATACCAACCTCATTGTTATTGATTAAGCTACCTAACATTATTTGGTCTGTTCTTGTGTAAACCAATATAAGCATTACAGATAATGCCATAGGATAGCCCTCTTTTATCAATCTTTTTGTGAAAGTCCAATTTATTTTCCACTTAACTATTGAGCCATAATTTTGCTTATACATTAAAACAAATATTATAGCAGTTAGGATAGCTTCTAATAAAGAAGCCCAAACAAATAAAATTAATGAACCTTTGAGAACTAAGATTCCAATCTTTAACAAACCAGATAGTAAAAATGCTAAATTTCTAGAGTATACAACAAACTTAGATTGCAGTTTTGACTGGTAGAAGTAGTCAATAACATCAAAAGATTGGAAAACTAAAATTCCAGAAGTTAATAGGACCATTTGGTGTGTCAATGTTTCACCTGACCTTAAAAGGAAGATTGATATTATAGATAAAATTACAGCAAACAAGCTTCCAACCAATTTAAGTATGAATGCAGCCCCTAAAATATAATCTGTATTATTTTCTTCTTTTATTAAGTATTTTGTTACTATACTATCTATTCCAAGAGTAGAAAGAATACTAAATAAGGCAACAAAAGCTATAACATAGTTCCATAACCCAAATAGATCTGCCCCTAAATACCTGGCAATTAGAATGGTCAACAGAAAATTTAACCCAACTCTGAAAACCTTATCTATAAATAACCAACTTATATTTTGAATTACTCCTTTAGATAGAAAAATTTGAGATAATTTCTTTTTTAAGGACACGTTAGCCACCAACATTCTTATAAAATATAGGAAGACTTTGATTTAGATTTCATCTTCGCTTCTGAACCCTCAAAAGTAACAATACTTATTATTTAAAAGAATCAATAGTCATAATTTTAAATTCAATTCCAAAATTCATATCAATTCATTTACCCTAAAATCGAATATGGGCTTAATAACTTTCTTTTGTAAAAAGGCTGTCAAGAACAAAAAATAATTATTTCTTTTATTTTTGTAATATTTTAATTTTTAATCTACCAAATAAGGAAAAGATAATTTATCTCATTCTATATTAATATTGAATAGACAACTATATCAAATAATAACTACTCCTCTTAAATTCCATTCTATTATTTATCTTTGAACCTGAATGAACTAAATTACTAATGGAATCTAAGGATTATAAAAAATTTAATGACCCCATAAAACCTTCCAATAATGATGAAATTGATTTATCATTACTCTTTTCTAAGGTGATGAATGGTATTGCTTATGCCGGTAAGCAATTGGCGCTATTTATCTTTTTAGTTATTGATAGAATTCTAAAGAACTTCAAATTATTAATTCTTGCCACCCTTATTGGTGGGATATTAGGAGTAGGCTATTTTTTTGCTAGGGAGCCTTATTACCATTCTGATATGACCATTAGTTCTGCCTATCATAACGGTGCTTTTCTAACTAATTCTATTAATACGTTAGATAGGTTATGTAAAGAAGGAAATTATCCTGTTTTGGCTCAGATGTTAAAAATACCAACAGCAAAAGCAAGAACAATAAGAAGACTGGAAGTAGAGAAAACCATGTCTCCTAACTTACAGTTACTAATAGATATTTATAAAGAAAAAGAAGGCGGCCAGCACGCCATAGATTCATTAATTCTTTTTCATAATGATTCAACCTTCCATATAAATGCACAGGTATACGACACAACCACTTTTTTTGGTTTAGATACTGTATTAGTTAATTATATTAAAAACAATAAATTTATAAACCGGCGGATTGCTATTGAAAGAAGAAACCTTTTAGCCAGGAAAATTAAATTAGAAAGAGAATCCCGGAATCTGGATACGCTTAAAAATTATATGGCTCGGAGTTACCTGAACCAAAAAAGCGGTCCTGCAAATCCAGCTGGTACGCAGGTAACTTTAAACAGTAAAGATGTAAATCCTATTGAAGTTTATCGAGAAGATTTCCGGCTCTATGACCAGCAATTGAAAATAGATAAGGTTTTAAACACTAATTCAGAAATAGAAATCATTGAACCATTCACCCCTTTTAAAGAACCAGCAAGTGGAACATTATTAAAGAATAGCCTTAAAGGTGCCCTAGTAGGTTTATTAGTTGGGTTACTTTATATCTTCTTTAAGATTTTAGAACTTGGAATCTCTAAATTAAGAACTAACCTGGGTGAATAATATAGATAAAGAATTAACTAAAAAGGCCGGTTTAAAACCGGCTTTTTTAGTTAATAATACCATTACTTAAAGCGTATTTCACTAACGCCGCCGTATTTTTGGCTTGAGTTTTTTCAATAATTCGCTGCCGATGCGAATCTATAGTACGCTTACTGGTAAATAGTTTTTCTGCTATTTCAGCGTTTGTTAACCCATCTGTAATTAGCTTTAGAACTTCTAGCTCCCGCTTGGAAAGCTCAACAAACTCTGTTGATTCATTTTGATTTTCAGTACTTGCAGTGCTATTATTTTTCTTTAATAGATTTATGGTTATTTCTGCTGAAATATAATTTTTCCCGTTGGCGATCATTTGAACAGCGTGCACAAGTTCCTCTCTGGTTATATTTTTAAGGATATATCCCTGGGCGCCCACCTCCAACATTTTATTAATATAATTTTCGCTTTCAAACATAGAAAGTGCCAGAACTTTAACTGATTGAAAGTTTTTAGTTAAAAACCGAGTGGCATCAAAACCATCCATATGTGGCATTTTGATATCCATAATGACCACGTCAGTTTCAACTGTTTGTAACAAATCTATTAGTTGCGAACCGGACTCTGCTTCGCCTACCACCTGAACAGTTAATTCTTCTTCTAAAAGCGAGCGTAAACCTTTCCGGATTAACCTGTGATCATCAACTAATATTACTCTAATCATGCTATTGATTTTTTCTGCCTACAATATTAAAAAATTATATTATTTAACATCACACTTTTGTTATATAATATGAAATTTTATTATCTTAAGGAATAGAGTATAAAGTAGCAGGTCGTCAAATATTTAAGTATTAATACGAGCCTTTAATTAGGTATAATAGCTGACGCTATCTACAAAATATTGTAATACTTTTATTATTATATACATAATACTTAACCTAATGCATTCTGCACTACTTAAATTATGGAAATTTTAACACACAAGGATAAAGAGTCCTACATCATTAAGCTGCGGGGAGAATTGGATGCCAACACTGCTGAAGTCGCCGAAAAAATTTTAGATGAAGTGGTGAAACTCCATCCTAATACTATCCGAGTTGATTGCAAAGACCTTAAATATATTTCTTCCAGAGGATTAGGAGTTTTTATTTCCCGGTTTCAGGAAATTCAGGACAAAAAAATCAATTTTTCTTTATTTAATATGAGCAATCATATCCGCCATATTTTCAAAATAATAGGATTGGATGAATTAATGGAAATTCATTCGGAAGTTGTACCAAACTCAAATATTGTTAACCAGTAAAATAATTTATTGGTAACTCCACTTTTATTAAAGTTCCTTTGCCGACCTGGCTACTAATTTTCAGGTCTCCACCAAATAATTTCAGGCTGTTTTTAATATTGCGTAATCCTGTACTTTTGGAGGCAAAAACTATTTCTCCTTTTTCGAAACCTACTCCATTATCTAATATTTTTAACGTAACAGCTTTATCAGAAGCTTTTAAAGAAAGACTAGCCTTAGTTGCTCTAGCATGTTTAACAATATTATTAAAAAACTCCTGGACAACGCTAAAAATTAAAATTTGCAGTTTTTCATCTAGTTTACTGGCGTAATCATCTACCTGAAGCGTTATTTTTAAGGTAGAGCTGCTACATTTTTTCACCAGTTCCTCTAAGGCGGCAATTAAACCAAAATCTTCCAGCATGGCTGGCATTAATTCAAAGGCCAACGTCTTGGTTTCTGATATTGCTTCTTCAATGATTTCCGTTATGGTTTCTTTGATGCCGGGTTCCAGATTAACCTCATGGCGCTGAAACTCCATTTTTAAACCAAACAAAATTTGTCCTAAGCTATTGTGAATTTTCTCTGCTATTCGTTTCCGCTCCTCTATTTGCGTAACCCAGATAGCTAGTCTGGCTTTTCTTTTTGCTATCTTTTTCCGCCGTAAATCAGTATTTTCTAAGTTTCCTGAACTCAATTTTTTAAAAATAGCTACTCCCCCTGCCCCGGTATTTATTTTATCTTTTATTAAATGCAGAATAACCGCATAAGTCTTATTTTCAAAAGGCAATTCAAAATTTATTTGTTCATGATGCTGCCCGGACAGAACTTCTTCTAATTTTGATAATAATACTTCGGAATTTATTTTTTCAGCAAAATCAGTTAAGCTTTTTGCTTTTATTTTTGAGCTTTCAACCTTAAACTCCTCTTCTAAAAATCTATTTATTAAAGTAATTCTCCCTTCCTGGTCAAAAATTATAACTCCATCTGAATTATAATTTACCAGATGTGCTATTAATACTTGGTTTATATCCAAATCTGCCAGGGAAACAGGAAAGTTTAAAGGAGTTTTACTTATCCTCTTTTTACTATCTTCTTTCCTATAAATAAAAGAAATTGAACCCCCTAATAATTTATCGTCAACTCCAATAAATGGAGACACCTGCAAATAATAGGATTTATATATTATTTGGTTAAAGGAAGAAATAGCCTCATGCGTTAAGGGCAATGGTAACAAACCCGGAAAAACCGAATCTACTGCCCGGTTAAAAATTTGTTCTGGAGGCAATTGTAAGATTTTAATCCCCTTCTCATTAATGGCCACAATTTTTAGGTAATTATCAAAAAGTACCACTGGCTCCGAAAATTGCTCCAGAAGAATTTCTGTAAATTGGTGCCAGGAATTTTTTAACATGTATAAGTATTGGTCCTTTAATAATTAAATAAATATAAAAAGGGAAAGCAAGTAAATCAAAAGTATTCGAAATACTTAACTGGTTATCCTCCAAAATTTCTTACTCCTTTACCACCAGCTGCATTAAATAATGATAATGCTCATCTTCCTGAATAAAATTTACTTTAAATCCCGCCTCTTCGGCATACTCCTGAAACAAAGGGAAATCAATAAATAACCATTTAAATGGAAGACCCTTCTCTCCTTTATAAATCATTTGATAGGTAACTACACCACGATAGTCGGCATTTAAATCAAGGCATAAAGCTCCTTCTTCGTCATAAAACATGTATGTTATATCAGAAGAATCTACTACAATAGCCCCACCTGGTTTAAGTTTGTTTTTTATGTTAAATAAAAATTGCTTAAGTCCATCCAAATCACCAACCAAACCAATACCATTCATCAACATTAATATGGTATCATATCGCTCATCATCTAAATCAACAAAATTTGCCTCTTTTACCTTTTTTACTCCCCGGGCTCTCATGATGGCACACGCTCCGGCTGAATGGTCCATTGCGGTTACATCCAGGCCTTGTTGCTGTAAATAAAGAGAATGACTTCCGGCGCCGGCTCCCACATCTAATACTTGTCCCCTGCACATTTCCAGAGCCCGCTGTTCAATTTCTGGCATTTCCTGGTGACTTCTAAAAAAATAAGCAACTGGTACTTTCTCTGTTTCAGTAATACTTGATTCTACCTCAATAAAAGCGTCTTTTTCTCCTGAAAAATAATCCTGTAACGCATTACCCAAAACATCCGAATTTGTTTTTCTCATTCTACATCAAAAAAATAAAGGTATATATCAAATATGTTTTATTTATATTAACTTTAAAATTTTAAACTTTGCAAAAGCCTCTTTGTTTACAAGCATTAGCAAAGTTAAATCAACTAAACCCTGGTGGCCTGTTGTCTTAATCTGAAATTTCAATTTAATAAATGGCTTAATGTCATAGATTTTACTCATGAAACTTATTACCAAAATTTATGTAAGCGTTGGGCTCATTTTAATAACCTTTGTCTCATCCACCATTATTTATTTTCAGCAAAACCGCAATGTAATTACCACCTTTAACCAAACGCTTCAATCAGCTGAAATAATAAAATCTACTTTAAATATTTATAGGGCAGTTATTAATGCGCAGGTTGGGTTGCGGGGCTACCTGTTAACCAGTAATGAAAATTTCCTTGATTCTTTTTATGAAGGTCAGGCAGATTACCTGATAGAAATAAACCTGCTTAAAAAGCGATGCAAGGATAATCCAAATTATTTAAAAACAATAAAAGAAATAGAAATAGAATTCCTGAATTGGAACTCCAACATATCTGAGCCTATTATTGAAGCGAAAAGAAATTTTAATAGTAGCCCGGAATCTCGCATTGCTTATGATAAATTATATGACTCTGCTTACAACAAGCAAACCGCCAAAATTAGTATAGATAAGATAAAAGGAAAGCTAAAAAATATTGAAAAGAGTGAAATTGGTTATAAAAACCAGTTGGTAAATGAATTACAAAATTCCTTAGAATTTACAGATCTTCTGGGATTAGCCCTTACCATATTTGCTTTAATTATCGGAATTATTACCACAATAGTTTTGGGTAAAACCATTACCAGAAGGATAAACAGCATGAAGAAGGTTGCCCGAAATTTGGCGCAAGAGAACTTTGAAGTAAATCTTACTGATAATTACCACGATGAGTTAAGCGGTTTGGAGGCAAGCATGAATGTAATGGCCAAAAAACTGCAAAAGAGTTTTATGCGCCTGAACAAAATGAACCAGGAATTGGATCAGTTTGCTTATGTAGTGTCACATGATTTAAAAGCTCCCTTACGGGCCATTAATAACTTAGCAGAATGGATTAAAGAAGACATTGGTGAGGTGGAAGACCCCGAAATTAAACAAAATCTGGACTTAATGCGGGGGCGCGTGCACCGGATGGAAAACCTGATTAATGGAATTTTAGAATACGCGCGAGTAGGTCGTAAAAAATTAGATAAGGTTACTATTAATGTGCAGGATATACTTTTAGAAATTGTAGATTCTTTGGCCATCCCTTCCCATATTCAGGTAATATTACCAGAAACCAATGTTTTATTAACCACCGAAAAAATTTTACTACAACAAGTTCTGGCCAACTTAATTGGGAATGGAATAAAATATAATGATAAACCAGCGGGCGTGGTACAGGTAGCCATACAAGAAAAAGCCAAAGAGGTAGAGATAGCAGTAAGTGATAATGGCCCTGGTATACCACAAGAATTTCATTCCAGAATATTTGGTGTTTTTCAAACCATTGAAGCCCGGGATACAAAAGAAAGCACGGGTATTGGCTTAGCCATTGTAAAAAAAATTATAGAAGATAAAGGCGGTAAAATTTGGTTGGATTCTGAAGTTGGAGTTGGAACTACTTTTTATTTTACCTGGCCAGTAAAATCTTCTACCGAAGTTGAACTGTTATCAAATTCTTATGCAATCTAATACTGAAGCTTTCTACCAGGAGCAGCTAAAACGGGTAACCAACGAATTTGAGGATTTCGTTTATATTGTTTCCCACGACTTAAAAGCCCCAATTCGAGCCATCAATAATTTATCGGTCTGGATAGAAGAAGACCTTGGAGATAACATTCCGGAAGATGTAAAAGATAACCTCAGGTTATTGCGGGACCGGACCGAGCGGATGGAAAAAATGATGAATGCTATTTTACAGCTTTCCCGCGTTGGCAGGTATGATTTAGACATAAAGCCAGTAGATTTAGGCCAGATATTAGATGAAATTAAAGCAGCTAATACTGCTGAGCATGTGTCTATTCATATTCATCAAGATGCTCATAACCAACTTTTTAACACTTATTTTAAAAAGTTTAAAACTGTAATAGAAGAACTTGTAAAAAATGCTGTTATCCATAATGATAAGGAAGCAGTAGAAATTACCATAACCTTACATTATCCCGAAAATAACTTAGCAGAAATATTAGTATCTGATAATGGATCGGGTATTTCCGCTCAGGCCTTAGATAAGGTTTTCGATATTTTTTACACTGGTAAATCTAAAGATCGCCATAATACCGTTGGCGCGGGACTTGCTATAAGTAAGAAAATTATTGATTTTATTGGGGGCTCTATCACCCTTGAATCCTCGGAAAATAGCGGCACGAAATTTTTAATTAAATGGCCGGCTAGTACTAATTAAAAATATTATATTTATCCTATGATCCAAAAAGTTTTAAATGTACTATTGGTTGAAGATGATGAAGTTGACATCATGAATGTGCAGCGAGCCTTCAAAAAAAATAACATTACCAATCCGCTTTTTATTGCCCGCAATGGTTTAGAAGCTTTGGAAATGTTACAAAATGGGAAAGTACCCATGCCCCAAATTATCATCCTGGATATTAATATGCCCAAGATGAATGGGATTGAATTTCTGAAAGAATTGCGGAATGATGCTAACCTAAAGCATATCAGTGTTTTTGTTATGACAACTTCCAATGAGGATAGTGATAAGATTAATGCCTATAATTTAAACATAGCAGGCTATATTTTAAAACCCTTGTCCTTTGAGAAATTCATCACCTCAGTTGCTACTTTAAATAGCTACTGGCAGCTCTGCGAACCACCAACCACAACCTAATCTATATCACTAATTTTCTTTTTACCTTGGAAAACAAGTTAACCAATATTTTGTTAATAGAGGACGATGAAGTAGATATTCAGAATATTTTGCGTGCCTTTAAGATCAATAATATAACTGCCAACCTGCACTTAGCTAAAAATGGCAAAGAAGCCCTGGAAATGCTAACCGGTAAAGGTGCCCCTATTATCAAACCCACGCCTAACATCATTTTATTAGATATAAAAATGCCGGTTATGGATGGGTTAGACTTCTTAAAAGTACTCCGCGAATACCCGGAATTAAAATCATGTAGTATTTACATTCTGACCAGCTATAATGAAGAGGAACTAAAAGCCCGTGCATACAATTTAAATGTTGCTGGTTATATTCTCAAAAGCTCGGACCAGGCAGAATTGGTTCAGAAAATAAAATACTTAAAAGATTACTGGCAGTTAATAGAGCTGCCCAACAGCCAGAATTAAATTATAATAACTGCACAAGAATTTATGTCCGAAAATATCCGCTTGTTGATAATTGATGATGATGAAGTAGACCGGATAACTATTCAACGCTCATTACGCAAGGTAGATTTTCCTGCCACTATTGATATGGCCGAAAGAGGAGAAGAAGGGTTGGCTATGCTTCTGGAAAACTCCTACAACTGTATTTTAGTTGATTACCGATTGCCAGATACTGATGGGGTTGAATTATTAAAGAAAATACGCGCCCAGGGAATAGACATTCCCGTTTTAATTGTAACCTCCCAGGGCGATGAAAGAATTGCTGCTGAAGCTTTACGAAGCGGTGCTTCTGATTACCTTTCAAAAAGCTTTCTAACGCCTGACGGTGTTTTACATAGTGTTAGAAACGCCATTAAAGTTTATGAAGTTGAAAAAGAACGGGTAGCCACCGAGAATGCTTTACGAGTAAGTAAAGAACGCTTAAAAGAAGCGCAGAACCTAGCTAAAATAGGCAATTGGAATTTAGATCTGAAAAATAATAAAGTTTTTTGGTCTGAAGAATTATATAATATTTTAGAAGTAGATACTGAATTTGATATTACTTTAGAAAGTTTCAGAAGTTTTATTCACCCGGATGACCAGGAAATTTGGAAGAAAATTTATAAGGAAGCAATTCTTACTAAAAGACCTTATCAGCAGGATTACCGGCTTGTTTTTCCTGGTAATAAAATAAAATACGTTAATACCCACGGCACTCCCATTTTAAATGATGCCGGTGAAGTTATTGGGCTGGCAGGTACTTTACAGGATATCTCGGATCGTATTAATACCCAAATTGCGCTAAAGGAAAGTGAACAGCGCTACCTTAACCTTATTGAGACAATGAATGAGGGGGTATTGCACGTTGATAATGAACAAAATATTTTATTTGCCAATAAGCGTTTCTGCGAAATGCTTGGTTATACCAAAGAAGAAGTAATTGGCAGCTCATTTTATCAATACATTCCGAATGAAGTAGTTCGGGAGTTAATCTACAATAAAACATTACTACGGCATAAACAGGTAACCGATCAATACGAAATAGAACTTAGAACCAAAGATGGTACATTAGATTGCTTTTTAGTCGGTGGCAGCCCTTTAATTAACAGAAAAGGTGAGGTAATGGGTTCTCTTGGCACCTTTACTAAAATAACCGAACGTAAAAAGATTGAAGAGGCCTTAGCTTCCAGGGAAAAGCTTTTCCGTACTCTTTTTGAAAATGCCCAGGGCTTTATTTGTACTCACAGCCTTGACGGCACGATATTATCGATTAACAAAGCCGGTGCCGATATTATTGGCCTTAGGCCATCTGATATGATTGGCCGTAACTTCAAAGACTTCATGAAACCTCATGTTCATGCTGATTTTGATGAGTACCTGGTAAATATTCAGGAAAGTAAACTTACCACAGGTATTTTCAGGGTTAGTAATAACTTTCATAAAACGGAACATTATTTATTATACCGCAACATATATTTCCAGGAAGAAGGAAAAGAAGCGTATGTAATTGCCAGTGCTCAGGATATTACAGAACGGATAACCATCGAGCGGGAATTAAAACAAGCTAAAATTGTGGCCGAAAATTCGGCCAAGGTTAAAGAACAATTTCTGGCAAATATGAGTCACGAAATTCGTACTCCAATGAATGGAATTATTGGTTTAACCTCGGTTTTGGAACGAATGATTACCGATGAAGAGCAAAAAAACTATTTGCATGCCATTCAATCCTCAGCCGATAAGTTACTTGTTATAATCAATGATATCCTGGATTTTTCTAAAATAGAATCAGGCAAAATAGAATTTGAAGAAACCAACTTTAATCCCAAAGCTTTACTGCTCGAATGCATAAACCTTTTTGAAGCCAAAGCTTCCGAAAACAATAACCGGTTAAAAGCTATAATTGACTCGGAAGTGCCTGAAATAATAAAAGGCGACCCAGGTAAACTGAGTCAGATCCTGAATAATTTAATTGGCAATGCCATTAAATTTACGCAGGATGGTCAGGTAAAAATATTTACGGAAGTTTGTTCTATAAACCGGGATACAGTTGTGATAGAATTTACGGTTCAGGATACAGGAATCGGTATTCCGGAAGATAAAATTTTAACTATTTTTGATAGTTTTACTCAGGCCCGAAGCGATACCACCCGCCGTTATGGTGGCACTGGATTGGGCTTAAGTATTACCAAAAAACTGATTGAATTACAGGGAGGTACTATTTCTGTTAAAAGTATTCCGAATGAAGGCAGCTCCTTTATATTTAGGATTCCATTTAAAAATTCTGACACCTCAGCCGAAAGCCCTATGATCAAAACTGAAGAGCCTATTCTACATGCAGAAGAGCTAGGTCAGCTAAACATTCTTTTAGCTGAAGATAACCTGATTAACCAGCTATTGGTAAAAAAAGTCATGCAGGACTGGGGCTTTAATTTAGATACTTCGGAAAATGGAATTGAGGCCTTAGAATTATTTAATGAAAAAAATTATCATGTAATTTTAATGGACATTCAGATGCCGGAAATGGATGGCTATGAAGCCATTGATTATATTCGGAAAAGCAAAGGTCCTAAAAGCAATGTACCCATAATTGCCCTTACAGCCCATGCAACCAAAGGAGAAGCCGATAAATGTATAAAAGCCGGTGCCGATGCTTATGTTTCCAAACCTTTTAAACCGGAAGCCTTGCTTCAGGAAATTGCGTCCTTAGTTCGCAAAGACGTTAACTTTAAACCTGTTCTGCCTAAACCAAAAGAAACAGTTGAAAATAAAGACTCATCTGCAACTGGCTACACCTTAAACCTGGACTATTTAAAAGAAATGGCTTGTGGCGATAACATGTTTATGACCGAAATCATTACGATGTTTATCCAACAAACTCCAGACAATATCAATACCTTAATGGGTTACGCCAATAAGAAAAGCTGGCAGGAAGTTAAAACGTTAGCTCATAAAATGAAATCGTCGGTAGTATTGGTAGGTATAGCTGAATTAATTGATATTTTTGAGAATTTACAGAAATACGCCCTTAATCCGGAGCAAACCCATCTCGTTCCTGGCCTAATTGAGCGGGCAAAAATTATATGCGACTCCGCAATAATTGATCTAAAGGAGGAATTAAAATTATTAAAAGATTAATCTATAGAAAAGGTTAACTAACTATAAAAAGTAAGTTTTTGCTTTAAGCTAAAGATTAAACAAATAAAAAAGGCCTCTTTCGGAGGCCTTTTTTATTATAATATTTGGTCTAATTATTTACCAAACATTTTCATTTTGGATAAAGCGCCGCCTTTTCCGGTTAGCTTATTCATATTCTTCATCATTTTGCGCATGTCGTTAAACTGCTTCATCAGGTTATTTACCTGCTGAATAGAGGTACCACTACCCTTTGCAATTCGGTTCCGACGGCTTCCGCTAATAATATCTGGATTAGCCCGTTCTTCTTTAGTCATAGATTTGATGATTGCTTCAATAGGTTTAAAGGCATTTTCATCAATTTCCACATCCTTCATGGCTTTCCCAACTCCCGGTATCATACTAACCAAATCTTTGATATCCCCCATTTTCTTAATTTGCTCTAATTGAGAAAGGAAGTCGTCAAAATTAAATTGGTTTTTACGAATCTTTTGGTTAATCCGACGTGCTTCATCTTCGTCGAAGGTTTGCTGGGCCCGTTCTACTAAAGAAATCACGTCACCCATACCCAAAATACGTTGGGCCATCCGGTCAGGATAGAAAAGGTCTAAAGCCTCCATCTTCTCCCCAGTACTAATAAACTTAATCGGCTTCTCTACTACCGCCCGGATAGATAAAGCAGCTCCCCCGCGGCTATCCCCGTCTAATTTGGTTAAAACCACGCCATCAAAGTTGATGCGTTCGTTAAAGGTTTTAGCAGTATTAACTGCATCCTGGCCAGTCATGGAGTCAACCACAAATAAAGTCTCAGTAGGCTTGATAGCGTTTTTAACTTCTGCTATTTCGCGCATCATGGCCTCATCTACTGCTAAACGACCAGCCGTATCTATAATTACTACTTTTTTATTATTCTTTTTCGCGTATTCAATCGCATTTTTAGCAATTTCAACCGGATTTTTATTATCCGTTTCAGAATAGACTTCTACCCCTACTTGCTCGGCTAAAACCTTTAACTGGTCTATCGCAGCCGGACGGTAAACGTCGCAGGCGGCTACCAATACATTACGGTTTTGCTTTTTCAGGAAATTAGCCAATTTACCGGTAAAAGTTGTTTTACCAGAACCTTGTAAACCAGCAATTAAAATTACCGCAGGATCGCCTTTTATATTGATATCCTGCTTTTCGCCACCCATTAATTCGGTAAGCTCTTCGTGTACGATCTTAACCATTAACTGGCCGGGAGAAACCGCGATCAACACGTCTCTTCCCATGGCTTCGTCTTTTATTTTATCCGTTACCGTTTTGGCTACCTTGTAGTTAACGTCCGCATCCACCAACGCACGGCGCACTTCTTTTATCGTTTGTGCAACGTTAATTTCAGTAATGCTGCCCTGGCCTTTAAGGGTTTTAAAAGCTCTGTCTAATTTATTACTTAAATTATCAAACATAATTTTTTATTGCTTAGAAATACAAAAATACGCAAAAAATCAATACTTAAGGGATATTTTTGTAAGAACCTACGTATATTGGCTCGACTTAAAAACATTTCAGGATTGGCTTCTTTAACGGAAAATCAAACAAAACAGGTATTATTTATTACATATTATTGGCCTCCTTCTGGCGGTGCCGGAGTACAACGGTGTCTTAAATTTGTAAAGCACCTGCCTGAGTTTGGTATTACCCCTACAATAGTCACTGTTTCTGAAAAAGAAGCCTCCTACCCGGTTTTGGATAGATCGTTGGAAGCCGATATTCCTGCTGGTGTCAGAGTCATCAGAACATCTACCAGCGAGCCATTTGAATTTTATAAAAAATTAACGGGGCGAAAGGAAATTCCTTATGGCGGTTTTGCTAATGAAAAAAAAGATAGTTCTGTTCAGAAATTTTTTAAATTTCTCCGGGGTAATTTATTTATTCCGGATGCCCGCGTTGGCTGGAATAAATATGCCATAAAAGCCTGCAGCGAATTATTAGCCAATGAAAAATTTGAAGCCATTATTACAACCAGCCCGCCGCACTCTACCCAACTTATTGGTTTAACCTTGCAAAAAAAGTTTGGCGTAAAATGGATTGCTGACTTACGTGATCCCTGGACGGATATTTATTATTACAAGGACTTGCAGCATACCGCCTGGGCTAAGAAAAAAGATGCCGAATACGAGAAAGCGGTTATCGAAAATGCTACTAATTTATTAGTTACCAGCTCGGATACCAAGCGGCTACTTTTAGCCAAATCGCCGGATATTAAAACCAAGAAAATAAAAGTAATACCTAACGGGTACGATGAGGAAGATTTCCAATATCTGTCTCAACCACCTCAGGACGCATTTTTAATTACCTATACCGGCACCATAACCGAAACATATAATATTGAAGCTTTCTTAAAAGCTTTCGCCCTGGTTGCTTCGCGCCACCAGGACATAGCTTATAAATTAAGATTTGTCGGAAAAATTTCCGATGAAATAAAAAATCAAATTGAGGCTACTGGATTACTGCACCTGACAGAAATTGTTCCTTTTGTGCCCCATAATGAATCAGTGCGTTACCTCATGAATACAACAATATTGCTGATGGGGATACCAGACGTGGAGAATAACTATTGTATTCTGCCGGGTAAGCTATTTGAATATTTAGCTTCCAATAAACCCATCATCTGCATCGGCCCCATTCATAGTGATGCCGACAAAATAATTGACGAATGCGGAGCCGGTCGTGTTTTTCATTACTCAGCTTATGATTTAATGGTAGATTATTTGGATCAGCTAAGCCAGGGCTGGAAGATTAACCATAACCTGGATCTTCCTTTTGTAAATTACCAAAGGTACTCCCGTCGAAATTTAGCTGGCAAACTGGCAGAGATTATAACTAAGAAATAATTAAGATTATCACTAATTTTCTTTTACCAGCAGCTTCCCCAGCATTACACGGAAAGCTTCCACCTCTATGGAAAAGCTTTGGTTTTCATCAGATTTACTACCCAGCAAATACTGATAAGCAAAGCCTAGGCCTTTGCAAAGCATAAAGTAATGAGATTTTACTATATCAGATGGATGCAGCTCCAATACGGCAGCTTTTTTACTAAATAAGGTATTGGTTAAGCCTGCTCCATGAGCTCCTATTATGTATTCAGCATTATAAAATAACTGTACCTGCTGCTGATAAGTTAAATCTTCCGCAAAAATTAATTCAAAACCGTGTTGTTTAGCTACTGCAAAAAGCTCAACCTCATTTAAAATCTGCCTTTTACTGGCTTTTTGCCGACTAATAAAAATTCGTTTTGGTTTATCTTCTGGAATAACCTTGTACCCTTCCCAGATTTTCTTCCGGATAGGCTCCACAATATCTGGTGGCAAATAACCACTGTAATGGTTATTGATAAAAGAGGGCATTATAAATTCTTCCAGTTCCCACTTTTCTTGTTTACCAATATACACGAGCTTTATTTCTGGTCTATCGGCAAGAAAAAATTTAAGAGTTTCTAACTGATAAGCAGGAATATTTTTAGGCACAATGAGCTCCATGGGTCTGGCAGGTTCCTGTAATAAGCTCATTAACCGGGGCAAACAATCCAGAAACCAATGGTAATTACTGCTTGCGGCCCAGGGCAAATGCATAATAGAAGAAAATACTCCCCGCTTCTGTTGCTGCTGCATTTTAGCCGGGCTTCTGAAAGCAGGCGATTTAGTAAGTCGTAACTGATCAAACACTGACTCCACCACAACTTTATTATTTACAATAATAGCCCCCGAATTACCTAAAAAGGAAATATTTTTAAGTGTAACGACAAAGATCTCTTTTTGCCGGTACCCCCTGGAATAGTCTACATCGTAATTAAAAGAATAGGCACACAATTCTAAAACAGATTCCTCTTCCGCTGTAAAACGAACCAAGTAACCACGCTTTATTACTTTCTTTTGCGGATAGTGAAAAACAGAAGTAAACGTGTAATAATAATTAAGCCAGGAAGATAGTTTTGGAAATATTTTTTTAAGAACCATGCCACCAAAATTCAGGAGGGTAAATATAGAGGTTATCCCGTATGGCTTGCAAAACTAGTCGGATAATTTATGTATCTTGCCCCTTATTTAAAATGCCGGTTTTATTAATCAACTGGCTTATTTAATTAAAGTTTTAAATGGATTTGAACCTTAATCATAAATCAATATTAGTAACCGGCGGTACCGGCTCATTTGGGAAAAAGTTTGTTCAAACTATATTTGAGCGGTTTCCTGATGTAAAACGTTTGGTTATCTATTCGCGCGATGAATTAAAACAGTTTGAAATGGCGCAGTTATTTCCGCATAGCCAATACAAAGCCATTCGTTTTTTTATTGGTGATGTACGGGATGGCGAGCGGATGCGCCGCGCCTGCGAAGGGATTGATATAATTGTGCACGCCGCTGCATTAAAGCAAGTCCCTGCTGCCGAATACAACCCCATGGAATGTATTAAAACCAATATCTGGGGAGCGGAAAACGTAATAAATGCAGCCTTGGATTGTGGCGTGAAGCAAGTTGTAGCCCTTTCTACTGATAAAGCTGCAGCCCCCATTAATTTATATGGTGCTACCAAATTGTGCTCCGACAAATTATTTGTGGCAGCCAATAACATGAAAGGTTCCCGGGATTTAACCTTCTCGGTAGTACGGTATGGCAATGTTATCGGCTCCCGGGGTTCGGTGGTACCTTTCTTCCTGAATAAACGCCAGGAAGGAGTACTTCCCATTACCCACCCGGATATGACCCGCTTTAATATTTCTTTAGAAGAAGGCGTAGACCTGGTATTGCATGCCCTGCAATATTCCTGGGGAGGTGAAATTTATGTACCCAAAATTCCTTCCTATAAAATTACGGATGTGGCAGAAGCCATTGGTCCAAATTGCCGCCAGGAAATAGTTGGTATCCGGCCCGGCGAAAAATTACATGAAGAAATGATTACCGAAACAGATTCTTACTTAACTGTGGAGCTGGATAAGTATTATGTAATTTTACCTTCCACGCCAAATAAATGGACTACGGAGGAGTTCATTCAGGCATTTAATGGCAGAATGGTAGAACCTGGTTTCCGGTACAATTCCCAAACCAACAATGTTTGGTTAACGCCGGAACAAATCAGAGAACAAATCCGCTTACACGTGGATCCAAATTTCACGGCTTAAGCATACTTTACATGAAACCGATTCCGTACGGCCGACAACACATAACTGAAGAAGATATTCAGGCAGTAGTACAAACGCTGCATTCTGATTTTCTGACGCAAGGCCCTAAAGTAGAGGAATTTGAACAAGCCTTTGCCAACTATGTAGGAAGTAAATATGCCGTGGCCGTGGCCAACGGAACAGCTGCCTTGCATTTATGTGCTTTAGCTTTAGGGGTTTCGGTTGGTACAAGAGTTATTACTACTCCTATTACGTTTGCAGCTTCTGCAAACTGTATTAAGTATGCAGGCGGTGAAGTATATTTTGCCGATATCGATCCTGAAACAGCTTTATTGGATATAGATAAAGTACGGAGCCTGCTTCAAAGCAAACCCAAAGGTTATTTTAGCGGCATAATACCCGTAGATTTTGCTGGTTACCCGATAAATTTAGAAGCTTTCCGAAACTTGGCCGATGAATATGGGTTGTGGATTATTGAAGATGCGTGCCATGCGCCGGGTGGTTATTTTATAAACTCCGAAGGAGATAAACAGCTTTGTGGCAATGGCAATTACGCCGACTTAGCCATTTTTTCCTTCCATCCGGTGAAACACATAGCCACCGGCGAGGGCGGCATGGTAACAACCAACAACAGGGAGCTTCATGAAAAACTGTTGTTGTTACGCACGCACGGCATTACTAAAAATCCTGAATTGCTGCAAGAAAATCACGGAGGCTGGTACTACGAGATGCAAACCTTAGGGTACAATTACCGCATGCCCGATATGTTAACGGCCTTAGGAATCTCCCAATTAAAACAAGCAGAAGCTGGTCTCAGAAAGCGTCAGGAAATAGCAAACCGTTATGATACCGCCTTCCGGACCAATGCCAAAATCCAAATATTGAATCCGGCTGCTAACCAACCGGGTTTAAAAAATGAACTCTACCACGCCTACCATTTATATGTAATTTTAATTGAATATCGTAAAGGTCTGTACGATTACCTGCGGGCAAAACAGATATATGCTCAGGTACATTACATTCCGGTACATACCATGCCTTATTATCAGGACCTGGGCTTTAACAAGGGTGATTTCCCTTTGGCTGAAAATTATTATGCTCAGTGTCTAAGCCTGCCTATGTTTCCAAGCTTAACCAAGGAAGAACAGGAGTATGTTATTCAGAGGGTACAAGAGTTTTTAAATTAATGCGGGTAGAGCAATTAGCTTATCCATTAAACATATAAATATGGCTAAACCTAAAATAGGTATTATAACTCAAGCCAGAATGACCAGTAGCCGGCTGCCCGGCAAAGTTTTGCTTCCTGTTAATAATATTCCGGTGCTACAATACCATCTGCAGCGACTTCAGGAAAGCAAATTACCAATTTTTATAGCTACCACCATTAATGCCACCGATGATCCTATTGTGGCTTTTGCCGAACAGCAAAATATTCCAGTTTTTAGAGGTGATGAACAAAATGTTTTAAGCAGGTACTATGGTTGTGCCATTGAACATCAATTAGATATTATTATTCGGGTTACTTCCGATTGCCCGCTGATAGATGGCAACATCATAGCTACTGCCGCCCAAGAATATGTTAAAAAAAAGGATAACTTTCTATACTTATCCAATTGCCTGGAGCGAACATTTCCCCGAGGCTTCGACTTTGAGATTTTCTCTTTTACTCTTTTAAAGGAAGCTTTTCAGCAGGCTAAGCTTCCGGCAGAACTCGAACATGTAACCCCATATATTAATCAGAATAAATCTGGTAGAGTCCATTTTCAGCATGTTACCCAAGAAAAAGACAAAAGCCACTACCGGATTACTTTAGATACGCCAGAGGATTTTGAATTAATTAAAATCCTTATAGAACAATACCAAGCTCATAATTTACCTGTTGCCGAGATTATTCAGATTTTAGACAACCATCCGGAACTGGTAGAAATAAATGCACAAGTAGAACAAAAAAAAATATAAAAGGCAAACAAGTTGGGCTTCACAAACAGGATCATTTTTCGAGCAGATGGTAACAGCCAGATAGGTTTGGGCCATGTTATTCGTTCCTTAGCTCTGGCTACTATTTTAAAACCTGACTTTAAATGTTTGTTTGCTATTCAGGCGGCTACTCCATCATTAAATAATCAGCTGCAAGAAGCTTGTACTCAGATCATAAATTTACCAGAGACTAAAGATTACTTAAAAGAAGCAGCATTTTTAGTAGAGCAAATTTTAACGGAGTCTGATATAGTTGTCTTGGATGGATATTTGTTTGATACTGCCTATCAGGAGCAAATTAAAAAGAAGTGCTTTAAACTGGTTTGCATTGATGATATTCATGCATTCCCATTTGTAGCTGATGTGGTAATTAATCAAGCTGGTGGCTTAACACAACAACAATACAGGGCTACACCGGAAACCAGATTTTGCTTAGGCCCCAATTATGCCTTGCTGCGGCAGCCATTTTTAATGGCAGCACAACAAACCAGGGAATTTTTAGGAGTCAGCCGGATTTTCATTAATATGGGTGGTGCTGATCCGGAAAACCATACTTATAAAATAGTAAGTAATCTTTCTAAAAACCATCCGGCGCTACAATTGGAGGTTGTTACCGGAGGTGCTTACCAATTTTTACCTGAATTAGAAGCATTAGAAAAAACAACCGCAAATATACATTTGTACCAGCAGCTTTCGGCCGAGGAAATTTGCAGCCTGATGCAACAATGTGATGCAGCAGTTATTCCCCCCAGCTCTGTATCCTACGAGTGGTGCTCCATACAAGGCGCTCTTTTCCTTCACCAAACAGCTGATAATCAAACAAACTTAGGTAATTTTTTAATAAAGGAAGGTTTAGCTTTTGCTTTTACAGATTTTCAGGAGATAATAACTCATCCTGATTTACTTACCTTGAGAAAAGAGCAGGTAAAAAAACAGCAACATTACTTTGATGGGCGAAGTGCTAATCGACTGCGCAACATCTTTTACCAATTTGTTTTTGAAGCTGGAGTAAAGCTACGGCCAGCTACAGCCGATGATACATTAATTTTATATGATTGGATAAATGATCCGGCAGTTCGGGCAAATTCATTTAATCCGGACGCCATCCCCCTGGAGGTACATAAAATCTGGTTTAAAAATAAAGTAGCGGCTGCAAATTGCGTTATTCTTATTGTAGAAGTAGAAGATCAGAAAGCAGGCATGATTCGCTATGATATCCGTGATAAAATAGCTACCATTAGCTACTTACTACAAGCAAATTTTAGAGGTAAAGGTTTGGGCTCATTGGTTTTACAAAAGGGAACCGAATACATCCAAACCCTTTCCCCTTCCTTAATTAAACTGGTTGGACATGTTCAGAAAGAAAATTTAGCATCGGTCAATTCTTTTTATAAAGCTGGTTTTGTTGTTTCACAAACTATACCCGCTGCCATACCAAATGCGTTGGCATTTGAGAAGTACTTAAATTAATAGTAATTTTATTCCGCATCTGCTGTATTTGGTGAAATTTATTCATGCAAGAAATTCAAATTGGCCCTGTTAAAGTAGGCCCCAACCATAAACCTTTCATTATTGCCGAAATGTCCGGCAATCATAACCAATCGCTAGAAAAAGCTTTGGCTATTGTAGATGCGGCAGCTGATGCCGGAGCCCATGCTATTAAACTACAGACTTATACGCCTGATACCATGACCATGGAAGGAGCATATACCATTGAGGATGAGGGTTCTTTATGGCAAGGCCGGGAGTTGTATGATTTGTACAAAGAAGCTTATACCCCTTGGGATTGGCATCAAATTATTTTTAACCGGGCTAAAGAAAGAGGCATCTTAGCTTTTAGTTCACCGTTCGATGAAACGGCCGTTGATTTTCTGGAAAGCTTGCAGGTACCCTGTTACAAAATAGCTTCTTTCGAGAATACCGATTTGCCATTATTAAAAAAAGTAGCTACTACCGGCAAACCTGTAATTGTTTCAACAGGGGTAGCTCAAATAGCCGATATTGATGAAGCAGTTAGGACGTTACGGGATAACGGCTGCCAGGAAATTATTTTATTAAAATGCACCAGCACCTACCCTGCTTCCCCGGAAAACACTAACTTACGTACTATTCCGCATTTAGGTCAACTATTTAAGGTGCCGGTTGGTTTATCTGACCATACTATGGGCATTGGGGCTTCAGTTGCGGCCGTAGCATTAGGTGCTTGTGTTATTGAAAAACATTTTACCATTAGCCGTGCCGAAGGCGGTGTAGATTCAGCCTTCTCGCTAGAACCACAGGAATTACAAGCCTTAGTAACTGAATCAGAAAGAGCTTATTTAGCTTTGGGAAATATTCAATATGGCGTACAAAAGGCCGAGCAAAAAAGCCAAAATTTTAAACGGTCCATTTTTGTTTCCAAAGCTATTAGAGCCGGTGAAACATTTACAACTGAGAATACCCGAATCATCCGACCGGGTACAGGCTTAGCTCCCAAATATTATGAGCAGGTTTTAGGCAAAATTGCTAAAACAGAAATAAAAGCCGGTACACCTTTAACCTGGGAGTTATTATAACATGTTTAAGAAGCTGGTAGAAACGTACGCCAACATTCTGCACATCCGGTTTACAGATACTTTTGCGAATCTTCCCCCAGCCACTCTTAATCAAATTTCCCGAAATAATGTCTTGGCCCGTCTATGGTGGGTAGTTCAATTTTTGCTCGGCCGGTTGGTTCTTAATTTGATTTTGCCAGGAGCTAAAAATGAGAACATAACCGGAAAAGTCTGGCTTTATGTTTTAAGTAAAAACAATTATGAATCGCTGCGCTTTATAAAAGAACAACTACCAGAAGCTGTTTTTGTTGCCGGGCAAAATAAAGACGTGGGTATTTACAGGAGAAGTGTCAACAGGCTTTCCACCCGCTATAAAATCTTTTATTACTACAAATTTCCCATCCTGGTTTGGGGCTTATACAAATTAAAAGGTAAGCGAGCTTTACGTTTTTTTGATTTAATTTTTCTGGCTACCGGGTACTATGAATTATCGCTGCGTTATTTAAAAAAGTATAAGCCTAATGCTATAATTTTTGCAAACGATCATAATACCGATGCCAGGGCGTTACTTTTGGCCGCTAAGAAATTAAAAATCCCGACTATTTACATCCAGCATGCCAGCGTCAGTACCAGCTTCCCTCCCCTTCAGTTTGATTTAAGTTTATTGGAAGGCGAAGATTCCTTAAATAAGTACCGGCAATGCGGGTCTATAAAAGGAGCAGTAAAATTAATTGGCATGCCAAAAGCTGATAGTTTTTTACCTCTTAAAAATACTGGAACAACCATACAGAATTTAGGTATTTGCGCTAACATAATTGATGATACTCAAGCCATTAAAGAATTGGTGGAGGCAGTCAGCAGGCATTTTCCGGAATTGACCATCACGTTTCGGCCTCACCCCGGAGACCGTCGGGATTTTAGCTTCATTAATAATATCAACCCATCCATTATTTTCTCGGATGGTAAACAGGAACAGGTCTTTGATTTTCTTATAAAACAGGATGCCCTAATTGCAGCTGATTCTTCCATTCATTTGGAGGCCACTATGCTAAATATTTTAAGTTTGTATTATCGCTTTGGAACAAGCAATTTCACCTATGATTACTACGGTTTTTTAAAGCAGAACCTCATAGAAGCAGCATCCGATATAAAAGATCTTATAACAAAATTGGAAAAATATAAAGCCAACCGACCAGAAGTTTACCAACGGGCAAAATATTACAATGCCATATTAGGCTCCGAATTTGAGGGCAGAAGCCATGAATTGGCACTAAACCAAATCAAAATATTTTTAGCGGAAAAACAAGCTATTAATGCCTAATCAGTTACAAGTAGTACTTTTAGCTTCGGAACACTGGTTTCCCTATTACTAAGCATATCCATTCCTTAGATAGATATTAAAAAACAATCAGCAATGTTGGTTCTTTAAAATTTTAACGCATAAATGGGCATAATTAAACGCCAGGGAATTCAAAACAGTATTATTTCTTACGCCGGAGTAGTTATTGGCTATATAAATGTAATGGTGCTGTTTCCGCGTGTTTTAGCGGTTGACCAGGTAGGACTAACCAGATTATTGCCGAATGTGGCTATTATTCTGGCTCAGTTATCAGCCTTGGGTTTTGGCAGTGCTGGTATTAAATATTTTCCTTTTTTTCGGGATAAAGCAAAAAGGCATAATAACTTTTTACTTTTACTGTTCGGGATTCCCTTACTTGGCTTTCTTTTTATTAGCGGTATCTTCTATGGTTTTAAGCCTTATATCTTGAATTATTTTGGTAAAGAGGACCAACTTTTACGCTCTTATTCTTATTATATATTGCCGCTTAGCTTTTTTACGCTGCTTTATAATTTATTTACCTCCTACCTTACTTCGCTTTATAAAACAGTAATCCCTTCTTTTACAAAAGACTTTTTACTTCGGGTTGGTACCAGTGCCTGTGTCTTGCTTTATTATTTTAAATTAATAACTTTTGAAACTTTCCTTTTCTTATTTATTGCTGTTAACTGCAGCATTACCATGGTTCTGTTGGTATATGTTGTCTTTTTAAAGCAGCTCCATTTTAACTTAGACACTGCTCCGCTTCAGGATAAGCCCATAAAACCAATGATCCGGTATGGCCTTTATGCCTTTATGGGAAATATTTCCAGCATGGTTATTACTTTAATTGATTCAGTAATGATCAGTCACTACCGGAATTTAGCATCAGTTGGTATATATACGACAGCTACCAATGTAGCCAGCATTATTTTAATTGCCGGAAGCTCCATTTTTAAAATTGCATTACCTCAGATTGCTGATTTCTGGAAGAGCGAAAATATGGTGGCCATGTTAAAACTTTATAAACAAGTAACCCGCATTAATCTGGTTATTGGCGGTTTGTTGTTCATTGGGATCTGGGCAAATATTAATAATTTATTTAGTCTTTTACCTCAGGAGTATGCTTCTGGCAAATATGTAATCTTTTTTATTTGTGCCGCCAGGTTATATGATTTGGCAACTGGAATTAACGGACACATTCTACTTACTTCCGCAAAGTACCGCTATGATTTGATTTTTAACCTTTTGTTATCGGGTTTAACTATTGTAGCCAATATGTACTTTATTCCTAGATACGATATTGCCGGGGCAGCTTTTGTTTATCTGATGGTGTCGGGTTTAATAAATAGTTTGCGTTTAGTAGCTGTTTGGTATTTTTATAAAATGCAACCTTTCACTTCTTCTTCCTTAAAAATTATAGCTATTGCATTAGCTGCCTATGGGGCTGGTTTCTGGTTGCCTTATTTAGGAAATACTTTGCTGGATTTACTGGGCCGATCTGCTTTGATAACTATAATTTATGGAACGGGTATTTGGGTATTTGAGTTGGCACCTGAACTAACTGATAAATTTCAAACCATCCTTCTTAAGAGAAAAATTAAAAATTAGCTATCCTGTATTTCGTCCTATTTCATACTTGTTCTAAGTAAGTTAAAAATCTACTATTTAGGTGCTTTCACATCCACTAAAAGTTTTTAATCCCTTCTAATTTAGCGCAAAAATTTATCAGCGTAACCCTTCATGGAGGCAACCGTTATAATACAGCAATAAAAACAAAGGCGAATAGAACTATGAAAAGTATAAAATCATTATCAGCTCTTTTGGTTGGGGGATTAGTTACCTTTAACGTTGTACAGGCAGCTCCGCTTCAGGATAGACCTAATAAGGAAAGAGCCAAAGACGGTGTAGAACAAATAGGTGATGGTGCCAAGGACATGGGAAAAGGCACTAAAGACTTAGCAGTTAGCGGTGCTCACGCTACTGCACATGGAGCCAAGAAAGTTGGCAAGGGTGCCGTTAAAGGCACTAAAAAAGCTGGTAATGCTGTGGGCCAAACTGCCAAAAAAGGAGCACGAAAAGTAGATAACAAAATAGATAATGATCAAACGGAAGACTAGATTCAAACCTTTATAGATAACTCTATATTTCTTGAGAGTCATTTTCTGAATAGAAAAACAAAGGCCAAAATTTTCTGTCTTGAAAATTTTGGCCTTTGTTTTTCTGGAAAACCAGCACTAAAAGAGTAAGCTAAATTAAACCTTTAACAAACTTTATTAAGAGACTACTTAAATACCGTCAGTTAAAGTAAAAGCTACTTTAGCAGAATCCAGCACTTTCCCGTTTTCACATTTAAGAATACGTTTAGGATATTTGTTGATTATCTGGTGGTTGTGTGTTGCCATTAAAACAGCGGTACCTGAATTATTTATTTCCATAAATATCTGCATGATACCTTCCGATACATCCGGATCCAAATTTCCAGTTGGTTCATCAGCAATTAAAATTACAGGTTCGTTTAGTAAAGCCCGGGCTATTACTATGCGTTGCTGTTCACCGCCCGATAATTGATGTGGCATTTTGGGACCAGCTGATCCCATTCCTACCCGCATTAATACTTCTGATACCCTATTTTTAATTTTTGATTTTTCTTTCCACCCGGTTGCTCTCAAAACGAAAGTAAGGTTTTCGGTTACAGTACGGTCTGAGAGAAGTTGGAAATCCTGGAAAACTATACCTACTTTACGCCGCAGGTAAGGTACCTGGCTTGACGAAACTTTAAATATTTTAAAATCAGCAACGGTCGCTTGTCCACTTAATAAAGGTAAATCGGCATATAAGGTTTTTAACAAAGAACTCTTACCACTACCCGTTCTGCCTATTAAATAAACAAATTCCCCTTTTTCAATATCAAAAGATACTCCACTTAATATTGTATGCACATCCTGGAAAATGGCAACATCTTTTAAACTTACTACTACGGAAGAAGAAAAAGTCATTTATTATAATTCAAGTTTCTGCAATTTCCCAAATTCCAGGTTTTGGATTAAAGCTGCCAATGCCTCTTCTTTTCCTGCCAGGCCGTACCGATCCATATTCTTTAATGGCCGATCAGCTCTAAAATAGGCAATCAAAACAAAATGCTCATCGCGTAACTGGATATAATCCGGAATTTTGGCTTTGCCTTTAACTTTTATGATATACATATTTTAGTTGTCGGTGTCAGTTGTTGGTTACTGGTCTCAGATTTTATTATTATCTGACTACCCATAACCAACAACCGGCAACTAAATTAAATATTTACTTTTTTATGATCGGCTAAAAATTTAGCTAAACCACTATCAGTAAGCGGGTGATTCAGAAGAGACGTAATTACATTTAATGGACAGGTAACAACATCGGCTCCTACTTCGGCACACTGTAATAAGTGGATTACGTGACGTACAGAAGCTGCTAATACCTGAGTTTGAAAGCCATAGTTGGAATAGATCTGAACTATTTGTTCAATTAAGGACATACCATCGGTTCCAACATCATCTAAACGACCAACAAACGGCGATACATACGTAGCGCCTGCTTTAGCAGCTAATAATGCCTGACCAGCTGAGAAAATTAAAGTACAGTTAGTTTTAATGCCTTTTTCAGAAAAATATTTAATGGCTTTTACACCATCTTTAATCATTGGCACTTTAACTACAATATTTGGGTGTAGTTCTGCCAGCATTTCGCCTTCCCGAATAATGCCTTCGTAATCTACCGCAATAACTTCAGCACTAATATCACCATCAACAATATCGCAAATAGCTTTATAGTGTGCCATTACGTTGTCATGACCACTTATGCCTTCTTTAGCCATTAAAGACGGATTAGTAGTTACACCATCAAGAACGCCTAAATCGTAGGCCTCCTGAATGTCTTTTAGGTTTGCAGTATCAATAAAGAATTTCATATCAAAGATTAATGGGTTTAAGCCACAAATCTAAGGTATATCTTCAGTATTTAAATAATAAAAAGAAAAGAATTTAATTGGGAGTACCTGTGGAGAGGATAAAAAAAAAGTGGCAAACCGAACATCGCACCGCTTCAACCGCCTACCCTTGCTTCTTTCCAGACCTGGGGGAGTTCAGCAGGAGCTGGTCGTGCCGATTTGCCGGTGCAAAAGTAGGTCAGGTTTTCGGATTATGCAAATACTTTTTATTTTTTTACCTGTTTATTTTCCAAGTTCCTTGTTAACCTCAGAAAATCAGGCCAGTAATTTTTCCGTTTACCCCTCTAAAATATCTTATTTATTTAATATCAATATAGAATATTATATACAGTTACTGAATAATATCTTTAATTTTGCACCCACTAATTTTACAGGCTCCTTACCTGAACTTGTAATAAGATTTTTAGATTTAATTTATTCGATTTTATAAAGATTTTCGCTTAGAATGCTAACAGTAGAAAAAATTGGCGGCACCAGCATGAGTGCGCTTCAGGATGTTTTAGACAATATTATATTGTACCAACGGTCCGGAGATGCGTTGTATAACCGTATCTTTGTAGTATCTGCTTTTTCAGGTGTTACCAATTGGTTATTAGAAAATAAAAAAACCGGTGAACCTGGTGTTTATCACCGGATAGTAGAACATAAGGATTTTCATCATGCCTTAAATGATGTATCGGCCAAACTACAGGAAATAAATAAAAAATATGAATCACTGGGTTTAGATGTGGCCGCAGCTGACGCTTTCATTAGTCAGCGCATCCAGGAAGCCCAGCAGTTTTTAGAAAATCTGGTTAATGTATTGGCTTCCGGTTATGTAAGTTCGGAAAGTATTTTACAGGCTGCGCGGGAAATTTTAGCTTCTATTGGCGAATCTCACTCTGCCTTTAACCTGGTAAATATTTTACAAAACCGTGGTATAAACGCTACCCTAGTTGACTTAAGTGGTTTTCATGACCATGAGCCCTATACCATTGATCAGCGGATAGCCCATTCTTTTAAAGATATAGATTTTACCAAAACCATATGTGTAGTTACCGGATATACTAAAGGTACAGAAGGTATTATGCGGGAATTTGACCGCGGATATTCCGAAGTTACCTTTAGTAAAATTGCGGTGGCGGTAAAGCCTCAGGAAGCCATTATTCATAAAGAATATCATTTATCTTCTGCCGATCCTGCCCTGGTAGGAATTGAAAATTGTGTTCCGGTAGTAAATACTAATTATGATGTGGCCGATCAGTTAGCGGATGTTGGCATGGAGGCTATTCACCCCAAGGCGAGCAAGCCATTGGAAATGAATGGCATTAACCTGCGGATTAAAAACACCTTTGAACCGGAACACCCGGGTACGCTGATTACCCGCGAATATGTTTGCTCCCATAAAAGAGTGGAAGTAATAACCGGAACGGAGAAAGTTGTTATCATTGATATTTTTGATCCGCTAATGGTAGGCAACGTAGGTTCCGATTTAGAAATAATGCAGTTATTCTATAAATATGGCGTTAGTTACATTTTTAAATCTACCAGTGCTAACAGCATTTCCATGGTTATCTGGCAAAAAGATTTCAACCAGGACCTTATTAATGATTTAGAACAAGCCTTCCAACATATTACTGTTGAACCAGTGGCCATAGTTTGCATGATTGGTTCTAATATAGATCAGCCTGGAGTTTTAGCTAAAGCAGCAAATGCATTGGCAGAAAGCAATATTAATATAATAAGTGCTGGTTTCTCCATGCGAAAAGTAAACGCTCAGTTTATCGTTGCCCGGGAAGACTTCAAAAAATCTATAGTAGCTCTGAATAAAACCATGTTTTTTTAATCTGGAGTAAAAATCAGAATAAAATTTAAAAAGAAGAGGCTACCTAGTTTAGGTAGCCTCTTCTTTTTAATAATATATTATATTACTATAACCAGTTCTTGCGCTTAAAATACCACAGGAAGCTTAACGACGACAAAACCATTAAAAGTAAAGCAAAAGGATAACCATAATCCCATTCCAACTCCGGCAGAAATTTAAAGTTCATACCATACACACTGGCAATTAGTGTCGGGGGCATAAAAATAACTGTTACTACCGTAAATATTTTGATAACCTGGTTTTGATCAATATTTACCAAACCTAAAAAGGTATTCTGCAGGTACTCCAATCTTTCAAAACTAAATTGGGTATGCTGCAACAGAGAATTTATATCTTTTAAAATAATACGTAAACGCTCTTTCTCGGGGTCTTCCACTAAATCGCTTTTTAATAAAGACGATACCAACCGTTGTTTATCTACAATACTGCCCCTAATCAAAATAGTATTTTCCTGCAAACCGGTTATGCGGAGCAGAATCTCTTCTTCTATAGACCGTTCATTTACTAATTTTTTACTAATGGTATTGGTTTTCCGGGTCAAAAATTCAATAAAGTCTGCATCCAGGTCAATCTGAGTTTCCAGGAGCAATAAGAAAATTTGAATGGCTTTATTGGCCGCCCCTTTTTTAAAGGTTTTAATTTTTCTTACCGTTTCGGCAAACGATTTTAAATCGGTACGCCGATGCGTAAAAAGAATGTCATCTTTAAAAATAAAGGAAACTTGTTTGGTAATATAGGAGGCATTTTCATGAACCACAAAGGCACTATTAGCCTCAAAACCCGAGTCATCTTCAAAATAGCGGGAACTACTCTCAATTTCGGCTGCTTCCTGAGGAGTAAAGAATTCAATGTGGAAAAAATTCTCTACTTGCTTTTGTTCTTCATCACTCGGCGACTGCAAATCAACCCATACCATTTTATTGGCATTATCCATTGCCAAGGATTCCGGACCTTTTTCCCATAGCAGCTCATTATCTTCTAAATAAAAACATCTAATCATAAAAACTGAAAGTAATCCGGTTACAATACCACTTAAAATTCAGGTTGTTTTTTGTTTAAACTTTAAACTATTTGCAAAAGTTATAAACTAGTATAATACCCTTTTCCAATCGCAAACTTATTATTTTCTGGCCAAAATAAGTACCTCTGTTTTTTTATTTATTGTGGTTTATAGTTATTGTGCTTAGGAAACAGGAATTGAAATAATAAATTTTGCATCCTTCTGAATTGCACCTTAACTTTGCACATGCCAGAAAAAATAATAATTCTCGATTTTGGCTCGCAATATACACAACTTATTGCCCGTCGGGTTCGCGAGCTAAACGTTTACTGTGAAATCCATCCATTTAATAAAGTACCAGAGCTCAGTCCTGAGGTAAAAGGTCTTATTCTATCCGGCAGTCCCTGTTCTGTTCGGGACGAAGATCATCCTAACCCAGATATAAGCCAGTACCAGAACCAGGTACCTGTTCTTGGTGTTTGTTATGGTGCCCAATTATTAGCCCATGAAAATGGTGGCGAAGTTTTACCATCTACCATTCGGGAGTATGGCCGGGCTTTATTAAGTGAGGTTCATGCTACCAACCGGTTAATGAAAGAAATAACCATTGGTTCGCAGGTTTGGATGTCGCATGGTGATACCATTAAACACGTACCAGAAAATTTTGAAGTTATAGCCAGTACCGAATCCGTTGCGGTAGCAGCTTATAAAGTACAAGGTCAGGAAACTTATGGTATCCAGTTTCATCCGGAAGTAACGCACTCCTCAGAAGGGAAAACCATTTTACGTAACTTTGTAGTACACATTTGTGAGTGCAGCCAGGACTGGACGCCGGATCAGTTTATTGAAACTACGGTTACCGAACTTCAAGATTTGATTGGTGACGATAAAGTAGTACTGGGATTATCCGGAGGTGTTGATTCGTCGGTAGCGGCCATGCTTATTCATCAGGCTATTGGCAAAAACCTATATTGTATTTTTGTTGACAATGGTTTGTTGCGAAAGAATGAATTTGAATCGGTTCTGGAGTCGTACAAACACATGGGCTTAAATGTTAAAGGTGTTGATGCCAAGGACCGGTTTTATACAGCTCTTGCTGGAATATCAGACCCGGAATTAAAAAGGAAAGCCATCGGTCGTGTATTTATTGAAGTGTTCGACGACGAATCGCACCAGATAACTGATGTAAAGTGGTTGGCACAAGGCACCATTTATCCGGATGTAATTGAATCTGTATCGGTAAAAGGACCATCTGCCACTATAAAATCGCACCATAACGTAGGTGGTTTACCTGACTTTATGAAGCTTAAAATAGTTGAGCCACTAAAAGCCTTATTTAAGGATGAAGTTCGTCTGGTAGGTAAAACCTTACACATTGATGAAAACATTATTGGGCGGCACCCTTTCCCTGGCCCAGGTTTAGCCATCCGCATTCTCGGCGACATTACCCCGCAAAAGGTTTCTATTTTACAGCAGGTGGATGATATCTTTATTCAGGGCTTACGTAATAATGGCTTATACAACCAAGTTTGGCAAGCAGGAGCTATTTTGTTGCCGGTACAATCGGTTGGTGTAATGGGAGATGAACGTACTTATGAAAACGTGGTAGCCTTACGGGCTGTTTCCAGCGTAGATGGCATGACAGCCGATTGGGTACATTTACCGTATGAGTTTTTGGCTAATATCTCCAATGAAATTATAAACAAAGTAAAAGGTGTAAACCGCGTGGTGTATGACATTAGCTCTAAACCACCAGCCACCATTGAATGGGAATAATAAACGTGCAACTAAACGTATATATTAAAATTAAATCTGCCTTTTTTATTGTTCTGCTTCTGGGTTCAGCTTTTCAGATAAAAGCACAATCTCAGAGAGAATTAGAAATACATGTGCAAAACAGTAAAGTTTTGCTGGAACAGCAGAAATATACTTTGGCCATGACAGCGTTATTGCCGGCAATAAATGCCGGCAATAACTTTAAAAATGCCCCGCAGGCGCTATATTTATATAGTGTTGCTGCGTTAAAGGCAAATAAGCTAAAAGAAGCAAATGACCAGGTACAAAAAATATTACAAGAATACCAAACCTGGGATAATCTGGATGAGGCAAGGTATGTAGGCGCTAATATTGCCTTTGAACAACAAAACTTTGCCAAAGCTTTAACCTTACTGCAGGATATAAAAGATCCGGATTTTGAAGCTGATAAATCGGCCATCAAACAAAATTACCTGGAAAGGATTAATAATAAAGCGCAGCTAAGCGCCTTAGTACAACAGTTTCCGGAAGATAAAGACGTTGCGGTAGTGTATGCTAATAAGCTAATTAATGGCTGGTATGCTAGCCCGGATAAAAATACATTGGAGACAATTGTTTCTAAATTTAACCTCGATAAAAGCAAGTATACCCCTAAGGCTTCCGCTGCTTTATCCAGAAAAGGACAGTACAATGTAGCCGTACTCCTGCCCTTCCCGGTAACGGAGAAAGATCCGGCCACTATCCGGAAAAATCAGTTTATTACTGATTTGTACAGCGGTATGATAATGGCGAGAGATTCCCTGGCAAAGAATAATATTACAATTAACCTTTTTGCCTACGATGCTCCTTCTGATACAAACAAGGTAAAGGAAGTTTTAAATTTACCGGAAATGACTGGAATGGATTTAATTATTGGCCCGGTGTACAAATCGGCTAATAAAATTATTTCACGTTTTGCCCAGCAGCATCAAATAATTGCTATTAATCCTTTATCCGAAGATATTTCATTAATCCAGAACAATCCTTATTTATACCTGTTTCAGGCCTCATTAACTTCCCAGGGTACCAAAGCTGCAGATTTTGCTTATGATAATTTTTCATCTAAATCGGCGGTGCTAGTTTACGATAATACCGAAAATGGGCTGGAATTCGCCCGTGCTTACCGGCTGCAGTATGAAAAAAGAGGTGGTAAAATTACGGCCATAAAAGCCGTTAGCCCAAAAAGCTATGGTGGTACTGTTTATGGAGGTATAGATTTTAGCACGGTAGGGCATTTATTAATTTATTCTGATAACTATGCTTTAGCTGTAAATACCATAAGTACTTTACAAAGGCTAAGCACTAAAGTGCCCGTAATAACTACCGCCTCCTGGTTAGAAATCAATCAACTTAGTCTGCAACAGTTAGATGACCAAGAAATTTATTTCTTACAACCGAAATACGTAGACAGTACTTTGCCTTTGGTTAGGGAATTTAAAAAAGATTATGTGGCCCGTTTTAACATACCGCCATCTTCTTACACCTATACTGGTTTCGAGTTACTTTATTATTTTGGTAATATATTGTCTCGTTATGGGTCTAAATTTAATACAGCTCTGGCTTCTGAAGGGGCTATTTCCGGGGCTTTTTTGCAAGGCATAAACTTTACTGGTAAACAAGACAACCAGTACGTGCCTTTATTAAAATTGGAAAATCTCCAGATCATGGTAGCAAATCCAGTGTTTAAATAATTTAAAATCCAGTTTATGAATCATACTGCTAGTCAGCAATTATTTCAACGTGCACAAAAATCTATACCTGGGGGCGTAAATTCTCCTGTTCGGGCCTTCAAGGCGGTAGGCGGCACTCCGGTTTTTATGAAATCGGCCAAAGGCCCTTACTTGTTTGATGAAGATGGCAACCAATACATTGATTTTATAAATTCCTGGGGGCCCATGATTTTAGGCCACGCCTGTGATATGGTACAAGACGCCATAAAAGAGGTTTTACCTGATTCTTTTTCTTATGGTGCTCCTACCGAACGGGAAATAGAAATGGCGGAGCTAATCATTCGTATGGTTCCTTCCATAGAAAAAGTAAGAATGGTAAACTCCGGTACCGAGGCTACCATGTCCGCTATCCGGGTGGCCCGGGGATATACCGGCCGGGATAAAATAATTAAGTTTGAAGGATGTTACCATGGCCACGGCGATTCTTTTTTGATTGCTGCCGGTAGTGGTGCCGTAACCTTAGGCGTGCCGGATAGCCCTGGTGTAACCAAGGGTACAGCCAATGATACAATTACGGTACCTTATAATAATCTAGATGCTGTAAAACAAGCCGTAGCTGTTAACGAAAATCAGGTTGCAGCCCTTATTCTAGAGCCGGTAGTGGGCAATATGGGACTTGTACCACCAGCAGACGGATTTCTGGCCGGCCTCCGCGAACTATGTACTAGTGCAGGCATTGTGCTGATTTTTGATGAGGTAATGACCGGCTTCCGGTTAGCCAGAGGTGGCGCCCAGGAGTTATATGGCATTACACCCGACATGACAACCTTAGGAAAAATAATTGGCGGTGGTTTACCTGTTGGGGCCTACGGTGGAAAAAAAGAAATAATGGACTCTGTAGCTCCTGCCGGACCTGTTTACCAGGCTGGAACATTATCTGGAAACCCTATTGCCATGGCCGCCGGTTTGAGTATGCTTAAATTCCTCCAGGGCCACGATGAAGTTTACGCTTATTTGAATAATATTTCCGATAAACTGGTACACGGAATGCGAGACAATTTGCGGTCTGTGGGTATGGAGTATACTATCAACCATGTAGGTTCTATGTTCAGCCTGTTCTTCACGCGTAAACCGGTCACTGATTTTGAGTCAGCTAAAAAATCAAACTTGGAATTATTCAGTAAATATTTTAACGGAATGTTGCAGCGGGGTATTTACCTGGCACCGTCTCAGTTTGAAACTTTGTTTATTTCTACGGCCATTACCGATGATTTAGCAGATCAATATTTAGAAGCTAACTTAGCTACCTTAAAAGATCTCCGGCAGTATTTATAATTATTTCAGGCATATAAATGGGAAGGGCACTTGTTAAAAGAAGCAGGTGCTCTTTCTTTTTATATGCTCAACTAAGCCAGATTCTTCTTAACTTTACATCTATAAAGAATTTTTATATTTATGATCCTGACCGATAAAGAAATATTAGCCGAAATAGAAAAAGGAAATATTTTAATAGAACCTTTTAACCGCGCTTGCCTGGGAACAAATTCCTACGATGTGCATTTAGGCAAATATTTAGCTACTTACCAGGATGCCGTAATTGATGCCCGTAAACATAACCAGATTGCATCCTTTGAGATACCAGAAGAAGGTTTTGTATTGCAACCGAACACATTATATTTAGGTGTAACCGAAGAATATACTGAGTCGCATGCGCACGTTCCTTTTCTGGAGGGAAAGTCCAGTGTTGGGCGGCTAGGCATTGACATTCATGCTACAGCCGGTAAAGGTGATGTTGGCTTTTGCAATACCTGGACATTAGAAATATCTGTTACGCAACCAGTACGGGTTTATCACAAAATGCCTATTGGTCAGCTTATATATTTTGTGGTAAAAGGTGATATAGAAAACTTGTATAATAAAAAATCTTCGGCCAAATATAATGAGCGGAGTGTAAAGCCGGTAGAATCTATGATGTGGAAGAATAATTGGTAGCTAAAAAGCTGATTAAAACACTCCCCAGTCTGCAGAACCTCCTTTCCTAAATTTTTTCGATAATATATTTAGATACAAGCACTTTTTGCTGAAATCTTTCGTAATATAATAAAATAGTCAACTTTTTTGGCTTGAATTGTGTTATTAAATTAGCCTAGTTAAATAGCACCTAACTGAAAGATATTATGAAGAAGATAATTGTGATGTCCTGCGTAGTATTTGCCACTACATTCCACAGTATAGCCCAGGATAATTCACCTGCAGCTGCCCGTGCAAATCATTTAACGGATAAAATGATTCGTGATTTACGCCTTAATAATTTCCAGGCTAATAAATTAAGAGCAATCAACCAGGAGAAGATTTCAAAGATAGCAGCTTTTGAAACGGAATTTGCCAACGATCCAACCTTAGTAGATAAAAACTGCAAGGGTGTTTGCAAAGAGCGTGACCGTGAATTACAAAGCTTTTTAAGTGCGGAACAATATAGTAAATACTATGCTTCCCGGAACCAATATAATAAAGCTGATAGAGACTTCGCTGCTCAAATTGGAGCAAGACCAACTTTAACTGCCGATGCTAAGGTTAAAATGCCAATAGGCGATAAAGTTGTAACAGGAGGATCAAAAACTCAGACTTTTGTAAAAGCCGACGAATAATAATATATAGCCTTTATACAAAAAGAGGTGCTTCGGAATTATCTGGAGCACCTCTTTTATGTTTATTATTTAATCTGTTTATTGTTTTTGGCTATCTTCTACGTACTGCATTAATTCTTTACAAAGTGCACGCATCTTATCAGCCATTACGTTATCGCTGGTGGCAGTCTGAATGGTTTGGGCCATTGAACCAATGGTATCAATAAAGAAATATTTCATTTCATCTACGGGCATATCCTTTGTCCATAAATCTATTTTCATGGTTCCTTCCTTATTGCGGTCCCATAAAGAAATATTAATGGCTTTAGCAAAATGTATTTCTTCACCGGCGTCTGTTGCCCGCCAGCTAATGGCTTCAGGTATATGATCGTTATCTAAGGCTATACTAAAATGTATCTCTGATTTTTTCATATCAAATGGGTTAAGCTAATTTTTTGCAAAGGTAATAGAATAGCACCTGAAAACATGAACCAATTTTTCATTAAATAAAAAAGGGAGGCCAGCTGGCCTCCCTTTTTTATTTATGCTTTTTATTTACACGTAATTGTTCAACATTACTGGCATTACCAGCATCAGAATATTTTCGTTTTCGTCGTTGCTGGATGGCATTAATAAACCTGCCCGGTTTGGTGTGGAAAGCTCTAATGAAATCTCATCTGCATCAATATTATTCAACATCTCAATTAAGAAACGAGCGTTAAACCCAATTTCCATGTCCTCCCCGTCGTACTGGCACGTTAACCGCTCATTAGCCTCATTGGAGAAATCAAGGTCCTCAGCAGAAATGTGTAACTCGCTACCAGCAATGCGCAAGCGTACCTGATGGGTTGTTTTGTTTGAATAAATAGATATCCGTTTAATTGAGCTTAATAAATCATAGCGGTCAATTACCAATTTATTTGGGTTTTGCACCGGAATCACATTTTCATAATCCGGATAACGCTCATCAATTAAACGGCAAACCATCCGGATGTTATCAAAGCTAAAGAAAGCATTGGAGTTATTAAATTCCACCCGTACTGTAGTAGGCTCAGCCGGTAAGGTAGATTTTAATAAAGTAAACGCTTTACGCGGTATAATAATGGAAGCACTATTTCCTGTTGCCACATCAAAACGACGATAGCGTAATAGCCGGTGTCCATCAGTAGCCACAAAGGTGATATTATTATCATTTAACTGAACAAAAATACCAGTCATAGCCGGGCGCAGTTCATCGGTACTAACCGCAAAAATTGTTTTATTAATGGCTCTGGCTAATAAATTAGAAGGTACTTCAATGGAGTTACTACCCCTTACTACCGGCACTCTTGGGAAATCGGTAGCATTTTCACCTGAAAGTTTATAGCGCCCATTGGCCGAACTTAATTCTATTGTATAAGTTTCTTCGTCAATGGTAAAAGTTACGGGCTGGTCCGGAAGGTTTTTTAACGTATCTAGCAAAATACGAGCTGGAGCGGCAATACGACCATTTTCTTTAGCCTCCACATGCAATTCGGTAATCATGGACGTTTCCAGATCACTAGCAGTAATAGTAAGGGTACCTTCATTAATTTCAAAAAGGAAATTTTCCAGAATAGGTACTACCGGGTTATTGGTTACTACACCGTTAATGCTCTGAAGCTGTTTCAATAATGCCGAAGACGATACAATAAATTTCATTCCGATCAGTCGTTTATATTTTTGGGTTAATCTGGTTATTTATACTGGAATTGCAAGACCTGAAAACAAGCTTTGATATAATCTGCAGCTTGCCTAAGGAACATAAATTCAAGGTAGCAAATTAGGCTAAATTTATTAAAATATTAAAACTTTTAAGCACGAAACCCAATAAATTTTCCGGTGTAAAATTTATTAGGTTTCGTGCCAGCAATTCTAAATTTGAAATAAAATTTCAGAAACTCTTTTCCTCCCAAAATAATCTTAAAACTGGAAGGAAATATAAAACAATTGAGAAAGTTTAGCCTGGTTTATTATTGATGAATGGTATTTTTAAAAAGAAATAATCACCAAGCTTTCTAGTTAAAAAGTATTTAATCTGCTGAGGCATATTTCCGCTTCCGAAGGTAATACTTTACTACTCCAAATAATAAAAGCAGCACCAACGGCAGAACCAGGTTTATTATTTGCCATTTGGTTTTTTCTTCTTTTATCTTCACCCGGTCCAGAGGTCTTAACTTTATTTCTTTTGCCCGTAGCGAAATTAGGTTAGACTCATCCAGTAAATAATCGATTGCATTGGAAACAAAATCTTTATTGGCAAAGGTAGCTCCGGAATAACGGTCAAAGCCTAAACGGAAAGGCTGCATGGTTTTACCATTCACTTCATTTCGAATTAAATCGCCATCCGATACCACTATTAGTTTGGTGGGCTTTCCTTCCGCTTGCACGATAGTATTGGTCACTCCGGCCGGTATAGGTCTGTTTTTAAATACGGAAGTAAATTTACCTTCTAACAGGTACCCCACAGCCTGAGGCCCGGCAGTAAATAACTTAGGATCAACGGGTAATCGAGCTTCATTTAAACTTACATCTACCGGAGTACTGACCACCCGCGAATAAGGAGATGAAGCTATTAAAGGAGTTTTTTGGATTCCTGAAGCTTTAACTGTATCGATGGTGCTGATAAACTTAGCATAAATAGCATCTAAATTACGGGTAATGGGGTGTTTGCTAAAGCCATTAATCACTGGATAATAGCGCCAGTTCATCATTTGGGTTTGCGGTTGGTTACCCATCATACCCACCACCATTGGGATTTGTCCCGAGTTAATATCCTGAATCAAATCACCATTTACCCGTACGCCATATTTAAACAGCATATCTTGTAAATTCACATCCAGGGGTAAAGCCACAGTACCTGCCGTCCGGATGCTATCCAAAGCAATATTAACCGCATCCATCAAGAACAAAGCTTTGCCACCTCCTATTATAAACTGGTCAATTTTAAACTTTTCAGCTTCCGAATATTTTAAAAGAGGCTTGGCAATTACAATAGCATCCAGCGCCTTTAAGTCTGCTACCTTGGTTAAATCTACCCGAAACAGGTCATAATTTTTCTGGAGCGAAGTTATAAAATCAGCAGTTTCCAACGTACTTAATTCACCATGCCCCTCTATGTAGCCAATCCGCTTTTTTTGTTTCTGAATAAGCTGCCGTATTCCTGCTGCAAATTCAAATTCCAACCCTTCAATTGATTGATTCAAGCGCTCATCAGCCGAAGCCGCCTGATTGCCTTTAAGCAGCATAACGGGCACTTCTTTACCCTGGCTGGAAATAATTGCTCCTGGAAAAATCAACTTCTCAACCCGCTTTTCTCCTTCATTAGCAAACAAGTTAGTAGGCTGGATTCCCTTCCGCACCAACTGTTCATAGTAATTATTTCTTTTCTGAATATCCGAACTGGCATCCGGATTAATGAAGTTAAAGGTAACCCGGTCTGAATGTACCTGGAATTCATTTAATAACTCCCTGGTTCCGTTCTGTAAGCGTTTAAACCTGGCAGGGAAATCTCCCTCCAGATACACATCAATTGTTATGTTCTGGTTTAAATCTTGTAATAATTGTTTAGTGGCCGGAGCAATGGTGTAACGTTTATCTTCTGTTAAGTCTAACCGGAAAAACTGCCCCGATAAAAGTATATTGATTAAAATAATTACACCAGCGGCAATGAGAAAACCGATAATATCGCGCTGTTTCCGGGAGGCGGTGGTGGGCGTTGTTTCTTCTACCATTTCCGACTTTCCAATACCAGTTTAGTACCCAAAACAAGTAGTGCCACCACACTAACAAAATATACAATATCGCGCGAATCAATCAACCCTCTACTTAAAGCTTCATAGTGATAAGATATACCTAACTGGCTGATTAAGAATGAGGTATTCCCCCAAACATCTACGGAAGCTATGTAATCAAATCCAGTATAAATCAGGAAACAGAAAAAAACCGCGAAAATAAAAGAGACAATCTGGTTATCGGTTATAGCGGAAGCAAAAACGCCTATAGCCGTAAATATGGCGGCTAAAAAGAATAATCCAATATAGGAGCCAATGACTGCTGCTGTATCAATATTACCTACCGGATTGCCTAATGAATAGACACTGTAATAATAAAGGCCGGTAGGAACAAGGGCCAATAGAGCTAATATAAGGCAGGCCAAATACTTACCCAAGATGAGTTGTAAATCTGTTATAGGTTTGGTGAGCAACAACTCCATGGTTCCGGCTTTTTTCTCTTCGGAAAATGTACGCATGGTTATGGCCGGAATCAGGAAAAGAAAAACCCAGGGTGCCATGTTAAATAAAGTAAGCATATCGGCGTAGCCATATTCCAGCACGCTGGTATCGGGGAAAACCCACATAAATAAGCCTATAGCCACTAAAAAGACGCCAATAACAATATAGGCAATTAATGAATTTAAGAAACTGTTTATTTCTTTTTGCAGAACTGCAAACATGCTATTTTTAATTATTTCTTATTAGTTAACTCCTGGAATATTTTTTCTAATGAATTTTCTTCCTGCCGAAGGCCTACTAAACTCCAGTTGTGCGCAGACGCCAGGCCAAAAATGGACGACCTTATATCTTTACCGGGCATAGATCGAATACGGTAGGTATGCTGATCTAAAACTTCTACCGCAATAATACCCGTTATTTCGTGAAGCAATTCAATATTTACCGCCGATTCAAATTCGGCTATGGTGTGTACTTCGCCTTTATGCCTATTGGCTAAGGCTGCAACTTCGCTATCGGCCGCAATCTCTCCTTTGTTAATAATAACCACCCGATCGCAGAGAGCTGACACCTCCTGCATAATATGCGTAGAAAAAATAACAGTCTTTTCCTGGCCAATATTTCTAATGAGTGCCCGGATTTCCTGTAATTGATTTGGATCTAGGCCTGTGGTAGGTTCATCCAGAATTAAAACCTCCGGATCGTGGATCAGGGCTTGAGCCAGACCTACTCGTTGGCGGTAACCTTTGGATAAAGAACCTATTTTTTTAGTTTGCTCAGCCGTTAACCCGCACAACTGCACCATTTCCTTTACCCGATTACTTAAAAACCCTCCTTTGAGGCCATACATATTGCCCACAAACTGTAGGTACTCTTTTACATACATGTCCAGGTAAAGCGGATTATGCTCCGGCAAGTAACCAACCTGTCGCCGTACTGAAACCGGCGCCAGGGTAACATCTTCTCCATTAACTAAAATAGTGCCTTCTGTAGGAGGTAAATAACAGGTAGCAATTTTCATGGTGGTAGATTTCCCGGCACCATTAGGGCCCAGAAAACCTAAAATCTGTCCTTTTGCAACTGTAAAAGAAATATTATCAACAGCACGCTGGCTTCCGAAAATTTTAGTCAGGTTTTTAACTTCTACCGACATGTAGGGTGGTTAGGTAATGCTTCCTTTAAAAACGTGCAAATATACTAATAATTGCTTCTATTTGCTGCGTTTCCCTTTTGGACGCAAAGGTCTTACCTCAATGTCTACGTGATGGTAATTAGGCGGCGATTGTAAAACATGCAAAATGGTAGACGCAATATCTTCTGGTTGCATCATATTCTCCGGCGACGTGGCGTTTTCAAAATGATCAAAGAAATTAGTATTTACTGATCCCGGATAAATACAGGTAACCTTAATTCCAAATTCCCGCACCTCCTTGAACAAGGCCTGCGACATACCTCTTACGGCAAACTTGGTAGCACAATACCCCGCCATTTTTTCTACGCCATTTAACCCGGCAATAGAAGAAATATTAATTATGTGTCCTTCATCCTGACTTTTCATACCAGGAATTACCGCCCGGGTACAATAATAGAGACCATGCACATTGGTATCAAACATCTGATGCCACTCCTCTACTGCTTGCTCTTCCAACAAGCCTTGCCGCCCCAATCCGGCATTATTTATTAACACCGAAACCGGAGAACCCAATTTATGTACTGTTTCCTGATGAGCCTGCTCCACCGCTTTTTGGTTCCGGATATCGGCTTGAATAAATGAAAAGTTTTCGTTTTCTATATCGGGGGCAGTACGTCCCCACCCTGTCACAATGGCACCTTTCTCTAATAATGCTTTTACCGCTGCTAAACCAATGCCACTACTTACTCCGGTTACTACCGCTACTTTATTTTTTAGATCCATTTTAGTTTTTAAAAGTTAAAGAATCATGAATAAAACTTTTTCTACCTAATCCAGTATTTATTATCAAGGGCAGTACCACCTTAGAGTAAACCGTCATTCACCTCTTACTAAATTTGCTATTCTTTTTAGCAACCAATCTTTTAGCCAAATCCACGTTATTTAGAAATCAAATTAAACTTTTGCTATATTTAATTATGTAGTTATAAATCAGAACGTAATAGAACAATAATGAAGTATTTCTTTAAATTACTAACTTTCTATATCTCCTAATTGGGGACGGATAAGAATCTCCTCTACTACTGAATTGGGGGACATGTAATAAGCGTTACTAATGGCAGAGGCTACATCTTCGGACCGCATAAACCTATCTAATGGCAAATCAACACCCTCCCAACTGGCGGTAAAAGTGGCTCCAGGTAAAACAGCTGTTACCTTTACCTGATGGTCTTTTAGTTCTTCCCGCAATACTTTTGTCATGCCGTACAAGGCAAATTTAGAAATGCAGTAAGAGCCGCCATTGGCATAAGGTATTATACTGGCTGTAGAGCAAAGCATGAAAATATGTCCGGATTTCCTTTTTATCATATCACCCACAAAACCCTTCGTTATATAATAAGCACTATATAAATTGGTTTCCACCATGTATTGCAAAGTAGTGCTATCCTCTTCGGTTATCTTACCCGGAACGTACAAGCCGGCATTGTTTACCAGCACATCTACCTTTACGTTCAAGGACCGTACATACCTGATAAAGGATTCTAGAGATAACTTATCACTAACATCAGTGGCCTGGTAAAATACTTTTGAAAAAGTATACTTTTGCTCGATCTCCAGTTTCAGGGCTTTTAAGTCTGCTTCCTTACGGGCACAAGTTATTATATGAAAACCATCCGCAGCAAATCTCTCGATAATAGCCCGGCCTATACCTTTAGTGCCACCTGTTACCAATATATATTTATGCATGTTTTTATATATTTTATAATATTCGCCGTAATATAGTCATTTGAAACATGACGCTGATAATATAGCCTTCGTATAAACCCAACATGAAAACTTTTGGTCGCTTTCTTATCTTTTTAAAAAGCCTTTTGGTTAGAGGCGAATCTTTTAGAATATTAGCTAACCGCACCCTAGACGAAGCCGTTTTAATAGGTATAAACTCCATTTTTATTGTTGGGGTTGTGTCTACTTTTATTGGTGCTGTAACGTGTGTGCAGGTAGCTTATAATTTAACCAGTGCCTTTATTCCGAATTCTACTATTGGCTTTATGGTTCGGGAAATGACGCTTTTGGAATTAGCACCTACCATTACTTCTATTGTACTGGCCGGTAAGGTAGGCTCTAATATAGCGGGTGGTTTAGGCACCATGCGCATTACAGAACAAGTAGATGCTTTGGAAGTGATGGGTATTAACTCAGCTTCTTATTTAGTCTTGCCTAAAATAATTGCCTCTATGCTCATGTTCCCGCTCCTGGTAATCCTTTCTATGTTTTTATCCATTCTGGGCGGGTATGTTGCGGGCTCCTTAAGTGGCGCTTTAACCGGACAGGAATACATAGATGGTATTCGCCAAAACTTTATACCATACAACATAGTTTTTGCTTTAATAAAATCAGTGGTATTTGCCTTTCTTATTTCTTCTATTTCTTCTTTTCAGGGGTATAATACCAAAGGTGGGGCGTTAGAAGTGGGCGCAGCCAGTACAAATGCCGTTACCAACAGTATTATTGCGGTTCTTATAGCTGATTTTATTTGTGCTCAGGTACTTCTTTAAAATATACGTAAAGCTGATTAGTGGAAATTAATACTAACTAATGACAAGCTCATTATTACTATGATTGAAATACATAATATACATAAATCGTTTAATGGAGTAAAAGTTTTAAATGGCATTTCAGGCATATTTGAGACAGGGAAAACCAATTTGCTTCTTGGTGCCAGTGGTACCGGAAAAAGCGTGCTCCTGCAGTGCATAGTGGGCTTAGTTAAGCCCGATATTGGCAGTATTACTTACGATGGTAAAGTATTTACCAATAATAAGCTTGATTTAAAACAGGAAATCCGCCGCAAAATAGGTATGCTGTTTCAAGGAAGTGCGTTATTCGATTCCATGACCGTAGAAGAAAATGTGGAGTTTCCGCTTAGAATGCTTACTAGCATGAGTCGTGGCGAGCGAAAAGACCGGGTTGAATTTTGCCTGAAACGCGTGGGCTTAGAGAATGCTGGTAAGAAAATGCCTTCTGAAATAAGCGGGGGTATGAAAAAACGAGTTGGCATTGCCAGAGCCATAGCTCCTAACTCCAGTTATTTATTTTGCGATGAACCAAACTCTGGTCTGGACCCCTTAACTGCTATTAAAATTGATGAACTAATTTATGAAATTACCCAGGAATATGATATTACAACCGTGATTGTAACTCATGATATGAACTCAGTTATGGAGATAGGCGACAAAATAATGTTCCTGCACAAAGGAAATAAGCTTTGGGAAGGCGGCCGGGATAATATTATGGATACCGATGTAAAGGAGTTACAGGAATTTATTTTTGCCAGCAGCTTAATGAAGGCAGCTAAGAAAGTAGAAGAAGAACTTGGTAGTTTGGAGGATATAACCTCCATAGCCGATAATAATGACGAGACAGCCGCTAAAGCCGAAAATAACACACCTGATTCTCCTAAAGGTACTGAAAGATATCTCAGGACCAATGCAGGCGGCGACCCTCCTGGTTCTCCTGATATGCTGGTATAAAAAAAGCCTGTAATATTATTTACAGGCTCTACTAACAATCCAGAAAAACTCTGGTTAATTAATTTCTTTTATTTATTTCATCCCGGATTTTAGCTGCCCGCTCATAATCTTCTTTTTCCAGGGCTTCTTCTAACATCTTATTTAGTTCTTCTACCGAAATATCACGCAAATTGCTTTTACTTTCGGTGCTATAGCTGGCAGATGAGCTGGTGCTGGTCTCTATTTCATCAGTTTCTTCATCTTCCTCCTCTTCCAAGTCACTCAAAATAATGCCTGCTTCTGATAATACACTTTCTACAGTATAAATAGGCACCCCAAAACGCAAACCTATGGCAATGGCATCTGACGGTCGTGCATCCAGATCAAATTGCCGCTCTCCGTCTGTACAAACAATTTTGGAATAGAATACTCCTTCTTTTAAATCAGAAATAAGCACTTCCAAAATGGACACATCCAGGTGTTGGGCAAAAGATTTAAATAAATCGTGCGTCAGCGGTCGGTTAGGACTTATCTTCTCAATCTGGATAGCAATGGATTGCGCTTCAAACATGCCAATAATAATGGGCAAACGGCGGTTACCCTCTTTTTCGCCCAAAACCAAGGCAAACGAGCCGGTTTGAGATTGGCTGGAAGATAAACCTAAAATTTCTAATTGAATCTTTTTCACAGTTTCGTATCTATTGACTCAAAGCTTTTGCTGCTTCGGTTAATTTTGGTAAAACATCAAACAAATCGCCTACAATACCATAATCAGCTGCTTTGAAAAAAGGCGCCTCCGGATCTTTATTGATAACGACAATTACTTTAGAAGAGTTAACTCCCGCTAAATGTTGAATGGCCCCGGATATTCCGGCGGCAATATACAAATTTGGACTGATAGTTATACCTGTTTGCCCCACGTGTTCGTGGTGGGGCCGCCAGCCAGCATCTGCTACTGGCTTTGAACAAGCGGTGGCTGCCCCCAAAGCATCTGCCAGATTTTCCAGCAAATGCCAGTTTTCCGGACCACGCAAACCACGGCCGCCAGAAACTACTATATCTGCTTCGGCTACTGGCAATTTACCGGTAGCTTTAATTGTTTCCTTCGGTTTGCCAATTAAATCTGTATTTTCCAAATCTACCATCAGAGCTTCTACCTCTGCTGCTCCCTCCTGTTCTACCACTTCCACAGCATTTTTCTTAACCGCTATTATTTTACGGTCGTTGGTAAGCAAAACGTCGGCAAATGCTTTTCCGGAAAATACTGTTTGTTTTACTTTAAAAGTGGTATCCGTTACTTCGGGCAAGGCAATAACATTAGATGCCAAGCTAGCATTTAAGCGAACAGCTAATCGGGATCCAATAGCTGCTGCTGTATTGGAATTAGGAAGGATAATTACGGTTGCCCCTGTAAGTTCAGCTGCCTTCGCAGTCACGCTTACATAGGCGCCAGGAACAAAATCCTTTAATTGACTATCGTTGTTATAAAACACTTTTTTTAATCCATATCTACCCATTACAGGTAAATCAGCTGGATTTATTTCCCCAATTACTAATCCAATAGCGGTGGTTCCTAATTGAGCGGCCACCTGGCTACCGTAATAAGCTGTCTCAAAAGACGATTTTTTCACATGCCCATCGGCACCTTCTAGCAGAACTAATACCGACATAGCTTAAATTACTTTGGCTTCGTTTCTTAATAACCGAATTAATTCTTCGGCATTGGCAGCATCAATCATTTTAACACCTACCTTCTTCTCCGGCAAACTAAAGCTTTCATATTGTGTCTTAACGTCGGCACTAACAGGCTCAAGTATTTGTAAAGGCTTTGTACGGGCAGTCATAATACCCCGCATGTTAGGTATACGAGGCTCACACATAGGCTGCTGACAACTAACTATTAAAGGTAATTCTGCCGTTATTACCTCTTTCCCGCCTTCTATTTCCCGTTCTAAGTTGGCAGCGTGTCCTGTTACCTCTAATTTTATAGCCGGCGTAATAGCAGTTATTCCCAATAACTCCGCTACCATGCCGTGTACCTGGAACCCGTTATAATCTACTGATTCCTTTCCCATTAAAATTAAATCGTAATCCGCTGACTTGGCATGATGTGCAATTTGCTGCGCTACAAAAAAACCATCAGTCGGTTTAGCATTTATCCGGATAGCGTCATCAGCACCTATCGCTAAAGCTTTCCGAATGGTAGGCTCGGCATCCGCTTCACCCACATGCAAAACTGTTAAAGTTCCAGCATTTGCTTCTTTCAGCTCTAACGCACGGGTAAGGGCATACTCATCATAAGGATTAATCACAAACTGTACTCCAGCCGTATTTAATGCCTTATTATCAGAGGTAAAAGCAATTTTAGTTGTGGTATCGGGCACGTTGCTAATACAAACTAATATCTTCATAGGTGAAATATAGACTTATACCTCTAAATTTGGGCGAAGTTAAATATTTTTAATTCAAATCGAAATGACTACATCTCGTTTAGAACAACTTTTAGAATTTTATAAAGAAGATCCTACGGATCCCTTCACCATTTATGCAATTGCTACAGAATATTTAAAAATTGATATTCAAAAGGCCAAAGAATTTTACGAATTACTTTTGCATGAACACGAAAATTACATTGGAACTTACTATCACGCAGGTAAATTGTACGAACATATCGGTGAAAAAGATAAAGCAGAAAATGTATACAAAAAGGGGATGCAAAAAGCCCGGCAGGAAGGTCAGATGCATGCTTTCTCTGAACTGCAGGGAGCTTATAATAGCTTTATGGGACTAGATTATGAGGATGATTAATAGAACTGTTTTATAAGTTCTTTATTAATTTATGCCCTTTTTGCGTTCTTTTCCGATTTTCTGCCGGATCAGTTCCCGTTTGTTATTAATGAGTTCGTTGTTTAAGCGGCTTAACTCATCCAGCAATTCGGTTTCATCCATTTCGGCGGTAAAAGGAACATTATCTACCATTGAAATCTCTGCACTCTTACCCACTTCCCTTAATCTGCTACTTTTATAAGAGCCATCTTCCTGTGGCTCTACATAAAGGCTGCCAATAATTATAAACTGGTTGCCCATCCGCACTCCACTAAAGGTAATATAATGCGGCTGTTCTTCAATCTGGATATTTAAATGCCAGCCTTCGGCAAAACCAAATTGACGGACAGCTTCTAAAAAATGCAATACCTGATCCAGGCTATTTACCTGGGCAAGCGCCGAAAAAGATTTATTGATGATAATTTTTGAGTCGAAAGCAAACTCAGAATAAAGTACTTCTAAAATTACTGCCTCCTTAGAGCAGCGTAAAACTAAACCCGATGTTTTGGTATAGTTATTCATCTAAGCGGCAATAGGAATCAATTTATTTGCAACTTCCAGCGCCTGTAAAGCATTAGTACTGCAGGCATCTGCGCCTACTGTTTTCCAGAGTTCGGGAGCAGCATTGAATGGATACCCTCCCACCATTATTTTTATATGCGCCAATTGGGCATCAGCCCTAACAGCCGTAATTAAATCAGCAATGGCTCGGACATGATAGGTCATGGTAGCCGATACTAACAACAAATCTGCTTTTTCATCGCGGATGGTCTTTAAAATACTATCAATAGGCGTATTAGCTCCTAAATAATAAGTATCCCAGCCATCCATTTCAAAAAAATCAGCTACCATTCTAATTCCAATTTCATGCAGGTCACCGGCCACACAAGTTGCTACTAATTTTTTACCATTCCGTTCGGTATCAAAAATTACAGTATACAGCTGCGACATAATCATTTGAGTGGCCGCTGTACAATAATGTTCCTGGGCTACACTAATTTGGTTTAACTGCCACAATCTACCAATTTCGTACTGAACCATTTGAAATACCTGCAGGTAAATATCCTGGACTTTCACGTTGTTTTCAACGGCTTCCAGAATTAAGCGGCAGGCTTTGTTCCGGTTACCTTCTAATAAACAACGCAGGTAATTATCTGCTAATCTTTTATATGGAGAAGACTCCGGAATGAAGGTCTGGATTTCTTCCGAATGAGCTTCCAACTGGGTAAAGGCACCATTTAAATATTTAGCAGCTACAATATAGTTCTCAATGGGTAAGCGCTGGGCTAGTACTTCTTTTAAACAATTAATATTTACAATTAAATCTTTGGCCGGAATATTTCTGGCTGCCAGCATTTGCTGGGCCCAACCAATATAATCTTTAAACAATAAAGGGCTGGATGATAAAATAGCCTCGGATAAATAAGAAAGGTGGTACCGAACATCTTGCAAGCATTTAGCGCGACCTTTGGGTCCATACTTTGTCTCCAGTTCCGGAAATTGCCGGTACTGAAACTCCGTAGTAGCAGTCGCTATTTCCAGTTCATTTTTATAAATGAGCTCTGCTGTTCTTTTTTTAATGGCCGGCATTTCAGAAGCTTAATTCGCAAATTTTGAGAAGAACCTTACCTTAGCACTACGGGGCACTAATTTTAATCCCTTAGGAATTCCTTGATGGGAATCGTGGTAAACATGGCTCTTATGCCACACCTGGTAACTATCTTCGTCGGCCCAATAAGTCATTAACCAGATTTCGTTCGGATTGTCTTGCGGACTAAATACTTCCATGCGCTGGAAGCCAGGGGCCGAATCAACTAAATGGGGACGATTAACAAATGCTTCCCGAACTTCCGGGGACATCTCATTGGCAATAGTAAAAGTACTTAAAGCAATAAACATAACCTAAGCTTAAAAGTTAACAAAAACCTCTGTTCCTAAGCAGTTACTTGCCCGTACATTTCTCCAACAGAAGCTACCAATATATAAAAATACAAGCTGTTTTTTAATGGCCAAATATTATCCTAAAAAACTTCTAACAGCCCTATTTCAATAAAAACAATTCTTTAAACCCGCCGCAAACCTTTTACTCTGATTTACAGCATTAAAACCAGTGGTAAAGAAATAATCTGCTGAACAGTATAATATTAATGGCTTTTTATTACTATAAAACCTGCCATATAGCCTAACAAGCAGTTTTTTTACTTTCTAATCCCACTCTAATGTCCGTCTAATGTTGCTCTAATATGCCCATTGTAGCTTTGCCCAAGAACTTAAGATTATGCAACGCCTACTAATTACTTTTATCCTGATTTTATGCATACGTTGGTCTGCTGGTGCTCAAGTGGCAAATGTGGTGCCCGGAAGTATAGCAGATACTATCAGTATTAATTTAGAAGAAGCAGAAAGACAATTTGTTTCCAATAATTTACTGTTATTATCAAAAAAGTATCAGATAGATGCTTCTAAGGCGGCCATTGTGCAGGCTAGTCTCTTTCCTAATCCAACTATTTCGCTTGAACAGAATATATACAATAATCTGAATAACCGGTATTTTGATGCAACCAGGTCCGGGCAAAATATAGTGGAGTACCAGCAACTTATTCTTTTAGCTGGTAAACGCAAAAAGGCAATTCAGTTGGAACAGCTAAACGCTCAGATGACCGAGTTAGAGTATTTTGATTTGCTTCGCTCGCTCCGGTTTGAATTACGCACTACTTTTTACGAGCTGGGGTATCTGCTGCAAAATCAAAAATTATATACTTCTAAAATTGCCCCTATAGCAAAACTGGTTCAAGCCATGGAAGGCCAATACCAAAAAGGAAATATAGCCTTAAAAGAAGTAGTCCGGTTAAAAGCATTATTATTTTCCTTGGAAAATGAGCGGCTGAGCCTGCAAAATCAGATTCATCAAAAGGAAGCGGACATAAAACTATTAACAGGAGCCAAACCCAATGTTGTGGTGATTCCGGTTTTCAATCTGGATAATTTACAGGATAATCTGGCAAATTATAATGCTTCTTTATTATTAGAAACGGCCACTGCCTCCCGACCTGATCTTAAAATTTTTGAAATCAACATTAAACAACAAGAAACAAATTACTCATTTCAGAAAGCTTTAGCAACTCCCGACCTGGTCCTTGGAGGGATTTACGACCGGCAAGGTTCTTTTATCCGCAATTATACTGGCTTGCAGGTTAGTATGCCGCTACCCATCTATAACCGGAACCAAGGGAACATTTCAGCGGCAAAAAGTTTAATTTCAAAAAGCAAGACCGACTATGAGCATTATCAAAAACAAGTAGCGCAAGAGGTTTGGCAGGCTTACTTAAGGGCACAGGAAACCGATCGGTTAGCTTCCAATTATAACCAGAATTTCACCCGCGACTTTGATAAACTGCTAGAGGGCGTCACTAACAGCTTTGGGAAACGCAACATTAGCCTGATTGAATTCACCGATTATTACGAAACATATACCGAAAGCTTAACCCAGTTACTCCAATTAAAAATGGCCCGGATTCAAGCGCTTGAAAGTATCAATCATATTGTAGGCCAACCTATTATAACTTATTAAATTTTAAATAAATGAAAAGAAAAGTAACATTATGTGCTTTTGCTTGCTTAACCGTTACCTGCTCTATGTTTAGCTGCCAGGACGAGAATATGGAAATAGTTAAAGAACCATCCGAGGCTTTTTGCTTAAGTGATTCTTTGGCAAGCCAGATTAAATTAGATACTGCTCTGGTAAAAAGCGTGGAGAACGAATTGGTATTATCCGGCAAAGTTACCTTCGATGAACAAAAGGTTTTTAAAGTTTACCCACTTGTAGGAGGTTATGTTCAGGATGTAAAAGTAGAACTGGGAGATTATGTTGAAAAAGGTCAGGTTTTGGCTATAATAAAGAGTGGCGAAATTGCAGATTTTGAAAAACAATTAATTGATGCCCGTTCTGCCATGCAATTAGCACATAAAAATTTAGATGCGGCCAATGATATGTATCAGGCCGGTTTAAATTCGGAACGTGACTATTTAGCAGCTAAGAAGGAACACCAAAATGCAAAGGCCGACCTACAAAAGATTGAGGAAATCTTTAAAATTTACAGTATTTCCAGGGGTTCCGAATACATTGTTAAAGCACCTTCTTCGGGATTTATTGCCGAAAAAAACATAAACCGCGATACCCAAATTCGTCCTGACAATGCAAATAATATTTTTACCATTTCTAGCATGAACCAGATTTGGGTAATGGCTAATGTGTATGAAACGGATATTGCCAAAATTCAAAGCGGACAGGATGTAGAAATTATTACGCTTAGCTATCCAGATAAAATTTTCCGGGGTAAAATTGATAAAACCATGAATATTATCGATCCGGAAACGCGTGTTATGAAAGTCCGTATTCGGATGGATAACCCGGATTATCTGTTAAAACCAGAAATGTTTGCAACGGTAAAAGTGCTTTACCCCGATACAAATAACCACGCAACTATTTCCATTCCTTCTCAGGATATCATTTTTGACTCTAGCCGCAATTATGTAGTTGTTTACCGGAAACGATGCGATTTAGAAGTGCGCGAAGTTTCTATTCTCCAAACAGCCGGCAATAGAACTTATATAAAGAGCGGGTTGAAAGAAGGCGATATGCTCATGTCTCAAAATCAGCTGCTGGTATACAATTCTTTAAGAAATCAATAATAGGTTATTTATTTTCTGCCCTACCCGAGCTCTTACTAAAAATAACCAACAAGACCCTTTAAAAACCTTTTGGGATGGCACCAGCGCAAACCAAGAATTTTCTTTCTAATGAAAAAAATCATATCTAATCTTATTGGATTTAGCATCAAAAACAAAGGTTTCGTTTTTGTTCTGACTGTAGTTTTAATAATAGCCGGGGTAATTTCTTATAGAAGTACTCCTATTGAAGCTTTCCCGGATGTTACAAACACTCAAATAACCTTGATTACACAGTGGCCAGGCCGGAGTGCAGAAGAGATTGAAAAGTTTGTAACAATTCCGGTAGAAATTGCGATGAACTCCGTTCCTAAAAAAACGGATGTCCGCTCCACTACCCTATTTGGCTTATCCGTAGTTAAAATACTTTTTGAAGACGAAGTAACGGATGATTATGCGCGGGTTCAGGTAAATAATATGCTGATGAATGTGGACCTGCCTGATGGTGTAAAGCCAGAAGTGCAACCGCCTTACGGACCTACCGGAGAAATATTCCGGTATACTTTAAAAAGCAAAACCCGTACCGCACGCGATTTAAAAACAATTCAGGATTGGGTAATAGACCGGAATTTACGAAGTGTAGCCGGGGTAGCCGATATTGTGAGCTTTGGGGGCGAGGTTAAAACCTATGAAATAAGTATAAACCCTTCGCAGCTATTTAAATATCAGATAAGCCCGCTGGATATATACGAGGCCGTTTCTAAAAGTAACATAAACGTAGGTGGTGATGTCATTTCCAAAAACAACCAGGCCTACGTAGTCCGGGGCATAGGTCTCCTGAATAATATTAAGGATATTGAGAATATAATTATTACCAATAATGACGGTACGCCGGTTTATATTAAGAACGTAGCGCAGGTGCAGGAGTCAGCTATGCCCCGTATGGGACAGGTTGGTCGGGCAAATGACAATGATGTGGTAGAAGGCATTATTGTTATGCGTAAAGGTGAAGATGCTCAGGTAGTAATAAACAGAATTAAAGATAAAATAGAAGAGCTTAATACGCGTATTTTACCTGCTGATGTTCAAATTGATATATTTTATAATCGCGAAACGCTGATAAATTATGCCGTAAAAACAGTATCGCACAACCTCATGGAGGGCATTTTGCTGGTATCTTTCATTGTGCTCATTTTTATGGCCGACTGGCGCACTACCCTTATAATTTCTATTGTAATACCCTTAGCTTTACTATTTGCCTTTATCTGTCTCCGGCTCCGGGGCATGTCGGCTAACCTGCTGTCGATGGGAGCTATAGATTTTGGGATAATAGTAGACGGAGCAGTAGTAATGGTAGAAGGTATATTTGTGGCCCTGGATCATCATGCGCATAAACATGGCATGGAAAAATTTAATAAAATGTCCAAAGTCGGTATTATCCGCAAAACGGGCACCGAGATGGGGAAAGCCGTATTTTTCTCTAAACTCATTATCATTACCTGTTTGCTTCCCATTTTTGCTTTCCAAAAAGTAGAAGGTAAAATGTTTTCGCCGCTCGCCTTTACATTGGGTTTTGCCTTATTGGGTGCTCTAATTTGTACTTTAACCATTGTACCTCTTTTAGCCAGCCTGCTTCTTAAAAAGAATGTGCGGGAAAAAAGAAATGTTTTTGTTGAGTTTATTACCAATAACTCCATGCGCATTTTCAACTTTGGTTACCAACGCAAAAAATTTACCCTTTTGGTGGCTACTGTAGCGGTTGGTTTAGGCTTATTTAGTTTTAAATTTTTAGGTACAGAATTTTTGCCTCAGTTAGACGAAGGTTCTATTTATGTGCGGGCAAGTTTGCCCATGAGCATTGCCTTAGATGAATCGGTGCGGCTAAGTACCGAAATGCGTCACGTTTTTCAGGAGTTTGAAGAAGTAAATCAAGTTATGAGCCAAACAGGGCGCCCGAACGATGGCACCGACCCCACCGGCTTTTATAACATTGAATTTCATGTGGACATTAAGCCAAAGGAAGAATGGAAAATAAAGCAAACAAAAGAAGAGTTGATAGCTCGCATGAAGAAGAAACTGGAAAAATACCCGGGTATAATATTCGGATTTTCGCAGCCCATTTCTGACAATGTGGAAGAAGCTGCTTCCGGGGTTAAAGGTTCTATTGCGGTTAAAATTTATGGTACAGACCTGGACTTTTTGGATAATAAAGCGCAGGAGGTTTACAATCAATTAGCTACTGTGCAGGGTATTGAAGATCTTGGGATTTTAAAGAATTTAGGGCAGCCAGAAATGCGGGTTGAATTAGATGAAATAAAAATGGCTCTTTATGGCGTAACAACTGCTGATGCGCAGAGTGTGGTAGAAATGGCTATTGGCGGTAAAGCCGCTACCCAGATATTCGAAGGAGAACGTAAATTTGACCTCCGGATCAGGTACCAGGACCTTTATCGCCAAACCGAAAAAGAAATTGCCCGCTTAATGGTGCCTACGCTAAAAGGCGGTCAGGTTCCTATCAGCGAAATAGCTACTATTAAAACTATTACAGGCCCATCTCTTATTTTCCGGGATAACAATGAAAGGTTTATAGCAGTTAAGTTTTCGGTTAGAGGACGTGATATGGGAGGAGCGGTAAAAGAAGCCCAGGAAAAGGTTGAGAAAGCAATTAAATTACCTAAAGAAAACGCCATCCGCTGGACAGGCGATTTCGAAAATCAGCGGCGGGCGGAAGATAGGTTAAGCCAGGTGGTACCAATCAGTATTCTGCTTATCTTTTTTATTCTCTTTAGTTTATTCGGCAATATGCGAGATGCAGGTCTGGTTTTACTAAATGTTCCTTTTGCTATTATTGGAGGTATTGCCGGCTTATTAATAACGGGTACAAACTTTAGTATTTCGGCCGGTATTGGGTTTATTGCCTTATTTGGTATCTGTATCCAGAATGGTGTAATCCTGATCTCAGTATTTAAAAGCAACCTGCACCAGGAAATACCAATGGCCAAAGCTATCCAGGATGGAGTACTTAGCAGAGTTCGTCCCGTTGTAATGACGGCCCTGATGGCGGCCATTGGTTTGGTTCCGGCAGCCGTATCAACCGGAATAGGCTCCGAAACGCAAAAACCGCTGGCTATTGTTGTAATTGGAGGTCTTATAAGTGGTACTATTCTAACGTTGTTTGTATTCCCAATTATTTTTGATTGGGTATATCGTCAGAAGGAACTTAAGGAAGCTAAAAACCCCAAATGGAAAAAACTTGAAGTTTTTTGATTTTGTTTATTTGTATAGTTAAAAAGGGAGGTGGCTTAGCTGCCTCTTTTTTTTATACTGTTTTTAACGGAAAATGTATACTGACTTTTGTTCCCTTACCCGGTTCAGATTCTATTTGTAAAGTCCCATTATGCTGCCGGACAATTTTATCGGTTAAAGACAACCCAATACCCGTACCTGCCACTCCTCGGGCATTACGGGCCCGGTAAAAAGGCTCTTTAACATTTTTTATTTCGTCTGCCGGAATACCAATCCCATTATCCTGAACTAAAATGGTAAAGCTTGTCTTGTCATATATAAGCTTTAATAAAATTTCTTTGCCGTTAGAGAATTTACAAGCGTTTTCTATAATATTGCTCATTGCAGACCGAAATAAATTTGGACTTCCTTTTATTTCTAAAACCTCAGCAGTTTCCGGAAAATTTTCAAAGGAAAGTTTTATAGGTGGGCAACTTAAATTTTTTTTAACCTCCTCCTGTACCTCCAGTAAAATTTCATCAATTCGAAATACTTCTGTCTTGTTTGGATTTTCTTTATAATCTGTCTGAGCAAGGTTCAGTAAATCTTTAGTAAGCTTTTCCAGGCGTTCCACCTCTAACTGTAACCTTTCTAAAGATTCCTGGTAATCACTTTGTGACCGAACCCGGGTAAGGGTCACTTCTATTTCACCGGCAATAGCAGTTAAAGGATTTCGCAATTCGTGCGAAGCATTCGATATAAAATGTTTTTGAGTTTCAAAGGCTGTTTCAAGCCGTTCCAGCATTTGGTTGAAAGTGATAGACAACTGTGCTAATTCATCCTGCCCGTTGCCTTCGTTTAAGCGAAGATCCAGGTTTGTTATTTGAATTTTATTTACTTTTTTAATTATATCCGTTATCGGATTTAAGGCCTGGTTAGAAGCCACTCGCCCCACCAATGCCATACCTAAAATACCAACCACAAAGCTTAATAAAAGAATATTTCGCAGATAGGTTAACTTACTTTTGCCATAAACATCCTGAGCTTGTACCACAATGTAAAAATCACCCTGATTATCCGGATAATAAATAGCAACGCCTTGCCGGTTACCGAACTTAAACGTTTTATAAGTATTTTTTTCTAAAGAATTTAATAGCTTTTTTAAATTTTCAGATTCTTTTGTATTCCCGCTCTGCCAGTTTTTATGGTTTTTATTAAGTACCTGCACCTCCTCCCGGGGCAGCTTTTGCATAAACTTTTGCTGAATTTTATCCAGCGTAATTTTACTTAATTCATCTTGTTCCAAATGAATTTGAGCAGCTATGGAAGCGCGTTCTTGTAACCGTTCATAAAACTCTTTTTGGGTATAGTTAGCAATCAGGATGTAAATAAATATACCCACTAAAAGAAAAAAACCGGCCATCAGGCAGGTGAAAATTATGGTAAGCCTGTTGCGAATGGTCATGTTCAGGAAGGTTCTTTTATAGAATAACCCATCCCTATAATGGTATGAATTAATTTTTGGTCAAATTCTTTATCAATTTTATTACGTAAATAATTCACATAAACATCCACCACATTTGATCCTAAATCCATATTAAAATCCCAGACATTTTCCAGCAAATCCATTCTTGAAAGCACTTTACCCTTATTTTTCATAAAGTATTCCAGCAAGGCAAATTCGCGAGCTGTAAGTACAATATTTTTACCACCTCGGGTAGCAGATTTTGTATCCAAATTAAGTTCCAGATCAGCCAGCGTTAGAATTGCAGCAGTCTCCTGGTCTAATGACCGCCGCGTTAAAGCACGTACCCGGGCTAATAATTCTTTAAATTTAAAAGGTTTAGTCAAATAATCATCCGCTCCATTATCCAGGCCGGTAACTACATCATCGGTACTGCTTAAGGCAGTTAGCATTAATATAGGCGTTTTCTTATTGTAGGTGCGGATGTGCTTACATAAATCCAAACCATTTATGTGGGGCAAAATCACGTCCATAATAATTAAATTATAAAAATTCTGGAAAGCCAGGCTTTTACCTGTATTACCATCGAAAGCTACCTCCACCTCATACGATTGTTCCTGTAACCCTTTTTTGATAAAGGCGGCCACATTGGGTTCGTCCTCTATTAATAAAATATTCATGGCTGCTTACGTCTAAAATTTTTAGGGTAACAAAATATAATAATCAGAAACTTAAACCATTACCATATTAAGCGTTTTTAATGCTAGTGCTGTGGTTCCGGAGCAATCCGGGTGGGCGTATCTTTACCTGCTATAATACTTTCTGCTCCTTTGGCAATAGCCCGTATGGTTTGGGTTAAATTGGAGATATCTAATGACTCAAATTCATCATCAACGGAGTGGTACAGTTTGTCGGTATCTATTTTATCTGTAGACAAACTATGAGCCGGCACACCTAACCTGGCCAGCGTAGCATTATCCGACCGGTAAAAAAGATTCTCTTTCACGTAAGGATCCGGATGAAACTGAAAATTATAACCTGATAAGCTTCTTTGCACAATCTGACCAAAATCAGATCGGTCGAAGCCAGTAATGAAGCCAGCATTTTTGCCAAACTGGCTTTCCTTTCCTATCATTTCAATATTAAACATAGCAACTACCTGATCCGGATTAAGCTGTTTAGAAAAATACTGGGACCCGTAACCCCCTACTTCCTCAGCAGTAAAAGCTACAAACAGCAACGATCTTTCATTATTTTTCTTTTGTTTAAAATGTTTGGCCAACGCAATAACGGCCGTAATACCGGAAGCATCATCGTCAGCGCCATTAGCAATAGAATCTCCATTTACGGCCGGCTGAATGCCAATATGGTCATAATGCCCTGAGAAAATAACATACTCCTCTTTCCTGGACTTTCCGGGCAACATTCCCACCACGTTATTTAGCTTTTGTTCAACAACCTTATTCTGGGCATTCACCGAAAATTTAGTTGCTTGCGTTAAATCAGCCAAGACAAACACTACTGTGTTTTCAGCTTTCTCCAGGCGCATGTTCCGGCGGCCTAAATAAGTTTTATACCGTTGAAATATTTCTGCGTGGGCTGGATTTACCAAAACAATTAGGTTTTTCTTTTGATCAAGTAAGGACGAAGCCCGTGCTACAAAATTTTCGGAAGCCGAAATAATAGCTTGCTCCGGAGCTGGTGCGCCTTGACTAGTCCAGTTTACTGCTTCCTGAGAAGAGCTTATGAGTATTTGCTGATTAGGAATAACTACCTCATTCAGCGAAACCTCTTGTTTTATTGGTTCAACTGAATAAACAGAAAAAGATTGAGAATAGCTTTGTAAACCCGGGAAAGGCTGTAGCCCAATCTTTTTAAACTCTTGTTCAATAAAAGCACTGGCTTTAGTTATGCCAGGAGTAAAAACTTTCCGGCCCTGCATCTCATCAGTTGAAAGTGTTTTAACTATTCTGGTAACTTCCGCTTCTGATATAGTAGCTTTTTGGGCCATTCCCTGATTAATGGAGAAGAAAGTCAGGAGGCAAAAAATAGTTTTATTCATGGTTTATGTTAAGGTTATGTACAACTGTAATGGGGTTGCAAAAGTAGGATTTCTTTTGATTTTAATTTAAGGCTAAAAATAGCACCCAATAATACCGGACCCGCATATAAGGTTGTTTAGTAGTAAGTTTGAAATATTTTTTGCCTAATAAAAAAGCCGCTGCTTTTAACAACGGCTTTTTTATTAGTTTAATTTTTCTTTATTTTCTACAATCAAGCTAAAAAATATAATTTATTGAGCTACCGTTTCTGAGGCTTTTACTTCTCTTATATACTTCTCAATATTCTGTTCCAGGTTTTCCTTTTCCTGAATAACTTTAATAAATGCACTGCCTATAATGGCTCCTTCGGCATATTTACAGGCCAACTCAAAAGAGCCGCGGTCAGAAATACCAAAACCAATAAGCTTTGGGTTTTGCAGCTTTAAGCTTTGTATTCGCTCAAAATACTGAATTTGCTTTTCATCGCCGCCTACTTTATTACCGGTAGTACTCGCCGAAGAAACCATGTAAATAAACGAATTGGTCAGGTTATCTATTTTGCGAATTCGTTCTTCCGGCGTTTGTGGCGTAATCAGAAATATGACACTTAGGTTATGCCGCTCAAAAAACGGACGGTATAATTCTTCGTAATCATGTAAAGGCAAATCGGGCAAAATCAAACCGTCTACCCCTACCCGCGAAGCTTCGGCACAAAACCGCTCAATGCCATACTGCATGACCGGGTTTAAATATCCCATTAAAATAATAGGTACTTCTACTTCGTTCCGAACCTCTTCTAATTGTAACAATAGCTTTCTGATGGACATGCCATTTTTTAAAGCTACTGTATTACTAGCTTGTATAGTTGGCCCATCCGCCATTGGATCGGAATAAGGCATACCAATCTCAATCATATCGGCGCCTGATTTTTCCAACGTTTTCAAGATAGTACCGGTACTTTCTAACTCCGGGAAACCAGCAGTAAAATATACATTCAGAAGGTTTTCTTTTTTTTCCTGAAACAGGCGGGTTAGTCTATTTTCCATGAGGTACGTCGATATTATCTAAATAATTAATGATTGTGGCTAAATCCTTATCTCCACGGCCAGACAGATTTAATACTACTACATCAGTTGGCTTCAGCTCCATTTTATTTAAGGCATATAAAGCATGGGATGATTCAATAGCCGGAATAATGCCTTCCATTCTGCTGCACATTACCAATGCTTCCATGGCTTCATCATCGGTAACACTGTATACTTTTGCCCGTCCGCTTTCAATTAAATGGGCATGTAACGGTCCAATACCCGGATAATCTAATCCGGCTGATATAGAATGTGGCTCTACAATCTGGCCGTCTTCGGTTTGCATTAACAAAGTTTTACTTCCGTGAATGATACCCAAAGTACCTAAAACCGAAGTAGCCGCTGAAAAGCCAGTATCAATGCCATGACCAGCTGCTTCTACTGCAATCAGGTTAACTTCTTCTTCATCTAAAAAATGATAGTACGCACCAGCAGCATTACTTCCCCCGCCTACACACGCTACTACATAATCAGGTTTATCAGTTCCTTCTTTTTCCAGCAGTTGCGCTTTTATTTCTTCGCTGATAATTGCCTGGAAACGGGCTACCATATCGGGATATGGATGCGGACCTACAACCGACCCAATAATATAATGCGTATCTACCGGGTTACTAATCCAATCACGAATCGCTTCATTGGTAGCATCTTTCAGAGTCTGACTTCCGGAAGTAACCGGAACAACCGTAGCTCCTAATAATTGCATCCGGGAAACATTAGGTTTTTGCCGCTCTGTATCTATTTTACCCATATATACCACACACTCCAAGCCCACCAAGGCACAAACAGTAGCTGTGGCTACGCCGTGCTGTCCGGCTCCGGTTTCGGCTATAATGCGGGTTTTACCCATGCGCTTGGCCAATAAAATCTGGCCAATGGTGTTATTGATCTTATGAGCGCCGGTATGAGCCAAATCTTCCCGCTTCAGGTAAATTTTAGCGCCAAATTTTTCAGATAAACGCTTAGCTAAATATAAAGGTGTGGGGCGGCCAACGTAATCACGAAGTAAATTATTAAATTCTTCCTGAAAGGATGGATCGTAAATAATATTCAGGTATTGCTGGCGTAGTTCTTCTACCGCCGGGTAAAGCATTTCGGGAATATAAGCGCCACCAAAATTTCCGTAGTAGCCTCGCTCATCAACTGCATATTTCATTTTTTCTGTTTCTAGATGTTAAACACTAGATTATATTTTATAATTGGGTAAATGTTAATTCCTTTTGCCTTTGAATAACCTTACCTCTTTTTCTTATATTTAAAGCCTCTGATTCCTTTAAAAAACGCCTCTACCTTAGAATTATCTTTTAATGCCGGGCTTATTTCAAACCGACTATTAATGTCCAGTCCTTTCAGCCCCGGTAGACTTAATTCTTTAATTTGATCTACATGTTCCAGATCAATGCCCCCGCTTAAAAAATAAGGTGTATCATAGGTATACTTTTTCAGGATGTCCCAATTAAATGTAGTGCCATTTCCACCGTATTGCTGCCCTTTGGTATCAAACAAGTAATAGTCGCAGGTTCCTTCAAACGCTTTCAGTTTTTCAAAATCGAAAGTATCATCCACTGAAAAAGCTTTAAACACAAGAAGCCCACTGGCCTTCAAATGGTTACATAATTCCGGGCTTTCCTCGCCATGTAACTGGACTGCATTTAAGTTATACTTTTGAACAGCATGTTGAATATTTCCCAACGTTTCATTAACAAAAACACCCACTTTTTTGGTACTGGCCGGAAATTTTTGCATTAAATTCAGGTCCAATTCCTCCCCTACAAACCGGGCAGATTTAGGATAAAATATAAACCCCATCCAATCAGGTTGCAAGGCTAATATTTCCTGCATATTAGGTGCCGAGCGCATGCCACAAACTTTAATTTGTAACGGCTGAAGACTTTCCTGATTATGGCTATTCACGGGTATTTTTATTTTAAGCGGTTGCTAATTGCTTTAAACTCTGAATAAAAGTAGCGCAGGCTTCGCCCGGATTGTTGGTTTTCATGAAGGCTTCGCCCATCAAGAATCCCCGATAACCATAGTTTCTTAGATCCAGGATAGTTTCCGGTTTGCCGATACCACTTTCCGACACTTTTATAAAAGAATCGGGTATCAGAGAAGCTAAATTTTTAGAAGTATCGATTGTTTGGGAAAAATCTTTCAAATTCCGGTTATTCACCCCTATTGCATCCACCTGGTCAGTTAAGGTTCTTTCCAGTTCCTCCTGATCGTGCACCTCCAGTAGAATTTGCATGCCTAACGAACGGGCAAACTTTGCAAATTTATTTACCTGATCTGCTTCCAGAATGGCTGCAATCAATAAAATAACATCCGCTCCCATAGACTTTGCCTCAATTATCTGATATTCATCAATGATAAAATCTTTGCGTAAAATCGGGCATTGATTTGCATGGCGGGCTGTTGTCAGGTCTTCATAAGTACCTCCAAAAAATTGCTCATCCGTCAAAACGGAAAGCGCTGAAGCACCGGCTTGTACATATCCGCTGGTAGTTTGGGCTACCGAGGCTTCTCCATTTATTACTCCTAAGGAAGGCGACTTTCGCTTAAATTCTGCAATAATGCCATTTAAATCATCGCGTAGTAAATAGTCTTTAAAAGAAAAAGGTTGTCTTTCAAAAAAAGGACTACCCTCCAAGGACTTTGTGGATATACCAGCCTTTTTATCAGCTACTTCTTTTTGCTTAACGGCAACTATTTTATCAAGAATATTCATTTTTTATTATAATCCTATGGCTTCAAAACCACTGGTAGTAAATTTTATCTAGGCTAATAATTTTTTGAAAGATGCCAGGGCTTTCCCGGATTCTAAAGATTCGCGGGCCGCCGCAATAGCATCCGGTATAGTTAATTTAGCATCAGAGCAGAAAATACCTAACCCGGCATTAGCCAATACAGCATTTTTCTGCGCTTCTGTACCTGTTCCTTCCAAAACATTTATAAATATTTTGGCAGCCTCTTCAATCGTATTGCCCCCTGCTAACTCTTCTGGTTTAATTAAATTAAACCCTAAGGCTTCAGGTGTAATGATATGTTCGCCATCTGCCATTACCATTTTAAACGAACCAGTTAACGACACCTCATCATATCCATCTAATGCATGCAAAACAATAAACCGTTTATCTGATTGCTGGTAAAGATAGGAGTACAACCGCAACAACTCCAGGTTAAACACCCCTACCATCTGGTAATTAGGCATAGCCGGATTTACCATAGGTCCTAACATATTGAAAAAGGTTTTTAAACCTAATTCTTTCCGGATTGGTCCTACATGCCCCATAGCCGGATGAAATACCGGCGCATGTAAGAAACATATATTCGCTTCGTCCAGCTTCCGTTTTAAATAATCTGAATCATCCGTAAACTGGTAACCAAAATGCGCCATTACGTTAGATGAACCACAAATAGAGGAGACCCCGAAATTACCGTGTTTGGCTACTTTATAACCCGCTCCGGCAACTACAAAAGAAGCAATGGTAGAAATATTAAAGGTGTCTTTTCCATCGCCACCCGTGCCACACAAATCTATTACGTCATGGGTTCCTAGCTCGGGTTTTATACATAATTCCAGCATGGCATCCCGAAATCCTTCCAACTCATTGACCGTAATATTCCGCATCAGGAAAACAGTCAGAAAGGCCGCCATTTCGCTCGGATTAAACTTTCCCTGACCTAAATCCAGCAGTACCTGTTTTGCAGTTTCCTTGGTTAATGCTTTCTGCTCAAAGAGCTGCATTAATATTTGTTTCATAGTTTTTCAGTAAGATTATTAGATCCAGCTCTTTTTAGGTGTAATGCTTCCTTTTAACCAGCTGCGCATCATAGTTTCGCCGTGTTCTGTTAAAATAGATTCCGGATGAAACTGCACTCCCTTTACATTGTATTCTTTATGGCGGAGCGCCATAATCTGCCCTTCAGCATCTAAAGCAGTTACTTCTAAACTACTAGGCATGGATCCTGGCACTACCACCCAGGAGTGGTACCGACACGCTTTAAATTCAGCAGGAATTCCTTTGAAAATATATTCACTTTTAGAAGTTACCCGGATTTTGGTAGCTACTCCATGTTTTGGTTCAGGTAAATTATAAAGTGTCCCGCCAAAACTTTCAGCAATAGCCTGATGCCCTAAGCAAACCCCAAATATCTTTTTGGTAGGTGCATAACGCTGAATCAACTCCGGCATGATACCCGCTTCAGAAGGCACACCCGGTCCCGGCGATAACAAAATACTATCGTATTCTTCTACCTCGTCTACCCCTATTTTATCGTTCCGGCGAATATCCATTTTGGATCCATAACCTAACTTTTTAACCAGTTGCACCAGGTTATAGGTAAACGAATCATAATTATCCAGCACTAAAATTTTCATCTTCTAATCTATCTAAAAAGCTTTCGCTTATTTGTTCTAATTTATTATAATTCGGAGGCCCGCTCTAACGCTTTGCGCAAAGCAGCCAATTTGTGATGCACCTCATTTAGTTCCGATTCCATAACTGATTTGGCTACCACCCCGGCACCAGCCTGGTAATGTAACTGGTTCTGCACACTCAGAAAAGATCGGATCATGATAGCATGGTTAAAATCACCGTTAAAACCGATAAACCCGATACAACCGCCATAATAACCACGGCCGGTTGGTTCTAGTTCATCAATAATGCTCATGGCTTTATATTTGGGAGCTCCCGACAAAGTACCAGCCGGGAAAGTATCAGCAACCATTAACATGGGGGCTACCTCTTTAGACCGGATACTGGTAACTTTTGATACTAAGTGAATAACGTGCGAGTAATACTGAACCTCTTTAAACACCTCTACTTTTACCTCGTCGCCATGACGGCCCAGATCGTTACGAGCTAAATCTACCAACATTACATGCTCTGCATTCTCTTTCGGATCATCATAAAGCTTACGTGCTAATTCGGCATCTGAGGCATCATTACCTGTACGGCGGAAGGTACCGGCAATTGGGAAAATACTGGCTTTGTTTCCTTTCAAAAGTATTTGGGCTTCCGGCGAAGATCCAAATATCTTGAAATTACCATAATCAAAATAAAATAAATAAGGAGAAGGATTAATGGACCGCAACGCCCGGTACACATTAAATTCATCGCCTTTAAAACCTTGCGAGAATTTACGGGATAATACTATCTGAAAAACGTTACCGAGCATACAGTGCTGCTGTCCTTCTGCCAACACTTTCAGGAATTCTTCATCTGTAAAATTAGAGGTTTCGTCGTGATTGGCCGTAAACGTAAATGATGGAATATTTTTGTTCCGGATAAGTGCTTCCAGGTTAGCAATGCCAGATCCCGCATTTTCTTCGTTTATGCTGTGTTCAAAAATATACAGATCATCTTTAAAATGATCGAATACAATAATGTACCGGTATAAACTATACAGAATTTCTGGCAAGCCCGGATGAGCTGTTTCTTTGGGTCTAAAGGCAATATCCTCAAAATAGGTTACCGCATCATAAGCCATGTACCCAAATAAACCATTATTAATAAAATTAAACTCATTCTGCTTTACATAAAAACAGTTTATAAACTGCTGTAAATGCTTAATGGCGTCTCTCCTGTCTTCCAGATGAAACTGCTGAGTTGTACCATCCGGGTAATACTGGCTTATTTGCTGATCCTTAAGTTCAAATCCGCCCATCGGCTCACAACAAATATAGGAGAAGCTGTTTTCGTTGCCGTGGTAGTCCGAACTTTCCAGCAAAATACAGTTCCTGAACTTATCGCGCAGTTGTAAATAAATACCCACCGGGGTAACCGTATCGGCTAACAGGTGTTTATGGACGGAATGTAACTTAAACTTATTCATTAAAAATATGAAAAATATTTAAAAATCAGATGCTTATAAACGACGAAAGCCCAAGTGAACTTGGGCTTTCCATTATACTTTATGGTAAAATTACAGATATGCCGCGTTCACGCCTTTAGTTTTCTAAAAGGTGCCACCAACCAGCAATATGTAATCTATTTGTCGTCATTGTGCTGCAAATATATAAGCAGTTTTTATTTATCCAAAATATTTGTTCCCAAAAATTAAATCTGCGTTAAAAGCTTATATTTATACTACCCTAACGGGTACTTAGGTATAATTACTTTATTTTACTTTTACAGCTATTTCTATTAAAAGACCTTACAACCTGAATAAAGAACATTATTTTATAAGTATTTTTACACTTCCTTCAGGTAATGTACCGTATCAAATAATTTTATCTAGTTTATTACATTTTTATTATTAAAATATTATTTTTTTCAATAAGTTTACAACTCTATAGCAAATGGCTAACAATATTTTTAATATCAGGCCGTAATATAGGTGCTTATTTATAATTTCAAGAACGAGAATTTATTTTAAACTGATCTACCAAATACTTTAGCATTTACTTATGATTATTATTGCTGATGGCGGCTCAACTAAAACTAGTTGGTGTTTGATTACCGAATCGAATTCTAAAGTTTATTTTAATACGGAAGGATATAATCCCTATTTCGTGGATACGTCTACTGTTATTGCATCGCTGCAAAAAAACTTACCTGAAAACTTGAATAAAGAAGAAATTTCAGAAGTTTATTATTATGGTGCCGGTTGCTCTACACCAGAAAATAATGAAACAATAGCAGCAGCCATGCGGGCTGTTTTTGTAAATTCCAAAGTAAAAGTAGGTCATGATTTATTAGCAGCTGCCCGGGCTTTACTAGGAGTTGATGCTGGCTTTGCCGCTATATTAGGAACTGGTACCAATACCTGCCTTTACGACGGTAAAGATGTAACCCTGAATATTGATTCTTTAGGTTATTTTTTAGGTGATGAAGGCAGTGGCTCATTTTTAGGTAAACGTTTATTACGTGATTATATGCGCGGCTATTTGCCAGAAGGCATGTCAAAAATTTTCAAAGAAACCTACGAACTGAGCAACGAAGATATCTTTGATCATTTATACAACCGGCCTTTACCTAACCGCTTTTTGGCCAGCTTTAGCAAATTCTTGTACGAGAACAACAATTTTTCTTACTCACGGGAAGTGGTAAAAGAATCATTTGCGACTTTTTTCACTAATTTAGTTTGCCATTATCCAAGCTACCAAGAGCATACTTTTAACTGTGTGGGTTCTGTGGCTTATAATTTCCGGGACGTTTTAGAAGAAGTAGCCCAGGAAAATAACATGGAAATGGGTACTATTATTCGCTCTCCAATAGATAACTTAGTTTATTACCACCTGGTTTTAGCTAAAGGCGATATTTAATATTGTTTACCAAATAAAAAAGGCTTCCGCCATTAGGCAGAAGCCTTTTTTATTTGGTGCAACCACTAACTTTTTTCTTTTCTGCGTAAGAATCAGCTCCCAACCCTGAAAAATGACAATATTTAGGAATACGCTGTTACTTTATTTATTCCTGATTCCGCAGTTGCTATTTGCTCAGGAGTTGGCAAAGCCCGAACCCGACACCACTCTCCTGAAAAACCGCCTGATTTGGGGTTCAGCAGCATTAGCAACTGGCTATACCACCTCCTTAATTGTTTTAAGCAATACCTGGTACAGTAAAGCCGACAGAACCTCCTTCCATTTTTTTAATGATAATCATGAGTGGAAGCAAATGGATAAAATTGGCCATTTTTGGGGTGCCTTTCATCAAAGCCGGTTGGGAGTAGACTTTCTAAAATCTGCCAATGTTCCTGAAAAGAAAGCTATTATCTGGGGCGGCCTGCTAGGCGTTGTTTTGCAATCGCCAATTGAATTATTGGATGGATATGTAGCCAGTTATGGCGCCTCCCTCGGCGACTTAGGAGCTAATGCGCTGGGATCTGCCGCCGTTATTGCCCAACAATTAAAATGGGGACAGTTACGTGTTATTCCTAAATACTCCTTCCGGCCCACTCCTTTTGCTGCCAACCGACCTAACGTTTTGGGAAGTACTTTTTCTGAACAATTATTAAAAGATTACAACGGCCAAACCTATTGGTTATCAGCGGATATTTCTGCTTTCTTACCCAAAACCTCCCGCTACCCTAAGTGGCTGAATATTGCTTTTGGCTACGGGGCTAACGGAATGGTACATGCCCACGACCTTACAAATCAACAAGCTGGCTACACTAGCTACCGCCAATATTACCTGGCCCTGGATTTAAATCTACTGAACATAAAAACACAAAATAAATTTTTAAAAGGCGTGTTTTACGTATTGAGTGTGGTACATTTGCCGGCCCCAGCCGTAGAATATAACCGGCACCAGGGAATTAGAATACACCCAATTTATTTTTAAAATTTAGCTTAAAGTTAATATAATGAATATAGGCGACCGCGTACGCTTGCTACATGGCCGGGAAGAAGGTATAATTACCCGCTTTATTGGCCCGGATCAGGTAGAAATTGCTATTGATAATGAATTCGTGATCCCGGTTTTACGCCGCGAGATTGTGTTAATTGCAGCTGAAGAAGGTCAATTTTTTCGCAACGATGGTAACCCCGTTCCGGAAACAAGTAAAACAAAAGTAGAGTCTGTAAAAGCACCCGCTGTTTCCAGTTTAGGAATTTATGTAGCCCTGGCGCATCAATCTTCTGAGTTATTAGCTGTTACTATTATTAATAATTCGGATTATGATTTACTTTTTACTTACGGCGAGGAGCGGGAAAATAAATACAAAGGAGTAGCCAGCGATAAATTACATCCTAAAGCCTCCAAAGTAGTTGGTCATTTACACCTGAAAGATTTTGATAAATGGCCGGATCTGGTATTACAGTTTATTCAGCACCGATCAAATACCTTAACTTTATTAGAACCTGGCATCAGAAGAATTAAATTTAAAGCTTCTTCTTTCTATAAAAGCAAAAAAACAGCTCCGGTGATCAATAAAGAAGCATACCTGTTTCAGGTAGATGTAAAAGCTCAGGCAATTGATTTAAACAAACTACAGGATAAATTAACCGAACAACAAGAGGCGCCCACTGAAGTTTATACCTTAAAGGCCCCGCCGCACGAAGTTGATTTGCACATTGAAAAGCTAACTGAGATTGATCCGGCGTTAATGAGCAACAGTGAAATGTTAAAATTACAGTTACGGACTTTTCAGGATAACCTGGATCGGGCTCTAGCTGCTAACATGCACGAGATTGTATTCATTCATGGTACCGGGAATGGTGTTCTGCGGCAGGAAATACATAAAATATTGAGCCGAAATAAATTAATTAAATACTTTGAAGATGCCCGGAAGGAAAAGTTTGGCTACGGTGCTACTATGGTAAAATTGAAATAAATACATTTTAAGTTAAAGAACCAATACCAGTAATTATTATTAATTTTGTAAAAATATAGCAAGCCGTCTTATCGCTGCGCCTTAGGGCGGAGAGGAAAGTCCGGGCAACACAGAGCATCTTACTTCCTAACGGGAAGGGTCTTTTCCGGGAACAGAAAAGATACAGCCAGTGCCACAGAAAATAACCGCCGTGTAAACGGTAAGGGTGAAAAGGTGCGGTAAGAGCGCACCAGTATTGCTGGCAACAGTAGTAGCTGGGTAAACCTTAGGAGTTGAAAGACCAAATAGGCTGACAGTGTCCTGCTTCGGCAGGGCTAAGGGCTGCTCGTCTGATGTCAGTGGGTAGGTTGATGGAGCCGGCGCGTGAGTTCCGGCCTAGATAAATGATAAGACCGGGAGCATTTGTTCCCGGACAAAACCCGGCTTACAGGCTTGCTGTATTTTTATTTCCCGCTCTTTTACCAATTTAAAAACTTCTTTTGCGTTTAACCGTCTTTTGGTTTAATTTTTGACTTTTCATACGCATCTAATACTAAACCCAGTGCTATAATGCCTAAAATTTTAATAATTGACGATGAACGGAGTATCCGCTACACGTTAAAAGAAATTCTGGAGTACGAAAACTACACCGTAGACGAAGCTGAAAACGGAGAAGTAGGTTTGGATTTGCTTTCCAAAACCAAGTACGATGTAGTGCTATGTGATATTAAAATGCCAAAGATGGATGGACTGGAGGTCTTAAACCGGGCTATGGAAATGGTCCCGGATGTTCCATTTATTATGGTATCGGCACATGGAACTATTGAAACAGCAGTGGAGGCGACAAAAAAAGGAGCTTACGATTTTCTGCAAAAGCCACCTGATTTAAACCGCTTGCTGATTACAGTGCGGAATGCCATAGATAAGGTTAACCTGGTTACTGAAACTAAAAAACTTAAAAAGAAAATTTCTAAAACCTTCGAGATGGTTGGAACCTCCCCGGCCCTCGAAAAGGTAAGAATAGCTATTGATAAAGTTGCCGTAACAGATGCCCGCGTTTTGATTACCGGACCTAATGGAGCCGGGAAGGAAATGGTAGCTCGTTTGCTGCATGAAAAAAGCAATCGTTCCAATGGACCATTAGTAGAAGTAAACTGCGCTGCCATACCAAGTGAGCTTATTGAGAGTGAACTTTTTGGTCACGAAAAAGGATCTTTTACTTCTGCGGTAAAGCAGCGTATTGGTAAGTTTGAACAAGCAAATGGCGGCACCTTATTCCTGGATGAAATTGGGGATATGAGTTTATCTGCTCAGGCCAAAGTATTGCGGGCTTTACAGGAAAATAAAATTACGCGCGTAGGCGGCGAAAAAGAAATAGCTGTGGACGTGCGCGTTGTAGCCGCTACAAACAAAGACCTGATAAAGGAAATAGAAGCTAAAAATTTCCGGGAAGATTTATACCACCGTTTAGGCGTTATTCTTATTCATGTTCCGTCTTTAAACGAGCGCCGGGAAGATATACCGGACTTAGTAAAAAAATTCCTGCATGATATTGCTCAGGATTATGGAAATAAGCCTAAAACTATAACGCCGGGAGCTCTTACTTTCTTACAAACGCTGGATTGGCGTGGTAATATCCGGCAATTGCGAAATGTGGTGGAACGGTTAATTATTATGAGTGATGATGTAATTACTGAAGAGGATGCCAAAGCGTTTGCCTTACCTGCCACTGCTTAAATAATATACCTTTTAATTATAATAGCCTGTCCGGTCATTTAATCTTACCGGACAGGCTTATTTTTTGAACCTACGTCACTAATAAATTACACCCCCTTATATCCGAATTATCGAATCGGCCCAGCACTTCAAACCGGCCGTCCGGATAAAGTTTCCCAATATCCTTGGTCTCTATAAAAGCACAGGAATCTATGTTTGCCAGATCTATTACATTTATTCCGCCACTCCTTAAGTTATTTTGCATGGAAAACGGGTCATTTGGATCACGTAGCAAAATTTTTAACGTTGGCGAAGGCTCAAAAATACCCTTACCTTTTGAATATGCCTGCGATAAGAGTTCGGTCATGCCATACTCAGAATGAATGGAATCGACACCAAAAGCCTCCTGAAGAATAACGTGTAGTTCTTCCCGCACCATCTCTTTCCGGCGTCCTTTCATCCCCCCGGTTTCCATAATTATTACATCAGCAAGAGCACCCTTTTCTACATTTTCAGCTAAATCAAGCAAGGCATAGGTTACTCCAAAAAGCATTATCTTTTTACCAGTTTTGCGTGCTTGCCCTAGATTTGCGAGTAACTCCGAAATTTCGTTTAAATAAAAGCCCTGGAATTGCTGCCCAGATTGTTTAATAAAATGATTTACCATAGCTACCAAAGAAGAATTTCCTTGTTCCAGGTAAGAAGGTAGTAAGGCAAAAAAGATATAATCAGTTACCGGCCCATAAACAAATTCAAAAAGGCGCTGAGCATGATGTAGGTAATAATTTAATTCAGGAAGAAAATGCCTACTCCGGCTAGTTTGAGTAGTACCACTGCTTTGAAAAATAGCTTCCGGATCAAATTCTCCTGTTTTTATAGCATGCGTCTTAAAAAACTCAATCGGCAAAAAAGGAATTTGAAAAAGCTCCGAAACTTCTTCTACTTTTATACCTAAATAACCTAGGTATTTTTTATAAATAATATTATTTTGAGACTGGTAACGAAACAAATCCAAAACCATATCCTGAAACTGAATTTCAGGCAGATTATGTAATAATTGTTTATAATCGTATTTTGAAAACATTCTTAAAAGCTTATATAACAATTGTATACTTCAATCGTTAGAATTAGTAAATTTACTGTCAATTTATAATAGCTGAATGAGAAATTTATTACTCCTTCAAAAAGGTTTTTTCCTTTTACTCTTAATGGGAGCTCTGGCCTGTGAGCGGCCACCAACTTTTCCTAAAGAGCCTCATATAGAATTCAAAAGGATTGACCACACCTCTACTCCGGAAGGTTCTTCTAGAATAGACAAATTAGTTATTGTTTTAGATTTTGAAGATGGTGACGGGGATTTAGGATTAACTGCCGATGATTTAAAAGTAGCCCCATATAATCAAGGAGATAATAGTACTAATTATTTTGTTGAAACTTTTATCCGAAGAAACGGGCAATTTGAGATTTTAGAATTACCCGCCAAATTCGGAGGAAGATTCCCGCCCCTGGCACCGGATGGCCGGGTTGGGCCACTAGAAGGAGAACTGAAATACACCATAACCATTGACCAAAGAAACGTAGGTTCACTTATTAAAAAAGGCGATGTATTAAAGTTTCAAGTTAAAGTAAGAGATAAAGCTTTAAACATGAGCAACACTATAGAAACCAGCCCTACCCTGCCTTTATTTACATTATAAATATATTATACCTTTAACAAGAAGCCCTGATCAAAATTTTGATCAGGGCTTCTTGTTTAGAACATTTACGTTAAGTATTAATAGATTGGCGGATACTTTTGCGGATTCACTTCGTGCATTATTTCATAAACCGCATCAAAAATATCTTCTGAGTTGGGCTTGGAAAAATAATCTCCATCCGAAGAATAAGACGGACGATGATCCGGCGCCGAAACTGTCCGTGGTTGAGAATCTAACCATTGGTAGGCCTCCTGTTCATCTAATACCTTTTGCATCATAAAACCAGTTCCACCGCCTGGTACATCTTCATCCGTAAAGATTACCCGATTGGTTTTCCGAATAGAATCAGCAATAAGATGATGGATATCGAACGGTAATAAGGTTTGTACATCTATAACCTCACACCGGATACCAAATTCTTCTAGCTGACGCGCAGCTTCCAGAACTACCCGGCACATAGCACCATAGGTAACAATGGTAATATCCTCACCTTCCTTCAATACTTCCGGCACGCCTAAAGGCACCGTAAATTCACCAATATTCGCTGGCATCAGTTCTTTTAACCGGTAGCCATTAAGGGCTTCAATAATAATAGCCGGATCATCCGATTTAAATAAGGTATTATAAAACCCGGCTGCCTGGGTCATGTTACGGGGCACCAAAACGTGCATACCCCGTAAGGCATGCAATACCATACCAATGGGAGATCCTGAATGCCAGACTCCTTCTAACCGGTGACCACGGGTACGAACAATTAAAGGAGCTTTCTGCCCTCCTTTTGTTCGGTAATGCAACGTAGCTAAATCATCCGATAAGGTTTGGATGGCATAAAGCAGGTAATCCAGGTACTGAATTTCAGCAATAGGTCTTAACCCCCGCAGAGCAGCACCAATACCTTGCCCCACAATAGTACTTTCCCGAATACCAGTATCCGTTACGCGTAACTCGCCGTACTTTTCCTGCAACCCGGCAAACCCTTGGTTTACATCTCCAATTTTACCTACATCTTCGCCAATGGCAAATATTCTGGGGTCCCGGCTCAAAGCAGCATCAAAACAAGCACGTACTACTTCACGGGCATCCACCATAGGACTATCCTCGGTGTATATAGGCTTAATTTCTTCTACTAATAAAGGAGATTCATCCGATTGGCTAATAACATAAGAATTATACCGGTCTGCATTTTCACCCATTACGGTTTCCAACCAACCAATCAATTCCCGTTTAGCCGATATCCTTTCTGTCCGGATATGGCGCAAAGCTTTTTTTACCGCCTTTATTGCATCATACCGTAACGGAACCAATGTTTTCCGAAGCTCTTCTGTAATTTCTGTTAAACGAGCTACATATTCTCCGGAACTCTGGGCGATAACCTTTTCTAATAAGTCTAAAGCCTCGTCCTGATCATGCTTAATTTCGCTGATGTAAGCGTTCCAGGCATTGTTCCGGGCAATCCGTACAGTTTCTTTGGCTTCTGCCTCAATAGCGTTTAATACATCGGTGGTCGCAAACTCATTGGCCAAAATCCACTCCCGCATTTTTTTAATGCAATCATACTCTTCTTCCCAAGCCAGACGTTCCTTAGACTTATACCGCTCATGGGAACCAGAAGTGGAATGCCCTTGTGGCTGAGTCATTTCTTCTACGTGAATAAGCACAGGGACGTGCTCTTCCCGGCAAACGGCTGTTGCCTTAGCAAATACTTCTACTAAACCTGCATAATCCCAGCCTTTTACTTTATATATTTCGTAACCGGACTCGCCTTCGCCGTCTCTTTGGAAACCACTTAAAACTTCTGAAATATTGCCTTTAGTGGTTTGGTATTCATTAGGTACCGATATACCGTACCCATCATCCCAAACTGCAATAAGCATGGGTATTTTTAAAACACCGGCTGCATTTATGGCCTCAAAAAATAATCCTTCAGAGGTAGATGCGTTGCCAATAGTTCCAAAGGCAACCTCATTCCCATTATGAGAAAAATCAGTAAATTGGCTTAATTCAGGATTCTGACGATATAATTTGGAAGCATAGGCTAAACCTACTAATCTGGGCATTTGGGCCGCAGTAGGAGAAATATCAGCACTGGAGTTTTTTGCTTCTGATAGTTTTTTCCAATGACCATCTTCGTCCAGCAACCTGGTGCCAAAGTGCCCTGTCATGCAGCGGCCAGCAGTGGCAGGCTCCGCTTCTACATCCGTGTGGGCATATAACTGGGCAAAAAATTGCTCTAAAGTTAGCTCCTCAATGGCTAACATAAAAGTTTGATCCCGGTAATAACCCGATCTGAAATCTCCATTCCGGAAAAAATGCGCCATTGCTAATTGCGCAACTTCTTTCCCGTCGCCAAATATACCAAACTTAGCTTTGCCCATGAAAACTTCCTTCCGACCTATCATACTGGCTTGGCGACTTTCCCAGGCAATACGGTAATCTCTTAATATTTCTTCTCTGCTAAGCTTTTGGGTTCTCAACAGTTCGGCTTTCTGCATGTATTATCTTTAAGGTTATAAATGGAAAGATCCAAAACAAAACTACGTAAAAGCTTCCTCATATCAAACCGGCAATGGCTTAATTAGGATTAGCAAATTATTAAAATCAGAAAAAAACGGGAACTTGTTTTTATTTAATTTTCTTTATATTTTTACTAACAAAGTTGTGCTTACGCATTTATAAAACGAGAAAATGATCAAAAACCTATTCCTTTCCCTGATTTGTTTTTGCTTGGCGGCATTTACCAATTCCTTATTCGCCCAAGGTAAACTTCAGTTTGAAAAAGAAACCCATGATTTTGGCAATATTGCTCAGGGTGTTCCAGCAACTTACGAATTTAAATTTAAAAATGTAGGAAACCAGCCGGTTATTATTTCTAACGTTCAGGCTTCTTGTGGCTGCACCACCCCTGAATGGACAAAAACGCCTATTTTGCCCGGTAAAACCGGTTCTGTTAAAGCCCAGTATAATGCAGCCTCTATGGGTGCCTTCAACAAAAGCGTTACGGTAACTTCTAATGCATCCAATAGCAGCCTGGTTCTGTTCATCAAAGGGACCGTACTGGATAAGTCACAGGTTAAATCCTCGGCTTCGGCTGTGCAAAAAGCACAAATTCAGTTTGAAAAAGAGACTTTCGATTTTGGCAATGTAGCCCAAGGCGTACCAGCTACCCATGAGTTTAAATTTAAAAATACGGGCGGTGAACCGTTAGTTATCTCCAATGTTCAGGCATCTTGTGGCTGCACCACCCCTGAATGGACCAACACGCCTATTTTACCCGGTAAAACTGGTTCTGTTAAAGCCCAGTACAATGCGGCCTCTATGGGTGCTTTTAATAAAAGTATTACGGTAACCTCCAATGCTACTAATAGCAGCGTAGTACTGTATATTAAAGGTACTGTAGTAGAAAAGTCTCAAATTAAAGCCGCTGTTTCTCCGGAAGAAAAAGCTAACTCGCCTCGTGCTACTTTAAAAGTAAATTCCCATGATCTTGGAAAGCTGGAAACCGGCCAGAAAAGTGTTGCTAAAATAGTCATTAAAAATACAGGTAAACAGGATTTAACCTTGAATGCTGTGTCTTCTTCCTGCAACTGTGTTAGCTTAAAAAATTCTCCTGTAATTAAGCCAGGAAATGAAGAAATTGTGGAACTAACTTATAGTCCACGGTTGTTAGGAAATCAAACAGAGAAAGTAAAAATTCATACTAACGATATTATAACGCCAGAAGTAGCCATAAACCTGAATGCTAAGGTTGTAGAAAACTTATCGGCACAAAGCATATTAAAAGTTAACAGCAACGCTGTACCTTTTAAATAGATTTTTTCATAGTTTTATTTTGACTAATGGCAGTGATTTTATCGCTGCCTTTTTTTATGCCTTTTATTTTCTATAATTAACACTCCCTTTTTCATTCTGCTTCGTTTGCAATCAGCCAACCTTTGCCTTTATTATCCCCGTATGGTTGTATATTTGCATTGATTTAACAACAGCATAAGTAAAATTATACATGTTAATAGGACTCCCAAAAGAAATTAAAAATAACGAGAACCGTGTAGCATTAACCCCTGGCGGTGTTTCAGAATTAAGTAAAAAAGGTCATACAATATTTGTACAATCTACCGCCGGTTTAGGCAGCGGATTTAAGGACGCTGAATATGAAACTGCCGGTGCTACAATTTTACCAACCCTAGCAGACGTATATGCCGCCGCCGAAATGATTGTTAAGGTAAAAGAACCTATTGCGGCGGAATATAATTTAATTAAGAAAGATCAATTACTATTTACCTATTTCCATTTTGCCTCCTCAGAAGAACTAACTCATGCTATGTTAGAGAGAGGTGCGGTTTGTTTAGCTTATGAAACAGTAGAAAGGCCAGATAAATCTTTGCCTTTATTGATACCGATGTCGGAAGTAGCCGGCCGAATGGCTCCACAGGAAGGTGCCAAATACCTGGAAAAGCCTTTGCAGGGCAGAGGGATTCTATTAGGTGGCGTACCTGGCGTAAAGCCCGGAAATGTTTTAATTTTAGGTGGCGGAGTGGTAGGAACCCAAGCAGCAAAAATGGCAGCAGGTTTAGGTGCCCAGGTAACTATCATGGATATTAACCTCACCCGGTTACGGGAGCTGGATGATATAATGCCTAAAAATGTCATAACTCAAATGTCAAGCGAATATAACATTCGGGCAGCCATAAAAGAAGCTGACTTGATTATAGGGGCAGTTTTAATTCCTGGGGCTAAAGCACCGCATCTGATAACCCGGGATATGCTTAAGGAAATGAAAGCTGGTACCGTTCTGGTAGATGTAGCGGTAGATCAGGGCGGTTGCATAGAAACTTGCCGACCTACCACACACGAAGATCCAACATTTATTATTGATGAGGTGGTGCATTATTGTGTAGCCAATATGCCGGGAGCCGTACCTTATACTTCTACTCTAGCCTTAACCAATGCTACGCTACCTTATGTTTTACAATTAGCCAATAAAGGCTGGAACGTGGCTTGCTCTCAAAACCAGGATTTAAAATTAGGCTTAAATGTAGTTCAGGGTAAAGTTGTTTATAAAGGAGTAGCCGAAGCCTGGCATCTACCTTTAGCGAACGTAAATGAGGTGCTGGCTGCTTCATTGTAAATCAAGCCATTGTATAATAAATTTTTCAGAAGTTACAGATTATAATTTTTAGATTTATAATTTGAGTACGCCCTACGCATGTTTGAATATTCTTTCCGGATTTTAGCAAAAAGGCTAGTTTTATTATTGCCATTTTATTTGTTGTTTCGGATTACTTTTTACTATTTCAATCGCGATATCTTTGCAGAAAGTAATCCGGAACAACTTTTTTTGGCTTTATTACACGGATTACGGTTCGATTTATCTTCGCTCCTGACCCTAAACTTGCCTTTTATAGGACTTTCTTTAATTGCTCCAAGGTCTGTTATAAAGAAAGTAGGATTTCAGCAGTTCCTGCTTTTCCTATATGGCATTCTTAACATTCCATTCTTTTTCCTTAACCTGGCTGATATTGAATATTTTAAATTTGTTGGCCGGCGCACCACCAATGAATTATTTACTATAACGCAGGATATTCAGGATCAGGCCGGACAGCTAGCTTTCCATTATTGGTACCTGATTCTTTTTGCCTGTTTATTGGGCTATTTGCTTATTAAGCTTTACCCTGTTTATAGGGAGCCTGATATTACTTACACTTTCTATCACCGCATTCAGAAAATTTTAGGCGTAATTTTTACGACCCTGATAATGGTTATTTTCATTAGAGGCGGCACCCAATACAAACCTTTACGCATTAATAATGCCTTTATTCATGAACCGGCTGTGGTAGGCAATATTGCCTTAAATAGCACCTTTACCTTTGTTCGTAGCATTGGCCATGTATCACTGGAAAGAAAAGAATATTTTAATAATCAAGTAGAAATTGCTCTTTATTTAGGGTTTGACCCTCTTTATTATTTAAAAAAACAGGAATACCTGGTTAAGGATAATGTAGTAATAATCATTGTCGAAAGCCTGGCATCTGAATACACCGGGATTGAAAACAACGGCCAGGGTTTTACCCCTTTTTTTGATTCGTTGGCCACTAAAGGCACCCTTTTCCGGGAAAACTATGCCAATGGTCAACAATCCATTTTAGCTGTCCCCTCCATTCTGGCTGGTTTTCCGGCTTTAATGGAAGACCCTTTTATTAGCTCAAATTATGAGACTGACCAACTTTTTGGTATCGGTGATATTTTAGAACCTGCAGGCTTTACCACCTCCTTTTTTCATGGCGGAGCCAACGGCACAATGGGGTTTAATACTTTTACCAAGAAAATTGGGATAAAGCATTACTATGGCCTGGATGAATACCCTCAACACCTAAAAGAAAAGGACTACGATGGACTGTGGGGTATATTTGATGAGCCTTATCTGCAATATGTAACCCAAGTACTGCAAACGCAAAAGCAGCCATTTGCCAGCACCATTTTCACATTAAGCTCCCACGACCCGTATACCATTCCAAAACAGCATCAGAATAAATTTCCGAAAGGCAAAGTTGAGGTTATTGAAACATTGGGTTATGCTGATTATGCCTTGAGTAGATTTTTTCAAACAGCACAACAACAACCTTGGTACCCTAATACCTTATTTATTATTACCGGCGACCATACCCAAAAAGGTTTTCGCCAAGACTATGCAAATGCGGTTGGCAAACACAAAGTCCCTCTTTTGCTGTTTCATCCTTCCAAATCTTTTAATCATTTAAATACCCATCGGATAACCCAGCACGCTGATATATTACCCACTGTAGTGGATTACCTGAACATTAAAACCGATAAACTTTTGCCTTTTGGCAGTTCTGTTTTTGATACTACCAAAACCGGAAGAGCATTATATTTTAATGCCGGTGTTTCCACGCTTATTCATCAGGATTATATTACCCAACTCCGTCCGAATGGCGAAGTAGTTAATTACCAATACCAAACTCACAATTACAAAAAATTACCTAAACCCGAACCAGCCCTTCAGGCAAAGTACGGACAAGAACTAAAAGCCTATGTGCAATATTTTACAAATGGCTTAATAGATAACAATTTGTATTATTGGATTAAAGAAAAATAAGAAAAATGTATTTAGACCTGATGCGAAAATCCTAAATCAGGATAGGCCGGAATGGCAGATAAGGGTATCATTTGCTGGCTTTGCCAATTTATTTCCCAGCAAAAATGTTCCAGGCCATTAGTTAATACCACAAACCTGGCTCGGATGGTTTTATTATAAGTACTTACCTGTTTAACTACCGCTGCCGTTATAGGAACCGTACTGGCTTTACATTCCACCAACATCAACGCCTGAGCGTCTGTTCCGTAGATACGTATATCTGTTCGCTTAGCTAATTGATTATATACCGTACCCCGCTCTACTGAAATAAGCCCTTTAGGGTATTGCCGGTGTCCTGTTAAATAATTGATAAAATGCTGCCGAACCCATTCTTCGGGCGTCAGAATTACAAATTTTTTACGTATGTTATCGAAAATAAAATGCTGGTCAGCAGATTGCCTGATTTTATATTCATAAGCCGGCAAGTTTAGAAGTTGCATAAAGCAAAGTTACAGGTTTAAATAAAGGTTTACTAAGCCTAAAGAATAGACCAACAGAAATAAAATTTTAAGATGAAAACAAAAGAGGATATTGTTAAAAATTGGCTGCCCCGGTATACCGGAGCGGCTCTAAACGAATTTGGAGAATACATTTTACTTACAAATTTTGTTAATTACATCCACATGTTTGCCGAAAAATATAATGTGGAGGTAAAAGGCCTTGATAAACCCATGCAAACAGCAACGGCCGAAAATATAACCATAATTAACTTTGGTATGGGAAGCCCAATGGCTGCAACCGTTATGGATTTGCTATCGGCCATTAAACCAAAAGCCGCCTTATTTTTAGGCAAATGCGGCGCTATAAAAGACAAAGTTAAACTCGGCGATTTAATTTTACCTATTGCAGCTATCCGAGGCGAAGGTACTTCCAACGACTACCTACCCCCTGAAATTCCGGCTTTGCCTTCTTTCCGTTTACAACGGGCCGTTTCGTCTATGATTAAAAAATATGAAATGGATTACTGGACCGGCACCGTTTATACCACCAACCGGCGCGTATGGGAGCATGATGAAGAATTTAAAGAATACTTAAAAAAGGTACGGGTAACCGGTATAGATATGGAAACGGCTACCATTTTTGTAGTGGGCTTTATGAATAATATTCCGCACGGTGCCCTTTTACTGGTTTCTGATAATCCTATGACACCAGATGGGGTAAAAACAGCTGAAAGCGACCGCAAAGTAACTACTAATTTTGTAGTGAAGCATTTAAACATTGGCATTGAAGCCATGCTGGAGCTTCGGGATTCGGGTGAATCTGTTAAGCACTTGATATATGATTAAAAAGATAAGTAACAACTAACCGGACGAAAATAAAACAGCCAGATGAGATAAATTCAACTGGCTGTTTTATTTAAATTACTTAATAGCAATAGATTAACCTGTTGCTATTGTACCGATACAAGCTTTAATCCTAATATTGATCCAATCAATAAAAAGATAAAAAATACCCGCCAAAAATCTGAAGGTTCATTAAAAAAGAAAATTCCTATAATCACTGTCCCTACCGCTCCTATTCCCGTCCAAACAGCATATCCGGTGCCAATGGGAATGGTTTGAACAGCCTTATTTAACAATAAAAAACTAAGGGTAATGCTGAGGAAAAAGCCGATACTAAATTTTAAATTCGTAAAATTATTAGAAAGTTTTAAGCAGGTAGTAAAAGCTACTTCAAAGCACCCCGCTAATATTAAATAAAACCACGCCACCGTTAACCTTGTTTATATAAGGGGGCAAAATTAACAGAAGTTTTGGCGATATTTACATTTGATTAAGGTAAATCAGGAAAATATATGGTAAAGAGAAATTATCATTTAAGAAATTAGTACCCGCTCTTGCTTAAATTTTTGATCCTTAATGGTCAATAAGCAAATAAGTCCTAGTACAAAAAATACCATCAGGGCCAGCACACTGTTACGCATCGAACCAGTTAGTTGGGCAATTGCCCCATAAGCAAAAGTACCTAATACAATGGCCAGCTTTTCAGTGATATCATAAAAGCTAAAATAAGAAGCAGTGTCTTTTGTATCAGCAGGAATTAATTTACTGTAGGTAGACCGTGATAAGGATTGGATACCGCCCATTACCAAACCAACTGCCGCAGCTAAAGCATAAAAAGGGAATTCGCTATAAATGAAATATGCCCCAATACATATGCCAATCCAAATTACCACCGCAATAGCCAAGGTTTTGATGTTTCCTATTTTTTCTGATAAATAAGCAAAACCGTAAGCACCTAAAATGGCTACTAATTGCAGAATAAGAATAGTAATAATTAGTTTATACGACTCCAGATGCAACTCTTTATCTCCAAAAATGGCAGCCACATTCATCACGGTTTGTACCCCCATACTATAGAAAAAAAAGGAGAGTAAAAAACGCTTTAAAAGACCTAGTTGCTGCACTTGGTTAAAAACCTTTTTTAATTCGTTAAAGCCATTCAAAATCCAATTGTGTTGGTGGGGTTTGGTATGCGTGTATTTAGGTAAGTAAAAGAAGGTATACTGCGCAAAAGCAAACCACCAAATTCCAGTTGTCAAAAAGGCTATCCGGGGAGGAAGGCTTTCATTAGCCGGATCTAAGCCAAATAGGGCGGGCTGTAAAACCAGGGCTAGGTTAAATATTAGTTGTAGTACGCTACCAATATAACCCAGGGCAAACCCACGGGCACTTAATTTATCATACTGGTCTTCTGTGGCAATATCAGGTAAATAAGAATTATAAAAAACAATGCTACCAGTCCACCCCATGGCGGCCAGCATAAATAAAAACATAGAGGTAGTAAAGGTTTCTTTCGTAAAAAAGAATAACCCGGCACAGGATAATGCGCCAATGGTGCAAAAAAATTGCAGGAACAACTTCTTCCGCCCACTATAATCAGCAATAGCAGTCAATAAAGGATTAAGAAAAGCTATTACTAAGTAGGAAAAGGAAATGCTATAGGAAAACAGTACCGACGAGTTTATATTAAACCCTAAAAAGATAATATTATCAGTTCCATCGGCATTACGGGTTACAGCTCCATAATATATGGGGAATATAGTAGAAATAATAACCAGAGAATAAACAGAGTTTGCCCAATCGTAGAAACACCACGCCCGCGTAACTTTAGGAATATTTTTTTCCATTTTTAATTTAGCTAAACCACAATTGGCCGGAAAAATTATTTTAAAACTATAGATTTATTTACAGAAGCAAGCCCTCAGACTCAAAGTCAAAAAAGTCTTCAAAATAAGTAGGTTATAAGCGACCTAAGCCAATATCTAATCCTTTAAAAACAAACCTTCTCAGCTGTCCAGCCAATAAAAAGATCTGACTTATCTTACCAATTTTAAATGCCTTTTGATTCTGCTTTTTAAATTTATCAGCACTTTTCTGTTAATGCCTTACATTTGGCTTTATCCTGAATAATTAGGAAATGCAAACCTTGTTCTTTAAACTTTAAACAGGTAATTATCAGGTAAAATCCTCAGTAAAAAAAAAGATTTAAACACATTAGCCAATTTTACTACTTAAAGAAAAAAGAACAAGGTTTTTTATATTAAATCTTCTTAAACTTTTGAAAAATCTTAAGAGGACATACTTGCTGTTGTTTTTAATAACCCAGTCCGGCGTAACAAAGCCTGTGGCGATGGCTCCTGGCCCCGGAACCGCTTATACAATTGCATAGGATGTTCACTACCGCCCGCCGATAAAACATGTTGACGGAACAAATCACCTGTTTCCCGGTTAAATATACCTTTTTCCTGAAAAAATTCAAAAGTGTCTGCATCCAATACTTCGGCCCATTTGTAGCTATAATATCCGGATGAATATCCCCCTTGAAAAATATGAGAAAAAGAACAACTGGTATTAGTCCCCGGAACTGGTGGTAATAACTCTGTTTCCTGCAGTACCTGCGCTTCAAAAGAGCCAACATCTGTTATAGTAGCCGGATCAGTGGTATGCCAACCCATATCTAACCGGGCTAACCCGATTTGGCGCACGGTAGTGTAACCTGCCATATAATTAGAACTGTCTTTCAACTTTTGAATCAGTTCGGCTGGTAAAAGCTCCCCTGTTTCATAATGCCGCGCAAATAAATCAAGACACTCTTTCTCATATGCCCAATTTTCCATTACCTGCGAGGGTAGCTCAACAAAGTCCCAGTAAACATTTGTACCTGACAAACTGCCGTAAGTACCATTTGCTAATAATCCATGTAAAGCATGGCCAAACTCATGAAACAGCGTTTTTACTTCGTTGAAAGTTAGTAAGGATGGCTTTGTTGACGTTGGTTTGGTAAAATTACAAACTATAGCCACATGCGGTCGTTGTTCCAGGCCACCTAATTTTTTCTGGCCCCGGTAAGCAGTCATCCAGGCGCCATTGCGCTTACCAGCTCTCGGAAAAAAGTCAGCATAAAAAATACCAATATGTTTACCTCCCTCTTCCTCTACTTCAAAAGCTTTTACATCCGGATGATAAACCGGAATGGTGGTATTTTCTTTGAATACTAAGCCGTAAAGCTTTCGAGCAACTTCAAAAACCCCCTTAACCACTTTTTCCAATTGAAAATAAGGTTTTAGAATTTCATCGTCTATGGTGTATTTTTCTTTTTTCAGTTTTTCTGAATAATAAGATAAATCCCATCGCTGTAGTTCGGCTGGTCCATTTTGGGCCAGTGCATATTTTGTTAAGTCTGATAATTCTTCTTGTGCTACAGGTTTAGCATATTGGAAAAGATTTTTCAGAAAATCAAAAACTTTTTCCGGGCTTTCCGCCATGCGTTCCTGTAATACAAAATCAGCATGCGACTTAAAGCCTAGCAACTTAGCCCGTTGGTTCCGCAGGTTAACCATCTCCATAATAATGGACTGGTTATCGTTCTCATCATTTTTAAATGATCGTGAAGCGTAAGCGATGTATAGCTCCTCCCGCAAGTCCCGGTTTTCAGCATAGGTCATAAAAGGAATGTAGCTCGGGAATTGTAAAGTAAATATCCAGCTACCAGCTTTACCTTTTTCCTGCGCAGTTTGGGCAGCTGCCTCCAAAGCACTTTCGGGTAGTCCGGCCAGTTTAGTCGGATCATTTATTTCCAAAGTATAAGCATTGGTTTCGTGCAGCACATGTTCACCAAAAGCCAGAGATAGTTGTGCTAATTTTGCATCAATCTCTCTAAGTTTATTTTTACCATCTTCAGCTAATCCTGCACCATTTCTTACAAATCCTTTATACGTCTTATCAAGTAAAGTTTGCTGCTCGGTATTAAGGACTAAATTACTTTTCTGATTATAAACAGCCTGTACCCGTTTATAAAGCTCTTCATCTAAGGTTATATCATTTGAAAAAGCAGTAAGTAAAGGCGAAATATCCCTGGCTAACTTCTGAATTTCCGGATTGGTTTCAGCAGCATTAAGGTTAAAAAATATGCTGGAAATCCTATCAACCAATTCTCCACTGGCTTCCAAAGCCTCAACTGTATTACTGAAAGTTGGAGCTTCCGGATTATGAACAATTGTAGCTATTTCTTGTTTACCTATTGCTATGGCTTCTTTAATGGCTGGTAAATAATCAACTGTTTCAATTTTATCAAAAGGAACAGTTTGAAAGGGCGTATCAAAAGGATTTAAGAGAATGCTCATACCTCTAATTTTAATTATTTATTACATTTATGCTTTCTTAAGGTTGATAAAGAAACTAGTAGGACCTTTATTCTTTATCGAAAAAAATGAGAATACCTTAAGGAGTTTCAATATTAATAAAATATAAATAACATTAAACGATCCGTTGTTTTAAACATTTATATTTTATTATCTTTAAAACCTCATTTAGTAACCTTACCTACTACCTGCCCAAAATAACTCAGTTTTAAAATATAATTTTTTTTATATATTCTATCAAAAGAAAACTTTTTTCTATATGTAGATTCCAGCCTATATAGCAAATAAATAATTTTACTTAATAATTTTTTTATATAAAAAATCAAATTATTTATACCTATATCGCCTTATTATATTGCATTATTTCAACAAAATAAAATTATAGTTATTCTGTGTAAAATTATTTAAATATATTTACAGCATCTAGTTTCTGATTCCTAAAACAGCACTAACTTTAAACTTACAAGTATGAAAAGATCTGTTCTTACTTTGTGTTTCATTTGCTTTGTAACAGTGGTTACTTTAGCTCAGAATGTTCCATCCTCAACAGAAAAACGGATAAGTTTACTTACCCGGGTTATGGCTTCTGAATTAGGGTTAAATGAAATTGAGTATATGAAGTTAAAATCTCTAAACACAGATCGGCTTATAAAGGCGGATGAACTGGCAGAGTTATATAAGCATGACCATGCTATGTTAGCCCGAAAAATTTACGAATTGGAAACCAGCTATGATCGGAAACTTAAGGCTATGTTAAACCCAAATCAGTTAAATACTTATGCCGCCTACAGGCATAGCCCAGCTTCAGACTTGGCCTTTTCAGATCCCAAAGGTGCCGCCTTATCGGGCAATGCTAAGCAGTAAATAAAAATATTTTCTTAAAATTCTAAAGGCAGCCTAACCGCTGCCTTCTTTTTTTGTTATAGTTTAGGATTCACCTGTAATATTTAAGCTTTACCTAACATGCACGTTGTAGTAATTGGAAATGGCGTAACTGGAATTACAGCGGCAATCACCATTCGCAAACTTTCAGCTACGCATCAGATTACTGTTATTTCTTCTGAGTCTGAACATTTTTTTTCCCGCACTGCCTTAATGTATGTCTATATGGGGCACATGCAGTACCAGCATATCAAACCGTACGAAGATTGGTTTTGGCCTGAAAACAACATAAATCTGCAACAGGGGCAGGTTACCTATATTGATGTGGAGCAAAAACAGGTGCTTTTGGATGATCAAGCCACATTAAACTTTGATAAATTATTGATTGCCACCGGCTCTAAGCCAAATATTTTAAACCTTCCCGGCAAAGAATTAAATGGGGTGCAAGGTTTTTATAGCCTGAACGACCTACAAACTTTAGAGGCAAACTCGAAAGATGTAAACCGGGCAGTATTGGTAGGTGGCGGCTTAATAGGTATAGAACTAGCCGAAATGCTTTATACGCGTTGCATCCCAGTTAGCTTTTTAGTGCGGGAAGAGCATTATTGGGGAAGTGTACTCCCTAAAGAAGAATCCCAAATGATTCAGAGCCACATTCTGGCCCATGGAATTGATTTACACTTAAAAGCAGAGGTCGAGGAAATATTGGGGGATGCTTCTGGAAAGGTAAGTGGCGTCAGAACAAAATCTGGTGAGGTAATACCTTGCCAGCTAGTAGGCTTGGGCATTGGGGTTTTTCCTAACATAGATTTAATCCGGAACTGTGGCATAAAAACCAATAGAGGCATTTTAGTAAATGAATACCTGGAAACTAATATACCTGATATTTTTGCGGCCGGCGATTGTGCGGAACTGGAAAAGCCAGATCAGCAAAAGGTGGTAGAGCAGTTGTGGTATACTGGCCGGATGCAGGGCGAAACAGTAGCTTACAGCATATGCGGCACCAGAAAAAAGTATGAGCGGGGTATATGGTTTAACTCCGCTAAATTTTTTGATATAGAATATCAGACGTATGGTAAAGTTTCTGCCCGGTTAGGGCCCGAAGAAGGAACCTTGTTATGGCAGCACCCAAACCGGAAGAAAAGCATCCGAATCAATTATTTGCTCCACACGCAGGAAGTTATTGGTTTTAATTTATTAGGAATCAGGTACCGGCACGAAGTGTGTGAACGTTGGATAAGAGAAAAGAAAACCCTGGACTTTGTTCTAAAGCACCTAAAAGAAGCTAATTTTGATCCGGAATTTTATCGTCGCTATGAGAAGGAAGTGCTTCGTAAATTTAATGAACAATTTACGGCTACCTTTGCGTTAAAAGATAAAGGCTAATATTATTTGTAGCTTCCATTAGAAAGTACCGTTATGAGACTATCCAAAATCTATAATTTTACGGAAATGAATTCCTACCAGTTTGTTGCGGTAGTCGGAATAATTATGAGTGTAGGAGCTAATTTAATTTTATGGTTCCGAGATACACCCGTTCAAAACTTTTGGGCATTATATGTTTGCTGGAGTATTTTATTTGTTATTGGCGCCATTATAAATTATAACAGCAAGCCTGATGATGGACATCATCATCACCACCATTAGGAACTACATAAAGCATGAGTAACCACCAGGAAAGCTTATCTATTGGATATAATTATCAGGACGAAACCGATACCATACAAAAAGCCGCCCTGGCTTTATTTGCTGTAGGCTTATTGTTATTGGTTCTACCCCTTTTTAGCTTTAACCCAGAAGTAAATACATTTTTTCTTTGGGGTGGCACTACTCTATCTACCCTGGCGCTGCTCTTATATTTCTTCAGAACTTACCAGAAAAGTCATCCGGGGGTCCGCAACAATGGTGTCTGGCTTCGGGGCTCTACCTCTCGCGGGAAAATTGCCTGGGTAACAGCCGTTGTCCTTACTGGTTTTTACATTATTCTTTATTGGTTTCCGCAATATTTAGGCAACCTGATTGAAGCCCTAAACCCTACAAGCCAATGGTTAAGAGGTAAACCAGCAGATCATTGGTTTTTATATGGCTCTTTCTATACGCTGGCTATTCTGGTTATGGGAGTTCGGGCTATTTTAAAATACCGCCACAGCCCATACCAGATCATCCGGACCATTTCCGTCATGCTTTTCCAGTTCCTATTTGCTTACCTCATCCCAGCTTTTCTAATGCTTTTGAATGAGCCCGAATTTTACTTTAGCTACTTCTGGCCATTGAAATACGATTATTTATTTCCAGGAACGTTAGGTTATCTAGCAAAGGAACCAGGAGCTTTAGGCGTTTTTATGGTTTTCTGGTCGGTAATAATATCTTTGATTGGTGTACCTATACTAACTTACTTTTTCGGAAAAAGGTGGTATTGCAGTTGGGTGTGCGGATGTGGCGGGTTAGCTGAAACGGCCGGGGACCCGTATAGGCAATTATCTGATAAATCCAGAAAAGCCTGGAAATATGAGGTTGCTATAATCTACCCTATTTTAGGGTTTATAGTTTTAACAACCCTCCTGCTCTGGTTAAACTCCATGCTGGGTGGTTGGATTTTGGGTAGTTTATCTAATGGGTTTTCTCAAGCCTATGGCTTTTTTATTGGGGCTATTTTCTCCGGCGTAATTGGAGTTGGATTTTACCCGATTATGGGTTCACGGGTATGGTGTCGTTTTGGCTGCCCTATGGCGGCTTATTTAGGTCTATTACAAAAACATTTCTCCCGTTTCCGGATTACTACCAACGGCGGCCAGTGCATTTCCTGCGGAAATTGTTCTACCTATTGCGAAATGGGCATTGATGTTCGCTGGTATGCCCAGCAGGGAAAGCCCATAATCAGGGCCTCCTGCGTAGGCTGTGGCATGTGTGCTACTGTTTGCCCACGGGGTGTTTTAAATTTAGAAACAGGCCCTCAAGAAGGCAGGTATATGCCTACCAATCTTATTTCCCCGGAAAATATCCGAATTTTGAATTAATTATCCGGCCATAGCCGCACCAACTATTTTATAAAATCCAGCAAAGCCCTGTGAAAGGTATCAGTGGCTTCTATATGCGGGATATGCCCCACATTATTTAGCTCTACTAGTTTAGCGCCTTTAATGGCCGCAGCTGTTTTCTTACCCAGCTGCGGATATTGGCCAGCTTTAGCTAATACTTCTTTATCTTTAATTTGAGCTTTTCCTACTACGGTTCTATCTTCTTGCCCAATTATTACCAGAGTAGGTACTTTTACCAACGGGAACTCGTGTACAACGGGCTGCTGATAAATCATATCATAGGTTTGAGCCGAAGCTACGGCCACTTGTAGAAAATCCGGGCTGCGGGTTTGGCCCGCTCCAGCTTTAATCAATTCTTCATACTCAGGTTTCCAGGCGACGTAATAAGTCTTATGGTAATTTCGCATGGATTCTTCAGTAGCTTTTAACTCATTTGCTACTACTTTATCTAGCGGCTGAAATGGAACCAATGCCCGATAATCTTCTAAGCCAATAGGATTTTCTAAAACTAATTTTTGGGTAGATTCCGGATACATCAGCCCAAAACGGGTAGCCAACATTCCGCCCATGGAATGTCCAACCACTATAGCTTTTTTAACTTGCAGCGTATCCAGCAATTTCTTCGTATTAGAGGCCAATTGATGAAAACTATAGTGTAAAGATGCTTTAGTAGATTTCCCAAACCCTACCTGATCCGGCATTATAACCCTAAAGCCATTCTGAGAAAGGAATTGAGCTGTTTTCTGCCAATAGGCCCCGAAAAAATTCTTACCGTGCAACAACACCACTACCGGTGCATTGGCAGCTTTATTGGTTGGAGGCACATCCATATAAGCCATTTTTACCGGTGTTTTCTCTAGTGTAATGTTTAAGAAATGAACCGGGTAAGGGTATTTATAAGTTGTTAGTTCTGCATTGTAAACTTCTTTGCCAGCTGTCTGAGCAGCACCTTTAATCGCATAAAAGTGTAAGGCAACAAAAACAAAAAACCAGTAAAAATTAGTCTTCTTCATAAAGTTTAAAGCTTAGATAAAGTTTATCAATATAACCATATCAAATAGTTTTAAGCACCTCCAAGGCTCCACTAACATGCTCCAACGGTTTCATTAAAGAATTAAAGGCATACCGGACGATGCCGCTTTGGTCTATAACATACGTAACTCTGCCGGGAATAAGCGCTAAAGTTTTAGGCACCTGGTATAGTTTACGTACTTTCCTCGTACTATCACTTAATAACACAAAAGGCAAATTATACTTACTCGAAAACTTATGATGAGATTCCGTATCATCTGAGCTAATACCAACCACTTCTGCTCCCTGCTCCTGAAAAACCTGGTAGAGATCCCGGAAAGAACAGGCTTCGGCGGTACAACCCCGGGTATCATCTTTCGGATAAAAATAAAGCACCACTTTTTTACTTTTCAAAACCTCCGACAACCGAAACGGCGTTTTATCAGGTTTTAATAATTCGAAATCGGGGGCATTATCTCCTACTGCTAACATAATGGCTGGTATTTGTTTTGAATAAATTGATTATTGATTGGCTCTTTAAACTGAACCGACTTTACTTTGTTTTACTTTTTATTAAACCTCGGCAAAAATGAGCAACTTTGCTGAATAATTTTAGCTGCATGCCTTTAATAAATGTTATTATTCCTGCTTATAACGAAGAAAAATCCATTCAGAAGGTAATTGCAGATATACCCGCTGGTTTGGTTGCAGACATTATTGTGGTAGATAATAATTCTACTGATAATACTTTTGAGGAGGCAAAAAGAGCAGGGGCTACGGTAATTAAAGAAAACAAACAAGGGTATGGTCAGGCTTGTTTAACCGGTATTGCATTTGCACTGGCAAAACCAGCAGACCAAAAGCCCGATATTCTTGTTTTTTTAGACGGTGATTATTCCGATCACCCTGAAGAAATACCTAAACTCCTTAGTCCAATTCTGAACAACCAAGCAGATTTCGTTATTGGATCCCGCGCCTTAGGTAACCGGGAACCCGGTGCTATGTTACCGCAGCAAATTTTCGGCAATTGGCTAGCTACTACCCTGCTCCGACTTTTCTATGGTGCCAGTTTCACTGATTTGGGTCCGTTCCGAGCTATCAAAACAGATAAACTGGTACAATTAAAAATGCAGGACCAGACGTATGGCTGGACCGTAGAAATGCAATTAAAAGCTGCCAAATATAAGCTTATAAGTACAGAAGTACCCGTGACTTATCGCAAACGAATTGGTTACTCAAAAATATCGGGCACGGTTAGCGGTACCTTGAAGGCTGGCTATAAAATTATTCTTACAATCTTCCGATATTTATAGTCAGGAAGTGCTATGGAGATTTTTGAAACCATTATTTTAATAATTTACGGGCTCAACATTAGCTTTATCTTTTGCTACAGCCTTATTCAGTTACAACTATGCTGGCTTTACTTGAAAGCTAAAAAATCAAGCCCCCCCTCTTTACCAACTAAACCAACGGTTTGGCCTGCTGTAACCGTTCAACTGCCGCTTTACAATGAGCTTTATGTGGTGGAAAGGCTTTTAGAGACGGTGCTGGCTTTTGATTATCCGGCTGAAAAATTACAGGTGCAGGTGTTAGATGATTCCACTGATAACACCACAACACTCATTGCTGAAAAGGCTACTCTTTTTAAAACTCGAGGGATAGATTTTGCTCATATCCGGAGACCGGACAGAAGCGGTTTTAAAGCCGGAGCATTGCAGTACGGATTACAAACTTCCACCGGGGAGTTTATAGCTATATTTGATGCCGATTTTTTACCTACTCCTGATTTCCTGAAACAGACAATTTCAGCATTTAATCATCCTGCAATAGGAGTAGTTCAAACGCGTTGGGGACATATAAATCAAAACTATAACTGGTTAACCAAATTGCAGGCCTTTGGCTTAAATGCCCATTTTACAGTTGAACAAACGGGCAGATCAGTTGGCGGGCATTTTATAAATTTTAACGGCACTGGTGGCGTCTGGCGAAAAAGCAGCATACTTGATGCCGGAGGCTGGGAAGCCGACACTCTAACCGAAGATCTGGATTTAAGCTACCGGGCTCAACTGCGCAACTGGCAATTTAAATACCTGGAAAATATTGAAGCGCCAGCTGAACTACCGGTAACTATGCCGGCTTTAAAATCCCAGCAATTCCGCTGGACCAAAGGCGCAGCCGAAACTGCGCGTAAGAATTTAGGAAAAGTGCTTTCCTCTAATAAAAGCTTTTTCACTAAACTTAATGCCATATTCCATTTACTCAATAGTAGTATATTTATTGCCGTGCTACTTTCTGCATTACTAAGCATTCCTCTTTTGGCTTTCAAAACTTCTTTCTCTTTTGGAGGTGCTTTTTTCCAATCCAAAAGTGCCTTTATAGTAAGTTTAACTGCCATCTTTTCATTTTATTGGATTTCTTACCGCCAACTCAGCACCCCATCCCTTAAAACAGCCTTAGCTTTCTTCCCACAGTTTGTGCTATTCCTGTGTTTATCTATGGGGCTTTCGTTGCACAATTCCATTGCAGTTGCCGAAGGTTATTTTGGAATAAAAACGCCCTTTATTCGTACCCCTAAGTTTAATATTGTTACCCAAAAGGATTCCTGGCATAACCGGTTATATACCGTAAAAAGAATTCCACCACTTTCTTATTTAGAAGCTTTGCTTTGTTTTTACTTTTTATTTGGCATATATCTGGCTTTTAAAACCCAAACCTTTGGTATGTTGCCCTTTCATAGTATGCTTAGCTTTGGTTTTGGAGCAATTTTTTACTACTCTGTTAAGCATAGCCGGTAACAATGGAAAGTAAGTTAGTAGTAAAAGCAGGTATAATAGCATTCACTACAGCTATAGGATATGTTCTTATAGGCTACTTTACCCAGCGCACTCAATTTGTACAACTCCTACTGCTGCATTCTTTTGTTTTTGGTCTTTATTTGTGGCTGGTAAAACTACCTATTACTTATAAATCAGGTTTATTTCTGGCCTTATTCTTCCGGTCCATCTTTTTATTCGCTACTCCTGCGCTTTCCGATGATTTTTACCGGTTTATTTGGGATGGGACTTTAGTAGCTAATGGACAGAATCCTTTTCTGCATTTGCCCAGTTACTATGCCGAAAACCAATTTGCTCCTCCGGGTCTAACGCCCTTTTTATTTCAGAAACTTAATTCCCCTGATTACTTTTCAGTTTATCCACCTGTCTGCCAGTTTATATTTGGGGTGGCTAATGCTATTGGCGGAGATTCTATTTGGTTAAATTGCCTGGTTATGCGGCTTTTTATATTTGCCGCCGAGACAGGCTCATTATTTTTAATGCTTAAGCTACTGCCTCTGGTTAAGCTTCCGGTTAAACAAATTTGGTGGTATGCTTTTAATCCCCTGGTAATTGTAGAATTAACCGGGAACCTTCATTTTGAGGGTATCTTAATTTTCTTTTTGCTACTTAGTCTATTCTTGCTTCTCAAAAATAAAAGAGCTCTTTCGGCCATTGCCTTTGCATTGGCAGTTGCCGTAAAATTATGGCCTCTCATGTTTCTGCCGTTTCTTTTAAAAAGTTTAAAAATAAAAGCTTTTCTTTTTTACGCCACTATAGTGGGCTTCCTTCTTACATTGCTGTTTGCACCTTTTCTTTCCATACAGCTGCTTCATAATATACTAAATAGTGTAAACCTGTATTTTCAGAAATTTGAATTTAATGCCAGTGTATATTATGTATTGCGGTGGCTGGGCTACCATTGGCGGGGTTATAATGAAATTGCTTATATAGGCCGATTTTTATCTCTTGCTACTTTTATTGGAATAATAACGTTAGCCTTTAAACGCTCCAGCTTAATACCTCAGCAGCTTCCATATTTTTTTACGCTTGCTGTTTCTATTTATTTATTTCTGGCTACCATTGTACATCCCTGGTACATTACACCATTAGTAGCCCTTGCCACCTGCACTCACTGGCGCTATCCAATTGTGTGGTCAGGCGTTGTAATAGTTTCTTATGCAACGTATACAACACAATTGTATAAAGAAAACCTATACCTGGTAGCATTGGAATACTTTATTGTTTTTACCGTGCTTTTTCTGGAAACCCGGAAAGTAATTAATTTAGATAAAGATGTTATTGCTAACCAATAAACGCTGTCTTACTCCAGCGCTCCGTTTACCTCCCGAATTGCCCGCATAAAAAACTCTTTTAAAGGTTTAGAGAGTTTTATAGCTTTTATACATTCGTCCAAAAAGCCATCGGAGGTAACCAATTTATCCGGTAAGGGCCGGGAAACCATCCAACTTTTATGGCGCAAATAGGTAATGGCCGGATTATCGGCGTCATACCCTTTAGGAGTAGTTTTTAATTTCTCTCCCGCTAACTCTCCAAAATAGTCGTAAAACTCCTGGTCTTTCACGACCTTCTCAAATTCACCTAAGTTATAGTCTATTTCCTGGCGTACTACCTTTAAAGGAGATGCCGGCGGCAGCCATAACCCACAGGCAATAAAAGACTTATTATCAGGGCAAATATGCAAGTAATAACCTGGGTTAATAGATTTACGACCTCCTTCAGCTAGGAAAGCACCAAAATGATTTTTGAAAGGATCTTTGTTCAGTGAAAAACGGATATCGCGGTAAATCCTAAAAACCAGATCTTTTCCTTGTTGTTTAGCCGCAATGGGTTCAAATTTTGCTGCCTCCTGTAATAAGCTATCTAGAAACTGAATATGATCCTTTCGGGCAGCTTCGTACTTGCTTTTATGCTCGGCAAACCATTCCCGGGTATTATTCTTTTGTAATTCAGAAATAAATTGTAAGGTAGATTTCTCTAAATGCTTTTTCATTTTTCAGTAGAAACTTAATAAGGCAGGTTAAACAAACTAAAAATAAATAATCCTACTCTTTCCGCCCTACTTCTTAAACTAATGTTGCCAGTAAGCGTTACGTTTTATTTCTTTTAGTTTTAAATTTCTGTTGTCCCAGGTTTTCTGGCTTATTAAAACATTAGGATAGGCCGTAGCAAACAGGTAAGTATTTAGCTTCTTATCATCTAGTTGCAAGTTTACCTGCCAGGCGGAATCTCCGGATTCTGTTGTAACTGCACTTATCTTAAAATTTGCCTGATAAATGGTAGGTTTAGTTGCTTTATTGGTTTGTAACCATTCGGCCACCTTTGCAGAAAAACTTACCCCCTTTTCAAACTTTAGTGTTCGTAAGGTATAGACCAATTGGTCTTCTAAAAGTAAATCAGCGCTTAAGCTTATTTGCCCCTCCCCCTGATTATCCCAGTAGGAATTAAAACTATATTTTAACTGATTCCCCTTTTTGGTAATAGCCTTGAAAGTATTCCCGCACCACTCCTGCGATGAAATAGTTGCTTTATGGATACTAACTGGATTGTCGCGTTTGAAAAATAAAGAGCTTAGGAAATGGTAAGGATAATTGGCTGTTTCTATCCGGCAAAACTGATTTACTTTTATAACCGGGAATAAGTCTTTCCGTTTATAATCATCTGTTTTAACATTGAATTCTTCATTAAAATCCTCCTTAACCGTTATTAAAACAAAATCAAAGGTGCGGACTTTATTATATATTATTCTTTCTGCCGAGTAAGTAGCCACTTCCGCTAAACCGTCATCCCAGAATTTATTTAATGCCCAATCCTTTTGAAAATAATTACCTGAATCCTCACCAGATACATTTACTGCTTTATCACCTCTGTTGGCACAACCCACTACGCCCCCAATTACCATTAAAACAATAAATAGTACCCTGAGAAATAAAGTCATATTTAGAGATTAGCAGGCCATAAATAAGCAAGGAGTACTAAAAAACTGAAAGGCAGATGAAGATAATTAGGTTAAACTTAGATTTTACCCATGACAAACATTTCTTCCATTGTTGGATTTACACTTCCGCCCATAGGCTCCAGCGTTATAGCAAAGGCCTGAGCTTCCTCTATGTTCTTCATAAGTTGAATAGAATTGAAAGCTTCTAATTCATCTAAAAGTCCGGCATCAATGGGATTACCATCTACCAAAGCCCAAAGCTGGTATTGTCTATCTTTAGGAGGCTCTGGCAAGTTATTTACAGCTAATAACACATTCTTAGTTGGCTTATGCCAGTAAATGGTTACTTTAGAAGCCGGCGACTTTTCTACTCCATTTAACTCTACCCGGGCAGTATGAGGATCTTTTAACAAGGCAACTGTTTCGCTATTTTGATTAAGCTTTAATTGCACCCGCTCCAGATTTTGTGCGTATTGCTGCTGACTGGCAACAGCAACCTGCAAACTTTGCTCAGCTCTTTTCCAGTTATTATAAAAGTAAATGGTTAACACATTACTTAAAACCAGTAAGGCGACAGCGGCGGCTGCTAACCATCGGTAGGTCGGGGTGTTTTTTACCTGACTTGAATTACCGAAGGGAATTATTTTAGCTTCTTCCTGTCCTAAAGAGGACTCTTCTCTAAACTTAGGTTCAAGCTCTTCCGAAGATGCCATTTGCGCTTTAACTGACCCTAAAACTTTAGCTTTCAGGTCTGCTGGTGGCGTTACAGCATGAATAGTGGCATAAGCATCAAGGGTATCCAGAACCTCGTCTAATGCTGCTTTCACTTCCGGATATTGACGCGCCATATCCTCTACCTCTGCTTTTTCAGCAGTTGTAACAACACCGGCGGCATACAGCTCCAATATTCCGGAAGATATGTATTCTCTAATATCCAATTTAACTTAATAGTTTAGTAAGTACTTTCATGGCGGCACGAGCCCGGGTTTTAACCGTTCCCAGCGGAATATCCAACTCCTCCGATATTTCACTCTGGGAATATCCATCAAAATACATCATATCAATAATTTTCTTTTGGTCCGGGTTTAGCTTATCAACGATTTCTTTTATTCCTACATGTTCGGGAACTATGTTGTAAGAAGATTGTAAATGGTTTACCGGGCTATCCTCGATTGCATTTGTTTTAGAACTTACGCGATATTCGCGCGACCGGATTTTATCGATAGATGAATTTCTGGCTATATTTATCATCCAGGTGAACAACCTGCCTTTATCTTCCTGATATTGCGCAAAAGAAGACCAAATCTTCACAAAAGTTTCCTGCATTACATCTTCTGCAACCTCTTCTTTCTTTACAATCCTTAAAATTACCCCATATAAAGCAGCGGCATAATTATCATAAAGAAGGGTCATGGCAGATTCATCTTGTTCGCGTAAACGGCGGATTAAATCTTCTTCTGAAACAGTTATTTTAAATACCGGAGTCAATTTATTTTTTTATAAAAACTGTCGCTAATATAAGGAATATTTATACTTACTATACCTAATTAAAATACCATTACTGGAAAACTTATCTTTAAGATTAACTATTTTTCATTTTTCTTAAAAATCTTCAATAATTCTTCTTTAATACAAGGTCAATAATTTCCGAAATCGATAATACTTGCCTTTTTTACTTTAGAAAATTTACTCGAACCCAAATGAAAATTTAACTTTTACTTTTTCAATAAAAGTATTTGACTTTCATATGATATAGTAAAATTTAAAATTTTTTAAAAAAGCATTTTGGAAAAGGAACAAATTTAATATTTTACAAGTTTTACCCAAATTATTAGTTATCGTAAAAAAGAAAACCTATTTTAGTTTAGGCGTTAAAATATAATTAGATGGCTTTTTCCCTAGCGGAATTTGAAAATTTTAAAGGTCAAATAAATACAATAGAAGACTGTGAGAAAAAAATCAAAGTTCTAAAAGATTTGTTTGATAAAGAAGAAGATGATTTGGAAAGGTTGGAGTTAAATAAATACATTTTGAGGCTTCAAACCCGATTAGCAGCACTCCGTATTGATTCTATCAACGAAATTTTCAAACAGGAGTAAAGTTCTGTTCTTTTAGTTACTTAACTCAAATAGCTTAAATTTTAATAGGTCAGTTCGTCCAGAGATTGGGGAAAAAATAATTCTTTTTCAATTCGGGGCATAACAGCATTTATTACAGCCTCCACAAAACCGCCTCTTTCAATAATTCGATGATGAAATAAGGCAATTAAGCCATTGGTCCTATCGTCTTTATCAACTAAGGGTACTCCAATAAAACTTTCTACTTTAAATTTCTTAAGAAGCGTATCCTCCGGAAAAATATTTAGAGCGCCAACCGGTACATAACTAAAATTAGAATCTGTAAAACAGGCACTTAATAGACCGGAAATTCTATACACAGAATTTTTAAGTTTTTTACCAGATTTATAGAAGGATTCTGTTTCCAGTTTATCCAATTGGCCATTGGGGAAGCGGGCAATTAAAATATAATCTACTCCTAGAATTTGGTATAAATAACTACAGACATCGTGCAAAAAATTAGCTTCGGTATAAGTTTCCACAAAAGCAATGGTATCATCCAACTGCTTTTTCTCATCTTCTGTCCAGGCGGTATGTAATAAAGATGTAGAAAAGCTTTTCATTTTTATATGCCGTTATCCAACAGATAAATTTAATCCGGAAGCTCTATATACGAGATAGTCTGGGCAAATCCTTGTATTAAAAAAGCTTAATATATAATTATTAAGCTTTTTCTAGGACATAAAAAAAATACCTTACAAAATATTGGTTACCAGTCAGTTCTTTACAAGTCAGATTTATCTTCTAACTGCGAAATAATTTTTTTAACTTCAGAATCAGTAGAAGTAAGTTTAGATTGACAGTATTGGATTAATTCTGACGCCCGTTTAACCTTTTGTGCTAATTCATCAATAGGAATACTTTCACTTTCCAACCGCGAAATAATATCGGTTAGTTCGTCTAAAGCTTCCTGGTAGGTTAAATTAGTTATCATCTGAGAATTTCTTTTTATAAGTTATCTGGCTTTCAATTTCGCCGGAATACAAACGTGTGGTAATGGGAGCCTTCACGTCGACCTGATTTACTTCTGTAATGGGTCGGCCGTTCTGGTAAACCAGGGCATACCCCCTTTTAAGTACGTTAGCCGGATCTAAATGCACCAGAGTATTTGTAAAATGCTGCAGTTTAAATTGCTCTGATTTTAATCGATTTTCAGAATTACACTGCAGGTTAAACTTTATTTTTAGAAGGTTTACATTTTCCTTTTGCAGGCGCTTGGCAGCAACATAAATAGCCGTATTCATTTGGGCCTTTAAAAACTGTTTTTCCTGGTTTAACAAATCTTTTGATTCTGAAATTAGGGTTGTTCTTAAAGTATTCAGAACCAGTTCCTGAGAAATTATAATTTCGTTGGTTTTCAGAATTAATTGTTTCTGTAAATACTGAAGCTTTTCCGCAAACGAGCGGTTATGGCTTATAATGGTTGCCGCCGCCTTAGTAGGAGTTTTTGTTTTAAGCCGGGCCATTAAATCGCAAACAGATTCGTTTTTCTCGTGGCCAATACCGGTAATAATAGGGATGGGAAAACGCGCTACAGCTCTGGAAAGTAAATAAGTATCAAAGGCCTGGAAATCTAACTGGCTACCCCCTCCTCTAACCAATACCACAGCATCGTATTTTATGCCCGATTCATATATGCGAACTAATTGCTTATAAATTTCTTTATGGGCATCAACTCCTTGTACCGGGGCAAAGTATTCGTCTACTTCAAAAGTGTAGTTATGCCGGTTAAAGATCAGCTCGTGCATAAAATCTGCATACCCATCCGCCTGGGCCGAAGAAATCAAAGCTATATGCTGAATAACGGGGGGAAATTTTAACTGTTTGTTACTGGTAATATATTCCCCGTTTACCTCCCGGATATGTTGAGGATTATCGTCTAAAAGCTTTTGTAAAACGGCCTGTTTAGAAAGCGCTAGCTTTCCAATGGTATAATTACAATCAATGTCTTCAATTTCCAGCGATAATCCATAAAGCACATGGTAATGCACTTTAACTTTTAAAAGTAGCTGAATATTATCTTTAAATACCTGACCGGTTGTTTCTTCAAAAAACTGTATGCATTTGTAGCTGTTTCCCCAAATACGGGCCCTCATGGATGCTTTTACCGTATTAGTACTATCACATTTCTCAATAAGAGTTAGGTAGCACTGATTTTTAGCGGGGTAATGAGAAATACCCATTGTTTCGGCAATAACTCCAAACTGCTGATCCCGAAAAGCATCTTCTAACCTTACCTGTATAAGTTGGTTAAGTTCAGATAAGCGTATGGGAGAAGCGGCTGTTTGCATGTTTACAAAAATAACGCTTTTTTAGGTTTATTCTTATATTAGCTCCAGTTAAACAAAAAAGGCAGCTTAAAGCTGCCTTTTTATTTTTATTCCTTTTTATTAGTTAGAATCCTGAGCACGCTCAGCATATTCTTCCCGATTAGCACGTTTGTGCGCCGCATCCTCTTCAGGGTCTGTTTTCGGATTAGCATCACAAGCCTGTACTAACAGCGAACTACCTAATAAAAACATCATCCAGATCTTTTTTTTCATAACAAGCAGAAAAGATTAATATTTATAATTATTGTTTAATTTGTTTATTTACTGTTGTTCTGCTTTGAGAAGTATTTGCTTCACCTCTGGTATTAGAATTTCCTACCCGTTGCTGCGTTTTCTCGGCAGCTGAAGCAGCATCTGTTTCTCCTACTGCACCCGGGTTATGCATACTATCGCCTGTTATTGCGTTATTCATGGTGCCCCCATTGTTACTGGACTCAGCCCCTCTTTCCGAGTCATCTACTTGTCCGCCACCAGTTTGCCGATCGTCTTGCAGGCCACTTTCACTAGCCCCATAACCTTCCTGGGTATTAGACGTTTCCTGGCAACCAAACCCCCAAAGCAGGAGCGAAAATACAAGAATATGCGCTATTTTTTTCATAGTTTTATAATTTAATTTTAAGGTCTTATAAAAATTTCAATTCAAATTATACTTATTACAAAAGCTTTACTTTGATTATAAGCAATTTAAGGTGTATTAATTAAAATATTCCTTTTCCAAAGCCCGGTCATGACTATAAATATCATCCCGGAAATGAACAGCACCATTATCATCTACCCAGCTGGTAAAATATACAATATAAACAGGTACCTTTGCCTTAAGGTTTTCATATTTTTCCTCACCTGCGTGCATAGCTGAAATAATCTCACTTGTAGTCCATTGAGGCTTATCCCTTAAAAGGAATTCGGCTAAGTCTACTGGTTTCTCTACCCGGATACATCCATGACTAAAGCCCCGCTCCGTCTGGTTGAATAAGGACTCAGAAGAAGTATGATGCAGATATACATCGTGCTCATTAGGAAAAATGAATTTAATATCACCTAAAGGGTTTTTAGGGCCAGGCCGTTGCCGAATTCGATATTTAAAGGTTTTTTCATTAATGGATGCCCAATCAACAGCATGAGGAGACATGGGCTTTGCATTTTTATTATAACTGTCAAGCAATTCCATATCCATCCGGTTCAACCAATCGGGATCCCGAATAAGTTTTGGTTTAAATTCATTTACTATAATACTGTTGGGTACGTTCCAATATGGCGAAAAAACAATATACTCTAATTTATCACTGAATACAGGAGTACTAGTCATGGTTTTACCAACAATAACCCGCATGCTCAAAACATTTTTCCCATTTTCACGGGCATAAAGCATATACTCCGGAATATTTACAAAAATGTGCTTTTCTTCAAACTTTTTAGGTTTCGGCACCCACCGCCAGCGCTCCATATTGATAATAATCTGATCTATACGTTCATCTAGCGACACATTCATGGCTTTAAGCGTGGTAGGACCCAACGCACCATCAGCTTTTAATCCATGGCGTATCTGAAAATCTTTTACTGCATTAACTAACTCATCGTCAAATAAAAATTGGTTGGGTGCGGCAATATTCCAACGTTCTTTTGGCAGCAACCGCTGACGCAATATAGGCACCACCCGGGAAGTATCGCCTTGTTTAAGTTTGGTAACTCCTTCAATTTTAGGCCATCCGCCAGCTTGTTTAATTTCCCGATATTTTTGCAAAGCTGTCCGTAACCGGTTATAATCCTCATGTAAAGGCTCAAATTGATAATAAGGATAACGACTATCGCGCTCTTGTAAAATAGTTTGCAGCGCTTTATCCAGCTTTATTTTATTTTTCCGGACACTCCATTCAATATTATCTAGTTTACGGGGATTTACCGTTCCCCGGTAGAAATCCGAAGCATAATTCATATAAGAAGCCGTTAAGGCTACATCTATTTCCTGCTTCAGTTTAAATTTTAAAGAATCATCTTTGGCTTGCTCATAACTAGCAAACATTTTATTAAAATCTTTAATTTTATAATCATTGGGGTTCAGGCCTTCGCGATAAGACTTGTTTACCACATCAATAAAGGTGTTTGCCTGCGGCACTAACTTTTCTTCCTTAAACCAGCCTAAGCGGTAGTTGCGGGTGCGGTAGAACCGCATAATAACATTGCGGTGTTCTTTAAACTCAGGTTCATGTGCAATGTACTTGTCTACAAAGGCACTATCAGTTTTACTTAAAGGTGTTCCCTGTTTGCCATCTTCACTTGTAACATCACCTTTATTTTTAGCTGCTTTACTACAACTAATTGTTCCTAGAATTAAGATTGATAAAAAGAAATATAATATTCTATACTTATACGTTTTATACATATTTATAAATTTCAATAAAAGACTTACTTTACTTTTCGGTTTTCCCAAATAGTTTTATATTTTCTTTTTACTATTATTTGGCAAAAATGTTCTTAATTATAAGGAGCATAAACTGGAAAAATTACAAAAACAAAAAGCTGGCAAATCGGTTTAATTAAGTTATCCCCTTTCGTTTACTTTATCTCTAAACCTCATAGTTACTCATACAATATACATGCACAACTATTCAGCTAACAGGTACCCCACCGATACGCATTCGTTCGCAAAACCAACGGAGGCCGTTGTAAAACATTTGGAATTAGATCTGGACGTCAATTTGACTAATAAAAGTATATCAGGCACGGCTACTTATACAGTTACTGCAAGTCAAAATGCAGCCGAAATAATTTTTGATACCAAAGATTTAGTAATAGAAAGCGTATTACTGGAAAATGGCCAGGCAGCAGATTTTACCTTGGGAGAAGAAAAACTTTATTTAGGCATACCTTTGCATATTTCAATTCCACAACATACAACTAAACTTAGTATACATTACAAAACCACCGCAAAATCGGCCGCTCTGCAATGGCTGGCACCGGAACAAACCGGTGGAAAACAGCATCCCTTTTTATTTACCCAGTCGCAGGCTATATTGGCTCGGAGCTGGTTACCGTGCCAGGATAGTCCCGGCATCCGGTTTACGTATAATGCTCAGGTAAAAGTACCAGTCGGGTATTTAGCCCTGATGAGTGCTTTAAATCCCCAGGAGAAAAGCCTGGATGGTACTTATAATTTCTCCATGACCAAACCCATCCCCTCCTACCTGATGGCTTTAGCAGTAGGCGATCTGGAATTTAAACCCATAAGCGGCACCACCGGTGTATATGCAGAACCTGCCCAGTTAGAACAAGCTTATCAGGAATTTACAGAACTTCCGGAAATGCTGGCTGTTGCCGAAAACATATATGGCAAGTATTCATGGGACCGTTACGATTTGTTATTGCTTCCACCTAGTTTTCCTTTTGGCGGCATGGAAAACCCCATGCTTACTTTTGTTACGCCTACTATTATTGCCGGGGATCGCTCACTAACAAGTCTGGTCGCACATGAATTAGCGCACTCCTGGTCTGGCAACTTAGTAACCAACGCAACCTGGAACGATTTCTGGTTGAACGAAGGTTTTACCGTTTACTTTGAACGCCGGATTATGGAGGCTTTACATGGTCAGGATTACGCGGATATGCTGAAAGTATTAGGTTATCAGGATTTACAGCATACCCTGGAGGAAATAGGCCACAGCAGTAAGGATACCTGCTTAAAACTCGACCTCACCAACCGGGATCCCGATGAAGGATTAACAGAAATAGCGTACGAAAAAGGCAATTTATTTTTACTGGCTATAGAAGCTACAGTAGGCCGGGAAATTTTCGATCAATTTGTAAAAGGTTACTTTAAAGATTTTGCTTTTCAATCTATGACAACAGAAAAGTTCATAGCGTATTTAGAGGCAAAATTATTACCCCCCGATTCACCTTATAGCAAAATAATAAACCCCGAAGAATGGATTTACCAGCCGGGATTACCAATTACCGGTCCGGTAATAACTTCCAATCGGTTTGAAAAAGTCCAGGAACAGGTCACGCTTTGGCTTAATACTACGCCGGCCAATGCCCTTAAAACTGAAAACTGGTCTACCCATGAATGGCTATATTTTCTGAATGGGGTTAGTTCCCAGCTTACGTACGGCCGAATGGCTGAATTAGATCAGACTTTTAACTTTACGGATTCTGGTAATGCTGAAATACTTGCTGTTTGGTTGCATGAAGCTATAAAGCAGGAATACCTACCAGCCGAAGCGGTATTAGAAAATTTTCTGTTACACGTAGGCCGACGTAAATTCCTGGTACCTTTATACAAAGCATTAAGGGAACAAAACCCGGAGCAGGCAAAAAGTATATACACAAAAGCCAGAGCAAATTATCATGCTGTGGCAACCAGCACGTTAGATGCCTTACTATTTTAATGCTCTGCCAGCATATCTGGCGGTTTATGTGCAGCCATTTATAGTGAGGAGAAAACAAATTACATGCTTTTTTTACACAATTAGCACCAAATTATAGTTTTAACTGTTTAAATTTGAAATAATATTTATAAATTATAAGTAAATTTTCAATCAAACACTTAACCCTGATATTAATACGTGACTATACCCAAAGGAAAATTAATTGCAATTGGTGGAAACGAAGACAAAGGCACCTATCCCAATCCAAAATCTCGCAAAAAGTATTATCTAGATTTTTTCGAATTGGGAATCCTGAAGCGCATTGTTACCGAATTGCATGTTACCAATCCACGTATTGAAGTAATCACCTCTGCTTCTATGATTCCGGAAGAAGTGGGCGAACGCTATACTGGGGCTTTTTCTATTCTGAGTTGTGTTAACATCGGCCTTATGCACATTAGAAGCCGGGAAGATGCAGCCAACCCTGATTACCTGAAACGGCTGCAGGAAACAGACGGTATATTATTTACAGGCGGCGATCAATCGCGGCTAGCTGACTTTTTTGCCAACAGCTCCTTTTTAGAATGTTGCCTGCACCGGTACCAAACCGAACCAAATTTTGTAATTGCCGGAACCAGTGCGGGTGCTATGGCGATGTCTGAGATAATGATAAAAGGAGGTAGCAGTACCGAAGCTTTAATGAAAGGAGCCGTTAAATTAGGTACCGGATTAGGCCTGGTACAAAACGTAATTATTGATTCTCACTTTGTTAAGCGTGGCCGTTTTGGCAGGTTAATAGAAGCCGTAGGTACGCATCCTCGGGCTATCGGCATAGGTTTAGGCGAAGATACCGGTGTACTTATTACGAATGGTAATCAAATAGAAACCATTGGCTCTAATCTGGTTATTATTATTGATGGTCATCATATAAATCATAACAACACCAAAGAAGTAAAAAAAGGCATGGCTTTATCCATCGAAAACATAACCATGCATGTATTGGCTAAAGGAAACGTGTACGATATTGCAGAGCGTACCTTTTATAGAGATCTGGAAACCCACCACAACCGGGAGGAAACAGCTTATTAGAATTAATTAGTCTTTATAAATGGCTATAAAAGCAGCCTCGGGACCTTTTTTAGCGGCCCGATACATTCCTTCAGAATTGAAAGCCAGTTCAATATTGCCGTAACTATCTACTGCTATCAAGCCACCCTCTCCGCCTATTTTTACTAACTTATCCTGCACCACCACTTCGCATGCCTGCTGTAAACTTAAACCTTTGTACTCCATCAGGCAAGAAACATCATAGGCTACCACAGCCCGCATAAAATATTCTCCGTGCCCGGTACAGGAAACAGCACAGGTGGCATTGTTGGCATAGGTACCAGCTCCTATAATAGGACTGTCACCAATTCGGTTAAATTTCTTATTGGTCATGCCCCCCGTTGAAGTAGCCGCTGCCAGGTTACCATTTGTATCGCAGGCCACAGCTCCCACAGTACCAAATTTCCGGTCTTCGGTATGATCTAAGGTTACAGAATTATCGTGCTGGGCAGCTACCCATTGCTGATACCTGAATGGATCAAAAAAGTAAGTATCAGACTCAAAAAGCAAATCATGTTCCCGAGCAAACTCTTCTGCGCCCTCACCGGTAAGTAAAACGTGCTCAGAGTATCTCCTAATTTTATTCGCCAACAATATCGGGTTTTTAATGTGGTTCACTCCTGCTACTGCTCCGGCTCCCAGCGTTTGGCCACACATAATAGCTGCATCCATTTCGTGTTTTCCTTTATGATTAAAGACAGAGCCTTTGCCTGCATTAAAAAGCGGATTATTCTCCAAACACACTACAGCTGCTTTCACGGCTTCCACCGCCGATTTACCCGCCGCTAATACCTTATACCCTTCCTCAATAGCACCTTCTAATGCCGTTTTATAGTCCTGTTCTTTCTCTATTGTTAAAGCAGAACGCAAAATTGTCCCAGCTCCTCCGTGAATAGCAATGGCAATATTATTCATAACAACTGAAGGTATTTATAAAGTATGGAAGCATTAACGGAAGCCGATTCTTACAGTTTTAAACTAGGTTAATTAATTTTAGGAGGTAGAAAATAAAAGGTAGAAAAAGGAATTTAAATGGGCTAAAAAACGTATCTTTGTATACATTATTCAAGGTAAAATTTAAAGAAAAGTTAGATTATGTCATTTGATGTTCAAGGTAAATTGTACGAAATATTCGATGAGCAACAAGTAAGCGAGAAATTTCGGAAGAGAGAATTTGTGTTGGAGATTCCGGATGGATCTTATACCCAATACATTAAATTTCAGCTTACTCAAGATAAGTGCAACGTGCTTGATCAGTTTAAAGTTGGTGATGATGTAAAAGTAGCTTTTAACCTTTCTGGCAAACCTTTTACAAAAAACGGTACTACCATGTACTTCACTAATTTAAGTGCTTGGCGGGTTGAAAGTGCAGATGCTGCTAGCGCTGCAAATACCAGCAACAATGCAGGTAACAACTACCGTGCTGCTGGCGCGCCACAACAACCAGCTATGGCCAGCTCTTTCATTAGCGATGAAGCGGATAATGATTTGCCATTCTAGTTAGAAAAAACAGATATATAAAATGCGGGCCCTGGTCCGCATTTTTTTTTACCCTTTATTCCCCCTTTTACTTTTATAAAACTTAATTTTATAAAATCTAATATCAGTGGTTCGTTAAAATTTACGTACTTTCAAAATCCAAGTTCCGGTATACAGCTCCCATATTTTTCCGGAATTTATAATGCTGTTTAAACCCAGCTTTATAAAATACCGCCTGTAGATTTTCAAGAAAATTATCCTAAGAAGATAGGCGTTAATTTTAGCACTGATTGTATCCTTACTGATTCATTACTTTCTCAGCTATTTTTACATCATGTTGCTGAAGTTTATAATTTTTTTATGGTAATAGACTAAGTTGTCCGTTTGTATATAAAGTAAGTTTATTAGTTAGTAAATGATTAACAGGGCTAAGTCGAACCAGAATTGCCATTTTCTAGAACACCTATATAATAATTTGTAAATTGAACCTATGGCAATAATGGCAATTCAACAAAAATTGTTTCAAACACATTATTATTGACTAAAACTTTAACTTTACTTAGGGACTATAAAATAAATTGTCCTAACGGTAAAATTCCCAAGCCGAATAAGTTTTTCCTGTAAGGCATACCGTTTTAACTTTGTTCAAAGATAATTTTTTCAATAATGCAACAAAGCCGCATTATTGAATGTTTGGAAAATAATGATCAAACGCAATACTAAAGCAAAGCAGATGATTTTGGAATCTTTAAAAACTTCAAAATCAGCAATAAGTCAGGATAATTTACAGGCTCAATTAGGGGATTTGGTAGACAGAGCAACAATTTATAGAGTTCTGAACAGCTTTTATGAAGATGGTGTTGTTCATAAAATAGTGGGCGATGACGGCAAACAATACTTTGCCTATTGCAGAAATTGTTCAGAGAAAAGCCACCACCATAACCACTTTCATTTTCGCTGCCTGAACTGTGGCAAAATAGAATGCCTGCCAAATGAGATGGAAGTTAATTTACCGGAAAAATATCGTACGATTAACTTTAATGGTTTTATTTCCGGCTATTGTTCTTTATGCTAAATGATTAGTTTTACTTAATAAATAATTAAATTAAGAAACTGTTGGAAGTAGAGCCGATAAATAAGGGTAGTAAAACTGCCACAAGCCATGAGCTTGAATGTTGAATATATTAAAAATGTATTTTTTAAAAATACAAATCATCCTTCGACATTATAATTTGTGTAAATTAAATTAGCCTGCTAAGAAAAGATTCTATTTTATTTAAAATATTTATTTCAACATTGATTTTATTCTTTCCTACCTTAAATTATCCTGTCGGTTCTCAATGTGCAGTAAGCCACAATGGCTATATCTATCAAGGCAGATACCTAGAAACCTTTTTTGCGAAAAGGCAATTACATAAATTTGAATGATACATCCAGGCTCTGTGCTATTGAAGGAATGTTTTCTATGTCCCAATTTTCTGTTAATCTTTACTGAACTATCAAAAAAGGGCCGCCAGAATCATCAAATACATTGGTAATAGTGCAATGTTAAATGTTTTTATGGCAGTAATACCATTTCATGTTGTTACGATAACAATGGTAAGTAGCTTACCCCCTATTAGTAGGTACTACAATTGTCTCCTGAAATCGTACAACCAGTAAAAAATGTAAATAGGAAAAACTATAATATCCTAGGATTTTGGTTTGTATGCTGGTTTACATGGAAAAAAAAGGTAATGGAAGAACTGGAGAAACTAATTGCCACTGGCGAAGGAGATAAACTTGAATTTAAGAAAACCATAAACCAGCTTGTTAAAATTGCCCGCACCATAACTTCTTTTGCCAATTCCCGGGGAGGTATCATTTTGGTGGGCGTAATGGATAACGGTACTATCAGCGGCATTGATCCCGAGGAAGAAAAACATAGTTTAACCAAAGCTGCAGAACTTTACTGCAACCCACCGGTAAAATTATTTTTTAAGGAAATAGAAGTAGAAGATAAAATAGTTTTAAAAACCATAATTTTTGAAAGCAAAAATAAACCTCATTTTGCCAAAGTAAAAGAAGGTGATTGGCGAGCCTACATACGGGTAAAGGATGAGTCGGTGCAGACGGATAAATGGCTCATTTAGCCCTAAAAAAACTGGCCAGTTGCGCTTTACACAACTGGCCAGTTTTTAGTATTAGTTTTCATATTTAGAAATAAGCTTTTCAATAAATGCTTTTGCCAGCCTCTTATTTCTCGGCAGCACCTAAATCGAAAACCTGGTACATTAAAGTTAATTTTGTTTCCTGATTGGTAAGTCCAAAGTATGCTTAGGCATATCAAAAACTTCCACCTCTATTCTACCATCAGTATAAATGGTTTTTACGGCCTGACCATTAGCATAGGAAACAGTTTTAATTGGAGTGCCATCTTTTTCAAAATATTTCCAATCGCCAGTCCAGTAATAGTGGATTTTATCCTCTAAATCCTCTATCCATGCCGTTCCGATATTAGATATCTGTCCGTTTTCATGGTAGTAAGTAATGTCGACAAGTCTTTTATCGCCATGCCAGGTATAATGCTCCGTCATCCGAACATTCCCAGATTGATAAAAATATTTCCAGTTGCCTACCTGTTTACCATGATCGAACCGACCAATGGACATAAGGCTTCTCTTATTATTAATGTATTCTTTATACTTCCATTTACCGTGATGCAAGTTGTTTTTATCGTACCGGTTAATAAAAATATTTTTAAAAAATTGTGCCTGCGCCTGCATATTCCCGAATAAGAATAACAAGGCTACAACACTGAAAACTTTCTTCATGCTCTTTATCTATCTTGATTAAATTAAACCTGTTTTAAAGCCAATTTTCACGAGCTTCCAGTATAGAAACAAGACTGGGTTGATGAAGTTCAAAAGAAAAAGCCTGGTTAAAAATTTAACCAGACTATATGCATACGCTTATTAATCGTAAGACTTTTTCTTTTCTTGTTTTTCTGCTTTCTTTTCTTTAGCAGTTTTTACGGGCTTTTTTTTAGTTTCTTTACGGGCGTCCTGAGCTTTAGCCATAACCTTATTGATTTAGTGATCTAATAATTTATACTTAACGGAAAAACGTTAAAATTTATTTATAAGTTAGGCTGCATTTTTTTATTGCCCACCTATTGTTAACAGGAAGCGCTACCCCCTTAAATTACTAAATAAATAAAAACATTATTACGCCATTTAAAGGTATAAGATATTCTGTTACAATTATCTAAAATAGTCAGAAAAATAAGAAAGATTTTAGATAGAAAAAATTACAAATATAGAATTAGCTAAATATTAACTTTTCTCGTAATATACCTAAATCTAATTCCTTATTTCTGACCTAGTTCCACTTACAACTTATTAACTGTGTATGACTGAATCTAAGCGGCCTCGAGGCACTACTAAAAAAGCTAAAACTGACAGTTCCGAATCACCTAAAACTAAAAAAATATTTGTTCTGGATACCTCCGTCATTCTTTATGACCACAGCGCGATTGAGCACTTTGGCGAACACGATGTGGCCATTCCTATTACGGTTTTAGAAGAATTGGACAATTTTAAAAAAGGAAATGATATAAAAAACTTTGAAGCCAGGGAATTTATCAGGTTTATTGATGCCCGCTCTCAGGATTTAATGTTACAAAACTGGTTGCCAATAAACGGGCCAGATAAGGGCAATTTCAAAGTCATGATGATTCAGGCTTCCCAATTAGATGCCGATAAAATATTTGGTGAGAAAAAGGCCGATCATAAAATATTAAATGCCGCCTTGCTTTTGCAGCACGAATACCCCGACCGGCCGGTTATTATGGTTACCAAGGATATAAACCTCCGGTTAAAGGCCAGAGCATTGAATTTGATAGCGGAAGACTACGAAACCGGTAAAGTTCAGGATGTAAACTCCTTATATACCGGCAACGATGTGCTAACGGATGTTTCGCCCGATGCTATTGACCAGCTTTATGATGAAGGCAGTTGCAGCAGTGAAGATGTATTAACAGAGCCGCCCGCCGATAATCATTATTTTATTTTAAGGAGTTATAAAAGCTCTATTTTGGCTTATTTTAATCCTTCCGAGAAAAGAATTGAGCGGGTAGATAAATTATCGGCTTATGGAATTAAGCCCCGTAGTGCTGAGCAAACTTTTGCTTTGCACGCCATTTTAAACCCAAATGTTAAGCTTGTTTCGATACAGGGCGTGGCTGGTACCGGTAAAACCTTATTAACTCTTGCTGGTGCCTTAGAACAACGCCGGGAGTATAAACAAATATTTCTGGCCCGGCCTATTGTACCGCTAAGTAACAAAGACATCGGTTATTTACCCGGCGATATAAAGTCTAAGCTAAACCCTTACATGGAACCACTTTGGGATAACCTGAAATTTATTCAGAACCAGTTTCCGGAAACTACCAAAGAACACCAAAAGCTTAAAGAGTTGGTAGAACAGGAAAAGCTTATGATTTCGCCGCTGGCTTACATCAGAGGCCGCAGTTTGTCTAATATTTTCTTTATTGTGGATGAAGCCCAAAACCTAACGCCCCACGAAATTAAAACCATTATTTCCAGGGCAGGAGAAAACACTAAAATTGTGTTTACCGGCGACATTTACCAAATAGATACGCCTTACCTGGATGCTCAGAGTAATGGGCTGTCTTACCTAATAGATAAAGCCAAGAACCATCCATTGTACGCGCATATCACCTTATTAAAGGGAGAGCGCTCTGAATTGGCCAACCTGGCGAACGATTTACTTTAGTAACACCAGAAAATAAAAAAAGGCCGGCAAAAAAATTAGCCGGCCTTTTGGGTTTCTGTTAGTTTAAAGCTTTTACAAAACCATCAGGTATCGATCTCTGATTATTTCCAAATGGTGGTTTAAATGGCCGGCAATAATACCCACCAGTGCATTTACCGTTACAGGGTTGCCATTGGCAATGCCTTTTCGCTTGATCATTTCTTCATTTAAAGTTTGAATCAGGCCAAGCGTAGCGGCCCGAACCACTTTAAATTCTTGTAGTAAACTTGCTATTGCTCTCTCATTAAAATTACTATTCAAGACATAAGTATTCTCATCAAAACCCGGCAGTTCTTTCGTTTCGCCTCTACTAATACACATGCACCGGTAAGCCATTACCCGTTCCGTATCTATCATATGGCCAAGTGCTTGTTTTAAAGTCCATTTGCCGGGAGCATATGCTTTTTCTGCCTGGTCTTCTGGTACAGAACTTAAAAGGGAATCTAATTCCTGCATTTGCTGCTGAAGTAAGTCTACAATCGGCCCCTCAGGTAACTTACTGATATAAGTTTTATAAAATAGCGGATATTCGGACGGATCTGGAATGGTAAACATATTCTTTACTATCTAAACTTAAATATAGGTAAATAAAAATATTACCTGAAAAATATTTTCGCGTATACGAGGCAAACCTTAAAGATAAAATTATGGCAAGCTTAGCAGAACAAGGCTTTAAAATTTCTAAAAATGCTTTATTCAGGTACTTAATGCAAAAGGCTACTAAACTGATGGGTAAGCCAGCTAAAATTGGTTTCTTACTTCAGGATGCCTATAAAAAACTGGTGAATGAGAAAAGCGCCAAAAACGGCTTTGACCAGATAAGGGACATAATGTTTTCATTTATTCGCCTTGTTCGTGCTTACATTGATGGGTCTTACCGCGATGTGTCTACAAAATCTGTTGTTATAGGTATTGCCACCCTGCTGTATGTAGTTTTACCAATAGATATAATTCCTGATTTTATTCCGGTTTTAGGTTTTGCCGATGACATTAGTTTAATGGCTTGGTTTATTAAAGCTTTCCAGGAGGAATTATCCAAGTTTCAGGATTGGGAACATTTACAAGGCATACAGCCCTCTTAATCTAAGAATTTAACTCTTAATTGTTTTATCTTTGCTTTTCCATGAAACAAAATAAAACAATTAGTATCCTGGGTTGTGGTTGGTTAGGTATGCCTTTGGCCACAAGCTTTTTAACTAAAGGGTATAAAGTAAAAGGATCTACTACCACAGATAGCAAACTGGCAGAACTGGCAGATAAAAATATTATACCTTTTTTAATAAATTTATCTGATTCTGCAGCAGGAACTAATTTAACTACCTTCCTGGAAGCGGATATTCTCATCATTAGCTTCCCGCCCCGGCTACGAGCCGGGCAAGGAGCTATGTACCTGGAACAAATACATTTACTAAAACAGGCAATTAGTAATTCCCCTGTAGAGCAAATTTTATTTATAAGTTCTACCTCTGTTTATCCTGATTTAAATAAAACAATAACGGAAGCAGAAGACCTAACTCTTTCTATAGAAAACAACCCGCTCCTGCAAGCGGAAGCGGAAATTACTTCACTTAAAGAAAAAACCGTTACCATTTTACGTTTTGCTGGTTTGGTAGGGGGAGCACGGCATCCCGGCAGGTTTTTCGCCGGAAAGCTCAATGTTCCTAACCCGAAAGGCCCGGTAAACCTAATTCATCTGGAAGATTGCCTGGCTATCATAGAAACTATTGTTCGGGAAGCGCATTGGAATAAAATTTTTAACGCCGCAGCTGATGAGCATCCGAGCCGCAAGGAGTTTTATACCGCCGCAGCAAAGGATTTAAATTTATTACCACCGGCTTTTTCCACATCCTCCCCTGCTGATTCTTTTAAAATTATTAGCAATAAAAAATTAAAAGAAGAGCTGGGTTATGCATTTAAGAAGCCAAACCCCATGCAATTCTTTTAAAGGATAATTGGTATGTCGGGAAGAAAAGAAAAAATAGTTGTAATTGGCGGAGGTGCGGCAGGATTTTTTGCCGCTATTACTTGTGCTCAAAATAATCCGGAGGTAGAAGTTATTCTGCTGGAGAAGACAACTAAACTTTTGTCTAAAGTTAAAATTTCAGGCGGTGGAAGATGCAATGTAACGCATGCGCTGTTTAACCCTAATCAGTTTATCCATTTCTATCCCCGGGGCGGCAAGTTCCTGAAAAGCTGCTTTAAAATTTTTGGTGCTACCGAAACGGTAGCGTGGTTTGAAAAGCGGGGCGTAAAATTAAAAGCCGAACCTGATGGCCGTATGTTTCCGGTTACCGATAATTCCGAAACCATTGTAAATTGCCTAATACAGGAAGCTCGAAAAACCGGAGTAATTATAAAAACCGGAGTAGGCGTAGAAGCCATTGTAAAAAGTAATGCCGGAAATGCATTCTCTTTACATTTAACTTCTGGCGACACCATACTTGCTGCCAAGGTATTAGTTAGTACTGGTGGTAATCCAAAAAGCCAAAATTATCAATGGTTGTCAAATTTAGGCCACACCATTCTAGCCCCGGCACCTTCTTTATTTACGTTCAATGTTCCTAATTCGCCATTAAAAGAGCTCCCGGGCATTTCTGTAGCTAATGCCAGAGTAAAAATAGCCGGGCAACCTTTAGAAAATGAAGGACCACTATTAATAACGCACTGGGGCTTTAGCGGACCTGCCATTTTAAAGTTATCGGCTTGGGGAGCGCGCCTATTACAGGATATAAATTATCATTTTACCGCCTTAATAAATTGGATTCCGGATTATACAGAAGAAACTTTACGCGCTTTTCTGACTGATTACCGCAAGCAATACCCAAAACGCCTGGTCGTCTCCAATCCCATATTTGGTTTGCCACAACGCTTATGGAAAGTATTGAATGCCATTTCTGAGATACCTGATCAAACGGTCTGGGCAGAACTACCGGCCAAAAATCAAAATAAATTAGTAGAGTCTTTGATTAGGGCACCTTTTGAGGTGAAAGGTAAAACAACTTTTAAAGATGAATTTGTTACCTGCGGGGGCATCGCCCTACCCGAAATTAATGCAGCCACCATGGAAAGTAAATTAATTCCTAATTTATTTTTTGCTGGTGAGGTGCTGGATATAGATGGCGTTACCGGGGGCTTTAACTTTCAGGCCGCCTGGACTACTGGGTATTTAGCCGGTAAAGCAATGGCAGGTTAAAATTTAAAATCTCTATCTTTAAATACCATAATATTCACGCCTGATTAAAACAAAATTTTTCATTTGGTAGTAAAATAAGATTAATCGTTGTATCAAAACATTAGTCAATATAAATCTATGGAAAAAGGAAATGAATTTGTTTCAGTTGTTCACCACTTGATTGAACGCTGCAAAGAAGGACAAATAGGATATGCCCATGCTGCAAAAGATATTGAGGATCCAGAACTAAAATCTTTATTCCATCAGTATTCTGTTCAGCGCGACCAAATGGTAACAGAATTGCAGCACGAACTACACCAGATGGGTAAAACCGATGATGAAAGTACTTCTATTGAAGGTACTATTCATCGTACCTGGATGGATTTATCTTCTGCCTTGTTGAATAAAGATAAAAAACAAGTTTTACGGGAAGCAGAACGCGGCGAGGATTATGCTGTTGCTGCTTTTGACAAAGCCTTACAAGCGGATTTACCTGGAAACTTGAAAACCATTGTTCAAAAACAATATCAGCAGGTAAAAGAAGCCCACGATCGAATTCGTGACTTACGTGACTCAGCTTAATTTCAGGTTAAAACACAAGCATAAAAAAAAGGAGGTTAATGCTCCTTTTTTTATGTCAAAAATTTAACTTCACAATAAATAAAAAGGCTCAACCAAAACTGGTTGAGCCTTTTCTTAAGAGCAAATCCCTCTTTTAATCCTTATGTATGCTCTTACTACCGTATTTTTTACGTAGCTAATATTTGAAGGTTACCAGCGTCTGGATTTTTCTTTCCGACGATCACCACCTCTGTCTCCGCCACGGTCACGATCACCTCCACGGTCTCCACCTCTATCACGATCGCCGCCGCCGCCGAAGCGTCTCTTAGGTTTATCGTCAAATCTGCCTCTGGATTCTCTATCGCCAGAACCAGACCCTCCGCCTTCACCTGCCGTTTTCTTCTGGGCTTTTTCAAAGCTAACAGGTTTGCCTAACAATGTAGTGCGGCCAATTTTATCTATTACCTCAGATAAATATTCTGTAGAAACTTCAACAAAACTGAATTTATCGTACAAATCTATGTCTCCAATTTTGCTGGTAGGCACAGATGTATTTTCGGTTATCGCTTCAATGATATCTTTGGGATGCACCCGGTCTTTTTTACCAATGGTAACAAATAAACGGCTAAAACCTTCGCGTGGGCCTTTCATCTCTTCGGATGCAGCTTGTGCTTTGGCTTCTTTCATGCTTATTTTCAACAAAGCCGCAGCCACTTCCAACGAAGTAAAATCTTCGGCTAATAAGCGTTCGATGCGGGAAATTTGTTTTTCCAGTTTTCCTTTGGCAATAACCTCTTTAATCTGATCAAGGAATAAATTGGTTTTAATCTCCGCAACATCTTCGTAGCTAGGTACCGCCGCCAGTTTTATTTTGGCGTTGGTGTAGCGCATAATATCTTTTAATTTATAGATATCGCGACCCGATACAAACGAAAACGCTCTACCTGATTTACCAGCGCGGCCGGTACGACCAATACGGTGTACATAAGCTTCTTCATCCTGTGGTAAATCATAGTTAAATACTGCTTCCAGATCTTCAACGTCAATACCACGGGCAGCTACATCGGTTGCAACCAAAAACTCCAACGTGCCGGCTTTAAATTTAGCCATTACATTGCTCCGTTGCGTCTGGTTCATATCACCGTGTAAACCATCGGCAAAGTAACCTCTGGCTTGCAAATTAGCTACCAGTTCATCAACCATCCGTTTGGTATTACAGAAAACAATCATCGATTTCAGGTTGTACATGTCAATAATCCGTGACAGCACATCCATTTTCATGTTGTTACGAACCTCGTAATACGATTGCTCAATGTTAGAAACTGTTAAGGTCTGATGTACAACTTTAACAATCTGCGGATTTGTCTGATATTTTTTAGTCAGTTCCATGATTGGTTTGCTCATGGTAGCCGAGAAGAAAATAGTCTGACGTTCAGTTGGTATCTTGGTTAATACAAATTCAATATCCTCTCTAAAGCCCATGTCTAACATTTCATCGGCTTCATCCAGGATTATTTTTTTAACGGAGTCTAATTGTAAAGTTCCGCGCTCAATATGGTCCATTACCCGGCCCGGCGTACCAATTACAATTTGCACTCCACTTTTCAGGGCCCGTAACTGCCGGTCATAAGACTGACCACCGTAAATAGGAACTACCTGAATATCTCTTTTATATTTTATTAATTTACTTATTTCTTCGGAAACCTGAACCGCTAATTCGCGGGTTGGGCATAATATTAATGCCTGTACACTGCGGTTTTTCGGGTCAATGCTTTCAATGGTAGGAATACCAAATGCAGCTGTTTTACCTGTTCCGGTTTGAGCTTGGCCAATCACGTCGCGGCCTTCTAAAATATACGGAATCGCCTCCGTTTGTATCGGTGATGCTTCTTCGAATCCCATATCAGCTATAGCACGCTGCATTTCCTGGGACAATGGAAGCTCATCAAATCTTAATTTGTTCATGTGTTTTTCGATTAAAATAATTTATACGCTATTTGAAACGAGCAGATACTTTATTTTAACGACGTTTAGAAAGAAAAATACCGGCGAGATAATACTAGATGCTAACGGAAACGTGGCTAATGTACCAGCCATGTGTGAATAATTGACTGCTAATTTCAAAATTTTGTTCAAAGATAAGGAATAAATTTGGAAGGTAAACTATATAGGGAAAAAACTATAAAATAAAAAAGCCTGCTTTGCGTTCACGCTCTTCTATCTGAATGGCTTTTGTCTCGCTGCCTGAACTTTACAAACCTCCTTACTCTTCAGGGAGGGAATTGCTTGTAAAACCTTGGCAAAAGCCGTATCTTTAACTTATCAAAATAGCTTGTTCGAACTTCAAAATCTTCCTTTTCGAACCTCTTATTTACAACAACAACTAACCTGCTAAAAGTGCCACAAACGTTTAAAATATATTCTTCTTCGGCCGGATCTGGGAAAACCTATCATTTAACCAAAGAATATTTAAAGCTTGCCTTGCAAAGTCAAAGCCCGGCTTATTACAAAACTATTCTGGCTATAACCTTTACCAACGATGCCGCCAATGAGATGAAAGAGCGGATTTTGTCGGCTATGCGGAACTTTAATGATGCAGGATTAGATGAAAAAATGAAAGCCCGGAGTGAGGAGCTTTTACAGAGTATAACAAAAGATATACAGGACGAATACGGCCAACCGGATACAGACATTGAAACTATCCGGAAGCGGGCTCAACTAACGTTCGAACAAATTTTATACAATTATTCCGAATTTTCAGTAAGCACCATTGATGCTTTTGTTAATAAAGTAGTTACTGCGTTTACCCGGGAATTAAATATCCCCTATAATTTTGAAGTTGACCTGGATACGGCCACGTTATTAACTACTGCGGTATCTATGTTGTTAGACAAAGTGAATAACGCGCCAGAAAATAGCTTGCTGGCCCAAACGTTGGAAAACTTCGCCCTGGAAAAAGCCGAAGAAGGTCGTAGTTGGAACAACTTGCCAATAGAACTTGCCTCTTTTGCCGCTAATTTATTAAATGAACAGGTATACGAAGCGGTTTCGGAGCTGCAAAAGCTATCTCTGGAAGATTTTAAAAGAATACGGAAGGAACTATACCATCAAAAGAGTCAGATTGAAAATACAGTTCAGGAAACAGCCCAGGCAGCTATTAATTTAATTCAGGCCAACCAGGTAGATCCGGCTTTTTTACATTATAAAGAAAAAGGTATTTACGGTTTTTTTAATAAGTACCTAGGCAAGTTTGAATTTAACCAGCCCAATTCTTATGCCTGGCAAACCATTAATAATGATAAATGGTGCGGTGCCAAAGTACCTAAAGACGTGGAAGCCCGGGTAGACGGCATCAAAGGTGAATTAGCAGAACATTTTCATACCATAGAGGCCGTCCGGACAACACATGCCGCCTACTACGTACTTATTAATGAGATTCTCAAGCATCTGTACCAAATCTCAGTGTTAAATGAACTAGAAAAGTGTATTCAGGATATAAAACGCGATAAAAACCTGGTGCATATTTCGGAATTTAACAAGCGAATTTCTGATATAGTACTAAAAGAGCCTGTGCCTTTTATTTACGAGCGGCTTGGCGAAAAATACAACCACATCTTAATTGACGAATTTCAGGATACCTCCTCGTTGCAGTGGAACAACCTGCTGCCGTTAATTGAAAACTCACTGGCTTCCGGACATTTTAATATGGCTGTAGGCGATGCCAAACAGGCCATTTACCGCTGGCGGGGGGGCGATATGGATCAGATTCTGCACCTCTACAAAAAAAATACGCCTGCTTTGTACCGGAACTGGAATAACGAGGACTTATTGGAAGCCCGCTACGAGACTTTAGATTTAAGCCTTTCGCCTGCTGACCTAAACACCAATTACCGCAGCACGAAAGAGATTATTGACTTTAACAACAGTTTATTTAAGTGCGTGAGCGATACTTACGGGAACTACCCGATGCTGCAAAGTATCTACGATGAGAATTTTAAACAGGAAGTTCCAACTGGTAGCGCCCGAACTGGTGGGCACATTCAGATACTTTTTACGCATAACGAAGATTCTAATTACGAGCATGACCTGGATAGCTGCGAACGCACCGAAACCTTTTACGCAGGTTACAACAAACCTCAACTCCTAACTTACCAGGAAAGTACGCTGGCTATAACCTTACAGCTAATTCAGAAGGCCATAGCCGAAGGTTACGAATGGAAAGATATAGCCATTTTGTGCCGTACGAACCGCAACAGCCGCCTGGTAGCAGGCTTCCTGAAAGAAAAGAAGTTCGATATTATTTCGCAGGACTCTCTTTCACTACAATTTGCAGAAGTTGTAAATTTAATTGTAGCGCTGTTTCGGGTATTTAACCGCCCCAATGATACCTTGGCCCGCTCAGAGGCCATGTATCTTGTTAGCAAGGTTGTTGTTAAAATGCAGCCGGATAATAACCTGACCCAGGCTTTTACTTCTGTTGCTAATTATGAAGATAATACAGCCTTTTTTGATAAGCTACGCGAGTTTGGGTACGATTTAGAAGAAAAGGAAACCGGCAACCTGTCTATTTACGAACTAACCGAAAAAATAATCCGGGTGTTTGGGTTGCTGGGTAAAAACAACGAATGTGAATACTTATTCCGGTTTCTGGATGTAGTACTGGAGTATAGCCTGAACCAAAGCAATAATTTAAACAATTTCCTGGAGTATTGGGAAATGCACAAAGAGAAACTTAGTATCAATTCGCCTAAAAACCGGAATGCCATAACCATAACCAGTATCCATAAATCCAAAGGTCTGGCTTATCCGGTTGTTATTATTCCTTTTGCTGATTGGTCGTTGGAGCCGCAGCGGGGAGCTTTATTGTGGAGCAAATTGCCTCCTGAGCTGCCTATTGCCAATCTTATTCCGGCAGCAGTGGTAAATTTGGGCAAACGCTTAGAAGAAACATCTTTACAGCCCCAATACCAGGCTGAAATGGAGAAAACATTTATCGAGAACCTGAATATGCTGTACGTTGGGTTTACCCGCCCCGAAGACCGGCTTTATATTATCTCTAATAAAAAGGAATTTAAACAAGCTAATAACCAGAAAACAATCAGCTACCTGCTTTACCAATATTTGCAACACCAGGAATTGTGGCAGGAAGAAAAACTTTGTTACCAATTAGCCAAAGGCACCCCAACCAAAAAAGCTGCTGCTAAAATTATAGATGATGTTTTTCATGTAGATTTGTTTGAATCCTATAATTGGACGCAACGCTTAAAGCTAAAGCAACATGCCAATAACGTATTCGACTTTGCTACCCAGCAGGAACACCGCCGACTAAACCGAAAACTGCATTATGCCCTCTCCCGCATTACAACAGCCAACGAGCTCCCTTTAGTTTTGAAACAGCTAGTCAACGAAGGCATTATCAGCAGCAAAGATGCTCCGGAGCTAAAGGAAATGTTATCAAAAATTATTCATCATCCGGAATTAAAGCGTTTTTTCAGCCCGGAAACTTTTGTAGAAAAAGATAAAGAAATATTAAACCTAAAGGCGACCCGTTACAAACCAAATCGCATTGCCTTGGATGGCAGCAAAGTAGTACTGATGGATTTTAAGGCCCCTCCTTTTACTCAGGAACACGCCGATAATTTAAATTTTTACGCCAGTTTATTTAAAGGGCTTTTCTTTTCCGAGATAGAATGCATCCTGTATTATTTTGATGTAGAAGAAATAGAGAGATGGGCTTACGCAAGCGAAGCAGTAGTTAACTAAATCTAACGAATTAAGTTAAAAAGTTCCTCTTGCCAACCTTAGAACTTATTATTACTTGATTGAAACCTCTGCTTTATACCCGATTGAAGATTCATCTGGAAGCACCCTATTCAATTATTTAGCGGATTAAATAAAAACACCGCTTAAAGACAAAATATTAATATAAATGAAATCATTCCTGCAAACAGCAGCCGAATATATCTACCAAAAATACGCGGAGAACATCAGCCAGATCTGTATTGTATTGCCTACGCGCCGGGCCAGCATTTATTTTAAAAACGCTTTGGCCCAAGTGGCTACGGAAGGAATCTGGTCACCGGAAGTTTCTTCTATGGAAGATTTTGTTACTCGTTTAGCAAAAGTGGAAGTACTGGAGCCTATTCACCTGCAATTAGATCTGTTCGATATCCTACAGGATCTGGATCCAAATATTGATTTTGACCAGTACGTAACCTGGGCTAGCACCTTATTGGAAGATTTCAGCCGGATGGATTATGAAGTAGTAGATACTGCTAAACTTTTTGAGTATGTGAGTCAGGCCAAAGCCCTGGAACGCTGGGATCCTAAACAAGCAGGTTTTGAAATATCTCCCTTAATTCAAAAATACTTTAAACTGTGGGATAACTTAGAACAAGCCTATATTAGACTAAGGCAAAAACTAAAAAAAGATAAACAAGCCTACACCGGTATGGCTTACCGGCTGGTGGCTGATAACATTGAGGATATTCTTCAAAAATCAACCTGCCAACAATTTATTTTTTTAGGCTTAAACGCCTTAACCCACTCCGAGGAAATTATTATCCGCACCTTATTAAGCAAAAACAAGGCGGAAGTATTATTTGATTCGGATGATTTTTACATGGAGGACACCTCGCAGAATAGGGCTGGAAATTTCCTGCGGCGGTATAAAAAAACCTGGAAATTAGAGGAATGGAAATGGCAGCAGAATTACCTGTTAACTGACAAAAAAGAAATAAATGCTATTGCCGTGGCCAATGCCAGTATGCAGGGTAAAATAGCCGGCCAAATACTGCAAGACATCCGACAGCAAAATCCCGCTGCCCAGGTAGCCATTGTACTTCCCGATGAAACTATGTTACTTCCGGTGCTCCATTCTATTCCGGAAGAGATTACAGATTACAACGTTACCATGGGACTTACCTTTAAGGGAACCCCACTATACAACCTTATTGATTTACTTTTTGAATTACACTTAACTGGTGTAATTCAGCCTGCTGATTTGGGCTATAAAGTAAATATGTACCACCACCTAACGGTGCAAAAAATCTTAAGTCACCCGTTTATCCGAAGGTACGAACAATATTTTGACTCTGTAACGGAAGAAGCTGCCGAACAAAGTTTTGTCTCTAAAACGCTGGCGGAAATTATTGCTAAAAACAAGGTTCTACTTTCGGCTAAAGAACTTTTAAAATTAGGTAATGAGCACGCGTTGTTTAAGGCGTTGTTCCAAACCTGGCGCAACTGCGACGATATTATTGCTGCTTTTTATAGCTTGATTGATTTACTTAAGCAGGTATACCAATTTCAGCCGGAAAACCCGATCGAAACCGAGTACCTTTATATTTTTTATACCCTAGTGCAGCGCCTCGACTCTATTTTTGATTGTAGGGAACAACGCATTTCGGTACGAAGCTTTAAAAAGTTCTTATACGAGAATATTTCTACTACCCGATTACCTTTTAGCGGGGAGCCGATTTCGGATATTCAGGTAATGGGGTTCCTGGAAACCAGAGCACTTGATTTCGAGAACCTAATTATACTATCGGTAAATGAGAACGTATTACCAGCACCTAAGAAGCATAAATCGTTAATGCCCTATGATGTTCTTAGATCTTTTGGGCTACCTACTTATGCTGAACAGGAAAGCATTACCTCTTACTATTTTTACCGTTTATTACAGCGGGCCAAGCGCATACACTTGCTTTATGTCTTACCTTCTGACACCTATGGCTCCGGTGAAAAAAGCAGGTTTATTCTGCAACTGCAACACCATTTAGTTCCGGCCAACCCGAACATTACCTTCCGCGACTTAACAGCTATTGTAGAACAACAGGAAAGCAAAGAATACCACCCAGACATTATTATTCAGAAAGATGAGCAACTGTTGGCTAGTATGAAACAAGCCTTACAAAAAGGACTTTATCCGTCGCACCTGAATATGTACCTAAATTGTTCATTGCAATACTATTTCTACAAAATAGCCGGCATTAAAGAAACCGAAGAAATAGAAGAACAAATAGGGGCCGACCAGTTCGGAAATATTGTCCATAAAGTACTGGAAGATTACTTTAAACCTTTCTGGGAAAAGAAAACCTTAATAACAGCCAAAGATTTTGAGGTAATGCAGATTAAGCTACCGCAACGGGTAAAAGAAGCTTTTAAAGCCGGTATTTTAGGTAACGTACCAGAACAGGGCATGAATTTTTTACTCTTGAAAATAGCTACCCAGGTTTTGGAGGCCTACCTGAAAAAACAAACTGAAAGCAAAGACCTGCCACTACAAATTTTAAGTTTAGAGCAAACACTGGAAACAACCTTACAGGTAAACATAGGCCATGAAACGATACCCGTAAAAATTGCCGGTAAAGCCGATAGAATTGACAGAACCGAAAAAGCCATCCGGGTAATAGACTATAAAACCGGAATGGTAGCTGCTAATGACTTAAAAATTAAAACAGAGGATGTGGCTGAGCATTTGTTAACCGACAAAAAGTACGGAAAGGTAAGGCAGCTTTGGTTATACAAGTACCTGATGGCTAAAAAGCTAAAAGCAGAAGGCAAATTAGATAACACCTTATTTGAACCAACCATAGAAGCCGGCATTATTTCATTTCGGAATTTGAATGCAGGGCTAATGACGTCAGATATTGCATTTGAAGATGATAAGAATATTGGATTAGAAGACTTTATGCAACATTCTGAAAAATATTTATCTCAATTTATTCAGGACATGCTAAACCCGGAAATTCCTATTAAAAAAACACAAGATTTGGAGGTTTGTCAGTATTGCGTGTACCGTGGCATTTGTGCCCGTTAAAATAAAAAAGGAGCTTCACGGAGCTCCTTTTTTATTTTTCACTTATAGTGCTTTATACGTGTTAAAACAAAAGTATGTTTTAACGCGGAATAACTATTTTTTGCCCCGGATGAATTAAATTCGGGTCTTTTATCTGATCTGTATTTGCCTGATGGATTTTGTGCCAGGCATTCGCATCTCCGTACAGCTGTTTAGCAATTTTAGATAAAGAATCGCCACTTTTTACGGTATAATATTCTTTTTGAGGTGCTGCAGGCTGAGCTGGTTGGGCCGCTTGTGGTTGAGCTACACTTGGCTGAGACGGCGCAGCTGGTTTCACTACATTATTTTTAGGGGTCGCCTGCGGATTTGCTGGCTTCTCATCTCCTTTTTTAAAAAAATCAAATAATCCCATAGTTCTTTCTATTATATTAAAATATTTATCATTCTGTAGGAAAGCTTTTTATGGCTCCCATCTATATTTTAACATACGCCCCCCTCTTGGTTTAGTTATAGAACCCTCCTAATTTATCTTTGCCTTTACAGGCGAATACAAGCTGTTCTTCCAAAATTATCTTTATTAGCTACTCATTTTATTCTTAACAATTTAACCTATTGTAAAAAGTCTCCGTAACATTCAGAAAATAAAATGTTTTAATGCCAGGTATAAAGACTGTAAGTCTATAAACAAATTTTAAGAACCTTAAATCTATAACTATGAAAATCTCAGTTTTGAAGAATTATTTATCCCTCTTAACACTTGTTCTATTTTTACTTGCCAGTTGCGGTGGCGACAAAAATACAATAGGTACGGCTGCAACCATTTCGGGTAGCCAAAATAAACTCTGGATAGCCCGGAAGAGTATTGCTGCTGATGGCCAGGTGCGTAAAATGACAAAAAAAGAAAGGGATGAAGAAATCCAGTTTTTTGCAAACGGATCTTTCAGTATGCGGTCGGCCGAACAAAATACTTCCGGAAAATGGACTTTTGATCCAATGATTAAAAATTTAACATTACAATACGTTGGCTCTGATGCGGTGAAAAATTTTGAAGTGGTAAAACTTAATGATAAAGAAATGATTCTAAGACAGGAAGATGGGTCTTCTATGGAGCTAAAGGCTCAATAATTTTATTTTATCTTTTCTTTAATAAAATAAAAGGTACTTTAAACCGGTTTCTCATAAGAGAGCCGGTTTTTTATTTTATTTTAGTAGCTTCTGCTCAGATTTGTTATTTTTATATATGGAAATACTTTTTGCTTTTGTTGGATTGATAATTGGCTTTATTTCGGCCTATATGGTTTTTAAATTCAGAAATGCCTCCATACAAGAGAAGGTTAATCAGGCCCAGGTAAACCAATCAGTTTTGCAGCTACAGGTACAGGAAAAACAAAGTGAAATAGCCCAGTTAAAAGAACAGATAAGAACGAGCAATGCCAATATTCTATCGCTGCAAACAGAATTAACCAAAACAGAAACTGATTTATACCATCTGAAACAAAAACTTACCGACCAGAAAGATGAATTAGAAACCTTACGGACTTCATTTTTACAACAATTTGCCAGTGTCTCCAATCAGGTTTTGGTTACCAATGCCGAACATTTCAAAAAAGCTTCGGCCGAAAACCTGGAAAACATATTAACTCCTTTAAAAGAACGAATAAAAGAATTTGAAACGAAAGTAGATACCACTTACGAAAAAAGTCTGCGGGAGAATATTGCTTTAAAAGAGCAAATTTCGATGCTGGCCAGCCTGAACCAGCAAATGAGTCAGGATGCAATAAACTTAACGAAAGCTTTAAAAGGTGAACGAAAAACGCAGGGCAACTGGGGTGAGTATTTATTGGAAGTTTTACTAGAAAAATCTGGCCTGCGGCAGGGTGATCATTATAACCGGGAAGTGGTGTTAAAGAATGAGGAAAATAAAACCTACCGCCCCGATGTTATTGTGAACTTACCCGGCCAGAAACATCTAATTATAGATTCTAAAGTTTCTTTATTGGCGTATGATGCTTATAGCAACTGCGAAGATGAAACCTTGCAACAAGCACACCTTATCAGTCACATTCAATCTATCCGGACCCATTACCAGGAATTAAGTAAAAAAGAATACCACCATTTAATTGGTGTTCATTCTCCTGATTTTGTACTCATGTACATTCCTATTGAGCCAGCATTTAATCTGGCAATGCAGCATGACCGGGATTTGTTTATAGATGCCCTGAACCACAATATTGTTTTTGTTACCACCTCTACCTTACTGGCCACTTTACGTACCGTAGAAGGAGTCTGGAAACAAGAAAACCAAAAGAATAATGTACTTAAAATTGCGAAAGAAAGTGGCTTGTTGTATGATAAATTTGTTGGTTTTGTTGAAGATTTAAAAGCCATTGGCAAGCACCTGGATAATAGCCACAGCAGTTACCAGGCGGCTATGAATAAATTAACGGACGGCAAAGGCAACTTAATTAAGAAAGTAGAACAATTAAAAAACATGGGTGCCCGCACTTCTAAATCCTTAGATATCAGCTTACTTAAAGATTCAGAAACAGAAGAAGTTAGTGCAGGGCTTTTAAGTGACTAAAAAAATTTTATTTTTACCTCTTCTTACAAAACCTACCCTATGGAAAAAGTAAATTTTAAAATTGGTGGTGTACCGGAGCATTTTAATTTACCCTGGCACCTGGCCATGCAGGAAGGTTTATTTGAACAGGCTGGCCTCCAATTATCATGGACTGATTACCTTGGTGGTACCGGAGCCATGACGAAGGACTTACGTTCCGGCGATTTAGATATTGCGGTGCTTTTAACCGAAGGAATTGTAGCCGATATTGTAAAAGGAAACGAGAGTAAAATTATTCAGGTTTTTGTAGAATCTCCTCTAAATTGGGGAGTACATGTACCAGCTCAAAGTAACTTATATGAGGCAAAAGATTTAGAAGGCAAACGGGTTGCCATTAGCCGTATGGGATCCGGATCGCATTTAATGGCTTTCGTATACGCTACCCAGCAGGGATGGAATCCGGCTGATTCAGAACTGGTATTGGTAGGAGGTATAGATGGTGCCCGGGTAGCCTTTAAAAATAATACCGCCGATGTTTTTCTATGGGAAAAGTTTATGACGAAGCCTTTGGTAGATGCCGGAGAATTTAGGCGGGTAGATGAAATTCCAACTCCTTGGCCATGCTTTGTTATTGCTGCCCGCCAGGAAATCATCAATCAGCAGGCCGGTCCTTTAAAAAAGCTCCTGAAAATAATTAATACTGCCAATCAATCTTTCAAACAAAATCCGGAAGCCGTAAACCTGGTATCGCAAAATTTTAACCTGCAGCCAGCCGATGCCCAAACCTGGTTTACCAGTACCCGCTGGGCTACTACAACTGGAGTTTCTGAGTCCATGATACAAGGCGTGATAGATATGTTACGCAAACTGGAATTAATCGACCAGACGCCTCAAGCGTCCGAACTAATAGAAATATTATCCTAAATTTCAAGGCTATTCTAAAAAAGGATAGCCTTTTTTTACGCTCCTCTCCTATTGAAAAAAATTTACTTATCCGTGCTCTGGAAATAGTTATCCTGTGTTCATTTATAGGCCGAAAAGTTTATAAAACTGAAGCTGATTATTTTATTGAAAGCTTTACACTAAAATACCAACAGCTATACACAGTTGCTTCCGAAACTGAATGGACTTCCAATACGCATTTGGTAGAAGGAGACTCTACAAATGTAATGCCCACCCGCCAAGCCAATAAAGCCATGGTGGCTTACTTCGAACCTCTTTTAGCTTATTAAAAGAACAAAATAAAGGTCAGGAATTTATGGTGTTAAACACTTTTAAACTTTATCATACAAAAGAGCCATTTTAGTTAACTCTTTTGTATAATTTTATTACTATTAGAGAAAAGTCCTTCTAATAATTCGCTTCTACGGCTGGTACATCAATCAGGATAAAAGCACTATCCTGAGCTGCTTTTATAGTCACCAAATCCACCTGGTCTATCCGTAACTGATCTTCCTTAGTTGCCTGTACGCCATTCACAAATACTTCCCCATCTATTAGGTAGATAAAGGTTTTACGAATGCTAAAAGTCTGAAAATTTAGCTCTTTATCAGCGTTAAGTTTTCCATAATAAATAGTGGAGTTAGAGTTCATATAAACCACATCTTCCAAAACTTTCTGGCCTGATACCAGCGGAATTAACTCATTTTTAGCATCATAAAAATCAATGCTTTTTTGTTCATAAGATGGAGACAAACCTTGCTTATTAGGCATAAACCATAACTGGTATAAGTGTAGTTCTTTGTCTTGCTCGTTTCGCTCGGAGTGTGTAATGCCTGTACCAGCCGTCATGCGTTGTACTTCTCCGGCCGAAATGGTAGTTTTATTACCAAGGCTATCTTCGTGGGCTACCTCTCCTTCCAAAACAATGGTGATAATTTCCATTTCTGAATGCGCATGCATCGGAAATCCTGAATTCCCGGCGATCCGGTCATCATTAAAAACCCGCAAAGGCCCAAAATGTACGTTATTGAAGTCGTAATAATCAGCGAAAGAAAAAAGAAAGTAGGAATTTAACCAACCAGCAGAAGAATTATACCTTTCAGAAGCAATAATAAGTTTGACCATAGTATAGCAGATTTATTTGCGTGATTCAAGATCAAAAATATCTTGAAAATACTATTTACGTTTGCTAAGGCTATTGGTTAGTTACTGCTTGCAGTTAAAAAAAGGCCAGTCTCTGTTCAGAAACTGGCCTTATTACGATGAATTATCGTTTACCTTATGCTTTCTTTAATTTAATTACTTCCTGCTGCAAGTCCATTACAATAGAGGTTAGTTTACTTAAAGAGAAGTCTGCAATAGGAAACGTACTGCTAATATATGCTTTTGCCTCCCAGATTTCAGAAACATCTTCTACCGGAACCTCATAAGGTTCATAAATAGGATTATCCGAGTGTAATCTTAATAAAGACCTTTCGGAGATTTTATTAAAGATCCGTTTAAATACCACTCCTTCCTGCTGGCTAACCACAATGCAGGGTGTACCGTCTTTTATCTCAGTCCAATCTTCCACGTACTTTCCTATAATAACGGCCCCGGAAGCAATAGGTAACATAGAATCTCCTTTAATCTCGAAAGCCCGGTGCGTACCAATTGCATCCAGCATCGGCAACCGGAACCGGGGCAGTTCCTCAATAAATTCCGGATCGGCATAGCCATTTAAATAACCAGCACTGGCTTTTTGAGGCACCAGCTCGATAAATTCATTCTGATCTTTATCAACTGTTATAGCTAAAACCCGTAAATTAGACTTGCCCGGCAGGTTGCTAGTTTCATTAGCCGAAGAGGCTGCTGTTTGGCTTAAATCAACTGTTATAAATTGGTCGAGGGAAATACCAAAAAACCGGGCCATGGAAACTAAAGTACTTAATTTAGGTTCTGCCCTTCCCTCTTCGTAAGCCCCTATTAATGAACGTTTAATTTCTAATTTTTCAGCTAACTGAGCCTGCGTAAGACCTTGCTTTTTCCTTAAAATTTTTAAGTTATTTTCTACCATTAAGCTAATTATAAAGCTTTCAAACCTTCCTATATACGTAAATTTAGTAAAACAAGAAATAAAATACTAATATTTTTAGAAACCTTTAGTTATTTTATTTAAGTAAGTGGATTGACTTTAATAAATTTCCATACCTATTTTAGAAAATTACCATATTGCATTTATCCATATCTTAGAGCAACATTAACTTGTAAGTGGGGAGCAACGTGAAATTTGTATTTTTTTTAATTTTAATACCTTTTCTTTTCTTTAGTAATCCGCTGAAATGCCAAACAGTGGAGCCAGTAATAACTTCGGATGGAGTTACAGCCCGACAAAAGGATTTACTGGACGTTGTCAAGAAAATCAAAAAGAAAAACAGGGAAGATTCAGTAGTTTCACCACACCAAGGAAAAAGCAATTTGCATATTTCGGTTTTACCTATGGCTGGTTATAGTTTACAAACCGGCTTTGCTATTTTGGGAGTAGCTAATGCAGCCTTCTATACCGACACTACCGTTAAAACTAATGTATCGAGCGTATTAACTAATATTACTTATTCACAATACAATCAAATTTTATTTCCTTTTCAAACAACTATCTGGACCAAAGGAAACCGATATAAAATAATTACTGATTGGCGGTTTTTAAAATTCCCATCGATTACTTATGGTTTAGGAGGCAATACCATTCCTTCTAATGGCTATAATATAAATTATTTTCATTTACGGTTTTACCAAACTGTTTTGAAGTCAATAGGATCAAATATTTATGCTGGCTTAGGGTTTAATTTAGATTTCCTTTGGAATGTACAGGAACTTGGTTTATCAGCGAATGAGATAACTGACTTCCAACTTTATGGCTACTCTAAAAAAAGTACAGCTGCTGGACCTACCTTTAATCTCTCTTTCGATAACCGGGAAAATTCCATTAATCCGAATCAAGGCTATTTTATGCAGGGTACCTACCGGCCAAATTTAAAATTAATGGGTAGCAGCTCTAACTGGCAGTCACTTATAGTAGATTCCAGGAAGTATGTTAAATTTCCGACCCATTCAGAAAACGTACTAGCCTTTTGGAATTATAATTGGCTTACATTAAACGGAGATCCGCCTTATTTACTTTTACCTAGTACAGGTACAGATATAAATAATAACTCAGGACGAGGTTACATACAGGGAAGGTTTAGAAGTAAAAATATGCTATACCTTGAAACAGAGTATCGTTTTAAGATAACCCGAAACGGATTACTGGGAGCTGTTACCTTTATAAATGCCCAATCTTTTACAGAACAAAATAATCAGTTTTCTAAAGTGATTCCAGGTTATGGAGCGGGAATAAGATTAAAAGTGAATAAATACTCCCGGACAAATGTGGGGATAGATTATGGAGTTGGAATTGGTGGCTCCCGGGGCTTCTTTGTTAATCTGGGCGAAGTTTTTTAACCAATGCTATTTACAAGATAAAATGTTTACCAAACAGAACAGCCACTCCTAAATTAGAGTGGCTGTTTTGTTATATCTGTTAATGTTGCTTATTCTGCTATTTTATTTTCTTCCTGCTTTGGTTCCTCCACCGGCGAAGAAATTTCAGGATTTACAGCTGCTACATCTTGCTCAGTTTGCGTAAACGTTTCCGGCCGACGCTTTTTGTTCATAATATTATCAATGCTTGGTCCTTCTACATGAACAGGCTCTGGCGTATAAGTATGTTGGCTGGTAGGCTCATCATTAATACTTTTTTCTATCTCCGTTTTAATACCATTGGTAGCATCTTTAAACTCCCGAATACCACGACCTAAACCTTTGGCTAAATCTGGAATTTTATTGGCTCCAAATAATAATAGAATTACAAGCATAATAACCATTACCTCGCTACCGCCCAATCCGCCAATAAAAAGAAAAACTGCATTTAAACTCATACTATTAATTTTTTAATGTTCTTGAATAACGTTAAATCAACCCCTGATCCGGTAGATATTCCTTTTGTAAAGATAGTAAATATTATTTTTCTAACAAGGTAAATCCCTCAAAATTAGGATAGTTCTAAAACACTTTGGCCGTCTTTAAAAAATATTAAAATATTAATATATTCATTTTAAATATACTACAGAATTAGCCGTTACTAAATTGATTACTTATTAGCTTACTGTTAATAGCCTAAACAAACGTAAGAGCTATACCGTTTTACCTAAAAACCGCATTACCAAAACAAAAAAACTATGAATGGAGAAACGCAAGGAAAACAATTTCTAAGAAGTGTCCACCATTATTTTGATGAGGCTGCCCGGCACACGAATATCGATCCCGGCATTCTGGAACAAATTAAAGTCTGTAACAGCGTCTATAAAGTAAACTTTCCAGTAGAAGTTGACGGAAAAGTAGTGGTTTATGAAGGCATCCGTGCCCAGCACAGCCACCATAAGCTACCTACTAAAGGAGGTATTCGTTATAGTATACACGTAGATGAAGACGAAGTAATTGCCCTTGCTACGTTGATGACGTTTAAATGTGCCCTTGTGGATGTCCCATTTGGAGGAGCCAAGGGTGGGGTAAAAATTAACCCCCGGACTACTTCTGTGGAAGTCTTAGAAAAAGTAACCCGCCGCTATGCCAGTGAGTTAATAAAGAAAAACTTAATTGGCCCTGGTATGGATGTTCCTGCCCCTGACTACGGCACCAGTAGCCGGGAAATGGCTTGGATTGCTGACACCTATCATACTTTTAAATATGGAGAAACCAATGCGTTAGGTTGTGTTACAGGCAAACCAGTGGGCCAGGGTGGTATTCGCGGACGTACCGAAGCTACCGGCTTAGGCATTTATTACGGTTTGCGGGAAGCTTTGCAAGACACCGAAATCATTCAGAAGCTCCATTTAAATTCCGGGCTTAGCGGCAAACGCATGATTGTACAGGGTCTTGGTAATGTTGGTTTCCATGCTGCCTACTTCTGCCAGCAAGACGGCGTAATTATTACGGGTATTGCCGAACGAGAAGGAGGCATTTTCAATCCCAATGGTTTAAATATTCAGGAGGTATTCAGGCACCGGACAGAATCAGGCTCTATATTAAATTACCCAGGTGCCAGTAATGTAGAAAACTCGCTTGATTTGTTAACCTACGAATGTGACATTTTACTACCAGCTGCCCTGGAAAACCAGATAGACCAACATAATGCAGCTGATGTTAAAGCTAAAATAATAGCAGAAGGTGCCAACGGCCCCGTAACGCAGGCAGCAGAAAAAATATTATTGCAAAAAGGAGTATTCCTGTTACCAGACCTGTATTTAAATGCGGGAGGGGTTACTGTTTCTTATTTTGAGTGGTTAAAAAATTTATCCAATGTGCGGTTTGGCCGGATGGGAAAACGAGCCGAAGAAGCCAGCTTACGACGGATTGTTGATACCATTGAATCGACCACTGGTAGATCTATAGGAGCTAAGGAGCGAAAGCTATTGATCCATGGTGCCGATGAAACTGACCTGGTAAGGTCTGGCTTGGAAGATACCATGATTTTGGCCTATCACGAAATGCGGGAAGTGATGCGGCAAACGCCAAGTGTAAATGATTTGCGGACAGCTGCTTTCTTTGATGCTACCCAGAAAATTGCCGTTAGTTACCACTCGTTGGGTATTTTCCCTTAAAATTTTTTGATATTTGTGCTTTACTTTTAATAATTTAAAATGAATACCTCAGGAGAAAATATAAAATACAATACATTAACGCCGGAAGAAGAACGGGTAATTCGTTTTAAGGGTACCGAATTTCCTTATACAGGTAAATTTACCAAACACAAAGAACCTGGCACCTATGTTTGCCGGCAATGTAATGCACCACTTTATAAATCTGAAGATAAATTTGACTCCCACTGCGGCTGGCCCAGCTTTGATGATGAACTACCGGGTGCAGTAGAACGGGTATTGGATGCTGATGGGCATCGGGTTGAAATTATTTGTGCCAACTGTAAAGGTCACCTGGGGCATGTATTTGAAGGAGAACGATTTACGCCTAAAAATACCCGGCACTGCGTAAATTCCGTTTCTTTAGATTTTGTTCCGGATAATAAATAACCAATAATATATAAAAGCAAAAAGAGGATGTAATTAACATCCTCTTTTTGCTTTTATAATATTCTATCTTCCTGCAAGGCTGTTCGTAAAGCCTCCGGCGAAGTAAAATGAATTGATTTGATACCCATAGCTTCTGCCGCTTTCACATTTCGAAGATTATCATCTATAAATAAAGCCTCTTCTGGTTTTACATGGTAACGATTTAACAAAGTTTGATAAAATGAAGGAAAAGGTTTTCGGTCTTTCTCCTCCCCTGACATAACAATACCATCAAACCATTTTAAAAACTCAAACCGTTCTAAAGCAATTGGGAAAGTTTCTGCCGACCAATTAGTTAAAGCATAAATTTTATATTTACTACTTTCTTTTAATTCCCGGAATATTTCTACAGTACCTTCAATAGCACCTCCCAGCATTTCTTCCCAGCGCCCGTAAAAAGCTTTAATGTGGTGAGCCTGTTCTGGATATTGTTTTACCAACAGGTCAGTGGCTTCTTGAATAGTTCGTCCCCCATCCTGCTCTTCATTCCAATCCGAGGTACAAACGTTCTCTAAAAAGTGAAGCATGTCTTGTTCATTTTCAAACATTTTACGGTAGAGGTAATGCGGGTTCCAATCAATAAGAACGGCACCCAAATCAAAAATAATGGTGTTTATCATAAGTTTATAATTTTATAAATCGAGCAGGCAATAACGAAGCAGCTATAAACTATTAACAATACGAGGCTCCCGGCTTAAAATAGTTTTAATATTCAGGCGTACCAAATCGCCCATGTTTCGGCAACGCAAAAAATCTTCTGATTTATGATGTTCAGCCAATTCTTGTTTTAATTGTTCTACTTTCTCTTGGGTAGACACAGTATCATTTCGCATTAAATCAATAAGGTCTTTCAACCGATAGCGGGCCAGTTTAAGTCGGTGGTACATCAAAGCCCGCTCTTCGCTCTGATACTGTTGTACCGTTTGTGGTTTTAATAAACTCAGCACCAGATCCACCACTTTAAAATTATCCTTAAAGAACTGCGGCAGGTACATAACTTTTCTACCTTCGTAAGACTGCTGATCAAAATCTATGGGTCGCACCCGGTATTGCTCATCCTCAAAATCCGGCGTAATGTCTATAACATAATTATAAGAGCGCATATCGCCTAAAAGCCTGATAAAACACCTTTCGTTAAATTTTACAAACTCTTTGGCAATACGAACTCTATTGGTATTTGGCCGGTTCAGGTATTCTTTAATAAATACATCGCCGGGCATACCGGCAATATGTTCTTCTATGAGGCTATCGCCATCTACAATATAATTTATTCGGCTTGGTGATAAAATATGTTCTAATTCGAGCCCGTATATACGGGAAGCATCTGCGCGTTTAACATAGAAATAATCATAGTTGTCGTTCAGCTGATTTTTAATTTGTACTCGGAAAGGATGGGTATTTCCGAAGGTGCAATAATCTATGCGGGAAACAAATAAATGCTCAATAACTGAAATATCACCGTCCGTTTTTAGTAAGGCGTAAATCATAGTCAAGGCCTTGTTCAATTCATCCTGCCTGAACTGCTCATACAAAACCGTTTCCCAAAGCGTATCTTTGCCTTGCTTATCGTAGTACGGAAAGGATTCACTATAATGCAGAAGATCTTCGTATCTAACCGGCAATTTTGTTTCACGGTCGTAAGTGCGCAGGTATTTGCGCAGCTTAACAGAGATCGGATACACTATCTTTTTTTTTGTAATATTATTCACGGATGCTCGTAATCTGCAAATAAAGAAATAAGAAATTTATCATTATTTTAAATTTTTACTCATTATTGGCATCAGAAATAATATCCTTGGCATCTTCTACATTCTCTCCGTTGTTGTAAAGTATTTGTTCCGGGTTTTCACCTAAAGCATCTTTGCCTAAAGAGTTATCATCATCAAAAACATTTTCTGGTCTATCAGACCGCTTTTCTTTACTTTTTGAAGGATTAGGTGAATTGTTCTCTTTCAGCCCTTGGTTATCTAAATCTTCCTTATTCATAGCTTTTAAATTTAAGTTTTTATTGACTGTACGTAGTTAAGACAACTTTTTGTTTTTAACGAACTCTCTAAACTTTTTTAGAATTAAAACCTTCGGAAATTATTTTAAGAAAACAATTGCTAAGGCTAAATATTACATAAGGCCTGGAGAGAGGAAAAAAATTGAATCAAAATAAAATAAAACGTTTTCTTTAACTTATCTATAACTCTACAAAAACGAGTAAAAAGCCTCCTCAAAATTATTAGGTGCCATTTTTCCTTAATCTTATTTAAAATGAAAATAACAGGGAATACATTCAAATATATAATTAAACAAATAATTATGCTAAAATATCAAGATTTTGGAATTTAATTTTTACTTTTACTCGTTATATCCGTAATATACCTTAAGGTATTTTACTATAACCATGATATCTTTCTTACTACAGCATATATATATTTTTATAGGATTTGTAACCTTATTATTAGTGATAGGGGTGCTTTATAAAGATTATATAAAAAAAAATATAAATCCGGCTCGTATGACAGCACGGCCTAAGCATAAGTTAAAAATAAAGAGACTTTAACTTTCTTGTGTTTCTAAATAAAATAAAAGGCTCTGATGTTTAATTCAGAGCCTTTTATTTTATTTAGAAAAATTTTTATTCAATCTCCACACATATTCAAATAATACAACACTTTAGCCTTCTGTTCTTGTTCGCGCTTATTCTTTATAGCAATTTCTGTTTCTAATTTTAATTCAGAATTACCTAAGGCTTTGCTTACCTGCAAAAACTCTTTTTTTTCGCTGTTAACAGAATAGTTTAGCTGCATATTATTCTTCATATAAAGGTTTTAAAGCTTAAAAAAAGTTAATAGAAATATTTAATCAGGTTTATGATATCTGATTTTCCGAACGCTGCTATTCCTAATATTTTTATTCATACTCACACCATAATCACGCACTAATAGCCATATAAATGAAGAAAGAGCCGTGGTTAAAAGTAAAATAAATAAGAAATACTTAATTAGCTCCATAAGTATTTGAGTTAAAAAAATAAAAAATACGAAAAAGTAAAAGGTTAATAAAACCAAAAACAAATCAGTCCTAAACCTGATTGAAACACTTATCTATAAAGATATCTGTGAATTTTTGCTTGGAAGAATAATTTATTTACGGCGGTTATTTTAATTTAGTTTTAATTTCTTGCCAATTTTTTATATTGAAAATTTTAAGATTCCCGTTGTTAGCAATCAAATCCATTACTAGGGAACTTTCTACTTTTTTTCCTATTTTTTTACCTATTTCACAACCTTTACTTAAAAGTTTGGGTATATATTTATGCTGGTCAGGTGAAGTAGAAACATCGACGGAGAAGAGTATTCCAGCCATTTGAATTTAAATGATAAAGGGTAACTAAAATTTAGTTACCCTTTTTTTATTATATTGATTTTCAGGTTACCGGTTTAGTAAAATTTATTTAATATTCGTATATATAGCTAACCACCTATAGAACACATTATGGCAGATATAGACGAATTATCGACCGATGAATTATATCAGGAACGCAAAACAAAATGGGATTTGGAGCTATCTCACATTGAAGATAAACATCCAGAATATTTCAATCTAAACATTTCACCTTTAGCCTTGAAATTAGAACAACATATATTCTTTTCCTACGATACCTATCGTTCCTCCTTTGGCTTTAGACCAGACTCCAATTTACCTGATACTATCAGGGAAGAATGTTTAGAGGCATTTCACCGGGTTTGGGCGCCCGCCTAAAAAAAAGTTTTAAAGCTTATGGAACATCTAACTAACCTTTAAAGCCTAAAGAATTATACAAGGTTAAGTTGTGATAAATCTTTGTATTATTAAGCAATAACGGTGGATTTATTAACTATTACTGGCCCCCAAATATATTTAGTATATTTAGGCGCATCTGGTAGAACTGGAGAGTTGCTGGTTTTCTTTTTACCAGAAGTATTTAATTTTTGTTTGGTCCCTGGTTTGCCCTTCTGAACTGGTATTTTCTTTTTCTCTCCTGCCGAGCTACTTTCCAGCTTTTCCGGATCTTTAGGATTTAATGCAGGATCATCAAAATCCAAATCCATGCTCTTAATTAACTTTTCATCTACAATACCCGGCGTGGTAGGTACATCAATAGATATTACACCACCTTCAGGTTTTGGGGTTACTGAACTTTGTGCTTTTACCACCTGAAAAACGAGTAAAAAACAAAAGAGTGAAACTGAGATTTTCATGATCTTTCTTTAGTATTAGGTTTATTATATTTCCGGCACAGATTAAAAGATTCTCTATTTAATTAACTAAAAGCGTTGTAATAAATTATTTTAGGCAGCTGAATTTAATTTAGTAAACCCTCACCTGTCCATTTTACATAAACCTAACCAACTTATAATCAGTCAAAACAAAATTTTCTAAAAAATACCTTTGGTAAACTCCTTTTTTCGTGGCTAACTTAACGTTACCAAATGCGCCGCAGCTTTAAACAGGTAAACTATGAAATTATACGAGGATGCTGTATTAGAGATAGATCTTAGAGAAGATATTCTTTGGGTAAGTTGGACAGAACGCAAAACGCTTGAAGATTTTAAGCCTGTTGCGGATACAATTGTAGCATTTTCCCTTAATTTAAATATTGAGAAGCTTTTAATAGATGGCAGAACTACCCATTATACCAAAGTAGCGCCTGACGAAAGCATTATCCAATATTTCGTAGCAGCATTTGGAAAAACCAATATTAAAAAGATTGCCCGTTTGCTTTCTGAAAATATTTTGTTTGAATCTAAAGTTAATTTGCAGAACCTTTCTTTAAATGCCGAACATTTATTACCGTTTCAATTCCGGTACTTTGGCGACGAAACTAATGCTATTGCTTGGCTGCATACAATAGAATAAATTTATTAATTCGGCCTTTGGTTCTTTTTTTATATACTTGCGATTACTTAATGCCTTATTTTTACAATAGAAACAAAGACCTCAATTAAGCAAACAATAAAATTTTTAAACAAACACTATGAACACTTTTACGCCAACACAAGATTATGATTTACTTATCGACAGACCGGTAAGCTTCTTCGAAGACGAAGACGATGATATTTTTGATGATGACGAAGATAATTTAGATGATGATCTGGATCTTTTTGAAGAGGAAGAAAAAGAGCCAAATGAATTAGTTGATATCGATGAACTGGATCTGGATATTGCGGATGAAGAAGCTTTAGATGAGGATTGGGAAGAGGAAGAAGATGATGATCTTCTTTAAGAAGAACTTTTCTAACAGTTAAAATTCCCTTAAAATAAAAAAGCCTGATCTTGATCAGGCTTTTTTATTTTAAAATCATAATAATGAAATTACATTAAGTCGTATGATTTAACCGAGCCCAGTAATTGATTTCTTTGATCTAATAGACTTTGCAGCGAATCAAAATTAGTTTGTGTAAAAGGAACAGATTCATTGTACGTTCTGCCATAAAAGCAATTAGATTCTTTAGCTTCACTTTTTTCCACAAACTCGTTCATTTTTACCTTCCCATTATTGTTTTCTGATTCAACCCAGCTATTTAATTTCATAACTTTTAACTTTTTAAAATTTAACGACGAACAAGTTTATGTAATAAGCTTTATACTGTATTTATTTACAGATTGTTACAATTTACTTCTTTTTTTTTTGATAACCTAAATATTTTAAATTTTTAATTAAATATTATAAATTTTTTAACAAAAATTCGTTCTTTCTGAATTTGGAAAGCTTGAACCAAACGTAATGCCTCATATTTTTATAAATGCTATTTATTTTATAAAACTTCCACCTAATTTATTTCCTTGCGTAAAAACCGGCAGTACCACCTAAGATGATTACTTCCTTATGATTCTGCAACCAAGTCCGGAAAACAGCATAATATTAGAGCAGTTGGTAGAACAGATGGATAAAGCTTTCTTTATTTATGATGTTGCCCCACAAAAGCTTCGCTATATAAATCCAGCATTCGAAGAAATTTTTGAAACTGAAAGAAGTAGTTTATTAACTAATCCTGAGTCTTACCTGGCAAGTATAGATCCCGAAGATCAGGATTATGTAAAAAAACGGGTAAAAAGCATTTTAAAGCAGAGCCAGCTCGTTACCGAATTCAAACACCTGACCCCACGCAATAAGGTTAAATGGATATCGTTGCAGACTTTCCACATCCTAAATGAAGACGATACCAAAAGTATTGTGGGTATAGCCGAAGATGTAACAAATAAAAAGGTTAACCAAGCTACCCTTTTAAAATATGCTGATAAAAAAGATACAGTTTTACATACTATGTCACATGATTTGTCTGGGCCTATAAATTTGATTAAAAACTTAGCCCGTGTTATAGACACTGAATCGCTTAATTACCACAACAACAAAATATCAGAGGCTTTATCTTACATTCAGCAAACTTGTGAACAAAGTATAAAGCTTATTACCAATTTACTGACTAATGAATTTTTGGAGTCTTCCGAAATAGGGCTTCGAAAAATCCGATTTAACTTAGTGCCCAAAATTCAAAACATACTAGACGCCTTTAAAAGTGCTGAAATTAATTTTAAAAGAAATGTAAAATTTAATTACACAGCAGAAGTAATTTATATTATTGCTGATGAAGTAAAAATAATTCAGGTAGTAAATAACCTACTCCATAATGCTAATAAATTTACTCATGAAGGGGGCAGCATTGTTATTGATTTAGAAGAAGAGGAAGACTTTGTTCTGATAAAGGTTACTGATAATGGCATTGGCATTCCAGCTGATTTACAGCCGCACATTTTTGAAAAATTTACACCCGCCCGCCGACCTGGCATCAGAGGCGAAGAACCTGTAGGGCTTGGTTTAAGTATTGTAAAGAACATGGTAGAATTACACCATGGCAGCATTTGGGTAACAAGTGAGGAAGGCCAAGGCACCACTTTTTTTGTGGAAATACCAAAAGAATAACTTTTAACCTTTATATTGGAAAATTATTTTTAAATCTACGTGTCATGAAACCTGCCCTGATAATTTTACTAATCATTGTTGTAATATTTGTGCTAAGAATGCGTCGCAAAAACAAATAAATTTAATTTCTGAAATTTTGAGTCATCATGAGCCGGTGGGGCCCTGCAGCCATTACGCCAATACCTACCCTACCAAAACCCTTGCGTAAAATATTGGCCCGGTGGCCGGGAGAATCCATTAATCCTTCGTGGGCTATAGTTAAAGAAGGAGCCAATGCTAAATTTTCACCCGCCGTTATAAATTTAACGTTTCCTTTTCGTATCCGGTAAAAGGCATCTTTGCCCTCTGGGGTATAATGCGAGAAATACCCTCTCCGGAACATATCGGCAGAATGCAACCGGGCTACCCGAGTTAAGGCAGTATCCATTTTTAACGGTTTTAATCCTTCTGCTGCTCTTTCCTTATTAATCATCTCCAGCATTTCTGCCTCCAAATCTGGCCGCGGTTTAGATTTAGCTACTTTATAAGGTAAGGCAATTGTTTTATTAGATTCCGGATGAATCGTCAGATTATTTAAGGTGCGCCCCACCGCTTTATCAAAAATGGGCGTCATGGCATTTTCTAACCTTTCGGTATAAGAGCCAAATTTATCGGCCAACTTACTTTCGTGCACTTCTTTTTCAATGCTTTCGGGTAGCGGCAAAGCGAGGAGTAAAACTGATAAAATAGCAACCGTAATAAAAGCATTAATAAAACCAGGAATTAAACCCAGAGCATGATTAGCTTTCCGGATATGGATATCGGGTGGTAACTTCCGTAATACCCACAAACCAGCGGTTTGCAACAAAATACTGGCTACAATAGCAACTACAAAAAAGGAAACAGGTAAAGTCCAGGCCTCACTCCAATCGGTTTTACCATTGAGCCAATTTGCCAAATAAGGATAAAACCGTAAGGCTAGAAGTAAGCTACCAACCCACCTGATTAAATCTAATAGACCAAAAATAAAACCTCGGTACCAGCCATTATAAATGCTGGATATAAAAATTATAACAATTAAGATATCTATATAGTTTATCATATACTGCCGGTGCTATGCCTGTAAAACTTATAGTTTTATGCTTTTACCTGACAGATTGAATTTCAGTTGCCTGATGATAACTTATCAACTACAGAGCTTGCTATAACGGCAATAAAAAAAGCTAACAGAATGACTTCTGTTAGCTTTTTTAAGTTTATCCTTTTCAGAAAGATTGGTTATTGCCAACCACCGCCTAATGCCCGGTAAAGGTCTATAGACGAAAGAAATATTGATTTTCTGGTATCGGTAAGAACTAACTCTGCTTCTAATACGCCTCTCTGGGCAGTAATTATTTCCAGATAATTAGCATAACCGGCCGTAAATAAATCATTGGAAGTAGCCACTGCACTACGTAAAGTTTCTACCTCCTGCTGTTTTAAATCAGCAACCCGGCGATAGTTTTCAATACCCCGCATACTGGTTAATACCTCCTGATAACCGGTAAGCAGTGCCTTTTGGTACCCGTAGAAAGCTTCCCGGTTTCCGGCCGCACTTCTTCTGTATTCGGATCTTAAGATATTCTGGTTAAAGATAGGCGCCGTTACTCCCCCTAATACCCCCATGGCTAAAGAAGCCGGATCAAAAAGTAAGGGTGCTTTAAAAGCATTGAATCCAATATAAGGCGAAATAGTAAGTGCTGGCAAAAAAGAAGCTCTTACTGCTGCTACATTTGCTTTAGCGGCTATTAATTCTAACTCTGCCTGCTGAATATCTGGCCGACGGCTTAATAAGTTTACCGGAATACCCACTTGTAAATTAGCGGGCAGTACCTGCTGATTTAAAGGTAATCCCCGGTTGATGGGTTGCGGAAACCGGCCTAACATAGAATTTAACTGGTTTTCGATTGCCACAATTTCCTGTTGTTTCATAGCCTGCAAACTACGGGTATTGAGTAACTGTGCTCTAAATTGCTGAACAGCCAATTCGGTAGCTCTACCTCCAGCCTTCTGCACCTGAATAAGCTCTACAGCTAATTGCTGCAACTCAATATTTCGGTCTAAAATTTCCAGCTCATTATCCAAAGCCAATAACTCATAATACATACTGGCAACATTGGCAACCAAAGCCGTTTGAACTAGATTACGGCCTTTTTCAGAAGCTAAGAAACGGGCATATGCTGCCTTTTTGTAATTACGGAGCTTTCCCCACAAATCAACTTCCCAGAAACTTCTTAACCCTACCAGGTAATCCTGTACCGGATTTGTAACCCGCTGATCCCGATTTATATTAGGAGATTTATTGGTATCATAATTACCTACTCCGGTCATGGTATATTCACCATACCTATCTACGGAGGCAGATGCTACGCCTTGTATACCTGGCAGAAAAGCGCCCCGGCTCAACATCACATTTGCTCGTGCCATTTCAATCCGTTGCACGGCCATCTGTAAATCCGGATTTTGCTGTAAGGCCGTATCAATTAAATTAACCAGGTTAGGATCGGTAAAAAACTTTTTCCAGGAGATAGCACCAATACTAACCGAATCAGTCGCTCCGCCAAAACTGTTGGGTACTTGTTTGGTTTGGGGTAAGGCAACCGGAGGAGCCACTTTACAGGCTCCTACCAAACTTAAAAGAATAAGACTAACTAGAGAATTTAATATATATTTATTAATTAACATTATAAATTTCTTCTTTTACAAGTGGATATGATGATTCCTGAGCGGGCTGCTTTTTCTTATTGTTTTTCTTTTTGCCTATGCTGGCAAACAATACATATAGTCCCGGAATCAGAACTACCCCGAATAAAGTACCAATAAGCATCCCTCCTGCCGCAGCTGTTCCAATAGATCGGTTACCCATGGCACCGGCCCCATCTGCAAAACACAAAGGCAATAAACCTGCTATAAAAGCAAACGAAGTCATCAGGATTGGCCGGAAACGAGAAGCCGCTCCCTCCACCGCTGCTTGTAAAACTGAAAGGCCTTCTTTGTTACGCTGAATAGCAAATTCTACAATTAGAATAGCATTTTTACCTAACAAACCAATAAGCATTACCAGGGCCACCTGGGCATACACATTGTTTTCCAACCCCTGGAATTTTAAGAACATGAAAGCTCCGAAAATACCAGTAGGCAAGGATAAAATTACCGGGAGTGGTAACAAAAAGCTTTCGTATTGTGCAGCCAGCAACATGTAAACGAATATTAAACAGATAACAAATATGATTGTCGTCTGGTCACCCGAAAGAATTTCCTCCCGAGCCATACCTGACCATACATAAGTGAAGTTATCTGGTAATACATCCTGGGCAATGCGCTGCACCTCCTTGATAACATCTCCACTACTGTACCCATTATCAGGCTCCAGCGCCACCATTGGAGAGGAATACATGTTGTACCGGGTAATCTGCTCTGGACCGTAAACCCTTTCTAACTTAATAAAAGTAGAAAATGGCACCATTTCTCCCCGGTTATTCTTCACAAACATGTTTAGTACATCTTCCGGTTTAGTGCGGTAATCCGGGCCAGCCTGTAACATTACCTTATACATCATACCAAACCGAATAAAGTTAGAAGCATAATAACTTCCCATTAAGGTCTGTAAGGTACCCATAGCATTTTCAATAGTCACCCCTTGTTTGGCCGCCATATCCTGATCCACATGAATCATGTACTGCGGGAAATTAGGGTCGAACATGGTATAGGCGCCATCATCAATTACCGGAGATTTCTGAATAGCTTCGATAAATTGATTCGTAACTTTGGAAGCTTCCTGCAAATCGCCATCTCTCCTCCTGTCCTGTAACCGCATATCCATACCAGCCGAGTTACCAAAACCAGGCACGGTGGGCGGCGAGAAAAACATGATTTTAGCTGATTTTAAATCTTTGGTTTGCTCCTGCAACATAGCAATAACATCATCCACTGATTCTTCACGGTCATCCCAACTCTTCAGGTTAATCATACCCATCCCGTAAGAAGCTCCCGCCGATTCAGTTAAAAGGCTATAACCTGCCAGGGTAGATACAGATTCTACCGATCCAATTTTCTGAGACGCCTGCTCAATTCTATCTAATACATAATCAGTACGCTCTACAGTTGCTCCAACCGGGGTTACTACGTTTACATAAATCATTCCCTGGTCTTCTACCGGAATAAAACTGGTAGGCAATATTTTACCTAAACCAAAAGTAGCACCAAAGAATACTAGCAGCATACCCACCGTAACAGCTTTGCGGCCGGCTATACGGGCTACCAATCCCCGATAAGAATTTTCTACTTTTCCATAACCAAAGTTAAATTTGTTAAAGAAGCGTTGTAGAGGGCCGTTTTTCTTTTCTTTACCGTGGTTATTTTTTAACATTAATGCACATAGTGCTGGCGTAAGAGTTAAAGCATTAATACCCGATATAACAATAGAAACGGCTAGTGTTAAAGAAAACTGGCGATAAAAAACGCCAACTGGACCAGTCATGAATGCAACCGGAACAAACACCGCCGACATTACCAGGGTGATGGCCACAATCGCTCCACTGATTTCGTTCATTGACTCCAGCGTAGCTTCCTTCGGCGACATGTGCTTTTCCTCCATTTTTGCGTGCACGGCTTCCACTACTACAATGGCATTATCTACTACAATACCAATGGCTAGCACTAAGGCAAACAAGGTTAACATATTAATAGAGAACCCAAACATCTGCATAAAGAAAAGGCTACCTATAAGCGCAACCGGTACAGCTAAGGCCGGAATTAAAGTAGAACGGAAATCCTGCAGGAAAACAAATACGACAATAAATACCAGGATAAATGCTTCAATTAAAGTCCGGAATACCTCGTGCATAGAGGCATCCAGGAATCGGGAAACATCATAGGCAATATTATATTTCATACCTGGCGGGAAATTTGAGCCCTGAAGCTCCGCCATCCGGGTTTTGATATTAGCAATTACTTCTTTTGCATTAGAACCCGGGCGCTGCTTAATCATGATGGAAGCAGATGGTTTTCCGTCTGTTTTAGAAACCATACCATAATCAAAGGAACCGAATTCAACATCCGCTACATCTTTTAAGCGTAAAACAGAGCCGGAAGCATCTTCATTTGCCCGGATTACCAGGTTTTTGTACTGTTCTGGTTCATTAAATTTACCCGTGTACTTTAAAACGTATTGCAGCATTTGCGCATCCTGTCCGGAGCTTTCACCCGCTTTACCGGGAGCAGCTTCCAGGTTTTGAGCCCGAATGGCATTAATAACTTCATCCGTAGATACTTTATAGGCTGCTAAACGGTCTGGCTTTAACCAAACCCGCATAGAGTAATCTTTAGAACCCATGATTTCGCAGAAACCTACTCCTTCAATCCGTTTTAATTCCTGGAGAATATTAATATCTGCAAAATTGTATACAAACCGTTCGTCAGCCTTTGGGTCGTCACTCATCAGGTTCAGGTAAAGCAACATACTGTTTACCTCTTTCTCTGTACTTACCCCTGCTTTGATAACTTCTTCCGGTAATTCGTCAATTACCGTCATAACCCGGTTCTGCACGTTTACTGCCGCTAGATCCGGGTCAGTACCAACTTCGAATGAAACCTGAATGATTGTAATACCATTGTTACCCGTTACCGAAGACATGTATGTCATGCCGGGTACCCCGTTTATGGCTCTCTCCAGCGGTGTGGCAACGGCCTTGGTACATACCTCGGCATTGGCACCCGTATATTTGGCCGTAACCGACACCGAAGGCGGAACAATTTCCGGGAATAAAGTAACAGGTAAATTAAATAGGGCCAGAATACCCAAAAAAGTAATGAAGAGCGATATAACCAGTGATAGCACCGGTCGCTCAATGAACATTTTTAACATTTTTATCTTGAATCTAAAAGCCAAACAAATAGCAGGCGAATCCGAAAATTCACTTGCCTTTCAAACACCAATCCATCTACAGGCTAGTAAGCTGCTGCGAAAATGCTATCCATTGGGACTTGTACCGGCTTAATAACCGTTCCATCTTTTAAGTCCTGAACACCTTCGTAAACTACCTGTTCTCCCGCTTGTAAGCCAGATTCAACTATATAAAAATGAGACAACCTATTTTTAGGTTTGAAACTTCTAATTTTTACGCGATTATTCTTATCCACCACATAAACAAAGTTTCTATCCTGAATTTCTATTGCGGCTTTTTGTGGTATAATTAAAGCATCATCCACCTCACTGGTAAGCCGTACCATACCCGAAGAATGGTGCTTTAGTAGTTGTTTTCTATTAGGAAATTTAGCTCGGAAAGCAATGGAACCGGTATTAGATTCAAATATGCCATCCATGGTTTCTATTTTCCCTTTTAAAGGGTAGGTAGATCCATCCGCCAGAATAAGTTCTACAATGTTGCTGCTGGAATTACCTTTATCTTTTGACTTTACATAATTTAAGTATTCTTTTTCTGAAATTTTAAAGTAAACAAATACATTTTCCAGATCAGAAATAGTGGTCAGTAAGGTTCCTTCATCTATCAAACTACCTACTTTTAGCGGAATCCGGTCAATAACACCAGCAAAAGGAGCTCTTATATAAGTATAAGTTAAGCGGGTGGCCGCATTGTTATAAGCAGATCGGGCTTCTTCTATTCTGGCCTTTGCTGCTCCTAATTTAGATTGAGCCATTTTTAATTCAGAGGCAGAAATCACTTTTTTGTTAACTAAAAGCTTTACCTGCTCTACTTCTACTTCAAAACCTTTTGCTTCGGCAATAGCACTGTTTAAATTAGCTTTGGCTTTGTCTACCTCTGCCTTATATTCAGTTGGGTTTATGCGGAAAAGCGGCTGACCTTTTTTTACCATCTGCCCCTCATCTACCAAAATATTTTCTAAATACCCAGTCACTCTAGCCCGCATTTCCACGTGCTTAGATGCCTGAACATCGGCTACATAATCCTGGTGCAACAACGTATCTTTGGTAACAACCCGGGTAACCGGCATACTTGGCGGGGAGGTGAGCTTTTTATCGGTTTGTCCGTTGGCGGTGCAACCAAACACAAAGGCACCTATCACTAAATTAAATATCCAGTTAAATTTTTCTAAATTATTCATAATTAAATTTTTAAACGCTAAGGAATTGCGACAATAGTGTCAGAATAGCGCAAGCAGATTTAACCTCTAAAGGTTAAAATCGGGAATAATAAAATGGGAATACTAGGCTATGAAATAGCCCTGGAACTGGATTAAAAAGGAGTGAGCCGAAACAGGAAGGAATAATACTCAGGTAATAAATTGAGGATACCACTGTAAGTTGGAGATGGTTTCTCCTCCTGTGATTCCTGAAATAAAAAATAGTGGGCTTTTAAAAAAAAGTAAACACCAAGAGCCAGGGAAGAATAGAAACGGTTGGGCTTCAGATGGAAATTGGACTGCCCCATATCACTAAACTCTTCTGATAAGTCCATAATTTCCAGAAGTATGTGTTGGGCAAAATATTCTGGTTCCTCCAGTATTTCTTCTTCTTCAATATCTTCTGTTAGGGTTTCATTAATAAGGGCATAAGGCAACCTGTCTGCTAAATGTTTTCTAGGGAAGAAAGCAAATACCAGTGTATGAATTAAGAAGCAAAATAAGAAAAAGGAAGCCCACTTTCTTACCATGTCTTTAGGTTGAATTATGTTAAAAAAAATTTCTTTCAAATTTCCCCCTCGTTCCTTCTTTACTGCTCTTTTTTTAAAAGTAAAATACTTTTTACAAAAATATCAATAAATTCTATATTTCATAATGTTTTTTATACTTTTTAAATCTTATGATCTTGTTTTAACCAGTAAAGAAACAAAAGCATTTAAAAAATTGTATTATAACCTTTAATTCTGAAGATTTTCTGAAGTAGTCTAGTTATATTCTAATTAATAAATATATACGATCGCCTCCGAAAATTCATTTTTTCACACCTCCTAACAAAATTAATACTAATTCAGTTTTCTTTTAACCCAAATAAGAGGCAAATACTTTATAATATCTTTATCCAACATATATCATATTGAATATTTATGCGTAAAGGGACAAGTAAAATTTTTCCTTATACACTAATTTTTCTTTGCTATAATTTTTAAAAGATATTTATGGATTTAAAAGTATATCCGGGTACCCCCTACCCCTTGGGTGCCACCTGGGATGGTAATGGCGTAAACTTTGCCCTTTTTGCCCAAAATGCTACAGATGTAGATTTATGCCTTTTCAACTCAACTGAAGACCAGACAGAAACCCATCGTATTAAAATGTTTGAGCGGTCACACCAAATCTGGCATGCGTACCTCCCGGACATAAAACCCGGTCAATTATATGGTTACCGGGTTCATGGCACTTTTGATCCTAATAATGGCCACCGCTTTAATCCCAATAAACTTTTGCTAGACCCATATGCCAAGGCTATATCGGGTACTATCAAATGGCATAATTCCCTATTTGGTTACCAAATGGGTCATGAAGACGCTGATTTAAGCTTTAATGACGAAGATAGTGCTCCGTATATTCCAAAAGCTGTAGTAATAGATCCCAACTTTGATTGGGAAGGTGACACAGCTCCGAAATACCCCTACTTCCAATCCATTATTTACGAAACCCATGTAAAAGGCTTTACAAAAATGCATCCCGAAATTCCGGAAGAGATACGGGGAACCTATGCCGCATTAGCTCATCCGGTTACTATTAAGTACCTGAAAGAATTAGGCATTACAGCCATTGAACTAATGCCAGTGCATCACTTTGTGAACGATAGTATTCTGGAAGATAAAGGGCTTGCCAACTACTGGGGGTATAATACCATTGGCTTTTTTGCTCCGGATGTACGGTATTCCAGCAGTGGCGCTTTAGGCCAGCAGGTCATTGAATTTAAAAATATGGTAAAAGAGTTTCATAAAGCCGGAATAGAAGTAATTCTGGATGTAGTATATAACCATACCGGCGAAGGAAACGAATTAGGACCCACTCTTTCCTTTAAAGGAATAGACAATGCCTCTTACTACCGGCGAAGGAAACGAATTAGGACCCACTCTTTCCTTTAAAGGAATAGACAATGCCTCTTACTACCGGCGAAGGAAACGAATTAGGACCCACTCTTTCCTTTAAAGGAATAGACAATGCCTCTTACTACCGGCGAAGGAAACGAATTAGGACCCACTCTTTCCTTTAAAGGAATAGACAATGCCTCTTACTACCGGCGAAGGAAACGAATTAGGACCCACTCTTTCCTTTAAAGGAATAGACAATGCCTCTTACTACCGGCGAAGGAAACGAATTAGGACCCACTCTTTCCTTTAAAGGAATAGACAATGCCTCTTACTACCGGCGAAGGAAACGAATTAGGACCCACTCTTTCCTTTAAAGGAATAGACAATGCCTCTTACTACCGGCTAATGGAAGACAACCAGCGTTACTACATGGATTATACCGGTACCGGTAATACCCTTAACGCAAATCTGCCTAACGTACTCCGTCTGATAATGGACAGCCTGCGTTACTGGATTCTGGAAATGCACGTAGATGGGTTCCGTTTCGATTTAGCTTCAACACTGGCTCGGGAACTCCACGAAGTAGATCGGCTAAGTTCCTTCTTTGATATTATCCACCAGGACCCAATTATTTCGCAAGTAAAATTAATAGCTGAACCTTGGGATATTGGTGAAGGAGGCTATATGGTGGGCGGCTTTCCTCCGGGCTGGACGGAATGGAACGGTAAATACCGGGATTGTATGCGCGACTACTGGCGTGGCGAAGACAGTATGTTAGCTGAATTTGCGCAACGATTTACGGGTTCTTCTGATCTTTATTTAGACGATTACCGCCGGCCAACTGCCAGTATCAACTTCATTACCGCCCACGATGGTTTTACCATGCACGATTTAGTATCGTACAATGAGAAGCACAACGAAGCCAACGGCGAAAATAACAATGATGGCGAAAGCCACAACCGTTCCTGGAACTGTGGAGCAGAAGGACCAACCGATGATCCGGAAATAAACGCTTTGCGTGACCGCCAAAAACGTAATCTTTTAACTACTTTATTCCTCTCGCAAGGTGTTCCGATGTTGGTGGCCGGCGATGAGATAAGCCGTACCCAGGGCGGTAATAACAATGCTTATTGCCAGGATAATGAAATTTCGTGGCTAAACTGGGATAAAGCTGATACGGGATTATTAGAATTTACCCGAAAGTTAATCCACTTGCGGAAAGATCACCCGGTTTTCCGGCGGCGGCGGTGGTTCCAAGGTCAACCTATTCATGGCCTAGAAACCGAAGATATTGCCTGGTTCTTACCAGATGGTTCTCCAATGGGAGAAGAACATTGGAACGAAGACCATGCAAAATGCTTGGCTGTTTATTTGAACGGATATGGGGTACGTACTCGGGGACCACAGGGAGAAAAAATTCTGGATGATTCCTTCTATATTATCTTTAATGCCTCCCACCACCCAATGGATTATAAATTACCTGGAGAAAAATATGGTAAAAACTGGTTTAAAGTGTTAGATACATTTGAAGACCAGGTTGGAGATCAGGCCGAATTATATGAAGCAAGTCAAACTATTACGGTTGAAACCCGTTCCGTAGTGGTGTTAAAAAACCCATTGGAAAAAGCAGCAGAATAATGAAGGCAATAAGCGTAAAGGAAAGACAATTAGGCGTTAATTTTAACGGGAACGGCGAGGCCGTGGTGGAGGTTTGGGCTCCCAAAGCAGAAAAACTGGAAATCCGGTTACAGCAAGATAACACCCGAATAGCCTTAACCAAAGAAGAGTTTGGATACTGGACCACCACTACCGAGAAATTAAAACCCGGCGACTTGTATCAGTTTGTGCTGGATGGAGATCAGGAATACCCCGATCCCTCCTCGGTATCTCAGCCGGAAGGCGTGCATGGTAATTCGCAGGCCCTGGATGTAAAAGCTTTTAACTGGACGGATGAGAATTGGCAGAATATTCCGCTGGAAGACTATGTATTATATGAACTCCATACCGGTACTTTTACCCCAACCGGCACTTTTGCCGCCCTGGAAGAAAAACTGGATTACCTGAAGGAATTAGGGGTAAATGCTATTGAAATTATGCCGGTGGCCCAATTCCCGGGTAGCCGCAACTGGGGGTATGATGGCGTATTTCCGTATGCCGTGCAGGATTCTTACGGTGGCGCTGAAGGCTTAAAGCACCTGGTTGATGTCTGCCATCAGAAAGGTATAGCCGTTATTCTGGATGTAGTATATAACCATTTGGGGCCAGAAGGAAATTATCTGGGAGTTTATGGGCACTACTTTACAGATAAATACAATACACCCTGGGGCCCGGCTTTAAATTTTGATGATGCCTGGTGCGATGGGGTGCGGCGGTATTTTATAGAGAACCTGCTCATGTGGTTCCGCGATTTCCATATTGATGCGGTTCGGATGGATGCGGTTCATGCCATTAAAGACTTTAGCCCAACCCATATTCTGCGGGAAATGAAACAGTTTGTAAATCAGTTAATGCAGGAAACTGGCCGCACCCATTACATGATTGTGGAATTGGACCTGAACGACAACCGGTTTATTAACCCGCTGGAGGAACAAGGCTTTGGCATGGATGCCCAGTGGATTGATGAGTTCCATCATGCCTTACGGGTAACTGCCACTGGTGAAAACACGGGGTATTATGGTGATTTTACCGGTATTGCTCATTTAGCTAAAACTTATAAAGATGCTTATGTATATGACGGGCAGTTTTCGCCGCACCGGAATAAAACATTTGGTATAAAAGCAGAGAGAAATCCAGGTAAACAATTTATAGTTTTTTCTCAAAACCACGACCAGGTAGGCAATCGCATGTTGGGTGAGCGAACAAGCCAGCTGACTAGCTTTGATATGCAGAAATTATTGGCTGGTGCTGTTATGGTAAGCCCTTACCTCCCCATGCTATGGATGGGGGAAGAATATAGCGAACCACATCCTTTTCTGTATTTTGTAAGCCACACCGATCCGGAATTAGCGGAGGCAGTACGTAAAGGACGTAAAGAAGAATTTGCAGCGTTCCATGCCGAAGGAGAAGCGCCGGATCCGGTAGCAGAAGAAACTTTTAACGAATCGAAACTGCAATGGGATTTGCTAAACCAGGAACCGCACCAAACTATGTTTAAGTGGTACCAAACCTTGTTAAAACTGCGTCGGGAGCTATCAGCTTTAAAGAACCTAAACCGCCACAACCTGGAAGTGGAAGCAATGGAAAATCAAAAAACGTTGATTTTACACCGGTGGCACGATGCTGAGCATATTGCTTGCTTTATGAATTTTTCACAGGAAGAACAAAAGATAACTGTACCTAGCTTCATAAAACAAAGTAAGAAGCTGTTGGATTCTGGTGCACCGGAATGGAGGGGAAATGCTGATGGTCCAGATACAGTAGAAGCTGGAGCAACTATTGTTTTAGGTCCAGAGTCCTTTCTAATGTATACCAACGCCTAAAAATTGTAACCAAAAATCCCCACCTGATGAAGTGGGGATTTTTTCTTAACAGGACCTGGTTCAGCCTTATTTAAATAAAAATTTAATCTAACCCTGACCTAATTTTTAACAGGATGATACTAAGGCAAAGGTGAACTTTTAAGAAATCATGAGGGAAATAAAGTTAAAAAAACGTTTTCCTCTACTTCTCCTTCTAAAGACTTAAATGTTAGTTTTTTCTGCTAAACCTATTCTTGCAATTACAGTATAGATACTGCTTAATAATTTAGGAAACTATTTATCTATGAATAACCCCGTAACTACCTATAGATTTCAATTTCATAAAGAATTTACCTTCGAAGACTTCGAAAAAGTAATTCCATATTTACAAAAACTAGGAGTAAGTACTGTTTATGCCTCTCCCATATTCGAGGCTACTCCGGGTAGTACACACGGCTACGACGGCGTAAACCCGCATCGGATTAATCCGGAAATTGGTACCGAGGAGCAATTACGTGAATACAGCCGCCTCTTAAAAGAAAATGGTATAAACTGGTTACAGGATATTGTACCCAACCATATGGCCTTCCATCCAAATAATACCTGGCTAATGGATGTACTGGAGAAAGGGCCACAATCGGAATATGCTAAATTTTTTGATATAGCCTGGAACAACCAATCCCTGCAAGGCCGCATAATGGTACCTTTCCTGGGCGCAGACCTGGAGGAAGTAATTAAGAATGGGGAGCTAAAGTTAGCTTACGACGAAGCGCAGCAAAAATTGGTCTTAAAATATTACGATAGCGCCTACCCGGTAGGTCCCCGTTCCTATGCTACTATATTAGGCGCCGGCGAACAATCTCAGGCCATTCAACAGGCCTTGCAAACATTGGAAAGCCTGCACAACACAGAAGAGGCTACTGCTTTTAGCAATGGTTTTGCAGATTTTCAGCAATCTTTAGCTGGTTTAATGAAAAATGAAGCTGTTAAAACAGGAATTGAAAAAGCTTTAGAAGCCATTAATAATGACCCGGAACGGTTAAGCCAAATTGCTGATGAACAAGCTTACCGGTTGTGTTCCTGGAAAGAAACAGATTACCAGATTAATTTCCGTCGTTTCTTTACTGTAAACGGCCTGATTTGTTTAAATATTCAGGATCCGGAAGTATTCCAAACCTATCACCAGTTTATTAAAGCCTTACAGGATGATGGTGTATTTCAGGGGGTTAGAATCGATCACATTGACGGACTTTATGACCCCAGTAGCTATCTGGACGATTTAAGAGCTTTGATGGGCGAGGAAGCCTACATTGTAGTAGAAAAAATTCTGGAACCTGGGGAGGATATGCCCCATAGCTGGCCTATTCAGGGAGCCACGGGTTATGAATTTCTGGCCACCGTGAATAACGTTTTCACAAACAAAAAAGCAGAAGAAACTTTTACGCAGTTTTACCACGACCTGGTAGGTGCAGGAGCCGAAGTGCAGGAGCAAATTCATGATAAAAAAGCTCATATTTTAGCTGCGCACATGGGAGGCGAGTTAGACAACCTGAACTCACTATTTCTGGAATTAAACCTGCTGAATGAAAATGAACCAAGTGCTGTTGATCCGGAAATTTTAAAAGGTGCTATAGGTGAATTCTTAATCCAGTGCCCTGTTTACCGGTATTATGGAAATGCGCTACCCTTGGACGAAACAGAAACAACTGAGGTTAAAAAAATTCTAGAACATATCCGGACCCGGAAACCAGAAGTAACTCCGGCAGTAGATTTACTGCAAAAAGTCATCATAGAAAATACCCAAACCGGTGACCAGGGTTACAACGAGCGGGCAACTAAATTTTATCAGCGCTTGATGCAATTTAGTGGCCCTTTAATGGCAAAAGGTGTTGAGGATACGTTAATGTACACCTACAACCGGTTTGCAGGCCATAATGAAGTAGGCGATTCTCCGGAAGCCTTTGGCTTTAATACTTTATCAGAATTTCATGAAGCCATGCTGCACCGGCAAAAACACTGGCCGCTGGCAATTAATACCACCTCTACCCACGATACTAAACGCGGAGAAGACGTACGGGCTCGTTTAAATGTGATCACTGATTTACCAGAAGAATGGGTGAAAAAAGTACAGGAGTGGCAAAAGTTAACAGCCGACCTGAAAACAGAAAATAAGCCAGAAGTAAACGATGAATATTTTATTTACCAAACGTTATTGGGAGCCTATCCGATGCCCGGGCAAGATGAGGACAACTGCGGCCCACGGATGGAAGAGTATATCCAAAAAGCCTTACGGGAGGCTAAAATAAATTCTAACTGGACTTCCCCTAACGAAGCATACGAAAAAGCAGCTCAAAGCTTCGCCACCAAACTACAGGATAAACAATCAGCTTTCTGGCAAAGCTTTGAGCCCATCCATAAAAAAGTAGCTGATTTTGGCATTATTAATTCTTTATCGCAGGTATTACTCAAGTTTACCTGCCCGGGCGTACCGGATACTTACCAAGGTACCGAACTATGGGATTTAAGCTTAGTAGACCCTGATAACCGCCGCAAGGTAGATTACGAAAAAAGGCTTCGTTATTTAGAAGAACTGGATGAATACGACCTGAACCGGTATGACCGGCTATGGGAAGAGCTTTGGGAGAACCGGTATGATGCCCGTATTAAGCTATGGCTAACTCGTAACTTATTAACAGAAAGGCGCAACAATGCTGATTTATTCCAGAAAGGAGATTACATTCCGTTAGAAGTAGAAGGTGAGTATAGCGAATACGTGCTGGCTTTTGCCCGGAAGCACCTCCGTACCTGGTACGTTACGGTAGTTCCCCTCCATGTAGCACAATTATGCCAGGAACAAGGGGTGGATGTTTTGGCTATTGATTGGAAAGATACCAAAGTAGTACTACCCGAAGACGCCCCTGCCGATTGGACAAATATGCTCCTGCGCACCACCGGCCAATATGCGCACGAACTGCACGTAAGAGAATTATTTAATACAGTACCACTGGCTTTACTTAAGCTACAAGCAGTTAACGAACGTGGCGCCGGTATTTTAATGCACATTACCTCTTTGCCATCTGCGTTTGGCATTGGTGATATGGGTCCGCAGGCTCGGGAATTTGCTGATTTCCTACATCGCTCTAATCAGAAGTACTGGCAATTGTTACCTCTCAATCCGGTAGAGCAAGGTCAGGGGTATTCCCCTTATAGCTCCATATCAAGCCGGGCTGGGAATCCATTACTTATTAGCCCGGTGGTACTGGCCAAGGAAGGTCTATTGCAAGAATCAGAGTTACCTCAATACCATCTTCCGCAAACAGGTTCTGTAGACTATGAGGCTACTAAACGAGTAAAAGATGAATTGTTGGATAAAGCATTTGTCACCTTCAAATCCGGTGACTTCCCTACCCTACAGTCACAGTTTGTTGATTTTTGTCTGACTGAAGGAGCTTGGCTGAATGATTTTGCCTTATATATGGTATTAAAAGGCCAACACAATGGTGCTGCCTGGTTCCAGTGGCCGGAAGAATATAAAAAACGTGATCCGGAAGCCTTAGAAAAACTAGCTGATGAACATGCTGAAACTATTGAAAAGATTAAATGGATTCAGTTTATTTTCACGAAGCAGTGGAAACGCCTGCGCACTTATTGCAACAACCGCAACATCCAGTTATTTGGCGATATGCCATTTTACATTTCCTACGACTCGGTAGATGTATGGGGTGACCAGGCTATATTCGCACTCGACGAGGAAGGCAACATGACCGGTGTGGCCGGTGTACCACCCGATTCCTTTTCAGACGATGGTCAGCTTTGGGGGATGCCAGTATTTAAGTGGGACGTGCTGAAAGATCGCAACTATGACTGGTGGATTGGCCGCTTGCGCAAGAATATGGAATTATACGACATTGTGCGTCTAGACCATTTCCGGGCATTTGCCGACTACTGGGAAGTACCAGCTGGTGAGAGTACTGCTAAAAACGGGGTATGGAAAATTGGACCAGGAAATGATTTCTTCACCTTTGTGGAGAAGGAACTGGGAAGTTTGCCATTTGTAGCCGAAGACTTAGGTGAAATAAATGATCTGGTTTTAAAATTGCGCGATGATTTTAACTTACCGGGTATGAAAATACTGCAGTTTGCTTTTGGCGATGAAATGCCTCAGAATGATTACATACCGCATAATTATGCCCGAAACTTTATCGCTTACACCGGCACCCACGATAACAATACAACTTTGGGCTGGTACCGCCAGGAAGGCCATAAATATCACCAGCAGATTGAGCATTATGTAGGTCGGGGATTAAGTGAACATGATATTAACTGGGTATTTGCCCGCCTGGCCTATGCTTCTGTAGCCAAAACCGCCATATTGCCGCTGCAGGATGTTTTAGGTATTGATGAGCAGGGACGCATGAATACTCCTGGTGCCGCTGATGGGAACTGGGGCTGGCGGTTAATTCCCGGTCAACTTAACCAACAAGCTGAAAATACGCTAAAGGAATGGACCCATTTGTATAACCGGGGATAATCCTCTTTTGCTAAAAAAGAGCCATAGTTAATACCTATGGCTCTTTTTTATTTACTTATTCAAAATCCTCTTTAATTTTTACTTCTTTTTACTGGCTTAAACTACTTACAACACCCACCTAAATCAGCAATTTATTTTTAGTCTCTGTGGCGATTCCGACAAAACCAGTTAGATTAAATATTTTGTCTTCTCTCCTATCCTTCTTACCCTAACCAAAAAATAAAAACACTGAGAATTTCAAATTATCGTAAAATCAACTTTATAAATCTTTTTTTGATCTTGAAAGTGGTTTGTAGCCTTTAAATAAATTATTAAGTAAAAAGGAGGAACAAATAAATATATAAATAGACAGAATAAAAGTGGCTAATACCTAATAAAGTGATTGGAAGGGTTTACTTTTTTACGCCCATTTATCTAACTAGAACGATAAGGTATTAAGCAGAACGAGCCCCCACCGGATAAACCTCCTTGGTAAACGGTTTCTCCATGCCTTCTACAAACCACTCGGCTTTAAGTTTTGCCTGTTCATCTATAGAAAGTGATAAAAAATTACGGGCACTAATAATTCGCCGGGATGCTCCCGGAAACTTAGATAAATGGGCGGTAATTTCTTTATCTAATATTTCTCTTTTACCAGCTAATAATTTTTCCATCATGTAAATAACCAAAGCTGGAGGTGGTAAATTAACCATAGCCGAAGAGGTAAACTGGTTGATTATGGTGGCCTCTGGAACCGAACCAGATTCTTTATGGGATTGTAATATGCCTGTAAAAGCAACATGCGCATCCCCGGAAATAATTGTAACCCGGCAGGCAGCTTCCTGGGAGAATACAAACAACTTTCGAATAAACTGCAAACGTTCCTGCTGGTGGGCTTTACTGAGCCATTGATCCCGTAAATCATCTTCCATTCTTTGGTGCCCCGGCTTAATGTTTAAAGCAGTTTCCAATAAGGTTAAATCAGCATTTACAATGGGAATACCAGACATAACCAGCAAATGCCTGCACCGTTTATCTGAGTTATGCTCATTAGCCTGGTGGTTTTTTATTTTATCTAACCATCCATGTAATCGTTCCCACGTTTCTGGCAGCATTACCCGATTCTGGGTCCGTTCCGAACGCAAATCCAACGCCACTAATGCTAATTCTCCTAATTGGTAAGCATAAGTAAAACCATCTGCCCCCAATATTGTGGCCCTTTCTAAATTAAATTCATCATTTGCCTGTAATTGAAAAAGCCGGAAGTTCTCACGGGCTATTTTATAAACCCCCTGAAATACAGCACAGGCTTGCTGTTTCGGCATATAAGAGCCCCAACCATCAAAAATATCATGGTCATCCCACATCATGAGGGTTGGAATTTGGCTTAAAATAGCGGCAGGTCTTTTCTGGCTCCAAATCTGAATATAAAGTTTGAAATAAAATTGGTTTACCTGTTGCTCCATATCTGGAGTAAACGGCTCCAGTAAGCGTTTTTTCAACTTTTTACTTAACCACTTTTTAAGGGGCTCCACAAAATCCCAGACCTGGTCAGAATAAATTTGGTCCCCTCCCAGAAAAAACAGGTGATATGGCTCTTCCTGATGTACTTGCGCCAGGACTTTCCACATTTTATTTTTGTTACGAACCTTATTTATATCTTTCTGAATTGACACACCAAAACACGAACCATAACAAATTCGAAAGCGATTTTTCTGCCCCGGAACAACATACCGAAAGGTACTTAACCTGTTTACCGTATATTCTACTTGTTGTTCTTCCTCTGTTTGACGCACCGACCAGTCCATCCGCCAACAAAAATTATTTTCAAATTGCTTTAATAAAACTGGCGTTGCTGCTACCTCCGTTGCATTTGTAGAAGTGTAAGTAAGATGTGGCGGATTACTATTGCCCTGCGTAACTAGTAAGGCAGACGTACACCAGCTGCCATCCTGCATCCCTCTAAATCCTAAAATGGGTCCAACAATAATTTTATTTTCCATAGTTATATTTTCCGGTATAGGAGTTTTATACCAGTTTGTTTCAACCGGCAAAGGAAACTATCTATATTATTGAAAAATGGGATAAATAACTATTATAAACCTCACTACAGATATGGGCTTTCGTAGAGGTACTTAGTGAATCAAACTTCTGGTTTCAGAGATAGCTTGCTAAAAGGAGATAAAAAAGATATTAATTAAGGAATAATATGGCCGGTCCTTTGCATTTCAGAAAACCATAAAAGAATCAATGTATAGACACGCACCAGCGTTGCATTCTGCTGTTTTTGCATACATTCCCAAGTTCAATTTTTAACAGGTAAACCTGGGCTACTTGTAAGCAGAAGTAAAGTAAACTTAAGATATAATCTGGGGAAAGAAGCTAATAACCTAATTTTGATATTAAAGCCTAAAACTTATTTGGATTTTATCTTATCATTTTATTTAGAAGCCCTGCAGATTTACATCCGCAGTTTCGTGCGTTTCTACTAAACGTTTCATTTTTTTCTGGATAATTTTAAAATGATGCTCATCTTCTGGGGTTATAAGGGAGATGGCCTCACCAGAAGCCCCAGCCCGGCCTGTCCGGCCAATCCGGTGTACATAGTCTTTAGGCGACCGGGGTAAATCATAATTAATAACAAAGGGCAGAAACTGGATGTCAATTCCCCGTGAGGCCAGATCTGTAGCCACCAATATCCGCACCAGACCCGCTTTAAATCGCCGTAACGCTTCGGTCCTGGCTCCCTGACTTTTTTCACCATGCAAAGCCATTGCTTCCAATCCGTTTTTGTTCAGCTTTACTACCAGGTTATCAGCATTCCGGACACTGGACACAAACACTAGCACCTGCTCCATGTTTTGCTGTTTAATCAGGTAGCGTAGGAATGGTCCTTTTTGCTCGGGAGTAACCCGGTAAGCAACTTGTTTAATCAATTCTACCTGCGTCTCATCAGTATCTGATGAGATTGAAATAACAACAGGGTTACGGAGTAATTTTGCTTTTATAGCTTTTATGTCATCGGCCAGGGTAGCAGAGAAAAGCAGGTTCTGCCGTTTAGGAGGCAGCAAGGCAAAAATTCGGTCCATCTCCTCTGCAAAGCCTAGATTCAGCATTTTATCGGCTTCATCCAGCACTAATACTTCTACTTCGGAGAGATGAACGGCCTTGTTTTCTATCAAATCAAGTAAGCGACCTGGAGTAGCAACCAATATATCGGTACCACTCATGGACTTCATCTGCGGATTGATACTAACGCCACCGAACACAGCCAGTGTTTTAACCCGATTACCTAAATACAAGCTAAAGCTTTGAAAAACGGTAGCCACCTGCAAAGCCAATTCCCGTGTAGGTACCAGTACTAATGTTTTAACATACCTATTGCGCGTTGGTTTCCTTTCCCGGAATTGCTCTATTAATGGCAGGGCAAAACTAGCTGTCTTTCCGGAACCAGTTTGGGCAATCCCCAAAATGTCATGTTCATTTAGTATAGCTGGAATAGCTTGTTCCTGAATAGGATAAGGCGTTACATATCCCTGAGCTGCAATAGCTTTCAGTAAAGGAGCAGATAAACCAAAGGCAGAAAAATCCATGGAAATTATAAGTTTAGACCCTAATAATGAGCTTAAACGGCAAAGGTACAATTATTAAAGCTAAACGTTATCTATATATACAATAACCTACCTATAAACTTGTAATCCTGACTCAATAAACAGGTAGGCAACAAGCGTATATAAAAGTTTAATCTGTCAGATTTAGACAATTATCATGGAAAAGATTTACATTTTGGAAAACCTTGGGCCATTATAAAGCAACTTTTCTTGTTAAAAATATCTAATTATAAAATTGGATTGCGATTTCAGTAATAAAATTAAATAATACTATAATGTAAGCAACCTCCCTATCGTATAGCTTAAATTTATTAAGGAGTATTTTATAGAAAAAGCCTTTTTACGAATATTATCACCAGACTTGTAAAATATTTATCTTATCTTGTAAAAAATTTGGAACATATACGTGCTTATTTATGTAGTAGGTATATAATAATTAAAAATAACATGCATAGCGGAACAGTAAAATTCTTTAATGACTCAAAAGGTTTTGGTTTTATTAAAGAAACAAATTCAGATCAGGAATATTTTGTACACGTTTCTGGACTGGTACACGATGTCAGAGAAAATGACGAAGTGACTTTTGAGTTAAAAGAAGGAAAAAAAGGAATGAATGCAGTTAACGTTAAGCGTGCTTAGTTTTAACAAAAATGTCATCAAAAAAAAGCCTTACAATCAGTAGGGCTTTTTTATTTTTTTCAACAAGTAATTAGTTCTTGCAGCCATTGCAGAAAAGGGTTTAAAAATTAAATTCTTAAAAATGAATAGAAAATACCTGGTAGATCCCATTACACGCGAATATCTATGCGTAGCTCTGCAAAAGGGAAAAGATTGGTCTCCGACTAATCAAAAGTTTTTAGAAAACTTTTTGGGCACCCGGTCCAATAAAGATAATACAGAAGCCGGATTAGTTTCTGGTGAATTTAATGATAATAACTTTTTCGAAAAGTGGATCCGCAACGGAACAAATTTCCTGTTCCAATATTAACCTGAGGCCAGGCCTAAAAGCCTTCCATCCTATTACCTTAAAAAAAGAAAGATTAACAATACAATATGGGGAAATCACAAGAAACCTTTAGTAAAAAAGAAAAAGAGAAAAAAAGATTAAAAAAGCGGCAAGACAAAGAACAGAAAAAGGAAGACCGGAAAGCTACCTCAGCTAAAGGCCAGGATTTGGAAGAAATGTTTGCCTACGTAGATGATAACGGTAATATTACCAATACGCCTCCCGATCCCTCAAAGAAGAAAAAAGAAATAAGCCAGGAAGAAATTCAAATTGGCGTATCCAGACAGGCGCCTATTGATCCGGCTGATTTAATCCGGAAAGGCACTATTAGCTTCTTTAATGCTTCCAAAGGTTATGGATTCATAAAAGATCACGTAACGCAAGAAAGCATTTTCATCCACCAAAACGCACTAACCGTGTCGGTTAAAGAAAATGACAAAGTTTCTTTTGAAGTGGAAAAAGGACAAAAGGGTCTTAATGCGGTAAACGTAAAGCTTATTAGCTAGCATCTAAATTAGATATAAATACACCTCTGCCACAAGTTTATCGCTTGTGGCTTTTTTAGTATCTACTAACCCCACAAATAAGCACCTCTACGGGCCTGATTACTTTTTTTAGTTTCGCCATTGCCAGCCAAAACAAAAACACGGCATCTAAACTTATTTATTCCAGACTTCTGTATTTTTAATTCCTAAAGCGGTGGGATTAAACACAGGTTCTTTACCGGCTGCTTTTTGTGCCTGGTAATCTTTTAAGGTTTTTAAGGCCGGCTTTTGTAACAAAAGAATAGCAACAATATTAAGCCAGGCCATTAAACCTACCCCAATATCGGCCAGTCCCCAGACAGTTTCGGCAGCTTTTATGGAACCATAAAAAGTAGTTGCCAGCGTAAGTAGCCGCAATAACCACAACAGCCATTTATTGGTAATCGCTGTTAAAAAACTAAGATTTGTTTCCGCAATATAGTAATAAGCCATAATTGTGGTAAAGGCAAAGAACAATAAGGAAAGAGCCACAAAACTACTACCGAGGGATGGGAAATAGATATTTACAGCTTGTTGGGTAAAAACCGGGCCTATGCCTACCCCTGGTAAATTTTCTACCAAAAAACCGCCTTCCGGGTTCTGAACATTGTATTGCCCGGTGAATAATATCATAAAAGCCGTAGCCGAGCAAACAAATAGAGTATCAATATAAACTGAAAAGGCCTGCACCAAACCTTGCTTGGCCGGATGGCTAGCTTCGGCCGCCGCCGCCGCATGAGGAGCCGATCCCATACCGGCTTCATTGGAGTAAATTCCTCTTTTAACTCCCCAGGAAACTGCCATACCAAAAACTCCAGCAAAAGCGGGCTCCAAATTAAATGCCGATTTAATAATTAAACTAAAAACTGCCGGCACTTCTCTGAAATTAATGGCAATAACAATAACCGACATAAGAATATAAGCACCTGCCATAAACGGCACCACTACCTCAGCTACTTTCCCAATTCGTCTTACGCCGCCGAAAATTATAAGTCCTAACAGAAAGGTGATAACGAGGCCAGTGATATAAGGAGGCACAGCAAAAGCTGTTTGCATGCTGGAGGCAATACTGTTGCTTTGCACTCCCGGGAAAAATATTGCAGAACTGAATACAGTTACACCTGCAAATAGTACCGCATACCACTTAAGCCCCAAGCCTTTATGAATATAATAGGCAGGCCCTCCCCTATATTGGCCATCTTTTACCTCTTTATAAATTTGTCCTAAGGTAGCCTCAATAAATGCTGTTGCACTGCCTAATAAAGCCATTACCCACATCCAGAAAATAGCGCCTGGCCCACCCATGGCTATAGCCGTAGCTACCCCTGCAATATTTCCGGTACCTACCCGGCCAGCAATTGCAATAGCAAAAGCCTGAAAAGAACTTACTCCTACCTGCGAAGATTTACCCGCGAAAAGCAACCGAAGCATTTCCCGAAAATAGCGGACTTGCATAAACCGGGTAACAACGGAGAAATATATACCTGCGCCAAGACAAAATAAGATAAGCGCATTACTCCAAATAATATTATTTAACCAACTAATTACTTCCTCCATTATGCTTCTGTAGGTAAATTTCAGGCAAAACGCTTTACCATTCGTTAATATATTTAATAACCAGGCAATGTTAGATACTTTTTTAGAATATTAATATTGCTTCTTGCACAAAATTACCCTGAAGCAGACTTATCTAAACTTTTATTTTTAATAAAGCCAAAACTAAGCTTGTGGGTCAGGACAGGCTACATACTATTACAAAAGTATTAAGACTAGTAATAATTAGGTTTTACAGGTTGTTCAGGAAATTAATTACTTCGTCCAGGGTTAATATATGTTGTACCTGGCCTGTTTTAATAGCTGCTTGGGGCATGGTATCCACTTCAGCTGTTTCAGGTTTTTGCACAATGGTTAGGCCTCCTGATTTGGCAATTTCTGCTATTCCTTCTGCACCGTCGGTGTTAGCGCCAGTCAACAAAATACCTATAAGGTTGGATGTATAATGCTGGGCAGCACTTTCAAAGGTCACATCGATACTGGGCCGGCTGTAATGTACCTTTTCAGAAACATCCAGGCTAAATGTAAAATCACTTTCAATAAGTAAATGATGATCAGCCGGAGCTACATAAACCGTTGCTTGCGCTACAGGTTCTTTTTCTTCAGCCTCCTTAATAAACAAAGGTGATTTATCCTGCAAAATATTAGTTATAAAACCATTGTGCGAAGTAGCGCTGCGATGTAAAACCAAAATTATAGGGAGTTTAAAATTAGGCGATAGTTCAGGAATTATTTTCATTACAGCCCCAACACTACCAACAGATCCTCCTATTACAACTAGTTTATACGCCTGCTCCTGCATAGAATTTAATCTATTTTATAGCTTCAACCAAATTCTTTCCTGTTTGTTTAAATAAGTATAATAATCTTTAAAATTGGAGTGCTGTAAGGTTTCTTTGGCTCCTAAAGCCAGAAAACCTCCATTCGGTAAACTTTGAGTAAATAAACCAAACACTTTATCCTGCAGGTCGCGATTAAAATATATGAGAACGTTGCGGCATAAAATCAGGTTAAATTCATTAAAAGACTGATCGGTGGCCAAATTATGCACAGAATAAACCATTTTCCGGCGCAACTCTTCTTTAAAAAGGGCTTGTCCGTACCGCACGGTATAATATTCTGACAAACTAGATTGTCCGCCACTTTGAATATAATTCTCCGAGTAAGTTCTAAGGGTAGAAATATGAAATAATCCTGATTTTGCTTTGTGAAGAACCTGCGGATTTAAATCGGTACCATACAACAGGGATCGCTCCAATAAATTAGCTTCCTGGAGTAAAATAGCTAACGAGTAAACTTCTTCACCGGTAGAACAACCTGCATGCCAAATCCGGATAAATTTCTGTTGGGCCAGTTTTGGAAACACCTCTTCTTTCAAAGCCCGGAAAAAAGCAGGATTCCGAAACATCTCTGTTACGTTTACAGTCAGTTCTTCTACAAAATGACTAAAATAATCCGGATCAGAAATAACCTGGTACTGCAACTCCGCAATACTGGGAAACTTTTCCAGAGCCAATACCCGGTTTACCCGCCTTTTTAGCGACTCCCGCGAGTAGGAAGAAAAATCAAAGCGGTAAACTTTAATGATTACTTTTAAAAACTGATCCAGCTCTTCCTCGGAAATTTTTAAAGCCAACTCCTGCATGCCCTATCACTTATTATTTGGTGATATATGTACTCATAACCTGCACCAGTTGTTCTACATCAATTGGTTTAGAAATATAATCGGTGGCACCGGCTTGCAGGCATTTTTCCTTATCGCCTACCATGGCCTGTGCAGTAACGGCTATAATAGGTAAATGCTGGAATTCCGGCTTTTTGCGGATTGCCTGCGTGGCTTCATATCCATCCATTTCGGGCATCATCATATCCATCAGCACAATATCCACCTGAGGAGCTTTTTCCAGGACTTCCAGGCACTCGCGGCCATTAGTTGCCGTAATTACTGCATACCCTTTTGTACTTAATACTGCTTTTAAGGCAAAAATATTGCGGGCATCGTCATCAGCAATTAAAACTAAAGGTTTATCAGCCATTTTTGCTCAAGAATTAAAATAGGGCAACTAGTTTATCTACGTCTATTGGTTTATTTAGGAAACCATTGGCTCCTACCGCCATACTTCTTAATCGCAGGGCCGGATTATCGTCGGCGGTTATTACAATTATTTTGGTGTTTTTGTATTGGGGCAATTCCCGGATCATCTGAATGGTTTCAATGCCGTCCATAAAAGGCATCATAATATCCATCAATATAATATCAAAAGCCGTCCGCTCGCTTAATATATTTAGGCATTGCTCTCCGTTCAAGGCAGCGGTACAAGTAAAGCCACGAGGAATTAACACGGCCGATAACGCAAAAATATTACTTTGCTCGTCGTCTACTATTAAAACAGTTTTTTTGTCTGTTGCCATTATATTCTTTTGTCAGCTAAAAAAATTAATACATCCACACGCGTAAAAGCGATAGCAACTGGTCTATATCTACCGGCTTGGCAATGTAATCCGAAGCTCCGGCTTCTATACATTTGTTTCGGTCGTTAGGCATTGTTTTGGCCGTAACGGCAATAATGGGAATGTTTTTATACCTAGAATTTTTCCGAATGGCCGTTGCTGTTTCGTATCCATCCATTTCGGGCATCATTATGTCTATTAAAATAGCATCCAGATGGAGTTCTTTTTCCAAATAAGCCATTACTTCTTTGCCATTTGCTGCCGTAATAACATTTACCTCATGGTTTTGTAAAACCTTAGATAAAGAAAAAATATTTCTTGCGTCATCATCGGCAATCAATATGGTTTTTCCGGCCAAATCCCGATCTATAAGTTTATTCCTCCGCTTTTCTTTTGTATTTCCTTCCTGGTTTTCCTGTACCAGGTGCAGAAAGATACTTACTTCATTTAAAAGCTTTTCGTAGGTATTGGCTTTTCGGACAATACTGGTGGCGGCATATTGGTTTATGCGCTTCTCATCTTCAGTAGTTATGGTATGACCCGTGTAAACAATTACCGGCACCGTTTCAAACCGTTTATCAGATTTTATCTGATCCAGTAGGCTAAAGGCTACTTTTTCATCCACCGATATATCCAGAATAACACTATCAAAAGGCTCTTTTTTAAGCAGGCTTAAACCTTCCTCACCTGAAAGTGCTACTGTTGTCTGAATGTTATTCTCCTGAAAATACTGCGATAGGGCATCCGCGTGTTTCTGATGGTTTTCAATAATCAATAACATCCGGCTTGTTTTCTGCCCTACTTCTTCTATTCGGTGCAATACCTGGTTCAGTTCTTTCTCAGCTAAGGGCTTACTAATAAAATCAATGGCACCAAGATTTAAACTTTTCCGCCGGGCTTCGTCCGAAGACATGGTGTGTACAGGAATATGCCGGGTAGCAAAATCTTGTTTTAATTGCTCCATTACACTCCAGCCATCCATTACCGGCAAATTTATATCTAATAAAATACCTACCGGCTGGTATTTGCGGGCTAATAAAACTCCTTCGTCGCCACGGGTAGCAACTAAAGCTTTATACCCATTACTTCTCACAAAAGGAATAAGAGCTTTTACAAAAGGAATATCATCCTCAACAATTAATATGGCTTTATCCTGCGGATTAAGAAAATCACGGTCATCTGGTACCTGAATATACGGTAATACCGGAGCAGGACTATTGGTTGCTTCTGTATCTTCTTTGGTAGTGCCCGTTCCCGCTAATGCTTTTGTTACCTTAATTAGTTCTTTAGCAGGTGAAGCTGGCTGGGCTTCTATCTCCAATGTCTGATCTTTTTCATCAACCAAATAGATAGGTAAATAAAGCGTGAACGTACTTCCTTTTCCTGGCTCGCTCTCCAACTGGATTTCACCGCCCAATAACTTGGCTATTTCGCGGCTGATAGACAAGCCTAATCCGGTTCCACCGTACTTGCGCCTACTGGAACCATCCACCTGCTTGAAAGCTTCAAAAACCAAGGCCTGCTTTTCTAACGGAATGCCAATACCAGTATCTGTTACTTTAAAAGCAATTACTTCAACCTGATTTAACTGGCTGTTTATGAACTTTACATTGCTTACTGGCTGCCGGCTTACTTCTAAACTTACCTGTCCTGATTCGGTAAATTTTATGGCATTAGAAAGTAAGTTTTTCAGAATTTGCTCTAACCGCGACTTATCAGATTTAAACGAATGCGGCAATGTGGCATCAAAATCTAACACCAGCTCCAATCCTTTTTCCTTAGCTAAGGGATTGAACATGGCTATTAAATCCTGTTTTATTTCTACAAATGGCACCTCCTCTATAGAAATCTGCATCTGGCCTGCTTCAATTTTGGATAAATCCAGTATCTCGTTTATGAGCTCCAGCAAGCCTATACCAGAGCTATGAATAACCCGGGCATACTCGTACCGGTCGTCTCCTAAATCCAAGTCTTTACTATCGGCCAGCAGCTTGGCTAACAATAAAATTGAGTTCAGGGGCGTACGTAATTCGTGGCTCATATTCGCCAGAAACTCCGATTTATATCTACTGGCCTGCTCAAGCTCCCGGTTCTTTTCTTCCAGCGATTTATACAACTGCACTAATTCCCGGCTTTTCTGATCAATAAACTGGTTTTTCTCTTCCAGTATTTGCGCTTTCTCCTCTAGTTCCTGATTAGATTGCAATAATTCTTCCTGCTGCACCCGCAGTTCCTCTTCCGAAGCCTGTAATTTCTGCGACTGCATTTCCAGTTCCGCGTTGCTGCGCTGTAATTCTTCCTGCTGTACCTGAAGCTCCTCGGCCTGGGCTTGCGTTTCCTGTAACAAATCGTGTACCCGCCACCGGTTTTTAGCTGTTACCAGGGCATTGGCCACATTCTGCCCACACCAATATAGGTACTGACTTTCTATTTCTGTTACTTCGCCCATTAGGCCCAGTTCCAGCACGCCCTGCACCTCGTCATTATAAATCAGCGGATGGATAATAATTGTAGTCGGGGGCCCCTCCAGCAAACCCGAATTAACCTTAACCAGGTTATCCGGCACATTGGTTAAAACCACAGGAGCCTTATCTAAAGCCGCTTGCCCTACTAAGCCTTCTCCCATGGCTATGTTTTTATTGGCTTCCAAAGAACAAGCATACGAAGCGGTAGGATTCAACAGGTTAGAAGTGTCGTCTAACATATAAAATAAGCCTACTTTACCATTCAAGTATTTAGCCATTTCGGTTAATACATGCTGCGAAAACTGCTGCGGGCTTTTTTCTCCCTTTAGTTGGTCATTCAGTTCAATGTAGCCTTTGCGTAACCAATCCTGTTGTGCTGCTTCTTCCTGGTTTTTTTGCAAATCGGAAGCCATCCGGTTTAAAGCATCGGCCAATACCCCCATACCTGCTTTCTCCCGGTCCTCTATTCTTACCTGATAGTCTCCTTCCGATATTCTTTTCACCATGTCGGAAATCAGGGTCACCCTTTCCTTCATCGTTTCGGCAGACAACTCCAACTGTTGTTGTAACTCCTGACTTTTTCTGAAATCACTCCTGATCCGGAAAAAAGCTAACAGTGTAATCAGTACCGTTATAAAAGCCGTACTTAAGACCAGAACGGGAGTTGCGGTAATATATTTTTTAAGTGACTGGTTCTGGTTCGAGATTAAACTGGCCTCTTCTTCCTCCATCTTATCTACCAGAGCCCTGATCTGATCCATTACAACTTTGCCTTCATTAAAAATTCGTCGGCGGTTGCCTATTACAAACTCACCATTTAAGGCTCTTTCCCAGATAGCAAACCGTTTATCAATAAGGGGCTTTAATTGGCGAAGGTGGTTTTGTTGAACCGGGTTTTCAGCCGTTAAATTTTGAGTATGGCTAAAGTTTTCCATGGCGCGGTTATAAGCACCATTATAAGGCTCTAGAAAACTGGAGTCCTGGGTTATAGCAAAACCTCTGAAACCGGTTTCTGCATCTTTAATGTTAGAAACAATGGTTTCTAACTGCAGCGAAACAGCATTAGCCTTATTGATGAAATTGGAACTACTAACCAGCCGGTTTATGCTTATGTAAGAGGCGACCGAACTAATTAATAATAAAACAAGCGTAAAGCCAAAAACAACAATTAAATATCGGATGGTATTATTTTTCATTCGTTTGTAGGCATGGCACCGGGTTAAAACTGAATTTCCCGCAAATGTTTAGAAAATAAAGACCTGTAGCTTGGGCGAAAGTACATAATTTCTACTTATTTGAAACAGGTATTTTAATCGATTGTTTAACCCAAACAGCCAGCTTCACCTATTTTTTAAATATATTTGTTATGGATATTTTAAAAGATTAAACGTTTAAAATTCTCATTTTCAACGAGAAAACCATAAACTAAAGAAACAATCTGATATTTGATTTAAGCTATACTTAATGGCGGCTTTACTCTTAAACTTTCGTTTAATACCTTTGTATTTTCAATAGCTAACATGATACAAGAACTAAGGAATCCTTTTGGTCGCGTTTTTCTAACCATAGATGTAGATGATAAAAATAAGTGGGTGCATGTAAACTGGATGGGCTATTTAACGGAAGAAAATATTAAAACAGGAGCTGCCGCCTATACCAATGCCCTGGCAGAAGCTGGTTATAAATGTGTATTAAATGATACCCGCCTGATAGTAGGCGGCTGGGATCATTCTTTAGAATGGGTTTTGAATGATTGGGCACCCAAGGCCGCCCGGGCCGGGTTAAAATATTTTGCTATGATTACCACACCGGAAACCTTTGGAGGCTCTACCGCTCACAACTTTTATTCTAATCTAAAATCTTTTCAGGCCCAGGTTTTTGATGATAAAAGCAAAGCAGAAGACTGGTTACGCCAATATTCATTTTCTTAAAAATTAAATTAAAATCAATAATAAAAGAGAAAGCCATAGCAAAAATGCTATGGCTTTCTCTTTTAAAGCACTATATAGTTCCTGAATTAAAATTTTTTAAATTTTAAAACGTTTTTCATTTTTAGCACCAAAAATCCTCTCCTAAAATTGTTTGATTTTTTAATTTTTTTTATTAAATACAGGGCAAAATACGTACTGTACTACCGGGAAATATTCCCTCCTGTTTTAATGAAATAACACCTGGATCCGAGGAGAATAAATAATTAAACATAAAAAGATTAAAACTATTATTCTTTACCAGGTTTAGATAACCAACAAAATGCATCAGGCCAAACATAAATTAATAAGTACATGGCGCCTTGCTTCTCAAACTTTTACCTGGTTGGTAATTGCAATAGGCTTGTTAGGTTTAGGTGGCTGGATGTTGGATTTACCGGTTATTAAACATGGCTTCTCCGATGGCGCCACCATAAAAGTAAATGCCGCCATAGCCTTTATTTTACTGGGAGTAAGCACCTTATTACTTTTTTATAAAAAAATAATCATATCCCGGTTATTACTAGTAGCCGTATCTTTCGTTTGCCTTTCAACCCTTTACGAGCATATATTCAGCATTGATCTTGGAATAGATGATTGGCTGCTTTCCTACGCCTCCAGTAAATACGCAGAAACTATACCTATTCGGTTGCCGGTATTTAGTACCGTCTGTTTTTTACTGCTCACTATTACCATTTTTATAATTACCCTCGATTGGATTGGAGCCGCCCAGATTTTGGCAGGATTACTTTTTATTGTGACCTACGCCTCTTTAATCGGTAATATTTATGGCATAAACGGCTTGGCCTTCCAGGCTGATTATAATAATGTTGCAAATCTGGTGATTTTGGGCTTTTGCTTTCAAAGTTTAGCCTTATTAACCTATTGTCCATCTAAAGGATGGTTAAAATTACTTTCCAGCCGGTTTGCAGGTGGCACCCTCGCCCGTTATACGTTTGGTTATTTTTTATTGGTGTCCCCTATTTTCATTGGGTTTTACTTATTTACCCTGAACCGGTGGCACTTACCACCAGGATTAAGCATTCTGAGCCTTTTTCTCTTGACTTGTCTGATTACCCTGCCCCTTACCTATTTTTACCTCCAACGGCTAAACGCCTTTGATGCCCATTTACAAAAAGCGCATGCCAGGCTGCAAAATGCCCATGATAAAGCGCAATCGCGAAATGTTGAACTGCAACAGGGTAACCGGGAACTGGCCCTGATGGCTCAGGAAGTAATAAAAAGCAGCCTGGATATGGAAACCAAGAATAAGGAACTATTACGGATAAATCAGGGCCTGGAATTTATTGTACAAATGACGAGTCATGACCTGAAAACGCCCATCTATAATATTGAGATTTTGTTTGAAGATTTACGGCCGGCTCTGGAAACTATTCTGAATGGAGAGGTCAAAGTGGTCCATTTAATGGCAAACTCTATTTCTAGTTTAAAAAGAACCATAGATGGTCTGGCCCAGATTATCCGTTCTCAGCAGACCATTATTGGTTTACAAGTTAATGTTTCTATTTCGAGGTTAATGGAAGAAATCCAGCAGGAGCTGGACCGTGATATCCAAGCTTGTAATGCAAAAATAAAAGTGTTAAATGAAGTAGATGTTATTGTTTTCTCCCAGATACACCTGCGCAGTGTTTTATTCAATTTGCTTTCTAATTCTATTAAATATCGCTCACCCCAACGCCAGCTAGTTGTTACTATTGGCACCAAAAAAGTAGAAGGCGGCGTAGAAATTCATTTTTCAGATAATGGTTTAGGCATGAACCCAAAACAGCTTTCGCAACTGTTTACCATATTCAAACGGTTTCATAGCCATGTAGAAGGCAGCGGAATTGGTCTGTACATTGTAAAAGCAACCATTGAAAACAACGGGGGCCGAATTGAAGCAGACAGTACCGAAGGCGTAGGAACACAATTCACTATTTTCCTGCCTCAGTCTTTTTAACGAGCTAGTCCTTATTAATTGCTTGGTACTGAAAAACAATTAAAAAAGCCATAGGTTTGGATATGACTTTTTTTAATTGTTAAACTTAATATATTGATGCATGATCCGCTTTAGAGGTATTAGCTTAGATAAATTCTTTTATTACTTCTACCTTGCCGCCTCCGGTACCCACCGATCCACCAAAATAAAAATATACCATAAAGGCAGTCGAGTTATTTTAAAATTTTATAAAATCTCGATTATTACTATTTTTAAACGGTTTCATAGTTATGTGGAAGGCAGTGGCATTGGACTCTACCTTGTTAAGCGCACTCAAGACAAATATGGCGGCCATATTCAGGTGGAAAGTAAGGAAGGCGTAAACTTCAAGTTTACTATATTCATCCCACAAGTCCATTAAAGATTAAATTTTCAAAATAATAAAATGTTCCTGCCCTGCCTACCGCTTTCTTTTTTAAATAAATAACTTAAACCAAAATTTAAAGACACTTACTTACCTTTTGATTTTTGCGTTAACCAGCAACTAATAAATAACCATTCATACTATTTATACGTAAAAAATAAGTTTTATAGAAGCTAAGAAATAAAAGCCTATTACTATTACTTACAAACCCAGTTTTAGTTAGTTTTCCCAAAGCTATTTCTTTTGCTTTTAGAAGGGTTGGTTGGTGCTGTTCACCTCATTTGGCAGGTGAAAACTTTCTTTAAAATGTTTAACTACTATAATGAGTAAAGTAACAGATATTGATACTTTTTCCTCTGGAAGCACAACAGGTTTGGAAAATCACAATACAGATGAAAATCGCATAACTGATGCCCGGTACCGGTTATTGGTAGAAGGAGTAACAGATTATGCTATTTTTATGCTGGACCCTACCGGCCATATAGTTACCTGGAACGCAGGCGCCAAACGCATTAAGCAATACGACGCCTCCGAAATAATTGGTAAACATTTTTCAGTTTTTTATACCTCAGAAGCAAATGCCAGGGAATTTCCACTCTTTGAACTGAAAGAAGCAAAAGCGAAAGGGAAATTCGAAGACGAGGGCTGGCGGGTGCGTAGAGATGGTTCGGTTTTTTGGGCAAACGTTATTATAACCACCATTTATAATAAAAAAGGGGAATTTATTGGTTTCTCTAAAGTTACCCGAGACTTATCAGAACGTAAAAAAGCAGAAGACGATTTATATAAAGCCTACGAAGAATTAAAAGACAGTGAAGAGCGGTACCGGTTATTGGTAGAAGGGGTAACAGATTACGCTATCTTTATGCTGGACCCAGCCGGCCATGTAGCTACCTGGAATGCAGGCGCGAGACGTATTAAACAATACGAAGCCTCCGAAATAATTGGCAAGTACTTTGCTAAATTTTATAGCCGCGACCTGGTATTAAAAGGCTTCCCGGAATATGAACTTTCAGTGGCCCGGACCACCGGCAGGTTTGAAGATGAAGGCTGGCGGTACCGGAAAGATGGAACAGCCTTTTGGGCCAATGTGGTAATAACTGCCATTTATAACAGCCGGCAGGAACTGATAGGTTTTTCTAAAATAACCCGTGACCTTAGTGAGAAAAAGCAACTGGAAGAACAACTGTTTCGGATAAACGAAGAACTTAAAGAAAGTGAAGAAAAAACCCGTATGCTCATAGAGAGTGTTAAAGATTATGCCATTATTATGCTTAATCCGGATGGGCTTATTGTTAGCTGGAACGCGGGGGCTTAACGCATTAAAGGGTACAAGTCAACAGAAATTATAGGCAAGCATTTTTCTGCTTTTTACCCGCGCGAAGCGGTAGAAAGCGACTTTCCGCAATTTGAATTAACCAGGGCTTTGCAAACCGGACGTTTTGAGGATGAAGGCTGGCGCATCCGGAAAGATGGTACAGCTTTTTGGGCCAACGTAGTAATATCGCCGGTGCATAATGCTGAAAACCGCCTGCTGGGTTTTGCCAAGGTTACTCGCGACTTAACCGAACGCCGCCGAAACGAAGAACTTACTAAGAAAAATAAAGAACTAGTTGCCATAAACAACGACCTGGATAACTTTGTATATACAGCTTCTCATGATTTAAAATCGCCTATATCCAACCTGGAAGGTCTTTTACTAGCTTTGGGGGAAGATTTAGGTACTGAAAAGGATAAACATCAGGAAATACTATTCATGATGGAAAGTACCGTTACTACCTTAAAAAATGTAATAAGTGATCTGGCCGATATTACCAATATCCAACAAGGAAAAGATAAAGTTGAAAGCGTAAATTTTCAGGCTGTTTTAGAAGATGTCAGGGAAAGCATGCGGGATTTAATTAAAACTCGGAATGCTGAAATAATAGTAGAAAAACAGGAATTCCAGAAGCTATTTTATTCGCGCAAAAATTTGCGGAGTATATTGTACAACCTGGTTTCCAATGCTATAAAATACGCCGATCCGCACCGCCATCCCCAGATACGAATAAGTACCAGCATTACTCCTACCGGCGAATATCTATTATCAGTGGCTGATAATGGATTAGGCATTCCGGAAAACCAAGTAAACAAAATTTTTAATATGTTTAAAAGAGCGCATTCTCATGTAGAAGGTTCTGGCATTGGCTTATTCCTTGTAAAGAAAATGCTAGAAAATACCGGAGACCGGATCTCCGTAGAAAGTTTAGAAGGCAAAGGATCTGTTTTTAATGTATATTTTAAACAAGATCAAAGCTCATATTAAACCGGAGTTAAAGGCTCTTTTAGCAGAAAAAGCGTTATCTGGCTACAGTAGTCTGATAACGCTTTTTCTTTAAGACTTTCTATTATAAAAGAATAAACTAAAGATATTTAATTTTACAGGTGTTTTCTTTTGGCAAAGAGAAAACCGACCCCGACTACTACTCCTCCAAATAAGAGAACTGAAAAAGCTGCAAAAAAATCAGGTTCCAAAAAGATTGTTCTTAGCGTATAAAAAGGCAAGCTTAATCTCAGGCCTATAAACTTCTGCTTTAATCAGGAATTACCAATTAATGTTTTTTTAGCAGCCACATTGATAATTATAAGAAGCTGCAAACTATTTAAGCCCTGCTGAAAACCTCCATAAAAGTTTCCTTGGAAATAGGCTTTATTATAAATCCTTTAACTTCATCTATACGCTCCGATCTATCTTTATCAGCCGCACTCGTTGAGGAACTAACAATATAAATGGTAATATCTTTAGCAAAAGTTATTTGATTGTACTCCTGTAGAAACTGCCATCCATCCATAAAAGGCATTTCTAAATCCAGTAATATCAGATCGGGTAATTTTTCAATGTCCTGGTGGTGCAGGCACAAATAATCAATGGCATCCTGAGCCTCGGTAAATTGTAGAATTGTTTCTACCTTCCCTGTTTCCTCAATTATTTTTTTGGTTAAAAACTGATAAACTACATCGTCATCAATTAAGCTTATGATAGCCATTTTATTCATATACAAGGATTAAAAAGTAACTGTAAATTCACTACCAACGAATGGTTTACTTATCAAGGTTATTTGTCCGCCAAAAGTTTCTATTTGATTTTTTATGATAAATAAACCAACCCCTTTACTATCGTAGCCTTTGTGGAATATCTTTTTCAGTTTGAAAACCTGGTTCCCGTATTTTTCCAGGTCAATACCCAAACCATTGTCTTTGACCTGTAAAACCATTCTGCCTTTTTCCCGGCGGGTTTTTATCTGAATATGGGGCTGTACATCGGTACGGCTGTATTTAATAGCATTACTAATCAGATTATACAAAATACTTTCCAGGTATACCTTAGGGTAGCTTATTTCCGGCTCTTCCAGGTCCTCCTCCACTATTATATTTCTTTCCTTTATCTGAGCCTTAAAATTCACATAGTGGCTGTTAATAATATCCTGCACATTGCAATTCTCAAACTGAATATTTTTATTTAGGCGGACCTCCACAATCTTCATCAGTTCATCCAGGGTAGAAAGCAGATTGCTACTCGTATCCCGCAGCATGTCATAATAAGGTACATGTGCAACATCAGGGCAGCTATCAGGCAAAACATCTAGCAGCATTTTAATATTTCCTGCCGGACCACGTAAGTTATGGGCTACAATTCGGTTAAATTCTTCTAATTGCCCTATCTTATGTTCCAGGTCCAGAGATAGCGTGTTAAGCGAATCGTTTTTCCACTCCAGTTCAGATATAAGTTCTTTGGTTTTAGAAATATCTACAATCTGAGAAATAAAATATTGCGGCTCATTATTTTCCCATACCAGAGACACCGATAATAAAGCCCAGATATAATGTCCGTTCTTAAGAATATACCGTTTCTCCAGCTGGTAATTATCAATTTCCTTATTAAGCATTTGCTGCACAAAGCCCATATCAGCTGCCAGATCGTCTGGATGAGTAATATCCTGAAAAGTCAGGGAAAGCAATTCTGCTCTTGAATAGCCAAGCATTTGCAGTAAAGCCGGATTTACATCTTGCCAGGAGCCGCTCGGATCAACTAAAGCAATACCAATAGTGGAGAAATGAAAAGCACTGGAGAAAGTACTTTCGGTGATGCGGAGGGCTTCCTGAAAAACTTTAGTAGCATGTATATCCCGAATGGTACCCACGAGCCGTAACGGAATTCCTTCCGGCGACCGGACTAAGGCCTTACCGGATGTCAGGAGCCATCGGTAATTACCATCTTTGCAAAGCAAACGGTGTTCTATATGGTATCCGGGAGTAGTACCGTTTAGGTGTTTTTCAATTTCTGCAAATACGCGCGGACGATCATCGGGATGAATGGCATTCTGCCAGGCTTCCAACTTATTTTCAACTTCACCGGGGCTATAACCTAATAAACCTTTCCAGTAATCCGAAAAATAAAGATCCTGGCTTTGGGTATCCCAATCCCAAACGCCCAGTTCACTACCTTCCAGGGCTAAGTGCCAACGTTCTTCACTTTTCTTCAGGTCCTGATCGAGCTTATGTTTTTCGGTAATATCTAAAAAAGTAGATATAACAAATAATTCGTCGTTTATCTTAAATGGACGGGAGTTAAGGCGAATCCATATTAGTTCTCCTTCGCCTAAATCTATTCCCATTATAACATTATTCTGAGGAATTCCTGTTCTTAGCGTAATAATACCTGGTAAGTCATCTTCCTGAAAAGTATCACCATCTGTCGTAATTCTCCTCCAACCACTCGGCAATGGAACTTCGCCTTTTATCTGCTCTTTAGAAAGCCTTGATATTTTTGTTACCTGTTCATTGAATTCTACAATTTCACCTTGAGCATTCCTAATGATTACGCCTTCAGCAATTGTATCAAAAACTGTCTTAAAAAAAATATTATCCGTGGACAACTGAAACTCCTATTAATTTAATTATTATTTAAAATAAGTCAATTATTTTTGATTAATCTATATTATATCACCTATAGCATTAAAATTATTTGAAAATTATTGAACAGTATAGGAAATATACCATTTTTATAAATATCAACTTCTAACTTAACATACTTTACAATTTATAATTATTAGTTAATTTAACGAACCTTTAAAATATTTAATTTTCTAAAATCTTATTCTTTGTTCTACTACTTCTAATTATAACTGCTCCACAGGCACCTATACTATCAGGTATAAACAACCCATTTTTACTTTTAAAGAAGAATTAAATAAGGGCCAATACCTCATGTGATTAAATAATTTCAACGGGTACAACCATTTACTTTATAAGCATAATTTTCACCTTACTTAACACATATTTGAAGGAGTAAATGATCCAAATTATTGGTTCGGGTTTCTTAAAATAAAAAAGCCCTTACCAATATATGGCAGGGCTTTTCAATAATAATAGGATTGTACACCCACTAATTAAGGATTGGTGCGGGCCGGAACAGGATTTATAATATTATCTACAATATGCACCACCCCGTCAGAGGCTTTCACATTAGCATTTAATATAATAGCTCCGCCAATATTTGTGGTACCGGCTGGTGTAGTACCAACAGGCAAATATCGGCTAGGATCATTACTTAATGATACTAAATTACTTCTACCAAATTGGTTAGTAAAAATCCGACCAGAAACAACGTGCGCTTGCAGCATACTAGCTAAAGCTGCTTTTCCTTCCGGTTCTAACATAGCCATCATTTTTTCTCTTGGTACCCGGGCAAAAGCAGCATTTGTTGGCGCAAAAATAGTTACTCTTTCCTGTTGATCGATAGCATTTACTAAGTCAGCTTTTTCTAAAAGCGTAACAAAGGTGGTATGGTTAGGGCTTTTTCTCAACAAAGAAAGCGCATCATATTTCTTTGTTTTTGCAATATCATCGAATAAATCTTTATTAAGCACTTTATCTTCTGTATTAGTATAAATCATGTCTAATAATTCAGAAGAACCAGCAACAGATGCTGTAGTAGAATAAGTGCCAGCATTAGAACTTACTCCTGTAGCATTATAAGAGGAGGTGCCAGTGTCCGTCATACCTCCGCTTCTTACAGAACTTTGCATATCGGTGCCAGTACTAGCAGCCATATTGTTGGAACTGGAGCAGCTAAACATAGTCAGCGCCGCTACTGCCAAAGCTGCCATTGGTTTATAAATTATCTTTTTCATAGTTAATAAAATCAATTAAAATTAAACTTTACCAAGATATACCCTTTATCTTTCAAGTTATATTTTACTGATTTAAAAAATATAAGTTTAATTTTATGAGCCTAAAATTTTATTAAACCATTAATTATCTGCTGTTTTTAAAAATATAGCTATAAATTCAGCAAATCATATTTATTAATTTTCTAAATATTAGACATAATTAAAATTGTATAATTTATATATAATAGCATTAAAATAAAACTATAAATATTATATAAAACCAATTATATTTTAAATAAAATTTTACCCCAAAGAAAAAGGTTAAAAAAAACCTCCACCAGGAAATGCCTTAGCACTCCTAAATGTGGAGCAAAAGATTTCTTACCCAAAGAAGCGCTTCAGCTAATAGAAATTTTGGTTAAAGTAAATAGGAAGGTAAGTCTATCCCGCTGAAGATAGTCTGCACGCTTTGCAAAATAAAGCCAGCGATGCAATTTCCCGCAAAATTTGTTGGTGGTATTTATCAGCTGAAATATCTGACTCTGCACCAGCTTGCTGCATTTGTACCCGCCTGGTTTCCAACTCGGCTAATAAGGCTTGCTGGGTTTGCTTTACAAAAGGTAAACTAAGGGGTTTTAAACTGGAATTATAAAGCTGCTGCCGGTATTTCCGGGCATACAATTCCAATAAATCAAGCTCCATTTGCGCATATTTTAACAAAATTTCAGTTCCCTCCCCTTCGTGCAACCAGGAGTGCTCCGGAACAAAGACTACTGTAACCGCAGAATTTACATCCGAAAGCTTCTTGGCGGTAGCACCAGATAACGCAGGGTGAAAAGTAAGCTTTGCTACTAAATGGTAAGTTAATCCGGGTTCATTTACAGGTGGCTCTGCTTTAAAATCTAATACCGTAAGTTTATAATTTTCCTGCCATTCCAGTTTTTCCTGTCCATACGTGTTCAAGGCAAAAAATAACAGAAAGACAAAAAATACATTTTTAAGCATAAGCAAAAGCACCAGAATTAACTAAAACTACCTCAAATATAGGAGCAGTCCCACTATCAATAAAAATTAAAAATAAAGTAATGAATTACTATTACAGGAAGAATAAAAAAAGCCAGCTGTTTTAAGTTAGCTGGCTTTTATACTTAAACTAAAGATTACGTTTTTTATTTGTTACAGCAAAAGTAGCTTCACCACTTCCTGGCTTACCATCATCCGAAATACCTTCGGCAATTGCCTGATACCTAGTAGTCCGATCTGCGGTGTAAAAAGTAACAGTAGCTTTGCCTTGAGCATCTGTTTTCACACTTGGGTTCCAATAAATTGTAGAACGCAAATCTGGCTCATTCCCGGCTGGTGCCTGTCCTTCGTATTGCGGGCTATAAAACTCCCTCACTTTGCTGTAACCACGAGCATTATGCACAATAATATATGTTCCTGGCTTAACCTCTCCTTGGTCTTCGTTAGTACGTTGGGTAAATAGCGCTATCACGCCTCCTGAAGCCCGTCCACCATAAATAGCGGCACTAGACATATTCTTCAAAATTTCTATTCGGCTAATATCAAATTGATTTAAACTATTAAGTGTACTTTCCGAAATAGGCATACCATCCAGTAAATACAAGGGAGAATTTTGCTGCCCCCGAATACTAGCTCGAAATTGATTTTGACCAGTCCGGAAAACCTGCAAACCAGCTACCCGCCCCTGTAAACTTTCTAAAATATTTCCGGAAGGTGCAATAGCCAATTCTCTTCTATTTAAAACCACATCTGCTTTCTGATGCAAGGTAAAAGGAACATACATATCCTTTTCACCTTTTATTTCTACATTAGGCAATAGAATACTTCGAAGGGTATAATTGGTATTGGCTTCTGCAACACTGGCTAACTGGTGGTTACTGGCCTTAATGAAATTATTATCTATATTAGCCAGCAGGTTATTGTACCAGGGCTCATTAAAACCTGAAGCCTGCGGCACAAAATTATTGTCGTCCATTTTAACTAATAGGTTATGGCGGCGGCCGCGGGCATCTGTTCCCTGAACAACCATATCTACATTACCGGTAAAATCAAAACCATTAAAAGCAAACTGGCCTTGTTTATCTGTTTCGGTTGTAATAAAGGAAGTTGTCTGGCCTTGCAAATACAACAAAGCCTCGCCTCCTTCTACCGCCTTTCCTTTGTTGGTTACTAATTTACCCTTAATAGATAAACCTTCTTCATTAGGAAACTTAAGAACCGGAAAGGCACCGTTAGCTATTTCTTTCCAGCCAAACCGCCGCCATCCCTGCGTCATTAGCAGGTAGTTTAAAGCAGTTCTTCGCTCCTGACTACTTTTTTCAAAATAATATCCCGGCTGTTCTACATATCCTTTTAAATCAGAAGTCAGCAACAAATAAGATTTAATATTCTGACTATTTTTACCATACTTTACCAAATCGGCATCGATAACCGCCAACGATAAATCAGCAGAAACAGGATTTCCCCTTCTATCGTTTGCAGCCACCAACATGGTTACTTTTTCCCTATTGTTATAAGCTGTTTTATCTGCTGTTAGGGTTACTGTCAAATCCTCCTGATTATAAACAAAAGCCAGTCTTTCTGCCAGCGGCTCGCCGGTAGCCCGGGCTAAATTAAACCGGATAATACCACCCGGAAATTTCTCCGTGTCAATATTTTTCCGGAGTACTTCCCCAGATTTTATATTTATATTTTCAGCATAAACAATGGCATCCCGACTAATTCCAGTTAATACTAAAGGCTCTGAATTAGTAGTATTTGCTGCTATAGTAATTGCTAGCGTCCTGGCATCTGGTGTTTCGTTTAAACTTAAAACATAACCTGATGGTTTAGCCGCTGGCAACGGATACGTGGTTGTTTTACCTTCTTTAGTTTTTACTTTGGCTATATATCGCTTACCAACTTGTGGCTGCAAGGTGAAAGCACCCATACCAAGGTGAGCATCCGAAAAATCCGCCTGCTTGTTTCCCTGTTCATCGAAAACAGCGCCTGCAACAGGTACTCCTGCTCCGTTTGCCGCAGTAGCTTTAAAGGCCACCTGGCTCTTTAATCCTGCTACCAAATCACCGCCTTCCGGAAAAAACTGCAAATCTATCGCTCCTGAAGCAAGGGCCGCTATTGCCTTTTCATCATTTGCCCCCACTATTTTTATCTCCTTATTAAAGAAGCTTTCTTCTCCTAAATTCCGCATCCATTGGGTATAGGCTACTAACCGATACTCGCCGGCTGGCAAATCCATTGGCAATTGAACATCACCTTTTGCTTTCCCATTTTCAGCTTTTAAGGTTAGTCGCTCTACTGCCTGATTTTTACCATTCATTAAATCTACATACAACACACCACTTTTGGTGGAGGGTCTGAGATTGGTCGCATCCACTACATAACCTTTCATCCAAATAGATTGACCGGGAGCATAATAAGGCTTATCTAGTTGCAGGTACACCTTTTCGGGCGAATACTGGTTCCGGAATGTTTCCAGATTAGCTTTTATCTCTTTTAGCAAATTGGCGGGCGGGTTGGCAAATGCTAAAATAGCCAGCAATAAAACTGGCAATATATATCTGAATTGTTTTATTTTATTTTTATTCATACCTCTCCTATTATATCAATAAGCCCAAGGCTTATCTTCCTCTCTACAAGTACCATTATACGTACAACAATCATTCCTAAGTAAGTTTTAATTTTATTATTTTATATAATTTTTTAAATTTTTATAAATTAAAACAAGTAGCCTACGGAACACAATTAATCCTATTTAATCCTCCCGTTATTTATATAGCAGAAGCTTAAAACAATGCGCAATGGCAGGCACTTTAAATTTCTTAACCTTATTAAATACTTTACCCGTACAATTAAAGCTCCGGATTTATCTGGAGAAAAAATGAACATTGTTTAATATTAAATTAAGGAGATAGAATAATGAGAAATAACGGAGATGCCGAGAATTTAAACGACAGTTCAAGTAAAGGAGTGGGTGTTAGTGGCCAGCAACCAGGGCCCATAGAAGGACCAGTAGCAGGTGGCGCAGATAACACCCGCGGCGAAAACAAACCCAGCCGGGAAGGAAGTGGCGAAGGAGCAAAAAAAGGAAAATCTCGTCCTGACTCAGATTATCCACAAGGCACCCATGCAAACCCATCGAACACTACGCGCGGTGCCGACAGCTCAGATAAAGAATTCAAGAATAACCAACAAAATGCTGGTTAAAACAAAAATTCATTAAAAGGAACCTACCCAAAGCCGGAAAATGAATTTCCGGCTTTTTTTATGGGCAGCAGTAAATTATAAAAAGAAGAATCTAGCCAATTATTTATCCTATCCTTTACCTCCTGATTAAAAAGAAAAATTATATTTAAGCTCTTGCCCAGCGGATTATATTAAAATAATTACATTATTTAACCTCTCTAATTTATTTAACGTTTATAAGGCAAATTATAATTGAGCAGGAAAAGTATTACCTGTTCGCCTTTAAAAAAACTAACCCTAATAACTATGAAAAAGATTTTATTTATTTTTAGCTTGTTTATTTGCGTACAGGCCGCTAAAGCACAAGATGTTCATTTTGGCTTAAAAGCAGGCGTTAATGCCGCCAACCTTATTTACAAAAACCAGGGGGAAGCAGAATTTAAACCTGGGGTACACGGAGGTTTATTAGCTCATATTCATCTGTTTGACCACTTTGCTCTCCAGCCTGAAATTATTTACTCTGCCCAGGGCGCCAAACATGTATCCCATAATGCTGAAAACAAAACCAATTTAAATTATCTGAATGTACCAGTGCTGGTACAATATATGTTTAATAACGGTTTCCGATTACAGGCTGGGCCACAAGTTGGCTTTCTGTTAAGTGCTAACCACGAAGTAAATGACATTAAAGCCAACCGGATTCAGAATTTTAAGTCCACAGATTTTTCAATACCTGTAGGTGTAAGCTATTTACATTCCTCTGGCTTAGGCGTAGATGCCCGCTGGACTTTTGGCATTACCAATATTAATAGTGTGGGCAATCGCTTACCAGATACCCGTAACAGTGTAGGGCAATTTGGACTATTTTATATGTTAAACTACGGACCAGGAAACCATCATTAACGCACTGGTAATTTCTACATGTACCTAATCAACGACATGAAATAGGTTCTATAAATAAAGAGTTTAAAATTCGAAAAATTTTAAAAGCTGCTACCAACTTAAACTTAGTAGCAGCTTTTTCTTTCCTGGCCAATTATGCTTTAACTTAATTACCACCTGCTAAATATATAAATTAGCTGTAGTTGCCAGGTAATTTGTAATTTTACCTTTTCTAAACTTAACGCTACTCTTTCAGGCGCTGATCGTTTCATGTCACATCGTCATTTTATTTTACATAAGCCCTTTGGTTATATCAGCCAGTTTAAAACGGATGCTAAAAAAAAGCTATTGCTAGGCGAATTATATCCGTTTCCGGAAGGCACAATGGCCGTGGGCCGCTTAGATCAAGATAGCGAAGGGTTATTACTACTGACTACCGATGGGAAAGCCAGTAATTTTATTACCAGTTCTAAAATAGAAAAAGAATACTTTGCCCAGGTAGATGGTGATATTACTCCGGAAGCCATCGCCCATTTACAAAATGGCTTGGAAATAGGCTTGCGCAACATTAAATATGTAACCAAATCCTGTTCGGCTTATAAACTTGAAAATGAGCCGGAATTTGCTCCCCGTCCCCGTAAAATTCGGGACGACAGGCATGGCCCCACCAGTTGGGTAGCAATAACCCTTACCGAAGGAAAAAACCGCCAGGTAAGAAAAATGACTGCTGCCGTGGGCTTTCCCACTTTACGATTGATTCGGGTTAGGATAGGCAATATACATTTAAGCCATATGAAACCAGGGGAAGTAATTGAAGTGCCTGCTTTTGAATTATAATTCCCTTACAGCCGTGTTTAAACTACCTAGGGAAATAGCAAGACATTTTTTGATTTTAGGGTAGGTCTAAATCTGAATTGATTCTTAGTAAGGATAAAATTATTCAAAGATTAATTTCATTAATGTAATAAGAACGTTTTCAAATTTATTATTATCTATATGTTAAACATTACTTATTAAGTAAGGATATGATTTAAATAAATTGAATATTTGCTTTTGCTACTTAAATTTGAAAGCAAACCCAGATCTACCATACATGATTAGTGAACCACCTATTCCAGAAAATGAATTTAATCGGATTTTAGATCTTTCTGAACTCGATTTAGATTACACCAACCTGGAAAAAAATTTTAAAGATTTAACAAAACTAGCTGCTTGGGTGGCTGGCACCGATATTTCGTTACTTAATTTAATTGACTCTTTTACCCAATGGACCATTTCGAACTATGGGTTACCCATAGAACAAATGCCCCGCGAAGAATCTGTTTGTCAGTACACCATCATGGAGGATGACAAGTTTGAAGTTCAGAACTTAACGCTGGACGACAGATTTAAAGACAAACCTTATGTTGTTGACCATCCTCAGGTTCGTTATTATTTTGGCGTTCCACTTAAAACCAAGAATGGGAATAATATTGGGGCATTATGTGTTTTAGACACCAATGTAAAGGTACTTACCCCTGAAAAAATAGAGATGCTTAAAGTTATAGCCGATGAAATAGTAAATCGGCTAATGGCATTAAAAGCTATTCAAACCTTAACGCACAATGTTACCGAAACCAAAGAGGTGAATAAAAGATTGGCGCACGATATTCGGGGTCCCATTGGAGGCATTATAGGATTGGCTCAAATTATTAGTGAAAAAGGTGATAAAAATACGTTATCAGAGGTATTGGAATTTATAAATTTAATACAAAAAAGTGGAAATTCACTTCTGGAATTAGCTGATGAAATTTTGAATTCGGAGGTAAAAGCCTCGCAAAAAAATCCGGAATTGAAAGATCATGAATTGAACCTGCAACTCTTTAAAGATAAATTAGAAAAGCTCTACTTACCACAAGCCAAAAATAAAGAAATAGACTTTACAGTAACATTAAACCCAGCCAATGGCATAGTTCCTTTTCCTAAAAACAAACTGTTGCAAATTACCGGAAACTTAATTTCAAACGCTATAAAATTTACTCCGCCCCACGGAAGAGTCTCAACTCACCTGGATATAGAATTAGGCAAAGAAACTAAAACATTATTTATTGAAGTCAGCGATTCGGGTGTTGGCCTTACAAGTAAGGGCATTGAGGATATTTTAAGCGGAAGTTCCTCTTCTTCTGCCAATGGCACTAAGGGTGAGCAAGGTTATGGTTTTGGCTTACCATTAGTTAAATTCCTGATTGATAGTTTTGATGGTTCAATGTCCATTACTTCTTCTCCGGGAGCAGGTACCAGTTTCAGAATTACGCTTCCTATTAAATAAAATAATTTTTACAGGTAAATGAGTTTTTCTATTTAATATTAAAAGGACTTATTTACCTGTAATTTTTAAAAAGTAAAAGCCGAATAGCATGGGCAGATAATTGCAAACCTTCTAAATTCAGCTGTTACAAATAATAAAGAAGTTTAAGCTTGCCTCACCCTATAAAAGCTTTTTCTTCTATTTAATCTCTTTTTGTTTTATATAAGATAAGTTGGTTATGTTTTGCGAGAACATAACGATATACGGAACCCAGGTATCAAATAAACCTTATGTAACTTAATCTGGGTTTACAAGTAGTTAATAAAAAACTATATAGCCTTATTAAATATTTAATTTCAGGCTTTTAAAGCTGTTATAATTTTATAAATTAAACCGCATAAACAATTAATCTATAACTATTATGTCTAAAAAGAAAAAAGGGAAAGGCAAGGGTAAAAATAAGAAAAAGTTAACCAAGCAGCTCACAAAGCAACTAAAAAAGGTTATCAAATTGCATGGAACGGATCTTGCTTTAGGATTTGTAACAGGTATTGTAACCAAATTGGTTGAAGAAAAAGTTAAACCTGCTAAGAAATCGAAAAAAAATAAAGCTGCAGCCGTTGGAGAAGGTGAGGAACCTTCTGTTGCAAACACAGTAGCAGCCACTACCAGAGCAGTTGCTAAAACCGTAAAAGCAGCGGTAACATCTAAAAAACCTACTACCAGAAAAGCTCCCGTTCGCCGGAAAGCCGTTGAACCTACTGCCCCTGTCGCTGAAGACCCTCAATTGGGCATTTAGAAGATTTATATCTTAAAAGCATAGGAACATTATTAAAAATGCGCCTATGCTTTTAAAGCAAAATTCCTTGTTTTGATTAATACGCTATTCTATGAGGACTTTTCAACCCTTATGGTAGGACTCTTCCTTGTAAGAATTATTTACATTGGAGCTGGTATGGGTTAATTTCTTCAGTTCTTTATATTTCTTTCGGTTAGCCTTTTCCAGAATAGCTAACAAAACAAAAACAACTGTAATAAGAAAGAAGAGAAAGAACAGAAAAAATTGAAAAGTAAGTTCTATAAAAAGCAAAATGCCTAACATACAAGTTTGTTAAAGTATTACTGCATTCATTTTAATTTCTAACCTTAGTTATTGGTGGCCAGGTACTCTTTCATAACCAACACCAGGCTTTCCTTGGCATTATAAAACTTGATTTTTCTATCTTCTTTTAATAGATCCTCTTCTAATAAAGGCCTTATTTGTGTATCCCTGATCTGAATAATCTGAGCCTTCAGCTGTGAATTTTTGTCGGATATAGTAGGAAATGAGGTGCAAGCGCCATTGGCAAAACTCATCAGTTCGTAACTGCTTACATTTGAAAAGGAAAGGTTACTTACTTTTTCAACAATCTGCTGCGGTAATAATTGCTTAATCATATGGTGGTAATTCACTTATCAGCTATGACCATCCTTATTTTATTACTCAGGCTCCAGCCCTAACCCCTTACAGGAGTATTACTGCTTTTCTAACCTCAGCTTAAAAATAAAGCCAACTAACGCTGGCTTGATTTTAAAATTTAACAAATAAGGGATACGTCAATAGTAACAAGCTACTTGTTTAATGTTTCTATACCACAAAGATGAATCTTAGATATTACTTAAATATTACCGGGTGGTTAGGTAATTATTAAACCTGCCAATTCACAATAACTTCCTGCTCAGGCCTTTCTGATTAAAAGATTAAACCACAGTAAAGCGTTTAAACTGGAAGATTAGCTTTAAAGATAAAGCGTTATTGTTTAGAAATTAGCTGATCAATTTTTTCTTTTGTTAAGGGCTTTGTAATATATCCGGCTATGGGGGTGGAAGAGGTTATAGCCTTTGCCCTATCTACGGGATGGGAAGAGGAAGTTAACATATATATTTTTGTTCTTCCAAAACTAATATTCTCTTTTTCAAGCTCCTGAAGCAGCTCAAACCCATTTAATACCGGCATATTTATGTCCAATAAAACCACATCTGGCAATGTATTTCCCTGGGCATGTTCTTTTATTGCCTGGTAGGCTTCCGTAACTTGATTAAAGCTTACTACATTTTGTAATTCTCCTTCTTTCTTTAATGTTCTGGTAGCCACATAGGTACTTGCCGGATCATCATCAATTATCCAAACGGTCTCAATTGTTTTCATAATTATGAAAGTATTTTCAACATTAAAGTTTTTTAGAGAAGTACTTTTACGTCCTTTTTCAGGTGTAAATATAAATAGTAAGCAGAAACAAAATATAAAAAAACAAATTAGTTTTTAGAAATTACTTATAAAGTACTCAACTAATTTATAATAAAAATGTTTTAGCCTAATTTTATTCTGTGTCCTTGTTTTATTCTTTCCTTAAAAAACTTTTCTGCGTTCCCTATTAAATATTCTCCAAGCCATATAGCCAATTCATCTCACAACCCCTCTTACGTTGTTACCAGCCAGTGCTCTCTTATAACCTCATAGCAAGCTTTAATTTTTAAATATTTAATCAAATCTAGTTTCTTCTTTATTAATTTCATCAGCACCTATTCTTTAATAAATATTTTCTAAACTAAAGGTATTTCCAGCAAACTAGGAAAATTTTCATCCCCCTTATCTGGATGTTCATCGGTAGAAAAGGCAGGTTAACCGAATAAAAAAATATGGCAACAGGATAGAGAATACCTTTCGGAAGAAATTTAGTTACAGATATCCGATGACCCTTTTACCATTTGCTTTTTGCCGCTTTTCCACAGAACAGTTTTCTCTTAAAACTTTACAAAGATTATTTGTTTTACTTTTATCTGTTTTTATTATTTCTGCTAATTCAGCTTCAGCTCAAGGTTGCCTAAAAAGCGGCGAAGGCTTTAACATCAACTACGACGGCTATACCACTAATACGAGTTCGAAAGGCAACACTATCACTTTTACCTTCAAAGTTCAGAATACCGGCAACAGAGCTTTAAGTCACCTGACTTTTTCTCTACCCTCTAACACAACTGCCCAAAACCCATTAAATACAAACAAAAACTTTAGATATAGAATAGAAAACCCAACTAGTTCTCCTTTTTACGGTTTCAAGTTCGAAACATTTGGTGAGGGACCTAAAAATGGAGAAATGGATGTGTTTTCTTATACTATTCCACTTCCAGCCAACACCAATGCCAGCACGTATCTGACCAATGTATATCCTTTTATATCTGTAGAAGCTAAAGCGGGCACTACTTCCATTATTACCAAAAATTTTATTTTTAAATCAATAGGAGGCTGCGAAGAAGAATTGGATGGCCCTATAACTGCTTTACCAGTAACCTTAGCTTCTTTTACAGGTGCTAACCAGGGACAGGCAGTAGAGCTAAAGTGGGTTACCGCTACAGAAGAGAACAACAGCTATTTCCAGGTAGAGCGCAGCACCGATGGCAAAACCTTTAGCCAGATAGGACAAGTAGTAGGTAAAGGCACAACTAAACTGCAGCAGACTTACAGCTTTACCGATAAAGCTATAGCTTCGGCTACTTACTACTACCGCTTACGTCAGGTAGATTTTAACGGTGCTGCTGAATACAGCAAAGTAATAGCCGTGAAAACAAATTCATCCGTTACTGGTTTAGTTAAAGTATATCCTAATCCGGCTTCAGCCGCTTTACAGGTAGATCTTTCTGCTTTTGCTTCTGGCAGCTATCAGGTTAAAATAGCTTCTTTAACGGGTACCATCCTAAGTCAGCAAGCAGTAGAAGCTGGTCAGGTAACTACCTTAGATATACAGGCTTTAACCTCCGGTGCTTACCTGGTACTTGTACAAGGCCAGGACCTGAATCAGACCAAACGATTTCTAAAAAATTAAAAGCAATCGAATCGTTACTATTAAAATTCAACTAATATATTAAATTCTCACTCAATACAGTAAAAGTATAAAAGCACCTGCAAAGGTGCTTTTATACTTTTAGGACCTCCCGGTTTCCTTTATCTAAAGAATACTAGCATTACAAAATACATTATTTACAAATACAGCGCACACCATAACCCTATATATTAAACTTATAATTTGGGCAATTGCAGGAATAAAGAGCCACTTATGGACAGATCATTTATTTTTCTTACTAGCTTAAATTATAACAAAAACTTTCTTTTAACTTATTAAAGATGTTCAGGAGAATTTCCTTTACGAACAAGCATTACTATTCCATTATTATAATAAAATGAAGTGTATTCCAAAGTAAGTTACCTGATTAATGAAAACAAGCGATAATACTCTTCGCCTAGCTACCTTCTTTACTTTATAACCTTTAGTTTCAGCCTCAAAATACCTAATATTGGGTATTGGCTAATACATAAACATGCTCTATCTTTCTTCAATTTTTAAACTGTAGAACATAATACTTTTTGCCATCTGAAATATGACAAAAGCATGGGCCGGGGAAATTCAAATAAACTTAAAAGATAAAACCCAGCAGGTTTTTGATAATGAGTTTTTATCTATCCAAGTAATTTCTAAAAAGTCTTTGTTGATTTTAATTTGGAAGCGGCAAATAACATTAAATGAACGGAAAGAAGGGTACACCCTAGCCCTCTCCATTACCGCCAAAAATAATATTACTTTCTGGCTTGTTGATGATTTACAATTATTTTTTATAGGACTTGAGGAAATGGAATGGCTTGCAACCGAATGGATTGAAACTGCATCTAATTCTTCTCTTTTAAAAGTAGGAGTAGTTTCATCGGATTATTACCCAGCCTTAATTGCTAATACTGAATTTACCAATTCTATAGGAAGCCAGTTTCAATCAAGAACTAAAATTCAACATGAGGTTTTTACCGATTACATAACAGCCTTAAACTGGCTATCACCGGATAAACCATAGCATTGGCTCTTTAAAATAAATGTACAGTAGCATTGCAAACAAATTGGATAAACATTGCCGTTAGGCTATTTTATATGCGCTTATTCTAATTCCTTTAATCTGGTTAATAATTTTTCTTTAAGACTCAGGTATTTAACCACCTCTTTCAGCTCTCCATCCGTATCGAGTCTAAAATCAACAAATACTACTGCCTCCGCAATTACTTTTTTATCGTTGATATCACTAATTTCAGATTCACCTAAGATACTTTCCAAGAAGCCCATTCCACCCATAACTAAAAAAAACAGTTAAAACCCAATACATTAGTTTGGCAAAAATAAGACCAAAGTGGTTAAAGTGAATAAATATTGAAGGCTTCTAACATAATTTAAAATATACTTTTTCTAATATAGGCTTAAAAATAGCCAAAATTAAACGTCCTTGAGATGTAATATAATACTGATTTACAATTGTTTAATAAATTAAATCTTTCAATTTTATTAAGTTCTGCTAGTAACTTTGTTTGGTAAAATCTTTGCAAAACCACATCAACGTATTATTTCTAAAGCGACAAGGAAAATTTTTTCTTCCTTATCCATACATCTAATATTATAATAATATAATTCATTCCAATTATTTAATATACTATTTTTCTTATTTTTAAACTAACATAAATATCACTAAACAATTAAACAGATTCCTTAAAAGTTACATTTTTTATAACTTTTCAAGTACCTATATTTGCATTATAATAGTTAAACAAATATTTATAGCATATATGGAAGATTTCTCTACAGCAGACATTTTGTGTTTTTTAGTTATTTTACTTTGCCTTTTTTCTTTAGGGTCTATCGTAGCTAAACACATAAAAAGTACAAACGAAAGAAGAATACTAATGTACGGCAGAAAACGCAGACGCCGTTTATCCTTCTAAAATACAAGCTCCTGCAAGGAGCTTATTTTTTTATAACCCGTGATAGACCTGGTATAAAGCCAAGTTAGATGAGCTAGGATAACGTAGAAACTATATTGGTGTGAATTATTTAAGTTTCCTTTTACCTTAGAAACAGTACAATAAATAATTTATAACAATCTTACGTATACTATACATATAGGCTAGAACTTGATAGCTTAAAGAATATTTCTCTGCTTTAGTTAAAGCTATCTATAGCAATTAAATTCTAATGATCCCATATACTCCCTCTCTATAAGTTTAAACACTATATTTAAAAGTTATATAGAGAGGGATATAATTTTATGAATTGTAGCTTTTAATTCTCCCGTGCAATTACTAACAATAGAGCTTTATTGCATTAATATGGCAACAATCCTTAGGACAACATAAAAGCTTTTGTTCTACCTGAACTGAGGGTTTTATATATTTAATCTATCCTAATTAGACTCCAGTATAAAAGAATATTCAGATGCAGTTCTTTTATAGGAGTTAACTTAAAGAAAGGTCAGTTAGACTTAACTTTGTTGTTTTAGGCTGTTATAATACAGGGCATGCCATCAAGCTCAACAAAAAGTGCTTGTTAAGAAAGAAATAAATTAAAGAAAATAAATATTTTGAAGAAACTTATTGCAAATCGTAAGGTACCGGCTCTGTTTCTTCAAACCTTATGGCTAGACCCACTAATATCATAGAAACAGGCATATCCAGTAAAATCAAAGGATAATGAAAGACAATGCTCAAAATAATCGGCAGAAACAAAACGATTAAAAGGAGAAGTTTTATCATAAGTAGTTTCTCTTCTTTAATGGCTTAAATTGGAATTTTAACGGCTTATGAACCAGAAGGTTTTAAGTAAAACAATCTAATTTGAAGCAGTTGTAATAAGTTTATGTTTTTTGTTAAACTTCATTCATTATTAATGTAATTTAAGGTTTTTTCTCACAATTTGATGAATTAAAAATAATTAACTTCTCCGGTTAAAATTTTAGATCTTGTTTTTGTTACAGGAAAAAATTATTTCTAAACACCTACAAAATTTACCCAGAACCTGCTTTTGCAAAAATATTTTCTTAAAAAGGATTATATAACACCTCCAACCATTTACCATTCTTCCTTCATCATACTATTTTTCCACTTATTCATACACTTCTGTAAATGCTTATTTAAGCATACAGTCATCCTTGTAAGCATATGCAAATCAACTAAACTTAAAAATTATAGTTTAAATATACTTTTAAAGCATTTAAACCATTCTCAATTTGTATATGCAGACTGAACAACAAAAAAACCTCTGGTGGCAGGAAGAAATTATTTATCAGATTTACCCGCGATCGTTTCAGGATAGCAACGGAGATGGGGTTGGCGATTTAAGAGGGATTATCCAGCGGCTGGATTATTTACAGGAATTAGGTATAAAAGCAATCTGGATATCCCCAATATTTGAATCGCCGATGGCTGATTTCGGATACGACATTTCAAATTATACTGGAATTCATCCACTTTTTGGCACAATGGAAGATTTTGATGAACTGTTAGCTGAAGTACATAAACGGGGCATGAAACTTTTGCTGGATTTGGTTCCTAATCACACCTCCGATCAGCACCCTTGGTTCCTGGAAAGCCGTTCTTCCCGAAACAACCCCAAGCGGGATTGGTATATTTGGAAAGATCCTAAACCAGATGGCTCCGAACCCAATAATTGGCTTAGTATGTTTGGTGGAACTGGTTGGGAATGGGACGAGAAAACGCAACAATTTTATTATCATGGTTTCCTTAAAGAACAACCAGATCTGAACTGGCGAAATCCCGAAGTACAGGAAGCCATGATGAACGTTATGCGGTTTTGGTTGGATAAAGGAATAGATGGCTTCCGGATTGATGTCATTTTTCATATGATTAAAGATGATCAGTTCCGTAATAACCCACAAAACCCGGATTACCAGCCACACATGAATAAATACGACCAGTTATTACCCATATATTCTACCGACCAACCAGAGGTGCATGATATAGTGGCGATGATGCGCCAGGTAGCGGATGACTATCAGGAGCGGGTTTTAATTGGTGAAATCTATTTACCCCTCCATAAATTAGTTACCTATTATGGCGTAAATCAGTCAGGCGTACACTTACCATTTAACTTTCAGTTATTGGTTTCACCCTGGGATTCCCAACAAATTGCCATTGTTATAGATCAGTATGAAGGCTCTTTACCCGCTGATGGTTGGCCTAACTGGGTCTTAAGCAACCACGACCAATCCAGAATTTCAAGTCGCGTAGGGAAAGCTCAGGCCAGAATTGCTGCCATGCTCCTTTTAACGTTGCGGGGTACTCCTACCATCTACTATGGCGATGAAATCGGCATGCGGGATGTACCTATTCCGGCCGAAGAAGTACAAGACCCACAAGGATTAAACATGCCTGATCTGAATCTTACCCGAGACCCAGCCCGCACCCCTATGCAGTGGGATGACTCTACTAATGCCGGTTTTTCCCCAGCGAAGCCCTGGTTAAGGTTGCCTCCGGATTTTAAACGTATAAATGTAAAATCCCAGCTGCAAAATCCCTTTTCTATTCTAAATTTATACAAGCGCCTTATTAAGCTTCGGCAGCAGGAGTTGGCCTTAAAAGCAGGCAACTACACGCCTATATTTTCAGATAAACAGATAATTTCCTACACCAGAGCAGCAGCAGGAACAAGTTTTCTGATTGTTTTAAATTTAAGCCACCGGCCTGCTTATTTTAAACCCCAACATTTTACGTTTAGTGGTGTGGTAGAGATTGCAACCTACCCCGAACTGGAAAACCTCCCGGTAAAAGATTATATCAATTTAGGAGGAGACGAAGGCGTAATTATCAGAATAGATAATTAAAAGGTTGGATTTTAAATAATTCTATACTAATTTTTCCTGCTAAAATGGAATTCAAATAAAAATACTGATAAAACGGCCTTTCTTATCTGAACATTTATATTGTTAAACGATAAAAACCGGCAATTCAACGATAAAATTAAATATTGAAAAGGAAAAAAATTAGCTTACAATAACAATTACCAAAACCACCAAACAATTTAAAGATTATGGTAACTATAGAAAAATACTGGGTAATATTAGTAGCTGTTTTAGCCATTCATGCACTTCTTGTATTTATGGTTTTTAAATTGATGGATTTTATTGTTTTTGCGCAAGAACAAAGGGCTAAACAAACTTTAAAACAAGTTCCTATAATAAGTAAACATATATATTAGCGGTTGTTTTTTACCCGGCACATATTTGGTTATATTATTACCACCTTTGGTGCAGAAACTTGTTTCATTTTTCTACCCAAGGCACCTTACCTGTAAAAGAAACAACCTAAAAAAAGGAAAAATAAAGGGCTGTATTAACAGCCCTTTATTTTTCCTTTTTTTAGGTTAAAATAACTTTCTTGTTCCTATTACTTTACTTTTCCTAAATGATTAAATAAAAGTAGTACTGAAGAAAACAGCTCCATTCCTATTCAAGTTTATGTAGTAAAGATTATTTTGTTATAAAATAATCTAATAAACAGGTTATAACAGCTCTCCGCCATACAAGCTATTTATATTAATCTGTTCCAGGTAATTATCTAAAATAGCAGCATCCTCGGTCACAAGTAAGTGCCGAACATGGGCAAATTTAGCTGAACGCCAAAGCTCTACAAAAAAATTACCCAACTGAAAAAGGGATTTAACATAACCACCTTCTGATCGAGAACCCAAAGCAGTCCCTTTTTCTAACAATAATTGAAATTTAGTTATTTTATCTAACTCTATATAATCCTGAATATATAACATAGCCTTCTTACTTTTATCTTGGCGGTTCTTAAAGTTATTTATTCCAGTTTCCAGAAATCCTTTAAAAACTTGACAAGCTTAAATTTGTATTTGATTTCGCTTGAAGGATAATAAGTAGTGTCAATATTTTAGTTGATCCTCCCACTGCCCTGTATTAACTCCACTTATAGTATGCAGGGTGTGTAGCAATTCTTTAATACTCAACCCAATATTGTACTTTCCTGAATTTTTCCTCCTTTATAAAGTTAAATACCCTTAAAAGGGAAGAAATGTTATTTAATCCTTTTATTCCTAAGGATTAAATAACATTGCTAGGCTACACTGAAACAAAATGATCACAGGCTAAATGGCGGAGGCTTTTAAAATAAAAGTTACATTAGAGGCGAAATCACAAAGTCTACCTGCTATCAAATAATGATTCTAAACCAAGTTAAAAAAGGAGCCTTTAATTACACCTAAAAAGGATTAAACAGCTTGCTTTCTTGTCTAAATACTGCGTTACCAAAAACATGCTAATTGGTATAAATACTACCTTTCTATAAAAGTAAATATCCAAAAATTATTGCTTCTCAAATCACTATTTAGCGGGTAAAATAAAGGCTTCATCAGCTTAAAAGTAGGATTAAACGAAATATATATTTCAGCTATATTTAACGATATATCTTTGATTATTAAGTTATAAGAATGGATATGAAAAAAAATTCTCTGTTATTGGTTTTAGGAGTATTATTATTTACAACTGGCTTTGCTAATGGCACGCCGGACCCCAAAAAGATGGAAGGTAATATTGACCAGATTGCCAGAACGCAAGTTCGCCTAATGCAGCAATATTTACATTTTAACGAGTTTGAATATATCCAGATTAAGAAATTAACGGAGAAGCAACTAGCTGACATCCAAACAGCAGAGAAAAATTATGAAGCGGGTTCTTCAGAATTAATAGCCGAAATGCACCAAATAGAGGATACTTATACCGCAGCCGTAATGGGTATAATAAATATATCCCAATCAAAAGTTTATGCTGCCTATGCGTTTTCTAGAAATAACCCTGAAGTTCTATCTGCCCATTAGGTAATTTCTTTCATTAAAATAAAAAGCCGGTATAAGTCCGGCTTTTTATTTTAATGATGCGGGTAAAATTATAATTACCCTTGTTTTAATTTTTCCTTAAAAAAATCAACTGTACGTTTCCAGGCGAGTTCTGCGGCTGCCTTATCAAAACGCGGTGTGGTATCGTTATGAAAACCGTGGTTAGCATTAGCGTACATATAAGCCTTGAATTCTTTATTATTGTTCTTTAAAGCTGCTTCATAAGCTGGCCAGCCTTCATTAACCCGGGTATCCAGTTCTGCATAATGCAATAATAAGGGCGCCTTAATCTTCGCAACCTCCTCAACCGGCGGCTGACCTCCATAAAAGGGAACTGCGGCGGCCAAACCTGGAATGCGCACGGCCATCATATTGGCAATCCACCCACCAAAACAAAAACCAACTACCCCCACTTTCCCATTACAGTTTTTGTGTCCTTTCAGAAAATCTGCTGCTGCAATAAAATCTTCCAGCATTTCATCTCTGTTTCGTTTGCTCTGCAATTCCCGGCCGGCATCATCATTACCCGGATAGCCACCCAGCGGAGTTAAAGCATCCGGAGCAATGGTAATAAACCCAGCTAAAGCCGCTCTTCTAGCCACATCGGCAATATGCGGATTTAAACCACGGTTCTCATGCACTACTACAATACCTCCCAATTTTTTATTTGTACCGGACGGCATGCTTACTAAAGCTTTAATAGTACCGCCACCTTTGGGAGATGGATAATTTACATATTCTGATTTTAAGCGCGCATCATCTGGTTTTACCTGTATAGCTCCCTGGTAGTCGGGCATGAGGAAACTCATCAAGGAGGCTACAGTTAGTCCTCCCACCGCATAAGCAGAAAGCTTCTGAATAAACTCCCGTCTATCGACCCTGTTGTGGGCATAGTCATCGTAAAGGTCAAATACTTCCTGTTTGATGTCTTCTTTGTTGATTTCGTTCATGTTAGGGTGGATATAGATTTACTATATTTAAAGTAATATAATTACTTTAAAAAGGTTTGATAATAATCTGAAATTATACAAATAAAAAGGCTGTATTAAATCTTAAATTAAAAAAACAGGTGTTTTTTTATTGTCACATACTATTCACCAATCCCAAAACCGCTATGACCTTGATTTCGATTACATTAAATAACAATAACAAGGAAAATAAAATAAGACCAATGATAATTGGAGACATTTTAATGAGTTCCGACCATGAAAAAGAAAATTTAACCTTACCTACATTTTTTGATGGTATAACAGAAGTTTTAGGGAATGATGTTAAGGATTTACAAGCTGCTTTACAGCAGAAAGTATATATTATAAAAGACACTTTAGCTATTGCATTAGCTGGGAATTTGAAGGAAATGGAATATGTGCTTGAATAAATTAAGAATTACTATAAATTTTATGAGCCCTCTGTTGAGAATCTTACTGACTTAATAAAAAATTACTTATAGGCATGGATTAAATTTTATAATTGAAAAATAAATATCCTAAAAAGCAATACCTGCCTGTAAGCCAAGGGTGAAAGAAGGAGGATGGTTATTTCCAAAGCGAAATGGCAAAGGGACAGCAACAAAAAAATTACTGTTCTTATTTTTTACAACTGCTTTATTTAATACCGGTGTAATTCCATAACGGCCCGAAGTCTCAAAAGCAGCCCGTCCAGCAAAGGTGAAGCCATGACCCAAAGCAACTAAAATACCAGGATGAAATAAAAAATTACTCATTCTACTTATTCCCTGTTCGGCTCTGATAAAAGGAACAAACTCGAACGAAAAGCCTATTTTGGCACTCTTCCAGATATTGATGCCCGTTGGCATACCCACGACATAATAGCTATCGAAGTTAGTGGTAGTTCCTTCTTTACTGAAAGTTACCAGCGGATGAAGGATACCCATATACCCGGCTACTTTCGGATATGTAATGGGAGCAGGAGCCTGACCTAAACTAGTTATAGGTCTGCTTAATAAGCAGAAGAAGACAAGAATAATCAGCTTAGTTCCGTTTGCCAAGACATACTTAGAGGTAGTTTGGAAGTAAAGCATAGACTTTAAATATAAGTTGTAAATCACAATGCTAGATAACAACTCATTAGAAAAATAGAATGTTTTTAACCTTTAGGATACTTTTTACTTTTTGATAATTCTTTTTTATAATTGGAGGGAGTTTGCCCAGTATGTTTTCTAAAGATTCGGGAAAAATGGCTCTGGTCAGAGAAGCCGGTTAAGTAGGCGATTTCAGAAAGGGTATGGCCGGTATGGGTTAATAGATGAAGGGCTTTGTCAATCCTTAATTTCCGGATATATTCGCCAAAAGTAAGGTTATCAAAATATTTAGAGAATTGCCGGGATAAGTAAGCCGGATGCACATTTAATTCCTCAGAAATTTCGGATAAATTAAGCGTTAGGTTGGTATCAATTTGGTCCTGAATGATTTCTTTCAGGTTGGAAGCCCAATCGGGCACTTTTTTATTATTTTCTTTTTCCTCGGCCAGGTAGCGGTGAAAGACTTGTAATAATAAGTTTTCGGTAGGGCTGGTCGTATGCTTCTCTTTTTGCAGGTATTTGGCCCAACTGTACAAGGCATCATAAATCAGCATACCCTTGTCAAGCAATTCATAATCATCTTTAATATTAAAAGCCAGGCCTGCCGATATGGCCCATAAACCGGCCGACTGGCTGGAAATGTTATGATCATCGGTATCAGCACCTCTAATTACCAGCGCCATAGTCTGGAGTGCTGGGTCTTTCAAGTCATATTTCTGGAGGAAATAATCAAACGTACAACGGTCTTCATAATGGCTGAATTCTACGTTCGGTATATCAAAAGGAATGGCACCTAACTTTTCCGATTGCTCTCTTACTTGTTTTTCTGGTACGTAAATGATCTCGGCTTGCGCATCAATAAACTTTTTGATTAACCAAGGGCAAGCCAGCCGGTCAATCTTAGGACGTTCACGGGTAATCCATTTCATACGGGAAAGTTACTATATTCTTGTAAATAAGTTAATAACAGCTATACTGCTTTAAGTATAGCAAAAGCCAGAAAACCACTCCTATTTACATAATACCTTATATCTCAAAAACTTTCTTCCTAGTGTTCTAATCTATACTTTTAGGTAGCTTCTCTTCTGATAATTTGATTATAAAATATGGTAGGTGCGTACAAGACACCCAGTAATGCAAACAGTTGTATAACTTGTAATACTGTATTAATATGTTACTCTATTTTTAAATATTTGAAAGAATCGGAGTGCATCGTATACCTCTTACCCAACTTCTTATAGCCGATTATTTCGCCGGTCCTAAATTTCTCCTGGAGTATGCGAAGGTAACACCCCAACATATTAGCGGCGGCGTATTCATCGGTGTAAATAGGGTCTGCTGGTTGAAGGGGTTGTACATTGGTGGGCCGGCCTGGTTTCTTCTTTTCTTTCGCGTCTAAAGCCATCGATACATACGTTTTTAATAGGTCAAAAATACATTACCAGTACCCTCCTTCCCTTTATTTGCTTTACATTTTGTAAACGGAGGTAACAGATGTAAACATTCAGCAGAGGCTTTCAGTTAAGCGACTAATTTCAGAAACAAACGCTATTGGATTAAGAGCTAAAGCCGGCCGGCTTGGTAGCGGTGCACCTAGTATATAAATGACGGGGCCTTAACTAAATTAAACCGCTAAGGGTAGACCAGGTAGGTGCTTATTTAAGCAAGCTCATTTTTGTTCATGAATATTAAAAAAAATTATAAGGTAGAAGTACGGAAAGAAAACTCTGATAAACCTTAATCATAATCGACCAACTCACCGAGGAAGAAGCAGGGCGGGTATTCAATAACATCAAATTTACCACCAGGTCGGAAGGTTATGACCGGTGTTTAATTTGGGTAAGAAGAGATGAAGAGGTCGTAATGAGGCGTAAGGGGCTCAATGAAAAATAGAAAGGCCACCATTATGGTAGCCTTTCTACTAAGTATTGAGGATCAGTGACCCTTACTAAACATTCAATAGGTTATAGTTTCCTGCTTATTACAGTTTAGCCACTGGGTCAGGCGTATTATCTTTATCCCCAATCACGGTGCCATCAGAGCCCATCGCGTTTCCTTTTAATAAAAGTAAACCAGCTACGTGCGGAGCCGCGAATGAGGTACCATTGGCATAAGAAGTATAGCCCCCACCTTTTGTGGTTGTTTGCACACCTACGGCTGGTGCGCAACGATCTACAGGAGCGCCAAAGTTAGAGCTACTCCAGAAGTACTTGTTGTAATCCATGCCCGAAACGGTATAAACGTTAGTAGCATTTACCCGCTGTGGAGAATTGTTGCTGCAATCTACGGCACTATTACCAGCAGCAATAGATATGAATATACCCTTAGCTGCACAGTTTTTAATAGATGTATCTAAAGTAGATGAGGCACCAGCACTTATGCTAATGTTTACCACATCATTAGCTTGGCCATTTGTAGTTACGTAGTCTACGGCTCTGATCAGGTTGGATAAAGTTCCGGCACCGGCATCGTCTAAAACCCGCAATGCTACAATTGTTGCGTTAGCGGCTACCCCAATAATACCAGAGCCATTATTTTTAGCACCAATAACACCAGCTACCATGGTACCATGGCCAAAACCATCCTGTACAGAGGTAACTCCAGTAACAAAAGATACGCTGCGGGTAGCATCCACATTTAAATCTGGGTGCGTAGCATCCACTCCACTGTCAATCACCCAAGCGGTCCTTCCCGCACCATCGCCATAACCTACCATAGCCACACCAGTAGGAATAGTCTCGCCTGCCATCACGGTTAATCCAGCATAGGTGGGGTCTGTAGGAGTAGGAGTAGGAGTCGGAGTAGGCTCAGTTGTACCACCACCACCACCACCTTTGGTTGGTTTGCCTAAAGAGATTAGCTGGTCTGGTTCAATGGAAAGCACTTCCGGATCATGTAAAAGCAACTGTACCTGATTTTTAGAAAGTCTGCCGTAAAAGCCTTTAATTCGGCCATTGTAAATACCCTTGATGCCGGTTTTCTCCACTTCCCGGGAAGCAACTAAATCATTAATGATTTCAGAAGCACTTTCGGTTTTACTTTTGAAAACAACAATGTACTGCCCTTCAATAATATTGCTGGCCTGCACACCTTGACTTAAAGCAGGTACTGCTGCTTGTTCTTCTACTAAGTCTTCTTTCTGACAAGCACTCAATGAGAAAACAGAAGCCAGGGCAAAAAAAGATACGGCTTTTTTGAAGTGGATTTTCCCCATAAATTTAGATTGATGTAAAGATTTTCCCATATAAATAGCTTAAAAATTTAGTAGTATTAACGACTTGTTTCTAACCAATTAATAGAGAAAAAAGCTTTGAAACAAGTCCTTCGAAAATCATTACAAGCTATTAAAATATAGGACTATTGGAATATTGTAATTTAATATTTGCCTTGTACCATGCAGTCTTAAGAAGCTTGCATTTAACCTGAAAAAATTATGAAAAGGCCAAGGAAATTGAGCTTAAATTTTTTTTAAAAAAACTCAACTTTTTTATTGTGAATGGTCGTGCTGTACCTATTTAAGCTCTGGTAAGGGCTGAAATATTATCTTTTTATCCCGCTAAAGAATCATTTCATCGAATACTAGACATGTTCATCCGGTAAAAAGAGGTGTTTAACGAATAAACTCTATATAGGGTTTTTTCTTACCCAATTTTGTACTGTTTACAAACAGTACAAAATCAAATGAGCCAACTTCTACCATCTACTCAAATAGCCATAAAAAGTACTTCTTTTGCGTATTTTTTAGTTTTAGTACTAGCTCTGCTTACTCTTACTCCTTTAGCTAGTCAGGCAGATTGTGAAAGTTCAGGCCATAGATTTAAGTTTATTTATAAATCTTATACCATCAGCAATAAGACAGATAAGAAAGGAACAGTAACCGGAACCTTCGCTACCTTTACTTTCACTGTTCAAAATACTGGTCCGCATGGTTTAAGCCACGTGTCTTTTGGTTTGCCTAAAGGTGTAAAAGCAGATAATCCTACCTATACCTCTGCTTCTAGAAAACAGTACAGTGTAGAGAATGGCACATTTAACCCATTCTATGGCGTAAAGTTTGAGACTACAAGTGCAGATGGTATAAAAGGGCAAGACCAACCTGACACCTTTTCTTATTCTATTTTGATTCCTAATAACACTAATCCTGCTGAATACCTGGCTTCCGTTCTGCCCTCTATTTCGATAGAAGCCAAAGCCGGTACTACAGTAGAAAGTTCTACTAATGTTTTAGGAGGTTTTGATTTTGATTGTTCAGATGAGGACTCGCAATTAACCTTATTAGGTTCAGCAACACCAACAACCCTACCAGTAACTTTAGTTTCTTTCGATGGTTCTTCTCAAAACCAAGGTGTAGCTTTAAAATGGGTAACGGCCACAGAAGAAAACAACGAGTACTTCCAGGTTGAAAAGAGCCAGGATGGGAAAACTTTCAGAGCTATTGGTAAAGTAAAAGGAAATGGTACTACTAATCAAAAGCAAACTTACAGCTTTACTGATAGAAGCGTAACTAGTGGCACTTACTACTACCGTCTGAAACAGGTAGATTTTAATGGTAAAAGCGAGTACAGCAAAATAGTTGCTGTAAAAGCAGATAACTTCAACCTGGTAAAAGCTGCTCTTTATCCAAACCCAGCTTCCAGCAGCTTAAACATTGATCTGACTGCTTTTGTTGCCGGTACTTATTCTATAAAAATAGCCTCTTTAACAGGTGCTATCCTGAAAAACCAAACCATCTCGGCCGGGCAAGTAGCTACTTTGGATGTGCAAAGCTTAACTAATGGCGCTTATGTGCTGATTGTTGAAGGAGAAAACTTTAACCAAACTAACAGATTCTTGAAAAACTAATATCTGGTAAATATTATAACCTCTTAATTATGGAATCTTTAGACCTGATTAGTATAGCTTTAATAGTGCTTTCCCTTGGGGGCGTTGTATTTATAGGCATTAAAGAAATCAGAGCTGCCAAGGCAAAAAAAGCCATGATGTACGGAAGGAAACGTAAACAGCAAAAACAACCCCATTGAACCCTCAAGTTTAGGTATTCCAGCGCTCTTTATAGACTATAGTTTAACTTCTAAAAACTGTTCACCGAGTAAAAAGAAGTGTTTAACGAAAGTTAGTATAGGTTAAGCTAAATATAGCCGTAGGCTATATTCTATAAAGTACATTTGAATATCAAACAAGGACAACAGAGATAAAAAGCATAAAGGATATGAAAAAGCACTTACTACTATTAGCCTTCACATTAGTACTTTCAACAGTAGGATTTGCTAATGGAACTGTGGATCAGAAAAGATTTGATGCTACTTTAGATCAGCAGGTAAGAGTAGAAGTTCGCCAGTTACAGGAGCTGCTTCGTTTCAACGAATTTGAATACATCCAGATCAAGAAATTAACCGCAGCTGAGTTAGCAGATTTACAAGCAGCTAAACAAACATATACAGATGCTGCCGAGCTACATATCCAATTACAACAAATTAAAGATGCTTATACTGCAAAAGTAAGTGCTTTATTAAACGACTCGCAAAAGAAAGCCTTCTCTGCTTATTTAGCGGCTACACAAGCCAACTTAATAGCTATTCAATAATATTTACTTTACCTACCATTATTTTACCTGAAGCCAGCAAAAAGCTGGCTTTTATTTTTATCGCTTTATTTTGGAGGATTAAAACAAAAAAGGCTACCTAACAGATAGCCCTAATTTGCGCGAATAGAAAGAGTAAGAAAAGATTAAAATTTGCTTTTATAGTGCCCGAATTATCCGGTTTACTTACCTAAAATGGCTTTAATTTGCTCGATGGTAGCGTTGTATTCTTCATCCGGGTAAAGCGTTTGGTAAGTGCTTTTTAATATTTCTTCCCGGCTCATAAAGCCCACCTGGTCGATACTGTACTTGGTTTCTCTAACTGAAATTATTGGGCTAACGGTTATATTAAATAACTTAATTTTTCTCGATCTGGCTTTTAATATCCATTAGAATGAAGGTTCTTAAAATTAACTTTTCACAAGTACAGTTTCTAAACTTAATTATGAATCTCTTTTTATGAGATGCTAACTTGAGATGATTGTTAGTTCTAAAATGTACATTAAAAAAATATTTACTTGCCTTTAGCATACCAAAAAGCCTATATATAAGTTATAAACCTGCTTTTAGTTATTATTTAAGGAATTACTAGCAAGATCCTTCTAACTTTTTATACTAATGATACCCATAAATAAAATATTATGGTCTGTATTGTTTATAATCACCTTTGGCTCTTTAAAAACCAATGCTCAAATAACACCTGACAAAACAATCCTAGGTGGAAAAATCTTAAACTCCTCTAATAAGGAAGGCATTCCTTTCGCCAATATCTTTTATCAAAACTCTAAGCAAGGTACCAGCTCGGATGCGGAGGGAAGATTCAGCCTGCAATTAAATAAGGAGCCTGCTACTGATACCCTCTGTATCTCAGCTATTGGCTTTAAGACGTTAAAATTCTCCACCCGAAATGTTTTGACGCAACCTAATCAGTTATTTTATTTAAAAGAAGATCCCATTTTCCTGGAAACCATTACGATAAAGGCAGCTTCTGCCGTGGAGGTAGTAAAAAGGGCAATGAACCAACGGTCCTTAAATTATGAAATACACCCCCATATCTTATCCGGACTTTACCGCATCACGGATAAAGAAAATAATGATTATGTCCGACTATTAGAAGCAGCGGTCGACATATATGATGATGCCTTTCTAAAAAAGGACAGCCGGGTTGTCAATTACCTAGCCTTGCGGCAAAGTAAAGATTTCAGAACGTATAAATCAGAGATGGATAACCAGAATTCTAGGACCCTGGAAGAACTGCTTAAACCAGACCTAATTAAACGGCCTACCCGGGCGAGCCATCCGAATGGATTCAGTAAAGGATTTACCTATACCCATGAGCGGTATACAATGCTGAACCAGGAAGAAGTATACGTCATTTCGGCTACTAAAAATCCGGCTTATAGTTGGGCAAATTATAATGCTACTTTTTATGTGCGCGTAAAAGATTTAGCTATCATCCAGGTCGAGCGTGATTATAATATAGGTCGGCCTAACTGGGCTAAATCCGACCATACGACCACCCGAATATCTAAGGATCAACTAATCCTGAAATACAAGGAAATAAATAGTAAATTGTATCTCAACTATTTTTCCTGGCTATTAAAGGGAGAAATAATCGACGAAAAAACGAATAAAAAAATTGTCGGCTTCGAGCGTAACGAAGAACTCACCATTCAGGATGTAACTTTAGGGAAGGGGAAAAGTGCCCGCAAAGCCTGGAACAAAGATATTTATCAAATGCAGGAGCCTTACCGACAGGATTTCTGGGATAAGTACCCTGTAACAAACACCCGATTGTTCCAAGAAGTGACTCATCAATTGGAAAAGCGGGAAGATTTATCTAAACAATTCTTGTCAACCAATAAAACTACTCTGGCCCCTGCACCAGGCCCAACCTTCACCATTAGGCAACTGCAGGATGACTTTCAGTTGTTTAGAACTAGTTTGGAAGAGGCCCATCCTTCCCTGTACCGATATACCACTAAGGCGGAACTTTCCCGGCTGTTAGATAGTACATTCCTTACCCTAAATAATCCTTTAGATGAAATTCAGTTTTACCAACTATTGACCCCTATTTTAGCTAAGATCCGTTGCGGCCATACCGGAGCTAATTTATCAGAAACCTTCTATAAGGAAAATAGCCAGCGTCTCTCCTATTTCCCCGTTAAGGTAAAACTCGCAGGAGACAAGCTTTTCGTAATACAAAATTTTGCCTCCAATGAACAACTAGCTACGGGTGAAGAAATTATTTCAATAGAAGGAGAAACAGTTCCTCAGATTAAAGCCCGCGTATATCCTCATTTACCGGCTGATGGTTATATAACAACTTATAAAGACTATTTTTTCGGGAAAGATTTTTCTAATCTCTATCGCAATTACATAGGTGAAAAAAGCTCCTTTCGCATTAGGGTAAAAACCCTCTTAGGAGAGGTGGTAGAAAAAGAATTAAATGGAATATCTCTTTCCGAATATCAAGCTCAGAAAGCAAGGGAAAAAGAAGATAATACCTTAAAAATGCTTAGCCCTCAAATTGCTTTGCTGCAGGTAAAGACCTTTACTGATCTAAAAGGAAAAAACTTTAAACCTTGGGTTAGCAAGAGCTTCAATACCATGAATCGCAGCCATGTAAAAAGTTTAATCATTGATTTGAGAGATAATGCGGGCGGGCGGGATGATTATGCGATGTTTCTGTATTCATTCCTGGCCGATAAATCATTTTCTTACCATCAATCTCTAGAAGCAGCCACAGATCATCTTTCCTTTTTACAATATACAGATCAGGATAATTCCATAAATATCCTTTTACCTCAAATCGTACATAAAGACTCCTTAGGAAGGTTTTTATTACGAAACTCTCATCCTACCCTAGGTCTTCATAAAAAAGCTACTTCAGGATTTAATGGTAAAGTATTCTTTTTAATAAATGGCGGCACCTTTTCAGCTGCAGCAGACTTCGCGGCAGTATCCAGACAAAATAACAAAGGGGTTTTCATTGGGGAAGAAACAGGTGGCGCTGCTGCTGGAAATACCAGTAACGGTGAAATTGTGCTAACCTTGCCTCAGTCAAAGTTGAGAATAGCTATCCCGCTCTTTAAAATAAGCAATTCTATCTCCCCTGAGTTGTTAGGAAGAGGGGTAATTCCTGAATATCCGATAAGTTCTTTAAATGAGGATATTGCCAATAGAAAGGATACTGCTCTTCAAAAGGCCATAGATTTAATTAGCTTGCCTAGATAAATGGCTTTAATTTAAACATCAGATAAAAAGACTCTCTTTTACTATATATAAAATATAGCAAAAGCCAGAAAACCACTTCTATTTACATAAAATCTAATATCTCAAAAACTCTCTTCCTCGTGTTCTGATTTATACTTTTGGTAGCTTCTCTTCTGATAATTTGATTATAAAATATTGTAGGTGTGCGCAAGGCAAACAGTAATGCAAACATTTGTATTACTTGTAATACTGTATGAATATGTTACTCTGTTTTTAAATATTTGATAATATCCGAGTGCATCGTATACCACTTACCCAACTTCTTATAGCCGGTTATTTCGCCCGTTCTGAATTTCTCCTGCTTATAGCCTCTCAGTAATGAGGCACTTTTTTTATATAAACACTTAAATCAAGGGTACCGACTTTTATATAAAAAACTCTTTACCTAAGTCATAATGAGAAGTAAACTTCTGTATATAATCTTACTATTGGTAGTTGCTTGTAAGGAAACAGAAGTAGCACAAAATAAAACAACTGATACGCCTTTAAGTTTACATCTTACTTTAGGTAATACCAGCAATGTGACTACTGATGTAAGTAACAGCAATAATTATCTTATAGAAAGGCCACAATACGCTTTATCTTAAAGCAAAGATCGGGCACTCCCAATTGGGTGAGCTTACATGTAAACAAAGACTGGTTAGGTAATGCTCAATGGCAGTAGGATTTCCTGGCTGATAATACTTTACCTGCTGGTTGGTATAGAGTACCGGCAACCGCTTATACCGGAACTGGCTTTGACCGGGGCCACCATACACCGTCGGCAGATCGAAATAGAACAGGATAACTCCGCTACTTTTCTCATGACTAAAATGATACTCCAAATCCCCAAATAACAACCAAGATACATGGGAGAACCTAGAGAGCTATACCCGCAGGTTGGTACAGGCAGGTAATGAAGGGTATGTCATTATGGGTAGTTATGGTAAAAGAGGAACAGGCTCTAATGGTTCTGCTGAAACTATAGATCAAGGCCAAATTACCGTTCCTAAACAGTTATGGAAACTCTTAGTTATTGTTCCGGAAGATAATGATGACATAAGCCGGACTTAGTGCCGCTTTCTAATAATTGAAGGAAAAGCACTTTGAAAATTTAACAACCAAAGCATTTGAAAATGGATATGCAAACCAAAGCCACTATATTCGGACGCTTAAAGAATATACCAACATAAAGCTTAAAGACTATTTAAATTTAGGCAAATAGGTAGAATATTGAATTTATCGGCTTCGTTCTATTCCCCGCTTGAGCTCGTTTTACATTTGTAATGAAATTAATTGTTTGATTATTTAATAATGAATAAAATGAATCAAATTTATCCTTGCTTATGGTTTGACGGTCAAGCCAAGGAAGCAGCACAGTTCTATTGTTCAATCTTTGAGAACTCAAAAATTACTGCGGACAATCAAATGGTGGTAACATTTGAGCTAAACGGGAAAAAATTTATGGGCCTCAATGGAGGGCAAGAATTTAAATTTAATGAAGCTGTATCGTTTGTGGTCGAATGCGAAACTCAAGAAGAGATTGACAATCTATGGAACTCACTAATCTCTGACGGCGGAAGTGAAGGAAATTGCGGTTGGTTAAAAGACAAGTTTGGCGTTTCATGGCAAATTGTACCGACAGTTTTACCAGCATTGTTGAGTAATCCTGACAAGGCGCAAAATGTAATCCAGGCTTATATGAAAATGAAAAAGTTTGATATTCAGGCGTTAGAAAATGCTTAATAAACTGTAAAAGCCAGCAGGTAACAATATACAAATAAGCCATAGTGGAGTTTAGGCTCTACCTATGGCTTATTTGTATATTTATAGCCGGTGCTAAATGGATATGTTTAGGCCAGTTAACCACTATGGCTCATATACCAGACCGGTATCAGCAACCAAATAACAAAGAGAATACTTAAGCGAGAATGGAAAATATTGAATTAAGAAGAGTAACGGTAAACGAACTAGACCAACTACAGAAAATCGGCAGACAGACATTTTCCGAAACATTTTCTTCTGGAAATAGCGAGGAGAATATGAAAAAGTATTTGGAAGAAGGGTTTTCAACAAAAAAGCTAGAAGCCGAATTGGCCAACAAGAACTCTGAGTTTTATTTTGCCCTTTTAGCGAATAAAGTAATTGGTTATGTGAAAGTCAACTTTGGACAATCACAAACAGAAATAAAGGATGAAAACACCCTTGAAATCGAACGCATTTATGTTCTAAAGGAATTCCACGGGAAAAGAGTCGGGCAATTCCTTTATGAGAAGGCAATAGAAATATCTAAACACAAAGGCGTAGATTATGTTTGGTTAGGGGTCTGGGAAGAAAATCCAAGAGCACTTCGATTTTATGAAAAAAATGGTTTCGTGGAATTTGATAGGCACATTTTCAAACTGGGAAATGACGAGCAGACAGACATAATGATGAAACTGCAAATGAAATAAAAGTGGCAGCAACTAACTTTGTGTAGAAATCACGTTTCGACCGACGGCCTTGCACGCCTCATGCACTAGACGTTGAGTGGAAATGGTAATTATGAAGCCAAAGATTTTTAAACTGGTAGCTAGTCAGATAAAGAAACTGATACAACCCGCGGGCGGCTGTATTGCATCTGATAAAATAACGGTAGAAGAATTCCCTGTTGTGTACATGTATAGAGAAGAGCATGACAGCGGTTGGCGGTTTTACTCAGGTACAGAAACACAAGAGTATATTGACAATGCGGATAACTTAACAATCTATAACGTGAATACGATTGCTAATTATGACTCTGCCATTATTCCATATTTAGAATTAGACGAAGGAACAGACAAGTTTAAATTCATAGAAGCGTAAAAAAAGAACATCAATACTCAACCCAGTGCATGCCCAACCTTCGCGAAGGCTTCAGGCTCCGCATGCACGCGGCCGTTGCCCTTAAGTACTAAGCAAACGTATCATGCAAAAATTAAAACACGTGCGGAAATTCATATTTCTCACTATACTAATAGTGTTGATGTTCTTCCCATCCTATTCTTATGGTCAAGAAATTAACTTTTCGAGGAATAGCTTAAAAGCTGGTTTTGGATTAGGGATTAATGGTGGTGACAGAGAAACTGGTTTTGGGGCTTTATATTCCTTCGGATATCAAAGGTAATTTTGGAAAAATAGAATTAGAGTTAGTCCTTATCTCATGATTGGCGGATTTACATCCATTGGTATAACAGATACGCGGGACCAATTTTATAGAGTGACATCCTTAGGTGTCAATGGGTTTTTGGATGTTATAAAGTATAAATCCTTATCATTAATTATTGGCACGGGTGCTTTTGCCAATTATTCGAGGGGTTTACTGGGAACTGGAGGTGAGCTACATGGTGATTCAGATTCAGAATATTTTTATAAAATGTATTATGGTGTGAATGTAGGAACAGGTTTTCGTATAGGCCCTAAAACAAGTCGCTTTGCTTTCGAACTAAAACCCATTAATGTATACTTAGGCACTGACTACTTTACCCTCGGATTCATGCAAGTAAATATTGATATTAAATTGAGAACTGCTAAGCAATAACCTGGATTTGCTTAAATTAAAAATAATAACCTAAGGGCAACAACAGAATAAAGCAAATGCCCCAATAGGTTTTAGCCATTATCTATAAAAGAAGTGTGGCTTTTCGTATTTTCAGCAAAGACCAGTCCAGGGCATCTGCTTTATTAAATGGACGTTAGCCAATATAAAAAATATTAGATGAAGAAAACGACACTATTCGTACTTGCTCTTTTGGTAGTTTCTTCAATTGTTGGGGCTATATTATGGAATAGCAGAGCATTAAATCAAAGACCTCAAGAGCCATCTAAACCCTTTTCTTACCACAATGAAGAGGTAAGATTCCAAAACGCTAAAGCGAATATTACATTAGCTGGTACATTAACTTTACCATCAAAGGCCGGGAATTATCCAGCCGTGATATTAATTACCGGAAGCGGTGCTCAAAATAGGGATGCAGAATTCTTTGGGCATAAACCTTTTCTTGTTATTTCAGACTATCTAACTAAGCATGGGATTGCTGTTTTAAGATATGATGATAGAGGGTTTGGCCAATCCTCAGGGGATTTTATTTCAGCTACCCCCCTGGATTTTGCTTCTGATGTAGAAAGTGCCATTTCTTACCTGAAAACAAGAAAAGAGATAAATAAAAATAAGATTGGTTTAATAGGGCATAGTGAAGGCGGGATAGTTGCGCCCATTGTAGCGTCAAACTCTAAAGATGTAAGTTTTATTGTTTTACTTGCGGGCCTTGGGATTCAAGGCAAAAAAGCATTATTACAGCAATCGGAATTGACCCTAAAAACATCAGGCGCAAGCGAATCTGAAATACAAAATACTAAAGAGATAAATGCTGGAATAGCTGAAATATTTGCGAAGCACCAAACCACAGAAGTCTTAAAAGCCGATTTAAACGAATTCATTCAAAAGAATATAAAGGAGATACCAACCTATATAAAACCAACAGGCATAACAAAGGAAGAATTTATTGCTAAGCAAATAGAGTTCATTTCCTTGCCTGCATATCAATTTATTTGGAACTATGAGCCTGCACTTACATTAGAGAAAGTAAGTTGTCCGGTGTTAGCTTTAAATGGGGAAAAAGATTTGCAAGTGCTACCTAAAGAGAATTTGGAGGCAATAAATAATGCTCTAAAAAATGGCAATAATAAAAATGTAACAATAAAAGTGTTGCCGAATCTTAATCATTTTTTTCAGGAATCAAAAACTGGATCACCTTATGAATATGCAACCATTGAACAAACCTTTTCACCAACAGCATTAGGAGAAATATTAAATTGGGTATCAGAACAGGTAGAATAATTACAATGGCTAACGGTGGAGCTATTTTAAACGACAGTAATGTAAACCATGACAGAAGTAGAAAAATACATACAACAATTTCAACCTGCCGTTCAAGAAAAATTAAATGCACTACGGCAAATTTTTTTTGAGGTGTTACCTGACACGGAAGAAAGTATTCGTTACAAAATGCCGGCTTTTAAAGTAGGTAAACGTCATCTCTACTATGCGGCTTACAAAAAACATATTGGTTTTTACCCGATTTACGGTTTGACAGAAATAGAAGATAAAGTTTCTGAATATAGAGCGAAAAAGACAAAAGACAGTCTACATTTTATGCTTGACAGGCCCTTATCGATTGAATTGATTAAAAACATCATAAAACTAAAATCAAAACATTAACAAAATTTACAAGAGACAATGAGGAAATTTTAAACTTTAAGGATAAGAAATGGAGGTAACACTTGAACATAACCAAAGAATGGCAAAGATGACTTTTGCTTCTGTCTATCCGCATTACATTAGAAAAGTGGAGAAAAAAGGCAGAACAAAAGAGGAGTTGCATCTAGTAATTAAATGGCTAACAGGTTTTAATGACATTAAAATAAAAGAACTGATCGACAACAATGCAACATTTGAGACTTTTTTCAGTCAAGCAGATTTGAACCCGAACGCTCATCTGATAACTGGAGTAATATGTGGCTATCGAATAGAAGAAGTTAAAAATCCTTTAACTAAAAAAGTACGGTATCTTGACAAGTTGGTGGATGAATTAGCGAAAGGGAAAAAGATGGAGAAGATTTTAAGAAAGTAAAAAATTAATTTTGGCTATAAATAGAAACTTTTAATATTGTAAGTCCGTGATTAGTGGCACTTTTGTTACCGCACTAGCTCTACAAGGTACATGTTTGTCTTCTTACAAGGACAAATAAAAAGCCTTACGGGTATCAGAAAATAACCATTCCAGAGCCTCCGCTTTTGAAGTAAAGATTTCCACTTTGGTTTTACCCACCGGCTCTATCTGTCCCTGAAGATCATCTCGTAAACGAAGCATATCCATTAACTCCAAGGTTAATCTACTGGTTATGCTGGCAATCTTACGGAATTGGGATTCTCTATAAAACATTTTCCTGTTTTTTAATAACCAATTCTGTTCGGCTATCTCCAGGTAGTTAATGGCACGTACATCACTTAAATGGTAGCGGTAGCCTGATAATAAATGATCACTTCCAATTGTAACGGACATTTCTCGGAATTCCTTACCTGAAGGGTGGCGTAACCATTCGACTGAAATAAAATCGTTTAGGTCATCTGTTTGAATCCGAACCAAATCATCTTCAAAAGCCAATTTTAAATGAAACACCGGAGTCATAATGGACTGTTTAGAAAATTCTAAAGGTTAAGGTAAGCTATATATCTTATAATAATAAAAAATTATATAGAAATTAGATAATAAATAAAATTTGAAATAGTTTAGTATTAGTGGCTTTGTGAATTTAAATCCTATGATTATAGTAAATTGACGTATATATTATCTCTTTAATTGTCCAAGTCTTTACATGTTAGACAATTTGCTTCAGGTGTACCAAAATGATTTTGCAACCATAAGTCTGGTTGTAGAAGAGTTCCTGTTAGTTTTAGAATGGCGACGGCATGTTGACTTTGCTGAACGAAAAGAAGGACTTTTAATAGCCTTAACAATTTCAAAGGAAAATAAGATCAATTACTGGATTATTGACGACTTGTACCATGGCTATATTTCATTTGAAGAAAAAGAGTGGTTATTATCAGAATGGATGCAAAGGATTTCCGGTTCTGGCATTCAGAAAATTGCTTATTTGGCCAGGGACTATTTTTCGGCTTTAGCGGTCAATTTAGACTTTAGAGTCAGAATTATAACTGAATATAAGGAACGTAGTAATATAGAGAATGAAATCTTTATTGATTATCCTACCGCTTTAACCTGGTTATTCCCGGAGTAAAAAATATTAATTATAAAAGCTGTCTTGTTTCAAGTTAACTTTCTACAACCAATCCAAAATAAGCACCTGGATGTATAAACTTACAAGGATCGCCTCATTCCGCAAGGCAGCGACTTGTGGGGTAAATGCAGCCAATTTATAACTGGTAAAACCTGGATTAAGTAAAAAGTAACCTTGGCCAGGAACTGAGTTTGATCTGCGACATAATACCCCTTCTGCTGATCGCACCAAAACAGAAGAAGATAATTCAGCTATCTATTTAATGACCAATATGATTCCCCAGGCTCCTATCAACAACCTGGAAATTTGGAAGAACCTGGAGAGTTACACCCGCAGGTTAATTCAGGCAGGTAATGAAGGGTATGTCATTATGGGTAGCTATAGGAAAGGAGGAACAGGCTCCAATGGTTCTGCTGAAACTATAGATCAAGGAAGGGTAACAATACCTAAGCAAATCTGGAGAGAAATCGTTGTGCTACCGAAAGGAGATAAGGATGTAAGCCAGGTTACTACCAGCACCCGTGTTATAGCTGTGAATACACCCAACATCAACACCATTAATTCAGCCTGGAAAACCTACCGGACGACAGTGGATGCTATTGAAACTGCTACTGGTTATATTCTCCTATCTGAACTACCGGATAATATTGAGGATGCATTAGTGAGCAAGGTAGATACTGGTCCAACTAATTAGATCCCAATCTTCATTAACCTAAAAATTTTATTAAACTTATTTAATCGGTAAAACTTAATGAACTAAAACATAAAGTAATGTGTGCAAATTGTGTGCAAACAAAAAAGCCATTTATAAGTTTTACCTTATAAATGGCTGATATTCAAGTGATCCCGTTTGGATTACAATACACATGAAAATACCCCTTAAAATAGCATTCTAAGGACTTTTTAAAAGAATTGTTCTACACGTTGTTCTACATGTAATATTTAATTATATATTTGTAATCAGCAACTTATGTTTACATAAAATGAAAAAACCAAGCACCTCCACTTTTATCCGACTTAATCCTTCAAAGACTGGTGGAGCATTAAATGTGCTATATGTTTATGATAGAAAAAAGAAACCTTTTCCACTTAAAGAATCTGTTTTAATTTCTGAATGGGATGATAAATCTGAAACAGTAAATCTAATTAATCAAAGAGCCAAGGAAATTAACAAAAAGAAAAGAGATTTAGAAACCGACCTTTTATATGTTGCTGGCTCTTTGATGGAAAATGGAATTGAACCTTACCCAGATATAGTTACTCAGGAATACGAAAAATTTTTACTCGGTCGAAAACAGAAAAATAATTTTAAAAGAGGTTTAAAGGCAGTAGTACATTATGAGCTAGATGAAGTTGAATCCTCTTTAAAAGAATTAGAATTACAAAAACAAAATATTTTAAGCCAAAGAAAAACAATTTGGCGTGAAGCGGAAAAATATGGTTTTGAAATTCAGAATTCAAATTCGGAAGAAACTGCCTATTTTATGCTTTTATTAAAGGAATTTGTAATTGAAAAAGCAGGCTGCTGGATTGATGCAACACCTGAAGAAAAGAGATTACATAATGATGGCACAAAAAAAGGTTGGCGTAGTTGGGCCAACAATTTAATAAGCTGGACTAAATCCAGATTTTTCTCCAATTTAGAAACGGTTTTATCTTTCAAACAGTTGGATAAAACCATTTATGAGTCCTATGGCAATTATCTAATGAACCCTCAGGGCAAGCATAAGATGACAGACAATAGCTTTGGTGGACAGGTAAAAAACTGTATTACTTTTTTTAATTGGGTTACCTATGAAAAACATGTTCAAATTGATAATCGATATAAGAAACATTGGAAAAGATTAAGTGAAGAGAAACTAATTATAAATCTTTCTCCAAGTGAAATTGACCTTTTATGGAAAGAAGAGGTTAAGCCTCACCTAGAAAAATACCGAGATTTGGCTGTTTTTGGCTGCCTAACCTCTCTTCGAATTTCCGATATCAAAAATACCCAGGGTGTAGTCTTAGATGATAATGGCTTTTTGCGTGGACGTACCCAAAAAACTAAAGGAAACTATAAAATTGATACCAAATTAGATGGTAGGATAATTGAAATAGGTGAAAAGTATGAATGGAATCTTAACCTTTGTACTGAACAAACTTTTAATAAACAAATAAAGACTATATTAAAGTCATTATTTATAAAATATAATATTAACCAGCGAAAAATTAAGGAACCAAAATATAGATGGGGGAAACTTATTAAAGACAATGATTTAAAGTATAAACATGAGCTATTTTCCTCCCATTGTTGCAGAAGGAGTTGGGTAACAAATATGAGTACTCGAGGTATTTCAGACAGAGTACTAATGGAAATGATGGGAAGCACTAGTTTGTCTGAATTTAATAAATATAAAGCTGTTAAAACTATTCATATTAGAAATGAGGTTGAAAAAACAGCTATTTTACAATCCAAATAAACAAGCAGAAAAGTACCTTCCATTGAATCAATTATCATTTTCTGTTAAATCATCTAATCTTTTCTTAAGTAAGGGTACTGCTTCATCTATCCAAAAATCGGTGCTGATATACCCGCTTGACATTCCTTCATGGCTATATTTTTCAAAGAACAATTTTTTACCAGGAACCAAACTTTCGCCAGTCAATTTGGTAGAAGCTTCTTTAAGCAAATTTTCAAATTGATCATCTGTTAGGGGAAGTTCAAACTTTTAAAAAGAACTTTTCAACTCTTTTCAGAGAAATTGGTCACCCCGCAACCCCCATTGGCGTGGCTCTTCTTCAAAAATTTGACTTACTGAAAATAAATGCATTTTTATAATTTTAAAATTAATAAAATAGAAGATTCTATTTACTAATTACCAAATGGTTAATAAACAATTATTTAGCATTCAAAATAAAATAGAAGTTAAAAATTATTAAAACTTTATCTTACGTAATTCACTAAATGCTTCCTCCATTTTTTTTAAATTCCAAAATTTTAAACACCCAATCTGTTTCATATTTTAACTCTTAATGCGGCAAATAAAACGTAAAGGTTGTACCTTCCCCTTTTTGGCTATGTACATTTATAGTACCTCCCATTGCTTCTATATGGGTTTTGGTTAAAAACAAACCAATACCTCTACCTTCTTGCTTAGTATGAAATCTTTTATAAAGATTGAACACCTGGCCCTTTGCCTTTTTCATGTCAAAACCAGAACCATTATCCGCAATGGTAAATTCCGCCATTTTCTGACCTTCTTCTATTTTATTATGAACGGCTACTTTTAATTGTAATTTTTGGTCTTCTGACTTGTATTTAATAGCATTAGAAAAAAGATTATATAAGATAGAATACAAGTAGCCTTTATTGGCAATTACCATTGTGCCTTCTTTTAAATCTATTATTAATTTGGCATCTATTCGGGTTAACGTATCCTGATAAAATGAAGCCACCTGATCAATAATAGTCTTAACATCTACTTTTTCTTTTTCTAAGGTATCACTCTTATCCCGAATACCCAGAATAGTAGTCATATCCCATAAAACGTTATCTAACTGTTTTATGGAAGTGGATAAATTAGATAAGTAACTATTATATAGTTCATTATCCTTTTCAAGCTTATTTAAAGCATCCGCTATACCCATGACATTGGCTACAGGTGACCGCAAATTATGGGAAACAATATAAGTAAATTGTTGCAGGTCGCTATTTTTACGATAAAGGTCTTTTGCTAAAGCAGATAACTCTATTTGGGAATTCTTTAATGCGGTGATATCTGTATGAACAATAATAAAATTTTTGATGGTACCATCTTCCTGAAATATAGTGGTAACATCTACATTCACCCATATTTCTTCTCCATCTTTTTTAATATTTAGAATCTCAAAAGATATCGGCTCACCCCGCATTAACTTGGGCGTAAGCGTGTGATACTTTGACTCATCTGTTTTATAGTTACTCAAAAAATCATGTGGTCGCTTACCTAAAACCTCTGGTAAACCATAACCAAACAACCTGCTAAAACCTTCATTTACCCACTGTATTTCCCAGTCCTTATTTACAATCAAGACGCTATTATTGGTTTTACTGGCAACTAGAGATAATTTTGCTAGTTCCTCTTCTTCCTTTTTTCTTTTAGTGATATCACTTTGAATAGCAATAAATTGAATGACTTCTCCCTGATCGTTCAGAATAGGTGTTATCTCTTTATAGATCCAAAATGTATCTCCTGATTTTTTGTAGTTTAAGATTTCATCAGTAAATGGCTTTTTTGCTTTTAGCTTTTGGCTAACTCTGGCTACTGTGACTGGGTTAGTTTCTGGTCCTTGTAAAACTGCCCCTGGTTTCTTACCAATTACTTCTTGCAAAGAATAACCTGTCATTTTAACAAAACTATCATTTACCCATTCGGTAAAACCTTGAGCATTTGTAATTACAACACTATTAGTGGTTCTGCTAGCCACTAAGGACAACTTTTCATTTTCTTTTTTTATTCTCGTCTTTTCGGTTATATCCGTAAAATAAACCGACAGTCCTTCGGATGAAGGAAAGGCTTTTACCTCTAGCCAAATATCTTGCTGTGCATAAAAGGCTTCAAAATGAACCGATTTGCCTGTATCAGCAGCTAAATGATATTGTTGGTAAAAGACTTTCCCAACTTCATCACTAAAAATATCCCAGATATTTTTGCCAATAAACATTGTGCGGTCGGTTTTTAATATATTATCAAACTCAGCATTGATGTAAGTAAACTTCCAGTTGGTATCTAAAGTAAAAAAGGCATCCGTAATACTTTCAAAAATGGTATTTAGTTTATTAGCTTGCTGCTGAATAGTTTGATAAGCCTGCACCATAGGCGTTATATCTTTCAGAATTGTTTGAACAGCGATAATCTTGCCTTTAACTTTGATGGGGAACTTAATGGTATCGAAAGTCCTTAATCCCTTTTCTTTTGTATCTATAACTAAATCAGACCGCAAAGTATTGCCCTGCAAGGCTTCCTGAAAAGACCATTCTGAAATAGCTTTCAGATTTGGTGGCAGGAAAGCATCGGTTGGATGATTAATGACTGCATCTTTTGCCACCCTAAATTCAGTATAAAAGTTTTGGTTTACTTCCGTAACCAAGCCTGCCTCATTTTCCAGGTATATAATATCAGGACTATTGTCAAAAAATGCTTTATAGCGTTCTTCCCTTTCTTCTAATCTGGCTCTGCTTTTTTTTTGCTCTTTTAAACAACGAGCAACACAAAACATGAGCTGTTCTTCCTCCGACCATTTTGCTGACCACAGAATTGGGATGGCTTCCCCACTTTTGTGGGAATAACAATTTTCAAAATTTGTTGGTGTAGAGCCTTGTAGAATCTGCCCTATGATTTGCTCCGTTAACTGAATATAGTCAGGGTGGATAAATTCCCGAAAGGAACGACCAATTAATTCCTTTGGATCATAGCCTAACAGACTTTTGCTAGCTTCATTTACATGGATGAAAGTACCATTTCCATCTATGGCACATAACATATCAAGTGAAATTTTAGCAAATTTCACCCAAATAGATGTGTTCTGCTCTATTTCCATACTTACAGATTATGAAGGTTAACGCACGACTATCTCATTAAAGCACTGAATCTAATTATTTACGGGTACATGGTAGTTAAGTCCACCGAAGTTGAAAGTAAAGATTACGCTTAGTGGTAGGTTTCTACTGGCTAACTAATTAAAGATCCCAATGATTAGCAGCTATGTTATTCAGCTAAATATATTCCTGGCCCTATATGTAAAGGCTTCTTATTCTTTAAAGCTTCTAAATCCTGTTGAACATAATTATATAATTGTTTTACAATAGCTGAATACAAACTATATTCTTTTAAATGCCAACAAATCTTTTCTAAACTTTTAACAGGAGGGATATTTTTATAACTAAAAATCAGAAACTTTAATTCATCTTCTAAAATAGAAAGTTCCTGATAATAAGCTTTATAGTTCTTAATAGTTCTAATTAACTTTTTAATAACAAACTTTACTTTAGAATTAGAAACTTCATCAAGATTGCATTTTTTTGAAAAACCGAGTATTTTTTGAAATTTTTTAAGCATAAAATAAAATATTCATGGTTTAGTATCAATCATCCTTTGATACATTATATATTTCATTAATAATTTTATTATTTTAACAATCAACTTCGGTTAATCTACTTGTTAATTTAGATAAAAGAAACTTATCTATTCACATATTATGGCTAAATATTACTTAGGTTTTGCAAACTATTTAATATCAGTTCCTTATTTTCACGATTTTGTAGCAAGATTATTACTTTTTAAAGCTTCATTTTGAGTTTAAGTAAACTAGATCAATATAATAACCCCTACCCTCCCTATGTTTTTATAGCTATGATTAGGCTATATAACTCTTCTTTTCAGAATCTAAATAGGAAACTTCTATTTTGCAGTTATAAATTATGAAAATCAAATTAACCTTAGAATTAGTTGGCCGATATATCTTAGGATTAATAATGATTGCTTATGGGTTAATTAAAATAATTGATATCCAATTTAGGCTTGCACCTTTAGTTTATGATATTCCACTGGGTTCTTTAGATGGAGTTACATTAACCTGGGCATTTTTTGGTTATAAAACTTGGTTTACAATTCTATTAGGACTTATTGAGTTTGTATCTGGAACCCTATTACTTTTCACACGAACTAAATTAATAGGAAAAATATTAACTCTGCCAATCCTAATTGGAATTGCTCTGGTTAATAATGCTTTTGATTTTTTGCCTTATATGAAGGTCTTCACAGGATGTTTGTTACTTCTGAACATCTTATTGTTAGGAATGCATACAACTATATTTAAAATAATTATTAAACAAGTAATCTGTGGTCACTCTAAATATCCCCAAGCAGAGGTTTTAATTAACATTACCTTAGTTTCTATAATTACCTTTCTGGTAATTTATCATTTACTTTAATTGTTCCTGCGAAAGCATTAAGCCTAACCAAAACTAACTGGCTGATTATTCGAAGCTTATTCGTGATTTACGGTCTACATTTTAATAATCTAAATGATTAATCATTTTTAAAGTATCTTCAACTTCAGTCGGCTTTTTTGTACCAATCAGAAGCTTTGAACCATTTGTGAAAATAATTTGTATTCCTTTGTTCCCAGAAACATTATAGGCTTTTCCGCTCCCAAATACACCAAACCTTAATCCCCAACCACCATATTCAGTAAGTGGGTGATAGTGCCTTACAAATGATTTTGATATTTTATCCCAGGTATAGTTTTTAAAGGTTAATTGAAAAGGGAAAAAGCGCACATTGATTCCATCACTTGTTATTACAGTTTCCAGACGAGAACTTAAAAATATTGCCGTAACCAAAAGGCTTATACCCGCAGCAATGCATAAGTCATTGGTATTTAAACCTTCACTACTTCCATGTTGTCCATATATCAATTGTTGATATAAATTAAAAAGGAAACGAATATTAATACCCAAAAGTAGTAGCCAAAGCCAAATTTGATTGAATCGTTGGCGTTCAGTAAATAACCTTTCTTCTTCCATTGGCTTAATTTCAATTAACGATAAAGACTAAATAATTGTAGTTAACACCGTTTATATTATTATTCTAAATGTGGTTACTAAAAAACAATATTGTTTATAATAAATATATTAAAACTTTTCTAAATATCCTTAATTATCAATTTTTTATACAAATAATCGTTCGGTTGTTTGATACCAAATTACAGGGGAGGTTGCCTAGTCCAAAAAGCATTTAGACTACATTTTTGGAATAGCTAATTATTTGGGAGGACTATTATTTGGTTTTTTTTTAAAAACAAAAATGCTTACCTCATTAAGAAAGTAAGCATTTACAAATTAATATGAATAACAATTTATTAATCTTTAAGAAGATTGATAAAATGAATAGATTCTTATATAACCTGCTCAAAAGTCTTTATATACGATGAATTACCAATATTTTACTTAATAATTTAAACCCAAACGAACCATCACCCATTTAATATTGGAACATCAATTCTGTCACGGGCTACACAAAAGCCATCTTTAATTAAATAACATTCCACAAAATGAGAGCCTTCAAAGGTAGAGTTCTCCGTTCTATCTGTTCCATTTAGATTACTACTAATTATTTGACCTCTATGTACACCTCTTTCATATGCCAACTTTCCTTCATTCTTAACTTTCCAAAGAATTTCATAGGGTTGGGATACATCTGTTTGTTTAATAAAAAACCGAAGGTTTTTATTCTTCTTAAGCAGTACCATTTCTTTTAAAAGCCCAACTCTAAAACCTGCCTGTGTTACCTCGCAATCTATACTTAAGAAATTTTTTATATTAATCGGATATTTATCTTCTATAAACTCTTCTTTATTAGTGAAATTTAAGCTTAATTCTTTGATTTCTCTTGGATAAGGAAACTGGCTACCAAAAACTCTTCGCCAAATTTCATAAACTGTTTTACTTTCATTATTTTTTATTGCCTCAGATATTAGGTTATATGCTTTCTTAGCTTTTGAACTAAAGTTCGACTTTTTCTTATACACCTTTTGATTGCTTCCAGGAGCAAACCAAAACTTTCTATTACTATCCAGCTCTTTTAAATAATAGAAAAAACCTTGAACAAATTCATCATACTTATCAAAGCCCAAGGTTGCATAGTATGAATTTTGTTTAATAAAGTTGTAGGCAAATGTATCAATCAATAACCCATTAATTTTTACACCATTTTTGTTTTTCCAAGCTCTTGCTATCCTACATAGATTTACTAGATTACTCTTAGATGTTTTATCCAATTCTAAAATTGCCTTAGCTTCAGGAAGAGGATTTGTCTTTTTCCAACTACCACCATAATTGGAATCAGGATAGGTAAAACTATTATCAGTTTCTTTAAATGCAGGGCAAACCTCAATGAAATCACTTTTAAATTCGACCACTACTACTTGCCCATCACCCCTAACCTTAGATTGAGAATAAGTTTTTGAGATAGAATTTCTTACATCTTGTAATAGCTGACTTTGCTTATTTCCAACCCTATTATTGTATTGATAATATAACTCAGAAGGAAGTTCAAAGATTATATCTAAATCACTAACCCCATTTATGGCGGTATTTCTACCATAGCTACCGATATAAATTCCATTCTCTGTATTCGAATTCAAGCCATAGAAATCTAAATTTAGCCTTTTTGTTATAGTTGCAAATCGGGACTCAATATTAGTTTGGTTTTCAATGACTAAATTATTTACAAATCCACCAAAGATTTTGGCTATATCCATTAACAAATTGAATTATTAAAATTAAGAGTAAGATTAAAATTATTATTTTTAATGAGTTAGGTAATTTATCTTTAATAAATGAGAACTTCAACTGTTCATCTATCCATTCAATTTGCATTTCATAAAAAAATTTAAAATGAGCATACCACTGAGAAGTAAAAACCTGCTTACTTATTGATTTGGAATAAAATTCATATAGTAAATTTTGGTATTCATTTTCATAGGTCTCTAACCTAAAGCTTGAATCTGATTTAGCCTTATAGTATAAATCTCTCATATTATTAAAAAGACGAGTTAGTCTGATACCTTCTTTCTCGTAATCATCAGTTTTATTTTTATATACTTCTAGATAAATTATCGCAATACCCGCAAATATTAAAATAATTGATAATTCTTTATTATAGATTATATTTTCATAAGCTATTTGGAGAATACCAATAGCTAGCGAGATAAATCCTATCCAACTTGGCAATTTATTTATAATGTCAAATGATGCAAAGTTCTTTTTAGCACCAAATCCAATATCATATCCTTTAGTTGCTAGTGTTTTTAAAAAAACCTCTTTTGTCATATTCTTGATTTAACAATTTAATGTTAGAACCTCTAAGTGAAATAAATTATTTAAAATTGTAGATACTAGCACTACTTCTCATTAATAAAAAATTTAACTAGGTTTATTTCTACACATTGAATATTTCAAAATTTTAAACATAGATAACAAATGTGTTTTCCCAAATTTTCAGTAAAATCATACAAATCGGTGAATTCTCTAATTTTAAAATGAAAATTAGAACATTAATAAAATCAATTATAGAATTTTACTAGGTTACAAAGTAGTAAAGAAAACGAATGTTTTCTTTACTTTCTTCTACCACTTTTTAAGTCCGCCTCATTTTATCACAAACAACATTAAAAAAGTAAAGAAACTTAGTTAAATATTCAAAGTAAAACAATATATTTACATAACGAGATATTTAACCAAATTTACTTTATGAAGATAGGGTACGCTAGAGTCTCCACATTAATCCAAAACCTAGATTTACAAAATGATGCTTTACTCCAAGCAGGTTGTGAAAAAATCTATACTGATAAAATTTCTGGAACTGTATCGGAAAGACCTGCTCTAACCAAAGTTAAGGAGATACTTAGGCGTGGAGATACTTTATTAATATGGCGTTTAGACAGGCTTGGGCGGTCATTGAAAGACCTAATTGACTGGATGTATTATTTTGAACAAGAAGGGATAGCCCTAAAAAGCTTACAGGAAAATATTGATACCTCAACTGCCACAGGAAAACTTATCTTTCATATTTTTGCTTCAATGGCAGAGTTTGAAAAAAATCTGATAAAGGAAAGAACCATGGCGGGTCTTTCTGCTGCCAGAGCCAGAGGTCGTGAGGGTGGTCGCCCCAAAAAGATGAACAATGAGAAAAGAAATCTGGCTGTGAGGTTATATAAGGAAAAACAACATTCAATTGATGCTATCTGTCAAATGATGGGCATATCAAAACCTACCTTGTATAGCTATGTCAAAGAAAGATGAATTGAAAATTAAACCTTCTTACATTTTTCTTAACCTTTAATAAATCCGAACATTAACTAAAATCCAGTTTAGTTAGTTTTCAGATTTATTATAATTTGGGTTTGTTATCAAATCTAGTTTTTCTGTTAACAATTTTAAGGACGTTTTTATAATGTCGTTCTTAGTCATCTTTCTCCTTAATTGTTTTAGCAGAATTAGCTGTATAGTTTCTATGGTTACATTAGTATCCTCGGCTATTTTAACACTTCGCATTTTTTAAGCAATTATTTTACTTATATATTAAATAACCACCTCCTAATTTTTAAAACTACTCTACTTTTCTACCTTCCTCCAAATATTAAAAAAACAAAATGGGATTTGAACCCTAAATGAAGGACTATCACAAACAAGCTTACTATCCATTTTGATTATTAGATTTTATAAGGTGAATTAATACGAACAATATTATATTGCTCATATTAATCCACCTTATAATTGCCTTCCAGTTTAGAAATTTTTCGTCCTTGTTTAAGCTTTACTTAGATTCTTTTAGCCTTTTTAGTCTTTAAATAATAAAAAGCTGAAAATTGAATTTTATTTTAAATACTAATCTAACTTTTATTTAAAACTTTATTATTATATATTAAATGTTCAATACAATAGAACTCCTATAATTTCCTTTTAAAATGGCTTTATGACCAAGAAGATTATAAAACTATTTGCAGCCATTTTCTTTGTTGGACTTACTATTTACTACTTTTTTCCTGATAGAAAACTTCCAAATGAAACAAGAATTACCAAATTGGTTGTGCTAAAATCAGAAAGAAAATTATTAGTATATGATAATAAAAAGCTGATTAAGACTTACAAGGTAGCTTTAGGAAGAAATCCTATTGGTGATAAAAAGGTGGAGGGCGATAAAAAAACGCCAGAAGGTATCTACTACATAAATGATAAGAACCCTAACAGCGGGTATCATAAGAATCTAGGTATCTCCTACCCTAATGCTGATGATATAGCACAAGCCAAGAAATTGAGTAAATCTGTTGGTGGAGCCATTAAAATACATGGTTTAAAAAATGGCAGAGGATATATAGGTAAATTTCACCGATGGAAAGATTGGACATTAGGCTGCATTGCTTTAACAAATTCTGAGATTGATGAACTTTATGGAGCTGTGAGATTAGGAACTCCAATAAATATTAAACCTTAGGTTAAGGAATTCAATTCCAAGAAAATAAACCGTATGACATTAGATGCTTACCAATCTCTTTTACAAAGTTTGCCAGTAATGCAACAAAGCTTCACCACGAAGCGCAATAACTGGATTTATGCTGAAAAACAAATTGATTGGTTACAAGAGCTTAATAACCAATTGTTTCAAAAGCAACCTTACCTTGAACTGAGTAGACAAGACCTCTTTTCTTATATTGGCTCTATTCGAGAACTAATTGTTAAAATTATATATTGGGGATACCCCAATGGCATGCGTGGCAACAACTTTGTCAATATTATGAAAAATATTGAGGTACTGGAAGATGCCCTCAACAGCATCAAAATAAAAACTAACCTTAATCAAACAGACTATAAATCCTTAATTAAAGCTTTTGATGGCATTGAAGGTTTAGGTATGTCCACATTCAGCAAAATTTTATATTTCATGGGCATTAGGTTTAATGGCAACCCATCGCTGATTCTTGACCTCAGGCTCATAGATGTGTTTCAATGTGCCAAATTTGCCGATTTTGTTGAACTAGAATGTATCCGATACGACAATACCAGAAAGCATTATCTTAACTACATCCGAACTATGAACGAATTAGCTGCAAGGCTTGGTACAAGCGGTGAGAGTATTGAGCAGTTTTTATTTATATTCGGAAACAATTTAAAAATTAATTAAAAATACCAACTCACAGATTAGTACCGACAATATATCATCAAGTTGGTCTAAAAAATAAATTCTTATTTATATGGAAGCATCATCTACTATTAAGAAAGTTCTTGCAGGTAATAAAATCTTCGTTCCTTCATATCAGCGAGCTTATTCATGGGATACAGAAAAAAAACCAACAGAAAAGAAAAAACAAGTAAATGATTTTGTGTCTGACTTAGATGACTATATTAGGAGTTCAACTACTACCCCTTATTACTTTGGTCATTTTCTGTTTCAGGAAAAACAGGAAGGGGAATATGGTGTAATTGATGGGCAGCAAAGATTAACTACTATTGCTATTTTCTTATCAGCACTCTTTACACATCTAAAAGCCTTGAGGAATTTAACTGATTCAGAAGAAGAAAGTTATGAGGATATGATAAAAAGAAGGTCAACTTACAGATTCACTACAGTTGATTATGATAAGCAAGTATTTAAGGACTATGTAATAGACCATAATCGAGTAAACAAAAGTGGGCTGGCAACTGAATCTGCTAAACGTATTGTAACAGCCTATGATTACTTTGTTCAGCATCTTGAAACAAAGGATGAAAATTACCTTATTAAAATGCTTGATGCCATTCAGAATGCATCCTGCACTACCCACAATGTAAAAGATGAAGCTGAAGCTATTCAGATGTTTATCTTCCAGAACAATAGAGGTAAAAAGCCATCTAATTTAGAAATATTAAAAGCTGAATTTATGTTCAATGTCCACTTATATGGTGGTGAAGAGAAATATGACATTATAGAAGAGATAAAAGATAGATTTAGAGAAATATATGAATCAATTTCTTCTATCGAGTATAAAGTTAATGAAGATGATGTTTTAGTATATACGCTTAGAGTTTATTTTAATTCTTTATGGGAAACCAATGCCATTGATAAAATCAGCAATATATTATCAGAAGGAAATCCAATAAGGTTTATCCAGGATTTTACACGTTCTTTGGCTGTAAGCTTTGGACATTTAAAATGTTTTTTTGGAAAAGACGAAAGGGAAAATATTGAAATTCACTCTCTTGTAACACTTGGAGGTATTGCTATAGCTATTCCTTTTATTATAAAAGCTTATAGCTTTGGATTGAGTACAAAACAAATCTGTAGTCTTTGCACTGCACTTGAAACCATTGTATTAAGACACCGCCTAATAGGAACAAGAGCAGACATAACTGCACGTTTGAATGAAGTTTATAAAAATTTTACCCAAGAGAACTTTGACATTAACCCAATTCTACATAGAATAGATGGGATGAAAAACGCACCTAACGATTCTTGGTGGTGGGCATACTGGAACAAGTCTGAGCTTAAGAAAGCTATTCAAGGTAAAGTCTCACATTCATCTGCTAAATACCTTCTCTGGAAATACGAGAATCACTTAGAGAGCCAGGGGAAAAATGGTTATACACCTAAACGATATGACGCAATCGAAAAGCCAGAATTAGAGCATATTGCACCACAAACTGAAAATCCTGCGGCTGGTTATTGTGCCTACGATGAAGAATTTAAAAATCAATATATAGACTGCTTAGGAAACTATTTATTATTATCTAAATCCCACAACTGTTCAGTAGGTAATGAGCCATTTGTAGTTAAACGAAATACATACGAACACCTTGCTCAGCAGCGGGAAATACAAAAAATGACAGCAGATAATCTAATATGGTCTAAAGAGTTAATAGAAAAGCGTAAGGATAAAATCACAAACTTTATACTGGAGAATATTTAATTATTGAGTAAAAGCTTCTTTTAATATATGTCAATTGTACTAAACGATGGCTACTGTCCAGAATGTCAGTTAAACAATGAGGATGTTAGGCTTATGCTCAACAAGGATGATTTTTGGGAATGCCCAAAATCAAACCTTCAACTTGCAGGCTATGGAGTTGATGCAGCCATATTAAAATTCCGAGGAACAGGAAAGTTTAAAGATACTCCTATCTATGGCACAGACGAAATTTGCGGTGCAGTCCTTTCTCGGACTGAGGGTGATTCAATTTTGCCAAGTGAATCTTTCTTTAACTCACTGGATGATTTTAAAAACTACCTACTAAATGAGGTTGAGCCTAATTTAAAATTAAGTCTGGAAAACCTAGCAATCACATACATTAATTTCAAGTATGGTGGTGGTTCATACTTACCTTTTAAACGGCAGTCCAAGAACTTCAAAATAGATTTTGAGAACCAAAGCATTTTAAGAAAACTTGAAAAGCGGGATGCAGAAGAAGGTATGCTGTTTCAACAGTCCTACACACATTTGTACAGCCTATTGGTCAAATTATTCCAACACTATTACAATGGCAACATTGATTGGCTACCAGAAATGGGCATGAGCCAGAACCAGGTTGCGCTTTGCAATAAGCATCTTCATAATGCACCTGAGCCAATTACTCATATAATTGACAAAGATATAATAAAGCCAAGACTCTTAAATTTTATAGTTGACCTAATTGAAATCATTTACTGTGGTAAGCAGATTTCCACTTCATTCAATCAACTATCAAAAGATACCGCTGTAACCTCTTATGCTGAGCAAATACTTACACTTCAAGAAATTTTAAACCTTAAGACAAACCTGTTTAATAATGCTAAGGTGAAGCTTGTACGGCATAAGGATAGCAGGAAAGAATACCGTGAACTTATAAAAGATAAAGCAAAACTGCTTGAATATCAACGTGAACAGAGCAAGGAGGTGTTCAAAGACTGTGATTATATCATTTCATTCATAGGTCAGGAAGGAACCAAGTCGCTCTTGTTTGGCATCTTTAAAGTTAATGGGGTAGAAAAGCTCGAAGATAGCTTCTACTATAATTTAGAGCAGGTGCATGATATAGATTCTCTAGTAGACCGAGTGGTTATAGACTGGGGAGACAACGCCATCGCTTGGCACCAATGGTATCACAAACAACCAAAAGAAATCGTGCAGATTCTCCCAAAAGGCTATTTAGGCTCTTTCCCTGGTCTGCTAAACTTCGTGTTGGACTTTGAAGAGCTTGTGAAACTTGTTCAGAACCCTGATGCAAATCAAGACTGGAAAAACCATCTTTCTGCTGTGAATGGCATTTATGTCATACTGGATTCCAGAACAGGTGAGCAGTATATAGGTTCAGCCTGCGGAGAAAATGGCATATGGCAAAGGTGGAGCGACTATGCAAAAACCTTTCATGGTGGCAATAAGAAACTTATTGAGCTTTGTCAAAAAGAATCTGAATATTATAAGAACTTCCGCTTCTCCATCCTGCAATCACTTCCAAGTAACATTACAAAAAAAGAGATAGTAGCTATTGAGTACCTGTATATGCAAAAGCTTGGAACAAGAGCCAACGGATTAAATTAAAATGATTATGCCAATAACAGACCATCAATTCCTTGACCTTTATCCTGTTAAAACAACGGATACAAAAATGATTGTGGGAACAATTCATCCACACTTAATCGAAAACTTCCGCATTCCTTTCTTTTATGGCAATGTTGGTAGCTTTTGGAATATACTTCATCATGCATTCCCCCATTATAGTATTTTACAACATGATGATTTAGTCCTGGGTAATATCTTAGCAATGCTTGAATTAAATAATATATGGATTACTGATATAATTAGACAGTGTGAAAGAGAAAATGAAACCATCACGAAGGATGCCTTATTATATAATATAGTTCTTAACATAGAGCAAATTGAACTCGCCCTTGAGAATACAGAAATAAATACTATATACTTCACCTCTGGTTTTGGTATAAATAATGCTGCTCAACTGTTTACACAAGCTTTTGGGATAAATTACTTAGAAAATTATAATGCAGCTATAAATGAGTTTACTATTCCTGAGAATCAGTTCGGAAGAGAAATAAGATGCATCGTATTGTATTCTCCATCAAACGCAGCCAATATTGGTATATCTCGTTCTATACCTTATCTTAATAACATCGAATACTATCAGCAGTTTCAAACGCCAGTCAAGCAGTTTAAAATTGACTATTACCAGAGCAAGTTTCAGCTTTTAAATTAGATATCAACATCATATTTTGGTAACAGACAACCAAACAAACTTCCTATTTCTTGCTGATAGTTTACCAAAAAAGTATCCTGATTTTTACCAACGGTTTGAAAAAATATTAACTGATAATAACATCCATTTTTCATCGCTTCTTGGCACTAAAGATATATGGTGTCGGGATTATATGCCTATTCAGGTAAATGCTGATAAGTATGTACAGTTTATTTATAATCCAGATTATCTGCAAAGCAAAAAGTGGCAGAAAACGATTTCTGATGTAGATGCCATTTGTGAAGCTATTGGTATTAGGCCATTAAAATCAAACATTAAATTTGATGGTGGAAATTTAGTTCGGTCTGCTAATAAGATAATTATGTGCGACAAGGTGTTTAGAGAGAACCCTCAGATACCAGAAAAACAATTGATAAAAGATTTAGAAGAACTTCTTGAGGTAGAACATTTAATCTTTATTCCAACTGATTCATCCGACACTATTGGCCATGCCGATGGCATGGTTAGATTTTTGGATGATAAAACTGTTTTAATAAATAATTACTCCAAAGAAAATCCACAATTTCAGCGGACATTCAGATTAGCACTTCATAATGCGGGTTTAGATTGGATAGAAATTCCATACAATCCATATGGTAATAAAAAGCTAATTCAGGCTAATGGTAGTTATATTAATTACCTTCAGGTGGAAAATGTTGTTATTATACCATCTTTTGGAATAGAAAAAGATATTCAGACATTAAGTAAATTTAAACAACTTTTCCCAAATTATAAGGTGTCAAATATTGATTGTAATGATATTGCCAATGAAGGTGGCATTTTAAATTGTGTATCTTGGAATTTGGTTAAAATTGCTCCTTTATGACAAATCCATTAGAAGAAGAATTAGATATCTTTTTAGAAAATATTGCCTTAACCAGTTCAATGTTTTACCAAACTTCAACCCATCTTAATAATCAAAAAAAATATCTAATTAAAAATTTTCAAGGTCAAAACCCAGAGCAAATGATTATGGGTTATGCCTTGAATATAGGTGATTTAACTGGCCCAACCGATAATGGATACAAGCTTATTTACCCAACTGGTAAATACCAACAGATTAAGGTTAAGGAAATAGAAGAAAGTATCAACCTTTTAGTTAAAAGGGATGGGATGAGATGTGTAGCAAATTGTTATGAAGTACTGGAATCCTTTCTTTTTGATATTTCAGCAATATATGCTTTTAAAAATCCTCAAGATTTCGCTCAGGTAATTAAGAAATCCAACTTTACGCCCGACATTAATCTTAATTTTTTTAAGGAATACCTTAGGAAAAACTTTAGGGGTAGGAATAACAAAGAAATCTTAAAACTTATAAAAGGTTTATCACCATCCTTCAATGCTTCTGAAATGCCAGTTAAGCATAACATATCTGAATGGTACCAAGTAATAACTCAAGTAAGACATGCCATTACTCATTCATTATTTAAAATAGACAAGGAAAAGGCACACTTTACACCACACCAAAAGGAGATACTGGTTTTATATTTTTCATTTAAAGAGGAAAACCAATATTATTTATTGGAAATGACAGAAGAAGAAGCTAAAAAGCAAATGCAATTAGTCGCAGAATATGGCTTTCACATCTTTAAATGTCTAAGTATGGAAAAATCTTATGATTGGCAAGTTCTTAAGTATATGAAGAAAGACTGATAAATTATATAGATTTTTTAAGCCTTTGCTGAATATAAATTTCGGCTTCTTCAATAAGCTGCTTTACATCCTCCATACCATTGGCAATCTCTTCTCTAAAACTGTCATCTAATAGTGCATAATATACACCACCAACTTCTCGCTCTTGGTATTGATCGTTATTGGGTAAAGATTCAAAAAAATCATCTAGGTATTTACCAACTGTTTCTTCCGTAAATTTTGGCATAGTCAAATTTTTATTTTTTATGGACGTTTAGCTCATCCTTAAGTTGTATTATTTAACAATTAAGATAACATATTTATTATTTTAATCATCAGACTTAAGAAAGCTCTGTATAGTATTTAATTTTTGCATGACTTTCCAATTATTAAATTCATCATACAACTTCTTAATATCTGGATTGTTATCAGCTAAACTGCCACTATTATCCTGGATTAATAACAAAGATTTATTAAGATAAAGCTGAACTCCTGTATATCCTTTCATACAGCAATATTTATCAACAAACCTTTCGTATAAGCTTTTGGGAGATGAATTAGACATAATAATTAATATTTTAATTATATATTAATTCTATACTGCTACCTCAATAGATCAAAACTTTTAATAGCTAGAATAAGATATAATTTAAAGTAAATGAGAATATAAATGTAAGTACCCCCTTTTTCGGACAGCCTAAAGTAGACTTTTCTATCTTAACTACTACTATAATCAGGAAGTAGGAATGTGGTAAACTTTCGGCGGTGGGATAAGGTACCGGGGTAAGTTTTCCATATTTCCACTTTCATTTTTTGCTGGCCATTGGCTGGGAGTTAAGTTGCCTAATGCTTCATGCGGCCTTCTGGTATTATATTCTTCTACCCACTGCCCCGTTAATTGCCGGACTTCTTCCAGGTCAAAAAACAGATAAGCATCGAGTATCTCCCGGCGATAACTGCCGTTAAAGCGTTCAATATATCCATTCTGCATCGGTTTTCCGGGCTGGGTATATTGTATTTGAATTTCCTCCTTTTTACACCAACTACTGAAATCAGCACTGGTAAATTCCGGGCCATTATCTACCCGGATTGTCGCTGGCTTGCCGCGCCAGTCAATTAGTTGCTCCAAGGTGCGTACCACTCTTTTAGCTGTAATAGAAGTGGCAATTTCGATAACTAATGCTTCTCTATTACAATCATCTATAATGTTCAGTGTCCTGAATTTATTACCCGAAGCTAAGCTGTCACTCATGAAATCCATACTCCAGCTACTATTCAGCACTGCTTGCGCTTGCAATGGCTGCTTGACCCGGGCCGGCAATCTTCTTTTCCCCCTTTTCTTTTTGTTTAGCTTTAAGAGTTTATAAACCCGGTACACCCGCTTGTGATTCCACGTCTTGCCTGCCCTTTTCAGGTAGGCTAGCAGCTTACGAAACCCATAAACCGGATGCTTATCGGCTAATGCTTGTAATGCACTGATGACCTCGGTATCATCTTTACAGCTCTGATAATAAAACTGGGAACGGGCCAGGCTGCTTAACCCGCAAGCCCTGGTAACAGGTAAGCCATAGTCCGAAATTAATTCTTCAGCTAGTTGCTTTTTCCCCCAGGGCCCCAGCCTTTTTTTGTGATAACCTCTTTCAAAATGCTGTGGTCCAGGCTTAAATCAGCAAACATTTTCTTTAGCCGGGCATTCTCTTCTTCCAGTTCTTTCAGCCGCTTTACATCCGAGGCTTCTAATCCCCCATACCGGCTCTTCCATTTGTAAAACGTCGCCCGACTTATTTCCAGCTCACGACAAATGTCCTCGGTCTTCCGACCAGCTTCATTTTCTTTGATAGATTTTACTATCTGACTTTCACTAATTCTGCTCTTTTTCATCTTTTCTAGTTTAAAAATAAACACTTTTTGTCTACTTTTAAACTGTCTCGATTTTAGGGATACTTACATAAACTACATACTAAATTCCATATTCCCATTTACTTTAAATAAATACTATTACTTCAACTATTTAAAATAATTATTGCCTGTCTAAATTATCGCACTCACATTTTCCAGTACATTGGCATCTCTTTTTAGGCTTACCACAGGTACATTCACCAATACATTGGCAATATTGGTCTTCTTTTTGGTTTGCTATTATTTCTAAGTTTGTATTTTTAGAATCTAAAACTTCTAAGCTATTTCCCTGATTATCAATTTGTAAATTATTTTCCATTATATTATTTAATTTATATTTATATCTATTATACAATGGAATTCCAATAAGTTTTAAATAATATAATTTAAATTTTATTTCTTTACTATGCTGCCATTTTAGTACAAACTCCATTACTATTCTGGTTTGTTATCACCTCAACATCTAAGGTCGGCTTTGTAGAACATTGTGATTTTACCATTTTTATTTCCTCAACTAAAACTTGAATATTTTATAGGGTATCCAACAATTGTAACTGGTGCTTCAATCTAACCACAATTGTTTGAAAGGCTGCCTTAGCAAAACTTAGTATTAGTAGCCTCAGCTTTCGTGGTATTAAACAGATGCCGATAAATACATTGGGATAACCTGTGTACCTAAATATCTTTAAGAATATTATTTATCTTCTTTTTTCTTGCAAATGCTTTAACCTCTCGGTCAAACCAGTCTTCTTCTTCAGAACTATTACTGATACATATAAAGGGATCTAAGATTAATGAACCAATGGTAGAGAATCGAAAGCTATCATATGGGTTTTTAAACATGCTATCAGTAGTTATCTGGATTTTCTTTTTTGGTATGTTTTTCATAACTGAATATTAATTTCTACGATATATTCAGATTTTATCCATACCTCAATAGCTACAGCATTTACCTACATCAGCATCTACAACTCTTACCTGGTACTTCAATTTTATACAAGATAATGATATATAATAGATTTAATTACTATAATAAATAGGTTACCTGATTAGAATTGATCATCAATTACCTAATCTTCCTCTATCATAAAATTAAATTAGTGTACTCACATAAGAGAGCATTTCTACTATTTTACTACTTCTTACTTTTAATAGTTAATTGAATAATATAAAATAATAAAATATTAAATAAATATAATTTAAATAGATAATTATAAAGAAATATCAAAGAATAATTAAACTTTAAAGAGATTCATTATATAATATATACTTAGTCTATCCAGATAGATTAAGATAAAAATGAATATCTAATAAAGTGAATAATAATGATTTAGAATTTTATATACCACATAATATAAATATAAGAGACCTTTTAAAAAAAGAAGGTAAAGGACTACGCTACATTGATTGCCAAATAGATAAGTATCACTGGTTTTTGGATGCTTTATATAAAAGAAGTATTGTGAATAAAAGGTATAGTACTGGTGATTTCATACCAATAAACCACAAAAAGTTGGGGGAACTACTAGGCTCCAGATACATAGTCCATATTAAAAAGTTTTTTTTGAGCCAGGGAATTATTGAAAGTGATGGAGACTATGAGATAGACAACAAATGTTTAGGCTTTAGATTAACTCCTGAATATCAGGTTCGTCATATTAAATTATTACAAGATGATGATAGCACCTTTATTAAAAACCTAAAAACATTCCATCAGAAACAAATTACTAAAATGGATGAAATCACCAGGTACACTTATGATCAGTTAAATAATATTGGTATTTACCGAGAAGAAGCCGAGAAATATGTCGAAGATTGGTATCATCAGAATTATCTGGTAGAAAACCCCAAACTGGTAATGAAATTAGCCAAGCTGAACAAAAAACGAAGAAAAAGGGAGAATAAAGCAAAAGTTAATAATCAAGCTATAAAACATTTAGTTCTTACCTATTACCAGTTACTGGAAATCATGCGTGATAGCTATTTATTCCAGATCAAAGCTATAGATGAAAAAACATGGCTCCCAAAACGAGATGATAAAGGCTTAAGAATCCATACCTATCTAAGTAATGCATGGAAAGAGCTACGTCAGTTCTTATATGTGAAATCTAATCCTGCTATTCAACTGGTTTCTTTGGATTGTAGCAACTCTCAGCCATATACCTTGGTGAAAATACTATTAGAGTATTTTAATGGGTTAGACTTATATTCTGGCGAATACGAGGACACTCTGCTTTATATCGAACTAGTAACTACAGGAAAGCTTTACTCTTTCATGTGTCAAAAGTTGAGCATTACCGACCCAGAAGAGATAACTGAGTTCAAGGTACAGATGTTTGAGAAAATATTTTATTGCGCAAATGAGGAAGGCTACGATACTAAAGCAGCAGAAACATTCCGCAACTTTTTTCCAACGGTTTACCAAATTATCATGCATGAGAAAATGTTTGATTACAATAAATGGGTTAATCAAATGCAAATGGTTGACAGTTCTACGACCTCAAACGAAGCTTTATTTGAACATAAACTTAAATTAGCCAAGAAAAATGCTTACAAGCAATTAAGCATACAAATGCAACGTGTTGAAAGTAAGGCTATTCTGGACACCTCAGTAAGTTTACTGAAAGATAAATATGGCACTACGGTGTGGTTCGGCAGTATACATGATGCGATTTTGTGTCCGATGGAATTAGCGGATGAAGTACGCCAACTGATGCTAGAATCTTTTACTAGTGTAGTAGGTATACCACCACATATTAAATCGCCAGAAAAGGTTAATGTTTTGAAGGTAAGGAAAGAGGTTGATACCTATTCTGAATTACCTGACACAACGCCATTAGCGGAGCTACAGCAGCGTTTTGAAACACTGTTTGCATCAACTGCATATAATAAAAATATTGAGCGTAGAGTGCCTGAAACCGATTTTTATGTAAAAAAACGTAAAGCTTATATTGAGTATGGTATCGAATGGTGATGAATAACAAAAAGGTATACAACTAATTTGGTGGGTTCAAACAAGACATTTTTACATTTTTTGTTTGAACCACCTAACAGCTTCATTTAATATTAGAATACCCATGGTTGTAAAATCAAAGATTAATTTGCAGTTAAAGCTATTTGGTGCTGCTCAGCTTTTGCATACAACTGTTTAAAATCGTTTTTATGAAGATGGTAGAAGGTAATCTGTTGCGGATATGGATACTTACCTTCATTTTCTTCCAAAAAGGTTAAAAAATCATCATAATTATGCGCCAACCAAGGAGAAAGACCTAAAGCGTTGACTTTTTTATTTCTACAGAATTGAAGTATCTGATCAAAACTATAATTTTTTAGAAACTCCACTTTCGGAGCTACACTTTTTAAGTTTTCAGTTTCTAGTGGGGAACACCTAACGAATAAAACATCTAAAACTTCATAATCTTCCCAGATGTTCATATGCTGAACAGATATTTTTCTTCTTCCACAATTAAATGATACAGGTACACCAGATGATTTGGTTACCTTCCACACGCAAAACTCCTTTCCTTTTACCTTATAATAGTCTGAAAATACGTTAGGGTCTATATAACTACTATCTTCTTCACCTAAAAGAACTGCCTGCTGTGGAAGGTTGAACAATTTTTTCCATTTTCTTCGTCCGTAAGAATTTGGGCAAGCAATATGCAGGTACTCGTCTTTTATGATAGGTAAAATATTACTAAAGCTCCAATTCCCATGAATTGAGTACCAACCCGCCCCTTCTGAAAGTCCTTCATTGATACAAACAAAGGCATCAAATTTAATTCCTATATTTTTGAAAAAAGCTGTAGCTTGAATTGCATTAAGACCAACAGAAATTACCTTACCATTAATTGATAATATATCTTTGAAACACCTATCCACAAGTACTATATTATCAAAAGGAAGGTCAGCATATTGCTTTTTAATCTTTGTACCAGAAGCATAATAGATTAAATTACGACCATTTATTAAACGCTCTTTTAAAATAACGCTTAATTCTAAATAGTCATTTTTAGAAAAATCAGTAATTGTTTTATGCATAGAGTAGAATTAACAATTAAAGTTGATTAGCTATAAATTCTTGAAAAGTAAAATTACACAAAATCAACATAATTAACTAGAAAATACCCATATAACATCCAGGTTTTCAACTATTTACATTAGATTAACTAAAGTACCAACATTATTTCAATATAGCTAAACCACCTTGCATTTAACTTCATTTATCATTTAGAAAAAATCTGTGCGACTAAAAAATAGTTAATTTGAGATGCTGTAGATTGTACTTCACTACGGATCATTTTAAAAAGAATAAAATAATCTTATCTTAGACTGACCTAATCTATTTGATATGAAGAACATCATCGCCTTTGCTGACGAGTACGGTAACAATTCTTTCAACTTTGAAGAACAAGGTACCCACTTCATTGTAGCGAGCGTGATTGTTCCTAAAGATAAATTAAATGATATTGAATCATCAGTAGAGAAGATTCGGCAGAAATATTTTCAAAAAGGTGAAATAAAATCTAGTGGTGTAGCCAACAACCATAAAAGACGATTAATTGTGCTGCATGAATTAACACAACTGGACTTTAATATTTATGCTGTGGTAGTCAATAAAAAACAATTATATGGCGAAGGCTTTAAATATAAAGGCTCTTTCTATAAGTATTGCAATGGCTTGGTTTATCGGGAACTCTATAAAACATTTCCCAACCTGGAATTAGTAGTAGATGAACATGGCACCAACGACTTCATGCGTGGTTTTAAAAGGTATGTTCACCGATACCATGTTCCTACGTTATTTGATTCTTCTGAATTTAGCTTTAAGAGTAGTCCAGACAGTGTGATGATTCAATTAGCTGATTTTATAGCAGGAACATTGAGCAGATGTTTTGATGAAAGTAAAATAACAGTAGAAAGTAACTCTTTTCTGGAAGTACTAAAGCCAAAAACCAGTAGCATCAACTACTTTCCACCCGTTTCTAATAGTTATCAGATTCAATTATAAGTAGAAGATAAAGCCTATGATAATGTAATAGCTGAACTGTGTGTAATAGAATCAGAGAGTTCATCAACACCAAAGAAGTTAAGAGCCAAGCTGATATAGATCAGATAAACAACGCCTAACTCCTGTTATTATACTTTAATCATTTTAGCCATAAAAAGTTTATTACAACAAAATATTGCTAACACAAATATTGTTATGCTCATCCTTATCAATATCAGATAGGTTTAACATTCATCAAAAAGAGGACCTATATCAATATAGCTAAGGTATTTATTTAAAATATCTAAATCCTCGGATACAATTATTTGGCGGATATGAGTTAAACTTGTAGAACGCCAAACCTCTACAAAGAATTTATTTATCTGAAAAATTGACTTTGTTATGTTGCCTTCGTCCACAGTAGCTAAATGAACTCCTTCTGTCAATAAAATTTTTAATTTATTGATGTTATCAAATTCAATATATTCTTCAATACAAACCACTGTATAGGTATTAATACGTATTTAAAGTCTTTTATAGGATATTATACTTACGTAAAAAGTAGTAGTTAGGACACAAACTTTAACATTTTATTTTGTAAGATTGTCCTTCTAACATATGGTTTTTATGAAAAGTAAATTAAGTTATAAAGAAGCTTCGGTTAAAATAGACGTATTGAAGGATGTACAACCTAATAGTATAAATACCTAAAGGACTAACTAAATAGGTAAGCTTATGATTATCTCGGTAATTAAATTAGCTATACTCCTAAATATCGAGTTCATTATATTTTTGAATGTAAAAGAGCAAATAAACGAACACTAGTTCCAGCTATTTTAATTTGTTCATTAGCCAATCCAAAGCTTGTTCTTTATCAGTAAAGTTTTTTAGTTCAAAGTGAATAAGACCTACTGCTTGTAAGCCGTTGAGTTTAGTTTGAGCATGATTCTCGATGCTTATATTAGGGTTTGCCAGTCTGGCAACTTTTTGAACACGTGTATTCTGCAACCCTTTTACTAAGTAAGTAATAATAGCTTCACTTTCTTTATCTCCAACTGTTAATTTGGAGCTTGAAGAATCAAATAAAAGTTTTTTTATATCATAATTCCGAACTGTACCAATTAAAATATCTATACTGTTTTGAATTTCTGGTAGCTGGTAGGCAAATAAATTTGGGTAAACCATTACTCCTATATCATTTGCAGGGTTGTATTCCAACTTTATGATTGAGTTATTAAATAAAATCATTAAAATTTAATTATTCTTAGATGCAAGTAGATTATTCCTAAATCCTTTTGAAATGATAACCCTTATTTGAGGAACCTTATAAAGATTTACGATAGAAAAATTGCAATTACAATTTTCAAGTAAATATAATTATTATTAGCATTAAGAAAGCAAAATTTACTTTATTTTAATTTTTTAGATGCTTCTGAAAATTTATCAGTTCAACTTAACAGAACCAATTAGTTCATCCATTAATTTGATTAAATCTTTTTTAAAAATTGCTATAATTGTATCAGGTCTGTGACCCTGTTTCATAAAGCTGATAATACCTTCTACACTATTCTCGGTTATGTCTAATACCTCTTCCTGTTTAGTCGGATGTAATTTATGAAAAGCAATAATTACTTTTAAACTACCATCTGAAATTGGAAATGGTTCTGGTTTCAGCAGTGAACATTCTAAAGAATCATCTTTCAAAGTCACATAGTCGGATGGGGAGAGTGGATTCATAAATCTCTTAAATCCCAGTTCAGGAGCTAACTCAATTAAGCCATTTCGTTCAAAAACCTTAGCTAAGTATTCTTTCATTAAATATTGATTAAAGGGATAACATTATTTAGATATGTTATTATGTATTAAAACCAGATAGTGTGACATATTCAAAAACAATGCCCTTTTAGTAAAGCTTTATTAAACAATAATAAATTCTTAATATTAAAAATTTTTAAAGATAGTTTATTTAAAAACCAAAATATTATTAATTATATTGGAATCAAGGATAATCCCAAAGAACAGATTAAACCAAGTAGAATTTGAAAGTATACAAACCAATAAAGTAATTAAGTAGTTTATACAATTATGGTTTCTTTGTTTTCCCAGAAAGGGTAATTAAGATATAATTTTCCTTTCTGGGAAAACAATTGAAAATTTACGGGTTATACTACATTCCCAATTTTTTAATTAAGAAAATGGTTTAACTTGCAATTCTGGTTTATTATAAATATTAATTCATATAATTAATCCGTTTTTCAGCTTCCTTGTATAACCTTTTGATTATGCAAAATTAGTATTTATAAATATGAATACTTTGTTCTAATAGCTTTTTGTATTTTTAGTAAACAAAAAAGGGTAGATTTTTCTACCCTTTTTTGTTATCCATGATTTCTGATTTATCACTACGATGTTGGTAACCACAAATTAAAAGTAAAGCGAACAAGGTAAAGACTCCCATACTATAATCTTAAGAATTAATTTATTCTATTTGTATAGAAACTATTTACGTGAGCAACTTTTACTGGTTAAGAATATACAGCTACTTTGCTGTTAATTTTTATTATTTGATTGTTGAAAGGAGGTAATAAATAATTAGAACAGGAAGTTATTTGATATCTTAATGGCAGAAATGGCAGACCAATACTGCTGATTTTTACACTTTTTAGAAATGAAAAACGGAAGAGATTCTATCATTTTTCCGTTTAAAATCTATATTTAAAAGACAGGCTTACGCCTAAAATTAAATATTTTTTAAAAAACAACAACTTTAATACCGTTGAAAAGGCAGTTGTGAAAGGATCTTGAGCTAAAATTTAAATAAACTACTAATATCCATTTTGATTAAAAGATGAAATGCATAGAATTAAAGAATACTATCAATATCAATATCATCTAAATAGTTATCCAGAATAGACGAATCTTCCGTTATACAAATGTTTCTAATGGTTGTATAACGTTCAGGGCGTGACATCTCTACATAGAAATCATATAACTTAAAGATGGTTTTTAAACCATTGCATTCTTTCTTATTCGCTAATGGAATTCCATCTATTAACAATAGTTGAAGTTTGGTGATGTAATCAAGCTGTAGGTATTCATTAATATACCACATGATATATCTAATTATTAATTTAAATCTTCCAATACGAGGTACGATTTTCTAATTAACCATCCTTTGATTAATTACTCTAAAACTTAAGTAATGTTTATTTTATGGTTAAACCATTTTTTAGTTAATCGTATAAATCTAGCCAAATCATCTAATTATTATGCGCTACCAACTAAAGTATAAAGAAGCGGCAGAGAAGGTGGAAGAGTTGAAGAATGCCAAACCCAACACGAAAGAAGCATTACTACTAAAGAAGATTATAACTGCTCTAGTTAAATATCATAAGGAGAAGCAGCATTAAATATAGAAATAGTAAAAAGGAAGATTAATTGAATCAGGTCCAATAGATTTCTGGTTGGGAATCTAGGGGTGTATTGTTTTTTATGGCTGCTACATCATTAGCAAATTCAAAGTGCAGCTTTCTGATAATATAGGAATTCAACCCCAAATCCTTCAGTATATCACAGATACTGTCCAGACGTTTTAATGGTGGTAAATTATTTTCCATTTCCAGTAACAACTGAATATTTTTACTTAGAGCAGGCAACTCACTGAAGCTTGTGGAATAGGCATTAATGGTGTGCAATAATCGTTCAAGAACAATTATTGAGCTTTCGCTAAAAAGATTTGAGGAAGAAGATGACATTGGTTCTTGGATTATCATACTTGATATTAGTAAACAAAGACCACCAATACTCTTTAATTAAAGATAATAATTTTATCTAAATTTTGTAATTTATTTATTGAAATATATTCAAAATTAAGTATTTATGCAGATTTATATATTTAAATACTTATTTCCAGGGCAGGACAGCTATTTTATAGCTATCCGTAATCTTCTATCTTAATTTCTGTTAACCTGCTTTGTAGCAAGCAACTTATTATTCAACATTTCCTAAGTAGGATTTTCAATCCATTCTCACCTTTTTACAAATAAGAAAAAAGAAAAGTTCAGCACCTGTCAAAGCAAGATAGTAAATCATGTAAAACCTTTATTCTTGAGAAATTTAAAATCAAATATCAATGGCTTTACCCCAGGCTAACAACTAAATTATACTATAATCAAAAATCCTTGATTTCGAAATACCAGAAGCTCTTGAAACCGTAAAATGCTTAAATTGCTTTATTTTAGCTTTATGGAAGGCGAATCACTTAAAACAGCAATTTATCTGGAAACTTTAACAAAAAGCTATAGCAGTATTATCCAATTTAACTTCTGAAACTTTATAGTTAATAATCGGTAATAGCAAGTATGTAAACTGTCTTTTTCAAACGGGGTACTTTAAAAGACATTTCTTAGATTACATAATGTAAATTGGTGAGACTAAAAGGGTAGCTATTATAACAGCTACCCTTTTTTCCAAAAGCTTATGTTAGGTATTTATACAGATTATTATAACTTTGTAAATGTATTAATACTTACTTAAAATACGTAGAACTATATATAGGAGTTTTAATTTTGATCACTTTAACTGAACAGGAGATTCTTTCTTTTAACAAAAAGCAAATTGAAGAGAACCTTTTATATACCAGGTATTTATTGGCACGTGAACAAAAAGTAACTGAAAGTGAAAAGTTTATCCAGTACATCGAGCTGTTAGAAAAACAAAAAGCTAAGTTAGAACAGAAAGAAACCTCTTCGGATTTATCTGTAGCTGAAATAGAATAATACGCTTCTGAACCCTCTCCTGCCCTAGATAAATGTACTTCCCAAAACATCTTACAATATAAAACTACTTTAATATAGGTCTTTTTATTTTTTTAAAACCCAAATTTCCTGCTTTATTTACCTATGGGAACCATTAGTCAAAATGCTGACCAACTTTTAAAAGTAAGTTTTGATATTATTATTAACCGCTTAATTAATACCATAAATGCTTATGAAGCAGGGTACGATGAATTATTCTGGTTGAAAATAGATATTGTAAAATATTTAAAAACCCACCATCACTTACCTCTAGTGGAGCAATTAGAGAATATTTCTAAAATCACTGAAATAAAAGGTAGCACATCTTTTTTCATCAGAAAATTAAGTTCTGAATTAGCTATTGATTTGCAAAGTTTAATAAACAACCAGGATATAAATACCCAACAAACTATATACTGGCAGTAGTTTAAATTTTTAGTTAAATCAGGCGAACAGTAATTAAGTTAAGTTCTATCCTATTATTAGGTTGGTCCTGTATCTACTTTACTTTCTAAAGCATTCTCAATATTATCTGGTAGTTCAGCAAGCAAATTATAGCCAGTTGCAGTTTCGATGGCATCTACTGTTATTCTGTATGTAGCTCACGAAGGATTCACTGTATTAATATTTGGTGTATTTACTGCTATAACCAACATGAAGGTAAAGTATTGTCTGATCTGAAATCGTCCTGGTAAAATGAGAAATATTCACCTTTAAGAGTTAAAGCTTTTTATAATTAGATAAAATATTAATATAAAATTTTAAAAGAATAGGCAAGAAGACGTGTAGAACAAAGGCAAACACATGTAGAACAAATTGTTCTACATGTCATATTTTATAAAACAAAAAACCCTCTATACGCATCGTAAAGAGGGTTTAAATTTAATTACTAAGTGATCCCGTTTGGATTCGAACCAAAGACCTACTGCTTAGAAGGCAGTTGCTCTATCCAGCTGAGCTACGAGACCATCAAAAAAAAATTACGAACCGGAATTTAGAAATTAGGAATATCTTGAGAGAAGTATCGTAATTCTAATTCTAATTCGTAATTCAATTTTCGTCGGGGTGGCAGGATTCGAACCTACGACCTCCACATCCCAAATGTGGCGCGATACCGGGCTACGCTACACCCCGAACTTCCGGATTAAGTTTTAAACTTTCGTTTGTTTCTTAATCGCGGTGCAAACTTACTAGCTTTTTTTTAGAAACAAAATTTATTTCAAAAAAAATTTTTGCCTTAATGGCGGAGGGGGGGGGATTCGAACCCCCGGTACCCTTTAGAGGTACGACAGTTTAGCAAACTGTTGGTTTCAGCCACTCACCCACCTCTCCAGAGGTACCTCTTTCGGTTAAAGAGTGTGCAAATATACAAACACAAATTCCATTTCTACAACCTTTTTTACGCAATTCAACAATATTTTTCGGTATTTTTCATAACCGAACTTGTTAATTATTGATAACGAACTATTTCAGAATGGAAATCTTTATAAAGTTTTTTGATTTTTTTTCTCCGTTACCTGTTCTACCACCAATTTATCAGAATTAAAACCGCTATCAGTTTCCTTTCTGTATATTTGTTCCTGGCAAAATTACGTTTTGAGAATAATTACATGAGTTGGTATCAAACCCTTTCCTGGTTAGAAATTATTTTCGTTACTATTTTTATTCTTTTGTATGTAGGCTACATTATAAGAATAAAAAAGCTTGCCCTATATTTTAAACAAAAAGCCAATACAGTTTATTTTAAACTGGGGCTTCGCTCCTTTTATTTTATTTTGCTGCTGGTAGCACTTTTGGGTCCGTCTTTTGGAGCCATGACAAAAGAAATAAAAACACTTGGGAAAGATATTTTCATTCTCGTTGACCTATCAGCTTCTATGGATGCGAATGATGTATCCCCTTCCCGCCTAGAGAAAATAAAGTTTGAATTAAACCAGCTAATACCCGCCTTAAATGCCGACCGGATAGGTTTGATTACGTTTACTTCGGAAGCTTATTTGCAATGCCCGCTCACCTATGATGAAAGTGCACTACTTTTATTTACGCGTATCTTAAATACACAGCAACTCCCGGTTGGTGGCGCTAATTACTTCCTCCCGTTGGAAATGGCTTTGCAAAGGTTTCAGAACCGGATAAAAAACCCACTGGAACAAAATAAAGCTCGGGTAGTTTTGTTAATAAGTGATGGGGAAGATTTTAGTCCGAACCTGGGCCCGCTGTTACAACGCATGGTAAATAACAATATTCAGGTATTTACTTTAGGAGTGGGTACCCAAAATGGCAGTTCTATACCAGTAGGCAAAAGTTATAAAAAAGACGACAATGGCAATTTAGTAATTAGCCACTTACAGCCTGATAGGTTAAAAGATATTGCCCGAATTGCCGGAGGCCAATATTATGAAGTAAACGAAAAAGTTAATCAAACGGAAAAACTACTTCAGGAAATCAATAACCTGCTAGGTACTCACCGCGAAACCCGCTCCATAGACATAACAGCCAATAAATATATGTACCCGTTGCTTTTAGCGTTACTATTAATAGTGGCAGATGTTTTAATTACTGTTGCAGTGATAAAAATATGAAGATTTACCTGGCCCTGTTTTTTCTGCTAACTTTATTGGGAGACAATTTAAAAAAAGCCTCGCGGATAAATAATGCGGTAATCCGGGCAAATAAACTTTATAATCAAAAGAATTATGAGGAAGCCGCTTTATTCTATAAATCTATCCGAGATTCTTTAGGGGTGCCTGATGAACCACTTTTATTAAACCTGGCCCATGCCACTTTCCAGAGCAACAACTTTTTGCAGGCCCAAAAATATTATACGATATTAACTAAAAGTAAAAAACCAGAAATACAGTCTGCTGCTATTACGCAACTGGGCGTACTATTTTTCAAGAAAAACAACCCGGAAAAAGCACTTTATTATTTTAAAAAAGCTTTGATACTTTCTCCTACTAATGAGGTAGCCCGCTATAATTACGAGCTTACCCGAAAGTACCTGGATCAAAGCCCGTCCCCTTCCTTTTCTGGTAACAATCGGAATAACCGGAAAAAAGTACCCAACAACCCAAAAAGTCCTGAAAATGAAACTAGTCAGGGAGCAACCAGCCCCAACGAAACTGGAAACGAAGGCACCACAAATGACCTGGAAAATGCCGGCGATAATGCTGAAACGCAAAAACCAGACGGAACAACCAATAACAAAAACAGCGAAAAAAATAACCTTGAGTCAGGCCCTTCGGGTGCTAACGGAGAAAAAAAACCAATTGGTAGCGGTGCAAATCTTGGCCAAGACAAAGGTATATCTTCAAAAGAAAATGAGACTAGCAACAGGCTAAACAACTTCAGAAACCCAGGAAAAGGAGGCGCCGAAGAGGCATCAGAGAGGGAAAGGCAGATGCAAACATTAAGGTTGAGGTTGCGTGACAGTAATATTTCACCGGAAAAAGCAACTATGTTACTGGAGGCCATGCGTAATATGGAATTACAGTACTTACAGCAACTCCCTAAAAAACAAACCAAAACAGCTTCTAATTCAGGTCCTGATTGGTAAGTTTGATTTTTATTACGGAGAAGTAAACCTTATATAGCTGATTTAAAACCAGCTTATTTAGTCACCCCAGCAGTATGTAGTTTTAGTAATAGTGGAGATTGCATCGTGAACCTTTGTGGATGGTTGAAGAATACAAGCGCCCTCCTTATTTGAAAGGAGACTATCAAAACCGTTTAACCTGTTAATTAAAAACTTTAATGAAAGAAGTTTATATAATTTCTGCGGTACGCACACCAATCGGAAGTTTTGGAGGTGCTTTAGCTAGTTTATCAGCCACCCAATTAGGAGCTATTGCCATTAAAGGAGCACTGGAAAAAGTAAGCGTTGCCCCTGCCGAAGTTGATGAAATAATAATGGGTAACGTATTATCAGCCAACCTGGGGCAGGCACCAGCCCGCCAGGCAGCCATTTATGCCGGTCTAGGTTACGAGGTTGAATGTACTACCGTTAATAAAGTATGTGCTTCGGGTACGAAAGCCATTATGTTTGCCGCCCAAGCCATAATGTTAGGCCATAAAGAGGTAATTGTGGCCGGCGGCATGGAAAGCATGAGCAACGTACCTTTTTACCTGGACAAAGCCCGGTTTGGAAACAAATTAGGTCATGGCCAGATGATTGATGGCTTATTAAAGGATGGGCTTTGGGATGTGTATAATGATTTTCATATGGGTAGCGCTGCCGAAAATACGGCCCGTGAGATGGGAATTACCCGAGAGATGCAGGATGCTTTTGCTATTGAATCCTACCGACGTAGTGCCGCAGCAGCCCAAGCCGGCTATTTAAAAGATGAAATTATACCGGTAGAAATTCCGCAACGTGGTAAAGCCCCTTTGCTGATAACCGAAGATGAAGAATACGCGAAGGTAGATTTTGATAAGATAGCTTCCTTAAAACCAGTTTTTGATAAAGAAGGCACAATTACGGCTGCCAATGCTTCTACCTTAAACGATGGTGCAGCGGCTGTTTTATTAATGAGCCGGGAAAAAGCAGAAGCCCTGGGAGTAAAGCCTGTTGCCCGCATAATAGGTTTTGCCGATGCTGAACAGGAACCGAAATGGTTTACCACCTCCCCTGCCCTGGCCATTCCTAAAGCCCTGAAGCACGCTGGCATTACACCCGATGCAGTAGATTATTATGAAATAAATGAGGCCTTTGCGGTAGTATCGCTGGCGAATAACCAGAAATTAAATTTAGAAAACCACAACGTTAATATTTTTGGCGGAGCAGTTTCGCTGGGGCATCCATTAGGCGCATCCGGGGCTCGCATTGTTACTACGCTTTGCAATGTACTGGAAAAGAAAAATGGCCAAATTGGTGTAGCCGGTATTTGTAATGGCGGCGGTGGCGCCTCGGCTTTAGTTATTCAAAAACTTTAAGCATTTATAAAATAAACTATTACCGGTATAAATTTTGTTAACGCTGATTACATAAGTACTGGTTTAGAAACCGTTAATGTATGAGGAGAATCTAATTAGATTAATGGAATCAGTTTGCTTACCAGGTTTGCACCTTTTATATTTTTAAAAGTAAGCGGTTCGGTAAAAGACAGGCAACATACTAAACCTGCAACAATAGGAAAGGTAATATAGAATGAAATTTTTGATTCGGATAGTAACTATAGTAGTTGTATTAGTATTAGTTAGCCAGTTTCCAGGCTATGCGCAGCAGCTAAAAAAAATAGTTACTTACCACGATACGCTTAGAACTAAAGTTAAACAGGTTTATTTTATTGTGCCTCCCGATACCTTGCCCCATGGTAAGTACCAGCGATTTTACAGAAGCGGCAAAATTGAGGCCATTGGCAAATTTGTAAAAGGAAAGCAGGATAGCATCTATACCGAATTTTTTGAGAATGGTCAAAAGAAAGTAGAAGTACGGTACTTAGATAATTTAAAGCAGGGCCCTTTTAAAACCTATTATGCCACTGGTAAAACACTTCAGGAAGGCACTTATTTAGATGACCAGCAAAACGGAAAGCTAACCACCTACTTTGAAAACGGCAAACCTAAAATTGAAGCTTCTTTTGTAAAAGGTACTCCTGAAGGGCTGGTAAAGGAATTTCACGAAAATGGCACGTTAAAATCTTCAGTGGCTTATAGCCAAAATAAGCAACACGGTCCGGCCCTTTCTTATTACCCAAACGGGACCAAACGTACTGAAGGAATATTTAAAAATGGTGTTCTGGATGGCCAGTTTAAAACTTATTATGATAATGGACAGCTGGAAACAGAATCCTTTAATCAGAATGGGAAAAGATCCGGAATATACAAAACGTATTATAAATCTGGTAAGCTAAAATCAGAGGTTACCTATAAAGCAGTAGGTATCGAAAGTCCGAAAGAGGCTAAACGGGTTAGCACCAGCATTGTGTTAGGCCGACCAGCCTTTGAGAATAAATATACTACGAGCCAAATGGATGGTGTGGCCAAAACGTATTATGAAAACGGGCAATTGCTCAGCAGCATCCAATATAAAAATGGCGTAAAAGATGGACTGTCTCAGTATTTTTATGAGGATGGTAAACTTAAACAGGAAATTAAATTTTCGGATGGAGCCGCTACCCGAAAAATCACGTCTTATTATCCTTCCGGAAACTTACAGGAAGAACAATACTTTAAAGAAAACCAGAAAATTAATGATTGGAAATCTTATTTCGACACCCCTGCCAAGGCTTTAAAGACAAAAGAAACTTATAAGGCAAACAAATTAGAAGGAGAACGATTGGTTTACTATGATAATGGCCAAATCCAGGAAAAAGCCACCTACACAAACGGTAAAATCTTAGGTCAGGTAGTTCAGTATTATCCGTCTGGCAAAATAAAAGCCGAAACAGAATATAAAAATGGGTTAAAGGCTGGCTTTTATCGTCAATACTATGAAAATGGCAAGCCAGAGATTACTGGTTCCTTCCGCAACAACAAGCAAACAGGCACCTGGAAATACTTGGATCAGGAGGGAAAAACAGTAAAATCAGAGGTGTACCGCAACGGCCTTACTGTCACTGATAATAAGGCTACTACTTCGGCTACTGAATAATTATCCGGCGACAGCACCAAAATATTTTTCGGCAAAATTAAATTCTTGTGTACTTTCGTAATAGGAAAGTTTAACATTATGAGCCTGGAAAGCTTGCAAACGGATATTAGAAATAACTGGACCATTGGAGAAATAAAGGATATTTACGAAAAGCCATTGTTGGAACTAGTGTTTGAAGCGTCCAACGTGCATCGAAAATACCATACGGGTAGTGAAGTTCAGGTTTGCACTTTACTCTCGGTTAAAACTGGCGGTTGCCCGGAAGATTGTGCTTATTGCCCGCAGGCTGCCCGCTACCATACCGATGTAAAAACGCATGCTTTGTTACAGGAAGAAACGGTATTGCAGGCGGCCCAAAGAGCCAAAGACTCCGGTTCTACCCGTTTTTGTATGGGAGCTGCCTGGCGCGAAGTACGCGATAACCGCGATTTTGATCGGGTACTGGGTATGGTTACCAAAGTAAACGATATAGGTCTGGAAGTTTGCTGTACTTTAGGTATGCTAAACGAATACCAGGCCCAACGTCTGAAAGAAGCTGGCTTATATGCCTACAACCACAACCTGGATACTTCCAGCGATCATTACGAAAGCATTATTACTACCCGCAAATACGAAGATCGGTTAGACACCCTGGAGCACGTGCGCAAAGCCGGGATTTCGGTTTGCAGCGGCGGCATTATTGGGTTAGGCGAAACGGACCAGGACCGGATAGAAATGCTGCATGTACTTTCTAACTTGCCTGAGCATCCGGAATCGGTTCCGGTAAATGCCCTGGTACCAGTAAAAGGCACTCCCTTGGAAGATCAACCCCGGCTATCGGTTTGGGAAATGATTCGCATGATTGCTACCGCCCGCATCACGATGCCGCGCACCATGGTGCGTTTATCAGCTGGCCGGACCGAAATGAGTTTACCGGAACAAGCTTTATGTTTTATGGCAGGTGCCAACTCTATTTTCTCCGGCGAAAAATTATTAACAACTCCTAATCCTGGGCTTAACGACGATCAGTTAATGTTCCAGTTATTAGGATTATCACCTCGTAAAGCTTTTAAAGAAGCAAAAGAAGTAGTTGCTTAAAAATATGGAGCTGCCCCTTAACTTGCAGCGAAAATTAACGGAACGCCAGAATCAGGGTATTCTCCGGCAGTTAAAAACTACCGCGCATACCATTGATTTTTGCTCAAATGATTACCTGGGATTAGCCCGTTCCGAAGCTTTGAAAAAAGCAGTAGAAGGAGAACTAACCCGATATGCAGAAGTGCCGGCCGGAGCTACCGGTTCCCGCTTACTTTCCGGTAACTTTGCTTATACCGAAGAACTGGAAAGCTTTTTAGCCCAATTTCACCAAGCCGAAGCGGCTCTATTATTTAATTCTGGCTTTGTGGCTAATACCGGTTTCTTTTCTGCCGTTCCGCAACGGGGCGATACCATCCTGTACGATGATACCAGCCACGCCTCCATGAAAGATGGCATCCGGTTAAGCTTTGCCAAAGCCTATTCTTTCCGGCACAACTCCCTGGATGATTTAAGAGCCAAATTTACGCATGCTACTGGTAATGTTTATGTAGCCGTAGAATCACTTTATTCTATGGATGGCGATTATGCCCCTCTAGTAGAAATAGCTGAAATCTGTCAGGAAAAAGGAGCTTACCTGGTGGTGGATGAAGCACATTCCAATGGTTTGTTTGGCCAAAATGGAGAAGGCTTGGTGCAGGAGTTAAACCTACAGGATCGGGTGTTTGCCCGGGTTATGACTTTTGGCAAAGCATTGGGATGCCATGGTGCCGTAATTGTGGGTTCGGCAGCCCTCAAGCAATTCCTGGTAAATTTTAGCCGACCGTTTATTTATACCACAGCCCTTCCCCTGCATGCTGTTTTAACTATAAAATGTGCCTACCAGCTTTTACCGTCTTTACATACGGAACGGGTGAAAGTAAAACATTTATCTAATTACCTGAAAAGCTGTATTGCTCCTTTCCCGGAATTTACTATAAACCCGGAAGATAGCCCGATTCATGCGGTGCAGACCAAATCTATAGCCCAATTAAAAAATATAGCAAACCAGGCACAAAAAGCCGGATTTGATGTACGGCCTGTTTTTAGCCCAACGGTGCCCGAAGGCAAAGAACGCTTGCGAATTATAGTACATGCCTATAATTCAGAGGCGGAGATAGATAAACTGGCCCAAACCATAGCCGATACTTTATGAAAAAATTATTTGTAACCGGTATAGGAACTGAAATAGGTAAAACTGTTTCTGCCGCCATTTTAACCGAAGCTTTGCAAGCTGATTATTGGAAGCCCGTGCAATCGGGTAGCGAAACCGACAGCGATGCCGGCACCGTAAAAAGCTTAATTTCCAATACCTCTTCGGTTTTTCACCCGGAAAGTTATTTGCTAAAAGCTCCCCTCTCGCCGCATGCCGCAGCCGAGTTAGAAAACATAACCATTGATCCTAACCAGATTCACCTTCCAGAAACAGATAATCACCTGGTTATAGAAGGTGCCGGAGGTTTATTCGTTCCCCTGAATAATAATTATCTGATCGTGGATCTGATTCAGCAGCTACAGGCTGAGGTGGTGGTGGTTTCTAAAAATTATTTAGGTAGTATAAACCATACGTTATTGACCATTGAAGCTTTAAATGCCCGCCAGATTCCGATTGCCGGTATTATTTTTAATGGTGATAAAAATAATCAGACCGAGGACTTAATTTTAAGGTACACAGGACTGCGGCCGTTATTACATATAAGCCCGGAGGCTACACTTACACCGGCAGTAGTACAAAAATATGCGGCACTGGTAAAACCTAATCTTATTTAACATGTTAAATTTAGCGCAACGCGACCAGGCTGTTATCTGGCATCCGTACACCCAAATGCAAACAGCTAGCCCGCCTTTGCCTATTGTAAAAGGAGAAGGGGCTCTTTTATATGATGAAGCGGGTAACACCTATATAGATGCCGTATCGTCATGGTGGGTAAATACGCATGGGCATTGCCACCCGCACATTATGCAACGGATAAACCAGCAGTTGCAAAAGCTAGATCATGTTATTTTTGCAGGATTTACCCATAGCCCAGCAGTAGAATTAGCTGAAAACCTACTCCAAATATTACCGGATAACCAAAAGCGTATATTTTATTCGGATAATGGCTCTACGGCTGTTGAGGTAGCTTTAAAAATGGCTTTTCAGTTTTGGGCTAATCAAGGTTTTAAAAAAGATAAAATAATTGCTTTCCGGGAAAGTTACCACGGCGATACCTTTGGGGCCATGTCAGTTAGTAGTCGCAGTGCATTTACCCAGCCCTTTTTCCAGTACTTGTTTGATGTTTTATTTATTGATGTACCCATTCCTGGAAAAGAAGAAGATTGTTTAAAGCAACTTACCGAATATAGCCAACGACCTGATGTAGCCGCTTTTATTTTTGAACCACTGGTATTGGGTACTGCCGGTATGGTTATGTATAAGCCGAAGGTACTGGATGAGCTCTTACAAATTTGTAAGGAAAATCAGATTATTACCATTGCCGATGAAGTAATGACGGGCTTTGGCCGCACCGGTGAATATTTTGCTTCATATTACCTGCAGCATCAGCCTGATATTTTCTGTTTATCAAAGGGACTGACAGGCGGCACAATGGCATTAGGAGTAACATCATGTGCTGAATTTATTTATAATGCCTTCCTAAGTCAGGATAAATCAAAAACTTTTTTTCATGGCCACTCCTTTACTGCTAACCCCATAGCGTGTGCTACCGCAATAGCCAGTTTAGAAGTTCTTTTATTTCCGGAAACGAAAGAAAATATTAACCGGATTATAGCGCAACACCAGGCTTTTTCAGCCATCATCAAAAATCATCCGTTTTGTAAAGAGGTAAGGCAAACAGGAACCATAATTGCCATAGAGTTCGAGACCGGCCTAACCTCTTATTTTAATAATATTCGGGATGTTCTTTATAACCTCGCAATGGAGAATCAAGTCCTGCTCCGCCCGCTGGGTAATATAATTTATGTATTACCTCCATATTGCATCAGTACAGAGCAGCTGCAAATAGTTTATGCTGTTATTCTGAAAATGGCAGATTTATTAGAACAAAATAAAAATTAAGTTGCCACAGGAAGAATCTATTGTTATCCGGGGATTCGGCTCTATTTCTCCGCTTGGGTCGGATGCCAAAACTATTGCTAAAGCTTATCAGCAGGGTACTCCTGCTTTTCAGGTGCAGCAGTATAATGGGCACCCGACACCAGTAGGTAATTTAAAACCTGAAACTGCAGAAAAATTAAACCAGCTGCAAGCCGAAAAGCGCACCTACCAGGCTTTGGATAAAACAGTGCTGATGGCTATGTATGCGGCCCGCCAGGCTGTAACCGCCGCGGGCTGGACCCACGAAAAAAACATTGCGGTAAATATTGGTTCTTCGCGCGGGGCAACCGGTTTGTTTGAAGGGTTTGTGGAAGAGTTTTTAAGCACCGGTACCCTGCCAGCCCATACTTCTCCGGTTACTACTTTGGGTAATATTTCTTCGTGGGTAGCCAATGATTTACAAGCAAGTGGTCCGGTAATCAGCCATTCGGTTACCTGTAGCACCGCCTTACAGGCTATTGCAAATGGCTTCGCCTGGTTGAAATCCGGCATGGCCACCAAGTTTTTGGCAGGGGGCTCCGAAGCCCCGCTAACACCCTTTACAGTGGCCCAAATGAAAGCGGTTGGTATTTATTCGTCGGGATCAGATGCTATCTTTCCCTGCCGGCCTTTTAACCTGGAAAAGAAAAACACTTTTACCCTGGGTGAAGGAGCTGCCGTTTTTGCGCTGGAGTTAGTAACTAAAGAAAAGCTGGATCAGGAGATTGAATCCTCCCTGATTTTGGAATCTATTGGGTTTGGGTTTGAGACAATTCCAAGCAAGTCCGGCATTTCGAAAGAAGGCACTAATTTTAAACTAGCCATGGAGGATGCCTTACATAAACTTCCGGAAAATGAAAATATTGATTTGATTATCATGCATGCCCCTGGCACTGTGGCCGGTGATGCGGCAGAACTAAACGCCGTAGCCGCCGTTTTTGGCGCTGATCAATTACCTACTATTACTTCCAATAAATTCCTGATTGGCCATACCTTAGGTGCTTCTGCTGCCTTAAGCCTGGAATATGCCATTGCTATACTCGAATGCCAGACTTACTTGCCACTTCCCTATCCGACTATTATTCAGCAAAAAAACATAAAACCAATAAAGCGGATCATGTTAAATGCCGCTGGGTTTGGAGGTAATGCAGTAAGCTTAATTATTAGCCGCAAATCCTTTTAACCTAAAGCCTTTTTAATATTTCTACTTTAGTAAAGTCCTTAAACCTTAATTAAATTCTTAACTAACAGATTTCCAACTATATAAACATCCAACTTTACTTTAGTACCGCCTCAACCTTTTTCCACTTTAAAAACAGTCATTTATCGAAGGTTAAACAAAAGTGACTTTTGCTGGTTTAACATGAAAATCATTTGAAAATTCATATTAAATATTAATTAAAACCAACTGGTAAATTTTATATTTTAATAAAGTATCCTAGGTGTTTTTTAAACTTTTTTGAGAGAATATTGCTTATCAATAAAAAAAAATCATTTAATAGAATATTTGATAAAAAAGTTTCAAATATATTTTTTATTTATTATAATTTTATATAAATAATATAAACTAGAATAATCATTATTATAATTCAATTTTATTAACCTGTTACAAAGCATTTAACGAGCCGAAAGATTGGTTCACCGAAAAGAATCATTTAAAAACCATATAAAAATTATTATTGTTAAAAATTTACCCATAATTAATGAAAACAAATTTTACCCGATCCAAAAACAGGCGTTTTTCATTACTTTCCTGTTTTAGTTTTCTTTTAATGGCTTTTTTCTTTTTATTATTATTAAATAATGAAGCATTAGCGCAAACCCCAGGATTTATTCTTCAGAAAGCACTTAGCCCAGGGCCAACAGTTCTCGACCCCAACGGTGATGGCTATGTATCTAAATCAGCCACTGGGTTTCCTGCTGCTAATGGAACAACCGTAAGCGGATATAATCCTGATATGGGAACCAATAGTGAAATCCCATACCGGTTTTTCCCTCAAATGCCTTCTCCTAATGGACCTGAACCCTTAGCTGATTTAACAACCGGATCTAATGGAGGACATACAGACCTTGCTAATGTACCTTTAGCAATGTATTATGTAAGTTCTACTCAATCTGTTTTGTTCCGAGTGAGATTAGGCGGTAATTCTACTGCCTCCAAAGGTTATAGTTTTTTATTAGATACAGATGGGGTTTTTAACAAACTTAAATTAGCTAATGGTACTCTAATAGATTACGCAACACCATCCAAAGTAATAAATTTAGGTTTTGAGTTTGAAGTTGTTCTGGCTTTAAACTTTGATGTAAATATATACCGACACAGAGGTAGCGGGGATCAAAGCGACCCCATGTCCAGCAATATAATCTGGCGGGGTAGTGCCAACGGTGGGTATAACAGGTATTTTCAGAAATCAGTTGCTGCTACACGTGCTGGTGGCGATGCTGATTATTTCTTTGACTTCTATGTACCACTATCAGCATTTAGTGCCGACGGCGGACCTGGAATAAATCCAGATACACCTATGCGTATGAGTGGCTCAACGGTTACAAGCGCCCAAACCGGTTTAGAAGGAACTATTTCAGATATTGGTGGTGTAGATGATAAAAAATTTGCCAATGATAAAATTAGGATTTGGAAGGAAATTGTTCCTAAATTCCCTCCTACTTCGCTTAATCAATTAGAAAATGGTGATTTTTGCCAATCATTGGCTCCAAGCGCTCCGGTTATCAATACCAATACCCCAATTAGAACTACCACCACAACCATTACTGGTACTTCCACAGAAAATGGAGGAACTGTTAAGCTTTACAGAAATGGGGTTGAAATAAACTCGGCTTCGCCTGTAATAGTTAGTAACGGCAGCTGGTCTTTTAACTTGCCTACAGGTACATCCTTAATAGCCGGAGATAAAATTACGACAAAAGTTGTGCTCGCTGCAAACGGCTCCTGTCCGGAGCTCATATCAGTTTCGTCCAACACAGTATCTGTAGGAACGGTTCAGGTTGGAACATGTACTACCTCCACACCACCAATTGTTTCGTCTAAAACTAATAAAGATGCTGTTAATGGTACTACTATTTATCCTGGTGCTACCATTAGAATATATAAAGATGGTGTTTTCTTTGGAACTACTACCTCCAGTACCACTCTAACAGGAAATACTTATAGCTGGACATATAATAATACAACCTATGCCCGAGATTTAGCATATCCAAGAAATGGCACTGGCGCTACTTCAAAAGATTATGCTACTATTAATGCTTCCGTAACTCCGGTTAATAGTTGTGAGTCTGGAAGATCGAATAGTTTATATGTAAATACAGATACTGGAACTCCTGCAACAACTGGTTCGGCTCAAACTACTCAAACACCAACAATAGCCACCAGTTTCATTTGTACTTCTACCAGTACTATTTCTGGAACGTCAGAACCAGGAGCTCTTATATTCTTATATGTGAATGGAGTACCTGTAAAAAAATTAGCAGATGGCGGGATAGGGACAGCAAATGCAGACGTAAACAATGCAACTATAAATTTCATCACCCCTGATGCTATTGCTGCCGGTGCTCCATTAAACTCAACCACTGATATTACAAATAACGCAGCCTGGTCCGTAGATCTTTCCTTGTATGGGCTTACTGGTGGCGAAAAGATTAGTTTCAGGGCTATTGTTCCAAATAATTCAATTGGAAGTGGCAGTAGATCAAATTACCCAAGTGGTTTTGAAGGACTCTCAGCTCCAACAACTGAAATAACAGTAGGTACAAATTGTACAACGGCTACTCCTACCATTCCTACTACCAAAAATTCCGTCCCAGTTATTTATTGCCCAACCAGCACTACCATTTCGGGTACCTCTACCGAAGCAAACGGCACCTTGGTTACGGTATACAGAAGAGACAGTACTGATCCCGACAATCCGGCTCCCAATCCAGCTACCGATACCCGCATTACCGATGCCGCTACCGTTACCAATGGTGACTGGTCTGCACTGGTTCTGGGAAGTGCCAATTTACAAGGTGGCAACGTACTTTATGCTGTTGCCCAGGCAACTGGCGGGAAGTTACCAAGCGCAGCATCGGCTACCGTCACAGTTTCTACTCCGGCTACAGCTGCCATTTTAGGTTTAAAGCTTACGTCACCCATCCAGCAAGGGGCTACTACTATATCGGGCACCAGCACTACCAACGGGACTGTTTTTGTATATATAGACGGCATAAAAATAGGCGGTACTGCCACGGTAACAGGAGCAACCAGCACTACCCCGGTTCCCTGGACTATAAATATTACTCCTGCTAATCAACTAAACTTGGCAACGGGCGTTCCAGTAACGGCCTCTATTACTACCGGTACAGGTTGCGGCGAGAGCGGACAAACGGCCGCTGTTTTAGTATCGTGTAACCCGCCTTCTACCAATCCTACTATTTCTCCGTTAAGCCAGATTGTTTGTAGCGGCAATACCGCTCTTATTTCGGTAGCTAATTCCGAAGATGGTGTTATTTACCAGATTTACAATGGCACTTCGGCCAGTGGAGCATCGGTATTGGGTAACGGCGGCACTATTGTGTTACGCTCCGCAATCTTAACCGGTGTGGGTACTACCGTAAACTTAAAGGTAAGAGCCTACAGGAGTGATGGTTCTTGTGAAATAACATTGAACGGAAGCTCCAGTGTAACTATTAGTGAAGGCCTCACCAATTATACTGTAAGTTCATTGGCGGCCGCGGCTTGTACCAACAGTACGGCTACCATTAATTTATCCGGTTCGCAAACGGGTGTTAATTACCAGTTACAGATTTTAAATAAAAGTACTTATCCCTACACTTATGTAAACAGTGGCACGGCAATAGCGGGTACCGGTAATGCTTTATCTTTTACCACGCCAGCTTTATCAACTACCTCCACTTTTAAGATAGTAGCTAATAACGGCAACTGCTCGATTGATATGGGTGATCCGGTAGATATTAACGTTACCCCTGTCAGAACCAACTTAGCGGTAACCCCAACCAGCCAGACCATTTGCGGAACTGCGAATACTGTTAATGTTAAAGTATTGGGTTCGCAGGTAGGCGTACAATATCAGATTTTTAACGTAATTACAGGGGCAATAAGCGGCACAGCAGTTACGGGTACCGGCGGTGAAATAACTTTAACCTCTGCTCCTCTGACCGGCACCGTAGGTTCTACTATTAACTTCGGAATACAAGCCACTCCGGTGAGCCCGGCTGATTGCTCTCCCACCAGTTTAACCCAAACCTTTACCGTTACCGTTGCCGGCGGAGCTCCTTTAGCAACGCCAACGGTATCGGTGGTTAGCCCAATTTGTAGCGGCAGTGTTGCCACGGTAACAGTAGGTAATACAGAATCAGGCGTTTCGTACCAGGTGCAGTTAATATCGGGCACAAACTATATAAATGTAGGTTCTGCCGTACCGGGTAATGGCAGCACCATTACTTTAACTACTAATGCCCTTACCTCCGGTACTTATAATTTAAGAGTTCTGGCTACCAACAGTTGCAGCAGTACACCTTTAACCCAAACGGCATCGCTAACTGTAAACAACCGGCCTACCGCTAATAACTTAAGCCCGGTAACGCAAACAGTTTGTCCCAATACCAGCGCCAGCATTATTTTATCAAATTCAGAAGCCGGTAATACGTACCAGCTACAGCGGTTAGTGAACGGCAGTTATGTAAATGTTACCGGAACGGGCACTTCTTTTACTCCTACGGCTACTGGCAATGCCTTGACCTTTACTACTCCTGCCTTATCTACAAATAGTTATTTTAAAGTAGTGGCCACTAATGGTTCCTGTACCACGGATATGGGAGAACCGGTTTATGTCAGTGTATTGCCGGCTACTATTACCGCTACTCCGGTTACTAAATTAGTTTGTGCCAATCAAACTGCCAGCGTTACCTTGTTCTCTTCGCAAAGCGGCGTGAGTTACCAAATATTTAATGGCACTACGGCTTCCGGAGCAGCCGTTACCGGCACCGGCGGCGATATTACCTTAACTACGGCTGCCTTAACTGCTTCCGGCTCTTTTACTATCCGGGCCACTACGGCGGCGGGCTGTATACAGAACTATACAAACGCATTTAGTATTACGGTACCCGCAACCGCGCCTTCAGCAAGTTTAACCGTATCGACTACCACGACTACAGTTTGCGTTGGCAATACCGCCGCTATAACAGTGGCCGCATCTCAGCAGGATATTATCTACCAGTTACAACTGGAATCCGGCACTTCGCCTAACTTTACGTATGCTAACCAGGGTACACCAGTTACTGGCAACGGCAGTACTATTACCCTGAATACCTATGCGCTGGCTGCCGGTACTTATACTTTCCGGGTGATTGCTTCTGATGGATGTAATAGTACTGCACTTACTCAGAAAGTTGTGGTAACGGTCAATCCGGAGATCAACGTATCTTTAGCGGTATCACCAGCTACCCAAACCGTATGTAGCGGCAGCACGGCCTCCGTTTCTGTTTCTTCCCCTCAAATAGGGGTTACTTACAGCTTATATAATATTACAACCAATGCCTATAGCGGTAATGCCGTTCGAGTAACTGAAAATACAACCTCTATTACTTTAACAACCGGTACCCTGAACACAACCGGCACCAATAACCTGAAGGTAGTTGTTACTAACGGCTGCAGCCGCTCTGAATTAACTCAGGTCGTTGCAGTAACTGCTTCAACGCCTCCAGCTACCTTTGCCTTAACATCACCAAGCAGCCAAATAATCTGTAGCGGTTCTTCTGCCACAATATCGCTGGCAGGCTCTGAATCTGGAGTAACTTACAGGTTATATAATGGGAATACACCAATAGGCGACCCAATTCTTGGAAATGGAAGTGAGATATTTTTATCCACCGGCTCAATTCCAAGTGGTACTTATACATTAAAAGTAACAGGGTCTAAAGAATGTGGTCCTATAGATATAGGGACAACTACTATAACCGCAGACAATTCCTGTGGGCTAACTTATACGGTACAGCCTCCCTACATGAAGGATTCTTATGTTACAAATGAAATAATTGCGACGCCTGAATTGTCGGGTTGGAATTATACCGGTCCATTAACCTATGAGATATTAGAAGGAGAACCTTTATCAGGTACTTCTTTAGATTTAAAATCTGGACAAATCTATGTTTCGAATACTACCACCCTTTTATCTGGAACTAGAAATTTAAGAATTCTGGCAAAAGATAACACCGGAACTACCAGAACTTCTTACATGACTTATTCAGTAAATGATGCAACTAACGGCGAAGGAAATACCAGAACAGCACCAGTTACAGTTCTTCCGGTAACTTTGGTATATTTTAAAGCATCGGTTTTTAATTCTGGATCAGGACAAGTAAAATTAACATGGGCAACCGCTTCTGAAGAAAACAATGAATACTTCAATGTTGAAAGAAGTTTTGACGGAACGAAATTTAATACGGTAGCTAAAATAAAAGGAGCTGGTACAAGCAAGGTATTGTTAAAGTATGATTATATAGACCAAGTAAATACCAACAATTCTAACTTGTATTACAGGTTAAAACAGGTGGATTTTTCAGGTAAAATTGAATATAGTAAGGTTATAGCAGTTAAGCCTTCTAGTAAAATCATAGAAGAATATTTAATTACCTATCCAAACCCTGCTAAAGATAAGGTTACAATTAAATTCTTAAATGTTGACCAGGATATGGTTCAGATTGAATTGCGTGACTTAGCTGGCAAAGTTGTTTTACAGCAAACGAATTCGCTGAAGGAAAACCTGGAAGTAAGTGTAAATACAGAATCTTTACCGAATGGTATCTACCTGGTAGTAGCTAAGTTTGCCGACAATCAAGTAGTAACCAGATTAATAGTAGAGAAATAATCTTCTTACTTAGAACTTTAAAAAGCGCCTCATTAGCAGGCGCTTTTTTTTTGTAGTCGGTGCCCCTAATTTTTTTACCAATCTCCTTAATATTTTCAATTTAAAACAGGTAAATACTATAAAACCTTATTTTTACGTTTTAATGAAAGCTACCTGAACGGAATCAGATAATTTCGGTTTAAAACCTGAAAAAACACCTTTATTGCTTACGAGCAGATGAAAAAGATATTATTTACCTTACTTTTCCTTTTTTCTTCCTTATCTATTTTTGCCCAAAGCTTAGCTAACGCCGATTTTAACCAGGGAAATAGACATTTTGATGCGGGCAATTACAAAGAAGCCATAACCGCTTATTCCAAATCTATTTACATAGAACCTTCTTTTGCGCAGGCTTATAACAACCGGGGCTTAGCTAAACTGGAGTTGAACGATATTAAAGGAGCCTTAACTGATTTTAATAAAGTATTAAGTTTAGATCCTAAAAATGCTGAAGCCTACCGAAACCGGGCCACCCTGAAAATACGCCAGAACGATTTTGCCGGCGCTTTAACTGACTACGATAAGGGATTAACTTTAAGCCCTTCGGATGCAGACATGTATTACAACCGGGGAGTCGCTAAATTAAATTTAAACCGGCCAAAGGAGGCTTTAGCCGATTTCGAGAAAAGTATTAAGTTTAATCCGGATGCTCCTGATTCTTATTTAGAACGGGCTCATTTAAGATTAGCCGCCAACGATGCCGCTGGTGCCATCGCCGATTATTCAATGGTAACCAAAAAAGCTCCCACCTCAGAAGTTTATTTATTCCGGGCTCAGGCTTATGAAAAAATGGGAAAGCCTACTGAAGCCTTAGCCGATTACAATAATGCCATTGGCTTAGCCAGCAACTCTGTTGGTGCCTATTTTAACCGTAGCTTGTTACGATTTAACCAACGCGATTACGCTGGCTGTGTACAAGACCTGAATAAAGTTATTAGTATAAACCCTCGGATGGCAGAGGCTTATGCCAACCGGGCCATGGCGCAAAGCCAGCTAGGCAAAACCAAAGAAGCCTTAACTGATTATAACAAAGCTCTCTCCTTAAAGCCCAATGATGCTGCTAACCTGGTAGAAAGAGGCGGCATAAAAATGGATTTAAAAGATTATACGGGAGCTATTGCCGATTTTTCCCAAGCCATTACCCTTAATCCTAAGTTAGCTAATGCCTACTACGGAAGGGGGCACAGCAAAGTATTACTAAACCAGGGCGCAACGGCCTGTGCTGATTTACAAAAAGCCCAGCAACTTGGCTCCAACCAGGCCGCCAGCTTATTAGCCAAAACATGTAAGTAGCCGGTACCGCAATCTGAATCAGAATAAATATATTTGGTTTATTATTCACCAAGTATATAATTCTTATGCACCCACTAAAACTACTTCTAACAGGCGTTTTCTTTTGTTTTCTCCTTGCCGTCCAGGCCCAGGTACCAGCAGGCCTGGTACAGGAAAGTCTCAAAATGAAAAGCAAACTTTTAGGTACAGAAGTAAAGTACACTATTTATTTACCTGCCGATTATAATACGTCTCAGCGTAATTACCCGGTGGTATATTTATTACATGGCGGCGGCGATGACGATACAGGCTGGGTTCAGTTTGGCGAAATCCAGCGTTATGCAGATCAGGCCATTGCATCCGGGGAAATTCCACCGATGATTATTATAACCCCTGATGCCAAACGCACCTACTACATTAACGATTATCAGGGTAAAGTCCGGTACGAAGATATGTTTGTACAAGAACTAATACCTTTCATAGATTCTAAATATCGAACCCGTCCGGAAAAAAGATACCGCGGTATTTCGGGTTTAAGCATGGGCGGCTATGGTGCTTTAATGTACTCCATGCGCCACCCCGAACTGTTTTCCAGCTGTGCCGCTTTTAGTGCTGCTGTTCGCACGGATGAAGAAATAGCCTCTATGGAAGCTAACCGGTACGAAACGGGTTTAGGTAAATTATTTGGCGAAGCCCTGCAAAAAGAAGCCCGCCTTACCCCCCACTACCGCCAGTACAGTATTCTGGATATAATAAAAACCAAACCAGTAGAAGAACTTAAAAAAGTTAAGTATTATTTAGATTGTGGAGACGATGATTTTTTAACTATCGGTAACGCCCTACTGCACGCTGAAATGACAAAATATAGTATTCCGCATGAGTTTAGAGTACGGGATGGTGCCCATACTTGGACCTATTGGCGAACCGGCATTATCAACGGGCTAAAATTTATTGGCGACGGATTTAGACAAATTTAACTCCGGCACTGATACCAGCAGGCTTTAATCTTCTTAAAGATTGTTATTGCAGTATACTTTATTATTAATATTATTGTGTATTCTACAAGAATACCAAAGACCAAGACACAGATTAATTTTAATTAAAGCAAAAAATGCACACCACCATTTCTACTTCATTTCTAAAAAAATTATCGGCTGCGGCTTTAGTAACAGGTTTAGTTTTATGTTCTGAAGCAAATGCCCAAACACAGGAAACCGTGCCTACTCCTCCCAAAATGCGTCCGGAAATGACAGAATTCTGGGAACCAGAAATCAAAGTAATAACTCCGGGTAACGGTACCACGACTGCTCCTTCCGACGCCATTATTTTATTTGGAGGAAAAGATTTAGCAGAATGGAAAGGAAAGGATGGCGAAGCGAAGTGGAAAGTACAAAACGGCACCTTTACGGTGGCGAAAGGAACCGGTGATATTTCTACCAAACGGGAATTTGGCGATTATCAGTTACACATAGAATGGCAGATTCCAACGGACATTCAGGGAAAAAGCCAGGCCCGTGGCAATAGCGGTATTTTTATGCAAAGCCGTTACGAGCTTCAGGTGTTAGATTCTTATAATAACCGGACCTATTCAAATGGTCAGGCAGGAAGTATTTATAAGCAACACCCTCCGTTGGTAAACGCCATGCGTAAGCCCGGAGATTGGAACGTGTATGATGTAATATATACAGCTCCCCGTTTCAAAGAAGATGGTTCTGTATTTACCCCAGCCCGTATAACTGTTTTACATAACGGAGTACTGGTACAGAACAATTCTGAGATAAAAGGCCCTACCGAATACATTGGTTTACCTTCTTATAAAGCGCATAGCAAAGCCCCTATTACTTTACAAGATCACGGCGACCCAAGCAAACCTATAAGCTACCGGAATATCTGGTTACGCGAACTATAATAAATAAAGGCTCCTCCACAAAAGGGGCCTTTATTTATTAAGCGAAATAACAAATTGAACACTATAAATTCTTCATTCAAAACAAACAAAAACGGTAACAGCTCCAGACCGTTTAACTACCACATTACGGTATTACTGGCACCAGTTCTATGGTTAAAGTCTCTCGTTTATTTATTAAAGTTATTACAATAAGCTTTATTTGTTTTCTGTTCAAAACACAAGCACTCAATGCTCAGAAACAAGACTTAACTAACTTTATTGCTCCAACAGAGGTAGCTCCAGGTCTTAAACCAGACCGCATTATTTTAACCTGGCAAACCGATCCTTCCACCTCCCAAACCGTTACCTGGCGAACATCCACAGTTGTAAAAACTCCTGTGGCAGAGATATTACCTATCGGTTCTTCATCGGCTACCAAAACCTTTAAGGCTAAAACCCAAAAGCTAAAATCAGAAAATAGCGGAACACTTTTTCATGCTGTTAATTTTACTAATCTGCAGCCTAATACCCAGTACCAATACCGCGTTGGCGACGGCACTAACTGGAGCAATTGGTTTAGGTTCGAAACGGCCAATGACCAACCAGAACCTTTCAGCTTTATTTATTTAGGCGATGCCCAGAATGAGTTAGCTACCAGTTGGGCTAAAACGGTACAGGCCACTCATACTAAAGCTCCGCAAGCAAAATTTGTACTCCACATTGGCGATCAGGTGAATAGTCCCGAATCGGAAACGGAGTGGCAGGATTGGTTTACAGCCGGAGCAGCTATTTTTACCACCAAATCACATCTGGTTATTCCTGGTAACCATGAATATGCCCGTAAATTGGGGCTCCCTAAGCTAACCAGGTTCTGGAACCCCCAGTTTAATTTTCCTAAAAACGGACCTAAAGGATTTAAAGACGTAGCCTATTATACCGATTACCAGGATGTTCGAATAATTACTTTAAACTCTTACTGGTTTATATATGGCCAGGCCCACTGGCTGGAAGAGGTCTTAAGAAGCAACACTAAAAAATGGACTATTGTCGCCTGCCACTATCCGGTTTTTTCTGCTTCGCGGGCAAAGGATACCAAAAGCCTGATAAAATATTGGAAACCTTTGTTTGATAAGTATAAAGTAGATTTGGTATTACAGGGGCATGATCATACCTATGCCCGCGGCTTTGGCCTAACCAGTAAAGGAGAAAAACAATATGTAAATACGAGTCCTGTATACGTGGTATCCATAAGTGGCCCTAAAGCGTATCGGAGGAATGTTCAGAAACCATGGCCAACCCGAACCAGCCAACAAGGTCAGTTATTTCAGGTTATTTCTTTCGAGGAAAACAAATTGCTATACAAGTCTTACTCGGTATCCGATGCTCTTATTGATGCCTTTGAATTAACAAAAGCAAAAGATGGCACAAAAGCGATTAAAGAATTATTACCCCTCAATACTACTAATTAACCATTGTATCCAAATTTAATTGATTTGCGATAAAAACTATAAACCTTACAACTATGAAAGCAATTGTTTTAACAGAACCAGGTGGCATAGAGAATTTAACCATCACCGAAATAGAAAGACCTGCCATCCAAAAGGATGAAGTACTGGTAAAAGTGAAGGCTATCAGCTTAAACCCGGTTGATGTTAAGTCTCGGTCCGGCAAGGGCGTGTATGGGCGTATTAAAGAGGGAAAGCCACTGATTTTAGGTTGGGACATTTCCGGAGAAGTAACCCAGGTAGGCGAAGACGTTACTTCTTTTAAACCCGGTGATGAAGTTTTTGGCATGGTCAATTTTCCAGGTCACGGAAAAGCTTATGCCGAATATGTTGCCGCACCTGCCAATCATTTAGCTATAAAACCAACCAAGATTTCCCATGCTGAAGCGGCCGCGGCAACTTTAGCTAATTTAACTGCCTGGCAGGTACTGGTACAACAAGCGCATCTTAAAACCGGGCAACGGGTGCTTATTCATGCGGCGGCTGGCGGGGTAGGCCATTTTGCTGTACAAATTGCCAAACATTATGGAGCTACTGTTATAGGTACTGCTTCTGCAGCCAATGCTGATTTCTTAAAAAACATAGGAGTTGATGAGCACCTGGATTATACACAAACCAATTTTGAAACGGCTGCCCATAATATTGATATTGTACTGGATCCGTTAGGAGGAGACAATACACGTAAATCTTTAGAGGTTTTAAAAGCAGGCGGTTATTTGATTTCTATTGTAGGCGGCGTTACAGAAGAAATAAAAAACCTGGCGGAGCAAAAAGGAATTTCTGCAGCTAATTACCTGGTTCAATCTTCCGGGTCTGATATGGAACAACTGGCTCAATTATTACAATCAGGCGAGATAAAGGCACATGTTTACCAGGAATATCCTTTTGAAAATATAGGGGAAGCGCATCAACAAGTAGAAACTGCTAAAACGCGGGGTAAAGTGGTGGTTCTGGTAGATTAATCTCCAAATTAAACTAGTTTCTGTAGCCTAAACCATACCAATTGTAAAAGTTATTTAAAAATTTGTAATTATAACTCTTTTACCGAAAAAAAAGGATTTAAAAGGGGTATTTTGAATAAATTTTTGTAATTTGGCGAGAAACCAAACACCTTAAACATATGGCCATTTTTAAGCTGCAAATTAACGGCCGGAGCTACCAGGCCGACGTAGAGCCGGATACCCCACTATTATGGGTACTGCGCGACCACCTGGGGCTGGTCGGAACAAAGTACGGCTGCGGAATAGCCCAGTGTGGGGCGTGTACCGTCCACATTAACGGCGAAGCAACCCGCTCCTGTGTTTACCCAGTCTCTGCCATTGGTACTTCCAAAGTAGTAACCATTGAAGGACTGTCTGCCAACGGCGACCATCCGCTGCAATTAGCCTGGGATGAAGTTGACGTATCGCAGTGTGGCTATTGCCAGGCTGGGCAGATTATGACAGCAGCAGCCCTGCTGAAAAAGAATCCGAAGCCTACTGCAGAAGAAATTGAATCTGGCATGACGGGCAACATTTGCCGTTGCGGTACTTATCACCGCATCCGCGAAGCCGTAAAACTAGCTTCTACCAAAACAGCTTCAACCACCACTAAGAAAAGTTAATTATGGCGACCACAACAGATAAAAGCAGACGCGATTTCATGAAATTGGCCGCTACCGCTGGTGGAGGCCTTTTATTAGGTTTCGGCTGGACCAGTGCGGCCGCTGATTCCATTTCTGTTTTAGGTGAAGCTGCCGGAGCAGCTGCCGGTGGAGTAGAATTTAACAGTTATCTATCCATTGGATCTGATGGCATCGTAACCATCTTTTCTCCTAACCCGGAACTAGGTCAAAATATTAAAACATCCTTCCCTATGGTTGTAGCCGAGGAATTGGATGTAGATTGGAAAAAAGTAAAAGTAGTTCAGGCTCCGTTAGACGCTAAAAAATTCGATCGCCAGTTAACCGGTGGTAGCGGCGCGGTACCTCATTCTTGGAAACGTTTACGCACAGCTGGTGCCACGGCCAAGCAAATGCTGAAAGAAGCTGCTGCTAAACGCTGGAATGTTTCCGTAAATGATTTAACTACTGAAAATAGTACTGTTATTCATAAAGCTTCTGGTCGTAAATTATCGTACGGCGAGTTAGCAATGGATGCTTCTAAACTGCCGGTGCCTACTGATGTTCAGTTAAAAGACCGCAAGGATTTTAAAATAATTGGTAAGCCGGTTAGAAACGTAGAGCAAAAAAATATTGTAACCGGTAAGCCTTTATTTGGTCTTGATGTATACCGCGAAGGTATGCTGCATGCCATGATTCAGCGCCCGGCTTTTGGCATGAAAGTAAAATCAGTAGATGCCGCAGCAGCGAAAGCAATGCCAGGCATTGTTGATGTTGTTACTTTCAAGAACAATGTGGCAATCGTAGGTAAATCTACCTGGCAAGTTAAAAAAGCGCGTCAGGCAGTTAAAATAGCTTACGAAAAAGCTGATAATATAGAAAGTACCCCCGACCACGATCGTTTATTTAAACAATTACTGGATACCAGTAACGAGGTTGTGGTTCGTCGGAAAGATGGTGATGTAGAGGCGGCATTCAAAAGTGCAGCTAAAGTAATTAAGAGCGAATACCAGTGTCCGTTCCTGTCGCATAGCCCAATGGAACCAATGAACTTTTTTGCACACGTTCGTCCGGACGGTGTAGAATTGGTTGGTCCTACGCAAACGCCGGAACGTGCCCGTACCGAAACAGCTAAGTTATTAGGTGTGGCACCTGAAAAAATCACGCTTGAAATTACCCGTTTAGGTGGTGGTTTCGGTCGTCGGTTACAGGCTGACTATGTATTGGAAGCTGCTGAACTATCGAGTTTGGTAAAGGCTCCGGTAAAAGTAATCTGGACCCGGGAAGATGACATGACTGGCGGAAGCTACCGTCCGGCTGTACGCTACCGGTTTGAAGCTGCGCTGGATGCACAAAACAACCTGATTGGTTATAAATTACGCGGGGTAGGCATAAACTCCGGTAATCCAACCCGGGAAGATAACTTCCCATCTGGTGCCGTAGAAAACTTATTAATTGATTCGGTTGAGCATAAATCTCCAATTACAACCGGACCTTGGCGTGCTCCAATTACTAACTTTTTGGCGTTTGCTGAGCAATCGTTCCTGGACGAAGTAGCCCAGGCCGCCGGAAAAGACCCGGTGAAATTCCGGCTGGATTTATTGACAAAAGCTAAAGCCAAACCAACTGGTGCCATTAAATACGATATTGACCGTATGCGGGGCGTTATTGAGTTAGCAGCTGAAAAATCAGGTTGGGGTAAAAAACAAGGCGTTTTTCAGGGCTTCAGTGTTTATTTCTCCCACGCTTCTTACGTAGCTCAGGTTGGTGAAGTAGCCATGGTAAAAGGCAAACCGGTATTAAAGAAAATTTACGCAGCCGGCGATTGTGGTATTGTTATTAACCCAAGTGGTGCCCGGCAGCAAATGATGGGCGGTATTGTAGATGGTTTAGGTCATGCCATGTACAGTAAGCTTACTTTTAAAGATGGTTTAGCTCAGGAAAACAACTTCAACAATTACCGTTTAATCCGGATGAATGAAATTCCGGAAATTGAATGCCACTTTGTAGATAATGGTATTGATCCAACTGGTTTAGGCGAACCGGCCTTACCGCCTACTGGTGGTGCCGTAGCCAATGCAATTTTTAAAGCAACTGGCAAACGAGTAAAGAATCAGCCTTTTATTGACGAAGAAGTATTTAAAACTGTTTCTTAATAAATAGCCCTCTATTAAAAGCCCGGAATAACCTTCCGGGCTTTTTTATTTTAAGTTTAACCGAGAAATATCAACTCCACATTACCTCCTACCGGAAACCCAACACAGGTTAATGTTAGGCCCTGAGCTACTTCCTTGTCAGTTAATACTTCGTTATAAGCCATCCAAACCTGACCATTAGTACAAGTAGCCACGCAATTTCCACAGACACCGGCTTCGCAACTATAAGGCAAAACAGCACCTGCTTTCTTAGCAGCTTTTAATATAGAACCTGGGTATTGTACTTCTACTTCAAACTGCTGTTTTTTAAAATAGATAATTGCCTGATGAAGGCCTTTATCAGGGGGTTCTGCTTTAATGATTGGTTTCTCAGTATTAAAATTCTCGCGTTTAATATTGTCGGGAGGTACTCCTACCTCATGCAAGGCGTAATTTGCCATGCGCATGTAATTTAAAGGACCACAAATATAAAATAAGATTTCTGCATAAGGGGCTACAGCATATTGCGCTATTAATAATTTTAGTAAGTCTTTATGTAAACGGGCCCGGCTTAAATTAGTAGCATTACTAAACAAGTATTCAATTTTAAACCTTTCCGGAAAACTTGCCTGTAGATTATCCAACTCTTCTTTAAACATAGTTCTTTCTAAAGAACTATTGCTGTAAATTAAAACAATGGCTATAGTTGGGTTTAAGGTCAGAAGGGTTTTTAATAAAGAAAAAATAGGCGTTATGCCATTGCCTGCCGCCAGCATAAAAACCTGGCGGTAATTAGCTACATTCTTGGGCAAAGTAAAAAAACCAGCTGCCCCGGAAGTGAGTACTTGATCGCCAACCTTGGCCCGATCTATTAATAAACGGGAGAGAATTCCATTTTCTATTCGTTTTACGCCAACAGCTAGCAGCTCTCCCAGTTCCGGACTGGAAATAATAGAATACGACCTCCTGATTTCCTCCTGTTGGGACTGGTGTACCAACGTTAAATATTGACCAGATTGAAAGGTCAGGCTGGCTGCGTCTTCCCCTTCGAAAAAAAAAGTTTAACGCCTTCCACTTCCTCTTTAATTCTGGTGATAGTAAGTGGGGTATATAAAGAAGCCATAGCCTCTGCTTTAGGTTTTCTATAGAATACATTTATATACGATTCCTTACTAAGTAGTTTACCTAAACTTAAAGAAGAAGCAGAGAATATGGGTTATTTAGTTTTTTCTTTAGAAAGTGTGGACAGATTAGCAAGGTGAACAACCAATGCTAAGGTTGATAAAATAAAGCCCACTCCTACTACACCGTACCATTTCCAATAGTACCAGGCCCGGGTAGATAACAGGGTTCCCAGAGCATTACCCGTAAAATAAATAACCATGTATACCGTATTTAACCTGTTACGTGCTTCGGGACGTAAGCTAAAAATTAAAGTCTGGTTGCTCACATGGGTTGCCTGAACACCCATATCCAATAAAATTACGCCAATTACGAGGCCAATAATACTAGCCGTTGACAACCCGAAAATGAAATAAGAAACAATAATTAAAATAATATTAATGGTGGTAAATTTCTGCGCATTTCCTTTGTCGGCTATTTTACCCATAAACGGAACTGCAATGGCGCCAACGGCTCCTACTAAACCGAAAGAGCCAGCCACATCGCTCCCGGCATTAAAAGGTGGTTCTCGTAGCAAAAAAACCAAGGTAGTCCAGAAGCCGCCAAAACAGGCGCAGCATAGGGCTCCGCGTAAAGTAACAATGCGTAATATTGGTTCTTCCTTTATTAAATGAATTAGGGATACCATTAAACTTTTATAAGAACCTTTGTAATCTGGATAAACTTCCGGAAGTAACAAGTATAAAACAATCCATAATAAAGCCATTAATCCCGCTGCAATCAGAAACATGGCTCGCCAGCCCCAATGGGCACCAACAAAACCACTTAAAGTCCGGGATAATAAAATACCAATCAGGAGGCCACTCATGACAAACCCAACAGCCTGTCCCCTTGCTTTTGGCTTAGCCAGGTGTGCAGCCATAGGCACCAGCAACTGAGGAATAACAGACGTAGCCCCAATCAGGAAACTAGCCAGCATTAAGAAATGAATAGTAGGAGCATAGGCCGCCAAAAGCAAAGCAATAATAATCAGAACAAAATCAGTCATGATTAGTCTTTTCCGCTTCAGCATATCGGCTAGGGGTACGATAAACAGCATTCCGGTAGCATACCCGATTTGGGTAAGCATAGCAATAATACCGGCCCGAGCTTCTGAAATCTGAAAATCTTCAGAAATTTGCCCTAATAAAGGCTGATTATAATAAATATTAGCGACTACCAAACCGGTGGCTAATGCCATTACCCAAAGATTTACCTTTGTTAATTCAGGATTAGCGGAGATGCTTTGTGTCTTGCTCATAATTTATTTCCGCAAAAGTAAATAATTATTTATGGAGTTAAGCAAACAACTGAAAAGCCAACTTAGGTAACCAAGTAAAGAATCTCTGCTGGCGGAATTTGGATTACATTAACCTTATTGATTGGTGTAAAAGCTGGGCTATTTCAAATTAAGATTACGGAGCATCAGAAAAGGCAACGAGCAGGAACTACTTTACCAACCACCCGTATATAATACAAAAACACTATATTCCTTTTTTGCTTATTTACGTAGCTGGTTATGAAAAACTTATTGATTCTTACTGATTTTAATGATGATTCGGCTTATGTGCTCCATTATGCGATGAATCTAGGACAGGCTGTTCAGGGAAAAGTTTTTCTATTTCATAATGCCGATCTCCCCCTTGATTACTCCAGTACCTATGCTGGCTCTAACCTTTTTATGACCGGAGATGTGGCTTTAGGTGCCATTCCTGCCTTTCCTGGCTCTACCGTTCCGCTTACTGAACTAGAACAAGTGCAAAAAGATAAGCTACAAACAATTGCTGCAAATTTGCAAAAAAGCTATGGCAACGCTACTCCAATTGAGGCTCTTTTTAAATGGGGTTCCTTAAATGAAAATATAAGTAATGTCGTAAAGGAGGCGCAGATTGATTTAATTTTAATTGATAATAATAACACCAATTCTTTTCTCGACCGACTGGCAGGCACAGATACGGGTTCGGTAATTAATGATATTCCATGTCCGGTATTAATTATACCGGCAGCGGCAAAATTCAACTCTATTAGCCATATAACCTATGCTGCCGAAGTGGTAGAAAACGATTTCCTGTTTTTAGACCAGCTAATACCTTTTGCCCAAGCCTTTAATGCCCAGGTAACCTTAGTACACATTAGAAGCGAAGCAGCAAATGAAACGAATATCTCCCAAGAATACATAGCCGCTATTAACCAACGGTACCCTCACCTGAAGCAGGAAATTATTGAACTAAGAGGCAAAACAGTGGCTGAAGGCCTGGAAAATTTTGTAATAACTTATAAAACAGACGTTTTGGCTATCGGACATTACAAACAAGGCTTTTTCAGTTCTCTTTTTCATGAAAGCATTACCGACCACTTAACCTTTCGTACCACTATACCACTTTTATCTTTACCTGATAAAATCAGATCTTAAAAGAAACTTAAAAGTTATTATTTCAGGAAATTTTGCAGATCTATGCTGTCCATATAGGGTTCTAATATGGCCATAGAATTGACTGATTTGTGGAAAGTACCAATAATTTCAAAATCGTGCTTTTTCCAAAGCTCTACAAAATAATTATTTAAAGCATATAAGGTAATTACATAACCCTTATGCTCGCGCTGGGCAAGGGCAATGCCTTGTTTGGATAATAACGACACCTGGCTTCCGGCAGGAAGCTGATTAAACATAGAATATTCTAACACTGTTTCTCCTTCTAATTTTTTTAATTAATTAGCAATAACTAAACCATAACCGTTTAAAATCAGTTCGGTATTTTCTTTTTTTAGAACCAATTTTAAGCTTAATTGGCATATTTAAGATATGTACTTCAGCGATAAAAATATCTCCTTATGAGCATTATTACCATAACAAACTTTGAAGAATTTCAACAACATGAAGGCCAGGAACTTGGCGTTTCGGACTACCATACCATTACGCAGGAGCAAATAACAAAATTTGCCGAAGCTACGCTGGATTACCAATGGATACACTTAGATGCTGAACGAGCTAAAACTGAATCGCCTTTTGGCAGTACCATTGCGCATGGGTATTTAACCGTTTCGCTGCTGCCTTACCTCTGGGGCCAGATAATAAAAGTTGAAAATCTAAAAATGCAGGTAAACTATGAAATAGAAAGCCTGCGTTTTAACCAGGCTGTGCTGGTAAATAACCAGGTAAGGTTACGTGCTAAATTACTTTCATTAAAAAATCTTCGGGGTATTGCCAAAGCTCAGATAGATGTTACCCTGGAAATTGCTGAAGTTAAAAAGCCGGCTTATACCGGTGTTATTACCTTTCTATATCATTTTAACAGTTAGTTTTCTTTAAGTCCTACTGGTTTATTTACTTGGGCAGGAAGTAAAAACGGATTTAAATAACGACAAAAGGTAAAATTTTGTAAACAATATATTTAAATAATACGTTTTCATAGCCAAGAAACTAATCTTAAACTTAAATAAAACTATGGACGCACAAGAATTAAAAAACAAAGCCGATAGAGCAAATCCGGAACATAAAGAAGGACCAGTTGCGGCGGCAATTGAAAATTATACTTCTAAACTACCATCAGATTTATTTTTATGGGCAGCTTTAGGCTCAATGGCTGTTTCAGCCACTTTAAAAATAATGAAAAAAGACGAAGAAGCCTTGTTTGTTGGACAGTGGGCACCTTCTTTCCTTTTATTAGGTAATTACAACAAAATGATAAAATTAGCTGGTTATAACGCTGATAAATAATAAAAGCAGGTAACCTGAAACAAAAAGAGGAAGCTTAGGCTTCCTCTTTTTGTTTATGTATTTTTATAGCTAATAAATCTAGTTATGATCCAGAACAGGATGTGGCAGATAGGGCTCCTCCAAACGCTTGATTTCATCTTCCGATAGTTTCAGATCAAGAGCGGCCACGGCATCTTCTAAATGTCCGGACTTGCTTGCCCCAATAATAGGTGATGTTACCACTGGTTTAGAAAGCAACCAGGCTAAAGCCACTTGGGCATTGGGTACTCCCCGCTCCTCTGCAATAGCATTTACTAACCCAGAAATTTCAAAGTCATCGTCGCGGGTATATAACATTTTACCAAACGCATCGGTACGGGCCCTTTCGGTTTCTCCGCCTCCCTTTGTTCGTTTACCTGTTAATAACCCGCGTGCTAACGGCGACCAAGGTATTACGGCAATCTTCTGGTCTTCACAAAGCGGCAGCATTTCCCGTTCTTCCTCCCGATAAACCAAGTTGTATTGTGGTTGCATGGAAACAAAACGGGTCCAGCCGTGTAAATCGGCTGTATAAAGAGCTTGGGCAAATTGCCAGGCATACATAGAAGACGCCCCAATGTAACGGGCCTTTCCGGCTTTTACCACATCGTGCAAGGCTTCCAGGGTTTCTTCCAGTGGGGTTTCGTAATCCCAGCGGTGTATCTGGTACAAATCTACATAATCGGTGCCCAACCGTTTCAGGCTGGTATCAATGGCACTCATAATATGTTTCCTGGATAAGCCTTTATCATTTGGCCCCGGCCCCATCGGATTAAATACTTTAGTAGCCAACACCACTTCATCCCGTTTAGCAAAATCCTTTAGGGCCCGACCCACTACTTCCTCGCTGGCTCCATTCGTATATACATCAGCAGTATCAAAGAAATTAATGCCTAGCTCTATGGCTTTTTGAATAAAAGGACGACTTTGTTCTTCGTTCAAGGCCCAAGGCCAACGTTCTGTAGGGGTTCCGTACGTCATACAACCCAGACAAATTTTGGATACCTTCATGCCGGTATTGCCAAATCTTACAAATTCCATAGTTTTGCTAATAGATCAGGTTAAGAATAATTTTTTAAAATAGTAAATAATACAAAATAATTTAACCTGATACCTCCGCCTGGTTTATTTTATCTAATTCCGTTAAGTCTTCCGGTGATAATGCAATAGAAGCCGCTTCAAAATTCTCTTCCAGGTGTTTTACTTTAGATGTTCCCGGAATCAGCAAAATGTTTGGGGAATGATGTAATAACCAGCTTAAGGCAATTTGGTGCGCAGTAGCCTCATATTTCTTACCAATCTGCTCTAATTTTTCTAAGGCTTTCACATTACCTCCCCCCAGCGGGTACCACGGAATAAAAGCCATATTTTGTTCTTCACAATATTGCAGCTCTTCCTCCCATTTGCGGTTGTCTACGCTGTACATATTCTGCACCGAAACAATTTTTACGTATTCCTGTGCTTTTTTAATCTGGTCTACGGTAACTTCTGAAAGACCAATGTGTTTAATCTTTCCTTCTTGTTGTACTTTTTGCAAAAACTCCAGCGTTTGCTCAAACGGCACTTCCGGATCCACGCGGTGCAACTGGTACAAATCAATGCTATCCAGTTTTAAGCGTTTTAAGCTGCCCTCCAAAGCTTCTTTCAAATGATCAGGATGGGCATTAACAGGCCATTGGTTTGGGCCTGTTCTTAACAAACCTCCCTTAGTAGCAATCACCAAACCTGCCGGATAAGGATGCAAGGCTTCGGCAATTAATTCTTCGGAAACATGCGGGCCATAACTATCGGCCGTATCAATAAAGCTTATTCCTAACTCTACTGCCCGTTTTAATACCCGAATAGATTCATCGTGATCTTTAGGTGGCCCCCAGATGCCGTCGCCGGTAATACGCATGGCTCCGTAGCCCATGCGGTTAATGGAGAATTCCCCCGCTAAATTAAACTGCGGATTAAAAGCTGCATTTTTTTCGTTTGCCATTATTTGTTCCTTTAATATCAAATGGTAAAAGTTTACGGAGCGGAACAAATTATGGTATCTTCCTATATAAATTTTATAAAGCTACACGTCAGAAAGCTTACCAGCCGATCAGCCTTTTATGGCCTATTGAGTAAATAAGAATCTTTTAAGAAAGCAGAAATTTTCTTTCCATTAATCTTTAAAACTTCCCATTCGGCCACTTTCAAAATCTTCTATGGCCTGAATTAATTCCTGGTTGGTATTCATTACAAAAGGACCATAAGTAGCCAATGACTCCTCAATGGGTTCTCCTGATAAAACTAGCAGTTTGGTATCTTCTGTAAATTTCAAAACGATATCCGGAAAGTCCCAACCGAAAACTACCCATTGTTTTGTTTTAGCTTCCCGGTTCCCATTCAGGTTTAAGGCTCCTTTTACGACATAAATACCTACGTTGTAATGCGCCGGTAAATGCAACTTTAATTCGGATCCTTGGGCCTGCTCAACATCCAGCATGGTTATGGCCGAGAAAGTTTCTGCTGGGCCTAGCTGATCTTCATATTTGCCTGCAATAACTCTTATTTTGCCTTTGCCTTCTCCGGTTTCTATTACCGGGATAGTATTGGCAGGTAACTCCTGGTACCTGGGCAGAGCCATTTTATCTTTCTTCGGTACATTTACCCAAAGCTGTACCAGTTCCAGAATACCTCCTTGTTTAGAAAATTCTTTTTCGTGCCTTTCTTCGTGCAGTAAGCCAGAACCGGCAGTCATCCATTGAACATCGCCGGGTCCTATTTTACCACTATACCCAGCGGTATCCCGGTGGGCCAGGTATCCCTGATAAACAATCGTAACAGTTTCAAAACCCCGGTGCGGATGAGGATCGGCTCCTAATGGTTTATCAGTGGGATGAACCGCCATAGGACCAGTATGATCAATCAGCAGAAAAGGGCTTAACTGCCGGATACGCGATCCTGGCATCGGGCTAATAACCTCAAAACCATCGCCTACTTTTTTCTCTACCCCATCAATTACCTGAAATATTCTGCGGTACTTTAGTATCTCCATAAATAAAAATTGAATAGTCGCTCCTTTCTAGAAGGAAGGGAGTGCTTACTTTTAAAATAATTGTACCAATAATAAATAAAATTTCAAAAGCTTCTTTTTTACCAAATGCTTAATCTATTGGTTGCAGAAGCCGGTTCCATCTTATTTTGTTATAAAGGGAGGCATTGGCATCTACCGACATCCAAACCAATACGGCTTTTCCTACTATATGGTCTTCTGGTACAAAACCCCAGTATCGGGAGTCTTCTGAATTATGGCGATTATCGCCAACCATGAAGTAGTAGTTTTGTTTAAATGTATACTGCTTCGTCTCCTGACCATTAATAAAAAGTTTTCCATCCTGCACAGAAGCATTCTTTTGATGCTCATACGTTAAAATTACCTTCTCATATAATGGTAGGGTTTGAGGAGTTATGGCAATGGTAGCCCCTGCCTTGGGAATATAAAGCGGTCCTAAATTATCTAGGTTCCAGGGGTATAAGGTAGGATTGTGCGGAAAAATATCAGGATCTGGTACCTTGGGTAATTGCTGGATTAACTGAACCTCTTTAATAAATTTTAGCGATTGTATATAGGCTGCTTTGTTGGGTAATGTATTCATTAAATAGCCACCCGTTACCGGATAAAATTCCGATATATCCTGATTGCGAAAATAACTATCCTCTAAAAAACGATCTGTTTTTACATAATACCTGAACTGCAACTCTTCCGGAGGATGAATAAACTGCCCATTGATGAATACTTTGCCCATTTTTATTTCTAAAGTATCTCCGGCCAGGCCCATACATCTTTTAATGTAATTTGTTTTCAGGTCGATGGGGCGGTTTTCTTCTACTGGATAATTGAAAACTATTGGGTCGTAGCGTTTAATTTTAGAAAAACCCGGCAAACGCAGGAAAGGAAGCTGTACCGCATCAGAATAAGACTGGATTTGCGTACCCCAAATAGATTGATGCGTGAGCGGCACCTGCAAAGGCGTAATGGGTGTACGCGATCCATAATGCATTTTACTTACAAAAAGATAGTCCCCGGTCAGCAAAGAATTCTCCATGGAAGAACTGGGAATGGCAAAAGCTTCCAAAGTGGCCCACCGAATAATAGTGGCAAAAACTACCGCAAACATAACGGCATCTGCCCATTCCCTGATCCAGGATTTCTTAGGCCCAGGCAGGCTTCCGGCCTTTCTGTTACCCCTGAAGTTTAATTTCATACGTTTAGCGTTAAAAGGTGGCAAAATCAGAATATATAGAATAACTATATTTAATCTGATTTTATTGTCGCTGATTAACCTAAACAGGCAGTAATTATTTATGCATCAACCATTTGGTACAAAAGGAGAGATTTGATTGCGCTTTAGAAAAGACCTAAAAACTTTCGCCGATACATATTTTTCAGGTCGTTCTCAAATAAGGTATAAGGATCGTCATAAAATTTAATAAAATCCGGTACACTTACCTGGCCCGGAAAAGGTGCATAATAATGGGTGGGACTCCGGGTATCATTGCGCCACACTAATACATACGATAGCCGCAGGTCTTGTGCTTTCATGACTTTCAGCAAGGATTCCGTCCACCAGGTCGTATTGGGAATAGATTCGAGGCCGGATTCGGTAAAAGCAGCCAGTTTCCCAGCCTTACGGGCATAATCTGATACAATTTTTAATTTAAGAATGGCCGCATCTAAATCATACCGGCCATTCCGCCCCAAATCACCGTAGTTGTCCATCCCAACCATATCTACCCAAGCGTCCCCCGGATACCGTTCCAGGTATTCGGCTTCGGTAGTAAATTTATTATCCGGTGAAAAAGCATAAATAAAGTTATGTACTTGCAAGGTATCTCGCAGGTAAGAAATTGTAAATTGCCAAAGCGTTACAAATTCTTCAGTGGTACAATGAGGTTTGCCCCACCAGAACCAGCCACCATCAAATTCGTGGTAAGGACGAAATATCATAGGGACCAACTTGCCATCTGCACCTTTAACAGTTTGAGCCCAATCACCTATTCCTTTTAATATTTCTTTATACTGCTCATGCGCCTCTCCGCCCGGAATTATATATTTAACTGCTGGCAGCGAAACCGAATCAACCCAATTGAAACCGCCTTTGGAAACCGGGTTAGCAAAATGCCACGCCACTGTGGTAACCCCACCCCTATTATATGTATCTATAACATTTTTACGAACCGTTTCTTTAGCCCTGGCAATGGCGTCTGGTGATCTTCCGGAAAAACCGCTAAAATCCACGCCAATTACAGCCGGATGAGAACCTGTGACTAGTTTAACATCCGATTTATTTTCCTCTCCGGTCCAGCCATGACCATACTCGGTGGCATGCTGGTGCCCGAACAGTGTGTGCTTTTTAGCTACTTTTCTCAGGTTATGGTATAGCGCTTTTGTTTCTTTTGTGGCTTTGGCATCAATGGGTTTATGCCGCTGAGCAAAAGTAAAATTACCAAAGACACAAAACATAAAAACAAACAGGAATGCTTTCTTAAAATGCGCCATATAATTTTTAGGTTTAAAGAGAAATGCAATATAATTCCTCAACCTTTCATATACAACCGGCCTATTATTTTAAAGTATTACCTATCTGCAGCACTACTTTATTTAACATAATTTAAACAATAAAAAACTTAAACTAATCTGGAATAAAATTGATATCAGCTTCATCTGTAAAAGGTACATAAACCCTAACCCAGGGATTATCATCTATTAATTTCCATTTGTGTCCTGAACCGGTGGTATCCATTGCAATTAAAACATCCCCTGGTCTCAAAATAAAAGTTTCTCCCGAGTGTGTCTCAAATTCTAAGGTTCCGGAAAGTGTTACCACGTATTGGGTGGTGGGAGCCGGATGCCAATCATAAACACCATGCGTTGCAGTTACTTTAAAGCGGATACCAATGGCTGCATTAACCTTGTCTTCTGCTACTGTACCTGTTATAATATGAGTATGGCCATCTGGGCCCGTATAAATTTTATAAGCTTTGATCATGATAATTTAAGTATCTACTATCTTACACTTTCTTTAGGTTATTCGGAATTCAGGTAATTTGGTTAATTACTTCTTGTTTTCCCTTGCATAACCTAATAAAAAAGCCCGGCCCCTTTTCAGGAACCGGGCGGCATTGTGTGGTAGGTGAAATTATAAAGTTTCTGGGTCGATGGTCTGGATCGTTCCGTCCGGGTTATATTTTAACTCGGCTACTTTTACACTTCTTAAATGTGTTTTGCCTCCGGAAAACTTACTGTCGTGGTAGAAAATATACCATTTGCCTTTATGCTCTACAATAGAGTGGTGGTTGGTCCAACCTGTAACTGGTTTTAAAACAACTCCCTGATAAGTAAAAGGACCGTATGGATTATTGCCAATAGCATAAGAAATGGTATGCGTATCGCCGGTTGAATAAGAGAAATAATATTTACCGTTGTATTTATGCATCCAGGAAGCTTCAAAGAAACGGCGGTCATGATCTTTTCCTAAAATAGGTTTACCAGCATTGTCTAGGATAACCACATCTTTCACTGGTTCTGCAAAGCTTAACATATCACTGCTAAGTTTTACCACTTTGGCCGTTAGAGCTGGATCCTCTGGCTTATTCAAATCCGTTTTAGAACCATTGGCGTCGTATTTCCCGTTTTTCCAACGTTGCAACTGACCACCCCAAATACCACCGAAATACATGTAATGGTTACCATCATCGTCGCGGAAAACAGCAGGGTCAATGCTAAAGCTTCCGGCTATTGGTTTCGGCTCAGCCTTGAATGGGCCAGTTGGCGAAGTACTGGTAGCCACGCCCATCCGGAAAATATCCTGCTTATCTTTAACCGGGAAATACAAATAGTATTTACCGTTTTTAAAAGCAGCATCCGGTGCCCATAATTGTCGTCCTGCCCACGGAATATCTTTTATATCAAGCCCTACGCCATGATCGGTAACCTTTCCGCCTACACTATCCATAGAAAGGATATGGTAATCCTTCATATCAAAATGACTACCTAAATCGTCTTCCGGCACAGTAGATTCTACATCGTGGGAAGGATAAATATAGATTCTGTTGTTAAAAACATGGGCCGAAGGGTCGGCGGTATAAATATCAGTAACTAAAGGCTCCGATGATAATTTAGAACCGCTTGCTGCTGTACTATCGGCAACTGCATTTTTGTTGTCTTCAGAAGCAGCATTTTGTCCTTCTGGTCGTTTATTCTCACAGGCTCCTGCTAAAATAGCTGTAATTCCTAAAGTTAGGACAGATCCCTTTAAAGGAAAATATTTGATCATTTTACTTTGTATATAGGTTGTGGTGTATAATCTGATACAAGTATATCAATATTATTTTTCTATTCAAATAAAGATATTGTCAAAAATACAATAATTATTAATTATAAAAAATAAGCCTGCTCCTATTGGAACAGGCTTATTAATTATAAAAAATATAATTTAAATTTTCTTCAAGGCAATTTTCCAGACCAGAACAAAAGCATTTTTAATCTTTAAATCGCCTGATTTATTAACTGCAAAAAGAACTTATTTACAAGATCCTATTGATAGAATTCTGTTATTTTATAATGGAAGAATCTGCTACGCAATTAAAAATACAGGAAATACATTAAATTATAAAACAAGGAATACATATTCTATTCCTTCTCCTAAGCAATAATCTATTTTTTGATTATAAAGTATCTAATGCTATCGCCGGAAAGTCCCCTTCTAACTCTCCTACAGTTTCATAGAATTTTACTTAGCCAGTTTCCGCATTTAAACAGCATTTAAAGACTTTAATACGCCCTGCTTTCCTAATACCACCTGAAATAAATGGGGCATTATTCCCTGATACGCGCATTAACTAGAGGGAAATTTATTTCTATAACATTCTGGCCAAACCCTTTCCTTTTTATTTTTCTGTTGATTATAATTAATGTTTTCCGCTCAATTGCTGGTTTTATATTTTATAATTGTTCATTTAGAGGTTTAGTTTTTGCCTTATAATATCTTTAACTTGTAAGCTGAACATTATTCTGAATGACGTATGAAAAGTTTTTTATTTCTATTATTAGCCGTGTTTTTTGCTTTTCTAACTCAAGCTCAACAAGCCAAGCCTTTAGTAGGAGCCAATATTATCTTAATTAAAACAGGTGAAACCGGAGAAAATGCTTTTAAAAAATGGGAAAAACACCTGGAACAAAATGGTTATAAGATTGACAGAAGTTATATTGATGTTCTAACACTATCAACCGTGCCAAAAGCATCTGGCAATAATAAGTTCGTTTATTTAATACATACAGCGGTAACACCTACCGGCGATATGGCTATTAAATTACAATGGCAGGCAACAGATAACATGTTTACGGGAACCAAAGAAGTAGATTATAATAATTGGGAACATACTACCACCAAAGCAAGCCCCAACCAGGTTATTTACCAGAACTTCTTGAAAACAGCCCAAGCTTTTGGCAATTATCCAATAGAATATAAAAAAGAATAAAAGTCAAAACAGGGGATTCAACCTTACCATAAAGAGCTTGGAATAATCCGAGAATCCAGATTATTCCAAGCTCTTTATTATAAATCTATTGAAGTAGTAGCTTTTTAATTATTGAGCTGTTCTCAGTAGATATTTGTAATAAGTAAACACCCTTGCCTTTTGATGACAGGTCAAAAGTATTACTGAATGTTCCTTGGATTCCCTTAAATAATTCTTCATAAACCACCCTTCCCTGCGCGTCGTAAATTTTTACCAAAACCTGATTGTTACCTATAAAAGGCACTGTTACGGTTATTCTACCGGTAGAAGGATTAGGATATACTAAAGTCGCTGCTGATAAAGAACTTTCTTTTATACCGGTGCAGGTGTTAACAGTTATATTTTGGGAAGCCTGTACAGTACAGCCATTTAAGCTGTAAGTGTAGGTAATTTGATGGTTACCAGGCCCAGCCAAACCTGCATTAAAATACCCATTACTAACCCCATTACCCGAGTATACGCCCCCGGCTGGTAAACCTTCGGTAAGTTGAAAATTAGTAACTGAAGTACAGATATCAGTTGGAAATGGGCTTAGCGTAACATTTGGTAAATTATTAACCCTAACAATTATTTTAGCTCTGCTGCTTTCACATCCGTTTACAGCTTGAGAAACATAATATTCTGTTGTACCTGCTGTTCCTGTATTAGGAGTGGGAGCCTCTGCTAAAGGAGCGCCACCCGTAGCAGTTGCATACCATTGCAGGTTTTCTCCGGTGGCCTCGAGCCGGGAAGCAGTGCCTCCCAAACATAAAGAAACTTCAGGCGTTACAACCGGTGCTGCAGGAATTGGATTGATGTTAGCTGTTACTGCTATACGGTCGCTTTCATAAGCACCACTCATAATAGAAACGTAATAGGTAGTTGTTGCATTTAAAGTTGGTGTACTCAAGCTGGAGTTTGTAGCACCTGCAATTGGCTCCTCGCCTGCTAGCGTAGTATACCACCGGTAATTACCATCTGTTCCACCTGCTGCCGTTAAATTAACAATTCCTGGTCCACAATGTACCGCATTTGTAACCGTGGGAGGAATTACAGAGAACTTTCTAACTGTACCTTGGCTGTTATAAGCACCATCTTTGTAAGACACAAACAAAGTACCATTTTTGCTTACACTAAGGTACACGTCTAGGGCTTTTGCGGTTGAGAATCCGGGATCTCCCACATAAACCCAAGTTCTGCCATTAAATTTTTTGACTGCGATTTTGCCCGCTAATCCTTCATCAGGGTAGGCAACATAAGGAGTTCCGTTAGGCGAAATCATTAACGAACAATTATAGGCTTTACCCACAGAGAATGCGGAAGCACCAACTGTTATCCAATTAATACCATCATATTTCATAACAGTTGCTTTGCCAATATCATCTGTTGCATTATAGTTTAAATGCCCAAAAGCAACATAAGGAGCTCCATCCGGACTAATTGCCAAAGAAAGTTTACCATAGTCGGCAGTAAAACCGGCAATTCCCACATTCTCCCATTGGTTACCGGTAAATTTCATAGTGGTTATTTTATTAGCATTGGCCCCATCATTATAGGCTACATAAGGCACTGAATTTTTGTCCAGTGCCAGCGAAAGATTAGCAGCAGCACCGGCTGAAAAACCAACATTGCCCACATTTACCCAATTAGTACCATTAAACTTCATGACAGTAGCTTTATTTAAACCACCCCCAAAAGCTACATAAGGTATGTCATTACTATCTAAAGTCAGCGAAAGATCAAAAACAGAACCTGGCGAAAAGCCAGCCATTCCTACTTTTACCCAATCCGTTCCATTATACTTCATTACGGAAATTCTATTGGTATAGACTCCATCTGCAAATGCTACATAAGGTGTACCGCGGGAATCAAGAACTAAAGCAGTGAAAGCTACATTTCCTTCTGAAAAGCCAGGTTTTCCAACAAAATCCCAGGCAGTACCATTAAATGTCATAACCGTAGCCTTATGTTGGTAGGTTTTATCGGAGTATGCAATAAAAGGAATACCATTAGAACTAACAGCAAAAGAATTATAACTAACTGCATCAGCCGTGAATCCTTCTTCGCCTAAAATTTTCCAGACTCCCAAATCAGGTAATGGGGCATTAACCGTAAGCTTGGCACTTGCCGAAATAGTAGTATGGCCATTCTCACTAACTAAAACCCGATACCGGTTCCCGGTGAAGTTCGCTCCCAAGCCTTTCATTTCTAAAATGGCTGTTGTTGCTCCAGCATAACTTCCTCCATCTGTTATATTAGCGTAACCTCCGGAACCGGTAAACTCCTGCCACTGATAAGTTAAGTTAGTTCCCTCAGCGGTTACCTGAAACATTGCCTTTTCACCCACCTCAACTATTTCTGAGGCTGGATGCTGAGTAATAGATGGCCCCGTATGATTGAATATCTTACGAATTCTGTAATTATAAACATCGGCCACATAAACATTACCATTTAAGTCTACGGCCACATTTGCAGGTACATTTAAATAAGCATCAAAAGCATGACTACCATCTCCCCAAAAGCCGGCAATTCCATTTCCAGCATATCTGAACATTCTGCCATCTTTGCCACTTATTTTTCGGATACGATTTCCTCTTGCAACTGTAAGGTAAATATTTCCTTCACCATCTACCGCCAAAGTGCCATTATGGATCGTTGCACTTGTAGCTAGACTTAAATCTCCACTATACCCTTCACTTCCATCTCCAGCTATTGTATTAATTTTCCCGTCGCTGGCATTTATTTTCCGAATGCGAAAATCACCAGCTACATAAATATTTCCAATAGCATCAATGGCTACGCCACTTAAGCTCCGTAACAAGGCATGCGTAGCCAATCCTCCGTCACCACTAAAGCCTGCGGTTCCATTTCCTGCTACAGTAATACTTGTTCCAGTTTGCGGATTAATTTTTATAACCCTATTATTTTTAGCCAGGTAAACATTTCCAACTGCATCTACCGTTATGTCTCCTTCCATACTAAAGGGGCCCGGGTAAGAATATAATTTATTTATTTTCTGATCACTGGCATTCACCTTCCAGACACAATAGTTACCAACATCAAGGATATACAGATTGCCATCTGCATCCACCGCCACATCAGTTGGGCCATTTAACCCGGCCATTGTCGCTAATCCCCCACCTACGCTATGCGCATCAGCCGAACCGGTTCCGGCCACCGTATGGATAACCCCATCACTGGCATTTACCTTCCGAATAACATTAGCATAATGATCGGCAATAAAAATGTTACCTTTTTCATCTAAGGCAACGCTAACCGGTAACGTTAAAGAGGCATTTGTGGCCAAACCACCATTTCCACTATATTGGGAAGATCCATTCCCGGCAACAGTATTTATTGTTTGGGCCTGGCTATTAAATAGGATAAAAAGAAATAACAACCCTATTATAAGGGCAAACAAATTTTTAATTTTAAAGAGCATGTAAAATTTTTACAAATAGTAAACAGTAAAAGGGTTATAAATTTAACAGGTATAAAACATAAAGTTAAATATAACTTTTTAAAGATTAAAACAGGAATGTTGATTTATAAAAATATTGATAACTATACTTTAGATTGGATAATAAATAATTATAAATTAATTGAAAACTTGGACAAAAACGAAGTATTTGATCAAGTTTTTATACTGTTTTAACAGTCATGACTCAAGCCGACAATCCTAATTTACACCAAAAGATTATAAGCAAATTTGGATTAACTTAATATATAGAATAGTAATTTATACATTAGTATATATTAGATATAAACCATTCAAAATTTTGGAGGTAAAAAAAAGTTCTTAGTATAGTTTAAACAATATTTACTAGTGAAACTTCTCTTCTGTAAGAGGAAAGGGAAACAAAGAACCAGACCAATTAATAATTATTCATCTAAAACCCATTGGATTAACTGCTTAAAATCTTCTTGGATTAATTAATATAATTGAATCATTCCCCTATTCATTTTTGAGTTGCGTACCACCCATGGAACCTGGTGTATGATGAGTTAAGCAACCAAGAGGTAAGGTTTTACAATAAAAAATAAAAGCTATGGGCTTAAATATTCATATTACCAAAGCACTTGTGCTGGTAAGCCTGCTGGTTTTGCTTTCCATTATTACTTTCAATAAAATTATTGAACACAATCGGCTAGAAGTTTTTCAACAATATAATAAGCTAATATTACCGCCACAATATGAAGTAAAGCAGAATGCTGCCTGGCCGGGCAATTACAAAACTAGTGTATGGCTCGTAATTCAGTTTGATCAGAAGAATTTCAACTGGCTCTTGAAGGAAAATAAAATCCCTGCATTCACCAACCTGGATGATCAAAATGGTTGGAATAAATCTGGAAATACTTAGTTCGGGAAACTAATATGGATTTCAAAAAAATAATTCAGGAACAGATAAATGTTACCCAAAAAACACTGGAATTTAAATTTTTAGAAACTTTTTGACAGGTTGAAAAATAAGTTGCGTGAGGCAATGAGCTTTGCTGAAGGAGCTGGAGCTAATTAAGTATTACTTCAATTAGCTTTATTTAAGTGGGTAATTCGGTAGGCACAGCGCCGGTCACCGTTCAAAATATGGTCAACTCTATTTACTTCTACCCCATTACCTAACACCTGTTTTAAAATATTTTGTTCTGATTTACATAAGACCGGCGAGGCTGTAGCAGCAGCACAAATAGGACAATGGTTTTCTATAAACAAGTAGCCTGACTCCTCTTTTTCCCAATCGGCAATATAACCTTCCTGCCGACGAATAAGGGCAAACCCGGAAATGCGTTCTTCTAAGGTAGTACAGGTTTTAAGCGCTTCCAGGTAACGGTGGAGAATTTCCTCACCTCGTTTTTCCACTATTTTCTCCAGCATAAAATCACCTAACTCAGATTTTATGGTCTGAAGCAACTGAATAGACAAATCATCGTGCGCATTAGGAAAACGGGCATTGCCACCTTCGGTTAAGCTCCATTTAAGTATAGGCCGGCCAACTCCTTTTGATTCAGAAATAGATTTCACCAGCCCCGTTTCGGCCATCTTAACCAGGTGCAACCGCACGCCTTCACTGCTTAATCCTAAGATTTTTGCAAGATCAGCAACCGTTTTCGCCCCCTGGGCTTTTAACAAATTTAAAATTTTGTCAGAAGTTACCTCCAAATTATTAGCAATATTTTCCAAGTATTTACTTGTTTTATTCTCAAAACTACGACCTTCCTGTTACTAAAGCAACTACGTAGGTAAAGAATACCTTCATTAGTTGTTTTAAATATTCCTGGTTTTATTAATATAACTTGCTAACAAGAAATTTACTTGTTTCGTGCTTACTTATAATTACTTTTTTTAACAAAAGAGAAATTTGAATAAAAAGAAATTAATATCCTACCAAAACTGTTTTATAAGAGGCCGCTTAAAGCCTATTCCAACAAAATTTTTCTTTATCATAAAAAGTGTAAAATAATCTGCAACTATTAAATATTAAAGATTATTTTTGCAACCTATTACTTGGAATATTTGTTAAAAAATTAAACAAACCTGAATATTATGATTAAGGTTTCACCAAAGGCAAAAGAATATATTAACCGATTAATGGTTAAAGAAAATAAAGAACCTAGTACTTTTGTACGGGTAGGCGTGCGTGGAGGCGGTTGCTCTGGCTTAGAATACCAGATGACCTTTGACACCCAAAAGAATGAAACCGATGAGGTTTATGAAGATAATGGTGTGATGGTGGTAGTTGATCGGAAAAGTTTGCTTTACTTATTTGGTACCGAGCTAGATTATTCGGATGGCCTAAATGGGAAAGGCTTATTTTTTAATAATCCTAATGCATCGCGTACCTGTAGTTGCGGAGAAAGCTTTGCGGTTTAATATTAATAGTTAGCTAATTGGCAGGAATGAAAGATAGTAATGAAATAATTAATGACTTTGCCACGAAAGAGTACGAGTATGGCTTTGTCACGGACATTGAGATGGAGATTGCTCCTGCCGGCCTGGACGAGGATGTAATCCGGTTTATTTCAGCAAAGAAAAATGAACCAGAATGGTTACTGGAATGGCGGATGAAAGGCTACCACGCCTTTTTAAAAGATCAGTTACCAAATTGGCAAAACTTTGAGATGCCGGAAATGGATTTCCAGAAGATTTCCTATTATGCGGCACCTAAAAACAAAAAAAAATACAATAGTTTAGACGAAGTAGATCCAGAGTTATTGGCTACGTTCGCCAAATTGGGTATTCCTTTAAATGAGCAGAAAACTTTAGCTGGAGTGGCCGTTGATGCTGTATTTGACAGTATTTCGGTAGCTACCACATATAAAGGGAAACTGAAAGAGATGGGCATTATTTTTTGCTCAATCAGCGAAGCCGTACAGGAACACCCGGAATTGGTAAGAAAATATTTAGGATCGGTTGTACCGCATTCTGATAATGTTTTTGCTGCCTTAAATACAGCTGCTTTCTCCGATGGTTCATTCGTATATATTCCTAAAGGCGTTCGTTGCCCAATGGAATTATCTACCTACTTCCGGATTAACACCGAAAATACAGGTCAGTTTGAGCGTACTTTAATTATTGCCGACGAAGGTTCTTATGTAAGTTACCTAGAAGGCTGTACAGCTCCAATGCGCGATGAGAATCAATTGCATGCAGCCGTGGTGGAATTAATTGCCATGGAAAATGCTGAGATTAAATATTCTACCGTTCAAAACTGGTACCCAGGCGATAAAGACGGCAAAGGCGGTATTTATAACTTTGTAACCAAACGTGGTATTTGTAAAGGTGCCAATTCTAAAATTTCCTGGACCCAGGTTGAAACTGGCTCTGCAATTACCTGGAAATACCCTAGCGTAATTTTGCAAGGCGATAATTCCAGCGGCGAATTTTATTCGGTGGCAGTTACCCGTAACAAGCAGATTGCTGATACCGGTACAAAAATTTATCATTTAGGTAAGAACACCAAGAGCCGGATTATATCTAAAGGTATTTCGGCTGGCGAAAGTAATAACAGCTACCGGGGATTGGTACAGGTAGGCCCAAAAGCCGATAATGCCCGTAACTTTACCCAGTGCGACTCTTTATTAATTGGTAGCCATTGTGGCGCTCATACGTTCCCGTATATCGAGACGAAGAACAGCACCGCTATGGTAGAGCACGAAGCTACTACTTCTAAAATTGGGGAAGACCAGATTTTCTACCTGAACCAACGCGGAATAGACTCCGAGAAAGCAGTAGCTTTAATTGTAAACGGATACGCAAAAGAAGTATTAAACCAGCTTCCAATGGAATTTGCCGTAGAAGCTCAAAAACTATTGTCAATCACGCTGGAAGGAAGCGTGGGTTAATTCAAACATATATTAAATGCTGAGCATTAGAAATTTGCATGCCGAAGTTGAAGGCAAAAAAATCTTAAAAGGAATAAATCTGGAGGTTAAGGCTGGCGAAGTACACGCCATTATGGGACCAAACGGATCTGGTAAAAGTTCTTTATCATCAGTATTAGCGGGCCGTGAAAGTTACGATGTAACCGAAGGCGAAGTATTATTTGATGGCAAAGATTTATTGGACATGGCTCCGGAAGTAAGAGCCCGCGAGGGTTTGTTCCTGGCTTTCCAGTATCCGGTAGAAATCCCGGGTGTTTCTAACATCAACTTCCTGCGCACAGCTTTAAATGAAATTCGGGAATACCGGGGCATGCCTCAAATGGAAGCCAAAGAATTTTTAAAGCTGACAAAAGAAAAACAAAAGCTGGTTGAGTTTGAAGCTAAATTAGTAAACCGTTCCCTAAACGAAGGTTTTTCGGGTGGGGAGAAAAAACGGAACGAAATTCTGCAGCTGGCTATGTTAGAGCCAAAGTTATCCATCCTGGATGAAACTGACTCCGGTTTAGATATTGATGCATTACGCATTGTTTCAAATGGTGTTAACGAACTCCGGAATGCAAATAATGCCTTTGTTTTGATTACCCACTATCAGCGTTTACTGGAATACATTGTTCCGGACTTTGTACACGTATTGTATGATGGCCGAATTGTTAAATCTGGCACGAAGGAATTAGCCTTAGAACTAGAAGAAAGAGGCTACGATTGGATTAAAGAAGAATTTAAAACAGAAGAAACAGCAGGATAATCATGGCAAATCAAGTATCCGTACCGCTATACCTGGACCTGTTAAACGGGTTTGAGGGATGGCTAGCTATGGAAGGATCAGAGGAGAATGAGTCGGTGCTGCAGCTTCGCCAGAAGGCCTTTGAACAATTTAAACAATTAGGTTTTCCATCCCGCAAAGTGGAGGATTGGAAATATACGCCGGTGCAACCATTTCTGCAGGAGCCTTTTGAATTCAGCCCGGTTGCTGTACAGAATGCAGCGCATGCTGCTATAAACCTGGAAAAAGCTTATATAGATGGATTAGAAGCTTATAAGATTGTGCTGGTAAACGGCAAATTTCAGTCTGCTTTATCGGATAATAACTTACCAGCTGGTGTTACCATTAAGCCAATATTGGAAGCACAGGAAGAACCTGCTTTTGCGCAATATTTTGGTAAAGTAGTAAATACTTCTAAATATCATTTCCCAGCCTTAAATACAGCTTTCTTTTCAGATGGTTTGTTTATTGAGGTAGCGGCAAATACGGTGGTAGATAAACCATTCTACCTGGTTCAGATCTATACCGGTAATAAAAACCTGTTCGTTCAGCCACGTAATTTAGTAGTGGCTAACCGGAGTGCTGGTATTACTATTATTGAATCAATAGTTTCTGAAAATCCGGAAAGCAATTTATTTGTAAACACGCTTACGGAAGTGGTGGTAAAAGAAAATGCCCAGGTTAATCATTACCTCTTGCAAACAGCAGGTAAAGGTTTTCGGCAGGTAAACCACACGGAGGTAAGCCAAAAGCGGGACAGTGTTTACAGCAACTATACGTTTTCGTTGCCTGGTGCCGATTTACTCCGGAATAACCTGCACGTAAACTTAGACGATGAACATACTGAAAGCCATTTATATGGTTTATACCTGGTAGCAGACCGTCAGTTAACCGATAACCACTCTTTTGTAAGCCACCTGCACCCTAACTGCCAAAGCAATGAGGTGTATAAAGGCGTTTTATTAGATAAAGGAACGGGGGTTTTTAACGGTAAAATATTTGTAGAGCGCGATGCGCAGAAAACAAATGCCTTCCAGCAAAACAATAACCTGCTTTTAAGCAATACCGCCACTATTAACTCAAAACCACAGCTGGAGATTTATGCAGATGATGTAAAATGCAGCCATGGTTCTACAGTTGGTCAGTTGAGCCAGGAAGCTATGTTTTACTTAAAATCAAGGGGTATAGCAGAACAGACTGCCCGCCGTTTATTGGTAAGTGCCTTTGCTTTTGATGTAACCCAAAACATCCAGATTCCGGCTCTGGAAGAACATATTAACAACTTAATTATACAACATATTCCTGCTGAACAGGAGTTGGTAAAAGCATAAAGCTATGCGGGATAATTTAACGGTAGCAGCTGGTACGCTGCTGGATGTGCAAAAATTACGGGCGGAGTTTCCAATACTACAGACAACTGTGTACGGGAAACCCCTGGTATATTTGGATAATGCGGCCACTACCCAAAAGCCGCAACGGGTAATTGATGCTATTACAGGATATTATTCTGAGTACAATAGCAATGTGCACCGGGGTGTACATTACCTGAGCCAGAAAGCAACTGCTGCCCACGAGGAGTCCCGCCATAAAGTTGCCGCTTTTATAAATGCGCCGCATGTACACGAAGTAATTTTTACCCGGGGTACAACCGATGGCATTAATATCATTGCCAGCAGCTTTGGCCGTAAATTCTTAAAGGAAGGCGATAGTATTCTTATCTCGGCCATAGAGCACCATTCTAATATAGTGCCCTGGCAGATGATTTGTGAAGATCGGGGCGCCAACTTAAAGGTGATTCCGGTAAATAATAAAGGCGAGCTTATTATGGATAGCCTGGATGATCTACTGGATGAGACTGTAAAGCTGGTTGCCGTAACGTATGTTTCTAATACTTTAGGTACAGTAAATCCGGTAAAGGAAATTATTGAAAGAGCCCACCAAAAAAGTATTCCGGTATTGGTTGATGCGGCTCAGGCGGTACAACATATCCAGCTGGATGTACAGGAATTAGATGCTGATTTCGTGGTCTTCTCTGGTCATAAAATGTATGGCCCGACCGGCATTGGTGTTCTTTACGGTAAAGAAGCCTGGTTAAACGAGCTCCCTCCTTACCAGGGTGGAGGCGATATGATTAAATCAGTAAGCTTTAAAAAAACCACCTACAATGAGCTTCCTCTTAAGTTTGAAGCAGGTACGCCTAGTATAGCTGAAACAATTGCCTTGGGCGTAGCCGTGGATTACTTGCAGGAGATTGGTATTGCGAACATTCAGGAAACCGAACATCAACTATATGCTTATGCTGTTGATGCCTTAAAAACAATAGATGGATTACGTTTTATTGGGGAAGCAAAAAACAGGGCAGCCTCTATTTCTTTCCTGATAAACGATATTCATCCCTTTGACTTAGGTGAAATCTTAGATAAGCAAGGCATTGCTGTTAGAACCGGCCATCACTGCACCGAACCAATTATGCAACATTTTAATATTCCGGGTACTGTAAGAGCTTCTATTGCTTTCTACAATACCCAGGAAGAAATAGATCAATTGGTAGCTGGCATTAAACGGGCAGTTACTATGTTAAGCTGATTAAATTACCATGACCATACAAGAACGGCAAGACCAGATTATTGAAGATTTTGAAATGTTCGATGAATGGATGGATAAATACGAATATATTATCCAGCTAGGGAAGGATTTGCCTCAGATTGAAGAGCAATACAAGACCGCTGATAATATTATAAAAGGCTGCCAATCTAAAGTGTGGTTACACGCTGATTATCTGGACGGAAAGTTATTTTTTACAGCCGATAGTGATGCCGTAATTACTAAAGGACTAGTGAGTATGGTAGTACAGGTACTTTCGGGTCATACGCCTAAAGAAATTGCTGATGCCAATATTTATTTTATAGAAAAAATTGGTTTGCAAAATCACCTGTCTCCTACCCGTTCCAATGGATTACTGGCCATGCTAAAGCAAATTAAAATGTATGCGGTTGCATATCAAAGTCAAGCATTAAACAAATGAATGCAGCTGAATTAAGAGACCAGGTAGAAGAGGCGTTAAGAACCGTAAAAGATCCGGAAATTCCGGTAAATATTTACGACTTAGGGCTGGTATACGAAGTAAAGATAGAAGATGGCAATAAAGTACGGGTTACTATGACTTTAACTGCCCCTGCCTGCCCTGCTGCCGGCGATATCATTTTTGAAGTACAAAGTAAATTAGAAGCCATTGAAGGCGTAGTAGATGCCTATGTACTTCTAACCTTTGACCCACCCTGGACTCGCGACATGATGAGCGAAGAGGCTAAACTGGAATTAGGCTTCTTATAATTTTTGTTTTTTACTGGGTATTGCTAAACCGGATAATTACCTAAAACTGTACAATAAATCCATTAGTTAAGGAATACACAAACTTAGTAACCGGTACAATAGGAGCATCTTCATAAGTATAATTAAAGCTGGTTTTAAAGGAAAGTAATTTATTTACTTTAAAATTTAATCCAAAATTTCCACTTACCCTGTTCCGGAAACGGTCAATAAGGGAGCTGTAACCGACCTGATAATACGTAATAGCGGCCGATTCAACATTTTGGTTTATTTTAAGTTTTGCGCTGGCATAACTTGTTGATTTTATTAAATTAGATACTTCAATGGCATTGTCTCTTTCGGGATTCCGCCACTCTTCATGCTCCCGCATTACACCCGTTCCTAAATAAACACTTAACTTTTTATCCTCCTCCGGAAATAATCTAAACCGGAGATAAGACCCCAATAAAGAACGATATCTTAACCCCCGTGCTCGATCAGCTTGTGCCTGCGTAAATAATTCGTAGGATAATCGACGGGCTTCATAAAAATTTACCCGGAAATGAGAATACCCTTGTTGAGCTACTGTATTACGTTGTTCTTTGGTATCGTAATTAACCAGTAAATAATTAAAGTAATTTAACAGGATATAAGTATGCTTCTTGGAGTTATAAGTAACATTGCTGTTAAACAAGAACTGAAGGTAATTATTAGGTTGATTCCGACCGGCATTTTGATTAAACATAGAAAAGTCTAACCCCACCTTTCCTACAAAATAATTACTGGTATCCCGCCCAAGGCGCCCTTGTTCAATATTTACAATTTGTGCTTTAGCCGGATTAGAAAAAAGAAAAACTGCCGATAGCAAAATAAATAAAGGAAAGCAACGAAAGAAAAGTGAACCCATCCTGTCTAAATTACCTAAGTTTATCGCCCGAAGGTACTAATTAATAAAGAATGGCTAAAACAAAATGCCTTCTAACATGAAGGCATTTTGTTTTAGTGATAGTTCATGGCAAGATAACAGCACCATCTAAATCAGCCCATAATCAGCCAAATAGTGTCCGTACCCTTCCATTACCGGTATTACAACACGTAAAGACACCTATTTTTAAAACTTGCCCACTTTAAGAAAATGTATATGCTGGAAAGCAAGATCTATTAGATTACAATCAATTTATTATTGAAGTATTTCTTCTTCAAAATTAAATGAACTGTTAGGCTTTCCGTAATACCTCCAGCAGTTTACGATCTAATTTTTGCCCATGCCAATCCTCATAAACAATATTGGTACGGCCGGAATTTAAAACACCAAAATCTCCATCGAATTCCCACAGCGCGAAACCTATACCGTTTTCCGAAAGAATACCGAGCACGTCAGTAAACCAAGCCAGAAATACATTATGCGGGGTTTTATTCCAGGCACCACATTCTCCACAATGAACACCAACCCCACTTTTGGCTAACGCAATCCAGGGCTGGTAAAACTCTTCTAACATGGCCCGGCTTAAATACTTATTGCCAACTTGTCCAGGCCATTTAGGTTCAGGTAAATTATCCGGATCTTTATTTGCCCAGGGAGCTTTGTAATGAGAAATTATTCCGGGATTGTACCCCCGGCAACTTTGGGCAATATTTAAATCGGTAATTTCTGGAATAACGGTTGTTCCGGTATTATTGCCATCGGCTATTACCAGGTGTTTCGGATTTTCTTTCCGGATAGCTTCTGAAGCGGCTTTGGCTACTTTTCGATAAACATCGCCCGGAACTGTACTGCGCCGGGAGTGCTGGTCGTTCATATCCTCGCGCATACTAGGCTCATTTAACAAATCGAAACTGATTTTTTTGGATGAAACGTTTTTGTACTTCTTGGCCCACATGCTCCAATGGTAACAAAAGGCTTTCAAGGCTTCGTCGCTGGTCCAGAGGTTGTAAGGCTCATGAAAGCCGGCATTTACACAATACCCTGGCGCCCGGTGCAGGTTTAAACTTACGTGCAGGTTATACTTTTGTGCTGTATGAACCAGCTTATCAATTTGCTCTACCCGCCTTTCATCTATTTTATACACTTCTTCGGGCGTAATATTGCGGCTCCGATCTATGTCCAGGTAGAATGGATAAGCCATTGGTACCCGTACAAAATCAAAGCCCCAATCCTGCATCCATTTAAAGTATTCTTCTGGCGTTTGTTTGCGGGTTCTGTTCGGGTCGGGCGAAAAGAAATCAAGCAGGTTAAAACCTTTCCATTTAGGTAAATTATTTTTAACAGGAGGCTCAAAAGCAGCCCAGGCTGGCGTACCGGCAATACCTATCCCGGCAGTTAATAAACCTGCCTTTTTTATAAAGTCACGGCGAGGAAGTTGAGGTTCAGTTTTCATGTAAATTTTACTAAAGTGGTGGAAATAGATTAGAAATAAAAAAATCAAAATTATTGTCCTCTAAAAAGTACTCTTTTTTAAAATAATCTAAAAGAACAAGTACCGAATTTATTTAATTAAACTATTCAACCAAGGTTTGCTTCTTCCTAAATCATCCTAAAACAAGCTAAAGAATAAGGGGATTTTATAATCCGGAGGTGTCAAAAATTGTATATTTTATTCTGGAGGCACCTATTTATTTTAAATAATCAAGAGGTAAACCTTTTCTTCCCGAAAAAGAGCAGAAACCACTTCTACCCAAGCAACAGGTAGTACCGGTATCCGTACAAAGCGAACCATTTTATAAATAAAGAATTTAATTTATGACCATATCTTTTTACGGCGCTGCCCAAAGTGTTACCGGCAGCAAACACCTGGTTACGTTAGAGAACGGGAAACGCATTTTACTAGATTGCGGCATGACCCAAGGGAAAGGTGAGAAAAACGAAGAACAAAACCGGGATTTTGAATTTGAACCTGAAAGAATAGATTACTTAATACTCTCTCATGCCCACATAGATCATTCCGGACTTATTCCACGATTAGTTAAATTAGGTTTTTCAGGTCCCATTTACTGCACCCCTCCTACCCTGGAAATGTGCGAACTTCTGTTGCGGGATAGTGCTAATATCCAAAGCTATAATACCGAAGCCCAGGAAGGCCCACTATATACCTTAGAAGATGTAGAACAAGCCCTAAAGCAATTTAAAACTGTTCCTTATAATAAAGTATATAAAATTGATGAGGACATAGAATTGCTTCTCACAGACACCGGACACGTGCTGGGAAGTGCGGCTATAAATTTAAAAATTCAGGATAATGGTCAGGAAAGAAGCCTTTGCTTTAGTGGCGATATTGGCCGGTTTACCAATCGTATTCTTAAAGAGCCGCAACCTTTCCCACCGGCCGAAATTATTCTGTGTGAATCTACTTATGGCGATAAAGTACACGATTCGCTGACCAATACGGAGGATCGGCTAGAGAAAATTATTCAGCGGGTTTGTGTAGAACAAAAAGGGAAGCTGCTGATTCCAGCCTTTAGTATTGGTCGTACCCAGGAGCTAATTTATTCTTTAAACTACCTGGCAGAAGAAGGGCGGTTACCCGATATTAAGGTTTTTGTAGATAGCCCGCTTTCGGTTTACGCAACTGACATTTTACGGGAGCACTCCGAGTGTTTTAATGATACGATGCTAGATTATATAAAATTTGATCCGGATCCCTTTGGGTTTCCGCAACTAAGTTATGTTACAGAAGCAGCAGACTCTAAAGAAATTAATAAACTGGATGAGCCTTGTATTATTATTTCTTCTTCGGGCATGATGGAAGCGGGTCGCATTCAGCACCACTTAAAAAACAACCTTTCTGACCCCAACAGTGCTGTATTGGTTACCGGCTACTGCGAACCTAATACGTTAGGAGGTAAATTGATGAATGGAGCTGACAAGGTTTATATTATGGGCGATGAAGTGGCTGTGAAAGCGGAAGTTTTAGTAATGAAAGAATACAGTGCCCACGGCGACTACGGCGACATAGCTAAATTTTTGCATTGCCAGGATAAAGAGAAGATTAAGAAAATATTTCTGGTACACGGAGAAAAACGAGTTATGCACCAGCTAAAAAATGATTTGGAAGATCTGGGTTATGCTAATATTGAAATCCCCGACCTGCGGTTATCGTATGCCGTTTAATTTTTTTCCTAATGCGCTAAATCTGGGGAATGCCGGCAGTACTGTAAATTAAAAATTTCTTTTCCGTAGAAATATAAAAACTAAAAGCTTAGAGAAATGAGAGATATATCGGAATATATCTAACCAAACTTTTATTTAGCTGATAATCAGCTTATTGCAAATGCTACTGATAATACTACTGATAATCATCTGCTATAAAATGAAAAACGCTCCCAATGAGAGCGCCCTTCTTTTCAATTATGCTAAAACAAAGATACGAATTCTAATTACATTAGTAAAGCCTTATACATTATTCCTTTTCAGGAAGTAAGCGGCGGCAATTGTCGCTATCACTACCACAATAACCACCCATAGCAAACTCTTATCTGATTTGGTTGCTGTGGGTACGTTGTGATCTCCTTTAATAGCGTTCTGGCCTTTGAGCTTTTCCTTGTTCTCTTGATTGCCGGTTTGCGTAGCTGGTGCAATAGAGCTGCCAGCCGATGCTACCTGGTAGTTGATATTGATAGCTGAATTCTTGAGCTTAGTTTTTTTAGGACCAAATAGCCGGGTTATGAAACCTGTTTTTTTACCTGACGTCGGTAATACCGACACCAGCTTTCCCCCTGGCGTATGTTTAATATACGTCAGGTTGTTTTCCTCCATTGCTTGCTGAATTCCCGGATACATCCAGACCAAGCTATCCAATGGTGAGCCATTCTCATAAGGAGGCATGGAATTAGCCTGATTGATTACAGGCTCCTTGGTCAATACATTGGTATCCTTTTCAGGTTTACCAGTTTTGCAGCTCAAAGGCAGTAACAGCAGGAGCAACAATAATTTGTAGATGTGTTTCATATTATAATTCAGGAAGGCTTACAGTTAAACCAGCTAATTCATGTGTACAATCAGATAAGAATTGAATATTTCCATCCGTAATGAAACTATGGCAAACCATATCTTTGCCTTTATAGTGGAACCGAACTAAGATTGAAGCTCTTACAGTTGGCTTTTCAGGATCGTTATTATAGGTCCAAATCTTATTTGAAAACCCATGCGCTGTTTTACAACCGGGACAATAAAAGTGGTGGGTATGAGGATGCCCCTTTTCTATTTCTATTATTTTCATGCCACCCGTTGCTCGATCCAACCATTTGCAAATACTTCCTGTGTAGGGTCTTTCTCTACAATCTCCACATACCGGGCAACCTGTAAACCATTCAGGGTTTTCAGTAACCGGGTAGGATAAGGATATTGATTGATAGCCGCTACAGTTGCAGGACCGCAAACACCATCCACTTTCAGATTCGGAGCTAACTGGCCTCCCTTATTCAGGAAGTTAATAGCCCGTTGTACAAACCTTACCGGCACACCTGGTCCCATGTTAACACCCGTATCAAAGATTTCATTAGCCACTTCCTGATTCTGTACCTGGTCTAACAGGTTCACATCCCAGAAGTGGATTTTATAAAACTTCAGCACCAGCTTCTGCAGGTCTACCAGTTTGTAAAGCGAGGTAGGAAAGCCGGGTTTCTTTTTAGCATTATCAACTAGCTCCCAGCCTTTCCATTTCGGGTGCATGTTCCGGGCAACTCCTTTCCAGGTCTGTCCGCCTCTGTCTTTTGGGTTGTCGCTCCAACCACCTTCTGCTTTTTTTGTGATGTTGTAAGCAAGTAAAAAATTAGCCATATGTTTTTAATTAATGGTTTGTTGTGTGTTCAGGATAAGCAGGTGACAATGGCACTCCATTCTCATCTCCTCTTTTCCGGTTCTGGAATTTCCCCAGAATAGTCAGGTAAGAACTACCCAAAGCAATACCCAGGAATATCAGGATCAACTCAATCGGCGGCTTGATAATCTTGATAGGGCTTTTGGCTGGCAAGTCCACCTCAATCAAATAAGGCAAGCTAAAAACCACCGAGAGCCACGTAAACAGGAACACCTGCAGCCGCTTCATGGAGTACTCACCCGTAAGGGTGTTTTTAGTGGTATCACACCACATCTTTTTGATCACTTCTAACATAGGTTAAGGCCCATCGTCTCCTTTATGTTTTCTTATAAAGCTGTAAATCACTTTATCCATTTCAGTAAAGGACCTCCTCAGTGATGCACATTCCCTTTTAAGCTCATTGACTTCATTTTTCAGGAAGTCCACAATGTTTAATTGGCTTTTTAAGTCCATCATTTCGGTAGCCATGTAATCAATCTTATCCAGCACCCTTTTCAGGAAATGAGCCACCACACCCAGCAGCGTAATGATTATAAAACCGGCAATACTAATGAGGACTTCTTCTAATTTCATCGAACAGGTTATGGCTTAAACTGGTAGGGTGCAGGAGGTGTAAATGGCTTTATTCATATTAATTAACAAATAGCGTGAATAAACTGGTAAAGCGGTTCGGCAAATAAGTGCCGCCCTATTGGGTTAATTGGATGCGTCCCATCATTTAGAGATTGTTCGATTAACCCGGTTTGACTATCCGTTGAAACAGTGTTCATGGGATAAATAAACTGGTCAGTCAGGTAAGCATGAGCGCCAATCACATAAATGTTGTTATTTTGCTGGTTACCGTATAATTCGCAAAGCTTTAAGAATGTCTTGACATAGCCATCGTACCAGAGCGGGTTAAAGTAAGAATTATTGCCATTCATCGGCATGGCAATTCCTATCTTGGCATTTGGACAAGCTGACCGGATAGAAGCAATAATAATCCGGTAAGCTTCTAAGGCGTTGGCTACCCCGATATTAGTCCCATCATTGTTAATGTCGTTGGTCATAAAGTTTAAAACCACCACATCCGGATCGGCAAAACTGAACCGATTCAGGTAGAACCGAAAATCAAAGATGTAACCGTTTTTAATATCTTCTGCCGCGTCTGAACCCGTGGCTACCCGAATAAAAGGGTTCCGGGTGTCATTCCCAAGACTTAAAGCCTGGGCTTCAGAGCCAATTGGCAAAGGAGCGTGCCCATTACTATTTTGAATGTACACAAAGTCAGCGCCCTTCCATCCTCCCCGGCCTTCTGAATAATACGCCCCATTTAGCCTGGTTCCTATTGAAGTAGCGGTAATATTACCAGAGGCAAACTTTTCCAGTAACGGAGTTGTACTTTGTGCTACTGTACTATCGCCACCATACCAGACGTTAATTGATTTAGTCTTATTAGCCGGGCTTTTGTGCACGGTTAACGCTAATTGCATTTCCCGGTCAGCTAAACCGGCATTACGAAGAGTTAAAGTAGCTGTACTTCCTAGTCTATCTGGATTAACTTCTAAAGTGTTAGTAAATAAAATATTGTAAGGTAACTTAGCATTATTAATAGATTGAAAAGCAGCAACTCTACTAGCTACAGTTTTATTACGATCTGGCAACATAGAGGAAAGGTAAAGTTGAAAAGGTCTACCTTCCACTACAAATAACTTATTAGGGAAAATAAGTTTGGTATCCGCTGTACTTAAATCACTGGTATTAGGAGTCGTAGCTGTAACACCAGTGGTTTCCAAGGTAACCACCCGGCTTTGCAAGGATGCTAAAGTAGGCTCTAT
>NZ_KI421517.1:4818601-4833585 GCF_000473365.1 Adhaeribacter aquaticus DSM 16391
AGGTCTTGCTGGTATATCCGCGTAAGTAGCTGTACTCGCTGTACTCGCCCAGGAGCGGTAAGGGCTTCCGCTTAAATTCCATTCCCCGGCGCTGGTTGTTACATTACTTTGACTATAAAAGGGGTTGATCCCATTAACGGATTGGATGGAAATAAACAATTCATCCCCATTTTGTAAACTGGCCGGGGTGTTTAAAGCAATTCTCTTTTCGTAATGCTCCGGTTTCCCCGAATAAACGGTGGTATTATAAGCCGCCAAAGTGGCAGCTAACAAGGTAGTATCTAAATGAATCGTTACTGCCCCATTCCGTTTAGAGAGTACCTGCACCCGTACATCGGAAATATTGGATTCACTTTTTAAACGAAAGATAAAAACCCCGATTGCATTAATCGTTTTGGCAGACTTGCCAAAGAACCAGCTCATTTGGTGCCGGGCAACCGTTCCGCTACTTCTTAATAGTAAATTATAATCACTTACCTGCTGTATTCTCGGTGTATACAAGGTTCCGGTTAAAGCTGTTTTATTAGCTTCTACTGTGTTCTTAGCAATATCATCGTAATTGTGTTTGGTTAGCTGAAACTCACCGTCAGCTTTTAACTTGTTATTAAGTCTTTCTCCTGCTCCCATTATAACCAGAATAATTCTTTTAAAGGTTTCCCCGGTGTGTACATATAAACAATATCATTATCCCGGTTACTATCTATTTCTACCGTAATCAATCTTGGTTGACTACCCGTAGCTAAAGCTTGTGCCGCTCCTGTTGTTGTCACTGTGTGTTCCTCAAACCGGCTTACTAAACCTGTTAAAGCACTACTGGCATTACTAGCCGCTGTTTGCAGTTGCGCATGCACATCAGTTAAACTCTCATTCAACTGTTCTTCAGTTACCCCTCCGGATATGCCACCAATCTGCTGCTGAATTGCCTTGAAACGATTCTCCACCGAAACCGCAAACTTCATAATAGCCCTGAAGTTGAGTATCAGGATGCGGCCTAAGGCACTTCTGGTATCTAATTTTAATGCCATTTTTATAAGGTGTAATCTGGTTCTGTGTAATCGGGTAATTCTCCCACCTCTCCCTCTGATGGAGGTAAAGCAATGGTTGGTTTGGTTCTGGGTTTAGCATCATGCTTCACCACCCATAAACCAATTCTGTTCTTGCGTTTGGTAGGAGTTCCACATTCAATAGCTTGGCTCAGGTAGTTGGTTGTGATGTATTTATTCATCTCACCTTCGTAGAAATATATATCCCGTTCTACCAAGGCCATCAGTTCAGCCCTCCTTTTATCGGTTATCTGCTCATATCCTTCCCCTACTGGCACGACAAAACCGGATTGCGTATGAGCAATGCCATGTATTAAACAATGGCGGTAATAAGCTGCAAATACCCAATAGGCGCGTACTCTTTCCCATAGTGCCTGATCTTCATCCGGTAAAGTATCTGGCTGTATTTTAGCCAGGACAATAGCCGTAAGCTTCGGCTTTACATCGCGGTCAAAGGCAATGGTGATGAAGTTGTTTATCTTTCTTTCCTCCAGATTTTGGGTAAAATCCACGAACTCCGGGAAATCAGCCTTGGTTATCTTCATTGGTGGTTGTCGTTTGTGGTTTAGAACCTTTCAGGCCAATCAGCGCCCGTATTTCTTCATCTGACATGCTCTCCAGTACTTTGTTGGCTACTAAGGGCGAAAGGCCATTAAGTGCCTGCAAGGTCTTTTCAGCTTCTGTACTCTGTGGTGCTGCCAACTCAGGCAAACCGGCATAATTCCGCTTTTCCTCTGCTGTCATTACTTCCCACATTTCTGGAGGAATAGCTTTAATCGGGCTATAAGTACTGATAGTCCAATCTATTTCGGCACCTCCTTCTGTCTTAGGGAATATCCTGGTAAAAGCTCTGGTAATTTGGCGCTGAATCGGGTTCACTTCGGCTTGTTGCATCTGAATCAGGTTTAAAACTTCCTGACTTTGCCCTAACTGCCCCGGTGTTTTAAAGACTAAAGCCGAATGAATACCAGCATGACGACAAACAGCCTCCGCAATGGTTTGGCGTTTCGGGTCCATGGCCGTAAGCGTAGCCTTGGAATCAAAGGAGTGCAGCTTGGTACCACCTTCCGTAGTTGGGGTATTGATCACCACCGCCTCACACTCGTTTTCCGGATCCGTTAATTCTTTTATGGTATCCTCAATATCATCCCAATCACTACGCCCTGTATCTGGATCAGGAGTATCATCAATGTCGCCCAATACCTCCACAATAACAGCCGGCCGGAAATTCTTTTTAACCGCTTTGTTATCGCTTTTAGGTATTTGGGCATCGGTTTCAATATCCTCTTTACCGGCTAACCATTCCGGCTCCGGATAATCAGGAGTTAAACCGGTTTTACGGTAATAGAAATACAGCTGGCCCCGTTGGTTTGCTTCCTTGCCTTCGTTTACCTGAGCTTCAACTTCGATTAGCATTTCCATTATGCCATCTTCATTGTCCGGATTAAAGGGATCAAGTATTTGATCATGTTCCTTTTTGTAATCCTTCGTGCCAAGGGTGTGGTTTACCAGAAATTGGCCAGAATCCAGTTTCCTTACTGTTTGGATAGGCACATAAATAGCCTGAGCCGGTTCTAAGTCAAGGTTGTATTTAACTCGTAGCGCAAAAGCACCGCCGAAATTAGCAGCATCATTAGCTATCTGATTTAAAAGATCATCAGCAGTCTGCTTATCGTTTACCATGAACTCAGCAGCTTCCGGATCAGAAAAACCATCCGCCTGAATAAAGTTATCCAGTTTCGCTAAACACCGGCGTAGGGTTGGGCTTTCCTTAACGAGCGTAATAATCTCATGAGGCAACTTATCATTGCTACCCCATTTGATAACTTTGGCTTGCTCTTTATTCTTTTGCTCTACCGTACGAGGCGTAGTTGTACCAGCCACGTTCTTAGGAGCAAGATTGATAGCCCTAGCTTTTACAGACTTGCTTTTTTTAGCCGGTGTTTCAGGCATGAGGAGTTTGGTTATTCAGTTGGTGCTTCGGTTTCCTTAGTCTCTGGTTTTGCTGTTTCTGGTGCTGGTGCTTCTTTTTTTTTAGAAGTTTTAGCAGCTGCTTCCGTGCCGGCTTTCAACTCAAAGTTGTGACCATAGGCTGCTTTCAAGCTTTTGTTATTCAGGATATATTCTACATCCTTATCATTAATGGTATCAGCCTTGATAACTTTAGTAGCAGATTCCAAATGCAGGACAATGCCGGATTTATCTACCTTGTTGGCAATTGCCTCTTTGGTGAATTGATATTTTGTTTCTGTTGCCATAGTTGTAATTAATTGGGTTTGGATTATTGGATTAGTTACAAATGATTCAATCTTGGCTTTCATCGGGTAGTAATTGCAACCTGTACAGGTAACCCGTGTGCCGGTAATCTCAAAGTATAAGGTGTTTAATTCCTGGAAGTAAGTACTCTTATTGCCCGTAGGCATCGGAGTAGCTAACCATTGCCGGGTTCTTTCTTGTAGCTCCATATTTTAAGTGAAAGAGCCGCAAGCCTTTGCAGACAATGCGGCTCCCAATCCACCAAAAAAAATAATTAAACAAACAAAGATTAAGCAGCAGGAGTTTTCAACCCATCCAGGTAAGCAATATCAGCCGCCAGGTCTACCCCAAAGGCACAAAACACAGGAAGTTTATCTTCTTCACCCACAAAGGTTAATACCAGGTTAGAAGCATCAGCAGCAGCTGTTCCAGAACCCCCTGCTGAGGTTACTGTCATGCCTTCCGCTTTACCTCCATTTGCTCCTACTAACCCGTAGGCTTCCATTTTACCAGAGTTTAACTCTACAATTGTAAAAATGTCATCCGTTCCGGCTAAGGCTTCATAGCCCTCTTTTTCTAACTGGGTATCGTAGTAGAACCCGAAAACCACCTGGTGCTGAAATAAAGGCCCATTTGTGTTTTGGGTATTGCCCAAAGTAGTGTTGTTGGTATATTTTTTACCCGTTGCGGAGTACAGTCTTTTCCCTGTTTTCATCACCAGGGTTTTTAATTCTTTGGTCGTTGCATCCACTGTATAAGCGGCTACATCGTCCACAGACCCGTAATAAATCCGTTTTGAGATGCCGCCCTTTTTTTTTAGCGCATTACAACTGGGAGCAAAGTCAATAGCCCCAGTTAAAGGTGAACATAAACTCATATTATTTCCTCCTTTCAGATTAAGCGTTTTGAATTGAGTACACTGTCAGAACCGGCAACAGTACCAGCGTACCCAATTTGAAGTTTGCTTCCAAAGTGTTCACGCGTGGGTAAGGATGATATTGGAATAAAACATCCATCAAATCCTGAATCCGGTCAGTACCTACTACCAAGTTTTGAGTTTCAGTTAACACCATGCGTAAGTTCTGAGCACCCGCAAAGTCAGTTTCAACAATGTCCGTCCAGTGTGCCATACCGATTACATCGATATTTTTATACTTGAACACGTCCAAACCTTCACCGTTTTGGTTACGACGGATAAAGATATCTCCGCTGTTTTGACCAGCCAAGGTAGTATAAGCATCTTGCAATGCTTCCGCGATTTCCATGTTTACAATAAACCGTTTGCGGTTAGCCGGTACGGTTTTAAGCGCGCGGGATTGCTTATCGTATAAGCCTTTGAACATGGCAACAATGGCTTTAGCGCCTGCCTCAGTAGAAGCATCAGGCAAAGTGGCTGGGATAGCCGGGCCAATCATACCAGAGTTGGTAGCAGCCAAAGCAAACATATGCTTAAACAAACCATCCAACATGTTGTAATTTGGATCAGCAGAGGCTTTATCACCAAACCAGATAACCCGAGGAATATCAAGTTTAAGCGCATCTACAATTTTACCTTCCAGGTAGGACTTAATATAAGTGCCATCCAGGTCAAAAATTTTGTTGCCTTTATTTAAGAATTGCTCTAAGAAGCCATCTTCCAAAGCCAAAGCGCATTGCTCTAAATCAAAACCAACCCGCTCAACTTCAATAGCCAGCTCAGAAAGGGTAATAAGTTTACCGGAAGGGTTGCGCCCGCATTCATTAACCGCTCTCAGAATTTTATCTAACAGTGAATCAACTGCTATTTTTTTCTTGCTAATAATATTCGGGATAACCCGCACTGTACCCAATAAGTCCGGATCAGCAAAGACCGGTTGGGTGAAAATTTCATCTGCCTCCTGGCCGTCCCAGGTTATGTTGTCTTGGAATAAGGTTTTATCTGCCATGGCTATTATTTGGAATATTTTTTCTTGAATCGTTCAGCCGCATTATTAAAGGCAGCTTCTTTACTGTTTGCAGGAGCACCACCGGCTCCATTAAAGTTTTGCGGAGGATTATGTGCATTATCACCACCACCCGGCACGTGTTTCTTTCTCAGGTTGGTAATCTCAGTGGTAAGGTTCGTAACCTTTGCCTCTAAGCCAGCCACCTTGCCAGCTTCTGCTTTAGCTGTTTCCAGTTCGGTTTGCAGATTCTGGATTTCCTGATCCTTATCGGCTAAGGCTTGAGCATTAGCGTCAACCGCTTCGGCAATGGCGGTAACTTTGCCTTCTGCCACGGTGATGGTTCTGCCATCCGCTAATTTGTGGTCACCATCGGCCACCGGCGTAGTTAATTCCACATCTGTGAAAACGGCGGTACCTTCCGCTAAATCACCATCAAAATAGATTTGCTCACCACCTTCTAATTCTTGAGAAGCGGCTACTACTTCCGGATCGTTGTTTTCCTCTTCGGCTATAATAGTCTGAAAAGCGGTTTTAAATTTCTCCCAGGCAGAAGGCTTTTTAGTATTTGCCATGTTTGTATCAGTTTGTTTTAATTCATTTTTTTTAGGTCTTACAAAAGCTACAGGTTTAAGAGCTGCTACTGCTTTAGCGGAGGCATCAGAAACACCATCCAGCGCGGGTAAAGTAGAATCAATCCAACCAGTTGCCACTGCATCACTTGCACTAACAATGGCATCAAGTCTTAACTGAGCTTGTACATCTGCCAATGATTTTCCTGTTCTGGTTACATAAGCTGCATTTACTGCGGCCTCGTAAGCATCCAGGTTATTGGCATAAGCCCTTAAGTCATCTGCATTAGCAAAATGAATTTCAGGGTACATGGGTTTGTGAACACACCACAAAGAAGATTCTCTGGCTTGTAATAAACCAGGACTTGCAGCCATAGCAATTAAAGTAGCAATGGAGTAGCAATGGCTTTCTATAATTACAGCTACTGTTATTCCGGTCTCCCTTAATTCGAGTAAGCGGTTATAAATAGCCAACCCTTCTTGCACATCACCACCTGGGGAGCTAATGTGTAGAATTACTTTTGTTGGATCTGGGATCTCCTGTAGTCTCCATTCCAATTCCAGAACGGTAAACCCCGGCCACCAGCCCCATCCATCATCTAGTAAACCTATGTGTGAATCAATCCTGATATGTAATTCTTTTGCCATTGGTGTAAATATATTATATATAAATCGCTACTTTTATATATAATTTATTTACCACAAAGAAAAAGATAACATTTTTCTTATGTCCCACGTTTGGATAAGACAACCCATATCTTCCTCTACTCGGAAAGCGCTAAAAAAAGCAGCAAAGCAAAACGGATTTCCTACCGTAACCGCTTTCCTGCGGCATCTGATTCATAAGGCTATCCGGGATTCAGAATAATTTACTACCTTTCCTTTCCACCAATTAAATCTTACTACTATGGCTCTTGAACTGGAGAAGCTATACCGTTTCAACGCGCTCACTTATGAGCAGCGAGCAGATAAGCTTTTAGCTGAAGGCAATTATATCAGGTCACGGGAACGCGGAGCAGACGTACACCTTTTTTGGATGCCCGATGGAGAATATTGGGGAGAAATCTGGCTTAAAACCGGCACTACTGAACTGGTAAATATCCGGTCTTTTATCTATGAGGATGCCCTTGCCTGGTACCCGGAATTAGTCCGGATGAGTGAGGAGCGGTTAAATGAAGTCAAGAATAAGAAGTTTCCCGGCGCGGAGGGGTTGAGTTTTAGTTAATAGGTTGGAGATAGGGTTAATGATTTGCAGATTTTATCAACACCTTCTTTATTAATCAATTCTTGCTCTTCCTTGTTTGGGAAACGCCCTATAAAAACTACGAACCGCAAAGCGCTCCAAGGGTTGCAAAACAGTTCATCTAAGGATTTTATAACCTGTTCTTCTGAAAAACCAGTAAGTAAACAAATCTCATTAATTAACTCTTCTCGTGTTTCCATACACTAATATACGTTAATTTATTTATAATAGTATCTTTAAGCCATGAGCATGGATACTGAACAATTCTACGAGCTACTACAGTTAATTGGCACCGTACAGAGCAACCAGCGTGAAATAAAAGAAAAGCTGGATGAGGTTAAGCAGCAATTACCCGATGTTTTGAAGCTGGATTTAATCGACCACTTTCAATTTAAAACCAGTATAGACTCCATTAATTCACACCTTCGGAGCATAGAGCAGATTTATGCCAATGCAGAGGGACATTTGGGTATTGCTAAGAGTGTACTGGAACGGGAAATAAAAAAACCTCTTGATTAGGAGGCTTCTATTTCTTTTAATTCAAGTTCTTTACCTTTGACCGCAAAGTAAAAGTTTTGGAGTTGGTGAACGTAAGAAAGAATAGTATTCCCATCATTTACACCGTAAGAGTAAAACCCATCTTTCATGCTGTTTGTAAATTCAAAGCCAGCAATATTTATTAATACATCGCCTTCGTAATGGGGCTTTTGTTTTGGGTTGTCATCTCTAACATCAAACCCAAATCTTCCCAGCCATTCAGAAGTTAAAGGAATAGGATCAATAGAGCTAAAAGTGCCACCACTTCCATCAATGAAACGCACTCCAAGGTCTATAAACCTTTCAATCTGAACATCACCATGAGGGCATTTAACCCAGTTACCAATTCTTAATTCACTAGCTTCCATATTTACTTCTTTTCTAAATATTTAAAATAATAAAATTCATGACTTTCTTAATCTGCTTAATACAAACGATACCAAGAAAGGCAGTATAATGCCAACTATAAAAGAATCAGAAAACAACTTTATAGAATCCAAACAACCATCAAGTATTACTAATACTAAAAGGATTACATATGCCGACTGTAAAGTGGCTGAAATTGGACTATCCCTAAACATTTCTTTTAATTCTCTAAACTCTTCCATCTTACTTCTTTTCTAAATATTTAAAATAATAAAAGAACATGGCCTTTACCGGCTTGGTCATGGGTCTTTCGCCGGATAACAACCGGGATACCTGGCTTTTCTCTAAACCTGTATCCCTAACAATCTGTACCGGCCTAATATCCAGATTTTCCATCTGGGCATGAACCTCTTTAAGCGTTATCATACCCTAATATACGGAATTGAATTGTACAATGTGCAACATTTTAAAAGAAATATATTCAAATCATTACATTAGCACCCTTTCACCAAAAACAAACACCATGAAACACCTAACCAAAATCCTGGCCTTTCTGATCCTGCTGCCGTTGGGCTTCTCAAGTTGCACCAAAGATGATGACAACAAACCAGCTACCCAGACACCGGCAGAGCTGGTAAAAGGGACATGGAAATCAAGCTCACTTAAATCTGAATACTACAACTCTTCTGGGGCTAAGCTGTATGAGGAAACACAGAACAGTAATGGATTAGCAATCTTCAAAGAAAAGCAACTTGATTTGGCTAATGCCAATGGCGCTGTTTTTGACACGCAAGATTATACGTTGGAAACTGTATCGGGCAAAACCACCCTTTACTTATCTAAAAATGGAGGAGCAAAGACCGGGTTTGATTTAACCAGATTAAACAAAACAAACATGACCTGGTCTATTGAACAGACTAAGAATGTCAACTATGAAGAGAATGGTGTAACCAAAACCTCTCAGAAAAATAAACAGACCTACGAGTTTGTAAAACAATAATAGCACAGGACTGATTAAATATCAGTCCTGTTTTGCTTCATTTCTACCCGGTTTAACCCTTTCTTTACATCGGTTACATGGGTGTAAATCTTCATCTTGGATAACTCTTTAGCTATTTCTTTAGCAGTTGCCCCTCCTTGCGCCGGCATTCTCTGATGCACCAGCGTTGGCCTATAATCAATACCCATATCTTTAATCCGGCCACCATCAGCCATGTACCGGGAAGGCATCAGAGGTTTGCCCCCTCCTAACTGGTTAATTAAAGAAGCTGCTCTAAATAAGCCGGGGTCTTTGGTAACGCCTGAGGTCAGGATTATCTCATCGCCTTCAGCTTCCCCTACTTTCCTGCCACTTGGAGTATACAACCCAATACCGCCCTGGGCATGTGATGGGCCTTCCAGGATATAGCCTAAATTACCACCTTTGGCAAACTTCGGAGCATCTGGTACTTCTTCACTCAACATCTTTTTCACCTGCGCAAAGTTAGCCAGTACGGAGGCACTCAGTGTAGCAATCTTAATGGGAACGGCTAAACCTCCGGATAGAATATTATCAGCAGATAGAGCCGTAGCTAAAGTAATAATCTGGGAAATGGACCGGGCCGTATCAATACCGATTTGGAACAGGGCTAAGGCTTTGGCAAATTCTGCCGCCTCTTTGGAGTTGCTCCCGGCTGCGCTGATAAAGTTTTGTAGGGCTCCTAAGCTGGTCGTTACAAATTCGTACCGGGTATCCTCTAATTTTTTATCCTGCTCTACTTCAAACTTCTTAATGTTATAACGTTGCTGGGCTATCTGATTTTCAATATCAATAGTGCTTTGCCCATAGTCTTTTGCATTCTGTAACTGGGCTTCCATTTCTGCCAGTTGATCCTGCATCCCCTTAGCGGTAAACTTATCCAAAGAAACCTTGCCCTGATTCAGCAGATTGATTAACTCCGTATTCTTTTGGGTAAAGAAGTCCTGTGTGTTTTTAGTTTGCTCGTTGTATTCTTTTTCAGTTAAGGCTTTAAAATCCTCTATCCGCTTTTTCTCTACCTCAATTAACTTTTGCGCGTGTTCCTGGGTTAATTTCAAGGCCGCATTTTGGTATTCTGCCTGGGCTAACAAATAACCCGTAGTCCCCATCCGATAAGCTTTCTGCTTTTGCTCTTTTTCAAAGTCCAGCATAGCCAATTCAGCATCCAATAATTCCTGGCTACCTTCTTTGGCCTGGGCTATGCGTAATTCAATAGCCATTTTCTCTGCTTTTATTTCTTCTTTCGTGCGTTTATCTCTGGCCTCCTTAATTCTTTGCTGCGTTTGTTTTTGCAGATCATTAACTTTGTTATTTAATTCCGTTTGCCGGCCAAAACTTTCCTCTCTTAACTCTTCCAGTTTTATCTGCTCCTCTGCTAATTTATTATTATCTTCTGTAAGGTTTTTGGTAAGAGCCTGTTCCCGTTTGATATTTTCAATCCGGTCATTCTGTAATTTGATAGCCTTATCTAATCCGGCCTGCTCCAATGCAAAGGCTTCTTTTGCGGCCTTGATCCGGACTTGTTCACTTTTGCTCTGATCTTCTGCCACTAATTTTAATTGCTCAATCTGGGCTCTTGATTTAGATCGTTCAATATTCAAGGCTCTTTCCGCATCCCGGATGCGTTGGTTTTCTTTTTCAATAGATTCCCCAGCCTTGCGAACATCATTAAGCTCTTTGGTAAACGCCTTGGTTTTACCACTGGCATCTGTTATACCTGTAGCTAGTTGAATGATACCGTCATTCAGTTTTACAAAATCCCGTTTCTGTAAAGCTTCCAAAATAACACCAAAGGACTTTAACCGATTAGTTACCTGACCTTCGAGAAACCCCATTAAATCCTGCAACGCTTTTTTCGGATTGGAGAAAGCATTAAACATCATTTCCCCAACATCAGAAAGCTTATCTGTTAACACCCCTAAAACAGTGGTAAGGCCCTTGGTTTTAGTAGACACAAAATCAATACCCTCCTGCGTTCTGGTTAGGAAGGTGATTAAACCACCTAACAGCAGTACCACCGCACCAATACCAGTAGCTGCTAAGGCTAACTTTAAAGCTTTTAATCCGGAAACATTGCCACCTATGGAAGCCTTGGTGATTTTTAGGGTAGCATTCCAGGCCTGCTGAGCATTTTCTATTTTAGCCGTTACATCTGCCAGCAAGCCCGTGCCATCCACAGCTTTTAAAATACCCCCGGTGTAGTTACCAACATCCCGGCGAAAATCTCCCACCGTTTTACCGGCTTCTTTCAGCTTATCATTAATTTCTTTAGTTTGATTAGCTAATGCTTTCCCCTCCTTGGTATTTTCCCGTTCCTCTTCACTCAGCGCGTTGTATTGGCTGGTTAAGACTGCTAACTGAGCCTTTAACTGGTCAACTGATCCGGCTGCATGCTTATTAATGGAGGTATACTGGTTTAATACCTTTATCTGCGCGTTTTGCTGCTGGGTAGTGGCCTGGATTTCTCCTTTCAGTTGGGAGCTTCTTTTGGCGTATTCATCTACCGTGATGTTGCCTTTCTTCATGGCATCATCCAGTAAGGCAGTCTGGTTTTTAAGAACTACTAGCTTAGCCGTAGCTTCGGCAATTTCTTTCTGGTATTGTTGTGTATCCACATGCAACACCAATACTTCACCTGGTTTCTGTGCCATTTACAATCTTACAAGCTCCCATTCCGTCAGGGAGTGACTATTAATAAATTCGTTTATTTTGTTGATGTAAAAGTAGTTCTGCCAGTAATCCACCCAAACAGGTACGGATTGGTCAAAGTCCTGAATAAACTGCGCCGGGGTTTTTACCTGCACCGTTAAAACTTTGGTACCATCCAGGATAGCCAGCAACGTAGGGTAGAAAGTAGGAATAATGTACTCCTGAATATTCAGGTCATAATCCTTTGAAGCATCCACGTGATAAGCTAACGGGCTTTCTACAGGGCGGCTGGTCTTAATATCCGTTCCATTAGCAGCATATTCCACCAGGGTAAACGGCATACTATCCGGGCCCTGCACTACTAATCTGGGCTTAATGCTTTGCTCATCATATTGCACCGGGTTAGTATCATACTTAGCTTTCCACATCGGCAAAGACAAGAGTTCTCCTAGTTTTTCCGTAGCTGCATAAGGCAGCTCTATAATAACCTTTTCCGCTTCTAAAGTAGTATCAGCAATCAGGATTTCTCCATTGTTAAAGCCTTTTTTAACCGTATCATCTTCCTGCCAGCTAATCTTATTCCCCTGGGCAAAGTCGCCGAACTTAAACGAGGGCCTGATACTTTCCGGATGGTGCACCCAATTGCTAATATTAATAGCATTAGGAATGTTCTCTATAACCTTAGAGAAGGTGTTAATCTTAATGGTATCCCGGAATAGCTCAGTCTGGAAAGTAAGGCCAAAGAGTTGTACAATGCTTTTAATAAAATCCTTCTGGCTAATATCGGGCAACCATTGCGCTAACTCCACCTGGCCACCTTTGGGAAACTCGCCTAAGACGGTACCGGAAAAGTAAGGGGTTTCTGAGCCGGTTGCATTGTAATAGATATACCATCTGGGCTGTACCTGAAGGTCTGTATTATCACCTACCCGAAGCTTTACTTCTACTACATCTCCAGGCATCATTAATCTTGGCTCACTGGAAACGGTCAGGTATCTTACCTCATGATCTCCAATCGGATTAGTGAAAGCAGAAGCCGCTATATCCTGATCATTTACCCGAATGGATAACTTCCCTTCCAGGCTACCTGATAAGGTTCTTAAACCAACTCTTACACCAGCACTAAAGGTCATGATCCTTGGCTGATCAATCACATACCGGGAATTAGCTAACTGGAAACCCCCATTGGTATCTACGCCATAACCTGACTTTACCGAATTATAGCGAACTACCACCGTATCATGGGCAATCCGCTCATAAACCCCATCTACGGTATTGGTAACCCGGAACTGCCGGGCCTTTTTATACTCCTCATTAAACTCGAATAACTCTGTTAATGGCAGCAGCAGCTTATCCAGCATCGGGTGCTCAAAGCCGGTATAGGTAAAGCCAGCCTCTTTGAATATCCTTTCCCAAACCTGCCGGGCAAATACGGACGGGTACAAGCTGAAACAATCTACCGCGTTTAGGTTTACTCCTTTGCCCCGGTCGTATAAGTCATACACATACCCTTGCTGCCAATTGCTGTTTGCTGCATTGTGCTGGATAGTGCCAAAGTTCCAGGTATGATTGAACTCGGACAAGTCTAAATCCTGAATAGATTTATCTCCTAACTGGTCAAAGAAATTCCGGTTACCCGAATAAATATCCAGCTCAAAGGAGCCGTTTAACAGCTCACCTTTGCCTTTCGGTACGACCTCCACCCCATCCTTAAAAATCCTGGCATCCAAAACCTTGTAAGGAATTGCGGAGCCGGAATTAACCTGATCGGCAAAGCCTAACAGCCGCCGGTTCTTTTGGGTAGGTGGAATTTGGATAGAGTTGGAGTAATTAGCCTGAATAGATTCCGGTTTGGTAATATCGTTTGATTGTAGCGTAATGGCCACCACAGCCGCCCCCAGTTCTACTTCTTCCCCTTCCAGTATAAGTTTGTCTGCCATTATTCCCAGCTAATTCTTAAATAAGACCTCATTCCGGATACTTTATAACCCTTACCTCTAAGGGTTTCAATCTTTATATCAGAAAGACCATCCTCGTAAAAAATATTGTATTGCCCTGTTTCTGCATGCGTTTTAATAGTATCGAATAAAGAGGTTAATGGATCATTCCTTTCTACTTCATGGGCTATTGCCTTTGCTTCTGATGCTGTCATAGTTTTAATTCGTTTGGGTATTGCGTTTGCCTAAATCAATTTGTAACTGGATGCTTTGCCGCTTATCAGCACCAGCAATAATCTTATCGTTATAGCTGAGTAGCTTCACCTCCTGAATGCTGCCATCTGCATGCACCCGTTGCACCCTAGGAGAACTCTGGATATACCGGATAGCCCGGGCCTGATCGTTGGTCAGGTTACCAGCTCTCACGGTTAAGCCATCGTTTACCTGTTTGGCTAAAACCGTTTCTACTCTTGCGCCCACTGGTAAGTAGTAACTGCTTTCGCCTTCGGCTGCATCTTCATCGGTATCGCCCGTAAAGAGCCAGCCATCCCAGCCACAGATCGGATTTAACCAGCGTAAGAATATCCCATTAGCCGGACAATGGCGCTGAATTTGGATGGTTAAGGTTTTAGTGTATTGTGGCATTGTAGAATAAATAGAAAGAGATAAAAAGGCCAATCAGTTTAGCCGTTAGCATTACTACTTCATGGTGATTAAACCTTCTGAAGAACTTATCAATGGCTGCAGTCTGGCCAACGTACAACAAGGACTTGCCCCTGTGTATATTCAGCAGCAAGTCAAACACCAGCCAGAACTCAAAGAATAATAGTAGTTCTCCTGCCCAAAAAGACAGTAGACTATTAGCCACCAGAGGTAAACAAAAGCCAGCAATTACAGCCATCCGGATAGTAGCACCTTGCCGGTGCCACTTACTCCGTAAAGAATCTTTACTGCCATCGGCTAATATTGCCTTGTAGTCTTGTCGGGAATCCCAATAGATGTAGGGCAAAAACAGGTAAGGCAATAGCGTAGCGTAGATGGTTAGTATCATTTTATCCGCTTTAAATTGTAAATAGCGGATAACACAGCCAGCACAACACTGGCAACAATCACTGCCTGCGTCGTATTGGCAAAGCCGTCGTTGCTGTTGCCTTCCAGAATTAGGGTAACAATAGCCCCCAGGATTATCCAAAGCACCCAATTATGTAAGGAGCCTATGGCTGTCAGGAATAATAAGTCTAAAATTTTTTTCATATAATAGCTTGAGTTAAGGGAATTTTCATGGTTGTACATTAGTATTAACTGGCACACTGAACTTGACAATCTCCACGGTTACCACATAGCTGATATCCTGATCCAGCGCATCCTCTGAGTGCGCACTTGGATTGGTTACCATCTTTTCCTGTATATCCGGATTGGTTGCCACTAACCATGCTAATGG
>NZ_AXBK01000003.1 GCF_000473365.1 Adhaeribacter aquaticus DSM 16391
GGGATGTTAAGGGAACTCTTTATTTTTGATTCAAATATATAATTAAAAATATATTTTATTTAATTTTTACTGGAAACAGCCAGGTTTTTTTGATTATTCTATTTTTTATACGTTCGTATAAAGTTATCGATATAGTATTAAATAAGGTACAGATAAAAGAATGTAGCCAGGCGGGTTACCTTTTTTTATTTATATTAACCCTATGAAGATAGATAAGCAGAAGTTGAAACGGACATTAATTCAAAAAAGAATAAACAAATTAAGCCCTTAGTTTATTTATTCTTTCTATACATTTGAATACCATTTAGATAAAAATGATTCTTTACCAAAATTAAGTTACCTTTGAATATGATCCAAGTACAGATATTTTATCAGTTATTTGGCATAATACCGTAGAATATTTATAGCCTTAACTAAAAGAAACACTAAAAATAATAATAGAATTTATTCGGAATTATGATGTGAAAAACCTTTTAATTGATGCCAGTAAAACCACCATTGACCCTACACTGGATGAAGCCGAATACGAGTCTATAGTAACCTCCTTTGCACAAGCCTTGGCAAAGACCCGTCTACAAAAATCCGCCCGGGTGGTTTCTAAGAACCAAGCACGCGAGACAAAAGCAAAGGAGTTATCCGCTGAGGTTGTGAAGGCAACTCAATTAAATATTCATAACCAAAATTTCCCTACTAGATCCTAGGCTTTAGAATGGCCTTTTGCTAAATAAATTCCAAGACCATTTTCTTTTGGTTTTCCAGTTTGCTTTTGTTGAGTAGTAATTTAATGCGCTGCACTTTTAGTTTTTATTGCGGGCAACCAGCCCGGAAAAGCAGAGCCTTTGACAAAGAAGCAGCAGACAAGCCAACTTTATCTGGCTTTTGATAAGGTTATAGCCTCCATTCCCAGGCAAGGGAGCTTTCAACTAACACTGCCATTTAAGGGAAAAGTGGCTGGAACCTACTGAATATTTTCCCACCAGAAACCGGCATTTGAAACGGCTTCATTTAAAATGACCTTATCTCCAATCAGGGGATGCAACACTGGCAGGTTGATTTTACGAGCCTCCTCTGTCAGGCGGATGATAGGTTCATTCCAGGCATGATTCGAAAGTGAAAATTTCCCCCAATGCCCGGGGAATATCATTTTCGCCTGAAGGTCCACTGCAGCCTGCACCACCTCTTCAGGCATCATATGAATATATTTCCAGCTTTTATCATATTGGCCGTTTTCCAGTATTACAAGGTCAAAAGGTCCAAACTGTTCTCCTATGCTTTTAAAGTGTGTATCATAACCGGAGTCTCCTCCCAGGTATATTTTTTTGGTGGGTGTATTGAGGATGAATGACATCCATAAAGAAGTATTTCTTTGCAAGCCCCTCCCGGAAAAATGCCGGGCAGGAGCCGTATTCACCCTGAATCCACCTCCCAGCAATATCTCTTCATTCCAGTCGCTTTCGGTAATTTTTGCCGTGCTGTATCCCCATCGCTCCAGGTGGGCACCAACGCCAAGACCAGCGAACACATGCATTACCCTGTCTTTCAAGACCTTCATAGTTTCAAAATCCAGGTGATCCCAATGGTCGTGGGTAATAAAGAGGTAATCTATTTCCGGAAAATCCTCGGTGGTATATACGTCGCTTCCGTTAAAACTGCGGGTAGTGAATTTTACGGGTGAGGCACTTCCGCTCAGGACAGGATCAACCAGTATTTTTTTTCCCTCCAGCTGCATAAAATAAGAGGAGTGGCCGAACCACACCAGGATATCTTCGGCCGGATCGAGTTGTAACAGATCAACCTTTCTGCTTGGCAAACTACCGGAAGGCACCCTGCCTGCCCGGTCGCCAAAAACAAACTCCTTCATCATGGAAAAGTAGCTGGAGCCTTCCGTGAGCATAGGGGTAGGACTTAAATTCCGGAACTGACCATTTTTATAATTGAGTGACTGCTGTATCCGGGCCAACCTTTCCCCTGAAGGCACTTTCCCAAACTGGGGCTGTTGCATGAAAAGATAAACCACCCCTACCAGCACACTAAGGATACCTGCAATAATTCCTATGATACTCATTCGTTATAGTATATTCTAATAAACCTGGAGGGTTTCTTTAACCCCGGCACCAGCCAATTGCAGCAGATAATCACTCAGCTAAGCAGCAACAGTACCAACATTCAGAGTTCCTGGCAGACTGCAAGGTAGTACAGAAAAATTAAAACCTGATCGGTTTTATAAAATTAAATTTTGCACAATTTAATTTTATAAAATTTAATTGCAATATATTTACAGGCAAATGGAAAAGCTATTAATTAGAAATCAGCTGTGCTTTAAGTTTTATGCTTTTTCAAGGCACATTACAACTCTGTACAAACCATTACTGGCAGAGCTAGGACTTACCTATCCGCAATACCTGGTAATGCTGGTGTTATGGGAAAAGGAACAGACAACTGTTAAAGTCCTGGGTGAACAATTAATGCTCGATAGCGGAACGCTTACCCCTCTGTTAAAACGATTAGCACAAAAGGGCCTGCTCAACAGAAGCAGAAGCACTACTGATGAGCGCGTTGTGGAAATCAGCCTGACAACCGAAGGAAGAAAAATAAAGCAGAAAGCCTCCTGCATCCCAGACCAATTGATGCAGGCAGTGAATACAGAATCTTCCGATCTTCCTCAGTTGCACGCTATCCTCAGTAAGATGATAGATCAAATACAGGAATAAGTCCAGAAACCAACTCACTGGCACGACCCGTTGCATGAGTTGTGATTTTAAAAACTAAAATCAATTATCGCGTATTGAGGGTACCGATAAGAAATTAAGCATGAACAACGAACTTAAAGATACAACGATCGTTATTACCGGCGGCAGCTCAGGAATAGGTGCCGCCGCTGCCAGGATATTGGCTAAAAAAGGAGCGAATCTGGTGATTACCGGTCGCTCTGCCGATACTAAAATAATCGCCACTGAACTGGGCTGCGATTATTACCTGGTAAATTATTCCAGCTTCTCTGATGTAAGCCGCTTTGCACAGGAATTGCTAAATAAATATCCTAAAATCGATTTTCTGGTCAATAATATTGGAGGCATTATCGCCGATAGGCGCATCACAGAAGATGGCCATGAAATGACATTGCAGGTAAATCATCTCTCCGGCTTTCTGCTCACCCAACTGCTGCAGGAACGCCTGGAAGAATCGAAAGCAATTGTAATCAATACTTCCAGTTATGCCAATGTTGTTGGTAAAATCAACTTTAACGACCTGGAGAATCAAAAGAATTACAGCGCCATGAAAGCCTACGGAACTGCCAAGTTAATGAACATCCTCCATGCCATGGAAATCAACAGGCGCTTTAAAGGCGTTCGGGCGACATCTTTCCATCCCGGTGTTGTTAGAACAGGCTTCGCCCGGGAAGGAAGCAGCCTGGCTAAGTGGTTTTATAATTCAATGCTTAAGAATTTATTTATGATTTCTCCTGAAAAAGGAGCCGATACCCTTATCTGGTTCATTACCGGAGAACAGGCCTGGAGAGAGGGAGAATACTATTATAAAAAAAGGCCGGGCAGAAAGAATCCTCAGGCCAACAACGACAACGCACAAAAGCTCTGGGATAAGTCTGTACAACTTACAAATAATTTTACAGCCCATACCCTTTAAATTCCAACCAGGCATCGCCATGAGCCAGACCTTAAAGTCTTTCTACCATGTTAACTTTCTCCACGGCTTTTTCGAATACCTTTCTTAGTTACTTGCTTTCCACAAAGGCCTTCTAAAGCCTGAAAAACTAAAGGACTAAGTGGAAACAGCTGTAGCGGCGACTAAAAATTGATTTAACCATAACCCGACACTGACCATAGAATTGAAGAACTCGGTTCGGGAAAAACAGGCTACTCAGGAAACATATACCCAATTAACTGGGTGCTTAAATACATTTTTAAAAATATAATTATGACATTCAAACAACTTATCTTAAAAAAGCTTTACCCACTGATCATGCGCTTAACCAAGAATGTGGGTGGAAAAGGCTCTATCCTGAACAACCAGCAAGGCACCAGGCCTAAAGTGCCTTTTTACCAGCTCAGGAGTACTCAAAACAACGGTCAGCCACTAGATTTCAGCGAGTTTAAAAACAAGAAGGTACTATTGGTAAATACCGCCTCTAATTGCGGTTATACCGGGCAGTATGAAGAGCTGCAACAGCTGCACGAACAATTAAAGGACAAGCTGGTGATCGTGGGCTTTCCGTCCAATGACTTTAAGGAACAGGAAAAAAACAATGACAGCGATATTGCCCGGTTCTGCCAGCTAAATTATGGCGTTAGCTTTCCTCTGGTAAAGAAAAGCAGCGTGGTAAAAAGTAAAGAGCAGAATCCCATATACCAATGGCTTACCCATTCCGAGCAAAATGGATGGAATGTCCAGGAGCCCGAATGGAATTTCAGTAAATACCTGATCGATGAAAACGGGGTACTAACCCATTACTTCGGCCCGGCCGTTTCTCCCTTAAGCCAGGAGGTGGTAAAGGCTTTAGAAGCATGACCTCTACTCCCTTGTTGACTGCTCAACCGGGCCCGCTGCCAGCCATCTAGGCTGGGCTATTTTCTCATTTTAGCCTTTCCTATTTTAATATGAACGCGGGAATTAAGCAGCAATACTAGCAGAGTTAGATGTGAACAGCCAGACTGAAACTGGCCAGTTAGTATGAAAAGGTAAATGAGGCGAACACACCCTCTAAAAATTAATTTGGTTTAGCACTGATTATTTATTTTTAGCGGTTGCAGCTTTTGAAAAGCTTTCAGAAATCATCTCTTACTGATAGTATAAACAAAGGCAACCTGGATGCTGGGAACATAAGCATTTTCCCGGTACACGTCCTTCAGGTAAACATCCACTCTTTCGCTAAGTGTAGGAAGTGCCGGTGAAAGTGAACTGTTGGACCTTACATTCATACTCATGCCCAGTTCTAAATGGATTTCCGTATTTTTGAGGTTTATAGGAATACGGTTTCCATATAATACCCCTAATTGCAACAAATTTGATTTTAATGTAGATAATGATGGGTTTCGATTGAATGGACTTGTTGGAAACCGTATACCTGTTGCAAGTTCAATCAACTTATTTTGTGTTTCCTTTCCAGTTAAACTAATCTGCTGCAGAAACCCGCCAACATAATTTTTTTTAAAATTGTAATTAATACCTGCTTCTAAAACAAGCCCAGATTCAAAGGCGTTGTCAATCATCAGCACTACATCTTTTTCAGCTCCGAGTTGCTTCATTGAAAAAAGGATGATAGAAGAATGTGGCTCTGTAAGAACCCCAAATTGAAAATTTGCAGAAAGTCTTTTAGAAACTCGAACTTCATAGCCAATACCAAATTGGATCGGCACTTCTACAAGTGATTTAAAATAATGCTGCACACTGTCCGTTCTCTGTTGGGCAGCTGTTTCTGAAAACGGTAAAAACAATAATAAACCATAAAATACTGTTAAGAATTGCAAAAGCTTCCTCATTTATTAAAATCTTTAGCCACTACTGTCCGAACCCAATAGTGCTCCTGGCTATCCCTACCATGGCCTGCGGCTTTTTCCTCTCGCCCAAGGAATGGCGGCAGCCAAAGATTATTTCGCCCGTATAAAAGCCGAGCGGAAAATAGGTGCTAAATAAGATAGTTTAGAATATATCTGGAGTCTAAATAGATTCCGTATTATGGTGCGTTTTCTCATCGATATTTTCTAAAAAATTAATGGCGAAGCTAAAGTAGCTATGCGATAACCAAGCAGAGAACTACCACCGTTAATGCATTAGCAAAGTATATTCTGGCGAAATTTTAATTCCATCTTGTATTCTCACCCAAATGCTTATCATCATTGGATAAGAAGTTTGCCTATATTCTTTACGTGGTTTTTTTTCAACAAACTCAACAGATACACCCCGGGTGGCAGCACTGTCGGTAACAATACCTGACCTTGGCTACTTACCGGAACTGTTCCGCGGTTCCTTCCCTGCATATCGATTAATTGGGCCTTGCTGTACCCTGGCGGCACCTCTTTTATAATGATTTTTCCGGAGGCGCTTGCCGGATTCGGAAAAACAGAAATAGTAGAAGGGGATTGGGTCTCGTCAGAGATACTGGTAATCAAACAACTTGCCTTGGTTTTCACTACTACCGTGTCTCTGGCGTTACAACCTAAGGGGTCTGTTACCTTAACCCAATAAGAGCCGGGTTGGCCTACTTTTATAGATTGGCTTTTAGCGCCCGTTGACCATTGGTAGGTGGCATTAGGCAAAAATGCCTCTAGGGTTAAACTGTCGCCAGGGCATAATTCGGTTCCATTGGGCGTATTAATAGTAGCTGTCAAAGCAGTACTTGTAATAATAACGGTATTGGGCGATGCACTGCCTATAACCGCCGGGTTGTTGGAAACAACACGTATCCGGTAAAGGAAACCGAATTGTGCATTTTTGGGCAGGGTAGCCATAATAAGGCCCACGTTAAAATTTGTAGTTCCAATATTTACCGGATTAGTAAACTGTCCCCACTTGTTAGAGAGTTGGGCAGTGAAAGTGTTTCCAAACCTAGGGAAAGTGCCCTTGGTGGCGAACCTGACAATAACCTGCGAACCGGCACATGTCCCGGTTTGCAGTACAGAGTCGGTGCTGATGGTAATCTGGGCAAAGGAACTATAGCTAAGCACCAACGAAAGAAATAGGAAAAGTGTAAATTTTTTGTTCATAAACCTAATACCTGAAAGCAAACCAAAGTGCTTGTTTACATTCCTTTTTTTGCGCTGCAAACAACCATGGAGGAACCCTGCGTTTGCAATTTTAGCACCTCGTAGCACTGCTACACTGCTAAAAAATCCCTGCCTAGAGCCTTTTCCTGGCCGTTTTCGCTGGTAAAAGTCAACTGTAAACAAGCTCTAAATGTTTTTGTGAGAGGTTTATTTAATTGTGTAATTGGTAAGGGTTTCTGATTGGTTTACAATTTTGCTACCCTGCAGAGACAGGTTGAAATTACTTTGCACCAGTCCTACTTTGTCTGCGTAATAGAAATCGCCCCCACCTAACGAACCAATAGTAGGTATGGAAACATTTAACCGCACCCGTATTACCTTTGTGAATATCTTATTATTTACCGTAAGCGTAGTGTCCTTGGTTTTTATGGCATAATTTAAATCCGCTGTTAGCGGAATAGGGATAGAGGGAATACTAATAGGCAAAGATGATTTCCAGGTCGCTTTTACGGGTTGGTTATCTTTCAGATAAAGCTCTGAGAAGCCATTAGGCGCTAATCCCGGAATAACGGTTAATTGGTAATACTCATTCGCACTTTTTAAACGGTACCTGTTCTGTCCGTCGGTGCTGGTAAATACTTTGAAGGTCTTGCCAGAAGCGGTAGTGTCTTTGTTGGTAGCCGTTAGCGTGTAGGAAGTCCCCAGGCTGGTTTGGTAGGACCAGGTGCTCCCCGCTGTCATGGGCATGTAATTAGGCTCCGACTTAGGCTCTGGCTTAGGCTCAGTATCAGAAGCATTCTTCTCACATGAAGCAAGAAAAAACAGGGCAAGAATCAAGGATGTCAAATTTATTTTCATTTTTATTGGTTTTTATAAGTAGAGACCCATTTATGGGCAGGGTTAAGTGTGAAATAAGTTAAGGATGCGTTTTAGCGTTTTTTCAGGAAATAAGCTCATTCGAGCTTGTTGTTCATGCTTTGGTAGAGCTATCAGTCCGGTGATATATAATTTTATAAGCGAATGGTGTATGATTTTCCGTTGTTTAGCATAAGGGTAGCTGTATTATTGCCATTAAAGGTTACTTGCCCCTGGTAGCGAGATGGTTTTTTTTGCTCAATTTCTATGTTGAGATGAACGACACCTGATTTGATCTTCCTTGTCTTTTTATCCATGACAATATTAGTAGAATTTAATATTGTTTTTCCTTTGATAAAAGGTTGGTCTTTAAAGGCGGATGTATAACTTCCTTCCTGCACTGCCTGTTTAATGAAATACTCCGTTGAAGAGGCTTCTAAACCAGACACTTCAAATGCAGATGTAGTTTTGCCTGCAGAAGCAAGCATTATTCCGTCAAAACCGGAAGCGCCGCTGGAGCTGAAATTCACCTTTGAAGGCTGCTTATTAACACAGGTAAGGTTCCAGTTCAGTTTTAAATCATAGGAAGAGGAACCAGTAAGGCCTGAATAGCGCTTGGCTAACGTTGTATCCTTTTTGGCTCCACAGTTTTCTGGGGTAAGGAACCGGTCAAGAATATTAATAGAATTATCAAAGTGGGTTAAGAGACCCCCTCTTTCAAAAGTAAGCGCCTGTTTTGTCATTTCTACGGCTACGTCTTCGGTAAAAGAAGGCTCTGGCGCTGGTTCTGAATTTTCTTTACATGATGTAGTAAAAAGGAAAATGAAAGCAGAGAAAAAGAAAAGAGAATTTAAGCTTTTAGGGGGTTTCATGTTTTTAATTTTTAAAGTTTTATTGTTTTTGATTTAAAGTTTGATTGTCTAAACTGATAGATGTAGAGAATTAAAAAATGGTTGGGTGAACAGGAAATATTTTTTTAGACTGTAGGCAGAGAAGTACAATGGCCTGATTTTTCTTAAAGTAATTTAGGGCACAGGCGCTCTTCCTGGACGGCATTCACCTGATAAATAACATCAGTAATAATATGAGGAACTGCCTGATGGAGTTGAAAGATAAAATCCTGGTGTAAGCGGACCTTTAAAGGATGAACACAAGAATATCTGCCAGATTAAGCACTCCGGACATCGGTGCATCGCCAGTTTTCTCTCTAACCTTATCTCAGGATTGTTTGCCTACTGCTTTTTCCCAAAGAAACCGGCTATAAGTTCCCAACAGAGTATGCTCACCAAGTGGGCTTCTTTTATTTAATCGGACTCAGGTTACTAGGTATTTTAGCATGCACCTGATTTAAATTCACTATTTTTCCCAGGGCACCCAACCAAAACTCCTGGTTAAGCATCTATAACAATAACTACTTGCAACCTATACGAACTATAAATACTTTCACGGGTAATAATTTTTTTTGGAATCAGAACTGATAGAAGGCTGCCAAAATCGGGACCGGCAGAGCCAAAGTAAGCTCTACTCTTTATTGGCGCCCAAAATGTTAGTAGTGTGCCTGCGCTATACCAAAAGCAGGGAAGAAGCTGAAGAAGTTTTACAAAAGGGATTTCTAATTGTATTTCAGAAGATTTCACTTTTCCGCTTTGAAGGTTCATTAGAAGGTTGGGTGAGGAAAATAATGGTTAACTGCGCACTTCAGGAAGTAAGGGCTAAATCGCCGATGCAGTACCAAACCCTTCAAACGCTACCAGATATCGAGGATAAGGAGTATATTTTACCGGAAATAAGCGCTAAAGAATTGATTGCATTGATACAGAAATTACCGCCTATGTATCGTGCCGTTTTCAATCTTTATGTTTTTGAAGGAATGAAGCATAAGGAAATTGCATCTCTCCTGAATATTTCAGAAGGTACGTCTAAATCAAATTTATCGGATGCAAAGAAGATACTGCAGAAAACGGTTATGCGGCAAAATAAGGTGTAAAACAAAACATTCGCCAGTATGAGTAAAAAATCTTTAAATGATCTTGAAAGTCTCTTTAGAGAAAAAATAGAAGAGTATCAGGAGTTACCTTCTGACAAGACGTGGCAAGAAATAGAAAGTAAGTTAGACAGAGACCCCTATACTATAGGAAAGGATAATAGCTTTCCTAAAAAATGGACTCTTCTTTCAGTTTTATTTATTATCGGGTTGGTAGGCTGCTTTATTTACTATTACCCCAATTTAAACGCTGAGCGTAGGCAAGCAAACAGCAGCAAAGCTGCGCAAAATCAAATTGGTAAGACCATGCCTGGCAACGTTGCTTTGTCTACGGAACAATCTGTCCAAGAAGTAGTAGCATCTGCCAATAATAAAAACAAGAAAGTAGCCGGAAAGAGTAATGTTGCAGAAATTAGTCTAGGTGAGCTTAGCAGAAACAACAGCGAGTTAGATAGTGAGGCAATAAAAAAAGAAGAAAGAAAGCTGAATGATAAAAGAAAGCAGCCTTATAAAGTAAATGCCTTGCCTGCTAAAAAAAGAAAAATCAGGTCATTTAGCCTGGCCATAAGAAAGAAAAAGGCTTTGAGTATTTTTTCTGAAATAGACACAGAAAATGGAAATAAAAAGGCTAATGCAAATGCTGATTCATTTTCTAAAGGCAACAGCATTTTGGGGGAACAGCCAGGTAAGATGCCTATAGATTCTTTAGGAGAGAAAAACAACTATGCGTTAAAGCCTTTACCCCAACAGAACATAAATAGCCCGATAGAAAAAGCAGATACCATAGAGGCTTTTTCAAGTAATAAAATGCCCTCTGCAGATACCATAGCTGAAAAATTTGCTTTTAAGCAGAAGGACTTGGTGTTTAAACGCCACTTTTCTATTGCCGCAGTTTATGCGCCTAATAAAATCGATAATAAACTAGAACAAGGTGTACAACGGTATAAAGAAGATGATAAGAATGTAATCGAGCAGCAGGAAACAATTAAAAGCTCATTTGTTTATGGCGTATTGGCAGAATATAAGTTCAGAGAACATTGGGCTATCCAAAGTGGCTTGAAGGTTTCTTCAACTACAACCTCTATTCAATCAAAAAATATATTTGCGCGGCCGGAGCTTGCTACCATAACAAGTATTCTTAGCTATAAATATAACTCCACGGCAGGGTTTACTTATATACCAAATATAAGCGGAGTGCTACTTGCGCTAGGTGACAGTGTGAAAACATTACCATCAGTAAGCAAAGTAAATTATGCGGTCGTGCCTTTGACCTTACAGTATTCAACTATGGGGCGTTTGTTTTTCACAGGCTCAGCTGGTGTTAACATTAATTTACTCACTCGTGCCACATTAGATACAGAAACAGACTTCTTTGGTTTCAGGTTCGCTAGAACGTACAGTTTGCAAGGTTTAAAAAAGAGCTATTTTTCTGGCAGCCTTGGGCTGGGTATAGGCTATAATGTGTCTGAAAAAATATCTGTATTCTTTTCACCGGCCCAAACCTTTTCTTTTGGACCAGTGAATGAAAATACGCCTGTAAAAAAATATGAACGGACCATAGGTTACCAGGCCATACTTCGTTACAGGCTTTAACCTTTGTTATACTACTATAAAAATCTTATTAAAGAAAGAAGCTACATCTGTCAGTAAAAATCTGGGGCAAATGCTGTTGAAAAGTTCAACAGCATTTGCCCGGCGATAAAAGATAATTACTGGCTTTTGTCATGTCAGCCTAGAGCTCACTTACCTGCGGAAGGTCGACGGGCATCCCTTTAAAGACGGTGACGTTGGCAAGGGATCCAGTTTGAAATAGCTTTTATCAATTTAGAACTTTAGGTTTAAAATGTTTTCGCAAACAGTTTTACCTTCCTAATCATTTGGAAGTTAAAAACTCTAAACAGCTTCGCGTTGAATAAGAGGAGTAAATTAACATATTTACTTTTAATATCTTTCTCCGGCCGCTGAATCGGGCGGAAAGATGCTGTCAATTTCGGATACTTCTGCTGGACTTAAATTTACTTCCACAGACTTCACGTTTTCTTCCAAATATTTCCGGCGTTTGGTTCCCGGTATGGGCACCAGCTCTTCTCCTTTAGCCAATACCCAAGCTAAGGCTAATTGCGAAGGCGAAATGCCTTTGTCTTTTGCCAGTTGCTCAACCTTTTTTACGATGTCCAGGTTCTTTTGGAAATTTTCCCCCATAAACCTTGGATTAAACCTCCGGAAATCCCCTTCTTCAAAATCATCCGGGCTTTTAATCGCGCCGGTTAAAAACCCCCGGCCTAACGGGCTATATGGCACAAATCCTATTCCTAAACGCCGCGTAGTTTCCAGTACGCCATTGGTTTCTACATCTCTCGTCCACAAGGAATATTCGGTTTGCACCGCAGTGATGGGATGGGTTCGGTGGGCTCTTTCTATGAGGGCTGGTTCCGCTTCCGAAATACCCAGGAAACGCACCTTTCCTTGCTTTACCAGCTCGCTCATCGCGCCAATGGTATCTTCTATGGGCACCTTGGGGTCCATCCGATGCTGGTAATACAGGTCAATGGTTTCTATGCCCAACCGCTTTAAACTCCCTTCTGCCGATTTGAAGACCGTTTCAGGCCTGCCATCAATAACAGCCCCCTCTGGACCCCACATCACGCCAAATTTGGTGGCGATAAAAATGCCATCGCGCTTGCCTTTTATCGCCTGTCCCAGCAACTCTTCGTTAGTATATGGGCCATACAATTCGGCGGTGTCTAAAAAATTGACACCCAATTCCAGTGCCCGGTGGATGGTGGCCACCGATTCTTCGGTGTTATCCCGGTCGCCGTAAAAGGCACTCATGCCCATTAGTCCCAGGCCAATTTCTGATACCTCAGGTCCGTTTTTTCCTAATGTCCTTTTTCTCATCCTTGTTTTTTAAATAGTTTAAAAAATTTGTTAATCGCTTCGTTATAAGTTCAAATAGACTATTTAGAGCGATTGGTCATCCAACGTAATATACTGTTTATCATGTTAGTTGTTTTATTAAGCTTAAATGTAGTCTAATAGAAACGGACAGGTAAGGTAGGAAAAGAAAAAAAGTTAAATTGTACTACTATAAAACGCTTTAATATGTCCAAAATTCCATAAATAACCGCAAAAGCAACTACTAAAATTTTACCTGTTGTCTGGTTAAACTTAGGACTGACTAAACAATCTTAAAAAGCAAGAGGCGGCATTACAATCTACTTTGGGATTCAACTAAACTATTATACTATGACGTGCCAGTCCCAGAGTAAAAAATACCAGCTATGAATAGTACAGGCATAAGCATATATTAGGTTTATCAGGCTGCTTTATCCTGTATATTGCTTTGGGCAAGGATCAACTCAATGAAGGCTTCTACCGTAAGTTGCAATGGAATGCAATTTTCCCGGATTTCTACTGCGTGTTTCCATTCTAATTCGTTTAAAAACCAGTTTATATCTTGCGTAGTTAAGTTAAGGTTTTTTAAGGTTATTTTCTTTACATGATTGAAATCGGCGGGAATAGTCCATTCAGTTTTCATTAGCTGAAAAGTATCTTTGGCAGTAATATTTAACATAGTGAGTGGCATTTTGAAATAAGTAAAAAGAATTTAAATGGTTTATTTTATCTTTCCGTTTAAACTTCCGGTGAAATACTGGTAAACAGTTGCTTTAAGCTGAAAATTAGCATAAGCATTAACATGCGCACTGGATGCCTCCTGGTAAGAAGTCTGGGCGCCCATTAATTCAGTAATTCCGATCAGGCCGCTGGCGTAATTATCCTGGCTTACTTTAAGATTTTCCTGGGCAAGTTCCAGGTTTTCCTTCGCAAACAGAATCTCTTTCCGGACATCGGTCAGGTCATACCAGGCTTTGGTGATGCCTACTTTCAACTGGTTTTGGGCCGATACAAAATTATGTTGGGCTTTTTGTTCGCTGATGGCGCGTTTTTTCATATTCTGCTTTCCCTGGCCCCACCAATCCGAAATAGGTACACTTACTGTTCCCATCGCTATCGGCATGAAACTATTGCCCAGGCCACTATCCACACTTCCGATTTGGGCCGCATTCACACCAAACGATACGGCAGGCAGTAAATCGGCCCGGGTTAGTTTGGTTTGTAGTTTTTCCGCTTCCAGACTTTTTTGCAGCAGCCGGTAATAATCATTCTCCGTTAAGGAAGTATCCGGAACCGTAGCGGCCAAAGCAGGCACCAAGGTAGTTATAAACGTATCCTGCATTACTAAAAGTGAATCGTACGGAAGTCCCACGTACACGCAGAAGTCCAGTAAGGCCAGTTTCTTTCCGTTTTCAAGCTTGCTTTTGTTCAGCAGTAATCTACTGCGCTGCACTTTTACTTTTAACTGGTCATTACGGGCAATCAGGCCGGAAGCCAATAAATCATTCTGCTGCTTCAGAATACCGTCTAATAGCTTTTCGTTTGCCACCAGGGTTTTGTGCTGTTCCTGAATGTTGACCAGATTCCAGTATTTTTGCTCTGTTACCAGCAAGACTGAATCCAGCGATTGTTTGGCCCTGATTTTATTTACTTCCAGTTGCAGGGCCGCCAGCTGATTAGCGGTTCTGATTTTACCGCCTACATACAGCGGTTGGGTAGCGCTGGCCCCGGCGAAATAAAAGTTGTTAATCCCCCGTTCCAGCAAAGGCGGCATGGCACCAATCAAATCCTTGAAACCATAGACACCCACCCCGGTCAAACTAACCGAGGGTAGATAAGCTGATTTAGCTGCTTTCACATCGGCTTCGGCCGAAGCAATATCTAACTTTCCGTTTTTAATGGCCGTGCTGTAGGCTAGAGCGGTCTGTTTACTTTTATCCAGAGTAATGGTATGCTCCTGGGCCTGCGCCAGTAAGGTCAGGCACATAAATATATTTATTAAAATAAGTCTCATAATGGGTATAATATAGTTAAATGGCGGGCACAGGGGTGACGTTATTCTCAGGGGCATGAGCATCTTCTTTGCGGAAAGCCAACCAGTACAAAGTAGGCAAGGCAAAAAGCGTCAGCAACATAGAAACCAGTAGCCCGAAGCAAATTACCGTGCCCAGCGGCCCCCACAGGGTTGAGCGGCTGACAATCATCGGGATAACGCCCACGGCGGCGGCCGAAGAAGTCAGGAAAATAGGCCGCATCCGGCGCTCCGCCGCTACCCGGGCCGCTTCTTTCACACTTAATCCTTCTTTTTCCCGGAGTTCATCGGCAAAGTCAATCAGAATAATACCGTTCCGGACTACAATACCGCACAAGGCCAGTAATCCTAAGAAAGAAGTAAAGCCAAAGGGGTATTGCATCAACATTAAGCCCACGGAAGCGCCCAGTATACTTAGGAACATGGTGGTCAGGCTAAGCACGGCGTGCTTGATGCGCTTGAAGTGCCAAACCAAAATCAGGAAAATAACGACTACGCTCATACCCAACGAAAGCCCCATGGGTAAAATATTTTCTTCCTGCATTTCCAGTTCGCCGCCATAGCTGATGCTCACGCCTTCGGGTACGTTTAAAGCTTTGATAGCGGGTTGAATGTGACCTAGGATGTTGTTGGCTACGGCATCTTTGGTCATGTCCATGCGCACCGTCAGGGTGCGAACCCCGTTGCGGCGTGCAATCTGGCCCTGGTGCCATTCGGGCGCAATTTGGGCTACCTGACGCAGCGGCACCACAGTTTGCGATTGCTGCACCGGAATCCGCAAGTCCAGCAAAGCATTAGTACTGCTTCTTACCGCTTCGCTGGTCTTTACTTTCACGTCTAACGGGTAGCTGGCTTCCCACACCTGGGTAGCCGGCAATCCCTGCATATTCATGGCCACGATGTTGGCCACATCTTCTTTGGTTAGTCCTAAACGCGCCGCTTCGTTGTGCTTCACCTCCAGCCGGATGCCTTCCTTCATTTCCTCATAATCTGTCCGGACCCAGGTAATGCCAAGCTGCTTTTTCCCTATTTCTGTTACCTGTTCACCTATATTTTTAAGCACCGCTATATCGTTGCCGGAAATGCGCACTTCAATGGGCGCCGGGGTGGGTACCATGGTAAGCTGTTTCATCCGGACATAGGCCGTTGGGAAAATATTGCTGTATTTGATTTCGTATTCCCCCAAAATTTCTTCGGTAGCTTCCTGGGTAGTGGTATTAATCAGTACTTGGGCATAGTTCTCGGCCGGCAGGTTGGGCGCATAAAGCGTGTGGAAACGGGGAGAAGCCGTACCGATAAAACTGGTATACGAAACAATGCGTTCGTCCTGGGCCATGATGTTTTCCATCTTTTTCACCACGTTGTCGGTTTGCGCCAGGTTATAGCCCTGCGGCAGGTAAATTTCCATGGCAAACTGGTTGCGCTCTACCTTCGGGAACAACTGCTGCGGCAAAAGCGCCATTAATATTGCTCCAATCACCACCGAAAGAACCGCGAAAAGGGTCGTTAAGACCGGATGATTGATGGCATTGCTGATGTGGCGGTCGAACACTTTTTGCACCCGGTCCAGCATAGATGGTTTCCCAGTAGGGGAGTTGCCGTGGTTTAGCCCTTTCTTAATGAACAAAGTATTAAAATACGGCACCAAAAGCATGGAAATAATCAGCGACAGCGATAAGGCGATAATAATAGTGAAGGGGAACATGCCCACAAAATCGGCCGCTACGCCTTCCATAAAAAACATGAGCGGGGCGAAGGTGGCGGCAATGGCCAGGGTGGCCGTAAATACAGACGGAAATAATTCAACGGCGCTGCTTTCGGCCGCCTTCCAAACCGATAAGCCGTGGTCGAGCTTTTCGACATGGTTGTCAATGACTACAATCGGGTCGTCTACCACAATTCCCAGCACAATAATAAGAGCCGCCAGCGTTACCGTGTTTAGTTCGTAGCCCAGCAGGTACATAATAGCGAGCGTCGCCGCAATGGTAATCGGAATAGTAGCTGCCGCTACCGAAGCTACCCGGAAAGGCAGGAGCAAGAGGGTCACAATAATTACCCCCACCAAGGCAAAGCCAAACTCCTGCATAAAGTGGGAAATAGACTCATCTACTACTTCCGGCTGGTTGGCCAGCCTGGTGATATGGATATCGGCAGGCTGTTTACTTTGTATTTGCTGCAGGCGCGCTTCTACTTCTTCCCCGAAATGCACAATATTGTTCCCAGTCGCCATTTCCATGGAGATAACAATGCATTTGGTGCCATTAGCGGTTACATACGATTCGGGGTCTTCGTATTCCCGTTTGATGGTGGCAATATCGCGCAGGCGAACCACATTGCCGTTGGCATTACTCTGGATAATCTGGTCGGCCAGGTCGGCTTCCGATTTAAAGAAGGACGTTAAATGAATAGGCCGGTCAATTACGTCGCCGTTCAGGCTGCCCGCCTGATTAATGGCGCCTTCCTTCTGCAAAGCCTGCATCAGCGAACCCGACGTTATGCCGTAATTAATCAGCTTGTTATTATCTACATAAATGCTGATTTGTTCGTTTAAGGCACCCACCCGGGTAATTCTGGCCAGGCTACCAATCCCCCGCAACTCATCCTCCATTTCCTCCACGTGTTTCTGTAAGTCTTTGTAAGGCCGGGTTTTGGATTCTACGGCCAGCAGTACCGCCGAGGTGCTGCCGAACTCACTGTTCACCACAAGGCCTAAAACCTCCTGGGGTAACTGAGCTTTTAGTAAAAGGGTCCCGTTTTTTAGCTTATTCCAGAAATCTTTGGTGTCACTGGCCTGTACCTGGGCGGCTACTTCCACGAAAATGTACATTATGCCATCACGGGAATAAGAATAGGTTTTGGTTTTATCTACTTCGTTAAAGCTAAAAAGGTATTCTTCTACTTTTTTGGTCAGTTGCTGTTCTACCTGCTCTGATGACGCTCCCGGATAAACACCCACAATTACGCCTTGCCGGATGGTGAAACTCGGAAATTCGTTGCGGGGCATATTAAAAAGGGCATAAATGCCCAAGGCTACCAACACTGTGGCAAGGGCAAGCGGGAGAGCCTTATACCGCATGGCCCATTCCACCATATTTCTATTTTCTTTCATAAATAAATCGGAAGGCTGTTTACCGCACAATTTGAATGGCGGTGCTGTCAGTTAATTTGTGATAACCGGAGGTGATAAGATTTTCGGAGCCCTGAAGCCCTTTGGTTACCCGGATGCCGTTGTTGTATAAAGTGCCGGTCTGGATGGTTTTACGCAACGCCATTTTGCCGTCGGCACTGGCAACGTACACATAATTTTGCCCGTTCACGTCTACCTGCACGGCTTCTACCGGCACAATCAGCTGGCCGGCAGTAGCCGTGGCGTTGCCGTCTGAGTTATTCTGAAAGGCTACATTGCAAACCATACCGGGCTTTAGCTCTTCACTGGGGTTGGGTAAACTAATTTTAACCGTATAATTGGGAGTACCAGCCGCGGCCAGTACGGCTACTTCGTCCACCGTTCCCTCTATTTGTTTATTGCCTAATGCTGGCACCGTTACTTGGGCTTTATCTCCTTTTTGGTACGTATTTATTTCGGCTTCCGGAATGGGTACAGCTACGCTGACGCGGGAAATATCCAGTATCTGCACCGCCGGTGCGCCGGGAGCCGCCAACGAACCGGCTTCTATTTTTTTAGCACCGATATACCCGCTTTGGGGGGCATAAAGTTTGGTATGGGCAATGTTCTGGTAAGTAGCCCGGGCCGCCGAACGAGCCTGGTCGTATTGCGATTTGGCTTCCAGCATCCTGATTTCGGCAATACTGCCTTTCCTGAAAACTTCTGCAATTCGTTTATAATTTTCCTCCGCCAATCTTACCTGGGCCATCTGAACTTCGTACTGGCTGCGGTAAGCGGTTTCATCTACGGTGGCAATAAGTTGTCCTTTTTTGACAAATTGCCCTTCTGCCACGGGTACGGAAGTTACATTGCCGGATACCAGGAAACTTAGTTGCACCACTTTGTTGGCCTGGATGGTACCGGTATATTCCAGGTGGCTGCCTTGGTTTTGGGCGTTCGCCAACGCCACTGTTTCTACCCGCACCGGTTCAATGGTCTTAACTTTTTCCTGATTCTTTTGACAAGCACTATTGAGCAAGCCAACTACAATTAAAATGGCTGCTAAGGGATTTTTCAGTAGTTTCATGTAATAAATATTTTTTAAACATTCTAACAAAATATGTATTTTTGTCGATTTTTAAGGAAAAAATTTTACTTTAATCCTTTTATAAGGATATCTACCAGCCACTTAAGCCGGTTTTCCAACCCACCCATGCCATTAAAGAGAATTATTTCCTGTTCAAAACTACGAAAGGCAATAACCAGGGTTTCCACTAGAAACTTCTTATCCTCTTGATGAAGTTTAGCGATTTCTCCTTTTTCTATGCCAAGAGTAAATATACCATTCACCGCTTCAAATTCTTCCTGCAATAGCAAACGGTTAAGCGTGAATACTAATTGTTCCTGCTCATTCAGGTCTTTCATTATATTAGCATATTCCATAGTTAAAACCTTTAACCGCTTCAACTTTACAAGATTGTAAGCAAGCAGGTTTTCGGCTAAGGAGGCTTTCGGGTTTATTTTCTCTTTCGCTAATTGAATAATACCCGTAAACTCAGTAATGGCAAATGCCTCAAAAACTTCGGTTTTATTGCCAAAGTAATGATAGATAGTGCTACGGCCTTTTCCTGATGCTTTGGAAATATCATCCATGTTCACTTTCGTGTAGCCGTAACGCCGGAAAACTTCTTTCGAAGCCTTCACAATGTTTTCTTTTACCATCTCAAAATTTGCATCAGATTTCATTCGACAAAATTATAAATTATGTCGAAAAATAAAAATAAATTTTTAATATTTGGAGGCTGTTTTAAATAATAGGAATTAGTGTAATAGGATCTGAAAGTCATAAACAGAGGAGCTAACCAAAAAAATTACGATACACTATTCAACCGATCTAACAAATTCTATTGGGATATAGAAGAGAAGTTTTATTGGCGCAACGGAAGAGACAACACAATTAGCGTTTAATCCCCGGTGTTTAACTTACTTAAAACGGGCCATTAATAGCAGTGGTCGCCTATGCGGGGCGAAAGTTGGCAAGTACTCTATTATTATTTCTGCAAATAGCAGGTCCCAGGCATCGAAAAGCAATTATATGAGCTTCCTATGCCTGGAGCAGGTAAAAAAAGAAAAAGAATATTTTTCCACCGCAGCTGTTTTAGATTGCCTGTATATTACAACAGCGGTGGGCGAGGAGGCAAGCAAGAAAATAAAAGGCAAAAGCAGCATTTACTCGTCGATATGCAAGGTTTTTTGCTGGCTGTTAAGGTTAGTTTAGCTGGGGTAACAGATAGACAGGGAGCTCAGGTAGTTTTAGTAGAACAGACCGATTACAATGAAGTAAGGTTAAACAAGTATATGCAGCTGGTGGCTTGGGGAAAACTAATAAAATAGGTTCAGAAGCTGTTTAGTATTATCCTCAATATTGTTAAAAAGAAAGAAAGTGCTGGCTTTTCTGTATAGCCAAAACGATGGGTAGTTGAAAGAACATTTGCCTGGATTATTAAATGTCGCCACTTAGCCTTAATCAGGAAAGAATAACCACTACATCTGGAGCTTTCATTTTTATTCCAATGTACCAGCTAATACTAAACCATTACAAAACTAAAATAGGTAAACCCTATCTAAGATTAATATAAAACTTTGTATTTTCCTGAAATGACAAATAAAGGATACATTTTATATCACTGTTATACTTGCTGATGTTTCGGCATGGGCGGAAAAATAACCCAATGCATTATTACTAAAATTTCCGGTTGGATTTGCTGGTGATGCCGATTGGCTGCTGCCTGCTAAGTCTTCTTCGCGCAGGAACCTGAATACATTTTCATCAATAGTTTGCAGCACAATAGTTACAACATCGCCAGATTTTAATTCCTGATCACGATCAAAAAAGTTAAAATTAACCAGTTTACCATCCTGAAATTCATCGTTCAAATAGAATAAATCAGCGGAAGCCTGCCCATTTACAGTATAAATAGCTCTATAATAATTTTTTATGCCGGCGGGATCTTGAAATTTAATCTGGGGAAATAAATATCCACTTCTAAATTCAGACTTTTCTATCGAAATTTCATTAATTGCAATGGGTTGTGGCATACGGGAGGCTGCTTCATACGTTTGGCCGTTTGCAGTTACTTTCAGGAAATAATTACGCCCTGGTAGCCCTTTAAAGTTGGTGGTTTTATAAAATCCTGCCCCAGCTTGCCTTAAAATTTCGGAGTTGCCGGCATTATCACTTATGATAACCTGGGCATTATCTATAGTAGGAAAGGTATTGGTTTGATTAAAACTTATACTCTGAGAAAGCAACACGGAGTATGGTCCTGGCCCGTCACTGATATTGGCTTCAATTATAATTCTGGGATCAGCTTCTTTCAGGTCAATATCCAATACTTTTTCGCATGCAGTAGCTACAAGTAAAACAACTGACAATAGCGTCCGGAATAATTGCTGCCTGGAAATTTTATTTCTTTTTATTATCATTTGAATTTAAAATTATAGCTGAAGGAAGGCACCATTTTAAATAGCGCTATCTGAATGGCTTCGGTCCGGTTAGGATCGGTTTCGCTGGGCTCAAATTGAATGATATAAGCATTTTCGCGGGCGTACAGGTTGTAAATAGAGAATGACCAGCTTGACTCAAATTTATCGGTTTTCTTGCGGTTCCATGTGGCGCCAATATCCAACCGGTGGTAAGGTGGCATCCGGTAACCATTCCGTTCGGTATAGAGGTTTTCTACGCGGCCATTTATGCGGTATTTACCACTTGGGAACGTAATGGCATTGCCTGTATTATAAATAAAGGTAGAAGAAAAAGTCCATTTTTCGTTTAAATTATAAATACCTACTAGTGATAAATCGTGGGTTCTGTCTTGTTTAGCCGGGTAATAATTACCATTATTTATAAACTCAAACTGGCGCTCCGACCTGGATAAAGTATAACCCACCCAGCCGTTAAACTTGCCATATTTTTTTTTCAGGAAAAACTCTACGCCATACGCCCGACCCGCACCAATCAATAATTCGCTTTCAACATTATCGTTAAATTCCAGCTGGGCGCCATTGCGGTAATCAAGCTGGTTTTGCATTTTTTTATAATAAACCTCCGTCGAAAACTCATAAGTGTTCTCTTTAAAATTGCGGAAATAACCAACTGAAACCTGGTCTGCCAGTCCAGGCTTTACAAATGGCCCGGAAGGCAGCCATAAATCAGTAGGGCTTCCCGCCGTGGAGTTAGATAATAAGTGTAAATATTGCGCATTACGGCCATAGGCCGCTTTAACCGAATGTTGGTCGCTTAAAATATAACTAATAGCAAGGCGTGGCTCGGGGTTAATATACGTTTTTACAAACTCTCCGGAAGTAAAATTTGTGGTATCAACAGGGTCGCCGGCTGCATTGTTGGTATAAAAATCACCGGGGCCCAGCACACTAAAACCCGAAAGCCGCAGCCCATAAGTCAAGTTAAATTTTTCGTTAATTTTATAGTCATGCGACGCATATAACGCATTTTCCAAGGAATAACGATTCGGCAACTCGCGGCTGTTAATGCCTGAAGCTTCACCGGCCGAAATAGCGCCGGGCACGATTTGGTGATGGATGGCATTCAAGCCAAATTTAAAAGTGCTGCGTGCGCCTGGATAATATTCAAAATCCTGTTTAAAATTCCAGTCCTGGATGCGGGAAATAATATTGAAATCGGCGATGCCGGCATTAATATCAATATTATAATTATAGTTACTGAAAATAAGCGACGTATTAGAGAATAATTTCTCGCTAAAAAGATGGTTCCAACGCATAGTTCCCGTTGAATTTCCCCAATCGAAACCGAATAAATCTTTAAAGCCCAGTACATCTTTCCCGAAATAGCCTGACAGATAAACCCGGTTGTTTTCGTTTATTTTATAGTTGGCTTTGGCATTTATATCGTAAAAAAATAAACGGGAATCACGAACTGAACTATCGGACGATAGTTTCAGGAAAATATCGGCGTAAGAGCGACGAGCCGATATAGTAAACGAACCTTTGTCTTTTACAATCGGGCCTTCTATATTTAGCCGCGATGAAATTAAGCCAATGCCTCCGCTCACCGCAAAATTCTGGTTATTGCCATCGTTCATTTTAATATCCAGCACCGACGACAACCGGCCCCCGTATTCGGAGGGCATTCCGCCTTTGTAAATCGTTACATTTTTAATGGCGTCCGAATTAAAAACCGAAAAGAATCCCAGCAGGTGCGAGGCATTATATACCGGGGCTTCATCCAGCAATATTAAATTTTGATCGGCACTGCCTCCCCGTACATAGAAACCGCTGTTTCCTTCTCCTGCTGATTTAATGCCCGGAATCAGTTGCATGGTTTTAATCACATCCCGTTCCCCCATTAAAACCGGTATAGTATTTACTTCTCGCATATCCAGGCTTTCCACTCCCATTTGGGTTTTAACCACGTTCTCGTTTTGGCGCCGGCTGCTTATTTCCACCGTTTGCAATTGGTTTTCCTGGGCGGTAATAATAAAATCGAGCTTGGTATTTTGCTTTAACAAGATGGTCTTGGAACTTGGCACGTAACCAATGTATTGGGCAATAATAGTATAATTTCCAGCGGGAATGGAAAGGGAAAAGAAACCATAAGCATTGGTAGAAGCTCCTAATGCAGGCAGCTCTTTTACCACAACAGTAGCGCCAATCAGTTCTTCGCCGGAGCGGGCATCCCGTATATAGCCGCTAATGGTATAACGGGCATTTTGTGCCGAAACGTTGGAGAAAATCAACAGGCAAATGAGTAAAGGCAACAAATATCGAATAGAATTAGGGAGATGAAGCAACATAGGAGTAGTAATAAATATTTAGGCAAAAGTACAGCTTAGAAATGCGATTAGCTTGATTAAATGATAACTATTCGACGTTTTCAAAATCCATTAACATATGTTATATCCTTCTCTTTTTATTTTGGATCTGATAATTACCTAATAGAAAAGCTATTTTTAAGAAGCCGTTACGGCTTTCAGATTTACTAGCGACCCTAAACACAACAACTTTAGTTATCCTAGCACTTAGTAATTTATAAAGCTTCTCCTATAAAAATATAAAAGCCAGGTTTTTCTTTGGTAAAGGCAATGTCAAAACGAGTGAAAATATCTTTTTTCGGGAATAACAAAAAGCGTACCCCTCCGCCACCTGAATACACCAAATCTTTAGCTGATAAATTAGCAAATTGATTGAAAACTGTGCCAGCGCTGCCAAACACCGCCGCTCCCCATCTTTTGGCAAATGGTAAAGGCAACAAACGGTATTCTACCTGGGCTGCTAATTGATTGTTGTCCCGGAAACGCCCCAAATAATAACCCCGGTTTATGCTCTCACCACCCAATAAGGCTAATTGGTTAAAAGGAATATCCCCAGAATTAAACTGCCCTAAAACCTGCATGGCCAGTACATCTCGTTGATTAATGCGTTTGTAAAACCGGTTGTCTGAAATAACAGAAGTAAAGGAGAAATCGCTTCCCCAACCATTATGGTATCTTAAAATGGCCAGTTCGGAGAAAATGCCTTCCCGTACATTAAGGACATTATGGCGCTTGTCATAGATAAGTCCTGCCCCTAAACCCAGGTTCGTATACCCCTTGCTGCCGACTGGTAAAGTGATAGGTTCGTCAGAAGAGGATATAAATTTAACCGAGCTTAATCTCTGGAAATCTATCTCCGGTCCCAGGTAAAGATTAGGAAAAATCCGGCGCAGGGCCCGTTCTTTCATTTGCAGCTGTCTGGCATCTATCCGGGCTATATACTCAGCCGGCGAATCTGGACCTATCCCATAGTAAAGCATCGGAAAGCTCTGGAAGCGGAAGCGCCCCGGGAAAATCCATTTATTCTGATGGGAATAAAGGGCATGGTCGAAATACATGCCGTATTGATTTTCCAGGGTAAAAAATGTAAACCCGTTTATTTCACTCAGGCGGTTAGTGGTATCTTGCCGCGCATAATACACATAAAGGCTACTAAGGCCAAATTCCCAACTGGTTTCCGGCCCGTAAGCCACAGTAGGATAAGCCAGAAACCTGGGCTTAGATATAGCCGTGGTGTCGTATAGTAGTTTTTGCACGTACTGCTTAACAAAGCCGGGTACCTGGCCAAAAGCAGGAACAGTACTGAAGGATAGATATACAATAATGGTCAGAAAACCAGTTTTCATAAAGGCTTTAAGTAACGTGAATTTGTTGAGCATAAGCTGGTAAAACATAAAAACTTAGGGTACATCAGTTTAACCAAAAATGAACCCCAGCACTAAAAGGTAGAAAGCTGTGAATAATCGAAAAGGCTCTCGTCGGCACTAAATACTGTTTAAATGATTAATTAACTATTTACATTTTATCTAAACTGCTAAAAATTTTCAACCACAATAGCTTTTGTTTTACTACTATGAGAGCTAAAATAACCCAGTTTGTCCCCGCTGCTATTTTTTCCGGAATGGCAGAAATAGCCACAGACTGACACATGGCTGGGTCTAAACTCAACTAATCACCCTATACATCTTCCTTTTTAATTTGCATAGGGTGGCGGCGTTTGCCACCAACGACTGGTTGGTAGTTTTTGATTTAAAATAATCGTTTCCCCTATTTGGGGTGTGGTGACCGGCACCTGTAAATGCTGAGCCTTTACCATAAGTCTTTGAATGGGTTCGGTCCAGCTATGCATGGCTAGCGTAAAAGCTCCCCAGTGGATAGGCATGAGCACTTGGCCTTTCAGATCGAGATGGGCCTGTACGGTTTCTTCGGGCATCATGTGTATGTTAGCCCACAGTTCATTGTACTGGCCGCATTCCAGCAAGGTAATATCGAAAGGACCGTATTTGTCGCCAATTTGTTTAAATCCCGGAAAGTAACCCGAGTCGCCACTGAAAAATATAGAATCCTGCTTTCCCTGGATTACCCAGGAAGTCCAAAGTGTTTTCATTCGGTCGCTGAGGCCCCGACCGGAGAAATGACGGGCAGGCGTGGAGATTAGTTTCAGCCCTCCTAATTCGACTTCCTGCCACCATTCCAACTCGGTAATTTTAACGGCGGGTACCCCCCAGGCTTCTAAATGAGCACCAATTCCCAGCGGCACAAAAAAATGGCCGGTTTTATCTTTTAATTCCTGAATCGACCCGTAATCCAGGTGGTCGTAGTGGTCATGCGAAATCAAAATAGCATCGATGGTGGGCAAATCAGCTATATCAATAGGGAGGGTGTTGCTAAACCGCTGCGTACCCACAAACGAAACCGGCGACGGTGAGCTTCCCAACATCGGGTCCAGTAAAAGGCGTTTGCCATCTATCTCTACTAAAAAGGCAGAATGACCAAACCAAGTGATTCTGGTGAGAGAATCACTTATGCCGGCAAAACGCCGGGGATCCATTTTTTGCACAGGAATAACCCAGTTGGGCTTCTGGTTTTCATTTTCGTTTAAGGTCTTGGCAATTATTTTCAGAAAACCCGATAAGCCTATATTCATATTGGTTTCAACCTGATTCTGAAATCGGCCATCTTCGTAAAGGCGCGATTTTTGCATAACCATTAAACGATGGCCAGTTGCTTCGCCGCCAAACTGGGGCGAAACATTCAAAAATATAACACCGCCTACTCCCAAAAACAATATAAAAGCGAGTAAAGTTAGGGTGGTCCTTTTTAATATTTTTTTCATAATAAGTCCCCTGGTTAGTAAGCCAAAAGCGGGTGCAGCCATAAATAAAAAGGTTTTATTGGGTACCCAGCGGCGCAGATGTACCTTTATCCTGGATAAAATAAACAAAATCATCTACTGAGTTTAAGGTCACCTCGTCGGGAATGGTAATTTCAAATTTTTTCTCTATTACCAGAATGATATCAATTAAATCAACTAAATCGAAACCAAGTTGTTGAAATGATTTGGTTAATATACGCGAGGTTGGGATGCCTTTTTGCCTGTGAATGATTTGAGCTATATCTTGCCGAAGCAAATGAGATTGATACGTTACCATGGGCATTTATAAAAATCTGATTTAATTAAAAGAAAATGGAATGAATTAACGGAAATCCAGCTTTGATTTAGCCAGGATAAATAGACAAAAAATTACAAGTGGCAATATTTTAGCTTTACCTGGTTTAAAACGATAATACCATCCGACGAAACAAGACCTAATAGAAAATGTTTAAGGTTCAACTGGTAAATATCCTGCCGGTCAAATTCCGACAGCGGGAATAATTCAGAGTTATAAATTATTTGAAGTTGTCCCAGATATAAGCGGGCCGTTACCTTTGAATTTACATCGGGGCGGTACAAACCACTTTGGATACCCCGCCAAAAGTTGGCTTGCAAAAGCTGGATAATATGTTCCTGCTTGTATTCCTGCCAGATTAGATATGCCTGATGATGATATTTTTTTAAATCATAAAAAAAGGCCTCATCCAAATTCAGAAGCTTTTGAATAGCCGTATTAATAGTACTGCAAAACTCATCGATGGCATTTGCTGTAGTTTCGGTGCAGATATGCTTTATTTCTTCTAAAAAAGTAGTTAGGCTTTCAGTTACTAACTGATCTTTATCAGCAAACCATTTATAAATTGTTTTTTTAGAAATACCTAAATCTTCGGCTATATCATCCATTGAAATGGATTTAATGCCGTATTGCCGAAACAATTCAAAAGCTCGCGTTAAAATCCTTTCCTTCATCGCTTTCTACTCTCCAAAATAAAATCATATTACTTTAAGCGCCGGTGTATTTTTCTCAAGTCTTAAACCAAAAGGTTTATTACCGGATATTTAAAGTATTGGTAATCAATAATTATTAAGTTTCTTCGACTTTAATAAGCCGGGTGCAGCAAAACAAAAGGACTCCGCTGCACCCGTGACTTTTTTAAAGAAAGTTAATAATTAGTGCTATGCGCCATTTTCTGTTCTTCCATCAGGGCTGTTTCGTGTTCCAGTTCTTCCAGGGTTTTTTCTTCCAGTTCAATCTTGGTAGATTTATCCAGGCCAAACTTCGCCAGCACGCGGTCGAATAAATAATAGATAATAGGAACGACAATCAGGGTCAGGAACATGGAACTACTCAATCCGCCAATCAGGGCCCAGGCTAAACCATTTTTAGAGGCAGCCACAGCCCCACCCGCTAACGCAATCGGTAACATACCAATTACCATGGCCAGGGTAGTCATCAGGATAGGACGGAAACGGATCCGGACGGCTTCAATCAAGGCCTCTTTTACGGGCACACCTTCAGATTTAAGCTTGTTGGTAAAGTCAACTACCATAATGGCGTTTTTAGCCACTAAACCAATCATCATAATAATCCCCAGAATAGAGAAAATACTTAGTGTTTCGGATGATAAGGCCAAAGCTAATAAGGCCCCAATAATTGCTAGTGGAATGGAGAACAATACCACAAAAGGATACACGTAGCTGTCATACAAGCCCACCATAATCAGGTACATAAAAATGATAGAAGCCAGTAAAGCAACGCCCAAGGTACCAAAACCTTCGGACTGGTTTTTCATGTTTCCTTCGTAGCCAATGGTTACGCCGGTCGGCAATTTCATTTTTCCTAAGCGTTCCTGAATTTCGGCACCCACAGAACCTGCCGGACGGCCTACCACAAAGGAATTCACATTTACAGAAGTTACCCGGTCGGTACGTTCCAGTTTTGAAGGCCCGGAAGCCTGACGGATATCGGCAAACTGACCTAACCGAATTAACTGGCCGGTATTATTTACAAAAGATAAGTTAGATATATCGGTTACATTGCGGCGGTCGAACACATCCAGGCGGATATTGATATCGTAGTTGTTCGTGCCTTCGCGGTATTCGGCATCGGTGTTACCGCTAAATGCCACCTGCATACCGGCGCCCACGCTTTCCAGGGTTAGACCCAAACTCGCCATTTTATCGCGGTCCACGGCTACTTCAATTTCGGGGTTTCCGCCTTCCACGGAAGTTTCCACATCCGAGGTACCCTGTACCTGTACCACCTGGTTCATGACGCGCTGTGAGAAATTAAGCAAGGTATCTAAATTAGGGCCCGATAATACAATCATAATAGGGGCTTGCGCACTACCTACCATTCCTACAGGCACCGGCGTAACTTTTATGCCCGATATTTTACTTTCGATATCGGCTTTTACAATCCGGCTGAATTTCTCGGTACTAAAATTACGTTCTTTTACGTTTACCAAGGCTACGAATACTTCTGATTCATAAGCGTTGCCCTGGCCAGCCTGCGATGAAGAGGTGGCACCAACCGTCGTAAATACTTTTTTGATTTCGGGATATTTCTGAAGGTAGCGTTCTACCTGCGATGTAGCCTGATTGGTTTGCTCTACGGTAGCATTCTTAGGTAATTCCAACTGGAAGTTCACCTCGCCCCGGTCACCGTTGCCAATAAACTCACTCCCAATAAATCCACCCGGAATTAGCATAACCGAGCCAATAAAAGCACCAAACGTTAACAGGATGACAATAATTTTGTGGTTAAATGCCCAGCGTAAGGTACTGGTAAAGCCATCAATAATCCGATCAAGCAAACGCTCAAAACCCAAAATAAAACGGCCGAATATATTTTTATCGGATAAATGTTCTAAGCGCGAAAAACGGCTGGCTAATAAAGGAATCAAGGTAAAGGCAACAAATAAACTGATTAAGGTTGCTACCGCTACCACCACCGCAAACTGGCGTAAAATATCTGAAACTAAACCGGTAGAAAGCGCCAGCGGCACAAATACAACCACAATTACGAGCGTAATTGAAATAACCGTAGAAGAAATTTCGCGGATACCATCGTAGGACGCCTGGGCCGGTGTTTTACCCATTTCCATATGCCGATAGATATTTTCAATTACCACAATCGCATCATCTACCAGGATACCCACCACCAATGATAAAGCCATTAAGGACATCAGGTTCAACGAAAAACCAAATAACCAGATAGCAATAAACGTAGCAACCAGGGATGCCGGAATGGAGACCATTACAATAATCGCGTTTCGGATACTGTGCAAGAACAGTAACATTACCACGGCTACCAATATAATTGCTAATACTAAATCGTGCATAACAGAATCAGCGGCTTCTAAGGTAAACGTAGAACTGTCATTTGCAATGTTAAACTTCAGGCCTACATTAGCATAAGTTTTTTCCAGTTGCGCCAGCGTTGCTCTGGTTTGCTCACTTACCTCCACGGCGTTAGCATCTGATTGCTTCTGAATGGTAATACCAACTGATGGGTTAGAATTAATACGGCTTAAAATATCGATATCTTTCTGTGAATCCTGTACTTCCGACAAATCGCTTAAGCGCACCACCCCTCCGGCATTTTGTCGGATGATTAAATTATTTAGCTGGTCCAAGGACTGGAATTTACCAGCCAGACGAATCTGCGTTTGGCCGTTTGCATCTTTAATTTCACCGGTCGGAAAGTCTAAGTTAGAGTTCCGGATGGTTTGCATTACCTGTAATATGGAGATACCATAAGCTTCCAGTTTATTGGCATCAATATTTACCTTGATCTCCCGCTCCTGGCCACCCAATATTTTTATAGCGGCCACCCCCTGGGCACGGGACAATTGTGGTTTAATTTGCTTATCAATTAAGTCAAAAAATTTGGTAGCCGGCATATTGGCCGTGGCACCCATTTTAATAATCGGTAAGTCGTCGAAGTCAAATTTTCCTAAGGTTGGGGCATCGGCATCCTCGGGTAAACGGGCCAGAATGGCGTTTACTTTCCGCTGGGCATCCTGCAAACTTAAATCTACATTCGTGCCTTGCTTTAAATTGATAACGATAATGGAAAAGCTTTCCTGGGATGTACTTTTTATGGTACTTACGTTTTCCAGCGACGAAATCGCGTCTTCAATTTCCTTTGTAACGGAGTTTTCTACTTCATACGGCGAAGCACCGGGATATAACGTGGTAATAGTTAAAACCGGCGGGCTAAACTTTGGCAACAGCTCATAGTTTAATGACCGGTATGCAGTTACCCCTAGTAAGGTAAGTACAGTAAATACCACCACTACTATTGTAGACCGTTGAATTGATATTTTAGTAATATTCATTTTCTCTTATTATTTAAATCTTATTCCGGAGAAAAGCCTTACATGGCCGATACTTTAACCCCGTCGCGTAAGTTAATTTGTCCGCTTTGCACTACTTTCTGGCCACTGGCTAATCCGTCGGTAATTTCTACCTGGTTTTGTGTTACCGAACCAATGCGTACTTTTCTTAATTTGGCAATATTATTTTCTACCACGTAAACCGACGGATCCTGTAAACTACCTACAATGGCTTCGCGCGGCAATAAAAGAGCCTGGCGGGTATCCGGAATCTCGAATGCCGCGGTGCCGTACATACCAGCCCGCAAGCTATTTTGTGCCGGATTTTTCACTTCAATTTCCACGTCGTATTTCAAAGAATTATCGGCTTGAGCAGCAATGGCTTTTACCGTTCCTGAGATATCTTCGCCGCCACCAGCATTCGCTCTAACTTTTACCGGCTGGCCTTTTTTAATCAATAAAACCTGGCTTTCATCTACCTTCACATTCAGTTTAAGGCGGTCTACATTTACAATGTCGTACAGCTTCGTGGCGATTCCTAAATAAGAACCAACCTCCACATATATTTCGTTTATTTCTCCGGAAATAGGTGCTGTAATACGGGTTTTATTTACGCGCTGGCGGGCAGCTACCAATTGGGCTTGGGTAGAATTTACCGCTAAACGGGCTTCTTCCAGCTGACGTTTAGTAATGGCTTCACCGGCAGCTAAATTCTCAAAACGGCCTAAATCGCGTTTCGCTTTTTCGTAATTAGCCTGTACCGTAGCTAAATCAGCAGTCATGGTATTAGCTTCAACCCGCAGTAATAAGTCGCCCGCCCGCACACGGTCGCCTTTCCGTTTTAAAACTTGTTTAATCTGGCCGGTTGTTTCGGACATTAAGGATAAAGTCTGGATTGGCTCAAAATTTCCCTGCGCGGTAAACGATTTATCAATTTTACCCAACTTGGGTTCAGTTAATTGCACAGAAATGGCATCACTTTTAATTTCGGCTACGGCGGCTTCCGTGGCCATTTCTTTTTTATTATCGATTAACTTGTAAGCTACTAACCCAACCAGTGCTACGGCAACCAGGATATAAATAAATTTTTTCATTTTTGTTTTATGCTATTTTATTAATGTTTTTAATTCTCCTTTGGCTTGTAAATAAGTTAATTGTGCTAACTGGTATTTAAGCCGTTCGTTGTTCAGGTTGGTTTGTGCTTCCCGTAAGGCCACTTCGGTTTCTAATAATTCAGTAAGCGGCGAAAGGCCCTCTTTATATAATTCGTTTGTGTTTTTATAAACATCCTGGGCCAATCTTACATTCCGTTCCTGTGCTTCAATAGACCGTAGGCTGGTTTGTATTTGGGTAACCGCGTTGCTTAAAGCCAATTGGGTATTGCGGGTTAACCGGCTGATATCCTGGTCAACTTTTTCTACCTCAATTTGGGCCTGGCGCATTTGATTTTTGCGCTGGAAACCATCGAAAATGGGGACACTTAACCGCACTCCTAAATTAACTGCTTTGAACCAGGGCTGGGTGCCATCAAAGAAATTAAACTCATTTCGCTGCGCTGAGGTATTGACAGCCCCAAACCCCGAAATCGAAGGATAATAGCCTGATTGGATATTTTTTACGTTCAGTTTGTACAGGTTTTTTTGTACATTTAGTAATTTATAATCCAGACGGGTGGCCAGAATAGCTGCGGCATCCGGACTAGCTGGAATTTCGGTATTAATTACTGTAGTAGAATCTACTACCTCCAGTTTCTGGTCTATCGGTAACCCCATAAAAAATTTGAGGGCATTCTGCTGCTGCTCGTAGTTAGCAACTAACGTCTGGCGCTGATTTTCCAGGTTTATTTTATTTACCGTTACCCGGTTTACCTGTACTTTGGTGGCCACATCATTTTTATACTGCAGGGTTAAAATTTTCTCCAGTTGCACCAGCCGGTTAAAGTTGGCATCAATAGTATTAAATTGTTGTTTGGTTTGCAGCAATTGTAAATACGCTGAGCTGACGTTGTAAATAACTTCTTCCTCGCTCATTTGCGTACGCAACTGATATAAATCGCGGGTGGTATTGGCGGCCTGTAAACCCACAAAAAATGATTTCCGGAAGATTAACTGGTTTAACTCCAATCCCCCCTGGGCATTATACTTCGTGCCAAATTGCACCGGAATTAAGGTTCCGGGCTGACCGGCCAGTTCGCCGGGCAATAATTGTGTGGCTAAAGCCGGGAAAGCGGTTAAGGTACCATTGGCAGCAAGTTGTGGCAAGCCGGAACCTTTTGTTTCTTTTATTTTATATTCGGCACTTTTCTGGTCCAGTAACGCTTTTTTAATAATTTCATTATTAGATATGGCAAACTTCAGTGCTTCTGCCAGGCTTAGCTTGGCAACCGGTTCTGCGGTTTGGGAAAATGCCGGCCATGAAGCAATAAGCCCCAGTGCCAGAGTTAAAATTTTCTTATTCACGTTAATTACTAAATAGTTTTTGAATATTTTAGATTGTTCAGGAATAAATGAACCAATGAAGTAAAAATTAGTTTTTATTATTTTTTTCTTTATTCCATTGCTGCAAGAGTAAAGGCAATTGTTGGAAAATATAGTCCATGAAATCTACCATTTCTTTTATGCTCGCATTATACTCCGGGGTTTCTTTGGTGCGTATGGCTAGCACCTCTCGCATGAGCACATTAATACCAGCCATTACTTCTATTTTATGCCGGAATTGTTCGCGCCAGTTCGATACCTTCAACCGGAAATAACGTCTTCTATCACCGGAAAAGGTAATATATTCTAACCGTTGCATCTGTAGTAACAAGTTAATTCCGTTACTTGTAGCGCTTTTACTTATTTGTAAGGCTACGGTTATTTCGTCAAAAGTAAGCTGTGGATTATCTGACACGTACAAAAGCCCCAATATTCGGGCAGCCACAGGTTGTAAACCCTCGCCTTCGAAGGTAATGCCTATTTTTTCAATTAAATTTTTTTGTTTATCCGTCAGCACTATTTTGGGCTTACAATTAAAAACCATTATTTTTTATTTACTGTTACCCTTACTTAACACTGCAAAGGTAATACAAGGTTCACCAAGTTCAAAATTTTAAGAACTAATTTTATGGTGAATTTTATAGTCTTTGATTTTTTGTTGTTGGTTAAGGAGCGTTACCTGTAAAATTTTATGGATAAAAACTAATGCAGGATGATAGGAAGCTGGGCTTCTTGTAAGGTTGAAATATCTGCTTAAGCATCAAAATTCTTTAAGCGGGCGGCAATTTGCGCTAATGAGTTCAATATTTCCTCTTGAGGTGGTAAAGCACCATACACCAATGATTTAAATTCACCCATATAAGTGGGCAGGAGGAAAGGCCAGCTCTTAAGAGGATCCTGAAATAAAAGGTATTCTCTAAGTGGTTCAGAAGACCAAACTCCCTGGAATTCGCTGCTGCGGGCATCGTCTACCTGTACTGCCTGAAGGCTCGTAAAGAAAGCTTGGCTATTTAAAAAAGAATTTATCTTAGGCTGCTTCAGCAAAGCATTTAAATCATAAACGTGCCTGATTTTAAGCCGCAAATCAGTCATAGGGTCCGGTCCATACGAAGCCCGTACCAAGGCCATTACCTTTTCAGTAAAGGTTCGTTCCAAGCTCACCACATTTACTTCAAATGGTTGCAGAGTATATTGCCGGATGAATTCAAACAGATTACGCTGCGCCAGAAACTGGCCGATATAAGAAGATACCGGCAGGTGCTGGTGGGGATTTGGGCTGGCAAATGCATTAATTTCCAGTAAAATGGTATTGCTGGCCTGTCCGAATGCTGCGTCGGCCGGAGCACCATAATCATGCACCGTTTTGCGGAACCGGGAACCCTTACTGGTTACCGGATCACCCGGAACCTCGGATAAATCTTTTGTAATTTCCTTCCCGATTTTACTTAGAAGGGACCGGACCTGATTCCCCGTCATACTTTCGGTAGCATTTATAGCCAGGTCAATATCCTCCGAAAACCGTTCAATTAGGTTATACGCCTTGGATAAAGAGGTACCCCCTTTAAAAATAGCCTGGTTTACATAAGGAGAATGGGCTAAACGGTACAACACCAAAGTAACCCAATAATCTTTCCGGATAAAGATTTCCCGGATGTTTAAAGCCTGGGCAGCAGCAGTAATGGCATCCTGAAATACTTCCGGATTCTGGTGTAAATTCATATTATGCGCCAGTTTTTTTTATTGGGTAATACCTGCTCACTCATGCCCAAACGGTATTGACTAAGCGGGTTAAGCTTTTTTCTTAAGGGTTTTGCTGCTTCCGAAAACCCCAGAAATTCCAGCAAAGCACCGGTTAAAGCAATGGTAGCGGGATTATAGGTTTGCGCTAATTCAGCTAGACGCAGGATAGCAGTCAATTGAAAACCGGCCAATCGCCGCAACAGGATACGACAGGTTTCGTCGACGCTGGTAGCTGGTATTTTTTTGATGCCCCGGAAGGCATCCAGAATTTCCAGTTGCGGAATATCGCTCTTGTTAAAGATGACCGGACGTTCCGTAATAGTTATTTTGGTATTTCCGACGGCAACAGACCGTTTGCGAAGAGTTTTCTGCGAGGGACGGGTAACCAGCGTAACGGCTTTTGGAATTTGCGTAGTCAGGCCCAACCGGTTGTATAAACCAATACCACCTTCATACATCACATTGCCCTTATCCAAATGAACCAGAGAAGCTATGACATCGCTTTCCTGGGGTTTCAGTGAACCGAATAGGGTTTCTTTAGGCTTAAAGTAATGTCCTTTGCCGTAGCGGGTAATAACCCCCTGGCGGGCCAGGCGGCTCAAAGCAGCCGCTAAAGCCCCGAATTCTGCTGCTGCAAGCTGGAATTGGCTATAGGTAATCAGCTGGCCAGCCGGCATGTCGTCTATTTTTTCCTTTACCTGTTGCATGATGCTCATGATCTTACTCCTGTCTATTAAGCTTACTATCTATAGCAATTGCTCTTTGAGTAGCGCAAAGATAGTTGTTAGTATTATTTTGTCAAGTTTATTAACATAAAAACTTAACAAATGGTTACATTATTCCATTAATCATAATAAGGAGCTCATATCCAGTAGCATCAAGAGGAACATTGTCACCACTAGTTAAAGGGGAGGAAGCCAAATCAGTTACAAAGTGCTGAGATCAATCAAGTTGAATACAGCGGTCTTAAACTTAGACGTCCTAGGGCTAGGTGTTTTACATTTATGGACTAAGTAAATAGAAAAGAGCAAAGCTTATTAAAAACCCATGATTTGGACAAGTAACAGAAAATAAATTCAGGCAAGTTAAAACGTAATTTGGGAAGATTTAAGACATCAACATTATCCTATCAAATAATTCTATTTACAAGATAAATTATTAAGGTTATAAATTTAAAAATTAGGTGTAGAAAATAGGCAAATGGCTTAAAAATTCTAAAAATATTTGCTATAACATTCCCCCTTTACTGCCCCTGAAATTTATGGACTATCGCAAATATATTGCTTATAACCAGATGTCAATTGCCGAGCAGGGAGCCATCTTTTCTTTTTAATTCAAAGGAGCATTGAGAGAAAAATCAGCAAAAGTTTAGTACAATTGTGTCATCGATGATGACACAATTGTACTAAACAATAACTTCACCCTACGCTGCTTACACAAGTTACCTGAATCTATATACCTCTAGACCAATTGTCTGTAATACCGCGAGTAGGAGAGGCTGTTTCCTTACCTTTTCTTTCCTTATAGGAAGTAAGCCAGGTTCTCAAGGAAGAAAGTACTAATTATACCATACGACAACTATATCCTCTATTATGGAAAGTTGTGGAAGTCTATCAAAACGAAGGAGACTTGCAGGGAAATCCCTTTTATTTAAGTTTATTAAGTTAAAAGGCAGTAAGGTTTTTTTAAACGTTCGGCCCATCTTGCGACAGGCCTTTTTCATAGTTAATTTTGCATATAACAACCTCTTATTATTTTCAATAAGAATTATTTTGTAAAGGGTTAAATCTATACAATTATTACTCGATTTATTCTGCCGGTAGAAGATTATAAATTCTTCTAAAAACCCAAGTAAAAATTTATTTCCTTCAAGTATATCAAAAGGTTTTTATCGTATAATTAAATTAATAGGTCATATAATGTTTCTAATATATTTAATGTTATGATTTTGAATAAGTTATTGCTTCCCCTTCTTTGCCTCCTTATTTCTTTCCCTATCCAAGCCAAGGATTTGCCTGATATGATTGAGCAACAAGCACAGGTTCTAACTACACATATGGCCACTGATCTGAACTTAGATTCTCTCACCTATAAATACCTTCAAAATTTAAACAGGGAGAAATTAATTAAGCTTCATGAACTTCAGAAAATGCAAGAAGCCACAGAAGAGTTAAAGCTTAAAATAGTAGAGCAACTAACCTTGGAAATGGATAACCGGTTTAAAAAGATGCTCCAGCCTGACCAGGTAAATCTGTATGAAAATAAGAAAAAGGAACTGCCCTTTTATTCTACTCTCATTAATTTTAAATAAGTAATTTTAATTTATATTAAATAAATAGGGGCCTAAATAATAGCTACCAATTCTTGAAGTATGATATCAATTGATGAATATAAAAAGGCCGCAAAGTTCTTAGAAATATTAAAAAACGCTGCACCTGATACGCTGGAAGCCGCTATCTTAAAAGCATCGACCAAAACCGTTGCACAATTTTATCAGGAGAATTTCTGCAATGAAAGGTATGCACTTTTAAAAGAAAGCGTGCTTAGGTAATTATAAATTACAAATAATTTTATTCCCTATAGACCTTCTTATTAGGATTAAAGCCTGGTTGCCTTAAAAGGCCTTACCTAAGGGAGTGATTCCGGCTTTTAATCAGACCCCTGAAAGAAATCTAACATTAGATATAATCTACCTGAATTATTTTAAGAGTGTTGCAGGGTGGTTAATTTCATAACCTGTGGCTCTATCTTCGTTAGGTAGTCCTGAAGCTCTTCCTGATAGGCAACCATATCGGCTCTTCTTTATAGGTAATGTAAGAGCATAATCTGATCTTCACATTCTTCCAAAGTAAAACAATAGATATGCTCTAGCTTTAATCTGTTTTCAATCTCTGCCAGCATGAATTTATTTTGACTTCCTTTAATAATTCAACCTTGGATTAGTTTGCAACATTAACTACTTTATAAATCCTATCAAATAGGAGAAATACGTAAATGGTTCCCAGTAAAAACAAAAAGCACCCATTTAGTAGAGTGCTTTTCAAACAGAAAACAGTTAAAGCTATTGGTTATATAGCCTAATTACTGTCATATTGTTTATATCCCCTTTTTGGGTTATGTGAGACTTATCTTTTACCTCTTTTCTTAAACCTTCAGTATTAATTATCTGAGCATTGTTCACTGACCAAGCTTTATCACTTGTACTCCATTTCGCTATACTAATAATAATAATCAAAAGAGCGACTTTGAAAGTAGGTATAATGTTATCCTGTATTTTATTTACCATATATTATCCTAATCATCAGACATATACCCTCCAAATCATCAGAATGGATATAACGAAAGAGTTATAGTAAATGGTTCCTTTATTATTACTACACTTTCAAGCGGTAATTCTGAGTAGCTGTTTCATTTTAAATAATAAATTAAATTTTGATGCTACAAATATCTATCCTGTAATTAATAAATACTAAAGAGAATATAAATTAAAATTGTTAAATCATCGATAATCAAATAATTGTAAATTAACAAGAATTTTAAAGGAAAGTAAACTGAAAGGGAATCAGGGGTTTGTTATAAGTAACATGTTATAGTATACAAAGATTTTTACTGGAAAGATGTGGTATTAAACCTAATAGAGAGGAGTTGGTAAAATTCTATTTAACATCCTATCTTTGCAAGGAGTATTGAAGAGGTTTTTTTTCCCTTTTGTAAAACTGCTTGAGAAACAATCTAAATCAGGATTAATTAACTCAAGTTGCGAGCTAAGAGATAATTTGGTTTAGGGTATAAGCGAAAATAAAGAGTATAATTTTAAGGATGAAACCTTTAGGGGTAACGGCATGGATTTTTTTTGGGAACAGGCTAGTGATGCCAGAGAAAGTAGTTTCAATTTGTTTCCGGAATTGCCATTTTTATAATTACCGTATATAAAATACAAGAATTAGGGCAAGTAATACGGTAAGTACGATATAAACGGTATAGATCATGTCATACTTAAATGTACTGCTTCGTTTCCCTAAAAATATACGTTTCTCTTGCTGCCTTTTATAAATTAATTCATAATGGAGTAAGAAAACAATTCCTAATAAACCAGACCAGACCAATAAAAATATAAGCAATAGCTCAACCATTCTAAAAGAAAAAAGCAGTAATTAAAACAAGAATCCAAAATTCATATTGGCCAGCTTTTCTTCATCGCCAATCCCGAAAGTGGCACTTATAAGAGTATCCTTAAAAAATTTAAACCAAACGCCTCCGCTTTTACCTTTATGCCAATAGTCAAGAAAACCGGAAGGAATATTATAATCAAAAAATACTTTTCCCTGGTCATATAATGCCAGTACCCCATCGGGGTAGGAACCAGGAAATGGTAGTTGAACAAAGGTGTCCGGTCCTCAAAATTAGTGAAAATACTGCTACGTCCGGCAAAGTAGGTTCTCTGGTTGCAGTTCTTTTCTCAAAGTATTAATTACAAAGTCATAACAGGATTCGATCATAGTTTTATTGAGAAAAGTCTAAGACCTATTTATTTAGCTTAGCCCATTTATTGCTGGTTCCGGGCATCGTATTAAAAATCCAGTCCCAAAGCGGGGAAGATACCCCAAAAGCCACTTCCGGGGTATTATAATGATGGATGCTGTGGTGAATCCAGAGGATTTTAAGAAAATTTTTGGGTGGAGCATAAGCATGTACCGCATAATGTACCAACAGGTACATGGCATAGCCAAACAGAAAGCCGGATAAAAGCCCGAAAACCAAGTGGCTAAAAACGAAACGGAAAACAAAAAAGAACCCTGAGGCTATTAACAAACTTACCAGCGGGGGCATTGCTAATCGTTTTTTATCTTTCGGGTAATCATGATGGTTGCCATGAAACGTATATTGCACTTTCTTTTTTAATTCTGTATCCGTATTCATATGAAATACGAATCGGTGCGCCACATATTCTACCAGGGTAAATAAAAACCAACCTAAAATAAAGAGCCCAATAGCTGATAATACAGATAAAAAACCATAAATAAAACCAATATACACCAATCCAATTGCAATACTAACAAAGATAATTATGGGCACTCCGATGGGAGTATAAGTAAGTTTTTCCAGAAAAGGATTATTAAATAACCGGGCTTTCCCTTGATGTCGAGGCTTCATAAAAAATTATTTGCTTTGCCTATATACGGTTAATTCTACTTATAAGTAAAAGTAAAAATCAAAATAATAACACAATGCCAAGGTGAAAGCACCTTCTGAAATTTGGGATTTACGTCAACACATATCCTGTAATTTGCCGGCTTTAAAAATTAAAAATGGAAATAATCATCATATTTATATTAAGCCTTTTAAATGGATTTTTTGCGCTTTCAGAAATCTCCATCATTTCGGCTAAAAAAAGCCGCATTGAACAGAAGGCGATAGAGGGCAGCAATGATGTTCTTGAGATTATTGAAGAGTTTAAAATAATGCCGCCTATAAAAATATTAACCTTCAGCTAATTGGGCTTGAAAAACATTTTAAAATAACTTACTAGTACTTGGTAACTCATTCAAGTTAGTTTATAATGATTCAGGCCTAGGATGTAAAATGGTATAGGCCAGGTCAAAATATGAAAGGCATAATCTATTTAACATAAATAATATTATAGGACATTTGGTAAACTCCTGAAATAGCTTTACACTTTAAGTACAAAGTTATGAATAATAGGAATTTAACCGTATAACCTGTTAAGTATTTTCAGGAACCTACCTAATAAATTGGAATTATGAAGCTGTTATTTTTTGCGTTTTATTTGATTTGGTGAGCAATTGTTCTAAATCTGCCAAGCTTTTTTCCGGCACCTGGCACCGCATTACTTCCTCAATAAAGGTAACTAAATTTTGCAATTGCAAAGGATTTGAAACATCAAAATAAGGGGAGGCTAAAAATTTAGATTCCAGCTCTTGATTAGTAACGTGAACAATAAATTCTTCCTGGGTATGCAGTAAAATAGATTTTGCCGTTTCCATTTTGTTAGTTTTTATCAGAAGGCACTTGTTTAGCGTAAATTATATTTACAAATTCAAGAAAATCAATATCTAACATCCGGGCAATTGCCTGTAACTCCCACATGCGGAAAAGGCCCAGATTCTCCACTTTAGCTTTAAAATTTGGCGGATTAATCTTTAATTTCCGGGCAATTGTGGTTTTCGGAACAACTTTAAATAATTCTTCAAAAGTGGTAATTGCGCCTTCTTTTAGGCCAATTTTCGCTTTTACGAATCTTAAATCATCCTCGAAATTAATTTCAGTAATGGGTACCGGGCACATAATAGGAACATTTTAAAAGCAGTAAAAAGAGCGACTTAATTTTACTAGCTTAAATTGAAACAGGAAAATTATCCCTGACAAAATTACCGGTTTTTTTTAATTTTTTTTCCCTTTACTTTATACGTATTTTATACAAAAAGTAATTAAAATTTATCTTTTGGCCGCTTAGTTTTTTAGAATAAATTTATGGTGATTTAGTGCGCTAATAATCAGTTATTTATCAGCTTATTAGGCATTAGGCAATTTTTTTATAGATATAAACAACTAGATTTTTTATATCCTGAGGTCCAATGGCATCCCCTTTTCCCGATAAATGCTTAATTTTTATACTTTTACTGGTCTTTTGTAAGTATATCTTCCAGTAATCTCTTTTTAGTATAATATAGATTATAAAAAGAGTATATATATGGCTGCAATACTTGAATGCCGGTACTCTAAACACACTTTAAAGGCACTTTTTTTTAGTGGCCCGGCTGCAATACTTGAATGGTTAGTAATTTCGGCTGCAATACTTGAACGGGTGGCTGCAATACTTGAACGGTTAGGTACCCTTGGCTGCAATAGTTGAATGGTTGGGCTGCAATAGTTGAATGGTTCTAGCAGTTAGGCTGCAATAGTTGAATGAAAGGGTGCAATACTTGAACGGTTGGCTGCAATACTTGAATGGTTTTACCTATAAGCAGCCTTTTTAGAATCTTAAAATTAACCGGAGGTATCTTTATAAGCCGGTAAAAAAAAGTAAGGCTGCAATACTTGAATGGTCTTAAAAGCTAATTATGCTTTCCTTTTTTCTATCAAATCCCACAACTTACCGTTGAGTAACATAGTTCTAGCTTCGTCCTTGGTTATTTCTTTATTATAAGCTTTGAAGAAACTCTTGGCAATAGCATCTATTTTTAAATTAATATCTTTGCTATTGTTAGTTACCCAGCGCTGAAAAGGATCTTTTTCATCCTTTATTTCCACTTGTTTGTATTTATCGGAAAATATAAATGTTAGTTCTTCCATCAGTTTCAGGAAGAAAATATTATCTCCGATAACTTCGGCTGTTAAATCATGGAATGTCAGCTCTACCCAATATTCCTCCTGGTATGGTTTATCTAAATCCCCTCGAACGAACTGGTACGTAAAATTAAGTTCGCCTACGGTTCGCATCGCTTCCAATACTCTTTTTAAGGATGTTTTTCTGTTCTTTGGTTCTTCTACTACAATTCCCGCAATCCCAGCAAGGTAGTCAACGGTGAATTTGGTAGATGGGATCAGCCTGGAAAGGAGAATATGCCGGGTCTTTTCCAGGAGAACGTACAGGCTCTTTCTACCATCGCCCCCTCTGCCTTTGCCAATCTTGCTATACCCTTTGGTATCAATTATATAATAGCGCTGTAGAAATCCTTCTATTACTTCCGGGGCCAGCCGGATTTCATATAGTTTTACATTTCCGTTATTACGGTCATGATTTAGCTTTATGTCTTGAAGAATAGAAAATTTAGTTAAGTGGGTGGTTTCTCCCTTATTGTTATAAGTATAAGATTTATCAAAGACAATGTTATGGCGGATCATGTTGAGCAGCGCAAAATCAAACACGGTTTTAAAGGTGTGCCCATTGTAAACCGGGGGTGAGGCTTTCTTATTATTTATAAAGAAAGGGTGCACTTCGCAAAGGGTTTGTTTATTGCGGCCTGTTTCCTTGCAAAACTGGCCTAAAGTGAAGGTAGTAAATCCGAACAGATCGTATTTTAATCTTTTAGAGATAAATACAATAAAATCCTTTACTATCCCTGCATCATCAAAAAAACTAGATTCAATGGATTTTAGGTTATCTGCTATACTTCTGTCAATCCTACTGAGGAAGTAATTCTGTTGCATAAAAGATTCCTTATTCGGATTTTCTTGTTCGCTCATAGCCATAAAATTAATCAAATTTTAATTTTTAAACCCTTCTGATACCGATCAGCAAACTGGAAACAAAAGTCAAGAAAAAAGAAAAGGTGATTAATATGGCTGTTTTAACCACAATATAAATTAATTGCACTATTAAAACCAAAATAATCTTCACTACATGAATAAAAAATAGCAAAATTGGCTGGAAAATTTTTATAATCGGTTCCATAAATTTTTGCTTTAGGGTTCGTTTATATGTTCTTTAAAAAGTTTGTAACGACTTCCCATGGAGTTCCTCTGGGAATTCTGCCAGAATTGTTTTTCCTGTTTTCCCGCCTGCATGATTGGTCCCTTTTAATAAGAATAATTCCATAGTCACATTTTATGCTTCAATTAAATATACGAAAGATATATTTTAATGTGCATTAAAACTGCATTTATTTACAAACATTGGATCCGGCCTAAGCTTTTTTCCCTTTTTATGTCGCCAATTTTTTGTTGTGGGAGAATAAGCGGAGAGCTAACCCATTTCCCGGGTTAGTTGGAAGCGTTTCTTCGGCAACATCAATTAAAAAAGCGGTTAGGTAAAATAAGGTACTGGTTTACCTAATGGCTTTTTCGATTCTTTTTAATGATGCAATAGTCCTGCTTTTTCATAAATTATCTGATGGGATATTTTCCATTTCGGGCTGGGAATTTTCCCTTTAGAATATTGCATTCTATTAATTTATTTTTGGAAGGATAAATCTTAAGAAATGAACAATTTAAAAAAAGAATCAAACAACCTCCGCATCTGGGTGTGAATATCTGGCAATTTTTTAGGCCAAAGGGTTTTCCGCCTGTAAAGCGGTTGTTTCCTTTACCCGTTATGTGAATGAAAAAATGATGTAGGCATGGAAGAATATATCCGGCAACACATGAGTGCTTACCTGTATGGCCAATATAAACAGGTTTGATTAAATCAAGAATGCTAGCAACTATTTGCTGGATCAGGCCGACCATGGGGAAAGCAACCAGTACAAATGCTAGCATTTAACTTTAGCTAATGAAGGGATTTTTTACTTTAATGAAGGTGTCAATATCTAATTTCGGGAAGAAGTATTTATAAACATAAACACGTCCAATAGGAATATTACCCAAATTTTTATCTAAATAAGTATCAGCATAAAATGTAGTTAACGGAATTCCATTTACATGCAAAAGTGCTTTGAAAGAAAAAAGAGAGGTCTCTCCCAATTCTTTATAGTGTTGCCATAAAATATTTCCTTTGCTGCCAGAACGATTTTCCTTTTTAACAGCTTTAACAGAACCTGGCTTTTTTAATTTCATATAAGGAGTTTAAAATGGAGTAAAAGTTAATAAATATATTTTATACTATATTCTGCTTTACTTAAAACATAATCACCCTTAAATAAATTAAGCAAGTGGTATGATGATTTCGGTTTCTTCATCCATCTCGTCAATCTTGATATGCTTTTCGAATAGGTCGCTCTCAATCCCAAATTCTTTTAATATGTGTTCCATCTCAGACTTTTCAGGAAGCTTTCCTGATGCATCCGGTTTAAATGAAAAATAATGGCATCGACCATAATGGGGATGATCGACCAGGTAATAGCATACCCAACGTCCAACCGGCACTAGTACCAAATGTCCTGAGTCCTCCCCTGGTACAGCCATCTGCTTATTTATCATATCCAGCAAATCATCTATGGTGTAGATATTTAGTTTGGCATATTCTAAAACCTTTTCTATTTGGCGTTTTGTGGTTCGGTCAAAAGCTAATGTTCCCATCTATGTTATTTATATTATTTCAATTACCGGTTAAAATGCAGAGCGAAATGACTTGAATGAGGGCCGGATTTGTGCTGTCCGTGTATCCGCCTCGTGCATCAGTATATACATTGAATGTTGTATAAATTAATATTTCTGCTGTCACGTTATTGTTATTTGTTCGTTTATTTTCGATTAATGTTTTTGCTGTCGGTCATTTTATGCTAGCCGCTATCAGGTTCCAGCTAACAAGCCTTTAAATGCTTCTTAGCGTTCAGTATATGCAAAGCCCGTCGCAGAGCAAGTGTTTTGTATATGCATTTTTAGTTCTCGTTTTTCAACCTAAAATTTATAAACAAGCTGAATTCTAGCACTTGGAAGAAACAAAAAACGTAAGTTGCTCTCATCTTCATAAGTATCATCAGGGATCTTTCTTCCCCAAAGTTTTATAGAGGCCCCGAAGTCAGTATTTAAACCAAATCTATTGGTGATATTTAAGTGTCTACCGATGCTAGGCGTTAAATATAAGGTTTTAAAAATCTTGGTGCCATTATCTTCATATATATAAGTAAGCCTTTGACCAAAATGCCAGGTTGGAAGAGTGGCAAATTTTCTAGAATAATGAAAATTTAGTTTGTGTTCAAGGGTGAAATGAACAGAAGTATATGATTCTAAAGGAATGTAACCGAAATTAAATCCCAGGCTATTTCTTTTTGCAATATCTCTATTTAGCCCTATTTGCAGAAATTCTGGAAGTCCAATTCCTAAGGCTACTTCCCAGTTTCTTTCCTGGGCAAAAACGCCATTTACTAACATTAGCAAAACTGCTATTAAAAATGGATTTTTGAATGTAAACTAGTTTTCCTTAATATAAATGAGACCTAACTACACGCAAAACGGAGTTCGTTTCGGTTATTGCCTATAGAAATAAAATCTTCCTTTCCCAATATTATAAAATTTCATTATACCAGAAGGTCAGTGAGCATCAATTTTTTATTCACTTATTAAGTAAAAACCGTATAATCTTACTTTAAATGGTTTTCTTTCATGGCTCCTGTTAAAAAAATTCTTACCTCTTTGCAATTCCCGAATTCGGAATTAATGGTAACCTATTCCGATGTGCTAAGATATGTCCAGTATAGGCTTAAAATATTGGGGCATGGGCAGCTTAAAGCCTTCTGTCAGAAATTTTCTTTTCCGTATAACAGTGTGGTTAACCTGAAAAATGGAACCCTTAAAAGAAAAGAGCACTGGCTACTCCAACGCATTTTAGCAACTCTTTCATTTGAAACTTCAGCACTTCAAAATCCTTTGGCTACTGGTGACATGGACCGTTATTATTATCTATTCCCAGGACAGAGCGAACTTCAACAGTTTAAAGAGCAATTAGCCATTATAGATAAGCAGGTCCCGATTTTTCCAAGTTAAATTGCTTAGAAAAAAGATTTTATTCTGATTTAGTGACTTTATACTTTGGACTGATATTAATATATAAGGCGAAGGCAAACTCCCAGCATTTTTTGGAAATTCGTTATGACAGCCTTTAACTATTGAGCTTTAAAGTTAATTTAGTCTAAAAGAAGGCTTATGCATTGGAAAGCATCCTATTAAAAATTAAATCAAGATATAGTAATTCCGGTTTCAAGAACAATTTTATTTAGTAACAGTAGAAATTTATCAAAATCTTTCGGATAAGCATTTGAACCATAGGTATTAATCTTAAAATTTTTGGATTCAGCTTTCAGCTCCCATTGGGTACCGTCGTACATGGGGTTGCTATAGTATCTGGACGCAATGTATCGCTAAGGATATAAGAATATGATAATGAGCAATATTTAAAGCGTTAAAATATTATAAAAATTCAATTAGCAAATACAAAAGTAGCCATTAAAGCTTACCAAGGCCCTTTCAAAGGCTTACCGATACAAAATGGCTGAATACTACAGGAACCCCATAAGCTCTTTTATGTTAAACAGGATAGAACAATCGCTAAAATACCAAGTCAACTAGATAAATAATTAAATACAGTATATTAGCCAGCTGCTTAAGGGTATATGGTGGCAAACCTAGATACAAAAACCGGTTTCTACCACTCCACCCAAAGGCTCAATAACCGGAACGACACTCCGTTTAGCCGCCCATATTGGGTTGTAGACCGGAACTCGTTCCGTTTATCCATTAGTTGGGTGGTATAAAATAACTATGAGAAAAATTATTCCATTACTTTTCTTATTTATTGTTAGTTGTACAAGTATTCAAATACCTGTGCAGGAAGAACAATCTTTAAAATTAATTTTTGAACCTGAATCTAATAAGACAACCCAATTCTATCCAGTAGAAGATGCCGGGGAATTTTTAGCTAGTATTTTGAACCTGCGAAACATAGCTAAGGATAGTATTAAATATGCACAGCTTGAATTAAGGCAAATAGACAATAAGAACATTCAAATCAAAAGCATATTTAAAGAGGAAGTAAATATTGCGGTATTACGTGGAGAATTTAAAGAGAAGGTATTTAGAATAAGAACTAAACGCCAGACAACTGGTATACCGCCTTTAGCATGGGTATTAAAAAGCACTTCTAGCTCATTGATTAAAAATAGTGAGGGAGATTTAGTTTTTTACCAACATAATGGGGGAGTAATTTTTCTAACCCTTATGCCAATTTTTGGGACTAGTAATGGTCAAAATAAGTATATTTTCCGATCAGTTAATTGAAAAAAAATAACACCACACAACCACACCTAAAAACCACCAGGGCGCTTTTTAGGACCATACGTTGGGCTTAATTCTCCACATATTAACTATTAATTTCTGTAGCTAACGATAGCCTATTTCGAAGGGGATTCGTATTTTTCACTGATGCTCTATGTTAAGGCCGTATTTTAATTGATGCATTACAGCTCGCGCGTAATTCTGGCTAGGAATGCAATGCTTCCTTAGGAAGATATGATAATTTCAGTGGTGGCTCCCTGGAGACCCCGTTCAGGATACTTATAGAATTCTACAAGCATTCCCTTAGAGCAATTTTTTAGCTTATTTTAAAAACTGAAAAATCAGTTAAGGGCCTTTCTTTGCCTTTTCAGAGACCACATCATTGAATTTTCGCCGTTTTTCACTACTTTCAACAATAGCGTTAGTCAGGATATTAAATCTAATCTAACATTTTGAATCATTTTTAAAATTTAAAAGAATAGTTTTTAAATTATTTTATAATCCCATGTAACTTTTAGGCAGGTTCAAGCCACTTACTATTATATCAATCTATGAGCCATGCCCGAACCCTCACCAGAAATTAATAAACAGGCCGTATTTTTACAGCTTTACCAGCCCGTTCATGATCGTTTTGAGCGCTACTGCCAAGCCCAGACCAGCAATAATGTTGATGCTAAGGATTTAGTGAGCGAAACGATACTAATTGCTTACGAAAAATTCGATAGCCTGCGAAATACCGATGCTTTTCTTTCCTTCTTATTCGGGGTGGCTTCTCGCCTGATTAAAAATAAATCAAAAAAAAATAAATTCTGGGGGATATTTAAAGAAAAGAAATCCGAAAGAATCAAAGACCAAACCCTAAACGCTGAAGCTGCTACTGATATTAATATTCTCTATCAAGCTTTAAACCAACTACCCGAAAATCATAAAGAGGCAATAATTTTATTTGAAATTTCCGGCTTCTCCCTGAAGGAAATTCAAGGAATCCAGCAGATTAGTTTATCGTCTGTTAAATCCCGCTTGGTCAGAGGCCGCACTAAACTGGCTCAAATCCTGAAAGACCACGAAACAGATATTTATAATTCCAAAATTCCTTTAAGAGGTATTTCCAACCAGCCTATGCCTTCCCAAAATCTACCACTTACAACAGTTTCCTAAAAAATAGAATTATGAAAAACGACCAAAATTTGTTATCCCATTATTTCGAAACTGCTAAATCCCAACCATCAGTAATTTCTATTGATGAAATAAAAGAGCTGATACAAACCGTTGCCAGCCCAACTTCCAAGGTACACTCCTCTAAAGCATCTTTTTCTTCGATGCATAAATTATTCGTAATTGGGACCAGTGTTGCATCCCTGATGGTGGCTTCTTTTTGGTATGCCCTGGAGAATTTACCTGTCTCAAAAAACGAATCTAAGCTATCTAATATAAACCCCACGGAACAAAATGAATCAGTACATACCAACCCTGGTGAAACTACTGGTTCAACTACTTCCACAATTGCACAAAGAGGGCAAGTAAAGAGTTCTTCTGAAGAAAATCCGGGAAGTTCTAATAGCTCTACTTTTATTCTTTCAAATGAGCAGGTAGCCAAAAATGATGCGGAAAGCCTATTAGATTCACCGGATAATGGTTCTAAACCATACTTAACGGTAGACCCTCAAACTTTAAATAAACTTGGGGCTGGTGTAGGAGCAGAAGGAGTGAAATTCCATTATTATATGGATGAAAGTGCCGGCAGTATTGCTAGTGTAACTGTTAAAGGAAATCGACATAACAGAGGGTCGTTTAAATATACTATTCAAGGTAGATTTAAATCCACAACTAAAAATGCAGCTGGTAGAGATACCACCTATTTTAGGGCTGAGGCTTTTCATAAGAAGTATTTATATTATTTAAAAATTGAAAACCTCTTAGCTAACAAAAGAATCCCAACGCCCATTTTCGCTTCAAATATACAGGGTACCTTTAAAACAGGTAAGTTCAGGAACTTCGAAAGGAAGTTTGATCATACTATTGATTTTTCCAAGCTTGTCCCCATTTTGGTAGAAACTAATAATGCCGATAAAGATGAAGCTTTACTTTGGTTTGAGCCTACCCCAGCGTTCTTAGAGGTATTGCCATCAAATCTTGCTAAAGAGTCATTAGCCATAATAAACAGGCGTACCCCAAAAGAAATTGAGATGTTAAAGTCTCATGAAAGAAGCATGAATAGAGAACAATATTACAGAGTTACAAAAGTACCTGGAATTAAAGAACTTAATAAACCTAATTCAAAAATTCTCAATGGGGAATCGCCTAAATCTGCATCCGCCTCTGATATTAAGCTGACCAATCTTATTGTTTACCCTAATCCTACCAGCGAGTGGCTTAATTTAAAAGTTACCATGCAGGAAAAACAAATTGCCAAAATATATTTAACTAATTTAAACGGGCAATTAGTCAAAGTTTTGCAGTCGTCCGCTTTACTGTCTGCCGATGAAAATTTAATTTCTTTTAAGGTATCAGAATTGCCTTCTGGCATGTATGTTTTAATCCTTCAACTGGAAAAGGGCAAACCATTAACGAAACGAATTATCATAAAATAAATACTGCCTTATTACTGGCCCAACAAAGGCTAGTAATTAGGTTATGTTTAAATCATAAAAAGGCCAATATTATCTAATACATTTTGCATGAGAAAAACTGGGTTATACCTATTTCTTATTTGCTCATTTTTTTCTTGTGATAATATTGCAAGCCAAAATGATACAATCTTTTTAAAAAAGATTGAAATTAATCCCCAGGAAGCAACGCCTAAATTTCTGGAAGACCTGGCGGAGGAGACGGTTTTTACCCCACTAACTCCTCCGTTTGGGTTAAAAATCAAAAAAATTGACCGTGTATTCTTTGCAGACAGTCTTATTTTTATTTTAGATAAAAGTCTTGATGCCGTCCTCATTTTTGGAAAGGATGGTAAAATGCTTAATAAAATTCCCGCTAAAGGCAAAGGTCAGGGTAAATTCACCCAAATAACAGATGTGTTTTTTGATAAGATTGAAAAGAAGGTTGAGGTATATGACGGTGCAATAAGTAAAATTGTTATTTATGATTTCCAAGGCAAATTTATAGAAGAAAAAAATATAAATTCTCCGGAGAAGTCTGGGGCTATGTTTTATAAATTTAACAACAATTACTTTTTTGAACGAATCACAGTAATTAAAGCAGATAAAGGGAGGTTATCTGTATTTTCAAATAATAACCCTTCTTATAAAAAAAGCTTTTTAGAAATACCAAATTCAATATCTAATGTTGCTTATGGAGTTAATTTTAATGCGGCCATATTTAGGGATTCTCTTTTTTATATTCCCTTATTGGATAATAAAATATATTCTGTTTCTGCAAATGACGCTAAACCAGTATATGAATTAATTCTGCCGGAAAAATACTTGGTTCCAGAAAAACTGGTAAACGGTCCAGCAATGGAAGACTATAATGAGTTTTTAGGAATTATGTCTAACCAGGGTGCCGTATATGGCTTTTCTCATCTGTTTATGAATGAGAATTATATTGCCGGCTCCTATAAAGAAGGATATCAACCATGGTCTCTTAAATTCATTTATTCAAAGCGCACTGGCAAGACTTTAAATTATACAAAATTGAAAAGTCACGTTGTACCTTCTTTGAATGTTTCAGGAAGTGTGATAGGAAATAATGGTGACTACTTTATTATAAATATTCATCATTTGCAATATGAAAATCTACCTGTAAACACAAGTAAATTTAAATTAAAAGGAAATTCCATTATTTTAATGCAAATTAAATTTAAAGAATTTTAAATCAGATGGCTAATAGATGAAGGGGATTAAAGGTGGTAAAGCTAATTTTAAATTTAAAACAAGACAAAGCTGTTACACCCAAAGACTCAATAACCGGAACGGCACTCCGTTTATCTGCTAGTTATGCTTCATGTTAAATAAGAAAGAATGGTATATAACAGAATTTGTATTTCCACGGACGACACCTTAAATACTTATAATACTATAACACAGATATTAGGAATTGCACCTACGGAGTTTAAAAGCAATAATAAATTCGATAATAGCTATGGCGTATGGACTTATTCAGTAGATATTAATGACGAAGAACCATATTTTGATTTTATAAATAATTTCCTCGATATCCTTGAGCCTAAATTTGACAGCTTAGAAAAGATTGGTATCCAAAAAGATGACATTTCTTTTTGGCACCTTTATGAATACGACCAACAATGTTCGATGGAATTTCAACCTCTGGAAATGAAGCGACTTGGTGAAAGTGGAATAACCTTATGTATTGACTGTTGGGAAAAAGCCAGTGAATAAAAAACCACGAAAGCATAACACAATATAAACCAAACCCTGCTTCGCTACGGGCTTGGCATATACCCGTCCGTTATCTGAAGATGCTTATTTAAAAATCTGTCTGAAATGTCTTTCAGGCGCTGTCTGATACAATTTCGGACAGTTTTCGAAGCTGTCCGGGCAGTGTCTGATGGCTGTCCGAGCTTCTATCAGCCAATGGCTGGAAGCTGGTCGAAAAGAGAAAAGCTCCCATTCATAACATGTTTTATGTTAAATAGAGATTTACCTCACTTCCTTTTACGATAATTTAGATTATTAGAAGATCGAATTTTTTGCTAGCCATGAGCATATTTAAGGGAATCGTAGAATACGAAAATCGAAGGGAAGATCAACCAGCCAAACCAATCAATACAACTTTAACTAGTGTTGAAATCGCCCGTGATTTAGTAGGCAAGTACAACACTTTAGTCGCGTGGTCTAGCATGCCCTAGATACCTAAAAATTTTACGAAATAATTATTGGTTATGAAAGGCAATGTAGAAAATGCATAAAAAACATTAAATTACAGTGTATCCGATAATCCTGATTTTTCTGAAAGAAAATGCAAACTATTAAGAAACTTACAATTGAGGATGTTCTAAATTTAGAGACTGGAGAACAAATTAATTCATATAAGTTTTTTCAAAAGCCGCTAGATGAATTGGTTGAGGTTCGGTCAGAACTTCAAAAAGCTATAAATAGGTATAGGGAGCCCTTATTTGTTTGCAATTTCTGTAAACAAAAAATTAGAATCAGAGGAGGGGTTGCAAGTGATGGAAGGAAAAAGAAAGGTTGTTTTCATTTTGCACATTTGAAAGACAGTGAGGAGTGCTCTATAAAAACAAATAATACCTTGACTCAAGAAGAGGTAAATAGGATTAAATATAATGGAGCGAAAGAAAGCGCTTTACATATTCAATTAAAAGAGCAGATTGCTGCACAATTATATAAAAACGAGAAATTTAAGAAAGAAATTTCCTTAATAGAGATAGAAAAAGTTCTTAAAAGTAAAGCAATTGATAAAGAATGGCGAAAACCTGATATAAACGCTTATTTTAAAGATAAACGTATCGCTTTTGAATTACAGCTTTCAACGACCTGGCTTAGTGTTATTACTGAACGTCAACACTTCTATAAGGAGCAGCAAATTTTCATTTTATGGGTCTTTTATAAATTTAATATTAATGATGTAACTAGAAGGTTAACAGATAATGATGTAATCTTTACAAATCATCATAACGCTTTTATATTCGATGAAGATTGTCTTTGGCAGTCAGAACTAGAAAATGATCTTGTATTAAAGTGCTTTTATAAAAGATATTATATTGATCAACTTGTGCTTAAGGATACGTGGGAAATGGTTTATGTTACCCTATCTCTGTTAACTTTTGACACTAATAATTTTAAAGTTTATTACCATGATGGAAAAAAGCAAAAAAAGGAGCTAGAGCAAAAGATTGATGAGGAGTTAAATAAAAGAGCAATAGAATTAAAGATAGAGCAAGAGGCTAAAGAAAAGGAAACAGCCGAACGTTTAAGAATAGAAGCTCAGAAAAAAGCAGAAAAAGAAAAAAAACTAGCAGAACAAAGAAAGTTACAAGACCAAATCAGAAGAATATCGATTGATATAGAAAATTATAAAAGTGAAAAACTAGAATTACAACAAAATATTAAAGGCTTTGAATCCAAAATTAAAATTAGAGAAGATATAGTTACTCAGTTACAAAAGTTTACAGATCACACTTATGATTTCATTGCTGGTGATAATTATAATAATCCCTTTTATGATCTCAATGAGATGGTAAAAAGCCTACAATTTCGGTACAGCGATCAGATAAAACAAATTAAGATACTCAAAAACAACTTAAATCATGAAGGGCAACAGTTGAGAATTAAGCAAGCAGGAATTCCTAGATTAGAGGCGATTTCTATAGGAGGTAAAACATATAAAATCATACCTAAGGAAGAGACTTTATTTAATCAGTTACGATCCAATTGCCTGTTTCTTTATTATATTCCAAAATCCGAAGTAGATACTTTATTTGCTACCTCATCAATTAAACCAATAAAATCAGAAAACCATTTTGTAGAGCTTTTTACTAAAAATAATATTCATTTAATGGCAGATTATGAGCTGGAGGTAATTGGCTATAAAAGCCAAATGCAAGAAAATGGTGAAGGCTTGGCTAAAATAGCTCAGGATATACTAGATATAAAACTACAAATAAAGAACCAGATTGGAGAAACGATAAAGGAAGATATAAAATCTTTAACAGATAAGAAGCAGCAGGAGGAATTAAGTTACAATAGACTCGATAATGATATGGAAGTTTTAAAAGATTTAAAAGATCAATTTACTATAGACTTAAATATTTTGTTAGATAATTACAAATAAACTAAATTCTCTGATTTAAGCTCTTTCTCATTACTATTGCTATAAGTACTCCTATAATCCTCATTCTTTGTAATGCTGTAGCTCATGCCTATGAAAAAGCAGCAATTTCCTTAGGCCAATAATGCCCAAAAACATTGGTTTATCTAATGAAAGTTATAGCATATATGCACCTGTTTTCTTAAGACTAAAGACTTTATGTTTTTAGTTTCGATGATATTATAACCAGAATTTATTTCTATTTTACAAAATATATATCATCATATTCCCATATGATTTATGGCTTCCTGTCATTTTAAATATTGTAATTAACTCTAAAATAATTTGGTATAATTTTGTTCCAGCACATGTATATAATCTTAATTATTAGTATATTTGTGGCATAAAATTATACCAATGGAAGAAGAGGAAATTCAAAAACAGCTTTTAGATAAGGTATATGAGCATTTAGCTAGTGCTCCAGCTCCAAGCTTAGCTGTTTTGATTGAGAAGCAATGTGATAAGTATGGTATATCACAAAGGCAGTTAAGCCAAATACTAGATCTTCAAAGACCTTCATTAAGTAGAATTCTAGAAGGAGAAGCACAAAAACTAGACGTATTAACACTTCTTAAAATTCAACAGTTTTTAGGTCTAAGTGTAGAAACAATTATTAAAACTTATGTAGCAAATATCCAGGTAACTGATATAAAATCCTTACAGGATTCTGCAAAAGCAACATTTATTGTAAAAAACTTTGATCTAGAAGGCCTTAAAAGATGTGGCTTTATTAAATCAATTACTGATTTAGATGAAATTGAACATCGGTTAAAGACATTTCTTGGCTTAGAAAATATTCTTGAATATGAAACGGAGGTAGGTTCAGCATTATTCAGCCGCAATGCTAGAAAATCGCATGATAAAATGCGGGAGCTTTGGGTTAAATCAGCCTACATACAATTCGATCACATTAAGAATCCTAATCCATATAGTAGAGAAGCTCTAATAAGTATTATTCCTAAGATTATTCCTTATACCCAGGATATTCATAAGGGACTCTTAACTGTTGTAAGGGCATTGTATAATATTGGCGTAACTGTCATTGCCCAACCTTACTTAACAAAGACTTCTGTTCGGGGAGCGACCTTCATAATCAATAATAAGCCTTGTATAGTTTTAACTAGCCAAAATTATGCTACACTTTGGTTTACTCTTATGCATGAGCTTCACCATGCTCTTTATGATTTCGAAGCAATTTCTACTACATCTTATCATGTTAGCGGAGAATCAGATGTGTTTTTAATCGAGGAAGAAGCCAATAGTTTTGCGAAAAGAATGCTACTATCTGATGATAAACTGATTTACATTAAACCTTATATAAATACTCCTCAGCTAGTACAGGAATATGCAAGAAGATTAAAAATACACCCTTCTATCATCTATCAATTTTACTTATATGATGTAAAAAGCGATGATGCTTATAAGTTTTATAGTAAATATTTACCAAAGTCTGATAGTGCTTTTAGCGCTATTACTGCTGTTGATTGGACAAGTTATAATGAAACTTTAATTGAACGGGCTGACATCACCAAACAAGTATTATCAGAAACAAAATAAAAATTTTATGAAAGATTTTGAAGAATTCGAGAACTCTGAAAATTCAGATAATGAAGAGAATAATGCCAAAAAAGACAACATAAATCCAGAAAATAATTCTGAAAGCCGCATTAATAGGGATGAAGAAATAAGGCGAATGGCTGAAGAGGCGGATAAAAATAATGAACGTCAACTTGACTTCTTTGGCGAGCTTCCTATATATAATGAAGAAGAGTTAAAAGATTTTTTTGGGAATATGCAGAACCCATCTGAATCTTATCGTCTCTATTATGGGATAAGAAAGATTTTGATGAACTATCTTCCTAAAGGTAAGGAAAACGAATCACTTCGAAATATGATATACGAACAGAAAAATATATTCTTAACTCAAGGAAAGGTTAAAGATGTTAATGGTTTTCGTGGTGGAGATAGCCGGATGGCCTTAATTGATACTGAGCTAAATGTGGTCTTAGAAAAAGTAAAAGAATGGGCTAATCATGGAGCTCAAACTTTTGATATATTTCTTTCTTTGAGGGATTTAAATATCGAGAAAGGGTATCTTAAAAATGATTAATAAAATGTTTGTAGTCTTAAGTGCAAACATTCGGAATCAAGGCTGGAGTGAGTAGGAATAAAAAATACTTATTTTATTGGGAATGGTCAGTAACCAGACCTATTTAAGGTTGTATTTTTTCTAATCTTCCTTTTGGTTATAATATTATATTTACTGATTGTAAATGTCCAATATACCCTACTGCTTAAAGTTCTAAATGAGCATATCTGAATACTTAGAAAAAATAAATATCCGCTTTAAAACTGGGATTTCGCGCGAACATAGTTACCGCGGGGATTTACAAACCCTACTCGAAAGCATAGCTAAAGATGTGTTGGTTACGAACGAGCCGGCAAGAGTAGCCTGTGGTGCGCCTGATTATATCATTACCCGCAAAGATATTCCGGTAGGTTACATCGAGGCAAAAGACCTGGGGAAGCCGCTCAACAGCAAAGATTACAAAGAGCAGTTCGACCGCTATAAAACTTCCCTCAATAATTTAATTATTACCGATTATTTAGATTTCTGGCTGTTTAAAGATGGGGAGTTTGTTACCAGCATTAAAATTGCCGAAATTCAAAATGGGCAGGTTGTTCCTTTACCCGGAAACTTTGCTACGTTTGAAACTTTTATAAAAAATTTCTGCCAATATATTGGGGTAACGCTTAAGTCCCCCGCTAAATTGGCGGTAATGATGGCCGACAAAGCAAAGTTCCTGGCCCAGATTATAGAACGCGCGTTAACCGAAGACAGCAACTACCAGAACCAGACGCTGCACGACCAGATGCAGGCGTTTAAGGATATATTAATTCATGACATTACCCCCAAGGAGTTTGCCGATATATATGCCCAAACGGTAGCCTACGGCATGTTTGCCGCACGTTTGCACGACCCCACGCTGCCCACTTTCTCCAGGCAGGAAGCAGCCGAACTGATACCGCGCACCAACCCCTTTCTGCGCAAATTATTCAGTTACATTGCCGGGCCCGATATTGATGACCGCATAAAATGGATTGTAGATGCGCTGGCTGATGTATTTAGAGCGACGGATATTCTGACGCTGCTCACCAATTTTGGCCGCGCCACCCAAACCCACGACCCGATTATTCATTTTTACGAAACGTTTTTGAGCGAATATGACCCCGCTTTGCGCAAAGCCCGGGGCGTTTGGTACACGCCCGAGCCGGTGGTAAAATTTATTGTGCGCGCCATAGACGATATTTTAAAAACTGAGTTTAATTTACCAAAAGGGCTTGCCGATACCACCAAAACCAAAATAACTTTAAAAGTACCTACCAATGACAAGCGCTACACCGCCGGCCTTAGAGATTACGAGCAGGAAGTACACAAAGTACAGATTCTGGACCCCGCCACCGGTACCGGCACGTTCCTGGCCGAAGTGGTAAAATATATTTACGGCAAAAACTTTGCAGCCATGCAGGGTGCCTGGAGCGGTTACGTAGAAGACCATTTAATTCCGCGCCTGAATGGATTTGAACTACTCATGGCCTCGTATTCCATGGCGCATTTAAAGCTCGATATGCTGCTCCGCGATACCGGTTACGTGGCCAAGCGCGAACAGCGTTTCCGGATTTACCTCACCAACTCCCTGGAAGAACACCACAAAGACACCGGCTCACTGTTTGCCAACTGGCTCAGTTCCGAAGCCAACGAAGCCAACCAGATTAAACGCGATACGCCCGTCATGGTGGTCATGGGTAATCCGCCATACAGCGGCGAAAGTGCGAATAAAGGCGAGTGGATAATGAATTTAATGGAGGATTATAAAAAGGAGCCGGGCGGGAAAGAGAAATTAAAAGAGCGAAATCCGAAATGGATAAATGATGATTATGTAAAATTTATCCGGTACGCGCAGCATTTTATTGAACGGAACGGCGAAGGAGTTTTAGCGTTTATTAATCCGCATGGTTTTTTAGATAATCCTACTTTTAGAGGAATGCGCTGGAATTTATTAAAGACTTACGATAAAATATATACGCTTGATTTACACGGCAATAGCAAGAAGAAAGAAATTTGTCCGGATGGCTCACCAGATATAAATGTGTTTGATATTCAGCAAGGTGTTTCAATAAATATATTTGTAAAAACCGGTAAAAAGAAAGCTGAGGAACTGGGACAGGTTTTCCATTTTGATTTATTCGGAAAAAGAGAATTAAAATATGATTTTTTAAATCAAAATAACCTTAAAACAATCCCTTATATAACCGTACCAAATGTTGCTCCAAACTATTTTTTTATAAAAAAGGGGTACGATATTCAACTAATTTATGATGAGGGATTTATAATTGCTGATTTATTTCCAGTTTCTTCAGTTGGAATTGTTACTTCAAAAGATGCTGTTCTAATAAATACAGATAAAGATAAATTAATTAATAATGTAGGTGATTCTTATGAAATTGAAATAGAACATAATTTAATAAAACCAATTTCTTATAGGCCATTTGATAATCAATTTGTTTATTACGATACTAAAATTTTAGAAAGACCTAGGGCTGAAAAGATGCGCCATTTCCTAAATAGGAATAATTTAGGTTTAGTTTTTTCTAGGCAATCAACTCATGAATACTGGAGTAACATCCAAATAACAAATTGTTTAATTGACAATAGATACCATTTTAGTTATAAAGGAATTCCTACAGAAGCTCCCCTTTATCTCTATCCCGAAAATTCAACTCAACAAAACATATTAACGGAAGCAAAACGCACGCCCAATCTCAATCCGGAAATCATAACCGAAATTGCCCGAAAATTAAACCTCACGTTCACGCCCGAAAAGGAAACTGAAGGCGAAGTTTGTTTTGCCAACAGCCCCAACGTACGCCCCGCGTTCCGGCAAACCTTCGCGCCCATTGATCTCCTGGATTACATATACGCCGTACTGCACAGCCCCGCCTACCGCGAAAAATACAAAGAGTTCTTAAAAATAGATTTCCCCCGCGTGCCGTACCCGCAAGATGCCGAAACCTTCTGGCAACTCGTACAACTCGGCGGCCAGCTCCGCCAACTGCACCTTTTAGAAAGCCCCGAAACCGAAAATTATATCACCCAATACCCCGAAGACGGTAATAATGTAGTAGAGAAAATCCGCTTTATAACCTACGATTATGGCCCGGTAGCCCTGGGAGAACCTTACCCCGATTATTTAGGCGGCGTGTACATAAACGAAACCCAATATTTCGCCGATGTGCCCACCTCGGCCTGGGAGTTTTACATCGGCGGCTATCAACCCGCCCAGAAATGGCTAAAAGACCGCAAAGGCCGTGAACTCGCCTTTGATGATATTCTACACTATCAGAAAATTATTGTGGCTTTAAAAAGAACAGCAGAGTTGATGAAGGAAATTGATGAAGTATTTGTTTTAACTTCAGCATCCGCTTAAACAAAATACATAATCAAAATGTAAACGCTTAACTTATGAATTGTGCGCTCTGATTTTAATATTTATTGTGACGAAAGTTGCCACTTAGAAAATGACAACCAACGCGTAATGGTGCTCGGTCTAATTTGGTGCAACATCACTAAGAAAGAGGAAATATTTAATAGAATTAAAGAAATAAAAGCTAAACATGGTTTATCCCCTGCTTTTGAAATAAAATGGCACAAAGTATCTCCGGCTAAAAAGGCGTTTTATCTTGATTTAATTGATTACTTTTTTGATGATGATGACTTGCACTTTAGAGCATTATTAGTACCAGACAAAACAGCTCTTAACCATTCTGATTTTGGTCAAACGCACGATGAGTTTTATTACAAAATGTATTTTGATTTACTTAAGGTAGTTATCACTCCAAAATGCGGTTATAATATTTACATAGACATAAAAGATACCCGAGGTAGAGAAAAAATAAAGCGGTTAGAAGAAGTGCTCCGCTCTAGTAATTATGACTTTTCTAAAAACATCATCCGGAAAATACAGGAAGTCAAATCTGATGAGGTTGCCCTTCTGCAATTGGCCGATTTGCTAATTGGAGCTGTTTCGTATTTAAATAGAGGGTTAAGCAGTAATTTAGGAAAAGTAGAAATTATAAAGAAAATTCAAAAACGTTCTGGTTATTCCTTACAACAATCTACCCTCCCTACAGAAAGGAAAGTCAATATATTTAGATGGCAATCAGGTAAAAGGAGAATGATAAATGGCCTCTAAATTATTTGAATTACCTGATTTAATTTGCCTTTCTGATTTTGGAGGTTCTTTTGATGTTTATTTAGATGCCGTTTACAAAATCTTTGAAAGAGACTTTATAACTTCTAAACCTACTTTTAAAGGTACAAGGTTAGGATTAAAACGGCACCCAGTTACAGATGGCAGAGCCTATACTTTTTATCATATGACCCATGAGGGCAAGGACGAATTGAATAGAACCCCTGATTTACGAAGATGTGAACGGATTGGCTGGCCACGACCTATGATTGACTTTTCTGAAAGTTCTCAATTGAAAGTATGGTCTAATGTTAGAGGAAGAGATAAGCGGATTTTAATTTATCACCAGGCTGAAAAATATTTGGTGATATTAGATGATAGAGGTGATTTTATTTTGCCTTGGACGGCTTATTTAATTACTTATCGCCATCAAGAAGAAAAGTTATTAAAAGAATATGAGGCCTATAAAAAAGCTGAGGCCGCAAAGTAAAACTTTACGGCCTCGTTTCTCCTTTAACACATGGTCAATGAGATATCTTGTATAGCTATTTGCTATCATTTTCTAACTAGATATCGCAAATTTACAAAATTTTGTTACAAAATGCTAGCAAAAAGCTAATTATAATGCTATTAACTATTCAATATGCAACTCAAAATTTCATATGTGCTACATAACAAATTCTCCCTGGCGATTTCTAGCTCATAAATTTTTAAAGTAGTATTCATTTAAATTTACAAAAAATTATGTTTAACTATTTAAGGCAATATTTAAGAATTTGAAGCTAAATCTAAATATCGGTAACAAGTAGCCCGGGAAACACCTAATATTTTAGCAATGTCCTCCGCTGATTTGGTGCCCGTGGCATGAAGTATTTTAGCAGATTTAGCTTTCTCCATAGCAGCCGGCGATAAACCGGCCGGTCTCCCTCCTGCCCTACCCCGAGCTTTGGCAGCTACTAATCCCGCTTTGGTTCTTTCCTTAATTATCTCCCTTTCGAATTCTGCCAAGGAAGCAAAGATGTTAAATGTAAAGCGACCAGTGGAAGTAGCGGTATTGATGCCATCCTGTAAACTCACAAAGTCTACTCCCCTACTTTTAAAGTCCGCAACCAGGTCAATTAAGTCCCGGAGCGAACGCCCCAATCGGTCCAGCTTCCAAACGACTACCGTATCTCCTTCCCGGAGCTGACCTAACAGTTTCTCCAGCTCTGGCCTTTCTTTGTTTTTACCCGACTTCTTTTCCTGGTAAATCTGCTCACACCCATTTTTGGATAGAGCATCAATTTGCAGCTCCAACTTCTGGTCCTGGGTACTTACCCGGGCGTAACCTATTTTCATATTTGTCTCACGAATCTCATCTCAAATATATAAAATTATGTTTGATTTATGAGATGGTCATTTGAGATACTTTTAGGGCTAAAAAGGATAGATTTTGTAAGCCTTTTTATTATCTCTTAAAACGGTCGTTTTTTGAGATAAAAGTTAATCAGACTCGTCCTGTGACTCGTCCTGAAAAAGTTAACAATTTATGTTGTTCTGGTAAACTTTTGCAGGCCATTACGGATGGAATTGTAAAACCCCAGGAACTGAAACAGGCGATTGAGCAAGTACCAGGGGCCGAAGATAAACGCCAGGCGAATATCCGGAGCATCCTGCAGGAAGTAGGAATTTCGGTGAAGCAACCGGATATCAAGCAGAACCGTGGGAAGCAGCGGGGAATGGGTGGAATTAGTATGTAATTTTTCCCCTACCGCCCTTTTTTGCAATTGTAAATCCGTTGCAAAAACTAGGGGTTTTGTCCGAGCTTGGTTGATGTTTCTTTTTCTATTGCTTTAATTGTTTTTCCAGTTCGGCAATGCGTTCGTTGCTTTTTCTAATAGCGATACGTGCTGCTAGTCTTAATTCCATTTCGTCTACTACTATAGCAGCTAATTCTTGCAGTATTTCTTTTTGCTCGCTGTTTATATACCGTTGATTGTGATCAATTATACAAAGATTGCCTAAGTTATAGCCGTCTCTGGTTTGCAACGGAGCAGCGGCATAAAATCGAAGACCAAACTCGCCGCATACTAAAGGATTCGCCAAACACCTGGGGTCTTCTATCGCATTTTCTACCAGATAAACATCTTTTGATAATATAGCTGAAGCACATAGGCCAGGGTCTCGGTCAATCTGCTCAACTTCATCAAGCCCATAGGATGATTTGAACCAAATTCTGTCGTGGTCTACTAACGTTATAAGTGCAATAGGCATGCTAAATATTTTAGAAGCTAAAGCAGTGATCCGGTCAAAACTCCCGTCTGGTGGCGTATCTAAAATTTCGTAGCGTTTGACTACTTTTAAACGTTCTATTTCCTTAATGTCTGATTCCATCATTATTCTATTTCTTACTCACAAAGTTAAAATTTCTTTTTAAGTGGTCCTAATATGTCTGATTTAGTAGCGCTGTCCTTTCGTCAGCTTCTTATAGTTTCTATATAAGCGCACCAGATGCATTCACATAGCAAATGAATTATATAAATACAGCGGAATATACTAATAAAATATATATTCCGGACAATATATAAAACCTGAAAACAGAGAAGTCCAATTCTTTCCCTTTTCTTAAGAAAGTACCAGAATAAGGCCAAAAAAAAGCTTCGTTCAGTTGCGTGGAAAGGGGTTTTCTTTTATAACTGGTTTTATGTTAAATAAGAGTTGGTTTCTGGGTTTTGTACTATTTAAGGGAAGGGAAAGAAAGAGAAGAAATGGCATTTGTAGCAACTTAATGGCAATGGGTTTCTGGTTACCGAGAAGTTTTATTATTTTATTTAGTAAGTATTTATCGCATTAAACTACGTTATTTACGTAGGGGATAAATACCTAGACCTTTGATACTATTTAACGGGGAAGGTTTACCTGGAGAACTACTTTGAGAAGTAAGCTATCCTTAAAAATAAAGGGATGAACGACCAAAGTGCAGCCAGGGCAAAGCCAGCAGTAATACCGCCGATAGATACCATTTTAATCGTAGATGATGACGAAACCTGCTGTTTTGTGGCAAAAAGAATTCTACAGAAATATGGATTTGGTCAGCAAATTATAACGGTTCATAATGGCTTGGAAGCGCTGCTAAAATTGCAGACGATTGCCACCAAGGGAGAAAAGCTGCCCGAACTTATCTTTTTAGATATTAAAATGCCGATAATGAATGGCTTTGAATTTTTAGAAGAAGTAACTCAGATAACTGAGCTGAATTTAAGCCAGACCAAGATATACGTGTGTACCAGTTCCAATCATTCTAAAGACAAAGAACAAGCCTCTCTTTTTCCAATTGCAGGGTTTATTACCAAACCTTTAACCGCCGACGTTTTAGTAGACATCCTGGTTTAATATTTTTAGGCCAACAGCTTGCTCTCATTATTTTAACTGGCCAAAAAAGGTAGCATCCTCATTTTCCTTACTTTCAACCCATTTGGTGTATTTAATAAGAAGAAATGAAGTCACCCATGGCCACTATTTAGCATTTGCCCCTCAAGAAAGCAGCCAGGTTTATTCCAACTTAATCTTTAGCTATTAGTTTTTAGGAACTTCAATGTAGAAAGTCGTGCCTTTGTTCTCCTGGCTTTCAAACCAGATATGGCCATTATGCCATTCTACAATGGTTTTAATAATTGACATCCCTAAACCAACCGATGGTTCGCCTTTAATACCGGGTCGGCGGGCTTGGGTAAACTTATCGAACAGCGTTGCATGAAACTGGCCCGGAATACCAATGCCGGTATCTTTTACCTGAATTAAAACCGTGGCTTCCTTTTCTTCCAGGGAAATGGTTATCTCCCCGCCATCGGGCGTAAACTTAATAGCGTTGGAAATCAGATTATTAATTACCTGCATAAATTTATTATCGTCCAGCTCCAGGTAAAGGCTTTCCATAGCCGGAAGGTACGTAAAGGTTTTATGAGTTAACTGTTGGGTTCGCTGATACTCTTCTATAAATTGCTTTATAGCTGCCACCAGGTCTACCCGGCGTTTGATTACCTCGGTCCCGGTAGATTCTAAAAACTCCTGTTTTAAAAATTCCTGGATCAGCTGGATGCCCTGTTTACTGCTGCGCTGAATAATGTCAACAGTATTCTGGGCTTCCTCTATTTTTCCTTCTTTTAAGTCGCTGGCTAATAAATCACTTAGTGCATCAATATTATTTAATGGCCCTGCCAGGTCATGCGAAAGGATATGCAGAATAGCGTTCTTTTTATCCGAGAACTTCTTCAGGTAGTTATTGTAATCTTTCTGTACTGTTACATCGGTAATAAACCCGGAAATTAGGCCATGATCTTCCAGGTGCATCGGCTTAATACATACCCACCGCACGATGTCATTACGCAACTTAATCCGGAATTCAGTTTCCGGTACAATATTACCTTCGAGCAGGTCCTGGTAAACCGCCTGAATATGGGCTTTATCTTCCGGATGAATGGTTTTGAGTAGAATACTGGGATTATCTATTGCCGTTTTACGCTTCTTGTGCCAGATTTTTTCAAAAGCCGGATTGAGATAGGTAAAGCGGTTCGTTGTTATATCGTAAGCAAAAACAACGATGTCGGCACTTTCCGTTAAAGCCGTGAGAAAAGAAAGTGTAGAAAAATTATCTAAAGACATGGCCCAGTTGAAGGGCTGTTACCCCGTAGGCCGCCCCTTATGCAAAGCAACTCATATTAATTCACCTAAATTCAATTATAAATGAAGTTATTGTATTTTAAGTATTTATCCCCTTTTTATTAAGTGTTTATCTTTATAGGTATATATGCTGCTCTATACTTTGCTATGTTATGAGCTTTTCAGGTACGCGGCTATTAACCTTATTAAAGTCCGATTATGTAAAATAATCAGCTCATTATAATGTAACTGAACAATTAACATAATATTTAAATTTTTACAATTCAGACCCGCTGATTCCCACAACCCGAATAATTTCACTGGTGAATCCTACTTCTTTTAAGAGGTTTTCAATTTGTTGCGGATTAACATTTTCACCCGAGATACTTAGTATATTTTCTTCACTATCTGTATCTAAACTCCAGTTACTAATGGCACCATCCTTATCTAATAAAGGTTTGATTTTAGCTACATCTGCTTCCGCTTTGATATCTGTTTTAAATTTTAATATTTCCATGAGTTTTAAGTTTAATACTATGATATTACCCTAAAATTAAAGCATAATTTATTTAAAAGCTTATTGGTCGGACTCTAACCTTTTAAGGTGATCTTTCATCTTTGCAATTTCCTCTTCTTGGGCCTTTATAATTTCATCAGCTAGCTTTCTTACTTCCGGGTCTTTTATATTCGCCCTTTTACTGGCCAGAATTGCTATCGAATGGTGTGGAATCATAGCTTTCATATACAAAACATCATTTACAGGAGTTTGGGTTCTAGCCAATATTAAAGCACCAACAAACAACAATAAACTTCCCAAAATTATAGCAATGTTTTTCCTTTTATCCTGGTACATACTTGGCATAAAGGCCAGCATTATTACTGCCATGGCAGCTATACCTAAACAAGCCATATAAAACCGGGTTAAACTGAAATACATGTGGTCAATGGCGTAAGTGTTAAAGTACATGGTGATGTACATGGCAATAAAGGAGCACATTAACATTAGAATAAATTTTGGGTAAGGGCTATTATTCTTCCTGTTTTGGCTCATTTCTTTATGGTTGTCCATTTGATGATTTTAAAGATATTGTATTAACTTCTTTTTTTATGGCAGATAAAGACTTTGGGTAACCAGTGGCGAGGAGATCAGCAAAAAAACGTCTCTGCTGTTAAGCAAAGACGTTTTAATTGTTAATTTTATATTCTTTTTGGGTGGAACTATACGGCTGACCGGCAAGCTTCCTCGCAACGACGGCAGGCTTCGGCGCATTCCTGGCAATGGCCCATATGAGTATGTTGAGCACACTCATCGCCGCAGGCTTTGCAGATGTCGGCACAGGCTTGTAGCAAGGTGCGGGCCACTTCCGAGCCTCTGGCTAAAGCACTGGCCGTTAATTTACAGATTTCGGCGCAGTCGCGGTCTAACTGAATACAACGGACCATCATTTTTACATCCTGCTCCTGCAAACAGGCAGAATAGCAATGATCGCAAGTAGCAGCACAAGCATTCAAAGCCTGAATTACTGATTGGTATTGAGATGAATTATGCATAGTATTAAACTTTAAAAGGTTAAACATGTGGCTGCTATCAACAACCGTAATTACTATGCTCCTTTTATACTCCGTTGCTGCAGGCCTTGTTTAATATAATTGTAGATATATGTTATATAATTCTACTTATGCCTCATGAAATTGCCTACATCTTAATTGGCCTAACTATCTAAAAACTACCTTAATAATACTCTTATAGCAAATAATATAACAGTTCTTTAGGTTCATTTAGGCAAAACTATAAGTAAATTTATGTAAAATGAAGACGGATTTTGGGCTTATTTAAAATATCGTAAGAAATTATAATCCTTGAGCTTGTGCTATTTTATCGTCTATATTATCAAATCCGCCTACATAGCCTGGTAGATCGGCATCAATCCAATTGAATAAGTCATAAAGCTCTTTTTTTATGTTAATGGCTTCCTGAAAACTAATTTGTGGACCATGGAAACATATAGGTTCATTATGGTAAACTCTGTTTCTAAAGTCTCTTATTTTATTGAGGCTAGTAGCTATAATGGTTCTATTTACATTTCTTGGCTTATTTGCGAAGCATTGGATAATTACACCATTTATTAAACGGTAGTGATGTGGCTCAAATAAGCTAGTCCAAAAGCCAAACATCATTTCTGCAATGATTTTTCCAGAAGTAACAGTTCCTCTATATAATATTTTATATTCTGCTTTCTGCACAGAGCCTTTCAAAAAGAATTTTGAAGGTCGTAATGATGGGTCACTCATAAATCCGTTCTTTTCGGATAGTATCCAATCTGAACTTTTAAAGTGATTTGAGAGGTGGTGATTAATTGAATTCCTTAGGAAAATTTCAAATAGATTTAAAAGGGGGTAGAAAGCTTCTGCAACTTGTAAGTTTATGGAATACAACTGCAAGGCTTTTGGTTTTGATCCATTACAGGCAATAAGAAACCTATCTAACCGTGGTTGAGATACATAAAATTCTAACTTTTCGTATTTCAAGGTTCTTAAATTATAAATTAAAGTATTAACTTTTTTTAATAAAATCTCGTATATTTGTAATGTAATGCTTGGTAAAGCCTCTTTCTTAGAAACGTAACCAAGTGGAAGAAAAGCAAGCCCCTCAAATTGAGGGGCTTTTTTTATGGAGAATATCCTACCAATACGACCAACTCCAATTCTTTTCCGGTAAAGCTTTTGGCTAAATATAGTAAAAGTGTAACGAAATAAACCTTATCTCTTTTCAATAAACTAAGTTATCCGAGGCCATAAAAAAAGGATGCAATCAGCTTTTAGCCTGCCCGATGCTAAGTTTCAAAATTAATAATTGTCAGATATGAAGCAACTTGATTTTGGGGATACTTACATATGGACTTCCTGAATGGTTAGAGATTTAATAATGAAGAATAATGACATGCAAAAAAAATAAAAAGAATTAAACAGCTTTTTTAGCCCGACCTTTAGTTGAAATTAAAAGGAAAACCAATGAAAATTATTCAACCTGCAGAAATCGCTGGAAAAATAATGACATTAATTGATCTTTCGGATCAACATGTGATACTTGTTTCACCATATAATAATATTTCCAAATGGCCGAAGCTGACAAATCGAATCGAAAAAGCGTTATCTAGAAATGTTTCAGTAATATGGTATGTTAGGGAAAATGAGGGAAATAAGAAAGAGGTAGAAGCTTTGGGCGTTTCCTGTTATGAAATACCGAGACTTCATTGTAAACTGTATTTAAATGAAACTTCTGCAATTATAACTTCAATGAACTTGAATATTGCTTCAGATACAGGATCCTTAGATATTGGATTTGAAACGGAGACAATACAAGAATATAAAGAAATTTTAACTTTTGTCGAAAAGTTTATTAAGCCTTGGGAAAGCAAAACAGTTGATCACAGGTTATTAAATTGGGGTACTTTTGAAGAATTGGTTATTTCCTACATAATAACTAAGGGCCTCCAGAAGATTAGTGATATACAGACAACAACTAAGGTAATATTAATACTTTATAAAAAATACTACGAAATAGCAATAGAATTAAACGAAAGGCCACGGCTAATATTGAATATAAAAGGGGATCATAAACTTCGAGAACAGAAATATCTAGAGTTGAAAGTCATAAAATCTAAAATAGAAAACGAAATCGGATTTGAAATTGATTATGGTAATCAAATGAAGAGATTAAAATTCTCACTTTACAATCGGAACTCTAATCAACCCGAAAATTTTGATAAAAAAGACGCAATTTTGAAAATTGATAAAATTGTAAATACATTAAATAAACATATTGACATAAGCTAACACTGCAAATACGCCATTTCTGCATTTGTTTCTGCAGGAAGTACTCAAACTAATTGAATTAGCTAAATAGAAAAAATTATACCGCCAATTGAGTAGATGTAAACATATGGACAGCAAATCTTACTGTTGAATAACATGCTACTATCTTAATTTCGGCCCTTTTGGCTTTGGTTTTATTTCTTCCCCTAATTTTTCGCCTTTTGCAATTTTTTGAATTTGACTAATAGCCTGCTCAAAGCGTTTAGCATCGTTATAGTCGGCGGTTCCCGGTTTAATGGCCGGATGGGTAACTACGGCCTTTATTACTTTATCAAAACTGTCCTGATTCCCTTTTAAGGAGAACTCATTAAACCTTACTTGCACGAGTCGCTCCTGAAATTTACCAATGGGTTCTAATCCCCGGAATGCCGGTAACATTTCCAGTACCCGAATACCGGTAACATCAAATTCCCGTTTAGCTTCCATTTTTAATAAATGTTCTGACGGTTTAGGCGTGGGAGCTGGCGGGATGTTCCTTATTTCCTCTGCTTCTTTGGTTTTCATTGGACGGGTAATGGTTCGCAACATTTCTTTCAAAGCTTCCAGGTTTTTATTGCTGTCATTTCCGCCATGCTGCCGGACCATTCCAATATCCCGGGCCCGGTTGTAATCATCCATTTTATTTAAGCTGTAAAAATCAAGGCTGTACCCTGCTTCATAACCAAGCTGCGTAAAAGCGGCTTGCATTGTTCTGCCGTTGCCCTCCCGGAATGTATGCGTGTAGTTGTATTGGTCTAGGTAATAAGCTGCCCGGTCAATAAATTTATCGAAGGGCAAGCCTTTTAAAAAATTTTCGTGCTCTAATTGATTGGATAATGCTTTTAAATTAATATTTATATCCGGAAAAGGCGCAAAAACCATTACTTCCTTGTTTCCGGTTGCATAAGTCTCTTTATGTCCCTGGAAACACCGGTCAGCTCTGGTTTCCCCCGCCCAGGGATAAATATCTGAAAACAGGGCTTTGTGAATTTCTTTAAAGTGGTCAGCATCAAATTTACCGCCGGGTATTCCCCCCCTATCGTTTAATCGGGATAAATTAACCCAGGAAATATTAGCTTCTGTTTTGGCTAATTCTTTGGAATCTTTTATATTAAAATTATTTAACAGAACGCCATTACTATCTGAAAATCCATCTTCCATTATTCTACGCTATATTTTCGGAAGGAACTCCCGCATATTTGGCTTTAGTATTAGTCAATAAAATTTCGTGTACTTCATCCAAAGAAAGTTCACCATCAACGTAACGCTGCATCGTTGCAATTGTAAAATCGTCCGGCATCGGCGCATTGGTAAGAACACAAGCAAGAGAATTTAAAACTAACTTCTCCCGCTTCAACCTGGCTTCCAGTTCTTGCGGGGTTAAACCTGGTTGGGCCGGTTTAAAAACATTTAAATTCATGTCGTAGATGCTTTAAAAGGTTATTTATACGTTTAAAAACGGATTCAGGATAGTAATATTTATATCTAAATCAAAACAAAAAGCTAGCATTTTTAGTGCCTGGAGCGCTGCTGCCGGCAGCAAATTGCTAACATCTTCAGAGGTATTTTGGATTTGCCGGCACCTGATCCGGGGGAGTAATGCTAGCAAAATCCGGTCCTGCAGGACCGGATCTGGACCAAATTTGCTAGCATGATTAAATATTCAAGAATAATTTCAAAATACAAATTTTAATTAACTTCCCAGCTCTAGCCGGTTCGTTTTGGGATTAAATATTTCGGCTAACTCCAAATAGTTCAGGCCAATTTTTCAATATTTTACCTTTATTAGCACCATCGGCCACTTGAAAGGTTCTAACTAATTGTTTCGTAATTTAAATTAGTGCTTAGGGCTTTTCCATCACATCATACAAGCGCTTTTCCAATTGCAAAATTTAACGTGTTAAGCTTTAAGAATCCAGGTAAGCAAACACTTACCTGGTTCTTTTGGTTATTACCTTATAAGGCAAATTCAGCGATATTATTAAAGGCTTTCAGATCCGCTTTAAAACGCTCATTAATAGTCAGAGCAGATTTACCATTAAATAAGGCGTAATTAGCTGCATTATATACCAACCAAAGGTTAGCATCAGTTTGCAACAATTTTTCTTCTTCCCGTAGCCGTTCAACGGCTAAAGAAGCCAGCTTTTTAGGTAAACCGGCGGTAGCTATTACTTTTTGCACGTCGGCATCAGAAGGAGTAGCCACCTGAATTAATTTGTTATAAACTGTACCGGTTACGGATTCGCTGCGCTGCAAGAAATTGCGTACGATATTAGCAAGATGCTCTTTAAATATCTCCAGGTTTAACCCTTTGTGGTTTAAGGTTTCAGCTAAAACCTTTTCCTCTTTTTTGATCCGCTCAATGTTAACCAACTCAACTTTTTCTTTTATGGCATTCAGGTACTTTTTTGGCTGGCCGTTCGCTAACCAGTTAAAATATTCTTCTAAACTCATAAATTCGTCTGCCCAGGCCATCAGGCCATTGGAACAGATCTGGCGGTAATAGGAAACCTTTACTTTTTCCTCGTTAGTGGCTTCGATGGAATTTCCCTGAATGTTAAAAGGGCTTTTTCCGGTGTAGCTGTTATTAATAATCAGGTTTTTCTTTAGAACTTCATCACCCACTTTTAAGCTGTCCGGAAGAATAATATTCATAGAAAATTCGCCTGAGGGGGTAAATCGGGTAGCTAAGCAATAATCGGTGGTAACGCTGTCTATAACAGATCGGATCAGCTCGTTAGGAATAAGGGTGTATTCATGGCTTTGCAGGGCAAAAATATGTTGCGTTCCATTTGGCATATAACCCACAATTGCCCGTTGGCGGTCGGATGGCAATAATTTATAAGAACCAGGTAGAAGATCCTGTAACTTTTCTTCCTGTACCGGAAAGCAAATATTATCCCAGAAAGTACTTTTATCTAAATTTGTGCTTTGCGTGCTCATAGTTGTATATTTTGCAATTGTTAAACTGTATCCTTATATAAATATACGAAAAATACATTCAAAAGTATACAAAAACTGCATTTTTATTTTTCCACAAATTTTTGACATTCAGCCTTTTCCCTTCTCTATCTCCATTTCAAAAGCTATTTAAGTTCTAGGGCCGCCAATTTACAAGAGATTCAACTTGGGTAGTATTAGCCTTTAACTGACCTTTAATTGTTTTAAATCCTGTTCTGACCCGGATGCCTAATGCATAGATGTAGCGACCAGCTAATAATTTACTGGATTGGCAGTATTCATTGGCTGATTTCACGATTAAGCACATTGGCCAGTTTCAGACGGTAATCCCGTTTGAGTTAGGGGACAGCGACCGAGAAGCTGTGTAGCTCAAAAATCGGATGCGGGATATTGGAATCCTAGATGCCAAACTGATTAACCAAGTATTAGATAGTACGGAGCTCCGGAAAAAAGCAAATAAATGTTTATATGATATTGCGCTACGCCGGAAAGAAATTACTAACCCTGGTGGCAATTTCCACACGACTATGGGCATCTGATTTCTATCTTAACTTATAAAACCTGTTTTTTATTTTCATCATTAAATTAAATACCTTTAAGAATTGTAATTAAATGAGATTATTTATTAAACAAATTAAGGACTATGAAAAACCCTGGACAGAATATTCCAACAGCAGAGGAGTATCTAGCTAGACATGCCGCTGACGAAGCTATGGTAAATGAGTTCATGGGTACTGAGCGCGTAAGATACGGAAGTTCAATGCACGCGCTCTGGCCAGTCATAGAAGCGCTGGAAGATATCGATTACAAGGCCTTTTTCAGCAAGACTGACACTAAAGTGACTGAGAGACATCAGTCCTTGCACGATAAACTCGGAGCAGTTCGCTTCAGAGAAATGTTCCCCATCTACGCTGGTGTTATCCGGGGCGATGAAGTCCTGTACGAAAAGAACGGTGCCAATGACTATGGTACTATGTTTAAAGTCATAGTCAATCTCTTAAAGAACAACAAAGACATCAAGAGAATAAATACATGAAAGAAACAGCCTTTATGGCAATTACAAAAGGGAATAAACTATAACGAAAACCAGAATTCCCTTTTTATTCAACATAAAACCTGTTATAAAAGAAAACCCCTTCCCAGCGTTCTGAACGGGGCTTTTTTTTAGAGTTTTTCTGGTACTTTTATAAGAAAAGGTAAAAATAGTTTTCCATTCACTTTTAATTTATATTGATTCGATATTAAAAGTGTCGCCTGTTTGTTCATTGGTGACTTAATATTTAAAAATAATTAATTAAATTTTTATGATTGAAGATTTAAAAGGCTTACATAGATTATATAATGAAGTCGGCAAAATTCAAGATAGACTTCCAAATAAAAGAGGAAAAAAAGACTACTCGGACATAGAATATGAGATAATCAAAAAAGCCACTGAATTAAGAAATAACTGTGACAGCATTATTCTAAAACTTAAACAAAATAATCAACTGAACTTATTTTCAGAAGTAGATAATATTAAGCATGGAGCTCAGGAAATCATAAATAATCCCTATTTAAAAAAAGGCGGACAGGTAGATATTTGAATTAGATAGTATATTAGAGCAACTTAATTTTAAAAAAATTATCTTTTCATTTATAGTTCAACTAAACCAATAGAATATGGGTATTTTTAGCGGCATTTTTAGCAGTAAAAGTGGGGATGAGTCTTTTGGAGATTTATATGTAGCCATAAGCAAGGTGATTGGCTATTTCAAAACCTCCTCTAATGCCAGTGATAAAAAAGGTATACATCTTGAGGCTGCTATACTAAGCATAGTGGTAATGCGGAAGCTTGTAAAACAAATGTCTCCAGAGCATGAAGCCCGCTATAACCAGTTATACTCATCTTTCATTAACGATTACTTTAATAGGAATACGATTGAAATTATGCATAGTACTGATAGGGATTTTATGATGAAATTCGTAAATATGCGTTTATCTGAATTTTCCAAAGAATTAGACAGCTTTAATAGTAGTGAAGGACAGTTCCAACCAGCCAAAATAATTAGCAGCATTTATGGAAAGCCATTGCAAATGGTTCCAGAACTTTACTTAGACCCTATGCTTCAAATTAGATTTATACAAGACTTGGGGCACATTATGGATATTTTAATTGAAGCTATCCCTAAAATTTCAAAGGAAATTTCAAGAGTAAAGGCTAAAGCAGCCTTAGGGTAATAGTTTCTAGATTAAAAAATTCATGGTGCCTTTATAACTGGCGTCATTATATTTTATCTAAAAACTTCAAAATATGAATAATTATTTAAGGAATATATTGGTAGCTATTTCAATTAGTGTAATCATTGGACTTGGTTTTTCCTTTTATTTTAATAATCAGATTGAGAATAATATTAGTATGGGCACTACAGATTATTTTGAGGGTGACCAGCAAAGAAAAATTATCAACGAAGGAATCTTTGTTTTTACCTCAATTGGCGCTGTATTATTAGTTATTATAACTTGTATAGTTACCTATTTTTCAAATAAGTCTAAATCCAACTTGGACATAATGAATAAACCTTCTTAATTATTGCTCGGGTGAAGTTCAATTACTTAATTATTTCTTTTATGTTTTCTTGAATAAATTAAAACTATGATTTGGATTTTTGTAATTATCGGAGCAGTAGTGTTGTTTTTATTCCTATCAAAAGGAAGCGGAGAACAGACAATCACAAACCGAAAAGATGGGGATATTTATACTTTGGCGTCAATGCGACATATCCAACAAATATTAGTTAAAGATGGTTTGACTAAAGGTTCAAGTTCATATCAATCAGAAGCAAATCGCTTGGTAGATAATTATATTAATAGAAATTTCAATGGAGAAAGTGAAGCAATGAAACAAGGCAGAAAAGACAGATATATGGGAATTCTAATGAACATCTAAGCTTAAAATTAAAAAAACTATGGCTAACAAAACAGCTAATGAATCTTATTCCTTCCTTTCTTCTCTTTCTACTTAAGTTAATATATATTTACAAATATAGGACAGGACGCTCCGGATATTTGCCTGGTGTTTATCTTCTACCCCTGGTACCTGCTCAATGGCCTGTTTCAGTTCCTGGGGTTTTACGATCCCTCGGTTATGTCCAGCAAGAGTTTACCGGCCCGGGCATTGCTTTCCTTCAAGCCCGTTACTTTCTCATTTAAGGCCGAAACCTTGCCCTCCAGCTCGCGTTTCGTCTACTGCGCTCCTATAGCCTCATGAAGCTTTATAAGCCGTTCTGTGGCCTTGCGCTCATTATCCTGCACCTTCTTCCGTAGCACCTGGTTAAAAACAAGTTGCCTTTGCGGCTTGGAGAAAGTAATATTTTCGGTCCATTCCTTGAAAGTGGAACACAGGTCTCCGGCGGAGCCGGACAAATTCTCAAAAATATACTTTGCTTCTGCTTCGGTAAACTGTGCCAAAACCGCTTCGGCGCGTTTTTCGGCTTTGCTCGTTAATTCAACCAGTTTTTTATAACCGGCTGAATTTTCAATTTGGATTTTGCGGGCAGAGGTCTGCCCCGCTAATAATTCTTCTCCCCGTTTCCAGAATTGAAAAGCATCATTAATATGCTTATCAAATTGCCGGCCTGCTTTTTTTACCTGCTGCTCTTTCATATTTACCCGATTTAAACCTTGGCTTTCTGTTCCGGCTGGCTTTCTGTAATCCAGTCAATATATTTTCTGGCTGCTTCAACCGTGTTCCCTTCCTCATTAAAAATCCTACGCCCAGACCGTTTTGAATCGTCCAGTGCAACTTGAAAGGCTGTGTCTCGAATCGGATCGTAAACAGTAATACAAGTATTCCAGTCGTAAATATCCTGCCCCTTGTAGCTCTCTAATAGCTTACTGTTAGAGTGTTGGAGCATTTGAAGTGTGGTTTTTTCTTTCATTTTGACAATTAGTAAAGGATTAAAATAAGGGTAATTGCTGGCCGGGAATTACAATGTTCAGCGTTACGGCGTAAGCCTTCAGGGCTTCTAAAATTTTAGGGTGTAAGGGGAATGCTTCGGGACTATCTAATAGGCGGTTTACAAACTTTTGCAACCCATCTTCCAGAGTTATAATACCAGTCCCCAATTCTGCCGGGTTATGACTGGCCCCACTACTGGAGCCATAAAAACTACATTCCTGGTTACTGCCAAAATCGTAGCCGATGCACCAACGTTTATTTTTTGGATGTTGGGCAAAAGTGATCTCCAGAAAATTATTAAAATCTATTTTTTGGGAAAAGGCTACATCCGCATTTATACAAACATGGTTTTTATTAAAGCTATATTCTTTCTCAATTGCGGGGGCAAGGGTTAGAGCTTCCATGGCTATTTTTTTACAATTGCAAAATTTTTTCTTGAATAAGGAAAGGGGGTAGGGCTGCTCCCCTACCCTATTGAACTTAGGCAGCTTTTTGCAAAGTAGCTTCTGTTGTTTTTTCCTCTTCCTGCTCCTGGGCTGCTTCTTCCAGATCAAGAATATACCGGGCTGCTGCTGCTGCTTTGGAACTGGCGGTTAAGATCATTGTTTTATCATTCTTCAAGGCTTCTAACCAACCTTGGATATAAGAAACTGAATTATCAAATACCTGATCTTTGATACCGGTATGGGCATTTAAAAAATTGGCTCCGATTTCGGCAATTAATTCTTCTTTGCTATAAACAGCATCGCCAAAAGTACGGGTGCCTTCTTCGGCTCGGCGGTTTAGCCGGGATGGATGGCCGGTGCTATGGATTAATTCATGAAATAAAACACTATAATAATGGGGAGAACTGATAAAATGCTTTCTTTCCGGTAATTGTACTAAATCATTAGAAACGGAATAAAAAGCGTCGTTTCCTTCGTGGTGGATGTGTGGCCGATTAGGCATATTGGTAACAACTTCCTCGCAAGCTTCAATTACTTCGTTTTCGGTGCGCTCGGCAGGGGCTTGCTGCATCAGGGTTAAACCTTCGCATTGATCGACATTAAAAACTGACCAAATAAAAGGAGTAAAGCGGCGGTTTAAAACATCTTCACTTTTGCCCTCATTGGTTTCCTTCTCCCCTACTTTGTAAACGTTAATTTTCCAGAATACAATTAAATGGCCTTTTTCGCCTTTCTTAACATTACCGCCTAATTGCTGCGCTTGTTTATAGGTCAGAAAATGCGCATTCGCATACTTCTTTTTCAGGGTAATATAATTTAAATACAAGGCGTTAAACCCATCGTAATAACGGCCTGATTGAATATTTTTTGGCATGGCTCCATTTTGCCAAGGTTGCTGCCAGAATACTTCGCCTTTTTCTAATCCCAGGATAATTTCGTTGGTTACTTGCTCGGCTAATTGGTTATATCTTTCTATTGCGCTCATAACTTTAAAAATGAAGGTTTTTACTGCGTTTGCTATATATAAATATACGAAAACTACATTTATAAGTATACAAAAACTATACTTTTATTTCTCCACAATTGATTGACTATCAATGTTTTTTCCCCTTAACTTTAACTTGTTATTCAACCTGGTTATTAGGTGTTTCTTTGGTTTTCACGTTGCGTTATTGGTGAATTCCTTTGAAATTTTAATTGGAAAATTGATTTGATTTTGGGCTAGAAGCCTGAAAGGAAATTTGGTACAAATTTGTCGCTTGCGAGCGGAGCCTGGAATGGGTTCAACCGATAGGGAGCCTCCCCCTTTTAAAATGGAAAAACCAAGCCTATATGCTGGCCTGGTTCTTTTTTATCTTACTTAAACTGTTACTTTAACTCCTAAAATTTCGGCTTTACCTGGTTTATTTTTTGGTTCTGGTTATCTGCTTTATCTATCTGGCTGTCTGCCTGCAATACTTCTTTATCTGGATTTGGCTTAACTATTTCTTTCTGGTTTTCCCATTGTAAAACTTCCTTACTTTCCTTATTAGCCTGGCTTAATTGAAACAATTCCTGCAACTGCTCATACCTTCCTGGCTGCAAAATCACGAATTTCAAATCCTGGTAATTCAGCTTATCCTGCTGTTCCTGCTCATTCTTATGGAGATCTTTTTTATTTATATCTATTAACAATTCCGGATTCTTATTAATCAACTTTACTAACTTTAAATCTTCGTTATAATCGTTCAGAACGCCCTTATCCAGCTTCACCTTCTGTTCTAAACCTGCTGCCTGAACTAATGCTTTATTAAATTGATGCATTGCAAAATACGTTGTCGGAATCTCGACTAAAAACTGGTTTCCTTCTATTTTAAATTTAATTTTATCTTTTTCCAGCTCATTTTTAACTACTTTCCCTATTTCGCCTTTCTCTATTTCTTTATCTATCTGATCGTTGTAAGGCTTTAATTCTTTTATCAGTTTATCAGCCAAATCCAGCACCTGACCGGGTGCGTCCGCGCCGGGGTTTTGGGGGCTGGTGCTTGCGAAAGCAAGCTTCAGGCTGTTTTTTGGGTTTGCTAAACGTTGGGAGGGGTATTTATCAGCCGTTAATTCCCGGAGAAACATTAAATCATAATACGCCCCTTTCTTGTCGTTATCGTTAGCTAAGACGAACTGGAAATTTTCATCAGTTTTACCTTTGGTTTTGAGCTCCTTTATGGTTTGGATTTGATTTAAGGTTAGATTTCCCCCATAACTTATAAATAAGGTATTATTCTGGTTGCGGAGTTCTCTGTAACTAAGCGCATCAAGGGCGCTTTCGACCATGACCATACGATCCAGCTTTTCGGGCATATTGGACTGCCAAACACCATTGCTGCGATCAGACCCTTCCGCATGGGCCTTATAAGCAGTATTGCGGATTTCCAGACCTACCATTTTGGGATCGTGGGCTAGGTGGTAGGGGAATGCCACATTGGTATAAACCGGCCCCGGCTTGTTTGGGTCCTGGTACTGGACGTTAAAGATGCGGCCAGTAAATTCGGGTTTTTCTAATGTTTCCAGGGCAATACCCCGTTCCCGGAAAAAATCAGTTTTGTAGAGGGGTTTTAGTTTATAATAATCAATTAAAAAATTATGGGCTTCTACATTCTGCAATACTTCCGGATTCACGAGCTGCCGGTTTTGGTGCTTTACAGGTTCCGGTAATTTAAGATAATTATATAAAACAGCATTAACGTTAGCTATTTCACTTTTGGAATTGTCTTTTTTAAACACAGTTTCCAACCGGCGTTTTACAAAATTTATCAGGCTTCCTTTATCCGAATCATCCTCCGGATTCCAGTAGCCCTGGTTAGCCGCATTTTGGGGATTCATGATAATAATGCGATCATTTATGGTGGGATTAAAAAATACAGGTGTCCGGGAGCCTTTTTTAATTTCATGCTGATAACCGTTGGCGGTAGCCAACTCGATTATTGAAATTTCCCGGCGGAAATCTTCAAAGGTTTTGGCCTTCGGGTATTTGCTTTTAAAATCTTCCATGATAAATTTATTTAGCAGGTATAAAAAAAGGGGAAATATTCCCCCCTCTTAATATTTTTCTGTTCTTTTGATTTCCCAAAATGCTAGCAAATCTTGCGTGGCCACGGGGGCAGCTCTCGTTTAATGCGAGCATTAACCCTCCCTTATTCCCCGGATCTTCGCCTGAGCACCGGTTAGGGAGCTAGCATTATAATTTGGGGCCTCCTTTTTTCCTGCCGTTGGACTGTTGCTTTGGTTCTTCCTGTTGTTTGCTTTTAACAGTATCTAAATTCTTTACTGTTTCTGCTTTATTTCCATCGTTATTGGCAGCCACCTGAATTTTATTTTCCGGTTTAACTGTTTCTTTAATGGCAGTGTCTGGCAATGGGCGGAAGGAAAACCCTTTTTTTGCCGGGTCAATCTGGACGGTTGCGGAAAATTCCTGGTTTTTATCGTCCTTCATGCCGGCGATGGCGGTAGGATTACCTTCTTCCAGGGATTTCTTTTGTTCATCGCTTAAAAGAACGCCTTTTAATTCATTCGGTATTTTAATACGTTCGGCTCGTACAGCCACTATTTCTTTTGTGTCTTTGTCTACTCCAATGTAGCCTTTGAAGGAGGAATTAGTTGTTCTATCTATGAGTTCTACTTTTTTGCCCAGGTTCCCTTTTTCTTTCAAAGCCTGCTTATCTTCTTCCGAAAATTCATAACCTAAATAAGATTTTGGAACGGTTAATTCAGCTTTTACACCGTGAAATACCAAAGTTGGTTGCCCCTGGGGATTTTCCACTAGCCTGAACTTCCCATCCAGGGACACCTTTACGCCACCTAGATCACCTTTCATGCCTGTAATTAGGTGCGTTTTTTCCCCGTTTAAAAGGCGTTCCAGGTTGCCTGTCTGTTCCAGAAGATTTCGGGTTAAACCCAGCTTCTCGGCATCCTTCCAGTTAATGTCGTCCAGGTTAAATCTTGGTTGTTGCATATTGTTTAATTTTTGAAACCTTGTAATTTGTGTGGTAGTGTTTTTAGGATCGGCGGTACTCGGTAATATAATTTCCTGGTCTTTTAAAAGACGTATAAAATTTTTTACGTCTGTTAAAAATGAGGTTTTGGGTAGTTCTTCTTCCGGCATTTCCCAATAGCCCTTCTTTTGTTTTAAAGTAAAGGCATGATTGCCTTCTGATTCATCGGCAAACTTTTGTAATAGTTTTTGTTGTTCTTTTTCCGGAAGATGCAAAAAATCTCTTTCGGACTGGTTCGCTATTCCGGTTATCCCGGTTTTTTCATTTAAGGAATCTAAAGCACTTAAAAAGCCTGCCTTTATTCCTGGTAAATGCTGCTTTAATTCCTGAAATGTTTCTGCTATTGGTTTTGAAATCGGAGCAGCTAATATTTCCAGGTTATTGCGGTTGTAATGGTTTTTAAAATTGAGAATAAAGTTGCCTAAAAAACCTTTATGGGGTATAACCTCCAATAAAGGCAATTGTTCATTTTTTAGATCCTCCGGTTTTTTTAAAACCGGCTTCCCGGTTTCATCTTTGCCGATAATATTAATTTCCCCGGTCTCCTTATTTACAGTGAATAAGTTTTGCGGTTCATTTCTTACTTTTTCATCGTTCTGGATTAGCAAGTTATCTACTTCTTTTTTAATTTCCGCATCTGTTTTAAAATAAGGCATTTGCCGGTCGTCTTTACCTCTTTCCTTTAATTCCTGGGAAAAGATGGCCGCTTCACCGGTACCAATTTCTTTTCCCGAAGCATCGGTTACCCGGTACGGGCTTCTTTCCGTTGATTCGTAGCTTCTTTCTATTTTATATCCTTTATAATTAAATTCGGTACTCTGTGTTAGGTCTTGCTTAGAGGGGTTATCCTGTCTAAAATTTAATTGTTTGTAGGAAAAATACTTTAATGTTCCCAAATCATCAAAACTTACCTTGACTTTTTCTAACTCGTGATCAAATAAAATTTTAATTGTATTTAGTTTTTCAATTTGCCGTTCAATTTCTCTGGGTTGTTTAAAGCCAGGCTTTAAATTGGGGTAGTGATTACCTTCTTTATTGGTTTGCAATTGGAAATTATACCCTCCTGAGATATCCGCTTCAGTATTAATTACGGTAAACTTGTTTTCAGGAAATAGTTTTATACCTATTTCTAACGCTTTTTCCCGTTGTTGTGCTAATTCTTTGTTAGGAATATCTTTTACTAATTGATTGGGATTTTCCAACGCTGGAGTAAGTGTTGTATTTAGCTCTGCCATTTTTGTAAATTTTAAAGTTTAAACCCGATTTTCCCTCTATTTGAAATTTAAATATTTATCTAATGAATTAACATCAATATTTTTTATTCGTATAGAGAATATTACGGATATTTTTTAAAAATGGCATGAAGCAGTTCAACTATTTCTTTGCTTTATTATTTTATTTTTTTTCAGTTAATTATTTACCTGTCCGAGGAGCAGGGCATAATCCGGAATTATTCTCTGATTCCATCCGGTTAAAGCAAGACACTTTAAAAACTTACCTGGTATGGTTACAGAAACAGGTAATCCGGGAAGAACTCAATAAACTGGCTTTGGATCTTTTAAAGCAGGCGGTTACTTATACCGATGTGTACCAGGTGCTGCGTATCACCCGTTGGGATGCTTCCCTTATGCGTTCAATACCGGCCTTAGTTCCGTTGCGGTACGCACAAATTAAAAATTTCCGGATCAGCTCCGGTTTTGGGTTCCGGAAACATCCGGTTAAAGGCGATAATATGTTTCATGGAGGCATTGATATTCCCGCTCCGAACGGCACGCCGGTTTATGCGGTTGCGGATGGAATAGTTAGCCGTTCAGTTAAATATCATAACTCTTTAGGTAATTTTGTTCAGCTTAATCACTACAATGGCTTTATAACTTATTACGGCCATTTATTGCGGTTTATCGTGCACCCCGGGCAATCGGTTAAACAAGGTCAGATAATTGGGTATGTGGGTGAATCCGGTCTTACAACCGGAAATCACTTACATTATATTTTAATTAAAAATGGTTTGGCTTTAGACCCTTATCCTTTTTGCTTCTTAATGTACGAACGCTATAAAGCGGAAGAAAAGCTTGCAAAATCCTCTCAATCTAGTTTCTCAAAATAGTTGTCCAGTTCGTCTTTTACTTCTTCCGTACCTATTTTTAATTTAAATTTTGAATTGTCCTCGGCCAGAATGTAATGCAGGTTATAGTTATTTTTTAAATAATATTGCAGCACCACCAACAAGGTGTCGATGGTGCCGCCCCCTGTTTCAATTCGTTGGATGGCACTTTGGTTTAATTTTAACATTTTACCTAATGCCGTCTGTGTTAAGGTGGGTATTATACCTTTTCTAATTTCAAACAATCGTTCTCCTACGGTCTGCTGAAAAGCTTTTCTGTCTTTTCGTTTCTCTTTAATGTTGGCGTTTGGGTGTGGTTTTTCCTTTACCATGTTATTTTTCTTTAATTAAATGATTAACAGTTTCATCGCTCTTGATGCGGTTTATTTCAGCTCCTACCAGTTCTTCTATATCTTTTTTAATTTTAAGATAATTATTGCGGATTATTTCTTCCATCCTGTTTACGCCCTGGTGGTCAGTAAAATTAGTTATATCCGGAATGTCCTGGTATTTGCTTTCTTCTTCTTTTATAGCTTTCACGTCTATTTTGATAGTTGCGTGAAATACCTTCTGGTTGATTTCGGCGTCTATATTATCCGCAACTGCTCCTACAAAATCCCCCTGGCTTAGATTGGCTATTTTACTGGCCGGAATCATACTATCCAATTGGGTACTGGTGGAGGTGGAAGTGCTGTCTTTGTTGATAGATACACTTTGTCTTTTCTGCAATATCCTTCCAAACCGTTCTGAAAGTTGTTTGGCACTATCCCCTACTACCTGGCCGGAAAAAATATTGCCGATTGTATTTTTAATAACGGTTGCTTCAGCCCGGCCATAATCCCGCTCCAATTGGCTGAAATCCTGGAACCCCAATAACGTGCTGACCTTGTTGCTCCGGGCGGTGGCAATCAGGTTGTCTAATCCTTTGAAATAAATCGTCGGTAGCTCGTCTATAATTACCGATGATTTCAGTTTATTCTTTTTATTGATAAGCTTGATGATCCGGGCATTATATAAGCCTAATGCTGCGCCGTAAATAGCCTGACGGTCCGGATTATTGCCCACACACAGAATTTTAGGAGCCTGAGGGTTATTCAGATCCAGGGTAAAATCATTACCACTCATGACCCAATAGAGCTGCGGGGAAGCCAGCCGGGACAACGGGATTCGGGCGCTGGCGATCTGGCCTTCCAGTTGCTCCATTGCGCCGCCTTCAAAAGCCGAAACGAATGGTTTAACATAGTTTTCTATTTCCGGATAAGAACCTAAGATCGGGAATATTTCCTCATACTTCCGGCTTAAAAATTCGATGGCGTGGGGGAAAGTACAGAATTTGCCGTTTTCGTATAGCCGTAAAAACCAGATAATGGAAGCCAGGAAATTTATAGGTGATTCCACGAAGAACTCCCCTTGCTTTTCGATCCATTTTTTATTCAGGTTAAGCATAATGGTATAGGCACTTTCATAGGCATCCATAATATCGGTCATCATGGAAGGCAAAAGCGGATTACACCGGTGACTTTTAGCCGGATTGTCAAAATTAATGACGTAAAAGGATGGTTTAACGGGGTACTTTTCGTAATTTTTTAAAAGGGTATTATAAGCAATGCGGGTTAAATCATCGAACTTATAATCATAAATATACATAGCAAATCCTTTGGCAATGTGCTGGCGGATGAACTGGTTAATCACCGCAAAAGACTTTCCCGAGCCCGGTGTTCCGGTAACGCCGGTAGCCCGGAAGGGATTCACCACGTTAATCCAGCCTTTTCTTTTTTTGCCTTTTAATTGGTATTCTGTGGGTAAATTTACGGAGTATTCATTTTCCATCAGGGTTTCTTCCTGGGGGAAAGATTCGTTTTCCTCGTTAAAAATATCTTTCATCAGGTCGTTATTCATCAACCGGGAAAGATATAATCCGCACTTGAGTAATAGCAGATAACCTACCGTTAAAGTGGCGATGTATAAAAACGTGTTTAATATTAAGGCTGTTGGTAATTTTAAAAGCAGGTCGTTTGTAAAAAATAACAATAAACCTAGTACAAAATAAACTGCTATTTTTTTCCCGGTCAGGGTTTCTGATTTTACCCCCCTGGTACCCAAACAGGATAATGCTAGAAATAAGATACTGGCTAATTTGGAATATAGGGAATGGTTAAACATTCCGGTGCCTTTGTTTAATTTTTGTAAGACTGTATCGGCAATCGGGATCGTTAAGGCGTTCTCCTGGAAGGCCGAATAACAAAACCAATAAATGTTTAATAAAAGTAAAAAGATGCTAATGAGGCGGGTAAAGTCCATTAGCTTAGATAAGGCTCTTTGATCTTCGTGCATTTTCTTAAAAGGATTAAATTTTAATTGGTGCTGACTTAGATTGCCGGTATGGTTACCGGGCCAGGTATGAGCCGAAACAAATATAAAAATAAATGCTAGCAAAAAAACGGGAATTGTACCATTTTTTAGGTATTTACTGGATCTAATTGCTAGCATTCCGCTTTCCCTGATGCTGAATGTTTACCAACGTGGTCGGCGGCGTTTTTTTCGCTTTTGCTCCGGTTTATGTTCTTCTTCTACTCCGCTTCCCTGGCCGAATATGGCATCTGTTATCCCATTAAAAATGTTTCCGATGCTTTCTAAAATACTTGCACCGTTTCTGGCCTGGGATTGGTAGCGACTAGTGATTTCCTGGTTTTTCCCTGGATCTCGTAAGGTGTCAGCCGGGTAACCGGCAATTTCCTTTTGAATGATAGGTATTATCGTTTGGGCCTGTAAAGTTCCTTCATTTTTTTCCGGTTTAGTTTTTAATTCGTCATTAATTCGTAAAGAGATTCTATCCCCTAACGTATTATTTATCTTACGAATAAAATCTAATATAGTATAAACTTCCTTCAGATTATTTTTTTGTGCTGCTTGGTTCAGCCGGACTATAACCTCAAATTTAGGTGACACTTTTATTTCACCGGTTTGGAAAGTCCGGAAAACCAGGTTGCGCATACTGGCTGCTGTGTTTTGATTAAAATTGTTTGCTTTCAGGAAGTTGGTTATTTCCGGACCGGCTTTGACATAGGTACTTTCGGGTAAACGGTAATATCCGATATTATAGGATTCTATTGTTCCCTCTTTATTGGGTACCGGTTTAATCATCAGGCCATTTTCCAGCAATTTTGAAACGGTGCCTTGGTAATCTAACCCTTTATCACGGTTTTGAAAAAAGTTAGTAACGTAATTCAGGTTGGCATGGCTGAATAGCAAGTGCCTGTCCGTTTTAGAAAGGAAAGGCACTACCGGAGATTTAGCTAAACTGTTTATTTGCTCTATTGGCAAACTTTTATAATCCCGCTCTGCTTCTGGTTGTGCTAAAACTTTTAATAAGGCTTTATCCTGCTTCCGGAAAATTGGAATTTCTGTTACCGATGCATTTAGCTTCTCCTTGGTGGCCGGTACTTGCAGTAAACTAAAAATACTGGTTTTATCTAAGGTATAACCTACCTCCTGGCTTTTGGCCGCATGAATAATAAGATCCTCTCCTTTTTGCGAAAACGTAATATTATTGGCGTACAGGAAGGTTAATTTCTGCTTTACGGTTAATTCCTTATTCTGCCCGATAAAATCAATTAATGGGGCTGTATTAGCTTTAAAATAGCCGTTCTCTTTCTCCTGAACATTACCCAGCTGCGCCTGCCGGTAGTTAATAAAGTTCGTTACGCTCAGGCTGGCCTGATGGGGGGTAAAATCCGGCAACTGTTTTTGCAATAGCAAAATTAATGTATTTCGCAATTCCGATAAGGCCTTAATGATGTTGCTTTCATAAAAGAACCGTTCATCAGTTTTCCGGAACCCGTTGTAAATTTGTATCAGTGCATTATTAGATTTTTGCAGATCCTGGCGGGATAGTGTTACCTCCGTAAAGCGGTTATTTAAAGTATGAGCAGAAAACTCTTTCCCCAGGGAACGACCATTGATAACGGTTTTGCTCTGGGTATCAATAAAAGTAATTCCGAATAGCCGGTTAGCTTTGGTATGGCGGTAAACTACTTCTATGCCTTGCTTTTTTAAATTCGTTTTAAAATCGGCTTTATTCAGAAATGGGTAAGCTGCCAGCTCCTTGCTTATTTTCTGACTTATAATCGTTTTTAAATTACCCTCCAGGATCTTCTTTTCGTCCTGGCTGAACTTATCCAGTAAAGCAGTATAGCCTACCTTAGAATCAATCTTGCTGGCTTTAATCCGGGTGCTCACCTTCTCCCCTTCCGGATTGATAACTGCATAAAACAATCCCAATGTTTTCTGTGGATCTTTCTCATCCTTTACCTCATCCAGCGTAACGTTATACTGGTTTAACAGCGTTTTAAATTCCGCTAAAGAAGTAAATTTATAGTCTCTGGTAGCTGATCGCACTACGTTGGCAATGGCGCTTTTAGTATCGGTTTTGCCGTACTCGATAGCTTCCACGTTAATCGGCTCAAAGATATTTTCCCTTTTAGCAATTTTTTCACTTGCCTGAACCAGGTTATATTTTAGCTCTATATCTTTCCGGATGGCTTCTGACCGGTAACGCTCGTTGCTGTCGGAAATGTTTTTGCCGTTTAATTGGATGCTCGTGGAAACAATATGAATATGGACGCGCTCTATATCTTCGTGTTTGTAAATGATAAAAGGCTGCTGGCCGAAATTCATACGCTCCATGTATTCCCGACCTATTTCGGTTAGCTGCTCGTCGGTTAGTTTATCGGCAGGATCAGGATTTAACGAGACGTGAAAGGTGGGCTTGCTTATCTTCGGATTTAAATTTATATATGCCTGAAAAGCTTGGATCTTATCTTTTAAAGTCAGGCTTTCCATCGGCTTAAAATCGTTTATTTGTTGCGCATAAAGCACGGTAGATTCTGCCTTTTCATTGTAATTGATAAGGCCGATTATATCCTTTCCATGTATTATTCTTGCAACCATAATGATACTATTCCTGCAACCATCTTTCCCTTAACTTCAATAGTATTTCATTAAACTTACTTTGTTTATTTAACACCATTTCTGTTAAATTTACCAACTTTGAAAGCTCAAACGGTAAGGGTTTATCATTCGTTAATGAGTTTATTTTTTTAACTACCTGGTTATAATTAGTACCAATTGCATTAATTTCTTTGGTTAAAGTTTGGATTTTACTTAATAATTCCAGGCTTAACCCATCCTTTACTTTTATCTTTTTATTAAAAATAAGATCATAATACATATCCGTTTTACTGGTATATGTCGAGTTTTTAAACTGGTTTTCCAATAAACCAAAATCTGCCTTGACTACTTTTAATCCGATCAGGTATTTAGCCAGTTCCTTTTCATCCTTTTTCTTTCGCCCTCCCCTGTTCCTGGGTTTAGGTTCTTCTTTTATTTCCTGGTTTTCCATATCTGATAATTCAATCTAAAAAAGCGACTCCGAAGCTTTTTTCTTTTCTGGCATTAGCAAACCTCGGAGAGCAAGACAGTTTTTGTTTAACAAAAACACATCTTGCTTTTTGCTATCGCAAAACATAGAAGTTATACCGTTTCGCAAAGATGAAAGTTTCATAGTTTACCGGGATTATTAATGCGTGAACTTAAAATTATGGTAAACTGGTAAAGTGGTAAATACTCTTTTTAAAGAAGTAAGCAACCGGTACACTTTTATAAATATGGTAAAATGGTAAATACCACTTTACCTTTATCTGAAATAATTTTAAATTAAAATATAGTAAAATGGTAAATACTGTTTAAAGTAATTCCCAGAAGTATTAATTACTTATTTCGCTATTCATGTTAAATAGTATTTAGGTAAAAGTGTAAAGTGGTAAATATATAATTAAGTAATATAGTATTTATATAAAATAGTAATCTGGTAAATTTTTAAAGTGGTATATACAATAAATAGTAAAACAATAAAATGGTAATTAAGTATTTAGGTATAATAGTATTTATACTATATGGTAAAAGAGTATTTAAGTAAAGTAATAAAGTGGTAAAGTATTTTTTTTCTAAAAGAGTAAAGGAGTAATTAAAAAAATAGGTACTTTTGTTTTTACCATAAATGTTAAAATGATATTTAAATTTTATGGTAAATAAAAGGAATGGTAAAATAGTAAAGGGAAATAATTTAACAATTGCAAAATGGGAAAAGAAACCAAATTTATTTCTTTCTTCAATCAAAAGGGTGGGGTTGGAAAAAGCACGTTTGAAATTATCATGGCTACCTACTGCCATAATATGCTTGGTTTAAAAGTAGCGATCCTGGATTCGGATTTTCCTCAACACAATGTATTGAAGTTACGGGAAAATGAAATTAAGTTAATTCAGAAAAGCGAAGTCAACCAGCAGATATTTGCCAGGCTTGGTAAACCTGTTTTCCCGGTTGAAGGAAGTGAACCAGCCAGTGCAGTAGCCGACCTGGATAATTTTCTGGAATTAGAAGCAGGGGAGGAGGCATTTGATATTGTTTTTGTGGATCTTCCTGGTACCGTTAATACTCCTGGGGTATTAAGTACTATTGCGCGGTTAGATCACATTTTTATTCCCATCGTGGCCGATCAGCTCGTTGTTACCAGTTCCCTGGAATTTGGCTTGGTTGTAGCGGAAAAAATTATAGGGCAACCTAACATTAACTTAAAATCGTTGCATTACTTCTGGAACAACGTGGTAAAATCAGAAAAATCTAATTTATATGGGGCAACGGAAGATACTTTAAAGGAATTAGATTTACCCTTTTTATCCCATCAGATTGCCCAAAGTGTTAAATTCCGGAAACCGGAATTCCGCTCTACTATTTTCCCGATGGATCGTTCGTTAATGAAGGAAACCAATGTAGTTCCTTTGATTCATGAAATTTTAGAAATAATAGGTATTAATGTTTCTTCCGAAATACAAACAATTGAATAATTATGGCAAAGAAAGGGGCAAAATTAGATTTTAATGAACAGGATTTGATCGGTTCAATTAGTGGGTTTAAAAGAAACAAACCTGTAGAAACGCCTGCGCCACTACCAGAACAGGGTAGGGGAGAAGGCACCTTGCCAATTACCGAGGACAAACCAACTGCGGATAATGCTACTGGATCTGATTCATCGGATTTATCCGGTACTCCGGTACCGCCTAGAAAGGATCAGCCTAAACCAACCGCTCCGGTTCAAGTAGCTGCTCCCGTCGTAGTTGAAAATAATGATCAAAGTAAAGGGGAGGAAATCAGTAAAGATCAATCCCCGGTTCCTTCCCGACCCAAGGGTAAACTTAAAACCTGGGAATACGACCGGTTTCTGCAACCTACGCCGGGTTTAAAAAAATCTCATTCCTACTTAAGCGATGTGCATCACGGCAAGATTAAAAAGCTTCTTTCCATTTTGGGGAAAAACATTGCTATTGTGGATTACCTGGATAATGTATTATCGGAACACTTTGAAAGGTTCGGGCCCGAAATTCAGGAACGGATCAACAATAATTTTACCAATCAATTCTGATTTATAAGTTATAACTTTTTGCAATTGTAAACGATTATTTTGCAATTGTAAAATACCTTCTTCCTTAGGCTGCATCTGCTTTAAACAGATTGCAGCCTTTTTTTTGCTTATCCCATATATCGCTCTAGTGCGTAAAAAAATATACTTTATATTCATCTTGTAAATAATATTTACCGTATAGGATTAAAAATATAAAATTTTAGGGCTTCTTTAAACTTTTCCCAGAGCTAAATAAACTGTTCTAAAAGGTATGGTTAAAAATAGTTTTAAGAAAATGGGAAGTATCCCCAGGTATTTAAAGGGTTCTTTTTATGTAATTATATTTTAATCCAAAATGTAAATATAGACCTTAATTCTACACTTATGTTTGCTGGCATCTCCTGGGGGCAATTTGGCCTATTCGTATTAGTAGGGGTAATTATCTATTACACAATTATTATTTTGATGTATTACCGGACAGAGCTTTTCAGTAAGTTCTCCCGATCTTCTACTCCCCCTGACCTGGTTCCTACTTCTGCCTCGACACCGGTTTTTTCTGCGGTGGGATCTACACCAGATTATGGCAACTCTTCTGCTCCTTCCCTTATACCTGTGGTTAATGCCTTCACGGCCGGTCCGGTTGTGGGCGCTGTAGCCGATTCTGAAACTGATACCGAAATAAATGAAAGTGAAAATCCATTTGATGAGGATGAAATACCGGTTACAGAGGATCAGGCTGCTGTTGCGGAAACGGCTGAATCCGGTTCTGCCCTGGCTGAAATTCAAGACCATGATTTTTTCCAGGAAGATGATATAAACCTGGAAGAACAATTTATTGCCTTTGAACCCGATGTGGAAGTACCGGAAGGCGGTATTGCAGTAGATGACCTTCACCGTACCGTTGCACTTCTACACCAGGAAGATATTAATCCAGTTGAACAGACTGAATTAGCCGGGAACCTTGAAATTTTAAATGATACCCTTTTGCTGCAAACCGTGATGTCTAATAATTCACGGGCAAGATCCAGGGTAGATCTTCTGTTGGGCCAGAATTTAGAAAAAAGAGATAACGACACCAACCCACCGGTTATTGCGGACTCCTTTGCTGATCTGGATGTGAAGAAACTTATTAATTCTATCTAATAACCTTTAATTAAATTTTTACAACCATGAAAAAGACAAATCAAAAATTATTTAAATGTGCGGTTGCGGTCGTGGCTCTGATATGTCTGGCTCCGGCTGCTTACTCCCAAGGCAACGGCGCTGCCGGTATTGAGCAAGCTACCCAGGAAGTAACCAGTTATTTTGATCCGGCCACAACTTTGATGTATGCGGTTGGGGCGGTGCTTGGCCTGATTGGGGCGGTTAAGGTGTATTCAAAGTGGAATAGCGGTGATCCGGACACGCAAAAAGTAGCAGCCAGTTGGTTTGGTAGCTGCGTGTTCCTGGTAATAGTGGCAACTGTATTAAGATCGTTCTTTTTATAAATCAATTCGCTTTGGCAACTTATAACATTAATAAAGGGATTAACAAGCCGGTCGAGTTTAAGGGTTTAAAGGCGCAATACCTTTTCTATTTCGTAGGTGGGCTTCTGGGTATCTTCCTGTTATTTATAATGCTGTATATAGCTGGAATTAACTCTTATGGCTGCGTGGCGATTGCTCTTGTTTTAACCAGCTTGTTATTCCATTTTATTTTTAAGTGGAACCGGGTGTACGGAGAACACGGCCTTATGAAAAATATGGCTGCCAAAAAGCGACCGAACTACCTGGTGAACAAAGGCAAGTTTTTAAAATATTTAGTTGATAAAGGCAAGAGGTAAGTCATGGGCGTTGTTTATAAGGCTAAAACGTTGGAAGAAAAACTTCCATTGTATAAGGTTGAGCACGATTGCATAATTAATAAGTTCGCAGAGATCACCGTATGTTTTCGGGTTGATCTGAAAGAGATTTTTACTCTCTCCCTGGGCGATTATGAAAGCCTGCAACAAACCTGGATTAAAGCTTTAAAAATACTCCCTAAGTTTACCATTGTCCATAAACAGGATTGGTTTGTAGAAGAAAAATATCGTCCGGATTTCAGTAAGGAAGATTTAAGCTTTTTAGACCGCTCCTTTGAAAGGCACTTCAACGAACGTCCTTTTTTAAATCACTACTGCTATTTGTACCTGACGTTATCCTCTCCGGAAAAGGCGAAAAAAAACAGCATGTGGAGTTCCCTGGTACGTGGCAAACTGATTCCGAAAGAAATAGATTCGCCTGGGGTTATCTCTAATTTCTTTGATACGGTTAGCCAGTTCCAACGCATTTTAACTGATTCCGGCTATGTGGGCCTGGAACGCCTGAAAGAAGCGGATATTATCGGTTCGCAAGGGAAAGCTGGCCTGTTGGAAAGATACCTTTCGGTTAGCCAGGATGATATTATTCCGTTGGCTGATATAGATTTCACGGATGGCCTGCAAATCGGTTCCAAGCATTTTAACTTATTTACCTTGTCCGATATTGACGATCTGCCCGGAATAGTCAGTACCGAAAAGAAATTTGACCGGTTAAGCACTGATAAAAGCAGTTGTAACCTGGGCTTTGCTTCGCCGGTGGGGTTGATGCTTTCCTGTAACCACATTTATAACCAGTACTTTTTTATTGACGATCACGCCGAAAACTTAAAGGATTTTGAGCGTAAGGCCCGGAATTTAAATTCGCTTTCGCTGTATAGCCGGGAGAATGCGATTAATAAAGAATGGTACGACCAATTCCTGAATGAAGCGATCAGCTTTAACCAGGTATCGGTTCGGGCCCATTTTAACGTGTTTTTGTGGTCGGATGATAAAAACCAGTTAAAAGAATACCGGAATTTAGCGACGGCCGGCATTGCTTCAATGGACTGTAAGCCCCGGTTAAATACTAAAGATATGCCTGCTTTATTCTGGGCCGGTATACCGGGTAATGCTTCGGACTGCCCGACCGAGGAAACTTTTTATACATTCCTGGAACAAGCCACTTGCTTTATTAACCACGAAACCAATTATATTTCTTCCAGCTCTCCGTTCGGAATTAAAATGGTAGACCGCATGAGTGGTAAACCAATTCTGGTGGATATTTCAGACGAACCCATGAAAAAGGGTTATACCACGAATCGGAATAAATTTATTTTGGGCCCATCCGGAAGCGGAAAATCATTTTTTACAAACCACATGGTGAAACAGTATTACGAGCAGGGAACGCACGTGCTCCTGGTGGATACTGGTAATTCCTATTTAGGCTTATGCGAATTGATTAACCGCCAAACAAACGGGCAGGATGGCGTTTATTTAACTTACACTGAGCAAAATCCGATCAGCTTTAATCCCTTTTATACCGATGATAACCAATTTAACATTGAGAAAAAGGAAAGCATTAAAACCCTCATTTTAACCCTTTGGAAAAGAGATACCGATATTCCAACCAGAGCAGAAGAAGTTGCCTTATCAAATGCAGTTAATTATTACCTGATAGCTCTGACTGAAAAAAGAGGCATCGTACCGAGCTTTAATACCTTCTACGAATTTGTAAACGGCCCATACCGGTCGATTTTAAAGGAAAAGAATGTAAGGGAAAAAGACTTTGACATTGATAATTTCATCAATGTACTGGCTCCTTATTACCAGGGCGGTGAATATGATTATTTATTAAACTCTACTAAAGAATTAGACCTTTTAACCAAACGGTTTATTGTTTTTGAACTGGATAATATCAAAGATCATAAAATCCTGTTCCCGGTGGTAACGCTCATTATCATGGAAACTTTCATTAATAAGATGCGGCGTTTAAAAGGGGTCCGGAAAATGATATTGATTGAAGAAGCCTGGAAAGCCATTGCCAAGGAGGGCATGGCTGAATATATTAAATATCTGTTTAAGACCGTCCGGAAGTTTTTTGGTGAAGCGGTGGTAGTAACGCAAGAGGTAGATGATATTATCCATTCAGCCATTGTGAAAGACACCATTATCAATAACTCGGATTGTAAAATCCTGCTCGATCAGCGCAAGTACATGAACAAATTCGAGGACATACAGAAATTACTGGGGTTATCCGATAAAGAGAAAGAGCAGATTTTGTCGATTAACCTGGATAATAACCCGGCCCGAAAATACAAAGAAGTATGGATCGGGCTAGGGGGCGTGAAAAGCGCCGTGTACGCCACAGAAGTTTCCCACGAAGAATATTTCACCTATACAACGGAGGAAACAGAAAAAGTAAAACTCTTTGAGTTAGCAGAGAAGAAAGGAAATATGCAGTTAGCCATTACGGAAATGGCAAATGTGGCAAGGGCAAGTTAAATTTAATTACTATGAAAAACTTAAAAGTTCAGGTAGCTACCAGCTACAAAACCCTGATTACCTTTTTTGGTTCGGTGGCAGCAACAGGCACCATTTCAATGTTAATCCTTTTTTGTTTAACGCTTTTTAGCTGTTCCGGAAAAGGAGAAAAGGTGGTTGAATCGAATAACCCGGTAGAGCCGGTGTCAGCCAGTAATTATGAAGATAATTTTATTGGCGAGTGGGAATCGGTTAATAGCAAAAATCGAAATCACATGATTATTACCCGGAATGGTAAAAACTTCATTATTCAGGAAGGGAAAACTTCGTCCCCTGGTATTTATGACGAGGAAAATAAAATCATCAAAATTAATGTCGGAGCTCCCTTGGATATCATGTTTCTGGAAGATGAAAACATGATTCTGGTTTCGGGTGCCGGGCAATACACAAAAGTTATTAAAGAGTGAGTAAGTGTTTAGGTTGGGTTTAAAATTTAATTATTATGAAAAAGTGTCTTTTAATTTTAGGATTAATAATAGGGGTTCAATTCTCTTCTTCAGCCCAATTTGTAGTGGCTGACCCTACGGCGTTTTCGCAACGGGCCATTCAGCAGATTACCAATATAACGGAACAGATTCAGCAAAAATACGAACTGGTCCGGCAGTTTCAGGAAACGAATAAGATTTACAACCAAGGCAAAGAATGGTATGATGGTTTGAAACGAGTGAATCAAACGGTTGCCGAATACGAAAAGATTTACGAAACCTTGCAGCTCACCGCCGAAATAGTGGATTTATACGCTACGAACATTCAACGCTTCCGGATTGATAAAAATTTCTCTCCCACTGAAGTATCCAGTATTACCGATGGGTACGGTAAGCTGTTGCGGGAAAGCTCCCGGTTGGTAGATGATCTAAACCTGGGGGCTAAATCCTCCAGCTTAAGTTTAACCGACAAAGAACGCCTGGACATGATAAATGCGACCTACGAGAAGGTAAGGGAGCATAAAGCCCTGGTACAATACTTTACCAATAAAAACATTTCGGTTTCGTATCTGCGTGCCAAAAAGAAGAACAACACCCAAGGCGTAATGCGCCTGTATGGTTTAACTAAATAATGTAAACTTTTTAAAGGTACAGGTATGAATGATGAATGGTTAAGTCTGCATCAGATTTTAAGACAGCTTTACGATGAAATGTTACCCTTATGCGATTCCCTGATCGGGGTAGCACGTGGGATAGCTGGCCTAGGCGCTATATTTTACATTGCTAACCGGGTTTGGCGGCACATGGCTAATAACGAACCAATAGATTTTTATCCGCTATTCCGGCCTTTCGTGCTTGGTTTCTGCATTATGTTTTTCCCCCTGGTGATTCAAATGCTGAACGGTATTATGGACCCGATTGCTAATGCCACGGCAGGTCTGGTGGATAATCAGAATTTAGAAGTTCGGCAATTTCAGGAACAATTAACGGCCTTGGAAGAAGCAAATATGAAACAACAGGGAAAAGGCTGGATGGTCGATGATGCCGAATTTGAAAAAAAACTAGAAGAACTGAACGCAATGGATCTAGCCGGGAAAGCCGGGATGTACACGGAACGGGCCATGTACCAAATGCGCACGAGTGTTCGTGAATGGTTTAAGGAGTTGCTGATTGTGCTGTATGAAGCAGCCAGTTTAGTGCTCGATACGATCCGAACCTTTTTTTTAATTGTAATGGCAATTATTGGCCCGATTAGTTTTGGTTTTGCAGTGTTTGATGGCTTCCAGGGATCTTTAACCAACTGGATTGCCCGGTACATCAACGTTTCGCTCTGGTTGCCGGTCGCTAATATTTTTGGGGCTATTGTTTCTAAAATCAATGTATTGATGCTGCAAAAAGATATAGCCGATTTAAAAAATGGGGGAGAGTTTGATGCGACTAATACCGCTTATATGGTTTTTCTGTTAATCGGCATCTTTGGCTATACCTGTGTGCCTACGGTAGCCGGGTGGATTGTGCAAAGCTGCGGAGCAGGGCGGTTTATGCAGAATATTACCCATACATCGGTGAGTACGGTTGGCGGTGCGGCTTCCATGGCCGGTGCCGGGGCCGGTGCTGCCGGGGGAGCTGTAGCCGGTGGCGTAAAGAACCTGGGGGTAGCGGCTAAGAATCTAGCCGGTTCAGGATTTGCTAAATTAAATTAAGGAAAGGGAAAAAATATGGAATTTAAAAGTTTAACCAATATCGAAACCAGCTTTAGACAAATGCGGGCTTTCCTAATCATTTTTGTAACGTTATCCTTCACCTTAGCTGTTTATGTAGCTTACACCTCTTTTGAATTTGCCAAAAAATCAAGAGAGAAAATTTATGTGCTCGATAACGGCAAATCCCTGATGCTGGCCTTATCCCAGGATATTAGCCAGAACAGGCCGGTAGAAGCCAGGGATCATGTGAAACGGTTTCATGAGTTGTTTTTCACCTTGGCACCCGATCAGAAAGCGATTGATTCCAATATCGGGCAGGCACTAAATTTGTGTGATGAAAGCGCCCAGGATGAATATGCTAACTTAAAAGAAGCCGGGTACTTTACGAACCTGATTGCCGGGAATGTAAGCCAGGAAATAAAGGTAGATAGTGTTGCTACGAATTTCAACGAATACCCTTATACGGCTAAGTGTTTCGCTACCCAAACGATTATCCGCTCTACCTCTGTTACAAAACGGTCTTTGGTATCAGTTTGCCGGCTGCGGGATGTTACCAGAAGCGATAACAATCCTCACGGCTTCCTGATGGAGAAATGGCGGGTTTTGGAAAACCGGGATTTACAGGTATTACCTCGTTAAAATGGAAAAGCCTTTAAACCCGGTGCAATGGGTAAAAGAAAAGCTTTTGCAATTGCAAAATAATATTGTTCGTTATTTAGAACGAAAGGAAAAAGGGTTAACCCTGGCCCAAAAGAAGGTCTACTTCTTCCTGTTTATTTTCTGCGGTGGGGGCTTTTTTCTTTTCTCCCTCGTGTCCGGCCTGGCAGGATATAGTCAAGCTGCCCTGCAGGTTACACCAATAAAGCGCGCCTTGGTGCAGCATCCGGTATTAAAACAAGATTCCCTAAAAAAACCAGATCCTCTTAAAGTTAAATAGCATGGAAAATCCGCAAGTACAACATTCCCAGGAATTTTTAAATAAGCGAAAAATGGCCATGGTGCTGCCAATAATTATAGTGCCTTTTTTATCCATTATGTTTTATTTGTTCGGTGGGGGAACGCCCGAAGCAACTGCCACTATGCAGGCTACCGGTTTGAATACCGAAGTACCTAAGCCTACTGAAAATAAGACCAACTCTATCGGGGATAAATTAAGTGTCTATAAACAAAAGGAAGATCAGGAAGCCGAAGAGGAACGGATGCGGTCACTCGATGATTATTCCGGTAGCAGTATAGCGGTTGCCGGTAATTCCGTATCGGGTGGTTTAGATACTACCAGTGCAACGGAACCAGGTTCCAGGGGGCTGGCCTATACACCTGCTCCCCGGAGAGCGCCCATGCAGCGGGACCGGCATGAATACGAACACTTAAACCGCAAGGTCAATACATTTTACCGGGAACCGGCTAATAATTCTTCGGTATCGGATGCCAAAATTGACCGTCTTATTGAACTCATGGAGCGGGAGCAGGGGGGGAGTACCGCCAGCATGGATGTAGATAAAGAACTTAAAAACCATCCTTATTTACAATACCTGCAACGCACTTTAACAAGCGGCCAGTTTGTCGGGGAAAAGCCGGTTAAACAAGTGCAGGATACTACCTCAAAAAAACCAGCTAAACGGCAAATTGTAGAAGTAGCCGGACATCAGGAAAAGACGGTCAATAAACTGCCGCAAATGCCGGCAGGGGAGAAGCGGGCAATAACAACCGAACGCAATTCCTTTTATTCCTTAGGTACCAACTCTGGCAACTTAACGGGCAATACTATTAGTGCTGTGATCCACGACGATCAAACCTTAGTGAATGGCTCTACTGTGAAAATGCGCTTATTAAGCGATATCAACTTACATGGTACGGTGGTCCCGAAAAACTCTTTTATCTATGGTGTGGCTTCGGTGAAAAACGAACGCCTGGAAATAGCAATCGAGAATATCCGCTATAACAAAGACATTGTGCCGGTCGATCTACAGGTTTATGATAACGATGGCATGCTTGGAGTTTATATTCCTGGTTCGGTGGATCGCACCGCCGGTAAACAAGCCCTGGCCGGTATGGCAAGCGGGGGTAATTACAATGTTTCAATGGCAACCGGGGTAAAGGAGCAATTAACCATGCAAGCAGCTCAAACAGGGATAGAAGGAGTAAAAACCCTGGCTTCTAAAAAAGCCAGGGAAGTGAAAGTTTTTGTTAAAGCAAATTACCGGGTGTATTTAAAAACGCAATCTTAATTCAAAAGAAAATGAAAAAGGTCTTACTTTCGCTTTGTATAGTTTTTGTTTTTGGCTGCGCTGCTCTGGCGCAAAACCGCCAACCTTTTAAAGATACGCAACTTTTAAAATCCTTTACCTTTGGGGTATCCTATGCTAAAACGGTTAGCCTGATTTTCCCGAGTGGGGTTCATTCGGTTGATCTGGGTTCAGATGCAGTGATTGCCGATAAATTCAACGGGGTAGAAAATGTGCTACGGGTAAAAGCTAATTTCAAAGGGTTTCCCGAAACGAACCTTTCGGTTATTACTAAAGATGGCAAGTATTATTCCTTTTATGTGAATTACCAGGAAGAACCAACCTCCTTAACTTATAAGATCGAGGGGGAAGATTTGACCGGCTCTACTAAACCAAATATTCAGGCTTCCACCAAAGGAGCTGCCATTGCCAAACCCTATTACACGGCCAGCCTGAATAACGCCCCGGTTAGTTTTGAAATTACCCAAATGAACGAAGCGGAGTTAAATTATTACTCCCAGGAAATAACTGAAAGAGGGGATAATATTGGCGGAATCGGTATGAATAAGAATAAAATAAAGTTTGATATGGATGGACTTTATATAAAGGACAATGTTATTTTTTACAGCATCAACGCTAAAAATAAAAGTAACATTAACTATGACATTGATTTTATTAAATTTTATATTAAAGATAAAAAACAGCGTAAACGTACCGCTATCCAGGAAACCGAAGTAACGCCTATCTTTGTTTACCCGGAGGGTGCAAACACAATTTTCGGTAAGTCTGAATTAAACCGTGTTTACTGCTTGGAGAAGTTTACCATTCCTGATAAAAAGAAGCTGGTTATTGAGATGTTTGAAAAGAACGGTGGTCGGGTTATGAAGATGGATTTAGATAATAAAGATATTGTTAAAGCTTCCAGTATTAGTTTTGTCAACTCAAAATAATTGTTAACAGTTGAACCTACGGGTTGCTATTACAAGTTTGTGTTTTGTTTGTTCCTGCCAGCATTTTTGATCCAGATGGAGCGTCCGTATTGCCGGACCAAGGGTTAAAGTGCTGGCTTTTTTTGAGGCACATAGGTTCGGCTGGCCCATGATCCGGGTAGGTAAGGCGTATTTTTGAAAGGTATTATTAATTGCCGGAAAATGCATAGCCTTTGGATTGGCCATTTTCACGGCGGATCCAAAGGCGGGTAGAAAGTAATAGCTTTCCGGCACGGTTTGCTTTAGGCGACGCCGAAGCAAATGGTGTGGGCTTGCGATTATTTCTGATTCATATCAGGCTAAACCGGAAAATGGCCGGCGCTTTTTCGCCGGTGGTTTACCGGTTGGGTGATTGGAGGGTCAATTTATCGGTTGATTTTGGGAAAGATGCGTAGCGGATTGACCAGGAGTAACGGTTAAATTGCCTTTTTGCGGGAAGGATAGGAAAGCCCGGAGCGTAAGCGAGGACTTGGACCGGATAGCCTGCTTCTATTGAATCCGCCCTACTTTTTAACTCAACCTATTATTTAAGTATTTTTTCACATGTTAACTGATTTGATTGACTGTTTGATGATATACTCAAACTGTAAAAACTGTTTTTTACATTCAACTGCATATGAGCTACTCAACCCCGAAAATGACAGAAATAGACTATAATGAGCAGGAAACGGCCCTTTTTGGCCGCCTAGTCAATGATTTCAACCTGCGAAAAGACCAAGCAACTACGGCTCTGCGCACGCTAAGCCCTACAGAAATCACCAAACGTCTTTACCAGATTAAGCTTCAAGTGACCGATGGTAAAGTATCGAATTTAGGGGCCTACACAGCGGAACGCCAGGGCATTAAGTAGACTATGAGGTGGTCAGGTAGAAATAGACACGGAGAAAGCAGCTTTCCCCTGTCATGGAAGCAACAAAACCAGCCGGCAAACGGCAGCGAACTAAATATGATGCGGCCTTTCGGACCAAGGCAGTCCGCCTTACGCATCATCCTATCCATCGTTGCTGGCCTGGTCTTGGTCGGTTGCCGGTCATCCATTATAGTTCCTCAGTTTTCAGCCGCCGGGTACCGCCCCCCGCTGTCATCACAGCGCTTCGATACAGCGACGGCCATCGCCACCCACGATTATTCCACCACCCTGCCAAGGCGGGTAAATGGGGAAGTGCGGCCCCAGGTTATAAGCACGCGTAACCACGCACCTAGGGAGAAACAAGAGCCAGCAGGCAAACTAGGCAGCAGGTATGCAAAAGCTACGAGCGAAGATACTGCGAGCAGTTCAACCCAACCGATGGCACTGCGCGAGTCACGTCAGTACTCATCGCCCAAGCTATTAAGTGCCCAAACGCTGGCGCATTATGGCCTACATTTTGTTTTCCCAGTTGTGTTGGCGCTAGTGTTTTTTCCCTTGATGTGGCAAACCGCTTACCTGACTATGTTGGCCACGATGCTCATTGACTTGGACCACCTGCTGGCCAAACCCATCTTTGACCCACTACGTTGCAGCGTGGGTTATCACCCGCTGCACTCCTTTTACGCCATACCGGTATATGCGCTGCTGCTCCTGCTGCCAGCGACGCAAATTATCGCCGTGGGCCTGCTTTTCCACCTGTTCACGGATACAGTGGACTGCTTGTGGAGCTTCAGCCACTGCCGCGAGTGCTACCTCAACTCCCGTATTTACGCATTGCGCAACTGGGTGCGGAAGCTATCTTTTTATCTATGAGTGAAGGCAAAGCTATAATGGGGATGGGCGTAACGCCCTGTTACAACAAAGAACCCGCTCAGTTTATGCCGTTTCTGGCGCAGGCCTGTCAGGCTAACCTGGATTTGGTTTATGCTGAAAACTATACCGGCTTCGAGCTACTACTCCCAGCCGCCGGATTCATAGATTATGGATATGCGCAAACGTATCGGCTTAGTATTAATTATTATGATGATAATGAGCAGCAACCGGATGCTACCTATATAGATGTGGTTTATGAATTATTCCTTCCTATCTACTTGCCCGATGATAAAGAAATTTCTATATCGTTTTATCCAACGCAAATCTATACTCTGAATTTTTTAACATTTCATCACCATTGGCGCTGGTTTATGGAAGATTTAAAAGGAGAGAATGATGCTTATTTTAAATCCCATCAGGTTATTATCGACCGCTGCCAACAGGTACAGGATATGTACCGGCCTTTGATGAAATGGCTAGCTTCTGATTTCTTGCTCATTTTTTCAAATTACGACTATGAATTTGAAACAGAGGTATTATACAAACCTCAACGCCACAAAACCTACACCTTTCCGGAATTGCCCGAACTGGCTAAACGGTTAGATTCTTTAAAAATATTTTCTTTAAGTGATTTATTGAAAGGCCCTGGTCATCCGGAATTCCCTTTGGAATTTTTGACCACTACTGAGGAAGAAGTGGTTTTAACAGACAGGATGAATGTTTAGTAGTTATTCTGGTTCTTCTTAATTAAAAGTTTATCCTATTAAATCTAGTTGCCACCACTTATTATATTGTATGTTCAACCGCGGCTGCCAGGCTTTAATGCACCTTTTCTCATATTGCAAGGCTTCTTCTTTCAAATCGAAGGCCTTTAGGAAAATGTTTGTTTGCTGATTTATTTTATGAGTATGTTTTACCATCCGCCAGTAGACGGAGCGGGTGCAACCGATATAGACCGGTTTAAAATCCGGGGTTTCCGGTTTTCCTTCAAAGATAAAATAAACGTAATAACAATCACCTGACAAATTGCGGGCTTTCTTTAATAAATCAAGGCGGGTATATCTTTTCATCTCCATCTTAAAAGCATACCAGTCTTGAAGCCGCAAATTGGAAAGAGTCATTTTTTAAAACGTTTTATAATCCAATAATATTTAATGTTATTTTCTTATAAGAATAGACAATATTACGAATTTAAAACATTAAAAATCAATATTTTATATATTTTTTTGTTCACAATATATTGTTAATAATTTCCCGAAATAGCTGTTTTTAACACTATTTTAATCAAAGAGTTTAACAATTTAAATCAAAATCAAGGTATCTAAAAAATCAGTATTGAGTATTGCCAAATTGGTACCTTTGAGAATATTTATACAAAGTATTTAAGTTAATGCTACCTGAAAGATTTTCTGAAATGATCACTCTTATTAAATAGTCTCGTCTCTTTGCCTTTCAGACGGTTAATACCGAGTTAATTAACCTGTATTGGACAGTAGGGAAATATATAAACCTGCGCCTGGCTAACGCCAGCTGGGGAGAGAAAACTATTGACGAATTGGCTCACTATATTCAAAACCACCATCCGGAGCTTAGGCGCGGTTTGTACCGGATGAAACAATTTTACGAAACCTATGCCTCCAGCAAAATTGTGTCATCACTGATGGCACAATCAGAAACACCTTGACCAGAGGAAAATACAATTATGTCATCGCTGATGACACAATTAGAAAATAATGGAATTCATCATACGCTGCTTACGCAGGTTACCTGGACCCATCACCTAGTTTTACTGGCCCGAACCAAAACAGAAGAAGAACGCGAATACTATTTACGGCTTTGCATTTAGGAAAAATACAGTGTACGGGAATTGGGAAGGCAGACTACCAACTGCCTATTTGAAAGGGCTATGTTAGGCAATCAACATCCGCCGCCGGCCATCAAAGAGTTAAACCAGGATATTGGCAATATTTTTAAAGACAGCTATGTATTTGAATTTTTAAATCTTCCGTAACCCCATAATGAAAGTGCATTACAGAAAGCCTTAATAAACCACATGAAATTTTTATCATGGAATTAGGCCGGGATTTTCTTTTTGTAGGAGAAGAATACCGCCTACAGGTAGGAAACAGCGATTTCCATATCGATTTGTTATTTTACCACCGGGGTTTACAGTGCCTGGTAGCATTTGAATTGAAAGCCGATAAATTTAAGCCGGAGCATTTAGGACAGCTTAATTTTTATTTGGAGGCCCTGGGCCGGGATGTAAAAAAAGAAAGAGAGAATCCTAGTATTGGCATTCTTTTTTGTAAAGAAAAAATTTGCACCTAAACCGCGTTTATTAAATGAATATTCGATCTGGTTTTTTATTAGTCTGAAATATAATCTTGCGTGTATTTTACTCCGCATTGTAAAATTATGTTTTAAATCTGCTTTGCATCTCTGGCATAATTTACACTTTCTGCTTTATAAGATGGGGATACCGCAAGAAATGCAACTTGTTTGATCTCACACTGGTTGAATACATAATGGATGAATACTTTAATATACCAGTGACTTACCAAGGTGAAGAATTATCTTTTACCTCCAAACTATTAATGACAGGATATATCCATAAATTTCAGGTAAAAATTGGCGAAGAAATTATATTCTTTGAACCAGATGAGGACGGAAATTATAGGGCAATTATAGATCAGGAACAAATAAATAATGATACCGCATATGACGAAGGGTTGTTGAAAGCTATTGCAAATGTTATTGAATCTATGAAGGAGTAATAATTTTTAGTCACTTCAATTTTAACATTTTTTATAACTCCTCGTTATTTAAATCTTAATTTAAATTGAGCTGAAACATGCCCTTATTTAAGAAAGCTATTAATTTCAAACCAGATCATTTAGACAATATGACCTATAATGATTGTGATGAATTATTGTTGTGCTTTCGCTATTTGCTCTCAAGGGAAGGCCACCCAATTGAAAAACAAACTATTGAAATGAATATCAAGTTGCTGGAAGCGAAAATGGATGATATAAAACTAAATAATTTTGGCAGGGTGAAACATTAAAAATTCCCAATAGCTTTTTACTTGAAATACCTGATATAATTCAGAAAGTTTATCTAATGGGGCTTCATTCTTAAAGCCTTGGTAATCCTTATTAAATTCAGTATAATATCTTTTAACCTCTTTACTTACACCTGCTTAATCTTCCAGAAAATAAAGGATCTTTTCTAATCTTTCCATTAAGGTTAAGTCTCTTTGGGATTCAATCAGCGTTTTAAGTTCTTTTTTTATTGGTATTAATTTCTTTAAATCCAATGAATATACTTCGAACGTATTTAAAAGCAGGTAAATGATAAAGTTAAAATTGCCATAAACAATATTCTCTTTAGTTATATTTGCAGTCATATATAGCGCTATACGTAGGTATATAAATATGTTATTATTCCAAAATTCCCTGATTGTATTAGACTACGAACCGAGCACAGATATATTATCTGTTAAGTGGCCTAATGTTGAAAGATATTTACTGCCGGAGGTTAAGATGGCCTTAAAGACAGTAGTAGAATATATTACTAGCTATGATGTAAAGAAGCTTTTAATAGATGCCAGCACAACTCAATCTTCTCCCGGTCTGATTGATAGCCCGGAATACAAAGAAATTATTACCAACTTCGTTATAAGTTTACCTAAAACCAGATTGCAAAAATCGGCCAGAATTATTGCCTTAGATGCCGAACGGGAAATAAAAACCCAAAAATTAACTTCTGAAATTAAATCAGAAACTAAATACCAAATTGAAAGTCGGGATTTCAGAAACAAAGAAGATGCTATTACTTGGTTAAAATCTTCACCTTATTCCCAATAAACAACTTTAGAGGTATCTACATTTTGATTAGACTTTAGCGAAATTAAATCTCCACACAATTCCAGGTGCATTTTTCTAATTATATAGGAATTAACTCCTTTCAATTGCAGAAAATCGCTTACCATTTCTAACTTTTCGATATAAGGCAAATTATTAGTGTGGTTTAAAATAATGTTTAATTCATATTTAAGAACTCCTAACTCATTAAAACTTATTTCATAAGCTTTTATAGTGTTGAGTAGCCGGTTTATTATTAAATTATACTTTTCCTGAATTGAATCATTAAAAAGATTATTCATATATGTAAAAGGGATGTTAAGGGAACTCTTTATTTTTGATTCAAATATATAATTAAAAATTTTCGATATAAGGCAAATTATTAGTGTGGTTTAAAATAATGTTTAATTCATATTTAAGAACTCCTAACTCATTAAAACTTATTTCATAAGCTTTTATAGTGTTGAGTAGCCGGTTTATTATTAAATTATACTTTTCCTGAATTGAATCATTAAAAAGATTATTCATATATGTAAAA
>NZ_AXBK01000002.1 GCF_000473365.1 Adhaeribacter aquaticus DSM 16391
CGCCTCTTCCAGCTTAAATAAAACTGGTTTAAGCTACTATTCAAAAGTTCTTAAGGCTTTAAATAAAAGATTTAAGTTGTAAAAGCAGATTTACGGCCCTTGTTAATCAGCATCCAACCTATCAAGAGCATAATCACAGAACCACCCAAAAAACCAAAATTCCAACTGGAAGGACTGGTGCTTATCTCCCTGACATTGTGGAGCACCAGTAAATGGTGGTCGATAACGCCTTCTACTAAATTAAATATAGCCCAGCCAAATAAAAAACCTCCTATCAATATTTTGTTAGATAAATTAACAGACCGGTTTTTAACGGCATTCCATAACAGCACAATCCCAATCATAGTGACTACCCAAACGCCAGCATGAAACATGCCATCCCAGAACATATTGGTTTTTGCATTCAGCAAAGTATCCGGTGGCAACTTAGCAGAAACCATATTATGCCACTGCAAAATCTGGTGTAAAATAATGCCATCGACAAAGCCGCCCATACCTACCCCAATTAAAGTAGTAGCGGCAATGATTGGACCGGACCGACTAACCGGCTGTTGCTGGTATTCTGAAGTGGGAGCCATAAATCATTAATTTTAGATGAAAATTATTTGAGTTTATAGATTCTGAAAATAATAGCGCCAATTAGCAGGAAAGGCAAAATCATATAAAAAGAATTCTTCCAGAAATTAGCATCAAAAACTGAAACCTGTAAGGGACGGTTACAGGAAAGACATGCCCAGGCAGGGCCATGCACCCCAAAAAACAAAAAGACAAATAGCAGGGACTTAAATATTTTTTTAAACATAAGCCGAACAAATTTGTTTAACGCAGATTATACTTAATCTTACTTAGTTAAGTTTAATCAGAGATAAGGACTAATTATGATTTAACATCACTCGGGGCTATTTTTTTAATGAAAGGGTGTAATTGCTGTTCCTTAAAAGTATTCGGGTAATTCTCTACTTCTTCAAAACCCAACTCAATATCCCGACCATCTTCCGGCAGATAAGCGGTGCGGAAAATATAATCCCAAATACTTAAACTAATGCCATAATTAGCGCCGTACCGGTGCGGCATGTGTTTGGCATGGTGCCAGATATGCATTTGCGGGTTGTTAAAAAGATACCGGAACGGACCCAGCGGAAACCTGAAATTAGAATGGTTAAAGTGTCCGATAGCGGTGGCAAAAATATGCACCAGGAAAAAATCCTGAATGCCGAAACCAATCATGGCTAAGGGTATGTATTCTAAGGTCCGGTAAACTACTGTTTCCATCCAGTGAAACCGCAGGTGCGCCGCAAAACCCATCTGCTGCACGGAATGATGGACTTTATGGAATTCCCACAGAAATTCTACCCGGTGTAAAAGCCGGTGTACATTCCATTGAATAAAATCGCGGACTATAAATAAGGTAAGCAATTGCGCCCAGACTGGCCACGATTGAATTTCGAATGCTACAATATTCTTTAAGCCGAACAGGGACAGGAAATCATTAAAAGCCTGATCCCCAATATTGGAAATGGCATTAAACCCTACCAGCGAAAACAGGAAAAAATTAAAGAACATGTAAAAGCCATCGAGCCAGAAATCCTGCCGGATTTTGGCCTGATGCTGCCGCCAGGGCATAAAAATTTCCAGCAGCCAAAAGAAAAGCGACAGACCTATTAACCAGTAAAAATAATTGCCCCAGCTGGGCTGTAAAATTTCCCGGCCTAAATACCCCCCGTAATCAGTAAATGACCGGACGAATAGCTGCCAATACTTATCCATTGCTCATTTTGCTTTTAATATTTTATATAACTCCAGCCCTGTTCCTGCTTCATGATTATTTCGCCCACGCCCATCTGCACGGTAATAACACCTGGTAAAAGGTCGGTAACCGACACTTTGCGGAACCGCATGGTATTTTCACAAGCGGCAAATACCACGCCTTTCTGTTGCAGTTCTTTTATTGCACCGGTTTTATAAGACTTTTGAGCCAGCACCAAATCCAATCCTTTCCCATGCACCACTACTTCAACCTGGGACGTTGGCCATACGCGTTTCAGGTTGTTTAACTGCCGGATAAGGGCCGCCTGGGTGGTCGTATCGGCATTAGTAACATCATATACCACCCGGTGCACCTGCGGTTTGACAGTTTGCACTTTTGTACCCGGAGCTTTTTTTGCCTGGGCATCAACTGAGAAATTAATGGCCCAAACAGACAGAAATAATAGAAAGAAGAATCGCATATAGAAAATCTGGTTAAACTGATAAATTAATTATTCGGTAGGTATGCCCGCTGCTTTTAAAGCGTTAAATCCCTGGCTGGCATCGTAAATATGGTTAAAGCCTTTTTGCTTTAATATATTCGTTGCCTGTTGACTACGCCCCCCGACGGCACAATAAACCAAGTAGGTTTTAGCAGGGTCTAACCGGCTGATTTGACTGGTGAAATCCGGCGCATATAAATTAAACAAACGCGCTTTTTTCAAATGGCCGGCCGCATATTCCTGGGGTGTCCGTACATCCAAAATGATGGTTCCCGGCTGTTGCTCTAAAATCTTTTTTGCTTCCTGGCTATTGATTTCTTTTACAGGAGAGCCCGCCGTAATCTGACCGGCTGGCGTTTGTTCAGATGTAGTTTGTTCAGCCTTCGTCTGACAGCTTAAGCAAATAGTTAAAGGCGAAAACAAGATAAACGCGAGGAAAAATAAAGGCTTCTTTTTTGGCTTCATATTTTAAAATGAGATTGGTTAAATAGATAATCCGGTAGGGTGTGGCACCGGTAGAACGTCGGGCGTTTGTTGCATCCGAAACTGGATAACTAAAGCAGAAAACACGGTAAAACCAGCAATGGCGAATATCGTTGCTGACACCCCCGAATAAGCTAATAAAACACCGGTGAGTAAGGCTCCAATTGCGTATCCTAAATCGCGCCATAACCGAAAAACGCCCAGACTTTCAGGCCGCTGCGCCGGATTCGTATTTTCTGAAATGGCAATCATAAAAGTAGGATAAACCAGGGCCGTACCTAAACCCAGAAAGAATGAAATCATTATAAATTGATTTAAGGAAGTGGCCCAAACCAATAACATCAGGGAAATTCCTTGCAACAACATCCCCCAGAAAAGTAAACTTTTGCGTGAAACGAAGTCCGCTAGACGCCCGGTAAACAATTGTCCGATTCCCCAGACACCCGGATAAATGGCGGTTACTAGCCCTATTTCTGTCAGATGCAATCCCCGGTTGGCCAGTAAAACCGGCAATAATCCCCAGGCCATCCCATCATTTAAGTTATTGACTAAACCCGCCTGGGTTACGGCGCTCAGATTACGATTAAAGAGAGTCGTGTCCCAAAATACCCGGCGTAATTGCAAGTTATCTGCTACTTTAGCTGCCGCCACATGGAATTGGGTATCTTTAATAATAAAAAGGCTAACCAGTAAACCCAATACCGAAAAGACTACGCCTATCATAAATGGGTAGGGGCGCAGGCCGAAACGGGAGGCCAAATAAGCAGTGAGTAAGGCAACCAGTCCAACAGCCAGGTAGCCGGCAAATTCATTCAGCCCCATAGCCATTCCCCGGTTTTTCTCCCCAACTAAATCCATTTTCATAACCACCGTACTCGACCAGGTTAAGCCCTGGTTTAATCCCAACAAAATATTAGCCAGGACAACCAGGTTCCAAGAGTGGGTATACATCAGTATCCAGGGAATAGGCAAACCAATTACCCAGCCGATAATTAATAAGTTACGCCGACCCAGCTTATTGGCCAGTGCGCCGGTAAAGTAATTAGTAATGGCTTTGGTGATACCAAATGCTACGATAAACGATAAAACCGCCGAGGTAGAAGCAATATGGAAAACCGATTCCGCTAATTGGGGCAGTAAGGTACGCTCCATGCCTACCATACCGCCTACAAACCCGGTAACCAATACTAACCAGGCAAATTGTTGCCAATTCTCCCGCAATCCCAGTTTTATTGATTTAGTTTCCACCTTTTGCTTCAACTCGTTTTGAAGTTTTTTACTTTTCTTAAAGTAACTTAAATCGCTTTAGTGGCCAGGTTAATTAGGAAGTTCCTAAATTCCTCGGTGTCATACTCCGCCATACCATCCTTTTGTACAACCACCTGACCCTCCGGAGAGATAACATAAGTAGTTGGTATTACATTACCAGCACCAAACTGAGCCGGCATGTAACCTTCCGGGGTGTAAACCGGAAAAGTAAAACCCATGCGCTGAATAAATTTCTGCGCCTTGGCCGGGTCCTGGTCCAATGAAACCATGACAAAGGCAATTTTATTTGATTTTACTTTTTCGTACAAGTTCTGAATACTGGGCATTTCAGCAATGCAGGGCGGGCACCAGGTTGCCCACATGTTCATAAAAATTACTTTACCTTTCAACGATTCCATACTAACCGTTTCTCCGCTTAACGTTTTTACCGTAAAATCTAAGTCGGCTGCCGGATAAGTGGGACTTGCTGCCGGTTTGGGAACGCTTTCGGTATTTTTTAGAGCGGTTTCGGGTGATGGCCCAGGTAACTTGGGTTTTATAAGGCCGGTAACCAAAATGACGCGCTGCATCTGCCCGATAACCTGGGTATGCAAACCCTTAGCGTACAGAATACCAACAATGAGCAACGTATATATCCATCCTGGTACTTTATTTATGATTTGCTTTATATTATTCATATAAAATAAAGAAATGAACTTATTAGAAGGACATTTGATGTGAGATTTTAACAAATATTCTATCCTGAAAGATGAACCTAGTGCGGAATTTTATCTTTCAGCAATCCATAAAAATAGGTACCCATCAGCGCGCCAAATATTACTACAAGCATGGCCCAATAGCCGTAACCAACATTCACAAACATAGGCCCGGGACAAGCCCCGGTTAAGGCCCAGCCTAATCCGAAAATAGTGCCGCCAATGATATACCGGGGCCAGGTACGGTCCTTATCCTGAAAGGCAATGACATTGCCTTGAATATCTCTTATTTTAAATTTTTTAATCAGATAAACGGCTACAACTCCCAGCACTACGGCGGCCCCAATGATACCGTACATGTGGAAGGATTGGAAACGAAACATTTCCTGAATCCGGTACCAGGATATGGCTTCTGATTTGGCCATAATAATCCCAAACAACAATCCGGCTATAATAAATTTTAATCCTTTCATAGCTTAAAAAATTAAGGGTAATATAAAATGCGTCATGATTAAGCCCCCGATGAAAAAGCCCACTACGGCCACCAGAGAAGGTATTTGTAAGTTAGATAACCCACTAATGGCATGGCCGGAAGTACAACCACCGGCATACCGAGCCCCAAAACCAACTAAAATGCCTCCAATTAATAAAATCAGGAAACCCTTGGGAGAAGTAATAAAATCCGGTCCGAAAAGCTGAGAAGGGTTTAAGCCGCCATCGAATGCAATTCCTAACTCTTTTAAGTCGCTAATTGTGGCCGCTGATAGTTGCAAGGGTTCATCACTTTTAAGCAAAGTAGAAGCTACAACGCCACCTAAAATAGAACCTAACAGAAACAGGAGATTCCATTTTTGGGTTTTCCAGTCAAAATCAAAGAATTTAACCTTTTTACCCGCCCCGGCGATGGTACACAGGGTACGCAGGTTAGCCGATACGCCGAATGATTTGCCATACACCAATAATAAAATCATAATAAAAGCAATGGCCGCTCCGGAAATATACCAGGGCCAGGGCTGTTTCAATAATTCAAGCATAATTTATTTATAAATGATACGTAAGTACCGGTTTAGAACAATGGTTGATGAGCCGCTCGGCAATACTGCCGTGTAACAAATGGTTTAAACCTTTGCGCGCGTGCGTACCCAGGCAAACCAAATCCATTTGATGGTCTTTATTAAATTGATAAACACCTTGGTCCACTTTATGCTCCTGATGTAAATGCAATTCCATATTTTCCAATTGATTTTGTTTGGCAAAAACCTGCATCTTCTCTATAATGGATTCGGCTTGGGAGAACTCATGCGGTTTTAAAATATGTAATAAGTGTATGGTTCCGCCCGGTGCAACCAGTGCTTTTATCAAAGCTAAAGGCAGTACCGGCATTGCTTCTTCAAAATCACTGACCAATAGGATATGCTGGAACCTGGCCGGTAAGTAAGACCCTTGCACCGTTAAAACCGGCATCGATGAATTCCGGGCAACATGCTGGGCTTCGGAACCGGAAATAAATTCGAGTAAACCGTCGGCCCCTTTGGTACCCATGATAACCAGGTCGGCCCCAATTTCAATTGTAAACTGATTAATGGTTTCGGTTACCGGCCCTACTTTTACAAAGCTCTTAAAGTTGAATTTGGCGGGTAAGGCGGCAAACCATTTATGAGCAGCTTCTATTTGTTTATATACCGCCTTCCCGGCATCTTCTAAATCTTCTGCATTGCCGGTTGCCGGAACCACATGCAATAAGTAGAGTTCAACCGGACGGCTATTCCGAATCAATTCGGCCATGGCTGCGGCATATTGAAAAGTAGGGGAAAAATCTACCGGAATTAATATTTTAAGCGTTTCCATATCATTTGCTTTTAGTCATTAATTGTAATGGCCCCGGTTAATTCCGGGGCCAGGCACTTATACCGCCTTCTAAATTATAGGCTTTTAATCCCTGCTCCGTTAGCTGAGCCACGGCACTACCACTGCGGTTGCCGCTTCGGCAGAACATAAAGTAAATTTTCTGGGAGCTTAGTTTTTTTAACCTATTTTTAAAATCAGCAGACATGACATCCATATTTTCCGCGGCCGGTAGGGTACCACCGGCAAATTCACCGGGGGTACGCACATCTAACAGCACTGCATTTTTAGTAGAAGTAAACAGCACTTTAAATGCAGATCCGCTTAAATCACTTTCTTTCCGCCCAAACATATTTCCAAACATCTTTTTAATACTTTAATAAATTTCTCTAATCCGTTTCGATTACTTCATGGTGCTGGGGCACACGTAAGCACTTACCGGCACTTTTTCAGATTCTTTTATAGCTTTAAATCCGCCTTGTACATCAATCAGGTTATCATAGCCCCGGGCCCGCATAATGGAATTAAAAATCATGGAGCGGTAACCTCCGGCACAATGCACGTAATAGGTTTTGTTTTTATCAACCTGACTTAAATTTTCGTTTATATAATCCAGCGCAATATTTTCGGCCCCGATTACGTGTTCGGCATAATGCTCGGTATCCTTGCGCACATCCAGAATATTTACTTCACCGCCTTGGTTAATTCTGGTTGCCAATTCTTCCGCGGTTACAGATTCAATCTGGTCTACTTCTTTACCAGCTGCTTTCCAGGCAGCAATTCCGCCCTGTAAATACCCAATGGCATAATCGTAGCCCACGCGCGCCAAACGGGTAACCACTTCTTCTTCCCGCCCTTCCTCGGCGATGATTAATATTTGCTGCTGAATATCCGGAATTAAGGCACCTACCCACGGAGCAAAGCTGCCATCGATGCCAATATTTATGGAATTAGGTACAAAGCCCTGGGCAAACGTTTGCGGGTCACGGGTATCCAGAATCAGGGCTCCAGTTTCATTGGCCGCTGCTTCAAATGCTTCAGGTGTTAAGGCCTGGGTACCCTGGCTTAAAACATTATCAAAACTTTCGTAGCCTTCCCGGTTCATCTTTACGTTGAGCGGAAAATAGGCTGGCGGCTGCGTTAAGCCATCAGTAACCTCTTTAATAAATTCTTCCCGTGTCATATCCGCCCGTAAGGCATAGTTCGTCTTTTTCTGATTTCCCAGCGTATCGGTGGTTTCTTTACTCATGTTTTTGCCACAAGCAGAGCCCGCCCCATGAGCCGGATACACAATTACATCATCCGGCAAAGACATAATTTTATTCCGCAAAGAATCGAACAAGGTACTAGCTAGGTCTTCCTGGGTAATATTGCCTGCTTTCTGGGCTAAATCCGGCCGGCCAACATCCCCGATAAACAAGGTGTCGCCGGAGAATAAAGCGGTTTCTTTGCCCTGCTCATCCAATAATAAATAAGAAGTTGATTCCATGGTATGGCCGGGGGTATGCAATACTTTTATTTGAATGTCACCTACTTTAAATACCTCGCCATCCTGGGCAATATGCGCCTCAAAGGTGGGGTTTGCATTCGGACCGTAAATAATGGGTGCCCCGGATTGTTTTGATAAATCAACGTGGCCCGAAACAAAGTCCGCGTGAAAGTGCGTTTCGAACACATATTTAATTGTAGCACCGTTAGCGGTTGCTTTCTCCAGGTAAGGGCCTACTTCCCGTAAAGGGTCGATGATAGCGGCTTCGTTACCTGATTGGATGTAATAAGCACCCTGGGCTAAACATCCGGTATAAATCTGTTCTATTTTCATGATTGCTTTATTTTTATTTTAAATTTTATGCTTCCTTATTAATTACCATACAAAATTCGGCACTATCGCTTTCTCTGTCAGTGACATTAGTCACGCACCGTTTTTTTTAAAGAAAAAGTTCTTTGATTAAGATGTAAATACCCATGGCCAGCACAAACCAGCCAAATCCCCGTTTTAATTTTTCGCTGTCTACTTTATCGGCAAAGGCCGAACCGATGAAAATACCTATAATAGAAAGCCCGGAAAATAAGAGGAGAAATTCCCAATCCATTTGGTAATGAAAAACATCTCCCACAAAACCAATTAAAGAGTTCGCCGCAATAATAAAGAGGGATGTACCTACGGCCATTTTCATATCCAGGCGCAGGAAAATTACCAGGACCGGTATAATTAAGAAGCCGCCCCCGGCACCTACCATGCCCGATATTAGTCCAACAATTATGGCCTCAAGTGTAATTAATCCATAGTTAATATTCTCCCGCTGAATAATTTTCCAATCCTGACAACATTTTTTAGTAATCATGCTGTAAGAGGCCAAGATCATCAGCAAAGCAAACAGCACCATCAGCAGCAACTCCTTTGTAACGATTAATTGACCCACAGTGAAAATTTGGGCTGGAATAGCGGGAATTAAATAACTCCGGGTTAGGTAAACTGCTATTAAGGAAGGTAAGCCAAACAGCAATACCGTTTTAAAATTTACCAGCCCCTGGCGGTAAAACTTAGCACCTCCTACTAAACTGGTGGTACCCACCACAAATAAGGAGTAAGAGGTAGCCATAACCGGGCTAAAACCCATTAAATAAACCAGGATAGGAACAGTTAATATAGAACCGCCGCTACCGGTAAGGCCTAGAGATAAACCAATTAATAAGGCGGCCAGATATCCTAATATTTCCATTGTTGACAGTATCGTTCGTGCTAATTTTATGCAAATGTCGGTATTGGAGTATGCCGGTACAGTGACAAGTATCACATAAGGAAATAAATTAAGAAAAAACCATCGGAAGGCCTGGAATACTAAAACAAGAATATTCCAATTGGTATAGGTGGGGCTGAAACTAAAACTTTAAAAGTGGCACTAAGTATAAATTAAATGTAAGCTACTTAAAATAGAGATTCGCCGTAACTAAAAAGAAAGATAATGAGCTACCATAACAGTAAAATCTTAAGCACTTCATTTGATGAAGCCATTGAAAAAGTGACAGGTGCTTTGCAGGCCGAAGGTTTCGGCATTATAACCGAAATTAACCTGAAAGATAAATTTAAGGAAAAGTTAGGGGTAGATTTTCGCAATTATAAAATACTGGGGGCCTGCAACCCGAAACTGGCTTTTGAAGCTATTCAAAAAGAAGCCAACATTGGAGTAATGCTGCCTTGTAATATTTTGGTGCAGGAACATGAAACCGGGCGCGTAGAGGTTACTGCTATCAATCCTATGGAAACCATGGCTGCGGTAGAAAATGACCAACTGCAACCACTGGCGCAAGAAGTAAGTCAAAAATTGCAAAAGGTAATAAGCGCTCTGTAAGTAGCGCAAACAAGAGGCGCATTAGGCAAACCCTATTCTCGAAAGGCAGGGCTTTAACTAATCTTTATAAATCTGTTCCGCCAAGTCCCAAAACCCGCATAAGTTCTGCCTGGTAGCCAACTTCCCGGAGAGCATTTAAAATTGCTTGCGGATTAATATCCTGGCCGGAAATGCTCAATATATTTTCTGCAACGGTCGTATCTACCTTCCAGGAGCTAATATTTTCTAACCGCTGCAAAGCCGGAGTTATTGCCGCCAAGGCAGATTCAGTAGCAATATTGGTTTTAAATTTAAGGATTTCCATCGTTTTCAATTTTTAATAGCAGTAACCTGGAGACTTATTAGTGTAGATAGAGAAATGCTATATTAGAAGTTCTTTACGGTCTTTAAATCAAAATGAGTCAAAAATCATCCAGATTAAGCACTTCAATATAGTTTCGGTGCAGCACAATAGCCTGGTGTTGCTCCAGCTTTTTTAGAAGACGTGAGATTACTTCCCGAGAAGTGTTTAATTCATCGGCAATTTGTTGGTGGGAGAGACGCACTTCCTTACCCTGCACGTTAACATGTCGTTTCAGGTAAAATACCAGCCGCTCGTCCAGGCCTTTAAAAGCCACACTATCGAGGGTTTGCAATAGTTCATCAAATCGTTCGCGATAGGAGGCAATTACAAAATTATACCAGGTTTTATACTTGGCTAGCCATTGCTCGGATAAATGAGCCGGTAAAAGTAGAATTTCCGCATCGGTTACGGCTTTCGCCAATACTTTGCTTTGTTCATTTTTAGCGGTACACATCATAGATAGGGCGCAGGCGCTTCCTTCTTCCAGGTAGTACATTAAAAACTCATTACCTTCATCATCTTCCCGGTAAACTTTCACCAGCCCATTTAACACCAATACCGTCGAACGGATATATTGTCCCGTGCGTAGGGCTTCCTCACCCGGCCCAAGTTGTTTAATCGTACCCTCCTGACCCATTTCCTGGAGCAATAAGGGTTCCAACTGTGGGAAACGGGCATGAATGATTTCGAGGCTTTCTTTTTCCATAAGGCAGGATTTATACCGGCAAATATAAGTACATATCGATTACTCTAGGCAAATGGGATAACTGGGGAAGTACTAAAAATGAAATAGAACAAGTATTTATAAATCCTTATACCAAGATTAAATATACCTCCAATGTTTTAGTTTATCATTTATAATTGGTACTTTTGATCCGATAGTAAGCTCCTCTTACTACTTTATCTGATCGAGGCTTTGCTTCAGCCTACAGATAAAGAAAACAGGTCAAAATCCTCAAATGTAAATTTAACCTGAATCAACAGTTGATTTATTTAGATTTTGAGAAAGCAGCGAGGTTAAAATCTTCCATATATGAGCTCATCAATTTATATAAAGGCTTATTTTAATGAATTATTGGTGGTTGAAACAAAATCCAATTCGTTTAAGAAGAATTAGATTGTCTGGATACTGCATACGATTATTGGCCTTCCGCGTCAAAAGCTAAAATAATGATTTACAATATTTCCGGATTAAATTAAGGTTAGAATAATTTTTAAATATTAGCTAAGGGGAAGGAAATATAAAAAGCAGTGCCTTTATTTTCTTCACTTTCTACCTGAATGTTACCTCCTTGTATCTCTACTAAATCTTTAATAATGGACAGACCGATGCCATTCGATTCTTCTCCATTTAAGCCCCGTCGTGAAGCCCTGTTATCATGCTTTTGAAACAGATAAGGCTGTAACTCCTGAGGAATACCAATTCCGGAATCGGCATGCTTTAGTAGTAAATTAGTCCCTTGCGTACTCAAAGTGATGGTTATCGTTCCTTCTGATGGCGTGAACTTAATAGAATTAGTAAGCAGGTTATTGAGAATTTGCGTAAACTTTATTTCATCTAGTTCAACCATGATTTTTTCTTCCGGACTATGAATATGTATGGCGGCTTTTACCACTTTAGACCGTACAAACGTTTCGGCAGTTTGTTTTACTTTTTCCAAAGCATCAAACCGTACCCTTTTTACAGGCGTTGAAACAGATTTGATATGTTCGTCCAGGAGGACTTCCTTAATGAGCTTCGTACAGTCAGTATAAGCCGTGTTAATTATATCCGTATAAGTAGAAAGTTCTCTATAATTGCTTATAGCATGGTCCATCTCCAGCAAATTAACTGCACTCTTCATAATAGATAACGGACCTTGTAAATCATGAGCCACAATTAATAGGACATTATCTTTCTTACGAGTAAATTCCAGGAGAAATTCCCGATATTTGGTTTGATCCGTAACATCTTCGGCCTGGCCCATGATTTGAGTAAAAGCACCGTTAGCATCTAAAAGCGGATGAGCATCTACTTTCACCTGCTTAAGGAGATTATCAGGAAACCGGAGGTTAAATTCAATTTTAGCAACTGCCCCGTGACGCACTTGCTTAAATCGTTGCATAATGGCTTCTTTATCTTGTTCCTCAATTCGAGTAAGGAGCCATTCAGGAGTCTGTAAAACTTGTTCTGATTCAATTTCCCACAGATATTTGATAGATGGGCTCAGATAATCAAACTGCCGGGTCAATATATTATAAAGGAAGAATACTTTTTTACTGGATTGACTATATTGATCTAATAGAGCAGATAACATCATAGATTATTAAGATAAATGTATTTACCATCCAAAAAAATTTATTTTATTCCAGTGTACCGGATTTGCTCTAACAAATGAAATTCAATATATATTAGTTCCAGGTTCTTTCTAATTCCCCGTTTATTTTATGTTCTCCCAACAGGATTATTAATAAAAACAATTCACAGAATTTATATTTAATCGTAAAACAATTATTAAACCAATAGAATCTGTTTTTGCAACTTTTAAAAATCAGACAGAAAGCAAATAACTTGTATAAAAGGTTTGTCAATTAATTGAAATGATTGATAATTAAAACTTATAGTGGATGTTTAATTTATTTCGAAAGAAGAAGCCCGAATTCGACGAACTTCAGTATGAAACTATAAAACGGTTAGTAGCTGAATTACCCAAACATTCTGGTTGGGCTGCCACTTATGAGAAAAAACTTTCCCAGGCTACCATTTATAAGTTGCAAGAAGAAGGCTATCGGGTGATAGCTAAGACTCATAATGGAGATAACTATTATTATAAAATTTCATTCACAAAGCATTAAGATTTTAACCGTTGTTAGACAATAATTTTAATAACCTTCATTTGTACATGGGAAATTATAAAGGCAGGGAAGCTGCAATTGAAGGAGGATAAACTGAATAAAACGGCTTATTAATTTATGTAAAACGAATTTTAATTATTTGACAACTTTTTAAATTTAAAATCTTCCGTAATTAGTGAATTAGAAAAAGCATGAAAGGATTTAAAGCTTTATATGAAGATCAGTTTACTCAGGTCTCGGCTGACCTAATGCCTTTAGTTTTAGATAAAACAGAAAAGCTAGCCGATATGAAGACCCGGCTTGCTTCCATTATATGAATTACCTAAACAATACCTCAAAGGTATATCTCTTATTAATTCTTTCTCGTCTGATTAAATCAGCAATGCCACCTTGCTAATGTTTAGGAAGGTCATATTGAGCTAAACTCGATTCTATCAAGTTTATATAACCTATATATTTTTTAATCCAATTGCTTCTTTTTTCTCTTAATAATAAATACCTAAGGTATAGAAGATTTTCTTCCAGTTTGGCTTTATCAAATGATAAGATTTCTTCCTCAGATAATTCCAATTCTGTCAATTAAGAGGCAATTAATAAAATAATAAAAATATAATTATACCATATACCTTTTTAATGAAAACTTTGTTATCACTTATATCAGGATATATTAGACAGACTTGCTGAAATCTACAAAGGCGTTGTCACTAATTATATTAGCGTTTGGGTTTGATGAGTATATACTTGTTATACTAAATCTATTATTTATTGCATCCTAAATATATTTAGTATATATGTAGTATGCTTATCCTACTTATATAATAATGATTTTGAATTAGTTTCATGCTAAATTATAACTATTGGTTATAATTTTTGTTCTTATTATATTTGGTTAAAGAATATAGTAGCATAAATAGGTAATAAATAGTTATTGAGCTAAACATATTATCTTCAGCAAGTACATAGCATTAAATATAGACAGAAAATAAAATAGGTCATAACATTAATGAAGCAGATAGAAAGAGTATTACTGGTAGATGATGACGAAATCACTAATCGTGCTAATAAAAGAAATATTCTGACATCTAATTGTTGCCTGGAAGTAGATGTTGTTTCAAATGGGCAAGAAGCCATAGAATACTTTAAGCGGATTCAAGAAAATAAACTAAAAGTTGACCTTATGCTTTTAGATTTGAAGATGCCGGTCATGGATGGATTTGATTTCTTGGAAAAATATAAAGATTTACCAACCGATCTGAAAGCGAGTAAGGTGTTTGGCCTAACATCATCGGCTAGTTTTTATGACCTGGAGAAATTAAAAGCCTACGTTGATATTACTGGCCATATCTATAAACCTTTTGCAACAACTGATTTTATCAACCTGTTAGATAAGCATTTTTAATTTTTATTTGAAATGGGTTGAACTTAAGTGCATCATTTTGAAAACAAATATCTAGACTCTGTAGTTAACTTTTAATTTTAAAGAAAACATTAGCCAAGTGATAAAGTTTTCAAGGGTTTTATACCTTTTTACAGGGGATTTTAAGTGCAATTATATCATAAACTTACGTTTCATATTCGGTTTTTAATCAACTTCGGGTAACAGCAATTTTGCGAGCCATGTATAATATTCCCTTTTCTAATATTACCCTTAACCATATTAATGGCGATTGGCTAGTAGAGTCTCGTCAGTTGAGTACTTCCGATCCAACAGCATCTATTGCCCACGCTATAAAGTTTATTTTTGCTGCTGATGATTATTTGGAGTTACTACCGGAAGGAGAGGGCAGTTGGGCCTTGAAAACAGAAGAGACCATGAATCGGCCTTACCTGCTGATTGAAGTATTTAATGAAAGCTGGAAGGCTTTAATAACCCGTTTATTTATAAACACCGATACCAGGTATACGTATTTAAATCTTTACTTTGATACAGGCATGGAATTAACTCTGGTAAAATTTAATAATAAATATACTGATTTTGGTTTAAACTAAATAAAACTAGAAATGAATGTAAATACACCTGTTGATCACGCTTTGCTTTCATTATTGGTACAACGCTCAAATGATTTTATTGGTGCCGCTAACACAAACGGAGAAGTATATTTTTTAAACCCGGCGGCTTTACACATGGTTGGCCTGCCTGATTTAGAAAAAGCCCAAGGACTGCAGGTAAAAGATTTCTTTATGCCGGCTTATCACGAGAAATTGGAAAATGAGGTTTTCCCGACGGTTCAAAAGCAAGGTTATTGGATTGGAGAATTAGCTTTCCGGCATTTCGAAACCGGCCAACCGATACCGGTTATGTACCAAATTTTTACCTTAAATGATCCTGTTACAAGTGAAATCACGGGCTATGCTACTGCTTCGCATAATTTAACCGCTTACAAACAATCAGAAGAAAAATACCGCTTTGTTACGGACGCTATGCCTCAATTAGTATGGACTACCGACGAAAAAGGGTATCATGATTTTTTTAATCAACAGTGGGTAGATTTTACCGGTTACACGGTGGCCGATAGCTTAGGTACGGAAATGTGGAATAATTTACTGCATCCCGATGACCAGGACCGGGCAGCCCAGGTATGGCAACATTCTTTAGCTACAGGAGAACCTTATGAAATTGAATACCGTTTTAAACGGGTCAGCGATGGTATGTGGCGTTGGTTTTTAGCAAGGGCTTTGCCCATGCGCGATGATCTGGGCCGTATTTACCGGTGGTTTGGCACCTGCACCGATATTAATGAATTATACAGTATGCGGGAGCAACTCAAAACGTCTTACGCTGATTTGGAGGCAAAAGTGCAGTTCCGGACACTTGCATTGGAAAAGGAGGTTAATGTCTTGAAAGAAAAGTTGGCTAATAAATAAGTATTACGTTCAATTTATACAAATAATAATGCCCTTGATTTGATTTTTACAATAACTTTTTATAAATGGTTTATACCAAATAGTTATCTCTTGAATCAAATCCTACAGATAGAAATTATCTGCAATATAGGAAGTTGATTCCGGCTTTATACGTATCAATTTATGTTTTTTACATTTACCATTTTACGTATTATTTTTTTGCTAAAGTCCGTATTCACTAGTTTAAAAGTTGCAATAATGATAACTAAGAAAGAATTTAAAAAAGCTTCTTTGCGATTAGAAGAAGTTAAAGATGCGATGCCGGGCACTAAAGAAGCCAAAGAATTAAGGTCAGTGACGTCCTTGATTGCCGAATATTATAAGCAAAGTACCGATCATAGGAATACCCATTCTAGTATTAGCACAATTAATAATGTAGAATCAAAAGTAGAGTAAAAAGTAAAAAAGGTCTATCATCACAATTCACTTTAAATGGTATTTTAATTATTGATTCTTATAAAAGAATCGGGTTAGTGGCAATTAATTTTATTAATAAGCTAAAATTCTATTTAACATAATGAAAGTTATAAGCCTTTTAAAAACCTACAAATTTAACTCATTTTAGCATATTTTTCAGATTTTAAGTTTTGTTATTTAACATAATATTTTAAAAATTTAAATTACATATATTAGCTAAAATTTGAAATTTTAATTTCATAACAAAATAGAAAGCTTTAACCAATACTATAAAGACACTATTAGCGTACTTCTATTTGAATCGGGAGGTTTGATAATAAATACCTGTACATGAAGATAAATGAGTATAAAAAATACTTCTTTCTATTCTATATCTTATTAACTTCTAACGGCTTTTGGTCCTGCCAAAGTAATTCAGATAATCACTTTAGAAGAGACCAGAAAGTAGGTAAGGAAAACAATTATTCAGGAAATAAATCTGATAAAAACTCCAATTATACAAGGTTAGATACTGCCATTACCGCTAACCACCCCGACCATGATTTTGTGCATTTTATGATTTCTCAACACAATATGGCTATCAATTTAGCCAATGAAGAAATAAAAAATGGTCAGAATAAGGCCTTAAAAGAAGTAGCTAATCATATTATCAATCACCATTCAGAAGAAAAAACGTTTTTAGATAAAGCGGCTGCCCGGATTGATAAGGAAAAAGAAGATGAGCGGGTAGCCTCTGTTTTGCATCAAAAGTTAAAAATGGGCATTGATGCCATGAGCAAGCAATTAAAGGCGGTAGAGCAAATAGAAAGTCTGGATGCAAAGTTTAAAGCCCAAATTATCATTAATCACCAAACCTCCATTGATGTTGCCGAAGCGTACCTGCGTTTTGGATTGGACCCTGAATTGAAAAACTACGCCGGAAGGTTAATAAAAGACCATTCGGCGGAAATTATGCAATTACAAAAGTAAACTGATTCAAATAATATGCTTTCCTAAATTTAAAACGGAATGATAACCTTAACACTCATATTCCGCCCCATATTATAAATACCTAAGCGGCCATTCGGCGAATGCTGATAATATTCAAAATATCGTAGCCGGTTTAAATGCGATTGATAGGCTTTATCAAAAACATTATTTACCTGAAAAAAAAGTTGTGCCAACGTTCTGCCCGATGATTGTTTAATATTGCTGCCAAAGCCTACGTTTATTAAGTTGTATGCTTTAGAAGGCTTTTCGGTATTGTCTACCGCGTAAATATTTTCTTGTTTGGAGTAAGCATTTAATTCCGCACGGGCATATAAGCCAGTGAAGGAACCAAGGGTTTTGCGTAAAGTGGCTCTGACTTCGGACCGGACCTGTAAAGGCAAAATAAAGGGCAAATACCTGGCGGCATCACCATATTGCTCAATTAATTTATCATTCTTATTTAACCCTTTCACGTAGGAAATACTATTGTTAAAAGTAAGCCATTTTATTACTTCCGGATGTAGGTTTACTGTTGCTTCCCCGCCATATAGCTGGGCTTTAGATTGCTGATATTTATAAAATAAGTTACCTTCACTATCTAACACCGGCTGCCCTTGCTCATTTGTTTCGCGGGCTTGAAAAATATAATTGGTAATCCTGTTATCGAATAACTCCAGACTAACATCCATATTTTTCAGATAACCCAGGAAGCTGATATCCTTCTGGAAATTGAATTCAGGCACGAAATCCCGGTTTCCCTGGTAGCGAATGTGTGCGCCGGGGTCCAGGCCGTTGGCTCCTACTTCATTTATATTCGGCGACCGGTAACCACGGGCAAAATTTGCCTTTACTAATACCCGTTCGCTCAGGCTATAAGTTCCCCCAATACTCCCGGAAATGCCGTGGTACCGATGGCTAAATTCCGCAAACTGGTTGTAAGCGCCTGGGGTAGCTGCTTCTACCCTACGACCTAAATTACTGGAATTAGTACTGGTGAAAAAATCATTCCAGGCTAACTTCCGGGTATCGTAACGGATTCCACCGGAAATATCAACTTTTCCAAAATTCTTCTTTGTAAAAATAAAGGCTCCCACATCAAACAGGTTGTAGTCCGGAATAGGAAAGTTGAGTGCATCTTTATTTTTATTCTCTTGGTACATACCGTTAACGCCCACTGATGTTTCAAAGGCATTCCAGGCTGGTAAATTGTACCGGAAATCGTAGTTCACAGTATTTAACACCAGGAACAAAGCGGCCTGCCCGGTGTTAACCGGCGATAAAAATTCCCGGCGGTTACTTTGCTGAAAACCTAACGTAGCATTAATATTTCCTTCCCCGATAATATACTGGTTATGGGAATAAAACCGGTAATGCTTGATAGATTGATGTAAATCATCGATTTGATAAGATTTTAACCGGCTTTCCGGTACTATTGGCCGGTTTTTAATATCATCGCGGGCATCATCAAAAATGGGGTAAGTAAACTTGCGGCTTAACGAATCGCGGCTGCCGTCCGGAATCTCCTGTTGGTTGTTGTAATAAGTAGTAGACAGTTGCGAAAAACCCCAAGACTTATCTACCCGAACCGTACCGGATAAATTGTATTCGCGGAAACCAGAGCCATACACATACCCATCTATTTTATTCCGGTAATCGTGGGCTCTTTTCTGCGAACCCCGGACGGAATACCGCCAGCCATTTTTAGAATAAGAGGTACCCAGAGAACTAGCAAACAGCCCGTTATTACTTTGATAATCCAGTAGTAAATCACCTTTAGGCACGCCATCAACGCCTTTGGGTACTGCCGGAATCATATTGATAACGCCGGCTAATGCATCGGAGCCATAAGTTAAACTAGCAGGCCCCTTTACTACTTCTGCCTTTTCAATTCCGTACTGGTCAACTTCAGTGCCGTGTTCATCTCCCCATTGCTGCCCCTCCTGCCGAACACCGTCGTACATATTTAAAACCCGGTTATAGCCTAAACCCCGGATAAAGGGTTTTGAAATATTGGGTCCAGTACTGGTAGCACTTACGCCGGGTACCCCTTTCACAATGGCATCAATTATATTGCTGTTAATATTAATATCTATTTCTTTCTTGGAAATAGTAGCAATGGGAATAGGACTTCTTTTTACTTCGGTCGCGCGTGTTACCCCGGTTACTACCACTTCATTCAGTTTAGAAGTAGTTTCGGAAAGCGTAATATTTAAGGTAACAGTTGCCCCGGCAGAAATGGTAACGGGAATTTTTAAATTCTGAAAACCTACACTGGAGGCTCCTAATTCATAGGTGCCCGGAGGAACATTCTTAATTTCAAATAAACCTATATCGCTGGAAGTACCCCCCAGTTGAGTACCGATAATTCCAATGGAGGCATAAGGCAGCGGTTCGCCATTAGCAGAAATCTTCCCTTTTACAGAGCCGCTTTGAGCAAAACACGAAAACAAAGGAAATATAAGTAAGGATAAAGTAAATATTTTATTCATACACAGGAGGTTAAACCACCTCTTTTAATTATTAAGCAAACCTAAACAATTTAAACATATTACTTGAAATTATTTTTTAGGTTACTCTAAATTTGTAATAATATTAATTTGTTTAACCCATTTTTAAACAAAAAAGCCCTTCACAATATGTAAAAGGCTTTATTATTAAATTAAAATAAACTGATTAAAATTTCATGCGCTGAATTCGGACCGCATTTAATATCGCTAAAAACGCTACTCCTACATCGGCAAAAACAGCCTCCCACATAGAAGCAACTCCAAAAGCTCCGAAAGCCAGCACTAACGCTTTTACTCCGAAAGCCAAGCCAATATTCTGCCATACTACCCGATTCGTACTTTTACCGATGTTAATGGCCGTAGCAATTTTAGAAGGCTGGTCGTTTTGAATCACCACATCGGCAGTTTCAATAGCGGCATCCGAACCCAAGCCTCCCATGGCAATGCCTACGTCAGCCAGCGCAATAACCGGGGCATCATTGATACCATCGCCCACGAAAGCAATATTTTTACCTACCTTTTTCAAGGCTTCTACCTTGCTTACTTTATCTTCCGGAAGTAACCCGCCAAAAGCCTGGTCGATGTTTAAGGATTGGGCCACCTTCTGCACAATAGAATCTTTATCCCCGGAAAGCATAACAATGGTCTTAATACCCAAAGACCGTAATTGCTCGATGGAGGCTTTAGCATCTTCTTTAATTTTATCGGCAATGGTGATGTAACCGGTATATTGGTTATTGATGGCCACGAGCACAATACTTTCCACAATGGCATCTATTTCAGCCGGATAGGCTACGTTGAATTTCTTTAATAATTTCCCGTTGCCGACTAACAGCATTTTATCATCTACTTTACCTTTTAAGCCGTGGCCGGATATTTCTTCTACCTCCGAAATGTTTTTCTTTTGGTAGCTGTTACCAGCATGCGCTACAACCGCTAAGGCAATCGGGTGGGTAGATTTACTTTCCAGGGCTGCGGTAAGATTCAGGAACTCGGTTTTATCTAAGCCATTAACCTGAACTTCCTGCACTTGGAAAACGCCTTCGGTTAGGGTGCCTGTTTTATCCATTACCACAGTATCTATCTTAGTCATTAAATCCAGGTAATTGGAGCCTTTAAACAAGATGCCGTTTTTAGATGCAGCGCCAATTCCGCCAAAATATCCCAACGGAATCGAGATTACCAAGGCGCAGGGGCAGGAAATTACCAGGAAGATTAAGGCCCGGTAAAGCCAGTCATTAAAAACATAATCAGAAACAAAGAAATAAGGTATAATAGTGAGACCAATGGCCAGAAATACTACCACCGGGGTATAAACTTTAGCAAAGCGGGTAATAAATTGCTGGGTTTTAGCTTTTTGGCTACTGGCTTTTTCTACTAACTCCAAAATCTTGGATAGAGCGCTGTTCTCGTAAGTTGAGGTAACTTTTAACTGAATTACCTGGTCCAGGTTAATCATCCCGGCCAAAACTTTTTCACCTTTACTTTTAGTATCTGGTTTTGATTCGCCGGTGAGCGCTGCGGTGTTAAACGAGGACTGTTCGGTAAGTAATTCGCCGTCTAAGGCAACTTTCTCGCCGGGTTTAATTTCAATGATATCGTCTAGTTTTACTTCTTTCGGATTTACCGGCGTAACTTGACCTCCCTGCACCAAGCCGACAATTTCCGGCCGGTTATCAATCAAGGCTTTTATTGATTTACGCGACCGGGCGACCGCTGCTTCCTGGAAATGCTCGCCAATTACATAAAACAACATCACCGCTACTCCCTCGGCATATTCGCCAATATAAAACGCGCCGATGGTGGCCAAACCCATTAAAAAGAACTCATTAAAGATTTCGCCCTTCGCTATGTTTTTAACCGCATGGAGTAATACTTTGCCCCCTACTAATAAATATGCTACGCCAAAAACAGCTATCCTGATATACCCGGTAAACCAGTCAACTTTAAAATAGTCCAATCCAATGCCCGTAAGCAGCAAAACCAGACTTATAATAGTCGGAATATAAGAGCTGCTGCCGTGGTCTTCGTGTTCCGGCTCCGGTGAAAGGGAAATGGCTTTGGTAGGCCCTGGCTGCTCCGCCGTCCGGGGAGAAGTTATTTCCATGGGTTGTAAAGGCGCACTTGGCGTTTTATCGTTAGTTGGGGTCATTATTTTTAATTTAATTACTAGAAGCTTGTCTGATTATTTGTTGCAAATCATTCGGGATTGGCATGGGTTTCCAAGGCCTTACATTGGCTCCACCGGTGTTCCCGACAGGTATGGTTCCGGCCCAGGATTTTACGCCTCCAACGAGCAACCGGGGTATTTGCCCGAATATTTCTTTTATATTCCGGGTTTTAATACCAAATAGAAGCATTTCAAAATGGACTGCAGAATGTTCCCTAGGATAGGGCTGGCCTAAAATATGAGCCCGCTCCAAATACGGCCAGGCCTGCATAAAATCACCTTTTAATAAATTTTCCTGGTATTTACTCAATTCATGCTGGTAGAAGGGTACCAACTTTTCCGGCATTTCCCAATTGAATTTCATAGTATCTATTTTATTCTAAGACAAAGATAAATCCGGATAACCTGCAACTGCATTGCATATTACCTGGTGCATTTACTGCAAATCCCTTTCACCATCAGATTGACTTCCTCTGTTTTAAAGTTTTCCGGTAAAGCAATTTCCGGAATGTGGGACTTGGGAAGGCAAAAGGTTTCGCGGCACTGGTTACAAAAGAAATGGACGTGTAAATCGTGGTGTTCTTCAGTTGAACAATCATCCGGACACAGGGCATATTTTACCGAACCACTGCCGTCATCTATACTATGAACTAATCCTTTTTCCTCAAAGGTTTTCAAAGTCCGGTAAAGTGTAATCCGGTCCGAACGCATAAAATAGGTTTCCAGATTATTCAGTGAAACGGCAGCGGTTTGGTTAAGTAAATAATCCAATACCAATAACCGCATGGCCGTGGGCCGGATATTTTTCTGGGTTAGGGTTGTATCTAAATCTGGTCGCATTTTTATATAATTAATGACCGTGGCCCTCACCTTCTTCTTCGGTATTCTTCATCTTGGCCAGTAAGGAATAAGCACCTTTCACCGCAATTTGCTCCTGAATATTAGCCGGTTCAATTATTTCCGTGTAACCGCTTTCGGTTACCCCTTTGCGTACCTCCATCATTTCAAAATCGCGCATTTTTTCGCCGGCTTCGGTACGCTCTCCTTTGTAAACAAAGATGTAATCCTTCCCCTCGGATTGTACGATTGCTTCCTGCGGTAAAGCCGGTACTGTATTCAGATTCAGCTCAATAAATGCCTTCACGTACATACCAGGGATTAGCTGTTCTTCTTCCCGGTCTAAATGGGCATGAACCCGCACGGTACGCTCGGCACTAATTTCCCGACCGATTAAATGCAGCGTGGCCATCCGCTCCCGGCCAGATTCATTGGGCAAGGTGAAGCGCACTTTCTGGCCAACTTTTAACTTGGTTATATCTTTTTCAAATACCGTCAGCTCCACGTGTAAGTGGTCCGTATCGACTATTTTAAACATCACATCCGTGGGCGTTACATAACTACCCCGGTTGGTATTTACTTCGGTTACATACCCATTTATAGGCGAATACACCGGCAACGTCCGGGTTATTCTATTCGCCTGCACCCGGCTAGGTGAAAGCCCAATATGCGCCAGTTGTTGTTTCAGGCCATTTACCCGGCTTTGCATCGCTTTGTATTGCGCCGTTACCTGCTGTAAGTTTTTGAGCGGCCCTACCTGCTCCCTGGCTAATTCCTTCTGGCGTTCATATTCCAACGCCAGAAACTCTAACTGGCTTTTGCTTTCCAGGTAGTCCTGCTGAATGGATATAAATTCCGGGTTTTCAACCATAGCGACCAATTGACCCTTTTTAACCCGCATCCCCTGGAGTAAATCCGTGCTTTTCACAAACCCGCCTAAAGGGGCACTCACCGATACCAGGTTTTGCGGCGGTACATCGAGTAAGCCATTTACTGCAATAACACTGCTTAGATTTTTAGAAGTAATATTACCCAGCTCCACTTTGCCAATGACAAATTGCTCCGAAGTCAGTTCTACCGCGGTTTCGCTTTCTTCGTGTGCTTCTTCCTGGCCTTCTTTATGTTCACCTTCTTTTTCAGAATGCTCCCCGGCTTCCGGTTTTTCTTTTTTACTTTCTGTGTTTTTATCGTTGCAGGCAACCGCTAGAAAAACACTAATAAGTAGGATATATATTTTAGATTTCATTTTCTTAATGATTGATGTATAAACTTATTGACCGGAAATAAACTCCAGGTTAATGGCCGCTTCATTGTATTGCTGCAACGCTTCTAAATGATTTTCTTTAATGGCCAATGCCCGGTTCAGGCTTTGTACATATTCCTGGTAATCAATCACCCCGTTTTTAAAGCCTTTCTCGGCGTGGTCAATAATTAAATTGGCCAGAGGCAAACCGGTTTGTTCGTAATAAGCCAAGTTCAATTCCTGTTTATTTAACCGTTGTGCTGCTAATTTTAGCTGCGTACTAAACTGCGTTTGCTGAAACCGGTAATTGGCATCTGCTAATTTCTCCTGGTATTGCGCGGCCTTGATGCGGGCCGAACTGGCCTTATACCAAATGGGAATAGCAACTCCCACCTGCACCCCGGTAAAGCGGTCGCCGCCGGTAAAATTCTGCTCCACACCGTTTACATTCTGCAAGCCAATAATAGACTGGTTAAAATAGCCCAGGTTAAAATCCGGGAGCAACCTGGATTTTTCTAACCTGGTTTGCCATTGTGCTACTTCTTTTTGTTGCTGAAAAATAGCTAGCTGCGGCTGGCCGGCCAGTACCGCAGTATCCGGCACATTTACTGGCATCCGGTATAATGGGGTATTTGCAATTGTAACCGGCGTTGTGCTTTGTAAAAGGCTTTGCAATTGGGTCGTATAAATTTGCCTCTCGGCCTGGGTTTGCGCGATGGCGTTTCTTACTTCCACCTGCTGCGCCTGCGCGGTGGCTTTTTCCAGTAAACCGGTTTCCCCGGTGCGTAACCGGATAGTGCTGGCTCGAAGGAAACTGCTGTATAAGCTATCCTGGTACTGCAAAAGCCGCAATTTTGCCTGGAGGTAAATTAATTCCTGGTAAGCATTTTTCACTTCCCGAACTAACTCACGCTGCCGGATGGATAAATTTAATTCACTTCCCCGGATAGTTGCTTTTGCTAACCGGGCCTGGTTCGTATAAACCGAAGGGAAAGCAAATGACTGGCTGATTGTAAAATTATTATCCCGGTTTACCGAGTTAATTTGCCCGTAGACAAGCTCAATATTGGTTTTACTTAAATCAAGAGCTGCGCCCTGCAAACTTTTATTCGCAGAAATCTGGTAATTGGCCGCCTGGATGCTGCTGTTTTGATTTAAAGCTTGCTCGATGGCCTGCGGCAACGTCAGCGGAGATCCGGAGGATTGCGCTTTAACTTTATCCGGCACTAATAATCCTATTCCGATTAATAAGCATATAACAGAAGCTGCTCCCAGACCAGAAATATTATCAGGATGGTTATTAGCCTTTTTTTCTAAAAATCGCTCTAATAAAATATACAGAATGGGCAAAACCACTAAGGTTAATAAGGTAGCGGAAACCAGTCCTCCGATTACTACGGTGGCTAATGGCTTTTGAACCTCTGCCCCCGCGGTATTGGAAAGAGCCATTGGTAAAAATCCTAAAGAAGCTACCAACGCCGTCATAATTACCGGGCGCAAACGAACTTCGGTACCCACCAGCACCCGCTGTTTTAAATCTGTCATACCTTCGCTTTTAAGTTGATTAAAATAACTAATGAGTACAATGCCGTTTAACACGGCTACACCAAATAAGGCAATAAATCCTACTCCAGCCGAGATACTAAACGGCATCCCGCGTAGCCACAAAGCCAGAATGCCACCAATTGCAGAAAGCGGAATGGCCGTAAAAATCAGAATACTCTGGGCTATGGATTTGAAGGTAAAAAACAGCAATAAAAAGATAAGCAGTAACGCCACCGGTACTGCAACCGAAAGGCGCTCTTTTGCTTTTTGTAAATTTTCAAATTGGCCACCGTACGTTACATAGTAGCCAGTAGGCAACTTTATCTTACCTTCTACTTTTTCCTGCAGTTCCGCTACAATGCTTTCTACATCCCGGCCCCTAACGTTAAAACCTATAGTAATTCGGCGTTTGGCATCGTCTCTTTGAATTTGGCTCGGACCGGTTTTAAAGGCTACCTGAGCTACTTGCTCTAACGGCACCTGGTCGCCGTGGGGCGTGGTTACGTATAAACCTTGCACATCTTCCAGGCTTTGGCGGTTCGCAGATGCCAGGCGTACTACTACCTCAAATCGGCGCTCGCCTTCGTAAATTACCCCAGCCGATTGCCCGGCAAAACCGGTTTGAATAGCCCGGTTTACGTCTTCAATGTTTAAACCAAACTGGGCAATTTTATCCCGGTCAAACGTGATAACGATTTGCGGCAAGCCGGTAATCTGCTCTACATACAAATCCGCAGCTCCTTCCACTGTTGAAACTATTTTACCAATTTTACCCGCCTGTTCGCTTAAAATATCTAAATCTTCGCCGTATATTTTTAAAACCACATCCTGCCGGGCGCCGCTCATTAATTCGTTAAAGCGCATCTGAATAGGTTGCTGAAAACCAAAAGTAACGCCCGGAATTGCTTCCAAAGCTTCCGCCATTTTATCCGCTAGTTCTTCGGAATCATCAGCTTTTGTCCATTCGTCTTTATCTGTTAGAATAATCATTAAGTCGCAGGCTTCCACCGGCATGGGGTCGGTAGGTATTTCCCCCGAACCGATTTTGGCCACTACCTGGCTTACTTCATCCGGAAATTTCCTTAAGAGAATTTCGGAGGCCTGACCGGCAGCTTCGATGGTTTGCGTAATCGAACTACCGCTCATTACCCTGGTTTCCACCGCAAAATCACCTTCGGATAGAGAAGGTATAAATTCGCCGCCCATACGCGTAAAAAGTAACAGGCTGCCTAAAAACAACAATAAGGAAGAAATTAAAACCACTGCTTTACGCCGGATGGCAAACGCAATCATCGGTACATATACCCGGTGAAAGAATCCCATTATCCGGTCGGCAATGGTTTTCCGATGGTCTATTTTTTTACTAAGAAAGAGTGCCGAAACCATGGGTACATAGGTAAGGGAAAGAATGAATGCCCCCAGAATTGCAAAGGCTACTGTTTGCGCCATGGGCCGGAACATTTTACCTTCCACCCCTACTAAAGCTAGTATCGGTAAGTACACTATCAGAATAATGATTTCTCCAAAAGCAGCTGAACTCCGGATTTTAGAAGCCGATTCATACACTTCTTCGTTCATTTCGGCCTGGGTAAGTGGCCGTAACAGTTTCCGCGCTCCTAAATGGTGCAAGGTTGCTTCCACAATAATTACAGCACCGTCTACTATCAGTCCGAAGTCAATAGCTCCTAAACTCATAAGGTTGCCCGATACGCCGAACAAATTCATCAGGGAAATGGCGAACAACATCGCCAGGGGAATTACTGAGGCTACAATTAAGCCGGCTCGCCAGTTACCTAAAAGTAAAACCAGTACAAAAATAACAATGAGCGCTCCTTCGGCCAGGTTTTTGGTTACCGTACCGATGGCGTTATTTACCAGTTTGGACCGGTCCAGAAACGGCTCTATTACTACACCTTCCGGCAAGGTCTTTTCTATCGTAGTTACTTTTGCTTTTACGGCTTTAATTACCTGGGAAGCATTAGCTCCTTTCAGCATTAATACCAGGCCCCCTACCACCTCGCCTTCGGTATTACGGGTCATAGCTCCGTACCGGACGGCGCTGCCAAACTGTACCGTAGCTACATCTCGGATAAGTACCGGCACCCCGTCTTCGTGGGATTTAACGACAATCTTCTGGATATCTTCAATGCTCCCGGCTAAGCCTTCACTGCGGATAAAATAAGCATTAGGTTTGCGGTCGATGTAAGCGCCACCGGTATTCTGGTTGTTTTTCTCCAGGGCGGTAAAAATATCGCTGATACTTATATTCAGGCTGCGTAGCTTTTCCGGTTCAATGGCAATTTCGTACTGCTTCACGTGACCGCCGAAACTGCTGACATCGGCTACACCAGGAGTTCCCAACAATTGCCGGCGTACAATCCAATCCTGGAGGGTGCGCAATTCCATATCGGAATATTTCTTGGCTGCTCCTTCTTTGGAATGGAGTACATATTGATAAATCTCCCCTAGCCCGGTAGAAACCGGCGCTAATTCCGGAGAGCCCACCCCTTCTGGTATTTGGCCTTCTGCTTCTTTTAATCGTTCGGATACCTGCTGCCGGGCCCAGTAAATATCTACCTCGTCTTTAAATACAATAGTTACTACCGATAAACCAAAGCGCGAAAAAGAGCGGATTTCTTCAATATCCGGAATGGTAGACATCGTTACTTCCACCGGGAAAGAAATAAGGCGCTCTACTTCCTGGGCTGCTAAAGATGGGCTTTGCGTGATTACCTGTACCTGGTTATTGGTAATATCCGGTACGGCATCAATCGTTAATTGCGTTACCGAATAACCTCCCCAGATAATCAGGGCCAGGGTAAACAGCCCCACAATTAATTTATTGTGAATAGAAAAATGAATAATGCGGTCAAGCATATGGATTTACTTTAAATCAAACTTTTAAGAAATATCCTGCCTTAAAACCAATAGGTATAGCCAGCCGGTTAGCTGAAAATAAGAATAGCCATAAGTGCAAAGATTCCTTTCGGGAACTTCACATAGCAGGTAGAAAAAAGTAGATTTAAAGTTTAGGCGGTTGCCAGATAGAAAAAGAAGGGTATAAAACGGCATCCGGCTGGTGAACCGGAGCTATGGTAATAACTTTAAAAACCGGAAGGCTGGTTTTATGAAAAGCAGTTTGCAAAGCAAAACCGGCACAGCAATTACAAATACAGAGCGGAGAACATAAATCTGCTGCCGGGGCATGATTGTCTGAATCCGGATTAGTTTGAATACTGGTTTGCACAGACGTATCAACCTCTGGTGCGGCATCGGCACAGGGAATACATGATATGACTATCATGAAAATACTCAGAAGAATAGCAAACCATTTCATCTGCTGCAATATTAATAAAAATTCAATGCAATTGGATTGCATTATTAAAAAAGGTAAACGGATGAAAATATATTTTGATATAAAAAGCTTTAATTCTGTCTTTTATAATCCAGTGCCTTATCTCCGAATAGGGGTTTTACAATTGCAAACGCTATAATAATACTCACTAATTAAGTGTTGAAACAGCAAGAAAAATAATATTCTTAGCAATATTTTGCGTTTATGATTAGCAAAAAACTATTTTTGTTCGTAAATGCTAAATATATTAGCTTTAAATATATGATTCTTACTGATAAGCAGGCTCCTTTAAAAAACACTTCTGATTTTATATTGCTTGGCTACGAAGAAGAAACAATGTTGCCTTTATTTGGCTCTCATGTGAAAGCCGGGTTTCCGTCGCCAGCCGAAGATTATGCGGAAGAGCGCATCAGCCTCCTGAAATTCCTCTCCGGTAACCCCACGGCCACCTTTTATGTGATACTAGAAGGCGATTCCATGATTGATTTTAATTTATTTGAAGGCGATTTATTAGTAATCGACCGGTCGCTGGAAGTACGTTCCGGCGATATCATACTGGCTAACCTGGATAATGAATATACGGTGAAGAAATTGGAAATACTTGAAGATGGGGCACGCCTGGTACCGGGTAATAAAAAGTACGCTCCCATTACAATTTCCAAGGATTTAGAAGTACTGGTTTGGGGGGTGGTACGGGGTATAGCAAGGAGATTTCGAAAATGACCGGTTTAAAATTACATGCAGATATTAACAACTGCTATGCTTCTATATTTCGGATATTTATGCCGGAACTAAATGGTGAGCCGTTGGCTGTTCTTTCTAATAATGACGGCTCTATAATTGCCCGCTCCCAGGAAGCCAAAGACTTAGGTATTATTATGGGCCAGCCCCTTTTTGAGGCGAAACCCATAATTGACAGATACGGGGTTAAAGTTCTCTCCAGTAATTATCCGTTGTTTCATGATATGAGTACCCGCTTCCATCATACGCTGGGCACCTTTTCCCCCAGTCAGGAAATTTACAGTATTGATGAAGGATTCTTAGACCTAAGCAATTTCTATAAAACTGACTTAAAGGAATACGGCTGCACTATCAAAAAAACAGTTTGGAAATGGCTGGGCTTGCCCATCTGCGTAGGCATTGCGCCAACAAAAACACTGGCTAAACTGGCCAATCGCATTGCTAAAAAATCAACCAAAGCAAAAGGGGTACTGGTTTTAAATACAGAAGCGCATATTAAAGCGGCCCTGAATATTGTTGATGTGGGAGATGTGTGGGGCATTGGACGCCAATATGCCACTAAGCTCCGGAAGTTTGGGGTGCTTTCTGCGTGGGATTTAGCGAACGTAACTGATAGTTTTGCCAAAAAGGAATTAACCATTGTGGGGTTACGCATTGTAAAAGAGCTGCGCGGCGAAGCCTGCGCGGATCTGGAAATTGAACCACCGGCGAAAAAAGGCATTTGTACCAGCCGGTCTTTTGGTCACCCGGTTACAACTCTGGATTTAATGCAGGAAGCCGTGGCCACTTACATGACGCGCAGCGCCTATAAATTGAGAAGGCAAAAGAGCTTCTGTGCCCAACTTAGTGTTTTCTTTGAAACGAACCCGTTTAACCCGAACGAACCCCAATATAACAATTGCAAAACCATAAAGCTGCCGGTACCCACCAACTCTACCCTGGAATTGGTGAGTTATGCACTTCTGGCTTTAAAAGCCATTTTCCGCAATGGGTATAAATATAAAAAAGCCGGTGTTTACCTAGATGATATTCGTCCAGCTACCGCCATGCAGGGAAATATATTTGATTCCATCGACCGGGGCAAACACCTGGACTTGATGCGTGCTATGGATGTACTAACCAGTAAAATGGGCAGTGGGGTAGTAAAATTAGCTAGCGAAGGCACGGAAAAATCGTGGAAAATGAAGCAGGATTATGGTACAAAGTGTTTTACTACCCGGATGGAAGATATTTTGGTGGTTAGGTAAAATATAAACAAATTAGTATAATTTCTTTTTGAGCTATTTTTTCTTCCTTCTCCGTTTCCTAGAACTTTGATATTCTTCAAATTCTCTTTCTACAATTTGTTCAAGCTGAACTACTCCACTTGAAAAGGCATCACTTGGCGATTCAAATAATTTATTTACCAATAAGTCAGTCTCGCTTTTAGCTGGGTCTGTTTGGGTAAAACAATTAAGTAAAAGATAACCCCGCTCATCGTTTTTTCTGTCAATACCTGGAACAATGTTTATATAATATTCTCGCTCCTCTTCTTCAAATAACACTTTAATCTTGGGATTGAACTTAACTTCTGATTTATCTAAAGATTTTATCTTCGTTTTTTTAACTAAATATATAGTCTCATTTATTAATTCTTCTAACGGTCTACCCCAGCCATCCCTAGAAAATGGAGATTGGATTCTTGAAATTTCGATTCTAATGCTTTTCCTCCCTTTGCCTATTTCCTTGGTGAATTCATAATCAGGCAAATTCTTAATTATTTCACTATTTATTTCAAAGTGCTCATATTCATTTGTAAACCTTATTTGGATAATTTCTTCAAATTCAAATAAGAACACTGGTGCTTGAATGCCTATTGATTTTAAAATCTCAACAATACTATCAGTATCTTCCTTTTTGTATAAGACAATATTAATGTTAGTATAAATCATTAGGCTACTTCTCAAAAATTAAACTGATAATGTATCTATCCGGCAAAATTTTAAATATTTAAGAAGTCTTAATCAGAATATAAGCTAAAAATCAATAAAGGGCACTTAAGGCAAAATAGCTTCATCATCTTCATCAGGAAAAAGAGAAGAGAAATAATCTAAATTTAAATTATTAGTAAAAAACTCTTTTGCTGTAAGATTATTCACCGTGATATTATCACTATTAATTTTTAATAAATTACTTAACTTTTCAATATATGCTTGCTCGTCGAAATTTTCTCCCTCATATACATTTACTAAAAGTCTTTTATTAGTGTCTAATTGAAAAGCACTTTCTAAATTATCATTTATATGCTTATCATAAAATCCATAGCCACTAATAACAATTATTTCTGACCTGATACAGGCTTCCCGGAAAGAATAGAAATAAAATAAATAAGGGTCATAAGATTGTAACTTATTCTGAATTCCAAATATGATTTCCATATTTAATGGGTCAATAGATGAAATTGAATCTGAATAAGTTAATCGGGTTTGCGGGTTCCTTTTCCAATCAAGCGAACCGTGTAGTTTATAAAGAAAGTAACTAATGGCTTGTTCTTGCGATGGCTCGTATCTTCTATAATCCCAAATTTTATCTTCACCAAAGCCGCGTTCAATATTTTCAATCCCTAAGTTTTCTTCAATACACATGTCATAATTAAGGGAAAATATCCTTAATGGCATGGTATATCCAGTTTCCTTCATCTTTCTGTAGTAAGAACTTCTTTTTTTTAAATCATCTGGGCTCAGCCAAATGTTCTTTAGCTTAGTTAATATTTCTTCTTTAAATTTAATAGCCAATTCAAGTTTTGGGCCTGCTACAACCAATAGTTCCTTTTCCCAACTGCCAATGAATGGATATACATCAATGTTTTTATCAGCAATGTTTATAATCACATTTAAAAGCCCTACTAAATTCTCAATGTTAAAATTTAATGATTTAGTATCGATTCCTTTTATTCGCTCTAAATGATAATAAGAACTCTGGATGTAATTGTACAAATCTTTATATTTGGCCCATTCTCCTTTAAGCAAGTTTTCTATAGCTGCTATCATTTGGATTGAATTAAGCATCCCAGCGTCGCAACTTGCCCCGGCTCCTAATAAGATAATAATTTTATCTTCTCCGAATTGCTTTCTCATACTATAAAAACCAAGGCTTTAAGTTATTAATATCAATGTGGCTTAATTCATATTTCCTGAATTTTCCAATAAATTCAGAAATTCGCTGGCAATAAAAAACCGATACAGGTAATTGCTTCGCTTTAAAACCACGCCAATTAGCTCCGGACAAATTAATACAGTCTTGCAAAAGCGCTTCTTTATAATCTATATCTTCAAAAAGCTGTTTTTTATTAGTAAACCAGAATTGAATATGAAGCGGGTTACCATACCGCTTTGTTATTTTAGGATTGGAAGGTTGAATTCCTTCAAACCAAATTAAGTATTCTTGGGCTGAAAATTTAACAAAGGTACTTTCAAAAGGCACTAAACCATTATTGGAGGCATCGAACCCGAAGTAGTCTGTTTTATCATTAATGACAAGTACAGATAATTCAATATTTGGGTCGATTAATTTTACAACACGGTCAAGAATTTTTTCTTTACTTAACCTCATGGGGGTATGGATAGATATTTTTTTATACTTACCCTTATTAATAATCGCGACTAAATTATTAGTTAATTGGCTATAATAGGAATCATCTGTTAATACTCCTTCACTTAAAACTTGTAAATCTTTGAATATCCCGCTTGAATCCGTAAGTACGGAGTAAGCAATATTTTTTTCTATTTTATTGCCTTCTGGCGTACTTTCAACATTGTAGGACTGACCGATGCCAATAATAAGATATTCATTGGTAGCTGGTTTCATTTTCCAGGGTTTGCCCCCAGCTTTGGCAAACATTTGTAAGGCTATATTGCCCAATGAAAATTTAAGCGCATTATCATTAATAATTAAGTCTTTCGTTACAACCTGGCAGGGAATGCCGGCATTAGTGAAAGAATGTTTTAGGTTAAAATATAACTTATCATCGCTTTCATCTTTTTTAGAATTAGTAATTATAATAGGAAGCACATTGCTAGATTCAGCTTTTATTTGTTCAATTATTCCGGCAATGGTTTCTGCGCCATAATCATCAAATGCTAAACCTTTAATATGGTCATTTGTGAATGGAATTTTAAAAAACTTCTCTATCCCGCTAAAAGTATTTGGATGCGATTCGCCTCTTAACCCTTTTAAAAGGTTAACGGCAATATTTCTATCTTCCTTTTTATAGATAAAATAAAATTGTGTATCGGCTGGAATGGTTTCTAATGGACTAAACTTGGAAAGGCCATAATAAGAACTATTATCTTGTTTATTATCTTTAAAAATATACTGCTTAGGATTTAATAAATGGGCTTCAATTGAAAATAATGAGCTATTAATTTTAACCTCTAATTTTTCATTTATTTTAGGTAGAAAATTTTTAATAAAGCCTGTTATATGATTATATTTAAATAAATAAAAATCAAGATTACTTAAGCCTCTATTGTTTAAAGAGCCACTTGCAATTTGGATATCTCTATCTTGTTTAAAGCCTCCCCTATTTAGTTCTTCATTAATTATAAATTGAAAGCCAATTAATACACCCCAAACCTGTTTGCTTTTTAAGTAGTAAGGCTCAATCCAAACTGATTTTTTTCCTTTTGGATGCGATTCAATTTTAAAATGGATTCGTCTATTATAGTTTTCTTCTTTTAATATAAATCGCTCACTAATGTTAGCAGAAGCATTAATAATATTCTGATAAATAGTTTTCGAAACTAATCCGGAATTTATATAAGAAGGTAATTTAAAAAGTGTAAACCCATCTGCTGGGACATCGGAAACTTCATATTTGATATTTTCACCGGTATCATTAAAATCATAATAGCTGAACTCTTCCCTAAATACCTCTGGCTCTGCTTTACGTCTGAACTTTGTAACCCCAAAATCTTGGTCCTCAAACTCCAAGAAATTTAATAATATATCTCTCATTAAATATTTTAGTTAGGTTAACTATTAACCTTAAGGCAAATAGCAAATTATTAAATTTCTGTGTTCTTTATACTTTCTAAAACTCCACCTTTGGCAATTCCTCCACAATATCTACGGTTTGCATACTTACATTAATAACACTCAATAGCAATTCTAAAATATAGCGTGGGTTGCCAACTTCTTCGGACCAATCGTTGGGGTCGTTTTTAATGCCGCTGTCTTTATGGGTGGTTATTTGGTAGCGTTCCATTACCCATTCAATGGCACTTTTACCGTTTATTACATAGTCGTAGGCTTTGGCCGGAATATTCTCGATGCAAATTTTACTGTTGTAGATAATGCAATCCTTTTGGCCTTTTTTAGGGAACCGCATTTTTTCTACTTTATAGAAACTGCTATCTGCTCCGGTTACGGTAACCCCATCATACGCCGGTACACTTTCGTAATTAATATGTAAGTCAGCCAGGGCGCGGCCTGCTTTGCTGAATTTCCAGAAATCGCGCACATCTTCTACCAAAGGCAAACGTGGCAGCATTTTCGTTAAGTCGTTGGCAAACTGGGTGCGGTATGTGGGGCTGTGCAGGAAACCATAAACGTAATAGAAAATATCTTCTTTGCTTACGTTTTTCCCGTATTGCTTTTTGGCTCGCTCCAAGATAAAATCACTTAAACCATCACGGCGGATATACTCATTCCCACCGGTGCTATCAAATAAACCAGGACTTTGCTTTTGCCGCTCTTCGTAATAATATAATGGGAAAACTTGACCATTAAATTGAAGTTGGACATCTGGGATAGTATCAGTTATTAAAACTGAGAAGTTTTTAGTATCACCTACACCCGAAATACATAAGACATAATTTTTATGTTTTGGGGATGGAAAAAATTGTTGCGACTTACCAACCCTGTGAATAAGTTTATCGCCATTGTAAAGTATTTGCTTTACAAATGGCCGATATAACCCATAAACAAGTTTATGTGGTTCAAAACTTGCCTCTCGGAATTTTTCTAGGTGGAATATTAAACTTGAAGTCCACTTTATTCTCTTCTCATCTTTTCCTATTGAAGAACTTAAATTATTGGCTATATTTTTTCCATTAATTGATTTAAAAAAAACAACTTGCTCATTATAATAATCAACCATTGATTTTACATTCCCCAAAAGCTTTTGTTTTGAGAAATTATAAACCCAAGTATCTCTATTTGATTGAAGACCTGGCGAGTTTAATATAAAAAAAGATTGCGAAGTTGATGTAAACTGCTTAATTGCTTCAATCGAAATAAATGTTTCAAATGCATCATTTCGCTCATTTACCCAATCACCGTGTTCATTTGGCTTAAGTTGTTTCCAAGGCATATCATTGCCTACTGACTTAAACTTCTTTACTATGGCAAGCTTTTCCTCACGATTTAAATAATCACCAATATCGTGGTAATATATTGTAGCTTTTTTACCTATGTTGGTTGGATTTTTAACTAATAAAGTAATGGAGATTGGAGTGCGTGAGCCACCGCCAAAAACGTTACCTGCCTCTTTTTGCCTTAATTCCCCACTGGTTCTAGCATTTCCTCTTAAATTAAACACGTAAATAGCTGAAAACTCATTTTCTAAAGACTTTCGGAACCCATCGGCACTGTTGCCGGCCAGCCAAGCCCCATTAGAAACAAAACACACTATACCCCCATTTTTATCTAACCGGTCGGTGCTCCATCGGAAAGCTTTTATGTAAGAATCGTAAAGAGAGTTTTTATTGGTAGCATCGGTACCCCTGGCATAAGTAGCCGCAATACGAGCATCTAATGTAGGATAACTTTGGTTCTGCGCATTATCATTGGCTGATTTCTGTCCTACAGAATACGGTGGGTTGCCAATGATTACCTGCAAAGGCGCGTTCTTTTGCGACATAATCCGCTCAAAGTTCCTAGAAAAAGAAGCTTCTGTACCGTATTGCGTTGTTTTTGCTTCATCTAACTGAAATGTATCAGTCAATACTATTCCTTCAAAAGATTGATATTCCTGGTCTGCATCTAATTGGTCGTGGTATGCGTTTTCGATATTTACAGCGGCTATATAATAGGCCAGTAGTACAATTTCATTGGCGTGGAGTTCAAACTTAAACTTGCGCTCTAAGTCTTTTTTATCAATTAAGCCGCTCTGCAATAACCGGGTAATAAAGGTGCCGGTACCGGTAAATGGGTCGAGCACATGCACGTTTTCATCCGATATATTCCGGCCAAATTCCTTTTTCAGTACATCGTTTACCGAATGTATAATAAAATCCACAACCTCTACCGGTGTATAAACAATGCCCAGCCGTTCCACCATTTTTGGGAAGGCGGTTTTAAAGAACTTATCGTAGAGCTCAATAATAATGCGCTGCTTGCCTTCGGCGTTGTCAATATTACTGGCCCGCATTTTCACCGATTCGTAGAATTTCTGGAGCGTTTCGGTATCTTTTTCCAGGGCCCCGCCTTCCAGTAAATTGAGCATGGTTTGCATACTCACTGAAATCGGGTTATTACTGACAAAAGAATAACCTTCAAATAATGCCTCAAAAACCGGTTTGGTAATAATATGCTGGCTCAGCATTTCCACGGCTTCGTGCTGAGTAATGCTAGGATTTATATTTTTCTTCAACCCATTCAAAAAATCCGTAAAAATTTCTTTGTGGGTTATATCTTCATTTATAAGCTTATTTATTCGTTCGGCTTGGCGCTCGGCAATTTCGGCTACGTTTTTCGCCCATTGTTCCCAATAGCGCCTATCCCCTACTTTATGCACCATCCGGGCAAAAACCACGTTTTGCAATTGCTCAAATTGCAACGCTAACTGATTGGCCAGATTCTGATTGGTAGTATAACTTTCCTGGTCATCGGCGGCCATGGGTGAGCCATCCGAATGAAAAGCATATTCCGGACGCCCAACAATAATTTGTTCCGGTCGGTGTTTATTCAGTTCAATTTTATTTACCGTAGCGTTAAACCGGTCATCGTGGGCACGTAAGGCGTTTAATACCGTCCAGACTACTTTATAACGGTCATTATCGTCCAGGGCTTTGTCGGCTTCTACATTGCTGGGCACTACTACCGGAATAATAATATAGCCGTATTTTTTACCCGGCGCTTTGCGCATTACCCGTCCCACCGATTGCACAACATCTACTTGGGAGTTCCGGGCCGAAAGAAACATTACCGCATCCAAAGAAGGTACGTCTACCCCTTCGCTTAAACAGCGCACATTGGTCAGTACCCGGCATTCGTTATCCTCGGATTCAGCTTTTAACCAGCCTAATAATTCATCCCGTTGGGGTGCGGTCATAGTACCATCGATGTGCTTGGATGCAACCGATACCATTTGTTCTTTTTTCTCCTCGGGTAGTGAATCTATATAAGAATCGGTAGCCGTCATGAAATTGGCTGTAATCTTTTTCGATTCGTCTATATTCCGGCAAAAAGCTAATGCACGGCGCATTGGCTCCGGGTCGCTCTCTTTCATAATACCGGCATCACCCAACATTTTTTTTGAAAGCGCATTTACGCAGCCAATCAGTTTAGAAGCATCATCGGTATTTATTTCACTTTCTTCGCCGGCAATCATTTTCTGTACTGCCGGGGGTACATCCTGGTCGCTTAAGGTCAGAATAAGCACTTTATAATCGGTAAGTAAATCCCTGGAAACCGCTTCACCAAAACCAATCCGGTACATTTCATCGCCGTACAATTTTGCGTCGTCCATGGAGCACAAAACAGCATCGGCCTGGGCTGCTTTACTTTTAGTATCGTCGCTGTAAAGCCGGGGGGTGGCCGTCATGTACAACCGCTTTTTGGCTTGCAGAAAAGAATTATCATGTACCTTGGTAAAAGCTGATTCATCTTCCCCGGCCAATGCTACGCCGGTAGTCCGGTGGGCTTCGTCGCAAATAATCAAATCAAATACCCCAAAACCAATATCGCTCTGGAGCAACTGCTTTTGCGCCTGGGCAATAACTTCAATAGACTGGTAGGTAGAGAAAACCACAGTCATACCGGGTTTCTGGTTTTCTTTTATATGCCGGAACTGCTTTAGAATATCTTTAACATTCGTAGAAGCAGGTAAGGCTAAATCAACTACGCTAAAACTATCGGTATCCTCGTTCTTGGTTTTCTTCCGGGATATTTCCGGGTCCGAGCAAATACATATTGGGTTAATCGGCTCCAGCGCATCCGCAGACCACTCCCGCAGCGTTTGCCCTAACAAGGAAATAGAAGGAACCAAGAATAATATTAAACCCTGGCCATTGGTTTCATTTTCAGCAATGCGCAGCGCCGTAAAAGTCTTGCCTGTTCCGCAGGCCATGATAATCTTACCCCGTTCATCTGTTTTAAAATGCTCATGGGTTTTGGTTAAGGCTTCTTTCTGGTGCCCGCGTAAGTTCTTTTTTGGAGTTCTGGCTGATTCTCCGTGAATGCCTTGTTCTAATTTTTCCCAATCTACCGGGGCCTCGCGTAATTCATACAGGTTTAATCGGGTAACCGGTGGGTGCTGGTTCCGGATAGCTTCTTCCGCATTACTTCCCCATTTTTTACCGGTTGTATCAATCCAGAGCCGCTGCGTAAACCGGGTAGTTTGTAAATTCTCATTCTTGAACTCCCGGCTGGAAGTGGAAAGAAAAGAATCTACCGCAGGTTTATCTATAATGGTATTCTCCTGGTAGCATTTACATTGTACGGCCCAATAATCCCCGTCTATAGTTAGAGCCACTAAATCAATACCGGTATCACTACCGCCCAAATCACTCTTTCCTGGAAATTCATTCCAAAGCCAGACTTTTTTAAAGAGGTAAGCATATTTGGGGTCTGTTTTAAGGTAAGCCTGCATCAGGCGCTCAAAGCGCTCACCTTTATCACGTTCAGAAAAGGCTGTTTTTCGGTACTTATCTAATATTTTCTGAAAACTCATTCGGGGTTTTAAATAATTTGCCTTGCCAGTAACTTTCTTGGCTATATCTGGGCAGTAGGGAATAAATTCTTTTGCAATTGGTAAATATAATATTTTACAACAATATGAATTTGAATAGAAGATTATTTTGGCTTGAATATTTTTACAATAGCAGGTACGGCTTTGCTACAGGTAAGTAAACCCGCCATGGTTATGAAATCAGGAAAATACAATGTTATAATTATACCTGCCGCAATACTTACAACCCACCACAACCATGAAAGGTATTCCCCATAAATTTTATTTATTTTTTCCTTACGGGCATTTACCTTCTCTACCTCCTTCGTAAAGCTACATTCAATAAAAGCATCCATGCTCCGAACAATCCAACTGTCGTTCCCAGCTGGTGTAGTGTTCAAGCTCGTTGCTTTGGTTTTAATATGTTGCTTTTGTTTCGGCATTTATAAATTCCACAGAAATAATCCGGGTAATACTTTCTCTTATTAAAATCTTCGTTAAAGGTCAATACTTCTACCCTTTCCAGAAAGGACACAAAAATCACACTTCCAAAAAGGCTATTTAAATCAATTCAAGGCACTTATTTATAATTCTCCCTGTAAAACCTAAAGGTCAAGCCTTTTTGCTTTATGGATTAGGACAAAAAATTTGCACCTTTAAAATCAATTTTATAAAGTTCGATTAAGCCGCTTTACAAAAAAAGGACAGGGTATATTGCCCTATATTGTTAGCCGGATATCTTAGCACTAATTAAAATAAAAGAAGCTTTTTAGGGTAGGACGGGAAATGAAATAGTACTGACTGTTAGCTAATTATGCTATTATTTAATAATATTGGCTTATAGTACTGATATGCGGAGCAATAATTTAAAGGATTAGCCAGTACTAATGTCCGCTTTGCTGAATGTGTAGTTTTATGTTTTTTTCTCTGGCCATACTATAATCAAACTAGATAAATGTCTAAAAGAAGAATTATCCGGATTACAGGTAATAACTTTTACCTAACCGATAGTGCGTTCTTTCCTTTAGAAAAAACCAACCTACCCCCTGGTAAATTATCGTTTCGCTCTCATGGCAATATTTTCTGGGAAGTAGAGATTACCACCTTTGACCAGGCAAATAAAAATTTAAAAATCCGGGTGGTAGATTATTACCCAAAAGAAACTTCCGGTTTTAATAGCCAACAAATCAAAAAGGAAATTCATCGGTTAGAGTTCGAGCCATTAAAGTGGGGAGCCTTGGAACCCTTCCTTAGCCATTATAAGAAAATGGCATTAGAAGATGTTGTTATAGATAGTGAAAAAATTTACCCGCCGGAACCTACTAGAGAAATTATTGCCCCGGTGGTTCAATTCCCAGCTCCTTTTACCTACGTGGTTCATAGCCCGGAAACCATTACCGAGGAATTTGAATTTTACTTTAAAAACATTGAAGTATGCAATGGTTATATTTCATTTGAGCGGACAAATCCGATTATCCAGCGAAAACTAACTTATAAAATTCAAAATAGCTTTCTGATACCAGAATTTGAACATATCCGGAATTATTTTGCCAAGGCATTTAACCGGAAAAAATTTGAGGTTAGTGCCTCTATTACTTATACGGGCCATACCATTACAAATTTTACCGCCAGTTCACCACAAATTTCGGCTATAAATGCAGAATTAATTGATTCTATCCGGACCGATTCTATTATTCGCTTGCTTTCTACACCTATTTCGCCGGTAGAAAATACCTCTTTATTTGATGCCGATTCCATTTTTAATAATTTCGAGCAGGAAGAAGACTTACGAACTTTATTTCCCCGAACGGACAAAGATATATTAACTACTATTCTGGCTTATAAAAAAGTCCGGAACGAAAAGCAATTGCAATATTTAGCGGGCGCTAAACAAGCTCAACATCACCGGATTAAATATACCTTAAAACCTCTTTTCGGATTTCTGTTTTTAATCGAAGGTTCTAACAAAAATCATTTTTGCTGGGAACTATTAAACTCTCATGCTACCTATATATGGTCTTTTGAGAAAATAGAAAATGCCGTTTCTTCTCAATATGCCCGAATGGATAGCATAATGCAAAATATAAAACTTTCTGGCCGGGGAAACTATAAAGAAGCTTATAAGTCTGGAACGGTAGACATTGATTTAAGCTTTTGCACAATCAATCATAGCCTGGAGAAAACGGAGGCAAATGATGGTTTTATTTCCTGGAAAGAAAAACTTAATGAGTTACTTATTTAATTTAATGGGAATTTAATTCCTTCTCCTAAATTTTACTACTTCTTACACTTTCGATTTTTTCGCATTACCTTCCTAGACTATCTACTAAAATTGACAGGTACGGCACCTTTAATCGATTTAAATTATTTATTTAGAATATTTTAACAGAATTATAAAAAATATTATCTTTTGGCATGGAAGAGGAAAAGGACGAAGGTAATGTATATGCCTATAATATTGAGGGCAAAATTATTCATATATCAGAAGCTGGCAGCGGAAAGCTTGGATATTTTTGCTTAGGTTGTGAAAGAGAAATGCAAGCTGTACAGTATAAGATTGTAAATCATCAGTCATACTTCCGGCATGACCCTAAAGGTGTTGAGCCAAATAAAAAATGTACTTTTTCTGATGAAACCCATCGGCATAATCTAGCCAAAGCAATTCTCCAGCAAATAAAAAAAATTAAGGTTCCCCCGGTTTATAAATATCCTCCTAGGGGCCAAGATGGGTTAGCTACTTTACTTATTGAGGATAGATACATTGAAGCCCATACAGTTGAGAATGAAACATGCTTTTTTGAGGATGAAAACGGAGAATTAAAGTGGGGCAAGCAAAAAGATGTTGGAGATAGATTTTTACTAATTCAGCCTGATGTTACTTTCTTCGATAAAGATTATAAACCCATTCTATTTATCGAATTAGTTGCTACACACAAAGTTTCGCTGGAAAAACAAGTAAAAATTCGCCGGTTAGGCATTGATACCATATTCGTTAACATACCGAAAGATTCTCCGGAACAAATAGAAAAAACTTTTTATAAATCAGAAAAAACTAAATGGGTTTTTAATAATGAGCAAGAACGCGCTGACTACTTACCAGTTTCCTACCCAGATGCAATGGGAGTACCACCAATTGATGAACTCCAAAGAAAGCTTTTTGAAGAATCTTTCGAGTGTAGAGCAGCGCAAATTAGAAGCTTTATACGCGGAATTAACAAGTGCCTGGCATCGCAACCATACCGAGATATTGAATCAGGATTTAGAGATGCAATATCAAGAGTTGAGGGAAATACAGCAGATAATCGAGAGCGACTGCTCAGACTTCAAGAAAAACACAGAGCAGAAATTAGCAGCAAGTATTCAGAAAAAGGAGCAGAAATTGCAAATGAAAAAGAGCAAATTCGCTTTGAAAAAGAAGAATTTCGAGCAAACGCAATTGCAACAGAATCTGATTTTAGAGAAAAAACAGCAAGACTTGATAAAGAAACAACAGACCTTGAAGGAGAAACAAGAATTCTTGGGCTTAGAATCGAGGAAGAAATTACAGCTCTTGGACGAAGCAACGGAGAAAGTGAACGAGAAGCAGCAATTGTTGACCGAGACATTGAGAGAGCAAGATATAAAATCATACAATTACAAGCAGACACAGACGAGTTACCAGAACGATTTGAAGAACTTACAAAATCTGCTAGACAGCGATTTGAAGAAGATTCAAACGGAGAAAGAGCAGAAATTAGCGGAATACAAGAAGCTGGAGAGCAATTACCAGCAAGATTTGAACAAGAAAGAGGAGAGCTTGAAGAAAGATTTATTAACTTACGAGAACAATCTGATTCTGCAGTTAAAGCAAGAATTACTATTGGAGATACCGAATTGTCCCGAAGAATTAAAAAAATACTTGATTCAGGAAGAACACTTAGAAATTTCGAAACGGGAATCATTTCTTTTAAAAGAAACAAACGAGCGCTTGAATGCTTTAACCAAGGGACTTTCAAAAATTGGATTAGATAAAAGAGGGATTGATGCGGCCAAATTCATGGAATTAATGGAGAATCATTCTTCTGTAGTAAATAGTTAAATATCAATGAAAAAAAATGATTAAAGTAAAACACCCGGACGAAAAGTGCAATATCCAGCAGGAAGCATTTTTGGCAAACTGCCCGGAAAACGAACGCCGGTTTCATGAGCTTTTATTTACCAATGGCAATATTTCTTACCGGTACCATATGGAAGCCAAAGAATTTTCTCCGACGGAAAAAGATTTTGTAGAATGGCTGGAAGGACTACCAGAAAATATTCGCAAGGCTATGGAGGAAAAGGGATTTCAGGAATGTAAAAGCATTCTTTCTTTTACCCGGTATGTAAACGAAAAGAATGATATTGGTATGGATGAATATATCCGGCAACACATGGACCCGGAAGATTTTGCTGAATACCAACAAATTTTAACAAAATAAATCTAGCTATTTATAAGTTTTTTAGTTTTCTTTTTTTGTTTAATATATTCCCGAATAGCCAGTACATACATTTTATATTGGGTTGCCTCTTTTGTACCTAGTTCGGCTCCCCTAAGCAACTCTATGCTTTCAGCAATTTTTTTATATTGCTCCTTTGTTTCAATTAGTATGTGCTGCATAAGTTAATAAGAAAGAAACTCCTTATACGAATACAACTCAGGGAATAAATACTTAAAATTGTCCGTATAAATAGATAAAATTGAGTAAGTACTTGACTTACACTTGGGCTATAACTAATTGTTATATACCAAAATTAAAATATTATATTTGTAGAAGTTAAGATATTAAATAAATAATGCAGGATAGAATAAAAATTCCGGGTGATGCTACGGAAAAAAATTATAATCTAATCTTGCTAAAATTAGATAGGACTTTTCAAAAATTTAAAGAAAAATTTCCCGAGCTAGTTGACTTAGAGTTCAAAATAAATACTATATTATTAGATTCCTCCCAAATCAACCCCTTCTATTACCGTTTACAAAATATATGTCATTTGCTGCATATAGAGGCTCAGCACTCGTATGTTATTAGGCACATTCATCATAATCTTTGTAAAGACGTAGAAAATTTAGCCAATAAACTCCATGATTTAGAAGAAACTGAACTATATTTAGATATTGCCTAAATCGGCATGTACATATCGTTCAGTAACATTTTGTATGATGTTTTCCTCACCTAAAAGTAAAGCTACTTTATAGCCATTTATGTTAACCCTAATTGGCTTATCTGCCTGCAATGCTGTTTCTAAACTTTGCCGGGTTAATGGCAAATCCAGCTTATAATCTTTTTCATTAAAAAAATTGGTGAGCCATAAGTACAAATCATCTATGCCATCACAAAGCACCGGATTTATAAGTACTTCGGGAGCATCGGTTTTAATAAATCCTACTAAATACATGGGGTTTGGGCTTGAAGGTCTGAATGTAATAAAAAATAATCATTTAAAGCTCCTGCCCCTGTTGGCTTCGGCTAACGGATCGGCCGCTTTGAATGGCTTTATTCTTTTCCGGAATTTCCAATATTTTATTAGCACTCTTTAAATCATCTAATGCCTGGCCTGCCTTAAAACCGGAAATAGAACTCGCATTATTTAGAGCTTCCTCTACTAATAGCTTATTTTTACCGCCTACATACGGCACCTTTTCTACAAACCTGGCTACTTCCTGCAACCCCTCCCCTACCGCTGGTTTTCCATGAGTTTTCAATTCCCTACTTACAGCGGTTGCCGCCTGTATAAATAGCGCTTTCGCCTCTGTATGATTTTTAGGTTGCTGCGCCTGGGAAGAATTCGTATTGGATATTATTTTGGAAATTGGAATTTCCTTTCCGGCCGCTATAAATTTTACCTGGTCTAAGGCTTTGGTTAACCGCTCGGCATCTTTATAAAGATAATGCTCCGGTTGGGTTCCTTCTAAAATAGAAGTACTGATAGCGCGTAAACTCTTATCGTGATTTTTGTATTTTTGCGGCTCTTCTACAATATGTTTTACCTGCTGTTTCACTACACTGTCCCAGCGGTCGGCTATCCGGGTACCGGTTACCTCCAGCTCACGCAAAGCTTCTATCCTGCACAACGCCGGCGAAGGTTCCGGGGTTTTTAAATTCACCTGCTGCCCTTTTTCCGTTTCAACTCCGGGCAATGGTATGGTAATCTGGCTTAGAAATACTTTTAGAGGCTCTATATTTTTACTCCCTTCCTGGGGTGGATGTGGTTTTACAATTGCAAAATTACGGGCTTCATTATATTTAGCCGGGTCGGCCTGGTTAAAGTCAATATTATAACCGGCTTCTTTACCTAACTGAGTAAAAGCGGCTTGTAAGGTCCTACCGTTACCTTCTCTAAAAGCATGCACATGATTATATTGGTCTAAATAATACGCTGCCCGTTCCACAAACTTTTCCGTCGCTAACCCTTTCAGGTTATTTTCTTTTTGCAATTGCAAACTAATAGCATCTAATCGGACATCTATTTCTTTAAAGGGAGCAAATTTCATTTCCTGCAACACCCCATCCACCTGGGTATCTTTCACCCCCTGGAACCCTCCCCTATTGGCACGGGTTTCCCCAGCCCAGGGATATACTTCCTGAAATAGAAATTTATGAAACTGCTTAACGTGTTCTGCATTAAAAATTCCGGGTATACCTTCCCCAATTTTTAAAATAGTAGCTTTAACTTGAACAACGTCGTTTTCAAATTTAGCTAGCTCAGTTTTATTATGGGTATTTTTATGATTTATTAAAACCTCGCTATTTGTGTAGCAAAATCCATCCTGTTCCATTTTTACAATTGCAAAAATTATATCTTTCCCGTCTGATCAAATAGGTCTGGTAAATCCCGTTTATTAATTTCGCGGTTCAAAGTGTCTTGATTAGTTGCTGGCCGCATTTGAATTTTTTGCATCCAGTAAAGCTCATCATTATCCGGTTCTTCTGTTACCGAAATGCCACCTTCCCGATTTTTACTTACCACCTGATTAGGCACAGGGGATTCATCAGATTTATTAATTCCGTGAAGTTTTAGAGTTTCAGCAAGAACTTCTTCCAATGTACATTCACCATCCACATATTTCTGCATGATGGCTATAGCTTCCTCACTAGGTTTGGGTCCATTGCTCATTACCAAAGCAATTCCATGATTGGCGGAGCTTTCTCTCCGCGCCCTTTCTTCTAATTCCTCGATGCTTAATCCTAAAGGTGCTGGTTTAAAAAAGGTGCCACCGGGTATCCAATTGCGGTTTTCCATTCTATTTTTGATCTTTCTATGTTATTCAATATACGAAAAAAAGGCCAGAGTAACTAGCCCAAAATAGCCGAATTAGCTTGTCACTCTTCGGTTACAGCAAACATATTGGGATACATTTCTACCGTTTCCTTTACTTGGTCGCGTACCTTTTGAAAATTTGCCTGGATTATCTGCTTTTGAACCTCCTCATTAATATCTTCTTCCTCGCCCGAAAAAACCGCAAATGGCTCCAAAGTGTGTACCTCGGTCGGGGCATCGCTCCGGTCAATCGTACCCTGAAAAAAAACGAGGTCCGTTTCAACGGTTTGCCCGATAAATTCGCCTTGTTCTAAACTGACAGCATCCTGTATCCGGACCAAATTACGTTCCTGGTAACTAATACTTTCGTTCTGGCTCCGGTTCCGGTGGCCGGTACCGCCGGTGCTACTGCCGCTGCTGGTAGAAATCATTTGTTTATCTTCCCGCCCTACAATTTTAGAAATCAGTTCTGCTGTTTCCATATTATTTACTTTCCCGATAAACCAGTTATTTAAGTTACTTATCATAACCTGCATTTTATCACGACCATACGCATCTACCATCTGGCTTAAATCCTGGCTCATGTAAATCGTGGCAATTTTATTGCTCCGGGCGGTTGCCGGAATGACTTCCAATCCCGGCACATAAATCGTTGCTGCCTCATCCAAGAAAACATAGCTGGGGTGCTTACGCTGCTGGTTCATAAGTTTTAAGGCCACTGTAATAATGCAACTGATTACCGGAGAAAAGGTATCTTTCAGGGTGGGGTCATTGCCGATGCACAGTAATTTAGGCTGCTTCGGGTCGTTTAGATTTAACGAAAAACCCTCCCCTTTACTTTCATCAGGCGTTAATACCCAAACAATTTCCGGGCTGTTAATACGGCTCAGGATAATTTGTAATGTAGCTACTACCCCGGCAATCTGTTTTTCGGCTTTCTGCTCTACAGCGGTTATCAGGCTCCGCACCATATCGCCACACTCGATATCAGTATCTAGCATAGAAAGAACGTGCCTGAAATCTTTATGCAAGGCGGTGGCCACTACATGCGGAATGGTGCAATGCACAGGATAGTTTTTGCGGTAAAACCAGATAATAGCCGTTAAATAAGCAATAGCCGAGGTACTGAAAAATTCGCCGGAATTCTTAATGGTATTGGTATTAAGATTATTGATTATTGCCCGGCTATATTCTTCGGCAAAGGCCACTACCGGCATTTCCTCCGGACGTAACGGATTCAGGCGCTGGGTTCGGGTTAAATCCCGGAAATTAATAATATGTAATTCCACCGCTGGTTCATTGTCTCCATTTTGAGAAGCCAAGGTTAAGGCTCTTTGGGCTACCTCTGCCAGAACCGGAAACTTAAAATCATAAATCAGTCCAGCCCAATTTTTAGCGGCTAGTTGTTCAATTACTGGTTCCCCGATACTAAAGGTCTTACCAGCTCCGGCTCCCCCTAATACCAACGTTCCCCGAAAGGCATTTGGCACATTAATAAAACCTCCTTCCTGGGTTGGCAAGCTAAACCCGCTTTCAGAATCAATTTTTTTCCGCTGGGTAGTCAAACCGAATTCAGGTTGTTTATTTCTTGCCTGGACTAAACCTGCCACTAGCGGGCAGGCAATGCCCAGGAATATTGCTGCGGGATACCCGTACAGAATAAAATCAGGGGTAAATTTTGCAATTGTTAAAAGAAAATACCCCCCTAATAAATAAAAGCCCCCACAAATTAGAAAAATTAGATTTTTACTTTTCCCAGAAATTCGTTTTGGTTTGGCCATACCTGCTTTCCTGGCTGGCGCTTTTGGCACAAAAAATAGAAAAAGAGCCGCTGTCAAAATAATAAGCCGAAGGCAGGTACCAGCTTTACGGTAAAAACCATCTGCTTTTAAAAGTAATTTTTGCTTAACTCCCAATTTAGTTTGGACCGGCATCGGCTTGGAATGCTTTGATTTATCAGCTACCGGTAAGCTTGCCTTGCCCTGATGTATTTGTTTCCGTTTAGCTAATTGTTGTTTTAGTTGCAATTGGCGTGCTACCGCCTTCTGCTTTGGTGTTAATTCAGGATTTGTATTCCGCCAGGCCCGAAGTTCAATAATTTCATTTTGGTGGGTCAAAACATAAAAATCACCATACAAAATCACCAGCAATATTAATCCTATAATTAAAAAAAGACTTTGGGTTTGGGATGCTGATTTTGATGTAAGCATAACAGAAGCATACTATTAAAATTGAATACCTAGGCCAGATTTAAATTATTGCGGATCTGCGGCACCTGGTAAATCTTTCTAATCACGAATACTTTTAATTTGGGTTACTCCTACTATTAAATTTTATGCTTTATAATTTAACATTTGCAAAATGGAAGTCCTTAATACCCGGCTAATCAATTTCGATTTCTCCTTTTTTGGGTCGTTTCCCCTCCCCTATCTCCTCGGTTTTAGTGTTCGAATTAGTACCAGAATGAAGAGCCTGCTGTAACGCATATATCAGATTCCGGGTAGGTGCACTGGTAGATTTATTTTGCTCCCGTCCAGTTTCCAGCAAGTGGTAAGCATTATCAATCGGTTTACCTTGTTGAGCTTTCAGTTCTACCCTGTTTAAAGAACGATAAAATGTTTTATCGTAATTACGACCATTAGCTATATTATTCACTCGTTCCGCATCAAGTCGCTGCGCTGGTGGCACAATTGTATTAATTATGTTAACTCGCTCCCGAATACGGAGAGCCCGGACCGCATCCCGGCTGGGGTCGCGCTGCTTAACCTTAATCTTTTCTTTCTCCTGGGCAGTGTATCTAAAATGTTTTTCAAAGAGTTGTCCGGATTTACGTTGCCAGTCTATTAAATTAAACCGCTCCTTTCTTGCATTCGGATTTAACGTAATTTTTTGTTCCCGGTCCCGGGCACTCACAATAACATGAACATGGGTTTGCAATCCCGGCCGTTTTTCTCCAACTTTTGCCGTACCGGCCAATACCTCTTTATCTGTTCCCCGGTAACTCCGGTAATGGTGAATAGCTGCACCCCAAACTAAATTCTGAGAAGTAAGTTGCCGGTCCTCCTTTAACTTATAATTTTGAGCATACAGCTCCATCACCTGGCGCGTGTAAAATTTTAGGAGTTGTTCATCATTTTTGATATGCGAAAGTTCATCCGCGCTGGGACTGATGATAAGGGAATAAAACTTTGCATCCTTTCCCGACAGCCCTTTTACATTGGTATCGATGTCCTGCCTTACCTGTTCAGATGTTAATTTATCTTCTTCCTGATTAAAGAAAATGTCCGAATTCTCCTGCTCTCGTTTGGCTTCCTGCACTAAATAGTTCAAAGTTTGCAGGCTACTTCCATTATTATTGTAAGCTGCTAAACCATGGGTTTTTGGATTAATGAGCTTGATGTACATACCTTATAGATTGCTTAAAACCTAATGTACTTATTCTTTCTTCTTTAACTTTCCGGGGGCAATTTCTTTGGCAGAATCAAAAATAATTTTCAACTGCCCATTAATGGCTTCGTCGTTTTGCGCCCGTAACGTTTTAATTTTATCTTTATTTTTGCGCAAATCATCGTCCTGAAAGGTGCTCAAAATAACTTCCTGCAAACGCAATACCCGGTCAGTGGTTACCCGGGAACGAATCATTTCTTCCAACATAATGACAAACAAACCTCGCTCCTGCTCTTGCATATACCCAAAAATCCGGTCTCCCAGGCGTTTGATATCCTGCATGATTAACGCTCCTTCCCTGGCTTCAATTTCCACTGGATTTAAACCTCGTACCCCAAAATAACTAACCGCGGCATCTACATATTCGACCGCAGTTAATCCCAAACGTTTCGATTCTTTGATTAATAAATGATGCGTATCGGCGTGAATTCGGGCGGTGGTCGTACTTCCTTCGTGCTTCGTCATATCCTTTAAATCAAGACAGATTACTTTACCTTTTCTACAATAGAATACTGATTTTTAACATCTTAGTTTTTAATTTCTACAATTTTAAGCTCTGCTTAAATACAAGCAATTATAAATCAATTCGTTAGAATTGCATTTGCAATGCTCTTCTTGCTAAGAAAAAGAAATTATCCTTGCTAAGAAAAAGAAATTATCCTTGAATGCTCTGTACAGGCCTCTATAGCCCCAAATGGAAGATGTAATATCTTATAAGATTATATTTTAACATTTTTATAAAGTTATAACACCAGGAATAATTCAAAACTTTTTCCATTTTTATAATGTTATACAATTATAAGATTATAATACTCCATCATACGCAAAATTTAATTTAAATTCCAGCACTCTTATAGAATTATAATAGCATAATTTAACATTCCTATAACACGGCATAATTATAACCATATTATCTTATAATTTTATAAACTTATTACATTATACTATTATAAATATGCATAATTATAATTGTATAATATTAAAGTTTTATAATAATTCATTGTTATAAAATTATTGTTTTATAAAAGCATAATTAGCTATAACTATAAGGGTATAGAATAATAATAGTGTTATTGTATAATTTTATAATTATATAGCTAGTCATTTTTATAAAGTTATAAAATAACATATATATAAAATTATAACACTATACAATTATCATTATTCATATTTATCCTTCTATAAGATTATAATATTATTTGATTATATTTCTATAGAACCGAACTCTTATATTGCTATAAACTTATAATTTTATAGATTTGTGAACTGAAATATAAATTTCAGGATTTAAAAAGGTTGGATATAGGGATTTAAATTCAGTTATGAAAATAGTAAGTTTTGCCACCCAGAAGGGTGGTTCAGGAAAATCAACATTAACATTGATTCTGGCGGCAGCGCTGGCCATTGACTATAAACTAAAAATTGCTGTCCTGGATTGTGATTACCAGCAAAGTATTGTAAAAACCCGAAATCAAATTGATGAAGAGAGTTTACAATTGCTAAAAGAATCCAATCCGGAGGCAGCATATCCTTTTGATATATTTTCCATTGCCTTGGGTGGGATATTTGATTTTATTGATAACCCGGAAAATGATTACGATTTGGTATTTATTGATGTACCAGGCCGGGCCGATGGTGACGATGTATTTAATGCCTTGACGGCCTGTGATGCGGTGATTGTTCCCTTAGTTGCTGATTACCTCGACCGGGCCAGTACCGCCGAATTTATGAATATCTTACACACCATTAAGGTAGAAGCGGATAAAGCTGAAATTCCATTTGAATATTTTGGTATTTCTACGAAGCGGTCAAATAACAAAGAAGAGCAGGAAATGGATGAATATGTGGATGCGCTGGGGTTAACCCGTCTTAAATCATCGCTTAGCTATCGGGCTGCATACAAAAGAGCCTCAACCTTATATAGCCTCACTACTCCGGCATATCTGCGGTACGTGGGCGGGGATAAGCATGTGGCGGAAGAAATACATGCCATTTGTAATGAATTAATTGAACGCATGGAATTACCGGTTAAAACAATAACAGAATAAGAAAATGGCTGAGCAAGATAAAAACCTTTCCGATTCACCGGAAAAAAATCAGGTTAAGAAACCAGGTACTCCAAAATTCGGGAAAGCCCGCATCATCGTGCCGCAAGCTTCCAGGGATGCAGCCCGCTCCACGATGGCAGGGGAGGCCATGACCAAAAGTGCAGCCGTTGCCCCAGTCGAACCTAGTATTATGGAACCGGAAAAAGTTATTCCACCAGCGGAACCTGAACCTGAAAATAATAGTAGGGGAGGGGAGGAGCTTACAAATTCTCCGGAAGCGACCGCATTAACGGCTGATGTACCGGCTACGGTAACGAACAGTACGAAAAGTAAAGCGTCTAACCGACAACACCCGCCCGTGGTAGAAAATATCCCGGAAGAAACGAAGAATGTACGTTTATTAAATTCTTTATGGCTGGATGCGAAATTTAACCTGGTTCAATTAAATGGCACCGACGGACCGAAAAATTTAACGGATTATGCCCAGGAAGCTTTTAAATTATACGAAAAGCACTTAGTCAAAACCGGAAAAATTAGCCGGACCCGGTCTGATAGATAATCCCTGGATGACAAAAGCTAGTTTTTATCTCAGTAATTTACAAATTAATAGTAAATTATATGATTTTTTAGAGTTAAAGCTAGTTTTCATCAGCCAAAAGCTAGGTTTTATCAGTCACAGAGACACTTTCAAACGTCTGTTACTAAATAATTTAGCAATCTCCGGCACAAGCACCGGATCAACTGATGAAAACTAGCTTTTAAACATAATACTTATATTTTTTATTTAAATAATGCAATTTGCGCGCGCAATTCCTTTACTTTATCTGATCATTTGTTGCTTTTCTCTTTTTTTTATTAATTTCGGTCGAACCAAATCCTTAAAAGCCTTTTCCTTTTAACTACAAACTTGTAGTATTTTAAATATTTGTATAGTATTTGCAGGGGCTGTAGTTATTTAATTATCAATGGGTTACAAGCGATTTAAGCTAGGTTTCATCAGTGAAAAGCAAGGTTTCATCAGTCTAGAACTAGGTTTAATCCTTCAAAAGCTAGGTTTAATAAGCATAAAAGCAAGGTTTTATCAGTGAAAAGCTAGTGTATTTTTTTATACTTGTTTTATCTGGTTTCTTTACTATATTTGTTGCAATGTTGTACAATTTAGGGTAGTAATCCCATGTCTAAAGAATTAACAAGGGAACAGGAGCCGCACAAGCTGGAAATCCGGCAACATAACGCCATAACTACCGCGCGTTATGAAATGTCTGCCATTGAAATGGATATTTCCTTTTTCCTGCTTTCCAAATTACGGGCGGATGATAAACCGGGCACTAAATACCAAATTTCGGTAAAAGAACTACAGGAAGCAACCGGCCGGCAATGGCACCACGGCCAGTTCCTGGAAGCAACTTCAGCCCTCCGCAGCCGAGAATACGTATTTGAGGATAACAAAACCGTCTTGCAGGTAGGTTTACTGGCTTCAGCGCTGCACCGGAAGGGAGAAGGCATGATTGAACTGGAGATATCCGAAAACATCCGGCCTTATTTAATCGATTTAAAAAACAATTTCACCAGCTTCCAGCTCCAGGCCGCGTTTATGCTACCCAGTAAATGGGCTAAACGCATTTACCAGATTGCCAGCCAGTGGAAGGACATTGGGGAAACGAAAATCTATTCTATTGATGATTTAAAGGTTATTCTCCACTTAAAAGACCCAAAAAACAAAGAAAAAGAGCAATACTCGTCTATTTCTTTATTTAAGAAAAATGTCCTGGACATTGCCGTAGAACAAATTAATAAATTTACGGATTTGCGCATCAGTTACGTCATGACCAAGAAAGGACGTAATTTTACCCACATCCGGTTTTATGTAAATAAGCAGACTGTTCAGCAGTTACCGCTCCCCTTTGAGCTGCCGACAGATGATGTGCGTAAGCAAAATGCCCGCACTATCCTGGATAGCTTGAATATCATTGAAGAAAAATTGGTAAATAAAATATTATACGATGAAGATTTACTGAACAAATTATTTCAGTACAGTTATAAATTGAAAACCGATAAAATTAAAGCAACCAAAAACGCAGGAGGTTTATTCCTGAAAATTGCCGGTTTAGTTTAAAAGCTAGGTTTCATCAGTGAAAAGCTAGGTTTCATCAGTGAAAAACATAAAACAAGATAATAATCTTAGCTTCAATTAGTACAGACTATTTGAATGTATTTATAAAATTGCAATTGAAAAATTAGTCTAAGAATTTCAAGCCAAATAAATTTTAAATTTTACAATTGCAAAATCAATTCCTTCGCTTGCTCATACCCAATATCTCTTTCTAATTTTTACCCTATAATAAGTTAAAATAGATAATATTTATTGTATCTTTTTTGATACTTTTTCGTATTATATTATATACATAATTTAACAATTGTTAAATACTCAAATTATAAAAATTAGAAATCATGTCAACTCAAAGCACGAATCTGGAGAAAGCAAATAACTGGGATGCCATCTGTTTTCCGGTAAAAGAGGAAAAGTTGCAAACTTTATTACCAGGCAATTATAATTTATTGCCATCAGATCGCCAACGGGCAATTGTAGGTTCTATGCCGGACGGTACTCAACACATTTTTGCCTTACAGAGTGATGAATATACCTTAATTTCAAATGATTTACTCCGCTCCGTCGTGGATAGCGTAGCAGTAGATTATAAAATTGATGCCCGGTACTCCTCCCGTGGTGACTTTAGTATTAATATAATTTTGCCGGATAGTTTAAAAGTGGGAGAGGAGCGGATTTATAAAAATTTAATCATTAATAATTCTTACACCGGCAAAAGCCCTTTTAATATTCAAGGTTCTTCTATTGAATCTACCAATGAAGAAAAAGTAAAAGTATCTTATTACCGTCAGATTTGTTCCAATGGCTTAATGGGCTGGGCCGATGAATTTATGACCTATGAAGAATATTTTAATTGGCTGGCAAATGGGCAACCGAAAAAATACCTGGATGCGTTGAAAGAGAAAGTGGAACACGTAAACATTGAACGCATTAAAAAAGAAGAAAAAATCCTGGCCGAAACCTTCCACCATAAAGGGCTAAACCTGGAATTCTTTCAGGAACATTTAACTAATATCTTGCGAAATTTTGTATCTCAAAAAGATTCTGTTACCGGCTCGGTTTATAACAAATTAGTTCAGGTAGCGATGCCTACGGATGCCGCTATCCAGCAAGTTATAGGTGAATCCGGATTACCTAAAAAATTGGCTACGCTGGCCGTAGAGCGGTTACGGGAGGAAGAAAAACTATTGGAAACCGAAGCCAACTTATGGCTCGTGTACAATGCCGCCAACTATGCTCTATTTAATGGCAAATCAGCGCTGACCATCAATGAACGGTTCAAAGCCGACCAGAAAGCCTTTAACAATATTGCTGCCCTGGCTTTATAAGAATTGGCTTAAAAGAAAGAAATAGGTGGGTGGATTGGCTCACCTATTTTTTTGCCTTCCCCGTTCCAAACTCCAGATTTCTAATTTTTAAACATTTTTCCCCGGCCGCCCCTTTTCCTGGCAAATGGTGAATTCGTCATTTTTGCGAGCGCTCCATTTGCTTTTTCTTTTTTAAATAGGGTAGGAGCAGGGTAATGCTGTCCGGGAGGGTCCATAAAGGTAAACTAGAATGGTTGCCTCCCGGATAGGTTTATCCTGCCCTCTGATGGCTGATCCGGCTAATGCCGGTAAAACAACAGGCCGGGCGGGTTTGCCTTTTTGCAAATCGGCCTGGCACCGAATTAAAATTTCTCTCATCAGGAAGGGGAGGGCGGTGTAGAAATGGGGCTGCAGGTGAAGGGTAACGGAACCAACATCCCCATTTCTACATGGCGCTACCCGACTTTCAGTTAAGGCCTCGCGTTAGGGATACCGGCCACTTGTCTGCATATAACCGGTTTTTGCTCCGGTTTTATAGGTGGCCGCCGCAGGGGAGTAGCCCGGCTGTAGGCAACGCCCACGTAAAAATGAAAAGGGCAGTAGGGGAAAAAGTCCCTTACTACCTAGAATTAGAGGAAATCATACTTATACTTATAATAAAGCCCTATTTTTAATTAAGACTTTCTAAACTATTAACGACTTATTTCTTGCTGACTTGGGCGCGACAGCTCTACCTTTTGAGCGGCATCTTTTCTTTTAGCCCGGTCCGTTGTATGCTCGATAACAGTATTACCCTTTTGACTCCCTACGGCCTCTATTGCTTGGGAAATCTTGCCTATTTTCGGGTCATTCAGATGATAAGAAACTTTCATTTCTGAATTTTTAAGGCCACTTTCAACCTGACTTTTTATGTCTCCCACGTTGGCCCCACTTCGCTCCAACGTATCTTTTACCGCCTCAGCCTGGCCTTTTACGCCTGAACCTTTATCAACTTCCTGTATTTTCACAATTACTTGCTTTTCACTACCAGGGTCATTACCTGCCAATGCTGCTGGAGCATTTAACAGTTCCATTTCCTTCTCCTGCCTTCTATTATCCGGAGCTAATGGTTGTACGCGGATCTGCGCTTGTTCCTGGTTAAGTAAAGTGGCTCGTTGTTGCTCTTTCACTATACGCTGCGTTTCGCGCTCCTGCTCGTCTTTGCGGACCTGCTCCCGGATTTGTTCAGTTGTTAATCCTTGTCGGGTTAATTCTAAGTCCCGGTTAAAATCTTTTGCCAACGGATATGCTACACGAACAAAATTGCTTGGGTGCCTTTCTACCTCCGGCCGCAGCTGTTCCCTTTGCCGATATAATTCCTGGCTAATTATTTCCAACTGAGCTGTATCAGCTTTAGCTACGCTCAATTTTATAACCGTATCTTTTTCCGTTGTTCGCTGAACTTTCATTTCAATGCTTGGTTCATCTTGCCCTGCATTTATACGGCCTACCTGATGAACCATATTTTTAATGCGCTCCTGACCTTCTTCGCTATTCTGATGCTGATACTCCACCCTCAAATTAGTATGGTATCTACCGGCAGTTGCATGCCATTGTATAGGGCGGCTGCTTTCCGAATAAGCTGCCTGGTCAGCAACCTCTTTAAAAGCTCTTGCCGGCTGTAAATCATTCAGATAATTAATGTTAAATTTCCTACCTCCGGCGTCTCTATCATTGGCTAAAATCAATTCCGTTGGATTTTGCTTATCAATTACACGCTGTATCAATTCAATTTGTCTTTCTGTAACGGTTCCTGCCGTTGCGATGTACATAGTGTTTTTACCGTCCTGATGCAGCTGGTGGTAGCTTAGGGAATCAATCGCACTTTCACTTACGACCAACCTTTCAATTGGCGTATCTTTCCCCTGGGTGGGATATGAAACCCAAATCCCGTCTTTGGGTAGTTCCAGCAAATTTTTAAAGCCGGTATTCTTTTGCTCAACACTGGCAAGGCCATTTTCATTATAAAGCGGAAAGGCGGTATTTCGAAAACCATGCTCGTTCTTTTCTGTTGTAAATATCCGCCCTTTGAAAGCCGGGCTATCAATAGTTTCGTCGGAAAGAGACCGGCTATGCAAGTAATGGCGGTCTGATAATTCCTTTTTTACCCCCAATACTTCGGCAATCAGCCGGGTCCGTTTTTCCTCTTCAGTTTCAATCTCTATCAATGATTTAGCGGACTTCTCCAGGCTTCTTTCAGATAAGTTGTTTTGATGTGTGGTAGACACGGAGCTTTGGGGTTCCGGAGTTTCGTTTAGATAGGCCCGTAAATGCTGCCGGACTTCTCCCAGGCTCTTATTTTCCCTGGTTTTTACAAAATCAATGATACTGCCCTTGTCCCGGTCGTCACCTGGATTAAAATAAATTTGCTTATCATCTTTTCTGGAAACAATGATATGTTCCCCATTATTTTCCAGGTGCTGCCAATCGCCGCGCTTACCTTGTTCCTTTAACTGGTAGCCTTGCTTTTGCGCATATCCGACTAAATCAATTGTTTGTTTAAATCGCTCTAATTCCTGAGGGTCATTTTCAATTAGTTTTTGTTCCATATCTCGGTGCACATTAAATTTATAAGAATTCTTTAAAATGCAAATAGCGGTGAGCACCGCTAAGACGTAAAAAATAAAAAGCCAACCTGGCTTTCAGCGAGAGGAGGGAGGGGTTATTTGGTCGATATAAGCTAACTGCTCTTTAAATTTATTTAGTTCCTCTATTCCGGCAAACAAGTATAAGTATTTGTTTTCTTCCGAGGTGGCCAAAGGATTGAGCGAAGCAGTAGTATCAAAAGATAGGGCACTCAATATTTTTTGCAACTGTAGGTATTCTTTTCTTTTGGAAGTACCGTTTTTCAGGTTAACCACGGTATTATAAGAAAATTTAAACTGGTTACAAAATGCCTTCAATTGGCCATGACCTAATACCTTCAACCGATATTGAATATACCGCAGCACCTCTGTATACCCTACAGATAAATCCGGATTAGGAAAACCCCAAGGGGCAGTAGCAACAGAAGAAGACATACTAAAGAACGTTTTTACAATTGCAAACCTACCAATATCAATAAGGTTTAATAGCTTTACAATTGAGCCCTATTAAATGCTTCTAATGTAAATAATTATATTAATAAATAAAAATAAATTCTCCGATAAATCCTCTTTTCGCTAATCATATTAACTTTTACATAACTACATTATAAGAAACGCATAACCTTAACCTAAGTTTTAAATCTACTAGGCTAGGCTAAACAATATTTTCACAACTTTAACACCATAATTACACAACTTCATAGCAACTAACCCGTTAAAGGAATCAATATGGCTCCGCCAGTATATATTATTGGTTTTATCCTAATTCCGGTAATGCTATTAATTGGCTTACTTGGATGGCGATTTTTAGGAAGTGGCAAGAATGAAAAACCTACTTTAACGAAGCGGAGCAATTACAAAGGGTTAAAAACCTTTAATTATAAATTTTCTGACTATATAATTCCTGATGCTAAAATAAGGGAAGTTTGCCCGAATGGGGAAGGCAGCCCAATTTTAAAGGAATTAGTAAGTGAGGAAGGATATGTAAAATCCAAAACAGATTCTGAAACGGCTATAGATTTTGGGAATTTGGAAGAAGATTTTTTCCCCGAAATTGAAAATAGCCCGAATCATGATAAAGTTAAGAATGATGCTATACCGACTGGTAGTAATGAGACGGCCTTAGAGCCTGGTGTTAGGCATTCCATTACAACAGACGGCGCTCCAGAAATTGAGCAGGCAGAAGGTCCCGCGCAATCTCTCTTTCATAACCCCTTGACAGCACCGGCACCAACGGACAACGACAAAAAAAACAGGGAAGCTGAAATTGCCTTAAAAAGGCGGCGACGGGCTGAATTAAAAAACAGTACCGGTTCCGCTAAAGCAGGAGTGGGTGAATTATTCTCACCGGATTCCCCTGTTAAAGTGCCTCCTCCTAAGGGCGGTGCTGACAGATAAAAATTTAACAATTGTAATTTTTAGCGATGGCTTTAAAATTAACATCCCCAGTTAAATATTTTATGGTTCCTCCTATCAATTTGCAATTGCAAACTCCTTAAAAACGGCTTTTACTTGGGATTAAGCACCCCATTTCTGTATAAATTCTACAATTTAAATATTAAACCATGTTAACCGAAATCTACAACAGGATGGCTGGCCAAGTGGCACAAACCTCCGATACACTTCAAAACCTTATTAGTAAAGGCTCCCATTATCAAGCCTCTCCGTGGGAAAAAAGACTAATGGCCACTGCCATGAGCCTGGCTTATATGCAGCAGGCAATGGCGCAGGGTGGAACCGCTGCGGCCCTGGAAGGGGTCCAGGAAACCATCATTACCATTGTACAGGTAGTTTTCTCAATTATCCTGGTGATTGGGTTAATCCGGGTAGTCATGAAATTTATAAATGGCGCTCCGGATGCGCTTTCTTCCTTAGGTTGGCTCGTGGGCGGGGTAATTTTATGGTTTGGCTTCCAGTTCTTTAAAGATGATCTAGTAGGAACTGTTGGCGGCGAAGGTGGTGTAAGATAAATTTCTGCGGGTATGCGCTCCTATAAAAGTATCGAAAAACCGGCGCAGGTCTTAGGGATGAACATTATGGACCTGGGGTTGGCTGTCGGCCTCTTTATCGGTTCCGTTTTGCTGCTGGGCTTCCTGAACATGCTGGTATCCATTCCCCGGTTAGTTTATTTGGCCGTGTTCCTCCTTGAAGTAGGTTTAATCCTGGTCATGCGCTTTTTAACCAAAACCCATCCACCCGGCTTCCTGGTCGGCTGGCTTTCTTTCCGATATGTGCAACCCCGGCGTATTTCCGTCGGCTCTATCCCTGTAGCTGCAAAGAAAGATGAAAAAAGAAAAAACCGTACCCTTTGATAAGGTCATGCCGGTACATTCCTTTGAAGATAATAAGGTTATTTTCAAAGATGGGCGGGTGGCGATTGGTTTTGCCATTGAGCCGGCAGAAATGGAAGCCTGGACCCAACAGGACTTTACGGCCTTCAATGCAGCATTGATGGGCGTATTACGCCCGCTGCCGGTCAATACCATTGTTCAGAAAACTGATATTTACTATGACCGGCCCTACCGGGAAGATAAAAAAGAGCAAACTTATTTCGAAGGAAAAATGAATAAGCACTTCTTTGAAAGGCTGGTGCTGTTCCAAAAATCCTATGTATTTCTAAGTTTTGCTCCGGCCGAAATAAAACCGGTTAAAACGAATGCCTTGAATGCACTGGTTTCCCGGATGGGGGAGGCCATGCTAAAAAATCCTTTTGAAAATCTTCTGCACACCCTGGAAATAGCCGAAGCGGCTGCCCAGGAATTTGCGTCGGGTTTATCCGGAACCGGGGACGTGGAGCTGATGCGATTGGATACGGAAGAAATCAGGGCACTGTACCACCAGTATTTTAATCTCAATTTCGATTATGTACCTAAACGGCAGGAGCGGGAAATATCCAATACGCTGGGTACCCTGGCCGTAGGGGAAAATAAGGTAAATGTTATTTCCATGGTGGGGCAGGGCAGTGAGCAATTCCCGGCGGTACGCAATGCCTACGGCGTTACGGCCCCCATGCTGTACCCACTTACCAACTTTCTACAGTGCCCGCATATTTTAACGCAGGCCTTTATTATCCAGGATACCCGTGCAGCGCTCTCCAGCCTGGATACGGACCGGAAACTGAATAATTCGCTTTCCCGGCTGGCCACCCAGGATAACCAGCTACGGGCCCTTGAAATTGAACAATTCACCGCCGAAGTCCGGGCGGAAAACAAGCAGATTCTCGGCTTACATGTTTCAGTAATTCTTTGGGAAACAAATGACATTATTCGGAAAGAAAATATCGAGAAAACTATGGCCGCTTTCCGGTATATATTCGGCACGGAAAGCGTCGTCGAATCCTATTTAGCCCTACCGCTGTATTTTGGCTTGCTACCTGGCAATATCTACCAGGTGCCGGATAGATGGCTGACCACCACTGCCGACCGGGGCGTATGTTACATACATTGGACGGCCACCTATAAAAACGATAGGGTAGGAGAGTACTTCTGCGACCGCAACCGCAACCTGCTCCAGGTCAATTTATTTAATACGGACTTAGATAACCAGAATGCCATTGTCATTGGCCCATCCGGCTCGGGTAAAAGCTATACGTTTGGCTACATTGTCGTGCAGCGCCACGAACGGAAAGCCCGGCAAATTCTCATTGATATTGGTGGTACCTACCGCAATGTAGTACAATCGCTAAACGGGGCGGATTTTGAAAATACTTATTTCGAATACGACCCGGAAAACCCGATCCAATTCAATCCCTTTCTGGTACCCCGCTCCCCGGATGGCCACCAATGGGTCTATACCGACGAGAAAATAAATTTTCACCTGGCCTTACTGGCGGTACTCTGGAAAGGCGGGGCCGACAGCGCTCCCTTGAATAAATCGGAAAGGGCCATTTTAAGCCGCTTTCTGATTCAGTATTACCAGTACCTGAACACCGAAGGAAATGCCGGGCAGGCCGATGAAGAAATGCCGGGGATGGCAGGTTTCGTGCGCTTTATCCGCCACTTTGATGCCAATATGCAGGCTAACCCGGAAGTACCGGACGGTAGGGAAGAAATGCGCAGCCAGTACAAAAAGGATATGCATTATTTTGATATCCATCAATTCTTTTTGGTGCTGGCGCAATTTACCGAAGGTGGCCGTTATGAGAAAGTTTTAAATGCCCAACAGGACGTCGAGCTTTCGGAATACCGTTTAATCTGTTTTGACCTGGCCAAGGTAAAAACCGACCCGGATTTATATCCCGTGGTGGCCATGCTCATTACCGAGCTATCCCTGGATTTATTCCGCAAATTTCCGGATGATATCAAATACATTGCTTTAGATGAAGCCTGGGCGATGCTATCCGGCGGGGTGATGGAAGACTTTATTGTTTCCATGTACCGCACCATCAGGAAAACCAATGGCTCCATCACCATCATCACCCAGGGCATCGGGGAAATTGTAGAAAGCAAAATTGGATACGCGCTGATTAATAACAGTTCTACCAAAATTATCCTGCGTCACGCCAATCCGGATTCTCTTTCCCAATTGCAAACCCCGCTGGGCTTCACCAACCACGAAATGGATTTAATTAAATCTGTCCGGTCCACGGCGGATTTCCGGGAGTTCTTCATCAAGCAGGGCTCAAAGGGAAAGGTGTATATCCTGGAAGCAGCTCCGGAATTAAGTGCCATTTTAAGTTCTAAGCCGCTGGAACGGAACCATCTGAACCGCTTAGTCAAGCGCTACCAGCAGCAGCATAAGCGGTTTGTCATCGACAAAAACGGCAAAGTTAAAACCGAAAACGGATACCCGGTATTTGAAACATTTACCGAGCAACGCCTGGACTATGCGGTGGAGCAATACACAGAGGATAAACGGGCAGGCTTATTAGGAAAATAATATGGAAATGAAATTACTCTTTGTGGCTCATGGAATCAATGATGATTTTCTACGGGCTTGTGACCGTTCCCTGGAGACGGTGTTAGATGTCTGCCGTTTTATTACGCCTACGTTTATGAGCATTGCCCTGATTATCTCCATCGGGCGCGGTTACCTTTCCGGTCATGGTTTGCAGATTGATTTCTCACCTATTGTAAAAGCCTTAGCCTTATTCCTGTTGCTTTTCTTTTACCAGGATTTAATGAATATCCTGGGAGCAGGTATCAAAGGCGTTACTGCTTTGTTCGATGGTTCGGAAAATGTGGGCGTAGCCTTACAAAAACTGACTACGCCACCGGGTATTGCCGCCGCAGCGCAATCAGATAATATTGCCCCGGCAGATGTGGTAGAACAAGGGGGAACCTGGTACGCCAAAATCTATAATAGTATTGCCAATTTTTCAATAATGCATATCATCACCCAGTTCTTTACAAGTACAACGGTAATGTTGGTACGGCAAATAGTACTTTTTATCAGACAGTTTGTATTAGGATTCCTTTATGTGATTGGCCCAATTACCATTTGCCTTTCAGTTATTCCGGCCTTTTCCGGATTAGCCGGTAAATGGCTCCAGAATTTTATTGCCGTGCAGTTTTGGGCATTAACCATGAACCTGCTGGATTTGATCTATACCAATTTTGCCACGCAGGATACCACTGTGGGTGGAGTATTTGGAGGCCTTACAGATCCCGGGCAGTCGATGGATGATATTAAATTTCTGCTGATGTCCGTCTCCTTCATTATTCTGTACTGTATGGTACCCACGCTAACCAGTTATATTATTGGCTCAACAGCGGTGCAGGGCTTTATGAGTGCGGCGGTCGGAATGGCAGCCGGGGCAGCCGGTTCTGCAGTGGGAGTATTGTCACCAGCAGCCTACGGAGGCGGAGTTTCCGGGGCGTTGGGGCGCGCCCTGGGCTTTGGAAGTCCTGGTGGCGGCGGTAGTGGCAATTCAGGAGGTGGCAGCTATAGTAATGCCTTCTCTGGCGGATCTACAGCCCCATCCATGGCCACCGGAGGCGCAGCTACGGCCCCGGTTCGGTATAATGGAAGCATCAATTCGACTGCTTCGACCAGCGGCAGTTCGTTTTCTTCTGGCGGATCTGCCAGATGGGTAAATAAGTCAGCAAGTAAAAACTCGTCAGTTGTAGAAACTCCTAAAGCTGTCAGTGAAACAGGCACAGATAACGCTGCTTCTGCATCGCTGCCTACCTTGGGCGCTTCGGAAAACCTGGGAACGACGGTTCGGCAAAAGAATATACCTCCGAAACCTAATACAGATGATGAAGATGACTTAATGAACATATTCAAGGAATAAAGGCAAATTTTAGAGTAATATAATTTTCATTTTATGAGTACGATTAAAGATTTAAATACCTCTTTTAAAACGATGCGCACCATTTCTCTGGCGTGTATCATTGGCTTTGTGGTGTTGGCCATCAGCGCCGGTTTCGGCTTCTATAAAGTAACTCAGGATGCTGGTCGGCGGGTGTATGTGGTTTCCAATTCTGGCTCTTCCGCAGCACTGGCGGTGCAGGATGATACCCATACCCCTTTTGAAGCTAGGAATATGGTAAAGGGATTTATGAAAACGATGTTTGGCCACGACCAATACACTTTTAAACAAAACCTGGATGCGGCTTTACCCTTAATTGAAGGGGCAGGAGGGCGCAGAATTTTCGAAAATTTTAACCGGGGGCAGGTGCTGCAGAATTACCAGCGCTATTCCGCCCGGTCAGTACTCGAAGTAGACAGCATTTACCTCGATATGAAAACCCGCCCGTATTCTGGACGGGTGTATACCAAGCAGCGCATTTTTATCGGTGACCAGCAACGGCAAAGCCTGCCCATGGCCGCCAAATTTAACCTGGTGGAAACAGACCGCTCCGATGAAAACCCCTACGGCCTGCTGATTACGAACTTTGATTACATCGCCTACAATCCGCCGGTAAGCCGCGAAGAAAAAGAGTTTTTACAACAACAAGAATTAGAAAGACAACGAAAGCTGCGCGATGCTGCGGCAGGGGCAGGGGTACCATCAGCGCCCGGATATGCAAACCCGTCACCGGTTGACGGATCGCCGGCAACGCCAGGGGCAGTTCCTCCCGGTCAATAATTTTTTAAATCAAATTGAGTTTTATGAAAAATAGCGTCTATTTATTAGCTGTTATACTAGCTTTTGCAGTATCAACGGCACAAGCACAGAAAGTAAATCCGCTTTCGGATATTGCAGTTTCCGATTCTTCTACTACCTATATGGTTTTCAACGGGCCGGTATCCCTGGTGGATGTAGGTATGGCTAATAATTATCTGGTTAAAATTGAAGCCAATGCCGTTTTTGTCCGGGCAAAGAAAAAAAATACAGCTCCTACACCTATCCTGATTCGCTACGGTTCCAAATACTGGATGGGGCGCTTAGTATATACCCCAAGCCCGGTAATGCAATTATATGACTTTAATGAAGGCACTCCTGCCATAAATAATGGTACAGGTAGTGCCCTTTCAGGAAGTACAATCGGTAATGAACTAGCCCTAGATAAGTCAATCGAAAAAAGGGAAGTAGTTGAAAGTAAATTAGCCCAACTCCGGAAAGCTCGGGAAGAAAAACAATCGGTAGCCGTGGTAGAAAATGACCTGGTACTTTCGCTGGCCAACATTCGCAATGACAAAGATTTTACCTACCTGCGCTTTAAAGTCATCAATAAAACCAACATCGACTATAACGTTGACTTTACGGATTTCCAACTGGTAGAAAATTCGAAAAAGAAATTTCTGGGTAAAAAGAAAAACGAAGCCCGGCGGCCACTGGCTCCTTCCGGCGGAGAACTGAATCAGAATATTAACGGACGTTCAACGGGTTATCTGACCTATGCCATTCCATTGTATGCAGCCACAGAAAACGGGTACCTGGAAGTAACCTTGCGGGAACAAAACGGTGCGCGGGTATTGGTATTGCCCATTCCTTCTAAAGTTATAAACCGGGCAGCTTCCATCTAATTTAAAAAGAGCATTATGGAAAATGTAAATGAAAACCGACTGGAAAATGATTTTATAGATGCGCCGGCAGCTACTTCAACCGGCGCGAAGCGTACCCCGGGAGAGGTAGTAAAAGAGCATTGGTTTAAAATCCTGCTGGGATTGGTAATTCTTATTTTTGCCGGTCTTTTTTTCTGGTTAAAATCAGCGCAGAAAGCCGCCGAACAAAAAACCATGCCGGTGGCAGCCGCTTCAGAAAATATTGAACAGGCCATACCCGAGGCCAAAACCGATATTCTGGAAAACAAAACCCCCTCGGCTATCCTGGAGGAACAACGCAAAGCAGAACAGGAAGCCCAATATACGCAGCCAGGCCCATCCGAAGAAGAAGTAGTAAATGCTTTTGTGGTCGATACCGCCGGGCAAGCCGCCCGAAAGCGCTATCAGTTGCAATTGCAAAAAAGACAGGAACAACAAGCCCGTTCGGCCGCGCTAGAGGTAGATACGATAGAAACGACAGTTCAGGACCAATCTACCGGCCAATACCGCACGAGCCAAATAGTAGTTCCCCGTAATAATAATCGCTCCCGGAACGGGGTCCGTTCTACTGCCCGCAGCACTTCGGCTTCCGCTTACGATACCGATGGCACTCCCTTTGAAACCAATCAGGAAGTATTGCGGATGCTGGCTTCTTCTTCGCCGCAAACCCGGCAGGTCTATGAGCAAACCACCGGTAAACGGTACCGGGACCCTGGCCTGGTTAACGCGGCTAAAGAAGCGCAGGCGGCTTTACCTGGTGCCGATGGATTCAACACTTATAAGGTCGCCAATACCCGGTTTAATTCCGCCAGTACCAATAATCAGGTGGAAGCGCTTACCCCTGATGTGTTTTACAAATGCGTGATATCCGGGGAACAGAAAGTCCGTACTGGCTCCGTTGTTATTATGCGCCTGTTGGAAGATGCGGTGGTATCAGGGGTAACCTTCCCCAAAAATATGACCTTTGCCGGCATTGCTAAAGTAGAATCCAACCGGGTAACGGTGCAAATCGACCGTTTGGGCCCTACGCGGGTAAAGGCTGATATTTTTGATTTTAATTACATGCCGGGTATTATGATTGACCCGGAAAAGAAAATAGCCAAAGATGTTGACCGGGGATTATACGATATGCAGCGGCAAACCGGGCAGGAAATCAGTACGGCCATTGACCGCTCGGCTTCCGGCGCTAACTCGGTGGTAGGAGTGGCTGGTCGGGTTGCCGCCAATGCAGTGTCCCGGCCTAAAACGCGGCAACGGTTACGGGATGTGCTGTTACCGGATGGCTACCCGATATTAATTACGTCCGCAGCGGCGGGGCAAATGGCAACCGGTAGCGGAACCAATTAATTGTTTTGTTAAATTTTAAAATGTGAGGTATGAAAAAAGTGGTTATTTCCGTACTGGCAGCCGGGCTGCTGGTATTCCGTCCGAATAATACGGACGCCCAGTTTGTCGTAAACGACCCTATTCATATGGGGGTACATATCAGTGATTTTGCCAAGCGCCTGGCCCAATGGTCGGAAACCGTACAGAATTATCAGGTAATCAAAGATGCCAAAACCATAGCCGGGGTAACGAAAGAAATTACCGGAGAGGTGAAGGATTTGACTTCGGAAGGTTTGGCCTTGCAACGGCAGATTCAGGAAGACTTACGCAAGGTAAACAGCATTGTAGATTTGCGCATTTCCAACCCGGAGCAATTATTCGCGCGGGCGCTGGCCATGTCAGGAGGCAATTCCGGCACCCATTATATGCCACATTTTTCCAAGGCGCAACGCCTGCGGGTGGCCTTGCAAAACAATAATCCGGAAGAAGATATCAAAACCATATTTTCAGTTTTTTCCCGTACCTCCGGTGATTCGGATGGCCACGACCGCATGAGTTCCGCGGAATACGTTGAGCGTAGGGAAGAATCAGCCGTATCGGCTTATGCTTACGAGGAAATGAATCAGAAAAAAAAGATTCAGACAGCCCTGAATTACTATAAAATTGCCGATGAAATGACCGAACAAAGCATCGAAATGAATGCTACGCTTAAAAATCCGGGGCGCTATGCCATGACCGAAGGGGAGCGCATGGCCATGATTAATTCCTCAAATGAAAATATGGTACGGGCAATGCAGCTGCGTCAGGAAGCGGATAGGCTGATTGCCGAAAGTACGCAAAAGGGCCCGGCTCATATTGCCGCTGAAATGGTGTACACGGATCTGATTGCTCAAAAACAATTAATAGAACTCGAACGCAGAAATAAGAATAATTAAGATGAAAAAGGCACTGCTAATCTGGATACTTTTATTTGGTTTTGCCCTGCTTACCCCGGTAATGGCCCAACGGCACGTGAAGCATATCTCCGCCTGGGGTGCTCATTATGGCCGGACGGAAAATGGGGAATTTTACGAAGGTAGTTACCTGAACTACCTAACCGATAAAATCAGTGTGCGGGTTAGCGGCTTGCGGGAATTTGGTAATGTAGAGGGAGAAAGAGAATACTCGGCTTTCAGCAGTCGGGTATTCTTATCACCGCAATTTTTCCGGATAGGAGAGTTTGCTTATTTTCATTTGCTCTTAGGCGGTATGGGTTCTTATGAAAGCACCAAAGGGGTTTCAGTTCCTAGGGAAAGTAATTCAGCAAAGCGCGAGCGCATTATTTATGGCCCTCAGGCTGGCCTGGAGGTGGACATTTTCCTGCATAACCGGATTTCCCTGGTGGCTTCCGGCACCAAAGGTAAAATGTTCAACCATTCCCACCTGGACGAATGGCCGGGACATGCGGGATTTGGAATAAGATACCATTTTAGATAAATGAGAATAATCAACCATACCCGGCGATAGGTAAACAGGAAATTATTTTGGTGCATTTAAAATCATTATTCTAAATCAGAGGGCTAAGAGGTTAAATAGAGCAGGCAATTAGGTCAACCTAGGACCAAATAAGTATCGTATTATATACATTTTACGTAGATTCGGTATTTAATGGAAGGATGATCAGTAATAGGAATTAAATTTATTCTTTCCAGCTGAAGCTTGTAAATATCGAAACCCATGAAATTATCCGATGAGCCGGTTAAAAAATTTTTAGAATTGCAAAAACAATTACCGGAACTTTTAAAGTCTAATGGTATTAAGCAAGTGTATGTATATAAAGGAATTGGTATGCCAAAACCAACCTGGGAGCGAAAAAGAAGAACGCAAACCTTTTCCATTCCAGAAATGCAAGATATTTGTGACCTGATAAATACAGGTAAAACAAAATTAGAATTAAATGATTCGGGCAGTTAGGTAATTATTTTAGTTAAGAACAATGGATAACAGGTATTTTGACTTCAGCGATCTTCTGGAGCCGGTTGCTGGTCCGCTAACAGTTATTGTATTGGTTGTATTAGTTGTTTTTGCCATAAAACGGAGAAGAAACTTTAACCGCCGTCTTTATAATGCTATAACGCGGCCAACAATAATTTATCAGCAAGCACCTGCTCCTCCACCAGCTCCATTATCCAATCCAATGACCGAATCGTCTGTTATTACGAACGAAGAATTTACAAAATTAACTTGGGAGCAAAAAGAGGAGATGTATAGAAATAGAATTATTCAGTTACGGGATGCCAACCGAAAACTTAGAGCCCTTTTGAAAGAAGCAGGTCTACCTACCGATTAATTTACAATTGCTAAATTATAAATCTTTTTTTCTCTACTGCCCGACTAGCTGCATAAAGCAACTAGCTTGTGGATCGGCCATTTTTCTGGCGGATTCACAAGCGGGTAGAATACAATAGCTTGCCGGCACGTTTTGCGGAGGCAGCGCCGGAGCAAATGGTGTGGGCTTGCGGTAGTTTCAGACTCGTTAGCGGCTAAACCGGCAAATGGCCGGCGCTTTTTTCGCCGGTGTTTTGCCGGTTGGGTGATTGGCTGGGCAATTTATCGGTTGATTTTGGGAAAGGAGCGCAGCGGATTGACTGGGAGCAACGGTTAAATTGCCTTTTTGCGGGAAGGATAGAAGGGGAAAGCCCGGAGCACTAGCGAAGACTTGTACCGGATAGGTACTGTGTTAAAAGTCAAGTTTATTTACAGATATTTTTAGGAAGCAATCACCTACCTGGTGTTGCTATCCTGCGCAGCAAGGGCTTAATGCTCTTGCTGTTTTTTCTTGGGGCAGTGGGGAATAAAACTCCTCTTTTTTATACAAACTATACATGAGCAAAAGTAGTTTTCGCTGCACGGCTACTAATGCTACAATGGGCTTTGCCTTGTTTGGTTTCAGGCGCAGGTAAAATTCCCGCAAGGTTGGGTTCACCCGTATGGCCGTCATCGAAGGCATGTACAAGATGCTACGGATGTGCTTATTGCCCTTCTTACTTATTTTGGTGCTGCCCCTAAAATTACCCGACTCCTTCAGCACTACATCAAAGCCAGCATAACTGGTGAGCTGTTTAGCTGAATTTATCTCATTAAACCCACAGGTTTCTCCCACTACCGTGGCTGCTGAAAGGAATGATACGCCCGGAATGCTTTCCAGGTACCGCATCTTCTGAGCCAGCTTTTCATCTGAGGCTACCAGATCCCGCATTTCCTGCTCCACTTCTTCCAGCTGTTCCTCTAACAGTTTTAAGCGCCTGGCATACCGTTTCACTTCTTTTTTATTGCTATAAGCAGCCGTTTCTACCGCATGCAGCCGGTTATTTTCTACATTCTTTTCTTTAAGCAAAAAAGAGCGTTCCCGGCTTAAGGCTTTTAGCTGCTGGAAAGCTTTATCCGGAGGAGACCAATTAGTAAGCTTGCGTTCACAACCCAACATGGCCAGCATCCGGCTGTCCAAGGCATCCGTTTTAGAGCGCTGATCCAGGCTTTGGGCATACCGTTTTACCCGGCCCGATTGCATTACGCTGACAGTATACCCAGATTGGTGCAGGTACACAGCCAATGCTTCATGGTAAACTCCGGTTGCTTCCATCACTACCACTAGTTTCTCCTTCAGGATGTTAAGTTTGTTTAGCCAGCCGGTTATTTTCTGGAATCCGGAAGAATCATTGGCGACATCACCTTTAAAAATAAATTCCTTTTCCAGGTCTGTTTTTAATGTTCCCAGGCAAATGGCTAAAGTGTCTTTAGCTACATCAATGCCCAGGGCGTGTTTTAATACATCAGCTTCCATAGGTTAATTAGCTTTTAAAACCAGAAACTTTCTCCTCAGCCTTTGCTCGCTTTTGATTCGGCCTCGTTAAATGGACCCAGGTACTGTTCAGGCTCTAAAGAAAGTAGATAGCAGGATGGAATTTCTATCCGACGGCATCATCAACATGTGCCCTGCCTAGTTCACCCTATCCCTGCTATCTGGTTTTTGTTATCAATAATTTATCTATTATTAACCTACGTACAAATCAAAATGCGAACATACGAGCCTGGTTCTATGAACCCGCCAATATTAAAAAACCAACCAAGTTATATAACTTTTAACCAAAATTATATAACAGCAATTTGCTGAATGATTTATACTTTTGTAAGCAAAATTAAAATGTTACACAACTATCTCGAATAGCTAACGTTTTGATACTTAAATAATTTCTAATATTCCGGATGAAACCATTGCAGAAATTTGTTCACCTGTGCCTGATAGTAACCATATTATTGGCTACTATGGGTTTCCGTGTGACGGTATCGCATTGTTTCGGCGAAAAAGGCACATCTATAAGCCTTTTTTCTGACCCATCCTGTTGCTGTAGTAAAGCAGCTAAAGGCTCCAGCAAATCCTGTAATGAAATGTCCTGCGTGATGCAGCGCGGTATTGCATCCCAAACAAATTTTAATTCTTCTACTCAGCAAGTAGCCAAACTGGTTAAAGAACCAGTGTCGTATCCAAGCTTTACGCAAAGTATCCGACCAGCTATCCTGGAGAGAACGCCTCATTTTACCTTGCCACCTCCGGTTTCCGGCAGGTTTATCGGCATTTTACATCAAACTTTTATTATTTAGTGCCCCTTCTTTTTTAGAATCTACAGCTATACTGCGCTGATTCAGCATTCTAAACTGTAAAATTCTAATTATTTCATGCATCAGAAAGGCCTGGCTCCATTAGTCAGTAAGGCTTACGCATTTACTTTAAGCTTCTTTTCTGCTTCCTAAGTCTACGCTTTGTAGATATGAATTAACCCGGATTTTACCTTTCTGTTTTATCATTTTTAGCTTATGGAAGTAACGTCCATAGGCCTATTCTTTACCGGAGGACATCCCACCTTTTGGCTGGGCTATGCTTACGGCTAAAGTTTACATTTAAAAATCATCTATAAAATTCAACACTTTATGAAAGCACTTATTTTAAACATCGGCTTAGCCGTTTTCGGCTTATCCCTTTTTACCGCCTGTAACAGCAGCAGCGAAAAGCAAACTACCACAGAACAAACCGAAGTAAAACAAGAGGCTGCCGGTCTAACTTATACCTGCCCCATGCACCTGGAAGTTGTTAGTGATGAACCGGGGAAATGCCCGAAATGCGGAATGAACCTGGAAGAGAAGAAAGCCGGTGCTGCGCAGGATTCTACCCATGAGCATCAGGAAGGTGACCAGCACTAATTTTTAATTATTCCTCCCGGTTTAAAAGGCCGGGAGGTAATTTATAAGTCGCTATGATAGGCAAACTAATTTCATTTTCTCTCCGCAATCGCATGATTGTGCTGCTGATAGCAGCCGGATTATTTGGTTGGGGGGTATTTTCAGTAAGTACCAATAAGGTTGATGCCATTCCGGATTTATCCGAAAATCAGGTAATTGTTTTTACGGAGTGGATGGGCCGTAGCCCGCAAATCATCGAGGACCAGGTTACCTACCCCTTGGTGACGAACCTGCAAGGCATGCCCCAGGTGAAATATGTGCGGGGCGTATCGATGTTCGGCATGAGTTTCATTTACGTCATTTTTGAAGACAAAACCGATATTTATTGGGCCCGTGAACGGGTACTGGAGCGGCTGAATTATGCCAACCGTTTGCTACCCGAAGGCGCAATTCCTACGCTGGGCCCGGATGGTACGGGGGTAGGGCATATTTTATGGTACACCTTGGATGCGCCGGGTATGGACTTGGGCGAGCAACGCGCCATCCAGGATTGGTATGTTAAATTCTCACTCCAGAATGTGGCCGGTGTAAGTGAAATTGCATCATTCGGGGGCTTTCAGAAACAATACCAAGTTACATTGGACCCTAATAAACTAAATTATTATAACCTGTCGGTTCCGGAGGTAATGGCCGCCGTGCGAGCCAATAACAATGAAAGTGGTGGACGCAAATTTGAAATGAGCGATATCGGGTACATTATTAAAACAACTGGCTATCTCAAATCCACGGAAGAAATAGAAAATATTCCCATTGTAACCCAGAATACTATTCCTATAAAAATTAGTGATGTGGCCACCGTGCAAATGACTGGTGAAAGCCGCTTAGGCATATTTGATATAAATGGCGAGGGAGAAGCGGTAGGAGGTATTGTGGTGATGCGCTACGGCGAAAATGCCGCGGAAGTCATCGCCAATGTTAAAACCAAAATGGAAGAAGTTTCGGCAGGGTTACCTAAAGGTGTGAAGTTTAACATTGTGTATGACCGCAGCGGCCTGATTAACGATTCGGTAAACTCCGTGAAAGCCACACTGATTGAAGAAATGATAGTGGCTTCGGTTATTGTGTTTATTTTCCTATTCCACTGGCGCAGCGCTTTAATTATCATTATTCAACTACCGCTCTCGGTTGCCATTGGCTTTATTCTGCTCAATGCCTTTGACATCTCCTCCAATATTATGTCGCTGACGGGTATCGCCCTATCGATTGGGGTAATAGTAGATGATGCCATTGTGATGGTAGAGAACGCTTACCGGCATTTGGCAGAAGCCCAACATAAAGAAGAAAATCATGGATAAGGAAACGCGTCTGTCAATTATAGAAAAATCCTCCAAACAGGTTGGTCCCAGCGTGTTTTGGAGTACCATTATTATTATTACTTCGTTTTTACCGGTATTCCTGCTCACCGGGCAGGAAGGCCGGTTATTCAGCCCGTTGGCCTGGACAAAAACATTTATCCTGATTGTGGATGCTTTTGTGGCCATAACTGTTACGCCGGTATTGCTTTCCTTTTTCCTGAAAGGCAAGTTCAAACCTGAAAGCAGTAATCCTATTAACCGGGGTCTGGAGAAAGTTTATAGCCCGATTTTACGTTGGTGCCTGAATTGGCGAAAAACAACTATTGGCTTAAATGTATTGGCCTTATTAATTGCCATACCCATGCTGCTGCGCTTAGGCTCGGAGTTTATGCCGCCTTTGGATGAAAGTTCAATATTATTTATGCCGGTTACCCTGCCGGATATATCCAACGCCGAAGCCAAACGGATTCTGCAAGTGCAGGACAAAATCATTAAATCGGTTCCGGAAGTAGCTCAGGTACTCGGCAAAGCCGGTCGGGCCAGTACGGCAACGGATAATTCGCCTATCAGCATGATTGAAACCATTATTCAGCTGAAACCGGAATCCGAATGGCGGGAAGGCATGACTAAGGCCAAAATTATAGCGGAGCTAGACCAAAAACTGCAAATCCCAGGGGTTATTAATGGCTGGACCCAGCCGATTATTAACCGGATTAATATGCTGGCTACCGGCATCCGGACGGATGTAGGGGTAAAGGTGTATGGGCAAAGCCTGGATTCTATCGCAACTGTTTCCCAACGGGTACGCAATGCTTTACAGGCCATTCCGGGCGTAAAGGATTTATACATCGAGCCGGTAACCGGCGGTAAATATCTGGAGATTCAAACCAAAAGGGATGAATTAGGCCGCTACGGCTTATCAGTAAATGATGTAAATAGTGTTGTAGAATCAGCGCTGGGTGGCATGTCGATTGGAAATACCATTGAAGGCCGGCAACGGTTTTCCATCAACGTACGTCTGGCCCAGGAGTATCGCAATAGCCTCGACCGCATCCGCCGGATACCGCTTAAAACAAGCGCTGCCGGAACTGTTCCGCTTTCTGCGGTGGCCGATGTGCGCTTTGTGGATGGCCCCCCTATGATTGCTTCGGAGAATGCCCAGTTGCGGGGAGCTGTTTTATTTAACGTGCGTGACCGGGATTTAGGCAGTACTGTACAGGAAGCCATTCAAAAATTAAACGCGGAATTAACAAACTTACCTAATGGCTACCGCCTGGAGTGGAGCGGGCAATGGGAAAATCAAATCCGGGCAAATCAGACCTTGAAATTTATCATTCCGCTGGTACTGGTTATTATATTTCTGATTTTATACTTCTCCTTTGGTTCCTTCAAAGAAGCCCTGTTGAATTTGGTAACCATTCCTTTTGCTATGATAGGCGGAGTTTTTATTGTCTACTTCTATGGTATCAACTTATCCGTGGCCGTGGCCGTGGGCTTTATTGCCTTGTTTGGCTTGGCAGTAGAAACGGCTATGGTGATGGTGGTGTACCTGAATGAAGCTATGGACCAACTGGTAGCTGATAAAGGAAACTCCAGCCAGACCATTACGAAGCAGGATATACGGGAATATGTATTTATGGGGGCGGCCAAGCGGCTGCGGCCTAAAGTAATGACGGTATCGGTCTCACTCTTTGGCTTAATTCCGGTGCTTTGGGCAACCGGTGTAGGTACCGATGTAATGCTCCCGATTGTGCTTCCCCTGATTGGCGGGGTTTTTACATCTTCTATCCATATTTTATTAGTCACGCCGGTAGTATTTGAAATGACCAAAGAGCATGAGTTGAAGAAACACGGCAAAATTGAAATTTACGATGTTAAACATTAGAATATATATAACAGGCTTGCTCTGGGTACTGGCTTTGGCAGCCAATGCGCAAACCCCGGTGGTTTCCCTGGATAGTGTATTAAACCGGATTGCACGGAATAACCCCATGCTGCAGGAGTTTGATTACCGGGCCAAAGCTCAAAACGCCATGGCCGCCGGTGCGAAGAGCCAAATGGCTCCCATGGTAGGAGCGGGGGTATTTATGTACCCTTATCCGGGCCAGATGATAATGGAGGAGCGCGACAAAGGCATGATTATGACGGCAGTGGAGCAAGATATAACTAATCCGGCGAAGCTTCGCGCACGGGAGAAATACCAGCTTTCCAAAGCCGCTATTGAAGAAGCAGGAAAAGCAAATACCTATAACCAGCTACGTGCCCAGGCGAAAACGGCTTATTACCAGATGGTCGTTCTGGAAAAGAAAAAAGCGGTATTGTTAGAAAGCCAGCGCATTATGCAGTTTATGTTTAAACTTTCCAAAGTGCGCTATCCTTATAACCAAAGTACCCTGGGTAGCATTTACAAAGCCGAAGGGCGGTTGGGAGAAGTAGAAAACATGTTACTGATGAACGAAAGTGAAATCGGCATGAAAAATATTCAGCTTAACATGCTGATGAATCTACCAAAAGACAACCGCTTCTCGGTTGATACCCTGGTAAAAATTCCGCAGCCTATCGCTTTAACAGATACGGCAACCATCAGCACTTTTAGAAGTGATGTGCGGCAACTGGACCGCACCATTGAATCCATGCGGCTTAACCTCCGCCTGGAGAATCTGCAACGCCGGCCGGATTTTAGCATTCGCCTGGAAAACATGATGCCCCGCGACCGGATGATGCCGCAGGTATTTACGGCGATGGGCATGGTTTCCATTCCGATTGCGCCATGGTCATCTCGTATGTATAAATCTAATATTAGGGCCATGAACCTGGAAATCGCCGGCATGCAGAAAGGGCGCGAAAATCTTTTAAACGAAGCCCAGGGCATGATAAGAAGCATGGCATTGGAACTGCAAACCAAGCAAACCCAGGTAAAGAACTACGAAACCAAAATCATCCCGGCCCTGCGCCGCAATTACGAAACAACCATGCTCAGCTATGAACAAAACACCGGTCAATTACCACTGGTAATTGATGCCTGGGAAGCCCTGAACATGGCCCAAATGGAATACCTCAACAACCTGGAGCAATTGTACCTGATTGGCGTGAATTATGAGAAAGAACTGGAAAAATAAGCTAATAGGATTACTCGTCTGGTTCGTACCCTTCACCTTTTCGGCGTGTCAGGATAAACATGGCCAGTCGGGGGAAGTGGCCGAAGCAGCCAAAGACCTGGAATATACGTGCCCGATGCACCCGCAAATTGTGCGGAATGAACCTGGCTCATGCCCGATTTGCGGTATGAACCTGGTAGCGAAGCAAACCGCTGATGCTCCGGCACCGGCAGTTTCTTCGGACTTAAATTACCTGCTGCAGCCGGCAAACCAAACCGTAGTCTCCCGAATAAAAACTACGCAACCGGTACAAAAACAAGTTACAAGTGAAATCACCATGAGTGGTATTGTGACTTATGATACCCGTCGGCAGTTCATCATACCTGCCCGTTATGGCGGACGCATTGAAAAACTATATGTACAATTTAACTACCAGCCAGTTCGGAAGGGGCAAAAGCTGTACGATATCTACAGTCCGGAACTGGTAACAGCACAAAAAGAATTATTGTACCTGGTTAAAAATGACCCTACCAATACCACCTTGATAAACGGAGCTAAACAAAAATTACAATTGTTAGGGGCTACGTCCGGTCAGGTAAACCAATTAATCCGGACGGGGCGGGAAACCTATACCTTTTCGGTTTTCAGTCCTTATACCGGTTATGTTCTGGACCCGGCAGTAACTGCGGCTCCTGTTCCGGCAGCCGCTCCGGCTGCTTCGGCTTCGGGAGGTGATGGTATGAACGGCATGGGAGGTACAGGTGGCTCAACGGGGCAAAGCAACGGGATTGCTTCAACTGCCCCTGGCAATGGTTTTGCTATTCGAGAGGGCATGTACGTTACTACCGGGCAAGCTTTATTAAAGGTAATTGATGCCACCCAGGTATGGGCACAATTTAATGTAGCCAGTAACCAGGCCGGTCAATTAAAAACCGGAACACCGATTGCCGTCACTTTTAACCAATCACCGGCGGAAAGTGTGTCTTCCCAGGTATTATTAATCGAACCGGTTTATGAAGCCGGGGAAAATTTCGCACGGGTACGGGCTTCTTTACCTTCCCAAAATAAATCTACCTTAATCGGCCAGCTAATTACCGGTAAAGCTACCTACAGTACCGGTACTGCTCTTTGGGCTCCCAAAGAAGCCGTGCTGGATTTAGGTACGCAATCGGTGGCTTTTCTGAAAATAAAGGGAGCTTTTAAACCTATATCGGTACAGGTGGGCGGTAGGGCTGACGGCTTGGTAGAAATTGTTTCGGGATTAAAGAATCAGGATGTAATTGCTGCGAATGCCCAGTTTCTGATAGATAGTGAAAGTTTCATTCGGGTAGCGGAAAATAACAGATGAAAAAAAGAATAAAAATATTGAGTGTTTGGCTCTTAGCGTTGCTGGTGGTGGCCTGCACGAACAAAGATAAACATGAGCATAACGATGCAGCAGGAACAGCCGCTTCGTCTACCACCTATACCTGCCCCATGCATCCCCAGATTGTTGAGAGCGCACCCGGTTCCTGCCCGATTTGCGGCATGGACCTGGTACCGGTAAAAAAACAAACGGCTGCGGAAAAGAATGCAGGTAGCGTCATGCTCAGCGAAACGCAAATAAAATTAGGGAATATAACTACTCGCCCGGTTCAGATGGAGCAGGTAGGAAGTAATACTATTCTGACAGGCCGATTGGCCATAGACCAAACCCAGGCCGACTTAATCAGCAGCCGCGCTGCCGGTCGTATTGAAAGGCTCTATATTAAGGAAACCGGACGGTCCATCCGGAAAGGTCAACCACTTTATGATTTGTACAGTGAATCGCTGCTTACGCTGGAACAGGAATATCTATTAGCCTTAGACCAGGTAAAAGCTTTCCCGCAGGAAAGGCAATTTGCCTCTATTCTGGATGCGGCCAAAAGGAAATTGTTACTGATGGGCCTATCAGCAGCACAGATTAACCGGGTAGCCCGTACCCGCCGTTTAGATGCGCGCATCACGTTCCTGGCTCCGGCTTCCGGAATTGTAACCGAAATAGCCGCTGCCGAAGGGGTATATGTGGCCGAAGGAAGTTTGCTTTACCGGCTAACACGCTTTAATTCCATTTGGGTAGAGGCAGAATTATATACCCAGGAAGCGGGCAATTTAAAAGTTGGGATGCCTATCGAGGTAACGGTGGCAGGCCAGCCGAATCCAATTAAAACGACCGTAACATTTATTAACCCAGAATTCCGGCAAAACAGCCAGGTAGTCGTGGCGCGGGCTAAACTGCCCAATCCCCAGGGAAGATTAATTCCCGGTACCCAGGCAACCATCAACCTCCCGGCTCAAACAAACCAGGCCTTAGCGTTGCCCCTCGATGCGGTAATCCGGGATGCCCGTGGCGCGCACGTTTGGGTAAAAACCGGCAAGAATACCTTTAATTCCAAAATGGTTAAGCTGGGGGCAGAAAGTGCAGACCAGGTGGCGATTACCAGCGGATTGAACCCCAAGGATACGGTGGTAGTAACCGGAGCTTATTTACTCTACAGCGAATATGTTTTAAAAAACGGGTCTGACCAAATGGCGGGCCATAACCATTAAAAAGCAAATGAAATCCTGTTGTCAAACTGAACCACCTAAGCCCAATAGGCCTTACCTGCGGATTGCCTGGTATGCCTTGTTAGCCGGCCTGATTGGATTTGTACTGGTGCAGCAGCTTAGTCAATAATATTTAATTTAAAGATAGAAGTCATGTTATACAAAATGCAGAAAATACTTATTGTAGCCTTGGTCATTCTTGGCTTTACGGCTTGTAACTTCCATACCGAGGCCGATATGGACGACATGGATGATATGGGCGATAAGGAGGAAATGAATATCAATTATCCGGCTGCCTATGTAGTAAACGGTGAATCCAACAATATTGAAGTCATTAATTTAAATGACGTGACCCAAAAGGTACAGATGTCATTAAATGGGGCCATGTTTCCCCACCATATTAATTTAAGCCCGGACCAATCCAAATTAGCTGTGGCCATTACGAGCACTGATTTAAGTGCCGGTCATGACATGGGCGGATCCGGAGGCATGAAAGGCTTTAAAGTAATGGTGCTGAATAGTTATACCGGTAAAATAGAAAAGGAAATTATGTTGCCGAAAATGCCGCATAATGGGGTATTTAATACTAACGGTTCAGAATTATGGATTGCCCAGGAAGATGAAAACCAAAGCCAGGTATTGGTATATAACACCGGCAACTGGAACCTAAAAAACACGATTCAGGTCGGTAAAGGCCTGTCCGAAGTAACCTTTGCGCAGGACGGCACCAAAGTATTTGCCGCCAATACCATGGATGCCACAGTTTCTATCATTGACCCAACTACCAAAGCAGTTTTAAAAACGGTGCCGGTTGGCAAGGACCCGGTAGGGGCGTGGCCAGCCGCCAATGGCTATGTGTACGCCGATAATGAAACAGACCAAACGGTAACCGAAATAGCCGTGGCCAGCGGCAATGTTACCGAAACGATTACCCTGGGATTTAAGCCCGGTTATGTGGCTTATCATCCGGGCCAGCAAGAACTGTGGGTAAGTGATGCTACGAACGGGAAAATAGCTTATTACAAAGAAAATAATGGCCAGTGGACATTGCAAGGCAGCATTACTACCGGAGCCGATGCCCACGCCATTGCCTTCTCAAAAGATGGTGCTACGGCTTATGTTACGAATCAGGGAGCCGGAACGGTTTCGGTGATTAAAGTAGCTGACCATGCTGTTACGACTACTATTCCGGTAGGCAAAAAACCGAATGGCTTGGTTATCCGGCAATAATATTTAATCATATTTCTAACCTTCTCTCTCTAATGAAAACCTCTAAAAATCTGGTCTATTTCTTGACCTTATTGTTTTTAACATTTTTGGTCAGCCCGACTGGAGCTTGGGCACATGGCAAAGAAAAGCATAAGAAAAAAGCCAATGCTACCGTAACCGCTGATACCGTTAAGCAGGAAACGAAGCCAGCGGGTGATACGGCTGTTTTACAAAATGTAACGCCGGCTGAGCATGCCGGGCATGAAGCCAATCCGGCCAAAGTACACGCGGCCATGGCGGACTTCCCGCACATTCATCCCTTGATTGTTCACTTCCCGATAATGCTGCTGATGATTGCGGCGGCGATGCAATTCGTGAATATTTTATTTCAGAAGAAAGAACTGAACTGGGCGGTAACTATTATGGTGCTGGTAGGCTTTATAACTGCTTATGCTTCTTCTCATTGGTCCCACCCCCACACGTCGGGGCTTTCTGCTCATGCCGAACTGGTATTGGAACAGCACGATAAATACGCGGAGTATACCATTTATTTATCCGGCCTGGGGCTTGTTGCCCAATTGTTAAGCTTATTTGTTTTCCGGGGCAAGCGATGGAGCATTGCTGTAGCGGCAGTAATCCTGATTGGCGCGGGCTATGCCGTCAGCATGGCCGGCCATTATGGTGCGCAATTGGTGCACATTGAAGGCGTGGGCCCGCAAGGGAAATACCTGGAAAAACATGCGCATTAATACTATCTCTTTTCGATAAAATTTTAAATCAAAAACAATCAATTAACAATTATGAAACGAAGATTAAAATTTCTTTTTACGTTTTCCGCTTTGGGTTTCGCTCTGTTATCTAATAGCCAGAACACCTTTGCGCAAGTACAGCCAACTCAGGAAAAAAAGAATACTGCTGCTGCACCTGCTAATGGGGCAACAGACAAAGCCATAGTGATTAAGGAGCAAACAGATGCTGATAACTTAAAAGGCAGCTTAAAAGCGGTAGAGACCGGGAAAATAGGTAAAGTTAACCTGGTCATAAATTATCACTCACCGGCTGTACGCAAACGGATAATTTGGAACGGATTAGTGGCCTTCGGGCAGGTATGGGTTACCGGCGCACATTCAGCTACAACCCTCGAAACAAACGGTACCCTAAAAATAGGTGGGAAAGCAATACCCGCTGGTAAATATGCCCTCTTCACAATACCGGGAGAAAAAGAATGGGTAGTTATTCTGAACAAAAACTGGGAGCAACATCTGGCCGATGAATATGCCCAGAAAGATGATATCATCCGGGTTACGGTTAAACCACAAAAAACGGATAAGCTCCAGGAGCGTCTGCGTTACGTGGTTAAATCAACAGGAGCTAATAAAGGAACCCTTGAAATTCAATGGGAAAAGTTGCGCATTCCGGTTCCGATTACCCTATAAACCAATTTTTTAGTAATTCACTTTTCTTCCTAATGGACCAACAAGACACTGCAAACCGGGCTACCATACATATCAAAAATATGGTATGCCCGCGCTGCATCCGTATTATAAAGGAACAATTTTCCCGGCTGGAGCTACCCGTTTTAGAGGTGCAATTAGGATATGTAGAATTAGCGCGGCCTTTGGAACCGGAAGAAAAGGAAAATGTAAAGGAAGTGCTGGAAGATTATGGCTTTGAGTTACTGGAAGACCGGAAATTGAAATTAGTTGAACAAATTAAAACGCTATTGATTGACTTAATTCACTATACAGAAGAAAAAGTAAAGACCAATTATTCTACCTATTTAGGGCAGGCCATTGGGAAAGATTACAGTACCCTTAGCCATGCCTTTTCTTCCGTAGAAAACATGACCATTGAGCGGTACATTATCCTGCAAAAGATTGAATACATAAAAGCGCAGTTGGATTATGAAGAGCTTTCGTTGGGCGAAATAGCAGCTCGTTTGCATTATAGTAGTTTAAGCCATCTATCTAAGCAATTTAAAGCCATTACTGGCTATACGCCTTCAGAATATAAAAAGCAGGCCATTCGGGACAGGTTGCCGTTAGATATGTTGAAAAAGGCAGAATAGAAGTATAAATATAATTTTTAAGTGGTTAATCTTCGGTACTCCTCTGAAAATCGTGAGGCTTGGTCAGGGTCCCTTTCAATGGTTATATTCTCATCATTTCTAAACTCTGCATTATTTGTCCAATTATATGAGCCCGTAATTACCATTTGATTGTCTATTACACAAAATTTGTCATGCATCAATCCGCCTCTCTGGCCTCGTTTGATTAATTTACTTGGTAAAAGAGCAATATCTACACCATGCTTTTTATTAACTCCATCATCATAAATGGCTATTTGAACGTCAATTCCTGAATTATACTTTTCAATTAATTTATCCAATAGTGTTTGGTTAGTAAACCATGCCATCAATACCCGAATTGATACTCGTGCTAAGTCAAGTGCCGCAAGAATTTGATTTTGGATATCCTGAAAATGGGCTTCATTAATTACTGGCTGCCTTTTGTCAATAATTCCACCTTGAATATAATAAATGCCATTATTTTCTAAAATACCAAACTTTTCAGGTTGGATTAGTTCATTAATTTTGCTAGCAATCGTTGATTTATCATTGGCTGCATTTATTATATGCTCTAATAATAGTCGCACTTCATGTTTGCCTGAAAGCTCTAATAGTCTTGTTTCAACATACTGTTTTCTCGAAGGGCGCTGTCCATTAGCTTTTTTTATATCTGGCAAACCTAGTTCATCATAAATGTCTCTACTTCCAAATGAGTTAAACAACTTAACCAATTCTGGTCCTTTTCTATAAGGAGGATATTCATCTCCAGTAATAAATTGCACTAAATTTTGGATACAGTAATGAGATAAAGTCATAATTTAGAAATGCTTAAGGAATGATACTATTAGATAGGCTAAATTTGTTTTAAAACCTTCAAGTATTAGTTATAAGTGTATTTATTATTTTCCAAATCATTGGGGATGTATTGTTTTCTCTACTAATTACCATTTTCAAGCCCTTTCTTTTCAAGTCAAGTTCATAATTCCAAGGATTTATTATATTAGGTCTCGGATTGAATTGATTAATTGGGTATAATCCTTCTATTGCTTTTAGATTTATTTTATTCTCTGGAATAACCTTAAACTTATATTGAGTTAACCCAATTTCACAAACAGTCCAGAACGAACTATCTTCTAACTGAAAAATTGGAATTTGGGTATTTTCGGTATTTTTATATGCAAACAAATCTATTACTATCTCATTTTTTTTTAAATTTCTAAAAGTTTCCAATGGCACTGTTTCTCCTTGGGCAAGTATATCCTTACTAATCTTTTCTAAATCCAAATCATAACCTTCAATAAATAATTTGGATTTATTTTCCACAATTCCATTTAACATATTAAAAAAGACAGTCAATTCATCTAGCTCATTCAGAAGTTTAGTCTGCAAATTCTCATCGCAAAATTCTACTGTTCTTTCCCACCAATATGAATGAGCAAGAAAATCTCTCTTCTCGTGGAATTTATCAATAAAATCTAATTCTGATTCTGAAAAACAACGGATTTCCTTGATTTCCCTTTTTAACTGCCCAAAGGTCATTGATGATTTTTCATATAGAAATTCATCATATCGCGTTTTAGTTATCCCAAATTTTTGCTGATTAAAAAGTAATATAGACAATATCCCTTTTTCTATAACTTGAGCTAAATACATTGCCCTCCCATAATAAGCAAAGATTTCTCTAACTATATAATCTTGTTCATCCATTTTAATACTTACTAAATAACTCGTTATTCTTCTTCATTATAACAAGACAAGCATAAATCCTCAATATTATCACTATTTATAACATTACCTTTACATGATTTGCATTTACAATCCTTTCGTTCAATACTATATTCTTTACCACAAATTAAACAGTCAAGTATTGTAGAATCTGGTGTATTAGGTTTTAAAAATCCCCACTTTGGTTTTGGTCCATTATGTTCATGCTTGTTGAGCCAATATGTACATTCAGGACACAAATATCTTCTGGCTTTTATATCATAGTTTAAAAATTTGTTAATTTGACCTTTTGTTAGTGAAGCTTCAACAAAATTTAATATTCGATAAAAATATGCACCTTCAACATCAGCATCCCAATAACCAAACGTTGGCTCCGATGTAAACATTTCACGAAAAAGCCCAACCCATCTATCCTTAGAGTAGAATTCAGACAAAAAGAAAAGAGTTTTCTCTACTACATATTTATAATCTAAAGTTTCTACACCAGTGCTATGCACTAATTTATTTCTTTTTAATCGTAGTTCTTCAAATTGTTTGACAAAATCACCCAGATTAAGTTGTAAAGGATTAATAGCACAAAAAACACTTAATAAATTTTCTCCTGAAATTGTCTGCATCTCATCAAAATTCTTATCTTTTTTTTCGGGCAGTGATGGCCAGTCCGTTCTATTATTCTCAATAAGTAATAAGGCGCTTTGTTCAGTTATTTTTCCTTTCATAAGGTATTCAATACCTTGAAAAAGCACAATTAATGATGTTCTGACTGTAATAGTATTATGTGTCCAAAATATTTCTTCCGTTACCTCATCATTGATACTATCTTCTTCTACAATTTCTGCATATCGATTACCCACTTTATATAGCATTTCGAAGGCTTTTGAAATGCATTGTAACCCTACTTTCTCAAAATCTAAGTGAGTTGGAATATCTTTTATCATAATAATTTACAATTTCTAAATAGTTACCATTAATGTTTAAAGCATGAATATAAGCGAATTAACATGGTTTAAAAGAACAATATTAGGGAAAACAAAAAAGACTCTTAATCAAGAGTCTTTTTCCAATTGTAATAAGCTAAAAATTAACAAACTATTCTGGATGCTCCTGCAACCAAGTATCTAACATTTGTTTCTCCTTTTGCTGGTCAGCTATAATCTTTTGGGCCATCGCCTTTAGTTCCGGTACTTTGGCATTTGGTAAATAGGCCTTAGCCATATCAATACCACTTTGGTGGTGCATGCCCATTAAGCTGGCAAAATGGTGGTCGGTGGTGCCTTTCATATTGTGGTCCATTCCGGCCATGGCTCCGTCCATGGAACGCATCAGCTTCATAGAAGTCGCCGTATCACCGGCAGCGGGTTGGTGGCTATCGGTAAACTTTTTCAGTTGGTCAATCTCTTCTTTTTGAGCACTTAAAGTTTTCTTAGCCATATTTACCAGCATGGTATCCCGGCCATTATCAACCTGTTCCTGGGCCATATCCAAGGCACCTTCGTGGTGGGTAGCCATCATCATGGCAAAATCATGGTCTGCATCGCCGGTCATTTTCATACCGTGCATCTTGGTCATATTTTCGTGCATCAGGTCCATCATTTCATTAGAACCTCCAGCTGCCATGTCCATTCCGGAATGGTCTTCTTTTTCAGCAGTAGTTGCCGTTTCAGTTTTATCAGAATTTTGGCTACAGGCGTTAAATAACAGGGTTATACCACAAGCCCACGCGGCCCACTTTACATTCAATAGCATCTTTTTCATAGTTCAGGTTTGGTTCGTTAATATTTTATTTTTACTATATTTTATCAAGTAAATAAAATATACGCCCTTAAAATCTAGTAGTTATAAGTGTCACCCCATTAAAACTAGGAAGAATAAGAATAAAAATTTAAAAAAGTGCTTTGGTTAACTTAAAACCGGTTTTATATATAATAACAGCTAACCTGCCTATTTAATAAACCCAGGCTATCAGCAAAATTATGACAACCTTTTCAGGTAATGTATAACTTATTATATCCCTAAAGTGCCTTAACCTGGATATTTTTCAGTTCAATGCGCGAGAGCTCTTTCAGTTTTCCGGATTCAAATTCCTTTTCTATTTCCCAGAAATCAATTTTCCCAACCGGTTCAAAATTGATATAATCCTGAAATAATATACCCCCTATTTGTTGTGGGTTAATGGCTTGCCGGAAACGGATACCGCCGCCATCGGTTTGGTAGGTATAGGCAAAATAATCAAGGACATAGGTTTTTTGATTGATGTAGTATAGAAATTCATCCTGGAAATCGGTTCCGCCACCTTCCTGTTTAAAGGTAACTTTAACTTTGTGATAGGGGACATTCTTAATAGTAGCGCTACCTAAATATTCTTTAGTAACAGCCGGGTCATTTAACCCGAAGGGCAGTAGGGCAAAATAAATCACTGAATTAACCGAGGCACTAAACGCTTTTACGCGCTCTGCCGGCAAGTCTTTTACCTGGCCATTAATGGTGCGGGTAAAACTGGAGTTGGTTAATACATCTTTTACCTGGCCCGTGGTATCTGAAAAGGAGCGGGTATAGGTATAAACGCCATCCCGCCGAATAGATTCGTAATGCTTATCCCGGAAATCAAAAGCGACTTGCAATTGCAAAAATTTATCTCCGCCATGAGCTGCAATTGCTTTGTCTACTATTACCTGTGGGTCATTTGCTTTAGAACCTGAACCCGTATTTTGTTCCGTTTTTTTGGAATTACAACTTACCAAAAATGATAAAAATATTAGAAAACTTACCAGAACGCGCATAGAATTTATTTAGGGTAGCTCTGCTTAAAACTGAATAATTTTTAAGCTGTTTATTACTTTAAAAGTAATGAAGTAAGCCTAATCTGTCAAAAATACCATCTGGTTAACCCAAAAGATATAACTCTTATCAGAAATTGTATAAAACGAGATAGTCGTATTTAAGGTAAAACTACTAAAGTCTTAGTTTATCAAATTATCTTGACTAACAAGCATTTATGTTTCACCTAAATATTACTTATTATGCATAATAACTCCCAGTATAAACCAATTATTGATGCTTTGGTAGCCTGCGCCGCCGAATGTGAGCATTGTGCTACAGCCTGTCTACAGGAAGATGATGTAAAAATGATGGTGCGGTGTATTCAGTTAGACCGGGATTGCTCTGCTATTTGCCGGACCACTGCGGATGCCCTGGCACGCAATTCTGATAATGCTAAAGTGTTCTTAGAAGCTTGTGCCACAATATGCGCCGCCTGCGGAGCAGAATGCGAAAAACATGCGGCTCATTCAGACCATTGCCGGGCTTGTGCCGAAGCTTGCCGCCGGTGCGAAGAAGCCTGCCGTTCTTTAATTGGCCAAATATATTAATCTAAAATGCCCACCTGCTTTTATTATTCATTTATAAAGTAGAAGTACATGATTCATATTTTTCTGCATGTACTAGTACCAGCCGGGATAGCTTATCTTTTTTATCGTGATAATTGGCTAAAAGTATGGGCAATAATGGCAGGTGGGATAATCTTAGATGTGGACCATTTATTTGCCGTTCCGATGTATGACCCTGGCCGGTGCAGCATTGGTTTCCATTTTTTACATACTTATCCCGCTATTGCGGTTTACATCATTTTGCTTTTCATCCCCAAAGTTCGAATTATCGCCTGGGGGTTTCTTATACATATGGCGTTAGATTATATCGCCTGTTTATAAAATTTTTAAAATACATTCCAATGAAAAACCTATTAACCTTTCGCCCCTGGGCAATATTGCTTTTTGTCAGTTTAATTTTACCTTCTTGTATGAAAGAAGAAGGGTTGGAATTACAACCCCATGATGACAATAAAATGATGTCTATCATGCACGCCATGATGGATGAAATGCATAAAATGTCGATGACCGATGACCCGGATGTAGCTTTTGCTAAAATGATGATTATGCACCATCAGGGAGCTATTAACATGGCCAATGAAGAATTAAATTCCGGAGACGATGCTACCATTAAGGGAATAGCTACCAAAATAAAAGCAGACCAGCAAAAAGAAATTCAGGATTTACAGGCGTTTATCACGTCTTATCAGCCGGACCAGCCCACAAGCAGTAAGTTTAATATGGAGCTCATGGATTCGATGGAAAAATCCAGTAGACAAAGCGATTTACAAATTATAACTGGTGACACTGACCATGATTTTTCCCAGTTAATGATTGTACATCATCAGTCAGCTATTGAGAATGCTTATGCCGTTTTAGAACATGGCACCAGCCCCACGATTAAAACAATGGCCCACATGATGATTGATGCGCAAGTGTCTGAAATTAAGCAATTGCAGGAATGGCTTTTAGCTAATAAACCAGAAGGCATGAGTGGCCATTAGTAGCTTAATTGAAAAATTTTATAACTCTTTTATAAAATTATATCACAGCTAACTTTTAGAAAGCGAGTATTTTTACATCAGAGAATAAATTTCTGTTTAGTATAAAATAACTTATTAATCTAAATTATGGAAACCTTAAAATTTAAGACAAATATTAAATGCGGCGGTTGCGTAGCTACAGTTACCCCTTTTTTAAACGGAGAAAAAAGCGTTGAGAAATGGCAGGTAGATACCAATAATCCGGACAAGATTTTAACAGTAGAGGGAAGCGCGGTAAATGAAGAAGAAGTAATTGAAAGTGTTGAAAAAGCCGGGTTTAAAATAGAGCCGCTTCAATAATAATGGTAAAGGATAATCAAATGATTATCCTTTTTTTTTAACTCAAAATACTGACCGAACATAATAATTACAATCATATATCTTAGTGATAGGTATCATTCTTAATTAATTGGAGGCCGGGTAATCTTGCTAGTGTATTTGCCACGGAGGCAAGGCTATCAAAAATATAGAACCTATAAAATCCAATTAAAATGAAAAAGCTTATTTTATTCTTATTTCTTATTGCTACCACAATAATTTCCGAAGCCCAAACGGCTAAAGTTCCTAAAACGAAAAACGAAAAAGCAGATAAAAAAGAAGTGATGTTTTTCTGCCCGGTGCATCCGGATGAAAAAAGCAATAAAGAAGGTAAATGCAGCAAATGTGGCAAAACCCTGGTTAAAGAAACCAGTCAAAATTATAAAGGTCATCCAACAGTAGAATTTAAAACGATTTACAGTTGCCCGATGCACCCAGGGGAAATACATGCAGCTGGCGGCGCTTGTTCAATATGCAAAATGGCCCTGATGCAAGTACCGGTAAAAAATTATAAAGGTCATGATATTGGCACAGAAGGCGTATTTATTTGCCCGGACCATGCCCAGGTTGCCAATGCAAAAATGGGTTCTTGCCCCGTGTGTAAAAAACCTTTAGTTAAAAAATATCTAGCACCAGAAGAAAATAACCCTAAAAATTATAAAGGCCACCCCAAGGTATAAACAAAGAAAAATTAACAGGGCGCAGCCTTCCTAAAATAACACTTCAAAATTATACCTAATGAACTTTAAACCTCTTTCAGCCGCTCTTTTGGCCTTAGCAGGAATATTACTTATCGGTACCGGACTATATTTTATTTTCCTGCGCCCTGCATTATTACCGGAAGATTTAAAGTTTATAGGTACAACTAGCCAAAACGTAAAAGATAATTTACCTAGTCTGTTATTATGGCTGCCAAAGTTGTTTTGGGTAATGGGCGGGTATATCTTAACAACGGGGGTATTAGTTCTTTATATTTCGCATACATCCTTTCGTAATAGGGAGCAACATGCCTTTACCATAACCGTAATGGCTGGTTTTACTTCTATTGGCCTGATGACCATGGTAAATTTTTTAATAAATTCTGACTTTAAGTGGATTTTATTAGTTTTTACCTTGCCCTGGGCAATGGCATTAATATTATACCAAAAGCACAAATAACATGGAGCATCATCATGGCCATCATGGCAAAGCAGTAAATCCGAAGGACGTTGCTGAACTAAAAGACCAGTTAACTGAGAAAACTCTTCACGGGCATGACCACGCAATGCCGTCTGGTGGGGATCAGCCGCCGGCTCATGGGGAACATGGCCACGACCACCATGCCATGATGATTGATGATTTCCGGAAAAGGTTCTGGATTTCGCTCTTGTTATCGCTGCCGGTAATTGTTATAAGCCCGATGGTTCAGGATATTTTAGGGTACCGCCTGGATATACCTTATAACATGTACATTGCCTTTGTGCTGTCCTCCATTATCTTTTTTTACGGCGGATGGCCTTTTCTTACCGGCTTAAAAGATGAACTAAAGAAAGGGTCGCCGGGTATGATGACCTTAATTGCAATTGCAATATCGGTAGCCTATCTCTATAGTACCGCCATTGTTTTCGGTTTAGAGGGTATGGATTTCTTCTGGGAACTGGCCACCCTGATTGTCATAATGTTACTGGGCCATTGGATAGAAATGAAATCTGTTTTAGGCGCTTCCCGTGCCCTGGAATTACTGGTTAGCCTTATGCCTGCCGAAGCCCACGTTATACAGGATGGGGAAACCGTAAACATCCGGATTGATGCGCTGCAGAAAAATGACCTGATACTGGTAAAGCCGGGCGAGAAAGTACCGGCGGACGGTCTTATTGAAGAAGGAGAGAGTTACATCAATGAGAGTATGCTCACCGGTGAAAGTAAACCGGTGCAAAAAATAAAAGACAGCAAAGTTATTGGGGGTTCTATCAATGGCAACGGTTCTTTAAAAATCCGGGTGCAGGGAACCGGTGAAGACAGCTACCTGAATAAAGTAATTAACCTGGTGCAGGAAGCCCAAAAAACCAAATCTGACACCCAGCATTTAGCCGATAAAGCAGCCCGTTGGCTCACGTATGTGGCCTTAATTGCCGGATTTGCTACGTTTGGGGTTTGGCTCTTATTAGGGGCTGAACTTAGTTTTGCCTTAGAGCGCATGGTAACGGTAATGGTTATTTCCTGCCCGCATGCTTTGGGTTTGGCCGTCCCGTTGGTAGTGGCCATTTCTACCGCCATCTCCGCAAAAAATGGGCTGTTAATCCGTAACCGGACGGCGTTTGAGAATTCGCGTAAAATCACCACTATTATTTTCGATAAAACCGGTACTTTAACGCAAGGCTCTCACCAATTAGCCCGCATTATTTCCTTTCTACCGGCCTATCCGGAAAAAGAATTATTGCGCCTGGCTGCCGGCGTAGAGCAGAACTCGGAACATTATATTTCCCAGGGTATTTTAAAGCGGGTAAAAGCAGATAATATTATTATCCCTACCGCCGAAAACTTTAACTATCTGCCTGGTAAAGGTCTGGAAGGAACGGTAGAAGGAAAATCTGTGAAAGTAGTGGGCCCAAATTATATTTCTGAATTTGGCATCCAGGTACCAAAAAGTGATGCGGAAGAAGGGGTAGATACAGTTGTTTACATTCTGATAGATAATGCAGTGGCCGGATTTATAAGCCTGAAAGACCAGATTCGGCCGGAATCGGCGGAAGCGATTGCTATTCTGAAAAACAACGGCATAAAAAACCTGTTATTAACCGGCGACAATGACCGGGTGGCTAAAAGTGTGAGTGATGCCCTAAAAATGGATGGCTTTCTGGCCAATGTTTTACCCCATCAGAAGCAGGAAAAAATAAAAGAGTTACAGGCGAAGGGAGAATTTGTAGCCATGACCGGCGATGGGGTAAACGATGCCCCGGCCTTAGCCCAGGCGGATGTTGGCATTGCCGTGGGCTCCGGTACCGATGTTGCCGCCGAAACGGCTGATATTATCCTGGTAAACAGCAATCCCAAAGATATAGCATCCTTAATCCTTTTTGGCAAAGCCACTTACCGCAAAATGATTCAAAATATTATATGGGCTACCGCTTATAATGTGATTTCGTTACCGTTAGCGGCGGGGGTTTTATACAATCAAGGCATTATGGTATCTCCGGCAATTGGCGCAGCTCTAATGAGTATGAGTACCGTTATTGTAGCCCTGAATGCCCAACTTTTACGGAAGCAATTAAATCATAATTAACCCAAGTTAATTTAATAAGGGAGAAGACTCTTTGATAGTTATTATTAATCTCTCCCTTAATTATTGGTCTCCTAAGGCAACCTTACAAATCTTATCTGTAATTATACAAAACTGTTTAAATAAAAACGAGTAAAGGAAGGCACCATATAATTGTAGGAATCTTTTACCGTACAAGATATTCAAAAAGGGAGGAATAAGGAAAGTTGACTATGGTTATATAGTGTAAGGTATAACCATTATAATATGTTCTCCGAGTTTCCCAATTTACACCCATTGGTGGTGCACTTTCCCATTGTACTGATCTTATTAGGCGCTGCTTTACAGAGCTTATTGGTGTTTAAAGATTGGCAACAGGTCCGCTGGGGTTGCTTAATTATTCTGGGCGGCGGATTCTTAGGCGCTTTATTGGCCAGTACCATCTTTCATGCCATGCCGAGCGGGTTATCTCCCCAGGCTACCGAAGTTTTTTATGAGCACGAAAAGTATTCCAGTTACACACTTTGGTTATCCGGCATCACTTTCTTGTTAAAAGGCATAGGCGAATTTTTTAAAATTTTCCGTCGCTCCTATGAAATCCTGGTTTTTGGTTTTGCTCTTGTGGCAGCTATATTTTTATCGCTGGCCGGACACCGGGGGGCCCAATTAGTATACGTGGAAGGGGTAGGCCCGAAAGGTAACCTGTTAATGAAGGGCGATCACCACCACGGCGGCAGTGTAAGTAAAAGGGAAGAAATGCCGCAGCAGAAGCATGCGGAAGGAGGCCATTCGCCCGAAATAGTCCCGGATGCAAAGGCCAGGCATGAACCTGGGGCGGGTATGGAAGAAAACCATACCCAGCCGATGGAGCAAATGGCACACGACGAGCCAGCCACTAATAACGTCCCGATGCCGGCTGGTACTATGCCCGGCAAGTCCGGCTCCAGCAATCCTCCCCGAAAAACAAATGCCCCCAAAGAAATGGACATGGCCCGTATGAATCATAGCAATATGCCGGGCATGGAAACGCCGACCAGGAAAAAGAGTACTGCCAATCCGAAGCAGAATATGCCGGGCATGAATCACCAGCAAATGATTCAAAGACCTTCCCCGAATCAAGCCATGGACCATGGAAACATGCCTGGCATGAACCAAAGTCCCAAAACCCCGATTACAAACCAACAGATGCAAAATAGTCCGGAAACTGGCAATAAGCCCGGTATGGATCATAACAATATGAATACCAAAACCGATATGAACGGGCGGCCCCTGATTGATGCGACCAAGCCCTATGATAACAATCCCGGTCGGGAAGCAATAAAGCGCAAACCAAATCCTTAGGTTTCATCCCTGGACATTCACCTAAAATCAGGTAACAAATGACTTTCAGATTTATATTTATAACCCTATTACTTTTTTGTTTCATCCCCGAAGCTTTAATGGCCCAAGGGGAAGTTAAAACCAATGCGCACGAACACAGCGCTCCGGCCCCTACATCAAATCCCGGAAAAATTCCAGGTACGTACCAGGGCAAAAGAGTCGAATATGATTTAGATGTGGCCGAAGGAATGGTAAATTTCACCGGAAAACACCGCATGTCTATTACTGTGAACGGCTCCATTCCCGCCCCCACCCTGAGATTTATTGAGGGCGATACGGCAATTGTCCGGGTACATAACCATATGAAGCAGGAGACTTCTATCCACTGGCATGGCATTCTGTTACCCAATGAAGAAGATGGTGTTCCTTACCTGAATACAGTTCCGATTTTGCCCGGAAAGACCCACACTTTTAAATTTCCCATTATTCAAAGCGGTACCTACTGGTACCACTCCCATACGGGGGTGCAAGAGCAAATGGGCTTATACGGGGCCATTGTAATCAAACGTCCTGACGAGCCCGTGATGAAAGAGCACGTCCTGGTGTTATCTGACTGGACTGATGAGCATCCGCACCAGGTCATGCGCTATCTCAAACGAGGGGCCGAATGGTACGCTGTCCGGAAGGGAGCTTTGCAGAGTTACGGGGAGGCGATTGCGTCTGGTTATTTTAAAGACAAGTTATACCAGGAATGGAAACGCATGACCCCGATGGACGTGGCCGATGTGTATTACGATAAATTTCTGGTTAATGGCAAGGAAAAAGAATATCTGAAAAATATTAAGCCCGGCGACAAAGTAAAATTGCGCATTATTAACGGATCTTCCTCTTCCTACTTTACCACCCAGTTTGCGGGTGGCCCCATGCAGGTGGTGGCGGCGGATGGCATTAATGTTACCCCGGTAATGGTAGATAAACTGGAATTAGCGACGGCCGAAACCTACGATGTTATTGTCCAGGTTCCCGAAGGAGGCGCTTTTGAGTTTCGGTCCACCTCCTGGGATGTTACCGGTTTCAGCTCACTTTTTTTAGGCAGTGGTTCCGATATAAAAGCCCCGGCCCTTCCCCGTCTTAATTATTTTGCCATGATGCGGGATATGAACACCATGATGAGCAGCATGGACATGAGTGGGGGAGGCATGAATATGGGAAACATGAATGAAATGAAAGGCATGCAGATGGGCGGAGATTCCCACCAGGGCATGAATATGGGGGGACAGAAGAAACCAACCGATGCCGGTACTCCCGGAAACCAGCACGACATGCCCAATATGCCCGGCATGGGCAATACAAATAAAAATAGCAAAAATTCAGGTATGCCGGGTATGAACCTGAATTCAGAAGAACACGGGGAAATGCCCGGTATGTTTATGCCCATGGGAGGAGAGGGCACGCTCCTGAATTATGACATGCTCCGGAGCATCAACCCCACTACGTTGGATTCTACTAAAATGGTAAGGGAAGTAAAACTGACGTTGACCGGGAACATGCTGCGTTATATCTGGTCTTTTGATAACAAAACCTTGTCCGAAGCCGATGAAATTCTGATTCGGCGGGGTGAAAATGTACGGTTTGTTTTTACCAACACGACCATGATGCGGCACCCGTTACACTTGCACGGGCATTTCTTTCGGTTTGTTAATGCCCAGGGCCAATATTCTCCCATGAAGCACACCTTTGATATTAAGCCCATGGAGACGGTCACCATTGAGTTTTATGCCAATGAAGAAATGGACTGGTTTTTCCATTGCCATAACCTATACCACATGATGGCCGGCATGGCCCGGATCATTAGTTATGCAGGCGACCCCAAAAATGAATTTGGCCAAACCGGGTACAAAGAACTCAAAAAGGAAGACAAAATGTTGTATTCCTGGTTTGATCTGATGCCGCACTCCCAAGGCATATGGGGCAATTATACTTTATCCGGTAATAAATACGCGTTGGAAGTAGAAGCCAGGTCTTCTTATAAAGGTGACTTTGAAGTAGAAAACCATGTGTTGCGGTATCTGGGCAATCAACAATATTTTGCTCCTTTTATTGGCTTTGATTACCGGAATAATAAAAACTTAATCCTTACAGAGGAGGGAGGGAGCCGGGAAACGAATACCAAAAATAACCGCCGGGTATTTGATGCGGGATTTTATTACCTGCTGCCCATGTTAGTGCGTTCGGAATGGCGGGTGGATCATACCGGAAAGCTTCGGTTACAATTGGAACGACGGGACTTAACGCTGAGCAATAATTTATTTGCTGATTTACGAGTAAATAGTGATAAAGAATATGAAGTTGGCTTCCGTTATATGTTTAGCCGGTACCTTTCCTTAAGCACCAATTACGACAGCGATTACAAATGGGGAGCCGGTTTAACTTTCCATTATTAATAGGATGCCCTATTTCGAGTATTCCTTAAAACTACCGCAGGGCAAACTGCTTAAGTTTATCAATCATTTCGAAAAAGCGGCCATTGTAATGGAAGAATTAAAACACCAAAGCTGGAGCTTAATCATATTAACCCGCATTTCCCCGGTGCTTCCTTTCGCGCTCATGACTTTTATTCTTGCCATGATGAAAGTAGATAAACGCAAGTTTTAACTGGCCAGCATTGCCGGGATGCTACCCCGGACCTTATTTTTCTTCTGGTTAGGCACCCAAGCCCAGGATATAATCCTCTTGCTGCAAAATTCGGATACTGGAACCAGTGGTAAATTGCTTTTAATTGCGCTGATTGGTATTTCCGTTTTCGGATTATATTACTTATTTAACCACGCTTTGAAAAAAGCCCTTTCGAAGCGGGCAGTTAATGTAGCTAAGTAACAAAAGGTCGATTTACGCCCAGCCTCTTATAACTTTTTAGCTTTTAGTCGCAGGCTGTTACCCACTACCGATACGGAGCTCAACGCCATAGCGGCCCCGGCAATCATGGGATCTAATAAAAATTCGTAAAAAGGATACAGCACACCAGCGGCAATTGGAATACCAATGAGATTATAAATAAAGGCCCAGAACAAATTTTGCCGGATGGCATTTACCGTTAACCGGGACAACTTTAATGCCTTCGGCAGCAATTGCAAATCAGAAGTAATTAAGGTCATTTTTGCTACGTCAATGGCAATATCTGATCCTTTTCCCATGGCTATACTAACATTGGCCTGGGCCAGCGCCTGGGAATCATTGATACCGTCGCCTACCATTCCCACTATTTTCCCTTCACTTTGCAGCTTCTTTACAAAATCTGCTTTTTCATGGGGCATTACCTCCGCCTGAAAATGCTGAATACCTACCTGCCGGGCCACTGAAGCCGCAGTCCGGGCATTATCGCCGGTAAGCATGTATATCTCAATTCCCTGTTCTTTTAAGGATTGAATAGCTTTGGCCGACGTTTCTTTTACTTTATCGCTAATGGCAAGAATGGCAACGGCTTTTCCTTCCTCGGCAAAATAAATAACGGTATGGGCTTCCTCCGCCCAACTATTTGCTAAATCAGCTATTTCATCGGGGATAAGAATCTGTTGCGCCTGCATATACTTAGGGCTTCCCACCTGGTATGGTCGACCTTGCCAATTTGCTGTTACGCCGCTACCGGTTATACTTTCAAAGTTGTTTAATGCTACACTTGCACTTACCTGTTCGTGTAAATACCGGACCACTGCCTCGGCCAAGGGATGCTCGGATTGTTTCTCTATTGAAAATAAAATAGCTTTTAATTCCTCCTGCCGAAATCGGGCCTCGTTGGACCACACTAAATCCGAAACTACTGGCTTTCCTTCGGTAATGGTACCGGTTTTATCTAGAATCAGAGCGTTCAGACGATAAGCTTGCTCTAAACTTTCGGCATCCTTAATTAAAATACCTTGTTCCGCCCCTTTACCCACGCCAACCATGATGGCAGTTGGCGTAGCTAAACCCAAAGCACAAGGGCAAGCAATGACAAGCACTGTCACAAAAGCCAATAATCCTTGGGTTAAACCATTCTCGCCGCCCAAGATCAGCCAGGTAACTAAGCTGATTAAAGCTATAACGAACACTACCGGCACAAAAATCCCGGCAATTTTATCGACCAGCTTTTGTACAGGGGCTTTAGAGCCCTGGGCATCCTGCACTAACTTAATAATTTGGGCTAGTAAGGTTTCAGAGCCTACCTTTTCGGCAATAAACCGGAAACTGCCTTTTTGATTAATGGTACCGGCAAAAACCTTATCTCCAGTCTGCTTGGAGACGGGCACCGGCTCCCCGGTTATCATAGATTCATCTACAAAAGAGGTCCCGGAAGAAACCTCCCCATCAACCGGTACTTTTTCGCCTGCTCTCACCAATAGCGTGTTGCCTTTCTGAATAGTGGAAATAGCTACTTCCCGTTCGGAGTTGCCCTCGACTAGCCAAACAGTTTTGGGCTGTAAGCCAATCAGTTTCTTGATAGCCGAGGAGGTATTGGATTTGGCCCGTTCTTCCAGCAGTTTACCTAATAATATAAAGACAATTACGACAGCCGATGCCTCGTAATAAACGTGGGGATGCAGGCCGCGGGCGTGCCAAAACGCTGGGTTAAGAGTATTAAAAACACTAAAAGCAAAAGCGGTACCGGTGCTTAAAGCTACCAGCGTATCCATATTGGCTTTGCCGTGCCGAGCCTGCCGGAAAGCATTTACAAAAAAATTACGGCCAAAGTAAAACAGCACGGGAGCACTTAAAGCCATCATAATCCAGTTGCCGTAGGGCAAATCCATAAAGAACATGCCGATAATAACCACGGGTAAAGTAAGCAAACCGGATAATAGGGTTTTCTTCTTTAATGCCTGGTAGTGGTTTTGCTGGGTTTGTTCCTGAATTTCCTGGGCATTTTCGGTATCAATAATTAAATCATAGCCCACTGATTGAAGCGCCTTTTGCATGTCAATTACCTTAACCTGTTTGGGGTTATAAGTAACCTGTAACGTTTGGGTAGCAAAATTCACGTTTGCCTGGCTAACTCCGGGAGTATTGGCCACCATCGATTCCACGCTCACCGCACAGGCCGCACAGGTCATGCCAGTAACCGGCATAGAGACTTGGGACGTTGCATTGTCCGTTAACTTTTTAGGTTCGGTTGGAATATCTATATCACTTTTCATGGTAGTATCTTCTGTCAAATAACCCTACAAAGATAAACTACGGTATAGCCTGACCTGTTACAAAATTTAAAGAGAGAGTTATAAGATTTTGTCCTAACTCTTAAATGCTTATTTTATAAATATTATTCTTTGAGTGGTCAGTTTAGCTCTAAACATTTTTCATGCATATTTAACAGGAATCTAATTTATCTTTCCTTTTTCCCATATTTAAAAGGCTTATGTTATTTACCCCAAGAATTAGTAAAGCTGTATTAACTACCCATATTACCGTTTCTTTAGGTTGGTTTGGAGCAGTAGTGGTATTTGTTGTCCTGGCAATAACTGGTTTGACAAATCAAAATACTCAAGTAATACGCTCCTGCATTATTGCTATGGAAATAACAACGCGGTATGTAATCATTCCCTTTTGTTTAGCTTCTTTACTAACTGGTATATTACAATCCGCTTTTTCAAAATGGGGTTTATTCCGATATTATTGGATTGTGATAAAATTGCTTTTAACAGCGGGGTCAACTTTACTATTGTTTCTTCACTTGAAGCCAATAAGGTATTTAGCAATGGAAGCTGTTACTCCTGATTTCTCTCTTATAAAAGAATCAGAAACGCTAATAAATCTTATTTCAAAAGCTGGTTATGCTATCATCGTTTTACTTGTGATTACTTCCATATCAGTTTATAAACCCTGGGGTAAAATAGTAATGGAAGAACCTACAGGTAAAAAATTGAATTCAGGTAAATTAATCAGAAACAGCTTCAAAAAGAATACCAGGCTATATTTTATTATTGGAATTGTAACTTTCATTTTATTCCTTTTGGTAAAACATCTCTTGAATGGAGGGATACATCCCCATTAAAAAATGTACTTTAAATTTAAACTAAGCATCGGATGATTTCATCCATAAACCCAAAAACTAAAAATTATATTCAGTTGGTTAAAATAATTGGATTTGGAAGGCAACTTACTTTTACAAAGAGTTAATTGATTAAGAAAAAGTAGGTTAAAACATGGAGCATGCTATGATATTTGCGTATCAAGGCAAACAAAGTAAAAATGAAAATAACAAAAACTAAAAAAAGGTGGGCCAGCAATTTATTGTTGTTTGCTATAATTATCAGCCTGACCAGTTATCCAGCAACGGCTCAATCGACTATTCAATATGTTGAAAGAGAAAGTGAGCAAATAAAAACAGAAAAGGTAGCTGGCGAAAAGTGGTTGAGGTGGTTGTATTATAATCCGATTGGGCAAGCAACCTTGTGGGCGTTGGCGAAAAGAAAGTTTGTTTCAACAATCTATGGTAAAATGATGGATCGCTCTTCTTCAGCGAAAAAGATTCAACCTTTTATTGAAGATTATGATATTGATTTAAGCATTGCTCAAGAACAGGAGTTCGAAAGTTTCAACGGTTTTTTCACCCGGAAACTAAAGGCCGATGCAAGACCGATTGATACCAGCGCTATTACTGTTGTATCCCCTGCCGATGGAAAAATTTTGGCTTATGCCGACATTAGCACCTCTGATTTTATTATAAAAGGAAAGCGCTTTAATGTAGCCTCATTTTTGGATAACCCTGACTTTGCACGAAAATACCATGATGGCGCCCTGCTTATTATCCGATTAGCCCCAGTCGATTACCATCGTTTTCATTTTCCAATCACTGGATATACAACTTTAAACAAAAAAATTAAAGGTGACTATTTTTCAGTAAGTCCCATTGCTTTGCGTAAAAAGGTTGAAATATTTTTTCTTAACAAACGAGAATATACAATTATCTCAAATCCTTTGTTTGGTGATGTAATTATGACCGAAGTGGGTGCCACCATGGCAGGAAGCATCGTGCAAACATTTAAGGAACGTTTTGCAAAAAAAGGGGAAGAAAAAGGCTACTTTAAATTTGGAGGCTCAACGATAGTACTGCTGTTTGAAAAAAGTAAAATTCACATTGATGCGGATTTATTGATTAATACAACACAGGGTTATGAAACTACAATTAAAATGGGAGATAGAATTGGCAAGCAAAAATAGTAATCAATTTATACTAGGAAAGCTTAAAAAAAATAGTGGATTGTATTTCATAATTGCAATTGCAATTCTCATTTTATTCATTTTAGTAAAACACCTCATCGGTGGTGGCATGCAACACCATTAGAAATATGGATACAATTCAGAATCCATTTGAGCTGTTAATATTCCGGTTTGGCAGGGATATAATCTAACTTCAAAATATTAGTCTTGCTTGTATCAGCAATTCCGGTTATTTTTAAAATATTATAAAAATTAATGTTTAGAATATGAAATACGCTGGTTTGTTTGGCTTTTTGCTGCTGATTTTAGTAAATGTGCATTTTAGTTTTAAGAACAAAGATAATCCAGCTTCCGGGCTAACTACTATCAGTATATTTGGCAAACAGCCTACCGTAACCGTCGATAAAGCCAATAACATTAAAGTAGTATTTGGCCAGGATAAAGAGATATTCTATACCTATTCCAAAGATGAAGGCAAAACCTTTATAACGCCGCAACGCATTGCCAAACAGGATAAGCTGGCATTGGGCATGACCAGAGGGCCACAAATTACCACTACCAAAGATTATACGGTAATTGCTGCTGCCGCCCATACCGGCAAAATATTGGCTTACCGCTTGAAAAATGGAGAAACCAAATGGAGCGAACCGGTTAATATTTTACATAGCGATACAACAGCCAAAGAAGGATTTGTGGCACTGGCACCTGGTAAAGATAATGTTGTTCACGCTGTTTTTCTGGATATGCGGATTGATAAAAAGAACAATATTTTTAGTGCTACATCCCCAGATGGCGGGAAAACTTGGTCAAAGAGTACCTTGGTTTACAAATCGCCGGAAGGCCGGGTATGCCCGTGCTGCCGCCCTTCAATAACTGCTGACCAAAAAGGGAATGTATTTGTGATGTTCCGAAATGAGGTAGCTGGAAACCGCGATATGTATTTAGCCCAATCGAAAGACGGCGGTAAAACTTTTAGCCCGGCCCAAAAGTTAGGCATGGGTACCTGGACCTTAAAAGGCTGCCCCATGGATGGCGGCGGTATTGCTCTGGATGCCAAAGGAAAAATTGGCACTACTTGGCGCCGGGAAAACACCATTTATTATGCGGAGCCCGGAGCGATGGAGCAAAAAATGGGAGAGGGCCGGGCCAGTAGCCTGACTAAAACAACAAAAGGTAATTACCTGGTTTGGCAACAGGGCAATAATATTATGGCACAAACGCCAAATCAACTTGGTTCGCAAGTAATTGGAACCGGTACTTACCCCCGGTTAACTACAATGCCTAATCAAAAAGTATTAAGTGTTTGGGAAACGGATGGGAAGATTGTAGCTAAAATTTTACTATAACCTTAGTTTCTATAAAGCTATTTCGTAGTTGCATAAACCAACTAGCTTTTGGATTGGCCATTTTTTTAATGGCGGATCCAAAAGCGGGTAGCATCCGATAGCTTGCCAGCACTTTTTGCGTAGGTCTGCCGGAGCAAAGGGTGTAGGCATGCGGTAGTTTCGGATACGTTAGCGGCTAAACCGGCAAAGGGCAAGCGCCTTTTCGCCGGCGGTTTGCCGGTTGGGTGAATGGATGGGTATTTAAGCTTTTACTTTAGGAAAAGGAGCGTAGCGGATTAACCTGGAGTAAAGGCTTAAATACTTTGCGGGAAGGATAGGAGGGGAAAGCCCGGAGCGCTAGCGAGGACTTGTACCGGATAGGTACTGTGTTAAAAGTCAAGTTTATTTACAGATATTTTTAGGAAGCAATCACCTACCTGGTGTTGCTATCCTGCGCAGCAAGGGCTTAATGCTCTTGCTGTTTTTTCTTGGGGCAGTGGGGAATAAAACTCCTCTTTTTTATACAAACTATACATGAGCAAAAGTAGTTTTCGCTGCACGGCTACTAATGCTACAATGGGCTTTGCCTTGTTTGGTTTCAGGCGCAGGTAAAATTCCCGCAAGGTTGGGTTCACCCGTATGGCCGTCATCGAAGGCATGTACAAGATGCTACGGATGTGCTTATTGCCCTTCTTACTTATTTTGGTGCTGCCCCTAAAATTACCCGACTCCTTCAGCACTACATCAAAGCCAGCATAACTGGTGAGCTGTTTAGCTGAATTTATCTCATTAAACCCACAGGTTTCTCCCACTACCGTGGCTGCTGAAAGGAATGATACGCCCGGAATGCTTTCCAGGTACCGCATCTTCTGAGCCAGCTTTTCATCTGAGGCTACCAGATCCCGCATTTCCTGCTCCACTTCTTCCAGCTGTTCCTCTAACAGTTTTAAGCGCCTGGCATACCGTTTCACTTCTTTTTTATTGCTATAAGCAGCCGTTTCTACCGCATGCAGCCGGTTATTTTCTACATTCTTTTCTTTAAGCAAAAAAGAGCGTTCCCGGCTTAAGGCTTTTAGCTGCTGGAAAGCTTTATCCGGAGGAGACCAATTAGTAAGCTTGCGTTCACAACCCAACATGGCCAGCATCCGGCTGTCCAAGGCATCCGTTTTAGAGCGCTGATCCAGGCTTTGGGCATACCGTTTTACCCGGCCCGATTGCATTACGCTGACAGTATACCCAGATTGGTGCAGGTACACAGCCAATGCTTCATGGTAAACTCCGGTTGCTTCCATCACTACCACTAGTTTCTCCTTCAGGATGTTAAGTTTGTTTAGCCAGCCGGTTATTTTCTGGAATCCGGAAGAATCATTGGCGACATCACCTTTAAAAATAAATTCCTTTTCCAGGTCTGTTTTTAATGTTCCCAGGCAAATGGCTAAAGTGTCTTTAGCTACATCAATGCCCAGGGCGTGTTTTAATACATCAGCTTCCATAGGTTAATTAGCTTTTAAAACCAGAAACTTTCTCCTCAGCCTTTGCTCGCTTTTGATTCGGCCTCGTTAAATGGACCCAGGTACTGTTCAGGCTCTAAAGAAAGTAGATAGCAGGATGGAATTTCTATCCGACGGCATCATCAACATGTGCCCTGCCTAGTTCACCCTATCCCTGCTATCTGGTTTTTGTTATCAATAATTTATCTATTATTAACCTACGTACAAATCAAAATGCGAACATACGAGCCTGGTTCTTTGAGCCCGCCACACTTAAAAACTTAACTTGTTAAGTCTAATTGTTACAACTTTTTATTTTAGATATTTTAAATAAGGATATACAATTCCTATTATTTAGACTGAATCGTATTTTAGATATTGGAAATTCTATTATGGACAGGTTACTTTTACAAATAACTTTATAAACTTTAACTAATCAAACTTAAATAAAAAGGCTCCGCTTGTAAATCTTTTTCCTCCATAAATGCTTCTACATCCTTCTGGAAAAGATGATACATTTGGCGAATTGTGTAATTGGTGCTTTCAGCTTTTAAAACTTGACTTATGGCTTGTAAATGAAAATTTAAAATGTCTTGTTTAGTTTTGTCTAGCGGGGTCCATATAATCTTATCTTGCAGGTTCATTAATTCTGGGAATTTATGCTGATTAAGTATAATGGTCCGTTGTAATTTACTTACTATATGTAAGTAATGTGCAAAAGATTTTATTTGTTTAAGTACCATTTTTGCTTGTGAATCATTAGTTCAAATAAGGTTCTTATCGCCTTAACCATGTTGCTTGGTTAATAATAAAATCTTAATTTATGGGGATTGTACTCAATAATTTAATAATAACTAAAATAATATCTCCGTATAAGCAAAGTTAAAAAATAAACAGTAAACTCTTAAAATAAAATAGGTTGTCTAAATTAATATTTAACTAAGCAAAGGAAGGTTTGGGAAGTAGAAGAAATTAACCAAATGTTCGAAAACTTATATTCTTCTCAGTTTAGTAAGAATAAAGTATCAGACTATGCTAATGTATGTCTGCTATTTACTTACCCGGAAGCACAATATTAAGAAAATCAGTTTTCTTAAATCTTATAAAGCAATATTGGGAGGGCGTCTAGCCGTAACCGATAGTTTAGATAACTATCTGCCTTAAACCCCTGTGTTTCTTAAAACCATCCCTTACAGGGTGATATAACCCTTGATACATCTAATTTGGAATTTATTTAATACTTAAGAAAAGGTTTACGTCATTTTGATAATCAACCAATTAAATCCAATTGCCACCACTTATTATATTGAATATTCAGACGGGGCTGCCAGGCTTTAATACACCGCTTTTCGTACTGTAATGCTTCCCTTTTAGAATCAAAAGCTTTCAAGTATATAGTGGTCTGCTTATTTATCTTATGCGTATGTTTTACCATTCGCCAATAAACGGAGCGGGTACAACCTATATAAACCGGTTTAAACTCTGGTGTATCCGGCTTCCCCTCAAATATAAAATAAACATAATATCTTTCTCCAGATAAGTCACGGGCTTTCCTTAATAAATCGAGGCGGGTATAGTGTTTCATTTCCATCTGGAAAGCATACCAATCGTAAAGCCTTAATTTGGATAGTGTAACCATTAAACAAATGCTATAATTTTTCCTTTTTGTATAATATTATAATATTATAACATTATACAATTATACGAAATTATTCTCTTATTAATCAATATATTAGCATATATTTATAAACATATTTATGTTAATAATTTCCGACTTTATTTTACTTCCATTTCATATTAATTGGTAGAAGTACATATAATAATCCAAATATTGAATCCATGATTTGTCATGTACCATTGTGGTACATATAATTAAGCTCATGTACCATAGAGGGACACGTCTAGGATTCATGTACCAAAATTGTTATTTTTGTCTCATGACATCTGCAATTGCTGATTTATCTTCTGAAAAGCCATTTAATAATCTTTCATTACTGCCTCCGCCCTTAGAGAAAATGGAATCCATTGCCATTTTAAAACAGGAAAGTAAAGCTGCGGTGGCGGTGGCGGAATTGAAGGGACTGGCTAAAACTTTACCCAATCCCGGCATTTTGCTTAATGCAATTGTGTTAAAAGAGGCCCAGGCAAGTTCCGAAGTAGAAAATATTATTACTACCCACGATAAATTGTATCAGGCTTTGGCTGCTACTTCCGTGCAAGCGGATCCAGCCACAAAAGAAGTATTACGTTATCGGGAGGCCTTGTTATCCGGATTTAAAGAAATAGAAGAAAAAGGATTCATCAATACCAATAGCATTTGCCGAATTCAAGCTATCCTGGAAGAAAATGAGGCCGGTATCCGGCAATTACCAGGAACGGCGCTTAAAAATGATTTGACGGGAGTTACCATCTATACGCCACCGGATGATAAAAATGTGATTAACAATTTAATGCGGAATCTGGAGAATTACTTAAATGAAGAACCGGGCGAAATCTCGCCGTTTATCCGGATGGCCATTCAGCATTACCAGTTTGAAAGCATTCACCCCTTTTATGACGGCAACGGGCGGACAGGCAGGATTCTAAATGTCTTATATCTAATTCTACATAGACAGTTGGACCTCCCCATTATATTTTTAAGTGGTTTCATAATTGCCCATAAAAGCACGTATTACCGGTTACTACAGGAAGTAAGAACGAAGGGCAGTTGGGAAGAATGGATTTTATTTATGCTGCAAGCCACGGAAACAACGGCTCGGCAAACCATTGAACAAGTAAAAGCTATTCATCAGTTATTTGATGATGTGCAAACCAAAGTAAAACAAGAAGCAAATAAAATTTATTCTAAAGATTTAATTGAGCAACTATTTGTTCACCCTTATACTAAGATTGAATATATTTCCAGTGGTTTAAGTCTGGAAAGAAAGGCTGCTTCGCGCTATTTAAAAGTTCTACATGAAATAGGAGTGTTAACCTTAAAACAAATAGGTAAGGAGAATATCTATATTAATGAAGGGCTTTATGAATTGCTGAAAAGGTAGTAGAAACTTCTATTTAACATAAGGTAAATTATTTGGGCATTATAATTTATACTATGAGCGTTAATTCTGAGAGGAGAGGCTAAAATTAGTCAAATTGCATTCTGTAACTGGTAGTCCCAACTGGCCCTTAATATGAAGTAATTTTAGGAGAATTGCCAAAACCACAATGCACTTAGCGTTTTAATTGGTCCTTTTAAGGACGAATCAAAAGGCGGGTAGAAAGCAGTAGCTTGCCTTCACGGTTTGCGAAGGAGCGCCGCAGCAAACGATGTGGGCTTACGGTAGTTTCGGATTCGTTAGCGGCTAAACCGGTAATGGGCCAGCACTTTTCTTGCCAGCGGTTTGCCGGTTGGGTGAATTGATGGTATTTAAGGTTTTACTTTAGGAAAAGTAGAGCAGCGGATTGATCTTAAGTTTAGGCTTAAATACTTTTGCAGGAAGGATAGAAGGGAATAGTCCGGAGCGCTAACTAGAACTTGTAAAGGATTGCCTAGTTCTTTAGAACCCGCCCTTAATAAAACATTAACTTATCAGATTGAAGAGCCACCTTTTATTATAAGCAAGGTTCAATTGGACAATAGATATTCACTAACAACTTAAACGCTGTCGGGTTCTGTTCCGAGCCAAGCTCCTAATAAGAAGGCAAGCAGTGAAAAGGAATCCGTTAAACATGAAAAAGCCCTTTTGGAGGGCTTTTTCATTTACTTTATAATCTCACCTATTTATTCGCTACTACGTTAAATCACCATATAAGTCCAGAAAATATAACTTAAAGATAACATAGTAGTCCTGTTAATGAAGGCACATTAATTCAATAAGAGATATACAATTCCTGAATATCTAATCCGGCCTTGTTTTCCTCTGATATAGACAAATACATAAAGGGTTACTGAACAAATACAAAATGGCGTGCATATACGTTGCCATTATACCGCACAATTTTGCATTGAATTTGATGGTGGCCTAAATAAGCGGTATTGGCCGTTGCCTTAACTCCATTATCATAATGGCCTTGTAGGTTATGCTTCAAATCCTGCTTAGCAGCGGCTTCCGCGCCGGTATTGGTTACTTCCCAGGAAATATTTTCATTTTGAGCTTTTATGTACGGGTTACCATATTGATTGACAAGTGTAAAATTCAGTGTGCCTCCTTTTGGTATAGAAAACAAATTTTGCGGATAAATTTTTGTTTGTTCATTAAAGGTGTATTCGCACTTAATCCTAACGGAAGGTTCTTCAATTTTTAAATCCTTTCCGTTTGAATCTTTGATCATAAAGTCAAATGTTTTAAGATAAGTATGCCAATCAAATTCCCAGTACCTGTATTTTGGTGGCCCCTGGAATATATAGGGATCGGCCACCGCTTTGTAACTACCGGAAGAGGAGTCGTAAACCGTTGGTACCCGCAAATAATTCGAGGGCAAATCAAGTTTATCTTTAATATTATTACCGATCATAATGCCATTCGAAGGAGCTTCCGCTTGCAGCTTGGCCGCTAAATCGGTATGCAGGCTAGTTGTAGTCAATTCACTGCAATTGGGAATACCGTAATGTGACCAAAGCACGGTGTCATCGTCCCCATAATCGATTCCCATCCGGATACGCAGCGGATCTATTTCCATGGCTCTAAACGAACTGGCTAAATCGGTACTGATGAATTGTGCTAATACGGAAGCCGCATTTAACGCCGAGATCACGGCATCGTTACGATGCACGTCCCGCCCGACAAAGTAGACAAATATACCGTCTCCCTGCAACCGTTGGATGTGTCCGCCGAAGAAGTTACAGATGTAAATTGCTAATGACAAAATAGCATCCTTCATTAACCGGACCTGGGGAAGTGGATATTTCGCAGATAACCGGGTGGAGCCTTTAATATCGGCAAACATGGAAACAGCATAATGATTTTCATACTGATTATGCAGCAAATGCTTAAAATCCGGATGAGGGCCTAAAATAGCACTATGGGATCTCCAGGGCAAAACACCAAATAACTTAGTTAGCTGGTCCTCAATATTGGCTGGCACCATATTTTTATCTGCCAGCAATACGGTTTTCATATCCCTTGTAGAGCTAAATACTTTGGTACGGGAAGAACTTCCTGGAAGAGAATCAAATCCGCCGAATCGTCCTCCTTTTTCAAAACTTTCATATACTTGCCCTTTTGTTTCAAAAATCCCTTCTATGGATCGCAATTCATTTTCGAATAATCTCATGCCTACTAGCTTTTAAAAATTAAACATAAAAAGTAGAAACAACACCATTAATAATATTAATTCTGCATAAATTACTCTACTGGCCCAACTGATGTAGGCAAACTTCTTATTGACGATTCTGGCAACCTGGTGGGACTGTCGGCTTAAATCATCAATCGTACCTGCTTCATCTTGTTTAGCAATTTCTGTAAGAAAAGTAGATTGGTCCAACTCGCTGACCGATCCAAAGTAAATTAATGATTGATAAGCTCCCCGTAGGTTGCCTGAATCAAGGGAAGGATAAACAGCCTTTATACTCAACCAAATTGATAGAATGGAACTTATAATAAATAAGGCCGATATAACCTGGAACCAAGCTAAAAGTATACATTGGTCTCGAAGTTTATCTACCAAATCCAAATACTTAATAATGTAACCACCCGCAGCAAATGAATTAAAAGCTAACAAAAAGCTTCCTTTGGTGTTAACTGCGTTTGCATAAGCATCATAGCGGCCAATAATAAATTTCAGGTGGGAAATCTTTTCTTTATTATCCATTAATACTTAAAAAATTTAATAATTACTCGTCTTTCATTTCCAATTGCGGCCTGAATCCTACTTATGTGGAAGATTAATTCAGCTTAAAATCCAAGAATTGAAATGAAGCCCCTTTAAGAAATGGCTACTTCCTCTGAGTTATACTTAGCTTTAAATGCCTGTTGGTAATGTTTATCATTACATAAACAACGTTTATCTTTTTGCTTTTGAACCGGAACATTAAGATATTTTCCAACAGAAGATAAAAGATTTATTCGGGTAGAAGTGGCTAATTTTTTTTCACGTAATCCTAAATCTTCCTGTATTAATTCACCTGCTAACATGATTCCGGCTAAGGCCGATTGAAAAGCCATTGGGGTTTCATTTTGTTCGCCATTCCCTGAACTTAGAATGATACCCCCGCAGATCGTTTTTTGATAAAAATTGCGTAGCGGTTTTCCCACTAATGGCATAAGATTCTCTAACGGCTGGTCTTTAGCAGTAGCAATTCTGGTTGCCAAGGTTAGATCTACGACAGCCTGGTGAACCAGCATTAATCGTACCTCTGGTTCAGGTAAACCCAAGGCCTCTGCTATTATTGCTGATTCGGAGAGACTCTCTTCTTTTGGAAGATAAAGACAAGCCAAACAGGCATCTTCCAGAAAATTATTATGTCTGGAAATACCTAAGTCATAGGCTTGGGTCCAGGCATTTACTATTTTAGAAGGAATAGCAGCCTGAATGGCAATGCGATCTTCTGCACTGTCTACTGCTACCGCCACCCGGGGCAATTTCCAATCTTGACGATTTGCCAGAAATGCATTCCATTTACCTCGATGTGGAATTGTCGTCAGCCCTGTTTCATTCAAAAACTTTATCCCTAAATCAACTTTTGATCCATCAATATCGTCCTGGGATGTTAAGACATACCGCTGCAGGTTGGAAAGGTCAATAGGATCATGTTCCACTAAATGCAAAGTTCCTTGTAACTGGGTTAACTTACTTACAGCCCAAATAAAGCCATTCCCTACAGCCCCTAATCCCACTAATATGGTTTCGGAAAAATTTATTATATCAGGAAGCTCAGGATATTCGGTAGTTAATTGTTCGCCGATTGTATAATCCACCAGAGATAAATTAATTTCTCCATCCAATTCCGCGTCTGGAAGCATAGAAGCAAATACCGCCCTGAAAACGTTAGCGGCACCTAAACAGGCCGCGGCACCGGCTCCAAAAGGATTATTACTTGAATTCGAGCCCAATGGCCTATTTGAAGAAAGCTTAGCAATCCAGCCACTGGAACCAATATAAAAGACATGGGCAGCAGGTTGATCAAGTGTCAAACTAGTGTTACCGATTATCACCGCTATGGTCGGACTTGCATCTTCTGAGAGTAGTTCAATATGCGGATTAATCGCTATTAACTGCCCCTTCACCACAGGTACATAACCTTGGGCTTCTGCATCTAAGGCTTTAATAACCATTTTCGGATAAAGCCGCCCTAGTAAACGAATGACCATATCAAGGGATGCCAAACCTTCCCGGCTATTTATGGCAAAAGAATCGAAGCCAACCAGAATAATAGAACTTTCAAGCTGCTGTTCAAAAGAGCGACGGTCAAAACCTTGTAATATTTGAGATGCGGCCAATGCCGCTTTGTCGAAGAAATTTGCTAATGCCATGGCCAGTACCACCGTTTATGCCGGGGAAGTGGTTCGTCCCCAATAAAATTAAATAATTTAGTTTTCTCATAGGTTGGAAGATGTGCCCATTCGGGTCCAGCTTCCAAACGGTAAATTTCCCAGGTAGAGAGATCAATCCCTTTGCGGCCAAAGTATGGTACTACGATAGAAAAACCACCAACCTCTGTAATAATAGCATAAGCATCATCTGTATCAGAATGATAAGCTACGGTTGGATGGCTATGAATCTGCGCAACTAAAATTAACTTCTCTGCATACAACTCCCGATTGATCCGGGTCAACTCAGGCCCTGGAACAAAATAAAGCAGTCCGTCTTCCGTTTGAGTAGCCTCCTGCTCCGGAATAATGGTGCGACGTATATAAAACGTCGCACCATCTTGATTACCGGCAAATAAAGCAACTCCTTCTACTCCTTGGCGTCCAGCTCGCTGAAAATGGTCAATAGCCACTTGAGCCAACTGTCGAGGTAATTCTATGGAAGTAATATCAAGCAAACCTGGAGTAGTCGAGTCAGAACTCATGCAGGTATCCGGTTTGGATCAGGTGGCAAACCTAATTGAAATTGGTAACCCATTAAGGGGTTAATCCCATAGTTATACAGCACATTGATAATATGATCTAAGGTTCCCACTTCCGTATTACGATATAGAAACCACGAGTCTCCAGTATGAGCCGGATGGTTATGATATTCCCGAATACCTCTAACACATAAAAAGGGGAGGCCATCTGGTGCATGAAACTGTAGTAGGGGTTGTACATCTAACTGAATACCGCCGTTTGCATCGGGAGTTTGTACAGTGCCTGTTCTTTTAAAAAAATGAGAACCTACCTCTTCGGCCCGTAATGGCCTTTCGGTAAAAGGATCAACAAATTGAACAGAAAGTGGCTGCAGGTCAAAATCCGAAAAATCAATTTTTACTCCAAACAGAATAGGGGTAGGCTTTATCCTTGGGACGGCAAAACCAAACAGAACATAAGGAAATTCCGCTTTTAATAACAAAATACCTCGCGCACGTTGCATGGCTTCATTAGAGCGAAAATTAGTAACCTGCTCCTGATATTTAGTTCGGGCAATCTGGGGATCAACCAAAGACATAGCTTCTGTTTCAGATTCAATCTGTACAACTGAACCGCCAATACCAGCACCAGGCGTAAAAAATAGTTTAGCGCCGTCTTCTAAATTATAATCTTCAACTTTACTTTCGATATCCAAATTATCACCGGCTTCCGTTTGCAAGGTCCACTGCTTTATGTCGCGGGTAGCATTATTGCTGGTATGCAATGCTTTTTGGGCAGAGACGTGGAGGGGTTGATTAACATTTACTTCCTCCGCATATTCTTTGGAATTGATAATAAAGATCAACGTTATCCGTTGATCATTTCCCGGTTTGTCTCTATTCGGAGATTCAACATTTACGGTTGGTAATTGTGCGTCATGGCGCATAGAAGGCTGATCTTGTTTTTCGTCAGCCCCCTTTGAATTAAAATCATTCATAATAGTATAATATTTGTTAAATGCTCTTTATGAGGAACACTAGCGAGCAAAAAGTGTCCTTTTTGGTTCCGGCCAAGCATATTGTATTACAAATAATTAATACTACCTTTGTAACCGAATACCACAATGCAAAATGGGTTGGGTATGCTAGCCCAGATTTCGTTGGAAGCGAAATGTTATTTTACCCTCTTTCTGTTGACGCAGGTAGAGGGTCTTTTTTTTAGCAGATAATTTTCGTTTTAAATGTGATTATTACTTTCTTAACAACACAAAGATATGTTATTTGGTTGACAAAAAGAAAAATATTTTTGCATTTGTCAACCAAAGTCGTATATTTACGTCAAATAGCTTATAATTCAGCAACTTAATTTTTTAAGTTTTTATCTATAGATGATAAATTTCCCGGAGCGGTTACGTTCAGCCCGTAAAATGCGGGGTTGGTCACTACAAGAATTGGCTAATCAAGTAGGCATCATTAGTAAACAAGCATTAGGAAAATATGAACAAGGTCTGATGAAGCCGGAAGAAAGCACGCTATATGCTTTAACCAAGGCTTTAGGAGTAAAAGCTGACTATTTTCTAAAGCCACAGCGGGTCACATTGGGACCAGTTGAATTTAGAAAAAAATCCAGTTTGAAAGTAAAGGAGAGTGCCACCTTAGCTGAGCAGATCCGGGATTACCTGGAAAGGTATCTGGAAATGCAAGAACTCTTACAGGTAAAAAATGAATTTGTAAATCCACTTGGAGAGAAAAAGAAGGTATCAACCTGCGAAGATGTAGAAGAGGCGGCCGCAAAGGTTTTAAATGTTTGGCAGTTGGGCACCAATCCTATTCCAAATGTAATTGAAATGCTGGAAGAAAATGGGATTTGTGTTCTTACTATTTCCGGTCCAGCCTCATTTGATGGGTTAGCGACCTGGGTAGGGCAGTTACCGGTCATTGTTTTAAATAAGGAATATTCGGTTGACCGGCGGCGCTTTACGGCTCTACACGAGTTGGGGCATCTTTTAATGGATACAAATCACCTAGATGATAAAGAGTGTGAAAAATATTGCCATCGTTTTGCTAGTGCTATGTTGTTGCCAAAAGAGGTAGCCCTTCGGCAATTAGGAAACATAAGAAGTAATATTTCATTAGGAGAGTTCTTATCGATAAAAAAACAATATGGTATATCGGTGCAGGCACTTATGCGCCGTGCTTTTGACTTGGGAATTATTAATAAAAATTATTACCAATTCTTATGTATTAAAACAGCGCCGAATCGCAAAGAGGAAGGGTTTAGTAAATTTAATTTTGCCGGCGAATCCGACCATTCCTACCGGTTTGAGCAACTTTTGATGCGATTGGTTTCCGAGAATGTTGTTACAGAAAGCAAAGCAGCTTTTCTAGGAGGTATAAGTGTTTCTGAATTACGTGAAAAGTTAGATCCTGTAGCAGGGTAATAGAAATGAGTGATCAGGTTACAAAATTTAATATTGCCATCCAGGATGCTGGGGTAATGGTCGACTTATCCAAAGCTGGGCTGGTCACACAAGCTTTCCAGCTTCCTGTTACCTATTATACCGCTGATTCCGTTTTGAGTGACCTGAGCTCTAAACAAAAGAACGAATTTTTTCCTTATGTAGAAACAACCCAGTTAAAATGTGAGTCCATGGACGCTGGTATGTTCTCTACTATTGCCAAATACCAGCCCTTGTATCCGGAGTTGTCAGAACAGGACCTGTCTGTTTACCACATCGCACAAGCAAAACAACTACCAGTCCTTACCAGTTGTAATACCTTACGTCTATTCATGAAGAAACTAAAAGTGGAGGCGAAAAGTACGTATTGGGTTGTTGATTTATTAGCAGACTATACTTTTGTTACAGCCGAACAAGCGGGCGTTTTATATCAAAAACTAAACAATGCCAACCCCCGATTAGCTCCTGAAGACTTTTCCAAGGGAAAAAAGAGATGGGAAAAATAATTAACTTATACGTATCTAACTTAAAATAATTTAAATTTCCAATCCTTCCCTATTATAATGCCTGAACAACATAATATTGAATATAAACAAAGTTGGCATGACGATTATTTAAAATGGGTATGTGGCTTTGCTAATGCCCAAGGTGGAACAATTTGTATTGGAAAAGATGATGACGGCCAAATAGTACATGTTCCCGATTTCAAAAATCTGATGGAGATTATACCCCAAAAGATTAAGGATCAACTGGGCATCATGGTGGAAGTTAATCTTTATGAAGAAGAGGGAAAATATTATATAGAGATTATTACTCCTCCCTATTCAATTGCTGTTTCTTTACGAGGTCGGTACTATTATCGCACTGGCAGTACTAAAATGGAGTTAACCGGCTCGAACTTAACCGAATTTTTGCTTAAGAAATCAGGAAAGACTTGGGATGACGTTCTCGAACCAGCAGCTACCTTATCTGATATTGATCAGGACAGTGTCAATAAATTTATAAAAGATGCTGCTAAAACGGATCGTTTACCAGATGTATCCGATTTGAATTTAACAGACATTCTTGAAAAACTTCGTCTTTCTGATAACGGTGACTTAAAACGGGCTGCTGTTATACTGTTTGCTAAAGATCCTGGGCGATTCTATCCTAATATTTTAGTAAAATTAGGTCGATTCGGGCAGGATGATGCTGATTTAAAATTTCAAGAAATTGTCGAAGGAAATCTTATCAAACTCTTAAGTGAAGTAACAGCAGTTCTTAATCGCAAGTTTTTCACCAAACCCATTGATTTTGAAGGTTTGCAGCGGGTTGAGAAAGATGAATATCCAGTTGCAGCTATCCGGGAAATGCTGTTAAATGCTTTGGTACATCGAAGCTACATGGGCAGCATGGTCCAGATTCGGATGTACGATGACAAACTTAGTATTTGGAACGAAGGCGGATTGCCAGAAGGATTATCTTTAGAATCATTAAAAAGACAGCATCCATCCCGGCCAAGAAATCCGATAATTGCAGATGTTTGTTTTAAAGGTGGTTATATTGATTCCTGGGGAAGAGGGACTATTAAAATTATTGAATCTTGCCGGAATGCCAATCTTCCAGAGCCCGAAATGCAGGAGCGCGATGGTGGTTTTCAAATCACTATTTTCAAAGATTTTCTGACCGAAGAGCATCTCAAAAAAAGGGGGCTTAACGAAAGGCAGGTAAAAGCTATTTCATTTATAAAAGCTAACATTTCAGTAACGAATGCGCAATATCAGGAACTTAATAATATTGGCAAAACAACCGCTACAGCAGATTTACAACAGCTAGTAGAGCAAAATATCCTAAAGCAAACCGGCTCTAAAGGAAGAGGCTCTAAATATGAGTTAGCTAGTTGACAAAATTAAATAATTGGCCGAATTGTCAACCTTTTGGCCAATAATTGGCCGAATTGGCCAATTATTCTAAAATATCAGGTTTAATACGACTAATCTAAGCAAGGATTCAACAGGTGTATTTTTAACAATGTTGATTACAACTAATGACTGATGGGTAAAAAATATATCGGAATGCTCTTTATTAATAAGTACAGGCAACTCTTAAAACTAACAACGCACCACTTCTATTTAACATAACAAAAATTATTCGGACATCATATTTAATGGTATTGACAGATGTAGAGTAGGGGAGTTGTATATAAAGGTGAAATTGGCTTCTGCACTTTTTTCCCAACTGCCCCTTTATTAAGTAAAAAGTGCACTAAAGTTGCCCTAAGCACAATACGATTAGCTTTTGGATTGGCCATTTTTCATGGCGGATCAAAAAGCGGGCTGATTGTAATAGCTTGCCAGCACGGTTTGCTCCAGGCAGCGCCGGAGCAAATGGTGTGGGCTTGCAGAAATTTTGAATACATTAATGGCTAAACCGGAAAATGGCCGGCACTTTTTTTCCCGGTGGTTTTCCGGTTGGGTGTATTGCTGGGCAATTTATCGGTTGATTTTGGGAAAGGAGCGCAGCGGATTGACCGGAATCAATGGTTAAATTGCCTTTTTGCGGGAAGGATAGAAGGGGAAAGCCCGGAGCACTAGCGAAGACTTGTACCGGATAGGTACTGTGTTAAAAGTCAAGTTTATTTACAGATATTTTTAGGAAGCAATCACCTACCTGGTGTTGCTATCCTGCGCAGCAAGGGCTTAATGCTCTTGCTGTTTTTTCTTGGGGCAGTGGGGAATAAAACTCCTCTTTTTTATACAAACTATACATGAGCAAAAGTAGTTTTCGCTGCACGGCTACTAATGCTACAATGGGCTTTGCCTTGTTTGGTTTCAGGCGCAGGTAAAATTCCCGCAAGGTTGGGTTCACCCGTATGGCCGTCATCGAAGGCATGTACAAGATGCTACGGATGTGCTTATTGCCCTTCTTACTTATTTTGGTGCTGCCCCTAAAATTACCCGACTCCTTCAGCACTACATCAAAGCCAGCATAACTGGTGAGCTGTTTAGCTGAATTTATCTCATTAAACCCACAGGTTTCTCCCACTACCGTGGCTGCTGAAAGGAATGATACGCCCGGAATGCTTTCCAGGTACCGCATCTTCTGAGCCAGCTTTTCATCTGAGGCTACCAGATCCCGCATTTCCTGCTCCACTTCTTCCAGCTCTGCCTAGTTCACCCTATCCCTGCTATCTGGTTTTTGTTATCAATAATTTATCTATTATTAACCTACGTACAAATCAAAATGCGAACATACGAGCCATCCAGCATTACCAGTTTGAAAGCATTCACCCGTTTTACGATGGCAATGGCCGGACCGGTCGGATTCTGAACGTCCTATATTTAATTCTGCACCACCAACTAGAACTTCCCATAATCTTTTTAAGTGGCTACATTATTGCCCATAAAGGCACGTATTACCGGTTACTCCAGGAAGTAAGAACAAAGGGCAGTTGGGAAGAATGGATTTTATTTATGTTGCAAGCCACGGAGACTACGGCCCGGCAAACCATTGAACAAATAAAAGCTATCCATCAATTATTTGATGAAATTCAGACTAAAGTAAAGCAGGATGCTTCAAAAATCTATTCGAAAGATTTAATTGAGCAATTATTTATCCACCCGTATACGAAGATTGAATATATCGCCAGTGGCTTAGGCATGGAAAGAAAAGCGGCTTCCCGCTACCTAAAAACCCTGCAGGAAATCGGAGTTTTAACCCTAAAGCAAATTGGGAAAGAAAATATCTATATCAATGAATCGCTTTATAAGTTGTTAAAAATGTAATTAAAATTCA
>NZ_AXBK01000001.1 GCF_000473365.1 Adhaeribacter aquaticus DSM 16391
CTATAAATTGTATTGTTTTATTTAATTATAAATTGGCAGGTAACGTTAAGCGTTTATATCGTGCCCGCTTAAAAGCACTTCCCTATCGAGCTGCACTGAAGTAAATAAAAGTCATAAAACGTCGAGAAGCACGTCAGCCGAGCATAATTTAAACATTCTTTTACCTGCCGTTTTTTTCTTCACTTTTGTTATTTAGTCTAATGTAATTTGAAATAAGCTTACAGTCGCATTGTTATAATGTGCTGGTAAACCATCTGTATTTTTTAACTTCAAAAGTCCTAAAAATTCAAAACCACATTTTTGATAATAGTTAATAAGTCCTCTGTTTTCACCTACAGTGTCCATACGGATAAACTTTTTATCATTTTCTTCTGCGTAATTTCTCGACCAACTAACAATTTGGCAAACCAGATTTTGTCCTCTAAAAATTGGATTAGTTGCAATTCGATGAATATAAACGGAAGGGTCCTTATTTCTTTCTTCCCATATTTGTGGGTCATGGAAGGTTGTCGACCAAATGCAAGCAACTTGATTATCAATGACAATTTTCCATTGTCTTCTTTCAAAGATGTCTGTTTCGATTTGTGTCTTGTCAAACTCCGGCCAAAGAACAACTCCCTTAGTCTTTTGAAAGCTTCTAGCGATTTCGTAAAGCCTGAGAATTTCGCTCATGTCCTCAGGTGCACTATTTTGTATTGTCATTTGTTATTTAACTCATTATAGATTGTCGGCTTTTGGTCTGCCTTAAAATGGCAGATAACGTTTAGTATAAGAATAGTAGCGGATTTTAAATTATTTCTTATCAATCTAATATTTAATTTGATAGTAAAATATATAGTTCGAATTATACTAAAACCGCTATTATTTTTATAAAGTGTTACCTACATACAGGCTTAATTTACAGTTATTGATTCACCATCTTCTGGAATGAAGGCTCTATCTATTAATCCATTACTTTTCAATATTCTTCTTAATTCCTCTCTGGTTAAAGGACAATGGTTTATAGATTCCATGTGGTTTGCAATGACTTTTCCTGAAGTGTTTTTTACAAACGTTAGGATATCATCGACATTCATAATAAGCTGTTTAAATAAATCAAACTGAGCAGCACCACAAGCTAAAACACTAATTTCTGGGTTATAAGTTTTTAAAACTGTATCAACAGCATCTGTATAAACTGTATCAGAACTTAGATAAATTGATTTTTGATTGGGCAGTTTTATATAGAATCCAGTAACACTTCCCATTAGTTTAGCTACAAACCCGTAACCGTGCCTTGCTGGGATACCTTCAATGGTTCCTCCTAAAAAAGGTTGATTATCCCAGTCTTTTAAAGCTTGAACAACATTCAATCCTCTTTTTTTTAATGCTTTTTCATCCTTTATACTACAAGTAATAGGAACGTTTTTTCTAGTTAAAAACTTAATTCCTTTGCTATCAATATGATCTGGATGTTGGTGTGTTATCAAACAATGTGTTACCTTTTCAAGGATCAAATTGCTATTATTAGGGAGAGGAACTGTAGGGTTTTTTCTTGCTTTGTGCCTAAAAAGAGTAAAAGTTGGCATTATTCCTTGTTCTCCTAACATTGGGTCGATTAGAATTACGTCTTTCTCTGTTTCCAAGATCATAGAAGCATTCCTGAGATGATGAATCTTTAACATTTTATGGGATTTAAGTTATATACAAAAATCCCTACAAAATGTATCGTTTCCATTGATTCAAATCAAGAAATACGTTTCCTTATCCTGCTTAGTGTTTCCGCAGTCATATTCAAGTATGATGCAATATGGTACTGTGGAATAGATTGTAACCATTCAGGTTTATAAATAAATAGTTCTTTATATAATTCGTCTGGATTTTTCGTAGTACGATTATATTCAAGCATTTCTTTTTGTTTTAATAATTTTTGAAATGATGAATCAACAATGGATCTGCCACATTGATATTTTTCTAATAGATTCAGAAATGGTTGTCTTTCAATACTCAAAATTTCTATAGAAGAAAGACACTCTTGATTTCTTTTTGTAATAGAGTTTTGACTAAACGCCAATAAATCAGAAATAAATTGAGGTTTTACGTAAAAATTAATATTGATTTCTTTTCCTTCATTAGAATAATATTCTCTGACTATTCCTTTGTTGAGAAACCGAAGTTGTTTCTCTTTGGTATTTTCTTGAATTAATAAACTTCCCTTTTTATATTTTTCTATCCTAAATAACGAGAATAGTTCTTCTAGTCCATGCTGATTTAATGGATATTCAGTTTTAAAAAATTTTGAAACTTCTGTGAAGGTTGACATTCTTAGCTTGTAAGTAACGGTTCCGGGCTTTGTGTTCGGGCGGGTGTCGGAGCAAAAACTGTCAACTAGCCCTCTCGCTTCTTATTTGTATTATATTTCGTCTGTCTTTATAGCTGAAAAATATGTCCCAACAATAAAAAGAATTTGCAATGGAACCCTAAACCACAAATAAGAAAGTCCATTTCCTTCATAAGTTCCTTTTTGATAATCAATATGTTTTACTGCTGCATAAATGTTTGCGGGAAGTATTAGTATAAAAAATGCAATTAACAGCCACGCTGTAACAATTCTGAGATTGGGAATAAAAAGTCCTATTCCTGCTGCTATTTCAATAATGCCTGTCAAATAAACTACTTCTGTTTTGTATGGAATAATGTCGGGTAACATCATTGACATTCCTTTAGTAAATACAAAATGTGCTACAGCGGTAAACACAAGCATTGCCGCCATTGCTATTCGTCCTGATAACGCAAGTTCAAAATTACCACGAACAAATTTTGTCGTCAAAAGTGAAACTGCAAATACTGAAAGTAAAACTATTAAAGGTTTCATTTATTTAGTTTGTTATTGTCATTTATATCTGTCTCTTGTTTCAGAGTCGATTGTTACCTGACCACTAACTAACTGCTAAACGCCAGCAGTGGTGTTTATATCCACTTTGGGCGGCAGTTCAGTTTTTGGTTAGGGTATTGAAAATTAATTAAATAGGTAAATGATAAAAAAGTATATTCGCCTTACCAGTTGCGATTACAGGTTTTTGCTTTCTGCCTCATTCATACCAGAGTCCTTGTAGGCTATCGTTGCTCCTTTAAAATCTTTTGTAATTGCCGAGGTGTTTTGAAACCACACTGGAGAGCCACGTAGTCAACTGTATAATAGGGGTTGTTTAGAAGCGTTTTCGCCCTTTCCAACCTTAACTGGGTAAGGTATTCCAAAATAGTGGTTCCCGTTTTCTCCTTAAAAACTCTGCTCAGGTTCCGGGGGCTCATGGCTACCAGGGATGCCAATGTCTCGATGCTATTGTCACCGGCCAAATTCGCTACTAAATGATCCTGCACTTCATGGATTTGGGGATTAAGATGGTTTCGGTAATCCAGGTATATGCTTTCTTGTTTGTGTTTTTGGCTTCTCCTGTGATATACTACCAGCCCGCGCGCTATTTGGTGGGTAAAAAAGGCACCCTTCAGGTCCTCCAAAACAGACAAGGCCAAATCTATACCCGCACTAATCCCGGCACTCGTATATATATTATCTTGCTTCACATACAATACATCACCAATCACTTTTGCCAGCGGAAACCGGTCTTGTAAATCCTTTACCCTTCGCCAATGGGTCGTACATTCCCGGTGGTTCAACAAACCGGCTTCTCCTAAAATATAGGCGGCATTACACACAGAGCAAATAGTTACCCCCTTATTCGCTGTTTCTTTCACCCAATCGAAAAAGCCTACCTCGGCTTTGAATGCGGGGCTGTTCAGGTAGTCATATTCCATCCCCGGAATAAAAAGAAAGTCTCCTTCTTCTAAAGAGGCGGCTTTATAATCCAAAACCTCTCCCATCGGTAATCCAGCAGTGCTTACGTTTTTAGCCTGGAAGGAATAAAATTCTAAATTAACATCCAGGCCAGAACATTTGGCTTCTGTAAAAACCTGCATGGGACCCGCCAAATCTAACAGTTCAACATGAGGGGGTATAATAAAAGCTATTTTCATAGGGGCATCTTAAAGTTCGACTTTAAAGGTTTCAAATATCCTGTAATAAAGGAGGTGAAAAAAGGCAAAAGAAGGGCAGCCTTCCAGGAGCTTAGTTTAAATCATAGTCTAACATAAGCTTGACGGTTTTGGCAAAATTCCTTCCGTACAGCAGTTGAATCCTATCCATACAAACTACAAACAGATACTGTAAAGAATCTTTGTCATAAGTGACAAGCTCCTTGTGAGGCAGGCTGTTTTCTGCTGTTTTGGATAATGCATCCGGTCTTAGAATATGTAATTCATCTAAAGGCTTATCTGGTAGTTGTTGGGCAGTAGGCAGTAAAGTTAACCCATATTTGGATTTAAAAATCGGAATGCCACCCCCAAAGGTATTGAGCGAACCCGGGAAAGTGCGGGAATAGGTATCCAGCACCGTAGCTAGTTCAAATTCATTGACACCGTCCTGCAGCAGAAAAACTACGTCGCGATCGTGCTTAAATAAAATTTTCTTTACAATGGTTATCACCGCGGCCATATTTACCACCCGGTTTTGGTGATCTTTTTTAATATCACGATGGGGATAGCGTACATCTTTTTTGACTTTTTCCATTACCTGGTCTCCAAACAGCTCCTCGATGACAGCCAGACTTCCTTCTGTAGCGTTTGAAACACCTGCGGTACTGTACAGATTTTTGTTCCTGGTATAACTGACACCCTGTACCCAGCCCACATTAGGGAACTGCTTTTTTAACTGCTTCCAGTCGCTTGAGTGGGTGGTGATAGGTTTTCCGTCATAAATACCGGTGGCAGCAGCTGTCGCAGCTCCGTCACAGATAGCGAGTATGGTGTTTTCTCCGGTATAAAGTTTCTTGATCCAGTTCACATTCGCTGCTTTTGGCGGCGTTTTAAGATGAACCGTTAGATTAGGAATGACAATCACATCGGGCGTGAGGCCCAGGGAATCTATTTCGGAGAAAGAGAAATGGGGTAAAATGAAAAGACTGTTAACCAGTAAAATGGGGGCTTTCTTTTCTGAAACTACATATACGTTGGCCTTCTCTGTCGCATTAAATAAATAAAAGGGTGCCAAAAGGTCAAACATCTCTGTACCGTCATTATCCCCCATGATAAAGATGGTCTTCTTTTTTGGGTCAACCCTTGGATGACTCCAGACAAAGTCATGCTTGCCCTGGTAAACTTTCAAGTCTTGCGCTATAACCGGTTGAAGAGCCAAGTACAAAACGAGGCCAAGCACTATTATGCCGGTTATACTATAAATCGATACGCCCAGTATTTTATTCATTCCCATTGTTTGATTATCAAAGCTTACACATATTGCTAGGAAAGAAAATCCAACCAAGGTTATCCTCTCAGAGCATGATGCAAATTTAGACGTTTGGGAAGGAGAAGAAAGGACAGGTTAGCGTCCATAGCGGACAACTTGTGGTAAAATCCTGTTTCATTCCTGGTATGCATAGATATTTCGGTAAAATTGACCATCTGATTCGGGCAAAAGAGAGCAGGGGATTTCGGTTCAAACTGACCACCCCCAAGCAGCCCACATGCAGTATGTCTAGTCCTGAAATATTGTGTCTCACGAAACGACCAAAAAATGATAAAGAAAATATACCTTACTCCAGTAAATATATTGTTCTTCTTATAAATAACAAACCCCAGCTTTTGCCAGGGCTCCTTGACTTTATTATTACCTAATATTTACAAGATTTATTGCGTAAGCCCAGTATCTGCCTTGCCTTTAAAACATTCTTAATGTAATTAGGTAGCCTAGAAAGCAAGTTATATCCGGTTGCTAATTCAATAGCATTCATAGTAGTCCGGTAGGTTCCCTGGCGGATTTACATTATTGTTGTTATGGGTATTTACTGGTATTAACAATTTGCTGGTGTTAATCCGGCATCCAAAAATAGAAATCTATAATATTTTATTTCGGCAAGAAAACTTTAAGTAGAATAAAACCACTTACTTTCTTTCGGATTGAATTTTATAAGATATAGCTAAAATTCTATAATAGGCCCGGTTCCCCCTATCCCTAATTTTGTCCTATCCAAATTATAAACATTAGGCATAGGATTATGAAAAAGTTACTTTATTTCTTATTTGCAACTGCACTATTAACCTTTTTCGGTTGTAAAAAAGAAGTTGTCAATCCTGATCTTGTTAAATCAATCAATCTATCCTCTAAAGAAACAGGAATTGATTATACCATCTCCGTCAAATTACCAGAAGATTATCATACATCATCTGGAAGCTATCCGAGCCTGTATGTTCTAGATGCAGAACAAGTTGAGGAGTATGTGACAAAAATATGTGACCAAACCAGTAAAGACCTTAACAAGCAGAATGTAATAGTAGTAGGTATCAAATACCGAAGTGGTAATTCCCGAAATACGGACTACACGCCAACACCTACTAATCATGGAAAGGGAGGCAGTGCCCAATTCCTGAATTTTATTCAAAAAGAATTAATACCTAAGATAGAAAGCGAGTTTAGAGCAGACCCGGCCAGAAACAAACGAATCATACTTGGGCATTCCTTCGGAGGCCTATTGGGAGCATATGCCTTTACCAAGCACAATGATGTTTTTGGAAATTATCTTTTGTTAAGCCCTTCTTTATTTTATGATAACTCCATCGTACTCCAATATGAAAAAGAAGCCAGGCCCACAATCAGGGGAAAGCCACAACTGGTATTTATAAGCTTAGGAGGTACGGAAAAAGGACTTATTCCGGGCAATGACTTTCTCCATCAGCAATTACAATCATTTTACACCAATACTAAAACCACTTTTCATTTAGTACCTGGTAAAGATCATATTTCCTCTAGAAACCCGGGCATCGAGCAAGCAATTAAATATTATTTTGAAAATAGATAAATAATGAAAAAGCTATTAACTCTATTGATTATTCTTACAACCATCCGGATAGCTCATGGTCAAAGTAAAAAAGAAGTTGAACCATACCCTACCCGTAAATTAACTATTGAGCCAGGAATGGGCACTAAGTTATATTCCTTATTAGGTAGCAGGGACATCCGGTCCACGAATCTAATCCAGTATAACCTGAAAAATAAAATTGCTTTAGTTTCGCATAGTGCACTAGCTTTCGACTTTTCCAACAACCGCATAACAGATGTAAAACAAAACCATAGCTATACTATTTTTCAGAAGTTTGGGCTTGGAACTGCAATCGTTACAAGAAGTGCCTCTCACAATTTTTTTGTACTCGGCGGATTAAAATATAATAGTTACTCCGGCACTTTAGTAAATGAGCAACTGGGACCTGCATTTACTTCTAAAACCTCCGCCTTCTCTCCTGATTATGGCATTTTGTATAATCTAAAAAAAGGTAAAGGAAAGAGATTTTTTAGTGGTCGGCTCTATCTTCCCTTAAATAATGGTATTTCCAATATGTTAGAAACGGCTAACATAGAAATTGGGATTGGTTTCCAGCTACCTGGAGCATTGTAACCTAAACAATAAAACTATGACAACAAGGAAACTTCACTACATTTCAGGAGTTACCATGACGATTTTCATCGGGCTTCATTTATTAAACCATGTTTGGAGCGTTTTTGGTGCCGACCAGCACATTGCCTTAATGCATTCCTTACGATATATGTACCGGAACATTTTTGTAGAAACGGTTTTATTGTGTGCTGTACTTATTCAAATAATATCTGGGCTAAAGCTTTTTAGGATCAACAGAAAGATAGTAGCTAACAACTATGATAAACTTCATGTTTGGACGGGATTGTATTTAGCAATATTCTTTATTATCCATTTAACTGCCGTTTTAGGAGGACGTTTCTTTTTACGCCTTGACACAAATTTCTACTTTGGAGTGGCTGGGTTGAACACCTTTCCGCTAAACTTATTTTTTATTCCTTACTACGGACTTGCCATTATTTCCTTTTTCGGACACATAGCAGCGATTCATGTCAAAAAAATGAAACACACAATTTTATTTTTAACACCAACCAGGCAAGCAACTGCGATTTTATTATTAGGCTTTATTTTGACAACAGTAATATTTTTTGGATTAACAAACCATTTTCACGGAGTAACAATACCAAAAGAATACAATGTTCTGATTGGGAAATAAATCAACACCTAACCAAATAGCTAAAAAGCATTTAAGGTTTTCAATGTAGCAGGTTGGCAAATAAGCATTCTAATACAAAACGGGGGCAGCCAATATTAGCCAAGGATAAATGATAACGTAACCAACTTTTAACAATGAATAATTTTTACATTGGCCTTATAACAACGATTGTTATTATTGGGTTACTTGAAGTTCTTAGGTTTTTAGAAAAACGGCTAATAGGCGCTTTGACATTAGTTGGGATAGCCTTTATTTATATTGGTTTTTCTTGGAAAGATATCCCATCTTTAATATTTAGTATTATCGGAGTTGCTGTCTTTTTATTGCTTGCTTATTTCGGGTATAAAAATAATTTTACCCTTATCATAATTGGTTTACTTCTGCACGGATTGTGGGATCTGACTTTTCCACTTTTTAGTTCGATCGTCCCAGAAGGGTATGATATATTTTGTTTAACCATAGATTTTATTTTAGCCTTTTATTTCTATTTAAGAGTTGAATCGCAGAAACCACAAAGGGTTGATCTATAATAAACCTAGAAACTAAGAATTAAAAAGCCAGGCAGCAGGTGTTTGCCGCAAGTATCGGTAATAAGGATGAGATTACATCATTTAGCCTTAAGTTGTATAACATCAAATAAGAAGCAGATATGAAATTTTATACTTCATTACCAAATAGCCTCAAATTTTACTACGAATTAGAGTTAAATAATTACAAAAGCGAATGTTTAAAAGGAAATCTAACAAAAGCCTGGACTCATTTAGAAAGAGCCCATATTATAGGACAACTTTATCCATTTGCCCATTCTCATGTCCATTGGAAAATGCTACAATTTGGAATTAAAATTAAAAGTAGGAAAGAGATAATTGGCCAAATACCAAGACTGATTTTTGGAGGGGTAAAATCATTTATAGGAAGGGTTCCAATTGGAAACCCAGGAGGAGCGAATGTGCCACCTTTAAAGCCGTTTCCCATAGATAAGGAATTGCAGGACATATTTAAGCTTTAGAAATTTTTTAAATCTGATATAGCCGTTTTAGATCACTATTAAGGCATAGCTTGTACTTCTTCCTCCTCCTTTTTCCTTCTCCAGTATTCCCCGTTCAATTAAATTCTGGATATCCCGGATAGCCGTATCCTGAGAGCACTTTGCCATCTTAGCCCATTTGGAAGAATTGAGCTTGCCTTCTATCCCATCCAATAATTTATCCAACATACTTTTTTGCCGCTCATTTAGCGTGCTTGTTTTGTGGTATTCCCAAAACTTCGCTTTTCGGATTACCTTAGCCAGGGTTATATCGGTCGCCGACAAAGATCGGTCTAAGCATTGCAGGAACCATTCCAACCATTCTGTTATATCTAAGGTACCCTTCTGCGTTTTTTCCAATATATCATAGTAGGCATTTCGGTCTAAACGGATTTGCGCCGACATACTGTAAAACCGTTGGGCGCTTTCATCTGCACGGGCCAATTGTAAATCCGTAATAGCCCTGGCTATCCGGCCATTGCCATCATCAAAGGGGTGAATGGTAACAAACCACAAATGCGCGATGCCGGCTTTCAGCACCGGGTCAAGATCTTTTTCCGTATTAAACCAATGTAAAAAACTTTGCATTTCCGTTTCCAGCAATTCGGAATCCGGTGCCTGGTAATGCACCCGCTCCCGCCCCATGGCTCCTGATACAACCTGCATCGGGTCGTCTTTGGTATTATTGCGCCAGTTACCCACCACAATTTTATACATGCCACTTCGCCCGGTTGGAAACAAAGCTGCATGCCAGTTAAATAAACGATCCTCCGAAAGTTCATCAGCATAACGCTGGGTAGCATCCAACATCATTTCTACTACTCCGTCGACGTTCCGGTCAGAAGGAACCAGCCCGGCTACCTCCATTCCTAAACGTCTGGCAATGGAAGAACGCACCTGGTCCGGGTTCAGGATTTCGCCTTCTATTTCACTGGATTTCAAAACATCCTGCGTCAGCGTTTGTAGTGAGGCCTCTGCTTGTAATTGAAAACCCAGCCCTTCCATGCGGCCAAGCAAACGGCCTTGTTTATAACGAACATTTACTAAAAGTTGACCTAGGCTTTCCTGGTTCCAGGTAAATGCCGGCCAATTAGGTTGTTGGTGGATATAACGCATTCTTCGCATATTTTGCGTCAAATATAACAAATATTCTCCGCATGGAGGAGTATTATCTACATAATAAATGCGAAGAAAACACTAGTTATTCTCCGCATGTGCTCTTATTCTTGCTCATTAATTAGCAATATGAACACTTTATTTATCGGGCAAAAAGGCAGGTTTACCTAGAGGTCATATAGGTTAAACGAAATATAAAAACAGGCAATATTAAGTAGCGTACATTTGAATATCAAACAAGCACAACAGAGATAAAAAGCATAAATGATATGAAAAAGAACTTACTACTACTAGCCTTCACATTAGTACTTTCAACAGTAGGATTTGCTAATGGAACTGTGGATCAGAAAAGATTTGATGCTACTTTAGATCAGCAGGTAAGAGTAGAAGTCCGCCAATTACAGGAGCTGCTTCGTTTCAACGAATTTGAATACATCCAGATTAAGAAGTTAACCGGAGCTGAGTTAGCAGATTTACAAGCAGCTAAACAAACATATACAGATGCTGCCGAGCTACATATCCAATTACAACAAATTAAAGATGCTTATACTGCAAAAGTAAGTGCTTTATTAAACGACTCGCAAAAGAAAGCCTTCTCTGCTTATTTAGCGGCTACACAAGCTAACTTATTAGCTATTCAATAACCTTTACTTTACCTACCACTATTTTACCTGAAGCCAGCTTTTGCTGGCTTTTGTTTTTATTGAGCTCTTCCCATATTTAGGACATGTTAAAAGTAGGGAATTCGGGTTTATCTATATTCTCTAATGCCCACTCTTCTGGGGTTATACCATATACCTTTCAATAATAAAAAACAAGGAGAAACAGGGCTAATACATAATTACAAAATGTAAATAATGTTTATTAAAAAATAATAAGTGTTTGAAATAAAGCTAATTGTATTTTGATTTGTTAACAAATTAATATATTAATTTATATATCATTTAACACTATCTACCCAATACAAAGACTTCTATTATCCGGTCACATTTAATTTAGCTAATAAATAAAAATGCTATTAAATAGTTACTTATTCCAGTTGTATATTGTAGCGGCTAATGTAATTTCAACCTATATAATTAATTCAAAATGATGGGTGTGGTAGTATATGCGGTGAAGGAATAATTTGCTGTTGTTGTTTTCCTTTATCCAGCGTCTTAATCAATTCATGCAAAAGGGAAAAAGTAGAATTGCTTTGTAATAGATCTACCTCCTGTAAGCTATTAACCATTAATTTGCGGTTACAGATATTTATCCGTTAGCCACAAGCTGAAAAATCGACAGAATGGAAGAAATTAAAAAGTTCATTGACAATATTTATCCAATGAGCGATTCTGATTGGGATTACTTTTCTTCAAAATTGTATAAGGAAAAATTAAATAAAAATTCACCCTTAATAAAATTGGGAGCGATTGAGAACTACTTATCCTTTATATCTGAAGGGATAGTAAGACTTTATATTCCACAAGAAGAAAATGAATTAACCTTTGGATTTCTATTTGAAAACGAATTTGTGACTGCTTATGATTCCTTTATTACCCAAACCCCTTCTCATTATCAAATAGAAACGCTGACAAACACAACTTTGTGGCGAATATCGTTCAAAGACCTTGAAGAGGTTTATAAAGAAACCGAAAGCGGAAATTTAATTGGTCGGAGAATGGCGGAGAACATGTTTTTAATAAAGGCGAAAAGAGAAATTTCCCTACTAAACAAAACAGCAGAAGAACGTTATTTGGACTTGTTCTTGGAACGTCCGAAATTATTGAAACAAATTCCATTAAAATATATTGCGTCTTATATTGGTGTTACACCTCAAGCTTTAAGTAGGATACGCAAACGAATTACTTAACTTGGATTCATTGTCAACTCTAAAATCATTTATGAATTTTGTAAGCGAATAAAAAGAAGACAATATGAAACCATTAGTAGTACTTTTATCAAGCTTTGTAATTGCAGTTTTCGTGATAAAAATTGTCAATAGGGATTATGATTTTGCTTTATCAGCAAGAATAGCAATGTCAATAATGTTATGTTTTACGGCAATTGGACATTTCACATTTACTAAAGGAATGTCAATGATGATACCACAATTTATCCCTTTCAAAACAAACCTTGTATATCTCACAGGAATTTTTGAAATTCTTTTAGCAATTGGCTTGCTTATTCCTAAATTAAAAGTGATTAGTGGATGGACTTTGATTGTTTTTCTAGTATTGATTTTACCAGCGAATGTTTATGCTTCTATTAATAATGTGGATTATCAAAAAGGGACATTTAATGGAAATGGTCTTTCCTATCTATGGTTAAGAATTCCATTACAATTTCTGTTTATTGCTTGGACTTATTTTTGCTCAATCCGAATCTTTTAAAGAAAAAAGCCAGTGGCTAACAATATATATAAAAAATAGGCGAACTGTAATAAATTCAAGGCTTTTGGCTCGTATCAAAGCTTTTGTTTATCCGAAAATTTAGTGCTTCGAAATCGCCTACTTTTCATATACTAACCAGTTAATCATTGGTACTATGCTATTAAGGTAGCGATTGTAAAAGCCGGCAATGTCCTCCACCCTATCCGGCAGCTTATAGCCGGATTTCCCCTGGATACTGGAAATTAATACCCCATAATCCCGTAACTGCTGAATACATAACCGTAAATGGTGTTCGGTGAAATTAGGAAAGGACTTTTTAACCTTTTCGATAATTTCGTATTTCTCAATCAGTCGGTCGGGAGCCGTCCGGAACATTAGGTAAAGGTATTGCAATACAGCTTGTGCTTCGTTGGAAAGCCGATGCTGTTCTGCTAAAGCCGCGGCAATCTTGGCAATCAGGTCATTTTTCTCTTGATCCTGCACCGGAATAGCGAGCGAAAAATCCGATTCCTCGAACGGGTAAAAATCGACAAAAGTCCGGTCATGCAGTAAATCAAATAAATAAGCAGCTTTTTCGTGGCTATGACTCGTGCAATATATTTTCCCCAGGCAGCCACTGATAAAATCAGCCAATTGTACCAAGAGCTCTTCCAGACAATCTTCCACGAGTCGGTACGTACGGTCCGGGGTAAACAAATCACGTTGAATAACTTTGGTATTGATATAGTGTTGCAGGCTGCGTCTAAACTCCGGCCAACCCAACTCATCAGCATGAATGGAAAAAGAGGCAAAATTCTTTGGGAATTGTTTTAAAAATATGCGATTAAAGTATTTGTAAAATACATCACTCTGATTCAACCCTTCCCCGGTTACCTTACTTTTATTGATAACCAAACTTAAGATCAGGAAGTCCAGGCGCCGCAGTTCCTGTAAAATATCCAGCCGCTTTTGAAAACCGGATTCATCATTGGTGATCCGGCTGGATCTAATCGGATGTCTTTTAAAATAGCGCCGACTAATTTCTTTCGGCAAGTCCCGGACCTGTTCTAATTTACTTTCATCAATCAAGAGGGCTGTGAGTACGAAATGGGAAAAGGTGCCGGCTTTTTCCAGGTTCAGGCTGGTGTTGCCAAATTCGTCGAGGTAGATGTGCAGGTGTTGCATAACTATTGTTCGTGATTAGGTTAGAAATTCCTTTAAGGAACTAAAACTATTTGGAGTACCCGTTGAATTTATTACCCAATTGATCGTCAAGGTTTATAAACGGACGTTTGTAAAACTTGACAATCTTATTTTTATCGGTATTTTTGTCAGGTTTTTAAAAGAAAGAAGAAATTTTGCGGAAGTACATTGCTTATTACCGGGTGTCCACTAAAATGCAGGGCCAGTCCGGCTTGGGTCTGGAAGCGCAGCGGAGTTCGGTCCGCCAGTTCGTGAAAGACCACGACTTAATCCTGGAAGAATTTACCGAAGTGGAAAGCGGTAAGAAAAACAACCGGGTCGAATTGATTACGGCTATTGACCGGGCGAAGAAAAAAGGTGCAACTTTAATTATCGCGAAACTCGACCGGCTCAGCCGGAACGCGGCCTTTATTTTTACTTTGCGGGATAGTGGAGTAGATTTTGTTTGCGCCGACATGCCGGAGGCCAATACGCTCACCATTGGTATTTTTGCAGTGCTTGCTCAACATGAGCGAGAGCTGATTTCATCCCGGACGAAGGCTGCTTTGAAAGCTAAAAAAGAGCAAGGACATATATTGGGAACGCCTGGGAATTTAACCATGGATGCTCGTTCCAAAGGATTAAAGGTTCGGCAGCAGAATGCAGGCCAAAATAAACAGAATAGGCAAGCGCTAACTTTAATAAAAATTTACCGGGAGAAAGGCTATACCTTTCAGAAAATTGCTGATGAATTAAATAAGGATGGCTATATCACCCGGAATGGTAGAGCCTTTATGAAAGGAACAGTGCATCATTTACTGAGGACTTCTAATTAATTGTCTTTTTTAATATAAGCTATTTTATGTTAAATAAAGTCATTAAGTTGCTGATAAGTAAATATAAAGAGCTATATAAATATTCTCTCAAAAATAGATGATAAATGAAAGCTCACATTTTTCTTCTCCAAGTATTTTAGTTTTTGACCGAGAAAGATTATTATTTATAAACGTACGAGCTAATTCAGGAGCATTAAGTGCTTTAAAAGGTTTATCAGCGCCGGTGTATCCAGATGGGTAATATTTTTCAATTGCTCCTTTACTTAGTATAAATATATTATGTTCTCGCAGTCTATCAAGAATATTTAATTTCAAAGGGATGGATTCTTCATATTCTGTAAATATTTTTCTCCTTCCGTAATTTTCTTCAGCTTCTGGAAAAAGTAAATCTATTTCGCTTAACTCATCCGTTGTTAACTTACCACCACTTTAAACCATTCTTGCTAAAATCAAAGGTTTAATTTATTCTCCTAAGCCCATGTTTTTAAATTTGTGCAACAGCCAAGGAGTTCTATGAAACTACGACCAATAAGATTTATAGTATCACAGCCAACATTGATTAAAGAGCCGATGCACCCTTTTACTCAATGTTTCCAGTTTTTTAATTTATGAATCAAGGAGCAATCCAGTCAAAATCTATAAGATTGGCTAAATTATTGGTTATCTTATTATCAGGATTTGACCTTAAGTACTTACCATTGCTACCATTTACGACTTCCACATTTTCTCCAATACCCCATTTCGAATGATAATAAATTCATGCCCATGTGGTTGCAGAGTTTCCTTTTGTTTCTAAAAGTTCAATGGCTCGCGCTTTCGATACTTTACTTGCTCTTGTTACTGATTCTTCTCCGACCGTATGAAAAGCATAATGAGTAATTACATTGCTTGAGTTTTTCCATACACCGGATATCCTATATAAGGCCATAATTTTTAGTTTATAATAAGTTTAATTTTACGATTTGGGTTACAGCAATATGTCATTGACAATTGAGAATATAGATATAAAGCACCCAATGACAGAACACTTCAAAAAATCAAAAAAACTCGGCAGCACTATTGCCGCCGAGTCCCACTCAACTTTAGTTTTGTAAATATGGACTTTAGGCTCCACCTCTTCAAAGCTCCTTCACTCTGATCAACCTTGCTTTTAAATTTGTCTACATCAGTTTCTAACTTATCCTCTGAATAGAAATTTGCTTTATTTTCTTTATCAACGTTTCTACCAACAGCAATCTCTGTGTTGGTCCAATCCCTGCACCGCTCTATTTTATTTTGAGTAATAAAGTAGTGGGATCTGCACTCAAAGTTCCAATTACCTATGGAAGGTCTTAAGGTGACACTTTTTCCATTGAATGTTATTGACCAATCCGTTGGAGAGAATGGCGTAACAACCTCATTGCCACAGCCACACACACATTTGTGTATGGCTGTGCAATAATTTAAGGAAATGTACAGCACCCCCTCGTTTAAATGATCAGGTATGAACTCAACAAATTTATGCTGTACGGTCTTCATTGAAAATTTTAGAGACATTAATTGAATAAGCACTGTGGTGCTCTTCGATCAAATCTTGATAAAAGCCGCACATCTTCTTCCATTTGATAACCGCCAAAGATGCATTAAGCGAATTTAGGTCAGCAATCTGAATATTTGTCGAGTACTCATTATTCTCATCATCCACCTCAGAGACTCTGGCTTTAAGATGATCATTCTTGGAAGATGTACCCGCAGTTACCCTAGTAGTCCCGATTAACTTGTCATCAACGACATTAACGCCTAAGCCTACATCAATAAAAGGTATACCATTATTCAGTAAATAATCCATAATGCCTTTCCTAACTCTATTTTTATCAACGCAAAGGAAAACATAGTCCATTTGATCAAGTTCGTGATAATTGGAGCCATCCACATAGTAGGGATGAGGAATTATGCCATTGTGCATTTTAGAGTAGATATCTGCAAAGTATTTAGCTTTCATCGACTTTTTATCTAAATCTTCAACGGATGCTGCACCAGGTGAGCGAAATGAATTATGCTGTAAAAAGTGATCTCCATCGAATACATGCACTTCCTGCACTGGCGTTTTAGCAACTAAGTCTAAAACATAAGCTCCAGTGCCTCCAATACCTATGATAGCAACCTTTTGCCCCTTGAACTTTGAATTGATAAAGTCAATGTTTGCCCTACTAGAATTTGTATCAATGTATTTAAACACTGATTTTTCATTCTTAGAAGGAATTACCTTGAAAGTTTTCTCCGTAAGATCTGGATGCAAGTACTTCGCAGGAGCAGAGATCACCTCAGCATACCTCTTGAATTTCTCATAGTAGTTTGGGTAACCACCTTGAGGCTTGTTAGAGAATGAATAGTTAACAGTAATACCTTCTCTAAGTGTTCTAGTGCCACACATGTGTTGTATTGCTGAGATAACCGTTCCATCAACGTTGCAGGGGTTTTCACCAATAAAGTGAATCACATGATCACTAGGTTTACCTACTGTAGTATTGTTTAACAATACTAGGTCGCTCACCAATGTTCCGCGCTTAACCTCTCCAGTATTATTTAAATAGGGTACTTGGTGGACAAGTAAATATCCACCAAGCACTTCTACCTCATACCCTTCGTCTCTAAGGCGCTTTAGATCAGAACTATGACTTATCAGTTGCTGAGACATTGAAAACCATTTTGTTTTTAACTTCAACAACTGACCCCTTTACCATAGTACCTTCAGGTTTTGATACTGGCCCTTCACTAAAGGTAACCGTGTATACCTTATTCGGGCTATTATCGAAAGATCCGAAAGCCAATATCACGACCTGTTCAAAGGAGATTGTTTTATTGGCCCAATCCTTCGGTCTGCCATTGATGATAAGAACCTTAACGGATTGCTCCTTAGAGAAGAAGTGTTCTTTACCAGGTCTGGCTAAATCGATCACGGTATCATCCTGAATAAGAGTATCCACATAGGGCTCCTTGATGTCAAGGTATATCTCATATTCTGCAGGAATTTTACCTAGCTCTCTTATTTGTTTGCCTGAGATAAATTGGCTAAACCATACAAAAGACTCATTATTTATGGAGAGCTTCAGCTTTTGTTTTACAAAGAAGTGCTCTATTTCAGGCCTTGCCAAGTTAACCTTGGTGTCGTTGCCTATCAACTCGTCTTCGTAAGGCTCTTTGATTGACAGAAAAAGCTCTACTTCTTGGGGAATACCTTTAAGCTGTTTTAGCTCGGCCCCCGTTTTATACTGATCTAATGTTTCAAAAGGCTCCCCTTCGATTATGAATTTCAGAGCCTGTTTAGTTTTTTGCGTATGCGGCGCCCCGTTGACTAAAGTCATTTCTTTAACTTTGATATTTAACAAATAATACTGGTTGCTACATATCATTTCTGCAGCAGCTGGAACTGTGTCCAATAAGTGATTTTAAGCATGTGCTTGTTTGACTTTTAAAAATTAAACATGCAGGCCTATCTATGACTGCCGTAACAGATAGTTTATAATCACCGGGAAGCTTGCAGAATTCAGTTAAAGGAGGTATATTTGAGGTGCGAACTAAAATTTACCCAAAAGCTTAGCAGGCTTTTGTTTTCCCTAACCGGAATCTACAAGCCAGGTGTTAATGCCTGGCTTTTTTTTATTACTCTTCTATAATATATTTCTCTAGTAATACTGAATCATCTTTTTTAATTGTGAAGAATCAATTTTAACGCCCATTGCTACAAGTTCCTGTAGCAGACTATCAACGAACCATTCTTGATTGTAGACCTTCAGGTTCAATTCACCTCTAGCAATATCTCTTAGTAGCTCATCTTCGCTGATCACCTTCATGTTCTCCTCGTGAGCATAAACAAGTGCTGATATAGTCTTAACAACAAACTTTGGCTTATATTCACTATACAGTTTTGCTACTTGCTTCATCTGGATATCAGTTAATTCTACAATTTTTAGAAAGCCCTGTTCTTCCATCTGTTTAGCAAGCATTTTGTTATTGTATAAGGTTAACACATCATGGCTACCTTTATGGCTATAACAGATATCTGTTATATGTATGCTCAGGTTGTTGCTGTTAAAGTATTTCAACAAACCCAACCTGTACAGCGTTGCTGCGGTATTAATCTCTGTTATAACTATTGGGCCCATCTAAAACTCTAATTGTTGTTGACTATAAATTTTCCTTAACTCAGCCTCATCTCTTCTGGCCAATCGTGCAGCTTTATCAAAACCAATTTTTCGTTCACTTAGACAACGGTACAGCATCTGCTCAAACCTTTGTGGCTCTTCTGTGCCACTAAACTGCCCATAGTCAAAATCAGAGAAATTAGATTGCTTCCACTTGTTATAGGCATCCCATGAAATCAGCTTGGTTACAGAAGCTCGAACCATGATTGCAGCAACAGATATTCCATATAGCTCTTTGATTCTCTTAAGCTCAGGCATTGTAATAGCTGTTCTATTCTTTCCGAACTCTTGTATCAGTATTTCAAAGGGGAGCAATACAGCTCCTGCAAAAGCATCACAAATTCTTTCTACAGTAAACTCGTCCACATCCTCAGCCATTACCAGCAAGAGATGCCCTAGCTCATGAAGAATTGTAAACCTTATTCGAGACAAGTCCTGCTGTCTAGAATTAAGGACAATTACCGGTACTTTCTTGTCTTCAGCCCAACCTGATAAGCCTTCATGAGTATAAAAAAAGTCAAAGTCACACTTAATGATTCTCACGCCTTTTCTCTCCAGAATATTAGTGATATTAGATATAGGGCCTTCTCCTAGTTTCCACTTCTTTCTAAGTTGCTTTGCAGCTTTCTCAGCATCTGACGTACTGCTAATTACAAGATCTTCAAGAGGGTTATGAAAAACGACGAGTTCTTTTGCAATGGCTTCTAGTTCTAGATAGTCACTTAATAATGAGCTTGTTTCGTCTTCTACATTCTGTTTTTGTTTAGAATCAAGGCCAAAGCCTTGTCTGTAACTAATGTTGTGTAAGCTAAATTTTACACTATTATCACTATAAAAGTAATCTAGCTCTAAATCTAAAGCATTACCTATAGCTAGTAAAGTCTTACTATCAGGATACCTCACACCATTCTCATAATGACTTATAGCTTGCTTTGAACAATTAATCTTGCCAGCTAATTGATCCATCGTTAAACCTCGGAATTGCCTGGCTCGTGTAAGATTGATTGCAACTATATTTTCCATTTTTTCGACCTTTCGTATACAAATATATATTTTTTAAATTTGTATACGGTATATTTTTTAAAAAAATATCTCTATATAGAGTATTTTATTTATTAATTAATAAATTCTCTTATTTTAATACAAATTTGTAAGCCATAACAACCTAAAATAAAATCAAGCTTGGTCTTGTTAGGCAAATCTGCTACACCTTCCATAATGCTTGAGGCTGTATTCCGAAACATTGCAAGTATCACGCGAGAAACGCCTGAAGGATTTCTATAACCTGTTAATGCGTAAGTACAAGGCATCGCCAATACATGCCAAAACACTCACTTGGTAAAGCTGTTTAACTGGCACTATAGGGACAGAGCGAGGCCTAAGCACTGTGCGTTGCATAACCTTCACAATGTAAAGGTACCAGATGTAGATTACCACTAATCTAAAGCCTACCCTGAATGCTATTGGAGCAAAGAGAATTACTTAAACTTGAATACTACTTGAGTAAAAGGCAGTTACTACTTCTCATGTATTGTTGTAGTTTATTAACATTATCTTACTTGCTGGCTTTCTCATAAGCTGTCTCATGTTAGGTGCTGATATTTTAAGCCAATAATACTTAAGTGCCTATCATCGGTTATGGGCTTCTTTCTTGCCACGGATTAATGTCTTTGACAGGAAGCTTTCCAGATCATGTGATTTACTTTAATAAGAAGACTGCTCATTTTATTCCATTGAATGTAGTCTGCCTTACGGGACAAGCCGAAAGGCGGGTGCCATCAATTCCTGGTCCGCCTTTGGGATACCATACTTGTTGGCCACGCTACGCCAATTACTCACAGCTTCTCTAATCTGCTGGTGTATCGATTCGGCCTGCTTTGGGGAAAGGCGATAATAGTCTGCCGTGACGAGTGCCAGCTCCGGATTCAGTGTGTTGTCTTCCTCTGTGATATTAAGCTTGAGACCAGCCCCAGTCTCTACAGGATTCAGGTCATAGGCAGGTGATAGTCGCCAGCCCAAGGGCGTGAGAATAAAGCCATGGTTGCGCAGGTGGTCGTCTGTGTTACTCACGTAGATGTTAAATAAAATTCGCCGCCAGAGTTCTTCTAGGTCTTTTTCCGGAGCGGCACCCTGTTTGGTGATGAACTCAGCCAACTCTAGGTAGCTTACCCCATCCTGATAGTCGATGCCGTCGTGATAACCCAATAGTGTCATGGCAGACGCGAAGTGAATACGCTCCCCAGTTTCAGTGCGGTCAAAGCGCTTGGTCAGGAAGGTGTGCTGCTTGGAGGCATAACGCTCTACCCTGGCCTCTGCCATGTTAATACCCGCCGTCAGGGCAAGCTCCTGCACCACCATCTCCCAAGCACCGACGTCCCGGTTATCGTTACGGCTGGGAAACTTTGCAATCCACAACCTTCCTTTCTCGTCCGTTACACCAGCTTTCGGTCTGGCTCCCCCCAGAGAGGATCCAGGCGCCACTAACAGGCCGAGCCATTTGAGATACTCCTCGTCTTGGCTGATGTCATCCTCTTCTAGCTTCTGGCTAGCATAAGCCAGCTCACGCAAGGCAGTCCAGGGCGGTGTGGCCATTTCGCGGTTATCATTCAGGAAAGGTCCATCAAGCGCCTGTTTAAACCGCAGTGCCCCCATTCGGTGGCCGTCGTACACTCCCAACAGGTAATCGCTCTCCAGCAGGCGTTGCTCTGGCCGGCCTTCCTTGCGAGCCATTGCAGCCTCACGTCTACGCATCAGAACCCTACCCCACCGGTCTGGAGATGAATCCAGAAATACACCAAAGTTATTTTTCTCTTCTCCTGCCAGGTACTGCGGCCCTGTGTACAGCTGTAGGTCAGGATCCAGCACCTGCGCATAGGGACTGCTTAGCCAAGCTTTCTCATATTTAAAGGAGAACACTTCCTTACCCCGCACCGAGCTCGCGTGCAGCGTGCCCATCCACTTGGGCTCTCCTAGTTCAACCCAGTCGGCGTACACGTATATAGCTTTAGTTAGCTTATGCTTTGCCATCTTCTTTTAGGTATCACTTGAATGCTTAGGAGCTCTTTCGCGCACTGGCAGTTCGGCATCCTGCAACTTGCGGCCGAGCTTGTCGTCCCGCCCCACTTGCGCCAGGTCTTTTTCCAGCCCTAGTACTGCCAACACTTTGAAATAGTTCCCCATAGCCACGTTGGGCTCTCCTTTCTCAATCTGGCTAAGTGTGGGCCGAGAAATAGCCGCGCGTTCGGCTACCTGCTCGGTGCTGAGCCTTCGCCGCAGCCGGGCCAGCTTAATGTTTTCCCCCAGCTCGGCTAATAGCCGTTGCCAAGAAGGGTACAAAGGTCTTGATTTTGGCATAATGTAAACTATAGTTAACAAATATACAGGATTTTGTAAAATATATTTTACATTATCGTATAAAATGAACACTTTTTGCACATGTTGTACTGCCAAAGTATGTAGCAGGGCACTTGTCAAGTTTTATAACAGAAAAACTTGCAAAGCAAGGCAAGTGCACCTACCTATTAAAGGAAAAGCTTTATCCGATATAGGATGCATGTCATCACTTATTTTATGGGTGCGATGACAGAAGGAGAAGTGTATCTATTCCCCCTTCTGTCTTATTCAATAATAGCAATAACGCTATACTTTCTCCTGCTTTTTTCCTAAACTGCATCATAGAAAGAATCAGTCTATCTGAAAGCAAACGACATTATCTACATGAGTCTTGCCCCTACTTTAGCTATCCAAAATTTTATCACCCGCTGGAAAGCCTCCGGTGCTTCGGAACGTGCTAACTACCAGTTGTTTTTAACCGAGTTATGCGAGTTGCTGGGGGTGGAGAAACCCCGGCCGGCTTCTGATAAAGTACACGAGGCAACTTATACCTTTGAGCGTCCGGTGATATTTAACGATGGTGAAGGGAAGACAAGTACTAACTTTATTGACCTCTACAAGAAGGATTGTTTTGTACTGGAAGCAAAACAGGGCTCTGATAAGACAGCTACAACGGAAGCAGAATTATTAGGTGCCGAAAAAATAAAAATCAAGACTGGTACCGCTACCCGCGATACCCGTACCTGGGACCGAGAAATGAAAAAGGCCAAAGAGCAAGCATTGCGGTATGCTCGTTCTTTGCCTGCCTCCGAAGGATGGCCACCGTTCCTGGCTGTAGTGGATGTAGGCTACTGTATAGACCTCTATGCTGACTTTGCCCGTCAAGGCAAAACGTATGTGCCTTTTCCCAATCCAATTAGTTACCGCATTATTTTGGAGGAGCTACACCAGGATGAAATCCGGGAGCGCCTACGTTTGCTCTTTACCGACCCCCTGGAGCTGGATCCAAGCCGCCGTGCTGCCCGGGTTACCCGTGAACTAGCCGACCGATTAGCAAAGTTAGCGGCCTCCCTGGAGCAGGCCGGGCATCAACCGGAGCAGGTGGCTGGTTTTCTGATGCGTTGCCTTTTTACCATGTTTGCTGAAGATGTAGAATTATTGCCTAATAATTCTTTTACCCAACTATTGCAAGATTACCGGCAGAACCTCCAATATTTTCCGGATGCGCTGCGAGCGTTATGGCAAAGTATGGATAAAGGTGGGTTTGACCCGGCCCTACGTACCCATATTCCGCAGTTTAATGGTTACCTGTTTAAAAACCCGGAAGCATTTCCAATAACTGAGGCGCAGCTCGATTTATTGATAGAAGCTTCAAAGTCCGATTGGGCGGACGTGGAGCCTGCTATTTTTGGCACTTTGCTGGAACGGGCCCTACAACCGCGCGAACGCCATAAACTGGGTGCCCATTATACACCGCGTGCTTACGTAGAGCGCCTCGTAATGCCTACCGTTATTGAACCACTGCGTGAAGAGTGGGAAGCAGCTCGTACCGCCTCGGCTATACTCGAAGACAGCGGTGACGAAGCCGGAGCGCGTAAAGAGATCGAAGCGTTCCACCGGCGTTTGTGCTCGGTGCGCGTGCTGGACCCAGCCTGCGGGAGTGGCAACTTTCTGTACGTAACCCTGGAGCACCTCAAAAGGTTAGAGGGCGAAGTGAACGAGTACCTGGCACATTTCCCTGGTCAGCTGGGTCTCGACATGACAGGCGGCTATACGGTAACACCGGCGCAGCTGCTAGGTCTGGAGGTAAACCCACGCGCTGCGGCCATTGCCGACGTGGTGCTCTGGATCGGGTATCTGCAGTGGCACTTCCGGGCGCATGGCTCCGCCACCCGCCTGAGCAACCCTATACTTCGCGAGTATGGCAACATAAAGCAGCAGGACGCGGTGCTGAGTTACTCCGAACGCAAACCGCGCCTCGATGCCAACAACCAGCTTGTTACCCGCTGGGACGGCCACAGCACCAAACCGCACCCGGTTACTGGGCAGGAAGTACCCGATGAGACCGCCCGCACCATCGTCTATGATTACTTCGACCCCAAACCTGCCTCCTGGCCCGAAGCCGATTTCATAGTGGGCAACCCGCCATTCATTGGTACTTCTAAAATGCGCGAAGCTTTGGGAGATGGGTATACTGAAGCTTTAAGGAAAGTATACAAAGGTGCTGTGCCTGAAAGTGCTGATTTCGTGATGTTTTGGTGGCACAAAGCAGCTGAAATTGTTCGTGCCGATAAGGCTGAACGATTCGGTTTCATCACCACCAATAGTATAAAACAAACTTTTAATTGTCGTGTGATAGAAGCACAAATGCAGGCAAATCCGCCGCTTTCTATTACACTTGCTATACCTGATCATCCTTGGGTAGATAGTGCTGACGGTGCCGCAGTTGAAATTGCTATGAGTGTCGCAGAAAAGGGCGAAACTAAAGGAAGAATACTTTATACTTCTAGTAAGAGTAAGACAGATGGGTTAGAAACTCATGTTACTTTTGTCGAAAAGGAAGGGAAAGTTCATGCCAATCTTTCTATTGGTGCAGAAGTCTTCAAATCGGCTCCATTGAAGTCTAATATTGGAATGAGTAATATGGGAGTAAAACTTCACGGCTTAGGCTTTGTATTAGACCCTAATAATGCAAATAGATTACAAAGCTTAAATAGCAATAGTTACTATATTATTCGCCCATATTTAACGAGTAGAGACCTAGCTCAGGGAGTCAAAGCAAAATTTGTGATTGATCTGTTTGGTCTTGATGAAAGGGAAGTAATGTCAAATTTTCCTGAAGTTTATCAGCATGTATATTTACACGTTAAACCAGAGAGAGATCATAATCCAAGAGAAATCCGAAAACAAAAGTGGTGGCTTTTTGGAGAGAATCAACCTAAGATGCGAGATGCTGTAAAAGGTTTAAAAAACTTTATAGCAACAGCAAGAACGGCTAAACATAGAGTCTTCCAACTGTTGGATACTCATAACCTAGTAGAGAGTGAAGTTATAGTTATTGCTAGTGATGATTACTTTAATTTGGGAGTTTTATCATCTAGTATTCATCAAACTTGGGCACTTGCTGCAGGTAGCGATTTAGGGGGTAATACTCCTCGTTATAATAATTCCAAATGCTTCGACCCCTTTCCCTTCCCTGCCGCGACCGAAGCGCATAAGGAACAGATCCAAATTATAGCCGAGCAGCTGGATGAGCACCGCAAGCAGCGGCAGTCGCAACACCCCACGCTCACCATCACCGACATGTATAACGTGCTGGAGAAACTGCGGTCGGGCGAGCCACTAACCGCTAAAGAGCAAAAAACCCACGAGCAGGGGCTGGTAAGTATACTTTTGCAACTACATAATGAACTTGATGCCGCCGTTGCCGCCGCCTATGGTTGGCGAGCCAACCTGCCCGAAGAAGAGATACTCGAGCGTCTCGTGGCCTTGAACAAAGAGCGTGCCGCCGAAGAAGCACGCGGCCACATCCGCTGGCTCCGCCCCGAATACCAGAACCCGCAAGGGACCCAGCAAACAGATATGGGTATAGAAACCAAAGCCAAAGCTGTAAAAGCCACTGCTAAAGAATCCTTAATCTGGCCAAAAACACTTTCGGAGCAGGCCCAAGCTGTGCAACGTGCCTTACAACTGCACGAACGGCCGGCTACTGCAGAGGATTTGTACTATCAGTTTAAGCCTGTAGGTAAAGCACAACAGCCTCTGCGCCTCCGGCAAATTGATAACCTGTTGCAAACGCTTCATGGTTTAGGTTTGCTACGCAAAACTGAACAAGAGCAATATGTGAAATAAGCTATTAAAATTAATAGTAAACCAACAAATATGCTTTATCCAATTTTATCCTTAGCTATAATAACTTAAATTATTCCTTATATCCGCCAATTACCTACAACATATAAAGTAAATGCTATGATATCTGAAGAACTTGAACAATATTGTATAAATAAAGAGAATGAACTAGATGAAGTAAAAGATTGCAGAGTTGACGACAATCACAAAGCTACTGTTGACTATTTTAGAACCAATGCTGATGTAGATTACTCAAGAGTTTTATATTCTTCTTCATGTCGGAGATTGCAGGGGAAGATGCAACTGTTTGTACCAAGGAGCCAAGTATTTTATAGAAACAGATTAACTCACAGTTTTGAGGTTGCACAATTCGCAAAAACAATAAGTAAAAGACTCAAGTTAAAAGATAATTTAACTGTTCAGACATGCTCACTTGCGCATGATATTGGAAATCCTCCTTTCGGTCATGCAGGAGAGGTCTTTTTAAGCCAGGTTTGTGAAGAATATCCATATGAAGGAAATGCTCAAACTTTTAGGATACTTAATAGGATTGAAGAGCGTCATCATGACTTTAATGGTCTCAACCTGACAATTAGGTCAATGCTAGGTGTAGTTAAGTACTTTAAACCTGAAAGTGAAGTAACTATAGATAAGAATGGTAATTCAAAAAGTGAGATAAATAAAAAGTTTTTATACAATAAAGATTATGAATTAGTAAAAAGTTGGCTTGAAAAATTCAAAATCAGTCATAAAACAATTGACTGCGAAATAATGGATTTATCAGATGAAATTACCTATGCAATTCATGATTTAGAAGATGCTTTAAAATTAAAGTATTTTACAGTAGAAGAACTTTTATACGAATTTTCTATAAGGAAAGAGTATGAAGATGTCGTTGTAGAATTATCAGAATTTAATGTACATGCTAGAAGTTTTGCAGAACGAGCTCATGTTCATAAATCTTCTGAAGAATATTCCATGCTTTATAGAAAGGAATTAACATCATTATTAGCAAATGCATTTGTAAGAGACATTGATTTGGTTGAAGGCAAGCTAGGCTACAAGAATTTAGGTCTTCTAGTTAGTGGTTTGAAAAAGTTGACTTTTGAAGCTATAAAAAGACAGTCAGACATAATTGAATATGAACAATTAGGTAAACATGTTTTGACAAAGCTATATGAGGTATATACGGATAAAGAGTACAACAAAAATATGGTCTTACTTCCAGCAAACTACAGAATTCCTCAAAACTGGAATAGAAAGGTTCAGGATTATATTGGCGGGATGATGGATATTTATGCTATTCAGCAATATGAAAAATATTTTGGTAAGTTAGACAGAGCAGGAATTTATTTTAAATAAAATTGTAAGCAACACCAAATAAAGCAAGGTCGCCAACAACTATTTCTTTTTACAATACAAAACTAACCTTTTTGTAATTTCATAATGTGTTACAACCAGCATCAACTTTAATTGAAGTATCATTAGCTTTTAAGTGCTGTTATGTAAAATTTTACAAACCTACTACGACCGTTGTTATTTAGCAACTCTAGTTAAGCCTTGGTTTTATGAGCTTAAATTCACTCATAGCACTATTCCCCAACGGTACCACCTGGAAGCGTCAAACTATAAATCTTTCTCATTCAATAAGGCTCTAAACCATGCGTACCATTCTTAACGATCCAGCAAGGAACCGAAATATGGAGCACTTACCTTCGGAGCATCCGTCTTAATAAATTCTATTAGATATATTTTGGCTGAGGTTTAAAGGAACTGAATGTACTAAAAAATAATTATTTAAAGCTCCTGCCCTTGTTGGCTTCGATTAATGGATTGGTTGCGTGGAACTGTAAGTATCCCTAAAATCGAGACAGTTTAAAAGTAGACAAAAAGTGTTTATTTTTAAACTAGAAAAGATGAAAAAGAGCAGAATTAGTGAAAGTCAGATAGTAAAATCTATCAAAGAAAATGAAGCTGGTCGGAAGACCGAGGACATTTGTCGTGAGCTGGAAATAAGTCGGGCGACGTTTTACAAATGGAAGAGCCGGTATGGGGGATTAGAAGCCTCGGATGTAAAGCGGCTGAAAGAACTGGAAGAAGAGAATGCCCGGCTAAAGAAAATGTTTGCTGATTTAAGCCTGGACCACAGCATTTTGAAAGAGGTTATCACAAAAAAAGGCTGGGGCCCTGGGGGAAAAAGCAACTAGCTGAAGAATTAATTTCGGACTATGGCTTACCTGTTACCAGGGCTTGCGGGTTAAGCAGCCTGGCCCGTTCCCAGTTTTATTATCAGAGCTGTAAAGATGATACCGAGGTCATCAGTGCATTACAAGCATTAGCCGATAAGCATCCGGTTTATGGGTTTCGTAAGCTGCTAGCCTACCTGAAAAGGGCAGGCAAGACGTGGAATCACAAGCGGGTGTACCGGGTTTATAAACTCTTAAAGCTAAACAAAAAGAAAAGGGGGAAAAGAAGATTGCCGGCCCGGGTCAAGCAGCCATTGCAAGCGCAAGCAGTGCTGAATAGTAGCTGGAGTATGGATTTCATGAGTGACAGCTTAGCTTCGGGTAATAAATTCAGGACACTGAACATTATAGATGATTGTAATAGAGAAGCATTAGTTATCGAAATTGCCACTTCTATTACAGCTAAAAGAGTGGTACGCACCTTGGAGCAACTAATTGACTGGCGCGGCAAGCCAGCGACAATCCGGGTAGATAATGGCCCGGAATTTACCAGTGCTGATTTCAGTAGTTGGTGTAAAAAGGAGGAAATTCAAATACAATATACCCAGCCCGGAAAACCGATGCAGAATGGATATATTGAACGCTTTAACGGCAGTTATCGCCGGGAGATACTCGATGCTTATCTGTTTTTTGACCTGGAAGAAGTCCGGCAATTAACGGGGCAGTGGGTAGAAGAATATAATACCAGAAGGCCGCATGAAGCATTAGGCAACTTAACTCCCAGCCAATGGCCAGCAAAAAATGAAAGTGGAAATATGGAAAACTTACCCCGGTACCTTATCCCACCGCCGAAAGTTTACCACATTCCTACTTCCTGATTATAGTAGTAGTTAAGATAGAAAAGTCTACTTTAGGCTGTCCGAAAAAGGGGGTACTTACAGAACAGCTTTATTCTTTTCCGGCATCTCCAATACTTTAATAGCATACTTTAGGGCATGTTGCACCATTTCCTTATTTTACCACTACATACGGCACTTTCTCTATAAACCGAGCCACCTCCAGCAGCCCTCCCTTACTGCTGGTTTAATATGATTTTCAACTCCTGGCTAACAATTACTGATGCCCATATAAAAGTTGATTTGATTTCCGCTACCTCCGATTTACATACAAGGTTCGGGGTTTTGCATACAATCGCCCGTACCGGTTCCGGTAATTTTGGGTTATAAGATTAACGCTATGAAAATAAAGAAAATAAAACTGGGTAGTCAGGGATTGACGGTGCCAGTTATTGGTTTAGGTTGTATGGGCATGACGGGCTTTGAAGACGGCAATATTTATGGTTCAGCAGATGAACAGGAGGCGATTGCTACCATTCACAGGTCGCTCGAATTAGGCGGCAATTTTCTGGACACCGCCGATCTCTATGGCCCGTTAAAAAATGAGCAGCTCATTGCCAAAGCAGTTAAAGGCAACCGGAACAGTTATCTGATTGCGACTAAATTTGGCTGGGAAATAGATGATAACGACCGCGTCACCTGGGCTATTAATGGTAAAAAAGACTATGTAAAAAAAGCCCTGGAGCGTTCCCTTAAAAACCTTAATACCGATTACGTAGATTTATATTATATGCACCGCCTCGATAAGACCACGCCTATCGAAGAAACGGTACAAGCCATGAGCGATTTGGTAAAAGAAGGCAAAGTAGGTTATATCGGGTTATCAGAGGTGTCGTCTGAAACCGTAAAAAGAGCTCATGCGGTTCACCCAATTACGGCCGTGCAAAGCGAATATTCTTTGTTTGAGCGTACCGTGGAGGAACGTGGCGTTTTGCAGACCTTACAGGAACTTGGTATTGGTTTCGTAGCTTATTCGCCCTTGGGTCGGGGCTTTCTATCCGGACAAATCCGCAGCATCGGTGATTTGCCGGAAAATGATTTCCGCAGGGGGATTCCCCGTTTCCAGGAAGATCATTTCTATAAAAACCTGGAGTTGGTAAACGCCCTGGAAGCCATGGCCACCGAAAAGCAAGTAACCTCTTCGCAGCTAGCATTAGCTTGGGTCATGAGCAAAGGGTTCGTTCCCATTCCGGGCACCAAACGGCGCAAGTACCTCGAGGAGAACCTAGCAGCTACCACCATTCAATTAAGCGAAGTTGATTTAGCTAAGTTGGAAAGCATCGTACCTTTGGGTACCGATACCGGTAAACCGTACGACGAATTCAGCATGGGGCTGATTGATTAAATTATTTCCTGGCGGCGGTATGGTTCCCCTGTACCGCCGTTTTAAATTTTTACGGTCTAACTTGTATTATGAATGCCATTAACTCTATTTCGGAATTTCATCGGTTGTTGTCGTTACCGGCACCGCGGCACCCCTTGGTAAGTGTTATTAACCTAACTGAAAGTACTTTCCTGGAAGACGAGGTATGGAAGGGTTTTGTAAACCAGTTTTACTGCGTGGCCTTAAAACGGGAGGCGAAGGGTAAAATAAAATACGGGCAGCAGCACTATGATTACGATAAGGGCGTACTCAGCTTTACGGCCCCTAATCAGGTGCAATCATTAGATTTGCAAAATATGGAATGCGGCTCGGGTTACCTGCTCATCTTCCATCCGGATTTCCTGTTGAAGCATTCCTTGGCCAACACCATTCACCAATATGGCTTTTTTTCTTACGCGGTAAACGAGGCCCTGCACCTTTCCGAAGCCGAAGAAGAAGACCTAATTACCATTTTACTAAAGATAAACCAGGAATGTGCGCACATCGATAGGCATACCCAGGATATTATTCTATCCCAGATAGATTTGCTGCTCAACTACGGCAAGCGGTTTTACGAACGCCAGTTTATTACCCGTAAAAACAACAACCACCAGCTCCTTACGAAATTAGAGAATCTGCTTAACCAATATTTTTCTGCCAGTAGCCCTGCAGAAAAAGGATTGTTAACCGTCCAGTATGTGGCCGAGCAAATGAACCTTTCGCCTAATTACCTGAGCGATATGTTGCGGGTGCATACCGGGCAAAACACGCAACAACATATTCACGAGAAATTAATCCAGCAAGCAAAAGAAAGGTTATCTACGACAACCTTGTCCGTTAGAGAAATTGCCTATGGCTTAGGTTTCGAATATGCCCAATCGTTTAGTACCCTTTTTAAGAGGAAGACCAACATGTCCCCTCTGGAGTTTCGGCAGACGTTTAATTGAAGACTTATCTGGGATACAGGAGAAAACGATGAATATATTAAGATTCTCAGGCTGACACAGGCCTGCCCAAAAGTCCTCATGCTGCGGCAATCAAGGTTAGATCTGGATAGTGAGGATATCTAGTAACCGGGTAGTATAGCAGGGCGAGAGATAATCCCGGTTCAGGTTCCATGTTTTCTTTTGCTGCGTTCCCTGGCAAGCCACCTTCACCGTATCTTTTCCAAATTTCGCCGTCAGATCATCCAGGAACTGCATCAGCGATTGCTGCTTGCCATGATCCGTAGAGTCTAAAAGGTTTAACTGGACATTCGTATCGGGAATGAGATCCATTACTATTACGCCTGTTTTCTTGTACTGGTACCCGGGTTTGTAAATGCTTTCCAGGGCCAGCTTCGTATAGCGGATTAGTTCCAGATCGCTGTTGGTAGCCGTAGGCAGCACGATCTTCCGGGAGTTCGTGTATTGCGGGGTATCGGCAAAACGATTGGTCATCACAAACACCATTATTTCCTTGGCGCAGCTCTTTTGCTTCCGTAATTTAAACGCACACTTAGCCGCATAGCTGCTGGCGGCTTCCAGCAACTCCTCGAAACTTTCTACTGGTTTGCCAAAACTACGACTGGTGCAGATATTCTGTTTTAGGGCCGGGTTTATCTCCAGGTCCGAGCAGGGTTCTCCCCGCAGTTCCTTGACCGTTCGGAGCATCACCACGCTGCAATGCTTTTTAATCCAGGCATCCGTCGTATGCTTGAGCTTATAAGCCGTGGTAATGCCGTAGGTGCTCAGAAACTTGGCGTATTGCCGGCCTACTCCCCAAACATCCTCAATAGCGGTACGTTTCAATCCTTCCTCAATATGATAAGGATCTGTCAGGATTAAGCATCCGTCTGCTTTTTTGGATTTCTTGGCTAGCCGGTTCGCTATTTTTGCTAAGGTCTTGGTAGGTGCTACCCCAACACAAACCGGTAAGCCCAGGTTCTGGTAAACCGTATCTTTGATATGGCGAGCATAAACCTCCAGGTCGAGGAATTTGAACTCACCTAAATCCAAAAAGGATTCATCTACTGAGTGGACTTCTACATGCGGCGTAAAGGTGCGCAGCGTATCGACTACTCTAGTGCTCATATCTCCATAGAGTTCATAGTTGCTGCTAAAATAATGAATATTGTGCTGCTGAATTACCTCCCTGATCAAAAAGAAAGGATCCCCCATTTTGATGCCGAGGTCCTTGGCTTCCTGGGAGCGGGCAATCACGCAGCCATCATTGTTGGACAGGACCACCACGGGTTTGCCATTAAGCCCTGGTCGGAATAAGCGTTCACAGGAGGCGTAGAAGTTGTTGCAGTCTACTAAGGCAAATAAGCTGGTCATGTCCTTATAACTTATGCAACACCGTTACTACTTTGCCCCACACCTGGAAGTTCATTTCTTCGGTAATCTCCAATGCCTGGTATTTCCGGTTCTCCGGTACCAGCAGAATTGACTTGCCTTTCAGGAAGAGCCGCTTAACGGTAAACTCGTTGTTTATCACCGCTACAATAATATCTCCTGAGGTTGGTTTGAGGGAGCGATCCACTGCCAGAATAGAGCCGTCTACAATATGAGCGTCCTGCATGCTGTCGCCGTGTACCCGCACAAAGAAGGTGCTGGTAGGATTATCCGTAACGAATTCCGAAATGTTAACCCGCAGTTCTACGTAGTCTTCAGCCGGGCTGGGAAAACCCGCCGAGATATGAGAGGCATAAACGGGTAGGTAGAGTGATTGGTCTAATTCTACCGTCAGCAGCTCCACATAAGAAGCATCGGGTAACAGTAATGGAACGTTTTTCATAGTGCGTATGCTAAAATATTTAGCAAATACGTGATAAAAACATTTGGGTACAACGTTAATAACTACTATTTGTGCACATAGTTGCTAACAATAATAGTTTTACTAAAATACAAAGCACCTTCGGGTAGAAGCAGACTCGATGTATATGGTAAAAAAAGGTTTTACTGTTATGGACAGAAAACCTTAAAAAGAACCAAGGAAGAATAGTACTAAGGATTAAAATATTGCTTTACAATAAACCCTGCTCCGCAAAGCTAAAGAAGGAATCATAGGGAGTAACAATGACATGATCCAGTACTTTAATATTAAATAACTCAGCAGCTTTTCTCAATTGTTCCGTTAGCTTCTTATCGGCTTCAGAAGGAGCAAGTGTTCCGGAGGGATGGTTATGGGAAATAATGATGCCGGTACTTAAACCTTATAAAGCTACTGCCAGAATCAACCGGATGTCTACTACGGCTGCTGTCATTCCCCCGCTAAAACCTTTGTAAACCCCTAGTACCTGGTTGGCATTGTTCAGGTAAAGTACCAGCATCTCCTCCCGGATAGCTAAATAATCTAGATCATAATGATCCATGAGAACCTGATAGGCACCTTCTGCCGAGGTAACAGCTGGTTTGTTTATCCGCTTTAGTTTTGATTTATATTGCAGGCGGATTTCCCGCACCGTATTGTTTTTCTTTTCCATTTTGATGATTCTATTTAAATAAAAATGCCCATCCTGCTTTTAAGAGGATGGGCAATGAGTAATGATTTGAATTGTTTTAATTAAGAAACCAGCTGGTTTTTCCTCCGTCCAGAGCCAGCTGTACCTGGGTTGCAAAATCTAGTGCATTCACAGATCGATCCAGGAACTGGTCAATGTAAGTAGACTTATTGGCTCCGGTAAACAAGTTGTATAAGCGCCACAGATTAATGTTTCCATCTTCCTGCCGGCAGAAACTTACATCTTTGTAGTAGTCCTGGCAAACCGAGTTAAGTTGGGAATCCCCATAAAGCAAAGTAGGGATATGCTTCTTCTCTTCGGACGGCAAATAGTTGTACATCCGGCAACGTCCCAACAGATGCGCAAACTGCTGCTCGGTTATGGAATGCTCTGTGAGCTGCTGCATTTGCCTTAAGTGTTGGTGCTGGTCATAGCCATCGAGTAAACGATAGATGGCAGTACTAAGCTGATTTAAATCGGTCACCTTTAAATCTGTCATTAACCCATCCGTACGTACACAAAGATTGGTACACACCAGGTTCTTAAAGCCAATAAAAAGCTTGAAGTGCTCCATGGCTCCTTTCTTGTTATAGAGGTTATCTTGGTTATAAGCTTTCACCCCACCTACCATTAGCGTAAGGGTATTCCCATCTATATCATCCATGATGGTAGGTATCTCGATGCAGAACATCATGCGTTCATAGTAGATCGTCTTTTCCCAATCTTCTAACTGGTTAGCCGGTTTATTCCTGGCATCCGGAACCCGGCCTTTGATCGGGTGGCTTACCCTGATCTGAGGTTGTAAGATTAGCTCTCCCCGGAATAGATCCGTTACCGCTTCTTGGGTAGCCAGGATGAAATCAGACTGGCTGATCAGTGGTTCATTGTCTTTAACAAAGACGGGAATGATATGCTCCTGCCTGATCTCAGGGAAAGACATAGCAGTAGTGTTGGCCTCTATAAAAGCACGAGAGCTGGATTGTCCGTCCAGCTCTTTAGTGTTATTTGATAATGCAGTTCTGTTTTGATTAACAGGATTAAGCGTTAGTAGTGTTTCCATTGTTGTTGATGGTTTGGTTAAGAAGTTGATCGGTTAGTAAGGTTGATTTTTGAATTAGTAGCTTTTGCTGCTGAAAGTCCTTTAGAAGAATTTTCTGTTGCTCTTTCGTGCACTGGCTGTAAATAGCCATTAGCTCCTCCAGGCTGGCGCATTGACTAATAAGGCTCTGGATATGGGCATCATCTCCTAGAGTGACAGGAAGGGCACTTTGACACCATTGCAGGATCTGCTTGCCAGTCTCTTGGCTCAGCTTATGCTCCGGTTTGCCTTGGAACAGGCTGGTGCGGTCCTTGGAAGTCAGCGCATGATTTTTCATATCCAGGTCAAACACCAGTGTAAACTCGTATTCTATACCATCCCGCTGCACCGATTTAAGGCCCACTTTCTCTGGCACCGTACGGCCGTTCTTTTCGGTTAGTAAATAATCCTGTTTGGTACGGGCGGTGGCTATGATGTGACAAGGTGATTGCAGCATCGCCTGCACGAACCGGTTATGACGAGGAGTAACTTTTGCCCAGTTCGTAAAGCTGTTGCCTGTTAAGCTGCCATGGTAATCGAGCAGAAACTCCCACTCAAAGGAAATGCTATCAATAATAATCACTTCCATACCGGCACTTTCACAAACCTGTAAAGCTTCAGCATAGCTTTCCGGGGAGAAGGGAGCATTAAGGGTTAACACCTTATATTCTCCCAGGTGAGCATATAAGGAAGCAGAGCCATTTTCTGTATCAATGACGGCTACTTTGGACCAGTCACCACAGAGCCCATGGGCGACCAGTAAGGCACTGTAAGTTTTACCGGAACCCGAAGGTCCCTGCAGGCACAGGCGTATCTTAGCCTGCGTCCGTTTAGCGGTTTGTAGTTGCATATTAAGTATGGTTTATGGATTTGAAAAGAGTAAAAATCAAAAGCGCAGAGAGGGGAAGATGTAGGAGTCAGTCTCTCGTACTATTGTTTATACTATGGGAGAATAAAGAGAGCACCGTGACCTCCTCCCGAAAAATCGGACAGCTGTAAAGTAGAGGAAACGGGCAATTAGTCGTACTAACGAAAAATAGATTGCCATGAAGAAATCAAATTTTACTGAGGCACAAATCATTTCATGACAACCATAAACGTGTGCATCGCCTCTACCAAGAAGAAGTCCTGCACCTGAGGACAAAGCGGCCAAGGCGTAACAAGGCTGCCGCGCCCAACGCTTGAATGCTGGAGCATAGATTTTGCAACTGATCAGCTTTTTGATGGCCGCAAATTCCGGTGTTTAACTATAGTTGATAATTACAGCCGCCAGTGCCCAGGCATCATAGTAGGACAAAAATTGAAGGGAGAAGATGTGGTAGCTGCTTTGGAGCGTATCAGGCCAGACACCAAAAAATTGCCCAAGCGTATACAGGTGGATAACGGTAGCGAGTTTATCTCGAAGACACTGGACAAGTGGTCTTATGAAAATAAATTAACAATAGGCTTTTCCGGGCCCACAGCTCATTAGGTGATATAACGCCGGAAGTGTGGGCATTAGAGGATATTGATAAATGGTCCTAAGAATGGGAGGAGCTCAGTCTAAATTTGAATTTAGGAGCTTAAAAAATAATGATTGTAAATACCCCATCCACTGGAAGCGCTATACAAGACTTCGTCAATGCTCATAGGTTACTTAATTAAGATGAATCTTATATAAGGCATACTCATGGACAGCCGCTGCACTTAAAAAATTGAACTTGAGTTTTAATGTTGGCAGGCCATCCGGAACATGGGAAATAATCGGGAACAACTCGTTGCTCGTGATTAGCATTTCCTCTTTTTTGCCTAGAGATTTTATCATATAAGCCGCAGCGGTTTCCATGGGAACTCCATTAGGACCAATTTCTGTGATTAGCCCGCTAAAACTAATCTTCGTGGCTACCTGTAGTTCACGAACGGGAATGTCACCCGTTCGTGAACTATAACCTTTTGCGGTAATTAAAAAAAAGAATGGCGTGCTTGCCACTACTCCCCTATTATGAGGCGATGATAGATTCATAGTTTCTTGTAGCTAAAAATTTTAAATAATTTTATATTAATAACAGATTAGTCTACTCCTACCTGTTAGTGCATAGCTTGTTCATGATTTCGACTTAAATCTTGGTTATGCTTTCTCTTTACCAGAATCGCATTAATATTATGCGCAAAGACACCAGAAGAGTATAAAAATATGATTCCTGCCTTGCTAGGGCTTCCAATATAGAGCAGTATGGTTCTTCAGCAGGGGTAGTTTACTGGCTCTGGCTAAAAGGGTACAATTTAAAAACATTAGGCACCCGTTTACTGGTATCGAACTCCTCCCCTATTGGCTGAGTATTATTCTAAACGATATTGGAAACAATCTGTCTGGTATTGCGGGTATTGCCAAAGTCCAGCTAGTAAAATAGTTGCCGATGCACATGTTGTTTAGTTTCCTTTGCAGGATGGCAAAATAGGATAAAGCGTTCCTTGCAGGCCTGGACTGTATCCATGCAGGTAATCAAAATATTAGTAACATCATTTGACTTATTAAACCATTTATCATCAAGATGAAATGGTAGATTTATCTAGAAACAGCAAAAGAAGCGATTTATTTGGCTCTCCAGTAAAGTTGCCCTCCCCTCCCCTATCTCTGATTTTAAAACAACTACCGTCCTATATTTGCTTAGCGCGTCTGGTCGACAACTGAAACTGTTAACTTAAATTTGTATGCTCCATTTTCTGGAGCGCATAATTTATTTGTGGCAATTGGGAGTAACCTGTGATCTGGTACCCCCTGCTCCTACCGCCTTAATTGTTATCGGATGGACTGGATCTAACAAATAATAATTTATTAAGTATCTTCTAGGCTTAGAATATAAATGTAAAAATGTAAAAATGAATAAATGTTAAAGTGAAAAAGCGTAAAAGTGTTATACAATTATATTGTTATAGTGTTTTAGTGTTTAATGTAAAACTGTATAACAGTTTTACATTAAAAATGTCTGGCTCAACTGTCTTAGAGGCTCTTTTAAGTTAGCTTTATGGTTCAGCAGGCACATAAGGAGGGAGCGGCAATCTAGTTTAGGGGAAGTAAAGCAACTGTTCCGTACTAGATACAGAATTCTTCCCGGTTTCTATTCTCCATGTTATGCTGATGCCTTTTTTTTATTAAGAGAGACGAAGCTCCATGTATACAACGGGTGAGGAAAGGTCATCTGGAATTACTTAATTTTCAATTCCGGCTAATATCACGCTTACGTTATGTTGCTTCAAGTTAAGCACTGTGAGGAGGATATCTGTTAGAGTTTCTTATATTATCTTTGATTTCCGTCTACGGCAAACTAGTAAACCAATAAACATCCTTGCGCCAAGACTTAACAACCAGCCATAAAATTTAAATATTTCATAAATTTATGGTGATTCTACCTTTGTGATGTCTGCCTGATGAAGACGCAAGTATCTTCCCAGCATTTTTTGTACCCCTAATTGGTTAAGCTGGTAATGGTTAAGGTTTCTGGATGAAATATGCAATTTTAAGCAACAGCATTCAGCAGGATCCCATACGCTTTCTAGCTCATTATAAAATCGGTCTACTATTTTATAGGTAACAAATATTTACCAGATTTCTTTTACTCAGCAAACTCCCTGCTACCCATTACCTCGTTGTTTACCTTGCTTCCTCAACAGGTGTTTTATCCTTTTAACAATATATGTAAAATACCGGGGAATGCTGAGCTGATGTTTTCCTTCTTAAAATGTCAGCAAAGGTTTGGGGTATAAAAAAGGCTGTATAAATGATATACAGCCTAAACGTTAAAATGTAAAATTGTTAAAACGTTGAAATGCAAAAACGTATAACTGTAAAACCGTTAAGGTGTAAAACGGTAAAACAGTTACTTCTTGCGGTGCTCCGGTGGAATTTCATCGAAGTTCTTGCCTTCATAATAGGCTCGCAACAAGTCATTTATGATAGCGGATTTCGCTTTACGGTTCCAGTAAGAATCCCGTTCCAGCTTATCTTCCAGCATGGGGTCCAATGAAAATCCTGTAATTGTCTTTCTGCGGCCTTTGTCGCCGGTAGTGCGGTAATTATGAGTATTTCCTTCAACAGGCTTATTCTTCATTACCAGATGAGCCGAAAAGTCATTTTCATCCACAGGTTTACTTGTTTCCTGCGGCTTATTGGTAGGCTTATTGTTTCTCCTTAAATCAGCCGAAAAGTCGTCGTCTTTCTTAGCCATATCGCTCAATAAATTCAGTTGCTAAATTATTATAATCTTCCGCAGCATTGCTATCCGGAGCATACACGAAAAGATCCTTGTGCTTTAACTGCGCTTCATAAATCTTACTATTCTCCCGGATGTAGGTCTTGAATGTTTTAAATTCCTCATCGTTCTTAATAGCATTGGCAATAGCCTGTAAAGCTTTGCCCTTTTTCTTTTCATTGTAGCGGGTTAAAATAGTGCCGCCGAGCCGTAAGCCGGTATCTTCTGCAACTGAATTGGCATGTCCAATGAGCGTATCAATACCATCAAACGAAAATGATTCTGTCTGCATAGGAATCAGGTAAAAATCCGAAGCATACAAAGCATTGTTGGTTGTCAGACCTAAATGGGGAGGCGTGTCAATAAGAATATAATCGTATTCGTCGGCAATGGTTTTTATTTTCTTTTTAAGAATATCTTCCCTTCTGGCTTTGTTTGAAATGGCTTCCTCATACTGAAGCAAATCTTTTCCGGATGGTATGATAAAAAGATTATCGTTTATCTTTCGGACAACATCACCAATGTTAGCCTCGCCAGTCAATACCTTGCCGATATGAACCGGCTTAGTTTCTCCCTGGTTCTCATCCTGGTTGTAGATTATACTGGAAAAGCAGCCGGTCAGGTTTGATTGGGCATCAAGGTCAACCAAAAGCACAGTTTTATTCAGGCGGGAAAGCGCAGAACCTAAATATGCGGTGGTAGTGGACTTGCCTACTCCACCTTTGTTTTGAGCGATTGTAAAAATTTTGGACATTTGGATTGCTGTTTAAACCGTTTAACTGTAAAACGATTTGAGCGCAATATACTAAAACGATTATAGCGTACAAATGTAAAATTGTAAAAATGTTTTACCGTTAAATTGAAAAACTGTATAACAGTAAAACAATTTTGCAGTTAGGCAGTAAAAATGTTTTACTGTTATTAAATCCTTTCATAAATATGGTGGAATTTACCGGTCAGGGATTTCCTCCGCCTGGCAATTCTCTTGTAATTTAAACAGGTTGAATTTTTTAGTCAGACCTGAAAAGTCACTTAGTCAGAAGCATTAATCCATTCCTCCATATCAATGGAGTAGGAGGGGACTCCCGGTTAAACCTGGTGTTACCCAAATAACCCGTTGAGCGGCAATGTACACGATCCAGAATAAAACATTTTGTTTTGCTATTAGGCCTGCCGGTTTAATCGGTAGCATATACATGCAGGTAATCATTATGCAAATGATACAGCATAGCAGGAACCCAAAGCTGAACCCCATTGCCTGGCCAGTTCCGGATTTGCGCTTTATCGTACCAAAGGATTATAAAGGAGCCGGTTTGCAGATAGGCAAATAACAGGTTTGCGGGGAAAGTACTTGAGATAATTTTTAAAAAATCTGCTCTTTTTGGAAAGCTATGGCCAACTAGCCAATACCTCATTAGGTAGTAGGGGAGTCTTCACAAAACAACTATTTACCGTTATCTGGCTAAGAAATGCTCAAACTAAATCGTTCGCCAAATAAAGAATTCTGCCAGCTCAGTCATCTATTGTAGATCCTGCGGGACATCTGTGTAACCCCGAAGTAAATGCGGCTAGGTTGATTACATCATTTCAGCTCCGGAGTTAATCCGATTTTCGGACTTTCTTTGTAGTGGATTTAGTAGTTAAAAACGGGTCGCCTTTATATTCATGAACATCTATTTCAGGAAAGCAGAAGACTATTAATAAGCTCTTTGTAGCACACCAGGCAGCGGTCGCCAATATTTTCATCGTCTTAGTTGAGTTCTGCCCAATTCTGTTCTTCTTTATCTTAATTTTGTTAGTATTGAGGCATTTCCGCTTATGACAGATTAACCCGTTAATGGTTATGGAATTACATTCATTGCATTTCATGGGATTACTTATTAGTTTTAGGGTTATAGGGGCATTTCAACTGGGCATAGAAACAGAATTGAAGTCAAATAAAAAAGACCAATTGAGCCGAAATGACTTTAATCAAAATTTATTTAGAGAAGCAATAAAAGGAGAGAGATACTAAGTCAAAATAAGCTTACTGCGGCATAATTTTAACCTACTTAGTAGTTCTCTTAGTCACTGAGTAATTCTCCTAATAAATGACTTAGTAATTCTCATAATAAAACAGATTTGACTTAGTAATTCTCGCCTTAAGGTTATTACACTATATAGGATTTAAAAATATATTTAAAATATACGTATTTTAATAGGTAGCTACGGAGGGATCAATTAATGTGGATAAGCCAGAAAACGAAAAAACGAAAGGATCGGGAGATCCGGCTTCGCACACATAGGCCAACTATGAGAAATACTAAGTGTCGTTTGCTTTTAGGTCGGCAGGTACGTACTTTAGGCTATGGAAAATGAGCAACTATCCATGTTTAGCCTTGGACCCAATGGTGTAATTTACCCCGCCAGTGAGGTTCCGCACCTGAAGCCAAATGCGTTGGTAGTTATCTCCAATATCCTGCTAAATGGGCAATTTAGGCTTAATTATGTGGAATGGCGGCTGATCTTCGCCATGCTGGCACAAATAGAGGAAAACGATACTGAGTTTAAAGAGTATTATATCCGCGTTCAGGACATCATTGAAATAAGTGATCTTAAATCCGGGAGCCACCTGTACGAAGAAGTCAGCAAAAACATTAAAAGCCTAATGAGCCATGTGGTTACCTGGGAAGAGGAACCGCTAAAAGAGAGATTTGCTCACTTGATTTCGGACGCTACCTACTACAAAAAGCAAGGGATTGTTAAGTTAATCCCCCATCCGGATATGAAACCTCATTTACTTCAGCTGAAAAACCAGTTTACACAAGCCCAGCTGAAACAATGCATTAAATTCAGCAGCAGCTATACCTCGCGGATTTATATGCTACTGAAGCAGTTTGATAATCCTAAAGCGGGCCACCGCGTTATGAGTATAGATGAGTTTCGGTTTAAATTATGCCTGGACTATACCGAAAAGCTGAGTAAAGGCAAGAAGTTAGACTACCATATTTACCCAAAGTACTCCGATATGCGGCGTTGGATTCTGGAGCCTGCGCAAAAAGAAATTGCTACCACCGATATAGATTTTACCTTTACTCCCATTAAAACCGGCAGAAAGGTAACGGCCATTAAGTTTGTGCTAACACGTGGCAAAAAGGTACTTACGGTAAAAGAAGCGCCTGAAAAAGGAGAAGAACTAAGTGAAAAGGAAGCATTGGTTTATGGCCAACTATCGACATTAGGCTTTACAGATTTCCAAATTCGGCAGATTTTACATAAAGGTAACCTGAAAGAGATTCATAAAGTCATTTATGAAGTAAAAACGACAGACTACAACAATTTAGGCAAACCAATTAAAAATAAGTCTGCATACGCCTACGGTATCTTTAAGAAGAAATTCGGTTTAACTTAGTATTTCTCACTTTTAACTGTATTTAGTTGGTCTATTACATCAAATTTTTTAATTGTATCGAATCCTCTAGTTATTATAATAAATTGGAAATTTAACAACCTTATGAATCCCCTTTTATTTATTACTAGCTGACTTAGTTTTTCTCATAGTTGAAAAATTTATACTCATTTTTCAATGAAGGAGCAGAAGAAGATATTTGACTCCTGAGTTAGCCGCAAGCCACTAACTTCTCCACTGCTGCAAAATGTGGGTGATGGGAAATGGTGTAATTTACTTCTGTACTTTGACTCATTATTTCTCACATTTAACAGAAGTAACTCCTCATATCATCCCATTTTTGTTAATCCTTACGTGAAAAGGAGGCTATATAGGCAATCTTATCTACCTCGGTGTCCTTGTAAACGTTTAAACTGGAGTGGCTGGCAAGAGAGCCGACAATCGCATCAAGGGTAATAGGGTAGTTATCTACGTGATTTTATGAATCATAACCCAAGTGATATCTGGTTGGGATCAACTGGTATCTGCAACCTTCTAGTTTCTTCTTCAGCTTTTACTTTGATGTATTCTTCCACGTAGGTAACCCGGTCACCATTAAAGAAAACCAATGGGTTAATGAAGTACACATATTCATCTGGGCCACGGGCAATGATACTTGCTTCGAGCAAGGCGGCAATGCCATCATAGATTTATTTGGGCGTTTTGAACCGGGTGTAAGCTATGGCTTCCTTCAGCGAAAACTCGAAGGTGTCTTTTTGGAGCTTTATTGCTTCATCACATAGCCAAAGAACCGGACAGCCGACTTGGGCAGTTCCCAAAACATATCAAAATGGGAGAGGTAAAGTTTAGCAAACTTTTGTTCGTCTACCTTGATTTATTTGACAAGTATGTTGTGACCTACTGTTTCACCTGTGGCCGTATCCACCAAATTCATAATCGAAGAGCTGGTTCCGTAATGGTTTCCATCACGGGAATATCTTCTACCGGGGCAGATGCTAATTTTTTTTGCTTCATTGGAATTTCTGGCGTTTGATCTGGAATACTCATAAGCAAGTTTTAAGGGGGTTAAAATTCATGCGTTTTAACCGCTACGACTTGGCTTAAACTAGAGTTGGGCAAATGTATTCATATTATATTTTAAATTATACGAATCGTATAATTTGATTATACGATTCGTATAAAATGGTATACTGAGTATCAGCGAGTTATCTACGTTTACTTCTTAGTATTCTTAATTAGGGGAATTTTAGGGGTTTTTTCAGGGGTAAATTTTTTTTTTTCAGGTATCAAAATGGCTTTTGGATTGGCCGATTCTATTCTCAAAAAAAAAGGCTTAAAAAAAAATCAGAGCCTAAGCATCAGACCGTACCTAACAGTCGGGTAGTGGCTACGAAGCTAAGGTAGTTAGCAATTCCAACGGCTTTAGCTTTTGGCCAATGTAAATTGGATAGGTACCGGCAAACGCTTTGGGCTCTGTTTTTTTCTTAGGCTTCTTTTTTTTTAGGTACAAAAAAAAAAACTGTTCAGCAGGTTGATTTCGATTTCGATTTCGGAATTTGATTTCGGATTAGGGAACAATCCAGAGAACCCTGTAAGAAACGCAAAGGCATACCCTGACGGGTATACCAATGCACTTGCATACAGAGTAATCATTTGAGTTTCCAAAATGGAAACTCAAAGTTTCCAAATCAAAGTGAGCGTTACCGCTCACCTTCGCGCATATCAATGGCTTGCGCATAGGTGAGCAGTTCGCCCTTGTAGATGCACAGCATGGCAGTCTTTTGGGGTAACTTCATGTGTGCCATAGTCCGGTGAACTTCTGAAGGGTTCACTTCAAGGAAGGAAGATTTTAATTCCGAAACAGTTTTTACATTTGGGTTTTGCATGGCTGAAAAGCTAATTTTAGATTGAAAAAAAAAGGCCGCTATTCCTGGGGAATAGCGGCCAAAAAAAAAACAGGCAAATTAGAATGGTAAATCATCCTCCGGTGCATCAGCAACGGATACTTTAGATGCTTTAGGGGCTTTAGCTGGTGTTGCTTCGCCGGTTTCCGGATCAACGTTCATGACCTGATCGCCGTGAAGGGCCTGCGCCGCAACTGCGGCTACTTCGCGGTTGCCAGAGGTAACTAAACGGCCATTTAAGGTTGTGGAAGGCAGGAGTTTTTTTACTTCGGCGTCCTGAATGAAAGCAACCACGTAGTCGCCTTGTTGCCATTTGCATTTCCATTCCGCAGGTTGGGAAATAGAGGCGTTTGCCATTGGCATACGACGTTCATTGGCACGGCTCTCGCCGTAGCATTTCAGGGTTTTAGCAGCAAGGTTTATCATTACCCGCTCATTACCGGCTGCATCAGTATAATGGGTTATATGGCCAACGGCAACCGGAATAGGCGTAGTACCATCGGTAAATACAGGGAAATTCTCGGCGCGTTCGATAGCATTTACATAACGCAATATTTTCTCATCATTCAGAGAAGGATACTGGATTTTTAAATCTTCTGCTAAAGAAATAGACTGTGCGGCGGTAGTTACTGTATTTTGCATATTGTTAAAATTTAAAGGGTTAGTTTATAAGGTTTTATAAGTTAAATTCAATAATTAATGAAGGGGAAAGATGCACGTAATGGGGTTGCCTAGTGTTTCAGACTGCTTGATAAGCCGGGCAAACAGCTCTTTGGGAGCAGGAACTTAGGCACGAGCTGAACACGATCAGCAGGGCTAACAGGATTAACAGGTATTGCTTCATATCAGGGTTTAGGAAAAAAATGAAGCCCTCAGGCTCCTTTTTAGGTTATCGCTTCTCGTAGCTAATGGTAATATTCTTCAGCTTATCCGCTAGCATATAACTACCGGCGAAAAGAGCTAAGGAAATAAAAGAATTCGCTACAGGGTTATCCAGCAGGATAGCCAAAAGCACGAGAATGGATACAGTCATCATCCCGATAACTGCACATAATACTGCGTTTTTCATTTGGTTTGGGAAAGGGGGGGAACTGGCGCGAATAATTAAACCTAAAATCAAATGGAGGGGAAAAATTCACGTTTACCGCACACAGGTAAGCCTATACCTACTAATAAAGCCAGATAAGGCTAAAATTAGCGCATTACAGCGCACTTCTGCTCTTGTTGTAGTAAACATAGGCTTTCACAGCAAAGAGCCTGTAATGACGCTCTATTGCCATTACAGGCTCTTGCTTACTCGTGCCAGTATTTTTTGCAGGAATAAACGGCTATCAAACTCTTCTATTGGAATCGCCTGAATGGTATGCTCAATGGCATAGAATAACAGGTTGGCTTGATCAGGTTCAATGTTCATTAAAGTTGCATATTCCGATACCGCCGGAAAGTTGGGGTTTTCAAATCCGGCAAAGCTCACAATCACACTTTCTAAATGGGTTGCCCGATCATTAATGCTGTGGGCAATGGTTTTCAGGTTGCTAATCAGTTCATCCGTAGGTTTGGAACTACTTTAGTAATAACCGGTAACGTAATTAGGGTTATTAATTATTAAGCCCATAACCATATCTCTAATTTCCTGAAACCAAACATTAAAAACATCTTCAACGGAGTGCTTACGCTGTTCCCTGATCTTTTTTGCCATAATCCCTTAATAACGTTTTACGGTTACGAATTTTAAGGTATCAGGATGGCCTTCAAACTCGCAGGTCAGACAGCCACCACAACCACAGGAATAAAGCGCATTTAGAATAGCTTGGCGTTCATTTAACCAGTCCTCTACTTTCTCATCGGGAGCAATTAAATGAATGCTTTGAGCAATACCGAAAAGTTCTTCGGTGTTTTGGTTTGGAATGTCCCGCTCATCGGTAGCGGGAACAGTATTTATATCTGTATTATCCATATCAAAATTATATGAAGGGGAAAACTGCAAGGCTAGAATGGCAGGTCTAACCAGTATTCAGGCTCATTGCAATTAGCATAAGTAGCGAAGCCAATCTCTTGCTCCACATTATGCTGTTGCTCCAGCTCATCAAGTATCACTTGTAACTGGTACTCCTGTTGCATTACTTCTAATACTTCATGCAGGTGTACTACCTGTTCAAGTAACTCATGAGCTTTAGTGAATTGTAACTTGCTCATGTAATAGTCAGCTAGCTTGCGTAAGATCGCTTGCTCTACAACTACTTTGGCTGACTCGGCACGGTAGTTTAATTCTAATGTATTCATATAAACACTTATTAAATCAGTTATTAATTCAAAATAGTATGGAGGGGAAAGCTGCAAGCCTATCTTGGAATAATTCAATGGGTATTGGCAGGAGTAAGGCAGGATACACCAGTACTTACAGTAGCTCACACTAAGCAAGAATCTCTCGTACTATTGTTTACTACAGGTATAATACACAAGGAATCACAAATCCAAGAATATACCCGAAAGACAGGGGAATAGAAGTGGCTACCCGCAGGGTAACGCCCCTCATGAGTTGCATTGATTTAAGTACACACTTATCCTGTGTTCATTGGATTGCATGGAACACTTATTGCCTACCCAACACTTAGAGCAAGACTGAAAAAGTATGAAGGGCAAAATAGTGGGAACCGCAAAGTGTTTTAGTTTGGAGAATATTCTGATGGGGGGAGGTCAGTAGGTGTGGTACACCGCATAGTGGTGATACCCATTTTTTTGAGCAGGGGGGTGCTTTATATATGACCGGGGGTGTTTCTATTAGAGTGCTCTAGGATTCTATACTAGCCGCTACAGAAGAAAACAACGGGTACTTCCAGGTTGAAAAGAGCCAGGATGGAAAAGCTTTCACTATGATAGGTACAGTAAAAGGAAATGGTACCACTAATCAAAAGCAAACTTACAGCTTTACTGATAGAAGCGTAACTGGTGGCACTTACTACTACCGTCTGAAACAGGTAGATTTTAACGGTAAAAGCGAGTACAGCAAAATAGTTGCTGTAAAAGCAGATAACTTCAACCTGGTAAAAGTAGCTCTTTATCCAAACCCAGCTTCCAGCAGCTTAAACATTGATCTGACTGCTTTTATTCCCGGAACTTACTCTATAAAAGTAGCCTCTTTAACGGGTGCTATCCTGAAAAACCAAACTATCTCGGCCGGGCAAGTAGCTACTTTGGATGTGCAAAGCTTAACTAATGGCGCTTATGTGCTGATTGTTGAAGGAGAAAACTTTAACCAAACTAACAGATTCCTGAAAAACTAATATTATAGCCTATTATATATAGATTCATTGGACCTGATTAGCATAGCTTTGATAGTACTTTCCCTTGGGGGCGTTGCCTTTATAGGCATAAAAGAAATCAGAGCTGCCAAGGCAAAAAAAGCCATGATGTACGGTAGAAAACGTAAACAGCAAAAACAATCTCATTGAACCCTAAAGTCTAGTTGTTCCAAGGCTCCTTATAGACTATAGTTTAACTTCTAAAAACTGTTCATCGAGTAAAAAGGGGTGTTTAACGAAAGTTAGTATAGGTTAAGCTAAATATAGCCGTAGGCTATATTCTATAAAGTACTTTTGAATATCAAATAAGCACAGCAGGAATTCAAAAGCATAAAGAATATGAAAAAGCACTTACTACTCTTAGCTCTTACACTGGTACTTTCAACTGTAGGATTTGCAAAAGGCTCTATCGATTCCAAACGTTTTGATGCTTCGTTAGATCAAGAAGTAAGATTAGAAGTTCGTCAATTACAGGAACTGCTCCGCTTCAATGAATTTGAATATATCCAGATCAAGAAATTAACCGAAGCAGAGTTAGTTGACTTACAATTAGCTAAACAAACTGCTACTGATGCTAGTGATCTTAGCATCCTATCTCAGCAGGTACAGGATGCTTACGCAGTCAAAGTAATGGCTTTGTTGAACGACTCACAAAAGAAAACCTTTACCGTTTATTTAGCTTCTAAACAGGCTAACCTATTAGCAGTTGAGTAAACCTTTCATAGCCTAATTCCTAAAGCCAGCTTTGCACTGGCTTTTTTTGTTTTTTCGCTTCTAAATCCAGGCTTCCTAAGGTGCATAAAATTACCAAATATTCGACTTCTTTTTGCAGCAACAAAGTTGTTGCATCTTAATGGACGTAAGAGGGAGAGGCAGGAGCGAAAAAGAAGATCATGACTGGTACTTTCAGGAATTCCTACCATTCCTGTTCAATCAGGTAAATAAAAATTATTATCTGGCATATCTGGTTACTCCAACCTACTATAACTTGCTGGAAAAAGAAGGTCTATTGACAAAGTTAGCCACAGCCCTACAGCATGATCCCGTCCAGAGTAAATTTTTTCTATCCGAACCAGAGGCTATTAATTGGTTGCGATCTGTAAAAAGCTAAAAAGAATCCATCATAGCGGAACTGTTAATCACAAAATTAGGAGAAAGCTAAAGTAGATACAGGTCCTATAAATTAATCTAAGAAAAGATACTCGAAGCCACTCTTACCAGTGGCTTTTTGCTTCATAGATTATTAGGTAATAATTCTTAAGTAATCCACCTCAAAAATTCAGTACAAATAACCTTCAAGATTAGCGTATAAGGAGCTTGTTGTTAAATTTACAACCATGAACTATTTAGCGCTAGGTTCTGAAGTTGAATATCAACATGCTGCCAAAAGATTGGAAGAAATCTTTGCTGCTGCTCCCAATACCCTGGAAGCCCAGGAAAGGAAAGAACTTATACAACTAATAGTGAAGTTTGAAAGAGAAATACTGAAGTTGAGGATTAAAGAATCAAACGAATCAATTAAGCAATAAAGAAACGTCCTGTTTAGGAGAAGATTTGAATGAAGATTTTGCCCATTTGTATCACAATAAGAGATAACAAAAAAGGCCACTCAACAGCAGCCTTTTAAGAGGTTAAATACTATAATCCTTATTAACTTGTAACCTACCTTATTTAACGTAAGATCCGCCCCTTAGTTGCCTTTATTCATTTAGGATAGGCTGATAATCCTTATCATGGTTTTATTGTTTCCTGGCCGGCCGATTAGCTCTTGCCTTTATCAGTTTAATTTGCTCAAATGTAGCGGCATTTTCTTCATCCGGGGAAAAGGAACCTAAAAAATTAGATTCTGGCATTATAGAGGTTAGCTGATTATCATAGCTATACTTATGAGCCACAAATAGGTATTTATTCTAATTATTAAGGTTTAGGCATCTCAATGTTAAAGGTAGTGCCTTTGTTCTCCTAAATTTCAAACCATATTTTCCCCTGGGGCCATTCCACAATGGTTTTAAAGATAGACATGCTCAAAACTACGGAAGGTTCTCCTTTAATACCGGTTTGGCGGGGCCGGGTAAACTTTTCAAATAGGGTAGCATGATACTTTTGTTAAATACCAATTGTTTATTGTAAGGGTATAAAAAGGTTAAAAATAAACAACCTGAAATCGCTAGTTCAACTAACTCCCATTTTTTCCCTTCATTAATTAGCATAGGGCTTAAGAATGCAATAATGAAGAGTATTGCTTGGCTAGAAGTAGGAATAGGTATACCCCACTTACCAACTTGAGTGTTGACCCAAGCTGTTCTCCTGTAAAAAAAAGGGAAACCTATAAAATAAAATAAAAATACGCTGTTTAATACTGTTCTGAATAACACCTTTTTAAAGCTTATACCATACAAATTCAGATTATGTAAAGTAAACTCTTGCTGCTCATTTATTCTCATCAATTCTTCTGGTGTATTAAACTGAAATATTCTTTGCCCCCAAGATATTTCTTCACCAAAACCAAAAAAGAAAATCATAGCACAAACAGCACTAAAGGCAATATGGCATCTATCTTTTGATTGTAAAGCCTTAAAAAGGTTTAGAAACATAATAACCATTAAAAACAGTGCGGTAGAATATTCTACAATGCCATCTTCTTTAGTAAACCAAAAAAAGGTTTCTATATTTAAGAAAAATAAAATTATTGCTAAAGTGATACTGGATATAATGAATGCACTTACAATGAATTTGACAAGGGAACTAATATCGGCGAACTCTACCTGTTTGTTATCTAAGTTTTCTTCCACCTTCTCAAAGCATTCTTTAATCCGTTTGTCTATCATGATTTAACCTCAATTCTATATTTTATTCATTACGCAAACCCAGCGAATAAAGAAACTTTGCTCCGGATACTAGCCTTATAAATGGAGCCCGACTTTGCCAATTCAATGAGCTACTGCCAGCACAAAAAATGCCCTCTTCCCCTTTCTTAATATTTAGCAAAAGCCATAGATCACCCAATATTTAATATAATAGTAGATATGAATGAAATTCTTTTCCTAGTGTTCTATACTTTTTGTAACCTCTCTTCTTGTATTTTAATAATAAAATATAATAAGTATAAGCAAAGCATACAGTAATATAATTACTACGAAATAATTATACGAATGCTTATATAATTGTATATATATTTATTATTTTTTAAATACCGGATAATCTCGGGGTGCAACGTATACCACTTACCCAAACTTCTTATAGCCGGTTATTTCGCCGGTCCTGAATTTCTCCTAGAGTATGCGAAGTTTACAGCCTAATAAATTGGCGGCTTATTTATCTGTGTAAATCGGACCTCCTGGTGATAGTGGCTGCATGGTGGCGGGCCTTCCTGGTTTCTTATTTTCTTTCGCTTCTAAAGCCATCGATACATTCGTTTTTTAATAGGTCAAAAATACATTAGCGGTGCATTTGTAGTGCATCCTGAATACATTTGGATCCATATCAACCTTTGAAATATAACATAATATACGGATTAATCAGCAGCTGGACCAAAGCAGCTCTCCAGGCTAAGAAAGCCCAGGGCTTTAAATTAGGTAAGCCGGAAAACTTAACCGATAAGGCCCAGGCATTGGCGGTGCAAGTACTCAGAAGCAAAGCGGCTACGAACGAAAACAACAAACGAGCGGCGGCTCTTATCCAGGTTTACAAGGAACAGGGTTTAACCTGGTTGAAGATAGCAGAAAATCTAAATGCTGCCGGCTTCAAAGCTTCGCGGGGTGGTAAGTTCCAGGCTACGCAAGTGCAACGGATTTATGAACGGCTGCAAGCTTATAAATAGATTATTCCTTAGCTGTTTTATTATCCTTGAACCCATCTATTATCCAAAGAATCAACCTAAAAGATAATACAGTGCCGAAGTAAAAAGCTCCTCCAAAGGTTATTCCTATCAGAAATTGGTAGTCAGTATTAGAACCAGCGTTACCACCCATTATGCTGCAATAAAATGCGCCGCCAACTAATATGATAGCCAAAATTCTTAAAATACCTTTGTTAACTGTATTAAAGCGAGAAAACCAAGGTTTAATTAACTTCTTTTCCATTAAATAAATTTGAAGGCACAAATTTTATACTTGCTGGCTTGTGAACCCAGAAACAAATATTAATTAAGAGTCAATTTCCATTTACTTCTGCTTCCATGCATTAAACGCATTTTATATATTGTATTTTTAATAGATCTAATTAACAAAACGAAAATGGATATAATACAAAATAGGATAGCTAAAAGGCAAACAATAAGTGATAAATCTAAATCTTCCATATATTTATTTGTTAGTAATAATTAACTTAAACAAAGTTATAGACTTATTATTTTAAATAAAATTGAACTTTTAAAGTAGTTATTTAAATATTCTAAGAATTAACGGCCTATAAGATTTATTATATTATTCTCTAAACTACTATTTAATTAATATTATACTATTTGAATATTATTTACCTTGCAACTGGTTAAAAGCAGTTTCTGAATTAGGAGAAAGGTCGATCTATTTTATAGAGGTAATTTTTAAACTTAGATGACTAAATCTAATTAACAAGTATAATATTGTCTTTAAACCTCCCAGATCAGCCGATCAATTCCCAGTTAACCGAAGGCCAGGAAATATTCTTATTACAAAAGATGGCCGAAGCTTACGGCGTGGAGAAAGCTCGTCAGGAAGCTTTAAGTAAAGTCTATACCGCACAGGAGGCGGCAGTAAGACTAAAACGAAAAAGTATGCCTACTGTTTACGATCTACTAAAAATGGGAAAATTTGGCCATGTTGATGGTGGCGAATCTAGTGGGTACTTGATTACAGAAGAGGCAATACGGAAGTGTTTTCGTGCATGTAAAAAAGTATTATAACATCCTATAAAGCAACAAACCCCAGCTTTCGCCAGGGTTGTTAAGAATCTAATAAGAATACTTGTTATTGCCTGGTAAAAGTCATGGAAGTTCTCACACCAGTTTGAATATTGGAAGATTCAGTTATTAACTGATTGCCATTATTCCCACAAGTAAAGGTTATGGTTTGGGTGCTGGTCGGCACATTAGGTTTAGAAGACGTTCCTCCGCAATTTACCTCTTCTGTACTGGTAAAATTATAAGTAATCTTATTGCCGCTAATGCTATACTTAAACTTGAATATCATAGGAGTGCAAATATCGTTGCAATCAGGGTTTGAAGCATATCCGGTTCCATCGCTAGCAAAGTGATAAATCAGAAATTTATTAGCAGCTCCGTTACAAGAATGAGTTTTCCAGGTACCAATAGGACAAGCACCAGCAGTACTGCCACCTGTTCCTGCCCCCGTGCCAGTACCTGGGCAGGTAGTACAAGAGCCAGGTCTTCCATAAGTGCCAGGGATAAGACCATTATATGAAGTTGTTGGGGTGGGAATTTGCCTATCATTAACGTATACAGTAGGTTGATTTGTATTTACCACTACTTTAAATGAATTCCTTTCAGCATCAAAAACTGACCTAGGAACAGTACCCGAATATTTCATGGTTAAATCGGTATTGTCTTTCTTATTATAAACCCAAATATTAAAGGAATATGGAACAGACTCAGCTAAATCAAATGGGGAAGAATAAGGGTGTGTTTTTTCTCCATCAATTAATACATCTTTTACATATGCTTGATTAAAATCAGTTATACTTTCATCTACATCTGTAACTTCCTTGTATATTTTGATATAGGTAGTCACTTTCTTTTTTACCTCATCAATCTCCTCTTCGACAGTACAAGATTTGTTAGAAGCAAAAAGGATAAAAATTAAAAGGAACTTTAAGGGTAAATAATTTTTCATATAAAATATTTGGATTAAACCCCAAAATTACCCAAAAGTACAACCATCTGGATACCTAGTTCCGGGTATTTTTCAATTTAATTCCTTGGCTCTTAAAGAATATCCAAACAGACAAGTGTTTTCGTACATATAAAAAATTAAAAAAGGGGAGGGTGAAGATTTTAATACGGTCATTACGCACGCGCAAGATTTTTCTAAAGTCATTACCTGGGCAGGAGCAACACCTAGTAAATCTGATTTATCCAACAGTAAAAGACAAAAGGAATAGAGTTTTCGGAAACTAATATAAAGAGCATTACAGCCTTTATAAAGAGTTCTATCGTCAAATACAAAAAAGTGTACAAAGGCTTTAGTTCCGTCAGCACGTGCGCTTTACTTTCTGCCCGAGACATACTAGTTATAAACAACAAACCCCAGCTATGGCCAGGGTTACTTTTTACTTGATCTAGGAATGTGCCAGTTATAAGCTGGCTACATGTATTCCCCCAGTCGCTGTTTTGGGCTTTTATAATTAATATTTTTTACTCCGGGAATAACCAGGTTAAAGCGGTAGGATAATCAATAAAGATTTCGTTCTCTATTTTACTACGTTCCATATATTCAGTTATAATTCTGACTCTAAAGTCTAAATTAACCGCTAAAGCCGAAAAATAGTCCCTGGCCAAATAAGCAATTTTCTGAATTCCAGAACCGGAAATCCTTTGCATCCATTCTGATAATAACCACTCTTTTTCTTCAAATGAAATATAGCCATGGTACAAGTCGTCAATAATCCAGTAATTGATCTTATTTTCCTTTGAAATTGTTAAGGCTATTAAAAGTCCTTCTTTTCGTTCAGCAAAGTCAACATGCCGTCGCCATTCTAAAACTAACAGGAACTCTTCTACAACCAGACTTATGGTTGCAAAATCATTTTGGTACACCTGAAGCAAATTGTCTAACATGTAAAGACTTGGACAATTAAAGAGATAATATATACGTCAATTTACTATAATCATAGGATTTAAATTCACAAAGCCACTAATACTAAACTATTTCAAATTTTATTTATTATCTAATTTCTATATAATTTTTTATTATTATAAGATATATAGCTTACCTTAACCTTTAGAATTTTCTAAACAGTCCATTATGACTCCGGTGTTTCATTTAAAATTGGCTTTTGAAGATGATTTGGTTCGGATTCAAACAGATGACCTAAACGATTTTATTTCAGTCGAATGGTTACGCCACCCTTCAGGTAAGGAATTCCGAGAAATGTCCGTTACAATTGGAAGTGATCATTTATTATCAGGCTACCGCTACCATTTAAGTGATGTACGTGCCATTAACTACCTGGAGATAGCCGAACAGAATTGGTTATTAAAAAACAGGAAAATGTTTTATAGAGAATCCCAATTCCGTAAGATTGCCAGCATAACCAGTAGATTAACCTTAGAATTGATGGACATGCTTCGTTTACGAGATGATCTTCAGGGACAGATAGAGCCAGTGGGTAAAACCAAAGTGGAAATTTTTACTTCAAAAGCGGAGGCTTTGGCATGGCTTTTTTCTGATGTCCCGTAAGGCTAATAGCTTAACCTTGTAATACAAAGCTGGTACTTGGTAAATTTTCCCAAGTAAAAAAGAATCATAGATTTTATACCCGCCCAACTTAAGGTCTTTAATTGGAGCTAAAGTCAATTTCTACCTGTCTTTCTTTATTTCTTCTCCTTTTCTTGCCTTTAGCAATTTGTGCATCCTGTTCGGGTGTATTATTCATCATTTATAACCGTACTAATTGCCCTTTTCTTTTCACAATGTTTTTATAATCCCATTGTATTTCCCTTGATTTTTTTAACCATCTTTTTAATTCAGAAGTATCAACCTGATCTATTGAAGTAAAACTGATGGATGCATCTTTGAAATTACCTGTGCCCATTTTAAGTTTTTCTTCTTCAAAATCTGCTCCGCTCCAAAACATTAGCCGGATACCAGCCTTTAATTTACTGTAACCAACAATAGGATTGCCATCTAAAAACCAAACAGGGTGAGCATGCCAGATTTTATTTTCTGCTTCACTCAGTTCACTATCAATTGTCATGGCAAGTAAGTCACATATTACTTTATCCCCAGTTGATTGTTCGTTGTTGTAGTTCTGAATTTCTGTTTTCTTAAATATTTAATAATCAGCCATTATACCAATACCAATTTTTTTAAAATTGTATTCCTTCGGGTAACCCATACTATAAAAAAAACTAAAAATTTCTGCTATGGCCACGGCTACTTTTTTACTTAATCTATTGATGTGCCAGTTACAAGCTGGCTGCATGTACTCCACAAGTCGCAGACTTGCGGGATGTGGGTTAGCTTTAGTTTTTATTTTAGGTATGAGCTTAACAGTACTCTCTTTTTTCGGGGAATGGCTCTACTTTCTACAGCAATTTTTAAAAGATTCTGATCCTTTTCTTTGGCATGTATTAGATTAAATAAGTCGGAGACGGAGAGAGTCAATTTAGGTCGTTCAACTAAAGTAAATTCGTCATTTATATCAACATACCCTTCTTCAAGAATACTTAAATAGGTACCTCCAAACCCATGTTCAATAAATTGTTTTATAATTAATGAAGTTCCGAATTTATGTGCTAGTTTATAACAAGGTTCTCTATATTGAGAAACTTGTACTAAAGCTTCTCCAACTTTATAGGTATCTCCAAGAAATACTCGTCTTTCGTCGAACTCAGAAACCGTTAAGTTTTCTCCAAACATTCCCCAGCTCCAATCTAGGTTTGGGTATAATTTCTGCCAATAAGGATATTGCTCTGCAGAAAATAGGTAACATGCTTTATAAAAGCCTCCATGATTTAACCGATTAGAAACTTCATCGTTTACTACATCATTTCTTGTCAAATAAATAGGTTTACCAGTTGGTTTTTTATAAATACCAGTAGTTTCTTCTTTGCCATTCCAAATAAATACAGTTGGTTTTCCTATATTCGTAGAGATTATTTTCATAATATTTATTTATAGCTACTTACTATACAAACAGAATGAGTTCCGGTTTACAACCTAAAAATGGGTGAATAAACGGAGTCCGTTCCGGTTATTAGCAATATAAATATAAACAACAAACCCCAGCTATGGCCAGGGCTACTTTTTACTTTATCTGGGATTATACCAGTTACCAGCTGGCTGCATGTACTCCACAAGTCACAGATTGCGGGATGTGGAGCCCAATAGATTTAAGTTTTTTTAACTTCATAATTTTGCACAACGTTTAGTATAATAAACGTGCAGGGCCGTCGGTCGAAGTATAATTTTTATACAATCCTTTAGCAAATAGGAATAGCACGTAATTATGCGGGTAGTCATGCTTTTACTATTCTCCTAAGTAACCCAGCATTTATTATCCCAGGGAGAGGGCAGGTGAAATCACCAGAAGAACATAAAAGTGTAACCGAAAGAATAAGTAAAATTTGTGCTGCCAAAATAAAAGTAAGGGGGCAAATCCGAATTTTCCGAAACCCTATAAAAGATTTTAAGCTTTTAACAGGTATGTGGGTATAAATAGTTAATTGCTGATCGTTATTTATAACGCCTGTATTCGCCTTATTTTGGGTAAATATGTAATCTGTTATCTATTATTATTTCTAGCAAGTCATTTGACTGGGCTCGTTAGGTTAATAAAAATATAAACAATATCAGTTTATTAATAGTTATTGCCATATATTTGAATTTAGTCATTCAAACAAAAGGGTTGCTATGAAGCTCATGGACAATATTTTAATAGTGGATGACGACGCTACCAGCATATATTTAACTAAAAGATTAATAAAGGCCAATAATATCTCCAGCAATGTTGTCCAGGCTGCAAATGGATTGGAAGCATTAAAATATTACGAAGCTATGCTTTAACCAATGTAAAACTGCCTGAATTGATTCTTTTGGATTTGAATATGCCGGTGTTTGATGGCTTTGACTTTCTGAATAGTTTGCCAAAGGAGACTTTTGACCTTAGTAATACCAGAATAATAGTACTTACCAATTCATCTAACCCAAAGGATATGCTTTTAGTTAGTTCTTTAAATGTTGCCGGTTATTTGATAAAGCCTTTGACCAAAGAAAAAATTGAAACTATTTTTTAAATATAAACCCCATACGGTTAGCTGATATAATTAATGATTCTATACCAAAATAGCCTTATGGTGCTGGATTATAGTCCAGCAACTGATATTTTAACTGTTGACTGGCCTAATGCACCGCTTTACCTGCTACCGGAAATAAAGTACGCCTTGCAGATGCTGGTGGAGAATGTCAAAAACTATGATATTAAATTCCTGTTGATTGATGCTGGTAAAACAATAACCAATCATGAATTAATGGATTCCCCTGAATACAAGGAAATGGTAACCCAGTTCTCCCTGGATTTAAACACAACCCGTTTGAAAAAATCAGCCCGTATTATTTCCTTAGATAATAGCCGAGAGGAAAAGACTCAGGAGTTGACCAGAAACCTTACGCAGACCATTCAATTTAATTATCAGTTCCAAAGCTTTACCAGCCGAGAAGAAGCTATAAATTGGTTAATGTTAAATAACATATAGCCATCCCCCATCTCCACTAATCAAAAACAGTTTAATTTGGGTAAGGGAAGATGAGGAGGTTGTAATACGGCGCAAAGGAATGAGCGAAAAGTAAAAGAGTAATCTCCGTATAAAAGGCAGACCTTTTACTTGAATCATAATGAGAAATAAACTACTTTATTTAATATTAATACTGGTAGTAGCCTGTAAGGAAACAGAAGTAGCTCCTACAAAAACAACTGATACACCCTTAAGTTTACATCTTACATTAGGTAATCCCAGCAATGCAACTATTGATGTAAGTAATGCCAATAACTATCTTATTGAAAAGCCACAGTATGTCTTATCCTACAGCAAAGACCGTGGTACGCCTAATTGGGTGAGCTGGCATGTCAACAAAGATTGGTTAGGAAGTGCCCAAAGGCAGGATGATTTCCGGGCTGATAACACTTTACCTGCTGGCTGGTATCGAGTACCGGCCACCGCTTATACCGGAACAGGATTTGACCGGGGCCACAATACACCGTCGGCAGATCGAACCAAAACAGAACAGGATAACTCCGCTACTTTCCTCATGACTAACATGATTCCCCAGGCTCCTACTAATAACCGGGAAACTTGGGAGAACCTGGAGAGCTATACCCGCCGGTTAGTTCAGGCAGGTAATGAAGTATATGTTATCATGGGGAATTATGGAAAGGGGGGATTAGGTAGTAATGGTAATGCTGAAACAATAGATCAGGGAAGGGTAACTGTGCCTAAGCAGATCTGGAAAGTATTAGTGGTACTACCGGAAGGAGATAATGATGTAAGCCGGATTACTACCAGTACAAGAGTAATAGCGGTAAACACACCTAATATTAATACTGTTGGTCCGGATTGGGGAATCTACCGAACTACTGTTGATGCTATTGAAAGAGCAACGGGATTAGACTTACTCTCTGAATTACCAGATAACATTGAAAATGCTTTAGAAGCCAAAGCTGATATTGGGCCGACGCAATAATCAATGCGGATAATGCGGAATGGGCGAAATTAAAAGTGGCTCTATCGAGCATCCTGGGTACATAACAGTATAGGAATTAATGCTTTGCTTTGCACGGTTATGAATGGCTTGAAGAAAAAATCATCTGGCAGAATCAAAACCTTTACCCCGTAATTGAGTTTTATTTGTAATTGATTGTAAAAAACAAAGACGGGTATATGCGGCACCTTTACCAACTTCCTTTCTCTTTTACCAGAAACAGACAATTCTTTTTTCTCCTTTGGGCACTGTTCATTATCAGTTCCAGCACGAAAGCCCAGACCCCATTCCCTTTGGCAACGGGGATTTATACCGAGAACTTCGATAGGATAGGCAGTTGGGGGGCAAACTTTACAGGTACCGGCGGAGTTACCCGTTTTAGTGTGGCCACCCCTGAAACAACCGGTGGATTACCCAATCAAAATACGGTGTTTTCCTCCGGTAGTGGTGTTCAAAGAGGACCAAATAATGCTTCAATCGTTATTTATGCATCTGGTACTACCACCTTGAATGCGGCAGCCTTTGATTTAAACCTGGATTTTACCAATACTACCGCCGGGACCCTTAGTTTTGACTGGTTCTCCCTCAATACTGGTTCAGGCTTTCGACAAGCCAGATTTAGTGTACGCACCAACTCAGGTACAAACAGCGCCTTTGAAGAGCTTCCCGGTACAGCTGTTATTTTAACGAATAACCGCCCCTCCAGTGGAACCATTACTGTGAACCTCCCTAGCTCTTTCAGTGGTAAACCAAACGCCAGGATCAGGTTCTATATTGAAACCATAATAGGTACTGCTAACAATGGTTTATCAGGCGCCAGGCCCAGAATAGCGATCGATAATATTCGGGCTACTGCAACTTATGTAGGCACCAATCCTAATACCATCACTACCGGCGAGCCTAACCAAAATACGTTTACTGTTACCCCAACCGCCCCCAGTGCTACCTTTACTGTTCCTTATACCAGTACAGGCGGTTTCACCGGAAATTGGCGGGTGCAGTTATCCAATAATGAAGGTGTGTTTTCTACCGATGAGACTTTTAATATCATTGGTACCGGAAACGGAACTTCGCCCATTACTGCTCAGATACCGGCAGGTACCCCGTGCGGTACAAATTACCGGGTACGGGTAATAAATACGAACCCCTTACGCTTTGGCAATAGCAACGCTACGCCACTTACGGTTAATTCTACTCCTGCCGCTAATACGGTAGTCTTAGATAACACCGATGTTCAGTCCGTAACCCCATCCGGAACCGGAAGTGGTGTAAGAGCCATAGCTTCTTCTCCATCTACCTTTGCCTGGTTTTACCGTACTGGTACCTCCGGTACATTTATGCCTATTCCCAATGCCACGAGCAGTACTTATACCATTAATGGTGCTGATTTTCCAGGTGCAGGCATTTACCAGATTGTGTCAAGGGCTACAGCTATCAATGCCTGTGGTAATGTGACAGGGGAAAGCGCTCCTGTAACCGTAAATGTGCAAAGCCTTTCGGTAAGTCCGGCCGCCATTGCTTTTACAGAAACCCGGGTTGGACTAACTTCCTCTGTACAAACTTTTACCATCACGGGTACTGGCGTGTCGGAGAATATCACTGTAACTCCGCCAGCAAATTTTCAAATACGTTTAAGCGGAACAACTGATTTTCAGTCTACGCCGCTTACCGTGACTCCCACGAGTGGTAATGTAAACCAAATGGTTGATGTTCGGTTTGCTCCAACCGCAGCCCAGGCTTACAGCGGCAATATCAGCGTCGTAAGCAGCCTCAATACAGCCAATGTAGCGGTTACCGGAACTGGTCAGGATGTTGGGGTAAATACTACTGCATTAAGCTTTGGGCCTACGCCAATAAGGACGGCATCACCTTCACAAAATTTCACTGTCACCGGGGTAGGATTAACTAGTAATGTAACGGTTACAGCACCCACTGGATACCAGATCCGGCTAGCAGGCTCTACCGGTGAGTTCACCACCTCGCCGCTTACCCTAACTCCTTCCGGAGGAAATGTGAATGCTACCATAGAGGTGCGTTTAGCACCAACTGTGGTACAGGCTTATGTAGGGAACATAACTGTTTCCAGCAGTACCAGCACCGTTAACGTAGCGGTTAGTGGTTCTGGCATTAGTACTCCGGTTCTCAGCACCCGACCTGTAACAGCCATTACGGCTTCATCGGCTTCTACGGGTGGTGATATTTCTTCCAATAACGGGTCTAGTGTAACGGCCCGGGGCGTAGTTTGGGGAACAGCACCAAACCCTTCTATAGAATCCAACAGCAGTACCACCGACGGGTCGGGAGTAGGTGGGTATACCAGTACGTTAACCAACCTGCAACAGCATACAACTTATTATGTTCGGGCTTACGCGACTAATGCGGCAGGCACCGCCTACGGCAATGAAGTGCCGTTTACCACCCAGCCGGCTGCCCCAACCCAGCAGGTTTCTAATATAACCTTCCCAGAAGAATCCATTGGCGCCAATTCCCTGACACTTACCTGGATGAAAGGAAATGGAACCGGTACGGTAGTGGTTATCAATCGGGTGAATTCCTTTAGTATCCCGGTAGACGGGCAACCGGTCACTAATGTGAATTCAGCCTATACCGCGGCCGGAGAACAAGTGGTTTACCTAGGAAACAATACGCAAACCAGTGCTACTATTACAAACTTACAGCCCAGCACCCAGTACTTCTTCCGGGTGTATGAGATCAACAACTCCGGTGAGTTTATCCGGTATAATACCTCCGGTGGATCAGTAAGTGCCTCTACGATTGCGCCCTTACCCGTGGAAATGGTATTCTTTAAAGGGAAGCTAATGAACTTTAGCGTGCTGTTGGAATGGCGGACTGCATCGGAAAAGAACAGCAGCCATTATAATATTATGAGAAGCTTGGATGGTAACCATTTCACTAAGATAGGAAGGGTGAAAAGCGCTGGTAATAGTTCAGTAATGCAGCATTATTCTTTCCAGGATGCGAATGCTGGGGGTGCGGAGGTTATCTACTACGCCTTAGAACAGGTAGACTTGGATGGTACATCTACCCGGTCCCGCGTGGTAAGTGTCAAGGCGGGAAATGCCTTGCTAAGTAAAGTCAGGATTGCACCGAATCCGGTTGCTGATAGATTAACCATTCTGCCCGGAGGAATGCCGGTTCAACAATGCATTATCCTGGATGCAGCAGGTAAAACGGTATTAGTCACCGTGGTGGGACAGCAAGATAACGAACCATTTGTTCTTGACATTTCCAGGCTTGCCACCGGTGTCTATGTGCTGCAGTTAACGAATCTGGACGGAGGTAACGAACAGATTAGGTTCGTGAAAACAACGCCCTAGGTTTGGATGCAACGGGCGAAATTGAAGCCATGGATCTCCCAACTGGATTTTAAATCCGGATGGTGAGGAAATCGGGCAGCCGGGTAGGATAGCAGGGCGAGAGGTAGTCCCTGTTCAAAATCCGGGATTTCTTTTGCGGTGTTCCCTGGCAGGCCACCTTCACCTTATCGTTCCCAAACTTAGCTACCAGCTTATCCAGGAACTGCATCAACAATTGCTACTTACCATGATCGGTAGTACCTAGCAAGTTTAACTGAACGTTCTTGTTGGAAATCAGGTCTATGTCTACTCCGTCCGTTTGGTTTTGGGTACCTGGATATTAGCTTTCCATGCTTTTCTTCTCATTCTTGGAGCCGCTTGAGTGCAGTCGCATCCCTGCTATTATGGCGTTGACGTTACTGGTAAAACGCTGACAGGCAAATGGCCTGTTCCCGGTTGATCTCAGACTTTTTAATATGCTGGCTAGTGGTTGCGGGATAAAGATCTTCTTTTTCAAAGCTCCCGGATCCCAGTAAAACTTTCTTCTCTTCCTAAACCGTTCTGTTTTGGGGGAAGCTGACACAGTTAACAGATGCCAACGCGCTTCCAATCATCCAAGTAAAATGCTTAGGGAGGTTTCCCTAGCGTTGTTTTATGGTTTGCACATCATCTGACAACCCATAAAACCATTCCTTGTGGTAATATAGTAGTATGGAAAAAAACTAATGGGAATGGAGGGGAATGAAATTTTGTACCAAACAAAACAAAAATTTACCACCGCGAAAACATTTAATACTTTCTTACAATGGTAAAGAAATTAGGTTAAATTGCCGTAAAATTTTTAAATGTATTTTATACACTTATTTTAAATTAATAATCCATGATTTATAATAGAATAAAATTAGGTAAAGCAGCAATTATGGCCATTTTATTGGTTTTTTCTGTGTCAGTAATGGCACAGGATGGTACTGTTTATCCACTTAAAGCCCCAGCCGAACCAAAAGCTATTCCGCTTGGCACAGGTGGGGTAGAAGGTCAAAAAGCCCCGGAGTCCTGGTTCCGCCAGTGGGGTGATCCGATGGCCAGGAACGTATCCACTGCGACACTGACGCCTTTCCTGCCAGCACCGGGCAAAGCGACGGGTGCTGCCGTGATCGTTGCCCCGGGCGGAGGTTTCAGATGGCTGTCCATGGACAACGAAGGTTGGGAAGTTGCCAAGGCGCTTAATGAGAAAGGAATAGCCGCTTTTGTACTAAAATACCGGCTTAATCCAACTCCGGCACCACTGGATGAGTTTGCGGCATCTATGAATCAACCTCGGCCGGCACCAACGGCATCTGCTAGTACTACCCCAAATGCAACACCGCCGAGCCAGCCCCAGATGAATTTGTCTATGCAGCTTGCAGATGCTGAGGCGGCGTATGCAATGATCCATAAAAGAGCTAAGGAATGGGGCGTTGATACGGAAAGATTAGGTATGATTGGTTTCTCGGCCGGTGCGATGCTCACCTTGCACGCAACGCTTAACTCCAAGACGATGAAACTGGCTTTTATTGGTCCGGTTTATGGGGCTATGGGACCGGTAGAAGTACCAAAAAATGCGCCGCCGATGTTTAATGTTATTGCTACCGATGACTTTCTCTTCCGCGGCCAGTTTGGGGTGATAGATTCCTGGTTTAAAGCGGGCCGGCCGGTAGAATTTCACCTTTATCAGAATGGCGGCCATGGTTTTGGCCTTGGCAATCCTGACCGTACCAGCAATCGCTGGTTCGATGCCTTCATCCACTGGCTGGATGTAAATAAATTTTTGAAAGCTCAAAAGTAAGCTAATAATTACCAGCTAAATACTGCATCTAAGGCTTAACCAATAGCCGCTTGATTAAATAGCCATTTAATCAAGCGGCTATTTTTTATGAATGGTATCTTCTTTTTATTCGTTTAAAATATTTACATAAGATCTATTTTAGTGGCGAAAAGATAAAATAGCTAAACTGCTATGGAAGAAGTTAGTCCCTGGTGTGCTGTAAATAGGAGGTTAAAACCGGTTGTATAAGTATGCTAATATCTATACTACGAATAGAATTGCTAAGATTGATCCTGCGAGTGGAAGAGTAATAGCGAATTTGAACCTCACTTCCCTTGATATAGATGCAAAAGCCAAGAATCCAGCTTCACTTGAAATGAATGGAATTGCCTATGATGAGACTACAGGTAAAATATTTGTTACGGGGAAATAAATCAGTTAATACATTAGGTAAATTCATCTTTTTATGGTTTTAGGATTTTTAAATAGTGGGTATGGTGCCTCCGTCGATGACGTATTCGGTTCCGGTTAAATAACTGGCTCTCGGCGACACCAGGAAGCCTACCAGTTCGGCTACTTCTTCGGGTTTGGCCGGCCGGCCCATAGGTATGCCACCTAAAGCGGTCATCACACTTTGCGTGGCTTCTTCTACCGTACTGTTAGCACTCTGTGCAATGCGCTCCATCATGTGGGTAGCAGCAGTAGTCATAACCCAGCCGGGTGAAACCGTGAGAACCCGCACGCCTTTGGGCGCTACTTCTTTGGATAAGCCTTTGCTGTAGTTAATTAACCCGGCTTTGGCGGCGGCATACGGCAAGGTAGATTCGTACAAAGGCAGCTTGCCCTGGATAGAAGCAATGTGAATAATTACACCACTTTTTTGCGCGAGCATGTGGGGTAAAAATCCTTTGTCTAACCTAACCGGTGCGAGTAAATTTGTTTGCAGGCTTTTTTCCCAGTCTTCATCTGTTAGCATGGCAAACCCGCCGCCAAGGGTTTCCGAACCACCCAGGTTGTTGACCAGGATATCCAGTTTACTGTATTTTGCGAATACCTCGGCTATTACCTTCTGGGTGCCTGCCGGCGTACTTAAATCAGCCGAAATAAAATGTAGGTTTGGGTTTAGCGTATCGGGGGCGTTTCTGGCGGTTATGATTACCGTTGCCCCGGCATCAAGTAAGCGCTCGGCAATGGCTTTCCCGGCACCTTTGGTACCACCTGTTACCAGGGCAATTTTGCCTGATAATTCGCTATTAAAATTAAATTGCTGTTCCATACTCCAATTTTTTGTACAAAGTTGAGGAGTATGTTTAGTTCGATCAAGTACGGAAACACGAATCGCATAGGGATAAATTTATCCCATATTGCACCTTTTTAAACATTGAAATAATTTTACAAGATGTACGAAAGGAAAATACCACTGAGCCTGAATTGCGGCCTTGACTTAATCGGGGAGGTGCTTTACGGCAAATGGAAAATCCGTTTGCTGTGGTTTATTAATGAAGGACATAAACGTCCCAGCCAGTTGCAACGCAAAATTCCGGATGCTTCGCGCCGGGTTTTAAACATGCAATTAAAAGAGTTAGAGGAGCACGAATTAGTTACAAAAGTTATATATCCGGTAGTGCCGCCAAAAGTAGAGTATAGCCTAACCGAATTCGGGCAATCCTTAATTCCTGTCATATCGGCTTTGGGCAAATGGGGCGATGAACACCAGGAACGGCTGCGTTCATCTATTTTAAAGCGCACAGAAAATGTCACTAATCCATAAGGGCTTGCTGTAGATGGAATACTTATCGGTAACAGCTAGGGGCATATTCCTAATCACCAATATAATTTAAAGTAAAATATCCAAACCGTCTGCCAGCACCAAGACTTAACAAACTAACTCCATAATCTTTTTAAAAACATGCTCCGGATATCTTTTATTATTGCCCTTTGTTCAGTTCTTTCCTTTAATTTAAATGCGCAGGCACCTACAAAACCTGTTCACCCAAATCCTGGCGAGCGAGTTTTAGTGGCTCCGGAAAGTGTTTTTAAGATGTTCCGGGAAGCGGGTAAGAGCCCTACAAATCATGCCTTAACCGCAATGGAAAAAGCTAAAGTAGAAAAAGCCTTTGCCGTTTTACCTCCCTTGCATCAGAAAATTCTCCAGAAGAATTTACACAGCATCAGCTTTATGGATAATATGCCCAATACCGCGCTGACATCACCGGTGCCCACTATCGATTCGACTAAGTTATTCAATATCACCTTCCGAGCCGAAATACTTAATGAGTCTACTTCGGAATGGGCCACTCAGAAAGAAGCCACTTGTTTTGACCAAACGGCAAATTCCAATTATCAGGTTAAAATTGAAGCAGGCAGTCTTGATGCATTCTTATACGTCCTGCTGCACGAGGCTACACACGTAGTGGACGCGGTGTTAAATATCACCCCTCATCCGGATAACAAAGAAGCCTTGGTTAAACCTACTTTATTTACGAAGGATATTTGGCATAAAATGAACGTGCTTATTCCCAATTTTACTGATTCTTTACTGGAGAAGACCCGGTTCCGAAGCGGTAAAAAAGTAGCAATTGCGTTAGCGCCGGATGTTTACAAAAAGCTGGGAAAAACACCCTTTGTCTCCTTATATAGTATGGCCAGCTGGTTTGAAGATATTGCTGAGTTGGAAACAATCTATCATCTTACAAAAAAAATGAATCAGCCTTTCTATGTAACCGTCCAAATGGATAATAACGAGGTATTCAGGTTTGAACCAATGATGCATAAACTGGTAAAAAGACGGCTGCGGCACTTAAAAATATTCTATGCGGCCTGACTTGGTGAGTCTACGAATTATAATTTGGGATTTAAAACACCGGTAGCGCTATCGCAACTTAATAAGACTTAAAAACAAATGAATTGAGTTATTGTAACTATATTGAATACATGCAGCCAGAAGAAAGAAGGCTGTTGCATAAAAAATACTACGACAACCATTAGGTTTTCCCATTCACGACGAGGACGAATTATTTGGCCGTTTGGTAATGGAGATAAACAGGCTGGATTAAGTTGGGAAACTATTTTAAAAAAAGAGATCACCTTCCGGTTAAATGGTCTTATATACGAAAAGGATACAAAAAAAATTGGGAACTTTAGTAAGAGCTTTTAGCAAATGGCTTGGTTCTCTAAAACACGCCCTACTTAAGGATCAACCAATTAAATCAAGTTGCCACCACTTATTATATTGAATATTCAGGCGTGGCTTCCAGGCTTTAATACTTCTTTTCTCATATTGTAAGGCTTCTTTTTTAAAGTCGAAGGCTTTCAAGAAAATGTTTGTCTTCTGATTTATTTTGTGAGTGTGTTTCACCATTCTCCAATAAACGGAACGGGTACATCCTATATATACCGGTTTAAAATCCGGGGTATCCGGTTTTCCTTCAAATATAAAATAGACATAATAACAATTATTTGATAAATCCCGGGCTTTCCTTAATAAATCGAGGCGGGTATACTGCTTCATTTCCATCTGAAAAGCATACCAATCATAAAGCCTTAATTTGGATAAAGTAACCATTGTATAAATGCTATTTTCCTAATAATTATTTGGAGTTAAAATTTATTTATTACTATACAAGTATACGGATATAATGCGTTAATAATCAATTAATTGTTATATATTTATAAACATATTTATGTTAATAATTTCGTAAAAAACTTATTTTCCAATCACTAAAATCAACTGGTTGATGATAGTTCATTCTAAAATATTTAACGATTTAAACAATTATAAATAGTCGGTATCTTTGTAGATTAAAATAAATAGCCACTTATGAAATCCAATTCCCTTTCACAGCTTACCAACAGATGAGTTTAACATGCTAGAGAGAATAGAGACGTCTGACGAAAGTAATTACACTGGTTTTCATCGGCATCATTTTCACAAAATTCTTTGGTTTACAGATGTTGGCAACGAGGAAATCCATTCAATTGATTTTGAGAATTATCCTATTTCCCCAATCAGATCTACATACTGACTCCCAATCAGGTGCATACCATGGAAATTGGAATAAAAAATGGATTCTTATTAGCTGTGGCTCCTGAATTTTTTAATCAGTTTTTCCCTCTATCCAAGGTGTTGCTGATAAAGCCTTATTTCTATGTGCAGGCTTTATCAGAAGATGTTGCTCTGGTCCTGAAAAATTTGATGTTTCTCATAGAAAGGGAGTATAGCGGGAGGAAAAGACAAAACTTGCTGGAAGCTTACTTAGCCACATTCCTGATTCCTTTTGAAGCTAGAGGAGTCTGTATTCCTGATGTTTCATTTCTTTTTCTAGTCCTTATAAGTCTTAAAATAGGTTGATTAAATTGTTACTAACAACAACTGTATTCCTGAAAATTAGGTAAGGGTTTAACCTAATCAAATTATTAATACTATGCAAAGTTGTAGCAATGGCAAGCATGTTTATTACTGGATCAGTCGATGGTTTAGGACAAAGGGTCGCACGTACAATAGCATAGATCTACTTTTTGCAGAGCCAGCAGAATAGTAGCATCAGCAGTAACAAACCTGTATTACGCCTTTCTTATTTCTAATACCTTTAAAAATGAATAGAAGCAAAAAATATATAATTAGTCTGGCAGTCGCTGCCTTGTTAATCTGGTTTATTGCCGATGCGTTTAATCAACCCGGAGTACAGGATTTAAAGGATGATTTTGAGGAAGTAGCTCTGTATCGCAATGAAAACAACACTGGACCCATTATTCGGATTTACGCCGTAGTGGTGACCGATACCCTATGGGGCCAGATGAAAAAATATGGTGCTTTTATGCCCCATACAAAATATGGAAATACGAAGGTTTATTTCTTTAAAAAAGGCTTACCTGCCCCTAAAGAGGTTTATGCGGGTACTGAAAATTTCGATTCGCAGTTTAAACCTTATTTGCTAGCCAGCTATGAGAAAGATGGCATGGGTACCACTAATTTCGTTAAATTTCCTTTTGGTGAGTAAATTAACAATTAGCTTTCCATATTATTTGGATATTTCCCTAAGAACTAAAACAAAATTTAATGTTTAAATGGAATGTCTTAGGGTAGTAAATTACTAGGGTAATATACTTAAATAATAAATTCATATTTGCTGCGTTTTCATTTAAAGTGCTACGGTTTAGAATTTATATCGCCACTATTCTATTACTATTGTTTGTTCGGATTTTGGTCCCAGAAACAACAATATTGGCGCTCCATTCCCACGAACATAGCGAAGATTTACAGCGATTCGGCTGTAAATTCGAGAAAAAACACCAACATTGTCATTTCCAAGATATTTTTAATACCCCTTTTGCGCCAGCGCAAACAATTGCTATAAAGGCTGTAACTTTATTTTTAATTGCTAATTACGTCTCCCATTGTTCCTTTCTCTGGAAATATATCTTCCCTAATAATTGCGAATCACGCGGTCCTCCCTGGTTGAAGACTTTTTTTTCTAAAGTATTACCTTTCAAGGTGGTGGCATTAATGCTTCATTAGACAGTTGGTAACCTATTGGTAATCTCTAGCTGGAAAGCATTAATGGTCTCCGCTCTTATTTCCTTAAAATGTTTCTAGCTGAACAAGTTACATCCAAGGGTGTTAAGGGGTTTGACAATGACGCCACCAGCCGAATAAACTTACATATGTTTAGTACCTGCATTGCATCACACCATTCAAGCTGATGTACTCAATGGCAATTGTCTTTATCTGAACTGCTCCTTAAGATTTTTATAAAAAAGCCGTAAGTACCAACTAATAAATTTACCAGAATTTTTTATCTGTCAGGTTTTTTCCTAGAAGAATAGGTCTAGAAAACTATTTTCTATGGCCTTAAAAGGCTTTTGAAATGAATACTTTTCCTAATTAGGTGCAGCTTTTATTATAATTACCACATCAACATACAGAGTAACAGTTGTTTTAGCAGAACTAAAAATAGTAGAGCCTAAACCTCAAGGTAGATTAGGTTTTAATTAACCACCATTTAAAGTATGCTCTTATGAATCCAATGTATTTAACAAAAGAAGATTATCAGAAACTTATTCAACTTATTCAGGTGAAAAAGCACCAGCAGGATTTCTCCCCTTCCATTCATCGGTTAAAACAAGAATTAAATCGGGCACTTCTCCAGCCAGCTGAGTCTATTCCGCCCAATGTGGTTACTATGAATTCGCGGGTACGGGTCAAGGAACTAAATAGCCGTAATGAAATGACCGTAACTATTGTTTATCCAAATGAGGCAGACTTTAACGCCGGAAAAATATCCATTCTTTCTCCCCTAGGCACCGCTGTTTTAGGCAGCCAGGAAGGTGATGAAGTAGTCTGGACGGCTCCATATTGCAAATTTATTTACCGCGTCAAGGAAGTACTTTATCAACCAGAAGCGGCTGGTTTAATAACTTAAATTATTGTGGCACATATATACCTGAATTCTATATTTTGTATTTTCATTTAGGAGGTGCTCACTTAACCAAAAATTCTGAATTACAGGGCGTTAACTTTTCATGGGAGGAGAAGGAGCTCATACTCGTTAAATTTAATTTCCTAAATATTAACAAGTAGCATCCATTATTACTACATCATCCTGTGCTCTAATAAACTTCACATGTAGTTTATAGGAGATTTTGCGTTTACTGTTTGTGTTGCCTAAGCAAGGTGGCAGCTTTCCTGCCATCCTGTTTTCTGGTCAACCAGGTTAATCCTAACTTTAAGTTTAAGATAAAAACAAAAAGTTTTAATCCTATATTACTTTAAAACAATAGTGGTAAATAGATGAACTGCAAAGATGCCCTAAAGCACTATGCCGTGCAAAAACTGCCTATTTTATTGGCACCAAACGTTGGAAGGGCTCTGTAATTGATGAATTTAAAGGCAAATACAAAATGTATATCCATAAACTAAGCAGAGGGGATGAGCAACCGGATAAAGTCCTTTAGTGCAATCAGGCCGAGCAATGAGTTAAACTTTTCTGTTTATTTTTTAAGCTTTTCATACAAGTACCTTTCTCCGTCTTTAAACCTAGACGGAGAACTTTTGGTGTTACTCTCTTTATTTAACTCCTAACCGGCATCACAAATAAAATAATAGTGCTTATTCTGCTTTATTCCAAGCTGCTCCATCCTGAACTTTACCGCCTCAATCGGGTCTGATGTTTCTACTGAAAGTGTTCCTTCTCATAGGAGTCAATTAGGAAAGAAAGCACCTCCAGTTCATCGCCTTCGTGCGTATCAGGCGCTGCGTCTAAAATCTTTTCCAGCCTCTGAAGTGCCAATTAATAATTTTCCTCTGTTTTTATTAATTTAATATTCATCTGTTTCTAGCGTAGTTTTTTGTTTCATTAATTTCTTCTTGTATTCTTTTGTTGATGTTTACTTTAGCTCCTAAAAAAGTGTAAATGGTGGTTCTGTATTCCCTTGCAAATGGATTTGTTACGGAGTCAGATATGAGTGCAGTATGGAAAAATGGACCGGTTTCCTCTAATTCGCTGTTCCTGCCTGCATAGCTTTTCACCCTTATCAGATGATTATATGGTTGGTTGAGGTGAATCCAGTTAACATAGTCTGCATTGAAGGAAACCGCTTTGAAATTCTTATTGGTGTAGTAATTGATGGCTCCGGCCTGGCCATAGTTGTCGCAGAGTACCAACGTATTACCTGGTTCAGAAAGATTCGAATAGATGCTATCCACTTTGCAGGCCAACTCTTTCCACCCGAGCATGTCGGCAAAGTCCTGTGGCAATGAATGGTCTTTGCCGTCTTCCCACCGAAGCAATCCCAGGTTCTTGTACCGCTTTTCATGTTGCAGGATGTATCCTGGGCTTTTATTGGGGAAAGCCAAATTATACATTGGGATAAAAAACAGGATCGGCATAGCAATGGCAACGGGCTGCAAATATCTTCTCCACCCATTTTTCAGAATGTCGGCAAGAAAAACAGCACCGAAAGCGATATAGATGGGGTACAGGCCTATAGCGTAATAATCTTTCGCCTTGAAATAAATAAAAACAGCAAGCGTAAAGAGGATAGCCCAGAAAAAGGCTTTATACTTTTGAAAGGGCTTGTAAAACAACAAGGCATACAGGGCTGCCAGGATAACGAACAGAGAGCCTATATAAAAAAGCAACTGCGATTTCAGAAAACCCCACCTGTCCACATTTATTAACTGGGTAGCAGTCAGTTCTTTCATATGATGGAAAACCGGGAACCCGTTAAAGTACTGCCATAATACGTTTGGAGAGATGAGCAGCAGCCCTAAAAGCATGGCCAGGTAAAGGTGCTTCCTGGCCAGTACCTCACGTTGTTCTGTCATTAAAATTGCCGGAAAAAGGCCTATCAGCAAAAAGACAATGTTGTACTTGTTCAGAAAACCTATGGCAAATACAATAGCTCCATAATACAGCCACTTTGGTTTTTTTGAATTAAAGTATTTTATGACAACAAAGTAAAGCGTCGTCCAGCACAGAACGTCTAAGGAGTTAGGTTGAAAGAGTGTATTAAGTCTTAACAGAGCGGAAAACAAAACGCCGGTAGCCCCTAAAAGTAAGGCGACTAAACTACCGCTTAGTTCTTCTATCGTTTTCCAAACGACCAAAATGGTTAAGGCACCAAACAGGGCAGGAAAAAACTTAACCCAGAACACACCGTTGCCCAGTATCTTGATGAGAGAGGCAATCCAGGCAGTCATGGGAGGTATGGATACATACCCCCACGCCAAATGGTTCGCCTGGTCAAGGTGGAGGTATTCATCACGTTGCAAATCATATTCAGGGCTTATCAAAATGTACTGTAATAGAAATTTTAAGACGATACACCCTATTAGGATTAATGCTTTTCGTGTCATCACATACTGTGGTTTAAATTAATACCAACGATTGGGTAGCTAACGGGAGGTGGCATTTTGAAGCAATACAGAATCAATCAAGCACAAATTTTAATAGATGTAAAAAGCATGATTTAAGTAGAAAATACCCATATAGGGGTGGGTGCATTTAGCAGTAGGCTTGATTTTCTAGAACACTATCATACACCCAATCTTAACTCGTATTCAATTTCGGAGCCGTCCCAATCGGCTATTCTTACAAAATTGAGTCGTTCAAGAAGCTTAATTGCGTCCTGGTTTTGCTGACTGGTTAGAGCCCAAATACGGTTCAGGCCCATAATATTCAGCCCAAATTCAATTGCCAATGACATGGCAAAAGTCATAAAACCCTGCCCCCGGTATTGAGGCAGTAAAACACAGCCTAGTTCGCCTTCCCCCTTGTCTAGTCCACGGTAGTACCCGCAAGTCCCTACAATGTTATCCGTCAGTTTATCTGATATGCCCCAATGGATTGAATTGCCGTCCAAATAGTCCCTGTTGATTTTTGACAGCATTTCTGTCGCCTGTTGGACAGTTGTGGCCTGGACGGAGTCATAAAACGAAATCTCAACAAGGTCTTTGATATCCGCTGTTAGAATTTGCCTAAGCAATACTTTGTCACCTGAGATATTTGGGAAAGAATTGTATGGTGGTAGTTTCATTTTAACTGTGATTGTACCTTATAATGATTAATGCTAACGGTTTTACTATGGTGCTTTTAAACACTATAAGATTTGTTATGCTTTCGTAGTCTTTTACCTTTATTCAAAATAACCCAAATAAGAATAGAGAAAGAAAATGTTATAACAGCAAAGTATTTCTCAAAATTTATTTTAGCTACAATGTTTCCGATAGTGTTTAAGACAAACAACACCAGAAAAGTCCATAAAACAATGTTCACAATTTTCAGGGATACAATCTGCTTCACATACTCTCCTTTTATCAAAAGAACAAAACCCAGAAAGAAATTGATTGCTAAAAATATTAATTCGAACACGTACATCTCAGCATCACTTTTCAATCTACCACTCCATGTGATTTCATAGGGAATAACTTTGAAAAGAATAGCTATGTGAAAAATCGTGATAGCTACGATTAGCCACAACATTATTTTAATTGCAATTCTCTTATCCATATTCTTATAATTTCAATCTTTATGACGCACAACGTCAATCGGCTATTTATCAGTTGCCTATTGGTGAGCTGAGTACTTTCTATAAGTAAGAAATATTAATGGTTGAACAAACTTCCGGCAGACAAAAGCGGCAATTTTAAATAGCCAGTGTTAGTGGCAATTGTAATATTTTAGCCCTTAATCAAATTTTTTTGGTATGGTGTAAGGAACATTAAACAAAATGCTAAGGATCCCGACGGCAATATCATTGTTATTGATACTTGTTCCATTAGAAGTGATTATAAAGGAAATATTATCTTTTGGAAAATATCCATACATTGAATTAAAACCATCAATGTGCCCTGTATGTCCGTAACTAATACTTCCTTCAAATTTATTTTCACCTAATCCAAGTCCATATTCGTCTCGGGTTTCTTTCATAGCTTTCAAACTTGACTTTGAAATTACTTTACCATTAAAGACTGCCTCCGTGAATTTAAGCACATCCGTTGGAGTGGAAACTATTGCTCCCGCTCCTGAAAAAATATTTAGATTTGTTTCTGGCAGTTTTTGCCAGTATTCAGCCCAATCATAAGAATAACTTTCATTATTCTGGGTTTCAATTTTACCACCAAAATAAGTATTTAGTAATCCCAGCGGTTGCACAATGTTTTCTTTTAATATTTCTGCATATGTTTTTTGATAAATTTTTTCTAGTATATATGATAACAAAACATAATTGGAATTGCTATACATTGCCTTTGAATCCGGTGTAAAGTCGCTTCCGGCTTTTATAATGATGTCTACCATTTCGCTTTCAGACTTACCTATAAATCTGTATTTGAAATAACTTTCATCTTTGCTAAAATTATGAATTCCGCTCCTATGATTTAATAAACTTCGTATTGTAATTTTATTAGCATTAGGTACCATCGGAAAATATTTTTCAAGCGTTTGATCTAATTTAATTTTCTTTTCATCTACTGCTTTCAATACCAAAACAGCAGTAAATGTTTTTGTAATCGAACCTATTCTATATTTTGTGTTTATATGCGCTTTGTAATTATTTTCAATATCCGCATATCCAATGTTTTTACTATAGACAACATGGCCATTTTGGGCAATTGCAATTCCCCCCATAAATTTTTTGCTTTGTTCAACAGAATTTAATAGACTGTCAATTTTGGCAAGATTTAGAGCTTGGGAATATACTGAACCAGAACCCAGAACAAGAACTATTAAAGCCAATGCTCTATTGAACCTGAATTTAGGTGATTTTAGAAATTGTAGATAAAAAATCATTGTTATATTTTAATGCGAAGCTGCTTAAATAATCTTACTTATACTCCAGTATCTAGGGTCGTCAAAATTGCGAAAATTGCCACTAATGGACTGATGCATACAGAGCCTTAAGCATTGGCGAAAGGTTATGTATAAACTCTGTTAGCTACTGTTTTACTTTTTTGCTTGTAGCCTATCCAGTTTCTTTCTGGTCCCAGCTACTTCCTGCAGCGTCAATGCTTTTGTGAATGCTTCAATGGCCTGCTTTTTATTGCCTTTCTCCACATAATAGTCCCCCATAGAGTCATACACATTGGCGCTGGCGGGGTAGTTGTCGATGTTCATCTTGAAAAAGCTGTACGCCTTTTCATACTGTTTATTACCCATGGAAATATACCCCAATAGGTTAACTGTGCCTTGCGAAGGCAGCACGGTATACTGCATCATGGAAGATACGCTACGGTAATGGTCTTTGATATAGGCCACCGTGATGGTAGTATCCTGTAAGTCTTTGCCCAGTTCATACTTTTTGAAGATGAAACGCAGCGCGTCATACTGAGAGAGAAGCGGCAACGAGGAGTGGTTTTCCTCTGGATAAAATTTCCAGGCCCAATGCAGGTTCTTACTTTTTCGGAGAATTTCTCTGAACTGAAAGCTGTTGCGCACATTGCCATTGGCATACACTGTGTCTTTGATAACCCTGACTGTGTCCATTCCATTCTTCATGGTGTTAGACGCTGCATAGTAGAGGCTTTTATTAGCGTAGTCTTGTTTGGTGAAGGCTTCCTGCGCTTGCTTTATGATGAGGTGGTTGTCCCACCAGACGCTGGGGTCCATGACCACGTAGGAGTTGAACAAGGCAGGGTAATTAACTAATGCATGAAGGACTGCTAGCCCGCCAAGGGAATGGCCCACATACATGCGATAAGGATGCGTGTTATAGTTGGATTCAACATAAGGCATAAGTTCCTTGTGGAGAAACGAAATGAATTTCTCTCCTCGGCCTGAGTTTTCAAAATCTGAGTCTACCATTCCGTCCCGGCTAAACATGGAGCGGGTAGGAGTTAAATCGGCTCCCCTGTCTTTGTTCATGATTCCGACCACAATCATCTTGGGCATCCTGCCAATGGAACTTAGTTCAGCCACCATCCCCGTCATGGAATGGAAAAAATCCTTACCATCCAGCAAGTACACTACAGGATAACGCTCTACTCCGGCAGACTTGGGTACATAAATCCATACTTCTCTATCTTCATCTAAGATGGAAGAATGGATGGTAAATCTTTTTCCAATAGAAATTTCGTTATTAGTTTGATTAGAAGACTGACCGAAGCAGAAGGCAGGAAAAAGTAAAAGGATAAATAGGAGTAATCTCATTTATAAATTAATTGTAAATAATAACTAACGGTTAGTATATGGCTTGTGGTGGTTTACGGAGCGCTTTCCTTTCTGCACGAAACATACTTGGCTAAAAGCAGAAAACCTTGAATTTACCATTGCACCCGCCACAAGCTATATACAGTGTTGTATGGTGTACTTAACTTTTGTCTGTGATTCTTTTAATTTTTCCATCCTCAAATTCAAATTCTGATTTTCCTTTCAATTCCAAAGTATCTCCTGAATTAAGTCCGTTGGGTAAATCAATAGCCAGTATTGCTTTGTAGTCAATGTTAATCATCGCAATTGAGTCTCTAAACTCCCACGATTCTATTGTCTGTTTCCTTTGTTTGAAATATTGTTTTGCTGATTCTGCTTGTTCTCTGAAACTTTTTAATCCTTCCGTTCTCAAGTCAACTTTACCATCGGAGACATTTTCGAAAACAATATTTTCATCGAGATTTTTGGTCATTCCGTCTATGTCAAAATTATTGTAAGCATTGACATAGCTTTCAACTATTTGTTTTTTTTGTACCTCCATATCTTTTTTAGTTTGACAGCCGAAGTTCAGAATTAACATTAAAACTGAAAATACATCTACTCTCCCCGCACGATGTAAATTTCAGGCAGATGGTTGCTGGATGATAGTATGCTTTGCCTATGCTGCCGAGCTGCTTTTGCTAAAAATAATGAGTGGCAACTACACCTGCTTATCGGCCACTTTTGTGGCCAAACCCTGCTGGATCTTTAATTTAATAATCAATTAACCTTTCTTCCAGTTGCTCATTATTTTTCTAGGCACTTAAATTTTAAATGTTGTTTAAAAAAGCGGGTAAAATTATTTCTTCTTTGTTAATTCGTTCAGCTTAGCTCTGGTTTCTGGTATCTCCATGACAGCCAGTGCTTTTTTATACCATGCGATAGCGTTCTTTTTATCTCCTACAGCCTTGTAGTAATCCCCAAAAGAGTCCTGGAGGTTGGCATCCTTGGGATAATTGAGCACGTTCATGTTAAACAGCTGCCGAGCCACGTCATATTTCTTCTGGCCCAAAGAATAGTATCCCAAGTTGTTGACCAGGTTGGCCCCGGGGAGTATCTGGTAGCCCAGCTCTTTGGATACCCGCCGGTAATGTTCCGCGATCAGCGATGGCAGATCGGGGTGGTTTATCTGGGAGTCCCCTGTTGGGAAGGCATAGTAGTCAAAGAGGAAGCGGAGCGCATCATAAGAGGCAATGAATGGGACAGTGTTGTGGGACTCGTTCTCGTAGTAGGCGTGCCTGAACCTCAGTTTATTCCCCGGGTGTCTGCGAATATGGCGGACCAGGTCAAGGTTATAGCGGATCAGTTCGGTCTGCTCGGTGGTATCCGACTGCACCGCCGTGGTGTCCACCCCCTTCTCCATTCGATTAGCCATGGCAAGGAACAGCGTTTTGCCCTCGTATCCGCCCTTTCCAAGCGCTGACTTGCTTTCATCCAGCACCCGGTGCTTGTCCCACCAGATGGCGGCATCTATGGCGATGTAGCCGTTGAACATGTCCTTGTTATGAGCCATTGTCTGCATCACCATCAACCCGCCAAGGGAATGGCCCCATAAGAGTTTATAGGGCGCAGTCGGGTGGTTTGAGTCGATGTGCGGAATCAACTCCCTTTCTATAAAGGAGAGAAATTTCTCGCCCCCTCCGGAATTATGCACACCACTTGTATTGTTTGCCACAGCCGTTGGCGTCAGATCCCGGCTTCTATCAGTATTAGCGATGCCCACCACTATCATAGGCGGACAAAGGCCCAGCTGTGCCAAACGCTCTACGGTTACTGCAACAGAGCGGAAATTGCTTTCCCCGTCTAACACATACAGAACGGGGTAAGTCTGGGTGGAGGTAGCTCTGGTCTGTTTGCCCGCATAGGGCGTGTATACCAGCAAGTGCCGTTGCTCATTCAGAACAGAGGACTTGACGCTGTCCGCAAAGCCTAAGCTGAACTTCATCTGCGATTGCGCCGTCGCACCAAAAACTGTAAAAAATAAAATGAGAAAGTTGAAAAAGTACTTCATACTGGGACGTTTAACTATATGTGTTAATTTCAAATGCTTGTTGATACTATCAACCTGTTTATTTTTTACATTTACTAGCAATCATTAAAGCGTACAGAAACCTGCTGCTCTTCAAGTACGATTTGCGAGGTAGGCGTACATCGGAATACAGGTAGGCTAATGTAAACTAATAACCTCTTCTTTTTATAAATATTCGCTAACGGCTAAGGCTATAGCAAGTGCGGGTTTAAAATCAGTTTCTTGTCCGCCATCGATAGCTTATTAGTTGCAGTTACTGCAAAATAATCATACATCCCGCATTTGATATAGTCGATGTTATGCGGTCGGCTTTCATTTTATTGTCGTTCAAACCGAATGGGTTCTAATTCACTCTCAAATTTTACAAACAACAAGTTGCTCAAGCCATTCTCATCTCTTTTAAAATGCAATGCAGGCATACCCATTCGGTCGGGAGCATCAACCCTAACTGCATGAAAAACATTATTTTCTTTATGAATTATTCTAAGCTTTCGATTTCTGAAGATGGTATAATAAGCTTTGCCTTCCATAAAAATATCTAACTGACCGTAGCCGCCATTTAGATACTTCCCAGAAATATCATAAGGCAATTTAGGGACGGAGGTTTTAGTTTTAGCCTTAACAAATTTATTGGAAACGGTGCTGGCACTTTTAATTGGTTCTAAACGCTGTTGATATTCATCAAGCCACTTTCTATCCTTTAACCCCAACATCCTATCTGAGAGAATATTTCTAATAATTAAAGCGGGCTCATAATCTGATTGGTTAGTCAATACCACAATGCCTATTTTCTCATTTGGGAAGAAAACCACTGTGGAGCGAAAGCCATCTATACTACCGCCATGTTCTACCCGATAGTGGCCTTGGTAATTTGTGACTATCCATCCATAGCCATAATTCGCTGAATAAATACCATTATACTCTTCATCAGGCAAATACCCAGTTGGCATCACCGTTTGAGGATAAATTGCTTCGCTAATATAGTTTTTAGGTAATATTTCACGGTCGTTGAATTTCCCGTTATTAACCCACGTCAGGATCCAGTTCGCCATGTCAGTTGCACTGCTGTTAATGGCTCCAGCAGGCCTCATAGCGCTAATCTCACGATAGTCAACTTTATTAGGATCATTGTCTATAACCTGGTAACCTAAAGAAACATTTTGATCACTGAGTAAACCTGGTACCCCAAAATTTGATCTATTCATTTGTAAGGGTTTGAATAAACTCTCCTTTACATTTTCCTCCCAGGATTGCTTAGTGATATTTTCTCCTATTGCTCCTGCCAGTAAATAAGACCAGTTACTATAATTCCATTTTTCCCTAAGTTTACTTGTTGGTTGTAGAAATTTAATTCTGTTAATTAATAGATTTCTATCGTCTAATGGTAGACCAGACCATGCCGCATCATGAAGAGCAAGGCCTGACCGCATGCCTAAAATGTCTTGAATTGTAAGATTTGAATTTAAATCATCGGTATAGAATTTTAGATTAGGAATATATTTTGAAGGGTGCTCATCAAAAGATAACAATTTCTTGTCACGGTAAATACCTAATAAAGCTGCGGTAAATGTCTTGGTATTTGAGCCGATTGGGAATAATGTATTTGCATCTACTTTCAGTTTATTTTCTATATCCCTAAACCCAATTCCATTTGCATACAATATATGTTCACCCTCCACAATAGCAATGGCACATCCTGGTGTTTTAGTCGATTCTAGAACTTTTTCTATCAAAGTTTCTATTCCTTTAATTCGGTCATTGGTCTGGGCATGGGAATAACTAAATACTAAAAAAAACAAAAATGTTAGATGTAGAGTTTTCATGTAAGATATTGTAATTCAATAAAATTTATTTAATGCTGTAAAGTTGTTGCTAGCATTTAAGTTGCCGCATAACGGCCTTTTGTAAACTGCGGTGGAGACTACCGGCCGACGCTGCCGTTTACACAATGGTGGGGTAACTTTAATTACTGTATGTGTTAATATAGTTCCAGGCTGCTTTAGAAATATCAGCAATGATTTTTTCGTTCGTGTTAAAGTCTTCCTTTGAATTGGATACAAAAACACTGATAAAGTAATATTCTCCATTGGGCAAAAAGACGATGCCAATATCGTTGACCGCTGCTGTTATCCCTGTTGTTTTATTTTTTCCGGACGAACCTGTTTTGTGAGCAACCACAGTGCCTTCAGGTAACCGTCCTTTCAATCTGTTTTTGCCTGATTCGTTTTCCCGCATCTCTTTCCAGACAAAGTCATAACCTTTTGGGGAAAGTAGTTTATTCTTGTTGTGATAATAGGCTTCTAAAACATTGCTGGCAGCATTAGGGGTCGTCCAGTTTTGAAATTGCAGGTCCCAGTTATGCTGCATTACTTCTTCATTGATTTTTATGGATATGGCTTTGAAATTATTTTCCATAAAGTATTTCTCTACTGCCTGAGGTCCACCAAGAAGCCTTAACAGCGCATCACACCCCACATTATCGCTGTTGGAAACAGTATAACTTAAAATTTCAGCTAGTGGCAGCGTTGCGCCATTCGGATATTTATCTCTGAGGGGACTATGAAGACCGGGCAAAAGGTCCTTTCTCTTGATTTTGATTTTTTGGTCAAGCGACAACGTTCCTTTATCAACCTGGGATAAGACTGCTAAGGCTATATGAAATTTAAACACACTTTGCATGGGGAAATGCCTTTCCCCATTGATTGACAAAGTGTCTTTACCATTCCTGCCAATAATTGAAACACCAACAGTTGCATTTTTTGCCGAAATAATCTGTTGTATTTTTTCTGGCAAAGAATCGGACGTTTGGGCAAATGTCTGACGCGCTAGATATAATAAAAAAACAATTGCTAAAGTAAATACTCGAATCATGTTGTGGGTATTTGAAGGTTGTTAAATGTCTGCAAAAATTACCTCCAACACCTCTTCTAAATGATGGGCGAAGCTGTCTGCGACCGAAGGTTAACCTTTAACTGTTTTAGTGGCAACCTTTTTAATTATTCTGCTATTTTTAGTACAACATTGCCTGTTTTTTGACCCGTTTCAACATACCTGTATGCCGTTACAATCTGGTCCAATTTATAGTAGCTATCGATAACAGGTTTATATGCCCCTTTCTCCACCAGTTCTTTCAAGAAGATGACATCATCCTTGTTTATAGTCGGGATGGGGAACAGAACTTTTTTACCTTCCAAAATAGGAGTGGTGAGGGCATAAAAAATGTTTTCAGCATGCTTGCCCAGTTCTGTAGAAATGTACACTCCTTTTTCTGTCAGCAAAGGCTTACACTGGCCAAAGGAACTTTTGCCGACAGCATCAAAGATAAATTGGAACTTTGTGTCCGTCTGAGTGAAGTCCTGCGTCTGGTAGTCTATTACCGTATCTGCTCCAAGGGATTTTACAAGGGCTACATTTTTAGTGTTACAAACCGCCGTTACTATGGCCCCCAGGTGTTTTAGGAGTTGGACAGCGGCAGAGCCAATTGCCCCTGTTGCTCCGTACACCAGCGCATGTTGTCCGCTTTTTATTTTGGAGGCTTTTATATTATTCAATGCATAATGTGCCCCTTCTGTAATTGGGGCAGCTTCATAAAAGGTTAGGTTATTGGGCAAAGTCGTAATGGCATCATCTTCGGAAATGGTTAAATATTCTCCGTGGCCACCGCAGGTTTTATCATTATACCCAAAAACCTTGTCTCCCTTTTTAAATTTTTTTACCTCCTTGCCAACATCTTCTATGACACCTGCAAACTCACAACCTAGTATGGGGTACTTCGGCCGTAAAAGGCCACTCCAGAAGCGTGAGATAAAATAGTCCGCACTTCGAAAACCCGAGTCTGTCCGGTTTACGGTAGATGCAAAAACCTTCATTAATACTTCGTTGTCTTTAGGTATAGGTTTGGAAACCTCCATTAGTTTGGCAACCTCGGGAGGCCCATATTTTGTGTATACAACAGCCTGCATATCTTGTTTTTTTATTATGTGTTCATACAATTGGCACTAAAGTACCGGCAATGATCTATGGCCATTCTAAACCCACTTCGCCACATGCCGGATAAAAGATAATCTCTAGTAGAAAAGTACCCGTCATTTACCCCGGCTAAAGCCTTTCGCCCTTTTGTGTGCGTTCCTTGTTATTTATTTTCCTTACAAACTTTTCCAATTCACCATTATTAATAAGAACTGGGCCATGTCCGAAACACAGGACTTTTGGCTTCAGGGAAGCAAGTTTATTAATGGATTCTTTATTTTTTGATTGGTCCGTTGTAAATAAGGCTGGGGGTTCGTGTAAAGCCACCCATGTTGTTAGCAGATTCATGTTCAGAATAACATCGCCAACAACTAGAACACCATCTCTTTCCCTATAAAATGAGATGTGTCCGGAGGAATGCCCAGGCGTTTCTATTACTTTAAATCCACCCACCTCATCGCCTTCTTTAAGAACCCTTGAAATTGCAAACCCATCACCAGCCCAATATTTTCTTTGGAACCGGGTAACTATATGGTTTTGGAATGGATATTCACTAGTTGCATTTCCGGTTTCAGCCTGCCTTTTTTCGGCCCCGCTACTCCAAAATGGAATGCCGAGTTTTTCACAAATTACTTTGCTGCTGCCTTGATGGTCAGCATGCGCATGGGTTATGACATGAGCATTTAGCTTTCTGCCTTTAACCGCATTGAGGATTTTTGTATAAGAACTTTTAATACCCGCATCAATTAAAACATCATCAATAAGATAACAGTTTATGGAATCTCTGGGCATCAAAGGTATTTGAAATACATCTTTTGCTATTTGTTTCATACTTAAATCTTTATGCAAAGATAGATTTTACTTTCCTTGAAATTCTTGACTTAAGTTAAGAAATGCTTTTTCTTATTCGACTAAGAGATTGCGGCGTAATTCTTAAAAAGGAAGTCACATGAAATAATGGCGTTCGGTGTACTATTTATAATTTCAAAGTTTGGACAAAGTCTACGTGTTTTCCTTTAGCAGTAATAAATTGAAGTCTTAAAACCCAATCTGCTAAACAGATACCATTTTGCTCGGCTAAAATCCTTCCTATTTTTTGCCATTGAGGAACAATGTCATATCTAAAAAGGGGGTACTTACAGTACCTTATATTAAATTTAATCGATTGGTTAAAACAAGATATTTAAATTAATATTAATAAAATGGATTTTCAATATCGTAGTATGTGCCATATTAAAAAAGCTAACAACGCTGTTATAATGGTTAAGGCTTTCTCAAAAATTGTCTTGGCAAATAAATTTCCAATACTATTCAGAATAAACAAACCAAGGAAAACCCAGAGAATAACATCTACCACTTGACCCGGTATGGTATTACTGAAAAAATTGCTTTTCATTAATAATGTACCTCCTAAAATTATATTGAGTAAAATAGAGAAGGCTTCGAACAAATACATTTCTCTGTCTGTCTTTAACCGGCCTCCCCAGGTTATTTGGTAGGGGATAACTTTTATTAAAATAAGTGTATGGAATAAAAGAGTAAAACCTATTATAAAAAATAGGATATTGAAAGCGTTGCCAATTATAAATCCCATAATTTTATTGATTTTCAGTCTAGCACATAGATTAATAATGGTGCAAATTGCTAGTGAATTGATAATTAGTAGAAATTTACACCAATCAGTAATGCCGCTGATACTCCATTTGTTTTGCCTTCCTTTAACTCAACGTTGCGGTAAGAAATTTTTGTTTTAATATCAATTGCAAAATTATTCTTTTGATAAATTTCATAACCAACCGCAGCAACCCCGCCTAATCCAAAATAATATTTTGTTTCTAATGGGTCATTGTCGGGATTTCGAATATCCCAAAATACTGGGTTATCGCCACCCAGACCAACCCCACCAAGAAACCAGAGTTTATTAGTAACCCAATATTGTACAGAAGGGGCAACGATGCCAAAATCTCGTTTTCTATTCCGGCCAAACCCTGAATAGTCATAAACAGATACATTGGTGGAAAGCAAAAGTGCAAGATTAGGTCTAACCATATAGCCTAATTTTAAATCCAGTGCTAAACCTGTATCGGTTTGGTTTTTATTGGGGAATTTTAAGGAAGTGTAACCAGGCCCTAATGACGTCCCAAATAGTAAGCCCTTGCGTTCAACCTTAATTATATCTTGTGCAACTACTTGCTGGGTGAAAAGTAAAATTGAAAAATATAATGCAGTTAAAAGTGATTTTTTCATTCCGAGATTTTGATATGTTAAACAATGCCCAAATTTCAGGATATTGTTGTACATAAAAGGGCACCTAGGTTAACAAATCAAAATCACATAATTTTTTTTCTAATCCTACTCAAACTCTGTTTGGTAATTCCCAAATAAGAAGCAATGTGTTTTTGATGAATTCTCTTTAAAAGTTCAGGACGATTATTTAATAAGTCTAAATATCTTGCTTCGGCGGATTTAGTTAAAGATTCAAGATATTGCTTTTGTTTTAGCACATAATCATTTTCAGCACCAATTAAAAAAAGTTTATTGCCCATCGAGGTCTGTTTGAGAAGTTCAATGTTGGTTTTGGAAATACTTAGAACTGAGCATTTTTCCAGGGCCACAATTTCTATTAGTGAAGGCTCTCCACTATTTAGAGAAACATCATCGGCAAAAAAATTATTTTCAAGAAACAAATCTAAGCAAACAAAGCTATTTTCTTTCCAAACAAATAACCCACATGAACCACTAATTAAAAAGTATCCGTGTTTAGCTATTTCATTAGAACCTTTAATTATTTGATTTTTTTTGAATGAAATTATTTCGCCTAAATCAGCTAAATTTTTCCAAGCCTCAATAGGGGCATTAAAATAAGGGTCAAATGTTTCCTTAAGCTTATGTTCTATCATGGCAAGGACTCTTCTTTTGATATACTTAATATGATTTTGGAATACTTTGGCTATTAGATTCAATTAGCATTTACCCTTAATTAAGTTTCTCACCTGTTCCTGTAGAGTAAACAAAAGTATTCCTTGGGCTGCTAATTTAAAGTTTGAATCATGTAGTAGTAGATTGCCTTTAGTATACCAGGAACCTCTGCATCTAATGGGCTGAAAGTTAGAATTAGATCATATTAAATAGAATTCGAATAAATTTTAGTAATAAATTTTATTATCCCAAATAAGGGCAATGGGAGATTTTTGGTTTTATACCTGTCTAGTAAGTTAGAAAATTATATAGTTTACTAGCTATATTAATTAAAAAAGAAAAATCTCTTTAAGAATTTATTTTTAAAGGATTTGAACAAAAAAGTAAAGCTTCAACCTTAGCTATAATTGTTATCCTAAGGTAACATTTTTGCTAAAGTTCTATTGTTAATTTGGGAATTATTTTTAAAAATCCTAAATAAAGTAGGTTACACTATAATATTAAGGGGCTTTATTTTATGCAAAAGTTGTAGCCAATATAAAAAATGAAAAGAATCCACTTATTTGAATTTGAAGATTTTCCATGGTTCCCGAATTGGCTAAGAATTAATTTGACCAGACTTATGGTGGTGATGCATAATTTATTAGGAACCACTAAGGAATTAGCGAATTTGTTAAACAAAGCCATCAGGTATTCACCCAGACCAGCTATCATTGATTTATGTTCAGGAAGCGGAGGGGCTATGCTAGCAGTTGCTGAGACTTTAAAGGGAGAATATCACATAGAAGATTTAACTCTAACCTTAACGGATTTGTACCCAAATAAAGACTTAGCTACTAGAATCAACAGGAAAGAAAATTCTGGAATATCTTATGCCACTGATTCAATTGACGCAGCAAAAGTACCATCCGATTTATTAGGTGTAAGAACAATGGTGTGTAGTTTTCATCATATGAAGCCCAATACAGCAAGGAAAATCCTAGTTGATGCAAAAAACCGAAAACAGCCTATCTGCATCTATGAAATAAGTGACAATAGTTTGCCAACACTTTTGTGGTGGGTAGCCCTACCTTTGAATTTTATCATGACTTTCTTTATTACTCCCTTTGTAAGGCCTTTAACGTGGAAGCAAATTTTATTTACCTACCTGGTACCTATTATACCAGTTATTTTTGCTTGGGATGGCGCAGTATCTAATGTCCGAACTTACACTTTAGATGATTTAGATGTGCTACTGGAGGGATTAACTTCTGATGATTACAGGTGGGATAAAGGAATAATAACAGGCAAAGCTAAAAAAATATATCTCCTAGGCTATCCAATAGTGAATCAATAAAATACTAGCTACAACAATAGCTAAAAAGCTTTGAAACGCTTTTTAGCCCTACCGTTATCAGGTATACATTTAGATAGAAAATCAGTTACTGCAATAAAGTAAATATAAGGTACTCTCCAAAAATCTTTTGAACGGTCATCATTAGAATTAAAAATCTTTAAATGAAATCATCTTTTTCCATTATTTGAACAAAATGAATTATTTAAAAAATTGAATTTACATTAAACTTTTATTCTTCCTGCCTATAGGAAATTTAATTGTTGGTTCAAGATTTAATATTTTTTTACCCTACATAATCTAAGAAGCTTGTATTTTGCGTTTATTCCCTGATTTTTATTAGCTCTATTAATAATGTTCAAATAAAGAAATTGAACAAGGAAAATAAAATTTAGGTATTCAGTTCTATTATGGAAAGGTGGGTGGGCAATCCATAACATATACGAATCATTAGAAAGTGAATATTTTGATAACATTGGCAGGAGAAATTTCCTTTATCAAATCACTAATTAATGAATTACCTATTTATCCTTGTTTTTTTTACCTTTTCCTTATTAGAAGTCAAATCGCAAACTGATTTTAAATTAGGTTTTGCTGATAGTATTAAGTCTAATCATATTACAAGAGCAGCTATTCCGGCAAAAAAATTAGCCTTACTACAAAGGATACTTATCCGGTTTTATATGTTCTTGATGGAGAAAATTGTTTTCGCTCCGTTACAGCAGTATTTGAACGCTTAATTGAAAGTAGAGTGATTCCACCCATGATTGTGATTGGAATACCAAATACGAATATACCGTTTTCCTTTCTCGGCCTTCTCGTATTTAAATTACAGGTAGTCAAGAATTCTTGGATTTGCTGATGATAACTAAACTCATTCTATTTAGTTTGATCATTTAAAAATAATCGGAGCATTCTCAAATTGCCCTCTAATAAATAGATGGTGTTATGGGTTGTCCTATTAATCAAATGTCCTAGAATATCCTTCCTACTCCTTATTACTAGTGAAAATATACATAGTTAAAAAGAATCTTAATTAAGACCAAGGGGCAAAAATGCTTTTTAAATTAAGTTTCTCTTTGTCTTCTTTGTAAAACGGTGGATTAAGAAAAAGCTGGCAAAAGTTAATCCGGCAATTAATCCTGTACAAATAGGAGTTATTGAAACAAAAAGAAGGCTTTGATTGAAGGGGAATTTAAAAAATCAATCGGACAAATATATTTTTCACTTTATCCAGTTTATTTTTAGATTAAAAATATAACCGATACATCAGATTTGGAAAGAGGCCCAATTGGGTCACATAGGCTATAGATTTGGGCTCACTAGCGTCATAGAATTCTGAAATTTTTCCCTTCGTATTGGTTACATTATCCATGTTCAGGAAAAGTTCATGAGTGGTTTTCAGTTTATTCCATTTATAGCTGGCAGATAATTGAATTTGATAAGTATCTCCCAGGGATTTTTCATAAGCTTTGTCTGTATCCCAATATTTATTTTTGCTAAGGTCAACCGCTAAATTCCCAGCCTCGTCCCGTAATAAGGGTATTATTTTTTGTCCCCCCCCAAAAAATATTTTTGCATTTAATCCTAAGGCTTGATTGTCTTTTTTGCCAAGGTTCGTAAATTCCTTGCCAAATAATATGTTCACCAAATAATTGCTATTAAAAGCAGTATTCCGCTCAACACCATCCAGGGCTTTATATTTTGAATTGAAAATGGAAGTATTGATTAAGTAGTAGTAATTATTGTTGAAAAATTTCTCCAACGTTAATTCTATTCCATAATTTTTCCCGGTTCCTTTATTAACCAAATCAACATACTTGAAATCAAGGTTCTCATTAATAGTAGCATAATTACTCTTGTCGCTGTTTTCAACCGGTAAATTATAGAGGTTCTGGTAGTATACTTCTGCTTTGGCAACTAGATTTTCGGAAAGCCGTTTTTCATAGCCTAAAACAAAATGATGTGCTTTGAGCAAGCCTAAATTGAGGTTTGGTTCTTTGATTGTGCCATCTGCTTGTTCTACCTTGGCAAAATAATTATGGATGCTTTCCATATTGCTATGTTTGCCATAGCCGCCATGGATGGAGTTAGAGTTGTTCAACTTCCAGTTTACCGCAATTCGTGGTTCCAAGGTACTCTTTTTGTTAAGAAGCACATTCATGTTATGTACCCCAGATACTATGGTAATATCTTCATTAATCCGGTGTTTCCAGCTTATAAAGTTATTAACCGTACTTACATTTTCATTAAAATCAATTAAAGTAGCTCTGTCTGCTGCTTCCTTTCTAAATTGGCTTTGCTTGTAATTATAATTGAACAAGGCATATTTCGTGCCTACCTGTATTTTGTTTTTTGCATTCAGCTTGTTGTCATATGTTATGGCACCCCGGTAAGCAGATTTCTTTAAATTACTATTGTAATTTTCAATTCTATTCACCACAGAATCCCGTAAAAGATCATTCCTTTCATTATACAATTTTATGATTTTTGATTCAAATGTTTTGTCATTTACACCTTCATTGGAATACGAAAGATTTGTATTGATAAAGCTATTTTGATTGATTTGAAAGGTATGGTTTAAGCCATTATTGAGTAAGTGTGCGCCTTTGTCAAAATCTTCCCGGATATCTGAAATCATAAACCTGTCACCGGGAGTGCCCCAAACGGCCGGGGTAACATCTTTTAATAAAAAGCTGCTAAGGCCTCCTAACGAAAAAAGGGAGAAGGTGCCCAGCTTGTTGGTAGGCAATACCACCTTGAAAGCAGCATCTTGGAATTTAGGTGCACCTCCAATATTCACCATACCAAGCTCACTAATCAAGGATATCGTAGAATACCGGTAGTTAATAAGAAAAGATCCTCCATACCCTTTTTTAAATGGTCCTTCTAATGTTAAATCTGTCCCAAGTAATCCAACTCCTAAAACAGACTCAAATTTTTCGTTATTCCCGGCCCTTAATTTAACATCATACACCCCCGATAACACATCGCCGTATTCCGGTGAAAAAGCACCGGTATAAAAGTCGGAAGCAGCTAATAAATTGTTGTTTAAGGTGCTTACTACACCCCCTACACCAGATTGGTCGGCCCAATGGTTGGGGTTGGTAATCTGCATCCCTTCTAAACGCCATTGCACATATTTAGGGGAGTTTCCTCTAACAATAATGGCATTGCTGCCATCCTGGTTACTGTTTACCCCAGCAAAATTGGACATAATCCGGGAAGGGTCATTAAATCCCCCAGCATACCGGTTTGTTTCTTCCGGTGAGATAGACCGGGCACTGATTATAGTCATGTCGTTAATAGCCTGTCCTTTGGTTTTATCGGCCGTGATAACCACTTCATTCATGGTGCTAGCAGATTCCTGCATGGAGAGATTGAGAATCACCTCTTTCGCGGAATTTACCACAATATCCGGGATTGCTTTAGGTTCATAGCCCAGGTAAGATAATTGTAGTGTAATACGGCCCGTAGGAATGTTATTTAACCTGAACTTCCCTTCCAGGTCAGTAGAAGTACCAATAACTGGGTTGGATCCCAAAATTAATACAGTTGCACCAATTAGCGGCGATTTACTGTCACTATCGGTTAGGGTACCTCTGACAGTTTGGGTAAGTTGTTGACTAAAAGCCATTGTGGTTGACAACGCCATTAGGATTGTGGCAAAAAAACTTTTCATCTTGATTTTTGTTTTTTAGAAATTTGAACCAGAGAAGGTTACATGTATCTTGTTGTGAGGTAGCAAAAGTAGAGGAAGGAGCAGGCTGAACTCATTGACTTAAGTTAAGAACCGCTTTTGCCAAAGTTTTTTTCTGAGTTTTTGCTGATGACCTGAGTAGTGGAATCAGTTCTTCTTGATTATAAGGGCAATCGCAAATAAATTAATTAGGATGTTGCTTTATAAAACAGTACTTTAGTTATACAGTTGACAGAAAAAGGTAAATTCTCTTCTTTGCCCAAAACCAATCATTAGCTTTCTTACCAATGGATCCTTATGTAAAAACAGCAGAAACCGAAGCGCTTTTAAGGAAGGAGTTAATAGCCTTTATTTCTCGGTTTGAATTATTTACCCAAGAGGAGGTTCAAATGCTGGTTGATAATCTTACCATTCGTTTATATAAAAAAGGCACCTTGCTCGTGCAAGAGGGGGATATTTGCCATAAATGCTATTTTGTGATAAAGGGCTGCCTGCGGCAATACCTTATCCTAAACGGGGTTGATAAAACTACACAATTTTATACTGAAAACCAGGCTGCTGTATTTTTTACCAGTTTTTCCAACCTAGTACCGACGGAAAGTTATTTATCATGTGTAGAAGATTCTATTATTATTGTGGGTGACCAAGAGGAGGGGGAAGACATGTATGAGAGGATCCCGAAACTTGGACAACTTACCCGGATGATGATGGCGCAGGATTTTGGAAAAACTCAGGATGAATTATCCTATTTTATTTCTTCCTCCCCGGAAGAACGGTACTTAAATTTATTAAAGACAAAACCTGCCTTATTGCAACGGGTTCCCCAACACCAATTAGCCAGTTATATTGGGGTTAGCCCGGAATCACTTAGCCGCATCAGAAAGCGAATATGGAAGGATAAATAATTTGTTTTGTTTCCCACCCTTCCAGATTAACCAAATTGCAAATCCCAATTCACCCAAGGCCATAGGTGTACTAACAATGAGTTCCACAAATGATTTATAAATCTCATAATCAAGACTGAATTGATTTGCCAGGTTACTGAATAGGTAGCATAAACCCGCCACAACCATTAAAATCCCAGTATTTTGGGAATATAATTAGCTTAGAGCATCAGATACCCCACCCCCAATAAATGAAAACCGGTTATTAATAAGGCACAGGACAACCAATCCAAGAATTCCTGCAGGCAACTCATAATAAGATTTTCATTAAGTTTTGACTGATCCAATAAGGGTGAAACTTCCAACAAACTTATAATAATTATCCCAAAAAGAACCGAATAAAGTAGCCGCAAGCCGGCAGTAAGCTTTGATATGTGGAAATTAGCCTTTTTGAAAAATCCATACAAAGCCAAGGATACTACTACATCTAATACTAAGGAAATAACGAAGCAAATTATAAATAGCTCAAATAAAATTTTAGAATGATTCAGATAATTACTGTAACCATACTGTCCTTAGGTACATAAATATGCTGGAAAGCATATCCGTAGCCATAGCCGGCAAGTACATCCATTACCAAAAGGCAAAAACTTGCGATCAGGGCCATTTTACGGTGGTTATTAAATATAATATTATTTATGTTTTCTAGATGCTTTTTAATGAAGCAAAATCATTGAAAAGCAGTTTTAAGTCCATTGAGTTAAGGTAGGTAATAAATTCAGGTTATAAATATTTTAAGGTAGCCACCTAATTTAAAAGCAATAATAAACAACAGGATAATGGTTAATGTGAATAGAAATCCTCCGAATTATTAAAGCATATTTATAAACAAAAATGTTTTTAAATGCAGCAATGAATCCGGAGGTCTAAATTAAAATCGCTGATTCCGTATTTAAATGGAAAGATTAATTGGTTCTTTTTATGACTTTAACAATTTTATAATCCACTATGCCACCAGTTAATAAATAAAGGTAAAGATTGGATTTAGACTCAATAGTATAAGAATTTGCATTTAAGGATTGGACTAATTCATTCGTATTACTGGCTTGAATGTTAAACCCGAGGATATGCAGATCCCCACTTTTAGCGAATTCTTTTCCTTGTGTTTTCTCACCAAAAATTTTTCCTCCGTTTTCAAAGGGCTGAACCATGGTATTCACAGCAAACTGTTGCACAGAACAAGAGGAGAAGGCGAGAATAATCACTGGCCCGAACAATAATTTTTTAAAGTTTTTCATTTTATTAGGTTTAAAGTACTTAAAAGTGAGAGCAAAGCACCGCTTTAAAACATTTAATTTCATTGACTAAGGGTAAGAAAAATAAATTTTTCGTAGAGACACAGGAGTGGTCTGGAAGCTGGACAGATTGGGTCGGTCACTTCATCATTTAATTGACTTAGTTGCGGATTTTAAAAGTAGGGGAGTAGACTTTGAAATTTACGGGCCCGCAAGCTCTGCTACCTGGCACAACTCGCTGTTGATACCGCTCATCAAACCATTACCCACGTGCAAGCAGATTTTGCAGATAAGAAGGATAATCAATGTTTGCCCACGCCGCTCGCTGGCCTTGCCCACCGGCTGCAAGCATTAAGTCTGGGCTGTAATACCATACTAGCCGATGCGGGCTATTAATCGGGCGAGAACTATGCCCTACTTGAGCAGAAAGAGATTATAGCTTTCATTCCACCGCATGGTACTTACAAAGGCGGACCTGAAGGTTTTACTTACAACAAAGAAGCAGACCACTGGCTTTGCCCGCAAGGAAAGAAAGCCACTTTTAGGAAAGTGAAGGTGGTTATATTTTTTACAATTGATAAAAGATGAAATATATCATAGAAACATTAAAACCGGCATGACTCGCGATAGCACCTATTATAGAACCTGTCATTTTCTTACACTGGATAAAAACTAGACTTGTGATGAACATTGCTAATACCCATAAAATGGATGGAATAAACAGAAATCCCCAGCTGCCATAAATGTAGACAATGCCAAAATGAGCTAAATGTGTTAAGGCAAATGCGAGGCTGTCTATTATAGTGGCTTTTCTTTCTCCTAAACTTGAGCTGAAACTTGCATGCACAATTCCTCTGAAAAACAATTCTTCACCAATTGGGCTAAAGCACATCCCAGTAACTGCAAAAATTATAAAATAAATTAGCCTATCCTGAATAGTTAAATCTGTACCTATGTTGTAGGACTTCCCAATATACACATACCAATTATCTAATGAATTTGTGTATAACAGATAGCCCAATACAAAAATTAAAGTACTGATGGCGATGCCAGACAGGAAGGAATACACAATCCAGGAATAATTTTTTGGCTTAGTAATTCCTATTTGTTTTCGTCCATCTTTAGACAAAAAAATAAAAGGAATAAGGGCAGAAATGGCCATAATGATACCTATGTTACCATAGTTGCCAGTTTGGTTTGCATGTAAAACCATCCAAAATCTAGGTACACAAACGGTTAATAACAATATCAATCCGAATATCCAATTGAAATGTATTAATTTATTCCAAGTTAATCTAAGCTCAGTATCAATCATTCTGTAGAATTTTACCACCAACGGTGAAGTACGACAGTAAGAAACAGCCTGACTTATAATGCCTGTCACATTGAGGTTTATATGCTGTCAGCGTTTCGTTTTTTCTATTTCAGTTATTGAATTTGGAATCCACTTCCTGCAATTATTTGCCACGAATTGTTGAATAGTTGCCATACCCGTAAATACCTGAATTTTCCATCTATTATTTGGTCAGCATACTTTGCTTTTAAATGAATAGTAACTACAACAGTAGATATGTTTTCAATGGTTTTTATCATTTGGTCAGTTGCTGAAATATCGTTAACAGTCATAATTCCTGAACGATAGTTCTCAATATCCATTTCTTTTGTTATTGTTTGACCTGTTGGAATATTGAAAATTAAACTATCGTGCAAAAGTTCGTCAAGCGTATGGGTATCGCTGTTTTTAATAGCGTCTAAAAGCCTATTTTCACAAGCAATTATTTGTTCCTCTTGTGTCATAATTTATCCCATCATTAAGTTTTAGTCATCAGTATTGCAGGTAACTCTACAATGACCGCTAATACTACATTCATTAAAAACAATTCCACAAAAACATTGGTATATGTATGGTAATGAATTTATTGATGCAATGTAGCTGTCCGCACCAAAAACACTCAATACATGGACAAATAAATGAAAAACAATGAAAATAGTTATGGTAACTCCTGAAATGTAGTTTCCTAACTGTCATAAGCTTTACTGGTTTGATTATTTTTTTAATAATACTCCAGGTAGCTGGAAACCAACCCCAATTTCTATGTTAGCTGTTTCTAACATATTGAAAATACCATCATTTAGCGGAAGATAGAGCCGGCCACTAAAAAACTTCTTTCCTTTGCCTTTTTTTAGATTATACATAATACCATAATCAGGAGAAAAAGCGGATGTTTTAGAAGTGAATTTTTCAATAGGGTGATTATTTACCAAAGTACCAGAATAACTATTGTACTTTAAACCGCCCAATACTAAGAAATTGTGTGAGGCACCTTTTGAGATGATTGCAGTTCCAATTCCGAGCTTCTGGAGAATAGTAAAGCTATGGTTTTGTTCTACATCTGTTATTCTACTGTTAGGAAAGTCGAAAGCTAGTGCACTATGAGATACTAAAGTAATGCTATTCGCCAGGTTATATTGGATAAGGTTAGTAAACCTTATGTCCCTGCTACCTAAAAGCGAATATAACTTAGTACCAATTCCCGGCTCAATAGTTAATTTACAGGTAGTGTCTTGCCAAACTTCACCTTTACTTTGACAATGAGCTATCCGAATAGTAGTAAGAATAATAAAAAGAGTTAACAACTTTTTCATGACTTATCTATTTTTAAAATAGAATTTTATTGCTTTCTCGATGCTCGGATTTCTAGAAGCAATATGACCTTTACCCGGTACTAAATGAAAATAGGATGTAGTATTGGTGTAGAATGATTTTAAATGCTGATGCAGATAGTCGTTACCTGGAATAAGTCCTTTTTCTGTACCTCCTAAGCTTATAACTACCAGTTGGGAATTTCTTTTGATTATTGGCCTGGCTTCTTTTTCATATTGGAGAACGATGGAGTTATCATAAAACAAGGAAGGACTTAGCAAAAGGTAATTACCAAAAAGATCATTATGTTTTGTAAGGGCAAAAGCCCCAAATAGTCCGCCAAAAGAATGTCCCAGAATAGTTCGTTTGTTTCTGGCTGGGGCTGCCCTAAATTCGCTTTCTATCCTTGGTATTAATTCTTTTTGGATAAAATTCAGGAATTTAGTACTTCCTCCTTTTCCATGATCAGTAGGTGTTGGTGTGTAGTCCGTATCTCTATAATTGCCCTTTTGGTATTTTATACCGATAACAATAACATTTTGTGTGTTGAGTTCCTTGCTGGTTTTTTCACATACTTTGCTGACATATTCCTCAACCTGTTCTGCATCTAAAACATACATAGTATGGTAGATTTCAGATGAGGTATGATAATCCTCGGGTAATTTGATAGAGATTGTATAATCAATTCCGGTTTCTTTAGAGGAAAGATTGAATGATTTTATAAAGTCAGGATTGACAACTTCTTTTTTGCATCCGAAGAAGCCTACTATTAAAGTTATAAATAAGAAATAAAGTAATTTTTTAATAATCATATGACTGTAAGCTTCCCCTAATTAGAACTGATTAAAAGTATAAAATTTGTTTAAATTGACACTAATTGTTGGTGTTGTTTTTTCTTTGCAAATTCTATTGGTGCTAACCCTCCAAGTGCATCATGCGGCCTGTTGTAGTTGTAATCTTCTAGCCAGCTGGTTGTAATATCCCTTACTTCTTCCAGGTTTTCGAATAGGTAAGCATTTAGTACATGTCGGCGAAAAGTCCCGTTGAAACGTTCTACATAGGCATTCTGCGTGGGCTTACCTGGCTGGATATAGATGAACTCTACTTCATGCATCTGGCTCCATTCGGCCATAAGCGTGGCAATAAACTCCGGTCCGTTATCCATTCGGATGCGCTTTGGTTTTTCCCTTCGCTTTAACAAATGATTAAGCACCCATACTACCCGGTTGCTCTTTAAGGAATAATCTACTTCAATATGCAAAGCTTCGCGGTTATAATCATCCAGCACATGGAAGGAACGGAATTTTCTTCCGTTTTCTAACGCATCACTCATAAAGTCGATTGACCAGGTGTGATTTAATGCCTGGGGAACTTGTAAAGGCTGTTGCACGCGGGCGGGTAAACGCTTTTTGGCTTTGCGCCGGATGTTTAAGTTGATGGCTTTATATACCCGGTATACCCGCTTATGATTCCATTCCTGGCCTTCTTTTCGCAACCGCCCATAGGCTTTCCAGAATCCTTCTCTGGGGTGCTGCTCCGCTTTTTGCCGTAATGCTTCTTCTACTACAACATCATCTTTGTGCGACTGATAGTAGTAAACTGATTTGCTCAAATTCACCACCCGGCACGCCCTGCTAATGCCGGCTTGAGACTGCTGGTAAACCTCAAGCACTATTTGCCGCTTTTGGCAGGGCTTCAGAGCTTTTTTTCAATAATCTCTTTGGCTAGTTTTAGGTCCAAAGCCAGCTCTGCATACATAGACTTCAGCCGCCGGTTTTCTTCTTCTAGTTCCTTGAGCCGCTTCAGCTCAGTGGCATCCATGCCATTATAGCGTTGCCGCCACTTGTAAAAGGCCGCCTGGCTAACGCCATGGTCCCGGCTAATTTCTGCGGCACTTTTGCCGTCCTCAAACTCCTTGAGAATTTTGGCAATCTGTTGGGGTGTAAAAGTCTTCCTTTTCATATCTACTGTTCTAAATTAAGTTTTTTTCTATTTAGAAACAGTTCTATTTTCGGGGAAGCTTACATGACTACTGTTTTAAATTTCGGGGATGCCTAATAATGGGTAAAGTTTTTTCCTGTTTAGTAGGGAACTTGTAAATGATTGAATTTTGACTTGTATAAATTAATTTATGATTCGCCTTGTTGGGATTTTTTGAATAGGACAAAATTAGAGAGAGGGGTAACCTTATCTATTATATAATTTCAGCTATATTTTATAAAAATTTTTCGGAGAGAAAATAAGAGCTTTTATTATAATTTAATTTTTTTGCAGGAGTCAACCGAAATTGGGTTCTGTCTTTTTGTGAAAAATCGGAATGATATCATAAATTTCTATGTATCTGTGTTTTATTAGTTATATAAAAATGAAGAGTAATATCAATTAACCGTTCTTCGTTGCTTATTATTTTTTAGGCATTCAAGTTTTAAGAGTTGTTGAAAAAGCGTATGCAAATTACTTCTTCTTTGAAAACTCATTTAGTTTAGATCTGGTTTCCGGTATCTCGGTAATAGACAGCGCTTTCTTATAAAAGGCATTAGCGTTCTTTTTATCTCCTATTATCCTGTAATAATCGCCAAATGAATCCTGGAGGTTCGCGTCCTTAGGATAAAGAAGCACGTTCATGTTAAACTATTGCCGCGCAACATTATATTGCTTCAAAAATAAAGCATGGTAGCCTAAATTGTTGACCACAGCGGAATTTGGAAGTACCTGGTAACCTAACTCCTTTGAGATGATGCGATAATGTTCTGTAATCAAGGTTGGTAAGTTAGGGTTTGATGGTAGATAGTCTGGGTGAATACCTGATGGCTTTGTTTACCAAATTCGGTAATTCCTTAGTGGTTCCTAATCAATTATGCATCACCACCATGAGTCTGGTCAAACTAATTCTTAGCCAATTCGGGAACCATGGAACATCTTCAAATTCAAACAAGTAGATTCTTTTCATTTTTTATATTGGCTATAACGGTTTGAATATATAATTAATCAAAATTCTATCTTATAGCTCAGGTTCGGAATAAGTACCGAAACCAAATCCCTTTCAATTGTTTTTTTTACCTGGTTATATTTATATCCATAAGAGTCAGGCTGTCCTGTCAGGTTTAATATTTTCAGCGCTATTTCACGTGACGATTTGCTCTTATTCATTTTATAGCTGGCAGTAAAATGAACGTTCAATGATGGATCTGCCTGCACAGTGAAAGGCCTTGTTTCGTCATACACAACAGCGCTCGCTGCGTGAGATGCTGATTCATTTACCGGAGAGAAACGGTTACCACCCTGATAAGTCAAGCGAGAATTCAAACTCAACACATTTTGATTGCTGGCACCTAGCTGCCATTCCTTTCCAGCTAAAAAATTAAAGGCATAGTTCCGGTTAAACCTTGTGTTGTGCCAAATGCCGTCTCCCCCTTTATACTCTGAACTAAACACTGACCCAGTAACCAAATAATAGAAACCTCTGGACATATATTTCTCAAGTGTCACATCCAACCCATAATTTCTCCCCTTACCTGTGTTTTGAAGTTTATCAGCAAAAAACCAATCACGCTGAAGGTTGATAAGTGAAAAAGAATTATCAGCAGTTACAGGCACAGAAAATAAGTGCTGATAATAAGGCTCAACTTTTAAAATGATTAAGTCTGTGAGCTTACGATTATAGCTTAATACAAGATGGTGCGCTTTGGTAAAATCAAGCTTTTTGTTAACCGCGGTTTCTCCTGTTGAAAGTGAGTTATTGAAATAAAAATTTAACCGCTCTAAACGGCTGTGCAATCCATACGCCAGCCCCAGGGATTGATTTTCTTTTATCCGTTGCCGGAAGCCAAGTCTTGGTTCAATGGTATACTTCTTATTCAGTGTGAAAAACTGGCTGTTGATACCAATGTTCATTAATAATCTGGAGGTAAGGTTGACCGATGAACTACTATAAGCCGACATCAAGGTGCTAAACCCCTTTGCATTGACAGCTTCTTGTGGCGGAACGTTCATCTCCGGCGATTTCTTTAAAAGCATATCATACATCATTCCCGTAATTAAAACTCCGGTTTTATTTGTATGCCGTAAACTAATTTTCTGGTTATAAAAAGAAGAGAAACTAAAATTATAATTGTTGTTTTTGATCTCGCTGTGCGGGTTTAAAATTAGGTCTGGATTGAGTTTTTGCGTTGACCAGTTAGTACCGTTTGCTGTTGCAGCCAGAGTTGATTCTATAAAAGCATTGTTTTGGAAAAAATAGCTATGTCTTATGCCTGCCGCGCCCATATGTAGCCTGATGTTATTTTCTTCACTGTGGTTGTAATACACCCATTCTTCGGGGTCAGTCTTAGCCTTGTCAGATGCTCTGTCCATTAGCCCTATGCCCCAGACGGAGAAAATGCCAGCCTTTTCAGTAGGAAAGTTCAGCTTGAACGACAGATCCTGGTACTTTAAACCACTGGCATCCTCTGGCAGCAAAGGAGCCAGGAGCGCGAGCGTTGAATAGCGGTAATTAAATAAATAAGAAGCTTTGCTCCCTTTTTTAAAGGGACCTTCTGAGGAGGCATCTATGCCAATGAGACCTGCCTGAAAGGTATGTTCCCGTTTCTGATTATTGCCTGTTCTCAAAGCAATATCAAAAACTCCAGACAACGCATTGTTATACTCAGCGGGAAATGCCCCTGTGAAGAAATCAGAATTTGCCAACATCTGGCTACTTAAGGCGGTAAGGGTCCCACCCCCAAAAGATATTAAGTCACCAAAATGACTAGGATTAGGTATTTCTACCCCTTCCATTTTCCATTGCAAAAATTTAGGAGCATTTCCTCTTACAATAATTCCATTTTGTTCAGTATTGCTTGATACACCGGCAAATGAAGAAGCCAGGCGGGCAGGGTCATCAAAGCCACCGGCATAGCGACTAGCCTCTTCCACACTCAGCATTCTTGCACTCACAGTTGCCATTGAATTGAGGGGCTGTTCTTTGTTAACATTAGGGGTTATAACAACCTCATTAAGCAAAAGAACATTCTCTTTTAGCCGGATTGTCAAAACAAGTTCTTTTGCCGAACTAACCGCTACTTCCCGAACTATAAAAGGTTCGTAACCAATAAATGATGCCTGAATGTCGTACCGTCCTACAGGCACATCTAAAATTACAAAATTGCCTTCCTTATCTGTAGTTGAACCAAGGGTAGGATTAGTATTAATAACCATTACTGAGGCAAAAGGAATGGGTTGGTTGGAAGCATTATCTATAACCGTGCCTCTAATAGTTTGGGTGGGTTGGGCGAATGATTGTGTTGTAAAAAACACTAAGGTGAAAACAAAGATGAATCGTAACATATTCTATAAAGGAATTAAGAAGTACAAAAGTCTTTCTAATCCCTGTTTTATAAAATACTGATCTATCAGTATGTTTATCCTAATAATCCCAGTTTGGAAGCAAAAATTACGGCTTCAATAGAATTGTTAGCCCCGAGTTTTTCTAAAAACCGTTGCCGGTGTGTATTTACAGTATGCAAACTAATGGATAGCTTATTCGAGATTTCTTTACTTAAATACCCCCCTTTTACGAGTTGCAAAATTTCTGTTTCTCTTTTTGTTAGCCCAATCTGCGCTTTTTGGGGAGTTTCCAAGGAAATTATATTCCCGGTCCTAAAATTAAAAATCTGGCTGTTAATCCCCTCAAAATCATCCTGATTGGGAGAAATATCAACAACACTCATTAATAACCAGATCTGTCCCTTTTTATCTAATTCCAAAATTTGATGTTGCTCCACAAGGCGGATGTATTGATTTTGAGCGTTTAAAATTCTGTATTCATTAATTTGTTTGTGATTCAGTTTTTCATCATTGGTAAAATTATCGAACAGCTTAAAAGTGGTTATGCTATTGTAGCTTAACTTAAGTTTATCATCGGGATGAATCTTAGCATCAAAAAAATGTTGACCTTTTCTCTCATAATCTGATGGGTTGTAACCTAAAAGCTTACCATAATTGGAAGAATAAAAGAGAATCTGCCTTTTGGATATATCAAAAATACTTATTCCTGAATTACCAATATCTGATAATGCCTGTAGTGCAGCAGTATGTTTCTGTAATACCGAATAATCCAGATCCTCTTCTTCAAATTTATATTGTAAGAGGTATTTGAAAAATATTTCCTCAATGCTGCTCTGTTCTGTCATATTCTATTTGTTTGGTTGATCTGTTTTTGTTGCAGGGGGTACTCTCTTTAGTTCCACTTGCTATCAACGGGTAGTATAAACAACGGGCAAGCCCGTCGGCCGACGCATGAGGTCTATACAATGTTATAGCCTGTGTTTCTTTAGATTGCACGAAGAATATATTTGCCGAAGAAACCATCTGGGGAATAGTTTACATCTTCTATTTCAAACCCACATTGCTTAATCATAGCTTCAAGAAGCCATCGAAATGTAGAGTGTTCGTCTCGAATATGTTCTTCCATCTCCTCTCTAACCCATTCTTTTTTAATGTCTTCTCCTAAAGTATTGCAAAACAATTCTATACGTTTGTCTATCTCATCAGGATTGAAGTCGTAAACAACATCCCATAAGCGGAATATGCCACCAGTTCGCATCATCCGATGGATACGTTTAAGGGCAATAACTTTCCAGAAATCAGGAAGGTGATGTAGAGCAAGCCTGGAGTACACAAAGTCGGCTTGCTTACCACTGTGTTCGTAAGTCAAAAATCCTGCCTGTACAGCTTCTATGTTTGATAACCCTGATTCTTCTACCTTTAACCTTAACTGTTTTAGCATTACTGGCGATACATCTACTGCAACTACTCGTGCACATACTGTAGCCGCAATCAAAGCAAATTGTCCAGTCCCAGCCCCAATCTCAACAATCTCTGACTGACTGTTAAACCCCATCTTCTGTAGTAGATTGACCTCCCTGTCTGCCTTAGCATCTTCCTTTTTATCATAGCGTTCTACATGAACAACATCTAAGTTCTCTCTGCCTGCACAAGTTATTTCATCAATCATCCAGTTTTGCTGCTTCTTCATTATTTAGTTCTTACACTTAAATCTGTACAATCAGTGATCTTTATTTTATGTTTAACATTGGCTATAATGGTTAGTATAAACGGCGGCGTAGGCCGTAGCATGACTTATGCACAATGTTGCCTGCTGGCATTTTTCTAGTTATTGTAGTTTTACCCCTTGAATTAGGATTGATGCCTTGATAGACTGTTCCTTTAAATGTAAGAACTTCTTTCGTTCTTCGTCTTCTTTAAAGTTTTCAAAATCTTTCTCTGTATCAAACTCTACAAGGTGTATTTCATAAGGTTTGTCAATATGATATTCAATAAAGGTACCTTCCTCAGGTCTAATTCTTAGCAAGAGTCGCCCGTTATATTTTAGAATTGTTGGAAGGGCAATATTTTCAAATTGATTGAATACAGTTTCTTGGCCTTCTTTAATGTAAATTAATTGCGTGATATATATCATTGTTATCGCTCGGATTTTGGTTAAAAAGCGTTAATTAAAATTCTTCAAGAGTTATTTAGTCTCAGTGTCTTTCAAATGAATTTATTTAATTCTCATTTGAATCCGACGTTTAGGAATTATTTTAGTTTCTTATTACAGCTATCTCGCTGAAGCGTTTGGTAAAGAGAGGTTATGAACCGTTGCTCGATTATTACCACAAGGTAGCCCACAACTGAATGAACCGCTGTATACGAGACCCTTACGTAAATTGGTGTGAAAGGAGCTCCCCATCAGCTATCGCTGGTGGGGCCGTCTACTGGATTGTGCGTTAGTATATTTTAAGGTATCCAATCAAACCTAGGTTCAAGGAACGGATTCCACTTTTAAGTCCTACATGCAGCCTAAATAGACAGTAATAATTCTTAGATAAGGTACTTGATTTTGGTAGGACTAATACTATAAAGGTTCATTCCTGATAGTTGAAAATTTTGATCAAATTAATGGGTGCACTGTTTTTTACGAACCTATAATTTTTGAGCTACTATATAATTACCAGCTTATGATAAATTATTTTGACATAGACTTTAAATCATAGTTTATTAAAAATCATATATTTCATCTTAATCATGAGCTTGCCCGTTATATGTCCGGTACCTAAAAAAAAAGCGTAGATCGATGTTAATTATTAATTTATACTTATTTTAGGTAGCGAAAACAGAACTATAACATATGAAAAAAGTTCTAATCAGTTCAGTATGTTTTAAGTGACAGGGAAGCACCTCTAGTAAAAGGTTTTTAACATAATGTTAATTATAAGACTTTTGGTAAACTCCTGAAATACCTTTACGCTTTAAGTGTAAAGGTATGAAAAATAGAGAGTTAAAAGGAACCGTAAAAAGAAATTTCCCGTCTGCAAAGAAAAGAAATATTGTCGAAGAGTTTCGTTCTGGGATGCTGACGATCCGGCAATGTACAAACCAATACCAGGTTTCAGTATCTATCTTACAAGATTGGAACCGCCGGTATTATAAAACCTGGCTGTTAAAGTATTTTCAGGTACCTACCATGGGTTGTTTTTTCAGGAGTAAAGTTATTCAATTATAACAGACTTGGTAGAGACGGCACTGGCGGAGAAAAAACCCACCGCGCCATTACTGATATTAGTGGGTAGGTTGGCCGGATTGCGACCCAAGAAACCACCCTGGCTAGATAAACTACTTAAAGCCGAATAAAAATCGAAAGCTTCTTTCGTTAGCGACAACAAGCTTACTTCCAGCTGGTTATTCTTTTTAAATGGAGTGAATATCTTTAAATCATTCAGGTAAGCGCCATCGTATAACTTGTCTTCCGTCACCATGATGTCCTCAGATTTTTGTTGCTTTAGCTGGCCGTTTACCCATATATTCAGCTTGTAGTAATTCCTTACACCGACTATATCTTGGAAGGCTGTTGTAATATAATATCCCTCTTCGCGGCCATAATCGTCGTTTTTCCCATCTACATATTCATAGGTTACTTTATCTAATGTTGGTGCCTGGTTCAGCACCGAGGTGCTGGTATACGTTTGGCTATTGGCCTGGATTATGAGCGTATAGGTTCGCCCGGCTACTCCTTTAAAGTCGGTAGTTGGTTTATAAGTACCATAAGCGTCATGCAAAAAGGAGGTGCTGGTGCCGGCATTATCAGTTAAGGTTACCTGTGCACTGGTTACGGCTGCGGGCTCTACATTTTTGGCATAAGGTGCCGACATGTTCAGTTGCACGTAGTTCATATTAATTTGGTCGGTAACAATGGCTTCTACAGCCAATACCGGCTTACTTTGTTCCAGGTCCAGGTCTACTTCTGTTTCGCAACTGATAAATACCAGCGCCAGGAATAAAAATAATAAGGTTGAGAAATTTTTCATGGTTTTACTTTATCAGGTTGAGTAATGGTGTGGGCTTAATTAAAATTTAAAGTTATAAGTAACGGCCGGAATGGCCGAGCCAACAATAGATATCTCTTTCGACTCAATGCGGGAGGGGGTATCTTCGGTTTGGGCTAGCTGCACCGAGAATACATTTTTGCGGCCGTAAGCATTAAATACTGAGAAGTTCCAGCTTGATTCATATTTTTGGCCCACCCGTTTTTTAGCGTCCAGGGTTAAGGATAAATCCAGGCGATGGTAATCGCGAAGCCTGTGGCCATTGCGCTCGGTGTAGATAGGCACAATAATATTGCTGTTGCGGAAAGAGCCGGAGGGCATGGTAACCACATTGCCACTGCTATACACTTGGTTCGCACCCAAAGTCATGCGTTCGGATAGCCGGTAAGATGTTACTACCGCCAGGTTATGCGGTTTATCCTGCCGTACGGAATAAGGCCTATCATTATTAATACCGGTAATGGTGCGTTCGGTATGCGACAAGGTATAGCTGGCCCAACCAGTTAATTTGCCGGTTTGTTTTTTAACCATTAATTCCAGACCATAAGCCTTTCCGGTTCCGGTCAATACTTCGGCTTCAATGTTATTATTCAGCAGTAGTTCGGCATTGTCGCGGAAATCAATCTGGTTTTTCATATCCTTATAATAAACTTCTGCCGAAGCCTCCAAGCTATTCTGGCGGAAGTTGCGGAAGTAACCCAAGGCTACCTGGTTGGCCGATTGCGGCTTTATATATTTACCGGATGGTACATAAATATCGAACGGCGTAGAAGAAGTAGCATTAGAGGCTAGTTGCAGGTACTGCATGGTCCGGTTGTAAGAAGCTTTAACCGAACTTTTTTCGTTAACCACAAAACGAGCCGCCCACCGAGGCTCTAAACCGCCCTGCGTATTGTAAATGTGCGTACGGTTGTATATATCTACATGGGTTTGTTGGCCAGCAGCATCGTAGTTTTGCACACGGCCACCCATATTCTGGAAGAAAGAGTATCGCAAGCCATAAGTCAAAGAAAAGCGTGACGATATTTCCTGTTCATTGCTAATGTATAAGGCATTCTCGAGAGCGTATTTTTCATCAAGAATCCAATCCTTTATTATTGATTCTTCTGATTGCGGCTTAATTATGCCAGGTTTAAATGTATGGTAAATAGAACTGCCCCCAAATTTTACCGTATTTCGGTTATTCGGAAAGTACGAGAAGTCGGCTTTTAAACTAAAATCTTGAATATAGGATTTCCAGCTGAAAGCGGTGTTACCGCTGGGCATCCCAATCTCGTAGTTGAAGTTGCTGTAAATAGCCGTAAAGTTAGAAAACAGTTTGTCGGAGAACAGGTGGTTCCACCGGGCCGTAGCCGTAGCATTGCCCCAGTCCATGCGTATTAATTCTTTGAATTGAAACAAATCCTGACCAAAATAACCCGAAATAAATAAGCGGTCTTTCCGGCCGAGTTTATAATTTAATTTGGTGTTGAGGTCGTAAAAATAAAGCTTGTTTTTGCTAATATTTTCGTTGGGGCTCAACTTCAGAAAAACATCGGCGTAAGTGCGGCGACCTGAAATAATAAAAGAGCTTTTGTCTTTTACAATGGGGCCTTCCAGGGTTAAGCGACTGGCAATGGTGCCAATGCCTCCGGCAGCATTAAATTTTTTGCTGTTGCCTTCCTTCATCCGGATATCCACCAAAGAAGCCAGTCGGCCGCCGTATTCTGCCGGAATACCGCCTTTGTAAATTTCCACGTCTTTAATGGCATCAGCATTAAACACCGAGAAAAAACCCAGCAGGTGCGAAGCATTGTAAACCGGGGCTTCGTCCAACTGAATCAAATTCTGGTCGATGCTGCCACCCCGTACGTAAAAACCCGAAGTGCCTTCGCCGCCCGATACCACGCCAGGTAGCATCTGGATGGTTTTCAGCACGTCTACTTCACCCATAAAAGCCGGCAAGGTTTTAACCACCTCCATAGAAAGCACCTCGCTGCTCATTTTGTTCTGTTGGATATTGGCGTCTTCCTTTTTGCTGGTGATTAGTACCTCCTGCAGGGTATTATTATTTGGCGCTAACTCCAGGTTTAAGGTTAAATTCTTGTTCAGGGTTATTTCCTGAGTGCTGTTGGCATAACCCACATAAGTGTAAACCAGCGTGTATTTTCCGGCAGGTAAAGTGAGGGAATAAAAGCCGTAGGAATTAGTAGCGGTGCCAGTTGTAGTACCTTGAACCCCAACAGTAGCGCCAATCAGGTCTTCACCACTTTTAGCATCGGTAATATTGCCACTAATGGTAAACCGCTGCTGGGCGAATAGGACCAGCGGGAAAAAAAGCAGAAGGATTAGAAATATTTTTTTCATATTTTTAAGCGAGTTAGGTTCTGGTTATAAATAATTTAGCTAAACAAAGGTGGACTATAGCCTATTAAATTTTAAGTATAGTTTGCTGAGGGGTGAGGGCTTGGAGTAAATAATATTAGGCACCGGATGCAGTGTAACGAAGGCGTTAAATCAGGTTTTGATGAAAGCTGATTTATTAAAACACTTTTATTAATCTATTTGGGAGTAGTCTTCTTGGTGTCAGGTTAGCTAAAAACTGAATTTGATTAACCAAAACCGATTAAATAATAGTTTGGGCAGTAGAACCCAAACTATTATTTAATTCTTAATTTACTTTGCGTTTGGGCTTAACCAATTCACTGGTTAATACATAACCAACTGTTTCATTTACAGTTACAATAGACCACAATTCATTATGCTTGCGTACTAAAACCACTTCGTCGGTGCTTTTTAGTGACTTTAAAATTTCGGTTGAAGTGCTGGATTGACGATACATTTTGACATTTTCGTGGCGTACATTTACAATTTTAGACTTGGTTTCCGCAGCGAATAAAAATGTGACATTTACTAAAAGGGCGATAGATAAAATTAAATTTTTCATAGTTTTATTATATAAAATGGTTTAAAGAGGTATTTTTATATTAGATTATTTTAAGATATTTACTGGTTGAATGATCAAAAAAGGTTGTTTCGGCCGGGGTTAAGGATACTATTTCTCCGGGCCTCCTACTTTTTACAATCTATAAGTGAGCTGATGACAACTATATCAACAATGATGAAATTTTTCAGGGGGAGGTAAAAATTAATATTATTTAATCAGCTTCCCGGGAAAATTCATTGGGTGTGAAGTGTTAGCTGGATTTACCTTTATTTGCCAACTAAAGTATATTAGAATTTATTTGAAAAGAAGCTAGGCACCCAATGCCAAATTATTTTTATCCTTTATTCATTTTAATTTTTGTTAAAAATGTATTATTAAGATTTCTGTAAAGCTATGTAAACCAACTTTAATGGAATTCCTTTGCTAGGTATGATGCAAATGTAAGGCTTAAGATCAGGGCCTGAAAGGACAAGTTAGCGTCCATTTAGGCCAATCCGAGGAGATTCCCTCGGTTCCTAATTAAAAGAAAACCTTTACAAGCTTCCTGGTTCATTTTAAAAATATAACCGGTACATCAAATTAGGAAGCCAACCCCGTTGCGTGGTGTGTCCCACGGAGCCAGCTTTATTTGGGTCGTAGTATTCGGTAAGCTGGCCTTGCGTATTGGTAAGATTTTCCAGGTTCAGGAATAGTTAATAGGGGGTCCGGGCTTTATTCCATTTGTAACTAGCCGATAGTGTAAATCTAGAGAGGGCGCCCAGGGAAGTTTCGTAAGCTTTTTCTTTATCCCAGAATTGATTATTAGCCGGGTCCACCGCTAAATTTCCATTCTCGTCGCGTAGAAGAGGAATAATATACTTACCGCCCCCAAAAAGTACTTTTGCATATAAAAACCGTTACCTGCTGTTTTTATTTTGTGCATTATTTTTCATATAATCTGCGATCAATTGCTCATTTGTGTCTTCACTTTTTGAAAGGGCATTAATAATTTTTTGCTGTTCATTATCATTCTTGTTTTGACTCAGCTTTTTCTTTCCTTGTAAGTCCGTTATTATAATGTCAAAAGCTACAAGACCTTGTATAAGTCTTAGTTTATAGTCGGTTGGGAAATTATCCCATTGTTGTTTATAGGAAAGGTCGTAGGTATTAATGGTTCTTTCAATTATTTCAATGACCTTGTCCGCATCCGTGATGAGGGTACCTTGTCCATAAGCATGCACAGCAATGTAATTCCAGGTAGGTACATTTAATCCTTTGTCGTAATGCTTAGGCGAAATATAAGCGTGAGGTTCACTGAAAATTACCAATGTTTTATTGTTTTCAAAGTCTTTCCATTGTTCGTTTGCCTTGGCCATATGTGAAGTAAGAATAATATTATCGTCTTTGGTGGTTACGATAACAGGTAAGTGTGTTGCTATTGGCAATCCGTCTTTTGCAGTAATAATCGTGGCAAAACTAAACCTCTTCATAAATTCAACAATTTCTGCCTTATCTGTCACAGCAAACTGATTTGGAATGTACATAATTTTATACCTATAAATGGTATTATTTTATTTAATTATAAATTGGCAGGTAACGTTAAGCGTTTATATTGTGCCCGCTTAAAAGCACTTCCATATTGAGCTGCACTGAAGTAAACAAAAGGCATAAAACGTCGAGAAGCACGTCAGCCGAGCATAATTTAAACATTCTTTTACCTTGTCCGCATCCGTGATGAGGGTACCTTGTCCATAAGCATGCACAGCAATGTAATTCCAGGTAGGTACATTTAATCCTTTGTCGTAATGCTTAGGCGAAATATAAGCGTGAGGTTCACTGAAAATTACCAATGTTTTATTGTTTTCAAAGTCTTTCCATTGTTCGTTTGCCTTGGCCATATGTGAAGTAAGAATAATATTATCGTCTTTGGTGGTTACGATAACAGGTAAGTGTGTTGCTATTGGCAATCCGTCTTTTGCAGTAATAATCGTGGCAAAACTAAACCTTTTCATAAATTCAATAATTTCTGCCTTATCTGTCACAGCAAACTGATTTGGAATGTACATAATTTAATAC